>NZ_CM173605.1:0-4893902 GCF_057802075.1 Roseofilum sp. KMC-1
ATGATAAAGCCAATTTTAATTATCACGGATAAATGTGATGTTCACGCGGATTTTGTCACCATGGAACTTAGGAAAATGGGTGGTGATATTATTCGCATGAATACTCAAGATATGGGGCATAACTCAGATTTCTTTCTAGGAAAGTCAGATTTACAAGAACCTTGGAAGTTACAGTTCCATTTCAAAGATTCTAACAAAACTCTAACAGCAGATAGTTTTGATACAATTTGGTATCGAAAACCAGAACCTGTCAATTCAGATCCCAGTGTTGCTGAAGAACACGCGCAGATTTTTGTTCAGGAAGAATATGCATATTTTTTACGGTCATTTTATACGCTTTATGCTCACAAGAGGTGGGTTAATCCTTTTTGGAGCTTAAGACACTCCAGCCAAAAGTTACCAAACCTAGAACTTGCAGAACAACTAGGCTTAAAAATTCCTAAAACTTTAATTACTAACAATGCAGAAGTAGCTAGAGAGTTTGGCGAAAATTGCAACTGGAATTTACTGGTCAAAACCTTCTATTTTTCTGGTTTTGTTGTGAATGAAACAGAAGCGTGGCATTGTTTTGCAAAGAAAATTGATAAAGATCAGTTTCTCCAATTTGCAGAAACCATACATTTTGCGCCTACTTTTTTACAACAATATATAGATAAATCTATAGAATTAAGGGTGACTATTATTGGAGAACAAGTTTTCACGGCTGCTATTCACTCGCAGGAGATTGAAAAAACCAAGTCTGACTGGAGAGCTATAGACACTTACCAAATCAAACATACCATTTACGATCTCCCAGACGACATCGCTCAGAAACTGTTGGCTTTTAACCGTCATTATTCTTTGGTCTTCTCTACATTCGATTTGATTCTAACACCTGAAGGAGAATACTACTTTTTAGAATGTAACCCAAATGGTCAATGGTATTGGATTGAGGAATTGACGAAACTACCTATGGCAAAAGCAATGGCTGAATTGTTAATCCAAACCAATTGAAATTAGAAGTATCGCTGATAACAATCATAGACGACCGAGAGCTTGCAAGGTTTTCAGATCCTCTTCAAATTCTTCAACATCATAATGAATGCAAATACCGCGACTAGCAATTTCTTTCTGAAACTCTAACAAATGCATCCCGGCTAAATGACGGGCTTTGCCTATACTAATTCTGTCTTGTTGGAAGAGCATAATTGCAATTTCCAGTTTCAACTGTGCTTCAGACATTTCGGCAGCTTGGAGAATATCATCTGGAATGAGGACAGCCATATTTAGTTACCTCCTGAATGATCTAGACTTAATCGTAGCCTAATCTAGGGCGATGGGCTTTTGGGCACTATAGGATGAAAAACGATTTTCCCCTTGCCGATTACCCATTACCGTGCGAAGCGCTATAGTGTTGAATTACAGGTTCTAGAATTAACGGGAAGTGTTTAGAGTCTAGAGATTTTTGAATTAATGCTCGTTTTCTTAAAGAGGAAATGGCGGCTAACAGATTGAATTCTGAAGGAAAGCGAAGCGCGAAGCACTGTAAGGGTTTAAGCTACTTACACAGAGGCAAAGCAAACTATACAGTACACTGGGTAACCCATAGAATATACTATATTAATTAACTCTATTAACAAGCCCGTGACGAGGATTGAACTCGTGACCTCACCCTTACCAAGGGTGTGCTCTACCACTGAGCTACACGGGCAATTGATTAACTCAATTTTGATTCTGACTTTCGGTCAGAAGAGGCGGTGATGGGCCGAGCTGGATTTGAACCAGCGTAGGCGTAGCCAGCGGATTTACAGTCCGCCCCCATTAACCACTCGGGCATCGACCCTTTCGCTCACCGACTTCCTAATTTAGCATAAGATTTAGGAAAAACACAACCCCCTAAGAAAACTTTTTTGGAAATGGGGGTTATCGATCGAAGGAATTTTCTCAAGATGCTGGTGGTCGGGGCGATCGCCCCCTGGGAGGGAGTCCAGGAATCCATCGGCGATCTTTAGCGGGTTTACCTGTGCGACTGGAACGGGGAGGACGATGGGGAAAGTCACTTTCATCATAAATTTCGCCCACCAACTCTTCTAAGACATCTTCGAGGGTAACCAGTCCTACGGTTCCGCCATACTCATCAACGACAATGGCCAAATGAATCCGACTGTGGAGCATTTCCTTCAACAAATCACTCACCCCTTTCACCTCTGGCACATAGACTGGGGCATCCATTCCGGCCGTTACTGGGGCTAAATTGCGCTCTCCTGGGGGCAAATTCTTCAGGGTTTGCAGGGCATGTTTGAGGTGAACCACACCCACAATCTGATCTTTGGATTCTTCCTGAACTGGAATGCGGGAAAATCCAGTTTCTAAGCAAAGATTGACCAACTCTTGCAATGTGGCTTCATGGGAAATCGTCCGCATATCAATCCGGGGTTTAACCACGTCTTTAGCCGTCAACTCATCCAGCATCAGGGCCTTATTGAGCAACTCATGCTTATAGAAATCCAGTTTTCCCTTACCCCCCAAAATCTCAATCATCAGTTGCAAGTCTTGCAGCGATGCATCCTCCTGGGGGGTATTGCTATGGAAAAAGCGAATGGCACTTTGGGTAATCCATTCGAGAAAATCGATAATGCCAATGGTGGATAAGGCGCGGGATAGCCAATAAATAGGTTGCACTACTGCCTTAAACAAGGGTAAAACATTGTTAATAGCTAGGGATTTGGGGGTAATTTCACCAAAAATCAGTACCAGAAATGTAATTAAGGCGGTGGCGACTCCTAACCCTGCATTGCCTAACCAGAGGGCAAATAGGTTACTGGTGAGGACGGCAGAAAAATTATTCACCATGTTATTACCGACCAGCAGGGTGGTAATAAACCGGGTTCGTTGTTCTAGAACCAGGCGAAAAATTCCTTGGGGGTCTCCTTGTTCCTTAATCAGAGCGCGGAGTTTGAAGTTATCGAGGGCAGTAATGGCGGTTTCTGAGCCAGAGAAGCAGGCTGAGAGGGCTAACATGACAACTAAGGCTGTTAGATCGAGCCAGATGGAGCCAAGTAAAGGGCCGCTTTCAGCCGTTGCCAGCAGATGGGAAGTGAGAGGGTGGGGAATCACCAGAAATATTGGATAAGAAAGCAATACTTAATTATGGATGATTCATGATGGCATTGAAGTTGGATTTCGGCCAAGTTTCTAGTTTGATGGGGCGATAATGCGACCCATCGCTGGGGCGATCGCCAGAGTCTCTAGAATCAGTAAGATAGCAATACAGATCCATTCAACTCGTTAGCGTATCAATGAATATCACCCGCAAATGGTCAGCCAAACAGCAAAGAGCCAGAGAAATTCTCATCCGGCTGAAGCGTTTGTATCCTGATGCCACCTGTACCCTAACCTATGAAACTCCCGTGCAATTGCTGGTGGCGACCATTTTATCCGCCCAATGCACGGATGAGCGGGTGAATCAAGTGACTCCGGAGTTATTCCGGCGCTATCCGGATGCCCCCAGGTTAGCTGATGCGCCGTTAGAGGAATTGGAGGATTTGGTGCGATCGACCGGATTTTATCGCAATAAAGCCAAAAATATCAAAGGGGCTTGTCAAATGATTGTGCAAGATTTTGCTGGCCAAGTGCCTAAAAGAATGGAGGAACTGCTCAAACTGCCAGGGGTGGCTCGCAAAACCGCCAATGTTGTCCTTGCTCACGGTTTCGGCATCAATATGGGGGTAACGGTTGATACTCATGTTAAGCGTTTAAGTCACCGCTTAGGCTTAACGGAACATGAAGATCCCATTCGGGTCGAGCGAGACTTAATGCGCCTTTTGCCCCAACCCGATTGGGAAAATTGGTCAATCCGCTTAATTTACCATGGTCGTGCCGTTTGTCAGGCGAAAAAACCCGATTGTGGCAATTGTGTGTTAGCTGATTTGTGTGCGTTTAATCAAGCTAGGGAGAACCCTTCTAAATGAATTACACGCTGGAAGCAGGTGACGAATTAGGCGGTACAGTAGGATCATCGTCCTTCTCTGTGCTATTCTGTTTGTCTTGGGCGTTTGATACCAATTCTGGTTCTTGATCGGATTCTACATTAGTGGAAGTAGTTTCCTTGTAAGTCGCTCCGTCAGTCCGATTGCTGGTCGGTGTTATTGGGGCTAGAAGAAGAAGAGAAGAATTCAATAAAAGACTCAAGACACCAAAGAGACAGATATTTTGATAGTTCATTGTTCGATCACCTAGTTAAATCTTACTAATAAAAAAATAATCCAAATAAATGTAAAAAGTAAGACCAGATAACGTCACTTAAGCAAGTGGTTTTATCTAGTTCGTTCGTCATACTTAACTGTGTCTAAAGTGAACTAAAATGACATTGATCCTTCTTAAGTGACCTTAAGTGAGCTTTTCTGACAATTTGTTAAGTTATTGTATCTATTCTACGGAGGATGGTTTAAACTGTAGTGTGTAAAATTATTTAACAACTCAACTGCTATTTAGCTGTATCGTTTATGAGTCCAAGACGAAATCGAGGCGTAACTACCACTGAGCAAGGGCGGAGTAAACTAAGAGAAGCTCAAAGTCAGAAGAACATGACTCGTGACGCAATTGTTGACAAAACTGGCCTCAGTCCGAGTACAGTACAACGGTTTTTTCAAGGTAAATCTGTAGATGAAGAAACAGCGATCCAGATCATTAAATCTGTAGGTTTAGAGCCATTAGAGATAGAGCTGATCAAAGCTAAAGATAACCCTAAAAATACAGATGAGGATACCATGCCAGATGAGCCATATGTAGAGCGTCCCCCTCTTGAGCGTGAGTGTAGACAATTAGTAGAGCGACCAGCTTGCTTGCTCCGCATTAAAGCTCCTGAAGGATTTGGAAAAACTTCGCTACTCCTCCATATTCTTGAAGAATTTGAAAACTCAGAACATTATCGAGAAAAATACAGAACAGTATATATTCCTGTTAAAAAACCAGATAAGAGTGAAAACTTTACAGATCTTAATTCTTTTTTGCATTCTTTTTGTAAGCAGGTATCTGAAGAGTTGGAGTTGCCAATTGAATTAGAAAAAATACATAAAATAATGGGTATTTTTGAATGTAAAAATTACTTTGAAGATGAAATTTTAACAAAGATAAACTCTTCATTAATTGTGGGTTTAGATTCAATTGATGAGATTTTTTCTTGCCCTATGGCGACAGAGTTTTTGGGTATGTTACGCAGTTGGCATGAACGGGCAAAAATTTATCCTGTCTGGAAAAAACTCAGATTAATTCTCGCCTACTCTACAAATTCTTATATTCCTATTGATGCAAAAAGTTCTCCTTTCAACGTAGGAACTCCCATTGATTTAAGGGAGTTTACGGAGGAAGAAGTTTCTGAGTTAGTGAAACTCAACGACATAAAATGGACTCAGGAAGAAGTCCGTACTCTAATGGATATGGTAGGAGGTTTACCCAATCTGGTGGCCCTTGCTATCCATCACCATAAATCTAAGAATAAGAGCATTAATGAACTTTTAAGTGAAGCCGAGCTTCCCTCTGGTATCTATTATAGTCATTTAACTCAGCTTCGAGAAAAAATTGAGCCTAATCTAGAGCTGGTGGGAGCCATGAAAAATGTCATTAATGATCCAGGTATTCAAGGAGGTAGTTTTACTGAACAAGAATTAAATTTTCAGCTATATAGCATGGGATTAGTAAAATTCGAGAATAAAATCATCGTTCCACGATGTAAATTATATCAACGATATTTTTCTAATTGGAATATCAATTATGACTGATACAGAAAGTCCAGAGGGATATCAAGTGGGGGGTAGTCTCAACGATAATCATCCTACCTATATTAAAAGGATGGCTGACGATGAACTTTTAAGACAATTAAAAGCAGGAGAACTTTGTTTTGTGATTAATGCTAGGCAGATGGGTAAATCAAGCTTGCTAAATCGTACCCGAAAAACATTACAACAGGAAGGATATGATTGTCCTGTTCTTGATTTACAGGCAATTGGTGTTAGTATTATTCAAGAGAATTGGTATAAAGCCATCGTCAAAGAATTAGCTAAAAATTGCAATAATACAGAGATGGATAAATATTGGCAAAAACTTGAAAAGAATCAACCCAGTATTGTCCAGAGATTTATGGATCTTGCTCGGTTTTTATTTAAAGAAATAAAACCCAAAAAAAATAAATTTTTTATCTTCATAGATGAAATCGATACAATCAAAAAATTCAATTTTGATTACTATGACTTTTTTGCATTTATTCAAACTTATTATAACAACAAAATCAAAGTATCACCCGATCAAACTTTGGTTTTTTCTTTGTTTGGCAATGCCCATCCTACAGATTTACTTCCCAGCAAAGATTACAAGTTTAATATTGGTAAATCTATTTATCTAGAAGGATTTAAAGAGACGGATGGACTGGAGCCATTAGCTCAAGGGTTACTTCAAAAATTTAGAGATCCCAGTTATACGGCTCAACAAGCTGTTAAAGAAGTATTAACATGGACTAATGGTCAGCCATTTTTAACTCAAAAGATTTGTCAACTTATTCAACAGTCTACAGATGAAATTCCTTTGGGTAAAGAAGGGGAATGGATCGGTGAGTTAATACAAGAAAAAATGATTGATCATTGGCGTACTTCAGATAGTCCAGAACACTTTAGGACTATCGGCAATACAATTGTTAACAAAGATCAGTATTTCATTAAAAGACTAGAAATTTGCAAAAAAGTTTTACAGAAAGAATCTGTACCTTATAAAGACTCAGATCCAGTACATCGACAGTTAACTGTATCTGGATTAGCAATTAATCAACAAGGCTATCTGAGGGTATTTAATCGAATTTATGAACATATATATAAATTGGATTGGATTGAGGAAGAAATTAATAATTATTTTCCTTATAGTGTACAATTTAATAAATGGATTAAATCCCAGAAAAAAGATCAATCTCAATTGTTGATTGGTCAAGTTCTTGAGGATGCAGAGCAATGGAAAGAAGGAAAAGACTTAGATCAAGAGTTAAATAATTTTTATCATAAAAGTGCCCAATTTGATGGTAATTTAAAAGGGCGCATGAATTATCTAGAAAAGTATAATCTTGATTATGAACAAGTGATGAGAGCTATATGGCAATGGACAAAAGGCGATAACAATCTAGATGAGAAAGTTATTGGTTTTTTGGATGATCATAGAAACCGTATTCCTATTAATAAGGAGGATAAAGAAAGGGATTTAGTAGATAAAATTATAACGGAATGTATAGAGCTAGATGTAAATGATTATCGCTTATTAATGAAGAACACACTATCAAGTATACTGGAGGCAAGTATGTTTTCACAGGAAGATATCCAAAAAATAATTCATTCGTTTGATAAGTTTATTGAGTCTAAATTATTTGTAAAACATCCTCTATTGATTGTTTCTGCAATTATGGAGTTGACTAATAATCATCCAGTTTTAATTCAATTAATTATTCAGGTTCTTTTGGAGCAGAAGAAAGTAATTGCTACCAGTGAACTTCCTACAATAATTCACGACAACTTAATCAATGATTGGCAAACCCATATCGGCGCAGAACATTTCCAGAACATTCGACAAGCGATTATCAAGAATCAAGAGCCTTATCGTCTCATCAAGCAATATGAGAAAATTTTGCTTAATCTTCCACAATCTCAGACAAAAGAACTGGATGAGTTGGAAAAGATAGGATTAGTTTATAAAGATTCGCAAGGAAAATTCAATGTTCACAATTTGATTTATGAAAAAGTTTTTAATCAGGACTGGGTAAAAAAAGAACTGAATGCCTTAAAACCTTATGGAACAAAATTAACAGCATGGTTAAAATCCGATGATAAATTGAAAGATATGAATAAATCTTTGCTATTAGTGGGAGATGAATTAGAAGAAGCACAGAAGTGGATCGAGAAATTTGATGATGTTGATATAACCGATTGTAAGTATATAATGAGGTGTATGGTTTATCAAAAAATCATGAATAGTGGTGAGTCCTGATGAATTCTAAACGGAAAAAAATTAATAAAATCAATAAAATTCTTGATGGTTTGAGTGACAGCGGAAAGTTTAAAAATCCGTACATCGTCGGTGAAAAAATTCTAGATCTTAGTAATGGTGAACTGACTTTAGCGGAAATATTAGTCAAGCTAATCCTCTTGATTGACTCTGATAAAGAAAGTGATATTCTCGAAGCTCTGAATTCTGTTTCTACTCTGGAGTTACTTTCTACTCTAGAGTTATTAACGAGAACTGCTTTGATGAGTATGGCTATCTGTTGGATTATGTTGGGGATGATTTATCATGATGTGCTATGGTTTAGATGGATTGTTGTTTTAGGGGTGGTTTTGTTGGCGAGTTTAAAAATAAAGAATAAGATGTCGCTAGAGCAGGAGTTTTATCAACTCATGATTCCTCTGCTGCCTAATTTAGGGTTATTGATATTCCAGTCTGACCTCAGTAAATCAGAATTAGTGGCAGAAAAACCATTATTATTCTTTTTTGTTTTCACTCTATCGAATAGCGTTTTATCGACTATGTTTATGTTTCTAACTGATAAAGCCTCTTCTGATTAAATTTTAACGAGTTGAGTTTCAAGATTCCTTAAAAGTACAAACAATACGAAAACCAATAGTGTTGCTTCTGAAGGTTTGCGGCTTGGAATTGCGCTTGGCGCTACGGCAATCTTTGGGAAAACTATTCCAGGCTCCTCCACGGATCACTCGATTACCTTGAGAACTGGTATTGTTTAAAGCTTCTTTATGAGTCTTAGAGTAAACGTCTTCGCACCATTCCCAAACATTACCATGCATACCTTCTAAGCCAAATTTATTGGCTGACGACTGTACCAAAAGATCATCCTTAACTAATGCAGTTTCTCCCCTATATTTCTCTGGTTGCTTCTCCTGCCCACTACGATATGAATAACTACAATCATAATTAGCTACTTCTGGCGTAATCGTCTCACCAAAGTGAAAAGGAGTCGTTGTTCCAGCACGACAAGCATATTCCCATTCCCTTTCCTTTGGTAATCGATAGTGCCCTTCAAAATTTTTGTTTATTCTCTTGCAAAACTCTTGAGCTTCTTCCCATGAAATAGTCTCTACCGGTTTAAAATTGTTCTCAAACGTTGAAGGATTATCCTGAAGTTCTCGATCTACTTTTGGCAGTTTCGCAACTCTTTTCCACTGTGCCTGGGTGATGGGGTATCGACTCATGTAGAATGGTTCCACCAGTACATCAAGAGGTTCTTCATCTGAATTTCTTCGGTCTTCGTCCGCATCCGCAGGAGAACCAAGCTTGACGTTTCCTCCAGGAATGGATATCATTTCTATATCGACTTGGTTTCCTAAATCCAACTGGTATCCTTTATACTTATACACTCCTGAACTAAAAACTAGAGCAAATTTTGGGTCAATTGTGGCTACCCTGAACTCAGATTCTTTGTCTGGTGTAGGTTTAGGTGTTTTTTGGAAAGCACTTCGTATTTTAAGTAAAGCGTACAAACCAAAAACTACTACACTGAAAAAAAAAGAATAAGCAGTTTAATGACTTTTCTTCGAGTCGCTTGAGTCCTCTTATTATTTTTATTACTCATACTAATTATGTTTTTCTTTCGTTCCCTGTGGATGAAACTTATTATAGGTTGCATTTTCGTTATTACAATAGGAATTGTAATAAGATTTAATATAATCAGTCAAGGGCCACCTGGTAAAGGCTGTAATGATATTGCTATTCTCTTGCCAGCAACGGCAAGGGAAGCATCTCGATGGGATGAAAAGGATGGGTATTATTTGGAGAGAGAGCTTATCGCACAAATTGATGGTGTGACGATTCGCTATTTTAATGCTAATAGCAACCTAGAGAAACAAAATGAACAAGCTGATTTTGCTTTAGATAAAGGGAGTTGTATTTTGGTTGTAGCTCCTGTTGATACGAAGGGAGCGAGTAAAATTGTTCAAAAAGCTAAAGCTAAAAAAGTGCCCGTGATTGCCTACGATCGTTTTATTGATGATGATGATTTAGCTTTTTATGTGTCTTTTGATAGTAAGACAGTGGGCGAATTGCAAGCGGAATATGTTCTTGAGCAATTGGAAGCAGGTGCAACAGGAAAATATAAACTGAAAAAAGGCGCTAACGTGGTAATGATTAATGGTGATGCGGGAGATGGAAATACCAAGATGATTGAGGAGGGCTGGTTTGAAGTTTTGCAGCCATCATTTGATATCAAAAATGATATCAAAAAATTAAACTTAGTTTTTCCTAAACAAAAAGGCGATCCTAATTATTTTATGAAAGAATGGTCTGGCGATCAAGCTGCTGAAACAGTTAAGTCACTATTAGATGAATATCAAAATGACATCCCGATTATACTGGTGGCGAATGATGGAATGGCAGAGAAGATCATTGATATTTTAAAGCAGAAACAAAAACAAGGTGAAGTTTTGGTAACAGGACAAGATGGAAGCCTCAATAGTGCTAAATATATAGTAGAAGGATTTCAGGGAATCACTCTTTATAAGCCTATCGATGATAGGCTTTCTAAGCAAACCATAGCAGTTATTAATGCCTTGCGAGCTGGTGATGATCTCGATGGTTTAGCCAACAACCAAGTCAAAACTGAAACTGAACATCCTCAAGAAATCCCTGCTTATTTATTTCCCCCAGAACGGGTAACGTCTGAAAATATTGAAGGGACATTAATGAAAGAGCTTGGGAAAGAAAAAGTGTGTGCCAATCTTAAAGCAGATCCCTATAAACTTTGTCAGTAGGTTTGGGCTAAAAATAAAAACCTGGAAAAACCAGGTTTCTGTCCTTTTCCGCAGTCGCATACAGGGATGGTAGGCGATCCCTGTATACGACTGCGATCACAGTAAATTTAAGATAGAAATGGATAATAGAGTTGAACTGATGCCATGACTTGCGGCATCGATCAGGTAAATGGCTAATTCACTTGGATTGAGACGATGATAGTCAAACCAATCTTCGCCTAAGTAGCTTAATAGTATAAAGTGATAATCGACGTAAATCTGTTCTTTCATCGGTTGAGCAAGAAGCGATCGCACATAATCCAACCCTTGTGCCCATTCTTGAGCAATGAAGCTCCGAGATAGAATGCTTGAAACCATGATGATTACCCCTGAAAATGCAAATCAGCCAAACCATCCTCAATGCTTAGAGGATATTTCTAGAGACTAGAGAAGAAGCCACTGGTGTGACTAATAAAGTAATGTTTTGCCGCTCAACTGCTCTGACAACTTGCCCCTTGAGTAGGGTGACTTCCTCCACAGAAATCGCTGGCCACCAAGAACCTCGGTAATACACTCGCCCCCGTCCATAGGGAGGAATAGGTTGCTCAACCAAGGCTTCACCTTCGAGCTGAACCACTGGATCAGAGGTTGTCCAAGGAAATGATGGCGTTTGTCTTCTGGGGGATCTAGCCAGTAGAGCGAGGACAAAGCGCCAGATCTGATCTGAGAACAACTTCTGATTTGCCGTAAAATGAGGCATTGTGTATAGATCCATGGAAGCCTCCCCGCAATCTCTGTGTTTTGTGACTTTGACTCACTTTTGTGAGTATTGTAAATCTAGTTTACCTCTTTTGGATGGATTGTCAAGCCGATTTTGCCTAGATGCACAAGTAAAATCACAAAGCTTAATTGTAGTCACTAATTGTGACTTTGCCGATAAACCCGAACCCAATGAATCAAGAAGAATTTGAACAAGTCTATGGTGAGCTAACCCCTCGCCGTCAACAAGTCCTCCACGGCATCCTCTCCGGTGAGGCAGACGCACAGATCGCCCATCAACTCGGCATTAGCGAAGCGGCTATCCGCAAGCATGTGGAGCGCATCGTCGATCAATTCGGTTTAGCCAACTCCGAGTCACAGAATGGACAGCGCCGCTCTAAGCGCTCCGATCTGGTTTCCCTGGTGGCTCGATATAAGCCAGAACTGCTGAAAATGCCATTACCTGTCCAAAATGAGGAGGAGGACTCTCTCCTAGAGCTACTGCAAGAGATCCAGCCCATTCAATCCATTCACGATAATCTAGAACCCAAACTACAACTCTGGCAAGAAAGTAGTGACAGCAGCCAAAAGAAACAAATTGGCGATCGCCTCAAAAAAACCGGATACGACACCTATATGCAAGGCGACTTCCCAGGAACCGTATTCTATCTGCAATGGGCGCTCAAATTCCAGATAGACTCTCCAGCCATTCGCTATAACCTCGCCTCAGCCTACGAAAAACTCAGCGACTTTCCCAATGCCTACCATCACTATAATCTAGCGGCACAAGCTGACACTCATGCTGCCCATGCTGCCATCAGCAACCTTTCCCGCCTAGACATTTTGAGCCATAATCTGGATAAGGCGATTAACCGCATTACCCCCATTCTCGACCAAGTGAAGAATCAAGCCGTTCTCTCCACCCTCTATAAAAACCTGGGATGGGCTTACTTCTTGCAAAAAGACCTTCCCCAAGCCGAACGCTGGCTACGCCAAGCCATAGAATTAAACAGCGATCGTGCCGCTCCCCACTGTCTCCTCGCTCAAGTCCTCCAAGCCCAAGAAAAACCCCTTGAAGCCACTCCCTATTGGCAAAAATGTCTCGAATGTGATACCCATCGAGCGCGCTCGATCAATGCTCCCTGGCGATCGCCAGAACTCGACCTCTGGCAGCTAGAAGCTCGGCAACATCTAGGGACTAATCTTGATAGCAAAACCTTAACCCAAGGATTACACACCGACTCTGAACCCATCTCCCTACCCCACTAACACCCTTCAAAACTTCAACCCATCATGCCCAAAAATCTATTTCAGTTGCCCCACCCCTTACCCACCACAGAACAATTTGAACCTCTGTACAAAGGCGAACATCTATTAATTGAACGCATTATTTCCACCGGACAAACCACCCCAGAAGAACAATGGTATGACCAAAAACAAGATGAATGGGTGCTATTACTCCAAGGAGAAGCCCAACTCATGTATGAAGACAATTCCACCATCAACTTATTACCTGGAGATTGGCTATTTATCCCTGCCCATCAACGCCATCGAGTCAGTTATACCAGCAGTGAAACACCTTGTATTTGGTTAGCCATTCATATACAATGATGGCGCTATCAAACCACAAAGACACTCAGTTTTTGCAGATAGCCAGAACAGCTCAAAGTCTTATTGAGTCGGCTGTTCATGAACCCATTCCTCCATTCCCGCAATACAGCGTGAAGCACTGTATTGCGGGAGGGCAAAATCAACTATTTATGACGAATATAATCGTAGAGTCCTAAATATTGACTGCCGGGATGCTTCCAAGAATAATCGTAGGCCATACCCTGAAGAACTAACTTTTGGAACTCTTGAGGATACTCATACCACAAACCGATCGCCCGATCCAGGGCAGATTCTATGGCGCTATAATCCGTTTGATAAAACACATAACCATTGCGCTCTTCTAAAGGTTTGTCCTGATCGTAATCCCGGTCAAATACCGTATTTTGTAATCCGCCCACCCCGCGCACAATGGGCACAGTACCATATTTCAAACCAATCATCTGAGTTAATCCGCAGGGTTCATAGTTGCTCGGAACCACAATCATATCTGCACCCGCATAGATTAAGTGAGATAACTCTTCATTAAAGCCCAGTTCCAAATGGCAATCCGCATTTTCATTCAAAAATAGCTTTTCATGCCAGAACCAGTCATTAATTCCTTGCTCTGTTGCCGATCCCAGTAACACAAATTGCGCTCCCCGATGCAGAGCATAATAAATAGCATGATGAACCAAATGTACCCCTTTTTGATCGTCTAAGCGACCGATAAACGCAATCAGAGGCTTTTTATCATCATGGGATAACCAGAGCCGCTCGCGCAACGCTTTCTTATTCTTCGCTTTGTTCTTTAGAGTGTTCGGGCCATAATGATAGGGAATAAAGCGATCGATTTCTGGATTCCATACATCATAATCAATCCCATTCAGAACCCCACCAAACTTATAATTATGCAGGTCTAGGGTATGCCCTAAACCATAGCTAATATCAGAATAGCGAGCTTCCCAAGCATGGTGAGGAGAAACGGTATTGACAAAATTAGAATAGATAATACCCCCTTTCATTAAGTTAAGAGCAAAGGGATTAAAATTATCTTGCAAGCGATCGTATTCAAAATAATAGGACTCTCGATTGAGTCCTGTTGCCCAGAGAATATCAACACCACCAATACCTTGGTGCTTAAAGTTGTGGATGGTATAGCAAACCCGTTGATTTTCCATGCCATGATACTTATACATTTCATAGAGCAGTACCGGCACTAAACCGGTTTGCCAGTCATGACAATGGATGATATCAGGGCGCTTGTTGGTTCTGAGAAGGAATTCGAGAGCCGCTTTGGAGAAGAAGGTAAAGCGCATGTTATCGTCTTTGCAGCCATAGTAGCAGCCACGATTGAAGAACAGATCGTCAGAATGGGGATCGATGAAGAAACACAACCGTCCATGAACCCAACCACACAGAACATCGCAGGAAATGGCCGCTCCATACCAAGGCACTTCTAGATTGTGATAGGCTTCGTGCAAACCCCAAATTTGGTCGTAGCGCATACAGTCGTATTTGGGGAGGATGATTTCTACGCCTACCCCTCGGATTTCTAATTCTCGGCTCAGTCCGTAAACGACATCCCCTAAACCTCCAGCTTTGATAACTGGAGCGCATTCAGAGGCGATCTGCACGATGTACATATTCACTCCTCGGTTCACAAAAGTTTATTCTCTCTGCTTTTATTCAAACATGAAGTCGGGGAATGGGGAATGGGGAATAGGGGTTTAGAGACAAAAAACGCTAACTCCAGAAAAGGAGTTAGCGTTATGAAATGGAGGTGAGTACGGGAAGTTAAGGAACTCACGCTACCAGCATAACTAGCTGGACAGGCTGTTGCTGCCATAGCTATCTAAGCTGTATCCGGGGACGCGGTTGGTGTAGTCGGTTTCTTGACCGGTTACGGATTTGGCGATGCTATTGAAGCCGTCGGAATCCCAATTGCGTTCGTGGATGGATTTGGTTTGTTCGCCCATGAAGTAGGCTTGAGTTCCGATGACGGAAGCAGCGACCCAACCAGCGACGAAGAGTAAGGAAAGAATGACTAAGTTAACCATGGTGTTCTCCTTTGTGTGAACTTTTGTTTCGTTTCTTGTAAACTAATGTAACAAAATCTTGCAATATTTGTCAATATGATGTTAGTCACAGGGGACTGTGATCCAGATCGCCCCGATCGCTGAACCATTTAGACATTAAAAATGATGGGTTTTGCCCATCATCCTTGCTCTGAGTGAATTTTCACTCGGTCGCGTTATCCCGGTCTTTAGCTCTCTAGGCTTGGGGGGTGGGGTCACCATATTTGATTAAAAGGGCGATCGCCAAACTGACGGCTAAAATGACCACCATACTGAGCGCCGAGCCAAACCCCCAGTTCTGAGTCGCCCCCAGAAACTGGTTATAAACCAAGCGAGCAGCCGTCATACTCGATGCCCCTCCGAGTAGCTCTGGATTGACAAAATCGCCCAAACTACTAATAAAAACCAATAAACTTCCGGCAGCAATCCCTTGGAAGGTTTGGGGAACAGTAATTTTCCAGAATCCTTGGATGGGAGTTGCCCCCAAATCGGCGGAAGCCTCTAATAACCGTTTATCCAGCTTTTCCAGGGCTGAATAAAGAATTAACACCATATAGGGCAAAAAGCTGTAACTCATGCCAATGAGAACGGCTGGCCATTCATTGAGGAGATTTAAGGGAGGCAAGCCGATACTGGTAATGATACTGTTAAATACCCCTGTCCGTCGGAGAATAGTAATCCAAGCATAGGAGCGCAACAGGGAAGAAGTCCAGAGGGGCAAGACAAAGCCCAAGAGGATTAAATTTTGCCAGCGTTTGGGGGCATTCAGGGCAATCCAGTAGGCAACCGGAAAACCCAAGAGCAGGCAAATTAGGGTTGTTCCGATCGCAAAAAAGAGCGATCGCCCAATCACTTGCAAATACACCGGTTGAAACACCCGCCAATAATTCTCCAATCCGGAAGGATTGACCACATCCCCTGGTCGAATATTGGGTACTAAACTTAACTCAAAAATCACCAGAGTGGGTAATACTAAAAGCATCAAGAGCCACAAACCAGCAGGCCCTAGGAGGACGCTGGGGCCAATCCAAGTTGACCAACGGCGTTTAGAAATCGGCATTTCAGTTGAGTTGGATTCAGAAGGAACAGTTGGAGGAGAGGAAGACATACCAGAAGTTACGGCTAATGTAGATTATAGGAAATGGGGGAATGGGGAATGGGGGAATGGGGAATGGGAGAAGATATAACCGTAAATCAAGGCTTTGAGCATTTAATTCACATCAGACGTAAGGCAAGAAATTTTAGCTTTAATCTTTCATAGCTCGTTTAACCACTGGTTAATCGAGTCCAATAGCGGTCATACAGTTGAGTAATATCCTCTTTCACCGGTGAGACACTTTCACACTTAGCTAAAATCTCTGGAGCCGGAAATAAGGTGGTATCCTGTTGAATCTCCTCTGGCAATTGTTCGTAGGCTACTCGGTTGGCTGTAGCAAAACTGAGACGCTTAGTAATTTCTGCGGCCACTGCCGGTTGTAACATAAAATTAACCCAAGCATAGGCGGCATCGAGGTTGGGTGCGGTTTTAGGAATGACCAGGGTATCTGTCCACAGAGAAGAACCATTTTCAGGAATTACATAGCCCAAGTTTTCATCTTCTCCCATAATTTCACTAGCATCCACGGAATAGCCCATGGCAATTTTCAGATCGCCGGTGAGAATTTGGGGTCGCCAAGCGTCAGAGGTAAAGGAGGCGATCGCCGGTTTCAGTTCCACCAGCGCTCTATAAGCTTCTTCAATCTCCTGGGGATTTTCCGAATTGAGCGAATAGCCCAAATGTTTCAGGGTTGCCCCCATCACCTCACGCACATCATTAAGCAGCGTCACTTGGCGAGTTAATTGGGATTGATTCTGCCACAAATATTCCCAATTTTCCGGTTCCCCATTTAAGGCTTGGCGATTATAGATTAACCCCGTTGTCCCCCAGCTAATGGGAATACTATGAGCATTGCCAGGGTCATAGGGCGGATTCTGATAATTATCAAAAAGCTGATTTAAGCCTTCAATACGACTGAGATCTAGAGTAGTTAATAAATTATCCTCCACCATTTTCAGTACCATATAATCCGAGGGATAAATGATACTATAAGCACCACCACCACCAGCTAAAATTTTCGCCAGCATTGCCTCATTAGAATCAAACACATCGGCAATCACATGAATCCCCGTTTGTTGCTCAAAGTGGGTCAGCAAATCTTCATCGGTATAACCCGCCCAGGTATAAATATAAAGTTTATTACTCTCTCCTTGTTGCAGGCTCCGAGTTTGCACATCTGCCAATGTCCAACCACAAGAGGATAACCCTAAACCAGCTAAAGCAGAAGTGGCCCCCTGCAAGAAGCGGCGACGGTTGATCGGACGAGAAGATGAAAGACGATCCGGCTTATCCTGTTGATGCATGGGCAACCCTTACTTTTAATACAGTTTAGATGGTATTATTCATGCAAAGCCAAACAATCCATCGGCTGCCAATTGACATATAGGGCAGTTTCGGGATTCGACAAAGCTTCAGAATAAGCCCCTCCCTCACGAACCGGTTGGGATACAGTAATTTGGTCTCCTGAAACCAATTCCACCACACATTGAATATGGGTTCCCATAAACATCGTATGTTTAATGCGGCCTTCAAAACAGTTGCGATCGCCCTCTGGAGGAGTCAAACTGAGGTGGATTTTTTCCGGTCGCACACTCACCACCAGGCGATCGCCTGCACCTTTACTACCATTTAACTCTGACGCTGCCCAAATCTTCAATCCCTTCTCAGTTTGCACCTCAACCGCTCCTGAACTTAGGGAGGCGCTGCGACCTTTAAACAAATTGGTATCGCCAATAAAATCAGCCACAAAGGCAGTCGCTGGGCGATTATAAATCTCGCTCGGAGAGCCAATTTGCTCGATTTTACCATCCCGCATAATCGCAATGCGATCGGAAAGAGAAAGAGCCTCTTCCTGATCATGGGTAACCATCACAAACGTTAGCCCTAACTCCTGATGTAAATTAGACAATTCCACCTGCATCTCTTTGCGTAATTTCAGATCCAACGCTCCCAAGGGTTCATCCAATAACAACACCGCCGGTCGATTCACCAATGCTCTAGCTAGAGCCACCCGTTGTTGCTGTCCCCCTGACATTTGTTTGGGCAAACGATGGGCAAACGCTTCCATTTTCACCAACCGCAGCGCTTCCTTCACTCGGTCTTCAATTTGCGCTTTAGTCAGCTTTTTCAATCGCAGTCCAAAGGCAATATTCTCCCAAACATTCATATGTCCAAACAGGGCATAACTTTGAAACACGGTATTCACCGGACGACGGTAAGGGGGCACATGATTCACTGACTGCCCTTGAAGCAATAACTCTCCAGCAGAGGGCATTTCAAAGCCAGCGATCAGCCTTAACGTCGTGGTTTTTCCACACCCAGAGGGCCCGAGGATACTAAAAAATTCACCAGAGTGAATATTTAAGTTTACACCTCGGACAGCCGTTTCTGAGCCAAACACCTTAAAGACTTTGCGAAGCTCAACATCTAATTCGACATTGGTTTCCCGATTAATTTGATTAGTTGCGGTCTGAGACATAGTGAGAACCCTGAGCAATGAGTTCGGAGGTAAGCAGGAACAGCCAGAAAGGATCTAGACTGTTTAAGTTTAATCCATGGTGAGTACCGCACGATATCGCACCTGATTCGATCGCACTCGATCCAATGCTATATTAATCTCTTCTAGGGGATAGGTCTCGATAATGGGTGCAATTTTCTGTTTAGCGGCAATATTGAGCATTTCATTCATGATTGCTCTGCCACCGATAGGAGATGCCATGATCCGACGACGCTGAGGAAGTAGGGAAAATAGAGGCAGAGTTAAGGGAGCATCACTCACTCCCACAAAACAGAGCGTGCCATCTGCATCTAAGTATTCCACATAAGCGGCCCAATCCAAGTTAGCGGGAGCGGTACTCAACAGGATATTCAAGCGGTTTTTAGGAGCCGGTGGACTTTCGCCATGACCGACGACAATGGTTTCATCTGCTCCGAGTTCCTTGGCAAATTCCGCCTTATCTTCAGACGTGGTGAAAACCGTCACTCGGTTTCCTAAACGATGGGCAAACTGAACCGCCATGTGGCCCAAACCGCCAACCCCAATGATGCCGATTTCCTGTCCGGAAGTCATCCCTGCATGACGCAGACCTGAATATACCGTGATTCCCCCGCATAGTAGGGGCCCGGCATGGGTGGGGTCAATCTCCTGGGGAATGGGGAAGACAAAGCGAGCATCGGTGAGGAGGTGGCTGGCAAAACCACCGGGGCCGGGGATAATTAAGGCCCGGTTTTGTTTACAGAGGTTTTCGTTGCCTTTGAGACATTGGGGACATTGGAGACAGGAGCTTTTTTGCCAACCCACTCCTACGCGATCGCCGACTTTCAGGTGTTGGACTTGAGACCCGACTTCCAGCACTTCTCCAATGACTTCATGGCCGGGAACCACGGGATAACGAGATACGCCCCAATCATTGTCTATGATATGCAGATCCGAATGACAAAGCCCACAGGATTGAATTTTAATCAGACAATCATAGTCTTGCGGGGAACTGACCTCAAATTGGTAGGATTCTAGGGCGGCTTTTGCAGCTTGGGCTGCCTTGGCTTGAACTTGTGTCATGGGTAGGTTGGCACTCCTGAGTATCTTAACGGTAGTCTATCAAAAATTTTAAGTCATGAGAATTCTAGTCTGGGTAGGAGAAAGAGCGATCGGATTCAACTTTGGGTGAGATCTCCTACCCACCCTGCCGGTTACCTGGGAAAAAGTTGTTTTGTAGGGGCGGGTTCACCCTACTACAGTGATATCAATTAACCATTAATCATTAACAATTTAACCGGATTAGCTGTTAATTTTTAATTGAATTTGTTGCAGGGTGCGAACCAAGTCGGCTCCCACCCATCCGGAGGAGTGGGTAGAGGGTTGATTATAGCGTACACAATGGAGAAAATGATCGCAGACTGCTTTTAAGGGTTCTCCTGGCGGTGTGGAGATGACTTCCCGGTTCATCCCTACAGGGGTAAAATTTTCGTCTTGAGCTTCAAACTGTCCCTGTTGCACCACCAGAGGATCGGAACTGAGTTCATCAAAAATTAGGGTTCCTTGAGACCCAACTAGGGCTAACCGTCTTTGTTTATCGGGGTTGAGCCAACAGAGGTGGAGGGTAGCCTTAAAGCCGCTTGGATAGATGAGTTTGACCCAAACTACATCGGGTAAACCCGGTTGTAACCAGGTGTCGGCGGTAGCGTCAACTTCTACGGGGGTTTCGCCTAACCAGTGGTTGAAGATGGCCAGATCGTGGATGGCTAAGTCCCAGAGTGCATCTACATCTTGACGGACGGGGCCGAGGTGGGTGCGGGTGGCATATCCATAGCGTCGCTCTCCAACTGCTCCAGAAGAGAGGAGTTCTTTTCCTCGTTGCACCACAGGATGGAAAAGATAGGTATGATCGACTACAAGCTGGCGTTGTTGATTTTCCGCGAGATGGCACAGTTCTATGCATTCTGTGGCATCGAGGGTGAGGGGCTTTTCCGCTAATACATGACAATTTTGAGTCAGGGCGTATTTAATGATCTCATAGTGGGTGGAGGCGGGGGTGGCGATCGCCACTAATTCCACTTCTGGACGAGCTAAAATCCCCTGCCAGTCGTGGGTTAACTCCACGGAGTCCGGTAAACTATACCGATTTTGAATCGCCTCTAGTCGGCTAGGGTTGGGGTCTACTACCGCCACTACTTCCGTCTGGGGATGCTCCCAGAAATTACGGATTAAATGGTTGCCCCATCGACCCGCGCCTAAAATGGCAATTTTAGATGGTTTCTCCACGCTCTACTTATTTTCCCCCTCTTCAATCGTTTGTATCTTGAATAAGGCATCTTTAGCGGCTGCTTGTTCGGCTGCTTTACGCGATCGCCCTTTTCCCATACCATAGGGTTCTCCTTGCACCCAAACCTGAGCTGTAAACGGTTCGGCTGTCCGTTTTTGCGATTCTACCGTAATCAGTTTATATTCTGGTAACACTTTATGAACTGCTTGAGTCCATTCTTGCAGAGCTGATTTATAATCTCGGCGAGCCGGATCTTTACGAATCTCCGTAGACAGGGTGATAAAATGGCTATCGAGCCAAGGTCGGATCAACTCCAGGGTATGGGTACTCAAATACAGTGCCCCTAAAATCGCTTCAAAAGCATCGGCTAGACGGGAAGCACGGCCGAGTTTATCGCTGGCTGTTCCTCGATCCATGAGCAAGTATTGCTCTAAACTGTAACTATCGGCCAATTGGGCTAAAGTGCGATCGCTCACCAAAATTTTCCGAATCGCTGAAAACTCCCCAACTGATGCATTCGGATACAATTCCATTAATAATTCTGAAGCCGCAATCCGAACCACTGCATCGCCAATAAACTCCAACTGCTCATAGTTGTCTGTCGATGACATACTTGGATGGGTGAGCGCTCTATCAAGTAAGTGCCATTGTACCGGGGCGCTTTCCGATAACCCCAGCTTCAAAATGACGCTTTGCAACTGCCGTTGTCTTCGCGGATAACTAACTTCTTCAGGGACAGAACTAGACATTATCCATCCAGGGTGATTTTCGCCAACTTTCCTATTCTATCGTAAATAATTAAAAATTAAAACCTAATTTTTAATTGAAAGTTCTTTCTTTGATGGAGGTTTAAGGGTATGAATTTCTAGGGCACGATCGAAATTGATTTTTCGCCAATAGGAGACCCCTTTGACATCAGTTTCTGAGGTAAAATACCGGCTATTACACACTTGCGTAACCGTTTGAGGTAACACTCCAATCAGTTGAGCCAGCACTTGATGATTAATCTCTTGAACGGTTTCTTGGCCAAAGAACGCTTCTAGACTTGATAGCAGTTTTTCGGTTCGACAGAAGGGATTAGGAGAAAAACAAGTGAGTTTATGCAACCAGCGCATCCATTGCAGACGCATACTATAGGCTCGATGGTAGTCTTGGCGGTTGGTAATCGGTAACAGTTCGGGGGAACCAATAAAAACCAATTCTCGGCCTTGTTCGTGGGAGGTAATTGCCGCTCCTGGGCCGAGAAACTCAGCATAATAATCGGTACAAAGGATTAATGCACTTTTTTTCTGGGGAGAAATGGCAAAAACTCCTTTGATTTCCCAGGATTCGATATCGTTGGGTATGGATTCTCTATGGCTTTCATTGCACACCATCTCCGTTTTTCTCCCGACCTCAATCATCTGCGAGCAAGTTTTTGGGGGCTTGAGTCAGCCTTTTTACGGCTTCACCCTGTTACCTACACCTGTTCCGATCCTAATTTACCACTTGTTCATTTGTCTTCATCAATTCTTTAATCTTTACGGAATCTACATATTTCTCCCTAGGTTTACTTAGTTTTTATCAAGTCTCCGTAGAAAAATGGCTTAATTCTAGTATCACACTACACTTTTTTTCATCCATTCCTCTCTAAAGAACCTCCATAACCCGATTGCTCTGGTAATAGGGAATGGGAAAAAGAGCAAAACTCAGTTTTTCTGATGCCCTATTCCCTATTGCCCACTAAAGAATTTTCTCTAAGCCATAAACTAGGGTTTTCAGTTCTAAGACTTTACGGATGGCTAGAAGTACGCCAGGCATATAGCAGAGGCGATCGCTGGTATCATGGCGCAAAGTATACAATTCTCCACCAGACCCAAACAGCACCTCCTGATGGGCAATTAATCCCGGAAGACGCACGCTATGAATCCGAATTCCTTCATCAGCCAAACCTCCCCTAGCTCCCGCCAAATTTTCCTTCTCCTTCACCTTGGGAGGATTATAAGATTTGCCTAATTCAGCCAACAATTGAGCCGTTTTAATCGCCGTTCCACTGGGAGCATCGGCTTTTTGGTCATGATGAAGTTCAATAATTTCCACATGATCGAAATACTTCGATGCTTGGATAGCGGCCTGTTGTAAGAGAACCATACCAATCGAGAAATTGGGAATCACCAAACATCCCGTACTCGCTTTATCGGCAAACTCCGCCAACTCTTGCAACTGTTGAGGACTCAAGCCTGTTGTACCGACTACAGGGCGAATTCCGTAGGCGATCGCGCTCCGTACATTTTCGTAGACCGAATCCGGGTGCGTAAAATCCACCATTACCCCCAATTCACGCTCTTGGGTGGCATAAGCAAGCATCGACTCCAACTGATTCAGAATCGGAACCTCCAGAGGGCCACATCCGGCCACCTCCCCCACATCCTGACCATTATGAGCCGGATTGAGATCCACTCCCCCAATCAACTTCATATCCTTAGCTTGAGAAACGGCCTTAACCACCTCTCGGCCCATTTTCCCGGCTGCACCATTGACAATTACCGGAATCGGCTGATCGCTCATCGTCAACTCCTGAATTATAAAATAAACCAACACCATTTGCAGATCGCCCCTTGGCGTTGAGCCTTGTCAAAAGACACAATAGAACAGTTAGGCGATCGGAGGCTTATCCTACCATGGCCCTTTCAATTGCAACAGAGGTTAATCTATCCTCTAAGATTATCCGGTTGGTGAAACAATCTCCTCGGAGAGAGGATAATAAACCCCTTTTATCTTTGAGCAAAACTTAAATAGACTGAGAACTCTATGGCCCTAAGCCATCATAAAATCCATTATCATAGCTCAATATTAGAGCAAATCTCAGTCCTGACCTGAGCGGATGTAACTGTACTCCCTCTGAAATGAGTTCTGCCATTGAGCCATCTGATGACTAGAACTCCAGAAGCTACAGGGTGCAATGAGTAGCAAGCCAATTGGCCTTGCTAATACCAACCCTATCAACCCTAAAAACATGATGCACCGTTCCTTAGAGGTATCTGTTCATGTCGGACTCAGTCCGAAACACCAGCCGATGAGAGACCATGATAAAACAAAAGAACAATTGGTGCAGGAATTAGTTACCCTGCGCCAGCAAGTAGCGAACTTGCAAGATCGACTACGGTCCACTCAGGCAGACTGGGAAAGACGATGGGAAAAGACTGCCAGCGAACTCAAGGCTGAGGTGGATGCTCGCACGGCAGCACTTAAAGAATCTAACGATCAGTTTGTAGCAGAGATTGCCGAACGCTATCAAACCCTTCATGCTCTGCGTACTGCCAAAGACCAATTAGAAGCCATTTTAGAAGCTGTACCGGGTACTGTTTCTTGGATTAGTCACGATCTACGCTATCTGGGAGTCAATCGACATTTAGCAGAAATATTTAATTTGCCACCCGAAGAATTTGCAGGCAAACCTTTAGGATTTTTAGGCAGTAGCGATGGCTTTGATGGGTTTGTGCAAGATTTCTTTGCTAGTGATGCTCAAGAAGCCTTCCGGGAAGTGGCGATGCGGATTAAGGGAAAACACCGAATCTTTTTGATTGTGGCTCAAAAGTATGATAATAATCAGGCTGCTTTTACAGTTGGAATTGATATCACCAAGCGCAAAGAAGCAGAAGAAGCCCTACGGGAAGCAGAAAATAAGTATCGGACTATTTTTGAGAATGCGGTAGAGGGAATTTTTCAGATGACTCCAGATGGGCACTATTTGAGTGCTAATCCGGCGTTGGCTCGGATTTATGGTTATGCTTCCCCAGAGGAGTTGAAAAATACTTTAATTAATGTTCAAGATCGGCTTTATCTCGATCCTCAGCAACGGCAAGAATTTATTAATTTGCTCCAACAGTATGATTCGGTGGTGGGGTTTGAGTCCCAGATTCGTCGGCTGGATGGAGAGTTAACTTGGATTTCCGAGAATGGGCGAGCGGTACGGGATGAGGTAGGAAATTTACTCTATTACGAGGGTACGGTTGAGGATATTACGGAGCGTAAGCACGCTGAGGAACAACTACGACGGCTGAATGAGGAGCTGGAACAACGAGTTGAGGAAAGAACGGTTGAGTTAAAGCAGGCGGTGGATCAGCTCACGGTGGAGGTGGCGGAACGGGAACGAGTGGAAGCGGCACTGCGGGTGTCTGAGGCGGAACTGCGGGCGCTGTTTGCGGCGATGACGGATATTATTACGGTGTTTGATGCTGAAGGTCGGTTTATTCGGGTGGTTTCGACGAATTCGGAGACGCTGTTTAGTCCGACGGCCGATCGCATGGGGAAAACAGTATATGATATTTTTCCTCCAGAACAAGCCCAGATTTTTGCCCAGCAGATTCAAAGGGTGGTGGAAACGGGGCAAACGATGAATTTGGAGTATTCTTTGCCAGTTGCTTTGATGCCGGGAGCGATGGAGGAGGATCGAGAATTTTTCTCTCAGGAGATGGGGGAAAATGAGGATAATCAGGTGTGGTTTGCTGCTAGTGTTTCGCCGATGCCAGATAATTGTGTGATTTGGGTGGCTCGGAATATTACGGAACGCAAGCGGGTGGTGGATGCGATGCGGGCGGCGGAAGAGAAGTATCGCAGTATTTTTGAGAATGCGGCTGAAGGAATTTTTCAACTGACTCCCGATGGACACTATTTGAGTGCGAATCCGGCTTTGGCTCGCATGTATGGTTATGGCTCTCCAGAGGAGTTAATGGAACGGTTACGAAATGTGGGGACGAATCTTTATGTCGATCCGGGCCGTCGGCAGGAGTTTATGATGCTGATCGAGCAGGAAAATGCGGTCTCTAATTTTGAGTCCCAGGTGTATCGTCAGGATCGGACGGTGATTTGGACTTCTGAGAATGCCAGGGGGGTTTGGGATGAGGAGGGGAATTTGCTGTTCTGTGAGGGCACGGTAGAAGATATTACGAAGCGCAAGGAGGCGGAAGCGGCGTTGAGGGCGGAGCAGCAGAAGTCGGAACAGTTGCTGTTGAATGTGTTGCCGGGGGCGATCGCCGAACGGTTGAAGCAGGAACAACATGCGATCGCCGATCGCTTTGATGAGGTGACGATTTTGTTTGCTGATATTGTTGGGTTTACCCGCATGTCTTCGGGCATTTCCGCAACTCAATTGGTTAATTTGCTCAATCAGATTTTTTCCCGGTTTGATGAATTGGCTCAATTGCATGGGGTAGAAAAGATTAAAACCATCGGGGATTCTTACATGGTCGTTAGCGGTATTCCTACTCCTCGTCGGGATCATGCGGAGGCGATCGCCCAAATGGCCTTAGAGATGCAACGGGAAATCAGTAAATTCCGTCAACCTAATGGTCAACCTTTACAATTGCGAATTGGCATGAGTACGGGCCCTGTGGTGGCTGGGGTAATTGGAGTTGCCAAGTTTATTTATGACTTGTGGGGAGATGCGGTGAATGTGGCTTCACGGATGGAGTCTTTGGGGGTTCCGGGTAAAATTCAGGTTACTCAAGCTACTTATGAACAGCTCAAACATCGTTATTTATTTGAAAAACGGGGTGAGATTGAAGTGAAGGGCAAAGGCATGATGACGACCTATTGGCTGATAGGAACGGGCTATTGAAAACTTATCCACGCTTGAGGTTAGATGTACAATGGCGCGATCTAATCGGGGGATTTTGGGGGGGGTTCGAGTCTCAAGTAGAATTAGAAGCGGCGATCGCTTCCTATTGGCCTACTTCCCGTTCAATCCAGGTTACCCTATCGGTCAGAACGGCCTTTGATTTACTCTTGCAAGCACTGGCCTTACCCCCAGGAACTGAAGTTCTGATGAGTGGGGTAAATATACGTCACATGGTGGATATTGTCCAATTTCATGGGTTAGTCCCTGTCCCCGTTGATTTAGATTTAGATACCTTAGCTCCGAATTTAGACCATTTGCGCCGCCTTATTTCGCCTCAGACCGGTCTTTTTGTGATTGCTCACCTGTTTGGATCGATTATTCCTTTAGCGCCCTATATTGCCCTCTGTCGCCAATATCAGATCCTCTTGGTGGAAGATTGTGCCCAAGCCTTTGCAGGGTCGTATTATTTAGGGGATGAACAGGCTGATGTGAGTTTCTTTAGTTTCGGCCCGATCAAGACTTGTACCGCGTTGGGAGGTGGTGTGGCGATCGTTAGTGATGATACGCTGGCGGAGAAAATGAGGAAAATTGGCGATCGCTATCCTCGAAAAGGCGATCGCTGGTATCGACAACGCCTACTCAAATATTGTGCCCTTAAAGCCATCTCTAACCCATATCTATATCATGCTTTAGTCAAACTCATCCAACATCTCGGTAAAGATGTCGATCGGGTGATTGCAGCAACGGCAAGAGGATTTCAATCAGGAGAACTCATCCCCCAACTGAGACGAAAACCGCCGCAACTGTTATTAAAATTCCTGGCTCACCGACTACAAACTTGTCCCAATTATGAGGATCGGATCGCTAGAGCAAAAACCTTTTTAAATCAACTCAATAACTCTATATTCTGGCCAGGATATCGCGCTAATCAACATTCTTTTTGGCTGGTTCCCATACAAACATCATCCCCTGAAATCCTGATGGAAAAATTGCGGACTTCTGGCTTTGATGCCACCCAAGGAAATACCAGTTTAATCGCGATTCCCACAGCAGAAGGCCACCCTTTACCCCAATCTGCACAACTGATCAAAACCCTGCTATATTTACCCATTTCTCCAGAATTACCCGTTACTGAGTATCCGCGACTCACTCAACAGCTTCACACCCTTATTCATCCTCCTTAACGAAGTTGACACACTTTTTGTAGAGTATTATCCTCAACCATAAATAGATTACACTCCACTCGATCTTGCTCAAGCTGTTCTAATAGCGACATTTTCGACTGCTCTGATAATACCCGATCGGACACTAGAGGGTTAAACAAGGCAGCTATCAAGGTAGAAAAGGTTAAAACCATAAAACTTACATGCATTGTGTTATATCTCCGTTTGCTGCTTTAGCTAACTGTCTCCATGGATAAATCTGCAATTACTTTGGATCTGATCCCTTGTTCGTTAGCTGTTATAATCTAATTTTGAAGAAAAAACAAGCAAAAACCCTAGTAGGGTATTCCAGAATTGCAACTGTCTACTTTAAGAGGATCGATCGAGAAGGTCAGCTTCGGTATTTTCTTAGAATCCCCGACTCTAACGAAGTTCCCGACCAAAGGGAAACAGAGCTAAAGGAATTAACTTAAAGTGCTGTTGGGCAAAGGGAATACCGATAATAGTAATGAACAAAATTAGCCCATGGAGGAGATGAGACAGGGCAATTTCCCAACCAAAGAAAATCACCCAAATAATATTCAAGATTGTGGGAATCACTCCAGAAGCACGGGGACTCACCTCAATGTCCTTACCAAAGGGAGTAAAGGTGGCAAAACCAATTTTCATGGTTTGTAGACCAAAGGGAATGCCAATAATGGTCATACACATGCCAATGCCACCGATAATATAGCCCAATCCAGAGACTAAGCCACCAAAAATCAACCAGATTAGGTTACCCAATAGTGTCATAACGGGTTTATCTCTCCGATAAAATGACTAAATGCGTTGATTATAT
This sequence comes from Roseofilum sp. KMC-1, assembly GCF_057802075.1. Lineage (NCBI taxonomy): Bacteria > Bacillati > Cyanobacteriota > Cyanophyceae > Desertifilales > Desertifilaceae > Roseofilum > Roseofilum sp. KMC-1. The sequence continues at coordinate 28,632 of NZ_CM173605.1, forward strand.
CAAACACTGGTTCAATAAGAATATAACCTTAGATATATTTTTTTCCCAGAGAGGGAAGGACAAAGAATAAGCAAAATGGATAAGATCTATAGCGTCTAGAGGAGAGACCTAGAGTGTAAAATAATTTTGCTCTTTAACTGTGGCCAAGATAGAATTTTACCGGTCTCCTGTTCTCCGTTCCCCGATCTTGAAGCTGATGCTCAAACTGAAACTCTGGGAAACTCAACTGCTCAAAAGGTTACTCATTCGCGCCATTAAAGCCTATCGGTGGGGAATTTCGCCCCTATTTCCTCCAAGTTGTCGATTTTATCCCACTTGCTCCCAATATGCATTGACAGCAGTGGAACGGTTTGGAGCGATGCGGGGGTTACAATTGGCAGGAGCGCGGATTTTAAGGTGTAATCCATTTCATCCCGGAGGCTACGATCCGGTTCCAGAACTAGAAAAAGTGAGTCATGAAACAATTGGGCTTATGATATTAAAACCTTATCAGCAGATTCCGATTGCCGATCATCAAGAGCCTTTGGTTCCTATTCCTCTAGAGTGCTTTGCGGTGGTTAAACCTCATCCTTATGAGGAGTTGGGCGCACCCTATGGGGATAAATCCCCCTATTGGTTGCGGAAAACAGTTTGCGATCGCCTCTTGATGGCTCAAAAGCAATTGCAAACCCATCATCCGGGCTGGAAGATTCAGATTTTTGATGCCTATCGACCGATCGCCGTTCAAGAGTTTATGGTTGAATATAGCTTAATCCAGTTGGCCCAAAATCAAGGTCTCGATCCGGAAACCCTCACCAAGGAGCAACGGCAAACCCTCTTAGAGGAGGTGTATCAGTTTTGGGCGGCTCCTTCCCCCGATCCGGCGACTCCTCCCCCCCATAGTACGGGGGCTGCCGTGGATGTTACCCTGGTGGATGAGACGGGAGTCCCGGTAGATATGGGATCGCCCATTGATGAAATTTCTCCCCGTTCCTTTCCCGATTATTATGCTCAAGGGAAGACTGCCCAGGAGCAGGGTTATCATAAACACCGTCAACTGCTGGATCGGATTATGGAGTTTGCTGGGTTTAAGCGTCATCCCCGTGAATGGTGGCATTTTTCCCATGGGGATCAGCTCTGGGTATGGCTGAAGGTGCAAGAAGGCAGTTGGCATCAGTCAGAGGCGATCGCCCATTATGGCAAAGCTCCCTAATCATCCCTCAAAATTCCCCCCTTTGGCTACAATGAGAGAGAGTATGGGAGGCCTTAGATGTTAGAAATCATTGCGATCATCATCTTTTCGATTGCCACCTTTGCCCTAGCCTATCTTCTGGGGTTAATGGGTATGGCCTTAACCGCACTTTTTTTCCTCCTTGAAGATATCCCTGGATGGGTGTGGACAGCCCTTTTATTAGGGTTAACGGTAGCAACGTATAGAGGATTAAGGTACTAAGATTCTCCGAGAACTTGGGAGAAAGAAACCCGGTTTCTCAGTCGGGGGGATGAGTAAAATCGGGATGGTGTTCCCAAGCCATCAAACCGGGAATGATGCAGGAATTATTAACCGGGAGAACTCGCCGAATATGAGCGATCGCCTGAGAATTTACTTAGATGCTTGCTGTATATTGAATTTTCTTTTGAATCAGTATTTTTGCAGTTTATACCAATTCTCAGAGCCTCTCGGAGAAACCGGGTTGCTCAGTGGTGGGCATGGGGTAAAATCGGTGTGCTATCCCCTACCCGGTGCGCGGCTATGGATGAACAACGATCGCAGGCTTATTTATCCCTGATTCAAGAACGCCTCGGCTGTCCGGGTGAGGTATTCGGTGGAGGTAGCGAGAGTGATTAATGAATGTCTTTTAAAATGATGAGGTGATGGTAAATGCCAGCTATTAATATAAAAATTCCTCTCGAACTAATTGAGCAAGGAGAAAGAGCAGTTTTGGAACAAGTTGCTATGCAACTTTATGAAAACAAGATATTTACTTTTAGTCAAGCCCGTCGGTTATTGAATTATTCCGTGTGGGAATTTCAAAAACTGTTGGGTGAAAATCATATTGTTCGGCAATACGACCAGGATGATTTAGCCGAGGATATTGAAGCGGTAAAATCAGGATTGTGGGATAGTGAAAATCATTTGTAATGCTACACCTTTGATTAATTTTGCCAGTATTAACCGCTTAGATATCTTAAAATCCCTGTTTGTTGAGATGGTCATTCCCGAAGCGGTTTACTCAGAAACTGTTGAATCAGGATTTCCTAGTTCTGAAACCATTGTTAAGGGAATTGAAGCCGGTTGGCTTAGAGTTAAGTCCGTGCCGGAAATTCCAGACTCCATCCCTTTAGAATTAGATGCTGGGGAAAGGGAGGTGATTGCTTTAGCACTGACTCAACAAAAAACTAGGGTTGTCTTGGATGAAAAAAGAGCCAGGAAAGTGGCTCAAGGTTTAAATTTGAATGTGATTGGCACTTTAGGAATTTTGATTTTAGCCAAACAAAACCAGATTATCCTCAAGGTGAAACCGCTATTAGATTCAATGATAACGGAAGCTCAATACTGGGTTAATCAATCTCTGTATGACAATGTTTTGCAAGCTGTTTCTGAGGATGAAACGGATACTCTAAACAATTTATAGGGAAGATCTTATTTATTTCTTTACAAAGATTTAAGCGAGAAACCCGGTTTCTGAGGTTTGGGCATGGGGTAAAATTCGGTGTACTATCTCCGGGTGCGCCCCTATGAACGAACAAAGAGTACAGGCTTATCTCTCCCTAATTCAAGAACTCCTGGAATGTCCCAGTGGGGAGGAACCGCAAATCCTCGAAGCTCATCTGGAGTTGGTGGATGAGGGGTTTGTGCAGGTGTGCGGGTTGGTAGCGGAACGGTTGCAGGGGGAGGGGCAGGAGAACGCGGCGGGGTTTTTGCGGAATGTGGCGCAACAGGTGGGGGCGTTTTTGGGGAGGGAGGGGACGGGGGGAAATGAGCAAGGGGCATTACAGCAATTTTGGGTACAACTGTTGCAAGCGGAAATGGAAAGCGGGGGGGATGAGGTTGCAGTCCATCAGGTAATGCGGCAAAATATGGGGTTGATTGTTCCCGCCTTGGGGGATACAATTGCCCAGTTTGTGCAAGGATATCTGGCTGAGAATCCCGACGAAGCAGAGGGGATAGCAGGCTTAGTAGAAGATACCTGTACCAGTATTTGGCAATTTCCCTATGGTCGGTATGCAGAAGCGTTAGAGATTGCTATCCGGGGCTATGGGGTAGTGCTGGAACTGCGGGCGGATAACCCCCCAAAACGGGCGCAAACCCTGACTAACCTCGGAGTTGCCCGCCTCACCCAAGCCGAGATGGGCATCAACCCCGCCGCCAATCTCCAAAGTGCGATCGCCGCCTACGATGAAGCAGCAGAGATTATGCGGCGCTTGGAGTTAGAAAAAGACCTCTCCTCTACCCTGAATAACCTCGGAAATGCCCGCCTCACCCAAGCCCAGATGGGCATCAACCCCGCCGCCAATCTCGATAGTGCGATCGCCGCCTACGATGAAGCAGCAGAGATTATGCGGCGCTTGGAGTTAGAAAAAGACCTCTCCTCTACCCTGAATAACCTCGGAAATGCCCGCCTCACCCAAGCCGAGATGGGCATCAACCCCGCCGCCAATCTCGAAAGTGCGATCGCCGCCTACGATGAAGCAGCAGAGATTCGGCGGCGCTTGGAGTTAGAAAAAGACCTCTCCTCTACCCTGAATAACCTCGGAAATGCCCGCAGCACCCAAGCCCAGATGGGCATCAACCCCGCCGCCAATCTCGAAAGTGCGATCGCCGCCTACGATGAAGCAGCAGAGATTCGGCGGCGGTTGAAGTTAGAAAAAGACCTCTCCGGAACCCTGAATAACCTCGGAAATGCCCGCCGCACCCAAGCCCAGATGGGCATCAACCCCGCCGCCAATCTCGAAAGTGCGATCGCCGCCTACGATGATGCAGCAGAGATTCTGCGGCGGTTGGAGTTAGAAAAAGACCTCTCCGGAACCCTGAATAACCTCGGAAATGCCCGCCTCACCCAAGCCGAGATGGGCATCAACCCCGCCGCCAATCTCGAAAGTGCGATCGCCGCCTACGATGAAGCAGCAGAGATTCGGCGGCGGTTGGAGTTAGCCCGCGACTTAGCAGGAACCCTAAATAACTTTGGTTTTGCCTACCAAGCTCAATCTCGCCTAACTGGGAACAGTTCCACCCAGACCCAACAAGCCCTAGAGAAAGCCTACCAGAGTTTCCAAGAAGCCCTAGACCAGGTGGAATATCTCCGGGGTGAAATTGGCGCAGATAGTGAGGGCTATAAACGCAACTTTAATGAAGAATGGAACCGAGTTTATCGCGGCATGGTGGAAGTTTGCCTAGAATTAGGTCGATACCAGGATGCGATTGAATACGCAGACCGCAGCAAAGCCCGGAACTTGGTCGAACTCATGGCCACCCGTGACGCATATCCCGGCGGCGTGATTCCCGAAAACATCCGCCAACAGTTGGATGAACTCAAAATCGCCATTGCCCAAGCAGAACGCCGCCTGCAACAAGGGAAGAACCCGGACTATACCGACATCAAGCAACTCCGGCAAGAAAAACAACAACTCGAACCCTACAAACCCCTGCATTTCCAAGGGATGCAAGAGTTACTGGATGAGGAAACCGCCATTTTGGAATGGTATATCTTGGGGGATAAATTCCTCACGTTTACCCTAATGCCCGATCCCCCCCTAGCCCCCCCTTGTCAAGGGGGGGAACAAGAAACCCCTGTGATATCTGCTGTATCGGAACCGAGTCAAGGGGGAGAATCAGAACCCCCCTTATCAAGGGGGGCAGGGGGGATCCAACTCTGGACATCTTCTGAGGAAGACTTAAAGCAACTAGGCGACTGGGGAAACGCCTACCTCACCGACTATCGCACCAACAAAGACCAATGGCGCAATACCCTAGCCCAACGCCTGGAGGAACTGGCCAAAATCCTGCATCTCGATGAAATCCTGCAAAACCTACGGCAAAACTTCCCCAACTGCCAAAAACTCATCCTCATCCCTCACCTGTTCCTGCACCTGTTCCCCCTCCATGCCTTACCTGTTCATCTTCCCTCATCCCCCAACCCCCTTCTCCCAGATGGGGAGAAGGGGGCTAATTTCCCCAATTCTCCCCTCTCCCCACTTGGGAGAGGGGCTGGGGGTGAGGGTTTCCTCCAAGACCTCTTCCCCAAGGGAGTCGCCTATGCCCCCAACTGCCAACTGCTGCAACAAGCCCAAAGCCGCCCCCGCTTGAACTTTAACCGCCTTTTGGCCATCCAAAACCCTACCAACGACCTCGCCTGGGCAGAAATCGGAGTAGAAACCATCCGCAACATCTTCCCCCACCCCCACCGCGAAATCCTCACCAGAGAAAACGCCCGCCTTGCCACCTTCCTCAACAAAAACCTCTCCCAAACCCATCATCTATTCTTCTCCTGTCACGGCAGCTTTAACCCCAACTCCCCCCTAGACTCCGGTTTACTCCTGGCTGATGGCGTTCTCACCCTAGAAGAAATCATCGCCAAGCTGAACCTCAGCAATTGCAGCCTTGTCACCCTCTCCGCCTGCGAAACCGGACAAGTCGCCCTCGATCGAACCGACGAATATATCAGCATCGCCAGTGGTTTCATCCTGGCGGGGAGTCCCAGGGTCCTAATGAGCCTCTGGTCTGTGAATGAAGCCTCTACCGCCCTGCTGCTGATTAAAACCTATGAACTGCTGCAACAACAACCGGGCCAACTCGCCCAAGCCTTGCAAGCGGCGCAAAAGTGGCTCCGAGAAACCAGCAACGCCGGATTTTATGACTGGGTGCAAAAATCCCCCCTCCTAGATGACTATTGGCGAAAAACGCTGGCTAAAGTTTTCCAAAACAGGCAAAATAAAGAAGGGGCAGATTTCCCCCCCTACGAGTCCCCCTATCACTGGGCGGCGTTCTGTGTGGTTGGACAAGGAGAACAAAAAATGGCACGGGACAGAGACAAAATCGAAGCCTTTAAAATCCTCTTGAGTGGGGACTTTGACCAATTCTTCGCCCCTTATCGGCAAGACTTGGACGAATTGCAACTGGGGGATGATGACGAGAAAAACGCTCAAGCCATTGAAAACTGGCTCGCCGACCGTGAACCCCTCAACCAAGCCTATCGGGAACAACTCGCCACCCTAACCGCCGAGAATCCTCTGTTAGGTCCAACCAAAGAAATGGGGATTGGGGGAGCTAAACCCAATACCACAGGCTCTACGGTTAAGGAGTTGTGGGATAATGCCAAAAGACGCAATACGTCGCCCCCACCGCAGTCCCCACCGCCGACTCCCAAGCCTTAATCTTAGCTACCCAACTTGATACAAACTGTTTATTGCACATGATTGGTACTCAACAGATTCAGCTATCAATGGCAGAAATCACCGCATTTTGTCACAAGTGGCAGGTGACAGAATTCGCTTTGTTTGGTTCAGTGTTGCGGGAAGATTTTAATGCCCAAAGCGATATTGATATTTTGGTGTCTTTTGCCGCCGATAGTCCTTGGACAATCTTGGATTTAGTTGTAATGGAACAGGAGTTGGCTGCTTGTTTCAATCGCGATGTTGATTTAGTAGAAAAGCAGGTGATTGAAAAGAGTTTTAATCCCATTAGAAAAGCTAATATTTTGAGTTCTGCCCAAGTTATTTATGCTCCGAAATAAACCTTATAAGCTAATCCATGATTATGAAGGAGTTGATATCGATCGGGTATGGCTGACGTTAGAATTGAGTATTCCCGAACTCCTAAAAAAAATTAAACCTCTGCTACAACTGTCTTGAGTAGATGCCTCTCAAAGATGCGCCAAAAATGGGTTTAATACCCCCTACCTGATGCAGATGCTTCTGAACCCAGTCATAAAAAATATCGTGAAAAATATCACTCTTACCCTTTACGCTTTCCACCTAAAACAAGGCTTAGGTGATTCCCTGGAAACAACCAAAAATCAGGGTATTCAACTGTGGGAAAGCCTCGTAAAATTGAGCGATGTTTATCCCTTTCCCGAATTGAAAAACCTTAAGTCTCAACTGGTTTCCTACACCGCCGACGCTCAAGGCAACTATCAGTATAAACCAGAAAAGGAAGAAACAATCACTGGAGAATGTTTAACCCCTCAGCAAACAGAGATTAAACTGAGTCAAATTCCCACATCCCCAGGCTTCAAATTAACCGGAGAAATCGAACCCTATTTGCTCAATGATACTTATTGCCTGACGCTGACGCTCAATCCTGAAAACCGCGACACCGAGCTAGATATCCCCGCTCTGACTGTTTTTCAGCCTAACCGGTTAATCACTGGAATTACCGCAGATTTAGGCAAGGTTTTGGTTCTTTATGGCGAAGAAAACTATTTGCCTTTGCTCAAAAGTCCTAGCAGCGAAGAAGCAAAAAAATGGGCTACTGCTCTCTGTGATAAGACTAACCTCAATCCCGAATTTCGGGGAGAATTTACCCTGTTTAATTGTCCGGGTTTTTGGTTTGAAGCTCCTGGTTTAACCCTGTGGATTCTCTTAGCTAAACCGACTCAGTTTGATAGCGATAAATTTTCCAAAAATGCGCCGATGTTTAGGGGTTTACTGTGGAGCTATAGTAAAATAAACGCCACTTACCGCGACGCGAAGGAAGCCTATAAAAATGGCAAAGATTATTATAGCAAACTTGAATGTAAAATACAAGAATTTTCCCAAATTAATCAAAAAAACCCTAGCCAACGCCTCAAGGATTTAGATAGTCTGATCCAATCTGTCCCCCAAGAGCTGCTCTATTATCACTGCTGTTTACGCGATCTCAAGGCGCACCACACAACGATTAAAACCAATATTCAGAATTTCCAAACGGCTTTAGGGCATTTAATCGCTGCTGGAAATAAACTAGAGGTCTGGTCAACTCTCGCCGATAAAACCTACCCTCGCTATCTCCAAAAAGTTGAGCGGTATTTAGAATATTTAGAACCGGGGAAGGATTTGTTTAGCGATTTGATTAACACCATTAGAGCGACGGCGGAAATCGAGCAAGCGAAAAGCGATCAAGACCTCCAAGACCAAATTCAAGCCGTGGGTGTGGGTATCGCTGCGGGGGCGATCGTTGCTTCCAGTTCCGGTTTAATCACCCAACCCTGGTCTTTACCCAATAGCCAAAAACTAGAATTGCAATTACCCCATCCCTTTCTCATTGCTTTACTCTTGAGTTCTGTCTGTTCTTTTGGCGCTTGGAAAATTGCCCAAAAACGGATTAACCGTCGGCGTAACCAACTCGAAGCGGATCGCCAACTGACTCCTAGGATAAACAATGACTAATGGGAATGTCTGGATAAGCTTTTATTTGCTCGATCTCTAGGTTAAGATCTCGTTGTTCCATCGATAAGTCGTAGCGAATTTTCACCACCGCTTTTAACTCCAAATTCTCTATATTGACCTTTTCCCCTAATGCTTGCAGTCGCAGAGCTTCAACCGGAATAGTTTCGGACATTGGGGGTAAAGTCCCATTCTGATTATTAATTAATCTAGCCCCCATGCTAGTATACAAGGGAACCCAACTCTGTTCCCGTAAAGCATAAATCTGATAAACAGCATTGGCATATCGAGTCAGAGGTTTATCTAACACCTTGAGTTGAATCAGTAATCCCCCTTGCCGGGCTGAAGTTAGGCGGGCTAAACTCAGTTGAGTTGTCCAATTTTGTTGGGTTTCTACTGGTGCAGAAGCGGCGACAAAGTTAGAGGGACAACGGAACGATTTATCGACAATCAGTTGGGAGAGATAGGGGGGAAAAGTTTGATCGGGATATAGGGTTTCAAAGGTTTGTTTAATGGCAATCAGATTGGGTAATGGGGTGGAAAAATCCCTCATCAATTCTCCGTTGAGAATCTCTGCATAACCGCTAGAAGAGAGGGGTTGAACGGGATTAAAACGACCATCTGATTCAATGATGATGTCTTGCCCCTGCTGCACGGAAACTGGGGCTAAATTGGGAACTTGAGGATTGCTGATTTCAATTTCTCCTTCTAAAACGGCATAACGGGTTTGGTTATTGTCTAGTCTCTCTAGGAGATAAGTCGCTTCCCGTATGTTTGAATCAACATTGGGAGTACAAGCGCTACTCGCTCCACTGACTAATATCTGTCCCTGTTGCAGTTGCAAGCATTGACTGCCCAGAACTAAGGCGGAATTGCTTCCTAAACGGGCGATCGCCCCCGTATTAACTTTGAGTTCTACTCTCGCTCCAGTAGTTTGAATCCGTTCCCCTAATCTGGCTTTGTCGTTTGGAGCCACGAGACGACGATTAACTAATACTTGTCTGTCCACAATTTCGGCGATCGTCGCTTCGGTAATCCGAGCATTCTGGGCAATACTGGGGGGTAAAGAAGGTTGGGCAAGAATTGTTAAACTTACTGTGGCCAAAAATACCCATATCCACCGAGATAAGCGCCGCGATTTTCTCAATTGCCTAGCCAACGAAAAAATTTTACTTACCATAATTGGGGTCAAGTTGCATTCTGAATACCTTGGATAATAGCCTAGGGCAGACGATAAATACTCGTCAAAGTTCCTTGGCGATCGCCCGAAGAAAGGGAAGGGCTGTAAAATGATTTAAAATCCGTTAAAGTTCTTCAGTGTTGTGACCTAAACCCTCATCCGTGAATCATCCTTCTTCGAGTTCTTCCGATCGACATCAGCAGACGGTTTCATCCACCCACTATACCCGATTAGGGGTTCATCCTTTGGCTTCTGCTTTGGAAATTCGCCGAGCCTATCGGGAGTTGAGTAAGCGCTATCATCCAGATACGACGGATTTAGATCCAGATGTGGCAACCCGGCGCTTTCATGAGCTAAATGAAGCCTATGCAGTGTTAAGCAATCCAGAGCGCCGGGGAATCTACGATCGCGCCATGGGTTATTCTCGATTCTATGTAGTGCGTCCTCCTGTGGATTTGCGCTCCGGGAATTCCCCCCATGATTATCGCTCTTCAGCTTACCTTGATTCGCGCGATCGCCCCCTCTCATCGGGGGAACTGTTTGCCCTATTTATTCTGGGACTGACGTTTGTGGTATGTTTAGGATTGGCGATCGCGATCGCCTGGTTGCATCCCGAACTGATTTCACCCACCCTATCCCTACCTCCATCTCCATAAATTTACCCTCTCGATCTTCTTTTTCTGTCTATGCCCCTTCCTACTCCCGACACTCCCCTATACAACCATCCCCTCCCACAAATTGAACAATGGCTATCTCAACTTGGGGGTGAACAAGATAAAGAAGAACTCCATTGTTGGCGGTTAAAACATGACAGTTGGGAAGCCGAAATTTATTTAGAAACCGAACAGCTCATTGTCTGTTATTTAAAAGAAGGAAATGACGGCAGCGATATTCAACGGGGATTTAAATATTCCCTCAGTCGTCAAGATATCCAAGATGCCGTATTAGACGGCCCGTAAATAATGAACAATTAACAATTAACAATTATCATCAGCCACCACGATGATTAGCTAAAGTCCCTCTTCTGTGGGAGAGGGATTAAGGGAGAGGGCATTTCAACTGTTAGTTCTCCTTAACTTCCGTTGCAAGGGGATGCGAGGCATAATCGAAATATCGTAATTAATAAACGATAACAGCAATTGAAAACCCAGAATAATCGGCAGAGCCGCTAACATCACTGTTCCCGCAGTTGCCGTTTCTCCCGTAGTAAAACTATTCAGCCAAGACACCCCCCCGAAAATAACGCCAAAGCCCAAGAAAGGTAACCCTAGCAACAGCTCTAGGGAGGCGATCGAAAAACTTCTCAGATAATAATTATAAAAAATTCGCTTGATCAAATTACGGCAATTTCCCCATAAAAACGGCAAAAAAATCTTCATAATCTTCAGATTACTTTGCTCATCTCCATATTGGGAAGCCATCGGAATATCCATCACCACCGCTTGCACTGTATTCAGACGAAACAGTAAATCCGACTCAAAGAAAAACCGTTTACTCAGTTTCCGCAAAGGAATCAGTTCTAACACCGCATGATGAATCGCGGTATAGCCATTCGTGGGATCGAATAAATCCCAATATCCAGAAGATAACTTCGTTAAAAACGATAAACCCGCATTGCCCAATACCCGAATCATCGGCATCCCTTGCAGGTGTTCCGGATGATAAAAGCGATTCCCTTTCGTATAATCCGCTTCTCCTGAAAGAATGGGCGCAATCAATTGGGGGATAAAACGGGGATTCATTTGCCCATCCCCATCTAGCTTAATCAAAATGCTGGCTCCGTCTAGAAGTGCCTGTTGATATCCCGTAATCACTGCACCGCCAACTCCTTGATTTTGGCGATGGTAGAGGACTTGAACTCGGCAATCTTGACTATTTTTTTCTACAAACTCCCCCGTATTTTCCGGGCAACCATCATCCACCAGGTAGATTTTATCCACTGCTGCGCCAATTTCCGATAACACAGACTGGATATGTTGGCGCACTCGGTAACAGGGAATAATCACAGCAATTAGCGGCTTTGAACTCAATTCAATTCCCCTCTGTTATTGATAATTCATCATAATCAAACCGGACATAATTAGGGCAACTCCCACCAGATAGCGAGCATCCACTTTTTCACCTAAAAAAAGGCTACTCAATAGGGGAACAATCACAAATGCCAATGCCATAAACGGGTAAGCTTGATTGAGTGGAATAAATCGCAACAACCACATCCAAAATAGGGTAGCCGAGCCATAAATGATCAGGGCGCTCCACAGATAGGGATTGCTTAAATAGCTCATCAGTGTCAGCCCTTGGGGAGAGTGGGTATTACTAAAGTTAGCAGCTAATTTAAACAGGAGTTGCCCTAGACTGATGCTGAAGACACAAGCGATTAAGTAAGTGATGATTTGTAAGGTCATTTTTGGGAAGATTTAAGTTTCCAAACGGTAATTAAAAACAAGGGAAAGAGATTCCAGATGAGGGGCACAAATTGACGGCGAATGGGATAAAAGCCTTGGGATTCTAGATAGGTTTCGACTTCGTATCCGGTATGATAATGATCGGGGGGTTTTTCGATATTAAAAATGGCGCGTAATCCTTGATAAATCCAGTTTTCTGTCGGTAAAGAAGTGATTAAAACGCCTGTGGGTTTGAGCCAGGATTTTAGAGGGGTTGTGGGGATGGATAAGTCTTGGAAGTGTTCGAGAACATCAGCAGCAATGATGGCATCAAAGGATTCATGGGGTAGGTTGACTTGACTGACATCTTGTTTAATAATCTGAATATTAGAGAGATCGTAGTGATGGATGACTTGACGCGCTTCGCGATCTTCGAGATCTAAGAAGAAGACGCGATCGAAATCATCGGCTAATGTAGGTAAGAAAATACCTCCACCGCCACCAAAGTCTAAGCAGGTTTCTCTTTTTATATGGAGATATTGTAAAGCAGAATAGATCAGTCTAAGTCGCATCCAAAAGATGGATCTAACTAAATCAATTTTAGAATAGTATAGGGTGGGGATGCGATCGTTATCGGTGGCAATTTGGGCTAAAAAATTGGGATCGAGTTGAATAAACATCTATGATTCTTTTTGATAAATCTGGAAGAGGATATCAGAGGGACATTGATGAATCAGAGGGTAGAGGATAAGCAACCCGATATAAAGTATAGCGGACATCAGCCACCCAGAGCTTTTATCCATGCGTAACCGTTGCCAAAGTCCTTTGATTTGAAGGGTTTCTAGGGTTTGACTATGGAGAAGCTTAAAGCCATAGGCAGTTACATAGTCTTCTAAGTTCTGGGGATTGACATAAATGAGATGGGGAAATGGATAGTTTTTCTGCCACAGTCTATCCCAGGGTTTAGAATATCCGAGTTGGGCAAGTTTTTCGGCTATTTTGAAGAAAACGCCTTGACTGTTGGGGATGTTAATAATTAGTTTTCCATCAGGGTTGAGGTGATGAGAACAGGCTTGGAAAATTCTGGGTAAATCGGGTAAATGTTCGAGGGAATCGTTAAAGGAAATGATATCATAGCGTTCTGAGTTGTCTAAACAGTCGGGAAAGTAGCCAATTTTAATGTTCAATCCTTGGGCAATTCCCTGGATGGCAACGGCTTCTTCGGGTTCAATTCCCATGGCTTCTATTCCTCGTTTTTGGGCTGCTTCTAGAAACCATCCATAGGCACATCCAACATCACAAAGGCGCTGATTTTCTAAGGGGCTATAGGTTTGTAAAATATCGAGAATTGTGTTAAAATTATTCAGGCGCAGTTGTTTTAAGCCTTGGGCACGATTTTCTTCAATAATGGTTTCTGAGTGCAGTGCGACATCAGCGCTGAAATCGGAAACCCAGATATCGCACTGCTGGCAGTATAATAATCCTGGCGATCGCCTGGGTTGGAGAGTTTCTTGACAAACGGGGCATTGTTGCATAGTTCTTTGCTATCAGGTATATTGATGGCGGTTCTCCTCTGGAGACGCTACGCGATCGCGCTCCACACCATAACCCGTATAGGGGCGCTTATAGGGTGGCTGTAACCCTAAAACAATATCTTGTTTTGGCACTCCCATTGCCACCAACTCTTCACCCACATCACTATCCGTGGTGTTCTGCTGTAACCAGATTTGCCCATCTCGAATATCAAAATGTAACACTGTGTGGTAAACCCGCGTCAAGTGTTTCCACCCCAGGCGCATCAGTTGATAGCGATCGCGCTCGACATCGAAACAGAGCAAGCTCTCCACATCTCCCGTATCATGGCTGTAATGACTATGTTTCGTCAGTAGCTCTTGAATACAGGCGCGATAGTATTCTACTTTATCCATCGTACAACTTCCTCATAAACTGGATCGTAAACCAAAAGCTTAATCTGATGTTTCTCAACAACCACTTGGGCAAAACGACTCTGAAAAAAACTGCTGTACGCCTCAACTGGAACGGCGAGATAAAGCTCCCGTTTAGGCTCGTTTACTTCTAACATAATCTGGTAATTCAAAAATTGCCCCAATGCCGTATGAAAATCGCTGATCGCAGAAGAGCTGATAAAACTCTTAATCTCGACCGCAATTTTTTCGTTTTCTCGCTCCGCAGCAATGAGGCGCTCTGCCGCCAAGTCAATTTTGACTTTAACTTCTTCCCATTCCAATTCTAGCGGGTCATGTGTAACTTGCCAGCGATCTTTTATCAATGCCCGTTTAACCGCTTCATGGAAAACATCTCTAGCAGACATAAGTCGATAATTTTTTGATAGATATCGATTGAGTTAAGAGTGTATTTACTCATTTTTAACTTTTTTCTTACTATACTTCATCTATCTACAAAAGGGTATACACAACTATCTAAGTTTACTTTCAATTAAAGAAAAGATAAATATTTATAGAGTAAAGCCAGATTAAAAGTCAACAAAGCAATAGTTGTCCAAACTTTACTCAATTGCCTCTGGGCTTTTTTAGCATCAAAATCTGCAAAACAGCTAAATGCATTAGGATTTTGGTGTGCAAAGTCAATGAACAGTTTACGCTGGAAACCGGCATCTGCTTCTAACTGCCAAAACTGATTAACTAGCGTTGGACAAGATGAGTGAAGTATATCAATATCACCGAATCTACTTAAATTACTCATGATAGACTCTTATGGTATTATATTTATATGAGTAAAATGATACAAAAAATCGAACTAATTGTCAAGTGTACTAAATCATAAAGTACAAACTACCAACAGGGAATTATAAAATCCAAAGGGCATAATGATCGATAATGCTTACCTGAAAGCCTAATGAGGAGAGAATGGCATTAATTTCCGGTTCCCAGGGATTCGTAAGGGGAACAATAACGGCTTTGATAGATAATTCAGAAATGGCAGATTGTAAAACCTGGGGAGCGTTGGGGGGACGATTTATACCACTAATGTATTGGGAGAGAATGCGGCGCTGATTGGCTTCTGCTTCGGGAAAGAAATTGGTGACTTGTAGATAGCTTTCGGTGACGACAATGGGATATAGGGGAGTGCGAAGCACAATTATCCATCGGGCTAATTCATCTCCTGCAACTTCTTCACCGACAGGGGAAGCGGGTGCTAAGACATAGCTTCCGGGGGGAACTTTAGCTTGGATGCGGTTAATGAGATCGAGTTTTTCTTGGGGGATTTTGGGTTGGGGAGGAAAGCGATATTGAATGCGGTTAAAGTCGATTTGAGGAGAGGAGGAGTTAGGGGCAAGGGCGGTAGAGAGGACAATTAATGCGGTGGAAACTAAAGCATAAAAGGTGAGTTTTATTTGTTTTTGATGTTTTGAAAAAGGATAAGTCAGGAGCGGAAAACTGAGTAAGATGCCGAGGAGAAGATGGCGGGGAATCACCCACCAGAGGCGGCGAAAGGTGGGGATTCCGGTGAGGTTGACTGCCAAAAATTCTTGCAGGAAGGGATTCATGAAGATGAGCATAAAGGCGAAGATTATGCCGAGGAGAAATCGGCGCATATTTAGATCGCTTAAGACTGCCCAAGTTGCTAGAGTGGCTACCCAAAAAATGTATCCTCCCATGCCATGATTGAGTTGTAGCTCGAAGTCGTTATTAACGATCGCCTCAAAGTTGGGATCGCTCATGTTGGGGGAGGAAGTTTTGACTTGAGTGATGAAGAGGAGGGCGATCGCCAACGGATAAGCCGCAGTGGTCAAAACCGATACCGATCGCCAGGTGGCTTTTTGAGTAGGAGTCCAGTATCCACAAGTTGCGAGCAATACGGTTAGAGGAGCAGCATAGAGAGCGGTGGAGCTACAGCCAACGGCGGCAATATTGGCTAAACTGAGGATCGTCCATTTCCAAGCACTCGGTGCAGTTAGATACCGGAGAGTATAGACAATAATCAAGGGAACCAAGATAGCCACAAAGAGGGGTTTACCCTGTTGCAGACGAGCTAAGGAGAAATTGCCTAAGCCAGCAGCACTTGCAGTGAAAACGATCAGTAAGAAAGTGGTAACAGTAGTGACGCTTAACCAGTTTCGGGGAGTAATTACCCGGAAAAAGAGGGCAGAGGCAAAAATGACTAGGGGAGCGATCGCCAGAGGTTGCCAGAAATTCCGCACCCAAAGATGGGAAATACCAGTAATTTGGCTAATCACTGCGGCTAGAAGTTCGACAGAATGCACCCGATAAACCGGTAAAAGCAGGGGCAAATTGGGCAACCCATGCATCGCATCATGAACCATTAGGGGGCGATCGGGACGATCTAAAGCAGCTACCATCAGGTTGAGATAAAAGGCATCATCCCCATGGGTGCGGTGTACGATCGCCGTAGCAATAATGGCGAGAGCGGCTAATCCAAGCAGCCATTCCCAGGAGACAATTTTGGGTAATTTTAAGACAAACTTTTCTGGATCTTTACTGAGGATTTGCCCGTAGGCAACGCCTAATCCTAACGTGGATAAACTCCAAAAGAGGACAAAATTATCAGTTATGCCATAAATAATGACTAAAATTACCGCTATAGCCAAAGGAAGAGCCAAATCTTTGCCAAGCTGAGGTTTGGAGGGTTCTGCGCTATCTTGTGCTAGGGGGAAGGAGTCAGGAATCACTGCCTGGAAACTGAGGAAAAAACCGACAACCGCTAAAATGAGGGCGATCGCCGAAAATTGGAGTAAAGTCTCAAATGTACCCTGATGTAACACTACCGCATTACACAACAGCGTCCATACTCCAATCAGCCAAACCCAAGATAAGCAGGACATTTCAACGATTAATCCTGCCCATCCTTGGCGCTCTTTCATCCGGGTAAAAGCGGTCAAATTCATAACTATTCTGAAACGGCGAATCCTGGCAAACTGGATGGATTATACCGCGATTCGTTTCCTGTACCCGATTTTGCGGCTGAATTGGAAGTGACTCTCTAGGATCTATTCGATCAGAAAGTAGTGGACTATTTCCTCCTTCTATTGCTTCATATCTGTGAGGTTTAACAGTTCCCCATCACTGATTATCTTTATCCAAATTCTCTAGCACTTCAGTCACCGTTTCCACCGGAAGTTCCAATAATTGGGCGATAACTTCTGGAGATAATCCATAACTTGCCATCCGAGGAATTGCCTTCAGTCTAGCTTTCTGTTCCCCGCGCTGCTCTCCGCGCTGCTCTCCTTCCTGGAAAGCTTCTTGGTAAACCTTGGTTTGTCGAATATCGCTCAGTCCTAACATCGCTTCAATTTCCTCCCTCGTTTTGGTCGGTAACTTATAGACTATTATAGTCTCGATCAAATCAATCAGGTTCTGTTGTACCTGTTGTTGCGTTAACTCTGATTTCGCTCGTGCAATCAGAGTTTTGGCTTTTTCTGGGGCTGTACTTTCCTTTTCAATAATCAGTTTAACCACCCCTAACCCTAATGAATTTTGGGTTAGTTCATCCAGGTAAATGCGGGTGACTTCGGGAAGTTGGAGCGCATTAGCAAAGTGTAAATCGCTATCGGGTTCCGTATTCCGGCTTGGATAAATGACCACAACTTCCCAGGGATGGGGCGGTTTATATTGTCTCAGATAGAGGAAAACTTCGCTAAATAAACGATAATACAAATCCTCATCGGGTTGAAATTGAACCTCGGTGATATAGAAGGGAAGATCGGGGTTATTGCTACTGGGAAGAAACAGCCCATCGAGGCGAAAGGCGAGTTGTTTGACTTCTACGGAGGTAAAAGTGTACTGGTTGGCTCTAGATGGAGGAAGTCCGCAGAGTTCAAAGAAGAATTGGGGAAATTCTTGGAATATTTTGTAAAAGAGGGTATCGGTTTTCATAGGGCAAGAGGCAAATTTTCCCTAACTCTCAACTCGCGTGATTTTGCTATAGAGAATAGATTGATTAGCTTCAATCATCACCCCTTCAATATTTTGCTGGGCGAATACATAATCTTTGTCAAACCAGAGGGGAATATAGGGGACTTCTTCGGCTAATATCTCTTGAATTTCTACTAGCAATAAGCGCCGTTTTTCTGGATCTTGTTCTTGCCGTTGTTGCTTGATCAAGTCATTGACGCGGGCATTATAATAAAAGGAGCCATGATATTGACTTGCTCCGGCTTTACAACCCTCGGTTTCTGAGCCTTCGGTACATTCGAGGAAGGGTTGCACGTAGTTATCGGGATCGAGAAAATCGGCGTACCAGTCGAGCATGAAGGTGGGATAAACGCCTTTATCTAGGTTTTGGAAGGCAGTGGTGGATTCGACGGAGTTGGGTTGTATTTGTAAGATCCCTTCGAGTTCCGTATCGGCGATCGCCTTCAGGGTACTAGCAATCAGTCCCCGCTTAGTGGAGCTGGAGGGATACCAAATCTCTACAACTGCCGGTTTATCGACGGAATAACCGGCTTCAGTTAACAATTTTTTCGCTAGTTCCACGTTACCATCACCATAGACTTTTTGAAATATCGGCTCTGAAGCGGCAAAAGTTTTCGGTATTAAGGTATACGCCGGTTCTGCTTGTCCTTGAAGGACGCGATTGTTCATCGTGGGGCGATCGGTGATTGCAGCTAAGGCTTGGCGAACGGGTAATTGATTAAGCGGATCGGATTTAACATTAACAATAATATAGTTCAATGTATTCCCTTCGGCGGCAATTTCTCGCCATCCCTTTGTGTCAATTTCTTTCTCTAAACTCTCAATTTGATTGCTGTCTAAAGTGCCTAGGGTTACGTCAATGGCTCCAGTCCGAAAGGCGTTAAATAAGTTAGCAGGAGAGGAAAACCATTGAATATCAATGCCTTCATTTTGGGGGACATCTCCCCAATAGTCGGTAAAGGGTTCTAAGCGGATCGTATCTGATGTAACTTCAGCTACCTTATAGGGGCCAGTTCCCACAAAGGTATCGGGCTGAAATTGACCGCTCCCGATTTGATAAGATTGGGGAGAAATGGGGCAAAGTCCGCTAAAGGCAAGCAGAGCCGTAAAACCGGCAAAGGGTTGCTTGAGTTTGATGGTGAGTTCATATTCTCCGGTGGCTTCGATGGATTCCACGATATCGGAGAGTAAAAAGGAGGGTTTGCCCTGGTTTTCCATAAACCGCTTGAGGGAAAATGCCATGGCTTCAGCGTTGAAGGGTGTGCCATCGTGGAACATAACGCCTTGACGCAAGGGGATGATATAAGTGAGCCGATCGCCGCTTACACTCGGTAATTCTGTGGCTAACTGTGGTGCTAAATCTGACGTTCCATCTTGGTAAGTATAGAGGCGATCGCCCACATTGTAGAGGACATTGAGAGAAGGAACTTCATAGGCATCGGCGGGATCGAGGGTGCGGGGTTTAAGAGTAGTGCCTAAAATTACCCGTGGATTCTCCTTAGTCGGAGTTTGTGTATTATTAGACTGAGGACTACAGGCGATCGCCATGAGACAACAAACCAGGGCGATCGTCAAAAATTTCCCTAAACGCTGAGATTGTCTGAACCGAGTAAACAACAACTTCTCTCTTCCTTGCGTGACCATGGCTCTCATCATAATACAAGATGGTGCTTGGGGTGATCGTTGTCTTTAAATGCATAATTTTGTATTTTAAGCAACTCTTTTTAATAAAAATTCACGATACTTTAACCAAGAGAGCCATAATAACACCCTATTGATGAGGAGAGTCTGATGAGTTTAATGCCAGAATCCGGACTGTATCCCGTCCAATCCACTGCCGTTAGTGTGGGAAAATACTTAGTCAAGAAACTTGAATCCATCGGTGTTCGACATATTTTTGGCGTACCGGGTGATTATGTACTGAGATTCATGGATCACATTGTGGAAAGCTCCATGGATCTGATCGGAACTTGTAACGAATTAAACGCTGGCTATGCGGCGGATGCTTACGCCCGGTTAAATGGAGTCAGCGCCCTTTGCGTCACTTACGGTGTGGGAGGATTGAGTATAGTCAATGCTCTAGCAGGAGCCTATGCGGAACAAGTGCCCGTCATTGCCATTAGCGGTGCGCCCAAAACCTCCGCAGAACAAAATGCCTTACTGATGCATCACACCACTGGAGACTATACTTTGCAACGTTCGATCCTCGAAAACGTCACGGTTGCCGCAGTCACCTTAACCCCCGATGATGCCATTACTCAGATCGATCGGGCGATCGCCGCTTGCCTCCAGTATAAACGCCCCGTATACATCGAAATTCCCGCAGATTTAGTCGATCAACCCTGCGTATTACCCCTGCGGAAGCCCTCCCTATCGGTACTCCAGAGCCAACCCGAAGCCCTAAAAGAGGCGATCGCCGAAGCCATCGAACTCCTACAAAACGCCCAAGCTCCCATTATCTTAGCCGGTGTAGAACTCCATCGATACGGCATTCAATCTCAACTCTACCAGCTCGTCGAAAAAACCGGCTATCCCGTTGCCACCACCATGCTCGGTAAATCAGCAATTTCCGAAATGCATCCCCAATTTATCGGCAACTATGTGGGAGCCTTAAGCCGAGATACAGTCCGCGATCGCGTCGAAAATGCCGATTGTATTCTTTGCCTGGGCGCAATTTTATCCGATACCAACTTAGGCGGATTTACCGCCGAACTCGATCCCACTAAACTCATCAACGCCAACCTGGCGCGAGTCCAAATCAAACATCATTTTTATTCCCCCATTCACTTAGGTGACTTGATCAACGGATTGATTGAAAAACTCCCCTATCGCCCCCCAGAAACCTTAAACATTCAACCCGCTTCTTGTCTGCTCAAAGATAACTGGGAAGCGCAAGACAATGCCCCCCTCACCAATGCCCGATTTTATCAACGCATGAACTCCTTTATCGGCGAAAATGATATTGCTGCGATCGCCTCGCCCATTTAACTCAAACTCTACAATAGCAGTACCTCTGATAGAGTTTGTGGCTTAGAAACCGAGTTTTTACAATGATAGAATCGGCAAAGATTCAGTCATAAAAACCCGGTTTCTTTATTTTGAGTACGATCGCCTAAAACAGGCTCATTACCCCATCTATCATGAGAATCTTACCTTACCATCGCCTGACCCTGAAAACATCAGACTCCGTAATAGAAATTATCCATCGCCTAGAAGCTCATATTGAAGCACCCAAAATCTGGGAATGGAGGCGATCGCCAGATCATGCTCCCTATTGCGGTACGATTTCCCCAGATGGCTTTAACATTCGGCGAGTCATTGACTATCGCAATTCCTTTTTACCCCAAATTCGCGGTCGATTTGAACCCTTACCCGATGGTACTGCCGTTCATATTACCCTCAGTTTACATCCGATCGTCAGTGCCTTTCTGCTCTTTTGGGGATCTTCCTGGTGCAGCATTTCACTCCTGTTTCTAGTTGCTACTTTGTTCTCGGAAGATATGGGGCTGGAAACTCTACTCTTTATTCCCCTTCCGATTATTGTCCTCTTGATTTTCTCTTGGGTATTTTGGTCAGAAGTCGATCGCGCTTGTCAAGACCTGACCCACATCATCAATCATCATGATTAATTGATTATTAATAATTGTTAATAAGTACCGCTTTATCTCGATCCCCAAAAGTTGACAGTCTAGGTCAAGCCTGATTAGGATATAGGGTAAAATCAACACTCAATAACTTTCAGTAGTTTAACTTTGGTCTGAAAGAGAAAGCCCTTAACCCCTAGAATGACCTGGGCTAAACTGAAGCGATCGCCCCCTGGGTTATCCGATCGAGATTTGAGAGTTGAATCATATAAAATATCCACTTTTCTTGGGAAGTGATCTATGTTCAAAACCGTAGTCGGCCATAGCAACGATCCAGACACAGAGTCAGCCATTGCAGAAGTTCTCCATCAATGCGATCAGGCCTTATCCGGAGCAAAACCACAAGCAGGAATTCTGTTAGCCGCGATTGACTTCGATCACCCGGAAATCATGCAAAAAATCGGTGCTGCCTATCCGGAAATCGAATTAATTGGCGGCACAACCGATGGAGAAATGTCTTCAGTTCTCGGATTTCAACAAGATTCCCTGGTACTCATGTTATTTTGCTGCGATCGCCTGCAAATCCGGGCCGGAATAGGCCGAAACATCTCGGAAAACTTGGACAAAGCCCTAGAAGAGGCGATCGCCCAAGCAACCCTAGGTGTAACCGAACCCATTAAACTCTGCATTACCCTACCTGAAGGACTCACCTCCATCAGTGCCGTTAAATTAGTTGATCGCCTCAATCAACAATTAGACAAGAAAGTACCCCTTTTTGGTGGCCTCACTGCCGATCAATGGCGCTTTAAGCAAAGTTATCAGTTTTATAAGAATGAAGTCTATAGTGATGCCATTCCCATTTTGCTCTTTTCCGGGCCCCTGCTCTTTTCCCATGGATTAGCCAGTGGTTGGAACCCCATTGGCAAAATCGGTCAAGTCACCCAAGTCAAAGATAATATTGTTTATCAAATCGATAATCAGCCCGCCCTAGACTTTTACTCTCGCTACTTAGGAGAGAGTCCCCCCTCCTCCGAATACCCCCTCATGGTATTTGACCCCACACGGCAGTATTCTTACATGCGAGCGCCTAGTGGCTCCTGCGATCCCACTTTAGGAAGCATAACCTTCTTTGGCGACATCCCCGAACAGGCGATCGTGCAAATTACAGAAGCAACCCGTGATAATATTCTTTCAGCCTCTCAAGCGTCCATGCAAGAAGCGATCGCCAACTATCCAGGAAAAACACCCAGTACAGCTATCTTCTTTTCCTGTGCCAGTCGGCGACAAATCCTAGGCAGTCGCACAGTTGAAGAGTATAATTTAACTCAAAACAGTCTAACTCAAACCTTATCTTCCTGTGGTTTCTATACCAATGGTGAAATTGCACCCTTAGAACAGCAGGGCATCTCCTATTTTCATAATGAAACATTTATTACTTTACTCCTGGGGGAAGAATAGCATGATCTCGCAAGCCCTAGACAGCCTAGACAGGGGAGAATACATTGCACAACTAGAAAAAGAAAACCGAATATTGCGGAAGAAATTACAGCGATCGGAAAAAAACTGTCTAGAACTCGAAGAAACCAACCAGAAAAAAGAATCCTTACTTAGGCAAGTCATTGTTGAACTCAGAAACTCCCAAGCCGAAGTCGAACAAAAGCGCCAGTTAGAACAAACCTTAAACGAACTCAAACGCACCCAAGCCCAACTCATTCAAGCTGAAAAAATGTCCAGTTTGGGTCAATTAGTCGCCGGAGTCGCCCACGAAATCAACAATCCCGTTAGCTTTATTTACGGCAATTTAAGCCATATTGAAGACTATTTTCAAGGCTTACTCGGAATGATTCATCTCTATCAACAACACTATCCCGATCCTCAAGAAGCTATCCTAGACTATGCCGATCGCCACGATCTAGAATTTGTCCAAGAAGACCTACCCAAAATCCTCAAATCCATCAAAATTGGCACAGAACGCATCTGTGAAATCGTCCTCTCCCTGCGTACCTTCTCCCGTATGGATCAAGCCGACTTTAAAGAAGTCGATATCCATGAAGGCATCGATAGCACCCTCATGATCCTCCAGCATCGCCTCAAAGAACAACCCAATCGCCCAGAAATCCAAGTCACCCGCAACTATAGCAACCTCCCCCTAATCGAATGCTATCCCGGACAGCTCAACCAAGTCTTCATGAACATTCTCGCCAACGCCATCGATGCCCTAGAAGAACACCCCTCTGATAAAAGCAATGAGATCATCATCTCCACCAAGAGAATCAACTCCGACTGGATAAAAATCACCATCTCCGACAACGGCGCAGGAATTCCTGAAACCATCCTCAACAATATTTTTAACCCCTTCTTCACCACCAAACCCATCGGCCAAGGAACCGGTATGGGTTTAGCCATCAGCCATCAAATTATTACCCAAACCCATGCCGGTCAAATCTTCTGCCAATCTACCCTAGGGGAGGGAACCCAATTTATCATTGAAATTCCCATTCACCATTCATCCTGCTTACTTCCCTTGACTTAAACCCAGCAGCACTCGATCCCAATCCTGGATGTCTTCACCCTCCTTAGCTCTCACCTCAAAGGTTAAATTACAAGCTTGCGGTTGGGACAACATCTGAATAGACAATTCGGCAATATCCTCACGACTGACTTGGCCGCGAATCGTATCCCCTTGGGAGACTTCTAAGCTATTACCCCCTGGTGCTTCTGTCAAGGCACAGGGGCGAATAATCGTATAGGGAATCCCACTTTCGCGAATGGCATCCTCGCCCCGCAACTTCCAGGTTAAAATCCCCCCAAGTTGCTCGTTAAGCCTTACTGCGGGCGGTTCCTCCTCCAAATTTAACCCCGGTCTTCCCGGACGAGTCACCCCAGCCGAACTAATCTGCACAAATTTGGGTAACGGCGGCCCTCCATAGGCGCGAATGGAGCCAATTTCCAGACCAAAACCCCCTGGAGAAAAGCGAGGATTGAGTTCTCCATCATACTCAAACTTACTGAGCATCAGTTGAATGGCATAGGTCTGACTGGGGTCAAATGGGGGAGCGCTGGGTAGGGTTTTGGCGCGAAATACAGGAATCAGGCGATCGAACGGAATATCCACCGTCATCCAACTATTATTGAGCGTATCAAAGGAATAGCAATAACTAATGCCATCCCATCGCGCCTCATTGCGGAGAATAAACTTATAACGCTTACCATCCCCTTGCACTCGCAGACTGATCCCCTCGTATCTAGCCAGATTCAGGCAAGGTTCAAAGTTTTTGGTGCGAATGGACACAAAACCCCCAGAATTAGCGGTAGAAACCTCTCCGGTAAATAAACCACAGTTGGGAGTAATGCGTAACTGGCTCGCACTGACTCCCCCCATCACCACATCATCAATTACGCCCCAAGTCGTTCTTAAACTCGGTGAAGGATTGGTAAAATCAAAAATCATGCGCTCATTAGCCTGGCCTAAATAGGGCCCAACCTTGCGGATCAGATTTTTCATGCCGTTATATTCCACCATTTCCGGACTATCCACCACTTCTGGCAGATAGAACTTCACCCCTTGATAATACTTTTCGCGGTTGGGGGTATCGCCCTCGACGGGTTGCACGCGAGTACCGGAACAGCAAATTACAGAAATCACATCTTGCATCATTTCCGGCTTCAGAGTTTCTGGAATAGTTAAATCCGCTTCAAATAATTCAATGCCTTTACCTAAAATAGACTTGGCTCGTTGAGCATCGCGTACCAGAGCGCGGACGGGGATCTGGCGTTCTCCTAAACGGCGAATCACCCGTTTTCCCACTCCACCAGTCGCTCCAACAACTAGAATTGTACCCATAGCTCGTCCTTTTGGCAGTTGAGGTTGACCAGTAAGGGTTCGTAACCCACGTTGAAGACTACTGAGAATCGGAAAAACTTCAAAGGTGTTTAGAGTATCGATCAAGCGATTGAAATCCCAAGATTTCCGACCGCTTCCGACCTGAACGGGAGTTTTAGAAGCCATTCTCTTAGTTTGTGTAGATCGTCCTTGTTTATCTTAACGGAGACAGGCAAAATGAACGGAAGATTGAGTAACCCAGGAAATGGAGTCAGGATAAGGATATGGTCGGTCAATTAACAACTCATGTATTAGATACAGCACAAGGATCTCCTGCTGTGGGGATGGTATTGGAGTTATGGGCAGTCGATCGCAAGTCGCCGATTAAAACTCTGCTCAAACAGACCAAAACCAACGAGCAAGGCCGAACCAATGTTCCTTTATTGGACGATGGAGAGTTGGAAGTTGGCAATTACGAATTAATTTTTTTTGTCGGTGATTATTTTCAGCGGGTGATGGTCAATTTACCGGAACCCGTATTCTTAGATCAAGTTCCCATTCAGTTTGGGGTATCTAATCCTCATAGCCATTATCATGTGCCTTTGTTGGTTTCTCCTTGGTCTTATACGATCTATCGGGGGAGCTAATTGCCGATGAAGTGATAAGGTTCAGCATCAGGGAGTGAAAAGATGACCTATACGATCGCGCAAATTAACCAAATGAGTCAGGAGGATTTTGTGGAGGCTTTGGGTAGCTTATTTGAAGATACTCCAACGATCGCCGCTCAAACTTGGCATCAGCGGCCTTTTCGAGATGGGGAACATCTGTATCAAAGCTTGATCTCCCAGATGCTGGAATTGAGCGATGGGGAAAAAATGGCGCTTATTCGATCGCATCCTGATTTGGGGAGTCGGCTCAAAATGGCTCCCGATTCGATCGCTGAACAAGCAGGAGCCGGATTAGATCGATTGAGTGCCCAGGAGTACGATCGGTTTGTGGCTTTGAATCAAGCGTATAAACAGAAGTTTGGCTTTCCGTTTATTATGGCGGTGAAGGGACAGACCAAGGATAGGATTTTACAGGCTTTTGAAGCACGGTTAAGTCACAATTGCCAGGTAGAGCGGGAACGAGCGCTAGAGGAGATTGCCCAGATTGTACAGTTTCGGTTGGGCGATCGCTTGATCGATTAAATTTTGCCCTCTCCCTCAATCCCTCTCCCACGGGAGAGGGACTTTTCCTCTTCTCCTGTGGGAGAAGGGGTTAGGGGATGAGGGCGAAGTGTTTGTAACTGACTAACCATTTCTATCATTTTGAACCAATGACTCGAAACAGGCGGTGGAATAACGGTAAAATTCTGTTGATTAGCACGTTAGTGTTAATGGTTTTAGGTTGGCTCAGTGGTATATTCATCTCTCCTCCAGTTTTTATGTTTCCTGAATATCTATTAACCGATCCCTTTTTGCAATTCCCCACTGAAAATACAGTGCGAGTCGTTTGGTTTACCCCGTTTCCGGGATATGAACATCGCGTCATTTATGGGGAAAACTTAGAGCATCAAGTCATGGCAACAACGACGAAGTTAACCCGCACCCGCGAGGATAAGTTATCCCATCTTCGAGAAACGGTGCTGGAGCAACCAGGGGAGTTACCGGTACTCCGAGATATTTGGCGACATGAAGGGGAAATTACGGGATTAATGCCTGGGGAAAAATTGCCCTATGAAGTCCTTAGTGTCCATGATAATCGTCAAGAACTTAGGAGCGATCGCTTTACCTTAGCTCCAAGTCCTCAACCGGGAATACCCTTAAAAATATTACTCACCTCAGACCACCAGCTTAAGCCCATGACTGCGGCAAATATCCAGAAAGTCGGGGAACTGGTGGGATCGGTTGATGCTATTTTCTTGGCTGGAGATTTGGTGAATATTCCCGATCGCGCTTCTGAATGGTTTGACGATCGCCGGGGAAATGCTTTTTTTCCAGTGCTGCAAGGACGGGCGAATTACGAGTTGGAAAAAGAGGGCAAAAAAACGACCTATACAGGAGCTGCTTTAATCCAAAATGCGCCTTTATTTCCTGCTTTGGGCAATCATGAAATTATGGGAAAATGGTCTGAAGAACAAGGATTAAATCACCAATTTGATGGTTCCTATCCTCGGAGAGTGGCAGAAGCTGATTATGAACGGCAAGCGGATCAAATTAATCCCAGTGGTGACCCGAATATCAAAGAGGCTTGGATTAAAGACCACAGCTTTAATAGCGATACTTACCAACAGATTTTTAGTTTACCAGAAAGTCCAGGAAATGGGCGCTATTATGCCGTGAGTTTTGGCGATATTCGCTTGGTGGTTCCCCAGATTACGAATATGTGGCGATCGCCGAATTTATCCGCTAATACTCAAGGACGCTTCCGGGAGCGCGATCAGGACTTAAATCAACCTCAAAATTGGGGCTATGGGCAACATATTTTTGAACCCATTACTCCGGGGACTCCCCAATATGAATGGTTAAAAAAAGAGCTTAATTCTCCAGAATTTCAACAGGCCAAATATAAAATAGTCATGTTTCACCATCCCCCCCATTCCCTAGGGGAAAATATTGTACCGGCTTATACCGATCCGGTGCAAATTATAGATAAAGATAGGATGGGGAATTCTTTGGTGATTCGCTATGAATATCCCCAAGAAAAGGATTATCTGATCCAAGATGTGATTCCTTTATTAGAAGAAGCGAAGGTTGACCTAGTATTATATGGCCATTCCCATCTCTGGAACCGGTTTATCAGCCCCAAGGGAATGAACTTTTTAGAAACTTCTAATGTGGGTAATACTTACGGCGCTTATATGGAGAAATCTCGCCGTTATGTTCCCCCAGCCTATCAGCCAGAATATGCACCTGTGGGCGATCCAAATGGGTTAGAGGCGATTATTCCCAATCTCAATCCGATTCAGGATCGGGATCGATTTTTACCTTATATTGCCAGTAATGATTTAACGGTATTTAGTCTTTTAGATACAGGAGAGGGAACCATTAGCAGCTATATTTTTGATACTCGTAACCCAGAGTCTGAAGTTGTGAAGTTCGATGAATTTCTGATTCGTCGTGACTAAATGTTAAGCTTTGTGGCGAAAATCAGACATCGGTTGACCAGAATCCCTAAGTTAGGTTACAAGATGTGAATGAACTTTAAGATCAATCAGATTCACAATTTTCACGTTGATTAAAACTTGCTTAAATTGCCTAAAAAAGCCCTAACTCCATGTTAGATTTCAAGGGAGAAGTTCTCAGGAGAGAGAATCATGAGTGCCTTCGATTCATCCAGCCTCAGCCTATTCCCTGAAGATGATTTAATAGAAAAGTTTTCTAGAATCTACAGCACGGGTTGTATTAGTTGGGAAGAGTATCATCGCTTAGAATCCTCGGTTTCGTCCTCTAGGCTAGAGGCCGAAGAAATTGATATGATGAGTCGTCTGCGTCATGCGATTAAGCGCGGATGGGTGAAAACGACAGCTTAATGAAGTGCATGAGATAGACTAGGGGCAGTAATTTCCCTGGACTGTAAGCTTATGCGTTTAGTTGATGACGATCCGGATCTGCCGCCTCAAATCAACATCTTGCCGATGATTGACGTAATCTTCTCCATTTTGACGTTTTTCATAATGGGGACGCTGTTTTTAACCCGTAATGAGGGTTTACCGGTCAATCTACCGCAAGCGGGAACGGGAGAAGTTCAGCAGCAGGAGCAAATTACTGTATCTATTGATGCCCAAGGAAAGATTGCTTTAAATGACGCAATGATCTCTATAGAACAATTGCAAGCAGGGGTAGTCCAGTTGATGCAAGGGAACTCCTCTGAGTTAGTGGTTTTAAAGGCAGATGAGGCGATCGCCCATGGACGGGTGATCGAGGTGATGGATCGCCTGAGAACCATTAAAGGGATACGCTTGGCGATCGCCACAGAGCAATTGAAGCTGAACCCCTAATTTTTTGTAGCTATAACCCTATCTTTCTCTGCCGATCCAGCAGTTTTCTCTGTTACCTGGTACATTAGTGACGGTTTTTGTCGCTAGAAGCAATGATCTCCAACCCATACCCATTTTTAATTTTTAATTTTTAATTTTTAATTGATATCACTCCCCCATAGACTTATGTTAACAACTCACCCTCGCTTTCAAACGTTTGAAGACTACCTAAACTACAATGACAATTCAGAAAAACTTTATGAACTCTTCAATGGAGAACTGATAGAAATGCCTCCAGAATCGGGTCTAAATTTTCAAATTGCCACATTTCTACTCATTCAATTTGCTTCATTTGTGGGGTATCGTAGAGTTCGAGGCCATGGTTTAGAACTTGAAGTCAGAGGTGAACCCAAAAACCGCTACCCTGACCTAACCATTATTCAAGAAGAACACATTCAACAACTCTCGGCCAGAAATACTCTGCGCCTTTCCATGTCTCCCCCGGTATTAGTCATTGAAGTTGTCAGTCCTGGGGAAATTCAAAGAGAACGAGATTATATTGCCAAAAGAACTCAATATCAAGATTGTGGCATTCCCGAATACTGGATTGTAGACCCTCAAACCCAAACCATTTTAATTTTAGAACTCACCGGCCAAACCTATACAGAAGTGGGAACATTTAGTGAGAATGACTTACTCCTGTCTCCCAACTTTCCAGCACTTAACCTAACGGTCAACCAAATCTTAAATCCAATTGAGTAAGGACAGTTATTTAACTGGTGCTTCTAGTTTAATGCCACTAATTTTGAGTAAATCGCTTAAGGTGGGACAATAAGTGGTTAAGCCCAAAGTGGCTGGACTAACCGGGTTTTGATAGCGAAAATGGCGATAGCGCATACAAAACCGATCCCAGGCTGCCATTTCGATTTTCACTCCAACCAGCCGCAAAACACTAATTAGGGTATCAGCTAAAGTCACAGACAGGGGAATACGAAAATAGATTTTTTTATCAAAATACTGACAAATTTCGGCAATACCATCATCGACACTAATGAGGGGATTGCCTAAAACCAAATGATGGGCAAAAGCAAAATTTTCTTGAGGATCGGGGGGAAGAATATGATCGACCAAATGGGTAATCACTTGAGCAATGTCATAGGCATGGAGAAAATGGAAACTACCATCGGCTTTAAAAAACCGAGCTAAGTTAATCCATTTAGGAATTTCCGATAATCCAGAGGAGAGATGGGAATAGGGTTTATTCTCATCTCCCCCAAAGACTAGGGTGGGAAAGATAACAGAAATGGGGGGAGCGCTGGTGAGTTTGCTCAGTTGCTGATAACAGTCATACTTAGAGCGAATATAATCGGTTCCTAACTGTCCCGCTTGGGGTAAAAGCTTATTGTCTTGACCCAAAATGCTGGCGGTAGAAAAGTAAATGACTTGGTTACAAACATTGGGGTCTAAGGCTTTAATCAGTTGAATGGTTTTGACGACATTAATATCAAAGACTTCCCTGGGGCCACCCCAAGCGGTGGCGGCCAAAATTGCCCCATCAACTGTACTTAACAGATCGTTATATTGACTAATTTCACGCAAATCGCCTTCTAATAGGGTAATTCCCGATCGCGCTTGATAGTCGAATTGGATTTTTTCTGGTTTTCTCACCAGCAAAAACAAATCATGCCGGGTTTTTTGAATCAGAGATTCGGCAATATAGTGGCCGATGCAACCACTTGCACCAGTCATGAAAATCCGCTTTTTTTTCGGAGTTGATGGGGTTAGGGTCATAATTGATAATCAGTTAGCCAGCAATCGATCCATTTGTTTTGCCGTTTTAAAGAAAAACTCGGCATTTTCTTCTGGCGTTCCGGGTAAAATTCCATGACCCAAATTGAGGATATGGCGCGTATTGCCCGCTTTGCGAACGGTGTCGATCATGCGATCGCGGATAAAGTCTTGAGAGCCAAAGAGCGCACCGGGATCGACATTCCCTTGTACTCCGATGGTTTCCGGTAAGCGGGATCGGGCATCCTTCATATCCACCGTCCAGTCTACACTGATGATATCGACTCCCGATTTAGGCATCAGGTCAAACACCCCCGCACTGCCGCTAATGTATAGAATCAGGGGAGTATCGGGATATTCAGCTTTTACTTGCTTCACCACCCGTTGCTGATAGGGTAGGGCTAAGGCTTCATAGTCAATGGGACTGAGGTTACCGGCCCAAGAGTCAAATAGTTGTACGACTTGAGCGCCATTTTTGATTTGATATTTAACGTAAGTGGCGATCGAGTCAGCGACTTTACCCAAGAGTTTATGTAGCATCTCTGGCTCACTAAAGGCCATGCGCTTAATATTGCTGTAGGTCTTCGAGGTTTTGCCTTCAATCATATAAGCGGCTAACGTCCAAGGAGAACCCACAAAGCCTAGTACGGCGGCATTATTGCCCACTTCTTTGCGTAGCTCCTGCAACACTTGACCCACGAAGGGTAAGGATTCTTCTGGGTTTAAGGGAGTCACCGCTTCTACCTGTTTTAGGGAGCGAATCGGGGGGTCAATAATGGGCCCTTGACTTTCGATGATATCAAAGGGAATCCCCATTCCGGGTAGGGGGGTGAGAATATCCGAAAATAGGATCACCCCATCCGGTTGAAAGGCGCGATAGGGTTGCAGAGAAATTTCTAGGGAGAGTTCGGGGTTTTCGGAGCGCTCCCGAAAGCTCGGATACTTATCTCGCAGGTCGCGGTAAACTTGCATATAGCGTCCCGCCTGCCGCATCATCCATACGGGGGGACGAGGTAGGATTTCTCCACGGGTAGCGCGTAATAGATAGGGTATCTCAGTTGATTGGGTCATGCTTCAGGGTTTTATAGGCCAAGGGCTGGAGATGAGGGCAAATTTTGGGGATAGGGAAACCGGGTAGCTCAGTTCCTTGCTTCTTTGGGTTAACCATTGAGAACCAGCCAGTTGACTTCCTCATCCAGACAACCGGCTGCGATCTTCCGGATTGCCTCCCCTATCATCTCATAAGATGCGATCGCTTGAATCGTCTCCTGTGGCTCTAAAATAGAATTTGGGCTTTTTTCCAATACTGACGCTCAACTTGTGGAGATAGTACGAGAGTTTTAATGAATATTACGGAATTTTTACAACAGAGTGCGGGAAAGTGGTTTTCCCAGCGCACTGCCCATCAAATAGAATCAAGTCAAACCCAGACTGGAAAATCCACGCTCTATATCGAATTTTTAGCCGGTGATGACCCGAAAGTAAAGGATTTTTGCGATCGCCACGGTCTAGAGAGGGTGTTAGGTGGCACGCGCATGAGCTGGGAAGCCACCATTGACCCCTCTGCCCAATCCTACAAGGGAGAGCGTCTATTGGTTTGGGTGAGTGATGGGGAAAATCCCCAAAGTGGTCAATTTTTCTCCTCCGTTGAAGGTTCTGCTCCTGGTTCCTTTGTGCTAGATGGAGAGGAAATTTTAATCTTAAGGGTAGAATCCCAAGGGCAAATTTCCGAAGATCGTATGTGGTTTGTCTCTCCTAATTTTCGCCTCAGAACCAGCCTTACCCAAGTTTCTGGGGAAACGGTTTTCGCGTCTCTATGTACGGAAATCCGTTTAGGAGGAAATCCGGCGTAATTCATTACTTGCACGCTCATAAGGGGCTTTGGGCCCCTTGCTTGTCAATGTTTCGGCAAACCGTTTACTCTGGGACAGTTACCCATTGGGCGATCTCTTCTCCGAGCCGAAGAAAATGTTTTGGGTTGAGAGTCAATAAAATATCTCCTGAATTCGTTCTTCTCGAATTTTTGCTAATGTGGTCTCAATGTTAGTTGCTCCTTGTGCTTTCACCACCAATACATCGTCTACATACTCCACAAGAGAGTGATGATCTGATTCTAGGGACTGCTCTATCTTTTCCTGAGATTCCATTTTACGCCATACCAGAAAATCAGCATACTTTAGAAGTTCTTGAAGTTCCGATTCTGCTAGGTTTTCTAATGTCTGCAAAATTTGTTGTTTCACTTGTCCCATGGCTGTATCTCCAGTCGCTCATAAAATATGATCGTAACGATTAAGAATGATTCGGTGGGCGATCGCCTCTTCGACCCAGTTTACTCTAGTATGACTTGAGTTCGTACCGTTCCGGCCCGTTCGGCGATCGCCTCTATGCTCACTTCACTGCCCCTTTTTCCCTTCACCACCCAACTGCGATGGGTACGATAGTCCATTCCCTGTGCGGATGCGTTGAACCACTTATTAGAACGACCTTCTAAATGCTCAATCTCCTGCTGTTTCTCCCCACTAATCAGGGTTACCCCGTCTGGTAGCCCCAATTTTACCCGCGTAGGGCGCACTGCTTGCCGCTCTAATGCTTTTTTACTGGTGTAAGTGGGCAAAAAGCCCAAATTTTCCCATTGCACGGTTAAACGGTAAATATCCGCCCCTTGATGACTCACTTGAGTCCGAGCCACCGATAACCGGGGAGACATCAGGGCATGAGTGATGGCAAACTGAAAGTGGCGATCGCAAATTTCCGGTAGTGCCTTCGCTGGTGCATTTTTCCACATCCTCTTCATATCCCATCCCCCAATCTCCACCGCTCCCAGTTGCGGATGTTCAAAACCTTGCCAATCAATAAACCCCTTACCCTGCAAATACTCATCATTCCATTGCAGAATCTTCAGATCATCCTCAACTGGATGTTCTCGTCCCCACTCAATATTATTCTCCTTCTCAACACCCGCAGCTTTTGCCGCATCCCAAAGTTCCACCGTAAACCCAAACCATCCCCAATGATCGTACCCATAATCATCCATCGCCCCATAAACCACCGTTTTCGGGTCATAACGAAAATCTTTATAAATGCCAATACACTTATACCCCGTTAACGCCGTTCCTTTTCTACCCATCAACTCATAAATCTCTAAATCTGCTGTCGGAAAATGGTCATCTGGGTGGGTACTATAAGGGCGTAAAATTAGCGCTCCAAACGTATGATAAGTCATAAACCCATTAATATTCCGATGCTTGCGCCAAAATTCAGCTTCTGCGCGAGTTTCCGGTTCAGAAAAAGGAAAATCACCGGCTCCGTTTTGCTCCCCTTCAGGTTGCCAATAATAGGGATAATTACGATTAAAATCCAATCCCTCTAACGTCGGCGCAATCTTAAACTCATAGCCATTATAATTATGAATTAAACCTTCCTGAACAAGAGTGTAGTAACTTCCCCCAAACTCATCCGGTTGCCGACGAATCATCAAGCGCGAATCGTCCTCAGAAACTTTCCAAGCACCACAGGGATCTTTAATCCGCATATTCAGAATTAATCCATCCCCATTAACATCTTCCGGATATAACCCCTCTTGCTGTTCCGATTGCGGATAGGGACGAGGACTAGAACGCAGGTTATAGGGTGTTTGGAGATATTTTTCTGCTCCATCTACTGCAATTCTGGGGAGAATATATAGGGTATAATTTTCCAGTAAATGGCTAATTCTTGAATCTTGGTTATACTGGCTTAAAGCCTGATAGAGAATATAGCACGCCACCGCCGAACCCGTCACTTCTGCTGCATGGGTATTGGCATCAATCCAGTATCCCGGCTTTTCTAGGGCTTCTCCCGTCGTTTTATCCGTCAAAGTGGCTAACCAAATTTCTCGCCCTTCATCCGTTTTCCCCAAGCTCTCCAGTTGCATCAAATTCGGATAAGCTTGAGCCATCTGGGTTAAATAGTCGGTGAGTTCTTGGTAGGTCAAATAGTGACTAAAATCAAACGCCGGAATCGTCATCAGGACAAGGGGTTGAGAGGAGACGTACAATAGTATTATTTTAGGGTAAATCATCCAGATGAGCAAGAAAAATATCAATTGGGGATTCAAGCGCAAATCCACTTGGATTAGACTGTTAATCTTGAGTATAATTTTAATGGTAATAGTTTGGGGAGGATGGAAAACCATGTTACATATGCCAGGAGAAAGCTATCAGGATGCCCTCTTACCTCTGACGGTAGAAGAGCAGCAATTAGCACAAGAGTTAGAAAGGGATGTCCAGGAAATTGCCTCTGAACCCCATAATTATCTTGCCTATGATCGCCTCATCAAAACGGCTCAGTATTTAGAAACTCAGTTTAATCGTGCAGGATATCAGGTTAATCACTATAAATATCGGGTTGATGACCAAGAATTTGATAACTTAGAAGTAGAAATTTCCGGCATAAGCAAACCCGAAGAAATTATTGTCATTGGCGCTCATTATGATTCTGTTGCCAATGTTCCCGGAGCCAATGATAATGGCTCTGGAGCAGCAGCCGTCTTAGCCTTAGCTCGGAGATTTGCCGGAAAACCGCAACAGAAAACGCTCAGATTTGTGGAATTTGTTAATGAAGAACCGCCCTTTTTCTGGACAGAAGATATGGGCAGTTTAGTCTATGCCAAAATTTGTGCCCAGAGACAAGACAATATTGTGGGGATGATGAGCTTAGAAACCATGGGATACTATTCTGATGTGCCAGGAAGCCAGAAATATCCCGCACCTTTGAATTTATTTTATCCTCTGCAAGGAAACTTTATCGCTTTTATTGGTAATCTGGATTCCGGCAACTGGGTAAAACAAGTGATTGGCTCATTTCGGAACTCTACCCAATTTCCCTCCCAAGGTGCAGCTCTGCCTAACCTTTTACCCGGAATCGGATGGTCAGATCATTGGTCATTTTGGCAGCAAGGATATCCCGGTTTAATGGTTACGGATACGGCTCCTTTTCGCTATCCTTACTATCACACCGATGAAGATACTCCCGATAAAATTGATTATGAGAAATTAGCGCGAGTTGTGGCAGGGTTAGAGCGGGTAATTTTGGATGTTGCCAATTAGAAGATTCTGTGTTATTTTGAGAGTGTCTTAGAATGTATTGATGGCAATGCCTGCACATGATCTATACCATCTATACCATGATACAGTTAAAGCTGCTCTAGAAAAAGATAATTGGAAAATCACCAACGATCCGTTGACACTCCAATATGGTGGTAAAGACTTATTCGTTGACCTGGGAGCAAAAAAAAATCCTGGCAGCTGAAAAGTATGGAGAAAAAATTGCCGTAGAAATCAAAACTTTTTTGGGTCGCTCTGCCATGTATGAGCTGGAAAAAGCGGTGGGACAGTATATTGTCTACCGCAATATCCTGGAAGAAGTTGAGAACGATCGGACTTTGTATCTTGCCATTCCTGAAATGCCATTTATAGAGATTTTTGAAGAACGAATTATATTTTATTAACCTTGGGATGGCAGAATAATAGGCGCGTCCATGGTTGTCTGGTGCATATGGAAATTATTGAGGGGAAGATTTGGATTCATCGAGATGGTACAGAAGATGGGATTGTGAATGATTTGCTGAATTTAGGTGTGCCGAAAGATAAAATTGTTTTGGGATTTTACCATCCCAGCCAGCGCCCCTATACGGAATTTGCAGTAAATTAAACTGATGCCATTGCTGTATATGGTGTAGGGTGCGTTATTAACACACCCTACATTGCCAGGGTACACCAGGTAATGGGATAATCAACCCCATAAGCTCTTTATCCCTGCTTTTAGGTCAATCATGGATTGTATTCACGTCTCCAATATTCGCTGTTATGGATATATTGGCTACTTACCGGAAGAGAAAATACTCGGACAATGGTTTACGGTAGATCTGTCCCTGTGGTTAGATTTATCGGTATCTGGGCAGAGTGATAATCTTGAGGATACGTTTAATTATTGCGAAGCGGTTGAGATAGTGAAAGGAATTATCAGTAGCAACAAATTTGACTTAATTGAGAAATTAGCAACGGCGATCGCCGATGAACTGCTGAATCTAGAAAACCAACCCCACCAGCGCCCCGCTCTACAAAAAGTGGGCGTGCGCGTCATCAAATCACCGCCCATACCCGACTTTGGCGGCCAAGTCACCATCGACATTACCCGAACGAATCCCCAATTCGCTTAAACCGAGTCAAACCAAAAGATCCCTCATCTTGAGTTCAGTTGAGACCCTGCTCCTTTGCCAAGAAACTGTTACATTAGTTTATAAGCACATAGGATTGGCAAAATAGTACAGCATTGTGCTATTGTTCAATCCCCAATACAAAAGCGGCTCCAACCTAAAAGGCTAGAAGTTGTCGCGGTGAACTGTACGGAGGTCTAACGTGAATAACCCGTCGAATCAAAATCCTGAATTATTTCAGGGCGACACTGACAAGAACTTACTATGGGACTATGTTCAATCCTTGAGTCCGGAAACAGTGGCTCAACTGTCTAAACCTACCTCTTCCGAAGTTTTCCAGGTGATGGAAAACAACATCATGGGACTTCTGGGCCATCTTCCTTCAGAACAATTTGGGGTTACGGTAACCACCAACCGAGAAAACCTCGGTCGTCTCTTAGCCTCCGCCATGATCAGTGGCTATTTCTTGCGTAATGCCGAACAGCGTATGATTTTTGAAAATACTTGGTCAGCCTCTGAATCTCATGGGGCTGAGACCGAGTAAGGTTTGCTGTCAGTAAAGTTTCCAGCAGGTTCAGGTGTCTTCAGTTCCCCAATCCCCACAAACTCCTTGGAGACTCCCTGAACCGGCGGTTCTTGAAAGTCTCCGAACTACTCTGCTGTACTGGTATGATGATGCGGGTCGGGTCTTGCCTTGGCGAAAAGAGCAAGACCCTTACCCCATCTGGGTTTCGGAGATCATGCTCCAACAAACCCAAGTGAAAACGGTTTTACCCTATTACGATCGCTGGTTACAAGCCTTTCCCACCCTGGAAACCCTAGCTCAAGCTGATCTCCAACAGGTGCTAAAACTCTGGGAAGGACTCGGTTATTATAGCCGGGCGCGAAATCTACATCGAGCTGCCCAGCAGGTTATGGAAGAGCATCAGGGCATATTTCCCCAAGAGTTAGAAGCCGTTTTAAGTCTACCGGGTATTGGCCGCACGACGGCTGGGGGCATTCTCAGCGCGGCATTTAATCAACCCATTTCCATTTTAGATGGTAATGTTAAACGCATCTTAGCCAGACTCACCAGCCTACCCACTCCCCTAGGGAAATCCCAGAAACAACTTTGGGAATTATCGGATGCTATGCTGGATCGGGAGAATCCCAGGGATTTTAATCAAGCGCTGATGGATTTAGGAGCAACAATTTGTACTCCTAAAGTGCCAAAGTGCGATCGCTGTCCCTGGAGTCTTCATTGTCTTGCCAATCAAACTGGAAACCCTACCCATTGGCCCATGCGTGAAAATCCCCCTGTTCGGCCTCATAAAACCATCGGTGTTGCCGTCATTTGGAATACTCAAGGACAACTCCTGATCGACCGTCGCTTAGACAAAGGATTACTCGGCGGTTTGTGGGAATTTCCTGGAGGAAAATTAGAACCGGGTGAAACTCTTCCAGAATGTATTAAACGAGAGATTCAAGAAGAACTCGCCATAGAGATAGAAGTGGGCGATCATCTGATTACGATTGACCATGCCTATACCCATTTTCGGGTAACTTTAAATGTCTATAATTGTCGCTACTGTTCGGGCACGCCTCAAGCGATAGAATGCCAAGAAATTCGTTGGGTTACTTTAGCAGATTTAGATCAATTTCCCTTTCCCAAAGCCAATCTAAAAATCATTGAAGCCCTACGGGAGCAGGGAGTGCCTAAACTCAGTGGATAGCGCCCTTTAAACCCCTGCTTCTGTCAATAAGGCTTCTAGGCTGTCTAAAGTGAGTCCCTGCTGAATATATTGGGGATTTTCGGGAGTGTAGGGGCTTTTCAGGCGATCGCAGCCCATAATCTTAGCCGTTTCTGGCAAAACGGGAATATCCGGGTTAAAGGCAGTCGATCGCATCAAAGAACTGGAAAAGCCCTTAAATACTAGGATTTGATCCGCTTCTTCCTCAATTTCTGCGCTAATTAACAGCACTTCTTGGGGACGTTTGAGGGTGTATTGTTCTAAACGTCGAGAGAGCATAGGGGGGTAAATGAGTAATGAGAATTATGGGCTGACGGCAGTTCGCCCCTGTTTTCCGAGACGAATCAGGACAAAATAACTCAGGTAAGTGACATAGATCAGCAATCCTAGGATACCCACAAAGCCTAAAAAGCGTTCGCTGGTGGCATTGTGGAATAACTGTTTATAAGCCCAAGGCGCTTCTAACCACAATCGGCAAAAGTCATTTTGGATTAATTCTTTCGTGGGTAAAAAAGCGCATTGTAGAGAGGGCAATTGGGCGATCGCCCCAATTCCCATAAACACCGTTACCCCCCAGCGCCAAGCCGTAAACGCCAGTTTCAGAGCGCGGGAGGGGGGCATATCCTCAATTTCCTCATTCAAGTCAATCCAAAACCAGAGGGATAGGGGAATCAAGATCCGAGCGGATATAGAACTAACAAAGCCAATAGGCGCTCCCCCAATCATCAAATAGAGGGAAATAATCAGCAGACTCGCCACCCGCCAATAAATAACCATCAAGCGGATCAGGGAGACAGACTGTTTAACCAGCGACCAAATCAGCAGCACTAAGGGAATCCCTATGCCAATGAGTGCCACTAACCGATAGTCCATCCAAATGAGCGATCGCATCCAATCCATTCCCACTTTCCCCCAATCTTCAAGATCAGCAACCTTCAACCATACCAGAGAAAAGCCTGTTTCTCGCCCCCTGTTTAGAGCGCCAACATTGACAAACTGATATTAAGTCTCAATAATACCATGCAAATTGAGTAGATATCAGCACCATGACTTGTAGATCGGCCTTATGATTTGAAAGGCACAATTGCTAGATGGGGAACCACCCCTCCTAGACTCCTAGTCTTGGAGACCCTCATACCTTACATAACTGTACATTTTCTGGACATTTTTCACCAAACTGACTGGATCTTACCTATGGGATATATTATTTCAACTGTCAATATGAAAGGAGGGG
Source organism: Roseofilum sp. KMC-1 (assembly GCF_057802075.1). Taxonomy (NCBI): domain Bacteria; kingdom Bacillati; phylum Cyanobacteriota; class Cyanophyceae; order Desertifilales; family Desertifilaceae; genus Roseofilum; species Roseofilum sp. KMC-1. The sequence goes on from NZ_CM173605.1 coordinate 68,770, forward strand.
TTGGCAAAACCACCCTCACGGTTAATCTAGCGGCGTGTCTTGCCAAATATCATGACAAGCGGGTGTTGATTGTCGATTTAGATACTCAAATTAGTGCCACTCTCAGTATGATGTCACCCTCCGATTTTGCCAAACTCAGGCGAGATCAACGCACCTTAAGAGAACTGGTTAAAATAGCCATCAATCCAGCCGCGAAAGCTGCTTTTCCCATCCAAGATATTATCATTCCCTACGCTTGTAATGTTCCCAAGCTTCATTTACTCCCTGGGGACATTGATATGTATGATGAATTTTCAGTTTCAGAAATGATCTATGAAAAAGCTGTTTATCGGGAACAAGTCAGTTTTGAAACCGTATGGAATCACTTTGAGAGAGTCTTGGTAGATGGGATCTTAAAACCCGTCATCAATGAATATGACTACATCATTTTAGATTGTGCCCCTGGCTATAATCTCTTAACTCGCAGCGCCCTAACCGCCAGCCATTTTTATCTGCTTCCAGCTCGTCCAGAACCTCTATCCTTAATTGGGATTCAACTGTTAGAGCGTCGTTTAGTCAAATTACGAGAAGTTCATCAAGATGAATATCCCTTAGATATTGAAATGTTGGGCATTGTTTTCACGATGGCTGGGGGATTTATTGGGCGCTATTATCGCCAAGTAATGAACCGAGTCCGCACAGATTATAGTGAAGCAAAATTGTTTAAAACTCGTATTCCCTCTGATGTAAATGTGTCTAAATCCGTTGATAATTTTTTACCGGCAGTCTTAGCCCACCCCCATAGTCACGGCTCCAAAGCGTTCCAAAAATTGACGGAGGAATTACTGGGGAAACTCCATACCACCATTTCCCGGAAACAACAACAATCTGCGGTGAAAATGTCGGATTTGTAGGTATAGTTAATTCAAATACAGCAGTTTTCGCTGCTATGCGGTACATTTCGATCCCCCCAACCCCCCTTAAAAAAGGGGGCAGTCAAAGTCCCCCTTTTTAAGGGGGATTTAGGGAGATCTTTTCCGACTGTACCTCATTACCGCGCGAAGCGCTGTAACAGTGAGACATGGGTGTAGGGGCGAAAAAATTTTCGCCCCTACATATACCGTCATTTAATTCCAATTAACGTTTCCTATGAAGGAAGTGTGCTAGTTGTGAACTGAGAAAAAACCGATAACCTTGATATTATCCATGCTTTGCGAGAGGAACGAATTCAGGAGCAAATGAATTAGTAAAAGAATAGAATTTGAATTCGATCAAAACAAGAGTGAGGGCAATAAATCAAAACACGGGATTAATTTTGTAGAAGCCCAAGAACTTTGGGACGATCCAGAACGGTTAGAAATCTCAGCTCGCACAGAGGATGAGCCTCGCTTTTTAGTCATTGGGCAAATTGCAGGAAAATGCTGGTCAGCTATTATTACTTATAGAGAGGCCAAAATACGCCTCATCTCAGTTAGACGTTCGCGAAAACAGGAGATAGAACTTTATGAAAGCTAAGACATTTGATGAAAAGTTTGACCAAGGAGAAGAAGATATTGTTGAATACCTGGATCTGAGCCAAGCACGACGGGGTGAGTTGACGCAAAAAAGGGTAAATGTTGATTTTCCAGAGTGGATGATTCAAGCACTCGATCGCGAAGCGAGACGATTGGGGATAACTCGACAATCTTTGATTAAAGTGTGGATTGCTGAACGACTGGAAAAACCATTGTAATTAAAGGTCTAATTCGTCCAATTCTAACTCGGCTTCTGGTGAACCTTCGGAGGGAGTTTGTACGGGAATAGCCGCAACAATGGCATCGAGAACTCGCCCCACAGGAATAATGGTTAAGCCTAAATCTGGTAAAGATTGCCCTTTGGGAACGATCGCCCGTTTAAAGCCGAGCTTCGCCGCTTCCTTTAATCTCAGTTCCAATTGCGACACCGCCCGCACCTGTCCCCCCAAACCCACCTCACCAATAATCACTGTGCGAGCATCGACGAGGCGATCGCGAAATGAAGCCACCACCGCTACCGCAATCCCCAAATCTGCCGCCGGTTCCTCCACCCCTAACCCCCCCGCCGAAGCCACATAAGTATCGAGCTTGGATAAAGGAATACCTACCCGCTTTTCCAACACCGCCAAAATCTGCAATAACCGATTATTATCTACCCCAGTGGTAGCGCGACGGGGGGAACCGTAGCTTGTGGGACTCACCAGCGCTTGCAGCTCCACCACAATCGGGCGCGTTCCCTCGCAGGCGACAATCGTACAAGTTCCCGACACCTTCTCATCCCGGTTGCCCAAAAACAACTCCGAAGGATTCGGTACTTCCGCCAATCCTTGGGCAACCATTTCAAACACGCCGATTTCATGGGTAGCACCAAAGCGATTCTTCATCGATCGCAATAACCGATGGGATGCAAAGCGATCGCCCTCAAAATACAATACCGTATCCACCAAATGCTCCAACACCCTCGGCCCCGCCAAAGATCCATCCTTCGTCACATGACCGACAATAAATAGGGTAATATTTTCCCGTTTCGCCACCTGCATCAGTGCCGAAGTACATTCGCGCACCTGAGCAACAGAACCCGGAGCAGAGGACAGAGAGGGAAAATAAATGGTTTGAATACTATCAATCACCGCTAAACGAGGTTTCAGCGCTTCCAACTCCCGCAAAATTTCCTCTAAATCCGTTTCCGGTAACAGATAAAACTGGGATGGAGACTCCTCGAACTTTTCCCCTTTTTTTCCCTTCCGTTTCGGTTCGATTACCGCATCAAATCCATGCTTAAGTTTCGGTTTCTCCTCTTCTTCCTCTTCCCCCACGCCTAACCGTGCTGCCCGTAATTTCACCTGTTGTCCGGACTCTTCCGCAGAAACATATAACACTGCATAACGTTGAGAGAGCTGATTAGCCATTTGCAACAGCAGCGTTGATTTCCCAATCCCTGGCTCTCCTCCAATCAGGACTAAAGACCCCTGCACAATTCCACCACCGAGTACCCGATCTAACTCCGAGTAGCCGGAAGCCATGCGTAAAACGGCTTGATCGGAAATGGCATCCAGGGTAATAGCGGCACGAGGTTGACCGCTCTGGGTCGGCGATCGCCCCCCATCTTTGCGCCACTCCTGATTCAGCAACCCCAACCGGTTGTTTGTAGGAGTCACCGGGCCGCTCGCCTGTTCGATCAGAGAATCCCAACTGTTGCAAGCAGAGCATTTACCGAACCATTGAGAAAATTCTGCCCCACATTGATTGCAAATGTAGAGGGTTCGAGATTTAGCCATAATCTATGAGTGTTCGGTGTTCTTGCTTGCATTATGGCAGATCTGGCCCTTATCCCTCATCTAGAGTCAGGCCTAAAGGCAACTGTTAAGAGACAAGTTACCCAAAACTAGAAAACCATTATTTTCCTTGAGTCATGGCCATCACCTGATTCACGCTTAGTTCAAGACCCAGACCGCGATCGGGTAAAATATCAGTTCCCGAATAAATGATGGGTAAATTATCTTGCTCCCAGATCCAAATTTGTTGGCGATTTAGATCGATCAACCAAGCCAGTTGCGTTCCATTACTGAGACAATGGAGAATTTTATTTTGCAAGTCTAAAGTGCTTTGGTCAGGGGAGCGAATTTCAATCAACCAATCTGGGGCCCCATGAAAAGGCCCATCGTTATCAGAAAGCCTCTCAACTGCAATGACAGCGATATCGGGTACGGGCGAGTAAGGTGGGATAATACAGCGCAACTCTTGTATGGCTTCAAACTGCTCGGTACGATCGTTGATAGTATTGACCAAATTGCGTTGTAGACGAGAATGAAAAAGAGTTGGCATCGGTTTTTGAACCCCTCGCCCATCCATAAATTCCCACGCTGGAGAAGACTCAATATTCGGTTGAGTTAAGAATTCTGCCAGGGAAAGTGTTGCGAGCGACTGCGGCATATTTTTACATAAAATTTTAGACTAACTCCTCCTGATTATAATATTTATTCTCATATCAAAGGGGTTCCCTATTACCTATTCCCTATTACCTATTCCCTAATGCAAAGCCCTCTCTTGTTATGATAGCTTCAGTTTCGGCTATCGCCGACATGAATAGGTCAGAGGGTAAGGGTGGGAGAATGGTTGAAAAACTGATGAGTACGGAGCTATCCACAAAAGAGCTAACCTTTCAACCCGGTTATGGGGTGGCTCAATTTGAGGTAAAGGTACTCAACCGAGGCGATCGCTTCGCTAGTTTTCAGCTAGAGATTATCGCTGCTGGTGTTCCTCTCCAGGATGAGCGCACCTGGTATACCCTCTCCCCAGAAGTTAGCAGCAAGAAGCCTCCCGGAGATTTAACCCGGTTTATTGTGGAAATTCACCGAACCCCGATTTTAGGGTTTGTGGGTTTGGTTAATCTCACGATCCGTATTTTTTCCCTGGAATTGGAAACCGAAGAACGGCATATTCTGCGCTTGCGGGTGGAAAAGGGGATCGGTGAACTGCCGATCCAGGCTGAACTCACTGATTCTCCCCTCAAAGCTTATCCGAACAGCGATCTAGACATTCCCCTCAGACTCCTGAATCCTGGTCAGAAAGAGATAACCACTCTGATCGCCCTCTCTAGCTCCTATTCCTGGTTAAACCGTTCTCCTACACCCTTAAGCTTGCCTTCAGGACAATGGATGGATTACAGCTTAATCTGTTCTGTACCGGATATTGAAGAGGCGATCGCCCGCATCGATTATTTAGCCCATATCAAAATTACACATCCCGATGGCCCCCCAACCCAACTGCAAGCGGTGATTGAAATTCTTCCCCAAGGTGAAATTCGCTTTGAAATCCCGGAACCAGAGCAAGCCATTCCTCAAAAACGGCGTTGGCTTCCCTCCTGGAAATCTAAGCCAGTAATGTATTCCTTGGAACTTCTTAATCAAAGTAATCAACGATGTCAAACGACCATTGATTTACCCCTAGAAGAAAAAAACAGCGCCCGAAACCGCTTGCAACTGGAATTATTGCCTCCAGAATATACCCTTAACCCAACGGACACCCAAATCTTCGATCTTAAGGTGGAAACAAAACGCCCCTGGTTGGGATGGGTACAGAAGCGTTTGATAGAGGTAGGGGCGGGTTTCAAACCCGCCCCTACAGAACCTGCTGTTCCCATTATCAATCGCCAACAAACCTTAATCCTAAGAATCTTTCCCATTATTCCCCGATGGTTGCAGGGATTCTTGATTTTAGGCTTGACTTGGGTATTCTGGTGGTTGGTTCACGGACAGTATCATTATATTCATCATCAAGGAGCAGTCACCACCGTACAATTGAATGGATTAGGCGATCGCCTCTTAAGTGGTGGAGTCGATCAACAGGTCAGAGACTGGGGTGTTGAAGGGCAAAAACTCGAATTTATCCACATTCGCGCCCAAGCCGACAAAGCCATTCGCACCGTCAAATATCGCCCCATTGATAACAATCAAATGGCCATGGGTTTAGAAAATGGCGAGATTCAACTGTGGGATTTATTATCCTATGAAGATGTTCCGGTGCGATCGCTCGTTTATCAAAAAGACGACCGCGTAATGGATCTCGAATTTACCCCCGACTCCCGCTATTTATTCAGTGGCCATGGTAGCGGACTCCTAGCCAAATGGTATATCGGCACAGACTTTGAGCAAATCGAAAATGTTAATGAACCCGAACTAACCCAAACCTTTGAATTCGCCATTTCCGATCTCGCCTTTGTCGGTCAAAGAGCAGAAACCTTAGCCGTTGCTGGTCGGTTTAATCAACTCATCCTCTGGAATACGGAAAGCAACTCCACCCAAACCATCGATATTTCCGATCCCGATACTGCCACCGGCCAAGACAACTATATTACCAGTTTAGCCACCGCCGAAAAACGCCCCTTTCTCTTAGCCGTTGCCGATAATCAAGGCAGTATGAGTATTTGGAATTTACGTCCTTGTTTAGAACCCGGTTTAGGAGCAGGAGCCAATCCGAGTTGCGAACTGCTCGATCGCTGGGAAGATAGTCATAATGGTGAAGCCGTGCGCTCGATTGCCTTCAGTCCTGATGGCTCTTATCTCGCTAGTGTGGGAGATGACGGTAAACTGATCCTCTGGCCCCTGAGAGACACAGGAGAGCGCTTAAGTAAATATCTTAAAGGAAAGGCGATCGCATCAGCGATGCCCAGCATTATCGCCAACCATTCTAAAGCACTCAATACCGTAGACTTATCCCTAATCCCCTCTCGCAGAGATAGAAGTGGCTCCCAACTGCAAATCATCACCGGAGGCGATGATGGCAAAGTGAGACTCTACCGGGTTCAGTCGATTCGGAATTGAGGATTTTTCCACATACCCCTATCAATCAAAATCTACACCTAAAATCATGGATAACAAACTAATTAACACCTATGTAATCAATCCCCAAAATGTAGGAGATTTCATGTCATCACCTATTCATTATTTTGATTTTCCAGGTTGGCAAGTAGAAACCCTAGATTTTCGATCTATTGATCCAGATTTTCCCACCCCTAAAGGTGGTTTTGGTGGATCAATTAGTTTAGATCAGATAAAAAGTACGAGTTCAAACACTCGGCATCATATAATAGTTGGTGGAGGTGGTTTATTATTTCAGAGTTTTTGGAAATGCTTCCAGCAGCTTCAAGAGATACGCAATCATATTCAAGGGCAATGGATTATCTGGGGGGCGGGTCAACAAATATACCCTAATTTCAAGATACCGCGTAATAAGATTTTTTTTGATGAACTTCAGGATACTCATAAAAAGTTTGATTATTCAGGTTATGTAGATCCTTTTAATATTGTAGGAATTAGAGATTTTAATCAAGGATATGATTGGGTTCCTTGTGTGAGTTGTATGAGCAAAGAATTTGATATAGATCGAGAAATAAAACATGAGTTTGTAGTTTTTTCTCACGAAAAATTCAAGATAAAAGTTGACTCATTTCCTCATATGACTCATAACACCGAAAATCTGAGAGATGTCATAAACTTTTTGGGATCTGGCCAAACCATATTAACCAGCTCTTATCATGGTGCTTACTGGGGAATGTTATTAGGACGTAGGGTTATAGCTTTTCCATTCAGCACTAAATTTTTAACGCTCAGGAATCATATTGGTATTTATCCTGTAAGTAAATGGCAATATAGTAGACTGAAATTTCAGCCTTTCAAAACCACTTTTCTAAATAAGATTAAGTGGGAAATCAATTATGGAAATCACTATTGGTGTTCTACTCGTGATTGGAAAAAATTTTTGCCCAACCAGGTGACTAAAAATTCGCAAATCCTTGAAGAACATAGAAATGCAAATATCCAGTTCTATGAGCGAATCATGCAAACTCTGAAAGAGACTGAAGCTTAGAGGTATGATTGGGAGAGATTGGGTAACTGAACGAAGCGATCGCAGTTTATGTCCGCAGGAAACCTCATCAAGGTGTCGAAGTTTTAATTTTCAATTCAAATGACTCAATCCAATCCCCAGCTTAATCCGTTCAACCAGGGCAATTCCTCTGGTTCGCGATCTAATGGCAGTCAATCCCTGAGCGTAATTACCAACCCATCAGGAGATAGTGTCATTTCGGCTGGGGAAACCTTTGAATTGCGGGTAACTATTGGTAATCAAGGATTTCAAGGGGCAATTATCGATCTGTTTATTGATGATTCTTCAGGAGTGCTTAAAACTTGGTGTCCCAACCCCTATGAACGGTTTGCCCTCAGTGCGGGAAGCAGCAGCGAAGCGGTGTTTTCCTTCCCCATTCCCGTAGAAACGATTCCCGGTCAGTATACTTACTTGCTGGTGATTGATGCACCCAAGCATTATCCCGAAGAAACCCCCATCCGTCACCAAGCCACACTCCAAGTCCTGCCCCCCATTCAAGAAGCGGTTCAGTCCAATGACCCCACATTTGCCCTGACTCCCGTTACCTCCCCCGAAAAACCAGCCCCTCTAGAACTGGGACAATCCCTGATCGTGACAGTTTTGGTGCATAATCGCTCTAACCGGGTCGATCGCTTTCGCCTCACTTGTACCGATTTACCGGAGTCTTGGTGGGAAGTCCATTATCCAGAAGGGATTAATGAGTTGGGTTTGGTGGTTATTCCTGATAATTTGGCCCTGAACCCAGGAGCTAAAGGAGAAGTTACCCTAGAGTTTCGCTTTCCCCCCGATACCAAAGCGGGCCGTTATTTACCGACTCTGCGCTTAATGGGGGAAAATAACCCGGATTTGCTGTTATTAGATCTGGTCTATATCGAGGTTTTGCCTCGGTATGATTTACGGATGGATTTGCGAACGTTAGTGGGTAAGGTGAGTCGGGAAGCTGCCCTATTTCAGTTGCGCTTAAATAATGAAGGGAATACCCTGCGCCAATTGCGCCTGACGGTGCGGGAAGATGAGGAACGGCCGGTTTGTGTGTATGAATTAAATCCCGATCGCCTGAAATTGGATCGGGGGACGCAATGGCAGGTCGATATCGATGCAAAACCTGGCCCCTGGTGGCGCAGACCCTTGTTGGGTGAGGGACGCACCCTTAATTTTTATCTGGAACTGACGGATGATTACCAACTGCCCTTACCGACGGATCGAATTGAGGGGACTTTTCTGTGGCAAGCTCGGCCTTGGTGGCAATTGCTGTTAGCGATTTTAGCTGGGTTGGGGGTGTTGGGGTTATTGATTTTTGCCTTGTGGTGGCTGTTTTTTAAACCGCCTGCACCGCCTAGAATTGAGGAATTTACCTCGGTTTCTCCGTCCTATGCAGCAGCTAATGATGATTTTATTTATCTGAATTGGGATATTCGCCACCCTGGACAAATTGCCAGCTTGCAGATTTTGGGGCGATCGCCCAATGGTAATGTTACCAGTATTCCGGTTTCCTACGATCTGAGCCGAGGATTACCGGAAAGTTTGCAGGAGTTTTGTACGCGCTCTTGGCGGACTTTAGTCTGTCGCAATATTCGCACAGATGCCCGCGAACCAGGAGAGTATATCTTTGAGTTAAAGGTGACTGCCAAGCGATCGCAGGTTGCTCCCATGATCACCAAAACCAATACCATCGCGATCTCCCCCATTCCCCTACCGGAAATCCTCGAATTTAAGGCTACATTGGCACAACCCGATGCGGTACAACCGGGTTCTGTAAGGGCGGGTTTACCAGCCGTATCGTCTGCAAACCAAGATCTCGGTGAACCCGCCCCTACCACGGGAAATAACACAACCAACACCATCGAATTAAGTTGGCAAATCAGCAATCCCAGTGCGATCGCCCAATTGGGTTGGATCGGGCGTAATCCTGATGGAGTCGTCAATAGCGAAGAACAACGCACCGATCTGAAATCTGGACTCCCCGATGAGTGGCGCAAATATTGCAATTTTGACAATCAAACCTTGGTTTGTGCAAGAATTCCCGTAACCGTAGACAAGTTTGGCAACATGATCTTTGAACTCACCGTTATTCCCGATCCGCGCATTGAGGGAGAACCCCAAACTGCTCTTGCGGATGTGATTGAAATTAAACCGCCAGAACCGCCCAAAATTATCGAATTTCAGCCCACCCAGCCGAGTTATGAAATCGCCAGAGGGGAACAAATACAACTTGATTGGGCGATCGCCAATCCCGATCAAATCCAAGCCATCGTCTTAAAAGGAAAATCATCTGAAGGCTTTATTGCCATGCCAGAAATACGTTTTTCCTTCAATGGGGCTATCCCCAAACCCCTAAAATCCCTCTGCGATCTGGGCGATCAACTGCGCTGTCGGAATATCACAATTCCCATCTCCCAAAGTGGCAACTATCAACTTCAATTAGGCGTAATTCCCAAGCATGGAACTGGAGAAATCACCCAAACCGAAACCACCGCCACCATTGCCCTACTTCCTCCTCCTTCCCCTTCCTCACCCCGAATTGTACAGCTACAACCTGGAAAACCCACCTACAGCGAAGAGCAAAGGGAAGAAATTTTACTCTCCTGGGAAATCGAAAACGCCCAGCAACTCCAAGAGGTGCAAATCATTGGCCGGGATATGAGCGGAATTGCCAGGGTTCCAGCCCGCCGTTATCGGTTTGATAGCGGCATCCCTAATGCCCTACAACCCTATTGCATCTTAGCTGGAGGCTTGATTTGTCAAAATGTCCCCACTTCCGCCCGTCAAGGGGGAGAATACATCTTTGAAGTCAGCATCATCAGTAAACAAAATCCATCAGAAGCCAGTGATAAGCAACAAACAGAAGTCATTCAAATCTTACCGCGCACCTATCCCTTAGCTCTTACCAACTTTACGGTCAATGGAGAAACTGCACCCCTGCGCGTGGTGGTAACTTTGCAACCGGACGAGAGACCTAACCCCCTTAATTTAGCCTGGACAGTCATTGGCGGCCCCGATACCCGTGTCGAATTACTCCCTTCACCCGGCACAGTTCCCTTAACCGGCACGCTTGCTTATCCCATTAGTCCCCAACCCGGACAAGAAACCCTCACCTTAACCGTCACGGGAGGAAGCGGGCAACAATTGCAACGCACCTTAGTGATTGAAACCATCCTTGCGCCCCCATCGCAGGCCTCCCCATCTCCTCCAGGGAATCAAGCGTTACCCACAGAACCCGATGGGTTATCTCCTGCGGATCGCCCCCCACAGTTTGATTGAGTATTTAGGGCAATATTGGTACAGAATCGGCACAAGCCCCCGCAGCGCGATTTGAGCTGAAGGGCTAGATGTATTGCGTAATCAGGGATGGAGCTATCCGGACTCGAACCGGAGACCCCCTCAATGCCATTGAGGTGCTCTACCAACTGAGCTATAACCCCTGAAGTCCATTTATCAATATGCCCCGATCGCGGATACTTTGTCAAGGCCTCAATAAAAAAAATTCTCGATCTTGGGCCGATCGCCCCCCAGAAAGCGATAAAGTAATCACAGGATCTTTGAGTGAAAAGTCACGGCCATGAGTTATTCCCCCTATTCAGCTCCCCATACAGAACCCATCGATGCAGATGCCCTGCTCCTACAACTCCGCCGAAAGCAAGGGGCATGGGTGGAGTGGGGACAAGCCTGTAGTCAACTGCAAAAAGCGGGATATCAACCCGATCGCATTTTTGAAGAAACGGGATTTGAACCCGTACAACAAAATCAGGTCATGGTGGCAGCCCAAGTCTACACCAGCTTAACCAAAGCTGAAATCAACGAAAAAGTGCGATCGCACTTTTATCAGAAAGGCTCAGATATCCTCTACGAATTCCGCATTCTCACCCAACCCCAACGGGTAGCTGCGGCCGAATTTAGCCTAGATCTTAACCTGGATGCCGATCAAGCCCATGAACTAGCTAAAGCAATCAAAGACTTCTCCCGCAGTTCCCCAGCTCAGGGCTTTTCCCAGCATCCCGGCGATATCATGGCTCATCAATGCTGGAAAAGCGCCCGCGAACACAAAGATATTCAAGAAAGATCCCGCCTCATTGCCAAAGGTCTACGTTATGCCCACAGTGCCCCAGCTCGCCAAAATCTAGAACATCTCCTCACAGATTTCACCGTTGTGGCCCAAAAAACGGCCCCCAGATTACCCGTTTATCGTCTAGAATCGGCCGATGAATCTCCCCGCTTAATTCCCGTTGTCGGCCAACTTCCCCTTACCCTCGATGACTGGAAGGCTGTACCCTTGATTGAACCCCTAGACCCCTTTGGCATGGTTCGTAGCGAGGGCGCATCAGCCTTTGTGGCTGTTCCCGGATGGGCCGTGATCCGGGGGATGAGCGATCCGGTTGCCCTATTAGCCAACAGCGACCAATTGCCCCAATCCATATCGGAGAGTCCAGAACCCGTGTTAATGTTAGTCGATCGCCATCAACGGGAATGGGATAGCGATCGCTATTTTCTCCTGGAGATAGACGGTCAACTCGAACTACAATGGTCTGAAAACGAACCCGATCGTCCCCTCTTAGGCCAACTGGTCTTAGTTATGCGCCCCCACCGCATCCTAGATGAAGACTTTACTAAGGAACTCTGGCAAGTTGAAGAATGAAAATCATCCTTCTCGGTAATGCTGGTGCAGGAAAAAGCACCATGGCCCGTCGCTTAATTGGCGATCGGCCTGATCAAACTGGCCAATGGGGAACTTTAGCTAATAACTCTCCCATAGCTTCCCCATCTAAAGGCCTAGAAATAAAATAGCCTTGTACTTCTTCACACCCCATTTTAGACAGTTGGGCTAGTTGAGAAGCGGTTTCTACACCTTCAGCCGTCACTGTAATATTTAAATGATGGGCTAAAGTAACAATCGCTTCTACAATTTCTGCATTTTCTCCTTGCTCTCCCATACGGCTAATAAATGAGCGATCGATTTTTAAGGTATCAATCGGAAAACGGTGTAAATAACTTAAAGAAGAATAGCCCGTGCCAAAATCATCAATACTGAGCTGAATCGAGCGCTGCTTAAGCTTCTCAAGAGCATTAGTAGCTAATTCTGGATTATCCATAATCGCACTTTCAGTAATCTCTAGCTTAAGGTTTTTACTGTCAAATGTTGTCCTTAATAAAATGCGATCGATTTGATCGATCAAAGTCGATTGATTAAATTGTTTAACTGACAAATTGACACTCATTTTTACATCTGGGTTAATCCAGCTTTGTTTGTGCCAAGACTCAAACTGAGTACAAGCTTCTTGCAATACCCATAGCCCAATGGGGACAATTAATCCCGTTTCTTCAGCAATGGGAATAAATGCACCAGGTGAAATAGATCCCTGTTGGGGATGTTGCCAACGAATCAAGGCTTCAAACCCAGAAATATAGCCCGTTTTCATCGAAATAATGGGCTGATAGTAAAGCACAAATTCTTGATTTTCGATCGCTAATCTTAAATCGGTTTCGATCTGAAATCTTTTTTGGGTATTTTGACGCATAAAAGCATCAAAAACTTGATAGCTTTTATGGCTACCTTTAGCCCCATACATAGCAATATCTGCATCCCGCAAAAGTTGCTCCGGCTCTTGATAGTCAGGGGTACTAAAAACAATGCCAATGCTGGCATTTAAGAAAATTTCTTGTTGATTCCAATGAAAGGGCCAAGTTAAAGAATTTTGAATTTTTTGTGCCAGATTAATAGCAATTTGAATATCTTCGATGCGATCGATCATAATAGCAAATTCATCGCCGCCAAACCGAGCTAAAACCTCACTCGATCGCAAACAAGATTGTAAACGACGGGCAACGGAAATTAACACATGATCGCCCACTAAATGACCTAGAGAGTCATTGACCATCTTAAAACGATCGCAATCCATAAATAAAATGGCAAACTTATAGGTTTGATCGGATTTAAAACGCTCTAAAGCTTGAATCAGACAATCCATAAACCAGACTCGGTTTGGTAGTCCCGTGAGGGCATCATGGGATGCCATATGGAGCAATTTTTGCTGAATTTTCTGTCGCTCTGAGATTTCCGATTCTAATTTTTTATTGGCACTAATTAATTTTTGATTCATGTCTTGCAGTTGCTCTGTCCGCACCTGCACGCGGTGTTCTAGCTCACTATTGAGCTTAGTGATTTCTGCCTTAGCTTGGGTAAGGGCTAGTTGATTTTCTATGCGGGCAATCACTTCTTCCAGATGAAAGGGTTTAGTGATATAATCAATGCCCCCTACTTCAAAGGCTTTGACTTTATCAATAACATCATCTAAAGCACTCAAGAAAATAACCGGAATATCTTTAGTGATCGGATCGGACTTGAGGTGTTTACACACTTGATAGCCATCCATATCTGGCATTTTTATATCTAACAAAATTAAATCTGGAGGAATCGTTTTAGCCGCAGTAATCGCCATTTGACCATTAGTCACCCCTCGTACTTTATAGCCTTCTTCGATCAAGCTATTGGATAACAGACGTAAATTATTGAGCGTATCATCGACAATTAATAAATTCCCCTTAGAGGAGATTTGACCAGGGCTATTCATGGTTAAAATTACACTGAGCTATTTTCATAATTCGATCGAAACAAAACTGATCCACTAAACTAGCGATCGCCTTCTTTACTGTTCCATAGTCTTCTGGCAATTGAGCTAAGAGTTGATCTACACCCTCCGCATCCGCTCCCGCAGCGCAATGATAAAGTTGGATCGCCCAATCTTTAGAAACCCCTTCCAGATCGCTCCCTTCCAGTAGATTATCTGCTAAAGTTAAGTGAATATTGGCAACAGTAGTTACACTGTCAATAGGCCCATACAGATAACGAACGCCGAGATACTTTGCTATGGTCTCAAAAATAGCGCTCTCTTGGAAGGGTGTCACGATCCAATCATCACATTCAGAAGAGCGATCGCACCCTGCATCAGTAACAGGATGACTCGTTAAACCAATAATGATTGTCCCGTGATTCCCCAAGAATTGACGAATCACCTGTATGACACTAGATCCATCCATCACCGACATTTCCATATCCATCCAAATTAAATGGGGTTTCCAAGACTCGCATACCTCAACTGCTTCCCGTCCATTACATGCTTCGCACACCTCAAAGCCAACAGAACTGAGTAACTTCACTAATAATTGTCGCATTTCCCATACATCTTCAGCTACCAGAATACGATAGGTTGGTTGACCGGGAACCAAACCGATGACGGGTAAAGAGCCGGGTAAAGGGGAAACTTCCGTCGGCTCAACTGCCTCAAAAGGTAGATCGAACCAAAAGCGAGCGCCTCCAGAACTCGGACAACTGACGTAAATTTTCCCGCCCATTAATTGTACAAATTTCTGACTAATGGATAATCCTAAACCGGTTCCTTCTCCTGACTGACGACCTAAGTTAGTTTGTACAAAGGGTTCAAAAATTCTATATCTTTCTTTGAGAGGAATTCCTGGCCCTGTGTCTTCAACTTCAAAACATAATCGCTTAGGCTTAGAGGCTTGACTAACTTTCAAGGTTACTTGACCCTCTGGGGTGAATTTAATAGCATTATTTAATAAATTGATTAAAACTTGACTTAATCTCCCTTCATCTCCCTCGATCCATTCTGGTACACCATTTTCCCAAAAAACATCCATTTTCAATCCTTTTTTATGTGCTTTAAAGCTAAACATTTTTTTGATAACTAACAGCATTTTATGCAAATTAAATTCATAGATGCTTATGGATAGTTCACCGGATTCTATCTTGGATAAATCTAGAATATCATTAATTAAAGACAACAAATGGGCCGCCGAATTATTAATAATACTTAAAAATTCTTTTTGTTCAGGAGCCATAGCCGATCGCGAGAGCAATTGAGTAAACCCCAAAATAGCATTTAAGGGGGTGCGTAGTTCATGACTCATATTAGCTAAAAACTCGCTTTTAGCCTGATTGGCTGCATCGGCAGCTTCTTTGGCTTGTTGCATCTCAGCTTTAGCTTGTAAGGCTTGAATAATCTGTTGAGATTTTTGCTCAATTTCATTAACAGATTCTGCTTGCTTGATAGCAATTCCCAGTTGTTTGCCTAAGCGTACCATCGCCTTGATTTCCCAGGGCTTCCAAGAGCGGGAATTGGTTGTTTGATAAGCGGCCAATAAACCCCAAAATCGATCGCCTTGTAAAATGGGCGCAATTAAATAAGACCGAATTTGATGGCGCTGAAAAAATCGCAAATAACAGGACGGGAATCCGCGAGAGAAAATATCATTAGCCACATAACTTTCGGATACATTATTTTGCTCGATCTGTATCTTTAAAAAACAATCACTCAGGTGTTCAGTGAACTCTTGATAAGCATAAGAAAGCTTCACTAAAGAGCGCTGATCTTGCCCTAAAGACTCGGCTACAAATTGACCACTCCAATCAGAATTAAACCGGTAGACAACCGTGCGATCGCACTTCAATAACTGTCTGGCCTCGTAAGTGACTGTGGTAAAAATCGTATCTACATCCAGAAATGCCCTGGTTTTATCCACTACTATATCCACCGCCCGCTCAGTCTCCGCTTGCTGCTGCAACTGCCGTTGAATTTCCTTTTCCCTCTCCTGGGTTGCCTCTTGCAGTGCCACTTCCATCTGCTTACGCTCCTGAATATCAGAAACGACCCCGATTAACTGAGTGGGTTCTCCTATCCAATCTCGTATAATTGACACCGCTATATACACCCATTGCACCTGCCCATCTTTACGGAGATAGCGCTTTTCTAAGTTATAGGTCTGACTATTACTGCTTAAGAGGTCTTGAATATAGAGTTCCTCAATCTCCAAGTCCTCTGGATGGGTTAATTGGCGAAAGGTCATAGTAAGTAACTCAGCTTCGCTATATCCTAACAACTGACAAAACCGTTGATTCACCTGCACCAATTGCCCTGAAGTTCCGCTCAAGGCAATTCCCACAGCAGCTTGATCGAAAATGGCCTGTAATCGTTCTTCGCGCTCCCATAAACTTAACTGAGCCTGTCGCCGTTCGCTAATGTCCCGCAAAGACACCACTAAGGCTTCTACTCCATCCCATTGCACTGGAGCTACGCTAATTTCGCTCACCCCTAACACCTCTCCCCCATGGGTGATTTCAATTTCTGCGGTTTGCCCAACCACCATGGGTAATCCCAAGGGATAATCGATTAATTCAGACAGAGGTTTGTGGAGAATTTTCTCGGCTGATGGATTAGCAAATAAGACTTTTCCTTGCTGGTCAACAATCATCATGCCATCGGAGGTACTATTAACCAGGGTTTGCCATCGAGCTTCAACTTCCCGCAATTGCTCTGTGGTTTTTTTGTAGGAGGTTAGCACTTGTGTAAAGAGAATAATACCCCCAACTTCTCCAGAATAATTATACCAAGGGTGAATTTTCCAACTGACCCAATCAACAGAGCCATCAGCCCGATAAAAGGGGTCTTCTTCACACTCTTGGATATGCCCGGTTAAGCAGTGTTGATGAATGTCTTTCCACTGTTGGGGAATCTCTGGAAAAACTGCGTAGTGAGACTTGCCGATGATGTCTGTCTCTTGTAAGTTATATATCTCCAGCCATTGCTGGGAGACATAGAGATAGTGCATCTGACGATCGAAAATGGCGATCGCTCCTGGAGTATATCGCACTAATAACTGTAATAACTCTTCTTGAACCTTGAGCTTCTGCCACTTTAGTCTGAGATAACCATAACCCGCGATCGGCAGACCACCGATCATAATCATGCCTAGATTACCAATAACTAAGCAAAGATTACACCCCAATCCTGCATCTAATTGGCTCAATGGGCAATCATCCGAAGATGACTTGACCGGCAAACATCCCACGGCAACAGTCAATCCTAGAATCAGCAGCAGACTAGAAACCCACCCCAGCACCTTTAGCCTTATATACTCTTGAATCTTCCCCCGCTTCATTGTCCCCTACCTAAGTTCTCGACACTTGATTATTGAGTCGCAATGCTTCTTGAGAGACTTCTACCAGTTGTTCAAACTGAAACTGATTGACGCAAGTGGTCAAGCTCTGACGTAACGGCATCTCTTCTGCCGACAGATGCTCAAGAAGCTGCAAAATTTGCTCGCCATCAGCTCCTGCCGCAAAATGCTGCAATTGTTCCAGCCATGCATGGGGCATCATTGCCAATTGGAAGGGATGAATTTTCCCTGCTTCTCCAGAAACATTGGGGACTTCTTCCAGGGTTTCATACAGATAATTAACCCCAAGAAAGTGCTTCATTTTCTCCCAAATCACCGACTCGCGAAAGGGTTTACGCACAAAATCATCGCATCCAGAAGAGAGAACTAAGGCTTTTTCTTCCTCAAATACGCTGGCCGTCAGGGCAATAATGACCGTGGCTTGGCCATGAAGATGTTTTTTAATATACTCAGTTGCCGCATAACCATCCAAGACAGGCATTCGCATATCCATCAAAATTAAGTGGGGTTGCCAATTTTCCCAGACTTCAATCGCCTCTTGACCATTTTCAGCCTCTTGCACCTCAAATCCCAAAGGGCCCAGCAATTGTAATAAGAGTTGCCGATTGCTCCAGCGATCGTCAACTACTAAAATGCGATAGGTCGGTTGACCCGGAACTAAGCCGATGACCCTCTGAAAGCTATCACTGCACTCAATACTAAGATTTTCTGCTAATGCAACAGTAATCTCAAATTCAAATCGGGTTCCGATGGGCGAGTTAGCAACCGGGAGCGGTTGGGGTGGGTCGTTGACTTGGGCAAAAGCTGGGGTAAATTGATATCCTTGACTGATGGCGGTTATCTGCCCTCCCATCAATCGGACAAACTGATGAGTAACCGTCAGACCTAATCCAGTTCCCTGTTGAGATCTGCGCCCAGACTGGGTTTGGACAAAGGGGATAAATAGGCTAGAGAGTTCTTCTGGCTCAACACCAATGCCAGTGTCTTCCACTTCAAAGTGGAGGTGATGGGGGTGATTTCCGGGTTTGATCCGTAAAATAACTGAACCCTCAAAGGTGAACTTAATAGCATTGCTGAGGAGGTTAACCAGGACTTGGCGCAGTTTGCCTTCATCGGTGCGAATATAGGTAGGCAGATTGGGATCGAGGTTGATTTCTAAGGTAATCCCTTTGACTCTGGCTTTGAGGGCAAATAATTCTTGTACGGTTTCGACCAGATGTTTCAGGTCAAAGTCGTTGACATTCAGTTGCTGATGACCCGCTTCTATTTTCGACATTTCCAGGACTTCGTTAATCAGTCCGAGCAGGTATTCGCTGGCACGATGAATGATATTCAGGTATTCCTTTTGTTGAGAGTTTTGATGGCTGTTTCGCAACATCAGTTGGGTAAAGCCGATAATGGCATTTAGGGGGGTTCTGAACTCATGGCTCATGTTGGCCAGGAATTGACTTTTGGCTTGATTGGCTTGTTCTGCTGCTTGTTTGGCTTGTTCGAGTTCCAGGGTGCGCTCTTGCACTCGCTGTTCTAGAGTGTTTAAGGAGTCTTGAAGCTGTCGAGACATTTGGTTAAAGGAGTTGGAGAGCTGCTCTATTTCTCGAATGCCAGTTATGTTCATGGGAGATACTTCAGGGGAGGAAAGGGTATCCAGTTTTCCTTGGGCAATGGCTTCACTCGCTCCTGCTAGGCTTAAAATGGGGCGGGTAATCCAATCGGCGGTGAGAATTCCTATACCTATAGCTACTATGAGGGAAATGGCACATAAGGCGATGGTGGCACGGGTATTGGCTTCTATTTGGGTCATAAAGTCGGATTCAGGGACAACGACCACAATCAGCCAATCCAGACCATAGCCATCTTGATAGGGCATTACTTGTACAAATTGATGGTCTTTCTGGATATAAAAGTCGAGTTGTTGAGCTTGTTGGATTTGCTCTAACGAGCCTAGAGATTGTAATAAATGATTGGTGGTCGCTTGAATGATGGGATCTTTGCATTGGCTGCCCTGAATCCGTTGGGCGATTCCGTTTTTAATCGCAAAGGGTTGGGGTAAGCTAGAACTAGCGACTAATTCTCCAGAGCGCTCTAAAATGAAGGTTTGCCCTGATTCCCCGATTTTGAGGGTAGCCAGAAATTCACTGATTTGACTGAGAAAAAAGTTATTGCCTAAGACTCCAATCAGGTTGCCTGCACTATCCCGGATAGCGACACTGGCGGGGATAGCCATGCGAGGATAGGCATGGTAGGTAAAGATGGGGCCCCAGACTTCTCCTTCTGTTTGCAGGGCGGCTTTATACCAGGGGCGATCGTGTATGGGAAAATTAGGGGTTTCGTTGATCAATTGAGCCGGAAGATTTTGGTCGTTGAGTAAATGAAATTGAATACTGCCTCCAGTTTCTTTTCCCGCTCTCATCAGTTGCAGTTGATGATCTGTTCCACGGGAGATGCCAATAAATTCGTTTTGCTGGCTACCAAAAAATACGGAATCAATTTGATCGAACCGTTGCAGTTGTTTCAGAAAATGGTTTTGTAATTGGGGAAAATTTTCGATCTGTAAATATCCTAGTTCCACGGCATCTAGAGTGACATGATTCACTTGATGGGGAACGGTCAGATATTCAGAGAGTTTTTGATCGATCCGTTGACTGACTTCATAGCGTAAGTGGGTGGCTACTTCATTAACTGCTTTTTTGCCATAGCGTACAGAAAACCATCCCGTCAAACTGACTACCATGACCATCTGAACGACAAACGGGATAATCAGCAACAACTTCAAGGGAATCTTGGCATTGAGATCCCAGCTATTTTGAGGATGTAAAACAGCCATAAAAGTTTATAAAAAATTAACAAACTGAAAAAAAATAAAGGGAGATTAAAAAACGTTCACCCAAAAAAAATATAGGGATCAATCACTATGGAGGCAAAATTTACGGATATCTGAGTTTATTGACCTAACAGCCAATAAGTAAACATTTCTCCTTTGCCTTTAACTTCTATTTTACCCCGTTCGTGAAAATGGTAGGTGTTTCTTAACAATTCATAGGTTTGATGGGTCACCTGAATTCGTCCCGGTTCCCCTTGAGACTCCATCCGGGAAGCGACATTTACGGCATCTCCCCAAAGATCGTAAATGAATTTGCGCGTGCCAATGACCCCAGCAACAACGGGGCCGGTATTAATGCCAATCCGAATTTGGAAGGGTTGATTAAAGGGAGTTTGAAACTGACGGATAAGGCTTTGCATTTCTAGGGCCATATCGGCGATCGCCTCAGCATGATCTGGGCGGGGTAGGGGTAGTCCTCCAGCGACCATATAGGCATCGCCAATGGTTTTAATTTTCTCTAAGTTATATTTTTCGCAAAGATGGTCAAACTGAGAAAAGATGCGATTGAGTAATTCAACTAATTCATGGGCACTCAGATGACTAGAGAGGGGCGTAAATCCGACTAAATCGGCAAATAAGATGGTGACGGACTGGAATTGTTCGGCAATGACGACTCCGACTTGCTGATGGCTGAAGTCATTCTGTTTGAGTTGTTCGGCGATGGGTTGAGGTAAAATATTTAAAAGCAGTTGTTCGGATTTGGCTTGTTCAAGTCGTAGGGCATCTTCGGCATTTTTGCGTAAGGTAATATCTTCAATTACGCCTAATAAGCCAATGACTCGATCGTTGGTGTCATGGATAGGAATTTTACTAATATCAAGCCAAATGGGTTCGCCGTCTTTTCCGGGTTTTACTTTTTTGGCGATCATGTGTAGCTGGGGGGTATCGCTGGCCATAATTTCTCGGTCTTTAGCGCGAAATTCATCAGCCAGATGGGCTGGTAATAAGTCATAATCGGTTTTGCCCATGATGAATTCTGGGCTGTCTAATCCGGCGGCTTTTGACCAATTCCGATTGCAGCCTAAAAAGACACAATCGGTATCTTTCCAGAAGACTTGTTGGGGAATATTATCTAAAATGAGGCGTAAATATTGCTGTTGTTCGTGTAAGGCTAAGACGGCTCTATGGCGATCGCTGATATCATAGGCGGCATAGAGAATACAAGGATGTTGATTCCATTGGATTTTTGCCCCAGATAACAAAATGGTTTTAATTTCCCCAGAGGCGGTTTTCAGTTCGACTTGCTGATGGTGTAGGGTTCCCTGGGTTTCTATGACTTGGACTAAGCGCTGATGCTCTTGAGGATTGACCCAAAATTGGTGTTCGGTTTCTCGATGGTGAAGCAGGTTTTCTAGGGAATAGCCGAGGATTTCACAAAAGCTATCATTAACTTCGAGTAAACAGCCATCGGCGATCACACTGATAAAGAGGGGATGAGGACTTAAGCGAAACGCGGTTTGAAAATGCTCCTGAGCTTGTTCTAAAGCCTTGGTGCGCTCTTGGACTTGAAGCTCTAAATTTTGATTCATTTCTTCCCAAGCTTGGAAAGAGATATTGAGTTGATAAACCATCTGATTAAAGCCTTGGGCAAGTTGGTCTAATTCTTTAATCCGTCCCCCGTAAATTTTGGGTGCTGTTTCTCCCTTCGCGATCGCCTTGACTCCTTGACTCAGTTGGAATATGGGGCGAGAGATCCAGCGACAGATGACTAAACCCAAGCCTAAAGCACCAATTAAGGCGACGGTACAGAGGGCGATCGTGCTGCGGGTATTGGCGTTAATTTGGGCCATAAAATCGGCTTCAGGAATAATCACCACCACCACCCAATCGAGTCCCCTTAAATAGTCTTCTGAGGGTTGCAGATTATCGCTAACGGTGGTTACATCAATAAAGTAGCGTTCTCCCTCCCACTTCATCATCAGCTCTTGATGTTCTTCTAGGGAGGCTAAAGCGGCGATCTGTTTGGCAGCTTGCACAATTAAGGGATTTTGACTTTCAGAGGCTTTAATCCGTTGACGACCTTCTGGAGCCTCAATAAAGGGCAATTCAGGAGTAGAAGTAGCCACCAGTTTACCCGATCGCTCCATAACAAAGGCTTCGCCGGTGGCGCTAATGTCTAAACTGGCTAAAAAATGACTAATTTGGGTGAGGGTATAATCTACACCCAAAACCCCTTGAAGGTCTCCTCGATCGTCGTAGAGGGGTAAAACGGGGGTAATGCCCAAATCTTCGGAAGCGGAAAAGAGATAAATGGGCGACCAAGTGGCGGTTTTGGCCTGGACTGCGGCTTGATACCAGGGCCGGGTACGGGGATCGTATTCGGCACTGCGGATCAGTCGATCGGTGGAGTTTCCTTGTGCATCTAAGTGATAGATATTGCGGTTTGGGGCGCTATGGCGATCGCGACGATACAAGCGGAGGGTGGGATCGCGATTGACCATGATAAAGTCGCCTTGGGTGTTGCCATAATAGAGCGATCGCACCCAGGGATGGATTTGTACTTGTTGCCAAAAGTAGGGTATAGCCTGATCAAAGTCGTCAGGATCAAAACGTTGGGAGGCGATCGCCGCTTCATTCATCTTCAGAAATAAATGGGGGGTATCCGCGAAGCGCTTCAGATGTTCTTGGATGCGATGGGTGACTTCCCCACTGAGACGAGTCGCCAATTGATTGACGGATTTTTGACCATTACGAAAGGACAAATAACCAATTAATCCCACCACTAAACCCAATTCCAGCACAAAGGGAACCACCAACAGAAAGCGTAAAGACAAGGTTGAATGGCTTTTGAAGGGAAGAGAAAAGGGTTGTTTGGTGGACATAATGATTGCCCTAGGGACTAACCATATCATACTCATCCCTTGAGAAGACTCGCTCTGACTTCCATCACTCCCTAGAGGAGAGTTTAAGATCGCTAAGTTTCTAATTTCCGTAAAAACTCGCAGAGCTGCTCCCCAGTCATTTCAGTCTCCTTGATATCGGCCAGGCTGCACTATCTTGACGATTTTTGCCAGTATAGGGCGGCTGTATAGGCTAAGGTAATGACACCAACAGCAATAGCGCTCTCATCGACTTCAAATTTGGGATGATGAAGGGGATAATTGGTTTTATGGGCATGGCCGACTCCTAAACGAAACATGCTACCAGGAGCATGATCTAAATAGAGGGAAAAATCCTCAGCACCCAGAGAGGGTTCAAGCAGATTAATGACGCGATCGCTCCCAAATGCTTCTTTAGCGGCTTTTTCGATTAACTTGGTAATTTTCATATCATTCTGCACCGAAGGAACCAAGCGGCGATAGCTAAACTCATAGGTCGCCCCATAACAGTCGCAAATACTCTTAACAATCCCTTCAATCCATTGCGGTAACTGGGCGCTGGTTTCGGGATGGAGCGATCGCACCGTTCCCGTTAATTGTACGCGATCGGCAATCACATTATGGGCCCGCCCCCCACTAATTTGACCAAACGACAACACCACCGGACGCAAGGGATTTTGGGTGCGACTAATCGCTTGTTGCAAACTGGTAATCACCTGGGCCGCAATCCAAATCGCATCCTTGGCTTCATGAGGCCTCGCCCCATGGCCCGATTCTCCCATAATCGTCAATTCGATTTCATCAGCCGCCGCCGTCAAAGCTCCATAGCGCACCCCAATTGAGCCAGCAGGGATAGTCGGATAGACATGAACTCCTAAAATGGCCTGAACATCCTCCATCACCCCTTCCTCGACCATCCAGCCCGCGCCTTTGGCAATTTCTTCGGCGGGTTGAAAAATAAATCGTACTGTACCGGGTAGGGGGATGCCCAACTCAGATAAGACCATCGCCGTACCTAACCCTAACGTAGTATGCACATCATGGCCGCAGGCGTGCATCACTCCCGTTTGCCGAGAGGCAAATTCTAAATCCGTCGATTCATGAATCGGCAACGCATCCATATCAGTACGGATGGCTAAACATCCAGTTCCGGTTTCTGCTCCTAGTAATTCGCCAATTACCCCGGTTTTGCCCACTTCTTCTTTAACATGCAATCCTGCCGAAGATAACACCCCCGCAACATAGGCGGCTGTTTGCCGTTCTTGACCGCTCAGTTCGGGATGAGCATGGAGATGGCGGCGAATTTCAATCAGTCGGGGAGCAATGCGAGCAGTCAGGTCTTGGATTTCAGAGAGCATAGTGAGAGAATAAACCGGTGTTAGATAATTTGCCATAGTTAAACCGTAAATCAACAGATCGAGAAAATTCAAGTCTCACTATTGGGCAAAGTTGATGATTTCATGACAAGTCACCGTTTACTGCGCTGAAGATCTTCACCGCCGAGGGTGAATTGGTTTTGACACCGGAAGAAGGAGCCGATCGCCTAGCCGCTAAACTGCGCGAACTCAACATCGACCCTGATAGTATCTAATCTATTTTCTAGCTTTTCATGGGTCAGATAGGGCAGGGTGATAGATCAATAGAAAACCCTAGTGTAAATAACCCATGACTTCTCAACGATCATCCTCTTTCTCTTCAGATCCCGCTATCTCCATCGCCCTGATTGGCGGTGGAGTATGGGGGCAAACCCTAGCCCAACTGGCCCGAGATCGCCACCATCAAGTCAAAATCTGGTCTCGTCGCGGCGATCTCACCCTCCCGGAAGCCCTTGCGGGTGCTTCTCTGGTTCTCAGCGCTGTGTCCATGAAAGGGGTAAAACCGGTGGTTGAGCAAGTGCAAGCCTGTGGACTGGAGCCTTCTACCGTCATCGTCACCGTCACCAAAGGCCTCGATCCGAGCGATCGCATTACCCCCTCCCAACTTTGGCACAAAGCCTTTCCTCACCACAGCGTCGTTGTTTTAGCCGGCCCCAACCTCTCCAAAGAAATCGATCAAGGTCTCCCTGCTGCCACCACCGTTGCCAGTCAAAACCCCCAAGCCGCCCAATGGGTGCAGCAGGTCTTCTCCTCCTCCCGGTTTCGCGTCTATACCAACGATGACCCCCTAGGGGTCGAGTTGGGAGGAACCTTAAAAAATGTATTGGCGATCGCCGCCGGAGTCTGTGACGGACTACACCTGGGAACCAACGCCAAAGCCGCCTTACTCACCAGGGGCTTAACCGAAATGATCCGCATTGGCACTCATTGGGGAGCCAAACCCGAAACCTTCTATGGACTCTCCGGTTTAGGAGACCTGCTCGCCACCTGCAATAGTCCCCTGAGCCGTAACTATCAGGTGGGTTATCAACTCGCCCAAGAAAAACCCCTATGGGAAATTCTCGACCATCTCGAAGGAACCGCCGAAGGCATTAATACGACAGAGGTTTTAGTCCAACTGGCCCAAACTCATCGCATTCCTATCCCCATCTGTACCCAAGTTGATTTATTGCTGCAAGGAAAAATCAGCCCCCATCAGGCTGTTTATGCCCTGATGTTAAGAGATATTAAGCCGGAATCCTGATTAGAGAGCCTGAAATTAGAAGAAAGACAACCTGGGTCACAACCTGGCGACCCCAATCTGGCTATGGTTTTCACACTTGTGAACATCTTTCGATCTGAAAATACTTAGTGATAAAGATTAATGCGGCCTTTGACCCAAGTCACTTCCCTTGAGGTAACCTCTATCTATAGTTAAGGTAGACTTGCAAAAAACATAGGATACGCAGTAAGCAAGATAAACCAATCAGGGTGCAGGATCTCATAGTCCATCTGAATTGATTCCACTAATAAAAAAACATGAAAACTCGTTGACTGACGGCGGCAAACCCATAAAAACGGCTGAACGGTTAGAAACCAGCAAGCACAAATCCCTTACCCTAACTCCTGAGTGGTTAGAGAAACTGAACTCTTCTGAGGCTGGCCCCCAGTCTGGCTGAGATACTTGAAAGTCCAGTTAACTCCATCCCAACTCAGAAAACTGAATTAAGTTGATGAAATCACAGGCCGATAGATTTCTAAAAATAATCTAAAGATTCTGTAATTCATCACTCCATTGGGGAACCCTAATCGAATGGGAACCCTGTAACTGCTTCCCTTTCATGACTTGGAGCAACTGAGACGATGACTACGCCAGTAACTGCTTTTGGACTAAACCCTGAATATGATGAATCATCACCCTCTAGCTACGAGCTAGAACCCTCCGAAGACTTCCCTTCCCAAGAAGAATTGACCTCCCCAGAGGTCATGGCTGAATTGGAAATGGAGTCTACCTCCCGTAACCAGTCCACCTCAGTCAACCGTCGGACAACGGATTTAGTCCGGTTGTATCTCCAAGAAATTGGCAGAGTCCACTTGCTCGGTCGCGATGAGGAAGTTTCAGAAGCTCAAAAAGTTCAGCGCCATATTCAACTGATCGAACTGCGAAATAAAGCTGGAGAATCAGAGACAGGGCCCATTCGAGAGTATGTGCGGTTAATGGAAATTCGCGATCGCCTAACTTCCCAGCTTGGCCATCGGCCCAGTTGGGAGCGCTGGGCGGAAGTTTCCCAAACAGATGTGGCAGCCCTCAAATCGGCTTTAGTTGAAGGAAAACGTCATTGGGCTGAATTAGCCGGATTGACCGTGACTGAGTTAGAGGAAATTCAATCAGCCGGGATTAAATCGAAAGACCACATGATTAAGGCCAACTTGCGCTTGGTGGTCTCAGTGGCTAAAAAATACCAAAATCGGGGCTTGGAGTTGCTGGATTTGGTTCAAGAAGGAACCTTGGGACTAGAGCGGGCAGTGGAAAAATTTGACCCCACTAAGGGTTATCGCTTTAGTACCTATGCTTACTGGTGGATTCGCCAAGGGATTACACGGGCGATCGCCACCCAAAGCCGCACCATCCGCCTACCCGTCCACATTACGGAAAAACTCAATAAGATCAAAAAAGCCCAACGTAAACTTGCCCAAGATAAGGGACGCACCCCCACTATTGAAGATTTAGGGGTAGAGCTGGATATGACCCCCGCCCAAATTCGAGAGGTGCTGTTGCGCGTTCCCCGCTCCGTATCCCTAGAAACCAAAGTCGGTAAAGATAAAGATACGGAACTCGGCGAACTTCTGGAAACAGACAGCATTTCTCCAGAAGAATCCTTAATGCGGGAATCCTTGCAACAAGACCTGCGCCATCTGATGGCTGATTTAACCAGTCGGGAACGGGATGTGATTCAAATGCGTTTTGGCCTCGGTGATGGTCATCCCTATTCCCTGGCGGAAATTGGCCGCGCTTTAGAGCTTTCTCGCGAGCGCGTGCGGCAAATTGAAGCTAAAGCCTTACAAAAGCTACGCCAACCCAAACGCCGTAACCGAGTTCGGGATTATCTCGAATCCCTCAGTTAAGGATCTTCCTGTCTTAGAGCGGGTCAGGTCGTCAGTAAATGGATCTCGAACCAGCCGGGAAATGTCTTTCCGGCTTTTTCTTTTGCAGGATATTGACAATAATTTTCAATAAGTTTATAGTAACTCTTGGTGTTCTCCGAGTAAAGATTCGACAGAGAAGAGTAAGGTGTCTTCTTCTCTGTCATCTGTTCCTTTCAGGGAAGGTCTAGGTCTAGTAAACTAAGAACTCTTCTCAAAAGATACCCAAAATTATGCTAGTGTAATAGCGGTTTTAGTCGATTGAACGGTTGAAGGACAAAGCATGTCACAGTTGGTGGTGTTGAACCTAGAAGAGGTGAGCAAGCAATTCGATCCCAAGCGAGTACCTGTAGTCAATCAGGTGAGTTTCACCTTAAAGCAAGGAGATATTTTAGGATTGGTGGGGCCTTCAGGATGTGGTAAAACTACCTTACTGAGGTTGATTGCTGGATTTGAGCAACCGGTTGGGGGCAAGATTGAGTTACTGGGACAAGAGGTGGCAACCCCGCATTTTTCCGTACCTCCAGAGAAGCGAGATGTGGGCATTGTGTTTCAGGATTATGCCCTATTTCCCCATCTGACCGTGGCAGAAAATATTACCTTTGGCTTAAAGCATCGTCGCCGATTCAGCAAAGGGAGTATGGAAAAACGACTTCAGGAGGCGATCGCCCTCGTCAGCTTAGAAGGACTACAAAATCGCTATCCTCACCAACTCTCTGGAGGACAACAACAACGAGTCGCCCTAGCTCGCGCTCTCGCACCAGAACCCACCCTAATCCTCTTAGACGAACCCCTGAGTAACCTTGATATTCAAGTACGGGTGCGTCTGCGCTCCGAAATTCGCCGCATCCTCAAAGCCAGTGGCTTATCAGCTATTTTTGTTACCCATGACCAAGAAGAAGCCCTTTCTATCTGTGATTGGGTGGGAGTGATGCAAAATGGAGAACTCGAACAAATTGGCCCTCCAGAGCTGATTTACCGCAACCCCCAAACTCGGTTTGTAGCCGAATTTGTTACTCAAGCCAATTTTATCCCGGCTCGTCGTAATGGTTCCCAATGGGATACGGAAATCGGGTCATTTTTCGTACCAAACTCAGACCCCTTAGAGCAGGGCGATTTAATGATTCGTGAGGAAGACCTTCAGCTCAAACCGGATGAAAACGGAATC
Source organism: Roseofilum sp. KMC-1 (assembly GCF_057802075.1). Taxonomy (NCBI): domain Bacteria; kingdom Bacillati; phylum Cyanobacteriota; class Cyanophyceae; order Desertifilales; family Desertifilaceae; genus Roseofilum; species Roseofilum sp. KMC-1. The sequence goes on from NZ_CM173605.1 coordinate 97,485, forward strand.
GCGAAAATTGGCGATCGCCAATTTCTCGGTCGCGAACATCGTTATACTTTACACACCCTATCTGGACTGGAACTGAAAGCGAGAAGCCATACCCTTCACCCCCTACCCATCGGCGCAAAAGTCAACCTACAAGTGATGGCTAAAACCTGGCAAATCTTCCCTAGATAAGTTAATGTGCAATTTAACCTATTCAAACGTTATCGATTATAATCGGTTTCTGAGATTTTGAACGCCTTGCGATCGGCAGAAGCAACCGGTTTGGTAGTGTTTTGGGTTAATAGTTACATCTCTGGCTCTACTTCATCTGTTGGACTCGTTGAACCAAGAATTCCCGTCTCCAAGGGAGGGGAGAGTGTCAAAATCTTGATGTCCTTTATTGATGCGATCGCCAATTTATGGCTTTACCCTTAACTGCCATTTACCCAGGAAGCTTTGATCCCATAACCTTGGGACACTTAGACATTATTGAAAGAGGTTGTCCCTTATTCCACCAGGTTATTGTGGTTATCATGGTTAACCCCAACAAAAATCCTCTATTTTCAGTCTCTAAGCGCATCAGTCAGATCCAAAAAGCGACTGAACACTTAACTAACATCAAAGTTGACAGTTTTGATGGTCTGACCGTAAACTATGCTAAAATGCAACACGCCCAAGTATTATTGAGGGGTCTAAGAGTAGTATCAGATTTTGAAAAAGAACTCCAAATGGCCCACACCAACAAAACCCTCCTAGACGAAATCGAAACAGTGTTTTTGGCAACGTCTACCGAATATGGCTTTCTGAGTAGTAGTCTGGTTAAAGAAATTGCCAAATTTGGCGCTTCCGTCGATCACCTAGTTCCCCATCACGTTGCCCTAGATATCTATCAATGCTACAACAAGACCCCTCCTCCATAAACTCAGAACGTGAAAGCATCTCCCAACCGCAGGGCGAAACTTCTGTCAACGGAACCCATGGACTCAATGCTAAACCAGAAGTGGATATTCAAGAGGAATTAGAGCGCCTCAAGGAAATGATTTTGATGAGTACCCAGATTCCTTGGACAAAGTATACGGTTGTCGATGAAGACCAGTTATTAGATCAAATTGAGTTAATTCAGTTTCATTTACCCAAGGTCTTTGAGCAAGCGGTGACTTTGGTGAGTAACCGAGATGAAATTATGCTCAAAGCAAAACGGTATGCCCAGGATCTCATTAGTGCGGCTGAACAACAAGCTAGTGAAATTTTAGACGAAATGAGCTTAGTGCAGCAAGCGGAACAGGAGGCGCAAGTAATTTGGCAACAAACTCTACAGGAGTGCCAAAAGACCAAAGAAAATTTACTTGCTGAGTTGCAGGAGCTAGAAAAGCAATCTACAGAAGATTTAGAGAGTCAACGGCAGAAAATCCTAGAAGAGTGCGAAATGATTCAAAAAGGAGCCGATCGCTATGCAGATGGGGTTTTACAGGATCTTGAAGGGCGTTTAGGGGAAATGTTGCGAGTCGTTCGTAATGGCCGTGAGCAGCTCCAGTGAGTTCACTCAACTGAGAAAATAAAGTAGTTTTATGGCCGAAAAATTTCGTCGTCAACTGCGCCAAGAGGCGGGAATTTGGAAATCGGAAGGGTTGATTTCTGATGAAATTTATACCCAATTATCCGATCGCTATCAATTCGATCGCCTGGAAGAAGCTGCGAGTAACCGGTTTATCGCCGTGTTGGTGGGATTAGGGGCGGTATTATTGGGCTTGGGGGCGATCACCTTTGTGGCTGCGAATTGGCAAGGCTGGCCGCGATCGCTCAAAATCACCCTCTTACTGCTCAGTTTAATCACATCCCACAGTCTGGGGTTTTACTTATGGCGCTTTCCTAGCGATCGCTGGCAACATCGATTTGGCCAAGGCTTATTGCTTTTAGGTAGCCTACTCCTGGGGGCAAACCTGGGATTAATGTCCCAAATGTTTCACCTAGATGGCCCCATTTATCAACTCTATTTAATTTGGGGATTGGGAGTAACCGGTTTAGCCATTAGTCTGCGAACAACCCTTTTAGGCTCCGTTTCCCTCGTATTAATGGCTCTTGCCTATGGATCGAGTCTAGAGGATTGGTTAACTCCAGGGGGATTACCCGGAGTTGCCGGAGTTTTGCAACATGCCCCTTTAATTACAGGTGTCGTCGGCATTATTTTAGCCCGTTGGTGGAATTCACGGGTGATTTTTAGCTTAATGATGGTGGCGTTTATTCCCACTGTATGGATACAATTGGCGGCGATCGGCGTGTGGACAGTTCCCGTTGTCGTCAAAGTCGTATTAGGACTAACTTTGCTACCCGCCTTTCTGTGGAGTTATGACGATCGCGCGATCGCCTTTGGCAACTTCGATCATCCCCCCTTTCAACCCATTGCCCGTAGACTCGCCCTATTACTGATTGCCCTGCAATTATACCTGTTCTCCTTCCATGGATGGTGGAATGACTGGGGTAATTGGGAAAATATTGATCAAACCCTAGGGGGATGGGACTTAAGCCTCGATATTTTAGCCTTAGTGGGGCTAACCCTATGGCAGTGGTTTCAACTGGCTCAATCTCGGCGATCTGGCGATCGCTGGCGCTTAGAGAGCGCTAGTCTTCTCATCTTAAACCTACTCGCCATCACTGCCGCTCTCTTCCTCTGGCATAGTCTCATCTACCCCTTACCTATTTTTGCTCCCCTGATCATTAACATCCAAATCTTTCTACTCGCCATCACCTTTATTCGTCGGGGATTAAAATGGGGCAACCGCTTAGGATTTTGGAGTGGATTAGTCTTACTCACCGGGCAAATTATCAGCCGCATGTTAGAGTACGATACAGGATTACTATTAAAATCAATCGTCTTTATCCTCTGCGGATTAGGCGTAATGGCAGCCGGATTCTGGTTTGAGAAACAACACAAAAACACTTGAAATACAGCAGTTTTCGCGCTTTATGTGAGACATTAATAGCGGTTTTTATAGATCGCTAGAATACCTCACTCGCCCTGATTTTACTCCCCCCATTCCCCCATTCCCCCATTCCCCCATTCCCCCATTCCCCCATTCCCCCATTCCCCCATTCCCCCATGTCTCCCTCTACCTTTTTTCAACCTCTAAAAACCTCCCTAGAACGCGCTCAAATACGGTGGTGGCGCTTAATTCTGCCCTTGGCAATTCAGGTGGGTTTAGTCATAGCTATTCCCGGTCAGGCATTCTACACTAGGGTTACCGGAAAAACCGTCATTTTGCAAACCCAACCCGTCGATCCCTATGATTTGTTACGGGGTTATTCCCAAACCCTGAGTTATGATATTTCTCGTTGGGAAACCTTGCAAAGTCTTCCCGGATGGGATCAGTTATCTGCTACACCCAACCAACTCAGTCGCGAATTTTATCTCATTTTGGAACAACCGCAAGCCAAGACTCAGGGAGAACTCCCTAAACCTTGGAAAGCCATTTCAGTGAGTGCTAATTTACCCAACAATTTACCCTCAAATCAAATCGCATTAAGGGGAAGAGTCAATCAAGGGCAATTGGTTTATGGGTTGGAAACCTATTACATGCCAGAAGATCAAAGGCAGAAAATTAATGATGAAATTAACTTAGCGCAACAACAGGAAAATCAACCGTTTGTGGTAGAAATTAAAGTCGATCATCGAGGGCGATCGGTAACCACTGCCTTATGTATCAACTCATCTTGTTATCGATTTTAAGAATAGAGCGGACAAGCAAATTTAGATTCTGGATTGCCCGTACTCAGGTATGGGGCGATCACTCGACCAACTCCGCAAAAAAGGGTCGCGTAATATTGGCTAATGGCATCAGATTCAGAAGATAAACTATCGATGCCAATGCCATTGCGTCCACGATCTTTGCCCGAACTATGAATATATTGATGATTTCCTAAATATAGGGCTACATGGGTAATGCGCTTTCCAGAGGAAAAAAATAGTAGATCTCCTGGCGCGGCTTCTTCAAGGGATATGGGTTGGGTAAAGTGATGCTGTTGATAGGAGTCTCTCGGTAACCAGATGCCGACAGAGGCAAAAGCGGCTTGCATTAATCCAGAACAATCGTAATTGGGGGGAAGGGTTCCTCCCCAGAGATAGTGATTGGGTTGATTCATGGCATCTTGGGTGTAGGCAATAATGCGATCGAGCCGTTTTTCGATTTCGATGCGGGAGATGGGGTGCGGTTGATAGGGAGCTAGGGCAATATCGATTTTATCTAAGTCGTTTAAGGATAGCCAGCAGGGATAATCATCTTCGGAGAGGAGGATGGGAAGGGCGTTATTTTGGGGAGATCCGAGGAGGTGAAACTGGCGATCGCCAGTAGCCTGAGTCGCCAATGCTTTAGTTTCGCAAGAATTGTATAAATCCACAGGGCCACAAAATTGATAAGCTTGGTTCGTGGTCAGTTCTTCAAGAGCGATCATAAGGGTTAATTGTTAATTGTTAATTGTTAATTGTTAATTGTTCATGGTTCATTGAATTGGCAAAACCAGGCGGTTAGGGCGATCGCCAAAGCATCAGCCGCATCATCCGGTTTAGGAATCTCTTCTAGGGCTAACTCTAGCATTACCGATTCTTGGACTTCCTCCTTATCAGCCCTACCATATCCCGTCAGAGTTTGCTTGACTTGGGCGGGAGTATATTCAACCATAGGAATCTGGTGTTGAGCCAAAACCAGGAGCAGCACCCCTCGCGCTTGAGCCACCAAAATCGTATTACCCATACGATAGAAAAACAGCTTTTCGATCGCCGCCAAATCCGGCTGCCACTGGGTAACAATGGCTTGCAGGTCATCATAAAGCGTACAGAGGCGATCGCCCACCGCTTGCGAACTGGGGGTCGTAATTACCCCAAAATCCAACGGCTTCAATCGCTCCTCTTGGGTGTCCTCACATTGCTCGCAGTCTAGAATACCAAACCCCAAACGGGCCAAACCTGGATCTAACCCTAAAATCCGTTTTTGGATCATCATCAATCTCTCTCTGCTCTAAACCTTCAATGGATTTACTCTGACTTGTTCTACTGGCCTTCTATGTTGCTACAATCAGCTCACTGTCTCCCCTCATTATGGAGATCTTAATTTATGTCTCTAACCGTTGAAGACCTAGAAAAACTGCAAACCCAATTAACTGATGCCCATCTGGACTATCAGACAGAATTAGTTGATGGTAAAATTATTATCATGGGATTATCCGATTATATTTCCGAAGAAATTATTGCTCGCTTAATCACCTTTCTGAATATATGGGTACTCCCCCGCAAATTAGGTCGAGTGACTGGTTCTTCCGCCGGGTTTCGCCTACCCGATGGAACTCTGCGCGGCCCCGATGTGTCCTTTGTTCCGGCTCAAAAAATGCGTCAAGCCCCCCGTGCATTTGCTGAGATTGTACCGGATTTAGCCATAGAAGTCAGGTCAGCCTCAGACAATATTAAACCCTTGGTAGAGAAACTGGAGAAATTCCTGGAATTAGGCTCTCAAGTCGGCATTTTAGTTGACCCTAAAAATTTGACGGTGACGGTTTATCGTCCTAATCGTGAATCTCTGGTTCTCACCAATGATGATACCCTGACCATTCCGGAACTCTTACCCGGTTGGGAACTGGCGATCGCCGAAATTTGGCCTCCCGTGTTTTAGGATGAGCTGAATGGATTTACTCTTACCTGTTCTACTCGCCTTCTACGTGGCTTGCAATTTGGGCGCGAATGATGTAGCCAATTCCATGGGAACCTCCGTCGGCTCAAAAGCCATTACCCTCACCCAAGCCGTTATCATTGCCGGTATTTTGGAATTTACAGGAGCCGTCTGGTTTGGGGGGCGAGTCTCCCAAACCTTAGCCAGGGACTTAATTCATTTAGAAGAATTTGCTCCCAATCTCCAACTTCTATTTTTAGGCATGGTTTCCGTACTCCTGGCCTGTGGTTTGTGGTTACAAATTGCCACCAGTTTCGGACTCCCGGTCTCCTCATCCCATGCCATTGTGGGAGCAATCGCCGGATTCAGTGGCGTAGCCATCGGCCCAGAAGCCATTGATTGGTCTACCCTAGGGCGTATTTCCCTCATTTGGATTATTACCCCACTCATCAGTGGCAGCCTGGCTATGGTCTTTTATCATCACCTCAAAGCCTGGATTTTAGACCACCCTCAAGCCAGGTTGAGAGTGCAAGAATGGATTCCCTGGATTTGTACCGGTTTATTCAGTATCTTTGGGGCGATCGTCTTACCTACCCTCTTTTCCCATTTCTCCATTCCCCATATTCCTAACCATACTGCCATGATTGGTACAGCAGCCCTAGGAACTCTGGCCCTAACGGTTCTCAGTTGGTATCGCTTTGGCCAAGATCGACCCCTAGAGAGCATTTTTGCCCAATTTCAGGTCGTCAGCGCCTGTTTTGTCGCCTTTGCCCATGGATCGAACGATGTGGGCAATGCGATTGCCCCCTTAGCCATCATTAGCCAAATTCGAGAGGGTGATATTCTGATTCCTGGAAACTTCCAAGTCCCCATCTGGAGTTTAGTTGTTGGGGCTTTGGGTATCGTCTTCGGACTCGCCATTTGGGGAAAAAACGTAATTTCTACCGTCGGGGAAAACATTACCCCCCTCAAACCCAGTGGCGGATTTTGTGCCGAAATTGCCACAGCCACCACCATTTTACTCGCCTCTCGATTTGGCTTTCCCGTCTCCACCTCCCATGCTCTGGTGGGTGCAGTTGTCGGGATCGGACTGGTGCAGCGATCGCCCTCTTCCCCTCTAGAATTCAAGACCCTTAGAGAAATTGCCCTAGTTTGGGCGATCACCCTTCCCCTCACTGCTAGTATAAGTGCTACTATCTTGGCAATAGTTCGCCTGTTTTCGGCTTCGCCGACATGAATGGGCATAAACAGCCCACAGATTACTTCCCCTGTGTGCGACTCCTGGGTGCAGTGACGGGTTCTTGATTAAAAGGGTTAAATTCCTAGCAAAAATCCTCCGTTCTCTCCCTGGGATCGATATGTTTCAAGCAAAATTAAGCCTTATTCCATCTGGAAAGTGGCTTAAACCCCTAGCCGTCCTCATTCAAGAGAACCTCAAATGGACAATACGGACTCAAGAGATTCTAAGGCGAGAAATGCCGAAGAAACCTTAAGGAAAGTCAACCAAGACCTGAAAAAGCTACAAGAGTTAGCCCATCAACTGAGTCAGGATGGGCAGCTCCTGGGCGATCGCAGTGCTAAATTGCTAGAAGAAATTAGAACTCTAGAAGATTTAGCCCATCGTTTGCGATCGCAAATTGAGAGCCAACCTGCCGAATTCGATCCGATCCCTACTCCGCCTACGCCTTTTACCCAGGAGAACGCGATCGATCCTCCTGCCCCAGTTACACCCAAATCCAACCCGCAGCCCAAAGAAGGACAAGTAGTAACAGGATTATTTCTAGCCTTTTTATCGGCTTGCGTCCTTTCCTTATTCAACGTCACCCTCAAGATTTTATTAAAAATTTCCCCCGAACCCCGAATGGTGTTAGGGATATTGCCCGTCGATGGGTTGATTAGCCCAGGGTTAGGCAATTCATTGCTGATCCTATTCTTGCGAACAATAGTGGTGATGTTAACCTTTCCCATCTTGGCCACATTTCTCTATCCTTCCGTTTGGTCAGACCTGAAGCGCCTTATTGAGTCCCATGATTACGAACAAATGCTCAAGGTCGTCGGCAGTGGGTTCTTCCTATTTTTGTCCCAAGTCTTTATTTATATTGCCATTGGTAATATTCCCACCGGGATTGCCATCACCATTTTCTTCATCTATCCCATTGTCACCGTGTTTGCCTCCTGGGCCCTATTCGGTGATCGCCCCAACCTCTCACGCTTTGTTGCCATGGCTGTGATCACGGCTGGGGGCATCATGGCCCTGCCCCAAGGTGATGTTGAAGGCAATACACTCGGTATTGCTGCTGCGGTGGGTTCTGGGGTTACCTTTGCCGGTTACGTGCTGTTAGTGGGCATGGGAACTAAGAAATTACACCCCATTCCCTTTACCCTAGTCTCCTTTGCCGCCATTTTTGTCTTTTCAGGTATTTCCCTGATGTTCCCCCTACCAGAAGGTTTGGGTGTGGTTATTCAACCCGGTACTCAAGCGGGTCTGCTGATTGGCGGGACAATTTTGGGTATTCTTACCCTCGGCAGTTACTTACTCAATAACTTTGCCATTCGCTTTGCTGGGCCCGCTTTGGCCTCCATTGTCGGAGCCAGTGGCCCAGCCTTGACGGCTCTATTTGGCCTATTCTTGATTGCTGAAGCCCTGAAAACTCAGCAATGGATAGGTTTAGGCTTGGTTACCCTAGGCGTGTTAGGGATGAGCTTAGAACGGATGTTGGCTCCCAAAAAACCCTAAAATGGGAAAATCCAGGAGAATTTACGGATGGGAGAAGCGGTGAAATTTTCGGTGGCTTCCTCCCACCTCTCCCATCTTATGTGCATAATGATAATTACTAATTGGATCGACGAAAGGTGCAGAGGTCTCCATGAGTCTTGAAAATGACCAAAAACAATGTTTAGAAAAGCTCGTTTGGGCGATCGATCAGTTAAACGTTGCGGTTGAGCCAAGTAAGCTTTCCGATATTGCTGACCTGATTGTGCAAACGATGACGGGGCCTTGGCGATATTTTCATACCCCAGAGCATATTTTTGAAGTTGGGGGAAATGAGGATGCGATCGAAGTTTTGGCTGCCCTATTTCACGATGTGGTGTATGTGCAAGTTGATAAAAGTGTAAATTTCAACTTAAGTTACTATATTAGTCCCTTTATTCGTCAGGTAGGAGAAGACCTAATTATCCTAGAACGGGAGAAGTTACCCAAAGATGAGATGTTTGAAATGGTTTTGGATTTATTTAACTTCCAAGCCGGACAAAAATTGTCTCCCATGACGGGACAAAACGAATTTCTCAGTGCCCTAGTTGCTGCTAAAGTCTATGAGGATTTCCTCAGTCCGGGTCTAATTCTGCAAATTATTGCCTGTATTGAAGCCACTATTCCCTTTCGCTCTAAAACTCCAGAAGGGTTAAATAGTAGTGAAGTATTATACAAAAGATTACAGGAAGTTAACGAAAAATATCAAGCCGGACTCACGGAACAAGAAATGATCGAAACGATGTATAGCTCGGTACGCATGTCTAACCGTGATGTGGGCAGTTTTGCTTATGAAAGTGCGGCTCGGTTTTTGGATGGAACCTGGAATTTATTGCCAGAAACGAACCATCACCTAAAAAACTCCAATTCCTATACGGTGAGCCAATATCGCACCGCCTTACAGAAAATGGAAGGTTTCATGAACTTCTTGAAACCGGAAATCATTTTCCATGAGTTTCGCAATGTGCCTGAGCCTTCAGAGTATAAGCTGTTGATTGAGCGATCGCAACGGAATATGGATGTCGGTCGTCTCTATCTCGGTACAAAGCTCCTCTCCATTGCCTTCCTAGAAGCCCTATCCTTGCAATTTGGTAAAAACATCCCCATTTCTACCATGATGGGTGAAATGCGTACCGAGGGCAGCGTGGGAGTCGTCTTAGAAGAATTGCTCCCCCCAGTCGCGAATCCCCATCAACCCGGAAATGAGCTAGAAAAAGAAGTTCTCACCCTCCTAGAAAAAGGACGCTTAAAAGATTCATCCTATGACCTGAAAAATTCCCCCTTGAGTACCTTTATGGTTAAATCTATGGGATTCGATCAGATTCGGGAACTCACCATTCAGGCTAAAGCCTTTTTTAAAGGAGAACTAAAAGGCTCTGACTTTTTAACCCAGTTTCCCTCAGATGTGCTGCAAATTGTGATTGAAAAACTTTTAGAGTTATTTGAAGCACGGAAAACTGCCTTGCGAGCCGCCCTTCCAGAAGCCGAAGTTTTACCCGTTCGCTGATAGATAAAGGGGGGGGATAGGGGGGATAGGGAGATAGGGGGTTTTTATCCTATTATTAAAAGTCAACTTTTGAAAAAAGGGATAAAATCCTCGAGTTAAATGAATTAATGGACAACTCGCCAGAGGAGGAAAAGTCCGACACTCAAGGCGGATACAGTGGGTAACCATCCAGCGATGACTGGGGAAAGTGCGCCGCTTAAGCCGAGGGCATCGCCAATGGACATGAGGAGATAGTAAGTAAAAATAATTAAAACGCTGAGGCCAAAACCGGTGGCTCGTCCGGCAGTGCGTTGGGGGCGAGTGCCTAGGGCAGCTCCCATTAAGCCAAAGGCGATACAGGCGAAGGGAATGGCGAAGCGCTGTTGAATGCGGATTTGCAGTTTGCGAATTTGTTTTTCATCGCCGCTCATTTTGATGATTTCGAGGTAGTTGAGGGATTCGGCGATGTTCATTTCTTCGTATTTCGTGCCTATAGAGGCGAGATCGAGGGGAGCGCGGGGAAGTTTGAGTTGCTGGCGATCGAATTTGACGATGTTTTTGAAGGAGCCGGATTGATCGACGATGTAGATTGTGCCGTTGAAGAAGTCCCAGGTGCTTTCCTCGGCGTTCCAGGAAGCAGCTTCAGAGATGATGATTTGTTTAAATTGGGATTGGGATCGGTCGAGGATGGTGAGGCCTTTCATTTCTTTGCCGTCGAAAAATTCGGCGTAGAAAAGCCGGGTTAAGACGCGGACTTTTTTCCCATCGGCGAGTTCTTTGCGCTGATATTCGGGATAAAAGATGTTCATTGTCTCTTGCAGGGGCGTTTCTTGTTTGAGCGCCCGATCTAGGGTGAGGGTGGCTTCTCGTTTGGCCGCAGGAACGACGAGTTCGTTGAAGGTGAAGGTGATGCCGGTGAGACAGATGCTAAAGATGAGGGTGGGTACGAGGAGACGGTAGAGGCTTACGCCACAACTGCGGAGGGCGATCAGTTCGCTGTCGCTCGATAGGCGACTGTAGGCGATGATGCATCCCAGCAGGAGGGCGGTGGGAATGGCGAAAGAGATGAAGTAGGGCAGTTGAAGTAAGAAGACTTTGAGGGCGATTGTCACGGGCAGTCCGGCTTCACTGACTTTGCGAACCAGATCGAATACCGTGCCGATCGCCACACCTACGGAGGTGAAGGCTCCGAGTCCAAAGAGAAAGGGGGAAACTAATTCATGGATCAGATACCGATCCATGACCGAGATGGGGGAAAATTTAGGACGTTGGGGTTGGGTGTCTTCCTGGGATACGCTAGAAGTCATAGAGGCAGTTGGATTACAGTTAAGGGTTGTGGCTCACCGTTGGAAATTGTCGCCTAAATAATATTGTCGCACTCTGGGATCTTCATAGAGTTCTTCGGCGTTGCCAGAGGCGAGGATTTCACCATCGCGCATGATATAGGCTCGGTCAGTAATGGCGAGGGTTTCGCGGACATTGTGATCGGTGATGACGATGCCCAAATGGCGATCGCGCAGGTTGGCGATCAGGGTTTGAATTTCGGAGACGGCGATCGGATCGACTCCGGCGAAGGGTTCGTCTAAAAACAGAAATTTGGGCCCCTCTTTCCCTGCTGCCAAAACTCTGGCTAACTCTGTGCGTCGCCGCTCTCCTCCAGAAATCTGAATCCCTTTAGTATGGGCAACGGTAGAGAGTCGAAATTCTTCGAGCAGTTTTTCCGTGCGCCAATGCCATTCCCGGCGGGGCACTTGGGTTTGTTCTAACACCAGTAAAATATTCTCGCGCACGGTGAGATAGCGAAAAATACTCGCCTCTTGGGGCAAGTAGCCAATACCGAGTTTAGCCCGTTGGGAAATCGACAGGGCAGTAATATCGCGATCGCCAAGCCAAATTCTACCTTGAGTCGGCTTTTCCAACCCCGTGCCCATATAAAATGTGGTGGTTTTTCCAGCTCCATTGGGGCCCAGTAACCCCACGACTTCTCCTTGTGCCACAGAGAGATAGACGCGATTAACCACCATTCGTTGTCCATAGGATTTATGAACGTTATCCAATACCAACTTCATGATGTTTGCCCATGCAACGGTTAATTGTGTAGAAATGCCAGAAGTGACGGGTTAACTATACCAGATCTGGCTGAAGTCTTTTCAGCTGAGGCTAGGTGCTATAGATCGGGGGTTGGTGGGAGGGGATCGGGATTACCTGGGTTATCGGCGGATTCGGGCACGATATAAATGGCTTCCACTTGTTGCCCTTGGTTCTGGGGAAGGGCTACAAATCGACCTTCATCGATCAAATAAGTGACGGTTTCTCCTCTTAAACTATTGCCTTCTTGCAGGACGTAAACATTACCACTGAGAATGATGCGCCGTTCGCGGCTAAAATATTGGGCTTGGGCGGCTGTGGCTTGAATATTGCGGGCAGGATAGAGGACTTGCACGTTACCTCTAGCGGTGAGGACACCGGTTCTGGCGTTGGCTTCTTGGATGTCTGCTCGCAGGGTGATGGCTCGGTTTTGGCTATTTTGGGAATAGGCAGCCGGTAGGCGACCGATGCCTAGAGTAAGGGGAATCATGAGGGCTAATGTGCCCACTACATGACTCCAATGGGGCGATCGCAGGGTTTTCATAAACGCTAAGTCCTCTCGGTTGGGTTAGTCTCTCTTTTTCTTTACCTAGGATACTGCAACCGGAAAGCGATCGTCGGGCTTCGGGCTTGAGATCGAGACTTAGGCGTTTTCAGTATATCACCCTAACCCACCTTCGTATCTTCTGCTTGCTTGTTATAACGGGGGACAACATTACTCGTCAACAAACTGGTGATTTCTTTCTCCGCATTGTCGAATATCGTCACATCGGGCACACCAGAAGCCACACTTTGTCGGTGACGATTGATTATTTCTATTCGCTGGGAGCTACTAATATTTATAGTTTGAGAACCTACTATATATTTGTTGTATATTCTGGTCTGAGCAGCAAGATTAGCACCACGTCCTAACCCCTGCCAAACTCGGCACGCTCGCAGAAATCCAACATTCTCTGGGCTAAATTCTATGGTTCTACAAAAGGCTTCGAGTCCGCCAATGGTTTTACCCTCGCCCAGTCTGGACTCAACCTGTTCTAATGTCCGTTGCACGATCGCCTGACTACCCCTTAGCTCTGGTTTAGCTTGTAGAGTCCCTGAGTGTCTCAGTCGCTCTAGAGGACTAGATTGGCGGCTACTATCTGGTTTCCACTCTGGTAGTTCAGTTTCTGTTTTCCTCTGTAGCTTGGGTTGTATCACTGGGGGAGCAGCAAAGTGGGGGGCTTTTTTTTCTAACAGAGACTGGCGAGCAGAAATTCGGGTTTGGGTTTGGCGGCGGCGAGGATTCATGATTGGGATGAAGATAGGGGGGTTTACCCTTTAGTATAAGGGGTAGTTTAGGCATTCTCCAAGATGTAGCACTTACCCATTGTGTATCGATCCATGAAGTAAATTCAACAGATATTCATCTTGAGAATAAAGGTGTAGAGATATGATGGAAACCAGAGAAGACTGCAATCTGGACTATGAAAATTGAGCCAATGAGCGATCGCCACCCACCCGTTACAGACGCTCAAAACCTGGAAATCCCTGGCATGAAACCCCCAGAAACTGCCCTAGATACTTTGATTGAGGCGATCGCCCTTATGCGCTCTTTTCTCCATCTCTACATTGCCCAGAACCGGGGAGAAGAGGGGGCAGAGTTTCTCGATCCGCTCCCCGATCTCGAAGGGATCGAGCAAATGGTGCAAAACCTAGGCACGCTCAAAACCTTAAGTCAAACCTTTGGTCTATCCCCATTTGAAATCAGCATTTTACTCTGTTGTGTGGGACAAGCCATTAATCCAGAATTTCCCGATCTATTGGCGATCGCCCATAATAAACCTGACTGCAATTATCCCACCTTTCAACTCTGCCTAGACTGTTTTCCCCAACCCCATTGGGATGCCTTCACCGAAACCCGTCCCTTGCGAAAATGGCAACTGATTCATTCTGCAAGCAGTCCAGAAATTACCCGCGCTTGTTTGCAAATTGATGAAGCCATTTTGCACTATTTAATGGGAGAAGTTTATCACGATCCGGTCATTGCAGCAGTCTTTACTCCTGTTCAAACCTTGACCGCACCGATTTTACAACCCTCCTATCAGATGATTATCGATCAAGTTGTGTCTGTCTTTCAGGGAGCTTCCAGGACTCAACCCATGATTCAACTCTGCGGCCCACTGAGGGAATCTCAGGCAGAAATTGCTACTCAAATTAGCCAGTTTTTACACTTACCCCTCTATCGTCTGCCCAGTGATGCCATCCCCAAAGATCGGGTCGATCTGCAACGGTTGGTGATGCGGTGGCAGCGCTGGTATACCTTGGCTCCGAGCTTGTTATTGATCGAAGTGAATCAATCGGAAACCGCAGAAAACCAAGCCTCTTTACTCTCTCCCTTTTTACAGTCTATTCAAGTTCCAGTTATCGTTGCTACCGATGAACGGTTGCCCCTCTCCCCTGGGCTTTCCTTTGATGTGGGAGCGCTGCAATATGGGGAACAATTGCAACTGTGGCAAAAAGCATGGCAGGATTACCCGGAAGATGTGGATCGATATCTGTCATCCTTAGCGGCTCAATTTCACTTATCCGCAGCCACCATTGAAAGCGCGAGTGCAGCCGTGCGATCGCAACTTGATTTAACCCCTAAAGTCATTGGGGAGAGACTTTGGCAGTTTTGCCGCTTGCAAGCCAGACCGGAATTAGAAGGGTTAGCGCAACGCATTGATGTGAAAACCACCTGGGCAGATTTTGTCCTTCCAGAGCGAGAAAAACAAATTTTGGAGCAAATTCTCATTCATGTCCGCCAACAGGCAACTGTCTATCAAAATTGGGGGTTTGCGGCGAAAAATCAGCGCGGGTTGGGGTTAACTGCTTTATTTGCGGGAACCAGTGGCACGGGGAAAACCACGGCGGCGGAAGTGTTAGCTCATGAGCTAAAATTAGATTTATTTCGCATCGATTTAAGTGCAGTCATGAGCAAGTATATCGGCGAAACGGAGAAGAATTTACGCCGTATTTTTGATGCTGCGGAAAAAGGGGGCGGAATTTTATTGTTTGATGAAGCGGATGCTCTGTTTGGTTCGCGCACAGAAGTGAAAGATAGCCACGATCGCCACGCTAATATTGAAGTGAGTTATCTATTGCAGAGAATGGAAGCCTATCAAGGATTAGCCATTTTAACCACCAACTTTAAGGATAATTTGGATCGGGCGTTTTTGCGTCGCCTGCGCTTTATTGTCAATTTTCCTTATCCCAAAGCGCCAGAACGGAGTCAAATTTGGCAGCGTATTTTTCCCTCACAAACTCCGACGGAGGGCTTGGATTTTAAGCGCTTAGGACAATTAGATGTGACAGGAGGTAATATTAAATCCATTGCTTTGAATGCGGCATTTTTGGCGGCTGATGCTCAGGAACCGGTGAAAATGAGCCATATTCTAGAAGCAACCAAGATGGAATATTTGAAAACTGGGCGATCCCTCACTCGCACAGAAACTCAAGGTTGGGATCTGGGTGAGTGAGCGATCGCCCATCATCACATCAACTCTCATGGGGAATAGATGATTGAGCGATGGTTATCGTAATCCCTCAACTAAATTTTAATGATTCATTAATTGCCGGATCATGGTGTTGGCTTGGGATGCATAGCCGCCTCCAAAGAGATTAAAGTGATTGAGAATATGATAAAGATTGTAAAGAGTTTTGCGGACACTATAGCCTGGATTGGGGGGCAAAACTTCATGATAACCTTGATAAAAAGAGGCCGGAAAACCGCCAAATAATTCGGTCATGGCTAAATCGACTTCGCGATCGCCAATATAAGGAGCTGGATCGAAAATTACCGGTTCTCCAGACTCCAAGCAAGCGGCATTTCCTGACCATAAATCCCCATGGACTAAAGAGGGTTGGGGGTGATGATCCCGCAAGAGTTCGGGAAGTGCGGCTAACAATTCATTCTGTTGCGGGAAATTTCCCCCTCGCCGTTTCGCCAGTCGGAATTGATAGCCTAATCGATGTTCCCGATAAAATTCTACCCAATCTGCTGTCCAGGTGTTAATTTGGGGCGTTGAGCCAATGGTATTATTGCGATCCCAACCAAATTCTGGGCGGGAGGGTTTGGCGCTGTGCAGATGCGCCAATTGTCGCCCCATTTCTTGCCAAGATTGGGATTTTCCACCGCCCAATTCTAACCATTCCAAAACAATGTAGGCCGAGTTACCTGCAACTCCCGTACAAAGGGGAGCTGGAACGCGGATAGTTTGGGTATCGTACATTTGCTGTAAACCCAAGGCTTCGGCTGCAAACATTTCGATGTCCGCAGCCTGATTGAGTTTAACAAAATATCGACGGTCACTGAGCGTAGTCGAAGTGCGATCGCCACTTCCCTGAATTTGATACCCTTGATTGATACAACCGCCACCGACGGAGCGATGGGATTGGATTTGAAAGGGTTGTTGGGTGACTTCGCTAATGCGATCGGCAATTAGATTCCACATGGCTCGGTTAGATAATTAACAATCAATAATGAGGGAAATTATTAATGGTTAATGGTTAATGGTTAATGGTTAATCATTCAGGTCTTATGGTGACGATACCATAGGCTTCTGGAGAAAGATAGGAACGGGCAGCCCCTTGCAGATCTTCCACTTCTAGAGAGCGGATACAAGTAGGATAATTGAGAGCCAGGTTAACATCTTGGAGCATAGCTTGATGATATCCATACAGATTAGCGCGATCGCTCGGTGTTTCTGTGCCGAAGATAAACCGGTTTGCCACTTGGGTACGAATACGTTGTAGCTCTGAATCTTGCAGATTATAGCTCAGGGATGCGATTTGTTCGGCGATCGCCTCTTCCACCTCTACTAAATGCTCCGTGGGCAACTGGGCCGCCACATAAAACAACCCTTGATTATGATAGGTTAAATTCGCCGCCACCACATTAGAGACTAAATTCCGCTCTTCCCGCAACTGACGCACCAACCGAGAAGTCCGTCCCTGAGACAAGATCGAACTCAGAACATCAAAAGCATAGGTTTTTTCCTGAGCCAAAGCACCCGGAACTCGCCACACCATCACCAACCGCGCTTGCTGTAAACTGGGGTCAACAGACTCTCGGCGCTCAATCGTAGTAAACGGCGCTTCAGTTAAGCCATTAAAAGGGGCAGTGTCTGACAACTGCCCTAATGTTGGTATAACTGTTTTTGTGTTTTTCAACCGTTCCCCAGTTGCAGTAAGGGTGCAACTATCAGCCACAATCTGGATCAACTCATCCACCGGGAGATTTCCCACCACCGCAGCAGTCAAGTTTTGGGGATGATAATAGTGGTGATGAAAGTCCCGCATTTGTTCTGGTTTCAGGATTTCAATCGTCTCTTTTGGGCCTAAAACTGGGCGACGATAGGGAAGCGTTTCAAAGGCTAATTCCATCGCCTTTTGATAGACTCGGCGACGGGGATTATCTTGGGAGCGATGAATTTCTTCAATCACCACCGCACGTTCCCGCTCAAAGGCTTCATCGGGAATACTCGCATTTAAGACGACCTCAAATTGGAGGGGGGCTAAGTCCATAAAGTCTTGAGGCGCAGTGGTGATATAGAATTGGGTGTAATCTTGGCTAGTTAGGGCATTGGTGACGGCTCCTCGTTCTTCGATCTGGCGCTCAAATTCACCTGGGGGCAGATTAGGTGTTCCTTTGAAGATCATATGCTCTAGGAAGTGAGCCATGCCATTGATGGAGTCTGATTCTACCGCAGAACCGACGGGGAGCCACAGGCTTAAATTCACGGCATCCACTGGCATTTGCTCGGCGACGATGGTTAAGCCATTTTGGAGGTGACGCACCGTGGGAGCGATGCACCGTGTCGGAGTGGCTGACCTAAGCAAGGTTGAAGTCATTGAAGAAAAGTATCACAAGGTACAAGATTCCTTTTCTATGGTAAACACTTCTGCTAAAACTGGTGTGTATTGGGATGAGCTTTATGGATCGTTAACCTTGGGGGGTTGGGGTTGGGTGGCTGGAGAGGGAGATTTCTGGGCATTGGGGCGATCGCACTCCCGTTGTAGAATATCTTTGATCCATTCAGGTAAATCGGTTTGCCGATCTGCTGCTCTCTGCTTCAATTGTTCATAAATCTCAATCTCATCCCCTTCCCACAACAAATCAACCCGTCTCACCTGCTGCATGGCAATATGTTCATAATTTTCTGGATAAGCCCAGTAACAGGATAGACAAATTGATTTGTCTTTGATCTGCATCCAATTTTCGCAATGTTCACAAGACCAAGATTTAGCCCGATTTGCTGATTTAGGGCGTTTAGCCGTCACGGTTCTACAGAGTTGTAATAATTTTTCTGGTAGCTGTTTGGAACTATCCATGATATTAGGAAAAAATCAGTTGTTTTTGCATATCGAGTGAATCCTCTGCAACTTTAAAGCTTCGATTCGATAAATTGGGGGATAAATACAAAGATTCTATAGTCGTTTCTTCTCGACCCAAAAGAGTTGACTGTGAAGACCTACCAGTTTTAAGTTCAATGCGGTGAAGTCCTAAATACTTAGGGAGAAGTTGACCGAATTTTTTATTCCCCCGTTGACCATCATAACTAATCAAGAATTGAATATTTCTGTTATTCAGTTCTTCAATTGCAACCACAAAATCATCGAAGTCAATTCCAGCAAAATATCTCGGATCTCGATGATGACAAACCCCTTGATAGGGAGGATCGAGATAAATTAGATCTCTAGGACGAACTCGTTTTAAGACCTCTCGGTAGTCTAAACTGGTAAAGTTACATTTTCCTTTGAGTAGACCAGATATTCCAGCTATATTTTTTCTGATGGTTGCCGGTTGTGGCCCTTTGCGTCTTTTATCCGGACTTTGATTAAATAAACCTTGATAATTATAGCGAACTGAACCTTTAACGCAGCGCCCTAGTAAATATAAAAACAGTTCCGGATCGCGAGTTTGGTTGAATTTTTCCCTAATTTCAAAATAATGACCAATAGAGTCAGAATGCTGCTCATTCCATAAATCGGTATAGGTTTCTGTAATTTGTTCAGGATCTTCTATAACTAGCTTGAGTAATTCAATTAGAGGATGATTGAGATCGTTTAACCAAAAGCGATCGCAGCGTTCTTGAGCAGCAGTAGCAATACTAATTGCCGCAGTTCCCGCAAATGGCTCGACTAATCTATCTATTGTGTTAGGAAAAAACTGGAGAATCTGTCTGGCTAGAGTTCTTTTACTTCCCTGATATTGAACAAGATGGGGTGGTTTTGAAATCATGTTATCTGAAAGCTGATGATATTTTTACCGTGCGATCGCTAGTTATTATTCATGAAAACGGTAAAATACGAATTCTTAATTTAGATTCATTAATCGTTACCAATGCTCCGGATTGCAATAAATCTCGGCTTTTCTCAATAGCTTGAATAACGATATTTTCCAAATGAATCGGTAACACATTTTGTGTGCGAACTTGGATAACACTCGGTTTATTGTCCTGCGTTATTGCCAGTAATGCACCAAAGTCTAAATCATGGGTAAAAACAATATAGCCCTGGTCACTTGCCCATTGCATAATCTCTCTATCTGTTGCATTTGGATTGCCCACCGATGACCAATGTATTGCCTCAATTTCATACTTGACAAAAACATCAATCCAATCGGGTGAAAGATTCATATCAATCACAATCTTCATGAGGCACTTAAAGAAAGTTCTATCTCTTCAACACGCCAGGCAGCATAAGCTAAAGATTCTCTCAAATCTTCAGCTTCTAGATAAGGATAAGCTTGTAAAATTTCATCATGAGAAGCACCGGTTGCCATTAAACCTAAAATCATCCCTACCGTGACTCTCATTCCTCGAATACAGGGTTTTCCTCCCATCACTTCTGGGTTAATTGTAATGCGGGTAAGTTGATTCATCGATCTTATTCCTTGATTCCTTATTTTAGTTCAATCTTATCTGGTTCTAGATAAAGGGCTATAGCCTCCCGAATATTCTCTAACGCTTCTGCTTCTGTTTCTCCGGCTGAGACACAACCCGGTAATTCTGGACACCAAACCGCCCAATCATGGGTTTGGGGATCTACTTCTAACACTACACGCCATTTCATAGGGTTTGATTCTAAAACTTAATCTTGGGGATATTTTACCATGATAGTAACGGCATTTATCTAAATAAAATATATGATACGATAGATTTACCTCCTCACATGAACTGAGTAACACATATAAAAATCCTTATGAACGATCTACAAAAAATCTACGATACTCTTCGTTGTCTTCCTTCTGATGAACTGTATCAGCTCGATCTCATGACTCCAGATCAGAAGAAATACTGGTTTCAACTGCGAGAAATGTATAAATTAACGGCTGAAGCTTGGAAAGGTTACTATATAGTCAAAGGGTATTATCCCCTTGAAGAGAAAGTTGATCGAGGAGAAATTACTCAACAAAAGCAAGATTTTTTTTACTTATCTGTTCGAGAAATTCATGCTCGTTTGCAACTTTTTAACGCACTTTATACCCGTCTTGAAATAGCTAATACTATCCTCGATATAGCAAGAAAAGGAAGTTTGTGTTGTGGTCTATTGATTGTCGATCAAATGATCAAATCAGTAACTCCAAATACTGATGTAAATTCTGGATGCGATTTACTGATTCAGTCCCTGACAGATGATGCAAATAGTGACTTTAAAGATTCACTACTTGATTATAGCTCTTTTTCTATAAAAAAGTGGAGTGATATGTGTCTATTTTTAACTGAATATCTGGACGATTACCGTCTAGGAAGATTTTCTTTGTCTGACCAATTCAAGCAAGAACTACGCCGCAAAACTTCTCACCTTCATTTCTCAAAACCAGGAGTTACTTTTTCTTCCTTCTTGCAATGTTCATTATTGAGCTTGGTTGATCGAGACTTGAAATCTGAATTCAATCAATATATTCCTAGAGTTGTGGAAGCTGTAGAAGTAGCCAGTAGAGCAAGTCGCAAAGTGCGTAGCTATGAATGGCATAACGGAACTTTAAAACTAGGTTCTAATCAAGGTGGTACATACCATTAAAGCTTAACAAAACTTCACATCTGGAACAAGACTAGCAATGCTCACTGTTATAAGGGTTAGGTTGGAAAAGTCATTTATTGAGCGATCAACTCCATGAATATCGTTTTTAACATTATCGTTGGCGTTTTCCTAGGAACAGTCTTATTTATTGGCCAAGAAACCGGAAATGGATTGTGCTTATTGAGCTTTTTCTTCTTGTTTGGAGTCTATCTTTTTTGGGCAGCATCCCAAATTTTACAAGAACTCCTCAACCTCTTGAGTGTCTTGGGCGCTTAACGTCAGAACATCGGTATCATTCCTAAATCGAAGGAGCTAGGGAGCGAGACGCTCCCACTCCATTAATATCAAAGGATTGGAGGAGTGCGGGCATCTTGCCCGCTAGTTGTACCCTCTAACCGGATTCGTAGTCAGCGAAAAACTTAACGGAACGTTACAATCGTTAATGTTCCCTTGTTCACTGCTTCAGATCATGGCTCAGTCTCACTCCTCCTCTCAGCCTCGCTGTATCGTTGTTGGTGCGGGTATTGGTGGCTTAACTACCGCCGCGCTCCTGGCTCGTCGGGGGTATTCGGTGCTGATTCTGGATCAGGCGATTGTGCCGGGGGGATGTGCTTCGACGTTTAAGCGGCGCGGGTTTACGTTTGATGTGGGAGCGACGCAGGTGGCGGGGTTGGAAGCGGGGGGAATTCATCATCGGATTTTTCAGGAACTGGAGATCGCGCTACCGGAGGCAACACCTTGCGATCCGGCTTGTGCGGTGTTTTTGCCAGGGGAAACAGAACCCATTTCAGTGTGGCGAGATCCCCTGAAATGGCAACAGGAACGGCAGCGACAGTTTCCGGGAAGCGAACCCTTTTGGCAGTTGATGAATACCTTATTTCAAGCCAGTTGGCGGTTTCAGGGGCGAGATCCGGTGCTGCCTCCCCGTGATTGGTGGGATTTGTGGCAATTGGTGCAGGCGATGCGCCCCGATACGTTGGTTACTGTGCCCTTTGCGCTGTTGACGGTGTGGGATGCACTGAGGTTGATGGGGGTGGGAAGCGATCGCCGCCTAAAAACCTTCCTCGACATGCAACTGAAACTCTACTCCCAAGTCGATACCACGGAAACCGCCCTCTTGTATGCAGCAACGGCTCTAGGTGTTTCCCAGGAACCCCAAGGCTTGTATCATTTACAGGGAAGTATGCAAGTTTTGAGCGATCGCCTCGTCGCATCCCTAGAGCGCGATGGCGGTAAACTGCTCATGCGCCACACTGTCGAGCAAATCCAAACCCACAAAGGGCGAGTTACCGGCGTGGTTATCCGCAACCTGAAAACCGGGGAAACCTGGCGTGAAAAAGCGGATCATGTAGTCGCCAATATCACCATTCATAACTTAGTACAACTCTTACAGTCTGACGATCTGGCAACGAAAATATACGCCAATGGCTACAGTCAGCGCCTGAAGCAAGTCCCCTCACCGAGTGGCGCATTTGTGGTTTATCTGGGAGTCGAACAAGCCGCTATTCCCCAACATTGCCCGCCCCATCTGCAATTTCTGTATGATTATCATGGCCCCATTGGCGAGAATAATTCCCTATTTGTCTCCGTCAGTCATCCGGGAGATGGACGCGCACCGGAAGGAAAAACTACCATTACCGCCTCTTCGTTTACGGATACGGAGCAATGGTGGAACAGTGCAGACTATGAGCAACTGAAGCAACAATTTACCGAAGCGGCGATCGCCCGTTTAAGTCAATATTTCCACTTAACCCCAGAAACCCTTATTCACATCGAAGCGGCTACACCCAGAACCTTTGCCTATTATACAGGGCGCGATCGCGGCATTGTTGGCGGTATGGGACAACGCCTAACCACCTTCGGCCCCTTCGGCTTTGCCAACCGCACCCCCATCCGTAACCTGTGGCTCGTCGGAGACTCCACCCATCCCGGAGAAGGAACCGCAGGCGTATCCTATTCTGCCCTAACCGTCGTTCGGCAGATTGAGATCGCGTCCAGCTAATCAGAAAAAAAGTAAAATTGAACTCATATTCAAACGTAGATTGAAGGAGAAATGTCTATGAGTCCAGAGCGCTGGAATGATGAGCGGTTAGATCGTTTAGCCGATCAGGTATCCGATCTGCTCAATACAGCTCGCCAGCACGATCGCCTGATCGAAAGTAATGCTCGCCTGATCGAAAGTAATGCTCGTGCAATTGAAAGGCACGATCGCCTGATCGAAAGCAATGCTCGTATCCTTCAAGCTTTAGCCAATGCCTTAGCAGAAGCAGGAGAAGAAAGGCGGCAGCAATATGCCATTATGCTACAACACCAAGAAGAGATTCGCGGACTGCAAACGGAGAATCGCCGTATCCTAGATATCCTGCTCAATCAACAAAATCAGCAAAACGATTCTACGGATGATTGAACCTTCCCGAATAGCACATTCAAATTTTTACCATTTTCGTCATCCGAAACCAATCCGGTTGGGATAGATCGTTAGCAATAATCGTTAGTTTTACCCGATCGCCACTCTGGATTTGCTCATCCCCTATTTGAGTCGGATGAATAAACTTAAGAGTCTCCACCTTCACCTCTTCGGCAATATCGGCTGGGAAAACTTGCTCCAGACGCACCGTAACATAGGTTTTTAAGTTTTTTACTCCCGCTCTCTTGCTCACATCCGCGATCGCCATTTCCATCACCGTAGTGATCGCCTCAAACGTAATCGGTTTAGCGCTCATGACTTAAAGTCAACCTCCCCCTATTTCCTATGTAGTTTTCTTACTCGAACTTTTCTTACCCGTTTTTTTATCCCCTTTCTTATCATGGGAATCGCCATCATCTAGCGGCCCTAACGTCACATCCGTATCCCCAGACCGAGATAAAGCCAGCAAATTCTTGTACAGGGAATTCGGAAGCATAATCTCTCCATATTGACCCGCTCCACTCGGTGCAGACTTACCAATCGATTGAACCGCTTCTACCGCAAAATTGGTGCAATTATACTTAAATAAATTATACTTAGCATCCTTTTTCTCTTCCACATATTGCATCAAATCATTCACTTCCGGCTGAGTTAACGCATAAGATTTTTCACCCTTAGAAGCATGGGCTACATCTGGTTCTTCCACACGCCCAGGAACCCATTTTTTCGGATTCAATGAAAAGCCAGTATGATGGCGATCGAGACTCGTTCCACTCCCTGGAGTTTCTAAACGCTTCATCCGTGCGGTGCTATCATACGTCCATGTACTGGCTCTGTAAATCAGAGGATAAAACCCAAAAGAAGAACCCGTTGGTGATTTTAATAACCTTTTGGTGGGCTGACGCATCGAATCCGGCACATCAGTGGGATTATGATAACTGAGCTTCAAAAAAGTATGACCCACATTGGCCTTAGCGAGGTCTGTTAACCCCAATCTACTCCGATCTGCCGTTTCCACATCCGCACAGAGCTTTAATGTGGCAACCGGTGCAGTTACCGTTGTATCTTCAACCGTAGTCGGAGCTGGCGTTGCAGTAGCCGGTTCAGATGTATCTGTTTCATCACCATCAGCCCGTTGAATTGAGGATTGAGTCGATTGGCGATTAAGGGGGTGTGAAAACCATAGATTATGGTGGTCTCCTAGGGGATAGCGCTGGATGGGTAAATTCAGTGCAGATGGAGACTGAAGCGGGATGTTGCTTTTCCACCGATCGATATGAGCTTGCATATCTGGAGCAAGTTCCCTAGGGGGCTGATCGGTTTGTAAGTCAAAATTCGCCCCATTGGGTGTTCGTTGAGCAAAGGGTTGACGATCACCAGTCGGTTGTATTGGCGTGGGTTTTCGAGAGACAATAGGAGAGGGACTAAACCGAGGTGTTTTAGAACTTGTGCCCAGATTTTGAGAGGACTTCCGACGTATTCGCTGAGTAGACATACTCGCCCTTTGCCTCTGATATAAAATTTAAGTCTTGAATTTAAGCTTAACAGAAAAATTCTTCATGATTGAAATCGATCGCGCTTGTGTTACCTTTAATCCCGGTACGGCTCTAGAAACTCCCGCCCTACGCCAGGTTTCCCTCAATGTTCCCGCCGGGCAGTTTGTCACCGTCATTGGCTCCAATGGCGCAGGAAAATCCACGCTGTTAAATTTAATTAGTGGCGATCGCCTGCCGGACTCTGGACGCATTCAGATTGCCGGTCAAAATGTTACTCTATGGCCCACCCAAAAACGAGCTAAATTAGTCGCCAGAGTATTTCAAAATCCCCTCTTAGGATCTTGTGCGAATTTAACCGTAGAAGAAAATATGGCCTTAGCCGTTCAACGGGGAGCCTTTCGGGGCTTAAATTTAGCCCTTCCCAACCGTCGTCGCGCCCAGTTTCGGGAACAGTTAGCCAGTTTAGAATTAGGATTAGAGCGCAGATTGGGCGATCGCATGGGATTATTATCCGGAGGACAACGCCAAGCCGTCAGCCTGCTGATGTCCACCTTAGCCCCGACAGAGGTCTTATTATTGGATGAACATACAGCCGCTCTCGATCCTAAAACCGCCCATTTTGTCTTGCAACTCACCCGCAAAATCGTTAGGGAGCAACAGCTAACCACCATTATGGTCACCCATAGTATGAGTCAGGCATTGATCGTGGGCGATCGCACCATTATGTTGCATGAAGGGCAAATTATTTTAGATATTGCGGGCGAAGAACGGGAAGGATTAGAAGTGGCAGATCTCTTAGAGCGCTTTAATCAGCTTAAAGGAGAAGAATTAGCCGATGATTCCTTATTATTAGGATAATCCCTATTTCTGTTCAACTCGATGAATCGCATCATGAAGTTAAACCTTAACCCCAGTTGGCAAGAGAAGATCGCCCAGATCGCCAGCGATCGCCACAAAACCTCAGAAGAGGTAGTGCAAGAGGCGATCGCCCTCTATTTAGGAGAAGTTGCCGCTAATTCCGGCGATCGTCTCGTTGCCTTAGAAAAAGAAGTCGCTCTTTTAAAGCAAACCATCAATCAACTGCATACCCTAGTGAGCCTCATACGACAACAACAACTCAAGGATACATCGAGCCAGAAAACACCCGTTTCTGAAACGGTCTTTATCCCCGAAATCGATGAAGATATGGAAGATGAACCCGATGAAATTCTCTATAATTTTCTCGAACCGAGTTAACCCCATCTTTTTAACTTCCCCTTTGGTTTTATGCTGACGAACTAAAAATGGGTCGGCGGCGATCGCTCCGAGGCGGCAACTGTACCAACGCGATTGGTTATGACCCAAAACCTTTCCCGCTTGGTCATTTAACTCAACCCTCATACCCGTTCCCCCACACTAGCTCACACCACTGTTAATATTAAAAAGAGTCCTCACCGCCTAAGCGGTTGCTATCATTTTTAATTTTTTCGGCTGTCGCCGACATGAAAAAATTTAATTTTTAATTGAATCATGACCTGTATTCTTGTAATTGAAGATAATCCAGAAATTATCAGTAATGTAGTAGATTTTCTGGAAGCCGAAGACTTTGAAACCTTAAGTGCCGAAAATGGTCGCCTAGGTCTAGAACTCGCCTTCTCCCATCGAGTAGACCTGATTCTCTGCGATGTCATGATGCCCGAACTCGATGGTTATGGAGTCTTAAGTGCCCTGCGCCAAAATCCAGCCACAGCAAATGTTCCCTTCGTCTTCCTCACAGCCAAAGGAGAACGACAAGACCTGCGGGTGGGGATGAACTTAGGAGCTGATGATTATCTGATCAAACCCTTCACCCCCGATGAACTATTAGAGGCGATCGCCGCTCGTCTAGAGCGCTCGGCCCAACTCGAACAGTATGATACCCTTACCAGCCTCCCCCAAATTAGCACCCTTGGCCAACCCGAAGGCTTCTTTAGTCAAGCCGTGGCCCAAAGTAACCTCAGTCGTTCCCTAGTGCCCTTGATGCTAATCGGCTTAGACCGCCTGGAGCTAATTCAAGAAGCCATCGGTCATCGTCAAGGAGAAGAAGTCTTAAAAACAATCGCCCAACGACTCACCCAGTCAATCCAACCCCTCGGCGGTCAAGTCGCCAAAGGAAACGGGGCACAATTTGCCGTAATGTTATCCCCAGTCGCCGATCAAACCCTGGCCACTGAGCGAGCCAAACAGATTTTAGAGACCATTAATGAACCAGTGGTCATAAGCCATCATAGGGCGATCGTCACCGCCAGCATCGGCATCAGTTTCTATCCCACAGCCACTAACTTTGATGAACTGCAACGGCAAGCCAGTATCGCCCTGGGTAACGTCAAGAGTATGGGCGGTAACCATTATCGCGTCTATGTTCCCCCCCTATTCGGACTTGACCAAACCAGAGACCTAAAACTTGAAGAAGACTTTTACCATGGCTGGTTAGCCAACCGATTTCAAATCCGCTACCAACCCAGAATTGAGGTCAAAAAAAACCAATGCATCGCAGTAGCTGCCAGCTTTCACTGGGAACATCCCCAGATGGGTAGCCTGCCCGCCAAAAAATTATCTGAATTAGCCACAGTGTGCGGATTAAACTTAGTGTTAGACCAATGGATTTTAGATCAAGCCTGTCAACAAGTGAAAACCATCCAGGGCACAAAACAGCCCCTGCGTGTTGCCCTGCGGGTATCCGAACAACTTTTTAGCGAAGACCTACTCAGTATTATCGATCGCACCGGTCAAACCCATAGTTTTCCCACCGCTCGCCTAGACCTAGAATTTTCAGCGACCACCCTACTAGGAGCAAAGAATCAAAATCAGATGGCAGCCACCCTGCGATCGCTGCAACAGCGAGGCATTTCGATTACCATTGACGGTTTAGGCCCGGGCAATCAGTTTCTCAAGGACTTAGGTTCCTTACCTCTCAATGCCTTGAAACTTGATGAGAGCTTAATTCAACACCCTCAACAAAATCAGCCCCTGATTAAAGCCATGATTGAATTATGCCATAACTGGAAACTGAAGGCGATCGCCACAGGAATTGCCACCCAGGAACAGCAACGGTTTTTACAGCGCTATAACTGTGATTTAATCCAATATCAACAGTCCTACGATCTCCGATCGCTCAAAGGACGTTTACTACAACGATTTTAACCTTAGCTCAAAACTATGTCTCCCTTTCCTATCCTGCCGATTGCTACCTTCATGGTCATCACTACCGGCCCCAACCTCCATCTTGCCCAGCTCTCCCCATCCCTAGAAAGCACTTCTTGGCAATGGATCGATTGGACTCAAGGGGATACCACCGAGCGTCCCCTTTCCCAAGAGCCGATTACCCTGATGTTCAAAGAGGGCAAAGTAAATGGCTTTGGTGGATGTAACAATTATTTTTCTAACTACCAAATTGAAGGCGATCGCCTGATGATGTCCGATCCCTTTGGTCGCACCTTCAAAGCCTGTGGCAACCTCTCCCAGCAAGAAGACCAATTTTTAGAGAAATTAGGGCAAGTCGAGTCATACCAGATTAACCCGGATGGCCAATTGTTTCTGTTTTATCGTCAAAATGGAGAAACCGGACAAATGCGCTTTAGATCCGTTTCTGACTCCTCTCCAGCGCAGACTTCCTTTACCGATCTTCCCGCCAACCATTGGGCCCAGAATTTTATCGCAGCTTTAGTCGAGCGTAACCTGATCTCTGGATTTCCTGATGGTACATTTCGCCCCGATACCCCAGTCACCCGCGCCGAGTTTGCCAGTCTGCTCCAGAAAACCTTCGATCTCCCCCAAGTGCGTAAGCTTGTCCGCTTTCAAGATGTAGCCCAAGACTTTTGGGCCCAGGCCGCCATTCAATATGTGGCCACAACCATTCCCCAACTGATGGGGGGTTATCCAGGGGATCTCTTTCGCCCAGAAGAGCCGATTTTAAGGGTTGAAGTGCTGGTGAGTTTAGCCAACTTATTACGGGAAGTGCCAGAGGTGAATACCGATCAAATGTTAGCCTTCTATGAGGATCGGGAGGAAATTGCGGATTATGCCTTAGACAAAGTGGCGATCGCCACTCAACAGCAGATGGCGATCAATTATCCCAAAATTGGGCAACTGCGTCCCAACCAACCCGCCACCCGTGCAGAAGTAGCCGCCCTAATCTATCAAGGGTTAGTGAAAACCGGCCAAGCGCCCGAAGTGGAATCCCCCTATCTCGTTAATCCTTAAATTCCTCCCCTTTTCCTGAGCCGCTCTCACCGAATTCTCAGGCTATTCTATAGCTAGTCTCAATGAGTTGTGCAATGGGAAATGCCCTCTCCCTTTCATGTCCGCTTGCGGAAAATCCCTCTCCCACTCCGAGAGGGCATTTCCCCCTTCTCTCGTGGGAGAAGGGGGTAGGGGGATGAGGGGCAATCGTTACATAACTCATTTAGGCCTGCTATAAATCTAAACAGACAGTCCCTAGGGAGCATCTATTACCCGAACCGGGCCTAATCGGACTGCAACAAATTTCTGACTAATTCCATCAGGAAAACGCCCTCTTTCAACCCTCTAGTCACTCTTTATCCTGATGAGCTGCTAGAGAATCGCGTTAATCTAACAGAAGGGTCTCCTTGCATCGCTGACTTTCAAAATAAAGGTACTGTGTAAGCTGGCTTTCGCCATTGAAACTGGCCAACAGGCTTTAGGGGGTTACTCACTTCCCTGGCCAAGCGGGGTTATCCACCACTCTCAATCAAGCCAAACATGCTGAACCGTCAAAACTACCCGATCAAAAACTTGACTTCAACTCCGGGATGGCAACGCTGGATTGGAGGCGCACTTGCTGCGCTAATCTTGATCGCGCTAGAGGGAGTGGGCTTGATCGATCAACTAGAGCAACTAGCCTATCGAGGCTTATTTCAATTGCGAGGAGAAGAGCCTTGGCATAGTGACATAGTGATCGTAGGCATTGATGAAACGACACTGAAAAATCGACAAAACTCCAATCACCCTCGCCAAATTTATGCTGCCCTTTTACAGAGTTTGGCTCCCAGTCAACCCCGGATAGTCGTTTTAGATATATTGATGCATGACCCCTCCCCGGATGATGCACAGTTGGCTCAAGCTATGGGTGAAGTTCCCGTGGCACTGCCGGTGGCTTGGGATAAGCAAGGAAATCAGAAAGACCCAGCTCCAGAATTGGCAGCCGAGGCAGTGGCGATGGGCCATGTTCTGAGCAATCAAGATCCTGACGGCTTAACTCGTACTTTACAGCCTCAATTGCGCCATATCCCAGCCCTTGGCGTGGCGGTGGCGAATGCACTGATCTCTCAGTCTCGATTATTAGATCGGAAGGAGTCGGGCCCCTTATGGATTAATTGGCCCGGATCGGTGCAACATTTACCCCAATACAGGTTCTCGGATGTGATGGAAGGGCGAGTCCCCCTGGAGAAATTTCAACACAAAATTGTGATTGTAGGTGCTAATGTCACCGGTTTTAATCCGATCCTGACTCCATTTGATATTAATCCCTCCGCCAATGGGATTCATCTTCATGCGGCGGTAGTGAGTAATTTATTATCCCAGAATCCACTGCAACAGGTCGGGGCATCTTGGCATCCCCTATGGATGCAGTTGTTCTATTTTGGGGGAGCTATTAGTTTGGGTTCCCTAGTCGTGCTTTGGTCGTTTCGCAAACAAGCACTCCTTGTGGTGGGGTTGGGGGGACTATGGCTGAGTGTTTGTTATGGTGCTTTCCGTTTTTATTATCTGTTGCCAGTGGTATCTCCTCTGGTGTTGTTGGGTTTGACGTTGTTTATGGTGACGCTTCAAGATCGGTTGAAGATGAAGGCGATTTTGGTGGAGCGGGAGAAGCAGTTATTTGAGTCGGCGTTTTATGACCCGGCGACTGGTCTACCCAATTATGCCTTATTTATGGATCGCTTGGAGGGTTTACTTTCCCGAACTCGCGGACAATTGCAACCGCCTTTGTTTGCGGTCTTTTTTATTTATATCGATCGCTCTAAGGTGGTTAACGCTGATTCCGGTCATCGCTTGAGTAATGAGTTGCAGGTGGCGATCTCCGGTCGCATTGAAGAAGCATTGAGGCGATCGATTTCTATGCATTCCTCTCGCCCTCTTTTATCTCCCCATACTTCCCCTTATTCCTCTCATTCAGAGCATTCCTCTATGGCGACTCAATTTACGATCGCTCGTCTGGATACGGATACGTTTGCGGTTTTGCTTGAACCTTTATCCTATCCATCCCAGGCGATCGATGTTGCCCAAAGTATTTATCAAACCCTCTCCCATAAACCGATTAGCTATGGTTTAGTCCACAACTCCAGGGCGGCCGATGACACCATGAGTTTACTGGCAGAAAATTTATCTGCCATGACTGCATTTATTGGTGTCGCTCTATCGGCTGTCAATTCTGAGTTCGATCGAGTTTCAGTGAATATCTATTCCCAGGCTGAAAGTATGCTTCGGGATGCGGAAATTGCTATGTATCAGGCTAAGGTTAAAGAGGGCAATCATTATGCTATTTTTGACCAAAATCTCCACAATGCAGAAGTGCAAAGATTAGAGCTGGAATTGGATCTGCGCCGAGCGATTAATCGCGCTGGCAGAGAACAGGAAAATTTATCGGGTGCGATCGGGAATTCTAATCCTTCTCCCGGTCATTTTTCCTATGCCTCAGAGCAATGGGTCTCGGATCTAGAAGCTCAAAGCGATTTTCGCCTTTATTATCAACCTATTGTTTCTTTTAACACCGGTCGAATTAGTGGATTTGAAGCCCTAGTCCGTTGGTATCATCCTACGCGAGGCATGGTTTCCCCGGTTGATTTTATCCCTTTGGCGGAAGAAACCGGCTTAATTATGGATTTAGGAGATTGGATTTTAAAGACGGCTTGTTATCAGTTACGAGAGTGGCAAAATAAATTTCCCCATGGATTGGATGTAACTATGGTGGTTAATTTATCAAGTTTGCAGTTACATAATCCCAACCTGGTCAGTCAGATTCAAACTTTGCTTGATGAAATGAATTTAGATCATCGGTATTTAAAGTTAGAAATTACAGAAAGTGGATTGATGGAAAATGAAGAGATAGCCCTGAAGTTGTTGAAAACCTTGAGAGAGGCAGGGATTCAGTTGAGTATTGATGATTTTGGTACGGGTTATTCTTCCTTGGCTCGGCTACATAATTTGCCCGTAAATACGTTAAAAATTGATAAGTCATTTTTGGAAAGAACGGCCCTAGATCATGAAAGTTGGGAGATTATTGAGACGATTATTATTTTGGCCCATAAGTTGGGATTGACGGTGGTAGCCGAAGGGATTGAAACCGGAGATCAGTTTCAATTGCTTCAGAAACTCAATTGTGATTATGGTCAAGGGTATTGGTTATCGCGCCCTATGGATGCTTCAGGAGCAACAGCACTGCTGGCGAAAAATCCCCAGTGGTAATGAATACAGAAGCTCTGCTCGGTTACAACGGTTTTCGCTCTTATGGCACTTGGCGTTGTTATGAGGGACAATAGTGATAAACTAGAAGTTAGAATCTGGAAAAAAAAGGAAAAATTATGCGAGTTTTGGTCATGGGTGGCACGCGGTTTATTGGCGTGTATTTAACCCAATTATTAGTGGCCCAAGGTCATGAAGTTGTCTTATTTAATCGAGGCAATAAACCTGCCCCCGTTGCAGGGGTGACGGAAATTCATGGCGATCGCACGGATGCCAGCCAAATCCAAGATAAGCTTGCGGGTGAGGAATTTGATGCGATTTTTGATAATAATGGCCGGGAACTGAGCGATACTCAACCTCTGGCGGATTTGTTCGCTGGTAAAGTGAAACACTTTGTTTATATGAGTTCTGCTGGAGTTTACTTAAAATCCGAACAACCGCCCCATATTGAAGGCGATCCTGTAGACCCGAAAAGTCGCCATAAAGGTAAGTTTGAAACGGAAGAATATCTGAGGGAAAAGGAGCTTCCCTTCACCTCTATTCGCCCCACTTATATTTACGGCCCGTTGAATTATAATCCTTTAGAAGTTTGGTTCTTTGACCGTATTGTGCGCGATCGCCCCCTTCCCATTCCTGGTACAGGTAACGCTATTACCCAATTGGGTCATTGTCATGACTTAGCCCAAGCCATGATAGCGGTTTTGGGAAACGCTCAGGCGATCGGTCAAATCTACAATGTTTCTGGGGAACGCTATGTCACTTTTGATGGATTAGCCCAAGCTTGTGCGATCGCTTGTGGTCAATCAGTAGAAAATATCCAAATTGTCCATTATGACCCCAAACAATTTGACTTTGGCAAACGCAAAGCCTTCCCTATGCGCGTTCAGCATTTCTTTGCCGATATTCATAAAGCCAAAACCGAACTCAATTGGCAGCCTAAATATGACCTAGTATCTGGGTTAAAAGATTCCTTTGAAACCGATTATCTGGCTCAAGGAAAAGAGAAGCTAGAGGTAGATTTTTCCCTCGACGATCAAATCTTAAATCGCTAACTCTGGGGATGCGGAACCGGGGACTTGAACCCCGAAGTCCTTGCGGACACTAGAACCTGAATCTAGCGCGTCTACCAATTCCGCCAGTTCCGCTTCTGGGAGTGTTTCAGTAACCTGACTAAGCACTCCGATCTTTTATTATTATCTATTTTAAGTTTAAAGTCAAGCTAATTTTTAATTAAGAGCGTAACGCTCTAACGGGATCGAGTTGACTCGCTTGCCAGGCGGGGAAAAAACTGGCTCCCATACCCACGACTAGGGCTGCTCCGAGGGAAAATCCAGCGACTTGGGGATCGAAGCGGTAGGGTAAGTCAAATCGATCGACGACAATGAGGGTTAAACTGTGAACGGTGGCGATCGCCATTACCCCCCCTACCCAACTCAGTAGGGTGGCTTCGAGAATAAATTGAAATAAAATATCCCGCTCCGTTGCCCCAATGGCTAAACGCAGTCCAATCTCTGCTCTTCTTTCCATCACGGAGGCAATGCTAATATTAGCAATGCCCACACCACCAACGAACAGAGCAATTAATCCCACTAATGCTAATCCTTGGGAGGCTAATTTTAGGGTTGTTTGCTGTTCTAAGATTTCATCTATATTGGTTCCTACCCAAAACTGTTGTTGGGGAAATCTCTGTTGAGCTAAACTTTTAACCTGTTGTTCTAGATGATTAAGCTGTTCTAAACTTTGGGGGCGAATCAACAGGTTCCGAAATCGCTGAGAACCGGTCAGGGCATAATAGAGGGTTGAAGGAATCAAAACCAGTCCTTGCTGCTCCCCGTCTGCTGGCAGGGTAGCGACTACGCCGATAATGGTGTAGGGCCTGCCCTCTGTATATATACGTTGATTGATCGGATTGCGGTCTTCAAAGAGTTGATCGACCAAAAACTGATCGACGATCGCCACCGCACGAAATTCTGCAAAATCTGTAGGTGTAAACGATCTTCCCTTCTGAAGTTGTCGGCCGGCCGTCGAGATAAAGGCTTCGGATACAGCACTGTTAGTGGCCTGAGCCTGTTGGTCTTCAAAGAAGACTGAACCATTCCAACTGATAAATTCATTGGTGGCGATCGCTTGAATTTGGGTTAACCGTTCCTGGAAAAAGACCTTATCCTCTGGAGTCATACCCCATTTCCAGATTTCAACCCGTGGAGCTTCCCGTTGGGCTAATTCCCTCTCCATAACGGCTGTAGAAATGGTACGGACTTTCAGAGTTGCATCAACAGCAAAAACCCCCATAAATATTCCGACCAAGGTCAAACCGGATCTCAAGGGATTTCGCCATAGGGAAGTCCAGGTCAGGAGTATGAGATGAGGTAAAGATAAACTCATAGCTCTTCTTAGGTAAAGGATTACCTAATTATGGCTGATTAGCTCTAACGTTGTGCCTCTTCAGGAGTATAAACAGGGGTGAGACGGTTTGATGCAAGGAGCTATTTTCTAGCCATTAATTGAATCTGCTGCAACAAACACTCTACCTCGGCTTCTAAGTGTAAATACTTCACTTGCTGATCCGCTTGATACAAGTTCTGCATCTTTTTCCAGGATTCTTTGGCTTGAATGGAGGTTGATACAGATTTATTTTCGGTAGCTAAGGCAACATTAGAAGAAGTTTTCATTTTATTTAGGAGGATATGCTTATTCACACCACAGAGGAATTATAGCGTAACTCTTACTAATCATCAAGTTTTGTAACAAGAGGCTAGAAACGGGTGAGGCTTAGTTGGAGGATACCGGCGGCGATCGCCGTCCAGAGCAGTAAAATGATGATTCCTCCAGGAATAAAGGTCAATAGCCCGATTCCTCGGAGTATCCAGAGGAGAACCGCTCCTAGAAGGCTAAATACAAATAACCAGTAGACTGGACTACTCGATCTCATATTCATCATTATCTGGCATGGCTCACTTCCTAGATTGAGGTTTTGGCCAAGGAATGTTAGCATATTTGGCCAAGTGGTGGGCAACAGCGATCGCCCCCCATTGATTAATATGACTGGGATCGGCGAAATAGTCAGGATTCTTTAGGCTATTTAATTCCTGGCTCACCAGATTGACCACCTTGAAGCCCTGATGATCCGACCACTGGTTAAGTTCCTGCTGAAAAGCTTGTTCATAGCCTAAACGGACTGGATCGAGATAATCGGCAGTGAGAGGAAGATTAACAAAGACAAGGGGAACTCGCCGTCTTTGGGTGTAGCTGAGTAAATTAGAGAGGGCGATCGCCTGTTCTCCCTGAAGATAAAATTTGCTATAATCCCCATCAAACTGTCCAGCAATGCGGGGATACTGGCTATAGTAAGTTTGGGGATTAAACACCTGCTGAACCGGCAAAAAGCCCAAAGGGGTTAAATCGCTCAAGGTACGGTTAGCTTGGATGGTAGCTAAGGCCTTATCCCAGATGGAAGCTTGATGGCGTTGGGAAACTGGAGGCAAAAGACAAGGGGAACTAAGGGCACTAGAAATTAAGGAAACCGATGACTCTGAACTGGCAAAGGGTACAGGAAAGTCATAACACTGCTCGGCATCCGGCCAAGGTAGGGGAACCATAGGACGGACTCCTGCTAACAGTAGTTGATACCCTTCAGATTCAAGAATTGATTCATAAGTGCGATCTGGGCGACCACTATTAAAAGCTCGTACCCCATCAGCCCAGAGAATGAGACGGGGAAGTTGATCGGGGGTGAGAATTTCTCGAATCAACAGATCCACCACTTGAGCGGTTGCGCCGTTGATCCCAAAATTATAAATGCTCAACTGTTCCCCGTTTTCCCCTTCTAGGGCTTTCCTTAAAGCGAAGGGATCGACCCCTTGCAGGGCACGGGAACTGCCGACAATGAGAATATCGGGGGGGCCATAGAGCGCCACCTGATGCAAATACCAGCCCAAATGGTCATTGAGTCGTTGAGAGCCAAAATTAGCGGGAGTAAAGCGGGTTAAACCCGGTTGGGGAAATCCTCCTTCCATCGCTAACCAGCCAGAAAACCGGGTAGGGAGAGGTTCTAAGGCAGAAACCTCAGTGGGAGAGAGGGTATAGGCTTGCCAGAGGCGATCGCTACTTCCCCAAGTTAGGAGGACACTCGGCAATAGGAATAACAGGAGCTTCATCACCATAGATTCCGTTTCGATCTTCTCTTCGTAAGATAAAGGCGATCGAGGGATAGCAGCATAGATTTATTAAATGAGTTGATGTTACAAAACTTTATTATTTTCCCGTCATCCTCTATACTACCCAAAGGCTTATTTGTACGAGTTACATGAAGGAGTACCGAATCGCATGATGGTGTCGGAGGGACAAAGACCCCTGACCGTTCCCAAAGAGTTGCTTCACCCACCTGAGACCTTTTTGAATCTCAATGTGATTATGTTCTTGGCAGCTCTGATCTTAATTGGACTGTCAGTCTGGGGATATTGGTGGGCAGGTTGGCCCCATTGGCTCTCATTTATGGAGAGTATCTTGGCATTGCATTTATCAGGAACAATCATTCATGATGCCTCCCATAATGCTGCACATCGCGATCGCCTGCTGAATGCCATTCTCGGTCATGGTAGCGCTCTCATGCTCGGTTTTGCCTTTCCGGTGTTTACCCGCGTCCATATTGAGCATCACCTTAACGTCAATGATCCTGAAAATGACCCCGATCATTTTGTCTCCACAGGGGGGCCTCTCTGGCTGATTAATGCCCGCTTTTTCTACCACGAAATCTACTTTTTCCGGCGCAAACTCTGGAAAAATAATGAGCTTCTAGAATGGTTCCTCAGTCGTTTGTTTCTAGTGGCGATCGTTGCCGCAGCTTATCATTGGGGTTTCTTGAGCTATATTCTCAATTTTTGGTTCGTTCCCAGTGGCATTGTTGGTTTAGCCCTAGGCTTATTCTTTGACTATCTTCCCCATCGCCCCTTCCATGAAACCGCCCGGTGGAAAAATGCTAGAGTTTATCCGAGTCCGATCCTCAATCTATTAATTTTTGGCCAAAACTATCATCTCGTTCATCATCTTTGGCCCTCTATTCCCTGGTACTACTACCAAAAAACTTATGGAGTGATGAAACCTCTATTAGATCGTAAAGGTTGCACCCAAACCCTAGGACTTCTAGAAAAACAGAGCTTTTGGAGTTTCCTTTATGATGTGTTCATCGGCATTCGTTTCGGTAGTCATGGGAAATCGAAGGGTTAGCTAGACTAACGGTTTTGCTCAGAAAAACTCTGGAAATGTTTGCATGAATGGAGTTTTGAAGTGCAATTGGCTTAGAGCCAATTGCCCTAAACTTAAGTTATCCTCTCACTAATTTGAGTCCGGTTTTGGAAGAAGAACGGCGCATAACATTATCGAATTATGCCCAACAGATGGGGGTTTCCTATAAGACGGCTTGGCGCTGGTGGAAGCAGGGTAGGCTGATGGGGGAGCAGTTGGAGAATGGTTCGATTTGGATTGAGGAGTCGATGTTGTTGCCAGAGCAGGAAACGGAGACGGATTGGTTAAAGAAACAGCTAGAAATAGCGGCTCAGGAGCGGGAAGAATTGAGAAACCTTTTGTATGAGGTTTTGGCTCAATTAGGAGGGTTACAGGGAATTACAGAGCTAAATCCTTGGCCGTCTGAGGTGGGGATGGACTATAGTCATTTGGTGGATTTGCTGGCGGCGGGGAGTTGGCAAGAGGCAAATGAGTATACTTGGGGGTTAATTTTGGCGCTTGCGAGATATGAGGAGGGGGATGATCTGGCGCTGGAGGAGATGGAGGGACTGCCGAGGACGGATATAGAGACGTTAGATCGGCTGTGGTATGAGTATAGTGAGGGTCGGTTTGGGTTTGGGGTGCAGGAGTGGATTTGGGAGGAGTGCGATCGCCATTATGAGGCATTTTGCGATCGCATTGGTTGGCGCTCTGGGTCCAAATGGTTAAGTATGGATCAACTAATTTTTTCTCTCTCTGCACCGGTGGGGCATCTTCCGGCGATTATCTGGCGTAACCGTGCTTGTTATGGTTTAGGATATCATTCGCCGGAGGAGGTGTTAGAAACCTTGTTTTCAATTATGCCAAAAGCGCCATAGGTTTTTATTCAAAATGATTCATGACTAATAAAAGCGGTAAAATTCATAATTGTCTTGAAAGGGGATATCCTGAAAAGCGTGATGGATGATTTGGCGATCGCACAACACCTGCCCTAACTGCACGGATTGCGGTTGTTTGAGCTTCAATTCTTTCATCCACCAATCTACCGCTTCTGCGGCCACAAATACACCGGGATAGAAATTGCCTCGATACCATCGATCCTTAATCTCTACCCCTTCTTCCCCTTGCATTTTCTGCACCAGATACTCCAATGCTGTATCTGTTAACTCTAAAGGGGGATTATTCTGCGGTTGTGGTTGGTCTTCGCCCTTGTGCAAATGCTGTAAAATTTCGTCTAAATGGCTCGATCGCAGATGTAAATCCCGTTGAGGATAGGGAATTTCCATCTTATAGTAGCGTAAGGCTTTCTCTAAGCGAAAATAGAGGTCACTTTTGAGCTTAAACTGTCCGCGAGGTTCCCTAATCCATACCAATAGCTCAAAATCTAAAGAACTCTCTCCAAATCCCTTAAATAACACCTGGGGAGGGGGTTCAACCATCACATCTGTATGGGAGTTGGCCGTATTTATAAGTACCTGGCGAACCTGTTCCGGGTCACAATTATAGGAGACTCCCACGGGTAATCGCAACCGCGACACTGGGTTACTATGGCTCCAGTTAATCACTTCTGTTTCCAAAAATCGAGAATTGGGCACAATAATGGAAACCTGATCTAAGGTTAAAATCTGGGTGCTGCGAGCGCCTACCTGTTCCACCGTCCCCATTAAATTGGCTACTTCAACAAAATCGCCTGCTTGCACATGGCGCTCAAAGGTGATAATCAAGCCACTGATGAAATTATTGGCGATATTTTGGAGTCCAAACCCAATCCCTACCCCTAGTACACTGGCAATAATGGTTAATGAGCTAACATTTAATCCCCAAATTTGTAAGATAATCAATAGACCTAGAAACATGAGTAGGGATTGCACCAGTACCCCTAATACGTCTTGGACGGCTCGATCGGTACTGGTAAAGGCTAGGATACGGGTTCGGAATAGGCGAGTGAGCGATCGCACCCCAATCCATAACCCGGCGGTTAATCCGATTAATGTGAGCAGATCTAGTAGTGAATAGCTGTTCTCATTCAGGGTGAAAATGGGGTCGATCAAACTCTCCAGAATGAGATCGAAGAGCCAATAGCGCGATCGCCGCAATAGGGGAAACAGATCGGTGAGATAATACCCCACTGCCCACCACAACCCAAACAGCAGCCCAAAACGGACTAACTTAATTAACCGATGCAGTAATTTTTCTGAAATTTGTAAGTTCTGAATCTGTAATTCTCCATCGGTAACCCAAGCTCCGAGGCGACGCTCTCCTAGCTTGACTCCCCGATCTACCCCTAGGTGAAGGGCGATCGCCACTAACAGCACCCCCAGCATTACCAATACCGCTTGACGCAGATATTCAGCCGTGCGCTCATACTGGGCGGTCTCAATCCCATTTAAAATCAAGGCTGCATAGCGCCGCGCTTGGGATTCTACTGTTCTTTCTCCTCGAACATCTTGGGGAGTTACGGTTAACAAATAGGAACGATCGAAACTTAAAATCGCTTGCTCGTTATCGGGATCGATCTTGTATTGGGGCGCATTTTCCTGATCCTGGAGATAGTTTTGCAGCAATTGTTCCAATTTGAGGTTAATCACCTCTGCCCTTTCAGGTGCAGGAAAGCCTACAATACCGCTAATTTCAAATAAAACGTTACCATCGATTTGCACGGTGGCCCGTTCTTCGATGGGGCTAAAGGGCGATCGCCCCCAACTGGGGTAAGGGACTAGAGTCAAGAGACACACCAATAGGCTCACCAGTATCCAATATGGCGATCGCCGCCCAAATTTAATCATTGCGCCATTCCATCCTCAAAGCCTCTTCTACACCCGGTTTAGAGGGTCTAGACTTTTCCAATAGCCAACTCACAACCGCCCAAGTGCCTACCGCCAAACCAACGGCCATCACAGCGCCCATAATACCAATCATCCAGGACTGAGACCACCAAGGGGTGACCGAGATTTGAGTGGGAGAATTTGAGGGAGATCGGCGGGTGCTTTCGGGTTCTGTGGCTTCAGGATCGTACTGACTAATCACGGTTAAGGTGATTTGATAGGGGCCAATTTCGATCCGATCCTGACTCTGAACGGGTAAGGTTCCCTGTTGCAGGAGATGATTGTGTAATCGAGTGCCATTAACACTGCGATCGGTTAAGAGGATTTGCTTTCCTTCTAGAGTAATCAGGGCATGGAAACGAGAGACTTTCTTATGGTCGAGTACCACAGGGGTAACGGTCTGATTCTCTACGGTTTTGGGCATCGAGACCTCCTCTCGGCCCAAGGCGACTGGTAAGGGAAATACGGGGTCTTGGCGATCGCCCGTTTCCGGATCTTGCCAACTTAATTGAATGAAAAATGGCTCCTCAGACATAGGGGAAAGGCAACAGAAGAAATTTAAGGTCAATGACCTGTGCTTCTAAGCTATAGTTTCAGCGTCTATTTGACAACACGGGTTGAACGATTGAAGACTATAACCCCTTGGAGAGGTGAGTAGGAAGATGTTATTAGAATTAGCTATTGGTGATGCTTACGGTGCTGGGTTTGAGTATGCCGAGCCAGAGTTTGTTGAGACGCATAATCATTTGAGGGGCTATGTTCAAAATCTCCGTCATCCCCTAATACCAGGTTCTTATACCGATGATACCCAAATGAGTCTGGCGATCGCCGAAGTCTTAATTTCTGGACAACCCTGGACAGAGCCAGTTCTTGCTGATGCCTTTGTTAGGGTCTTTAAGCGGGATCAACGGGAAGGTTATGCGGGCAAATTTTATCAGTATCTCTGTAGTGTGGAAAATGGAGAGCAATTTTTAGCCGGTATTAATTGGCATTCTGACAAGAGTGGAGCCGCCATGCGAGCGACTCCCATCGGTCTTTTACCGGATATTGAACAGGTTATGGACTATGCCCGTATCCAAGCTCGGATTACCCATAATACTCCTGATGGCATTCGAGCGGCGATCGCCTCAGCTCTGATGGCCCATTATTTTTGTTATCAATTGGGGGCAAAAGCTGATTTAGGTCAATTTCTAGAAGCCCATGTTAGCGGATACTGGGCTACCCCTTGGACGGGAAAAGTCAAATCTCAGGGGTGGATGAGTGTGCAAGCGGCAGTGACGGCGATTATGTGCAATCATTCTCTAAGTGGTTTATTACACGATTGCATTGCTTTTACGGGAGATGTGGATACGGTAGCAGCAATGGCTTTAAGTGCTGCCTCTTGGAGTCCAGAAATTGAGCCAGATTTACCGGATGTGTTAATTTCTGGATTAGAATCAGGGGCTTATGGCATTGATTATTTGCGCCGTTTAGATCGGCAATTGCTATGCTTTAAACCCTAAGATCTAAGGGGTAACTGAAGCAACAGTTTAATTTAGTCCGTCGTCGCAGTGCTTTAGAAAATTGTTTGGGGGACGGTTGCGGGAGGTTTCCCTATGGCAGTGTTTAAGAGGGAGGTTTTCTTGATCGCTCTTACTTGAAGGACTGGCCACCCTAGAGCCGGTTAAACTGGTAGATAGATGTGGCTTTTCAGCCAGCCGATCGCCTTTCGAGAGGACAACAGCAACAGGTGGCGAGGCGATCGCCCTGTCGATTTAGTCCAAGCCTATAGCGATCGCCTCTTAGGACTACAAGGGGGAAAATGAGTCCTCGATCTCCCCAGCGATCAACTCACTCCAGAGCAATTAGGCACGCTTTATGCCGATCAACCTTAAAATCGTTAATTTCCATCCCTATTTTGCATTTATCATAAGTATAAATCTAACCGATCCTAGGTTCTAGAGTTCAGCACAGTCAAGAGACTTTTGGTTGTATCTAAGTATCCTGTTATTATCTTGGGAATTTGCAAATATGCTTCATCCCCCTGCATCGTCACCCGTGAATATCATTATTGTCCATCCCCAACCGGAATGTTTAGCTTGGCTCTCTACCTTTCTGGTTGAACAAGGGTATGATGTCAAATGGGCTACTGAAATTTCCCAAGTGTTGACCTTAGTGGATGCTG
Source organism: Roseofilum sp. KMC-1 (assembly GCF_057802075.1). Lineage (NCBI taxonomy): Bacteria > Bacillati > Cyanobacteriota > Cyanophyceae > Desertifilales > Desertifilaceae > Roseofilum > Roseofilum sp. KMC-1. The sequence goes on from NZ_CM173605.1 coordinate 140,041, forward strand.
TCGATCCGAGTTTGATCTTTTTAGAAGTTGGGTTTTCTCATTTTGCTGCCTTAAATATTTGTACGGCTCTTCAACATCGTTTAAATGTACCGATTTTAGCCATAAATTCCTCCGGTGCTTCCGTAGATAAAATGCAGTTCTTTGAAGCAGGAGTTAAAGATTATCTAGTTGCTCCCTTCAACTTGATTGAACTACGGGTGAAGACCGCTAGTTATACTCAGCATCAAAAAACCTATAAACAAAACCAGGCTTTATGGCGATCGCTCCAAAAACAGGATTCGATTATCGAACAACTCGAAGCCAGTTGGGTATTATCAGAAGAACGATTTCATAAAATCTTCTTTTCTAGTCCCAGCTTGTTATTTTTAATTGGCTACGATCGAGGAGAAATTCTAGAAGTTAATAACAATTGTATAGACTATATTGGCTATAAACGAGAAGAAATTATTGGTCAGCCGATCGCTCATCTAAATTTACTTTTATCCTCTAAGGACTGGAATTTTTTATTTGATGAAGTCGATCGACATAAAGAGGTTTCTAATATTCAAGTCACTTTCAAAAATAAGGAAGGTCAAGAAAGAATTGGCTTAATATCTGCCCAAGTTATTAAACTGGGTGGGCAAAAATATTTGTTACTAAACATTAATGATATTACGGAAATAAGTTACTCCAAACAAGTATTGGAAAATTCTGAAAATGAGCTTTTAGCTATGTTTGGAGCCATGGATGAAATCATTGTGGTTTTAACCTATGAGGGAACATGCCTAAAGGTTGCACCCACTCGATATTTCAGGGAATTGCAGCAGAAAAAAGCTAACTTAGAACAAAATATCGATCCTATTATTCCGCCACAAGTTGCTGAATTTAAACGGTATTGGACGCGCTATGTTATCGATCAAAAAACTACCATAGAAAACCTTGAATATTGTTGGCCGATGGGTGGAGAAGAACATTGGTTTGTAGCGACCATTTCTCCCCTAAAACACAATACAGCTATTTGGATATCCCGTGAAATTACTTATCGAAAAGATACAGAAAAAAAACTAGGGTTACTGGAGAGGGCGATCGCCGTCAGCACCAATGGTATTATCATTAGCGACTCCACTAAACCGGGAAATCCCGTTGTCTATGTCAATTCCGGATTTGAAAAGCTCACCGGTTATACCAAAGCCGAAATTCTCGGTCGAACTTGTACCATTTTACAAGGAGAAGACCGCAATCAACCTGGATTAAGCCTCTTAAGACAAGCTCTAAAAGAGAAAAAATCTTGCCGAGTGACGCTCAAAAATCATCGCAAAGATGGTAGTGTGTTCTGGAATGATCTCTCCCTATCGCCCATTTTTAACGAGCAACAAGAACTCCTCTATTATATTGGCGTGCAAACAGATGTTACAGAGCTTAAATTAGCCAAAGATGCCCTTGATGAACAATATCAATTGTTGCAACAAGAAATAGAAGGACGCAAGCAGACTGAATTAGCTTTGCGGAAGAGTGAAACCCAATATCGTCAGTTAGTTGATTCTGCAAACAGTATCATATTACAAATCGATTGTCAAGGAAATATTGTCTTCTTCAATGAATTCGCCCAACGTTTTTTTGGTTACACTGAAGACGAAATTATCGGTCAAAATATCAAAGGTACAATTGTCCCGATCAAAGATACAGATGGGCAGAATTTATATCCAATAATTGACGAAATTTTAGAACATACAGAACAGTATGCGACCTATGAAAATGAAAATCAACGCAAAAATGGCGATCGCGTGTGGGTTGAATGGACAAATCGCTTACTCTATAACGAATCTGGAGAAGCGGTTGGAATCTTGAGTGTCGGTATGGATGCCACAGCTCGGAAACAGACTCAAATTGCCCTACAAAGTGCCAAACAAGCGGCGGAAATGGCCAATCACACCAAAAGTCAATTTATTGCCCGGATGAGTCATGAACTCCGCACCCCCCTGAATGCTATCCTCGGATTTACCCAAATTCTCAAGCGGGAATCTTTGCTGAGTGGAGAACATCAAGAATACTTACACATAATCAATCGCAGTGGTGAAAATTTATTAGATCTGATTAATGATATTCTCTCTTTGTCTAAAATTGAAGCGGGTAAGGTTAGTTTAGACGAAACCTGCTTCGATCTATATCGCTTGCTCTATGAAGTGCAGGATATGTTAAGACTAAAAGCCGATCAGAAAGGCATTCGGTTATCCTCGACCTTTGATCCAAAAGTTCCCAGTTGGGTCATCGCCGATCAGGGTAAACTGCGACAAATTCTGATAAATTTATTATCGAATAGCGTTAAATTTACTCATGAAGGATCGGTCACCATTCGGGTCTTTCCGGCTCCTAATAAGGATCAACTTCTAACCCAAGAGTATATCTGGGAAATCCAAGATACGGGTGAAGGAATAGAAGCAGAAGAATTACCCTTATTGTTTGAACCCTTTATACAAACGCGCTCTGGGGTAAAATCTGGACAAGGAACTGGACTGGGTTTGACGATTTGTCAACAACTGGTGCAACTGATGGGGGGAGAGATTAAGGTCTGCTCTGAGGTGGGGGTTGGGACTTTAGTCAGAGTTCAACTTCCCTTACGAGGGGCTGCTCTAGAAGACCTGCCCCAGGAAACTCTGGAAAAACAGCCCATTGCTTTAGCTCCCAATCAACCCATCTATCGAATTTTAGTTGTCGATGACCGGTGGGAAAATCGGCGATTGTTAGTGAAACAACTTCAACCCCTAGGTTTTGAGGTACAGGAAGCAGACAATGGGGAAGTAGCCTTAACTCTGTGGGAAAATTACGCTCCTCATTTGATCTGGATGGATTTGCAAATGCCTGTTATGAATGGTTATCAAGCTACTCGCTTGATTCGGATGGAAGAGGAGAAGACTGGCCGAGCTGCAATTCCGATTTTAGCGCTCACAGCCAGTGCATTGGAGGAAGATCAAGTATTGATTGAGGCGGCCGGATGTAATGAATTAATTCATAAGCCCGTGACTCAAGCTGTTTTATTAGCAAAAATGAGCCATTATTTGGGTGTGGAGTATATCTATGAAACTCCGGAAAATCAGGAGATCGTTGTCCATCCCAGTTATGAGACAGAGAGGAGACTAAGTAGAGAGCAATTGATGGGAATGTCCATCAATTGGGTCAATCAATTGTATCAAGCTACCCTTGAAGCTGATGAAGAGTTTATCCAAAAATTGTTGCTAGAGATTCCTAATAATCAGTCTGACTTAAGGGAGGCGATCGCCGATTTAGTCGAGCATTACCGCCTGGATCTGATTCTGGAGACGACTCTAGAGGCGATCGAGGGCCAAAGATCTTGATCGGAGTTCGGAATGCCAATGTTATAAAGGGAAAGAGGCGATCGCAGCTCAGGGGTCTTGGCTATTGCCTTTATACCCCCATTTTGATTTGGGATTTCAGATAATGCCAGACAATATTAGTTTACCCTCTTTTCAGGATATTTTAGTCGTTGACGATAATCCGAATAATATCCGATTTTTATCTCGGATTCTCACCGAACAAGGGTATCGCGTCCGCAAAGCTATTAATGGAGAATTAGCCCTCAATGCCATCCATTTTTCACCCCCGGATTTAATTTTGCTGGACATTATGATGCCTGATATGGATGGTTATGAACTCTGTCAAAGAATTAAATCTAATCCAACCTATCGATCTATACCCATTATTTTTGTCAGTGCCTTAAGCGGAGATTTAGATAAAAATAAAGCCTTTAAAGTCGGTGGTAATGATTATATCACCAAACCCATTCAAGTTCAAGAAGTTCTCTCTAAAATCAACATTCAACTCAGTCTGCTCAATCTGCAAAATATGCTTACCCAAGAAGCAAAAGCTCGGCAACAAGCTGAATATAATTATCGCAGTATTTTTGAACATGCCATTGATGGTATGTTTCAAACCACTGCGGAAGGTCAATTTATCAAAGCGAACTTAGCCCTAGCTCAACTTTATGGCTATGATTCCCCAGAAGAACTAATGGCTACCATTACCAATATTAATGAAAATTTTTATGTTCGTCCTCAGCGTCGTGATGAATTCTTAGCCTACATGGAACTTTATGATTTTGTTGAAGAATTTGAATCAGAAATCTATTGTAAAAATGGTGATATTATTTGGATCTCTGAAAGCGTGCGTCAGGTAAAAAATGATAAGGAAGAGTTGCTTTATTTTGAAGGAACAGTACGAAATGTCACTGAAAAAAGACAAATCGAAGATGAACTTCGTAAACAAAGAAGAATCTCTGAAGAACTGCTGTTAAATATCTTACCTCAATATATTGCTGAAAAACTCAAGAAAAATCGTCATACTATTGCCGATTATTTACCTGAAGTAACGGTTTTATTTGCTGATTTAGTCGGATTCACAGAGCTTTCAGCCAAAATCAATCCTACGGAGCTAGTGACTTTATTAAATGAGATCTTTTCAGAATTCGATCAACTCACCAACGATTATAGACTGGAAAAAATAAAGACCATTGGTGATGCTTATATGGTCGTAGGAGGTTTACCCGTCTACCAAAATATACAAGATCGAAAATCAGTTGAACGGGTTGCCAAACTCGCGTTAGACATGCAGAAAGTCATCAAAAAATTCAATCGTCCCCGCATCTTAGAAAAATTACTCGAAACCGATGACGATCAACCGTTTGAACTACGGATTGGCATTAATACGGGGCCGGTGGTTGCCGGTGTCATTGGAGTCAGTAAACTGCAACTGGATTTATGGGGAGATACGGTAAATATTGCTTCTCGGATGGAATCCCAAGGCTTTCCGGGAAAAATTCAAGTCACTGAAGCCACCTATGAGCAATTAAAAAACAAGTTTATTTTAGAAAAAAGAGGAATATTTAATGTTCGAGGTCGAGGAAAAATGACGACCTATTGGTTACTGGGTGAGAGCGACTTATGAAGAGTCAATCTTCTTGGGTGGGATGGAGTTGTGCGCTTTTGTGTATCTTGCTGTGGGGTTCCGCTTTTCCGGGAGTTCGCTATGCAGTAAAAACCATTGCTCCCCTAAACTTAGTGGCATTTAGATTTTTGATTGCTTCTTTAGTTTTGGCCCTCTTTGCTTTAATTTCCAGCAAAATTCGCTTCCCCCATACCGCAGATTTACCACGATTATTACTCCAAGGATGTTTAGGGGTTTCCCTCTATCATTTCCTCCTATCTTGGGGGCAGACTGTCGTTCCCGCAGGAACAGCCAGCATTTTAAATGCCTCTAGTCCTTGTATGGCGGCAATTTTAGCGACTGTTATCCTCAAAGAATCCTTACCCCTTCAAGGGTGGTTAGGTATGGCTTTGGGGTTAGGGGGGATGGTGTTGATTGTGCTGGGAAAAGGAGAAGGTTTGAGTTTTGCTGCTTCTTCTGGACTAATTTTAATTGCGGCTTTTTCCCAAAGCGTCTATTTTGTCCTTCAGCGGCCGTTTTTTAAGCGTTATTCTCCGTTAGAATTAGCCAGTTATACCGTCTGGTTAGGAACATTGCCGATTCTCTTCTTTGTCCGATTCCCGGATACGGTGGAAGTGGGTTTAGTGGTGGCTTATTTGGGGATTTTTCCGGGGGCACTTGCGTATATCGCTTGGACGTATACCTTAGCTCACTTGCCCACGGCCCAAGCTTCGAGTTTCCTCTATTTAGTGCCCATTATCGCTACCCTCATGGGTTGGCTGGTGTTGGAGGAACCCTTAACCCTGAAAGTGGCGATCGCCGGTGCTATGATTTTGGTGGGTGTATTTTGGGTCAATCAGAGCCAGAGCAAGGTACACTGAAACTTTGGATAGCCATCATTATCGCTCTCGAAACATCCGGCAATATGTCTACATTCCTCTTAGAAGTGGGTACAGAAGAACTCCCTGCTGATTTTATCACCAGTGCTATCGACCAGTGGCGATCGCTCATCACCCAAAATTTAGCAGACGAACTCCTCACCCCCAAGAGTATCGAAGTCTATGGTACTCCCCGTCGTCTCTCTGCACTCATTGATGGATTGCCTCTGCAACAACCTGACCGAGAAGAAGAAGTCAAAGGCCCCCCCGCAAAAGCAGCATTTAAAGATGGCAAACCCACACAAGCAGCAGAAGGATTTGCTAAAAAACAAGGGGTAAATATAGAAGATTTCGAGATTCGACCCACGGAAAAGGGCGATTTTGTCTTTGTTCGCCAACAAATTCCCGGACGCTTGCTTTCTGAACTTTTCGCAGCATGGGTTCCCCAATGGATTTCTGGGTTAGAGGGAAAACGATTTATGCGGTGGGGAGATGGTCAGTTGCGCTTTCCTCGTCCCATTCGTTGGTTAGTAGCCCTATTGGATGAGCAGGTACTGCCGATTGTACTCGAAAATGGCTCAACCCAAATTGTCGGCGATCGCCTCTCCTACGGTCATCGCGTCCTCCATCCCCAACCAGTCAGCCTTAATCAAGCATCCGACTATCTACTAGCCATGGAGTCAATTTTTATTCAAGTTGACCCCCAAAAACGCGAAGAAACGATCAAAACTCAAGTACAAGCCTGTGCGGAAAAATTAGGGGGATATGCACCCATTTCTCCCGATTTACTGGCAGAAGTAACCAACCTAGTCGAATACCCAACCGCAGTCATTGGCAAGTTTGATGATGACTTTCTTCAACTGCCTACAGAAGTTAGCACCATGGTGATGGAGTCCCACCAACGCTATTTTCCCGTATTTAAATCCCAAGACTCAGTAGAATTATTGCCCTATTTTATTACCATTTCTAATGGTGACCCCGCCAAATCCGATCGGATTGCCCAGGGAAATGGGCGGGTGATTCGCGCTAGACTCGCTGATGGTCGGTTTTTCTATCAAGCCGATTTAGCTAAACCCCTAGAGAGTTATCTGGATAAGTTAGAAACGGTTACTTTTCAGGAAAAATTAGGCTCTATTCGTGATAAAGTCGAACGCATTCGGACTTGTGTTAAGGTTTTGGCCGAGCAACTCCAGTTAAGCAGTGAAAATAGGCAATTATGCGATCGCACCGCCCTATTATGTAAAGCCGATTTAGTCACCCAAATGGTGTACGAATTCCCAGAGTTGCAGGGAGTGATGGGAGAAAAATACGCCCTTTGCAGTGGAGAACCGGAAGCCGTCGCTACGGGGATTATAGAGCATTATCTACCCAAAGGAGCTGGGGATAGTTTACCCCAAACCCTAGTCGGTCAAATCGTGGGCATGGGCGATCGCCTAGATACACTGATCAGTATCTTTAGTTTAGCCATGATTCCCACCGGTTCCTCCGATCCCTTTGCCCTCAGACGCGCTGCCAATGCCATCATTAGTATTACCTGGGATGCCAACTTACCCCTAGATCTCCATCAACTCTTGGTTGATAGTGTAACCTCCTGCTGGCCCAATAGGGATCTTCCCGATTTAGTCCCCACCCTAGAAGACTTTTTCCTGCAACGCATCCGTACCCAACTCCAGGAAGACAAAGCCATTGATTACGATCTTGTCAATGCGGTTTTAGGGGAAGATGACCCAGAATACGCCAGTCGCTCCTTAGCTGATCTGCTAGACTTGCACAAACGCGCCCTATTTTTGCAAGAAATCCGCACATCTGGCCAGTTAGACGACATTTTCGCCACCGTCAACCGTTCCACAAGGTTAGCGGCTAAGGGCAGTTTGGATAAGCAACAACTCGATCCGGTGGGAGTGGTAAACCCAGAATTGTTTGAACAAGCTTCAGAACAAGCCTTTTACGATGCTATGGTAAAAATTGTTCCCCAAACCCAACGCTGTCAAGAAACCCGCAACTATCAAGATTTGGTCACTGCTTTAGCGGAAATTGCGCCGACGGTGAGTCGGTTCTTCGATGGCGAAGATAGCGTACTGGTGATGGCTGAAGATGCAAAAATACAAAATAACCGGTTGAATTTACTGGGAATTCTCCGCAATCATGCGCGGGTACTGGCGGATTTTGGGGCGATCGTCAATTAAAGAACCCCAGTTATAGTTGTTATTGTTACGGTTAATCCCCTATGTCTTCCCCAACTCAATCTGATCCAGCTTGGAGTCAAGCCCTTGCTCAACCAGCTACCGAATTTCCCCCAACTGACCTAGAAATTCTCGAAGGAGCAATACCCGAAGGTTTACGAGGCACACTGTATCGAAATGGCCCTGGAAGACTAGAACGAGGTGGCGTGCGTGTCGGTCATTGGTTTGATGGGGATGGGGCAATTCTGGCGGTTCATTTTACGGAGGAGGGAGCAACCGGGGTTTATCGCTATGTGCAAACCCAAGGCTATTGTGCAGAAGCTGAGGCGGATCGATTTTTGTATCCTAATTATGGCATGACAGCTCCTGGCCCCCTGTGGAAGCGATGGGGACAGTCCCCGAAACATTCGGCGAATACGTCGGTTTTGGCTTTACCGGATAAGCTGTTAGCTTTGTGGGAAGGCGATCGCCCCTATCGGTTAGACTTAGAAACATTAGAGACTCAAGGAAAAGATGACCTATCCCAGTTACAGTCAGGAATGGCCTATTCTGCTCACCCGAAAGTGGATGCTCAGACGGGAGAAATTTTTAACTTTGGTATAATGCCGGGAGCCAAGCCGAAGTTAGGTTTATATAAAAGCGATCGCACCGGTAAAATCATTCAAATGGGCCAACATCTCCTCAAGAGGATGTCCATTGTCCATGATTTTGTGCTTGCGGGCCCCTATTTGGTCTTTTTTATTCCCCCCATTGAGTTAAATTTATTGCCGATTTTACTCGGTACAAGCAGCTTTGCTGATGCTCTACAATGGAAACCCGACAAAGGGACGCAAATTCTCATCTTCGATCGCCAAACCCTCTCCCTAATCCAGCAACAAGAAGCCCCTCCCTGGTTCCAGTGGCACTTTAGCAATGGGTTTATGGATGAACAGGGGAACCTGGTGATTGATTTTGCCCGCTATCAGGACTTCCAAACCCATGAATTTCTCCGAGAAGTCCCCAGTGGCAAAACTCACACCGAAGCGTTGAGTCAATTGTGGCGATTGCATCTGAACCCCAAAACTGGCGCACTCATTGACCATTATCCCCTCATCGAGCAGCATAGCGAATTTCCCATCGTCTCCCCCCTAGAAGTCGGAAAACCCGCCCGCTATACCTATCTCTCTATGCACCGTCCAGGAACCCCATTAGGTACAGATTTGCTCAATGTCATTGCCCGTTGGGACAATTCAACCCAAACCTTAGAGATTGGCGATCCAGGTATCGGATCGTACTCAACAGAACCCCTCTATGTGCCCGATCCAGAAACCGGCGATCGCGGTTGGGTGCTAACAGTGGTTTACCATTCCTCTAGCCATAGCAGCGAAGTCTGGATTTATGATGCTCATCACCTCAGTGATTCCCCCCTTTGTCGCTTAGGATTACCCAGTGTGATTCCTATGGGATTTCATGGCACATTTGCCCAAAAAACCGATTGCTAAAGTTGGGCGCGGCGATCGCCAGTTCCACCCTGCAAAGAGCTATTTATCCTATTATGAGAAGGTGTTGAGGAATTAGCTATGAAGATCAAATCACTCTTAATCAAAAGTATTTATAGATTCTGTTTATTCAGTTTAACCCTATTCCCCTGGTCAACCCAACCAGCTAAAAGTGCAGAAAACATTTATTTTACCTATGGCCCTTTAGAGTTTACCCTATCAGTTGATGCCCTAGATACATTTGCAAAAACCGGAGAAATTACCCCCGATTTTCAATTTTATGCCCAATTTCTAGAACCCGAAGATCGCAAAGAGTTACAAGGGTTACTGCAACAGAAGTTTGGTTTCAATGCGGTTGCAGTTTCTCAGATGACCTATACTGCCATAGGAGAAGAGGTTTTAAAACGCTTAGGATATTTGGTACAAACTCAAAAGCGTCAAAATGGGTTTTATGCCCTCAGATCTGCCTTGATTTTAGCCGCAGACGATCCAGAAGGATTAACCTTGGTCAATATTATGCGTTATTTTCCGAGTGAAGGCATACGGATTAATACCGGTATAATTTTTGAATTAAAGAAACTGATAGTGATGTTTTTTCAGTATCGAGAGGCAGTGGTCAAAACCATTACCGAACAAGCGACTTTAGAGGCGATCGCCAATCCAATTCCCGATACCCTACCCGATATCTTGCAATCTGGCCCTTTGAGGGTTCGCGAGCAGACTTTAACTCTCAAAACACGGGAATTGATAAATTCAGAGATCGATCTTTACTTGCCAGAAAATCAAGGCCAACCGGCTCCTTTAATTGTCATTTCTCATGGGTTTGGATCGACTCGGAGCAATTTTGTTGACTTAGCTCAATATCTAGCTTCCTATGGGTTTGCGGTCGCTATTCCTGAACATATTGGCTCTAATTTAGGCTATCGTCAAGCTCTTTTAGAAGGATGGTTGAATCAAGAGATTTATCCCCAGGAATTCATCAAGCGGCCCTATGATATTAAACGATTGTTAGATGAATTAGAACAACGACAAGCTGAAGAAGTCAATTGGGCCCAGGGAATTAATGTACAAAATGTGGGTATTTTAGGCCACTCTTTGGGAGCAACGACAGCCTTATCCTTAGCTGGAGCAGAGTTAAATCGAGAACGCCTGCGCCAAAAATGTACCCTGGACAACCCGATATTAAATGTATCGATACTCTTGCAATGTCGCGCCAATGATTTAGAGCCGGACGAAGAAAAGTTACATGATCCTCGCGTTCAAGCGGCGATCGCTGTTTATCCTCTCAGTAGTGTTATTTTTGGCCCAGAAAAAATAAGTAACATTGATGTCCCCACATTTCTCATGGCTAGTAGTCACGATATCATTACCCCCATTGTGACCGAACAAGTTTATCCCTTTTTCTGGCTACAACATCCAGACAAATATTTAGCCTTGATGATTCCAGGAACTCATTTTTCTGTCAGCGCTCCCACGGAAAATAATAATCCCTTTACCCCAGAATCTGCACAAGAAACGCCGAGAGATAATACCGTGGGAATTAATGCCATGAAAAGTCTAAGTCTAGCCTTCTTTAAAGTCTATTTATCTGATGATGACTCCTATTTACCCTATCTGAGCGCTAGTTATGCCCAAACCCTCAGCGCAGAGAACCTACAACTGAATCTCATTCGCTCTTTAGAGGTTGAACAATTAGAACAAACCTATGGAAAAGAGTTACCCATTCCCGTCTTTGAAGTAATGAGGAATGAGTAGGTTTATTTATGCACCCCACAACCCTAAGTATTGACAGAGAAGAGTTAGAGAAGTATAATAGAAAGTCTGTGTAAAAAATAAAAATAGAGGAAATTTCGATGTCACGATACCGAGGCCCGCGCTTACGGGTAACCCGGCGCTTGGGGGACTTACCTGGTTTGACTCGTAAATCTCCTCGACGGGCATACCCCCCTGGTCAACATGGTCAGGCTCGGAAGAAGAAGTCAGAGTATGCTATCCGTCTAGAGGAGAAACAAAAGCTGCGCTTTAACTATGGTTTGAGTGAAAAGCAGCTTCTACGCTACGTGAAAAAAGCCCGCCGGATTACTGGTTCTACCGGACAAGTGCTGCTGCAATTGCTGGAAATGCGCTTAGATAATACGGTATTTCGCTTGGGTATGGCTCCCACCATCCCCGCAGCTCGCCAGTTGGTAAACCATGGCCATGTAACCGTGAATGGTCGTACGGTAACCGTTGCCAGTTATCAGTGTAGACAGGGAGAAGAAATTGGGGTCAGAAACCGCGATTGCTCCCGCAAACTGGTAGAAGCGAACCTGCAATATCCCGGTTTATCCAATATTCCCAGCCACTTGGAATTTGACAAAGCCAAAATGACCGCCAAAGTCAATGGCATCATTCAACGGGAATGGGTGGCTCTACAAGTCAATGAACTACTGGTGGTGGAATACTACTCTCGTTTGGTATAAGCGAACCCACAATCAGCATAATCATGATTCTAAGGGCGGAGGCATCTTCGCCCTTTTTAATTAAAAATTAAAAATAATTAAATCGCGTTATTATAAATGGGTCAATTGTGAAGAAAATTCCCATGGTTCCTAATCATAACCCGGTTTATCCTGTGCGCTGGGATAAAGAAAATCAGTGCGTGATTCTGATCGATCAAACTCGCTTACCGGGAGAATATACAACCATTGCTATTCAAAATTCTACTGAGATGGCACAGGCAATCAAAACGATGATTGTCCGGGGAGCGCCCGCTATCGGGGTTTCTGCGGCCTATGGCATGGCCTTGGGAGCTAGAGAAATTGAAACCGGAAATTTTACGGAGTTTCTGGCACAGATTGAATCAATCGCTGACATGCTGCGACAAACTCGACCCACAGCAGTCAATTTGTTTTGGGCTATTGAACGGATGCTAGAAACAGCAAGAGATCCATCTATTTCTGTGGGTCAGATTCAGGGTAAATTATTACAAACTGCTCAAGAAATTCAAGCAGAAGATCTACAAACTTGTCAGGCGATCGGAAAATATGGGGCTAAGGTACTACCGGAAACACCGGAGCGTCTAAACCTGCTCACTCACTGCAACGCTGGTGCTTTAGCCACTGCCGGATATGGCACGGCTTTGGGGGTAGTCCGGAGTGCTTGGGAACAGGGAAGGTTAAACCGGGTTTATGCGGATGAAACCCGTCCCCGGTTACAAGGGGCCAAACTGACGGCTTGGGAATGCGTGCAAGAAGGTATTCCGGTTACGGTAATTACGGATAATATGGCGGCCCATTGTATGCAACAAGGGATGATTCATGCGGTAGTAGTAGGGGCAGATCGGATTAGCGCTAATGGGGATGCAGCGAATAAAATTGGAACCTATAGTGTTGCCCTAGCGGCTAAAGCCCATAATATTCCCTTTTATGTGGCAGCTCCTTTGTCTACGGTAGATTTTAAATTAGCCCATGGGGGCGAAATTCCCATTGAAGAACGCGATAGTGCAGAAGTCGCTCAAGTGGGAGAAACGCGCATTACTCCGGAAGGGGTGGAGTATTATAACCCGGCTTTTGATGTTACCCCGGCGGAGTTGATCGCGGCTATTATTACGGAAAAAGGGGCAGTGACTCCCCAGGAGTTGATTACCCTGAAGGGATAGGGAAGTAGGAGGAGGGAAAAACAGACTCAATCTAGCTTTAAGGTATTTTCCCTCTGCCTTACTCCGTTTCTTCTTCCTCAAAAATAGCGCCTCTTGGCAACAGATCATCATGCAGAGAGGGGGTTAATCCTGGATTATCCTTAAATCGGGTTTGCACCACTTTGGCTCCATCGAGAATAACGCCGGTAATATCGGAAAGGATGATACCCGCACCGCTTAAGTCAGCTCCAGTAAAGTTCGCGCCTTTTAACTGGGTATCGCTGAGGTTAGCATTGCTGAGGTTAGCTTCAGTGAAGTCTGCACCCGTTAAGTTCGCTCCACTGAGGTTAGCCAGGGCTAAACTGGCGCGGTGGAAGTTTGCTCCTTCTAAATTAGCATCGCTCAGATAAGCGCCACTTAAGTCTGCACCGCCAAAGTGAGCTTGTTGCAGGTTCGCCCCACTGAAATCTACATCACAGAGTTCTGCTCCGCGCAGATAGACGCGCTGAAGGTTAGCTTCGCTTAAGTCTAAGCCATTTAAGTTGGTTCCTAAGAGCTTGGCTCCAGCTAAGTCTTGAGAGAGGTTTAAGCCCGCAATTTGGGCCAGTTCTTGGAAGTTGTCCGTGTTGGCGGTGGTAATTTGGGTAATCAGCTCTAAGGCTGGAGTTTGATTGAACTGGGGTTGATAAGGCGGTTGTATCTGGGCTTCTCCTTGAGAGTGCCAAAGGGTGCGACTGATGTAGGGTTGTAGTGATGATTCTAGCAGCATTAGGGCTAATTTTTGCTCGGCGATCGCCACTTGATTCGGCGTGACTTGATGGGGCCATAATCCTTCTGTCCCCGTAATTTGCACATCAGTCGCCTTCAGGGAAAATGTCGCTTCTAGCGCTCCCTGACTAGAACTCGCTTGAATGCACCCCCACTTGCATCCCTTCATAGAGCCGGTCAATACCTGCCCTGGTTTGAGCGGCGTTAAACTCCAGACCGGGTTTTCTGGGGTTCCAGAGGCGATCGCCTGCGCTCCCATACTGCTCAAATCCGGCTCCTGGCTCCCTTCTGAACACCAAAACCCTCCTTTCAACCTCAGCCCCAATTCGCCCCCCTTTAAGCTAAATTGCAGCCGGCCATTCCCTACCGGTTCCCACCGATGACCGCAGGTTATACTCAAATACAAATCATACTGTTGACCATCCCCCGTAGACTCAGAAAGGGGCACAACAGACCACTCTAGAGATAAAACTTCTGGATATCGATTCTCAGTCAGGGGTTGGGACATAAAGCTTGCTCTCACTCATTCAACCTGTTATTCTCTCACGCTTTGCGGCCCAATAACGGGGTTAAGCCACTCAGTCTTTTTAGTCTAGGAGTCCTTTTCATCAATTTCTCTGTGTCCTCTGTGTCTTTGTGATTGCTTTCCTCCCAAAAGATAGGAAGATTGTCAAGGAAAAAGGAAAATAGAACAACTCCTTGTCCGGACAGCAGCCAATAGGACATAGTGATAGAACACCAATTCATTATGAGTCATCAACCCAGACTGGCCGCAGTATGATCTTTTCTCTACTCACTCGGCTTTTGCTCTGGCTGCTGATTGCAGTCATTGCTTACGCGATTCTCCTGCAATGGATTCCGAAGAAATATTATACCTGGTTGGGGGGAATTCTAATTTTCACCCTGATTATCTTGACCTTTTTCGATCCGGGTACGGTGGTGGTGGCTGAAGTTTGGCGGTTGTTGGTTTTTCCCCTCACCCCAGTTGGACTTTCCATTACTCTGATTTTATCGGGGATGTTGCACTTTAAAGGCAAGGAAATAGTTAAACCGGGAAAAGTTTTGATCTGGGCAGGGTTTGCTATTTTGGTCTTTTTTAGTCTGCCGGTGGTTGCCTATACATTGGCTCATCAGGCGGAAGCGGAAGCAAATAGAATTACTCAACAACGGTATAGTAACTGTCAAGCGGTTTGTCCGGTGTCCTCGCTCGAACAAGCACGAATTATTGTTTTATTAGGTCAAGATACAACGGAAGCAGCGACGACTGAAAATCATCGTTATGTGCAATTGAGCGATCGCGGTAATCTCATTTTTCATACCCTGGAAATATTTTGGGCCTCCGTTTCCCAAAATCAAGACCCCCAAATCATGGTCACGGGTAGGTCTAGGGTACAAAGTCTCACTCGCACCGAACCCCCTAACGAAGCCCAAGATATTGTTAATGTTCTCCAGCGTTTTGGAGTCCATAATTCTAACCTCCAACCCATTTCTCAAGGGGATAATATGTATCGTGCTGCCCTACAGGTGAAAAAAATTCTTGAAGTTCAAGGGTTAGAAAAAACTCCGATTATTCTGGTAACCTCAGCCTTACAGATGCCTCGCGCTGAATTAACTTTTTCTCTATTGAAGATAGAAGTGATTCCTAGCCCGACCGATTTTATTACGATTCAGGAT
The DNA here is from genome assembly GCF_057802075.1 of Roseofilum sp. KMC-1. Taxonomy (NCBI): domain Bacteria; kingdom Bacillati; phylum Cyanobacteriota; class Cyanophyceae; order Desertifilales; family Desertifilaceae; genus Roseofilum; species Roseofilum sp. KMC-1. The sequence goes on from NZ_CM173605.1 coordinate 155,558, forward strand.
CAAGGTGTTAGGAAAAATATCACGTTAGAAGATATTATTCCCAGTGCAGACGCTCTGGTTTTAAGTACCAAAGTGACCAATGAATATTTAGCCACCATTTACTACTTTTTGCGCGGATGGCTCTCACCGTTTCAGTAGGGAGTGGGGGATGGGGGGATGGGGGGCTTAAAAGTAGATGATTTTAAGAATCTCACCCATCCTGCTCATCCAATCATTGTTAATTTTTAATTGTCAATTGTCCAATATAAAAAACGTAGCCAAAATATTGACTGTAATCACGATAGAGATCGATTTCTTGCTGTTCGTTCTCTAAAACTTGTAAGGCTTCCGAGTCATTTTGATACTCAATTTTTAGCTGATTAATTTTGTTTTCTAGGGGCGTGTAATAGTCCGTCCACCAGGCAGTTTCGGGTAAGGTAAAGGTATTAACCAGGGTATAACCAGCCGTTTCCATGGCGGCCCGATTTTCCTCTAGAGTTCTCATGGGGGGGTAACCTTCTTGCCAAAATTGCTGCACGGGTGCGGGAGGATTGGGTTTTAACCAACTGATTTCGCTGACTGCGATGTATCCTCCGGGTTTGAGGAGCGATCGCCACTTGTTTAATCCGCGATCGAACCCCATAATATAAATTGCCCCTTCTGACCAAATCAGATCGAAAGACTGCGCTGCAAACGGCAAGTCGGCCATATCTGCACAGACAACTTTTAGGCGCTCTGCCCATCCCTGAGCCTCAAATCTTTGTTTCAGCTCATCGAGATAGGGTTGATAGAAATCGACCGCAGTAATATTTCCATTGCTTAGGGTCATTAAATCAACAGTCTGCTGTCCCGGGCCGCAGCCAACATCTAGAATTTGGGGAGAGTCGGGTAAACCCTTCACATGAGAAAAGGCCTGTTTCGTAGCTTCAAAATTACCAGGGCCTTGTCTGGGAAGGTCACTGTGAACTTGCCAAAATACGGGATGAAAATCAGACATGGGTTAATCCTAATATCAATTAAAAATTAAAAATGGGTTTGGGTTAGGGGCCAGTTGGCTCTATGGGCGGCCAATACAGGATGAAAATCAGACATGAGTCAATCCTAAAGTCTCTTCTAAACGTTCAACGACTAAATCGGTCATCATTTGCTCATAATATTGACAGGCCATGGTTTGTGAGGAGCGAAAGGTTCCATTTTCCCAATATTTGTTACTGGCAGAACCACCGCCACAAATGCCATAATATTGACAAGTTTGTTGGCAAAGTTCGACCCCAGCCGTGATATCGCCATAGATACGCTGAAACTTTTCGCTCTGACAGACCGATTCTAAACTATCCGTGAGGACATTACCGAGGATAAAATCCCCGTATTCTGCGGTGTTAATGGCTAACAATTCTGGGTCAAAGGTGGAAAAATTGCCCTGATGATCGACATTGAGAATCACAAAGGGAGTGGTTAAGCCACTTCTGGGAATGCGATCGCCATTATAAATCAAACTACAAATCCGCTCAAATTCCCGCAGTTTGAATGCTCCACCGCTTTGAGTCGTCAAATCCCAAAATCTTTGAATAAATGCCTTGTAGCGCTTTCTAGCCTCCGCATTGGCGAGAGATGAGGACTGGTTTACCCCCTCTAATTCCTCGATATTAAAGCCCACATCTGTGAGACCATGATCCATGAAAAAGGCAAACATTTCATCGGCATAGTCGAGGGAATCTTCGGTAATTACAGTGATAATATTAAACGGCACATCCTGTTCTTGCAGGTGGCGAATTCCGCGCATGGTGCTGTGATGGGTTCCCAGTCCCGTGCGAGTTTTCCGATGGGCATCATGGATAAAATCGGGGCCATCAATGCTCACGCCCACTTGCAGGTTATAACGCTTAAATAGGTCACACCAAGCGGGAGTAATTAGGGTAGCATTGGTTTGTACCGATTGCCCAATTTCGCATCCGGTTTTATTCAAGGTTTTATCCAGTTCTTCAATCTGAGCAAGGGCAGTTTCATAGAAGGAAATCGGCACAGCAAGGGGTTCTCCGGCGTGCCAACAAACTGTAAAGCAAACGCCCACAAACGGACTCTCGAAGATGCGGCGAAACACCGGTTCAATCAGATCGAGGGAAAACTGATTTTTGAGATGGCGATCGGGTAAATAACAATAATCGCAATCGAGGTTACAAAACGAGGTCGTTTGCAGAATGACTAAATCTAAGGGGCCAAAGTTCGATAAATTAAACATAGAGATAAAAGGCAGCAGCAAAAATAATACGAGTAGTGCGAGCATCCGGCTCGCTAGAGTTCAAAAGCAAGCCGGATACTCACCTTCCACCAATCGCAGATTACCAATTGCGGAAGTTAACAAAACCGCCCCCATCGCGCCATCCGTTACGCCATCCCCCCCCATTACGGAAACTGCCCCCATTGAGCCATCCGCCACTGTTTCTAAAGTTTCCACCATTGCGGAATACATTGCGAAATTGGGCAATATCTTTGCTATTTTCAGTTTCCGCAGATTGGGGATTTAAATCTAGCTGTTGCTGGCGATTTTGTAAAGTTTCCGTTAAGCGATTTAACCGTTGTTCAAGATTAGAAGATTGACTTGAAAAATCAGATACACTTCCCGTTGCCTGAACTGGGGAAGAACTTAAGGTGGATAAGGCTAATAAAAAACCGACTAATCCCGTACTGGTGGTAATTTTCATCAATAACTCCTTCCTATAAGAGGCTTTCAAAGCATAGCATTATCTAGATTAGGGGGTAAACCAAGAAGCAATGGCATAAATCAATGGTGCTAACACCAGTGCAGGCAAAAATGACGCAATCCGCAGTTTGCCGATATTGAGCAAATTCAAGCCTAAGCCTAACATGATAATTCCCCCCACTCCAGTCACCAAGAAAATTCGCGGGTCGTTGGCCGGGTCGGGTAAAATTTGAGTCAGGCTACCTGCAAGTAAAGAAATACCCCCTTGAACCACAATAATAGTGAGAATGGAAAACCCCACGCCAATACCATAACTGCCAGTGAGCGCAATAGACACTAAGCCATCCATAATTGCTTTCAGAGTAATCAAACGGTCATCACCCGTTAGTCCATTATTGAGGGAACCCACCAAGGTTAAAGGCCCCACACAAAAGAGTAAACTAGCGGTAACAAACCCTTCCGTAAACTGTCCCCCTCCCCGGAACCAGAGCTTGAGTTGAGAACCAATGGCATTGAGTCGCTCTTCGAGTTGCCACCATTCCCCCAACAACCCACCCAAGGTTAAACTAAGTACCGCTAACACCACCCCATCCGTGTTTCCGGCTTGTGCTTGAGTTAGATTACTCGCCATGCTCATCCCCAGATATAGAGTAATCAATCCCATCCCTTGAGTAATGGTGTTTTGAATGCGCTGGGGGAGTTGATTTTTCAGCAGCAACCCTAACCCGGTTCCTACTAATACGGTTGCTACATTAATCCAGGTTCCACTGGTTTTTACCCAAAAATCAAACATCAGATCAATTAAAAATTAAAAATTAAAAATTAGTTTTTTGCCCTTGATTAATTTGGCTGGCGTTGCCAAATTAAAATCTGATTATCTAATCCTCCAGAAATGAGCCTGCGATCGTTAGCACTCAAACCGATAGAAATGACATAATCTGAATGTTTTTTGACCGTGGATTGTAACTGACCGGTTTGAAAATTCCAAAAGCGAATGGTTTTATCCCAACTGCCACTAATCAAGGTTTGATTATCTTTTTCTAGTGCTAAAGACCAAACGCCATCGGTGTGACCTTTGAGCGTTCGTTGTAATTTCCCTGTGGCTAAATTCCAGATGTTTATTTCTCCTTCTCCCCCTGCACTGGCTAGGGTTTGACTATCGGCACTGAGGGCTAGATCGAGAACGGATAAACGATGACCTTTGAGAATATTGATTAATTTAAAACTGGTTAATTCCCAAACTCGAATGGTAGTATCTTGGGAGCCACTGATCAACCATTTGCCATCAGCAGAAATGGCTAAGGAGCTAATTAAACCCTGATGACCGGGAAGGGTTTCTAGTGTTTCATAGGTGTTGAGATTCCAAATGAGAATTTGTTGATCCCATCCTCCAGAGACGAGGGTTTGACTGTCGGGAGTTATGGCTAAAGCAGAGACGGCATCTCGATGACCGGTGAGGTTTTTTTGGAGTTCTCCAGAGGGCAAATTCCAGATCTTGATGGTGCGGTCTTCGCTGCCACTAATGAGGGTTTTACCATCGGCAGTGATGACTAAAGTATTGATCGCTTTCTGATGATCAGTGAGAGTTTTGATCGCTTCTCCAGTGGCTAAATTCCAGAGAAGGATCGCCCCATCACTATGACCCGTGATCAGTATAGTATCTCCTGTGGCCACTGCGCCTAAAAATCCTCCTTTCCGTTGCAGAGTTTGGCTTAACTGATACCCTCCCGCAGTAACCGTTTCTAGTGCCGGAGCGGGGGTTTCACTTAGCACTGCTCTGGAATCTGCTGCCGTTGGCGTGGGTTTTTGGGCGCTTTCCCACCAGGTTAAAATTTTATCGATTTTAATCCCGGCGGCAACTATCCGATCCGTATCTTCGACTAACTGAACTAAGCGATTAATACCGATGACTTCCCCCCGTTGATTTAAGACGGGGCCGCCACTCATGCCCACACGCACCACATTAGTATAATTTAAGGGCAGTTGCCGTTGATCGACTCCCTGAAGGAGTTGAATAAATTCCCCTTCCGTGTTCACAAAAATTCGTTGCGGAACCGATCCCCCAGACTGGGGCCAACCCGCTACATAGGCTAAGTTTCCCACTTCCACGGCTTGCGGGTCGCCGAAATCGGCGGTGCGATAGGTTTTTGGACTGTGAAAGGCCAGCACAGCAATATCTTCTCCTGGCATCCGCAACCGATGGGAAGGACTGACGCGATAGCGATCGCCATCCGGGGTGATCAGGGTATAGTCTCCAGGTTGATCGACCACATGGGCATTGGTGATCGCATAGTAAACTTGGTTTTCTGTAGCAAAAATAACTCCACTGCCCCCCTGGGGGCCTTCGATCCGCAGGGTGATTTCTGAAGCAATGCGGTCAATGACTGGGTTGGCAACACTGGGAAGGCTAAGGGTTAGGGTAGGGGTGAGACTCAGAAGAGCAACGGCGAGAAAGCGAGTATACATTATCAATTCAATTAAAAATTAAAAATTAAAAATTAAAAATTAAAACCTAAAGCTTAAAACTTTTCAGGTCGGGGATTACGGACGATCGCTCACAGTCTTGATAAATTCTTTACCATTTTCTTCTAAGACCACAATCGGACTACCACTAGAGGCAATTTCAATCCGTTTTACCCGTATTCTACCGTTGGATAGGGATTCTCCCGCCACCACATAGCGAGAAGTGGGTTCATCCGGAGCTTTGACAATCGCCCGCATCCCATCCGGGAGTTCCGCCACTCCAGTCACTTTTACGGCTTCCGCTCCCGATGGTTGCACTGGGCTAGGGGTAGGTACAGGCTGCACTTGAGCCACTTCAATCGTTTGGGGTAGCTCTTGTATCGGCGTGGGCTGTAATCTGGGCAATTGGGGCACAGGGGCTGGAACTGGAGGAGGTGGAGGGATAACGGGCAAGGGTTTCACTGGGGGGGGAACTGGATTAGGCTTGACGGTCACTTCTGGGGGGGGAGTCGATGGAGCTTGGGTGACCTTAATCTCGCCCGGAGTGATAATCGGGTTAGTTTCTAGGGGGCTGAAGGGGTCGCGCTGACTGGCTTTAAGCTGGGCTAACCGTTCCTCAGCCGAGGTTGAAGGAGTTAATTGGGGAATTTGGGCTAAGATTTTGCTCTCGTCTTTTTTGGGGATAGCCTGGGGAGAAGGGGAGGGACTGACCGCCACTTCTGAGTTAATGACAGCACCCTCTTGGGATGTGTTGGGTGCATTACAACCTACTGTCCAGAACAAAGAAATACTGATGTAGCTTATCCACAGGCAGCGATTCATAACTAGAACTCCCAATCTTGCTATGCATTCAGAATACAGCCTCTTGGCTGAATTGCAATGGGGAAGAGGGGTGATTACCCGATCCATTATAAGTTTTGTAACGATTTCCGGGATTTTGCATAAAATCGTCGTCTTTTTTTCGAGATTCCTATAGAGACCCTAATTTCATGCTCTGAAATCCCATCCCAGTGAGGATGGGATTTTTTGAACTCGCGAGGAGATAATCTCATGTTTTTGCCGATCGCCATTTTTGCCATTATTGTTGTTCTCTGGACACAAGAGACCTTAATCGAGAAACCACAGAAGAAGAAAACCCCAGAGGACAAGCTAGGGGAGGCGATCGCCGAATATCTCAAATCCGGGATTAAAATTCGGCTTGACCAGTCTCAAGACAAATAGGACAGAGTAATTCCCTGTTCTTGCAGAAAGGTGTCCACCTGTGCAGCCGTCGGCCCAGCAGCCATAGCTCCCGATTCTAGGGTGGTTAATGCACCCACGGCTGCGGCATAGGTAACAATTTCCTTAACCTTCTGAGGATCTTCTAGGCTAGAAATGCGGTAGCGATTGAGTTGATGAACTAAACCCGCCACAAATCCATCCCCGGCTCCTGTCGTATCTTTTACTGCTACAGAAAAAGCCGGTAAAGTCCCTTCACCTTGCCCGATGGCATACTGGATGGGTCGATCCCCCGCAGTCACCACTACTCCTTCTAAATCCGGAAACCGGTCTCGAATCGCCAGAGGATCGATGGTTTGCAATAAAAACTGGGCTTCTTGATCGTCAAGTTTGACAAAATCGACTTGGGCTAATAAATCATAGATTAAGGGTTTGGCCAGCTCAGGATCGGGCCAAAAATCTGGTCGCCAATTGACATCGACGACCAGTTTCAGGTGATATTGATTCGCAATTTCTAAAGCTTTATGGATAGCGTCCTGGGTTTGGGGATAAGCTAACTCTAGGGTTCCCAAAACTAAATATTCTGCTTCTCTGAATAAGTCGATGGGTAGTAAACTCCCGTCAAGATAGGCATCCGCAAAGTCAGTGGTTGGCAGATCGGCGAAGCCTGCAAAGTAGCGATCGCCACTGTAGGAATGAACCACATAAACCTGTCGGGTGGGAGCGCTGGGATGTCGTTGAATGCCTTGGATATCCACCTGCTGTTCTTGGAGAAATCTCACCAGGCGATCTCCCAACTCATCCGATCCGACACTGCCAATAAAAGCTGATGGAGTCCCCAACTTGGCTAATCTACAGGCCACATTAGCAGGAGCGCCGCCTGGATAGGGAGTCCAAGACTTAACTTGATCGTAGGGAAGTCCAGCTTGGTCAGCCAGACAATCGAATAAAAGTTCACCTAAGCACAGAACCTGAGCTGTATTCATAGAAAATTTTGCCGTAAGCCTAGAACCCTCAGTGTACTACTATTCCCGGTCGTTATCATCAGTAGAAGTTAGACTCTAGCGGGGATCGTCAGCCAGTTCTAGCGATCGGACTAATGGAGATTTTTTCCTTGCTGGCTGAGTGCTGAACAATTTATCGGCTTAACCAGAAATCAGCATTAGAATTGCAGAGATAGCATTGAGTTATAAGTTAAGTAGATATACTAGAGGATATATGCTTTCCATTAGTCGAGATCAATCATCACTATGACTGTTAGCGATTCAATCAAGTCCATGTCTCTCTCAGACCGTGAAATCCAGGTGGTAGAATTGGTGGCCATGGGTTTAGCCAACCAAGATATTGCCGAAAAGCTGGAAATCAGTAAGCGCACGGTAGACAATCACATTAGCAATATTCTCAAAAAGACGAATACCGATAATCGGGTGGAGTTGGTTCGATGGGCAATGAAATGGGGTAAAGTATGCATTGATGAGGTCAATTGCTGTACCCTACCCACTAACCCGACACAACCCGAAGACGAATAAATGTCATCTTTACCCATGAAACCCCAATCTGCTTCTGCCGTTGCTTCGCCTGTAAACCAGAGGAAGCGAACCATTAGTTGGCCCAAGTTGCCTCTGGCGGTATACCGCGAAGTGGCAACCCATTTGCGTCAAATTGATGGTGTGAATACGGGTCTATATCCCCGCTCTAGCTCGGAGTTTAATTATTATTTAAGCCAGGTTGGGGGCATGTGGATCGAATACCCAGCTTCTCTGGGGGCTGAAGATTTGGCCCGTATCGATCAAATCTTGGCGTACTATAGCGATCGCTATGGTGTCTGGAAATCAATCGACGAAAACTAATGGCTCAACTGCAAGGTATACGAGGAACCCGTGACATTCTGCCGGATGAGGTGGCCAGATGGCAGTGGGTCGAATCTACTGCTCGGAGAATTCTGTCTCAGGCCAGCTATCGGGAGATTCGCACGCCGATTTTTGAGCAAACAGAACTGTTTGCTAGGGGAATTGGGGAAGCGACGGATGTGGTCGGAAAGGAGATGTATACTTTTACCGATCGCGGCGATCGCTCCCTTACCCTGAGACCGGAAAATACGGCGGGAGTGGTGAGATCCTATATTGAGCATAGTCTCAGCGCCAAAGGCCTTCAGCGTCTCTGGTACATGGGGCCCATGTTCCGGTACGAACGGCCCCAAGCGGGACGACAGAGACAGTTTCATCAACTGGGTTTGGAGGCAATTGGCAGTGCCGATCCGAGGGCAGATGCTGAGGCGATCGCCATTGCTACCCAAATCCTAAAATCCCTGGGACTCAAATCCCTGAAGTTAGACCTTAATTCGGTGGGGAACCGGGAAGACCGCTTAAACTATCGTCAAGCCCTGGTTGATTATCTAACTCCCTATCAAGAAGAGTTAGATGCCGACTCTCAAGACCGTTTAACCCGTAATCCCCTACGGATTTTGGATAGCAAGGACAAACGCACCCAAGAAATTGTCCAAGATGCTCCCAGTTTATTAGATTATTTGGGGGACTTCTCCCGCCATCATTTTGAACAGGTGCAAACTTTACTGACGGATTTAGGAATTGACTATCAAATCAATCCTCGTCTCGTTAGAGGACTGGATTACTATACCCATACTGCTTTTGAAATTCAATCGTCCGATTTAGGGGCCCAAGCCACCGTTTGTGGGGGCGGACGCTATGATGGATTAGTGGCTGAATTAGGCGGCAAAGAAACCCCAGCCGTGGGTTGGGCTATGGGATTAGAGCGGTTAATGATCTTAGTGGAAAAACTGGCTCAGATTCCAGGATCTACCCTAGATTTTTATCTCATTTCTAGGGGCGAACTGGCCGAGCGTCAATCCTTGAAACTGGCTCAGGGGTTGCGGGAAAGTGGATTTTCTGTAGAGCTTGACCTGAGTGGTGCAGCGTTGAAGAAACAAATGGCTCGCGGGGATAAAAGTGGGGCGATCGCTTGTTTGATTTTAGGCGATCAAGAAGCCGAAAAGCAAGAAGTGCAACTTAAATGGATGGCCACCCAAGAACAACAAACCCTCGAACAAACCGATTTATTAAGCAACACTCCTTATTTACGTCAACAACTCGACAAGCATTCCTAAACGCGACCAACGGAACCCCATTAAACCCATTTTCGTCATCATTTTCTGAATCGTCTCAGGATTAGCATCCATAATCCTGAGAGCTTCTAATTTTTAATTTTTAATTTTTAATTTTTAATTGATTCCATGTCCCTAATTCCTCCCTACCTGATCATCTTTACCATTGCCCTAGTCATTCTTCCTTCCCTAGGGGCAATTTTCTTAAGGATGGCACTCCATTTACATCTTACCGTTCTTTCCCAAAAAGTACGGCGACTGATTCACTGGCAACCCCTCAACCGCAAACCAGAAATTATTGACTATGTAGAACAACGGTATGCAGAATCGATTACTCGCTTAGAACAGGTTAACACCGGAGCGCTCATCGATCAAGTCTATAGTCAAGAGCAAGTTCTGTTTTTATCCTGCGATCAAATTGAATATTTGGGGCGAATTTTACCCAACTTGTTATTATCCCTTGGGTTACTGGGCACATTTATCGGCATCACTTTAAATCTAACGGCTTTAAGTGAAACTATTAGTAATACGAATGCGACTGATATTAATGGTTTATTAGCAGCTCTACAAAAACCCTTACAAGGCATGGGGATTGCCTTTTTTACTAGCTTAGTTTCTATTTTATTTAGCGCCGTATTAACGGTTGTCAATGGCTTGTTTAATACCGCGATCGCCAAAACAAAATTTGTTGATGCCCTCGAAGACTATCTGGATAACGTTTATCTGCAAACCTTAGAAAATAATACCCGATTTGACCGCATGATTCAAGGGATGAATCACTCCTTTGAAGGCTTCTTAAATCGGTTTGGGCAAATGGTGAGCGCCTCCGTAGAATTAGCCCTCAAAGAAAAAATGGAAGAGTTGGCAACGGAAAATCACCGTGCCGCAGAACTAGCTGAAAAAGTCTATAGTCGTTTAACAGAGTCCACCTTAACTATTAGCCAAAGTACAGAAGAATTTAAGCAATCTGCTGATCGATTCTTAGCTGTTGCCCAACGGTTAGAAAATAGTCCTTTTCCTCAAAGTTTAGCCACTGCCACTGCTAGTTTAGGACAACTTCAGCGCGGGTTCGATCAGTCGATTAATAGCTTAACGACTTCGGTGCAAACTATTGAAATTGCTGCCTTAGAATTACAAAGTTATAGTAAACGGTTGGCTAAATTTGGCGATCAGATGAGCCAAAGTCATCTTGCTTCCTTGAAAGTGATTGAAACCCAACAACAAAGTCAACAATCTCTTGAGAATATGATCGCTCAATTGCAAACGGGAACTCAGGGCTTTCAAATGGCAGTTAAAGCAGTGGATCAATTGCAACGACGCACAATTGCGAAAGCGGAAGATTTAGATGACTTGCAAACGGAACTTAAACAAGTGGTGACGGCTTTGAATCAGGTGGCTCGTGCTATTGGTCAAGGGCTGGAAAATTTAGGGAGTCATGTGACTACTTCAGAATCTATTCAAGATAATATTAAACAAATGAAAGAAACTCAGACAGAATTGCTGAGACTGCGCCGCGCTCTAGAAAGTAAATCGAATTAAAACTATGTATTTTCAAGTGTTTCCCCTCATCCCGCAGCCCCTTCTCCCGCAGGAGAAGGGAAGAAAGTCCCTCTCCCGTGGGAGAGGGATATAGGGAGAGGGTAAGATATTGCTAACTCAGCCATCAATTACCAATACTATATCTTATGAGTCGCCGTAAATCTCGTTCTCTAGCCCCTGAAGAAGATCTGAAAATTTGGACAGCGTTTACCGATTTAATGTCCAATGCGTTTATGATCTTAACATTATTTTTGCTGTTAGCATTAATTAAATCGTTTTTTCTGAAATCTGTTTCTGATGCTAATGTGACGCGATCGCAAGAATTAGAGTCCAAATTGGCAAATTTGCAATTAGAGTTAGATAGCAGAACCAGTGCTGTACAAGGGTTAGAAGGTCAGGTAGCGAATCTGCAAGATCAATTGCAACGGCGGGAGAATGTGGTGCAAAAGCTGCAAGGGGAAATTGAACGGTTAAAATCCCCTCCAGTGATTGTATTGCGCGAGTCTCAATCGAGAAGTTTTCCGTCGGGGAGTGCTGAACTTGCGCCAGATTTCCAAAAGTATATTTTAGAGGATTTGGTGACGCAAATTGAAAGTTTTGCCCAAAATTATCAGGGTTATGTGGTGGAGGTGATTGGTCATACAGATGGCCAAGAAAATACGGGTAATGCGAGTAATTTAGACCGCGTTTTAGAGGCTGTGGTAGAAGGGAGTGCGTCGGTTTCTGGGTTAAATCCGGGATCGAATGCGGATTTAGGGTTGATGCGTGCGGTTGCGGTGGTGAAGGTGTTAGAGAGTAATCCCCGTTTGCAGTCGATGGGATTGCAGTTTAAGGCTTATTCTGCGGCTCAATTGTATGGGGTTTCGGGGAGTTTTGCGCCGACGGATGGTCGGGATAATCCTAGTCGGAGACGGATTGAGATTCGGTTTACTCCTCCTGCGGTGGAGCGTTAGTTTCCCTCTCCCTTTCATGTCCGCTTGCCTAAAATTCCCCCATTCCCCTATTCCCCTATTCCCCCATTCCCCCATTCCCAGGTTTCCGTCACAATAGAGGGGGAAGCATGTTGTTTTGAGCATAGATGGAGATCAAGGAAATGGTAACGACAACGACGGAATTTAAGAGTGTGTATGGGCCGGTGGTTTCTTGGCGTTATGGGCGATCGCTGGGCATAGATCCGATTGGGCAAACCTCGGTTTGTTCATTTAATTGCGTCTATTGTCAGTTGGGAGAGATCGAGGTAGTGACGCAAAAGCGGGCGATTTATGTGCCGACGGAAATGATTCTGGGAGATTTACAGGGGTTTGCTCCTTGGGATGTGGATGTGGTGACTCTGAGCGGGAGTGGCGAACCTACATTAGCCTTAAATTTAGGGGAAATTTTGCAAGGCATTAAGGAAATGACCCAAAGACCGACGCTGGTATTGACCAATGGTACGCTGTTGGATAATCCCCAGGTGCAAGGGGATTTGAGATATTGCGATCGCCTGTCGCTTAAACTAGATGCTATTGCGGCTAAACCTCTGAATCGGGTGAATCGTCCCGTGGACGGCTTGAATTTAGAGCAAATGTGGCAAGGAATGCTCGATTTTCGCCAACAGTATTCTGGAGAAATTGGCGTACAAACTATGATTTTGACTCCCTGGGATGCTGAAACCCGCCATCAGTATATCGAGATGATGAAAGCCTTATCTCCGGTGGAAATTCAACTGAATACCCCCTCTCGTCCCAAACCCGTCAAACGGCAATTAGATGGTCGGGGAAATCATTATGATGACCGTCCCTATGAGGTAAGACGGTTGAAATGTGTGGAGCTAGAAGTGTTGCAAGCCTTTGCTGAAGAAATTGAACAAGAGACTCATATTCCCGTGCGCTATCGAGGGTAAGATCAAGTCTAGAAAAGATAATCTTTAATCCACCTATTCCTAAAGTTAATAATAAGCTTTTCTCTCTAGGAGTGGGTGGCTTCCTGCCAGCGCTTTCTCAACTCTCGCATTGCTCCGATTTCATCTTCTTTTGCTGTGGCTAAAAACTGATATAACCACTCCTTGGGCACTTGGGGAAATGTGGGGCTTTGCTCGACTTCCACATATACCCCAGACTTGAGAGTATAAATCCGCAACACTTGCCCATTAAAGCGCCAAAATTCTGGCACACCTAAACGGGCGTAAAATTGATTCTTAGCAATATCCGTGTGGGTAATATCTACTTCAACGACTAAATCTGGGGGCGGATCTTGGGCAAAATTGACATTGCGTCCTTTCACCAAGGGCTGATTTTGGAAATAATAGGCGCTATCCGGTTCTGCTCCTTTTCTGAGCAGGGGATAATTCATGGTTGTCGATCCCATGGTTTTAATGGGAAGATCCAATAACTCCACCAAAACCAGGATAAATCGCTCAATTAAACACCAGGCAAATTCATGATCTTCTAAGGGCATGGTGATTTCTAGAACTCCATCATCATAGATTAGACGAGAACCTCTCGATTGAGGGAGTTGATCGAGAATGTGTAAATAGTTTTCCCAGGTGATGCCATGAAAAACGACTCGTTGTTCGCCTTTGGGTGTTACTGTTGCTTGAGGTTCTGGTGCTGCAATAACCATATCGCTGAATTTATTGAATACCACAGGTTTTGAGTTTATGGATCAGGAGGGAATAGGCGATCGCCGATCCCAGGTAGGGTAAATGGCCTTGAGGGGCATTATCTGTATAGTTTAACTCAGTGGGATTAGTCCATTGACTCTCTTTGCGCCAGCCAATGCGATCGCTAAACTGACTATAGTCTCCCCCTACCTGTTCGTAGATCTGAGATTGAATACTTAAGCCAAATTGACCCTGACTATAGGCCAACCAAAGCTGATTAATGGTGTCTAATTCAGTACAGGCTAATTCCTCTAAATTCAGGGCATCTAACCAACCATCACTTTCTCGACGAGTCGCCCGCAAAATCAAATCTAGGGTTTCTTTATTACTCTCTTGCCACTTATGAGCCGCCAACAAATCCCGCAGTCGGGTATAATCAATGCCTGTTTCCGAGCGTAAGGGCACATCTGGGTTAGTGCCATAAACGGGAGCAGCAGACAACTCGACGGTTCCTTGGGGTTTTGGGGTTTGTGCTTCAACCGATACCGCAGGAGCCGATGCCGGTATAGCAGAAACCGCTTCCGATAATTCGGCTGAGGTTTCTGGAGCCATCCACCCCTCGATCGCCTCAAAAACCGCCGTCAGCAGTCCTTGAAACCAGCGATCGCACTCAGCAGGCAGAGCAATAACCAACAAGGCTTCATCCCCAACTCTCTTTTGCACCTGCTCCAATAGATTCTCACGCTTGGCCGTCTTCAACAATACCAAAAAGGTACACCAGAGCAGGGAACTGAGGGCTAGAAGAGAGAGCAAGGGAAACGTGAGGGGAAAGCCTAAAATCAACCCTCGGTCATCTTTGAGGGAATAGGGGTACTGCTGGCGATCGGCGATCGCCCAATTCCATAATTTCACGCTCAGGTGACTGCTCAGATCGATCAGTGTTAATAAGATCCGTCCTATCAGAACATAACTCGTAAGGGGAAAGGCCAGGATCATCAGACGGAGTTGCGGGTTAGCCATTAGTCATTCCTTCAATTTTTTGCTTGCTTCCTTTCCACTGCTTCTAGGAGTGAGCCGTTAAGTGTTGTAGCTTACGCTTGGTATTGTACCTGAAACAGTGCCATGATTTAAATGAAGGTTTTTAATTGATTATTGAAGTATGGTTTATCAAAAGATTTTAGTCGCTCTCGATCGCTCCATTCAAGCAGAAACCATTTTTGAGAAAGGGTTAGTTCTGGCTCAACAGTTTTCTGCTCAAATGATGCTCTTTCACCGTCTCGCCCTAGAAGAGAGCAGTCTGTTTACCTATGTTGGCCCCTATGGTCATACCTTAACCAACTTTTCCCAAGCCGTGCAAGAACAAATGGCACAGGAAACGGAACAGACTCGTCAATGGCTGACTTCCTATTGCGATCGCGCCCAAGAAGTGGGGGTTTCCTGCGAGTGGGAATGGAAAATGGGGGATACTGGACGTTGGATCTGCAATCTGGCTAAAAGTTGGGGAGCGGATTTAATTGTCGTCGGACGTAGGGGACGACACGGAGTGACTGAGGTACTCTTAGGAAGTGTCAGTAATTATGTCGTTCACCGGGCTGGCTGTTCCGTGTTGGTTGTCCAAGAAAAACCCTTGCTATCCGAGCCAACTTGAACATCCTTTTCCCTGATTCACATTGAGGGCAAGTTAGCGCAAAATCCTCTAAACTTGCCCTTAGACTCTTAAAATAGAACGAGTCATCATTTTTAATTTTTAATTGCTAATTTTTAATTTCTCCATGTCTCGACCTACTGTATATCTAGCCATTACTAATCATGGTTTTGGTCATGCCGTGAGAATGGCCTCAGTGGCTGCGGCGATCGCCCAACAACATCCAGAAATTCTCCTGATTTTAGTGACCACAGCTCCCCGATGGCTCATTGAATCTTATCTTCCGGCAGACTTTATCCACCGTCCTAGGGGGTTTGATGTGGGAGTAATTCAGTCTGATAGTCTGACGATGGATAAGGAATCTACTTTAGAAAAATTGCGATACATTCGTAAAAATGAACGGTCAATTATTGCCGGAGAAGTGAATTTTATTCGCCAAAATCGGGTAGATTTAGTGTTAGCTGATTTACCTTCTTTGGCTGTAGATATTGCCCATAGTGCCGGAATTCCCTGTTGGATGATGGGTAATTTTGGCTGGGATTTTATTTATCGCCCTTGGGGAGGGGAATTTATGGAGATCGCCGATTGGATTAGCACCGCTTATGGTCAGTGCGATCGCCTGTTTCGCCTGCCTCTTCATGAACCCATGAGTGCTTTTTCAGACATTACTGATGTGGGATTAACCGGAGGAATTCCCCGATGGACTCCGGAGCAGTTGCGGCAACAGTTACAGATTTCTGCTCCCCAAGAACGGACGATATTATTAACCTTTGGCGGCTTAAGTCTGCAAGAAATTCCCTATGATACCCTGAAAAACTTCCCCGATTGGCAGTTTATCACCTTCGATGCCCAAGCACCTAATCTGCCCAATTTGATGAAAGTGAGGGGACATGAATATCGACCCGTGGATTTTATGCCGATTTGCGATCGCATCATCTCCAAACCCGGATATAGTACATTTGCGGAAGCCCTACGTTTAAATACGCCCATTGCATCCTTAACACGAGCAGGATTTGCCGAAGCATCCGTTTTAATCGAAGGCTTACAAGATTATGGCACTCATCAAATTATTGAGCCAGAAGCCTTTTTTAGCGGCGATTGGAGCTTTTTACACCAAGCGATCAACCCTCCCAGAAAAGAGGTAGTATTGGATAAAAACGGCAGTGAGGCGATCGCCCAAGCCATTATCAACTATTTTAACCTGAACAATTAACCATCAGGCTTTCCCATTCTACCATGACTGACTATCAAACCCAACTCAACATCAAAACCACGGGAAAAAACTTTTCCCCCATCACCTCTCAAGTCAAACAAGTTGTCAAAGAATCCGGCATTCAAACCGGATTATGTACCCTATTTTTAAGGCATACTTCCGCCAGTTTAGTCATTCAAGAAAATGCCGATCCCGATGTTTTGCACGACTTAGCCAATTTTTTTGCCAAACTGGTTCCTGAAGATGGAATCAGCTATATCCATGATGCCGAAGGCCCTGACGACATGCCAGCCCATATCCGCAGCGTATTAACTAAAACTTCAGAACAAATTCCCATTCACCAAGGACACTTACTCTTAGGCACTTGGCAGGGAATTTATTTATGGGAACATCGCAGTCGCAGTCATCACCGAGAGATCGTTGTTCACGTCAGTGGTAATTAGCATAAAAATAGATCGTAAACTTAAATTGAGATTCAATTTTTAACTCCCTTGGCCTACGACAACGCTTGCAAATACCTCGCCGAAAAATTCCCAGAGTCCTTCATCCAATGGTTGCTTCCCCTAGCCCAACCGACTCCCGTTGAAGTCCTCAAAACCGAACTGATACAAGAACCCATCCGTGCCGACTCTCTGACATTCTTAAAAGCGGGTAACCAAATTCTGCACATCGAGTTTGAAACCCGTCCCTACTCCCAACCTCCCCTTCCTTTCCGGATGCTCGACTACTACGTGAGACTCAAACGGCAGTATGGTTGCCCCGTGCATCAAGTGGTGATTTTCTTACGAGAAATGGTTTCTGAGCAAGTTTTGCTCTCCCAGTACCAGGACGGAGAAACCCGACATCCTTATCAGGTAATTCGACTGTGGGAACAAGACCCCAATTTACTGCTCTCTTCTCCCGGTTTACTGCCCTTGGCCACCCTATCGAAAACCAGCGAACCGCGCCAGTTACTGCAACAAGTCGCCGATCGGGTTGCTACAATCGAGGAGAGCAAACAACAAGCAGATGTTCTCGCTTGTAGTCAAGTGCTGGCGGGTTTGAGATTTGACAAAAAGTTAATTAGACAACTGTTGAGGAAAGAGACGATGCGCGAGTCAGTCATTTATCAGGAAATTCATGAAGAAGGTCTACTCGAAGGAATTCAGCGAGGAATTCAACAAGGTGTACAACGGGAGGCATCTTTAGTCATTCGTCTCTTGACACGACGAGTGGGTGTGCTTTCTCCAGAATTGGAAGCACAGATTCAGTCTTTGTCGGTGGAAACTCTGGAAGATTTAGGGGAAGCGCTGCTTGATTTTACGGGAGTTGAGGATTTAGTGTCTTGGTTGGGCGATAATGCTGGGCATCGCTGAGGCGATCGCCTAAATTAAAATTAAACCCCTAAACTACACGATCGTGAAACCTACTTTACATAAAGGGAAACTCATAACCTGGAAGGATGATAGAGGTTTTGGCTTCATCCAACCCGATAATGGCGGAAAGGAAAATTAAGTCAAAAACAGTCAGGAATATGCATAAACTATGAAAAATAGATTACCTTATTTTGCTTGGATTTGCGATCTTAGTGGCGATCACTCATAGGATTAGAAGTAATATGTTAGACTATTTTCACCAGTCAGGTCTTAGCTCACCAGTTCAGGAACGTTAACAGTTGAAAGCATTTGACGAACCTATCTCTCAAGAAAAACTAAATATTCTGGCTAAAACTCGATCTAATCCCTTTGCTTGGCGCGGCCAGTTTTCTCCTCAGCTTATTGAAGCAATACTAAATGCTTATTGCTTACCTCACTCGATTGTTCTCGATCCGTTTGCCGGGAGCGGAACAGTTTTGCTAGAAACCGCTATGTTTGACTGTGAAGCTTACGGGTTTGAAATTAATCCAGCCGCTTGCATTCTGAGTAGAACTTATGAATTTATTAATTTAGAAAATAGAAATGAATTCATCAAAAAGCTCAGAAATATAATCGATCTCGAATTTCCATTTAGAATATTTGAAGATCATGAAGTCGATGATTTAGAGGTGAAACTAATAGGGATTAGAAGTGAACTAGATCGAGAAAGACTAAAAATGTTTGATGCCCTGGTCATTTTATTAGATGTTGCCAACCATCAAGTAACTCATGATTTCATCCAATCCAAATTTAATTATTTAGCCAATGTAATCGAAAAACTACCTTACTCCGATCGACCTATCAATATGGGTTTATCCGATGCTCGCTCTCTTCCGATCGCCGACAACTTTATTGATTTTGTCCTCACCTCTCCACCGTATATAAATGTTTTTAATTATCATCAAAATTACCGAAAATCTACTGAAATCTTAGGATGGGATTTATTAAATATTGCTAAGTCAGAAATTGGTTCAAATAGAGCAAACAGAAGGAACCGATTCTACACCGTGGTTCAATATTGTCTCGATATTGCTGATACCTTGAGAGAAGTTTCTAGAGTGACCAAATTTCAGGCTAGAATTGTGTTTATTGTTGGACATCAGTCCAATGTTCTGGGGATACCTTTTTATAATGCTGACATCATTGAAGAAATTGCCGTAAGATCTAAACTTTTTCACAAAGTTTTAAGACAAAAAAGAGAGTTTAAAAATAAATTCGGAAAAACGATCAGAGAAGATATTATGAATTTTCACAATCTCAACTCTAAAGTTAGCCAGAAAACCCTTGAAGAAATTGCCAGAGAAATAGCCTGTGAAATCTTAAAGCATAGTCTCCCTTTGGTCTCCTGCCAAAACACAAAATTACTGGAACAGGCTATCGATCAAGTCAATCAGATTGGCAGAACGCCAACTTTAGACCCCCAAAAATTAAGTTTACTCGCCCGATCAAAAGAGTTGAGAATCAATCACTCACCTTCAATCTATGCCTGAATTTTCTCGACCTCATTATACTAAGTTAACTGCTTGTCTGCATAACCGTCGCTTACCTGAGTCAGATCGAGAACGGTTAGAAGAAGCTATTAGACAGTATCATCAATGGATATTAGCGATGGAATCTATTGAAGGGGGTCAATCGGATGTAGTAGAAAAATTAGTGGAAGTGACGAATCGATACAAGCGCTTTATCGAGTTAGATTTAATTTTTGATAGCTCAGAAAATTTTTTATATCGACAAAAAGGACAGCTCAAACTAGATAACACAATTCTAGAAGAGTTTTTGCCACAAGTTATTTTCCGGAGTTTGCGGGAAATTGATGATTCTTTTGAGTTAGGGCCAAGAAATACATTTGCTGGCCTGAGTTTTTAATCCTCTCTAGGCAATCCTGGCCAAGGAGGTGAACCGAGTATGAGGACTAAAGATCAAGATTTTATCTTGGGAAAGAAGCTATACTTAAAATCATCATTTAATTCAAATTTTCAAGATCATAAATTACTTGAGTCCTATCTTGGATATGTTTGTGCAGAATGTAAAACCAATCTCGATAAAACTATGTTTCAGGAGGCGGTAGCTACCAGTCGCGACTTAAAAATGGCAGTTCCTGGATCGTTATATTTTCTGGTTTGTGAGTTTCTAGATATGACTCCAGTCTCCATCCTAGCCACTCAGATTGATGATGTTTTGATTGTCCGCAAAACCAAGCGTATGTCTTCAGCGATGCGTCAAGAATACCGAACTCCAGCAGAACGGCAAATTCATAGGCAGGAATATGTGGACTTTTTGGATGCATCTCAATACTATGCTGATGTGTTTCAAAGAATGATCGATAAAATTCAAGCTCTGATCGATCAAACCAAACCCTCTACCGAGAATGTTCTCAATCAAGGTTATTTTTAACGACTGGATACCGGGAGCCGAGTTTAGCTAAGATAGGGATCATGAAGACTCGATCGATAAACTCGTAACCATTCCCTAATCAGTGTTGAACCGTTCTCCAGCTCTTTCCTTCTTTCTGATCCTAGTGGCGATCGCCCCTTTGACTTCCTGCGCGAATAGCTCTGGAGGGCAAAGTATAGAGCAACTGCTTGCACCCGATCCGCAATTGCAATTAACTCCCCCAACTCCTGCTCCCCAACCCTCTCCCCAAGCTACCGTATCTCCTGCTCCAGTTTCTACAGTTGAACTTCCTGATAACTTTCCTGCTGCCATTCCCCAATATGCCAACGCTACCCTAGAATTGGTGTCTCCCCTTACGTCTGGAGAAGAAGGGATGATTACCCGTTGGTTTAGTGCTGACTCGACGACGCTCGTCAGACGCTATTACCAGCAGCAGTTACAGGAGAATAACTGGGAAATAACCAGCGATTCAGATGCACTGGAACTTGCTGCGCGTCGAGAGGGGTTGCAACTGACTCTGAGCTTTGCTCCGCCGACTTCTGGACAAACGACTTATACTTTGACCTATCGTATAGATGATACGCCAATGGCGATCGCCACCCCATCCCCTTCTCCTACAGCTTCCCCTGCTCCCTCTCCGAGTTCTGCTCAAGTTCCCTCTTCTCTCTCCCCAGAAGTGCAACAATTGATTACCCTGGGAATTACGGGCGATCCCTCGATGGAAGCCTTTCAAGCCAATGAAATGATTACTCGTCGAGAGTATGCTCGCTGGTTAATGAGTGCTAATAATCAAATCTATACTGACGATCCGGGTAAACAAATTCGGTTAGCCTCTTCGACAGCAGAGCCGGTTTTTCAAGATGTGCCGAAAAGTGACCCAGATTTTCAGTATATTCAGGGATTAGCGGAGGCGGGGTTAATTCCCAGCAGCCTGACGGGAGAGGCAACGGAAACCCGATTTCGTCCCGATGCTCCCCTGACAAGGGAAAATTTAATCGGCTGGAAAGTGCCGTTAGATACTCGCTCTGGATTGCCAAAAGCGACAATAGAGGCGGTCAAAGATACTTGGGGATTTCAGGATGCGAGTAAAATTAATAGCCAAGTTTTACCGAGTATTTTAGCAGATTTCCAAAATGGAAATAATGCTAACATCAGGCGCGTGTTTGGCTATACCAGGCTATTTCAGCCCCAAAAAACGGTGACACAGTTGGAAGCCGCAACGGCTCTAACGTATTTTGGGACACAGGGGGAGGGGCGATCGATTAAAAATTAACAATGAACAATGAACAATTAATAATGTTGGAGGAAAAATAAATGCTGCAATCTTTGACTGCCCCTTAATAATTAAACTCAGTGGAAGAGTCGCCTCTCCCACTGGTCTACAAAACCGGATGTGAGACTTTTACCTGTATGATCCATTCAGGATTTATTGCAGCAAATCAGACAGCATCCTTATGTTAAATTATTTACATTATCCAAAGTCAAGTGACAAATCCTGATGTGCTGGAAGCTATCTATTTTTACGGTAACCTGGCCGAAGCATTAGTCTGGTTTGGTTTCGCTATCCGTTTTCTCATTAAGAGTATTAGAACAACTGCTAGAAAGTCATATTATAGACCCAATTTATCTGGCTGGACAGCTATCACGTTTTTATTATTTGGTTGTTCCGATTTGGTTGAAACCCAAACTCTTGCTTGGTGGCGACCTTGGTGGCTCTTACTCTGGAAAGCAAGTTGTATCATTGCAATACTTGTGCTGTTCTTACTTCATTGGTTCAAGAGAAGTAATTCTTAATGTCTTATTCGCTTCTTTCCTTGTTGTCACCGTTTTGGTTCTTTAAAAGCTAAAGTGTGACTACGGCGGCTCAACTAGACCGTTATGCCAAAACAGCCAGTAGGGTGCGTTTGGAAAGTCCCGGAGGATCTATGGAGAACAGCATCAAGTGGCGATCACCATTCTCCAGAATTACAGCAATTTTCTAGCTCTATACGATACCCTTTGATCCCCCCAACCCCTTAAAAAAGCAGGGCTGTTTCATTCTGGGCAGGAAATGGCAAAATAAAAGCGATTGCTTGCATGGTAAACTCACAGGCAATCGCTAAAATTCTATTAGAATATGTATAATTTAATTGAATTACTCAAGAAAGTCAAAGAATTTCGCCGTCCTCAAGGGAAGAGGCACTCAATGTCGAATGTCCTACTAATTGTCCTTCTCGGCTTAATGCATGGTTACTTAGGATACAGGTCTCTGGGGCAATTCGCGAAATTTAATCAAGCGGCTCTGGAGAAGTATTGGGGAATTGGGAAAAATAAAATTCCTTCATTCTCAACCTTATTAATGAAACAGCCCTGCTGCTTTTTAAGGGGAGTTAGGGGGATCGCAATGTCTCTCACTCATAGCGTAAACTGCTGTATCTCTCTATCCCCCACTCCCCCATTCCCTCACTCCCCCATTCCTTGATATGCCCCTCGATCCATCCTTAATTTGGTCTTTGCTACAAGTGAAACGCTCGGAGTTTAAGGGCTTAGAGTCCCAAGTTTTTGAGAAACTCAAGCCCTATCGCCAGGCGCTTTTGCATGGTTCTAGGGAAGTGATAGAGAGAGTCAAAACCGTTGAGTTAGTGGATGAGCAGGATTCGATTTATGCGGAACCCTTGGAAAGAGGAGATCGCGGTTGGATCGTGAAATCTAATCTGACTTGGCAAAATCGAGAACAAAGCTTACAGTGGGTGCGCGATCGCCTCATGGGAATTCCCACCTTTGCCGTTGATGGTTCCCAAATCTATCCCAGCAAGGACTTTTCGATGCCTATCGCGGTGATTCAAATTGGCTGGTTTGAAAACTTCCATCGCGGGGATGGTGAGTATGAAAAAGATATCGCTGTTGATTTAATTACCCCCAATCAATTTGCGGCTCTGGGAAAAGGGGAATCCCTCGATCGCCTGGTGAACCGTCGCCGTTTAGAATTGGAAGTGCGCCGCATCATTGACTACATGCAAACCCATAGCCATCAATCCTCACGCCTGGTGTTTTATGATGGCTCTCTGATCGCTAGTTTTGCCGAAACCTTCGATCGCCCCACCTATGAATGCTATCTCAAAACCCTGCGCCAACTATTGAGCGCCACTCAACAGCATCACATCCCCCTCGTTGCCTATATCGATACCAGTGTTGCCGAAGATACAACGCAAATGCTGCAACGGGCGTTAGGCTTACCCCCCATTTCCGGAGTGAGCGATCCGCAACTGCTCAACCCACTGATGGCATGGGGCGATCGCACCCTTCTGTGTCGCTGCTGTCGTCCCGGTATCCTCAAAGACTACCAAGAACAAGCCAATCAAGTCACCTTTACCTATCTCAAAACCCATGCTGGATACCCCGTGCGCCTCGAATTCCCCCTCTGGATCTTTGAAGCAGGGTTACTCGAACAAGTGATTGACTGGGTAAGGGCAGAAGCCATTATTGGACGCGGCTATCCTTATGCGATCGAAACCGCCGATCAAGTTACCGTCCTCCGCAGTGAAGACCGTAAACTTTTTTACCGAATCCTCCAAGATTGGGCCGAGCAGGAAGAGATCCCCTTCCGACTCTCCCGGAAAATGGTCAGCAAAGCTCAACGGCGTTAAGATTTCTCCCCCATTCCCCCACTCCCCCACTCCCCCAATACAGCGCGTGCAGGTATCATGCCTTTGTCCACTGCTATGACGATCAACTAGAATTTAAACTATTCTCACTCTCCGAACCCAATTAAGTTCATGTACGTTTATTGCACAGATCAAGTTCAGCAGAAAGCCAAGCAGCATAATTTGCAGAGCCACATTAATCGATTCTGTGATGAACTATTGCCTCAGAGTGTCGATCAAGCCCAAGCTCATTTTAAGCGCCTGTATCCTTATCTCAAGCGTAAGGTTGACCATAATTATCGCTTGATTGCTCGGATGGTGCGGGTGCAGGGGGAAAGACTAGGGGATGGTGTGGATATTTTGGTGTTGGTCGATATCCTCAAGCGCGGATCGAAGGACTATGAGCATTTTCTCAGAGACCGGGAAGGGTTTGGCCAGCAGTATCTCGATTCTCAGATTCAGCCTGGGGAATTAGAAAATTGGGTCTTAAATCAACAAAACTTAGCGTCTATTCCCCATCCGGGGCGGCCCTTGGTGCAGGGAAACCCGGATTTATTACCCTGGTTAGAACCTCCGGGATGGAAACGGGAAAACCAGGGCCCTTTGGTTTATGAGAGTGAAATTTGGGCTGGGGAGTTAAATAGTGCCGCGATGCGATCGCACGCTTCCCAGTATACCCAATTGGTGGAGGTCATTCAAAGTCCCCAACCGACTGAACAGGGGACGCAGTGGCCGGGGGTGTTACTCTATGGAGAAGGCGATCGCTACATTCTCTTTAGTCGCATTCTCTCTTCCGAGCGCTCTCCATCCATTCTGTTTTTACTCTGTCCCTTTTCCCATTATCCTACGCCCGAAGATATTACCGCCATTGGCGAGCGTACCTATCTCTATAATCAAAACGCCAATTACCTCAACGGCCATTTTAACCTCAATTCGATTACAGCCCTAGCTCGCCGAGCCTATCCCAATTATTTACTTGCCCATGAAGATTGGTTGATTCTTGAGGGTTCCCCCAAGGTCAATTTAGCCCTGTCTGCGGAAGAGGAGAGCTTATTAAACTTTGTCTCGACACCCGGAAATCATGCTCTACCCTTGTTCTTAAACGGACAAGCGGGGAGTGGAAAATCCACACTGCTCTTTTATCTGTTCGCCGACTACTGCTATCGCAAATTCTATTATTATGGCGATCGCCTGTTACCCGGCAATCCCCTCTTCTTAACCTACAATGAGCGCCTGTTAGAAGTTGCCAAAGACCGAGTACAAAAATTATTAAAATTCCATCATCGGTTTGTTTCCCAACAAACCGATAATACGCCCATTCCCAATATTGGGCACTTTTTCAAACCTTTCCAGCGTTTTTTGCTCAATCTTTTACCCCCAGAATATACGGAAAAGTATGCCTTAGACCGCTATATCTCTTTTCATAAATTTAAAGTTTTATATCAATACTGTCCCCTCCCCATTGCCCAATCCTATTCTCCAGAACGCTGTTGGCATGTAATTCGCACATTTATCAAAGGATATGGCTTGGAAGAAATGACCTTAGAGGACTACGAGTTTGAAGTCCCTCGCAAGGAAAGAACCGTTCCGATTCAAGAGTTTAAAGATATTTATATCATTTGGCAAAATTGGTATCAGCGAAAAGCAGAAGAATTAGGCTATTGGGACGATCAAGACCTGATCAAACAAGTTTTACAATTGCCCCTGGATTTGGCTCGCTATACCGCCATTTTTTGTGATGAATCCCAGGATTTTACCCGAATTGAGCTGCAATTGATTTTAAGACTCTCTATTTTTTCTCGCTACGATCTGGGATATCAAACCCTAGAGAATTTTCCTTTCGTATTTGCGGGCGATCCGTTTCAAACTCTCAATCCTACTGGGTTTCGTTGGGATAGCTTTAAGGCGGCTTTTTATAGTGAAGTGGTAATTCAACTCGATCCAACGCGCCAATTGGGTCTAGAAATGAATTTCCAAGAATTGGAATGTAATTATCGCTCCTATGCTCCAATTGTCAAGTTTAATAATTTGATTCAGTTCTGGCGATATCTTTTGTTTAATCACCGAGATCTTAAACCCCAAAGAGTTTGGAAACAAGGGCAACTATTGCCAGAAAAATTCATCTTAGAAGATAATTTAGCTAGGGAAACTTTTAAGGAGTATATCCAAAATACGATTATTATTGTCCCTTGTGAAGAAGGGGGAGAAATTGCCTATATTCAAAAAGATGAAGTCTTGTCTGAAGTCGTTGAAGGATGGAGTGAAGGGCAACCACCTAAAAATGTTCTCAGTGCGATCGCTGCTAAAGGTCTAGAATTTAAGCGGGTGATTTTGTACAAATTTGGTGAAGCCTGTCATAGCCGCTTCTGGATTCTTCTAGAAGCCGATCATCCAGAATTGAGCATTGAAGTCGAATACTTCTTTAATAAGCTCTATGTGGCATCGAGTCGCGCCATTGAGCGGTTATTTGTAGTCGATACTCCCTTGGGCGATCGCACCCTATGGCATCAAATCAACAATCCTCACCAAGTAGAAACCTATTGGGAAAAAGTAAAAAATGCGTCAGATTGGCAACAACGGATGCAACTTTTGCAAACCGGAACCGATGAAAGTGCTAAAGATTTGCAAGAAGATGACTTACCCTCTGTTGCTCTAACCCTTCAAACCGAAGGCTTAAATGCCCAAGATCCGAAACTCCTACGGCGAGCTAAACAATATTATCAAACTATTGGTAATTTAGAAGAAGGCCATCTCTGTGAAGCTTGGGCACTCAAATTTGAACAACAGTATCAAAAAGCTGGGTCGGAATTTTGGCAACTCGGAGAAGAAGAACAAGCCTGGGATTGTTTTTGGCAAGGCTCCTGTTGGATGGATCTGTATCAATGGTATCAAGATGTGGCCGATCGCCCAGAATTAGGCGATCGTCATAGCCTCGAACAACCTCTAATTCACTTCATGGTCTCAGCATTTGATCCAGAAGCTATACAAACCCTCACTCAAGCCCTACAGGTCTATCACCATAACCAAACCCAAGTTTTGGAACAACATCGCTTTAGTCCCCAGTGGACAACTGTCATCAAAACTTATCAACAGAAAATTGAAGAAATAACTGAAGAAAAAACCTTACAACCCGCCCTCTGGTATAGCCTAGGTGAAGTCTTACAAGCCTTATCCCATGCTGGATATCCCAATCTATTAACTAGCGCTGCTATCTGTTTTTATCGCGGCAAAGCCTATCAAGAAGCGGTAGATTGTTTCACCTCAGTAGATGCCACTGGACAACGGGAATACTATCTAGCAAAAGCTCAATTAGTCGGATTTCCTGAAGGCTTAGAATATCTGAAACTTGCCTCTAATAGTCCCCAATCCACTCCATCACAAATCCATAGTGATTTAGAGAATTTAATATTTAAAGCTTGGCAGGAAGCAGGATCGCCCAAAGATACCGCTTGGTTACGCTATATAGCCCCGATTTTAGAAAGCAAGAACTCTTACCATCATGCCTTTATGGCCTATCTGTATTTAGAAGATGCAGAAGCCCTCAGTCGCTGTTTTGACCAGATTGAGAATACTAGAGAAAAACGCCAAGTTTTACCCCTATGGCTACAATATTTAATCCGTCGGGAATCTTGGCCAGAATTAGCAGCAGTTTTTGAACGATGTACCCGCGAACTATTAACTGATCAAGTCGAAAAGACCCAAATTTTATCATTAATCATTTATGACTTAGCCCATTCTAATCTCCATCCCGATCGCCTTTCCATCCCCGATCGCCAACGCTACGAATATTTGATTAAAGAGCAGTTTCTCAGCCAACCCGATTGGCAAAATTATCTGTTAATGGAACAAGTTGGCGTTGCTCTAGAAAAAATTGGCGGTTTGGGAGTCACCCTAGAATTTTATCAAACTTTCTGTGAAGGGAATTATCCCACCAGCACCCAACAATTTGCCCGCACGCGTTGGTTAGCCACCAAGAAAAAACAGGAAGACTATTACACCACTAAAGGTAAAACCAACCGTCTGATCCGCATTCGCTCCGAACTCGCGCAAAAATCCCGGAGTTGGAAAATCTCCCTAGATAGTCTCTCTCCAACTCCTCCCTCTCCTCCCCAACAACGTCCTTCTCCTCCCCAACTCCAGCAGAAAAACCGCCCTCTTGTACCAGAGTTTAGCGAGATAGAAACTGCACCTGAATCTGTTGAGCCATCCCTAGATACGACTCCCACGAAGAAGCCAAATACTCATGAGGTTCATATTGCAGGCTTACCCAAGGGTATAGAGGTGAGGCAAATTAGCCATGGGGTGCTATGGTTCCCGATCAAAAATCTCGTGATCAAGGTGAATCCGATCGTAAAACAAGTGTTAATTGCTGATACCCTCAGTGGCGATCGCCTGCGGGTAGATTTAATCAACTTTACCCTATTGTTCAAAACCATGGCCATGAAAGGTACAGGCAAAGAACCCCTCATTTTTAGCTGCTTTAATGCCAGTTATGAGGGACGTTTAGAACCTGGCGATCCCCCCCAATTATTCCTCAAAATTGCCGAACATCAACTTCGCTTACAATTCTGATGGATCAATTACAGGGCTTCGCGCTGTATTGGGGGAATTCTGCCACCCAAAAAAATCCTTCTCTAGAAAATAGAGAAGGACTAGGGTGAAGAAAAGGTTAATCTTCTTAATGGTGACGTTATTTACGAATAGGAGTGCCGCAAGGGTAGTAGCGGGTTTCAAACCCACCTGCTACCGGAGCAGCCGCACTTATGACTTTCGGTTGAGGGACGATAGGAGCCTTTTGTTGCGCCTGATAATCAGCTTTCAGATGGCTTAACAGTTGCTGACGGCGATCATACAGCCGCTTCAGGGGGCGAGGGGCAGATTGTTTACTCACATAGGAGCTAATCAGGGGTAAGGCGATCGTACTATCGGTATAGCAAACAATACTATTAGGCAACTCATTCGGGTCTACTTTCCCCCAACTCACCGCTTCTGAAGGGGTGGCTCCCGATAATCCACCCGTATCGGGGCGAGCATCCGTAATCTGGATAAAATAATCATGACCCCGCTCTTCTAAGCCTAAAACTTCATGAATCTGCGGTTGGGTTTGTAGCAAGAAGTTTTTCGGCGAACCACCCCCAATCATTAACGCAGCACTTCTACCCAGAACATCAGGAATACCCGAATTGCGAGCGCCATAGACAATAGCAGCCGTTTCATTGACATCAATGGCTGGATCGAGCATTAACTCCGATCCCTCTAAAGCTAAAGCTGCCACATTCATACCAATGGAGCTATCCCCAGGAGAAGAGGTATAGATGGGAACGCCACATTCATAGGCAGTCGAGAGTAAGCAAGGATTTTCAATGCCTAAACGCTGTTCAATTTCCCAGATATACCGCCCTAGATGATAATGAAATTCAGCCGTTCCCATCCGTTTTTGGAATTCTGGCGCTTTCAAGGTTTGGCGGATAAAAGCATCCGTTTCTAAGAGGACATCATAATTGAACACAATGTCATAAATCCGAATATGTCCCTCTTCTCGCAATTTCACATCATCTAAAAATGGACTGCCTGCATAGAGGCTCATGCCCAAACCATAATGCAGATCGTGGTATAAATTAGCCCCGGTGCTAATCATCCAATCAATATAACCCTGGCGCATCAAGGGGGCAAGAATCCCTACCCCAAATCCGGCGGGAGTCATGGCTCCTGAGAGACTCACGCCGACTGTTACTCCCGGTTGGATCACTTTCTGGGTGAGCAAGTGGCAAATTTCCCGCAGTCGCGCTGAATTGTAGGCGGTGAAGTAGCCATCAATGAGGTCAACGACACTAATTTCTGTGGGTAGGGGTGCGGGAGCAATTTTATTTTTGAGTAAGCGGGACATGATGGATTCTCCTATGTTCTAATCTGCTTGATAGGACACCAGTTCTCTGTTAATTCATTGAATCAAAATGATCGAGAATGGCTACACAAAATGGAACCCCAAAATTTAGGGTAAATTATTATCCTTGCCAGGGCTTTTTTCTGATTGCAATCTGACCCAAAAAGCAGTTTCTAGCCATGAATCTCTAGATTACTCTGGGTTGCATTCCCTGGGTTTTATAAGGATCTTCAAAGTCTATCGAGTTAAAGTTCTATACAACTAAATAACCATCGGCTGACCTGGGACTTTTTTTCCCAAGGGGCCATTTTCAGGACTTATTTAGCTGATTGACCGGCCCAGTTTGCCCATATGAGTTGAGGATAAGGCAAACCTAATAGTTACAGACCGGTCAGATCAGACTAGGGGGTTCACAGCCATCCACCCAGGAGATTGTAGGGTCACACTTACGTCTACGTTTGAGTTGAATTTCCAGATACCAGAAGCCTTGCCAGGGGTATCCAGTCAAGGGAGGATAGTTCAATTGTCTTCTTCACACCTATTAGAGACGCTAAATCTAATAGTAGCAGAAATTAAGGAGAATTGTCGATTTTTTAAAGTTTCTTGTCTAAATCCCTAGGTAGGGATGATTTAGGTAGTGTGGAGAAGGGATAAGACGGCCATAGATCCTGATGATTTTTACCAAGATTTCATCAAAATTAGGTTAACAACTGGTGAATCTTTTGCTGGGTAAATTTCACAATCACAGGGAGTCAGCCGGATTTTCCTGGTTTCAGGGCGATCGCCGGTTGGGGAGCAAAGACTTTACGCACGGCGATCGCGATCCGGGTCAGATCTGGGTCTAACAAGGGCGGCCAAATAACACCGGACTGTTTATGTTGCATAAAGGCTTGGCGAGAGTCCATGGCTAACAGATGCAGGGCACAAACCAAGCGCCGATCTAATTGTTGCTGCCCCTGGGATTGTTCAGCAATAATACTAAGTGCCAATAATAAAGACGTGACTTGTCCGGGAACGGGTGGCTCTCCAGCTCGCAGACGGAGCAAAAAGGCATCAGGATTTTCACCGGTAGGTAACCCTTGGGCGATCGCAAACTCACAGGCCGTTTTATAGTCCATAGAATCCTCTCCGCAACGATAAATTTTGAGATTAACACCTAAACTCCTCCAGAGATTTGCCACTTCCTATGCCTTAATGCCAAACTCGGAAAAGATTAAACTTGTGATTGTCCTTAGCGAATGAACCCATCCTCTGCAACCATTCCCTTTGTGGATCTCTCGATCCAACATCAGCCCCTAAAAACAGAGTTCGATCAAGCCATGTTAGCCGTCCTGCGACAAGGCGACTTTATCATGGGTCAAGCGGTCAAAGACTTTGAAAGCGCCTTTGCCGAGAGATCCGGAGTCAAGTATGGTGTTGGAGTCGCTTGTGGAACCGATGCAATCGCCCTCGGCTTAAAAGCCTGTGGCATCCAGCCCGGAGACGAAATCATCTTACCAGCCAACACCTTCATCGCTACCCTCATCGGCGTTCTCCACGCAGGAGCAACCCCCATTTTAGCCAACTGTGACCCCCAGAGTGCCCTCATCGATCTCGAAGCTGCCGAAAAGCTAGTCACCGCCAAAACCAAAGCCATTCTCCCCGTTCATCTCTACGGTCAAATGGTCTCCCCTCAAGCACTCCTAGACTTTGCCCAAGCCCATAACCTATTTATCTTTGAAGATGCTGCCCAGAGCCATCTCGCCCATCGAGAAGGCTATAAGGCAGGTTCTGTGGGCAAAGCGGCTGCCTATAGTTTTTATCCCAGTAAAAATCTAGGGGCTTTTGGGGATGGGGGCATCGTCTTAACGAACGATCCAGAGGTAGCCCAAACCCTGCAAACCCTGAGAAATTACGGAGCGCCTCGCAAGTATTACCACACTGAACTAGGAACCAATAGCCGTTTAGATACTATTCAAGCGGCGATTCTCAATGTCAAGTTACCCCACCTAAATACCTGGAATCAACAGCGCAATCAAGCGGCGCAAGCATATGATCGCCTCCTCGCCCCCTTAGCCCAATCCGGTGTCGTCCCCATCGCCAACCACAGTGGGCTAGGCCATGTTTATCACCTCTATGTGATTCGCCTCTTAGAAAACTGTGCCATCAACCGGGATACCCTACAAGAAAAACTCCAAGTTGCGAACATTCAAACCGGTATTCACTATCCCATTCCCTGCCATCTCCAACCCGCTTATGCCTATCTGGGTTATCATGCGGGAGACTTTCGAGAAGCCGAACAACTGTGCGAGTCAATCCTTTCCCTACCCATGTTTCCAGGGATTACCTCAGAACAAATTCAGCGAGTCGTTGAGGCGATCGCTGAATGTATCAATTTTTAAACCCACCCCTCTCAACCCTGTGAAACCATGACCCAACCCTCTACTCTTCCCAGTTCCATCCCCAAATCTTGGGTGAACTATGCCCTCCTAGCCCTCTTTATCCTTCTCTATGGGCCCTTGCTCTTCCATTGGTATGACGGCTGGATTAATAAAAGTATCAGTATTGAACATGAATATTTTAGTCATGGATTAATCGGCCTGCCCTTTGCTCTCTATATCACCTTCTGGGAAAAACGCCAGCAATGGGCCCAACTGCCAGACAATTTTCATCCCCTAGGCGGCGTTTTCCTGGGACTCAGTGGAGTGTTCTACATTACCGGATTACCCGATTTGGTTAATCTCTCCTTTCCCCTAATGTTGATTGGAGTCTGTCTCTGGCTAAAAGGAATGCCTGGACTCAAACTCCAAACCTTTCCCCTGATTTTAGTTGCCCTAGCCACACCAACAGAAATTCCCTATTTAATCGAGCCTTATATTCTGCCCTTACAAAGCTTTATTTCGACCATGGCAGGATTTATCCTCTCTGGTATTGTGGGAATGGATGTCACCGTTAACGGGATTTATCTCTCCACTGGAGGAAGACTGGTTGAAGTGGCTCCCCACTGTGCGGGCTTGAAAATGCTGTTTACCAGTCTCTATGTAGCGTTAATGCTACTCTACTGGACGGGTGCGATCGCCCAGAAGCGCAAAATTATTACCTTATTAGCCGGATCGATTGTCATTAGTGTAGTGGCTAATATTATCCGCAATGCCCTACTCACCTATTTTCATGGCACAGGCAATGAACCCATGTTTGACTGGTTACATGAAAGTTGGGGCGGAGACCTCTATTCCGCAGGCATGTTAGGTTTAGTGGTGCTGCTGTTGAACTGGATCAATCGTGACGACTCTTTAGAATTAGAAGAAACGGATGAAACCCTTGAATCCTTCAACTCCGATGAATGATGGGCCCCCTCCCCAAACAGGAAAATCCTCTTGGACTTTATGGGTATTACTAGCATTTTTGTTGGTCATGGTGGCCATCGGTGCGATTCCAGGATACCTGAAGGGATCTTGGGAATGGCGATCGCCCCCCAAAGTTGCCGCCTTAAAAGAATTGCGAGAAGTCCGCAAAAATGGCTTAACCCTCGACCGTTGGGAAACCCTTGAGCAGATGGAGATTAATCTGGGGGGTCATCAGTGGTCTTATCAGCAACTTCAGGGAGACTGGGAAGAACCTGTAATTCTGTTGTTTTTGATCCAAAATTCAGACCTAGACCAACCGCGGGTGGAATGGATCGATGTTAATGGCTTTGTACAACAGATTTTTAGTAACTGGAAAACGGATTCTGATCAAATCAAAACTTGGGATATCAATACAAACTCTAATCAAGTGGTGAAAGTGCGATCGCGATTTTTTCGCGGCTGGAATCCCGTACAAACCTATGCTCTGGTGCAATGGTATGCTTGGCCCACTGGGGGAGATCCGGCTCCGGTGAACTGGTTTATGGCCGATCGCCTAGCCCAAACGCGAGGCGATCGCGCTCCTTGGATAGCCGTTTCCCTCCTAATTCCCATGGAACATTTGGGAGATTTAGAAGACGTTGAAGATATTTCCCAGTCTCTGGTGCAAACCATCCAAACCACCCTCATAGAAACCGTCTTTAGTCAGTCCCCTGTGCAATAAATTCCCTATGGCTCAGTCTCGGCATTTAAATCTAACCATTAGTTTGACATTAGGTATGGGATTGTTCCTCCCTTCCCAAGCTAAGGGACAATTACCCCCCATTAATGTTGATCAACCCACCTCTGTCGATCAACTCCTCGAAGACGCAAGAGAAAGACTGAGAAACCGAGGGGAAACCCTGGAACTCGATAACCCATTGCCCACCGCCCCAGCTCCAGAATTTGATGTTTATCGCCTAGGCCCTGGAGATTCAATTACAGTTAATGTTAGCAATTTTCCCGATCTCAATTTTCAAGCTCTCATTGATTTAGACGGCAATATTATTGTCCCCTTAATGGGACGATTAGCCGTTAAAGGGTTAACGATACCTGAACTGGAGGAAAAAATACGCTTCGGTTTAAATCAATTTGTCATTGAACCGGATGTCTTGGTTACCCTAGGCAATCGCAGACCCGTTGAAGCGATTATTACTGGTGAAATCCTTCAACCCGGAAGCTATGCCCTACCTGCTGCCCCTATTCCTATCGTTGCTGATGCTTTGGTTCTTGCTGGTGGAGCTACTCAGTCGGCTGACCTGCGTAATATTATTATCCGTCGAACCTTAGTCGATGGTTCAGTTCTAGAAGCCTCTGTAGATTTGCTCACTCCCCTCAAATATGGGCAACGAGTTCGAGACCTACGGATTGAAGATGGGGATGTCATCATTGTTCCTAAACTTGACTTTCAGGATCTTGACTACGATCATCAGTTAGCGGCAGAATCCAATTTATCCCAAGCCACAATTAATATTGATGTGGTGCGCTATACAACCAGCTCTGTGGGGTCAATTACCTTACCCAATGGCAGTACCTTTGCCGATGCAATTGCGGCGATCGCACCTAATTTTGAAGAAACTAAATTAAGTAAAGTGGGGTTAATTCGCTTTGACCAAGAACAAGGACGAGTCGTGACCAAAATCCTTAATGCTCGCAGTGTCATGTTAGGGGATGTTTCCCAAAATGTGCGCCTGTTAGATAATGATA
Source organism: Roseofilum sp. KMC-1 (assembly GCF_057802075.1). Classification (NCBI taxonomy): domain Bacteria; kingdom Bacillati; phylum Cyanobacteriota; class Cyanophyceae; order Desertifilales; family Desertifilaceae; genus Roseofilum; species Roseofilum sp. KMC-1. Next base: position 190,382 of record NZ_CM173605.1, read on the forward strand.
TTATTGTCGTCAATCGCAACCTACTATCGAGACTCAGCGTAACCCTCACCCGCATTACTCAACCCTTCCAAGATGTCCTCACTTTCATGCTCTTTTGGCGACAATTTCGAGATAATGTCACCGATGTCTTTACCGTTGATACGAACCTTAATAATGACCCATCTCCCGCTCCCGCTCCTACTCCAACACCTACTCCCACCCCAGGAACCACCCCAGGAAATACCCCAGGAGCCACCCCTACCCCATCGCCCTCTCCTAGTCCATCCCCAGCGCCCTCTCCTAGTCCATCCCCAGCGCCCGCACCATCGCCCTCTCCTAGTCCGTAAATCTCTATGCTTTAAGCTGGCCTAGGTTAAAGTAGGAATGAGGGAATTTTTTTGTAAGTAGCCTGGATAGAACCATGACTTCACCCCTGATCAAAAAATATAAACTTGCCTTTGAGAAATATTGGTTAGCTATTCCCATTGGCCTAATGGTAGGAGCATTGGGGGGTGGAGGATTTGCGGTGCTTCAACCCGCACCAGGTCTTCCCAATTATAAGTTTCAAGCAGTCTTGCAAATTACTACTCCTCCAGTAACGATTTCAGAAACGGGAACGGCGATCCAGGCCCAAAGTCAACAACTGGAAAAGAATGCCCAAGAGTTGCTCTTAACCGGTGAGGTGTTACAAAAAGTAGCAGAGCATCCGAAACTTAAGATTAACCCTAGGGAATTACAACAAAAAGTTTCAATTCAGGATAATGAAAAAACCCCTTCTCTTTTGTTTCTGTCTTTCACTTGGGATACTAAATCTCAAGGTCAGCAAATTACTGAATTGTTAGTGCAAGAGGTGATTCAACAAAGCCGTCTTCTGAATACCAGTCGCTTGCGATCGATTATTGAAACTTTGAATCAGCGTTTACCCAAGGTGGTGGAAGAGCTACGCAAGGCAGAAAATGAGCTAGAACTATTTATTCGCCAAACGGAATTTGCAGAAATTAAACGCTCTCAATTACCCGCTTCAATTACGCAAAATGAACAGCAACAGCGACAGTTAGAATTGCAAATTGAAACGGTGGGAACCCAGATGTCAAGTCTACAACGGCAGTTAGGTTTGAATCCGGATCAAGCCTATGCTTCAGCAGCCTTAAGTGCCGATCCGATTATTCAACGGTTGCGGGGTCAGTTATATGAGTTAGAGTCTCAAGAATTATTACTCAGTCAGACTCTGCGGCCGGATAATCCCCAAATGGTGGAGTTAAAGCGACAGTTAGCCTCGGCAGATAATTTACTAACGGCACGAGCGGCTGAGGTGATCGGGGGAGATGGTATGGCTGCTCCGTTGCCAAGTGGCGAGCAAATTCGTAAGGATAGTAGCCTCGATCCAGCTCGGCAGGCGATCGCCCAAGAATTGGTAGGACTCAAAACTCAGAAAGAAACCTTAGAAAAAGAATTGGCAGTAGCAAAAATCATTGCCGCAGAATTGAAACAGGAATATGCGGGCTTGCCCAATACGCAAGCAGAACGGGCGAGATTAGAACAGCAGGTGGTATTGACCAAACAATTTTATGACACCATTCAAGCCAAACTGATTGATGCCCAAACCGCCGAAGCAGAAACCGTAGGTAATTTGAATATTGCCCAACCGCCCAGATTAGCGGAAACGATTACCCCCCCAGCCCCTTTACCGATTTGGTTGCTCCTACCTGCTGGAGCTATCGGTGGTACAATTTTGGGCGCTGGAGCCATCTTTGGCTTGGGTATAGTATTAGCTAATGCGATGCAAACCCTGGAAGATATTCAAGCTTTTGTCACCGAACGGGAAGTACAAATTTTGGGAATTTTACCCTGGGTAGAAGAGTGGGATACTTCTGGAGCAGAAGTGCCACTGATGCTTTCTAGATATTCCCCCTATTTAGATACCTATGAAAAGTTCCGTTCTACTTTGCGCCAAGTAGAAGAAAAGCCCAAAGTGATATTGGTCACCAGTTGCGATCGCCAAGAAGGAAAAAGTGTCACCGCCTATAATTTGGCGATCGCCTCCGCCAGAGCCGGAAAACGTACCCTCTTGGTCGAAGCCGACTTACGCAACCCCTCCAACGCCCACACCCTCAAAATCGTTCCCGATCCCGATTCTCACTTAGAACCCCTGCGCTACTATAGCCAAATTAGCGACTGCATTCGTCTGGTTCCCAACATTGAAAACCTCTACATCGTCCCCAGTTTTGGCCCCTACGAATATGCAGCAGCCGTCGTCGAATCAGCAGAAATGCGCCTTCTGCTCGAAGATGCCCGCAAACGATTTGATTTTGTCGTCGTTGATGCTTCCGCCCTCAGTCTCTGTAACGATCCTCTCATCTTAGAGCGCTATACCGACGGTGTAATCCTTGTCACCCGCGCCGGTTATACCATCAGTGACCATTTAGCCGATAAAATTGACCTCCTAGAAGAATCGGAAGACTACAGTCTATTGGGCATCGTCATCAATGCCGAAGACCTCAACATTGGGCCCCTACCCCCGCCCCCCATTGTGGAAACCCCCGATCTCAGCGAAACTGACTCTGAATCCATCCTCAATGGTCAAAATGGGAGTTATGCCTCCGAGCGCAATGGGCATAACGGGCATAATGGTAATGGTAATGGTAAAACACCAACATCAAAGCCTGGGCGAAAAACGACCCAATCCTAACCGATGAATCAGAGCCAGCGCATCTTCATCTGTACCCTAGTCGCCCTAGCCTCCAGTGGCTTCGGTTTTCTTGTGGGAGGAAATCTACAATTTCAATCTCAAATGAAAACTTGCCAAGACTATTCTTGGCCCTTCAAAAACCTCTGTCAACTTTGGGTTGGCCCAACTGCTTGGGTACAAGGCAGTATCACAGGGGCATGGGTTGGCATGGTTTTAGGGGGGTTTGTTGCTGGTTTAGCCACCACTAAAAAAAGCCCACAAGAGCAACATCAGTCACTTGAACAAGCCGATTTTGAACAAGTCTTATCCTCTTTGGAAACACAAATCCCTGGAGTTCATCAGTTAAGCGACAGAGAACGGCTCATTCTAGCTTTAGGAATACAATTGAGCCAAAGCCAACCAACAGAAGCCCTCAAGTTACACTCCGTTAGGCAACTGGTCGCCAGTTTAGAGCCAAGCCTGTCCAGAAAAATGCAGATTTCAGAAGAGGAGCAAAACGAGATCGGTAAATGATTGCTCACCTCATTTTATCGATGTTAATTACTGTCGCCCTAGCCATTTTGGGCATTTGGTTTGCAGGATTACCCGGTTATTTTATAGTTTGGCTTTCGCAACCCTTTATCCGGTTCTGTTTTGGTCAAAGGGCCCTCTCTAATTTAAATGCTGAAGAAAGTTTTGCGGCCGTTTTTCTGGTTTCTTTATGTTGGGGGTTTAATGTTCTCCCTGGCTATTGGGTAGCATTTATTTGGTTTAAAGAATTTTCCCTGATTAGTCAAATTCCAATTTTTGTGGGTGTGGTGTATTTAGGCAGTATGATTGTTGCCCTAGTAAGCTATGGTTGGGTAAGGGGAAAATCAGGATGAAGAAATTGTGGCGACTGTCACCAACCCTTACAACTTAAATTCCTCAATTTGGGCAAAATGTTCTTGAATGAGTTGATGGGGAAATTGATAGCGATCGCCGATTTTTTGGATCAAGCCTTTACTACTCGCATAATTTAAAAAGCGCCGATAATTCCAAGGCATCAGATTCTCTCGATAGAGGCGATACCGCAGCATGAATTTGGGTAATAAGCGGAAGCTAAAACTTAAGATCCCGATCGCCGCCACCACTGCACCGACTATTAACCCCATCATTAAGCCTAAGCCTAATCCTTCTACTAAAGCCGCGATGCACCCGCAGATGATGCCAAATAACAAAGCTATAGCACTACCGAGTCCTACTTGGTAATCTCGGTTTTGTTCCAGGGTTTGAAAATAACCCCTATTCACCTCGGAGATCTCAAAACTGGTGCGATTTTCTTTTTGCATCCATTTAGCCAAAGCAATTAACCAATGTTTGGTCTCTTCCGGTTTGGGCTGTTCCTGGGAATGATACCATTGTCTTTGGTTCTGGGGCATTTCTTGGGCTAAAAGACGACGCAGATAGGCATTGAAGAGATAGCGATATTGTTGCTCTGAGTCAGAAATTCTCGCCCAAGCATGAATTAAAATTTCTTCATCTGCTAGGGTCATTAAATTTAAAAATAAAGGAGTTTTAGCTAACACCATTAGTGCCTTATCTTCGCGCAGATTATACCACAATTCTCGGCTTCTGGCTTGGAATAAATACTCTTTAATTTGTTTGGGATTCAGATGTTTTAACCAAACAGCTCCCTGAAGTTTCAGCCGAGTGGGACATCGTTTATAGGAATCAATTCTTGACCCTAAAATTAGATTAAGGGACTCTTGGGTATTGCTTTTAAGTTCTTTAATGGCTTGTAGAGTTTGGTTTTGACGATCGAAAGATAGGGTATCTAGATTATCTAAGATCGCCAGAATTTTACCTTGATAAAACCATTTTTTAGCTAATTTACGAGGTAATTCATAGTGGAGAAAACATTGATCGATTAACCAGGTATTTAAGGTATTTTTCTGCCATTGGGATAAATTAAAGAGCAGGGGAATGGGTTGATGACTGTAGGTTTGGGCCCTAGCAACTGCCTCATCTGCCAATTCTAATAAGGTGGTCGTTTTACCACTGCCGATATTACCCAAAACAACCCAAATGCCCCCCGTTCGATCGAACAGGTTAAAAGGGGTGGTATTGGGGTCTAATAGGGTGGTGGGTGAACCACTCAGTTTTACCTGAATATCCCCCGGCCGTCGGACTCCTAACGGGTTCGGTTCATTACTCAAAGTGGTGAGTACCTGATGATGTAAAGACTGGCTCAACTGAGCCTGAACATCATGGCGTACCCTAAGAAGGAGTTTCTGTCGAATCCGAGTCTGCTGGCGATCGCCAAAAGTCATGATCTTACTAAGGTGTCGCAAAGACAGCGATAGGTTTTAGTTATCCTACCAGGTCTAAGATGAATTACCTGCCGGAATACCTCAATCATCTTCATCACTTGAACGGCCGTCAAGAATCCGAATTTGAGTTTTGATTATCCCCCATCGATCGATGACCATTGGGAAGGATTGTTGTCCGATCAATAATAGCATCCGTAAGATCGCTATTTTCTGCCCGGAATAAATCACACTGCTCTAAACGGGCCCCCTGGAATTGAGCGGATTTCAGTTTTGCACCTCGAAGATTGACCGCGTAAAGATTTGCTTCCTGTAGATTGGCATAGGACAAATCTGCATTTTGCAGGTTAGCATAAGATAAATCCGCACATCTTAAGTCCGCATAACGAAGATTAGCCCTAGACAAATTTGCCGATCGCAGCCGAGCATGAGATAAATTAACCCCATGGAGTTGAGCATCGCTCAATAGGCTCCCTTCTAAATCAACCGACCCTAAATTAGCTTGGCTTAAATTACTATAGGGCAGGTAAGCTTGAGTTAAGTTACTCCCTTGAAAATTAATTTTTCTTAAGTCAGCATCAAATAAGTTCAGTTGCTGTGCCTCAATGCTTTCAAAATCCCGTCTTCCCTGTGCATATTCTTTGAGTATAGCGTCTGAGCTGATTTTCTCCATATTGGTTGTTATCTTGGAAACAGTGCATGATTTACTGCTGGATTCTAAAGAACCCTCAATCGATAAGTAAAAATGCTTATTAAACTGCTAAAATAACTTACCCTGGTTCTGTGAAAATCTTAAGGTTTCATAACTTTTTTTTAAGATTTGTAAAATAAATTCTATCCCTGTTTAAGATTACCTCACCAACAACCACCCATGTCTCAAACCAACTCTTCTGGCGACTCCATCGCCCAACACTATCATCAACGCACCAAATACGACCCTGAAACCATTAGTCAGAAAAGCCAGGGACTTAACTGGGAAGATCAACCCATTCCCTTCAAAGAGTATAAACTAGGAAATACCATCGACCTCAAACCCTACCTGAGTCCGGATACCCCAGAGCAAGAATGGCAAAATCTATCCCGGTTTCTCCTCTGTAGCTATGGCATTACGGCTAGGGTTCCTACCCTCATGGGTGAATCCTTCTACTTGCGTTCCTCCCCTTCTGCGGGGGGATTATATCCAGCCGAAGTATATCTGATCTCCCAAGGCTCATCCCTACTTAAACCCGGCCTCTATAACTATCAGTGCAAAACCCATAGTCTAGTACACTATTGGGAGAATCCGGTTTGGGAGAGCCTACAAACAGCCTGCTTTAACCACCCTGCCCTCAATCAAACCTCTGTGGCGATCGCCCTAACTGCCGTCTTTTATCGCTCTTCCTGGCGCTATCAAGACCGTGCCTACCGTCGGATATGCCTCGATAGCGGCCATCTCTTAGGTAATCTCGAACTCGCCGGAGCCATGTATGGATACCGCCCCTATCTCATCGGTGGATTCACTGACGATCGCATCAATGAACTGCTCTATCTCGATCCCGAAAAAGAAGGAACCCTCGCCATTCTTCCCCTAGTCCCCTACCCCAAACCCGATATTCCGCCCCCCTCTCCTCCCAGTGCCCTACCTTCTGAGAGCCAAACCAACTACCCTCCCCTTCCCGAAGGCAAACTCTTAGAATACCTGCATCAAAGTACCCGCATCCCTGACCACTCTCCCCCCAAAGCCGATCCAACCCCCCTAGACTTAGAGGATAAATACAACTTTCCCTTTTGCTTAAAAGTCTCTACTCTCAGCCGTCCTCTCAACCTCGGAGACTTAGGCACTACCCCCCCTCGTGCCACTGATGACACCCCTTCTCTCGAAAACACTATTCTTCAGCGTCGCTCCACCCGTTCCTATACCGGTGCTGATCTCTCCTTAGCGGAATTGCAGGCACTGTTGGACTTTACCTATCAACCCCAACACTATCAAGAGCAGTTTCTCGATCCCACTCCTGACTATTTCGATCTCAGTTTATTAGAAACTTTTATCGCTGTTTCTGGGGTGAGTGGATTAGAGGAAGGCTGTTATTATTATGCGCCCAGAGCGCAAGAACTGCGGCAAATTCGCTTTAAGAACTTTCGCCGAGAACTGCATTATCTGTGCTTAGGACAAGATTTAGGTCGAGATGCCGCCGCGATCGTTTTTCATACTGCCGACCTAGGGAAAGCCGTAGCTAAATATGGCGATCGCGTTTATCGTTACCTGCATATGGATGCCGGTCATCTCGGACAACGGCTGAATTTAGCCGCTATTCACCTGGGCTTAGGAGTCAGTGGCATTGGCGGCTTTTTTGACGATCAAGTGAATGAAGTGCTGGGAATTCCCGTAGATGAAGCGGTCATCTATATCACTACTCTAGGTCGTCCGCGACGCTTGGGTTAACGATAGTTAGATAGCATTACCAGGAGGCTTCCCAGCCTCCGGTATTGCGGGGCGATCGCCGAAACTGTAATAAAATAGAGTATCAATCCTACTCAAACCCTCTCTTGTCGTGACGCGCCAACCCCACGATCAATTTGCCAAGCAGTATCTAAAAGAACTGCTCGAACCTCTGGGAGAAGTCGAAATTAGCCGGGAAATTCCAGGGGAAACTCTCTCAATTGACTTGATCTTCGAGCCATCCCCTAAACCGCTAAACAACCCTCCAGCATTGGGTTTACTCGCTCAACTGGCTTCTACACCTTGTTTATTAGAACCCTATCGCAATTGTCCTAGTAATCCAGAAATTCGCAACTGTATTCTCAAGCTGTTCCACGTCCATGCAGAACTGCAACGTCAGGCAAAACGGAAGCAGCGAACTCTGGAGGAAGAGCAATTGCCTCGATTATGGATTTTAACTCCCACTGTTTCTGAGAGAGTATTAGAAGGATTAGGCGCTCGTCCTGACTTAAAAAAATGGTGTGCAGGGGTGCATCTTTTAGCAGAAACGCTCAGAGCGGGGATTATTGCCATTAACCAACTGCCAGAAATCCCAGAAACCCTATGGTTAAGGATGTTGGGGAAAGGAGGAACCCAAAAAAGAGCCATTGAACAAGTGCTGGAGCTACCCACAGAAGATCCTCAACGGCGAAATATTTTAGAGCTAGTGGGAATATGGCGGATTAATGTAGCCAGTAAAATAGAACTTGAACCAGAAGAGAGGGAGTTAATTATGGAATTATCACCAGCGTATCTAAAATGGCGAGAAGATACCCTGCAACAAGGGATTGAACGGGGACAGCGCTTGATGGTTGAAGCCTTATTACGAACTCGGTTTGGTGAGTTGGATGAGGCGCTTTTGGGGATTATTGACTCTCTGTTGGTATTGTCTCCGGATGAGTTTATGCCTTTGTGTTTGCAGTTATCCCGTGAGGAGTTGTTGGAGCGATTTGGCGATCGCCAACTTTAAATATAGTATTTTTAGAAATCCCTCTCCGGTGGGAGAGGGATATCAGTGGAAAATCAGGCTAAACTTGTGGTTACTTTAACCGCTTAATTTTTAAAACTTCAGCAGATTGAGTTGGAAATAGGGTCATCCGATCGGCTAAGGTAACCCAAGCTGCAACAACTTTGGGAGTTTCAATCAGAACAATAAAGCCCAGGGTAATCAAAAACTTGCGCTTGCATTCTTTTTTAGAGTTAGAGATGCTCATCAGTTTGTCCTCCAGTATCTTGACTGATATGTGATTGACAAATCTAGAGAGTAGAAAAGCAGAATTTCTACTCTCTAGTGAAATATATCTAGCCTTGATAGATATATTGTTGAATGAAGTTAAACGTGCGTTGGGGAAGCTTGTTTTGTTGCCATGCACCATAGGCAGCAGTAAAGGCGAGAGGCCATAACACAAACAGGCTCACTGTTCCAACAACGGCTTTATCAGCCCATTTTCCTGCCCCAATTTCCACAGTAAGGGTGTTATCTTGGTGGCGAAGAACGATGTTGAGAGCGGAGGCAAGTCCGAGCATATTGCGCCATCCACCTTGACGAGCTTGAATCACTTTATCTCCATTGCTTAATTGCAGGTCTTGAACTTGATAGTTTTGGAATTCAAACCATTCTTTGACGGCATGGGTGAGACTATTTAGGTTAAGGTGAGAGACGTTAAAGTTACGAGTATCAGTCATCAAATTGTTCCTTTGAACTCTATATTTTTATCAAAGCACGTCCCACTCTGCTCGCCAGCCCCAATTGTTGCTTAACGAACTGCAACAACTGCACTTGTTTGAATTAAATGTGCATGGTAATTTTAAGATGTCAATAGAATGTAATGTGTATGGTTTTGAAGCTATGACGCAAAACAATAGACCCAGAACTATTGCGGCTAATCCTCAAGGATTAAAGCAATTGAGAGATGCTAAAGACCAGAAAATAAAATTAGAGTCTAGACGTTTTAGCTATGAATATATAGGAGAAAAGCTGTATATGGACAAATCGACAATTTCACGTTTTTTTCAAGGAAAGCGTATTTATACAGATTCTGCTGAAGCGATCGCTAATTTTTTTGGATTAGAGTTGACCGATATTGTGGATAGGGATGAATTCAATCGAGCAGGAGAACCAGAAGGCACGGTTTTGCTGGTTAATCATTCAATCGATGAGTTTCTTCCTAAAGCAGATGAATTTTTAGAGTGGTTACGGAAAACATCAGGAGATCATACGATTACCATTCGGGTAACGAAACCGGGTAGTGTGATTGTGGTGTTGGATGGTTCGCTGGAAGGACTCAGGCGCATTGAGGAGTTGTTTCGAGCGGGTGAATTGCAGGAAATTGCTGGGTTTCAGGTGTTGGATGTTTACCCGGAATGGGAGGAAGAACCGACGCGGTTAAGGGATTGGTTTCAGGATATATTTACTGAAGGCTGGCAACAGGCTGAGGAGTTGTTGACACCGGAACAGTTGCGTCCGGTGATGGTGTGGAGCGATCGCACTCAACGGGCGAAGTTCTACGATTTGAGTGTAGACTTGCTTCAGTGTCAGGTGGTGTTGTTGATTAATCTGATACAGGAAGAGGAGGAGAGGGCGATCGCTAACTTAAAAGTCTATCCCAAGGATGCCGAGTTTTTGCCCGTTAACCTGAAAATGACTATCCTTGCTGAGGGAGAGGTATTTAAGGAAGTGACCGCTAGAGCTGCCGATGTGTGGATTCAATGTGAGTTTGATGCTAACTTTGGTGAAGAATTCACCGTCTGTTTGGGCATCGATAATACAATAGTGAGCGAAAAATTTGTCGTCTAATGATGATGCCCTCTCCCTAAATCCCTCTCCCCAGGGAGAGGGACTTCTCCCCTTCTCCCGTGGGAGAAGGGGTTGGGGGATGAGGGCAACACCCGTAAATCCACAAGATTGTGCCCTCTCCCTAAATCCCTCTCCCCAGGGAGAGGGACTTTACTCCCCTTCTCCCGTGGGAGAAGGGGTTGGGGGATGAGGGCAACACCCGTAAATCCACAAGATTGTGCCCTCTCCCTAAATCCCTCTCCCCAGGGAGAGGGACTTTACTCCCCTTCTCCCGTGGGAGAAGGGGTTGGGGGATGAGGGCAACAAATACCCAAATTCAAGGGGGTAAAAATGTCTCAACAGATTAAACTAACTCTCAATAAATCCCCAGACGGTTTGATTGCCCTCATGGAAGTCAAGGTGCAAGGGAAAACCATCGCTTCCGCAGAAGGAGAGTTGCCCAGGTTGATGCACTACAAGGAGTTAGAGGAAAGCTATGTACAGTGGCAGACAGCTTATTGGAACTTAGAATATTTTTATCCCATATTTTTAGGCGATCGCGGAGTGATTGCCAATGCCTCGAAACAGGAAGATGCATTTGCGGCTTGTCGGAAATACGCCCAAGTTTTAGAAGAACAACTAAATCGCTGGTTAAGTTATGAAGACTTTAAACCCATTATTGAACGCATTAACGAGCAAATCAAAGAAGAGAATTTAGATCCCCATCAACCCTTAGAATTTGTTTTACAAACCCAGAACATTTTACTGCGCCGACTGCCTTGGGAGCGGTGGCAGGTGTTGCAGCAGTTTGCTGGAGTGGGGATGGTTTTGGCTTCTCCTAATTTCAAGCAAGTTAATCAAGTCGTCTTGAATGGAGAGAAGAAAGCCATTCATATTTTAGCGATTTTTGGCGATGGCAGGTTAACGGATACGATTCAAGCGGAGATTAAATCTATTGAAGCCAGGACAAATGCTGAGATTACGTTTTTGGTAGAGCCAACAGAAGCAGAACTTTTGACAGCATTAAAACAGCAATCCTGGGATATTTTGATTTTTGCTGGTCATGGAAAAACCAGAAAACGGACGGGTGAAATAAAGATTAATAGCAAGGATTGGATTGGGATTGACAAACTCCGCGATGGATTGAAAACTGCCATTGAGAAAGGCTTGCAGTTGGCGGTGATTAGCGCTTGTGATGGGCTGGGAGTTGCCTATCAGTTAGCCGATGGTGAAAAATTGTATCTACCTCAAAGTGTTGTGATGCGCGAAGTTTTGCCGGTGGCAGTTGCGCCTCGTTTTTTGCAAGCCTTTCTAGACAAGTATACGGCTGGATTTTCTCTGGATACTGCGGTGAGTGCAGGCAGAAAGATATTAGGATCTGAGGAACTGAAAGACTCTTTTCCCTGTGCGGATTGGTTGCCAGTAGTGATGAAAAATCCAGCTCAAGATACCCTGCGCTGGGTGGAGTTGGGCGGGGTTTCTACGATTCCTCCTTATAAGGGGTTATTGAGTTTTCAGGAAGAAGACCAAGATTTATTTTTTGGCAGAGATGATATCATTAGTGAATGGGTTCAGTGGCTGAATGAAAAAGATTTAATTTTGGTGACTGGAGCATCGGGAAGTGGGAAATCTTCGGTCGTTTTAGCCGGGTTGATTCCTCGGTATCGGGGAGAGTATAGCATTATCAAGATGCGTCCGTTGTATCCTGCGGCTAATCCCTTTGAAAATTTCGCGGCTGCGTTATTAAGTTTGCGAGAAAATGAAGCAGATTTAGAGCAGGTGGAACGTCTGGAAAATCGGATGATGCTTGAGCGTGATTTGGCGCAACAATTACAAGCGAATCCCCAGCAGGTGGTGGCTCAGTTGCAAGAGGTGATTAATCAACAGCAGCGTCCTATATTCTGGGTAATTGACCAATTGGAAGAGGTGTACAGTCCCCGATGTGATGGCTATCGTCAGGCATTTTTAGAGATGATTATGGCAGCGATAGAGGCGGGAAATTCCCAGGTCAAAATCGCTATGACGTTGCAAAGTTTATTTTTAGAACAGGTGGATAACCGGTTTGGTAAACAGATAACCCCTTGTGAAAAGCGGCTGTTTCCTTTGGGGAATGATGTAGAAGATATCCAGAACTTAAAAGAGATGATGATTTGTCCGGCTCGCGTGTTTGAGGTGGAGTTTGCTGAGGGGTTAGTCGATACCATTATTGAGGATTTACAAGCGGTTGCCAATAATTTGCCGATGTTGGAATTTGCCTTAACGGAACTTTGGCAACGGCAACGGGGTGGGAGAATTGATTATCAGGCTTATGAGGGAATTGGCAATGTTGCTCAAGCGTTGACAGATAAAGCGAATGCGGTATTTGAGCAGTTAGACGAGGCGCAAAAACAACAGGGGCGGCGAATTTTTGTGCAGTTGATTCAACCGATAGAAAAGCAAGGCAATAAAGTAGCCATTCGCAAGATTGCCACGAATCAAGAGTTGCAGGATGAAGATTGGGAATTGCTGACGATTTTTGCCCAAGCGCGGTTAGTGATTACGGATAAAGAGGGTAAGGAGAAACGGGCGCAGTTGAGCCATGAGGTGTTAATTGAAGAGTGGGAAACTCTGAAAGATTGGATTAAGGAAGATTGGAAATTTCGCCGTTGGCAAGAACGGTTGCGGGAGGAGATGAAGCGCCCGGATGGAAAGTTATTGCAGGGTGCAGCATTGGATGATGGGTTGTATTGGTTGCGGCAATATGGCGAGGGGATTTTGTTAGCGGAGAGGGCGTTTGTTGAGAAGAGTGAAAAGCAACGGAAGCGACAAAGACGACAAACGATTGCAGGGTTAGTAACGGCTTTAGTTATCGTCACAGTATCTGGTATTGTTGCGGTTTGGCAATGGCAACGAGCAGAATGGCAGCGCGACATTGCGGAAACAGAGAATTTAGCCAATGCAGCTTTAGATCAATTTGAGTCGGGTGAAAGTCAGTTGGGTGCGTTGATGACAGCAATTGAATCAGGGGAGAGGTTGAAGGAGTTGGTTAAACATACTCCTGATTTAGCTAGTTATCCGACAACACTACCATTATTAGTCTTGCAGGAAATCACTTCTAAGATTCAAAACAAGAATAAATTTGTCAAAAATGAGATTCCTGGAATAAATTATGCATTTTTTACTCCAGATGGTCAAAAGATCATCTCCGCTAGTAGTGTGCATGGAAAAGTAATGATCTGGAATAAGGCAGGAGAGATTATTGCCGAATGGGAAGATCCAAACGGAAAGAAAACTCCGTATGTTTCTGTGAGTCCAAATGGGGAGTATATTGCTACAGTCAATGCAGGACACTCAGTTCACATTTATGATTTAAATGGAGATATTATTTCTAGTAAAAATCTAAATGAATATCATTTATTGCCTAATCCAGATATAGTTGAATTTAGTCCCAATAATAATTATCTTGCCATAGCTGATGTGTTCTCATTCAAAGTACAGATTGTTGATTTTTCAGGTAAGCTGATCAAGGAAATTGAAAGTAATGCAGGGGGAACAATACATAGCATTAAATTCCACCCTAATGGCAAAGAAGTAATGGTTGGTAATGCTGTGGGTGTTCTAGAAGTATATGACTTAGAAACACTCAACAAAATCAAGACTATTAAAGCATATGATTCTAGAATTACAAAAATTAAAATTAGTCCTGATGGGGATCGTATTGCTACGTTAGGTATTGATAAAGGAGCTTCTGGACAACCTGAATATGTATCTAAACTTTGGAATATATCTGGAGAAAAAATATCGAACCTGAGTTCTTTTGAGTTACTTAATTGGAATGCCAATCTTGGCGATATTGATTTCAGTCCCGATGGCCAACAAATCTCCACGGTACACCCAGGACTTGGATTACTCAATACTTATAATTCTCATTCCGGGAAATTAATTAGACAGACTACAATACATAGATTATCTGGGTTTGGTTTAAGTTATAGTCCTGATGGTAGTCTCATTGGCATTGCTGGAGAGCCTGAAATTCAATTTATCAGCGCATCCGATAATATATTTCACGAACTACCAATGAATTATGAAGTTATACTCCCAGGAGATTATAAGCAAAGTAGTTTAGTCAATCTTCAATACACTAAAGATAGTAAAAATTTATTGGTTACAGATGGAGGCAACACTGTCTTAGATATTTGGGATTTGGAAGTCAGCGAATTCAAAAGATTAAATTTATATGAAGATGGATTTAATTTTGTCACTCTTTCCAACAATGGTACAAATCTTATTGTATTTCTCAAAAATAATATTAATATTCTGACTAAAACAGGTGAAGTAATGCACTCATTAACTCCTGAAGCGGAAAGTACAGATGATGACAGAGAATATGATCGATTTTTCTCGGTATTTGATAATGGATATGTTTTTCGAGATTACTACAGCTCCAGTTATGATGGAAAGAAGATTGTTACTATTGGCCAGGATTGGGATGACTATTCAAAGATCAGGCCAATCTATTTATGGGATTTGAAAAAAGGAATTTTCAAAAGATTACAAGATAAATCGATGTCTCAATTTCCAGAAAGAGTTATAGCAAGCCCAGACGGAAATTACATTGTTGCTCTTAATAATTCAGGAAATAATGCCATTGGTTATCTATGGGATGGATCGGGTAAATTGCTTAATAGTTTTGATGTTAATAATGTTCAAAAAATTAGAAAAGAGAAAGATTTTTTATTGTCAGGTGTGGCAACGCTATTAGCTGATGATTTTGGAGAAATTCAGTATTCTAGAAACCCATTAAAAATTATTCAAATCCTTCAAGTCTGGAAAAATTCAACTGCAATAGCATCAGGATTGCAAGCTGGAGATTCAATTGTAGAAATTGATGGAACATCTATTGCTGAACTTGACAATCCTTTAGATGCTTATGAGCTTTTGCATGGAGAAGTAGGAACTACTGCTAAATTGAAGATCTGGCGAGAGGGTAAAATACAAGAATTTGATATTGAGCGTGAAGAATTTATAGTACCTGATTTGAATGAACACCTTATTATAGGAAGTCATGGAAAATTTAGCAATAATAGTAAGCATTTATTAACATGGTCTTTTGTAGATAAAACATTGTTTTTACGAGATTTAAAATCTGAAAAAGTTGTTAGCTGGAATCATCCAGCAACGATTCTGAACGTCTACCCTAGTCCTGACAATAAACTGATTGCAATCACTGGCTCGGATTATACTATCACTCTATTAGATTATTCCGGTAACCTGATTCGTTCTATTAAAGTCCAACAATCTCCTAATGACTTAGCATTCAGTCCTGATGGTGAGAGAATTGCTTTTTTAGGACATCCTAACGAACTCAGTATCTGGAATTTAGCTGGAAAGATGTTGGCTAAATATACCATTCCTGAAGAAGGTTCAGGATTAGTTCGATTCGCTCCCGACGGAAAATCGATCGCCGTCGGAGGAAGACGAGTCAGAATTTATCCCAACCAAACCCTAGACGAACTCATCGAAACCGGCTGCGAGTGGTTAGAGGACTACTTCACCACCTATCCAGAAGAAAAGGAAAAACTACCCGCATGTCAGTAAGTCGATCGAGACAAAAGGAAGATGGAATGATCGGGATCGAGATTAACGAGGAACCCATGAAAATCAAATACGATCGCCAAGTTGATATCCTACGCATCACCCTCAAAGAAGCAATGATTACCGAAAGTGACGAAGAAATACCCGGTATGATCCTAGACTTCGATGAGAATGGTAATGTCGTCGGAATCGAGATCCTGCAAGCCTCCCAACACATTGACAACCCTGAAGGCATAGAATACAGCATCAGTCCATCAATACTGATACAGCAGTTTTCGCTGCTATGCGGTACATTTCGATCCCCCCAACCCCCCTTAAAAAAGGGGGCAGTCAAAGTCCCCCTTTTTAAGGGGGATTTAGGGAGATCTTTTCCGACTGTACCTCATTACCGCGCGAAGCGCTGTATCGTCCAAACTAACCTGAGTCAGACTCAAACTATCAATCCAAGCATCCCATAAAAAACATGACTGAATCCCTCTTAGAACGTATTTCCATCAATCCTCACCTCTGTCATGGTAAACCCTGCATCCGAGGATTACGCTACCCTGTGCAATTCTTGCTTGAACCGCTCAGTTCCGGTATGACTCATGAAGAAATCTTGACTGACTATGATGATTTAGAAGAAGAGGACATTTTAGCGGTACTCTTGTTTGCGGCTCGTCTGAGTCAAGTTAAAAGTATTTATCCATTAGCATCATGAAATTTTTAGTTGATGCTCAATTACCGATCAGACTGGCACAAGTGTTAGCAATTCACCATCGCTTCCTCAATCACAAACTCCAACATTTGCCCTTGGGAACTCCCAAACTTAATTCTTTCCCCTGATTTTAAGGGGATTTCTTGATGATGAATTTTTTGCCAATTGCCCGATCGCAACACCAAAGTTCCAAACCGAGAAAAATCCCGTAACCAATAGGTAGCACTCCCCTGGTTAGACTCTAAGGGTTCTCGGCGAATAATTTCCGCGTGCCGTTGAGAAACCCACCGTTCGCTAATCACAATATCATTCTCTTCCCGTCTGCCTACGCGCATCAGCCCTCCGTGAATCTGCCAAACCTGTGTCGTTTCTTCTACTGAACGTAAAGAGGCAATAGTACGGGTTTGTTGATGCAAATTGACTGCGGTATCCGGTAATTCTGTAATCCCTTCAGGAGCAGGGACTAACAATTGTCCATTAAATTCGGGATGCATATATAACACCGGCAGCGTCCAAGCTGGTTGATTATACTTATAGAGTGTAATTAACCGTTGACGCGCGACTGCCGTCGCTTCATCGATGGATAAACGCTTGGCTAAAGCTTCAGCAAAAGCTTCAATGAAACTCAAGGCTTCCCGATCGGCGATCGCCTCCCGCATCCCCAAAACCGCCGGTATCCCATGATGGAGCAGCACTTCTGCCAAACTACTGCGAGGCAAAAGGCGATGAGATGCTGTATCCCCTGAACTCTGTTCATCCGTATCTCCCTTAGCACTCCAACAAGTATTCAAAACCGCTAACGTTACCTGGCCTCGCAGCAAAACATTAGCAAATTCCGTACCACTCAGAGTTGTTTCTGGCTGCAAATACAACAGCCCTCCATCCGGAGACGGCACACCATGACCCCCATAAAAGACAATATTGTAAGCCTTCGTTTCCAAAGCAGCGATCAACTGAGCTGCATCCGGTTGAATCAACGTATCCACATGACAGGGAACTGACGAAGCAATGATACTGGGTAAAGTTTGATCCGGATGACTACAATTTTCCCAAATTCTCGCCAAGGTATCCGCTTCTGCTGCCAATTGCAGATCCCCACCCTCAAACCATTCAGAAGCCCCCGTCTCCCCACCCACCGTTGCCCCAAAGACCAACAAAATATTCAGTTCCCGATCCGTTCGTTGAGGAGGAAGGGGATCGACATCACTGGTGGTGCGGCTAAACAACAGGGTAGGAGAAACCGAGATCGCCTGTTTTCCCGCCGATTGTTGCATAATTTCCCAAGGTAACGGAATTAAATCCGGGTCTCGGATATCCAAGCGCACTCGTAAGGGTTTATTCTGTCCTAGAGCAATCCCTTGACTTTGGGATAAACAACTTTCAATGGGGCCATTAAAAACCCATTGCCACAAACCGATCCCCAATTGTTGCATCAAACGACTACTATAAGACCCTTTTTCCTCTGGAGAAAAGGGCAAAGTATCCATGTTGGGTAGATTAGACTCTACCGCAGGAATCGATAGAGAATAGGAGGGTTGGGAGGGAATTTGAAATAAATCTTGCCATCCTTCCCAAGTAAGCGTCATAGTATAGGGCCAAATGCGGTCATGATGAGTATATCCTCCTGGATAGGAAGCCCGAATCACCCAAATGGCAAAATGGGCAGATGGGTTGACCTCTGGAGAATAAGATTTGCCACTACCATCTGCTGTTGGACAACCAACTAAGCGGACAATAGCAATACTGAGACAAGGACAGTCAATTACAGACATTTAAGAGCCTTGATATCACGGGTTGAGTTTATCCCATTTCTTCCAGTTTATCGAATTGCTTGGATAGATGGGGGAATGGGGAGATGGGGGATCAACTATTGCCTTTTGCCCATAATTTTTAAGGGTTCGTGGGACTAGGACTGGCACTGGGACTGGGGGAATTGAGGATTGGTGTTGGGGGAAGGGTTTGGGGAGGGGACGATTGCCTCCATAGGGGCCAGAAGAAATACCCCATCATTCCCCCTAAAGCCAATAAGATCGTGATTCCTAGTAATAATCCAGGAATAGAGATTCTTTGGGTTGCGGGAGTTGTAGTTGAACTTTGTTGGGTTTGAGGAGTGCCTACGGTGAGCAATTGGGTCTTCATGGATTCGTTGGCGGAAGATTTAGAGGTTCGATTAACCTCAGTAGGGGGATGAAATAATTCTGTTAAGGGTTCAAGGGTGATTTCATTAGCCTTGACTTGGTAATGGATCAGGCCGATGGTCACATTGTCATGGCCATTGAGGGTATTGGCTAACTCTACTAATTTGCTCGTGGCACTGGCGACATCTAATTGACCTTCTAAAACGGGTAAGAGTTGGCTTTGCCAATGATGTTCTACGCGATCGCCATCACTGAGTCCATCGGAGCAAAGCAAAACAATACCATCTTCATCTAAAATTAATCGTCCTACGGTTGGATGTAAGTGGCTTGACTCTCCCATCCCCAAGGCTTGGACTAGGGCCCCAGCAGCCCGATTTTGCAGCGCTTCACGATATAAGCGATAGCCTAAGCGCACTTCGCGAGAGGCTAAATCATCATCTAAGGTGACTTGATGACATCCATGTTGGGTGACCCAATAGATCCGGGAATCTCCCACATGGGCAATATAGAGTTCATGGGCCCGATCTACAGGAGGGGGAACTACCGCCATGACTAGGGTGGTTCCCATGCGCTGTCGTTCTTGGCGATGTTCTTGGTCGTTGCGATCGCTAATAACTGTATTAGCATGACGAATAAGCCGATCGAGTAGATCGGTGATTTCCTCAACCTGATCTGGGGGATTCTTTTGGGGGGCAATTTTTTCCGAGGTTAAAGATTCTAAAATGCTGGAGATCGCCTGTTGAGAAGCCACTTCTCCCCCAGCATGACCCCCAATGCCATCACAGACGATGACTGAGAGGGGATCGGAGTTACTCTCTGAGGAAACGGTTTTCCCTGGGGGGGGTTGCACGGGATAACAGGCATCTTCATTATGGGAGCGACTGGGGCCCTTGTCGGTGGCTGTACATAAGGTAAAGTGGGTGGTTTGAGATTGACTGCAATAACTCAAGGCCCAATCGAGTTCGGCGATCGCCCGATCTATGGCTAAGATTTGTCCTTGACTCAAGCTTTGAGCTAAATGTTCTAAAAAGCGGCTGATGAGGGGATTGGCCTGTTTAGCCAAAGGTAACCACATTTGCCCTAATTGGCATAACTCAATGGAGCTTTGGGAATCGGCCCGCAGTTCTCGAACCCGCACAACCGGCCCTTCAACTCGCAAGAAGTGATGATCCAGTAGAGAATTGGCTACTCCCAAAACCTTGAAGGGTTGCCAGAGATGGGCAATTTGCCATAACCAATGGAGTTGACGCAGGGGAGAGGCGGCTTGCCATTGATCTTTGAGCATTGGTCTTAGGGGGGGGTCTTGGGTAGCTCTGGGTAAAAGGGATGGATTGATCGGCGCTCCTTCAAGCAGGAGTACGGGGGGTAAAGTCGGCTCCAGGGTTAAGATTTCGTAGGGTTGAGACAGATGGAGTCGATAGGGAAAGAGTTTGAGATAGGTTTGTACGGAGGTGGAAATTTCTGAGGGGATAGGGGGGGGAACCCCTGGCTTGAGATCGAGGAAAATATGATTACCTTTGTAGAGATAGCGATCGCCAATCCGTTTCCCCGCTTCCAGAAAGTCCAAGGCTTGGGCTAAAGGTCGCAAGTCAGGAGAAGTTGCCCACAGATACCGTTTGATTAACCGACTGCCGCAACTGTGGCAATATTGAAGATCTTCTGAGTTGACTGCCTGACAAGGGAGATGGGGACAGTTAAGGAATGCGGTTTCGGTTGGCATAGGACATCCTCGCGCCTGTAAATGGAAAGACAGTGTATGGCTCCACAACTGCGGTTCTGCTCACGTTTAGTGGTTCAGAATATCGCCAATGGCCGATCGCCCTATTGAACACTGCCTGAGAAGCAAACCAAAATAGATATAATTTTAGTTTAGTGAAGACACCCTGAGTAATTGGTATTTAGGAAAATAGCTGACAAGAAAAGTAGGTTTGACTTATATTTTGCCTATAGGATCTTGCAAGCTTTTCCCAAATTATATGACTATTTATGCGACTCAAAGGGCTGACCATCCGGCTGATCCGGTGGAATATCTGACCTGGAACTGGCATGGATTTTCCATCCGCTATCAGCAGAGAGGTCAAATGGGGCCGGCTGTGTTGCTGATCCATGGATTTGGCGGATCGGTAGATCATTGGCGTAAAAATATTCCTGTTCTCGGTCAAGATTGTCGGTGTTATGCCTTAGATTTAATTGGGTTTGGGGGTTCGGCGAAACCGACTCCAGGGGAGGAGATTGAGTATACGTTTGCCACCTGGAGTGAGCAAATTATCCAGTTTTGTCAAGAGATCATTGGTGAGCCAACGGTATTGGTGGGGAATTCCATTGGCTGTATTGCGGTGATGCAAGTGGCGGTTGATGCTCCAGATTGGGTGAAGTCTTTGGTGTTGCTGAATTGTTCTTTACGGTTACTCCACGATCGCCGCCGGGAGGGTTTACCGTTTTATAAGCGCTATGGTGCGCCTCTGGTACAGGATCTGCTCAAGATTAAGGCGATCGGCCATTGGTTTTTTGCCCAAATTGCTCAACCCAAAGTAGTTAAACAAATTTTACAACAAGCTTATGGGCGATCGCAAGCCGTCACCGATGAGCTAGTCGATTTACTCATAGCTCCAGCCTTCGATCCCGGTGCAGCCGATGTCTTTATCGCCTTTACCCGCTATTCCCAAGGCCCCCTACCCGAAGACCTCTTAGCCAACCTTCCTTGTCCAGCGCTCATGCTCTGGGGAACCGAAGACCCCTGGGAACCTATCGACCAAGGACGCAAATTAGGGGAATTTCCAGCCGTTAAACAATTTATTCCTCTCCAAGGAGTCGGTCACTGTCCCCAAGATGAAGCCCCAGAATTAGTCAATCCCCTCATCCTCGATTGGGTGGTGAAAAATCCATCTTAAAAGTGGCAAATTGGCATCATCTCGATCCACTATGCATAGTCATCAGCTCAATTTATTTGACCCCTTCCCATTTGCCGATCATCAATCCTGGTTATCTTGGCTCCATCATCAATTACCGAAACCACAAAAGCGATCGGATGGCCCAATTGTCTTAGACTTATTTGCTGGTTGTGGAGGATTAGCCTTGGGATTTGAAGCCCAAGGATTTCGCACCTACGGGTTTGAAATCAAACCTCACGCTGTAGCCAGTTATCACATCAATTTAGCCGGTCAATGTGTAGAAACTTGTCTATCCGTGGGTTTACCAGAAGCCCAAGCAGACATCATTATAGGTGGCCCACCTTGTCAACCCTTTAGCCAGATCGGTTATCAGCGCGGTAAACGAGATATTAGAGATGGTTTTCCGATCTTTCTGGATGCTGTCTATCGAATACAACCTAAAATTGCCATTCTAGAAAATGTCAGAGGTTTACTCTATCGAAATAAAAGCTATTTGAGACAAGTTCTAGCAGAATTAGAACGCTTTGGCTATCAAGTTGATGTGAAACTTTTGAATGCTCTTGACTATGGGGTTCCCCAAAAACGTCAGAGAGTGGTAATTGTGGCTTCTTATGTGGGTTGGTCTTGGCCCGAACCCTTTACCACACAACCAGTAACCGCAGGTATGGCTTTAGGTTCATTAGCCCTAGAACTTAATCCTGAAAGCCGGTTTTTAACCGAAAGTATGGATCGCTATATTGCCGAATATGAAGCAAAAAGTCGGTGTGTTCGCCCCAGGGATTTACACTTAGATCGACCCTCAAGGACAGTTACTTGTCGCAATTTAGGGGGAGCAACGGCCGATATGTTACGGATCAGATTACCCGGCGATCGCCGTCGAATGCTTACCGTTCGAGAAGGGGCAAGACTCCAAAGTTTCCCCGATTGGTTTGAATTTCAAGGCACTTTTTATGAACAGTGCGAACAAGTCGGTAATGCTGTACCTCCTTTGATGGCTTTAGCTTTAGCGCAACAAGTGAAAAAGGTTCTAGCTTCTGAAGTGAATCTCAGGAATTTAAAGATTAGTCCCCTTTCTGATATGGAGAAGAGAAAATTGGTTAACCCAGATCCCATTGAGATGAAAAAAGAACAAGCCTTAGAAATTGGCAAGAGCATTGGTATCCCCGTCAGAGAAATGACCAAACGTCGCCGCGAACGGTTGGCATTAGCTCTTTTAGCTGTGGCTCAGATAACGCCTGAAATGCCTTGGAATGAAGCCAAAAGTTATTTTACCGGTGGTATTAATCCCGTAACCACTAGAGAAATTATTAAGTTTTGGAATACACACTACGGCGAAAAAATAGCCGATTCCTCTTATGATGATGTGCGCCGAAAAGATTTAATTTATTGGGTTAAATCTGGATTAGTGGAAAAGAGCGCAGCAAACCCGACTGCTGATACAAATGATGGTACGCGAGGATATGCAGTTGGACAAGATGGACTACGACTGTTACAGGCTTATGATACTGATGATTGGGAAGATGCTTTACACCATTTTCGAGATCAAAGGGGTGTTTTGGGCGATCGCCTCAGCAAAGCACGAGAATTCCAGAAAGTTCCAGTCACTTTACCCAACGGTGAAATCATCAAACTTTCTCCAGGCTCACATAACCGCATTCAAAAAGCTGTAGTTGAAGAGTTCTTACCTCGATTTGCTCAGGGTAAAATTCAGTTACTGTATTTAGGGGATACGGAAAAAAAGATCTTATGTCTTGAGAATGACAAGCTTCTGAGTTTGGGAATCTCCACGCTAGAGCGGGAGATGCTCCCCGATATTCTCGCCTATGAGGAAGAGCGGAACTGGCTGTTTACCATTGAAGCAGTTCATTCTTCTAACCCAATTAATTCTATGCGTCATATGAAACTCAAAGAATTCATGAGAAATTCTACGGCAGGTGTGATTTATGTGAGCGCCTTTGAAAGCATGAAAACATTTGCCAAGTTTGCCAAGGATATTAGTTGGGAAACTGAAGTTTGGGTGGCGGATAACCCAGATCATATGATTCATTTTGATGGCGATCGGTTTCTTGGCCCTTATCAGCAGTAAGCTTTACTTGAATTTCAAACATAGCGCAAAGAATTATTGCCTAGTGGAAAACAAGCTATTACACAACCTCCTCTAAATTTGCTCCCTAACCCAAGCCCGAAATGCTTTCATGGTTTTATTCCTACCTTCAACTTTACTCCGTTGCAGATATTCAGGAATAATTTTTGTTAAAGACAGTCCAGGAAAATGAGGACTTTCATCAGATTGAATATAAACACCATTTTGTAGTACATTAATTTCTAAACTTGTACCGTTAAATCGCCAGAGTTCACCGACTCCCAAGGCTTCATAATTGTTTAACCGAGTCCGAGATGTCAGATCAATTTCAAGGGCCAAATCTGGGGGCGGGTCTATATTTAAATCTATTCGCTGTTGACCGCGAACTGCTGCCTCATTTTCGATATAGAAACATTGGTCAGCTTCAAGTCCTTGTTTCATGGTTTGACTTTTAAATGTCGTCGAGGCTAAATTTCTGAACTCAATCTCAAGCTCTTCTAACAAAATCTCCACTAGATTACCAATAATTACTTTATTGTCTTCGTGTTCTGGTAATGGCACCATAATCTCTAAGATTCCTTGACTGTAATGAATTCGAGACCCGCGTTTTTCTCCCAAATCCTCTAGCAATTCTTCGTACATCTGCCAACTAATATCTTTCATTAAAAGTTGCCGACCGGGAGGAATGACTAATTGTTCAAGAGTTACTTGCATAGGGTTGACCTTTGTATGGATTGATTGTCAGAATGCCGGAATTATGTAGTGAAGTTTTAGGAAATCGCCTGATTCTATGGCATTCATTATTCTCATAATAGCGCTTCATTGAATCTCAATCTAGAATGAAGCGCCATCATTTTTTAGCCTAAATGGAGCCGCTTACTTGATCCGATGAAGTCCATTCTAGAGTGTCACCAATTTGTTCGCCGGTGTGGTAAGCAGCAAGGAGAATTTCTGATGTTTTTCCCCAGGCAATTTGACCGGTTTTGTCAATTCCGATCGCCCCTAAATCCCGTTGATTGGCTTTGGATTCGGTCATGGTTTTCTCAAAGGCAGCCGCTAAGGACATGCCATCGGTAACGCGCACGACAATGCGAGCGGCGATACATTCATTGATGATATCTTCACCAATGCCAGTACAGCTAATTCCAGCAGCAGAGGTGGCATAATTTCCGGCAGGCATGGCGGAATCACTGACGCGCCCAATATATTCAAATCCTTTGCCTCCAGTGGAGGTTCCGGCGGCAATTTTACCTTGGTTGTCCAGAGCAACGACACCAATAGTTCCGGTTCCAGGAGCGGGACTAGCCAGCACATTAGCCATACTGCGTTTAAAGTTATCTTTGCGGTCTTCTAACCACTCATTTAAGCGCAAATCGGTTAAGGGATTATGAATGGGGAGTTGCAGTTCTCGCACCAGTTCCATGGCTCCCAAATCGGAGAGAATGCGATCGCTCTTTTCTTGCAGAACTTTAGCTAAATTAATGGGATTTTTCACCCGCGAAACATTGATTACACCACTGAAGGTTTGCGTCTCTCCATTCATCAGAGAGGCACTCATGCGGATTTGACCATCAGATTGCAAAACAGAGCCAGTTCCAGCATTATAACGGGGATCGTCTTCGAGTAAATGGCAGCCTTGAATCACCGCTTCTAAGGCAGGTGTTCCCGCTTCTAAACTGGCATAAACTTGTTTGAGAATCTCATACAGGGATTGGCGGACGGCTTCAACGCCTCCTTTGCCTTGTAGGGAGCTGCCTGCACCTCCATGAATGATGAGTTTGGGTTGAGTCATAGGTAATGGGGATAGGGGGATAGGGGAATGGGGGAATGGGGGAATAAATTTCCGTCCTGCACTCCACCCATTCTCCATCCTACCGCGTAGTGTTCTGGCGATCGCGGCGACAGCGTTCAGAACAGTATTTTACCTCATCCCAACATTTAGCCCATTTCTTGCGCCAGGTAAAGGGGCGATTACAAACAGGACAGATTTTGGTGGGCAGATCAGATTTTAATCGCTGGCGAGCCATGGTAATATCAATTAAAAATTAAAAATTAAAAATTAAAAATGGATTGTAGTAAACATCTAAGCATGTCCAATTAGCCTACTATATTAACAGATGAACGATCGCCCCCATCTATCAGCGATTAAAATCGTTTTAGTCGAGCCATCTGGCCCCCTAAACGTGGGATCGATCGCCCGTATCATGAAAAATATGGGCTTAAGTCAATTGGTGCTAGTCAATCCTCAATGCGATCGCCACAGTGCAGAAGCGAGACAAATGGCCGTTCATGCTCAGGAAATCTTGACTTGTGCCCAAGTGGTAGAGACCCTACCAGAAGCCCTACAAGGTTGTCAAAAAGTGGCAGCCACCATGGGACGCACCATCAAGTTACCGACAGCATTGGAAACCCCCCATACCTTGCTCCCTTGGCTTCTCAGTGGTGAAAGTGCCCTAGTCTTTGGGCGCGAAGATCGGGGCTTAACCAATGAGGAACTGAATTTAGCACAACGCTTTGTGCAAATTCCCAGTCATCCCATCTACCCATCCCTGAATCTAGCCCAATCGGTGGCCATTTGCTGCTACGAACTCTATCGGTGTACCCTAGAAACGCAACCAGAGGATTTTGATTCTAGAGGCTCCGATCTGGCTTCACGGCAGGTTCTAGAAGCTTATTACAATCATTTAGAATCTCTCTTATTGCAGATTGGTTATCTTTATCCCCATACCGCTCACCGACGGATGGAAAAGCTCAAACGATTTTATAATCGTGCTTATCCCACAGAAGCAGAGGTGGCGATGCTCCGGGGAATACTTTCTCAGGTGCAGTGGGCGATCGCCAACAGTTCGGGATCTCAGGGTTCATCAGGAGAGGCTTAAGAAAGTCTCCCAAGTCGGTTTAAAGACAATCACAGACAACTTAGAATAATTCAGGTTTGCTATTTTTGAGGATCGGGGTAACCCAAAAGCAAGGAAATACCGCGATCGACCGCAAAAAGAACAAACCCTATTCAAGGTCTGAATCAAGTAAAATCAGCAACAATTCCATGGATGCTTTGATTGTGGTGGGTTTATTTACATTTATGATCCGTGTGACAAGGAGTCGTTGATGGCGAAATCAGGAGAAAGAAAGGGAGTGCGTCGCACTCAACGTCGCGGATCTGCTCAAGGTGCAACACCTCTACCGAAAAGGGGAGCGAGTCAGTCTCAAGGGGCTGTAGCTCTGCCAAGACAACGGAAACCGAGGTTGAAACGCAAAGACCGATCGCCTTTGCCAACCGTTGTTTTATCGATTTTGGATCGGATATTACCCGGTGGTCAGCCCAAGAGCCAAGGTAAAAAACAGACAAGAGAGACAAGGAATCGAGGGCGATCCGGATTATCGTCAGGCTCTGCATTGCCAATCCCCCCCTTAAAAGTAGACCGCAATCTAGACCCTAATCCCTTAGTTTCCCGTTGGCAGTTAGGCAAACCGCAACCCCAATCCATGCCTCCGAGAAAGGGGAATTTATCTTCAGCAGTCAGTAGTACCTCGGATCGAATCTCTTCCAATCCCAAACGTTCCCTTGGGATCAAGATAGAACAGAAGAGTCCAGCCAATCCCGATCAAGTACGCTTGTCTCCACCGGTACGCAAGCGTCAGTCTCGATCTCTCAACCGTCCAGAAGCCCGTCCGATATCGCCCTTGGTTTATGCCACCCGATTTTTAATTCTCGGTGTGGGAATTTGTGCGATCGCCGGAACTCTTCTCTCCGCCTCCGATCCCGAAAGTATGACCTTTTTAGGACTCAAGTTAGCCTCCAATGAGAATCTCTCTAATCAGGCGGCTGAAAATACCGATCCCAATGGCAGTAATACCCAAGATGCCTTATTACGGGAAAATCTTTCTAGCCAGAATCCCTCACTCACGACTCCCCAAGCTCTCCATTTAGAAACTGAATTGCCAGAGCTGAAAAGCAAAATTCAAGCCTTAGCCAGTCAAACCCCCCAGTTTAAACCGGGAGTTTTTGTTTTGGATTTGGATACTGCTAGTTATGTTGATATTGAGGGGACGACCGTTTTTTCTGCTGCCAGTACCATTAAACTCCCCATTCTCTTAGCCTTTTTTCAAGCGGTAGATGGGGGTACAATTCGACTTGATGAAACCTTAGCCCTTAAAGAAGAACATCGAGCTGAAGGATCGGGGAGTCTGCAATACGATCCCGTAGGAACTCAATATACAGCCCTAGAAGTCGCCACTTGGATGATGACCATTAGCGATAATACAGCCACCAATATGATTATTGACCGATTAGGTGGGATCGCCCAAGTCAATCAGTCCTTTACCCGTTGGGGACTTCAGCAAACCTTACTGCGGGATAAGTTGCCGGATTTAGAGGGTAAAAATACGACATCCCCTCGTGAGTTAGCCCAGGTGATGGACTTGATTCATCAAGGAGATGTCGTGTCCTTAAAATCCCGCGATCGCATGATTGATATTATGCGCCAAGCCGAAACCAGCGTTCTCCTCGAACAAGGCTTAGGATCGGGAGCTTCTATTGCCCATAAAACCGGTGATATTGGTAAACTCTTAGGCGATATCGGTCTCATCGATCTACCCAGTGGTAAACGATACATTGCCTCCGTCCTAGTCGAACGCCCCCATAATGATTATGGAGCAGCCGATCTCATTGGTGACATTTCCCGCCTCACCTACGAACAAATGCAAGCGCCCCCCGTAACCCCCAGTGTTACCCCCGGCACATTTGAAGAACTCCCCGTTGAGTTCCCCGAAGCCACTGCTCGCCGCTATCGGTAATCTTACCCTGGTGTTGTCGAGAGTGGGATCTTATCCTAGATTTAGCTCCCCAACTCTCGACCACATAGGATGAAAAAAACAACTCAACTCCTCTCGATCTTACTGACTGTACTAACTTTTACCCTATCTCTGTCAACCCAGGCTCAAGCGGTAGATTGTAGTGACTTAGGCGCTCTAGCAGAATTGGATTCTCGCTGTTCCGGTTCCTCCACCCGCTCTGCTCCTTCCACGGAGGAGGGTGTCCGACTTTTACAACAGGCTTTTGAGAATCAACAAAGTAATGTTCAAGCTAGAGCAGTCGGTGAAGTCATTCGTGTTCTTGCTGACGATCTACAAGGGAGCAAGCATCAACGATTTATTGTTAGACTTCCTTCTGGTCAAACGGTATTAATTGCCCATAATATTGACTTAGCACCGAGGGTAAATTCCCTATCTGTTGGCGATCGCGTCGAATTTTATGGCGAATATGAGTGGAATCCTCAAGGTGGAGTCATTCATTGGACACATCATGATCCGGCTGGTCGTCATGTCGGTGGATGGATTCGCCACAACGGCCAAGTTTACCAGTAATGACCGGGAAAAATCAGAAAATTTGCTTGCTTCTAATTTGAAGTTGTGATACAATTCTTAATAGTAGAGAAACAGTTTATGTTTGCTCTACCGGCTGCGGGGAAACCTAACAACAGGTAAGCAAAGTTGCCAGTTGTACGGGGATCTCCTATAGGTCTTTGGCTATTTTTAATCACCGATGCTTGAGGTCAGAGCGTTCCATCCCTTGGAGTCGCGGGATGCTTTGGGCCATTAGTTCAGGTTGCTCTTGTTTAACCACCAGGGTATCTCCCTGTGCGGTTGAGGAACTAGCACAACCGAGATAGATGGCGCTCCAGAGTTTTCTTATGGTGGAAATCATAGGGAGTAGGCACACGACTGGCTTCACGCGATCGTTTTTCCAACCCATGATTTTTTATTCATCACCTCATCTGGAGTTGCGGCGGATCTATGTATTTAACTGGTATTTTCTTGACTCAAAACCCTAAAGTTTTAACAACGGCTTGGTTCTGGAATACCCTGATTTCTATGGTTAAAGGTTGGATCTTATTTTGTCAATATTCTTGGCTAATTTCGCCCCTGAAGTGTCTTTTGGGCAGTTAGTTTTTTTAGCGATCAGATGGATTTTATACCTTTTTTCAAAAATCAACGATTAATAATTAGGATAAAAACCCCCTATTCCCCTATTGCCTGATGTCCTCTGAATGTTAAGAAAAATCTCTAAACTTCAAGGTTGATTGCAATTTAAGGGCGATCGCGCACCAAAAGGAAACTCTGGTGATACCCTGAGAACACAAAATTCATCAGCACTCACCCAAAAGCGCTCCTTTATGTATCATAAACATTCTGATTCCCATTGGCTCGAAGCGATCGTTACTGGTAGTATTGGCGCAGGTATTGTCACCTCTTTTGCCGTTAGCCAAGGACAACATCCCCTAATAGGTCTAGCCATTACCCTATTTGCGGGCATCTGTGCTTGGTTAATCGATCGGGCGATGAACTAATTGAAACTGATTTAATCCATGTTTACCTTTATATTACCCTGGGGGACACGAGTCTCTTTGGGTTCTCCCTTAATCCAAACCCTACTAACGATCGCTCTAATTATAGGATCGGTAACCCTTGAAGTCCGAGGACTGGAGATGGGAGAAGATGGGCCAGAAGTACGGGAATTACAGCAACAATTGCAAAATTTGGGGTACTTCAATCTCCAGCCCACAGGACTCTTCCGAGAAGCCACCAGAGATGCAGTCATCCAATTTCAGCAAGACCAAGGTTTAATCCCCGATGGCATTGTGGGGGAAGAAACTTGGAGTCGATTACGTTCAGGAGAAATAGGGGGAACTAGCTTAAAATTAGGCGATCGCGGCCCAGAAGTTAGTACACTGCAAGCGCAATTAAAGGCAGCCGGATTTTATGATGGCCCAGTCACTGGGGTATATGGCGAGTTAACCGTAGAAGCGGTAAAAGCCTATCAACAAGCCCAAGGCTTAACCCCAGATGGCATCTATGGCAGCCTCACTCAAGCTCGACTCGAAGGGAGAGCGTCTGTAGATCAGTCCTTAAGTTCAAGGTCAGATCCCCAGGTTTTAGAATTACAGCGCCGCCTAAAAGCCAGAGGGTTTTATGATGGCCCTCTAGATGGCATTTTAGGCCCCCAAACCCAAGAAGCCATATCTAGAGCGCAAGAAAGGTATGGCATTAGTCCAGAAGATATTCGTTAAGTCTCTCGGTTGAATAATTTCGAGTTATTTTACTCCAAAAGATAGCCTAAAATAAGGGCAACCTGGACATTTGGATTAAGATCCCTCACTTTCTATGGACTCTCTAGCCTATCTCCAT
The DNA here is from genome assembly GCF_057802075.1 of Roseofilum sp. KMC-1. Lineage (NCBI taxonomy): Bacteria > Bacillati > Cyanobacteriota > Cyanophyceae > Desertifilales > Desertifilaceae > Roseofilum > Roseofilum sp. KMC-1. The sequence continues at coordinate 221,143 of NZ_CM173605.1, forward strand.
CTAGCCCTAGCCTATCAAGATTCTACCCATGCTGAAACGATCTTAGGAAAATGGATCAAGCAATCTTGGCAACAGTGGCTGGCTAAACCCATTTCTAGTCGATTTATCCTGCGGTTACTCTCTTTAGGCATTACCCTGGCAATTATGACTTTAGCTCAAGTTGCTCTAGCCTTACAATCCGGAGATTCTGGCCCAGAGGTGGCTCAACTTCAACGAGATTTACAGCAGTTGGGATACTATCGAGGTCCCATAAGCGGATACTTTGATGAAGCTACCGATCGAGCCGTGAGAACATTACAAAGCTATGCGGGTCTACAGGTAGATGGTGATGTTGGCCCCAATACTCGACTAGAAATGAGTCAACGTTTAACCTTTGGCAATCAAGCCGCCCAATTACCCTTCGTCACTTTACCCCCTCCACCCCCAATAGCCGGTTATAATTCTCCGACATCACAGGTGATGTTTGGCGATCCTCTTCCGGGTCAATTGGGTTATAATCAGCAATCTTGGACGATTAATCGTACCCTAAGACGAGGCGATCGGGGTTGGGACGTTGGATTACTACAAAGTCGATTAGCGGATTTAGGCTTTTATTTCGGAGAAATTGATGAAACTTACGGCGAACAGACAGAGCGTGCGGTATCCGGGTTTCAGCGCTCTAGACGTTTATGGCCGAGTGGTGTAGCGGATGCAGAAACCCTACAAGCTTTAGGTGTCAACCCAGGAACTGGAGGAGATCCTTCGTTTATTACGGTAACCCTTAAAGGATATGTGGTCGTTATTCCCACGGGTAATTATCTTATGGTTTCTCAGGTGCAGTCTTTCTATCCCAGTGCCATAGCAGCCCGTAATCGTCGAGGACGATATGTTTATATAGGCAGCTATAACAATCGCGCTCAAGCGGAGAGTCAGTCCGCTTTATTGCGATCGCAAGGCTTCACCAATGCCAGAGTTGTCTATTTCCGTTAACCTCTGGATATACACCGAAACAGATAGGGTGAGCAGTAATAGAATTGAAATGACACAATGAGATCCTGCCCACTCTATGATGACTACTCATTAATTTTTAATCTTTAATCTTTAATTGATCTAACAATCCCTCACAGGCATCCATCAGCAAATCAATCACCTGATTAAACCCTTCCGGGCCGCCATAGTAGGGGTCTGGCACTTCCGAAAAATTGGGGTGACGAGTGCAGAAATCACACATTAAACGCACTTTATCTTTGTAACGATTCTCTTGGTCAAGGTACAGAATATTACAGTAATTATCCTTGTCCATGGCCAGGATCAAATCAAACGCTTCAAAATCTTCCCTCTGGAACTGACGCGCTCTGCCCTTAAGCTCAATGCCTTGTTTGGCTGCTGCGGCGGTCATGCGGCGGTCTGGAGGGCTACCGATATGATAGGCACTGGTTCCCGCCGAATCACAAACAATTTCTGCCTCTAAACCCCGTTGGCGGATCAAATGATTCATGATATTTTCCGCAGAAGGCGATCGGCAAATATTTCCTAGACAAACAAACAACAATTTATATGGCATTCTTTTAGAAACTTGATCGAGTCACGACAAGATAGGGGAATGGAAATCTGTTCACTTGCCGATCCCAGACCCATTACCCCCGATCGAGAATTATCCCATGCCAGGCAGATTTAAGCCTTCGGTCAAGGCTTCCATCTTCTCTTTCATCGTCGCTGTAGACTTATTGTAAGCATCCTTCATCGCCGCAGTCACCAAGTCCGAGACCACCTCAGCCCCTTCTCCCAGAACTTCAGGCGCAATGGTGACGCGCTGGGGATTTTGATTCCCATTCATCACCACTTTAACGAGTCCACCTCCCGCTTCTCCCTCAACTTCGAGTTGCTCTAACTCTTCTTGGAGTTTTTGCGCTCCCTCTTGAACCTGTTGAGCTTTCTTAAACGCTTCGGTCAGCTCTTTCATTTTTCCTAAACCGAAGCCAAATCCCTTTCCTTGTGACATAACTAATTACTCTAATTTGGGTTATTCTGCTTTTCTACGCTATTTTACCCACAGTTGGCTCAGGCACAACCAAAACTGCTTGAAAAACTCCAGCTCGGTTCCAAAAGCCTCACTGGAGTTTCTGACATTATAGGTTAAAGTTCCCTAAAATTTTGACTTCCGGTCTCAATTGGATTGACCATCGCCGAGCCACCTGTTCCTGAACTTTGTGAATCAACTGATAAATATCACTGGCTTTGGCATGGCCGCAGTTGAGAATAAAGTTAGCATGGAGTTCAGAAACCTGGGCATCCCCAATTTTATAGCCCTTTAACCCAGCTTTTTCAATTAATCGGGCAGCTTTTTCAGGTTCAGGATTGCGGAATACACTACCACAACTGGGTAGATGATAGGGTTGGGTAGCGTGACGTTGATGAAGATGGGTATTGGTAGTGGCTATGACTCTTTGGGGATCGTGGGTCGGTGTTAGTTGAAATCGAGCCTGAGTAACCGTATAGTTAGACCCTTGGAGGATAGAAGACCGATAACCATATTCCAAGTCTATATTGGTTAAAGTTTGGTGAATTCCATTACCCGATATCACTTGAATATCCATGAGGACATCCGCCATACAGCTTTTGTGCGCCCCAGCATTCATCACCACAGCGCCCCCAACAGTTCCCGGAATCCCGATCGCCCATTCCAGACCAGACCACCCCCGGCGAGCCACTTGGCGGGCTAAATAGGCCAAGGATACCCCCGCATCGGCCTTTACTTGTGCCGTGCGGTCATCATACTCTAGGCCTCTCACATTGCGCGTGCCGATTACCAGTCCAGGTAATCCTTCATCACTGATTAACAGATTTGATCCTGCCCCAATTACCGTTATGGGCAAGGATTTGGCATTCGCCCAAGCGAGACAGGTGAGTAATTCCGATTCATTTTGAGGCGCTGCATACCATTGAGCTGGCCCACCTACCCGAAATGAGGTTAATCCAGCTAAGGATACCTGAGCTTGAATCATACTGGGCTGACTGGTCACCTCCGTCGGTTTAAGCTTCATGCTTTCAGAGGCAATCTGAGTGAGGCCGCAAGCACTTTTGAGTCTAGGGGGATCGTAGGAAATTGTCATTGGTTTTGATCAATGGTGTATGGGCAGGTGGAGGGGGTGGGAAGCAAGTGAGGGATTAGGCTGAACGAGAGGTAAGCTTGGGAATAATTTGGTTTAAGTTCCCTGCTCCTAGAAAAACAGCATAATCTCCAGGCTTTAAAGTGGTCACCAAGTAATCTTCAACGTCTTTGAGGGTGGGTTGATAGCAGACCCAATCGTGATATTCATGGATTACTTCAGCTACCGTTTCACCCTGAAGATCTTCTACATTCGCTTCACCGGCACTATAGATATCTGTTACCACGACTTGATTCGCTTGTCCGAAGGATTGGGCAAATTCGGTCAAAAACATTTGGGTTCGACTATAGCGGTGGGGTTGGAAGATAGCTATCACGCGCTGGTCTTTAGCTCTTAGGCTGGCTGCGGCTAAAGTAGCTTGGATTTCACTGGGATGGTGAGCATAGTCATCAATGAGTATACTGCCATTAAATTCTCCTCGGTATTCAAAGCGCCGCTTGGCTCCCTCAAAGGAGGATAAGGCCTCCTGAATGGTGGAAAATTCGATTCCTAAATGGCGACCTACGGCGATCGCCGCCAGTGCGTTGCTCAGATTGTGCTGACCCAAGAGGGAAATTTCGATATTTCCTAACACCTGGCCCCACTCCCATACCCTGGCTTGGGTTCCTTGGGAGGTATAAACAACCCGATCGACGCTATACGCTGCCCCTGACTCTACATCTAAACTATAGGTAATCGTTGGATGAATGCGATCGCGCACGGTTGGGCAATCGATGCATCCCACTAATGTTTTACACTGTTTCTTAAATATTTCAAAGGTTTCAATCACCTGATCGAGACTTTGATAGTGATCGGGGTGATCTAACTCTATATTGGTAATTACCCCAATTTCTGCTGCTAATTTAACCAGAGAACCGTCAGATTCATCTGCTTCTGCTACTAAAAATTCTCCTTGGCCAAATCGAGCATTACCCTCCCAAGCATTGACTTCACCCCCAATAATAATGGTGGGGTCTAACGCGGCTCTAAGTAAGAGATAACCGATTAAGCTACTGGTAGTTGTTTTACCATGGGTTCCGGCCACCGCTACACTGCGATAGTCTTGGATCAGGGCAGCGAGAACATCTGAGCGATGAAAGATAGGACAGCCTAATTCTAGAGCAGCTCTATATTCTGCGTTATTGGTGTTGATGGCCGTTGAGCAAATGACTTGAGGTAAATGCTGGGCCGGTTGCAGGTGAGCTGTCTTCAAAGCTGTGGAGCTTGGGTTTTCTTCCTCTGGGTTAGGATGGGCTAACTGATGATAGATCTCCAAATTTTTGCCCTCTTGAGAGCCAAAAATCCGAGTCCCTAAATCCTGTAAGCGTTCGGTAATATGGGATAGACGAATATCTGAGCCAGACACCGGTAGATTTCGTTTCGCTAATATGTACGCTAAAGCGGACATCCCAATCCCACCTATCCCTATAAAATGGAAGGGTTTGCCGCCAAAGTCTATTGGACTTAGCATTTTTTTCCTCACACACCACACCAATAACACGCGATATCATATTGCAGCATTTGCTTGCATGGCAATACTATGCCACAAAATCCCCAGATCGGTTGATGAAAATCCTCCTCGGTTTGCCTTCCCCGATCGAGGTCTATCAACACCATAGATCGGTTTTGATTTTTGTGATTTTTGTGATATAATTCATCACTTTTTATCTTCTGTCGCCTGGCGCTCTTGACCCCCTAGCAGAAATTAAACCAGATTGGGTAAAGAACTCGGTTCCCTTTTATGGTATCTTCAGATTGAACATGCTTCCTTATGCTCAGGAAGCCAACTCGATTCTGGAAAGTTTTCTGGAATTTAGAGGAGAAACAGCAGAGGCTGGTTCACCCAGGCCATGCTCCATTGAAGTTAACCCTGAATCATGAGGTGGACTTCCTTGTTCCCTTGAGGGCGATCGCCGCTAGGTCAACCCCAAAGCCGTAGCTTTTTCTACAATTTGGGAGGGGTCAAGCGGTAAATAACTGTCCATTAAGATTCAGGAAGATGGGAGCGAGTTCTGTAGAGCAATTAAACTCGATAGGTCGTTTGCCAGTCGAGTTAAGGTCAAAATAAACATTCAGCATTTGCTTAAAAATACTTGGTTGAAGAAATAGAGGGCAAGACGAAGTGATTAGAGTAGCAATTAATGGTTTTGGTCGGATTGGACGGAACTTCATGCGGTGCTGGGCAGGCAGAGAGAACAGCAACCTGGAAGTTGTAGGTATTAATGATACTTCCGATCCCAGAACAAACGCTCATTTGCTTAAATATGACTCCATGTTGGGTACATTTAGCGCAGAGATATCGGCAGACGAAAACTCCATAACGGTCAATGGTAAAACCGTTAAATGTGTTTCCGATCGCAACCCCCTAAACTTACCCTGGGCAGAATGGGGAGTTGATTTAATTATTGAATCGACGGGTGTATTTGTTACCGAAGAAGGGGCATCAAAACATTTAGAAGCAGGTGCGAAAAAAGTTCTGATTACCGCTCCTGGAAAGGGAGGTGGTATCGGAACTTTTGTGGTTGGGGTTAACGATGCTGAGTATCGGCATGAAGATTATAAAATCGTTAGTAATGCCAGTTGTACGACCAACTGTTTAGCTCCGTTTGCTAAAGTTCTCCATGAGAGCTTTGGCATTATCAAGGGAACCATGACGACCACCCATAGTTATACGGGTGACCAACGCCTATTGGATGCTTCCCACCGGGATGTGCGTCGTGCTAGAGCGGCAGCTTTGAATATTGTTCCTACCTCGACTGGAGCAGCTAAAGCAGTAGCGTTAGTGATTCCTGAATTAAAAGGAAAACTCAATGGTATTGCGATGCGGGTTCCCACTCCCAATGTATCCGTTGTGGATTTAGTGGTTCAAGTGGAGAAAAAGACCTTTGTAGAAGAGGTTAACGAAGTGCTGCAAGAAGCGGCTGAAGGCCCCCTGAAAGGAATTCTGGAATACAGCGATCTCCCCTTGGTTTCTTGTGACTATCGGGGTCATGATGCCTCTTCTATTGTGGATGCCAGCTTAACGATGGTCATGGATGGCGATATGGTAAAAGTGATTGCCTGGTATGACAATGAGTGGGGATATTCTCAGCGTGTTGTGGATCTGGCTGAAGTGGTAGCTAAGAACTGGCAAGCCTAGAAACATTCCCTCAATCGCTCATCGACTCCATAACTGAATTAAAATGTTGGAAGCCCCAATTTCGATCTAAGGTCGAGTTGGGGTTTTGTTTATCTTCTGGGGCTGAATCATCTAAAAGTTCAATGCGATCGCCAAAAATCAGTTCTCCGATGATAGCAGCATCTTCTCCCAGTTTCTCCACCAAAGGATGAGCCACTTCTGGAGCAAGACACAACACTAACTCAAAATCTTCTCCCCCATATAATGCCCAATGGCGAATTTGTGCTTCAGAAAGGACAGCCGTTAAGCCGTGAGCAGTGGGAATTTGCTGGAGATGAATCCTAGCACCTACGCCACTGGCGCGGCAAAGTTGCTCTAAGGCATCAGCTAACCCATCACTACTATCCATTCCGGCGATTCGTTGAGGATTTAAATCCCAGAGGAGAGGTAAAACATCAAGACGGGGTTGGGGATATTGATGAGCTTTAATTAACCGTTGGCGATCGCCTGGCGATAGTGCAGTAGACCATTCTGGGTTTAACAAACATTCTAATCCAGCACGGGAGGCTCCATGAACCCCGGTAACGACAATCTGATCCCCTGGTTTTCCGGTATGGCGCTGACAGAGATGGTGGGGTTCTACTTGTCCCAAAGCCGTAATACTGAGGGCAATAACGGGCGATCGCACCACATCGCCCCCTATAATCGGAGTCTCATAGGGTTGTAAACCGTCACTCATCCCTTCATAAAGGGACTCTACCCACTCCACATCAGTCTCCCCGGTCAAACTTAACCCCACAGTGATCCCAATAGGAGAAGCCCCCATCGCCGCTAAATCCGATAAATTCGCGGCCACTGCTCGCCATCCTACAGCATGGGGAGGCGTGGTGCGATCGCTAAAATGGACTCCATCGACCAATACATCTGTGGTTACCACCATGCGGTATCCTGAATCTAGATCCACCACTGCCCCATCATCTCCCACCCGATGGGCAGCACAAAATCGGAAGAGACGCTGCAAAAGCCCCTGTTCCCCGATATCTTTAACCTTCATAAGACCGTCGTAAAATACTAAAAACGTCTTCTATAGTTTAAACCCTGACATGATCGGCGAAAATCCTGCCTTAATCCCCCTACTGATTCTGACCCTGCTGTTGTGTATCGGTCTCTTTTTCTTTATCAAAGCATCGGTTAAACCGCGAACGGAAGAAATGACGTTCATGACTAACTCCACCGAAGAAGAACTGCTTCCCCAACTGCAAGACTATTTTGACCGTCGAGCCTATCATGTTACTGCTCTAGAGAGTCAAACCCAAAAAATTACCCTAGAAGGAACCGTTCAACCGAGTTGGTTTTTGGCCATCTTTCTCTCTTTTTTAGCTGCCCTGGGCCTTCTTTGTGCTAATCTGGTTTTTTCCACCCTCTGGCCTGATTTTCCCCCGATCCTGTGGATGGGAGTCTTGCTTGCCCCTGGTGCGGGTCTGTTTTACTGGAAGGGTGCTTATCGCACCGAACAAGTGGAACTGCAAGTTCAGCCCCTAGATCCGCCCACCCCAACAGCCCAAAACCTAATTGCTGTTAAAGCGCACCGAGATGAACTGGCTGAATTCGAGAAAGCCTTGCAGTCTTTCCTCTCTGAGTGAGGCAGAGTTCGAGCAAGAACTCCGCCCCATCAGATCTCTGATTGACCTGAAGCTTGACACGCTGCTATCCGATCGGATAAGGTGTATCAACTTATTTGGCTTCAGTTACGCGAGTCCCCAGTAGCATGGATGAGGGTTGAAGGTCATCGGGATGTTTGAGACTGGGAAACAGAAAATGGTTTTCCTCAACATATTGAGCGCCAAATAAACCTTTTTCTGCCCAGAAATACCGATCTGTGGTATGCTCGTTCCGCTTGACCAACAATAAAGCGGGTGGGATAATCCCCTGGGCACGAATGAATTTTCGAGCTGCTGTCACGGGTTTATCTTCGCCGCTTTCAATGCTATACTGAGGAACTTGTTCGAGGATGCGTCGCCCTTCCTGACGACGACGGCTTTTGCGCTTACGTCTCCTAGCCAAATGTCCTTACCTCCCCTTTTAGCAGACAGATGTAGTTGTGGTTACAAAATACGTGCAGATTATATCGGTTTATATGAAAAAAATCAATCAGTCTTAAGATAAATCCACAAAATCCTCTAATCATAGGGGCTTGATCCCTCTGGAGATCCCCGCTAGGCATCCCAGGTTAAACCCCCTGAAAACCCCTAAGCCATTACAATAGGAAAAAAGGAATTGCATGTTAGTAGGACTGAAGTCTCTAATGTTGTGGATTCCTAACGTCCCTGCTTAAGTTCTATTCCTCATGTTAAGGCCTGCCAGTTCGGAATTTATTGAACTGTGTCGATCGCAAATCTCCTTGCTGACCCAATGCTTGGGAGCATCTTTAAGTGCAGTTTATCTAACGGAACACCATTTAGACCGGTCGTTTACCCAATTGATTCCGATCGCCGCTTACCCGGATCGGCCGACCCATTGGAAGGAGTTGGCCGAGATCGCGTTTCTTCCCTATGAGGAACCCGTGCAAGGACTCGCCCTTTCTTTGCCCGATGCCCTCGATCCTAAGCTAGAATCAGCCGAGTCTGAGGTATTACCCCAATCTCATCAATTGATTCTACCGCTCGTCAAACAAAAAATGTTGATGGGCTTTTTAGTCACGCAACGCCAGGATCGGCAATGGAATGAATTAGAGCGAGAACAGATTCAACAAATTACGAATACTCTAGCGATCGCCTGTTTGCTGGATCAACGGGGACAATGGTCTGAACACCGCTATCAACAGCAGACCGAGCTACAAAGCAAGCGCCATGAGCTGTTCCATAATTTTCTCCATCAATTCCGCAACCCCTTAACCGCTCTGAGAACATTTGGGAAACTGCTACTGAAACGATTGCCTGCTGCCGATCCCAATCGGGCGATCGCCGAAAATATGCTCCGTGAAACAACCCGTCTCCAGGATTTGCTGCACTATTTTAACCAATCAATGGATGCCCTAGAAGTACCGAGTAAGCGCCTCGATGGGGATCTGCCCTCAGAACAGCGACTGTTGAGCGCAACCCCTTCCCCTGTAGCCCAGCTTCCGCCTTCTTTGGGGGAAATCTCCCTCAAGCTTGAATCTTGCGCTATTGAAGAGATTTTAGCTTCTCTTTTACCTTCGATTGAGGCGATCGCCGCCGAGAAAGGTCTCGATCTGACTTGTCAGATTCCCCCTCATTTACCCCTAATTGAAGTCGATCCCACCGCGCTAACGGAAGTTTTAAATAACCTCTTGGAAAATGGGATCAAGTACACCCCAGCACCAGGAACCCTTTACCTACAAGTGACCGCTCACAACGCCCAAAATCAACTGTTAATTGCCATTAGCGACACTGGCCCAGGGATTCCCCCAGCAGACATTACCGAGGTCTTTAAGCGCCATTATCGCGGGGTTCAGAGCCAGGGAGAGATCCATGGAACAGGTTTGGGTTTGGCGATCGCCAAAGACTTAACCGAACAAATGCAGGGGAGCATCAAAGTATTTAGTCCAGCGGCCTATCCACCCGAAGCGACTCAAGGTACAACCTTTGTGGTGAGTTTACCCATTCCGTAACGAAGACCGACATTAAAACCCAAAACCTTCAAAACCTAGATTTTTCAAATCATTGATATTATAATCAAAAGATTGTGGATAAATAAAAACGCATTATGTTTTGGGCAGATCAGATCGCAAAAGATGCACAGGGCGAACCAATTGTCAACGACTCAAAAACCCCATCCGGTCGCGTTCACGTCGGATCGCTACGGGGAGTCGTTATTCATGATGTCATCTATCGTGCCTTAAAACATGCCCAAAAACCCGTCAAATTTCTCTATGGTGTCGATGATTATGATGCCCTAGATACGGTTCCGCGCTATCTCAACCCAGAGCAATTTAACCCCTATCTCGGCTATCCCCTCTGCAATGTTCCCTCCCCAGAAGAAACCGCCAGCGACTGGGCTAAATACTTCATGGATGAATTTCTGCAAGTCTTTGACTATTTAGGCGTAAAACCGCAAATTTATTATCTGCGCGACCTCTATCGCACCGGACAACTGAACCCCTATATTGACACCTTCTTAAACAACGCCCACTTAATTCGCCAAGCCTACGAACAAGTCAGCAAAGCCAAACGACCCGATGATTGGTATCCTTTCCAAGTCATCTGTGAAAAGTGCGGTAAAATTGCCACCACCGTCGTCACCGATTATAACGGCGAACAAGTCTTTTATACCTGCAAACCCGACAGCACCGACTGGGTAGAAGGATGCGGTCATTCCGGTTGGGTTTCTCCCTTTGATGGCAACGGAAAATTACCCTGGAAAGTGGAATGGGTGGCTAAATGGGATCTATTAGGAGTCACCATTGAATTAGCCGGAAAAGACCATTCTCAAAAAGGCGGATCGCGTGATGTAGCCAATGCCATTTGCCGCAAAGTGCTGAAAAAACAGCCTCCTTTCCATTCTCCCTATGAATTCATTCTAGTCAATGGTACAAAAATGAGTTCCTCCAAAGGAGTCGGTTCCAGTGCCAGAGATATGGCAGATTTATTACCGGCTGAACTGCTGCGGTTTTTGATGTTAAGAACGCCTCCCAAAACAGTCATTAATTTTGCGCCTAACTATGAAACCACCACTCGTCTTTTCCGGGATTATGATACCTTAATGGGCAAATATCAAGAATGGCAAAGTTCTGAAGAAGATGGCGAATTATCTAAGGACTTAATGCCCCTCTTGTATGCCCAGTTAGGGAGTGAAATTAAACCCTATCAACCCTTCGATCTGAGTACCTTAATTTCCTTGCTACAAATTCCGGGGTTAGACATTGAAGACGAGATTCAAAAACGGATGCCTCCCCTGACGGATAAGGATTGGCAAGAGATCCGAAAACGAATTGCTGTTGGTAAGAAATGGCTTGAAGATTATGCTGATGAAGAAGAAAAGTTAGTCATTTATTGGGATCATATTCCCCCAGGAGCCAGTCAATTATCTGACGAACAAAAGGCTTATCTTAAACAATTGGTCGCGCATCTGGAACAGGCAGAAAATTGGGAGGGAGAGGAGTTACAAACCTTAATTTTCTCCGCCACTAAGGAGTTATCCATTCAACCTAATGTAGCGTTTCCTGCCATTTACCAATCTTTCCTGGGGAAAGAACGGGGGCCAAAAGCAGGGGGTTTATTGTCCTATTTAGACCGCAAGTTTGTGGTAGAGCGCTTAAAGGCTGTTATCGCCTTGGGCTAATGCCCTGAGTGGACTAAAATTATGTATAATGGGAGGCGAATGGGACTGTAGCTCAGTTGGATAGAGCGAGCGCCTCCTAAGCGCTAGGCCATGGGTTCGATCCCCGTCAGTCCTGCTTATGCCTAAATTGCAGCTAAATCACCCGATTTCGGCTCTCACCCTTAAGGAATGCTGCGATATTTTGCTCTACTTCCGTGACTAATCGCGCTCTTGATTCTCTGGAAATCCAGGCGATATGGGGAGTGATGAATAGTCTATCTTGGTTTTGGATCTGAAAGAGAGGATTATTTTCTTCTGGAGGTTCTTTTGCCAATACATCTAAACCTGCGGCAGCAATTTCGCCATTATCCAAGGCTAAAGCTAAAGCGGCTTCATTGACGATTCCTCCGCGACTGACATTGAGCAAAATAGCTTGAGAAGACATTTGTTGAAGTTGCGGTGTATCGATAAGATTGGCTGTTTTTTCGTTTAATGGGGCATGAATTGAAATAATCTGGGATTGTTGCAATAGTTGCTCTAAACTCAGGCATTCAAAGGGTTGTTCCCTATTTTGGCCGCTGGTGGAAAAATAGGAAACCTGACAGCCAAAGGCTTGGGCAATATCAGCGACTTGGCGACCAATAGTTCCCATGCCAATAATGCCCCACTGTTTACCCGCGAGTTCAGAAAAGGATTCTCCCAGATGGTTAAATGTGGGACTTTTACACCATTGGCGACTGCGAGTATAATCGTCAAAATAACGGGAATGGTGGGCGAGATAAAAGAGCATGGAAAAGGTATGAGCCACCACACTCTCGGTTGAATAACCGACGGCATTAGTAACGGTAATTCCCCGTTCGGCTGCACATTGAATGTCGATAATATTGTATCCAGTCGCAGCCACACAAATGAGTTTTAGAGTGTTGGTGGTTTCTAGAATGGGGCGATTAAGGATGACTTTATTGGTGATGATGATTTCAGCCCCTTTAATTCGGTTCGGGACTTCTTCGGGTTGAGTGGTTGCAAAGGTTTCGACTGTTCCGAATTTTTCTAATCCGCTCAGGTTTACATCACCGAGAGTCGCTGCATCTAGAATAACAATTTTCATGAATACCCCATTAAAATTGATGATCGATTAGAGAAAATAGCCCCTAGGGGTAATCATCCATGACCCTTGGATTCGGGTGGTGGGATTACCGATTAAGATGGTGGTTAACATATCAATGTCAAGTTGGGCAAATTCTTTTAAGGTGGTGAGGGTAATTTGCTCGTTTTCTCGATAGGCACAGCGTACTAGGGCGACGGGGGTTTGGGGATGACGATATTGGAGGAAGATTTCTTGCAATCGCCGAATTCCTTCGGTGCGCTTCTGAGATTTGGGGTTATAGATGGCGGTAACAAAATCTCCCTGGGCAGCAGCTACCAAGCGCTTTTCAATCACCGGCCAAGGGGTTAATAGGTCGCTTAAACTAATGGCGCAAAAGTCATGCATGAGGGGCGCTCCTACCCGTGCCGCCGCCGCTTGTAGGGCTGTAATTCCGGGGAAGACTTGTACGCCGGGAATTTGGCCATCCCAACCCTGGTTTTGTAACTCTTCTAGAACTAATCCCGCCATGCCATAAATGCCACAATCTCCGGAGGAGACCATAGCTACGGTTAATCCCCATTGAGCTAATTTTATGGCTCGTTCGGCCCGTTGCCGCTCTTGGGTAATGGGGAAGTGTTCAATGATTTGACCGGGACGGCGCAGGGGGGAAATGAGGTCTAAGTATAACTCGTATCCTAAGACGGCATCGGCCTGAATGACGGCGGTTTGGGCGGCTGGGGTCATTTGTTGCAGCGCTCCGGGCCCCATGCCGACTAACCAGAGTTGACCGGTTCTAGGGATGTATTCTTGGGGAGATTGGGCAATCGCCACGGTCACTGCTCCGGCTAAGTCCCGAACGCGATAGATTTGTTTGCTCACCACCAGTTCAGAGACCCCGGCGGCTTTCAGGGCGGCGGCTTCGGCGACGCTGGGTGTGCCCACGGTTTCGGCTACCAGCGCCGAGGGATTGGGCACGGAAACCCCCTTTAACTCCTCGGCTGGGAAGGGGATCAGGGGCCAGTTTTTGGCTTCACACAGAGCCAATAGAGCCTGCTCATCGGCTTTGCGGTCGAGGGTGGCAATACCGGCGATCGCCCCTTCTGCTAAATGGGCCGCTCCTAACACCTGCTCCAGCGCTCCGGAAATCACCCGCTCATCGGTTCCTTTTTCGCACCCGATCCCCACCCATAATACTCTCGGATGCCATTGCACCTTGGGAAAGGTTCCCTTAGAAGTAAACTGGCGTTGGGTGGCGCTGATCCAAACTCTGGCCCCGGCGCTGCTAGAGTCTAACTCAAATTCAAAGGGATGATCGCTAGGAAGATGCTGTTGCCACAGGGTCGATCCGGCATCTTGAATCACTTGCACAGAATGCTGCTGGGCGATCGCCGCGCTCACTCCTGTCCAGTCTCCGCTTCCTCGTCTCCATCCGAAGGGCAAACCCAAGGTATCAATGGCGGGTAAGTTGAGGCTATCACAAGCACCGGTAATAATGGGTGTTGCGCCCAATTGGGTCGCTACTAATCGCGTCAGGCGATCGGCTCCTCCCTGATGTCCCCCACAGACACTAATCACATGATTTCCGGTTTCATCCACCACCACCACCGCCGGATCGGTGCTTTTATGATTCAATAGGGGACTAATTAAGCGCACCACTGCCCCCACCGCTAACCCAAAGATCAACCCTTGATGGTTAGCCCACAACTGGGGCAAGTATGCCGATAATGTTTCTGGATAGATTTCATAAACCAGGCTAGTGTCGGCGGATAAGGCTTGAGCGCAAGCCGGAGAGACTACCAGCACTGCGCCTAGGGACTCGGTGATGGCAAACAGACGATACGCCGATCGGGGGGTGGTGGCGATCGCCACTAAAGACCCTACCTGCCAATTCTCTGATTGAACCATAGTTTTATATCCTAATTACCCCTGTTTTACCTTGGGCTTGTGGGTAGAAGCTACGGCAAGTTCTTTCAACTGGCGAATATCCACAGTTGCGGGAGCATCGGTGAGCAAACAGCGCGCTCCCTGGGTTTTGGGGAAGGCGATCACATCACGGATGGAGTCTTCACCGGCTAACAGCATAACCAACCGGTCTAAGCCATAGGCAATTCCCCCATGGGGAGGAGTGCCATATTCAAAGGCTTCTAGGAGAAAGCCAAATTTATTATGGCTCTCTTCGGGAGAGAGTCCGATCGCCTCAAACACTTTTTCTTGAATCTCTCGCTGGTAGATCCGCAGGCTTCCTCCGCCAATTTCGTTACCGTTATAGACGAGATCGTAGGCTCTAGCGCGGGCGGTTTTGATGTCGTCTAAGTCTTCTGGGTTGGGGGCTGTGAAGGGGTGATGCAAGGCTTCCAGGCGCTTTTCGTCAGGGTTCCATTCAAACATGGGGAATTCGGTGACCCAAATTAGGTTAATTTGGTTTTCGTCTATTAATCCCATTTGTTTACCAATCACTTGCCGCAATCGGTCTAGGGTTTTGTTTACTGTCGCCGTATCCCCAGCTCCAAACAGGAGTAAATGGCCAGCTTCAGCTCCGGTGCGTTGCAGGATTTCCTGTTTTTGTTCGGCACTGAGGTTATCTTTGATCGCGCCAATGGTATCGATTTCTCCATTTTCCCGGACGCGGATATAGGCGAGTCCTTTGGCTCCGGCTTCTGTGGCTTCTTTGAATAGTTCTCCACCGGGTTTAATGGCTACATTAGAGATGCGATCGTTGCCGTTGGGTATGGGTAAAATTTTAACCGAGCCACCGGCGGACACAGCGCCGGAAAAGACTTTAAATCCGCAATCTTTGACGACATCGGATACATCGACTAATTCCAGTCCAAAGCGAGTGTCGGGGCGATCGCATCCATAGCGAGCCATGGATTCTTGGTAGGTGATGCGGGGGAAGGGTCGGGGAATGTCGATGTTTTTAATGGTTTTGAAGATGTGACAAACCAACCCTTCATTGAGGTTAATGATGTCTTCTTCCGACATGAAGCTCATTTCCATGTCTAGTTGGGTAAATTCGGGCTGGCGATCGGCTCGGAGGTCTTCATCCCGGAAGCAGCGAGCGATCTGATAATACCGGTCAAACCCGGATACCATCAGCAGTTGTTTAAACAGTTGCGGGGATTGGGGCAGGGCATACCATTCTCCCTGATTCACCCGACTGGGAACTAGGTAATCCCTTGCTCCTTCTGGGGTGGAGCGGGTGAGAATGGGGGTTTCTACTTCCATGAAGTGTTGTTCGTCTTCTAAGTAGCGACGGATAGCTTTTACGACTTGATGGCGGAGCTTTAGGTTATGGCTCATGCGATCGCGTCTTAAGTCTAAATAGCGATATTTCAGCCGCAAATCTTCCCGTACTGCCTCTTCTTCATAGCTCGATACCTGAAAGGGCATTTGCCGGTTAATGCCGTTGAGCAGCTCTATGTTATCAGCGTAAATCTCAATTTCTCCGGTGGCAATTTTGGGGTTCAGTGAGTCTTCTGGCCTCTGGGTGACTCGTCCTTCAATTTGCACCACGTATTCATTCCGCAGCTTTTCGGCTAGTTTATAGGAATCTGGTGTCCGGTCTGGATCGCTGACAATTTGTACGATTCCACTGCGATCGCGCAAATCTAGAAAAATTACACCACCATGATCGCGACGGCGATCGACCCAACCGCACAGGGTTACCGTCTCGCCAATGTTTTTTCCTTGTAATTCTCCGCAATAGTGGGTTCGCATGGTGGTTCCTAGCGTTCAGTAGAGTTCATTATTAACACAACTTTCCCATTATCTAACAAGAATGGCGGTACTGGCGATCCAAAATTTTCTCCTTGACAACTCGAAGTCGTTATGAGTATGCTAAGGAAAAGATAAATTCATAACGAGTTCGTTTTAGACCCCTATCAGGAGATTAACCCCTTATGTTGCAGAACAAAGAAGGTCAAACCGTACCTAACGTCAACTTCCGCGCTCGTGTCAACAACGAATGGAAAGACATCAGCACCGATGAACTACTTGCCGGAAAAACCGTGATTGTCTTCTCCCTTCCCGGAGCATTCACCCCCACCTGCTCCTCCACCCATGTTCCCGGATATAACGAACTGGCGGATGTTTTCAAAGCCAATGGAGTCGATGACATTATCTGCGTTTCCGTTAACGACACCTTCGTTATGGATGCATGGGCGAAAGATCAAAAAGCCGACAAAATCACCTTCATTCCTGATGGTAACGGAGACTTCAGCGCTGGCATGGGTATGTTAGTAGACAAACAAGACCTAGGATTTGGTCAACGCTCTTGGCGTTACTCCATGCTCGTCAAAGATAAAACCATCGAAAAAATGTTCATCGAACCGGAAAAACCCGGTGATCCTTTCGAGGTTTCCGACGCAGAAACCATGCTCAAATACATTAATCCCAGCGCCACCAAGCCGAAAATGATTTCTCTGTTTACAAAAGTCGGCTGTCCCTTCTGCGCCAAAGCCAAATCTTTGCTCAAAGAAAAAGGCTTAGAATATGAAGAAATCACCCTAGCTGATGCCATCACCACCCGTTCCCTCAAAGCCATCACGGGTAAAACCAGCGTTCCTCAAGTCTTCATTGATGGTGAACATATTGGCGGTTCAGAAGAATTAGCTGCTTATCTCGGTTCTTAGCTGGAAAAGAGATCTTTACAGAAGCATCTAAACTTCTAGGAGGGGATGGGGTTGTCGCTCTAGAATTTGCCAAATGGTTTGTAAGATTTCTTGAGTGCCGGTTTGGGTGGCAGCCGATAAAAGGAATACAGGAAAACCTGTGTATTCTTGCAGAGAAGCGGCGATCGCCTGCCAATCTTGACTGCGATCCACCGCATCCATCTTATTTAAACCAATCACTTGGGGGCGCTCTTCCAATCCCCTACCATAGGCCACCAACTCTTGTTGAATCGTATGATAGACCGCAAAAATATCCGGTTCTGTACTATCAATCAGATGCAATAATACCCGCGTCCGTTCAATATGTCTGAGGAAATCATGACCCAAGCCAATCCCTTCTGCTGCTCCTTCAATTAACCCTGGAATATCAGCAAACACCGTTCCATCTCCCGTGGGTTTCCGCACCACGCCTAAATTAGGAACTAAGGTCGTAAATGGATAATCCGCAATTTTCGGTTGAGCGGCTGAAACCACAGAAATAAACGTCGATTTTCCGGCATTGGGTAAACCAATAATCCCCACATCTGCTAACAGTTTTAACTCAAAGCGAAACCGTCCTTCCTCACCTTCTAAACCCGGCAGGGCATAATCCGGGGCGCGATTGCGATTACTCAAAAAATGTTGATTTCCTAATCCCCCTTTTCCCCCTTGAGCAATCACTAGAGTTTGTTCATTTTCCACTAGATCCCCAACCCATTCTCCCGTTTCTAAATTGGTAATGATGGTTCCACAAGGCACTTCTAAAACGAGATCTTCGCCATTAGCTCCCGTGCGATTATTCGGGCCACCGCGCTTACCATTTTCGGCTCGAAATAAATGTTTGTAGCGAAAATCCAATAAAGTTTGTAATCGTTCTGTTGCTCGGACGATTACCGATCCCCCTTTTCCACCATTGCCACCCGAAGGGCCACCGGCCGGCACATACTTTTCCCGACGGAAGGCCACTAAGCCATCGCCACCATCTCCGGCTTTAACTTGGACTTCAACCTGATCGATAAATTGCATATTTTATGGGAATAGGGGAATAGGGGAATAGGGGGAATGGGGTTTTTCCTGTTCCCCATTCCCCATTCTTTTTTCTCCAGGGATATTAAGGATATCATCCTAGAGAAAGGGTAGGACAATTAAAGGTTCAGTTCAGCTAAAATATCTTGGGCATGGGTGGCCGTATTCAGGTTAGCTCCTTCGTAGACTTTGATGATTTTTCCCGAACCATCAATCACATAGGTGACGCGCTTGGAATAACCGCCGCCTTCGACATCATAAGCTTTAGTCAATGCGCCATCGGTATCTGCCAAGAGGGGAAAGTTTAAACCATATTTTTCAGTAAACTTCTGGTGAGATTCCTCATCATCCATGCTCACCCCTAAGACAGCAATTTCTTTACCTTGATATTCCCCATAAGCGTCCTTAAAGCTGTTGGCTTCTTTGGTACATCCGGGAGTATCATCCTTGGGATAGAAGTAGAGAACCACGGTTTTGCCAGCAAAATCAGAGAGGGAAACCAAGTTACCCTGGGTATCTTTGGCGGTAAATGCTGGGGCCGTTGTGCCGACAGATAAAGACATAGAGATTATTTTCTCGTTAACTTAAGAACTCCTTTGCTAATTTTACAATATGGCGATCGCAGTTAGATGATGTTGGTAGCGATCGCCTCCTAATCTCCTCAAGCGCCATGCTAGATTAGAAGAAGCGGTGGATGAGTTTTTACCGGTTATTCCCTCTAAACTCTTTTCTTTGTCCTCACTTGTGTCTATGTCCTTGGTTCACTCTTCTCCCCTTCCTGAGCAGCATAGTCCAACCTGGGTGCGAGCCGATCGCGCCTTACGCTGTTCTCCCTTTCAACTCAAATTGTTTACTGACTTGAAAATCCGTAGTATCCCCTTAGCGGCGATCGCCACTCAAGCCGGATTTAGAGCCAATTATACCCACGCTCCCCTCACGGAAATCGCGGCTGAAGATGCCCTACTCTGGTTAATTCAGGTCGGCATTTTACGTCGCGAAGTCGATGGACAAGGCATTACCGACCGATTTCGCCTCACCCCCTTAGGCCGTCAACTGATTGAACATTGGCAAAAGCAAACCGGAATCCTTCCTGCTCCCTCTATTGGCGATCGCCTTTATAACCGCATTCACCAACTGATTCCCTGGTTTCTGCGATAACCCTGGAAAAGAACCTTAGCACTCACTCGCCCGATGAACATCAATCTCCTATGAAAGCGATTATGGTAGTGGGAACAACCTCCCACGCAGGAAAATCCCTCTTATGTACGGCTTTGTGTCGGATTTTAGCGCGGCAAGGTTGGCATTTAACCCCCTTTAAGGGCCAAAACATGGCCTTAAATGCCTATGTTACCCCGACTGGGGGAGAAATCGGCTACGCCCAAGCCGTACAAGCTTGGGCCGCTGGAGTTCCCCCCCAAGTATCCATGAATCCCATCTTACTTAAGCCCCAAGGCA
This sequence comes from Roseofilum sp. KMC-1, assembly GCF_057802075.1. Classification (NCBI taxonomy): domain Bacteria; kingdom Bacillati; phylum Cyanobacteriota; class Cyanophyceae; order Desertifilales; family Desertifilaceae; genus Roseofilum; species Roseofilum sp. KMC-1. Next base: position 240,886 of record NZ_CM173605.1, read on the forward strand.
ATATGACCTCCCAAGTCATTTTACGGGGGGAAGCGGTTGGCCAAGTGAGCGCCGAAAACTACTATAAAGATTACTTCGATCGGGGATGGGAAGCCATCACCCAATCCCTAGAGCAGTTATCCTATGAGTTTGATTTAGTTGTCTGTGAAGGGGCAGGATCGCCAGCCGAAATTAATCTCAAACATCGAGATTTAACCAACATGCGGGTGGCTAAACATTTAAATGCGGTCACTCTTTTGGTGGTTGATATCGATCGCGGTGGTGCATTTGCCCATGTGGTGGGAACCTTAGAGTTACTCGATCCTGAAGAGCGCAGTTTAATTAAGGGAATTGTAATTAATAAGTTTCGCGGTCAGCGCTCCCTGTTGCAATCGGGCATTGAATGGTTAGAAAAGTATACAGGGATTCCGGTTTTAGGGGTGATTCCCTGGTTAGATATGGCGTTTCCGGCTGAAGACTCTCTCAGTTTGCTTGAGCGAGATGGGGGGAGTTCTAAGGGTTCAGCCGATCTAACGATCGCCGTGCTACGCTTACCCCATATTGCCAATTTTACTGATTTCGATCCCCTAGATTCTGAACCGAGTGTAAAGCTTCAGTATCTGAGTCCCTATGACCATTTGGGATATCCCGATGCCGTGATTATTCCCGGATCAAAAACCACAATTTCGGATTTGATGACTTTGCGAAAAAGTGGGATGGCTCAAGAGTTAAAAGATTATGTGGCCGGGGGTGGAACCCTCTTGGGTATTTGTGGTGGCTTCCAAATGTTGGGTAAAATTATTGCCGATCCCGAAGGCTTGGAAGGGGAAGAGGGACGCTATCCGGGTTTAGATTTGTTGCCTATTCAAACGGTGATTTTAGGGAAAAAAGTGGCTCGTCAGCGATCGGTTACTTCCTGTTATCCTCAAGAAGGATTACCCATTACGGGTTTTGAAATTCATCAAGGACGGACTAGCTTAATTTCTGGTGGCGCTCAACATTGTTTGTTTGACGATCCTCAATTGGGAATTGTCAGCGATAACCAAGGGGTTTGGGGAACCTATTTACATGGCATTTTTGATAATGGCCCTTGGCGACGGATGTGGTTGAATCGGTTGCGTAAACAGCGAGGTTTGTTAGCATTGCCTACAGGGGTTCCCAATTATCGGGAACAGCGAGAATTGATTTTAGATATTCTCAGCGATCGAGTAGCGGAACATTTGAATGTTCGGCCGCTTCTGTCGTAAGGCATCAGGTTTGCAGTTCAGGAGAAAATCATGGGTAAGGCGATCGCCGTGCAATTTTTGCCCGATGAGGTGACGGTAGAAGCTCAAGTCGGAGAACCCTTGCTAGAAGTCGCTCGACGAGCTGGGGTGACGATCCCCACAGGGTGTTTAATGGGGTCTTGTCATGCTTGCGAAGTGGAAATTGTGGGACGCTCTACCCTTTGTGCTTGTATTAGTGGGGTTCCCGCAGGAGCTGATCGGATCACCGTTAATCTTGAGAGCGATCCGTTATGGTAGATCTATAGAAGCAATTTCACGCAGAGATTACGGAACGGTAAATGGCTAAGTTGTAGTTACTTGTGCCATTGAGATGCAAGTGTCGAATTGCTTAAGTGTTATGACGGATCAATTACAGATGAATTCAGATCTTTCCTATCCGGGTTATCACATAGATATAGAGCTGATTGAAATCCTATTATTGAATCAGGAGCGGCTGTATCCGTGGAATCCCTTAAATTCAGAGGCAGAGTGTTATTTCTCAGAAATAGAGAATTCTATGGGAACTCACACCCCTGACCTAGTTGATTATTTAGATGAAGGATGTAGTCAATTTTATCAGAGTCTAGATCGGTTATGGGAGTCTGCTAACTCGGTATCGGCCAGGGGTTTAAAATCTCGGTTAGAAGCTAAGTTTAGTCAGATGGTTCCCCAGGAGGTTTTGGCTGCCATTGCATCTAAGGCAGAGCAATTAACGGCTTCTTCATCCTCGATCGCCGATCAGTTAATCCATTGTGTGCAAGAGAGCTTACCCCAGTGGGATATAGATGATCTTTTAGTCTTAGCTCGTCCCTTTGCCTATGCCATGCGGGGAGGAGAAGAAAGAAACGCTTTAGATCGGGTGGTGCAAAGAGCCAGTACCCTAGATTGGGAATCCTCTTCAGAACTAGAAAAAGCAAGGTTAACCTTAGCTGTCGCCCGTTATGCGATCGCCTGTCGAGATCGAGATGAGTTCAGTGAATTGCCTATTTAATCCGAGTAGCAAAATTTTGCGATCGCGTCGGAGATAGGGCACGAGCTTTCAAAATCGCCGCAGCTAGGAAGGCATAGGATAATACACCAATCGCCGCTAAACAGATCAACCCAGCGAATAGAGACACTTGGGAAGCAACAAAAGTTCCCGTGGTATTCCAGAGTCCGTGTAATACGGCGGCACTCCCATAACCCACGGCCAGAATTTGCCATCGTTGCTTAGGTTTAAGAACACTCAAGCCGATAAAATAGCCTAAATAGCCGCTATAGGCTAAATGCCCTGAAACCGATCCAAGAATGCGAGGGATTAATAATTGTAATCCTGCCAGTTGTCCCATATCGCCCCCAGAAGTAGCAGCAATACTTTGAATTTGGGAGGGCACATACAAGCCTAGGGTTTCAATTAAAGTAAACCCCACAGCCGAGGCTGTACCGATTAAGATCCCATCGAGGGGTTCTCGCACGCCCCAGGTTTGGCGAGATGAAACCAAGCGGAATTTACCCCACAACAGAACGAGGAAAATGGGTAGGGCTTTGATCAGCTCTTCTAAGAGTCCTGTACCTAGGGTTTGACGGGCTAAGGTGGGTAATAATTGGTCTCCGGTTGCCCATCCTGCCAGGCCTTGATAGAACAGGGGAGCGAGCAGTTCTACCAGGGGAATGGCGAGTAGGAGCGTCCAGAGAGCCGATCCGAGCAATAGCCACCAGGGTTTATGTTTGCCGCAGAGTTGATAGATATAAGTGTAGGCGATCGCCGCTAAATATCCCCCTAGAACCAGATTAAACAGTTCTGGGACTCTGAGGAAAAAGAGCAACACGGCAACTAGGGCGGTTAAACTAGCAGGGATCAGATAAGCTTTACGGGTTAATTCTTGTCCAGTGGAGAAGATCGGAAACAGTTGGGTGAGGGTAACGGACTGGGTAACAACGGGTTGAGGACTCCCAGAAGAGGAAACAAAAGTTGGAGTCGGTACAACTGGTGCAGAGCGCAGTTCGACTTCAAATTCTGGCCCTTTCATGCCTAGCATAAGGCGATCGCCATCCTTTAAGATCTGGCATCCCCTTAACAGGGCTTGATTGATATAGGTTCCATTGGCACTACCGAGGTCACAAATTTCCCAATTACCGGTTGGTGAACGACGAACCACCGCATGTTTGCGGGAAACAATAGTCTGTTGATGGGCATCTAGGGCAATTTGGCAACTGGGATCGCGCCCGATAACGATCTCTTCTGTTCCCCATAGGGGATAGGGGGGACTAGACTGAGTTTTGCCCAATCCCCGAATCGGTTTTAAGAATCCTTGAGGCTCAGTGCCGCTCATAACTCATAATTAATAATAATTATTATTATTAATTATTATTGCTGTTGGCATCCTGAACGGCCGCAAAAAAAGACCAGCCGGTGACGGGGATACTGATCGCTAGGATAATGCTAGTAGTGGTCACTCCTAGGTCGGGTGTGCCAGAGGAGAGTTCAAAGATACAGCCGGTGGCGGCGATCGCCGCAATACAGCACAGAGCTAAGAGTAAGCCACTTTTGGGAGTTAAAGCCATGAATTGTTCCTAGGAGTAAGGTTTAACATCTTGGCTGGAAAAGCCAAATTTTTTCAGTTCTTCATTTAGGGCGATCCCATTTTCTACCCGGTCTACAAACATCACTCCCTGAAGATGATCGAGTTCATGCTGAATAGCACGGGATAGGAGACCATCAGCTTTTAGAGTTTTCGGTCGCCCATACTCGTCTTTGTAGCTCACTTGGATGATATCCGGTCGCTGCACATCCATATAGACACCGGGAACACTGAGGCATCCTTCTTGATAGGTACAGATTTCACGACCGTAGGATTTAATGGTGGGATTGATTAAGATGAGGGGAATGTTGGCCGCCTCTTCTGGATCGCAGTCAATCACGACCAGTTGTTTGGCGATCGCCACTTGCGGTGCTGCTAAACCAATGCCATCGGCACTATACATGGTTTGCAACATTTCTTTAGCCAATTGGCGGATGCTCTCATCCACTTTTGAGATCCGTTTGGCATTCGTCCGCAGAACGCGATCTCCCAGGGTATGGATATCGAGTGGGGGGCGATCGAGTTTTATCTTTTCTACCAGAACACTAGAACTCATAAGGTCTGTATCTTAAGGAAGCTAAAGGTCGTGAATCATCATTGATCTATTGTAACTAAGGTTGGTCTTGACTTAGATTAGGGGCGATCGCTCGATGAAGGAGGAAAGGTTTGCTTAAATTCCTCAATCAGGTCATCCATTTCTTCTAAAGCTTGATTCACATCTAACCGCAGACTGCCTAAATTCGGTTGCTCTAGCAACTGTACTAAGGCTTCCCGTTTACTCTCCAGGAGGGTCACTTTTTCTTGAATAGTAGATAGATCCATGATTTTCTTCAATTCAGGTAGGATTTCTCTTAGCTTAACAAAACTTGACACTTTCTCGTTCAGCTCTGCCACGATATGCCGGTAGTGGGTAAACTATGCCATAAAAAAAAGTGCTTCACCCAATATCAAGTGAAGCACTCTTAGAGGAACAGGGTTTAGACAGATCTAAGACCGACAAGCACGATCCGCTTATTTCTTCTTGATGCCCTTAGCCATTTTCAGGAAGTCTAAACTTCCCGTGTTGGTATTGGTCGCACGACGCACCGGAATCGGTTCTGAGGGTTGACTGCTCACTTGAGGCTCAGGAACCGCAGACATGGAGCGCATGATTTGACCTTCAGTGCGGATTTGCATCTCCATAGAAGACGCTTCGATCACATCAGCAGGCCGCTTGCCTTTGGGATAGGTGTGTTTGACTCGCTGCTTTCTACGCATGAAATCGATATCGCCAAAGGTTTTGGCATCGTCAGGGGAGAGGAAAAAGTCTTTAGACATGGGCTTGGCTGTTAATAATGAATGGTATAGACAGTTGTTATGTTAAATTTTATCAAATTTTCTCAGATTTGGAAGAGTTTTTTATATTTTTTTGAATTTATATTTATCTTTGTTTCTTTATATGGCATAGTTGCTATATATCGATTAATGAATAAAATGATCGATATAAAGTAAAATTTGCTATACAATCAAGATCGACCGTCCGTAATCTGGATGTTTGAGTATAGATGCTCTCCCCACCTCTAATGGAGTATTTTTTGATGCCTGAGTTCTCTCCAGAGTTTGTATATCCCCAAAGTCATCGAGTGGATCAAGTGGATGATTACCATGGCACATCCATATCCGATCCCTATCGATGGCTAGAAGATTTAGAATCAGCAGAAACCCAAGCATGGGTTGAAGCTCAAAATCAAGTAACCTTTGCCTTTTTAGAGCAAATTTCCACCAGAGAACCCCTGAGAGCGCGTCTTGAAGAACTTTGGAATTATGAGAAATATGGTATTCCTTCTAAACAAGGCGATCGCCTCTTTTATTTTAAGAATTCCGGCCTACAAAATCAATCCGTTCTCTACTCCCGAAAAGAACCAGATTCAGACCCGCAAATCTTACTCGATCCCAACAGATTATCAGAAGACGGAACCATTGCCCTCTCCAGAATAGCTATTTCTGAGAATGGGGAATATCTTGCCTATGGCTTATCCCAATCGGGTTCCGATTGGCAAGAATGGAAAGTCAGACAGATTGAAACTCAACAAGATCTGGGCGATCGCTTAAAATGGATCAAATTTTCTAGCGTTACTTGGTCAAAAGACAATCAAGGATTCTATTATAACCGCTACGCCGAACCCCAAGAAGGAAAAGAATATCAAGAACAAAACTATTACGAAAAACTCTATTATCATCGTCTAGGTAATCTCCAGTCCGAAGATCGGCTAATCTATGAGCGTCCCGATCAAAAAGAGTGGGGCTTTTCTCCCCAAATTACTGAAGATGGACAATATTTACTGATAGGAGTTTGGCGTTCTACGGAACTCAAAAATCTGGTATTTTATCAAGATTTAAGTCAAGATAACAGCCCCATTATCGAATTAATCTCTGAATTTGAAGCCAGTTATCAACTGATTGGGAATCAAGACTCAACCTTCTGGTTTAAAACCAATTTGCACGCTCCCAAGTGGCGTGTCATTGCCATCGATCTGAACCATCCAGAAAAAGAGCATTGGCGAGAAATTATTCCCGAATCCAATGATGTGATTAGCCAAGTGAGTCTGCTCAATCATCAATTTGTGGTTCAATCCATGCAAGATGCCCATTCCCAAGTTAGCCTTTATAGTTTAGAAGGAGAGCATCTTAAAACCTTGACTTTGCCTGGTTTAGGTTCTGTGAGTGGGTTTAATGGTAAACCCAAAGATACCGAAACCTTCTATAGCTTTACGAGCTATACTACCCCCACTAGGATTTATCGCTATGACTTTCTTACGGGCGAAAGCACCTTGTACCAAAAACCAGAGGTGAATTTTAATCCGGATGAGTATGAAAGCAAGCAAGTTTTTTATCCAAGCAAAGATGGGACAAAAATTCCCCTATTTATTACCCATAAGAAGGGGATTAAGCTAGATGGCTCGAATCCCACCTTACTCTATGGCTATGGGGGCTTTAGTGTTTCCCTGACTCCTGGTTTTTCTGTCAGTCATTTGGTGTGGATGGAACTGGGGGGAGTTTATGCGGTTCCCAATTTACGGGGTGGGGGAGAATATGGCGAGGATTGGCATCAAGGGGGGATGAAACATAATAAGCAAAATGTGTTTGATGATTTTATAGCGGGGGCGGAATGGTTAATTGAACAAAAGTATACTTGTTCTCAGAAATTGGCGATCGCCGGTGGTAGTAATGGCGGCTTATTAGTTGGTGCTTGTCTGACTCAACGCCCCGACTTATTTGGTGCTGCCCTTCCTGCCGTCGGTGTCCTCGATATGCTGCGATTCCATAAATTTACCATTGGCTGGGCTTGGTGCGATGAATATGGGTGTGCCGATAATCCCGAAGACTTTGAAATGCTCTATCGCTATTCCCCCTTGCATAACTTGAAACCCGGAACCACTTATCCTGCTACCCTAATTACAACTAGCGATCGCGACGATCGCGTGGTTCCTTCCCACAGTTTCAAATTTGCTGCTACCTTACAAGCTGCCCATCAAGGAGCGTCCCCAGTCTTGATCCGCATTGAAACCAAAGCAGGACATGGTGCGGGAAAACCCACCAGCAAACAAATCCAAGAAATTGCCGATAAATGGGCTTTTCTCACCCAAGTTCTCGGTATTGCCTAAGTCGGTTCAAGTTCAAAACCTTTGGGAAACTGAGCGCCCGTCACCGATGCTCCCTCTAAATTCGCCTCCGATAGATTGGATAAGCTAAAATCGGTATCCATTAACACTGCTTCACTTAAATCTGCTTGAGTGAAGTTCGTCCAAGACAGTTGAGCGCGATAGAGGGTTGCTCGGTGCAGATCCGCCGAACGAAAAGAAACCCCCATTAAATTACTCGATCGCAAACTCGCCTCTCGCAAAATTGCCCGACGTAGAGAGGCTCCCATCAGATTAGCCTGACTGAGATCAGCCTGTTTCAAATCAGCATTTTCTAACGTACATTGGGCTAAGATGCTATGGCCTAACTTTGCCTGCTGGAGCATCGCCCCATTGAGGATAGCGTAGCTTAAATTAGCATATTCCAGAATGGCATGGTGCATGGAAGCATTGATCAGTTTAGCTCGACTCAAACAAGCGCCGCGTAAATTAGCATGGTTTAAAATCGAGTCATTGAGATTGCTGTCACTCAAATTTGCGCCTTGCAAGTTGGCTCCTTGGAGATTAGTATCGCTCAAGAAAGCTTCATGTAAACAGGTTTCTTCCAAGTTTGCCCCAATTAAATTGGCTCCTGTCAGGGTGACTTGATTCATAAAGGCTTGACTAAAAGTGGCTCCCCCTAGGGTTGCTCCTGTCAAATTCACTTTAACAAGATTCGCTTGGGTGAGGTTAATTTCGCAGAGGTTGGCTTGGCGCAAGTCTGCGTTGGCTAAATTGACTCGGAAAAATTTCCGTTCTCCTGCGCGATAGCGTTCTAATAATTCTGAAGCCTTCATGTCGTGTTCCTCATCAGTTGAGTTTTAGGAGAAATCGTCGGGTTGTTCTCCTTGTTGTTAATCATATTCTGAGATTTCCTTGTGTACCAGAGTGGTATGGGGTGTTAGAAGAGAGGAGGAAAAAGAAGGGGATAAAATGCGATCGCTCTCTACAATACAATTAGAGCCACAAATCAATGTTTGAGGATGGGATTAAAGCCAATTGCCGACCATGACGAAGGGGGCCCAGTAAATGGGATGACGGTATTTACTCTGCAAGAGGTTAATTTGAGCTTGTTGTAGTGCTTTAGCTTTGCTCATACCGGGTTGATTCAGGTGTTGGTAAAAGTCAACCATAAATAGGGCGGTAGATTGGTCTCGAACGGCCCAGAGTGTGGCTAGGGTACTTCTAGCTCCAGATCGCAGGGCAACCCCAGCTAATCCTAAAATGGCTCGCTCGTCTCCTTGTGCTGTTTTGCAGGCACTGAGGACGAGTAATTCGATGGGGTTTTGCAAGGGTTGCGATCGCGATCGCACTAAAGTGTCAAGATCCCGCACATTAATCCGACTATCCCAAGTTAAGATAAATGTACCCTCTGCATCAGAGCTAAACTGCCCATGGGTGGCTAAATGGATGATGGGAAAAGGTGTTTCTTGAATGGCCTTTTTCAATTCTTCCGCCGTAAATGTCCGATCCAGCAACACGCGAGTTTTAATCTGATGACCAATTTGTGCCACTTCCGCAGCGACACCGGGAAGGGGACGAAATCCCTGGCGAGCTTCACTGAGTCCAGCAGTCAAGGCTTGTAATTTTTCTGGCTCTAAGGGAGGAGATTGGATCAGTTGCAAGCTTTTCGTTAGGGCGATCGCATATTTTTCTACTAAATAGTGTTCTCCATCATAGAGCGCAGCCATGGGCACATTTTGCAACTGACTATCGAGAACAAAGACTAGGGTTTCAATCTTCTGTTGTTTTAAGGCATTTTCTGCGGGTTCAACCAGCCAATGGTAAGCCTGTTGATAGAGTTTGAGCCGTTCTTGATTGGAATAGGCAGGATGCAGAGATTGGCGCATTTGGTGCAAATGGGCCTCTAATTCTGGCTGGGGAATGGGGGTAGAATAGTGTTGTTCGATATCTCCCGGCAGAGTGACAATCACTTCCAGGCGATCGGGTAAAATAATCGGATAAATAACGGCGGCTTTCGGGTCAATTTTATCAATGGGTTTCGGTCGATTGGCTCGACAGGCTTCGCGGAAAAAATGATCTAATTCTGCCAGTTGCAGAGCTTCTAGGGTTTGACGAGCTTCTTGCACGCGGTTCGGATTTTCTTCATGGGTTTGCAACAACAGACCAATTAATCCTCGATAAGCCGGATCGATATCTTCCCTAAAAGAAAATTGCATGTCCGGGTTTGTTGCTACTACATCGCCCCGAATTGACTCTAGGGTATTCACTGCCGAGCGATAGGCAATTAGGGCAGAATCTCGATCTTCTTGTTGCACCAGTAGTTGTCCTTGTTGCCAACTGGCTCTGGCTTGTAAGTCAGCCGCTCTGATTTTTTGGGCCATAAATAGGGCTTCTTGAGTCAGTTCTAGGGCCCTGTCGAGTTGTTGATTTTGGGCATAAATTTTACCTAGTTGCAAGGTAGCCCAAGCTTGTGCCCTAAGATCTTTAAGGGTAATGCTCTGTTCTTTGGCCAGTTCGGTGAGTTGAGTTGCTGTTTCTAGGAGGGTGGGGTCGAGTTGGGGTTGCAGGCGAAAGAGTCTCAAGAGGCTTTCGGCTACATTGAGATGGGCGTAAATGCTACTGTGGCTCAGGGGGAGTTGGGGGAGAGCGGTTTTTAAGGGGGGAATGAGTTCTAGAGCGTCGGCAAAGGCTTGTTGTTCGAGGTGAAGTCGCAGAAGGTTGGCGTTCGCTTGCACTTGGAGCAGGAGATTGTCTGGGGTTGTGGCGATCGCCTGTTGATAATAGTCTAGGGCCGCTTCTGGATGATGGCGATCTTTGGCTAGATTTCCCAGACTCAATAAGTTCTGGCCTATTTCTGAAGGAGCGTTCAGCGTCTGACTCAGAGTTAAGCTAACTTCCAGTAATTCTTGTGCCTTTCGCCACTGTGCCGCTAGATGGAAACTCACCCCCAATGTTCTCAAGGCTTGCACTTTGAGGAGACTATGGGGTTGATTTTCTAAGCGTTGGATCAGAGCATTGAGGACTTCTTGCGATCGCTCATTCAACCCTAACCGTTGCAGCACCGAAGCTTGATTCAGTTGGCTACCGGTGACTCCTTCGGGATCTCCGGCTTGCTGATAGGCTTGTTCCGCATTTTCCCAAGATGATAGAGCCGCTTCCAGTTGACCTTGACTGTAATAAAGTTGTCCTTGGGTATTGAGAACTTGGGCAAGAATATGAACTTCTGAGGGTAATCGCTCTAAGAGGTTCAGGGCGCTATCCATGCTCTGTTTAGCGCTCTCCCAGTTGCCCAAATGTTGATCGGCGAGGGCGAGATAACTCAGAGTGAGCGCTTGTTGGGCTGTTTCATTGCTACGCTGAAATTGGGTTAGAGCTTGTTGCCAAAGGGCGATCGCCTCTTCATACTCCTGTTTTTGATACCATTGACGGCCCTGGTCGATTAAATCAGTCGTCTCAGCAGTCACCAAGAATGCTCTCCATGGCTCCTTCCCTACTGCTGGCACTCCCATGCCAACGAACAGAGCAACGGTTAGGGCGATTAAAGCGCTCCATAAGAAGCGTACCCAACGGTTTTTGTATCCCGAATATAGCATTTCTTGCTCCCTTGCTCCTAGTTATTGCGGTTGCCCCATTACCCATTACCCATTACCCATTACTCATTAATGTGGACAAGGCTGAGACAGTATACCGAATTGAGCGGGAGGAGAAGGAAGATCTGCTACTAATTCTATATTGCCGCGCTGATTCACGATCCATCTTCTGGCTCCTACAAGGGTTGGTTGTGGCTGAAAAGAACGATCGCGTCGATCTTCTGTCTGTAAATGGGGTCGTAAATCTGACCAAATGGTAGCCGTGCTTAAGGTTTGGGTCGGGTCTTCCGGTAATCCTCCTCGTCCTTTGACGACAAAAACATTACCTTCATCTTCCGAACAACCCACGGTAATCAATTGACTGGGATCGGTGAAGGTTTGCGGGGAATCAAGGGTAAGGAGGCGATGGTAAAGATTGATATTTCTGAAGGAACTGACTCCATTGATAGTTAACTGGAGGGTTTGCGGAAGGTTCAGGGGAGAGCTGGGGAGGGTTTGACCCAGGGTTGGCCTTCCGGTGAGGAATCCCAGTAAAATGAAGCCATAGAGAGGCAAGGGTTTGAAGCTCATTGTTATAGGGCTTTGCGCCCTCTGTGGGGGAATGGGGGAATGGGGGAATGGGGGGGTAAACAACCGATATCCTGCCAAAGAGAGCGATCGCGATCATCTATCTAATTGTAGAGGCGATCGCTCTCTTCCTTCTTCTCTAGGGTTTAGCACTATAGTTTAATCCGATTGAGTATCGGAAAGAGACTGTTTTTGACGCTGGTGAATATCCGCGAGGATATCATCCATACTCATTTCATCGAGCCATTGATGACGCTCTGCGGTGTAATCTCCATGGCCTGAGTCAAAGAGTCTCAAAAATTTTACGGAATCCACATAACCCAGGTTATCGACTAATACCTTAAAGCCTTTTCTAGCAAGTTCAACTGGAGTCATACTATTATTGGCCTCTTGAGGTTTCAACATTCATTAACCAAATCACAGGGTTAGCAACTTTTACCCTGAGAACTTCTTCGTATTTTATCGCTTTTTTGATGAGGCGATCGTCAGTCGTTAAGAAAATATCAACATTACCCTGTTCAGCGCAAGCAATATGTAAGGCATCATAAGCTTTAAACCCTAGTGCAACTAAGTCTGTGGCACGACTAACCACACTATCAGTCACTAATATCTTATCTTGGGCAATTGATAAAGACTGTATTACTTGTTCAGCCTGATTGGGGTTGGGATTTTGATGAATTTCAGACTCTATAGCTGTACTACTGATTAACATAAAGTCCCCTGATAAACATCCCAAGGCAATTTGCTCAATTGCCTCGGTTTCAAGTTGAATTCTCTGTTGCGAGCGATCGTCAAAAGGGCGATGCAGACAGCAAACATCCATATAGATGCGATAGTTCACTAGATGACTTCCTCATAATTCAGTAAATTTTGTGGATGCGATCGCCACAGAAGTCCGATCACTTGCATCTGATTGTAGAGGCGATCGCTCTCTTCCTTCTTCTCTAGGATTTAGCACTATAGTTTAATCCGATTGAGTATCGGAAAGAGACTGTTTTTGACGCTGGTGAATATCCGCGAGGATATCATCCATACTCATTTCATCGAGCCAGTGATGAAGAGCTAGAGTCAGAGTTGGTGTACTTCTCCTTCAAAAAAGCTATCAGCCTTACAACTTGAGTCTGTGCTTTGGGAGGTAGAGAGAAAAATTCACTGAGTAACTCTTGATTGGTCACAGTTGACACCTCTATAAAGGCTTGATTCTAATTTCTAACGGATGGTATTCGATCGCAACACAACTCTAGAGCCATATCTAAATGAATCATCTAGAACGACTACAATCAGGTGGCTCTTGGGGGTCAGGAGATGCCTTCAACTCTTCCCAGAATTGCGGATTAAATTCTGCTCTTTGCCAACAACAAGCCGATTTAACTTGCTCAGGGGTTAAGACTTCTCCTAATGGTTTATCTGTACGAAAGTTAGCTCGATTGAGGTTAGCTCCACTGAGGTTGGCTCCACTGAGGTTGGCTCCACTGAGGTCGGCTCTAATGAGGTTGGCTCCACTGAAGTCTGTACTCATTACTCACGTATTGCTTCCCTGGCTTGAGAATGACAGAATTGGTGATAACTATCCAAAACTGAACCAAGCGATGACCATGAGTACCCTTTCTGGAGATCTGCAAACCCCCATTCCCCACGATCCCGATCATATCTTATCCCCTTTGAATGGGTGGCGGGCGATCGCCACAGAAGTCCGATCACTTGCATCTAATTGTAGAGGCGATCGCTCTCTTCCTTCTTCTCTAGGGTTTAGCACTATAGTTTAATCCGATTGAGTATCGGAAAGAGACTGTTTTTGACGCTGGTGAATATCCGCGAGGATATCATCCATACTCATTTCATCCAGCCATTGATGACGCTCTGCTTCGCGGACATGAATAACCGGACTTGATATTTAATTGTTAATTGTTAATTGTTAATTGTCATATCAAATCCGGTTAATGGGTATGGGTTAACCTTAAAAGGTTTAATTGATTGTACCCGTCAGGGGAGAGCTGGCACTAGCATAGGCCTTGATAGGAATTCTACCCGCAACGGTTGCCAGTCGTCCCGCCTCAGTTGCCAAGCGGAAAGCACGAGCCATAGCAGCCGGATTCTGGGATTGGGCGATCGCCGTATTAATCAATAAAGCATCCGCTCCCATTTCCATCGCGGTTGCCGCTTCTGAAGGCGTACCGATACCCGCATCAACCACCACCGGTATATTCGCATTCTCGATAATAATGCCAATATTAGCCGCATTCCTAATCCCCTGTCCGGAACCAATCGGAGACCCCAAAGGCATCACCGTTGCACAACCCGCTTCTTCCAAACGCTTTGCCAGCAAAGGATCAGCATTAATATAGGGTAAAACCGCGAATCCTTCTTTCACCAATTGCTCGGCCGCTTCTAAAGTCCCAATCGGATCGGGCAGCAAATATTTAGGATCGGGAATCACTTCTAACTTGATAAAATTATTATCTTCCTGACCCAGTAATTTTGCCATTTCCCGGCCCAGTCGAGCCACCCGCACAGCATCTTCTGCGGTTTGACATCCAGCAGTATTGGGTAACATCCAAATCTTTTGCCAATCAATGGCTTCAGCTAATCCTTCATGGCCCGGTGCTTTGGTTTGCACCCGACGCACTGCTACAGTTACAATTTGGCAACCACTAGCCACAATGCTCTGTTGCATCTCTTCAAAGGAGCGATATTTGCCTGTGCCAGTCATCAGGCGAGAGTGAAAGGTTTTACCCGCAATTTCTAAGAGGGAATCGCCTGGAAAATCAGCATCAGGTTGGTGTTGGGAAATACTCTGATCGAGGGTTTGCATAGTTGGGTATGACATTGGACAATGGTCTAGCTTAACGTTTCTTCTCCCATTATTGAGGGGATTTACTCATTACTTAACTAAAACCTAAACCCCCTTGCCCCTGGGAGATGGGGTTGGGGGTGAGGGCAACCCCTAAGCCTCTTTGAGGAAGTTGACCAACTCCTGCAATTTATCCCAGGCTGCACCACTATTGAGGATTTCCAAGGCTTTATCAATGCCTTGACGATGCTCTCCCCAAGGAGTCACTTCACCCACTTGCAGGGCAAAGGAGGCATTGAGGGCAACCACTTCTTGCTGGGCACGGGTTCCCTTTCCTTGGAGAACATTACGCAAGATGGTTGTATTTTCTTCGATTTCACCACCTCGTAATTCGGAGATAGGCGCAGGGGAGAGCGCTAAATCTTCAGGATTAATTTCTACTGATGTTGTGCTATCTTTCTCCACGATCCCTAAATCTGTTCTATCCCCTAACCCTGCTTCATCTAACCCTTCTCGTCCATGTAAAACAATTGCTCGTTGAACGCCGAGTTGCTCCATCGCTTCAGCCACAATAGGTACTAACTGACCATCATAAACTCCCATTACCTGCCCTGTGGGTTTAAGGGGATTCACCAACGGCCCCAATAAATTAAATACCGTCCGCATTTTCAAGGTTTTGCGAATCGGCACAACCGCCTTCATTGCCGGATGCCAACCCGGAGCAAACAAGAACGTAATTCCTACCTCACCCAAGGCGGCAGAAATAGCATCGGGGGACGCTTTCAGGTTGACTCCCAGAGCCTCCAAAACATCCGCAGAACCCACTTTACTCGACGCTGACCGATTTCCGTGTTTTGCCACTTTTACCCCGGCTGCGGCGGCAACAAACGCCACTGCCGTCGAGATATTAAAGGTGGATGCACCATCGCCCCCTGTGCCACAGGTATCAATCACCGGCTCCGTGTGCAGGAGCGCTTGTGAAGGACTCGCGGCTTGAGCTTGCAGCACTTGCGCCATCCCGGCTAATTCGGTGGGGGCGACTCCCTTGGCTTGAATGGCGGTTAAAATGGCTCCAGACAGAACGGGGGGAATTTCTTCATTGAGCCATCCCTGCATCAGTTTCATCGCTTGAAAGCGAGAGAGGGATTGTTTATCCATCAGTTGTTGCAGTAAATCGGGCCAACTGAGAGAATCGGAGGGGGTTGTTGGAGCAGAATCTACCATGAATCTAAGGGTATCAGGAAATAGAGGACATGCAATTATTGTGGAGTTTTCGGGGCGGCTTCACCTTGAGTTTTGGGAGAAAATACCCACCCCTTAATCTCTTGTCATTTTATCACTAGAGGGAAACTTGGAATGACTATGCGCCGGTCTTTACGTCCTTTACGTCTGTGGTATGAACGAGCGATCGCCCTCATTATCTTACTCAATGTGGGCTTAGTTTTGTTTGATGTCACCTATGTCAAATCTCGCAATCAGCATTTATGGATTAATTGGAAGGTTTTTGAGTTGAAAAATACCCCCCAAGAAGATTATGTAGCTTTGGTGGAGGGTTTGAATGAGGCTATCAGCAGTCAAGGTTTAGAGTCTTTAGAGGTGCAGTCTTTGCTCTCCCAAGTCCAAGCCCAAAGTCTTGATATTTTAGTCGAGAATCCCCCCTTTCGGTTATTGGGTAAAGATAGTCATTTGCATCAGATACAGGAAAGTATTATCGAGAGTACAGGCTTAACCGATTTAAATGCGGCGATCGCCCAATTTTGGAGTCGTGATTTTATTGCCCGTCGGGGTTGGGAAAGTCATTGGACAGAGTTTAATATCAAGATTCGCCCCCTATTGCTGCTTTATGAACCGGTTCTCGATTATGACATTATTAAGGGCATTGAACCGGATCGAGGAGCGCAAGAGTATGTGCGAGAAGTAGTTCAACTCAAAGCTATTTTAGAATTTGCCGGCCCAAATTCAGGGCTGGTTGAGCCGCAGTTAGAAGTCTTAAGAAATTTAACTTATCAGATGATCGATGAACAATATGCGATTAATTCGACTAACAAATCTGGAAAAGTTAATCAAGTTAAATCGATTATGAAAAATCACATTTATAGTGCAGATAATCAAGCCAATCGCGAAATGGTTCGATCTCGGCTCAATTGGTTTCGCGATCCTAGGATTATCCAGTTTATTGCCCCAGAGTTGCTGTGGGCTGATTTATCCTCTAAGGGAGCCTTTGATGAATTTTTGTCTTTGGATAATTTCCAGGAAAATACTTGGCGTGATTCCTTTGCGTTTATGAAAGATAAACTCTTTTTTCCTGTGGAGTCTATGTATTATCGTCATCTGGATAAAACTGGGTCATTTGCAAATCGTTTTGTTCTGATAGATTTTCCTTTTTTATTAATTTACTGGATTGATTTTTTGATTAAGGTTTTATGCCGATTTTATCGAGAAAAAAATATCAGTTTAGGTATAGCGATCGGCGCTCGTTCCTATGATTTACTTTTGCTGCAACCTTGGATTCCTGGCTTGCGCGTAATTCCTCTAGTGATTCGCTTCAATCAATCAGATTTAATTGATTTGGAGCCGGTACAAAAGTATTTAGGTTTAAATTTTATCGCCAGTTTTGGTCAAGAATTGGCTCAGGTGGTGGTCAACCGAGGGATTGGACAACTGCAAAGTAAAATTAGTGATGGTTTAATTCAGAAAGCCTTTATTAAAACTCCTCGTGATGCCAATGCGGAAGGGGAAGTTACTATAGATAATATCCCACAAAAACAGCGCAGTTTTGGCAGTATTACTAGCAGAGTTTGGGAAGTGACGGCTTGTAATGTGCTGCCAGAAATTTCCCCTGATTTAGAAGCTTTTTTGCGCTATGAAGTGGATAAAACTCTGCAAAAGTCGGGCTGGTATCAGGGTGTGCAAAAAATCCCCGGTGTGCGCCGATTGCCGGATCAAATTGCCGAGAAATTAGTCCAACAAATTATTCAGGCGCTCACGCTTAATCCCCGTAAATCTTATCTGAAGGGACAAACCCAAGCACCGGATATGCTGGAACAGCAACTGAAGGAGCGTTTAGGGGAGAATTTCCGCCTAAAATTACAAGCAGAACTTCAGAAAAACTATACATTTGAGGAGATGGATCTATTGCTGATTGAACTTTTGGAAGGAGCAAAGATTGGGGATAGAAATAATTCTACTCCCCAACCCCAATTAAATCCTGCCGATCGTAATAGGTAATTGCTAATTAAGCTATATTGGCAGAAGGTCTAAGGAGAAGAGATTATGGTGATGATTGCTTATCTGGGGCCACGAGGGACTTATTCTGAAGCGGCCGCGATCGCCTGTAGTGGGCAGCTTAAATCCCAAGGATATGACAGTGAATTGCGTCCCTATCCCAGTATTGCCCAAACGTTACAGGCTGTGGCTAAAGAAGAGGCACATTTGGCGATCGCTCCGGTAGAAAATTCCATTGAAGGAAGCGTTCCCATGACTCTAGATACTCTATGGCAATTGCAGGGTTTAGAAATCGAACAAGCCTATGTCTTACCTATTTATCATGGTTTACTCTCTCAGATGGGTGACTTATCGGCCATTAAAACCGTCTATTCCCACCCCCAAGCTCTAGCCCAATGTCAAGAGTGGTTAGAGCAACATTTACCGGGAGTTGAATTAATTCCGACCAACTCCACTACAGAGTCTATTCAATATCTTGAGCCTGATCGACCGATCGCGGCGATCGCCTCCCAACGAGCCGCTAAACTCTATCAAATCCCCCTATTAGCCTATCCCATTAACGACTATCCAGATAACTGCACTCGGTTTTGGGCCATCAGTTCTACAGAGAGCGAGGTAAAATTCAGTTTTTCCTCCCCACCCAAAACCCATACCTCCATCGCCTTTAGCCTACCCAATATTCCAGGGGTACTGGTTAAACCCCTAGAAATATTTGCCCGTCAAGGGATTAACTTAAGCCGCATCGAATCCCGTCCGACCAAGCGATCGCTAGGCGAATACTTATTTTTTATTGATATTGAAGTTGATGCTAGAGAACCCAGTATCCAACAGACTCTTCAACAACTCGAAGAGTACACAGAAGTCTTAAAAATTTTTGGCAGCTATACCGTTACTGATATTTAGATCCCGCCTTTCTATGAGGTCTGAGGTGTATTCCTTCCTCATTCCTTAAACGTATCCTTTAGCACCGTGCGAGCCGCCAAATGATTACGAGTAGAAGTAAGAATTTCCGTTTCTCGCTCCAGTCGTTCGGCCGTGCTTTGCATTTCTAAGAGGGCTTGTTGTTCAGCCGCCACCCCATATAAATTACTCGCCACCCAGTAGGATAACTCAATGGGAAGATTGGGAATATTATCCGGTAATTCAATCTCCTGGCCCGTTAATTTAGAGGACAGGTGAACCACATCCTTAAGCAGTTGTTCCACATTCCTGCTCAAGGATCTCAGATCTCGATCCGTGGGTTCATCTTCGATCCACTCCACTAACCCTACGCGATAGGGTTTTTCTCGTACATATTCTAAAACCCGAAACCGTTGTTGTCCCAAGGTAAGGATCTTCATACGGTCATCGGGTAAGCGTTGATAATTAACAATTTCCGCACAGCAACCGACAGAAGCGGCTTCATTTTTGAGCGGGTCCCACATTAACACCCCAAAGCGACTATCCATCTGAAGTACGGTATTCATCATCATCCGATACCGGAACTCAAAGATATGCAGGGGTAGGGGTCTCCCTGGAAAGAGAACCACTTCTGGTAAGGGGAACAGAGGAAGTTCTCGTACTGCGATCGATGAAGAAGATGTCATGGTTATTTTCCTGTTCTGGGGACTCTCAATAAAGACCTTAAAAATAGCAGAAACATCTTTTTAGTCTATCGCATTGTTCGAGGCTGTAAAAACCTAACCTTTGAGGTGGCGACTCAATTCTTAACCAGGGAATGGGTAACTTTTTGAGGTTAAAGCTTCACTTCGATGTCTACACCAGCAGGCAGATCGAGTTTCATCAAAGCATCAATGGTTTTAGAGGAGGGTTGGTAAATATCAATGATCCGACGGTGGGTACGGGTTTCAAAATGCTCCCGCGAGTCTTTATCCACATGGGGCGATCGCAGGATACAGTAGATGCGGCGCTTGGTGGGTAAGGGAATGGGGCCAACTGCTGTAGCGTTGGTGCGGTTAGCGGTATCGACAATTTTTTCACAGGAGGTATCCAGGAGACGGCGATCGAACGCTTTCAGACGAATACGGATTTTTTGTTGTTGTAGAGTTGCCATGATTATTTACAGTTGTCAAGGTTCTGTGAACATTTTGAGACATAAACCCTTCCCCATGGGGATTTAGCGATCGCCGGGGGAAGGGTTTAACAGAGATGAACGGAGGACTTAGACCCGGCTATTTCAGGATCTTAGAGACCACACCCGCACCAATGGTACGGCCCCCTTCACGGATTGCAAAACGCATTCCTTGTTCAATGGCGATCGCATTGATCAATTCCACATTCATTTTAATCCGGTCACCGGGCATCACCATTTCTGCCGCACTACCATCATCTGCGGTAAAGGATGTAATCGTACCGGTTACATCCGTTGTCCGTACATAGAACTGGGGACGATAGTTCGGGAAAAAGGGCGTATGGCGGCCACCTTCCTTTTCTTTCAGCACATAAACTTCCGCTTCAAATTGAGTATGAGGCGTGATCGAACCGGATTTAGCCAATACCATACCACGCTCAACGTCAGCTTTTTGTATCCCACGAAGCAGAAGACCCGCATTATCACCAGCCACCCCTTCTTCCAGAGACTTCTTAAACATTTCTACACCGGTGACTGTGGTCTTGCGGGTAT
This sequence comes from Roseofilum sp. KMC-1, assembly GCF_057802075.1. Lineage (NCBI taxonomy): Bacteria > Bacillati > Cyanobacteriota > Cyanophyceae > Desertifilales > Desertifilaceae > Roseofilum > Roseofilum sp. KMC-1. The sequence continues at coordinate 261,110 of NZ_CM173605.1, forward strand.
CCTTAATTCCCACTAATTCCACCTCTTCACCCACTTTGATTTTGCCCCGCTCAATCCGTCCCGTGGCAACTGTTCCCCGACCGGTAATCGTGAACACATCTTCCACTGCCATCAAGAAGGGCTTATCCACATCCCGCTCCGGAGTCGGAATATAGCTATCTACCTCATCCATTAATTGATAAATGGCATCAATCCATTCATTCTGACCCTTTTGAGCCTTTGGGTCTTCCTTCATTGTATTGACCGCTTGTAGAGCCGAACCAGCCACAATAGGAATATTATCTCCATCAAACTGATACTCACTGAGCAGTTCGCGGACTTCCAGCTCTACCAGCTCTAACAATTCCTCATCATCCACCATATCCTTCTTATTCAAGAAGACCACCAAGTTAGGAACACCCACCTGACGAGCCAAGAGGATATGCTCACGGGTTTGAGGCATGGGGCCATCAGCCGCAGACACCACCAGAATCGCACCATCCATTTGTGCTGCCCCAGTGATCATATTTTTCACATAGTCAGCATGTCCAGGACAGTCCACATGGGCATAGTGCCGCTCCTCAGTTTCATATTCCACATGAGCCGTATTGATGGTAATCCCCCGCGCCTTCTCCTCGGGCGCAGCATCAATATCTTCATAGTTCTTCGCTTTGGCTTTCCCACTTGCTGCCAAAGTCATGGTAATCGCTGCCGTCAGGGTTGTTTTACCATGGTCAACATGACCAATCGTACCAATATTGACGTGAGGTTTTGTCCGTTGAAATTTTTCGCGTGCCATAACTCAATTAAATGTGCCTAATGTTGACTAGATAAAAGACGAAGTAAACGTTTTCTGACCCTAAGTCAGGATAGTAAAGGGATTGATCGGGACTAGGGGATTAGAGTTGAGAACGAAAGAGTCCTAAACTCTAATTGCCCTAGTGGATTTTATGCCTCTCCCTTGCTCTTGGCAATAATGGCCTCTGCCACATTCCGAGGAACTTCATCGTAATGACTAAATTCCATCGAAAAAATCCCCCGTCCTTGAGTTTTAGAACGGATATCAGTGGCATAACCAAACATTTCTGCCAGAGGAACCTTAGCCGAGACTTTACTAATCCCGTCTTCAGAACCCATCCCTTCAATCTGACCGCGACGGGAATTGAGGTCTCCCATCACATCTCCAAGGAAGTCTTCAGGAACTTCCACTTCCACCTTCATCGTGGGTTCTAGAAGCACAGGAGATGCCTTCATGACTGCTTCTTTAATGGCCATAGAGCCAGCAATCTTAAAGGCCATTTCCGAAGAGTCTACTTCATGGAATGAACCATCGATTAAGGTCGCCTTCAGATCGATTACAGGATATCCAGCGAGGATGCCAGACTCACAAGCTTCTTTCATGCCCTGTTCGGCTGGCCCAATATATTCCTTGGGAATAGAGCCACCGACAATTTTGGATATGAACTCGAAGCCGCTACCTGGGTCTCCGGGTTCAACCTGAATGACTACGTGGCCGTATTGTCCTTTACCCCCACTTTGGCGGATAAATTTACCTTCAGCTTTGATGGCTTTACGGATGGTTTCGCGATAAGCCACCTGAGGCGCACCCACATTCGCTTCCACTTTGAACTCTCGCAGCATACGGTCTACAAGAATTTCTAAGTGCAGCTCTCCCATACCGGCAATTACGGTTTGGTTCGTTTCCGGGTCAACGCTGACTCGGAAGGTGGGGTCTTCTTCTGACAAGGATTGGAGGGCTTTGGAGAGCTTCTCCATGTCTTGCTTGGTTTTCGGCTCTACAGCCACGGAGATCACGGGTTCTGGAATATAGAGGGATTCCAGGATTACTGGTGCGCTCTCATCACAGAGGGTATCCCCTGTGGTGGTGTCTTTGAGACCTAAGATTGCTCCTAAGTCACCCGCTCGCAGTTCATCTACTTCAATACGTTCATCAGCTTTGAGGACGATCAAGCGAGATGCTCGCTCTTTTTTGCCCTTCGTTGAGTTCAGGATATAGCTGCCTTTCTTCAGCACGCCTGAATACACCCTTGTGAAGGTCAAGCGACCATAGGGATCGGCCATAATTTTGAAGGCTAGGGCTGAGAAGGGCTGATCGTCATCCGCTTTGCGTTCTATGGGAGTGCCATTGGGTAGGGTTCCTTGAATCGCCAGCACATCTATGGGGGCGGGCATGTAATCAATCACCGCATCGAGGAGCAGTTGGACTCCTTTGTTCTTGAAGGCAGAACCGCATAGTAGGGGAACAATTGTTCCATTAACGGTTCCCTGACGCAGAGCGTTATGAATTTCTTCTTCCGTTAACTCTTCTCCCTCCCAGTATTTTTCGGTTAGAGCGTCATTGGTTTCAGCGACGGATTCAATCAGCTTGGTACGATATGCTTCTGCTTGTTCCAGTACATCTTCTGGAATTTCCGTTTCTTCAATATCTGTACCTAGATCATTAGTGTAAATCTTGGCACGCATCCGCACCAAGTCTACAATACCTCTAAAATTGCTCTCTGAGCCAATAGGAATTTGAATGGGGACAGCATTCGCCCGGAGACGATCTTTAATTTGTTCGTATACCTTAAAAAAGTTCGCTCCTGTGCGATCCATTTTGTTAACAAAAACAATCCGGGGCACTTTATAGCGATCGGCTTGTCGCCATACTGTTTCTGATTGAGGTTGAACTCCCCCAACCGAACAAAATACAGCAATTACACCATCTAATACCCGCATGGAACGCTCAACTTCAATGGTGAAGTCTACGTGACCCGGAGTGTCGATAATGTTAATTTGATGGTCTTTCCAACTGGTAGTAATGGCTGCTGCTGTAATGGTAATCCCGCGTTCGCGTTCTTGTTCCATCCAGTCAGTCACTGCTGTCCCATCATGCACTTCACCTATTTTGTGAACAATGCCTGAATAGAACAGGATTCTTTCAGTTGTCGTTGTCTTGCCCGCATCAATATGGGCAGCAATGCCGATATTGCGAATTCGCTCCAGCGGGATATTTCGTGCCACAGATACCTCCTTGGTCTTAAAAAGCAGTTGGGATTGTTTATTGTTCTGCTCTCTTAGAATTGTATACTTTTTTTAAGACAAACGCATGATTGTTCCTGAAGAAATCTAGTCTAAAAGCTTTTAGACTAGACTTGGGTCAGGGTTTCTCTATTGAGCTAAAGATTTAGACCTTTAGTTTGTCTGATGCCTTAGTAACGATAGTGAGCAAAGGCTTTATTCGCTTCAGCCATGCGATGGGTTTCTTCCCGCTTACGGATGGTGCTTCCGGTTTCGTTCGCTGCATCCATGAGTTCATTTGCTAGTTTCATAGCCATGGAGTTACCTGAACGTTGTCTGGAAAAGCGAATCAACCAACGCAGGGCCAAGCTTATCCCTCGATCTGAGCGGACTTCCATGGGCACTTGATAGGTTGCCCCACCCACCCGTCTGGCTTTCACCTCTACCAAAGGGGTGGCATTTTTAACGGCTTTTTCAAATAGGGTGAGGGCATCGGAACCGGTGCGCTCTTCGATAATCTTGAAAGCATCATATAAAATATGAGAGGCTATAGATTTTTTACCACTCTTCATGATCCGCCGAATGGTCATACTAACCAGGCGACTGTTATGTACCGAGTCTGGAGGGACAGAACGGTGATGAGATACTCCTCGACGAGACATAGGTTTGAGAATTGAATAATGGGACAGTATATATCTACAACGATCAGCGTTAAAATAACTAGAACCAGGAAGCTATAACGGCTTACTCTAATCCCTTAAACTCAACCGTTTTAGGGTACTATTTTTTGGGACGTTTTGCTCCATATTTAGAACGTCCTTGCCGCCGATCTTTCACACCTGCGGTATCTAAGGTTCCGCGAATAATGTGATATCTTACACCAGGCAAATCTTTGACTCGCCCACCGCGAATCATGACTACGGAGTGTTCTTGAAGATTATGCCCAATCCCTGGAATGTAAGCAGTGACTTCAAACCCAGAGGTTAAACGCACACGGGCAACTTTACGCAGGGCTGAATTGGGTTTCTTCGGAGTTGTAGTGTAAACACGGGTACAGACTCCACGGCGCTGGGGACAGCTTTTCAGGGCTGGAGACTTAGTTTTCCGTTCTATTTTCTGACGTTCACTACGAATGAGTTGTTGGATCGTTGGCATAAGGTACGGAGGTTTCCTATAAACCGTCTCTGGTTCAACTTTGACGACAATTTTTAACTTTACCAACTCCAGACAACTTTTGTCAATCTTTTGGGTAGCTGAACACTTTGGGTTTCAGGGTTAGGCAATGCTAAAGGATTGACCACAGCCACAGGTTCGGGCAGCATTAGGATTATGGAAGCGAAATCCTCCACCCATCAAATCATCGGAATAATCGACTTTGAGGCGATCGAGATAGGTTAATTGGGCGGGATCGATGATGATGGCGATCGCCTCATAATCATACTGGCGATCGCTCTCCTGTTTTTCCGAGTCAAACCGAATCTCATAGCTAAAGTCAGCACATCCCCCTGTCTGTACCTCAAAACGTACCCAGGAAGTGGATTGGGGATGTCGGCTTTGCAACCGTTTTAATTCTGTGGCAGCAGCAGGGGTTAAATGAATCATTGAGGGACTGTTTAAAGCATCTAGAATTTAAACTTTACTATACTGGCCCGTTACTGCGGGCATAATCATCCTGGAAGCGGACAATATCATCTTCACCCAGATATTCCCCATTTTGCACTTCGATCAGCACCAAAGGAATCACTCCCGGATTTTCCAGACGATGGGCATTTCCTTGGGGAACATAGGTAGACTGGTATTGGTAAACCATGATTTCTTTGTCATCACAAATCACCTTAGCCGTTCCTGAAACCACGATCCAATGTTCGCTACGGTGGTGATGCATTTGCAAACTTAAGCGATGACCGGGTTTAACTTCAATGCGCTTAATTTTATAACCTTGTCCTTCTTCCAAAACCGTATAGGTTCCCCAAGGACGTTCTCCGACTTCATAAACACCATTGGAGGCTTGAGAAGTTTCAGGAAGGGAGTCTCGATCTTTGTCTGAATTAGCGGTTGGGCGTTCTGTCGCTTGTACCATGATTGATTTTCTCCGTGGAAGATTAGAAATCTTGGGTTCCAGAATCCAAAGGGGGAGAAGTGTTCCCCTTAGCTAACGATAGCAATCTTTGCCGGTGAGTGTCATCTTTAGTTGCCCTCTCCCTTGGAAGAAGGGGGGTTGGGGGATGAGAGATAATTTCAATTAAGGCTGGAGAAAGACACCTAAACCATTGTGGATGCGGGCAGCACTGCGGGGGGAGCGGTCTAATAATTCTCCTCCTAGATAAAGTCCAGTGGAACTGCCTCCATCTAAATTGAGGGCATCGACTGCACCGAGATTTTGCATAATTTGGGCAATTTCGGTGAGGGTTGGCCCATTGCCGTAGGATCGGTCATGGACAGCAGCGATAATCAGTTGTCCGTTTTGGGTTAAACCGATCGCACTGCGAGAAGCTTGTTGTCGGATAAAGGCTGGGCTAAAGGTTTCTCCCTCAGCATTGAGGACAATACGCCCATTTTTGACTAATAGGGGGCCAGCGCCTAGGGTGAAGGGATAGTTGGCAGCGAGATCCGGAGATGAGCGCCTTTGCAGTTGAACGGGACTTCCTGGGGGGATTGAGGGTGGGGGAGTTTGGCCGCGATGGACGAGGAGATATCCTTGGGGAGGGATGGGAATTTGCCCAACTCCGGCTTGGGTGGCTTGGGTTTGACTGAGGAGGCGATCGCCATTTACAGAAAAAATAGTTTCATTATTGCTCAGTGGGGTATAGGGGGTTCCCCAGGCACTGGTGTAGCGGGATAATCCCGGTTGAAGATAGGCACTATTGAGGTAGAGAATGGGATAATACTGACCGGTTTGGGTGGTGAGAGTTTCCGTGAGAGTTAAGCGATCGATGAGAAATTGTCCTTGGTGGTTCCAGGCGATCGCCCCCCGGTTGAGAATTGGGCCAGAAATCCATTCTCCATTCTCCCGAATAACTCCCAAGGGCAGTTGATTATTGCGATTAAAAAATCCGGCATTAATGGCTGCTGCTACTTGAGATTGACGGGCTAAAGTCACTAGGGGAGAAGTTCCGGCTGCACCTTGACTATTGGTGCGAATAGGAAGGAGTTGGATCTGGGGATTTCGGGGGTCAATTTGCAGCCAAAAGACGGGAAATTGAGACGATCCGAGGCTCATGGTTTCTTGTCGCCATTGAATACCTGAAGCCCATTGAATTTGTTTACTGGGAATTGTCGCATCTAAACGGAAATCGATCGCCAAGCGATAGGGAGCATTCAGAGTCAGAATTTGGGGGCGTACTTGCCTAGTTTTCAGGTTAATCTCGATTTGCGTGGCTCCGGCTTGGGGGGTAAACTTGATACTATCAACGGCATTACCCGCCTGGGATGCAAAGCCATTCAGAAGAGCAGGAGAGGCGACTGCCCCCAGAGTAATTACCGTCTTTCCGGGAGCATGGTTGACTTGTACAGGGGTTTCTTGGTTAAGAGCAATAACGAGGCGATCGCCCCAAGTCTGTTTCCCCTGACGCATCCCCAAAATCTGACTCATAGCCGTTTCTACCCTCAACACATTCCCCTGGGCAATCATCTGCCATCCCCCTGCTTGCGCCCACTCCGTCACCTCCACATATCGCGCAGTCGAGGTTACCTGAGCGGGAAGCGTCCAACGAGTTTGACCCGGAGTGCTATACCACTGAATCGGTTGTAGAGTAGGATTCGAGGTACTCAGCAATTCTACGCCAAAACCCGACACCAAACCCACATCGCTAAGGGCAATCCGGATTTGATTATTCTCTTGCCATTGTTTCCAGGCAATGGGTAAGGTTTGACCATTAATGATGATCTGATTCCCTTGACTCGGAAGCATCGATCCCCCTAAATCCTGCTTAATCAGGGGGACTTGTCTAACTGCCCTTTCTAAGGGAGGTTGGGGGGATTGGGTTGATGAACAACCTGGAGTTACCCCATCCCCACAAGCCTTAACCGGAAGCGCATTCGCACTAGCAAAAATTCCAGCGCCCAATAACGAAACATAAAAGAATGACAGCATCAATTGTACACTCCACAACCCTACCTAAAAATCATATCCTTTGGAATCGTTATCTTCTCCATCGGGTTGTCACATCTATCCGCATAGATATAAAAAATATCGCTCTTGTCTTCACTGGCTAACCCTTGAACTACCATTATTTCCGAGGGAGCTAAACGTTGATAATAGTCTGGCAATATCGGTTCTAGATCGCCCAGAAAGGGGTTGGGATAGGAGAGGAACTTATCGACGCTAATTCAGAAATACTGCGATCCGATAGACTAAAAAATGTCTGAGCTAATGACCTTTGAAGGAATGAAAAAGTATTATCAAGGGGAATTTACTAGAGAATTTTTCTGTAGTAGCGATGGATTTACCTCCAAGTTCTTTTGCCAATAGACTACATCGATTTGTAATTCTGGAGAATATCACCATTGGAGTCTGCGACAATGAATGATGGCAGAGGATTAGAGTAGTGATGGGGATTAGGGGCACAGTTGCCAAGGTTCAGAAACCATTGCCAGAACTGACTAGAATTCGATACAATCATTATCCACATCAAAATCGGGGCCAGTCAAACCACAGCACCCTCTGGATTCACTTGTCCCGACCGAAAGCAGCAACTCTGCCCCCATCTAGCAGTAATTGATACGACATCCTATCGATCAATAGGAATATGATGTCTGCATAGCTGAGTTTACCAGCGCTTATAGCACAAAAAAAACAAAAAGTCAACAACTCCCAATCCGAAAACACCCTTAATGAATTCCATGGACAACATTTTCAATCAAGATCAACTGCATCACCCACTCACTGGCTCTTCCGACCTGGGCACGTCAGGACGAGAGCCGAAAGTTTTACGCCAACTGACGGAAGAACGAGATGCTTGCGGAGTAGGTGTAATTGCTCATCCCCAAGGCATCGCCAGCCATGATTTAATCACCAAAGCCTTATCCGGGTTAACCTGCTTAGAACATCGGGGAGGGTGTAGCGCTGACCAAGACTCTGGAGATGGTGCGGGGGTGATGACTGGTATTCCCTGGGACTTATTTCAAGACTGGAGCCAGAAAGAAGGTATTACCCTACCGAGTCCTAGCCACATGGGGGTGGCAATGGTCTTTTTACCCCAAGATGGGGCAGCCCGAAATAAAGCCAAAGCCTTATTTGAGCAACATCTGAAAGAAGAAGGCTTAAAGGCGATTGGATGGCGGGTAGTGCCGGTAAACTTGGAAATTTTAGGGCCCCAAGCAAGGGAAAATGAACCCCAAATTGAGCAACTGCTGGTAGAATCCCCTAATTTATCGGGAGTGGAGTTAGAGCGTCTGTTGTATTTGACACGCAAGAAAACCCATCTAGATGCCGATCGCTCCGGAGTTGAGATCTATATTGTTTCTTTTTCTACTCGTCAAATATTGTATAAAGGAATGGTGCGATCGGTTATTCTGGGGGACTTTTACCTAGATCTGAACAATCCACTCTACACCAGTTCCTATGCCATTTTTCACCGTCGATTCAGTACAAACACGATGCCTAGATGGTCGTTAGCACAACCCCTGCGGATGTTAGGACACAACGGCGAGATTAACACCCTGTTAGGTAACTTAAACTGGATGCGGACTCGCGAAGTTGAATTTACATCTCCGGTATGGGGCGATCGCCTCAAAGAACTGCTGCCCCTCACCAACCGCAGTGCCTCAGACTCCGCTAACCTCGATAACGTCTTCGAGTTGATGGTACTCTCCGGGCGCACCCCCATGGAAGCCTTAATGATCCTAGTGCCCGAAGCCTTCCACAATCAACCCGCTCTCGACGACCACCCCGAAATCATCGACTTTTACGAATACTACGCCGGTATCCAAGAACCCTGGGATGGGCCAGCCCTACTGGTGTTTAGCGATGGCCGCTATGTAGGAGCAGCCCTAGACCGCAATGGACTGCGCCCGGCTCGCTACAGTTTAACCAAAGACGGCTACATTGTAATTGCCTCAGAAACCGGTAGCATTCTCCTGGATGAATCAGAAGTGGTTGAAAAAGGTCGCTTAGGCCCCGGACAAATGATGGCCATTGACCTAGAAAACCACCAGGTGTTGCACAACTGGGAAATCAAACAACAGGTCGCCAGTCAATACCCCTATGGGGAATGGCTGAAAGCAGGAACCCACGATCTGGCCGAACTGCCTTGGGATACTCATCTCAACCTGGATGAGAAAACCCTGCTCAAATCCCAAACCGCCTTTGGCTATACCTCCGAAGATGTGGAGATGATTGTTGAAGTGATGGCAGAAACGGGGAAAGAGCCGACCTTCTGCATGGGGGATGATATCCCCTTAGCGGTGCTATCGAGTAAACCCCATGTGCTGTATGACTACTTTAAACAGCGCTTCGCTCAGGTGACCAACCCCCCCATTGACCCCCTGCGGGAAAAATTGGTGATGTCCTTGCAAATGCGCTTAGGTGACCATCCTAATTTGCTCGATCCCCAATCCCGGAAAACAACCCAACTGCGCCTCCCCACACCGATTTTAAGTGAAGCCGAGTTATCCACCCTGGAACATTCCCTCCTAAAAGCGCGGGAAGTGTCCACCCTCTACCCGGTGGGAGAGTCTCTGAAGGTGGCAATTGACCAATTGTGCGATTGCGTAGATGCCGCAGTCCGAGAAGGGGCCAAGGTCGTGGTTTTGACCGATCGCAACATGACCCCAGAGCAAACCTATATCCCGCCTCTGGTCGCCACCGGTGCAGTTCATTACCATCTGATTCGCAATAAACTGCGCTGTGAAACCTCTATTGTGGTGGATACAGCCCAATGTTGGAGTACCCATCATTTTGCCTGTTTAATAGGCTATGGCGCTTCTGCCGTTTGCCCCTATCTGGCTTTGGAAACGGTTCGCCATTGGTGGAGGAGCGATCGCACCCAAGGCTTCATGGAGCGCGGCAAACTGCCCAAGATCGACCTGGAACAAGCCTTAGACAACTACCGCCATGCCGTAGAGTTGGGACTGCTGAAAATCCTATCGAAAATGGGGATTTCTCTACTCTCGTCCTATCATGGGGCCCAGATTTTTGAGGCGATCGGCATTGGTGAAGAGTTGCTCGATCTAGCCTTTGAGGGCACAGTGAGCAGAGTAGGCGGCCTATCCCTAGATGAGTTAGCACAAGAAACCCTACAATTCCATGCCAAGGCCTTCCCCGAATTGCAAGGCAAAAAACTGGAAAATCGCGGCTTTGTTCAGTATCGCACCGGCTTAGAATATCACATGAATTCCCCGGAAATGTCCAAGGCATTACATAAGGCGGTGAAAAACGGAACCGATGGCTATGACCATTACGAGCTGTACCAAAAAATGCTCCAAGAGCGTCCCCCTTGCGCTCTACGGGACTTGCTGGAGTTTCGCCCCAATACCCAACCCATTCCCATAGAAGAAGTGGAACCCGTCGAAAGCATTGTCAAACGGTTCTGTACGGGGGGCATGTCTCTAGGCGCTCTGGGACGGGAAGCTCATGAAACTTTGGCGATTGCCATGAACCGGATTGGCGGTAAGTCCAACTCTGGAGAAGGGGGCGAAGATACCCTGCGCTATAGCATCCTGAATGATGTGGATAGTGAAGGCAATAGCGCCAGTTTTCCCCATCTCAAAGGACTGCAAGCTGGAGATACAGCCAGCAGCGCTATTAAACAGGTGGCTTCGGGACGCTTTGGGGTGACTCCCGAATACTTGATGAGTGCCCAGCAGATCGAGATTAAGATGGCCCAAGGGGCCAAACCCGGAGAAGGGGGTCAACTTCCGGGTAAAAAGGTGAGTCCCTATATCGCCATGCTGCGGCGCTCTAAACCGGGTGTTCCCCTGATTTCTCCGCCTCCCCACCATGATATTTATTCGATTGAGGACTTGGCTCAGTTAATCTTTGACCTGCACCAAATTAATCCCCAAGCGGGTGTGAGCGTTAAATTGGTGGCAGAAGTGGGCATCGGTACGGTTGCCTGTGGAGTGGCCAAAGCCAATGCCGATATTATCCAGATTTCCGGCCATGATGGGGGGACGGGTGCGAGTCCCCTCAGTTCGATTAAACATGCGGGGGTTCCCTGGGAGTTGGGTGTTACCGAAGTGCATCGAATGCTGATGGAAAATGGATTGCGCGATCGCGTTTTGCTCCGGGCTGATGGGGGTCTCAAAACCGGCTGGGATGTGGTGATGGCGGCGCTTCTGGGGGCTGAAGAATACGGGTTTGGCTCCATTGCCATGATTGCTGAAGGCTGTATTATGGCTCGTATCTGCCATACCAATAATTGCCCCGTGGGAGTGGCAACCCAACAGGAGAGACTGCGCCAGAAGTTTACTGGTATTCCGGGCCATGTGGTCAATTTCTTCTATTTTGTGGCCCAAGAAGTGCGCCAACTGTTGGCTCGGTTGGGCTATCGTTCCTTGAATGACATTATTGGTCGGGCTGACTTGTTGCAAGTGCGGGATGTGAAGTTAACGAAGACTAACCATATCCATGTGCTGTCGCTGATTGATGACCTGCCGGATACTAGAGGCGATCGCAGTTGGCTTAATCATGGCCCCGTTCACTCCAATGGCCCGGTTCTGGATGACCAAATTTTAGCCGATGCCGAGATCAAACAGGCTATCGAGCAGCAAACTAAAGTGGGCAAAACCTGGAAAATTGTCAATACTGACCGCTCCGTGGGGGCGCGAATTGCTGGAGAAATTGCCCGTCGCTATGGCAATAGCGGTTTTACCGGTGAGCTGAACCTGGCCTTTACTGGAAATGCTGGTCAAAGTTTTGGCGCATTTAACCTCCCTGGAATGCACCTGCACCTGACTGGAGATGCTAATGATTATGTGGGTAAAGGAATGCATGGTGGCGAAATCGTCATTATTCCGGCTACAAATGCGACCTTTGACCCCTCGGAAAATGTTATCGTTGGTAATACCTGTCTGTATGGGGCAACCGGCGGCATTCTGTTCGCTAACGGTCAAGCTGGGGAGCGGTTCGCTGTGCGAAATTCCCTCGGTAGAGCTGTTATTGAAGGCGCGGGCGATCATTGCTGCGAGTATATGACTGGCGGTGTGGTTGTGGTTCTCGGATCGACTGGGCGCAATGTGGGCGCAGGGATGACCGGAGGACTGGCCTATATTCTGGATGAGGATGAGCGTTTCCCGGAAAAAATTAATACCGAGATTGTCACCATCCAACGGGTGACTTCTAAGGTGGGGGGTGCGTCCCTGCGAGAGTTGATTGAGTTGCATCATTCCCGCACCGGAAGTCCGAAGGCGAAGAGGGTTTTAGAGAACTGGGAAACCTATCTGCCCAAGTTCTGGCAAGTGGTTCCCCCTTCGGAGGCTAATTCTCCAGAGGTGACGGATAATCCGGTTGTGGATAAGGTGGCGGTTCAGGCGTAAGATCAAGTCGGGTTAATGGGAAAAGAGAAGCGGGCAATATGCCCGCACTCCTAGAATCTCTTGATATGACTGGAGTGGGAGCGTCTCACTCCCTAGATTTTTAATTTCGGACGGAGAATGAAGTATTACCCGAAAACATCCAATCTAAGCCAGCTATGATGGATCGCTAATTCTAGGTGTAGAATCATCCTATTTGCTCGACTAAACCATGTCTATTGACCTTGATATCCAAGCGATTTTGAGCAGCTATGCTCGGCTGACCCTATTTGTTCTAATGTTATCGATTGGGCTTTCCCAGGGATATAAGAACCTCTCCCTACTCTGGCGAAAACCCAATCTGCTGATTCGGTGTTTGTTAGCCTCGTTCCTTTTCGTTCCCTTGGCCGCGATGATCATTGGGCTAATTATTCCCATGAGTTTTCCGGTGCGAGTGGGTTTAGCGACTATGGCCATTTGTCCTGGCGCACCGATGATTTACCGCAAGTTGCTCAAGGGTCGCGCTCTGCCGGATCTGGCGGGTAGCTTTCAGGTTACTACAGCTCTATTCGCTGTTCTGGTTGTCCCGGTCTGGATGAGTGGGATTTCAGCTCTCTACCCAGCCAATGTAACGGTTGATGTGGCAACTGTGTTTAAGCAAGTGGCACAAGCTCAATTTATTCCGATTGCGGTGGGTTTGGCTCTTCACAAGTGGCTCCCCGATTTGGCGGAGGATTTGAAACAACCGGTATTTAAAATAGGTAGCTTTTTACTCCTAGGAATATTACTGGCTGTTCTGGCCGTTGCTTTGCCGAAAGTGCTAACGGCAGGAGTGCTGTCTGTTCTGGGTGCGGTGTTGTTTGCTGCCTCATGTTTGCTGATTGGCCATTTCCTGGGCGGGCCGGAACCGGAAAGTCGTTTGACTATTGCTGTGGCTAATAGCACTCGTAATGCGGGACTTGCCCTGGCTATTGCTACGGCGAACTTTACTGATCCGGGAATTTTAGGGGCGATCGCCACCTATGCGTTATTCTCTTCGTTAGCTGGGGCGATTTACGCCAATCTCTATCAGCAGAAACTAGCCAAACAAGAACAAAAAACACTAACCTGAACCATGGAATGGATACATTATGTTGAAGAAGCCTTTGGTGGTTTGATTGAGATCATTAAGCTGGCTTTTGAGATGATTGCGGTCTTTTGTATTCTCCTGGGTCTAATTCAAACTTTGCGATTAGCTGTGAAATTGATGCCAGTATCAGATCGCGATACTCCGTTTTTACTGCTGCGGATTAGGTTGGGGTCTTGGTTAGCTTTGGCGCTAGAGTTTCAGTTAGGAGCGGATATTTTGGGGACAACGGTTGCACCGAGTTGGGACAGTCTGGGAAAATTGGGGGCGATCGCGATTATCCGTACATTCCTCAATTATTTCTTGAATCAGGAATTAGTGGAGGAGATGAAATTACGGGAAAAATTAAACCTGAAAACTGGGTTAAAATCTGGAGAAGGGGGAGAGGAGACCTTTTGATCGGGTGAATCCAGAAGATCCCTATCTTTACATTTTATGGGGAAAAATTCGACCGACTAACAACTCAGATAGGGTGGGTTTCGGCTGATAAGAGCGGGAAGGGTGAGATGGAGTAATAGGGGTAAAACAAATGGCGGTTTGATGGATGCCGATCATTTGTGCGGATATGCGCTTTAATAGGGAGTCTGTGGAGTGTTGCGTCTGGCTGAGGTAAGAGACTAGCTGTTCGGCCAGGGTTTGATTGGGGGCGATGATTAAGAAGGTATTGCGTCCGCGATCGTCAGCAGTAATACTAAAGTTACAGCGATCGAGGCATTCTTGCAGTAGTTCGCCACAGGATTGATAGATCGAATCGAGAACTTGTTGGTAGAGATCCTGGGTGAGGGTTAGGCGATTGGAGCTAGATGAAGATAACACGGTGATTCATTCCTTAGTCAATTTCCCGGCTACTCTTCCACTATGCATGACCGATGAGAAAGGGTACGTGATCTCAGTACCTGACAGAGTGTGATCCGGGAAGTTTAACTTAAGAAGAATTGCTTAAGAATTCCTTAATTTAGGCTCAATACCGTAGACTCATACAGAGAAATGATCTTATCGGTCACCTCTTCTATACTCAGATTATCCGTAATAATCTCGATCGCCTCTGGACTTTTCTGTAAGGGGGCAATTTCCCGGTGACTGTCGGTATAATCTCTTTGGCGGATGTCCTGCTCTAACTGTTCTGTGCTGGGCAGGGATGCGCCAGATTGAGCTAAATAATCTCGTTGTCTTCGTTTTGCCCGTTCTTTAACAGAAGCGGTGAGAAAAATTTTCAGCTCGGCATCGGGAAAGACATGGGTTCCGATGTCCCGTCCTTCAGCGACGAGTCCTCCTTGTTTGCCCCATAACCGTTGTTGCTCGACTAATTTCTGGCGCACGGCTCCTAAACGGGCGATCGCCGAAACATTTGCCGTGACTTCCAAAGACCGAATGGCTTCGGTGACATTTTGATTATTAATCAAGACTTGTAAGGGGTGGGAACTCCCTTTTTCTAGATAGGTCACTTTGCCGCTTCCTCCTCCAGTTCTAGGATAGGAGTCTTCCGGTGATATCGGGGTCAACGGCCGTTGACTGGGCGGCCAATTGGGGGAGGAATCAAAGCGAATCTGACATTCGCTCACTAACTCGATGATCGCGGGTTCATCCGTTAAAGCAATTCCCGCTTGTTGGACTAACCAAGTGACGGCCCGGTACATAGCTCCTGTATCGAGATATAAGAGGCCCAGTTTATCGGCCACTTGGCGAGCAATGGTTGATTTTCCAGCTCCGGCCGGCCCGTCGATGGCGATAATGGGGCGGCGATTGTGCAAGATAATATTATCAATCAAACGAGTAGAACCCAATCTAGCAGCAATACTTAATAATCCCTCAAAGGCGATCGTCTGTAAAGGTGCTAGGGTCTGAGGATCGACTAAATCTACATATTCGAGTTCGATCTCTGGTATGGCTGATACCGTAGCTTTAAATGCACCGATTAAGCCTTCACGGGTGCGATCGCCGTTTTTAAACTTCTGTTCAGCCGCTTTGAGTCCTCGATATAACACTGAGGCTTGCTCGCGCTCTTGCCCTCTTAAATACTGATTTCGAGAACTCATGGCTAACCCCGATGCTTCCCGCACCGTTGGTACACCAATAATATCGATTCCCAAATTCAGATCTTTCACCAACTGGCGAACAATCGCCAACTGTTGGGCATCCTTTTGGCCAAAATAGGCTCGATGGGGACGCACCACATTAAATAACTTCGTGACAATAGTCGCTACTCCCTGAAAATGGCCCCCACGGGTTTGTCCGCAGAGAACCGAAGTCATGGATTCTGGCGGAATCACCAGGGTTTGACTGCTTTCTCCAATCCCCATGGCTTCTGGAGTCGGAGCAAATACCACATCCACTCCAGCTTGCTGACAGAGTTCACAATCGCGCTCTAGATTGCGGGGATAGGTGGCTAAATCTTCATTGGGGCCAAATTGCAAAGGATTGACAAAAATGCTTACCACCACGCGATCGTTATGTTGCCGTGCTAACTCAATCAAGCGTAAGTGCCCCCCATGAAGTGATCCCATGGTGGGCACAAAACCCAACAGTTGAGAGGGAGATTGCTGCTGTAAATCGGTTTGAAGAGCAGCAATCGTTTTGTACAGATGCACAGTTTCCTCGTTTTGCCTATGGCTTCAGCTTCTGCTAGAAGTCTACTGTTGTTGCATGACTTCAACCCTGACTGGGGCAACCCCTGAACTGATTAATCCCAGTTCTTGAGCGGCTCCTTTAGAGAGGTCAATAATCCGATTACGGGTATAAGGGCCGCGGTCATTAATGCGTACAATTAGGGAACGGCCGTTATCCATGTTGGTTACACGCACTATTGTACCGAAGGGTAAGCTGCGATGGGCAGCCGTTAACCCATATTGATTATAGACTTCCCCATTGGCGGTTAAATTGCCATGGAATCCGGGGCCATACCAGGAAGCCCAACCGCTCAAGGCTTGGACGGCGGTTAATTGCTGTTGGGGTACAGCATTATTATGGGGTTCTTTGCTTGGAGCGGTGACGGGTTTACCGTAGATTTCTTCGATGGGGGGAGCATTTCCCAGGAGACGGCGTAGGCGGTTGGTGGCTTGAACGGCATCCTGGGTGGAATTGTTGGTGGTATCGGGTAAGATGACATCCTTACCCATGGTTACTAGGATGTGGTCAGAGGCTCGAATGATGTAGGCTTCTAAGTCTTTATCCCATGTTACGGCGATCGTCTGGGCCTCTTCAGGGGTTCGCACCCATTGGGATAGTTTTTCCGCTACTGCTTCCGCTTCTCGAACGGGTTCGGTATTGGATAAGTTGGCCATAACTACGGGAGTAGCTGATCGGGTGGCACTTACCTGGGTTGTTTCTTGGGTAATGGGTTCACCGAGAAAGGTGAGGACAGGAATATTTTGAATATACAGTGTGGCGGCTGCCTGTCCATCGAGGGTATGGGGATAAATCTTGGTTACAGAAGCTCTGTGGGTCTGTGAAGTCGCAATTTGACTTTCTTTGCTGGGAGTTATCGTCAGTTCTGGGGTATTGTTCTTCTCAGCTTCAGGGGTTTGGGCAGCAGTTGCTGGGGTAAAATCTCGTTCTGGTTCGGTTTTTGCTTCTAATTCAGAATGCATGGGATTAGAAGCATTGTAACTGGGTTCTGCGTGACCGGAAGACCCCGATCCTAGGGCTAGGAGCAGAGCAGAAACGGTTAAGCTTTTCCAAAGGTGTTGGTTCATAAACTCTTAGGTTGGGAGGACAAGATTGGGACAGTCTAAAACCCCATAGGTCATCTGCTTTTACAGTTGCCCTGGGATTGACCTGTCCCTACTTTTTTCCCTCCAACAGAGGGTAGAATAACCTTCAGTTGTGGAGGGGTTTAAGTGTCTTAGTCTAAAAATCGAAATCGTTATGAATTTGGTTTTTAAGTTGAACAGCGATAGGCTATCACAATTTTTTGGGATTGGGAAAGACCTTGATCCCCAAAAAATTAAGGCTAAATAGGCTGTATGGATTGCCCAGACTAAGATTCACCCTGCGATCCCACGATGGATAAGAATATTTGATAGATGCCTCAATTGAGAGGTCAAGAGGAAGCGAAAATCATGGATTATCAAGAGTCAGGAGTGAATATTGAGGCGGGTCGTGCGTTTGTTGGCCAAATTCGCCGTTGGGTGGAAAGTACCTATCGCCCTGAAGTTTTGGGCGGTCTGGGGGGATTTGGAGGCTGCTTTCAGTTGCCAGGGGGGTATTCACAGCCGGTTTTGGTTTCGGGAACCGATGGCGTGGGAACGAAGTTGAAGATTGCCCAAGCTTGCGATCGCCACGATACTATCGGTATTGATTTAGTGGCTATGTGTGTCAATGATGTGCTAACTTCTGGCGCGGAACCCCTCTTTTTTCTGGATTATCTCGCTACGGGTCAGTTAAATCCAGAACAGTTAGAGCAAGTGGTTTTTGGGATTGCCCAGGGATGTAAGGAGGCTGGATGTGCCCTGTTGGGGGGAGAAACGGCGGAAATGCCGGGATTTTACTCAGTGGGCGAGTATGATTTAGCAGGCTTTTGTGTGGGTATTGTGGAAAAACAGGATCTGTTAGATGGCTCCCAAGTCCGTTTGGGGGATGTGGCGATCGCCTTAGCGAGTCAGGGAGTTCATAGTAATGGATTTAGCTTGGTTCGCAAAATTATCGAAACTCAAGGCTTAAATTGGGAGGCGATCCCCAAAGGATTAGATAAACCCTTGGGTGAATTGTTACTCACCCCAACAAAAATTTATGTTAAACCCATTTTAACTGCCATAGCTGAAGGTTTGGATATTCATGGAATGGCCCATATTACCGGTGGAGGATTACCCGAAAATTTACCCCGTTGTTTAGGTCAAAATCAATCCATTGCCATAAATTGGAGTGCTTGGAAAATTCCGCCCATTTTCCAATGGTTAGCTCAAGCCGGATCGGTAGCCCAAGAAGAGATGTTTAATACCTTTAATATGGGGATTGGCTTTGTGGTGCTGATCGATCCCGAACAAGTGGAGTTTGCCCTCAATACCTTTAATTCTCAAGGGATTGAAGCCTTCGAGATGGGTAAAGTCGTGGCAGGAAAAGGGGAGTTAATTGGCGATCGCTAAAATTTTCTTGGTCAGAATACCAAAAGCTGATATCCTACATAGGGATGTCCAGGCAATAAAGAAAGGGAGCATTTATTGTGGCTATTTTGCCAGCAATTCAAGAGCGTTTACAGATCAAAAATTTGCATCATTCTAGCCGACTTACCTCTGGGCTAGATGGACAAGATGCGATCCAGGGATTAACGGAAAATCCGAAGACTTTACCCCCGAAGTATTTCTACGATGGCTATGGCTCTCAATTATTCGAGCAAATTTGCGAACAACCCGAATATTATCCTACCCGTACAGAAGATTCTATTCTTAACCAGTATGCTGCGGAAATTGCTCGGATGACGGGGGTTTGTGAGTTGGTGGAGCTAGGCAGCGGAAGCTCTACGAAAACCCGTCGCTTGTTAGATGCGTATCAAGCGCTAACAGACTCCCTGCACTATATCCCCATTGATGTCAGTGGTAGCATTCTTACTGAAAGTGCCCAACAGTTACTACAGGAATACCCCAATTTACAGATTCAAGGGTTGGTGGGAACCTACGAAGAAGCCTTAGTTGAATTGGAACGAACCCCTGCACCCTCTCGGATGGTGTTCTTTTTGGGTAGCAGTTTGGGGAATCTGAATCCTCAAGAGTGCGATCGCTTTTTTGACCATATCCTAGACGCTCTCCACATTGGTGAGTATTTCCTCTTGGGTGTCGATTTACAAAAGCCCAAAGACATCCTAGAAGCTGCTTACAATGATGCTCAAGGGGTAACGGCTGAATTTAACCTCAATATGCTAGAGCATCTCAACCAGCGCTTTGGGGGCAATTTTGAGCGGCAAAACTTTGAACATTGGGCTTTTTATAATCAGGAACTCAACCAAATTGAGATGCATTTGCGCTGCTTAAACCCTCATACCGTTGAACTAGCAGGCCTCAATTTTCAAGTTAAATTTATAGCCGGAGAAACCATTAGAACCGAGATCTCCCGGAAGTTTAACATACAGACTGTGCAAGCTGAATTAGCCAAAAAAGGTCTAAAACCCGTTGCTGCTTGGACTGATCCCAAACAGTGGTTTGGATTAATTCTCTCGCAAAAGGCGTAAATTTTATATATTTCAAGACTATGAATATGTTGACATCCTTGCCGAATCTACAGCTCGATCGATGCGATCGCCAAACCCTCCTCGACTACTTCCAAAACTCCTGGGAATTAGAAGAAATTCTCATGAAAAGCCTAGTCCATAATGACAGCTTTTACCTCAATCCCGACCCCCTCAGAAACCCAATCATCTTCTACCTCGGACACTCCCCTGTCTTCTACATCAACAAACTCGTTCGAGTCGGATTATTAGAGCAACACATTAACCCCGACTACGAATATTTATTTGCAATCGGAGTCGATCCCAGCACTTCCGAAGAGCTACAACAAGCAACCCAACATATCACTTGGCCTGAAGTTGAAAACGTTTGGGATTATCGAGAAAAAGTCAAAGAAACTATTACTCAAGTTATCAAAACCTGTTCCCTCAATCTTCCCATCACCCCAAACCATCCCCTTTGGGCTTTAATCATGGGAATGGAGCATAATCGGATTCATTTTGAAACCTCCTCCATGTTGCTCAGGCAATTCTCAGTCGATCACCTCCAACGTCCCGAAAATTGGCAATATGCACCGTCAAATCAGACGATTCCAGAAAATAAAATGATTGCCGTTTCTGGAGGAGTCGTTACCCTCGGAAAACCTGAAAACTCCCCTACCTACGGTTGGGATAGTGAATATGGAAGTCGCACCGTAGAAGTAAAACCCTTTTTCGCCAGTCAGCATCTGATTACCAATGGAGAATTCCTCCAATTTCTAAAAGATCAAGGCTATGAAAACCCGGAGTTTTGGGATAATGAATCTTGGGATTGGAAGGAAGAAAATAACATCAAGCATCCCAAATTCTGGATCGACAAAAATGGCAGTTACCAATATCGCACCCTCTTTGAGCAAATAGACTTACCCTTAGATTGGCCTGTGGAAGTCAACCATTATGAAGCTATGGCCTATTGTCGCTGGAAAGGGGAAGGAACCCGCTTGATGAGTGAAGCAGAATGGACAATTGCAGTTGGAAATTCTGAAGAGAATCAAGAGTTTAACCTCCAGGTAAAATTCGGCTCTCCCTCTCCTGTAGGAAGCTTGAGAAATGCTGAAACTTCCTCCGGACTGTATGACCTTCGCGGTAACGTTTGGGAATGGCTCAGTGATGAATTTAATCCCTTACCAGGATTTGAACCCCATCCCCTATATGAAAATTATTCTGCCCCATTTTTCGATAGCGATCATAAAATTATGTTAGGCGGATCTTGGGCCAGCACAGGAGCTTATGCATCCCCTTCTTGTCGGAATTGGTTCCGCCGTAATTTCTATCAACATGCCGGTTTTCGGTTAGCTCAGGGTTAATCAAGAGGTTAAAATATAATGAAAATTGGATTAGTCGAACTTCATTACTTTAAGGCAAAAGAACATTGTCTCTTTTTAGAGTTGAGTTAATCTCAAATTATTATCAATCCCCAAGTATATAGGAAAAGTTCTCATGTATCTACCCAGACCCGAACCTATCCCAGCAAAACCTGGTCAAGAATCGGTTTGGGATTACCCCAGACCAGCCATTTGGCAAGACACCAACAAACATCTTAAAGTCATTTGTAATGGCATTGTTTTAGCTGAAACAACCCAAGGTAAACGAGTTTTAGAAACCAGTCATCCTCCGACCTACTATTTTCCCATCGCAGATGTGAAAACTGAGTATATTATCGAAACTCCCAAAAAAGGATTTTGCGAGTGGAAAGGGATCTACCAATACTATGATGTTCAGATTGGAGATAAATATATTAAGGAGGCTGCTTGGCGATGTGTTCAACCGGCTCCTGAGTTTGTAGAACTTCAAACCTACTATAGTTTTATTGCTCGTTTAATGGATGCTTGTTATGTCGATGATGAGCGAGTAATTCCTCAAGAGGGTGAGTTTTATGGTGGATGGATTACTTCTGATATTGTTGGCCCTTTTAAAGGTGGGCCAGGGACAAGAGGATGGTAAATCATGAAGATAGAATGTCTGAAAATCGAGAATTTAAAAATCCACGAACACCATTTAAGTGTGCGCTATAGTGCGGATGAATTTGAATTTTCAACAAAGGTTTTTTATCAGGGGGTCTACTTCTCTGTTCTCAAACAAAAATACTCGGAACAATTCATCAATAGAATAGCTGCCTACATTGCTTTATTTGAAGGCATGAAATTATGCTCATTATTCCCGAAAACTTACGATATTTCTAGGATAGCAGCCTATTTAGAAATCCAAGCCTTGGAACTATTTGTGAAAATTTACCAAGGAGTTTTTGGTCAGCATTGGTATGAAAATCAGGTGACTGATTATCAGCAACCTGAGATTATTTATTCACAACCATTAGGAGAATCAAGCCTAGGGAAAATATTAGGCGATAATTCGACAATTTTAATAGGTTGTGGAGGTGGAAAAGATAGCATTGTAGCCATCAAAATATTGGAAGAGGCGAATCTTCCTTTTGCTACCATGCAATACTCTCATAGCGTTTATGGCAAAGCGGATGTACAACATAATTTAATTTCTGAAGTGGTCACAGAAACCCATCCCGTTAAAACCCATAGAATTTCCATTATTGATGACTTTCTAGATTTCCCTCTGTTTCCCTTGTATTTTCCGGAAAATTCAGGAATTACCGCTCCTGAAACACCGGTTTCTATCTTTGAATCCTTGCCTCTTATGCTTTATGAAGGCTATAAATTCTTAAGTTTAGCTCATGAAAAAAGTGCTAACACGGGGAATTTATTCTGGGATGAATTGGGTAAAGAAGTCAATCATCAATGGGGAAAAGGATTGGAGGCAGAACAGGCGTTAAATACATTTATTCAAAATCATCTATTATCGAATTTTACTTACTTCGGAATTTTACAGCCAGTCT
Source organism: Roseofilum sp. KMC-1 (assembly GCF_057802075.1). Taxonomy (NCBI): domain Bacteria; kingdom Bacillati; phylum Cyanobacteriota; class Cyanophyceae; order Desertifilales; family Desertifilaceae; genus Roseofilum; species Roseofilum sp. KMC-1. The sequence goes on from NZ_CM173605.1 coordinate 283,730, forward strand.
ATGATTTCCGCATTTTCAAGAAGCTGAGTCACTATCCAGAATTTCTGCCTAAAATTGATTCTTGTAATATCAAAAAGCCCTGGTGCAAAAAATGCCCTAAGTGTGCTTATGTCTGGCTAGGCTTGATGTCTAGGTTTGATCCCATAGCTGTAGATCGGGTTTTTGGGGTTAATTTATTCGACGATCCAGACTTACTCATGATTTTTAGGCAAATGATAGGATTAGAAGAGCATACTCCATTTGAGTGTATTGGAGAAATCGATGAAAGTCGATTAGCGATGAAACAGTGTTTAGCCAAAGGCTTGTCTGGAAAAGCGTTAGATCTGTTTGAAAGGGAGGTTTTATCAGATTCTTCGATCGATTGGCAAAAACTGGAAGAAAAATATGATAAAGTCTATACTCAAGATCATTCTATTCCAGATGAAATCTTTCAGAAGATTGTGGATCAATTCTAGAGTAGAAGTTACAGAAAGTTGATTCTGAATCCCAACTTAAGTCTACAACCAATCTTCTAACTTTAATCCATCAATCCGCAACAGATCGGAGTCATGGGAGACTAGGGTTATATCATGCTCTATCGCAGTGGCGGCGATTAAAATATCAGCAAACTGTATGGGTGTGCCTTTGCGTCTGAGATCGGCATAGATGCGAGACGCTGTATGAATGATGTTCATTTGGTCTAAAAACAAGATTTCAATTTCACTTTGGCATAAGTTATCTAGAATAGCCATTTTTTTTCGAGATTGAATGGCTAATAATCCTCCTTCTACTTCAAAGTAGGTAATACAACTAATAAAAAGCCGATCCTCTTTTTGCTGAACCTGATTGAATTTAGAGGATAGTCTGGGATCGGCTTTGAGAATGGCGCTCAGAATATTGGTATCGAGTAAATAGTCCATTAGCGACCTTTCCTTAAATCGAGCAGAGCAGCATCAAATTCTTGGATTTCTTCTGGTGTTAAGTCACTCAAGAGTCCAAACAACCTATTCGTCCCTAAAATTCTCCTCACTTTCTCAGTCATGACTTCATCGCTCATCTGTTGCAGCTCTTCCTCGTTGCCATTTCTCAGGAAAACGTCTAAAACCTCATCTAGGGTGCGATCGCACTCCAAATCCGCAAACAGCTCATCCGTTTTCAGGAAATGCTCTACAATGGGGCGGATGCGCTGTCTCAGGCTTTCCTGAGTTTGATGGGTAATGCCATGGTTATTGATAGCCCTCTGAGTCATAATTTTCTCCTTCCTGGTGAGTGAATGGCAGCTACAGATAGTATAACGAGATCTCCTAAACCCATTCCTGTATGCCATCTTCCCTTTGAGTAATGAATGTTATTTTATCTGCCTTAGTCCCCGTTACTTTTATCATTTTCATTGGCATTATTGCCGGTCGCACCTTGACTCTAGAGCGCTCAACCCTTTCTCAATTGGCGGTCTATATTTTAACTCCGGCTTTAATTGCCAGCAGTCTGTATAAAACCCAGTTATCGACTGACAGTATCCTGGGCTTGATTGTAGGATATCTGATCGCTTGCGTATTGATTTATGGGGTATCCCTGGGAATTAGCACCTTACTGAAACTCAAGTCTGGAGTACAAAAAAGTTTTATCGCCACTTCGATGTTTGCCAATACGGGAAATATGGGCCTACCGTTTGCGACCTTTGCGTTAGGAGAAGGAGGTTTAGATCGGGCGATTGTTTGCCTGATTGTGTCTACCTTAATTATTTTTTCTACGGGCCCAGCTTTGTTGCAAGGGGGAAGTTTCGGAGAGAGTCTGCGTCTGATTATCAGATTACCCCTGATTTGGGCAATGGTTGCTGGGTTGGTGTTGCGCGTTTTCTCCATTGAGCTACCGTTACGACTTGATGATGGATTAGATCTCTTAGGAAGTGCCGCGATTCCCATTGCTTTAATTGTTCTGGGCATTCAATTAAGCACCACTGCCTTTAAAATAGGACTCTATGAGGGGGTTACAGCAATCATTCGTTTGCTAGTCTCCCCAGCAATTGCGTATAGTGTGGGTCGAACTTTAGGACTAGAGGTGCTGGATGTGCAAGTGTTGATCTTGCAAAGTGCAATGCCAACGGCAGTGAATACGGTGGTGTTAGTGACTCAATTTGGGGGGGATGCGTCCTGGGCTGCTCGCACCGTGGTGCTGTCTACAGCCCTGTCTTTGGTCACCCTCCCGTTAGTCCTCTGGGCAACCTTGATGCTTTAGGAGTATGGCATTGAAGACCCAAGAAAAAGTGTTATTCTTCACGAATTTGGCCCAACTGCTCCAGTCTGGTATTAGTCTCAGACAGGGGTTGACTTTAGCGGGACGGGAGAGCGATCGCCATTTTCAATGTTATCTTCAAGGGGCCAGTCGCGCCTTACGCAACGGACAGGATCTCGCTTCTGCTCTCACCGTTCGTACTGCGGCTGAGGGCAAACCGCAAACCTACTTTGACCCTTGGATCATATCTGTTATTCGGTTAGCCGAAAGCCAAGGAACCCTAGTAGAAACTTGCCTGATTTTAGCCGAACTGACCCAAACCCAAGGGACATGGAAGACCTATTCTCAATCTATCCGTACCAGTACCTTACTAGCCCTGTGGAGTCTGTTAACCTTGGTGGCAGGCATTTTGAATCCTAATATGGCCGCCTTACTCCATCCCCTGTTTTGGCTTCAGAGTGCGGCGATCGCCATTTTACTCTGGATACTCGCTTTTTCCCTACCTCGATACTTCGCCCCCACCCTCTTGAAAATCGGTAGATATCTCCCCCTAGTACGCCCTTTTATTGAAGCCTATACCCTCTGGTATTTATCCCAATTGCGCCTACCCTTAAGCTGCGGAATGCCGATCTTAACGGCTTTAGAATGGGTGCAGCAACAGACTCCCCATCTCGCCATCAAACAAGAATTAGCCCGAATTACCCGGCAAATGCGGCGAGGCCAAACCTTGAGTGATACCCTCAAAGGCCTATTCCCTCCCCTGGCGATCGACTTTCTTCGCACAGGGGAAGAAACAGGAGAACTAGACCTGGCTTGGCAACAGATCGGCCAACATTACGAGGCAGAATTGGAGAAAGGTCTAAAGTTTATGGCCAGCAGTTTACGCTTAATTAGTATTTTGGCCTTAAGTAATTTGGTGCTGATTCTCTGTATTCGAGGGATGTTTGTCCTCTTAAATGCCACAAATCCTTAGTTTAGATCTTTATCTTACCAACTCAATTGGGTATGATAAAAGTATAGGAAAACACCAATTCACCACATCAGGGAGGCAAAACCATGGTTACCTTAATTTTAGCGATCGCCGTTCTCTACTTAGCCCTCATCTATGGCGGCTTAATCTGGATCTCCAATCATTCCCAAACCTCCTAAACCCCTTGGATCTCTTTATGGAAGGGGTTTGGCCAAATGCAAACCCCTCAATAGAGACCTTTAAGAACCCGCCAAGACTAGATCGACTTCATCTGAACCGCTGGTGGCTCCTTGACCAGAGGTAATTTGTTCCCCATTAACTTCCACCGCTAAAGGCGTATTTTCAAGGGTAATATTGTAGTCCGTTGCGTCAGCCGTATAGCCCACACTGGCGATCATTTTCCGCCCAGCATCGGTATAGACAAACGCCAACATTTGATTTTTGTCTTGTTCATTATCAAAAGCCCAAATCACCATATATTGGGTGTCTTGGTATTCAAACAGTTTGGGAGGACGGGTGGGCACATAGCGTCCTGGAGAACCAAAACTAGCATCTAAAAAACCTTGTACCGAACTGGGTTCGACACTGACATATTTAATCACTGCCTCTTGTGCAGAAAATGTAGCCATCTGAGCCGCAGCCGCTTTCTCTGCTGCCTCTGCTGCTGCATCATCATTGAGGTCTCCTTCTGCGGGTTCCTCTTGGCCCCGGTTGCGTAAGTAATCAACGGCCATTTTTGTGCCAATCCCACCGATGGCGGCGACACCAGCACCAATGAGTACGTTGCGAAGTTTCATCTTTTCTCCTGATGGTTAGAGAGTATGGCTTTAATCTACCATGTACCCATTACCCATTGAAGTGGCGATCGCCCAGTCCTCCTCTCCCTTAAGTTTGCAACACCAGGGCAACTGCTTTAGCGAAATAGGTCAAAATTACATCAGCACCTGCCCGTTTCATGCTGGTTAGGGTTTCTAGCATCACCTTTTGTTCATCAATCCAGCCCTGCTGGAGGCCAGGAGAGGCGCACCGATCGCCTGCATCTTCCGAGGCGCAAAATCTGTGCCCGATTCCCCGATTGACAGTCCCACGAGGTGGAGGGCATACTTTGGGATGGTGAATTCGATTTCCTAATTAGGGTTCCCGCACGTTGATGCCGGGGAGTGGTCAATCCCAATCTAATTCTCTACACTTTCATGATTCTGGAGGCAGTCTATGACGATTTATGTGAGTAACTTGTCGAGTCAAATTACAGAGAGTGATTTGGAAAACCTTTTTGAAGAATATGGCGAGATAAAGCGCATCCGAATATCTACTGACACAAAAGGTAAACCTCGTGGTTTCGCTTTTGTGGAAATGACTGACGAGGCACAGGAAGACCGCGCCATTGCAGATCGGGATGGTACTCAAGCTATGGGATGTACGTTGAGACTAAACAAGGCTAAGAATAATAGAAGACCATCGTGATGGTAGGAGTCGTAATCGCTCCCATATTTGCTTGAGATCACTTATAGTCTAAAAATGAAACTTGTAGTGTAGTTAGCAATATGAGTTTTAATTTCTCCAACGCCTCAGATTTAGGAACAAACTCATTAACTTATTTTTCCGAGCTGGGTGAAGATTACGAAAAGTATCGCCCGATTCATCCTGCCGCAGCGATCGACACAATTTTGTCAGGTTTCGATGCTCCGACTCAGATGATTGCTGCGGATATTGGAGCAGGAACAGGAATAGGGGCAAGGCTGTTGGCAGATCGAGGTATTCGAGTCATGGCGATCGAACCTAATGAAGATATGAAACTAGCAGCAACTTCCCATAAAAACCTAGAGTTTCTAACTGGAACTGCTGAGAAAATTCCTCTAGAAACAGCATCCGTTGATTTAGTTACCTCATTTCAAGCATTCCATTGGTTTGATTTTGACAAAAGTCTACAAGAGTTTCGCCGTATCCTCAAACCGGGTGGGCGGTTAGCATTAATATGGAGTCTTTGGGATCAAGGCGATCGGGTTTCTAAAGAATACACTCGCTTGATTTTTGCAGCATCCAAAGATCGAGAACAGCAACCACAGTCTCAAAGGCGACCAAGAGTAGAGTTGAAGAGCATACGCTATCAGCTCTTTTGGCAAGGATTATGGCTTCCTTATTTTACCCACCTTCAGCGACATGAGTTTATATTCGATCAATATCTAGATTTAGCGGGTTTAGTCGGTTTAGCTCGAAGTCAAGGTTTTACTCCATCTAGAGGAGAGGGCTTAGAAAAATTAGTGTCAGACTTATCAGTATTCCATCAGCATTTCTGCAATCACCAAGGTTCTGTAAGATTAATTTATCGAACTCGCCTATACACCGCCGTTTCCAATCTTTATTAAAGCCTGATCAATTAGGGATATAAAACCATGATGAATAAATTAGTAAACAATTGGATCATCATGCTGCTTTTGTTGATAATTCCATTAATCCTTGCCGTTATTAATATTATTCTCTTACTTGCTTTTTAAGTCCTACATCTTGGATTTCTCACTTATTTATCGGTCAGTGGGAAAATTACTTACTGACGCGCATTGTATTAACCGGAGATGCTAAATACTATGGGATGCCTCCTAAATATTCCTCTTCTGTCACTCTCCGAATTCTCTATAACTCTACATCCATTACTGTGTCTCGTTTTTAGCCATTGAGCTTCTACATTATTCTATCTTAATTCTCGGAAAGTGACAGAAGAGAGATAATAGAGACACGCTATAGAACAACACAATCTGTGATAGGCTAAAAAGGTTGTCTAATTTTATTTAAGGAAAAGCCATGACCCGCGCCATTATGGAAACAGAAAAAGGGACGATTAACTTAGAATTGTTCGATCAAGATGCTCCCAATACGGTGAAAAACTTTGTCGAATTATCCCAGAAAGGATTTTATGATGGACTGACTTTCCATCGGGTCATTGATGACTTTATGATTCAAGGGGGCTGTCCTCTGGGAACGGGAACCGGCGGCCCTGGCTACAAAATTAAGTGCGAAATTAATGATAATAAGCATTTAGCTGGAACCTTATCCATGGCTCACGCGGGCCCAAATACGGGAGGAAGTCAGTTTTTTATTTGCCATTCTCCTCAACCCCATTTAGATGGTGTGCATACCACATTTGGTCAAACCCAAGATATGGATGTGGTGAATGCTATTCGTAAGGGAGATAAGATTATTTCGGTGAAAATCGAAGAGTAGGTAATGGGTAATGGGTAATGGGTAATGGGTAATGGGTAATGGGTAATGGGTAATGGGTAATGGGTAATAGGTAATTGGCCATCCCCCCATCCCCCATCTCCCCCATTCCCAACCTATCCCTCCAAACCCCGACCTAGTGTTTGCTCTAGCATCTCTATATCCGGCACTTCTTCCGGTGCATAATATCCGGCTGCTCGTTTGGCTGTAATCTCCACTTGGGCATCTTTGGGAATTAATTCAGGGGGAATGGGGACGCGCTCGATGACTTCAATTCCTGAGTTGGTAATGGCATCATATTTCATGTTGCTCATGGATACTAACCGGTCAATGCGGGTTAAGCCTAGCCAGTGTAGGACATCAGGCATAAATTCCTGAAAGCGCATATCTTGGACTCCGGCGACACATTCGGTGCGCTCAAAATAGGCTTTGGCGCAATCGCCTCCTTCTTGACGTTTGCGAGCATTATAGACCAGAAACTTCGTAACTTCACCGAGGGCGCGACCTTCCTTGCGGAAGTAAACAATGACTCCTAGACCTCCTTCCTGAGCAGTGCGAATACAGACCTCGATGCCATGGGCGAGATAGGGGCGACAGGTGCAAATATCGGAGCCAAAAACATCAGAACCGTTACACTCATCATGGACGCGCACGGCGATCGCGCGATCGCCATCTGAAATCGCCCTTAAATCGCCAATTAAATACACCGTCGATCCGCCAATGGGGGGTAAATATAACACCAAATCTGGGCGGGTCACCAACTCTGGAAACATGCCCCCTGTCTGCTCAAACAGGGCCTGACGCAGATCCATTTCTTCGACTCCAATACGTTTGGCAATTCCCGGTAAATACCACACCGGCTCGATCGCCGCTTTGACTACGACTAAATCCCCCCCCTCCTTGAGAATCTTGCCATCAGCTTGCAACCGTCCCTGATTTACAGCTTCCTGAAGTTCAGGCATATTAATATGGGCTTGGGTAATGGCGATCGTCGGGCGAATATCAACCCCCTGTTCATAAAATTGGGTATAAATTTCACCCACACGAGCGCCAAAGGGGTCTAGAGAAACAATCTTATCGGGATCGCTCCAACTGGGATGGGGGCCAATATCAGCCACGGGGGCAGTATTGGTTAAATCGGCTCGATGTTCCGGGTTCAGCGCTCGACGAGCTACCGCTAGGGCCCGATAAATGGCATAGGAACCTGAATGAGTTCCGATCACATTCCGGTGAGCCGGATTAGTTAACGTGGCAATTACCGGCCCCCTAGCAATGGGATCGGCATTTCCCCAATCAATGGCGATCGGTTTTGTCCCACTGCTGCGAGGATGGGAGGTGAGGACAATGGGTTTAGACTTACGACGGGTTGAATCAGCCATAAAGACCAGGGGAGAGTGGACAATTGACAGTTGTATACCGTATTGTGTCACGATTTCCTAGACTGGGGCAGAAAATTGTCCAGCGACAATGCGACCTATTCCCCATTCTCCATTTCCTTTTATGACCCAACCCCTCAAACTGCAACCCCTTCCCGCACCCTGGATTGCCCCAGAAACTTTCGCCCCCTACGGTCAAGTTATCTGGGCTACAGACGATGACAAACCCTATAATTGCCAAGATGCCGAACTGATCCTCGATCGCGGAACACCCCGATTTTATATCATGCGCTTACACCAAAATGGGCGCAAATTTACCGCCATTACCTGCCATCAAAACTGTACTCAATGCCTAGGAGCGCTTGAAGGCAAAGATTGGTTTTTAGCCGTTGCCCCTCCCAGTCAAAAATCCCAACCCGCTCCAGAGCAGATCCGTGCCTTTCATATTCCTGGCAACTGCTTCGTCAAACTCCATCTCGGAACCTGGCACGCTGGCCCTTATATTGACCATGATTGTGTCGATTTCTATAACCTAGAATTAAGCGATACCAATATTACCGATCGCCAAACCTGTAATCTGAGTTCAACCTATGGTCTAGAATTTGAAATCTGTGTAGGGTCGGCAGGGCAAGACTTGTAGATAGATCTTCAGTAAACTTGTTGATTGTCCTGCCCACACCACCCTAACCTAGGGGCGTTGTTTACAGCAGTTTCCGCACGTCAGAGACTTGGCCGGAGATGGCCGCAGCAACCACCATCGCGGGACTCATCAGTAAGGTGCGGCCGGAGGAAGACCCTTGACGACCTTTAAAGTTACGGTTGGAGGAGGAAGCACTCATTTGATCCCCTTGCAGTTTATCCGGGTTCATGGCTAAACACATGGAACATCCGGCATTGCGCCATTCAAACCCAGCTTCGGTAAAAATTTTGTCTAAGCCTTCCGCTTCGGCTTGTTGTTTTACGACTTCGGAACCGGGAACGACAAAGGCTTTGACATGGGGGGCGACTTGATGACCTTGGGCAAATTTAGCGGCTTCCCGCAGGTCGCTGAGGCGGCCATTGGTACAACTGCCGATGAAGCAGACATCGATGGGGGTTCCGGCGATTGCCTTTCCGGGTTCGAGTTTCATATATTGATAGGCTTCTTCGGCTAAGGGGCGATCGCCATCGGGTAAACTCTCTGGAGTAGGAATCACTTCATCTACTCCTATTCCTTGACCGGGTGTAATCCCCCAAGTGACTGTGGGGGGAATCTCTTCGGCATTGAAAACCACCACATCATCATATTCAGCATCGGCATCGGAGCGGATACTTTCCCACCATTGCACCGCTTTCTCCCAACTTTCCCCTTGGGGGGCAAACTCCCGTCCTTTTAGATAGTCAAATGTGATCTGATCTGGGTTCACATAGCCACATCTGGCTCCCCCTTCAATAGACATATTACAGATCGTCATCCGCTCTTCCATGGACATCTGTTCTAAGGTTGTTCCGGCATACTCATAGGCATAGCCTACGCCCCCTTTCACGCCCAGTTTGCGGATAATGTGAAGGATCGCATCTTTGGCATAAACCCCCGGACGCAGGCTGCCATTGACCTCGATCCGGCGCACTTTGAGCTTCTCTAGAGCCAGGGTTTGGGAGGCCAAAACATCCCGCACTTGGCTAGTGCCAATCCCAAAGGCGATCGCCCCAAATGCTCCATGGGTTGAGGTGTGGCTATCTCCACAGGCGATCGTCATTCCTGGTTGTGTCATCCCCTGTTCTGGGGCAATGACATGGACAATGCCCTGGTTACCCGATCCCACATTATAGAAGCGAATCCCATGTTCTTGGACACTCTGTTCCAAGGCCTGCATCATCTCTTCGGCTAAAGTATCCGCAAAGGGTCGAGCCTGGTTTTCTGTAGGGACAATATGATCGACCGTAGCGACGGTGCGATCGGGAAATAATACCTGTAAATTTCTCTCCCGCAGCATGGCAAACGCTTGGGGACTGGTCACTTCATGGATTAGATGAAGTCCAATAAACAGTTGAGTTTGTCCAGAAGGAAGTGTGCGAACCTTGTGGTTCTCCCAGACTTTATCAAATAGCGTGCCCTTGCTCATAGTCAATGGTTGAAGATAATTATTCAGGCTTTAGAGTCTACCCAAACCCTGTGTAAACTCAGAAAGGGTTCGCTGTGAGTTTATCATTTTCTCTAGAGGCTTGTATAGTCATTCACCTTAAGAAAAAGTAACGGATCAAAATCATAAGTTTATGGAATTTCTATTAAGATGGAATTCCTGTAAACAGACTTGAATCATGCCATCTCTCCGATTCCCTAAGAGGATTTGCGAATCTCTTGATCTTGATACTCTTGGGGGGGTTTCTTGCGAACGGGTTTCGGAACCGATCCTTGGGGAATATCTGGGGTAAGTTTGGGAAAGTTGGGGACTTGTAAGGAAGGGTTTTGAACTGGTTTGGCGGTACGGTTTAGGTCAAAGCTAAAGGGTTTTTGGGGCTGAACCAGGGGTTGCGGGGTAACTTCTGGTATTTTTTTGTGGGCTTCAACGGTGGCTCTTGAGGCGCTAAAGTTTTCTAGACTGAAGGGGGCGATGGGTTGGCGCTGAGGGACTCGTAAGGGCTGGGGTTTTTCAGATAATAGGCTGGCTCCGCGACGTTGGCGACGGTTGAGGGCTGCTCGTTTATGGGCAGTGGGATTTTGTAGGGTTTTCCAGAGCAGGAAGATTCCCCCCGATGCCAAGGCGATCGCCCCTAACCAGAGCCAGGGTAAGGTAAAGTTATCGTCTGCACCCTCTAGAGTTTCTCCCCCTTCTTCAATCTCGACGATCGCCTCTTCCGGTTCAATTTCCCCAGGATTAATTAAAATACTTAAGGCTTCATATCCGATACCGATGACCAACAGCGCCAAAACGCTCCACACCAAGAGGGTATGGTTTTGAATCGGTTCCAGGATAAACTTGAGTCGGTTTGACTGCTGCTTTCCAGTAGAGCGATGAATGGATTTAGGTTGATGAACCATAGATTATCTTCCCTGACTGTAGGTTGACCAGACCGACTCGCTTCGTGTCCGACACTCATCTTACCCAATTTTGGGCAAATAGATCCCCTGATTATCCATTGCTCTGACCCTTTTTCAGATATTCAAAAACTGACTTATCGCCAATATCTGGGGGAATGGGTTGGATCAGTTTTCGGCCCGCAAAAATCAGAAATAGGATACTCCAGGCGGCTAACATGATTTGTTGGGCTGGTAGGGGGAGAGTGCCAAAGAGAACACCAAGCAGCAACAGGGGAACGAGGGGAGTCAGAAACTTGGTTTCTAGACGGTTGAAACAGAAGGCTTCTTTGACGTAAATTCCGGTGAGAGCGGCAAAGGTAAATCCAATACCGAATAAGGTTAAGGGTTGAGTATATACCGTAAGGGCCAGGGGTTGGGAGCTGTTGAAGGTGAGGATGAGACCTGAAATACTACCAACAATCAGAAAGAATTGTAAGGCGCGATGGAGGATGACCATATAAATATGGATGGTGAGCAGGCTAACCCCTAATGCCCCACAAAAGAGAAAATAGAGGGGGGTAAGCCAGGATAGGAGGTCTGGGTTATGATCGGGCCAGAGGGTGAGGCTAGTGGCGATCGCCATGGATAGAGCGGCGACTGTTAACCCGGTGCGATAAATCACCACCCCTTGGCGATCTTCTGGGGTAATGGTAAAGCTACCAAATTGACCTTGATAAATGGGTTGTTCTATAGGGGTCGTCATCAGATACGATACCGGGAATGATTGGACTATATGTTCCATGATACCGTTACCCAAAGCAGTAGCAAGAGGGTAAACCTTTGGATTCCTGAGTCAGGAGTATGGAGAATAGGGAACTCGAATCCCTGACCTCTGCGGTGCGATCGCAGCGCTCTACCAACTGAGCTAATTCCCCAGAAGAACTCCTATTCTATCATTGTGCCCTAGTGAAGGGAAGATGGGGACTGTCACCAAAAACGGCTCGCACGCGATCGAGTTCTAGCTCATGTAAATAATCTACCGTCCAATTGGCTTGCCTTTGGATCATATGGAAGGGGTAGGTATTGGCGACTCCGACGACTTGCATCCCAGCATTTTTGGCCGCTAGGATTCCAACTGGCGTATCTTCAATCACTAAGCAGTTTTTGCTAGATAAGTGTAAACCCGGATCGAGTTGATTGAATCGCTCCAGGGCGAGTAAATAGCCTTCGGGATGGGGTTTGCTCTGTTGCACCTCATCTCCAGCCACAATCACCTCAAAATAGGGCAACAGATTGGCTCTTTCGAGAATCCATTCCGCTTCTGAACGCAAGGCTCCGGTGACTAACCCTAAACGCAAGCGAGCTACCCGTACTTTATAGATCAGATCTTCGACTCCGGGAAAAATGGGGAGTTTGTCGAGAGCTTCGAGTTTTTGTCGGTATCCTTGCGCTTTCTGAGCGATGAGGGGAGCGAGGGAGCGCTCATTGACAGCTCTGCCCCGACGTTGTAATAAATCGAATAAGCAGGCGCGATCGCTCCTTCCTAAACAGCATTCATTATAATCGCTCGGATTCGGTGGCAGATTTTGGGAGATGAGGATCTCATTAATCAGTTCCCGGTGTATGGGTTCATCATTAACGATCACCCCATTAAAATCAAACAGAACAACCTGAAGGCTCATCGGGGATTAAAATGCTGGTGACAACACATTGCTTAAATTATGATCCACTTGTACCGAATTCTCCAGGCGATCGGGTAACGGTTTCATCCCTTTTGTCACCTGATTGAGCCAGACAATCGGTTCTGCACCCACCTTTTCAAAACCCGCTTGCTCCATCCACTGCTGAAGATCCCCAGCCGCAAAGGCTTTTATATAGGGTTCTTCAAAAATATTAGTCATCCATGTGGCTTGTCTGAGGGTACTTTGGCAGCCGTCTAAGATGATACATTGCCCCCCTGGAGTTAGCAGGCGGAAGGCTTCTTGTAAAATGGCTTTCGTAATGGCTGGTGGGGTTTCATGGAACAGCAGTGTAGCCGTTACCAGGTCAAAACTCTCACTTTGAGCCAGCGTTTTTTCTGCCAGTCCATGCTGCCAGTGAATGTCTAGGTTGGCTTCTTTGGCTTTGTGTTCTGCCATCACTAGCATATAGGGAGAGAGATCTAATCCAGTCACTTGAGCTTGGGGATACTCTTGTTTGAGTAGCAAAGTTGACGATCCCGTGCCACAGCCAAGATCCAGGATGCGATTGGGATAACCCCCCACCGCATCAATGAGCTGTTCTCTCACCCACTTTTCTTGAGGAAAAACCACATATTGAGTAATAGCATCGTAGGTTATGGCCGCATCGATACTTAAATAACCATTTTTGATTCCGTGAAAATTTTGACTGCTGTAGTAAGTGGGATAGCTGAGATTTGGGTTCGAGAGGCGATCGCCTTCTGCTTCCCAATTGATTTCATGACGCAGCTTAATCAAGGCATCCTTATCTAAGAAGAGCGTGATAATCGGTTTGAGGTATTCTTCCCAAAGCGTTTTTTGTGCCGTCATAATTGGGTTAAAGTTAAAACTTCATCAACTCTGAAATCTTAACAAATACTGGGCGATCGCCATTCCCTCAACTTTCCTGAGTCTCACCCGAATCCCCAAACCGCTCCAACAACTCTTCACGAGAAGCATTCAAACACAAAGGCATAAACTCATCGGGAGAGGACTCCAGTAAAGCCTTAATAATACCCAAAAGTGCCTCATCCAACTCACCAAACCGAGTCCGTAACAAGGCTTCAACCATAAAGCGTCGTTCCTGTTGAACGCCTTGCTCAAGTCCCCGCTCAAGTCCCCGCTCAAGCCCCCGCTCAAGTCCTTGTCGAATCCCTTCTTGAAGGGTATCTTCTCGCCATTTTATATAAGCTGGTGATAATTCCATAATCAACTCCCTTTCCTCTGGATCTAGATCTATTTTACTTTCTACATTAATCCGCCATATTTCAACCAACTCTAGGATATTCTGTCGTTGCGGATGGTCTTGCGGCAAGGCCAAAACTTCCTCAATGGCTCTTTTTTGGGTTCCTCCTTTGCCCAACATCCTCAACCATAGGGTTTCTGGGATTTCTGGTAGTTGGTTAATGGCAATGATTCCGGTTTTGATGCCATCAGCCAGAAGATAGATTCCCGTATACCACCGTTCTAACTTGAGATGAGCGCCAAAGTATTCTTGGACTCTTTCAGAAACGGTAGGCGTTAAAATCCATAACTGAGGGAGTTGGACTTCATCCAGAGTGCGTTGTTCTCGTTTAGCTTGACGCTGTAGCTCTCCATAAATTGAGGATATTAATTGCCAGCAGATATTGGTCAAGGTATTATTACCATCATTACTCTCATTCCTATTATTTTGCTACTTCCTATTCAGTCCACTCCTATCAGCCTTTCAACCCACTGCAAACTCAGTATAAGGTCGCACTTCTGACGGATGAAATCCCAACACAATTTGCTCTTTTGGAATCCCCAGTCTTAGCAAATCATCGGCAATACCATCTTCCAACCCATCCTCATGAATCCAAATTTTATCGCCAATAATCTCTAAATGAACAATGCAACCATGAACCCGACTACCATTTTCCCATCCCCAAGTCATGAATAAATAGTGGCTTTTATCATCACTAATAATCAACCGCCGCTCTACTTGTCCAAAACGATAGGGTAGATCGGCGTATTCTTTTAAAAGGGGATAAATAATGGAATAATATCGATCTACTGCATCCATTGCAAAATTACCTCCTCTCTTTCATCAAAAACTAACAATTGCACGATAACTCCGAGTCTAGATCTATTTTACGTTTTACATGCGATACAATCTTACTGGCGATCGCCCAACTCATCCCCATGACCCAACCTTGGAAAACCCTACTCAGTCTCCCCCTACTCCTAGGCCTATTGCCCACCCTAGCCCATGCCCAGATTGTACCCGATCGCACCTTACCCCAAAATACCACCGTCACCACCCCCCAAACCAACCTTTGGCTCATTAACGGCGGCACGCCCCAAGGCAGCAACCTCTTTCACAGCTTCGACCAATTCTCCCTCCCCACAAATACCCAAGCCTTCTTCAACAACGCCCCCAACATCACCAACATTTTTAGCCGCATTACCGGCGCAAACCCCTCCACCATCGATGGATTAATCCGCGCCAACGGCAGCGCCAATTTATTCCTCATCAATCCCAACGGTATCCTTTTTGGCCCCAACGCCTCCCTCAACATCGGCGGCTCCTTCCTCGCCACCACCGCCAACCGTATCCACTTCGCCGACGGCACATCCTTCAGTAGCATCCCCTCCCAAACCCCACCCCTACTCACCGTCAGCGTCCCCACCCAACTCTATCTCAGCCCAAATCCCGCCCCCATCATCGTCGAAGGCCAAGGCCATAACCTCAGCGTTAACCCACAGAACGGAATTGTTACGCGCGGGGAAGTTCAAGGCTTGCATGTACAACCCGGTCAAACCCTAGCCCTAGTTGGTGGAGAACTCAACCTAGCTGGTGGTACATTAACCGCAGAAGACGGCAGAATTGACTTAATCGCCGGAGGAAATGGAGCCGTTAACCTCAACCTGGACGGAAATCAGCTCACCGCTACCCCCTTCTCCCTCACTGAGCAGGGCAATATCACCCTTTCTGGCATCTCAGCCGCCGATACCAGTGGTGAGGGAGGAGGAAACCTGCAAGCCTACGGACGCAACATTACCCTAGCTCAAGGCTCCGTTTTTCTCAGTCTCACCGAAGGCAACCAACCCGGAGGCAACCTTAGCGTCACCGCGACAGACTCTGTAACCGTAACCGGGGGAGTCTCCAGAGGCTTTGTCACCAGTGCCATTCTCACCGAAACCATCGCCCCAGGTTCTGCGGGTAACATTACCGTCACTGCACCCCGGATTAACATCACCAATGGAGCGCAGATTTCCGCCTCTAGCTTAAGTCCAGGATTAGGAGGAAATATTATCCTCAACGCTCCAGAATCCTTAAATGTCTCCGGAATTACTCCCTTTGGACTTCCCGGTGGCGTGTTTGCTGCTACCTTGGGATTTGGCAGAGGAGGAAGCATTAACATCACTACGGGACAATTGCGGCTACAGGAAGGGGCGCTCATTTCTACAGCAACATTTATTGACAACCAACCGGCTGGAGATATTACGATTGGCGCAAGAGCGATTACTATCGACAGTGGGGCGCAAATTTCCGCCAGCACCAGAGGAAGCGGCAATGCAGGGAATTTAATCATTGGTGCGTCGGACGGTATTTTTATTTCTGGCGGAACCCAAGATAATCCCAGTGGTATTTTTTCTCAGGTCAATTTTATTCCCTTGGAAGAGAGCCAAGGAAACCCTAGTACAGCTATCCGGTTTATTCCCGGCCCCAATGGGGAGCTAGTTCCCGTCATTCCTGCAACTGGACGGGGAGGAGATGTGCGGGTTAATACCCGGTTCCTGACCTTAGAGAATGGGGGACAAATTTCGGCGGGAACCTTTGGGGGAGGAGTAGGGGGACGAGTGAGGATAAATGCTTGGGAACAGCTCCAGGTGAGGGGAACCAGTCCCGATGGTCAAACTCCCAGTGCGATTGTAGCGGTCACTCTGGGAGAGCAACCCGCAGGAGATATCACCCTCCTGACTCGACAGCTCAACCTAGACAATGGGGGACAAGTGACGGCTGCGACACGGGGGCCGGGACAAGGGGGAACGTTACGGGTTACGGCTTCGGAATCGGTGAATTTGAGTGGCATGGCTGCTGATGGTCGCCCCACGCGGCTAACGGTACGCACGGAAGGGCCGGGAAATGCGGGAGATTTGATTATCGGTACGGAGCAGTTGACGGTGAATCATGGGGCGGAAATTAATGTGAATGGCATTCTCCGAGACCCTGCCGGTAATATTGTGACGAATGCACCGTTAGGGGGAGCAGGGGATATTCTGATTACTGCGCCCCAAGTGCGCTTAAATGGGGGACAGATTACGGCGAATACGACTTCGGGTATTCAGGGTAATATTTTTCTCAGTGGTGAGGATATCCGCTTGCGGGAGGGCAGCCAGATTGTGACGAATGCCTTCGGAGAATCTACGGGGGGTAATATTACCATCAACACCGATTTATTAACGGCTCTCGAAAATAGCGATATTAGCGCCAATGCCGAGCAGAATTTTGGCGGTCGGGTGACGATTACGGCTCAGGGGATTTACGGAACAGAGTTTCGCAATCAGTTAACCTCAGATAGCGATATTACGGCAACTTCCGCATTGGGCCCCCAGTTTAGCGGTGTGGTAGAGATTAATACGCCAGATATCGATCCGGCTCAGAATACGGCGGATTTACCCCAGGCAATTGAAACACCGGAAGGCATTCGGCCGATTTGTCGCCCGGAGGCTCAGTTACGTTCGGGGGAGCGGGAATTAACCATTGAAGGACGCGGTTTAGCCCCAACCCCCAATCAACCGGTGAATCCGGGTTCTGCGGAGGTGGAGATGATGCAACCCGTTCCTGCATCGAGGGAGAATGGGCAGCCCCTAAGCGCAGTTGAAAGCAATCTCACTCCCTCCCGTCCTCGGTTACCCATCGCTACCGGATGGGTGATGAATGAAAAGGGAGAAATCTTTCTAACCACAACGCCAGAAAAAGTGACTCCCCATCGCTCCTTACAACCCAATGCAGATTGTCTGCGGGAATGATGGTGTATTACCAAGCTATTCAAGTCTGTTAGTAGAATCCCCGAATTGCTGTAATATAGCGCTTCGCGCTGGTCTATTTACAAATACTGGAATGCTGCGTCTGCTGCTTTATGAATATTATAGTCATGAAGAGGCAACTCTTTTCTAATTGCTGTCTTTACTTTTTGCCACCAATGTTCAATTGGGTTTAAGTCAGGAGAGTAGGTAGGCAAAAACAGCAATTCACATCCCGCTTTTTCAATTAGTTCTCTAATTTTACGGGAGTTATGGAAAGGAGCATTATCCATAATAATTACCTGACCTTTTTCCACCTCTGGCAATAAACATTTTTCCAACCAAGTCTCGATCACCTTGGCTGTGCAATATCCTTGATATACCATCGGAGCCAAGATTTTTCCGTCACATAAAGCGCCGATAATACTTAATCTATCTTGGCGTTTTCCGGGTCGCATACTATATAATCTTTCCCCTTTTTGACTCCATCCATAAGGATAGCTTTCATTATTATTTATCCCGCTTTCGTCCATGTAGATTACCTGTTTTGATCTATATTGAGCTAGTTTACGCCTAAACTCAGACCGTTCCTCCTCACATCTTTCCTGATAACCATAAGTTTTTTTTTTACGAGTGTAACCCATTTTTTTTAACCCTCTACTAATTGTATGATGACTGACATCACCCCATAATTTGGCTAATTCTTTTTGAGTTTTGTCAGGGTTAGCATCGACAAATTCTTTGAACTTTTCCCAGTCTTTAATCCCACAAGGTTGAGCTGGAGGTCTGCCTTTTTTAGGAACTGTCGAACCGGTTTTTTCTTTGGTTTCTTTCCATCTATAAAGGGTTGGGCGGCTAATTTTCAGTGCCCGACTCACTTGGCTGATTGGTACACCATTTCCTATCAGCTCCAAGGCCCGTATTCGGATTTTTTGACTATAAGCACTTGCCATCGCGAGTAGACCTGCTCGAAAGTTGTACATTCTCTATTCTAACTTGTAACTAGACGAGGGCGAAGCGCTATAGCACTTCCTGAATTGCTCTTTTCTGCGTTCCCCCTTTCCCCAACATCCTCAACCATAGGGTTTCTGAAATTTCTGGCAGTTGGTTGATGGCAATAATCCCCGTTTGGTTAATCTGTGCTAGTCGATACACTCCTGTATAGTCATACTCTCCATCAGCTTCAGCACCCAATTCTTTTAATAGTCTCTTAGATGCCGTCGGCGTTAAAATCCATAATCGAGCCAATTGCTGTTCATCCAGTGTGCGATTTTCCCGTTTAGCTTGACGTTGTAGCTGGGCATGAACATAAAAAAGTTTGAGAAGACAGTTGCGGATTTCTGAGTTATTTGGACAGTTCCGATAGGGTTCTAGTAAGCAAGGCCGAGAAGCTAATTGAGCGAGTAAACCCAGTGCTGGAGGGTTGTTTAGTGGTTCAGGTGATGGCTCGAAAATGAGATCGATAGAGAGGGTTTCCCCTGGGATTTCTTGGCTAATTTCCACAGTTCCTAGGGGTTCAAGGAGTTCTTTGAGGTATTGCTTGGCAAATTGGTCGTGGGGTTGGCGTGTCACGGGGCAGTTAGATAAAAGTAATACGCTAATTGGTTATTGTATAATGAGTAGGGCAGTTAGCGATCGCCCTACCCACCACCTCCGCTTACCACGGTGAGCCAATCATCGTAAACCCCGACCAATAATAAGGATGAGCTAAAGACCGCTCAGGTACATTCGCCAATACGGCAGGAAGAACAACATTTCCACCCCGACTTGCCCGTAATTGTCCTCCTTCAATTCGCACTTCTCCCCTAAGCATGGCAAGCTGCGCTTCCCGCAAAGCATCGGATTTGAGTTGGGCATTTCTTAAGTAATCATAGAACTGAGTCATGAGGGCTAATGTGCCTTCATCGGAGACATACCACAAACTCGCTAAAGCCGTTTTTACACCGGCTTGTACGGCTAATCCAGCAAATCCCAACTCGGCGGAGGGATCGCCGACTGCGGTACGACAGGCACTCAAAACTAACAGTTCCACTTGGGGATTATCCCATCCTAATGTTCTTAATTTATCCAGAGTCAGTTGCTCATTCCAGAGTTGAATATAGGAATTTTTGGGCGATCCAGGATTGAATTCAGCATGGGTGGCTAAATGAACGATCGCCGAGGGAGAAAACTGCCGTTGCGACATCAAGTTATTGAGGGTAAAGTCATGATTCAAGAACGATTTTCCTATCCATAAATTCTTAGTAATAGTATCAATCTCTACAGGAACCGCAGGTAAAGGCGCTTGTTCGCTAAACTCAGAGGCTCCAAAGGCTAAGACTTGGGCATTGCTTAAGGACTGATATCGGGTATCGGTGAGCAGCACGGAAGGAATTAAGCCCACATTGTATTTTTCAATTAGGAATTGCTTTCCATCATGTAAAGCAGCCACAGGAACCGATCTTAAGCCCGCATCCATGCTGAAGACTAAAACATCAGCTCCCACCTCTTCTAATTGCTCTTCTATGGGAGCAATAAACCATTGATAGAGTTGTTGGCTATAGGGCAAATAACTGGTGGTAGTTTGTTTACGGGGATTCGTCAATTCGCTTCTAAAGTTTTCGATCGTTTCCAGGACTTCAGAGCGTTGAACATTGGGAACACTTTTATAAATCGATTGACCTCTGGGAGTGACCAAAATTAAATCCAATTGATTCGGGCGAGCTAATACATAGGTGATGACTGTGGTTTTACCCGTCAGTCTTTCAATTTCGGCTAAACGCTCTTGGAATTTTTCTACAGATTGCACATTATCATCGACTTCATATTCTTCCCCGGTATAGAGCGATAATTCATCACTGAATAAGCCATCAATAGATAAGGTGGCTTCATTTAAATTCCCAGCATCCAGTTGATTATCAATACTGTTGCGGGCAATTTCTAACCTTTGCGATTGTGCTATTCTATCCGGATTATTGGGGCCAGGTTCCCCCGCTTCTGGTGCGTCTTGACCGGGGTCACCCGGTTGTCTGGGGCCGGGTTGCTCTTCTGAGGGTTCGGCCCCTTGAGGTGGCCTCTCTGGTGCGGGAGGACGATCGCCCTCTGGCCCCACTGAGCCATCGGGACTCGGTGGGCGTAATTCGCCCCCTGGACTTTCTCCCCCGAAGTCTCCCAACTCGCCCCCTGGACTTTCTGGACTCAGTGGGCGCAACTCGCCCCCTGGACTTTCTGGGCTAAAATCTGCCAACGGCTGATTAAAGGAAGTCGGATTCTCTAAACCTTCTCTAGTCGGATTAAACTGCTCAAAATCTCCCGTTGGGAGCGGTTGAGTCCCTCCATTAGTAGGAGGCTGAGTCCCTCCATCGGCTGGAGGCTGAGTTCCTCCATCGGCTGGAGGCTGAGTTCCTCCATCGGCTGGAGGCTGAATCCCTCCATCTTGAGGAGGTTGAGTCCCCCCATCTTGAGGAGGTTGAGTCCCCCCATTAGTAGGAGGCTCAGTCCCCCCATCTTGAGGAGGTTGAGTCCCCCCATCTTGAGGAGGTTGAGTCCCCCCATCTTGAGGAGGCTCAGTCCCCCCATCTTGAGGAGGCTCAGTCCCCCCATTAGTAGGAGGTTGAGTCCCTCCATTGGTAGGAGGCTCAGTCCCACTCGGTGGAGCTGTAGGATCGCCTGGAGGGGGTTCGGTTGGGATTGGGGTTGGTGTTGGTGTTGGGGTTGGGGTTGGGGTTGGGGTTGGCGTTGGCGTTGGGGTTGGCGTTGCAGTCGTGAGAATTTGAATTCGATCGCTATCCTGCGTATAGCTTTGTAAATACTCGTTGGTAATACCGATCGTTGATTCTGTATCTGTGCCTCTGGTAATTACCCCTGCTGTACCATTGCTGGTGGCATTGCCAACAACAAAAGGGATTGTACCGTTGCCACCATGGGTAATGGTAATGGTTCCGCCACCCGTATCTCCAACGGTGGAAATACTGGCCGTTTCACCATTGCTTGCAGTGAAGGTTCCCCTAATACGGACAAAACCCTCAGTCGTGAGGTTAACATTTCCGCCGAAGGTTCTCCCTTCAGTATTAATCCAGGTGACTTCTATATCATTAAGAGCATCTAGCGAAGCATTACCACCTAAACTAGAGCTACTGCTAGTGTTGAGAGTTTCTGTGGTGATGCTGCCGAATATAGAGCGTAGCTGAACGTCTCCCCCATCACTGGTGAGATTAGAAGTGTTAATACTTGGTAGGGCGATCGCGTTATCAACACTGATATTAACGTCTCCTCCATTGGTAGCCATGTCTCCAGTGGCACTTATGCTATCAGCGCTTACCCTAATGTCTCCCCCACTGGTGATGATCCCTCTCGCGGTCATTTGATCGGCAATCGCCACCACATCTCCTCCGCCAGTATTGAGCAAAGCATTAGCAATGATATTAGGAGTATCTTCGGGGGTTGCGCCACCAAGTAAAATAGCCCCACCACTCGTATTAATGCTCTGATTGATGGTAATCTCAGAGTTGCCTGATGCAGTGCTAGTGCTATCTTGCAGTGAAACCAAGCCTCCTCCTGTACTCAGGGAAGCATTGATATTGATAGTGGGAGCATTGAGGGTAAAATTGCCCTTATTAGTCGTGATCGTGGCATCAACATTAATCTGAAATCCCGCTTGAGCAGAGAGTCCCACGGAATCGAGGGTGATATTCACAGGAGCGCTAAACGTAATCCTGTCTCTTGCTTGGAGGATAACGTTGCTTCTTGCATCATTAATGGCACTGACGTTAAGGCGAGTAATGCTTTCTAAGGTATTGAGGTTGGGATCGCTCAATTCGTCTACGTCCCCCAGGTTGCTGGTGTCTCCCCCTCCAGAAACGACTTCTATATTGGTGGGATCGAGGAGTAGGGTTCCGGTATTGCCTTGGGGAGCGGTGGTGTTTACCGTTCCTTGGTAGTCTAGGAACTGTAAACCAGAAATTTCCACAAATCCACCGTTTCCAGAGTTTTGCCCCCCTCTAGCGCTAATTTGACCTAAAAATTGGGTGGTGTCATTGCTCCAGATGACGATGTTTCCCCCATCTCCATTCAGGAGGGCATCGGTATTGATGATGCTGTTTTCATTCACTAGGGTAAACTCACTGTTGGGAAGGGGGCCCTTTCCTTGGAAGGAACCGCCGATGTTGAGGGTTCCGCCCCCTTGGGTTCCGGAGGCGTTGATCTGAGCATCGATGATGCCGATGCGATCGCCTAAAATCGCGATCTTGCCGCCGGTTATACTAGAAGTATCGAGGGTTCCAGAGGCGATCGCCACTCCCGATCTCTCCGGCAAAGAAATTCCCGATCCCGTTAACACCACCTGTCCCTGAGAATTAACGGTTAGATGTTCAGCATGATTGAGTCCACTACCCATCAACAGTTGAGGAAGCGTTACCGGAGTAATGCTTTGAGGATTCTCATTTTCCGAGTTCACAGGCAGATCTAAACTCAGTAAATGGCCTTCTTGAGAAATCCGAACTAAATTTTCCCCCGGAACCGCAGCAATGGTAATCGTTCCCCCTGGTGCAGATAGGGTTCCTAAATTAAGGGTATTGCCAGCAATTAAACCCAGGGTTTGTTGTTCATTAACTTGTAAATTTCCCAGATTAACAATACTTCCAGGATTAGCTCCGTCAAACTTAAATTCTGTGGGGACTCCGGTTAAGGTACTCCAATCATTAGAACCCACCACATTAAACCATCCATCCAGTCCCAATCCAATTCCAGTGGCTGTAGTCGCATAAAAGTCTGCTGGCACATTTAAGCTGGCATTGGGCCCAAAGAGAATGCCCGCAGGATTAATTAAATAGAGATTAGCGCTACTATTGCTCAGTTGAATTAATCCGTTAACAAAGGAAGCATCGCCCCCAACCACACGACCCAAAATATTTTGGATATGCGGTTGAGCCATAAAGTTAGCAATTTGACCCTGAGTTAGTCCAAATTGTTGGAAACTATGGAAGAGATTTTGCCCTGACTGGGTTCCACCTTGAATATTAAACTGTTGATGATTGCCTGGAGTAACAAGAGTTCCTACCCCATCCTGAGCCGGAATAATTGATTGAGCCAATCCTGGTGAGGGAAATATGATAGAGAACGGCACAAGGGTATTGATGAGCAGAAAATAGACCCATCTTGATTGACCGTCATCTATCCTTAAATTGCATCTTTTTTTTAGGGTTTCTATTGCCAGAATCATAGGTTTTAAGGAAAAATAATTATTTTTTCAATAACCGAAACGGAGGGAGATTACGATCGCCTCACCCAACCGTTAATGGTAAATCGACTATCGGTAAATTTCTTTGAGGGACAACGCACCGGTAGCACTTCATGTAAATATCGACTCAGGAAAAAGACGATACTATTGTGTCGGGGTTCAACCGTTTGATAGGTATCGGCTTTGGCATAATAGCCATTTTTGATTGTACTGTCGTAAAGAAGCAGTTCTCCCCCACTAAAGTTTTTAGGTTGATTATGGAAATAGTAAACATAGGTTAGCTCTCTGGTGGCGGTGTCGGGAGAGCCATTATCATTATGAAGCTTAAAATAATGACCGTCATTATGGGCGGTTAATTGGGCTTCCACATCCTGGGGTTCAAATAGGGGACGATCCAGTTGGGGTAAAATTTCTGGCATCATCCCTTTTACCCGTTCAGTAATCATCTCGGAGAATTCTGGAAAGTGATAGAGAACGGTGGAATAGCGATAGTCTACTTCTCCTGTGGATGTGGTGGTGCTAGTGAAGTCTTTTTGACGTTTTTTCACGTATTTGAGCAGGCGATCGCATTCTTCGTCACTGAGGAAGTGATCTAAATGGACGAAGCGGGAGGTGATGGTGTTGGATACGGGAGCTGGAGGTTGGGGTGCAGGGCTGGCCATTTGCTGTGCTTTTTGCTGCACATATAAGGGCGGCTCCGTGAGTACCCCGATCAGTTGGTGGCTGGGAAAACAGAGTGCCTGGCGATCGTCATTTAAGGGAATTTGAAATAATTGGGAGCCAGAGCTTCCATTATTTCCCGTCTGAGAAGCTAAGACTTTCATCACGGCTACCAGAATGGGAGAATTGGACGGCAGAGAAAGGGTATACTGATGGCCTCCAGCTAAGAGGAGGGTAACTTTAACGGTTTGGATTGTTGCTGATGTTTGGTTACTCATGGGATGAACAGGTCATGGTTAGGTGTACATTTGCCTCGATCTAGGACATGGCTTAATTCAGAAATTCTACCGTTTGAATCTCAGATGTCCAAAATTTCCATTCACCTTTATATTTTTTTAAGGTATGGATTGCGACTATAGAGTTATCTCTAAATAGACCTTCACCAGCTACTTTGGTAGTAGTTTGACTGGCACGGATTTTAGCCGTATCGTCATCCATCTCAAGAATTTCCCAATCGTTAATTTCATATTTTAAATCAAAAAGTTCAATGGAATAGACTACGGTTTTTTCTGTGATTTCAAATTGGGGAGAATCCGGGTGCATGGTGTTCATATATCTCTCGACATTTTCGGCATTGAGAGCGTTTAAGTTTTCGTCGAGCAAGGCTTGGATTTCTGCTCGATCTTCAGCCTCTTTCGTGTGAGATGAATCAAGCCGATGCAAGGGATTTAAGGAGATGAATTGAGTTCCAGACGGGACGATTGGCAAGGACTCAAGGGAGAAAAGAGTAATAATCGAGACTAAAGCGATTTGAGAAAACATAAATAGTTCAGTTAGAAAACTAAAGGTTACTTGATTCTAATTCTTTTCCCATCTCCCCATCTCCCCATCCCCCCATCTCCTAACTTCTGGGCGGAATGCGATACCACCCATACCAGTGATGAACGGCTAACCAAGTGACAGATAGCAGGGCGGCTAAACTTAAGGTTAACCCACTGTAGGGAACGAGTAAGCCTAAAACGGGTAAAATGGCTCCGGAAATGGTGGCAATGAGTGCAGCAGAAGATTCCCGACGGTTATCTCCTAATCCCCAGGCTAGGGGCAGTAATATGCAGGAGAGGAGTATCCAGGATAGTTCTGGGTGGATGATGCGACTGGCGTAGGTGAGGGCGAAAATGCAGGCAAAAAAGACACCACAGGCGATCGCCACATCACGCAGTTGCATCGGTAAGGATAAATACAGTAAACCTAGCCACCATAGGAGTAAGCCCGGACTGAGCAACAGTAGACGGGGCAAGACTCCGGTTCTGCCTACGGGATTAGTGGTGGTAAATACACCGAAGGGATTGCGGACAGAAACGTTATCTTCAAATACCCAGATAAAGCGCTTTCCTTGTCCTTCTTCTAGGGTTTGAGTGGGAACAATGCCACTGGCAAAATCGGCTTTAGGGAAGTTGGCGATCGCCGTTAACTGAAAATTAGATAACAATTGCCCATTAGCATTATAGACCCATCGCGGAGACCCTTGTACTTGATAGGTGACCCGAAATTGGGCAGTTTCTTTAGACTCTAAGCTCAAGGGAAAACCGTAATCTCCAGGATTAATGGGTTCTAACCGTTGTCCATCCCGCTCGACGCGAAAATTTTGGAGGATGGTATACCCATAGGGAGGTTGAATTTCAAAGAAAAAATCCTCTTTCTCTCCGAGGAGATTACTGACTTGATACTGAGCATCAAAGGAAACCTGATACACGGGTAAATTGGTTTGCACATCCATCACCTGATTGAGCAATACATCAATCTGAGAAGCTTCTAAACTCAAGTAGCGGTTTACCTCTTGGACTTGTTCCACCTCAACATACTTACCATCTACATATTGATTAACGCGATAGGTTTCGGGGATGGTGTAGCGCACTTGGGGAGCAGCTTGTTCGAGTCGTTCTCCAGTTAGCATTTGGGCAGATTCAACTACTTTGGCTTGTTCCCAATGATGATAACGGTTTGCTAAGGTGGTACAAAAGAAAAAGCCAATGGCGATCGCGATCAAAAGGATCGCCCCATGTTGTAAAATATCCAACAGTACATCGTAGCGCTGTAACCATTTATGCGTCCAAGCCGAAGGGTTTCGATCACTTCGCAGCGCAAAACCCAAAGCGGCTAACACTAAGCCAAATCCTGCTACCACCAGCATCAAAACCAGAAAAGTATTAAAAATGTAACTGCCAAACTGCATTAATTCGTCGGCATGGGTAAGATCGGGTAAATTGGGAATGCCTTCAGGAAGTCTAAACATAAAGTCTTGTTTTAGAGTTGAGAGGGTAAAGGGTGTTTCTCATGCTGGACATGAGACGAGAAAAATCAAGTTTCGATCATCTAATGTCCACTATCGACTATTCACTGGCTATGGATCGCCATCAGAATCATCCGAATCCAATTGATATCTTGGTGGTTGATGACACTTCAACCAATTTAAGTGTACTCACCCAACTGTTATCTAAAGAAGGCTATAAAGTGCGAGTTGCTCGTAATGGTGAGTTTGCCTTACGTTCAGCTCTTTCTTCTCCTCCAAGTCTGATTTTACTCGATATTATGATGCCAGAAATGAATGGCTATCAAGTGTGTGAGCGTCTGAAACTCAACCCGAAAACCCAGGAGATCCCGATTATTTTCCTGAGTGCCTGCGATGAAATCCTGGATAAGGTAACAGCTTTTGGGGTGGGAGGAGTGGATTATATTACTAAGCCGTTTGAAGGTGTAGAAGTCTTAGTGAGAATTGAAAATCAGCTCCGGCTGAGATCTCTGCAACAGCAACTACAAAGGCAAAATGAGCATTTATATGCAGAAATTGAAAAGCGCAAGGCGATCGAAGCTTCTTTAGCTCAATCTCGCTCCCTATTATCGGGGATTTTAAATAGCTCCCTAGATGCCATTGTCGCCCTAGAAGCGATTCGAGATGAACAAGCAAAAATTATCGATTTTCGCTGCCTATTGCTCAACCCTATGGCGTATCAACTCTTGGGTAAGGCTAAATTAGAGGGTAAATCCTTACTGAAAGCGCTGCCGGGTTTACAACTTGATGGGTTATTGGATGAGTTTATCTTGGTGGTTGAAACCTCACAAGCGATACAAAAGGAAATCTATTATGCCCATGATGGTATTGAAGGCTGGTTTGAGATTTTGTTGGTGAAGCTTGGAGATGGGTTAACAGTGACGTTGCGAGAAATTACTAAGCGTAAACAGATTGAACTAGCCCTAGAAAAAGCAAATTTAGAATTAACGAATCAAGCGAATTTGGATGGTTTGACTCAAATTGCTAATCGCCGCTATTTCGATCAGTATTTGGCTGAACAATGGCAGGGTTTGAAAGAGGGACAACAGCCTTTGGCGCTAATTTTGGCGGATGTGGATTATTTTAAGCTCTATAACGATAATTATGGCCACCAAGCGGGCGATCGCTGTTTAATTCAGGTGGCTAGGACTCTTTCTCGTCATTTACCGACAGCCGAAAGTTTGGCTGCTCGCTATGGGGGAGAAGAGTTTGGGGTGATTCTTCCCCATACGAGTTTAGAACAGGCGGCACAAGTGGGGGAAACCCTGCGCCAAGCAATCCATAAACTCAGGCTCGATCATGCTTATTCTCAGGTGAGTTCTTGGGTAACTCTCAGTTTGGGGATTAGTGCCCTGATTCCTGGGGAGAGTCAATCCCCAGAGATGCTGATTGCTCAAGCCGATCGCGCTTTATACCAAGCTAAAGGTAAGGGACGCGATCGCCTAGAGTGCATAAATATCTCGTCCTCGTCCCAAGGCATAGCGTAGGGAATGGTGTAAGTCTTTGCTCGATTGGGTTAAGAATACCAGTAAACCGAGGATGAGGATAACGGTGATACAGATAAATACAGTTTGATAGGAAAAGTCTTGGGCAATCATACCCGCTATGGGCCCGGCGAGGGCGATACCGAGATCGAAGCCTCCGAGACACAAACCAAATAAGCGTCCTCGTTCGTGGGGATAGGTGCGATCGGCGATAATGGCGGAAGTGGTGGGGATTAAGAGGCCAAAACCGGCTCCTTCTAAGAATCCAGAGAGTAAAAACATCCAAGGGGTATGGGCAAAGGTAAGGATGAACATGGCGATTGCGTAGAGAGAGATACTGAAGGTAATAAAGATCCCTCGACCGATGCGATCGCTTAATGGCCCGGATACTAAACGAATACCAAAACTGGCGATCGCGGCAGCAGTAAAAAACCATCCGGCGTTAAAGCTCACTCCTGTGGACAAAATTAAGAGGGCAATAAAAGAACTCATTCCTCCAAAAGCTAAACCTGCATGGAGCAGTACCAGGCTTAAAACCCGAATTCGGGGACTCAGGAGCAAACGCCATAATCCCGGTTCGATCGCCACTGAGGAAGTGGTCATTTTTGGATCTTGGCTTCGGCGCTCTTCTTGGACTTGAGTCATAATCAAAAAGGCGAGGAATCCGAAGCTACTGGTTAAAATAAACAGATACTCATCTCCAAGGGCGTGCTGTACAAATCCGCCTAAAGCAGGGCCAAAGGCTACACCAACCGGATTAATTAAGCTCATGTAACCAATGACTTCACCCCGATTTTGAGGGGGAGTGATATCGGCCACTAGGGCAATATATCCGGTGGTAAAGGCGGCCAGACTAATGCCATGGAAGCTCCGCAGGATGATCAAGAAGGGAAAGGAGGTAATGAAGAGATAACCGAGGGGAGCAAGGCCGCAAACGACTGTACCGATGAGGATTACTCTTTTGCGACTATGGAGATCGGCGATCGTCCCAACCCAGGGCCGAACGAATAAAAGTCCGATGGCAAACGCTCCCATGACAAAGCCTAGTTGTTGATCGGAGATGCCTAGCGATCGCAGATAGAGCGGTAAGGTGGGTAACAAAGAGCCAATGCTTGACCAAAACAGTAAACCGGCTGCAAACATCAACAGCAGGCTTTTTCGTTCACTGCCACTCAGCGTGAGAAAAACCTTCATAGACCTCCCTAGGATCGACTTTATTCAGTATAGTCATGGATACCGAGTCCTGGGGAAGACAAAAAAAACAGGGCAATCATGCCCTGGGAGTGAAGATGGAGTTGGAAACGATGGAAATCACGGAATCTTTTAGACCGCTTGGCGAGAAGCCAGCTTTTCTAAATCAGCTTGAGTCTGCTGAAGAAGCTGTTCCCGACTATCGGCAGCGTGTTTGTAGTTGGGGAGGAGATTGCGAGCTTGTAGGGCCATATGAAGTTGGAGGTGGGCCACGTACTCACTAAAGTCTTCACGATGTAACGAGTCTTGGGTTAAGTTCCGTTGTGAATTCAAGGTGTTCTCCTTCCGTTACGCTTTTGGGGTTTACCAACATGATAGAGACTACCATGGCTTTATTTTTAGGGTGAACCTTTCGCAATGAAGCTTAACGATCGCCCGATATTTTGGTTACAAAACGCAAAGTTTTCTTTCAGATAGGCATCAAGACATCAGGGTTTCTGGAGATCTCCCCTGATTGTACCCGATCTCCCTACCCAGCGTCAGACCAAGGGGTTTTCGGCCTGTTCCCTTATAACTTTTTCTTAACCACCATGTAGTAATATAAGTCTGAAGTTGTTTTCAGATTCCACTTCATGAGTATGCTAAAAATCACTGAAACCTCCAATCAACTGGTCTGGTATTCTCAATCTCCCTTCAGCATTGCATTGCTTTCTTTTAAAGTTGCTCTTATCGTTCCTTTAGCCATAGCAGTCGGATTTTACTCTCGCCTTGGTGTAGAAAGCCTGAATTGTCAACGCCACGATGCAGATGGCATCAATTGTGTCCAGAAAAAAACTGCATGGATGGGGTTGAAATCTCTACCTGAACATTCATTTACTTCTATCTCTCATGCCGAATACATGCAACGAGAAGAACCCACAAATGATGAAGATAGTCCATGTTCTACGATTACCTATCATGAATTCTATTTAATGGGTAAGGCTAACTGGCGCGAACAAGTCTTTAAGCCTCTTGTACCTATACGAATGGGTTGTAGCGTGGGAAATTCAGGCTGGATTCAGGAGCAAGTCCAGAATTTTAACACCTCTGAAGCAGAACGTTTCACGATTAAACAGGATACTCGCTTGGCTCCTTCGCAGGATACTCGCTTGGCTCTTTTGAGTATACTTGTTTTAGGATTTTGCTTAAGTTCTGTAATTTTCATAACTGATCTGTCTGACATAAAGCACCCAAGAAAATTTGAATTCGATCGCACCACACGCATGTTCCGTTTGATTGAGTATACTTGGTGGGTTTCGCCAAAAACGGTCATGTCTTCTGGTTTTGCAGACCTTCGGGTTGGCTTGCAGTCAGAAGAAGATGATGGTTCAATCTTGTATTCAATTACCCTGATGTCTAAAACAGGAAAACCTGTATTTCTTGATTATTCTTCCGATCGCCAATCCATGCAGGAAGAAGCTAATAAAATTGCTCGATTTATAGGCAAGAAGGTGGAGGAAATCGCGCCAGGGAATGGAGCGACTGCTACCGTAACTGAAAAAGCTCAAGAATTGCTGGAGTATCACGAGCAACTCTACTCCCAGACCCATAAATTTGTGCGGGTTAATGCCCAAGATTTGTCCCATCTCGATTTGAAGTTTTACGAGCAAGCCCAAAAAGAATTAGAAGGTTTGGGGTTTGAGAAACTGGCAGATATTGAAGATAAGACGATCTCGGAAGCTGACCCAAACCAACCGCGTATTATGATTCGGATGATGCTCAGTCGCGATCGCCGCACGGTAGCTGGAATTTACGCCATACCTTTACCGGGATTGGTCAAGGTACTTCAGGCGATCGGTTTATTTCCTAAAGGCGGTAAAACTGTAGAGTTAGAATCTGAATTTGAAGGCGGAACATTTCTCACCACCTCTAATACTCAAGGTTTAGACAATAGCGCACCAGTTCCCGGAATAGAGCGCCAGCAACTTCCAGGAACGGCTGCCATTTCTGAAGTCGTCAAACAGCACCGTCTTCGCGTCAAAGCCATCAACGCTGAGACTCCCGCATTAATGATACTCAACTTTGAGCAGGCGATCGCCATGCAAGATTGCCTACAAACTCTTAAAAATAAGCACAAACAGGCTCAAGGCTACCTCACTCGCGATGACATTCAACGCCATACTAAGAAAGGTCAAGAAGAGGCCGCAGAAGCCCTTGGCGATGCTCTTGATCGGCTTAAAACCCCACCCTCACCAGAACAGTAAACCCTAGGGTTTAAACGGACAGGATCGCCCGTTACCCCTCTGCGGCGCAAGCACTGTAAAATGTTGATTACCCGATCGCTCAATGGAGTAAGGTGTTGTGGCTTCTGTGGAAATTGTGCAACAAGTAACTCGGCTGCGGGAACAGTTGCAAACAGCCAGTTATGCCTATTATGTTCTCGATAATCCGATTATGGAGGATAGCGTTTATGACCGCCTCTATCGCCAACTCCAAGACCTGGAAACTCAATATCCCCATCTGATTGTACCCGATAGTCCCACCCAGCGCGTGGGCGACCAACCGGCACAGCAGTTTACCTCCGTCGAGCATCATGTTCCCCTCTACAGTCTGGAAAATGCCTTTAACTTCGCCGAGTTGCGCCAATGGCAAGACCGATGGATGCGTCATGCGGGTTCTATTCCCTCCGAAAACTCGCCCGAATACATCTGCGAACTGAAAATTGATGGCTCCGCTTTAGCCCTAACTTACCAAAAAGGCGTACTCGTGCGCGGGGCAACCCGTGGCAATGGCACGATTGGAGAGGAGATTACCCCCAATGTGAAAACCATTCGCTCTATTCCCCTGCGCTTAACTGGGGAAGCGATACCAGAGCGCGTCGAAGTGCGGGGAGAGGCGTTTCTGAGTCTAGAAGTGTTTGCCCGTCTGAACCAGGAACGCACGGAAGCGGGCGAACCTCCCTTTGCCAACCCCCGCAATGCAGCAGCCGGAACTCTACGCCAACTCGACCCCCGAATTGTGGCTTCTAGGCGCTTAGATTTCTTCGCCTATACCCTGCATTTGCCGGAAACTTCAAATTTGCCCCAAAGCCAGTGGGAAGCCTTGGAATGGCTCTCTGGCTGGGGATTTAAGGTGAATCCCAACCGCACCCTCTGCCCGTCTTTAGCCCAGGTAGAGCAATATTATACGCGCTGGGAAACGGAGCGCCACCAACTCCCCTATCTTACGGATGGGGTGGTGGTGAAACTGAATGATTTGATGTTGCAAACTTACTGTGGCTTTACGCAAAAATTCCCCCGATGGGCGATCGCCCTCAAATATCCGGCTGAAGAGTTGCCCACGGTGGTTAAATCGGTAACGGTACAAGTGGGCAGGACGGGAGCGCTAACCCCCGTAGCTGAACTCGAACCGATCCAACTGGCAGGAACAACGGTCAAACGTGCTACTTTGCACAATGGAGATCGGATCGCCGAATTAGACCTCTGCATTGGCGATACGGCGATCGTTCGCAAGGCGGGGGAAATTATACCGGAAGTGGTGCGAGTTTTACCGGAATTGCGCCCCCCCGGAGCCAGCCGCTACGAGATGCCTACTGTTTGCCCTGAGTGTAATTCCCCGGTTGTGAAACGGGCAACAGAAGCGGTTCCTCGATGTATTAATAGTGCTTGTCCCGGCGTTCTGCGCGGCACTCTCATCCATGCCTGCGGTCGGGATGCCCTAGATATCGATGGCTTGGGGGAAAAACTGGCAGGGCAGATGGTAGAGCAGCAGTTAGTGCGATCGCTCCCAGACTTGTATGAATTGACCATTGATGATTTAATGAAGTTAGATCGTATGGGTGAGAAGTCTGCCCAAAAACTGGTGCAGGCGATCGCCGCCTCGAAAACTCGCCCTTGGCATTGTATCCTGTATGCGATCGGCATTCGCCATGTAGGAGTCGTCAATGCCAAAC
This sequence comes from Roseofilum sp. KMC-1, assembly GCF_057802075.1. Taxonomy (NCBI): domain Bacteria; kingdom Bacillati; phylum Cyanobacteriota; class Cyanophyceae; order Desertifilales; family Desertifilaceae; genus Roseofilum; species Roseofilum sp. KMC-1. The sequence continues at coordinate 317,026 of NZ_CM173605.1, forward strand.
TCTTATGCCAAGCTTTTCCCTCCGTCGAACAACTCACCCAAGCCACAAAGAGCGATTTAGAAAGCGTACATGGCATTGGTTCAGAAATGAGCGCCGCGATTTTTGAATGGTTTCAACTGCCGGAAAATCAAACCCTCATCCAACGACTGCAAGCATTAGGCTTATCCCTATCCGCGTCTCCTGTCCCTTCTGCATCCCCAGATGTTCTGATGGGCAAAACCTTCGTGCTTACCGGTACACTGCCCAGTTTAACGCGATCGCAAGCCCAAACTCGTATTGAAGGGGCAGGCGGAAAAGTCACCCATTCCGTTAGCTCTAAAACCGATTATGTCGTCGTCGGTGATAACCCCGGCTCCAAGTTAACCAAAGCACAGAAACTCAACATCACCCAATTAACAGAAACCCAGCTTCTAGAGTTACTCAACTCTAACCAAGGATAAAGCCTCCCGGTGGTTCCATCGGGTTTGATGTCCATTATGCTTACTTAACTACACCAAAAGCAACCTGGCGGGACATCCACCAGCACTCTCAGTTATTCAACCCATCCCTTTCTAATTACACTCTGGGCAGAATCTTCACTCCAGAAGGTGTCGGCTTTTGGGGCAGCGAACCACCTAATCGCGGTTCTTCCGGGAGTTTGTTTTGTTTAGCTAAATTGGCTAATTCTTGCAGTTGAGAAATCGCCTCTGCACCTTCTAGCTTCATCAACTCTCGGTCATCGCGCATTTCTGTCCAGGTAATCCCATAATCAGAAACCAAAAACCGAATCAGATGGCTATCTCCTAAGCTCACCATAAAGGATGCGCTATTCATCTGGTCGCCACAGGTATAGCAGGAAGCTAAATATCCTTGGCGCTCCAGGACAATGGCCAACGCCTGAAGGCTCATGACCAAATCTCGAACAAATTGTCTATGCTGGTGTGCTAATCGGATAAACACCTTTATTTTCCTCCACTCACCACACTATTCTAGACGGTTTTATAATTTCTTAAGAATCCTATCGGATTTTTCAGCACGGAATCCGCTCAACCCTAAGAGCTTCTTCTGGAGTCAACTGTATCCTGAGATACACTCAGGGGGTTACTCTGAGAATTAGTTCACTTGCCACCAGCCAAAACCGGGGCCAACAAACCGAACGATTACCCATACTGCGATCATTAACCCAATGCCAATCCAAGCCCCCATGGTTGTCCACTGCACAAACCGATCAGCTTGTGATTGAGTAATTGGCAGCCAAGGCAAAATGGTCTTTTCCTGGCCATACTGTTCTCCGAGAGCCGCTTTACGGCGTTTGGCTTCACCCATAAGTAATTCGTGTAACCCATTAACTAAATAAAACTAGATCCTGATAATAGCCTGTCCTTAGAGATTCAGGCTACTGTGTTGACAAAACAATAGAAAACGATACGTTTTGCGATATTTCCCCTCGATCGACAGGATATAATCCCTTCAGATGCTTCTTTTCCTCAATTTTTCCTAGTTTATGATAGCCCGTCATCTGAGTCTAACCCTACTTCTGAGCCTTTGGATTAGCGCGATCGCCATTCTCTCCGTCCAGAATGCCACCCCGATTTCCCTCAAATTCCTGCTCTTTGAGTCCGTTAAGATCCCCGTAGGCATCCTCTTGGCCTTTAGTGCTTCCCTCGGACTCCTCGCTGGTTTTCTGATTCTTCCTTGGGGAAGAGGCGATCGCCCCCCCTTCTCCCAAACCGAAGATCTAGACGACTCACAGTGGGATTAAGTGGGATTAATTATCATCCAAAGAGTAGACCTGGCCATCAAACAACAATCGTGTAATTCCCTTCGCGTATAAATAGGGACTCGTTTTCGGCAACATCCGGCTATCCGGAACCTTAATCACCCTCTGGCTACGGCGAGAAAACCGACGGGCCACCCGATGGTTATCAAACACCGGTAAAGTCCGCTCACCCACCTCTGAAGAGGGAATTTGTCCCAACTGTGCAAACTCTTTCAAGGGACGAGTAATCAACTCTGCTGCGCGATCGATCACCAAATAACAAATTCTGGGTAAGGCCGCTTCTGAGAGGGGAAGAACCTCCACCTTAGCTCGAACCCGTCCAGGTATAGCTAATCGATCGCTCTCATAATCCTCATCTTCATCCTCATCCTCATCCTCATCCTCATCGAGATCTTCCTCATCGAGATCTTCTCCCAGCAATTCTCGTAAGGTACTCGCTTGGGCATAATACTCATCCTCATCCTCATCCCCCTGATCCCCATCGGGATCGGAAGTAAGAAGACTCAACCCTGGTATCGAAGGATGGATTACCCCCTTAGCGCTTGGGCTGCCTAAAGTCGAACGCAAGCGCACTTTTTTCGGTTGGCGATCCACCGATAAACCCTCTGGTTCATCCCCTTCAGCTTTTGCCTGCAAAACCGAACTAGGAGGCTCAATCCGTTGCACTTGGAGGGTAAACTCTTTAGGGAGATCGGATTCCTGCTCATTCGAGGCCATCGGCATTTTCCCCTTACCCGCAGCGGCCCGTTTTTGCTGCACCAAATTCTCATATTCTACAGAGGGCAAACGGGCCTTGAGTAAACGACTAATCGTAGAATTACTAACACTGTAGCGAGTGGCCAAGGTTGAAGTCGTCTCTGCTGTCTCACGATAGGTTTTGATGATATCGACTTTTTCTGATTCCGTTAGTTTTCTTGGAGACATAAGACTACTTTACCGCAGACAAGAATAAGGGAAACCTTGAGTAATTCATTTGCCAGAGGACAAACGATCCTTTGTCCACCATAGCGAATCTGAGACCCCAAAGGAAAGGTCTCGATCGATCGAACCCTAACTCGATCCTCGCCGACGACTGCGGCGAGAGGAACGGGTAGAGAGGTCATATTCTAAAGCTGCACCAATGCCAAATAGAATCGGACTAAAGATCCAGAAAATTTCCAAAAGTCCACCACTTTCGTAGTTTGGGGAGCGCGATGCATACTTAAACCACATATCAGCAATATACAGAGATAGGGCTGCTGCTGCAATCATCCGCCAAGACTGGGAAGTTCTCCCACCCCAAAAGGCCAGTAATACGGTACTGGCTGCAATCAAAAGCAACACATCCAAAATCGTGTAGAGCAAAGCCACAAAGGAATCTAGCGGTTGTAGGCTCTCTTCGACTTGCACGACCCATTTGGGGGTGTTTAATGCTGGCGCTTCTGCTGTTTTTGTCGCCGGAGCTGCTGCTACCGCTTGAGTCTGTGGTTCAGAGGCTGATAATTCTGGCTCCACTGTCGTGGGTTGAGATAACCAAACTGCTAACAAGGTTGAAGCCAGGAAAATACCCGCCACAATCATCCACTGTTTGGGTTCTAGATTCAGTCTCCGGGTGGTTACTGCCAAAAACATGCCCACTGACAGACAAAAATAGGCAATCAGATAGAAGAAGTCCCCTGGGGATACTGCCGGGTCTTGATTCAACACCAACTCCCACAGGCCAAAGAGGATATCGCCCAGGAAATAAAAGAACATGCCTAGACCGATACCGAGCCAAACACTCCGACCGCTGACAATTTGAGGGCTTTGCCAGTTTCTAAAACACAGGAAGGCTGCCGCTAGGTTGCTGACAAATCCCAAAATGTAGGTTAGGGGAGCATACCAATCAGGGGGGTTAGCGCTAAAGAGGAGAAAGAACAGCAGAGAGAGGATTCCCCAAGTAATTCCAGCTAAGATAATGGATTGGGTGTTTAGAATGGATTTTGATGATTTTTGGGCAGAACTACTCATAGAAATTCCCTGAACAATGACAGGTGTTTTAGCCGCTGGAGGTAAACCACAAGGTTACCAGGTTTGAGGGGTTATTGACATCATCTTAGGTTACATTGAGGTCATTAATCCCTAGGGAGCGTTAGTTTTTTAGGTTTGCCAGACTTTGGCTAATCCCGATTTTTGCAGCCATTTTATAAAGGACTGGCGATCGTTATTGGATAAATCCCCTAAAACTTCCATCGCTCCTACCGTAAAACGGGTGTTACCAAAGTATTCTTTCCCTAAGCGATGTACTTCTCGCAAAAAGTTACTCAGATCGACTTCTTTCCAAGCACTGGTCGGGAAACCCTCTTCTAAGGGGTCAATAGTCATCATTTGTACAATAGTTTCCTCTGAGTCCGCATGGGGTAAATTCCATTGTCGAAAGACTGAACTCAGGCTTTTTTCAAAGGACTTAGCTTGTTTGGGACCCAAAAGGTCTTCAATATCGATCGCCACGGCTTGGGCCATCAAAAAACACCCTTGGGTGAACAGGAAAGGTAGAGCCTGATCGGTGCTTGAACCTTCCCCACTCAATTGATCCAGGCGAATTTTACCCCAAACACTGTGACGTTCGGGTTCTTGGAGCAATACAGAGACTTTCCCTTTATTATCAATCAAATCCCGCCACAGGGCTTTCGCTTCTTCTGCTTGATGGGATTCAAATACTTTGAGCAGGCGATAGGTTTGTCCCTGATAGGTAAGGATGGGGATGGGTTGTTCTGCGCTGGGGTGCTGAACTTTGGAAAGTTCAACATCCTGCCGTTTGAGAATAAACATGGGCGCTGCTGGTTGACTCCTATCAGAGGAAGAGGATGGGCGAGGGCCGTTGAGCGAGACGGTCTGAGATAGATTCCCTCCTGGGGCAGATTTTAGCTGATTCCGGAGCTAGACCCAAGCCTTGACTGCCGGTTGAGCGATCGCACAGAGATTTAAGTACGAATTATAATCTGCATGGATAATTCGCTCTAACTCTAGAATACCGGCTTATTCTTCATTAGCACAAAATTTTGCCCCTAATGTCTGAGAACGAAAACAGGACAGTGGCCTGAATCTGGTTTGGGCGCTCAACCAAGGTTAATGCTGGTCAAGGGCAGGATTAGCCTTGGTTGAAAAGTCAATGGGAACAATGACACCGGACTGGCGGGGAATCGGGGGATTTTAAGGAAAGCTTCGCCAGGCAAAAATGGCCAACATGGCCAGGGTGGGCAACAGAATTAAAACCATGGCATTTATGGATGTCGCTGCCAGGGGCAGCCAACTTAATCCATACTTAATTGCCAAAGAGATTAGGAGGGAAGCCGATAGGACTTTGAGGAGCAGTCCCCAGGTTTCTTTTTGCATTATTTTTATCCTGATTTCTGCTCAACAGGAGGAGTGAGAGATCGGACAATCAGGAAGAAGAAAGCTGATCCTTCCTTCTTCCCGATCTTAAGGTTAGACTGGGTTGAACTTATTGTTCGCTCTATTATAGAGCTTTAGCACGAGCGACCACATTCTCAACAGTAAAGCCAAATTCTTTCATGGCCGTACCACCGGGACAGGAAACGCCAAAGCGGTCAATGCTGACCATATCGCCTTCTGAACCGAGATAGCGATCCCAACCGAAGCGAGTTCCTGCTTCAACGGCTAACCGTTTGGTCACGGCTTTGGGTAATACGGATTCGCGGTAGGCTGCATCTTGCTCATCAAAGAGTTTCCAGCAAGGCAGAGAAACCACGCGCACTTTTTTACCTTCCGCACTCAGGGTTTCTGCTGCTTTTACGCATAAAGAAACTTCGCTTCCTGTACCGATCAGGATCAGGTCAGGAGTGCCTTCGCAGTCGGACAGCACGTATCCACCCTTGCTCACTTTGTCAATACCGCTACCTTTGAGATTGGGGAGATTCTGGCGAGTGAGGGCTAATAGGGTGGGGCGATCGCGGTTTTCGATCGCTACTTTGTAGGCTCCAGAGACTTCATTCCCATCTGCTGGACGCATCACCAACAGGTTAGGAATGGCTCGCAGAGAGGCAATGGTTTCTACCGGTTGGTGGGTGGGCCCATCTTCTCCGAGGGCAATGGAGTCATGGGTCATCACCCAAATCACTCCAGCTTGGGAAAGGGCCGAGATCCGAATGGCAGCCCGCATGTAGTCGGTAAACACCAGGAAGGTTGCGCCATAAGGAATGAGTCCCGTTTTATGTAAGGCGATCGCATTACAGATGGCTCCCATGCCATGTTCCCGTACCCCAAACCGCAGGTTACGGTTGTGGTATTGCCCTTTTTGGAAGTCTCCAGAGACTTTCATCAGGGTTAAGTTGGAGGGCGCAAGGTCAGCCGAACCGCCAATTAATTCGGGCAGGACGGGAGCTAGGGCATTGAGGACGATATAGCTGTGTTTACGGGTTGCCATGGCTCCATCGTCTGGGGTGTAACTGGGCAGAGCATCAGCCCAGCCTTCCGGTAGGGTTCCGGAGGTCATGCGCTCAAATTCGGCTGCTTCTTGGGGATATTTGGTTTTGTAGGTAGCCCAGATTTGATTCCATTCGGCTTCAGCACTGGCTCCTTTATCAATGGCCTGACGGAAGCGAGCGAGAGGCTCAGGGGGGATCTCGAAGGGAGGATAAGACCAACCCAGATGGTCGCGGGTGGCTTGGACTTCATCGGCTCCTAGGGCTGCCCCATGGACATCATGGCTGTCGGCTTTGTTGGGGGAACCGTAACCGATGGTGGTTGTGACTTTGATCAGGGAGGGTTTATCGGTGACCTCTTTGGCTGCTTGAATCGCGGCGGCGATCGCCTCTAGATCCGTATTGCCCTCGGTCACATGCTGCACATGCCAACCATAGGCTTCATATCGTTTGCCCACATCTTCTGTAAAGGAGATATCCGTATGGCCATCAATGGAGATGTGGTTATCATCATAGAGAGCAATCAGTTTACCCAGCCCTAAGTGTCCAGCCAAGGAACAGGCTTCACCGGAGACCCCTTCCATGTTACAGCCATCCCCTAGGATCACGTAAGTGTAATGGTCAATCAGTGTAGCATCGGGTTTGTTGAATTTTGCCGCTAAGTGGGCTTCCGCCATGGCCAAGCCTACCCCATTCGCAATCCCTTGTCCCAGGGGGCCAGTAGTCACTTCTACGCCTTCAGTTTCAAAGTTTTCCGGGTGTCCGGGAGTAATCGACCCCCATTGACGGAATTGTTGTAAGCTCTCTAGGGTCACTTGGTCGTAGCCGGTCAAGTATAGTAGGGCATACTGAAGCATACAGCCATGGCCAGCCGAGAGGACAAAGCGATCGCGGTTGATCCAGTTGGGATTTTTGGGATTAAACCGCATGAATTGATCCCACAGCACAAACGCCATGGGAGCAGCTCCCATCGGTAAGCCAGGGTGACCCGATTGGGCTTTCTCCACAGCATCAATAGCGAGAAAGCGGATCGAGTTAATACAGAGTTGTTCAATGGATTGGGTTGCAACGGCCATAGTTTTTTGCTGATTATACTGTTGTACAGAGGCTGGACTTGGAGAAGCCCTCCAAGTTCAAGGGCTGGGAATTAGCCCGGTTCTACACCCATGTTCCCATTAGGGGGATCGATGGGCAATCGATTTAGGTTATATGCAAGGTTTAGGAACGATATTTACGGAAGACCAAGGTGGCATTATGACCCCCAAAGCCAAAGGAATTGGATAGGGCCACTTCTACGGGTATTTTCCGGGATTGGTTGGCTACATAGTCGAGGTCACAGCCATTCTCTAGGTCGGGGTTTTCCAAGTTAATAGTTGGCGGGACTTCATCTTCGGCGATGGCTTTTACCGTCGCTACCGCTTCTATGCCCCCGGAGCCACCCAATAAGTGTCCTGTCATGGATTTAGTTGAACTCATGGCCACCTGATAAGCACTGTCCCCTAATGCCGTTTTCACCGCTTGGGTTTCCGTTTGGTCATTAGCTGGGGTGCTGGTTCCATGGGCATTGATATAACTGACTCGATCGGGGGTAATTCCAGCATCTTTTAAGGCTAAAGAGATTGCCCTAGCTGCCCCTTCTCCTCCCGGAACTGGAGCTGTCATATGATAGGCATCACAGGTCATCCCATAACCGACGATTTCAGCATAAATTCTGGCTTGACGCTGGAGGGCATGTTCGAGTTCTTCGAGTAAGAGAATTCCGGAACCTTCCCCCATGACAAACCCATCTCGGTCTCGATCGAACGGACGAGAGGCGCGACTTGGCTCATCGTTGCGAGTGGATAAGGCTCTCGCACTGGAAAATCCAGCTAGTGATAAGGGAGTGACTGCTGCTTCTGAGCCTCCACAGAGCATAGCTTGGGCATACCCGCCTTGGATCAGGCGAAAGGCATCTCCAATGGCATTGGAACCTGCTGCACAGGCGGTTACCGTGCAAGAATTCGGCCCTTTTGCTCCTGTATGAATACTGGTCAGCCCAGCGGCCATATTGGCAATCATCATCGGAATCATGAAGGGACTACACTTTTTTGCCCCTTTGGTCAAGTAGACTTCATGTTGATCTTCTAAGACCTTCAGTCCCCCAATCCCTGTGCCGATCATGACTCCCACTTGATGGGCATTCAAATCATTAATCTCAAAGCCAGCATCTTTCAGGGTTTGTTGGCTGGCACAGACGGCAAATTGAGCAAATCGATCCATCCGTTTGGCATCTTTGCGATCCAGATACTTGTGAGGATCAAACTCCTTCACCTCTCCAGCGATCTGACAGGCATGGTTAGAGGCATCAAAATGACTGATTGGGCCAATCCCACTTTTGCCCTGTAACAGGGCTTCCCAATAGTCTTTTAAAGTGTTTCCTATGGGGGTAATTGCTCCGAGTCCGGTCACAACCACCCGTTTTGCTTCCAAATTTGTCATGGGTTTTTCTTAAAACTTGCGTCATTCGTCATTTGCCATTCGTCACTTGCCATCTGGACAAAGGACAAAGGACGAAAGACTTTCGTTAGCGATCGGTAAGGTTGAGATTTTAGGCAGGGGTTCCTTGTTTTTCGATATAGTCTACGGCTGCTTGGACTGTAGTAATTTTTTCAGCAGCATCATCAGGAATTTCAATATCAAACTCTTCTTCTAGAGCCATAACCAGCTCTACGGTATCTAGGGAGTCAGCCCCTAGGTCTTCCCCAAAGGTGGATTTGGGTTCGATCTTCTCTGCATCTACTCCAAGTTGATCGGCAACGATTTTTTTGACTTTCTCGAACGTTACATCTGACATGGCTTAATTTCTTCCTTACTTGATTGGCTTAAACTGGGTTACTGTGCAACTTATTATTCTAAGCATTTTTTGATCTTATCGGAAAGGGTTACTTTGCAGGTAATTTTCCCACCTGTTTTTGAGGAGGCTGTTCTGGGTGACTGGGTAAAGCCTTTGGGAATAGGGGTGAGGACGGCTCGATGGGGTTAGACCTTAACTTTCCCTGAAGATTGCCCCAGTCGGTTGCTAGAGCGATAGAGTGTTAGAGGTCTTTTGTTGTTTGAATAGAGAACAGCCCATGGTTACATCCTCTCTAAAATCCTCCCTGAAGTATGCTTATTTTCCTGGCTGTGTTGCCCAAGGTGCTTGTCGAGAGTTATACCAATCTACCGGAGCGATCGCCCAAGCCCTAGGCATTGAGTTATTGGAGCTTAAAAAAGCCTCCTGTTGTGGTTCAGGCACGTTTAAGGAAGATTCACAACTGTTGGAAGATACGGTAAATGCCCGGAATATTGCTTTAGCAGAAGAACTTAATTTACCGCTTTTGACTCATTGCAGCACTTGTCAAGGTGTGATTGGCCATGTGGATGAACGGTTAAAGCACTCTCAAGAGGAGAATCCAGAGTATTTGGCACAGGTGAATGGGTTGCTGAAACAGCAGGGATGTAGCCCTTATCAAGGTTCAACTCAAGTGAAGCATTTACTCTGGGTATTGGTGGCTGATTATGGTCTAGAGGCGATTCAGGAACGGGTGAGTCGTTCCCTCAAAGGCTTAAAGTGTGCGGCGTTTTATGGTTGTTATCTGCTGCGCGGACAGGAAACGCCTTGGGAAAATCCCCATAATCCCCAGTCTATGGAAAACCTGTTTGAGGTGATGGGGGCGACTCCGGTTTACTATCGGGGTAGGACTCAATGCTGTGGTTGGCCAATTTCTAGCTATGGAACAACGGAGTCCTTTAAGATGGCAGGCGGCCATTTGCAAGAGGCGATCGCCTCTGGAGCGGATTGTTTGGTCACTCCCTGTCCCCTATGTCATCTGAATCTAGACTCCAGGCAACCGGAAGTGGCGCGGGTTGTGGATCGGCCTCTGGGTCTACCGATTCTCCATTTACCCCAGTTGGTGGGTTTGGCTCTGGGGCTTTCTCCCCAAAAGTTGGGTCTAGAGCGTCATGTGGTCTCTACAGAACCGGTGTTAGAAAAGTTGGGTTTGCTTTAGCGATCCTGAAATCATCTAGTTGAACCTTAAAGGTTCATCTGGATGATCTATGGGTAAGAGTAAGGACGGTTTTTAGATTAAGCTCTGTATCGTTAGGCACTGTTTACTTTAAGAGTCACTTACAATATAGGGTAAAGGCATTCGCCAAATCAATTTTTTGGGAGATTGAGTCATGTTAGTCATGATGATGGACGATGGGATTATTTCACCAAAAACGGTTTGTCAAAGCTGTTGCTGGGCCGATCGCAGTGGTCAACCCCGTTGGAGACAGGGACATTTGACCTGCGGTCATCCTCTAGCAACTGGCGATCGCCACATAGCGAATCAGTACGAGTGTCAAATGGGATTCCGCATCGCCCAAATTAGTTAGGCTTTTACCGGGTTAATCTGGCTCTCACGTTGAGGGAAAACTTGCGCTATGGTGGATGGGATGATGTTGCCTCATGCACAAGGAGAACTCAACCATGACCTGGCGTGGAACCACCACTGTACCCGATCGCATTTTTGCCTGTTTACCCTATCTATTGCCCCTGATCTATGGAGTACCCTTCGGAATCTCATTAATGACGCAGTTCCCAATTTTGAAGCTGCTGTTGATTCCTCTATCGCCCTTGATGCAAATTTACAGTAGTATTCCTTTTGCCAGTCTGATTATCTTCTTTGTCCTATTTATGGCAGTGGTTCGCAATCCGAATATCAATCACTTTATTCGCTTCAATACCATGCAAGCGATCCTGATGGATATCGTTTTGTTTCTGTGTTCTCTGGTGATGAGTTATATCCTCCAACCCGTCTTTGGGGGAGGATTAGTGATAGAAACTTTAAACAATACGATCTTTTTAGGGGTATTAGTTGCCGTCGGTTATGCGATCGCCCAATCGGTGATGGGACGCTATGCTGAAATCCCGACCATTTCCGAAGCGGCCTATACCCAAGTCCGTTAGGAAGTGGCTCCTAAGCGGGCGATCACCGGATTATCTAGGGAACCAATACCCTCTAACTCAACGCGAACGCGATCGCCCACTTGCATGGGGCCAATGCCTTCTGGAGTCCCGGTTAAAATCACATCTCCAGGCATTAAGGTCATAATTTGGGAAATATAGGAAACTAACACCTCTGGAGAAAAGACCATATCACTAATGGGAGCCGATTGGCGAGGCTGCTCTTCCTCATTGAGAAAGGTTTGTAATCTTGCCCCTGGATTAATTTCGCGCACAATCCAAGGCCCTAATGGACAGAAGGTATCAAAGCCTTTTGCCCTTGTCCATTGGCCATCCCGACGTTGCAGATCCCTGGCGGTGACATCATTGGCGATCGTATAGCCCCAGATTTTGCTGGCTGCCTCTTCTGGACTACAGTCTACACAACGATTCCCAATCACCACCGCTAATTCTCCCTCATAATCGACCTGTTCTGATTGGGGGGGATACAAAATCGGAGCATCGATAGGAATAATCGCTGTTGAGGGCTTCATAAACAGCAGGGGTTCCTCCGGTACAGGTGTTCCCATTTCTGCCGCATGATTAGCATAATTTTTTCCCACCGCCACAATCTTTGAGGGAGCGCAGGGGGCCAAAAAATGATAGGCATCGACCTCTAGGATTAACTCAGTGGGTTGTCCCTGTAACCAAGGGGGAGCATCAAGCACTTGTACCTCGCGGTTGAGCTTGAGCAATCCATAATAGATTTTTCCTTCCATGGTTTGGACTCGGACATAGCGTTGGGCCATTACCTTACCTGCTACTTTTTGTGTATAATCAGAAATTGGTCTTAAATTTTGTCTGCAATTTTTAAGAACCCATCTATCTCACTGTTGTAGGCTTTGGCAGCTAGGCATCACCTGAGCGACAAAGACTCAAATATTTTAACTTGACATCCTACAATAGTAAGTCCTTGCTGATTGAGCAAGTCGGCATAATTGCCTAGTGCTGAGTCAGCCCTGTCCATAAGGAGATTTTAATGACGATCCGAAATTTTGTTTACGAAACCATGTATATCCTGCGTCCCGATCTAACGGATGAACAGGTGAGCCAGATGATTGAAAAGTATCAAAGCCTCATTCGTGATGAAGGGGGTACGATTGTGGAGACTCAACACCGAGGTAAACGGCGTTTGGCTTATGAGATTGCCAGACAACGGGAAGGAATCTATATCCAGATGAACTATACTGTAGAGGGTCGGGTGATTGCCCAGTTAGAACGGGCGATGCGCCTATCGGAAGAGGTGATTCGCTATCTAACGATTAAGCAAGAAACTCAAGAAGTATCTGAGTCAGAAGCGGAACCGGTTGAAGTGTAGGGTTTAGGAAAGTAGCCAGAAATCGGGTTTGTGCGACAGTCTGAGATCATCTCGAAATAGCAACAAGAAACCCGGTTTCTGACCTTGAGCCAATGCTGGCGATCGCTCAGAATCGTTAATCTATACCCGATTCGATTACCGATTACTAGCGCAAAATGTGATACAATCAGAGCTGGTTTTTGCTTTCACATTTCCATGGCCGATCAACTGCATTTACGTCAATTGCTCCATCAATTAAACGATCGCAGCTACAAAGCGTATAAAGATATTCGCGGTCGTTATCAGTTCCCAGAGTTTCTGCTTTGTATTGACCGAGTGCAGGGCGATCCCTTTGCTGCACCGAGCCAAGTCCGGGTGTTGATTTCCTATGAGGTGGCGGGTTTTCCCCTACAAACTTATGAAAATCGCAGTCGGGCGATTGCTTTGTGTGATTATTTGACTCGTCGATTTGGTCAAGTTTGTCACGAAATTAGCGATCGCCGGGGGACGGGAAATAGTGGACTGATGCAGATGATTCGGGTCGGTCAAGAAGTATTATCTCGTACTTCGATGATTTTGACGCAACAGGGGATTGAAGCCCGGTTTACTGTGGGTTTACCAGCCCAGGGTCGGCGAATTTTGGGCTATCAAGCGGGGGAATTGTTGTGTGAAGATTTACCAGAAATTGTGGAACAATCCCTGAAGTATGAGAACTTGTCAGCCGAGGAATTGCAAGGGCATATTGAAACCGTGGAAGATGCGGAAGCGTTGCGATCGCAGTTGAGCCAAAATTACTTAGTCGCCTTTGTGGCCGATGGAGCGGTTTTACCCCGTCGCAGTGGAGTCGATCAACGGCCATTGGCAGATGGGGCGATTGCGTTTAAGTCTCCGGAGTCCCTGCGAGTAACTCTGGAGACTCCTAACCGGGGTAAGATTACGGGGATGGGAATCCCCCAGGGCGTGACGTTAATTGTGGGGGGAGGATACCATGGGAAATCGACTCTATTAAAGGCAATCGAATTGGGGATTTATAATCATATTCCCGGAGATGGGCGCGAATTTGTGGTCAGCGATCGCCGCTCAGTTAAGATTAGGGCAGAAGATGGCCGGGCGGTTACCGGGGTAGATATTTCTCCCTTTATTCAGGATTTACCGCAAAACTTAGATACAAAGAGCTTTTCCACCGCTAATGCGAGTGGTAGTACCTCCCAAGCGGCGAATATGATGGAAGCGCTGGAGGTAGGGGCGAAATTGTTTTTAGTCGATGAAGATACGGCTGCTACTAATTTTATGATCCGCGATCGGCGAATGCAAGCCTTGATTGCCAAAACCTCCGAACCCATTACCCCCCTCATCGATAAGGTGCGCCAACTCTATACCGATTATGCTGTGTCTACCCTGTTGGTGATTGGCGGCAGTGGGGATTATTTTGATGTGGCAGATACTGTCATTGCTATGAATCATTTTGTACCCGAAGACCTGACGGAAGTAGCCCAGGCGATCGCCGAAAAATACCCCACAGAGCGGCAAATCGAAGGCGGAGATCATTTTGGGCAAATTTCTCCCAGAATCCCTTTAGGAGCGAGTGTAGACCCCAGTCAGGGGCATAAACCGGTGAAGCTCAAGGTCAGGGATGTGAATCAAGTTGTCTTTGGTGCAGACTCTATTGACTTAGCGGATGTGGAGCAGTTAGTCGAAGTCGGGCAGTTAAAGGCGATCGCCGAAGCCATGGTTTATGCTAAAGAAAAATATCTTGATGGCCGACACACCCTAGCCGAAACCCTAGAAGCCATTTTCGCCGATATTGACCAAGGAGGGCTAGATGCACTCACCCGGTTTCGGGAAGGAAACTTAGTCGAATTTCGCCCCTTTGAGTTAGCAGCAGCCTTTAATCGACTGCGCTCCTTATCCGTGAAGACTATCAATCATCAACATTATTGACAGACTGGAATCTCAATCTCAAATTCTGTCCCCTTGTTCAGTTCAGAATGACACACTAAGCGACCCTTATGGTGGTCAACCACAATTTTATAGCTAATTGAAAGACCCAAACCCGTTCCTTCTCCCACTGGCTTAGTCGTAAAAAATGGGTCAAACAATCGCTGTTGATGGGCTTCTGAGATTCCCACACCATTATCAGCAATATAAATCACTACTGATTTTAAATCATTAGCACAATAGCGAGCCTCTGTGCGAATCGTAATCGTCGGCAGAAACGGTTTATCTTTTTCTGCTTCCTCCTTCAAAGCATCAATAGCATTCGCTAACAAATTCATAAACACTTGATTTAGCTGGCTCGGATAGCAATAAATTAGAGGCAGTTCACCATAGTCCTTAATCAGTTCAATTGGGACAGAATGGGGGAATTCTTTAAACCGATGTTGTAAAATCAGCAGCGTACTTTCAATCCCTTGATGAATATCTGCCTCTTTCATATCTGCTTCATCCAAGCGGGAAAAATTCCGCATCGATACAACAATATCACGGATGCGATCCGTTCCATGTTTCATCGATTTTAAGATATTTTTAATATCTTCCAGCACAAAATCAATTTCCAACTCTTCCCTTAATTCTTCAAGTTCTGAAACCGGCTCAGGATAGTATTTTTCGTAGGCATTCAATAAGTGTAAAAAATCCTGAAAATAGCCTTCAATCGGAACCAGATTACCCGCAATAAAATTAACTGGATTATTGATTTCATGGGCAATTCCAGCAACCAACTGACCTAAACTAGACATTTTCTCTGTTTGGATCAGTTGAGCTTGAGTTTGCTTTAACTCCAGAATAAGCTGTTCGAGTTCATCCGACTTTTTTCTGAGTTCATCTTCAGCTTGTCGGCGTTCCATAATTTCCTGATGGAGTTGATTATAAGCTTGGGAAAAGGTCTCAGCCAGAGCAAAAAACTCTTGACAGTTCAAAGATTTAGGGATCGCAAAATTCTGATTATTTTTACTCTCTTCTATCCCCTTATTAATTGTTTTTAGAGGTTTTAATACTGTGGTTTGAATTGACCATAGTAAAAACAGTATAATGACCAGCATAGCTGTCATTAGAATCAGGACAGAAAAGACAAAAGTCTGTCTGGAAAGCTCTTCCATTTCTGCTCGATCGATAAATAGTATCACTGCACCATTTGAAGAAGTGAAAATAGGGCTATAAAATGGAGTCATGAAAATCAGAATTGATTTTCGGTTTAGAACTACCTCTGTATTCAGACTTTGTTGCCTGTTCATCGAGGTTTGTAATGATGCGATCTCCGGTTGTAAACGATAGTATAAACTCCTGGGAAAAATGCTATTACTCTGGGCGATAATATCGCGATTCGAGCTAACAATCACAACTTCTAAAACAGCAGGTAAGGTTGCATAATTTTGCACCGTTCGATTTAAACTAACCGTATAACTCCCTTCCACAATGGCTTCAACGGCAAAAATTAAGCTCTTGGCTAAAGCTTCAGTCCGACTTTCAACCTGTTCTGCCAGATTTTTCCTTAACCACCAATATTCTCCAACCAAGGCGATTGAACCTACGGTTAAAAAAGCAATAATAAATGTACTAAGAAGTCTTTGAGCTACTGTCCATTTAGAGTTTGCCTGAATCAACAATTTCATTATCACTCTGCTATTTTATTTTTGTTCCTTTTCCCAAATGGCGATCGCCGACATCACCTGTGTTGGGTCAATCTTCACATTTTCCACAATCGTGCGGTTATGACGGGGATCTTCTCGTAATAATTGGGCAATTTCTGCTACGGCTTCTTCTAACCGTCCATTGGCGGCAAACATGCGACGATTCATCTCAATATCCCCTTTTTTCAACCCGGAATAATCACTAGCAAAAGAGTCTCCGCTTTGTTGCAATAATTCTCCAACACTGTTAAATACCACTTGGGGCTGGGTTTCAACTTCCTGCATTAAATCGAACCAAGCTAAGATAAATTGAGTGAGTTCTTCTGGATGACTTTGCACATAACTTGCACGAGAGACAAAGCCATCAATGACTAAACTATCTAGATCTGCGGTGGTAAAGGGAATGCTACCATTAATTGCTTGTGCCGTTTCACTTAAATCTGGCTCCCACAAAACTGCTCCCTTAATGTTCCCTTGCTTAATAGATTCAATGGCTACTGGATTGGAAATGTCTCGAATATTGACATCTTCTGGCTTTAGACCATTGTTTTTTAAGGCTTCGAGTAAAATTAAATGGCTCACTGTTCCTAGTTTTGCCCCAATGGTTTGACCTTTTAAATCGTTGACAGATTGAATATCTTCAGTCACCACTAATCCATCGGAACCATAAGATATATTGGTAACCATGAGATAAACCAGGGGATCGTCTCCCGGTTCTACCTGCATTAATTCCCAGAGGGAGACAAAGGCAGCATCTAAATTACCACTGAGCAAACTGCGAATGGTATCTTGAGCCACATCAAACCGAGAAAATTCAATCTCTAAACCCCGTTTTGCAAAGAGTCCCGCGTCTTGAGCATAGAGAGCGACATCATATCCTGGCCAAGTATTTGTGCCTACCTGCATTGTTGTGAGGCGATCGCTGTTAATATTGCACCCTTTTAAGAATAAACTGGTTGTCAAAGTTAACAGTGCCAGGGCAAACCATAACGGTCTAAGATAGATTTTTGAAAATGACTGAAACATCAGCAGATTCCCGGTCAGACTGATAGATTAATTTTTTTATTTTAGCAGCTTGTAGAATGGGCAGGAAGATGAGTGATATTTTCAACTCTGTCACCCTACCCTATGAGGACTTACTAAGGTATTGTTATTCACGATCCATTTGCTCCAACCAACCGCGCATTTTTCCCGGATTTAACAAACCATAGGGATCGACTTGTTTCTTAAAATTCACTTGCAAAGGATTAATCATTCCACTGCCCCCATCCTCTAAAATATAGGTATGGGGGTTAAAGATTAAAACGCCATGATTTTGGTGATCTGCCATAATTTCTTGTAGCCGTTCTTCAGTAGTAAACCGCACTACCTGTAACCCACAGGGACAAACTTGCCCTTGAAAGCGGACAATTTCTAAATGCATCATCACTTCTTCTCTATAATGCTCATAAAACCGTTGTACTAACTCTAATTTCGGATCGTAGGGAAAGCGACTTTGTAAATAGGTTAAATTGGGGTCAGCACTACGAGCATGGAGGGTGGTATGATTCCAGGTAAACTCTCCTAAGTTGAGAACTTTATTTGAAGTACAGGAAAGAAAAGTAATTTTCCCTTGAAATTCATTTGCTAAATCTTCTAGGGGTTCCATAGCATTTTGATCGAAAATGATCAAAACTGCATGATGTTGATCGAATAAATAGGGTTGAAGAGGGGTAAAATAGGAGGGAATGGGCCAAGCATGAAGACTGATGAGTTTAGCCACTAAACCATCAGATTCTCCTAACTTTTGGCTAAACCTTGCTGCGTCCATGAAATCTGAGAAAAGAATGATACCTTCAGCCCAGGGATATTGAGGTGCTAAGGGGATCTCTAACTCAATGATAATGCCATTGGTTCCATAGGCATGATTGACTTTTTGGACTTCATCCCCTCGTAAATCTAGCACTTGCGGTTCTGCTTCGATGGTGATGACTTTCGCGGCTAAGACATTGCCGCGATCGCCCAACCATCCGTATAAAATAGATCCAATTCCGCCACTCCCTCCGGCAATAAACCCCCCCAGAGTTGCCGTGCGATAGGTAGAAGGAAGTAAGCGCAATTCCCAACCCATTTCTGAAGCTAACTGATTAATTTGAGCTAACCTTACTCCCGGTTCAGCTCTCACCCATCCCGGTTCTATTTCCAGGATATTTTTCGTATTTGTTAAATCTAAAACTACTCCCCCTTCTAAAGGCACACATTGGCCATAATTTCCCGTTCCTGCACCTCGAACTGTAACCGGAATTTTATACTGAACACATGCCTTAACTACCCGTAAAACATCCGACTCATTGTGAGGAAATACGATAAGATCAGCGCGTTTTTCCCTTAGTAAAGGCTGTAAAATTGGGCTAAAATGAGAATAATCTTGGGATAATTTTGCCACCTGATTTGGTTGCGTCGTCCACTCTATCCCCTCCAGGACTGACACCAATTGATCCCAGTGATTTTTGAGCTGTAGTGAAATCATCCTATGCCTTCAGAAATCGCCCTCTAATTCTACCATAGCCCCTGAACGGGTGGGTAGGCTCTACTGGCCAGAATCAAGACGAAGCAATGGGGAAAAATCCTGAATTGGGGGTTAATTCCTTGGAGTATGGAAGTAGTCATTATTTATTACTCATTCCAATGATGTTACAAGATAAAAATTGGCAAACCTACCGCGACTTAAAAGAATCACTCAAGTTAAATATCCGTCGTCAACTGTTTTTAGCCGTTTGTGACGATCCGAATTTTTGTCAATATTTGGTGAATCAATTGGAGATGGAGTGTCGATGTAATAGCACTCCTCTAGATGCGGAGATGCGGCGATGGGTGACTCTGGAGTTAGAGGTGGACGATCCGAATTTGGTTCACCAGATCGATCGCTGGTATAATGCGGCTAATCATGAAGAGATCCAGCAATCTCTCCCCTCCAGTCCCAGTTCTCCCCCCAGACGACGCAAGGATGACTGGATGAAGGTTTCACCTTTAGATCTCTCTCCCCATAGTCCCCGTGAGTTTTCCCCTGGGTTCCAGTTTTTTGGGGTGCAGCGTCTTACCCAAAAATCTCCTACTCAACAATGGTCTTTTCTGCAAAATTTAGAATATATTGCCCAACGTTATCTGGATTTAGCATGGGACTGGAATCTACTGATCTGGATACCTCGCCCCTGGTTATTTTCGATTCAACAGTCTGTTCCTCGCTTTTGGCATTGTCATACGGGGTTATTTGAGTTTGTGGCTGAACCCCTTCCGGCGACTTCACGGGGGGGGATCAGTTTAAATGGGTTAAATGGGCGAGTAAAAGAGTTAGCTGGGTTACCTAAGCAGGAGAAAGAAACACCGGAGCAAGAACAGAAACTTACAGCAGCAGGGGAAAGAGTGCGTCCTTTAGCTGTTAAAACCGATACAGTTAAAGAGGTGCAAGGGGCGATCGCCACGCAAAAGGAAACTCTGGAGGAATTAGAGGAAGGGGCGATCGCTCGTTTAGATTTACTGAATGATTTAGGCAATCTCTACTGGATTTTATCTCGGAAAATGACGAACCGGGAAGAGGGATTAGAAGCGCTCAAACAAGCCATTCAAACCTATGAACAAGCTTTATCTCATCCGGAGATTCAATCCCAACCCCAAGCTTATGCTCGCCTACAGAATAACTTGGGCATTGCTTATGGGGAATTATCGCGCCATGAGAACCCCATCGATAGCTTAGAAAAGGCGATCTCCGCATATCAGACAGCCTTATGCTATCGAGGACAACCCATGGATCGATCCTATGAGCAACTTTCGGAACAAGACTTACAGCACTATGCCTCGACTCTGAATAACCTGGGAACCGCCTATTGGAATTTAGCGCAACATCAAGAACCCGCTAAAAACTTGAAACAGGCGATCTCTGCTTATCAAGAATCCCTCAAATATTATCATCCCGATCGCGATGCTCTCAGTTATGGCATGATTCAGAATAACTTGGGGACTGCCTATTGGAATTTATCCCAATATCAGAATGCTAAAGACTATTTACAATTAGCCATTTGGTCTTATCAACTGGCGCTTCAATATCGTACCCCAGAAAGCAATCCCAGTGGCTATACAGCGACGCAAAATAATTTAGGAACCACCTATTGGCATTTAGCCAATCAACCCGACTCACCCATTGAACAGAGGCAAAAGTATTTAAAAGAGTGTATTAAAGCTTATCAGAAGGTGATTGAAGTCATGGAAAATACCCCATCTCAAGGCTCCTTATCCTTCACCTTCGATCCGGTTTCTACCCATAATAATCTCGGTGTGGCTCTCTATCAATTTGCCATGACTGCCCATCAAGTCGGTTCTAAACAAAAATGGGATATCTTAGAACCCCTGGAATTATCCTTAAATCATCATATCCAAGCCTGGTTGGGATGGCAAAATAACCCGCAAATGGCGAATACGGCGCTTAATTATTTACTGCAAGCGGTGCGATCGCTCTATAATGAGGGCGGTATTGATGCTCAAAATCGCGCCCTAGCGCAAGTTCCCAGAACTTTATTACCGGAAATTCTCAATCGACTCTGAGAATTTTACCTTTTAGATTCTTGGCTAGAGGATGACGAAGATGCCTCAGAGCATCAGCAAGCTTGGGAGTTTTTGCAAGTTGCCCTCGACGAAGATCGATTGTCCGATCGCCCCTTGTTCCCATGAAAGGAGACATCATTGCTATTTCAATAATTCCTCAAATTGTTGTTGATTCCAAAGGCTTTGATACAATCCCTCTTGCCCGATTAATTCCCGATGGTGTCCCATTTGCACAATAGTCCCCCGTTCCATCACCAAGATGCGATCGGCAGTGGCTGCGGCTGAAAGTTGATGGGAAATAAACACCACCGTTTTTTTCCTTGTTCCTGTAGACAGATTCTTTAAAATTCCGGTAGCCGTTTGATTATCTACACTCGATAAACAATCATCTAAAATTAAAACGGGCGCATCAACAAGCAAGGCACGAGCTAGGGCAGAACGCTGCCGTTGTCCACCGGATAAAGTAATCCCCCGCTCGCCCACAATGGTATCATAATATTGGGGAAAATTGAGAATTTCTGGATGAATTTGAGCTAAAGTTGCCGCCCTTTCCACCTTGGACTGTTCCGCTAGAGGATCGCCATAGCGAATATTATTTTTAATCGTTGTACTAAACAAGAAACTATCTTGAGGAACAAAGGCGATCGCGCCGCGCAAATCTTCTAAATTCAGCTTAGTAATATCATAACTATCCAAAAACACTCGACCCTGAGCAATCGGCAATAGGCGCGGTAGCACTTTAGCTAGGGTCGATTTTCCGGAACCAATAGGGCCGACAATGGCAATCGTTTCACCGGGATGAATGGTAAAATTAATATTATTCAGAGCAGGGGTAGAACTCTCTGGATAGGTATAGCTGAGATGACGAGCAACCAGTTGACCTTTAGGAGGAATTTTGAGCTGTAGAGATTGGGGAGAAGTTTTAATTTTGGGCTGCACTTTCAAAATTTCTTCGATACGGTTAATGCTCACTTCTCCGCGCTGGTAGGCACTGATGGTGAAGCCGAGTAAGGCAGTGGGAAAAACGAGGCGCTCCACATAGAGCAGCAAGGCTAAAAAGTCCCCAATAGTAATCGCACCTCTGGCAATTTCTTGAGTTCCCATCCAGAGAATCACCAGCAAACTTAAGGAAGCCAGCGCTTCAACTAAGGGAAAGAGAAAATTACGGGTTTGGGCTAACTTGAGGTTAGCTTCGAGTAATTGCTGATTCAATTGGCGAAAAGCTTGCTGTTCATTATCTTCTTGGGCATAAATCTTGATTAAAGAAATGCCACTCATATCTTCTTGAATTAAATCGCTGACGCGAGAAAGTTCTTCCTGAACATCCTGCTGTTCCTGGCGCAGTCGGTTGCTGAAAATCTGGACAGCGAATAACATTAAAGGATAAACGGCGATCGCCAACAAACTCAAGCGCAAATGAATCGATAGCATCACCGGCAGCGTCAACACATAGGCAAACAGCGTATTCGCCAAACTCAACACCGCAAACCCCAACAGACGACGAATACTGTCCACATCCGAGGTCGCCCGGTTAATCAAGTCCCCCACCGTATGGGTGGCAAAATACCCCGAATCTAGGCGCAAGAAATGCCCGAAGATCGCCTGTTTGAGGTCAAACTCCACCTGACGACCCACCCCAAACAACCAAATCCGCGAAGCCATGCGAATTCCCCACATAATCGAGGCTAACAGCAATAACCACACCACCGTAGCAACCACCGTCTGCACGCTAAAGGTGACTTGCAGATTATTCACCCCATCCCGAATCAGCAGAGGTAGATAAACCCCCAAACCATTGACAATTAAGAGGGCAAAAATACCTAAGCTGGCTGGCTGCCAATGGGGGCGTAGGTAAGATCCGAGTTTCTGTAAATTCGATTGAGCCATAGGGAAAGGGTTGGAGACTTTTTCTATGGTGACACATCGCGCTACGGGCGGTAATGGTTAAACTACTTCTGGGGATAACGAGACTGGATACTCTCATTAACGTTAGTTGCCGCCTCGCCAACAATCATAAAGTTGTAAAGAATACCATGTAAAGTGAGTCTTTCGAGATCTTCAAACTCCTCGTAACTCATGCCCGCAGTGGCTTGTTGAATGCAGGCGATCGCCTCTAAAATATCTTGTATCCGTAGATCCCAGGCTCTAGAAGGCACGAATAACCTCCTTAAGAACCGGTTCCCGTAAATGCTCTCTCAAGGAATCTTCTGTGCCCAAGTCTATCGCACAACCGAACAGATCTTCTAAATAGTGTTGTACGCGAAACAAATCAAACAAGCTAGCTTTTATGGAGAACTCTACGAGAAAGTCAATATCGCTATCCGGCCCAGCTTCATCTCTAGCGACTGAGCCAAACAACTTGAGAGACTTGACTCCCAGGGTTTCGAGTTGTTCTTGGTGACTGGCTAACGTGGCCAATACCTCTTCTTTGTTCATCGTTCGAGATAGGAGTTGCGTAATTACAGAGCAGTATAGCAATTTTGCTTCTTGTGAAGAACCAGGTACAATGACCTCCTGTTATGGGACTCATGCTTACTGAGTCATCTTACCCTTTCTCAATCCCACCCCAGTTTAATTTTTAATTTTTAATTTTTAATTTCTAATTGAATTAGAATCCTGATATTTTTGAAGGATGATCACAATTACACCCAACCCAAACTCATTATGACCAGCAACAAGCCCATTTTACAAAAAGGTGACGGCATCTCTTACCCCGACCTGAAAGAACCGGTCAAATACCTGCAAAGCTTACTCCAAAAAGCAGGGATGCTCAAACCTACCGATCCGATTGATGGTCTCTTTGGTTCAGGGACAGAACAAGCCGTCAAAGCATTCCAAGCCAAGAAAGGCTTAAGGGCTGATGGCTTTGTCGGGCCCAATACCTGGGCCGCTTTAGAGTCGGCAGGGCCAGCAGGGACGACAGCCCCGAAAAAACTGCGCTATCCCGTCTTACGCAAGGGAGATGGGATTACCTTTACCGATTTGCAGGATGAGGTGAAAATTCTGCAAGATTTGCTGAAAAAGGCCAAGATGTTACCGGCGAATTCTCCAGTTGATGGGCAATTTGGTAATAGTACCGAATCAGCCCTAAAACAATTCCAGAAAGCTAATAATTTAGTGGCGGATGGGATAACAGGGCAAAGAACCTGGTCAATGTTGGCCGGTCAAGAAGTAGAAACCTATTTACCCTATGGCAATTTGGTCTTGTCTATCGATCTCGATAAGGTGATTTACTCGATTCCTTATCCCGATGTGCGCTCTTATGCTTGGGATTCGATTCCCTTGATTATTCGGGCGGCTGAAGCAGCTAATGTGACAGATAAGGGGCAAATTGCTTATATTTTGGCTACGGCGGAGCATGAATCCCGTTTGGGTCAATGGATGGAAGAGTTTGCGAGCGGTTGGGCTTATGAGTATCGCTCGGATTTGGGTAATACTCAGTATGGAGATGGGCCTCGCTATAAGGGGCGGGGATTTGTACAAATTACGGGACGGCGCAACTATACGGACTGGTCAAAACGGTTAGGGATTGATTTGGTGGGCAGTCCCACTTTAGCCCAAGACTGGGAGATTGCAGCCAAAATTCTGGTGATAGGGGCGCGCGATGGCACGTTTACGGGGTATCGCTTGAGCCATTTTATTGCGGGAGCAACGAGGGATTTTCGGGGCGCTCGGCGGATTATTAATGGTTTAGATCGTGCCGGACTGATTGCGGCGATCGCCGAAGAGTATTACAGAGTTCTGTAGCGTCTATCATGATCTTTCCTATGAATAAACTATGGTTGGCCCCTATAAATTTGATGGCTCTTTTGATGGTCATCACCCTGGGTGCATGTCAAGAATCCCCGGTTGTCCGTTCTTCTGCCTCCTCTGAATCGCCAACCCCTGCTTCTACTTCTGAGGCAACCCCACCAGCCACTCCCCCTGCCTCTTCTACTCCCCTGTCAACGACGGAGCAGCAACCGTCAGGGGGTGCAACTCCCCCCGTTGTGACGGCTGAGGCCAAGTTACCCCATGCGGTGTTTACGCCGATTTTATCCGAGTTACAGGGCCAGACTCAGCTACCGGTAATTTTGCCCAGTTGGCTGCCGGAAGAAAAAGAGCAACCCCAAGTTTATGCTATTACCACAGGGGTTTCTGGTTCTGAATATCAAGTGCTACTCGGATTTAGTCCAGATTGTAACGGGGGAAATGCTTGCCGTTGGGGGGAAGTTTCCGGTGAAACCGGGCCCTTAAGTCCTCCAGAAGGGGGAGAGTCGGTTACCCTGGCTCAAGGAATTACAGGCTATTTTGTGCCGTCTGTCTGTGGCGCTAATTGTTCCGATGCTGTGGTGATGTGGGAACAGAATGGAGGACACTATAGTGTGGGTTTGAAGGCAGCAGATAAGGAACAAGTAATGGAAATGGCAAATTCGGCGATCGCCACAGTTCCCTAATGGTTAAGGGAAGGGTTAAGGGCGATCGCGATCCTAGAGAATAGAGCTGATTAAAACCGAATCCCACATTCGGTTTTATGGCTCCCTCTCCATCGTTTAAGGGATTCATCTTCTACAGGTTTGGGAATTAAGGATGTGGTTGGCTGATCGCTAATGTAGGGATAGCCTTGGTCATGGAGGGGATTGTACATCACTTCATGTTCGTACACATAAGCCCAAGCTTCCCGTCCTCTCCAATAGGCTAGAGGATTGATTTTCAGCCGTCCGACAGAATCGAGTTCGAGAATCTCGATCTGATAATGACTAATCATTTGATCGCGCCGTCTACCCGTGAGGTAGGCAATCGCCCCTAACTCCTTAAGTCCCTGATCCAGAGGCTCTCGACGGGTAAGCGTCGCAAATTGCTCTGAGTCACTCACCCATAATTCTCGACCGTAAGACTTTTCAAACGCTTTGCGCGTCGGCATCGTCGCCATCTTATAGAGTCTCAAGTCTAAGTCATAGCAAGCTTTAGCCTCCGATATAAAGGCTATAGTTTCGGGAAAATGATACAACGTATCGACAAACAGTATGGGAATTTTCTGCTTTGGACACAGATAGCGATACAGCATATCTGTAATTACCATATCATCGACGTTAAAAATGCTTGCTTGCACTAAACCCGTGGGAAAGTTCTGCAAGCACCAACCAATGATATGTAAGGGATGGGTATGACTGAATCGCCGATTGAGTTCCTGTAAGTCGAGGTTGGTGTGAACTTGGCCTAAAGTTGCGGTCAGATTGGTCATGAACACTGAATACCCTTTATGGTGTGACCTCCATCCTTTAGTTTACCTTAAGATTGTGCCCATAGATTTTTGATTTATCCTGGGCATGAAGTGAGATAATCACAGAGTAATGGCTTGTCAAATTGCCGATGATGTACTTAATCTTATACAGTAAACCCGGATGCCATCTCTGTGAGGGATTACAGGAAAAGCTCCAACAAGTCCAGAACATTGCCTTCAAGTTAGAAGTTCGAGATATTACTACCAATGACACTTGGTGGCAGGCCTATGAATATGAAATACCGGTTTTAGTTCTCGATGGCAGTCCCCCTCAACGCTTACCCCCTTTCTCTCCCAGGGGAACGGTTGCCCAACTGGAGAAACTGTTAGGGAAATATAGCTAGATCATGGGGATTGCGATCGCGACCTTGCCCAAAACCGATCGCCACGTCACAATAACGAGAAGAATACCTCTTTGTGAATGTCAAGCTCACCTGACTTATGCTTACTGCTGTACCTTTGACAGCGCAACCCCCTATCCACCCTCACCCCACCTATAAAACTGATATCGCCATCGTGGGAGCCGGAATTGTGGGAGCGACTCTAGCTTGTGCCTTAAAAAACTCTGGCTTGAGCATTGCCTTAATAGAAGCTCAACCCCAAGACCAAGCCGCCTCTAAGCGCCAAGCCTATGCCCTTACCTTGCTCTCTGGGAAGATTTTTGATCGATTAGGGGTTTGGCAAGAAATTCTGCCCCAAATCGTCACATTTGACCATATTCAGTTATCGGATGCCAATCAATGGGTGGTGGATTTAACCCCAGAAGACTTAGGTACAGATCACCTGGGCTATGTGGGAGAACATAGGGTAATTTTAACAGCCCTGCAACGGCAGATTAATCAATCTCCTCAGATTCAGTGGGTATGTCCAGCTCAGGTGCAAGAAGTCAGGTATTTTGAGGATTTTGCCCAGGTTTGGGTGAATTCAGCCGAACATCCGGAACCGGTAGTGATTCAGAGTCGCTTAGTAGTGGCGACGGATGGCTCTAAATCTGCTATTCGCCAAGCCGCCAACATTTCGACCCAAGGATGGCGCTATTGGCAATCTTGCGTTGCCACAACGATTAAAACGGAAAAACCCCACAATAATGTGGCTTTTGAACGATTTTGGTATACCGGCCCAATGGGGGTTTTACCCTTACCGGGAAACCGGGTACAGGTGGTGTGGACGGCTCCTCACGAACAGGCGGAAGCTCTGCAACAGTTGGATGAGGCTGAGTTTTTGCGTCGCTTGGAATATCGCACGGCGGGTATTTTAGGACGGTTGGAGCTGGCGGGCCCCCGGTTTGTGTTTCCGGTACAATTGATGCAGTGCGATCGCTACGTTGAGCATCGTCTGGCTTTGGCTGGAGATGCGGCCCATTGTTGCCATCCGGTGGGAGGACAAGGCCTCAATTTAGGGATTCGTGATGCTGCTGCTTTGGCAGAAGTGATTCAAAGTTGTCATCGTCAGCATCAAGATATTGGCCAATTCAAGAATCTTAGAGCCTATCAACAATGGCGTAAACCTGAAAACTGGATGATTTTAGGGTTTACGGATTTCTTAGACCGGACATTTTCTACTGACTGGTTTCCTGTAGTCTGGATACGCCGTTTAGGGTTACTCTGCTTACAGAAGTTTGGCATTGGTCGCACTCTTTCCCTGAGATTGATGACGGGTTTAATGGGACGCGCTCCGGAAGTGAATTAAGTTCGGTTAATTGGACAAAAGAAGCGGGCAAGATGCCCGCACTCCCTTCATCTTTTGATGTTCCTGGAGTGAGTCTGCTTAATGCAAGCACTCTTCTAGGGCGGTTTGAATGGCTTGTTTTTGTTCTCCATCGTATCCCCACCGCTCTAGGAAGCTTTGATAAGCTCCGCTTCCGGTTTGGGCGCTCTCCTGTAAGCTCTTGGCCTTATCTTTGACTTGGGGTAATTGGAGTTGATTGATTAAGTGGACGCTGCGGGCTTGGACTTGTTGGGAACTAGCCGCCATCTCTGGATTTTGGTTGCGGGTATGGGTGATGGCCATGGCCGTAGACATGGCGATATTTTTCACCAGTAATTCACTGACGATTTCGGGAGAAGTCTGTAATCCGCTTACGACTGCGGGGGTGGGGCGATCGCTCAAAGTCCGTGGATCGGTCAAATAAGTCACAAAAAATCCCCTGGCTCCGTTTTCGGTTTTTACTAACTCACTGATGGTGGTTTGAATGACCCCTTCGCTTAATTCTCCCTGTTCCAGAAGATCAAGAAAAGTTTGCGTTAGGGCGATCGCCTGTTCAAAGCTGACATTTTCTGGCACAGTTAAGGAGGGATAAGACATGATCTCAAGCTTAATCAACATCAAATAGTGGCGATCGCCTCACGAGCCATGGCGATCTCTATCAACATTGTACTCTGCTGTTTGTTATCTGGAATCCTGAAATTTAATTTTTTCGGCTGTCGCCAACCTGAAAACTTTTAATCGATCCCACTTGCCTGCCGTCTTTTCGCATTTACTCCCAAATTATGGCTATTGAGTCTTCCTATCCATCCTTTCCCGATCCTAAAAAGCGGCGAATGCGTACCAGTCGCCAACCCTATGCAGCGCAGAAAAACCGGGAACCAGAAGAGGAAGAATCCCTCTTACAAGCAGAAGCCAGCTTTGAGGAAACCGACAAGCAGGAAGAAAAATTACGTCCCCATCGATTAGCGGATTATGTGGGACAACAAGACCTCAAAAGTGTATTAGAAATTTCTATTCAAGCAGCCAAAGCCAGAAAAGAACCCTTGGATCATCTCTTGCTCTACGGGCCGCCGGGTTTAGGAAAAACGACCATATCTTTAATTTTAGCTTCAGAGATGGGAGTAACCTGCAAAATTAGTGCCGCACCGGCTTTAGAACGTCCCCGCGATATTGTCGGTTTATTGATTGGTTTGCAACCGGGAGATATCCTATTTTTAGATGAAATTCATCGCCTTTCTAGGGTGGCTGAAGAGTTACTTTATCCAGCGATGGAGGACTTCCGCTTAGATATTACGGTGGGTAAAGGGAAGACGGCAAAAACTCGCAGTATTCCCCTGAAACCCTTTACTCTGGTTGGGGCAACCACGCGAGTAGGGGCGTTAACTTCTCCCTTGCGCGATCGCTTCGGGTTACTGCAAAGATTGCGCTTTTATGAGTTAGACGAGTTAAGTTTAATTATCGAACGAGCGGCAAAAGTTTTAACTACCGAGATTACCGCCGAAGGAGCAACGGAAATCGCCCGGCGATCGCGGGGAACTCCTCGCATTGCCAACCGCCTTTTACGCCGAGTTCGTGACTATGCCCAAGTGAAAAAATTGGGGCAAATTTCCCAAGATATCGCTGCCGAAGCTTTAGAACTTTACAACGTCGATCCCTGCGGCTTAGACTGGACAGATCGTCTGATTTTAAGCGCCATGATCGAGAATTTTAGCGGCGGCCCCGTCGGTTTGGAAACCCTAGCTGCTGCCACAGGAGAAGATGCCCAAACCATTGAAGAAGTTTATGAACCCTATCTATTGCAAATTGGCTTTTTGCAGCGCACCTCTCGCGGTCGAATTGCCTTACCTGCGGCTTGGAAACATTTGGGATACACCCATCCCGATGAACCGTATTAAGTGAAGGCTTACAGCCGTTTTCGCTGCTATGGGGTAGATTTTGATCCCCCTAAATCCCCCTTTTTAAGGGGGACTTTCTTATTCCTCCCTTTTTAAGGGGGGTTGGGGGGAATCTTTTTCGGCTGTACCTCATTACCGCGCAAAGTGCTGTATCCCCTAAAATTAGGCGATCGCAAATCCAGTATGAGGGCGAATATCTGGCGGGTGAAAGCCTAAAACAATATCCGATTTCGGCACACCCGCTTCCAACAATTTTTCCGTAATTCCATCTTCAATCCCATCGCGGTGAATCCAGATTTTACCATCAATAATCTGGGCATGAGTAATCATACCATGAACGCGGTATTTGCCATCCCAACCGATAATCACCAACATAAAGTGATGGTTAGTCCAATCAGCAATTACATGGCTTTTAATGTCACCATGACTATAGGGAATTTGGGCATAGTAGTCTAGAACTTCTTGGATCAATTGACCATATTCATTTACTCTATCCATTGATTAATCTCCTGTGATGTTCGATCAAATATCAATAATTTAACTTGATTGGCACGTAGGGCAATTTGAGCTATTTTTTCCTCAAAAAAATCAAAATAAACTGAATCAGAAACGGCTAAATACAACTTCCGATCGCGATCCAGAGGTGATTCTTGCATTAAGCTTCTGTACAGCACATATTGACCCAAAGCACTTTCTAAATCTTGTACAGGAGATGCACGAATAAAACTTTTTACCTCTACAGCAATTCGTTGGTTGTCTTTTTCGGCAGCTAACAGTTTCTCTGCCCCCAGATCGACATAAACCGTTCGGCCTCCGACGGCTAAGGAGAGTGGATCGTTGGTAATTTGCCAGCCATCTTTGATTAAAGCAGTTTTCACCGTTTCGTGATAGATGTCTTTCGCCATTTTTGTTTTAATGATATAGCATCAACTCTTAATCAAGATATCCCATAACCGGTATAGGGTCGAACTTCTGGGGGTTGGAAACCTAAAACAATATCCGATTTCGGCACACCCGCTTCTAGTAACTCCTCTGTCACCCCATCCTCAATCCCATCGCGTTGAATCCAGATTTTACCGTCAATAATCTGAACGTGGGTAATACAACCATGAACGCGACGCTCTTGCTGCCAACCGACATCAAACAATAAAAAGTGATTGCGATCGCGATCGATAATCACATGCTCATCAATTTCTCCATAGGAGTAAGGCATGTCAGCATGTCTTCTGAGGATTTTTTCAATAGTTTCCCGATAAAATTCTAGTTTATCCATTGGACAACTTCCTCAACTTTAGGATTAAATGTTAAGATTTTAAGGTTATTGAGTTCTATGATTAATTGCGGGAGTTCTTCAGTAAAAAAATCAGAAAAAACTTTTTGAGGAATTGCGATATATAATTCCCGATTAAGTTCCAGCTTTTCTAAAACTTGGGAATACAGAATATATTGACCGAGTGCTTGCTCTAAATCTTTGATGGGAGAAGGATTTAAAAAGCTTTTCACTCCTATGGCAATGCGCTTTCCCTGTTTTTCGGCGGCTAATAATTTTTCTGCTCCTAGATCGACATAGGTCATCCGACCACCAAATTTTAATCGCAGGGGGTCGTCTGTAATTGTCCAGCCATCTTTGATTAAAGCGGTTTTGACTGTTTTGTGATAAATATCTTTGGCCATCTGAACCACCCATGAGTTTGGATAGTTTTATGTCTGTACAAATCAACCCATTTCAAGGTATAATAACAGATATTTTGTGATGAGTAAAGTCAAAAAAACTAATTGTAGAAGCACTTATGAATGTATTTTGGAAAGGACTCTTAATTGTCGTCATTCTTGTAGCCACTATTATTTTACCAGCTCAGGCGATCTCTGTGCGGGAATTTCCCCATCAGATCTGGGATCAAGAAAGTGCTACTCCTCAGTTAATTAGTGCGGTGGATAGCAACTTAGAAGACTTGGCGCAGGAAGCGTTGAGAGCAGCAAATCAAGGGGATTTTGCCACAGCAGAAGCAGATTGGACAGAAATTTTAGAAGTGTATCCCGAAAGTGCAGCCGCTTGGAGTAATCGGGGCATTACCCGTGCGAGTCAGGGGAATTTTGAGGGAGCGATCGCCGATTATAATCAAGCGATCGCCCTTGCACCTTTGGTTACCGATCCCTATCTCAATCGCGGAGCAGCTCTAGAAGGGTTAGGGCGCTATGCAGAAGCGATCGCCGATTACAATCATATCCTGGAGATCAACCCCGATGATGCCCAGGCATACAACAATCGCGGCAATGCCAAAATGGGCTTAAAAGACTGGGAAGGGGCGATCGCCGATTATAAAACCTGTAACGAACTTGCGCCTAACTTCGCCTTTGCTCTCGCCAGTCAAGCCCTCGCCACCTATGAAACAGGGGAAACCGAACAAGCCATCAAAATGATGCGAAATCTGAACCGCAAATATCCCCAATTTGCCGACATGCGAGCCGCTTTAAGCGCTGCTTTATGGGTAGAAGGGAAACAAGGAGAAGCCGAAAGTAATTGGGTAGCCGCAGTCGGTTTAGACTCTCGCTATAAAGATATGAATTGGGTGAAAAACATCCGCCGTTGGCCTCCGGCAATTACAGAATCCTTAGACAAATTCTTAAATCTTTCCTAATGGAGGCTTGAGCAAATACTTTTCATCTTAGGGTGGGCAAGGTAAGAGTTTTAGGAGTGGGATAATATCAACGATTCTCCTGCCCACCTTACCCTTTTTTCTAGGGAGCGATCGCCCTGACTTCTTCGAGAGATAAATTTAAAGCTTCGGCAATTTGTTCGGAATTTAAGCCCATGTTAGCAAGACGAAAAATCGCTTCTCGCTGCGATCGCTCCGCTCTTTCCGCTCGTTCTGTAGCGCGATCGCGTTCGACTTCGGCAGTGATTGCCCGTTCTTCCGCCACCGCAGCCCGTTCTTCTCCAGTGAGCAACAAGTTCCCTCGATCGTCCCACCAGCGCAACCACTTTTGATGCTGATTCTGGTAATTCCCTTGCCACAGCCCTAACTCCACTTCCAAAGGAGTAATCGGATAATGGCCGCGATCGTTCGGGGTCAATTTACGATAAGTTATATCCTCCAAATGATACACCTCCAATGTGCCTGCACTCATGGAAAAAATCCCATAGTAGGGAATCCGCATCACCTGTTCGTAAACCCAAAATTTCCCCGGCTTAATCTTTTCCGTTCCATTGGCTACCGCCAGAGGCGTATTATCTCGTTCCTCCGTACCATCGCCACTAGCGAATTCTAGCACCACTAGAGGGAGAATATGTTCTTGCCAGAGAACATAGGAACGGCGATATTCACCATCCAGGAGCGGAGGAACATGGGGAACATAGAACCAATCTGGCGCTTCACAACCCCGTTCGGGAGGATCGGTCAGTCGCCAATAGATACCGCTATCCTGTCCGATCGCATATTGTCCATCTGGATGTAGCCTTTTCATAACAGAGCCAATGGAGTCCGTAAGGATAATGCTTTGCGGGTGTTCTTGAAAGTTTTTCACAACCGAGCCATCCTCCTCTGGCAATTCCATATGGTTTGGTAGTTGAGTTGGGAAAGTTACGGCTTGAGTCATAGGTTTTCTGGATACCGTTAAACTTTTGGTAATAATGAGAAGTCAGAGATTAAGAACGAGTCAGCACCTGCCAGATAATAAAGGACGCAAACGCCAAATACCCAGCTACTGCCAGCCAATCGAGTGCAGATGCGATCGCCATGACTGCGAAGACCCCATTTTTTGTTAAACTGCTAGTCTGACAAAACCCCACACTCTATTTATCGTAGCAAATGGCAGAAACACTATTCTTCAATGCTCTCCGGGAAGCGATCGACGAAGAAATGGCCCGCGATCCCTCCGTCTTCGTTCTCGGCGAAGATGTTGGTCAATATGGCGGTTCCTACAAAGTCACCAAAGGACTCTATGAAAAATATGGAGAACTGCGGGTACTCGACACTCCCATTGCTGAGAACAGCTTCACCGGACTAGCGGTTGGCGCTGCGATGACTGGACTGCGACCCATCATTGAAGGGATGAACATGGGCTTTTTGCTCCTCGCGTTCAACCAAATCTCTAACAATGCCGGAATGTTGCGCTATACCTCCGGAGGTAACTTTACCATTCCCCTGGTAATCCGGGGCCCCGGTGGCGTGGGTAAACAACTCGGTGCAGAACATTCCCAACGTTTAGAAGCCTACTTCCAAGCCGTTCCAGGACTGAAAATAGTTGCTTGTTCCACGCCCTATAATGCCAAAGGACTGATGAAATCAGCCATTCGCGATGGCAACCCCGTCTTATTTTTCGAGCATGTGTTGCTCTATAACCTGAAGGAAAACTTACCGGAAACTGAATATTTAGTCCCCTTAGACCGAGCAGAAATTGTCCGTCGGGGTAAAGACGTGACTATTTTAACCTATTCTCGGATGCGTCACCATGCCATGCAAGCGGCCAAAACCCTAGAGCAAGAAGGATTCGATCCGGAGGTCATTGATTTAATTTCTCTCAAACCCTTAGATTTTGATACCATTGGCGCATCTATTCGCAAAACCCATCGGGTGATCGTTGTGGAAGAATGTATGAAAACCGGTGGCATTGGAGCAGAATTAACGGCTTCCATTAATGAACAATTATTTGATGAACTCGATGCTCCGGTGGTACGCCTTTCTTCCCAAGATATTCCCACTCCCTATAATGGAACCTTGGAAAACCTAACCATTGTCCAACCGGGTAAGATTGTAGAAGCTGTTAAACAAATGATGGCATTACAGGTTTAGGCATCTAGGGATGGGGAGATAGGGGGATGGGGGGATGGGGAGATCGCCTATACTCTTTACTCCCTGACTCCTAACTACTTATATGTTTTGGGCGGGTTGACGAGATTGATGGTTGGTCTTCGAGATTTGGGTATAACCCGCCCCTACCCTTTACTATCAAAGATTAAACGATGGGGAAACAACGAACAATTTTAGCTTTAATGATTGTGCTGGTGATCGCCGCGATCACGGTATTGGCGAAAATCGAAACCCGCTTAGGTTTAGATTTGCAAGGGGGGGCACAATTGACTATTCAAGTGAAAACTACTGAAGAAGTCCCAGAAATTACACCTCGAAAACTAGAGGCAGTACAGCGAGTGATGGAAAATCGGATCAATGGTTTGGGGGTTTCCGAGGCGATAATCCAGACATTGGGAGAGGATCAGATTTCCATTCAACTACCAGGGGTTAACGATCCGGCTCAGGCGGAACGGGTATTAGGTGGCACAGCCCAGTTGGAGTTTCGCCAGCAACGGCAAGGAACGGAGGATGAGTTTGCGGCCCAATATCAGATTTTGAGGACGCTGGAGTTTGAACAGTCCCTTTTGAGAGAAGAAGATCCGGAAGAGAGCGCGGAGGCGATCGCCGAAAATCAGGAGCAGATTCGTAAAGTGAATGAGGAGGTTGCGCCCCTATTTGATAAAGTGGGCTTAACTGGAGATCAACTCCAAGATTCCCTACCCCGTCCTCCCCAAGGAACTGGTAACTGGGCTGTGGTGATTGAGTTTAATGGTGAGGGGGGAGATCGGTTTGCTGAACTGACCAAAAACTTAGCCGGAACCGGTCGCAGCATTGGTATTTTCTTGGATAATCAACTCGTGAGTGCCCCCACAGTGGGCGTAGAATTTGCGGAAACCGGAATTGTAGGGGGGCGTGCAGAAATTACCGGTAATTTTATCGCTGAAACGGCCAATGACTTGTCGATCCAACTGCGAGGGGGCGCTCTCCCCGTGCCTGTGGAAATTGTGGAAAACCGCACGGTTGGCGCGACCTTGGGACAAGATAGTGTCCGCAAGAGTATCTACGCGGGCTTGGGTGGATTGTTTCTGGTGTTGGTGTATATGGTGGTGTACTATCGACTGCCGGGGGCGATCGCCAATATTTCCCTACTCATCTATGCCCTCCTCACCTTGGCAGCATTTAAGCTGTTCCAAGTCACCCTGACTCTACCTGGAATTGCGGGTTTTATCCTCAGTATCGGCATGGCAGTAGATGCTAATGTGTTAATTTTTGAGCGCACCAGGGAAGAATTACGAGAGGGTAAAACTCTTTATCGCTCTGTAGAATCGGGCTTTTATCGCGCCTTTTCCAGTATCCTTGATGGTAATCTGACCACTGTGATTTCCTGTGTAGCCCTATTCTGGTTAGGCACAGGTTTAGTCAGAGGGTTTGCTCTGACTCTAGGTATTGGGGTGGCGATCAGTATGTTTACTGCCGTGACATGCAGTCGTACCCTGATGTTATACGTGCTTCAGTTCCCTGGACTGCGTAAACCGAACCTGTTTTGTCCCAATCTTGCTCCGCTCCCCAAACGGTAAACCATGATTAGCATTATTAAACAACGTAACCTCTGGTGGTCAATTTCTGCTGGTGTCATTCTGGCCGGATTGATAGGGATGATTGTTTCTTGGATGACTCCAGGAATTGGGGCCCCCCTACGGCCGGGTCTGGATTTTGTCGGGGGAACTCGTTTGCAACTGGAACTTGACTGCACCCAACCGGGAAATTGCGATCGCCCCATTGAGATTGCTAAAGTGCGGGAAGTAACTGATCGTCTGGGTGTTGCTAATCCCAATATCCAGATTATCGGTGAAAAC
This sequence comes from Roseofilum sp. KMC-1, assembly GCF_057802075.1. NCBI lineage: Bacteria > Bacillati > Cyanobacteriota > Cyanophyceae > Desertifilales > Desertifilaceae > Roseofilum > Roseofilum sp. KMC-1. Next base: position 353,214 of record NZ_CM173605.1, read on the forward strand.
CGGACTGGGGTGACCATCCGCACCAAGGATTTAGATGTAGAGGAGCGTACAGAACTGCAAAAGAGTTTAGCAGAGGCGATCGGTATATTTGACGTAGAAAAAACCCAAATCGATACCGTTGGCCCTACATTAGGGAAACAGTTGTTTACTTCCGGTTTACTGGCGATGTTGGTAGCATTTGCGGGAATTACCCTCTACCTCAATTTCCGTTTCCAACTCGATTATGCCTTTTTTGCCTTTGTAGCTCTCTTTCATGATGTATTGGTCACCATGGGAGTGTTTGCAATTTTGGGTGTAGTCGCAGGAGTGGAAATTGATAGCCTATTTATCGTCTCTCTACTAACAATTATTGGATTTTCTGTTAATGATACGGTGGTGATTTATGACCGGGTGCGGGAAACACTCCAGTTTTATCCGGAAAAGCATATTAATGATGTGGTGGATGAAGCGGTAAATCAGACCTTGATGCGATCGCTCAACACCAGTATTACCACTGTTTTGCCCCTGATTGCCATCTTTTTCCTTGGTGGCGAAACCCTAAAATACTTTGCTCTAGCCCTAATTGTAGGTTTTATTGCCGGAGCCTATTCCAGTATCTTTATCGCCAGTACCCTGTTAGCTTGGTGGCGCGAGAAAACCGGCCACGCTATCCTAGCAACAGCTACAGAGGGAGAAATCCTAGACTCTACCCCAACCTCGGAGTAGTTAATCTAAAATATAGGGGAAAATATAGGGGCGGGTTCACCCATATTTTCGTCTTTCCACCAACATCTTTGTAAACCCGCTCCTACACCAATTCCTAGTTACGATACGAATTACCTATTATTCATTGTTCATTGTTCATTGACTTCCCCGGATTCTCAGATCGATCTTGACCCCCAATTTCAGGCGCAAGTGATGCGCTATCATCGGTTGCTGGTTGGGGGACGGTGGTTGGTGGTGAGCTTATGGTGGTTGATTTTTGGGTTTCCCAGTCTGTGGAAGATGCGATCGCCCCTATTCCTCCTATTTGACCATTTTACCTGGTCTGGACTGTACTATAGCTTCTATTTCCATCCCCTAGCGGCGATCTCCTTTTCCAGTAGTATCGGTTTAACCACCGCCGTTTTAGTCTGGCAAAGTCGCAACATTCTCTTCGGTTTTCCCCAGCGCTATCAGAAAGGGCTAGAGCGTAAAGTCTGTCGCATTCGCCAACAGGGAGAAAGTCATCCCCTGTGGCGTTGGGTGGTTAAGGGTGAAGGAAAATAGGGAATAGGGAATAGGGTTGTGGTACATGGCTTTAAGGATTCAATACTGTCCCCCATAGCCAACCAAAGCGCTGTAACTCATTACTCATCACTCATTACTCATAATTCATTACTCATAATTCGACACTCACTTATTGCTTCCCTGCCCTGGGAATGACAGAATTGGGGGTGAGTATCCAACAAAAACTGAACTAATCGATGACCATGAGTACCCTGTCTGGAGATCTGCAAACCCCCACCCCCCAAGAGCCTGACCATATTTTATCGCCTCTGAATGGTTGGCAGGCGATCGCCAGTTCGGTATTAGGGACGAGTCATCAGAAGCGGGGACAACCCTGCCAAGATGCCCATGCTTGGGATATCCTGGGGCCAGGATGGATTGTAGCAGCAGTAGCAGATGGAGCGGGTTCTGCTTCCTTGTCTGATGTGGGAGCGCAGGTAGCGACACAAACAGCAGTGGAGCAGATTAAACGACAGTGGGATAAATTAGAGATCGAGCATTCAGAGGTTTGCTGGGAAGAGCTTTTAGAGGAAGTGTTAGCACAAGCTCAAAAGGCGATCGCCGCAGAAAGCTTAACTCGTGATGTGGAAATGCGCCAGTTAGCCACGACTTTGTTAATTTTGGTAGCTAATTCCCAGAAGGTGGCAGTCGCACAAGTCGGAGATGGAGCAGTGGTGATCGGCGATCGCCAAGGTCATCTTATCGCACTGACTCAGCCGGAAAATGGAGAATATGCTAATGAAACCACCTTTTTAATTTCTGCTAATGCCTTAGAGAGTGCCCAAATTAAAGTTTGGGAAGGAGAAATTGCCCATTTTGCCCTCTTCTCCGATGGACTGCAACGATTAGCCTTAAAATTACCAGAAGGTACACCCCATGCTCCGTTCTTTACTCCCCTGTTTCGGTTTGTCGATCAAATGGAAGATTCTCAAGCGGCCGAGCGTGAACTTCAGGGTTTTCTCGCTCATCCCCGGATTACAGAACGGACAGATGACGATCTAACCATGGTGTTAGGCAGCCTAAATCAATTAAAAATTAAAAATTAAAAATTAAAAATTCCTTGTCTTAAAGTAAACCGATTATGAAGCTTCAACGCCACTCAAATCAAGAATGGATAGATTTACAAGCTGCCACAGAATTAGGGGTGGGTGGTGAAGCTAAAGTTTACGGACTCAGCGAAGATCAGACCCTGGTAGCCAAGGTTTACCATAAGCTGAAACCGGAATATGGCCCTAAATTAGCGGCAATGGTAGAAAATCCACCTAATAATCCCACAGCGAGTCAAAATCATCTTTCTTTTGCTTGGCCAGAGGATTTGCTGTTGAATCAGAAGCAAGAAGTAGTGGGTTTTTTGATGCCACGCATTAGTGGAATGCGACCGATTATTGATTTGTATAATCCCAAAACTCGCCGCACCCAATGGCCTTGGTTTGAATATTCTCGGTTGCACCGAACTGCGCGAAATTTGGCGGGCGCTCTGAAGAGTTTGCACGAGCGGGGATATGTGATTGGGGATGTGAATGAGTCGAATATTTTGGTGACGGAAACGACTTTAATTACCCTGGTGGATATGGATTCAATTCAGGTGAAACATCCGCAAACCGAAGAGGTTTATCGCTGTCCGGTGGGTAAGCCAGAATTTACGCCTCCAGAGCTACAAGGTCAGTCGTTTGGCAATTTGAATCGGACTCCAGAACAGGATTGTTTTGGGTTAGCGGTGTTGATTTTTCAGTTGTTGATGGAGGGAACCCATCCCTTTGCTGGGGTGTATAAATTGCCCGGCGATCCACCGGCGATCGCCGAACGGATTGCCCAGGGTTACTTTCCTCACGGGACGCGATCGGTTCCCCTCACGCCCATGCCCGTATCTCCCCCATTGACGATGTTACATCCAAAACTGCAAGTATTGTTTCGGCGCTGTTTTGAGGAGGGCTTTGATAATCCCCATGTGCGCCCAGATGCCAAGGTCTGGCAGTTGGCGCTTCAGGAGGCAGAGAAGGAGTTAATAACCTGTAGTAAAAACGATCAGCATCGCTATGGCAATCATTTAGATCGCTGTCCGTGGTGCGATCGCACTCAACGGTTAAATGGTCGCGATCCCTTTCCCTCTCAAGGCGCTGTACAACGGGGACTGCACCTGAAACCGGTGAACCGGAAGAAGATCCCCATTCAACCTGCTCCTCCCCATCATTGGGGAAGTCATCGGGTGTCTAATGCCCCCTCAACGGTTCCAGGATGGTCTAATTTTACGCCGTTACCGCCCTCGAATTCGGGCTATCCCCAATATAGGGGAGGAGGGACAATTCCAGTGATGCAAGCCTCTTGGCGCGATCGACGGCAACCGTCTTTGCATCCCCTATTAGCGGGGATATTTGTTTTAAGTTTGGCTATGGCTGGAGTTTGGTATGGCAATCAAACCAGTTTCAGAGAAATCCGGTTTCGTTCCCCCCAGAAAACGGAACTCAATCAAGGGGATGTGCAGATTCGGCTGGCTCATACGATTGAGTCCCAGAAAGAACCGATTAATGCGATCGCCATGAGTCCGAAGGGTCAGGTTTTAGCCAGTAATGGTACAGAGGGTACAGTCAAGCTGTGGGAATTACCCAGTGGAAGCCTCAGCCGCACCCTGAATGCTCATCAAGATCAGCGCGGCTCCTATGCCGTCAGTGCGATCGCCCTGAGTCCCGATGGCAAACTCTTGGCCAGTGCCAGCCGTAGCGATGATGGCTTGAAGATTTGGGATCTCGGTAATGGCAAACAGTGGGAGATTGAACCCCAGGATGGCTTGCAAGGGGTAGTGACTTTGGCTATTAGCAGTGAGTATAAGATTTTAGCCACAGGCAGCCGCGATCGCACCGTCAAACTATGGGACTTGTATAATGGGTTCCGCCGCCTCACCTTTACCTGGGAAACCGGATGGGTAAACCGTTTGGCCCTCAGTCCCGATCAGAAAACCTTAATTGCAGGTACAGATACGGGGAATTTATATCAAGTGAATTTAGTCAATCTCCAGGATAAGATGTTGCCTAAAATCACGAACACGGCTGTGGGAGCCTTGGTCTTTATGGCCGATAATAAGCGGTTTATCGTCAGTCAAAGTAGCCAAATTTTCATCCGCGATCTGTCTTCGGGAGCCGTACAAGCAACCCTGATGCATCCGGGGGAAGTGACAGCCTTAGCGGTGAGTCCCGATGGTAAGATTTTAGCCAGTAGTGGAGGCGATCGCAGCATTCAAATCTGGAATCTAGAAACCCAAGAAGCCATCGGCTTACTTCGAGATCATGATGGCGAAGTTTTATCCCTAGCCTTTAGTCCCCAAGGGGATCTTTTAGTCAGTGGGGGCGCTGATGGCAACATTAAGATCTGGGAAGTGGGTTCAATTCATAATCAGTAAATACAGCGCAAAAAATTATATCAGTTCCAAGGCAAATTTAGGAGATCAATAATTTCACGCGGCAAACTCAGAAAACCTGTGTATCCCGTATCAATGACAGCATTAATCAGTTGCGTTTGATGATTGTCGTTACTAACAACTAAAGGTACTTTGGTCAATACATAAAAATGCTTCAGCAGCTAAATTGTTTACGGATCTTCGGGATCTCCATCTTGCCGAATCACCCGCATCCCTTTCTCTTTTAATGTCCCTTAGATTCTAGCCCTCAATAAAGGCTTTAATTTTGTTGATCACAAATTTATTGGGGCCATAGCCCCCATACTGTGCTTCCTTAGTATCAGAACTTGGAAAGTAGTCAAGGTAGGGTGAAATCTCGATCGGAGGCTGGTTATACAGCTTCAAAACAATACACTCATCACCCTCATCGTCCCTTTCAATCATCCAAGATTCAATATCCTGAAGTCGATAAGTATAGGACTCACTTTTGGTTTTAAGTTTGGCTCTGACTCCACTACTCGTCTCTTCAAAAAAAGACTCATTCCGAATCACCTTTAACTCACCCCTTTTTCTTGAAATCACATAAGCCGTGTCACAGAAATGCGTGCTTGGGCCAAAAAGTGGCTGGCGGTTGGACTCGTGATGAATTTCAAGGACATCATCTGTGTGATAGGCGATCCAGGTTCCATAGTTTCCGCTATGAATAATTGCAAAGGGATGCTCACCCCAGAATCGTTCAATACAAGCTTTTAGTTTATTAAGCCCTCGTTCGCCGCCCCGGGCAATTCTCAACCGTTCACCTAAGAACCGCGCACCATACATATCATCGGTTTTCTGCTGCCATAAGACCAGTTCCCACACTTGCTGATTCCGTTCTATTTCACAAGCAACAGTCTGAGAGAATGGACGCTCAATCACTTTTCTGCCAGTTTTCAGGGTAACTAGGTGAGTTGCCCTATTAAAACTCAAAGTAATCACTTCAGGAAAGATCCAACTGGAAAAAAGTCGGGCGCTGTAAATTCTGAGGGTGAGGCTGAAGCGATTTTGCTCAAGAACTTGATATCTCATTTGATTTAAGTTTATCAAGTCTATTACTTTAGAAAAAAAGTCTATTATTTTCATAAGGTTAGGGGATAATCTCCATCTTAATCAACTTGGCTTTTTGGGCTTCACCAGCAATTACAGAAATTCTGATACAATAAAAGAGAGTAGGGGGCGAACAGATGTTCGCCCCTACTCTACAACCTTTCGGGTTAATTTATTCTGGATTTTGGTGTAATCGGCGTTGGGTTGATCCCATTAATCCTCGGTTTACAGGAAAACCAGGAACAGGCATCACTTGATATTTTCGTTCCTCTTCCAGTTGTTTGAGTTCGGCATAATCAACCCAGTGGATACAGTCTACGGGACAGGTATCAATCGCCTCTTGAATCAGCTCTTCGGGATCTCCATCTTGCCGAATCACCCGCGATCGCCCATACTCGTCTTCAATATAAAACGTATTTCGGGCCACATGGGCGCAATGTTTGCACCCAATACAGGTTACCTCATCCACATAAACCCCCTTCTGGCGCAGAACTCCCCCCAATTCGGGTTCCCATCCTGTCCGTTCCGGTTCATCCCGCCATGCACCGCCTAACTCAGGCTCTAGTCCACTGCGTTCTAAACCCCGATCTTCGGTTAAAAGGGGATAAAAATCATCCATTACGCACTCCAACGTTGCAGCACTAGGCGAATCGAACCATCCTCATTTTTCTGCTGTTCTGCTACTTGAAAGCCTTGCTTGGCCGTCTCTTGCACCACCGTATGATAGGCGTAACGCTGAGTAATCTTATTAATAAAACCTTGTACGGAAAGATTCTGCTGCCAGAACTGCATATCCGAAACTAACTGATAGGATTGGCCATTCCAGCTAAAGCCGATATCATAGCCATTCTCTTGTTCAATAACCACTTCCGCATCATGGGTTTGCCCTTGATATCCGCGCACCGGGCTAGGGCCAGATTTCCAATCAATCTCTAACTCGCTTAAAGCAGTTTTCAGAGCCTCTAAATTGCGAATTTGAGTTTTAATTTGACTAAAGTGTGACATGGCAGGTTGTTGGGTGTAAAAATACAAAATACAGTTGACAAAATCATTACCACTGGCTAAATGTAGCCTGATTGGTGGTCACGTTCTCTTCCTGTTGCACTTGGGCAAAATACTCAGCAGTTGGTTCGACTTTGAGGACATGACCGAGTTGAGCTTCAATGGCTGCGGTCACTTCCGCACAGGACGATCCAACAATGCCAGTTACTTTTTCCATTACCCGACCATCCGGGTAAATGATGAACTCTAGGGTTTCCATGTGAGTTGATCCCTGATAAACAAAGCCTATGTTTTTCCTGCAAAGGAATGAACTTAGCTTTTAACTGCATCATAATGATGCAAATCGTAACAAAAATTATGACACACCTGAAGTGTATCCTCAATTATTTGTCAGTTTGACGCAAGTTTTCGTAAGCGTCAAGAAACTGAGGAGATTGGGATTCCAGCCCCTGTCCCTCTAAATCTAAATCGTTACCATTAGCAATACTTTCTCATTAGGGAAGGGGAACCCACCATGGTTGATAATAAAGGATCAGTCTTTGCAAAAATCCGTGTAACTTATGATGAACAAGCAAAATATTGGGGTGATGCCTGTTGGCGTGTTGGGCTTTGGGGGTTTGGGACAAGCGGCTGCTAAGGTTTTGGCTCCAAAAGGGGAAATGCGATTAACGGCAGTAGCTGACCATAAGGGCTATGCTTACCATCCAGAGGGATTAGATGGGGATCTTTGCGCTCAAGTGTATCGAGAGTCCCATACAGTCGGATATGTAGAGCCATGGGGAACCCTGAGCGATCATAGCATTGCCGACTTAATCCAACAGGCTTCTGTTGTAGAGGGCTATTTTCTAGCGCTTCCCAATCTCCCCAATACCTTTATGGCTGATGTGGCTCGGCAGTTTATCGCCTCCGGTTGGCAAGGGGTGTTAGTGGATGCGCTCAAGCGCACCAGTGCCGTAGAACAACTGCTAGAGCTGCAAGAGGAGTTGCAACAAGCCGGAATTACCTACATGACGGGATGCGGTGCAACCCCTGGCTTGCTGACGGCGGCTGCGGCACTGGCTGCCCAAAGTTATGCCGAGATTCACTCGTGTAAGATTACTTTTGGCGTGGGTATTGCCAACTGGGAAGCCTATCGCGCCACTATTCGCGAAGATATTGCCCATATGCCTGGCTATGATGTGGAGAAAGCTAGAGGGATGACAGATGCGGAGGTGGAGGCGCTGCTGGATAAAACTAATGGCATTTTAGCGTTAGAAAATATGGAACATGCTGATGATATTATGCTGGAATTAGCCGGAATCTGCGATCGCTCTTGCGTCTCTGTCGGCGGTGTCGTCGATACCCGCAACCCGAAAAAACCCCTCAGCACCAACGTCCAACTTACTGGACGCACTTTTGAAGGCAAAATCTCCACCCATACCTTCACTCTAGGGGATGAAACCAGCATGGCCGCCAATGTTTGCGGCCCCGCCTTTGGCTATCTCAAAGCCGGAATTTCCTTACACCGTCGCGGTATTTACGGACTTTTCACGGCGGCTGAAGTGATGCCCCAATTTGTCCGCTAGACGAGAATTTTAGGCTCTACCTGATACAAGGGTAGGGCCTAAGTATTGATGTCCTCGATCTTGAGAATGCCTTCAACTATACGTTAAAACGGCAGATGACTATCGCGGTTTGGTGTGATTGTCAGTCACCAAAAGATTGAGGAGCCGGATGAGGTGAAAGTCTCACGTCCGGTTTTGTAGACCAGTGGGAGGGGTGACTCTTCCACTGAGTTTAATTAGGTTGCGGCTACATCCATAGGTTTAAACAAAACCTTCATCAACTAATTTTCCCTCTTTGCTAGTAATCTCATGACGCTGCCCTGATCCACCAACAACACGACACCAACTCTCAGAAATCAACTTTGCATTTTTCCCCTCACCATCAAGCCAATAACTAAACCCACCATACATACCAGGAACTGCAAACCACATTCGAGGTTGTTCTAGTTCTAGCAACGGTTCTAACTCTGGAAGCCTCAGCCTAGATTCTTGAACCAAATCACCTGCTCTACCGAGAATAATTTCGTGGAAATTAGTTTGAATTTTTTGAACTGTTGTGTGAGAAATATGTGTTTTGTAGACTGGCTCTAGTAAATGAACCAAGCTCTGATATCCCTTTCTCTTTGCGATATCCACTGCTCTTTCATCATCAGCATTCTGTAACGTCCGCCATGCTCCCATGTCTAACATTTTTTGTACTACTTCTCCTGGCGCATTTCCATGTGCAGATTGATGGAGAGGGGTGTATAGCGATCGCCCATCAGGACGAGTCACATTGATCAAATCTGGACGCTTATCAAGAATTTCAAGGGTTTTCTTCCAGTTATATTGTTTTGCGGCATCTGCAAGTGCATGGCGAATCACAACCTCATCGTTCCGAAGCGCCTCTGATTTAGTGATACCGTCCCATTCAGCAGTCATTGCCCTAAACCCTTAACTAAATCAACTATAAAACTTTCTTTTTTCACAGAAAGCTTTCAAACCGTTGTCCTCCCAGATAACGCAAAGCAACCTAACGGTTCGGGTCAGCGGTTGTCAGGATTTTTGCATCCTACCCAAGCGGCTTCGGTCAATCCGCTGCACCCGAATTGTGTGCGATTCGTACATCCTAAATGAGCTAAACCTAGCTCAGGGACGGGTGACAAGGACATTGTACCTTGATAACTGAATAACCGCAAGGGTGAAAGTCCCTTCCCCCTGGTGCTGGGGTGACAGCATTACCCCTACGGTATAGCAAAGAAAGGGATAGTTAGGACAGAATCTTAAAAGCTTCTATGATCGCATCATAAAGAGACTCACACTTGTGCTTAAGTTTTCCAACCTCTTTCTTCAAGCGCTCCCAAAAGTGTTCAATTTTATTCAAATCCGGGGAATAAGTGGGTAGAAATATCACCTCACATCTGGCCTGACTCACTAATTCCTTGATTTTTGCTTGAGGATGGAAACTGGCATTATCTATCACTACCATCTGCCCCGGTATTAATTCAGGTACTAAGAACTCTTTTACCCATTTACAGATCACTTGGCTGTTGCAGTAACCCTCGAATATCATTGGGGCGATAATCTCTCCTTGTCTCCACCCACTAACCACACTAATTCTCTTCTGCCGATGTCCTAATTTCTCTGCTACATATCTTTGGGATTTATGAGAGTAACCGTAAGGATAATCTATGGTATCATCTATACCCGCTTCATCCACATATACTAATCTCTCTTGGGCATACCCTTTGAGCTTCTCTATAAACTCTGCTCTGTCTTTTTCCTTCCTCTCTTGGTACAGGTATGTTTTTTTTTCGCGTAAACTCAATTTTCTTAAGTGCTTGTCCTATCAGCACTCTACTTACTCGACTTGGCCACTTCTGGGCCATTTCTTGTTGAGTTAGATGTCCATTTTCTTTGGCAAACCCTTCAAACTCTTTCAGGTCATTGATTTTCGGTTTTGGCCCTCTACGGTAGGTCACAGGAGCCACGTTCCCCCTTTCCTCCCGACGTTTAAGCCACAGGTCTAAGGTGTTGCGACTGATGTCAAATGTTTTACACACATCGCTCTTACGCTCTCCTCTATCATAGGCCCCTACGGCTTTATGTCTTAGGTCTATACTATAAGCTGATGGCATCATCTCACGATCGCTAACTTCATCTTTATATTATGTCCTAACTCTCCCTTTCACTGCTATAATTCGCGGCTCATTTGCTGTGAATCGATAAAATATTTTTCAAAAAGAGATCATCCATTAAAATCATGATCTTGCTTAATCGAGTAAGGATGAAAATTCATGGCTAAAGAAAAATTTGAGCGCCTAAAACCCCATGTCAACGTTGGAACTATCGGCCATGTTGACCACGGTAAAACCACACTCACCGCAGCAATTTGCACAACACTTGCGAAAATATACGGCGGGCAAGCAAGGGATTTTTACTCGATCGATAATGCGCCAGAGGAGCGTGAACGCGGCATCACCATCTCCACATCCCATGTGGAATATGGCACACCGAATCGCCATTATGCCCACGTAGACTGCCCAGGACACGCTGACTATGTCAAAAACATGATTACGGGTGCGGCACAAATGGACGGCGCGATCTTGGTCGTCTCGGCGCTCGATGGCACCATGCCCCAAACCCGTGAGCATATTCTCTTGGCCCGTCAGGTGGGTGTGCCCTACGTCGTCGTCTTCATGAACAAATGTGACATGGTTGATGACGAAGAATTGCTCGAAGTAGTCGAACTGGACATTCGTCAACTCCTCAGTGAGTACGACTTTCCCGGTGATAACCTGCCTGTGATCCGAGGCTCTGCCCTCGGCGCTCTTAACGGTGAAGACGAGTGGGAAGCAAAAATTGTTGAACTGGCGGGAGCCTTAGATACTTACATCCCAGAGCCGGAACGTGCGGTTGATCTGCCCTTGTTGATGCCGATCGAAAATATTTTCTCAATTTCAGGTCGTGGCACGGTGGCCACGGGGCGCATCGAGCGGGGTGTTTTACGGGTGGGTGACGAGGTCGAAATTATTGGGATTAAAGACACGACCAAAACCACTTGTACGAGTGTGGAAATGTTTCGTAAGCTGCTCGATGAAGGCCGTGCCGGTGAGGCCGTTGGTGCATTATTAAGGGGGATTAAGGCTGATGACATTGAGCGCGGTCAAGTTCTCGCCAAGCCGGGTTCAATCACACCCCACACGAAGTTTGAAGCGGAAGTTTACATTCTGTCGGAAAATGAAGGTGGACGACATACGCCGTTCTTTAAGGGCTATCGACCTCAGTTCTACTTCCGGACAACGGATGTGACGGGCACTATCGAATTACCTGAAAGGGTAGAGATGGTGATGCCTGGCGATAATATTCAAATGCAGGTGGAACTGGTTGCACCGATTGCGATGGATGAAGGGTTACGGTTTGCCATTCGTGAAGGGGGGCGTACTGTGGGAGCAGGTGTGGTGGCTAAGGTGATTGCCTAGTATTACGACACATCTGAATTGGTGGGTTACAACGGATTACTAGATGTGGTTTTAGGCTCTATTCTATCCGCCTAAACCACCCCACAATAAAGCTATAGTACTAGCCAGAGCGATTAGCGATCGCTGATCTTGTAGGTGCGTTGCTGAACAGCAAACGCGCCATTTTGTTGGGCATCCTAGCATTAATCCTTGAGCTATATTCTCTCATGTCCAACTATCGAAGACCTGGAATTGCAGGCGGCACCTACTTCATCACCCAAGTCACCTATCAACGCCAGCCCTGGCTGTGCCGTGAGATGGGTCGTCATGCGCTACGAAAGCGATCAATCAGGTTAGAGAAACTGGTCCTTTTGCAATTGATGCCTTTGTGCTGTTACCCGATCCTTTCCACTGTCTTTGGACTTTACCTCAAAATGACAGCGATTTATCCACTCGTTTGCGTCTGATCAAAACTTATGTCACGAGGCATTATGGAACTCAGTTAGAACTTGGTGTGAACGTTTCAAATTCTCGCAGGAAGTGTAAGGATCGCAATCTGTGGCAGCGTCGGTTTTGGGAACATTTGATTCGAGACGAAACCGATTTTGCTCAACATTGTGATTATATTCACTACAACCGAGTGCATCATCAATTGTGCCAAGTGTCAACAGAATGGCAATTTTCAAGTGTGCAGCGATTGATTATGGAAGGGATTTATCCGCCAAATTGGGGTGAATACCCAGTTGAGTTTGGGCTAGATGAGCGATGGGAGTGATGGTGCGTTTGCTCATCGCAACGCACCCTACAAGATCGGCGATCGCTCTGAATACGGTAAGTTAACTGGAAGAGGAATCTAAAGGAGCTACCCAAATTTCGTTAGCCATAGCCAGTAATTCTTTTGCTCGTTCTTCAATCTCTGCTGCTCCCCAATTATCTTGTTCAAGCAGCCATCGGTTCAACTCAATGTGGGTATTTTCAAGTTTAGTTTTCTTCTCTAAAAACGGAAGGTTTCCTAACTCTGAGTTGTAGCCAGTCAAAGTTAAATTGCCAAAGGTATTAACTAAATTAGGGTCAATTCCTTCTGAACCTAGTGCATCTTTCCATTCTTGATTAAGTGTTTGAGGCATAACATGTTCTATTGTTGCTGTTGAAAGATCAACTGCTTCCTTGTGTTTAAAGTATTTTTCAAGACGACAAAGAATAAAACGAGTACTTCCTCGCCCATACTGTGGTTGCGTAGTAAAGGCTGTAGCAAATTCAGAGTCTTTGGGGAATCTGCTGCTACCGCTACCTGATGATAAAGACCGATGTAACCATTGAACATGATCTGAATCAGGAAAGTTCTTTGACCACTGTATAAACAGTTTGTTTAGAGTATTTGTAGGTACTCCACAAACAGCCCGACGAACAACAAATGACTCAATTAATCCAAGGCATTTTTCGAGGTCAGCATCACTAAGAGATTCATTTTGACGAGCACTGAACAAACGAAGTAGAAGCGGGTAGGAAGTAGTTACTTTAAGTTCTTTAATATTCTGTAAACAGCAACGAATACTTACTGTCTCTTCTATCTCTGGGGAGAGAAATCTACCGTAGAACTCCTCAAAAAGCCGTAAGGATTGTACCTCCGATTCAATTTCTTCCACTGAGTCTAAATCTCTCAGCTTTGCTCTAGTAGAGGAACTTGCATCTGAGGCGCAAGAATTAAACATGGGTTATTGATTGTGAGTAATTTCACAGCATTAGAAGCAGCTAAACGACAACGAATGAGTTTGAAAAAACCGCCCCAAAGTGTTGAAGAGCTACTTTCAGCTTACGAAAGGCAAGGTCTAGCTCAGACTGTAGCAGAACTCAGACTGTACGAAGGATTGCTTTGAATTGAATTCTCATATTTCGATTACCTCTTGCCTTTTGCCTAGTGCAAAGCGCTGTAAGCCTGACTTCATTTTAAAACCAGGTGATTCTTGCTCACTTGAACGTCTTGGGGGAGTTGCCATTGAATATAGCGCAGCCGATCGCCTTTGGGTAGGGGAATCTCTTGCATGGGAATAGTTGCGGGTAGATTCGCCAAAATCTTAGCATCAAATAGAACTAAAGTATTGACTCTGGGATCGAGGTGAGCCAAATCTTCAGTCAGCATCATGCCTAAATCCGCAGAGAAATAGTCCCGACAATAATAAGAGACTAACCGCGCATATTGACCACTGGAGAGGACAGTGGTGCTGGAGGGAGGAAAGGTTTGCTCAATGACCTCTAGTCGCTGTTGCACAAATTGATCGTAGTCCTGGAGGCTCGTCCAGGTGCGCCATTGGCTGGGGCCCCAGATAAAGAGTAAACTATTACAGAGGATAAAGCTGGCCACCCAAAGTTTGAGCGTTTGGGGCGATCGCCAACGGTTTCGTTGTAAATACCAATTCAGCCCTAAAGCCGCCAGTAGAATCACTACAGGCATAACCGTATAACTATGGCCTTGGCGCTGAAAGTGGACAAAGGTAAGATAGAAGACGCTAGGAAAGCACCAGAGCAGAATCGCTTGGGTGCGCCAGTCGCGGATGGGGAGGGGAGGCAGTCGGAAGCGACGAGCAGTAGCTAACCCCAGTAGAGGTATAGTAACAAACCCTAGGGTCATGACCAGAGTATAGAGCCATAACCGCAGATTGGAGATCGTTTCTTGTATGCTGTCACTATCTTCAAGATGGCCATCTAACCAGGTTTGAATGGCGCTCACATAGGCATCTAAACCCCCAGAGAGGATTAAGAGAGGAATTCCCCAAAGCAAAACCCCGATCGCCCCTGCACCCAAGGCTAAGATAATCTCTGTTGCTCCATAACGTTTCTCGCGCCATCCTAAACCCGCAGCCACACTCCAGAGGGGAAAGAGGAAAATGGGAGTATTGGGACGGATACCCCCAGATAATCCCAGCAGGAGCGCCGAAAGCAACAGAGCGCGGAAATCGCCCTTTCGGGTATGATGGCAGGCGATGGCAATCAGAATTACCCAAGCCAGTTCTAGGGTGTAGGATAATCCCACTTCGCTATAAAACCAAATCAGGGGACTCGATAGCATGAGCAAGGCTGCTATCCAAGCTACAGTGCGATTAAACCAGAGGTTGCCCAAAATATAAATGGCGCAGGTGGCGATTGCCATGGCCATCATATTCACCATCACTAAACTTTGATTGGCATCCTTGAACCAAAGGTTTAATAAACGAGCCGATAAAATCAGGATGATAAATGTACCCGGAGCATGGGGTTGATGGCGCTCTAGATCGAATTCCTCCATCGCCCAAGCAAAATTGACGCTATCGTGTTCGTAGAGGATTTGACTTTGGAAGGGTAATCGGGTGGCAATCGCCACCAGGAATACCACCACTAAGGGCCAACGGGTTGGCAGAAAACGAGCCATAGGGTTTTCGAGCCGATGAGAAGATCAGGTATTATCCTATCTTCTCATCGGCTCGTTGACAAAAGATGAATCAGGGCTAAACTTTCTGGAAAATATAGGGCCCCAACATTGCACCCCAGAGAGATTGACCGGTTTCTGGATCGACTCCGCGATCGTAACTTTTAAAACGATCGGAACTTACCTCAAAACCTAGTACCACTTGTCGCTTTTTTCCCTCATATTCAAAGGTACAGATTGCATCAGGGGGAGGTTTAGCGATAAAGGTTTGCTCCTGCTGAGTAACATTGAGCCAACAACCGGGTAAAGGAATTAAATCGGATGGGGATAAGACATCCAGTTGAGTCGGGTTACTTCCTGCTCCTTGAAACCGTCCCGGATCTTTGAACTGTCGATATTCTACTTGCCATTCTTGGGGCGATGCTGTTGAATGCAACACCATCACCCGTTGGCGATAGGGTTGATTCAGATTAACCTTGGGTGCTTGTTCGGCAAATAAGGCAAAACACCCCTCAATTAAAAAGGGTAAGGGTTGATGCCATAATCTTAAATGGACATACCAAGCGGGCTGATCTAAGGCTTGTTCCCGATTTTCCCATGTGCCGGATAAATCATCCGCCAGTTGACTTAAAGACATTGTGCCTGTTGAGTGAGTTCTCTTCTGGCTATTTTAGCTGTTGACTAATCTTCAGCAAACCAGTCTTCATCGATCGCTTGGGATAAGCTGATTTGGGCATTTTCCGGTAAGTCAAAGAGCTTAGAGACTGACTTGAGGGCCACTGAATAGGCCTTATCATACATTAGGGGGAGCTGCGATCGCAAACTCGGACTATCTTCGAGACGAGCTTCTATTTGCGCTCGAAAATTGACAATTTCTGCTGACCAATGATGGCCGCAGCGCTCTTTTTCGGCTTGCCAATATTTCAGTTTGAGTAAATGCTCTAAAAGTCGCGTGAGTAAACTGATGACTGCTCGTTTATCATTTTTGCCCATACTTTCGAGTTCTTCAATCAGGTTATCCCAATCCATTCGATCGAAATCTCGATTTCGCAAAGCTTCTACCGTTTCTTGTAGCCATTGATGATAATCTCGATCGTACAAGCTAGAAATCATAATTGAGTTTCCCCCTATCGATCCAAACGATTAATTATGCCCAAACTCGATCAAATTATTGTCATTGATATTGAAGCCACTTGTTGGCGCAAACAACCCCCTCCAGGTCAGGAACATGAAATTATTGAAGTGGGAATTGCCACGCTCGATTTAAGGTTATGCCAACCCTTAGAAAAGGAGAGTCTTTTAGTTAAGCCAGAAGTTTCAACCATCAGCGAGTTCTGTACTGATTTGACGACTTTAACTCAAGAGCAAGTGGATGGGGGCATGAGCTTTAGGCAAGCTTGCGATCGCCTCCGTAAACAGTATGGCACGGCTAACCGAGTTTGGGCTAGTTATGGCAATTATGATCGCACTCAGTTTGAGAAGCAATGCCAAGCGCGTCAAGTGTCCTATCCCTTTAGTTCTCGACATATTAATATTAAAACATTGCTGGCCATTTTCTACGGTTTACCCAAAGAAGTGGGGATGGCACAAGCTTTAGAATTGCTCAATCTGCCTCTGATCGGAACCCACCATCGGGGGGTTGATGATGCCTGGAATATTGCCCATATTCTCGCCCATTTGATCGAAGGATATCGAAATGACGATCGCTGATTTAGTCGAATCCTTTCATCTGCTTTGTCTCCAGGGCGATCGCCTTTATCCCCTATTCTGGGCCAAGTATGAGCATCTGTGCCACTATGCCACACCCCCCAGACTCCTGCTCAATGAGTCTGAACCCGTGCCATTTCTAGCCGGGTTTTTGGCTGCTGTTGCCACCCAAACCCCAGTTTTTTTGGGTAACCCCCAGTGGAAAACCGGAGAATGGCAACAAGTTTGGCAACAGGTACAACCCCAACTCATTTGGGGAAAGGTTCCCTGCTCACCGGTAGAAGCACCGCCCCCTCCTCCCTTTCCTGGTAGGGTAATGATTGCTACGGGGGGATCGTCGGGAAAGATACGCTTTGCCATGCATACCTGGGAAACTTTGAGCTATTCGGTGGCAGGGTTTTCAAGTTATTTTAATGGTGCAGAATGTAGGATTTTTGATCCCCCTATATCCCCCTTAAAAAGGGGGACTGATGAAGTCGTTTGCGATCCCCCTATATCCCCCTTAAAAAGGGGGACTGATGAATTTGATGCTATCCATTGCTGTTGCACCCTTCCCCTCTATCATGTCAGTGGACTGATGCAAGTGATGCGAACCTTTCTCACCGGGGGAACTTTAGCCCTTTTGCCTTATCTGTCTCTTACCGGTTCCCTGCCGTTTAATCCCCAAAATTACTTTCTTTCCCTGGTTCCCACGCAACTGAAGCGCTTGTTATCCCAGTCTTGCTCTAATTTGTCTCAATTTCGGGCGGTGCTGTTGGGGGGTGCGCCCCCTTGGCCGGCATTGCTGGAAGAGGCAAAAGCGGCTAAAATTCCTGTGGCGCTCACCTATGGGATGACGGAAACGGCATCGCAAGTGGCGACGCTGAAACCCGATCGCTTTTTTGCTGGCAATATGAGTAGCGGGCAACCCCTACCCCATGTTCAGATTACCCTTGAGGATGACCGGGGGAACCGGTTACCGGCGCTGCAACCGGGGCGAGTGGCGATCGCCTCTAGATCTCTGGCTTTAGGTTATTTTCCCCATTCTTTTCCTGGCGATCGCCCCTTTCTGACGGATGATATCGGTTATTTTGATGACCAAAATTATCTGTATATTCTTGGTCGCTATAGTCAGACCATTATCACTGGAGGGGAAAAAGTCTTTCCCCAAGAAGTCGAAGGGGCAATTCTGTCTACGCAACAGGTGCAAGATGTAGCCGTTATCGGCATTCCCGATCCCGATTGGGGCGAACGGGTTGTAGCCGTGTATGTACCCAAGGATAATAGAGTAACTTTAGAGACTTTGGAAGAGGCGATCGCCCCCCATCTGAGCCGTTATAAGCAGCCCAAAACTTGGGTAGCAGTCGCGCAACTGCCCCGCTCTCCCCAAGGCAAACTCAATCAAGCCGCCTTACGCGATCTTATCCCCTCCCCAACCCCGAATCATTAATGATTAATTATTCATGGACAGGTGCTTGAGAATACTCTTGGGTATAGACTTGCTGCCACAAATATTTCACATAAGACTTAGTAGCAGGTAGCAGTTGACCCTGAGTCGCTAAATCCGTCGCGGTGCGGTCTAAAATCCGTAAATCAATGGGACTGAGCCGCTTCCGTCGGCTGCTTGAAGATAGAAGCCAAACTAGCTTGTACATGGTGCTAGGATCTCTAGTCAAATTGGGATTTGACCAAGCCAACGCCAAGGTACTCTGGGAATCGCGATCCGATAACCTCTCGGTCTGATCCCAGTATCCTCGATCGCGGAGTTGCTGGTAAAACGATTGTTCAATTGTCATAGGGCAATTCCCTTCTAGCAATCCCCTGTGACAACCTGACCAGGGGTATTCATGAATGATCTTAACAATTTATTAATATTTTAGCAAAAAAAGGCGGGGGGATAGGGGGATAAGGACGATTATTTACCGATGCAAAAGCGGCTAAAGATGCGATCGAGGACGGATTCGGTGACTTCTTCTCCAGTGACTTCGCCCAAAGCTTGAATGGCTCCCCGTAAGTCAATCGTCCAGAAATCGAGGGGGAGTTGTTCGGAGATCGTGGTTTGCACTTGTTCTAGGGAAATTTTGGCGCTCTTGAGGGCGGCGGTTTGCCGTTGGTTAATGGCGATATCGAGATTCGCCGCTTGCAGGTTGCCCCCATTAACGGCGCTGAGAATGGCTTCTTCAATGGCTCGAATGCCTTGTCCTTGGGCGGCTGCGGTTTTGACGATCGCCAGTATATTCCCTGGTAAATCAGGGGGCTGCTCGTCCACTAAGTCGATTTTATTGAGGATCAGGATCGTTTTTTCGGGGGGCAATTGCTCGTAAATGGCTCGATCTTCGGCTGTCCATCCAGCAGAAACATCGAGGGTAAATAGGATCAAATCGGCTTTTTGGGTGGCTTGACGCGATCGCTCTACGCCGATTTTCTCGACGCGATCGCCGGTTTCCCGAATGCCTGCGGTATCTAATACTTGAATGGGAATACCGCCCACGACTAATTGGGTTTCAACAATATCGCGGGTAGTGCCGGGTAGATCGGTAACAATGGCGCGATCGCTTTGACTCCAAGCATTGAGTAAGCTGGATTTTCCCACATTCGGGCGACCGACGATCGCCACTTTTAAGCCACTGCGGAGTAATTCTCCCTGATTGGCTGTGGCTAAAATGGTGTTTAATTGGTCTAAGACTTGGTTAATTTCCCTGATAATTTGCTCTTCATTTAGGGGGGGAAGATCCTCTTCAAAATCAATCCGGGCTTCAATTTCTGCCAACAGATTAACACAGGTTTTGCGAAGATGACGAATGGGGGAAGCTAACTTGCCCTGAATTCCCGCTAAGGCTAATTCTGCGGCTTGGGGCGATCGCGCTCCCACCAGATCGGAGATACTTTCCGCTTGGGTTAAATCAATCCGCCCATTGAGAAATGCTCTGAGGGTAAACTCTCCCGGTTGTGCCAGTCGAGCGCCTTGCTCTAAACAGAGTGTCAGCACCTGTTGCACCACCATGATGCCCCCATGACAGTGAAATTCCACCACATCTTCGCGGGTGTAGGAGCGGGGCGCTTTCATAATCATCAACAAAGCCTCATCCACCATCGCCCCGGTATGGGGATCGCAGATATAGCCATAAAGGATGCGATGGCTCTCCCAGGGCTGGTTTCCGGGAGCTTCAAAGAGCAATTGGGCGATCTGCAAGGCTTCGCTTCCTGATAGTCGCACAATGCCGACGCTGCCTGCTTGGGGCACAATAGCAGTGGCGATCGCGGCGATCGTATTTTTGGCTGCAACTGAATTCAACATCTCGTAAGTTTCTTCCCTCTCAAGAGTCAGTCTTTTTTACATTTTGCACTGCTGCCATCATTTGTCCTAGGAGGGGTAAACCAATGAGTGCTGGCAAGACATAGCGGGAAGTACAGAGCAATCCCAGGGCTGCCCCAGTTGCTCCATCAAAATAGGATTGATAGAAGAAAATTAAAGCGGCATCGCGAGTGCCAATGCCCGCAAAGGTGAGGGGGAGTAATCCGGCTAAAATGGAGAGGGGGGATAGGGCTAAATTGATCCAAAAGGGAACCCAAGCGTTTAAGGTGAGGATAAATAACCAAATCTGTAACAGATGTAAAAACCAAAGAAAGATCGAGGTGGCGGTAGTGAGCAGAAGTTGTTTTTTGTCTTGCCAGAAATAGTCGTGCATTTCGCCCCAAGAGTCTTGGAGGGTTTGCAGCTTGGTTTTCATTTTCCGGGGAATAATTTTAAGGGTGATGGTAAAAAAGAAGCCTGCAAATGCTTTAGAGCCGAGCAGCAGTAATCCTAAAATTAATCCTAGGGCGATCGCCATCGTCATGGCCCAAAAAAAGGCATCTTTTTGAGGATAAAGGAGCAAGCCAAAGGCACACCATAGGAGTAAGGAGAGCATGTCGCAGGCTTTTTCAAAGACGACTAAGGAAAGGGAGAGTGTACCACTTAAATGTCCTCGATCTTTCATGAAGTAGGCTTTAGCAATGTCTCCCATTTTGGAAGGCAATACCATATTGAGAACACTAGATCCTAAAATCAGGCGGTTGGCTTCGATAAAGCTGAGGCTATTTCCCGATGGCATGAGTTGTTGCAGTCGCCAAGAGGTGACGAGGGTGATGGGAATTACCATGGCAAGGCTGGTTACCATCCAGAGGCGATCGCAGTTCTGGAAGACTTGGATCAAGCCCTGAACGTCAATTTTAGAATAAATAATGAAGAGGATAACAACACTGACAAAAATAGAAATAAATCGTTTCATTTTAAAGGGTTCGTTCTAGTTTGAGGACTTGACCGGGTTTAAGGGATTTAATGCGATCGGTTAAGTTTAACCAGGGTTGCAATTGTCCCATCTGGAAGGTGCGACTCATGACGACGTAAATTGAGGTTTGATCGCATCCAATTCCGGCTGAAACGACATTTTCCCAAGATTTGCCATAGAGTTCATCGGTGATTTTCCAACCTTGGTTTTGCCATTCTAAGGTGCGCGAGAAGGTGAAGGGGGCGGTTTTTTTGCCGGTAATGAGAATTTTTTGTAGGGTTTTGCGAATTAAGTTGGGGAAGAAACGTCCTAGGGTGAGCATGACGATTCTTAAAATCATGAGGTTGAGGGGAGTCATTTGTTTTTGTTTAGCCCAACCGAATGCGCCATCGATTTTAATTTTATGCTCATCGACTTGAATATGGTAGTCTGGACTGACTAAATGGGCGACGGCATTTTTGATTTTTTTATTATCTTGAATTTGTAGGGAAAATTGGGTATCTGAGGCGATGAGTTTACCTTCTCGAAAGAGTTTGAAAACTCCTCCTTTGTTGAGCGCGAGATAGAGTTCGGTGTCTTGACGGCGATCGATTAAGAGTCCGGCTGCGGGTAACCAGAGGCGATCGCTGGGACGGGGGGCTGTAGGGGGGCGATCGCGGACAAAATCGCGCCAAGCGAGTAAGTAATTCCAGGTATGATGACCAATGATATGGTCGTCGGCATAACAAGGGGCTAAACCGTTGGCTAGTCCTTTGAGGAATTGATCGTTAATACTTAAGGCTTCAGGTATCCATTTACCGACGAGTTCAAAGCCATGGGGAAAGAAGTTATAGGTGTTGCGACTGGTGTATTCTCCACCGTAGGAGCCATCAGGATGTATAAAATGACTGGCCAGCGTCACGGCTTTGGCGATCGCCTCTTTGAGTGGAGAACTGGGCGTGAGTTCATAAATCCGAGCTAGACAGGAAATGGTTAAAGTATGATAGCCACAATCACATCCTTCATATTCCTGAAACCATCCTTCTGGATTTTGCCAGGATAAGACTTGTTCTAGACGTTGCTCTTTCTGTTCCTGCCAGCGATCGGTTTTTAGCAGTCTTGCAAGTAGTTCTAAGCACAATACAATTAAGGCTTGATGGTTCGTCAGTCGGCCGCTTTCCTGGTGATGGGCCAACCAATCGGCTCGTTGGACAAAAAAATCGATCGCCCGTTGGTGATTGAGCTGTAATTGAGTGTAGCTTTCAATACAAGCAAGCAGGGAAAAGGCGGCGGCTCCTCCTGCCCGTTCGTAAGGGAAATAGTCATCGCAGGAACCATCAGCATGACTCCTTTTAGCGGCAAAAATAATACCTGCTTCTACCCAATCTCGGAGAATGGGTTTTTGGTAGAAGGGGTTGCTGGGAATTTCGGTATCGTAGGCTAAAGCCAGGGGCCAAACGAACTCCTGAGCCATGCCACTGGGAAAGTCAATAATTTTATACTGCCAGAAGTTGCGATCGAAGCAGCCATAGTTGGGGCTATGGGGGTTCCGATCCTGGAGCGTCAGCAGTTTGGGAATTTGGGCGATCGCCTCTTGTGCAAATAAATCTTTACTCATCTGATTCTCACTCAACGTTTAGAGTTCTAAGGAGCTGCCAAAACAGAAATCGTTTTCTTCTGATCTGATTCTTCTGACCAAGATTCGCGATATTGTTGGCCATCTATTCTAATCTGTGGGGGTTCTTTTTTCTTCTTGCCATTGACGTAAATAACGCTACAAGGCTTAAAATTTCTGTACGGTAAACTCTCAGCTTTTACGGCTGATTCATTGCTAACTGCAATATGCCTAAATTCGATCGCTTGATTATTCTGCTGGAATGCTCTCCATAGGGGGTATTCAAATGATATATTCTCTAAGAGTAATCCCACCTGAGTGCAATTTTGACTTTCAACTACTTCTACTGCTTGTAGATACCTAGCTTTTAAATCTGGTTTTGTATTAAAGTATTGTTCAATTCTGGTCGTCTTGAAAATACTATTTTCACCTAAAAAAGGTCTCACTGAGTTGTTCAATACCCAGGAGTGAGAGAGGAACAGGAGTAACAAGGCTAAAGCATAATTAACTTTGGGATGAAAGGTTTTTGAGAAAACCACACCTACCACCGCCGAAAAGAGAATGAACAAAGGTAAATGCAGGCGGCAACGGTAAGGAGACCAAGTGAGAAGAAAACAGAAGAGTAAAAAACCAGATAACAGGCAGAAGGAATAAGCGATAAGATAAGGCTGTTTTCTGAGTCTATCTCGGATGATCAAAATGCTAAGAGATAGCATAATTAACAATAAATGAAAGGGATTACCAGCCGTATCTTCATAGAGGGATAGAGAGGGAACATAAAACCCCTTTACTTTAGGACTGGTGATTCTCGGATCGCTAACATCTAAGCCTAAAAAGCTATGAATGATTTCTACGACTTTATTCGTCAATCCCGTAGTTGGAGTGATAAATTTTTCTAACCATAAATTTCTGACAATATCTGCATGTAAGGATAAGTTTCTGATTATTCCAGAGACGAAAATAGCCCAGCTAAACTCTTGATTGGTTTCGTCGGATGCAACACCTAGAGGAGAAGCAAATAAGGCAAAGTTACGGGTATAATGACCCAGGTTAATAGCTAAAAATAGCAATGTGATGATTACAAAAGGTTTCCAGGCTTTCCAGCGCAGGGTTTTGATTCCCCATAAACCGATCCAAATACAAAAAGGGAGGGCATAAATATAGGCGGTTCCTTTGGTTAATACGGCTAATCCTAAGCTCGATCCCAATCGGAATAGGTTCTCTGGGGTTGCCCCTGTTTTCAGGGTGAGCAAGGTAAAGTAAGCGAAACAAACGAGCCAGAATCCCACTACATAATCATTATTGGTACTGGTGGCTTGTAAAATTCCCATGGGAATCGTAGCACAAAACACAGCCGCTAGAATTTGTCCTTTTAAGGAAGCACCCAATTGTTTGGCAATGGATGATACACCGATTAAGCTACCCACCATGCTTCCCCATTGAATGAGGTTGGCAAAGCGATCGCTATTGGTCAGAATCTGAAAGTGCATAATCGCAAATTCTGACCAGGGATTTTGATACAGTTGGAAAATGGTATGGGTGGGGTAGTGAGCCACACTAGCATTCTGTATCCAGTGAACCACACGACTCATATGATACTCCATCGAGTCCGAGTGATTCGGTGCTGCGGCGATCGCCAGTACCCCAAGAGCGATCGCAATTAGTCCTACACCACCTAATAATATCCCTGAAGATACAGGAATATTAAATCCTTTTTGCGGCTGGAGATGAGGATGTTTTCGGTAAAATCGCCAATAAATAGCTATCACGGTAAAACTCACCAAAAGCCATAAAAGCATTACCCATCCGAATTGCAACAGTTTTAAAACACTGAGTAATTCAGTTATGGCTGTTAAAATAACACCCCAAGCTACTAAAGCAGATAAACTCGAATCGCGCCAATCCGGATTTCTAGCTTGAAAAATCAATCCTAATATAACTAAAGAAATTAAAGGAACTACAAAGAAAATAATCATACAATTGACCCAAAAAAGCTAAATAAAATAATTGCATTCAACACTTTTTAGTTATCCTCCGTTACATTGAATAATTATGGATTTAACCTTGACTGAAATCATACAAATAGGCAGAAGAGCCATATCTTTCTATAGATTCAACCTTTTTTGCTGTACAATTGAGTTGATTTAAAAACCACTCTATATCTTTTTCATTAACTTCTAGTGTGTAAGAAAAAACGAACCAAACTCTAGCATTGTTTTGTGATTTTTCCAGGATGTCGATATACTCATTTTTTAAGCGTTCCCTTCCTTCTATTATATTCTGGTTGGCCGACAAATCCAATTGTTTTTGATAGTAACTAAATTGATGTTTCGTTCTATAGTATAAATAAATTATATCAGACTCTTTTTGCTTATTAAGAACATAATTGATTACCGGTCTAACTTCTTCTATCATTCTAGGATTTTTTAAATATTGCAATGAAGTTACTAGGGGATTGAGTAAAATAATGATCGTTATTAACATTGCAATTTTTTGGTCATTTTCCCAAGTGATATAGGCTAATCCTTCAGACATAATGATCAAGATAAAAGGAACTAAAAATAAAATTAACCTTCCCCCTTGACCATGTAAATAGTTAGTTAAAGTGGAAAAAGGATATTTTTGTATCATTGAAGCAAACAAGGTTAACCCAATGGGCAATAAAAGTATATATAGCTTATATCGACTTTTTAGACTTACTGTCACTCCAATACATCCTGTCAAAAATAACAGGGCAGCTAAACCAGGTGTAGTAAACCCTGTTGGAGCAATAAACATATTATTAAACGTAGTGATATACCATCGCAATGTTTCCGGAATTGATGAAAGAGTGGGTATAGGAGCAAATCCGCCTTTCCAGTCCCAAGAATTTTGTAAACCTTGATTCTCTCCTTTAATAAATAAAAAGTATAAAACACAAAAACTCACCAAAGGGATTATATAGATGGTAATGGTTTGATATATCCTTTTCTTGTCTTTAGAAAACACATCAAACAAAAACTCACTGATAAAAGCACCTGCTAATACAAATATAAATGGAAAAGATAGCCATACTAAAACAGCATAAGTGAGTCCGAAAATAATAATTTTTGACCGATTTAAAATATTCCTATGTGTTTGATAAACAATCAATAATAGACATAGAGATGCGGCTAAGTCAGCAGAATATTGTTTGACTTCTGATGAATAGTATATTAAAGGATTGGAAATCGCAAAAAATGTTAGAAAGAATGGAATTACTTTTGGGTGTGAATATCGTTTGATGACTTCATAAAATAAAATGACTGATAAGATGCCAAAAATTAAAGAGGGTAATCTAAGAGCATATTCGCTTGAACCAAACAAGTTTACACATATTTTTTCTGCAATCAAAAATAAAGGGGGCGCTTTTTGGCGAAAATCTAACGGTGTTAAAAGTTCTAAAAAAGACCTATTTACAATATTAAGTGACAGCATCGCTTCATCTAACCATAAGGAACGGTTATAAAGATACTGATGCACCCGGAGAAAAACACCAAAGCTAATGACTATCCAAGCAAAGTTATTTTTCAAAATTATCAGAAATGGATCAGATCTTAACTTTATTTGATTCATCATAAAATTCATATCAATTTCCTAGTGATTGCTATTAATTTCCATAAAACGCAGCTTCATTTGTATATCTTCCAGTAACTTGCGATTGATAGACATCAAATCAGCCACTAAACCAAATATCCAAACTTGAATGCCAATCAAAATCAGTATAGCTGTTAAAATTAAGCTAGGAGCATGGGATCTAGGACTACCACTAAAATACAAAATTAACCATCGGAATCCGATCAAAAAACCCAGAGTGAAAGGAATTGTACCTAAAAGGGTAAAAAATCGCAGGGGTTTATAACCCATGAAGGAGCGAATAATGGTAAAAATAGAAAGTTTAATGTACCGAGGAATACTTTTAACCAATCGAGAAGGACGAAGTTCTTCATTGGTTCTTATCGGTACAGAACAAATTGCTATTCCTTTTTGTCCTGCTTCAATAATTGTTTCTAAGGTATAGGTATACTCATTAAATACATTCAAGCGTATAGCAGCCGAACGACTGATAGCTCGAAAGCCACTCGGCGCATCAGGAATATCGGTTTGACTAGCCACACGGACTACCCAACTTCCCAAGTTTTGGAGAATTTTTTTAGTGAGTGAAAAGTATTGAATTTCATGAATGGGTCTAGCTCCAATCACAATTTCCGCTTCACCATTCAAGATAGGTTCAATCAGTTTAGGAATATCATCAGCACAATATTGATTATCTGCATCTGTATTGACAATAATATCGGCTCCTAATTTTAGACAGGCTTCTATCCCAGCCATAAAGCCTTTCGCTAATCCTTGATTATGATCAAAGTTAACAATATGATCGACACCACAAGCTTTGGCGACTTCTACAGTTTTGTCAATGCTGCCATCATTGATAATCAGCCATTCTACAACCTCTATATTAGGAATTTCGCGAGGTAACTGAGAAAGGGTCAGCCCTAATGTTGCTTCTTCGTTATAGCAGGGAATTTGAATAATTACTTTCATGGCTATGACTCCAACCTAGGTTTTAAGTGAAAAAGATGATTAAAGCTAACACAAAGATAAGACCGGAACCAGCTATTTGCATGGCATGTTTACCAATCGGCAATTTTAATCTTTGTTCTAACTTCAGAAATCCCAAAATAAAATAACTGACTAAAGCGGCAGCTAAGGAGACGATTATCTTCTTGATTTGACTACTATAGACATAAATCATGAGATCGATAGTCGTCAAAAAATTGTACTTATATTCGTAGGTGGGTATGGTTCGAGGAATACTCAAGGTCTGCCAACTATTACCCCCATCGGTTGACTTGAAAATTTCTGTTTCTGCCGATCCAAAACCGTAAATGGTCTGATCGATTGCATAGGAAGGAGAAAACTGAATTGAACGATAGGCAGAGGGAACATTATGCATCCTAGATAAGGATAGGGAGGGATTACCAATGGGAGTAAATGTCTGTCCACCATCAACTGTTTTTAATAATCCTTGGCCTTTTACACTCAAGATTAAAGTCTGGTCTTGGCTATAGTTGGGTGAAATATTCATTCCTCCGATATATCCATTTTGAATGTCAGGAGAACTGGTAACCTGTTCCCATACTTTCCCCCCATCTTGAGTTTTAAATAGTCCTTGGTTAGTCCCTAAGAAAAGGGTATTATCATTGGCATAATTAGGGGAAATAACCAATTGATAATTATTTCTGGCTAGGATCTCATTGGTATTGTTCGTTGGTTGCCAGGTTTGTCCTCCATCCGTGGTTTTATAAATCCCCTCAGAGGTAGAAGCATAGAGGGTTTGATCGGATGAAAAATTGGGAGAGATGACGACAGAAGGGGGATCGTTACCCAATACTCGCTTAATCTTGCCAATAATGGAGAAATTGAATCCACCATCAGTCGATCGAAAAATTATCCCTTCTTGGCTGGCTAAATAAACCGTTTTATCATTAGCAAAGTTGGGAGAAGGGGTGATAACAATCCCCCTTACCTCTTTACTTAAGGGAACAAGATTCCAGAATTCTCCTCTATTATTAGAGACAAGAAATTTACTCCATAACACACTGGTAAATAGGGTATTATCTCGATCGTAGTTAGGAGAAAAAGCAACATCAAAAAATCTTCTCGGATCTTGATTTATACTAATTTCTTCAAATTTCCGAGTAAAACGAGGGATTTCTAACCCTTTATTCATGGGAGACCAGGTATTTCCTTGGTCTTTGCTGATATAGGTTTCTCCTACATAACTAACGGCTGCTATTGTGGAGTCATTATCATAATCTGGAGATACTGCCATGGCGACAATAGTACCTGGAGATAAGGTTTCTAATTCCTCCCATACATTACCCCCATCTGTTGATTTAAACAGTCCATTAAAACCTCCTAAAAATACAGTTTGATCTTGGTCAAATCTGTTGGAGATTTGTATGTTGCTAAAATGGGGTTGTTCAAGTGTATCTGCTTGATAATCTTGAGTTATTCCTTGATTATCATGATTCCAGGTCTGTCCGCCATCTGTTGATTTAAATAATCCATCTGTCCAGGTTGATACGAGCAAAGTAGACGCATTGTTCTGGCTAGGGATGAGAAGTATATCTCTAATGTTGAAATCGGATAGCCCATCATTAGCAGTTGTAAAAGATAATCCATTATTTTCTGTTTTAACAATTCCTCCTTTCTGAGTTCCTATCCAAAAAGTTGGATTTGTAGAAAAGTTGGGGGGAAATTCAAAGGCTGTAATCGCACCGCTATTTTGGACTGTAAAGGCTAGATTCCAGGTTTTACCTCGATCGAGGGAACGATAAATATTCCCTTGAGAATCTCCAATCATAATTTGATTGGCATCGGCAAACTCTATGGCTGTGATATGACTGGAATTTTTGAGCGTTTGTGACCAATTTTTTCCACTATTTTCAGTTTGGTAAAGTCCGTTTTCTGCTCCAGCAGCTAAGAAGATTTGATCGGAATAGGGGGAAATTGCAACCAAGCTAATCTTTAAGGAATTAATGCCTTGATTAATGGCAGACCAAGATTGACCTAAGTCTACAGATTTATAAATTCCATCTTGAGGAGATGAAAGCAATAATGTTTTAGGATTCTGATGGGAAATATCTAAAGAAGAAAAATCTGCTTTATTATCTATATTGTTGCTCAATCTTTGCCAATAAAACCCGCCATCAGTAGATTTAAATAGATTGTCTCTAACTAGGATAAATAAGGTTTGATCTCGATTGTAAGTAGGAGAAATTCGGACTTGGGAAACAATATCATGGGGGCGATGAGCTAAAGCGCGGTTATGATGATGGTAAATAAGTAGACTTAAAAAGCAAAGAATGCCCAAGAATAAGATATTAACAAACTTTTTGATTCTGCATTTCCACGTTTTCCTTGAATATTGCATATGACTTTTAACTATCTGAGCTGTGAGATTGTTCATACTGAGACAGTTATTTGCTCCTTAAGCATATTCTATGATTTTTGAATTCTAATGATAACATAATAAAAATATACAAATCTTTAAAATTCTTAATTACAATTAGACTAATTGAATATACTTAATTTTCAGGATGATGAAGTATGATGGGGCGAATGGATGGGCACGATCGCATCTCTTCCTAGGGAATGATTCACCTTCTGGCTGCAACCCGATATAATAACCCTGATATTATCCGATCCATTTTCCACCCATTCCCTATGGAAAATACTGCTTCCGATCTGGCAACCTTTCCAATCCAGTGGTGGGGTATTGTCTTGTTTTGCTTGGCGATCGCCTCTATCCTTCTAGGATTACGTGCCCTCCCTGGAGTCATTTTAAGGGCGATCTTATCCGCACTACCGAGTCAAACGGCAACAGTTCTAGAAAAAATCGTCAGTCCATTTAAGGGATTAATCCGCATCACTCTCCTATTAGCCCTAGTCGATCTGATGCTCATCCTATGGGGGTTTGATTTTCTCAATCCTTGGGGAGAAAGGCTGCTGAGTTTAAGCCTCACCATCACCCTAACTGTTCTAGCTTCGCGCATTTTTCAACAATTCTTTGATGTCTATCTGATTGATGCTGCCTTTCAGAGTGGACGCAAAGTCAATAGCGAGCTATTGATTGTTAGTAAATGGACAGTCAATACCGCGATCGTAATTCTGGCGATTCTCCTGTTTGCCCAAACCCATCAGGTGAATGTGGTCGGACTCTTAGCCAGTTTAGGAGTTGGCGGATTGGCCATCGCCTTTGCTGCTCAAAACACCCTCAGCCAGTTCTTAGGTGGTATCGTGCTTTATCTCGATCGCCCCTTTGTCATCGATGATTATATCGGCTTACCCGATGGCACATTTGGCAGAGTCGAATCCATTGGACTGCGATCGACCAAAATTCGCACCTCTGGCAAAGGCACTCTCGTCATTGTACCCAACAACTCCCTGACTCAAGTCAACATTGAAAACTTCACCGGAGCCAAAAAGGTGATGTCTTTACTCTATCTCACCTTTTATTCCATCATAGAAGAACAAGAACAAGCCCTAATTCGCGAAGTCATTCTCGCCAGTACCCAAGACATTTTTGGCATTAATCCCCGCAGTACCAACGTCACCTTTAGAACCCTCAACACAACAGGCTCAGAACCCAAAACTCAAGCCCAAATCACCCTATTTATCCTCGGTTCCGGCAAAGCATCCATGGAAATTCGCCGACAAATGATCGATATCGCCCGCCAAAATATTACCCTCAAGCTCAAGGAGTATGGCATTAAATTTGATATTGAAGAACCCAATATTTATGTTGACTCTCCAATTACCGTGTAAAGTACCCCTATGAACTTTTCTACCTGGACTCAATTAACCGATTCCACCCTAAATCTACTCGATCAATATCAGATTCCCTATCCCCTGATTTTTCTACTATTTGTCTTAGGATCGATTCTGATCGGTAAAGCCACCCCTAACTTTGTTCGCTTTGTCATTAACCGTAGCTTTTCCAGCTCTGGACAAGTCAACCGTCTGTATGAAGACTTTGTAGAACCCCTAAAAAAAGAATTTCGGGTAGCAGGTAGTTTTATTTTAATTTATTTTTCCCTAGGATGGCTTAACAATAACCCCGGACTCTATCAATTCACCCAACCCTTTATCACCCTAGGACTAACCATTAGTTTAGCCTGGCTCTGTTCCCGTCTTTTCCGCCAACTCGTCCGTATTTATGGTATTTCTATTGTCCGAAAATTAGGCATAGAAGTCGATGATTTCATCTTAATTATTGAAACTGTTGTCAATGTTTTAATCGGTTTTTTTGCCGTTGTTGCCTTTGCCCAAAGCCAAAAAATTCCTCTAACTGCTTTACTTGCGGGGGTTTCCATTGGTGCTACCGCAGTAGCATTTGCAGCAAAAAGTACCTTAGAACAACTCTTAGGAACCATTGTTTTATATTTAGACCGCCCCTTTATTGCCGGGGAATATATTCGCTTACCAGACGGTTTATATGGGCGTGTAGAATCGATTGGATTAAGGTCTACTAAAATTAGAACGGCTGCTAAAAGCACCTTATTTATTATGCCCAACAATACTTTAGCCAACCTGGGTATTGAAAATGTAACCAGGGGTAAAAAAGTCATGGTCTTACTGTACTTAGATTTTAATCGGTATCTGGAAGAGCGAGAACAAGCTTTGGTACAACAAGTGGTTAAAGAAAGTACGGATTCTCTATTTGGTATCGATCCAGGAAGCACCAGTATTGTTCTCCTCAATGATGCAGAATCTCACCAGAATACCAGAGCGAGAGTGACTTTCTTTATTCTCGGTTCCAATGAGAATTCCATTCAATTGAGAAAACGCCTACTTGAACTCGCCAATCAGAAAGTGACCAAAAAACTCATGGAATTTGGAATTGAATTTACGTTGCAAGAACCCAATATTTATGTAGAATCTCCAGTCACGATTTAAATCTTTGTAATTAAGCTAAGGGATCGTCATCATCCATTTGTACATCTAAATTAGCAGCTAACACTTCTGCCATCATCACTTCTAGGGCAGCCGTATTAATCGAGTTAACCGGTTGATTTTGCAGAGGGTTGGAGAGCGGAATTAACCGCAGAACACGGTTATCTTGGACTAAATCAAAATAGGTTTCTTGGTTGTCAGATTGCTGAAGTTGTAAATAATCAAAGCTTTGAATATTCAAATATAGGGTATGATTAGCCAAGATAGTGGAGCGCAGGGGTTCAGCAAAGACTTCTTGGATATAGGCTTCTCCAGTAGCTTGGGTTTGCCCATCAAAGAGTTCAAGATAACGGACAAGGTGGAGATCCCCAATCACTTTCTGAATATCCTGTGGATTCACAATAACGCCTCTGTTGAGAATGCAAGGAGCAGGTAACCGTGTATTGCCAGGCAATTGATCGTAATTCATGGGAAAAACTCTCTAATTTCAAAAGAGGACGACAAGACTACTGACGATGTGACATCCCAAGACTGCACCCTAAGATAGAATGGCCTATTAAAGTAGCCTATGAGACAATTCTATCCTAAGTCTTTGGCGGATACTTGCCAGATTCTACGGATTTTTAGATCGAATTAGAAGTATCGATCGCGCAAGTAAAACGGAAGTAATCCAGTCGCGCTGTTTCTGATTCAAACACACCCTAAAGAAGGGGAAGATTCAGATCAACGACTTAGAAAACAGAGTAGATGTCTATTTGCAGATTAACATAGAGCATGGGGGGAGTGGCAATGAAATGGATCTCGGATTTCTGGGGGGCGATCGCCTTTTACACCCATATACCGATACCGGCATCTTGGCCTCTAGAGTTTTCGGGGATTGCCAGGTTTGCCCCTTTGGTAGGACTGCTGATCGGGACAACATTAGCAGTGATGAATTGGGGGTTATGGGCCGTAGGAATGCCGAATTTAACCCGCAGTTCCGTAATCGTTACCCTCTGGGTTGGTATCACTGGGGGATTACACTTAGATGGAGCGATGGATACGGCCGATGGTTTAAGTGTTACGGATGGCGATCGCCGTTTAGAGGTGATGAGCGATAGCGTTACCGGTGCATTTGGAGCCATCTCTGGCATCCTCATTTTATTACTCAAAACGGCTGCTCTGAGTTCCTTAGATCCACAAATGTTGTGGATCTTGCTTGCCATTCCCGCCTGGGGAAGAGCCGGACAACTGATTGCCATTTGGCGCTATCCCTATCTGAAACCCACCGGAAAAGGAGCCTTTCATAAAGCAGCAATTCAATCCTATAAAGATGTTTTACCCACTTTATTGATGCTGATGACCTTCAGTGCTGTGCAATGGGCCCTCAATTCCCAACCCGGTATACAGATTCTCAGCTTAACACTAGGATGGGCGGCGATCGCCTGGGCAACTGGATGGTGGTTGAATCGCCAACTCGGAGGACATACCGGAGATACCTATGGCGCAGTCGTCGAGTGGACAGAAGCATGGGGTTTAGTTTGGGCGATTTTAATCCAGTCAACCTAGCCCATCCCCATAGGCACAAACATTCGCTAGAATTAGGCTGATGATGAATTTTTCTTCAAGTTAGATGAATAGTTGTATTTTAATGGCCCAAATTGTCCAAGACCCTCAACTGCGCTATACCCCCGATGAGACGGCAGTGGCGGAGATGTTAGTCCAGTTCGCAGCAACCAAGGCAGAAGATCCACCCCATACCTTGAAGGTGGTGGGATGGGGAAATTTAGCCACGGAGATTGCCGAAGGCTATCATCAAGGCGATCGGGTGATTCTTCAGGGTAGCCTGAGAATGAATACATTCGATCGCCCGGAGGGATTTAAAGAAAAACGCGCAGAGTTAGTGGTTTCCCGGATTTATAATATCTATGGCGAACCGGTTGCCACTCAACCCTTAGCAGCAGTAGCAGCAACAGCCAGCATACCCCATAATGTTACCCCCATTTCTACTCCGGCTCCAGTTGCTCCCCTTCCCCTACCGACTCCAGCACCCGTTGCGCCATCCCCTGCGGATATTCAACCTTTAGAGGACGATGAAATTCCATTTTAGGTAATGGGTAATGGGTAATAGGTAATGGGTAATTGGTAATTGGTGATCCCCCATTCCCCCATTCCCCCATTCCCCCACGCTCTACCAGGGAAACCTCAAAGACTTGGGCAAAGATCTGGAGTAAGGTTTGGCGGATATCAGCGACAGAAATACCAGGGAGAAATTGTACAAGACTTCCCACGGGGCGATCGCCGATACCACAAGGAACGATCGCC
Source organism: Roseofilum sp. KMC-1 (assembly GCF_057802075.1). NCBI lineage: Bacteria > Bacillati > Cyanobacteriota > Cyanophyceae > Desertifilales > Desertifilaceae > Roseofilum > Roseofilum sp. KMC-1. The sequence continues at coordinate 387,663 of NZ_CM173605.1, forward strand.
TTAAACCCTTCCAGATCCGGGTTGACATTCAGGGAGAAGCCATGCATCGTAATCCAACGACTGACTTTAATGCCAATCGCCCCCACTTTATAACCCTTAAGCCAAACCCCCGTTAAACCCGGAATGCGATCGGCTTTTAAGTCATAAACCTTAAGCGTCTCCATTAAAACCGTCTCTAATTGCCGCAGATACCAATGCAGATCCCGTTGATAGTAAGCTAAATTCAAAATCGGATAGCCCACTAGTTGACCAGGACAATGATAGGTCACTTCGCCTCCCCGTTCCACCCGATGGAGTTCTGCGGGAGGATGCTGCGGATCGAATTTGAGAAAATCTAGAGTTGCCCCCCGTCCCAAAGTATAAACCGGGGGATGTTCCAACAACAGCAGCAGATCGTCCAAATCCGGATTCTCCCGCCGTTGAGCCACCCATTCTTGTTGCCATTCCCAAGCCGCTTGATAGGGCACAACTCCCCGTTGCCAAACCTGACAACAGCGAGTCCCTCTCAAAAGCATGTTTTCCATCTCCCCATTCCCCCACTCCCCCACTCCCCCATCTCCCCATCTCCCCATCTCCCCATCCATCTCAAAAGTTGGTTAATTTTAACATAAGTTTAGAAAAACATCCGGTTAAAACATCAAGAATTGTCAAGGGATGCAACAGATTTTTAATGGTTGTGTTCAGCAGAATACAAAATGTTAGGGTAAACTTATAGCCCCAAGGGAAGGTCTCTCTTAGCAGTACACTAAGAGTTAAGACCACCCTAGGGAAATTCGTTTAATGGGAGGAAGCTTATATGAAGCTTGTTATCCAGGGAAAAAACATTGAAATAACAGATGCAATTCGTGACTATGTTAATCAAAAAGTTGAAAAGGCTGTCAGCCATTTTGAGAGTCTGACAACAGAGATTGATGTCAATCTTTCGGTAGCTCGTAATCCCCGGATAAACCCCAAGCAGACGGCTGAAGTGACGATTTATGCCAATGGAACGGTCATTCGGTCGGAGGAGAGCAGCGAAGATCTCTATGCCAGTATTGATTTAGTGGCAGATAAGATTGCTCGACGGCTGCGGAAGTATAAGGAGAAGCGCCAAAATAACAAACACAAAACCAAGGCGGAGATTGAACCCTCCGGAATTCTGGAAGAAACGGAAGGCATTAGTGATTTAATCGCTAAGGGCACTCCGGAACTGCCAGCAGATGTGGTGAGAACCAAGTATTTTGCCATGCCTCCCATGAAGGTAGAAGAAGCCCTTGAACAGTTGCAGCTTGTGGGCCATGATTTCTTTATGTTCAGAAATGCAGATACAGGAGAAATCAATGTGATCTATGAGCGCAATCATGGTGGCTATGGAGTCCTCATGCCTCGTGGCAATGGCCATACCCATGGTCGCAATGGTTCAACCGCTCAAGCGAATTCGACTGTAGGCTCTAGTGCTTAACTTTGGTTCATGTTTGCCTGATAACGGCCCGATGGCAGAAGAGACCTAATGCCTCAAATGCCATCCCGGTTGCCGTTAACCAGTTTGTTGCCAGATTTTGACGGTCATATCTTGGGAACCACTGATTAAAGTCTTCCCATCTGGACTAAAGGCAACAGCAGTTACAGGGCCTTGATGACCCACTAAGGTGTCCAGTTCTTCACCGGTTTCTAGTCTCCAGAGTTTGATCGTCTGGTCATGACTGCCGCTAACTAGCATTTGTCCATCCGGGTTAAGTCCGACCGTATAGACAATCCCTTGATGGCCGGAAAAGGTTCGCACTAACCCCCTCGTGCTACAATTCCACAGTTTAATGGTGCGATCGCCACATCCGCCCGCTAACATTTGAGCATCCGGTGTCAGAGCTACACTATAAAGGGCCATGGTCACTTCTAGAGTCATTTGGGGGGTATCGGCTCCCAATTGCCAAACTTGGATTAAACCGCGATAATCGTTCCGGCCGGCGATCGCCAAAACACTGCCATCAGTGCTAAATCCTAACGAGTCAATCTCATAATCCACATAATAATTAGTGCGGATCAGCTCTCCGTGAGCAAAATCCCAAAATCTTAGGGAACTCTTCTCTTCCAAAGGTTCCGAACCCGCGCTCACCAAAGTTTTGCCATCCGCACTAATCGCAACCACCGTTGTCCAATCCTCACATTCCAATTGTTGCAGCCGTTTACCCGTCGTTAAATTCCAAATTTCAATTTCTCCGGTAGCTGCTGCTAGAGTTTTACCATCCCGACTCAGAGCAACGGAACTGACGGATAAATCCTCGGTATCTAAAAATAGCCGCGTAATTTCATACGTGCTTAAATTTACAGAATTCATTTCCTGATAGCCCCCACTCACCAACCGACTGCCATCGAAACTGAGGGCTAAACAAGTCACAGCGCTCGATTGAGTAAGGGTTTTCACGCATTGCCAGCCCGTTTTACTTTTGACAAAAACTGGAGGAGAAACTACTGGAGATGCAGCTTGAGGAGTTGCCGATTGGCTAGGTGCAGGAGTATCCCACTCCGCCTCATCCCCCCATTCATCGTCACGACTGAGATCTGGCTCAAAATCCATCTGGGATTGAAAATCATCAAACCCCTTCTTCAGGCGACTGACCCATTTTTCCGCTCGCTCGGTAAAACTCTTGACTTCCGAAATTGGTGTTTCTCCATCAGGTTTAGGGGGTTGGGGCGCTTCCTCTAAACGGCTTTGCAACCGAACCAGTAGCTCCGTTTGTTGGTTCAATTGGTTTTGCAGTTCGGCAAGAGCCGCTTTAGTATAGGGTTCTGGGGTTGGCACTTGAGTAGGTAAACGCCCAATTTCTGCTGCCAGCTTATCGAGTTGGGTTTGCAGTTGGCTTAATTTGGGGAGAACATCACCGGAGGTTTGGGGAACGGGTAAAGATTGTAACTGTTTATTGACTTGGACAATGGAGCTGAGTAACTCCGTTGACTGGGAACCGAGCCGTTCTAGAATAGTTTCCAGGCTTTCCAGTTGGCTCGATGCGGTGTTGAGTTGACTCAGATCCAGGCGATCGATTTGCCCTTGTACGGATTCTTTCCAGATGCTTAAATTCTGCACAAATGCGTTAAAATTTTGATCCAGATGCTCTTGCAATCGGCTATATTGACCGCGCAGTTCGGCTAAATCGCTGTCTACATCTTGCTTTAGGGTTTTCACTTCCCCAGAAAGTTGAGTTAACTGGGATTCTAAAGATTGTAAGCTCTCTTCATTGGGGAGGCGATCGAGCCGTTGTAGAATCTGGGCTAAAGATTCCAGCACATAATTGGACTGATTGCGAAGCTGGGCTAACTCTTCTTCCATAATCTTAAAATCTAGGGTCTCCAAAACTGATAAACGGCTCATTAAGTTAGTTTCAACTCTACTCAGCCCTTGTTCCCACTGTCGAGGGTTGATTTCACTCCCTAGAGCAAGGACGACTGCGCGTAAAGATTCAATTTCCCCAGAAACAGTAGCTTGCAGTTGCGGCAAATCCGTTTGTCTATCTTGCTGATACTGTGCAGCCAGACGTTGACGGTTAATCAGATTCAGAAACAGAGACAAAGACATGGGAGTGGCGACAAAAACCACTTTTTCCAGAAGCACCGCAAACCCAGCCCCCACCACCGAGGCGACAATAGACACAGATTCAGCAACTTCCGTCCAATGGCGGTTGTCCACCGTTGGCTTATTATTCGACATAGCCAGATCTCCATTCCTGCATCTAGTTTAGTCCGATCCTTTTTTGTTAACAAACATTTTTATGTCCGCTTGCGGAAACAAACACATAAATCGTCAATTGGTCAAGCAAATAAAGGAAATGGGAAATAGGAAAACGCTGCAAATGCGAAGAGAACCCATTACCCATTACCCATAACTTAAGATCGAGTAGAATTATTTAACCGACGAGCTAAAAGTTTTGACTTTAAAGCAATCTCAATTCTTTCCAAAACCTTGGTCATACCGGTAGTATTAATCATTTCTGGGGTAATGTCTGAATTTTGAGCGGCTTGCATGGCTTTTTCCGTTAAAGCATGGCTGGCATAACCGGTAATAATTAAAACTAAATCAGCACTGGCAATATGACTTTCCATTTGTTGAGCCATTTGCAGGCCATCTTGAGCCGTACACCAATTTAAGTCCACTTTAGAAGCTCGCAAGCGATTTTTGACGGCGGTTGCTAGTTTATCATGACCTCCAAATACAACAACTTTTCCCTCCAAAAGCATATAGGGATTAGGTTGTTTTTCCGATACCCGATGGCGAGTTCTGGGCTGAACATTGCGAGGTAATTCAACCCTAGCTCGATTTTCCATAGCTTTATCATAGATAAAATTTAGGGTTTGTTCGTGACTTCCTCGCAAACGAGCAACCGGCCCTTCTTTGCTATATAAATTAATTTGGTGAATTAGGGCTTCAACCACTTCTTCCAATCCTTGAATGGCTTTAAGGTCTTGAATATAGGGCCGAATAGCAACGGCGGCATCGGTGGCACTATAAAAATCTTCTTGTTCGGCAATCATATCGAGTAAATCAGCTTTCAATTCTTGCCGCCAACGATAGGTTTGATCCGCTAATTGTTCATCGAGTAACCGTTCTTCATTGAGAATCAGTTGGCGATCGGCAACTTGGGCAGCTAAAATCGGGGCTTCTTCAAGTTGTTGGCGCAAATCTGCGGCTTTTTCTTCTAATTTTTGTCTGGTAACACTATCTCCTAAACTGAGATGGTCGAAGTCAGCTAGAATGTTTTCAACATCTGCTAATAAAGGTTTAAGTCGTTTTTCAATTTCCGCAACAGCCGCTTTGACTTGTTCATCCCGTTGTTGTTCTAAACGGGTCGCTTCAAGTTCAAGTTTGGCGGCTGATAATAAGTCTTGAACTGAGTTTTCTAAATGATCGAGTTCTGAGATATCCATATTCATGATGAACTGAAGATAGGTAAACGTTACTGGGTTCTACCCCGGATCTGTCCAACCTCCGCCGTGACGATCCTACAGGGACATTAGGTTGATCTTATCGTTTATTGTGGTCAGACTTGTAAGTTGCCCTTAACTCTTTATGTCTTTTGGGGATCGGTGGTAGGATGACTGGGGAGTGGGTAAAATGGAGAAATAAAGAAGTGAGCTGTGGTTCACGATGAGGGCGATCGCCCTATTTTCCCAGACCCCCCTGAATCCGATCAACCCCATCAATCATGCAGTATCGACGATTTGGCAGAACGGATCTGCTGATGCCTGTCTTCTCCTGTGGCGGAATGCGCTATCAATATAAGTGGCAGGATACACCCCGATCGCAGATTCCAGCAGAGAATCAGCAAAATCTAGAAGCGATTATTCGCCATGCCCTAGAGGTGGGAATTACCCATATCGAAACCGCTAGGGGCTATGGTACATCAGAGCTACAATTGGGTGAGATTTTACCCAAACTGCCCCGCGATCGCCTGATTGTGCAAACCAAGGTTTCTCCCAAGCCAGATCCCGGAGAGTTTCGCCAAAACCTAGAGATCTCCTTAGAAAACCTGCAACTCGAGACCATCGATCTGCTAGGCATTCACGGGATTAACACTCAAGAGATCATCGATCAAACCCTGCGTCCTGGGGGCTGTTTAGATGTGGCCCGTGAATACCAAAAACAGGGCAGAATTCGCTTTATTGGCTTCTCTACCCATGGCCCCACCGATGTCATTACCCAAGCCATTGAAACCGGTCAATTTGACTATGTAAACCTCCATTGGTACTACATTAATCAGACCAACTGGCCCGCCATTCAAGCCGCCCACAATCATGATGTGGGGGTATTTATCATTAGTCCCTCCGACAAAGGGGGACAACTCTACAAACCGCCGCAAAAATTGGTCGATCTCTGCGCTCCCCTGAGTCCCATGGTCTTTAATGACCTGTTTTGTCTCAGTCATTCCCAAGTCCATACCCTGAGCTTAGGTGCAGCCTGTCCCAGTGATTTTGAGGAGCATCTGAAGGTATTGCCCCTGTTAGATCGGGCCGATGAAGTCTTACCCCCCCTTCTGGGTCGTTTAGAGGAAGCGGCGATCGCCACTTTAGGCGAAACTTGGTACAAAACTTGGCATATTGGCCTGCCCACTCCCCAACAAACCCCCAAAAACATCAATATTCCTATTATTCTCTGGCTAAGAAATTTAGCCCTCGCCTACGATTTAGTCGAGTACGGCAGAATGCGCTATAACCTCCTGGGCAATGGCAGCCACTGGTTTCCTGGCAATCAAGCTAAGGATCTAGACTCCGTTGACTTAACTGCCTGTTTAGCCCACAGTCCCCACGCTGATCTCATTCCCGAACTGCTCCGAGAAGCTGACCAGCTCCTTGGTGGAGCAGAGGTCAAGCGCCTCTCTCAGTCATGAGCTATTAACACTTCGGCTCCGCTCAGTGACCAATTAAAAATTAAAAATTAAAAACAACCTCTAAGGTGGGAGTGAGATTGTCTACAATAAGAATCAATGATGAATTTTAAGTCAACACATTACCCCTATGGCTGGAAAAACAAGCGAAAATTCCGATAAACAGAAAGCCCTGAAAGCCGTTCTCACCCAAATAGAGCGCAGTTTTGGCAAAGGTGCAATCATGCGCCTCGGTGATGCAGGGCGCATGAAAGTCGAAACCATTCCCAGTGGAGCGCTCACCCTAGATTTAGCCCTAGGAGGAGGCTTACCCAAAGGACGAGTTATAGAAATCTATGGCCCAGAAAGTTCCGGGAAAACCACCCTCGCCCTCCATGCCATTTCTGAAGTGCAGAAAGGAGGCGGAGTCGCCGCCTTTGTGGATGCCGAACATGCCCTAGATCCGACCTACGCCTCGGTTTTGGGTGTGGATATTGAAAACTTGCTCGTCTCCCAACCGGATACCGGAGAAATGGCCCTAGAAGTGGTGGATCAGTTGGTGCGATCGGCCGCCGTTGATATTGTAGTGATAGACTCTGTAGCTGCCCTAGTGCCGCGATCGGAAATTGAAGGAGATATGGGTGATGCACCCATGGGGGCCCAAGCTCGCCTCATGAGCCAAGCCATGCGGAAAATTACTGGCAACATCGGCAAATCTGGCTGCACCGTCATTTTCCTCAACCAACTACGGCAAAAAATTGGGGTCGTCTATGGCAACCCGGAAACCACCACTGGCGGTAATGCCCTCAAGTTCTATGCTTCCGTGCGTCTGGATATTCGCCGCATCCAAACCTTGAAAAAAGGTTCAGAAGAATATGGCATTCGCGCCAAAGTAAAAGTGGCTAAAAATAAGGTGGCTCCCCCCTTCCGCATTGCCGAATTTGATATTATTTTCGGTAAAGGCATCTCCTCCATGGGCTGTCTTTTGGATATTGCCGAAGAAACCGGAGTAATTACCAAAAAAGGAGCTTGGTACAGTAAAGATGGTAATAATATTGGCCAAGGACGGGATAATACCATTCAGTACATGCAAGAAAATCCCCAGTTTACTGAAGAAGTAGAAAAGGAAGTACGCCAAAAACTGGATACGGGAGCGGTAGTTTCAGCTAATTCAGTCGCTCAAGTCAGTGAGGAGGATATGGATGGACTCACCGATAATGATGATTTGCCCGATCTCGATGTGGAGATTGAAGAGGAGGAGTTAGAACTGTAGCCCGTTAGTAAGGTGGGCAATGCCCACCCTACACCAATTACTGATTACCCCATTCCCCATTGGTTTTGGTCACCGCCTGCGGTACTCTAGATTGGGTGAGTCTATCTCAGAATTACTCTTATTTCACGTCCTCTTGACAAGATGTTACATAAGTGATCGCAAACATGAAGATTTTATTTGTTGCCGCAGAAGCAGCACCATTGGCTAAAGTGGGTGGTATGGGTGATGTCGTTGGCGCACTGCCCAAAGTCTTACGAAAAAAGGGTCATGATGTGCGGGTTTTCATGCCTTATTATGGTTTTTTGCCGGATAAAATAGATATCCCTGAAGAACCGGTTTGGAAAGGAACAGCAATGTTCCAAGATTTTGAAATTTATCAGGCTTTTTTGCCTAAATCGGATGTGCCGCTCTATTTGTTTGGACATCCTTCTTTTTCGGGTCGAAATGTTTATTTCGGAGAGGATGAAGGATGGAGGTTTACTTTATTTGCTAATGCGGCGGCGGAGTTTGCTTGGAATTATTGGCGACCGAGTATTGTCCATTGTCATGATTGGCACGCGGGAATGTTGCCCGTATGGTTGCATGAAACGCCAGATATTAATACAGTGTTTACGATTCATAATTTGGCCTATCAAGGGCCTTGGCGTTGGTATTTAGACCAGATCACTTGGTGTCCTTGGTATATGGAAGGCCATAATACCATGGCGGCTGCCGTACAGTTTGCGAATAAGGTAACGACGGTTTCTCCCACCTATGCAGAACAGATTAAAACCTCAGAATATGGGGAAAATTTAGAGGGTTTGCTCTCTTATGTGAGCGGTAAAAGTCTCGGTATTTTGAATGGTATTGATACGGAGAGTTATAATCCGGAAACAGACCGATATCTGTATCAGAATTTTAATGCAGATACGTTGGAAAAACGCCCGACTAATAAGGTTGCTTTGCAGGAAGAAATTGGCTTGGAGGTGAATAAGGGCGCGTTTTTAATTGGGATGGTAACCCGGTTGGTTGAACAGAAGGGGATCGATCTGGCGCTGCAAATTCTGGATCGGTTTATGGCGTATACGGATGCTCAGTTTGTGCTGTTGGGAACAGGCGATCGCTACTATGAAACGCAAATGTGGGAGTTGGCTTCCCGCTATCGGGGACGGGTTTCGGTGCAGTTGCTCTATAATGATGCCCTCGCTCGGCGCATTTATGCTGGATGTGATGCCTTTTTAATGCCTTCTCGGTTTGAGCCTTGTGGTATTAGCCAAATGTTAGCCATGCGCTATGGTTGTGTTCCTATTGTGCGCCGTACTGGGGGCTTAGTGGATACGGTGAGCTTCCATGATCCGGCGAAAGAGTTAGGAACAGGGTATTGCTTCGATCGCTATGAACCTCTGGATCTGTTTAGCTGTATGATTAAAGCTCTGGAAGGATTCCGATATAAGGAATATTGGAAAAAATTACAACAGCGAGGGATGCGCCAAAATTATAGTTGGGATCTTTCCGCAGATCAGTATATCAAGATCTACGAGGAAATTTTCCCGGATGCTCCCCCACCCCCTCCTCCTGCACCTAAACTAGAGGAAGAAACAGAAACAAAAACAGCAGCACCAGCACCTAAGCCTTCTACTGGGACTACGGGTTTATAGTTTTTTTGAGGATGAAGAAAGAGACTCTCTCAAGCTATTCAAGAGAGTCTCTTTTTTATGGGTTTATCTTTAGGAACAGCAAGTAAAGTTAGTCTTCTTTCCAGTCTTCTCTACCCAGTAAATCAATGATGCGATCGCGCAGTAAATATCCGTGGCGCTCTAATTCTAGTTCTACAGATTCCCATTCTCGACTGGGAATATAACGGCACAAACTGTAAATCGGTTGTAATCTCTCAACAGAACCCACATCAACTAAGTGACGGGCTTCATCTTTAATCATGCTGATTGAGTATTGCAGAGTTGGCATCATAATCTACACCTTTTATCCTATTCGGTACAGGGTTGTAATAACGCGGTTTAAGTATAAATACTTTAGTCTTTTGCTTCATCCTCCTATTGTGAGGGATATTGGCCCTTTTTTTGTGATATCTTTATTATTTTTAATGATTAAGATGCCTGACGAGTAATTTCATAGGTAAGGAAATCATGGGCCATATCGGTTTGCGGAAAAATTGCCCGTGCTTCGGCTAATAAATCCTCCAATTGTAGGGCATTACCTGGAGCATACCGGGGACTAAAATGGGTGAGCATCAGTTGCTTGACTTGGGCGGCTAGGGCGACTTGAGCGGCCATGGTGGAGGTAGAATGGAGGCGATCGTAGGCCAGTTGGGCATCCTGATGGGCAAAAGTGGATTCATGTACGAGCAAGTCGGCACTTTGGGCTAGGTCTACTGCTCCTTCACAGAAGATAGTATCGGTGCAATAAACAAAACTTCTCCCCATTTGAGTAGGGCCGCAGAGTTTCGCACCATGGATTTTGCGGCCGTCGGGTAGGGTAATCCATTCTCCTTTTTTCAGTTTGCCATAGAGGGGGCCGGGGGGAATGCCGAGGGACTGAGCGCGAGCTACATCAAAGCGTCCGGGACGGTCTTTTTCTTGTACGCGATAGCCAAAGGCAGGAACTCGGTGTTTCAAGGGGTTGCAGATGACGCGATATTCGGCATCTTCATAGATGAGACCGGGTTCTACGGTATGCACCTTAACGGGGTAGGAAAAGTGAGTTTGGGAATAACGGATGCATCCTTGCAGATATTCGTTGAGTTTGGGGGGGCCATAAATATCAATTTGTTCCATGCTTCCGGCTAATCCACAACTGGCGAGTAAACCCATTAGGCCAAAGATGTGATCGCCATGCATGTGGGTAATGAAGATGCGGCGAAGTTGGCTTACTTTGAGGTCACTGCGTTGGAATTGATGTTGAGTGCCTTCTCCGCAGTCAAAGAGCCACAGTTCAGATTTTTGGGTCAGACGAAGGGCGATCGCCGAAACATTTCGCGATCGGGTGGGGACACCGGAGCTAGTTCCAAGAAAAGTAATTTGCACGCTAGGGTATCAAGGGGGACTGCGTTCTCTATTTTAATGGAAGAGGTCTAAGGGCAGGGGGATTCAGGACAGTACATGAGGAGACTATCAGAGAAAATGAGATTACCTGGGCGCTTTACGCCAACCATGCTGGGTAATAGATGTGATGGGTGAGGAAGATCGTGTAGTTTAGGGGTTTAATTTTAATTTAGGCGATCGCCTGTTACGATCGAGCTAAGGAGCTAAAGCATTAAATGCAATAGGGAAAGAGCGAGATAAATTAATCAAAAAACCAATCGTCTTCTAAAATCTCTTCTAACGATGCAGGAGGGACTTCTGGGAAAGAAGAGATAGATGTATCCATTAAACGGGATATTACACTTTTAGCATCTTGGTAGGTTTCCAGAAAAAATTCAGGCAGGTATGCTTTGAGACTAGGACTATCGAGTAATTCATCTCGAATCTGTTGCCGAAATGTAGTGATTTCAGCTTTCCATTTATTGGCGTTATACTCTCGTTCTGATTCCCAGTAACGGAGCTTGAGTAAGTGTTCCCAAAGTCGAGTTAACAGACTTTTAACAGCTCTCCTATTCCTTTTAGCCATGCTTTCGAGTTCATCCAATAAATTTTGCCAATCCACCTGAGCAAAATTTCCAGAGCGCAGTTGTTGTAGGGTTGTTTCTAGCCAAAGTTGATAATCCCGATCGTATAGTGTCGTTAGATTAGGAAGCGTTGGTGTTGTCATAATCTGATTGAATTCGCTTTATGTAACTAGACTAATGCTAACTGCTATAAAAGCTTCTATTACCGATTAACCCGTTTCTAATATACTCGCTCGATCGCTATCTGACAAGCGTCCATCTTCCATGTGAATAATGCGATCGGCCACATCTAAAATGCGGTTATCATGGGTTACCATCAAAATGGTACAGTTTTGTTCCTGGGCTAAACTTTGCATTAACTCGACCACCGCACGGCCAGAATGGCTATCAAGGGCAGCAGTAGGTTCATCGGCAAGTACCAGGGGAGGATGACTAACCAGAGCGCGGGCGATCGCCACCCGTTGCTTTTGTCCCCCCGATAAATTATCGGGATAATAGTTTAAATGCTCCCCTAATCCTACCCGCTCTAACATCGCAGCCGATCGCTCTCGCATTTCTCGACTAGACCATTTTCCATGCACTTCTAACCCCATTTGCACATTTTGCAGCGCTGTTAAACTTTTATGCAAATTATGAGCTTGGAAAATATAGCCATGTTTGCGTCTTGCTCTCGTCAGTTTACGGGCAGAAGCGCCACAAAATTCTTCGCCCAGCACTTCCACACTACCCGACTGCACCGATCGCAATCCTCCCACTAAAGTTAATAGGGTAGTTTTTCCCGATCCAGAAGGCCCGGTCATAATGATAATCTCACCGGCATTAATATCTACCTGAATATCAAATAAAATTTGTTTTCGTAGATGACCTTTCCCAAAATAATGGTCAAGATGGTTAATGGTAATTACAGAAGATTTAGACATCATAGTAATGAGTAATGGGTAATGAGTAATGGGTAATAAGAATGGGTAATAAGAATGAGTAATGAGTAATGGGTAATGAGAATGGGTAATGAGAATGAGTAATGAGAATGAGTAATGGGTAATGAGTAATGGGTAATGAGTAATGGGTAATGGGTAATGGGTAATGGGTAATGAGTAATGGGTAATGGGTAATGGGTAATGGGTAATGAGTAATGGGTAATGAGAATGAGTAATGGGTAATGAGTAACAAGCGAGCAAGATGCTCGCACTCCTCCCCATCTCCCCATCTCCCATTCCCCCACCCCACTAAAACAAATCCGCCGGATCGGCTGCTTGTAATCTCCGGGTGGCGATCGCTCCCGATAAATTGCACATGACAATCGTTAAAATCAGGACAAACAAGGCTCTTGAAAGGGTCATATACATGGGTAAATTGGTCGCCTGACGGGTGAGACGGTACAATCCCATAGAAACCGCCAAACCAGGCAAAAAGCCCACCACGGCTAAAATCAGGGCTTCTTCAAAGACAATGCCTAATAAATAGGTTTGTTGATAACCCATAGCCTTAAATGTGGCATATTCTCCCAAGTGATCGGCCACATCTGTAGACAACACTTGATAGACAATAATTAAGCCGACAAAAAAGCCCATAACTGCCCCTATACGAAAGACAAAGCCAATGGCGGTATTTTTTGACCAATAGTCTTTTTCAAAAGCGATAAATTCCTCATGAGTTAACACCTGTACATCTTCGGGTAAACGGGTTTTCAGGAGATTAGCAACGGTTTGTAGATCGGCTCCAGGTTCCAAATAAACTAAACCCGCATTAACACCTCCCACATCCCGACGATTGGAAAAGATGCGGAGAAAATTGCGATCGCTGGTCATAATTGTCCCATCGGCTGCAAAAGATGCGCCAATTTTATACAGTCCCGCAATCTGAATCTGATGATTTTCGACCTCAGTTTGAGCGGTTTCACCCGCTAAAACCCGGTTAATAGCGTAGCTATAGTTTCCTCGTGCAGATCGGTCAAAGACGACAGTATCCGGTAATTTAATGAGAGAGTTGTATTGCTCTAAACCAGAGATCTTAAATGGGGGGCGATCGGGATTAAATCCTAACACTAAAATCTTAGTGGCTCGTCCACTTCCGGGAATTTTCCAATTAGCAATATTCACATAAAGCGGTTGAGCATCTGCCACTCCAGGCACATCCATTGCCTGATATAATCTGCGACGGGTAAAGGTACTTAAATCAATTAAATTTTTGGCCTGGGGACTAATCAGAACAATATCTGCATCTAAGGCATTATGCAGCCGGGTATTACTATTATAAAGTGCTGCCTGAAATCCCAGTTGCATGAAAATCAAGAGATCGGCAAAGGCGATGCCAGAAATAGCGATTAACAGGCGCGTTTTATCATGGCTGAGTTGGAGAAATCCGAGGGGAGTTCGGCGGACTAGGTTTTTGAGGAAACGGAACATAATTGTGGGTGGGGTAGGGGAATGGGGGAGTGGGGGGATGGGGGGATGGGGGAGTGGGGGAATGGGGGAATGGGGGAGTGGGGGAATGGGGGAATGGGGGAGTGGGGGAATGGGGGAATGGGGGAGTGGGGGAATGGGGGAATAGGGGGAGTTATTTGTTTTTTAATAACCATTTATGAGGATTGTTGATCATGGTAACAATTAAAGCCAGGATTCTGTTGTATTGACGGTAGAGTTCTCTGGCTGTATCTACATTGAGATATTGGCATTTTACTGCAAATTTTAGCCAGACTTGTGTTTCTGCGGCTTCAGCTTCAGCGTCATTTAATCGCAGGAGAAAAGATCCTTGGTAACGTCTTCTGCGCCAAGCTTCTGCCAAGTTAGCACAAACCGATCGAGAAGAACGCCTAATTTGGTCAGTTAATGAGTATTTTTCTTCCTTTGGAAATTGTTTAGAGATTTCAAAAATATTCATTGCTGCATCAAATGCCATCTGGTAAACCTCCAAATCTTCATGAGTTTTAATAAATGGTTTGCGATTTTCTTCCATAAAATCCCCCCACTCCCCCACTCCCCCACTCCCCCACTCCCCTATCCCCACTACAGTTCTATTTCAACCAAAACTTGTAAATTGCTTAATCCTGCTGCCAACTCACTCGAAGCTGGATCTAACGCAATTTCCACTTCAACCACTCTGGCATCAACATTTTGAGTGGGGTCAATTTCTAGGGCGCTTTGTTGCTTCACTTTTAAGCCGATTTTTTCAACACTTCCGGTTAGATCTTGAGGCAATGCATCGCTAGTCACTTTAACGGTTTGTCCGGGGCGAATTTTGACGACATCGCTATCGTAAACTTCGGCAATGACTCTCATTTCTTGGGTTTGTCCGAGTTCAACAATGCCTTCAGGATCGATCGCCTCGCCAGGATAGGTGTGAATTTCAATCACTCGCCCTGCTTGAGGTGCTTTGACATAGGCAAGTTCTAAGTCGGCTTGGGCTTGGCGAACGGCGGCTTGGGCGCTGCTGAGTTCGGCTTGGGCGAGTTGAATGTCTACGGGACGGACTTCGGAAACGGCTTGGAGACTGGCTTGGGATTCTTCAATTTGTTGTTCTACGGTGTTGATGGTGCGGTTGAGGTTGGCTTGCGCTTCGTTGATTTGTTCTGTGCGACTGGTGATAATGCGGTTGAGGTTGGCTTGTGCTTCTTGGAGTCGTTGTTGGGTGGTGTCAGCTTGGAGGCAGACACTATCGCGATCCTGGGCGGATACGGCTCCATCCGCATGTAGGGTTTGGTAGCGTTGGCAGTTAGTTTGAGCGTCTTTGAGTTCGGCGCTGATGCGGTTGAGGGTGGCTTGTTGGGCTTGTTTTTCGCCTTGGAGTTGGGCTTCTAAGGTGGCGATCGCCGCCCGTTGGGTACTGATTTGTCCTTCGAGTTCCGCTTGGGTGCGGCTAAACCGGGCAGATGCGGCGCTAATATCGCCGGTTTTGGCTCCCGCTTGGACTTGCGCTAGTCCGGCTTCTGCGACTTGTACTTGGGCTTTGGCTCTGTCTAGGGCGGCTTCCAGGCGATCTCGACTATCTAAAATGGCGATCGCATCACCCCTATTCACCCAGTCTCCTTCTTCTACCAGCAGTTCAGCAACTCGGCTGTTTTGGGCGGCTTCAGATGCCCAAAGTTGGATCACTTCACCCTTGGGTTCGAGCCAACCGACAGCCGTTACGGTTTTGATTTCTGGCACTTGCACCACGGGAGGCGGTTCGGGTTGGGAAAGGAGCTTTTTTTGCGAGACTAAGGCATACCCAGCGATGCTCCCAACTGCCAGAAGGGTAGTTGCGAATAGAGCCACTCTCCGCGATTTTGTCGATTCTGTTTCCATTGCAGTGCGTACCACGATCCTAACTCCTAGATTAAACGGTTTAGTTTAGCCTGAATTGATTATAAACTAAACGGAGTAGTATAATCAAGAGGAAGATCCCCAATTTAGAGCAAATTGCCATGATGTCCACCGACTCCACCCAAGCCCAACCCTTATCAGACAAAGCCGAGCAGATTCTCAACGGAGCCATGCAAGAATTTTTCACCCATGGCTACGCGGGCACAAGCATGGATCGGGTGGCAGCTACGGCGGGAGTCTCGAAAGCTACGGTATACAGTCATTTCGGGGACAAACAGGGCTTATTTACAGCCTTAGTGCAACGGTTAGCGCAACAAAAATTTGCTCGTTTATTTATCTCTCCTGAGCAACTCCCCAGCCATAACTTACGGGAAGTGCTGGAAAATATGGCCAATACCATGCTCGACAATCTAATCCACGACAGCAACTATCAAGCCTTTATCCGCCTAATGATCGCTGAGTCTGGGCGCTTTCCAGAGTTAGCCCAAACCTTCGCCCGTTACTTAGCCAAACCAGGAATCGAAACCCTGACGCGCCATTTATCGAGTTTTAAGGAGTTAGATTTACCCGATCCCGAAGCCACCGCTCGCATTTGGATCGGGGCATTGGTTCACTATATGATCGTGCAGGAGATGCTTCAGGGTAAGGAAATCATGCCCATGGAGCGCGATCGCCTAGTTGATGCCATGTTACACCTACTATCAACTAATTCAAAGTTAAATGACTGAAAATGGTTTGCCCAGAACTCTGGAAATCGGGCAAAATCTCTAGACAGGGAAGCACCGTATCCCCTTGATAAATGCGGGGTTGTTGTTTTTGGGAAAAAGACATCACTAACCGCTCTTGAGGATCGATTAACCAACCCAGTTCTGTGCCCTGATCTAAACAAAAGAGAATTTTGTCAATTACCCTTGTGGACGGTTGTTCTGGCGAGAGAATTTCAATCGTCCAATCCGGCGCTAAGGTAAACAAATCTTCAATTTCCCCTTGAGGATTTAAGGGAATTCTTGACCAAGCAAAGACACTAATATCGGGAACCAGGGAACGTCCAGCAAACGTACAGCGTAATTCGGTAAAGGCGCGGGCAATTTTTCCGGGCGTGCTTGCTTGATTAATGGCACTAACTAAACTGGTTTGAATCGCACTGTGTCTTCCTTTTGGCATCGGTTTGGCGTAAATTTGTCCATCAATATATTCACTGCTCGGTTGAGTTTCAGGCAGTTGTAGAAATTCTTCTAAAGAAAGTTGGGTTGGAGTAATGATCATGAGATTATCGAATATTATAGGTTCTATGTTGAGAGGCGATCGCCACTATTTCCCGTTTATAGAGATTTTACCAATCCTGTTCTGATACTGAGTCTTCAGCCCAATCATCACCTTCACGGAAATGAGGAGGGAGGGGTTCGGGAACTTGAAGGCTAGAGATGGGGGGAGTCCAAGGGGAGGGTAAGCCAGTATAATCATTATCTTCAGGCTGTTCAGATTCGTTTTGTGCCAGAGGATGAACCACGCGCTCGATCGCATCTTGAATGAAGGCTTTGACAAATTCATCCCGTTTGTTGAGTTTGAATTGACGCTGGACAACTTCCGTAATTCCTCCGTCTCCCCAATCCTGATCCTGGCGGAAATATTCGATAAAGCTTTTCCCGGCAATGCGCGTTAAATAGGCGGCGGTGACTCCTTGAATGGCTTTACCGATGATGAAAGTGGCGACATTAAGTTGTAGAGCGGTGGTGACTAATTTTAACGCTCCTTCCACGATGCCCAAACTGGTTAGGGTTTTGGCTAATGAGAGGGCTAATTCTCGCCCCCGTTCCATGTTTAATTCGCAGCCATAGATGCGCCCCAATTCGATCACCATTTGGGCGTTGACTGCTGCTGTGGCGAGGAGATCGATGACGGGTAGGGGGGTAACGGCGATCGCCCCTGCGCCGATCCATTGGAACTGTTCCACCGTCCGATCGGCTTGGCGCTTGCGTTGGGTATCCAAAATCCGCCGCGCATCGTCCCCTAGGGCGCTGGCTTGCATCAAAATGTTATCGGCGACCAAATCTTCGCCTTCAGCTCTGAGAACGGCAGCTAGGCGGCGGATTAGGGGTAAAATAATGGGGTCTGGAACGACTAAATCGCCGGAGGGCAAGACGACGGCTTGGGGATTGGCGGCGATCGCCAACACATCACCACTGCTCATCAGTCCCTGTACCCGGTATCGCAACTGAGTTAAAATCCGCTCCCGGTCTTCGTCCGTATACAAATCGGTCTTATTAAACACCAACAAAGAGCGCTTGCCAATTTGGGCTAAGGCTTGCAGGGGTTCATATTCGGACTGCCGTAGATCGTTATCGACCACAAATAGCAGTAAATCGGCTTGAGTTGCCAAGTGGCGAGCCATTTGCCCGCGATCGCTCCCCGCTTCCCCTATTTCCAGAATGCCGGGGGTATCAGTAATGAGGATTTCCCGATTTAAGCCTCTTAAGGGTAAATGATAAGTTTGCCCCTCCTGAGTCGTGCCGATGGTAGGTTCCACTTGACCCACCATTTGCCCCAACAAGCCATTAATCACCGAAGTTTTACCGGCTGAACCTGTACCAAAGACAACGACGCGCACATTGCGACCATGCAGACTCGATTCAATTTGCCGCGATCGCTCTAGCAGAGCTTCTCGCGCCACCCGATCCTGAATCTTATCCATCTGCTGCCTTACCGCCTTCAGGGTTTCGGCTGCCGCTTCCTTTTTCTCCGTAGGAACCTTCACCACCCTTTGGCTGCGGCTTTTCCCTGTTGTTCCCCCTCGGAACATCCAGGCATAATAGACAACACCCGCCAACAATACCCCCAAAAGGGCAACAATTAAAAGTAAAACCACCGTTCCCAAGAGCGGGGACGTATAGGAAATTTGCAGGTAAAACCAGCGCAGGGCATCAATGAACCACAGCATCAGCCCTAAGACCAGTGTAATACCGACAATCAGAATCAGGAGGCGAGGCAGGGGCATGGAGGGAATGGGGGAATGGGGGAATGGGGGAATGGGGGAACCATTTGCCCCTTGTTAAGCAGAATAGGATTTAGAACTTAAAACATGGTATTCCTTCCCTGTTCCTTGGTAGGGTAGGGGAGTACATCTAGGGTAACAAGTTTAGGAGGAAAGGATTATGGGATGGTTGAATCAGATTGTTGGTGCAGTTAGCGAGCAGGGCGGTTTGGGGCAGCTCGGCGCACTGGTGAATACAGTGCAGCAATTATCCAATGATACGGGAGCAGATGAAGGGCAAATGCGATCGCTGCTTTCTGTCGTTGCCAAATTTTCCCAGTCAGCTTTGCAAGAACAAGGGCCAGATCAAGCCCAGAATCTCGTCAACCAGTATAGCGGACTAGCGGCCAATCCCCAAGCAGTACAAGCCCTTTTTAGTTTGCCCCAACTGCAAAGTTTAATTCAGGTAGCCGCCGACAAAACCGGTTTACCAGCTAGTACCATTGAATCTGTCTTACCCACGGCTGTACCCTTAGTGCTAAAAGTTGTGGAAATGGGAGCCAATCAAGCAGAAAAAAATCCGGTTTTGAGCCGCTTACTCGATGCCGATGGGGATGGAGATATTGATATTGCCGATTTAATGCAGTTGGCAAGCCGGTATTTGTAGAATTAATAGTGATGGCTTCCTCATCCTGGAGATCGAACCATGACAGCATTGATTTTGTACAATCCAGAAACTGCCTCTATTACCGATGAACAATTTTATCAACTTTGTGCGGCTAATCGTGACTTGCGACTAGAGCGAACAGCTAAAGGAGATTTAATCATTATGCCACCTACTGGAGGAGAAACGGGAAAGCGTAACTCAGAGATTAATCTAGATTTAGCTTTATGGAATCGACAAACTCAATTAGGAGTTGTCTTTGATTCTTCCACCTGCTTTAAGCTTCCTAAAGGAGCTAATTTTTCCCCCGATGCCTCTTGGATACCCTTAGCCAAATGGGAAGTATTGAGTGCAGAACAGCAAGAGAAATTCCCACCCATCTGTCCTGATTTTATCATCGAGCTGCGCTCTGCCAGCGACTCCTTAAAACCCCTCCAAGAAAAAATGCAGGAATATATAGATAATGGCACTCGGTTAGGTTGGCTCATTAACCCCCAAAATCGTCAAGTTGAAATTTATCGTCAGGGACAAGAGAAACAAACTTTAAATAATCCTACCAGCTTATCGGGAGAAGCGGTTTTACCGGGATTTGTCTTAAATCTTGCCTTGATTTGGTAAACCCCTATCTTTGAGGATCAAAAGGAGATTGAACCATGACAGCATTGATTTTGCACAATCCAGAAACTGCCTCTATTACCGATGAACAATTTTATCAACTTTGTGCGGCTAATCGTGACTTGCGACTAGAGCGAACGGCTAAAGGAGATTTAATCATTATGCCACCTACTGGAGGAACAACGGGCAACCGCAATTTAAAAATTGCTCAACAACTAGCAAATTGGGCGGATATTGACGGCACTGGAATAGGGTTTGATTCTTCCACCTGCTTTAAGCTTCCTAAAGGAGCTAATTTTTCCCCCGATGCCTCTTGGATACCCTTAGCCAAATGGGAAGCATTGAGTGCAGAACAGCAAGAGAAATTCCCACCCATCTGTCCTGATTTTATCATCGAGCTGCGCTCTGCCAGCGACTCCTTAAAACCTCTCCAAGAAAAAATGCAGGAATATATAGATAATGGCACTCGGTTAGGTTGGCTCATTAACCCCCAAAATCGTCAAGTTGAAATTTATCGTCAGGGACAAGAGAAACAAACTTTAGATAATCCTGCCAGCTTATCGGGAGAAGAGGTTTTACCGGGATTTGTCTTAAATCTTGCCTTGATTTGGTAATATCAATCATCAATAATTCCCAATTCTTGTAGGGGGTAGGTTTAACCCTCTAAAATAGCTATTAACTCTACAGGAGAAATAATTTTCATATCAGCATCAGAAAAATCGTCAAGATTACGAGTAACAATCATGTTTACATTCTGCTCTAATGCACAAACCAACTGAATGGCATCTTCAAAATCTTTATAATTCAGCGTCATTGCTCTACTTATACTTTTCTAGCAAATGGTATTCTCGGATGGTGTTCCTGCCATGGGTATCTCCTATTTATTCAGATAATCCTTAGATAGTTGCTAAAGCCACATCTAATTGTTCTAAATATTGACCATCTATAGCAAACCTAAATGAGTTATGTAACGATCGCCTCTATGGATTCCAGCGCACCCGCAGGGAAACCAGAAACCCAGTTTTTCGGTATCTTCTGGTTCCTGTTTGTGGGTTAGGCAAAAGCGGCTAGTTGTGCCTGCCAAATTGACCAGTCATGGCCGCCATTCCAAATTTCTAGATGATGGGGGATGCCATTGCGATTAAAAATATCGCACAAGCGCAGATAATCGGAGAGACAGTGATCGTGTTGAGCGGTGAGCAGTTTCAGGTCAGTATTGGCTCCTCCTAATTCTAACCAGCGATCGCGGGTCATATTAGCCATATATGCAACTGGATTAATAAAATGTAACTCCTTCGTTGTCTCCTCCACAGCCAACTGGGCAATCCCCGGCAGCGTCGTTAAATCATAGGTTCCCGACATAGAAATACAGCGACGGACAATATTCGGATAGCGCAGAGCCAAATTTAACGCATGGGTTGCCCCCAAAGAACAGCCTGCCGCCACTAAAAAATCATTTTGGGCCTCATCACAAGCATAGGGAATAAATTCCTTATACCAATGGCGCTCCAACAATAACCAGCGCTGACGGCGTTCCTGAATCGTCAATCCTGGAGCTAACAGGGTTTCCCAGTCCAAGGTATCCAAACAAAACACCTGAGTCCAGCCCATATCCAAATGTCGCCCCAGAGCAGCAATCAAACCCCGGTCTTCGGGATCAAAAAAACGTCCATTGCTGGAGGGAAACAACAGCATGGGGTAGCCAGAATCCCCAAAATGTAAAACCTCCATTTCCCGTTGTAGAATCTGGGAATAGAACCGGAAATACCGACGACAATAAGCCATAGAGTTTAAACTGAAAGCGTGAGTCAGAATTGAGCGATCGAGGATGGATACAAAATTGAAAGTCTAGAACACGGGTTTTGAACGAGATCCTCCGGTAACTTAAAACAATAGAGTAACAGATGTCCAATCCTTAACCGTTTCTCAAACATCATACAGAACCGTAACCCATGAAAGTAATTTTCTTTGGTACACCTGCTTTTGCTGTCCCCACCCTAGAGCGATTATTATCCAATCCTCAATTCCAAGTGCTGGGTGTGGTTACACAACCCGATAAACGCCGGGGTCGAGGGGGTAAAGCCATCCCCTCTGCCGTAAAAACCGTTGCTCTGAGGGAGAATTTACCCCTGTGGCAACCGGAACGGATTAAGAAAGACTCCTTTACTTTACAGGAATTAGAGCAAATGCAGGCTGATGTGTTTGTGGTGGTTGCCTATGGTCAAATTCTGTCCTCCAAGATTCTGAAGATGCCGAGACTCGGTTGCGTCAATGTCCATGGTTCAATTTTACCCCAATATCGGGGAGCCGCTCCCATTCAGTGGTGTTTGTATCATGGGGAGAAGGAAACGGGCATTACTACTATGCTCATGGATAGGGGAATGGATACGGGAGATATGCTGCTCAAGTCGGTCACTCCGATTAGTTTATGGGATAATGCCCACACTTTAGCGGAGCGGTTAGCCCCCATGGGTGCAGATTTATTAATCGATACCTTATTAAAACTCGATCGAGAGCAAGTAACCCCCATTCCCCAGAATAATGATTTAGCCACTTATGCCTCTTTGATTGATAAACCCGATTATCCCTTGAATTGGCAGCGCAGCGCCCTAGAATTACATAATCAAGTACGGGGATTTTTTCCCTCTTGTGTGACTCAATTTCGGAATGGAGTTTTGAAGGTGATGGAAACGGCTCCATTGTTGATGAATGAGGGTTTAGAATTACCTGAAGAGTTGATTAAGGTGGAGCAAATTTTGCAAAATATGGCCTTAGATGAGGCTCAAGGGGGAGAAGTGGTTTTGCTGGCTAAAGGATTGGGGCCGGTGGTGAAAACAGGCAATGGTTTTTTAGTTTTGTGTCAAGTGCAATTAGCGGGAAAACGGGCCCAATTGGGGGGTGATTTTATGAATGGTTCTCGCTTGGAAGTGGGAGAGGTTTTGAGTTAAAGTTAAGTTGAGTAGGGTGGAGCAATGCCTACCCTACCGCTAGATTTGAGATAAAATTATTCATGGTTCATTGTTAACGCGGCTTGCATTTGAGTAAACCAGTTAATTAACTGATCGAGTTGTTGATTGGGTTTAAACACGCCTAAGCCTCGGACGGTGACTTTTTTGGGACTGTAGACAAAGCGTTCCTGGAAGCGGCGATCTAGTTTTTCTTTTAATAGGTTCCATGCGGGTTCTTCCATGGGGGTTTCTAAAATGACGTGCTGTTTTCCGTCGGGTTTAATGCGTGAAAAGCCGAGGGATTTGGCGAGTTGTTTGAGTTCCATCACTTGGATGAGTTGTTGGGCGGGTTGGGGAATGGTTCCGTAGCGATCGCCCCATTCCAGCTCAATCAAGCGTAATTCATCACCACAACTCGCCGCCGCTACGGAGCGATAGGCCTGCATTTTCTGATCGAGATCGGGGATATAATCGGCGGGAATAAACGCCGTAATCGGCAGATCGATGCTGGTATCATCGACTTGGGGAATCTCCTGACCTTGGATTTCTCGAATGGATTCTTGTAGCATCTCCATGTATAAATCAAAGCCAATTTCTGTCATTTGTCCGGACTGTTCTGCTCCCAATAGGTTACCGACTCCGCGAATTTCCATATCGCGCATAGCCAACTGATACCCAGAACCCAACTGGGTAAATTCCTGGATTGCCCGCAGACGTTTTTGAGCCGCTTCTGGTAAGGTGCGGCGATCGGGATAAAATAACCAAGCCTGGGCCTGAATTCCCGCCCGACCGACACGCCCGCGCAACTGATACAATTGCGACAAGCCGAATTTATGGGCATCTTCAATTAGAATCGTATTCACGCGGGGAATATCCAAACCCGACTCAATGATGGTGGTACAAACCAGCACATCGGCTTCCCCATTGCTAAAACTGAGCATTGTCGCTTCGAGTTCCGTTTCTGCCATCTGTCCATGGGCGATCGCCAATCGCACCCCTGGCACATTTTCCCGAATCCGGGTACTGATCTCCTCAATTCCCTCAACCCTAGGAACCACATAAAATACCTGTCCCCCCCGATCCAACTCCTGACGAATTGCCGTGCGGACTGCCTCCAAATTATACGCCGCTAAATGGGTTTTAATCGGGCGACGGGACGGGGGTGGGGTGGTAATTAAACTCATCTCTCGCACCCCCGACAAAGACATATAGAGCGTGCGCGGAATCGGGGTTGCACTCAGGGTTAACACATCTACCTGAGTTTTCAGCGCCTTAATTTTCTCCTTCTGATTCACCCCAAACCGTTGCTCCTCATCCACCACCAATAAGCCCAAATCTCGGTATTTTACCTCCTTGCTCAATAGAGCTTGAGTGCCAACGACTACATCTAATTCCCCCGTGGCTAACCGTTGTTGAATCTCCTTCCGTTCCGTGGGAGTGCGAAAGCGGTTTAATAAACCTACCTCAATGGGATAGGGGGCAAATCGTTCTTTTAGGGTGTGATAATGTTGCTGGGTTAAAATGGTGGTTGGAGCCAAAAATGCCACCTGTTTTCCTGCCGTCACTGCCTTAAAAATGGCGCGAATTCCCACTTCTGTTTTACCAAATCCTACATCACCACAAACCAATCTATCCATGGGGCGTGGCGATTCCATATCTCGCTTAATATCCTGGGTTGCCTTCAGTTGATCAGGAGTGGCTTGATAGGGAAAAGAGTCTTCTAACTCCTGTTGCCAAGGGGAATCGGGGGGAAAGGCAAACCCTTCTTGTTGCGCTCTGGCTGCATAGAGTTTGAGCAAGTCTACAGCTAGTTTTTTAATACTTTTGCGAACTTTATTTTTGGTTTTCTCCCAAGTTTTTCCAGCTAATTTATGTAAGGTGGGCTGCTTGCCATCGGTGGAGCGAAAGCGAGATAACGATCCCACTTGATCGGCGGCGACGCGGAGTAAACCATCTTCATATTTAATGACTAAATATTCTCTGGTTTCGTCATTCACTGTCAGCTTTTCTAACTTCATGAAGCGTCCGACTCCATGGCTTTTGTGAACCACATAATCGCCGGGTTTGAGGGTATTGGGATCGACTTGTTTGGAGGCAGCGCGGCGACGTTTGCGGATGTAGCTAGGGGTGGCGAGGCTATGTTGCCCATAAAATTCGCGATCGCTCACTACCATGATCTTGAATGTCGGCAGCACAAAGCCTTCTAGCTCTGCAACTCCGGAATATTTGAGGGCGATCGGGGTATAGTGAACTTGCAGAGATGCGATCGCCTGATAATCCTTGGGATTGGGTATAAATTTTGCTGCACAATCATGTTCTTGGAGTAAGGAAACCGATCGCGACGGCTGGGCAGAAATCACAAAGATCGATGTTCTATTTTTACTCTCTTCTCTCAGAGTTTCTGCGAGTTTAGCAAACTGATGGGGAAGAACAGGAACCGGACGACTGGAGAGGTTAAGCGCTCCAGATAGATTACTTTCGGCTAATTCGGATAAGTGCAGACAGGGATAGGTTTGCACTTGGCTTAAAGACTCGGCAAACGGGCGATGAATGGGGGGCAATTTACCCACCCCTTCAATACTTCGACTCCGCTCAGTAACCGCCTCCTTCAGGGTTTTATACTGCTCTTGGATATGTTGTACCCAATTATCGCTATGGCTCTCACATTGTGTTGGTTCATCGATCGCCACTAAGGTATTTTCCGGTAAATAATCCCACAGGGAAGCGGGAGTGTCAAATGCTAACCCTAAATAGGCTGAGGAGAATTCCGGCAAGTTCTCCAAACCCAGAGCAGTTAGCGCTTCCTCAAGGATGGGCGTAAAGGCAGTCGGGGTTAAAATGACTTCTGTAATCGGATCGAGCGATCGCCCCGTAGCTGGATCGAGTTCCTTAATCTTGTTCAGAGCATCCCCGTCTCCCTCCGTTGCCCACCATTCCAGGCGCACTGGCAACTCCGAAGCCACGGGGAAAATGTCAACAATGTCTCCTCGGCGACTCCATTGCCCCTCGGTTTCCACGGAAGTTACCCGCTCGTAACCCAATTGACTTAACTTCCGATCCAGTGTCTTACTTTCCCAGATATCCCCCTTTCGCAACCGCAGAGCATAAGGCTTAAACGCTTCTAGGGGCGGTAGATGGGGTTGTAGTGCCCGTTCCGTACAAACTATGGCTCGTTGACGTTCGGGATCGCCCAATACCAACTCCGCCAACACCTGCATCTGTCCCCAAACCATTTCCGGTTCTGGAGGACTGGATTCATAGGGGGAGGCTTCCGTGGTGGGATAAAAAAGAACAACATCCCAATCCATGGCTTCCAATTGCGCCGTCCATCGGTTTGCCTCTTCCATGGTTGCTGTCACTACCAACAATGAGCGAGATTCCGCTTGTGAGAGCGCAGAAGCCACTAAACCCTTGGGAAACCGGGGAATTCCCTGAAGCGCTAAGGAGCGGTTTTCGCCCTTGAGTTTAGTCAGCAACTCTTGCGTTAGAGGCGATCGCCGCAAGGTTCGCAAGATAGAGGAAAAAGCCATAAATCCAACAGTTACCGAATGTGAGTCCAATCTATTAGTTTAAACCGGGAATGGGTGATTGGCGATCAGTAATAAAAAATGTTCAATTAATCCGAGTCAATTGCGTAGCTGAATTAGATGGCATTGGAGAGCTAGTAGGAATACCCAAGCCTATTCATTCTTTTTTGAAAGCAAAAATCCCCAAATTACCCATAGAAATGCTTTTGAAACCAAACCCAGCTAGAATTTGCCAGGCAAGCATCAATCATACGGTAAGAATTAACAAAAAAGTGAGAAGGAAGTCCATGCTGACGGCGATTTTCTCGTTCTTCAGGTGTCAGTTCTTCCCACATTCTTAAAAACAGACGTACATAAGCCTGTCTTTCTGTCAGATTAGTCCATAGGTCTAGCTCCCACCACAGGTCTAGTTCCCCATCATCCCCATCCTCCAGCCTTAAGTCACGATCCTGAAACAGCCCTAATTCCTGAGCTAAAGATTCTCCTCCAGGTTGAATCTCTACCAGTACAGTTGGATCGATAGAATAGGTAAGGTCGAGAATACCATACTGGGCGATCGTTCTCTCTCGCACTGTCAATTCCGGTTTATAAAATTGGGTGGAGATAGGCAGCATATCGCGGCATTGTTCCAAAACCTCTTCAGGTGCAGTTTCTGCACTAGAAATATGGAGCGATCGCCCAATCAAATCTATAATTTCTTGATATTTCAAAGTAGCGATTATTTCACGTATGATTGCTACCATTTCAGCTTGGTTCATAGAAAGTAGATGAGTGTAGTTGATTGGATCGAAACAACGATGGGCAAGATCGCGGGGATGAAATAGAAACCATGTCGCCACATCAGTAATGACAGAAAGCTTAATATTCAGTTCACTTCCAAGGCCCGTATTCGGATTTTTTGACTATAAGCGCTATACATGAGGGATAGCCCTCACCTCAAACCCCTTCTCCCACGGGAGAGGCAGGATCAAAATTTTTAATTTTTTCGGCTGTCGCCGACATGAAAATTTTTAATTTTTAATTTTTAATTGATATTAGGAGGGTAGCACGGGGAGCAAAAAAGCCAAGATAATACCACCTATAACCATGATTTCCACTCCTTGTAAGAGGCGACTAGAGGAGATTTTTCTCAGACCTTGCAACCAAGATTTAGGGGTATCTCGATCTCGCCGGGAGAATTGCAACATCGATCGCAGTAAAGGCACTCCACCCACTTTAGCGCCCAGTAACAGATGTAGAGCTAAACTCAGGAAGACAATCAGCCATGCAACTAAATGGGCTACATACCAGGGGCGGTCAGTTTCTCCAGCCGGAAGCCATTCTTCTTTCATCATTCTACCGGTGATGACGGCGAAAGTGGCGGCCAGCAACATGAAGGTATTGGCTAAACGGTGCATAAACACCCACCAAACGGGTTTACCCACCTGTTTTAAGGGGTTAAAAGATTGCTCTTGAATGAGGCGATGATAGCCAATGTGAAAGCTATAGAAGGCAAAGAGGGGAAGTAAGAGCAGGAAGGTAAGGGCGATTGTACCGTGAATGCCTTGGATATCGGGTAGGTTGGGTAAAGGTAGGCTACCCCAACGCCCATCATAGGTGTTATAAACCCAAAAACCGGAAATCAGGGCCAAAATCACCAGTAGGGCACTGCCACCATGTAAGATTCGCAGGAGAACAGGCTGGTAGGGAGTAGACCGGGGCATAAGCAAAAGGGATTTAATCTGTGTCGCTTTAAACTATAGCAAACGGGATAACAAAGGATTTATATATTACTCTCCCCACTCAGGGCCTTGACCTTATACTCGACTATAGGGTTTAGAGTAGAGCTATTGAGCTGGTAAGCAAGTGAGATCTATGTTTCAAGTCGGCGAAGTATCGCGCACTTTAGGCATTAATCCACAAACCCTTTACTTTTATGAACGGATCGGATTAATTCCTGCTCCTGAGCGCACCCCAGCAGGCTATCGCTTGTTTAGTCAGAGCGATATGGAACGGCTGGCATTTATTGTGCAAGTGAAAGCTTTAGGACTGAGTTTAGATGAGATTAAGGATATTCTCTCACTTAAGGATGGGCGATCGCTCACTTGTCAAGCAGTGCATGAGCGCCTATGTAAGAAACTTAACGAGATTGAACAGCAGATTCAACAGTTACAAGCTCTGCACCATCAGTTAACGCTATTGGTTAACCATTGTGCCCAAAATCTAGAAGTCACGGATCGACAGTGTATTGTGTTAGATATAGCATACAAGTCTAAACCGATCAATCAATTTACCCAGGAGCCAGATCATGAGTAACATTCAAGTGGAAGTTTTAGGAACCGGCTGTAAAAAATGTCAGCAGTTAGAAGCCAATGCCAAGCAGGCGATCGCCGAGCTAAGTCTGGATGCAGAAGTTATACACATTACCGATGCGATCGAAATTGCCAAGCGAGGAGTCTTATCCACTCCAGCTTTAATGGTGAATGGTAAGCTCGTCGCCAAAGGTAAAGTAATGAGTGCAGAAGAAATTAAACCCTTGTTGCCAAATTAGAGGGAAATCTTACCCATGTTCGATCCCTTTTATCCCTTCGATTGGCTGGCTTGTCAAATCGTCAATCATCTGTTAGGAATTTCCCTCGATTCCCACCTAGGCGAGAGCTTGCGTTTTTTCCTCTATGATGTGCCTAAGATTCTCACCTTACTGACGATCATTAGCTTTCTAGTGGGTACAGTTCAGAGCTTTTTACAACCAGAGCATGTACGCCATTGGTTAGCAGGAAAACGTCAGTTCAGTGGCAATATTTTAGCCGCCCTGGTGGGAATTGTTACCCCCTTTTGTTCCTGTTCGGCAGTTCCCTTATTTATTGGCTTTTTGACAGCAGGAATTCCTTTAGGAGTCACCTTTTCTTATCTCATTTCTGCCCCTATGGTCAATGAAGTGGCGGTAGTATTATTGTGGGGATTGTTTGGATTTAAGGTAACGCTTCTCTATATTGGCTTTGGGGTAATCTTGGCGATCGTGGCTGGATATATTATCGGTCAACTCAAATTAGAAAGATGGGTGGAATCCTTCGTTTGGCAACTCCCAAAAGCGGATGAATCTATCCCCCTAGAAGATAACTTAGACTCCCATCTAACTTGGCAGCAGAGATTTAATCAAGGCTGGTTTCAGTCGAGTCAAATTATCAGCTCCGTTTGGATTTATGTAGTGATTGGTATTGCCATTGGTGCAGCCATTCATGGCTATGCCCCCACTTCATTGATTAGCCAAGTTGCCGGTGCAAATAATCCTTTTGCTGTACCGATTGCCGTCATTCTCGGTGTGCCTCTATATGCCAATATTGCCGGGGTGATGCCCATTAGTGAAGCCTTAGTTAATAAAGGTATCCCCTTGGGTACAGTGTTAGCCTTCACCATGGCAGTCACGGCTTTATCTTTACCAGAAATTGTGATTTTGCGGAAGGTACTGCGCCCTCAATTGTTAGCAGTTTTTATCACTTTAATGACCGTGGGCATTATCAGCATCGGCTACTTGTTTAATCAATTGTTAGTTTAGCTTAGTTCCTCTGGATTAATTCCGTGGGATCTGAGCAACTCAGCCAGTCTTTCCGCTCGTTGGCGTTCCTGCTCTAACTCCAGTTCAACACTTTCCGCTCGTTGGCGTTCCTGCTCTAACTCCAGTTCAGCACTTTCCGCTCGTTGACGTTCAATTCTGGCTCGTTCATCTCCAGTTAACAGCAAATTACCCTCACTATCCCACCAGCGCAGCCAAGGCAATTCTAAATTGCCATACAATCCTCGCCAAATTCCTAACTCTACACCCATCGGATTAATGGGATAATGGCCTCGTTCATTGGCTGCCACTAACTCATAGTGATTTTCGATTAAATGATAGACTTCTACACTCCCTTTCTCCACTTCATAGATAGCGTAAAATGCTGGGCGAATAATTTGTTCATAGACCCAAAATTTACCCGGTTTTTGCCCCTTTTTCCGCACTTGGGATAAGGGCGTGGAATCGCGTTCTTCTGTACCATCTCCTGAGACGAATTCGATGGCAATTAAAGGGGGAATAAATTCTTGCCATAACACATAGGAACGCCTCACCCTACCCTCAAGAGTAGGAGGAACGTTAGGAACATAAAACCAGTCCGGACATTCTGCGCCTTTTTCTGGGGGTTCGGTCATTCTCCAATAGATGCCACAGTCTTGACCGATGGCATAATTTTGGTCTGGGTGCAGGCGATCGAGGGTAGATTGAATCGAATCAGTCAGTAAGATACTTTGGGGATGCTCCTGAAAGTTTTTCACAAAAGTACCATCCGAGTCAGGCAGTTGGGTATGGTCGGGAAGGCTGGTAATTTTTGGTTCTGATGATTGGGCGATGGTCATAGGTCAGGGTTTCTCATCGCAGGGAATAGAAGACAGTATAGCATTTGAGGGCAAGCTAGGTTGGCAGAAGTGGCGATCAGCCCTATAATTAAAGACAATCAAGATCTAAATCAAGCTAATTCTATGTCTTCGTCTATATCTATTAGCTCCCTTAAAATCTAGTATTGAAACCATCTTAGAACAGGAAAACTTAGACATTGAGTGATGCTACACAGAGTCAAAATGGCGATCGCTCTGATTCCGATTACCCTAGATCATCGTCTGTTGTGATACATATAACTTTCCAGTTCGGCGATCGCCTCTTTTTTCTCAGAATCCGATAAAAATGAACTCAGAAAGGAGTTTTTCGCCAGTTGATATAAATCCTGTTGACTCAAGTTTAGAGCTTCATAGATGGCCATAAAGTTCTCTTGCAAATAGCCCCCAAAGTAGGCCGGATCGTCGGAGTTAACCGTCACCCGTAAACCTGCATCTAATAATTGTTTAAGGGGATGATGCTTCAGGGTTTCAAAGACGCGAAGCTTCACATTGGAGAGAGGACAAACCGTGAGGGGTATTTGATGCTCTTTCAGCCACTCCATCAGTTTAGGGTCTTCTGGCGATCGCACCCCATGATCGATACGAGCAACTTTGAGTAACTCGATCGCTTCCCAAATATATTCTGGCGGCCCTTCTTCCCCCGCATGAGCAACCGTCAAGAAACCCTGGGATCTGGCTTTATCAAACACGGTGGTAAACTGAGAAGGAGGATGACCCAATTCAGAAGAATCCAAACCCACCCCAACGATCCAATCTTGGAACGGCAGAGCTTGCTCCAGAGTTTTCATCGCCTCTTCAGCACTCAAATGACGTAAAAAACACATAATAACATGGGAACTGATGCCCAGTTGAGTTTTCCCGTCAACCAAGGCTTGATGAATACCGGCGATCGCCGTTTCAAAAGGAATCCCTCGCTGGGTATGGGTTTGGGGATCAAAGAAAATTTCCGTATGGCGGATGCTTTGCTGATGGGCCCGTTGTAGATAAGCCCAAGTTAGGTCATAAAAATCTTGCTCTGTACGGAGGACATTAGCTCCGGCATAGTAGAGATCCAGAAAAGATTGTAGGTCTTTAAACTGATAGGCTTGATGGGCAGCTTCTATGGAATCATAGGGAAGGGTCATTTGGTGGCGATCGGCCAAAGCAAACATTAATTCCGGTTCCAAAGATCCCTCAATATGAATATGCAATTCCGCTTTGGGTAGGTCTCGAATCCAGTTACTAATCATCGTCCCTGCTCCTATTTTATTCTGAAAACAAAATCTGTAAAAGAGAAATATTATCTACTTCTTATTTTAGCAAATTCATCCCGAAGCGTTTGGATCAGATCGACCCTAGAACAGGAGTCTGTAATTCTGTCAGCATTATCCATGATTTTTATTGAGTGTTTCTATGGGATTTATCGCCCCGATCTCCCCCTCAATGTACAGCCCAATGATATAATTACAGATAATCTTTTATTGTAAATCGTTTAGACCTCAACAATGGACTTTAAGTTTCAGTTTGCCATTATCAGTGATTTACATATTGCCCTGCCCCATACCATTTGGGATCATCCTAAACGCTTCCATCTGGTAGAATTAAGTATTCCTGCTTTAGAGTTAGCCCTAAATCACATCAGTCAATTGGATCTCGATTTTCTGCTCTTACCAGGAGATTTAACCCAGCATGGAGAACCCGAAAATCATCAATGGTTACAACAGCGTCTCTCCCAGTTACCCTATCCAGTGTATGTAATTCCAGGCAATCATGATATTCCCACTCAGTGGGGCAATCAAACCTCAATTAGTCGCGCTAAATTTCCCACCTATTATCATCAATTTGGTTATCGCCAGTATCGACAAACCGATTATACTTGTGAACTGCTGCCCGGTGTGCGACTCATTGCTTTAGATTCTAATGAATTTGACGAAGAGGGTAAACAACTCGGCTATGGTTATCTGAATGAAGCTCAGTTTCAATGGTTAGAGGAGATATTAGCCACCACCTCTGAACCGTTACGCTTGGTGATGATTCATCATAATGTGATTGAACATTTACCGGATCAAAGTAGCCATTGTTTAGGAAAAAGGTATATGTTGCAAAATGGCCCGCGTTTGATTAAAGTGTTACAGGAAGCAGGGATTCATTTACTGTTTACGGGTCATTTGCATGTTCAGGATATTGCCCAACAGGGAGATTTGTACGAAATTACGACGGGATCTTTGGTGAGTTATCCCCATGCTTACAGAACTTTAAGTATTCATTCTAAATTTAGTGAAAAAACAACCGTTAAGATCGCTTCTCATCAAATTAAAAAGCTTCCGGGTTGGGAGAATTTAGGCGAATTTTCGCGGGAGTGGATGGGAGAAAGATCACACCCCTTTATGATGCGTCTGTTAACTGAAAATCCCTGTAATTTAACGGAAGCCGAAGCCCAGCAATGGGTGGGTTCCCTGCGTTATTTTTGGGCTGATATTGCCCAAGGGGATACCCAGTTTAAATTTTCCCATTTTCCCGAACATCTGCAAGCCTACTTTGAGGGCTTTAGCGCCGATCCAGACTTAGGGGATAATCATCGAGTGATTGAGTTTTGAGTCACCAAGACATTTTCTGTCTAGCAAAGGGGGTGACTTTAGGGTTTTAAGAGGGCGAACGACGGGAGTTGAACCCGCGAGTGGCGGAACCACAATCCGCTGCCTTAACCACTTGGCTACGCTCGCCATAATTTTAGACTGTAGACTACTATAACACAGTTTTAGAGAATTAGCCACCCTGGGCGGCAATTTTTTCTAAGAAACAAGTGGCAATTCTTTGGGATGCGCCGGGTTCGCCCATGCGCCGTCGTCCATTGGCATAGATGAGTTGGAGGCGATCGGGGTCTTCTAGGAGGTCTTGCAGGGTTTTGGGTACAGCTTGAGGACTGGGGACTTGAATCACAGATGGGCCGAGGAGTCGGGCTTGGACTTGGGCGAATTGGGGGGTAAATTGGGGGCCTTTTCCGGGGAGGGTGAGAGCCGGTTTACCGAGGCCGACAAACTGTTCGGTGGCGGTTCCAGCCATGGCTAGGGCAAAATGGGCTTGGTGTAAACAGGTGTTATAGGCGTTTTCGGTTAAGAAGAGTGTGCCGTTACTGAGGGTATAGCAGAGGGTTTCTGGAGAGGGTAGATTGAGACCTTCGGGGGGCTGATTGCGCCGCCATCCGTAGGATTCGAGGATTTGGCTGAAGGTTTCTAAGCCTAATCCGGGGGCGATCGCCCCAAACAGAGTTATCGGTCGATGCAACCCCTTAAACGGTTGCGGTTCGCCCAAAACTTGTCCCACCGCAGTTAACAGCACCTGCCAATTTTCATAGGATTCTGGAGCGCGGGAACCGGGAAGTAACACCAACGCCAAAGATTTCTTCTCTGGCTCCAGTTCCTGCTGTGTCGGTAGCAACTCATCCATCATCGGATTCCCACAATCAAACACGGGCAAGTGCTGCCACTGTTGCAGGGTTTGAGCCGTTAACCGATCCCTAGGAAACACCCCCAGACAGCGTTTTCGTCCCATTAACCACCGCTCCCAAGGCAAATAGACGGAACCCGACCAACCCTGGGCAAAACCGGCTTTTAAGGGGCCATCTTCATCCTGAATCCAATATTCTGATTTCGCTGTCGCCACAAATGCATAGGGTAAACCACTAAGCCAAGCCAACAGGAGGGGCAAAATATCCCCAACCGCCAAGACTGTGCCCCCCTCTTTTGCCCAAGTGCGAATGGCTCCATACTGTTGCCAAATCAATTGCAACATTCCCGCTTTCATATCTTTGGCAAGTTGGCGACCCGACCTATAGACAAAGCCCCCAGAGGGCATAGTTTTCACGGGGCCAATCAGGGGAATATCCATGGGCCGATAGGCCATTCCTTCCCCCACCAGGGACAGGGCAGATAATTGGGGGGGATGGGGGGTTGCCTGTAATTGGCGTAAGATGCGAGTGGCGATCGCATCTTCCCCATGGCCATTACTCAAGCACAGGATTCGCATGATTCAATTAAAAATTAAAAATTAAAAATTAAAAATTAGGTTTGATTTTACAATATCGCAGGGAACAGGGAATAGGGAACAGGGAATAGGGAACAGGGAATAGGGAATAGGCAATTTCTCCCCACTCCCCCATTCCCCTATTCCCCTAGCCTCTCGTTTGCTGAGACCATAACCGGGTGGGGAGTCCCCAAACATAGATAAAGCCTTCAGCCGCTTTATGGTCAAATACGTCTTCTTCGCCGTAAGTGGCCCAATCTAGACTATAAAGACTATTCTCAGATTTGCGGCCGACGATGGTAGCTGAACCTTTGAACAGTTTTACCCGTACTGTACCGGTTACCCGCTCTTGGGTATTGGCGATAAAGCCATCTAAGGCTCCTTTCAGGGGAGAGAACCAGAGACCGTTATAGACCAATTGACTGTAGGTTTGCTCAATTCCTCGCTTATATTGGGTGACATCCGCCGTGAGGGTTAAGCTTTCTAAATCCCGGTGAGCATGGATCAAAACTAATAGAGCCGGGGTTTCATAAATTTCCCTAGATTTAATTCCCACCAGACGATTTTCAATCATGTCAATGCGACCGATACCGTGGTTTCCGGTCATTTGATTGAGTTGGGTAATTAAAGCTACCGGATCGATCGCCTGACCATTGAGGGCAACCGGAACCCCTTTTTCAAAGCCAATCTCGACATATTCCGGTTCATTGGGGGTGTCGGCGATCGCCTTAGTCATCTGATAAATCTCTTCTGGAGGCTCTGCATAGGGATCTTCCAGAACGCCCGCTTCGATCGCCATCCCTAATAAGTTACGGTCAATACTATAGGGGGATTTCTTCTTCACTGGCGCAGGAATGCCGCATTTTTCCCCATATTCAATGGTTTGTTCGCGAGAAAAACCCCATTCCCTTGCCGGAGCGAGGATTTTCAAGTTGGGGTTGAGTGCGCCAATGGCCACATCAAAGCGCACCTGGTCATTGCCTTTACCCGTACATCCATGGGCGATCGCATCTGCGCCATATTCCTCTGCTGCTTCCACCAGCAGTTTAGCAATCAATGGCCGCGCTAAAGCCGTGGATAAGGGATAGCGATTTTCATACAAGGCATTGGCTTGAATAGCGGGAAACCCATACTCTTTTACAAAGGTTTCTGTTGCATCTGCGACCAGGGATACACTCGCTCCAGAATCAAGAGCTTTTTTGCGGATGGGTTCCAATTCATCCCCTTGTCCCAGATCTGCCGCCAAGGTAATCACTTCTTCAACTCCCCATTCATTCATCAGATAGGGAATACAAACGGAGGTATCTACCCCTCCAGAATAGGCTAAAACAACTTTCTTGGCACGACCCATAGGTTTATTCACCCTAAAAACACTAACCGGCTATTGTATCTGCTCAATTAAAAATTAAAAATTAAAAATTAAACATTTTTGGGATAGGGGTAATGGCCCATCTCCCCATCTCCCCATCTCCCCTATCATCGCGCTAGAGTGGAGAGTGTGCATTATTGTTCATTATTCCTTGTTAATTGTTCATTGTTCGTTGTCTATGTTCTTCACTGTTGTGATTCCCACCTACAACCGGTTGCCGATTCTGCAAAAGTGCTTGAGAGCGCTGGAGAATCAGCAGTTGAGCGATCGCCAAATCCAGGGTTATGAGGTGGTGGTGGTTGATGATGGTTCGAGCGATCGCACTTTAGCCTGGTTAGAGGAAGAGCGGGAACAACTGCCCCATGTGCGTTGGTTGGTGCAGGAGCATCAAGGGCCGGCTGCTGCCCGGAATTTGGGGGTCAAGGAGGCTCAGGGCGATATCATTATTTTTATTGATAGCGATCTGGTGGTGACGGAAACCTTCTTAAGCTGCCATGCACAAGCCTTGCGGGAGGGAGAGGAGAAGTTAAGGAGCGATCGCCTGTTCACCTATGGAGCAGTGATTAATACCTGCAATTTTGACGAGCCGACCTCAGAACCCTACAAGATCACAGACTTCTCGGCCGCCTATTTTGCGACCGGGAATGTGGCAATCGCCCGCCATTGGTTAGAAAAAGCGGGACTCTTTGACACCCAATTTCAACTCTATGGTTGGGAAGACTTAGAATTAGGAGTGCGGCTAAAAAATCTCGGACTTAAACTGATTAAATGTCCCCAAGCCGTCGGTTATCACTGGCATCCTCCCTTTAGTCTAGAGCAAATTCCTCGCATGATTGACCAAGAAATTCAGCGCGGACGCATGGGCGTTTTATTCTATAAAAAACATCCCACTTGGGAAGTACGAATGATGATCCAAATGACTTGGATACATCGAATTTTATGGGGCGTTTTATCATTAGGGGGAAGGCTGAATGAGCGGACAATGGCTCCCCTGTTGCAAGGGTTAATCGATCGCGGAAAACCCCAATTGGCTCTCGAAATCGCCCGCATTTTCCTCAATTGGTACAATGTCCAGGGCGTTTATGCTGCTTATGCGGATAGGGAATAGATTAGGACTTGATAGCCATTGAAAGACTCAAGAGCAGTCTTGTTCTTAATTTTTAATTTTTAATTTTTAATTTTTAAATGTACTACCTAGCGCGTGTGCCAACAATAGCCGGGTTTACCATCGGGTAAAATTGCTTGACAAAAATTAGTTCTTATGAGTCTAATATTTTCCGTTGAAACATTCCATAAAATCGCGCCTCGTAAATCCACATTCAACAGCACAATATCGCGGAAATCTGCCCCTTCTAAATTGGCATTGCGGAAACTCGTATGGCGCAATTCAGCATTACGGAAATTAGCGCCCATTAAATTTGCATCTTGGAAACTAGAACTCAAGATAAAGGCATTCTCAAAATTGGCATTACTCAACCTTGCTCCAGTAAAGTTGAGTTGAATTAAGCGAGTATTCTGAAAATTAGCATCGCGCAGATCGATTCCCGCTAAATTCACCTTACGCAGGATAATTTCCCCTAATTCTGTATTTCTCAGATTAGCAGTAAATAGATCGGCTCCTTGGAGATTTGCCCCTTCTAAAATAGCAGACTCTAGATCGGCATTGCGGAGATTGGCTTGTACAAAGCTAGAACTCCTTAAATCAGTTTCACTTAACAGCGCTCCTTGCAGGTTAGCGCGATTAAAATTGGCTCGATCTAAAAACGCGCGACGGAAATCAGCAATGACGCTATCGGTGTTTTCAAGATTAGTTTCTTGTAGGGAAGAATTCCTTAAGTCAGCAATAAATAAATTGGCATTTTGCAGATTGGTTTGCTCTAAATTCGCGCCCACTAACCGCGCTCCTTGTAAGGATGCTCCTTGTAAGTTTGCCCCCTCTAAATTGGCATTTTCTAAGTTAGTGCGGCTCAGGTTTGCCCCCGATAAATCCACTCCTGCTAAATCCCGATTTTCTGCGCCTTGATGAATTAATTCCCAAGCTAATCGCCATTTGGAGTCGATTAGGGTATCCTCATCTAAGCGGGCATGGCGTAAATTGGCTCTGGCAAGATTAGCATAACTGAGATCTGCCCCCCGCAAATCTGCCCCTCGGAGATTGGCTCCTTCAAGGTTGGCTCGGCGTAAAAATGCACCCCGAAGATCGGCTTGTTGGAGTTGTGCCTGTTTTAAGTTGGCTCCCGATAGGTTACTATCGCGAAGGAATGCCCGTTGTAAGGGAGCAGATTCTAGATTACAGCGATCGCAGTCGCGAGTGCGTCGCAGTTGTTCCATATCTCTAGATCTAAAAGCTTGTGCAGAAGTTGGAGATAGGGCAAAAATGAAGAGGAACAGGACAAATCGTTTTAGGAAATTGTGCCCTCTCCCTATATCCCTCTCCCCAGGGAGAGGGACTTCTCCCCTTCTCCTGTGGGAGAAGGGGTTGGGGGATGAGGGCAAAACTTGTTGGAAAATACGATAAAAATTCATAAAGCGTCAGCTAGGTGGAGTTCGGTGAACGTGAGCAGTAAACGACGATTTTGGGTTGCTCTTTCTGGGGTAATGCTGGGAATCATTTGCGGTTTTCCCAGTCGAGTCAATGCACAACTGGAATTTCTCAATCCTTTTCGTCAACTGGCAGATTTTGACTATTGGGCGAATTTATGTAGTTTGTCAGTAGATGAAGATGGGGGTAAAATGCTGGAAGCTTGCGAGCAGGCACTGCTGATGAGACCAAAAGATGCTCAAGTTTGGGCCGATCGCAGTCGTATTTTACTACAACAAAATCGCTATGCTGAAGCCATTGCCTCCGCAGATACGGCTGCTCGTTTAGAACCCAAGTTTTCCCGCGCATTTACCTATCGCTGTCAGGCGCTCCTGAAGTTAGAGCGCTATGAAGATGCCCTAGAAGCTTGTGAAGAAGCACTGCGCTTAGATACCAATTGGGGACAGGAAAATCCAGTCATGGCTTGGGTACAGCGCGGTTTGGCTCTGGTTGCCCTCCAAGAATATCAAAATGCGGTCACTTCTTACGATCGCGCCCTGAATTTAGAACCGGAGTCTTCCCTGGTTTTAACCTATAAATGTGGGGCGCTGCTGGAGTTGGAACAATATCAGGATGCCATTGGCGCTTGTCAAGCTGCTCTTGATATTAATGATAATTGGCAACCGGAGTCGGAAACCCTGGCATGGCAATATTTAGGGGTGGCTTTAAATCAGAGTGATTTGGCAGAAGGGGCGATCGCCGCTTACGATCAAGCTTTAAATCATAATCCCCAAAATCTCCAGGCTTGGATTCAGCAGGGAATAGCATTAAATGAGATGGGGGAAGATTTAGAAGCGCTCAATTCCTACACTCAAGCCTTAGCTCTACAAGCTGATTCTACCTTAGCTCTTGTCCGGCAATGCGAAACGTTCAACAAGCTTCAACGCTATGAAGAAGCCATCAAAGCCTGTGAAGCGGCACTGAAAGGAGATGGAATTTGGGGGGAAATGGGCATTGCCACAGCTTGGAATCAACTCACCATCGCCTATACTCAACAGGGGCAACTCGAACAAGGATTAGTCGCAGCTAACCGCGCGGTGGGATTTCGTCCCGATTTTTCTGAAGCTTGGAATAACCGAGGGGTGACGCTCTGGTATTTAGAAGACTATGACCAAAGTTTAGACTCCATTGGTCGCGCTCTGCAACTGCAACCGGATTATGTACAAGCTTGGCTCAATCGGGGTCGAGTGTTGCGATCGCTGCAAAAATATGTAGAATCTGTAGGAGCCTACGATCAAGCCCTACGCTATCAGCCGGATAATGCCGATGGATGGGCTAATCGCAGTGTAGCATTATGGTATTTAAAAGAATACGATCGCGCTTTAGACTCAGCTCGACAGGCGATCGCCCTAGATGAAACCTCCTTCCTCGGCTGGTACAATCAAGCCGTAACCTATGGTTCTCTCAATCAATACGAAAGTGCCATTTATTCCTACGCTCAAGCCGTGCGTCTTGCCCCCCAAAATGCCAGTGTCTGGGCAGCACTAGGCGTAATCTTACAAAAAGCCGGTCGGAATGCCGATGCTGCCCAAGCCTTTCAAGAAGCCCTAAAACTAGAGCCAGAACAAGAAACCGCCCGCCAAGGCTTACAAAGTCTCAGCCGCAAGCAATAACTCAATTCTATTGCTTCCCTGCCGTCGCAATGACAATTGTTCAATTGGACTTGATATTACCCCATCCCCACCTCAGAAATGGGGAGATTGAGCCAATTAGCCAAAGTGCTGTTCAACAAAATTGGTGTACACATTTCCCTCTAAGAAAGCCGAAGTTTCCAGAATTTTCTGGTGAAAGCCAATGGTTGTCGGTACACCGGTAATCGCGCATTCTTGCAGAGCGCGTCTCATGCGACGAATAGCGCTATCTCGATCGGGCCCCCAAACAATCAGTTTACCAATCAGGGAATCATAATAGGGGGGAATTTCGTAATCCGTATAGACATGGGAATCAAACCGCACACCAGGCCCCCCAGGAACGAGATAGCCACTAATGCGCCCCGGATGGGGACGGAAATTATGATCGGGATCTTCAGCATTCACCCGACATTCGATCGCATGACCTCTGAATTGAACCTCTTTTTGACTTAAAGATAACTTTTCCCCTTGGGCAATACGGATTTGTTCAGCAATCAGATCCAGCCCGGTCACCATTTCCGTAACTGGATGTTCAACTTGAATCCGGGTATTCATTTCCATGAAGTAGAAATTCCCCGATTGATCGAGTAAAAACTCGATTGTTCCCGCCCCCGTGTAGTGAATTGAACGCGCAGCTTTAATAGCAGCGTCTCCCATTCTTTGCCGCAATTTGGGCGTTAGGGCGGGGCTAGGGGATTCTTCTAGCAGTTTTTGATGCCGTCTTTGAATGGAACATTCCCGCTCCCCTAAGTGAATGACATTACCATAGGAGTCAGCCAAAATTTGAAATTCAATATGGCGGGGATTTTCAATAAATTTTTCTAGATATACCCCAGCATTACCAAAGGCAGCTTCCGCTTCCCCTTGAGCGGCTCGGAACAGCTTGATCAGTTGGCTCTCATCCCGAACCAGGCGCATCCCCCGGCCCCCTCCCCCAGCAGTGGCTTTGAGCATGACAGGATAGCCAATTTGACGAGCAACCGAGAGGGTTTCCTGTTCATTGGCTAAGAGTCCCTCACTACCGGGTACAGTAGGGACTTTAGCCTTTTGCATGGTGGCTTTAGCGGTAGATTTATCCCCCATGGCTCGCATGGCTTCTGGGGTGGGGCCGATAAAGGTAATTTGGTGGTCAGCACAAATTTCGGCAAATTTGGCATTTTCGGCCAGGAAGCCATAGCCCGGATGAATGGCAGTGGCGTGGCGAGTGAGGGCAGCAGCAATAATGTTGGGAATATTGAGATAGCTTTTGCTGCTATTGGGTTCTCCAATACAGACGGCTTCATCGGCTAACTGTACATGGAGGGCATGGCGGTCAATGGTGGAATGAACGGCAACGGTGGCGATGCCGAGTTCTTCACAGGTGCGGAGGATGCGAAGGGCAATCTCTCCTCGGTTGGCAATCAGGATTTTTGAAAAGGTCATCTTCCAGTTTTTTCGGTGATATATGCAGTTAGAATAGGAGGATTGGGGGCCTTTCTGGAAGATCTTTTTTGTGAATGGGTGCGATCGCTGTTTACTTATGCTACTATAAAAAACTGTGAGCGACCCTCACAAGTTCCAAGCGGATGTGGCGGAATTGGTATACGCGCACGTTTGAGGGGCGTGTGGCTTGTCCTTGCGAGTTCGAGTCTCGCCATCCGCATTAATAAAATGACCAATCTTATAGGGGCGAAAAGTTTGTCGCCCTTAAAATTAGGTATCATTACTCCCCATTTTTAATTTTTAATTTTTAATTGACATAAGCCAGGGCAAAGCGTTCAATCCCGGCTAAGTCCTTATGGATTTCAATCGGGTGGTAATTGCCATTCTCAACCAGTAATCGTTGCACTGGTTCGGCTTGCCCTGCCATCATTTCCACCAGCCATAATCCTCCGGGTTGCAAATAGTCAGGAGCAGCCCTAACGAGGGTACGAATACAGTCTAAGCCGTCTGAGCCGCCATCAAGGGCAAGATGGGGTTCATGGTGGGCAACTTCGGGTTCTAACTGGTGAATTAGGCTGGTAGGAATATAGGGAGGGTTAGACACCATGGCAACCAGTTGACCTTTGAGATGCTCTAGGGGCGTAAACCAGTAGCCCTGATAAAACTGAATTCGATCGCTAAAGGGAGAGTTAGCAGCATTTCTGCGGGCGATCGCCAAGGCTTCTGAACTGCGATCTACCCCATGAAGGGTAACTTCAGGTAAACTTTGAGCTAAACTGATGGCGATCGCCCCGCTTCCTGTACCCAAATCTGCCCAATCTCCAGCCCTGTGAGCCACACTAGAAGCCAGTGCTAAATCAATTAACAGCTCTGTTTCTGGGCGAGGAATTAATACCCCAGGAGCCACCTGGAGGTTTAAATCGCGCCAACTCAATTGACCAATCAAATATTGGAGAGGAACCCTAGCCTCAATTCGCTGTTGCCAAAGGTGCTTAATTTCCCACCAGGGACGAGACAAGGGGATATCTGGAATAGACTGAAACAACTCCAGGCGTAAACTGAGAGCATCGAGACTAGAGAGCGATCGCAGCAACCAATCCACCTCAGACGGGGGGATTTTCGCGGCGATCGCCTCCTGTTGTGCCTGTTTTCGCCACACCAACAACTCTAATCCCGAAACCATCACTGAGGAGTTGCCTTAATTTCCAGACTGACGGCGGCGTTCCATTTCCTGCCGCAGAAAATCACGAGATTCTGGTGTCGGAATTAACTCTATCTTTTGCAGCAATGGATCGTCCTCGGTAATCAACAAATCCATCAACCGCTCTAGAGTCGTCACTTGGATCGCAACTTGGGAATTGGCATTATTATTCTGCTTTTTATACTCTGCTAAGGCTTCCTCCAGGTCTCCATGGTCAAAAAAGGCCAAAACCGCTTGGCGATCGCCACTTTGAATCGTCAAATAGCCCTGATCTTCCCCCGCTTTAGCCATAAACAGAGGCACACCCCGAAACTGACTCGCTAACTCAGCTTCTCCCTGTTCTTGTAACACCGTGCGAGCTTGTGCCACCTGTTCATCCTTGGGTTGAAACTCAAAAATCAACGGCTCTTCAGTATCCTTGTATTGTTGGTGCAACTTATACACCTCACTTAAGGGAATTGCCCGTGCATCCATCCCTTGAGGAATCTCAGGATTCTTTTGCCGCACCTCAGC
Source organism: Roseofilum sp. KMC-1 (assembly GCF_057802075.1). Classification (NCBI taxonomy): domain Bacteria; kingdom Bacillati; phylum Cyanobacteriota; class Cyanophyceae; order Desertifilales; family Desertifilaceae; genus Roseofilum; species Roseofilum sp. KMC-1. Next base: position 431,024 of record NZ_CM173605.1, read on the forward strand.
TAAAAAGCTTTCGGCATCCCCTGCACTGATAAACACACGGGTTAAGGAAATTCTGTCCCCATCGGGATTTTCTTGATCGCGAGGAACTGAAACCGTAAGCAACACCCCATTTTCATCACTAATCGCATAAACTGGAATACCAGATAACTTTTCCTGTATTTGCGCTTCCGGAATCGCAACAGCCACCGAGGGGATCAAACTCACTCCCAGCACAGGACTCAACAGCAAAGTTCCCATTAAACTGACGCGACTTCCCCACTGAACCAATGATTTAATCAATCTTCTTTACCTCAATCTTTATCCATTTACATAGATATTCCACCCTAAATCTTAGGTGGAATCGTAATTCTGTGCCAGCTTACAGACACTATTTTCTTGACTTAGGCCACTTCCTTTGAGTTCCAAAACCTCTAAGGCTCTAGGGGGCCAAACACCATCTGAAGTACCATCGGTTTGCCCCCTTCCTCATGGTAGCGGTCAGCCCAAGCCCGGATTACTTCATCGAGTTCTTCCATCGCTTGTTCATACCGTTCTGGGGGAATATCCATTTCTTCCAGGATACGCATGACGCGGGGCTTCTGTTCTGTCGGACTTTCTGCCCACTCTTGCATCATCTGGAAATAGCGGGCGGTATCTTCGACTAAGACATATTTGCGCTCTTCCTGATCGATGGGAGTATAGGTGGAGCGGGTGAGGGCATAGTAGGGCATTCCCCAGGGGACATCAATACGGGTGACTGTACCCGAATACATCAGACGGCGTTTAATATGTTCAGCTAAAGCTTCACTTAAGGGAAGTTGTCGGTCAGCCGGAAAACTCGAGTCTTGTTGCGATCGCGTATGCAAATATTCAATCAGATCCATAAACTGGAATGAGGGAATCACTTGGGCATCGGGGAGATGGGGAGGCAGTTTAGATTCAATATCTTGTTTTTCTTCCAAGACCAAATTATTACCCAAAACACGAGATTTTCCCGGTTGCCAAGGATATTTATCCATCCAAACATAAGGGAATTGAATCAGATAGCGGGGTTCCGTAGACCCCAACATCTTCAGCAGTTTTCCTTCAGTAAGGGCTTGCCGGACTTCTTCAACAATGACTTTAACTCGCTTGGGTTCAATGTGGTGCAGATGCCCAGTCATCCGCAAGTTTTGCCCCTGCTCCATATAGGTAGTATAAATCGCGCATTTAGCCGCAGTAGCCGCAGCATCTAAGAAAGCTCCATGGCGATGGCCACTATTCCTCATAGCAATAAAGGCTAGATATAACAGGATCTGATCCATCGCACTGGGACTAAGACGTTTGATCAGATCATTTTCATTAGTCATATCACTTCTAAAATCCGGCAAGGTTAACAAGAGAGAAGGAATTGAGGAGCAAAAACAGGGCGCTTACCACAGTTAGGATAAGCTTAAGTACCCTTATCCTAACTCATGATCGTCAGGAATAGGGAATAGGGAATAGGGAAGGGCCAATCTCTGCATGTCCTAATCCGTGCGCCATCGGGGGCCCGTGGGTGTACTTTGCAACTGCCAAAGGCGATCGCCACTTTCATATTCTAAACTGCCTTTGTTTAAGGATTGTTGGATTAATGGGGAGTCCAGGACTGGCCAGTTATTAAAGTTTTGCACCCTATTTTTTATTGTACCTTGGCCTTTACCCCTTTTAGGCACATAAGTTAAGGATAATTGGGCCGACTCTAAAACCTGTTCGCTCGGTTTAGGTAAGCTCTGGTAGCTTAAACGGGTTTGGCTTAACTGCGGCTGTCTTTGGTCTAAGGCTTGTGTCAGTTGCCTGAAGTCAGGATAATCTTCAGTAGAAATGATTTCAGTAATCCAAGCCGTATTGATGCCATGGGCCGCCAGCACTTGATAGTCTGATGCTTGTCTCTTGTCGGAGACGGATGAGCGCCATTCAATACGGTCTCCCCAAGGATGGGCTAACAACCAAGTATTTTCGATTTGCCAAATATACCAGCCTTGATAGGGTTGAGGTTGCCCATAGCGCGATGGTAAAACGAGATGGGATAAGGGGGGGACTCCAGCGGCCAGATCTTCGGGAGAGAGTCTCAGTTGATAGAGAACCGTTCCTTGGTGTTGCCAATATTGATCGCCCGGCGAACTCCCGGTAGCCATGGGACTGTGGTAGGTTCCCCCTAGGGAGATCACAGCATTGTTTTGGCCTTTGGGGTCTCGAACCACTAATTTATAGGTGGCATATTGAGCATTAATTGTACCTTGAACTTGATAGGATCGACGAGGATTAATTAATGTACCTAAACTGTAATCTGGAGTGATATAGAAGGTTTCCCAAAATTGATTATCTTGATGATAGGAATAGTAAGCGGGATGGCTGGCTTTGAGTTCAAAGGGTAGGGTAATTTTTTTCTGGGCAATGTTCCTTAAATGTTCGGGAGGGCGATAGGTACTCAAGGCGGCCGGAAGTCCCACCCTCGCGGCACTCGATTGCATCCGTTTAGCTGTTTCTGGGTTATCTCCCCACCACACCCAAGCCACGGCGGCTAATTCGCTCTCATCCCAGGTTCCTCGGTCAAATCCGCGACTTTCTGCACCGCCTGCGGTTCCCCAACTTAACCGTAGAGCCATGTTGGTGGCGAACCAGTCTAGGGCAGCTTTAGCTAAGGCTTTGCGCTCTGGGGTTTGGGCAAAGTCATAGAGATTGAGTAATCCGGCGATCGAATAGCCATAATAGGTAGATGAGTGAAATTCCCCTTGGCCAATGGTGAGAAACTTGTTAATTTCCGATCGCAACCATGCCTCATTGCTGGCTTCAGTTGCCGGATAAGCCACCGGCCAATCGCTACCATCCATTAAGGCTAACCCGGAAACGCGCTGCATAAACATATGATTCTCGGTTCCTCCCTCACCCCACTGTTGTACCCGCTTGCTGTCAAGTTGGCTGCGATAGTCCGCTTCTAAGGCTGGGAGTAAATCTGCCCCAAATTGAAACAGGATACGAACATCAAAAATACTGCGGAAGTGATAGAGGCTATTTTTGGCTTCATTGAGCCGTTGTAGGGCTTGCCAGGTCGTTTCGGCATTATATTCTCTAGGAAGCGATAGACGGGCAAGGATGACCGGTAGAAGGTATTTATGGGGGTCACCTATACCTCGCTTTTGCCACCAAGTTTCTAGCTCTTCTAAGTCTTGGGCGGCAATCTGTTGCCGTAGGGCTAAACTTCTGGCTTCAAAGTTAGATGTTTCAGAAGCAGAAACGGGGGATTGGTGTTCAATGGAGGGGGTGGGATGAGTCCCGGTGAGCAAACCGAGGAATAGGAGAGTGAGGGTAGAGCGTTTGAGCAATTTCATAAATTTCAGCTAATTACAGCAGTTTCCTCTGCTATGAGGTGCATTAATGACTGTTTTTAACGATAGCTAAAATGGCTCAAAGCGCTACCCAATCTGTTATTTTTTCCCCCCATCCCCCCATCTCCCCATCTCCCCATCTCCCCATCTCCCCATCCCCCCATCCCCCCATCTCCCCATCCCCCCATCCCCTTTAGACCGAATGAAAAGGGAATGAGTAAATCTTGCTTCTTAAAAGAGTTGATTAAAAATCCCCCTTTTGATCGGGTCAAAAGGGGGATTGACTATAAGCTATTTAAAGCAAAGTTTGGAGAGAACTAACCGACTTTAACTTTGACGACTTTGTGTTGTTCTTCTTCAACTTTGGGTAAGGTCAAGTGCAAAATACCATCCTTATATTCTGCTTCAACATTATTGTTTTGAATGCGGTTCGGCAAGGGGATGATTCGTTGAAACTGACCATAGCGAAACTCAGAGCGAGTTACCCCTTTTTCTTCGGTTTTGGTTTGGCTGCGCCGTTCACCGGAAATGGAAACGGATTCAGCCGTTACTTGAATGTCCAGGTCTTCCGGTTTCATGCCTGGCACTTCTAATTTAATTTCAAAGGCTTCAGGGGTTTCATGAAGTTCAGCAGCCGGGAGGAAAGCTCCTTGATTATAGAGGGCTTCTTTGGGGACTAAATCATCAAATAAGCGATTCATTTGGCGTTGTAGGGTATCGATTTCCCGGAAAGGTTCCCAACGAACTAAAGGCATAATGTTAACCTCCTCAAAGACTGATCTGGTTTGGATGAATTCAATCTAACAAACTTTTTCTAAATGTCAGGTTCGGTTTTTCTCCCTCGGTTGATGGAAGTCTCCGAACTTCTTTGTGAAGAACAAAAAAAGCCGATTCCTAAGTTTAGGAATCGGCTGGAACATCAAGAGAATTCTAGAAAATAATATAACTCTCATAGAGGCATGAAACAACCCTTGAGTTACTTGGTTTTTGCTTGTTCTTACTCTTAGATTAGCGAAATCAATCAAGAACCTAAGTTCGGTTTTCTGCTAAAGGGCGATCGCAATGTCCGCCCAGTTCGTGAGACTCAACAAGAGCCACATTTCCCCAATCTGCGGATTTTGGACTTACCACTGGGGCCAAGTTTCCACAGGTTGGGTAGATAGGACTCGATGCATCCCCGCAGCAGCGAATCGTGCAAAGGTAGCATCGGCTTGTGCTGTAAAATCGACGGCTCCAGGGACGACCACGGGGGATGTACAATCTTCTAATAGATAGACTTTTTGGGCCCATTGGGGATCGCGGGCTAAAATTTCCGTTAGCAGGTCAGAAACTGTCCAAGCGACGCAATGACTTTTGGCTTGACCGGCAATAATTAGGCGATCGAAACTGAACAGGGTATGGAGAAATGACTCATTTTTAGAAGCAATTTTTTCTCCATCCACTCCGGTTAAGACTTCTGCACGCAATACAGAATAATTCTCGGTTAAGGGATGACTTCCCTTGAGATCGAATAAGGTTTGGCTATAACGCACCAAATTATGGAAAAAAATCGCCTCTTCTACGGAGGAAACTAAGGCATGGCCAATGCCTCCTAACATAGAATGATAGGGCCAAACGGTGAGGGGATATTTGCCCTCATCGCTGAGAGTTTGCACATAATGTAAGGCATAAGCTTGTAGGCTCTGTGGATCGCCGCCCATGATAGACTGGGCTACAGCAGGATTCGCTTTCCACTGACCTTGCTGAACCGCTTCTAGGGTAATGTTGGTTACCGCAGGGGTAGGATGCTCTCCAGCCTCATTAATCCAAAACAGAGGATGGAAAATTTGCATGGCAGTGTGGGTATCGAGGGTAGGGGCGATCGCCGTCAGGGTTCCCAAATTGCGATAAATAAACTCACACAAGCGTTGGTTATCTTCCACCGCGCCATTTCCCGATGCACCCCCAACAAATAACTCAAACTCTGGTAAACAAAAGGTATTTTGCACATCGATCGCCAAGAGGCAAACCCGCAGGCGATCCTCCGAAGCGGGCAAAATCCCCTGCTCTTGGGCCCAAGATCGAGCTTGTTCTGCTCGTTCCTGATAAGGCACTCGCCAAACTTCAGATACTTTATCAGGGTTAAAAAAAGTCGGAATAGAATATTCAACCACCATCGAACCTCTCAGAAATTAACAGCAAAATGGGATGAAAATTTGGCACTGATCCCCAAATTCTCCTAAAATTCAGCTACACCCTCCAGAGATCTTCTTAACCTAAATCCTCCTATGACCGATTTCAGTTTAACCGGACTGCTCAGACTTGAGAGTTACCCTAACCTGATCGCCGCCATTCCCCTGCAACTGAGTATGATTAGCTTGGTAACCAGTTTGGGATTTCTGCTTGCTGCACTCATGTATTTTAAAGCCTATCGCATCGGTCGAGTGCCAGTGCTGATTAAACCCCAGGGTCGTTCCCAAAAACCGCTTGATTTTTTCTGGTATCCGTATAAAGGCACACCCAAATATAGTCAAGCCTATCAACAGGTCTATTGGGGGTCATTTTGTTTAGTCTCGTCTTTAATGTTACTCGTAGCTGCCGTTTCTCCCGCGGCCTATGTGGGGGTGGCGATTTTGGTGATGATCGGCTGTATTGCTACCTTTATCAGTTTTGTTCTTTTAAGTTCGGATTTAGCGGAGGTGGTGCTGTGGTGTACGGCGTTAGTGGCTCTACCTCTAGTGTTGATTTTGGTACAGTCCATAACGGGGCCTTCGGGTTTGGCTACGTTAGCTGCTTTTATTTCCGGTGGGTTAATCAGTATTCCTTTTTCTACCGCAGTGATGAAACGACTGCGATCGCATCCTCGATTTTGGTGTAGCAGTTGTAAGCGTCCCCTAAAACACCTTCCTCCTCAAGATTTATTTGCCTATTTAACCGGATCAGAAAAACTAGCGCAAAAACAAGGTCGAGTGATGTTTGAAGGTCTGGAATGTCCCCACTGTAGCGATCCTCTGGTTTATTCAGGTATTCATATTCGCGCCTACATCAAACCCTATCAACCCTCTTTACCCCTACTTCCTCCCGCTCCCTCCACTGATCCAGCGTGGAAAATACTACTCAATCGACTTCAGTATCAGGTGCAAATGTGGCTGCGATCGCAACTTCCGCCCCCTGCTGCTACTATCAAAGGGAAAGCGATCGCTGCCTCCTCACGCAAGATCGATTTTTAACCTGAGTTGGGCTGAAGCGATCGGCTCTGGATTCACCCTAGAACTCGCTCCATTCTAAACCCTATGAGATTTTATCATGTCTTATCGTGAATTCACCTTAGCAAAAGTAAAGCAAGATTTTGGCTTAACTACATTCGAGCAAAGCAATATTTATCTTGAGTATTGATGTCAGTGAATATTATCTCAAAGATGTGAATAAAATTTTGGGTATTTTAGCCAGTGCTATTGCAGATAGGGGTTGAGCGCGATCGCAGGAACTAGCACTCTGTTCTACGGAGATTCTGGAGAAGAAGTGCGAAATAGTTCTTCATTCTCTGCGAAAGCCACTAAATCAATCCGTAGCAGGTCTGCGGTATAGATTGTTTCCGAGGCGATCGCTTGAATCGTTATTTGAGTGGGATTTTCTCTAATTTTCTGCACAAAATTCATCAACGTTTCTGGCGATCCATCCCCTACTTGTAAGTGATTTTCTAAAATTCCTCCTCGACGGGCCCGAAAACGACAAGACTCAATTAAAGTCTCAATTTGCTCGATTAATTCCTCTTCACTCATGGTTGCACCATTGGTTATTCCTGTGGCGATCACTTCTCCCGATTCAAACACCACTTGATTTAAAGCCACATCCACAAAAATCTCCACATTAGATTCCCCGCGAATATAGTTACCTGCCGATAATAACCTCACCGCATATTCTTGACCATCAGAAATTTGTTCTTTTAATCGTTCCACTTGCTCTGGAGTCACTTGAATCACTTGCTCATTTATTTCTCCAGTTCCTGGTTTCACCTCGTCTCTAGCAAACTGATTCGCAATCTCTAATAACCGATTAACCACTTGCACAGACCCTTGAGGATCGAGAACTTCGACCACCGCAGAAGCTAGAATTTGTCCTTGCAATAAAGCTAAATTGGCTTGCCGTAAATATTGGTAATCTTGATAATATTGCTCAAAAATTCGGACTTGTCGCTCCAAAAATTTTTGTTGATTTTCCAGTTCTTTTAATTTGGATTCTCGCTCTTGAATCACTTTATTTCGATTTTCAATTTCCCGATCGCGCTCGGCAATTAACTCATTGCGTTCAGCAATTTCTTCATCCCGTTGAGTAATTTGGGACTTGACCTCATCTCGCTGACGAATTAACTCTTGGCGCTCGGTTCTTAATTTCTCCAACTCCGATCTTAAATCTTGAGTTTGAACAGTTACTTTCTGCAATTGCTCTTGAGCCTGTTGAAACTTGCCCACAATCTCTCGTAACTGGACTTGAGTTTGCTGAAAGTTCCCTTGAATTGCCCTTAATTGGACTTGGGTTTTTTTGAGATTGTCTTCTGTTGCCAACTTTTGTGCAGTAACGGTTTGCAAACTGGCATTGAGATTATCTAAATTTTGCTGTACCAGTTCTCGTTCAGCTCGTGCCTGAGCTAAATCAATTTCAATCTGTGCTTTTTGTGCTTGGGTAAACTGAAGTTCTCGCCGAGCTTGACGGAGCTTACGCTGAGTTTCATCATATTCAAAAATCCCTCGGCGTAAAGGCTGACTCATGGCAAAGAGAATGCCTAGAGTTGAGCCAGAAATCAAAATTCCCGTAACAATTGTGACTAAAACAGCCGTTTGTCGGGGGCGCAGATTAAATAAACTCAACCTGGCTTTACCCACCTTAGTCCCTAGGCGATCGCCCAGAGTCGCGAGTAAACCCCCTAAAAACAAAATCGAGACAATCAGAATAATACCAATAGTCATGGGTAGCTAGAGACGATCCAAGATCCAGATATAGCCTAGCCCATTAGAGTAAAGGCGATCGCCCCAACTGTAAGAATTCCCATGGATGTTTAATTTAAGCAAACTGTTGACTCAAAGCCACCGGATTATGGACTGTAATCTTCTTCTTATGAATAGAAATCATTTTTTCTCCCCGTAAATCTCCCAACAAACGAGTAACCGTCACCCGCGTAGAGCCGATCGCCTCAGCGATCGCCTGATGAGAAAGTTTCAGATCGATCGTAATTCCATCCTCCGAAGGAACCCCAAAATCTCGACACAAAATCAACAAAAAACTCACCAGTCGCGATCCCATATCCCGGTGGGCCAGAGTCTCAATCATCATCTCCGTTTGTAAGATCCGAGAAGAAAGACCTTGCAGCATCACCATCGACAGATCGGGATTTTGCTTAATCGTCTTCTCCACCCGATCGATCGGCAGAGACAGCAATTCCACCGGAGTAAACGCCACAGCATGATAAAACCGGTCTGAGCGATGGCCCGTAATCAAGGACAACACCCCAAAGACACTATTTTCGCGCAATAGCGCTACGGTAATCTCCTCTCCCGCTTCGTAAACCCTAGAGAGCTTAACTGCCCCTTTGAGCAGAAAATAAACCCGCTCGGCTGGATCGCCCGGAAAGAAGATGGTTTTACCACGCTCAAAGCTTTCCACCACTGGGGGAAAACCACCGCCACTCATTTGGCGAAACATAGCCGCTAGGGGTCTGTCATCACTAAGTACCATATTGCCTTACTTCTAATGTGTGACTGTGCGATCGCGATAGCGTTGCGGAGCAATCCCGCTCTCCAACCAAGTGATCTGGTGAGCAGTGTATCACCTTCCACCACTGGTCTTAAAACAAATTTAACGGAGTTTTTCAATAAAGGGGGCCATCTTAATCTGGGATAGATGGCTATGAGTTTAACCAATCTCTGCCGATTCGGGGAAAACTCGACCCAAAAAAATCTCCTCAACCGAGATCCGTCAGTCAGTCTGTATGAGATGATGCCAGTATACCCAACCCTAACCTTTTGTGGTTCGGGGCGGGATATCTAGACAAGATTCTATTGACGATCGAACCATCATGCTCAATTTAACTGGAAAAAACGCGCTGATTTTAGGCATTGCCAATAACCGCTCCATCGCTTGGGGAATCGCCCAACAACTCCATCAAGCGGGCGCTAACTTAGGAATTACCTATTTACCCGATGAAAAAGACCGCTTCCGCAAAAAAGTCGAAGAGTTAGTCTCTCCCCTCAATCCCAGCCTATTTCTGCCCTGTGATGTGCAAAATGATGAGCAGGTGGCCCAGATGTTCGAGACAGTGAAAAAAGAATGGGGACATCTGGATATTCTGATTCATTCCTTAGCTTTTGCGGGTAAAGATGAACTCAGTGGAGAGTTTAGCGACACCACCCGCGCTGGTTTTCTCAAGGCGATGGAAATTAGCACCTATTCTCTGACTCAGCTCTGCGCTCAAGCGAAGTCTTGTATGGCTGAAGGGGGTTCTATCGTCACCCTCAGTTATTTGGGAGGCGTGAAAGTGATCCCCAACTATAATGTCATGGGGATCGCTAAATCGGGTTTAGAAATGAGTGTCCGTTATTTAGCGGCTGAATTAGGGCCGAAAAATATTCGCGTCAATGCTATTTCTTCTGGCCCCATTCGCACTTTAGCCTCTTCGGCTGTTGGCGGCATTTTGGATATGATTAAGCATGTAGAAGAAATTGCTCCCCTACGACGCACGGTGACGCAAACGGAAGTGGGAAATACTGCTGCTTTTCTCTGTAGCGATCTCGCCAGTGGAATCACGGGACAGATTATTTATGTGGATGCCGGATATGAAATCATGGGCATGTAGTCAGAGCTGATGGTTATGGGTAAGTTGAGTTCGCTGCGCTTGCTTGCCAACGAACCCAACTTACCCATGGAGAAAGGGTTATACAGTTTGATAGCGATCGCCTCTAGGAGTTTTAAAGCTAAAATCGAAAAAATAAAGAATTCGGCGATCTCTCCTATTTAACAATCATGCCTATTACCCTAAGCAAAGAACAAACCCAACTGTTAACGTTGTTAGTTGAGCAAGGACAGTATGCTTCCTTAGAAGAAGCACTTAACAGGGCTTTCATGCTTCTAGTTGATGAAGTTTCATTAGATCAACCAGAGGACGATCCGCAATATTGGCAATGGCTCGAACAAACTCGACAAAAGCTGGCAGAAGGGTTAGAGCAATCGAAACGCGGGGAACTCTTAGATGGAGAAACTGTAATTTCACAACTGAGGCAGAAGGTATTATCAGCTAGAGAGCGCGATCGATGATTCATCTGAAGATTACTGTTGGAGCAAGTCGAGATTTGGAAGAAATTTCTAATTACTTTTTAGAAAAGAGCGTAGATGCAGGAGACAACTTTGTTGAAGGGTTTCATCGCAAATGTCAGCAATTAGTGAAATTTCCTTACTCAGGACGTTCTTACGATCATTTAATGGCTGGATTACGAGGAACTCCATTGATGGGGTATATCATCTTTTATCAGGTAATTGAGAATGAAATTGAGATTGTGCGTGTGATTAGTGGTTATCGTAATTTTCAGAATGTTTGGGAAGAATAGAAAAGGTAATTTGCTTTATCTAGCCCAAAAAACGGTATCATTGACCCATGTAGACAGAAATTTAGAGAACGATAGCAATGAGCGATCGCACGGCTTCAGTTCATCGAGTAACCGGGGAAACCGATGTTACCGTATCGTTAAATTTGGATGGTCAGGGTAAATGCAGTGCCAAAACCGGAATCCCCTTTCTTGACCATATGCTGCATCAAATTTCATCCCATGGACTGATTGACCTAGAAGTAGAAGCTGAGGGAGATTGGCACATTGATGACCATCATACCAATGAAGATGTGGGCATTACCCTCGGTCAAGCCTTAGCCAAAGCATTAGGCGATCGCAAAGGGATTGTCCGCTTCGGCCATTTTATCGCCCCTCTCGATGAAGCCCTTGTTCAGGTGGCCCTCGACTTTTCTGGACGGCCCCATCTCAGCTATGGTTTAATCCTTCCCACAGAACGAGTCGGAACCTATGACACCCAACTGGTACGGGAGTTCTTCGTTGCTGTGGTCAACCATTCCCAGATGACCCTCCATATCCGTCAACTCGATGGTATTAACTCCCATCATCTTATTGAAGCCACCTTCAAAGCCTTTGCCCGCGCTATGAGAATGGCCCTAGAAATCGATCCTCGTCGCACCAGTAGCATTCCTAGCTCTAAGGGCGTATTGTAGTTGAAGACGACCCATTACCGATTACCGAATCGTCATTTTGGTGCGATCGCATCTCATAATAGTGTCTGGTGAGTTATTTTGAAATCCTACAATCATGGCTAGAACTCCAGATGAATATGCCGTCCATTTACTCATGAATGGTGGACACCGAGAAGTAGTACGCTTTCCGACTATTAAAGACTTTCAGAAGTGGTACGCGGCTGAAGTGGTACAGAAAAAGGATAGCGATGACTTTGTAAGCGTACCGATGAAAACCGTAGAAGGGGAATATATGGTCATTCGTCCAATGAGTATCCTGGCTATCCGGGTGGAACCGGTGTATACCAGCAGTATAGATCGAACTCCTATGGATGATTAAGACTCTCGATGAAAGCCCTCCTCTCCTCCCTCATTTTAACGGTCGGACTCGCTGGAATGCCTCCAGTTTGGGGGCAGATTCCCTTACCCTCTCCTGCAACAAATGCCCTAGAAGTCACCCAGACATTGGAGGGGGATCTGGGTTGGGACGATCGCCTATTTGGCCCTTCTGGAGATAAACGATCGCTCTTAAGGGCCATTGATTATAGTTTGCAGTATTTGCAAACTCCCAAGGCGATCGAAGATTACACAAAATTAAATCATCCAGAAATCACCCGCGATCGCGTCCGTCGCTCATTAATTCGCTTTCGCCAGATCCTAGTATCTTCCCGCAGCGCAGCCGAACTCCAAAGAGCTGTACAGCGCGAATTTACCGGGTATCAGTCCGTCGGCAACGATGGCCAAGGAACCGTCGGATTTACCGGCTATTTTGAACCCACCTACGCCGGAAGTCGCACCCAAACCGCCGAATATCGCTATCCCCTCTATGCTCGTCCCGCAGACTTCCAAGACTGGGACAAACCCCATCCCACCCGTGAGGAACTCGAAGGAGAAGATGGGCTAGGATGGCAAAGTCCCCTGAGAGGAACCGAAATTGTCTGGCTCAGAGATCGCCTAGAAGCCTTTCTCGTCCATGTCCAAGGTTCTGCCCAGATCCAACTTCCCAATGGCCAAGTGATGACCATCGGATATGCGGGAAAAACCGATCATCCCTATACCAGCATTGGCAAAGAGTTGGTCAACGCAGGCATCTTTTCCCTAGAGTCCTTAACCTTACCCAAACTGATCGACTATTTCCATCAGTTCCCCGAACAGATGAACGAATATTTACCCCGCAATCAAAGTTTTGTCTTTTTTAAGGAAACCCAGGGACAACCCGCAACTGGAAATTTAAGCGTCCCTGTCACTGCGGGACGCTCCATTGCCACCGATAAATCAATCATGCCCCCAGGCGCTCTGGCTCTCATTCATGCTCCCCTCCCCGAACCCAATGCACTCGGACAGCTCGAACCCACTTTAGTCAGTCGGTTTGTCCTCGATCAAGATACCGGAAGCGCCATCAAAGGAGCGGGACGAGTCGATGTATTTATGGGCACAGGAAGCGAAGCAGGCGATCGGGCTGGGTTAACCAACTCCAACGGAGAGCTTTATTACCTGCTCCTGAAGCGATAGGATAGAAAGCACACCGTTATCATCACACTGATTCAAAAGGAGAACCTAAACCCATGGTAGAACCCCTAGTTTCTGGTATCGTACTCGGCTTAATTCCCATTACCCTCGCTGGTTTGTTTGTAGCTGCTTATCTCCAGTACAAACGAGGCAATCAACTCGGTTAGATCTCCCTAGGAGCAATCAGTAGGTTGGAGAAGGCAACCCGCTCACCCAACCTACCCCTAACCCAAGCCCATTGTTAATTGTTCATTGTTAATTGTTCATTGTTAATTGTTCATTGTTAATTGTTCATTGATATGGCTCTGACGACCCAAAAACTAAGCTTTGAAGAATATTTGGTCTATCACGATGGCACAGATACCCGCTATGAACTGGTTAATGGAGAGTTAATACCCATGAGTTTAGGAACGGGAAAACATGGAGCGATTATTCGTTTTTTACTGCTGCAATTTGAGCAGAATTTAGCCACATTCAAACAACCCTTAACCGTCCTACCAGGTTTAGTTGCCGTTCGCTCTCCTCGCGGGGGGCGTTGGGATACTTGCCGCATTCCTGACATTACCCTCTTATCTCAAAGCCAATGGGAAGAAATGGCAGAAAGAGAAGCCGTGATTAACCTCAATGAACCGCCTCCATTGTTAGTTGTTGAAGTTGTCAGTCCCTCCACAAAAATGGATGACTATCGCTCTAAACAATCTGAATATAGCGTCCTCAATATCCCTGAATATTGGATTGTCGATCCTATTGAACAAAAAGTAATCATTGGTCAATTAGATCATGGATTGTATAATCTAACTGAATTTCAAGGCGAACAATGGGTCAATTCTTCCACATTCCCACAACTTCAGTTAACCGCCAGTCAAATTTTAGCCGCGAAATTATGACTTACACTCCGACTAAACTCCTAACCGTTGAGCAATTCATCGCTGACTATGGTGATGACTTTCGCTATGAATTAGCCGATGGAGAATTAATCGATATGGAACCGACTGGCCCCCATGAAACGGTCAGTGGTAAACTAGCTGTTAAAATTGGGATAGCTATTACTAATGCTCAACATCCCTGGTTCATTCCTCGAACCTGCTTAATTCAACCCTTTGCCGATATCGCTACAGCTCGTCGTCCGGATATTCTCGTGTTAGATGAAACCCGATTAGATCGCGAACCCCTATGGCAAAGAGAACCCATAATTACCTTGGGTCGATCGATTAAGTTGGTGGTAGAAGTGGTCAGTTCTAACTGGGAAAATGACTATGCTCGTAAAGTGGAAGAATATGCACTATTAGGAATTCCTGAATATTGGATTGTGGATTTTCGGGGATTAGGGGGAACGGCATTTATTGGTAAACCGAAGCAACCCACATTTACGGTGTGTCAATTGGATGGAGAGGACTATAATCAACAGCAATATCGATTAGGAGAAGCGATTTTTTCTCCTTTATTGCCCGATTTACAGTTGCGATTAGACGATGTTTTACCTCGATGAAATAACCGCCATTTAGTCCATTAACCAAGCAAACAATTGAGCGATAGTTAACTGGAATGGGGACGCAAATGAAGGAACTGCAATGACTTGTCCCGGTTCATCGTAGCATTGGGGTTGCTGATGGGGAGCGTAAGTAAATACAGCGCTTCGCGCGGTAATGAGGTACAGTCGGAAAAGATCCCCCCAACCCCCCCTTAAAAAGGGGGGCAGTAAAAGTCCCCCTTTTTAAGGGGGATTTAGGGGGATCGAAATGTACCGCATAGCAGCGAAAACTGCTGTATCGTTTCTTCCTGCGGATCGATTAACCAACCCATTTGTGTTCCATAGTCTAAGCAGCACAGAATTTTTTTGACGATCGCCGTTTGTCCTTGTTCTGGAGAAACAATTTCGATCGCCCAATCTGGAGCAATTTCAAAGCTATTGGCAATTTTCCCGTCCACATCGCGAGGAATACGCTCCCAAACCACCACCGATATATCCGGCACAATGGATTTACCACCAAAAGTACAGCGCAATTCTGACCACGCTCGCGCAATTTTGGGCAGTTTCAGAGCAGTATTAATCGCTGTCGCCAACTCCGTTTGAATCGTACTCTGTTTTCCTTGAGGCATGGGTTTTTCCAGAATCACCCCATCCATATATTCGCGAATCGGTCGAGTTTCCGGTTGTTGCAGAAACTGCTCCAGAGTTAAGGTTTCAGCACAGATTCTGTACCATAACGAGAAATCGACTAAGAATAATCTTTTTATGGTAGCGCTAAAAGAAGCTCTAAACTCAATAAACCTATGGTGGGAAGCGCGATCGCTATATAATGCGAAAATGTTACGTCGCCAGATGCATAGCTCAACTCAAAATAACCTATGGATGTTACCAACCTTGCTGCCCAGCTTAATGCTGGAGTCATAATACCAGAGGGAATCGTTATTCTAACCTTACTGGTCGTGCTGATTACAGACCTAATCGGTGGACGCAACGCCTCAAACTGGACACCCTATATTGCGATCGCCGGATTGTTAGCCTCCGTTATAGCTCTAGTTCTACAATGGGATAACCCCAACCCCATCGCCTTCTTTGGCGGATTTAACAGTGATGCCCTCAGTATGGTCTTTCGAGGCGTGATCGCCCTCTCTGCGGCGCTCACCATCCTCATGTCCATCACCTACGTCCGAGAAACCGGAACCGCTTTAGGCGAATTTCTCATGATTCTGCTCACCGCCACCATTGGAGGAATGTTCCTCTCCGGAGCAGATGAATTAGTGATGATCTTTGTCTCCCTAGAAACCCTCAGTATCTCCTCCTATTTACTGACGGGATATATGAAACGCGACCCCCGCTCCAATGAAGCGGCCCTAAAATATCTGTTAATTGGAGCCTCAAGTTCAGCCGTATTCCTCTATGGCAGTTCCTTACTCTATGGCTTATCCGGTGGAGAAACCCAACTTGGGGAAATCGCCAAAAGCTTTATGCAAAATCCACAAAGTCCGGCAATTGGTCTCGTCATCTCCCTCGTCTTCATCATCGCCGGTATCGCCTTCAAAATCTCCGCTGTCCCCTTCCACCAATGGACACCCGATGTTTATGAAGGCTCCCCTACCCCCGTCGTTGCCTTTCTCTCCGTCGGCTCCAAAGCCGCCGGATTTGCCCTCGCCATTCGCCTACTCGTCACCGCTTTCCCCTCCGTCTCCGAACAATGGCACTTTGTCTTTACCGCTCTTGCCATCTTCAGCCTCATCCTAGGAAACGTGGTTGCCCTCGCCCAAACCAGTATGAAACGGCTCTTGGCATACTCCTCCATCGCTCAAGCGGGTTTCGTCATGATTGGGTTCCTCGCTGGCACTGAAGCCGGATATGCCAGCATGATTTTCTATCTCCTGGTGTACCTATTCATGAACCTCGGCGGCTTCACCTGCGTGATCCTCTTCTCCCTCCGCACCGGAACCGACCAAATTAGTGAATATGCCGGTTTATACCAAAAAGATCCCCTACTCACCCTCGGATTAAGTCTTTGCCTCCTATCCCTCGGTGGCATTCCTCCCCTGGTCGGTTTCTTTGGTAAAATCTATCTCTTCTGGGCCGGTTGGCAAGCCGGTTTATATAGCCTGGTTTTACTCGGATTAATTACCAGCGTCATTTCCATTTACTACTATATCCGCGTCGTCAAAATGATGGTGGTTAAAGAACCCCATGAAATGTCGGAATCTGTAGAAAACTATCCCCCCATTCAATGGAATATTCCCGGCTTGCGCCCTCTGCAAGTGGGTCTAATTATCTCCCTGTTAGTGACTTCCCTGGGGGGCATTTTCTCCAATCCCTTGTTTACTTTAGCCAATGATGCCGTCATCAATACTCCCCTGTTGCAAGCTTCTACCCCTGCGGTTGAATCCATTGCCCAGTTAGAGATTGCCGATTAGGACTTTACCCTAGTCCATTGAGCGTGAGTTGAACCGCCTAGCCCTGGAGTTAGGCGGTTTTTCAGGATCTGGTGAAACTTGCTAGACTGAAAGGAGATAGCCAGCAGGGGAGGAACCGGCTGATGATTACCCTAATGTCTTTGGATTGTCCTTCAGTGATTGCTCTGAGTATTGAGGGAAAAATTAAGCGCGAGGATATTGATAAAATTAGTCAAGCTATTGAGGAGAAACTGCAACACTCTCCCCATTTACAAGCCTATGTGGAAGTGAAACAGTTGGGATGGATTACTCCAGATGCGCTGCTGGAAGATTTGAAAATTGGCTTTAATCACTTTCAGGACTTTGATCGAAAAGCTGTAGTTTGCGATGCTCAGTGGATTAAGGCTTTGCTCCCTTTGGCTCGTCGCTTGTTTCCTGCTTTAGAAGTGGCTTGTTTTACTTGGTCAGAACAAGAACAAGCCCGTCTGTGGATTCAAGGAAAAGGATCTGAGTGAGGGTAAAAAAAAGCCCCAAGGATGGTTACCCCCAGGACTCTCAAACCTTTATTCTGGAATCTAGTATAACATGCATGGGGGGACAGGGTGAGGGCTAATTACTCATGACTCGTTCGCCAATACTCTAATACTTCACTAGCATTAAATCCACGATATTGCAGATAGCGATAAACCTTGCCTTGGGTTTGAGGATCGAGGTTAGCCCAATTGGTAATTTTATATTTACGTGCCACTTTAGCTTGCAAGTCTTGGGTTTCGGCTAAGTCATCTGGGAGTTCGGGTTGTTCATTCCAGGCTTGTTCAAAGATTTCTGGGGTAATCCCTTTGCTTAAGCATTTGCGACGAATGGCGGATTTACCATATTTACCTTTGCCACTTTCAATCAAGGTGTTGGCTAATCGACGATCCGATTGATAGCCTAAGCTTTGCAAGTGGGCGATCGCCTCCGTAATTTCCTCAAAGGGAAATCCCTTTTCTTGGCCCTTCTTTTCTAGTTCTTTAACGCTATAATCCCGGCGGGAAAGGAGAAGATTAAAATAAGTCTGACAAGTCATAGTTGGTGAACCCTAGAGAAAGGAATGATGGATGAAGATCGCAGGGAATTTTTTCCGGACTTCATTTTAAGACTCAGTTCTTGACGAATCCGACCGATTATTGCTCTAATAACAAATACGATCTTCGGTAAAAGCTTATGACTTCTTTACCTTATACACCTCCTCCCCGAAAACCGGCCAAGCCTTATGAAACCGACCCAGAGAAGAGCCGATCCGATAGCCAAGCGGCTTCTCAGCAGTATTCGCCATCTGTACCGATTTCAGTGTATCGGGACTTAGCCAGTGAGGTGAAAGAAAAGCAAGTCATACTGGAGAGTCTGAAACAACAGAATCAACAACTGATTCAACAAAATCAACAGTTACGGGGAGAAATTGAGCAGTTGGTGCGTTCAGTGGTACGCCTACAACAGATTGCCCATGCCTATGAGCCAAGTAGTATACCGGTTGTGCCCCTTTCACCACCTCGCCCAGTTCCCAAGGAGGGGGTAACGCCAGAACCCCAATTTAAGCCAGAGTCGCGAGTGGATTTAAATCCTCCACTGCAACCGGAACCAGAAGAGAGCAATCGCCCGGTTGATTTACCTCCCAATCCAGAAGATTTACCGTTATTTAGTGAGGAGCAACAACGCCCCTATCCCTATCCTAGCGCCCCAGAACGCTCTTCTGACCTCAATGGCGTTGGCCTGGCGATCGCCATCTTTATTATTGCGGCTATGGCAGGAACAGCCAGCTTTCTGATTGTTCGCCCCTTGATTCAACAAGGCAATCCAAAGTAAATTTCGTAAAGTCTGTAACAAAATTCTATCGCCAAGGGGTGATAGTAAAATGCAGTCCTAGTCCAGTCTATTTGATTTACAAACCCTGAAGGAGTTAAAACCTTGAAGAAAATTGAAGCAATTATCCGTCCGTTCAAACTGGATGAAGTTAAAATTGCCTTGGTCAATGCCGGTATCGTGGGAATGACTGTTTCTGAAGTCCGGGGTTTCGGACGGCAGAAGGGTCAAACTGAGCGATATCGCGGCTCTGAATACACGGTGGAGTTTCTGCAAAAACTCAAGTTAGAAGTGGTTGTTGAAGATACGGAGGTTGATAAGGTGGTCGATAAGATCATTAGTGCCGCCCGTACTGGTGAAATTGGAGATGGAAAAATCTTCATTTCTCCTGTCGAAACCGTGGTTCGCATTAGAACCGGAGAGTCTAACCAAGAGGCAATCTAAGATCGCAACCGCAGCGATCTGGCGATCATGGGTTAGGGGTTGATTTACTTCATGTTCTGTTGAGGGCGGTTGAAAGGCAGGACAAGAGGCATCCAATGGCTTCTAACTCACAGTTGCCACTCTAGCGCTCAGGGAAAAGGCTCTGAGCGCTTCTAGTGTCTTTTAGGGGAACAACGATTTTTGAATTTTTAACCGATATAGCAATTTCCTCTGCTATGCGGTACATAAATAGCGGTTTTTAACGATAGCCAGAATAGCCCAAAGCTAAATTGAGTCTGTTGTTCACTCCCCCCACTCCCCCATTCCCCCATTCCCCCACGGAGGGCGCGAAGCGCTGTATCTTAGGGCCACAGTTGTTGAAATTGGGGCAAAAAGAGTTTAAAGGCTTCTCCTCGATGGGAAAGGCTATGTTTCATCTCTGGGGTAAATTCGGCAAAGGTGCGTTGATATTGGGGCAGATAGAAGATGGGATCGTAGCCGAATCCGGCATTACCCCTGGGAGCATGGAGAATTTCACCCGGACAAATGCCTTCGCTACTGAGAGCGATGTTTCCAGAGGGATTGGCTAGGGCGATCGCACAAACAAAGTGAGCGCGACGATTTTCTTCATCCCCTAATTCTTTGAGAACTCGCTCGATGCGCTCGGTATCGGTATCACCATAGCGGGCAGAATAAATACCTGGAGCGCCGTTGAGCGCATCAATGGCGAGTCCAGAGTCATCGGCGATCGCCCATTCTCCTGTTGCTTTGGCCACTTCTGAAGCCTTTAAGCAAGCATTTTCTACGAAGGTATCCCCCGTTTCTTCAACGTCCAATTCTGGGGGTTTGGGCAGAAAATCAATATCTAGACCGACAAAATAGGCTTTGATTTCTTCTAATTTACCGGGGTTACCCGTGGCGACGACCAAAGATTTCATGGAACCATTATAGATAGGGAACTAAAAACGGGAAAGGGCGCGACTTTTCACTGTTTCTAACCCATTATTCTAATTCACCTGGGTCATGGGTCGAGCCATGAATAAGTCTCTTAACCTTTCTTGAAGAGAGATTAATCTTAAGCTGCTACCCTAGGAAGCAGTTTACTGACTATCCTATCTATTCCTTATTACTCTATGAACTCAAGCCTCTCTCGAACCAAAGTCGTCGCTACTATCGGCCCTGCCAGTAATAAGTTAGAAATTTTGCGACAATTAGTCCAAGCAGGGATGAGAGTTGCTCGTCTCAATTTCTCCCATGGCAGTTATGAAGATCATGCCACAGTGGTCTTGCGACTGCGACAAGTCTCTGAAGAATTAGAGATTCCGGTGACCTTATTGCAAGATTTGCAAGGGCCCAAAATTCGGGTAGGACGATTTCCGGAAGGTCAGCTAGAACTCATTCCGGGAGCATCGGTTATCTTGGTTCCTGAACCTGAATATAACGGCCAAGAGTCAACGATTCCGATTGATTATCCTTTTTTAGCTGAAGAAGCTGAACCGGGATCTCAGGTTTTGCTCGATGATGGCTTATTGGAGCTTAAGGTTATGGCCATCAAGGGACAACAGGTCGAATGTAAGGTGATAGAAGGAGGCATACTGAAAAATCGTAAAGGGGTGAATTTACCCTCTTTAACCTTGCGTTTACCCTCGATGACCCAGAAAGATAAACAGGATCTAATCTTTGGGTTAGAGCAGGGGATTGATTGGGTCTCTCTAAGTTTTGTCCGTAGTGCTAAGGATATTATCACTCTGAGAGAATTTCTCAAGGAACATGAAGCGGATCATATTCAGGTGATGGCGAAAATTGAGAAGCCTCAAGCGATAGAGAATTTAGAGGAGATTGTTAAGGAATGCGATGGTTTGATGGTTGCGCGGGGGGATTTAGGGGTAGAAATGAGTCCGGAGCGCGTGCCTAAGTTGCAAAAGCAGATTATTCAGTTATGCAATCAAAAGAGCATTCCGGTGATTACGGCGACGCAAATGTTAGAGAGTATGATTCATAATCCCCGGCCAACTCGTGCGGAAGTGTCTGATGTGGCGAATGCGATTATGGATGGTACGGATGCGGTGATGCTTTCAGGAGAGTCTGCGGTGGGTGAGTATCCAGTAAAGGCGGTGGAAATGTTGGTGAAAATTGCCCGCGATACGGAAGAGAATGCCCAATTTGTGAATTATCCTCCAGCAGAACGGGATGAAACTCATGCCTTAAGTGAGGCTCTGAATACGATTGATAAGATTCTGGATCTCGGTTGTATTGCTTGTTTTACGACGACAGGTTATACGGCGACTCTAGCGGCGGCGGAGCGTCCGAAAGCGCCGGTGGTGGCTTTTACTCCTCGCGATCGCGTTTATCATCGTTTAAATTTGGTTTGGGGAGTTAAACCCATGCTCTTGCAGAATCCTGAAGCTTCTTTGGAGAATTTAATTGAGCAAATTAACGCTTGCCTGCTGGCTAAAGGTTGGGCGGCTCCAGGGGATAAAATTTTGATTTTAGGGGGTTCTCCAGTACAGAAAATTCGGGGGACTAATTTTATTAAGATTCACCGGATTGAGGGGTAATAAGTCGTTAATCCTGGTTCAATCTCTTAGGAGAGGGCGTGCTGTTGAGCGGTGAGGAGCTGCTGAATCCCGATTTCAGCCCGATCTAGCATCTGGTTGAGTTGCTGCCGGTTAAAGCTGCCGTGTTCGGCGGTTCCTTGGACTTCGATCGCCTCTAGGCGATCGTTCATGACGACATTAAAATCGACTTGGGCGATCGCATCTTCTTCGTAGCACAGGTCTAAATAGGGTTCATTATCCAGTAGTCCTACGGATACAGCCGCGACTCGATGAAGTAACGGAGACTGGGTTAATTTTCCTTGTGTTAATAATTGGTTAATCGCATCGACAACCGCCACATATCCCCCGGTAATGGCGGCGGTGCGAGTTCCGGCATCGGCTTGCAGTACATCGGCATCAACGGTTAAGGTGCGCTCGCCCAATAATTCTAAATCTAAAGAGGCTCTTAAACTGCGCCCAATTAACCGTTGAATTTCCTGGGTACGCCCTGATAATTTTAAGACTTCCCTGGGGTGACGTTGGGGGGTGGCATTAGGAAGCATTCGATATTCTGCGGTGAGCCATCCTTTGCCCGTACCTTCTAGAAATTTGGGTACATTCTCTTGTACGGAGACGGTACATAAGACTTGAGTATCGCCAAAACTGGTGAGTACAGAACCCCAAGCAAATTTGGTGAAACCACGCTCAAAGCGGATGGGACGGAGTTGATCGGGTTGACGACCATCGGGACGGGGTAGAGCCATAATTGAGGTTAAGTTTCGCTGGAGTTTACTATCAGTTGAGTTTGTAGCTCTGCCAGCACTCGGTCTTGGGATTGATTCCCATCGACGGTGACTAGGCGCTGACGTTTGTCATAATAATCCAGAATGGGGACGGTTCGGGTTTGAAAGAGTTCAATCCGTCGTTGGATGAAGTGGGGTACATCTTCAGGTTCGCCCATGGTTAATCGTCTTTCCATCATCACTGATTCTGAGCTGTCTAGGAAGATGGCCCAGTTGAGGTGTTGGTGGAGTTCATCGAGTAAGAAATCGAGTTCTTCGGCTTGAAAAGCGGTTCTAGGATAGCCTTCGAGGAGCCATCCACTGCTGGTATCGGCTTGGAGGAGGCGATCGCGGATAAAGGTAATTAAAATCGGATCGGGGACAAATTCCCCGCGTTCTACATAAGTTTGACATTGTAATCCTAATTCGGTTTGTAAGGCGATCGCTTTTTTGAGAATCCCCCCCATGGAAATTAAGGGAATCTGAAGGCGATCGCACAAACTTCTCGCTTGCGTGCTTTTTCCTGAACCTGGCCCACCCAAAATTACCAATCTCAAGGTTTCTCTCCTTCCCAACTCGTTGTTTTAGACCAGAGTAGCAAATAACCTGAGCCACTTTGCGCTCTCAAGTGGCTAGGGTAGGCAAAAGAAGAACTGAGGCGATCGCACTCCCTAATCCCTCAGACTATATTAACTTTTGTTACGCGATCGTACTCTTGACCCAAGAGAAATTTTAAACTCGCCTTGATGAGTTGCTCGATACGAAAACATTTTATGGCTTATTTTTGGTTTAAAGCGT
This sequence comes from Roseofilum sp. KMC-1, assembly GCF_057802075.1. Classification (NCBI taxonomy): domain Bacteria; kingdom Bacillati; phylum Cyanobacteriota; class Cyanophyceae; order Desertifilales; family Desertifilaceae; genus Roseofilum; species Roseofilum sp. KMC-1. The sequence goes on from NZ_CM173605.1 coordinate 454,386, forward strand.
TCCACCTGATTGGTGTTGTGGTCTGGTTTGCCGGGTTATTTTATTTAGTTCGTCTCTTTGTTTACCATGCTGAAGCCTCAGAACGAGATGAACCCGCACAAACCATTCTCAAGGCGCAATACGAAATTATGGAAAAGCGCCTCTATCATATTATTACCATGCCCGGAATGGTGGTTACCGTAGCCATGGCCATTGGTTTGATTTTTACAGAACCGGAAATTTTAAAATCGGGTTGGCTGCATATTAAACTGGCTCTCGTTGCTGTATTACTCGCCTATCATTTCTATTGTGGACGAATAATGAAACGGTTAGCGGCTGGTGAATGCAACTGGACGGGTCAACAATTTCGCGCTTTAAATGAAGGGCCAACCGTATTGTTAGTGGTTATCGTTCTTTTGGCTGTCTTTAAAGGGAGTTTACCTTTAGATTTAACAACATGGCTAATTTTTGGACTGGTTGTTTCCATGGTAGCTGCGATTCAACTTTATGCGAAGAAACGCCGCCAAGACAAGGAGAAAATGTTGGAACGTATTCAAGAACAAACCTCGGCTTCATCAGCCGGTTAACATCATCTTAGATTACGCGAAACCCCGTAGAGATAAATAACTTATTTTTACGGGGAATAGGGAATCGCGATCCATGGACTGTCTTTCGTGGAAGTATAGCAAGCGATCGCCTCAATCTTTTAGTGGGTTCCGATCTGCTTCATTTTTAACCAATCAAATATTTGGGTGGGACTCATTTCGAGATCGATCCCGGCTAGGACGGGTAAGCGATCGCTTCGAGCAAAAATAACGGGTTCTTGTTTGGGTCGAAAAACAAGAATAGAGCGATCGCGCGGATCGAGCAACCACCCCAATTCACTCCCCTGTTTTAAACAATGTAAAATATTAGCGGCAACGCGGTTAGAAGATTGGTCGGGTGAGAGAATTTCAATCGTCCAATCGGGAAATGAATTAAAATTATTGATGAGATCGCCTTCTGGTGTCATGGGAATCCGATTCCAACGCAATACGGAAATATCGGGGACGAGAGAGCGATCTCCAAAAGTGCATCGTAATTCGGGAAAAGCACAAGCAATCTCTTGACCTTCGCTAATTTGGTTAATTGCTTCGCACAGCTTGAATTGTAATCGACTGTGTTGAGTTTGAGGCATTGATTTTTGTCTTGCTTGTCCGGTAGACTCTCCTGTTGGCGTGTATTCCCATGCTGGTGATTCCTCAATATAGGGAAGTTTGAGGAATGCTTCGAGAGTTAAAGATTGAATCGGTGTCGCAGTCATAACAAGAATGTTATCCTAGACTTTAATTATGACATAAATTAGCCAATAGATTGCGTTGTCGGAACAGATTAGCGATCGCACTGTCTTTGATGGAAGTATAGCAAGCGATCGCCACACAAAATCGAATGTCAGATTTAGGATTAATCATTGGATAGTACCTCTCCTTAATCTGAAAAAAATATCTCAAATTGACGATATCCACTGAATACATAAACAATTTCAATTCCATCATCCATAGGATAATAGAAAGCAATATAATCATCAACCAAGAAACCGCGCAATCTCGGTGCTAAATTTTCATAGGGCTTACCCATATTGGGAAACCCTGAGACTAGCTCGCATTTTTCGACAAATCGATCTAAAAAACGATCAGCTATATCGATCTCAAAACTTGCCAGATAGTTGTAGATTTCCTCTAAATTCAAACTGGCTTCCGGAGAAATAATATAACGACCCATTAGCCTTGCTCTCGTAAGATTTTGCCTTTTTCTCGCAAACGAGAAATAACTACTTCTCCTTCAATCCCTTCACCGCGTTTTAATTGTTCTGTTCCTTCTGCAATCTTGCTTTTGAGTTTGGAGAGGAATTTTTGCTTTTCTTCTAATAATTGTAGTGCTTCATCAATTACTTCATCAATGGTTTTAAAATTCCCTTGTTGGATTTGCTTTTTAATTAAACGTTCTTGTTCTGGCTTGAATATGAGATTCATGGATCTTTGCCTTAGTTTTCTTAGAACTACTCATTCAATTGTAGCCCAAACAACGCGAATAGCAAAGAATACAGGGGCGATCGCCAGTATTGGGCAAGGAAATGCTATCTGTCTTTAGTGGGAGTATAGCAAGCGATCGCCACACAAAATGCCTACGATCGCACCAAGTCAACATTATTGATAGATTGCTCCCCTACTAACGCACCCTACGCAATCAGCGATCGCAAGCGCAAACAAACTCTATTGTCCTATTTTAGTCGTGTCACGGCACTGCTTTACTAAAGATTCCTGATGTTGCTGGATATGTTGGCGTAGGGCTTCATTGATTAAAGTGTGATAATCTCCTCCTCCGGCCAAATGGACTTGTTCTTGAAACCAAACGAGTACATCTTCATCTAATTGAAGTGTGATGCGCGTTTTACCGGGTAAAGTTGGGGTAATTGCGCCTCTTTTTCCGTGACTAAAATCATATTCTGCTTTCATAACTATTCCTCCAAATATTGCCGTTGTTCGTGGCGAGTGGCTTGGCGGGCAGAAATTAGCCGAATTGCCTCGCATGGTGTAAACAACCACTAAAACTCGACCAAAAGCATCTAAGCCCATCGTAACAAACCGTTCTTCTTCAAATCGTTCGTCTAGAATTGTAATTGCGCGATCGTCTGAGAAAACGGATACTGCGTCAGCAAAGTCGATCTTGTGTTTGCGAAGATTCGCTGCTGCTTTGTCTTCGTCCCATTGATACATTATTTTGGTAAATTTGTTCGAGTAGGGTGGGCCTTACCCACTACCTTAATTGTCAGGATTTACAACTTTCAGAGGAATTATAAAACTTCAGATGACTAGCATCTCTCTAGCAGAACATTTGAGATAAGCCCCCAGCCCCAAATGCTCTAGATTGGGATAAAAACTGCGGTAATGGGCCTCGCTCACAAATAACCACAGAATGCGTGTGCTACGATTCTGGGGCGGTGGGGGGCAGGGAGCATAACCATCGGTGTAAATAATTAGGCCATCATAACCCCGATGTTCATCGAGATAGTGCAAAACTGGGTCAAAATTCGTCCCGCCTCGTCCCGTTAATTGCACCTCACGCTTGGCGCGATGGAAGGTCATCACGTCCGTGGTAATTTCAGTATCAAATTGAATGACATCGATCGCCGGAACGCCATAATTAAAAAAGCGATTCACCACTGAAAACCCCTGCCGTAGCTCCTCTGTCCCCATGGAGCCGCTCACATCAATGGCAAAGAGTAAACGGGTGCTAAATTCACGGCGACTGCCCATGTAGGCAAACCCATAGCGGCGATTGGGCTTCATCCGGGTGAGCCTGCGCTGTTGGCTGAGGATCGAGGTGCGAAACTTGCGTAAAACTGCCCGATAATCCAGTTTGGGGTGCAGATTCGCTAAGATATGTTCCCGCAACTTGCCCCCAATGCTGCCCCAACTGTCATTAGCTTGAGTCATTCTCACCAGATCGTCCAGGCGATCGCTCAATAATTCATCTCGATCCCACTGAGTGGTATTTTCAACACCGCTCAAGTTTGCGTCGGTATAGACTTCTAGGAGATCTGGGGTTGAAGAGTCAGAAGGGCCGGATGGGAGGGCAGTTTCAACGTCCCCTATGCCTGCTCCAGACGCAACCGAGGCTTCCCCCTGGGGACGGAGGGACTGTCGATCCCCCCCAATCTCCCTTAACAAGGGGGGAACGAGATCGAGCAGTTTGTGGTAGTAGAACTCGAAGAATTGTTTGTCAGAGCTGGAGTCGCCAAAAACATCCCGCGCCCTAGGAAAGGGTAGCTCGGTTTGCAAGTATTCCTGAAGGGTTAAATTGCTGGCTGCATAGCTAGTCGCCGAGTGCGCTTGACGGCGACTGTAGGGGTGTTTGAGCAGAATCCGTAGGGCTTCAAAGCGCAGGGTGGCTTCCAGGTGGCGATCGCTCAATTGCGCGATAAACTCAGGATTATACTCAATTCGTCCCCGTTGCACGCGAATCGTTTGAATCCGTGGCTCAGACACCAAAGCGTGACTTGTCCAGACAGCTAACAACAGTGGCTCAACCAGCAGCCACTTTTCCACAATCCGAGCCATACGGTGACGGGCGATCTTCATATCAATTAAACCTACGGCATTTTAAACCGTTTTGGCGGCAAAAATATCGGCGGCGCTCAGTTGCAATTCCGGGAACGCCAAAGACTCAATTCTCTCATTTCCAGTAAACAGCTTTACCTGATATTCCCCATCCACCAGTTGATAAACCGAGAGAGTCGGTTGTTTGGGATCGCCGATAAACCTGCGGCCGCCTAAACCCAGATAATCTACAATCCAGTATTCGGGGATACCTATCAGTTCGTAGTCGCCAACTTTCCGGAGATAGTCATCTTGCCAGTTTGTACTAACCACCTCGATCGCCAGTCGCACAGAATCTCCCTTGGTAATCACCGATTTTTTCTGCCAACCGGGTTCCTCGGCTAGTTGGGCTTTATTGAGGACAATAATATCAGGTTGGTAGCCGGACTTGTCATCGATCGCTTTCAGCAAGCAATCGCCAGGAATTAGACAAGGGTATTGCGATCGCCGAATCTCAAAATGCAGTTCGCTCGCCATAAAACCGATCACGTTAGAATGTTCTCCAGTTGCTAAAGGCATTTTGACGATCGCTCCATTGCGTAGTTCATACTTACAGGTCGCGTTTTCTGGATACCAGTCCACAAATTCATCGAATGATATTGGTGTCGTTAGAGTTGCAATCATAATTCGTTATTCAGTACAAGAGAGTAAGACAAGAGAGGGCTTTTCTGGCTCAAATCTGGATCGCCTCCAAATACTCCGATAAGAAGTCAATCAGCTCCATCGATTCAGCGATAAAACCCATGGACTGGCTAAACTTAGGACTTTGAACCAGGGAGGAAAAATGGGCGATCGCCTCGAGTTGTTTGGCTTTGGCGAGATACTGGAGATATTTCAACAGATTCTTGCGGGCATTCTCCGCTTTATGGTCAGGACAATGGCCGGCATTGAGCCAGAGTAAGACCCGTTCATTTAAACTAGCAAAATCCTGAATTTCCAGGTCTTTAAGCTGCTTAGAATACCTAGAAAATTGCAGTAAGAGTTGCTCCGGACTCAGACCCCTTTGGGTCGCTAGGCTTTGGCGGAAGGCGATACTGGCGCGAGTTCCGACCATACCAGCAATCAGTTTGAAGTGAATATCTTCTAGCTTGGTATGATCTCGCACAAAATTCGCCACTTTCACCCAAGCGCGGCGATCGGGGGTTTTGATCAGTCCAGCAGTGGCGATCGCCGCATCCGCATCCGGATTATCCCCATCGAGATACTCTGGATGCTGTTGGATAAACGTCAGCACCCGCGAATCGATATCGCGGTCAGCAGCCCAGAGCAGCCAATCTTCCACCGTCGGCGCAAACTCATAGACATTGAACCGCGATACCAGAGCCGGATCTAACTCTGTCAGTTGATATTCTTCTCCCCCATTCACCGCAGCAATGACAATACTGCCAGGGGGTAAGGCTTTACCGGCTAAGGTTTTGTTGAGGGTGAGGTCTTGAACCGCCTGCAAAATTTCGGGACGGGCACGGTTCAGCTCGTCGAGGAACAGTACCACGGGGCGATCGGATTCGGGCCACCAGTAGGGGGGTAAAAACACCGATCGCCCCGTTTTCTCGTCTTTATGCAACAAGCCAATCAAGTCCCCCGGATCGCTCATCTGACCTAAAAAGAAGGGGATCACGGGCAGGTTCTGGCGCTGACGATAGAAATGGCTAATCATTTCTGATTTGCCAATCCCATGTTTGCCCACCAGGAGGATATTTTGCTCCGGTGGAGTGAGTTCTAGAACTTGATAGAGTTCGTGGGCATCAATACGAATCATTATTCATTAATTTTACTACAAATCCTCATGACGAATCCAGCCAGACCAGCCATAGCGCCGCTTAATACGAGTTGTAAAGCGAACTCCTGTACTGTGAGTTTCACGGATAGCTCCAATTGCGGTTCGCAATTTGGGTAGCACCTCCTTGAATTGGTTAAAGGGAATCAAAATTGCAAAGTAGTCTTGGTCAGACAGACGAATCATCAGCTTGAGCTTAACCGTATCGACTTCGGTAGCGAAGTCAAATTTATCTTCTTTGGCAATTTTACGCACCTGAGCTAAAATGGCTTGCACTTTCAAGTCTTTCTGTTTTTGGCGCTTGGCGGCTTGGGCTTGTTGCTGCTCAACGCGCTGTATAAAGGCTTGGATCAGGGACACTACCTCACTAATATCAGAAACGGGGGCGGGCGATCGCTGATACCCTAACTCTACCCAGAGCTGTTGCTCCGGACTCACGAACAGATGTAAATGGGTCTGATTTCGATACCAGCGCTCCTTGGATTGTTCGAGCAGAAGACAACAACAGAGGGTATTGCTGGGGGTTGGGTCTGCGTTTGAACCCCCTTGGGAACGTCGATAAGAGTAGCAATTATCATTCCGCTCTACGCCAGCGAGAGGCTCAACTCGCGTCAAAAAGTCTTCCGCCACCTCTTTAGCCTTTTCGAGGTCAACGGTGAGAGGGTTCTTCCCTGATATATTCTCCCGGAGGAGCTTTTGTATACTCCGTGATGTGATGGACATAATCTTAACGACCTTCTTTAGCTGAAATTCGGCAATATTGCGATCGCACTAAGCGACTTTCGCTGGCCATTAAATCGTTCCCGGTGTTTGCAGCGTAATGCCAAACAGAATAGCCAGAACCTTGGCCAAATCATTGGGTACACCATAGGTATTGATATCTTTTTGAATCAACTTTTGCTGGCGATGGAACAGACCAAATTTCCAGGTATCTCCTGTCGTAACTGCTCCGTAGAGATAGTCTATAGGAGCCTCAATCCACCGATCTAGGGCAATCAGTTCTACTGCCAGTTGGGTAAATCCTTTCCCCAGATCGGCATTTTTAGCCTCAATAATGACACAGTTTTGAGGTGTGGGAATAAAATAATCTAAATTTCCCTTCAGTTGGTTGCTAACTTGGATCGAATACTCAATCTTGAGAGGCGACTGGATAAACTTGCATACGGTTTTCAGCACCGGAAAAATCAGTGATTCTCGACGAGCAATTTCTGAGGTGGGATCGACTAACGCTAAATTTTCTGTCAACTCCTGGATCAGTGGGTTGGGGTCTAGGGGCCGCTGCTCTGGGAGTTGGAGAGAAGCAGATTGAAAAGCCACCCCGAATTCAGCTAGGATATCGGCGGTGTCAAAGGGCAGAGTGGCATATTGGCTAAAGCTGTAACTTGCGGCAGGGTCAAGAATTGAAGGTTTCACCATTGCTTTACTCCCGCAGCTTTTCACTTAAACTGGTGTTTGTCCCATTAATCCATTAGTATAGACTCTTACGCTACAATATTTATACATAGAAGCGGAAGATAGGATTCTGGTTTTAAGGGTTTGGCATGGTAAAGAATATCGTGAATAAGATCGTTGGTTGATACCCATCGATCGCTCAATTGATTATTGTGTCAACTTAATAAATATTTACAAAACCTTAACCTTGAGTAGATTTACCGTAACTAGGGATACAACAAAATTGGAGAGGATGAGTGAATAATCATCATCACGATTGAGGAGGATTGCCTGTGAATGCTGCTGAACAAGCAAAAAACTTTGAAGTCGCCAGCCAAATAGCCACCGTCATCAACCTGCTTAAATCCCAGTTTCCGGATGCGCGGGTGGATATGAAGCCTTGGATGAATGACCCGGATACCCAAGAATGGGTCGATCCGGACTCTATCGATCTGGGTTTTCATTTTCCCGGTTTTAGTCGATCGCTCCAAAGTCGTTCTGTACTGATTCAGATTCGCTTTCATCACGATCGCCTAGACAACGCTCATCGGGCGATCGGCATTGAGGTAACTGGATACAGCCACAAAGGGCAACAATGGCGATTCTCCACGGTAGAGAATTGGCGCTTTGAGGGTGAAACCCAACCCAACCCCGACATGGAAAATAAATTAAAGCACTTTTGCCGTCAAACTTTAGCCCTCTTTAATGGAGAAGGAGAACGACGCACGGCATAAAAGCTCATAATCGTAGCAAGATCCCGGTTTAATTTCCTAAAATCCCAAAAATATCTTAATATTGTCTCAAGACTGGATTTGTCATTAGACAACTTGCTGATAACCATAACCATCTTAGGAGGACAAGTATAGTATGGCTCTCGTACCCATGCGACTTCTGCTCGATCACGCAGCCGAAAACAACTACGGCATCCCAGCGTACAACGTAAACAACATGGAGCAAATCCTGGCGATCATGGAAGCTGCCCATGAAGCAGATAGCCCTGTCATTCTGCAAGCTTCCCGTGGCGCTAGAAAATATGCCGGTGAGAACTTCCTCCGTCACCTGATTCAAGCCGCAGTGGAAACCTATCCCCATATTCCCATTGCGATGCACCAAGACCATGGGAATGCTCCTGACACCTGCTATACCGCGATGCGCTATGGTTTCACCAGCGTGATGATGGATGGTTCCTTAGAAGCCGATGCAAAAACCCCCGCCACCTTTGAGTACAACGTTAGCGTTACGGCTGAAGTCGTTAAAGTGGCTCACTCCATTGGCGTGAGTGTTGAAGGGGAACTCGGTTGCTTAGGTTCTCTAGAAACCGGAATGGGTGATAAAGAAGATGGTCATGGGTTTGAAGGAAAACTCTCTCACGATCAATTATTAACCGATCCCGATGAAGCCGTTCAATTTGTAGAACAAACTCAAGTAGACGCTTTAGCGGTTGCCATTGGAACCAGCCATGGTGCGTACAAATTCACCCGCAAACCTACCGGTGAAATCTTAGCGATTAGTCGCATTGAAGAAATCCACAAGCGTCTGCCTAACACCCACTTAGTAATGCATGGTTCTTCTTCTGTACCTGAAGATTTGATTGCCATCATCAACCAATACGGTGGTAGCATCCCTGAAACCTACGGTGTACCCGTGGAAGAAATTCAGAAAGGGATCAAGAGTGGCGTGCGTAAAGTTAATATCGACACCGACAACCGGTTGGCGATTACGGCGGCTATTCGTGAAGCGGCGGCTAAAGATCCGTCTAATTTCGATCCTCGCCACTTCATGAAGCCTTCCATCACGTACATGAAAAAAGTTTGCTTGGATCGTTATCAACAGTTCTGGACTGCCGGTAATGCCAGCAAGATCAAGCAAGAAACCTTAGATGTTTATGCGGTTAAATATAGCAAAGGTCAATTAGACGCAACCACTAAAGAAGTTGCTGCTGTTTAATTTTTCTTGAGTATTTGCTCTTCGTTTGTTCCTAACTGTTCACTGATATTATTGATGGGGATGAATCTTCGGGTTCATCCCTTTTTTGGTTGGGATGAGATTTTGCTCTGTTCCTATACATAATAATTAAAGTCATTATCGATTCAGCCATTTATGCAGCATCTTCCAACCTGGGTTGCCGCCAACCCAATCGCCTCATTTACCCTGTTGCTGTTTGCCAGCTTAACTGTTCCTCCCCTAGTGGAGCGCCTGAAACTGCCGGGACTTGTCGGACTGCTCCTTGCTGGCGTAATTCTTGGCCCCTATGGTCTGCAATTGCTGAACCCGGAGACAGAAACGGTCAAACTTCTATCGGACATTGGTAAAATCTACTTGATGTTTGTTGCTGGCCTAGAGATCGATCGAGCGGCTTTTCGCCAAACTCGAAACCGGTCGCTGAAGTTTGGATTGACTACATTTTTAGTCCCGCTTATTGCTGGAACCTTGGTAGGGCAAATCTTTGGGTTTGGCTTAAATGCATCCTTATTGATCGGATCGCTCTTAGCTTCCCATACCCTGTTGGCTTATCCCCTGATCCAACAATTTGGTGTGGTGCGAAATCCGGCGATCGCCGTTACTGTAGGTGCGACCATTTTCACGGATGTTAGCGCTCTTTTGGTTTTAGCGGTTTGTGTCTCGATTCATCAAGGACAATTTTCATGGGTGGGTTTAATCCTACAACTGGTTTCCCTAGCCATCTATGCGGCGGCTGTTCTCATCGGTTTAGATCGGCTGGGTCGGGAATACTTTCAACGCACCGGAAATGAAGAAGGCAATCAATTTTTATTTGTGCTTCTTGCCCTGTTTTTAGCTTCGGTAGGGACTCAAATTATTCAAATTGAAAATATTGTGGGGGCATTTTTAGCTGGGCTGGCAGTTAGTGATGTTCTCGGCCATGGCCCGGTTAAGGAAAAGGTAGAGTTTGTTGGTGCAGTGCTGTTTATTCCCTTCTTTTTTGTTTGTATGGGATTACTGATTGATATTCAGACTTTTCTCTACACTTTAGGAAATGAACCGATGTTAGTGATCGCGATCGTGGGTTCTTTAATCGGTAGTAAATTTATGGCGGCTTGGATTGTTAAAGCCGTCGATCACTACACTTGGATCGAAACCTTGACCATGTGGTCTCTTTCTTTACCGCAAGTAGCGGCCACCCTAGCTGCTGCCTTAGTCGGATTTCAGGTGGGACTGCTCACTGAACCGGTTTTTAACAGTGTGATTGTGTTGATGTTGGTGACTTCGATCCTAGGCCCGGTGCTAACGGAACGCTTTGCTAAACAGTTAATGATTTCTGGAGATCGAGCCACATCTAAGGATCTCCAGAAAGATCCTCATCGATTTTATACCGATCATCCTCTGGCGATCGTTGTCCCGGTCAATAACCCTGCCACAGAGCCGAATCTGATGGCGATGGCGGGTTTACTGGTTCAACAGCAAGGGGGGCGTGTGATGCCTTTGGCGATCGCCCAAACCTCTAGCACGCTCAACGATCCTCGATTTCTAGAAAGCTTATCCCAAAAGCGTTCTGTCCTCCAAGAAGCAGCCCAACACAGCTTAAACTTAGGGGTAGAAACCCAACCCTTAATGCGTATCGATCTTGATATTGCTTTAGGCATTTGTCATGCTGCCAAAGAACAGGAAGCCGATCTCGTGTTAATGGGATATGGCGATATTACGACCTTACAAGCCCGGTTGTTAGGGAATATCATCGATCAAGTGTTTCAAAAAAGCCACGCTCCTGTAGCAGTGATGCGACTGTTAGCCGCTCCTGAGCTGCTCAGTCGCATTTTGGTTTTTATCTGGGATATCTCACCCCATACCCTTAAATTAATTGCCTTTGCTCTGTCCATTGCCACAGCTAATCAAGGCAATGTTACCCTTAAATATTTGATTTCTGCTGGCACTCCCCCAGAGAAGCAAGGAGAATTTGAGCTACAGTTGCGCCAACACCTAGTATTTGCCTTTGAAGAGCAACACCATCAGATCAGGATTGAGGCGATCGTTAATACCCATCCAGCTACGGTTATCCTGGAGACTGCCCAAAACTTTGACTTAATTATCCTCAATGCTAAAGATATCCATCCAGGTAAAGGATTAATCCTCAATGATTGGGCAACTCCAATTATTCAGGGACTCGACTGCTCGATGATCTTATTCTGCAACCCGTAATACAGGGCTTTGCGCTTTCCGTGGGGGAAAGGTCCTGTAGATCCCAGTATTAGAACTGTAGGGGCGAGCGGCCGCTCGCCCCTACTTAACAGAGTGTTATTCTTCCCAGAGTCTGCGCCCTGGTTTTCCCTGGAGTAACTGGTGGGTTTCCCTGAGCAGTTCAGGAATGTTGAGCTGGGTGGGGCATCGGGGTAAGCAGTGGCCACATTCAGTACATCGGGAAGCTTTGCTTCCGGGAAACCAATGACCGGCATTTTCAAACATGCCATAGCGATATTGTCCATATTCGACCATATTATAGGCTAGGGCTAAATTGCGTAGGCGTAACACTTCCGGGATGTTAATGTCTTGGGGACAGGGCAGGCATTGATAGCATTGATGACATTGGGTTGGCCCCAAAGTATCGCTCATGTGGGTTTCGAGATGGGATAAAACTTGCTGTTCGGTTTCTGTGAGGGGAAGATCGCCCATTTCTAGGAATGGCCCTAACTCATCTACCGTAGCGGGGCCGATGCTGAGGGTGGTAATTCTCGGATCGCTCAGTAAAAACCGATAGGTTAATTCTAGGGGTGAAAAGGGTTGGCACAAGGCTTGGAGTTGGGTTGGGGGAGTGTATAAGCGTCCTCCTTTATCGGCTGGAGAGATAATAAAAACGCCCATATCTAATTGATGGGCGATCGCCAGCAGGGGAGCATGGCGTTGGAATGACCAATAATAATGTAAATTAACAAACTCAAATAAACCCGTCTCTAGGGTAGCTTGGATTAACTCCAGGGAACCATGGGTGGAAAATCCTACATGATCCAGCTTACCCTCGGCGATCGCCTCCTGCACCGCCTGCATACATCCTTGCTCCCCTTGCACCCACTCCAGATGCTCCCAAGTATTAATTCCATGGAACGCCAAACCATCGATACGTTTTACCCTTAAACGGGATAAAGACTCATCAATCCACCCTGCCATCACTTTCGGATCGGGAGTCGGTGGTAATTTAGTCGTTAAATAAACAGACTCCCGGTCTATCTGACTTAAAAATCTGCCTAAATAAACCTCACTTGCACCGTACCCTCTAGCCGTTTCAATATGATTAATTCCTCGTGAGATTGCCTGTAAAACAATCTGGCCAAACCCTTCCTCCGATCCCAATGGTCGCATTGTACCGAGGGAAAAAACGGATAAATCCAGATGGGTTTTACCAAAGCGCCGATACTTCACCCGCTCCCCTACTCTCCATTAACCGAGCGTCCTTTACCCCGTTGGGCAAAATCCTCCGGTCGCAAACTGGACACAAAATCGCGGAAAGCTTCCTGTTCGGCTTCATCAGCCTCTTGATCTACAGGTATAGAGGCATCGGCGATCACCTCTTCCATCACCCAAATGGAAGTCCCTGTACGCAGGGCTAGGGCAATGGCATCTGAGGGTCGAGCGTCGATTTCATGAACAACTTCCCCTTGACGCATCGTCAATAGGGCATAAAAGGTATTATCATGGAGCGCGTGAATGACCACTCGCTCCAGGGAGATCTCCCAAGTTTCTAGGACATTGACCATCAAATCATGGGTCAGGGGTCGAGGGGGTTTTTGCCTCTCCAGAGCATTAATGATCGCCCTAGCTTGGTCTTGGCCAATATAAATAGGCAAGGCGCGGCGATCGGTCGTATCCTTTAACAGAACAATGGGGCTGCGTGTGCCCGCATCTAATGCAATTCCAGCAACTCTCATTTCAATCATCGGGTAAAGCCTCTAGATCACTCTCTGGCAAGGGACGCTTATCTTTGGGCTGCGTTGCTCGTAGATAAGATCTGGTGTTGTCTGGGGTTTTCTGAAGGATAAACTGATTCAGGAAACCCATGCAGTATTCTCTACCTTAAAATCGATTATCCTAATTAGACCATAAGTTTATCTAAAATCTGTAATCTGTCTCCTTCTCATCTTAAGCTCTCTTTTTCGGAAATTTACCCGTGTTTACCGGATTAATTCAAGCCCTAGGGACGATCGCGCCTCTAAATGATTACCAAGTCCAAATTATCTGTTCTCCGGAAGGGAGACGGCTAATTTTGGCGGATTTAGCTATAGGCGATAGTGTAGCAGTTGATGGCGTATGCCTAACAGTGGAAACCCTGCTTTCCCAGGGCTTTATCGCTGCTGTTTCCCCGGAAACCCTCAGTCGCACGACTCTGAACCATCGCGCTCTGGGCCAAGTGCCTGTCAATCTAGAAACTTCTCTGAGAGTGGGGAGTAAACTAGGGGGTCATTTTGTGACGGGTCATGTGGATGGTTTGGGGGAAGTTCTCTCGATTATACAGACGGCGATCGCCTGGGAAATGGTATTTAGCCTGCAAACCCCCAGTCTAGCCCCCTATATTGTCCCTAAAGGCAGTATTGCTGTGAATGGCATTAGCTTGACTCTAGCTCAAGACCAAGGGGCAACCCACACTTTTAAGGTGGCTGTGATTCCTCATACGTTCCAAAATACCAATTTGCAGTATCTCCATCCTGGGGATTTAGTGAATCTGGAAGGGGATATTTTAGGCAAGTATGTAGAAGGGTTAATGCGATGCTCCGCCGCTTCGCGATCGCCGATTCGAGAACCTGAAAATCTGATTACGGCTGAGTTCTTGAGCGAACATGGGTATGGGTAGATGGGGGAATAGGGGGATGGGGAGATGGGGGTAATTATCCCATTCTCCGTTTCTCCTTATCCTCATGTCCCCGTGTTTGTCCCTACATTGGGCGAATGTTCACATAGGGCAATTCTTGCGTGGCCAGTTCTGGAATCGGTACTAGTTGTAACTCCTTAGCATTGCCGCCGGTATAGGGGGTTGCTGAGGCAGTTTCCCAAGATTGGATGAACCGAGCTAAGGCATATTCCAACTGGGCCCCAGCATCTACAGCTACCCAGCCCTCTTCCGTTTGTTGTCGCAGCTCAAAATGCAAATGGGGGCCTGTAGAATTACCGGTACTGCCCACATTACCAATGACCGCTCCCTGGGCCACCTCTTGGCCGGGTTCGACAAATACTTCGGATAAGTGAGCATAGAGGGTTTCTTGGGTTCCATTGCTATGTTCGAGAACCACGGTTAAGCCATATCCGCCTAAGAAATTGGCGATCGTCACCTGTCCAGCCAAAGCCGCCAACACAGGGGTTCCTGTCGCTGCTCCAATATCCGTACCGCTATGTAATCTCCAATCTCCAGAGATCGGATGCAATCTCCAGCCAAAATGGGAGGTAATTTGAGCCGGAATTGCCAGAGGATACAACAAACTCACATTCCCATTGCCCGGCCGGCCCATCGGTTGACGAGCATTAAAATAAGACCGACCACTAGCCGTGGTTCCTCCCACCACGGGTACAGGAGGGGGTGCAGAAGTATACTCTTGATGGCTGCTTTCACTGGAGGCAGTCGGTTGATAATTCTCTGGAGACCAAGTGGGGATCGGCTCCGATGGGGCGCTTGGGGTAGAAGCCGTATAGGGATTAGATTCTGATGTAGGAGCAGAAGCCTCAGAAGGCTCAGAAATCTCTACTTCACTCTCTTGGCGATCGGCAACGGTTGCTCCCATGTCAAAATCGTCAGAAGTATCAATATAAGCGCTTTCTTGATCTGTTGTATTTTCCGGCATCAAGTCGGAAGCCGAATAGGAAATGGGAGCCTCTTCACGGGTTTCTATCACCACCGGTACAGAAGCATCATCGATGGGTTCCGGCTCATAGGCAGTCGGTTCGGGTGTCCATTCTGGCTCATAGGCGGCTGGTTCGGGTGTCCATTCTGGCTCATAGGCGGCTGGTTCGGGTGTCCATTCGGGTTCAGGAGCCACATCATAGGCAACCGGATCGATGGAGTCTTGTTCGTAGGCAGCACCTTGTTTAGGAGTCCAAACCATGCTGCCACTGAGTAAACCCAGGGCCCCTAACCAACCGAGTCCTTGCATCAGCAGGGAACGGTGACAGGTCAGGCAAAAGAAAGTGCGAGTATATTGGTGATTTGGGGTTGGAGTGGTCTTATCCGTACTCATTGGAATTGGCTGTCGGTTAAGTGTTTTCACGATTAGGGGTTTGATCTGTATCCCATGATTGGGTCTCTGACAAGTTTTATCATAATTTTCATGACTTCTGTAGCAGTTCTAATAGCCTAATTGAATTTCACCAGGGTTGAGGAGCAGTTGGGAGGTGTTAAGGTCAATACAGAGCTGACCGGTATCTGTGATGCCTATGATTTTGCCCTGTTGTCCTTGGATGGCGATCGCCTGGCCCCGATGGATGAGTAGTTGGTTGTAGGCAGAGATTAGGGTTGCTCCTTTTTTCTGCTCGATCGCCTCATATCCGGAGATTAACCCCCTTAAGGTTAGGGCTAAGAGGTCTTCTAGGCAAGTGAGATTTATGGCAACCGATCGCTCTTTGAGCCAGGATTTGAGGCTAATTCCCGGTTCAGGAACGGGATTTTCCCAATTGATCCCCACTCCAATGACGGCCTGGTGAATTTGGTTTTGATGCAGCCGAGTTTCGGTGAGAATACCGCCCAGTTTTCTTTGATTAAGAATTAAGTCGTTGGGCCATTTGATTTGAATGGGCAGGTTTTGATGTTGGCGCAAGATAGTCGCTATTCCCCAAGCGCTGCTGATGGTGAGTAACAAAGCTTTTTCAGTAGGGAGGTTAGGGGCAATCGCCCAAGAGAGATACAAACCGCCAGCAGGAGAAGACCAGGATCTCCCCCATTGTCCTCGACCGGAGGTTTGCTGACGGGCGATTACCACTGTGCCGGGTGGGGCCCCTTCCCTCAGCAGTTGCCATAGGGTTTGATTGGTGGATTCTAGGGTTTCAAACCCGTGGATAGGGGGCAGGGGAAGGGGTTCTCGGTGTAGTTTTTGGGTAATCTGTTCCCAGGTTTGCTCGATTCGTTCTTGATTCAGAGTCATAATAAGTAATAAGTAATTAAGTAATGAGTAATCAGTAATGAGTCCACTTTGGCATTGGCAGATGGCTGAGGGATTGGGTTATCTGACTTGTGACTTGCTCGATCCTTGGAAACATGGTTTTTTTACCCGCCAGTTTGCACCCCAAACTCCTGAATCTTTAGCGCCTTTTTTGGATGAGCAAGCCCAGGTGTATCGGGTGAAGCAAGTCCATGGGCAACGGGTTTTAAAGACTTCAGAAGTGGATGTTTTCGGGGTTGAGCGTCCAGAAGCGGATGGTTTGTTATCGGAGAATGTCCATGATTCGGTTTGGGTGTGTTCGGCTGATTGTGTGCCGGTGTTAATGGGAGATTTGGGGACGGGTCGAGTAGCAGCGCTTCATGCGGGTTGGCGGGGAACTGCCGCAGGGATTGTACCAGAGGCGATCGCCAGTTTTCAAGCTTTGGGGACTCGACTGGAGGATCTGCGAATTGCTCTAGGGCCTGCTATTTCTGGAGTTGAGTATCAGGTGGGTTTAGATGTAGCTCAACAGGTGGGGAAAACTCTGATCCAGGGTGAGATGCCCCCAGATTGGATAGAGCGGTTATTGGGGGGTGAAAACCCGGTCTTTTTGCCTGATGCTGAACCGGAGCTAATCCGCTTAGATGTGCGACAGGTGAATCTCAGACAACTGGAACAGTTAGGAATTGGTGTAGAGCAAGTGGCGATCGCTCCCTATTGTACCTATGAAAATCCCGATCTTTTCTTTTCCTATCGCCGCGATCGGTTAAAGTCAGTCCAGTGGTCAGGGATCGTGAATTCAATTAAAAATTAAAAATTTTCATGTCGGCGACAGCCGAAAAAATCAAAAATTACACTTGCCCTCAATGGAATCTTGAGAGGCAAGTTGCTCCGATCGATCTCTTAACGATCGGATTCCGTTGGAGGGTTATTAATAAATGTATTATGTTTTTGGGCTTCTGTCGGCTCAACCTGCGGTTTACGATCGCCTTGTCTAACCAGTTTAGCCTTCGGATCGGTAATGCCTAAACGAATTCTTAATCTAGGGCCAGAATGGCCTAGACGAATAATCATGCCATCGACTAAGGCATCTTGTGTGACCAACTGTTGATTAACAAATGTACCATTTGCCCCAAATCCCTTGAGACTCCAACCCTCTTCATTTGGCCATAACTCTGCGTGATGACGGGAGACCACAGAACTATAAACTACAATGTCATTGTCATGGGAACGACCAATACGAATGGGTTCATCTCGATCTGGCTCAAATGTCCAACTATGCATCGCGATCGGTTGGGTCGGATGCATTAAAGATATAGTAATCGCTGACATAAAATTATCCTGACGGAGTTTAAATTAAGCACAACTCTAGTCAATTCTCGGAAAAATACAGGGACTGATTAATAGGATCATTATAACTCGATTCGACTGACTCAGGGGAGCGGTTTCTATTTATTCAACCAATAAATACTCTACTTCGATCTGGATTTTTAGCAGTCTTTTTTATGTAATCAGTAACGCAAAATTGACCTATTTCTAGGGATCGATCGCCGTAGTGAGTTTATTAATTCTCTCCTTAACGGGTAGCGTGGATCGATCGATTGACTTGCGATCCAGAGGAGAAGGAGAGGGTTGATTCTCTTCAAAATCGGTTTTAATCTGGATTTTTGGCCCAGAGCGAGCGAGTCGGATTACCACTTCACCGGTAATGGGTATTTGCTCAATCCGTTGACCATCGAGGTAAGTCCCATTAGTGCCCAAGTTTACTACATCCCAAGACCCCTCTCCTAGGCGGAGTTCCACATGGTGACGGGAAACCACCGCACTATAGAGAACAACATGATTATCCGTAGAGCGTCCGATCCGCACCACAGATTCTTGTGTAAATTGCCAATGCTGAATCGGGGTATCTTTGAGAGGATGTAACAAGGTTAGGGTAATCACATCAGTAATAGGAAAATAACGAGAAGTACGAAACTAGAGTATGTGCTTTTTGAGTTCAGCGATTATCTGGATGGGATCAGAGTTCAAATAAAAAGGATACCAGATCATTTTTACCTAATGTAATGCGATCGCCTGCTTTTAAGCGATGGCGATTGCCCGGAGTTAGGGGTAGATGATTAATATAAGTTCCATTAGAACTGCCTAGATCTTCAATATAATAATCCCCCTTATCGATGTAAATGGCTGCATGAACCCGCGAAACCACATCCGCATGGGCAAATCCAGAAACATCTATTTCTGGAGGAAGCCGGTCATTGGGTTTTCCAAGGTGTAAGATGGGAAGACCGGTGGATAACTCGAAGCGATTGCCACTGGCAATATGTACTAGAGCGGCTGTTGGCGATTGCAGTTCAGTTAACCGGTTAATCTTGGCGGGATCTGAAGTTTTATTTACTACTTCTAACTCCGTTTCCACTTCCGATCCGGATGATGCTGCACTCGCATGAGCAATGGGATCGGGAATTACGAGGGGGTCAAGTTCAACTAAGGGAGGAATTTCTACAACCTCTTCTTCTTCCGAGGCATCCGGAGCGGGACTGGATTTTAAGGCCGTTCCACATTGACCGCAAAATGTGGCATCTTGTTGAACCGTTGCTCCACAGTGAGGACAAGTGGTGAGAGCAGGAAGCTCTGTATAACAGGCTTCACAGACTTGAGCGCCATCAGGATTTTGGTGAGTACAATTGGGACAAACAATCATAGAATTAATGGGAGACGAGAAAGGAATTAAAAGTGTTAAATTTTAATTTCTAAGTTTTTCGGCTGTCGCCGACATGAAAATTTTTAATTGATTTCCTGCTGCTTCATCTAAGAGCCACCAAAGTTCTCCTTTAGGAGCAATGAAACGAGAGGGGTACTGTTGAGAATCTCCATCTGGGTTAAAGACTTGGTGTAAAGCGTGGATTTTATTAGCTCCTGCCACTAGAAAAACGACACAGTGAGCGTGATTAATCAAGGGAACGGTAAAGGTGAGACGGGGTTGGCCATCTTTATTTCCTACGGTAACCCGGCGATCGCTTACTGACAAGGCTTCAGTCTGGGGAAATAGGGAAGCGGTATGGCCATCATCCCCCATTCCTAACAAAATCAGATCGAAGGAGGGAAAGTCCCCAGAGGAGCAGCCAAAAAACTCCTGTAATTGATTATCGTAGGTTTGGGCATCCTGCTGGGGATCTTGCCCTTGGGTGGGCATGGGATGGATATTTTCTGGAGGTATGGGAACCTGATTAAGCCAGGCTTGGCGAGCCATCTTTTCGTTACTATCGGGATGATCTGAGGGGACATAGCGCTCATCTGACCAAAAAACGTGAATCTTATCCCAGGGGAGATTTTCTTGGCTCAGAGCTTCATAGATTGGCTTGGGGGTACTGCCTCCAGCGAGGGCAATGGTAAAGTAACCCTGGGAGGCGATGCTCTGCCGCTTCGCGATCGCCGCTTCTATTTTTTCTTTGACTAAAGAGAGAGCGCGGGTTACAAGAGCGCCTTTATCGGGTAAAACTTCTACGATTCTAGTCATGTTCCCAATTAAAAGAAAGGTAAGTGTGAGCGATTTTCCTAATTTATCTTCCCCATTATCTCCCCCATGCCAACTGTTGGTATTTACTCGGTATCCTGAATTGGGCAAGGCTAAAACCCGCTTAATTCCTGCATTAGGGGTTCAGGGGGCGACCGAATTACACAAGAGAATGGCTGAATGGGCGATCGCCCAAGGACGGGAGCTACAAGATCGGCATAGAGGAGCAATACAGCTCGTGGTTTATTTTACAGGGTCAACTATTCAGGCTATGGAAACCTGGTTAGGTACTGATCTAGTTTATCGCAGTCAGGCACAAGGAGACCTAGGGGAAAGGCTCTACAAGGCAATCGAGGGAGGCTTTAGGGAAGGAAGAGAGCGTATCGTGGTTATTGGAACTGACTGTCCCAGTCTCACCTCAGAAGTTTTAACCCAAGCCTTTGATCGTTTAACCTCCCAAGATATCGTTCTAGGGCCAGCCGCCGATGGCGGTTATTATTTAATTGGTCTATCGCGTCCCATTGCTGAATTATTTCAAGGTATTGATTGGGGAACTTCAGAAGTGTTAGCCCAAACGCTCAAGATTGCCAATACTCTAGAGTTATCCTATTTTCTCTTACCGGTTCTCGCCGATATTGACCGCCCAGAAGACTTACATCAATTAAAAATTAAAAATTATGGGTAATCTCCGCTTCTCCGACTCCGTACTCCCCACACCCCATCTCCTGGAGCGTTTGCCATCCCGGTTGCCATAGATAACGGTCTTTGAGTTGGGCTGCATTGAGCCAAAAACGGACATTTGGATCGCAAGAAGCCACCATTTCTGCAAAAATAAATTTTCCCTGATTTTTACGGTTAGTGACTTGAAAATGTCGCCATCCCCAGGTGGTTTGTTGGGCTGTCCATTTCGAGCCAACGAGAAAGGGGAATTTTTGTTTTTTAGTCATAGTCTATGGTTTAAAGAGATAGAGAATACTTTTGGGAAATTAAAGCCATAATTCCTGGGTCATTAAATTCAGAGACCAAATCCATAATGCGATCGCAAAAGGGATGGTATACAGGATCTAATGCTCGTAGCCGGATGACTTCTGCTTCAATACCATCAATGTATCCTACAGAAGCAGACTTGACTAATTCCTCTAATTCAACCTGGGGAGGGTAGACTAGCTCAACGGAGGGATCGGAGGTCGTCAATGGAGTATTGGCGATCGCGTCATCATAAATCCAGGTTAGATGGAGATATTTTTTCAATTTATGTAATAAAAACTCTAGATCGACCGGTTTAGGGATAAAATCATTGCAACCGGCGACTAAACTATTATCTTGATCTTGCTTTAAAACACTTGCTGAAGAAGCCATAATTATCACTTGATTATCTGGTCTTTGACGAATTTGACGTACCATTTCAAATCCATCTAACTCTGGCATGACTAAATCGGTAATGATTAAATCCGGTTGAAATCGATTGTATTGTTCTAACCCTACTTGGCCATTCTCTGCTTCGGCTAATTCAAATCCTAGAGTAGATAAAACTTCCATAATGACTTTACGGTTGACGATTTTATCATCAACGACGAGAATTTTTTGGCGCTGACCCAGATAACCGATAATTTTGCCTGGCTGGATTTGACTGGAAGAGAGTCCCCAATTTTGGGAAATAGGAACCTCAATTTCAAAGCTAAATTGACTGCCGACACCTGGCTGACTTTTAACTTCAATTTCTCCTCCCATTATTTGGACAATTTGGCGCGTAATGGCTAATCCTAAACCTGTACCTTCATGTTTCTTTGAATTGGCTCCCACTTGTTCAAAGGGTAAGAAAATGCTCTGAATTTGATCGGGGGTCATGCCCACACCGGTATCACCAATTTCAAAATGTAGGGTGGCTGTAGACACAGCCGCTAGATTGCCGGTAGGCAAGACAGAAAATAAAATTTCTCCTCGATCAGTAAATTTAGTGGCGTTGCCTAATAAATTGAGGAGAACTTGACGTAAGCGTTTATCATCAACATATATGCTCTGGGGTAAATGGGGATCAAAAAAACAAGTAAATGTGAGTTTTTTTTCTTCGGCTTTGATGCGAATGACTTCGGCAACACCATTAATAAAAGAGGGAAAATGAATATCTCTAGGGAGCAGTTCCATTTTTCCAGCTTCAATTTTGGCCAGATCGAGGATATCGTTAATCAGGGTGAGGAGATGGGAACCGGCTTGTTCGATAATGGTGATTCCTTCCCGTTGTTTGGGTTTGAGGTCATCCATCCGTTGGAGAATTTGGGTGTAACCGAGGATACCGTTAAGGGGGGTGCGTAATTCATGGCTCATATTGGCTAAAAATTCACTTTTGGCTTGATTGGCTTTGTCAGCAGCTTCTTTAGCCGCTTTGAGGCTAATTTCGGCTTGGTGGCGATGGTAGGATTCAATGGCGAGGTTAACCAAATCGCCGATGGAACGGGCGACGTTTTGTTCTTCCTGAGTCCAATGGTGAGGTTGGGTGGTTTCAATGCACATTACGCCAATTAGGGTTTGATGTCGGCGAAGGGGAATTTCGAGCAGGGAATGAATACCCAAGGGAACGAGATAGGTGTCTTTGAGTTCGCTGGTGCGCTCATCTATCCAAGCTTCTTCAATGGCAATGACGTTTTGGGTTTGTAGGACTTGGGCATAGTGGGGATAGTTTTCGATGGCTAATAAGTCTCCTTGGGTGTGGGTTCTGAGAGGGGGTATAAATAGGTCGGCACAGCGCCATAGTTTGCTTTCGGGTTCGATGAGCCAAATGCTGCTGCGGTTAACTTGGAGGATTTGGGCGATCGCCTCGGTCAGTTGAGGTAAACTTTGGTTTAGGTCTCCTTGGTGTAAGCGGGGATTGCCCGCAAGTTCGGCTAAAACTTGATTATGTTGAGTCAGGAGATAGGTGCGTTCGGCGACTTGTTGTTCGAGGATATCAAGCTGATTGGCAATTTGAGTCGCCATTTCATTAAAGGTTTGGGCTAAAATTTCTAATTCTTGTATGCCCTGAGCTTGTACGGAATTTTGCCGTCTCCCGGAGGCAAAGGCGGCACTGGCATTGCGTAGTTGACAAATGGGGTGAGCAATCCACTGAGAGGCTAATACCCCTAATCCAGCAGCAATGATTAGTGCAGCCATACAAACGACTAGGATTTGTTGTTTATAGCTCTCGATTTCGGCGGTAAAGTTAGATTCGGGGAGAAAAATAAGGATACTCCACTCTAAGCCATAGGAGTCGGTATAGGGAAGGATACGACTAAAGTAATGCTCGCCTTCTAAGGTAATTTGGGTGAGGGTGGGGCGGGTGAAGTTGCTTAAGGTAATATCTTGGTTTTGCAGAAGGGCGATTAGTTGGCGCGTGAGAGCATCCTGACTCTGGGTAATGGGGAGGAGAGTTTTGGTTTCTGGATCGAAGGGGGTTTCTTGGGTAGAACTGGCAATGAGGTTTCCTTGGCGATCGAGAATGACAATTTTTCCGGTTTTTCCTAGGTCAATTTGGCTGAGAAATTGGCCGAGTTGACTGAGTTTGAGGGTGGTGTTAAGAACCCCTTCAACTCTACCGTTATTATCGATATCAATGGGTTGTAAGGCGGAGATGAGGAGGACGGGTTCGAGATAGGAAACATGGGGGTTGCTCCAGGTGGCTTTTCCTGTTTTAACTGCGGTTAAATACCAAGGTCGTTGGCGGGGATCGCGATCGCCTAATTCAAGGGCTAGGGTAGTGCGATTTCCTTGATTGTCGGTGTTGTAGGAGCGGAAGGTGTGGCGATCGCTCGGAGTAATGGTATTAATGGTTAACGAGCCATCAGCTAGACGTTCTCCGGTTCGTTGGCCCCCTTGGTTATTGGATATGGCGGTAAAACTTAACTCTGGGACTTGTTGGATTTTATCCCAGAGATAATAATCCCATCGATCCAGGTTTTCCACCTCTAGCAAACCGGACTGGATCGCCCCCAGATGAGACCGATTAACCCTTTGAGGGAGTTCTAAATAGGAGGATAAACGCTGTTGAACTTCTGAGCCAATTTCAGTGGTTAATCGTTTTACCATATTTTCTAGCATCTGATGGGCACTGCGAAAGGAAAGCCAACTGACTAAGCTAACGGCGATCGTAATTTGCAGGAGAAACGGCACGATTAAGACGACTTGCAGAGGGAAGTGGGGTTTGAAGGGTAGGTATTTCATCGGATAGAGAGAGCTGAAGTGCAGGATACTTTAGATGGTATCCTGATGTTCCCCAAAAATCAGAAATTTCCCTAACTTAAATGGAGCTTAATTATGGCATTGATCATTTCATCGGCAGGAGCAGTAGAGAGCATCACGCTGGGATAAACAGCCGTTCCCCAATGGGGGTGAATGATGGCAGCACAGTCGCCGTTTTTTTCGATGGGATATCCTAGAGCGGCATGAACCGCAGGGACATCACTATGGTGAAGGGTTCCAGGTTTGGATCTGCGGGGATATCCGGTGCGCGGATCGAAGGCATCGGTGGCATAGGTGCTTAACTGGTTCATCAGTAAGTCCGACCATCGGATAAAATTGTCCCAGAGTATTTGTTTTTCGGCTTCGACTTCTGGAGAGATTTCAGTTAAGGAGATCTGCGCTTGTTGCAGGAAAATAATCACTGATATTGAATCTTTTTGCCAGTTGGGTAATAGCTCCTGAAGATGTTCTTGTACATAAGCACTTGGGGGATGAATGGAGATTTCCACCCTGAAGGTTTGGTTGTTGCGTGTTACCGTTAGGGTTTGAGAAGGGTTCATAGATGAGGAAGTATGAAATTAGAGATCAGATACTAAGGGTAACCGACGAATACGAATACGGCTTGGCTCAACTGTAACTGCGGCTCCTTCTGTCAACTCCTGCTCACATTCTGCAATAACTATAAGTAAGAAGAGGCAAAAATTAGAGCTTGTTGGATATCTTCTTCCTCTGGCTAGGAAGTACCGTTTCAATTCCTCATCACTCATTGCCTCAAAATTAGCAGTAGGCATTTTGTTCACTTTAGACAATTGGCTCTAATATAAGCCCCCTCTCCCGTGGGAGAGGGGGTTGGGGGTGAGGGCTATACCTCATGCAAGAGAGAAAGGCTATAGATCCTACAAAATACTCTTGAAAAAGGCGAGAGTGTCTTTGAGCGCAACAATAAAGCGATCGATTTCTGCAAAGGTATTGTAGAAATACAAACTCGCTCTCGCGGTGGAATTCACCCCTAAAATTCGGTGTAAGGGTTGGGTACAATGGTGACCGGTACGAATCGCTACACCTGCTTGATCTAACAAGGAGGAGATATCGTTGACATGAATCTCGCCAGTAGTAAAGGTGGCGAGGGCGGCTCTAATCTTGGTTTGGCTAGGTTTTGGCCCGTAAATCCTTACGTCAGGAACTTGCAGGAGTTGCTCAAATAAGTAATCGGTTAACTCTAATTCGTAAGTATGAATTTTATCTAATCCAATACTGATTAAGTAATCTACGGCTGCACCGAGGGCGATCGCCTCGGCAATGGCAGGAGTTCCCGCTTCAAATTTGTGGGGCAGTTCGGCATAGGTGGAACGCTCTAAAAAGACTTCAGAAATCATTTCTCCACCCCCTAAAAAGGGTGGCATAGCTTCGAGTAACTCCAATTTTCCATACAGAAAACCAATGCCAGTAGGGCCGCACATTTTATGCCCAGAAGCCACTAACCAATCACAATCT
Organism: Roseofilum sp. KMC-1; assembly: GCF_057802075.1. NCBI lineage: Bacteria > Bacillati > Cyanobacteriota > Cyanophyceae > Desertifilales > Desertifilaceae > Roseofilum > Roseofilum sp. KMC-1. The sequence goes on from NZ_CM173605.1 coordinate 480,003, forward strand.
AGTGCCTGAACATCTAACTTTAAATGGGGGGCACTTTGGCAGGCATCAATTAACACTTTTGCGCCCACTTTATGCGCTTCTTGTGCAATCTCGGCTACGGGATTAATACAGCCCAAAGTATTAGAAGCATGGACAACTGCAACTAATTTAGTTTGGGGACTGAGCAAGGATTTAAATTGCTCAAAATCAAACTCTTCTGTCTCCGTTAATTCCACAAACTTTAAGACTGCGCCGGTTTTCTGGGCAATCATTTGCCAAGGAACTAAATTACTATGATGTTCCATTACTGAAGTAATGATTTCATCCCCTGGTTTTAGGGTATTTAATCCCCAAGCATAGGCGACTAAATTAACCGCTTCACTGGCATTACGGGTGAAAACTATTTCATTACGCGATCGCGCATTCACAAACCCAGCCACCTTATCTCTAGCGCCTTCATAGGCTTCTGTGGCGCGACAACTGAGTAAATGCACCCCTCGATGCACATTAGCATTATCGCGCTGATAATAGTGCTGTAAAGTATCTAAAACCAGGGTCGGTTTTTGGGAGGTTGCCGCATTATCTAGATAAACTAAGGGTTTTCCATGGACTTGTTGATCCAGAATGGGAAAATCATCTCGGATCAGGGAAGCTAGGGGTTTGGGTTGGGTAAAAGTCATCATAGGGTTATGAATAGGAATAGAGATGGATTGGCGAAGGATGGGGAGATCTCGATCCCCCTAAATCCCCCTTAGAAAGGGGGACTTTTTTTATTTACCCCCCTTAGAAAGAGGGACTTTTTTTATTTCCCCCTTTCTAAAGAGGACTTTTTTTATTTCCCCCCTTTCTAAGGGGGGTTAGGGGGGATCAAATTAAGGGGGGTTAGGGGGGATCAAAAATCAGTACGACAGGAGAGGCACTGAGCCAGTTTACCTTGCAACGAAGTTAGGGGAATGCGAGATAAGATATCATGGGCAAAGGCATCAATGAGCAGATGACGACTGGCATCTTTTGATAAGCCTCGACTTTGTAAATAAAAGACCTCTTCTTCTTCCAATTGACTCACGGTTGCGCCATGGGAGCATTTGACATTATCGGCGGTAATTTGGAGTTGGGGTTTGGTGTCTACTTTTGCTTTTTCTGACAAAATTAAACTGCGGTTGAGCTGTTGGGCGTTGGTTAATTGAGCGGCTTTGGGCACAAACACTTTACCATTAAAAATCCCATGGGCTTTTTGATCCACAATGCATTTATGCAGTTGATTGCTGCTGCCATGGGGATACAAATGATTAACGCTACTATGGGTATCGGAGCATTGTTTACCGGTAATTTCCGTTAAGCCATTGAGAGTAGTTTGGGTTCCTTCTCCCTGCTGGATTACATCGATATTGTGACGGGATAAACCGGCTCCTAGACTAATCGTATTGAGGGTATATTGACTGTCGCGGTTTTGACTAATTGTGGTTTTGCTGATGTGGATGGCTTGTTGTCCTTCTTGCTGAATGCGAGTATGGTTAATCTGGGCGTTATCCTCTAACCAAACTTCTGTAACGGCATTACTAAAATAGGGCGTAATTCCGGGAGCGGCGGGACAACTGCTGATGGTGACATACTGTTCAACTAGGGTGGCTGAACTGTTGGCTGCGGCAATGATTAAAGTGCGCGGACTGGCGATCGCCGCTTTTTCATCCTCCACAGATAAAAACAATACATGAATCGGCGTTTCAATCACCTGATTTTCCGGTATCAACACCACGGCTCCATCCGTCAAACTGGCACTATTGAGGGCAGTAAAAACTTCTTGATTGCCGGGTTTTTTGCCCAAATAGGGATTAAGTTTTGCTTCCGGAACTGCCCCCGATAATAGATGGGTTACGGAGTCTATCTTTACTCCAGAAAGATCCGAGAGTTGGGCAGAATATACGCCATTCACGAATACCAGGCGGCTGTGTTCTGCTTCTGGTAGGATGAAGGGCGTGATATCCATAAAGGCTTCACTCGGTACAGTTGCCGGTTGGAAATCCACACCCAAGAGGCGCGAAATATCCGTAAACCGCCATTCTTCATCCTGAGAGCTAGGAAATTGGAGTTCCGAGGCAATCGCTGCCCCATGTTCCCGCACTGCCTGAATTAAGGATACCAGCGCCGGATCGAGTTCCGGTTTATCAAACCCTAAGCGAGTATGCAGGAGCTTTTGCACCCCTTGAAACCGGGGACTTTCCCGGTTTAATTCCATTGTCAGCATCGTCATCCTACTTCACCCCCTGCAATTCTTCCTCTAGAATCCAGTCATATCCCCTAGATTCAAGTTCCAAAGCTAACTCCTTACCGCCCGTGCGTAAAATTCGGCCATCCGCCATCACATGCACATAATCAGGGACAATATAATTCAACAACCGTTGATAGTGAGTAATCATCAATACCGCATTATCCGGGCGGGTTAATTGATTCACCCCATTAGCTACAATTTTTAGGGCATCAATATCCAATCCAGAATCGGTTTCATCTAAAATCGCCAATGTCGGTTCTAGAAGCGCCATTTGCAGAATTTCATTCCGCTTTTTCTCCCCTCCAGAAAACCCTTCATTCACGCTGCGGTCTAAAAATGCCGCATCCATTTTTACGACTTCTAACTTCTCTTCTACCAAGTCTTGGAAATCAAAAGTATCCAACTCTTCCAAACCTTGGTGTTTGCGCTTGGAATTATAGGCAACACGCAAAAAGTCTAAATTGCTCACGCCCGGAATTTCTAAGGGATACTGGAATGCCAAAAACACACCAGAAGTCGCCCGGTCTTCCGGCTCCATTTCGAGCAAATTTTCACCTTTATAAATCACCTCTCCACCGGTGACTTCATAGGCCGGATGACCGGCAAGAATTTTAGAAAATGTACTTTTGCCAGAACCATTAGGCCCCATAATAGCATGGATTTCTCCCGCCTTAATTTCCAGGTTTAAACCTTTAAGAATGGATTGACCCGCCACATTAGCGGTGAGGTTGCGTACTGATAAAATACTCATGCTTAACCGACTGTTCCTTCTAATTTTAAACTCAACAATTTGTCCGCTTCTACCGCAAATTCCATGGGCAACTGATTAAACACATCCTTACAGAAACCACTAATCATCATTGACACCGCATCTTCGGCGGAAATTCCCCGTTGGGAAAAGTAGAAAAGCTGGTCTTCTCCAATTTTGGAAGTTGAGGCTTCATGCTCTACTTTTCCAGAATTATTCTGTACTTGGATATAGGGGAAAGTGTTGGCTTCGGCATTATCCCCAATCAGCATAGAATCACATTGGGAATAATTTCTTGCTCCCTCTGCTTTGGGGTTTATTTTCACTAAACCACGATAACTGTTGGCAGAATTTCCGGCAGAAATTCCTTTAGAAATAATCCGGCTGCGGGTATTTTTGCCCACATGAATCATCTTGGTTCCGGTATCGGCTTGCTGGCGATTATTGGTGAGAGCAACGGAGTAAAATTCACCAATAGAATTATCACCAATTAACACGCAACTGGGATATTTCCAAGTAATAGCTGAACCGGTTTCAACCTGAGTCCAGGAAATCTTAGAATTGACTCCTTTACACAGTCCGCGCTTGGTGACAAAGTTATAAATTCCGCCTTTGCCGTTTTCGTCGCCAGCGTACCAGTTTTGCACGGTGGAATATTTAATATCCGCGTTGTCTAGGGCGACTAATTCCACGACGGCTGCGTGTAGTTGGTTGGTGTCGTACATGGGAGCAGTGCAGCCTTCCAGATAGGAAACTTGTGACCCTTCCTCGGCTACAATTAAGGTGCGCTCAAATTGTCCAGTATCGCCACTGTTAATCCGAAAATAGGTGGACAGTTCCATGGGACATTTTGTGTTTTTGGGGATATACACAAAGGAACCATCACTAAATACGGCACTGTTGAGAGCGGCAAAGTAGTTATCGCTGACCGGAACGACGCTACCGAGATATTTTTCTATCAGTTCGGGATAGTCATGGACGGCTTCGGAAATGGAGCAGAAAATCACCCCTTCTTCCGCTAGTTTTTCCCGAAATGTGGTAGCAATGGAAACGCTATCAAATACGGCATCTACAGCTACATTGGAGAGCCGTTTTTGTTCGGAAAGGGGAATTCCTAGCTTCTCGAAGGTTTCTAGCAGAGCGGGGTCAACTTCATCCAGGCTTTTCTTTTTGTCCTGCTGTTTGGGGGCAGAATAATAGCTGATGTTTTGGTAGTCGATGGGGGGATATTGAAGATGGGGCCAGTTGGGTTCTTTCATTTCTAGCCATCGACGGTAGGCTTTGAGACGGAAGTTGAGCATGAATTCCGGTTCGTTTTTCTTGGCGGAAATCAGCCGTACTACGTCTTCGCTTAAGCCGTTGGGGATTTTGTCGGTTTCAATGTCGGTGATGAAACCGTATTTGTAGGGTTGGTTGACTAGGGTTTTAACGCTCGTAGACATGGTTGGTGTTCTCTAGTAACTAGGGGGACAAGGCGGGGTGATTTTCCTTGGTGGTTTTAGCCTTGAGCGACGGGGTTGGTGGTGGCTCGAATTTGATCGATGCTGATGGCTCTTTCTGTGCCGACGAAGGGGTTATCTTCAGTGAGGAAGAGCATACAGTGGCATTCTTTGCGCTCGCGCATGGGGACGCAGGGGCAGTTCCAGTAGGCGGCTTTGGCTTCGGCTTCTTTGTCTTCGTAGTGACGGCAGGGACACAGAGGAGCGCCGAGTTCGTCTTTGTGTTTGGCGAGTCCTTCGATGACGACAGCAGTGATGCTGAGGTCGGAACAAAAGTAGGTTTTGGTGTTTTCCGCATATTTTTCGGAAAATCTCCGCATGGCTTCTAGACTGGTTTCTGTGGCTTGCTGGGGTTGAGATGATAGGGTCATGGGCAAATTCTCAATGAACGAACAGAATTAAGTGAGTATAATGGGTTTAAACAACTTGTTTGTTGCTTTACTATGATTTTAGCGTAGTTTAGCAATGAGTTTGTTGTCAAATCCCAATTTGGGGATCGTAATGTACGCTTAGTGGTGATTAAGTTTTGTGAAGATCATGGGAACCGCTCACCAAATCTCGACGAAAGAGTCCATTCTGGAGTATCTACTTAAGGATGGTCGAGCAACGGCTTTGGGGTTAGCTGAGGCGTTGGGGGTGAGTCCCCAAGCGATTCGGCGACATCTGAAGGACTTGGAAGGGGAGGAGTTGATTGAGTATGAGGTTGTGCATGGAGATAAGGATGGGCAGACTTCGATGGGACGGCCCCAACATTGGTATTTCCTGAGTCGGAAGGGACGAGATCGCTTTGGGAATAATCACGGTGAATTTGCTGTCGCTCTTCTGGATACTTTAGCGGAAACGGTGGGTAAAGACCAAGTGGGGTCAATTTTACAGAAACAATGGCAGCGCAAAGCGGAGGTTTACCGCGATCGCCTGAGAAGTGGCACGATTGAGGAACGGGTGGAAAAGCTGGTGGAGCTGCGGCAGGAAGAAGGGTATATGGCTCAATGGTATGCTGTGGAACCGGATGCCCAAAATCCGAATGGAGTCACCCGATTTATGTTAACCGAACATCATTGTGCGATCGCCGATGTGGCCGAATCTTTTCCGACGGTGTGTGGCCATGAACTGGAGATGTTTTCGGATTTGTTTCCGGATTGTCAGGTGGAACGTACTCATTGGATTATTGATGGGGAACATCGCTGTGGTTATTTAATCGCACCGGTCATGGATCGGGCGGAATCTGCTTAAATCTGCTTAAGTTTGGGCGATCGCGCATTTCCATTTTTAATTTTTAATTTTTAATTGATTATGACTTCCCGTTTACCGGTAGAATTTCTCACTGAAGAAGAAGCGATAATGGTTGATTCCGCCTTATTATCCTCGCCAGATAAGTTTTCCACCCGATTAGCCATTTATGCTTGTCGCGCTCTCAAAGAGATTAGTTTAGAGACCCATCAACCCGCAGAAACCATTGCGGAGGATGCGATCGCCCATTGGGTAAAACACGACACCCATATTCAGAGGATTATTGATCTCGATGAGAGCTTTATTAATTTTTTCGCCCGTCTGGTGAGTGCGGCCCGAGTTCCCTTGAACAAAATTGCCCAGGAAACCCAAGTTAAAGTTACGGATTTAAAGGTGATGGATATTGTGACCTGGTTTGAAAAAGACCGCCAAATTCAAGTTTAAACCGAATCAGGGAACCAGATAAGACCCAAGCCAACCCTTATCCTTCGTAAGCACTTTCTCCATGTTCTTGAATGTCGAGTCCCGCATCTTCTATTTCCACAGAGACACGCAGATCCATCAAGAAAGAGAGAACTTTGAGGATGATAAATGTGCCGATCGCTGCCATCAGATAGGCGGCTACTACGCCAATGACCCCAGCAACAAAGGTTTTTACACCTCCATAAATGAGGCCACTTTCAATAGCTGAATTAACGGAGTTAGAAGCAAACACTCCGGTCAAGATCGCTCCTACTGTACCCCCAACGCCATGAACGGGGAAAGTATCGAGGGCATCATCAAAGCCAATTTTAACTTTGATGGTGACTGCCCCTAGACAGCACAGAGAAGTTATCACACCAATCCCTATGGCTGCCATGGGGCCGACAAAACCAGCCGCCGGGGTAATACCGACCAAACCGGCAACAAAACCACTCGCGATACCAATGGCTGTGGGTTTGCCCCGGAGTAACCATTCTGCCATAACCCAAGCCAGACCAGCGGCGGACGCAGAAATCATGGTGGAGGTAAAAGCGGTAGCTGCCAAGCCATTGGCGGCGAGGGCGCTGCCTGCATTAAAGCCAAACCAGCCAAACCACAATAATCCTGTACCCAGTAATACAAAGGGAACATTATGGGGCAAAATGGGTTGAGTTTGCCAGTCTTTGCGGGGCCCGAGCATCCAAGCGGCAACTAATGCTGATACTCCTGAACTAATGTGAACGACTGTCCCACCAGCGAAATCTAGCGCTCCCAGGGTTCCTAACCAGCCTTTACCCCAGACCCAGTGGGCGAGTGGGCAATAAATGAAAGTAGACCAGAGGATCAGGAACCAGAAGTAGGCTTTAAAGCTCATGCGTTCGGCGATCGCCCCAGATACCAAAGCCACGGTAATGATGGCAAACATCATTTGGTAGAGTGCAAACACCTGATGAGGGATTGTAGAGGCATAGCCAACCGGATCGGGAGTGATTCCCACCCCGTTAAAAGCCAACCATTTGAGACTACCGATGAAGGGATTGGCAGTAAAGGTCGGATCGCCCCCAGGATTAAGGGCGATCGGGGCAAAACTCAAGCTATAGCCCCATAATACCCAGGTTACGGCGACCACAGCTAAAGAAATTAGGCTCATCATCATGGTGTTGAGTACATTCCGAGAACGCACTAAGCCACCATAGAAGAAAGCCAAACCTGGAGTCATTAACAATACCATAGCTGATGACATCAGCATCCAAGCGGTATCTCCAGTATCAATAGGGGGGACTTCTGTAGGGTTAAGTTGGGCAGTTGCTTGCTCGGCTAGGGGCCCACTCCAGAAACCGATTCCCAGGGAAACTCCCAGGGAGAGACAAAAGATGACGATTAGCCATCTCCGAGTTTGCTGACGTTGGGAACCTGGTGGTTCAGATAGGCGACACAAGGCTTTTAGCCAGTTGATGAGGGGCAATAAGCCCTTGAGATGTGATTGCTGAGGCTGAATATTCCATTTGACCATACGCACCTGATAAGGGCATAAGCCCTAAAGTTTAAGGAATTTAATCTGTGCTAACTTCCTCTTAACCTTGATCTCTATTGCTGCTACAGGCATCTCTAGAACCGGGACTTAAGGGACATTTGCCAGAAACTTAACTATGTTGAAGGACTAGAGCAGAGAAAAAGTATTGTAGACTACAATACTTTAGGGTTAGATCGAAAATATTCCCAACTCTGGTTTAGGAAAAGTTTAAGGTTGAAATCGAGGGTCGTCAAAGAGGGCGATCGCCTCTTCTAGGGGAACGGGTCGTGAAAAGAAATACCCTTGACCATAAGTACAGCCAAAGGCTTTGAGAGCTTGTAGCTGTTCATGAGTTTCTATTCCTTCTGCAACCACGGTCATTCCCAGGGTGTTCGATAAGTTGATAATAGCGTTACAAATACTACAGCTTTTATTGTTGGACTCAACATTCATTCCTTGAACAAAGGACTTATCAATTTTTAGGGTATTGAGATTATATTCATTCAGATACTGTAAACTGGAGTATCCTGTGCCAAAATCATCCAAAATCAAAGGAAAACCCAGAGTATGACATTGTTGTACCCAGGCGATCGCCCGCTCGCTGTCAAATAAGGTGCGCTCTAAAATTTCTAGCTTCACTTGCTGATAATCGAGTCCGTAGTAATCAGTACAATCGAGTAGAAATTGTAGAAAATTTGGCTCTTCAATTTGGCGACTGGCAATATTGAAGCTCATGTTTACTGGGTAGTTGACCCGTTTTTGAATCTTCTTTAAGGCTTCTAATCCGGTCTGCATCACCCATTGACCAATGGGCACAATTAAAGAAGTTGATTCTGCTAAGGGAATAAACCGATCGGGAGTCACAAATCCCCGTTGGGGACTCTGCCAGCGAATTAGGGCTTCAAAACCCGTGATGGTTTGAGTTTCTAGATCAATAATCGGTTGATAGACTAGCTTAAATTGTTGCTCATCTAAGGCGGTGCGTAACTCATTTTCCATGCGGATTAAATCTACCGCTTCGGTGAGTCGAAAGGAGAGATCTTTTTGGGGATTGATGTCAGGGTAGAGTTTCTCTAGAAAAAACTTAGGCACTAATGATTTACTGCGCGATCGAAAATTTTGGGTTTCTGAACGAAAATAACGCATGACCATTAACAGTAACATTCGCAACAGGGGATCGGCATCTTGAATGCGACGGTTGACTTGTTCCTTGGTGACTAGGGTTAATCTAACATCGGTTAATGCGGTGGCAGAAGCAGAGCGGGGTTGACCATCAATTAAGGCAATTTCGCCGAACATGGAGCCAGGATTAAGATGATTGAGAATCCGGCGGGTATGATCGACCTGTGTCCAAATTTCGACTTCTCCTTCCTCGATAATATAGGCGAAGTCTCCGCGATCGCCTTCATAGAAGATCGAGTCTCCGGCCTTTACCCGGCGAGTTTGAAGCCGTTCGTAGAGTTTTGACTTCACCCTAAAGATCATGATGCTCCCCAAGTCTGGATATGAGTTTGCTGGCCACTTAATTCTAATTTAACTCACTCCTTAGTTTTTACCCGATCCATTGGGTCATTGTCGTGATATGGTTACTAAAATTAGGCGGCTATGAGAAACTGAAGTTGAGCCGCTCCTGAATCATTCTCAACTTTGAGCAAACTTTAGAACGACGATCGCATGGCAATTTTACATGGGAGTTGGTTAACTCAACATCAATTTGTGATTTGGGCAGAAACTTGGCGCAGAGTTGCTCCCCAAGAATACACTCCTTCATCGTTTGCTATTGCCTCCCATCCTTTTGCCCTGAGTGCCACAGAACTGCAAACTTGGTTACAGTCGAGCCAGATCCCGGAGTCGGTGCAAATGGCTCTACCCGATTTTAAGATGGTGGCGATCGCCCCAATACAACTGGCTTTACCGACTCTGCTCCAGTTTCCTGAGTCTGCACCGAAATCGAAATCTAAGCAAAATTCCCCTATTGTCTGTACTCCCCTATACTCGATCGCTGCTTCTGAAGACGTTGATCCGGCTCAATCCCCCTTAGAAAGGGGGACTTTCGCTACTGCTCCCCTTTTTAAACAGGGTTGGGGGGATCTCGATCTACCGAGTAAAAATGCCAAGGGCTGTATCAGTCTTCACCCTTGGCAAATTGAGGTACTCTGTCTGACTCCTGCACAAACCTTGCCCTTTCTCCAGAGTCTTCCCCTAGGATGGTTAGACTCTCAGCCCGCTTGGTTAGGCTGCGATCTGCGCTTTTGGTCTCAGATGAGCCGGTGGGGTTTAGACTTACTCGCTCGGTGTAAGTTTTTGCCCACCCTCAAGGCTGGGGGGGATGGTTCTTTAAACGCCCAATGGCAACCTTTACTCGATAGTCAGAGCGATCGCCATCGCTTGACTGAGTTTAGCCGCCTCATGCCCGGCAGTTGTCACACCTATCAACCGGCTGAGGATTGCCTCAAGCTGGATTTTCCCACAGCTCCCAAAACCTTGCTGTGGGACTTTTTGAGCCAAATTATCAATGGCGAGATCCAGAAGCAGGAGACTCCCTTACCCAATCTAAAAGGGGCGATCGCTCAATGGTTAGAAGGCTTAACGGGTAGCAGTAATTCCCTTTCCCCCACTCCCGAAATCGAGAAGCTCAAAACCACCCTCACTGAGTGGATGGCTCCCATTCAGCAGGTACATCAAGGGAGCGCTTTTAGCACTGTCTTAAAACTCCATCCTCCCCAAGGAAAAAGCCCAGATTGGCTACTTGAATATGGACTGCAATCTGTCGAAAATCCTGATTGCATGGTTGATGCCAATACCATTTGGAGCAATCCTGTAGAATCTCTAATCTATGAAGGCTATACAATTCATTATCCCCAAGAAACTTTTTTAGCCGGATTAGGATTAGCTTCGCGCATTTTTCCTCCTTTAGAAGAGAGCTTAAATACCTCCAAACCCCTATTTTGTCGGCTCAATCCCCAAGAAGCCTATGAATTTCTAAAAACGGGAGTCGGGCGATTGCGAGAAAGTGGATTAGGTGTAATTTTGCCCCCATCTCTCGCGCCGGAACAAGGCTTTGCCAATCGCTTAGGATTAAGTTTAGTTGCCGATACTCCCAAACACAAGAAAACCGAGCGCTTAAGTTTACAAAGTTTATTGCAATTTAAATGGGAATTAATGTTAGGAGGACAACGGGTTTCTAAAAAAGAGTTTGACCAATTGGTAGCCCTCGATTCTCCCTTGGTGCAGATTAATGGGGAATGGGTGGAATTGCGCCCCCAAGATGTGCGCGTGGCTCAGGAGTTTTTCACTAAGCGTAAAGACCAAATGAGTTTATCTCTAGAGGATGCCCTCCGCATCAGTACGGGAGATACGCAGATGGTGGAAAAGCTGCCGGTGGTTGACTTTCAGGCTTCCGAGCGGTTAGGGGAATTACTGACCCGTTTGATGGAGCCGCGTACTATTGAGGCGATCGCCGCTCCAGAGACCTTTAACGGACAGTTGCGCCCCTATCAATCTAGGGGCGTGGGGTGGTTGGCATTTTTGGAGCAATGGGGCTTAGGAGCCTGTTTAGCCGACGATATGGGGCTAGGAAAAACAATCCAGTTTCTGGCGTTTTTGTTGCTTTTGAAACAGCAGAAAAAGCTCGAAAAACCGACATTATTGGTTTGTCCCACCTCCGTTTTAGGTAATTGGCAACGGGAAGTTAAACGCTTTGCTCCCAGTTTGCAGATGGTGCTACATCATGGGGATAAGCGGTTTAAAAATAAGCAATTTCTTAAAGCGGTTGAGAGTAAAGATCTGGTGATTACTAGCTATCCCCTAGTCTTTCGAGACCAGAAAGACTTGCAAGCGGTAGAATGGCAAGGGGTGGTGTTAGATGAAGCTCAAAATATTAAGAATCCGGAGGCAAAACAGTCCCAAGCGGTGCGCGAGTTAACTTCAGAGTTTCGCATCGCGCTGACGGGAACGCCGGTAGAGAATAGGTTGCAGGAACTCTGGTCAATTATGGACTTTCTTAATCCTGGATATTTGGGAAATCGGCAGTTTTTCCAGCGCCGGTTTACGGTTCCGATTGAGAAATACGGCGATCGCCAATCCTTGCAAATCCTGCGATCGCTCTCCCAACCCTTTATTCTGCGGCGCTTGAAAACTGATCGCACCATTATCGAAGATTTGCCGGAAAAACAAGAAATGACCGTTTTTTGTTCCCTCTCTGATGAACAGAAGCAGCTCTATCAAGCATCCGTGGAAGAATCCCTAGAGAAAATCGAGCAAGCGCAAGGCATTCAACGCCATGGGGAAGTGTTAGCGCTGCTGACGAAGTTAAAGCAAATTTGCAATCATCCAGAGCAGTTCTTAAAGAAGAAAAAGCTGAAACAACCGGAAAACTCTGGTAAGCTGATGCGTTTGCGGGAAATGTTGGAAGAAGTTGTTGATGTTGGCGATCGGGCCTTAATTTTCACCCAATTTGCTGAATGGGGTAAATTGCTCCAACCCTATCTAGAAGAGGAATTTAAATCTGAAGTTTTCTTCTTATACGGCAGTACAAAAAGAGCGCAAAGAGAAGAAATGATTGACCGCTTTCAACATGACCCCCAAGGGCCAAAATTGTTTATCTTATCCCTAAAAGCAGGCGGTGTCGGCTTAAACTTAACCCGCGCCAATCATGTCTTTCACTTTGACCGATGGTGGAATCCCGCCGTAGAAAATCAAGCCACCGACCGAGTATTTCGCATTGGTCAAACTCGGAATGTACAAGTTCATAAATTCGTTTGCGAAGGTACATTAGAAGAAAAGATTAACGATCTCATTGCCAGTAAGCAAGAACTTGCTGAACAAGCTGTAGGTTCGGGAGAAAATTGGTTAGCCAATTTAGACTCTAATCAACTGCGAGACTTGTTATTATTAGAACAGTCGGAAGACTAGGATGGATAAAGTTTGGAGGTGGAGTGATGCCTGCTAAGGATATTTATCACAATGCGGTAAAGAATGCTTTAATTAAGGATGGGTGGACAATTACCGACGATCCCTATATTTTGAATATTGGGCGTAGAGATTTATTTGTCGATATCGGAGCAGAAAAGTTGCTTTCTGCGGAAAAAGGCGAGAAGAAAATAGCGGTAGAAATTAAGAGTTTTATCGGTAAGTCACGGGTTAATGATTTGGAGAATGCGTTAGGTCAGTATACTTTGTATGGCGACATTATGCGGGATATCGATCCAAACCGGATACTTTATCTTGCTATTACTAAAGATGTATTTGACACTCTTTTTCAAGAAGCTATTGGAGAAATTTTATTAAGAAATCAGCGTTTTAATTTGCTAATTTTTGAGAAAAAACAGGAGGTTATCGAGCGATGGATTCCCTAAACTATTATTACATTATCAAGGAAATTTTAGAAGATTACGCCAAGTTGCCCTATGCTCATGGGAATTTACAACGAAAATTGGCGATCGCAGAAGACCATCAGAATTATGTGCTGTTGACGGTGGGGGATGTGAATGGTAAGCGGGTTCACGCTTGCATCGTTCATTTGGAGGTGGTGGGGGATAAAATTTGGATTCATGAGGATGGGTTGGAGGATGGCATCGCCGATGATTTGTTACGAGCAGGTATCCCGAAGGACAAGATTGTTTTAGGATTTCATCCCCCAGAGGTCAGACCTCATACCGGGTTTGCTGTGGGTTAAGAAGTGATTAAAGATAATCGAGTTTTGTTAATTGTAGTAGATACAGCGAAGGAGGCACTGGTCAAATGGCTGACGCAGAAAATTACCGCACGATCGTCAAACGAATATTGACCGACTATTATGGTATGAAGATTCATCAAGTCCAGAAAAATCCTCAATGTGAACTCAGCGATCGTCTAGCTTTAGATGAAATCAGAGATGAATATCTTTGGTTTCGCTTTGGCTGGAACGATACAGCCATTCGCGCTGTCATGAAGTACAAGAGGCAAAGATCCCCCCAACCCCCCTTAAAAAGGGGGGCAGTGAAAGTCCCCCTTTTTAAGGGGGATTTAGGGGGATCAAAATGTACCGCATAAAGCGCGAAAAATGCTGTAAAAAGCTAGTACAGCATATCATTATCTATTTGAAAATTAAAGATAGCAAAGTTTGGGTGGAACAAGACGTAACGAATTTCTGTATTGTCGATGATTTACTCGCTGCGGGCATTCCTCAAAATGATATTGTTTTAGGGTTTCATCATCCTAGCAAACGGCATTTCACCGAATTCGCCACAGCTTAATTTATGGGCTTAAAATATAATTGACCTTCAGGTACTAGATTTTCGGGAAAAAATCATGACCAACCCATCCAATGAACAAACCGGAATTATCCGTACAGAACGAGGACTCACCATTGCCGGGACACGGATTACGATCTACGATATCATGGACTATGTGACCGCTCAATATCCGCCTAAGTTTATTAAGGGATTATTTGACCTAACAGAAGCACAAATAAACAGCGCTTTAACGTACATTGAAGAAAATCGCGCTTTGGTTGAAGCGGAGTATCAACAAGTTCTGAAGGAAGCCGAAGAACTGCGGCTATATTATGAAGAAAAAAATCGCGATCTGATTGCTAAAATTGCTGCCATGCCCCCGAAACCGGGAACCGAAGCAGCATGGGAAAAACTGCGAGCAGCCAAAGCCAAACGCGAGGCTAAAGCATGATTTTTTTGATCGACCATAATCTCAATGGACATGCCATGGTTTTCTTTGGTTCTATTGTCAATCAAGGATGGCTCGATCTGGTTCCCATTCGTTTTGTCACTTTTGAACAAATGGAATTGCCAATCAATAGCGACGATCGCGTGGTTTGGCGACTAGCACAAGAAAATGAGATGATTTTGCTCACAGCTAATCGCACGATGAAAGGCAAGAATTCCTTAGAGCAAGTGATGCGCGAAGAAATGACTTCTGCATCCCTCCCGCTGATTACGATTAGTGATGCCGATCGCTTGTTCAATGACTCTCAATATCGCGATCGTTGTGCAGTTTGTCTGGTGGAAATTGTGCTGGATATTGATGTCTATATGGGTGGAAGTCGGCTTTTCATCCCATAAGGTTGGGTTGAGTGCGATCGCCGTTCTTCTGCTACTGGGTAGAAGTGACGCGATCACGCCTTTCTCTTTTGCTCCGAAATCGCACGCTTTTCTAACTGTTGGGGAGTCCCTTTCAATAGTCGAGACAACTAATAATTTACATCTGAGCAACTTGTCTCATCAACTCATTCAGTTCCCCATCAATAGCATTTAATTGCTCCGAGAGTAACTTTAACTCCTGAATCTTTTGGTCAACATTAGCTTGGCCTTTTTGCTTTTCAGCCAAAATTGAGTTATAGCGCTTCGCCCTCGTCTAGTTACAAGTTAGAATAGAGAATGTACAACTTTCGAGCAGGTCTACTCGCGATGGCAAGTGCTTATAGTCAAAAAATCCGAATACGGGCCTTGGAGCTGATAGGAAATGGTGTACCAATCAGCCAAGTGAGTCGGGCACTGAAAATTAGCCGCCCAACCCTTTATAGATGGAAAGAAACCAAAGAAAAAACCGGTTCGACAGTTCCTAAAAAAGGCAGACCTCCAGCTCAACCTTGTGGGATTAAAGACTGGGAAAAGTTCAAAGAATTTGTCGATGCTAACCCTGACAAAACTCAAAAAGAATTAGCCAAATTATGGGGTGATGTCAGTCATCATACAATTAGTAGAGGGTTAAAAAAAATGGGTTACACTCGTAAAAAAAAAACTTATGGTTATCAGGAAAGATGTGAGGAGGAACGGTCTGAGTTTAGGCGTAAACTAGCTCAATATAGATCAAAACAGGTAATCTACATGGACGAAAGCGGGATAAATAATAATGAAAGCTATCCTTATGGATGGAGTCAAAAAGGGGAAAGATTATATAGTATGCGACCCGGAAAACGCCAAGATAGATTAAGTATTATCGGCGCTTTATGTGACGGAAAAATCTTGGCTCCGATGGTATATCAAGGATATTGCACAGCCAAGGTGATCGAGACTTGGTTGGAAAAATGTTTATTGCCAGAGGTGGAAAAAGGTCAGGTAATTATTATGGATAATGCTCCTTTCCATAACTCCCGTAAAATTAGAGAACTAATTGAAAAAGCGGGATGTGAATTGCTGTTTTTGCCTACCTACTCTCCTGACTTAAACCCAATTGAACATTGGTGGCAAAAAGTAAAGACAGCAATTAGAAAAGAGTTGCCTCTTCATGACTATAATATTCATAAAGCAGCAGACGCAGCATTCCAGTATTTGTAAATAGACCAGCGCGAAGCGCTATAACTTGAGTCCGAACACTTTGAATCTCGCTACCAAGTCCTCTATCTACACCGTTCTCAATTTCTTTAATCTTAGCAGCAACCGCATTAGCTACTTCATTGGGCTGGTTTGATGCTTGCAATTGAACGTTGTATTCTTTCCCGACTTGTTGCTTAACCTTATCGTTAATCCCATTAACCTTAATCAATCCTTGTAATGAACTACTACCAAGTATTGCTGGAATTAATATCCAAGGATTCAGTCCAGCAAAAGCTATGGTTACTGCAATAGTAGCCAGTTGAGGAATCAGACTTTTGAGCATTTCCTTGTAACCAAATAACCCTCCGATGGCGGCTGAACCATAATCCATCAATACAAAACCAGCAATACCAGAAAGAATGCGATTAATAGGAGAAATTTTAGTATCTTCTACCTGTACATCTAGCTTTGATACTTTAGTTCCAGAAACTTCAACACGCACTCGATCTAAATCTGAGCAAAACTTACCTGCTTTGTCTTCTAATTCCTTGAATAGATCGTCTAAACGGCTTCCTAAAAAGGGCTGTAACTCCTGACGTTGCCATTGGGTAAACTCCTTCTCTACTTTGCTGGAAAGATGTTGAGTTACCTCTTCAACAACTCTTTTCGCCGCTGCTTCCATTTTGAAAATATCTTTTGAGAATAGTTTGACACCTTCTTGGATTGTATATTCCTTCACCCAGTCATCAACTTTGTCACCGACTCGATCCAAAAGTTGGCGAGCTTTACCCCGAACTAACTCTTTAATATCCTCACGGAAGTTCGATATTCTTCTCACTATGCTTTCACGCTCTTTCTCCAATAGTCGCAATGACTCCTGGGCATCAGCATATCGTCTTTCCAAGATTTGTAAATCCGTTCTCAACATAGCTTCTCGCTGAGGAATAATTTTTCGGGACTCCTCAATAGACATTCGGAAAACTTTTTCTGAACGAACAATTTTTACTCGCCCTCGTTCCTTAGATAAAAACGTTGCCAGTGCTTGCTCTACAAGTTCTATACCAGAAGCCTTAATCCGGTTCGCGTCGTTATTTAAATAACCTTCTAAGGCATCGACAGCCGTGATGAAAAAGATACCATTGGTTCCTTGTTTGGTTAGATTTCCAAACTGGGATAAGCCATGTTTTTTGACTCGTTCTCGCTCTTCTTCTCTACGAATATCATTGAAGCGATTGCAGATAAAAAAGATATCCTCATGACCGCAATTACTCAACAATTCGATCATCTTCTGTTCGGAAATTGACGGGCCGAGTTGTTCGCAAGACAGAACAAAAAGCACAGCATCGACTCTTGACAAGTAATCCACCGTGACTTGCTGGCGCACTTCATTTTCATTCAGTCCCGGAGAATCAATAATTTCTACACCATTGCGACAGAGTTCTAAAGGCCAAAATAATTCCACCTTTTCATAGGGGCTTTCTTGGCCTTCTTTTTTACCAGAGTCTTTAATAACAACATACTCCTCAATTTTGTCCACAGGTATTTCCTGGGGCGATCGTGGTGAACCAGAAGCAGGCTTTTTGTGATATAGCATCGCTTTCTGCTTATCTCCCCATTTAACTTCATTAATGATTGCAGTAGTTGGGGTTGAGTATGCTGGTAACACTTTTTGTCGCAACAAAGCATTAATAAAAGTGCTTTTTCCCCGCTTGAACTCACCAACCACAAGTACCTTGAAATTATCTGTAGCAATCCGCTCTTCCAATTGGTGAATAGTTGCCTCTGTTTCTTTCATATCCAGAGAATGTAACACATCTATTTGCTGCTTTACTAAAACAGCTAGGGCGTTACGTTTTTGTTGAAATAACTGATATTGTCGATCGTTAGAGTTCATAGTAGTCTCCTTTTGACTATTAGATAGAGTTAGCCAGTGAGATTAGAAAGATTGAGTTAGGTAACTGATTTAATACATCAACGTAAATTGACTTTTATTTGCAGTTGCCTTCGCTCAATCTCCGCTAAGTCAGCTTGAATGGTCGCTTGCAACTGTGTCAACCGCTGCAATTCCATTTTTTGCTCGTTCAACATACCATCCACAACAGATTTGTAGTGAGTCATGTAATCATTAATCCGCTGATTGATGGCTGTCTTCAGATTGTCTGCGTCTTTTCTTACAGTTGGTTGCACTTGTTTTTTTATTTCAGCAAAGCAGTTATAAATTTTAGGTCGAATTTCATTCCAAATCTTTTGCTTGCGATCATTAAGCAATCCACGAAATACATGAGAAAAAAAGCCCGCCATTGCATTACCAAAATTTGAACTATTGAGTTGTTGTGCAGAAGAAATAACTGAATATGTATTGATTGAGATATTACTGTTTGTGAACCCCGAATTAGTTTCAACACGCCCACCTAGTGCTTCTAAGCTCTGATAGACTTCAGTGAATTTTTTATCAAAATATTGCCCAACTTCCTGTGCAGACCGAGAAAGATTCCGGCATTCATTTTGAATACTATCACTTAGTAAGTTTTGTTGGTCTCGTAAAATTATTCCAACTTTAGTATTAACAACATACTTAAGATCGTCCCAATCACGTGCGCCAAAAATAGCCTCTTTTACTTTAGCATTAGTTCGATCTCTAAAATTATCAACATAATCGTTTATTTTATTTTCCGATCGAGTAGTATTTCTATCGATCATATTAATACACTTTCTATATTGTTGACTCTTAAAAGATTCAATATCTTGAATTGTTTCCTTCTGAATTTGATATTCTTTTTCCTTGTGTTTATTCCATTGATATTGTAAATAACTTTTAATTTGATTAAATAGTTGACCAAATAAACCTTGGAGATTTTCACTGATAATGGCATTTCGTTCAGCTTTTAAGCGTTCTATGATTTCAACCTGCATTTGCGTGAATTGGTCGATCCAAAAAACAGGGTTATTTACTCGATGCTCCTCCGCAGCAACATCATCCATAACAACTTGAGCCGAACATGAATACAACCTAGAAGGATTAATTTCTAGTTTATCCACCAATCTGTCTCGTACATTAGCCAACATTTTATTATGTTCTTTCTGGCGAATTTGATCCATACGACTGACAACAAATATGCAGCGATTTAGATAAGGACGTATTGTAGAGATGAGAAATTCTACTAAACTGTCAGTTAAAGGCTGTGTAGCGGGAATTATGATAATAGCAACATCAGCTTCTTTTTCGACAACTTCTCGTGTAACTTGTGCGTGTCTGGTATTAGGAGCATTAGTACCAGGTAGGTCAATGATCACGATATTATTTTGTAGAAAAGTAGCGGGATGACTAATATTTATCTCGATAACTTCCTTTGCTATATCTTCTTCAGATGTAACTTGGTTAATAAAGTCTCTAATATCTATACCGTTAGCCGTGATATCTCTGGATGTAACTACGTTTTCAGGATTATCTGACTGTCGATAAAAAAATGCGACAAACAATACTATGAAACCACAAGAAATTAAAAATAGTGTTATATATGAGTAAAACAGAAATATAGAACTAAATACCAAAAGTATAGCAATAAGACTCCATCTAGAATTGTTTTTTTGCTGAATAAGACTTGGTACATTCGTAAAATGTACTTTGGCATCTATGTTTTTACCGTAGCTTAGTCTAGTAGCAGCAGCAGTTGTTACTAAAGCTGATGTTTTGAGTAAATTATCACGGAGTAAGGCATTGATAAAGGTACTCTTGCCGCTAGAAAACTCTCCAATTACTGCTAAATACAGATTTGGATCGTTCTGTCTTTGCTGAATACGTTGTATTAGTTGACATAATTCGCCTCTTTGTGATTTGGGAAGCTGCGATCGAACTATTACATCTTTTGCAAATTGTATATGATCATCCATGATCATCCACAACAAGTATCATTTACTATTGTACTACTCTAATCTATATCTGAGAAAGTAATCAAGTACAAAAAGCAGTATTTGGTACATAATTTCTCGAATTATCCTGAGTGAATTTAGTAGGATTTGGTATAATTGAGTTGACAAAGTAGGATTTAGTAGAGTATGTTACAAGAAATTTCTAGATGTATCTAGTTATGAACGATCTTGAAGATATACTACAATGGGTTGACCAGTTGATATTGGATAAAACGGGAAAAAATCTGACATCTATACAGTCAGCCATATTGAGGGGTTCGTGGGAAGGGAAAAAATATCCTCAAATTGCTCAAGATTTTCATTGCAGTGAATCTCATGTTAAGACAGAAGCCGCTAAGTTATGGGATAAGCTGCGGGAAGAATTAGGAGAAGACCTGAAGAAATATAATTTTCGTTCTAAGGTAGAGAAAAGAAATAGAGTTTCTCAATCTTCCCCATCTAGCCACTGTTCACAAGTTAATACTATTAACCAAGTTGATACTGTTAACATTGATAGCCCATTAGTACAAAATATCCAAGCTCCCAAAACCCGATCGCCAGCTTCCCCAGACTCCACCCCCCAACATCCCTCACCCCTCATCGACTTAACCGACGCACCAGAACTCGCCGACTTTTACAACCGCACCACCGAACTCTCCACGCTGAAACAGTGGATATTAAAAGAGAAGACGCGCTTAGTCACCATCTACGGTTTGAGTGAAATGGGCAAAAGCACCCTCACCCGCAAACTCATCGAAGACATCCAGACAGAATTTGACGCTATTATCTGGCGCAGTCTCAGCCATACCCCCACTTTATCGACGCTGCAAACCGAACTGAAAGACTTTTTAGCCCCCTCTCAACCGAACCCATTACCAACCCTGCTTGACACTTTTCGCCACACTCGCTGTTTAGTCATCCTCGATGATGTGCAGAGTATTTTTCAACCCGGTAAACTCGCGGGGGAATATTTAAGCGACTATAAAGACTATGGCCAATTTTTTAAACAAATCGCCAGAACACTGCACTACAGTTGCGTCATTCTCCTGAGTTGGGAAAAACCGAGAGAAATTGACACATTAGAACGGACACATAAACACACGCGCAGTTTGCATCTAAACGGATTACAATCTGAGGCTGAGGCAATTTTTAGAAAAGCGGAATTAGTGGACGAGGAAAGCTGGCCAGAGTTAATCAACTTGTATCAAGGTCATCCAGTATGGTTAACGATTATTGCGGCAACAATTCGGGAACTTTTTGATGGTCAAGTTTCCCGCTTTTTAGCCGATCCCCCCCTTGAAAAGGTGAGGCAAAGAGAAGAGCTATATTTAGGAGACTTAAAACCCATTCTAGAAACTCAATTAGAACGATTATCAGACTTAGAAAAACGAGTGATGGTTTGGTTAGCTCGTCAGGAGGGAGGGATCGATCTGGTGGCAAAATTGCCCGATCGCGAGTTCTCTAAATCCCAATTATGGGATGGGATGCGATCGCTAGGAAGACGGGGATTAGTGGAAAAACAATTAGCAGCAGAGCGATCGCACTTTGTCCTCCATCCCCTCTGGCAACAGTATTGCCTTGAGCTACAATAGTCGGTAGCGTGGCTGACAAACCCGGTTTCTGGGTTCACAATAATTAAATCATCATGTCCTATGGCACAACTCACCCTCAATATTCCTGACGAACTTGCTGAACGTCTCCGACCTCTACAGAATCAACTTCCGGAACTCCTCTGGCAGTTGTTAGAAATTCATGGATACTCTGAATCAACTCCATCTACAGCAAGTCATTCTCACCCAGAATCTTCTGCTGTGTATCAAGAAATTCTTGAGTTTCTGCTCCAGCGTCCTACCCCAATGGAAATTTCTGATTTTAAGGTTTCACTAACAGTTCAGAAGCGGTTGCAGACTTTATTAGACAAGAATCGCGAAGATAGACTAACTCCATCAGAAACCGCCGAGTTAGATGCTTATGAACAGCTGGAACACTTGATGTTATTACTGAAAGTGAAAGCCTATTCTGTGATGCAATCATGATCGGTTCCCAATTGCGTAAGCTGGTTACAGAACGGGCAGAAGGACGTTGTGAATACTGTCTAATTCATCAAGATTTTTCTATTTATGCTCACGAAATAGACCACATTATCCCTATCAAACATGGCGGAAAAAACCATCCTGATAATTTAGCTTTGTCTTGCTTATACAGTGATAAAAACTAGGGGAAAAACATGAATTCATACGGTATAGAGCGGGAATGGTGGACACAACAATGGTTAGATTTGCTCAATTCCTATCGGTTCAAGAAACGACTAGAACGGGGTCGAAATTATGCAAGAGAAGGGCATGTTTTATCGATTCAGTTTCGCGAGCAAAAAGTAGTAGCTGAAGTGCAAGGAAGTGATGATGAACCCTATCGTCTTTCAATTTGGTTAGATGCCTTTAGCTCAGAAGATTGGGATCATGTGATTGAAACTTTATCGGAAAAAGCGATTTATGTGGCCAAGTTGTTAGCAGGAGAAATGCCGGATAATATTGAATCGGTATTTGCTGCTAATGGGTTAAGCTTATTTCCGTTTACATTGAATGAAGTCCATTCTCGATGCAGTTGTCCGGATAAAGCAAATCCCTGCAAACATATCGCGGCAGTGTATTATTTATTGGGCGATCGCTTCAGCGCCGATCCCTTTGTGCTGTTTCAGTTGCGCGGAAAGAGTAAAGATGACATTATCTCTGCCCTGCGCGAACAGCGAGGAATTGCAGCAGAAAAGCCAGAAAATGAACCCCTACCTTTGACCTATCCGAAAGTTGCCCTAGACCAATTCTGGCGCTACGATCGCGAGTTAGAATCCTCCCTCGTAGTCATTACTCCCCCAGGGAGTTCAGAAACAGTGTTAGATGTACTAGGTCTAATAATCACTGAGCGAAGCAAAAACACCGAATCTAAACTATTAATGGCATACCTCAAAAGCTTATATCAAGAAGTGAGCCAAAGCGCCACCCGATCCGCTTTGCGGGGAGATTACCCGCAAAGCTAAATAAGGCTAAACCGTCCAGGAGGGTGCGGCATTAACCCACCCTCAACCATTAGGAATGACTGGTTTCTAACATCAGTTTAGACCGCTTCAGGGGTTCGGGGATGGCAATCGGATAATTGCCCGTGAAACAAGCCGAACAAAAGTTACTTTGATGGTCGCCAGTGGCATGATGCATGGCTTCCCAACTCAAATAAGCTAAAGAGTCTACGCCGATTTGTTGGCCAATTTCATCTACAGATTTAGTCGCAGCAATCAGTTGGTCTTGATTGTCAGTATCAATGCCATAAAAACAGGGATGGGTGACGGGAGGAGAAGAAATTCGCATATGAACTTCCGTTGCTCCTGCGTCGCGGATAGCTTTGACCAGTTTCTTACTGGTGGTTCCCCGCACAATGGAGTCATCGACCAAGATAATCCGTTTACCGAAGAGGACATCCTTCAGGGGATTAAGTTTCATGCGAATTCCTGATTCCCGCATAGCTTGAGTCGGTTGGATAAACGTGCGACCAACATAGCGGTTTTTAATCAGACCTTCAGCGAAGGGAAGACCGGAGGCTTCCGAAAATCCGATCGCCGCCGGAATGCCAGAATCCGGTACACCAATGACTAAATCCGCATCTACATAGGATTCTTTAGCCAAATAATGACCCAACCGTTTGCGATAACTATAGATGGTCTCTTGATCCACAACACTATCAGGACGGGAGAAGTAAATCATCTCAAAAATACAGAGCTTCGGCTGAGGTTTGGGGGCCCAATGGAAAGAGGCTAACCCCTCTTCAGTAATCCAAACCAGCTCACCCG
Source organism: Roseofilum sp. KMC-1 (assembly GCF_057802075.1). Lineage (NCBI taxonomy): Bacteria > Bacillati > Cyanobacteriota > Cyanophyceae > Desertifilales > Desertifilaceae > Roseofilum > Roseofilum sp. KMC-1. The sequence continues at coordinate 503,702 of NZ_CM173605.1, forward strand.
GTTCCACATCCCGCAGGTATTCTGCGCCAATAATATCCAAAGCGCAGGTTTCCGAGGCCAATACATAGCGACAAGGGTTTTGTCCCAATGTGCCAATAACTAGGGGCCGGATGCCGTTGGGGTCGCGAACGCCCATGATGCCATCCGGTGTGCCAATCACTAGGCTATAGGCTCCTTGGCAATATTTAAAGGCGGAGATAGCCCCTTCTAACCAATCTTTACCCCCATCGACTTCTGTGGCGATCGCCAAAGCAATCATTTCTGAGTCTGTGGTAGTCAGGAAACAATGATTTTCTTGGGTCAATTTGTCCCGCAGTTCCACTACATTGACAATATTTCCATTATGTGCTAGAGCTAGAGACCCTAGCCGAGTGTCCACCACCGCCGGTTGGGCATTGGCCACCCGTGAAGAGCCAGTTGTGGAATAGCGGACATGACCCACCGCACTTTCCCCCACCAAACGATTGAGGGTAGGTTGATTAAAGACTTGGGAGACTAAGCCCATATCCTTATGCCAATGCACTTGGCGATCGCTAAAAGTAGCAATGCCTGCGGATTCTTGTCCCCGATGTTGGAGGGCATAGAGACCAAAATAGGTAAGTTTGGCTACCTCTTCGGAGGGGGCGTATAGGCCAAACACACCACAGGCTTCTTGGGGTTTATCAGCAGGGTTGGGATTCAAAACATCAAGCTCCATAGGTTCGATGGGGATAGGTAAGCGGTATCACGTTTTCGGTGTTCTTTCCTGAATTTAGGGTAGCTCAGATTAGAAAACTTGTTTTTCAGAATGTAGGTCTGGATACCTAATTTCATTTTAAGGTTTTCTTAACAAATTGGTATAGGGAGATGGAGTAATCAACCGGTTCCCTATTCCCTAGACATGCAGACGGCGGGGGATAGCATTTTGATGGCGATCGCCCATTTCCGAGACCGTAGCCGTTAAAATACCCTTAATCTCCAGGGCTGCTCCACCTTGCACTGTACCCATAACCCGCCATTGATGGGGCAATTGTTCCTGAAGATACGCTTCCCAAGCCTCTAGACACTCTGGCGCAACGGATACCACAATTCGGGCTAACCCTTCCCCAAACCAACTGAGATCCGGGCGTTGCTCTCCAGAGGTATAGTCAATTTTCGCTCCTAAGCCTCCGGCAATACAACATTCTGCCAGAGCCACCGCTAACCCCCCTTCCGCACAATCATGGGCTGACTGTATCCATCCCTGACGAATGCCATGGCGACAAGCCCCTTGCACCCTACGTTCTAGGTCAAAATCCACTTTCGGCGGCTGTCCTGCCACAGTGTGATGCAGACTAGCGAGATATTCGGAAGCGCCCAAGGTCAGATTTGAACCCGAACCTAACAAGTAGATGCGATCGCCTACCTTACCCCATCCCTGACCGCAAATGCGCCCCAAATCAGGCACTAACCCCACCATTCCCACCACCGGAGTCGGATAAATAGGCTGGGGATTTCCCGCACTATCGAGCGTCTCGTTATACAGAGACACATTCCCCCCAGTCACCGGAGTGGAGAATTCCCCGCAAGCTTCCGACAGCCCCCTACAGGCTTGTGCCAATTGCCAATAGCCAATGGGTTTTTCCGGAGAGCCAAAATTCAAATTATCAGTCACAGCAATGGGTTCCGCGCCCACACAACTTAGATTCCGCGCCGCTTCTGCAACCGTAGCCTTTGCCCCTTCGTAGGGATTGAGATAGACATAGCGGGAGTTACAATCTACAGTAGCAGCCACCCCCGACTGCACAGCAGGCAAGGGTTGAGGTTCAGCACCATCATTCACCGGGCGCAAGCGGATAATCGCCGCATCCGCGCCACCAGGGAAAACCACCGTATTATTCTGCACCTGATGGTCATATTGGCGATAGACCCACTGCTTCGAGGCGATCGTGGGTGTATCCAAAAGATCCAGCAGGCAATCTTTCCAAGATTTAAATTCTCCCCCAATTTCAATCCCTTCAGCACTACAGGGGGGGAGTTGAGCCTCCGTCCATTTCCAGGCAGCTTGGGCATATTCCGGCGGCTCGCTCATCAATTCCCGATAGTAAATGGGAGTATTATCTGACAAAGCCGTAGCCATCATTTCCGCAGCCGTTTCCCCTTGAAACAGAATCCGCACGATGGGTTCATCAATCACTTCTCCAGCAACCACCGCTTGCAGTCCCCAACGGTGGAAAATATCGATCAGTTCCTGTTCCCTGCCCTTGTGAGCCACAAATAACATCCGCTCTTGGGATTCCGACAGGAGATACTCATAGGGAACCATACCGGTTTCGCGCACGGGAATCTTATCGAGATCCAGCTCAATTCCCACGCCACCTTTAGCCGCCATTTCTGAAGTCGAGCAGGTAATTCCGGCAGCTCCCATATCCTGAGCGGCGACGACGGCTCCGGTTTTGAAGGCTTCGAGACAGGCTTCAATCAGGGATTTTTCCAGGAAGGGATCGCCCACTTGCACTGCGGGGCGATCGTCCATGGAGCTTTCACTGAGTTCGGCACTGGCAAAACTCGCGCCTCCCATGCCATCGCGCCCGGTGGTAGAACCGACATAGAGAACCGGGTTACCCCTGCCAGAGGCTCCCGATTTAACGATTTGTGGGGTTTCCATCAATCCCAGAGCCATGACATTGACTAAGGGATTCCCCGTATAAGCAGGGTCAAAATAGACTTCTCCGCCCACGGTGGGCACGCCCACACTGTTGCCATAATGGGCAATGCCATCGACGACTCCGGTAAAAATACGACGGGTGCGGCTATCTTCCAGAGAACCGAAGCGCAGGGAGTTGAGGAGGGCAATAGGGCGAGCGCCCATGGTGAAGATGTCGCGGAGGATACCGCCAACTCCAGTGGCAGCCCCTTGGAAGGGTTCGATCGCCGAGGGGTGGTTATGGGACTCAATTTTAAAGGCTAACCGCAGTCCGTCACCGAGATCGACGACTCCGGCATTTTCTCCCGGCCCCACCAGGATGCGATCGCCTTTGGTGGGAAACTGACTTAACAGCGGCCGGGAGTTTTTGTAGCAGCAATGCTCCGACCACATCACCCCAAACATGCCTAATTCCGCTTTGTTGGGGTGTCTGCCGAGGCGTTGAACAATATCCTCATATTCCGAGGGTTTCAGCCCCTCAGAGGCAATTTCTTGGGGGGAAAACGGACAGTCAGAAGGTGCAGCCATGATCGATTCGCAACAGAGAGCGCCTCTCTGATTTTAAGGCAAAAGGGCAAGGGTGTAGCAGCAGAAAGGGGGCGATCGGGGGATGTGTTACAATTTAGATTCTGTATATAATAATTCAAAGCAATTTTCTAAAAATCAGAAGTTTATATGTTTTGGATCATCCTCATTATCGTAGTCGTTGCCTTTTTCTTTTGGGTTGGTCACAACGCGAATACTCAAGGGCCAATTGAATTAAAGAACTTTGAAGATGCTCTCAATACACTAGAACAAAATCCTAATTCTCCAAGTGACTATGACCATTGTATTGAAATTTGGAAAAAAAATACTTGGATTCAGTCTGAAGATTTATTTAGCGGTGGGTGTTATGATCGCTTACTAAAACTGTGTGAAGAAAACTCTTCTCATGTTAAATCTTGGCAGCTATTAGGCGAAGTCCTGCAAAGGGTTGATAGCTCTTTTGGCATAAATTCTACTGGAAAACGCCAAAAAAATAATACACTTAGAGTTCTCTCTGATAATCTTTTCAAGGAATTACAAAATGAGGTCATCAAAGAGCGTATTTTATCTCTCATAAATTTAATAAGTAGCATACCTGAATCTGAGACAAAAGAACTTTATGAAACCGCCTTAAATACACTAACAGATAACCCAAGTAGTCAAGAAGCTAAGAGGTTAGTTCTTGATTTAGGTCGATTACACTATGGCCGCTTGAGACCCGATAAAAAGCCAACGGTTTATGATGAACAAGCTATTCAGAATGATATTATTGTTCGCTCAAAATAGATCTAGTTATGGAGGAATTGGGAAGAGGCAGTAGGAGGTGGTATTATGAACAGTCGTCACTTGACTGTAATTGTGTATAAAGAAGAGGATCTTTATATTGCTGAATGTCCAGAAGTCGGTACAGTGGATCAAGGAGAAACCATAGAACAGGCGATCGCATCTTTAAAACAAGCGACACACCTCTATTTACAAGAATTCCCCCATTCCTCCACTCGATCGCCCTACCCCAGCCAAGAAAAGATATGCTCTATGATGGAGCATATCTTTATAGGCGTTCAGAGGGAACAGATGATCCAGTCTAGATCTCTCCCATTAGCGACTCGCTTCCAAGTCAATCGGATCGCCCGCTCTGGTTGCAGACAAAGATTGACAGCTCACTTCAAGTTGTCGGTATAAGTCTTCTGCACTATGGAAGCCTTCGATCCGATTTTTTACTCGCCCTTGATGGAACAGAATGACTGTGGGTAAAGTTCGCAGTCGGTAGGCATTGGCGAGTTTGAGACTTTGATCGGCATTAATGGAAACCACTTTAATGGTTTGTCCCCATTCAGTTTGGAAGCGGTTTAAAACTGGATTTAAAAGCCGACAAATTCCACACCAGGGGGCCCAAAAATTGACTAATACCGGAGTTTGAGCATCGAGGACTTCGTGATTAAAGGCGCGTTCACTGATTTGTACCACCATAATTATGCCGTTTTTGGTATCTGTATTTCTTATACTTGCTCTTGGGATCATGCTACACCCATTTGGATTGGATTGAGCAATGAGTAATCCCCCATCTCCCCATTCCCCCATCCCCAACTCAAATGGGAACCTTGAGAGTGGCTTGCATGAGCCAGGGATGGGCCCACCAGAGGAGGGCAATAAATAGAATTACGCCAAGATAGGCGGGACGAAGAAATTCTTGCAGTTCTAGGGTTTGACGACCTTGAACGATCGCCAAAAAGGGCATCACTGAGGTGCGCTCTTTGGCTTTGAGGAAAGCATCACCATAGCGATTGTACATGCGGCGATCGCCATTCCAGACGGCAAACAGATGATGGAGAATTAAGCCTAGGGAGGTGACTAGGGTAAAGCTTGTGCCCAGCCAGAGGGTATGGGCAACACACCAGATCACTTGACCCACCATTTGCGGATGTCGGGTGATGCGGATAATGCCAGTTTCGTAGAGATGAACTTCCGGTTTGGCGATCGCCGCAATTTCCAGTAAATTAAATGTGGCCGGATATAAAAACAGAAACGAGATCGCCGATAAAGCCCAAACCAGCGATCGCACTCCCCGAACCCCTTGCACTTGCCACAATTGAATTCCGTCATAGCGATGATTAAAAAAATAAATAATCAGCACCACGGCAAAGGGGATGCTCACTAGGGCAAAACCTACTCTATAGAGCCTTGCGCCAATCTTCTTTTCTCCCCAAGGTCTCAGGCTGGCCAGTCCACTATGGGCGATCGCAAACCCAATCAGTAATTCTACCATTACCCAGTGGCTGGATGACCAATTATCAATCATTACCATACCTTTTTGTTACATCGATAAAGTTTTAACATAAAAGAGTAGTGTTTGCTACTCTCATGATACACTAGAGAGCTAATAACAGAAACAATAGCCTCCGGCTACCAGTGACCCTTTTTACTAGAAACAAGGTATCCTTGACTCTAGCAACAATTCACTGTTGTCTTTGTTATTCTTTCACAATTTCTAACCTATGTTTTCAGTGTCTCCAGAATCCGAATCTACTACCTCTCGCCCATTTCTGACATGGCAGCGAATTATTGACTGGGCGCAAGATCACTATCGCACCCGCACCTTTAACAAGGATGACAAAATTCCTGTCCGTCCGGGCTTACTCTATCTCGTACAACGCGGTTCCGTTCGCCTCGTCAGTGCCCAGATTAGCGCTTCGACTAAAACTCCGAGTTTGGTCGCCCGTTTGAGCGCTAACAGCGATCCCGATAACCAAATTCCTGATGAATCCTTCTTAGGATTTGTAGGAGCAGGTCAACCCTTTGAAATTGTCTCCCAATCTCCGTTTACGATTTCCAGTTATGCCCATGTCGATAAAACCACCGTTTTATGGATGTATTGGCATGATTTAGATAATTGGCCCCATTTTCGCCGTGAAGTCATGGAAGCCTTCCGTTATCAAAATCAGCGTAAACTCCTATGGTTGGGAACCATGGGCCAGCGACGCACGATTGATCGGCTGTTGGGCTTTTTAACGTTATTGATTGAAGAGTATGGTGAAGTCTGCGAACAGGGCTATTATTTGCCTTGGACACTCACCCATGCCCAAATTGGTAGCGCCATTGGCTCAACGAGGGTAACCGTTACTCGCTTAATGGGTAAGTTGCGCTCGAAAGGGCTGATTATTACTTTGGATGATAACCTGATTTGTCTTCCCCCTTCTAACCCAGAAGGTTAGGAGATAAATCAAAAATCTCCAACTTGATCTAGAATTTCCTGACCCTTTTCCCACTCATTTTACCACTTGCCACCTCCGGGTTAGGAAATTGTTTTTAGATCGAGTCTTACGATCTTTAAGTCAGATCGCCCCAATAGTTTAGATTTAAAGCATCATGGGATATCAAATTATTTACGATGGCAACTGTAATCTATGCTCCTCTTTAGTTCAAGTGCTGTCTCAGTTTGACCAAGGGCAACGATTTACCTATAGTCCCATGCAAGACCAAGAAGCGTTAGCCCAATGGGGAATTAGTCCCCAAGACTGTGAATTAGGGATGATTCTAATTGATACAGAAAATTCCCAAAAGCGATGGCAAGGTAGCGAAGCGGCCGAAGAAATCAGTCGTCTCCTTCCTGGGGGAGAGGGTCTCATCCAAGTTTATCGAGGAATACCGGGACTCAAAGCAGTGGGCGATCGCCTTTATGAACAAATACGTGATCACCGCTATCAGTGGTTTGGCCAGCGAGAAACCCTGCATATGTGCAGTATCGATCCCGAATGTGCAAACCTTAATCCCAAATCTCGTCAAGCAAAATGACCCAGACCAGCATATGATCGGATCGGACTTAAACACTAGATCGCAGTAAATCTATGGCTGTCTCCTGTCACTTCATCGTTGAAGGTAACCCGGTAATTGTCTACGCTAGTCGCAATGGCAATCCTAAGAAAGTTTTACCCAAATTGCAACGATTTTTAGATACCTTTACGCAAGAGCGCGACACCATGGGGGAAACCGTTAATACTCCTGAATGCCTCGTCGCCCAAATTATTGTTCGCTTTGGTTTTGAATTATGCGAAGATGATTTTTCTAACTTGCGTGTCGGCTTAAAGTATGATCCCCATGTGGATTATCTCTATCAAGTCCGAAGCAATTTTACAGTTACTGTTATGGAACCCTTAGATACTTATCGCCAACAACCGGAGTTAGGGTTAGAAGGCTGTCAAATTTTGACAGAAGAATCCCTAGTTTAAGCATTAATGACAAGGGGCCCCAAACCCCTTGTTAGCTTCCCCCTTTACTCCCCTGTAGCGCTCTATTTAACCAGAAATAATCGGAATTTGAATCACAAACGTAGCACCATGACCCACTTCAGAAATACAAGTGAGTTGTCCTTGGTGTTTCTCCACAATAATTTGATAACTAATGGCTAGTCCTAATCCGGTTCCTTTGCCCACCGGTTTAGTAGTGAAGAATGGGTCAAATAAGCGTTGACGGATTTTTTCAGAAATGCCCGGCCCATTATCAGTCAGTCGGATCGCCACTTGAGTATTGTTAGTTAATTCAGTCGTAATCGTAATTTTGGGATCGGCAATGTTATGCTCTTCTAAAGCATCAATGGCATTACTGAGCAAATTCATAAAAACTTGATTGAGTTGTCCGGGATAGCAAAAGATTTTGGGCAACTGACCATAATTTTTGCTCACTTCTACTCCTGGACGATCGCCTTTGGCTTTTAAGCGATTTTGGAGAATCATTAAAGTGCTATCAATGCCTTCATGGAGATCGACTTTTTTCATATCTGCTTCATCAAGGCGAGAGAAATTTCGCAGAGATAGCACAATTTCTCGAATACGCTCGGCTCCCACTTGCATTGAATCTAAGAGTCGGGGTAAATCTTCACTGATAAACTCTAGATCGATGGCTTCTATTTCTTCTTGAATCAGCTCTGCGGGATCGGGATAGGTTTCTTGATACAGTTCTAATAATCCCAGGATATCGGCGGTATAGTCTCTGGCGGGAACTAAATTACCATAAATAAAGTTGACGGGGTTATTAATTTCATGGGCAACACCGGCTACCATTTGACCGAGACTAGAAAGTTTTTCGCTTTGAATGAGTTGGGCTTGGGTGCGTTGCAGTTGTCTGAGGGTTTCTTCAAGTTCTTTAGCTTTGCGATCGGCATTTTCGGCAGCTAGGGTTGCCTGACGATAGAGTTCAGCTTGGCTAATGGCGATCGCCAACTGATCCGTCACCGTTTGTAACAATTCTACTTCATCTTCCGTCCAGCGACGGGGCCCATCAAAATGGGCACAACTGACACAACCCAACTCCCCGTAAGCCGTTTTAATCGGTAAAAATAAAATTGACCGATACCCTCGACTTTCATAAAGTTGGTGAATGGCCTGATTCTCATGGCTTAAAGCATCATCTACTTGCAACATTTCTAAATTCAATAAATTATCCAATAGGGGATCGTCCGGCGCTACCGGAAAACACCCCAATACAGAGGGCAAAGTTTCCATTTTTGCCTCTTTAACCACATTCAGATAGCCATGGGGAGAAAATTCAGGGGTTTGGCTTACCTCATCTCCCTGGGACTGATACCAACTAAACAAACACTGATCGACCTGCAACAAATTCTGAATTTCTACCACCGCAATTTCCAAAATCCGATCCAAATCCAAAGAATTGCGGACTTGAGAAGCTAAACGATTAATCAACTCCTCCCGTTGAGCCATTTCCCGATAGCGAGCCTCACTTTTACGGATGGCTTCTTCAGAGCGCTTACGCTGGGTAATATTCTGCATCAAAGCCATACCCGCCATAATTTCTCCTTCATCATTTCTGACCGGCAGTGTTTGGACTAAATAAAAATTTTCTCCTAAAGCAATTTCAAAATGCTCCGTTTCTCCAGCCAAGGCATTTCGATAATGATAGTCCATTAACTGACTCACTGATTGAGGAAACACTTCTTTTGGCGTTGCCCCTTCTAATTTTTCTTTGGCTAATCGCAATTTACCCAATTCTCGGCCCTCTGCCAAAGTAAACCGCAGGTCAAGATCAAAGAGAACAACTGCACCATCGGGGAAATTCTGGGCTAAGGTGCGATAGAGTTCCTCACTTTTCCTTAAAGCCATCTCGGTTTCAAAGCGATAAGTGATATCATTATTCATTTCTAAAATAGCTACCGCATTGCCCTCATCATCGTGCTGAAGCGTCCATCGACTCGCTACGGTGATTGAGCTGCCATCCCGTTTAGTTTGTTGGAGTTCCCCTTCCCAATATCCTTGTTCTTTTAAAATCTGATGAATAGTAGATAAAGGGGTACTAAATTCTGTTTGTAAGAGCGTATGAATATTTTGATGGATGGCTTGTTTTTTTGTCCAACCATAGAGTTTATGGGCCCCATGATTCCAATACTGAATGGTTCCATCTAAGTTGAGAATCATAATGGAATCATTGGCTAAATCCAGCATTTGTACATGCTGGCGTAGGGTTTGTTCAATGTGTTGACGCTCCCTGACTTCGGCTTCTAGTTCAGCCGTTCGTTGTTCGACTCGCTCTTCTAAAGTATCTCGATATTGCTCTAATTTCCCTTCTGACTCTTTGCGGCGAGTAATATCACGGGCAACCCAAACAACGGTATCGAGATCTAAAGGAGAGACTTTAGCCGCTAACCAAAAGGTTTGCCCCTCTAGAGTCATGGAATATTCTACATCAATGGTTTTTTGAATTTCTAAGGCGCGACGCAGGTTAGCCAATAAACGATGGGCTGTTTCGGTGGGCATGAGATCGTTGAGCTTCATGCCATAGAGTTCTACCCGATCTTGGGGAAATAGATTACATTTAGTTGGGGCAACTTCTAGTATATGACCTTCTCGATCGAGGACTAGGATCAGATCGGTCATGGCTTGGAACAGGGCCCTTAATTGGGTTTCCTGTTGCAGGAGACTTAATTCTGCCTGTTTGCGTTCGGTGACTTCAATCAATAGACCATCTAGAAGTAGTTCATTTGTGCTTAGGTCATAGGGGAGATCGTCTACAAATTGGCGATCTATGGCGTTTTGAGGTTCTGGATGGGAAGTGGTACAAGCAAGCCATTTAATTTGACCGGATGTGGTGATGATGCGGCCTTCCCAAGACCAAGATGAGCGGTTTTGAATGGCTCTATTGATGGAGGCTTTGTATTCTGAGAGATCATCAGGATGGATTAATTCTTCAAACAGATGGGGATTTTGCTGGAGATCGTCTGGATCGATCTCGCAGATTTTACTACAGCCTAAACTCACGTAAGTGAATTGGATGGGGTGTTCGGGTTTAAGAATGAGTTGACAGATAATGCCAGGGACATTAGCTGTAAGCTTGTTAAACCGATTCTCAATTTTCATCCAGGCCGCCTCTGCACGTTTACGTTTAGTAATATTTTTGGTGAACAGGATCAGACCATTAATTTCTCCAGAAGAGTTACGCCAGGGGCGAATATCCCATTCTACCCATTGCAGTTTTCCATCTTTTCCGAAAAAATAATGCTCTTCACACCCTTCATAGTTTCCCAATAAACATTCAGTATGTATTTGTTTCCATTGTTCTGGACAATGGGGAAAGGTGTCGTAGAAGGTAAGGTTGTTTAGGGGGGTATCCCTAAGATCATAATCACTTAACCAGCGATCGCTGGTGAGTAAATAACGCATTTGTTGGTCGAACAGGGCCACAGCGGCGGGGGTTTGTTCAACAAATAGTTGGAATAACTCTAGAGTAGAATTTGGACTGTCCATTCGCAAGTAGGGACACATCAGGTTACCCAGAGCTTAACTGAAAAATCCCGTGGTTGAAAATAGCTCACTATACGGGATGTCTCTGGGATAGTTTTTTTTAACCGGAGGTTTAGGGGAAAATGAATTAGGGTTATTATCCTTTATTCTATCTTAAGGCTGCTGGTCAGTGGAGAGTTGAGAGTTGAGCGATCCTCTCTTCCTCAACCCCCGATCAGCTTCTCCAAGGTGGGGGTAAAGGTGGGATAGGAGATGGCGGCGGCTTGGGCGCGATGAATGGTGGTTTGTCCTTGGCTGTTGAGGGCGGCGATCGCCAGACTCATGGCGATCCGGTGGTCGGTATAGCTGTCTACTTCCGCTCCTTTCAGGGGTGTGCCGCCGATGATTTCTAGGCCGTCGGGATATTCGGTGATGTTGGCTCCCATGCGGCCGAGTTCGGAGGCCATAACTGCCAGGCGATCGCTTTCTTTGACCCGCAGTTCTGCCGCGTCTTTAATCACGGTTTTTCCTTGGGCAAAGGCAGCCGCGACGGCTAAGATGGGAATTTCATCAATGAGGCGGGGAATCACCTCTCCCCCGATCTCACACCCTTGTAAACGGCTGGATTTGACCCGTAGATCGGCTACGGGTTCGCCGGTTACTGTTCTTTGATTGAGAAATTCAATCTCCGCTCCCATTTTTTCTAATACCTCTAAAATTCCCGTGCGGGTGGGATTAATGCCGACATTTTCAATCATCAGGTCGCTATCAGGAATAATGGCTCCTGCAACTAGCCAGAAGGCTGCCGAGCTAATATCTCCAGGAACAATAATCGATTGACCGAATAATTGGGCTGGCCCCACGACGGTCACAGAATGGGTTTGAGGGTCTCGTTTCACCGTTGCGCCAAAGGCGGCTAACATGCGTTCGCTGTGGTCTCTGGATAGGGCTGGTTCGGTAACGGTGGTTTCTCCTTCGGCCATGAGTCCGGCCAGGAGAAGGCAGGATTTAACTTGGGCTGATGCAATGGGGGAATGGTAATGAATGGGTTGGAGTTGGGTTCCTTGGACGGCTAGGGGGGCGAGGGTCTGATTTTTGCGTCCCCAAATTTGAGCGCCCATTTGTTGTAGGGGTTTGATGACTCTGGACATGGGACGCGATCGCAAAGACCGATCTCCGGTTACACTAAAAAAGCGGTCTTTATGGGAAGCTAAAATTCCTAACATCAGGCGCATTGTAGTTCCAGAGTTGCCACAATCTAAAATATCGATTGGCTCTTGGAGCGATCCGAGTCCTAAACCGTTGACCTGAACCTGTTCGGAGTTAAGTTTTGTAATGTTTACGCCCATTGAGCGAAAACAGGCGGCCGTACTCTGGGGGTCTTCTCCAATGAGCAATCCGGCGATCGTGGTTTCTCCTTGGGCTAAACTGCCCAACATCAGGGCCCGATGGGAAATTGATTTATCTCCAGGGACTTGAATCTTGCCCTGTAGCGCTACCCCAGTTGTTGGGGGTTGAATGATCAAATCTTCATCAGGGCCAATTAAATTTAGGGTAACGATCGGGGCGGTCATGGAGATAAACTAAAAATAAGTGAAAATTAAGACTCTGTAGCGCAATCATACCTTATGGTGTTACAGGCTGGTAGGGGTTCATTTCTTAGACCTGTCTTAGATCTGTCAATTGTTGTTCTCTCTTCATTAGATATGCTTAAAAACCACCGCAAACCCGTTAGTCTGTGTTTTTCCTCTACGGATCTTCCCATTTATTCTTTTGTGGAAACTGCCGCTACGCTATACCGTAAGGATCGAGACCGCTTTCATCTGTTGCTCAATGAACCGGGACTCTACGACCGTAATCCGGAAATTGACCCCACCATTCCCTTAGCCGGGCCGCCGAGATTATTATGGTTGGAGATTTCCGCCCATCGGGTAGTGATGACGATGCAGGGCAATGGCAAATTGAGTTATCGCCATTTCTGGGAACAGGGGATGTATGGGTTATCTCGATATTGGCTCTCTGGAGAGTCGGCGAATGAAGTGGGACAGATGCGCCTGCGGAATTTTACGCGAAGTCTGATTTTAACGGGATATTCGCAACCGGAACATTTGAGAATTGAGTATGAGTTGTGGTGCGAACGTCTGAATTTAGGTCAATATGTCTTGTCGTTGGATATTCATCACTAAAGGTGTGGGTAATGGGTAATGGGTAATGAGTTTAGATGCAGAAAATTTTCCAGAAGAAGTCAAAATTCAGTATGTTTGGGTTTGTCAACATGAGTCCTGTTGTCGGCAAGGAGCAACTGAGGTTTTAGCTACTTTTGAAGCTTATGCTGGTGAAAGGGTTAAAGTTGAGGGGGTAGGATGTCAAGGTCAGTGTAATCTGGGGCCAACGGTACGGGTTTTACCAGATGAAATTTGGTATTGTCGGATCAAACCTGAAAATGTGTCTGAGATTGTTGAATCCCATCTTCAGGGTGGGGAACCGGTACAAAGATTACTCCACCCTCGTATTCATTTACAATATCAATATTACGGTGAGTAAGTGTGAGTTGATCGGCCCATGAATTGAGAGGAATGGCGATGACCGATCGCACTTTAGAACTGAATGAAGAGATGATTTTTGATGCCGAAAATGAGACTCCATTGCCGGTGCAAGGGGTACACCTTCAGGTGAAGTCTGGGGAGGGGTTGCCGGAAGTGCGCTTAAGGGTGGCAGTGGCTGGGGCAAGTTATGAGCAGATTGTGCAGAAGAATCTGTTTAATTTGCAGAAACGATGGCGGGGGCAAATGAGGGGGGAGTTTAGGCGCGATCGCCCCCTATACTTGGATCTGATGTTACAACCCGATCGAGTGCCCGATCCGATTGCCGATGATTTACGGGCGATTTTAACCCCAGAATGGTTACAATCTGAGCTATGGTTGGCGCTGTCGGTGTATCAAGAGATTGAGGGGGAGAGAGTCGGTTATGATACCTTTTGGCAACGGGCTAATTTAACCCAACTCACCCAAGCGGTTCAGAGGGGAGCGCAAGCCCTGGAAACCCTGTTTAATACGGTTCAAGATAGTTTAGAAACGGAATTTTCCCAGGTGGAAGAGGGGGGATTTGCTCGATTAATGCGGCAGTTGGAGGAGTGGACAGAGGAGGAAGAGGAGACTTCTTTAGAGGCGGTGGTGCGGGCGTTTTTTGAGCAAGATGATTGGGAATTTATACAGGTTGAGCCGGGACTTTTACAGTTAGCATTTCAGGGAGAAAATGGCCGTTGGCGCTGTTATGCTCGCATTGATGAAGTGAGAAAGCAGTTTATTTTTTATTCTATTTTTCCGGTTGCAGTTCCAGAAGGCGATCGGGGGTTAATGGCGGAATTCTTAACAAAAGCTAACTATGGCATGATTTTGGGCAATTTCGAGTTAGACTTGAGCGACGGTGAACTCCGATATAAGACGAGCATTGATGTTGAGGGCGATCGCCTCTCGGTGGCTTTGGTGCGATCGCTGGTGTATGCCAATGTAACCATCATGAATCGGTATTTACCAGGAATTGTGGCAGTGTTGGAGGGAAGTTCCATCTCGGAGGCGATCGCCAGAGTTGAGCTGTAAACAATCTCGAATATGAATTCAATAGAGTCTATAGTCTTTTTTTTATATCATCGGTCGAAGGTTGGGTGGAACTGCCCTCTCACCAAGCTATAACAAAATCCCGTGACAACAATCAAGATTCGGATAAAATAAGCTAGTGGTTAGGGTGAGGACGTGAACCCATGGCAGTCATCAACGGTGTGCCCGGCAATAACTTCATTGTCGGAACCCCAGCAAACGACCAAATTTTTCTCCTGGCTGGCAATGATACAGTATTTTCCCAGCAAGGCGGCGACCTGATTTTCGGGAACTTCGGCAATGACCTATTATCCGGCAATGAGAACAACGACAGCATTTTCGGAGAACAGGGAACCGATATCCTGATTGGCAATCAGGATGATGATTTCATGAATGGGAATCAGGATAACGATACCCTCTATGGCGGTCAGGGCAATGATATTCTCTATGGGGGTCAGGGCAATGACCTGATATCCGGAGACCGAGGCAATGATGTTCTCCATGGAGATTTGGGTGCAGATGTGCTGCTCGGTGATGGGGGCCAAGATATTTTTGTCATGGGCCGACGCAATACCTTTGGACAACCTCCGACTACTGGCGGCCCCTTAATTACGGATGCGGATATTGCCGTTGATTTTGAAGATGGCCAAGATTTACTCGGTTTAGAACCTGGTTTAGCCTTTGAACACCTATTGATTACGGCTGGAACAGGGTCTTTCACCGGCACAACCGTGATTCAAGACCTGGTAACGAGTAACTATTTAATGGTGTTGTCTGGAATTAATCCAAGCCAGATTACCGAAGCAGACTTTACCACCAACTTAAATCCCATCCCTGCACCGACTCCAACCCCAACCCCAACCCCAACCCCAACTCCCACACCTACCCCAACCCCTATTCCCCCCCCTCAACCGTCCACTGTTTCCTTGGAAGCGACTACTAATATTGCCGTAGAAGGGAATCCGGCCACCAATGGTATTTTTACCCTCACCCGTACCGGAGGGTCTACGGAAGCAGCACTAACCGTTAACTATACGGTTCAGGGAACGGCGGTAAATGGCACACGCTACCAAGTCCTCAACAGCAGTGTAACCATTCCCGCCGGAGCAGCGACAGTGGAATTACCGGTTGTGCCGATTAATAACAATATTCCTAATCTGGTTGAAGATGTCAGCATTACTCTCTCGAATAGTGGCTTTTATATTGTAGGCACTCCCAATACAGCCGAGGTGAAAATTCTGGATGATGATTGGGTGTATGTGGATGATAATTGGGCAACTCTCGCCAATGGTACAAGGGTTGACCCTGATGGCAATGGCCCCCTGACTGAGAGAGATGGAGTTATTGGCATTAATGCCTTTGCTCAGATTCAGGATGGAATTAATCGCGTCTCTGTTACACCTACAGGAAGCTTGGTACAAGTGCTACCGGGTATGTATATTCCCGGCCAGGTGATTAATATTAACAAAGCGGTGCAACTGTTAGGGCCGAATGCCAATCAGCCGTTGGGGGCAACTCGTAACTCTGAAGCAGTGGTTGGTGGTGCAGGAGGGTTTGTAGAATTTGACCGCGCAGGTTCTTCTGCTGGGCCGATTATTATTAATGGATTCCAATTTACCAGTGATGGAGTTGCGGAAACTCCGGTGATGAATTTGAGAGACCCTGGTAGTGAGGTGATTATCCGCAGTAATACGTTTACGAATCTGATTGAAGATGGGATTTTCCGAGTCTTGAATTCGCCGAATCCTCAAGGCTTTGGTACATTGACGGTTCAAGATAATCAGTTTGATACGATTACAGGCAATGGCAAACGGGCGATGTTTATCTATGAGGTAGATACAGTTAATATTACTAATAATGCCGTGAATAATATTGGTAATCCTGGGGAAGATGCTCCAGGAATCCTGTTAGATACGATTGGTTCAGCAAATATTAGCGGAAATCGTTTGAATACGGTTCGTCAGCAAGGGATTCAAGTGGCTGGTGTGAGAGCGGGTGGAGGTACGGTGACGATTGAGAATAACCAGTTGGAAAATATTAATACGAATAATGGGGGCACAGATGGGGCGATTCGTCTGCGAGATTCTCCGCTTGGAGCGACGCTGAGTAATGCCGGTAGTATTGTGGTTCGGGATAACCGGGTGACGGGTAGTAATAATGGTTTGGCGATTCGTCCGGGTACGAATTTGGGAACGGGAGCGTTTTTGACGGTGACGAATAATGCGTTTGCGGTGAATGGGGGGACGTTCTCGATTCTCCATAATGGTACGGGTACTCTCACTGCGGCGGGTAATTTTAGTGACACAATTGGCGGGACGGCGCTGACGGCGGCTAATGTGGGTGGAACGAGTGCGGGTAGTGTGGTGCTTTAGGCAAACATCTTGCTCCCTTGTCAAGCATAGTGCTATAAAGACCAAATGATGGAGGTCTTGCCCATCTTGCAACAGGGTATTGCTTCGGCTGAATATGGGGTGTTTGTGGAGCAGTTACAGTGCAAAGCACTGTAACTGAAGGTTCAATCAGATGCTGAATCCGGGGTAAGCAGGTTATAGTTTTGGGCAGTTTTCCTCAAATCTTCAATAAAGCGATCGCGCAGATTCTGTGGTGCGATAATCTCGCAGTCTTGACCATAACCACGTACTTCTCGCAATAACCAGAAGGTGTTGTAAACGTTGCGGATCACTTGTCGGGTGGGGGGATCGCCTTCTAGGTGACTAAGGGATTGATCGCCCATTTTTTTACTACGGTATGCAAAGGCTAATCCGCCAGATAGCCGCAATTCTACGGTAATCTGTTCTAAGTCCTGGGCCCAGGTTTGTTGAATGGGGACTATGGCTGCTTCTTGAATGCGATCGAGTCGCAAGCACCAATTATGGGAGAGTTCTGGGATATCTAGATTGCCTTCGGATTCTTGGCAGCGACATACTAGATATTCTCGTTGTTCAATGGGTATGATCCGAGCATGGAGAATCGTGTAATCCCACAGGCGATCGGCTGCATCTCGGTAGGAGAGGCGAAAGGATCTTTGACGGTGGATGAAGGTTTCAATTTGTTGTCGCCATGGGGGAATGGGAGCGTGGAGAAAGGCTTCAATTTCTTGTCTGAGGGGAAGCGAGAGTTCGCCGCGATCGCATAATATTTTGGCAATTTCTTTGGCTTCTGGCAGTTTTCCGTAATCAACCAGCAGGTTTCTAACCCGGTTGAGCAGTTCTATTCGCTCCGGTAACCAGTCGTTATTGGGAGCAATACGGAGCTGTTGCCGGGCGATCGCCTTAATCAGTTTAGAAATATTCGGCTTGTCTCCCCATGTCATGCCGAATTCTTCAGCGAGTTGCTCTAAATGGGTTTTGTCTCGTTCGGATACCGATAGGGTTATGGATTGACCTTTACGACTCATATTTGTCCGTACACTTTCTCTGTGTAGTTATTGATTTTCTCTATTTTCAGAACTATTATGGGAGATATCAAGCAGTTACGGACAGAAAAATATGGATACTAAGGAAACGTTAGGAGAATGCCTCTTACATCTCATGTCTGATGGTAAATGGCACTCCACCGAGGAACTCGTAGAGAAAATCAGCCATCGCTTCTCAGCCACCATGCATAGCTTGAAGCAGCGCGGGTATCAGTTCGATAAGCGCCATGTGGAAAAGAATCAGTATGAGTATCGGTTAATTAAGTAGGAAGAATGCCCTTCCAGTGCCTTGTAGAATGGTAAGTGTGATGAAGGAGACGCGATGACAAAGACTATTTTTACTCCATGCAGTTAACCCATGAATGAGTATTCGATTACCCTAAAATCTGTTTATTCTTGTCCAGCAACGGAATCAATCGACAAGATTAAACTCCCCGAAAAGTGGCGATTATCTTGGCATCAATTGGAGACGTGGAAAGCCTTACAAGATCCTGATATTGATGTAGTGTTTAATACGGCAATGACTGGAGATGGCAAGAGTTTAGCCGCCTATTTATCCAGTTTGCAAAGTAAAGAATATTGTATCGCGCTTTACCCGACCAATGAATTAGCGCGAGATCAAGAAAAGCAGGTTCAAGACTATATCGCCACATTCCAACCGCGCAACGATCCGCGTGTGGTGCGGTTAAGTGGGGCAGAGTTAGAACTGTATGCAGAACAAGAGGGTTTAAAGAAATCGGGGGCGATCGCCACTCGCATTATGCAATCGGACATTATTTTAACCAACCCAGATATCTTTCACTATCTCCATCGAGGTGCATATCTCACTGCTAAAGATAGTCCCGATCAATTATGGCAAAGACTCGATAAAAACTTTGACTTATTTATCTTTGATGAATTCCATGTCTTTGCCGCGCCCCAAATTGCCAGCGTCATCAATACCCTACTTTTAATTCGCTGTACTAACCGCCGCAAGAAGTTTTTGTTTCTTTCTGCAACTCCGAATAAAGAACTCAAAGAGCGTTTAGAATCGGCTGAATTTCGCTGTTATGAAATCAATCCCATCGCCGACCATAAGTATCAATTTCCCGACACTCCAGAGCAATTACAAGCCCTTTCAGAACAAGGATGGCGGCGCGTTACGGGAGAAATATTGCTGAACTTTATCCCGTTGGAATCATCAGGTAATTCTTCAGAGAAGTGGCTGAAAGAAAATAGCGAGTTAATTATCCAACAATTTCAGGAAAAGCCAGGCAGTAAGGGCGCAATTATTCTGAATTCAATTGCCGCAGTCAAGCGACTTACTCCATTCTTTAAAACCTTGCTCTCTCCCTATGGGTTAACGGTTGGTGAAAATACCGGATTATCGGGAAAACAAGTTAAATCTCAGTCTCTCTCGGCGGATTTAGTAATTGGAACTAGCACCATTGATGTAGGAGTTGACTTTAAGATTAACTTCCTGTTTTTTGAAGCAGCAGATGGGGGTAATTTTATCCAGCGTTTGGGACGATTGGGGCGACATGAAAGTTACGATCGCGATGGAGAAGATATCCAATTTGATGGCTTTAGGGCTTATGCTCTGGTTCCCCAGTTTTTGGTTGAACGACTGTTTTGTGGAGACACTGCACCACTAGAAGCAGGAAGCAGTTACGATCGCCCCTTTTTCCACCAGCAGATTACTGAAAAGTATCGCCAAATCAATGATTTTCGCGGTTACTATGCTCGCTGGGGTGCGGTGCAGTCGATGGTTTTGTGCAGCAAGTTGAAGCATAAGACAGTGAGAGCCGTTTACGAGAAAAGTGCGGAAGTGTTTGAAACGACAGCCGAAAGGATTTTTAAGGCGCGACTGAAAACCATGTTTGGTTTGAGCAAACGATGGGAAAGAGAATGGCAAGAGTTATCCGGCAAAACAGGTAATCCGATATTAGAAGATGCGGCGAGTTTCCGGGGTTCGAGTAGCTTGCAATATGGTTTATACGATCTCACAGAAGCTCATGAGGCAGATCGGTTCAAAACCTATGAGTTACCGGGGATTTTGGCAAACCTGGAGGTGGAAGTGATGACGGAGAAGGCGTTTATGTATTCGCTCAAGGAAACTAGCGATCGCCTCAATACCGTGATTCCCAAAGGACAATTTCAGTATTGCTTGGGGTTTATGAAACTGCACGCTTATCGAGAAGAGCGCCTCAACTGGCGGTTTATTTATCCTGGAGAGCTGCAACCGGTGGCAGATGCATGGAAGGTTCAGGTATTGGTGGGGTTGGAAGTTTGGCAACCCGAAAATCCTTGGATCGATGGCATTAATCAGCGTCTGAAGCGTCAGGGGTTGGTGAGCTATGTGTTGCGGTTTCCAGTGGGTGAAGTGCGATCGCGCCTACGTTTGCCGATGCACTTCCAGATTTACCCCATCAGCGATGCCAACAGTCTGCTCGATCCTAGCGCACCTTATTCTATTGCCTTCGGACAATCGGCGCTCCTGATCGATACTCTCGCATACACCTTAAAGAGCAAAGGAGATGAGCTATGGATAGTTTAGAAGGTCGATCCCTAAGAGGGATTTTAGTAAACTGCCAGCTTCTATCGGTTATACCTCAAGGCTTGCAGTTGAGGACAGGGCGGCTTAAAGGCCTGAGAACAGTATCGGAAATTTCAATCCCTATATACCCTAGAGACTTTAGAGGCTCTAGGGAGGGATTACCTGCCCACCAAACTCAACTGGAGTTCAATTACATGGAATACAAACAACTGGAACTCTTCGATTTGAGCCTTTATACATCTGAATCGACTCCTGAAGTCGATTGGAAAGAAAGTCAAGTTGAAGAAATCCTTGCATCCGTCGAGTATAAACAACTCGAACTGGATTTGTTCCCGCAGCCATCTCATAAAACGATTATTGAGTTTGTTAAGTTAGCTGCATAGTCTATAAGGGGCTATGTATAAGAGCATAGTCCCTTTTATAATCCTATCCTAAGCGATACTTAATTCAAACGAATGCGTCACTTTAAAATCTTTGACAAGCATTAAAACTTTTTTACCCAGTAAAGGCTAAAGGCTTATGACTGAAGTAGATCCCGATATTATTTCCAGAAAACTTGGCTTTCTGAATAATTATCTTAATCACCTGGAGTCTTTCCGTTTCATTGCGTTAGACGACTACCTGAATGATTCCCAGACACAATTAGCTGTCGAGCGATTATTACAGCTTACCTTTGAAGTTGGATTAGATGTCAATCGATATCTGCTCAAAAGCCTAGGTATACCACAAACTGAAAAGAACTGTGATTCATTTCTGGAAATCAGTAAACATGATATTATCCCATTAGATTTAGCCCAAAATTTAGTCTTATTGGATGACTTAAGACATAAATTAATCTATCTCTATGATGAAATCGATCCGGTAAAAATCCACGAGTGTATTCAACTCGCTCTCCAGGAATATCCCAAATATCAAAGACAAATTATCCAATATTTAGACACCCTAGAGGACAATCGTGGCTAAAAAACGCAAATCTGACCCAAAAATACAACAACTACCCTTATTTGATCCTGTCTCTGAACCCGAAATAGACGAAGATCTAGAAGAGGGATGGGAATCAGAAGAAATCGATCTCGACTTAGACAAAACGACTCGCGAAATTGCCGCACCACGGGCTGAACTGCTGACGCTGAAGCTACTCAAACAAGCCATTACAGCCGAAAATCCAGGCGATCGCATTATGGCTGATTTTGCCGAGTATGTGCTTCCCAATTTACTCAAATATACGATTGGAGTTACAGCTAAAGGGGGTAAATTTTTCGATCGCCTCGATGAAGAGCGCGAAGAAGGATACAATCGCCGCAATGCTGCTGATCAATCCTTGAACACCCATCTACTCAATGGCTTATTTCCAGCCAACTTAGTCGAACGGGAACTGCAAAAACTGAATACCACCGTGCGCCGAGAAGTTGAGGAGCCAGAGCGCCGGTTACTCATTGCCGGGTTTATTCTTCATGACTTTGAAAAGTTCGCCGATGTGCCGGAAGATTGCCTGAAACTGCAAAAAGAACAACATCGCCAGATTATTGCCGAGAAAATCATTCAATTGGGATTAGATCGGTTTTTAGATCCTGAAAATCCAAACAGTTACCAAGAGTATATTGATGATTTACTTTGTGTGGCGTATAATGCCCAAAGACGATGGGGAACCAACTGGAATTTTTCCGAATTTGGACTAAAGCCAACTTTACGCGATCGCACTCTTATTTGCCTAGCAGAGCTTGCCTGTTTAGCTGACTCCCTTTCCTCCATCATCAAACATCCCCAAGATGCTGAAACTTTGCGCCTACAACAGCTCATTCATAGCCTCAGCGATGGAGAACTAAAGTTTACCTATCACAGCATCGCCGAAAACCGAGGCGTGCTAACCAATGTCGTCAATAACGCCTTAATGGAAGCTCATACTTCTCTAAATGCCCACTCTCCCGTGGGAGAGGGGGTTGGGGGAGAGGGCAACTATTACAAACCCTTGCTCTACCTTCCCACAGGAGTCATTTACCTCGCTCGTCGCAATGCGCCCCCCATTTCCAGGGAAAACTTACCCAACCGGGTAGTAGAAAAAATCAAAGCCTTATGTCGAAATGAATTAGTGCTGCGACAAACGGGATTTAGTCGCGATGGTAAAGGGATGAAATATGCCGACTATTACGAACAATTCTTTGATATCGCAGGCTTGATGCAAGTGGCATTAAAGGCAACCTTGCGGATTTTACACGATAAAAAGCCTTCCGTTGCCAAAAGTCGCAGCGATAACTTAATCAAGTTTCAGCAAAAACAGGTACTCTCAGCCGACTATGACTTTAACTTCAGCGATGATATCAGATGCGATCGCATCGCGGAATTCGGAGATGCTCTCACCCGCAAGATTTGGGGCGAGCAAGTTAACAAAATTGAAGCCGCTTGCAAGCAAGATAAGACATTGCCCCCATTCCCGGATCTGGATTTAGTCCATGAAGCCGCTAAATTTTGGCAACTGGAACAATACTTACCCCAAATTCGAGAAATTCAGCAGATTAACCAGAGCTTAAAAGCCTTAAAACTCAAAGGAAATACCGGAGGAGTTCCCTATGAATGGTACTTTCTAGCCGCCAAATATCTCCAACATCATCCGGGTATTGAAGATGTGCGAGAAACCTGCGAAACCCTGATTTCCCATATCGCCAAACTGATTAATCCCATTGTAGAGCAATATTCCCTAGCTGATGGTTGGGAAGATCTGCGCTTATGGGTAGAACAAGTAGTCATGTTACCCGATAATCAGCCCCAAGAAAAAGCAAAAGTTGACATTTTTTTCAAAGAATTAGAACATTACCAACTGGCGAAAAAAAACGGACGGGGAAAACAGCTCATTTGCTCCATTTCCCATTCTCCCTATAGCGTCAGCGAACAAATGGAATCAGCCGTTTTATTTACGCCCCAAGTCTACACCAATAAACAGATGTTAGGCGGCTCCAATGCCAAGCGTAATATCTCCAGTATTTCCGGCACAGAAATGATGCTGAGGCAAATTTTGATGAATCAAACCCAAGCCGTTGGCAAACGCTTTGAGGATGGCAAATATCGCTATCTCTACTTCTATCCCACCTACTACTTCACCCCAGAAACCAACAAGTTTTTACATCAAGCGTACCGGAATATTGCTCAAACTCGGTTTAATACGAGTCTGCGGAACCATTTTATCAACGATGACTTACAAGCCGATTTTAGCCGGGATAACTACCAACGCGCCGATGTTTTTCTCATGGAGGAAGATTTAGACACTAAAAAAGCCTTACCGGAAAACGATCCGAACCGCAAATTTGACCGCACCTTTAAGCTCTCCTATCCTGAAAATCAACCCCTCACGTTCTACTTTATGGCACTCCCCCCAGGGCGAGATCCAACGGATACTGAATCCTGGGTAATGCCAACTTGGTTAGCCTTTGCGTTTCCCCTAATTTTAGATGTCAAAACCGTTGTTTCTGAATCTCCCATTCCCCCATTCAAAGATGGGGCAGAATTCGAGCAAACCGTTTTTCTCGATAGCGCCCCCCAAGCCTTCCAATCATTAGTACAAGCGGATTATTTCCGCCTCGACTATATCCTCGAAGGCTGGAAAGAAAAGCAGGGCACAAAACTTTATCCTGCCCCCCTTAAAGTCCTCACTGCTGCCTATGCCATTCACCTCGATATTAACGCCAAACAAGGCAAAGGAAAATATGATGCCAACTGGGGTAAACTATCGGAACTATCGCGGGATTTACAAACCAGTCCTCTGACGGTTTTTCGTTCACTCAATGAATGGGTACGCCGACAAAATATCGAGAATGTTCCCATTAAGAAAATCCGTCTCTATGCCTATGCTTTTTATCCCTGTTTCGATCCCTATTGTACCTATGAAAATCAGGAGTTAATCGTGTCTGAAGAATCCCCCTTAAACCACCCCAAAAAACTCACCGAACTCTATCGTCAATTCTATCGCGCCAATAAGCGATACAATCCCAAAGCCAATGCTGTCTTGAAACCCATAGATGTTGCCTCTGAAACAATTCTCAAGGCTGAATCCACCGTTTTTCAAGGTGAAACACTCGTTGCTGCTGTTGCGGCTGAGATTTGTAAACTGATGGATCGGGTGCATAATTCCACGGCTGAAGGGCGTTGGCAATTCAAAAATAGAGAAGAAGAACGGCAAAAAATATTGGAGTTTGCCCAATATTTTGTCGTCGAAGTTTTCGAGAAATCTTTTTGTGGCGATCGCGCCCGTTTAGCCGGACGACAAATCAACCTCATTCGCGATACTTGCGAATTCCTTTATCGTCTCGAAGATGACAAAGAAAATCAACAATATCAAGAAAACAAAGAAGACTCGTAGGGGCGGGTTTAACGATCGACTTTGAGATCGAACATAAAATTTTCTAAACCCGCCCAAACCCGCCCAAACCCACCCATTTACACCTATATCAGGAGACGAAAACTATGTCTTTTCTAACCACTGTCGATGCTAAATTTTTCCATGATGCTATTCCCTATAAACCCATGGGAAAATATGCCCACTTTCTCACCATCCGCGTCACCGAATCCTATCCCCTGTTTCAAACTGATGGCGAGTTAAATAAATCACGAGTCCGTGCCGGAATCCAAGACAAAACCCCCATTAGTCGCCTTGCCATGTTCAAGCGCAAACAATCTACCCCAGAGCGTTTGGTGGGACGGGAACTCCTGCGGAACTATGGATTGATGACGGCTGAGGAATGCGAATACAATGTTAAATTTGCTATGGACAACCCCGACTGTATTATCTATGGATTTGCGATCGGTGATTCTGGTTCGGAGAAATCAAAAGTTGTGGTTGATACGGCTTTTTCCATTACCGATTTTGCCGAATCCCATGAATCTTTTACCCTCAATGCTCCCTATGAAAATGGAACCATGGCTTCTAAGGGAGAAGATAAAAGTGAAGTTGGTAAAGTCACCAGTCGAATTAACCAACAGGATCACATTAAACCCCAGGTCTTTTTCCCCAGCATTGTCACCCTAAAAGATCCCACAGAAGCCGGTTTTCTCTATGTCTTCAATAACATTTTACGCACCCGCCACTATGGAGCGCAAACGACTCGCACGGGACGGGTTCGGAATCACTGTATTGGTGTGGTTTTTGCTGATGGAGAAATTACCAGTAATTTGCGCTGGACTCAGGCAATTTATGATGGGTTGAAAGCAGGGGATAAGCTGGGTGGATATGATCCCTTGAATGAGGATGATGTGATTGAAGTGGCGCAAACAACCATGGTTAATTTAATGAGAGAAGAATATCTGATACATCACGATTATATTGGCGATACCTTTGTGCCCTTATTAACGGAAGTCAAGGAGATTATTGGTAATGAGGAGAAGTTAAAAGAATTGCTAAGAACCGCAGATGGTGAAGCCAAGACCTATGCTTCAGCTCATATCAAAGGCAAGAAACTTGATCCTGCAAAATCCTAACGATTATGGCTTTTATTTATCACCTGCAACTGGAACTTCAGGATAGTCTCTATTTTGCAACCCGTGAAATCGGGAGACTGTATGAGACTGAACCCATTATTCACAATTATGCCCTCTGTTATGCTTTGGGATTGGTGGATAATCCGCAATATGCAACGACGGTTGATGAAGCAGAAACCTATCGTTACTTTTGCCGCAATCAAGTCCCCCAGTATGAGGAACATCTTACCCCTTTGAATCAACAGGGAATTTATGTGACTCCTGCTAGGGCAGTCCATTATCAAACTGTCCTCACGACTTGGAAATATGCTAATAATCACTATCATGTGGAGATGGAAAAAACAGCGAAAAACTGGCCCAGTTTTGGACGTAACAAAGAAGTTGCGCCAGAGAGTCGGTTTGAATGTTTTGTCGTGACACAAAAACAAATCCAGCTCCCTCGCTGGATTCGTTTGGGTAAGTGGTTAAGTAAGGCAGAAGTCATCTGTACAAATGTGCAAGAGGTGAAAGCTTCTACTTCCGAACAAGAGTTTGTTTATTCCCATCCTCTTAATCCTTTGGATGTTATGTTTTCCCACCAAGTTATCAGCTATGATGTGATTAACATGCCTCCAGTGAGTTTGATTCGGAATGTGCGCTTGCGCGGTTCTTACTATCAGATTGATACTGAGAATCTTAAGCTCCCTGCTGGTATGGCATACCAATTTGCACCATAGGAAGATTTAGAGAGCTAGTTGGGACAATGTGAATCATACATGATTGACTAGCTCTCTCTAACTTTGTCTATTGTCTTGACACAGCTAACATCAAGTTTGGTTAAAGAGTACAACAAGCGAGCAAGATGCTCGCACTCCTCTATTGCCTCTGTTAGTTTGCACTCTTATTTCCTAAGTTAAAATCATCAAATTATGTCAACTTTAGACCCCAATTTATCTTACACTTTTATCGCCTTCTTGAAGATCTTGAACCCCATCAACAAAATCCTCGGCATCCTCCTCCATCCCATCCAAACCTATCTAGCTACACAAAAACCCTAAATTGTTAATTGTTAATTTTTAATTCTTAATTGACATGCCCTATAGCCTCGTTCTCAACCTCACTCCCCTCTCCCCTATTCCCGTCGGATACCTGAGCGGACGGCATTTACACGCACTGTTTCTTAGCTTGGTTAGCTCCGTCGATCGCACCCTAGGCGATCGCCTCCATGACTCCCAAGCAGATAAATCTTTTACCCTCTCCCCCCTGCAAACCCGTCGCCACTTCAAAATCCTACAGTGCGAACATCAGCAAGCTATCCCTGCTGAAACTCCCTGCTGGTGGCGGATCTCCCTGCTTGATGATGCCCTCTTCGGAGAACTTACCCAACTGTGGCTCCACCTTAACCGGGATAAACCTTGGCATTTGGGCCCTGCGGATCTGATTATTACCAGTATCCTCGCTACTCCCCAGTCTACTCATCCCTGGGCGAACTCCTGTTCCTACAGCCAGCTCTATGAGGAAGCCTCAGCGACAGATAATACCTTTCGCTTCTGCATGGCTACCCCCATGGCTTTCCGCCAAGGCAAATATGATACGGCGCTACCGAGTGGCGATCGCTTCTTCGCTAGTTTGCGCCAACGGTGGAATAAATATAGCGGTATTGAAATTCCCGAACTCATTCTAGATACCGTATTTCCCAGTTTTTTCGATATCCAAACGGCGATCGTTACTGATAAACGGAGTAAGTTTATTGGCTCCATTGGCGAAATTACATTTCGACTTCTCGGTGATGCCACCCCTACCACACTCAAACACCTTAACACCCTGGCTAATTATGCCCTCTACTGCGGAATTGGACGCAAAACCACTATGGGAATGGGCATGGCAAGACGGATCAATTAACAATTAACAATGAACAATTAACAATTACCATGAACACTGAAGTTCCTATTTCTGCCCTCAATCAATATGCCTATTGTCCCCATCGCTGTTGGCGGATGTTTTGTACTGGAGAATTTGAAGATAATGCCTATACGATTGAAGGAACAACACTCCACGATCGCGTTCATACCCTCAGTCAAGAAATGCGCGATGATACCTGGCAAGTTCGATCGATTTGGCTCAAATCAGAGCAGTATAACTTGATTGGCAAATCGGATTTAATTGAAGCGCAAAATGGCCAACTTTATCCCGTTGAGTATAAGCGGGGGAAAGTTGGAGACTATGAAAATGATGCCCTGCAAGTCTGCGCTCAAGCCCTGTGTCTGGAAGAAATGACGGGTACTGCGGTGACTGAAGGCTTTGTCTATTATGCCCAATCTCACCAACGGCATCCTGTGAGCATTGATGATACTTTGCGGCAAGGGGCGATCGCGGCGATCGCTGCCATTCAAAAGCTATTTTCAGGAGACCTCATACCCCAGTCTGAATATAGCCCCAAATGCCGTGGATGTAGCCTCTACACCGCCTGTTTGCCCCAAGCCACCAAAAAAATCAAAACCTATCAAGAAGTGGGTTAATAGCGTTTGTTGAAGTTAGTCTTGATCCCCCCAACCCCCCTTAAAAAGGGGGGCAGTAAAAGTCCCCCTTTCCAAGGGGGATTTAGGGCCTGGAGTTCGTGTGTTGCCTGGATTATTTTTCGCAGTAAAAGTCCCCCTTTTCAAGGGGGATTTAGGGGGATCGAAACGTAGGGCATAAAGCGCGAACACTGCTGTAAGTCCCTCTCCCGTGGGAGAGGGATTTAGGGAGAGGGCATCCCCCACCTCAAACCCACATCAATACAACGGAGAAACCACCATGGGAACCCTTTATGTTACCCAAGAAAACGCCTTTATCGGTAAAGTAGATGAACGCATTCATGTGAAACTTGACAAACAAAAAATTGCCGACGTTCCTCTGATTAAAGTAGATGGAGTTGTCGCTTTTGGAGCTGTCAACTTTTCCCCTGCTCTGCTTCAAGAACTCCTCGACCGCCGCATTGCCTTTACCTTCCTTACTCCTACTGGAAAATATCGGGGCTGTTTAGAACCGGAACTGAGGAAAAATATCTTTTTGCGCCAACATCAATGGGCGGCTGATGGGAATACGCCCCAAGCTATTCATCTGGTGCAAGCTTTTGTGCGGGGAAAACTGAAAAACTACCGCATCAGCTTACAGCGCAGGGGGCGACGGGCGGGTATGGATCTCAGTGGAGAGATTGAACAGTTGAAAGGTATTATAGGGGCGATTTCTTCGGAAAGTTTCGCTTTCATGTCCGTTCATGTCCGAAGGAAAGGAAACGCTACTACCGAAGTCATCAACTCCCTGCGCGGACTCGAAGGGGCGGGAAGTGCTGTCTACTTCCGGTGCTTTAACTCACTCATCCAAAACCCGGACTTTACCTTCACTACCCGCAACCGCCGTCCCCCTACCGACCCTGTGAACTCCTTACTCAGTCTCGGTTACGCTCTCCTGCGCCATGACATCCAAAGCGCTGTAAATATTGTCGGCTTTGACCCCTATTTGGGCTATCTCCATGTCAAACACTACGGCCGTCCTGCCCTTGCTCTCGACCTGATGGAAGAATTTCGTCCCTTAGTTGTCGATAGTATGGTTCTCGAAGCCCTTAACCGTAAAGTTCTCAACCCCAGCGACTTCACCCAACAACCTATCAGTAAGGAAACTTCTCTCACTCCGGAAGCGCTGAAAACTTTTTTGCGCTGTTATCAAGAGAAAAAACAGTCCTCTTTCAAACACCCGGTGATGAAAACCCAATGCACCTACCAAGAAGCTTTTGAAATTCAAGCTCGTCTTCTGGGCAAATACCTGATGGGCGAAACGGAACAATATCCTCCCCTAGTCCTGCAATAACTCCACCCTATCGATTGGGTTAAATCGGATGAGTTGGAAAACGACTAGAAACCTGGTTTCTTGAAGAAACCGGGTTTCTGAACACCCTATCGATTGGGTTAAAACAGATAGTTTAAATGCAATCATCCCACCTATGTTTATTGTCATCAGCTACGACATCCCGGAAGACAAGCGCCGTACCCGCATCCACAAGATTCTCAAGTCTTACGGGCAATGGATGCAGTATTCGGTTTTCGAGTGTGATCTTACACCGACTCAGTATGCTAAACTGCGTCAGCGATTGAGTAAGGTGATTAAATCTGATACGGATAGCATTCGCTTTTACTTCCTCTGCGCCTGTTGCCAAGGTAAAGTAGAGCGTATCGGTGGCGAAATGCCCCGCGACGAGTCGATCTTTTTTGCCTAAAATCCGACGCTAGGGGGGTGTGGAAATCGCCCTTGAGTCTAAAATCGCTGTATTGCTTGCTCAGTCTGCTTTACAGCGATTTTGATTTTAAAGGTAGCGTCGGACTATACAGGGTAAGGGTTTCAGGGATTTCTGCTTGCTTTTTGGCCGCGGGTGAGCTATGATCAGGGGTGTGCGTCGGAAATGTACCTTGAAAACTAAATAGGGTAAGGGTCTCAGGAGCCTGCGGTTTAAATCAACCTAAATCCCTATTAGGGATTGAAACCTTTTAGATCAGATAAAATCCAGCACCCAGGAGCATGGACTTGCGTTTAAATCAACCTAAATCCCTATTAGGGATTGAAACTTCGGTACGTGGTTTCGCACGATCGACCGAGGTATGTTTAAATCAACCTAAATCCCTATTAGGGATTGAAACTCACGGATTGCAACCTGAGTAGGCTTTTCGACCTCTTGTTTAAATCAACCTAAATCCCTATTAGGGATTGAAACCAACAGTTGTGGCATTTCGATTGGAACATGACAGACGTTTAAATCAACCTAAATCCCTATTAGGGATTGAAACAATGGGGTGCTTTTATCCCCCAATATGGGGGATA
The DNA here is from genome assembly GCF_057802075.1 of Roseofilum sp. KMC-1. Classification (NCBI taxonomy): domain Bacteria; kingdom Bacillati; phylum Cyanobacteriota; class Cyanophyceae; order Desertifilales; family Desertifilaceae; genus Roseofilum; species Roseofilum sp. KMC-1. Next base: position 534,465 of record NZ_CM173605.1, read on the forward strand.
TGTTTAAATCAACCTAAATCCCTATTAGGGATTGAAACGCCAGTTGCGCGCCATTATTATTGGCGGCATTGCTCATGTTTAAATCAACCTAAATCCCTATTAGGGATTGAAACCAGCTCGATAACCCAGATGAAATCTCTAATCGGACAGTTTAAATCAACCTAAATCCCTATTAGGGATTGAAACATTTCAGAGATGAGGTTTTCACCAGTTAAGCGTAAGTTTAAATCAACCTAAATCCCTATTAGGGATTGAAACTCCCAACTTAGAGCAGGGAAAACAACACCCCCATGGTTTGCTGTTTAAATCAACCTAAATCCCTATTAGGGATTGAAACCGATTCTCCGGACTATACACCGGCATAGGATGCTATGTTTAAATCAACCTAAATCCCTATTAGGGATTGAAACTGCCATGGTGGTTAGCCAAATGGCGTAAAGCATGAGTCTGGTTTAAATCAACCTAAATCCCTATTAGGGATTGAAACACTCCAGATTTTCCAGACAGAGCGATAGGGACAATATGTTTAAATCAACCTAAATCCCTATTAGGGATTGAAACGGCTACAAAGATATTGAAGAGAACGTGGATAAGTTGTTTAAATCAACCTAAATCCCTATTAGGGATTGAAACTCTCCTTTAAGCATTAAAAATCCCCCCTAGTTTAGTGTTTAAATCAACCTAAATCCCTATTAGGGATTGAAACCCCTCAGAGCATTATCAGGGTTTTCTCAGGATCGCCACTTAATCTGGGTGGTTGAAAGCAACTCACCGACAAACATTAAAGCATGTTGATTAAAACATTAGGGCAGAGATTTAAGGCTAAACTCAACTCGCTACAGTTTCGCCTAACCCTGGGATTGGCGATCGTCTCCGGTATTGGACTCGGATCGGTCGCTATTGCCACCGGGTTAAAAATGCAGCAACAATTGCTCTTAACCCATAAACAAAATATCCGCTATATTGCTCAACGCTTGCCTAACGATATCGAAATTTATAGTCAACGGTTTAGCCAGCGTGAAGCCCTAGAAATGGTGATTGAAGATGTGAGCGCAGAAACCATTTTTTTATGGATTCAATCTTCAGAGGGTGAAATCATCGCCCGATCGCCCAATTTCCAACGATCGCCATATCCCCAAAACGCCGACCTCCTCAACATTAGCAATGCTCCCATTCAACCGGAAGTCTACCCCTATCAAGGGCGCTATTTCGTCCTCTGTGCTGGCCCCTTAACAATCAATCAGCAAACCCTCGGCAAAATCTATGTAGCTCAAGATATCACCTCAGAGCAACAAATGCTCCTAGAAATGCTCAGAAACTTGATCGGAGTAAGCCTGTTAGCCCTAATGGCAATGGCGATCGCGATGGCAATCTATATTCGGCGATCGCTCGATCCCCTCCGTAAAATCAGCGCCTATGCCGTCAAAATATCAGCCCAAGACTTAGGCGAAGTCTCCTTAAACTTAGATCCTGCCCCCTCCGAGCTACAAGAATTAGCCAAAACCCTAGATCTGATGCTCTCGCGACTCTCTGAATCTTGGGAAAATCAACGGCAATTTGTCAGCAACGTTTCCCATGAATTACGCACCCCCTTAACCATCGTTCATGGCTACCTTCAAAGCACCCTCAGACGAGGAAACAACCTCACCGAAGCCCAACGGGAAGCCCTAGAAACCGCAGCCGCAGAAGCCGATCGCACCATTCAACTCTTACAAAACTTACTCGAACTTGCCCGCGCCGATAATGGACAAACGCACTTTGAACTCGAACCTCTATGCCTAACTAACCTAATTTTAGAAGTAGCAGACATGGCACAACAGTACAGCAGTCGTACCCTCGAACTGCATTTAGGACATCAGCCAATACAAATTAAAGGCGATCGCAACCGCCTAAAACAAGTCCTACTTAACCTCATCGATAACGCCGTCAAATACTCCCACCCCGACACCCTCATTACCCTCAAACTCGAAAAACAGAGCGATCGCATCTGCTTGCAAGTGTGCGATCGCTCAGAAGGCATCCCCCTAGCCCATCAAGCCCGCATCTTCGAGCGCTTCTATCGCATTGACGACGCTCGCACCCGCTCCACCGGCGGAACCGGCTTAGGCTTATCCATTGTCAAAACCCTAATCGAAGGCATGGGAGGGCGCGTTACCGTCGTTTCCAAATTGGGAGAAGGGAGTATTTTTACAATTAGCTTACCCATTCATGGTTAATCGTTTACCACAGAGCCACAGAGAACACAAACAGTTGCAACAAACCCAGTTTCCGGTTTCAACGACTAAACTGATAATCCCGCAGCCAAATCCGAACCGCTTCAGCAATCGCCCCTTCTCGACTCTCTGGTAAACGAACCAACCGCTCCCCATCCGTCACCGCAGACAACAGTAAAACCAACTCCCATCCCCCCTCAGTCTCAGTCAAAAATAGCCAATAATAAACCTCTCGATCGATAATTCTCAGTCCCTCATAAGTACGCTCCAAAGAAGTGAGAAACACCTGGCGGGAATTTTCCGGAACCTCTTCCCCAAAAGGTAGAGGCAAAGGCTCAAAGTCAGGCTTTCCCACCGTAATCACTGAAGGTATAGGATAAGGCTTAATCAAATCGCGATCGCGCTGAATCGCCCGATTAGCATAACCCGTAAAATCCTGCACCATCTCCTCAATCAAGCCCTCAAAATTCTCCCCACACCTTCCCCTTGCAGCCACCTCAGCCTCTAAACCCTCATACACAACCCAAGGCTGTCCGAGGGGCACTTCCCAGAGCCACAGCATCCGATTTAACCTGCAAGCTCATCATTAATCCGGTTCCAAGCCCCCTGGGGATCATCCGCCGCTATAATCGGTCGGCCAATCACCAAATAACTCGCCCCCCCTTGGAGCGCCTCTTGGGGAGTCATCACCCGGCGCTGGTCTCCTCCCTCCGCCCAAGTCGGGCGCACCCCCGGACAAACCAACAGAAACTCCTCCCCACAGACGCGCCGCAGTTGGGCCGCTTCCTGGGGAGAACAGACCGCCCCCTGAATGCCCGACTCCTGGGCAAGGAGAGCCATCTGTAAAGTATATTCGGGCAACTCCACCGGCACTTTCAGATCAAACGCTAAATCCCGCGAATTTAGGCTCGTGAGCAAGGTAATCGCCAACAAATTTGGGGGGGGTAATCCCGCCGATTCCGCCCCTGCTCTAGAAGCTGCTAGGGCACGCTGCAAAGCCGTTCGCCCGGCTACTCCATGGACAGTCAGCAAGTCCACCCCATAGCGTCCCGCCGCTCGACAAGCTCCCGCCATAGTATTGGGGATATCATGGAACTTGAGATCCAGAAAAATACGCTTTTGCCGTTGTTTGAGTTCCTCTAAAATACTGGGGCCAGTGCTGACAAACAACTCTAGACCCACTTTCCAAAACTGCACATCCGGCAATCGATCCAAAAGGGCGATCGCCTCTTCCCCACTAGAAACATCCAACGCTACAATAATCCGGTCTCCCTTCTTCATCGTTTCTCCCCCTTACTTCACCAACCGCACAAACTTATTCTTACCTACCTGCAACACCTTTCCAGCCATATCATCAGCCCCCTCAAACACCAAATTAGGGTCGCTCACCTTTTCCCCCGCTAATTTTACCCCGCCCCCTTGGATCAAACGTCTCGCCTCCGAAGACCCACCGCATAATCCAGCCGCACTGACAACATAAAATAACTTGGCCGGAAACTCCACATTCTTCAAGCTAAACTCAGGAATACTCCCCGCTTCCCCTTGACTCAAAGCCGCTTTTTGCGCCTCCAAAGCAGCCTCCTTACCCTTATACTGAGTCACCACATCCAGAGCTAACAGCTTTTGTCGCTCCCTGGGATTTTCCGGTAACTCCTCCCAAACCCAATCAGTCAGCAACTCCACATAGTCCCGAATAATCCCATCCGGGGTTTTCTCCAACTTAGAATACATCGTCACCGCATTTTCCCACAGCCCCACATAATTACCCAAAGACTTCGACATTTTCTGTCCTCCATCCGTCCCCAGCAAAATCGGCACGAGTAAACCAAACTGGGGCTTCAGCCCAAAATGGCGCTGTAAATCTCGACCCACAGCAATATTAAACTTCTGGTCAGTTCCCCCCAACTCCACATCAGCCTTCACCGCCACAGAATCATACCCTTGCATCAAGGGATACAGAAACTCATGCAGATAAATGGGATTTTCTTGGCTATAGCGCTCCGCAAATCCCTCTTTGGCTAACATTTGACCCACCGTCATCGTAGCCAACAAGCCCAGAATTTCTTTTAAATTCAATTGGGCTAACCACTCCGAGTTATAGCGAATTTCTAAGCGTCCGGGAGTACCAAAATCCAGAATCGGGCGCAGTTGATCCAGATAGGTTTGGGCATTTTTCTTTACCTGTTCGGCTGTCAGTTGACGGCGAACCTCAGATTTTCCAGTAGGATCGCCAATTTGAGCCGTAAAATCCCCAATAATCAAAACAGCCGTATGGCCAGCATCTTGAAAGGCTCGCAGTTTCCGCACGGCAATACTATGGCCCAAATGTAAATCAGTTCCCGTGGGATCGATCCCCAATTTCACCCTCAAGGGTCGTCCGGAACGCTCAATACACCGTTGTAGGTTTTCGTCAGGATCGTTGCTATCCGGGCGATCGGGGAAAATTTCGCTAACACCGCGATGTAGCCAATTCCAGGCTGAGTTAATACTTGTCATGGGATTAGAAAATCTATAATACATCAATATTTTGCCAATCTCTGTAATACCTGTTAACACTTATGGCAAGTAAAGGTTAAACTATGGGTCAGTCCCCATTCATCCATCTCTAAGACTCCAAGTCTGGTTCTTATCCCTATCCATTTGTTCGAGCTGAGGAAGTTAAATCATCGTGTCGTCTAATACTATCAGTCCTAAGCCATTGAAATCTATTACTCCTAGCCTTCAGTTTGTCCAAGGTGTGGGCAAAGTGGCAGGCGGTACGATTTTGGGAGTGATGATGCTCGCTAGTTCCATCTTTGCTGGAGGACTGGTGGGTTTAGCCTTAAGTTTTCGCAATCTGCCCGATGTCCGCAGTCTCAGAAGCTATATGCCCACAGAGACCAGTTATATCTACGATATTAATGGTGAACTGCTTACCCGTATCCATGATGAGGCTAACCGGGAAGTTGTCCCCCTAGAGCGGATTTCGCCCCAGTTGAAATTGGCAGTATTGGCGATCGAAGATTCCCACTTTTATCTCCACAATGGGATTAATCCCAGTAGTGTGGGTCGGGCACTGTTAGCCAATATTGAAAAGGGAGGAATTAGCGAGGGTGCATCAACGATTACTATGCAGTTGGTGAAAAACCTGTTTCTGTCTCCAGAGCGGCAATTTAGTCGGAAGGTTGCTGAAGCGGTTTTGGCCATGCGCTTGGAGCAAATTCTAACCAAAGATGAAGTTCTAGAGCTGTATTTAAATCAGGTGTACTGGGGCCATAATACCTATGGAGTGGAGACAGCCGCCCAGAGTTATTTTGCTAAGTCTGCTGCGGATCTGAATTTGGCTGAATCGGCAATGATGGCGGGTTTGATTCAAGCGCCAGAGAGTTTGAGTCCATTTGTGGATTATAAGTTAGCCAAGCAACAGCAGGCGATCGTTTTGGGTCGGATGCGAGAATTGAATTGGATTACGGCCGAAGAAGAGAAGGAAGCGAAAGAGCAACCCCTATTGGTAGGTCAGATCACTTCTTTTGGTCAAAGTAAAGTGCCCTATTTGACCGAGGCGGTGATCCAAGAACTCTCAGACCGCTTTGGTCGGGATATGGTGGTTAAAGGGGGTTTGCGAATTCAAACTACCATTGACCTGAAGCTCCAACGCCTTGCCGAGCAAACGGTTAAAGATTGGCATAGTCGGCTCTATAGCCAAGGTCTTTATTACGATTACGATAATGGACAATTGGCTCTAGTCGCAGTCGATCCCCGAACCCACTTTGTTAAAGCTATGGTGGGAGGCTTTGATTATGAAACCAGTCAATATAACCGAGCTGTTCAAGCCCAACGACAACCCGGTTCAGCATTTAAACCTTTTGTTTACTATGCGGCTTTTGCCAGTGGCAAGTATAGCCCAGATTCAGTGGTGAATGACTCACCAGTAAGCTATCGCGATGGTGATGGCTATTATTCTCCCCGTAACTATGGGGGGAGTTTTTCTGGGCCGGTAAGTTTACGCAGAGCGCTGGAAGTGTCTTTGAACATCCCTGCCATTAAAATTGGCCAGGAAGTGGGTTTGAATAAGGTGGTGGAGGTTGTCCGTAATCTAGGCATTAAAAGTCCCATCGATCCGGTAATTTCCCTACCTCTAGGATCAGTAGATTTAACCCCTCTAGAGATGGCTGGAGCGTTTGCCACCTTTGCCAATAATGGTTGGCATTCCCAACCGACATTTATTGCCCAGGTTGTTGATAGCCATGGGAATGTTTTATTGGATAACACGCCCAAACCTAAGCTGATTCTCGATCCTTGGGCGGTAGCTTCTCTCAATAGTGCCTTACAGGGTGTTGTGGAACGGGGAACGGGTGTAGCAGCCCAAATTGGTCGGCCAGCAGCCGGTAAAACCGGAACGACTTCTTCGGAACGGGATATTTGGTTCGTGGGTTATGTCCCCCAACTCTCTGTAGCGGTTTGGGTGGGGAATGATGATTATTCTCCTCTGGGAGGTGGAGCAACAGGAGGTGGCTTTGTGGCTCCCATTTGGCAAAACTTTATGCGACAAGCTTTGGCCAACGAACCGGTGGAGAAATTCCCTTCTCCGAGCGAATTTCCCCCTCCCCAGCCATAGGAGGACAGTTGGGATTTAGGATTGTTTTTCCAATTCGGATTTCATCCGCTCTAGGGTGAAATTCATCTGGTCAAACATTTGTTGTGGGGTAACTCCAAATTGGCCTAACTGGGTTTTGAGCTGTTCAACGGTCATTTGAGCCATGAAGTCTTCGGAGAGTTCAAAACGTTTCATAAATACTTTATATCGATCCATTAAGGATTCCATCTGTTCGATGAACAGCTTTTTTCCCTCTCGATCAAATTTGCCATAGTCACTGCCAAGTTTGATTAGGGATTGGTAATCCTCAAAGAGTTGCTTGGCTTCTTGTTGAACGATTTCTGAATCAAAAAATCCCATGGCTTTTTTTGGATAGGTTGACTAATTTTCAATGGGGCGCATGATGATGATGCACTGGTTTTATTCTAATGGAGTCAGAGATTGGAGTAAAATTCGGTTTCCCGTATTTGGGAGATAGGGGGATGGGGAGATGGGGAGATGGAGGAATGGGGCTATTATTTAAGTATGAGCAGATTAGGATGGACTTTTAGGGGTGGTGAATAAGGAAAAGAATCGAAAAGTAGGGATGATTTTGGCGTTTTCTGGGGTGTTGATCCCGATCGCCGGATTGCATAAATTTTATTTAGGTCAGCCTTTATGGGGGATGGTCTATTTGTTGCTGTCTTGGACTCCGATTCCCCATGTGGCCAGCGTGATTGAGGCTGTGTGGTATTTGGTACAGGATGATGAGGAATTTAAGGCGAATTATCCGGGGCCAGTTCCGGTAATTTCAGAGCTGAAAATTCCCCAAGTGGATTGGTCAAGATTTTGGCCAAAAGCAAATCCTGCACCAACTGGCCCGATCGCCGAGCAGGTGGAGTCAGTCGCTGAGGCCTTGCGTCAGTTGGAAGCTTTACGCCAAGAGGGATTAATTACGGAGTATGAGTTTGAACAAAAACGCCGTCAACTGTTAAATAAAATTGCTTAAGCTAAAGTTTAGGCAGTTTAGGCAGTTTAGGCAGTTTGGGCAGAGGGGGAAGGGTTGGTAAAGGGGGAAGAGTGGGCAAGATGGTCTGATTTTCCCATTCCTGAGAGTGTTCTGAGTTTATGGGCCAACCCAGGCGAGTCGGTTGTTGATAGATGCGCTTCAAGGTGTTGACATCGCGGGCAGAGATGGGGGGAGGATAGGGTACTTGAGAAAAATAGAGAGCATCGGTGGGTTCGGGAGAGTGCCCCCAAATGCCGATCGCATGGCCGAGTTCATGACGAGCGGTAGCGAGGGTATAGTCTGGGGTTTGGTCTGGGGTGAGGAAGATGTGACAGCGATGGAGTAGATAGTCTGGCTCTGGCTGATGGGGGGAAGAGCCAACATAGAGTTGATATTCAGTAGTAGCCGATCGCACTCGTCCCAATTCTCCATTGGGCCCCAGTTTTAGGGGGGGGCGCTGCCGGTGAATGATAATCTGGGCTAGATCGGGGCGATCGCTCATTTTCAGGGGCAAATAGGCTTGCCAGTCCTGAATGGCTTGGGTAACCGCTTCCAGCCAACGGGGATCTGGAGAATCAACATCCAGATACACTTCTACGGGGAAGTCAGACCAAATTAAATACCCTACATTCAGGAGCTTAATCGACTCAAAATAATCTCCAGAGTCTTCAGGAGCTTGCCATTGTTCTAAAGTGGGGGGAAGAGGATGAACTTCAGGTTCCGGCCACTGGTTTTTAGGGGGTAGAGCGACACTAACCACACAAGAAAAGACCGCCAACACAATGGTGGCGATCGCAGAAGCAGTAGCTATCGACCGCAGTCGAGGTATGGGGAGCCTTTTCTTACCCAGAACAGTTCTCAAGGATAAACCGGGAAGCTTTAAACCTCTCGTCACCCACCAAAGAGCCATGGGCTTAACCAACCGGTTCTAACCATCCAGCACTTAACACCACAGTTAAGCCCAGAAAAAGAACAGTCAAAGCCCAGGTTGTCCGGTTTAAGGTTGTTTCAGCACTTTTAGCACTGGTAAACAATTGGGCTTGGCCACCAATACCGCCAATACCATCTCCTTTGGGACTATGGAGAAGAATTAAGACCACCAAACTAAAGGCTGAGATGGCCCAGACAATTTGTAGGATGCTGACAACGGTCATAGGGTTATAGAAAGGGAATGAACAATCATCAAGTTAGAAGTCGGAGTTTACCGAGACAGGGAAACCGGCGATCGATTGGGTTGCACTTCATAGGCAGGTTGCTCGAACATCGATTTTCCTGTCATTTCCTTGGGTTGAGGAATTTGGAGAATTTCCAGAATGGTAGGGGCAATATCGGCTAAACAGCCATCAGGTCTTAAGACGACATGATTACCATGGCCGGGAATTTTACGCTTTTCTCCTTCAACCAGGATAAAGGGTACGGGGTTCGTCGTATGGGCTGTCCAAGGATTCCCCTTCTCATCGTACATGAGTTCGGCATTGCCATGGTCAGCAATAATAATGGTGGTTCCTCCGACTTTACCGATCGCCTCGATCAGGTGACCTAAGCATTCATCCACCGTTTCAATGGCTTGAATGGCTGCATCCATCACTCCCGTATGACCCACCATATCTGGATTAGCATAATTAATCACCACCATAGAATAGACTTGTTCTTCGATGGCGGCGATCGCCGTTTCCGTCACCGCTTCCGCAGACATGCTCGGCTGTTGGTCATAGGTGGGAACCTGGGGAGAGGGGATTAGCTCCCGGTCTTCTCCTGCTACCGGCTCTTCGAGTCCCCCATTAAAGAAATAGGTCACATGGGCATATTTTTCCGTTTCTGCGGTGCGAAACTGTCGCAGTCCTTGCTCGGCCAAAACCTCTGCCAAAATATTATTGAGGTCTTGGGGTTCAAAGGCCACCGACACCGGCAGATGGGAGTCATATTGCGTAAAGGTGACAAAGGACAGGGAATCGATGGGCGATCGCTCAAAGCCATCAAACTTGGGATCGACAAAGGCTTGGGTCAGCTGACGAGAGCGATCGGGACGGAAATTAAAAAAGATGATCCCATCTCCCGCTTCTACTGCACCCTCAGCGCAACGGACAGGAAGCACAAACTCATCTGTCACTTCTTGCCCATAGGAAGCCTTTAACAGAGAAATAGCATCCCCTTGAGCCGTAATCCTATTGTCTATTAGAACCTGATAGGCTTTTTGTACCCGATCCCAGCGATGATCCCGATCCATCGCATAATAGCGACCCATCAAGGTAACAATTTTCCCAATTCCTAAGCCGTTAATTTCGGCTTGCAGTTTTTCCAGATTTTTGACCCCATCCGTAGGATAGGTATCGCGACCATCGGTAATGGCGTGAATACAGACTTGTTCAATCTCCTGTGCTTTGGCTAGTTTTAGTAAACCCAATAGATGGTCTATGTGGGAATGAACGCCTCCGTCCGAGCAAAGTCCAATCAAATGGAGTTTACTAGAGCGGGATTTAACTTGCCGACAGACTTCTTGTAAAACCGGGTTCTCTTGTAAAGAACCGTCTTCGACTGCATCGCTAATGCGAAGCAATTCCTGTTTCACAATTCGGCCTGCGCCAATGTTCATATGACCCACTTCTGAGTTACCCATTTGTCCTTGAGGTAACCCGACAGCTTTGCCAGAGGTTTGAATTAAAGTATTGGGGTAAGCTGCCTGTAGGCTATCCATTATGGGTGTTTTCGCGACGGCAATGGCGTTTCCGTCGGTGGCTTCACGGTAACCCCAGCCATCTAAAATGACTAGCACCACAGGAGATATCGGTGCTTTTGTCATAACCTATTCACCCTTTTGCTGAATTTCTGGCTCGATCATACCACTAGAGAGAAAAACCTGCCGCTTAAATTCCTGGGTGAGGAACAGTCAAGGGAAAATGGCAGTGTAAAATTAAGGGAATTAATCTAAGGTATTGATCGTAGAGGAGATCCATCTTTGGGCTTCTATTGTTCACAGTCATCATAAATGTTCTGGGTGGGTAAAAGACTATGAGCTTATTGGTTAGACGGGGGATCGTTTATCTGGGGGTTTTTACCCTGGGGGGTAGTGTGGGTTGGCTAGGAAGCCAATATCTGGAAAACCATCAGCTTTTGAATTCTACTCGCCCTTCTGTGCTTCCTGTGGTTTTGCCCCCATTGCCTGAACCTTCAGTGATGCCTGAATCACGGGAGCCGCTCCATACTAATTTTATTGCTAGAGCCGTGGAGAAAGTAGGGCCGGCTGTGGTAAGAATTGATGCAACTCGACGGGTGAAATCTCAGATTTCTCCCCCCTTTCGCAATCCCCTGTTAGATCGGTTCTTTGGTGAAGATCTTCCTTCTGCCCCCGAACGGTTGGAGCGGGGCACGGGTTCGGGAGTGATTTTAAGTGCCCAAGGACAGTTGGTGACGAATGCCCATGTGGTGGAAGGGGCAGATGTGGTAGAGATTACTCTCCGGGATGGGCGCAGGTTTGAAGGGGTGGTTTTGGGTAGAGATTCGGTGACGGATATTGCGGCGATCAAAATTGAGGCTCAGGGGTTACCCGTGGTAGAAATCGGTGGCACTGAGGCGCTAGTCGCCGGACAATGGGCGATCGCCATTGGTAATCCGTTAGGCTTAGATAATACGGTAACGGCTGGGATTATTAGCGCCACGGGGCGATCGAGCGCTCAAGTCGGTATTCCCGATAAGCGTGTGCGTTTTATTCAAACGGATGCCGCCATTAATCCGGGCAATTCCGGAGGCCCCTTATTGAATGAGCAGGGACAGGTGATTGGGATTAATACCGCTATTCGTGCCGATGCTCAAGGGTTAGGCTTTGCTATTCCCATTGAAACAGCCCTACGGGTTGCCGATCAATTGTTTACAAGTGGTATAGCAGAACATCCCTTTTTAGGTATTCAAATGGTGGATTTAACCCCTGCGACGAAAGCCTTATTACAACAGCAGCAATTCCCCATCGCCGATACCCTCAATGAGGGCGTTATTATTACGGGAATTGTACAAAATTCTCCTGCTGAAAATTCCCAGCTACAACCGGGAGATATTATTCTCAGTGTCGATGGAATTTTGGTTAAGAATGCCACAGAAGTGCAAGCCCTGGTAGAACAGTCTACCGTCGGTGAATTAATGGTTTTAGGGGTAAATCGAGGAGGCAAAAAAATTGACATTTCTATTCGCCCTGGATCGCTGCCCCACTCTCAACCTTAAAATATCCCTATACCCTGGAGCGTTCCGGATAGAAGAGTGCCCTTTGAGTAGGAGATAAATGTCAACAATTTATGATATTTTCCTCAAGAGAAAGGCTAATGATTGACTATTATAAAGGTTGGATTATTCAATTGTTTTTAGAAGATCAATATTGGCAAGTGGATGTTATTAGTCCAGAGGGTCATTATTCTGGAATTGGTGGTTTAGTCGGAATTTATTCCGATCCCTTTTCTGCTCTTCAGGACACTTATGAGCGCATCGATCGCCGGATTGCTTGGAGCAGTCTGGGGCAGATCTTAGCTGAGTTTTGCGATCGCGGCTTGATTTCGGAAACCGAGTGGGATAACTTGACTGACTCTTTAACCTGCTGGGTTGTGCAATAGTAACCCAGAATCCCACCCCATACAAATCAGTCTTTAAAATTGACAAAGACCCTCGAATAATGATATAATAACATGCGTTTTTGTCTCAACTTGAGGCAGCCAAACCTGAATGCTAATCTAGGTTGGGTAGCCCAATTTTTGATTGGATTCCCTGGGTTGGATCTTGATTCATCCTTACTAAACTCTGAGATCGTTTTTATGCCTCGTCCTGCTAAACCGATAGAACTGCCAACTTTAACAGATGAAGCCCTTTGGCTTCGTGCTTTAACCCATCGCTCCTATACCAATGAACATGCCGATATCCAAGAAGATAACGAAGGATTAGAGTTTTTGGGCGATGCAGTTTTAGGGTTTTTAGTCAGTGAACTGATTTATAAGCGTTATGGCAGTTCGGCACATATTACCGAAGCTCAAATGACCCGATTGCGCTCTAAATTAGTCGATGAACAACAACTTGCAAGATTAGCAGAAGAATTAGGCGTGGGTAAACTCATGCGTTTAGGCAAAGGAGCAATTCAAAACAACGCCCAAAACAATCCCGCCTTACTCAGTGATACCCTAGAAGCAATTATTGGGGCCTACTATTTAGATACAGGCATCCTGAAAGTGCGTAAGTTTGTAACTCGTTTATTTACCCAAATTGCCGATGACTTGATGGACTCATCCGACGCTGAACATCCTCCAAGTTTAATTGATAGCAAAGGAAAACTTCAGCAATGGGCATTGAAAGAGTATCAGCAAACCCCAGACTATAAAGTAGTTAAGGAATGGGGCGAAGACCATGAAAAAGTCTTTTGTGTTGAAGTTTGGGTAAAGGGCAAAAAGTATGGCGAAGGTAAAGGCCGTCGCAAAAAAGAAGCAGAGAAAAAAGCGGCTGAAGATGCCTTGCAGCATGTAGAGGGTTAGATCGATTAAAAATCGGTAATACCCACAACCCATAAACCCGTTTTCTAACGTCCCTTGAAAGATAACCCCAAAAAAAACCATGCAAGTAACAACTGATATTGGTACATTAATTGTACAAACTCCTGAAACTTGTGGTAACCTGCCACGAATTGCAGGCACTCGCGTTACCGTTCAAAATATTGTTATTGATTTCCAAGCAGGAATGAAACCGGAAGAGATTCTGGCACAAAGAATAAATTTAACACCGGCACAGGTTTATGCTGCTTTAGCCTACTATTATGCTAATCAAGGGCGTATTGATAGGGATATTAAAGTCTATTATGAAGAGTGCGATCGCCTAGAAAGGGAATACCAGAATAATCAAGTCCTATGAGTAAAGTTCGTCTATATCTTGATGAAGATGCACTTCAAGATGGATTAGTGCAAGCTTTACGGAATTCTGGTGTAGATGTCATAACCGTCGCTGATGTCAATCGACTCAGTTTCTCTGATGAGGCGCAACTGATTTTGTCAACCCAGCAGCAGCGTGTTATTTATAGCTTTAATATGGGAGATTTTCATCAGCTACATAGTAGTTTCGTAGCAGAAGGAAGAAGCCATAGCGGTATTATTCTAGTACCTCAACAGCGTTATTCAATTGGCGAACAACTCAGGGGTTTACTCAAGCTAATTGCTCTAAAATCTGCGGAAGATATGATCAATCAATTAATTTTCTTAAGTTCCTATATCCGGGAGTAAATTGGTAGGGTGGGCAGTGCCTCCCCTACTTTTGCCGAGAAAAAAGCGGCTGAAGATGCCTTGCAGCATGTAGAGGGTTAGATCGATTAAAAATCGGTAATACCCACAACCCAGAAACCCGGTTTCTGTCAGAAAACGGGTTTGTAACCGTCTATATATAACAAATTGTTACGAAAAACCGCCTAGATAGGTGACGGTTGTCCCCTTCAGTTGGGACAATAGAGATTGTGTTCATGTTAAAACCTGAACGTCTCTATGGATGTTAATGAATTTCTAGACCGCTATAGCTCCGGGGAACGCTATTTTAAGGACGTTGACCTGTTTCGAGCTGAATTGAGTAGCGCCAATTTACCAGGGGTTCGCTTATTGCGAGCGGATCTATTTGCCGCTAATCTATTTCGGATTAATCTGGTGGGGGCTGATTTGTTCCGCGCTCGATTAATTCGAGCTAATTTGTATTGTGCTAATTTGAGTGGAATTAATCTGAGTGAAGCTGAACTCATTGGCGCAGATCTCCGAGGTGCAGATTTAAGTGGAGCAGATTTAAGTGGAGCAGATTTAAGTGGAGCAGATTTAACTGATGCCAATTTAAGCTATGCTGATTTGAGTCTGGCCAGTTTATGTCGGGCTAACTTAACCAATGCCCAATTCGATACAGCAAAATTGGATAAAACCGATTTGAGTAAAGCTGTTATGCCAGATGGAGTCCAACATTCTTAAGAGATAAAGCAAGGGGTTAGAGACCCCTTGTTAACTTTTATGCAGAGGAAGAAATTAAGCACAGCATGATTAAAGATAAGGGTATTTTCTGGCATCTACACTTGAAATTTATGTAATCGTTATTCGGGATTAAAATCAGATTATGTCAAGCCAATTTTTTTCTCAAGATAATGATGTGATGAAAGGAGATTCTGGCAGTCAGGCAAGTCAGGTGGAAGCCTTAAAACAGGATTTTATCCGTAATCTGCATTGTCTTCAAGGGAAAACGCTGAATCTAGCGACTCCCTATGATTATTATATGGCTCTGGCGTATACAGTGCGCGATCGCCTCCTAGATCATCGCCTCAATACCACCCATCGCTATCGAGAACATCAGGCCAAAACCATCTATTATCTCTCTGCTGAGTTCCTCATGGGTTGTCAACTGAGTAATAATTTACTTAATTTAGGCATTTATGAGGACATGGTAGCAGCCTTAGAGCAGTTGGGATTAAATCTGCAAGATTTGGTGGTGTTAGAAGCAGAACCCGGTTTAGGAAATGGCGGTTTAGGTCGCTTGGCCGCTTGTTTTCTAGATTCTTTGGCCACCTTAAGTTTACCCGCTATGGGGTATGGCATCCGCTATGAATTTGGCATTTTCGATCAACTGATTATCAATGGGGTGCAAGTCGAGCGTCCCGATAAATGGTTGCGCTATGGAAACCCTTGGGAAGTGTGCCGGCCAGAAGCGAGTGTGCGGGTAAAATTTGGCGGATATACCGAGTTTTCTCAAGATGAATCTGGGCAAATGCAGATCCGGTGGATAGGGGATCGCGAAGTCACCGGAACCCCCTATGATACTCCTGTCCCTGGCTATCAAAATCAGACCGTTAATCGGTTAAGATTATGGCGGGCCCATGCCACAGAAGAACTTAATTTTGCTGATTTCGATCGCGGGGATTATGTAGGAGCAGTAGCCGATAAAATTTTCTCAGAAAATATTTCTAAAGTCCTCTATCCCAATGATAATACCTCTCAGGGGAAAAAGTTACGGCTAGAGCAGCAATATTTCTTTGTCAGTTGTTCTCTACAAGATATTATTAATCGCTACAGACGGCAATATGACAACTTCGATCGCTTCCATGAAAAAGTAGCTATTCAGCTTAATGATACCCATCCTTCCATTGGTGTAGCGGAGTTAATGCGGTTATTAATAGATGAATATCACTTGGGCTGGAATCGATCTTGGTACATTACTAAGCATGTTTTTGCCTATACCAATCATACCCTACTTTCGGAAGCTCTGGAAACTTGGCCGGTGAGTTTATTTGAATCATTGCTCCCCAGGCATTTAGAAATCATTTATGAAATCAATCAGCGATTTCTGAATGAAGTTCGTTCTCGATATCCTGGAGATTTAGACCGGTTATCGCGCATGTCCTTAGTCCAGGAATATCCAGAGAAAAAAATTAGAATGGCCCATTTAGCTTGTGTGGGTTCTCACTGCATTAATGGGGTGGCTCAACTGCATACAGATTTGTTAAAGGCTCAGGTTTTACATGATTTTCATGACTATTGGCCGCAAAAAATTCAGAATAAAACCAATGGCATTACGCCAAGGCGTTGGTTGCTGTTGAGTAATCCCCAGTTGTCTGGCTTAATCAGCTCCAAAATTGGTCAAGGTTGGATTACGAATTTAGATCAATTGCGAGGATTAGAAGCCTATGCTGACGATCCTAAGTTTCAACAGGAATGGCAACAGATTAAATATGGGCATAAGGTGGCTTTGGCCGAGCATATTTTGTTGTTTAATGATTTAGAAGTCAATCCAGGTTCTTTGTTCGATATTCAAGTGAAGCGGATGCATGAGTATAAGCGTCAACTTTTGAGTGTACTGCATATTATCACCTTGTATCATCGGATTAAGGGGAATCCTGGGTTAAATCTTGTCCCTAGGACATTTATTTTCGCCGGGAAAGCGGCTCCAGGCTACTTTATGGCAAAAATGGTGATTCAGTTGATTAATGCGGTGGCGCGGGTGGTGAATCCCGATCCAGATGTGGGCGATCGCCTAAAAGTCGTATTTCTCGCTGGATATTCCGTTTCCTTGGGACAAAAAATTTACCCGGCTGCCGATCTCTCAGAGCAGATTTCCATGGCCGGAAAGGAGGCATCCGGGACAGGAAATATGAAATTTGCCCTCAATGGTGCGGTCACTATTGGCACATTAGATGGGGCAAATATTGAAATCCGGGAAGAAGTGGGTGAGGAGAATTTTTTCCTGTTTGGTTTAACGGCATCGGAAGCGCAAGCACTCAAAGTGAAGGGGTATCATCCTAAATCTTATTATCGTCAGAATCGGGAACTGAAAGCCGCGATCGATGGCATTGCTAACGGAGAGTTTTCACCGGAAAATCCGCAGTTATTTCACCCCATTGTTGATTCTTTATGGGAACGGGATGAATATTTACTCTTGGCTGACTATGCTGATTATATCCAGTGTCAAGAGCGAGTTAGTGATGCCTATCAAAACCGGACAAACTGGACAAAACAATCGATTTTGAATACGGCTAGGATGGGTAAATTTTCCAGCGATCGCGCGATCGCCGAATATGCTAGAGATATTTGGCACATTCAGCCAGTTTATCCTTCTTAACCGACTTGCTAGAGCAAACCTCAACGAGTTACAGCGCAAAGCGCTGTAACGGAGTACAGTATCGAGGACATTTTCCCTTGCACAACTCATTTAGACTAGCTATATATAGCGCTTCGCCCTCGTCTAGTTACAAGTTAGAATAGAGAATGTACAACTTTCGAGCAGGTCTACTCGCGATGGCAAGTGCTTATAGTCAAAAAATCCGAATACGGGCCTTGGAGCTGATAGGAAATGGTGTACCAATCAGCCAAGTGAGTCGGGCACTGAAAATTAGCCGCCCAACCCTTTATAGATGGAAAGAAACCAAAGAAAAAACCGGTTCGACAGTTCCTAAAAAAGGCAGACCTCCAGCTCAACCTTGTGGGATTAAAGACTGGGAAAAGTTCAAAGAATTTGTCGATGCTAACCCTGACAAAACTCAAAAAGAATTAGCCAAATTATGGGGTGATGTCAGTCATCATACAATTAGTAGAGGGTTAAAAAAAATGGGTTACACTCGTAAAAAAAAAACTTATGGTTATCAGGAAAGATGTGAGGAGGAACGGTCTGAGTTTAGGCGTAAACTAGCTCAATATAGATCAAAACAGGTAATCTACATGGACGAAAGCGGGATAAATAATAATGAAAGCTATCCTTATGGATGGAGTCAAAAAGGGGAAAGATTATATAGTATGCGACCCGGAAAACGCCAAGATAGATTAAGTATTATCGGCGCTTTATGTGACGGAAAAATCTTGGCTCCGATGGTATATCAAGGATATTGCACAGCCAAGGTGATCGAGACTTGGTTGGAAAAATGTTTATTGCCAGAGGTGGAAAAAGGTCAGGTAATTATTATGGATAATGCTCCTTTCCATAACTCCCGTAAAATTAGAGAACTAATTGAAAAAGCGGGATGTGAATTGCTGTTTTTGCCTACCTACTCTCCTGACTTAAACCCAATTGAACATTGGTGGCAAAAAGTAAAGACAGCAATTAGAAAAGAGTTGCCTCTTCATGACTATAATATTCATAAAGCAGCAGACGCAGCATTCCAGTATTTGTAAATAGACCAGCGCGAAGCGCTATAACTTCTAGTCGAGCAGAAGAGAAATTAAAAATCATCCCTCTTCTGCCACAATTCTATAGATTTATGCCTTAAAAAACTTAGCCAATTCCTGAGTCAGGGTTTCCACCATCGTTTGGTCTTTCCCTATCTCTGCGGCGGCTTCCTGGGCAATAGTCGTGGCTTCTTCCGCAGGTAAATCCACTAATTTTACCAACTTTTTATAGGCTTCCTCCTCCTCTGCATTAATCCAATCTTCATCAGGGGTGCGGGCACTAGAAGCAATCACTTCATACCCCAATTTCAAGGCAATTTTGCGATCTTCCACCGTTTCTAACTTAGGAATTAACTCTTCTAGGGGGATATTTTGCATCATATAATCCCGTAATTCTTGCTTGAGTTCCTGCTGTTGCGTCGAGTCTCCAGGCGCAAACAACTCACTAAAGCGATCGAGCATGATATCCACTTCTTCCGTGGCTAACTCCCCATCAGACCAAGCCATGGCTGTAACCACACGCAATACATTCATCTGACGGGGTGTAATGGGAGGAGGGGGTGGGGGTTGCAGAGCCATATTTTCTCCTAGAGGGGGTGATGAGTTTTAATTTTCCACGGTAGCATGGTTCGCAGGCAATAGGCAATTGACGATTACCCATTACCCGACCAGACAAAAGCGCTTTTTAATTTAGGGTAGAAACCATGGCTGCTACGAGTTGATCTGGATTTACGGCAAAGGGAAGATGATGAATATCCGAAGATTCAGCACAGGCGATGGCGGCGGATTGTCGCAATTGAGCTAAGGTCACTTCCGCTAAACCTAAATCTTCTAAGGTTTTGGGTAAGCCAATTTGATCGTAAAACTTAATCAACTGTTGACGAGCAGAGAGTGCCAAATGATTATTTTGAATCATTTCCTCTAAGCGCAGTTGTACCAAAATCCCATAGGCGACTTTTTCCCCATGGAGGGTTTTATGGGTTGTGCCAATATGGGTTAAGCCATTATGCACCGCATGGGCCGCGACAGTGCGGCATTGAGCGCCCCCTAATCCTCCGGTCACTCCAGCCATCAATACACAAGCATCAACAATTTGTTGCCAGGTGTCACTGCCAGGGTTTTGCAGGGCTTCTACTGAATGTTGCAAGAGGATGTCGCGCAGGACTCTAGCCTGTTGGACAGCAGCGATAATTAAGGTTTGTTCGCAATGACCGCTACTGACTGAGGCTTCATACCATTTGGCGATCGCATCCCCAATTCCTGCCACTAAGGTGCGCTTGGGAGCGGTGAGAATCAGATCGTAGTCCAGGATGAGCAGATCGGGACAGCGATCTAGGGCCACATCATAGAGAAATGCCCCTTGATTAGAATAGACATTGGAGAGGGCAGTCCAAGCGGCACAGGTTGCGCCGGAAGTGGGGATGGTGGAGATCGCCAAATGGCATTGATGGGCAATTAGTTTGGCCGTATCCAGGGCTTTACCCCCACCCACACCAATAATAAAATCGGCTTGATGATCCCCTACCGCTTGGCGGAGGGTTTCTAGGGAAGTTTCGCTACAGTCAGGCAGATAGGAAGCGGTTTGTGGGGTCAAGCCTTGCTCTTCGAGAACTCGAAAGAGGCGCGGTTGAATTATGCTCAAAGAGCGATCGCCCCCAATGACCAAGGGACGCTGACCCAAAGCGGCCAACTCCCTACCACTGCGATCTAAACTCTGCGATCCCCGGATTGCCCGCGCTGGCCCTACCTGAATGGTGATAGAACTGGCAACGGCAGTGATGGGGTGATATTCAGAGGTTGATGGGGTTGATTGGATCATGTATGCATCTCCTGATTAAGAAGGGTTCAGAGTCTGAAGCTGTTGTAGGTTTTCTCGGTTAATCTCCACCGTAATTTCTCGATCGCCTCCCTGATAAGGGGATTGTTGGGCTTTGCCTAAATATATCGCCTCTGATACTTTGGGGTCAGGGTGAATAATGGTGCGGGCCAAAACCGTTAGGCGATCGCCATCGGTTGACGGTCTCCCATAGGAAAATAGATTAAGCGCTGCTTGTTTTAGGGTCGCTTCTAATTCCGATTCTGTAATTTGGGGCGATACGGCAATCACGGTATGGGTTGCCCCATTATCGAACACCAGGGAATAATGCACCGATCCAGGAACAACTGTTCGGGTAAAGGGAACCAAGCTCAAGGAAAACAGGCCCGCAGTCAGTACCGCCATAAATGAACTCACCCCGACAAAGCGGAAGCGAAACCCCCACTTAAAGACAAAGCAAAGAAGGGTAAAGGCAATACTGACTGCGGTGGCGATCGCCAACCACTCAGAAGCTTGTAAAAAATCTGCGGTTGTGGGCATAGCAATGTTATCTTAAGTTATGTTTAGCCAAAACTTATCATAAGTCAAATCCATTAAAAATGAGGGCTTTTTATGTTACGTTCTGAATTATTAGAACAATTACAACAGCTATCTCGCTTAGAGCAGTTGAAAATAATACAGTTCTTAGCGATGGAACTCGCCAAGGAAGAGGGCTTAAGTTGGGAAAATGACACTGAGGCAATTATGACTGGGGTGCATACGGGTAATACCGGTGCAGTAGAACTGATGCAATTACTGGAAATGGAAGTAGAAAAAGTGCAAAATGCTTAATGGTCGGCGATATCGTTTAATATTCCGATTCTTTTAGGACGAACCAATTTTTTGACCGAGTTTGATGTGTGTTTTTATGGATCTCAGTTAGCATTTGAGGTTTGTCCTAAATTCAAGGAAAGTTGAGATTAAGGATAGTAAAAAAGGCAATACTGACTGCGGTGGCGATCGCCAACCACTCAGAAGCCTGTAAAAAATCTGCGGTTGTGGGCATAGCAATGTTATCTTAAATTACATTTGGTTAAGATTTATGATAAGTCATTTAGGCCGTCCTCAAGAGGGAGCCGGGGTGTATTTAACCCTAGCAAACTTTAGAGATTTTTCTCAAAGGGAGATCGCAGAGTGTTGGAATGGTTAAGCGCAATTCCCCTAGCCTTATGGTTAGACCAAGCGGGATTAAACGATGTGTTGCAAATCCCGGTTACCTGGCAACAAAATACCTCTCGCTGGGTTCTCCATCGAGATCCCAGGGTTAATCTAGCCAGTCTGATTAATCCTTATTTGAATAGTTGGAGTCAAAAAAGCCCCGGCCAAAGCTATCACGGTGTTTGGCTACAATCAGGAGAGTCAGTTTTATTCGACCATCAGGGGACAAAGCTCTTTTCTGGTGCATCCTTAACTAAGGTAGCAACCACGTTAGCAGCTCTGAAGCAGTGGGGCCCCTATCATCAGTTTACGACCCAAGTGGCGATCGCCGGTGAACTTAACAATGGGGTAGTTGCAGGAGATTTAGTCATCATTGGGGGTTCCGATCCGATGTTGGTGTGGCAAGAGGCAATCGCGATCGGTCAACAGCTTAATGAATTAGGAATTACTCAAGTCACCGGAGATTTAATTATTACTGGCCCCCTGTGGATGAACTATGAAACCGATCCAGCCACAGTGGGCGCAAAGTTCTATCGCAGCATTAATGCCAATCTCTGGGATCGCCATCTGGAAAATCAGTATCGCAGTTTACCCCATAATTTACCACGCCCCCAAGTGGCGATCGCCGGTTCCATTCTTGTTCAAGCTTCTCCAGGTCAGTTGACTCCTTTGTTACGTCACCAGTCCCTAGCTCTAGTGGAAATCCTCAGACGGATGAATGTCCATAGTCACAATGCTTTAGCGGAAACCCTAGCTGAATCTTTAGGAGGAGATCGTCGCATGGAGGAATTGGCCGCTGGTTTTGCCGGTATCCCCTCCAATGAAATACAACTGATCAATGGATCGGGATTGGGGGTTGATAACCGCATGTCTCCCCGTTGTTCTGTTTTATTACTGATGGCGATTCAACGGTATTTACAGCTTTATCATCTCAGTATTGCTAATGTTTTTCCAGTGGTCGGTTATGATGGGGGCACGATTAGCGATCGCCATCCGCCTCAATACACTATAGTTAAAACGGGTACACTATCAACCGTCAGTAACTTGGCTGGGGTGATTTTTACCCGCGATCGCGGTTTAGTCTGGTTTAGTATCATGAACCAAGGCTGGGATATTGAAGGCTTTCGCATCCAACAGGATGAATTATTGCATACCCTCGCCTACCATTGGGGCGGAGTCAGCAATCCCCCCGAAACCATACAACCCCAAACCCAACTGGCTTCATCCCTACGCACGCTTGGGGACTTTTCCCGTCATCAAATTCTTTGGTAAAATAGCACTCAGGCTCTCTTGAGCAAAATAGGGCAGATTCTATGGGACGCAAAGCTAAACTCAAACATCAACGTCATCAACCCCAAACCCCTCAGCCGGAGTCTACACCTTTAGAGACTACGGATTTTGTCAAAGACCTACAACAACAAGGCTATCGGTTAAAAGAGAGTAAAACGGCTCCAGAAATTCCCCAGCATCAGATTAAACCCCAATTGTGAGGGGGGACACTCCAGAGCTGTAGATAGAGTATAAATTTGGTAAAAACTTAATAACTAAACAGTAGTATTGTACTATAATCATAATTGAATCATCATTGAACCCTTCAATGATCTAGAGGAAAATTTCCAGGAGATAATGTAATGAAAAACTATCCCGAAATTGGCAAAAACTTTATGGAGGGGAGCAAAAAACTGGGGGCACAAGAGCCAGAAACCATGAAAGCTTTTGGAGCTTTAATTAAGGCTACAACCATGAAAGAAGGAGCGCTCTCTCCTAAAATCAAAGAATTGATTGCCCTTGCTCTCGGTATTGCGGCCCGATGTGATGGTTGTATTGCCCATCACACCGAAGCTTGCATCAAAGCTGGAGTTACTCGTGAAGAACTGGTAGAGATGATCGGTGTTTGTCAACTGATGGGGGGCGGGCCATCAACAGTTTATGGCGCAGAGGCCTTGATGGCTTATGACCAGTTTATGGCAGAAAAATCCTAAAGATTAATTCAGATCAAGGCGATTATATGTAGATACTGTCTTGGATGTCAAGGGGTGGCGATCGGGAAGGCGATCGTGTAATTGGGGTCAAAAGGCTTTTGGGACTTCAACAAGGCAAAATCCAAATGAAGAAGTTTACGCATAATGGCCCCAATCACCTGCATTTTTACCTTCGCGGTCAAGGGGGTAAAACGGTGGCTCCAGAGGGGCCAGGATTAGGGGTAGAGCCGATTATGGATGTTTTGGGTGGGCGATCGCAGTGTATCAATAAAAGAATAAAAATCGATCGTAGTTACGCAATCCGATCGCGATCGGAACTTGAGAAAAATCAGGAGAAATCTTCATGGATACATTACCCATAATCTCGTTAGAAAAGCTCAAAGATCATGGGATCTCCCCCGAATTAGTCCAGAAAACCATTGATGCTTCCCGCAACTTTTTCCAGTTACCCGAAGAAACTAAAAAAGCCTACAGTCAAGAGAAACAAACCGTTGAGCCTAAAACCTGTAGAGGCTACAGTCCTATGTATGGTAAAATCTTACACTACAGGGCGCAAAGCGCTGTATGATTAGTAATTTATACCCCTTATTGGGATCGATCTTTTTTCAGATCCACACAAGGTTGTCCTTCACAGGGATGGACTTCAACTAACACATGGGACAGGGAAGAAATGGAAGCAAGGAGCGTTTTGTAATACTCCGGTTCTTGGGGATAGTGGGTAACCAGGGAAATCGTTGCCGCTAAATGCTCTTCAGTGAGATGCCAAACATGCAAGTCAACGACCCGATTATCGGCATCCTCTTCAATGCGATTAATAATATCCAGCTTAGTTTGTTTATCGATCGCCCCATCTAGCAATAGGGCGCTCGTTTCTCGCAAGAGATTATAAGACCATTTGCTAATCACCATGGCTCCAATCATGCCCATGGCTGCATCCATCCAGATCCAGCCCAGAAACTTACCCGCGAACAGGGCAAAAATGGCCAAAATCGAGGTTAAAGCATCAGCTAAGACATGGAAATAGGCAGCGCGAAGATTATGATCCTCATGATGATGATCCTCATGATGATGATCGTGATCATGATCCTCTAATAACAGAGCGCTAACCCAATTCACCACCAAACCAACCACCGCCACAATAATCGCCTCATTAAACTGAATGGCTTCCGGTTGTAACAAACGACCGATGGACTCCACCACCATTACACAAGCCACCACTGCCAGAGCGACGGCACTGGCAAAGCCTCCTAGGGTGCTAACTTTACCCGTGCCAAACGTATATTTGGGGTCATTGGCATGATGGCGAGCATATTGATAGGCAAATAGAGTAATCCCAAAGGCTGCAATATGGGTCGCCATATGCCAGCCATCGGCGAGTAGAGCCATGGAACCAAAGATCGTACCCGCGACAATCTCAGCGATCATAGTGACAGCAGTCAGAGCGATCACGATGCGGGTTTTTTGTTCAGCTCCATGGCGATCAGCTAAGAAATTATGGGAATGCTGCCATTCTTCTAGGTTGTGAATATGCATGGGGGATGGGGGATAGAGGGATGGGGAGATGGGGGAGTTTTGACTGATTGACTTAACTTAATAGTCTACCAGTTCAGCTCGTAGTCCCGCATTGCGGACTAACTCTAGCCGGGTTTGGGCTTCTTCTAGGGTAGGAAATGCGCCAACTTGAGTTACCGATCGCCCTTGGTAAGAACTGCGGAAGGCATCAGGAACCAGAGATTTAACCCGGTTTTGTTCTTGGGTTGATGCTGTATAGACAATCACTCGATAGCGCAAGCCCAAGGCGGAACCAACGCTATTAGGAGGAGGGGGAGGGCTGCCGGGCATACTGGGTCTGTTGGGAATGCGACTAGCATAGCTGTTATCTCCCAAGGGAATATCGATATTGGGAACGGGCAGGGGTTCTAAGCTAGGCACTTGGGAAGTAACGGAGGAACTGCGATTAGGTGCAGGAAGGGGGGTACTCCGAGGGGGGGCAGGAAGGGGGGTACTCGACTGGGGAGGGGGTACGGGGATGGGAACTGGAGTGCGGGAGGGGGAATTGTTGCTTGGAGGAGGGGTAACGGGACGAGTCGGGGGTAGGGTGCGAGAGGGTGGGGAGAGGGGACGGGGAGTTTCTGGGGCAGATTGGATCAGGGCTGTTGTGCCTTGAAAGTCGAGACTGCCGACAATCCGGCGGGTAATCAGTTGATTGCCGTAGACAGGAATGATGTTTTTAGCACCTTCAGTATTAATGTCATATTCACCATTGTTGCGGAACTGATTATTACCGGGTTCGTTGGCTGTACCGAGATTGGGTTGGGATTCGGAGATCGCGACTAATCCATTGCGCTGATTATTTTCAATGCGATTTTGTCGTAAAATGGGGGTGGCTTTGGCTTGTACCACTACGCCATCACGGTTATTAATAATTTGATTGTTAACAATTAATGGCTTGGCATTCTGATTAATATTGATGCCGAATCCGGTATTATCAAAGACATTATCCCGGACTTCGGGATTGGATGTGCCATAGATGGTGATGCCGTTGGCTCCATTGCGGGTAAAGTGGTTACTGCGAATGACGGAGCCACTCCTACCGGTGATGGAGATGCCATCATGGACATTGCCGGTAAAGGTGTTATCGGCGACAACTAAGGAACTCGATTCTATCCATAAGCCATAACCGCGATCGTTGGGGTTGGTTACGGTTACGCCTGCTAGAGCGGCATCATTGGCTCCGAGGAGGGTAATATTTTGCCGGGCAAAGGTGGGACTGATAAAGCGTCCTCCCCCTTGGATAATGACGTTTTGTCCTTTATTATCGGGGTTCCCAACAATGATGACATCGCGTTTGAGTTGAATGGGAAAAACTTCTCCGGTTTGCTCAGTATAGGTTCCTGGAGCCAGTTGAATCACGCTGTTGGGTGCAGCCATGCGTAAGGCATAGGTTAAGGTGCGATAGGGTGCTTGTGCTGTGCCGTTTCCCGATCGATCGTTGCCCGTTTGGGGGTTCACCCATAGGGTGGGTCGTTCGGTGGAGACTTCTAGGGCGAGTTGAGCGGTATACTCAGAAGCTATCACGGGTTTGGGGGAAGTTGCCGCACTCAAACTGAGACTCAGTAGGGTGAATAGAACGGTACTGGACTTAAGGATTGTTCTGTTCAAGGGAACCTCTCTGGTGGTAAGGGGATGAGGATAGTTAAGAGTTGCAGATTATGGTATCACCTAAGTCTATGGGAGTATAGATTTAGGGGATAGGCATTTCTGAATGCTTACGCGGCGATCGGGTTCCCATCAGGGGGGAGTGGGAGATGGGGGAGTGGGGAAAATATGGGTAGGATGGGAGATTGGGTGATTCAAAATAGGGAATTATGAAACAGGGACAGAAAACTCGCGTGGGGGCGATCGCTAATTTTATTTGGAGACTCAAGTATGCCAACCATCAAAGCTTCCTCAGAAGGACTGAAACATACAGCGCTTTGCGCTGTTATGAGGAACAGTAACAACAATGAGTAAACCAGTTTTTTAACGGTTCAGGATCGATCAACTCCCAAAATGCGTTTAGCTTTAGCAATATCGAGTTCTCTAGCATAAAGGATAGAATTGAGATCCACTTAAGGAGGGGTAAGCATGGGACAGAAAACTCGCGTGGGGGCGATCGGGGGGGGACAGTTGGCTTGGATGATGGCTCTGGAAGCTGAAGCATTGGGTCTAGAATTGATGATACAAACCCCGAAATCGAGCGATCCTGCGGTCTCTAGAGCTTCGGAGGTCATTTTTGGGGCGATCGCCGATGCAACCACTACAGAACGGTTAGCACAGCGCTGTGATGTCATTACCTTTGAGAATGAGTTTATCGATCTAGAGGCCCTCTCTTTTCTAGAGCAATCTGGAGTCTGTTTTCGTCCTCGTTTATCTGCCCTCAAACCATTATTAGATAAATACGATCAGCGCTGTTTTCTGCAAGATTTAGGAATTCCGGTTCCCTGGTTTCAGAGTGTAGATTGGCATCATTTACCAGAAAATTTGTCTTTTCCTGTGGTTTTGAAGACCCGAAGACAGGGATATGATGGGCAAGGAACCTTAATTTTAAAAGATCGAGAAGAGTTAAACCAAGGGGCAAAAACTTTTGCCGATGTGCCCGTTTTATTAGAAGAATTCGTGCCCTTCGAGCGAGAGTTGGCAGTGATGGCGGCGCGATTTTCTTCTGGAGAGGTGGTGGTGTATCCGGTGGTGGAAAGTCAACAGATTAATCAGGTGTGCCGGTGGGTGTTGGTTCCGGCTGAAGTAGGGGAAAAGGTGCAGCAAAACGTCACAGAAATTGCCCAGAAGTTACTCAATGAGCTAGAGGTCATTGGCATTTTGGGGATTGAGTTTTTCCTAACCTCTGATGGGCAAGTTTTGGTGAATGAAATTGCACCGCGTACCCATAATTCCGGTCATTTTAGCTTAGATGCTTGTCAGACTTCCCAGTTTGCCCAACATCTGCGAGCGGTGGCTGATTTACCGGTGGGCGATCCCAGTTTGAAGTGTGGGGGCGCGGTGATGGTGAATTTATTGGGGTATGAAGACTCTGAGAGCGACTATTTAGAGAAGCGGGAGCGGTTAGCCCAACTGCCGGGAACTCATGTGCATTGGTATGGTAAGCCGGAAGTGAGACCGGGACGCAAGTTAGGCCATGTTACCGTCTGTACGGATAGCACAAAACGGGAGGCGTTGGTGGCGATCGCCCAGAAAATTGAATCGATTTGGTATCCGGGATAAAAATATCTAATCCCCCCTAGCCCAGAATCGAAAATTGACTTACAATACCGATCAAGATAGGCTGCGGCGTTGGTGACTGCCAATAACGTTTTATGATCTATGCTTGACTTATAAGGGAACTGAAAAAGATCCTAGCAGCAGTAAACCGAGCCAGCACTCGGAAACGAATGCCCGGACTTCAGTACCCACCTGGTAACCCCAGGTCAAAAGCTGAGGCAAGACGGCGTTGCGGTCTATCTCACCCAGAAAAAATTGGGGTCAAAATATAATCGCCACAAGCTGCTTGAGTAATGATAAAATCGAGGACGCGCCCAAAAGAGGCGCATTCGTGTTTTTCTCTACTGCAAGCCCTATGACAAAAACTTTTACTGTTGAAATTAATCACCAAGGAACAACCTATACGATTGAAGTTCCTGAAGACCGGAAAATTCTAGAAGTCGCGAATGAAAAGGGTCTAGATTTACCCCAGTCTTGTTTAGCCGGAGTCTGTGAAACCTGCGCCGTATTGCTGACGGAAGGAGCGGTGCGCTATGGTGATGAAAATGATGCCATGGGTTTGAGTCCTGAGTTGCGCCAGGAAGGATATGCTCTGCTGTGTTCCGCTTATCCTCAATCGAATATTAAGTTAGAGACGGAAAAAGAGGATGAAGTGTATAACAAACAGTTTGTAAAATCGTAGTGCTTGGAAATGCCCTCTGCCTATATCCCTCTTCCCTGGAGAATACATAAATGACGACTCACTTTATTACAGCCGAAATTGATTTACAAGCAACACCGAACCAACTGCATCAAGAAATTGAAGCAGAACTGGAAAAGCGGGGCGAACCCTTGCGTTGGGCAGTGACTGCGGTGGATGAAGCACAGCAGAAGGTGACAGTGGAAGCGGTGGTGATCGAGCAAGCGTGAATCGCCCTTATACGGTTGTCTTAATCGTTCCCACAGGTATTGGTGCAGCCATTGGGGGCTATGCGGGGGATGCCTTACCGGTGGCGAAGGCGATCGCCTCCATTAGCGATCGCCTCATTTCCCATCCCAATGTTCTCAATGGCGCATCCCTCTACTGGAATATTCCCAATAGCTTGTATGTGGAAGGCTATGCCCTAGATCGGTTTGCCAGTCAACACTGGGGACTGCGCCCAGTCAAAAGTAACCGTATTGGGTTAATTCTCGACCGGGCGATCGAGCCAGACTTACGCACTCGCCATCACCAAGTGGCCGATGCAGCACGGGCAACCCTGGGATTAAATATCACTGGGTATGTCATCACCGATGCCCCCCTAGAGGTAAGTTTAACTCAAGGAGAAAGTCAGGCTAGTTGGGGAACCCTGGGCAACCCGGAGAGCTTGCTGCGTGCAGCTCAGGAATTAATCGATCGACAAGGAGCAGAGGCTCTCGCCGTAGTCGCCAGATTTCCCGACGACACCGAGAGCGAAGCTCTGCAAAACTATAGACAAGGACAAGGGGTAGACCCCATTGCTGGTGTCGAAGCCATTATCTCCCATCTCGTCGTTCGTACCTTTGGCATCCCCTGTGCCCATGCCCCTGCCCTGCAACCCCTACCCCTTAACCCCAAGCTCTCCCCCCGTTCTGCTGCCGAAGAACTCGGCTATACCTTTTTACCTTGCGTTTTAGTCGGCTTAAGTCGTGCCCCCCAACTGCTGACTCCCCTAGCGCCCTATCGTCCCCAACCGACGGATATTTGGGCGGATCAAGTGGATGCAGTGGTGATTCCCGCAACGGCCTGCGGTGGGAGTGCTATCTTAAAGTTAAGTCAAACCTCGACTTGCATTATTGCTGTAAATGAGAATAAAACCGAGATGCGATCGCCTCCAGAGCTACTCAAAATTCCAGTAGTGCGAGTAAACTCTTATTTAGAAGCCTTGGGAGTCTTAGTTGCTCATCGCTCTGGGGTAAGTCTAGACTCTCTTGGGCCAAACCTATTGCCTTTATCGGGGAAAGAATAAACGACCCCGAAATTGACCTTTCTGCACCTAAAACGCCGTGACTGACCAACAAAATCCAGACTTAGAACCGATGACGCGATCGCAAATTCTCATTGCCATGGGAGTCACTGCTATTATTTTACTAACTGTCGCTGAAGTGTGGTTAACCCTGGGTTCAATTACGCACCTTCGCGCCCAATGGCAAGTCGATAAACTGGCGATCGGTGTTGTTCTTGGCTTAGGGATTACCGCCGCTAGTGCCCTAGTGTATAGCATCTGGCCCGCCTATCGTCAAAGTGCCGATGTTTATCTCGGCCTTGTCCTCAAACCCTTAACCTATCCCGATATCGTCTGGCTAGGCTTACTACCGGGTTTAAGCGAAGAATTTCTCTTTCGAGGGGTGATGCTCCCTGCCCTAGGATTAAACTTTACTGGTTTGATCTTATCAAGCCTCTGTTTCGGAGTTTTACACTTAAGTGGTAGCAATCAATGGCCTTATGTCGTTTGGGCTACCTTAGTCGGACTCGCCCTAGGATATAGCGCTTTAACCACAGGTAACTTGCTGGTTCCGATTTTAGCCCATATTCTCACGAATCTAGTCTCTAGTTTCACCTGGAAAATGGGCAATCCTAACCTAAGCGCTTAACCCTCCATTTACTCCGGCTTTTTCAATTCAGCTAGGAGGCTCAGGTGAAACCACGCCTATACAACTTGCATCAGATTAGGGTAACTTTGTCAGCTTTGGGTTTATGGAGTTGCTTGTTGTTGTCTGCGTTAGTATTCACCCCTTTAGATAGCACCAACACTCCAATTTTACAGCAGATTCATCCCTTAATCCTTCTCCTGATTGCCTTGGTGATGCTTTCCTATTGGGGAGGATTGCGCGTCGGGTTAGCCAGTGCAGGTTTGGTCAATTTAACTCTAATCTATTACCTTCTCGTTCCTGGCGATCGCTCTTTTTTTCCCCATACCCCCCTAGAATTCAGTTTATCTGGATTTCTAGCCCTTAGTATCGCCTTTTTCATCGGTCATAGCCAAGATCAAAAGAAACTACTGCTCGGTAAACTGCAAACCACTCAAAATTCCTTAGATAAAAGTTTAGATCGACTCACCAGCTTTAATCTCCTCCTTCAAGAACTCCTGCGGGAAAGCCATGTTTATTATCAATCCCTAGCCGATCTTTTACCCCAAATTATCTATCGAGTGGATCGCGAAGGCAAATTAACCTTCACTAATCAAGCCTTTTTGAGAACCATAGGAGAGGAAAGCAATGAGGCGATCGGTAAATCCTTAGATCAACTTTATCCTCCCCAGTTAGCACAAAAAATTATTGACCAAGATCAATGGGTTCAAGAAACAGGAAAAATATTAGATCTCGTTGATGCTCAGTATTTTACTCCTAGGGATCGCCCCCAGTATTTTCATGTGATTAAAACTCCCATACACAATGCCCATGGGGAGATTATCGGCACGCAATCGATCAGCTTAGATATTACTGAGCGTCAAACCATTTTAGAAGCTCTACAAAAAAGTCAAAAGCGCTATGAATTGGCAACTCAAGCGGGAAGGGTTGGTATTTGGGAATGGGATTTTCTCGAAAATAAATTTAAGTTAGATGCCAGTTTACAGCAATTATTGGGATATGCAAATGAAGATCATATAACCCATGTAAAAGATTGGTCAGAACAAATTCATAATGAAGATAAAATAAACTTTGTCCAACAAATCAACAAGGCGATAAGCGCAGAAATAAAAACCTATGAAATAACCCAAAGATTAATTCATAAAAATGGACATACTCGCTGGTTTCTGCTGCGGGGAACAGTGCAAAAAGATGACCAAAAAGAAGCCGTTCAGTTGATGGGAACAGGCACAGATATTACAGAACTAAAGGAAACTGAAGAAGCTCTAATCAAAGCGGAAAAGAAATATCATAGTATCTTTGAAAATGCCATTGAGGGTATTTTTCAAACCACATTAGACGGAAAATTTATTAATGTTAATCCTGCTTTTGCTAAAATTCTAGGCTATGCTTCACCTGAAGATATCATGCAAAAGATTAATAATATCAAAGCCCAGATTTACGTTGAACCAGAACAGCGAGATAGGTTGATCGCCCTAATTGAAGAAAAGGGAGAAATTTTAGGATTTGAATATCAAATTTATCGCTCGGATCGAAGCCAAATCTGGATTTCTGAAAATTGTCATGCGGTGCGAAACAATCACGGTCATTTGTTATACTTAGAAGGGACGATTGAAGATATTACCGAGCGCAAGAAAGCTCAAGATATTCTAGAATACCATGCTTTTCATGATCCATTAACCGGTTTGTTAAATCGTTCAGCTTTGATGGAGAAAATAGAAGGGTATTTAACTCAAGTTCGACAAAAACCGGGCCATTTCTTCACGATTTTAATGATTGACTTAAATCGGTTTAAAATCATTAATGATAGCTTAGGTCATTTTGTGGGCGATCAACTGTTAATTAGTGTGGCTAGAAGGTTAGAAACCTATGTGGCAAATTGTGGGATTGTGGCTCGATTAAATGGTGATGATTTTGCCGTACTGATTCCAGAAATCCAGAATTACGAGGAAATTATGGACTTAGCCGATACCATGGAAGAGGCCCTAGCCCATGAGCCGTTTTGGGTGCAAGGTCATGAAGTGTTTATGAGCGCCAGTATAGGCATTGTTTTATCTCATCATGCTTCTACCGGTTTGGTCTATGAGGATGCGGAACGTTTACTCAAAGATGCAGATACGGCCATTTATCATGCTAAACGCAAGGGGAAAAATCATCATCAATTGTTTGATAGTACCATGCGTTCGGTGGATGAATGTCAATTTCAATTAGAAATGGATTTACGCCGGGCAATCGAGCGGCAGGAGTTTTGTTTATACTATCAACCGATTATTGCTTTAACTACTGGAAAAATCAGTGGATTTGAATCGTTGATTCGCTGGAAAACACAGGAAAATCAGGTGATTAGTCCCGGTAAGTTTATTCCTTTGGCGGAAGTTACGGGTTTAATTGTAGCTATAGGAGAGTGGGTGATTGATGAAGCCTGTAGACAAATTAAGCAGTGGCAAGAGGAGGGGTTATTATTAGAGCCAATTTATGTGAATGTGAATGTGGCGGGTCGCCAGTTTGCCCAAGCCGGTTTAGTCGATATTATTATTCAATCTTTGCAGCGCTACCAATTAGCACCAAGCTATTTCCAAGTGGAAATTACGGAGGGGCTGATGATGGAAAATATGGACTCGGTGGTGCGTCAATTATGCCAACTGCAAGAGTTAGGTGTTAATCTTTGTATTGATGATTTTGGTACGGGTCATTCGAGTTTAAGTCGCCTCCAGTTGTTTCCGATTGATACTCTGAAGATCGATCGATCTTTTATTCCTTTACATTCTCAGGTGGAAAAAGATTGGGAGTTGGTGAAATCGATTGTAAATTTAGGCCATAGTTTGTCGATGCGAGTGGTGGCTGAGGGGGTGGAAACGGTGGAACAACAGCAGAAGCTGAAGGAATTGGGGTGTGATTATGGACAAGGGTATCTGTTTGCGAAACCCTTGGAGCAGGAGGCGGCGAGGGAACTGTTAGAGCGAAATCCGGTTTTCTAAGGTTTGAGGAATTTCCTGACTTCCTCTAGGATGCGTTCTGATGCATGGCCATCTCCGAAGGGGTTGATGGCGGTTGCCATACGCTGATAGAGGTCGGGTTGAGAGAGGAGTTCGGAGGCAGCGTTGAAGATAGAGTGGGACTCTGTGCCGACTAAGCGGGCGGTTCCGGCGACGATCGCCTCTGGACGCTCGGTCGTCTCCCTCAGCACTAAGACGGGTTTGCCTAATGAGGGGGCTTCTTCCTGAAGTCCACCAGAGTCGGTTAAGACGAAGTGACAGGCGGCGATCGCCCCGACTAATTGGGCATAATCTAAGGGTTCCGTTAAAAAGATGCGATCGCGGTTGCCGAGCATTCGCTGGAGGGGTTCGCGTACTGTGGGATTACGGTGTAAAGGCAAAACTAGGGCCGTATCGGGAAATTGGTCTAAAATTTCTAGAAATCCCTTGGCGATCGCCTCTAGCGGCTCTCCCCAATTTTCCCGCCGATGCACCGTCGCCAATAACACCCGATATCTAGACCAGTCTAACCCCCCAATTTCACACCCACTCTGAGATTCAGCCACCTTCAAAAGGGCATCAATCACCGTATTTCCCGTCTGATAAATCTCCCCCACTACTCCAGATCGGTGTAAATTCTCCACCGCTAAGGCTGTGGGGGCAAAATGTAAACTCGCCAACTGGGAAATTAACCGCCGATTCGCCTCCTCTGGATAGGGATTCCAAAGCTGGTCTGTGCGTAATCCAGCCTCCACATGGGCAACGGGAATTTTTTGGTAAAATGCCGCTAACGTAGCCGCAAAAGCCGTCGTTGTGTCTCCCTGTACCATCACCAAATCTAATCCCAACTTTACAAACAGAGCCTCTAAACCCTGCAAACTACGACAAGTAATATCCGTAAGGGTTTGTTTCGGCTGCATAATCTCCAAATCATGGTCGGCCCTCAGCCCAAACAATTCCATCACCTGGGCCACCATCTCTTGATGTTGACCGGTTAAAATCACTTGAGTGTCCAACTCTGGGGCCGAGCGAAATTGCCCAATCACAGGCGCTAACTTAATGGCCTCTGGACGAGTGCCCACAATAATCCCAATTCGCCAATTTTTAGACATATTTTATACAGACAGAACAGAAAAAGGGGGGTACAATGGAAATGAGCTGGTCTCCCTTGGGCTGACCCATAATGACGGTAAACCTAAAAATTAAAGAGTACAATGAGTTCAACAGTTCTTCAGACCACACCCCCTTGGATGCCATCTTACACCTTAATATTTTGATGCATCGATCGCCGATGTCCGAAGCTCTATAATTTTCCTATACTTTTGATGTATTCAACAGGACTTGGTTATGACCCAATCCCCCCAGAAAACTCCTCCCTCTCCTCCCCCTCGTCCCCCAGCGCCTCCACCGCGCACAGCCGCCTCTGATGGAGCGACCCAACAAATGTCGGCCCGAACCATGCCTATGAATCCACAGGCAGCCAAGGCGAAGGCCGCGCCCCCTCCAGGAGCCGCCCCTAAAGCCGCAGCCGCCAAGCGCTCGACTCCCAAATCTGGGCCCAGTCCTGGCAATCCCACCCTCGAAGAATTAGTCAAACGAGCCAATGAAGAAGGGGTATCTGACCTTCACTTAGGAGTCAATGAGATTCCCCGGTTTCGCAAACGGGGTGAGATTACCGGTTTGGAATATCCCAAAACTGACCTGAATACATTCATGAGCTGGCTGCGAGAATGTATGACGGATGAAGAAATTCGTCAATTCCAAGGCCACCTAGATTTTGACGGTGCGTTTGATTTTGGCTTTGTGCGAATTCGGATTAATGTCTTCGATTCCTTGGCCGGGCCGGCTATGGTTTTGCGCTTGATTCCCTCAACTATTTTGTCGATGGAACAGTTGAAATCCCCAGAAGTATTCAAGGATATCTGTCACTATCACAAAGGACTGATTCTGGTGACGGGGCCCACGGGTTCTGGGAAATCTACCACGATGGCGGCTATGATTGACTACATCAATAAAAATATGGCTTACCATATTATCACGATTGAAGACCCGGTAGAATTTGTCCATGTGAGTCAGAAATCTTTGGTGAAACACCGGGAAGTCGGCCGCCATACCCGCGAATTTCAGAATGCCCTGAAAGCGGCTCTCCGGGAAGACCCGGATTTGATGCTGGTGGGGGAAATCCGGGATAAAGATACTATGGGTATTGCTCTGAAAGCGGCTTCTACCGGTCACTTAGTCATGGGAACCTTGCACACCAATAGTGCAGTTAAAACCATTGAGCGGATTATGGGGATGTTTCCCCCGGCAGAACAGCCCGCCTTGCGGGTTTCTTTGTCGGAGTCCTTAGTGGCGATTATTGCTCAAGGTCTGTGTAAAACAACAGATGGTAAGCGGGCGGCATTCCATGACATCATGATCGCGACGGATGCGGTCAAGGAATATGTGATCAAAAATGACCTGGAGTCCATTACCCAAATCATGCTCCGGTCAGAGTTTGAAGGGATGACGACTATGAATAAGGCTCTGTATAATCTCTATCAAGAGGGGCGAATCACGGAAGAAACGGCCCTAGAGAAATCGCCTACACCCAATGAAATGGCTCAATTCCTCCGAGGTCGGATCTAAGTCAGATTGAGAGACATGGTTGGTTCTGAGCCATTTAAGGCGATCGCCTTATTTACACCTGGGGGGGACATCGTTTACTGTATCGATCCGAGTAAGCAGAATCGATGGCATATCGATCTATGCGCTAAATTACAAAGCCTCTTGGATCTCGGTGCTACCCCTCATTTTTTAGTCCCTTGTTATACGGCAACCCTGGATCGGTGGCTCGATCCTCAAACCCAACAGATCCATTGTGTCGCCGAAGCTTATCCCCTAGTCTTTCATTATGCTCCTCTGTTAAATGCCCTATTTGGCCTAGAGGTAGAGTGGAAACCCGCATCTGTAGCCCCTGAATTGTGCGATCCCATGGCGATCGCCTCCTACTATGAGCAATTTCCTCAACTTTGGGAAGATCACGACTGGGTAGTGCGAGTGCAAAACCGCTCCCTAGAAGAGACTCCACCCGATTTATCCTTAGAAGAATTCAACCCCCATGGCTACATCTTTCGCTTATTTGTCTCTGGAAATCACAACACTACCGAGCGTCTTTTACAAAAAGTGCATTCATTTTTAGAAAAAAGCCTTTCTCAACCCTACACTTTGAAAGTGATTGATATTCTCAAACATCCCGATCGCGCTGAACAAGACCAAGTATTAGCCACTCCTACCTTGCTCCGGGTTTGGCCCCAACCCATGCGTCGCTTAGTGGGAGAAATTGAACATCAAGAACAACTCATTCGCTTAATTCATTAGAACATTGATACAGCACTTTTCAGTTTTTTAGAGTTTTATAGACAAGCATAAATACATTATCCTGAACTGCCTGTTCATAGTGCTTTAGATCTCAGGGATATCAAAAGGTCGGCTATGAGGTACACTATTAATTTAAAGTTTTTAGCATTATACATTAAACTTGGAATCTAGAGTACCCATATTTACTCAGGGGATATCGTGCAGTGAAAAAAGAGTCTTTCGGGTGGTTTCGTCGCCTGCGTCAAAATAATCAACAGTTTGCCGTTATTGGGTTAGGACGGTTTGGGCGAGCGGTTTGTGGAACCCTGTATAATATGGGGTATGAAGTTATGGGAATTGATTCAAGCGAACAGCAAGTGCATCAGGTAATCAATAGTCAAATTGCTACCCATGTTTTGTCCTTGGATGCGACTGATCCCGTGGCACTTAAACAGGCAGGGGTGTTTGAATTTGATACCGTAATCGTGAGCATCGGCAATTATGTAGAAGAAAGTGTAATTGCCACGTTGAATTTGAAAGAGGCTGGTGTGAAATTTGTGGTTGCTAAAGCTTCTTCTAAAATTCATGAGAAACTGCTTAATAAGGTAGGAGCGGATTGGGTGGTTTTTCCGGAATATGAGATGGGCTGTAATTTGGCTATTTCTTTGACAAAACCGAACATCTTGGAGCGGGTAGAACTCGATCCAGATAATAGCATAGTGGAATTGTTGGTTCCGGAAGAGTTCGCGGGGAAAACTCTTTTAGAGTTAGAGTTAAGAAATGAGTATGGATTGACGGTAATCGCAATTAATCATCAGGGGAATAAGTTAGAGGTGAATCCCAAAGCCAATCAACGGATGGAAAAGGGGGATTCAATGGTGTTGATTGGCCAAAATAAGGCGATTAATCGGTTGCCAATTTAGGAACTTAAAAGGCAGTAGAAAAATCATGTATATTATTGGTTTAATTAGTGGGACATCAGCAGATGGAATTGATACGGCGCTGGTGGAGATTTCAGGGGAGGGATATGATTTAAAGGTGGATTTAGTGGCAGGGGAAACCTATACTTATCCGGAGAAATTGCAACAGGAAATTTTGGCGATCGCCTCTGGCGCAGCCCTCTCCCTTCCCCAACTTGCCACCCTTGATGACCGGATTGCCCAAGCCTTTAGCCAAGCAGCCCTCAAGATACAGCAGAGCCATCCCCCAGCTCAACTGATTGCCTCCCACGGGCAAACCGTCTTCCATCGTCCCCCCAGTGGAGGACTCGGTTATAGCCTGCAACTGGGACGGGGAGAGGCGATCGCCTACAATACCCGTATCCCCACCATCAGTAATTTTCGCCAGGCCGATATCGCTGCCGGTGGCCATGGGGCCCCCCTTGTCCCCCCCGTAGATGCCTGTCTCCTCAGCCATCCCACCCACAGCCAATGTATCCAAAATCTAGGCGGAATTGGCAATCTAACCTATCTTCCCGCCAACAGCCATCAACACCTAGACCAAGTGCGGGGATGGGATACCGGCCCGGGAAATAGCCTCCTAGACTTAGCCGTGGAACAGTTAACCCAGGGCGCTCAACGCTACGATCATCAAGGCGCTTGGGCCGCCAAAGGAACCCCCTGCCAACCCTTAGTCAACCAGTGGATGGAAGACCCCTATTTTCAGCAACCGCCCCCTAAATCCACCGGCCGCGAATACTTTGGCCTAGAATTCTGGCAGCGCTGTTGGCAACAGAGCCAAGCTTACCATCTCTCCGATACCGATCTCCTCGCCACCCTAACAGAGTTTACCGCCGTTTCAGTCGTGCAAAACTATCGCCAATTTCTTCCCCAGATGCCCGATCGCGTGCTACTGTGTGGGGGAGGAAGCCGTAATCTGTACCTGAAAGACCGCATTCAACACCACCTCAATCCCATAGCAGTCCTCACCACAGAGGAAATGGGCTTAAATGCCGAGTTTAAAGAGGCGATCGCCTTTGCCGTCCTCGGCTATTGGCATCATCTCGGTATTCCTGGTAATCTACCCCAAGTTACAGGAGCCAACTCTTGGCAAATTTTGGGACAGTTGCACCCGGTTGGAACCAATCGGACAACAATGTTATGATCGCTCGCAGGATCATAAGCAGTGTTGCTTAAGACTAGAAACGATCTGAGACAAGGATTTAGAGGCGATCGAAGTGGCTCATACATTCTTAATGGAACCCGGACGCTGGACACTCGAAGGAAACTGGCTAGAAAAAGATGGCCTGCCGATCGCCATCCGAGGGGCAACCTTAGTGCGGTGGTCTCATGATAACTGGTTTACCATGGTTATGAAGCTCACCTTTACCGACAGCGATCGCTCCCCCATCTCCTTTCAGTATAAAGGCCGCCTCGACAGTGGCGAACGCCAATATACCTTTGTCCTTCAACACAGCGTCCTGGGAAAAGTCGAAGGAGAAGGTTGGGTAGCTCCCGACTCCATCATTCAGCGCTATTGGGTTCTCGGAGACAAAGAACGGCGCAGTAGCTTTGAAACCCTCTATCGCATTGACTACGACACCTATCATCTCTCCAGTGCAGTCATGGCAGGACATTACCTAACCAGCGCCATGGAAGCTCGACTAGAAAGGCAAACCGAAAGCTAATCAAAGAACCTTTGCGAACTCAAGCTACAATTGAAAGTAAAGGTGGAAATCTTGGAAACCCTTAACTATCCAAGCAACACTCTGAATCAGCCCATGAATTTAGAGTAGACGGTAAAACCCGATAGGATCAGCAGAATTTGGATGAGGTGCATTTGCTCTCCTTACCGATACCGTCCTCGACTATACTAAATAATTCGATTTCATTCGAGTATTCCGGTGTAACGTCTAATGAGTGACCCCAATATTGGCCGTGTTCTATTTAATCGCTATGAGCTTGTCGAACTCCTGGGTAAGGGAGCAATGGGGAAAGTCTACCTAGCCAAGGATGCAAGAGTAGGCGGAGTCTTGGTAGCGGTTAAATTTTTATCCCAAGCCTTACTGAATAAAAAAATGCGCGATCGCTTCGAGCGAGAAGCCACCACCTGCGCCCTCCTCGGACAACATAGCCTCCACATTGTCCGCGTCATGGACTATGGCGTAACCGACGAAATCCCCTTTTATGTCATGGAATATCTCCAAGGAGACAGCCTCAGCGATGTCATCCGCGAAGAAAACATCAAGCTAGAACGCTTCTTAAGTCTAGCCCGACAAATTGCCCTCGGCTTACAATGCGCCCACGAAGGCATTCAAAAAGACGGCAAAACCGTTCCCATCGTCCATCGAGACATCAAACCCAGTAATATCCTCGTCAGCCAAGATCCCAGTTTTGGAGAACTGGTGAAAATTCTTGATTTTGGCATTGCCAAACTGCTCCAAGAAGAAACAGCCGGACAAACCAACTGTTTTATGGGAACTTTAGCCTATTCCTCCCCCGAACAAATGGAAGGCAAAGAACTCACCAGCAGTTCCGACCTCTACAGCTTAGGGGTGATGATGTTCCAAATGCTCACCGGCCATATGCCCCTCACCGCAGAAACCCATACTTTCGGGGCTTGGTATAAAACTCATCACTTCCAACCCCCCCGCTCCTTTGAATCCGTTTCCCCTTACCTCAAACTCCCTTCAGAGCTGAAAAGTTTAGTTTTCCGGTGTTTAGCCAAACAACCCAAAGAACGACCCCAGAGTGCGCGAGAAATCGTCCAAACCCTAGAACAGTTAGAAAAAGATCACAAAAATCTCCACAGCTCCCCAAAGCCTACCGAAAATGGCAGGCAACCCTCCCCTACCTCCCAATCCGCTCAAAAAGCCTCTTCTACCCCTGTCGATTCTTCTGCCTCCGTTAAACCCTCCTCTCCAACCCAAGTTTCTCCTAACCGTAGCCCTAGAAAAGATCCCGGAAAATTGCAAGTGATTGAGGCCACACCTGCCATTGATATGATCTGTTGGGAACAAACTTGGCCAAAAGGTAAACCCCTAGCTCAAATTGTCTTTCCCCAAGTCTTGCAAACCAAGACTAAAGAATCCGTGGTTACCTTATGGGCAATGCTCAAAAAACAGGAAATTGAAAAGCGACAAATTAGCCGACTTTACAATAAAACCTATAAAAATTTCTTGTATTCTGTTTCTCCCCATCCCATGATTTTGTGGCTCACCGTTTTATACGACCCCAAACAGGGGCCCAGATGGTTGAGATATTATATGGATCTCAAAAGTAATAAGGGTAAACGTTTAGCTAATCTATTAGCCCATACAGGGCATTACTGCTTATTGTTTTTTGCCTTAGAAGAACCCGGCCGTTGTGCTGATGTCATTAATATTGATGTTAACTATTCCCAACGGCAAAGACTACAAGATTGGGCGAGTAGCAGTGACTCTCTGGCTGGGGGTCAACCCACCCGTAGTAAGGAACTACTGCAAAAAGAGTTTGAGAAACTCCAACCCCAAATTATGATGAAGTTGGAAGCTGGAGTTCCAGATTCTTCCTTTTAGGGTTTACGGGTTAGTGTTTAGGAGAGAAGTAAATAATCGGATGCCAACTCCGACGCAAGATTTGGCTACTCACACTGGGTGATGACCACTCTAAGATGGGATTTTTACGATTGGAGGAAACGGCGATCGCACTAATATCATGTATTAAAGCCGACTCAAAAATTTGAGGAATAATTTCTCCCTGGCGCACTTCAAGCTCCACTTCTAAATTGAGACTCGATAAGTCTTTCTTTACTTTTTCCAGCTCAGTGTGCGCTTTTTCCAATTCATAATTCACATCTTTATATTCTCGCCGACTCCCTTCATCCACAACCCAGACGAGTAGCAGCTTTTGTAGAGAGTTTTCTGGCCGATTTTTGGCATAGTCTTTGACTCGTTGCAACAAGTATTGAGCGCTCGGACTGCCATCATAGGTGAGCATTAAATACCGAAATAGATAACGACACCGCAGATCTAATTCTTCAGAGGTATAGGTTGAAACCAGTTGGGGACGCAAAATCATGATCGGAATATCCGTATGTTCAGCTAAACTGTGACTGGTACTACCAAAAACTTGTTCATCCATGAGAGTATGAATATTGGCTCCCATGATAATCAAATCAGAATTGTGTTTTTTGGCTACATCTAGAATTGTTTCATGGGGTTTTACTGAAGGAACAACTTCACCCTTAATTTCTAGGCTATCAGGAATATTCGGCCGCAACACAGATAAGCGGGATTTTGCCCATTCAATCTTTTCATTATCTGCTTTAGGAATGATTCCTTCTAAGGCAACACAATGGGTAAATACAATTTGCTCTAAACCACTTTGAGCTAGAGCTGGCACTGAGTTGACAAGACGATATAACCCATCAGATAAATCCGTCGAGATTAAAGCACGCTTGAACATAGGGGTAAGTGTAATACCGAGGTGTGAATCTACCCTTACCCTAACACTCTCAAGAGGGAGTTAGACCTAAAAACGAACAAATCTTGAGCTTCTACTTCTGAATAGATACGATAAGTTCTGCTTAATCTAAACCCCACTCATGTTTGATAAATTGCTGATACATGGTTTCTCGCAACATCATTTGTTCATAGAGTTTGACGAGGAATTCTTGAGCTTGCTCGCGACTCATCTTTTCGACTTGGGTTTGGAAAGACCGAAGACTAAATTGTTGTTCTAGGGAGAGTTGCATGGGTTCGTTCATTGAAGACTCCTCAATTTAGATTCAGTAGGACTAAGAAGAGCGAGAAGTGTTCTACTTCTGCTTCATATTACGAAATATAACAAATATTTGACAGATTGCCCACATTGGTTTCTGCCTTGATGATGTTTTAGCAAGTTCACCCCTGTAAAAATGCTCATGATGAACAAATCCCTAGTTTTTCGTCTAGGGATGGGGGAGGATGGGGGATGGGGGAATTAATCCCTACTCGCCTTCGAGGACAACAATAGTGACCGTAATATTGTCCCGTCCGCCTTTTTCTTTTGCCTGTTCAATTAATTTTTGTCCCGCCAAGTCGCAGGCACGAATGGATTTGAGGGTAGAGGCGATGGTTCCATCGGGGAGTTCTTCGGTTAAACCATCGCTACAGAGCAGGAGGCGATCGCCCCCTTGTAACTCGATCCAATCTACATCGATATCCTCATCTTGAGTATCTTCCCGTCCTAAACACTGGGATAACACATGCCTCCAGGGATGAGTCCGTCCCTGTTCGGGGTCGAGAACTCCTGAAGCCATAGCTTTAGCGACCCAAGTATGATCCAGAGTCATCTGTTGTAGATTATGGCCTCTCAGTCTATAGAGACGGGAGTCACCAATATGAGCTACCCAAGGTTCTTCCCTCTCCTGCTCTAGGGATCTACGAAACAGGAGAACTACGGCTGTAGTTCCCATATCCGAGCGTTCGGGATGTTGGCGCTGGTCTTGAATAATGGCATCATTGGCTTTTAAGAGGGCCGCCTTCAACAAGCGATCGGAAGACTTATCGGAGTCCCAATGGGCTAACAAATACTCCTTAATGGTTTTGGTCGCCAACTGACTGGCTTCTTCACCGCCAGCATGGCCACCCATACCATCAGCAACAATAAAAAATCGACCTTCCGGGTCATTGTAGAAGGCATCTTGGTTGACAGAACGGACTCGCCCCGTATCAGTTAGACCCGTGAAGATGCGTTTCATAAGTTTGCTGACCACAACAGTAAGTAAGGGATGGGTATGAAGAGATTTCTCCCCTCTGATTGTAACCCCTGGCGGGGGATTTTAGACTAAGGGAGTCGATCAAAACGATTAATGCGCCGCAGCAGACGGAATAACATAATCGCCAAGGCGATCGCCAATACTGCTACCCCTACGGCTAATCCTAGTTTATTCGCACTGACCAAAATGGCCGCCGCAATCGTCAAGCCGCTAATTAAAATACCATAGGTATTCACCAAACTCATACTACTGATACGTCTGAGGATGCGATCGCTCTCCGTAGCTCTCACCCGCAGGCGAATATCCCCCTGCTCCAACTTATCGAGGGCCTCCTCTAAACGACGGGGCAATCCCAAAGCCGTATTACTCATCTGAGTCGCTTGGCGACTGAGTTCGCCCAACAAATCATTTCCTGGCGATCCATTTCCACTATTCATAAGCTCTGTTGCAAAGGGTCTAGCTACTTCCATAAAATTAAACTCTGGGTCAAGACCTTTACCTACCCCTTCCAAGGTAGAAAAAGCTCGCATCACGAACGTAAACGTAGCTGGGAACCGGAAGGGTTGATCGTAGGCAATCTCATAGAGATCGTCACTAATTTGACTAACTGACTGGGTTTCAAAAGGCTGATCCATAAAATGATCTAACATATATTGGATCGATCGCCTCACCGGCCCTGTATCCCCCGTGGGAGCCAGTGCGCCCAAGGCAATCAAAGACTTCATCACCCGATTCCCATCTTTTTGGGCAATGCCAAAAAACGTATCTAACAGTTTTTCACGAGTAACCGCCTGAATTTGGCCCATCATGCCAAAATCATAAAAAATCAGCGATCCATCCGGGCTGACAGCAATATTACCGGGATGGGGGTCAGCATGAAAAAAACCACTATAGAGAATTTGCATTAAATAGGCTTTAGCCCCCAAATGAGCCAACTGTTTCCGGTCTAGTC
Organism: Roseofilum sp. KMC-1; assembly: GCF_057802075.1. Taxonomy (NCBI): domain Bacteria; kingdom Bacillati; phylum Cyanobacteriota; class Cyanophyceae; order Desertifilales; family Desertifilaceae; genus Roseofilum; species Roseofilum sp. KMC-1. The sequence goes on from NZ_CM173605.1 coordinate 579,162, forward strand.
CGGCTGCTTCTAGGGCTTCATACTGACTAATTTTAATCCCCGGAGCATATTCAAGGGTTAAGACACGGGGAGAAGTATAGCGCCAATAAACTCTAGGCACTTTCACCCAATTTTCTTGGCGGAAGTTGCGCCGAAAAGTATCTGCATTACGCCCTTCATTGAGATAGTCAATTTCTTCCCACAAGATGCGGCAACATTCCTCATAGATGCCAAGCCAGTCCCGGCCCTTTCCCCAGTCGGGATGATTTTGGAAATAGCGAGCAATCCCCTTGAGAATCTCTAAATCGATGGTAAAGAGTTGCCGCAAACCAGGGCGCTGCACTTTAACGACCACTTCTTCACCGCTATGGAGTTGGGCCCGGTGAACCTGGCCTAAACTGGCAGCAGCCATGGGGATAGGGTCAAAACTACGGTAGAGGTCTTGAACCGACTTGCCTAGGTCTTCACGGATAATGCTTTCGGCTTTTTCATAGCTAAAGGCCGGTACGCGGTCTTGGAGTTTTGAGAGTTCTTCTACATATTCAAGGGGGAATAAGTCCGCACGGGTGGAGAAGAGTTGCCCCAGTTTAATAAAAGTGGGCCCTAGATCGAGGAAGGTATCCCGAATCCAAATAGCTTGTTGTCGCCGTCTTTTTTGGGTTTTTTCCTCGGTCATACCGCCGCGATAACTCCAGGCTTTACTATTGAGCCATAGAGAGCCTAAGAAGAGCCAGAAGAAACTCCAGATATCCAGAAAACGACGGTTTCGGGAATATTTGGGGCGATTCCAGCGATAGGATTTGCTGCTATAGCTTTGTTCCATGGCACTGGAGGAAGGAGAAAGGGCTGATGGGTTGTCGGATAGGTCAGAGAGCGCAGATACAGAAGTCATCAGTGGGCGATTGATGGGTTGGGTTTTAGGTGGAACGGGAACGATATTTTTGCAGTTCGGAACGCAGTTGGGCAATTTCGGCCCGCAAATCATCTAGGATTTCTTGCAGGTCACGGGTAGGGGTATTGGGTTGTCCAGGGGTGGGGGCAGGATTGCCGGTGCGGGCGGCAGATTCTGCTGCTGCGGCTCGGTCTAAGACCATTTGCGGGAAGTTTTTCAGCCTCTCTTGTTGTTCTGCATCTGCTTTGCCGAAGTTGCTGAGGGCGTGAGTTAGGGTATATTCGACTTCTTCGGCGATCGCCTCGGATAGGGCGCGACCGACAAAGAAGGCATGGAGTGGGCTGTTACTCATGGAAGGATTCTCAATTCAAGTTTGTTTACAAAAATTATAATAACGTTGGTTCCTTTCAGAATACAGAAGAATGGGCAGAATTGTCAGGTTGGGGAATGGGGGAATGGGGGAGTGGGGAATTGGCCCTGTCCCCATCCCCCATTACCGAGGGCTTATAACTGGCTTAACCGCTTTAAGATCCGTAATACTTCGTATAATTCATTCCCAGGGTTGCGAACCAAGAATCCTTTTGATAAGGCATAGCGGTTGAGTTCGCCCCGGACAAGCTTGATAAAAATAAAGCTGCCTCCTGTGGCAATCATACCAAAACAGGGTCGTTCGGGGTGAGGACTGGCGAGCATATAGACGAGGATCTGGGGGAGCGCTTCTTCAATGGAAAAGGCGGCTTTTTTGGATTCGATCGCCACGATCCAAAATTTTTCTCTCAAAATTAAGGTATCAATTCGACCCTTGATGATTACGCCATCATCTTCGGCGCTAATCTCTATGGGTTCTTCGCTTTTGACATAGAAGGGGGAGATATAGAAGTCGCCGATGAATAGGATGGGGTCTAAAATCGCCATTCTAACGACATTTTCGAGTAAGGGGGGATAGTTGAGGAGGTTAATGTAACCGGCTTTGACTTTATCGAGAAGTTGGCGATCGCTCGCAGAAATATCGGGTAGATTTTCTTGCCATTCGGGGAAAAAGTTTTCATCTTCGGTTAAAGTTAAGCCAAAGCGATCGATCAGGTCTCTGAGAGTGATCGTTTGTGCGGATAAGGCTTCAGTCATCATATAGATTGCTAAGTGTTTATCCTGATTCTAACCTTGCCTATCTTAACTTAAGGCATATCCTTGAAAATAGGGCGTAAATCCCATTGATCTTCGCAGTCATATCCTTTGTCTATCCACTCTTGTAAATTAGAATCGACGAGACGATAAAATTGGTCACAGGTGGGTTGATAAAATTGGCTAATTCCTGCCCAAATGAAGCTACGAATGACATCTAATGTGGTTTTTAATCCTGATTCGGTATTGCCAGGAATTCCTTTTTCTTTGACGGTATAAGTCTCCATCCAAATGCCATGACTGCCGAGGATGATTTGTCCTAACCATTGGGCGCGGGGGAGATGACGAGCAGAGGTAATCATTTGCAGATGATGAACGCCCCATTGTTTAAGAATGGGTAAAGTATAGTAAAAATTCTCAAAAGTGGAATTGGCACAACGTTCTAACCAGATTCGATCTTGAGGGGCAGCATTAACTTCAAAGAGGCGAACAATACAAGGATCGTCTGCCCCTTGGGAGATTAAAATGGGAATATTAGGATGATCTTTAGCGACTTGGGTGATATGTACTTCTCGACGAATACTTCCTCCTAACATTAAATAAGCATCGAGGGGGGATTGGGAAGCCGCAGAGAGTTGTTGGGAGGTGGCGATCGCCCACCTAATCCCAACAATTATCATTAGGCTAAGGAGTACCCAAGTACCCAAGTGCCACCAACGACGCACTACAGGAGAACTAAGTCGTGGCCAAATCTTCATGACTACCTCCATAACATTGGCTAGGGATGGGATTTGAGTATAGGCGATCGCCATTTTCCTGAGCCGATGTAAAGTTATGTTATGTTCCCTAGTCGCAATTGGAGAAAAGTGTCACACAATAGGGAAAGTGAGTTATTTGTCTTGAAGTAGAATCAAAGTGTTCTCCTTAAGCATTTTGCATTCTTCGATCGACCGAGTATTCCTGCCCACTGGATCGGTTGATGGGTAAAACTGAAGATCAAGATAGACTAGGACAGCTCACTCTCTAACCTCGATCGCGGCTAATCCCAATGAACTGGTATAAAAATTGTTTAAAACCGCTTCAGATTGCGTTGCTTACGGGCACAGTTACCACCACAGCAACCTTATCTTTACTTGGTACAGCCTGGTGTCAATCAGTCCGTGCAGCCCTACAGGATAGTCCCAAAGCAATTGTGGATGAAGCCTGGCAAATTGTAAACCGTGAGTATGTTGACCCCAATTTTAATCAAGTAGACTGGTTAAACATGCGACAGGAACTCCTAGATCGCCAATATACCAGTCCAGACCAAGCCTATAAAGCGATTCGTGCTGCCTTAGAACAGCTCAATGACCCCTATACCCGTTTTCTTGACCCCAACCAGTTTAAGCAACTCACCGAGCAAACCTCTGGAGAATTATCCGGAGTCGGTATTTCCTTAGAAATTCATCCCCAAACCCGCCGATTGACCGTGATTAAACCCTATGACAACTCTCCTGCCTTCAAAGCGGGAATTCTTCCTGGGGATATCATTTTAGCCATTGATGGTCGCTCTACAGAGGGTATGTCCATACAAGCAGCTAGTGAACTGATTCGAGGAGATGTGGGTAGTAAAGTTAAACTACAAGTCACCCGACCGGGATGGGGGCCCTTTGAGTTAGAGTTAGTGCGAGCAACAGTAGAAGTTCCTTCTGTGAATTCTGAAGTGAAACAAGAGGGTTCTTTGCGGGTGGGGTATATTCGTTTAGATGAGTTTAGTTCCCATGCAGCCGAGCAAATGGAGCGCTCGATTAAAGATTTAGAGCATCAAAAAGTAGATGCATTTGTCTTAGATTTGCGGGGGAATCCAGGGGGATTATTAGAATCGAGTATTGAAATTGCCCGCATGTGGCTGGAAAATGGGGCGATTGTGAGTACCATTGATCGCAATGGTCATCGGGAGTCTGTGCGAGCGAATCGTACTGCCCTAACTCAACGTCCTTTAGCGGTTTTAGTCGATCAAAGATCCGCCAGTTCGAGCGAAATTCTGACCGGCGCTCTCCAAGATAATCGTCGGGCTAAAATTGTGGGGACGAAAACTTTTGGAAAAGCTTTGGTGCAAGCGGTTCATTCTCTCTCTGATGGCTCTGGATTAGCGGTGACGATCGCCCATTATTACACGCCGAAAGGAACGGATATTAGTAAAACGGGGATTACGCCAGATGTAGCGATAGAGTTGAGTCAACAAGATCAACGACGCTTGGTGCAAAATGCCCGTTTACGAGCTACATCTTCCGATCCCCATTATACCCAGGCGATCGCCTCTTTAGTGGCTCAATTGTCTCCGAAGCCCTTAGCCACGACGTTTGAAAATTGATTGAATCCTACACGGCAGCTAGTAGGGTGCATTACGCTGTTGCTAAAGCACCCTACTAGCTTCAGCTTAATTCAGCCTTTAAACTACTTTTCCAACCTTACCTTGCTTCATTATTGCTCAGGGTAAAATGGAGAGACACTGTTGAAACCGAGGTTAAGCTGATGACAGTTCGACAACCCCGCTACAGTAAAGAAGAATTTGCACGACGGGGCGATGAGATTTATGAAACTCAGGTGCGCTCCCAGGTAGAAGAGGGAAATCATGGGAAAATTGTCGCAATTGATATAGAAACCGGAGCGTTTGAGGTGGCTGACGATATTGTGACCGCCTCCGATCTTCTTCTTGCCAAGCATCCTGATGCCCAAACTTGGTTTATCCGCATTGGACATCGGGCGGTTTACCATTTTGGCGCACGGAGTTTGAGAGAAACTCTATGATGCAGGGGGTGGTGAATCAGAGTTGTGAAGCGATACTGCCGGTTGTCGTGAAAAACCATTCCACAACGCAGTTGGTCGATGCAGTCATTGATACCGGATTCTCCGGCTTTTTAACCTTGCCCTCTAGCATCATTGCGGCGTTGGGCATGACTTGGAAGGGTCGTGATACTGCAACATTGGGAGATGGAGCTTCCTGTATCTTTGATGTTTACATTGCTAGTGTAATCTGGGATGGGCAGTATCGCACAATTGACATTAATGAGTCAGAAACTGTTCCTCTAATTGGGATGCAGCTACTGCGAGGCTATGATTTGCGGATTCAGACAATAGAGGGTGGTATTGTTACGATTACAGCCTTGAAGTAAAGAAAAATGATCGGTGAGGTACACAAATCTCGTTGACATTGCAAAACGTGAGGGTATTCAAGTTATTGAGGTGGAGATATAATGGTCTACTCTTATTCTGAAGCGCAAGAACGACTTTCATCACAGCTAGAGTTTAACTAATGAGTTCACACTATTGAGGGGTGTTACCAGATTTTCCCTATTGCCTATTGCCTCCCCCTCACCTACAGCCTTAACTTGTTACCAATACCTATTACCCATTACCGCTCCCAGCGCTATAAAACAGTTTTTCTAGATAAAGAAATTGGTCTTCTAACTGCTTTTTTCCCGGTTGTTTTTGCCAGGCGGTCGTTTGTACTGCTAGAGCTTGTTGGAATTGCCATTTATAATCAAAGGATTGACCGGTTAAGCGCTGAATCCCTAAAAGTTGGTCTGGACTTAAGGCTTGAGCATCAATCTTGTTAATCGCTTCTGGGGTAATTTGTAGGGGATAAAGTTCTGCTGCTGCTATTACCTGAGATTCTTGTTCTGGGGTTAAGGTAGCAACTCGTCTTAAGGCTGTGCGGAAATGAACCGGTTTAGTCAGGGTTTGACCTTCTAAGGGAGCAATTTCGACAGTGGGCACACCTTGCTTTTGCAGATGCATTAACACGGGTTGGGAGAGGCGAAAGTGGATTTCCTCATAAACGGGTTGGTTAAAGACATTTTGCACAATAAAGAGGAGGATAATACTGATTAAAGTGGCGATCGCCGGAGTCGCCACCCAACCCGATCCAATTTCCCCTAAAACCCGCCAGCGAATTTGCCGCACCCCTCGCATTCCCTGTAATAGCCCAATACCAATCACTGCACCAATCACCGCTTGGGAACTCGACACCGGAATCAGGGGAATCGGAGGCAGCCCCAGGTTAATCAATGTTTGCTGTAATTCCGTCGAAGAAAACACAAATAACACTAAAGAATGGGCAACCACCACCACAAAAGCAGCAATGGGGGATAACTTCATTAAACTCCCGCCCACCGTCATCATTACCCCTTTAGAATAGGTATAGACACCAACGGCAATAGCGATCCCTCCGAGTAAAAATAATTGCTGCACAGAACTCACTCGCACGGTCTCACCTAGATTGAACTCCGTAAACGGAGATGAAGGAATAAACACCCCCATCACATTACCAATATTATTCGCGCCCAAGGCATAGGAACCAAAAATACCCGCTAAAATCAACCCCCAACGGGTATATAAATCCAATTGCAATAAATGGGGTTTAATTTGATTAATAATACTGACAATCAAGCGATATAAAATTGCTGAAAATATTCCCCCTAAAATGGGACAAGCCACCCAAGTTAGGGCAATTTTCGATAACACGGCTAAATCTGTAATTGCGCCGCTAAAAAAATTCCAACCCATAATCGCCCCCACCACCGCTTGAGAGGTAGACACGGGTAGACCTAACCTAGTCATCCAAAACACAGTAATAGCGGCTGATAATGCTACCGTAAACGCTCCCGGCAAGGCATTTAAAGATCCGAGTTCCCCCAGTCCTCCGGCAGCCCCTGCGCCCCCAATAACTGCCCCTAAAATCACAAAGACACTGCATAAAAAGGCGGCTGTGGAAAAGCGAATCATGCGACTACCGACGGCAGTCCCAAAGACATTCGCAGCATCATTAGCACCGAGAGACCATCCTAAAAATAGTCCACTGGAGAGGAAGATAAAAGCGGTAATAATATCCATGATGATAATGGGGGAGTGGGGGGATGGGGGAATACTATAATGCTCGTTTAATGGCATAAATAGATAATTTATCCGCCACATCTTCGGATGCATCGGCTAATTCATCAATCACATCAATGACATCTCGCAATTGAGTTTTATGGGCCAAAGGTAAAACGGAGCGAAAAATTTCCCGTTTGAGGCGAAAGGAAATTTGATCGGCTTCTGCTTCATAAACTCGCACTTTATAGGCATAGTCGCGGACGGTTCTGGGGTCGCGGAAAAAAGCGCGAGAGGTGAGAACAATGGTTTCTAAACATTGAACGGCCATGGAAACTAACTGCTTGAAATCAGTATGATAGGGAGTAGGAATAATCGGTTCTTCAATTATTAAATTTTGGAAATTATCCCCAATTAAGCCAATTAAATAATACAAGGCTTCGAGCAAGCTTAATACATCTCCCCGTGCATCGGGAATGAGCATTTCGGTGTAGAGTTCGGCTTCAATTTCCCGGCGCAAGTTATTACAGCGATGTTTTACTTGGTTAATTTGTTGCATTTTTTCCTCACAGCCTGGGGTCAGGGCTTCGGTCTCTAGGTATAGTACCATACCCATCTCAAAGTACATTCCTCCTTCTGAGAGGCGATCGAAAAATTCATTGAGTTGATTTTCGATGAATTTGGTTTTACCAAATAGGGGGAGTGAGGAGTGATTCATAGCGGCTAAAATTTTACTCTTCTAGAGCAGTCAAAAAGTTGATTAAGCTTGGGAATTATTCTTGCACAATCTGCTCAATTCAGGTTTAGATACCCGATATTTTGGTATGATCGTGGGTGGGTTGGCTTAAGGCGACCCCTGACATTACCCATTACTGCGATCGCAGTTTCCAGAATATGCTCTATGAAACCGATATTATCCAATGGGTGGAACAACAGGTCGCTCTGATTCAGCAAGAGCGCTATGGTGAAGTGGATTGGGAGAATCTGTTAGTAGAGATTGAAGACTTGAGCAAACGAGAGCGCGATCGGTTTTTATCGTCTATTCGCTTAATTATTCAGCATCTTTTGAAATGGGAATACCAACCAGAAAAACGTTCTCGCTCTTGGGAAATTACTATTAAAAGAGAACGAAATAATCTGAAACGTTATCTCAGAGATACACCTAGCTTAAAGCGATATTGGCAAGATCTATCGAAAGTTTATGAAGATGCTAGAGCGGATGCTGCGAATGAAACGGGTATTTTGGATTGGGAGTTTCCAGAAACATGCCCCTATTCTATTGAACAGATTAAAATGGATGGGTTTCCTGAAATCAATTAACCCTTAATACTTGGTTATTCTTGAGGTTTAATGATTGATTGGTGATATCGGCTGAGGGCAATCAGGGGAAAGTATTGGGCGTAAAAGTGGTATTTGATATAGAAGTGTCCGGGGAAACCGGTTGCGGTAAATTCGGCTTCTTCCCATGAGCCATTGGGGAGTTGGCAGGAGAGTAAATAGTTGATTCCCCATTCCAAATTCTGCCAGGGAAAGGTTCCGGTGGCTTCTCCGGCGGCTAATAATCCGATTAAGGCCCAAGCGGTTTGGGAGGGGGTGCTAGTACCGATGCCTTTTAAGTTGGGGTTATGATAACTGCGGCAGGTTTCCCCCCATCCGCCATCGGCGTTTTGGCAGGAGATGAGCCAGTTGGTGGCTTTTTCGATTTGGGTTTTATGGCTATCTGGAGCGATGAGGGCGAGGGCACAGAGTACGCCACTGGTTCCATAAATGTAGTTTACGCCCCAACGACCAAACCAAGGGCCTTCGGGTTCTTGCTCTTTTTGGAGATAGGTTAATGCTCTGCGACACTGTTCACTTCGGCTCCGCTCAGTGAACAGTGTTGATAGTTGCTTAGAATGAGGTTTTAATTGGCCGAGCATTTCGAGGACTCTGGCGGTAACGTCGGCGGTGTTGGGGTCAATCATGGCTTTGAGGTCTGCGTAGGGGAGACTATTTAACCAATCTTGATTGTTATCGAGGTCAAAGGCTGCCCATCCTCCAGCCTGACATTGCATGGTCATGATCCAGTCTACACAACGGGCGATCGCAGCCCATTTTTTTTCTTCGTCGGGTAACTCTAACTCGATTAAACTCATGACGGCAGCGGCCGCATCGTCGATATCGGGATAGAATTGGTTGTCAAACTCGAATGACCAACCACCGGGTTTACCGACTTTGTTTTTAACGGCCCAATCTCCATAGGCTAAAACTTGTTTATCGAGGAGCCATTCTCCCCCTTTGACGAGGGCGGGATGGTTGGGGGCTAATCCCGATTCTACCAGGGCGCGTAATACCCACAGGGTATCCCAAACGGGGGAAACGCAGGCTTGGGTGCGATAGGTGTCTTCGGTTTCGATGCAAAAGCGGTCTACGGCGGCTAATCCTCTTTGTACGAAGGGGTCGCGGACATTGTACCCTAGAGCATGGAGGGCGAGCAGGGAGTTGAGCATGGCGGGAATAATGCCACCCCAGTCTCCACTGGGTTCTTGGCGCTCTAATATCCAGCGCTCTGCTGCTTGGAGTCCTTCTTGCCGAAAGGGAACCCAATCTAGATTTTCAGCGAGTTTAAAACCTTGGTCAAACCAGACAAAGATATCTGTCCAGTCTTGGTTTTGGGGCAATTCGTAGCGGACGTTATGGATGCCTTCGCTGTAGAGTTCATTAAGGTTGAAGTTGGGGCTGAGGCGATAGATGGGGCGGCGATCGCATACAATAATCAGAGGAACGGTGCTGCTTCTCGCCCAACTGGAGAGTTCATAGATATTAAACCCAAAGTCATTGGGCAAGAGCATAATCCAAGGGGGAATGGAGGGCACACCGCGCCAGTCATAGCACCCCAAAAGGGCGAGATGAATTTTGGTAAAAATGCGGCTTTTGCTGATGCCTCCCTTTTGCCGAATCAGGGTTTTGGCTTTTTGCAAAGCAGGGTCAGATGCAGGCACACCAAGCAATCTGAGCGCCATGTAGGCTTCGATGGAGGTACTCAGGTCGCCCCCATCCCCATAATACAGTTCCCAGCCGCCATGGTCTCGTTGTTGCGATCGCAGATAAGCTTCCGTTTTCTCTAGGGGTCGAGTTTTATCGGTTCCCCAAATTTTATGCAACATCACCATCTCTGCGGTAATGGTAACATTCGATTCGAGTTCCGCCCACCAGTACCCCTGGGGATATTGTTGGGAGAGCAGATAGGTTTGACTGTTTTTAATCGCCTCTTCCAGGGAAACAGAGGGCGCGGAACCGATTGGGGTTTGGGTGGACATAGGGGTTAAGTTTGGCGATCGCAAAACTATTCTACCGTAACTGCTCCATAATCCGAAAACTGACGCATGAAAGGCGAATGTAAACCCAAAATAATATCCTCCTTTTTTATACCCATTGCCGTTAACTTCTCTCCCAAATCCACATCCGTAAAATTGCGTTGCAGCCAAATTTTCCCATCCTTAATGTCAATATGAATAAAAGGATCGTAAATATACTGCTTTCCTTTCCAACCTACATCTAACAAAAGATAATGATCTCGTTCCTTATCCAAAATCATTTCTGAAAAAATATCTTTTTCTTGACGGTAAGTGTTGTAATGATATAACTCTTCCAAGACTTGAATGACTGCACTGCGTAAATGTTCTAAGGTAGCCATTGTTCAATGATCTCCTCCTCTGGATTGTAAATTATTAAATTAATTTCTTGTTTGGCGATCACAGTTTGGGCAAACTCCGACCGAAAAAAAGTTTCATAAATAACATCGGGCACAGCAAGGTAAAGGCGGCGATCGGGTTCTAGTTTCTCAAGCATAACTTGATAATTTACAAATTGTCCAACGGCCACATGAAAAGCAAACATGGGAGAAATATCAGAAAACGTTTTGATCTCAACTGCTATTTTTTTCTCTTCTTTTGTGGCCATCAATAACTTTTCTGCTGCCAGATCGATATAAGTGGTTGTATTCCCCCACTTCAAAAACAACGGATCGTCAGTCACCGTCCAGCCTTCTTTTTCTAATCCAGTCTTAAGTTGTTCGTGAAAAACATCCTTGGCCATATTGTTGCGAGAGCAGATAGGATTGAGTTTGGCGATCGCAAACTTATTCTACCGTTTGATGTGCAACATTCATCCCATTCTCGATGACCCAGAATAAACCAAACCCCTAGCCATATCCAACGTCACAAACTCTCCATCACGGATCACCTCTGTGGCTCGATGAACACCCACAATTACGGGAATGCCTAAGCGCAAGCCAATAATTGCCGCATGGGAGGTGGCGCTATCCAATTCCACAATAATGCCCCCAGCTTTGCGAATAGCTTCAATAAAATCGGCTCCCGTTTCTGGAGCAACCAAGATATCACCCGGATGAAAATGAGTAGCTTCTAACCCATTGTGGGCAATTCTGGCTCGACCACTGACTAAGCCTTGGCCAATTCCCGTGCCTTTGCCTAGAACAGCCGTGACAATTTGCACTTTAATCAAATCCGTTGAACCGGGCACTCCCGTTAAAGTCCCTGCCGTCATCACCACTAAATCTCCTTCCTGGAGTAAATTCTGCTCTTGAGCCGTATTAATTGCCGCTTCAAAGGTCTGATTCATAGAGGGTAAATCGAGAACCAAGAGCGTGTCTACTCCCCACACCAATTGCAAGCGCCGTGCTACCGAGACTTGGGGGGTAATGGCTAAAATGGGAGCGATCGGACGAAATTTAGATACATTGCGTGCTGTTGACCCAGTTTTCGTCAGAGTCATGATCGCAGCAGCATTGAGCTGTTCGGCAATGCGGCTTACCCCTTGGGAGATGGCACTGGGAATGGACTGGCGACCATTGGTATCTGCGTTGCGGGTATGGGGTTCTTTTTCGATCCGTTGGGCAATGCGGGCCATGGTAGCAACAGCTTCAACGGGGAATTTACCAACGGCGGTTTCGTTGGAGAGCATTACTGCATCGGTTCCATCGAGGATAGCGTTGGCAACATCGGAAATTTCCGCACGGGTGGCGCGGGGGGAACTGACCATGCTATCGAGCATTTGCGTCGCCGTGATTACGGGAATACCAAGACGGTTGGCGGTAGAAATCAGGCGTTTTTGCAACATGGGTACATCTTCGGCGGGCACTTCTACCCCCAGATCTCCGCGAGCGACCATCACGCCATCGGATAGGCTCAGAATAGCGTCCATTTGCTCGATCGCCTCGTGTTTTTCGATTTTGACGATCACCGGTACTTGTTTGCCCGCATTGGAGATAATTTCTTTAATTTCCAGGACATCTTGGGGGTTACGGACAAAGGAGAGGGCTACCCAGTCTACCCCCTGATCTAAACCAAAGGCTAGATCCACCCGGTCTTTATCGGTTAAGGCTTTAATGGAGAGATAGACCCCCGGAAAGTTCACCCCTTTGTTGTTGGAAAGGGTTCCGGGAACGGTGACGCGACAGTGGAGTTGTTTGGTGTTGCGATCGATCTCTTCAACTTTCATCTCGACTCGACCATCATCGAGGAGAATGGTAGAGCCTGTGGGGACTTCTTCGGCGAGGCGATCGTAGCTGACAAAACTAATGTCTTGTGTGCCTAACAGGCGATCGCTCGTCAGGGTGAACATATCGCCTTTTTTCAGCACCACCGATCCCTGCTCGAATTTCCCCAAGCGAATTTTCGGCCCCTGTAAGTCCTGTAAAATGCCCACCGGCTGATTCAGTTCAAAGGAGACTTGACGGATCAGACGGATATTGCGCTGATGATCTTCGTGGCTGCCGTGGGAAAAATTCAGTCTGAGGGTGGTTGCTCCTGCTAAAATCAACTGGCGAAGCACATCTACACTGCTGGTAGCTGGGCCAATGGTAGCCACAATCTTGGTTCGACGGGGAGAATACTGCGATCGCATGGAGTCTTTATCAACGATGAAGTCGTTGTTCATTGTACCGAGCAACCTAGGCCAATGGATCATTTTAGTCTAACAATTCCTTATCCCACTCGCCTACCGTTAGATTTCACCCCTTCCACCCGGCAAAAGCTAGAGGTGACAGCGAGCAAGATGCTCGCACTACTATTCTAGAAACACAATTAAAAACTTTCCCACAAGAAGGGGTAATCTTCTGGATCGTCAGCATATTTTTCTTTAACTGGATTCTGTCTGATATAGTCCAAAGTATTCAGAAATTGATCGCGACTTTTGATTAATACATCATAGCGTCCATCTTGCCAAACCTTGCCCATATGTTTCATCACTTTAGGAACCTGGTTAGCGGTATAGCTTTTTACGCTATGCATAATACTACCAATTGACCAATATTCTTGTTCTGATTTTGTATAGGGTTTGATCAGCACATGAACATGATCTGACATCACAACAGCACTATACAAATAATAGCGTTTGTCATGAAAAAATATACAAGCATCTAAGACAATTTTTCGGGCTTCATCACTCAACTCTAATCTTTCATAAGTATTGAAGGTAATAAAGTAAATACCTCCTTTAATTTCCAACTGAGGTAATGGCTTTTTATATGTCATTCTCATTGATAAATAATCTTTTTTTGGAGTGCGAGCATCTTGCTCGCTCAATGCCAATCTAGCATCTTGCTCGCTCAATGCCAATCTAGTATTCCGCTCGCCCAATGCCAATCTAGCATCTTGCTCACTCTTATTACCGTTAGTGAGCGAGACGCTCACACTCCTAATATTTCAGCATTATATTATGGAGTGCGAGCATCCTGCTCGCTAAAGCTAAAGTTTACAACCCCTTAATGATCCTATTATGGAGTGCGAGCATCCTGCTCGCTAAAGCTAAAGTTTACAACCCCTTAATGATCCTATTATGGAGTGCGAGCATCCTGCTCGCTAAAGGCTAATCCAACCTCCTGCTCGCTATGATTACTAAATTTCGTCCCAACCCGTTACCCCGGAAGACATCACATAACTGGTGACTCCCGCTTCAAAGAAATTCGCCTTCGTATGGCCTTCTTTCTTCGTATCCGAAAAGCGCTCCAGATGAGCATAGGGACTCTTCTTATATTTATCATCCCCATACATCGGCGGCAAACCGATCGCCCCTAAGCGAATATTAGCCAAGTATTTGGTATACTGTTCCGTACTTGCCTCCGTAATCCCCAGAATTTGATTGCCGATAATATGATTTGTCCACTGGCATTCATGTAGCACCGCTTTATCGAACATTTCATAAATTTGATCGACCGAATGGGGAAACACAGTCATTGCCTCTGGCAGGATTTTTTGATAGAGCCGAACATGGGATAATTCATCTCGATTAATCAACTTGAAAATATCCGCACTTCCTGGCATTAACATCCGCGAAGCTAGATTATAGAAAAAGCAGAATCCATTGTAAAAATATAGCCCTTCTAAAATATAGTCTGCTACCAAAGAAACAAAGTATTTTTCTGGAGTAGGATCGTCAATATACTGTTGATAAAGTGCCGCTACAAACCGACATCGGTCTTTGAGAACTTTATCCGTCCGCCAAAAATCATACACTTCATTCCGTCTCTCTGGTGGAATAATGGTCTCAATCATGTATTGATAACTCTGATTATGCATTCCCTCTTGGGCAATTTGTTCTGCCATACAGAGACTTACTTCTGGAGCCGTTACCGTACTTTTCAAGTGGGGAATATTGCAAGTTTGAACCGAATCTAAAAACGTTAAATAAGACAAAATTCCATCAAAGGCTTTTCTTTCTTCTGGGGTCAAATTCCAATAATCCACTACATCTTGAGTGATATCCAATTTTTCGGGAATCCAGAAGTTCTCACGCATCATTTTATAAAGACTGACTGCCCAAGGATAACGAACATCATTAAGTTGCATCAGATTGGTGGTTTCACCAAACCAAATGGTGCGATGTTCGGTATCATCATTTCCCCCAGGGTTAAAGATGGGGTTAACGGTCATTTTTTGCCGTTCGCGAATGCGATGCGGAGCATTATCAACGGGGTATGTAGGATTCATGATTTTTGTAGTCCAGTTTAAGAGTCAATGGCAAAAAAAAGGAAGCAGGTTATAATCTACTTCCTTTTTTTCTTTTTGGCAAATCAGAGGTTAGTTAGCACAAGAACTACAATCATTTAACCCTTCCTTAAAGTCGTCCCGTTGCACGGTACGGACATAGTATACGGCTTTACATTTCTGTTCCCAAGCCATGACTAAAGTTTCAAAAATATCTTTAGCTTTTAGGGTTAGCTCCGGCTGTTCGGGGAAGTAAACTCCCGAATTCAAATTAAAGAGCAATTCCATGGAAATGCCGGTATCAATCCATTGTTGAATGGTGGCAACAGCAGCAACGACTTTTTTCTGTTCCAGGTGTTTGTTTTCTTGGTAATACCAGAAGGAATCAGTGATAAATGGGGGGGCAATGGGTACGCTTCCTTTTGCCCATTTGTCGTAGAAGAAACGGCTATAGGTGGGCAGAATACTGGCAGTACAACCTTGGACGAGGGAGGAGGAGGTATTGGGGGCGATCGCCGTAATATGGGAATTACGAATCCCATATTCTTGGATATCCTGTGACAATTTTTCCCAACGTTCCGGTTGCCGGGAATTGTTCTGAAACCACTCTACCGGTTTAGCCCCAATTAAATGCCCCTTACTCCACTGACTGCCCGCAAAGCATTCATAAGCACCGCGCTCTTTCGCCAACTCCATAGATGCATGGGTACACCAATAGCCCATTTCCTCAAATAAATGACTCATTTGGGGCAAGTCTTCATAGGAAAGTTGGCGTTTGGCTAACCAATCTGCTAATCCCATCGCTCCTACCCCAATCGTGCGATATCTCTGATTATGGGTTTTACTCGCTGCAAAAGGGGGGTGGGTAACTTCAATGGTATTGTCCAACATCCGTACCGCCGTTTGGCAAATGTCGGGCAATTCCTCCACTTCTAAATTGGCAAAATTGAGGCTATTTAAATTGCAACAATGAGCCTCTTCTCCAGGACTAACATTACTGAAGGATTCACAACAAAGATTAACGCCAGGAATATAGCCCTTATGGGAGTTAGGATTGGCACGGTTAATCGTATCTTTGAATGCCAGATAGGGCATACCCGTTTCTACCTGGGTACGCATGATCATCTTAAACAGTTCCCTGGCATTAATCCGGTTATACAAGATTAGAGTATGGCCAACTTCAGCTTCAATTTTTTGATAAGCTTTCTCGAAGTCTTTACCCCAGAGAGTGGGTAAGTCAATGCCCAGTTTGGTTTTAATTTCATAGGGATCGACTAATGTCCAATCTTCTTTGGCGACTACCCGTCTCATGAATTCGTCCGCAATCACCAATTGGGGGAAAATATCATAGGCTTTGCGCCGTTGATCCCCGTTTTCGGTTTGCATTTCCAGGAATTCTAGGATATCCAAATGCCAGATATCGAGGCTGACAGTGACTGCTCCTGCGCGTCTTCCACCCTGGTTAACGGCGATCGCCGTATCATTGAGCAGTTTAATCCAGGGCACAACTCCCCCAGAAGCATTGGGTTTACCCATCACCCAAGATCCCGTTGCCCGAATGCGGCTCACATTTACGCCTACACCGCCGCCATTTTTGGAAATGCGGGCAGTATCGGTTAAGGTTTCGTAAATGCTCTCTAGGCTGTCATCCATGGCGGTAATGAAGCAACTGGAGAGGGAACCCCCAGGGATTCGCAGGTTGGCGAGGATGGGAGTCGCTAAGGAAATTTTCCGTTGGGCGATCGCCTCATAGAATTTTTTCGCCCACTTCAAACGGTTTTGCGGTTCTTCCACCGACGCAAGCAGTAGGGCGCAAGTTAGATAAGCTTCTTGGGGTAATTCATCTGCAAGTAAATACCGTTTGGTTAGCAAGGTTGCCCCAGCGTAATCATAATCCGTATCCCAATCCGGATTAATCCAACTCCCCGCGATTTCTAATTCATCAGGGGAATAGGTTAAGATCCGTTCGTCATACTCATTGGCTGCTACCTTACGAGCCACGGTTTTCGGATAGTTGCTATATTGGTAGCCACGGTTGGTTAGGGTATCTTTCCACAGTGACCAAATATGGAGCCTTCCAGCGACATAGCGCCAATCCGGTTCTGTGGGGCTACACAACTCTAAGCTACAGTTAATCAGGTTTTCCTGGATTTCTCTGGTGGTTACCCCATTGCGTAGACGAGTCGTTAACCCTGCTTCTAGAGGGATAGGGCTTGCCTGGGTTCCCACACATGCCCACTCTACAACAGCACGAATCTTGGTGACATCTAGGGCAGCACGAGTGCCATCTCGCTTAATCACATAAATAGGGGTTGTGTGGGGCGTATGGGCTGTTATGGGGAGAGTTTCCGCGATCGGACATGAAGGTTGCATCATAAGGGAGGAAGGTACTACATTCACATCAATGAAGTGATGAGATCTTAATGTACTCCATTTTCCACATCTAGTGAAAAAGTTTGACATTTTTTTAATTTTGCGCTATATATGGCATATTTAATGGGCGACGTTAATCCATTGTTCTCTGTCCCACCAGCGAGTTCTTGGGTGGTGGTGTGGGGGCGGGTTTACCTCATTGATTTATGAGTGTCCGAGATTTGGGTATAACCCGCCCCTACGGGATTTTATGTAGGGGCGGGTTCACCAACCATTTAGAAACCCCACCAATAACCTTTATAAACCCGCCCAACCCATACACTGTTGGAGCCGTTTGATGGCTTGGGCGACTTCTTTTTTGGCTTGAGAAATTGCCTTTTGGATCTTGATTTCCTGTTGTTGGCGTAGCTGCTGCTCCCGCTCTTTCAGTTGCTGCGCTTTGAGTGCCAGTTACCAGATTGTACTGATAGTAGACAATTGAATTTTACGATCGCGGCTGATAAGCGGTACATTATGGTAGAGTGCTGTAGCAGCAATCATGCGATCGGGAAGATCGGGGACTTGAGCGCGATCGATGCTTTGCATGGTTTGAGCAATGTGGCAATTAAAAGGAACTTCCATTAATACAGAATTGGGGCGATCGACTTCTGCAAGCAATTGATTCAGCGTCAATGATGAAATTCGCCTTTTTTCACTTAAATAAATAATTTCAGCTAAGGTAATGGAGGAAAAGCCCACCTGATGACCATCAGTCGCTGCTTGTTCTATGGTCATTCGAGCGATGTTGGACAGACGAGAATCGGCAAAAATATACCAAATCACCGCATGGGTATCCACAATTGCCTGAAGCATTAAATATCCTCTCTGGGAAAGCGACTCCAGGCTTCTAAACGAGCGTTATCAATGTCTTCTGCGGAAGGTGCTTTTCCTAAATTGCGACAGATCCCCCATAAAGAGCGTCGGGGAGTTACGCTGGTTTGAGCAACTTCGCGCTCAATTTCAGGCACAATCTTTTCGATTAAGCGTACTTTGTCGATCAGAGAAAGTTGTTTGGCTAAGTTGAAGACTTGTTCTAAGGTCATTGCAGTGAGAGATAGGGGAGATGATTAAGGATTGTAACTTATGATGGGCTTCTGGCGGCTGTATAGAAACCGGGTTTCTTCGCCAGATTGGGTATGGAAATGGGGTAGGGGCGGGTTTTTCCACCATTTACCAACCCCACCAATAACCTTTATAAACCCGCCCAACCCATACACATTTTTAATTTTTAATTTTTAATTTTTAATTGATATAACCCGCCCCTACCGAGAACAAATTAACCGACTAAATAGGCAATGGTTACGCCAGTGCCGCCACTTTTTTGATCCGCTAATTCAAAGCGCTCCACTTGGGGATGACTCCTCAGAAATTCATGGACTCCTTCTCTTAATTTACCCGTGCCTTTGCCGTGAATAATCCAGACATTGGTACAATTAGCATTGTAGGCTTTAGTAATCCCTTGATCGAGTTCAGCTTCAGCCGTCACCACGCGCAAGCCTCGGATGTCTAAGGTATTGTGAGAGGTTTGGATCACTGGAGCAGTCGTTGTATGAGGAGCTGTTTTGTCTTTTTCTGCAACTGCTTTTTTGCTCGGTTCCTTCGTGGGAACTTCGGCTTTTTTGCCGTCTAAGGATTCAATTTCCGCTAATCCTACGGTCATTTTCATTAACCCAAACCGCACGGTTAATTCTTGCCCATCTGCATCAATTTGTAGCACTTCTCCGGTTTGTCCTAAACTGGGGATGCGTACCCGTTCGCCGACTTGCGGTTTATAACCGGGTTTGGGTTTGGGAGGATTGACTTTAGAGGGGAGATATTGCTCGGCAATGCGATCGAGTTCTTGGGTGGCTTTATGGGTATCTTGGGCTGTGCCTTGTTGTAGGCGTTTGATGGCTGTGGCGACTTCTTTTTTGGCTTGAGAAATTGCCTTTTGGATCTCGATTTCCTGTTGTTGGCGTAACTGCTGCTCCCGCTCTTTCAGTTGCTGCGCTTTGAGTGCAACTTCTTGATGCAGTCGTTCCGTTTCTGACAGTAAGCTAGAGGTTTCCTTAACTTGGCTCTCCTGACGACGACGCTCGGCTTCTAAACCGGCGATCGCCTGATTCACCTCTTCTGAATCCGTGCCTATCCACTGTTGCGCCTCTTCAATCACTTCTGGATTTAACCCCAAACGGCGGGCAATGGCAAGGGCATTAGAGCGCCCCGGAATGCCCCACAGCAGGCGATAGGTGGGTTGTAAGGATACCTCGTCAAACTCCACCGAAGCATTCTCAAACCGCTCATCGTCATACTTGAGGGCTTTGAGTTCCCCGAAGTGGGTGGTGGCAATGGTAAGTTGGGCGTTGGTGGCGAGATGTTTTAAGAGGGCGATCGCCAAACCCGTTCCTTCCGAGGGATCGGTTCCCGCACCCACCTCATCCAATAACACCAATGTAGGGGCGAAAGATTTTTCTCCCCTACAACGAGCAACACAGTCCAAAATCCGACAAATGCGGCGAATATGCCCCGAAAACGTCGATAAACTTTGCTCTAGGGACTGTTCATCGCCAATATCGGCTAAAATCTGGCTAAACCAAGGCAATTCCACCGGTTCCCGTGCGGGCACAAATAACCCCACCTTTGCCATCAGTGCCGCCAGTGCCAAGGTTTTCAACGTTACCGTTTTACCCCCCGTATTTGGCCCCGTAATTGCCACTACTCGGATCGGCGGTTCAATACACACCGTCACCGGAACGACTTCTTGCCCCTGTTCGTGGCGCTGTTGCCATACGAGTAAGGGATGGCGCAGTTGCCGCAGGGTAATATTTTCCGTGAATTCAACGAATCGGGGTCGGTTTGCTTGTAACCAATAACTATATCTGGCTTTAGCTGTGGCTAAATCAAGAATGGTCGCAATTTTGACTAAATGCTCTAAATCTTCGTAAACCTCCGCCACTTTCTCCGTCAGAGCGCGACAAATAGCTTCTTCTTCCTTACTTTCCTCCTTTTGCAACTGTCGCAAATCATTCCCCAGGGAAACGATCGCATGGGGTTCAATATACAGAGTTGCCCCGCTTGCAGAGGAGTCATGAACGATACCGGGGATGGTTTCCTTATGATTGGCTTTCACCGGCAGCACATAACGATCGCCCCGTTGCGTAATCAAATTCTCCTGAATCGCGTGGGATTTCCGTTGCAGCAAGTTTTGCAGGGTTTGCGTGATGCGATCGCGCTGATTTTTCAACTGACGGCGTAGATTACCGAGCTTCACACTAGCGCGATCGGCAACCCTTCCCTGTTCATCAATACAGTAATTAATCTCCTGTTCCAATTCCGGATAAGTCCGGATACTGCTAATCAACTCCAGCAAAATCGGCACATCATCCTGCTCCTCAATAAACCGTCGCAGTCGCCGCATTCCCGCCAATGTACTCGCCACATCCAGCAGTTCATCCCCATACAGTACCCCTTTGAGTGTCGCTCGTTTAACAATAGTACGAATATCCCGAATACCCCCAAACGGTAGCTCTGTAGTGAGGGTTTGCTCCAGGGTATACACTTCCTCAGTTTGTGCCAATAGGGTTAAACTTTCCGCCTGAGTTTCGGGGATCGGCAAATTCTGGGCGGCGATCGCCCCCATTTTCGTCGCAGCAAACGTTGATAAATGCTCACATAACCGCGACCATTCTAACAGCTCTAGGGTTTCGTCTTGGATCACTCGTATTTTATCGATTTAACGCCACACTCCTTATTGTATCGACTTTTGCCACGATCCTCCCACTATCGCCCCCTCTTCCACGGGAAAGGGAGTTGGGGGTGAGGGATCTAACCGCCTTTCCTCCCGGTTCATCTTTTACCGTAAATTCTCCCACGCCATTGAATCGAAGTTTGAAAACTCGATAACACAATGCGAAGAAACCCTAACGGATCGGCGAATGGAGACAACCAGAAGAGAAAAGAAAACCGAGCCTTTGATAAATCATAGGAGGGAAATATCGCCAATCCTAGGGCAAACCGAATCAGCAATACAGCCCAATTCAGATTAATCAGAATCTCAGCAATTGCTCCAGATGGAAATGCACCGATCGTGCCTAAAATTACCACAGCTAGAGGCAAACCTTGCACGGCGAAGAGAAACCACAAATCAGTCCAGAGTTGCCTAGGGGAAGTCGCATCCTTCAAATCTAGCGATCGCCCCCACTCCTGCCAAGTTTGCCATGCTCCCTCATACATCCGCACCTTCAGCACCGGAGCGCCATCCCAAAAGGCTACCTTAAACCCCCGTTGAGCGGCGATGCGGGCTAAGGTAACATCATCACAAAAGGAAGATTTCGCGGTTGTATAGCCCTCTAGCTCTTCTAACACCCGTCTGCGGATTAAAAAACATTGCCCATTCGCCATGATGCGATCGGCACTCTCAACGGTTCCCGTGGGGCCAAATCGATACACCAGCGTCATCAACAGGGCTGGTTGCAGCCAACATTCCCCCGGATATTCCAGGATAAACCGAGGGGAGAGAGAAACTAAATCATACTCCTCTTTTTGGGCAATTTTAATCAAACCTGCCACCAATCCCGGATGGGGCACAGTATCGGCATCAATGCCCAAAATCCACTCACTTTTAGGGGAACTGTGCAAAAATCCCGTATGTAGTGCCCAAGGTCGTCCTACCCAATCCCCAGGCAGAGGTTCATCATAAATTAAGCGAAACCGGGGGTCTTTACTAGCGGTTTGTAACACTAAGTCCCCTGTGCCATCGGTGGAATGACTATCCACCACCAACACCTCGCGCACTTCGTAGCTCTGGCGCGTTAAGCCCTCTAAACAGGGCAAGAGGCGATCGCGCTCATTCAGAGTTGGAACTACCACACTCACCGTTCCCAGCATCTGAGGATCGGCAGATTGCGGTTGAATGGGAGCATGGCGGAAAGGGCCTTTAACCAGGCGAAACAAGAGAATGGCGATCGCCGGAATTTGCATCACCATTAATCCCCAAGTTAATATCTGGCCCCCATCCATAGCCTTCTCCCTCTACTGAATGTTTACTTAGCAACCCCATTAACTGCGGCCGGTGTCACCCTCTGGCGATCGGCAATAGGAGGATTAAACCCTTCTGACTCCTGCACTTCCCCTGGCGTTATCCACCACAACACCAACGCTGGAATCACAGCCATGAGGATACCCAAAAGCACCGGAGTTGTAAATCCACTAAATCCACTCAACACTGCTGCATAAGCAAAGTTACTCAAATATACCACTAAGGGGAACCCTAACTGCGGGCGACTCACCTGGGGCAGTTCCTCACCCCAAATCCAAGTTCCCACACTCATAAACAGCGCTCCTGTCGCTAACCAACCCAGAAAATTTTGATAAGGCATTCCAAAGAACGGCCCTTCTTGTCCCCATTCCCAAAAATGGATAATCGTTTGACTCATGGCCGGATCGAGAACAAAATCCCAAGCGGTAAGCAGGATAGCACCTAGAGCAATGGCCGCCCCTTGTTTAATCACCGTTCGGTTTTGGGCCACTTGCAAACCACCCAAGGCAATCAGATAGGAAACCAATCCTACATAAAACCAAGACAGGGGAATCGTAAAGGGCACTAAACCCGCAATTTTATAACCCAATCCATTTAAATAGCCATACTCTCCAAAGGGAAAACCGGTACTGGTTCCCATCAGTTCACTGCTCAGGGACAAACACACCGCCGGAACCATAAATCCTAGCCAACGGCGCAGTCCCAAAGTCCGATAAGCATAGAGGGCAACGGCTGCTGCTCCTAGTAAAATATTAACGACTCCTCCTCCGGACATACTCACCCGAAACAAGGTTTGGCCGATGGGAGGTAAGTTAACGATAATCTCTGGGTTGGGGAGAATGAAGAGCAGGCCCAACCAGCCAAAAGGCATGGTAGCAATATGGCCCATTAAGCAGAATCGTTGGGCAATCTCAAGCGGCTTCATAGGGTTTGGCATCCGATTTATATGAATCTATTAAGTAATGTAAACAGAAGTCCCATAAAATTCAACTCAGCCCGTAGGCTGGACAGCTTGGATTGCGATCGAAAATGAAGCCATTCAGGTATAGTGAATCGAGACAAATGATCAGCATTGGGTTAGGTTCCGTTGTGATTGCAGAAAGTATTGGTATCGGTCTAGGAGGTGCAGGCCTCCTCCTTCTCTGGGCGATGGAGAGTCAGTATCGAGGTCGTCCGGGGAATCAACTGGCCCTGAAGTTTGAACATTGCCAAGGGGAATTTTTATCAGCCGATCACTATCAGTTGGTGGGAGAAGGGGTTTTAGTGAATGAAACCTCGACCTTGGAAATTATGGTTCCAGAGGTTTCAGTTGAGGTGGAACTGCTCAGTCAGGGGTCTTTGGAGGGAGTAAGCTGGAAAACTCGTTTGGTTCCCCTACATCCGGATGCTCCCAGCCGAGCAGATGATTATTGGTTTGCCTATATTGTCAAAGTGGGTAAACAGACTCGGTTTAAACTGAGGATTGATATCACAGGGCCGAATCTCGATCAGATCAAAACGGCTTGGGTTAAAGTTCATTATATTACTTATGGGCCAGAAGGACGGATTCCGAAAACGGGTCATTGGGTTCATGCCCTCCAATATCCCGATCCGTCGGAGTTACCGCCACCACGGGATGCAGAGGTGGCTCAGGTGTTTCCGATTCCGACCCATATTTTAACGACTCAAGACGATCCGGTGGCGGTGGTGGAGCGGTATGTTTTGCCCCATGCTCAACCGGGGGATATCGTCACCATTGGGGAAACGCCGATCGCCTTAATGCAAGGTCGGCTGCGCCATCCGACGACGGTAAAACCGGGATGGGTCGCCAAACGAATTTGCTATTATTTCTTGCCGACATCGAGTTTGGCCACCGCTTGCGGAATGCAGACCTTGGTGGATATCGTGGGGCCGGTACGGGTGGTATTTGCTTTTGTGGTGGGCGCTTTAGCCAAAGCAATCTTGCGTAAACCGGGTGTGTTTTACCAACTCGCGGGAGAGCAAGCACGGTTAATTGATGATGTGACCGGAACCTTGCCCCCCTTCGATCAATTTATTGTCCTGGGGCCCGATAAACCCGAAGAGGTGGTGGCCAAAATTAAGGAAAAAACTGGATTATCGGCGGCGATCGTCGATGTCAATGACTTGAAAGCCGTTAAAATATTAGCAGCGACCCCAGGTTTATCCATGGAGTTGCTCACCCAAGCCCTCAGAAGTAACCCAGCCGGTAATGGGGATGAACAAACCCCGATTGTTCTGATTCGACCCCAGGGTTAATTGTCTTTACCGGTTTACCATTGCCCCTGTCGATTGAGAGAAGATCCTATGATGCCAGCGTCTCCCCAAAATTTAGAAAAACAGACGGAAATTCGGAGTTTGCAACATCGAGACCTAGATGTGGTGGAAGCTTTGCTTGATACTAGGGCTTCATCACCGCTCATGGGTAAGGATCGACCCTATTCGGGGCAGGAGATTCGCCAGTGGTTTGGAGTGTTGAAACTCTTGAGTCTATTTCCCAATCCCTGGCGCTATAAGCTATCTCTCCATGTGGCCCAGCAGCGCCATAGCTCCGAGAGTACGGACGGGCAAGTGGTAGGGGCGATCCAAATTTCTCCCTTTAACCGCACCCGCAGTACCTGGCGGGTGGATCGGGTGGGGGTGAGACCGGGGGTCTCGCGAGCGGGAATTGGTTCCCTGCTGCTGCGCTATTGTATGCAGGCAGTGCGGGAAGCGAGAACTTGGTTGTTGGAAGTGGATGTCAATGAAGCGGATGATATTGCTCTGTATCGCCAAAATGGGTTTCAGCCTTTGGCCCAAATGACCTATTGGGCGATCGCTCCGGAAAAGTTAACCCAGTTAGCCCAACGGGAGCCAGATTTACCTAACCTATTACCGGTGAGTAATGCGGACGCAGGGCCGCTCTATCAACTCGATACGGTCGCCATGCCTCCCTTTGTGCGCCAAGTGTTTGACCGCCATGTGGAAGACTTTAAGACTCCCTTGTTGCAATCGGTGATGGAGGGAATTAAGCAATGGTGGACAAAAACTGAGGTCGTGAGTGGGTATGTGTTTGAAACCCAACGACAAGCGGCGATCGGCTATTTTCAGTTGCACTTACAGCGCCAGGGTGGGGGCTGCCATCAAGCTGAGTTGACCGTTCATCCCGCCTATACTTGGCTTTATCCGGAATTGATGGCCCAAATGGCTCGCATTACCCAGGAGTTTCTCCCCCAACCTTTACATCTGGCTTCGGCAGATTATCAACCGGAACGGGAGGAGTATTTACAGCAAATTGGCGCAAGTCGGATTGGCCATACTTTGATGATGTCGCGATCGGTTTGGCATAAATTGCGCGAGTCGAAGTTGGTTTCTCTCGAAGGTCTACAACTCTCGGATATGCTCCAAGGTTTGCAACCAGCCGGAAAACCAATTCCCGGACGGATGTCAATTCTCCATTCTTTGAGTCTGGATGAGAAGGCCGAAGACCTCTCTCCTGGCGGCAAAGAGGCTAATGGTAAGGTTGAAGGAGAGGGGACTGGAGACAACAGTTCATCGGTGGATCGATGATTTCAGCCCTGGGTTTGGATATCGGTCATAAGCGGATTGGGGTGGCAGGATGCGATCGCCTTGGATTACTTGCCACTCCCCTAACCACTATCTATCGTGAGTCTTTTGAGACAGATGTAGCGATTCTAGAGCCAATTATTGCTGAACGGGAAGTCAGTATTTTAATCGTCGGCTTGCCCTATCTGATGGATGGCCAACTCGGCACTCAAGCTCAACAAGTCCAAACCTATACGGATCGCCTGCAAAAAACCCTAAAATTACCCGTTGAGTATGTCGATGAGCGCTACACCTCCCTAGAAGCAACAGAAATCCTGGTCTCCCGAAAACGCTCCCCCTCTCGCAATAGAGGCTTAATTGATGCCCAAGCTGCCGCCTTAATTTTACAGCGCTGGCTCGACGATCGCGCCTAAGCCAGACCGATTTTTAATTTTTAATTTTTAATTTTTAATTGATCTAAGATATGATGAGAGGTCGAAGTGTGGGCCCAAGATCATCTTGGGAAATAGGAAGTAACCCTCATGGATCAAGAAGCAATGGAGAATGATCCCCTGACCGTATTATTAAGGGATACCGAGGGAAAGGAATTAGAATGCACAATTGAATATTCCTTTACCCATGACCGCGAAAACTATTTTGTTTTATTGCCCAAGGATACCCCAGTCGAGATTTTTGTCTGGCAAAGTGCTGGAGATGAGGAAGAACTGGTTCCGGTAGAAGATGACTCTTTGGTCGATGAACTCTTTGATCTAGCCAAAGCGGTTTTATCTGAACAAAATCTGAAGCTCAAACGCACCGGAATTACTCTCACGGTAGAAGGGGATATTCCTGATTTAGAGGAAGAGGAGGATGATGAAGATATTGATTCTGATATGGAATCGTTTCAGTTATTAGCCAGCTTCTATTTTGGAGACGATGAGTATGAAATTTCTACCCCTTTAGACCCGCTTTTTTTGCTCGGTAGGCAGGAAGAACCGGGGAAAGCTAAAGAGCTTTCCGAGAGTGAACTGAAGAAAATAGAACATTTATTACCAGAGATTGAAAAGAACCTAGAGGAACAGCTCTTGGATTAGAGTCTTAGAACTCAATTATCCCTAGTGGGGGAGATCGGGAAACTACCCAGGGTGCAGCAGTAGAAAACCAGGCGAGATTTCATCAGTCATGACAACCGGCAATTCACGAATCACCAAGTGGTTCTTTTATCTGATTCTCTTTCCCGTCGTTGTTGGCTTCTCTGGATGGCAAGGATGGCGGTGGTGGAGTTGGGCAATTAGTCCTGTGATGCCTGCAAATGCTGAGGTGACCGAGCATCAAGTGTTAGTGGAAATTGCCCTGGGAACTTCGGGAGAGCAAATTGGTTCGGATTTAGCGGCTCTTAATCTGATTCGTTCAGAACAAGCCTGGAATATTTGGACGAAATGGCTCAGGGTACAGGCTAAAGTTAAACCAGAGTTAGCAGGCTATTTCCAAGCGGGAACTTATCAGTTATCCCCCACTCAGTCTTTACCAGAAATTGCGACTCAGATTCGCTCTGGGACAGTGGTACAAGCGACTTATACGATTCCAGAGGGCTGGACTTTGGCCCAAATGGGGGCGTATTTTGAAGCTCAAGGATGGTTTACGTCCCAAGCGTTTTTAGAGGCGGTGAATGGGATTTCGGCCCAAGATTATCCTTGGTTACCTTCTGTGGCGAAGTTGGAGGGTTTTTTGTTTCCGGATACTTATCAGATTTCTGGAGAGAGTTTGACGGCAGATCGGGTGGTTCGACAAATGTTAAGCCAATTTGAACAGGTGGCTTTACCTCTCTATCGAGAGGCTCAAGGTCAAACAGATTTGAGCCTTTTGGAGTGGGTCACTTTGGCGAGTATTGTGGAAAAGGAATCGGTAGTCGCTCAAGAACGGGCTTTGATTTCGGGGGTATTCCATAATCGACTGCAAAAGGGGATGACTTTGGGCGCTGATCCGACGGTGGAATATGGTTTGGGGATTAAGCAAACTCCTGATAAACCTTTGACGCTAAAGGATGTGAATACGCCGAACCCTTATAATACCTATTTAAATCCGGGGTTACCTCCAACTGCGATCGCCAGTCCCGGTAAAGCGAGTCTAGAAGCTACGCTCTATCCGGAAACAACAGAGTATCTGTATTTTGTGGCTCGCTATGATGGGACGCATATTTTTAGTCGTACCCTGGATGAACATAATCGAGCGATTAACCAAATTGCCCAACAACGTTAGCCCAAAATGGGTCTAATTTTTTTCTTATGTCTTCTAATCTTCTCCTCCAACCAGATCTGGTTCTCGGTGGCCCTATTTTAGATTTAACCCCCGATTTGTTGCGATTGCACGATCTCAAAGGATTGATTCTGGATGTGGATGATACCCTTGTGCCGATAAATTCACCGATCGCTTCTGAGGAGCTGAAAAAGTGGATCGCCCAGATTAAGCCTCTGGTTTCGATTTGGCTTGTGAGTAATAACCTAAATTGGATCAGAATTCGGGCGATCGCTGAGTGTTTGGACTTACCCTTTATGATGGGAGCGGCGAAACCTTCCCGGCGAAAACTGCGCCAGGCCGTGGAAAATATGGGTTTACCCATTGACCATGTGGCGATGGTGGGCGATCGCCTGTTCACCGATGTCTTAGCAGGCAATCGTTTAGGAATGTTTACAATTCTGGTGGAACCTATGGTTGATCCCCGCCAAGGCCATCGACCTTTTGACATTCGATCCTTTGAGGTGTGGTTGTCTCAGATGTTGGGCGCTCGCTTAACGCCTTCAACACAAAATTTTACGAATCTTGATAAAACCTGAAAAAACGAAATATAAAGAAAAGATTACGAATCGGGGATCATCAACAAATTGATGCAATTATTAAAATTAGTTCAAATGGGGTCAGCCAATATAAAGACCCTAAAGATAAATCCCTGTAAATATTTTACCCTGCTGAAGCGCTGGTTCTCACGATAGAGAAACTAGCGCTTTGCACTGTCTGATCCTCTCACTCTGGTATTTTTTCATTTTCGGTTGCATTTTCCATGGCCCTGACCCTTGTCATTAAAATTGGTACGTCTAGCCTCACCGATCCAGAAACCGGCAACTTGGCCCTGTCTACCTTAGCTCTATTGGTGGAAGTCCTCAGCCAACTGCGTCGCCAAGGCCATCGGGTGATTCTGGTTTCTTCGGGGGCTGTGGGGGTGGGGTGTTCGCGGTTAGGCTTGAAAAAGCGCCCCCGTGATATTGCCCTGAAACAGGCAGTTGCGGCGGTGGGTCAAGGGCGCTTAATGCGGATTTATGATGACCTCTTCAATACCTTCAATCAACCCATCGCCCAAGTGCTACTGACGCGCCGAGATCTAGAATCGAGGGTTTCCTATCTCAATGCCTATGATGCTTTTCAAGAACTCCTAGATCTGGGGGTGATCCCCATTGTCAATGAAAACGACACGGTAGCCACAGAGGAACTAAGGCTTAAATTCGGCGATAATGATACCCTTGCCGCTCTGGTTTCCAGTTTGGTAGAAGCTGATTGGCTATTTTTGCTGACAGATGTGGATAAACTCTATTCTGCCGATCCCCATCTGGTTCCTGATGCTCAACCCATTTCCCATGTTCGCAACTTGGAAGACTTAACCGAAGTAGAAGTCGGTAATGCATCCACTTGGGGAACGGGAGGGATGAGTACGAAAATTTCTGCTGCTCGCATTGCCATCAATGCGGGAGTACGGATGGTGATTATGGGAGGACGCTATCCCAATCAAATTCCCCAGATCTTAAAGGGGGAAGAAATTGGGACGCAATTCCATCCTGCTCCCCGAACCCTGAATGCTCGTAAACGCTGGATTGCTAATGGCTTGATTCCCTCTGGTAAAGTGATTCTCGATCCGGGGGCAGTTAAGGCGATTTGCGATCGCGGAAAATCTTTATTAGCGGTGGGAATTTCTGGGGTAATGGGCCGCTTTCATGCATCAGATGCAGTGATCCTTTGCGATCTAGAGGGTAAGGAAGTCGCTCGCGGAATCATCAATTATGGCAGTGATGAATTGGATTTAATTAAGGGCCACCGTTCCGATGAAATTACTGAGCTTTTGGGATATGAAGGCTCGGATACGGTGGTTCATCGGGATAATTTGGTGTTGCTGTAAAGAAAACGCATTACCCATCATTAATCATTATTGGTAGTACCGCTTTTCTAACCACACTCGGACTTCTTGCTCGGAGTCAAACCTAAAGTGTTGGTGAGCGATGGGATCGTAAACGCGATAGATCCAATTGCCGTTTGTATCTTTTTTCTGGGTAATGCGGGGTTCTTCGCTGTACCACCAAACGGCCACCAGATAGTTCCAAAGCTTCTGGAGGCGATCGCTGGCAAGGAAAGAATGGGGAAACCGAGATAAGCTTTTGAGATCGGTTAAATGTAACTCCGATCCTCTCGTGATTTCGGAGACACTACTGGTGCTTTTCATGGATCGTGTCCTCAACGCCTACAAATAGCAGTGTGCTGCTATATCTCTAGTGTGGAGGAAGAGCGAAGAAAAAAACAGATGCAATTAAGCTAAATTGTAACCATAACAGTTTTAGTTTGAAAAACTGTTATGGTGAATAAAATGTAGAACTGTACTGGAGCATTATGCACTTACGACCCATTGAGCAAACGGAAGGCGCAAACTTATATGAACAGGTGGCTAACCGCATTCAGATCTTAATTGTGGAAGGAACCCTACAACCGGGCGATCGCCTGCCCTCGGTGCGAAAAGTGCATCAACAAATGTCGGTGAGTATTTCCACTGCCCTAGAAGCCTATCGCCTCTTAGAAGACCGGGGAATCATTGGAGCGAAACCCCAATCTGGCTATTTTGTCCGCTCCTTAAAATCTCCTCCGGAACCCGATCGCTCTTCTCCAGCGCAAAAGGCTTGTCGGGTGGATACTTCCCTCGTCTGTAAGGTGAATTCTATGGTGCGCGATCCAGAAATCATCCAACTGGGGGCTGCTGTACCGGGAATGGAGTTATTACCCCTATCTACCTTGAACCGTCTGATGAGTCAGGTGATGCGCCAAGATCCGACTTTAGCCCATAGTTATACCCCACCTCCGGGGTGTCTGGAATTTCGTCGGGCGATCGCCCGACGGTTACTCGATGCAGACTGTGCAGTGACTCCCGATGAAATTGTGGCCACCCATGGAGCAACGGAAGCGGTCTATTTATCCTTACGAGCGACGACAAAACCGGGGGATACGGTGGCGATCGCCTCTCCGTCCTATTATGGATTACTGGAGAGCTTATCTACGCTGCATTTACAAGCTTTGGAACTGCCCACCCATCCCAGGGAAGGGATTTGTTTAGATGCCCTAGAAACAGCTCTGAAGCTCAAACAAATCAGCGCTTGTGCCCTAGTCTCTAATTTTAGTAATCCCTTGGGCACTTGTATGAGCAATGAGAAAAAGCAAGAGCTAGTGGAATTGCTGGCTCGGTATCAAATTCCCCTAATTGAGGATGATGTTTATGGGGATTTGTCGTTTAATGGCGATCGCCCCAAAGCCATCAAAGCCTTCGATCGAGAGGGTTTAGTTTTGTACTGTGCCTCCTATAGTAAGGTTCTCTCCCCAGGGTTGCGGGTGGGTTGGGCCATTCCCGGCCGCTATCAAGCCAAAGTTGAGCGGCTGAAGATGGCAGTAAATATGAGTACCTCTCCAGGCTCTCAACTGGCGATCGCCGCCTTTTTAGCCAATGGTGGATATGACCGTCATGTACGAAACCTGCGCCGCGCCTATGAACAGCAAATGTTGCAAATGATTCAAGCTATTTGTAACTATTTCCCGGAAGAGACCAAAGTCACCCGTCCCATAGGGGGTCATGTCCTCTGGGTTGAACTGGCTCCCCATTTTGATACTATGGAGCTTTTCCACAGAGCGTGCCAACATAAAATCAGTATTTCTCCGGGAATTATGTTTTCTCCGTCCGCCAGTTATGGCAATTGTTTCCGACTCAATTGTGGTTTACCTTGGTCACCGAAAATTGAACAAGCCATGGAAACGTTAGGACGCTTGATTAAGGAACATAGGTGATGAGTGTTCAATTTACCCCTAAAGCAGATTGGGTTGATAATTGGGAAAGCTCATGTTTTCTCCCCGATAAGCGGTAATTACGGTTTTCACGCCCCCGCGCCTGGTAAAATCGCCGATAATTCGTAGTGCTTTGGGTTTGACTTCTGCCATTAGGCGATCGGCAACCTGATTAACTACGGTTTCATGGCTGATTCTTTGTTGCCGAAAACTGTTGATATACAGCTTAAATGCTTTCAGTTCTAAAACGGATTGATGAGGAAAATAATCGAATACAATTGTGCCAAAATCGGGATAGCCCGATCGCGGACAAAGGGCGGTAAACTCCGGATGTTCCACATGAATCACATAATCATGATTCGGGGAAGGGTTAGGCCAAATTTCTAGGGGACTATGGGCAGCTTCTTCAATGGCGCGATCGCCATAAGTATCATCTTCTGATTCCTGTACTACAGCCCCCCGATATTTCCAAATCGGGTCATCTACCCCCGCTTCCTGAAACCCTCGGTCTCTTAAGATACAGGCATGGCACTTACCGCATCCCCCCTTCACCCCCGCATAGCAGGTATGGGTTAACTCCATCACCGACTCAAAGCGATCACCTAATACCTCCTGAGCTAACTTTACTGACTCCGCTTTCGTCAAATTCATCAAGGGGGTATGAATCCGATAGGCTCCACCATCTCCGTACATCCCCTCACCCAACGCTATACCCATGGCATCAATAAAACTCTGGCGACAATCCCAATACCCTGCAAAATCGGTCTCGCACACGCCTAACACTATGTCGCGAATCCCCAGACGGGCTGCTCGATTCGCCGCCAAGGTCAAGAATAAAATATTACGTCCCGGAATAAATGTCGCCTCAATGCCCCCTGGCAGCGCCTCGGCGCTCTCATACTCCGCCAAAGGGGTTTGGCTCACCAAAGGACTCGTACTCTTCAAAATTGGCCCCACTGAGACGATTTCATGACTTGCCAATCCCAGCTTTTTAGCCACTGCCTGAGCGCTTTCTAACTCAATCCGGTGACGCTGTTGATAGTCGAACGTTACTCCATGAGTGCGATCGAATTGTTGGGTAGCCAATGCAGCACAGGTTGTTGAATCTTGTCCGCCGGAAAGGATGACTAGAGCTTGGGTTTGAGCCATGAAAAATTAACAATTAACAATGGACAATTAACAATGAACAATTAACAATTAGCAATTAACAATGGACAATGGGGTTAATTGTATTGTAAATCAGGGATCGCCGATCCGATCGGTCTATCCCGGTTTAACTTATTCCAGTGTAGAGGGATCTATGCCTTGCTCTAGCAGATGTTGACGCAATTGTTGTAATTGGGCTTCTGCTTGTTCAGCGCGTTTACGTTCCTCCTCTAAAGCCAGTTCTGCTTGTTCAGCCCGTTGGAATTCTTGTTCGGCTCGTTGGCGTTCGTAAAGGCGATCGCGCTCCGACTCATCTGGACTGCGTAAATACTCCCCTCTCTCCCGGTCAAAAAAACGCAATTTACCATCCGGTAACACTCGCATCTCCAACCCTAAAACCTGAGAAAAAACCGATAACGTACCATCGTCTAACTCATTTAGCGTTAATAATTGATACGCTCCATTGACTAACCGCCGTCCTCGCAAACGAGGCTGTAAATAATCTCCACTAGGGTCATACTGGAAATATTCCATAACTCCCATTTGAGCATAAGTCGTGGGTTTATCGCGCTCATCCTTATGTCGGGTACTCATGGAAGTCACTTCTAAAACCCAATCGGGATAACGGTTATTTTCCTCCCAGACGCGATAACTTCTACGGGGGCGATTTTCCACTCCAAAGACTACGAATACATCGGGACAAATCACTGCATCAGGGACACCCTGTTCGTAGGAGAGCCAGAGATTGCCAGAAACGTAAACATCCGAACGATTTTGGAAGTAGAATTTCAGGGATTCTACCCCATAAACGAGGTAGTCGCGGGCAGGATCGCTTTCAGCCATGGGCGCTCCATCGGGTTCAGGATAGATCAGGGGACTTTTTAGGGAGGTTGGCTTCATGGTTGGCTGGGAGTTTAAGGGGTTGGCAGGCAGTGGTTATAAAATTGTACAATATTGGATAAAGTTAGACATATAGAGCGATATAAAGATAATAGGTCTAAGTTATGCCCGAATATCGGAAGCAGCAGAACACGAAGGCGTGTTAAGGCCAGACTACATGCCGTAGAATAAATAGATAGTACAACAACCAAAGGAAGTCGCCAACAATTTTTGTGGTGAAATCATTCAAAACAGAACTTAACCTCAACAACAAGCAACGCACCTTAATGGCTAAACATGCAGGAGTAGCTCGTCACGCCTATAATTGGGGACTAGCGATCTGTGTAGAAGCTAAAGAAAAAGGTGAAAAGCGCCCTAGTGCAGTCACCTTACATAAGCGTTTAGTAGCGGAGGTAAAATCTGAATGCCAATGGTACTACGAAGTTTCAAAATGCGCTCCCCAACAAGCATTAAGGGATTTAGATAGTGCATTTAAGAACTTCTTTACTGTTAAAGGACGTGGGTTTCCTAGATTCAAGAAAAAGGGGAGGAATGACAGCTTTTACTTAGAAGGAAACATTAAAATCAGAGGGAATCAAATCAGGTTGCCTCGCATTGGGTGGGTAAAGACCTATGAAAAGCATTTACCTCCTATCCTAGTAAAATCGAGTAGCAACGTAACGATTAGTCGTCATGCTGATAAATGGTTGATTTCCTACAAGGTGGCTGTGGAACCAGAAAAAATTGACCATCCTCAAGGCATTGTGGGTGTAGATTTAGGAGTAAAGACTCTAGCCACATTGTCGAATGGAGTCGTTTTTCCTACTGTTTATGCTTATCGGAGTGCTAAGAAGAAATTAGCCTCACTCAATAGAAGCGTCAGCCGTAAAACGAAAGGTTCCAACAACCGCAAAAAAGCAATCAAGCGTTTAGCCAAAGCTCACTATCGAGTCGGTTGCATTCGCAAAGATGCAACTCATAAGTTAACGTCTTACTTAGCTAAAAACCACAGCGAAGTAGTGATAGAAGACTTAAACGTGAGCGGGATGCTCAAAAACCATCGGTTAGCCCAAGCGGTAGCAGATGGTGGTTTTTATGAGTTTAGGCGGCAACTAGAGTATAAATGTCAGTGGTATGGCAGCAAGTTAACAGTCGTAGATAGATTTTTCCCTTCTTCTAAAACTTGTTCAGATTGTGGAGAAATCAAGAAAGACTTAAAACTCAAAGATAGGACGTTTGTTTGTCCATCTTGCGGCTTATTTTTAGATCGTGATTTAAACGCTGCCATAAACTTGTCGAAGGCTTGCCCTGAGCGAAGCCGAAGGGCGGGAAGTTCTCCCGTGTCAGCCTGTGGAGTGTCAAAACAACGCAATGCTTAGGCATGGCGGGCACAGCGAAGCAGGAAGGAAACATCAGATTATGTACAGCTTAGTTGAGGTTTGTCGTAGTTTGTCTAAGTTTTTCCGAACGGTGAGTTTACGGTTGATCTTCTGAAGATAATTGGCTCATAAATTGTTCAATGTCTTCTGCTGCCTCCTCTAGAGTGGCTTCGTCAATGGCTTCTGGTTCTTGAAATTGATGGGAACTGAAAGGATCTAACTTCTGGGCAGAAGATTGGGGAATTTTGCCCGTTTTCAGGGTTTCTCCCAATTGATGGAGGGAGTGCTGAAATTGTTGTTGGGCATGGGTGTGGGGGTCTTGGGGATTTTGATTCATAAGGATAAAAAGGATACGCTAAGTTCCGTTGATGCCACTATAGTTAAGTCTTTCTTCTGTTATAACTCACTCCATCGTCTGAACCCCGAACCGTTGTAAAATCTAAGGTCAAACGAGTTAGTGAATTACAGAAGCTGGAGGGAAAGATGAGCGAGTTTGATTACGATTTGATCGTTATTGGTGCTGGAGTCGGGGGACATGGGGCAGCTCTCCATGCTGTGAGTTGTGGGCTAAAAACGGCGATTGTGGAAACAGCAGAGATGGGAGGAACCTGTGTGAACCGGGGATGCATTCCTTCTAAGGCTCTGTTGGCGGCTTCTGGACGGGTGCGAGAGTTGCAGGATGCAGATCATTTGAAGGATTTGGGGATTCAAGTGGGAGGTGTGAGTTTTGAGCGTCAGGCGATCGCCGATCATGCTAATAATTTAGTCGATAAAATCCAATCTGACCTCACCAATAGTCTGAAACGCCTGAATGTGGATATTCTGCGCGGTTGGGGTAAGGTGGCTGCTCCTCAAAAGGTGACGGTGGAAAATGAGGGAGATTTGAAGACGTTTACGGCTAAGGATATTATTTTGGCTCCGGGTTCGATTCCCTTTGTGCCTCCAGGGATTCAAATTGATGGTAAAACGGTGTTTACGAGCGACCATTCGGTGCGTCTAGAGTCTCTCCCCCCCTGGATTGCGGTGATTGGTAGCGGCTATATTGGTTTAGAGTTTACGGATGTTTATACGGCGCTAGGTTGCGAGGTGACGCTGATTGAGGCGTTGGATAAGTTGATGCCGACGTTCGATCCGGATATTGCCAAACAAGCGCAACGGGTTTTGATTGCTCCTCGTGATATTGAAACTCGTGTGGGGATGTTGGCGATGAAAATTACGCCGGGATCTCCGGTGGTGATTGAGTTGGCGGATGCGAAAACGAAGGAAATTAAAGAGGTTTTAGAAGTTGATGCTTGTTTGGTGGCAACGGGGCGCATTCCTACGGCGAAGAATATGGGTTTAGAGTCGGTGGGGGTAGAGTTGGATCGGCGCGGTTTTATTCCGGTTGATGATACGATGGCGGTGTTGTCAGGGGAAGAAAAAGTTCCCCATCTTTGGGCGATTGGGGATGCGACGGGTAAGATGATGTTGGCCCATGCGGCTTCGGCTCAAGGTATTGTGGCGGTGGAAAATATGTGTGGTCGTCCGCGCACTATGGATTATCGCTCGATTCCGGCGGCGGCGTTTACTCATCCAGAGATTAGTTATGTGGGGTTGAGTGAGCCGCAAGCGAAGGAACTGGGAGCAACGGAAGGGTTTGAAGTGGCTACAGTACGGTCTTATTTTAAGGGGAATTCTAAGGCGATCGCCGAAGGAGAGACCGAAGGTATGGCTAAGGTCATCTACCGTAAGGATAATGGGGAAGTTCTCGGTGTTCATATTATCGGCCCCCATGCGGCAGATTTGATCCATGAAGCATCGGCGGCGATCGCCAAACGGGAATCTGTCCACACCCTCGCCCATTTAGTCCATACCCATCCTACCCTCTCCGAAGTTCTGGATGAAGCTTACAAACGGGCGATCGGTTAAAGTTTAGTGAATTTGATTAACAGTGAGACATGAGTGTAGGGGCGAAAAATTTTTCGCCCCTACTTCAACTCTATAAAAAGTATATTACAGTACATTATACCAGGCTCTATTACGCCATAATCAAGACTTAACCTATACTCATTAAACTAAAAGCGATCGCAAGTCCTCCAGTTATACAGGAGGTAAATATGAAATTCAATTTGCGCTTAGTTTTAATTGTTCCCTTTATCCTACAAATTTCTGCGGTAGTGGGATTAATAGGATGGCTATCGTTACGCAATGGCCAAAAAACCGTAGAAAATTTAGTCACTCAGTTACAGCAAGAAACTGGCGATCGCATTCAACAACACCTGAAGAGTTATTTACACACTCCTTATTTAGTCAATCAAAATATTTTGGATGCCATAGAGTTAGGTTACCTGGATCTAGATAATCCTCGCAGCATGGAACCCTATTTCTTAAAGCAAATGCATCTCTTTCCTAATGTCGGGTATATCCAAGCTGGCAATGAAGAAGGCGAATTTTATGGACTAGAACGGCTGGATGAAGGGGGCTTTAATGTAGAAATTACCGATGGTTTAACCGGTTATGATATGCACACTTATGCAACCGACGATCGCGGGAACCTAACCCAAAAATTATTGCGTGTTAGCCCAGACTACAATCCCCGTCATCGTCCTTGGTATCTGCCTCCAGCCACTCAAAACAACTCAACTTGGAGTGATATTTATACTTACGTCAGCCATCCTCGTTTAGCCCTAACCATTGGAACCCCCATTTATGATCAAGAGAATCAATTTAAGGGAGTCATTGGTACAGATCTGATTTTATTGGATATTAATAAATTTCTCAGTCAATTGAAAATCGGTCAGTCTGGACAGGCTTTTATTTTAGAACGATCTGGACTTTTAGTCGCTACTTCAACTGAAGAAAAACCCTTTATTACTCCTCCTGGAGAACAGCAGTTACAGCGACTGATTGCTACAGAGAGTCAAGATATACTCACTCAACAAACCACTGACTTTATTATTCGACGTTTTGGTGATTTATCTAAAATTTATCAAGAAGAACAACTAAGCTTCAAAATTGAAGAGATCAAACAGTTTTTAGAGGTACTTCCCTACCAAGATCAATGGGGATTAGATTGGTTAATTGTGATTGTAGTCCCAGAGTCAGATTTTATGGCCCAAATCCATGCCAATACCCACACAACTATTTGGCTTTGTCTGGCTGCATTAGGATTTGCAACCCTGTCAGGAATTTATACATCCCGTTGGATTTCACAACCCATTTTACATCTAGTCGAATCGTCAAAAGCTATGGCTAAAGGCGATTTATCTCAACAAGTTAAGGGTGGAAAAATTGCCGAATTAAACACTTTATCCCAAACCTTTAATCAAATGGCTGTTCAATTAAAAGAAGCTTTTGATAGCCTAGAGCAACGAGTACAAGAGAGGACAGAAGCCTTACGCTTAAGTCAAGAACGGTTAGAATTGGTGAATGAAAGTGTGAATGACGGAATTTGGGATTGGCATATTGCCTTAAATAAGGTTTATTTTTCGCCTCGTTGGAAAAAGATGTTAGGGTATGAAGAGTCTGAAATCACTAATAATTTTTCTTCCTGGGAAAACTTAGTGCATCCAGAGGATTTACAGGAGACAAAAAAAGCCATTCAAGACCATTTAGAGGGAAGAATAGAAACATTTAATGTGGAATTTCGGATGCACCATAAACAGGGTCATGATGTTTGGATTTTATCCCGTGCTAAAGTCGTAGAACGAGACAGCATCGGTCAACCTCTGCGAATGGTGGGTTCTCATACCGATATTAGCGATCGCAAACAGGCTGAACTCGAATTACAGAGGGCTAAGGAAATAGCCGATCTCGCGAACCAAGCGAAAAGTGAATTTTTGGCCAATATGAGCCATGAATTACGCACTCCCCTTAATGGTATCCTCGGTTACGCTCAGATTATGCATCGCAGCCAAGATCTCAATCAACATCGTAAGGGAGTAGATGTAATCGAACAAGCAGGTTCCCATCTGTTAACCCTGATTAATGATATCCTTGATTTGGCTAAAATTGAAGCCCGGAAAATGGAATTATTCCCCAAATATTTACATTTTCCCTCCTTTTTAGTGGGCGTTTCAGAAATTGCACGAGTGCGAGCAGAAAATAAAGGAATTACGCTCCAGTTTCGAGCAGATGAAAGCTTGCCAACAGGCGTTAAAGCTGATGAAAAACGTTTGCGACAATTGTTGCTAAATCTGTTAGGAAATGGGATTAAATTTACAGATCGAGGCAGTGTAATATTTGCGATTACTAGGGAAAAAGGAACAGCGTCTAATTCCGCCAAGATTCGCTTTACTATCCAAGATACAGGTGTGGGAATGACCCCAGAACAAATGGCAAAAATATTTTTACCCTTTGAGCAAGTGGGATCAACTTCTCGGCGCTCAGAAGGAACGGGTTTAGGGTTAGCCATTTGTCATCAAATTGCTCAAATGATGGGTAGTGAAATTCAGGTGAAAAGTACCTTGGGAATGGGGACTACCTTCTGGTTTGAGGTGGATTTTCCCATTTCCTCAGAATGGGTAAGCTCTGCGGCTCATTTATCAGAAGGGAAAATTATCGGATATACGGGAGAAGCCAAAACAATTCTTGTTGTTGACGATCATGAAGTGAATCGCATGGTGGTTTCGGAAGTCTTAACGCCATTAGGGTTTAAGATAGTGGAAGCTTCTAATGGACGAGAAGGATTAGAACAGGTAGAACAGGAACAACCGGATTTGGTGATTACTGATATTGTGATGCCAGAGATGGATGGATATGTCTTTGCAAGGAGTGTTCGAGAGTCTTATTCCCAAGCGTTGCCGATTATCGCTGCTAGTGCCAGTGTATCACTGGCCGATCAAAGTTTGGCGATCGCGGCAGGCTGTAATGATTTTCTGGAGAAACCGGTAGATATGGAAAAAATCTTCACTGTATTACAGAAGTATCTCCATCTACAATGGATTTATGAACAACCAATACTAGAAAATTTGGCTAATCCAGAGAACTTGATGATCTTTCCAAAAGCTGAAGAATTAGAGAACATCTATCAGGCGGTAAAAATTGGAGATATAGAAGTGATAGAAGCAGAAGCGCAACGACTGAAAACTGCCCAACCCCAGTATGCTACATTTAGCGATCGCCTACTCGCCTTAGCCATGAACTTTGATGAGAATGGAATCGTTAAATTGCTCGAATGCCGAGAAACTTAGACCCCTTGACAAGGCTCCTAGGATCTGTGCAACACTATGGGTTTATGGTCTTTTTTCTTTAATCCTCTCCATGCAAATTCGTCGTCGTCCCCCTAGTCCCACCTTTTCCATCAGCCACCTGCAATATCAAGTGAGCGTACCCGGTAGTGAACCCCGCAATATTCTGGAAAAAATTGTCTGGCATAAGGAAACTGAAGTACAAGCAGAACGGGAAAAGGTGTCTTTAAGCGACTTGAAACGACGCATCGAAAGCGTTGCTCCAGCTCAAGATTTTCTCGCTGCACTGCGTCAGGGAAAAACTCAACCAGCAGTCATTGCAGAAGTTAAAAAAGCATCACCCTCGAAAGGCGTGATCCGGGAAAACTTTGATCCAGTGGCGATCGCCCAATCCTATCAACAAGGAGGAGCCAGTTGTTTATCCGTATTAACAGACCCCAAATTTTTCCAAGGCAGCTTTGAAAATTTAGCCAAAGTTCGCGCTACCGTTGACTTACCCCTACTGTGCAAAGAATTTATTATTTATCCCTACCAAATCTATCAAGCGAGAGTACATGGAGCCGATGCCGTCTTGTTGATTGCCGCCATCCTCTCTGACCAAGACCTAAAATACTTTAGCAAAATTATTCACAGCCTAGGCATGACAGCCTTAATAGAAGTTCATTCTTTGGAAGAACTTGACCGGGTATTAGCCTTAGACTCCGTACAACTGATTGGCGTTAATAACCGCAACTTAGAAGATTTTACCGTAGACTTAAAAACAACAGAAACCCTCTATAATGCTCGCCGCCAACAACTGCAAAATCGCGATATTCTCCTGGTCAGTGAATCCGGACTTCATACCCCTGCTGATTTGCAATATGTCGCCTCCGTAGGCGCTCAAGCCGTCCTCATTGGAGAATCATTAGTCAAACAAGACAACCCAGCAGAGGCGATCGCCGCCCTCTTTCCAGACCTCTCGATCCAAAAATAAGATCGCGCTCAAAGCCTGATTTTGCCCATGCCGCCCTTATCTCCCCCGCTAACCTGGGGTAAAGTATCCTCAAGTCGTTGAGTCATCATGACTTCGGCGTACTTTTCCAAACAATCTCCAAAATAGAGTGTATGACTAATAAATTTAATTCATTTACACTGTTCTACCCTCAAAATCAAACATTCATTTGTGGGGAGTCCCATTTGCCAGAATGCCTAATGATTGTAGATGGTGCTTACAGAGCTTTTCAAATGCCACTTTCATGGTTGGTTGGCATAACCTTCATTCCATTTATTTTAGTTCCGGGATTTATTGAATTGGCAAGGGTAATAAACATCTGGGGTTTACCTCAGATTGCTAGACTAATCCAATTTTCTGGATTTGCAATTGGCGGTTTAGCAGCACTAAATTTGCTTTCAGTTTTCTTCAATCCTGTTCTGTTCAAATGGATTGAAAGACTATGGGCAAAACACAGAGCCTCTGACATCATTGAACATGGAGGTGAGGTAGTTGATGGTTGGGTCTTTAGCGTGAAACAAGACTCTGATCAAGATTGGTGTATTGAGTTTAAGATATCCCAAGAATCAAATACTAATGTATACAGTATTATAATGCCTTCCTTGCCCGATCACCTGTCTAATTTAGAACATGGCTCGATCTTGAAAGTCCTCAGATATAAAAACTATTTATATATTTTGTGATTTTCTCCATGAGCAATTCAAATCTATGGGTTAATCGTATGACCATAAGTGAAACTGTATGTTAAACTTTTCCTATTGTATTTGGGATTAAGTTGAAGCCCAAAGGAAATCCTTCATGAAATTGACTACTAAATTGTTATCCAGTTCAGTTATCACGCTTCTGGGTGTCTTATCTTTTCTAGTTCTTGACAAGAAGCCTAGCGACGCACAAAGTTCTGGAAGTTTTATCAATAACTCGCTATCTGGCAAATGTATTGACGTGGCAGGTGCGCCAGGTCGAAGTAATGGTGCAGTACTGCAACTATGGGACTGCGAACTCTCTGGAACCAATCCGGACAACAACTCTACAACTGATCAAAAATGGACATTCACACGAGATGGTTTTATTAGAAATTCCTTATCTGGCAAATGTATTGATGTAGCAGGTGCGCCAGGTCGAAGTAATGGTGCAGTACTGCAACTATGGGACTGCGAACTCTCTGGAACCAATGTTGATAATGGTTCAACAACAGATCAGAAATGGACAGTGACAGACAGTGGATTTATCAGAAATTCCTTATCTGGCAAATGTATTGATGTGGCAGGTGCGCCAGGTCGAAGTAATGGTGCAGTACTGCAACTATGGGACTGCGAACTCTCTGGAACCAATCCGGATAACAACTCTGCAACCGATCAGCAATGGAGCTTTACAAACTAAAAGTAAGGTGATCGCACCATAACAATTCAAATGCAGCGGACGGTTGAAAGCTATTGGGGTTGAGTTCAGTGTTATCTGCCGCCGGTGAGCTTGGTCGTTAGTTTGCAAAAGTGTTCTATCTTATGGAGATCGCCCATGACACTAACCGGGACGCTTACTTGCGATCCTTGGGGTTACGGACTGTGCGTATTCCTGCCCAAGAAGTCATCGCCAACCTAGACCGTAGACATCAAACTTACCCAATTCCTGCCCTCCCTCGCCGAAGTCCCCACCAAAGAACTGGAAGCCATCCGAGAACGCGCCATCAAAAGT
Organism: Roseofilum sp. KMC-1; assembly: GCF_057802075.1. Lineage (NCBI taxonomy): Bacteria > Bacillati > Cyanobacteriota > Cyanophyceae > Desertifilales > Desertifilaceae > Roseofilum > Roseofilum sp. KMC-1. Next base: position 622,287 of record NZ_CM173605.1, read on the forward strand.
GGCTTTGACTTTATCGACTTCTGGGCAGTAGATTTCAACTGGCAACCGGGCAAGCCTTTCTTTCACGACTGGCAAGACTATCGGACACGAAAAGATCGATCGCTCAAAACCATCAGCGATGCGGGCTACACCTATCCGAAACCCGGCAAATACACCGCCTGTGTTAAAGTTGTCGATACCTTCGGCTGTGATACATCCATTACAGTAGAAGTGGAGGTGTAGTTATGCCAGCCAAGGACATCTATCACGACTGGGTGAAAGAAGCACTCACCCAAGCAGGCTGGGTTGTTTCCCATGATCCACTCTCCTTCCGTATTGGCAAAATTGGTATCCACGTTGACTTGGGTCTAGAAAACTTGATTGGGGCTGAAAAGGAGCAGCAAAAAATAGCCGTTGAAATCAAAGGATTTATCAATGCTTCCAAAATTACAGACTTTTACGCAGCTTTTGGGCAATACCTCTGCTACAAAATTGCCCTCGCCCGTGAAGACCCCGATCGCACGCTTTATCTGGCAGTCCCTACGCCCATCTACAACACTTTTTTTAGAGAGGTTCTGATCCAAGACGTTTTGAACGAATATCCCGCGAAATTGCTCATCTACAACTTATCAAACCAGGAGATTCAATCATGGATAGGCTAAATCACTATCGTCAATGTATTCGTGATTTTCTCAATCATTATTCTCAGCTTTGGCAAGAAAACGGCGTTGAAAATCAAATCATTTTTGATTCAGAAAACGATCATTACCTGCTTCTCAAAGCAGGTTGGGTTGGCGATCAAAGAATTTACTATCCGATGTTCCATTTTGACATTAAGGACAACAAAATCTGGGTTCAAGAAAATACAACAGACGTTGAACTGGACAAAGACCTTGAGGAAATGGGCATCTCCAAAAAAGAAATTGTGGTGGGCTTCCACCATCCTCTAATGCGCGAACATTCTGATTATGCAACTGCCTAACCCATGACCTCAACCCCTCTCAATCCCAGCATTCTCGAACCCCTGTTTGCCCCCTGGCAAGAACCCAACGCCCATCGCATCCGGGCAGAAAAATCTGGCGATCCGGCTGTGGTGAAACAGGGACGTAGAGCCTCCCCAATTGAGGTAGTGAATAACCTACGGGCAGCCGTGCGAGAGTGGCGAGAAGCCTTTTACATCGGAGCCAGCGACACCACGATTCAACTGCTCAATCACTGGTTTAACCGCGCCCATCGCAAAATCACGCCGGATGAGAAAGAATTTGAGTTTCGGTACTACTTCTGCCAGCGAGAGGCAGTGGAAACCCTGATTTATCTCAAGGAAGTACGGCGGATTGAGTGCTTGTCGCAAATCATCGCCGAATTTGGTGGCACGAATGCAGAATTGCAGGCATTGGGCATCACGGAAGATGAAGATGCCTGGAGCCGCTACGCTTTCAAACTGGCCACCGGGGCAGGCAAAACCAAGGTGATGAGCCTGTGCATCGTCTGGAGCTATTTCCACGCTTTGCGGGAATCCGACTCCGAAATGGCACGGCATTTTGTGGTGATCGCTCCTAACCTCACCGTGTATGAGCGCCTCAAAGACGACTTTGGCAATGGGCGTGTGTTTGACGAAGACCCCCTCATTCCCCCGGAATGGCGCGGTGACTGGAATTTATCGGTGGTGCTGCAAGATGAAGCCAGTGGAGCCGCTACGGGCGGCACACTCTACCTCACCAATATTCATCGCCTCTACAACACTGCCAAACGCAAAAAGAATGCTGAGGACGATAATTATGCCTGGATGGGGCCAGTGGTGTCCAAAACCAGAGCATTGGATACCGGAGCCGCCCTGCGGGATAGAATCACCGCCCACCGCCGCGTCATGGTGTTGAACGACGAAGCCCACCACGTCTGGGACTCTGGCTCTGCCTGGAACGAAGCGATCCGAAGTTTGCACGAAACCATCCTGTCTCGGAGCGGTTGCAAACTGGTGGCACAACTGGATTTCTCTGCCACACCCAAAGACAACAAGGGATTGCTATTTAAACATATCGTTTGCGATACGCCTCTAGGGGAAGCGGTCGATGCCGGGATTGTCAAAACCCCGTTGATTGGGCAAGCCAGCCGCAAGCTAGTGGAGCAAGCCGACGACAACGCCGCCTATCGCTGGGAACAGCATTTACTTTTAGGCTACGAGCGCTGGAAAGCCAGCCGAGATGAGTGGCAAGCCAGTGGCAAAAAGCCCCTATTGTTCATCATGTGCGATGACACCGAAGCCGCCAATCAAATCACCCAACGCTTCAACACCGATCCGTTATTCGAGCAACTCAACGGTAAAACCATCAACCTGCACACCAACCTCAAAGGCAAGCTGAAGAAGGTGGGACGCGGCAAAGAGGCGCGGTATGAATTCGTGGAAGACGAAAAAGCCATCAGCGATGACGACCTGAAGGCATTGCGAAAACTCAGCCGCGAACTGGATAGTAACGCCAGTCCCTATTTCTGCATTGTCTCGGTGCTGATGCTGCGGGAAGGCTGGGACGTGCGAAACGTGACAACGATCGTGCCTTTGCGTCCCTACAGTTCTAAAGCCAACATTCTGCCCGAACAAACCCTAGGACGGGGCTTGCGCCGCATGACTCCCCCCGGTCAAGCCAATGAACTGGTGACGGTTATCGAACATCCCGCCTTTACCAGTTTATATGCTCAGGAATTGGCGCAGGAAGGACTGCCGATTGAAATTGTAGAACTCGATCGCGTTCCCGTCACGACCATTTCGATCTTCCCCGATGAAGTTCACAAAGATGTGAATGCCCTGAATATCCAGATCCCCACCCTGTCCGCTGGTTTTCGGATTGTGCCCAAGCTGGAAGGCTTGACGATTCAGGATGTGAAAAAAGCGTTTAAGCCCTACCAACCCTTACCATTAGGCAAACAGGGCGATCGTGAAATTCAATACGAAGGGCGACACCTGTTTACGGATGAAGTGGTGGAGAAACTGCAACTCAATCTACCGCTACTGGCATCAGGCATTGGCGCGGTTTCCTACTATGTCAAACAACTGGAAACCATTTGCAAACTGCGGGGACTGCATCCCATCCTCGCTCCCCTAATTCAGACCTTCCTAGAAGCAATCCTATTTGAGCAGAAAACTACTCTGTTTGATCCGGCTCTAGTGGCTCGGTTAGCCGATTCTGATGTGGGGGAACACCTACGGGCGGTATTTGTCCCCCTGATTCGCAGCCGCACCACCACTACCGAAGAACGAGCGATCGTTGAACCATCCAAGTCTCTCAATGCCTGGAAACCCTTTCAAGTCACCCTGAGCGAACGCCGTCCCGCTCTGGAAGCAGAAAAGACTCTATTTAACCTGGTGACGTGCAATCGTGAATTAGAAGTGGCCGTGGCCAAGTTCTGCGATCGCGCCCCCGATGTGGCTGCCTTTGCCAAAAATGCCGGATCACAGTGCTTGCGGGTGGACTATCTAGCCAATGGCGATCGCCTTGCCTTCTATACTCCCGATTTCTTTGTCCGCACGATTGATGGTCACTACTACCTGATCGAAACCAAAGGACGGGAAGATCGGGATGTACCATTGAAGGCAAAAGCGGCGATCGCCTGGTGTGAAGCTGCTTCTAGCCCTCATCCCCTAACCCCTTCTCCCAGAACGGGAGAAGGGGGACAAGAGGCTGTTTCTCCCCTCTCCCAACTTGGGAGAGGGGCTGGGGGTGAGGGCATTCAATGGCACTATCTCTACGTTCCCCAAGGCGTATTTGAACGCATGGCAGGCGATACCGTTGCCGAACTTGCCCGCGCCTGTGCCCCCGCTCTGCAAAACCTGCTCCAATCTGAGGAGTTTCAAGACTTGCCGCTGTTTGTAAATTTGGGGCAAGTGGATGAAGAAGCCTCCCCTGTGGATAGCCTGATCGATCCAGCGATTCTCAATGCGTTGCCGTCTCGCTATCGCCGTGCTGCCGATCAAGCGGTGATGCTCTATCGCTTCTTTGAAAATAAAGCAGGGATGAATTATGCTCCCGTTTTTACCTCCCTTCTGGGTTCGATCGATGAAGTGGCGAAAGGCTTTCTAGTGCGGCGACTACAACCAGAGATGCCCGTCACTGTAGAGGAACAAAAAGCTTGGTTTGCTCCCTATCTGGGCGGCGTAGACCGTAAATCAGAGGACTATTACCGCAAACTGGCACAAAATCTGAAACGGACGTTAGTGTTCAATAATGGCTTGTCGCTGATTGGCTTGCTGCGATCGTGTTTAGACTATGCTCTCAATGACACCACAACAATTGGTGGTGTGTTTGAAGTCTTACAAACTCAGTTGCGGTTTCAGGGTGGACGCAAAGTTCTAGAAACTGTCACCCGCATCAACGACTTTCGGAACACCTACATTGCCCACCAGGAACAAGAGTTAACCGATAAAAACCGGGCTGAACAAGAACTCAAGATCTGGATCGAGACGTTGTATATGATTGGAAAGTAAGCGAAATGTACTTATATAACGTGGAATTGTAAACATATGGCATTGGTAGATCGGTTGGGTGCGCCACTAACATCAACTACAATAACCAATAGGTTTGGGCATTCTTCCCAATTACATCAACCCCTTTCCCTCAATCAACTCAACTATGCAGCCTATCCCGGTTCCCTCTCATGTTCACTATGAACTACTCCTCCAACTCTTAGAGCGTCAAACTTGGGTAGCCGTTGAAGGCCAATCTGTTCAGCGAGAACAAGTTCACCAACTCATTGCCACCTTGCGTAAAGCCCTCGCCCAACAGCGTCAACTCGAACAAAGTTGCGAACGCTCCAACTTCCCCGTAGAGTATCGTTGGTCTTTAAACGAGGATAGCCCAAAAAACCGCTAAACTCTAGTCATCGGTAATAGGTTATGGCTTACTTCTTGCTCCTGACCCATTGTGATCCGGATCGGCCTTCTTATCAGTGATTAGGTTAAAATGAGGTTAAGGGGTCAATCATTGTCAAACTCAACCGTCCATCCATGTTAAAACCAGGAACTTTAGTGCAGGTTCTCTATCCAGATTATGCAGCCGGTGCATTAGGATATCTCAAAGCCGAAGAAGACAAAGGACGGTGGATTGTGCAACTGATTCAAAATCCCATAGAAGACCCCGATGAACCTCTGCTGTTATCTCTAGAAGAATCAGAATTTGAAGTGATCGATCCCCAACCTCCATAAAAAACATTGATTCATACCCCTAAAGGAGTCTAATGATGAAAGAACAATTTTTATATCCCCGGAGTCCCTACCATGGCAAACTCACCCCAGATCGTCTGCTGTTTAATGCCAATTTGCAAGAATTTGCCCAAAAAGTAAGCATCATCAGCGCCTTAGAAACCAATGGGAAAATCACCCCTCTTGAATCCTACCACCGCGTCAAAAACTTGTGGGAAGAATTCAACCATATCCGTCAAGGATTAGATATTAAAGACTCAGCTTAAGTCTGTTTCTATTGTTTCTTATTTCCCCTAAAACAGGATTGGTTAACCAATGAAATACTGGTATTATGGGAACCGGATATCTACAGCATATCCGGTTTTCTCATACAGAAATTTCCGCTTTTATGAGGTACAGTCGATTCGGTTAAGATCAGATACAACATATGATTGTTTCATGGTTGCATCGAATTCACGATATCTCACCATAAGGTAACTGAAGATAAAACTCACTGCCTTGATTTAAGGTCGAATGATAATCCAAAACCCCTTTATGCTTATTCACGACAATTTGATAACTGGTGGCCAAACCTAGTCCTGTACCTTTCCCGACTACCTTAGTTGTAAAAAATGGGTCAAAAATTCGATCTCGAATCGCTTCAGGAATCCCCGTTCCATTATCTTTGATTCCCACTTCAATGCAACCTGGTTTTAGCACACGAGTAGCGATCTCAATTTGGGGTTGCTCCAGACTTTTCTCCGACCATTTACCCTGTTGAGAGGCTTCATCTATAGCATCAATAGCATTACTCAAAATATTAAGAAAAACTTGATTTAAAAGACCAGGATAGCATTCAAATAAAGGTAAATTTGCATAATTACGAATAACTTTAATTTCTTGACAATTCGAGTTTAAATATAATCGACTAGCCAGAATACTCAGAGTCAAGTCTAAATGCTCATTGAGACTAATCGGTTTACGACCTTCTTCATCTAAACTCGAAAATGTCCGTAATCCTTTAACTAATTGTCGCACTCGCTCAGTCCCCGACTGCATAGAATTCAATAATTTGTGCAGATCGGATTCTAAAAATTCCCAATCCGTTTCCTCTAACTTTTGGGTGATTTCTTCAGGGGGATTAGGCACATAATCTTGATAGGCTTTAATCAACTCTGTTAAGTCATTAAAATATTGGCGGGCGTAAACTAAATTGCCATGAATAAAGTTAACAGGATTATTAAATTCGTGGGCAACTCCAGCAACTAACTGACCCAGAGAGGACATTTTTTCCGTTTGTATTAACTGGGCTTGCGTGCGTTGTAGTTCCCCTAATGCTTCAGTTAATTCACGCGCTGTTTGATCCGATCTTTCTTTAGCTTGACGCAGATATTTTTGTTCCCAATCTTGCGCTCTCCAGACTACAAATAGCATTAGGAGAACTAAACAGAAGATCATTAATGCCAGAATGTTTAAAGGTCGCAGATCTTGGTCAATATTCTGGCGAGGGATGACTAAAGCAATAGAAAAATTCGCTTCTTCGAGGGGAACATAGGCAAGATAGTAATCTTGACCTAACCAACGGACTAAACCTATTCCCTGTTGGCCGTTAATCATGTGTTCTGCTAACTGCCTTAACACTGGATCTTTACTATTGAGTAAGGAGGTAGGCTCATTGGATTCAAATTGAAATATTTCTAGATCGCGAGGTACAAGGGGAACCCCCTGGGAATCAAGCATAAATCCATAACTTCCCGGCCCATAAGATAACTGGTCGATCACTTGTACTAAACGTTCGAGTGGCACAGGGGCAGCGATCGCCCCTTTGGGCTGATTATCTAAGGGGGCATCCGGAGTAATAGGAGCAGCAATCACAATCTGCGATAAACCTGTAGAGCGTGAAATCAGAGGATCGGAGACATTCACCTCTCCTTCCATCGCTCGCTGCCAGTACAGGCGATCTTTGGCATCACCACTCTTGCCTTCACTGGTATAATATCTTCCTTGACTATCCAGAAAGACGATGATATTGAACGGGTCAATTCTTTGGGCTTCTTGGATGAAATAAGGCTGAATTTGCTGCCAATCTAATGAACGAGTGGTGGGACTATTGGCGATCGTTTCGGCTTCAGTCTTGCGCTTGCCAATCCATTGATCGACCGCTTGCACCCCATCTTTTACATCTTGCAGGGCGTTATTCTGAAGTTTCTTGAGCAGAGCATTATAGGCTTTGTAATAAGTGTAATAACCAACAATGCCAGAACTCACTATGGTCATGCCGACGATCGCCGAAATGAAAATACGATGTTTACTCAATGCAGATAATTGCATCTTAGAGCGGATCAGTTGCCACATAGCAAGAATCGCCAGCGATAAAGGTTAAGGGAGGAGTACCCATAGATTGATTGTAGACTTAAAATAAATCTACTCCTGTATTCTCATTCACTAATTTTGCTTGCACTTGAGCGGCTTCTCCACAACTCTTAGGTGTAGGAAACAACTTACCGGGATTAGCTAACCCTTGGGGATTGAACACCGATCTTACCCATTGCATCGTTTCCAAATCTATCGGGGTAAACATCCGATCCATATAACAGAGTTTATCCGCTCCAATCCCATGCTCTCCAGAAATACTGCCCCCAACTTTTACGCAGATTTTCAAAATTTCTCCCCCTAATTTCTCCACTGTTTCTAAAGAGCCGGGAATCGAGTTATCATAGAGTAACAAGGGATGAAGATTCCCATCTCCCGCATGAAACACATTGGCCACGGGATAGCCATATTTTTTGCTCAGTTTCTCAATTTCTCTTAATACATAGGGGAGTTGAGTCCGGGGGATCACCCCATCTTGGACATAATAATTGGGTTTAATCTTGCCCACAGCCGCAAACGCTGCTTTACGACCTTTCCATAATCGTAAACGCTCTTCTGGATCGGTGGCAGTCTTGATATCTCTAGCTCCATTTTGGCGGCAAATTTGGGCAATGCGCTGGGCATTTTCCGCTACTTCTACTTCTAGTCCATCCACTTCGACTAAGAGAATGGCAACAGCATCTCTAGGATAACAATTGGTGGCGACTACATCTTCAACGGCGTTAATACTAAAATTATCCATCATTTCCATACCGGCCGGCACAATGCCCGCACTAACGATATCGGAAACGGCAGCACCGGCGGCTTCTACACTGGTAAAATCAGCCAACAAAACTTGAATGGCTTCAGCTTGTTTAATAATCCGCAATCGAATTTCTGTAGCAATCCCTAGGGTTCCTTCTGAACCCACAAATAATCCCGTCAGGTCATATCCGGGCATTTCTAGGACTTCTCCGCCCACATCAACAATTGAGCCATCGGGAAGGACGAGTTTTAAGCCTAAAACATGGTTGGTGGTGACTCCATACTTAAAACAATGAACGCCGCCTGAGTTTTCCGCCACATTACCACCAATGGAGCAAATAATTTGACTGGAGGGATCGGGGGCATAATAGAACCCTGCACCGCTTACGGCTTGGGTGACCCAGTTATTAATGACAGCCGGTTGGACAATGACCTGTTGGTTTTCCAGGTCAATATCGAGGATCTGGCGCATAAAGGCGGTGGAAATCAAGACCCCATTTTCGACGGGGAGAGCGCCACCAGAGAGTCCTGTTCCTGCACCCCGCGCTACCCAGGGCAGTTGGTAGCGATCGCATAATTTAACCGTTTCTGCCACTTCTTGGGTATTCCGTGGCAGTAACACCAATTTGGGCCGCACCCGATAACTGGTTAAGCCATCACATTCATAGGTGAGCAGTTCTTCCTTGCGCTGGATAACCCCTTTCCGGCCAAGGACTTGTTCAAAGTCTCGAATAATACGTTTCCAATCGGAGGTCGTGCGGTCGGTTTGGGGCGGAGAACTGAGCATGGCGATCGGGGAAAAAGAGGTGACTCTTTCTACTTTACGCAAGATCTCCATCATTGGCCAAGATCGAGAGTCCAGAGATTAACTTTGAATGGAATACACGGCTTTCTGTAATCCGGGTAAGAGGGAATCAATATAGTCTGGCCAACCAATAACGATCATTTGCTCGTGGGCTAGGGTATCTGGATGAATGGCATTGGGACTAAACTCCAGAGGTTGGCCATCGAGATCGCAACAAATTAATCCGGCTTTGTGAGCTAAGGCGATCGGGCCGACGGTATCCCAGAGTTTCACCCGACGATTAAAATAGAAATACAAACCGACCCGGCCAAAAATCACCTCTAACACCTTCAAGCCAAAACTCCCTAAAGAATTAAACTGAATTTGGGGAATAAATCGAGTTATAGCTTGGCCATAGGTTTTGCGGTCTTGATAGCCAATTTGCACGGGACAGAATGACCGAGAAGGAGGGGCAGGCATTTGGGGAATGATGGCTTTGGGCAGTTCTTGACCCCGGATTTCAAACAACCCCCAATCCTGGCCGCCATAATATAATCTTGCCCGTGCGGGGGAATAAATCCAACCGGCGATCGGTTGATAATCCCGCAGCAGTCCCACCATTACGGCATAATCTTGACGGCCATTGACTAAGCTTTCTGTACCATCTAAGGGGTCAATACACCATAACTGTTCATATCCTTGATGGAATAAACCCCTGGATTGCTCATTTTCCTCCGTAATAATGCCATCTTGGGGAAACATGCCCCCAAAAACTTGAGACAGTTTCCGGTCTAAATAGCGATCGACATTGGTGACATAATCGCCCGGCCCTTTTTGATCCACCTCAAAAGACTGGCTGAGTAACTCAATTTGTTGACCACACTCTTGTAAGACCTGAGTAATTTTAGGATTAAACTCAGAGGCAATCCGATCCATAGCTTTCTCGACATAAAAAAACGGGGTAACCAGCATTAGGTTAACCCGTTAACTTGGAAACGCGCTAGAGAAACTACTTTTGTAGAACAAGTTCCCGGACTGACCAGTAAAGATCTCTTCAAGCTGGATAATCATCAGGAGAGAGTAGAAGTAGGTCAAGAAGGCGATCGCCTCAGGGATAGGTGGAATTACAGCGTTTCGCGCCCTCTGTGGGGGAATGGGGGAATGGGGGGAGTGAACAACAGACTCAATCTAGCTTTGAGCAAGCGGACATGAATGAGCTATTCTGGCTATCTTTAAAAACCGCCATTTATGTACCGCACAGAGCCAGGAAACTGCTGTATCGCCCCCAACCCCGGCATTATACACCCGAGGGCATCGCGCATTTTTTCTCAACTGCCAGTGGATTCTAGGGAGTTTTGTTGCCGTTTGCGTTTTATCTGCATTTTGTTGGCAATAAAAGCACTAAACATCAATCCACCTAATCCTAATACAGACGAAGGTTCGGGGATTTGAGTTTGTTGGAGGGCTTCTGTGGCTTTAATTTCCACAAAAGCTGCACTAAAAGATTTAGCTGTAGTTCCCCCAGAACGAAGCAGATTTAAATCCCAAGCTGCCCCACTAATAGTAGAGTCTCCCGTCGCCCAAGCTAAATCGACGTAATCCCGTTTAGTCGTGCCAAAACTCGAACTAGAAATCAGAGTTGATTGTGTTGTCGTAAACCCTCCATTTCTATCACCAAAAAAAGTATTGCCATTGACATCAGCACCAATAGCAAATTCACCGTTATTTCCTATCATGCGATGGTTAACAACAACGTTGAGCAATGCATTTTTATCTTGCAAGGCGATCAAAGTATTGTCAAAATTCAGGGCAGAATTACCATTATCCCGGTCTTCATCCGTGACTAAGACAAAATTGACCGCAGCTCCTTGGCGGAAGGAGTAGTTATTTAAGGCATAGTGAATCGCCGAATAGCCATCTTCAAAACCACCATTGGTAACCAGAGAGTGAGTTGCATCTTGAAACTGAGCAGCACTGCCAAATAAGCCACCTCCCACAGGAATACCACGACCTAACCATGATGAAGACCAGCCATTACCAAAACCCACTAAACCATAGCGATTTTGCTGAGATCTTGTACCAACCCCTTTAGCTTGCAAAGCGGTTTCTAAATTTCCAATGGTTTGTCCGAGCCAACTATGTTCACCAGACATGGAACCGGACTCATCAACGATAAACACGAAGTCAGCAAATTTGGCAGCGAAAGCAGAGGGAGCGATCGCCATTATCAACGCTAATGCCCCAACAATAGACCCTAACGCATTTAGGTACAGCAGATTCAGGTGGTGAGAAAACATTTTCATCGGTTTATCCTCGTAATACTAGATACAGAATTGAGTAGAAGCCATAGAAGCCTCTATAGGGTTCTCAGTTTTTAGGGGGTATTTTTATGCCAAACTCCTTGTTTTGTAATAAAAGTTCATACTCGATCGAATTGCTGTAGGGGCGAGGGGCCCCTCGCCCCTACAGGTGATGCTGAATTGCAACTACGGAGAACCGCCAGCCGCTTGCTGTTGTCTCAACACTTGTAACTCCTGCTGTACCGTCGCAATACGCTGTTGCAACAGAGCAATTTGTGCTTGGTTATTCCCCACTTGAGGTTGTCCCTGCTGCCGAACCGCATCCCGCATTTGGGCTGCCGTATTCGCCGCTTGTTGCATCGCATTACGATTCGCTTCCGCTTGGGGACTATGAATCCATCCATAAACCGGGACTTGTCGCCAACCCGTTCGCCAGCGTTTCCCAGATTTATACTGATAGGATTGCCATTGATAGCCCACTAATCCCCAAGTGCGGATTTGGCCATTCCAGTAATTGGCTTGACTCTGGTACTGTTGTCGCAGACCTTCGTAATGGTTAGCCAGCGTATTGATCTGATTCGTTTGTGCTGTTAAGCTCTGGATCGTCCATTGAAGTTGCTGGATTTCCGATTCTTTCGCAGCAATTTGATGGGCCAGCGTCGTCAGTCACGTGAACCGAGGCTCGTATTCTGGAGGAATACCCCCCGGATTCAGCATGAAACTCACCATTAAACTGCGCTGGTTATTATTCAAGTTCTGACTGCCCAAGGTATTCAGAACTTTAATCACTTGCTGACCTTCCGCACTATTATCAAACAGAGGACGACCATAGGGACTCCTAACTCCGTTGAGCATCACCGGTTGCAGTACGTTTTTCTGGTCAGTTGTCAAGCTATTCCAAGCAGCTTTAACGGTAGCCGGAACAAAAGGATTTCCTGATTCTGAGCCATCAAAGAAAGTTCTCTCATCACCTGAAGCACCCTTAAGAAAGTAACCACTAAGCTGGTCTCGCTGATCTTGAGTCAAACCACTGATGGTTTCTAGTAAAGGAATAATTCTATCTGGGTCGCTGCCATCAAACAGAGGTGTAAACTTAGGATCGATCCCATTTTTCAGGGCCGGGCCGATGTCGTTTTGTTGGGCAGGAGTCAGCAGTTTCCAAGCTGCCTCTAGATCCAAAATTTGCTGGGGAATCGGAGCAGGGCCGGGAGTAGGAGTAGGAGCAGGTTGCTGACTCTTATTCTTAAACCACAACACTGCACCCCCAATGGCCGCGCCAACCAGAGCAATACCGCCCAAAACCACACCAATCTTGCCTAAAATGGGCAAGCAGAGGAATTTAGGAATCAGCGTCTTAGTGATAAAGTTGCCCACTTTTTGCAGAATGGGAACCGCTTTGGCGATGAAACTGCTAACCTTCTGGACAACACTCACCACTGTCTTGATCACAGGAACAATGACATTTTTGACAAAGCCAACGACTTTGCTGACAGTCTTCTTAACCCAATTCCAGGCTTTCTTGAAGAAGGCTGGGCGTTCTCCAGCGTAGCTCGAACCATTGAGAGTTTCCAGAGTCGAGAGAAGCTCTGTATCCTCAAAAGTATAGGCCTTGCCTTGAGTCAACAATCCAGCTTGCACTGCCAGCCCCAAATTGAGCAAACCCGCTCCCGTTTCGCTATCCCAACCGGGAGTGTGCAAATCGATCGCCGTTTCCTTAAGAATCGCCTTAACTTGAGCCGCATTCAAATCAGGATTTGCCGCCCAAACTTGCGATGCTGCCCCCGTCACTTTCGCTGTGGCAATGGAAGTTCCCAAAATAGCCGGTTGCCCCAATTCTGTATCCCCGCCATCCGCATCTTCCAGGGAAGCCAAAACTTGAGCCAACATTTTTTGGGTAGCAGCCAAAGCTTTATTTTCTTCCTCTGGAGATAAGAGACGATTTCCCCTGTCCCCAGAATTATCCAGGTCAAGAGTAACCGTTTCCCCTGTCCCCAGATTCTCACCACTGAAGTTCTCACTCAACAAGGGCAGAATACTTGTTTCACCGCCAGTAGTGTTTGTAGCCGGTTCTGGAACAGAAACAACAGGAGTGGGACTAGCGGTAGGATTAGTAGCCGCCCCATTCTCTGGCACAGGAGCAACCGCAGGCACAGTGCTGGTATTCTCCACCCCAGAATTTTCCGACTGCTGCATCAGAACCCGAACTAACTCCACCTCCTCTTCAGTTAAGCCAGCAAAGACATCCACTTCAGGATTGCTCGTCAGGGTAGTCGGATCATCCGGTCTCGCTCCATAGGCAAGAATATCCAAACCCTTACCATAGCTGGAATAGTCCGCCCGTTCTGCGGCTTCATCGGCTGCACCAACGGTAATAATGTTGTCGAAAGTCTCAGACGCTTGTCCGAGGGCAGACATGACGGCTTCCCCTTGGTTCCCGGCTGCGGCCACAATTAAGACATTGTTATCGCGAGCATATTTCAGGGCTTCAATTTCCCTTTCGGTAAATTCCGTGCGCGTGGTAATAGAGCCATCGGGGTTTTCTTGGGTTAAATCAAAGCTGAGGTTAACGACAGCGTTAGGTTGCTCGGATGCTTTGGCTGCATCGACAAATTCCACCAGAGAATCGGCCCATTTACCAGAACCCACGGCACGCCCTAACCATAAGGGAGCATCATCGTTAACGCCGTCAATACCGACGCTGTTATTTTGAGTTGCCGCAATGACTTCTAAGACTTTTGTCCCGTGGTCATCTCCTTCCCCTTCGGCTAATAAGGGATTATCGTCGCCATCAATGTAATCCGTACCCAGGGTAATCCGAGTGTCGTCAATGTCGGGGTTGATTTCGGCAAATCCGGTGTCGATGACTCCCACGAGGGGTTGGTTTTTTGAGTCGAATTCAAATTTACCCGCCAGAGCATCAACATCCGCAAACTTATCGTTGGTTAGGTCAGCAAAAGCGGCTTCGAGTTCCCCATTGAGTTTAGCAATGAGGTCATCTTGTTCCTGTTCCGTGGGTGCGTCAGCCGATGGGTTGTCATTAACGATATCGGGGTTAGCGGTAATTTCGGCTAACTCGTCCTGCAACTGGCTGAGAACTTCTTCGAGTTCGGGAACGAGTTCGGTGTTGATTTCATCGGTGATGGTTTCAACTGCGGGTTGAAGCACAGGATCGAGAATTGGATTATCCTCGGTAACATAATCGAGAATCTCTTGCCCTAACTCGGTTTCCCGCCAGTCGTTGTCTGCATCAATGACATCATCGAGATCCACCGCATCGCCCGTTGCACCCTTGATGCGGAAAATAATGTCATTGTAATCATAGTCACTCTTGCCATCCATGCGGATATCTTCCATCACAAACGTATTGCCATCGCCGGTAACATCGGCAATTTGTCCTACATGGAAGCCATCATCAGGATTAGCGGTAGACAGAGAGAATAAGGGACGACCGGAACCACCGATACTGGGATTATCAAAGACTTGTTGTACAGTTTTGTTGGGAACAAGCATGATGCCAAAGGTATCCCCAGGGCGCATCTGCACGGTTTTCACGCCAGAAAATTCCCCTTGATTCCAGTTCTTTTCGCCCATAGCGCCCTCGAATTTCGCGCCTTCTGTTTTGTCAGAAATGACGATATGACCCATCTCAGAGTCACTCAGGGCACGCTCTGCGGCAGTTTGGATAAACTGATCTGAGTCTAAATCCTCCATGCCTTCTAAGCTGAAGAAGGCGACTTCTCCCTGATATTTTCCGCCGTCAAAGAGGTACTCGATTTCAATTTTGCCAGTTTCGCCAACGGTGAAGATGCCTGTCGGGGCTGACGATTGCTCTTGGGTAACCAGATCGACGGGTGCTTCGTCTAAGGCTTCAATGTCCTCATTGGCGATCGCCTCTTGAGAGTCCGCAGAAACAACTTCATCGGAGTTATCGGCGATCGCCCCATCCGTGACTAAACCGGTATCTTCTGAGGCTTCAACGACCTCATCTGCCTGATCGGCAAGGGTGAGAGCCTCACCCGTAGTGTCATCCCCTTCAATCTCCGGATCGGCCTTATCGAGGGTGAGTTCAGCATTTGGCTCGTCGCTTAAGGCTTGCGCGACTACGCTCTCTGAAGAACCATCAATTTCTGATTCAATGTCTTCTGCGGTAGGAGAGAAAGACCCTTCACCCTGACTTTCAGTAATAAACTCAATCTCTTCAATTTCTGCATCTGAAATCAGATTATCTGTTGTTTCAGGCGTTTCTACCGTCTCTACTTCGTCTGGAGCCACAATAGACTCATCACTCGCAGTGGTATCCGGTTGTGTATCATCAACGTCTGGTGCATCATCAACTTCTGGCGCATCTGCATCAGGAACCTCGAAATCGTCCATCGGAAGGGGATCGGGTGTTTCGTCGAATCCATCCACGATGCCACTGGGGGTAAGGATGGGTTCGAGAATAAAGGTTTGAGAGTTCTGGGGTTTAGTGGTTTTGGGCGATGGTTTATCAAACCAGTTGATTAAAAACATGAGTTAATCCTCAGCAATGCACAAGGGATAATTGAGCAGAAGTAACGAAGGCTTCTATCACTTCCTTGGGTTTTCGAGGGCGATTTTATGCAAAATCGAGATTTTTGTAATAAAACTTTATAATTGCCCAAAAAAGCGCCCACACAAGTCAAACCCCCAATTCCTTTTGAATCAGGGGTTTTAGTCTAATTTTGCTCATCCATTAAGTTGTGAAGGTTTCCAAGCTATAAGCGATACAGTAACTTACCTCACTGATAAAACTTGATTCGCACTTAAGCTCAAATTAGTAAAAATACTTGATTGTATAACCTCATCTCCGTGAAAGATGGCTTCATCATAAAAACCGGAAACTAGAGTAAAAATTGTAACTTTTGCCCCCATGGGATCGACGACCCAATATTCCTGAACTCCTAATACTGCATATTCTGACCGCTTCTGTTGATAATCAGTTGTTTGAGTCGAAGGAATCACCACTTCTACGACCAAAATAGGGGGAGGTTCATCTAATTCAATCACTGCTTCTCGGTTGGCTAAGTCTTCCCACTGTTCTAGGGGTAAGACCGTTACATCTGGAATGCGCGAGGTATCCCATCTTCCCCCACGAGGAGAACGAACTCCCACGGCAAACCGTTGTGCTGTCCAATTCTGTCCGATTCTACGACTTTCATCATCAAAAACCCGTTCTAAAAATTTTGCGATCGCCCCATGGTTTCCAGTCCCTAAGCCCAAGGGTATAAAAAAACGGGGTAACCTAATGCTGGTTAACCCGTTAACTTGGAAACGCGCTAGAGAAACTACTTTTGTACGACCAATTTCACGTTCGCGTTTTGCAGACCAGGACGCTTGACTTCGCTGAGGGTCTTGTTGACTGCATATTTTTGATTGATGGAGTTGATCAACTCGGTCTGGTTGTGCTTCTTAGCCACACCCCAGAGGTCAGCGATCAGGTCGAAAGAACCATCCGCATTGCGAGACCAGCCGAGGTCATACTCCCCTTCGAGAACAGCAACAATATCAGCACGAACCTGTTGGCCGTTGTATCCGCGCACATTAGCTTCACTCTTAACAGAGATGCCCAGGTCACGTAAGGAAGACTTGAGGATTTCAGCGTCGGTGATTTTGGTACGCAGGGTGCTAAAATGAGACATTTGAGATTTCCTCCTAAGAAAACGGTGTTTGAGAGAAACGACAACTTATGGATTGAAACTATGCCTTCGATCGTTGATGGCGATCGCCGACGTTGGATGAACTAGCGAGGGATACGCTAGTCTTTCCTCCTGTTGGGAGCAGGAGAGAAAGTCTGTTAGAACTCCAGTCGCTGATACTCAGCAACCGAAGCAGCCGCAGGTCTAGCCCGTTGTCTGGCCCAATCTCTCAGGGCCGTTACCTGTTCTTGCATCGTCTTAGACAGGGGCAACGTGGCTTTAACGGCAGCAATGATGTCCAGTTGGGTAAACTCCCGATCCTGGGCAAAGGCTTCATACATCGCTGCAATCAGGGCCTGCTCAATTTCAGCTCCAGAAAAACCATCGCAGACCTTCGAGAGTTGCTCGATATCGAAGCGGGAAATATCTCGACGGCGTTTTTCTAGGTGAATCGTGAAAATATCTTTACGCTCTTGTTCATTGGGTAAGTCAACGAAGAAGATTTCATCAAACCGACCTTTACGCAAGAATTCGCCCGGTAAGCGCTCTACACGGTTAGCTGTTGCCATCACAAATACTGGAGAGGTTTTTTCTTGCATCCAGGTGAGGAAAGAGCCGAAGATCCGGCTAGAGGTTCCGCCATCAGAATCAGCAGAACCGGTTCCTCCTGCAAAGGCTTTGTCGAGTTCATCAATGAACAAGATAGCGGGGGAAATCGACTCAGCCGTTTTTAGGGCATTTCGGAGGTTCGCTTCTGAACGACCGACCATAGAACCATCGTAGACTCGACCCATATCTAAGCGCAGTAGGGGGAGTCCCCAGAGGCGAGAGGTGGTTTTGGCAATTAAGGATTTTCCACAGCCTGGAACCCCTAAAATGAGCATTCCTTTGGGTTGGGGTAATCCGTATTGCCGAGCGCGTTCAGTAAATGCATTAGAGCGCTGTTTAAGCCATGCTTTGAGTTCCTCTAAGCCCCCGACTGCATCAAGAGTTTCGTCTTCTTCAATGTATTCTAAAATACCATTACGGCGAATTAACTGTTTTTTCTCAGATAGAACGATCTCTACCTCAGATTCCGTTAATCGACCGGCTGTCACTTGAGCTTTGCGATAAACCTTTTCCGCTTCATCTAGGGTTAAGCCTAGGGCAGCTTTCAGGAGTTTTTCTCGCACATTGGTCTTAATCCGATTGGAACCGAGTTGGGTAGATAAGACTTGATTGAGAGCCTCCAGATCTGGGAGGGCAAAGTCAAGGACAATCACTTCTTTTTCCAGTTCAATGGGAATTTCTTGCACAGGAGACATTAAGATAATGGTCTTCTGGGTTCCCTTAAAGTTGGCGATCGCATCGCGTAACCACCGCACGATTGTTGCTGAATTATAGAAGGGATGCAAGTCCTTAAATATATAGATCGCGCCTTCTTTGGGAGGTTGGCGAATTACCCATTCAATCGCCGCTTCCGGTGACAACGTATTGTGCTGGGTTACGCTGCGAGGTTCTCCGTACTCAACCATTCCACGGGTTACTGTCCAAACGTAGAGTCGTTTTGGAGACTTGCCTTGTGCAAGATTTGCTATCGATTGCTCTGCCCTCTCTTCCTCAGAGGTTACGAGGTAGATTAGGGGATATTGAGCTTTAATCAGAATACTAAGCTGCTCTCGCATAGCCATCGACCTACTTGCAACAGTGGGAATACCGGTTGCGGCTAGACTAACCTGACCGAGACTAAACTCATAAACCAAGGTTTGGATATTTAGCTTAAAATCGGATTAGTCCGGCCGTTCCTATCGGATACGATCCGACAATGTTTAGCACGGAACCAATTCTTCCTCGCCTGATTGAGAAGTGCGGTTAATACTTGACACCCTCTCAATTGGCAGTGCCTCTTCAGACAGCACAGTGGGCTGATTCTTAAGAGAGACCAGCTCTCCATCACTGATAACGACTGAACTTTTACATTCTGGACAGGTATGGATTTGATACGTTTTCCCGTGGGAATCGTTTATATTTTCCACTACCTCTGGGTGTTCCAGGTAGAATGAAACTGCTCGTTCTACAATGGCTGACATCGGTTCTAAATCGACCGCCGCTTGTATTTTTAGCCGACGATGGAGTTCTGGGGGAATGTACAGCGTAACTTTTTGCTTGTCTTGCATATAGCTCTGGAGTCGTCCTATCCGGCTATGCTTATTACCTTATCGATTCTACCATTAGCTGTCAAGACGTAAAGACTGTATGACGGCAACATTGTTACATTACTTTACAAATTCAGCATTATGGAAGCAGACGTTAAAGGCGCTCATCCCTTTGTGTGTCTGTGTTTCACTCTCTGCTTGCTCGGCTAATCCCCCATTGAGCAACTGGAAAATTTATCAAAATCCCCGCTATGGATTTACCTTTCCCTATCCTCACCAATGGCAAGCGCAACCCCCACCGGAAAACCTAGACGGGCAAATTTTTAGTCATCCCGATCGCCCAGAGATTCAGATCCAGGGGTTTGCCCAGTCTCAGGTCGAACCCCTGGGTTTAGAGAATGGGCCAAACTTCGTCACCAACCAGGGAATCAAAGCCGTGTTAACGCCTACCCTAGAGACGACCACCAGCCGGTTAACCCTGAGAATTTATAGCCATCAAGTCTATTATGTTTGGGAGGGGCGATCGCCCAGTTCAGAATTTGCCCAGTATTATTCCCTATTTGAACAGATCGCCAGGGAATACACCATTCCCGTCAAATAGGTAGAGATAAACAAAGGAAAAAATTATGGAATTTATTAGTCCTAAAACTGATTTCGCCTTCAAGCGTATTTTTGGCTCCCAAGGAAGTAAAGATATCCTGATCAGCTTCTTAAATGCCCTCATTTATGCGGGTAACCCAGAAATTAGCGACTTAGAAATTATCGATCCCTATAATCAGGGTGATACAAGTATCCAAAAAGATAGCTATCTGGATGTGAAAGCCGTCTTAGGCAACGGTACAACTGTCCTGATTGAAATGCAAGTGCTGAATGTCCCCGCATTCAAAAAGCGAGTCTTGTATAACTGGGCTAAAACCTATGCCAATCAACTCATCATTGGCAAACCTTACGTGGGACTGCAACCCGTCATTGCTCTAACGATCGCTGATTTTCCCCTATTTCCGGAGGTAGAACCGATTATTACCCACTTTGGTTTAAAAGAGAAAAGTTTACCCTCATTGGACTCTCCTGACAAACAGATCGAACTGATCTTTGTGGAACTACGAAAATTTAAGAAATCCCTGGAAGAACTACAAACGCTCACAGAAAAATGGATTTACTTTATGAAAGAAGCGCCCAATTTACAGATGATTCCCAGTTCTCTCGAAGAAGTGCCAGAAATCGGCAAAGCCTTGGGAATCGCCAATCGAGCCAATTTGAGTCCGAAGGAACTGGAAGAGTTAGAGCGAAAGGAACGGTGGATACTTGACCAGCAGGGTTATGTCGTACAAGCAAGGGCAGAAGGATTAGAAGAGGGACTTCAGCAAGGACTTCAGCAGGGACTTCAGCAGGGACGTGCCCAAGGGCAATTGGAAGCAGCATTAGGGGTGATTTTGCGTCAACTTCAGCGACGGTTTGGAGAAGTGCCTGAAGCTACCATAGCCCAGATGCAACAATTGTCTTTAGATGATTTGGATGAGCTAGGAATGGCGATCCTCGATTGGACGAGTATAGAGGATTTATCCCGTTGGTTGAGTCAGAGGCGATCGATGGAGTGATAACTTAATCAAACCCAAAATCTTGTAGGTTCTATCGTCTGAAATCACCAAACTCATGATTATCTCTCCATCTCTTCAATCTCCTGGTTAAATGTTAACAGATGTAGGTTGGGTTGAGGAACATTCATGTCCGCTTTGCGGAAAACCCAACATAGCGTACTGGCGATTTTGGATTGTACGAGTGTAGAGGATTTATCCCGTTGGTTGAGTCAGAGGCGATCGCTGGAGTAATGGCAAGCCGATCGAACCAAAAACCTTGTAGGGGCGTTTCATGTCCCGAAGGGAAACGGCCCCCCTACTTGACCAAAGCGAAGCCCTTTCTTGCCATAATGCCCAGAGTATCGAACTCTGAGGCAAGCTATGAACCAAATAGAAGAACGCACCGTAGACATCCTCGTTGTCGGTGGGGGAACCGGGGGAACCTGCGCCGCCATTCAAGCCGCTCGCAGGGGCGTAAAAACCCTGCTCGTCAGTGAATTTCCCTGGTTAGGGGGCATGTTAACCGCAGCCGGAGTATCCGCCCCCGATGGGAGCGAGTTAGCCGCTTTTCAAACGGGAATGTGGGGGGCATTTGTGCAAGAATTAACCCAGAAACAACCCGGAGGATTAGACCATAATTGGGTCAGCTTATTTGGATTTACTCCCCAGATAGGGGCGCAAATATTCCAGGACTGGGTAGACGCGCTGCCGAACCTAGACTGGATTTGGGGACAAACCCCCTTAGAAGTGTATCGAAAGGGTAACCGCGTTACCGGGGTTCGCTTTCAAAACTTGCGGGTAAACGCCACTCTTACCCTAGATGGAACCGAACTCGGAGATTTACTTGCTTTAGCCGATATTCCCCATCGTTGGGGATGGGAGATGCAAGCCGAATGGGGGGAACCGAGCGCCCCAAAAGAAGCCAATGAACTCACCCAAAAGTATCCCGTACAAGCGCCCACTTGGGTAATTCATCTGCAAGATTATGGGGAAGGAGTCAACGCGCCAGAAATTCCCGGTTCTGTGGATGAATCAGCGTTTGCGGGTGCATGGGAAAACCATGGGGTAGAGAAATTTTTAAGCTATGGCCGTTTACCCAATGGCAAAATGATGATTAACTGGCCCATTAAGGGCAATGACTATGGCATTAATCTTAATCGCCTGGTGCGATCGCCCCAAGACCAATTTATCCTCTTACAAGAAGCCCTAGAACATAGTCTCAACTTTGGGCGCACCATTCAAAGCCAACTCGGACAGCGCTATGGGTTAGCGGTTAATCAATTTCCCATCCTCGACTCCATCACCTCCCCCCGCTCTGCACTCCTTCCCCAATTCCAACAAGGCATCGCCCTTTACCCCTATTTTCGGGAAAGTCGCCGACTCAAAGGACAAATTACCCTGCGAGAACAGGACATTTTGCCCCAACCAGACGGAAATGTGGCCCAATTACCCAGAGATGAAACAGGAAAGATTAATAGTATTGTTATCGGCAACTATCCCAACGACCATCATTATCCAGAAGTCTCCTTTCCCCTTGCTCCCAAATCTCTACGCTGGGGGGGACGATGGACGGGAACTCCGTTTACCATTCCCTATGGCTGTTTAATTCCAGAGGAAATGACCGGATTTCTCGTCTGCGAAAAGAATATTTCTGTCTCCCATATTGCCAATGGAGCCACCCGCTTACAACCGGTGGTGATGAATATCGGTCAAGCCGCAGGAATGGCAGCAGCGCTCTGTATTCAACGTCAGGAAGACCCCCATAGTTTACCAGTAGGAGTTTTACAATCAGCCCTATTAACCGATACAAGCGCCCCAGCGGCAGTCATTCCCTGTTTTAATCTCACCCATCGCTCCCCAGATTGGCAAAAATGGCAATTCCATTATTTAGATTATGGAAAGGATTATCCCAAAAGCGGCTATGCGCCCTTTTCCCTAGCTCACTTAGGAAGAACTTGTACTGAGGGGTTAGAAGTATCAGGACTTTTTAAGCGCTTGGAGGAACAAAGCTATCAATTTGAGGTCAACAGCCCTGTTGAATGGGGGGGAAGCACTTGGCGACTGATTACCACTGAACCCCTAGTCAATGAGGCTTTACAGAAGCTAGACCATCAAAAACGGGTTCGCCTGCGGGGACGTATTAACTTAGCTGGAGGTTGGATAATTGTGGAAGAAATTACGGACGTTTTTAGTTGATAAACTCTGATCGTTTATCCGGATGAACCAGGGAAACCGATGAGAAGTAGAACAGTTACTTCGAGACAGATGTTTCCCATGCGTACCAACAACTCCATTAAAATTAATCGTTTTCTGTTCTTGTCCTTGGTGATTGGTTCAATAGGTTGGGTTAACCTACAAACGAGTGCCAGTGTTGCTTCCCAGTCTAGTCTATCTGGTACTTATGCTGAAGATCATCGCGGTAGCGGACGCTGTGAAAATGGTTGCCCTTCATCCCAATCCTTTGATGCGACTGAAATAGCTCGTCGAGGCAGTGGGCGAATTGATTCTAGTCAAACCAGTTAACCGTTGAGTAAGGATGACTATTTTCTAGTCCTGAACCTCTAAAGTCATGACAATCTCTGTTAGATTTGATCATCCCTGATAATTAAACTTTATTGGGGATATTTTTATGACTATGGAGGGCAGGATGATTAAGGTTTTACATTTATCGGATATTCATTTGGGCAGTGGATTAAGTCATGGACGGGTGAATCCGGAAACGGGGTTAAATACCCGCTTGGAGGATTTTATCAGGAGCTTGTCCCAATGTATCGATCGCGCGATCGCCGAGCCAGTGGATTTAGTCTTATTTGGTGGCGATGCATTCCCGGATGCGACTCCTCCTCCCTACGTCAGTCAAGGGTTTGCGCGGCAATTTTACCGTTTGGTGGAGGCCAATATTCCTACAGTGTTATTGGTGGGAAATCACGATCAACATGCCCAAGGGAAGGGGGGAGCAAGTTTATCGATTTACCAGACTCTAGGGGTTCCAGGCTTTATTGTGGGCGATCGCCTAGCCTGGCATCAGATTAGCACCCCCCACGGGCCCATACAAGTCATTACCTTACCCTGGTTAACCCGTTCAAGTTTATTCACTCGTCCGGAAACCCAAGAATTATCTCTTTCAGACATTAATCATCAATTAATCGACCGTTTACGAACTGCCCTCGAAGCCCAAATTCGTCGCCTTAATCCGGATATTCCCACTATTCTTTTAGCCCATGTGATGGTCGATAATGCCCACTATGGTGCAGAACGATTTTTAGCCGTTGGCAAAGGGTTTACCATTCCCTTATCCATCCTCGCCCGTCCCTGTTTTGATTATGTGGCTCTTGGTCATGTCCACAAACATCAAATTTTATGCCAGCATCCCCCAGTTGTCTATCCCGGTAGCATTGAACGGGTAGATTTTAGCGAAGAGAAAGAACAAAAGGGTTATGTGCTGGTGGAAGTAGAAAAAGGACAGGCAAATGTAGAATTTCATCCCTTATCTGTACGGGCATTTAAGACCCTAACTGTCGATCTCACTCAGTCAGAAGATCCCCAAGAAAAACTCCTACATACCCTAGAAAAATCATCCATTAAAGATGCCGTTGTGCGCTTAATTTATCAAATTCGCTCCGAGCAATTAGACCGGATCGATTCCCAGCAACTCCATGAACGGCTAGAAGTGGCTCATAGTTATACTATTCAACCCGAATTAGTCAGTCACCTTTCCCGAACTCGACTGCCAGAATTAGGCCAAGGACAAGAAATAGATCCCCTATCAGCGCTACAAGCCTATTTAGACAATCGCGAAGATTTACAAGAGTTAGCCCCACAGATGCTAGAAGCGGCACAAGAGTTATTGAGTGCGGGCAATTTTTTAGATTCTTAGAGGTGGTAAGAAACCCGGTTTCTTTAAGAAATCGGGTTTCTCAGTCATAATACATACGTTAATATAACTAGATATTGCTTGGAGTATTTACCAATTGTCATGACCTTAATCAAAGTTCCCCAAATCTGGGATATACCCAATCCCCAGATCACCCCAGAGTCCGTATTCATGAATCGTCGGCAATTGCTCAAGGGGTTGATGGGAGTGGGAATCACCGCCAGTCTACTCCCCTTAACCGCTTGTAGTAAAACCGGTGAATCAAATTCTACCCTCTCTCCTTATCAAACCCCAGAGGCGATTATTCAAAATCCAGAATTTCCCCAGGGAGATTTGCAAATTACGCCCCAATCCCTTTCTTCCCAATATAATAACTTTTACGAATTTGGAACCACCAAATCTATTCAGCAAGCTGCTCAAGCTTTGCCCACGGAAAACTGGAAAGTTGAGGTAGGAGGATTAGTGAAAAATCCCCAAACCTATGATATCGATGATTTACGCCATAAATTTGACCTAGAAGAGCGAGTATATCGGTTTCGCTGTGTGGAAGCTTGGGCTATGGTTGTGCCCTGGTTGGGGTTCCCCATGCGTAAACTGATCGAAGCGGTGGAACCCACCACCGAGGCTAAATTTGTCCGCTTTACTTCCTGGTACGATAAGGAAATCAGTACCGGCCCCTCCTGGAGTCCCTTTTCTAATATTCCCTGGCCCTATACCGAAGGCTTGCGAATTGAGGAAATGGCTAATGAATTAGCCTTTTTCGCGATCGGAATTTATGGCAAAGATTTACCCAAACAGCACGGCGCTCCCATTCGCCAAGTCATTCCTTGGAAATATGGATTTAAAGGAGCAAAATCTATTGTCAAAATTGAATTTATTGATACTCAGCCTGCCACATTTTGGAATACCATTGATGCCAATGAATATGATTTTGAAGCCAATGTGAATCCAGACAAGCCCCATCCCCGATGGTCTCAAGCCACAGAGCGGGTGATTAGTGAAGGGTCACCGTTCACCTGGCCCAGACAACCGACCTTACCCTATAACGGTTATGGGGAATGGGTAGCTCATTTATATGGTTAAGCCTATGCTTTAAAGAGTGTGAGCATCAAACTTAACCCTTAAAAGGTGACGAGGAGTGAAAACTAAATATTGGAGAGTGAAAGGACTAGGGGCCATCATCGCCAGCCTAGTCCTGTGGGCGTTGCCTGCTTTAGCGCAGCTACCTCGCGATAAAGTGATAGCCCTAGTGGAAGCTCTGCGACTATCCGCCCCCCAAGGGCAAACCGCAGAACCCCTATATGGCCCGTGGAAAATTCGGCCCAATAACATTACCCGATGGTCTCAATGGTGTCTGGGAGAGACTGTCAGCCCAGAACTATTTGCGGCTAATCTGGAGCAAACCAGAGCAGTGTTAGTCTGTATTGTCGGGGATGTTCTGGCGGAAGAATATGCCGCCAGTGCTGAAAATGAAGCGCTTGCCATCCGCAGAACAGCAGCTTGGTGGGTATCGGGTAATCCCAATTTGTACAACCAAGGGGACATTGCTGTTTACACTAAGGAAGTATTGGAGTCTTATCAAGACTTCCGCAACAACCCGACAGACTTTTAGATTCCAAAGTCTGGAAATAGCAAACTACTTGACTCAAATCATTACTCGGATTACTCCATGGACACCATTAGAGACCTTCTGCAACCGATTGTTAACCCTATTGCCGATTATTTCGCCGGTTTGGGTATTCCTGAACCCATCACCCATTGGGGGCATCCCCTGATGATGGGCATTGTTGTTTTTGTGTTGGGCAGTTTTGTGGGCATTGTCGGATGGCGCGGACGTAGTGCTACCGATGAAGAGGTGAAGACTCAAAATATGCTTAATCACCGCAAGCTGGCCCCATTTTTGACCCTATTCTTAGGACTCGGATATACCGGAGGGGTGTTATCTCTGGTGATGCAAGGACAACCGATTCTGGAAAGTCCCCATTTTTGGACGGGTTCCATTGTCTTAGTGATGTTGGGTCTTAATGGCGCAATTTCGATTACCAAGTTTGGGGGAGATAATAAACCTTCCTTGCGTACCCTTCATGCTTATTTGGGTACGGCAGCGTTGGCGTTGTTGTTTATTCATGCCTTTTTAGGCCTGAACTTGGGCTTATCGATTTAAGCGAGTTGAGTAGAGAGGGCAGGGGGATGGTTTGTTTCTCCTCTGTCCTTCTCTAGTTGTTCGATTACGATAGAAGGTTGATGTCAGAGATGGCCTAAAACTTTATATCAAGCTTTGATGGCCCTGTAATTTTGTCCATAATTCATCTTTAATCCGGTTTAAGATGGAAGTCTCATCTAGACCGGATAAAATGCGGCTAACTACGGCTTTTGGCCCGTCGGGGCCCCAGGATGCGCCATTGGCTAAATATTCTTTGGTGACTTGGCCCATGCCGTAGGAGGATAGGGCAGAAATGGTTGCTTGACTGATGGCTACAGAGAGATAGGGCCCAATCGCCGCCCCTGCGGTTATAGGAGTGGCTAAACCGAGCAAACCCTTTAGGCTACTGAGTCCCAGATTAGCGAATAATTCTCCGGCGCTGATTCCTCCCATGGCGATCGCAATTTTTTGCAGTAAATTCAACGCCCCCTGTTGAGTCATGGGGATACCATAGAGTTGGGATAACTTCAGGATCATCACTACATCAATGACGGCTGCACTGAGTAAATCGATCGCCGTCACTGGATTCAGGGCGATCGCCAATCCCTTGACTTTAACAAAATTCCAGATAATTTGATTCCCCTTCCCCTCGCGAATCTCCATCTTGCGCTTAACTAAACGCTCATTGACTGTATCCGCGTAAAGCATTGTATTTAAAGCCACTAAAGACTTGCCCTCGCGATCGAGCAGATCCAAGATTTTCAGCTTCAAATCCTCCACCTGCGGTTCTCCCCGCACCAACTTCACCCCCAAACTGCCATCGGGCCGACGCACCCCTTCCGGAACCAAGGGACAAGCGGCCGCCATCACAATTTCCTCTGGGGATAACAACTCCTTCACCCGTTCATCGCGAATTTTTTCATAAATCATCATCCGATCCGTATCCGGATATTGATCGATCTTATTAAACACCAACAAAATCGGCTTACTCTCCGTTCGCAACAAAGACAAAGCCTCATATTCTACCTGGGTCATATCCCCAGCAATCACAAACAAAATTAAATCCGACTGTTTCGCCACCTGGTGAGCAAGCTGCGCTCGTTGCTGGCCATTCACCTCATCAATTCCTGGCGTATCCATCAACTGAATCTGGGCCTGTCCTTGTCTCCCAATGGTCACCCGGACTAACTCTGACTCCTGTTGATAACCCACTTGCCAAGACGCTCCATGGATGGCACGAGTGACCCCATGGGTGGGGCCCGTTTCAAACACTGGATTCCCCAACAGCGCATTCAGAACCGAAGATTTTCCCCGTCCCACCAAACCAAAGACGGCAATTTGTACTCGACTTTGTTCTAACTTATCGAGCATTCCTTGTAAATCTTCAATTTCTGCTTCTAGTCCCGACCGTTCTGAGTCACTCAAATCCAAATTCCTGACCAAGGATTGTAAGGAATCCGTAGCCTGCTTATAGTTTAATTCTGCTTGAATATCAGCAAAGCTAAGGAGAGTTTGTTCGAGCTGTTGCTCAAAATCTGTGTCACTCATCAGAAAAATTGGGTCTGAAACCCCGCCCTTCCAGGGCGGCTTTACTAACCATAGGCTACCACAATTACATCTTAGGTGCTACCCTGTGAAAAATCCTTTGACTCACACATGGAAAGAGCATTTAACTACCGATTTTACCCAACCTTAGAGCAAGAGTCGCTATTGCGGCGAACTTTGGGTTGTGTAAGATTAGTTTACAACAAAGCGCTCCATGAAAGAACTCAGGCTTGGTATCAACGACAAGAAAAAATCGATTACGCTCAAACCTCTTCAATGTTGACCAACTGGAAAAAACAAGAAGAGTTAGATTTCTTAAATGAGGTAAGTTGTGTCCCCTTACAACAAGGATTAAGACACCTACAAACCGCATTTACCAACTTTTTTGCCAAGCGTGCTAAGTATCCCAATTTCAAGAAAAAACACCAAGGAGGTAGTGCGGAATTTACTAAATCAGCATTCAAGTTCAAAGACGGTAAAATCTATTTAGCCAAATGTAAAGAACCATTAGCCATTCGTTGGTCTCGTCAGATCCCATCCGGTTGTCTCCCAAGTTCTGTAACCGTAAAACTCCATCCGTCAGGACGTTGGCATATTTCCATTAGATTTGATGACCCCATCATTAAACCTTTACCTGCTAACGATAAAGCAGTAGGTATTGACTTAGGAATTAGCAGCCTGTTAACAACCAGTGAGGGAGATAAAATAGCTAACCCCAAACCCTTAAAAAAACACTACCGTAAGTTAAGGAGACTTCAAAAAAGCTTATCAAGAAAACAGAAAGGCTCTCACAATAGATACAAAGCCAGAGTAAAACTGGCTAGAGTTCACCAGAAAATCACCGATACCCGAACTGACCATTTACATAAGCTAACCACTCAACTGGTGCGCGAAAACCAAACGATAGTGGTTGAGGACTTAGCTGTTAAGAATATGGTCAAAAATAGAAAGCTGGCACAAGCAATATCAGACGCAAGTTGGGGAGAACTGACTCGACAATTGGAATACAAATGCCGATGGTATGGCAGAAACTATATTGAAATAGATAGGTGGTTTCCTAGTTCTAAGCGTTGTAGTAATTGCGGGCATGTGGTTGAAAAGATGCCGTTAAATATTCGGCAATGGGAATGTCCTAAGTGTGGCATACATTTAGATCGCGATATAAATGCCAGTTGTAATATCTTGGCCGCAGGACTTGCGGTGTCAGTCTGTGGAGCGAGTGTAAGACCAGAGCAGAGTAAATCTGTGAAGGCAACTGCTATGAAGCAGAAACCTAAATTGTGAGATTTAGGAATCACGGTGGCTTCAGCCCGGTGAGGATGTCAAGGATGGGTTAAGATGATGGGCAATGATAACGGTTTCATTGAATTTACTCAGCCCGATAAAAGGGTTTTTTCACCACTTTCATCGGATAGTGTTTGCCGCGAATTTCTACCTCTACTTCTTGGCCAATTTTGGCCCATTTTTTGGGTAAGTAAGCCATGGCAATAGGATAACCGAGGGTGGGGGAAAGGGTTCCACTGGTGACTTCAGAAACGACTTCTCCTCCGACTAAAAGGGGATAGCCATGACGGGCAATATGGCGACCTTCTCCTTGCAGTCCCACTAAGCGGTTAGAGACTCCATGAGCTTGCTGCTCTTCTAAGACGGAGCGACCGATAAAGTCACCTTTAGTGTTGAGGTGGACTAACCATTTTAAACCGGCTTCTAGGGGGGTGGTGGTTGAGTCAATATCTTGACCATAGAGGGCTAAGGCGGCTTCTAAGCGTAGGGTATCTCTGGCTCCCAAACCGCAGGGAGTAACGCCTGCTTGGAGGAGGGTATCCCAGAGTTGTAGGGCTGTGTCTGGGTTGAGCATCATTTCTACTCCATCTTCGCCCGTGTAGCCGGTGCGAGCGACGAAGGCGGAGCTACCGAGGAGGGAAAGGGTGATGTGACCGAAGCGGGGAATGGATGAGAGGTCTGTTTCGACTAGGGTTTGTAGGGTGGCAATGGCTTTGGGGCCTTGCAGAGCAATGAGGGCTTGATGGGGGGTTCGATCGTCGAATTGGATTTTATCGCGATCGAGGTGTTTTTCGATCCATTGGCGATCGCCCTCACAGGTGGCAGCATTGACAATAATGGCTACTTTTTCCTCTCCGTTGCTCTCTTGGCTTTGCAGATAGACGATAATATCGTCAATAATGCCTCCCTCTGGATTCAGGAGTACCGTATATTGAGCCTGACCCGGTTGCAGACGAGCTAGATCTGAGGGTACAAGGGTTTGTAAACAAGCAATGACTGAAGGGCCACTGAGGAAGAATTTGCCCATATGGGAGATGTCAAACATTCCGACTTGGGTTCTGACGGCTTCATGTTCTTGTTTGATTCCTGAAAATTGCACTGGCATTTCCCAACCGGAAAATTCAGTCATTTTTGCCTTCTGTTTTACGCACGAGTCAAACAGTGGAGTATGAAGTAAAGCCATAAGTTAATGTCTCAATGATCCTACAGGCACTATAGCAAAAGATCCCCCATGCTAGAAGCCGTTCAGCAGGTTAGGCTAAGTACAGGGGCGATCGCCATGGCCATCATGAAAGTTATATTTTGTCAAAAATAATGACCATATCGTAACATTTTTCTTTAGTCTTCCTCTTGGGAAAGATAACGTTATATTGCGTTGTCTGAGAAGAAAAAATAAGGATATTTACTCATCGAGCCTTGGGTGGGTTGGGTTTATTGGCGATCGCCAACCCGAATCTGAAAAATAAAGCTTTATATTTTCTTAATAAATGTAGATTTTTGTCAAGATGATTGTGATAAAGCTTAATAATCCCTGTAAACATAAGTAAGGATTATTTGCAAAACAAGTAGAAGTGAACAAAAAAAGGCCCGAATCTTGATATATTCTTAAACATCTAGCCAATCGGCACAAAACGTATTAAGTGCTAGTTTTTAGGAAGGGATTTCATGTCTTACGCTCAAACCCAAGCCCAGTCTAAATCTGGGTATCAAGCTGGTGTAAAGGATTATAAGCTAACCTACTACACACCAGATTACACACCGAAAGATACCGATGTTCTGGCTGCATTCCGGATGACCCCCCAACCGGGCGTTCCTCCCGAAGAAGCAGGCGCTGCGGTAGCTGCGGAATCCTCCACCGGAACCTGGACAACAGTATGGACTGACCTGTTAACCGATCTCGATCGCTACAAAGGTCGTTGCTACGATATTGAAGCGGTTCCTGGAGAAGATAACCAATACATTTGTTATGTAGCTTATCCTCTAGATCTGTTTGAAGAAGGCTCTGTCACCAATATGTTGACCTCCATTGTAGGTAACGTATTTGGTTTCAAAGCTCTGCGTGCCCTGCGTTTAGAAGATATGCGGATTCCCATCGCCTATCTGAAAACCTTCCAAGGCCCTCCCCACGGAATCACCGTAGAACGGGACAAACTCAACAAATATGGTCGTCCCCTGCTCGGTTGTACCATCAAACCCAAACTCGGTTTATCCGCTAAAAACTACGGTCGTGCCGTATATGAATGTCTGCGCGGCGGTCTAGACTTCACCAAAGACGACGAAAACATCAACTCTCAGCCCTTCATGCGCTGGAGAGACCGCTTCCTGTTCGTTCAAGAAGCGATTGAAAAAGCCCAAGCGGAAACCGGTGAAATTAAAGGTCACTACTTAAACGTAACCGCTCCTACCGTAGAACAAATGATGCAACGGGCCGAATTCGCCAAAGAAATCGGCACTCCCATCATCATGCATGACTACCTCACCGGAGGATTCACCGCTAACACCACTCTTGCTAGATGGTGTCGTGACAACGGCGTACTGCTGCACATTCACCGTGCGATGCACGCCGTAATTGACCGTCAGAAAAACCATGGTATTCACTTCCGTGTTCTCGCCAAATGTTTACGGATGTCTGGTGGTGACCACCTGCACTCTGGAACCGTTGTAGGTAAACTCGAAGGTGAAAAAGGGATCACCATGGGCTTCGTTGACCTCATGCGCGAAGACCATATTGAACAAGACCGTCAACGCGGGATCTACTTCACCCAAGATTGGGCTTCTATGCCTGGGGTAATGCCCGTTGCTTCCGGTGGTATTCACGTATGGCACATGCCAGCTCTGGTAGAAATCTTTGGTGACGACTCCTGCTTACAGTTCGGTGGTGGAACCTTGGGTCACCCCTGGGGTAATGCTCCTGGTGCAACCGCTAACCGTGTGGCTCTGGAAGCTTGTATCCAAGCTCGTAACGAAGGTCGTAACCTCTTCCGCGAAGGTGGAGATGTCATCCGCGAAGCTTGTAAATGGTCTCCTGAATTGGCCGTTGCTTGCGAACTGTGGAAAGAAATCAAGTTCGAGTTCGAGGCCATGGATACCCTCTAATCTCTGTCCAGAGTTAGAGCATCCGTTAAGAGGAAGAAGAGGCAAGAGTGTTGTTAATTACAATCTTGCCCCTAGTCTCCCTCTAAAATCGGAGATTCTTTCATCTTAGCGGCCGAGATCAGGACATGGATATTAAAAATGTTGCCAAAGCTACTAGCCGTGTAATGGCAAGTTATCTCACTTATCAAGCGGTGAAAGTAGTTACGAACCAGTTAAGAGAAACCAATCCCGGTGAAGCGATTTGGCTGAGTGGATTTTCCTCAACGGGGAAAATTCAGGATGGGGAAGCCTATCTAGATGAACTATTCCAAGCCAAACCAGAAATGGCCTTCCGGGTGATGACGGTACGAGAACATTTGGCCCAAGAAGTTACTGAGTTTTTACCGGAAATGGTTCGCAGTAATATTCAACAGAGCAATATGGAACATCGCCGTCAATATCTTGAACGGGTAACACGACTTAATATCCCTGATTCTTCTTCCGATACCCAATCCCCAGCCGATTCAGATTGAGGATTGCTGGATTACTTCGAGTCCAATATTCTAGACACAACTGCTTAAAAAACCATGCAAACTTTACCTAAAGAGCGCCGTTACGAAACGCTTTCTTATCTGCCTCCTCTGACTGATGCCCAGATCAAGATGCAAATCCAGTATATTTTGGATCAAGGCTATATTGCTGGTGTGGAATTTAGTGAAGATTCCAGCCCGGAAATGCACTACTGGACGCTGTGGAAACTGCCCCTGTTCCATGCTAAAACCGTTAATGAAGTGATGGCTGAAATTGATGCTTGTCGCGCTGAATATCGTGAAAGCTATGTTCGGGTGATGGGATTTGACAATATTAAACAGTGTCAAGTTCTGAGCTTCATTGTTCACAAACCTAACACTAATATCCGTCGTTACTAAGTTATATAGTGCTACGCACTGGTAATGGGTAACGGGTAATGGGAGGATCAAAACAAATCAGTCTTTGTCCATTATCGAAAGATAGCTCATACCTCAAGGCGTGCTTCTATACTTAGTAAATAAGTCAAGGTATGGGGAGGGGTAAGGTTACTTGCCCCTCCTTTGTTGATCGCAGAAAGTTGTGCTGGCTATAATAGCAGTAAATGGACTGCATAAATCAGAAGTGATGTTATGAGTGAGCCAAAGCCAATGCAAGGCAACGATCGCAGCCCTCCATCTGGAAACAAGAAAGTATTGTTAGAACAATTACAGATTGGGGTGAGTGTCATCGTGGCCATTTTTGGTGCTTATACCTCATGGCAAGCGACTATAGCAGCAAGAAATTCAGCAGAAATCCAGACGAAACTTGAAGAACAAGCGCAAGAAAATCAAAGGGTTCAAAAGTTTGTTGAGTTAATCCAGGCACAATTAGAAAACCTGGCTGGAGCAGACCAAACTAAGGCTAAAATTGCTTTGGTGAGTCTTTATAATTTAGCTGAAGACGATAATGAAAAACGGATTTTGTTCACGATTCCTATATCGAGTCAGAATACAGAGCTGACTCAAACGATATCAGGATTAATCCTTGATGATGATTCAGTGACTGATGAATTTAAAGGTTATATTCTCGATAAGCTCAGTAGTATACAAACAGCACAGAATCCGGTGAGTGAATCCTATGATATAGCAGAAATAGCGAATAGTCCTGAGAAAGAACTTTTACAGAAACTAACAGAAGAGCAATCTAATGTACAGGGATGGATCTATCTAGGTAAAGTTAGGTCTGGAAGTCAAACTTTAGAGGAGGATAAAACTAAAACAATTAAGCAAGATAATGTTCCTCAACCTCAGACTAATATTGAAACGATTAATTCAATTAACTTAAGGGATAAAGGGACAAAGTTGGCAAGCATTAAGGGCATTGTTCCTCCTAATTCTACACTGGCGGTTGAAGAAGTGACAACGGTGAGACTTAATGATGATTATGATACTGTATGGGCAAAAATATCCCTGATTTCTGCTCAGTCAAGTTGACATTATTCAAGGCGGAAAATCCCGCGATAAATTGGGGGACTTTTAGGGGAACCAGAGAAGTTTGAGTTATAATAATATCAAGTTCAGTCACTGTATCGGATAGATGGCATCAGAATCTGTATGACTTATTATATTGCGCCTCGATTTCTCAATAAAGTTGCCATCCATATCACCAAGAATTTCTTAGATTTACCTCAAGTGCCGGTTCCCCTGATTTTAGGAATTCATGGCCGCAAGGGAGAAGGGAAAACGTTTCAATGTGAATTAATCTTTGAGAAGATGGGCGTGGAAGTTGTCCATATGTCTGCGGGAGAATTGGAAAGTCCGGATGCGGGAGATCCGTCTCGGTTAATTCGGTTGCGCTATCGGGAAGCGGCTGAATTAATTAAGGTGCGGGGGAAAATGACGATATTAATGATTAACGATTTGGATGCGGGGGCAGGTCGTTTAGATGAGCGTACCCAATATACGGTGAATACGCAATTGGTGCATGGCACATTAATGAATATTGCTGATCGGCCCACGGATGTGCAACTTCCCGGAAGCTACGATCCCACCCCCCTACACCGCGTCCCCATTATTGTTACGGGAAATGACTTTTCCACGCTCTATGCTCCCCTCATTCGGGATGGACGGATGGAAAAATTCTATTGGGAACCCGATCGCCAAGATAAAGGTGGTATTGTCAGTGGTATCTTTGCTCCGGATAATCTTCCGAGTGCAACCATTGAACAGTTGATCGATCGCTTTCCCGAACAACCGATTGATTTCTTTGCCGTACTGCGATCGCGCCTGTATGATGACCAAATTTTACACCTGCTCGAAACCATCGGCTATGACAAAATTGGCAAACGATTAGTTAATAGCAAAGAAAAACCCCCCGAATTTCCCAGCCAAACCTGGAGTTTAGACCAACTGCTGCAAATGGCAGAACAATTGCAAGAACAGCAGCACCATATTAACCGGCTGAAATTATCCCAAACTTATCAACCCAATCCCCAATCGAAAACAGCACCCTCTCCCAGAGTGACAGAGGAGTTACCCCCAAGTTCTCCCCCTGTTAATCTCCCCTCAGAGATGACCCAACAAGTGCAACAGATTCTAGAGGGGGGCTATAGTTTAGGTGTAGAAATAGCTGATTCTCGCAGATTTCGGACGGGATCGTGGCAAAATGCTCGCCCCATATCCGCTCAAAGCGTGCAAGAGGCACTGTTCCAATTGAGGAGTATTTTAGAAGAGCATCCCCAAGAGTATATCCGGTTAATTGCGATCGACCGCCAACGCAAACAGCGCATCCTGGAAATCCTGATTCAAAAACCTTAAAGGAGTTTTTTGTGATTCAAGTATTACCCAAATTAACAACCTTTGATGAATTGATTGAATGGCTACCATTATTTTTTGAAGTTGACTAAGGATTGAATCTGGCGATATGGCTCAAACAATTTGGATTGCACGACATGCTAACCGCTTGGATTTTGTGAATCCGGAGTGGTTTAATACGGCCGATCGCCGTTACGATCCGCCCTTATCTGATGATGGTTTAGTGCAAGTGCAGGAGTTGGCCGATCGCCTAAAATCAGAAGGAATCAGCCGGATTTTTGCTTCCCCCTTTCTGCGAACGGTGCAAACGGCCCATGGGGTGGCGGAAGTGCTGAATTTACCCCTGCGCTTGCATTGGGGGTTGGGAGAGTGGTTAAATCCAGAGTGGATGACCCAAATGCCCGAAATTCGGTCATTGTCAGAATTGGCGGCCGAGTTTCCCCATATCGATCCAGAGGTTCCCATTGAGGGAGTACCGGGTTATCCTGAAACTGAGTCCCAATGTTTCGCCCGTGCCCGACAAACTATCCGCACTTTAGTAGAGCGGTTTCCTGATGAGGATTTGCTCTTGGTCGGCCATGGTGCGTCGGTGTTGGGGATGGCGATGGGACTGGTGGATGGGGTGAAGGGAACGGATGTGAATGCGTCCTTGTGCGCTCTGGTGAAGGTGGTGAAGGATGGCGATCGCTTCATCATGGAGTTAAATGGGGATACTTCCCATTTAAGTTCTCGTGAAAGTCGAATTCGGTTTAATTAAGATGACTGTACTATTAGCAGGAGATATTGGGGGAACGAAAACGATCCTCAGACTGGTGGAAAAAACCTCACCAGGGGAACCGTTGCGGGTTTTGGCCCAGCAGAGTTATCCGAGTCAGGAGTTTGGGGATCTCGTTCCCATTGTCCATCAGTTCTTGCAGGAAGAAGGACAAGATCAGGGAGATCCAGAACGAGCTTGTTTTGCGATCGCCGGCCCGGTGGAGCAGAATGAAGCGAAATTAACCAATCTCATTTGGCATCTCCAGGGCGATCGCTTAGAAGAAGAGTTACATCTGCAACAAGTGACCCTAATTAATGACTTTGCGGCCGTGGGTTATGGGATTTTGGGACTCGGCGAGCAGGATCTGTATTGTTTACAGGAAGCCGGAGCGCACCCCCAAGCTCCGATGGCCGTCATTGGTGCAGGAACCGGTTTAGGACAAGGCTTTTTGCTTCCAGATGCTCAGGGAGAGTATCAGGTATTTTCCTCGGAAGGGGGGCATGTGGATTTTGCACCTCGCACGCTCCTAGAATCTGATTTATTGCACTATTTGCGAGATAAATATCAGTGGGATCGAGTCTCGGTGGAGCGGGTAGTTTCTGGTATGGGAATTGTGGCCATTTACCAGTTTTTGCGCGATCGCCAATGGGCTGAAGAATCTCCAGAATTAATACAGGTGTTTAAAATCTGGAAGTCCCAGATCGGTCGCGAAAATACCGAGGCCACAGTCGATCCGGCTGCTGTGATTTCTCGCTCGGCTCAACAAAAGAGCGATCGCCTCAGTGAAGAAACTATGAATATCTTTATGGAGACCTATGGCGCAGAAGCGGGAAATCTAGCCCTGAAGTTACTCCCCTATGGAGGACTGTATATTGCTGGAGGTGTGGCGGCCAAAAACCTGCCTCTGATGACCGATGGACGCTTTTTACAGGCATTCCTGAATAAGGGGCGTATGTCCAGACTTCTCCAAAAGATTCCCATCTATATTATTACCAATCAAGAAGTGGGCTTGATCGGCGCTGCCCTCTGTGCGGCTAAGAATGAGTAATGAGTAGCTCATCCTCCCCCATCCTCCCCTCCCACTCTTAAAAAAAATTTTCCCAGGGGGTTGACAGCTTAAAAGACCTTAGTTATGATGATTAAGGTGAATAAAACAAGCCCCCATCGTCTAGAGGCCTAGGACACCTCCCTTTCACGGAGGCGACAGGGATTCGAATTCCCTTGGGGGTATAGCTGTAGGGGTAGGTTTAAAACCTGCCCCTATAATTTTTTTAAAAACCCATCCTCAGCTAAGAAATACGGTTAAGACGGTTGCGGAGGGAGAGGCGAAAGAGCGATCGCAGACAGAAGAGGAGAAATAAACCTGATCCGCACAGGAGGGCGATCGCCCATCCCGAAAATTGGCCCACAAACAGAATGGTGCTAGAAATCAAGGTAAAGCCAGCGCCACAGAGATAGAGTAGGCTTTGTAGTCCTAAGCTCAGAGACTCCAAGAGGCGATCGCTCTCTTTTGCTTTGACAGAAAACGTCAAGCCTCCAGTCTCCATCCGTTTTCCTAACTGTGCCAAGAATTCATCCGTAACCTTGGATTTTTCAAAGGGGGACTGCACCCACAACTTCACCTGTCGTAGAGTTTCCCCCACTAAATATCCCGTCCCTTTCCCCGCAGTCACTTCCCGAATAAACGGTTGAGAAGAGGCAGCGAAATTATATTCTGGATCTAAAATACGGGCAATGCCATCTAAAGTCGTGAGAGCCTTTAACACAAACGTCATCTCTGCGGGTAAACGAAAAGGTTGCTGCTCAAACATGGCATAGAGTTCATCTTTAATTAAGGTAAACTCGCGAAAATTCACCGGTCGTTCTGTAAACCGATCCAACAAAAATGCAATCAAACGACGCACAGGAGTCATATCAGCCATGGGTTCAATTAACCCCATATCGATCAAGGTCTCTACTACTTCGTCGGTATCCTTGCGTAAGACCGCAAAAAAATTGCGGATCATCTGGTCTTTGGCCAAAGATTGAATTTCCCCCATCATGCCAAAGTCATAGAAAATCAGTTGTCCTTTGGAGGTAACGGCTAAATTACCGGGATGGGGATCAGCTTGGAAAAAACCATCTAAAAGTAGCTGCTTGAGATAGCAACAAATGCCAATTTGGTTGATTTTCTGAGGATCGAGACCGCAGGCGATCAGGGCTTCACGGTTATCGACTTTAATGCCGGGTAAATATTCGATGGTTAGGACTTTGTGGGTAGTGTAGCGCCAATAGATCCGAGGGACGATAATTTTAGGGTCTTTGGCAAAGTTTTGCCGAAAGCGGTCTGCATTTAAGCCTTCTTGTTTGTAGTCAATTTCTTGATAGAGAATGCGGAAGAATTCATGATAGATGGTTCGCAGTTCATATTTGCGCGTCCAAGGGAAGAGGAATTCGGTGACTTGGATGGCTCGATAGATGGCTTTAGCATCGACATCGAATAAGGCTTTGAGTCCGGGACGTTGGACTTTGATCACCACTTCTTCTTGAGTGTGGAGGGTGGCGCGATGGACTTGGCCTAAACTTGCAGCAGCGAGGGGAAGGGGATCGAAGTCACGGAAGATCGCGCCTACGGATGCACCGAGTTCCAGCTCGATAATGG
Source organism: Roseofilum sp. KMC-1 (assembly GCF_057802075.1). Taxonomy (NCBI): domain Bacteria; kingdom Bacillati; phylum Cyanobacteriota; class Cyanophyceae; order Desertifilales; family Desertifilaceae; genus Roseofilum; species Roseofilum sp. KMC-1. Next base: position 661,648 of record NZ_CM173605.1, read on the forward strand.
CGATCGCCGTTTGAGTGTTAAAAGCAGGAACTCGATCTTGCAGTTGTTCTAGGGCTTCTACATATTCGACGGGTAGTAGATCGGCTCTGGTGGAGAGAGACTGACCAATTTTAATAAAGGTGGGGCCCAACCTCAGTAAGGTTTCTACCAAACCCCTAGCTCGTTTGCGTTTGAGAGCAGAAGAGGGGCCTCCACGCCAGCGATCCCAGAGTAATAGAGTGATGAAGCGAATGGCCGCCAAAAAAACTTGAATTTGGCGGATAACTGGAGAATAAGTAAGGTTTTGCCAGCGTCGAGAGCGAGGTTGACTAATTTTGAGCATTCTGGGGGCTGACCCGTTAACATTCACAACCGCTATCACAGCCTAGCATTAACTCTGGGGGAGGATGAGGGTAAAACAGGTTTCCCAGGATGAGCCAGAGTTAATGGGTTCACTGTTGACGGTGATGGTTCCTCCTAATTGTTCCACTAAAGCCTTGACGAGGGCTAGGCCTAAACCGGTTCCGGCGATCGCCCGCTCAGTGACTCCGGTTCCGCGACGGAATTTGTGGAAAATTTCGTCTAATTCATGTTCCCCAATACCCATACCTTGATTGGCGATCGCCACTTGTACCCCTTCTATCCCTTCTCCATGATAGGGTTGGACGGCAATCTTAACCTGACTATCGGCATCCGAGAATTTGCCCGCATTGGTGAGTAACTCTGCTAGAATGCGCTTGATACTCTCTGGTTCAGTTTCTAGGCTTGTGGCTTCTGGCGCGATCTCTAGGTTCAGGGTTAAGTGTTTATGACTCCATTGGCTCTCAAAACGGGCTGTGACTTGCTCCATCAACTCTTGCAGATCTAAAGCTTGATGTTGAGTCTCCACCGTCTGCTGTTCCAATTCTTGCAGGGCTAGTAAGTCATTGATCAGATGGATTTCTTGTTGACATTGACTCTCTAAAATTTCCAGATATTTTTGTTGGCGATCGGCTGAAATTCCTGGTTGGCGCAACATCCGGATCGCCAAGCACATACTGGTTAAAGGAGTCCGCAGTTCATGGCTAATGGTGCTTAAGAATTCATCCTTGAGTTCATTCAGATGGCGCAGCTCTTCTACTTGACGGCGGGTTTGTTCATAGAGTTTAGCCTGTACTTTCAAGCTCAATTCTAATTGGGCCGTGCGCTCGGCAACTAAAACTTGGAATTGGCGCAGGGTTTGGGGTGTTGGCGCTACAGTGGCTGGAGCAGCACTGACTGCAAAACACGCACTTTCTGGTAATGAAAGTGCCCGGTCTAAATTCAGATTTTCCATAGTAGAATTCCACGCTGGAGTGCAAGCATCACGAGATTCTAGAGTGTAGGGTAGGCTATAATTAGCTTTATCAATCTTTAGGGTACAATTTCTGTCCGTATTTATACCGCCATTTAGTCCATTAAATAACATATTTTTTGTACCCCCACATGGATTAATAATGGATTGAAAAAACTAAAAGTCTTTGGCTTGAAGGAGATGCCCAAATCGTTAACATAAACAGCTTGAAACTCACTCCAATCTTTTAATCTATTTGGGTTAGGTTACTTAATCAATCAACCCCAATTACAGGGTACAATAATGTCCTACCTAAAGAAATCCGAAAATTCCGCAAACTTTCTCTAAACGACAAGCAACGTACTAGAAATAGTCCCCCAATCCAGTTGTTTTTTTAATGTTTTCTTAATGAATTAATTCAGGGTAGACTATGATCGGTAGACAATCGTCTGTACAATCCCAATCCAACGCTGCGACTGAAATTATTGGCACGGTCAAAGGCCCAGGTGAAACGGGGAATCAATATGTATTTATTACAACGAATAATCGCCAAGTCAAAATCGGCGAATTGGTTTATTATTCGTTGATTTCAGGTAATGAAAATCAGCAAATCCTCGGTAAGATAGTAAGTATAAGTCTAATCGATCACTTGCCCGATCGCATCTTTGCCGATCCAGAAACCAGTCCAGAGGCGATCGCCGCTTTAGTGGGATTTACGGATAAAAATCCGGAATTGTACGAAGTCACGGTGGAGGTAGTTGGGTATTTTCACCCAAATTTAGGATTTCTTAACCCTCGCCAGTCCCCCGATCCGGGAGCGAAGGTGATGTTGGCGGATGACTCTCTTTTGCAGTCCGTAATCAACCGCAAACAACCAGGAGAAGTCGGTAGCGCCCACATGGGGTCGATTCTGCTGCGTCCCGGTGGCAATGTGCCCGTGGTTTTAGATGTGAAAGAATTAGTCAGCACTCACCTAGCCATTCTTGCGGGCACGGGTTCGGGAAAATCCTATACGGCTGGGGTACTGATTGAAGAATTTCTTGCGCCCCACAACCGCGCCCCAGTCTTAATTTTCGACCCCCACGGAGAGTATGGAACCCTAGCCGACTTACAAGGCCATGGGGCCTTTCGCGGTGAAGATGGCTATAGTCCCAAGGTGAAAATTCTGCTACCAGAAGACGTGCATATCCGCTTGTCGTCCTTGGACTACTATGACATTTTGATGTTATTGCCCACCATGAGCGATCGCCAACAGTCCATCCTCAGCAAAGCCTTTAACATCCTCAAAAGACACAAAAACTCCGAATATCGCTGGGATGTGCAAGATCTCATTGCCGCCGTCTATGAAGCCGATCGCCAAACCGACGAGGAAGGGAACGAAAAAGTCGGCAGTTCAGCCCCTGCTCTAGAATGGAAACTCGAACGGTTAGAGCGATCGCCCCATTTCCACGCCTACAAACACCTCACCCCCCAAAACCTCTTTGAACCGGGGCAAGTCACCGTTCTACAAATGAACGAAATCCCCCAAGAAGAACAACAAGTCATCTGTGCCGCCCTTTTGCGCCAAACCTATCAAGCGCGGATGAACACCCAAAAACAAAAGCTGCTTCCCGACGATGACAACTATCTTCCCTTCCCCGTCTTTATTCTCCTCGAAGAAGCTCATCGCTTCGCCCCCGCTCACGAACCCTCCCGGTGTAAAGCCATGCTGCGAACCATCCTCAGCGAAGGGCGCAAATTTGGACTCGGAGTCGGCCTGATCACCCAACGCCCAGGTAAACTTGATTCCGATGTCCTCTCCCAATGCATGAGCCAATTTTTGCTCCGCATCATCAACCCTGTAGATCAAGATAGTCTCAAACATGGAGTCGAAGCAGCCGGCCGAGACCTGCTTAATGAGCTTCCCGCCCTCACCAAAGGTCAAGCCATCATTGCTGGAGCTTGTGTCAATACTCCTGTCCTCTGTCGCATCCGTCAACGGCTCACCCGTCATGGGGGTGATACCCTCAATGCCCCCGAACTGTGGCAACATTACTTTCAAAAAGATCAACAGCAACAACGGCAAGCCAGCAGTGCCCCTCCTGCCAAACGAGAAGCGCCCCAAGTCTTCAATGGTCGTAGTATTGATTAAGGTTTGGCGATCGGTTTTAGGGTTTCTCCCGTCGATATTAAACAAGAGACTTGGGGATTTATTGGGTATTTGCCAAAACCAGAATCCTGACAGAGCATGAACTTTTACACCCGATTGATCGTCTTAAAATCTATAGGAACAACACCTGCACCAGGTCTTCCTGAACTCTGTGAGGATGGGATGAATAGTGAATCAGTCGTCAGACTGTAGCTGAGTTTCTATTGAGTTGCCCCGATCAATGGGGTGAAGGAGAAGGTTATCATGTGGAACAATCGTAGTATTGTACCGATCGCGATCTTATTCTGTTTAGGGATGAACTCTCTTGATGGCGATCGCCTCTTATCTGAACAACGCCTAGACTCCTTTTCGACTTTAGACCAGAGTCACCCAAATTTGATCCAACCCTTAGTCAACCCAGAAGCCAGAGATCAACGAGGCGGCCGGGGAGATTGTACCTGGTTAGGATGCTAGTATCAATTAAAAATTAAAAATTAAAAATTAAAAATTGGGGTAATCGGGAATAGGAAACAGGCAATTCCCCTATCCCCCTATCCCCCTATCCCCCTATCCCCCACCCACATAAGCTATGAGTTTAAATTTAGGGCAATTTTACCAAGCCTGTAATCCATCCGCACCCTTAGACTTAGGCGATCCAGACAACCGCCGTTATTATATTGACTTCTCCTCTGTACGGGGGGGAAAAATAGTCAAAGCCTTGGGTCGTACCATTATTACCCTATCCCCCGATCGCCCTACCTGCCAACTGTTCACCGGCCATATTGGCTGCGGAAAATCCACCGAACTCTTGCGCTTAAAGGCCTTGCTAGAGCAAGAAAACTTTGAGGTCGTCTACTTTGAGTCCTCAGAAGACCTGGATATGGGCGATATTGACATTACCGATATTTTATTGGCGATCGCCCGCCAAGTCAGCGAACACCTACAGCAGCGCTCCATCGAAGTGCAACCGCGCACCTTCAAAACCCTGCTCAAAGATGCCGTAGACTTTCTCCAAACTCCCATAGACCTCAATGCCGAAGCCTCCATTCCCGGAGTCGGAGACCTCAGCGCCAACAGTAGTGGCGAAATAGAATTCTCCCTTCCTCTCGGTATCGCCAAAATCACCGCCAAAACCAGAGAAAGTCAAAAACTGCGCCATCGTCTTCGCAACTATCTCGAACCCCGCACCGCCAGTATTTTAGAAGCCATTAACCAAGAACTCCTACAAGTAGCCACTGAACAACTCAAACGTCAGGGAAAAAAAGGATTAGTCGTCATTGTCGATAACCTCGACCGAGTACATAATCAAGCTGGGCCCACCGGACGACTCTTACCTGAATACCTCTTTATTGACCGAGGGGTGCAACTGCGTCAACTCAACTGCCATCTGGTCTATACCATTCCCCTCTCCCTGATTTTTTCCAGTGAATGCGAAACCCTGAAAAATCGTCTGGGAGGAGGAATTACCCCCAAAGTCTTACCCATGGTTCCCGTCAAAACTCGCACCGGAGAACCCTTTGCCCAGGGAATGGAACTTTTGCAGCAGATGGTCTTAACCCGTGCCTTTCCAGACCAAACCCTAGACCAACAGCAGGCTCATATTTTAGAACTTTTTGACCACTCCGATACCTTAGACCGGCTCTGTCAAGTCAGTGGGGGTCACCTGCGAAACCTACTCGGAATGCTCTTTAGTTGTTTGCAACAGGAAGACCCGCCCTTTTCCCGCGATATACTAGAAGCAGTGATTCGAGACCGTCGAGATTATTTAACCACCTCCATTAAAGATGAAGAATGGGAACTCTTGTATCGTGTAGTCAATCACCAAAGCGTCCAGGGAGACCTAGAATACTTGACCCTATTACGCAGTATGTTTGTGTTTGAATATCGAGATTCAGAAGGGTCTTGGTTTGCACTCAATCCCGCTTTATGCGAGCATCAAAAATTCAAGCAATGGTTAGTACAGAACAATTCTGGGAAGATTGCGACTTCATAGAGAATGAACGGGCCTTGAAGCAGTTGGCGCGAGCCATTACCCTGTCTCAAGGTCAGTTTTCCTTAATTTTGGTACGCTGTAACTATGGTCAACTGCGAGAGTATCTATTAAAGCGGTTATCTGAGGTTTTAAAGGAGCGATCTCCAGATTTTCCCTCGTTTAGATGCTTGCAATTATCCCCCGATGTCACCCATCTCTATCGGAGCGTTAAAGCCGATTTTCTCCTGACTGAAAACCAACCCTCTGCACTATTGGTTTTAGGTCTAGAATCTGTCATTAACTTAGAAGATATCTTAATTTCTACCAACGTCATCCGGGATGAATTTCGCAAACTGCTTAATTGTCCCTTAGTCTTATGGGTTAACGATCGCCTCTTATATCAATTTTTGCAGCTTGCCCCCGATTTTGCCAATTTCGCCGCTAATCCCATCTCCTTCGATCTCACCACCCCAGCGCTCTCAACCCTCATTCTCCAAAAATCCCAAACCTTACTCGAAAATCTCTTAAGTCGCGAGCGGAAACAACTGCTCACGTTTCCCCTCTCATTTATTTCTCGCAAACGGGGAGGATGCGGTCAAAATCGAGAAGAGTTAGAATTTGCCCTCTCAACCCTAGAGCGCCGAGAAACCGATTTTGATCCAGACTTAGAAGCAAGGGTAGCCATTCTTTTAGGCCATGACCGACTGATGCAAGGTGAGATTGAAGCGGCGATCGGCTATTATCAAACCGCTTTAAATTATGAACAACATTTATCCTCTAGCCCCAATTTAGAGCATCAAGGTTTACTGTTGTTTTATCTGGGACTCTGTTATTTTTATCCGGCGCAACAAAACCAAGAACAGCAAGGGTTATGGGAACAATCTTGGTATTATTTTCATCAAGCTATACAGTGCTTTCAAGACGCTGGACGGCAAGATTTAATGGCACAAATTACGGGACAAGTCAGTGATGTACTGCAACATTTACAAGCCTGGGAAACCCTTTTAGAGTTTACGCAAACCTCCCTAGATTTACATCAGCAGTATGGGTTGCCGGTGCAATTGGCTCTCGATTATGGTTTTTTAGGTAAGTTAGCCCTAGAACAGGGAGAATGGCAAACGGCCTGCCAGCGATTCGAGCAGTGTTTAGCTATCTTAGATTCAGGAGTAGACCCCACTGAAAGCAATGCTTTCACCCCTTTACCCCAGGGATTATACCCTCTCCTTTGGTCTCAGTTGTTTCAATTACAATTAGTTCGATGTTTGCGCCATCTAAAGCAGTATGAAGGAGCCAATCAGAGGTTAAAAGAAGCAAAAGAGAAGCTAAAAATAGCGATTAAAGAAAGCAATTCTCGCCACGATCCACATCGGTATTTACGCTTACTAAAAGGAGTGCGATCGCTCTATTTCCACGAACAGTGTTATCAAGAAGCCTTTTTACTCAAACAAGAACAGCGTGCAGTCCAATCTCAGTATGGATTACGTCCCTTTGTCGGTGCATCCCAATTAAGACCTGCTCAACAAGCGTTCAATCCCCTCTTTTCTAATCAGATAGAAACCGATGCAGAGGTGGGAGGAGTCGCTGAAGCTATCTCTACCTCTAACCGTCAAAAAGATGTGCAAAATCTCCTGTATCGGATTAGTCGTTCAGATTATAAAGTAACCGTTATTCATGGGCCTTCTGGAGTCGGTAAAAGTTCGATGGTTAGTGCGGGATTAGTTCCTACTTTGCATCGAAAAACCCTAGGCGATCAAATTCCCCTACCTGTGGTGATGCGCGTATATTCGGATTGGATGATTACTTTGGGGAAAGCTTTAAATGAATCCTTGAAATACTTTCAATTCAGCCTTCCTGAACTCTCGAATTATACTCCAAAATTCTATCTACAAACCTTTGACAAAATTGCAGATCAAAGTGGATTAACCGTACTGATTTTTGACCAATTTGAAGAATTTTTCTTTGTCTGTACTGAACCTGAAAAGCGACAAGCATTTTATCGATTTTTAGGGGAATGTCTGCATCAATCTGGGCTAAAAATAATTCTTTCCATTCGAGAGGATTATTTACATCACCTGTTAGAAATTGAACAGAATTTATCCCTAGAGACGATCGGTTGTAATTTATTGGATAAAAGTAATCGGTATGCATTAGGCAACTTCTCCAAAGCGCATACCTTTGAAGTGATTAAAAGTTTGACTCGTAACACTCAGTTTGAACTCGATGATGACTTAATTAAGGCTTTAGTTAATGATTTATCTGGGGGAACCAATGAAGTTAGACCGATTGAATTACAAATTGTCGGTTCTCAGCTTCAAGAGCTTAATATTACTACTCTAGAGCAATATCATCAAGTCGGGCCTAAGCATAAATTAGTCGAGAACTTTTTAGAATCAGTTATTAAAGATTGTGGTGAAAAAAATGAGTATCACGCGCGAAAAGTGGTTTATACATTTACGGATGAAGAAGAAAATCGTCCCTTAAAAACTAAGTCGGAAATTTTAACTCAAATGGGTTCCGATCTTTCTGCGGAAAACTTAAAATTAATTTTAGATATTTTCTGTGGTTCGGGTTTGATTTATCCCATTCCCGAACAACCCGAACCCCGCTATCAGTTAATTCATGATTATTTGGTTGAATTTATCCAAACCCAGAAGAAAAAGCTGATTAATCAGGAGCGATCGCAACTTCAGAAACAAAATGCAGAAAACCAGAAAGAAATTGAGGCTTTACGGGATGAAAATTTTCTGATTTCTCAAATAGCTGAAGAGCGCTATAAGGCAGTACAACAGGACTTAGAAGATTATATTCCAGATTCGGATCATTCTGTTTCCGAATCAGAATCGATAGACCAAGAAAAAGAGCGATTGTATAAAGGAAAAATTGTCCTGGAAAATTTACGCCAAGAAAAAATATTATTAACGGCATTGGCGCAAGCGAAAGCGAAACATAAAAAGAGCGAGAAACAGCGCAAGTTTATTTTGAATTCCCTGTTGGTTGGGGCGAGTTTTTTTATCGTGGGGTTAACAGGATTTTCCTGGAATGGAGTGATTAATCAGATTAAAACCTTGGGCACATCTTCTGAAGCTTTAGTGGGATTAAATAAGGAAATTGAAGGATTAACCACTGGAATTAAAGCGGGAGAGCAAATTAAAATTACGCCATTTGTGCCTAAATCTGTGTCCGAGACAATTGAGAAAACTTTATCCTATGCGGTTTATAAAATTAGTGAGGAGAATCGCTTAGAGAGCCATAAAGATGGGGTTTATGCAGCTACCTTTAGCCTCGATGGAAAATTAATTGCTACCGCAGGAGAAGACCGCACCATTCGCATCTGGGATGAGCAAGGAAAACCCTGTTTTACAATTCCGGGTCATAGTGATATTATTACGAGTTTGGTATTTCTGCCAGAGGGTTGGTTAGCTTCTGGTAGTTGGGATCATACGATTAAATTGTGGAATTTAGGCAAGTTTCCTGATTTAAGTAAGGTAGCGAACTTAGATCAGATAGAATATGTGGAATTAAAGGGCCATACAGACCAAATTATTGACCTCGCGGTTAATTCCGACTTGGAGAATCCTTTAATTGCTTCTGCGAGCCGTGATAAAACGGTGAAACTCTGGCATAAAGATGGCTCAGAGGTGGCGACTCTATCCCATGATTCATCAGTTTTAAGTGTGGTTTTTTCTGCCGATGGTCAGTTGGTGGCAACGGCAAGTTTAGACCGTAAAATCAGGTTTTGGCGCTTGGATGGAACCCTTGTAAAAACATTTATAACTGAGCAAGAAGTTTATGCTATGAGTTGGTCGCCCAGGGGATTTTTAGCGGTTGCGGGTCAGGTAATTGGAGAGAAAATGGGTCAGAGAAAAGGAACGGTAAGTTTTTGGACTGAGGAGGGGTTGATTAGTAAAATTGAAGCCCATGATGATACAGTTTTAGATGTGCGTTTTAGCGCCGATGGTCAACAGTTTGTGACGGCAAGTAAGGATAAGACGATTAAGATTTGGAGCGGGTTGGATGGGAGTTTGCAAAAAACGTTAATGGGTCATAGTCATTGGGTTCCGAAGGTGGGGTTTAGTCCAGATGGGAGTCGCATTGTTTCGGCCAGTTTGGATAAGTCGGTGAAGGTGTGGCGTTTGAATAATGCTCTGATGGAGGTTTGGGAGGGGGATGGGTCTCTCAATGGGGTGAGTGTGAGTGCAGATGGGAGGAAAATTGCCACTATCGGCGATAATGGTAGGATTGGGTTATGGCAGCCAGATGGGACGGTGCTAAAGTCCTGGAAGGGTCATCAGGGACAGGTTTGGGGAGTTGCTTTTACCCCAGATAGTCAACAGTTAATCACCGCAGGGGACGATCGCCAAGTGAAGGTTTGGAACCTGAAAGGGGAGCTTTTGCAGACTTTGCAGGGTCATCGGGATGTTGTTCTCAGTGTGAGTGTGAGTCCTGATGGTAAAAAGATTGCTTCTGGGAGTAAGGATTATACGGTGAAGTTATGGCGCAGAGATGGCACATTATTAAAAACCTTGGTTACGGATAGTTCTGCTATTAATTGGGTCAGTTTTAGCCCCGATGGTCAACTCGTGGCTGCTGCCAGCGATGAGGGACGGGTAAAATTATGGCGCACGGATGGCACTCAGGTGGGCACTCTGCGCCATCGAGCGGGAGTTTGGGGGGTAACTTTTGCTCCTGATGGCCAGGCGATCGCCACCGCTAGTTATGATAGCCGGGTCAAACTCTGGAACCGCCAAGGGCAACTTTTAAGCGAACCCCTAGAACATGAAGGAAACACGGTCACCAGTGTTGTGTTTAGCCCAGATGGAGAACAATTAGCATCCGCCAGCCATAACACCATTCGCCTGTGGCGCAAAGACGGAACCTTACTGCATGTGCTGACGGCAAATTCCCATCGTTCCATTAATGGACTCAGTTTCACCCCCGATGGCAAAACCCTGATTTCTGTGGGTGGAGATGGACGGGTTACCCTATGGCATTTAGAGCAGTTGGAACTTGACGAGTTGCTCAGAACCGGGTGTCAATGGTTACAAGGATATTTGCAGAATAATCCCACGGGTCAAGAAGAAAAGCTGTCTGTGTGCGATTGAAGGGGGGTCTGGCGATACTATAGTCAATCCGGTTAAGTGGAAAAGACAAGCGGGCAAGATGCCCGCACTCCCTCAATGCTTTGATATTACTGGAGTGGGAGCATCTTGCTCCCTAGATTTTTAGTTAGGGTATTTAAGTGAGACATATCTGTAGGGGCGGGTTTGAAACCCGCCCCTACAGATACTCAACAAAATTATGCAGTTAATAGTATAATTTAATTTGGTAACCCAACATTAACGAATAGACTGATGAGTTTCTCTATACCAGTACCAGCGATATGAAGATTAAAACCCTCTATCAACGTCTAGGTATCACTCCCGAACAACTAGCGGAATTTTGCCAAAACTCACAAATTATTGAACTGGCTTTATTTGGTTCGATTCTGCGTGATGACTTTCGCCCTGATAGTGATATTGATATACTGGTGACGTTCTCTCCAGATTGTAGTCTGAGTCTGCTGGGTTTTGTTGGACTTGAACAAACCCTGGAAGAGTGGCTCCACCGGAAGGTTGACTTAGTAGAAAAAGACACTGTAAAAAATGACTTCAACTGGCTGCGCCGAGAAGAAATCTTAAATACTGCTGAGGTAATCTATGAATCGCGATCGGTCTTATCTGCTCGATCTCAATAAATTTGGTAGAGATATTTTAGTCTTTGTTGAAGGGATGGATGAATCTAGCTTTGCCACGGATCTAAAAACCCAAAGTGCTGTCCTTTACCATATCACGATTATGGGTGAAGCTGTCAAACAATTATCTTCTGAAATTCGCGAGCAAAATCCCCACATTCCCTGGAAACAAATTGCTGGAATGCGTGATAAGTGTGTCCACGATTATCGACAGATTAACATTCAGCAAGTGTGGAGTGTAACCCAAATAGACATACCTGAAGTCCTCCAAAATATTAAACCTCTTTTACCCAATCCATGACCGTACAAGATCATCTGGAGTAGACCATGCTATATTCAAGCCAGGTTGACATCCGCAAACGTCGGCGCTAAAGCTTGAGAAAGTCTCACCAGCCAATCCGTTGCGTTCCCTTCGATCCAAGGATATTCTGCGGTAAAATTCTCCCAATCTAAATCATAAGTGTCCATCAGTAACGGAAAACCCGCTTCCCAGTCAACCCGTTGAAGCTTGGCAAAGTCTTGCCAGTCAGGACTCGATCGCAACACCTGATAGAGCAAATCAAAGGGTAATGTAGTTCGTTCCGCCAGCAAAACCGCATCATACAAGTCTTTACCTTGGGGATAACGGTCAGTTTCTAGCCACAGTAACTTCCATGCTAAGGATAGTGCGGGAGTGGCTGACCAAACTAGAGCCTGATCGCCTTCGATCAAGGAAAGAGAAGTTGGGATGGGTTCATCTAAAAGCGTTTCCCGAAATGTCACATCCATTTGTACGACTCCCCCAGGCAAATTTTCCACTGTCCAAGGAAAAACAATCCGTCGCCCTTCTACCCGGTCATATGTCCAAATTTCATCCCGACGAATTTGGTCAACTTGAATCGTTGCTAACTCAGTTTTAGGATGCTCTGAAACCATTTGAATTAACTCATCAAATAGGTCTTTAGCTAGACGATCTTCAGGGCTGATAGTGTCCGGTCTAAATACAAAATCCATATCTCCCGGTTCCCTCGCGACTTCTTCTAGCCAGGCTTTGAGCAAAAGACTACCACGCAGCACTAAATGTTGATGCCAACGAGAATGACTCATCCAAACCAACAGATGATTCATCACTTCTAGACGCGCTTTGAACCATTGATCTTTAAGGGCTGGATCGGCAAAAATAGGGTCGCCTAAACGGTAAGCATTCCGAAACTGTACCAAGGCAGGATCAAAGACCTTGGGCTGTTGAATAGTATTTTCGGTTTCGGTGTTAGTAGGATAGGTGTTTGGGTAAATATTCATAGATTCTCCAACAGGGTCTAAAATTCAGTAAATCCAATCGCGATCGAGTTGAAAATTGCTATCGTAAACGACAAATTCCTGTTCAATATCGAGAATAGGGATGTTTAAATCGGCGATCGCCTGCAACAGGTGCTTCAGTTGTTCCTCTGCTTCCTGACGACCCACTCCCCGACACCGTTGAGTAACAAATCGCTCCTGATAACTATCCTGGCGCGTCTTCAACGCATTACGTGAAAGATGGGCACAATAGGGTTCAACCCTTTCTATCAATGGCTTCAGAGGCGCTAGGGGTTGAAGCAACAGTTTAATGTGATGCTCAAAATACTGATGATCTGTGTGATTAACCGCTTCAGTAGTACACTGGGGAACACTCGGACAATCGGCTGCCACCTCCGTCTTAATGCGAACAACGGAAAACCCCTCTGCTTGTAACACCTGACACAGATCTTGTACCCGATCGAGTTCACCGGTCAACGTGCCCTCTCCCCATTGGGTTAACATGGGTTGAGATGGGGTAACCCCTCGATCTAACAGGATATGAAGACATTTGAGACCTTTAGAGGCGCTCCATTGGCGCAGTTTCTCAACCTCTTCTAAGTCCTTGACACTAACGGTAATATGAGTTTCAAATGGCCCAGTAAACTGCATGAATGGTAATTAGGCGATCGTTTTTTGGGAGACAGGCGAAGCCATTACCTTCTATTGTACTACAAAAATGGGAAATGGCTTACATTTGTATTACAAAATATTCTGCTACTTCATTGAATGGGAAAAGAGAAGGATTTGATCAGATTCTCCGATCAGCGAATTCACTGAGTTAAAATTTCACTGAGGCGATCGCACGCTTCCCGAATTTTCCCCACACTGCCGGGATTGACCAAACCATAATAATCGATGGTATATATGCGATCGTTTGTACTCGCTTGCAGATTACTCCAGAAAGCATCCTTTTGAAACTGTTCTAGAATGCCTTGTTGCCCTGGATCGACAATTAAAATGATTTCCGGATTTTCCTGTAAAATCGTTTCTGCTGATAGAGTAACATAACCCCCAATGGGGCTATCTCCCTGTTCATCAGCCGCCAAATTTTCAGCCTTAAACTGTTGCAAAAAATCCCCCGCCCAACTGTCTTTATTGGGAGATAAAATGGGCTGACGACTGACTAAAACCAAGAGAGATTTGCTCTGACTGGGTGCTTGGTTTAAACAAGCTTGATACTCTTGTAATAAACCTTGGGGATTGGCTCCGAGACGCAGGGCTAAATCCTCTGTAATTTGAGTCAGGGATGACCAGCTATTCACCTCAACTAAAAGGGTATTAATGCCCAATTCCTCTAAACGTTGAGCAGCCTGATCGTGAAAACCCCTCGCTCCCAGGACTAAATCCGGTTTGAGGGCCACAATTTTCTCTAAATTGGGAGGGGTGCGATCGCTGCTGACTTGGGGCAATTCGGCAAATCTTTCATCATCTTTGAATAAACTGCTACCGGGAATGCCCACCAGCTTGTCCCTAGAGAGATGCTCAGTTAGGTCAGCCGTTAAAGAAGAGAGGGCAACCACCCGTTCTACAGTGGGTTTGGAGTCTGAGATATTACCTTGAAAAAGATCATCTTGAGGGGGGACAGAACAGGCGAAGAGCATTAAACAAATGCCCACAATGAGAGTCTGTTTTAAGCGCTGAATCATGGTTTATCTTGCTAGGAGTTAAGGGTTTTCGGTTAACGGGAGGCGATCGGAAAGGGGGCAGATTTGAATCCCTACTGGAGTGTCTAAAACTAAGACTTCGACATCAAAAACGGCTGCCATATTTTCCGGGGTAAGAATGGCTTGAGCATCCCCCAGACTAAAAAGCTGACCCTGACGTAAGAGGGCTAGGCGATCGCTATATCGAGCGGCTAAGTTAATATCATGCAACACGGTAATAATCGATAATTGTTGCTTTTGATTGAGATATTTGAGTAAATCCAGCAATTGAAGCTGAAAATGGATGTCTAGATAAGTTGTTGGTTCATCGAGCAAGAGAACTTTGGGATTTTGAGCCAAAGCCAAAGCTAAAAATACTCGTTGTTTTTCTCCTCCAGACAGTTGAGTAACCAGGCGATCGCGAAATTGAATTACGCCAGTTTCCTCCATCGCTTCTTCTACTTTCTGCTTTCCCTCCCCATTAAGTTCCCATTCCCACCAGTTTTGATAGGGAGCGCGTCCTAAACTGACCAATTGCTCCACAGTTAAACCGGGGGGAATCGTCTGCTGTTGCGGTAAAATTGCCAGTTGGCGGGCGACCTCTTGAATCGGTTGACGATGGATAACTTTTCCATCGAGTAATACCACGCCCTGTTGAGGCTCAAGGATACGGCTCATCAAGCGCAAAAGGGTCGATTTTCCCGAACCATTTGCCCCCAACAAACTTAACCATTCCCCTGGTTGCAAGGCTAAATGGATACCTTGGACAATCGGGGTTTTGCCATAGCCTCCTGAGAGATGTTGAGCTTCGAGGGGCATCCTATACCCCTCCTAGACTTGAGCGACGATAGAGGAGCCAGATAAAGACCGGAGAACCCAAGAAAGCGGTAACAATGCCGACGGGCAATTCTACGGAACCAAGGCGAGAAAGCAAGTCAGCGAAGGCGAGAACCAGTGCGCCCCCCAATGCAGAGAAAGGAATCACCGCCCGATAATCTGTGCCGACGAGCAAGCGTACACCATGGGGCACAATCAGCCCCACAAAGCCGATTAAACCGGCAATACTCACGGCTCCCGCCGCCAGAAGAGCTGCCGTCATGCCAATTAGGGAGCGGGCGCGTAAGGGAGAAATCCCTAATCCGATGGATAAATCATCGCCGAGATTGAGCAAATTAATCCAGGAGGAGAGGAAACAGGCAATCGCCAACGCCAGGAAAATATAGGGCCCGGCGATCGTCACTTCTTGCCATCCTCGACCATTTAAACTGCCCACCAACCAAGTCAGAGCTGCTTGCACTCGTCCATCCTCTGTCGTGAGGAGCAAGGCAGACTGAATGGCTCCAAATAAAGCACTGACAGCTACACCACCAAGAATCAGCCGTTCTACAGAAAGGGTGGAGCCTTGGCGAGCCAGCAAATAAACAAAAAGAGTCGTACCCATGGCTCCCAGCCAAGCGCCCAGGGGAACCCACAATTGCAGAAATCCTAGACTGAGCATAGCCACAGCAACCAATCCCGCCCCGGCTGAAATCCCCAGCAGAAAAGGGCTGGCTAAACCATTGCGAAGCATTCCCTGCATCAGCGCCCCAGATGTACCCAGGGCTGAACCCACCACCAGAGCAGCGATGACACGAGGTAGGCGCAAATCCCAGACAATCACCTGGTTGACCGTACTTCCTTGATGTAAAATCGCCTGCCATAGTTCAGATTGACTCATATTGACGCTTCCCTGGGAAAGGGACAAGGCAATCACCACAACCAATCCCAGAGTCACGAGAACAGCCGCAGAGCTGATGCGATGATTAGAGAAGGGTTTAGGAGGTGGCTGAGAAATTTTGATTGGAGAGGAACCCATCAATTTGTATAAAATGACCGACTCTTTATTATACAGGAAAGTCTTATCATCCAGAGGAATAACCATGCCATTTAGTCAATTCAAAACCATTGCTGAAGTTCAAAAGGCATACAACATTCGATATACTGAAGGCTCATTTATATCGACTCTTGATATAGATGTACCTGAAGTTTTGATCGAAGAATTTCAGTTCAATAAAGAGAATATTGATATTTTTTCATCAGAAGCTGCTCGTTGTGAACTGATTATATCTCCTTTGAAGTTAGTCTTTAATCGCATATAAAAAACCGAGATTCTTGTTCAAGAATCTCGGTTTCTACCTGGTGAAATGATCTCCAGATAGAGGATTTAGAAATTCATTTCGGCTGCTTGGACTTTCTCGATTTGTTTCTTCTTCAGAACGAGGAAGATTTGAGTGATCATAATCAGCACCAAGAAAGCAATCATGGCTTGAATACGGCTGGCATCTTGGAGAACAATTTCCGTATCAATTTGGCCAAAACCACCCACATTGGGATTATTAGTTAAGGGTTGTCCGGCTGCTACTTCGTCGCCTTCAGAAACCATTAATTCGGGGCCAGCCGGAATACTGTTAACTACAGCTTCTCCATCGGCCGGTTGAATAGTGACTTCATAGCCGCCATATTCGAGTTCAGTAATGCTGGCGATCTTTCCAGCGACAGAAGCAGGAACAACGGTATTGTTGGTATTATCTCCGGCGGGGTAAACTTGACCGCGACCCCGGTTTCCTCCCACATGAATGGCAAATTTACCATAGTTAATGGAACTATCGGTTTTGGGATCAGGAGAGAGAACGGGGAAGACAATTTCTTGATGGTCATCACCGGGAATGGGGCCAATCAAAATCACATTTTCTTGGTCTGCGGTGTAGGTTTGATAATAAAGGCCTTCGGTTTCTTCTTTGAGTTCTTCAGAGAGCCGATCTTCAGGCGCAATTTTAAATCCTTCGGGCAGCATTAAGACTGCACCGACATTGAGACCGCCTTTACTGCCATCTCCTAAGACTTGCTGTACGCTGGTGTCGTAGGGAATTTTGACAACTGCTTTGAATACGGTGTCGGGGAGGACAGAGTGGGGAACTTCGACTTCGGTAGGTTTGGCTCCTAGGTGACAGTTGGCGCAGACGATGCGGCCGGTGGCTTCACGGGGAGTATTGGGAGCGGTTTCTTGGGCCCAAAAGGGGTAGGCTGCTGCGGGTTGGGGGTTAATGAGATCGGAGGCTACAAAGATAGATATAGCTGCGATCGCCACTAAGGCCAACCTGCGCCAGGTTGCTAAGACAGAACAGTATTTCATCAGTTATGAACAGGATTTAGACTTTATAAATTCAGCGCTTATGGACAGGAAAGAGGGGTTTAAGTCCACCAGGGATCTTCATTGGTGCGGAAGTCGGTTTCTTCCCAGTTGCTCAGAACCACTTTATCGTCAGTGACATCAGCATGAGCAAGAGCCAAAGATAGGGGAGCTGGCCCGCGAACGACTTTACCTTCAGCATTGTACTGGGAACCATGACAAGGGCAGATAAACTTGTTTTCACTCTGATTCCAAGGGACAACACAACCCAAGTGGGTACATACTGCGTTGAGTCCGTAGCTGGCTAAGGTTTTGTCTTGTTGGACGACTAAATAGGTGGGGTCTCCTTTGAGTCCTTGAACGAGGGAGCGATCGCCTGCGGGATGACTGGCTAAATACTCACTGGCAATGACATCATTACCCGCCGCGTCCTTAGCTGTTGTCCCGCCTCCAGTACCGCCACTGGAGGGAGGAATAAAATAGTTGACAACCGGATAAAGAGCGCCTAGAGCGACTCCGGTTGCGGAACCAAAGGTTAAGAGGTTCATAAATTGCCGCCGTCCCATGCTGGGGACATCTGCCGATCCAGAAACTTGTGTCATCAGTTGTTTTGTTAATCGATTCACTAACGGTATATTGTAGGGGCGAACGGCCATTCGCCCCTACACCATGTCGGTTTCTCATTTGAAAACGCTATATGAGAGCATTATTACATTTTTTAACACCCCTTAGCGGTGAGTTTTGCATAATTTTGCAGCTTGAGGATCGGGAGCAGAAGAATGACCGGAGAAGAGTTACAACAATTGTTACGGAATAAATGGGGGCGTTCTTACGATGTGCAAATCCGGAGAAGCCAGGGGAAAATCTTGGTGCAAATTATGTGGAAATATTTGGAACAAGCCTCGTTCCCTTGGTCTGCCCAGGAGTATCTGGCTCATCTGAGCCGTATTGCCCTCTATTTGCAAGACTGGGGCGCTACGGAGCAATTGCGGTCTTATATTGAACAAACCAGCGATCGCCCCCGTTTGGGTAAAGCCTTGACGTTGATCTTAGATTTAGGCGATCGCTCTTCTGAATGGATTTTAGAGGACTCTTGATCGGTTGCTCGACCTTTTAGAGAACTTTTGTAAGGTTGTGTGAAGTTTTACGGATTAATTGCTCTAAGGCATCCTAAATCACAATACAACAGGGTAAGAGAGTTATATTAACCTGACTTTAAGAAGATGACCATAACAACTCCTACGCCAAAACCAGAAACCCAAACCCGCACTCGCATTTTGGAAGCCGCCCAACATCTATTTGCTCGCAAAGGCTATGATGGCACAACGACTAGGGATCTAGCTCAAGCGGCGGGGGTGGCGGAAGGGACTCTATTTCGGCATTTTAGTAATAAGAAGGCGATTTTGTTGGAAATTGCCACCCAAGGCTGGATTGATATTTTAACGGATTTGCTCACGGAGTTAAGCGAAATGGGCAGTTATCGCGATATTGCCCAGGTGATGCGACGACGGATGATGAGTTTGCATCGCAATGGGGATCGCATGAGAGTCTGTTTTATGGAGGCTCAGTTTCATCCGGAGTTGCGCGATCGCATTCAAGCCGATGTGATTGATAAAATGACGGATGTGGCTGAAGCTTTCTTTCAAACGGCGATGGATCGGGGGGTTTATCGCCAGATGAATCCTAAAATTGTCGCCCAGGTGTTTTTAGGCATGTTTGTAATTGCTGGATTTAGCGATACAACGATTATGGAACCGCAAGCTTCTCCCCAGTCCATGCGCGAAATGGCGGAAGGAATGGCGGATATTTTTCTCCATGGTGTGTTGATGAAGTAGGGGAGAATGGGGAGATGGGGGGATCTCCTGTTACTGATGACTGATGACTGATGACTTATTTTCAAGGGATCGTAAAATCTGGATACCCAGGATCGTCGTGAAGGCGATCGCCAGCCAAAATCCATCTACAATCATCCGAGACTGGTCTAATACCCATCCTCCCAAAGGGGGGCCGATCAAATAACCAATGGCCCAACATTGGGCATTAATGGCTAAATAGGTTCCTCGTAAGTCTTCTGGAGCTAAATCGACCACCAGTCCAGAAGCGGAAGGGGTATAGAGGGCTGTAGCAACGGCTACCCCTGCTAAGGCACTCATTGCCCAAAATAATGCCCCTTGATTGACTCCACCGGTCATCCAGACTAGAACAAAACTCGCGCTCCAAAAGGATAGGGATAGCATTAATCCTTGGGGACGACTCCAATGGTTTAAGGTGCGAGCAATGGGTAACTGACAGAGGGCTAAAAAGGCAATTTGCCCGGTAAACAGGCTGCTAATGAGGGCGGGAGAAAAGCCACCAGAGGCTAAAAAGTTGCTGAAATAGAGGGGTAAGGTGCTTTGCAGTTGGGAAACATAGATCGTAAAGAGAATATTAACGATCGCAAACTTTTGTAACTGGCGATCGCCCAATGCTATCCCCCAATTAGAACCCTGTTGGGGTCGTGGCTTGCTGTTTTGGGGCCGGGTTTCCTTAATGGCGGTATAAATCAGAGCAAAAAACGCCAGAAAAGATAACCCATCCATCACAAATAGCCAGCGAAAATTTAAGCCCATTTGAAGTAATAACCCCCCTAAAAGTACCCCAAATCCCAAGCCCAAACTATCGGCTAGTCGAGTGAGGGCAAAGGCTTCATTGCGCTGTTCTAAAGTCGTGACATCGGCCACGACGGTCTCCGTTGCCGGCCAGTATAATCCACTGCCTAAACCCATCAACAAATTACCCAAAACCAGGGTGGGAAAATCGATAATTAGGGCTAAAACGACATCCGCAAAAGCCGAAATTAGAGCTGATAACAAGAGGGTTTGGCGGCGACCCCATTGGGGAGAATCCGTGAAATTGCCCCCTAGAAACCGTCCTAGAATGCCAGAAAAGGCACTACTTCCTAAGCCCAAGCCGACCTGAGTGGCGGAAAGTCCCACTTGATTGACAAAGAAAATGGGGGCATAAAACAGGGTAAACCCAATACCAATTTGGGAGAGTAGACGACCTGCGGCTAAAATCCAAACCGGTTGGGGGAGTGCAGGTAAAAACCGACTCCGATTCAAGATTTAGACCCTCGAAAGTCCTGGTCTTTTTGGGTGGGTTGATAATGGGAACAGTCTTGACAAGGGCCATGGGGGTTAATGGCACATCTCAGATAGGGCGATCGCGCGTTATATTGGCAAGTAATATCGCCAATAATTGTATCTATCCCAGTTCCCGGAGCCAAGGAAGACTGCCCATCATGGAATAAACGCTCCCTTGGAGAGTGTAAGGGTTGGTCGCGATAGGCTTGTATAATGCGTTCATGTCGCTGTTGACACTGGAGTTCGACCTTACGCATCATCCATAAGGATAAGGTCGGTGGAATCATGCCCACAAAGAAGACTAAAATCAGATCTAGGTTCACGGTCAAAGAACTGCTCGGTGGTGTGAACAATCATAACTTACCTTTGTAAGATCCCCCTATCCCCCTATCTCCCCATTCCCCCATTTCCCATGTCCTCCCCGCAACCCTGGAAAATCCTATACTCCCATCTAGCCTTTAACCATCCTTGGTGTCAGGTGCGCCAAGATACGGTGCAACTTCCCAACCAAACCATTATTGATGATTATTTTGTTAGCATTCGTCCAGAAGTTGCTATGATTGTTCCTGTTACCTCAGACGGCAATATACTATTTGTCCATCAATATCGCCATGGGGTAGAAAAAGTATTACTGGAATTACCGGCTGGTCATTTTAAACTGCCAGAAGAATCAGCCGAAGTTGCAGCCAGACGCGAGTTGGAAGAAGAAACGGGTTATCAGAGTCAGGATTGGACATTTTTAGGGGTTCTCTATGATAATCCTCCGAAAGATACCAATGGAATTCATGTATTTTTAGCCCAAAATATCGATCGAGTTTGCGAGCAAAACCTAGATATTACAGAAGAGATTGAATTAGTCTTTATTCCAATTGCTGAAGTTATGAATTATGTCTTTAGCGGCGATCTCTGTGTTTCGGGAACGATTGCTGCTTTAGTTTTAGCACTTAGAATATTAGCCTGACAATCGATTGACTAAAAATCAAGTTCATCCTCTTCATTTTCTGATTCTAAATAGGAAGAGTCAGCAGATGAAGCTTCGGGTTCGGGTAAAGAGACTTTTTCGGGAAGATCAATAATCTCTCCTTGAAAAAAGTGGGCGAATTGTTGGGCAGCTTCTCTTACTTTCTGTTTTTCTCGCTGTTTTTCCTGTTCTAAACTGGGTGCAGATACAGGTACGGGCGATCGCTGAGTAACTGATGCTTGCTCAATCTCTGGTTTTTGGGCTAATGGATTCAGAGGGATTTTTTTTTCTGTGCCATCCAGAAGCTCAAACTTCAAGTTAAAGGGATGATTAAAGGTTTTTTTGAAGGCTTCTTGTAGTTGAGGCTGAACGCCTTCAACTAATTTTTTTGCTCCTTTTTTATTAATCCCAATCTGAGCTGCACTATCTTGTAATTTCAATAAAACGCAATGCTTGGAAATTAAAATTTTAGTGCCGGGCAATTCTAAGTTATCAATCACTGTTTGCCAAACTCGATCTAGGTTGTCCGTATTAACTGGAGTAACCGGTTCAGGGTTTTGGATTTGTTGCGTGGGTTGAGGATTAGATTTGGGGGGTTCAACCGGTTGTGGTGGTGGAGAAATGGCGGGTTTAGGAGCAGGTGAAAGGCTGGGGGTAGGAGCAGGAGTATTAACTACGGGTGCAGGAGGGGCTTGTACTGGGGGCTGGTGAGCTGAGAGTAAACCTAAAAGAGTGACTTCTAACCAAAGGCGCGGTTGAGTGGTATTTTTGAGTTGAGTTTCGCTCTCTTGCAGATGGGTTTGAGCGGCTAAAATTTGTGGTAAACTGAAGTGTTGAGATAGATCGATTAATTGTTTCCAAGTGGAAGCGGTGAGAGCAACTAAATCTTGTCGCTTAGGTGCGGTTTTAGCAATGAGTAGGTCGCGGTAAAATGTAGTTAAGTTATGCAGTAGGGTTAGGGGTTCTCGTCCCCGATCTAAGATATGTTTGGCTAGGTCGAGAATTTGGGAAGGATTCTGTTGGCTAATGGCTTGTAATAATTGGAGTAAATCGCGCTCTGGAACCGATCCCACTAAGTCCCAAACTTGTTCCGATCCTACTTCGGTTAAGTCATCGGAACCGACTAATAAACTGAGTTGATCGAGTAAACTTTCGGCATCTCGGAGTCCTCCTTGGGAAATTTGCGCCACAAGGGCGATGGCTTCGTTGGTAATGGCGATCGCCTCTTTACTGGCGATATGAGTTAAATGATTAACCATGGACTCCAGGGGAATACGGCGAAAATCAAACCGTTGACATCGGGAAATAATCGTGGGTAACACCCGTTGCGGATCGGTGGTCGCGAGGACAAAGACAACGCGATCGGGCGGTTCTTCTAAGGTTTTCAGCAAGGAATTAAACGCCGCCGTACTCAGCATGTGACACTCATCAATCACATAGACTTTATACCGACATTGCACGGGGGAAAACTGCGATCGCTCAATAATTTCCCGAATATTATCCACCCCCGTATGACTGGCAGCATCGAGTTCCATCACATCCAAGGATGACCCCTTGGTAATGGACACACAAATATCACATTCACCGCAGGGAGTCGCCGTCGGCCCCCCAGCCCGCATACAATTGAGAGACTTAGCTAAAATCCGCGCACTCGACGTTTTCCCTGTTCCCCTCGGCCCGGTAAACAGGTATGCAGGGGCGATCTTATTCCGGTTTAGCGCATTCGAGAGGGTTTGGGCGATCGCCTCCTGTCCCACCAACTGGGCAAAGGTTTGCGGTCGATATTTATGATGGAGCGGTTCGTAAGTCACGGCCAATCATCGATAGTGGGACTTTTCTTCATTGAGCATTAAATAATATCATCAAGAATCACGACCGAAGATAATCCTGGAAAATTTTCAAATGCACGGTCATTCGTTAAAAACAAATCACAATGAACAGAGATAGCAGTTGCTGCATGAATTGCATCAGGTGTTTTTAACGCGGTAGTAGCTCTCAATTGACTAGCATTGAGGATAATTTTTTTATCAATAGCAACCAATTCAATTCCCGTCCCTTCTAGGAAAGTTCTATAATTACCAACTAACGTCTGATTATTTTCTTTGATCGGTTTCACTAAAGTTTCCATTAATGTCAGTTGACTGGTAACTAATTCAATATCACCAGCTTGAAACTTGTGCCAAAGGGGTTGTAGGCGAGCAGAATAAGAAACATGAGACTCAACAACATAAATGACAATTGCCGTATCTAGGTAAACTCGTTGGTAAACATCCAGATTTAACTGTCCCATGAGTTCCTTTCCATCATCAAATCATGATTAATTTCTTCCACCGAACGCTTAGGATGCTGATTCTGTAATTCTTCGATAAACGCCACAAATGAAGACCGGTTGACCAAAGCAGGAGGAGGAAACACGACAAAAACTTCCACCTCTTGACCTTCAGAACCAGGGGGAACCTGAATTTCCACTTTATCGCCCGGCAAAACCTTAGTGGTGATCCGAAGCGCAGACTGCATCATAGGGGGATTCATGGCTGGGTACACCATAGAGCGTCAAAACTACTCTATCGTAATCCTCCAGCGATCGGCAGATCGCCCTGAGTTTTGCCATCCTCTTCAAAACCGCGCCCTTTTCAGGGAAGATAAGTAGGGGGGTTTATGCCCTCCTGATGCGATCCAATGAACCTATAGACTAAGTAACCCTATGAATTCAGTCCTCGCCCCTGAGCAGAACTCAACCCCTCAAACCCCCTTATCTCCTGTGCAGCAGAGCCGTCCGGTGTTCCCCTTTACTGCTATTGTGGGACAGGAAGAGATGAAACTTGCCCTACTGCTCAATGTGATTGACCCGAAAATTGGGGGAGTGATGATTATGGGCGATCGCGGTACAGGTAAATCTACCACTATCCGCGCCTTAGCAGATTTATTACCCGAAATCGAAATCGTTGCGGACGACCCCTTTAACAGTGATCCCCACGATCAAGAATTGATGAGTGATGAAGTCAGACAACGAGTAAACCACCAAGAAACCCTTCCCATTGCCCGCCGCAAAGTGATGATGGTGGATCTACCCCTGGGAGCGACGGAAGACCGAGTATGTGGAACCATTGATATTGAAAAAGCGCTCTCGGAAGGGGTGAAAGCCTTTGAACCGGGTCTACTGGCGAAAGCCAACCGGGGCATTCTCTATGTAGATGAAGTTAACCTTCTCGACGATCATTTAGTCGATGTCTTGCTTGACTCTGCCGCCAGTGGCTGGAATACCGTAGAGCGGGAAGGAATTTCCATCCGTCACCCAGCCCGGTTTGTCCTTGTGGGTTCGGGAAACCCAGAAGAAGGGGAACTCAGACCCCAGTTACTAGACCGGTTTGGAATGCACGCGGAAATTCGCACCGTTAAAGATCCAGCCCTACGGGTGAAAATTGTGGAAGAGCGCTCTGCTTTTGATGGTAATCCCAGGGAGTTTTTACAGCGCTGTCAAACTGAACAGGAAGCTCTGCAACAAAGATTGGTACAAGCTAGGGAGCGTCTCTCTTCGGTTACCATTGATTATGAATTGCGGGTGCAAATTTCCCAAGTTTGTTCGGAATTAGATGTGGATGGTTTGCGTGGCGATATTGTCACTAACCGCGCCGCTAAAGCGTTGGCCGCGTTTGAGGGACGCACGGAAGCTACTGTAGAGGATATTCAAAAAGTGGTTACCCTCTGTCTGCGTCACCGTCTACGGAAAGATCCCCTAGAGTCTATTGATTCTGGATATAAGGTGCAGAAGGTCTTTTGCCGGGTGTTTGGGTTAGCCGAACCGGAAGCATAAAGGTTGTAGGGGCGAAAAATTTTTCGCCCCATCTCCCCATTCCCCCAACCTATTCCCTCTCCTCAATCCAACTCGATCGCCAGGCGGCTTCGGCTTGGGCGATCGCATATTCTTTTTGTTTGCGCTGATAATCTTGTCCCCTGGAGCGCAGGCGATCTTGTAAATGTCTAATTTGATTGCGGCAGCTCGTCACCCTAGCATCACTAAACTCGATATCCGATAGACGCAGATTAATCAGCATGATCTTTAGAGGCAGAGAAAAGGGGAAAATGGCGATCGGATCGCGATCCTCATCCCCATCCCCATCCTCATCCTCATCCTCATCTTCATCTTCATCAAAATCTCCCTTCTGCAAGCCAATAATCACCGGCGCAATCGCATCTTGATGTTGTTTGAGTAACCGTTCAGAGAGTTCAATTTGACTCTTAAAGTCTCCTTTTCTCCTAGGATTGAGGAAAGTTTCTGCTTCAATGACTAAATTTAAAATATTCGGTAAAGTCGGCGAGATCATCTCTTGAGCGCCCATGGTTTGTTTAGCCAATTCGAGCAAGGGTTCCGGTACATCTTCAGTAAAAATATTAGCTTTTCTCAAGAGCTGATTCACTTCATGGGAGAAGGATTCTAAGCGCCTGAAGATCTGCTTTTCTAGGTTTTGCTGCCATTGGGCTAAGGCTTCCGGGTTCTTCATCAACGGCTGGCCTTCCTCAGATTCCACCCGCCTTAAGGGTAAACATTGGGTCTGAGCATCTTCTGTGTCTTCTTCCTCTTCTTCTGAAGGTAGAGCAAGAGTCGCTTCTAGGGGGCGAGTGACCATTTCCCGAACTTCTGCTTCTGCTCGTTGAGCTAAATCTTTAATGGCTTCTTGTAACTGTTGTCTTCCCGTTAACGACAGTTCCAGAAACTCATGAGGATATCCTTGGGTACAAATTTGATAACTGGCTAAAATCAACTGCTGGCGCACCGCTTGCCCTAAATGTTGGGTGTAGTTGCCATAAATTTGATAAAATTCTTCTGCTAAAGAGGCGATCGCACTTTCCAACTCCTCGATCTCCCGTTCGATTCGCTGTAGGGGTCTAGCCATAATTCCACATTTACTCTAGGGTTTTCGACAGATTAAACCTTGAGATAGCAAAGGAGCGCACTGATTACGCCCCTAACTAAGCCAGCCTTCACGACTAGCCAACGGGGTAGGGAGGCCTAAGCCACCCTCAAACCCCTTATTGACCAGCCACTTGTGCAGCTACTTCTTCAGCAAAGTTGCTTTCTGCCTTCTCAATGCCTTCACCCAAAACAAATCGAGCAAAGCGACGAATCTGAATATTCTCGCCTAACTGAGCGATCTTTTCTTTCACCAATTCGGCGACCGTCTTCGTCTGATCCTTAATATACACTTGATCGAGTAAAGTTAGCTCCTTCAGGCGCTTTTCAATCCGTCCAGCCACGATTTTTTCCTTGATGTTATCGGGTTTATTGCCTAAATCATCCCGTCCCATCTCAATCGCTTTTTCTTTCTCGGCTATCTCTGCCGGAATTTGGTCTACACTGATATACTCAACATTCGGACAAGCAGCAATTTGCATAGCAATATCGCGAACCAAGCTTTGGAAAGCTTCCCCACGAGCCACAAAATCCGTTTCACAGTTGACTTCTACCAGAACCCCAATTCGACCTCCAGTATGGATATAACTATCTACCAAACCCTCAGCCGCTACGCGAGAGGACTTTTTACCTGCCGAGGCAATACCCTTTTGACGCAGCCATTCTGAGGCTTTCTCGATATCGCCATCGGTTTCTTTGAGCGCTTTTTTGCAATCCATCATGCCAGCGCCCGTTTTTTCCCGTAGCTCTTTAACCAGTTTTGCTGAAATTTCTGCCATGTTAATTCAGATTCTTGATTACACCAAAGTGCTTACGCACGGCCGATTACTCTTTTATGATAAGGCTTGAAGGAGATCTCTAGCCTTCGCTCTCCTCCTCCTCTTCATCCTCGTCAAAATCTTCATCATCGAAGTCTTCTTCCGCATCCGCATAATCATCCGAGTCATCTACATACACTTCACCATGATGACCTTCATAAATGGCATCTGCCAATTTACCCACAATCAGCTTAATAGAGCGAATGGCATCATCATTAGCTGGAATGGGATAATCCACCGTATCCGGATCGCAGTTCGTATCCAGCAGAGCTACAATTGGGATATTGAGCTTCAGGCACTCCTGAACCGCGTTATACTCCCGCCGTTGGTCAATCACCACGACGATATCGGGAACTTTACGCATGGTTTTAATGCCGCCGAGGTATTTTTGCAGTTTACCCATTTCCCGACGCAATACAGAAGCTTCTTTTTTCGGACGCAAGTCCAACGCTCCAGTATTTTCCATGCGTTCAAGTTCTTTTAGGCGTTCTACCCGATTTTTGATCGTTGCCCAGTTGGTGAGCATTCCCCCCAACCAGCGCTGATTGATATAGTATGCACCACAACGAGAGGCTTCTTGGGCAATAATTCCAGCCGCTTGCCGCTTGGTTCCCACAAATAAGACTTTTCTGCCTTGCTCAGACATGGTACGCATGTACTGATAGGCTTCTTCAATTTTCTGGGCGGTTTGCACCAGATCAATGATATGTACGCCGTTGCGGGAGGTGTAGATGTACTGGGACATCTTGGGATTCCAGCGACG
Source organism: Roseofilum sp. KMC-1 (assembly GCF_057802075.1). Lineage (NCBI taxonomy): Bacteria > Bacillati > Cyanobacteriota > Cyanophyceae > Desertifilales > Desertifilaceae > Roseofilum > Roseofilum sp. KMC-1. Next base: position 689,478 of record NZ_CM173605.1, read on the forward strand.
GGTTTGGTGTCCGAAATGAACTCCAGATTCTAATAACTGAGCGAGGGAAACAACGGGCATAGATTTTTATTCTCCTTTCGGGTTTATCCTCCATCTAGGTGGATTGATTTCCACAAGGGAAACACCCGAACCGCCTAGATGTGCGTGTTGAGACAACCTTACTATTAAAGCACAATTGGCGTGTTTTTGCCAGGAAAAGATCAAAATTTTAGGGACAGGGGAAGGGGCAGCGTCTGTGCGTTCCTCTTCCTCTGTCCCGGAGTAAAATCTTTACTGATTATTCTCCGTAAGATTCTGTGGTGATTTTCCCTCTAAAGACCACGTAGTTGTAAAGGGTGTAGGCTAAGAGGATGGGAATCAGGAAGCCCACAAAGATGATCATAAAGACCAGAGAACTGGTATCTGATGATGCTTGATAAATGGTAATACTAGGGGGGATAATGTAGGGGAAAATCAAGAATCCTAAGCCGAGGAAAGAGGTAAAGAAGAGCAATACCGTCCATAAAAATGGGGAGAACTCCTGTTGATTTTTCAGGCTACGGTAAAGGAGAAAAACTAGCAAAATACAACAGAGTGGAATCAGGGAGAACAGGTAAATTTGAGGAGCTTCAAAGAGCCGAGAGCGTACAGAATTATAGAAGATGGGCGTGCTAATGGTGATAAAGAGTGCGCCGACAAAGGTACTAAGGGTGGCAATTTTAGCGGTTTTGAAGTGAGTTTGTTGCAATTCTCCTGTGGTTTTCATGATCAGATAGGTGGAGCCAATTAAAACATAGGCTTGAATGAGGGTTAAGGCGACTAAGATGGATCGCCAGGTTAACCAGTCAAAAGGGCCGCCGATAAAATGGCCGGCTTCATCCACAGCAATGCCTTCAAACACTGTCCCTAGGGCAAATCCTTGGCCGAGGGCAGCGAGGAAACTACCGATACCAAAGGCATAATTCCAGAACCATTTGCTTTCTGAATTTTCCCGAAATTCAAAGGAAACGGCCCGGAACAGCAAACCCACTACCATGATCACTGCGGGCAGATAGAGGGCGTTGAGGACGGTTCCATAGGCGAGGGGAAAGGCTCCAAAGAGGGAGCCACCCATGAGAACTAACCAGGTTTCGTTAGCATCCCAGACATTACCTAAACTGGTCATCAGGAGCGATCGCTTTTCTTCGGAAGATGAAGTGATCGAAAGAATACCCACACCGAGATCGAAGCCATCTAACAGGACATAGAGGAACAGAAACAGTCCCAGAATGAAAAACCACAGTTGAGGCAGAAAATATTCTAGAGATTCCATAAGTTCAGAGTGGATAGGGTAAAACAAGTTAACACAGGAAACGGTTCCATACTATACCCATAACCTGCTATCAGTCATGATAACGCCAACCTTCCATAAATTCTTTCCAATTCGCCAATATTGTTTTGCTGGTCAAATTTTTGCTCAACAACCCGGCGACCAGCTTCTGAAAATTGCTTTTGCAGTAGAGGATTAAGAAGCAGTTCTAAGAGGTAGTTCGTCAGTGTAGGGGTATCTTTTTCTGAAATCAAAAATCCATTCTTTCCATGAACAATTGCTTCTGGAATTCCGGCATGTTCAGAACTCACTACTGGTAATTTCATCGCCATTGCTTCTAGAATTGTCATCGGTAACCCTTCAGATTCTCCTTGGGAAGTCGTTAGGCTCGGAGCTGCTAATACTGAAGCCTTTTGCATCCAATTTTTCACTATTTCAGAGGACTGTACTCCCAGAAAACGATAGCACTTTAATAATTGGCTGGCTAGATCTTCTAGAGAAGCTCTAAGAACACCATCACCAATAATCACCAATTCCACATCAGGCATACGCTTTTGAACCTCTACCATTGCTCGAATTAAATATTCGCATCCTTTCTTTTCTATCAACCTGCCGACAAATAATACTATCGGTTCTCGTTTGCATTCGGTATTAGGGCTAAATCGATGAATATTTATGCCAATATAGTTCACTGCTATTTTTTCTGGGGGGCATCCTTTTTCGATAAGTTGAGAGCGAATAAACTCTGAAACTGCGATAAAAATGTCCGCTTGTTGAAAGATGTGATCGCGATTTTTAAAATATAATTCTCGATAAAATTGACCTCTATTTTTCACAAAGTCTCTAGTATTTTCGTATAAACTTTTAGATGGATTAATTTCTATTTCTGCGGTGGCATAATACCCATGAAAAGTGACGATTAGCGGGAGATTTAATTTTCGTGCCAGGGGCAAAGCTAAAACTCCATCCAAACCGAAATGAGCGTGAATTAAACGAGGAGATAAATCTTGTAAAGGTTTGAGCCAGCGCGGGTGGATGAAACCCGTTAATTTATAGGCTGTTTTCCAGAAACCGGGAGGAGATGCCAAGTCACCGAGAACAATGGTTCTCTCCTGGGGCAGCATTGACTGAGCAGTGGGGAAGCGCGAGCTGCCGACGTAGAAACCTTGATAGGATGACAAATTTTCGACTTGTGCGGGGATGAACGTTTCCGAATAGGGAATGAGTTGGTCGCGATAGATGATTACCGTTTTTTTGGGTTCCATGTTAACCATTAATTCATCCCTAACTGTCGGAAAATCTCCGTTTGGTCTTAATCATATCTATCAAACTTGGATTAAGTAAAGTTCTACTCTGGAAGTTTTTATGTCTATTTCTACCGCCTCCAGTCACAACCAACCATTTGCCTATTGCATTAGCAACACAGGCATAAAGATTAGTGGGTAAGGATGCCAGTTCGAGCCAACTATCTAGTTTTATGTCATAGACAGTAATTTTAGGCAGCAAATCTGTATAATACTTGGAACCTTTGATCGAATGCTTCAATGCGAGAAAAACTTGTAGGGGAAAATCATCAATGAGTTTGTCATTTTCATGGGCAAATAGATCTTTGAGCTTTTCACTTAATAAGTGGGGATTTTGATTGTTGCGGCCCCCAATAATAATGATGTAATGATCGACTCCAAAAGTTGAGGGTTCAAAATGAGACCTGGGTTCCGGCAAACTGGCCAATTCCAACCAAGTATCTTTTAGGGGATTGTAAACATGAACCGAATCCACATCAACTGGATTAGTATCGTGGCGATGCTGACCGCCAATAGCATAGATTCTGTCATCAATGGCAATGCTAGAAACATGACCGCGTGGGTTTGGCAGAGGCGCTTTTTCCACCCACTCGGTTCCCCCCTCTAGCGGGAATAACCAATGTTCTCCACAAGTGGTATCTCGGTCTGCTGCAAAACCACCAAAATAGTGCAGTTTCCCATCGATAATCTGGAGACCACCACCCGCGCGGGGTTGAGGTAGTGGGATACCTTTTTTCCAGGAATCGGCGATCGCATCATATCGCCAAACTACATCGGTTATCCAGCCTGGATGATTGCCTACAAATCCGCCAGCGAACCACACTCGCGACCCATCTAGAGCAGCATTAACATGAGTTACAGCAGTCGGCATTTCACCCAATTTAGTCCATTGGTTGGCTTCGAGATTATAGACAAATACATCTTTGGTTGCTTGCCACCCAAAGGTAAAACCGCCAAAAACATAGAGTTGGTTGTTAATAACTGTTGTTGCACTTTCTAACAGTGGAGTGGGAAGCGGAGCGCTTGTTTTCCATAATTGATGAGGTAACGTCCAGTTTTCGAGTCTTTGTGTGATTGAGACCATGATTTTTTTATTTCAATACTGTTAATAGAAATCTTGAGCGATTTTAAAATCAATTATTTTCTAAGATTTGATATAGGTGTGGATTTTTGTTAGTCATCTTTAATTTACCCCAACTTTAATTTTTCTGCAAATTCCAGCATTTTTTCCTTAGCTTTTTCCGTACCTATCTTTAATCGATTTTGGTCAATTTGCAAACTCTGAATTTGGCGATCGGGATGGCGTTGCAACCAGTAATAGAGATTGTTTTCTAGTTCAAAAATTGCGCGATCTATTTGCTCTTCAACTGTTTTTTCTGGCAAAAGCAAACGGGACTTACATTTTTTTTTGCATTCTACAAGCTGAATATGACAGTGAGCTTGTCCGTTAATATAGGTATCAAATCTCAAAATTTCATAACCAAAAGCATGAAATATTAGCGACGGACCTTTTGCTACTTGAAGATTTTTCCAATATACCTCCAAACCGACCTTCTCATCTATTTCAAAATGGATAACATCGTTTCTAATTTGAGCTTTTTTTGATTTATATTGATGTTGTTTTTTGAGACTGCGGGCATACATATAGGAAAAAACAGAAGTAGCTACATCGCGGACAATAGACATAATTAATTGACCTCTTTTTTACAAAAATTTAAACATATGAATATTTAGGAATCCACCGCGCTAGAGCAGGAAGGGAATCTTGCCAAGTCGCGCAAGCTTGTTTTTCTTCAGAAAGTCCTACTGTTAGTTGAGATAATTCTTCCCTTGATAACAGATTTCTACCAGCACGAAAAGGTTGATGGGGACGACGGCTTAAATAGCCAAAACTAACTGCACGGCGGGGACATTTTGTCGGAGGTTTGCCACGATGATAGGAACGAGCCGTATCGACAATAATTACAGTTCCCGACGGCCCGGTATAAGTTGTCAACCAATTTTGTTCAGATTTAGGGATTAAATCTTCTACTTCTTGATGACAAAAAAATCTATATTTATTTTTAACTTTTTTCAACAGTAGTGCAGAAACTTCTGGGTGCATATATTGAAAGGGGCCGCCTTCATCATCAACATCATTAAAGTAAATAATTATTTTCAGCATTTTGCGGTCTTCGTTATCTAAATGCCAAAGTCTTGTTGCTGTTTCTTTGCCATTATTGGTACTGAAATTACACATAAAAGTGTCATAGGCAATAGGCAAACCAATGTAATTGGCAGCAATACTGATTAATCTTTCTTCAAGACCCCACTCAAATAGAGCGGGATATTTAACCAGCTTTTGAAAATTGGATGTAACGGCAAAATGAATGTTCTGTTTTTTAGCAATCTCTTCTAGCTCTTCGAGGATTTGGTTGGCTGCTATCGTCAAATCAGTGGTGTTCTGTATTTCTAGTTCTGACAAAGAAGTAACAGAAATTCCATGTTGTCTTAGGTCTTTCACAATCTTAGCATCATTGGACTTGAGGGGAGGTAACTGGTTTTCAAAATCTTTGAGATACTGCTCATATCTTGGATAAAAAAAGTTTTTTTCTAACATTTGATTATTAACCAAATATTGTGCAAAATCTGGGAGTATATTTTTGAACTTTGTTTTGGGCGATCGCTTGAAAATCATAAGGCTTTTTTTTAATTACTCTTTAGGAGTTGTCTGATTTTGTTTTTAAGATAAATCCAACCCACTTTGAACCATAATTTTAACTGGTAAGTCAAGATTGAATTTTCTTTAAAATATAGTTGAGTTTCAGGGAGATCGAAGGATTCCTTGGAGTCCGTCGCAATTATCAGTTGAACGAAAGAAGAAACAAAGTGATTATCCGCAAATTTTTGAATTTCAGGAAACTCATGTTTGAGATAATATGCTGATTTAATTCCTAACTTAGCTCTCTCAACTCCTAAATCTTTTCTAAAGGCATATAAATTATTACCATGACAGCGATGAACTGCAAGTCTATCTGGAGAAAGTACCCCAGGAGATAAATAAATTGCTACAAACCTAACAAAAGAATCGCTAGAAATAAAAAACTGCTCAGGCATGGGCAATATTTGCTCGATAATATTCCTTTTAAAGCACAAACCGCTTGTGGCTGTAAAGCAATAAGTTAGCTTTTTCCCCTTCAATACCACTTCGCGCAGATCGATGAATCGAAATTCATTGATGCGACGTTTTCGTTTTTCTTTCAAGGGTAAACCGTTAGCGTCTACATCCTCTAAATCGTGAAAAATCCAACCTGCTTCCGGGTATTTATCGAAAACTTCAAGAATTTTAGTGATTTTTTCTGCCCCATAATAATCATCGGCATCAAGGAAGCAAATGATTTGTCCGTTACTGGCTAAAAAACCGGCATTGAAAGCTGATGCTTGGCCTCCATTTTCTTTGAATACGGGGATGACTTTGGCTCCATAACTGCTAATAATCTCTCGCGAGTTATCGGTGGAACCGTCATCAACAACTATCACTTCAGTATTCGAGTAAGTTTGAGCCAAGGCACTCTCTATTGCTTCTCTCAAAAAACTGCCGTAATTATAGTTATTAATAATTATACTAACTAAGATCTCTTCTGATTTCATAATCAATCATTTTTATTAGCTTTTTCCCAGTTCAAAAATTCCCCTAAAGCTTTCAAATGACTTTCGAGACTCCCCCAATACATTTCCATTTCACTAGCGGCTACAATATCGGTTTCTAACTCTTTTCCATATTTAAGACGGTGACGGATAGCTTTACGCAAGTCGTTGGCCATATATAAGGGAATAACTAATGGTCTTTGCCAGGGTTGATGTCCCAACATTCGGGTCACATGACGACTTAAGCCAACTCCCCGTAATAATTTCATTAAGTATTCTTTTTCCAAACGATATTTAGGAATTTGATGGTAAATCCGCATTTGGGGATTAAACCAGATTTCCCAACCTGCTTTTCTAATATACCAAAGGGCTTCTAAATCTTCTCCTTTGGCCATTAAAGACCCCTTGACTGGGCCTTTCAATTCTAAGTTGTCTTTTACATTTTCTACCCAAGCTTGTTTTCTGATCACTAGACCTGCTCCAGGGGGTAAGAGTCCTCTTTTCAGGGGATCTTGTGAGTTAAAACAAAAGGGTTCTTCGGCAGTCCATTCTATGATTGCTAAACAAGAGGCTATTCTGTGAAAGTTGTGTGGGGGGTCTACATCATAAATGCCCTGAACGACACCACTGTAAGCTCCTGCTTTTGGATGGGCAACTCCAAAAGCGTAGGCATTAGCTACCCAGTCGGGAGAGGGAAAATTATCATCATCTAAAAATCCGACTAGGGGACTTTGGGCCTCTTGCATGGCTCTTTGCCGGGCATAACTGGCTCCTTGTCGGGGTTCAAGATAATATTTTAGGGAGTATGATTCGGGCCAGTTTGACTGATATTCTTGAATGATTTTGGCTGTATTGTCTGTGCTGTTGTTATCAACGATGACAATTTCCCAGCAAATGTTTTCTGTGTTGATTTGCGATCGCAACCTTTCTAGAATGAGAGGGAGATATTTCTCCGCATTATAGGTTCTAATCGCTACACTAAACTCTGGGTTACCCATTCATTCTATATTTTTTTTCTAATTAATATTTCGCAAAATCATAACGTTTGTCTAGTTTTTTGTCAATAGAATAGTCATAATTTGACAGAAAAACTGAGGATTTTCCTGAATTTTCTGTCAAATTAATAGCTGAAATCGATCGCTTTTAAGGATTGCTCTTAAAATGGGCTAATTACTCGTTACCGGTGAGGGTTCAGAGCTTCGACTTTGAGCATTGCTAGGTAAAGGAATCTCTAAGTTTGGCCCTTTGCGAATAATGCGACTGCCAAAATACAGCGCAGATCCCAGGAAAAAGATGTAAATGCTGGTAATTCCCACCAAAGAAGTCAAAATTTCTCCAGGAGGGAGGTTAGAGGCAGCATCTACGGTGCGAATTTGCCCATAAACTGTCCAGGGTTGTCGTCCTACACAGCGCACAATCCAGCCCGTTTCTACGGCCAGATAGCCCAAGGGAGCGGCAAAAATCCAGGCTCGTAAAAGCCATTTTTGAGCGGTGATTTTGGCTTCTGAAAGTTGTCCTCGGAGCCATTGTAGGAGGGTGACTGCGGCTAAAGCGGCTAAAAATAGGCCGATCGCAATCATAATACGGAAAGAGTAATAAACTAATCCCACCATATGGGGACGGTCTTCATAGGCCCATTCTTTGAGTCCATAAACCGGTTCAGAGAGTTTGGGTTTCATCTCTAGGAGATAACCGAGAGCATAGGGAACTTTGATTTCCCAATCATTACTTTCAGTTTCTCCATTGGGAATAGCGACTAGACTCCATCCAGCCATTTCCCCGGCGGGAATAGTTTCCCATTGACCTTCCATGGCAGCAAGTTTAGTAGGCTGATAGTGATACACTTGTTCAGCGCTCAGGTGACCCATGAAGATTTGTAGGGGAGCAACAGCGATCGCCACAGCTAAAATAATTTTCAGAGATTTGCTAAAAAAGCCCACATTACGGCCATTAATCAGATACCAAGCGCTAATCCCCCCAATCACAAACAGGGAAGTTTCCAAAGTAGCGAAAAACATATGCAGGAAACTGTTAACCATAAACGGGTTAGCAATAGCTGCAAAAAAGTCATGCACCACAAACTTGCCATCAATAAACTCACCCCCTGCGGGAGTTTGCAACCAAGAATTGGCCGATAAAATCCAGAATGTGGATAAATTCGCCCCAAAGGCCACCAAAATCGTAGCGATGTAGTGAATCACTGGGGGAACTCTCTCCCAACCAAACAGCATAATACCCAGGAAACTGGCTTCGAGCATAAAAGCCATCGTTCCCTCAAAACCGAGGACTGTACCAAAAAAGTCCCCCACCGCTTCCGAAAAAGGGGCCCAGTTCATGCCAAACTGAAAGGCCATCGGCAGTCCAGAAGCCACACCAATACCGAAGTTGAGGACATAAATCTTAGCCCAAAATCGGCAATGACGATAATAGTCTGGATTGCCGGTTTTCAGCCAGAGTCCTTCGAGAATCACTAAAAAAATGCCCATTCCTGTAGTGAGGACGGGCCAAAGCATATGAAAAATTGCCGTTAAAGCAAATTGAATGCGCGAGAGCGTTACTGGGTCTGAGAGCCAATCCATGGACTGTTCTGCATATGATGTAAGTTTTGCTCTTTTGGTTTAACGGATAGTTCGTAATTTAGGCAAGGGTTGAATGAGATAATTTAAGAAAGTTTACAGATTTTGGCGATCGCCCCTTGCATACCCCTCTGTTTGGGACGATTCCAAAAGAGGGGAAATAGCCAGCCCCTTCAGTTAAGATCCGAGAATAGCGGCCATCTGTTCCACAGGTGCTTTTTCCAACCGAGGCCCTTGAATCTGTACGATCGCCGATCCCAGATAATTCCCCCACCGAGCCGCTTGCGGCGCACTATAGCCATGAGTAAGTCCATACAACGCACCACCAGCAAAAGCATCCCCTGCACCCACCGTATCTAGAGGCTTAACCGGAAATCCTTCCACCGTAATGATCTGTTTATCTTGTACCACTAAGCACCCTTTCTTACTATCCGTAATAAAGGCCAGATCGACCATTTCTCCGACTTTTCGGGCGCAAGCCTCCAAGTCTTCCAGGTCTAAAAACTGACGAACTTCATCCGCATTACAAAACAGCACATCACAATAGTCCGTCACCACTTGGCGGAAATCATCGCGGAAACTGTGCAACAAAAACGGATCGGAAAGCGTAAAAGACACCTTCACCCCATGGCGCTTAGACTGCTCCATGGTCTCAATACTCGCTTTTCGCGGATCGTCCCCTGTCCAGAGATAACCCTCCACATAGCTATATTGACAGCGTTTGAGCTTCTCCACATCAATATCACTGGGAGCAAGAGTGCTAGAAACCCCCAAATTCGTACATAGGGTGCGCTCTGCATCTGGGGTAGTCAACACCACACAAGTACCCGTGGGGCCGTTTTCTGGGGGTGAAGGAGCCACTTCAAACTCAATCCCAGCCGCTTTCATATCTTGGGCGTAAAACTGGCCATTAGTATCTGCCGCCACTTTACCCGTGTAAAATCCTGTACCTCCACTTTGAGCGATCGCGATCATCGTATTAGCCGCAGAACCTCCAGACCTTAATTTCAAGTCATCGCCCTGGAGTCCCCCCAGAATTTTACCCTGAGCTTCGGCATCTACCAGAGTCATCACCCCACGTTCCAAAGACCGTTCAGCAATAAACGAGTCATCCACAAAAGCCAACACATCGACCAACGCATTACCAACACCAAAAACATCCAATTGATGACTCATGCTCATTCTCGATCCTCCATGATTGATATTTATGAACAGGGAATAACGCAAAAAAAGGGCGAACCGAAATCCGCCCCCAAAAGGCTAGTGTCAGAAAACACTCTCTAACCTTTACTATCTTCTTCTGCCATTTTCCGAGTCACCCTAGAAGCCAAAACAGTAACCACCAGTTGCTTGGGTTCGGCCATAATCTTGACCCCTTCAGGCACATTTAGATCTTTAACTGCTAAAGATCCTCCAACCGGCAGATCGCTCACATCCACATCAATAGCTTCCGGAATTCTATTGGGAGGACATTGAACCCGCACTTCACTAATGGGAGAATCAAGCAAGCCACCCGATTGTTTCACCCCAATTGCCTCTCCCACAAAATTCAAGCGTACATCCACTTCCACGCTCTTTTGAGAAGCAATCGAAAAGAAACTCAGGTGATAAGGAAAACCTTTCCAGGGGTGGCGTTGCACTTCCCGCAATAGAACCTTACCACTCCAAGAGAGTTCCGGGATATTAATATTAATCAGGGTATTGTTGACCACAGCACTTTTGAGCAGATTTTGTACCGTCTTATCATCCACGGTCAAAGAAATCGATTCATTGCCCTTATGGCCATATAAATTAGCCGGGGTAAATCCAGAACGGCGCAAGGCTCTGGGTTTAGTTCCCGCTTCTCTTTGGTGACACTCAATAGTAAGTTCCATAATCTCTGTTTCAGTGTTGATTTTAACTCAGGTTGAACGGTTGCCCGGCTCAGATCTGGGCCGGGCAGTTAGTTGCCAGCCGTCCTAGAAGGACGTTGCTCTAAACCCAATCTTTTGGTAAGGCCCGTTTGGGCCCGTGGATGGGGTCTTCAACGATGATCGTGCGATCGCGACTTGCTCCTATCGAAACAATAGCGATCGGCACATCCATCAGTTCTGCTAGAAATTTAAGATAATCTAAGGCAGCTTTTGGCAAATCCTCCAAAGTACGACATTCAGCCGTTGGTTGTTTCCACCCTGGCAGCGTTTCATAGATCGGTTTACACTTGGCAAAAATCCGGGAGCTGGTGGGAAAATTTTCGCACCGTTGGCCCTCAATATCATAGGCCACACAGACCTTAATTTCATCCAGATTATCCAGAACATCGAGTTTGGTAATCGCCAAACAATCGAGTCCATTAATCCGCACCGCATACCGACCAATCACCGCATCAAACCAACCACAGCGCCGAGGGCGACCCGTAGTTGTGCCAAATTCAGCCCCCACATCCCCTAATTCTTCCCCAACTGCATCTTTAAGTTCTGTGGGGAAGGGGCCCTCTCCCACACGGGTAGTATAGGCTTTCGCCACCCCAATCACCCGGTCAATCATGGTAGGGCCAACCCCAGCCCCCACACAGGCTCCGCCTGCAATGGGGTTAGAGGAAGTCACATAGGGATAGGTTCCATGGTCTAAATCTAGGAGAGTTCCTTGGGCCCCTTCAAAGAGAATATTATGGCGTTTTTTAATCGCCTCATAGATTTTCAGGGAACTATCCACCACATAGGGGCGCAACCGTTCGGCGTATTCTAAGTATTCCTCAATGACAGATTTGGGGTCTAGGGGAGGCAAATCATAGAGTTTTTCGATCAGAGCATTTTTGTATTCAACCGTCCATTGCAGTTGTTTGCGGAGAATATCCGGTTGCATCAGGTCAACAATCCGAATACCCGTCCGTTCTGACTTATCGCTGTAGGTGGGGCCGATACCGCGTTTAGTCGTTCCAATCTTGTGTTCTCCCCGTTTTTCTTCTGAAGCTTCATCGATGAGCCGATGGTAAGGCATGGTGATGTGGGCCGTTTCGGAAATCATCAACTGTTTTGTGGAGACATTGAGCTGATGGAGTTGATCGATTTCTCCAATCAGTACCTTGGGGTCGATCACCGTTCCCCCCCCAATGATACAAGCGGTATCCGGGTAGAGTATCCCAGAGGGAATCAGGTGCAGCTTGAAGGTTTGACCCTGGACAACCACCGTGTGTCCAGCATTGACTCCGCCTTGATAGCGGACGACAACATCGGCTGATTTACTGAGTAAATCAGTGATTTTTCCTTTTCCTTCATCGCCCCACTGGGCACCTATTACGATAACGTTAGCCAAGGGTCTTTCTCTCAAGCGATCGCACAATCTACTATTATTATGGATTTCATTTTTTTATGTCAAGCCCTTGGATGGTTTTTGATCAGTTTCGATCGCCTCAATGAAGTCGCGAATCGCTTGGGCTACCGCATCCGGATGACTGCGCGGCCAATCTGGATCTCCCGTAGGTAAGGTTTGTTCTTTTAGATTGGGCACTCCCTGGCTATAAACTTGGTTAAGCCGGTCAATTTCCGGGCGATCGCTATGGCTCGATAAACCCGATAGCAGTAAACTCGGAACCTTGAGAGTAGGCAACTCATCCTGGACATATTCTGCCTGAATTTCCTTAGCTCTGCGTAAAAACAGCATCTGACAAGCGGGGAAAAATTGCAGAAAATGCGATCGCCGCTCTAACAGCGCCTCTATCGGTTTCCCCTTCCCTATCCATCGAGCCACAGGTAACACCACCTTCAGTAACTGCACCCAAAAAGATTTCGGCCCCACCAACCAAGACGCTGGTTTCCATCGGTCTTTTAACTCCGGTACATCCACCCCTTCCGGAGCCAATAAAATCAAGCCTTTCACCTGTTCTGGATGGGCCAAACCATAGCGCGTCGCAATCCATCCCCCCAAGGAATGGCCCACCAGATAAACCGAGTCTAATTTCAGAGCTTGGAAATATTCCTGTAAGCACTCTATCTGCAAATTCACTGAATAATGAACATTGGGCCGATCCGACTCCGAAAATCCCAGTAAATCGGGAGCAAAACACTGATAATCTGCCCCCAACCGCTCCATCACCCCCACCCATTGCCCCCCCTCATCCCAGGAGCCATGTAAAAAAATAATCGGGGTTCCCTGACCCACTTCTCGCCAAAATAGCATTCCAGCAGAGAGCTTAATTCGTGCATTCCGAAAGAGAATTGTCATATTCAGTAAAAATTAAAAGCGGACATTCAAGGGAGATCTCTCGCTTAGAGCATCATTTTCAACAACCCTTGTTGGCCAATGAGCAATTCTCGAATCAAAGAACAAATCCCCACCCAGATAATAGGAGTAATATCAACACCGCCTAGGGGGGGAACGACTTGGCGTAAGGGACTTAAAAAGGGTTCCGTCGGCCAAGCGACGACATTAAAGGGAAAACTATTAAGATTGACTTGAGGATACCAGGTGAGAACAATCCGGAAAATGAACAAAAAAGTCATGATTGCCAGGGTGATTCCTAAGATTAAAATGATTAGGCTCAGGGTAGTCATCGGCTTTGCTTTATCCCTTATGGTGTGACATCTAATTGAATTGTACAACTGTGGCGTTGCGCTAGACTGAAGAAAAATTAAGCCATCCTTCCGACCCAGTAACCATTTCGCGGAAGATCATGATGTTTCCAATCGCTCGAAATCGAAAACTTCCTACAATCACAAAAGCCTGCAATCTCCTTGCGATTGGATCGGCGATCGCCTTCTTAGGCATAACGGGATGTACGACGCAAGTGCAATCAGAAGCTCCAACTGCAATCCCCATGGAGGAATCCGCCACCGATACCCCAGCCCCATCAGAAATGGCATCTACTGGCAATCCAGAGTTTAAGAGGATCACAGTGGTAGAAAACCTAGAACATCCCTGGGGTTTCACTTGGCTGCCAGAGGGTTCCATTCTGATTACCGAGCGATCAGGACGATTGCGTATTGTCCGAGAGGGTGTCCTCGATCCCACACCGATTCCTGGAGTCCCCGAAGTTTTTGCCCAGAGCCAAGGGGGACTCCTCGATATTGCCCTGCATCCAGACTTTGTAGACAACCGCCTGGTTTACTTCACCTATGCTCATGGAACTCCTTCAGAGAACCGAACTCGGATCGCGCGAGCCACCTTTGATGGCAGCTCCCTGAGCAATTGGCAAGTCATTTTTGAAGTATCCCCAACCAAATCCAGAGGACAGCATTTCGGCTCCCGTCTCCTCTGGTTGCCCGACGGTACGCTGTTAGCGTCCATTGGCGATGGGGGCAATCCTCCTATAGAACTTGAGGGGCAATTCATCCGCCAACAAGCCCAAAATCTCGGCAGTCATCTGGGCAAGATTATCCGCATCAATGACGATGGTTCAATTCCAGCAGATAACCCTTTTGTCAATGATGCTGAGGCAGCGCCAGAAGTTTGGAGCTATGGCCATCGTAATATCCAAGGATTAGCGTTTGAGGCGATCGCCAACCGGGTTTGGGCGACGGAGCATGGCGCTCGCGGAGGGGATGAAGTCAATTGGGTGGAAGCCGGTAAAAACTATGGCTGGCCAGTAGCCACCCACAGTCGGGAATATTCGGGCGGGCTGATTTCTCCAGAAACTTCCCTACCGGGGATGATAGACCCTAAAGTAATCTGGACTCCCTCCATTGCTCCCTCTGGCTTGGCTGTTTATGCGGGGACGCGCTTTTCCCAATGGCAAGGCAATCTGTTTGCTGGAGGTTTGGTATCTCAAGATATTCGCCGTATCGAGCTAGACGAGTCGGGCAAGGTTTTAAATCAGGAGTCGATCGCGATCGGTCAGCGAGTACGGGATATCCGAGAAAGTCCCGATGGGATGCTCTATGTGCTGACGGATGCACCAAACGGCCAGCTCATCCGCCTAGAGCCGGTTAACCGCTAGAGCCGGTTCTGTTTTCTGTCTCATGTAAACTCATTGCTGTTAGAATTAGACGAAATGTAAATCTTTTAGTAATCTTGCGTGAGGATCTATGACTCCTTCTTTAGCCAATTTTTTGTGGAGCTTAGTCTGGGGTGGCGCAATTGTCATCATTCCAGCAACCGTTGCTTTAATTTTTATTAGTCAACGGGACAAAATCCAGCGCTCTTAAGGAATCAGAGCCGATTTTAAGCCGCAAATCCTTGGGCTGGTTTGCATACAGCACAGGGAAATCTTACTGGATACATGACGATCCCCCACCCTTTTTTAAGAAGGGGCATTGGCAAAAATCTCCCTTTCTAAGGCTTGCCCTAAGTGCAGTAGAAGGGGAGATTTAGAGGGATCAAATTGAATCGGACTTGATATCACTGAGTCTCAAGGATTAGCGGTAAAATTTTTGAAGGGAGTACATCAGAAATCCTGATTCAGCAAGGGTCAAAACTGGATTGATGTCATCTACAATTGCGTAAGCCGTGGACAAGTAGGGGCGGGTTAACCACTCCTCTGGTCTTCCCCACGAAGCTCAGGCTTAACCGCCCCTACCGTTTACCGATTAGTGTTAGTGATCATCCATTACCAGCGCACAGCGCTATCGTTCAGTTTCGTGGAGTAGGCAAGTCATGGTCAATATTGGACTCAACCCAGGGGCAATGTTGGGCGTTGTCCTGTTTGGGGCCGGCGCTGGGTTGTATTTTCTCCGGTCGGTTCGCCCAGAATTAGCACGGGATCATGATATTTTTTTCATGGCAGTGGCCGTTCTCAGTGGTGGAATTTTATTTTTTCAAGGATGGCGACTCGATCCGATCTTAACTTTTGGTCAGTTTCTGTTGACGGGATCGGCGATTTTTTTTGCAGTGGAAAGTATTCGCTTGAGGGGCTTGGCGACCTCACGGGCGAAGCAAAATACTCCAATTGTGGATGAGGATCGACCGGTGAGCCGGGCATATACTTATGATGGGTATGATAATTACGATCCTCGCCTAGATCGGTTAGAGCCGGAGGAAGAACCACGCCCCCGACGGATGATTGGCACGAAGGAAGACCGCTATACTCAAGGCGATCGCTATGAGGAGGATTATCCCCGACGCTCTTCATCGAGCCGCCGACGCAGTAGTTCTCGGCCTTCAGCCCCTGCTTCTAGCTCAGGAAGCAGACCCCCGCGCCGTCCTTCCCCAACCCCCAATCGAGGGTCTGAGGATTGGGAAAAGTCGAGTTATCGGTCAACTGGGTATGAAGACCCTTATGGGCCGATGGATGATGATGATCGCTTCTATGGTTCCTCTCCAGAGTCGCGAGAGTCCCGTCCCCCATCTGAAAGCCGTCGTCCGCAACCTCCAGAGAGCGATAATGCGGGGTATCGCGATCGCCGAGAACCGGAACCGCCAAGGGAAGATTATGTGGATTTTGAGCCACTTGATGATTTAAGTAGCGATCGCCCCAACGATCAACCGGGGAATTTTGACTATTAGGGAGTGAGTTAACTATGGCCGGTGGCTCTCGGTTAAGCCAGGTCATCCTGCTGAGTTTAGGAGTCTGGGTCATTTTTCTGGGGGGATGTAACCGGGTAGAGGTTCCCCTGGGCCCCCAGGCAATTAATAGTCGCTATCGGGATGAACAACCGGCGGTCAGTGGCAGTGGTCAGTATGTGGCGTTTGTGTCCAACCGCGATCGCCGCCAGCAAATTTACCTCTATCATCTCAGTCAACGTCAATTTATCCCACTCCCTCGTCTGAATCAACCCAACGCCATCATCGAATCTCCTAGTATTAGCCACAATGCCCGCTACATTGTCTACCTGAGTAGTATTCGCGGCAAACCGGAGATTATTCTTTACGATCGGGTCACGAAACGACAGGAAGCGCTAACCTTGGCCTATCCGGGTTGGGTACGCAATCCCAGTATTAGCCCAGATGGCCGTTATGTAGTCTTTGAAACCGATCGTCGAGGTCAATGGGATATTGAAGTGATCGATCGCGGCCCGAATATCGAATTAGATATTCCCGATGGGCCGGTATAATTACAGCGCTTTGCGCCCTCTGTGGGGGAATGGGGGGGAGTGAACAACCGACTCAATCTGGCTTTGAACTATTGTGGCTATCTTTAAGAACTGAAATTAATGTACCACATAACCGCGAAAACTGCTGTAAGTCATGAGTAATAGGTGATGGGCAAGAAGAAAGGAGCCAGTATTTTTGGGTTCTCTATGCTGGTGGTTTTAACTAACTTGATGGGGTGTAGCTATCCGCAAGTGCTGGCCGAACCCTACGATCCTAATGGTAAAAGCCTCAATAGCGCCTATAGTGAATCAGACCCTCATGTAGCCGGTCGCTATCTAGTGTTTGCCTCCGATCGCGGCTTCAGTCAGGATATTTATCTGTATGATTTAGTCGAGCGCCGCTTAGTGGATTTGCCCGGTCTCAATTCCTTAGATATGATTGCTTCCCATGCCGATATCTCGATAGATGGTCGCTATATCGTGTTTGCCGGTAACCGTCAGGGCGAAACCGATATTTATCTCTACGATCGCTCTCTAAGACAATTACGCAATATTACCGGTAATTTAAATACTCAAGTTCAGAATCCGAGGTTAAATGCCGATGGCTCTCTCATCGTCTTTGAAGCCAATGCCAAGGGGCAATGGGATATTTTCGTCTATAACCGTTTGGGAGAGAGGATTGAGTAAGGAATGGGGGAATGGGGAGAAACCGGGTTTCTAGCCAGTTTGGCTCCTATCCGAGATTCTCGAAGAAACCCGGTTTCTAGTCACCCTATCTCCCTACTCCCCTATCCCTCCACGTTACTGCCAGCCAATCCATTCAAAGAACGTTTGCCGACTGAAAAATTCTAAAATCAGGAGGAGAATGATACCAATCATGGCAAAGCGGCCGTTGAGTTGTTCGGCATAGGTTGTCCAGCCAAAGGAAGGTTCGGAGGGGTTAGACTCTGGTTTAGGAGATTCTGGAGTGGGAGTTGGTTCGAGGGTAGATTCAAAGGTGAATTCAGGGGTAGATTCAAAGGTGAATTCAGGGGTAGATTCAGACATTTCATCAGAATTCATAAGGGATCTCCAAAAGGGGTTAATCTGTTGAGGATTCTAGGTTTTGAACCGCTTCAATCAGCGATCGCACTTCAGATGTACCTTCTGAAGGCTCAAAGGTAAAGGGAAATTTACTGCGTGCTAACAATCGTAAGCCCACGGGGGCAAGGCTTAACAGGCCTTTAATATCTCGAAAAGTATTACCAACTACTTTAAGCGCAAATTGTCGCTCATCCACCCAACCGCCATCTTTAACCATATCCACCAGAACCTTACGATGGCGAATGGGGCGGCTAGATTGGGCGGTATGGCGATCGAGAATTTCCCCTTTAATTTTACTAATTTGCTCTAAAGGGTTCACCTCCATGGGGCAAACCGTATCGCAATAGAGACAACGGGTGCAGGCCCAAACGCCACTGGTGGCATCATTATATTGATCTAATCGCTCTGAAGTTTGACTATCACGGGTATCGGCCACCATGCGATAGGCCTTAGCCAGGGCATGGGGGCCCACAAAATCGGGGTTGACTGCCACCGCATTACATTCAGAATAGCAAGCGCCACAGAGAATACAGTTACCGCTTTTCTCCAGTTGCGATCGCACTTCAGGGGATTGGAGAAACTCCCGTTCCGGCAGGGATCTTGAGGCTGTACTCACATAGGGATCGACCTTTTCTAAGTTATCCCAAAACGATTGCATATCCACCACCAAATCCTTAATCACCGGGAAATTGCCTAAAGGAGCAATGGTAATGGTAGCAGAACCCTCGGCTTGAGCTTGGAGTTCCCCAGCCACATTTTCTTTACAAGCGAGAGCCGAACGCCCATTAATTCGCATTCCACAGCTTCCACAGATAGTATTGCGGCAATTTTTGCGGAAGGCGAGAGTACCATCGAGTTCCCACTTAATCCGGTTGAGGCAACTTAAGATCGTTTCACTCGGATCGACATCCAAAGTGTAGCGTTCAACCCTGGGTGCTATCTTTTGCTCTTGGCGAATAATCTGAAAAACAACTTCCATGACTTTAGAGGTTTGATTGAGGATGTCAAGGCGACCCTATCATTCTACCGTTCCTCACGGGTTCTGATTCACCTACAGATTGAGAGGGCAATTTAGGGCTACCCTGGCGATCAACTGCTCTTGATTGGGCGGGAACCCATTTAATCCGACTGCGGTTTTACTCGATCTTCTTATAATTGAACCCGGCTTTTTCCTCCTTGTCCAACGGGGATAGGCCGCCCGATCCTAACAGGTTCAAGAAAGAGTAAACGGATTCTTTACCAAGCCTCTGAAAAAAAACGAAAAAAATTCAAAATTTCACTATAATTGTGTAATATACTTGTTAAGTCTGTCAGGAAAAACCTGACCCAGACCAATCCAAGAGTGAATCTCAGCAACTCTGAAGCAATTTTCTTCAGGGTGGTACAGTTATAGCTCTAAATTTTTGTCTGTGTTGTTCAAGCCCACCTAAAATTAAGGTATTCAAATGAGCGAAAAGGATTTACAACTTCCAGAAGCACCCTTAACCGGGAAAGCTCTGCTTCAAAAAGTGAATGAACTCTCCCGTCTATCCCGTCGAGAAAGGGCGAAATATTGTGGCTACTATAATGCCCCGAAAAAAGAGGGAGACGATATCCGGGTAAATTTAGCTGAATTCTATGATGCCGTATTAGCAGCGAAGGGGATCGATCTCGATCCGGGTAAATCGAAGGATGGCCGGGGACGGGAACCGACCTACCGGGTGAGTGTCCATAAAAATGGCCAAATTGTAATTGGTTCTACCTATACGGAAGCCATGGGGCTAAAGAAAGGGGATGAATTTGAGATTAAATTGGGCTATAAACACATTCACTTGATTCAAGTGGATGGTGATGATAAAAATGGATCTGAGCCGGATTAAGCCTAGCCAAAGTCCAGATGAAAGACTGAGTATGAGAAGATCTGCGTCTGGATCGGGGGTTCTGTTTTCTCTATCTTTTTATAGGTGGTCATTTCCGGTTCACCCCAGTTCAGGAATTCTCAACAGTCTAGCTTTTTTTACCCTGTGGGTCATCCTGTGGTTACCGATCGCCATTCCTGTGGCTCGTCATCTACAATGGCATCCTCCCCAACCCTTAACCCCCCCACAAAAACTGTCCTTACTGATGCCCCTATACCTTTTGGTTCCCCTACTATTAGGGGCAGTGGTTTGGATTGAAGAGCGACCCATTTCTGACTATGGTCTGAGTTTGGATCTGCCGATTTTCTTCTCGTTAATGGCAGGTCTGGCTTTGGGTATTTTGACTTTATCGATCGCCTATGGCTTACAAGTGGCTTGGGGAAGCTTGGTGTGGAAAACCGAAGCGATTACCTCCTCTTTAGTGCCGATTGTTGGGTCAATTTTGGCTCTGAGTTTGTGGATCAGTGGTATCGAAGAAGCCGTATTTCGGGGATTTTTACTCACCGAACTGCAAGGGGATATGGGTGGGGTGTGGGCAGCTATTCTTTCCAGTTTAATTTTTGCCCTTTCCCATCTGATTTGGGATTTTAAGGGCAGTTTGATCCAACTGCCTGGCCTGGCCCTGATGGGCTTAATTTTAGTCCTGGCCCGTTGGGTTGATGGAGGGAGTTTGGGATTAGCTTGGGGACTTCATGGGGGTTGGATCTGGGGGTTAATCAGTTTAGATACGACCCAAATTTTGGAGCCAAAACCGGACTCTACTTGGCCCCAATGGGTCAGAGGTTTAGATGGACAACCCTTGAGCGGCCTGGTGGGTATTTTAGTCCTGGGAATCGCGGGTTTAATTCTGGGATTAATCGGTCATTTTGGAGGTTGAGTTAAAGGGTTCAATGGTCAAGAGAACCACGGGATTGAGGGGGGCAAAACGGGTAAAGCGGCCCACAGGAAGGGAGCGGGAAATCTGAACTTGTAGCACCCGATAGGTGATTTGATGGCGATAAATCCAGGCGATCGCCTCTTGCCAATGCTCTAAGGTGGCCAGGGCCATGACGATTTTGCCTCCGGGTAACAAGGTTGCTAAACAACAGGCTAAAATTCCCTGCAAATCCTCCCCAATGCCGCCAATAAATACCCGATGAGGGGCAGGAATTTGGCGGAGAATATCCGGTGCTTTGCCTTGAATGGAGATGACATTGGAGACCCCAAAGCGCCGGGCATTCTTTTGAATCAGTTGAATTCCGGCCGCCGTTTTTTCGATGGCATAAATGTGGGCAGTGGGGACTAAGCGGCCGATTTCGATGGAAACTGAACCGGTTCCTGCGCCGATATCCCAGATGGTTTGCTTCGGTTGTAGCCCCAGTTCTCCCAGGATGAGCAGACGAATTTCTCGTTTGGTGATCAAACCGGGTCGATCGCTGAAACTGTGAAATTGGCGATCGGGGATACCGAGAGCGGGTAGATTCTCCTTATCCACTGATTCATTTTCAGTTTTTTGTACCAAGATGACAATATTCAGGGGGGCAAATGTCCGCATCAGCGCGTCTTGGGGGGATAGGTTTTGGATTAGCTCATCGGTTCCCCCTAGGTTTTCGCACACCCAAAACTCATAATGGGTAGGTAAATCTAGATTCAAGAGTAAACGGGCGATCTCCCCTGGTGCATGGAGGGGATCGGTTAACACGGCGATGGGAGAAGCGCCTTTTTGTAGGGCAGTCACTAATTGATCGAACTCTCGACCATGGATACTAACCATTGTCGCTTCTTGCCAAGGGACTTTCACCCGACTAAAGGCGAGTTGTACTGAACTGACATGGGGATGAAAGCATAACTGCTCTGGGGAAAAATAGGTCAGCAGGAGTCGTCCTAGGCCAAAAAATAGGGGGTCACCAGAAACCAAGATGGCGATGCTTTCTGAACTGAGACGCTCTTTGACCTGGTGTAGGGTTTGGGAGAGGTCATTTAAGGTGAGGCGCTGGGCTGGATGTTGGGGAAAATAGGCTAAGTGGCGATCGCTCCCGACTAATAGTGTGGCGCGATCGACGATCTCTTGTACTGTACCCGACAGTCCAGCCGCACCCTCTAAGCCAATACCTACTACATTAATTGGATGCATCACTGCTCCTAAGCTATAGCTAGTCTAAATGAGTTGTGCAATCGGAAATGCCCTCTCCCTATATCCCTCTCCCGTGGGAGAGGGACTTTCCCCCTTCTCCCTTCGACTTCGCTCAGGGCAGCGCCTATGGGAGAAGGGGGTAGGGGGATGAGGGGCAATCGTTAAATAACTCATTTAGGTTTGCGATAGATGGATCAAAGCATTGACAATGGCTGCCGCCACGGGCGAGCCGCCCTTGCGCCCCTTAACGATAATTTGGGGAACCGCCAACTGTGCTAAACGAGATTTGGATTCCACCACTGACACAAACCCCACAGGAGCGCCAATCACTAGGGCAGGCTGCACCCTACCTTGTTCGATCTCCTCACACAGGGCTAATAGAGCCGTGGGTGCGTTTCCAATGACAAAAATGGCATTGGGAAACTGACGGGCTAAATAGAGCATTCCGGTCTCTGTGCGGGTTTTTCCCGGTTCTGCTTCGGGGGCTGCTTCGACTGCCACCCAGAGAGGGTTATTAAAGGTTTGGCTGACTAAATTGCGAATTCCCATGTGTACCATGGAGACATCGGTAATGATGGGATATTGTTGGCGCAGGGCATCGATACCCGACTCAATGGCGGTTGGACTAAAGCAGAGCAAGTCTTTAAACTCGAAGTCGGCGGTGCTATGGATAATGCGACGGGCGATCGCATATTCCTGGTCATTTAAACTATGGGGGCCAATTTCGCGATCGATCTGTGCAAAACTTTCCAGGGCGATCGGATGTTCAAATTTGTTCATCGTTGCTTCAAAACCACCAAAGTAATATCATCAAACACCTTATGGTCGCCAATAAATTCTCGCACATCTGCGATCGCCCTCTCCCGAATCTCATGGGCTGATTTTTGCCGATGTTCCTGCACCACCCGACATAAACGCTCTAATCCATATTGATTCTTCTCCCGATTTTCCGCTTCTGTAATCCCATCCGTATACAATACCATCACATCTTCAGGATTTAAATCAATAGAGTGTTGATGAATAAAATCTGCAATTTGGTCATCTAATCCAATCGGAAAACCCAAATCTGTCGTATCAATTAACTCTATTTCCCCATGAGAACGAACCACGATCGCATCCTCATGTTGACCGCTCAGTTGCACCCTCCCCTGGTGATAATCCAAAATTGCCAACGTCATATTTTTATCACACTTCATCCGTTGTAAATTGTCATATAGCGTCTGATTGAGCAAATCTAGAAACCTGACTGGATCGGTTTCATCCGCCTTTTGCAGCGTGCGAATTGCTGTTTGAGCCATCAGCATCAATACTCCACTTTCTAACCCATGTCCTGTCACATCCCCAATGCCTATTTTGAGACGATCTCCATCCTTGAGAACATCATAATAGTCTCCCCCTACCTCATCTGCGGGTTCCATATATCCGGCAATTTCTAAATCAGTAATATTCTCTAACTCTTCTGCTTTCGGCAGTACCATCTGCTGAAGTTTTTTGGCTACATCTAACTCCGAGCTTAACCGGATATTCTCTGCCTTGAGCTTTTCATTTAAGATGCCAATTTCCTGATTGGCTAATGCCAGTTCTGCGGTACGCTGTTGTACTTTTTGTTCTAAGTTTTGATACAAATACGCATTTTCGAGGGCGATCGCCGCTTGTCCCGACAACAGCTTAATCATCTCTACTCGATTCTCCGTAAACGCACCCACCGTCAGATTATTTTCTAGATAGACAATACTAATTAACTTTCCTTGATTAATTAGAGGAACACAGAGAATTGATTTCGGTTGATACTCTTGAATATAAGGATCGTTGATAAAACTTCCCGTATTACTGGCATCGCTGATAACAATACTTTCCTGAGTCCGCACCACATAATTAATCAGACTCTGAGCTATTTGAGCATTTTGTTCTACAGGAATTGCTTGTAATACCTGAATTTCATCAGTATCTAGAGTCTGGGATGCTTCAATCGTTAACCGATCTCGATCTGCCATCAGTAAATATCCACTCTGCGCTCCGGCATTTTGCATAATAATCTTCATCAGAGCAATTAACAGCTTTTCTAAGACAATTTCCCCAGAAATCGCTTGATTTGCTTTGAGGACAGTCGATAAATCCAAGGACAAACCAGACTTATTACTTGTAGACCATTTTGTAACAGAAACACTACTTTTTTGCAAAGTAAGTGATAGAGTTGATAACTCTGGATAGAGTTGATCTAATTGCTGTATTTTAGCGTTTGCTCCCCAAACCCGGTATCCATAATAAGCTTGTTGTACATAAAGTTGAGCAAATTTAGGTTTCTTGAATTTCAAGTAAAACTCAGCAGCCAATTCATGGGCTAAACTCTCTTCTTGAATATAATTATTTTCATGGGCAGCTTCGATTGCACGGTCATATAACTCTATCGCTTCTAATCTATTGTCTAAAACCTTAGCCACTTCAGCTTCCACCAAGAGATATTTATGTAAAAAATTGTCCGGACAATTGTCAGCCCACTTTTTCATTCTCACTTGGTTATTTTGTACTTTTTCCATCCATTCCCGTTGGCAATTTAGATCGGAATCAGGATATAAACGTAAAAGCGTCAACGAATGATAAAAGTTATGTTGAGCCACTCCAATACTGATAGAGATGAATGGTAATAACTTTTCTGCCTCTGACAAAAACTCAAGTCCACGATCGGGCTTATCATACAAATAAAGAGCTTGAGATTTGAGTATATAATAATAACAAAGACCCATATAACTTTGATATTGAAGACAATTATTAATATATTTTTCTTCAGTCTCCTCTCCATCATCAAATGAATCAATATCTAAAGTTAAGCCTCTTAAGTTAAGAATCACCAAATGAGCCGCCCATAACAAATCAGTCGCCACTTGATTACCACTTTGCTCTGTAAACAAGAGATATTTTTGGATTTTTTCTTCCATCTCTTCAAGGGGCTTACCTTGATAGAATAAGTTATAGCCACTCATCATTACCGTATATCCAGCAAACGGTAAATCACCCGATTCTAAACCAGCCGCAAACGCATCATCATTGAGTAAATCCCCATATTTCAAGTGTTGATTCCACTCATTTACATAAGTAGAAAATAAATGAAGGGCTTGACATTTAAATCCAGGATGATGAAATCGCTCACTTAGAGCAATTGCTAACATCCCAAATTCATAGGATTGTGCATATTCTTGTTTAACAGCAGCTAGAAACATAGCATAGGTAGAAAAACCAAATATCGATTCAACAACTAAACCATACTTTAGGGACAGTTGCACCAACTTTGTTACTACGATATACCACATATTCTGATTAGAAAAAAACATAGGTGGTGCAGCATGACAAAGTAACTTCATTCCCATTTTCTTTTCTGCATCTATGCACTCTTTCGACTCTTTTATATCAGCAACTTTACGATCTGCCAAATTAATTCTTATATTCTCCATCTCAATATCAAGACAAGCTTGTAATTCAGGTAAATCAGCATTGGGATCTGGAAAATAAACCCCTAATAATTCCAATCCCGATCTTGCTCGATCGAAGGCTTCTTGATACTTAGCCAAGAGGGTATTCTGTAAGCACAAAACCCTATATATTTCACATCTATCTAAAATCGAATGCGTTTTTGACAACGTAATATCAGCCCATCTTTTAGATTCATCAAAATTATAATTCAAATATTCAACTTCACAGCGTTCCTTATATAATTCAAAAGTTACTTCATAATCCCTCTCCCAACTGTTATCACTTAATTGATCGATTCCAGCTTTCAGATATTCTAATGAACCGGCATAAGCTGCTGATAATTTTGCCTTTTTACCCGCCTCAAGATTCAACCGAGTAACTTGGTTTTTTTCTTCAGTATTAGCGAGTCTATCAAAACCAATATTCAAATGACCAACAATATCAAATATTTTTTCTGCTTGGTCTTCTTCAGAGCTACTCTTGAGTAAAAGTTGGCCAATTTTTAGGTGAATTGAGGCTCTATCCTCTTCAGGAATTAAAGCGTAAGCTCCCTGTTGCACTCGATCGTGCAAAAATCTATACTCTTGAATTAAAAGTTCTTGATCTAATTCTGATAAAGATAGAACCAAACCCGATTGAATTGCCGGAATTAAGTGATTAAATACTGTCCTAGCAGAATCTTCGGATACAATCGATAATGTAGTCAAATCAAAATTTGCACCAATAGAAGCTGCCAGCTTTAAAATTTCCTGGGTACTGATCGGCAGTTTTCTTAACTTTTCAATCATCAATTCGACGACATTATCCGTTATATTTTGAGATTCTATTTGCTGTAAATTCCATTTCCATAGTTGATTCTTGTGGTCAAATTTAATTAAATTTTCAGTATATAAATTATTTAAAAATTGATTGACAAAAAAAGGATTTCCTTCTGTTTTTTTGACAATAAGTCCCGCCAAAGACTTGACTTTCTCATTGGACTGTATTACCGTATCTTCAGTCAAATCATTAACATCATTTATGCCTAGATTTTGTAATATTATTTCATCGATAACAATTTCTTTTTCTTTGAGCTTATTGACCAGAATAATAAAAGGATGATTTACATTGACTTCATTATCGCGATAAGCGCCAATCAGAAATAAATGCTTCAAGTCTTTATCGGTCATAATCAATTCAATTAACTTTAAGGTTGCTCCATCCGTCCACTGAAGATCATCCAGAAATATGACTAGGGGATGTTCGGGATTACAACAGGAGCGAATAAATTTTTGAAAGACCAAATTAAACCGATTTTGAGCTTCTGTTGGCCCCAGTTCATCTATAGGGGGTTGGGGGCCGATAATCAGTTCAATTTCCGGGATTACATCAATGATAACTTGTCCATTGACACCGAAAGCTTGCAAAAACTTAATCTTCCATTGCTCCAAGCTTTCTGAACTTTCCGCCAGCAATTGCTGCACAAATTCTTTGAAAGAAGCCACAATAGCAGAGTAGGGAATATTGCGCTGAAATTGGTCAAACTTACCAGAGATAAAGTAGCCTTTTCTTTGGGTAATGGGTTTATAGATTTCTTGCACTAGAGCCGATTTACCGATGCCTGAATATCCTGCCACTAGCATCATTTGACTCTGTTGGTCTACTTGCTCAAAAGTGCTTAATAACTGCTCAATTTCTTTTTGTCTGCCGTAGAGTTTTTGGGGAATTTGAAATTTATCTGATAGGTCTTGAGTTCCTAGGATAAAGGGGTCTATTTTTCCCTGGTTTTCCAGTTGAGCTAGGCAGGTTTCTAGATCGGCTTTTAATCCCCAGGCACTTTGGTATCGCTCTTCAGCATTTTTGGCCATCAGTTTGCTGATGATTTCGGAGAGGATGGGGGGAATTTGGGGATTGATTTGACTAGCTAAGGGGGGTTCTTTGGCAATGTGACAATGGACTAATTCGAGGTCGTCTTGGGTGGTAAAGGGGAGCTGGTTAGTGAGCAGTTCAAAGAAGGATACACCCAGGGAATAAAAGTCGGTGCGATAGTCGAGGGAACGGTTCATTCTCCCGGTTTGTTCCGGGGAGATGTAGGGGAGGGTTCCTTCAAGGATGGTGGGGTTTTTGAGGCGAGGATTTTCTTTACTCAGTTGGGTGGATATTCCGAGGTCGATAATTTTCAGTTGTTGGGTTTGGGGGTTGAAGACGATGTTAGCGGGATTAATGTCTTTGTGGATAATATTGGCTGAGTGAAGTTGTCCGAGACTGTCGGCGATTTGGATGAATAGGGATAGATGTTGATGGAGGTTAAAGTCTGGGTGATTTTCTTTCCAGATTTTTAAGGATTGTCCCCCGAAATCTTCGAGGATGATGACTAGGCTATTTTTATAGGGTTGCAGGTCATAGGCTTTGATAATTCCTGGTTGGTCTAGGGAATAAGTAAGCTGATATTCTTGTTTGTAGCGTCTGAGTTCTGAGGGAGTAGGATAGTCTTCTTTTAGGAGTTTGAGAATGACGGGTTGCTCGTCAGTTTCTCGGATGGCTCGATAGACTTCTGAGTTGCTGCTTTCGTAGAGTAAGTTGAAAGTCCTATAGCCGGATACAAAGAGCATAGTTTTGAGTTCTCAAAAATTTTAGCTCATTTTATCACTGTTATTCTGAGAGTTAAAAAGAGGGGGTTAAAATCCTTAGCGTTCGGATCGGGGTAGGGTTTTCCACACTGATCGCCCCCTTATGGGAAGCACCTATACTCCCTAGAAGGGACAGCCTGTCTGGATTCTTGTGCAGATCGGTCACAGTTTCGTAATATTAGTTAATATAAGATTAATAATCGAATCCAAAAACCGTCCTAATAGCCTAGAACACCATAGGAGGATCAAAGCGGCGTGAACAAACGATGGAGAAATGCGGGACTGTATGCTTTACTGGCGATCGTCGTCATTGCTTTGGGAACTGCGTTGTTTGACCAACAACCCCAACCCACCCAAACCTGGCCTTACAGTCAACTGATTGATGAAGTAGAAACGGGACAGGTAGAGCGGGTAAATCTCAGTGCTGACCGCACCAGAGCGCTAGTGACCGCAGAAAATGGCGATAAAATTCTGGTTAACCTTCCCAACGATCCAGACTTACTCAACATTCTGACTGAAAATAATGTTGATATCTCAGTTTTACCCCCTAGTGATGATGGGGCTTGGGTGCGGGCCTTAAGTAGTCTGTTCATCCCCATTTTGCTCGTGGTTGGAGTTTTCTTCCTCCTCAGACGGGCCCAAAATGGCCCCGGATCTCAGGCCATGAACTTTGGCAAGTCTAAAGCTAGAGTGCAAATGGAACCGCAAACCCAAGTGACTTTTGGGGATGTAGCCGGGATTGAACAGGCCAAATTAGAGTTAACTGAGGTCGTAGACTTCTTGAAAAATGCCGATCGCTTCACAGCCGTGGGCGCTAAGATCCCTAAAGGTGTGCTACTGGTTGGCCCTCCTGGAACCGGTAAAACGCTACTGGCTAAAGCCGTTGCGGGTGAAGCAGGGGTTCCCTTTTTCTCTATCTCCGGCTCTGAGTTTGTAGAAATGTTTGTGGGGGTTGGTGCTTCTCGCGTGCGGGATTTGTTTGAACAAGCCAAAGCGAATGCTCCTTGTATCGTCTTTATCGATGAAATTGATGCCGTAGGTCGTCAACGGGGTGCAGGTCTCGGTGGGGGTAATGATGAGCGGGAACAAACCTTAAACCAATTGCTGACAGAAATGGATGGGTTTGAAGGCAATACGGGCATTATCATTATTGCGGCAACCAACCGTCCTGATGTCCTGGATGCCGCCTTGATGCGTCCCGGCCGCTTTGACCGTCAAGTAGTGGTAGACCGTCCCGACTATGCCGGACGCTTGGAAATTCTCAATGTTCACTCCCGTGGTAAAACCCTGTCTGCGGATGTGGATTTGGAAAAAATTGCCCGTCGGACTCCTGGATTTACCGGTGCAGATTTGTCTAATTTGTTGAATGAAGCGGCTATTCTGGCAGCTCGTCGCAATCTGACTGAGATCTCTATGGATGAAGTCAATGATGCTATTGACCGGGTTCTGGCTGGGCCGGAGAAGAAAGACCGGGTGATGAGCGAAAAACGCAAGCAGTTGGTGGCTTATCATGAAGCGGGCCATGCTTTGGTGGGCGCTTTGATGCCCGATTATGACCCGGTGCAGAAAATTAGTATTATTCCTCGCGGTCGTGCGGGTGGTTTGACTTGGTTTACACCGAGTGAAGACCGGATGGATTCGGGATTATACAGCCGTTCTTATCTGCAAAATCAGATGGCGGTGGCTCTGGGTGGACGACTGGCTGAAGAGATTGTCTTTGGTGAGGAAGAAGTAACTACGGGTGCATCGAATGATTTGCAACAGGTAGCGCGGGTAGCTCGGCAAATGGTGACTCGGTTTGGGATGAGCGATCGCCTCGGCCCGGTTGCATTAGGTCGTCAGCAAGGGAATATGTTCCTGGGTCGGGATATTGCCGCAGAGCGGGATTTCTCGGAAGAAACCGCAGCAGCAATTGATGATGAGGTGCGAAATCTGGTCGATCAGGCCTATCGCCGAGCTAAGACGGTTTTAGTCAATAATCGCTCTGTCCTTGACCAGTTGGCTCAAATGCTGGTGGAACGGGAAACCGTCGATGCTGATGAACTGCAAGAGTTATTGGCTAATAATGAAGTGAAAATGGCGGCGATCGCCTAACTTTGAGTCCAATACCCCTCCCATGAGGGATCGATAGCAAAGAACAGAGTAGGGGCGAAAAATTTTTCGCCCCTATTTTTTGCTATTT
Source organism: Roseofilum sp. KMC-1 (assembly GCF_057802075.1). Lineage (NCBI taxonomy): Bacteria > Bacillati > Cyanobacteriota > Cyanophyceae > Desertifilales > Desertifilaceae > Roseofilum > Roseofilum sp. KMC-1. Next base: position 719,572 of record NZ_CM173605.1, read on the forward strand.
TTTGCGATTATTCAGCCATTCTTCCATTTTTCTTGGGCTTGCTGTTGCCACCCCATTAACCGATCTGGAAACGGGGAAAATTGTAAATGATTAAGCCATAAAACAAGGGCATCTTCTCCCGTTTCTTGATAATAATTGCGTCGTCGTCCCGCCGTGAGAAAACCCAATTTTTGATAGAGTCCTAGGGCATTGTGGTTAGAGGCTTTCACTTCTAGGGTTGCCCGTTCTAAGCCCCGTTTGCGGGCAGAGTCTAATAAAGCACAGAGCAAAAATTGCCCTAATCCTCGATTTTGATACTGAGGATGAATCGCTAAAATCGTCAGATGAGCTTCTTCAACGATCGCCCAATAACAGCCAAATCCCACCAATTCCTGATTCCAACTGATCCCCAACAACTCACTATTCGGGCTATCGAGTTCCCGTTGATAAGTGTCTAAACTCCATAATTGTCCAAAACAGAGGCGATCGAGGGCGAGAATGGCGTTTAGGTGTTCTGGGGCGATCGCATGGAGGATAAAGGGTAGAGTAACAGATGGGTTCATAGGGATGGGGAATGGGGAAATGGGGGAATGGGGAGATAGGGGGATGGGGTATCTTAAACCAGAATGATTTTAACTCTTGGTGATTTGCAGTTCACCATGGACAATAGAGTATAGAACCCATTAATAATGAATCACGAACTTGCTTTCCTGAAATTATGGTATCCACACCCTCCCGTATTACCCCACCCCGTGGCACAGATTATCTTTCCGCTGGAGAAGATCCGGTAGGCGATCGCTCTCCCAATCAATACTTACTGCCCCTAACCGCTCAAGTCAACAGCGACGATCGCTTAACCATCGGGGGTATAGCTGTTTCTGAATTAGTCAAAACTTATGGCTCTCCCCTCTATATCCTCGATGAAGAGAGCTTACGGGCTGCCTGTCGCCAATATCGAGAAGCCTTTAAGCGCTATTATCCGGGAGAAGCTACGGTTCTATATGCCTCGAAAGCATGGAATTGTTTAGCCATTTGTGCGATCGCCTCCTCAGAAGGATTAGGCATTGATGTCGCCTCCGGTGGAGAACTCTACACTGCCCTACAAGCCGGAGTTCCAGCCCATCAGATTTACTTCCATGGCAATAACAAATCCGCTACCGAACTAGCAGAAAGCCTAGAAGTGGACTGTAATGTGGTGGTGGATAACTGGTTAGAACTGCAAACCCTAGCCCAACTTAGTCAAGATCGAGGCAAAACCCTCTCTATCCTGATTCGGATTACCCCAGGGATTGAATGCCATACCCATGAATATATTCGCACCGGACATATTGACAGTAAATTTGGCTTCGATCCCAATCAAATCGAAGCCGTTCTTGAAGAGATTGCCCAACAACCGAGCCTCAATTTCCAAGGATTCCATGCCCATATTGGCTCGCAAATTTTTGAGCTTCAACCCCATCAAGATCTGCCCGGTGTCATGGTGCAATGGTTCTTGAAAGCTAAGAGTATGGGCTTATCTCCCTCTATTTTAAATGTGGGGGGTGGCTTAGGCATTCGCTATACTGAAACCGACGATCCCCCCTCCATCGAAGCTTGGGTAAAACAAGTCTGTAGTGCCATGGTAGCCGCTTGCGATCGCGCCCAAATAGCTCCCCCCCATATCATCTGTGAACCCGGACGCTCCCTAGTCGGCTCATCCTGTATCACCGCTTACACCGTCGGCTCCCGTAAAGCCATTCCCGATGGGCGAACCTATATCGCCGTCGATGGGGGCATGTCCGACAATGCCCGCCCAATTACCTATCAAGCCCTCTATCGGGCTGTTGCCGTCGATCGCATGAGCCAACCCTGTACAGAAACCGTAACCGTTGCCGGTAAACATTGTGAATCCGGTGATATCCTGATCCAACAAGCCCAAATTCCCCCCTTGCAACCCGGAGAGGCGATCGCCATTTTAGCCACGGGAGCATACAACTATAGTATGGCTTCCAACTATAACCGCATCACCCGACCGGCCGCTGTCTTAGTCAGAGACGGTCAAGGACAAGTGATTATCGAACGGGAAACCTACCAAGACTTGGTAAAATGCGATCGTCTTCCCGATCGCCTCAAAGCCATCTCTTAGCAGCTACAGAAGACTTGAAACTGGGGTCAGATTAACTGATTAACTCTGTCCCCAGCCCCCTGTAGGTGCGGGTTTAACCAACCCCCAAGATCATCGCTTGTCGGCCCCTATCGAGTATCTAATGGTGTAAGCGTGCCATACCTGCTTAAGTATGAGTAAATTAAGCTGATGGACAATGACTGAAATCTCTTGACCAATAAAGTTAGTTTCTCACCTCCGATTACCCATGACCAGCGCCCAGCGCTATAGCGAACACCAGCGCAACCGGAAACACTCTTGAGCTATGGGAGATTTTTTAACACAATGGTTATTCAACTTAACTGATACTCAAAAAGCACTGCTGCATACAGTTGACTTCATCTTTGTTCTCATCTTGACCTACATGGTCTTGATGATTATTGGTGAACGTCGAACCTTGTGGATGGTGCGAGGATTCATTCTTCTCATGCTGGCCACCGCCATCAGTTCAGTAATCAACTTAACTCTACTGAGTTTTGTGTTAAACAAGTTAGTCATCGGTTCTGCCGTAGCCATGGCTGTCATTTTGCAGTCCGAGTTTCGTCGATTTCTAGAACAATTGGGCCAAGGACAAATCATTGATTTATTTCTTCCCCCTTCTGAACCTCCCCCCAAAGCCGATAGCGTGATTGATGAAATAGTCGATGCCGTTAAAGACCTCTCTCAAAATCGAACCGGGGCACTGCTGATTTTAGAAACCACCGGGCCCATTGATGAACGCGATTTTTCAGTTCCTGGTGTAAGGTTAAATGCAGAAGTCTCGAAGGAGTTATTACAAACTATTTTCCAAACCAGTACCCTGTTACATGATGGAGCCGTTTGGATTCGCATGTCTCGCATTATTGCTGCCGGAGTAATTTTACCTCTATCAGACCGCACTGCTTCCCGTAAACTGGGCACTCGTCACCGAGCCGCCATGGGCATTACTGACCGGGTAGAAAACTGTCTGTGCGTCGTCGTTTCTGAAGAAACCGGCTCTATTTCTCTGGCCGAGCGGGGTCTCCTGAATCGTCCCTTAACCAGCAGTAAACTAAAGGAACTCCTGGAAGCCAAATTCTCTCAATCAGTAGAACGGGAGGCTGTCGCCCCCGATTTGCGAAATTTGGGCCGCCAAATCAATTCTCAAGGCGCAGCCATGGTTGCCCGCCTACTCCGTTTACCTTCTTCTGATTCTCACAAGAAAAAATGACTGCAAAGCAAATTATTGACAATACTTTGAAGACTCTCCCTAGTGACCTCGATTCCCAAAAGCTTCCTCGTCATGTTGCAGTAATTATGGATGGTAATGGTCGGTGGGCCCAACAGCGAGGACTCCCTAGAATTATGGGACACAATCGTGGAGGGGATACCGTTAGGGAGTTGGTGCGCTGTTGTGATGATTGGGGTATCCAAGCCCTCACCCTTTATTCATTTTCCACTGAAAATTGGAAGCGTCCTGCCCAAGAAGTCAAGGTAATTATGACCTTACTAGAGTATCTCCTACAACGAGAATTACCCGAACTGATGGAGAGGAAAATTCGCTTGGATTTTATGGGTGGACTCCATGATCTCCCCCCCTCAGTCCAACAACAGATTGAGAAGTCTAGGACGGCAACTGCGGGAAATCAAGGTATGCGGTTGACCGTAGCCACCAATTATGGAGGACGGCAGGAAATTGTAGAAGCCTGTCAAGCTTTAGCCGTACAGGTGCAGCAGGGAAATTTAAACCCTGAAGATATCGATCAAGCCTTGTTTGAGCGCCATCTATATACGGTGAATATTGGCGATCCGGATCTGTTGATTCGCACCAGTGGGGAAATGCGAATTAGTAATTTTTTGTTGTGGCAGTTGGCCTATGCGGAAATTTATATTACAGATACTCTCTGGCCCGACTTTGACCGAGCGGAAATGCATCGGGCCCTGTGGGAGTTCCAAAAGCGCGATCGCCGCTTTGGTAAAGTTAAGTCTTAATCCGATGATGTTGGTTCACCTATACTGAAAAAATTGGGTATATTTCTGATTCTATCCTTATGAACAAGATCTGGTTAACTGATCCGGGGAGATTGATCCCCTTGAATCTCAAGAAGCTAGGAGCGATCCTGCTGAGTGTATTGTTGTGCATGGGTTGTCTGGGGGTACAACCGGCGATCGCCTTAATCCAAGATTCGAGCGAGTTCTCCCTTCAACCTTACTTAGATAAAGTTGAAAAACAAGTTAAAACATTTACTCTTGATAATGGCATCAAATTCATTGTCCTAGAACGCCATCAAGCCCCGGTAGTCTCCTTCATGCTCTATGCAGATGTCGGCGGAGCCAATGAACCCGTAGGGAAAACCGGTGTAGCCCATTACTTGGAACACTTAGCCTTTAAGGGAACAACGGCGATCGGGACAAAGGACTATGAAGCCGAAAAACCCTTAATGGATGAACTCGATCGCCTCTTCGATCTTCTTCAAGCCGCTAAAGCTAATGGAGAAGAGGAAAAAGCCGAACAACTGCAAGCCGAATTCGATCGCGTCAACAAACAAGCCTCCCAATATATCAAACAAAATGAATTTGGCAAAATTGTCGAGCAATTTGGAGGAGTGGGATTGAATGCCACCACTTCCACAGATGAAACTCGTTACTTTTTTAGCCTGCCATCCAACAAACTAGAGTTGTGGATGTCCCTAGAATCCGATCGCTTCCTCGACCCCGTATTTCGAGAATTTTACCAAGAAAAAGAAGTGATCCTGGAAGAGCGACGGATGCGTACTGATAACTCCCCCATCGGCAAAATGATTGAAGCCTTCCAAGATGCCGCCTTCAAAGTCCATCCCTATCGTCAACCCGTGATTGGCTATGAAGAAGACTTACGCAACCTGAGACGGCAAGATGTCAAAGACTTCTTCGAGAGCTATTATGTCTCCCATAATCTGATTGTGGCGATCGTCGGTGATGTTAACACCTCAGAAGTCAAAAAACTAGCCCAAACCTATTTTGGTCGCTTTCGCGATCGCCCCATTCCCAAGGTGAATATGCCCGTGGAACCCCCACAAACCGAAACGCGGGAAGTCACCCTAGAATTACCCACCCAACCCATGTATCTTGAAGGCTATCACCGGCCAGCCGGAAATCACCCCGATCATGCCATCTATGATTTAATGGGAGCCATTCTCAGTGATGGGCGCACCGCTCGCCTCTATAAATCCTTAGTCGAAGAGAAACAAGTTTCCCTCTCTGCGGCCGGATTTAGTGGTTTTCCTGGAGATAAATACCCCAATTTAATGCTGTTCTACAGTTTAACAGCTCCCGGAAGTACAGTAGATCAGGTGGCAGAAGCTTTAGCGGTGGAAATTGAACGGATGAAAACTGAACCCGTAAGCGAAGCCGAATTAAATCGGGTGAAAACCCAAGCCAAAGCCAGTTTACTCGGTACATTAGACTCCAATTCGGGTTTAGCCAATTTATTAGCAGACTATGAAGCCAAAACCGGATCTTGGCGCAATTTATTTCAGGAAATTGAAGCCATTGAAGCAGTCACTCCCCAAGATATCCAACGGGTGGCAAAGGCAACCTTTACCCCAGAAAATCGCACCATTGGGCGATTATTAACCGCAAGTAATTAACATTGATTACTGACAGCGCTTCACTTTCTTCAAAAAGTACAGTTAGGCAAAGATCCCCCCAACCCCCCTTAGATAAAGGGGGCAGTGAAAGTCCCCCTTTTTAAGGGGGATTTAGGGGGATCGAGATCTACTGTAGAACGCAAGCAATACCTATTACCCATTATCCAAAAAATCATGCAAGTAAGACGAGTGATCAAAAAGATAGTTCGGGGGCTGTGGCTGGCTTTAATGGTGCTAAGTTTAGCCCTAACTATTCAATGGCATGAATCAGCCGTTGCCGCTCAGACCAAGCCTTATAACCAGCTCACCTTTCCTCCCCTCCCGGAGGTAAAAGTTCCAGAATATACCGAATTCACCCTGAACAATGGGATTGAGGTCTTTTTAATGGAAGACCGGGATTTACCCTTGGTGACGGGAATCGCCATGTTCCATACGGGCGATCGCCTCGAACCCCAAGAAAAAGTCGGGTTAGCTGGCTTAGTGGGAACCGTGATGCGTAGCGGTGGAACCCAAACCTATTCACCCGATGAACTGAACCAATTCCTCGAAGATCGAGCCGCTTCTATTGAAACCTCCATCGATACCTCAGCCGCTACAGCCCAGTTTAGCGCCCTCACCCCAGATACGGATGAAGTGTTAAGACTCTTTGCCCAAGTCTTGCGCCAACCCGCTTTTGACGAGCAGCAATTGCAGTTAGCCAAAACCCAAGTACAAGGCAGTATTGCCCGTCGCAATGATAGCCCGGATAATATCGCCAGTCGGGAATTTCAAAAGTTAATTTATGGCCAACAAAATCCCTATGCTCGGACAGTGGAATATGACACCCTAGAGGCAATTCAACGGCAGGATTTAATTGACTTCTATCAACAGTATTTTGTCCCCAATAATATGATGTTGGGTTTGGTGGGAGATTTCGATCCCGCCCAAATGCGAGAAAAGTTAGAAGCGATCTTTGGAGATTGGCAACCCAATCCTAATTTTAAGCTGCCTCCCTTACCCAAGGTTTCCCAAGCTCAAAAAGGGGGAGTTTTTGTGGTTAATCAACCCCAACTGACTCAGAGTAATATACTGATGGGCCATTTGGGGGGACAATTTGATAATCCTGACTATTTTGCCCTGTCTGTGATGAATGAGGTTCTCAATGGGTTTGGAGGACGTTTGTTTAATGAGGTGCGATCTCGTCAAGGGTTAGCTTATTCGGTTTATGGGGTTTGGAGTCCTCGTTATGATTATCCAGGGATGTTAATTGCTGGTGGTTCAACTCGTTCAGAGACGACGGTTCCCTTTATTAGAGCCTTGCGCCAACAGTTCGATCGCATCATTGAAAACCCAATTACAACCCAAGAACTAGGGATGGCTCAGGATGCGGTACTTAATTCCTTTGTATTTAATTTCCAACAACCCTCACAAACCCTTTCTCGCTTGATGCGCTATACCTATTATGGGTATCCAAAAGATTTTATTTTCCAATATCAACGGGGTGTAGAAGAAACAACCATTGAAGATGTGCAACGGGTGGCTCAGGAGTATCTGAAACCGGAAGAGATGGTGACTCTAGTGGTGGGAAATCAAGACGAGATCGATCCACCATTGAGCGCCTTAAGTGGGGATGGTCGAGTGACGGCGATCGATGTTACGATTCCTGGACAAAGTTAATACAGCAGGTTTTGCTGCCACTGATATAGCGCTTCGCGCTGTATTGGGGGAATGGGGGAATGGGGGAGCAAGATGCTCCCACTCCAGTCATATCAAAGAATTGAGGGAGTGCGGGCATCTTGCCCGCTTTTTCACCCATGAACCGGATTTGATACAGCAGTTTTCTTGCGTTGTGAGGTACATTAATGGCAGTTTTATAGATCGCTAGAATACCTCACTCGCCCTTATTGAGTCTGTTGTTTACTCCCCCCATTCCCCCATTCCCCCACAGAGGGCGCAAAGCGCTGTATCACCGGAGGTCGTACTAATTCATACCCCAACAGACTAAGCCGCTAGGAGTTGTCGGCTACTCATAACGGCTTGATAATAGCGGCGCAGTTGGCTAGTGGCGGCACTCCAACCCCAGCGTTCGGCTTCTTGGCGGGCATTTTGGCGCAGAGTTTCGCGCTCGGATCGGTTATCAAGGAGTTTCTGGGTGGCAGTAATCGCACCCTGGGGATCGGTGGGATCGAAAAGGTAGCCGTTTACGCCATCGGTGACAATATCAATGATGCCGCCGGTTCCCGCAGCGACAACGGGACAACCCGCAGCCATGGCTTCGAGGAGAACCAGTCCTAGGGTTTCGGTGCTGGAGGGGAAGATGAAGGCATCGGCGGAAGCGAAGGCAGAGGCTAGGGCTTGACCGCGCAGATAGCCGACGAAATGGCTGGGAGTCCCGGCAAAATGTTCTTCTAAAACGGCACGGTTGGGGCCATCTCCCACGAGGGCTAACCTCGCACCGGGGATGCTTTCGAGAACGGGTTTGATGCGATCGATTTCTTTTTCTGCGCCTAAGCGTCCGACATAGAGGAGGAGGGGACTGTCGGGATGGCCTTGGGAGAGGCGATCGCGCATTTCTCTAGAGGCTAAACTGGGATGGAATAACTCTGTATCTACCCCACGCTGCCATAAATCCACCCGTTCAATCTCATGGTTGATGAGTTCTTGTACCATCACACTAGAGGTACAGAGGTTGAGATCCGCTTGGTTATGGGCCCCTTTGAGCAACTCCCATAACAGGGGTTCTAACATACCGAACCCATAATGCTGTAGGTATTGGGGCAGATGGGTATGGTAGGAAGCCACCAGGGGAATTTCCAACTTTTTGCCATAATAGAGTCCTGCTAAACCGAGGATTGCGGGATTAGCCACATGGATGAGATCGGGATTAAATTTGGCGATCGCCTCCCCAATTGCCGGTCGCGGAAACGCCATTTTCAATTCAGGATACCAAGGCAGAGGCATTCCCGATACCCCATAAATTTTCGCTCCTTTATATTCTGTCAGTCCCCCTTCCGGACAAACGATCAACACGCGATCTCCCAACCGTTGGAGATGATCCACGGTTTGGGTTAGACGAGTAACAATCCCGTCAATCTTTGGTAGAAATGTTTCTGTAAACAGAGCAATTCTCATAAAAAATCGCAATCCTTAAAGTAATAAATAAAAAACAGTCACCCGTTATATAGCATTTTCATGGGATTCTTTCCCCCTCCCTTTCATGTCCCTTTGGGGAAAATCCCTCTCCTACGGGAGAGGGAATCGATCTCAACCGGACATTGAAAAACTATCCATCGGGTAACTGGCGACTGAAATAATCGGTCACAAAACTAATTCCGTCGCCAAGATACTTTGGGAAGAATCTGACTCTCATCTACCCGGTCTTTGTATTGTTGGGCCACATTAATCAAAGAATCGAGAAGGGATTCTTCCAAATTGTGCGGTTCTAAGCCCAGGTCTTTGAGTTTGGTGTTTTTAGCATTAAAATAATGTTCTTCCAATTCCACACGAGGATTATCTAAATGGTTAATTTCCACATTTAATCCCAGGTGGCGACCGGCTTTTTCCACCATCACAGCTAAATCACTGATGCTAAACATTTCAGTGAACTGGTTAAACACGCGGAATTCACCAGACTTTGCCGGATTGTTAATCGCAATTTCAATACAGCGCACCGTATCGCGAATATCTAAAAAGCCTCTGGTTTGTCCCCCTTTACCATAAACGGTGAGGGGATGGCCGATCGCCGCTTGAATACAGAAGCGGTTAAGGGCTGTTCCAAACACCCCATCATAATCGAGACGGTTGATGAGCATTTCATCTCGTCTGGTTTGGTCTGTATGCACCCCATAAACCACCCCTTGGTTTAGGTCTGTGGCTCGCAGACCCCAAATCTTGCAGGCAAAATGGATATTGTGGCTATCATGAACCTTAGAAAGATGATAGAAACTTCCCGGTTGTTTCGGATAGGGAAGGGTATCTTTACGGCCATTATGCTCAATCTCAATATAGCCTTCTTCAATATCGATATTGGGAGTTCCATATTCACCCATAGTTCCCAATTTGACCAAATGGGTGTTCGGGAACTCTTCTTTCATGGCAAATAAAAGATTCAAGTTGCCAACCACATTATTGGTTTGAGTCATGACCGCATGTTCGCGATCGATCATGGAGAACGGAGCCGAGCGCTGTTCCCCAAAATGGATGATCGCCTCTGGTTCAAATTGACGCAAAGAGCGAATCAAGAAATCATAATCATTGATATCGCCAATAAACAGATCGATCTTTTTGCCGGTTAATTCATGCCATTTGCGTAACCGTTGCTGAATAGGTGCGATCGGTGTCAGGGTCTCAACACAGAGTTGTTGATCCCAATGACGGCGCACGAGATTATCCAGAATCCCTACTTCATAACCATGGTCAGACAGATAGAGTGCGGTAGCCCACCCACAATAGCCGTCACCACCAATAACCAGGACTTTCATAACGTAACTCGATTCAAAATCATTTATCGATACTCGGTCAATGTATCAGGTTTGTGTCCCCTGTGACACATTTCTTAAAGAAATATTGCTATCGGCCGTTTCTCGATCATCATAGACCGTGCCTGGGATGTCAAGGGGAGGCGTTGGTTGTGCGCTGCGCGCTAGGGAATAGGGAATGGTGTGGGAAGAATGGGTGTTGATTGGGGTTGCTAGGGGCGATCGCTCTGAAAATCGCCACAGGGATATCGCCATATGAGTTTTTCAGTTTACCATAGTATTAATCCGTTGACTTAGGAGAGACCCATGGCAGGAATACCATCCGAGAATACCATCAGCAAGCAAATCCTGGAACGATTGCAATTATTGCCTCAGTCTTTACAGTCGAAGGTTTTAGACTATGTTGATTTTCTGTTGTCAACTGACCCGGATTCTGGAGAAAGTCAGCCTATTAAACCGGGAACGTTAACGGGTTTAAGAGGGATTTTAGCAGATGTCGAATGGGACGAGGAAAGGATTGAGGATGAGTATATCCAACGTCAAAGACAACTGAAGATTGTTGAGTTGTTTGGCACGATTGATTACAATGTGGAGTTAGTCGGATGAGTATTGTTATTTCTGATGAAATCCTGCAAGCTTCTCGACTGACTCCTGATGAGTTTCGTCAGGAAATTGCGTTGTATTTGTTTGAAAGCGGACGCTTGACGGTAGGTTATGCAGCTCAGTTGGCTAATTTGTCACTGCATCAGTTCCGTCAGCTTCTAGAGCAGCGCCAGATTCCTCTTTATTCCTATGATGTGGAGGATTTTGAGTTGGATGTCAGAAATCTGCGGGAGTTGGGGCGCTTGTGATTGTTGTTAGCGATACTTCAGTAATAACGAATTTGGCAGCGATCGCCCATTTAGACTTGTTACCTCAACTCTACAGTCCCATCATTATTCCAGAAGCCGTATATCGGGAACTGGCAGATATCGATCCCCCGGTTCCCGGAACCCTTGAAGTTCAAACGGTTTCTTGGTTTCAGGTTCGCTCTGTTGTGAACCAGGAGCAAGTTAACCATCTGCAATATGAGGTTAGGCTAGATGCTGGGGAATCTGAGGCGATCGCCACAAAGAGAGGGCAATGCTAAAGGGCGATCGCTATTGTTGCGCGATCGCCCCTATAAGCAGTTATTCTAAAACCGATAGGAGTCCTGGTATACAGAACTCCTAGGTTTTTGGTTAGTCAGCTATACATCAAGCACATCATCTCCATATGAGGCATTTTCAATTCCATGGCGAGACAGTCTTCACCACTGATGAGCAAAAACTCCTGTGCTTTTGCCAAGATAAAGGGAAGGCTCTCTAGCAGCTTGGTAGAATTGGTATAGGCATAAACCACCAAAACTGGCTCGATACATAAACCACCCCGTTGGCTCTTCCAACCACCAATACACTGATCGCATTGAATCGGTTTTTGTTGAGCAATGGTAAAACCAGTAGAAAGAAAGGTCAATGCTTCGACTAAAGGTTTAGCCTGTCTTAGCTTTTGCCTTGGAATAATGAAGGCAAGCCGGATATTTAACCACGAGAACTTCATGATACTTTACTCCTGTTTCAGGCGACACATTTTAGTAAGACGATTGAAGGAAAAGAGGAGCAGGCTTTACCCCTCCTTCGGTGTTCATGCAGAAGCATTAGGCGGAACGATTGGATCGGAATGTTCGGTTTTGCCTAAGATCAATCCACTCTGGGCAGTCTCAGTAGTGGTTTTCACGAAGGGAGTGAAGGTAAATACAGTTGACAGCAGAATGACCGTCATAACAAGTTTCATCGGTTTCTGGCCTCATAGCGATGGACAAAAACCACTCAGCGAAATTATTGGAAAATACTTTTTGACTTTTCCAGCTAATTCTTCGCTATTATGAGAGTAATTTACCTAATAGTGGTGGGGTGTCTGGCTTGCCATCCCCCGCCTTCTTTACTCTTCAGTAGTGGTTTTCTAAATAGTAACCCAATAATTTAATCCAAGTAAAGAAAGTTACTCATCACAAGAAACGTAGTATGCATACTACACTATTGGCTACGCATTTGTATGACTTACTTTATGATGCGTATCGAAAAAACTGATTCTTCTTAAAAAGAGTGTTTTGATTATATATAGGGTCAGGTTGATTTAAGTAATCTATACTGATCGGATAATCTCATCAGCAACCTGGGGTGAATAGAACAGGTGGACAAAAGTCAATTTAACCAACGACTCCAAACGCTCAAGGACTCAGCACCAGAGCGTTACGAGATCCTTATGAGCTTCTTAGGTGGACAGACAGCCAAAGATATTGCTCAAGCCAAGCATCTAGCTGACGGAACAGTAAGAAAGCACTTGTCGGAGGTGTACAAGCATTTCCAGATCGGAGGCAAGGGAGAAAAGCAAGGCAAGCTACTGAGTCTATTTATACAACATTGCCCTGAGATGGTGGCAGAGAATCATCCCTTGAGGGCGAAGATACAGGAAGATCATCCTATCTCTTTGTTAACTGGGGTTGTCTCCGTTAATTCTCGTCTTTATGTGCGGCGAAACATACAAGATAGAATTCAGAAAGAGTTTCAAAGTCTTCAAGATGACAATCGATTATTATTACGAATGAAAGGCGCTCAGGGATTAGGTAAATCGAGTGTCTTAATGCGAATAGAGGAATGGCTATCCACTGAGAAAAATCATCAAGTTGCCCGTGTCGATTTATCCAATCTTGAGGATACAGTTTTTCAAGATTTGGATACATTTTTATATAATTTTACCTATACAGTCACTCAAGCATTTAAATGTAAATCAGATGATTTAGATGGATTTTGGCAAAAGAAAATCGCTGTAGGCATTCGTTGCACAGACTACTTAGAATCTTTTGTTTTTTCTAAAGTTACCGATCCTAAAACCCTAATTATTGACGGAGTTGATAGAGTCATCGGGCTAGAGCCTATTCAATCGCCATTTCTTCAACTCCTGCGCTCATGGCATGAGCAGCACATGAAGAAAAATCGTCGCGATCAGCAGTTGGTATTTCCTCATTTATTGCTGGCTTACAGTAGCGAACCGTATGCCCAGTATGAGTTATCTGGCAGTCCTTTGGACAATGTAGGCTTGCCTTTAGAGCTTCATGAATTCAATGATAGTCAAATAGAATCTCTAGCTAAAAAATACGATCTGAGGTGGAGAAAACAGGAAGTCCTTCAACTCAAAGACTGGCTAGGGGGATATCCAGAGTTACTCAATCATGCTTTTTATCATATTAAACGAGAAGGACTCAATCTCAATGAGTTTTTAGCCAAAGTCAAACAACCGGATAGCCCCTTAATTGGGCATTTGCAAAAGAAACTTAAATTACTGCAAGACCACCCCAATCTCGCTCAATGCTTCGATCGAATCCTGCAAGAGCAAACCTGTGTGAATGAATTTGCTAAGTTTCAACTGGAAAAAGCTGGATTAATTAAACTTGAAAATGGTCAATATCAGGTGCGTTGCAGGCTGTATCAGGAATATTTCCAAGAACATCCACTGGTTAATCATGAGGATTAAGGAAATGAAGCAATACTTTCAAGGTGCAAAAGGAGGAGCGTTATCCTTAGAAGCATCAACCTACATTCAGCGTCTTGCTGACTGGGCACTCTATAAATTTTTAACCCAAGAGACGACGCAACAATGTTGTTATATTCTCGCCGCACGACAGTCTGGGAAAACCTCCTTAATGATTCGGATTGCCGACCAATTACAAGGCGATGGTTATCACTGCGTGACGATGAATTTACAAGGGTTTGGTTCAACCGTTAATGAAGCTTTCCTTTGCCAAAGTTTACTCTGGGAGATAACGGCTACATTTCACGCACCTGAAGCTCGAATGCTGAATCAAAATATCGAGCAGCGTTCGCAAGAGATGGCAAATTATCCTTCCGCTTTACAATTTCGAGAATCTCTCAAATATCTGATGCAGTATCTGCGGGACAAAGGGACGGAAAAGCTGATCATTTTCTTGGATGAAATCCAGAGTCTAATTTCTTGGAAGCTGCAAAATAGTTTTCTGGGTTTGCTCAGAGCGTTAGGACAAGAGGAAACCTTGAAGTCCGTTAAGTTTGTGCTTTTAGGTGTGGCTAAACCTACAGACATTCTCACCGATCCGGCTGTGGCGTTCAACACAGCTAAAGGGATTGAATTAGGACGGTTAGATGAGGGGGACTGTAGCGCCTTAATTCAAGGATTAGCAGGATTAAATTGCGATCCTGAACGGCTATTTCAAGAAATTCTCATCTGGACAGGGGGTAAGCCATTTTTAACTCAGGTAGTTTGTAATCTCTGTATTGAAGAACTGAACATTACCGGAGATGAAGATATCCCTACAGCGCTGCAAGACTTGCTTGCAAAAAAACTGATTAATAACTGGCGTAGACATGACCCCCTGTCCCATTTCCAGGAAATTGAACGATGGCTCAGAACAGGCTATACTGCGCTTGAGGAGCGAATCCGCGCTCTAGAGTTATATAAACAATTGTTAACATCAGCAAATGAAATTTACTTTGATGGAGGTCGTGAAGAGCAAATCAATCTGATTGTATCAGGTTTGGCAGCCAAATCTGAAAATTATATTAATGTTTCCAACCGGCTGTATCAAAAGGTGTTTAATGATATATGGGTAGAGGAAACGCAGAATTTTATCTCAAATTTCATCTCAGGGGAAAAGGAGAATCCTATGTTAAACCGTGAAGTATTCATCTTAGTCGATCAAAGCTCATCGATGACTACAAAAGACAGAGGAAAACAGAAAAGTCGGTGGGAACTGATGCCAGAAGCCTTACAAGGTGATATCGACTTGCTTCTCAAAGACCAAGGAGGAGGGAAGAAAATTTGTGAATATGTCACTCTATACCTGTTCAGTCGAGAACGAGTAGGACGTAAATTCAAAATTCCACCCAACAAGTTAGGTAGTAATATTTTTGAAGAAAATTTTCCTAATGGTAATACTTATGTTGTACCAACTCTAGAAGCCTGTTTAAATACTTGGAAAGAGGGTAGTCGTCGAGAAGGGAAAAAAGCATTTATCATTATCTATACAGATGGGATGCTCGATGACCGAGAAGAGTTTGCTGCTTTACTACAAAAAACTTGTAAAGAGTTGACTGATGAAACTGAGTTAAAAGTTCTCTTGTTAGGGATGGGAGAAGATGTTAATAATGTTGTTGAAGATTTCTTGGATCTGGATTTTAATGTGAGGAAAGCAAATAAAGATAAAGATGGAAATCCTTGCAATATCTTTATCTTTGATCTCGTTAAAGAAATCGATGATATCCTTGATCCCTTCAATCGTCAATTAGGTGATGATCCTGATGGCTTAGAGTCGATCCCGAAATGGGTGAAAGAGCGTCATTCGGATTGGTATCAAAAATATGTGAATTTGATCTCAGTAAATCAGTAAAAGGGTAAAAAGTAGGGGCGGGTTCACCAACAATTAGGACACACATAAATCAATGTCCTGAACCCGCCCTCACCATTTCGGTAGAGGTAGGGGCAGGTTTACAGAAGTTATCGATGGGAAATGGGGGATATGGTTAAACCTGCCCCTACAAGAATGGGGAATCATGCTTTTGATTTTATATCGGTCAGTTTTCTCTCTTTACAATCCCAGTGTATGCCTCAATGCTATATCAATCTCTGATGTCGGTATCGAACCAATCACGCGATAAACCGCAGCCAGAGATATGGTTGCTAAATTATCCGTCATAATCACTGAATCAGTGAGTAAACCCGACTGCCCTCCTACAGGAGAATTGAGTAAAACAGTCACCCGACTCGGATGACCCGCTCGAAACATTTGGCTAGTCACCATAGCCACAATAATCTGTGATAACCCCGTTTGTAAATGATCGGCTTGCACGATTAAAGCCGGTCTAGTTTTAGCAGAAGTCAGATTAGAATTGGGGAAAAGCACTAAGGCCACATCACCCCGGCTAACCGTTGGTTTTGGCTGCGTCATAGTTGTCATAAACACTCATTTCTGGACTCTCCCAATCTTCTGCAAATGAGGCTAGACTTTCTCGTAAACGTCCTGCTTCCTCCTGAGTGATTCCCTGAGCCTCTAAGTTAATCTCATTGGAGCCTACAAACGTCACCACAACCGAACTCCCTTCCACCCAATCATCAGGCGGTTCAATCAGTTCTATCCATCCCTGGTGATAAATCCCTTTAACCTGACTAACCATTGCCTCTTCTCAAAACTGCAAATCTTAGGAAAAGTATACCATTCCAACTGCTCGCATGATTTCGTTAATTAATTTTGTAGGGGCGGGTTTTACCAATATCTAGGAAACTAACAAATCAATGTCCTGAACCCGCCCCCCAACCATAAATTCAGGCGATTCCTACGGAAAGCTCTGCTAACGCCCAATTCCGAGACTATAATCAAGACAAAACACTCAGTTGAGGGCAATCCCAACGCTCAACCTTGGATCATTTGCATGGGGCATCGCGCCGTTTATCATAAGTTAAGAAATAACATAAAATTCCCATGGCTTCCCCATTTCCTGGAATGAATCCCTATCTGGAGCATCCAGACCTCTGGTCTGAAGTGCATAGCCGTTTGATTGTTGCTATTGCAGATAATATTGCACCAACCTTACTGCCGAACTATTATGTGGCCATAGAAAAGCGTGTTTATTTGAGTACCCCAGAAGATAGCCTCCTCATTGGTATTCCCGATGTTTCGGTTATCGCTCCAGAGGTGAAATCTGCACAGGAATTAGAACAAAACCCAACCTCAACGGCAACATTGTCGAAACCCGATGAAGCGCAAACGGTGACGGTAGCATTGGCAGAGGAGGTAGAAGAGCGGTATTTAGAAATTCGGGAGACCAAAACGGGACGGGTGGTAACCGTAATTGAGCTACTCTCACCCAAGAACAAACGAGCGGGAGAGGGGAAAGAATCCTATCTGCGTAAGCGTCAGAGCATTTTGACCAGTGCTACCCACTTAGTCGAGATTGATTTACTCCGAGGGGGAAAACCGATGCCGATGCAAGGGGTAACTCAGTTTAAAGACTATCGGATTTTGGTGAGTCGTTGGGATAACAGGCCCCATGCCCAACTCTATGCCTTCAATTTGCCGGACGCTATTCCCAAGGTTGAGTTACCGTTGCAGGGTGGAGATCAGTCCTTAGTCTTCGATCTAAAGCCCATTTTAGATGGGGTTTATGACCGTGGCGGTTATCACTTCCGAATTGATTATAATCGAGCCACTGTTCCTGCACTTTCTAGGAAAGCTGCCGCTTGGGTGAATATGCTCCTATCTGATATCAATTAAAAACTAAAAATTAAAAATTAAAAATTGGGTTTTGTGGGGGCAGGTTTACAAAAGTTATGGATAGGAAATGGGAGATATCGTTAAACCTGCCCCTACAAGAATGGGGAATTCTTGATTGATTCGTAGGGGCGGGTTTTACCAATATCTAGGACACCAACAAATCAATTTTGTAAACCCGCCCTCACCAGGTAATCTCACTGTTGACTTTGACTCACCCAAACCACAATGGCATCAGCGAGAGTGTTGGCGAGTTCTTGTTGGGACTGAGGATCGACAATCCACTCGAATTCTAGGGGATTAATCATGAATCCTAATTCTAATAGGACAGAAGGGGCGATCGCCGGCCGAGTCAGAGCCAAGTTATTCCAAAACACCCCATAGGAAGGACGCTGGAGTTTATCCACCAAATACTGATGTAAAAACATCGCTAAATCATGGCTCTGGGGATGATACCAAAACATCCCCACCCCCGCCGTATTCTCCGCATCTCCGGCATCGGGTAAGGCATTATAATGAATACTCAAGGCTAAATCCGGTTCTTGCGCTTCAATGATCGCCACCCGTTCGTGGGGCCAAAGATCGTCATCCCCTTCACGAGTCATCAAAACCGTTGCTCCTCGTTTCTGCAAAGCCTCCCGCAGCAGCTTCGAGACCACCAAATTCACATCTTTTTCTGGATAGCCGTTTGGCCCTTTTGCGCCCAAATCATTCTCACTTCCATGGCCGGGATCGAGCAAAATTCTCATCCCCTGTAAAGGTTGCGAGGATGACCGAGAAGCCTGGGGAGGATGGCGTAACGACAAAATTAAAGTTGTCCCCTCGTAACGCAGCTTGTAGCCCCATTGCTGCTCGGCTTTGAGGGCAAAAGTATAGTCGATGCGCGTCGGTGAAACCTGTTCCCAATCTAGGCGCTTAATCAGGGGGTCATCGTTGAGATAAATGGTATCGGTTTGGGCGGTGGTATTGTACAAACTCAAGGTTATAGTGTCTTGACGCTGCTGAATGCTAACGGGAACGGGAACTTGTAGGGGAAAGACAATTTCCGTCCATCCAGGAATTTGACGACCTCGAATACTGCGAATGAGGGAAACGGGAGGGGCGGCACTAGAAAATACCCGTGTTTCTTCTCGCTTGATCCATGCGCCATAGTCTAATCTGAGCCATTCCCCCTCTTCGGCGGTAATTTGGGCGCGGGTTCCTTTGGGAAGGGGGGTTAAGCGAGAATAGTCCGTACTAGGGCCAGTGCGAGCGACTCCATTTTCGGCGGTGACTTCAGCAATTTGAAATTCTACGGGGGAGAGGATGGATATTTCTCCTGGGGCGCTTTGGCTGAGGGTTTGGCCGTTCAGAGTAAGCGTAAATTGGGGTTTGCCCAAATTTTGCGCTTCTGAGGTGAGGGGAAGGGTGGCACAGCCTTTATAGGTGGTGCTTTCGAGGCTTGTGGGTTGGTTGTCTTCGGTGAGGACAGCAGAGTTGGGGGGGAGTTCGGGAAGGGAGGAGAGGGGGGTTAGGGGTAGGGTTTGTTGCCCTAGGGTAACGGTGACGGTGGCTTTATTAGGGGCAATGGCGGAAAAACAAACTTGTTCTCCGGGGGGTTTGGCGATGTTGACTTGGGGAGCGAGCGATCCTTCGGCGAAGTTGAGGCCGATAGGAGCGGGGGGAAGGGCAGCGTTACGGATAATGGTAATCTGCTTTTCTTGGTTGCCATGGCGCAGGGTGAAGG
The DNA here is from genome assembly GCF_057802075.1 of Roseofilum sp. KMC-1. NCBI lineage: Bacteria > Bacillati > Cyanobacteriota > Cyanophyceae > Desertifilales > Desertifilaceae > Roseofilum > Roseofilum sp. KMC-1. The sequence continues at coordinate 738,782 of NZ_CM173605.1, forward strand.
TATTTTTTCCCCTGTCTAGGGGAAAACTGGGGGCAAAATGACCTCCAGGGGAGCGGGAAATGACTTGACCATTGACTTTGACTTCTCCGCCAACGGGAGCTGTGCCAATGAGGAAGATGCGATCGGCGGTGGTTTCATGGCGATCGGGGGGATAGGCGATATAGATGTCAGAGTCGCTATAAGCAGGAGCGGCGATCTCCACTGCACTGAGAACGAGGATAGAAGATAAAGGAAATTTCACGGCATTTTATGGAAATAGCAGTTGGTGTAGGGGCAAGTTTTACCCAAAATTGGGAAACCCACCATCAATAATGTAAACCCGCCCCCTTTCGGCGATCGCCCGATGGTCAATTTTTAGTTTTTAATTTTTAATTTTTAATTGATCTCAATGCCTGCGGCTCGCAATTGGGCGGCTAGGCGATCGGCTCGTTGTCGTTCCGCATCAGCTCGCGATCGCTCTTGCTCCACTTTCTCTTTACCCCACAGCAAGAGATTACCCTGTTCATCCCACCAGCGTAGCCAATAGCTCTCTAGATTTTCTCGACACCCTTGCCAAACTCCCAGATATAAACCCATTTCCGGTATCCAAAATCGCCCTTCTGAATTCGGCGATTTGATAGCGTAGCGTTGCTGGTTGCCTAAACAATAGAATTCTAATTCTCCCGTTTTCGGGTCAAAAATGCCGTAATTGGGCACTTGCAAGATTTGCTCGTAATAGAAATACTTGCCTGGGGGATAGGTGGCTTTGATCGAATATTCCCCCCCGTCAGTATCCGATAAAAATTCTAGGACAAGAACCGGCAGATCTCCTTGTAGATTTGGCGTATAACTGCGAATCACTTCTCGACGTTCAACCCGGAGCTGGGGAATATAGGCCCAATCGGGTGCTTTAACGACCATTTTGCCATTGACGGTGGCACAGATCCCATAGTTGGTAGGCGTTAGGGCAGTTCCGGGTAATTTTCCCGCTTGGTCTAAGCTCTCAGTGAGAGCAGCCGCTAGGGCAGGTTGATGAATATTATCCACGGGATCGTCGGGGAGTTCAAAGTGGTCTGGTAGTTTTTCCCAAGTAATTTTGTAGGCTGAAGAAGTGGCTAACATGATGATTGGATACCGGGAAGCGTCAGTGTTGATTATTTTATCATATTTTTGGGTTGCCCCACGTCAGCAATGTTGTAGGGGCGGGTTTTACCCAAATTTAGGAAACCCACCATCAATGAGGTAAACCCGCCCCCTTCCGCCGATCGCCCGATGGTCAATTATTAATTGTTAATTGAATTCAGCGCTCTGAGCAAGGCTTCTCCCATTTCCCGACATCCAACTAATTGTTGTCCTTCAGACATAATATCGCCCGTGCGATAACCTTGATTCAAAACGGTTTGTACCGCATCTTCGATCGCCTGAGCCGCTTGGGGTTGATTAAATGCATAGCGTAACATCATCGCTCCACTGAGAACTTGGGCGAGGGGGTTAGCCTTGTCTTGTCCCGCGATATCGGGGGCTGATCCATGAACCGGTTCAAAGACTCCGGGCCCTGATGCGCCTAAACTGGCTGAGGGTAACATGCCAATACTCCCCGTTAACATGGCGGCGGCATCGGAGAGAATATCCCCAAAGAGGTTACCGGTGACAATCGTATCAAATTGTTTGGGCGCTCTCACCAGTTGCATGGCAGCGTTATCGACATAGAGATGGGAGAGTTGGACATCGGGATACTCGGAAGCCATGGCTGTGACGCGATCGCGCCAGAGTTGCGATACTTCTAACACATTGGCTTTATCCACTGAACAGAGTTGACCGTTGCGCTTCTGAGCTGTTTCAAAGGCAACTTTGGCGATGCGATCGATTTCCCCTTCCGTATAAGCCATCGTATTCACGCCCCGTTTTTGTCCGGTTTCGGTCTCAAAAATACCTTTGGGTTCGCCAAAATAGACCCCACCGGTCAATTCTCGCACGACCATAATATCAACGCCTTCCACCACTTCCCGTTTTAGGGTCGAGGCATCAATCAGTTGGGGTAAAATGGTTGCTGGTCGTAGATTGGCAAATAATCCCAACCCCGATCGCAACCCTAATAACCCCGTTTCCGGTCGTTGATGACGGGGCAAATTATCCCATTTATAACCCCCAATGGCTGCCAGCAAAACCGCATCACTTTGACGACAGGTGTTGAGGGTTTCTTCCGGGAGGGGGCTACCGGTAGCATCGATCGCCGCTCCACCGATGAGGGCTTCTTGAAAGCTAAACTCTAAATCAAACTTCGGGGCGATCGTCTTTAAGACATCCACCATCACAGCCATAATTTCCGGCCCAATGCCATCCCCTGGAAGGAGTGTAATTCGGTAATGCTCAGTCATAACCTTATGAATTTATTTTTGCAGAATGTTTGCAACATTTAAATATAGCGCTAATCCATAATATAATTGTTGACTCTTTAGTACAGAGGAAAGTTAAGCTATACTGTCTAAGTCTGACCGATCGTCAATTAACCCAAACCCTAATGAATATTAAACGTCGTGAACTGCTGCGTTGGGGAACCGGAATTGCCCTAGGATGGGTCATAGGGAAAAAAATTGTATTTAATCGCTCTCAACCTCCCTTAGAAATAGGGATCACCCAAAATAACGTACCCCCTAATACTCCCGATGGAACGCCCCTGTTGCGATTTTTCTCGGTTGCCGATACGGGAACCGGGGCCCAGGGTCAATATGCAGTGGCCTCAGCGATGACTGAGTATACCCAAGAATTTCCCTGCGAATTGGTCGTTTTAGCCGGTGATAATATTTACAATAATGGCGAAATTGAGAAAATCAAAGCGGTTTTTGAAGACCCCTATAAACCCCTACTGGAAAAAGAAATTCCCTTTTATGCCTGTTTAGGAAATCATGATATTCGCACGGATAATGGTGTGCCTCAAACCCAATATCCTCTGTTCAATATGGGAGGAAAACGTTACTATAGCTTCCGTCGGGGTAAGGTGCAATTCTGGGCTTTAGATACGAACTCTAATGCGGATTGGGTCAACCAACTGGCTTGGTTAGAGGAAGAATTAAAACAATCAGATGCACTCTGGAAAATTGTGTTTGGCCATCACCAAATCTATTCTTCTGCCCACTATGGCGTAAATAAGAATTTGATTACCATCCTCACGCCTTTGTTTGAAAAATATGGGGTGCAATTGTATATCAATGGCCATGAGCATGTCTATGAACGCACGTATGCTATTAATGGCACAACTTACCTGATTTGTGGAGCAGGGGCAGGAGTGCGGGATGTGGGACATTCAGAATGGACGGCCTATTGTGCTTCTCGTCTGAGTTTTGCCGCCCATACGGTCTATGAGGATCGCCTGATTATCCAGGGTATCGGAACTGATCGTCAAGTTTTCGATCGGGGTGTGGTTGCGGTTTCCTAGAAAGAGGGGATGGTGAGTGTTCCCTCTCAACGGTAGAATAGCCAGAGACCTGTACAATTTTGGCAATTTAACTAATCCCATGGGAGACTTCTTTCAGAACGTATCGCGGTATCCTCGGTACTTGATTACCTTTACCCTTGGCATTTTCTTCTTTCTGTTCAAAGCCATCCAGCCCCTGTTTAAGAGTCCGGTAACGGCGATCGCCACTTTAGGACTCTTGGTTTCCAGCTTGGTTTTCCTAACCCTGACATTACGGGCTATGCTAGGATTATCTCCGGTGTGAACTAGAGAAGATAACCCCTAATTACCCTAAAGTGTGGAGGAAGTCTTATGGCTAACAGTCGTCGTGTGTCTCGCGTGTCCTCCCAAATTAAGCGCGAAGTCGGCCAAATGTTGCTTCATGACATTAAAGATGACCGAGTAGGGGCGGGTATGGTCAGTGTTACGGATGTGGATGTCTCTGGAGATCTGCAACATGCTAAAATCTTCGTCAGTATTTACGGGACGGAAGAAGCCAAAGCGGAAACGATGGAAGGCTTACAGTCTGCAACTTCCTTTGTTCGTTACGAACTGGGCCATCGGATGCAGTTACGGCGGACTCCAGAGGTGGTATTTTTAGAAGATAAATCTTTGGAAAGAGGCGATCGCCTGTTGCATCTGATTAACCAAATTTCCCACGAGCATCCCCCCCAGGAAGACTCGGAAAATATTGTCTCTGCTGAAGAGAATGAGTAAAGCTGTGGTTTAGAGCGATGTTAGATCCAACCCATGCTTCTCTTCTGCCCGATCCCGTTTCTCTGTCCTTAGAGCAACAGGTTGCCCAAATGGTGGTGATTCGAGCAAGTGGTTATTTGTTTGATCATCAAATCCGTTATCCGGACTGGGAACCGCCTAATCATACCCTGAAAAGTTGGATTGCCCAGTGGGGTGTGGGGGGCGTTATCCTCGTTGGTGGCAGTGCGGCAGAACTCCACGATCGCATTAATACGATGCAAAGTTGGGCGACTTTTCCCCTCTTGGTGGGGGCAGATGTGGAGGAAGGGGTGGGACAACGCTTTAGTGGAGCGACCCATTTCCCGCCCCCTATGGCTCTGGGGGCGATCGCCGAAAAATCCCCCCAAGCTGCTCGCCACTATGGCCAACAGATGGGGGAAATGACGGCGAAAGAAGCGGTGGCGATCGGTTTGAATTGGCTCTATGCACCGGTAGTTGATGTCAATAATAATGCTCAAAATCCCGTGATTAATGTGCGGGCATTTGGGGAAACACCGCAACGGGTGAGTCAGTTAACGGCTGCTTATATTGAGGGCGCTAAACCCTATCCGATTTTAACCACGGCTAAACATTTTCCCGGCCATGGGGATACAGCCGTAGATTCCCATCTGGAGTTGCCGGTGCTTCCCCACTCAGCAGCGAGGTTAGGGGAAATTGAGCTACCGCCGTTTCAGGGGGCGATCGCCTCTGGAGTCGATAGCATTATGAGCGCCCATCTGCTGATTCCTGCTTGGGATGAGCAGTACCCAGCCACATTATCGGCCAAAATCCTCACCCAGAAATTGCGGCAAGAGTTGGGATTTACGGGCTTAATTGTCACCGATGCTCTGGTGATGGGAGCGATCGCCAAGCATTATGGCAGCAACGAAGCCGCCGTTTTAGCGGTACAAGCTGGTGCAGATATCCTCTTGATGCCCCAAGATCCTCCAGGGGCGATCGCCGCCGTCTGTGCCGCCGTCAAAGCCGGAACCATCCCCCCAGAGAACATCCAAGCCTCCGTAGAGCGAATTTTTCAAGCCAAACAAAAAGTTAAAAAGAGACCCGATCATCCGCAATTCTCCCAAGATCTGGCAACCCCAGAAACTCGCCAAGTGGTGCAATCTATTCTTCGGGATGCCCAGGAAACTGGCGGTAGTCTACCCTTCAATCCCCCAGGGGGTTGTAATTTAATTGTAGTCGATGATGCCTTAGATTGTTCCGTATTGGCTAAACCAGCGCCCGCAATTGCTATCCCCGAATCTCAGGGATATCAGTTTAAGCTAGTAGACCGTCATACCCCCAGTTCACCCAGCCCAGGTCAAGAGCCAACTTTGTTACAATTATTCGTTCGGGGTCATCCCTTTCGGGGCAGTTCCACGTTGAATGAAACGGCGATCGCCTGGTTTGAAGCCTTACTCAAAACGGATAATTTGCAAGCCTTGGTGATTTATGGCAGTCCCTATATCCTGGAGGTGCTGCGTCCTCAACTGCCCCATCATGTGCCTTATGTGTTTAGTTACGGACAAATGCCGGATGCTCAGGCGATCGCCCTGAAAACCCTAGGGTTTTGAACGTTCCTCTTTACCGATCGCTTCCTTCGGGCGATCGCCTTGTTAATGTAGTTACTAAAACCTGTATCAACAGGAGAAACCATCCCTGGGCAGAGACAGGGGTTTTTCCGGCTGTATCTGAATTTGATCTAAAATGTGGATCGGAGGTAATATAAATGACTGAGAAGCCATGCACTCCTAATTTACCAGAAACTGAGGCGCTTTTATCCGAACTGTTTGCAGAGGTGCAAAAGTGGGAAGGAACCCTTGCCGGTGGGCAAAAATTGGGGATTGGAGCGGATGCAATAGAGCGGTTACGCCAATCTCAGGTTAGTTTTGGTAATCCCCGCGATCGCCTAATTCATCTGACTCAAGAGACGTTTAACCATAGTGGCACTGAACTGAGTAATCTCTACAAGCAACAGATGCAGACTCAGTTTAACTTTTATTCTATGACCCTAACAGTTAATTTGCGTCCTGAACGGGCGGCTAAATTTTGGCGCTTGACTTGTGAGCTGGATTTTGGCCCGAAAGGAAGTCAAGAACCCATTGTACAAAGCCTATTTCCGACCCAAAAATGGCGATCGGTCATCAGTGGTGGTGTGGGGATGGATGTGGGTTTAAATGGGGATTTAGATTGGCAAGTGGGAGTTGATAGCAGTGATTTTGCTCCGATAGAATCCCTACCTGCGGAACTCAAAGCGAGTGTGGGTAACAAGAATGATTTAAAAGCCTTTTTAGCTGTTCCCGATTATCGCTATGAATGGGGTCATGCGGAAATTATAACCCATGGTGAAGGGGATTCTACCTGCTATTGGCAAATTAATGATAATGAGTTACAGAAAATGGGGACAGCGAAATTTGCGATCGTTTTTAAAGTTCCCAAAGGAACAGAATCAATTACCTTAAAAGGGACGGTATGGGCTGAACCCGATCTGAATTGGTTAACGGCGGATATTCGAGATGTATTTGCTGATTTGTCAGATCATTTCAAAGACTTATTGCGACAAAAGAATCAACAAGCTCATCGCTTTGCTCGTGGGGATGCGGAAGAATGGGAGTTAGAGTTACCCAAACTTACTGACTGATCATTTAAGAGTCATTGGTTATAATTGGTTTAATCAAGGACAAGGATTAGCGATGATGAAAACTTACTACACCTATCGCATTCGAGTGGCCAACGATGAACGGGTACAGGTGGAAAAGTGGAGTCCGCAACATCAGGAGTTAGGACAACCTTCTGGCGTTTTTCGCTACTACGAGAAATTAGCAGAACTGACTCCTTTATGGGAGCTGGCTTGTGAGAATAGCCTCAATGATGCGGGGAAAACGCGGCAACTGGGCGAGGTTTTATTTGAGATTCTGTTTGATGATGTGCTGCGCCAGGATTTTGTCAATTTTTACCATCAAGTTGTGCAGCAAGAGCAGCAACTGCTGCGGGTAGAATTAGATATTGATGAGAGAAAAATGCCCCAAGTGGCAGCACTGCCTTGGGAGTTTTTGTGTTTGCCGAAAAAAGCCCATTTAGGCACAATCTGGATGGGAACTGTGCCGGAGTTGGCGTTTTCCCGTCGCCGTTCCCAATGGATTCCTGCACCAGCGATCCAGTTAAAGGCGGAGGAAAAACTGAAGATTGCTTTGGTGATTTCTGCTCCCTCTGATTTGCCTCCTGTGGCTTATGAAAAAGTGCAAATGGAGTTGGAGCAATTGGTGAGGGAAAAATCGGAACAAGTGGAACTTTTGCCGGTGGTGAATTCGGCGAATCTGGAGGCGATCGATCGCGTTTTATGCCACAAACCGCATATTTTTCACTTTATTGGTCACGGACGGTTACAGGGCGATCGCCAAGCGGGGCAAATTGCCTTGGTCGATCCAGACTTTGATGAGGCTAAGTGGGTAGATGGGGATGATTTTAGCGAACTGTTTAATCAACATCGTCCCGGTGTGGTGATGCTGCAAGCTTGCGAAACGGGGCAGTTATCGGCATCCCAGGCTTTTGTGGGAGTGGCTTCGAGTTTGGTGGAGCAGAATATTCCTGTTGTGGTGGCTATGCAATATGAGGTGAGTAATAGCACAGCGACTCGATTTGCTCGGCGTTTTTACGAACAGTTAGCCTTGTACAATCCGGTGGATATTGCGGCTCAATATGGACGACGGGCGATCGCCCTCGGCCCCACTCAATATCACAAGCGCGACTTCGCCATTCCCGTGATTTTCATGCGGGTGCAAGATGGGTATTTGTTTGAGCATCAGAGGGAACTGGCCGCAACAATCTACAACTATAACCGGGAAGCTAACCCGATCGCCACAGAAACGGATAATTTACCCTGTCCCTATCGAGGATTATTTCACTTTGGCCCCAAGGATGCAGAATACTTTTTCGGTCGCGAGTCCTTTATTGAGGAACTCTATCAAGCTACTCGAACGCGCAATTTTATTCCCCTGTTGGGTGCGTCGGGAAGTGGCAAATCTTCCGTGGTGTTTGCGGGGTTAGTGCCGAAACTGCAAGGGGAAGGATCTTGGCAGTTTACCTATTTTCGCCCTGGTGTGATTCGCAAAAAGGATAAACAGGACATTCCCGATCCCTTTTATGCTCTGGCTACGGCCCTAGTTCCTCTGTATGTGCCTGATGCGGATGAAACCGAACAACTGAAGCAGGGGAATACTTTGGCGGATCTTCTCCGCAGTGGCGAGGTGTTGCTATCGGATGTGATTACGACCATTCAACGCCATTATCCTGGCGATCGCCTCCTCTTAATTGCCGACCAATTTGAAGAACTCTATACCCTTTGTACCGACCCAAAAGTTCGCCATCAATTTCTCGATATTTTGATTGACAATATCTATACCCCTAGTGCCGATTCCTCTTTAGTGTTGGTGCTGACGATGCGGGCTGATTTCTTGGGCAATGCCTTGTCCTATGCCTCCTTTGCTCAAGTGCTGAAAGATGACATAAAGTTGGGGGCGATGAATCAGACGGAACTGCGTGATGTCATTGAGAAACCGGCACAAAAACTAGGGGTAACCTTTGAACTGGGTTTAGTGGAAACCATTCTTGATGATGTGGAAGATGAACCGGGAAATTTACCCTTACTAGAATTTGCCCTTACCGAACTATGGAAGCGACGCAAAGGACAGAAAATTACCCATCAAGCTTATCAAGAAATCGGCAAAGTTCAGGGCGCTTTAACTCGTCATGCCGATCGCATTTTCAGCAAGTTGACTCCAGAAGAAAGAAAAGCAGCCCAACGGATTTTTCTGAAGTTAGTCAATCTCGGAGAAGGAACCGGAGACACCCGCAGACAGGTGACGCAAGCGGAAATCGGAGTATCGAATTGGCCTTTTGTCAAGCAATTAGCTGATGATCGCTTAGTGGTCACCAGCGATACCAACAATCAAGAAACCGTGGAAGTTATCCATGAAGCCCTAATTCGGAATTGGTCTCAACTCAGGGAATGGATTGAGGAAAGTCGGGAAGCAATGAGAACCGCACGGAAAATTGAGGCTGAGGCTAAGGAATGGGAAACTCAAGGCAGAAATAAGGGTTATCTGCTGCAAGATCGGCGGTTAAGAGATGCTAAGGAGTTTATGCAATCTGACCATCCAGAAGTCGAGTTATCTGAGTTGGTTAAAGAGTTTATTAAGGCGAGTCAAAAGAAACAGCGTATTGATACCTTCAAAAGTATTCCGATTCAATTCATAGCATTCTCAGTAGGACTTATCCTAATCATGAGTATGGTAAATTTGGGAATTAGAAAGTGGGCATCTTATAGGTTTGAGACTGCTGCTCAGAAAGAGTCTTGCCCTCCAAAATTTTTGAGCAGTTTTCTTCTTAGATACTTATTCTGGTCTAATTTTGGAGAAAGATTGTATTTATCAAACATGAGTCTTTGTAACCAGGATTTGTCAGGAATTGATTTATCCAACTCTACATTTACAAATTCATTTCTCGATCAAGCAGACTTTGAGAATGCTAAGTTAAACGGGGCAGTTTTTAGAGGCGTTACACTAGAAAAAACATCCTTCAATACCCAGGAACTTGAGGGTATAATTTTTATTAATTCTGATTTATCGAAGTTAGCAAATAGGGATAAAATCAACGAAAAAATAAGTTCAGGAAGTATTAAAATTTGTTGCTCAAAACTACCTCTAGAGATTGGGATAGATTTTAAAAGAGATTGCCAAGATTCAAACGTATCTGGAAATATGGGCATGGGCAACTCTTGCCTTTTCAGGAGGTAAAAAAAAGAAGAACGACTGTAGCTCTCTAGCAGCCAGGTTAGATGGGTACGTTGCATGATTGCCCCTTGTACGTTAATGTTGTTCCTCCGTCATATTTTTCTGCCGTGCACGCGCAGCCAAACCGTTCAGTCTCAGACCCACTATAACTCGGCAATTCACGATCGCAAGAGCAAGACTCAAATTCTCCTAAAGCTTCAGTCGCCATTTCAGAAATTTTTGCATTTCCAGAATTCATTGCTGCAATGAGAACTCGCGTTGCCAGCTTTTGGTATTCTTTCACTTTCAGCAAGCTTTTGGCTGCATAAATATGTTTTTCGATAATTTCAGCTTCAGATTGTGCTTCCAGGATATTCCCTAATCCGTTTGCAAAATCGGTATTTTGCTCTAATCGATCTTTCAACTCTTTATTCATCCAGCCTTTAGACTGAATGGTTTGGTCAATCATTTGACGAATGTCGTCTGCAACAATTTTACTGTCTTTATCTCGATCGACTTCTTTTACACAAGCAACCAAGGCTAGAATGCCATCAGTTCTCGGCGATCGCGGACTAAAATGATCCTCCAACAAGGAAAGCTGGACTTCTTCAATTTCGTTTGCTTCAATCTTGCGCTTGATGATGGCATCAAATTCATTGCGAATCTCGTCTAACTTTTCTCTAAGCTTGGGATAATTAGCAGACATTTTAGGTTTCCTCTTCGATAAAATAGGGTTCGATACAGTGGGTTCAGGAGTAGATGAAAATAAGGTAACACTTGAGGGTTCAAGTCCAACCGCCTCGTCAATCACAGAGGGGTTAGAAGCGGGGGAAGCGATGGGTGGAGGATCTGCCGTTACATCTGGTTTAATTGCTTGAACGGCTTCCCAGGCGTTGGCTAAACCATATCCAGTGTGGATGTCATGGCCAATACCAACCTGATATCTTGGATCGGCCTTTGATTCCAAAGTAACATCAGTGGCCGTTTTTTCCAAAATCTTTTTAATTTCTGCTGGAGATAAATTGGGAGCAATTTGTTTAATTAAAGCACAAATTCCAGCTAATTGGGGAGCGGCGGCCGATGTGCCACTAAAGGCAGCCCAGCCATCATTAGGACTTGTGCCATCTCCTTGTTTGGCATATTCATCATCCGCTTGACACCCCGGTGGAATGGGCAACATAATGTACTCGCCGTGGGGAAGATGACCGACTAAACCGCAAACATCGGGAACGGTGCGCCCTGGATAGACGGGACTGATAAAGCCACTGCTATAGCTACTGGCTTCGAGTTGGTTCTGACGAGACTCATCGAGGGGCATGTAAACCCCTCCAGCAGCAATGACTTCTGGATGTTGGGCGGGAAATCCCCAATGACCGTTACCCGCAGCGAAAATGACGACGATGCCTTGATTTACGGCATCGGCAACTAAGCTGGCTAAGACTTTGTTATAAGGAGATAGGGTGGGGCTGCTTTGGTGGATGCCCCAACTACAGGAAATGATATCGGGTTTTAGGGCGATCGCCGCTCGCAATGCCGCAACAGAATTCAGATTCCGTGAAGGCCGCTTATACAGCGCCACATCTGCCTTAACCATGGTAAAGTCTACCTCTGGCGCAATGGCAAATAAGTTGGCTGACTCTCCCGTTCCATGGCCGTGATCGTCTTTTTCGGGTTCCAATGAACCGGGAGCTAAGACTACCTTTCCTTGATATTGATTGCTTTGAAAAAAGGGATGGCGATACCAACCGGAGTCTACCATCACCACTTTTACCCCCCGGCCGGTAATTCCGAGCTGATGCAGGCGATCGCTCTTTAACCCCTTGGCAATATTGTCTGGTGCATAAAGATAACGGGATTGGTCAGTAAAAGGGGGAAACTCTGCCGGAATATTGGGGCGAATGGCATAATAAATCGGTTCATTTAGGGCAATGCCTGCCAGATGATTCGTCCAATTACTTTTAGATATATCTATTTCGCCTTGGGGTTTATTGTCCAAAGAGTCCAGATAAGTCCCTACAGCAAAATCCCCAAACTCTTTGTTAACCCGGCGCTCAAATGCTCTCAGACGGGTATTAAATTCTTGCTCGTATAATTCTGGCGGCCCGGCAATACTAATGGAGGAGCGACCCACGGATAAGACTTCAAATTTTGCTTTTCGCAGACGATTTTCCGTTTCTTTGAGTAAACGCGGGTCAGCATCAAACTCAGAGAGATTTTGACTGGTCACCAAGGTGGGAGAGGATAACAGAGATGATCCCGTTGCCGAAATGAGAACGGCTTCTGCATAGACTTTTGGTGGTAACTCTGTCGTGTATCGGTACATCGAGTTCTCTTGCCTACTCTTGAAGAACACGATTTTAACTTACCTGCTTAGATAGACTAGAAACCGTTAATAAAATTTAACTTATGAATAGCCTTGGATTTATAAATACAGCGCTTCGCGCCCTCCGTGGGGGAATGGGGGAATGGGGGAGTGGGGGGAGTGAACAACAGACTCAATTTAGCTTTGGGCTATTCTGGCTATCGTTAAAAACCGCTATTTATGTACCGCATAGCAGAGGAAATTGCTATATTTTATGCGATAAATCAGAATATCCTCTCATTATTCCTGTCTACTAGCCATTCTTTAAGAGAAGAGTTGGTTAATTAGGTCATCACGAGTTAGATCGAAATGAGTTTCAATATCTCGTAAAATTGCACTGAGAGTACCAATTTTAATTGGGCTATGATTGGGTTATGTAAACGAATCATTTTTGGACGAGTAGCTTCATCCGGGTAATGACACTCAACGGAATCTTTTACCATTTGTCGGAGTTCTGGAAGGCTGTTTGCTTGAGTAAAGATAGGTTCACCGATCGCCTTAGCGACATAACCCCCTTCAGGATCGTTTTCGACCCAAAAAATAATTTCTGTCATTGGATTTACTCCTGAAAAGATTGTACTATAATTAATTTGATTACAAATTTTACCATGCTTTATCCTCTACAACTACAACAATATTAATTGTTAATTGTTTCGGCTGTCGCTGACATGAAAATTATTAATTATTAATTTGTAAGGACTTAATGCGATCGCGCAATTGAGCTGCTTTTTCAAACTCTAAGTTCTGAGCAGCGCGTTTCATCTCGGTTTCGAGTTGCCCAATTAACTCCGGAATCTCTGCTAATGGCACTTCTTCTGGGCTGGGGTGTACCCCCTGGGCATTTAGGCGACGAGAGAGGTCTAGAAACGCCAGGATGCTGTTTTCGGCAGATTTTTTGATCGGTTTGGGGGTAATGCCATGGAGTCGATTGTGAGCCATTTGAATGCCGCGCCGACGTTCAGTTTCGGCGATCGCCTTTGCCATACTATCCGTCAGGCGATCGGCGTATAAAATTGCTTGTCCATTTACGTGACGGGCTGCCCGACCAATGGTTTGAATCAAGGAACGATAGGCACGTAAAAAGCCCTCTTTATCCGCATCTAAAATCGCCACTAGGGAAACTTCTGGTAGATCCAACCCTTCCCGCAATAAATTCACCCCAATCAAAACATCAAATTTACCCTCACGTAAATCCTGCAAAATTTCAATCCGTTCAATGGATTGAATCTCAGAATGCAGATAGCGCACCTGAATCCCTCTCTCTTGTAAATAGGTGGTCAAATCCTCAGCCATGCGCTTAGTTAATGTCGTCACTAAAACCCGTTCTTGGCGCTTAACTCTCTGTTTAATTTCACCGAGTAAATCATCAATTTGTCCTTCAGTGGGACGAACTAAAACTTCTGGGTCGATCACTCCTGTTGGTCTGATAATCTGCTCAATGATGCGGTCTGCTGATACTTCTAATTCCCAATCTCCAGGAGTTGCCGAAACAAACACACATTGATTCACTTTTTGCCAAAATTCTTCTGCTTTTAGGGGACGATTATCAGCCGCACTGGGTAAGCGAAATCCATGATCGATTAACACCGTTTTCCGAGCGCGATCGCCGTTATACATTGCCCGTAATTGGGGTACAGTCACATGGGATTCATCAATCACCAGTAGCCAATCTTGGGGGAAATAATCCACTAAACATTCTGGGGGTTCTCCCGGTTGGCGATTGGCTAAATAGCGGGAATAGTTTTCCACCCCATTACAATAGCCCACTTCCTGTAACAATTCTATATCGTAGCGGGTACGCTGATCTAAGCGTTGGGCTTCTACTAATTTTCCCGCTTTTTCTAGCTCTTCTACGCGCTCTTTTAATTCCCGTCTAATTTGTTCGCAAGCCATTTCGACTTGCTCTTTAGGGGTAACAAAGTGGCGAGCAGGATAAATATTCAGACGGTGGCAGGATTCTAAAGCATTTCCACTGGTGGGATCGATATAATAGATGCGATCGATTTCATCTCCGAAAAACTCAACCCGAATAATCCGGTCTTCATAGGCTGGGGTGATTTCCAGAATATCCCCTTTTACGCGAAAGTTTCCGCGACTGAGTTGAGTATCATTACGGGTATATTGAATCGTGGCTAGTTCTCGCAACAGTTGACGCTGATCGATTTCTTGTCCTTTTTCCAGGGAAATAGCCGCTTTCAGATATTCGGCGGGCATTCCCAACCCATAAATGCAGCTAATAGAAGCGACAACAATTACATATCGATGCTCAAATAAAGACCGAGTTGCCGAATGGCGCAGCATGTCAATTTCTGCATTGATGGCGGCGCTTTTTTCAATGTAGGTATCGCTGAGAGGAAGATAGGCTTCTGGTTGATAATAATCGTAATAACTGATAAAATATTCTACAGGATTGTGGGGAAAAAACTGACGCAATTCATGGCAAAGTTGCGCCGCCAGGGTTTTGTTGTGGGCCAAAACCAAAGTGGGTTTACCCAGTTTGGCGATCGCCTGGGCAATGGTATAAGTTTTTCCCGTTCCCGTAGCACCCAAAAGAGTTTGATAGCAATGTCCGCCCTTAAGGGTTTGGGTTAATTGGGCGATCGCCCCTGGCTGATCTCCCGTTGGCTCAAACGGCGCATCCAGCTCAAATCCGTCCATCAACGATACCGATAAGAAACCAAAAGAACAAACTTAATCCATGATTACATTTATTTACAGATTTTGTGTTTTTGCACAGTTTTCCGTAAACTAAAAGGTGTTTAAACTTTTTTTAAGGTTTCAGAAGTCTATCATTTGCCCCTATAGACAGTGTTTTCAATTGATTCCGTGAACCCGCAAGATCTTACCCTCATCCCCCTGCCCCTTTCGGCTACGCTCCCTTCGGCTTCGCTCAGGACAAGCAGGGCGGCGCTTCTCCCACGGGAGAAGGGGAGAATAAGTCCCTCTCCCGTGGGAGAGAGATTTAGGGAGAGGGCATCTCGTTTGAAAATGCTATGAACAAACTCTGTGAGCGGTAAAAAGGCAATGGGTTATGAGTGATAAAACAAATAACGGTACAACCACCAGTAGCAGTGCAACCCCAAACCAATCCTCCGATTCGGCCCTATCAAGTGCCGCCGAGTCCCCCAAAACTGTGACATCTCAAGACAAGGAAACAACCCCCATGACTCAACCCCTAAAACTTGGCTCCAAGCCAGAAGCAACAGCAGCAATTAGCGAGCAACCCACCCGCTTTTCCCCTTTACCGGGTAACCGTCCGATAGGCACAACGGATCTGAAAATCAGCAATACGCTCACAACCGGTCCCCTTCCAGGGAATCGCCCCATTGAAGCCAGTCATCTACAAGTGACCAGTACCCTATCCTCTGCTGGCACTCGCCCAGTTACTTCTAGTGGTATTAAGATTAAGGAAACTTTTGCTACCTCTGGAAATCGTCCCGTGTCTATCACGGACTTAAAAATTAGCCAAAGTGTTACTGTCATGGGCAATCGTCCGGTTGCTGATAATAGTATTGATGGGCCTGATTTAATGGGATATCTTGACTAAAGATTTTCCGATTGTCAGCCCTCTCTAAGTCCATAAGCAAAAACCTGAGCCAGTTGTACTGCCCAGGTTTTTCTGTATATTCAGGGTGATATTTGGGGTTTTATAAGTAAATTTGCGTAATTTTATTTCTGAATCGCCTCAACTGCCTCAATAATTAAGCATAAATACGAATATTAGTTTTTCTTTGTCCGTAGAAACTCGTAAATTATGACTCTGGCTACACCAGTGGATATGATGCTCAACCCCAAGATATGGGCGATAAACTCCGTAAAAACCATGAATATTTGACCCAGATTCCCTAGATAACAGCAGTTTCAGCCCAGAAAGAGGCCCGGAAAGCACCAAAAATTAACCCCAAAATCACAAAAAAGCTTTCTAGGATGAAGAGTTGGTAAAATGCGGTTTTTTCTGTAGACGTTCCTCTATAGGTTGCCTATGATGGAAACATAAGGAAACGCCAAGGCAAGCGAAAGACACTTTTCTAAAGCCTGTTCTAAGTTCTAGGAGTACCTATAATGAAATCTGCTATCTCTACCCTAATGGGTTCTACATTACTCGCTGCCACCTTCGTTGGCTTCTCTGCTGTTAATGCTCAGGCTAAACCTCAAGAAACAGAACCAGCAGAGCCTCTACTCTGTAGTGCATCAAACATTACCCTCGCTGGCATCAAGTACAGTGCTTGTGAAGGTCAATTTGGTGGGAATGATACAGGAGCGACTGGCACTTTACTCAGCGACCTCAATGGGGGCTTGTTCGATGATTTAAGCAGCGACTGGTCTTTAAGCGGTAAGTCTGATGGAGAAGCTGGACAGTTTGACTTTGCAGCACAGAATAATTTGGCAAGCGGTACTTGGTCTATTAATAACAATCTCTCTGCTTTGTTCGGAGATGATTTAACCGCAACTTTTGCAGTAAGCTTCAAAGCAGGTAATGAAGCATCTGGAGGTGGATACAGTGTTTACCTGTTCGAGAACTTCACCATTACCCAAGAACAGTTAGCCAGTGGTAAAATTGAAGGAACTTTTGACACCCTTGGTGTAGCGGTGAACCAAAATAATGGTCAGGGTAGAGGCTTATCCCACGCTAGTTTGTGGACATTCAATGGAGAAGAAGAATACAATCCCCCCAATGAAATTCCTGAACCCAGTGCTGCTGCTGCTTTAGGTTTGCTGGCTGCGGGTATGTTGGGGATGAAGAAGAAAGGCAATCAGTAAGGTTTTGGGTAGTTGACTTCTGAAGATGACTCTCACTTAGTTTTAGATGCGTTGAATGCTTGGATTAAAAACTTGGTAATCGGGTTAGGGGGTGAAGATCGCCCCCTATTTTTCGGGTTTAAAAGAGGTTGGCTTCGGTGGTTGGGGGGATGGTTTTACGCCAAGCTTGAATGCCTCCTTCTAGGCTAATGGCTTGAATACCGGCTTTTTCGAGGATTTGTTGGGCTTTACCGGAGCGAAATCCGGAGAAGCAATAGAGGATGACGAGGCGATCGCCAGCTAATTGGCGAATTTTATCTATCCCTTCTCCTGATTCGATTTCTGCCATAGGAATTAGGGGACTTTCTCCAATACGATCTTGGGCGTATTCTTGAGGGGTGCGGACATCGATAAATAGGGCTTTTTGGGTTAAGGTTCCCGGTGTTTCAGCAACCAGTTGCCTCACTTGAGTGACGCTCATTTCGGCGATCGCCTCTTGGGTATTTCCGGGAAGGGCACAACCGGCGATCGCGGCAGTTAAGTATAAACCAGATAGAGTTAAAATCCAGCGTTTTGCTTGCATAAAGGATAATGGATAAATTCGATCTCCAGTATAAGGCAGTAAGACATACATAAGGAGTTACTCTCACCAGGGCATAGCACTTTAAAAAAAATAGTGCAGACTGCAATCAAGTAGCCTGCACACCAGTTTGGAACACGACTTAGCATCAAAGGAGCAGAGATCCTCAAAGCCTTACTATCTCTGAGGAGTTGAGTTTTATCCGAAATCTCAACTCACCCTAGGTTCAAGCAACTCATAAAGATTCATCTCAAGGATAGGCAAACCCGAAGGTTAGACCAAACAGGACAATGATGACTCTGATGCTTCTACTATGGCTGACGTTAGGGGGACTGGGGGATTCTGTGTAAGCAAGATTCACAAACGTGAGAATCTTAACCTATTGTTAGCCCATGTGGTGATTCCATACACAATTTACCCCAGTGGCAGTTCTAAGCATATTAATAAAGAATAGAAGAAGAAGACTCTGGTTCAGTTTGAGCCGCCGTCTCCCCCTCTATCTGTTGTTTCCTGGTGTAATTTGATGAACCAGATTCAGTTTATCCAAGCCTTTGCTAACCTTACCCCTAGGCGACAAGAAGTGCTACTGAAAGTCTTAGCGGGGGAAGAGGATACGGCGATCGCCGAGCAGCTTTATATTCAACCGGTAACGGTACGCAAACATATCCAACATATTTGTGATGCTTTTTTGGGAACCGTCGATCCCCAAGAAGCGGGATATTCTCGTCGCGGGGAATTAATTGCCCTGATTGCCAAATACCGTCCAGAGTTAATTGGAGAAGCCCTGAAAACTAACCGGGAAAACCAACCCCAGAAGCATCATATTCTCCTGAGTTACTATCAAAGTCCTACCGATCCGCCTTTAAGCCTAATTTCCCAACTCTACGAAACTCTAAGAAACTCCGGTTATACCATCACTTTAGCGGATAACTGTTTGCGGATGGCTAAAAATGGGTTGCAACAGATTTACCGAGAACTGAATACCTGTGAGGAGTTGTTGCTGTTGCTTTCGCCCTTGTCTGCCGTTAGTGAAATGATTACAGAAGAGGTGCGAATTGTCAAGTCCTTACAAGAGTCTCGTCAGCAGGGATTGCCCCATATTATTCCCTTAGAAATCAACAATTCCTTTAGCCTGCTCAACCATGACTTGCGGGGATATTTACAGGACTTACCCAGGTTAAAATGGCGATCGCTAGAAGATACCCCCAGATTAATTAAAAGCTTATTGCAACTATTAGCTGAGGGCGATCGCCAGCAGATGAAAGTTGTCTCTCCTCCTGCACACTCTGCCCATAACCCCTACGCCATCCTACCCAAAGCTCCGCCCCAACCCATTGCCGAACCGGAAATTCCCAGAGGACAAGTCGAGCTGGCCTCCGCATTTTACATCGAACGGCCCCGAATAGAAACTCGATGTTATGAGGCGATCGAAAAACCCGGAGCCTTAATTCGCATCAAAGCGCCCCGACAAATGGGCAAAACCTCCCTCATGGCTCGCATCCTACACCATGCCTCCACCATTGGCTACGCCACCGTCCCCCTCAGCTTTCAACTTGCCGATAGCAAAGTCTTCACCGAGTTAGAACCCTTCCTCAAGTGGTTTTGCGCCAATATCAGCCTCCAAATCAACCTCCCCGTCAACTTTGAAGACTATTGGGATAGCATTTTTGGAGCCAAAGTTGCCTGCAAATCCTACTTTGAAAACTATATCCTTCCCCACTGTCAACATCCCCTCGTTTTAGGCTTAGATGAAGTCGATGTCGTTTTCTCCTTTCCCGACATTGCCTCCGACTTTTTTAGCCTCCTGAGAGCTTGGCATGAAGAAGGAAAAAACCGCGAAATCTGGAAAAAACTACGCTTAGTCGTCGTTCATTCCACAGAAGTTTACGTTCCTATGAGCATCAACCAATCCCCCTTTAATGTCGGCTTACCCATTGAACTGCCCGAATTCCCCCCCGACAAAATCCTAGAACTCGCCCATCGCCATGGCTTAGATTGGACAATTTCCGAAGTCAATCAACTCATGTCCATGGTGGGGGGACACCCCTATTTAGTCCGATTAGCACTTTACCATATTGCTCGCCATGAAATGACCTTAAAAATCGTCCTCGAAACGGCTGCAACCGATGGGGGTTTATATAGCGATCATTTAAGGCGACATTTATGGAATCTACATTACCATTCTCTCTTAAAAGAAGCCTTAAAAAAAGTGGTCGATAGTACCCAAGCCGTACAGCTTGAATCTATCCTCGCTTTTAAGCTACATAGTATGGGATTGATTGATTTACAGGGGCATCAAGTTGTGCCCAGATGTAATTTATATCGTCAATATTTCCGAGTACAATTATCTTAATTCTTTTATTTCAGGCAAGCATCTACGGGGATCATGAAGAATATATTTACTAAAATGTATGAATATCAATTTGGCGGTAGCTTACCGCTTCATTCGCCTACTTATGTGATACGTCAAGCTGATGCAGATTTATTCCGTGGAGTTCTAGCTGGAGAATTTTGCTATGTTCTTAACTCTCGACAAATGGGTAAATCTTCTTTACGAGTCCGCACCATTGAATTATTAAAAAATCGCGGCATTGTTTGTGGAGTCGTTGATTTAACCGCTATTTTTAGCCGTCATATTACTGCTGAAGAATGGTATGCTGCCTTTGCTTATTCTGTCTTGAGTAGTTTTAATTTAGGCAATTGCATTAACCTGGCAAAATGGTGGCGAGATCGTCTCTCTTCTTCTCCTGTCGAGCGCCTACGTTTATTGTTAACTGAAGTAATCCTACGTCAGATTCCCCACAATGTCGTTATTTTTGTAGATGAAATTGATAGTGTATTAGGTTTGAAATTTCCAGTTTATGATTTTTTTGGATTAATTCGCTCTTGCTACAAACACCGTCAAAATCATCCAGAATATCAACGGTTAACTTGGGTATTGTTAGGTGTAGCTAGTCCGTCAGAACTGAGTTCTAATCCTAATTTTAGCCCCTTTGATATTGGTCGAGAAATTCAATTAACAGGATTTCAATTTCAAGATTGCTTAGGATTAACAGAAGGCTTAGTCATGAAAAGTAGAGATCCTAAAAAAGTTTTGAAATCCATTTTAGATTGGACAGGTGGAAAGCCTTTTTTGACACAAAAACTGTGCCATTTAGTCGCCAACGGTGAAGAATTTATTGCCCTAAATCAAGAGCAAAATAGGGTGAATCAATTGGTTCATACAAAGATTTTGCAGAATTGGGAAGCTCAAGATGAACCCGAACACCTGAGATCGATTCGCGATCGCCTCTTAGAAAGTCCCAATCGGAAATCCTTATTAGAATTGTATTCGCAAATCTTAAACCAAGGAGAAATCCCATCAGAAGAAAGTCCAGAGCAAACAGAATTAAGATTGAGTGGTTTGGTGGTTAAAGTCCCTTTTGGACATTACTATGCTCGTCCAGTTATCAAGGTTTACAATAAAATTTATGCCAACACATTTAGTATAAAATGGCTTAAAAATTGCCTGGGATATAGTCCTGAAAAATCATCAATTAATTTATGGAAAAATCAACAGTTATCCGATGAACAGAAACTTTACGATCATCTGCTGTATTGGGTACAACAAGAATCTCCATCTATGATGATTCAAAGAGTTCATAAGTTATTTATTGAAGTCATTGGATATCCAGATATCGAGATTAGTGGGGTTCTACGACGATTGATTATTCAAGTTCCTGAGCAAAGTCAATTTAACAAAATATTAAATCGCTGCTTTTATATTCTGATTAATCACTGGCAAATTCGCGCTTCTTCTAAAATTGCTATTGTCGGTTTAATTGCTCTGTTCAATAATCAAAATCAGTATTCCCATTCTTCTCCCCCACCTAAATATGTCGATGAACTCAGAAAAAAAGTGGCAAGTTTTTGTGAAAGCCATGAATATAAAATGATCGAAAAACTTTTTGTAGAGCCGATCATTCATGCCACAGTGAAAGAATTTGAAGAAAGTGAAGATTATCAGGTTTTGCGAATATTAATTCAAAACAAATCTAAGGCTAATTCTCAATCTTCTCCGATTTTAACTTCTCCGCTTAAAACACAAATTTATCGCTATCCCTATCTCTATCGATATTCCCTAGTGGCATCCAATAGTTCTAGAGAACATCAGCAACTTCTGCAAGAAATTCAAGCTGAAAGACAATGGGAGTTTGAACTTAATCTTTCCCAGTATGCGACCTATTTAATTAAAAAAATATCGGGTTTTAACAGTCAACAACCTTTTGCTAACCCGACTCTACTGAGCGATCAAGATCTGTATTTGGCGATTAAACAGTTTACGGGTAAAGTCGAGGGAAATTCGAGTTATAAAGATCTAGCCAGAAAGTTTTTAGAGCATACGGAAACTGTGAGATCTTATCAGGAATTTAAAGAGCAGTTCTATAATTATATTACTGCCGCAATTGATTCTGATATTCACTCTCAACATTTTGATTTTAAGTTAAGACATAAACTTAAAAGCTTATTGCCAGAACAAGATCATCAAGGATTTAACTCTCTTTTGCTTAATCAAACTTGCGAGAATTTGTTGAAATTTCTGATCGAAAGTCCTGACGATCCTAATCATTACATTTTTGTTAATTTGATTGCTAATTTAGGAGAGTTAAAAACCAGCGCATTATTACTAAAAATTGTGCTTATTTCAGGTCAAAGTCAATCGAATTTAGGGGAGCAATTATTTCAATGGTTTAATTATTATGAGTCTAAGCCTATCGATCAAATTCAATGGTTTGTTAATTTCTTAGAAAACATCAATGTTGCGTTGGTGATCAACAATGAAACTCTGGATGTTTCGTCGATTCAAACCTATCTTAAATAGCTCTATTTTTGGTGATTGGATTATGGAATTAATGGAATTGCAAAACTCTATCTTCTATACAACTGAATGTGAACGGGCTAACGATCCAAATACTGACCCTAAAGTTTTGCGATCGCTTGCCTCCCATGACGATCCCATGGTTCGCGCTCTGGTAACCTCGAATCCCAATACCCCTATCAATGTCCTTTTTGAACTAGGTGTAGCCTTTCCAGAGCGACTCCTGAATAATCCGGTGTTCTCTCTCTTAAGTCTAGAAAATCCCCATTTTATCGCCGATCTTTCTCTACACACCCAACTTAGTCTGTCTACCCTAGAGAGCTATTGTCCTTATCTACAAAATGCCCTTGACCAAATCTCTGGACACATCAAAGGGTCTATTGCCGAAAACCCAGATACTGCCATTACCATCTTGGAACTGATGGCCACTGATGGGAGTGATTTCGTTCGAGAACAAGTAGCGAAAAATCCCAATACACCCCCCTCTACTTTAGAAAAACTAGCTCAAGATGCCGAGGATTTTATGGATTCGATCAAATTTGCAGTCGCCAGAAATCCCAATACACCCCCATCTACATTAGAAAAACTGGCTCAAGGTGCCGAGGATTGTATTCATCCGATCAAAGTTGCAGTCGCCAGAAATCCCAATACACCCCCATCTACATTAGAAAAACTGGCTCAAGGTGCCGAGAGTTCGATCTTGGAACTCTTGGAACTGCTTCAAGATGCCGATGATTTGATGAGATTGACATTTGCTGAAAATCCCAATGTACCCCTATCTTCATTAGAAAAAGTCGATCAATATTCCGGTGATTCGATCAAAGTTGCAGTCGCCAGAAATCCCAATACACCCCCCTCTACATTAGAAAAACTGGCTCAAGATGCCGAGGATTCGATCAAAGTTGCAGTTGCTGAAAATCCCAATGCACCCCCATCTTCATTAGAAAAATTCCCTCAAGATTACTATGATTCGATCAAAGTTGCAGTTGCTGAAAATCCCAATACACCCCCATCTACATTAAAAAAACTAGAACGCGAATGTGCAGTGGTTTTAGCTCTATTGCAACGTCCTGAATTACCAGAGTCGGTATTAACGGAGATCGCCCACTCTCCTCATTTTCAAGTGCGTTGGTACTTAGCTGGTTATCCCCATTGTCCAGAACCGATTTTAGCCCAACTTAGCGAAGACCCCGATTTTAGCGTGCGCTGGGTCTTAGTAGCTCATCCTGACTTACCCAAACCCTTACTCCAGAAACTGGCAGGCGATCCAGAACCCGATGTTCGTCATGCGGCACAGCAGAGACTCTCCACCCTATAGAAACTCTAGATTTACGGTAATTCGATTATGGAATTAGAAAACTCTATCTATACAACTGAATATGAACGGGCTAACGATCCAAATACTGACCCTAAAGTTCTGCGATCGCTTGCCTCCCATGACGATCCCAAAGTTCGCGCTCTGGTAGCCTCAAATCCCAATACCCCCACCGATGTCCTTTTTGAACTGGGTGTAGCCTTTCCAGAGCGACTCCTGAATAATCCGGTGTTCTCTCTCTTAAGTCTAGAAAATCCCCATTTTATCGCCGATCTTTCTCTACAAACCCAACTTAGTCTGTGTACCCTAGAGAGCTATTGTCCTTATCTGCAAAATGCCCTTGACCAAATCTCTAGCCACCACATCAAAGGGTCTATTGCCGAAAACCCAGATACTGCCATTACCATCTTGGAACTGATGGCCACTGATGGGAGTGATTTCGTTCGAGAACAAGTAGCGAAAAATCCCAATACACCCCCCTCTACTTTAGAAAAACTAGCTCAAGATTCCAAGATTTCGATCAAAGCCAAAGTTGCAGTTGCTAAAAATCTCAAAACCCCAGTTGCTATTTTAGAAAAACTAGCTCAAGATTACTATGATTCGATCAAAGTTGCAGTTGCTGAAAATCCCAATACACCCCCATCTACATTAAAAAAACTAGAACGCGAATGTGCAGTGGTTTTAGCTCTATTGCAACGTCCTGAATTACCAGAGTCGGTATTAACGGAGATCGCCCACTCTCCTCATTTTCAAGTGCGTTGGTACTTAGCCGGTTATCCCCATTGTCCAGAACCGATTTTAGCGCAACTTAGCGAAGACCCCGATTTTAGCGTGCGCTGGGTCTTAGTAGCTCATCCTGACTTACCCAAACCCTTACTTCAGAAACTGGCAGGCGATCCAGAACCCGATGTTCGTCATGCGGCACAGCAGAGACTCTCCACCCTATAGAAACTCTAGATTTACGGTAATTCGATTATGGAATTAGAAAACTCTACCTATAGCAATCAGCATGAACAGGCTAACGATCCAAATACTGACCCTGAAGTTCTGCGATCGCTTGCCTCCCATCGCGATCCCAAAGTTCGCGCTCTGGTAACCTCAAATCCCAATACCCCCACCGATGTCCTCTT
The DNA here is from genome assembly GCF_057802075.1 of Roseofilum sp. KMC-1. Lineage (NCBI taxonomy): Bacteria > Bacillati > Cyanobacteriota > Cyanophyceae > Desertifilales > Desertifilaceae > Roseofilum > Roseofilum sp. KMC-1. Next base: position 763,703 of record NZ_CM173605.1, read on the forward strand.
TGAACTAGGTGTAAAATTTCCAGAGCGACTCCTGAATAATCCGGTGTTCTCTCTCTTAAGTCTAGAAAACCCCAATTTTATCGCCGATCTTTCTCTACAAACCCAACTTAGTCTGTGTACCCTAGAGAGCTATTGTCCTTATCTACAAAATGCCCTTGACCAAATCTCTGGCCACATCAAAGGGTCTATTGCCGAAGACCCAGATACTGCCATTACCATCTTGGAACTCATGGCTACTGATGGGGACTATTGGATTCGAGAAAAAGTAGCGAAAAATCCCAATACACCCCCCTCTACATTAGAAAAACTAGCTCAAGATTCCGATACTTCGATCAAAGTTGCAGTTGCTAAAAATCCCAAAATCACAGTTGCTACATTAGAAAAACTAGCTCAAGATTCCGATACTTCGATCAAAGTTGCAGTTGCTAAAAATCCCAAAATCACAGTTGCTACATTAGAAAAACTAGCTCAAGATTCCGATACTTCGATCAAAGTTGCAGTTGCTAAAAATCCCAAAATCACAGTTGCTACATTAGAAAAACTAGCTCAAGATTCCGATACTTCGATCAGATTAGAAGTCGCTAAAAATCCCAAAATCACAGTTGCTACTTTAGAAAAATTAGCCCAAGATTACTATGCTAAGATCAGATTAGAAGTCGCTAAAAATACTCGCACTCCGTCCCCCTTAGTCAATTCTTTACTGAAACAATTAGCTCAAAATCCCGAGGATTCGATCAGATTAGAAGTCGCTAAAAATCCCAAAACCCCAGTTGCCACTTTAGAAAAATTAGCCCAAGATTACTATGATTCGATCAAAGTTGCAGTTGCTGAAAATCCCAATACACCCCCATCTACATTAGAAAAACTAGCACGCGATCACGAATGTGCAGTGGTTTTAGCTCTAGTGCAACGTCCTCAACTGCCAAAATCCGTATTAACGGCGATCGCCCACTCTCCTCATTTTCAAGTGCGTTGGTACTTAGCCGGTTATCCCCATTGTCCAGAACCGATTTTAGCCCAACTCAGCGAAGACCCCGATTCTAGCGTGCGCTGGGTCTTAGCAGCTCATCCGAACCTACCCAAACCCTTACTCCAGAAACTGGCAGGCGATCCAGAACCCGATGTTCGTCATGCGGCACAGCAGAGACTCTCCACCCTATAGAAACACAGATATCAACCCACTCCCATGACTCCTACCGAACTCAAAACCTATCTCCATCGCCTGATTACCCATAACCTCAAAATCAGTACCATGATTTGGGGGCCGCCAGGTATCGGTAAATCCAGCATTGTCGCCCAACTAGCCCGTCACCATAAAATGGATTTTGTAGATGTGCGTCTGTCCCAGTTAGCACCCACTGACCTGAGAGGATTACCCGTTGCCGAAGCGGGAATCTCTAAATGGTATCCTCCCGAATTTTTACCCCGTTCTGGGCGAGGCATTCTCTTTCTCGATGAGCTGAATATGGCTCCCCCTGCCATGCAAGGGATGGCCCAGCAACTGATTTTAGACCGCCAAGTGGGTTCCTATACAGTGCCCCCAGACTGGTTTATCTGGGCTGCGGGGAACCGCAAAGAAGACCGCGCTTCCGTATTTGATATGCCCTCTCCCTTAGCCAACCGCTTTTTACATCTCTCTGTAGAACCCGATTTTGACAGCTTTAAAGCCTATGCTCTAACGGCTAAAGTCCACGAACAAATTCTGGCGTTTCTCTCCTTTCGCACCACCCTATTGCATAAACCCGATCCCCAACAACCCGCTTGGCCTTCTCCTCGGTCTTGGGTGATGGCTTCTGCGCTCCATAAAGCGGGTCTGGATATTAGTGCGGCAGTGGGTTTAGAAACGATGGCTGAATTTCAGTCCTATATTCAACTTTATAAAGATTTACCGGATCTGGCTCAGATTCTCAAGGGTGAGGGCGATACCATTCCCTTTCCTCAAGAACCCTCGGTGCGCTATGCTACCACGATTGGATTGGCCTTGCGTGCAAAAAATGCCGATCAAGGCTACAAGGCGTTTAGTTGGCTCTCGGATGTGACGACGGCTGAATGGGTACAACTGTTTTCGGTGGACTTGTTTCGGCAAATGCGAATTAAAGGGCAAATTGGCGCTCTGGCACAAATGGTGCAGCAGGATGAGCGCTTAAAGGATTTTCTCAAGGATTTTCAAGGGTTAATTGCAGCTTAAAACCAGGTTTGAATGATGAATATGCCTCCCGATATTGAACGACTCGTCAGTGGGTGTTTGTTGCGGTTGCGGATGAAGTCTCCGTTTTTTGCGACTCTAGCTTTGTTTACGAATATCTCAGTTAGGGAAACTGTGCCTACAGCAGCGACGAATGGTAAGGATATTTTCTTGAATGCTGATTTTTTTCGCAGTTTACCGGTTCCACAAATGGATGGGGTGCTATTGCATGAAGTGCTTCATGCTGCTTTGCGCCATGTGATTCGTCGGGGTTCGCGGGAACCTCTGGTATGGAATATTGCGGCAGATATTGTGGTGAATGGGATCGTCGCTCAACAAGCGAGTATGGATTTGCCATCAGGACATATTAGGGATTTCGATCTAGAGCATTTGAGTGTGGAAGAGGTGTATGAGCTGTTATGGAAAGAGGCTAAATGTTATACGTTATCTGATCAAGATTTGTTAGATCCAGACGGTTCAGGGACTTTATCCCAAGACCAGAAAACGACGTTAGAGACCTATTGGCAAGCAGCGATGCATAAGGCGATGACGATCGCCCAAACCCAAAACGCAGGCAAGCTTCCAGCCGGTTTTTCGCGGGAATGGGATAGCCTGAAGGAAGCGCAGTTAAATTGGCGATCGCATCTTTGGCGCTATCTCGTAAAAACTCCGACCGATTTTCAAGGCTTCGATCGCCGTTTTATCGGTCGCGGTCTATACTTAGAAACCCTAGAGGGAGAAACGGTGCATGTATTTATCGCAGTTGACACCAGTGGCTCCATTGGCGGTGAAGAACTCAGCCTATTCATGAGTGAAATCAAGGGAATTCTCGGATCGTATCCCCATCTCAAATGTGAATTATATTATGCCGATGCTGACGTTTACGGCCCCTATACCCTAGACAAAGCAGCCCCATTGCCCAAACCCGTTGGCGGTGGCGGAACCTCTTTTGTGCCCTTTTTCGAGAAGATTAAAGACCAGGGAAATTGGCAAGATAGCCGCCTCTGCGTCTATCTGACCGATGGTTACGGGAACTTTCCCGAACCCGCTCCCGACTATCCCGTTTTGTGGGTGGTGACCCCAGGAGGCTTGGATTTAAATCACTTTCCATTTGGGGAAGCCGTTCGCCTGCTATCGACTGAATGAGTGGAGTTTTAAGTTAAATGTCAATTTTTGTCAAAGAATGCAACATTCTAGCACGCTGGCTGAAGAGTTTGGCACAGTGGAAAAAGGAAGGGATATAACGGCTCAATCCTGACTCCCCTGCGATCGCGGTGGACTCTAATTGTACATCTCACCATCTTAACCGTTTAGATAACCATGAAGTTTAACTATTACACCTTTTGGCTCCCCCTATGGGCTTATCTTCAACAACCCCTGTTTAACCCAGAGTCTCCCCTGGTTTGGAGTCCCCAGCACTTTTGGTATCGCTATCAATTAACCCTTCTGGAGCGATGCTGGCAAATGAGTCATCAGGAGGGACATCCCCAAGCTTGAGCAGGTGGGCAGGGCAAGAGGGGTTAAACATACTGCATCTTCTCCTGCTCGCCAGACCGCGATCTCTATGTCTCCATATTGCGTGTTCCGTTCTGCTGACTGGATAATTCTGTATCCGGAGATGGCTGAAAAATTAGGAATAAGTAAGGAGAAATTCCCCTAATTTACCCATATTCCTATGGGTGGGATCAGTGTACGGAGATAGCAGATCATGACCAATAGCCCTCAATCTTTAAGTGTTCAAGCTTGTGCCATTTTGGGACTTTCCCCCAAAGAGTTGCGCCAGATCCTCAGTCAGATGGAAGCGCAACTCCACCATTCTCAGGTTTATCGCCGCACCCTGGAGAGTCTCCAAAGTCAGTTAGGAGAGGGGGCAGAGGGAATGCAAATGTTGATTAAGGCGATGGGACGAGAAGCGATTCAGATCGCCTTGCAACACTTTGTCGATCAATATCAGCACCAATCTGGTGAAGTACAACATCCCTTAACGGCGATTGCCCCAGTAACCACTCCCAAGAGTAGCGCTAAACCCAGTACCACCACCCATAGAACGAGTTCCCAAAAGAGAGTTACTGTAAATTCAGGTTTAGGATCATCGACTCAAACCCGTCCACCCCGTCCTCAGAAACTCTCTAAGGTGCAGTTGGCACAACAGAAAACGCAACAGGAACGGGAAACCGGTTGGCAAAAAATTGGCGAACAATTACAAAAAGCGCGTTTGGGGCGAAGTCTTTCCCTCGATCAACTCCATGCTTTAACCCGTATCCCCATCCATGAACTCAAAGCCTTAGAAGCTGGAGATTTCGAGAATCTCCCGGAAGAAGTTTACCTCCATGGTTTTGTCCGTCGTCTTAGTATTGTCCTCGGTTTAGACAGTCAGCATCTGCTCTCTAGCCTTCCAGAACCCGATGTCACCCATTCCGTTATTCCCTCCTGGTCTTCCCTTGCCACCCCAAAAAGTAAAGGATTTTACTTACAACCCGCCCATCTTTATTTAGGCTATACCGCATTAATGGCTGGTGCAGTGGGGGGACTGGCTTGGTTATACGGGGATGCACCCTCTGGGGCAGCCCAAGAAGCCCCCCCAGAAGCGCCAGAATTCTCCATTTCTGAATCTGGGCAAAAGTCCTATGCTGCCGAGTCTCTCTCTAACTCTGATATTCCTTCTCCTGAAGGGGTAAGCGATCTGCAATAGTCAAAGAGGGAAAGCCTGTAGTGCGAGCATCTTGCTCGCTGTCTTTCCCCATCCCCCCATCCCCCATCCCCCCATTCTAGCTAGGGAGCGAGACGCTCCCACTCTTTTTTTTATACTTACGCAACAATTTCGATAATATAGAGGATGGATGTCCTGTGCTTCGCTAACACACCCTACTGCCTTGACAAAAATTGATTTATATGATACAAGACTAGCAAGATTCTAATCCCTCTAAATGACGTTTGGATTTCTCAACCTGAATAAACCCCCCGGTTACACTTCCCATGATTGTGTGGCGCGGGTGCGTCGTTTGTTACGGACTAAGCGGGTGGGTCATGCTGGAACCCTAGACCCGGCGGCGGTTGGAGTGCTGCCGATCGCCCTAGGGAAAGCCACTCGTCTGTTGCAGTTTTTACCGCAGAGTAAGGCCTATAAGGCAACTATTCGCTTTGGAGTGCGAACAGAAACGGATGATTTGCAAGGAGAGATCGTTAAAAGTCAACCGGTTCCTGATTTAAACTTAGAGTCGATTCAGTTGGTTATAGGTCAATTTCGGGGCAAAATTGAACAAATTCCCCCCATTTATAGCGCGATTCAGGTGGGGGGAAAGCGCTTGTATAAAATTGCGAGACAGGGGGAAGTGGTGCAAGTGCCAGCGCGAATGGTGGAAGTGTACGATCTCCAGATTTTAGATTGGCGGCCGGGAGATTTTCCGGAGCTGGATGTGGTCATTGCTTGCGGGCCGGGCACTTATATTCGAGCGATCGCCCGCGACTTAGGCGATCGCCTCAACACCGGTGCAACTTTAGCCCACCTCACCCGCACCCAAAGCAGTGGATTTACGTTAGACCAAAGTATTACTTTAGAGGAGCTAGAAACCCAAGTCGAGCAGCAAACCTTTACCCCCATTTCTGGCCATGTTGCCTTAAGTCATCTGCCAGAGTCTATCCTTTCTACCTCCCAAGTTAGCTCCTGGTTTCATGGTCAACCCTTGTCCATCACTGGTGAAGCCTTATCTGGTGGAGCAATGCGCGTCAGTTCCCCAACGGGGGAATTTCTCGGTATGGGAGAACTTGAGCAAACTGGTCTAGAGTGGGTGTTAGCACCAAAAGTTGTCTTTTCTAGTTAAATGAATCAAGTAGATATACCCAGAATCCTGACCTTATTAACGGACTTTGGTCTGCAAGATCCCTATGTGGGGGTGATGAAAGGGGCGATCGCCCAAATTAATCCCCAGATTACCATTATCGATCTGACCCATAATCTACCCAGGCAAAATTTAGCGGCTGCTCGGTTTGCACTCATGAATGCCTATCCCTATTTTCCCCAGTATACGGTGCATGTAGCTGTAGTCGATCCAGGAGTGGGAACCGATCGCCGGGCGATCGCCCTAGAACTGCCCCAAGGGTTTTTAGTCGGGCCCGATAATGGCATATTTAGCGGCATTCTCAGCCAATATCCGATTGTCAAAGCGGTAGAATTAACCAATCCTCAGTATTGGCGATCGCCCCATCCCAGTGCCACCTTCCACGGCCGGGATATTTTTGCACCTGCGGGCGCTCATTTAGCCAATGGAGTGGCGATCGAGCAGTTAGGCGATCCCCTCGATCCCGATACCTTGGTCGATCTCCCCATTCCCTCCTATACCCAAGACAAACAGTATATTCGAGGAGTTATCCAATCTATTGACCATTTTGGTAACCTAGTCACCACTATTCCCGCAGAAGTCGTCCATAATGTGCCCTGGTCAGTGATTTTAAACGAAGAAATCATTGTCGGCACTCAAACCTATAGCGATCTACCCATCGGAGAGGCAATCGCCCTGATCGGGAGTCATGGCTGGGTGGAAATTGCCGTTAACTGCGGTAATGCTGAAAAAAAATTAAAGCTCACTTGGGGCGATCCAGTTCAACTGCTAATCTACACCGAGTGAGCCGATGGGGGTTTAAGTTAGACGGGCTAGGAGGGATTCGAACCCCCGACACCGTGGTCCGTAGCCACGTGCTCTAGTCCACTGAGCTACAAGCCCTTAACTGTCTAGAAAACTAATATAGCACATGGATTGCTTATGACACAAGAAAATTGTTCTAATTCCGGATTAAGCCATGTCAATGAGTCCGGAGAAGTGCAGATGGTGGACGTTTCAGAAAAACAGGCTACTGTGCGGATGGCGATCGCCGGTGGACAAGTGCGAATGCAACCGGCAACGTTAGAAGCGATTCTAGCCGGGAATGCCCCCAAAGGGGACATTATCGCCACGGCTAAACTGGCAGGAATTATGGCTGCCAAACAAACCGCCCAGTTAATTCCCCTCTGTCATCCCCTACCCTTGCAAAAGATTGCAGTGGAGATTAAACCCGATCGCCAGTTACCCGGTTATCAAATTATGGCCACCGTCAAAACCACGGCTGAAACGGGGGTGGAAATGGAAGCATTAACGGCGGTTTCTATTGCTGCGCTGACTCTATATGATATGGCTAAAGCTCTGGATAAGGCGATCGCCATCGAATCGATCCATTTAATCGAAAAAACGGGCGGTAAATCTGGCGACTATCGGGCTAATAACAATGAACAATGAACTATAGATCAAGTTTAATGTCAGTTAAGAGGGCAGACTTAATTCTGGTAGATTGGGAAATAAGACCGATTCAACTTCTGCTAAGGCTCGATCGAAGTCATCATTGACAATTTGCACGTCAAACTCATGGGCGGCGGCAATTTCAATGATGGCGCGGTTGAGGCGACGGGTAATGGCTTCTGGGGATTCACTTTGGCGATCGCGTAATCTGCGTTCTAATTCAGACATCGAGGGGGGCAAAATAAACAGTCTCATAGCTCCAGGAAAGGAGGCGCGAATCTGGCGAGCGCCTTCTAATTCAATTTCCAATAAAACTAGGGTTCCTTCTTTAACTTTCTCCTCGACCCTTTCGCGAGGTGTGCCATAATAATTACCGGCAAATTGGGCCCATTCTAAAAGTTGATCCCCAGCAATTAAGTCTTGAAACTTTTCTAGAGTGACAAAAAAATAATCTTTACCCTCGACTTCTCCCGGCCGAGGAGAACGAGTGGTCATGGAAACCGACAGATAGATCTCTGGATGGCGATCAAGGAGCGATCGCACCAAAGTCCCCTTACCCACCCCACTCGGGCCCGTAATCACCACTAATTTTCCCGTCCCAACCGCTTGTATCATTCCCAATCCATTACTGAGTGTTATCCTCTGGTTCCTCAAGGTTCCCGGTTACCCTTTTGGATCATAAACCTCTGGGAAACTGTTTCTGGTTGAATGGCAGAGAGGACAACATGGCCTGAATCCATAATTATCACAGCACGGGTGCGTCTACCATAGGTGGCATCGATTAATTGTTGGCGATCGCGACATTCGCTAATTGTTCGTTTAATCGGTGCTGACTCTGGAGCAACGATCGCAACTACTCGATTGGCATTAATAATATTACCAAATCCAATATTAATCAGTTGAACCATAGGGGAATGGGGGGATGGAGGGATGGGGAGCTTATTGATTAATGATTCGGTTTATTATACATTTATTTATAGCGCTACGCGCCGATCTAACTGCTCTATTTTTATCGCCTATGCCTCCCCGTTGGCCTCGAAAACCCGACCGTAGAGATCCAGACTATCGCCGCTTAGATGACCGGATGAACTTTGCTCTCCATGTAGCAATCTATTTGGCAATCAACTCCGGACTCTGGTTTGTGCATCAAATTAAGCCCGATACTCTCCTATGGCTCACTTGGTTTAGTCTAGGCTGGTTGGCTCTGCTGGCGATCCATGGTATTTTTATTTTTGCGATCGCCGACTACTCCCCCTCTTCTAGTCCCAAATAAATTCCCCTCATCCCCCTACCCCCTGCTCCCGTGGGAGAAGGGGGAAAAAGTCCCTCTCGGAGTAGGAGAGGGATATAGGGAGAGGGCAAACATCAACTTAAACCTTAATCATTACTGACTTCCTTCCCCGTAACCTGCTCAATTGACCAGGAAACCAGGGATAAGACAATTGAGCCAAATATAGCCGGAAAGAACCCAGATACCGTAAATCCAGGGGTAAAATAGCCCACCAGAGACAGGGAAATGGCGTTAACCACCAATAAGAACAAGCCTAAAGTGAGAATGGTTAACGGCAACGTGAGAAGGGTCAAAATGGGTTTAACAACAGCATTCACTAACCCCATGACAATGGCTCCGACGGCCGCTGCTTGCCAACTGGCGATCGTCAAACCGGGGACAATATAGGCAGTGATCGCCAGGGCGATCGCCGCTAAAGCCCAAGTGAGAAAAAAGTTAATCACGATCTCAAACCTCTAAAGTTTGAACTTGCGTTCAATAATACCACCTCCCAGGAGGCGATCGCCTTCATACCAAACCGCCCCTTGGCCGGGTGTTACCCCAAACTGAGGCTCATCAAAGCGCAAATGCACCCGATTTTCTGGTAGAGGAACCACCGTCACCGGAACCGGTTGCGAGCGATAGCGAATGCGAACCTCAGCCCGAATCGGACTATCTGGTGGCGCAATAGACACCCAATTTACCCGACTCACCGTACACTCCGGATCGGCCGCACTCTCACGAGTTCCCACAATCACCCGATTCATCACCGGGTCAAGATCCACCACATACAAAGGCTCCGAATAAGCCACTCCTAACCCGCGCCGTTGGCCAATTGTATAATGATGAATCCCTTGATGCTGTCCTAAAACCTTACCCCCTTGGTCAACAATATCCCCCGTCTTCTGGTTAATATACTGATCCAAAAACGACTGCATCGAGCCATGAGCTTCAACCAAGCATAAATCTTGACTTTCCGGCTTTTCTGCCGTCGTCAAATTAAACTCAGCCGCTAGGCGACGAGTTTCCGTTTTCGGCGTTTCTCCCAAGGGAAACAACGTAGAAGCCAAAATTTCTTGGGACAGATCGTACAAAAAATAAGATTGATCTTTTTGCAGATCGATCGCCTTCAGAAGCTGATAGCGTCCCGACTCCTCATCAAACGCAATTCGCGCATAATGGCCCGTAGCAATATAATCAATCCCCAGCTCCGATTTAGCATAGTTAATCATCGGCCCAAACTTCACCGCCCGATTACACTGGGAACAGGGTAGAGGCGTAATTCCTTCCTGATACCCCGACACCAAATAATCAATAATATTCTCTTCAAACAAATCGCGAGTATCAACAATATGGTGGGGAACTCCAAGCTGTTCGCAAATCTTCGCCGCATCCACCATACCTTCCGAGCAGCACTGTCCCTTCCCCTTCATCAACCAAAGGGTTAATCCCACAATATCGTATCCTTGATGACGGAGAACTGCTGCGGCAGTAGAACTATCTACCCCTCCGGAGAGTCCGACGACAACCTTTTTCATGGTGGTCACTCAGCTAACTGTGAACAAAATCATTATTTTTGTGTACCCTTCTAAAGTAACATCTCCCTTGTTTATCGGGAGGATCTGAATTTTTAAGACACTATGAACGACCAAAAACACCATTCAAGACTTAATTGGGCAATCCGGCTGGGGACTTTGGGATTAGGATTAATGGTCATGCCTAGCAGTCAGGCCCAAGACTTCATTTTACCTCCACCGGTGATTCAGCAACAACCGATTAACTTTCCCCCTCCTCCTCCGAGTAATGCCATACCCGATATTCCCGGTAACTTCAATCCACCCTATTTACCTGTAAGTGCCTATCCCTATAAGGTTATAATTAATGGTAATTCTCCCCTCTTATTAGAACAAGTGCAACGGGTTGTACCCGATGCTTTTGTCACCCAAAGCGGCGGCCGGATAGTGATTCAGGCTGGGGCTTTTCAGTGGGAGTCTCATGCTCAGGAAAGGTTGTCCGAGTTGCGATCGCGCGGCATCTTGGCCGAAGTTGTTAACCTACAAGGGGAAACCCTAGCTGGTGGCCCAACTTATCCCGCACCTCCCTCAATCCCCCCCACAAATCCCATCAATACTAGCCCTAGCGTAGCCCTAGATAGAGGCTATTATGTTGTCATTCCTAGCTCTCCAGAGAATGCTACTCTAATAGCTAATCGCGTGCGCCAAATCATTCCCAATACCGTTAATGTTGTGGCTAAACGCTCTCGTCGGGGAATGCATGTTTCTGTTGGCCCTTATGCTAACCGCAGCGAAGCCACAGAAATGATGTCATTTTTACAAAACTCAGGGTTAACCAATGCTCGTGTTTATTTTGGTCGTTAAAACCTATTTTGCTTCTGCCTATGAGACCCCCAGATGATGACTTTTCTGGATCAGTTCAAGGTTGCTTAGGACAAGTTGTTACTTACCTAGTTATTGCCGTTGTTCTCTTTTTTCTGGTCTTGTTTGCTTGTAGTTATTTCCACACCACCTTTAATACAGTATTACTGGTTTGGTTTGGATTAATGCTATTTGTTTCTCTTGTGTTTATCCTCAAAATGACTGAAGGTTAAACCCATCTTTATTGCTCAGGGTGTCATTCAATTACAAGGAATATATATTATGGGTTTAGGATTATTAGTCGATGGTCAATGGGTTTCTCGAAGGCAACAATCCGATCGAGAAGGAAATTTCGTTCGTCCCCAAACAACCTTTAGAAATGAAATTACTGCCGATGGTTTCAGTGGATTTAAGGCAGAAACTGGACGATATCATCTCTATATTTCTTGGGCTTGTCCTTGGGCCCATCGCACAGTAATTATCAGAAAACTAAAAGGACTAGAATCAGCTATTAGTTTATCGGTGGTCGATCCGGAGATTGATCAAAATGGTTGGCAGTTTTCTGATGCTCCCGGCTGTATTCCGGATACAGTGAATCAGGCTGACTATCTCTGGCAAATTTATTTAAAAGCAGATCCTAATTATAGCGGTCGAGTGACGATTCCGGTTTTATGGGACAAGAAAACCGGAACTATTGTTAATAATGAATCGCGGGAAATTATCCGCATGTTGGATACAGAGTTCGATCGATTTGCGGAACGTCAAGTTACTTTTTATCCAGAAGAATTACGCAATATTATTGATGGAACGATTGATACGATTTATCAACCCATTAATAATGGAGTCTATCGAGCTGGCTTTGCGACAACGCAAGAAGCCTATGAACAAGGGTTAACTGACTTATTTGATGCTTTAGAGCATTGGGATCAGGTGTTAGAACAACAACCTTATTTATGTGGCGATCGCATCACTCAAGCGGATTGGTGTTTATTTACGACCCTGATCCGCTTTGATATGGTCTATTATGGTCATTTTAAGTGCAATCTCCATCATATTAGCGATTATCCGAATTTATGGAGCTATCTAAAAGAACTGTATCAAGTGCCCGGAGTAGCAGACACCTGTAACTTTGACCATATTAAGCGCCATTATTATCGCAGCCATACGGATATTAATCCGACCCAAATTGTCCCTAAAGGGCCGATTTTGGATTTTGGCGCTGCTTACGATCGCAATGTGTTAATGCATTAGTGGGGGAATGGGGGAATGGGGGAATGGGGGAATGGGGGAATGGGGGAATGGGGGAATGGGGGAATGGGGAGATGACATAACTGAGGAAGTTGTTCAATGGAAACACTAACATTGCAAAAACTCGATCGCCGAACTCAACTTTCTGAAATAGTCGTCACTGCGGCACAAATGCGAGCCATTGAAAATCGCCTGTTTGCAGCAGGTATGCCAGTAGCAGCGCTGATGGAAAAAGTGGCGGGTTTAGTGGCTCGCCGGATGATGGACGAATGGGAAACATTGGGGTTAACCTCAGCTAAAGTTGGGGTAATTGTGGGGCCGGGTCATAATGGTGGGGATGCCTTGGTAATTGCTAGGGAATTGTATTTACAAGGCTACCCAGTCGCTGTTACACAACCGTTAGCTCAGTTAAAAGAATTGACTGAAGCTCATGCCCAGTATGGAAAAAGTTTGGGGATTCCTTGGCTGAATTTAGGGGAATTGCTGCAAAGTTGCGATATTCTGATTGATGGCTTGTTTGGATTTGGCTTAGAGCGCTACATTTCGGGAGAGTTGGCGGAGCAGATCGATCGGATTAATCAATCTGAAAAGTTGGTTTTTAGTATCGATCTGCCCTCTGGCATCCATACGGATACGGGAGAAGTTCTCGGCTGTGCGATTCGTGCCGATTATACGTTTTGTTTGGGACTCTGGAAAGCGGCTTGTTTGCAAGATGGGGCGCTTGAGTATTTGGGGAAGGTGGAGTTAATTGATTTTGGGATTCCGTTAGGGGATATTGAGGCGGTTTTAGCTGAATCTTGTCGATGTTATCGCATTACTGAGAAACGGGCGATCGCCGCTCTCCCCCTTCCCCGTCCTCTACTCTCCCATAAATATAAGGCCGGTCATCTCTTGTTGGTATGCGGTTCTGAAGAATATGCAGGCAGTGCCATTTTAACTGGTTTAGGGGCCCGCGCCTCTGGCGTGGGGATGCTGTCGATCGCCGTTCCCAAAAGCTTAAAACCCCTGCTTGTCCCCCAGCTCCCGGAAGCGCTGATTATTGCTTGTCCGGAAACCGACACCGGCGCGATCGCCCAACTCCCCGATGCACTAAACTGGGACAAGTATCAGGCGATCGCCTGCGGGCCGGGAATTACGCGATCGGCCGCCTCCATTCTTTCCCCGCTTCTCCAGGTTCCTAAACCCCTGATCCTCGATGCCGATGGTCTAAATATCCTCGCCAGCCTCGGTATTTCCCTCCTCAAGGGGCGATCGGCTCCTACCCTCCTCACCCCTCATGCTGGAGAATTCAAGCGCCTATTTCCCGAAATTAACCCCCATGGAGACCGCATCCAAGCCGTTCGCACAGCCAGTCAACAAACCGGGGCGATCGTTCTCCTCAAAGGAGCAAGAACTGCCATTAGCAGCCCCACCGGAACCGTATACCTCAACCCCGAAAGCACCCCAGCCCTTGCCAGAGGGGGCAGTGGCGATGTCCTCACCGGTCTTTTAGGGGGACTCGTTGCCCAACTTCCCCCAGAAATTGCCATCCAGACGGCTACCTGGTGGCACGCCCAAGCAGGAATTTTAGCCGCTCAACAGCGCACCCCTTTAGGCGTAGATGCCTTGCACCTGACGACATACTTAGTCCCTGTTGTACAGCGCTTCTTGGTGTAGTGGGGGAATGGGGGAATGGGGGAATGGGGGAATGGGGGAATGGGGGAATGGGGGAATGGGGGAAAAGATTCTTGAACCGTTTCAATGTTATCCTAGAAAGTCGTAGAAACTGGGTAAGTTACCCTCCCAAATGGCTTCCTTTCCCGACACCCTCAATCATTGGGCTTTTCCCTTTATCCAAGCATTGCGCGATCGCCGCATCGTCAATGGATTCCCGGACGGAACATTTCGCCCCGATCACCCCATGACTCGCGCAGAATATGCCGTCATATTGCAAGCTGCCCTACAACAACCCAAAAAAAGACCCTATACCCCATTTATCGACGTTGGAGCCAATTTTTGGGCAACCCCAGCCATTATTTGGGCTTACGAAACTAACTTTATTTCTGGCTTTCCGGGTAATCAATTTCGTCCCCAATCTAACATTACCCGCATTCAGATTATCGTCTCCTTAGTTAGTGGGTTGCGGGTTCATACCCTCGTAGATCAAACCCAACCTCTTGCACCCCTAGAAGAAATTTATCAAGATGCTTCGAGTGTGCCCCAATATGGGCGGGATGCCCTGCACTTAGCCACCCGCGCTAACCTAGTGGTGAATTATCCCGATCTAGCAATTTTCCAGCCTAACCGGGATGCAACTCGTGCAGAAGTGGCGGCCTTTTTCTATCAAGCTTTAGTGCGGTTGGGTAAAGCTGAACCCATTGCCTCAGACTTTATCTTAAAAGTGTTTCCGCCTGGGCCAATTGGGGAAGGAACCCAGATTTTGGTCAATGGCAAAACCTATACAGCCACCTGGAATCAGTGGAGTGATGGGGTATGGGCGCGAACGGCGATCGCCGATGCTGGGTTAATGCAGAGTATGGGAATTGACTTACTCAACACGGAAAACCCCAGCCAACAACCGACTCAATGGTATTCTCCTCCCATTACTCTCCCCGCCCAACGTCATCACCATTATCGTCATCTGGATATTACCGACTGGCGCAAACAGCAGTCTTTTACCCTGGTGGTTAATGGGGATACATTGGTGATGACTAAGCCAATGACGAATGTCACCGGGATACAAACCCAGAGAATTTTGAATGGGGAGCAGGCGATCGGATTACGTCTAAAAATTAACCTCACCCAACCCACTCCCTATCAACTCCGACAAGATACATTTGATTGGCAAGTTACCCTAGATGCGGCCATTTCCCAAACGATTTTAGACAACTATCAAAATCCCTCAACCGTCATCCCGGAAACAAATCAACCTTCTTCCGAAGAAGTAAACGAAGGAGAAGTAATGGCTGATGCTTCCCAACCCTTGCGCCCCACCCTCACCGCTAATTCTCAGCATCTTTTAATTCAAGGCAACTTACCCCCCGGACTTTCAGTAAAAGCCATTACCCAAACCAATCCCTATAGCTTAATTCTAGAAATTCGCCCCGATATTCCCCGCAATCGAAATATTACTTGGTTGCCCGGATTACGCTGGAAAGAGGAATATGTATCATTAGGCTCCGATCGATTTCCAGTCACTTCCTTAACCCTATCTCCCAATCCAACGCCAAAACTGAATTTAGAGCCGATTTGGACTTATGCCGATACTATGGAAGGCACAACCCCATTATTAAAAATGGGAGAATTTTGTCGAACTCTCGCCGCCATTAATGCGGGCTTTTTTAACCGCAATAACCTATTACCCTTGGGCGCGATTCGTTGGCAAGGAAAATGGTATTCTGGCCCCATCTTGAATCGGGGGGCGATCGCCTGGGATAATCAAGGGGGTTATGCGATCGATCGCCTCACTTTAGCAGAATCAATTACTACATCAACTGGGGCCCGCTTTCCCTTAGTTGTTCTCAACAGTGGCTATGTTCAAGGCGGCATTTCTCGCTATACTCGCCAATGGGGAAAGACTTATAAGCCTTTAACTGCCGGAGAAATTCTGATCGTAGTTGAGAATAATAAAGTCTCTCGCCACCTAGAAAATACTGAAGTCGCTGATATTCCAGATACAGGGTATTTACTGGTGTTGCGATCGCTCTCCAGTGCCAAAACCAGCCTCATGCCCGGCACAACCATAACCCTAGAAAGTAAAACCAATCCCCCTAACTTTAACACCTTTCCCCATATTATCGGCGGCGGCCCTTTACTGATCAAAAATCAACAAATTCTCCTCGATGCCGAAGCAGAAGGATTTAGTCGTGCCTTTGCCCAACAATCTGCCATTCGCAGTGTTTTCGGAATTACCAAATCCGGTGAATTTCTGCTCGTCACCATCCATAACCGCATCGGAGGATTAGGAGCCAGTTTAACCGAAACTGCCCAACTCATGCAGAAACTTGGAGCCATTCATGCCTTAAATTTAGATGGCGGTAGTTCTACCAGTTTAATGCTAGGTGGGCAAATGATTAACCGTCCCCCATCAACGGCGGCTAGAGTACATAACGGTTTAGGCATTTTCAGCTAAAGTTTAGATACAGCGCTTCGCGCCCTCCGTGGGGGAATGGGGGAATGGGGGAGTGGGGGGAGTGAACAACAGACTCAATTTAGCTTTGGGCTATTCTGGCTATCGTTAAAAACCGCTATTTATGTACCGCATAGCAGAGGAAATTGCTATAAGTGGCGATCGCCCCTACAATAGAGAATCGGGATCGATATTTAACTGTCGCAGTTTCTCCCGTAGCTGTTGTAAATTAGATTCGGCACTGTCTGCTCGCTCTCGCTGGAACTCCTTTTCTTGGCGCTCGCAATCGCGCTCTCGCACGACATCCGCATAAGTTGCGAACGCTTCCCCACTCGGCGTAAAAACCTGCAACTCTTCTGAGAGTGTACTAAAACTTACCTGTAACAAAGGACTTCTCCAACCCTCCATTTGAGCAATTTCGGTTAAACTCCCCTGACTTCTCAACCATCCTTGCAATTGATTCCGTTTCGGATTGTAAACATAGTATTCTTGCACACCATAATAATCGTAAAACCGAAACTTATCCTCCATTTCTCCTTGGCTATTACTCGGTGAGATAATCTCCATTGCCACTTGAGGCGCGATATTTCCTTCTTCCCATTGCTTATAGGAGCCTCTATCTTTTTTTTCGACTCCAACAACCACCATAATATCTGGTGCTTGGCAGAAGGGTAAATTTTCTTCAGCTACAGTTAACATTCCTGCTTCTCTGGGATACCACAACAAATCCCCAGTCACAAAAACATCTTCTCGCTCTTGGAACAGAGCTGATAATCCTCCAACAATAGTGGTAATTAAACGAAATTGAATCGTATTATCCGCCATCGGTTTACCATCACTTTCTGGGTAGAGCCGAGCGGAAACTTGTGATTGAGGGAGTAATTCTCGTACCATCATTATCTACCTGAATACCGATAATTATTAAGGGTTTATTGTTCATTGTCAATTGTTCATTTTATCCTTCAAATCCTGCAACTCCTGATCCGCTTCCCAACGGCGAAACTCTTCTTCTAAAAGATCGGGACTACTACCAATGCGACTATAGCCCTGATTCCAACCGGGGGGAGAATAGGTCGCTTTTTCACTTGCACTCGCTTCAGCTTCCATTTTTATCACCCTAGCATGAACTTCTTCCTTCCGTTTCTTAATCTCCTGATATAACTCTTTCGCCTTGACAATTCTCTGTTTACAGCCTTGCATTTTTCCCCATAATTGATTGCCTTTATGCAATAGGGTATTTTCTCGTTCTTGGGCGGCTTGGGCTAAATCCATGCGCCCTTTTGCCGTTGCCTTTTGTACCCAAGTATGCCAACGCTGAATCTCTTGAGCCGTTGCCATAATTTCCTCTTGGGCTTGTTTTTCCTGACGCTGTAAATCGACAATTAAGCGCAGGGTATCTTCCTGTTGTTCATGGAGTTGATCTTCTAAAATCGATAACTCTAATTGGGGATGATTTTTGAGAAATTCATCCAACCGATCTTCTAAAAAGCGACTCACATCATCAAAAATACCCACGGTTTCCGATCCTCCTCTGCTGATGTCACTCTCATCCTAATTTTAGGAGCAGATGTACTCATTTTCTGGTATTTGCACCCAGTTTTAGATTAACCTGCCCCTAGGGTAAGGGTTAAAATTTCTGACCAACAAAAACCGATCGCACCTCGCCATTACGGCGAACGATCGCCTCTTGGTTGACAATATCCACTAACATCCATCCACTCGAACCAATCGTTTCTCCCACCTGAAACCGGCGAGACATGCCATTAATTTCAAATAAAGCAGCCGAGCGATCGCCCAATTCCAAAATTCCCGTCAACATCAAATTGCTTGGGGGATTATTGGCTACATTCGGTGTCGTGGGAGACGGTAGGGGAGAGGGCGCAACCCCATCCTCCATCGCACTCGGTGAGGCAGCCACTACTTCTGGGGAAGCGACAGGAGCAGGAGTCGGTTGATAAACGGGAATATAAACCCGCTCCAAAACCTGAGTCGGCGTAGATGGAGTGCTTTCTGGTAAGGGAGTTTCCGAGGAACTCTCTGGTTCAGTCCCCTGATTTTCGCTTAACTCATCCTTCAACTTCAAAGCCCGTTGCATATAATTGGCAAACTCTTCATCCGCTAAAGCGGTGGAGGGCACATCCACGGGAGCCATGGGTTCTGGACTGGGTTGACTAGAGGGTAAAAACTGGGCAAACTGTTGGCGTATTCCTTGCCCAGTCTGGGTGCTGGATATCCACCAACCTAGGGGAATGGCGATCGCCGCTCCCACCCCCACTAACAGCAACCGATCCCACCAAGGTTGAACCCTTGGTGCAGGAGCAGCCACGGGAAATAGCTCTTCTTCGGGTAATACCGTAGGTTGTAAATCCACTCCGAATGTTGCTGATTCTATTTCTGAGGTTTCTGAAGTGGGGGAAGCGATCTCCCTCTGCTCTACTGTCGTCAGCCTATGGCTCGGATTAGCCGTCTGAGCTATACCGGTTAGACTGGCTAATTCTGGGGAGATCTGAGCCAAACTTTCGGCGATCGCCTGGGGCAGCTTCATTGAAGGAATATCCAGGGGTTTGAGAGACACCAACTCCGGTTGCACGGGTTCCTTCGGCAAAGTGCCCCCCCGATCTAACACCCGGTCAATATCTTCAAACAAATCATCCATCAACCCATTAACTTCTTGTTCCATTGACCAAGAAGCCATATGGATAGAATCTGTATTCAAATCAGAATTCAAATCAGACTCTCGATCGTGTTTGTAAACATCCTGATCCATAACAGGGGGTTCGCTCAATATTTTGGCTCGATGGGTAGCAATGATTTTATTTATGCCATCACTTTAACATGATGCCAATCTCAATCAGAAATGACAAATCCAAACCATCGAGTCTTCTCCCCTTCCGGGCAAAAAAAACCCCCTTAGCGGGGAAGCCAAGGGGAATCATCAGGGTGCATCTACCATACCACTATCCCTATTTGGGGTTTCTGAATCCGGAAGAATGGGAAAAATTTTTCCATTCTCTTCTAGGTTTTAGCCGGTGATGGGGAATCATCCTGAACTTGGTCAAGGATTTTCAGCACTTCTTGCTCAAAGGTGACTTGAGCGCGGTTAGTTTTCCCCCCTAGATAAAAGCGATCGCCATTTTGCAACGCCCAGATTTGCGAGTGGGAAAAATAACTCATCACGACGGCGATCATCAATAGCCCAAATCCGGTATAAACTACGGGAATACCAGGGTCGGCTTTGATCTGTAATCCAGTGCTGCCAATGACTTCTAGGACTTTTAGCGTCACGCCATTTACTTCAATGTCCATCCCTTGACGCAAGGTTCCTATCAGTTGTCCTTGATTATCATAAACGACTAAAGTACCCTGTAAATCCTTGGTGACTAAGGCGACTCCTTGGCTCAGATCGGGTTTGGTGGGTATCCAGGTTCCCCAGATTCTGCCCTCGGTTTCTATGGGGAGTTGGGCCATGGGAATCTGGAAGATGGGAGAATTATTAACTCTGACTTTAACGGCTGCGATCGCCCAATCCGCCTGATACAAGGTGACACCGCGATAGCGCAGGGGCTGATTGACATGGATTTCTTCCCGTTTGACTTCTTCTCCCTGGTTATCTAAGACGGATAAATCGGAATAAAATTGTTCAATTCTGCCTTCTGGACTATAGTCAATCCAAAAGCGATTCACGCGCACTGACCAATCTTGGGGGACTTGGGATTGGGCGAAGGGCCCGGCTTCGATGATATTTTTAATTTGGAAGGTATCGCCACTGGGAATCATTTCTTGGGCCATGAATCCGGTCATAGAGCCTAAAATCGATCCAGCTAGGATAATTAGCATACTGGCATGAACGATAATGGGGCCAATTCTGCCCATGATGCCTTTGCGAGCGTATAGGGTTTCGCCTTCTCGAAAGACGCGATACCCATATTGTTTTAGGATCGGTTCTAGGCGATCGTTAGAGCCTTGATTTAACTGGGTACTAAGGGCGAGTTTTTCAAATTGTTGTGGGGTTTTGTAGTAGCTCCAACGGTTCGCTGCTTTGAGGGTGGGCAGTTGCCGGGTAAAGGTGCAAGCGGTTAAACTTGAGCCGAAGAGAACGAGCAGGGCTAAAAACCACCAGGTGCTATAGACATGATCTAAGCCAATGATTAACAGGACTTTCCAGGAGAGGAAGCCGAATAGGGCGGGGTCTTCGGGGTAGTTGGCTTGGTAAAATTCGAGAGATTGCCCCTGTTCTATGACTGTACCGGAAATGCTGAAGAGGGCGATCGCTAATAGTAGGATAATGGCTAACCGTAAATCGGCTAAGGTGGGTAGCACCTGTTTTTTCCACCATTGCAGGGGGTGGAAGGGGAGGGGAGTAGAAGCATTTTGATTAGAAGTCATCGGCACATTAACTTATCGGGACAAGACGAGACAGGAGGGAAATCACCCCAAATCCTACTAATAACACGCCACTGGTCGGAGTAATCCATCCCGACCATTGCCGCAGGGCTAAAAGTTTTTTAATCGAAGCGGAAATCCAATCCATGCTTCCGGAAGCGGGTAGTTGCAGGGGTAAGGCTTCCAGGAGATTGAGTCCCATGAGGATGGCGATAATAATGACTAATTTAAATATATTCAATTCTTCCTCTCATTTCTTCTGGTTCATAGACTTCATAAATTAAGACTAAGCTACGAATAATTTCACCGATAGAACGAGAATTAGGTGGGCAATAGACAATTCCTGGATAATCCGTGGTCTGACTTGCTATAATCAAAAAATCGTCATCATGAGTGACAATCACACGCTGCTCTTGACAAATAAAGACTAGATGTGATTCATCACTTTGAGTTCGCAACCCAGCCTCAATAGTTGTTGTCACATCTATTCCATAACGACGCAAACCACGGGCAATACTCGGATCAATATGTTCATCTAAATGAAAACGAATTGACTTACTCACCTCTAATTGCTCTTAATTTATCTTCTAATGGAGACGGCGGACTATTTCGCTTTAATTCTTCTACAAGCTTGTGACTTTCTGCTGTTTGACGATCGATTTCTTCTCGATGATCGTAATAATAAGTCATAGCTGCATGAACAGCAGCAAATTGTAAATCATACTTGGTGGCAATTTCTTCTATGGAAACCCCCGTCTTCAAATACATTTCGGCAATGTAGGCAACAGAAATGCGGTGACCGGCAATGCGTGGTTTACCACCAAGTACCCCAGGGGTAATTTCAATATGTTCGGTTTCTGTTAAAACGGCAGCATCCATAATTTGAAAGTTGAGTTAGGTTAGTTGTATCAGCAAGCACGACTATTTTATATTATTTCAAGTCTGGGTCATCAATCAAAGTATCGGGTAATCTCATTTTTCTATGATAATGCGCTTAACTAACTAATGGGCACAAGACGAGACAGGAGGGAAATCACCCCAAATCCTACTAATAACACGCCACTGGTCGGAGTAATCCATCCCGACCATTGCCGCAGGGCTAAAAGTTTTTTAATCGAAGCGGTGAAGGTTCCCGCGAGTACCAGGGGGGAAACATAGCCCGCAGTATAGGCGAGGAGTAAACCGCTACCGAGGATTGGGTTTTGGGTGCTGGAAATCCAAGCCAGCAGCGTGGCGAGTACGGGGGTGCTACAGGGGGAGGCGACTAAGCCAAAGGTTAAGCCAATGAGGTAGGAGCGAAGACTGTTAGGGAAGTTGGGCGAAATCCAATCCATGCCCCCAGAAGCGGGCAATTGCAGGGGCAAGGCTTCCAGGAGATTGAGTCCCATAAGGATAGCGATAATACTGACAATAATGGGTAATCCGATACCAATTTGTCCATAGACTTGACCCACCAGGGCGGCGACGATGCCTAGGAGGGCGAGGGTAGTGGCTAAACCGGCTGCAAACCATAGGGATTGAATGGCTGATTGTAGGCGGTTTTCGGTTTCGTAGCCGCCGATGTATGCCACGGTTAGGGGCAACATGGAGAGCATACAGGGGGTTAAGCTTGTCAGTAGTCCGGCGATAAAAATAAGACCAATACTCACAGGGTTGAGATCCGCGAGTTGGGTATCAACGAGGCGATCGGCAAACTGTTGCAGGTGATAGAGCTGGGTTTCGAGCATATCCATTAAAAATTTTCAGGTCGGAGACAGCCGAAAAAATTAAAAGTTAAAAAGGGTCAACGTTTCCCCCTATTGTACAGGATGGGGCATGGGCGCGATAAAACTCCGCTTCCCTAATGCGATCGCCCTAATCCCACACCCGACGAAGCTCTAAAACGAAACCGGGTAAAACTGCCTCACCGGATAACTCAGTTGGATTTGGCAATATTTCCACCTCTAAACCGACTCGATATACTTCTACTTTTCTAGTTTTCGGATTAATTAGCCAACCCAATCTGGCTCCATTATCCATATACTCTTGCATTTTTTCTCGCAGGGATTTTATGGTATCTGAGTGCGATCTTAATTCCACCACAAAATCAGGACAAATCTGGGCAAACATTCTCTTTTGTTCCTCATTGAGTGTATCCCAACGCTCTTGACTCACCCAAGATGCATCAGGAGAGAGATTCGCGCCATTGGGTAAAATAAATCCAGTCGATGAGTCAAACACTTTCCCCGGTTCGCCTGCATTGCGCCACCATAGATACAACTCGCCAGAAATACTGCTATTTTGTTCTCCAGTTTCCCAACCGGTTGGTGGATTCACAATTAATTCTCCGTTTGCTGTTCTTTCTAGTTGTAATTCTCGATTACTGGCCGCTAGAATTTCAAACTGTTCTTGGGTAACATAGAGCTTTAGAGTTTTGGGTAACTCTAGTAATAGGGTTTCCGTTTCCGGTACGGTTGGGGTCTGTACCATCTTCACCTCTTAGTATCATAGAAATGGGCTAGAAATTGATCTATTTTAGCCGATCGCCAATTTTTCCCTAACTTCAATTAAAGAATCGGGGTTTGAATATCCGCCACAGAGAGCGCAAAGTGCTTTATGTCAATCTTACTGAACCCTAGACTGAATATAAAAGTTGCTATAATTCCATTCTCGAAACTCTTTAATAATTTGATAATTGATCCGCTCTAGAAAACTCAAAAACAGGGGTTGATTTCTTTTGGTGACTTCAATCAGTCCATCGGGTTGAAATTGCCGCAACAGCCCTTCAGCTCCTTCTAACACTTCAATTTCTAATCCTTGCACATCTATTTTAATGAAATCGACCCTAGAGGTAATGAGCCGATCGAGGGGCAAAACTTCTAAGGTTCCCCTGGGATCTTCTTTGAGTTCGGTTAAACAGAGATCGCCGGTGGGATGGTTTTGCAGTTGGGCGCGACCGGGAGTTTTACCGACAGCATAGCCTAATTTAGAGAGGTCTACATTGGTAATCTGATTCAGAGCAATATTGGTTTTGAGGGCGGCAATAATATCGGGTTGAAATTCGATGGGAATGACAGTTTCTGCTCCTAATATTTTGGCAAAATAAACCAGGTGGTTACCGGAATTTGCGCCCACATCGACAATAACCGATCGCCGCTTCAACGTCTGATGGATAAAATCGAGTTCTGACTGTTCATAGAACTGGCGATCGTTCACCTGGGTTAATTCCACATCTAGATTTTTACCCGTAATCTGAAATTGAATCGTTTGATAGTGGCTGATAAACTCAACTTGAGGGCGATCGCCACAGACTAGATTGACAAAATTGAGCCATCGCTGGGTTTTACGCAAATGAGGGGCAAGACTCAGAGCTTGTTGTAGATAGGATCTCGCGGTTTGCCACTGCTCTTGTTTGGCAAAAGTGATGCCTAAAGACTGGATATAATGGGGATCTTGGGGAGAGAGGGCGATCGCCTGCTGAAAAGCCTTCATCGACTCCGTATAGTTACCCATTTGGTTATAAATACCACCGAGCAGAGCATAGAGTCCTGGCCGATCAGGATATTGCTCGATCGCCGCCTCCAAAAGAGCGATCGCCACCTCTAGGCACTCCTGCTGACGCAGAAACTCAATGAGTTCCTTAAAAGAAGACAAACTCAGAGAAACCTGATGTAGGGCTTGCTCATATAAGGGGCGATCGCTCTGAAAACATCCTAGAGCAACTAATGCCTTCTGAAGACGTTGCCGTAAATTTTCATCAGTCGGTTGGAATAGCAACCCATGGCTATAATGACGCACCGCCTCCGATAACCGCCCCTTTAGCTCATAGATCAAGGCTAAATTATAATGGGCAGCCACATGATTGGGCTTTTGTTGCAACACCTGGTGATAGAACCGCGCCGCCTGTTGATAATCACCCCGTTTCTTATACAAAACCCCCAAATTCACCAGACTACTAATATGTTGGGGGTCAAGTTCTAAAACCCCTTCATATCCGCTACGAGCAGCTTCTAAATTCCCTTCTCGCTGGTACTGATAGGCCTGTTGAAATTGTTGATTAATATTCACCATACTGAAACCCAAACACATCCCGTTCTCAAAATCGCCAGAGAGAACAACCTTTCAGCTAAAATTGTAAGCTATGATCGAATGCTCTAGGGAAACCTTCAAAACACAGGTATAGCAAAACCAGGGAATTGGCTCGGCCTTAATCACCCAGCCAACCCATCACCCATCCTGTTAGAGATTGGGGGTGCATCAACTGAGCCAATCTAGCCTATACCTGGGAACCTAGCTTAATGTAAACTATCGAAACACCGATTAGACCTTTCCTTGCGGAAATGGCGATCGAATAGCCTATAACCATGAATCAGGGATCTAAGCCAAAACCATCAGCTCGCTCGGACTCAACCTCCTCGGAAGACGTAAAAAAATCTGGGGAAAAGCACTCACGCATCGAACCCGAATGGCGAAACTTCCTTATCTTATCTCGTCTTCAGCCAACCATTTGGATGACCCTTGGTGGAGTTTTTGCCTTAGCTTTGTTTGAAGCTATCCTTTATGGTGAACAATTTGCTAGTCAACTGCTGGGCGCTCGCATTACCACCCTCTTTGCGCTCTTAGGCTGTTGGGGATTACAAAAAACCCAATTTGGTCGTCGCCATCCCAGTCTTCTCTTTCTAGGACTATCCTGGTCAGTAACCCTGTTACCCCAGATTCTAGGAACGGCTGCCGGAGCCTCTGAATTTAACCCAGAACTTTGGCTGGTTATGTTTGTGATGCAAGCTACCGCTATTCCTGTATTTTGGCGGGTTCATGTTATTTCTCAAAGTGTTGTTATTGCCTATTTTTGCCTCAATCACTGGATCTTGGGTTTGCCTCCGAGTGATTTATCCCATGAGATTGTGGTAGAATCCTTTCTGTTTTTAGCCATGATTGGCATTGCTTGTTATTTCATGATTTATCAATATGAACGGCTTTCTTTGCTAGAGTGGTCTACTCGTCAAGAACTGGAAACCGTTAATAAACAAGTTAAAAATCTTACCCTTTTCGATCGCCTCACCCAACTCCCCAACCGCCGCCGCTTTAATGAATATATCGAGCAAGAATGGCGACGGATGAAGCGGGACTTAAAACCCCTCTCCCTCATTGTCTGTCGCGTGGATTATTTTAAGCCCTATGTTTATAGCTATGGCTCCCAAACCAGTAATGAATGTTTAAAAACGATCGCCGAGGCGATTGGCTCTGTGGTCAAACGACCAGCCGATATGGTGGCTCGGTATCGGGGGGAAATGTTTGCTATTTTATTACCCCAAACCAATGTGGAAGGAGCGATGCAAGTAGCGACCTATATTCACTCAGAAGTTAGTAGTCTCAAGTTAGTCCATCCCAACTCCCCCATCAGTCCCTATATTACGGTCAGTTTAGGAGTCAGTAGTGTAGTGCCTCGTAATGATGATTCTGAAGTGACTTTAATTGTTACTGCTGGAGAAGCCTTAGCAGAAGCTCAAGCCTTGGGAGGCGATAATATTATTGTTAAAACTCCCCAAGGGTTGAAGCTCGATACTAAGGTGGATTTAGATGATTATCCATCCGGGCCGTTTGATAACCACTCTTTTGAACCCTAGATTATAGAGTTTGGATCGCTCGTTTGATGCGATCGCCATCTTGTCCTTTTTGATTCCAGAGTAACCAAGATTGGATCAAGTCAGGGCCATGGACTTCACCCGTTAACGCAGCCCGTAAACTCCGCATAACTAAGCCTTTTTTCACCTTTTTCTCTTTGGTGACGGTTTTAATCGCTTCTTTGAGAGTGTCTTCTGTCACTGGTGCGCCCGCAATCGCCGTTAAAAGGGATTCTAGGATCTCTTTGACCCCTTCCTGTTGCAGTTGCTCCCGTGCTTCATCCGAAGAGCTGCTTTCTGGAGTAAAGAACATTTTGCCTAATTCTACCGCATCTGACAACCGGCTTAAACTGGGGCCGATTAAGGCAACGAGTTGTTCTAACCAGGAACGCTCTTGGGAGTCTACATCATAACCAGCATCTTTCCAGAAGGGCACAATCAAATCCGTCAATTGATCGACGGGCAGATGATGGAGATATTGGCTGTTAATCCAGTTGAGTTTATCCCAATCAAATTTAGCACCGGCTTGATTGACGCGATCGAAGCTAAAGGTTTTGGCGGCTTCATCGAGGGTAAAGAGTTCCTGGGTTGCATCCGGGGGAGTCCAACCCAACAGGGTCATATAATTGGCTAGAGCGGGGGCAATATAACCCATCTGACGGAAGTCAGAAATCGAAGTTACCCCATCGCGCTTAGAGAGTTTGCGCCCTTCTTGATTGAGAATTAGGGGAGTGTGGGCAAATTCGGGAACCTGTCCCCCCAAGGCTTCGTAGAGTAAAATCTGTTTGGCGGTGTTGGCGATATGGTCTTCGCCGCGAATCACATGGGTGATGGCCATGTCCATATCATCCACGACTACGGCTAAATTATAGAGGGGTTGTCCAACTCCTCCGGCTTCAGCAGCACGAGCTACCACCATATCACCGCCTAAGTCGCCAGCTTTCCAACTGACCGTTCCGCGGACTAAATCTTTCCAGGCAATGGTGCGATCATCATCGATCTTAAACCGAATCACGGGTTTGCGCCCTTCGGCTTCAAAGGCGGCTTGTTCTTGTGCCGTGAGATGACGATGGCGGTTATCATAGCGGGGAGCCAGACCGGCGGCTTTCTGCTTGGCTCGCATGTCATCGAGTTCTTCAGGCGTGCAATAGCAGCGATAGGCTAATCCCCCATCGAGCAGGGTTTGCACGGCTT
This sequence comes from Roseofilum sp. KMC-1, assembly GCF_057802075.1. Classification (NCBI taxonomy): domain Bacteria; kingdom Bacillati; phylum Cyanobacteriota; class Cyanophyceae; order Desertifilales; family Desertifilaceae; genus Roseofilum; species Roseofilum sp. KMC-1. The sequence goes on from NZ_CM173605.1 coordinate 791,339, forward strand.
GTTTATAGAGATCGAGCCTTTGGGACTGATAAAAGGGGCCTTCATCCCAGGTTAAGCCTAGCCAAGTCAGGCCTTCGAGGATATTATCAGTGTATTCAGGGCGCGATCGCTCTAGATCTGTGTCTTCAATCCTGAGAATAAACTGCCCTCCCAGATGGCGGGCAAACAACCAGTTAAATACAGCCGTTCTGGCTGTGCCAATATGGAGATTTCCAGTGGGACTCGGTGCGATTCTAACTCTGACGCTCACAAAAGTTTACTGTTTCGATACAACGCATGTTTGATTCTAACCGTTAAGCAATAGCTAATCTACCTTCTCCACATTACCCCCTTTCACCCAGGCATCTTGAGAGCCAACCCGGACTTTTTGCCATGCCTTATCGTCGCTCTCTCCAATCACATACAAAGTTTCGTTATAGCCAACCCCCCCAATGGATTTGGCTTCATAGGTAGGGGCATCCCGCAGCATGAGACCATCAGCCCAAGTGACTCTCGCCTTGTAGGCTCCTTCGGGAAGTTCTGGTTCTTTTGGCTTTTGAGGTTGAGCCGGAGTTGAGGGGGCGGCAGAAGTAGCCGGTTTTGGCTCTTCCACCTTTGGAAATTCGGGTTTAGGAGGGGCTGCTGTCAATTTGCCCATAAAATAACGGGCGGTGGCTAATCCACCCACTAACATCAGGGCGATCGCCAACATCACCCCAAAGATGACTTGAAATAATCCAGAAATTAGTCTGCTAACCATAAGGATCGAGATAGAAAAACCATAGGGACTACAAGGGAGGAGTTAAGCCATTTGAACGAGAGGCAAGCCGAGCTTTTCCAGAGGCTGCCCAAGATTGTAACAATTCAATTTGTTCTTGGGCAGTCCGAGCTAAGGGAACAATCTGACTGGCTGCCTCTAGGATATCATCGGTGGTAAAATCCCGGTTTTGACTAAAGCCAATGTGCATGGCTTCGACGATCATTTGTTCAATTTCTGCGCCGGAAAAATCGGGAGTTTCATAGGCGAGGCGTTTTAAGTCGTAGTTTCTCAGACTTTGGGGACGCAACCGCTCAAGATGAACGGCAAAAATGGCTTGTCGTTCTTCTTGGCTGGGCAGTCCCACAAAGAATATTTCGTCAAATCGCCCTTTGCGTAACAGTTCTGGGGGTAAGCTTTGGATATTGTTGGCGGTGGCAACGACAAAAACTGGTGAGGTTTTTTCGCCTAACCAGGTGACAAAGGTTCCAAATACCCGGTTGGTTGTGCCTGCATCTCCCCGCGATCCCATGCCGCTAAAGGCTTTGTCGATTTCGTCAATCCACAAAATACAAGGAGCGAGGGCTTCAGCCAGTTGAATCATTTGCCGGGTTCTGGATTCCGATTCTCCCACCAGTCCGGCAAACAGTCGCCCCACATCTAGACGCAGGAGGGGCAGATGCCAATGGTGGGCGATCGCCTTGGCGGTGAGGGATTTTCCGGTTCCCTGAATGCCCACCAGCAGCAAGCCACGGGGATGAGGCAGTCCATAGGCTCTGGCTTGTTCAGAAAAGGCTCCGCCGCGACGCAGGAGCCAATCTTTGAGGTTTTCTAAGCCGCCAATGTCGGAGATTTGTTCTTGAGCGGGATAAAAGTCTAGGATTTGGGTTTGGCGAATGGTTTGCCGTTTTTCTTCTAAAATCAGTTCTACATCTTCGGGGCGCAGTTGGCCATGGGTGGCGATCGCCTTTCCCAATACCCGGCGAATGCGCTCTAGGGACAAACCTTGGGAACACCGAACTATTTCTTCTAGGAATTCGCGATCGATGGCTTGTCCTAACCCAGCTAATAACCGGCTCACTTCTTCCCGAATTTCTGAACTCTGGGGTAAGGGAAAATCTAGGACGGTAATCACTTCTCTTAAGTCGGTGGGGATGATAATTTCTGGAGAGAGGATCACCAGGTTTTTGGCTTCTGATTTGAGACTCCGGGCTAGATTTCTCAGTTTGCGGGAAATCGAAATATCTTCTAAAAAGCGATGAAAATCGCGGAGGACAAAGATTCCGGCGGCTGTGGGGGGGACTTTCTGGACGAATTCTAAGGCTTGGAGGGGATTGCGACGACCGATACCGCTATCATTGGGATTGCCCTGATAACCCTCGACGAAATCCCAGATATAGACTCCTCGACTGCCGAGATCTTGGGCAGTTTCGGCGATCGCCTTCTCTACCCGTTCTTCTTCAGCAGTCGGGATGTAGATGATGGGATAGCGCGATCGCAGCAGTAGTTCAAATTCTTCCTTAAAACTCATGGACGAAAAGTTGGCGGGTATAGGATACTCAGTTACAAGATCGTAAATTTATAGTATAGACTCCCCTTACCTATTCCTAGCCCCTAGCGCACGCAAAGCGCTGTAATGGTTAATGATGAGATCTTATGACTCAACGTACTTCCCAAAGCATGAACATTAGACCCCTTGCGCCCTATGAAGACCGCTTATTAAACGCCTTAGCCTTTTTCCGTACTCAACGCCAACCGGAAAATCAGGCCCATCATTGTCTGAGTATGTATTTGCGCCAGTCCGAAGCCAGAATCATGGGCGAAGTCGAGTTTTATGCTCGGTTGGTGGGGATGGAACCTTGGCCGTTTCTGGAGTTACTCTATCAAGAACCCGATCGCGCTGAAGCTTTAATTCAAGAAGCTACTGGTTCAGGAGTCAAGGAAATCTTTGAGTAATGAGTCATCTGTTATTCGCTCCCCCCATTCCCCCACAGAGGGCGCAAAGCGCTGTATGTTATCCTCAAAGCAGCAGTGCAAACACTCAGGTAGAAAAAGATGGTACAAGAATTGCTGTCTCAATCGCAAGTTGAAGCTCGACTCTACCCAGACAGTGATGGCAAGCCGATGGCGGATAATACGGTTCAATTTCGTTTAATTACAACTATTGTTGGAGGATTGTCGGCTCTGTTCAAAGAGCGAGAAGATGTATTTGTGGCGGGAGATTTGTTGTGGTATCCCAGAGAAGCAGGGAGGTTAACTATAGCTGAAGAGAGTTTGAATTTCAGGCAAGCACCAGATGTGATGGTTGTTTTTGGAGTGGAGAAAAAAGATAGAGGCTCTTATAAACAATGGGAAGAAGGAAATATAGGGCCTCAAGTGGTATTTGAGATTCTTTCGGCGAGTAATAGTAAAGGAGAAATGGAGGATAAGTTCGAGTTCTACGACTATTATGGTGTGGAAGAATATTATGTCTACAATCCGAAAAAGAATCAACTGCAAGGATGGCTCAGAAGTGGGGGGAGACTAACAGAAATTGCTCAAATGGAGGGTTGGAGAAGTCCGTTATTGCAGGTGAGTTTTAGTACCAGCTCGCAAGATTTGCAGTTATTTACGCCGAGTGGGGAAGCGTTTGGAACCTATGAGGATGTGGTGCAAGAGCGCGATCGCCAACGACAAAGAGCTAATAGTGCTGAATTAGAGCGCGATCGCGCCAAATCCGATTTACAACAGCTACGGGAGAAATTACGACAGTTAAATATCGATCCGGATTCTTTGTAGTTTCACTCTGGGCGATCGCATCAGCTATGCTATCCTCAAAACAAGAATGCAAACTCGATTCAGTATTCAGGTAGAAAAAGATGGTACAAGAATTGCTGTCTCAATCACAAGTTGAAGCTCGACTCTACCCAGACAGTGATGGCAAACCGATGGCGGATAATACGGTTCAATTTCGTTTAATTACAACTATTGTTGGAGGATTGTCGGCTCTGTTCAAAGAGCGAGAAGATGTATTTGTGGCGGGGGATTTGTTGTGGTATCCCAGAGAAGCAGGGAGGTTAACTATAGCTGAAGAGAGTTTGAATTTCAGGCAAGCACCAGATGTGATGGTTGTTTTTGGAGTGGAGAAAAAAGATAGAGGCTCTTATAAACAATGGGAAGAAGGAAATATAGGGCCTCAAGTGGTATTTGAGATTCTTTCGGCGAGTAATAGTAAAGGAGAAATGGAGGATAAGTTCGAGTTCTACGACTATTATGGTGTGGAAGAATATTATGTCTACAATCCGAAAAAGAATCAACTGCAAGGATGGCTCAGAAGTGGGGGGAGACTAACAGAAATTGCGCAAATGGAGGGTTGGAGAAGTCCGTTATTGCAGGTGAGTTTTAGTACCAGCTCGCAAGATTTGCAGTTATTTACGCCGAGTGGGGAAGCGTTTGGAACCTATGAGGATGTGGTGCAAGAGCGCGATCGCGCCAAATCCGATTTACAACAGCTACGGGAGAAATTGCGACAGTTAAATATCGATCCAGATTCTTTGTAGTCAGGGCTTACACATCAAATCTATCAGTAGGGATTGCCTACTTTACCTTCGACTCCACTCAGGGCGCGTTCACTCTCCCTGACTCGCGGCTATCATAATCACTTGTAATAGGGTAGAAATGGCCAAGTCAGAATCTGGAGAAACCAAACAAGGAAAGACCAACAATCCAGGAATTTGATTGGCCATTTCGGTAGTTTCCTGACTGAGGGCGACTAGGGGTAAATAACATAGGGATTCCGATCGCCGCAGAGCCATTAAGTAATCCTGAATATCGTCTAAACCCGCATCATTAAAGACCAAAACATGGGGTTTCCACACCCTGGCTAAGATTTCCGCCTGATCTAGGTCATCAGCTTCCAGAAGGCGACAATCTTGACCTTTTAAAGAGTGGCATCCTCGCACCCATTCTTGATAGGTTCCTTGTTGGGGCGTACCGGGAGATAAACATAAAAGAGTTAATTTTTTCGGTACAGAGGAGTTAATTTCGGTTCCCGAGGGTTGATGGAGGAGTTCGGAGGGTAAGAGCAAGGTAAATTCTGTACCTTGGTTTTCTGTGACGGAACACATCAGATCCCCGCCATGGAGTTGGCAAAGTTGACTGACAATGGCTAATCCTAATTCCCAAGTGGGGTGACTGGAGGAGGAGATCCAAGGGGTAAGATTGACCGGGGCGCTTAAGTAAGGGTTGGTTAACCGAAAGCTTATCCAAAATCCCCCTTGAGATTGGATTTCTAGTTGGAGAGAACCGGATTGGTCGCGGTTCATTGCCCATAGGTTATAGGAGAGGAGCCGATGAATCATTTGTCGCAGCCAAAATTCATCGGCCATCACATCGGTGAGATGGGGATCTCGTATGACTTTGAGGTAGGGGGGTTGGGGCCGGTCTTGCACCAGTTCTTGAAAGGTGGTTAGGGTGCGATCGCAGAACTCAGATAGGTTAATGAGGGATGGGTTTAACAGGATTTCTCCGAGTTCGAGCTGTGTCCAAGTCACCATATCATCAATGACGATCCTCAGTTGTTTTCCTCCTTGATGGATCAAACCTAAGTATTGCTTTTGCCGAGCATCGCTGAGGGAGTGATGGGGATGGGACAGGAGGTTGGATAGGCCTAAAATTGAAGTGATCGGTGTTTTTAGGGCATGGCTAATATAGGCTAAGATCTGGTCTTTCGTTTGGTTTTCCTTGACCAGTTGGGTGATGCGAGTCAAGAGAGATTCAAGTTGCCAGTCTACTGGAGATCCTGGGGATCGCGGGGATGGATTCCCGATTGGGTCTGACGGGGATGAGTAAGAGTGGGGAGAAGGGGGGGAGAAGGGAGGAGAATTAAGACTAAGTTGGTTTTGCCAGAAGATTTGTCCCTCTTGCAATTCCCTAGACCCTGGATGAGGGGAGGCTTTTTGCTCTAAGGAATACTGGAGCAACCGTTGATTATCCAATAATCCGACAAATTCTCTTTCTGGGTTAATTAGGGCATAATGACAGGCGATCGCCGGGTTACACTCTTTGAGTTGTTGCTGGAGTTCGGCGAAATCTAGATCGCTGGAAAAACAGACAATCGTTTCTAAAATGGGTTCTCCAATTTGGTACAATTGGGGATTGATCTTTAATAAAGAGGAAGACTGAATCCCTTGGGATTCCGGTTGTAGCCAATAGGGTAACCACCGGGAAAACTGAATACAGGCGATGGGAAATTGGGCCGGATCTATGACTACGAGACGTTCTTGGTCGGTTAGACTCCATAGCCTTAAGGCCTTTTGGAGCGGAGTGGTTTGTGGGCAAACCACTACTGGAGAAGTAAAAGCTTGGAGCAAAGGAGAGTTCATGAAGTTTAGGTAACCCCAATGTCAGCAACACCCGGTGGCTTCAGTTTAGCCTGAGATCGCTAAGGACTCCCTAACCTAAAATCTGGATCGTTGGCCAGCACTTAGCGAGAGATACTTGTAAGCAAACTGGAGAAATTTCCAGAAACATAACAATTTATTTACAATTAAGTCTAGAATGTTTACATTGATGTAAAGACTGGTAAAACAATTTCCTCGGTTATTCAACCCATACTTTCTCCTGTCGGCGGAGCCGATCCCTGTAGTTTCTTTTAACACCTTGGCGTGCCATCTCAACTGTCTATCTGTATCTTTGTCCGCGCTCTCTCTCTTGGCGATTCCCTGGAACGATGCCTAGAAGACACTCGCCATGCTTGTACTCGTTTATTTTCTGAAGGTGAGTTAATCGAATATGTCGATCAGCACAAGCAGCAAATTGACTGTTTGGTGGTGGAACGGATACCTGAGATTCTAGAACTCTTAGGTAAACTGCGGCAACAAAAAACCTATTTACCCCTAGTGGCGATCGGGCAATCTATTGAAATTCCTCAACCTCTCGAAGTTCCTTCAGGGAATCAAGAAGAGATGGGAACTTCAGCGCCGCTCGATTTGACAGGTATAAGGAGATTATACCATGATGCGGTGTTGGAAGTCGCGGCCAATGAACTCCAAAAAGTGCCCTCAGTCATTAATCAGGCGATCGCTAAATTTCTGGAATTATCAACCACGCAAAAAGGAACCAGCACCCATCAGGGAAATGGGATCGATGCGATCGCCATTCAACACTCCCTTAAACGTCAGCAACGGCGTTTAGCGGAAAAACTCAAAGAACGACTAGGATATCTCGGCGTGTATTACAAACGAGACCCCAAAAACTTTTTCCGTCGTTTATCTCATGAAAAACAACAAGATTTACTGGAGAGCTTAAAAGAAGATTATCAAGATATAATCCTTAGTTACTTCTCTGATGATGAAGCCATCAATTCCAAAATTGATGACTTTGTAAACATTGCTTTTTTTGCCGATATTTCTGTGTCTCAAATCGTTGAAATTCACATGGAACTAATGGAAAAATTTTCCAAACAATTACAGCTAGAAGGACGAAGTGAAGAAATCTTACTTGACTATCGTTTAACCTTGATCGATACTATTGCCCACTTATGTGAAATGTATCGTCGTTCAATTCCTCGCGAATCCTAATCTTGTTAATTCATAGTCCTGAATGACAACAGTATCTAGAACCCATTGACACAGAACAACCATGAGTCCCCTAAAAAAAACCTACATTCTCAAACTATATGTTGCCGGAAACACTCCTAACTCAGTGCGAGCATTAAAAACCCTAAATGATATTCTAGAACAAGAATTTCAAGGCGTTTATGCCCTCAAAGTAATTGATGTCCTCAAAAATCCTCAACTGGCTGAAGAAGACAAAATTCTCGCCACTCCCACCTTGGCTAAAATCCTTCCTCCTCCCGTTCGTAAAATTATTGGAGACCTCTCGGATCGGGAAAAAGTGCTGATTGGACTCGATCTATTATATGATGAACTGCGCGATGATGAAAGTATGGCTTAAAATAGCAATGATCGAGGCTATTCGAGTCTCTCATCATCCCTTTTATTTTTTTAATATAGAGCCATAGAACCTATGAGTACATTTGAGCAAGTTAGCGAACCAGAAAAAACTCCCCATAAAAAACTCACTGGAATTACAAAAATTAGAACCCTGATTGAAGGCTTTGATGATATTAGTCATGGAGGCCTCCCCCAAGGTCGCAGTACCCTGGTGAGTGGGACATCAGGGACGGGTAAAACCATGCTGACCACTCAATTTTTGTATAATGGCATTACCTATTTTAATGAGCCAGGAATATTTGTAACTTTTGAAGAATCGCCTACAGATATTATTCAAAACTCTGCTAGTTTTGGTTGGGACTTACAACAACTCATAGATGAGGGGAAACTCTTCATCTTAGATGCTTCTCCAGACCCAGAAGGACAAGATATTGTTGGCAATTTTGACCTTTCTGCCCTCATTGAACGGCTGCAATATGCTATTCGTAAATATAAAGCCAAGCGCGTCTCTATTGATTCCGTAACGGCAGTCTTTCAACAATATGATGCTGCTTCTGTTGTGCGTCGGGAAATTTTTCGCCTGGTGGCCAGATTGAAGCAGTTGGGTGTCACCACTGTGATGACTACAGAGCGGGAAGAAGAATATGGGCCAGTCGCTCGTTTTGGGGTGGAAGAATTTGTTTCTGATAATGTGGTGATTGTTCGCAATGCTTTAGAAGGAGAAAGACGAAGACGAACGGTAGAAATTCTCAAACTTCGGGGAACTACCCACATGAAAGGAGAATATCCTTTTACCATTACTGATAATGGGATTAATATCTTTCCGTTGGGTGCGATGCGGCTGACTCAACGCTCTTCTAATGTTAGGGTATCTTCTGGGGTGAAGACTTTAGACGAGATGTGTGGGGGTGGATTTTTCAAAGATTCGATTATTTTAGCCACTGGAGCAACGGGAACGGGTAAAACGTTATTGGTGAGTAAGTTTATAGAAAATGCCTGTAAGAATTCAGAGCGGGCGATTTTGTTTGCCTATGAAGAATCTAGGGCGCAACTGTTCCGAAATGCGAATTCTTGGGGCATTGATTTTGAAGAGTTGGAAAATCAAGGTCTGCTGAAAATTCTTTGTGCTTATCCAGAGTCAGCAGGATTAGAAGATCATTTACAGTTAATTAAATCGAAAATTACCGAATTTAAGCCCTCTCGAATTGCCATTGATTCCCTTTCTGCCTTGGCGCGAGGGGTGAGTAATAACGCTTTCCGCCAATTTGTGATTGGGGTGACGGGATATGCGAAACAGGAAGAAATTACGGGTTTTTTCACCAATACTACGGATCAATTTATGGGTTCTCATTCGATTACAGAATCCCATATTTCGACGATTACGGATACGATTTTAATGTTGCAATATGTGGAGATTCGAGGGGAAATGTCACGAGCGATCAACGTTTTCAAAATGCGTGGATCGTGGCATGATAAGGGTATTCGTGAATATGCGATTACAGAACATGGGGCAGAAATTAAGGATTCTTTCCGGAACTATGAAGGAATTATTAGTGGTTCACCCAGTCGAATTTCTGTGAATGAAAAAAGTGAACTTTCTCGGATTGTGCGTGGAGTTCAAAATAAGGATGAAGACGATACTTTATAAAGCTAAGTTTATTTGAGAGAAAGTTGGGCAAAGTGTTCGAGTAATAGGCGGTGGATGAAAATATAGCCACCGCCTACTTTTTGGATAAAAATAAGACGGGTTGTGTAATCGAGGAAGCGAGCATAATTCCAAGGTGTTTTTCCTGAATAATAAAGGACAACTCGCAGGGTAAAGTGTTGTAAGCAGGCAATGCTGCCAGGAGAAAATAGACCGATTAATAAACCGGCGATTGCACCAAATAAAGTGGGATGGCCGACAATTTTGGCTAACACCATTAAGGTTAGGATTCCTAGAGTGGCAAATAGGGAAGCATTACGAGCGCTTAACCAGATCCCTTGATTGGGTATGGTGTGAGTATCGATATCTCCTCCAGTTAAGCCCCTTAATAAGATAAACATTACGCCTAAATTCAAACCGGAAATCCAAAAAATCAATAGCTCTTTAACGTCCATATTTAAGCCATAAATGACATTAAAGACTAAGGCTACGCTTAAAGCATAAAATCCACCCGCAATTAATCCTACCCGCAATCCTGGAATTAGATTGATCCGCATTTTACGCCAAGACCATTTCATTTTTTCTACGGGTTCAATTCGGGGTAAAACCCACATAAAAATAATTCCACCTGCTACTCCTCCCGCGATGCCTAAAATTGAGCCAGAGAGTAGTCCGATGCGACTCCCGGCAATATGGCCGACGCTACAGCCAATTCCTAAAGCACTTAAAACTCCGCCAATTAGGGCAATTAAACTGCAATAGGTGAGTTTTTCAGATTTTTTCTTTAAGCAACTCGGTTGCATTCGCTCGATTAAAAAGACGGTTTGAGAGTCTTTGACCATCCATTGGGCAAGGTTAATTAACCAGGTTTTGGTTTGATGTTTTGTATATAAGTGTTCACCGATTTTTCGGTTAAACATGCGCTCAATATAGGCATTAAATAAATGGGTATGGTACTGTTCTTTGGTCGATCGGGGAAAATCGCTATAGCTCATGCCTTGATAGGCTAGAGCCATGATGTTGAGCATGAGGGGAGATTGGGATAATTCTTGTAAGATGGTATCGTTTTGGATGGCTTGCCGTAATCCTGATAAATCTGAGCCACAAAATTGTAAATACTGTTCAATGCTATCCTGGGTTAGGGGTTGGAGGTAAATGGCGGCTAAGACGCGCAGTTTTTCGGCAAGTCGATCGTAGTCTTTGCGGCGACTACAAATGACGATTTCTAGGGTGCTATGGTGTTGCATAAATTGATTTAAGGCGGTGATACAGGCTTGATGGTTGTTGGTAGCGACTTCATCTAAGCCATCGAGTAGGAGGAGGAGGGCAGAGTCATTGATCCACTGTTGACTGATGTCTTTGGGGATTTGATATTTGGTGTAGAATTCTTGGATGAGCCAGTCTAAAATGGGTTGTTTTTCGCCTAGCCAAGAGGATAAGTTAAAGACGACTGGGATGGGATGATGGGGATCTTGATTGGCTCGATGAATGAGTTGTCGAGCCAGTTCTAGGAGGGTGGTGGTTTTTCCGGAGCCGGGTTCGCCTAAAATAAGGAGCGATCGCCCCATACCTAAAGCGTCAAATTTTTCGATCGCGCAACGGTGAGTTACGGGAACGGGTTGCATTTGCTCGGTGTTTTGCCAAACTAACCCCCAGGGATGGGCGATCGCATCATAACGCTCTTCTATGCCCAATTCGAGTAAAACCTGTCCATGGAGAGAGGCTTCTAAAACTCCTTTTACCCAATAGAGATTAACTTTATTGAGTAAAATTTGACGATTGCGAAGTTCTGAGCGACTTAAACTTGATTCAGGTGTTAGCTCGACTTCGGTTTTGTTCCACACAAGGGGCAAATAAGCGGGATTTTGGAAAATGACGGGTAACCAGGTGGCACAAGGGAATCGATCCTCTAAACCTTGTAGTTTTTCCCTAGCTAATCTTACGGACTCGTATAGGGGGGTTTCTTGGGAGAAGTGATACAAGAAATGCTGTAGAAATTCGTGAGCGATGCGATCAGGGACTTGCTCCCGCATGACGATCATTTGGGGTAAATTGAGAGCGGCTAACTGTTGGGCGAGTCCTAAACCATCGCAGGAGTTGAAAATGGCTAATTTTAAGCTGCGATCGATGCTGCGATTTAAGGCATATTTTAATTGGTCTAAGCTTAAAGTTTCTTGGGGATTGAGTTGAAACTGTCCTCCTGATTCACTGGAACTATGGCCGGCAAAAAAGAAGATATCCCAGGGTTGAGACCAGAGGAGATCGTGGAGTTGGGAAAAAGTGGGGCGTTCTAGATAAGTAATCTGGGCATTGGGGAGGCGGTCTAAACTCTGTCGATCGGAGGCTAAATTTAAGCCGCGATCTTCGCCAAATACGGCTAAAATATTGACTTTTCCCTGAAGAGTGAGTTCGGGTTTGATGCCTTGATAATCGAGTAAACTGAGGGCAATTTCGGCTTTGGGATAGCGCTGCCAAAAGTCCCAAACTGTCCAAGGGAGTCTCTGGAGAATAAAATCTTGAGTTTGGACGATTAGGCGTACCGAGGTGTGGCGATCTAAGGTTTCGAGGATGGCTTCGCGTAAATCGAGCATATTGGGTTGACGTAGCCATTGGTTGAAGTGCGATCGCAGGTTTTCTGCTGCTTCTTGACATTGGGTTTGCGCTTCTGGAATGGCTAAATGGGTGACGGCTAGGGTAGGAATCCGAATCCGAGGATCTAACCCCCCCAAGCGATGGTAAGCTCTCACCCACTCCTGATAGAGGTGGGGTAAATGGGGGGCTGCATCTAAAAATCGGGTCAACTCAAGCTGTGGGGTTCGTCCTTCTTCCCCCAGTTGCAGTGTCACGGGAAAGCCCCGTTCAAAATCCCCAGAGCCAATTTTGAAAACGATGCGTTTACTCACTCCACCCTATCCTGACTACCGATCGCTCTGAGCCGCGATCGCACGGTTGCCACTATTCTAAATCATTCTAGGGTGGGCAGGATATCGCCACGCCTAGAGTCTCTACGTTAGCCGATAGGCGCTTTTCCTTAAAAAATCCCCCCTTTGCACGAGGGAGGATTAGATCAATAGATAACCCGCATAAGGTTTAGTACCTTTTCAACTTGTACAGTAGCTAGTAGAGAGTAAACAGTAGAAAGTTAACCATTGAGTATTTACCATCACCGCATCAGCCTGCTTGTTCAATAAATTGTCGATTCATCTCTCGAATTTTAGCTGCTGCATCATCATACAAGAAAGGCAAGTACGCATATCGAGTTCCAGCAGTCACGGGAGTCGCTTCATGCAATAATGAACAAGAAAACACTACCGCTCCTCCAGCCGGTGCTGTGTAGGTTTGCCGACCAAACTCCGGAAATCTCAGATAGCCTCCTTCGTATTCTCCGGTATTTAGATTCAGAGATACTGCGAATCGACGATGAGCCGTCCCTTTCGTGGTATTATCTCGATGGGGACGGAAAAATCCCTGAGTTTCGCTTTCATAGCAAGCTACGATGTGCCGCTCTATTCGTGTCACTCGAAACTGAAAGGCTTTATGAATTTCTGGAGCTAAACGATCGTGAATCCGAAACATGGCGGCTTTTCGTAAGCCTTCATCAGCAATTTCGCGATCGTGACGACGCTTAAAATTATGATCGTAGACAGGAATAGTCCGTCCATCTTGCTCTCGCATAAACCCTGACTCTTCTCCTCCATGCTGATTGTAATAAGCAATCAGAGCTTGACAAAGTTTAGCCTCAAAAATCCGAGGCACTACTAAAATCGGGGCTTGCACGGCAGCCATGACAGGAGGGGCGATCGGTGGTACTTGTGAGAGAATAGAGATGACTTGGGAGACGTGATGCTCCGGTTCGTTCCCAAAGGGGAGGGCAATCAGTACCCGTAACCGCTCATCCAAAATATAGGTGCATAATTGATAAGTTCCGTCTTCCTCCACTAATTTAAATTGCTTACTCACCTCTTGATTAAAGTCCCACAAGAACCGAATGCCTGGTATTTGTTGTTGTAAGCGAGATTGACGCTGATCTTCAGGATCGATGCTCACGCCAAAAAAGCAACAGGACTCATCATCAAACATTTGGCGATAAGGTGCTAGATCTTGGAGGATTTTTTGACTGACTGGATTGCCAGCAGATCCAAAAAAGCAGAGGACGATATAGCGTCCACCTACGGATTGAAAATGATATCTAGGATTGGTTACAGAAGCGGCTGTAAACCAAGGTGCAGGTTCTCCTGTGCAAAGAAACATCCTTCTGGTTATTGCTAATTTTACAATATACCTCTTGTGTCAATAGAATCAATCCTTCATTCTTAGGCTCTCTCTCACACTGAGAGAGTAACTGAAAGGGTTTCTGCTGTACACATAATAATAGAAATGAAGGTATTCTATGAATTCTACAAGAAGTCTACCGCCTATGATAGACTTCCCATTTATGTGATGGCAACCTTTTGGGGAGAGATTGGTTTTATTTGAAGGTTTGTAGGGATAATCTCAAGGGAATTGAAGAGAATCGAGGGTTGAGAAGCTCCCTTCTTTCTCTAGGGAAAAGAGGGGAGCTTCTATTAAAATTACGGAGCTAAAGCATTACCCCGGAGCAAGCTACCAATGGTTTTCGCGGTAATCTTCATTTGCACTAAAGGATTCGCGGGAACGACCGTTTTATACAAGTAGCTGTCAAAGGTGAGCTTTTGTACATCTTTGTCAGAACACATTTCTACAAAGGCTTCGCGGGTGGCATCGGTACGATAGAAGACCTGTTGTAGGATATCGAGTACCTTGTAGGTGAGGCCATATTTCTTATCCCAGCGTTTGATGTAAACCTTGAGGTCATCTTCCGTGGGAATGCGTTGGCCATTGCTAGAAAACTCGACGATCGCCTCTGCACACATGCGACCGGATTTAGCCGCAAAGTAGATCCCTTCTCCAGAAGACTTGGTTACGGTTCCGGCTGCATCACCGACTAGAGCGACCCGACCACGTACCCGATGGGGACGGGGATGTTCGGGGATGGGGTGGGCTTCTACTTTAATAATTTGACCTCCAAGCAAGCGCTTGGCTGCACGGGCGCGAATTCCGGCTTGGAGTTGTTTAATTTGGGCTTGGTTAACTTTCATGGTTCCCGTACCTACGGCCACATGGTCGTATTTGGGGAATACCCAAGCGTAGAAGTCTGGCGATACATCGTTGCCGACATACATTTCTGCCAGGTCGTCGTAGTAGTTCATCAGATGGTCAGGGAGACGGATGCGTTCTTGGAAGGCGATCGCATAATTATAGTCTCCTGCTTTAATGGCTTTAGCGACTTTGGAGTTCGCCCCATCTGCACCAATAACGACATCAACCTGGAGGGTTTTGGCTACTCCAACCGTACCTCCCTGAGAATGGTCACTATAGTGCAGGGTGTACGGATCGGTATTATTGGTGGGAATTTCCAGTTTCTGGACTGTTCCATTAATTAAGATAGCGCCCAGTTCGGCCGCGCGATCGCGCATAAAGCCATCTAGCACTTCCCGGCGACACATCCCAATATATTCGTCGTCCCGGTCTAAATTAATATCAACTTCTCTGTTCGACGGTGAGATCATTTTCATCTTTCTCACGCGCCGGTCAATAATCTGGGGGGGTAAGTCAAATTCACTTACCATACAGAGGGGAATGGCTCCACCGCAGGGTTTAGCGTTGTCTAGCTTACGCTCAAACAGATAAGTTTCAATCCCTGCCTTTGCTAGGGTCTCAGCAGCGCTTGAACCTGCTGGCCCCGATCCAACTACAGCAACCCTTATACCCAAAGGTTTTCTCCACAATCGTTACACAACACGACTCGAATCCTATCACTTTCTGGGAATGTTCTGGGCCCGTTTGGGGGTAATGTAACTAAACTGCAACAGAGTTTAACACAATGATACGAACTTAGTGAGGACAGTTATAGTTAACATAAATCCATACCTAAGATCGGAAGACACGGGGATAAGGCGAGCGGGTATTCCCCCATTTCCCCGCTCATTACTTCAATTACTCCTGATACCGCTCTTGAGGAATGGGCCGACGGCGCATGGGACGCGGTTCTGAGCGCATAGACTCTCGGCGTAGGGTTTGGCTCACCTCCAAGAAAACATCGCGGCGTAGATAAGGGTAATCACTCACCCATAGGTTAATCTGGGGCAGATAAACATCAGAAATGCGGTTAATCCGGCTTAAGTCGGGTTGACTGGAGATCACCACCATTTCCGCAATCATACCCACATCAATAGCGCGGTATTGGCGACGGATAGGGACTTGAAAACGAGTTTCAAAGCCAGTTTCATCACCTAAATCCAGATTTAAACGCCGTTCGCGGTTTTCAACAATCACCAACTCCCCACGATTATTTACCGTTTCTTCTGTACTGACTAATTCATCGGTGACAAATACATCTAAGACTTCCCCGCGCCAGAATCCGCTATAGGGGAATTTGCGGTATTGGGCATTGCGGCGACTCGCCCAGAAAATCGGCCCCCACAGCCAATAAGTTCCAATCGTAATTCCAATCAGAAAGAAGAATAACTCAAAACTCTCTCCCAAAGCAGAGAGCCGACCAAAGAAGATGACCAGAGCGCCTAAAACTGAGGCCAGTAAGCGTCTGATGAGATCGGAAAACTTGCCCCAACAGAATTTGTATTGATTCCCTGTTCCAATTAAAGGAATCAGTTGTTCAAACCGGCTGCGATTTAAGGGAATAAGCATAGAGTATCGAGCTTGTCCAGTTACCAGCATTTTCCCTATCTTGCCATATTGTTGCGTATTCCTACTGCACGGCGATCGGATTCTGATCTATGATAATGCCAAGTATCAGGGAGTGATGTGGGCAATGGGATCGAGTCGAGAGAATGAGTCTTCAGACTCCCAACGGGATTTTGACCGCCAGATTGCAGAAGCTATCCGGGTTTTGAAGCGCAACGATCAAATGCTCCATAACTTAATGTTAATGGAGTTCTGGTCAATTGTCCGTACCATGGACGAACTTAACTCTGGATTCTGGTCTCAGTATATGAAAAACCATCAGCAGGTTTCCCAGCAACGCCTTAAACAATGGCAAGCCGAAAAAGAGGCATCACAAGCCAAACGTTCTGCCTCTTTTTCTCGGCCATCTTCCCCCTTTGAGTCAGCAGAAGAAGCACAACAAGTCCAACAAAAACTTTCTGAGCGTATTGCTTTATTTTCTGATATCATTGGGGATGAAATTTACCCCAATCGACGGCAAGTCCGAGAGTCTTCCGACGAAAAAAGTTAAGTTATTATTCAAGATACCTCCTTCTGATGATTGAAGAATTTAGTGTAGAAAAATTAGCCAACCTGAGCGCCCAAGAACGAGCCAATTGGCAATTGATTGATGTGCGCGAACCAGAAGAAGTTAATATTGCTAAAGTTGAAGGCTTTGAAGTCTTACCCTTAAGCCAGTTTCAGGAATGGTCAGAGTCCATTCATGCTCGGTTTGACAAAGATAAGCCCACCGTCGTTATGTGTCATCATGGAATGCGATCGCAACATATGTGTCACTGGCTCATGAATCAAGGATTTACCGATCTGAAAAACCTATCTGGCGGCATTGATGCCTATGCTTATTTAGTCGATCGTTCCATTCCCCGCTATTAGATCAATTAAAAATTAAAAATTTTCATGTCGGCGACAGCCGAAAAAATTAAAAATGAGTAATTTTTAGGGTGGGCAGGAGCATAAGCGATTAAATTCAACAATGCTTTTTTTGACCGAAATTTGGGTAAACGATTACAAAAGAAGTCTAATTATCCATGAAGCTTGATTACTATCCAGAAACTGATTCACTGTATATTAAACTTAAAGATATTCCCAGTGTAGAAGAAGTGCAAGTGAAATCTAATCAAAAATTAGTACATCATTAACTGAGAGCTATCTGGGTTATTGATTCTTCCTAGGATCTAGCACTTCTCGCAAATAAAACCCCGTATAAGAGTGAGCATGTTGGGCGACCTTTTCCGGCTCTCCCATGACTACAACCTCACCTCCTTTATCGCCTCCTTCTGGGCCTAAGTCAATAATCCAATCGGAGCAGCGAATCACATCTAAATTATGTTCAATCACAATAATAGAATTGCCCTTATCTACCAAACGCTGTAAAATATTCAGCAATTGATGGACATCATAAAACGAGAGTCCAGTGGTGGGTTCATCGATTAAATAAAGGGTTTTTCCTGTGGCTCTGCGGGATAATTCCGTGGCTAACTTCACCCGTTGCGCTTCTCCTCCAGAGAGGGTGGGGGCAGGTTGTCCGAGATGAATATAACCTAATCCGACATCAACTAAAGTTTGCAAACGGCTAACGGCTTTAGGGATATTTTGAAACACTTCTAAGGCTTCAGAAACGGTCATATTCAAAACATCGGCAATGGAATATCCTTTATATTTCACTTGTAGAGTTTCCCGGTTATATCTAGCGCCTTTACAGACTTCGCACTGCACATAAACATCGGGTAAAAAATTCATTTCAATCACATTTACCCCTTGTCCCCCGCAAGCTTCACAGCGTCCTCCTTTGACATTAAAAGAAAAGCGTCCGGGTTTATATCCTCTAGCTTTAGCTTCGATGGTTTCGGCAAAAATGGCGCGAATGGAATCAAAAACACTGGTATAGGTAGCAGGATTTGATCTTGGGGTGCGTCCAATGGGAGATTGATCGATGACAATGACTTTATCAATGGCATCGAGTCCGGTAATTTCTTCTAATTCTTGGGGAAAGGCAATATTTCGGGTTAAATGATGTTGGAGTGCGGGATAAAGGAGGTCATTAATTAGGGTAGATTTTCCGGAACCAGAAACTCCGGTAATGCTGACCAATTTGCCTAATGGAATTTCTAGATTTATATGCTTGAGATTGTTTTTGTGGGCATTTTTAAGGGTGAGCGATCGCCCATTTCCTTCGCGGCGTTTTTTGGGCGTTTCAATGGTTTGCTTTCCGGACAAATAAGCACCCGTCACAGATAACTCATTATCCAGCAATTGCGCTAGGGTTCCTTGAGCTACAATTGTACCTCCATGAACTCCCGCACCGGGGCCAATATCTACCAAATGATCGGCGCTGCGGATGGTTTCTTCATCATGTTCAACGACAATTAATGTATTGCCTAAATCGCGCAATTTGGTTAAGGTTTGCAGGAGGCGAGAATTGTCCCGTTGATGTAAGCCAATACTGGGTTCATCTAAGACATATAAAACTCCGGTTAAACCGGCTCCTATTTGGGTTGCTAACCGGATGCGTTGCGCTTCTCCTCCAGATAAGGTCATTGCCGGACGGTCTAGGGTGAGATAGTCTAAGCCAACATCGATTAAAAATTGTAGTCTGGCTTGAATTTCTTTGAGGGCGAGTTCGCCGATTTTGGCTTGGCGCTCGGATAGTTGCAGTTGCTTGATTTTGCCTAAACAATCAGAGATAGAAATTTCGGTTAAATCGTGGATGTGATATTGTCCTAAACGGACGGATAAGGCTTCTGGTTTTAGGCGCTTTCCTTGGCAAGTGCTACAGGTTTTATCGATTAGATAGGGTTCGAGTTTCTGTTTTTGTAAGTCGGAGCCGGTTTCATGGTAAATGCGATCTAAAATGGGAATGACTCCTTTAAATCGGGCATGATAACCGGAGACTTGGCGATAGTCGGATTGGGGTTCGAGATAGATTTCTTCGGTTGTGCCATGGAGGATGATTTCTTGTTGTTCGGGGGTGAGTTTTTTCCAGGGTGTGGTTAATTCAAAATGGTAGGCTTCTCCCACACTGTCGAGCAAGGATAAATAGTAGGTGTTTTCTTTTTCTGCCCAGGGAGCGATCGCCCGCAATAGGGGAGCTTCTGGATCGGGAATGAGCAGCGCTGGGGAAAATTGGCGATGACTCCCTAACCCGTGACAGTCGGGACAAGCGCCATAGGGAGAGTTAAAGGAGAATAATCGGGGGGATAATTCTTCCATGAGTGCGCCATGTTCGGGACAGGCAAAGTTTTCGGAAAAGAGGAGGGTTTCGGGGTCTGTATCGCTGATAATTTCAATCATGGCCATCCCTTCTCCGTGGTGGAGGGCGGTGCTTAAGGAGTCGGTTAGGCGCTCTTGTAATCCGGGTTTGATGATGAGGCGATCGATGACGATTTCGATGTCATGTTTATGGTTTTTTTCTAGTTCAATATGATCGGAAATTTCTTGGACTTCGCCATTAATTCGTACGCGCACAAATCCTTGGGAAGCTAAACTAGAGAGGAGCTTTTTATGGGTTCCTTTTTTGCCGCGTATGACAGGAGCGAGAATTTGGAAGCGGGTATGGTTGGGAAGTTCTAGGATGCGATCGCACATTTGATCGATGGTTTGGGGAGCGATGGAGCGATCGCAAATGGGACAATGGGGTTCTCCCGCACGACCAAACCACAAGCGCAAATAGTCATAAATTTCGGTCACTGTCCCCACCGTAGAGCGGGGGTTATGGGAGGTGGATTTCTGGTCAATAGAAATGGCTGGACTTAGCCCCTCAATGCTATCGACATCAGGTTTATCCACCTGACCCAAAAATTGCCGCGCATAGGCACTTAAGGACTCTACATAGCGCCGTTGACCTTCAGCAAAGATGGTATCAAAAGCGAGGGAGGATTTCCCCGATCCGGACACCCCAGTAAAGACAATGAGGCGATCGCGCGGTAATTCCAGGTCGATATTCTTGAGGTTATGCTGTCTTGCTCCTCGGATGCGGATGGTCTTGTCTTCGGTCATGGGCAATGTAGGACTACATTTGAGGTATTGAGTATTGTAGCGTGCTTGGACATGACGGCTAACTTTTGAGCGTACCCCATTCTCTTTTTATCTGAAAATTAGGCTAACATCTAAGTAGGGGCGAACGGCCGTTCGCCCCTACAACCATCTACCATATCTTAATTAATCTTAATTAGAAGAACTATATGTATCAAGATCCAATTGTTGAGGAAATCCACAGAATTCGTCAAGAGTATTCTGCCCTATTCAATCACGACCTAAAAGCGATCTTTGCTGATTTGCAAAAGCAGCAAGCAGAAAGTGGTCGAGAAATTGTAGATTTATCAGATAAAAAGCATGACAGACGGTTAGAGTTAGTAAATGAGATAGATCGAGGATAAACAATGCAACATCAAGAGTTTCTAAGTGATTTTTTAGCTCTCCCTCCTGAAGCACAAACTCAAGTCATCAGGCTGATAGAGTCTTTGAAAGAGAAGTATAAAGATGCTGAATCTACTTCTTCATCACTGAATGCTGATCTCACAGATGATGAGTTTATTGGCATGTGGCGCGATAATGCTCCGCATCGCTCACGCGATCGCCAAGAATTAGGAAATAGGAGTTGGCTAAGAAATTTGCGAGAGAATGAGTGGTCATGAATCCAAGCTACTCGGATCAATTCCCAATTCCCTCAGTTTTTTAGCAAATTTTGCTACTTAGATTCTAAGTTTCTAATAGCTTCCCAATCAAACCTTGGGGAATTTGTATCCTCTGATTTATCCTCTAAGTCATTAATTCTTCTTTCCAAGCGTTCTAATTGATTGCTTAATCCACTTTTTTCTTCCCTAAGATTTTTGTTTTGTTTACTTAAGCTCTCAATTCGTTGTTCGCCATATCTTACTTTATTTTTGAGATCTTGATTGTCCTCTTTTAAATTTTCAATCTCTTCGTCTCTATCTTGCAATTGTTCTTGTAGCTGTTGGACTCGATATTCTAAAGTGGATATTTCCCCAGAAAGTGAAGACTGTTCCTGCTCTAAGTGATTGATTAAATTTTGATTCGCTATGTAAACAAAAGACTTTTCATCTTTTGTCATATTTCTAAAATTATCAAATTCCCAAGATACTCGTGTTTTAATTTCTCCAAACTTCAGCTTAACTCGATCTAATCTAGAATATTCACTAGAGGGTAATGCTGTGTTTTCAGGTAAAAGTGGACTTAAATTCAACTTCTCTTCTTGAAGCTTCCGCTCAATCTGTTGTTCAAGTTCCTGTAGTTGCTGATACTGGTAATAAGAGAAGAAACCCAGAACAGTTGTAGTTAAGGTTGAAATCACTCCAAGAACAGCTAAGGTTTTTATCCCAATAGGTTTAGCTGGTTGTGGTGGCGGTGGTGGTGGCGGTGGCGGTGGTGGTGGCGGTGGTGGTGGTGGCGGTTTTCCCAAGCTAGTAAATACGTCATAGCCGTTTAGCGTATTTTTTCTTTCGCACCAATAACATTTACCATAGGTTTTACTATACTTGTGATTAATTTCAACTGAGCAGTCAGTTAACTCTTGAATTCCTAACGTTAAAGCATTTTTCCAATCTTCTGCGGTTGGTCGAGCATAGGGCTGTTGATGACCATCATCAAAGCATTTATGAAAAAGTCTTTTGATTTCAGGATGAACAATGCTGAGAGGCATTGAAAATGAAGATGGGGCTAGTTTAGAATTTTTACCATAAACCCAGTGCCCACCATGAATTAATGTATCAATATCAGGATGGTCACCAGTTCCCCGCCATTGTCCTAAAAATGGGTGGGAACCAAAAAGCAATTGCCAAATAATCACGGCTAACCCAAAACGGTCTTGAATTTCAGAGCGATCTACTTTCTTAAAGTCAACATTAAACATTTCAGGAGGTGTAAATTCCCCTGATCCCATAGAACTGCGATAAATATTCAACGTTTTTGGATCGGTAATTTGAAAAGAATCGGTATCAATGATCGAAGCTTGCGCTCTATCATTAACCAAAAGATTGTGAGGCTTTATATCACATATAACATAGTTTTTCTTGTGAAGTTCATAAACGATATTTGCAATATTATAAGCTGTAATATGAAGATAATGCCAGTTAAATCCTGATGCTCTTTTGTTTCTAAGTTTAGGATTATACACCTCTATTAAAGTCATAGAATTCTTTATTTCCGGCATCAGAAAACCAACTGGTTTCCTAGATTCATTTTCAAGCACACATTGTGGCCATGCGATAGCAACATGACCTTGCAACTGGGTCGATGGTGGATTGTCTACCATGACATTCAATTTTTGTATTTGCTCTGAATTTATACTTTTTTTATATTCCTTTGCCAAAAAACCTGGCTTGTTGGTTTTCCAAATAATTCCTTCTCCAGCCGATGCGATCTCTTTAATTAATTCAATTGTTTCGCCATTTTTTTGACATTTTAAGACACGCATTACTTTAATTACTCCTAAAAATAGGAACTATAATGAATGTAAATACACAAAGATTCACTAAAAATAAGGTAACAACTTTTCTAGCAATTCCTATATCTAGCTTTGCAGTCAAATGTAGATTAGCTAAAATTGAATCATTAATCAAAATAATGGAAATTAATGTCATTAATAATGCAATTGTTGCAGCGATACATGAAGTTCTTATGAGATCCTTTTTTAATACATTTTTGATGCTAAATGTTTCAAGAACTTTTGACTTATTTATATCGTGCTTATCCAACTCGTAAACTTCAATTTTTTTAATCGACATAACTTGCTTTTTATATCCATCAATAGACTCCTCGATTATCTTGATCAATCTCCCATCTATTGGTGACTGATTTGATTCAAGAAAAATACCTATTTTTGTGTATGGAGTTTTAGTAGATTTAGTAGATAATTTAACATCATAACTAATACCCTTATTTTTCAGATCGCTTGCTATTAACTTTGATAATTCTTTGGTAAATTGAGTTTCTGGCGATCTAGTTTCATTTCTATAACTGTCTTTAGTTAGTGTTTCTTGAATTTGTTTTCGTGTTTCAGTAGAAGGGCTATTGCCATAAATACATAAAAGCAATGTTTTATCATCATCTGTTTTTTGATTGAGCTTATTTGTATTTAGAGTGGCACGTATTGCATCTTGTTTTTGAGGTAAACTTCTCTCTGAGAACATACATTGTTCGAGAGGGCTAAAAAAACCTGGATAAGGCTTCCAGTTGTCACGTTTAAGTAAGGCAATATTTTCTACTCCATCAGTTGCTGCACAAATGAATTTGTATTGGTTGGATCGGACATCTGTTTGCATCTCCTCGATAGCACAAGATTCCGTTACGGGTGTTAATTCATTGACATATCCACTTTTATCTGGTCTAAATAGAAGCTCATACTCTTCATCAGTGTTGCTTGGAGAATAGGGACGTACTACGATTGAGCCATCACCAACTTGCATAGCAGCCAGCCAAGTCGGTGTAGCGATAAATGCAAGCAATGTACAAGCTAACTCATCAACCAAACAGTTTTGCTGATGAGCCAGCCTTTCAAGCTCCTGCTGAACGATAATGACCAGATCTTGAAACATTTTTCTGGCACTTCCTTGCTCTGGTGGCCGGTTGTTAGATGTTAACTCTAACGCAACTTTAGAGAGTTGCACCAAGGCTATTTCAACCGCTTTTTTAGAGCCTAATTCTGAGCGGGAAGCACTTCCTAAGCCATCAGAAACAGCACCAATGATTACTGTACCACTAGATAAAATTCGATAGTTTCCATAATCTTGACAAGGAATTCCTTTTTGGATGTGTTTCGTCCCTATTTCGCTACAGCCCACAGCTTGCCATTGCATAATTGACATTGAACCTCACTTTTAAGTGTTAACTTGTGCCCAACCACTGACCGGAGGTAGAGAAAGCTGTCCGCTACCGACCTTGCTACTAGAGACTCGTTTCATGGAATCAGAGAGCCAACGGAAGAGGTCTGTAAACTTCAAGCCATCAAGCATGAGGGGAGGAGTATTGGCTGGAGCAATTTGTCTGAGAGTATTAATGTTTGCTCCCTGGACACCGATCGCGAAAAAGCTCACTTTGCGATCGGCATCAGCTTGTTTAACTCGTTGTGCAGCATTTTGCCAACTATCATTAGGTTCACCATCTGTGATTAAAAATATCCAGGGTTGGTAGTATTGGATTGAGTTGTTTTTGTATTCTAGTTTACGGCGTTCGACTTGATTGAGGGCTAATTCTATTGCTTGACCCATTGCGGTTAAACCATTGGCTCGTAGTTGAGGTGGATTAAACTGGTCGAGAGTCACAAAATCTTGCACAAGTTGTGCATCATCAGCAAAGGTAATGATAGCCACTTCCACGCGGAGAGATGCTGTTGGATCTCGCTGTACTTCCTGTTGGAATGTAGCTACACCAGCATTGAGTTCTGTAATCGCTGCACCTGACATGGAACTAGAGGTATCCAAAAGCAAAACAACGGGACAGCGAGGTTCTGGATTGTCAGCAAATTCGAGTTCTATCATTTTTTTTCCTTACTAAGCTCAAATTTTACATTTGTGTTGGTTGGGTTAAGCAGTCGCTAACTCAACTAGGGTAGGCAGTTTCAGGCTTTTCTATAAGCGTAAACCAGCTAATCTCAGCCATGACATAGCGAAAGCTGTAAATTGAGCTATAATTTGGCTATGTAAATTTTTTTAAAACTAGGTGTCATATGCCATCAAGTAACGGGCAGTTTGCTGAAGCTGCGAAGGAATGGGACTTGGAGACGTTGTATACTGACTTGGCATCGGCTAAGGGAAAACGGTTAACTCCGGTGGAAAAGTTACATTTACGGGGTTTGCTGTGTGGCTTTTCTCCCGCAGAAGTGGCGCAACAACTGCACAAAAGTGTCAAAGGTGTGGAAAGTGAGGTATGTAGGACTCTGTATGTTTACGTGAAAAGTCTGGTGGGCAAAAGTAATTCTCAGGTCGAGAATTGGAGAAATGTTACAGAATGGTTAGAAGAGTCAGGGTATAAAAATAAGTCAGAACGCTCCGTTTCGCCTGATGAACTTTTGCCAGATAAAAGTTTTATAGATATAAGAAATATTACTATTGAAAATAAGCAGATCGTTTTTCAGTTTAATTTAACCATTCCCAGAGTTGGAGAAGTAGAAGTGACTACACAAGACTGGAATGGCTATGAAGGGTAATTTTATACAAAATTCGGATAATCTGCTGGAGCGATCGCCTCTCCTACAAGCTACTCGGATCGATTCCCAATTCCCTCAGTTTTTCGGTCAATTGTGCTATCTGTTGCCTTGCTGATAACAATTGCTCCTCTGGAGTTAAATAACGCTCTCCTTGCTCATTATACCAATACAACCATTCTCTAGTGATTCCTTGATAGGTTCCTTCCGCTCTACCGAGTCCTAAATTAAGTTCTGGCAACCAGAACGGTTCTCCTTGGAGATCTTGATATTCTTCTCCTTGCAATTGATAGACTTCTAGTCTAGGCTTCCGTTTCCGTAAAGGGTTATAAATGGCATAATATAAGACTCCAAGTTCGGCATAATCTTCTTTCTTTTTGCTATATTCTTTGCGTGCTGTTTCAGACACTATTTCTAACACGAAAGTAGGCGATTTTTGTTCTTCCCACAGGACATAGGATAGGCGTAAATTGGAGTCAATTATTCGAGGTACTCCGATGCTCAGAAAGCCATCGGGGACAATAGCGGGTTTCTCAGGATGGTGATAAATTCCCATATCGACTCCAAAAAACCAATCCATCCGCTCTGACCAAATTAATGCGAGAATGGCTTTGAGCAGGCCAGGAATTAAATCTTGTAGTTCGTTATCCACAGGAGTATCGTCAGAGTCGGGGAGGTCTTTCGCCGAAGGGAGGTCAGCTTTAGGATTATAGTAGAGGATCATAGGTTTTCAAGCTAGAAAATGACATTTTGATTGTAGCAATAGTATGGGTTTTTATTCCCTAACCCAAGCTACTCGGATCAATTCCCAATTCCCTCAGTTTTTCAGCCAACTCTGCCACTTTCTCCTGAGCTTCACGAGCCTGCTGCTGGGCTTCTAAAGTTTGCCTTTGAGCTTGCAGAATTTCTTCCTTGGCTGATAACAATTGCTCCTCTGGAGTTAAATAACGCTCGCCTTGCTCATTGTACCAATACAACCATTCTCTAGTGATTCCTTGATAAGTTCCTTCCGCTCTACCGAGTCCTAAATTAAGTTCTGGCAACCAGAACGGTTCTCCTTGGAGATCTTGATATTCTTCTCCTTGCAATTGATAGACTTCTAGCCTAGGCAGCCTTTTCCGTAAAGGGTTATAAATGGCATAATATAAAACTCCAAGTCCGGCATAGTCTGCTTTCTTTTTGCTATATTCTTTGCGTGCTGTTTCAGACACTACTTCTAACACGAAAGTCGGCGGTTTTTGTTCTTCCCAGAGGACATAGGATAGGCGTAAATTGGAGTCAATAATTCGAGGCACTCCCATACTCAGAAAGCCATCGGGGACAATAGGAGGTTTCTTAGGATGGTGATAAATTCCCATATCGACTCCAAAAAACCAATCCATTCGTTCTGGCCAAATGAGTGCAAGCATAGCTTTGAGCAGGCCAGGAATTAAATCTTGTAGTTCGTTATCCACGGGAGTCTCATCAGAGTCGGGGAGGTCTTTAGCCGAGGGTAGGCGATCGCTAGGATTATACTGGAGTATCATGGGTTTTCTAAGGATGGGACGGCGCTTCGATCATAGCAATAACGATAGGGGGCTTAAGTCCATTGTTTAAGCCCCCTATCTCATTAACTTTACGTTAACTTAATGTAAAAAATGGCGCATTCCGGTAAACACCATCACCATCCCTAACTCATTCGCTGCTGCGATCGAATCCTGATCGCGCAAGCTACCCCCAGGCTGGACGATCGCCTCAATACCAGCCGCCGCAGCCGTCCGTACCGAGTCGTCAAAAGGGAAGAAAGCATCACTACCGAGTATGGCCCCACGGGCCTTCTCTCCCGCCTGTTCTAGGGCTATCTTTACCGCTCCTACGCGGTTCATTTGACCCGCTCCCACCCCGCAGGTAGTTTGATTTTTGGTCACCACGATCGCATTCGATTTCACATGCTTCACCACCTTCCAAGCAAAGAACAGCTCTTCTAACTGCTCTGGAGTCGGTTGTTTTTCCGTCACCACTTGCCACTGATCCGGGGTGCTAATGGTGCGATCGCTCTGTTGCAATAAGAACCCACCCGCAATACTCTTAATCTTCACCTGGGGCCCCTGCATCAGATCCGGTAACACCAACACCCGCAACTTCGACTTCTTGTGTAAAATATCCTCAGCCTCTGGATCGCAGCCCGGAGCCACCACACATTCAAGGAAGATCTGGGTTAATTCTTTGGCCGTCGCCCCATCAATCGGTTTATTCAGAGCCACAATACCGCCAAATGCCGAAGTCGAATCCGCCGCTAACGCCTTCTGATAAGCTTCCACCAAAGTATCCGCCACCGCCAGACCACAGGGATTAGTGTGTTTCAAAATTGCCACGGCTGGCTTATCCGTAAACTCAGTAATAATTTCCCGTGCAGCTTCCAAATCCACCAAATTGTTATAGCTCAGTTCCTTTCCTTGTAGTTGTCTAGCTCCAGACCAGCCCTCTTTCCCCGTTCCCGTCTGATACCAAGCGGCGCTCTGGTGGGGATTTTCGCCATAGCGCATGGTTTGCCGCTTCTGTCCCGATAGGCTAAATTCAGGGGGCAAAAGTTCTTCCTTCTGACGGGTGAGATAAGCAGTAATCGCTCGGTCATAGGCCCCAGTATGGGCAAAGGCTTTAATCGCCCGTTCTTTCCGAAATCTTGCGGAGGCTTTCCCCCCCTGTTGACGCAGTTCAGTTAAATAAGCATCATAATCACTGGGGTCACACAGGACGGTTAAATGGGCATAATTTTTAGCCGAAGCTCGCAGCAAGGTAGGGCCGCCAATATCGATATTTTCGATCGCCTCTTCTAAGCTCACATCCGGTTTGGCGATCGTCTGTTCAAAGGGGTATAAATTCACCACCACCAAATCAATCGGGCGAATCTGATTATCCGCTAAATCCTGAAGATCCCCCTCCAGATTCCGCCGCGCTAAAATTCCCCCATGAATACGAGGATGAAGCGTTTTCACCCGGCCGCCCAGAATTTCCGGCGATCCCGTATAGTCAGAAACCTTCGTTACCGCTAATCCAGCTTCTTGTAGGGTTTTCGCTGTACCCCCACTACTGACTAAATCAAATCCAAACTCTTCCACTAAACTCCGGGCCAGGTCTACCAGTCCCGTTTTATCCGATGTGCTGAGAAGGGCGAGAGGAGCCATAATCTACTTGTTCCATGATTGATGCGCCATGTTTAAGGATACAGCAGGGATTTATGGGCAATTAGAAATTAAACCTTAAAATTCTTGCCGGTTAAGGATTGCTTTGAATTTAGCAAGAGCTGTGCTATAATTCTTTAGGTTAAGGGCACGTAGCTCAGTGGATAGAGCACCAGATTCCGGTTCTGGGTGTCGGGGGTTCAAATCCCTCCGTGCTCGTTATTTTGACCCCATCAGCAACCTAAAGATTTGAGTTCACCTCGTCCTGGATATACCTTACCCGTCTTTGCAGCCGCTTCAGCAGTAGCCGCTCTGAAGTGTTTGCAGGGGGAAGATCAAATCGAGAGCGTATCCCTAGATTTAATCAATCCCGCCCAAATTGTCCAGGTGGCGATCGCCCAAGTCTCCAAAA
Source organism: Roseofilum sp. KMC-1 (assembly GCF_057802075.1). Classification (NCBI taxonomy): domain Bacteria; kingdom Bacillati; phylum Cyanobacteriota; class Cyanophyceae; order Desertifilales; family Desertifilaceae; genus Roseofilum; species Roseofilum sp. KMC-1. The sequence goes on from NZ_CM173605.1 coordinate 820,150, forward strand.
TTCGCCCTGGAATGGCCTTGGGGATCACTCATAGCGATCCCGGTGATAATCTGGATTTGACGCGCTATACTCCCGTTTGGGCGTTAGTGGAAACTGTGCCAAGGACAGACTCTGAAGATCCGATCGAAATCGTCGGGGGGGAAGGCATTGGCAAACAAGGGGACAATGAAGGAAAAGCCGCCATTTATCGCTACGCTCAGAAGCTACTCCATCACAATCTACAACCGCAATTATCCCCCGATCAATACATTCGCGTCACCTTAGTGCTTCCGGAAGGGCGAAATTTAGCTAAACGCACTTCTTTAGAAGCCTTTGGAGTTGTAGAAGGCTTATCTTTGTTGGGAACTACGGGAATTTCTCAACCCTTGAGTTCCCCCGAACAATTAAGCCAATTTCGGCAAATTTTACAGGAAAAAGCCCGTCAATATGACCGCCTGTTCTTCTGTTTAGGTGAAAATGGTTTAGCCTTAGCCCAACAAAAAGGTATCGATCCCCAACAAATCGTCAAAACCGCCAATTGGCTCGGGCCCATGTTAGCAGAAGCAGGAGCGCAACAGATCAAAGAAATTGTTTTATGGGGCTATCATGGCAAATTGATTAAATTAGCCGGAGGCATTTTCCATACTCACCACGATCTAGCCGATGGCCGTCTAGAAATCTTAACCGCTTATGCCGCTAAGGTCGGTCTACCCGGAGAAAAATTAACCCAGTTATTCAGTGCTAACACCGTGCAAGAAGGCTTAGAAAAACTGCGCCAATGGGAACAGGAGTCAGGAGAAAACTGGGTCGAGCGAGTTTATGGTGAAATCGTGACCCAAATCGATTGCCGATCGCAAGCTTATATCACCAAGCAAACCCAGCAACAGGTAACGGTTCGCTCCGTTCTCTTTGATAGCGATCGCCAGATTATTCTCCAAAGTGTGAAAATCTAACGATTAGACTAGCGATCTTGTGATACCCTAATAAGATCATAATGTTATTCACCCCTACGACGAGCGGGCACTTGCCTTCAGTTCGCACTACGAAAACCTACAAGTCTTCTATTCATCGCATCGACCCCTTCTTATGACTGTGCAAACCGAAACTTTTCCTCCAACAACTCCCATTCAGCGATTAGATCGCCAAATGATCGCGATCCTCGATTTTGGTTCCCAATACTCCGAACTGATTGCCCGTCGAATTCGAGAAACTCAAGTTTATTCAGAAGTTCTATCCTATCGAACCCCTGTAGAACAAATTGAAAAGATTAATCCCAAAGGCATAATTCTTTCCGGTGGCCCCAATTCAGTTTACGATCCCAGAGCGCCCCAGTGCGATCCGCAAATTTTCCACATGGGTATCCCCATTCTGGGTGTTTGCTATGGGATGCAATTGATGGTGCAACAATTGGGCGGTAAGGTGGAAAAAGCAGAACGGGGTGAATATGGAAAAGCGGCCCTATTTATTGACGACCCCACAGATTTATTCACCAATGTGGATAATGGTAACACCATGTGGATGAGTCATGCCGATTCCTGTTTAGAGTTGCCAGAAGGCTTTGAAATTCTTGCCCATACGAATAATACACGCTGCGCGGCGATCGCCAATCACGAACAGAAACTCTATGGCGTGCAATTTCACCCGGAAGTAGTTCACTCGGTTGGCGGTATCGCCCTGATTCGCAACTTTGTTTATCATATCTGCGATGCCGAACCCACTTGGACAACAGAAGCCTTTGTCGAAGAGTCGATTCGGGAAATTCGCGCTAAAGTCGGAGATCAACGGGTGTTACTCGCTCTATCAGGAGGAGTCGATTCGTCTACCCTAGCCTTTTTACTCCATAAGGCGATCGGGGATCAACTCACCTGCATGTTCATCGACCAAGGATTTATGCGAAAAGGGGAACCCGAATCCTTAGTCGAAATGTTTGCCCATCAATTCCATATTCAGGTGGAATATATCGAAGCTCGCGATCGCTTCCTCAACGCCATTGAAGGCGTAACTGATCCCGAAGTCAAGCGCAAACGCATCGGTCATGAATTTATCCGCGTCTTTGAAGAAGAATCCAAACGCCTCGGCCCCTTTGATTATCTCGCCCAAGGAACCCTCTACCCCGATGTGATTGAATCGGCCGATACCAACGTAGACCCCAAAACTGGCGAACGGGTGGCCGTAAAAATCAAAAGCCATCACAATGTCGGAGGATTACCCAAAGATCTCCAATTTAAACTCATTGAACCCCTGCGAAAACTCTTCAAAGATGAAGTCCGCAAACTCGGACGCTCCATCGGTTTACCCGAAGAAATTGTCCAGCGTCATCCCTTCCCCGGCCCCGGTTTAGCCATTCGCATTTTAGGGGAAGTCACCTCTGAGAAATTGAACATTCTCCGGGATGCTGATTTCATTGTCCGCGATGAAATTCGCAACCGAGGCATTTACCATGACTTTTGGCAAGCCTTCGCCGTTCTTTTACCCATTCGCAGTGTCGGAGTCATGGGAGACCAACGCACCTATGCTCACCCTGTAGTCTTACGCTTTATCACCAGTGAAGATGGCATGACCGCCGATTGGTCTAGGGTTTCCTACGATTTGTTAGAAGCCATTTCTAACCGCATTGTCAATGAAGTCAAAGGAGTCAATCGGGTGGTTTATGACATTACCTCTAAACCCCCCGGAACCATTGAATGGGAATAAAATAGCCCATTTTTCCTTAATTCCCTAGCTCCCGATCCCTAAGCTAAATATGGAACCTGATTTGTCTGGCCTCAACCTGGATCGTCCAGGCGTTAAAGAGGTGATTCACCTGCTCAGTCGCCGTCAATTCCTAGCATTAGGAAGTGGCTCATTTCTGACGACAGTTGCCCTGGCTTCCCTGCGGGCCCAAGCCCAGGACAACGCTTCATCCACTACAACCAGCATCAAACCTTCTGGAGAATCCCCAATGCTTGATATTACTCCAACCGATCCGACTTATTTCATTGCCGATCGCTTCCAAGGCAAGACCTTACTGATTACAGGAGCTGCCACCGGAATTGGTGCAGCTACGGCGATTCGAGCGGCACGGGAAGGGGCATCGGTTGTTGCCCTTGATCGCAAAGAAAAGGAGCTTAATCAAACGATTAGCCAGATAAAAGGGGAAGGGTATCCGGCGATCGCCATCGTGGGTAATGTGGTAGACACTGAAGTTTGCGATCGCGCCGTAGCCAAAGCCGTTCAGGTCTATGGCGGTGTAGACTTGGCCCTGAATGCGGCTGGGGTAATGGATGGGGGCGATCCGGCAGAACCCTTAAACTTTAATGGCCAACGCCATCTACTGCCCAATTCCATCCACGAAGCTACGGATGAATATTGGGAGGCAGTGATAGCGACCAATACTACCGGAGTCTTTAAGTCCATGCGTGCGGAACTACGCCAGATGATTCAGCAGGGTCGCGGTGGGGCAATCGTCAACATTGGTTCCATTGCAGGCTTGACCGGGTTAGCGGGAAACCCCGCCTACGTGGCCAGCAAGCATGGTGTCACCGGGATTACTCGCAACGCCGCCCTAGATTACGCTCCTTACGGCATTCGCATTAACTCAGTCAATATGGCAGCGACTGACACCCCGATGGTGGAACGAGCAGGAGAGTTTGTGAAAGCGATGAAGGAATCTGGCCAGGGGGGATCAATGGGCGGACTCAAAACCCAAAGTATCCTCATGGCAGCGGATTCTCAAAAGCGTTCTTCCACGGTTTGGGAGCAAGCGGCTATAATCCTCTTCCTCCTCTCACCTGATGCATCTAATCTAACGGGCTGTATTTATGCCACCGATGGCGGTTGGACTAATTATTAACTAGCCCTCGCTTAAATCCGATCCCTAAGCTGTCTCATTAACCGGGAAACGATTCAGTAACTTCATCGCCCAAAGGGCATTATCCTTGAGCGTATCAGACACATGGGGGATATGGGGAATTTGGGATAACAAATCTAACGTCCGTCGGAGCAAGCGGACAATATCCCCCTCGTCTAAACTCGTTTGTTCACAGAGTTCTGTCCAATCCTGTTCTTGGGCCCATTGTTCCACTAAAGCGATTAACTCATACTCTAACCAAATGGGTAGGGCCACATCATAGCGCCGTTGTTGCTGGAAGAGTTGGCGACGCATTCCTTGCAGTTCTAAGAGGCTTTCAATCACGGGTTGGGAGGTATTATAGTTCACCCAACTATCAGGGCGGGGGTTTTCCGTCACTAGGGCAGCACAAGCGGCAGCTAAATGATGGGGTTCTAGGTGGGCAAAGACTTCAGAGGTGAGGGCGATACCGAGCCATAACTCATTTTCCCCCCGCAGGGTAGCGGCTGATTCGCCGAGGGCGGTGGGAACGAGCTGGGGATCGAGGGCGTTAAAGGCTTGCAAAATAGCAATTAAATTGAGAAATTCTTCCCAATAGCGAGATTTGAGGCGCTGGAATTTGGTCAGGCGATCGCCAATTTCTATCTCTAGTCTAGCAGCACGAGAAATCTGCTTGAGAATCCGACCCCGTTCTGGCCACTGATGTACCGGATGCTCCATAATCTCAGTGGTGATTTGCTCCACTTCCAACTGTTGCTCATCCACTTCTGGAGCGGCTAAGGTGGGTTCTAACTGGGGAATTTGCCGGGCTGTGGCTGCCGTTTCCGGGCTGCTACTGCGACATTCTCCCGGTTTCAACTGTAACTCTGGGGGCAGTTGCCAACCATCAACCACCTTAAAGCGGGGAATATCTCCATATAAACCCACCACATCCCCATAGGTAGCCACCATCCAGCGATTATCCTCTCCTAAACAGACCAAATAGGGCGCTTGGCCGCTGCCGGGGACTTTTCTGACCAAAATGGCGGAAATTGGCTCAGAAACCGTAATATACCTGCCTTTAAGACTTAAGACGGTTCCCTGCACGGCAAAATCGATCGCCGCCGCTAAATCCTTGGTTCGCGCCCGCTCTGCTTGGGTTTGCAAGGTTTTCAGCAGTCGTTTGGCTTCCCGCAGTCGCTCTTGCAGTTTCTGATAACTAGCAGCTAACTCCTGGAGGGTTTGTAGGTCACCATAGGGAGCGAGTTGGGAGTATATCTGCTTTTCTTCCGTTTGCAGAGCGGCGATCGCCTGCTGTTGGGGAATTAAGGTTAAATTAGCCATATACTGACCAAAACTGCGCTCGATCAGTTGTTTGGCTTCCTCTAAACTATGGGTTTGCAGCAGGTTTAGTACCATCCCATAACTAGGGGTAAACTGACTCACCAAGGGATCTGCCCCGGCGGTGGCTAAATATCCCGCTTCCTTTGCTCCCTCAAACCGGGTTTCCACCACGACTAAATGGCCCAGTTCATCCATTCCCCTCCGTCCTGCGCGTCCAGCCATTTGCAGAAATTCACTGGGGTTGAGCAGACGATGGCCCTGATCCGTGCGTTTGGATAAACTGGAGATGACGGTGGTTCGGGCGGGCATATTAATCCCCGCCGCCAGGGTTTCTGTGGCAAACATCACTTTGATTAAGCCCTGTTGAAATAGTTCTTCCACAAGGCTCTTCCAAGCCGGTAATAACCCGGCATGGTGAGCGGCTACCCCCCGATAAAGACATTCAACCTGGGAGCGGCGAATGGCTTCCGGATGCTCATATAGCACCCGTTCTATGTGGGCAGCTACTTGTCGTTTTTCTTCGGAGGTGAGTAGGGAGAGTCCGACGGTTTCAGCCACGGCGCGATCGCACCCTTTACGGGAGAAAATAAAGTAGATCGCCGGTAGCATATCCCGCTCTTGCAGTTGAGCCACCACAGATAATAAACTAGGGACTTGATCCTTGGGTTTAACTTTGGGGGGTTTTTTGCCCTTAGACTTGGTATTGAGCAACAGGCGATTAATGCTGTTTCCTTTCTTATTCAGCAGGGGAAAGATGCCTTTAATGTTGCAAAAGTTATATTGCAGGGGGACGGGGCGAAAGTCTGAGTAAATCAGCTCTGTGGGGCCATGGACTTGAGCGATCCAGTCCGTCAGTTGGTCGCTGTTGGCGACAGTTGCTGACAGGGCTACTAATTGAATGTGGGGGGGAGAGTAAATAATTGATTCTTCCCAAACTGTTCCCCGTTGGCGATCGTTCATGTAGTGGCATTCATCGAGAACCACTGCCTCTACCCCTTGGATTGATGTACCAATTTGACCGATGGGTGTTCCGTAGAGCATATTCCGAAACACTTCTGTGGTCATGATTACTACCGGAGCTTCCCGATTTAGGGATAAATCACCTGTAACTAATCCTACATTTTCCGCACCAAAAAGTTGACTGAAATCACGTAACTTTTGATTGGATAGGGCTTTTAGGGGAGTAGTATAGAAGACTCGTCTGCCCCGTGAGAGTGCGCGATAGATGGCGTATTCTCCAATTAAGGTTTTACCCGATCCCGTAGGAGCGCATACCACCACGGACTTATCGGCGTTTAATGCGGCGATCGCCTGATGTTGAAACTCATCGAGTTCAAATGAAAACAACTGTTTCAGGTCAAGGTCGGTAGAGGATGGAGAACTATTCACCGTTCTAAAATTCTGAGCATAGGCTAATTGGCTCTATTTTAGTGTATTCTGGCTAACGGCGTAGGCAATGGGGCATCGGCGAAGGGGAAAATCAGGAGAAGATCTACCGTCTCAAACGCTGTAATTCCCTGCCCTACTTACGTTCGGGATGGTTTTCTTCCTCCGAAGGTTGACCCATTTGATTAATCCGATTAATCATTTGATAGAGTCGCCCATGATCTCGTTGATTAAAGTGTAAGACCAATCGGGGCAAGTCATGGACATCACTGAGCCTTTCTTCGGGTAAAGCTTTCGTTTTCTCAATCCTACCGCTAATCAGGATATCGCTAAACTCTTGATTGAGTTCCTCGACATCAGCATCCGAGAGTTCCGTTTTCAGACGCATCACAAACTGCTGGCGTACATAGCGACTCGAATGATAAATGCGATAAAATTGGGCGATCGCCTGACAAGCCACATCCACTCGATCCGTAATTGTATACAGACTCAAATCATCTCCATTAATCAGATTTTGGCTTAAGAGATGATCCCGCACATATTTCTCCCATCCGTGCCAATACTGACCACCGGGTTTATCTAGCAACACCAAGGGCATCGGCCCCGCCTTTCCGGTTTGACAGAGCGTTAAACACTCAAACGCTTCATCCTGAGTTCCAAACCCTCCAGGAAACAAGGCTACTGCATCTGTTTCTCGTAAGAAAAACAATTTGCGAGTAAAGAAATACTTAAACTGAACTAGCTTATCTTCAGTCACAAAAGGGTTCGATCCCTGTTCAAAAGGAAGCTGAATATTTAGCCCAAAAGACTGCTCTAAACCCGCTCCTTCATTCCCCGCTTGCATAATTCCGCCCCCAGCTCCCGTCATCACCATAAATCCCTGTTGGGCTACTTTCCGGGCAAACTCTAGGGCAATCTGGTATGCTGGAGCATCGGACGGTAAGCGAGCCGAGCCAAAAATACTAATTTTACGCACATGGCGATAGGCAGAAAAGATTTCAAAGGCTCGTTCCATATCCTGTAGAGAACCCGTCAAAATCTTCCAGTCTAAACGGTCGATTTCTTCTTCTGCAATTCGCAGGATACCGATCAAAGCTTGTTCGACCCATTTGCCATGTTCTAAACTCGGCAATTGTGCCAGAAGTTCTAATAAATCCGCTTTCAGTGTAGCGCGAGCATCTGGAGTGGATAAAGTCATCCGCAATTGACTGTTGTGAGTAAACAGGAGTAAGTAGAGTTAGCTGAGGCTTCTGACCGGAGAAACCTAATCAGTTTTTGGGTCTATTCTAGATTGGGTCTATTGGTAGACCCTGATGGTTTTAGATAGGGTGATCGGGAGTGAGCCAGAGGGCAAGACTAGGATAGGGGCTTTTCCCTTCGGAAGATCTACCCCCTTAGAAAAGCCCGTTTTCTTTATTTGACCCATTCTGTCTTGGGTTGAGTTCTTACTCTTTCTCCCCTTCAGAGGCACTCTCACCAGCAAGTAGATGCTTTTCTAAGGTTTGAACCAGAGTAGTTTTAGGAACTGCACCAACGACCATATCCACACGCTGGCCATTTTTGAAAATCATCAAAGTGGGGATACTGCGAATACCATACTTACTGGCCACATTCGGATTTTCATCCGTGTTAACTTTCACCACTTTGACCTGTCCATCAAATTGTTCCGCCACTTCTTCAACCACGGGCGCAACCATGCGGCAGGGGCCACACCATGGGGCCCAAAAATCAACTAAAACCGGCTTGTCACTTTCAAGCACTTCCAGCTCAAATGTTTTATCGGTAACGGCTGCTGCTGTCATTAGGGGTAATCCTTATCCTACGTTCCACATCAGGAATTCTATCATAGCAGACCGACCTGTTTAAATAAGAAACCGCCCGAACAAACTGTTCAGGCGGAGTGTGGTGTGAGGAGTGAACGGAAACATTATGCGTCTCCGCTATTCCCTATTGTAAACAACAGATTTCACTTTTCCCCGAATTATGTACAAATTGTAGAAATCTTTCTCCGATTCCTGGTCTTTGAGGAGAATTAGATCTATTTACCCATACCCAGTTGTTGGGCTTTTTGATAAACCTTGCCTTCGGTGAGTAAGGATGGGGCAATCACCACTTCTACTTGCTGCATTTCGCGGATGGTTTGAGCGCCTAGGGTTCCCATGCTGGTTTTGAGCGCACCCAGGAGATTATGGGTTCCGTCGTCTAACTGAGCGGGGCCGCGCAAAATTTGTTCTAGGGTTCCGGTGCTACCTACCCGAATTCTTGTCCCTCTGGGCAATACGGGGCTAGGGGTGGCCATACCCCAGTGATAGCCTCGGCCGGGAGCTTCTTTAGCTCTGGCGAGGGGAGAGCCGATCATCACTCCATCTGCACCACAGGCTAAACATTTACAAATATCGCCACCGGTGATAATGCCGCCATCGGCGATCACGGGGATATATTTGCCGGTTTCTTGGTAATAGGTCTCTCGTGCGGCGGCACAGTCGGCGATCGCCGTCGGCTGAGGAACGCCAACCCCCAAAACCCCCCGCGACGTACAGGCTGCCCCCGGCCCAATACCCACTAAAACCCCAGCCGCACCCGCTCTCATTAAGTTTAGAGCCACATCATAGGTGACACAGTTGCCTAAAATCACCGGGATCGGCATCTGTTCGCAGAATTTTGCCAAGTCTAAGGGCGCGACAGACTCCGGGGAGAGGTGATCGGTAGAAACAACAGTCCCTTGCACAAAAAACAGGTCTGCCCCCGCTTCGGCTGCCACCTGACCATATTTGATCGCCCCTACTGGTGTGGCACTAACCGCCGCGATGCCTCCTTTTTCCTTGATTTCTTTGACCCGTTTGGTAATTAATTCGGGATCGATGGGTTGGGCATACAACTGTTGCATCAAGGATACAAATTCATCTTTGCCCACTGAGGCAATTTTGTCTAAGACCGGGTTAGGATCATCGTAGCGAGTATTAATTCCTTCTAAGTTCAGCACTCCCATTGCCCCTAACTCAGACAACGCCACAGCCGTCTTCACATCCACAACCCCATCCATGGCACTAGCAATAATGGGAATTTCCCGCTCTATCCCCCCCAAGGTGAGGGTGGTATTGGCCAGACTCGGATCGAGCGTCCGAAGACCTGGTACTAGGGCGATTTCATCGATTCCGTAAGCTCTGCGGGCTGTTTTTCCCCGTCCAATTTGAATATCCACTGTCTCTCTTGCGTTTCCCAAAATATATTTAAATAGCCTATCAAATTCACTCGGAAATTAAAAAGGGTGGAGATGGGGGGGATGGGGCAGGTGAACTGCCCTGGGTTGAGTTTAACTGGCGGTAGGATTTTCTGGAGCTGAGGGTTTTTCTGAGGACTGGCTGGCCGTCAGTTGGCTGGAGGCTTCTGGAGGGTTGGGGTTACGCACCATTTGGCTAATTTGTTGTAGCAGTGCGCCCAATTTTCCCTCTTCCATCAGGGCATTGACTAAGGATAAGCCACTGGTGGACATCAGGAGCTTATTGATATCTCCCATACCATTGCCGCTATTGCCATTGGCTCCAGGGAAAGAATAAATGCGGGTATCGCCCAAGATACCGGGTTGGGGGGCGAGGGCTTTGACAATTTCCGGAATATGGGGCGCTAGAGTGGGCCAAATTTCCGAGATCAGTTGGGCAGAGAGTTTGGCATCGGAAAGGGTGTTTTTGGCTTCAATTAAGGCTTTTTCTCCTTCTGCTTCGGCTAAGGCTTTATCCCGGTTGGCTTGGGCGAGGGTACGGATAGATTCGGCTTCGAGTTCGGCGGCTTGGCGGGCAATTTCGGCTTGCCGACGGCGGCGGAACACATCGATTTCGACTACGTTTTGCTCGGAGATCCTTTGTTTCTGGGCTTCTTTTTCTGCTTCGATGGCGCTTAACCGTTGTGCCCGTTCTGCTTGTTCGATTTCTTGGGCGGTAATGACGGCAGCTTCGGCTTGGGCACGCTCGGCATCGGCGGCTAACCGTTGCTTTTCTTTTTCCAAAATGGCGATCGCCGCTTCCTGTTGGGCAATCTTCGATTCCCGTTCGGCAGCCGCAATCTCAATTTTGGCTTTAAGCTGGGAAGACTCGACCATTTTCTGACGGTTAATTTCCGCTACCTCCGATTCTTGTTTTTGCAGCGCTTGGGCAATTTTAAACTGTTTATTGCGCTCTTCTAAAGCAATATTGGCATCAATTTGGCTTTGTTGAACGGACAACTGTTGCAGAATCTTTTCTTCTTCAACTGCCTTATTTTGCAAGAGTTTATTGCGTTCGATTTTAGCCGATTCTTGGTCTTTAGATTCCTGAATTTCCCGCTCCCGTTGAGCCGCCATGGATTCAACTTCTAATTTCTGATTTAGCTTGGCTTCTTCTTTCTCTTGAGCAATCCGTAAGGATTGTTTTTCGGCATCGAGTTCTTGTTGCTCAATCAAAACTTTGGTCTTTAGCTCCACTTCCCGCTTCTGCTGAATGGATTTCTGAATCGTTTCCGTTCTCAGTCGCACCCCTTGAGCATCGAAGAAGTTGTTTTCATCATAAGTATCGTCTTCTTCAATCTCAGAAATGGCGATATTATTCAGGGTCAAGCCGATCTTTTTAAAGTCCTGCTGAATCAAGTTCAAGACTTCATCGGCAAAGCCTAACTTGTCTGAATCAATCTCAGCTAAACTTTTCTTTTTCGCCGCTGCACGAATGGCATCATCTGCCCGTTTTTCTAAAGCTTCTTTCATATCCGTGGCTGAAATTTTTCCCTCCTTAGATAACCGAGCTGCCACGGTAATAATATCCTGTTGATTGGCACTGACGCACACATAAAAGGTGACGCGCATATTGGCTCGTAAATAGTCTTGAGTCCGCACGGCTAAATTGCCGGTGCGTTCCACATCAATAGAAATTTCTCGTAAGGGCACGCGGGTAATTTCATGGAATCCAGGAATTACCACACATCCTCCATTGAGAAAAACTCGTTTTTGTTTAATAAATACGCCTCCCGTGCGTACAAAGGCTTCGTTGTTGGGGGTAATTTTGTAAACGCTCGTATAAGCGATAATTCCTAAAATCAGGAAAAAGACAAATCCCAAGGAACCACTGACTAAAAGCAGACTCACCGATCCCATTTGTGGGAGGGGGTTTTGAGCCAGAATGGGTTGGGTTGGTTGTTCAATAAGAGTTTGTTTCATAATGGATAAACCTTTTGTCCTTGGATAGTTTTATGCAAAGATGAGGTAGATACACAATCAGCAAATGTGTATGAAGATTCACGAGGGCTAAAATTAGCCTAACCAGCGTTTTTGGTCTACACTATCTTTAGCGACGGCTAGATAAAAACTGTCACAATATTCGATAATTATTACCGGGTCTCCATGTTTAGGAATTTGAGTAGCCCAATCGGGAATTTGCACATTTATACTGACTAAATTATGGGCAGGATCGATCGCATCGACTTGGCCGATTTGCGTGGTAGGCTGTTGGGGAAGACTGACGGAAACAACGGTTCCGGTACATCCGATCAGGCGATCGCCACGGGTATCTTCCCCGAATGCTGCAAATAGTTTGCCAATGGGTCGAGAAATGAGGCTGCCCCCCAATAGGCTGAAAATTAAGGAGATGATTAAAACACCATTTCCTAACCGTCCCGTGGGAAGTCCTAAGAGGAGGTTAAGAACCCATCCCAAAAGTCCCCACAAACTAAAATCAATGGCTAATAATAACAATAGGGGCGCTTTTCCTAATCCTAACCACCCCAACGCTTGCAGAGCAGTAAAACCACCATCAGCATCTGCTTCAAGTTCGATATCTAGGTCGGTATCGAAATCTCCATCAGCATCTATGTCTACATCGCCATCACTATCTCCACCTCCAGAAGAAATTACGAGCAGAAACAGCACAACTCCTAAACCGAGAAAGATCCAATAGGGGAGGTTAGCAAGGTCAAAGACCATATCTAAAAACCTGAAACTTGAGAAGATTTGCACATAGAGTTTAAGTACAGCATAGTCATTTTTCAGGTACGCTAGAGAAAATATATGGATTATTTTAACTTCAATGAACTGAGCTGGGTGGTGAGAGTTCGTAATATTTCGTTAAATAAATCAGGAACGCGATCGCCCCCTAAGTTTTATAATGAACCATAAATCACCTTGAACGTCTGGGAATAAGGGAGTTGAGTGATGATAGAGTTTAATGGGTTCATCTTTGGCCTATTCTTGTGGATTGCCTATTCTGTCGTGCTGCTGCAATTATTTAGCCCTCGCGATCCCTTTACTCCCCAAAATTTGGCCTATGACCATGGGGGAGCCACCATTACAGTTGAATATAGAGTTGCAACCATTTCTGATGCCCTCTATGCGCCAGATCATCCCTCAGTCAGGGGTAACTGTAATCTGCGATCGCAGATCACCTAATATTTTCTGATGCTGCCAAGCGCCTCCCCATTCCCCTCAACTTGGGCAAGCCTTTTCTAAGGCACGTTCGTATTGTTTGCCCATCTGTTCCCAAGTGAAGCAATCTTCAATCAGTTTCCGACCCTTTTGAGAGAGTTCGGCTCTGAGTTCGGGGTTTTCAAATAATCGGGAAATGCTTTCAATATACTCTTTTACCGTATTGGCTCGCAAGGCAACACCATCAGCATCGAGTCCTTCTAAACCGCGATCGCTCCCCACAACCGGTACACCTGCTGCCATGGCTTCTAGGGTCTTGTTTTTAATGCCAAAACCGGTTTGTAAAGACACCACACAAATAGTGGTTTGGTGGAGCGCTTCCACCATGGAGGAAACCCTTCCAGTGACTTCTACACCGGGTTGGTTGGCTAAGGCTTTAATCTCAGCCGTTGGACGATTGCCAATAATGCGATACTTGACTTGAGGATAGCGCTGACGCAGTTGGGGGAAGACTTTCTTGGCAAAAAAGATCGCTGCATCCATGTTATGAGTTAAGTCCATCGATCCCACAAAGGCTAAGGTATAACCGCCCGGATCTTGGGTTCGACAAGGAAATAATTCTAGATCTACCCCATTGGGAATCACTTCAATTTTGTCAGCAGGGGCAAAAATTTGGAGTTGTTTGCGATCGTCAACCGTCGTAACTACCAGTTTGTCAGTAATTTGGGAATACTGTTTTTCGTAGCGATAGAGAACCGGTAAATAAAGGCGATCGCGCCAGAGGTTTTCGGAGGCTCCGGTATCAATGGCATTTTTCGTTCCCCAATACATGGAACTGTGGACATTGACTACCATACCCACCCGATTTTTAAGCTCTGGACGTAAATAAACGGCGTTGGCACTATGTTCGCAGGTAATAGCATCATATTTACCCTGCTCTACGCCTTCGAGAACCAGGGTTTCAATATCCTTGAGGTAACGGTGAATCACATTTTGGGGTTTTCCTTCCCAGAATGAGGAGAATAGGCGCTTTCCTTTGGCGATCGCCCCTTTGCGCTCATCCGCAACCAGGGGAAAAATCTTCAGATCCCTGACATTATCCTGCAAACCGGTAATATCTTCATCAGTGACATCGGGCGATCGCTGGGCCACCACAGTTACTTGATGGTCTTTTTGTAGATATTTAAGCAGATTAAATGTCCTCACTTCTGTCCCCGACCGACTAGGGGGATAAGGAAAAGTGGAGGAAAGCATCAGAATTTTCATATAATTACCGTCGAGGACTCTACCGATCCGTTCTACCATAACCGAGGAAAAATTTAGCCATGAAGCAGATTACAATTCCCCCAGAATCCCCCGCCAGTTGGCAAGAAGTATTTTACTATGACCAGATAGAAATTTATGGCGATCGCCGGGTTCTGGGTCATACCTATGCTTACCAGAATCGTCGTCAGGTGGTGATTGATTTGGTGCAAAAAGTGGCCCAACCAGGGGCTAAGGTGTTAGATGTGGCCGCTTCTCAGGGCAATTATAGTCTATGGCTGGCAGAATTGGGCTACCAAGTGACTTGGAATGACCTGCGATCGGAATTAGTCGATTACGTGAAACTGAAGTATGAAAAGGGCAATATTGAGTATGCTCCTGGGAATTTATTTGATTTAGGGTTTGATTCTTGTTTTGATGTGGTCTTGATTACGGAAATTATCGAGCATGTAGCCCATCCCGATCAATTTCTGCAAAAAATTTCCCAACTGGTGAAGCCGGGAGGATATATTGTGATGACCACTCCCAATGGGGAATATATTCGCCATAATTTACCCAAGTTTTCCGATTGTCCCGATCCCTCTTTGTACGAAGAACAACAATTTAGCCCCAATTCGGATGGTCATATTTTTCTGCTCCACACCGATGAAATTCCGCCTCTAGTGAAGCAAGCAGGCTTAGAAATAGAAGAAATTCGCCTGTTTACCAATTCCTTAACCAATGGCCATATTAAACTAGAATATCTGTTGAAAATTTTGCCCAAAGGGGTAGTGGATGGCATCGAAAAATTCACCGGTTCTTTGCCTTTTTCTTGGCAACGGAAACTGCATAAAGGGATGGCGGTTTTGATCCGCCGATGATGGGGGAATGGGGGAATGGGGGGTACAGAATGTAGGTTGGGTTGAGGAACGTTCATGTCGGCTTTGCCGAAAACCCAACACCAGTTTGACGAAAGTTGGGTTTCACGCTTCGCTCAACCCAACCTACAATTTTGAGCTTGCCAGTCCACTACGAGGGTTGGCTTGATATTAGCACTCAGCTAAGGGATAATCTCGGTAATGACTCTGGTGCGATCGCCACTACTGACGGTTATATTTTGATCTCGCAACTGACCAAAGGCTCTGGCTCCTTGCAAAAATAACGGCGGATTCGCTTGACGATAGGTGACATTCCCCGTAGCTTCCACCTCTTCCTTTTTAAAGAACCAGGTAACATTTTCTGCCGATAGATCCGACTGATTTTCTCCCCCGGTTACCCGGACATTTTGGTTTAAATAAGCAATCTGATTGGCTAAATCCACGGAGCCGCGATCGCCCACTAAGGTCAGTTGTTCATCCAAATGGTCTAGGGTAATCTTTTGATTGGCTCCCACAGATTGGGATTTCAAATCCCAAGTCATGGAATCGCTTTGCACTTCTAAGGCTGGATTTACTGCGGTTAAGGTGACTTGATTCATTAAGGTAACCGATTCCTTTTCTAAATCCACCATACTTCCTCCAGCTAAAGCCGTATGACTGGGGGGAATTTCGGGTTCATCGGTTAACTTTTGCTTGTTGTCTTCCCCTCCTTCATAATGTTTGATTTCGATCGCCACCGATCCCACCACTTTCTGATCTTTCATCAGCCACACTAAGTGTTCGGTGTTCATCCGTAACTGGGGCTTATGAGTAATTGCCTGTACATTCCCGATTAATTCCATTTGCCGCAAGCGGCTATAGAGTTTAACTTGATTGGCTTTAGCTTCCACCTGGGGATGGGAACCCGTCAATGTATTATTAACCATCAGTACATCTGCATGGGGTCGCCATTCCAGTTCATTCCCTTCTAACACCACTTCATCTGCAACGGCGATCGCCTTAATTCCATCTTTGAGTAAAATTAAATTGCCATCTTGGTGAACTTCTCCCCGTTTAGCTTCCACTCGATAGACTAATTTTCCATCTTGATACAATTCTCCTGATGGTTCTTCCACCGTAGCAATTTGTCGGTCTTCACTATAGGTGGCCGATTTTGCATGGACTTTCCATAACAACTGACCCCGATCGTCTCCTTGTTCTAGGGTAATATCATTAAAAACCAATTGAATGGCATCCGAATCTTCAGCATCGGATGCCGCTTGCACCAGTTTATCGGGTGCATTAGAGCCACCACAAGCGGATAAGGCGATCGCCAAAATCAAGCCTAAACTGGTTTTGACCCTCACCTTCAGGGGATCGCCGGTTTTCTTGCCCATGCTCCAGGATCTATCAACCATGTACAGCCCACAACCTTATCGTTTTTCTTGTCGTTCATCCATGAGGCTTAAACTGGATAAGGGGCGATAGGAATAGGTGTTTTGCCGGGGTGTTTTTTGGATATCTTCCTTAATGCTTTCGAGATCGATATAGCGATCGGCCACATTAATTAAACTATCACTCGTCATCGATCGCAAACTCACCACCTCTACCCGCACCCCCCGATAGCTCACTGAATCCACCGCATAGGCGAGATCCCCATCACCACTGACCAATACTGCCGTATCATAACAGCCAACTAAAGCCATCATATCCACCGCAATTTCCACATCCAAATTCGCTTTTTTCGAGCCATCGGGCAGTTGCACCAAATCCTTGGCAATCACTCGATAGCCATTGCGACGCATCCATAACAAGAATCCTTGCTGCTTCTCATTGGTGCGATCGACTCCCGTATAGAAAAACGAACGTAACAAGCGCGAACCATTGGTTAAGCGGCACAATAACTTGGTGTAATCAATCTCCATCCCCAATTGCAAGGCGGCATAGAAGAGATTAGAACCATCAATAAAAATGGCCACCGTTCCCCGATTGGAAAGCACTTGTTCTGGAGTACATAGACTTGGATTTTGTTCCATCGATTCATACATCATTACTTATACCTCAGTTCTTAAAATCTTATGGTTTTATGGTGGTTTGGAAAGAGAAAGGAAAGCTTGTTATTATATCAAATTCAAGCTTCAATTAATTCTAGACGTTGGAAAACCGGTTTAGGATTACCTAACGTTTGTTGACCGGGTAATATGCCCCATTGGGCATGGCTTTCAAAGGGGATTTTGTTTTCAAGGTCTCTAACCTGGTTAAAATCGACACTAAATCCTAATTGGTTATAGATGGCGGTGCTAAGACCCGGAATAATCGGTGAGAGCAGATAGGCTGCTAAACGCACGGATTCTAGAACCGAGTAGAGAACTTCTGCTAGGGACTCTTGCTTTCCTTGTTTATACAACGTCCAGGGCGCTTGCTCATCAATATATTTGTTACTGCTTTGCACAAGGCCGAGAATGGCTTCACAAGCTTGGGAATAAGCGAGGTCATTGTAATGCCGATCTACTTTTGACTTCAAGGAACTTCCCAGGATTTTCAGGGGATTATCATCAGGAATGTCATTAGGGGCGATCGCCGGAACTTGACCTTGACTATATTTTCTCACCATCCCTAGAGTCCGATTGAGCAGATTTCCTAAATCATTAGCTAGATCCGCATTAAGAACATTAATAAATCGAGTTTCATTAAAGTCCCCATCCTTACCAAACTCAATTTCTTTCAGAAAATAGTAGCGAACCGCATCAGCCCCATAGCGATCCACTAATTCATAGGGGTTTAACGTATTTCCCAAGGTTTTACCCATTTTCATCCCATCTTTAGTCAAAAAGCCATGGCCAAACACCCGTCCTGGCAAAGGGAGACCCGCAGACATCAGCATTGCTGGCCAATAGACCGTGTGGAAGCGCAGAATATCTTTACCAATTAGATGGGTTTGAATCGGCCACCACCGGGCGAGAGCATTCTCTAAACTGGGTGTATCTTCGGGATCGAGTAAGGCGGTGATATACCCTAATAGGGCATCGAACCACACATAAAGGGTGTGTTTGACATCTGTCGGCACAGGAAACCCCCAATCTAGGTTAACTCGCGAGATGGAAAAATCTTGCAGCCCACGAGCCACAAAGCTAAGGACTTCATTACGGCGACTTTCCGGTTGAATGAAGTCTGGATTCTCACTATAGAAGGATTCTAACGGGTCTTGATATTTAGACAAGCGGAAGAAATAGTTATTTTCGTCCCGCCATTCTGTGGATTTGTTGGGATGAATAGGACAACGGCGATCCTCAAGCAGGTCTCGTTCTTCTTTAAATTCTTCACAGGAAACGCAATACCATCCTTTTTGCACCCCTTGATAAATGTCCCCATTGTCCCAAACTCGCTGGAAGAATTCTTGCACAATGTGATGATGGTTTGTCGCCGTGGTTCGACTAAAGCGATCATACTGAATGTTGAGCTTCTGCCAGAGGGTTTGAAACCCCTGGACAATTTCATCACAATGGGCCTGGGGGTCTTTCCCCCGCTCCTGAGCCGTGCGCTGGATTTTTAAGCCATGTTCATCTGTACCCGTAATCATCAAGACTTCTTCTCCGCGAAGTCTCCAGTAGCGGGCTAAAACATCTGCGGCAATGGTGGTATAGGCGCTGCCGATATGGGGCAAGTCATTGACGTAGTATAGAGGAGTTGTAATGGTAAAGGTTTTTTTTGCTGGATAGTTAGAGTTCATAGAAAATATGATTAGCGTTTTTAATGACCTGCTTTGTCAAATCAACCCGTTAGGTTGTCTTATGGATTTTACTCAATCGATCGATAAGGGGAATTAATTCTGATTGTAGCCTTAGTTGCTCAAGTTTGTCTTGATTGCCTATCGATTTGAGGTGAGACTAAGATAACAGACTTTAGAGAAACTGAGTCGATTGCTCTTTAAGGCTTAAAGGGATGGCAGAATCGGAAATGTCCGAGGCAATGCCCAAAAACAGATAAAAAAGCATTATCTATAATTAGGATGAGTTAATTTTGTTTTTGGGATCGGTGCAATGGTTGTCGATCTTGAATACCCAAGGCTATCTTTTGATTTTCTCCTATGTCTGACCTTTACCCTCATTTTCTCCAGTTAACTGCTGTGCGTCCCCAGGCGGATCTATGGGTTTTCCTGCCCGGTATGGATGGTTGGGGATCGTTGTTTGCTCGTCAGGCACAAGGGTTGCAAAGGGATTTTGAGGTGCGAGCCATGAGGATTCCGCCAGATAATCGCCTGGATTGGGAGGGGTTGAGCGATCGCCTCATCGAGTTTATTCAAGCTCAATTGGTCTCCAAAGTCAACCGCCGGGTTTATTTATGTGGGGAGTCATTTGGGGGCTGTTTAGCCCTGAAAACGGTTCTGAAAGCACCGGAATTAATTTCTCGCTTAATTTTGGTCAATCCTGCTTCTTCTTTTCACCGTCGTCCTTGGATGACTTTGGGGGAGTCGATTGTGCCTTGGATTCCCGATCCCCTCTATAATTTGGGCAGTGTTGCTGTTTATTTGTTACTGGCTGCCTTGCCTCGCATCGCTCCTGAAGATCGCCAGGCTCTCTGGTCTGCCCTTTGTGATGTGCCTGCTGATACCTCGGCTTGGCGGTTATCTCTGCTTAGGCAGTTTACTCTCCCTCCCCAAGATCTACAGGGGATCGGGCAACCGACCCTAATTTTAGCCAGTGGCAGCGATCGTTTATTACCGTCCATCTCTGAAGCCCGCTACTTGCAACAACAGCTTCGGGATGCTCAAATCGTTTATTTACCCTATAGCGGTCATGCCTGCTTATTAGAAGAGTCCATCAGTCTCTTCACTATTCTCTGCGATCGCGGATGGATTCGAGCCAACTCTCCCACAGAAGTTACTCCTTAACAATTACCGGTAATTGTCCCAGGGGAGCTGTAAAAGTGACCGTCGAGCCGAGGCCTTCTCCCATACTAAAGAAGTTCACTTCACCGCCCATGGCCTCAATTAAGCGCTGAGAAATGGCTAATCCTAAGCCCGTTCCTCCATATTGACGGGTACGCGATCCATCAATTTGGGAAAAGTTCTGAAACAATTGTTCTTGCTTCTCTAAGGGAACACCGATACCGGTATCGGCTACACTCACCTTGACAAAGCCGGGATAGTCGCGATCGCCCACATGAAATTTCTTGGCGATTACTTCAGCCGTAATCGTAATTCCCCCTTCATGAGTAAATTTAATGGCATTACCCACCAAATTTAACATCACCTGTAACAGGCGCTGATAATTCCCTGTAATCATCACTTCATCGCGGGTTAGGGTGCGGCTGACTTCATAACTTAACCCTTTGGTTTCCGCCTGCGGTCGAGTAAAGTTTTCTAAGTTGGTTAAGAGTTCATCCAAATTCACTGGACTTAGCTCAATCTGCATTTTTCCGGCTTCAATTCGGGCCAGATCCAACACATCATTAATTAAGTTTAGAAGATGTAAGGCGGACTTATGGGCTTCTTGAACCCATTCGAGTTGCTCTTCTGGATCGTCAGCCATACCATCGAGGATCAGCTTGAGAAAGCCAATCATGCCATTGAGGGGGGTTCTCAGTTCATGGGAGGTATTGGCTAAAAATTCACTTTTAAGTCGTGAAGCTTCTTCGGCTTGTTCTCTGGCTAATTCTAGTTCTTGGTAGAGTGTCGCATGGGCGATCGCCGTTCCCACCTGATCCGCCAACTCCCTCACCAACTCGATCTCGTCCGGTGACCACAAATAGGGTTGATCGTCATCCGAGCGCACGGGAGGTGATAACATCAGTAATCCATTGGGTTGATCCTGATAGCAGGTGGCTACCGCTAACCGAGACTCTGAGGACTCCTTACCCTCCTGTTCTACCCAAGCTAAAGGTTCTAGACTCGATAAGGCTCCCATCAAGGGGGAATTTTCCTCTAAGGAGATCAAGCTTCCCACTTGCGATCCACTCCCTTGATGGCTATAGTGGGCAACGATTTTCAGATTTTGGCTCTCTAGGCATTTTTGGGCGATCGCACAGCTTTCTAGATTTAAGGCAATACCTAACCCTTCCACCGTCTGCTTCCAAATCGTTTCGAGATCCAGAGTTCGTCTGATTTTACGGGTGACTCGCGTCAGCAGAGTCTGATAATGATCGGTAGTTCTGTTTTCTCCCTGCTTTAGCACATCTGGACTACTGGCAAAGGATTGAGATCCCACAGCGCTCGACAGCAGTCTCCCCAGCACTAACACTTGATTGGCTTTCAAAGGAGAAGTTAGCACTGGAGTGACGACCAAATCGAAGAGTAAGTAATATTCCCCATAGCGAAAGGGATAGCTAAAACGTTCCGGCAATTGATTTTCCAAGACTTGACGCACTCGATCCAAATAGGGATCGATAGGGATAGGATAAAGGGTCTTTTCCATCAATTCCCCGACTAATTTTTCAGAGGCTAAATCATAGCGTTCTGCTTGAGTCCAATTAAAAGCTAGGTACTCACCAGAAGTATTATGAATAAAGCTTAATTCAGCCCCTAACCCTAACAGAATTGACGGTTTGGCATTTCCCCTCTCTAAAGGGTTAGAAAGGCTGGTGTCATTTAGGGTGGAAATGGATGCATGGGAAGAAGCATTCATGAGTTGGTGTCGGTGAATTTTTAAGAGACATTTGACCTCTAACCTAGAGTAGCTCAGATTTTCCAGATTGAGGACTAACCGATTGATGACTTCTGTCCGGTTGTAGACTCTTGAAGCTCTCTAGTCAGCTTTGGGGATGGAATGGCCTGGATTGAGCCTGATGATGTTCACAGGCCTGGCATCTGAGCAGGAGGGGAGTAACAGAAGAGACCAAAAGTCTATTGGGGATCTTCAGAGTTTAAAATCTCCTGGAGATCGCCTGGATCTCTGGGGAGATTTCAGTTTTAGTCGTTCCATTCACCCCTTGGAGGCAGGGGAGGGCTTTTGATCAGAGTGCGGGTGAGTTCATCATCTCGTTGGCTTGAACCTCTGAGCCATTGACGAATTGCTGTTTCAATAATTCTCGAAGGGTCATTGGTTAAGTGCTGAATTTGTTCGAGTAATTCCGCATCTAAGGCGATGGAAATTTCGACTTTATCGAGTTTACGTTCGGAAGAAAGAGTAGGATCATTCATGGGTTTCAGTTTAAGCCTCAATATACATCAGATTTTTGTTTCTACCCTAGTTGTTTTCGATCTTTTTTTCAACCTGACTGAAAGAAAAAAACGACAGTTTACCTTATTAATGGAATCTGTTTTGTTCAGTCTCATTTAAGGATTCTGTAGGGTCTGACCTAAAAAGGGGTTAGGTCTACAAGACTACAGCAGCAGGCCCATTTAAAGCACGTAGGGTTTATCTTAGTTTAACATGCCGCGATCCTATGATGAATGGAGGATGGCTGGTAAATTCCCTTAAACTCCCGGACTAGGTTAAAATATATTAACTATCCGAGCCAACCCTACAGGCCGCTTGTTTGCTCAAGTGCGTCTGAACCGGAGCGACCATTTTAACTGCACGTTTCACTCAATTAGGTTCAAATTTAACTTTATGACCGACGCTAAAGTCTCTCATATTCGTAATTTCTGTATTATTGCCCATATCGATCATGGTAAGTCTACCTTGGCCGATCGCCTGCTCCAGTTTACCGGAGCCGTTGCCGATCGCGATATGAAGGAGCAGTTCTTGGATACCATGGATCTCGAACGGGAGCGGGGGATTACCATTAAGCTCCAGGCGGCTCGGATGAATTATCAGGCCAAAAATGGAGAAACTTATGTTCTAAATTTAATTGATACTCCGGGACATGTGGATTTTTCGTATGAAGTGTCGCGATCGCTGATTGCCTGTGAGGGAGCGCTGTTGGTGGTAGATGCTTCTCAGGGTGTGGAAGCGCAAACCCTGGCGAATGTCTATTTGGCACTGGAACACGACCTAGAAATTATCCCCGTTCTGAATAAAATTGACTTGCCAGGGGCGGAACCAGAGCGGGTGAGAGCAGAAATAGAAGAAGTGATTGGTTTAGACTGTAGTCAAGCCATTTTAGCTTCAGCCAAGGAAGGGATCGGTATTCCAGAGATTTTAGCCGCCATTGTTAAGGGTATTCCTGCCCCAGAAGATACCACGGAGAAGCCCCTACGGGCGCTGATTTTTGACAGTTATTATGATAGCTATCGGGGCGTTATTGTCTATTTTCGGGTGGTGGATGGTAAGGTTTGTAAAGGCGATCGCATCCGCCTCATGGCAACAGGCAAAGAATACGACATCGACGAATTAGGCATTCTTTCTCCCACCCAGGTGCAAGTCCAGGAACTGCACGCTGGAGAAGTGGGTTATTTAGCCGCATCCATTAAAGCCGTGGAAGATGCGCGGGTGGGCGATACCATCACCCTGAAAGCTCAACCTGCCGACAAGCCCCTCCCCGGATATAAAGAAGCCAACCCCATGGTATTCTGCGGCATGTTTCCCACCGATGCCAACCAGTTTCCCGAATTGCGTGAAGCCCTGGAGAGACTCAAACTCAATGATGCTGCCCTCTCCTATGAACCAGAAACCTCTAGCGCTATGGGTTTTGGCTTTCGCTGCGGGTTCCTGGGGTTACTACACATGGAAATTGTCCAAGAACGGTTAGAGCGAGAATACGATCTAGACTTAATTATTACTGCGCCTTCCGTAGTTTATCGAGTAATCTCTAACTCCGGAGAAGTGGTCAATATTGATAATCCCAGCACTCTGCCCGCAGCCAACGAACGGCAAAGCATTGAAGAACCCTATGTACAGGTTGATATTATTACCCCAGAAACCTATGTGGGCACATTGATGGAATTGTGCCAAACCCGGCGCGGGGTGTTCAAGGATATGAAATATCTAACCCAAAGTCGCACCACATTAATTTATGAGTTGCCCTTGGCGGAAGTAGTCACTGACTTTTTCGATCAGATGAAAACGCGATCGCGCGGTTATGCCAGCATGGAGTATCAGTTCATTGGCTATCGCCCCAACGATCTAGTCCGTTTAGATATCATGATCAACAACGATCCCGTCGATGCCCTCGCCATGATTGTCCATCGGGATAAAGCTTACTATGTGGGACGGGGATTAACCGAAAAACTGAAAGAATTAATTCCCCGCCATCAATTTAAGGTTCCCATTCAAGCCGCCATTGGTTCGCGAGTCATTGCCAGCGAACATATTCCCGCCTTGCGTAAGGATGTGTTAGCCAAATGTTACGGCGGTGATATTTCCCGGAAGAAAAAACTGCTGCAAAAACAAGCCAAGGGTAAAAAGCGGATGAAATCCATTGGTACAGTAGATGTGCCCCAATCCGCATTCATGGCGGTGTTGAAGTTGGATAATGGGTGATTTATTTTATAGTGCCCACCCCCAAATTCGTTATAAATGGGAAGCCTGTAAGTCTTCTATACTTAAATGAGATTGAACTACTGCACCATCCCTAAACCAAATAATACGGTTAGTTAATCGAGCCACATCGGGTTCATGAGTAACCATGACTACAGTCATACCATCACGGTTGAGTTGGGTAAAGATATTCATCACTTCTTCCGTGGTTTTGGTGTCTAAAGCACCAGTTGGCTCATCTGCCAGCAAAACAACGGGACGATTAACAATAGCTCTGGCGATCGCCACCCGTTGCTGTTGTCCTCCAGAGAGTTGATTGGGTTTATTTTTCATCCGATTTTCTAAACCCACTTGTTTCAGCGCTTCTGCGGCTCTGTCTTGACGCTCCCTGCCTTTAATTCCAGCATAAACCATGGGTAACATCACATTTTCTAGGGCAGTTAATTGGGCCAATAAATGAAACTGCTGAAACACAAACCCCAGTTTTTGGTTGCGAATGCTGGCAAGTTCCTTTTTCGGCAACTGCGCCACATCCGTGCCATCCAAATAATACTTACCGGAGCTGGGGCGATCTAAACAGCCAATAATATTCATGGCGGTGGATTTTCCAGAGCCAGAGGGCCCCATAATCGAGCAATATTCCCCCGATTGAATCGTTAAGCTGACATCGGCGATCGCCTGAACTTCCACATCCCCCATCTGATAGACTTTCGAGATATGTTCTAAGCGAATAATATCTTTTTTTTCTAATTCCTGATTCATGAATTTTTCGATCTCTATTTAAGCACTACGCAAGGCAACAATAGGGTCAAGTTTAGCCGCTTGTCGGGCAGGAAATACACCAAAAAATAAACCAATCGTTCCAGAAACACCAACAGCCAGGGTAATGGCTACTAACGAAACTTCTGCATCTAGAGCCGTTAAGCTGCTAATCACCCAAATGCCACTAATGCCTAATCCTGTACCAATTAATCCACCCATAACCGATAAAATAATCGCTTCGATCATGAACTGAATTAAAATATCTTGTTCCGATGCTCCGATCGCCTTTCTTAACCCGATTTCTTGGGTGCGCTCGGTCACCGAAACTAGCATAATATTCATAATACCAATGCCACCGACGAGTAAGGAGATTCCAGAAATTGCTGCCAGCAACAGGGTGAGAGCGCCCGTGATACTCCCTAAAATATTCATTAATTCCTTTTGGGAGCGTACCGTAAAATCATCCTCATCCGTAATTTTATGCCGGAAACGGAGCAAGTTTTCAATCTGGAACTTGGCCGCATTCATGCGATCTTCCGACTTAATGGAAATGGAAATTAAACTCACTTGCGTCCCATAGGGGGAAGTATTCCCACTCACTCGGTTAGTCATCGTGCTGAGGGGAATATAGGCCGCCATATCCATGTTATCCCCAAAGGATGAACCTTTGGGTTGCATCACCCCAATAACCCGAAAACTAATCGATTTTAAGCGTAGGGTTTCCCCCACAGGATTGCGATTTCCAAATAATCCTTTGGCTAACTCCGATCCAATGGCAACCACGGTTTCACTGCGCTTAACATCTAATTCATTCAGAAAGCGGCCATTGGCTACACCTAAACTGCGTACTGTTAGTAATTCTGGCGTACTTCCAGTAATGGAAATGGCCACATTATTGCCCTGGTAGCTCACCGTTTCCCTAACAGTTAGAATGGGAGCTACTGCTGCTACTGAGGGCACTTGTTGCTCAATCGCCTCAGCATCCTCTAGGACTAAGGTTTGGGGAGGGACAATGCTTCGTCTCTGAGCATTGGGATTTCCCGGTAGGACAAATAAAACATTGGGCCCCAACGACCCCACCTCGCTAGTGACATAGTTTTGGGTTCCTTCACCAATGCCAATCATGGCAATGACAGAAGAATTGCCGATAATAATCCCCAGCATGGTTAACGTGCTTCGCATTTTATTACCCAGTAGAGTTTTACCGGCAATTTTGATGCTTTCTACGATGTCCATAATGTCTATTCGATCTCGCGATTAACAATTTCATCCAGGGTTTTACCGTCGGGTAATTCCACAAAGACGGGTTGACCCGGTTTAATTCCGTCTAAAATTTGGATTTGATTGCCCAAGAGGGGGCCAATGGTGACCGGTTGAAATTTCGGTAGCTCGCCATCCCCAGGCACTAACACGCCAGTTTGTCCCTGATGGGTAATAATCGCCACAGTGGGCACGACTAAGGCGTTGGTGAGTTCATCCCCCACAAAGGATATATCCACATTCATCCCCGACTGAAGCAAGTCTAAGCCCGTTTGAATTTCTACCCGCACTTGAAAGAGGGTGACATCCCTTTCCTTGATGGCTTCGGGAGCAATCAGATGGACGCGACCTTCAAAGGTGCGATCGGGATAGGCATCGGCAACAATTTCTACTTTTTGATTGGGGTAAATTTGGCTAATGTCGGCTTCGGGAACTTTGGCGAGAACTTCCAAGCCTTGGGCCAAAGCCACAATTGAAGTAGAGGTGGCTGAGTCGGCGGAAGAGGCGGCAGTGACTGGAGTGACAAAGGCTCCCGGTTCAGCATATTTCTGCACAATTAAGCCGGAAAAAGGGGCTTTGACTTCCGTATCTTCGAGTTGCACTTGGTAGTATTGCACATTCGCTTTTGCTTCTACTAAGTCAGCTTCTGCTTTAGCAATATCTTCGGTGCGGGTTCCATTCACTAGGCGGTCTAGAGCGGCTTGGGCTTCGGCGACTGCGGCTTGGGCTTCGGCAATATCTTCTGTTCTAGAGCCATTTTGCAGGCGCTCTAGGCGGCGTTGAGCTTCCATCGCCCCGGCTTCGGTTTGCTCTAAATAAGCTTGGGCGCGGCGTTGATCGTCGAGTCGTTGATCGAGTTCATCCCTGGAAATTGCGCCCTCATCGGCTAGGCGTTGATTGCGTTCTGCTCGTTCTTGGGCTAAGTCTAAACGAGATTGGGCTTCCGACACCAGAGCTTGGGCACGGTTGAGAGAGGCTCTGGCTTCAGCAATGTCTTCTGGACGGCTACCCGCTTGTAGTTCGGCTAAATTGGCTTGGGCGCGTCTGAGTCTGGCTTGGGCTTCGGCAATGTCTTCAGAACGGTTTCCGGCGATCGCCTTATCGAGTTCCGCTTGAGTACGGGTTAATCTGGCTGTGGCTTGTCGCAGTTGAGCTTCAAGTTCCTCCCTTTCCATTAGGGCGATCGGTTCTCCTTTTTCCACGCGATCGCCTTGTTCCACATAGAGTTCGGCTAATCTCCCTTGCACTTTGGGACTGACATTAACCCGACGCATGGGTTGTACCACCCCACTGGCATTGATGCGAATGGTGAGCGTAGACGCTTGGGCAGGAACCGTTAAGGAGGCGATCTGCTCTCCTTGAGAAGGCGATCGACTCATGTTGAGGTACACAATCCCAGTCCCGCCAATACCGGCAACAGCAACCAGTCCCAACAGCCAAGGGAGAGGCTTTTCAAGTTTGGGGTGGATGAGCGGCAATTGCATGATTTAAATGTTCCTTAAGGTTCAGTATAAATGAGTTTTTTGAGTTGGATAGACTTGGGTTGATATAGCCATTAACCCCTGCTTTTAGGGTAGACTGATTTTCTATACTTGTGGGGATATGGGCCGGACATTTCCTAAACTGGACTCATGGGCAATCAAGCGATTCATGCCGATCTGGCCATTCCTCTTTATAGATAACTCTAATACTATAGAGCTATTTTTAAGATAATCCTAACCTCCATAGGAATGCAACAACTCTATGGGCAGGGGGACTCTTGACGAAAGCCCAGACCTCATCTACTAGATGCTTTAGAATCGCCATAGCCTGGAAATCGATATATTCAAGAAGCGGGTGGGGGGAATCGAACCCCCATCAATAGCTTGGAAGGCTATGGTTTTACCACTAAACTACACCCGCAAGTTGAGGAAAACAACGAAATCAGCCGTTAATTACCCACTCTCACTAATCTAACACAACTTTCAGAAAAAAGCTAGACTTTGAGCCAAATTTCTTCGAGTTACTTAAATCAAAGTCTGGAGGCGAGCAATCAGGGGTTCTGCCTTAATTACACCTTCAATTTTATCTACGGGTTTGCCCTGCTTAAAGAGAATCAGGGTTGGCAAGGCTTCTACCTGGTACTCAGAAGCGAGTTGGGGATATTTATCTGAATCAATCTTCACCACTTGGATCGCTTTTCCCATCTGGGTTTGCACTCTTTCCAAAATGGGAACCATCATTTGGCAGGGGCCGCACCAAGTGGCATAGAAATCGACCAAAACCGGGACATCAGATTGGGCGAGGAGGTCGGGAAAACTCTTAAATTGCTTTTTAACGGCCATGTTGTATCAATTAAAAATTAAAAATTAAAAATTGGGCATGGGTTGAGGAAGAATTGCCTCTTCCCCCCATTCTAAGGCAAAATGCCCTAAGCCTAACTTAAGAAATAGTCAAAAGACCTGGTTTATGGGAAATCTATTACAAGATCGAGTGGCTCTAGTGACGGGAGCCTCTAGGGGAATTGGTCGGGCGATCGCCCTTGACCTAGCCGCAGAAGGAGCGAAAGTTGCGGTTAACTACTCTAGCTCCAGCACAGCCGCCGAAGAAGTCGTCAGTCAAATCAAAGACCAAGGAGGAGAGGCGATCGCCCTGGGAGCAGATGTTTCCCAAGCGGAAGCCGTGGACACCCTGGTTAAAGCCGTTATGGATCAATGGGGACAGATTGATGTCCTGGTCAATAACGCCGGGATTACCAGAGATGGTCTACTGCTACGCATGAAACCCGAAGACTGGCAAGCGGTCATTAACCTCAACCTAACCGGAGTCTTTCTTTGTACTCGTGCCGTCAGTAAAATCATGCTCAAACAACGTCGAGGCCGGATCATCAACATTGCCTCCGTCTCCGGCCAAATGGGAAACCCCGGTCAAGCCAACTATAGCGCCGCCAAAGCGGGGGTAATTGGATTTACCAAAACCGTCGCCAAAGAAATCGCCAGTCGGGGCGTAACTGCCAATGCAGTTGCTCCGGGCTTTATCGCCACCGACATGACCAAAGACCTAGCCGCCGACGAAATTCTCAAATTTATTCCCCTCGGTCGCTATGGTCAACCAGAGGAAGTTGCAGGAATGGTACGTTTCCTCGCCGCAGATCCCGCAGCCGCCTACATTACCGGTCAAGTCTTTAACGTAGATGGGGGTATGGTAATGGCCTAATCGCTTCATCGTCTTGCGGATCGGGCAAGGGGCTTGGGGCCCCTTGTTTTGAGGGTTAATCGCCCAAACAAATACCCAGACCCCTAGCTGTTTTTACTAAAGTCCCTTGAGGATCAACCGTTTGGTAATGTTTAATCGCATCTTCAATGGGCACGCTTACCACTTGCCGATTTTGCCAAGTCACCATGTAATCATATTTACCCTCAGCCACTAAATCAACGGCGGCTACCCCAAAGGCAGAAGCCACCAGACGGTCAGTAGCTGCGGGAATGCCCCCCCGTTGGGTATGACCTAACACTGTTACCCTGGTTTCCGCCCCAATTTTAGAAGTAATGCTATCGGCAATGTAATGGCCGATGCCTCCATAGCGGCGCTGTCCGAGAACATCCACATTAGTAATTGCTCCGCCCTCAATGGTTTTTACCGCTTCCGAGATAATCACCAAAGAATAGTTTTTGCCGATATCTCGACGCTTGATAATATGGTCGCAAACCTTATTGATGTCGTAGGGAATTTCAGGAATCAGGATCACATCCGCACCGCCAGCAATTCCGGCACTGATGGCAATATGGCCAGCATCCCGACCCATCACTTCTAGAATTAAGACTCGGTTATGACTGGCTGCGGTAAATTGGAGTCGGTCTAGGGCTTCTGTAGCAATATCAACGGCGGTTTGGAAACCAATAGAGCGCTCGGTAATGCCAATGTCATTATCAATGGTTTTGGGGATACCGATAATGTTCATATTGCCCTGTTTGGCTAGTTTTCGCAGAATGGCTAAAGAGCCATCGCCACCGATCACCAGTAGGGCATCGAGGCCCAATTGATGGTATCCTTCGATCATTTCTTCTGAGCGATCGAGTAATGTGCCATCAGGCATCGGATAAGCAAAGGGGTCGCCCTTGTTGGTAGTTCCTAAGATGGTTCCACCCGTGAGCAGTAGACCGCGAATGTTGCTTCGGTTTAATTCGATCGCCTTTGGAGGACGTTCTAATAACCCCAATGTGGCTTGATAAATTCCAAAGACTTCATAACCATAGGTTCCTGTGGCATGATAGACGACAGCTCGAATCGCAGCATTGAGACCTGCACAGTCCCCGCCACTGGTTAAAATACCAATGCGTTTTCCCATAACTTTGTCCTCCCGTAGCTTTTGAGTTGAATGAAGACCAAGCGGCTCTAGTGGCCCTTACAGGAGTAAATTAAACTCAAATTCTCTGAAAGTTCCATAATGTCAACTTGACTTAATCTTTGTTATTTCCTGACTTACGATCCCCCATGACCGATTCTCTTGATCCTCAATCTGAAGCCCTCTACGATACTTCTGCCTCATCCTTTACGTTAATTCCCGAACCCCCTCCTGGCTTTAAGTCAGGGTTTGTGGGGATTATCGGCCGTCCCAATGTAGGCAAGTCCACAATTATGAATGAGTTGGTGGGACAAAAAATTGCTATTACTTCACCCGTAGCTCAAACCACACGCAACCGCTTGCGGGGAATTCTGACCACTTCAGCCGCTCAATTTATTTTTGTGGATACCCCTGGCATTCATAAACCTCATCATGAGTTGGGGAAGGTGTTGGTGGAAAATGCCAAGTTGGCGATTAAATCCGTGGATGTGGTGTTATTTGTGGTCGATAGTGGGGTTGCTGCGGGAGGGGGCGATCGCTATATTGTTGATTTACTCTCTTCGGTTAAACTGCCCATTATTCTCGGACTCAATAAGGCAGATCAACAACCGGAGGACTTTGGGGCAATCGATCGAAGCTATACACAACTAGCCCAAGCTCACCAGTGGCCTACCCTGAAATTTTCTGCCCTCACCGGTGAGGGATTAGACTCCCTACAAACCCTACTGGTGGATAATCTAGACCCTGGCCCCTACTATTATCCCCCCGATTTGGTCACTGACCAGCCAGAACGCTTTATTATGGGCGAATTAATCCGCGAACAAATTTTACTGCTCACTCGCCAAGAAGTTCCCCATTCGGTGGCGATCGAAATTGAACGGGTAGAAGAAACTCCGCAAATCACTCGCGTTTTTGCAGCCATTAATGTAGAACGGGACTCCCAAAAAGCGATTCTGATTGGTAAAAAAGGAGCCATGTTAAAAAGCATTGGTACAGCCGCACGGGAACAGATGCAAAAATTGATTTTAGGTCAAGTTTATCTGGAATTATTTGTTAAAGTTAGACCGAAATGGCGACAATCTCGCGCTCGTCTGTCCCAGTTTGGCTATCAGGTGGGAGAGGATTAAGAAGGTTATGATGGCTCTAGTGAGGAAACTTTTGTATATCTAATGCTGGTCATTTCCGTAGCCGGTAGTGTTAGCATATCGTCAACTGGTTCAAAGATATTAATTTTGACCGTTTAGGAGCTTCTTCAACTATGGATTCAGTATTTAATCGCATTGGGGAATGGAATCCCCAATTATTAAGGGAGCTAAAAGGGAGACTCAAGCCCGCTCCCCTATTTTTAGCTTTGGGAGCAGCCGTGCTTTTACAAGGTCTTCTGATCCTGATAGCAGCAGAATATGATGATACCTTTGCCTGGTCAGTCATTTTTCATTCCCTGGGTTGGGTTATCCCTTTGACTTTATCAATATGTGGCGTATTTTTATTGACCAGTGATATAGCCAAAGAGGTCAACAAAGGGACTCTAAATTTTATTCGCTTCAGTCCTCAAGAGAGTGAAAAAATCTTATGGGGTAAGGTGTTAGGCGTTCCCATTATTGTGTACTTTTTTACTCTACTCTGTTTGCCCCTCCATGCTTTCGCTGCTCTACAGGAGTATTCTTTAGTTAGCGTTTTAGCTCTTTATAGCCTGTGGGGATTAGGATGTGGAGTCTGTTACGCATTCGCCCTATTGGTTGGCCTAATCGGTAACGATAAAATGGGGGAACAAGCTCGTGCGGGTAGCGCTAGTGCCACCAGTTTAATGGTGATGCCTTATTATTTAATGGGGGTAAATTGGGGCTTGGAGCAGTATGTTTTCGGTAATGCCGAATATATTGAGGGGTATTGGTTTATGTTTCCCCTGTCTTCCGCTTGGGTGGGCTATGGATTAACGGTGGTAACGGGTGTAGGGATAGCCTATTGGATTGCTTCTATTCTTAATCGAGCCTACCAAAATCCCCTAGGTACAAGGATGAGTAAATCTCAAAGCTATGGGATGGTGGCACTGCTTCAGGTGTGGTTATTGGGGTTTGCGCTGCCGGTAGGCTTAGATTACCCTGAGCAAGGATTGTACATGCTGTTTTCCCTCAGCTTGTTTAATTTGGTAGTCATTCTGTTCACCAGTTTTATGGTGACTCCAGAGCGGCAAAATTGTCTAGATTGGGCTAGATATCGCCATCAACAGTCTAGGGAAAATCGAGGCTTAATTCGGGAGTTGCTGTGGGGTGAAAAGAGTCCTGCTGTGGGTGCGATCGCGCTGCAAGTGCTAATCATTACTGCGATTTGGATCTTTTTTGCGATCGCCCGCTTATCCAACCCGGAACGGACTTGGGCCATTTTATCTTTGATCCTCTCCGCAAATTTGATGCTCATTTATGGAGTAATCATCCAATTAAGTTTACTCAACCGCTCTAAAAACCGGACGGCGATCGGCGGAGCTTTACTCCTCGCGGGGTTATGTTTCCCCTTTATGCTTCTAATGATGTTAGAAATCACCCCAGAAATTGCTCCTGGTTGGTGGATGTTCTCTGTATTTGGGGGGAGTTGGTTTGCCTTAGAACAAACTGCCCAAACCTTAATCTTACCCTTTGCCTTTTCCCTCTTAGCTCAATGGGGTATTTTTGCCGCCTTGAGTACCACCTTAAGGTCTCGGTTAAATAAGTTAGGGCAATCAACCACCAAGGTTTTAATGACAGATTGAAGCCATTTATGGGATCGCTTGTTTCTGGGTAAAAGAAAATACAACTCCTATGGGGCCGCGCTTTTTCCAGGAAAGCTTTTTCGGTTTCCCTAAAGCCTGGGTGATCCGGTCTAACAAGATAGCGACGAAGACAATACTGATCCCGCCAACCGTGGCTAATCCCACATCCAGGCGGCCAATACCTCGTAAGACCATTTGACCGAGACCTTCTACAGAAATCATTGAGGCCACCACCACCATAGATAGAGCTAAGAGTATAGATTGATTCACGCCAGCGAGGATCGTAGGTGAAGCTAGGGGAATTTGCACTTCCCAGAGGACTTGGTTGGGAGTGGAACCAAAGGCGATCGCCGCTTCCACCACTTCCTTAGACACCTGACGAATCCCCAAATTGGTTAATCGAATCAGAGGGGGAACAGCAAAAATCAAGGTAACAATCACTCCCGGAACTTCCCCAATCCCAAAGAGCATCACAACCGGAACCAAATAAACAAACGAAGGCAAGGTTTGCATCGCATCCAGAAGCGGCCGCAAAATAGAGTCAAAGCGATCGTTTCTGGCGGCTATGATGCCAATCGGCAGACCAATAATGATACAGAATGCCACCGCACAAATCACTAGAGATAAGGTAGTTATGGCTGGCTCCCAGGTTCCCAGTAAACCAATGCCTATCATAGCCACTAGGCTATAGATAGCAATCCCAGAGCCACAAAATTGCCATACCAGCAACCCTAAGAAAATTAAGAACAAGGTGGGAGGAATAGCCAGTAAACTGGCTTCGATGGTATTGAGAACAAAAGCAAAGGGAATTGTAGTCAGTTGAAAAATAGGGCGAAACCGATCGACCAAGAAATCGACAAAATGGGTCACCCAATCTCCCAAGGGTAGGGTATACAGTTGAAAGGGGTCAAGGAAAACTGGCATTTCACCAACTAAGGATGAAGATAAATAATCAAGCATTAATTCATGAATTAAACGAAACAACAAACAAAGGTTAAACCCCGATCGCCAAATCTTGATTGTCTACAAGCCTGTCAAATCAATTCCTGGCTCCAGATGGGCATTCTGGACTATAGGTGGGTTGTTGAAGTAATCGATGACCAGTGCCTATTCTACAATCAGGAAACCATCAGCACTATCTTTGTGTCATCCCTTAATGAAGGATTGCCAACCCTGGGTAAAGAATCATGATCCAACCAAAAACCTTATTCCTATCCACTCTAGCAGTGGGATTATTCATCACTGCACCAGCCCTCAGTTTACCGGAAAACCGGCTACTGGCGCAATTTAGCAGTGAAGAGCAAACCCGAATTCAAGTTTATCGCCAAGCCAGTCCGGCAGTGGTGACGATTAAGGCTGGACGAGGTTCAGGTTCAGGGAGTATTGTCAGATCTGATGGTTTAGTGTTAACCAATGAGCATGTGGTTTCTGAAGCTAGAGGCGGACAGGTAGAGGTAAGAACATCCCAAGGCAATCGTTACCCAGGTTATGTGATTGCGGTGGATCGCCGTAATGATTTAGCCTTAGTTCGTCTGCAAACCAATGAGAGCTTACCGACGATTCCGATCGCCGATCGCCAAGGGGTACAAGTCGGTCAACAAGTTTATGCTATTGGTAGTCCCTTTGGTCTGTCAGGAACTATTACTACCGGTATCCTCAGTCGCATTGACCCAGAAAACGGAGACCTACAAACCGATGCAGCGCTCAATCCGGGGAATTCTGGCGGCCCTTTACTCAATTCACGAGGGGAACTAATCGGAGTTAATAAAGCCATTTTAAGTCGGGATGGAACCAATAGCGGCATCGGTTTTGCCACTAATGCCTTAATTGCACAAGAGTTTATTGTGGCGAATGGCAATCAACGCGATCCGGGCTTTCCGAATGATTCAGTGGCTCGACGCGATCCCACTTTTCCTGAAGAGAATAGCAGTAGGGGCGATCGCAATTCCGATCCTCCCCGTCTAGGGGTAACTATCGATCAAGACTTAACCATATTAGAGGTAGAACGGGGGTCTTTAGCGTCTAATATTGGCTTTCGACCAGGCGATCGCCTCTTAGCCATTAATCACCGTCGTTTGCGAGGAGTCAACGATCTCATCGGCTTCCTAGAAACCCGTCCCCGCTCCATGCTGCTCACCGTGCGACGCAATCGCAGAATTGCCGAAGTCTTGGTTGAATTTTAATGGGGGAACAGGGAACAGGGAACAGTCCATTCCCCATCCCCAGAAGCGCTATAAAAGATAAGGGGAAATAATTTAGGAGTAAGAGCGTGATAGAGGCGATCGCCGATTGGTTAGAGAGAAAGTGGGTCAATCCAGCCTATGGGGGATGGTTGCTAGGCGCTCTGATGGTCTTCTTCTTTGGAGCCGCCACCAATACCATGGTGGGATGGCTCTATGTGATTAGTGGCATTCTCGCCGCTTTACTATTTATGGCGGCGATTTTGCCCGTGCTATCCCTACGCGGACTAAAGATCCATCGCCATCGCATCCGCCCCATCAGTGCTGGCGATTATCTCACCCTTGAACTTGACATCGAAAATTGTACGAACCAACCCAAAACCCTGCTTCAAGTTCAGGATCTGCTGCCCTTTGTCCTCAGTCCTCCCCAAACCACGGCGATCGCCCATATCCCCCCTTACAGCAGCTATAAATGGATTTATGACCAACCGACCCAAAAAAGAGGAATTTATCGTTGGAGTAGCCTACAGCTCAGGACAGCCGCCCCTTTGGGCTTATTTTGGTGTCGCCGTCGCCGGGAAGCGCCTGCTACGGCGATCGTTTATCCCCAAGTGCTATCTCTGCGAACTTGTCCCCTAATTGACGACCTCGGTCAAGACCAGAGCCACCCTAAATTTAAGCGCGACGATCAGGGCATCCAAAATTCCACAGAAGGCTTAACTCGCTCCTTACGCCCTTATCGGGTTGGAGACTCCTTGAGGTTGATTCACTGGCGCACCAGCGCCCGCTATGGCGACTTAAGGGTGCGAGAATTGGAGATTATGGCCGGAGGTGAAGAGGTGGTGATTGCCCTCGATACGGAATGGGCTTGGCATCCCGAAACCTTTGAACAAGCCGTCATTGCGGCTGCTTCTCTCTATTTCCATGGCTCCCGTCGGCAAATGAATGTGAAACTTTGGACGGCTTATACTGGACTGATTCAAGGCTATCAAGTGGTCTTAGAAAGCTTGGCAGGAACCACGTTTGGGGAACCCGCGCGGAATTTACCCAATTTACCTTTAATTTTACTCACTCAAAATAGCGATCGCCTCAATCAGCTCCCTGTCGGCAGTCGTTGGGTCTTTTGGCCCCCAGAAGAGGGGTCTGGCAGCATTAAACAAGATTTTAAAGGTTTAGAGATCAAGGGTGATCGGCCCCTAGAGTTGGAATTACAACAGCCTGTGTGAGGGAATGGGGGAATGGGGGAATGGGGAGACATGGAGACGAGGGCGCTCCCTGAGCGGAGTCGAAGGGAGCGGAAATCGATAATTGTTAATTATTAATTGTTAATTGTTAATTAAAAAATATGCTTTCTAAACGGTTTGAGAAAGCCTTGATTTTGGCACACCAACTGCACCAAACCCAGATCCGTAAGGGTTCAGGAGTTCCCTATATTGCCCATCTTCTGGGAGTTGCCAGCATTGCCCTAGAATACGGTGCAACGGAAGATGAAGCGATCTCTGCCCTCTTGCATGATGCCATAGAAGACCAAGGGGGAAAAGAAACCCGCGATCGCATTCGAGAAGAATTTGGAGATACCGTAACGGCTATAGTCGAAGGATGCACTGACGCTGACACGACACCTAAACCCCCTTGGCGACAACGGAAAGAAGCCTATCTTGCCCACCTTCCCCAAGCTTCTGCTTCCGTTCGCCTTGTCTCGGCTGCCGATAAACTCTATAATGCTCGTTCGATCCTCAAAGACTATCGCCAAGTCGGAGAGAGCATTTGGGACAGATTTAAAGGTGGAAAAGCCGGAACCCTATGGTACTATCAAGCCCTAGTTCAAGCCTTTCAAGAAGCAGATAACACTCCCCTAGTCCAAGAACTCGCCCAAGTGGTCGCCGAAATGCAAAACCTATAATGCTTTGTGCGGTAATGGGCCATCTCCCCATTCCCCCACTCTCCCATTCCCCCCTATGATTAGGAAAGATAGTACATTTTCTCAAGACTCGGACTATGGCAGAAGAACAAAGCACAGCGCCTAAAAAAGAAAAGCCACCAGCCCCAGAAGAAAAGCCCTTCGCGGAGTTTATTCAACAGGATTATCTACCTGCCCTACAAGCGGGACTAGAAAAACAGGGCATTAGTGACTTGAAGCTCAACTTTACTCAAGCGAAAATAGCTGTACAGGGTTTGGAAAAAGAACCGCCCTGTTGGCAAGTGATCGGAACCTGGAAAAATGGACAACACCAATTTAATGTTTACTTTTTTAAAGAAGACATTGGTGGACAACGGGCTTTTTCCTATTCCCATAATGGCGCTAAACCCAGTACCCTCGAACCTTTCTTGATTGACGAGCGAAAAATTACTCTGGGTCTATTGGTCTTTGGGGTTGTCACTCGTTTGAATGGGCA
The DNA here is from genome assembly GCF_057802075.1 of Roseofilum sp. KMC-1. NCBI lineage: Bacteria > Bacillati > Cyanobacteriota > Cyanophyceae > Desertifilales > Desertifilaceae > Roseofilum > Roseofilum sp. KMC-1. Next base: position 858,175 of record NZ_CM173605.1, read on the forward strand.
AAAGTGGCTGACGCTCAATTAATCTATAGTCAGCATCAATGAGGGGAATCTTCCCCTCTAAGCATTTATGCTTGGTGAATCCAGATCGATCAAATCAACGCTGCACCCGATCCCCATCTGGTCATGAAATGCTGATAGACACAGGATCGCGACAAATCCCCAAAAACCGCACGATCCCCAAATCCTAATTTTAAGAATTAACAAGACTCTAAAATATGCATTAAATTGTGTGGATTATTGGAAAATAGAAGCGATACAATTCAAAGACTACTAAACAAGGTAAGAAAGCTGAAGGAGACCGACCTATGCAGGCCACAACAGTAATAGCCACTCGAAGAACGGGCGCATATGCCCTTATGGATAGCTTAAAACGGCATGGAGTCAAGCACATTTTTGGTTATCCAGGGGGAGCGATTCTACCAATTTATGATGAATTGTATCGCTGCGAAGCCAATGGAGAACTGAAACATTTCTTGGTTAGACATGAACAAGGGGCTTCCCATGCGGCGGATGCTTATGCTCGTGCCACGGGTAAAGTGGGGGTGTGTTTTGGAACTTCTGGCCCGGGAGCAACGAACTTAGTGACAGGGATTGCGACGGCTCAAATGGACTCTATTCCTATGGTGATCATTACTGGGCAGGTGACGAGGGCCGCTATTGGTACAGATGCGTTCCAAGAAACCGATATTTATGGTATTACCCTGCCGGTGGTGAAACATTCCTATGTGGTGCGTCGGGCCCAAGATATGGCTCGGATTGTGGCCGAAGCGTTCCATATTGCCAGTACCGGCCGGCCGGGGCCGGTTCTGATTGATGTGCCGAAAGATGTGGGCACGGAAGAGTGTGATTATGTGCCGGTAGAACCGGGTACGATTAAGTTACCGGGGTATCGGCCGACGATTAAGGGTAATCCTCGGCAGATTAATCAGGCGATCGCCTTACTCCAAAATGCAGAACGTCCCTTACTTTATGTGGGCGGTGGAGCAATCGCCTCTGGGGCCCATGCTGAACTGAAAAAACTGGCTGAATTGTTCCAAATTCCAGTAACCACTACGTTTATGGCTAAGGGGTCTTTTGATGAAAAACACCCCCTATCGGTAGGTATGTTGGGAATGCATGGTACAGCCTATGCTAACTTTGCGGTGAGTGAATGTGACTTGTTGCTGGCTGTCGGGGCCCGCTTTGATGACCGGGTAACCGGAAAACTGGATGAATTTGCTTCTCGTGCCCAGGTGATCCATATTGATATTGACCCCGCAGAGGTGGGCAAAAATCGGACTCCAGATGTGCCCATTGTCGGCGATGTGCGTCAAGTGTTGCTCGATCTTCTGGCTCGCTGCCATCAAATGGGTCTATCGGGACAACCGGCTAAAACGACCCTGTGGCTAGAGCGGATTAATCGTTGGCGCACGGACTATCCTTTGGTTATTCCTCGTCCGGAAGGGCAACTTTCGCCCCAAGAGGTGATTTATGCGGTGGGTCAACAAGCCCCTAATGCGTTTTATACTACGGATGTGGGTCAACATCAGATGTGGGGAGCGCAGTTCCTGGAAAATGGGCCTCGCCAATGGGTTTCTAGTGGGGGCTTGGGAACGATGGGCTTTGGGATGCCTGCGGCTATGGGGGTTAAGGTGGCTTTGCCCAATGAGCAGGTGATTTGTATCGCTGGAGATGCCAGTATCCAGATGAATATTCAGGAACTGGGAACGATCGCCCAATATGGCATTAATGTCAAAGTGGTGATTATTAATAATGGTTGGCAAGGGATGGTGCGCCAGTGGCAGGAAACGTTCTATGGTGAGCGCTATTCTGCCTCGAATATGGAAATGGGAATGCCTGATTTTGTCAAACTGGCGGATGCTTATGGCATTAAAGGTCTGAGAATTGATAGCCGAGATCAGTTGGAAGGGGCGATCGCCGAAATGCTGGCTTATGATGGCCCTGTCATCCTCGATGCCCATGTCACCCGCAACGAAAACTGTTATCCCATGGTGGCTCCAGGTAAGAGCAATGCCCAAATGATCGGCTTGCCGACTCTGAATAAAGAACAGCCTTTAGAGTTGCTCTATTGTGCCAGTTGTGGCGCTAAGAATGTCACCAGTAACAAGTTCTGCCCCGAATGCGGCGCGAAACTCTAAAAAATAGGGGATGGGGAATGGGGAGATTACCCATTCCCCTATTCCCCTACCCCATCTCCCCATCTGCCCTTAAGATAGAACAGATGGCTATGGCATTTGGGTTATGAAAAAAGCAATCTGCACCGCTTTCGTCCTTCTGGGTTTCAGTTTAGCGGCTCCTGTAGCCGCAGAAGATTTAGAACATCTCAGACAACTGCTCTCTTCTAAACAATGCCCGATGTGTAACCTGAGCGAGTCAGGGTTGAGTAGGGCTGAGTTAGAAAATGCTGACTTAACAGAAGCAGATTTAAGTTTTGCTAATTTGGATAATGCTGATTTAAGTGGCGCAAATTTGAGCGGCGCAGATCTGACGGGAGCGCTGTTATATAAGGCTAATTTGCGACGGGCAAATTTAGCGGGAGCCAATTTAGCGGGAGCTAATTTAATTGGGGTAGATTTATCCTATGCTGACCTAACGGGGGCGAATTTGGCTGGGGCGAATTTGAGTGGCTCGAATATGGCTAATGCTCAAATTGAAGGAGCGATTATTAATACGGCTATTCTCAATGGGGTGATTGACTTTCCGGGTGGGGTGCTGAGTCCAGAGGATTATTATCGGTTAGCGTTTGTGGATGCTCGTGCGGGAAATCATCAAGGAGCGTTGCAAAAGCATAGTTTAGCCCTACAGATCGATCCTAATTTTGCTCCTGCTTATTTGGGGCGGGGAGTGAGTCGCTTGCAACTCGGAGATGGGGGTGGGGCGATCGCCGATTGGACAGTAGCTCGTACTATTTTTGAAACTCAAGGCAATCAAGAAGGCTCCCAAATCTCTCAAGAGTTTATTGAAGTGACGGAAAAGGCGATCGAGGAAAGCAAAAAAACGAGACGACGGGGAGGGGGCTTTATGAGTATTGTTAATCAACTGGCTCCAATGTTACTGCAATTCCTGTTGTAAGGGGTATCTCAGAATAATCCACAGGTACTGAGAACTCAGGGATATTGCTGAGTTCAAGGTTTGAGGATGCCATAAGTTCTAGGGATTGTTAAAGGACAGAAAGCCCTAGAATAACCAATGCCAGAGGTATAACCGTCTGTTCAGCCAGGCTAGAGCAGAAAAAACTCCCCGTGAATCCCCCAGTTATGTTTCCTGAAAAATACGGATCTAGAAACTTCATCATTCTTGAGGAACTCAGAAAATTTGCGCCCCAAATCCTTAAAGATTTGTTAAAACTCCTGTGGATTTTAGTGAGTTCTAAAGTTTTTGCGTAAAATTCATGAAATTGCAAAGATTCGGCCAAGATTGGCGCTTGAACCTTGTCAGACAGAAAATGAAAAGACTATGCTAATAAGCGAAGTCTTAAAGCTCATGCTTTTCTCAGAAGAGTTAAAATCAGCGATCGATTAATCGATCGACTGCATGAGAAAAAGTAAGCATCTACTTGAGTTACAGGAGCAGCCAATTATGAACAAGATCCTTAAAACCCGGAAATCCTCTCCTTCTACCCATGAAGTCTGGGACGGAGAATTTAAATCAGAAGCTCCTAAGTGGGCGGAAAGACTAATTCGAGAAGAATCGGTTGATAGTGACTGGGAATGGGGGAATGTTATACCCATTTGGCGTAGTAATAGATTTGGAGCCTGTAATGTCAATTAGGTGGAGCTATATCCAGAATTTTTTGATTGGAAGATAGCACTATTTTGGGGTTAGATCGCTTGGTGATGACCGGCTGAAGTCGGTCGTTTTTCTGGGAAAGTGTAGAGTTATAGTCATTTAGATTGAAGCAAAATACCGTTCGATCAGGATAATCGCTACAATATCATCAATGGGACGGGGGGGTTGGCGCATTCCTTGGGGAACTAGACGAGTTAATCCTTGAGGAGGATACATGAGCCAATAGCGATCGCGGGCTTCTAAAGTAGAATATCTTTCATCCACCTTAATAATTTTCACTGTGTCGGCAAACTCCGGTTTCAGTTTAGCTTCCCATGCTTTCGAGGTCGTTTGATTTCCCATCACCAACACCGAAACCCCATACTGTTCACACCATCGCTTTAAAGTGGCGATCGCCCGATCCGACGTAACCACCTCATGCTCCCATACCTGGCGATCTTCAGCCATCACCGCAACGCCACACTTATCCTTACCCGGATCAAAGCCCAGAATCATCAATGCTTCTACTACCTGCTTGTTCCTATCCTCTCATTGTACGCTAGGGAACAGACGAAGACTATGAGACAATCTAAAGCAAAATAGAATCAACCCAACTCACTGACTATGACTACACTCACCAACCAACTAGAAACCCCCCAAGAATGGGATCTTTCCGACCTCTATCAAGGACTAGACGACCCGAAAATTCAACAAGATCTCGATCGTCTTCAAGAACAAGCAACCACCTTTCGTCAAACCTATCGCGGCCAAATTTCCCAGCTCTCTCCAGAGCAAATCCTCAACTGCTTACAGCAACTCGAAACCCTCTTTCAAGCCTGTGGATACCTTTGGGCCTATCCCAGCTTAGTCTTTTCCGCCGATACCCGCAACAGCGCCGCCAAACAACTCCTCGACCGGGTAATGGAAGCCGTTACCACCCTAGAAAATGATGTCCTATTTTTTGATTTAGAACTGAAAAAATTACCCGAATCTCAACTAAATCAACTGCAAAAATCTCCCGTATTAGTTTCTTATTGCCATTACCTGCAACAAATTGCTCAATTTCGCCCCTACGCTCTTTCGGAAGCGGTTGAACAAACCCGAAATCAAGATAACTTAACGGGTCGTAGCGCCTTTATTCAGCTCCGTTCTCTACATCTAGGCGAACAAAACTATACTCCAGTGACCACCCCAGAAGGAAAAACGGCCGAAACCGAAGCGGATCTTTCTGCCCTGCGTTTGCATCCTTCCCCAGAAGTCCGTTATCAATCCTATCTGTCCTTACGGGAAGTGATGGAGCAACATAACTTGCTCTATGGCTATATTCTCAATAGTATTGCCCAAGATCATAAGCTCGAAAATAAAATGCGAGGCTATGACTCTACCCTCAGAAAACAACTCTTAGAAGATCAAGTTTCTGAACCCGTCTTTCAAGCGATTATGACTGGGATGGCTGACCGCTACGATCTCTTTCAACGCTATTACTATCTTAAGGCTAAGACTCTAGGGGAATCCATCCGCAGTTGTGATATTTATGCCCCTTGGACGCAAGATTCTAGTCCTGCTTTATCCTATAAATCGGGAGTGGAAATCCTCTTAAATGCCCTAGAGAAATTTGATATTAATTATGCTCGTCGTGCCGAAGAATTTTTTCTCAAAAATTGGGTTGATGCCAAAGTGAGACCGGGCAAACGGGGGGGCGCTTTTTGCTCCTATAGTCATGGCAAACATAGTTATTTACTGCTCTCTTATACTGAGGATTATAACTCCCTATTTACCCTAGCCCATGAAATGGGTCATGGTTTACATTTTGCCTGGATTGATGACCACCAAAGTTATTTTAACAGCAATCCGCCTATGGTAATGGCTGAAGTCGCTTCTACGTTTAATGAGTTGTTGTTATTAGATTTTCTGCTTGATTCTTCCGATCCAGCTTTAAAGCTCTCTGTTTTAACCGGACAACTTGAAGATCAATTAAGCTTACTGTTTCGCCAGAGTACCATTAGTCGGCTAGAATTGCTCATTCATGAGCAAGCCACAGAAGGCAGTTTCGATCATCATTTTGTTAATCAGAAATGGATGGAGTTGTATAAACAACTTTGTGGAGATGCTGTTACTTTATTGCCCGAACATCAGTATGATTGGGCGAGAATTGGTCATATTTTCTTTAAACCCTTCTATTGCTATCAATATACGGCTTCCCATATTGTTAGCTTGGCCTGCTATCAACAGTATCGACAAGTGGGTAAGGATTTTGTGCCTGGATATTTAGAATTATTATCCACAGGGGGAAGTGTGGATCAGGTTGAGGCTCTTAAGCAGTATGTGGGGATCGATTTGACTGATTCAGGGACAATTTACCATGCTCTGGAGTATGTTCAAGGATTAATCGATCAGTTGGAGGAAACGTTACAATCTGGTTTTTGAGTTAATTGTTTTAGCTTTTCGCGAACCTTTGATGCGTCCATACACCGGATTTGCTGTGAATTAATAGGTAGGGTGGGGGTGGGTTTGGGCGGGTTCATAAAGCAGTTGATTGTACCTTAGCTTCTGGTGTGCGGGTGATGAAGGGAAGGACTGCCCTACTCGCACATCAAGGTTGGGCCAGCTAGGGATGGCGATCGCAGGGTAGAATGGAGAGCGGACTTCAACCGAATTTTAAAGTCTCCAATAGTATTAACGGTTTTCAAAGGGACTTTACTGTACATTCTATAAGTAATCATGGTTGACCAACCCCCCAATTCAGTTGAGGTAAAGAATGTGGATGAACTAAGAGCAGCCCTAGAACTAGCCACAGAAGAAGAGTTACAACAGTTAACCCATCTCCTCTTTCAGCGCAAACTAAACCCCCTAGATTATGTTTATACCCCCGATCCGATCGCCGTTCAAAGTCAAAATCGCCAACAGTGGATTGATGCCATAGAAGAGCGCTTCCAATTTTTGGCGGCTGATGGCTTCACCGTCTTACGGGGACAAACCCAAACTATTACCTATCGCCAAGTGCTAATTCAAGTCTGCCAATATCTCAAACTGTCCTATTCTCAGCAACTCTCCACCACAGAACTTGAAGCCGAAATCTTTTTACACCTGATTCGTCGCTCCTGGAAAAAGCTACCAGCCGAGCAAAAACAGGGCTTAAAAGAGCGTATCCGCAAAGCCCTTGTGCAATCAAATTTTGCCGAACCCCTACCTTTATCGGCTCAGAAAGACCCGATCGCCGTATTTTTGAAAGGGGGATGCGCCTTAGCGGTTAATTCTGTGATTCGCCCCCTAGTGGTTCAGAAACTCGCCCAACAATTTGCCCTCCATTTTGCCGCCTATCAAGCAGCCAAACAAGCCCTAGTGCGGGGAGGGGCAATCGCCGCCACCAAGATCCAATCCCAAATTGTCCTGCAAAGAGCCACCCTAGGCATGGCCAGCAATGCCGCTCGCTATGGAGCTGCCAAAACCCTGTTTGCCGTCCTCGGCCCTGCCCTGTGGGCCTGGTTTTTCGCCGATCTCGGCTGGCGGGCAATCGCCACCAACTACACCCGCATCATCCCCACAATCTTCGCTCTAGCCCAAATTCGGCTCACCCGTTCCACCGCTTGGGAAATGGCATGACCCCGGCATCGGATCAAAGACCCTGGTTTTGTCTGCAAGGTTGGTTAGCCACCTTTGCCCTTAGCCCCTTCTTGGGCGCATTATGGGGACTGGTTTTCCTCTTCGATGTGGGAAGACATCGAGGAGACCAAGCCCTCCGCCGTCCCCTCACCCAAGCCCTGATCGTTTTCGCTCTCGGCCTAATCTTCACCGGTTTAATGGCAGAATTCCCAGGAGATGCCGCCCTCGGTTTAGCCCATTTTCTGCCCTTTATCCTCATATTGGTCTTTCTTGGAGAGACCATCAACACCCCCAGTTATCTGCGCCCCATGGCCACTTGGGTCGTCTTTTCTTCCCTCCCCGTCGCTATCATCGGCTTAGGACAACAGTTTTGGGGATGGTCAGGGCCAATCCGATGGCTGGGTATCGTCATTGACTGGCCCTTAGCCCCAGGGGGAATGCCCCCCGGCCGCATCTCTTCCCTATTCGCCTATGCCAATGATTTAGCCGCTTATCTGGTAGTCGTTTGGATACTCGCATTAGGATTATTGCTCGAAAAACGGGCCAAAAAACGCTGGTTTTGGATCGGCTTAGGAGTCACCACAGTTTTAGACGGCATCACCCTATTTTTAACCCATTCTCGCAATAGTTGGGCGATCGCCACCTTAGCCCTTTTCGCCTACGCTCTCTACTGGGGATGGCACAGATTAGTTGCTGCCATCATAGCCGTTAGCGGACTCACTCTCTGGTCAGCCTTTGGCATCGATCCCTCCCGTCAATGGGCCCGGATTGTCGTCCCCCCCTACATTTGGGCTAGACTCAGCGACGAAATGTTTCCCGACCGTCCCCTAGCTCAACTGCGATCGACCCAATGGCAATTTGCCCTAGACCTCATCCATCAACGGCCCTTTCTCGGTTGGGGACTGCGGAGTTTTTCCCCCCTCTACGAAACCCAGATGAACTATTGGATTGGTCATCCCCATAATTTACCCTTAATGCTGTTAGCAGAAATTGGCATTCCCCTCACCATTTGGCTCTTCTGTTTAGTCGGTTGGATCTTAGGCAAAGCCACCCTTCTCCTCTCCCGTTTACCCCATCAAACCGAACGCGCAATCTTGTTTAGTTATCTGCTGGCCTTTGCCGGAATCACTCTCTTTCACCTCTTAGATATTCCCCTCTTTGACTCTCGGATCAATTTCCTTGGCTGGTGGCTTTTGGGGTCAATTTTAGGATTAGTTTATAGCACTTCCGGTAGGGAATAGGGAATAAGGAATCAGAAATAGGGAAAAGCGATCTATGACTCAAGCCAAAGCTGAACCAAAATTATATAGTTTTGATGAATTTATAAGCTGGTATCCGGAACCCTCAGAAGTCCGATACGAATTGCATGATGGAGTGATTATCGAAATGCCGAAGCCAAAGGGTAAGCATTCAAATTTAACGGGTTCCTTGATTGAGCAACTTTTGATTGTGATTCGGCAGATGGGTAAAGGAGGAATTTGGACAATTCCAAGAGAGTCTATTATCAAACCCAAACGGGAAAAATCGGGTTATGAACCGGACATCATTGTTTTGAATCAAGAGTTGATGAGTGTGGAATCTCGGTGGGAAAGCGAATCCATTATTCAACATCCTGATTCAGTCAAATTAATTGTCGAAGTTGTTTCAACGAATTGGCGCGATGATTACTACAATAAACTTCGAGATTATGAAGAAATGGGTATCGAGGAATATTGGATTGTTGATTATGCAGCCTTGGGGCCGAGAAAGTTGATCGGCAACCCCAAGCAACCGACATTTTTTGTTTGTAGTCTGGTGGATGGGGAATATCAAATGACTCCCTTTACTGAAGATACTCCCATTGTTTCTCTGAATTTTCCCCAGTTCAATTTATCTGCACAGGAGATTTTCAAGACTGATTTTTAATTTTTTCGGCTGCTGCCGACATGAAAATTTTTAATTTTTAATTTTTAATTGATTAACATGACTTTCTTTCATAAAGACAAAGACTTAGCCCATCTGGGATATCAGATCCTCGATAATACTTGGACAGCTTTTCCCCATCTGAGCCAAGATCAAGTCGCTCTCACTTGGGTAGTATATGACCCTCCCATTTGGGTGAATACCGGGGGAGCGCTATCGGCCGCAGAGTTCTGGAAACACCCGGTTAGGGGATTTGAATATCGGGGAAAACAGGCGATCGCTCCCGCTCATATCGTCACCCTCTTCTATTTAGTCGCTATCTATGAGTGGCTAGAAACTGGAATGGCTGTTTCTAGTCCGGAATTGGAACGAGCCATTCGGGATATGATCCGCGATCGCAACCCCGATGCCACCAGTTTAATTCTCGATGTATTAACCGGAACCACCAGCGGCCCGGAATTTTCCGGGGGGCCCTTTGAAACCTGGAAATCCCAACGTAACATTGTTAACCGCTATTTTCAGTCCTTGGGATGGCTAGAATTAGAAGCCATTAATGTGAACCAAAAAAATTGGCATCATGGAGCATATGGCCGCGATCGCCTCTTTTTAGGCCCGCAAATGGAAAACCAAAATCGCCTCACCACCAACGCCACCGCTCGCCTATTGCATAGTATCATCGGTGGCGTAGCCGTTTCCTCCAAAGCCTCTCAACAAATGATGGCCTTGATGTCCCGGAAAATTGACCCCAACCAAGAGGGTTTTCTCGGTCAAGGCCTACCCCCAACGGCTACTCTCTGGTCAAAATCAGCATTAATGGGAACGCTGCGCCATGAAAGCGCCTATATTGAAATCGGCGATCTTCGGCCCTACTTACTGGTCATTTTTACCGAACAAAGCCAAAATCCCCATCTACTGCCCTTTATTTCCCAGCAAGTAGTAGCCGCCATGGGCAATCTGGCTTAAGATATCCCTGGAGCCAGTATCTGTTTGATCGAGGAGTGACATTCATCATCATGGTATTAAAGCGTATTAACTTATATTTATTCGTAAACCTAGCAGCCCTTCTAGCCATTACCCCCCAAACCGCATCAGCCCAAACCCAAAGGTATGCACCCCTAGAAGCGCCCTATCTGGCTCCAGAGATTCCCGTAACCCCTACTGCGATCAGTCCAGAAGCTTTTGAAGCCACCCTCGACACAGTACGCACCCAAACTATCCCCACCCCTCGTTTCACCTCCCCCCAGCAGGTGAAAGCTATCTCTGACTATGAAGTGCCAGGACAAGGGAGCGCCAATGCCCAAGGACTCGGAGAAACCGCCGTTTCCGGAGAATTGGCCCAAGCTCCAGAAGGTCAGAATAGCTACTCGGTTGAACGTCGGCGCTATGAAACTTCCCAATACTATAATGGCTTTAGTTATATCGGTTTAGGCGGAACCATTGGCTTTCATGGTGAATCTTCCCTCGGTGACTCTGGTGGCACATTTTTAACTCGATTTGCCTTTACCGAAAACTTCTCTTTCCGTCCTTCCGTTATTATTGGCGATGGTACGAGTATTACTATTCCCTTTACCTATGATATTCCTTTCAGCCGCGAACCTTACGGCCCGCCGGTGACCCTGTTTATTGGTGGTGGGTTTGGCTTAGACCTGGAGAATGGCACGCATGGGCCGTTAATCACCACAGGCATTGATGTGCCTTTTAGTAAAAATTTCACCTTTAATGCTACGTTGAACACAGGCTTTTGGGATGTGCGGGCCCTCGATTGGGGCTTAACTTTGGGAGTTGGGTATAATTTTCCGGGTTTGTTCGACCGCTAATACAGCAGCAAAGAGAAGCGGGCAAGATGCCCGCACTCCAGGAGTGGGAGCGTCTCGCTCCCTAGAAATCTAATGATGGTGTTTAACTGTCGATCAACCTTTTTGGGCAATGTAGGCTTCTAATACTTCTGTCGCTAATTGGGTCATGGACTTGCCTTCTTGAGCGGCTAAATCCTTAAACTGCTGATAGACAGTATCCCGTACTCCAATCCGGTATCGGGCTTTACCCGATTCTTTGTCAGCAGCAACTAACCCTGAGCCAGGAATATAACTCTCAGAAAAGGCTCTGAGGGCTTCAAAACCGACTCGATGACAAAAATCTCCAAAACTCTCAACTTTGCCGTTATTCAGGCGATTTTGCTTGAAATAGACGAGTAATGGCTCTAGGGTGGACTCGATATCTTCGTCCTTGACTTTATCTAGGAAGGGTTCGGAGAGCCGGTTTTGATTGGGGTCTGCACCAAGCCATATTTGATACTGTCCTGGCATTTGACCGACAAATCCTAATTCGGCAATATAGGGCCGAGCGCAACCATTAGGACATCCGGTCATGCGGACGACAAAGTGTTCTTTGGGCAATCCGACGTTCTGGAGTAGGGTACGAATACGGGCGAGAATTCCCGGTAGGGCCCGTTCTGATTCGGTCACGGCCAAGCCACATAAGGGGAGTGCGGGACAGGCCATGGAATAGCGGACTAGGGGATCGAGCCGTTGGGGATTGGTTTCGACTCCGTGTTTTTTGAAGATGTTGGCGATCGCCCCTTGATCTTTGGGATCGATGTCATACAGAATCAGATTATGATTGGGGGTAAGGCGTATCGGTAACTGAAACTGGGTGACAATTTCCCGCAGAGCGCTCTTGAGCTGAAATTTGCCCTCATCTTTGACTCGACCATTTTCAATGGATAAACCAAAGAACTTTTTGCCATCACCCTGATCTTGCCAACCTAAATAATCTTGATATTCAAAGGGGGGTAGGGGTTTGAAGGGAGAGATGGGTTTACCGAAATAGTGTTCTACCTGAGTGCGGAATTTGTCCACACCCCAATCATGGAGCAGATATTTCATTCTGGCATGACGGCGGTTATGGCGATCGCCATAATCTCGCTGAGTCGCCACAATGGCCTTGACCAAATCATACACATCTTCTTTATCCACATAGCCAATGCGATCGGCCGCCCTAGCAAAGGTTTCCTCCTTATTATGGGTGCGCCCTAACCCACCCCCAGCATAAACATTAAACCCTTCTAACTCTCCGGAATCATTCGTCATCACCACCAAGCTAATATCTTGCGTCAAGATATCCACCGAATTATCCCCCGGCACAGTCAAACAGATCTTGAACTTACGGGGCATATAATGCGTACCATAAATCGGCTCTTCGAGATCGGTAAAATTCGTGCCGTTGATATTTTTATTACGGGCTGCCTTTACCTCCGGTGCTTCCTCCCCACTAATCACCTTTTCCCCATCCAACCAAATCTCGTAATAGGCTCCGGTTTGTGGCGTGAGCAAATCGGCAATCTTATTAGCATATTCCCAAGCATATTGATATTCTGGCTTGGTTTTATAAGGGGCAGCCGGAGCCATTACATTCCGATTTAAATCTCCACAAGCCCCTAGGGTAGATCCCATATTTTTAACGATCGTTGCAATCACCGTTTTTAGGTTTTTCTTCAGAATTCCATGAATCTGAAAGCCTTGGCGAGTCGTCGTTCTTAGGGTATGATTTCCATAGGTTTCTGATAACCGATCCAGCGCTAAATACAGCTCTGGAGGAATAAAGCCTCCCGGACTGCGCGTCCTGAGCATCATTTGATAATCTTTTTCTTCTCCTTTTTTGCGATTATCTCGATTATCCTGTTGATAGGAGCCATGAAACTTGAGAATTTGAATCGCATCGCCAGAAAAATGGGTCGTATCTTCCAATAATTCAGAAGCAACCGGCTCTCGCAGAAAATCGCTATTTTCTTTGAGAACTTCTACCTTAGACGGCTTAGAGGTGGTAGCGGGAGAATTCAACGATGAAACCATAGAACAAATGAGTAATTTTTTGCTACAATACCGAAGGCTCTAACCCCAGAGCGCTTAGGAAGTGAACGGAAGGGTGTCATCTGCTCCAAGTTTCTTTAACTTGGGTGAGAATGACTAAACATCCAGTTCTATAATTGGGGTTTCTTTCCATTTTATCGGAAGTGGGCCCTCAAATTCAGAGAAGCTTAGATTTTCTTAAACTCGCCTTTATAATGGGGAGGGAGGAAAAGGAGTAGCTTCAAGGGCTGTCCTTTCAATTAATCACTTAAATCGAGGAACTAAAATGCCTGATTCTCTGATGTATCAGTCTGATGGGTTTGTAGTTTTAGAACCCAATCAACCAGAGCAATTTCTGACGGAAGGCGAATTACTCGATAAGCTTAAGGCCTGTTTGAGTCAGCGCCAAGAGGAACTCCCCAGAGATTTACAAAAATTTACCACTCTAGAAGACCAGGCCAAGTATCTGATGGAAAGCTCCTGTGAACTCGATCTTGGCCCGGGAACCTTCTTACAATGGTATGTGGTGCGCTTAGAAAAATCCTAGGGAAGGTTTAGCTAACGGGAGCGGGTTCACCGAGGGCAATTAAGAATACATCAAAACAATCTTCTTCGCCGTCTTGGGGGGTAACTTCGACCCGCAAACCAGGGCCAAAAAAGCGCCCGATTTTTTCCCGTTTTTCTTGCCAAGCTTCTAAGGAGACAAAGGGGGACTGAAACTCTAAAACCAAGGCATAATGGTCATCAACAGCCATTTCTCGAATGCCAATTAATAGGGGTCGTTCTTCATCCGTTGGACTTAAACCTAAACTTTTGAGAGACTCGTCTAAATGGGCTTCTTGGCCATAGCGATAGCGAGTGACATCTTTCCACAACTGGAGTTGGGTAGAGGTTCCCTGTTGGTCGCGCAGGGCAACTGCTTTCACAGAAGGTTCTTGAGTAACCGGTACGGGTTTTAATTCTGAGGCTTTAAGGGCTAGTCCTCCTAAGAGGAGGGGAATACCATAAAAAAATCCGGCTAAGTTGAGGGTGGGATGATTAGTAAAATAGGCAACAAAGCCTCCGATGGTTAAGAAACCGCCCAGGTATAAACCCACAGTGCCCAAGGAAATTTTGCGTAACATAATCGTCTTATTTAAGGAATCAATGACTACTTTATCGTTTCTGGAGGGTTGCGACCAAGCACCAGAGACGATCCACAACTATTATTATTGAGATAGTGTCGCAACGTTTTAGGGAGATTTTCTAATGGTCACCAATAAGGACTTTAGTTCGTCCAAAACTCGTCAATTACTCGATCAAATCAACTCCCTTAAGCGTGAAGATGAAACGCTCTATAATATTTTAGCGGTGGATGTGTGGGCGCTGGCGAAAACGATGGATGAGTTCCAGCCGGGGTTTTGGACGGCGTTTATGAAGAATCGGGAAAAGGCTCTGAAGCGGTTTATGAGTGAGGCGGCTAGGAATAAGCAGGCTGATGGGAATAGCCATCCGTTTTTGCGCTAAAGTTTTGGGGCTAGAGTCGATAGTGATAATAGACATCTCTGGCGGCACGGTGGAGGAGGGAGTGGCGATAGACTAAGGCGGACATATCTTTGGCGTATCCTCCGCCAATGACACAGGCGACGGGGTATCCGGCGGCTAAACAGGTGCTGAGAACTTGCATGTCTCGGCGAAAGAGTCCGGTGTCGGTGAGGGCGAGTTTGCCGAGGGCATCATGGATATGGGGGTCAACTCCGGCATCGTAGAGGATGAGGTCGGGTTTGAGTTGGCTGAGGAGGTCGGGGAGATAGGTGGCGAGGGTTTGTAGGTAGGGTTCGTCTTCCATGCCGACGGGTAGGGGGATGTCGAGGTCGCTGGGGGGTTTGTGGCTGGGAAAGTTGATGTCGCAGTGCATGGAGAAGGTGAATACGCTGGGGTCGTCTCGGAATATCCAGGCGGTTCCGTCGCCTTGGTGTACGTCTAGGTCTACGATGAGGATTTTATGGGCTAAGTTTAGGTGTTGGAGGACGCGGGCGGCGATCGCCAAATCGTTGAAGATACAAAAGCCGGTTCCTCGGTCAGGGAATGCGTGATGGGTTCCTCCGGCGGTGTTACAGGCGAGGCCATGTTTAAGGGCGAGTTGACTGGTGAGAATGAAGCCACCCACAGCCCGACAAGTGCGCTGGGCTAGGGCCCGACTCCAGGGTAAACCGATGCGTCGCTGGGCCTTGGGGTCTAGGGTTCCTTGGCAGTAGGCTTGGATGTAGTCGGGGGTATGGACGAGTTGCAGCCATTCTACGGGGGGCAGTTCGGGGGTATGGACTTGGGAGGGGGTGATGATGCGATCGCTCAGAAGTAACTCATAGAGTAGCTTAAATTTGGCCATGGGAAATCGATGACCTGGGGGCAGAGGTGCGACATAATCTGGGTGATAAACAATGGGAACAGGTGTAGTCAAGGGAATGAAATAAAATAAAATAAAATAAAATAAAATAAAACTAAAGCACTTGATCTGCCATTGTTGAGTATACCTTGATGGATAAGATTGTGACCTCTCACGGGTTATTTGTAGTCTTAAATACTAAATCCTGGTTCCAGGTTCGCTAAGGTCTTGAAATAACTTAACATTGGGGATAGGCTGGGTAGCCTATGCGTTTAGAGCAATTACAAGCCTTTTTATCGGTTGCCAAAACAGGAAATTTTCAACAAGCAGCCCATGAGTGTGGGGTAACCCAATCTACAGTTAGCCGACAAATTCAAGGACTAGAGGCAGATTTGGGAATTTCCTTATTTCATCGTTCTTCGATCGCCAAATTGACAGTTGGAGGAGAGGTGCTGCTTCCCCATGCTCGACGGATCTGCCAAGAATGGCAAACGGCGCAACAGGAAGTTTCGGAGCTGTTGGCTGGAAAACAACAGGAACTTTGTGTCGCGGCTATTCCTTCCCTGTGTTCTTATGGATTACCCTTAGTTTTACAGCGATTTTGTTGGTCTTATCCAGAAGTGCAGTTACGAGTAACAGCATTAGGGAGCGATCGCGCTCTAAAAGTGCTTAAAGATGGTTTAGTAGATTTAGCGCTGATTATGCAAAACCGCTTTTTAACCAACAGTGCTGAGTTGGTGGTCGATCCCCTATTTGAAGAAACCATTGCTGTATTAATGGCGGCCGATCATGCTTTAGCTCAGGAAACCCTTTTATCTTGGGAGGTCATTTCTCATTATCCGCAGGTAGTATTTAAGGATGGATATGGGATGCAACGACTGGTTCATGAGCAGTTCAGCAAACATAATCTTCAATATCGAGCGGTTTTAGAACTCAATACTTTAGATGCTTTTCGAGGCGTTATTTGCCAAGGAGAATTTCTAGCGGTTTTACCGGAATCGGCTGTAAGATTAGCCTGTGAAGACCCTAGGGTGATTTCTCGTCCTCTGCAACCAAGTATTCAGGATGGGGGAAAACCTTTAAGTCGTCAAGTGGTGTTAGTTACGACTAAAGACCGACTCTCTATTCCACCTATTGAAAACTTCCGTGCCTTAGCCCTAGAATATATTCCGCCCCAGTTTACTCGACAAGCGGCGATCGCCACGGGAATATAGATAGGTAATACATTATGAGTGATTCATTCCGAGATCTGTTAAAAAAAGTAGGCAGTGGCCCCCATACGGGAAAGCTGCTTACCCGCACCGAATCAGCTCAAGCCGCACGACAAATGCTACTCCAAGAAGCGACTGCTGCTCAAATTGGGGCGTTTATGATCGCTCACCGGATGAGACGACCGACACCGGAAGAGTTAGCGGGAATTTTGGATACTTATGACGAGTTAGGGCCAAAATTACAACCCCGTCAGGAAGAGGAAAAAGCTGTAATTCTGGGAATTCCCTATGATGGGCGATCGCGCTTCATTCCTGTAAATATAATCACAGCCTTGATGCTGGTGACGGTGGGTATACCGGTCATTCTCCATGGAGGCCCTCGGATGCCGACTAAATATGGAATTCCCCTGATTAAGCTGTGGCAAGGATTAGGAGTCAATTGGGAATCTCTTTCCCTGGATCGAACTCAGGAGATTTTTAATCAAACGGGTTTAGGTTTTATTTATCTGCCTGGGCATTTCCCGGAAGCGAATAGTTTAATTCCTTACCGGGAGCAAATCGGTAAACGCCCCCCGTTTGCCACGGCTGAATTGATGTGGTGTCCCTATGCTGGGCGAGTTCATCTGATGACGGGGTATGTGCATCCTCCCACAGAAAGCCTCTTTAAACGTACATTAGCCCTCCGGGGTATTGAGGAATTGACCACTATCAAAGGGTTAGAAGGGAGTTGTGATTTACCCCTTTCGCGCACAGCTATTCTTGGGCTGAGTAGGGATGAGTCGGCTGAGGTTTCGGCAACTGAAGAGGGGGAAATTGCTCTAGAAAGACTTTGTATTAATTGTCGAAATTATAACTTAACTCCATCGGATGTCGGCTTAGACTCAGAAGAAGGGGCGATCGCCTCCTTAAAAGCAATTTTAGACCATCAACCTACCCCCCTCTTCAATTCTGCTCTCTGGAATGGGGGATTTTATCTCTGGCGCTGTGGCTATTGTGATAGTTTGGAGACAGGTTTATCGATGGCTAAAGATCTCCTGTGTGGGGACAAAATAGCTAAAACCCTGGACGATCTGCACAAAAACATTAATGATTAACAATGCATAAGTGGTTTAGGGTGAGTCAGTGGTTTAAGGTGAGTGAAGAGGAAATTGCCGAAATTCTCGATCGGGTGCGATCGGAATTACCGACAACAGAAGCGCTACTCATTGGCAAACCGCAGACGGGGAAAAGTTCAATTGTCCGGGGATTAACGGGAGTATCGGCGGAAATTGTCGGTCAAGGTTTCCGTCCCCATACCCAATATACAGAACGCTATGCTTATCCTTCGGAGGATTTACCCCTACTGATTTTTACGGATACGGTGGGGTTAGGGGATGTAGAGCAGGATACGGATCGGATGATTGAGGAATTAGCCCAGGAGTTGGCAGGGGAAACCCTGGGCGCTAAGATATTAATTTTGACGGTCAAGATTAATGATTTTGCGACCGATAGCCTGCGTCAAGTGGTGCAAAAGCTGCGTCAAAAGTATCCCCAAGTCCCCTGTTTATTAGCGATTACTTGTTTGCATGAGCTATATCCTGGGGATGTGGAGAATCACCCGCCCTATCCTCCAGAGTTCGAGTCTTTACAACAGGCAGCTTCTGCTATTGAGGAAGGATTTAAGGGCGATCGCTCCCTAGTGCCGGATCGGGTGATTTTAATTGATTTTACCCTAGAGGAAGATGGGTATACCCCTGTATTTTATGGACTCGATCGACTGCGGGATACCCTAGGGGATTTGCTGCCAGAGGCAGAGTCTCGCGCCATTTATCAGCTTTTGGATCGGGGGGTAGGTAAGCAGTTAGGCAGTCTCTATCGAGAGGTGGGACGGCGCTATATTGGGGCGTTTGCGGCGATCGCGGCAACGGTGGCAGCAGTTCCCCTCCCCTTTGCTACCATGCCTGTATTGACGGCTCTGCAAGTGTCAATGGTGGGAGTGTTGGGTAAACTTTATGGCCAAACCTTGAGCGTTTCTCAGGCAGGTGGGGTGGTCAGTGCGATCGCCGGTGGATTCTTAGCCCAAGCTGTTGGCCGAGAGTTGATCAAGTTTATTCCGGGTTTGGGTAGTGCGATCGCTGCATCTTGGGCAGCCGCTTATACCTTTGCCCTAGGGGAAAGCGCTTGTGTCTATTTTGGTGATTTAATCGGTGGCAAAAAACCCGATCCCAATAAAATTCAATCGGTGATGCGCGAAGCCTTTCAAGGGGCAAAAGAACGGTTTCAGAAGGGGTGATACAGCGCTTTGCGCTGTGATAGATTGATCGACAGTCGTTTTTAGTTCCCCTATTCCCCCATTCCCCCATTCCCCCATCTCCCCATCAAGGTAAAATAAGGTCTGGCGTTTTAGATTAAGGCAATTTATGAATGTACTATCGATCCCCACTTGGGTGATTCATGTTTCTAGTGTGATGGAGTGGATTATCGCTGTTTGGCTGGTTTGGCGTTATGGAGAACTAACCGGCGATCGCCGTTGGTTCTGGTTTTCCCTCGCCATGCTTCCCGCCCTGATCAGCGCCATGTCTGCCTGTACCTGGCATTTCTTCAACAACGATCCCAACCTCGAATGGATTGTCACCCTACAAGCTGTCATGACCGTTATCGGCAATTGTACCCTTTGTGCTGCCGGTTGGCTCCTTTGGCGACAAACCCAATCTCAAGCTTAAACCTCAACCCTACTCCCTTTTCTTCCTCCATAATATAACCATGTCTAAAGATGCCCTATTTGCAATATCCTTGTTTCCCTATTTGGGATTCCTATGGTTTATTACCCGCTCTGGACAAATGCCCCGGTTAGCCCTGATTGGCTTTTATATGACTCTAGTATTTGTCGGCGTAACGATTCCCGCCGGGATTTATGCCAAAGTCGTCTACCATGAAGCCCTAGCCAATGTGGACTGGCTTCATGGTGGTGCGGAAGTTTTCTTAAGTCTTTCCAATATTTTAATCGTGCTGGGATTTTATCAAGCCGTTAAATCTCAACTGGCAAAAGTCTCTGATAGTTAAATCAATTGTAGGGGTAGGTAAGGTGGGCAATGCCCACCCTACAAATCCAAAACCCATCGACTGTAATTTTTAATTTTTAATTTTTAATTTTTAATTGATCTTACACCCGCAAGTTTTCCAGCTCTAACGGTTTAAATTCAGCCGCCACCTGTTCTTGGCGCAATCGTCCCACCAGAGCATCCGGATCTTGAATTTGCCATTGTCGGGGCAGTTTTACCCCTTGGTAAAATTCAGAGAGATCGCCTTTAATCACAATCAGAACCGGATAAGTTTGCGTATTCCTTTGCCCAGAATACTCCTCTAATAACAACTTCAGCCGATTTGGCATCACCGGTTGAGAGGCATCTTCTGAAGAAAGACTAATCACAACCCAAGATTGGGGAACTTCAGCACCTTTACTCCCAACTTTGGGCGCAGGATTTTGGCGAATTTCCGGCTCTATCGCATTCGAGTCTATCGGCTCAACCGGTAATTCCAGCTCACCTACTGCTAACTGTTGTATCCCTTCTAAATCGACCTTTTCCGCCTCGCTTACCGTCAGTTGCGTTTGCTCATTCCACCGGCTAACTTTTCCCGTCAAAATCACCGGCACATCAGTTGCCAAATTAGTTTTCACCCGTTCATAATCATCTCCCCAAACCTTAGCTTCACTCTTCGTCGTCAAGTCTTCTAAATTCAGAATCACCATTAGCTTACCTGACTTCGTGGTAATTTCCTTAATCTCCGTAATCATAACCACGACTTTAACCGGTTTGCGACTACTTGCTTCTTCTAATTCAGCTAAAGTAATCGGTTTTGGCTCTAACATTTGAGCCAATTTAGCCACAGAATTTAGGGGATGTTCAGAGACATAAAAACCCAATAATTCCTTCTCCATTTGCAGCTTGTCCGCTAACGTAATTTCTGGCACTGGAGCAGCTTTAGGGGCAACTTCATGGGCACGACTATTGGTGTTTTGACTGCTAAAGGGAGTATTCCCCAACATATCAAATAAATTGGGCCCACTTTCGCGATCTTTCGCCCGACTATGGGCCCAAGGGACAATCTTTTCTAAATCGGCTAAAAGTTGGGCGCGATTGGGATCAAAACTATCAAATGCACCGCATTTAATTAAAGACTCTAAGGCGCGGTTATTGACTGTTCGTAAATCCACGCGATCGCACAAATCAGCCAATGCCTTAAACTCCCCTTCCTCTCTAGCTCTTAAAATACCATCAATCGCCCCTTGTCCTAAATTTTTTACCGCCGATAAGCCAAATAAAATGCTTCCCTTTTTAGTCGGTGTAAATTCTACTCCCGATCGATTAATATCTGGCGGTTCAATCGATATCCCCATCTCTCGACAATTGGCAATATATTTACCAACTTTATCCTGATCGCCACTATTAGAAGTCAGCAATGCCGCCATATATTCGACTGGATAATTCGCTTTTAGATAAGCGGTTTGGTAGGTAACATACGCATAGGCTGTGGAGTGGGATTTATTAAAGCAATATTCTGCAAACAACACCATCTGATCGAACAAATTTTCAGCAATAGTTTTATCAATACCATTTTTGGCAGCTCCATCGATGAAAATATTGCGATGCTTTTGCATTTCTGACATCTTCTTTTTCCCCATAGCGCGGCGCAGTAAGTCCGCTTCTCCTAGGGAGTAACCGGCTAAATCCTGAGCCACTTTCATGATCTGTTCTTGATAGACCAAAACCGCATAAGTTTCATTCAAGATGGGTTCTAACATTTCATGTTCATAGACAATTTTTTCTGTCCCATGTTTGCGGTTAATAAACTTGGGAATTAGACCCGCATCCAGGGGCCCCGGTCGATAGAGGGCGAGAATGGAAGAAATATCTTCAATACAAGAGGGTTTCAGCTCTCGAACCACTTGCCGCATCCCTGAAGATTCCAATTGAAAAATACCTTCTAAATCTCCTTTTTCCAGCACTTTATAGGTTTTATCGACATCTTCGGGTAATTTTTTGATCCGCAGATAAGTTTCTTGCGCTCTGCGTTCTTCAGCCGGTATATCATAGGGATCAATTTTTCGGTCATAATCTCGTTCTATATATTCCAACGCCTTTTGAATAGTAGTCAAATTTTTCAATCCCAAAAAGTCCATTTTCAGCAATCCTAAAGACTCAATATCTTCCATGGAATATTGAGTAATTACAGCTCCATCATTATTCTTTTGTAAGGGGACAATTTCATCTAACGGTTCTTTAGAAATGACCACCCCAGCAGCATGAACGCCAAAGGTTTTGTTAGTTCCTTCAATTCTCATGGCCATATCTATCCAGCGTCGAACATGGTCTTCTGTATCATATCTTTGCTTGAATTCTGGTGCAGGAGTTTGATCGGAAACCATGATTTTTAATTTTGTTGGTTTCCCCCTAGAAACAGGAATCATTTTTGCCATTTGATCCGCTTCTGCATAGGGAATATTGAGAACTCGTGCCACATCTTTAAGCACTGCTTTTGAGGTCATGCGGTTAAAGGTAATAATCTGAGCAACCCGTTCTTTACCATATTTTTCTGTTACATACTCAATGACTTGATCCCGGCGTTCAATGCAAAAGTCGGTATCAATATCCGGCATAGATTTCCGTTCTGGATTCAAAAATCGCTCGAATAAAAGTCCATGGTGAACGGGATCAATGTTAGTAATTCTTAAGGCATAGGCAACTAATGAACCGGCCGCCGATCCGCGACCTGGCCCCACGGGAATGTTATGATCTCTAGCAAATTTAATATAGTCCCAAACCACTAGAAAATAGGTGGAAAATCCCATGCGTTGGAGCATTTTGAGTTCATATTCGAGTCGCTCTTTATAAGCGGGTTTGAGTTCATCTCGACTTTTAAGTTCTAAGCGCTCTAAAAGTCCATCCCAAGCCTGTTTTTCTACATAGGTATCTGGGGTATGATCTTTGGGGATGGGATAATCTGGGATGCGGGGTTCTCCAAGAATTCCCTGATAGTGTTCGACTTTTGACGCAACTTCTAGGGTATTGGCGATTGCCTCTTGAATCACCTCATCCGGAAGATGATCCCGGAATAATAATGCCATTTCTTCAGCCGTTTTTAGATACTCCGTCCCGCTATAGCGCATCCGCTTCTCATCCGTAATTAAACTCGCAGTATTGATGCACAACAAAGCGTCATGAGCTTCGGTATCATAGCAGGAAATAAAGTGGGAATCATTGGTAGCGACCAGTTTAATCCCCAATTCTTGACCAATTTTCATCAATTCTACATTCACAATTCGGTCTTCTTGGGAGCCATGGTCTTGAATTTCTAGATAATAATCATCCTGGAATAAATTCTGATACCATTTGGCAACTTCTCGTGCTTTTTCCCGGTCTCCCATGAGGATTAATTGGGGGATTTCGCTGCCTAAACAGCCACTGGTTAAAATCAGCCCTTCGTGATATTTTTCTAGGAGTTCTTTATTGATGCAAGGACGGGCAAAAATTCCTTTACCTTGAATTCCTTGTAAATTAGATATTGTAGTTAATTTGACTAAGTTCTTGTAGCCTTGTGTGTTTTTTGTTAAAACTAATTGGTGATATTTCTTGATTTTCTTATATTTGGTTTCAATATCCCCATTAATGATATACATTTCATTACCAATAATGGGTTTGACTGGGAGGCTACGACAGGCTTTAATTAACTCGATCGCTCCATACATTACCCCATGATCCGTAATGGCGATCGCGGGCATTTGCAATTCCTGCGCTTTGCTCACCAGTTGGGCAATTTGAGATGCACCATCGAGTAAGCTATAGTCGGTGTGAATATGTAATCCTACGAAAGACATAATCTAGTCTGCCATGAAGCAACAATGAGAGTTATTATATCGTACCATTCTCAAAATCGGCTTGAGTCTTGTCACCTTAAAGATAAATGGTATAATTTAAGGATTGCTGGGTAGAAACAAGAGAGTTAACCATGAATACAAAATTAGTGGATTCCATTATCCAACTCATTGATGCACTTACCCCAGAAGAGCAGAATTTCCTGCATGAAAAAATAGACTATAAGCGCAATTGGCAGGTGACTAAAGAGCGAATACTTAAACGCAGTAAAGCCATTTGGGAACGGCAAGGAGATACATTTTCTGATTCTATTGATCAAGTATTTCATCAAATGCGAGAAGAACGAAGTCAAGAACTTTTTGAAGCCTGTTCACTTGAACAGAAGATGAAACCATGACAGATTACATTTGCATAGATGCTAATTTTGCCGTGCGTCTAGTGAATAGCAAGTCTCAGAGTGACCCCTGGATTGTGCTTTGGGAAAAATGGCAAGTAGCTGACCAAAAAATTATCGCACCCACACTCTTTTATTATGAAATAACGAATGCTATTTATCGAATGGGAAAAGCTGGACAACTAGAAGAAGATGAAGTGCAAATGGCTTTAGAAGATGTGTTTAATTTGAGGATTAGTCTCAAAGGCAATCGGCAATTGCACTGCAAAGCCGTTGAATTAGCCAAACAGTTTAATCTTCCGGCTGCTTATGATGCCCATTATCTTGCCTTGTCTGAACACTATCAAGCCCAGTTTTATACAGGAGATAAACGACTTTTTAATCAGGTTCAAAGTCAGTTTGCTCATATTGTTCTGGTTGATGGAATAAGTTGAACAGATTGGATCTCAATTGGAATAAAAATCAGCTTGAGTTTTGTCACCTTAAAGAGAAATTGAGAAAAAAGCAATTTTAGTATAAACTATAATAGCCTAAAGTAAATTGATAACACAAAAGCAAAAAATGAGTCAAATCATAGAGAGTCCACTTAACGAGTTCATAGAAAAATCTCAGTTGCTAACAGGAAAAGTTATTCAAGAAAGAGAACCCTGGAATACAGAAGTTACACCACAAGCCATCAGACATTTTGCGTATGGAATTAGCGACGATAACCCCCTATGGCTCGATCTAGAATATGCTGGAAAGAGTGATTATGGTAATCTGGTTGCACCCCCAACTTTCTTGACTTCCGTATTGTACCCGGTTCTGCATGGATATCCAATGAAATTATCCATGTCCAATTTGATTGGAGAACTAGAATATGAATGGTTTCACCCGATTTTAGTGGGAGATTCCCTAAGTGCATCGGCGAAACAAACAGGAGTTTACGAATCTAAAGATAGTCAAAATCGTCCCTTAGTTTGTATCCTCTCAGAAACAAGCTACTGGAATCAAAACCAAGAATTAGTGGGTCGAGCTAAAAGCAACTTAGTTTGGGCTGCACGGACAGAAAACGATCTTTTAGTCAATCGTTCGATTTACCAATATTCAGAGGAAGAATTGGCGGTAATTCGTGAAGCCTTAGATGGGGAAAATCGAAGGGGCGATCGCGTATTATGGGGAGAAGATGTCGAAAATAATACCAAACTCCCGCCCTTAATTCGCGGCCCTTTAACTGTAGGCGATTTAATTTGTTGGCAAGCAGCAATTGGCCCCTCTTATCGTCCAGGATCTTTAGGATATCGCGATACTCTCAAAACGCCTCATACTGCGGTTAAAAATCCGATAACAGGCTGGTCAATCAAAAATTCTCAGCACCATGAAGATTTTCTCTTAGCCAAACAACGGGGAATGCCCGCACCCTTTGATAATAGCGTGATGCGCTTTGCTTGGCTATCTCCTTTGTTAACCAACTGGATGGGCGATCGCGGACAGCTCAAGCGCTTATCCGTACAAACGATCGCTCCCGTTTTATATGGGGATACGATTTGGTATGAAGGAACAGTAATTAAAAAAACAGCCTCCGAATCGGGAATTGTCGCCAAAGTCAAAATTACAGGCACAAATCAACTCGGAGAACTAACCACCACAGGAGAAGCAGAAGTTTTACTTCCCTGTCGAACCCAGACACCTCAAGAGAGTCCGGTTGAATTTATTGCCCCCAAATCTTATCCCGAAGAACCCTGTTTTCATCAGTTAATCGAAGCGCAAGTCGAACAAAGACCAGAAGCAATCGCCTTAGTTGACTCCCACCGACAGCTCACTTATCGAGAACTCAATCAGCAAGCCAACCAACTAGCCCATTATCTCAAGCAATTTCAACTCAAACCCAATACTCTCATCGGCATTTGCCTAGACCGCTCTTGCGAATTTGCGATCGCCATTCTGGCCATTCTCAAAGCAGGGAGCGGTTATTTACCCCTAGACCCTGACTATCCGGCAGAGCGTTTAGCATTTATGTTAAAAGATGCCCAAGTTCCAGTTGTCATTACTCGAAAAGAACTCGAAAAAATTACCTCTGAATCAGATATAAGGCTTATTTATCTAGACTTAAACCAGTCAGAAATCAGCCAACAAAATATAGAAAACCCAGCCGATCAAGTCAGCTCCAATCATCTAGCTTATGCCGTCTATACATCTGGCTCCACAGGTCAACCCAAAGCCGTTTGTATTCCGCACTATAGCTTATCGTCTTATATGCGCTCCATCGTCTTGCCTTTGGGAATTGAACCAAGGGATAAATACTTACATACGGCTTCTTTTGCCTTTTCAGCAGGAGTCAGGCAAACCCTTTTACCCTTATTTCTAGGCGCAACATTAGTCATCGCCGATCGGCAACAGCGACAAGATCCTGTACAGCTTTTCCAACTCATTAAAAATACCCAAGTAACCATCTGGGATACCGTGCCAACCATCTGGCGATTCTGTATTGATTTTTTGCAAGAAATAGAAAGTCAAGTAAGATTTGAGTTACTGAATAATTCCTTGCGATTAATTTTAGTAACCGGAGAACCCCTGGCTTGGAATATTCCCCAAGATTGGCATTATCAACTGCAACACAATGCCCAAATGATTAATCTGTATTCCCAATCCGAGACAACCGGAACAGTCAGTTATTATCTCATTCCTGAAGAATTCCAAGATAAAACCGGAATTGTCCCTTTAGGAAAGCCTGTTGAAGATACAAAAATTTTCTTGCTCGATGAACAATTAAATTTCGTAACGGAGGGAGAAATTGGTGAACTCTGCGTGGCCGGAAAACGTCAAGTATGCAGTTATCTCAATCGTCCAGAATTAACCAGAAAGAAATTTATTCTTAACCCCTTTGCAGGAATTCCTCACCTTTATAAAACAGGGGATTTAGCCCGTTATTCGCCAGAGGGAATATTAGAGTTTGTTGGCAGGAGCGATCGCCGGATCAAAATTAGAGGATTTCGAGTTGAACTCGAAGGAATAGAAGCAACTCTAAATCAGCATCCAGAGGTCAAAGAAACAGTAGTCATTGCCAGAGATGATTTACCCAAAGATAATAGTTTAGTAGCTTATATTGCCCCTAACCACCATGGGTTAAATCCAGCAGAATCCAATCAACTGCAAAAACAACTTCGCAATTTTATCGCACAAAAACTGCCCGAATATGCTCTGCCAAACTTCTTTGTATTCTTAGATAGTTTACCCCGCAATCCTAACGGTAAATTAGAGCGACGGAATCTACCTTCTCCCCAATCATTAACCCGTCAAAAAGACAACTTTATTGCTCCGCGTGATGAATTAGAATTAGAATTAACCAAGATCTGGGAAAGCATTTTAGACATTCAACCTATCGGCATCCAAGATGACTTTTTTGCCTTGGGCGGTCATTCTCTTTTAGCCGTGCGCTTATTTGCCAAAATTGAGCAAGTCTTTAACCACAATTTACCCCTATCTATTCTTTTTGATGCTCCGACTATTGAGGAACTCGCTAATCTTTTACGTCAGGAAGGATGGTCAGCAACTTGGTCATCATTAGTGGCCATTAAGCCCCAAGGATCGAAACCTCCTTTATTCTGCGTTCATGGGGTGGGTGGTAATATTTTGTCTTATCGGAATTTGGCCCATTATCTCCCTTCAGATTTACCCGTTTATGCTCTGCAAGCCCTAGGGTTAGATGGAAAAAAACCTTATTTAACTACAATTGAAGCCATGGCAGAACATTATCTCACAGAAATTCAGTCTGTGCAACCAGAAGGGCCTTACTTTTTGCTGGCCCATTCTTTTGGCGGAAAAGTCATTTTTGAAATGGCGCAGCAACTCCATAAACAAGGTCAAAATATTGCCTTATTAGCTTTGTTAGATTCTTCCTCCCCTGAAGAAAAATTTATTCCTCTCTCTCCCGCAGAAGAACACCAGCGCAAAGAAAAGTTTATTAGTCAACTGCCCCCTTGGTCACAAGAACCCGCAATTTTACCTTTGATTGAGGTTTTATACCAAGCAAAACGCCAATATGAAGCCAAGCCTTATCCGGGGAAAGTGGTTTATTTTAAGGCCAAAGAAGAACAGTCAAGAAAGACCGATTTGTTTATCGCAAACTGGCGAAAATTCGCTCAAGAGGGCTTAGATTGTTATGAAGTCAGTGGAGATCATTGGTCTATGCTTGAAGAACCTCATGTTCAAGATTTGGCTAAACAAATAGAATTTTGTTTAGATTTTGTGCTATAATTCCCTCGATTAAAGGCAGAATTCAGTCCCCAAAATAGATCAAATCAACTTAATGTATGCACGCAATTTTATCCCTGAAAACAACCCCCATTAATTGCTCCTCTAAGGTGGAATTCGTTTAGACGCGAAAACTGAGAAATTATGACAACGTATTTTGCATGACTCAAACTTCCCTGGCTCAAACGGAAAATAGCGTTAAAATTATCACCCTCGCCAAGAGTAGCGTTATTGCTTTGGCTTTACAATTTGTGGGGTTGACTCTGGCTTACCTGGTTCAAGTTTTTCTGGCTCGCTGGATGGGAAAAACTGAATATGGTATCTACGAATATGTGATCACTTGGTCTTTATTATTAGCTGTACCTGCAAGCCTGGGTTTACCCCGCGCTGTCGTTCGTTTCATTAATGAATACCGGGTGAAGCAGGAGTGGGGACTTCTGCGGGGACTGGTACTGGGGAGTTGGCAACTCACGTTAGGTATGGGTTTGTTTTTGGGTTTGTTGGGTACGGGATTAATTTTTGGGGTTAACCATTACTATCACTTTTCTTATGCTCCGGTTTTACTGATTGGTATTTGGCTGGTTCCCTTGCAAGGGTTAGTTTTATTGCAAGAAGATATGGCTAGGGGGGCGGAAAATATTATTCTCGCTTATACTCCCACCAAAGTCGTTTGGCCAATACTGGTACTGATTGGGGGGTTTCTGCTCTGGCACGATCGCCATTTTCTGGGCAGTATCTCGATGACTGAGGTAGCTTTGGCGACACTGCTGGGAGCGATCGCCCTCCAAGGGTGTCTGGTATGGTTCAAATTTCATGGCGAAATCATCCCCACCGATCCCATCTATACCCCTAGGGCTTGGTTAAAAGTTTCCCTACCCCTCCTGCTTTATCGTGCCTTCCGAGAACTGCTGGTGCAAACGGATATTTTGATGTTGGGTTCCTTTATTGGTGCTGCTGCCGTCGGTATCTATAGCCCCGCTTCCAAAACTGCCCTCTGGGTGAGTTTTGTCTTGCAAGCCATTAACCTTGTCGTTGCTCCCGCTTTTGCCATTCTCCATACCCAAGGCGATCGAGCAGAACTACAAAAAGTCATTTCTACCGTTACAATTTGGATTTTCTGGTCATCAATAACCATCGGAATTATTTTAATCATTTTTGCCAAACCCCTGCTGGCAATTTTTGGCCCCGAATTTACCGAAGCCCATTGGGCCTTAAAAATTCTGGTTATCGGACAGTTGGTTAATGCTTTATCAGGTTCAGTGGGCAATTTATTATCGATGACGGGCTATCAAAATCAATTAATGCTGGTTTCGGGTTGTATTGCTTTCATGAATTTGATTCTCAATGCAGTTGCTATTCCGCTCTGGGGCATTGTGGGAGCCGCCTTAACCACTGCTTTAACCCTCAGTATTTGGAATATCTGGCTGGCGATAATCGTGATTCGCAATTTAGAAGTTAATCCTACTGTTTTTTCGACTTGGTTTCCTGGAAAAGCGGCGACTCGATAACCTCAAAAAACTGTAGGGGCAAATGGCAGCTCACCCCTACAATTACAGCAGTTTTCGCTGCTATGCGGTACATTTCGATCCCCCTAAATCCCCCTTAAAAAGGGGGACTTTTACTGCCCCCCTTTTTAAGGGGGGGTTGGGGGGATCTTTTCCGACTGTACCTCATTACCGCGCGAAGCGCTGTATGTCTCATTGCCAAACCAATCAACTATATTTGCTGGGACTCAGATAATATCCTGGAACAGGAAAAGCAGGCATTTCTACAAATTCGCGAACGGTTTTAAAGTATTCTTCCCCTGCTAAGGGGGCAACGGTGCTATGAGCGCCAGGGGGAAAGAGCCAGAGTTTTTTGGGTTCAGGCGCAGCCGCAAAAAGTTCTTCACTCATAAAGGGGGGAACATCAGTATCTTGCAGTCCATGAATAAAGAGGGTGGGCATTTTTAAGTGGGGCACTTTAGACAGGGAGTTAAACTGATTTTTCAGTAAGAGATCGATGGGTAAGAGGTTGAGTAAAGGATAGCGATAATCGCCCATACGCCGCAGGGAAGTAAACGATCCTTCAATGATTAAATGGGAAATTTGGGGGTGTTTAGTGGCTAATTCGATGGCGATCGCGCCCCCTAGGGAATGACCATACACCACAATCTGCTCTGGGGCTATCCCCCGCTCGTTAACCAGGTATTGCCAGATGGTTTCTGTGTCTTCATAAATCTGTTTTTCCGTGGGAAATTCTCCCTTAGATTGTCCGTATCCTCGATAATCGAAGAGGAAAACGGAAAACCCTAAATGGTAAAATCGCCCGGAGTGATACACATTCTCGCCAATGTTATCGGAGTTCCCATGGAGATAGAGCAGTACGCGGTTACTCGCAGAATTGGCAATCCACCAGCCATGTAACTTAACTCCCGGTTCCACGGACTCCACCCAAACCTCTTCGTAGTTTAATCCGATATGGGCTGGGGTGCGGGTAATTTCTTCTACGGGGAAAAAAATTAACCGGGTTTGGGTAGTCGAAAAATACCAACATAGGGTTCCATAGGCGATCGCCAAACCAGCCAAGACAATCCATAACCCTTGATGCAATAAGGCCATCAACATGATTTTAGGGGGAATAACAACAAACAAAGAGCAACCCCGTGGCTATCTGTTCTCTTAATTGTAAAGAAAAAGAACCCAACCCCGGAGTTGTCTGGATTACAGAGAGGGTTGTTCTAAATGCCAGCTTGTGGTTTGCTCGTAGGCATGGGCAACTTGCAGTAACAAATCTTCCCGCAAAACATCTCCAATCAGTTGCAGTCCAATGGGTAGTCCTTGTTGATCGAATCCACAGGGAAGGCTTAAGCCTGGCAAACCGGCTAAATTGACAGGAATAGTCATTAAATCTGAGAGATACATACTAATTGGATCTTGGGTTTTTTCACCTGCCTTAAATGCGGTGGTGGGAGCAGTGGGGGAAACTAATAAATCAACCGCAGCGAATGCTTTTTCAAAGTCCTGTTTAATTAAGGTGCGTACCTTTTGGGCTTTGAGATAATAGGCATCATAATAACCCGCAGATAGGGCATAGGTTCCGATCATAATCCGCCGTTTGACTTCTGGGCCAAATCCTTGGGCGCGGGTTTGTTGATACATCGAAAGCAGATTATCCCCTTCTGGGGCGCGGAATCCATATTTTACACCATCATAGCGGGCTAAGTTGGCGGAGGCTTCGGATGGGGCGATAATGTAATAGGCGGGTAAGCCATAGCGGAAGTTGGGACAAGACACCGTTTGAATTTCTGCGCCTAAATCTTGTAAATGGCTAATGGCTTTTTTGACGGCTTCATCGACTTCCGGATCGAGTCCTGCGCCAAAGGTTTCGGTGATGATGCCAATTCTTAACCGCCCTTTGGATCTGAGGTTAGGCTTGAGTAAATCGGCATAATGGGGGATTTTCACATTCAGACTGGTGGAGTCTTTGGGATCATAACCGGCGATCGCCTCTAAGACAATAGCTGCATCTTCTACGGTGCGCCCAAAAGGCCCGATTTGATCCAGGGATGAAGCATAAGCCACCAACCCATACCGGGACACTAACCCATAGGTCGGTTTTAAGCCGACAATGCCGCAAAACGAAGCCGGAAGGCGAATCGAACCCCCAGTATCCGATCCGAGGGCTACAGGGCATTCTAAGCCAGCTACAGCCGCCGCCGAACCCCCCGATGAACCCCCCGGAACGCGGCTTAAATCCCAAGGGTTGGCAGTGAGTTGATAGGCAGAGGTTTCTGTGGAGCTACCCATGGCGAACTCATCCAGGTTGGTTTTACCCACAATCACCGCTCCTGCATCCTTGAGCTTTTGGGTAACCGTGGATTCATAGGGGGGGATGAAGTTCTGGAGAATCTTGGAGGCACAGGTAGTGGGCACTCCAGGGGTACACATATTATCTTTAATGGCGATCGGAATTCCCGTCAACGGCCCGATCTTTTCTCCGGCTGCTATTTTCTCATCAACAGCTTGCGCTTGGGCTAACGCCTGTTCCCCCATCACTGCTAAGAAACTATGGAGCTTCGGTTCTAGGGTTTCGATGCGATCGAGAGCCTCTTGGGCCAATTCTACAGCCGATCGCTTTTTAGTCACAAGCTGTTGATGCAACTCGCGGATGGATGCCATGCTTCTACCTTCTTTATTTGCGATTGAGCGTTTTAAATCCTACCAAGATAGGGGGATGGGGGGATAGGGGAATGGGGAGGATAGGGAAAATGAAAGGGCTAAAAATCATTAATTTTTAATTTTTAATCGCCTCCACTCGCAAACGGCAATAGTCGGCAAACCAGGTATTCTCTTGATAAAGATGGGGGCGTAAAGTCCTTTCAACGCTATTCCAAGTTTGATTCATGGATGTTGACCTTGGGTAATCCGGTCTATTGATTGTAATACAAACTCCTTACAACCGTTATGCAGAGACAGTTACAACCTAAATCATATCGCGATGCAAAAAAAGTTTTGCCATCCCCCTTGACAATCTTGTATTACGTTATGTAGTATGGTGAATGTGGAGGGCAAGGAAGTCAGAGGTGTCTCACCCAAACCCTCCCAGTTGAACCTAGAAAATTGAATAAGAGGAACTTTTTTAAGGGTTAGTTAATAACGGTTTAGGAGTTAGAAACAGTGTTTCTATCATATCATCGACTGTGGAAAACAGTCAACAGCGATCCACCCAAGGAGTCAAACTCTAAGGATCAAAAGGGTAAACCTTCTCTAGATTTGCCCGACAAGACTCAACTTACATCCATTTACTTTTTAGAACGTCGCTCTTTTTTATAATCTCTCAAAGGAGGTGTCAAGATGGTACATATTCGCTTTGAAGGACGCTCCTACGATATAACCGAAACCCAACTAGAAATTAACGCCAGCATGAATGATACCGTCCTCAAAGATCGAATTGCACAGCATCTTGATGTTGGAGTTTATCGCTTAAATGATTATGTTATCGATCGCCGCCCTAGTGGTGACATTATTATCCGTCCTGAAGCGGTTTATGGGTAAAGCTTAACCTCTCCCTTTCATGTCCGCTTTGCGGAAAATCCCTCTCCCACGGGAAAGGGGCTGGGGGATGAGGGGAAATTTAACGCTCTACTCCTACTCCGCACTTGAGGAGAATCTAATCCCAAACCCTAACCAGAGAGGTGAACCATGAAAGCACCAAACTGTAACGAAATTTGTCCTTGGGTTCGCAATACCCAAAATCCAGATCACTATATTTGCCTCAAGTGCGGCCAAGAGCGTTTTTTGAATGAAATCAAATCAAATAAACCCCCATTAGGGTTACTGGTTTTGATGCTAATGGCGATTATTTTCACGGTCTTTGTTCAAGAAGGAAAAACACCCCAACAAATCGCGCCCCAATTGGACGCACTCAGCACTCCTTAAAAGGCAAGATTTCGAGAGACCCACTGTACCGTATCCTAACCGGTTCAGCATACATAAATGTCTCTGAAAAAGACAGTGTAGGTTCGATTCCTACCATCCGCCCTTCATCTTGGCGGATGTGGCTCAATGGTAGAGCAACAAAATCTAGCTGAATTGACTTGTACGGTACAGCCTTAAGGAATAGATTCACACCGCGCCCTAACTCAAAAAGCTTACATATTAGCTCATTGGTAGAGCATTCGACTCTCAATCGATTGGTAGCAGGTTCAACTCCTGTATGTGTGCCCAACGCTTTTTGTGACTTGCGCGGTGTGACCTTTATTCCTAACCCTTTTGCAGGGTTACAAAATACAAAACTTATGCATTAGTGTAATCGATTTTTCTGGGTTCTGTGTAACGTCATTTCGCGCCCTCACTCATCAAGCTTACATACTCGCCAAATGGAAAAGGCACTTGATTTAGGCTCAAGCACATGCGGGTTCAAATCCCGTGTATGACCAAACAGCTTTTTGAACTTGCGCGAAATGACCTTTTTTTTATAGCCCTACGCGCTGGTAATGGGTAATGGCCAAATCATTTTTAATTTTTTCGGCTGTCGCCGACATGAAAATTTTTAATTTTTATTGACCCCGCGCCCTAATCTCAATCGCCTACATACTCTCAACCAAGCTAACCGGTGCGTACTTGAGTTGTACGCTGCGAGCCTGAGCCGATATTAGCAGGCATAAACGGCGATCGCAACTTGCGCGGTAATCTTGCCCTCTCCCTAAATCCCTCTCCCGTAGGAGAGGGACTTCTCTCCCCTTCTCCTGTGGGAGAAGGGGTTGGGGGATGAGGGCTTTATACGAATTCTCTATAAAAGTTTGTCTTATATCCCTAGGAGAGAAACATGGTAAATGTAAAAGATGCAGAGCAAGATCTGCGTTTGGAGATGCTCAACTCCTTGCTCACCACTCCCCACCGGAAATTGCAAGAAGTGGCTGAACTCCATGACCTTTTGGTACAACTTGACCCGATTTTTTACGGTCACTTGGCCGTATGGTATCAGCACAATGGGGATGTGCGCGACCATAAGGAAGTGTTTGTGGGTTCTTTGCTCACTAGCCCACTTCCCGAACACCGTAGCGCCGGTTTTGTGATGTTGCAAGAGTTCCCCCCTTACCAAGTGGCGCGGGTGGTGGACTTCATGAAGCAATATCAAAAGAAAGTGCCTCGGTGTGCGCGGACGGCTGTGACTCGCTATCTGCAAAAGCGGGAAGGAAACCCGAAACTGTTTGACCGGGCGGCTTTGCGGGGTCGCAAGGCGATGAAGCATCTGTATGCTACATTGCACATTAAGCCCAATGAACGGGCGAATGCGGTGTTGTTTAAGGATAATCCGCCAGAGGATAGTTTGGCGTTTGCGCTCAAGCAAGTGGCAAAAGCGCCGACTCCCGCAGAGCAAGCGCAACTGATTGTGAAGCATGGTATTCCCTATACCATTGCCATTGGTGCGGTAAAACAAGTTACACCGACGGTGTTGGTGGCGCTGATTCATGCTATGTCGCCTCAAGAGGTGATTAATAACCTGAACTCCTTGAAACAACGAGGAGCGATGGATCATCCGGAGGTGAAGGCGCTGATTGATGAGAAGCTCGAAGCGGCTCAAAAGGCGAATCGGGTTTCGGCACTGAAGGCGCAGGTGGCATCGAATGCGACAGAACTGGATGCGGAAACCGTTGGGAAGTTGGAGGCGATCGCCAACACCCAAGTAAAAAAACGGGGCAGCATTGTTAAATCTACGGCTTTGCTGGTGGATAAATCTGGTTCTATGCATTCGGCGATCGAAGTCGGTAAGCAGCTTTCTGCTTTGATTTCCGGCATTGCCACGGCTGATTTGTTTGTCTGGGCTTTTGATACCATGCCCTATGAGGTCAAAGCGCAAGGTAAAGAACTCACCGACTGGGAAAAAGCCTTTAAGCACATTAACGCTGGAGGTGGAACCAGTATCGGTTGTGCAGTGGAAGCCATGCGGCGCAACCGTCAACGGGTCGAACAAATCATCTTGGTGACTGACGAAGGAGAAAATAGCCATCCTTACTTTGTGGATGCTTTAGACACCTATCGTCAAGCTCTAGAGATTCTCCCCAATGTAATCATTGTGCGGGTGAACTCTAGCTATGATTTCGTAGAAGCGCAGTTGAAGAAAAAGCAGTTTCCCGTAGAAACCTTTAACTTCAAAGGGGACTACTACTCTCTGCCCAACTTAGTGCCTCTATTGTCTCGTCCCTCTCGTTTGGAGCTGTTGATGGAAATTCTGGAAACCGCTCTACCCGTAAGGCAAGACTAACTTAAAACCTCCTCATTCACTGGGGAGGTTTTTCTGTGTCGTTATAATTTTTTATAATATTTAATTCCCGTCGCCTATTTGAGATTACGGCTCTCAAATATCCATAAAGACCTTGATAGGAGATGCAAATAGCGATGGCTCCAGGCAGTGTAAATGTCCCTGCTAAAGCTACGATCAAAATCTGAACTAAAATTAGGATGAAAAAATCTGTCTGCGATCTGAAATAGATGGGTAAACCTATGCAACCGGTCAAAAGACCAATCACCAAAGCCCGATTGGGTGATACTCTTATCTTCAAAGGAGGTAAACGGTCGAGAAGTTCTAGCAAATTCATCATAAAGCGAACCTACACTAGGTGTACACATTGATGATCATACTATACATGCTATTAGGGAAGAAATCGCTACAATTATGGAGATTGTCGAGATTGCGAATGGAACGCAGTGGAATGAAGCAATCACATAGTGTAACTGATTATTCGGACTTAATATTACAATAAAACCCAGACCGATTGTTTTGAGAGCTTATGGCAACCATCACCTTAGAAGTTCCCGACGAACTCGTTCCCCATCTCAATGCTTTAGGCGATCGCCTTCCCACTGTACTACAACAATGCTTACAAGCCCCACTCCCTAACCACATTTACAGCGTTTTGCGGGGTAATGAGGTACAGCAAAAAAAGATCCCCCCTTGCCCCCCTTAAAAAGGGGGGAATAGGAAAGTCCCCCTTTTTAAGGGGGATTCAGGGGGATCTAGATGTACCGCATAGCAGCGAAAATTGCTGTATCACTATATCCTCAAGTTCCTTTCATTGAGGCGAACAGAGCTGGGGAAGATCTCTGAGGTTCGTGGTAGGATTAGGAAAACAATAAAAAATCTCAATTCCCCTAAAGTATTGAAAAGTGTAACATGAAAGCAATTACAGCAAGCGGAAAAATTGATCAATCAGGTCAATTATCTTTAGATGACCCAATTCAAGAGACTCTACCGAAACGAGTGCGAGTCATTATTGTTTTTGAAGAAACTGAGGAAGAAGCCAATCAACTTTGGGGGGAAATTGGTGAATATCAAGCCATTCCGATAATCCCATCCCAACAATTACAACAAGAATTAAAGCAAGACTTGACAGAATCTGGTTACGATTCAAGAGAGAAAATCATCCAACTGATTCAGGACGTTAAACAGGAAATCTATCAAGAGCGTCAAGATAAACGACTGTAGATAATATGAGTTTTATTCCTCAAGTCATTTTCCTCGATACTAATGTTTATCTGATTGGAGCAACTGAACCCAAGAGTCCTGAAGGTATTATTCTTCGATGGTTAGGCTGGGAATCGAGAAATAGTAATTCGGTTACTGTAGTAATTTCTGAAGAATTAATTGAGCAAATTTCTAGAGTTGCAAAACGTTTAAGAAATAAAGATTGGAGTGGGGAAATTATTGGACGGATTTGGCAAAATTTGAAAGTTTGTTATGTTCAGATTAATGATACAGAGTATGCTGAGATTGAAGCGGTGGGAACGATCCCCCGTGAAGATATTGGCGTTTATTTAACAGCTAAATCTGGTCAATCTCAATGTTTTATATCTGCCAATCATAAACTGATTAAAGTATTGGCCCAAGAAACCGGAGAATTTGAATGTTTAATTCCATCTGAATTTGTGAATCAGTATCTCTCTCACCTTAGAAGTTCCTGACGAACTCATTCCCCATCTTAATGCTTTAGGCGATCGCCTTCCCACTGTACTACAACAATGCTTACAAGCCCCACTCCCTAACCACATTTATCACTATATCCTCAACTTCCTGGCTAGTCGTCCGACTCCCGAACAAATTGCAGACTTCCGGCCGACTCCAGAAATGTGCGATCGCCTTCCTTTTGTATCAAATCTTCTCTAAGCTTAGTCAGTATCAACCCCATCCAATTTTTTCCTGGCCACTGACTGATATTAAAAATTCTAGGGTCATTTTTATCCAATCCCACGCTCCATTTTTGATCGAAACGGTAAGCCTCCACCAGCAAAGTTCCACGAGTTTTCAGTAATAGATCCAATAGATGTTTATGCTGTAAAAACTTGGCTTGATTTCCTCTATAAACAATCTGTTGACAGTATTTTCTCCAGGTAGGACTATCAAAGTTTTGAACCATTCTCCCTAATTTCTGTTGGTGTTCAGGATACTCGGCAGCCATTATGCTTTTAGCTATTTGAATATCACCAAACAATAGAGCTTTCTGGTACATCATAAATTGTTCAGCACAGTTATATGTGATGCCATTTAGAGTAAAAGGCAGAAGATACCACTGCGAAAAAGGCGACTTAGCGTCTACAAAAAAAGTAAAGCCTTTATAAGAATAAATTTCAGTTTGATCAAAACCTGAAGTATTTTTAATATCAATATTTTTTTCGGAAATCAACTCATGAATTTCAACTTTTTGTCCTTCCTGGTTCATATTTTCACCTCAAATTTTCTAAATTTTTGCATCTTTACCTTTAAGTATTTCAACTGCCAGTTACTGATCATTTATAACTATCCCATATTTATCAAAAAAATGCTTTTTCACATCCAGAATAACTTGATTACGCCCTATAAATTTTGGCATTAACTTTAAGGCAGTCTCATGAGCAACTTGCCCTGAGCAGCTCCTACAGAATTCTGCAAGAACAAATGGACGGAATTTTAGCTCAAACGCATCAACTGCTGTTTTCAAAATACAAACATCAGTCTCTAAACCTAAAATATAAATTTCATTTATTCCATTGTCTTTTAGCTGATCAATTAAATTATTGTTTTTAACAAATGGGCTATAACTTTTCTTTACTAAAAAGGGAATTTCTAATTCCCTTAAAATACTGGGAATATCAGTTTCTGATGGTGAAGACATTTTATCCCAAGACATCCACTCCCTAAACGGGCTATTTACTTCATTTATAAATTTTATAAAAAACTGCGTCTTAAACTCCACTTGAGATAAAAACTTACTTATTAAGATGGGCAGATCTTGCGTATATTCGTTGATGAAACCATTTTGGACATCAACAATAAATAATGCAGCATTTGGTTCAATATAGTATTTCATTGAAAGCTTAGATTGTACTTGATAACTACCTTATCAGCTTGACTTATACCCGGAACTTGCAAGTCCATCACCGCAAAGTCTCCACCCCCTCCTGAGTCAGATGAACTGCTTCCCGCAAAAGCTTCTTTGCTACTAAAGCATCTATAGTCATCCATCCGATTAAAGCACCGACACCCAACATTGTCAATAGGCTACCCCCTGCCACCACTAGAGTAATCGAGTGTTGACAGTTGATAGATACTGAGGAAGTTTTTGATGACATTGTAACTTTTTGCAACATTTAAGACTTGTTCGTTAAAGCACCATGATAGAGTAGTTACTAAGTAATTCACTCAATCTAAGCCACGATCATGCAAGAATTTGGATTAACCCTCTCCCAAACCCAACTAATGTATAGCTTGCAGTACAATTTGGTACTCACGGATATTAAGCTAGAGGGAGAGAAGAACAAAAAGCTGTTAAAAATCACTTGGTTAGAAAAATGGCGAGATTCGATGAATACGATCTTGCAAAATCATAAAGAAGTGAGTCCCTCGATGGATATTACCTTGGGATTAATCACTAACTTTGATGACTTAAAAATTAAGGTGAGAGAAAAAGCCCAAGAGGTTGAACATAAATTTTCCTTCTATTTAATTTTATTAGAATCGACCCTATTTACTCCCTATTATCCGATCTTCGGAGATAGCAGAGATGGGCAATTTAAGGGGTTAAAATTTGCCGATCAAAACCTGATACAAGATAAACTGAGATCCTTTGCCCAATTGCTCAAACTCGATCCCGAATGTATTAAACGGTTTCAATCTCACTATCAGGATGCAGTGAGCGGGATTAAGGGAGGGTTTAATCCGTGGATAACGGGAGCAGTAGGCGCAGTGGTTTTAGCTGCGGTTGCTGCCTTGGGAACCCCCATTATTGCCGGTATTCTTGCCCCAATCGTTGCCCCTGGTTTGTCGGGAGCGGCGGCAGTTTCCTCGGTATTGGCGTTTTTGGGTGGAGGGGCAATCGCCGCCGGAGGCTTAGGAATGGCGGGCGGTGCTGCCGTTATTGCCGGTGGTGGAGCCATTTTAGGCGCGGGTACAGGGGTAGGAATGGGGTCATTATTTGCCCAATCTCCCACCACTGCCATTAACCAAGCCGCCAAATTAGAAGTAGTGATGAAAGAGCTAATTTTTGTGCAGAAAGATATCCGGTTAGCCCAAGAAATCATCAAAGAACAACGGCAAGGTATTCGCGCCCTAGAAGATGAAAGGGATGAATTGATGTACAACAAGGAAGCGAATGAGGAGAAAATCAAGAAGTTAGAGGAAGCATTAGATTACTTGAAACGAGCGCTACAGCGTAACCAAGAATTGTTGTGATCTGCCCTTTAAAGATAGGGTATAGGTTTATTCCGTTTCATCCTATCGGCTAACTTAGTAAGGAGGTAAAAGTTCATGCCCGATCTGAATGATTCATTATTGTCAAGAATTACGTTCGATCGCCAGATTTGTGCTGGCAAGCCAATTATTCGAGGGATGAGAATTTCCGTTGCCATGATTTTAGAATTGTTGGCTAAAGGAGCATCAATGCCAGAGATTTTAGAAGATTATCCTGACCTCGAAATCGCTGATATTTATGCCGCTCTTCTAAATTTGTAAAGCAACTGGTCTGTCTAGGTTATGATCGGTATGCAACATAGTGCATGGAAATTAACTATGCAAACCATCGATATTGGAACACTCATTATTAGGTCGCCAGGGATTTTGGGCGGTCGTCCTCATATCACAGGTACAAGAGTTTCAGTCCAACGTATCGCAGCTTGGTACAAAATGGGACTTAATGCCGAAGAGATTTCTGAGCGTATGGGCAATTTGAAACTTGCACAAGTTTATGCTGCTCTAACTTATTATCATGCTAATCAGTCAGAAATTGAAGAATACCTCATGGCTGAGAAATTGAATTACGAGCAGTTATCAGGAATGAGGCAACAGTCCCTATGAATTTAATTAGGCTGTTTATTGATGAAGATTCAATGGATCAGCGATTTGTAAATGCCTTAGAGTCCAGAGGAATTGACGTTATCACTGTTGGTGAGGCTCGAACCATCGGCTTTAGTGATGAAGAGCAGCTAATTCTGGCAACTGAACAAAACCGGGTTTTGTATACCTTTAACGTTGGTGATTTCTGCCAGTTGCACAATCAGTATATCTCTGAGGAAAGAATCCATGCTGGGATTATCATCTCTTCACAAGCTTATTCTATTGGGGAACAAATGCGACGAGTGCTTAAATTGATCTCAGCTAAAACTGCTGAAAATATGCTCAATCAACTGGTGTTTCTAAGTACCTACACTGTATGAATTTATGGCTATTTTGAAGCATTTACAGCGTTTTGCGGGGTAATGAGGTACAGCAAAAAAAGATCCCCCCTTGCCCCCCTTAAAAAGGGGGGAATAGGAAAGTCCCCCTTTTTAAGGGGGATTCAGGGGGATCTAGATGTACCGCATAGCAGCGAAAATTGCTGTAAGCTAAGTTTTCTAGTAACTCTAGTCATTTTTTTTAGCTCACTTCACTATAGTGATTTACCCGTTACCCATTACCCATTACCCATGCCATGTCAGACTTATTCAACTTCAAAGATCAATTTTCTGAATCCCATCAGAAAATGTCCGAAATCCATCAAGACTTTAAAACTCTTCGCCAGAGTCAACAGCAAGACTCTCAACGCTTAGATCGAATTGAGCAGGAAATCCAAGAAATTGCCCAACTTTTAGGGGTTTCTGTCGATGAAATTTTAGCCCAAAACTCTGCCAAACCTGCCCCGGTTAAACAAGCCACTTGGGACGATCGATTTTTCCTCAATAATCCCCTGGTTCCCCTGGAAGAGCGGGTTAAA
Source organism: Roseofilum sp. KMC-1 (assembly GCF_057802075.1). Lineage (NCBI taxonomy): Bacteria > Bacillati > Cyanobacteriota > Cyanophyceae > Desertifilales > Desertifilaceae > Roseofilum > Roseofilum sp. KMC-1. The sequence continues at coordinate 900,058 of NZ_CM173605.1, forward strand.
AAAGAAGTGTTAAAAAAACCGGATTTACTCCCGTCTCTTTCTCAACTCGATTATGCGGTGGTGGGAATAACCGGTTTAGTGGCAACACTCCTTGATTTCTTCGTAGTAGCCATTCCCAAAGAGATCAATTATTTAGGCAAATATCAGCAAAAGGGCAGTCAATTTACCGGATGGTTGAGAACCTTGGGAATGGATGAGGGCAAGTTGCATCCGTTTTTGCAATGGTGCGAAAAAGTCTGTAAGGTTCCCTATGATAAAAGTATTTCCTCAGATATTCCTGGATTAAGTCCTAAAACCCATCGCTTGCTGAGTTTAGGTCACGATCCTTTATTCGGCTTAATTTTTGGCACATTTGATATCTTAAATGGTTCCCTGACCGCGTTTGATGCCCAAGGAAATCTGAAAATTATTAAAACTTGGAGTATGGCCGAGGAAAATAAAATTTTTGCTCCCTTAATTTGGTTGGGTCATATTGTTTCCGATATGTGTACATCCATGGGAATTCCGATTCCGGGATGGGGATTTACTCAGCTCTTGCAATTTGGCTCGATTGGCCCTAATAATATGACGATCGCCCAAACAGCCAACTGGATGTATGTCAATGGCTATGATTTGCGCCATCTACTCACTCTTTCTATACCCGTGGCAACCATCGAGCTAGTCATTCGCAGCTATCATTATTTGTCCACTCTAGAGCCAGAACCCTCTCAATTAAACCCTTCTAGGGCTTATGGACAAATTCAGAAGATTCAAGCCAACCTGAAGCTGAATAAAATGTTACTCCTCTCGCGAGCGATCGCCGTTAGTGGCAATGGCTTAAAAGTGTTTACCTATGCTGGAAATCCCCTAGCGGTGAACGTCACTCAATGGCAGTTTCTGATTAAAGATAGTGTAGCCATAGTGCAAGGGATGATGCGCGACAGAACTCCAGAACAACTGGTCAGAAATCGCCAGCAAATCAATCTCACTTGGCAGGAGATTCTTAATCATTGAAGAGATCTTGACCCCTTTACCAACCGATAGCGCTATCATAAAACTGAGGAAACGTTAAGTTATGTGAAGAGCCTTGACTATAACTGCCCAATCTCAAACCCTAACCCCAGTAACCCCGGCTTGGTCTCCCTTGCATCCCCTATGGCAAGGCGATGAAACCGCCATCCAAACCGGACTTCCCCACGAACAACTCTCTCCAGCTTGGCAAATTCTCTTACTAGGGGATGGTTCACCGACTCGTCATTTGCAATTATTAACCCGCGAACCGACGGAAGTCGATGTCATTGATATGTCCCCCATCGGCATGAATCCCGATGATGCTCCTACCCAAATTTCAGCAATTCCCGGCCCCAGACTAAGGCGACAGGTTTGGCTCAGAACTGCATCAGGACAACGGTTAGCCTATGCCACCTCTTGGTGGGAAGCCAGCCATGTAGATGACTATTTACAAAACCGTTCTTTACCGATTTGGGCCAGTTTAGCTCGATTGCGAACCGAGTTATATCGGGACATTCAAGGCTTGTATTATGGCCATTCCCCAGCCTTAGAGGAAGCCTTTGAGCAACCGGGGCCATTTTGGGGTCGTCATTATCTATTTTGGCATCATGGACGGCCATTTACATTAATTTATGAAGTATTTTCACCCTATTTGATTCAGTATTTGGGGCCAACGGCTTGTGGGGACGGGTTTATGCAAATGTAGGAGACGATCGCCTTTAACGATCCTTTTCGGTGGGGATGAGGGGAGAATCCGATCGCCGGGGAAGTTTGCGTCGAGTGCTACCATGGCGTTGATTTTCGCTTGCAGAAAGGGAGGGGGGATCGGAAGAAGCGATCGCCTCTCCCTTTTTCGAGGGTTGTTTGAATTGTTTCCAGGCCACTTTCAGACCCGTAAACACACTCTTTGTCGTCACTTGTACCCCTTTCGCTTGTTCGCGAGCCGTTTCTATGCCCCGATCGAGTTGTTTTGCTACTTTCGAGGCTCGTTGAACCCCCTCAGACACATCATCCGTTAGATCGCTAATTTCCATACCCGTCAAACGGATCGATTCCAGGGTAGGGGGAAGTTCTCGGCTCAAGGTATCAAACAACTTTTCCGCCGAGCGAGCCGCTCTCGCCAACTCCTTAACGGCTGGCACTGCAACAACTAACACGGCAGTTAAACTAACCGCTACCAAGAGAATAGATAATCCTAACCAAAATAGGGGGTCGATCACAAATAAAAGAGACGTTGGGTCAAAGGAGGGCGTAAGAGCATTATCTTCAGTTTACCTGTGGAATGGGATTGCCGAAGATCAATTCAGAGAGTCTTCTCTTAAGTTGCTGTTTCCGATCCATTAAACTCCTGAGTAAAAGGTGGATCGGCATCCGGATCGATCGCCTTCGCTTCCTTTTGCAAAGGACGAGCAGAAGCTTTCCCCATATCTTGCTCGCGCAACCCAGCTTCCACTCCCGCAGCAATCGCTTCCCGCAGTCGAGTCAGGGTATCCTCCCAGCCATCTTTCGTCGATGCTCCCAGGCGATCGGCCTGAAATTGAACACTCGTAGAAATATCCTCCGCTAAATCAGGCAGTGCAGCAACCGACTTTTTCAAAATCTTCCGAGTTTGTTGTCCACTGCGGGGAGCGATCAAAATACCCGTCACCACTCCCACTGCTGTACCCAACAACAAACCCCCAATAAACCGTCCCGATTGATTATTAGACATATCCTTGCCAGTATCCTCGTCAGACTACACCGCAAACAACCCAGCCATTAATATGCATAACCTGGGATAAAAACCCAAGTCCGCCTATTTCTTACCCCATATCTTACCTAACCTGGCGCTGATGTCTAGAGCGTCTGCGCCAAATTCCCAAAACTAAACTTAAAATAGATAAAACTTGTTCTACCTGGGCCCATTGTTGAGCCAACAGAGCATAACGATCTCGCACCCATCGAGTTCCCCGTTGTCCTCGGATAATTCGCTCCGAAGCATGGAAGAGAACGCGATCAGTACGCTTTTCTGCCATAATCAACACATCAGCAATGCGGGCTAATCGCTTCCTCAATCGCCCAATGCGCCAAGCCAACCACAAACAAAACGCAGAAATTAGTAAATTGAGACAAATAACCGTAGTCACCATGTTGAATTTAAATTGAGATCCTTCACATTTATCCACTCGTTACCAGATTGTCGCTCGCCAACCCCAAAGGGCGATCGCCCCTGTAGAATGGCCATATTCACCCTAGACTATCCCTGAATCGATAGTCTGTACTCCATTAACTGTACTCTTTAACCTGACACCTATGAGCATCCTCTATGTCAATCCGGCAACGGGTAATGATAGCAACTCTGGTGCGTCTAGCACTCCGTTCAAAACCATTAGTCGCGCTCTGCAAAATGTGCCCTCTGGAACCACCATTCAACTAGCGGCAGGCACTTATAATACGACCAGTGGCGAAGTCTTTCCCCTTACAGTTCCTTCTGGTGTAGCCATTTTAGGCAATGAAAGCAATAAAGGACAAGGTATTACCATTGATGGAGGAGGCAGTTATCTTAGCCCCACCTTTGCTGGACAAAATATTACCCTCAGACTCAACACCAATTCCCAATTACGAGGAGTAACCGTAACCAATCCTCTTACCCGTGGAACGGCTGTTTGGATTGAATCGGCTGCCCCAATTATTGCTAATAATACCTTTACTCGCTCCAAACGCGAAGGAGTTTTTGCTACAGGTAGCGCTAATCCCTTAATTGAGGGGAATGTGTTCCAATTGAATGATGCTAATGGCATTTCCATGGCCAAAAATTCCAAAGGGGAAATTCGCGGTAATGTCTGCGACCAAACAGGGTATGGAATTGCCGTTAGTGATGATGCTGCACCCCTGATTATTAGTAATCGCCTCAGTAATAATCGGGCGGGAATTGTGACTTCTAATCGCTCTCGTCCAGTTTTACGGCAAAATGTGCTTGAAAATAATACAGAAGATGGTTTAACCGTCATTTCCCAATCGGCTCCTGATTTGGGCAGCGCCCAAGATCCCGGCGGTAATATCTTTCAAGGGAATGGGGAATACGATCTGCAAAATGCTACCACAACGACCTTAATTTCTGCGGGCAATCAACTCAATCCGAATCGGGTGAAAGGGTTAATTGAATTTATTGCCAGTGATGTGATTACCCCACCCCCAACTCCTGCACCTCCCCCCACACCAACGCCAACCCCAACCCCCACACCAACCCCAACCCCAACCCCCACACCAACGCCCGCGCCAACCCCCACACCCGCGCCAACACCTACGCCAACACCAACCCCTACACCAACCCCAACCCCAGTACAATTGCGTGATGTAGCAGGCCATTGGGCACAAGATTTTATTGAAACTTTAGTCAGTAAAGGGATTATTAGTGGATTTCCGGATGGTACATTCCGCCCCAATAATAATCTCACCCGTGCAGAGTATGCGGCTCTGTTGGCGAAAGCGTTTAATTTGCCCTTGAAGCGTCCGGCGATCGCGTTTTTGGATATTTCCAGCCGGTTTTGGGGTGCAGCAGCGATCGCCAAAAGTTCCCAAATGGGCTTTTTATCAGGTTATCCCGATGGTACATTTCGCCCCAGTCGCAATTTAACCCGCACAGAGGCGATCGTGGCCTTAATTAGTGGCTTAGAATTAACCGGTGGTGATAGTAGCGCCTTGTTTGTATTCCGCGATCGCACCACTATTCCCAGTTATGCCACCACCAAAATCACCACAGCAACCGTTAAAGGCATGATTGTCAACTATCCCGATCTAGGATTACTCAATCCTCGACGAGATATTACCCGTGCAGAAATGGCCGCTATTCTCTATCAATCCTTAGTCGCCACCGGACAAGCCAATCCAATTAATTCTCGCTATATTGTTCCCGGCACTGGCACATCCTCTAATACCACCGATTCCTTTACCGATTTAGTCGGCCACTGGGCCCAGCCTTTTGTTACCGGGTTATTAGAACAGGATTTAATTAGCGGCTTCCAAGATGGCACATTCCGGCCCGATAGTTCCATTAATCGTGCCCAATATGCCGCTTTATTGGTCAAAGTGTTTAATCCCCAACCTAAACGGGATGCCGTGAATTTTAAGGATGTACCGGCAGATTTTTGGGCAGCTAATGCCATTCAACAGGCTTATCGAGCAGGCTTTTTATCCGGTGTTTCTGCCGATACGTTTAATCCCAGTGCTAATGTGAAGCGATCGGATGTGTTGGTTTCCCTGGTAAATGGTTTAGATTTGGGTGTGGCCGATTCTAGCCTGTTGAGTGTGTTTGAAGACCGGGATCAGATTCCCAGCTATGCACAAGGGGCGATCGCCAAAGCCTTGCAAAAGCTCTTAGTGATCAATTATCCCAACGTCAACCGCTTGCGACCCAATGACGAAGCCACCCGTGCCGAAACCGCAGCCATGATTTATCAAGCCCTTGTGGATGCTGGACAGGTAAGCGCCATTACCTCAAGTCAGGTCGCATCTACCTAGGGAATGGGGCATAGGGAATGGGGAACAGGAATAGTTCCCCCATCCCCATCACCGGCCAAAAGATAAATAACTGAGGGGAGTTGAAGAAGAATTAGCCTCTACTGCTGGTGGATTAATCGGAATAAGCACACACAGACCAGCAATAACGGTTAATAAACATATAACTGATATTGGATGAATGTTAAGTGTAGAGTTCATAAAGTTAGCTTCCCCGAATCGGTAGATTTTTTAAATTTCACTCCTCTACTAGAACCTGCCATCAGTTCAGTAATATTGATTGAATAATACCTATTTTAAGCGATAGATTCCCTCTTGTCTTCCGATATTTTACGGTTTTTCAACTTGGGTTAACTTTTTCTTTTTTTTAAAATTCATCTCCACCTTTGGGGCAGTTTTGCCCAGCCATCAGCTCATCAGAACCCTGAAAATTACGCATTTTTAATGATGTTTATTGTCTTCATGCCTTCAATAATTACCCTCATGGGCTTACAATAGCTAAACTAAACAATTGTGAAAGTTTATTAATTGTGTCTTTAAATCCCATGAAAATAGCAGTAACAGGAGCAACCGGATTTATAGGACTAGCCCTAGTCCAACGGCTGATAGCGGAAAACGAGCAAGTTTTAGTTTTGACTCGCCATCCCGATAAAGCCAAACGCATCTGGCCCTCTGGAGTAGAAATCGTGGGGTATTCGGTGACCACGGGGGGCCCGTGGCAAGATCAAATTGCTGGATGTGATGGAGTCGTCAATTTAGCAGGCGCACCCATTGCTGAAGAACGATGGACAGCCGAGCGCAAGCAAATTTTGCGCCAGAGTCGGATTCTGGGAACGCAAAAATTGGTCGAAGCCATTGGTGCAGTTGACCCTAAGCCTCAAGTATTAGTGAATACTTCGGCTATTGGCTATTACGGAACCAGTGAAACGGCTGAATTTGATGAAACCTCCCCGGCTGGAAATGATTTTCTGGCTCAATTGTGTGTGGAATGGGAACAGAGCGCCCAAGCCGTCAGCCAGTATGGGGTCAGATGTGCGATCTTGCGATTTGGTATTGTAGTGGGCAATGGGGGAGCAGTTGCCAAAATGATCCCTCCCTTCAAGATGTTTGCCGGTGGCCCCATTGGTAGCGGTCAACAGTGGTTCTCTTGGATAGATATCAACGATTTAGTCGCGTTAATCTGTTTTGCCCTGCGTCAACCGCAAATGCAAGGCACATTTAATGCTACTGCACCTAACCCAGTCCGCATGAATGACCTGGCCTCGACCCTGGGAAGTATCCTGAATCGACCCAATTGGCTCCCCGTACCCAGTTTTGTCTTAGATGCTCTCTTAGGAGATGGGGCAAAAGTGGTTTTAGAAGGGCAAAAGGTTATACCCCAAAAAACGCTAGAGGCTGGGTTTGAGTTTAAATCCCCTACCCTGAAAGCCGCTTTAGAAAAACTACTGAAATAATATAGTCATGAAATGATAAGATAATCAAACCAATTGCAGAGAGCAACACAGGTTAACTTTCTACATGCAGCTCCGTCGAAGTTAACCTGCTTGGCGATCTGCCTTAATGGTATCGTTTTTCCCGTTAGTCTATGGTCTCCCAGTCTCATCGCTGGTCTCAATTGCTGCAACGGCTTCCTTTACGAGCGGTTTTGATTGTACCGTTTGTTGCTCAATTGGGGGTCACGGTGGGGTTAGTGGGTTATTTATCCTATCGGAGCGCCCAAAAGAGTGTCGATCATCTGGCTCAACAGTTAATGGAAGATCGAGCCTCCAAAGTTCAGCTCTATCTCTTAAGTGAACTCTCTAATCTATACCGAATTAACCAGATTAATATTGATGCAGTCGAACACAATCAACTCAATCTTGATAACTTAGACGAGGTGGTGCAATATTTCTTAGGGCAATTACAACAATTTCCCTCAGTCACCACGTTAATGTTAGGGTTGCCAGAGGGACAGTTTCGTGTGGTTCACCGGAGTACAGTTCAACCGGGAAGGATTGAATTGGGCTATTCTAACCCCAAGAAATTGAATGAGTTTATTGTTGATTTTGTGAGTAAAGCAGGCGATCGCCAGGAAAATCTAGAAGTATTATCTCCCTTTCCCGTCCAGGAGCGCCCCTGGTATCAAGCAGCAGAGCGCGATCGCACCCCCGGTTGGACAGAACCCTTTCAGATTGGAGAAGATCCGGTACTAGCGATTAATGCTTATGCTCCCTTTTACCATCAGAATCAACAACTCAAGGGCATATTTTCCGTCAACTTAAGCCTAAACGGACTGCAACAATTTCTCCAATCTCTACCCATTTGTCCAGGGTGTCGGATTCTGATCATGGACAACCAAGGACGACTGATCGCCAGCTCCACCCCCGATCCCCCCTTTCAAGTCAACCTAGATACCACCGCATCCGAACCCAAGCCAATCTTTAAACGCATCACTCCCAGGGAAAGTAACGATCCAATTATTGCGGCTGTGGGAGCCAATTTAGCCCAGGATAGTCCAAAAAACTCTAGCCATTCCATCTATCGTCAGTTAACCGTTACTCCATCCGGAGAAACCCCACAAAAGTATAGATTTTACCTGGAAGAATTGGCCATTTCCGAGCAGCAAAAGCAGATTCAAGGCAATCTATTTATTTCTCAATTGCCTAGGGGTTGGCAGGTGGGGATGATTGTTCCTGAAGCTGAATTTATGGGCCAGATTCAAGCTAATACTTACCGAACGATTGGCTTATGTATTTTAGCTCTAGTTCTATCCGTCGGCTTCGGTTTAGTTACTGCCCATTGGATCATCTATCCTCTAGTGAGTTTGCAAAACAGTAGCCAAGAAATTGCTTCTGGTAATCTGGATAGCTCAGTGGCGATCGTGGGTATTGGTGTAGTGCATCACTTGACCGATAGCTTTAGTCAAATGCAGCAACAACTGAAATATTCCTTCCAAACCATTGCTGAAAAAGAACATGAACTCACTCTCATTATTAACAGCTTGCCTTTGGGTGTAGCGGTGTTTGATCCTCAAGGAAAACTGATTTTAATAAACCCCAAAGGCAAAGAAATTTTACGGGGACAGATGCCAGGAAGTCCCCTTAAAGAAATCAATCAAGCTTATCAGGTGTATCGAGCCGGAACTTCAACCCTCTACCCTTTAGACCAACTGCCTCTCATGCGGGCTATCCAGGGCGAAAATGCCTATGCTGATGACCTAGAACTCAGAAGAGATGGGTTAACTATTTCCCTAGAAGTCAACACTGCTCCCATCCGCAACCTAGAGGGAGAAGTGATTTATGCCATTAATGTCTTTCAAGAAATTAGCGATCGCAAACAAGCCGAAGCCCTAGTGACCAACTATAACCAAATCCTAGAAAAACAAGTTAGAGATCGCACCAGAGAACTCTATCAAGCCAATACCGAGCTAGAAAACGCCAAACAAAGAGCCGAAAAAGCCAACCAAGCCAAAAGCGAATTTATCGCCAACATGAGCCATGAATTGCGTACCCCTCTCAACGCTATTCTCGGTTATCCTGCCCTCTTACAAAATAGTCCTCACCTGAGCAAACAAGACCGGCACTATCTGCAACTGATTAACCAAAGTGGAACCTATTTACTCAGTTTAATTAATCAAATTCTCGATTTTTCTAAAATTGAGGCGGGTCGCTTATCTCTAGACCTAACCTATTTTAATCTTCATCACCTTGTTGAAGAGATCCAGACGATGTTTGACTTGAAAGCTAAAGCCAAAGATTTAAAACTAGAAGTCGAGGTAGATTCCGATCTCCCCAACAGGATTGAAACCGATCGAGTTAAACTGCAACAAGTCCTGATTAATCTCCTGAATAATGCCATTAAGTTTACTTCTGTAGGCTCGGTCAGTTTGACCGTGAAAAAACTCTCCAATCAACAGATCCAATTCACCGTTATCGATACCGGAGTCGGTATAGCCTCGGAAGAACTCGAACAGGTTTTTCAACCCTTTGTGCAAACTCAAAGCGGTCGTCATAGTGGCGAAGGAACGGGTTTAGGTTTAACGCTCAGTCAGAAGTTTGTAGAGATGCTTGGCTCAACTTTAAGAGTGAAAAGTGAGCTGGATAAGGGCACTCAATTTCAATTTGAACTCGATATCCAAGAAACAGCAAATACTGCCAGCTCTTATATCTCATCCTCTAGCCAGGTGATGGGGTTAGCCGCCGATCAAACCAACTTCCGTATTTTAGTCACGGATGATAATGAAACTAATCGACTCCTATTAGTTTCTATCTTGAAAGAGTGGGGATTTGAAGTGCAGGAAGCTCAAGATGGGAAAGAAGCCATCCAGATCTGGAAAAGCTGGAAACCCCATCTTATTTTTATGGATATGCGGATGCCGAATATGAGCGGAGAAGAAGCCACAAAGGTGATTAAAAAAACCGTTCAAAATCCCAATCCTGTGATTATTGCTCTCACGGCTAGTGCCTTCGATCATCAGAGAGAATCTGTTCTTGCGGCTGGCTGCGATCGGATCATCTCTAAACCGTTTAGGACAGTTGAGATTAGCCAAGTGTTAGAAAAATATCTGGGTCTGGAATTTACTTATCAGGAAAAAGTAGAAATACCTGCCTATGATCTAGACTATTTGAATGAAACCGATCTAGAAAATATCTCGAATCAATGGCTGGAAAAATTAGAAAATGCGGTGGTAATGGGAATGCCTGACGAAATGGATGAAGTGATTGATCGATTAGGCCCTGAGCATGAGAAACTCTCTCGGTTTTTGCAGGTTTTGATCGATGATTTTGAGTTTGAAAAAATCCTGGACTGGATTGAAAAAAACAAGAATTCTGAGTCAAAATGATGAAAATCAAAAAAGGAATTCATTGATGTTACTTCAATTCGCCTTGATTATCCTGATCGCCCTGATCTTGTATTATTTGTTTATCCAGATCAAAATGCCTGGGTTACTGGGGCTAGTGACGACTGGATTAATGATTGGGCCAAGCTTTCTCAATTGGGTCAATGAGCCTGTTTTAGAGCTGTTGAAAGAGTTTAAGACAGTGGCGTTAATTGTGATTCTCATTCGTGCTGGTTTAGGCATTAATCGAGCCACTTTAAATACGATTGGGGGGCCAGCTATTCGTCTGAGTTTCATTCCCGGAATTATTGAGGGAACAGTGATTTTATTACTCTCCCATTTTCTCTTAAATTTGACGTTGATTGAAGGGGGAATGCTGGGATTTATTTTAGCAGCAGTTTCCCCAGCAGTGGTTGTTCCCTCAATGCTAGAACTCAAGGATGCAGGTTGGGGAAAACATAAGGAAATTCCTACTTTAGTGTTGGCTGGTGCATCGGCGGATGATGTATTTGCGATTACTCTTTTTGGGGTTTTTGTGGGTTTAGCGACGGGGGAATCCTTGAATGTTACCCATATATTGGTGAGCGTTCCCCTGGGAATTTTTGTCGGGGTAGCAATCGGAGTGGGGATTGGGTTTGGTTTAGTTGGGTTCTTTAAGCGTTATCATATCCGAGATACAAAAAAGGTGATTATCTTGACGATGATTGCGGTTTTGTTTTATGAGTTTACGGAACTCGATGCGGTGAAAAGCTTAATCCCGATCGCCGGTTTGTTGGGAATTATGGCGATCGGGTTTGTTATCCTAGAAAAATATGATACTCTCGCCCATCGCCTGGCAGCTAAGTTTGGTAAGGTTTGGGTATTAGCAGAAATTCTATTATTTGTGTATATTGGCACGCAAGTAAATGTAAATCAAATCAGTATCGAAGTGTTGGGAATGGGTGTATCGATCCTATTTTTGGGTTTAATCGCTCGCAGTGTGGGGGTTTGGCTTTCCTTACTCAAGTGCCATTTAAACACGAAGGAAAAGATCTTTTGTATGATTGCTTATTGGCCTAAAGCTACGGTGCAAGCGGCGATTGGGGCAGTACCATTGAGTTTGTTTTATGACGGTAAAATGACCTCAATGACGGAAACAACCGGACAAACGATTTTAGCGATCGCCGTTTTGAGTATCATTATCACAGCACCCCTAGGGGCGATTGGTATTCAGTGGAGCGGCCCCAAACTCCTGAGTAAACCGTAATACAGGGATGGGGAGATGGGGGGATGGGGAGATGGGGAGCGAGACGCTCCCACTCCAGTAATATCAACAGATAGAAGGAGTGCGAGCATCTTGCTCGCTAGTTGTTTTTTCTAGGTATGGCTCGCTTGTTCTTTCTAGGGAGCAAGACGTTTGTCTAGGGAGCAAGACGTTTGTCCGGTAGCACGCCCAAAAACCTAAAGCATCATTTTCGTACAGTCGCGGGACTACTCGTATAACCAAGAAGTCATACTCGGTTCCCAAACCGCTAATTCTTCCTCCTTAAACCATAAGGCAATTTCCCGTTGAGCGGTTTCAATGGCATCTGAACCATGGATGAGATTGCGTCCCACACTCACCCCTAAATCACCACGAATGGTTCCCGGTTCCGCACTTAAGGGATTGGTTGCACCAATAATTTTCCGGGCCGATGCCACAACTCCTTCCCCTTCCCAAACCATAGCAACTACTGGGCTGGAAATAATAAACTCTACTAAGCTAGGGAAAAAGGGCCGTTCCTTATGCACATCATAGTGCTGCTCTGCCAGCTCTCGACTGACATTCATCAACTTTAAGCCGACTAACTTAAAACCCTTACTTTCAAAGCGAGTGATGATGTTGCCCACTAATCCCCGTTGCACACCGTCAGGTTTAATGGCGATAAAAGTACGTTCCAAAGTTATCTCCTTTTTAGATCAGCGCTTCCAATTATCTCATCCTTTGTCTATCCGTCATGGTCTATTGCCCATCCTCCGATCTCTCCATCTCCATTCCCTGGTAATCTAGATCGAGTGAGTCTATCTGCAAAAAAACGATCATTAATGACCTCCTCTGCTACAACCCCAACCCGAACTGTACGCCTGGGTTCCCGTAAAAGCCAACTCGCTCTGGTTCAAAGCGAATGGGTGCAAGCTCAACTCCAGGCCCACTACCCCGATACCCAGTTTGAACTTGAAACCATGAGTACCCAAGGGGATAAAATCTTAGATGTTCCCCTGGCCAAGATTGGCGATAAGGGGTTGTTTACTAAGGAACTGGAAGTGGGAATGCTGGCTAAACAAACGGATTTGGCTGTGCATTCGCTCAAGGATTTACCCACTAATTTACCGGAAGGCTTGGTTCTCGGTTGTGTGACTGAACGGGAAAACCCGGCTGATGCATTGGTGGTGAATGCTAAGTATGGGGATAAGAATTTGGAAACCCTCCCGGATGGTGCGGTGGTGGGTACATCTTCCTTGCGACGTTTAGCCCAATTGCGCCATCATTTCCCGAAGCTGGCGTTTAAGGATGTGCGAGGCAATTTGAATACTCGGCTCAAGAAGTTGGATGATGGGGAATATGATGCCCTGATTCTAGCAGCAGCAGGGTTAAAACGCTTGGAAATGAGCGATCGCATTCAACAAGAGATTCCCTCTGATATTTCTCTCCATGCCGTGGGCCAAGGGGCATTGGGTATCGAGTGCCGCGAGGGAGATACGGAAATTTTGGATATTATTCAAGTCATCCAACATGAGGCCACCCTCTATCGCTGTTTGGCTGAACGGGCTTTTCTGCGGAGCTTAGAAGGGGGCTGTCAAGTGCCCATCGGGGTGAATACCTCCATTGAAGGCGATCGCCTTACATTAGTAGGTATGGTAGCCAGTTTAGACGGTCAGCGCTTGATCCGTGACCAAATTACCGGCAGTTGCCAAGAAGCCGAACAACTGGGGATTAATCTCGCCCAAGAGTTACGGGGACGCGGTGCAGGGGAAATTCTCGCTGAAATTCTTGCCCAAGTTAACCGCAGTTAAAACCGGTAGCGCCCTCTCCCCTGAGAGAGGGATTTAAACTGACTTTTTACATTTAATCCCTATGGCGAGAACCGAATCAACTATGTTGGCGTTAGGCACTCTAGCGCCCGACTTTCAACTCCCAGATGTGGTCTCTGGAGCAATAATTTCTTTAGAGAGTTTTGCCCAGAAACAAGCCCTTGTGGTCATGTTTATTTGTCAACATTGTCCATTTGTTAAGCATATTCAAGAGCAACTGTCAAGCCTAGGAAAAGACTATCACAATACGGATTTAGGAATTGTGGCGATTAGTGCCAATGATGCGGTGAAATATCCCGATGATTCCCCGGAAAAGTTAAAACAAATGGCTCAAGAACTAGGCTTTACCTTCCCCCTTTGCTACGATGAAACTCAGGAAGTGGCAAAAAGTTATACAGCAGCTTGTACTCCGGATTTCTTCCTCTTTGATGGCGATCGCCACCTCGTGTACCGAGGTCAACTCGATGATTCTCGCCCCAGTATCAATATTCCCGTAACCGGTAGAGATTTGCGCCAGGCGATCGCCTCCACCTTAGCCGGAAAAACCGTAAATTCCGAACAAAAGCCCAGTCTTGGTTGTAACATTAAATGGAAACCAGGCAATGAACCCCCTTATTACCGCTAGGCAGACGGAGAGCCAACCCCCTGTTCCTCCTGGCCATCCCCAGGATGAACTTGAGTGCAATTTCAATCCGTAGACGGATAAGCGATAATAGAACTTAACCTGAAATTACAAGAAGACTTCACCTATGGCCACTGCTGCACCTGCAAAAACCGAGTATGAAGCGATTATTGGTTTAGAAACTCATTGTCAATTGAGTACCGAAACCAAAATTTTCTCCTATTCCTCCACAGCCTTTGGTGCAACACCGAACACGAATATCGATCCCATTTGCTTGGGTTTACCCGGAGTGTTGCCGGTTTTGAATCAGAAGGTTTTAGAATATGCCGTAAAAGCCGGTTTAGCCCTGAACTGCACGATCGCCAAATACAGCAAATTCGATCGCAAACAATATTTTTACCCCGATCTACCCAAAAATTATCAGATTTCTCAGTACGATCTGCCCATTGCCGAGCAGGGGTGGCTAGAAATTGAGTTAGCGGATAAAGAGGGCAAACCGAGACGGAAAAAAATCGGCATTACTCGCTTACATATGGAAGAGGATGCAGGAAAATTAGTCCATGGCGGTAGCGATCGCCTCTCCGGTTCTACCTTCTCCCTAGTAGACTACAATCGCGCTGGCGTTCCTCTAATTGAAATTGTCTCCGAACCCGATCTGCGCTCTGGCGAAGAAGCAGCCGAATACGCCCAAGAATTGCGCCGCATTATGCGCTATTTGGGAGTGAGCGATGGCAACATGCAAGAAGGATCGCTACGCTGTGATGTCAATATTTCCGTCCGTCCCGTCGGGCAAAAAGAATTTGGCGTAAAGGTGGAAATTAAGAATATGAACTCCTTTAGCGCCATTCAAAAAGCCATTGATTACGAAATTGAACGGCAAATTGAAGCCATTGAAGCGGGAGAACCCATTTTCCAAGAAACTCGCCTGTGGGAAGAAGGAGCGCAACGCACGGTGAGTATGCGGAGCAAAGAAGGATCGAGCGACTATCGTTATTTTCCCGAACCCGACTTACCCCCCATTGAGGTTTCTGCGGATCAACTGCAAGAATGGGCGGGACAATTGCCCGAACTACCAGCTCAAAAACGCGATCGCTATGAAACTGAGTTCGGCCTATCTTCCTATGACGCTCGCGTGATCACCGATGATAGCACGGTGGCGGCCTTTTTCGAGCAAACCCTAGCTGCTGGAGGAACCGCTAAACTAGCCACCAACTGGATTATGGGCGATATTGCCGCTTATCTCAATGCCGAAAAAGTGAAAATCACCGACATCGCCCTCACTCCCGAAGCCTTAGCCGAGTTAATTCAGCTCATTGAAGCCGAAACCATTAGCTCGAAAATTGCCAAGGATTTGCTCCCGGAATTAATCACCCAAGGCGGATCGCCGGAAAAATTAGTGGCAAGCAAGGGGTTGACCCAAATTTCCGATCCCGAAACCCTGAACGCTATGATTGCCGAAGTTCTGGCGGCTCATCCCAAGGAACTCGAACAGTACCGCAATGGTAAAACTAAGCTCAAAGGCTTCTTTGTGGGGCAAATGATGAAGAAAACCGACGGTCGAGCCGATCCCAAGTTAACCAACCAACTGTTAGCCAAGCAGTTAGATGGTTAAGCTTTATCATTCCTTGATATTACTGTCGAGATCTCCGATCCGGTGTTTTTTCAGTATTTACACTGAAGTCTGCCGCCGAGTTCTCCATACTTTCCCGTAAAATTGGCGGAATCATCCAAGATAACCCGGAAAGGTACTTTAATAATTAATTCATTGGCTCGTCCGTTGCATCGATTAAAGTAGAAAAATTACGGAATTTTGGCACAAAAATGGGGCGTAAAAAACCCCATTTTTTTCATCAAAACATCACAAAAAGGGGTTACACCCCACACCCCTGTTATGTAATAATATGGTAAGTAGATGCACCCTGATGGTAGGGAGAGTCCTATGGCTCTCCTTATTTTTTTTGGCTATGGAGCAATAGAGCGATGTTCTTGCTCATTCCTCATCTCAAATCGGCTTAAATACCCTAATTAAAAATCCAGGGAGCAAGATGCTCCCCCATTCCCCCATTCCCCCATTCCCCCACCCAGAGGGCAAAGCGCTGCCGAGATCCTAGGCGGGAACCGTAATTTTCTGGCTACCAGCGAGACCAAAAGCAGCATGAATGGCTTGTAAGGCTTTTACGCCGGAATCTCGATCAACGACGCAACTGACTTTAATTTCTGAGGTAGCAATCATCTGAATATTGATCCCTTCTTTGGAGAGGGCGGCAAACATCATCGCCGCAACACCCGGATTATTAATCATTCCCGTACCAACAGCGCTAACTTTGGCGATCGCCTCATCGACGACGACTTCTGGCGATCCCCATTCTGATGCTAGTTTCTCTAACAGGCTGCGAGCAGCTTGGGCATCAGCTTGGGCGACAGTGAAGGCAATATCGCGGGTATAAATGCCATTAATCACCCGACAGCGTTGGGATTGGATAATCATATCAACGCTAATGTTATGTTCTGCTAACCGTTGGAATAACTGGGCGGCTGTCCCTGGGCGATCGGGGACATGGCGCAAGGCTAACCGAGCTTGTTTGAGGTCTAAGGCGACACCTCGGATGGGGGGTTGCTTGCTGGGGACGATCGCCTTGGCCGTCTGTACGGGTACGTCAAAGGTTTGACAGAGGATGGCGACGGCGCGATCGCAATCTGCGGCTTCTACCACACAACTGACCTTAACTTCAGAGGTTGAGATCATGAGAATATTCACCCCCCCTGTCGATAGGGCGGTAAACATTTGCGCTGCCACCCCCGGTCGGCCAATCATCCCCGCACCGGCGATACTAATTTTGGCGATATTATCTTCTACCATCACCTCGGCACTGTTGAGGCTCGACCCCTGGGAAAGAACCGGTAAAATGGCATTAGCAACGGCTTCCGCTCGTTTGAGGGAGTCAGTAGTGACGGTAAAGGCGATGTCATTGGTTTGCCCTTCATGAATAGATTGGATAATCAGATCCACGTCTAAATTCTGGTCGCCAATTTCGCTGAATAATTGGGCAGCTACCCCTGGGTGATCGGGAACGCGCAATAGAGATACTTTGGCTTGATCGGTGTCAAACTCTACCGCATCCACCGGGCGCACCAGCTCTAAGCCTTCTAAAGGGCGCGGGAAGGGTTTGGGAGAGGTAACTTTTGTTCCCGGATCTTCCGTCCAACTGGATTTAACGACTAAGGGAATGCCGTAGTTGCGGGCAATTTCCACTGCCCTCGGATGCAACACCTTCGCGCCCAAACTGGCTAATTCTAGCATTTCATCGCTGGTAATTTCGCTCATCAATTGGGCATCGGGAATCAGGCGGGGGTCAGCCGTTAAAATACCCGGAACATCAGTATAAATTTCACAAACATTCGCCTTCAGGGCGGCGGCTAAGGCTACGGCCGAGGTATCCGATCCACCCCTTCCTAAAGTGGTAATTTCTACATCTGGGATTTCACCCTCCGTATCTTCAGAAACGGCAATACCTTGAAAACCCGCCACAATCACGACTTGCCCTTCCCCCAGATGGCGCTCGATCCGTTGGGGATGAATGCGAAGAATACGGGCGCGGGTGTGCTGATTGCTTTCTGTGACGATCCCCACTTGAGCGCCAGTCAAGGAGATGGCCGGTTGTCCGATTTCTTTGAGGGCCATACTGAGGAGGGCGATCGATACCTGCTCGCCGGTTGAGAGTAACATATCCATTTCTCGGCGGCAGGGGTTCGCGGAAATTTCTGAGGCGAGTTTAACTAATCCATCCGTAGTTTTACCCATAGCCGAAACGACCACTACCACGGAATTACCGGCTTTTACCGTCCTATGTACTCGGTCTGCAACCGCTTGGATGCGATCGACTGTACCTACGGAAGTGCCACCATATTTTTGTACGATTAAGGCCATATGTTTTATTCCCCTGCCATGCTTACAAACCTGATTGCCATCAGACTAAGGGTGCATTTTACCCAATGATGAGCGGTTAGCTTACCTAATGTACCAGATCCCTCGGCGATCGCCCCCCCAACAACGTTTTAATTTTTAATTTTTAATTTTTAATTTTTAATTGAAATCGATTTCCCGATCGCGTCCCAAAACTTGGTACGATGAATGGGGCACAACATTATTGAATTTTCCAAGTTATCGCCTTATCTTATGACTATTCATCCTGACGGCATTCCTCCCCATGGCGGTCACCTCATCAACCGAGTGGTTACCCCAGAAGAAAAGCAAGAATATTTACAAAAAGCAGATACCCTTCCCAGGGTACAACTAGATGAAAGAGCCTTTTCAGACCTAGTATTAATCGCCATCGGTGGATTTAGTCCCCTAACCGGTTTCATGGAACAAAAAGACTATGAAATCGTAGTTACAGACATGCATCTGCAAAATGGACTGCCTTGGGCCATTCCCATCACTCTATCGGTAACTGAAGAGGTTGCCAACCCCTTAAAAGAAGGATCTTGGGTACGTTTAGATGACCCGGATGGCCGCTTTGTGGGGATTTTGGAATTAACCCAGAAATATCAATATAACAAAACCCATGAAGTCAAAAATGTTTATCGTACAGACGACGAAAAACATCCAGGGGTAAAAGTAGTTTATGAACAAGGAGAAGTGAATTTAGCTGGCCCCATTTGGCTGTTGCAACGAGACCCCCATCCCCTGTTCCCCAAATATCAAATTGACCCGGCTGACACCAGAGCCGCATTTAAGGAAAAAGGCTGGAAAACTATTGTCGGATTCCAAACCCGTAACCCCGTCCATCGGGCCCATGAATATATTCAAAAATGTGCCATGGAAACGGTTGATGGTCTATTGCTGCATCCCCTAGTAGGAGCAACCAAAAGTGATGATATTCCGGCAGATGTGAGGATGCGATGCTATGAAATTCTGCTGGAAAAATATTATCCCCAGGATCGGGTCATTTTAGCGATTAATCCTGCGGCTATGCGCTACGCTGGCCCTAGAGAAGCAATTTTTCATGCGATTTTGCGGAAAAATTATGGCTGTACTCACTTCATTGTGGGTCGCGATCATGCGGGAGTCGGAGACTATTATGGAACCTATGATGCCCAATATATTTTTGATGAGTTTGAACCGTCAGAATTGGGCATTGTGCCAATGAAATTTGAACATGCCTTTTATTGCAAGTTAACGGGAGGGATGGCGACGGCCAAAACCAGTCCCAGTAAGCCTGAAGACCGGATTCATTTATCGGGGACTAAAGTACGGGAAATGTTACGGTCTGGTCAACTTCCTCCGCCAGAATTTTCCCGCCCAGAAGTGGCAGCAGAGTTAGCTAAAGCGATGCAGATTCAGCACTAGAGAGGTTGTACAAGTCGGTATTGGTTAGGTGGGCAGTGCCCACCTGATGGGCTGGTGCTTTAGGAAAAAACAGTCTCCAAAACTACAGATTTAAAACGATTGCTGATTACTCATTACCGATCGCCGACAATCGACGAAAAGAGCTGAAAAGCTGATAGGCTAATAGCGGAGAGCAGAGAGCTGATGGCAGATGATGAAGCGGCGGGAATTTCTACAGCAGGCAGGGTTAGCCTTAGCCACATTAGGCATAAGTGAAGCCAGTTTATGGCAGTGGAGCGATCGCGCTCTAGCGGCGATCGCCAAACCCACCTCTCGCAAGTTAGCCCTGTTGGTGGGCATTAATCAATATCCTCTCTCAGAAAACCTCAAACTAAGAGGATGCTTAACCGATGTGGAACTACAACGGGAACTGTTAGTCCATCGCCTAGGATTTAGTCCCCGTGATGTCTTAACCCTCACCAATGAGCAAGCCACCCGTGAGAAAATTGAATCAGCCTTTATCGATCATCTAATTGGCCAAGCTCGTGCCGATGATTTAGTCGTCTTCCACTTTAGCGGCTATGGTCGCTATGTGCAGACCGGAGAAAATCCAGTGGAGTTGCAAAGTACCTTAGTTCCCATTGATGGCAATGCCTTACAAGCCTCTGGAAGACCCATTAACGATCTGCTAGAATCGACCCTACAACTGTTGCTCAAATCTCTGAAAACGACCCAAGTCGTGACGATTCTTGATACCAGTTATGCTCCCATGGAACAACAACAGTGGGCGACTTTACGGGGACGTTCCTATCCAAGTTTGCAAGAGAGCTGGCAAAGTAACACCATTGAACTAACCCCAGAAGTGCAAGCGCTGCAAGAACAACTGCGGGAGACTCTCAACGCCGATGCCGAACAACTCAGGGTACAACGTCGGTTCGGACAGTTACCCGGTGTAGTGATTTCTGCGGCTACCCCCATTCAGCGGCCCATAGAACCGGGGATACTGCCCACTGCGAGTGTGGTGCGTGGGGAACAGGCTTTTGAGAGTCAATGGAATGGGTTTAATGCGGGACTGTTAACCTATTGGCTGACTCAGCATCTGTGGTTAGCTACTGTGGGCACTCGTTTACCGGTGAGTTTAGCGACAATCTCGAATCAGGTGCAAAATCTGGCGGGCGATCGCGAACAACTCTATTTAAGCGGGGCCAAAAGCCAGGAAAACCCCCAAACAGTGATTCAGGAGCAACTGAGCGATCGGCAGGTGGCGGAAGGGGCGATCCAGGCGATCGCCGAAGAGGGCAAAACCTTAACCCTATGGCTCGGTGGACTGCCTCCAGAAGTCCTCAATGACTATCAGCCCCATTCCCTATTTACCCTCACTTCCCCATCCGCATCAACTCCCCTAATTGAACTGCGTTCCTTGGAAGGTTTAAAAGGAAAAGCGGCAGCTCTCCCTAGTAATAACCCTGACCTGCATCTCAAAGAAGGAGACCTGATTCAGGAATGGGTGCGCTGTCTCTCCCGTTCCCTAAACTTGGTGGTAGGCATTTGCCAAGATTTAGAACGCATCGAACGAGTCGATGCCACCAGTGCTTTTTCAGGGATTCCCAATATCTCTACCTTGGTCTTAGGAGAGTCAAGCCAAGGGGTGAATTGTGTGTTTAGTAAGGGAATTAATGCCCATATATCCCCAGCTGTTAATCTACACAATAGCTATGGCCTCTTTTCCCCTGGACTAGAGTTAATTCCCCATACCATGGGAGACACCGATGAAGCGGTGAAAACAGCCATTCGGCGGTTAACCCCCATCCTCGATAGTCTTTGGGCAATGAAACTCTTACAGTTAACCCTTAATGGCGGATCGTCCCATTTAGCAGTACGAGCCACTTTAGAGAAACTGCACCCCGAACAGCAAATTCTGGCTCGACAGGAACCGGGGCGATCGCCCCTTCCCCGAACTTCGACGGCTAAACTCCCCTCCTTGCTCAATCTAGAGATTGGCTCTCGCATCGGTTATCGTCTCCATAATCAGGAGGATCGCCCCTTATATGTGATGTTATTTGGCTTAGATCGCTCTGGAACCCTGAAGGTCTTTCACCCCTCTAAAGTCTCCTTATCTCCTAAAACGGCCAGCCCCAGTTCTGGAGAGCAGACGGAGCCAAAAGTTGCCATAGAAAATCAGCAGTTAGTGATTCCCCCCGGAACCAGTATTTTTCTACCAGAGGCGATCGCCCCCGTAGAATGGACTGTCTGTTGTGGAGAAGGATTAGCCCAAACCCAAATTATCTTTAGTGTGGCTCCCTTTACACAAACCGCTAAGACCTTAAAGTTAGACGAATCTTCTGGGGGATCGAAGGGCTTATCCGGCACAGTAAAAAATCCGGGAGCCACAGCCAAAGCGGTTTTAGAAGACCTACACCAGGCCAGTAGTGCCGATATTGCCCCAGAATGGATTAAACCCGATAGTTATGCGTTTTCGGTTAAAGCTTGGTGTTCTTTAAGCTTTATTTACCGGGTAATCTAGGAGTGTATTCAAATGAACTCGCCAATTGAACTGAAAATGGGATAATTTGGAGAAATCTTGCAGGTTTTGCACGGGCACTCAATCGTATGATCAACAATCAGATGGCATTAATCCTCTCTACCCTCCTGTGGTCTACGGGAGGAGTAGCCAATTTAGCGGGGGTTGAACCTTCAGCCGCTCAAGAGGTGGAACCCTTACAGGAAGAACAGCTTATCGCACAAGGAGGAAGGCTAGATCCAGAGGTGCGGGAGGCGATCTCGGATGAAGTGGAGGCGACCCTATTTAGCACCATGATCTCCATGAATGCCTTGTTTGTGGCTTTTTTGGCGTTGTTTTTTGCCCTGGTAACTATTGGATTTTGGCTACAACTGCAACGGTTAAAGCAACAAACAGAACTGCATAAACAAGAGTTGGCCAGCTTTCAACAGGATGCGGTATCTTCATTGAAGCAGACGATTGGATCGGCTGAAACGGTGTTAGAGGCGATCGAGGAAAAGGAATTATTAGCAGAACAACAAATTAATCAAGCCAAGTCAGAAGCCGTTTCTCAGTTAAAGGGTATTGCGGCTGAGACGGAAAAAGCTAAAGATGAAGTCTATCAGAAGTTGGCAGAAGTTTTGCCTCGGTTAACGGAAGCAGCCAATGCAGTGCAAAATAGCAATGGTGCAAATGATGCAAATGGTACGAATGCTACAAATGCTACGAATGGTACGAATGGCACAAATGGGGTCGGAATCCAACCCCCACCCCCTCCATCCTATTCTAAGGCGGCCAATGAGTATCTTAGGCAAGGGGATACTCAGTTTTTGCAAGGTCGTTATCATGAAGCTATTACCTTGTACGATCAGGCGATCGCCCATCAAACCAATTTTCCCGAAGCCTGGAATAATCGCGGCGGTGCATTAGCCAAACTCAATCGCCATCAAGAGGCGATCGCATCCTACGATCGGGCCTTAAAATTACGGGAGAATTTCCCAGAAGCCTGGAATAATCGCGGCGGAACTCTGGCCAAATTACAACAATACGAGCAATCTCTAGAATCCTATCAAAAAGCGGTTGCTTATAAACAATCTGACCCCCTGATCTGGATGAATTTAGCCAATGTCTTGGTGAAACTTCAGCGCTATGAAGAAGCGGTTTCTGCCTATGATAAGGCGATTCAATATCGAGCCGACGATCCCTTACTTTGGCAACAGCGCGGGAATTCTTTAGCCCAACTGCGGCGCTATGAACCGGCTTTAGATTCCTATAATCAGGTGCTGAGTTTGCAAGGGAATAATCCGGAAGTTTGGTATGCCAAAGGCTATGTGCTTTACGAGTTAAAACGGTATGAAGAAGCCCTACAAGCCTACGATCGAGCGATCGAATTAGAAGGAAATAAAGCCGATTATTGGAATAACCGGGGTAATGCCTTAGAAAAATTAGACCGTTTTGATGAGGCGATTTCCTCCTACGAACAAGCCCTACGCTTACAACCAGATAAATATGAGGCTTGGGATAACCGAGGCTATACCCTCGGTAAACTCAAACGCTATAAAGAAGCCTTATCGAGTCTGGATGAAGCCTTAAAGTGTAAGCCCGATCATGCCAATGCCCATTACAATAAAGCCTATTGTTATGCTTTGATGGGCGATCAAAAATCCTCCCTGATTAGTTTGCATCGAGCCATTAAAATTAATCCCGTATATCGAGAATTGGCTCAAAATGATGCGGACTTAGAATCGGTTCGCAATCATCAAGTGTTTAAACGGATCATGGCAGGAGAATTAAAAGTTGCTGGTTCTGCTTCTTAAGCGGATTGGCTTAAAAAGCAGAATATGTTTGCACAATTCGATCAATTTTCCGTTTTGATGGTTAACACTTGGGGAGGGGTAGCATCGGGGGGATAAATGAGATCGACCTGCACCTGTTGGCGATCGCCCGGAGCTAGGGTTAACTCTAATAAGGCTTCTCCCCGTTGTCCTCGCTGTTGGACGAGATGCACATAGCGTTCTGTCTCTTGTCCCTGGGAATTCCGATGTACAATTCGCACGGTTCCCCGGAAAAAGATCCGCTCTTCTGGAGGCTCTAAAAACATTAACAACCCTTGCGTACCATCATCTTTTAAGGGGGTTTGCAAAGAAATTGTAACCCTTTGGGATTTCTGCGTATTGTTATACAAAGGCAAAGTTAAATTATATTCAACTCCATAGTTGCCATGACCAAAATAGGCCGTATCCGGATAGCGGGCTAACATGGGAGCGCTTTGAATTTGCCCTGTACCCAAGCGACCGCGATGGAGTAAACTCAATCCATAGGCGATCGCCCGTCCCGCTTTAGGAATGGTTAAATCTGGGGACTGGGGATTATCCGTTAACGTAGTTGTCCATTGTGAACCCTGGGAAATACCAGCTACACGACCATAAATAAACTGAGCGGGAAAACCCGTTGTTTTATTGTCAATGGGTGTCGGTCGTAAATCCCTCGGCCCTGATAGAGTCCCATTCACCAATAAATTCTGCCATTCCTGCAATGTGGGGACTCGCTCCGTACCATCCGGGTTTTTCGGGGACAGTATGGCTAAATTAGCCACATAAACCGGGCCATCTGTCTGTACCCGCAATAAAGTAGAGCGACCATTGGAAGTGGGAAGCACCGTTCCTGCTGGAATAGGGAGATTCATCAGTTGCTGCACTTCTCCCGGCTGAATCACCATCACATCGGGCCAAGTCCCTTGTTTGCGACCCCGCAAAACATCCCCTACAGCCCGACTTCCAGGGCCAGAAAAGATGGTTCCTAAGCGATTATCAAGAATTTCTGGTAAATCGATAAAAATGGCATCCGGGCGAGTTAAATAACTCGCCCCTTGCAATACTCTTAGGGTAACCGGTTTATTGCTGGGGTTATAGACTAAAATTCCTTGAAAAAATGAGCGAAGTTCCTCTTCAGTGCGGGCGCGGGAAATATGATGGGCAAAAATATCAAATCTGCCCTCTAAGGGATAATCCAGATGAGCTTGAGGGTAGCGCATTCCCTGTTTCGGAAAAGTGGATAAGAGAATTCCCTCAGTTTTCACCAGTTCGGGACTATTGCTGTTAAAGACCGGAATTTGATCCAGTTGCCCCGATAGGGGACGGATTTCTGTCGGTTGTAAAAATTCAAATTGTGGCAAGAGATCGAGTTGGGGAATTTGTTCAAGAGGACTTAGGCGCTCTGGAGGGGGGAGGGGAGGTGGAGTCGGTTTCGGGCTGGGTTGAGGGGTGGGCCGAGGAGTGGCTTGAGGGGCAGGATTGATCGGTATGGGAGTGGGTTGAGCAGGGGGAATGGGAATTTGGGAGAAAATCAAAACAGAAACTAATGGCAGCATGGGGTTGCGGTAGAATGAATTAACGATAACTCCAGCAGAAGGGTTGATGGTCTAAGGTTTACAAGGGTTGACTCGATTGGCTGACGATCGCCCTAATGGGGGATCAGACTATCGAGTACCGATTACCAGCGCCAAGCGCTCTACATTACTCCCTAGGATCTGGATTGGGATCGGGGAAGTTTAGAACGACCATTAATGGAATTTTTTCCCATTAAACCGGATCAACTTCAACCCTATATGATAGAGAAGTTTGAACATTAAGACCAGATCGTGGGATAAAGGGCAATGAAACGGATGCGAGAACAACCCAAACTAGAGGTTCCTCACGGATGGGCGATCGCCTTGATTGCAGCAACGGTGACCGCTATCGGTGGGTTTAGCCTCCCTGCACAAGCTAACCCCAATTCTCTCTGTCGAGGGAATTTTAGTGATGAATCTTTAACGGGGGAAGGGATTTGTACCCTTCCCAGTGGCACTCGCTATCAAGGACAATTGGTGGAGGGTGTCTTTCAGGGTCAAGGAACCCTGAGTTTTCGCAATGGGGTTCAATGTCAAGGGACATTCCGTAATGGTCTTTTGCAGGGGAATGGGGTTTGCTCGTTTCCCGGAGGATATCGCTATGAAGGACAGTTTCAGAATGGCCAGCGTCAGGGCCAAGGGGCGATTGTTTTGAATACCCGAACGCGCTGTCAAGGAACCATTCAGGATCAACAGTTGAATGGCACAGGGGTTTGTGTCTATGGAAATGGCGATCGCTATCAAGGAGCCTTTCGTAATGGTCGCCCGGATGGTCGCGGGGCCCTCAATTTTGCCAATGGCACTCAGTGTAGTGGCGCGTTTCAAGATGGGCAATTGAATGGCTTTGGCACTTGTATTTTTCCCAGTGGAAATCGTTATGAGGGCAATTTTCGCAACGGCATGAAACAGGGACAGGGCGTATTTACTTATACTAATGGCACGAGGTTAGAGGGCAATTGGGAAGCGGGAGTCTTGAAAAAGTAGGATTTCTAGATCGGTAGTTTGGGATGTTTTTTGAGTTGGGATGAATGGGACTCAATTATCCCTGACCGGCTTCCATTTTGGCTAAAATTTGCCGAATCATCAATCCATCTTGGGCTTGGGGGAGATAGCGCAAATAGTCTTCTAAGTCTTGGGTGGCTAAACTCCAGTTTCCTAATTCATAGGAGATTAAACCGCGATCTCGCAATTCCATGGGAGCTTGGGGAAATAACAATAAAATGCGTTCAATGGCAGCTAAGGCTCGATCGATTTGATGATTTTGCAGATAAATTACTTTCAAGTTCGTCAGCATTCGGGCTAAAAATTGGCGTGGACTGACAGGGGCTAGAAATTCTGGTCGCCAATCAATGGGTTGTCCATAAATCTGGGATAACCGTTTAGCACAGTCTTCCGGAAATAGGATGTCTCCTTGATGAAAGGCATCAACAAAAATCCCCGCATCTTCAAAATCAGGACGAATCAAAAAATGACCGGGCATTCCGACTCCCACCATGGGAAATTCTAACCGTTGGGCAAGCTCTAAATAGACTAAAGCCAGGGTGATGGGGATACCGGTGCGTCGGTTGAGGACTTCATTTAAGAAGCTATTGCGCGGATCGTAATAGTCTTCTGTATTGCCCCGAAAGCCTAGCTGCTCATAGAGATAGCCATTGATGGTTTGGATGATCCGTAGGGGATAACGCCCCTTCGGTAGCTCGGCTTGGATCTCCTTTGCCATGCGATCGAGTTGTTGCAGGTATTCAGCCGGATCGAGTTCAGGATAGTCTTCAGCCGCAATGTAAAGCGCTGCCTTGGCTAGGGAGATAGAGGCTTTTGGCTGCTGTATTTCTTGATAAAACTGTTGTCTGGCTCTGGGAAAATCCATAATCTAAAATTTATTTTTTCCATTTTCCTCTAGTTTGGCATACTTGCGTCAGTCGATTGGCTGAAAAGCTTGATAATTGAGGATTTTATCAATCCCGACTAAAAAAGTCGGGATTGTTTGACGAGCCTTGACCCCCATGATAGGATGCAAATCGAGGATCAGAAATCCCACGTTAAACAGAGAGGAAGACGAAGTTATGACCCTTACCACCGAAACCCTAAACCGGAGTTCCCAGGCTGCCTGCGAAAAGCTAGTCTGTAAAGAGTGCGGCGCAACTTATGAACTCGAAGCCAAGCATGTGTGTGAAGAGTGCTTTGGCCCCTTAGAGGTCAGTTATAACTACGACCGTTTGCGCCAGCAAGTGACCCGTAAAACCATTGAAGCGGGCCCTAACTCCATTTGGCGTTATCGTCAGTTCCTTCCTCTGCTGAGTGATAACGTGATTGATGTGGGTACGGGTATGACTCCTCTTCTGAAGGCGAACCGGTTGGCGCGGCAGTTGGGTCTAAAGAATCTTTATATTAAAAATGATGCGGTGAATATGCCCACCCTGAGCTTTAAAGACCGGGTGGTATCGGTTGCCCTGTCGAGAGCAAGGGAATTAGGGTTTTCTACGGTGTCTTGTGCGAGTACGGGTAACTTAGCTAATTCTACTGCGGCGATCGCCGCCCATGCTGGCTTAGACTGTTGCGTATTCATCCCCGCCGACCTCGAAGCCGGTAAAGTATTGGGAACCCTTATCTACAATCCCACCCTCATGGCCGTCAAAGGCAACTACGATCAAGTCAATCGCCTCTGTAGCGAAGTTGCCAACACTTACGGCTGGGGATTCGTCAACATTAACCTGCGTCCCTACTACTCCGAAGGCTCCAAAACCCTAGGTTATGAAGTCGCTGAACAACTCGGTTGGCAACTCCCCGATCATGTGGTTGCCCCTCTAGCTTCCGGCTCCCTATACACTAAAATTTACAAAGGCTTCCAAGAATTCATCAAGGTCGGCTTAGTCGAAGATAAAGCCGTGCGCTTCAGTGGCGCTCAAGCGGAAGGTTGCTCTCCCATCGCCTCCGCATTCCGGGAAGGACGGGACTTTATCGCCCCCGTCAAACCCAACACCATCGCCAAATCCATCGCCATTGGTAACCCTGCTGATGGAGTTTATGCCCTCGATTTAGCCCGCAAAACCAACGGTAACATTGAATCCGTTAATGATGCGGAAGTGATTCAAGGGATTAAACTCCTGGCAGAAACTGAAGGGATCTTCACCGAAACCGCAGGCGGAACCACAATCGCCGTTCTCAAAAAATTGGTCGAAGCGGGTAAAATTGATCCCGATGAAACCACCGTCGCCTACATTACCGGCAACGGCTTGAAAACTCAAGAAGCGGTTCAAGGGTATGTGGGTGAACCCCTCACCATTGAGGCAAACCTGGATAGCTTTGAGAGAGCCATGGAGCGGGCGCGCACCCTCGATCGCCTAGAATGGCAACAAGTTTTGGTCTAAAAGTTTAGTCCAACTATAATCCGGAACGGGGGAACCTTTTCCCCTATCTTCCCCAGTCTAAAAGAGAGAAATACTGCAATCATGATTAAAGTTTTAATTCCTACTCCCCTACAAAAATACACCAATAATGAGGCAACGGTAGAAGTAGAAGCCGTCACAGTTGCTGAACTCATCGATGCTTTGGAAACAAAGTACCCAGGGATTAAAAACCGAATCTGCGATGAGTCGGGAAAAGTTCGCCGCTTCCTGAATATTTATGTGAAAGAAGAAGATATTCGCTTCTTAGATAATACAAAAACTACCCTGAGCGATGGGGATGAAGTGAGTATTGTCCCCGCAGTAGCTGGCGGTTAGGTTGTCTTCTTTCTGATGACAGATTTGCATGAACTCAACTCCATTGGGCCGCAGCTTTTGAAGCTGTGGTTTTTTATAGTCATGGGTAAACGGTTTTATAAAAGGCTGGGGAAAATTGGGTTAATTGCCGTTGGATTGCTCCTGGGAATTCCTGGGGGAATTTATGGGATTTTATTACTCTCACGTCCGGCTCGCACGCCCCAATTTCAGGAACTGTTTCCGGGGGTGACCTATAGCCGTTTGATTCGCTCAAACCCTCGTCCTTTGGTGATTCATCAGGTCAAAATTGACTTCAATATTGCCCAGATGCCACCCTTGGTAACTCCGGGCGATCCACAGGCTGATGGTATGGAAATTAGCGCTCGCACGACTTCGGAGTTTGTGCGAGAATTTGGGGTACAGTTGGCGATCAATGGCAGCTTTTTCTATCCGTTTGAGGTGAAGTCCCCTTGGCAAGTTTACCCCGAATCGGGCGATCGCGTGGCAATTTCGGGCCAGGCGATCGCCAATGAGATCGAATATTCCCCAGTCAATGGAGGTTGGCCGGTTCTCTGTTTCCTCTCTTCAGGTCGCGCAGTGATTTCCGGTAGCTATGCTTGTCCTCCAGAAACCGAAGAGGGTATTTCTGGAGGCACTATTTTAATTTGGGAGGGGAAAGCAGTTCCCTTAAGTTCAGGAACATTTTATGATGATCCCTATCCTCGGACGGCGATCGGGTTGGATGCATCGGGAATGCAAGTGTTTATTCTGGTCGTAGATGGCCGTCAACCCTTTTATAGTGAGGGAGTATCTTTACCTGAATTACAAGCGCTGTTTGTGGAATTGGGGGTAGATACGGCGTTAAATTTAGATGGCGGAGGATCGACCACTTTGGTGGTGGCCGATCCAGATCTTAGGGTTCTCAATGCACCCATTCATACCCGCATCCCCCTGCGTCAACGACCGGTGGGTAATCATTTGGGCTTTGGAATAGGGATTACAAATAGCGCTCAATAAACTGAATGACTTCTGCTAGTCCGGTATTATTTTTCAGATTGGTAAAGATAAAGGGTTGATCGCCGCGCATTTTTTTGGCATCCCGTTCCATGACCTGAAGATCTGCGCCGACTAAGGGCGCGAGGTCGATTTTGTTAATCACTAATAAATCGGATTTGGTAATTCCTGGGCCGCCTTTGCGGGGGATTTTATCTCCAGCAGCTACATCAATCACATAAAGGGTAATATCGACTAATTCGGGGCTAAAGGTAGCGGCTAAATTATCACCGCCACTTTCAACAAAGAGCAGATCTAAATAATTAAATTTTTGTTCTAGTTGCTCGATCGCCACTAAATTAATGGAAGCATCTTCTCTGATCGCCGTATGGGGACAGCCTCCCGTTTCTACACCAACGATGCGATCGCTAGATAAAGCACCTGATCGCACCAAAAACTGGGCATCTTCTTGGGTATAGATATCATTAGTTACTACAGCAATTTGATATTGGTCTCGTAGGGTTTGACACAGTAAATTAACTAAAGCCGTTTTTCCCGATCCAACCGGGCCAGCTACTCCCACACGCAATTGAGTCATAAGCAAACCAGAGCTATTCTTTTAGCTTCTAAAGAGTCGAGTATATTGGGTTTCATGGGCCATGCAGCAGAGGGCAAAGCCCCAGTTACAACTATAAAGGTTATCATCCTCTAGAGCTAGAATTTCAGGAACGATCGCCCTAATATGGGGATGAAGCCGAAACAGCAGTTTTTGGCCCGTAGTTTGACCCAGGGGAATCAGTTTTACTCCAGCCGTGATCAGGTTAGAAATCCAGCTTTGTAGATAGGCTAAGAGTGCATCTGGGGGAGAAATTTGCCAATGTTGGGCGGCGATCGCAAATACTAGGGGATAACTCCATTCTGGCCCCAATTCCTGTAGGATTGGCCCAAGATCCGGTTCCAAACTTTGCAGGAGTAGACCCAGAGATCGTCCCATTTGCACCGTTTGTTGCCGTAACTCTTCCGTTTCTCGCATCGCCAAAACCCAATGATTCCAATAGCATAGAGCTTGGCGATCGCCTTTTTCCATCGCCTCCCAACCCCGGATCAAAACCGCCCCTTCAATCCGAATAGAACCTAACCGTAAGCCATCCCTTAACCAACCCTCTAAAGACAATTCATCCCTAATTTTTCCCTCCTCTACTAAAGTTTCTAAGCCTTCCGAATAACTGTAAGCACCTACCGGTAAAGTAGGACTCGCCAGTTGTAGTAAGGATAGCAAAACACAATCATCCATCATTAATCAGCCTGTTTAACCGGCACTTGAATCACAAACTCCGTACCCTTCCCTAACTCCGAATTGCACCCTAGAAAACCCTGGTGTTTTTCCACCACAATAGAATGACTAATTGATAACCCTAAACCCGTCCCTTTTCCTACCGGTTTCGTCGTCACAAAGGGGCTGAAAATATCCTTAATTGTATCCTCCGGAATTCCCGGCCCATTATCGGCAATCTTAACTTCCACCTTCCCCCCACTGAGCGCCTTAGTTGTTAAGGTAATTTCATTGGGATGATCTCTCAAATAATCATAACTTTTATGTTCCTTCTCATTTT
Source organism: Roseofilum sp. KMC-1 (assembly GCF_057802075.1). Classification (NCBI taxonomy): domain Bacteria; kingdom Bacillati; phylum Cyanobacteriota; class Cyanophyceae; order Desertifilales; family Desertifilaceae; genus Roseofilum; species Roseofilum sp. KMC-1. Next base: position 931,561 of record NZ_CM173605.1, read on the forward strand.
CCTCATCTAGGGCATCAATAGCATTCGCTAAAAGATTCATAAACACCTGATTTAAGGGGCCAGCATAGCAATTAACAATGGGCAAATCTCCATAATTTTTATTCACCTTAATTTCCGGTCGTTGATCGTTTGCCTTTAACCGATGCCTCAAAATCATTAATGTACTTTCCAATCCTTCATGGATATCCAAATCCGTACAAGTATTACTATCTGACCGAGAAAAATTTCGCAGGGATAAACTAATATTGCGAATTCGTTCAATCCCTGATTCCATAGAAGAGAGCATATTGGGCAAATCTTCCATCAAATAATCTAATTCAATATCTTCTGCATGTTCGGCAATTTCATCTCCCGGATCGGTAAACTGTTTTTGATATAACTTCAAATGATCGAAAATATCTTCAGTATATTCCATCGCCATACTAATATTTCCCGCAATAAATCCCACCGGATTATTGATTTCATGGGCAACCCCAGCCACCAACTCCCCTAAACTGGACATTTTTTCACTTTGAATCAGTTGAATTTGAGCTTGTTGAAGTTGCTGTAGAGATTCCGATAACTGAGCTGTGCGCTCTTCGACCCGTTGCTCTAATTGTTCTGTTAAGCTTTTCAACTGTTCATTTTGAATTTTAAATTTGCGGGTTAAGTTTTGTAACTGAAGATGAATATTCATCCGAGCTAACACTTCATCTTGTTGAAAGGGCTTAGTGATATAGTCTACCGCGCCAATCTTCAAACCTTTAACTTTATCAACCGTATCGGATAAGGCCGTCATAAAAATCACCGGAATCTCCTGGGTTTGGGGAGACTCTTTAATCCGACGACAGGTCTCAAATCCATCAATCCCTGGCATCATCACATCTAATAAGATCAAATCTGGGGTGATTTCCTTGAGCTTTTCTAAGGTACTTTCCCCATCCTTCGCCACCAAGACTTTAAACCCTGATTCTTTTAAAAAGCTAAAGAGGACTTTGATATTTGTCGGATTATCATCGACAATTAAGATTAAGTCTTGTTTCGCCGTCTCGATCTCCATAGGTTATTTCTCCAATCTCTTTTGTTAGACTAACTTTAGGAGTTCCCTATCGGCAAGCTTGAATATAGAGGGGGAGTGCTGGCTGATGAGGAGCATCTGAAGGGACTCCAGGTGCGATCTATATCACCATGTTGGTCTCTGTTCCGATCCAAATATGGGATGCCCCACCATTGATACTTCATCGATTGTACAAGTGGATAAATTATGGTTGAGCTTTTAGCAGCCCTCTCAGCTTCTGCATCGGCTGGACTCAGAATTGCGCTACCCCTGTTAGTGATTGGTCTATTACATGGCGACTCCCTATGGTCTCGCGTCCCTATTCTATCTTTAATTCCTCCCCAAGTTGTGTTGGCGGTCTTAGTCAGTTGGTCATTGTTTGAATTGGTTGCACCTAAGAAACTTTTGGGTCAACGAGTGCAGCAATTGCTTCAGGTGGCGTTTAGTCCTGTGGTAGGAACGATCATGGGAATGGCGATCGCCCAAACTGCCCTCGAACAACCCCCCTGGATGATTTGGATCGTTGGTGGAGTCGGCGGAATCTTAGCTCTCGTTCTACAACTGGTACAAGCGGGATGGTTCTATCGTCTTCGAGGACTTCCCCTATGGGCAATTTTCCTGCAAGATTTGCTCTGTGTATTTTTAGTCTTATTCGCCTTTGATGCTCCCCAACAAGGGGGACTGATCGCTTTGTTGTTATTATGGTTAGCCATTCGTAGCTCTAAGGAGTGGTATCGTTGGTATGTAGAACAGGCAAAACCCGGCGATCGTGCGACCCATCCCCGTCGCCATAAAAGTAACCCCGATTAATTAATCTAGCCTATTTTTTTTTAATTAGAGTAAAATCACTGTTAACAAATGTTCAAATCCTACAACCTTTACTCTGTAAAGGATAGAGACCTTCCGGCGATTAGGGTACACCGTAAAAGCACTGATAAGCTTTCCGTGTGTTCTAGAAAGTCACCCCTATTTTAGTGAAGAAAATTAAGGATTTTTACACAAGCTTTATCGGACAGCCGTTCCCCTTTTCATCAAATCTTTACATAGAAACTCGTAATCTTCTTACTTTCTTCACCTAATCTATAGCTCTCTTGGCCTAAGATAGGAGTAGATTCAATATCAAACCAGTCTTTGAACATTCTAGGAGATTACAGATATGGCTAACCACTTCAGTCAATTTACTATCAGTGCAACCACAGCTACTCTAGCCATTACCCTGCTTGGATCTTCGGCATTTGCGGGAACCCTGGTTCCTCAAGAAGAAGGCGAACTCGATGTGGGCTTGGGTTGCTTAGAAACTTGTATTTCTCTTCCTGACTTAATTTCCAGCATTGAAAGCCTAACAGACTCAACCACAGGAGCGAAGAGCCGTCTGTTCGTTGATGATGTCACAGGTGGGGCAAATACTTACACGGATGGAACCGATACCGTCAGCTTCGCATCAGTCGATGGGGGAACCAACTCCAGTGGTTTCTGGTATCGCCCAGTGGATACAGACGAAGAAAACGGACAACTAGAAGTCGGAACTTTTAAATTTACCTTCACTAAAACCTTGTCGGAATTGTTTGTTGATTTCTTTGATAGTGAGCGCAACAACGAAACAGGTATTCTGGCCATTAATGGTGTCGATTTAGCCAGTCCTGACTACATCACAAAAGGGCCCAATGGTAATATTCAGAGCAAAACTTTTTATGATGTCAGCTCGATTACTCTAAAGTTAGGCTATGACGATTGGACTATCTTCAATGGTAAGGAAAACACGGGTGATGGTGTTAACTTCCGTATGGCTACTTCCGTCCCTGAGCCAGCTAGTGTTTTGGGTTTAGGTGTGGTTGCTGCCTTAAGTGCTTTTGGCTTACGCAAACGCTCCGCTTAAAATTCAACGATCAAACAAGGAGTCTATTGTTGCCTGTCCACTTTTTACCTAGTTTTTTCTATCCCCTGAATCTTGATATGGATTTAGGGGATAGTATTTAATTAAAGATTTATTGATTATGGGGAAGAATCGATCGCATCGGGCAGTTCTAAGGCCATTTGGTACAATTGCCGTTTGGGAACATTGGAGAGTTGCGCTAAGTGGCGGCTGGCTTGCGATCGCGACCATCCTTGTTGTAATAAATCAGCTAACTCGGCTTTCAGTGCAGTGTCAGACAGCGCTACATGCTCAATATCTGCACCCGCTAAAACCAGAGTAAACTCTCCTTTGGGATGATGCTCTTGATAATAGTCTATCGCTTCCTTTAAACTTCCTCGCCAAAACTGTTCGTAGAGTTTAGTTAATTCGCGAGCAATAGTGATTTTCCGCTCTGCTCCACAGGTAGCGCTTAAATCTTGCAGGGTGGTTGACAACCGGTGGGGAGCTTCATAGAGAATTACAGTACGGGTTTCGGTTTTGAGCATCTCTAAACGCTGTTGACGGGTTTTCCCTTTGGGGGGTAAAAATCCCTCAAAACAGAAGCGATCGCTCCCCAAACCCGAAGCAGACAGAGCCGTTAACGCCGCATTTGCTCCAGGAATAGGAATCACATCGAGTCCTGCTTCTAATGTGGCTTGAATCAATTCATACCCTGGATCGGAAATACCGGGAATACCCGCATCACTGACTAAGGCGATCGCCTTTCCCTGTTGCATCAGCGCCAACAGTTCCGGAATACGCTGCTGTTGATTATGTTCATAGCAGCTCATTTGCCGCGTCTGAATTTGGAAATGTTGCAACAGCTTACCCGTATGACGAGTATCTTCAGCAGCGATCGCCTCTACAGACTGCAAAACTTTGACCGCCCGAAACGTCATATCCTCTAAATTGCCGATGGGTGTTGCTACTATATATAACGTCATTATCAATTAAAAATTAAAAATGCAAAATTAAAAATTAGAGCGCTAGGGGCTGGTAATGGGTCATTCCCCCATTTCTCCATTCCCCCATTCCCCTTAAGACTGATTTAATCCATGCTCGATCGCAAACCGGACTAACTCCGTGCGGCTATTCGTTCCCGTTTTTACAAACAACCGGCTCACATATTTTTCCACATTTCGTACACTCGTATCTAACCGGCGAGCAATTTCCTTATTCATCAAGCCTTCCGTGACTAAGTTCAAAACACTTTGCTCTCTAGGGGTAAAATCAATTTGAATCGGGCTGATTTGAGTCGATACCGTATGCCCTTGTTGCAGGATGCCCTGAATTTGATTCAATTGTTGCTTAATATCATCCAATTCCGTTGAATTACTCGCTGCTGCCCGCCGTTCGAGCAAATTTTTGACGATTACTTCTAATTCTTCGGGATCGAAGGGTTTTGGTAAATAGGCATCACATCCCGCTTGATAGCCTTGAATGCGATCGGAAGTCATGCCCTTAGCCGTTAAAAATACTACAGGTAAAGCCTTAAACCGGTCGTCTTCCCGCAACTGCTTCAAGAACTGATAACCATCCACTTGCGGCATCATAATATCAGAAATCACCAAATCCGGCACAATTTGTTGCGCTTTTTCCCAACCTTCAATAGCATTATTCGCTACTTCCACCGTAAACCCTGAATCTTCGAGATAAGCTTGCACCGCTTCCCGCAGTCCCGGCTCATCATCCACCAATAACAATTTTGCTGACATATAATTTTCATCCATAGGGTTAATTTTTCTATTGTAACCAATTTTGGCATCACCCTAGGAATTTAGGGAGATCGGGCCCTAACCCAACCCCCCCTATTCATCTTCAATTTATTCAGTATCAGTTAAGAATCAGCAAACCCTCCAATCCTTCAGATTACTCTTCTTTTTCTAAGGCACTGATCGCTTGTTCTTTTTGTTCTTTCGAGAATGCTTTAGCCAGTTTTTCTTCATCTTCTTTAGATAAAGAAGTCCGCAAAACTTTCGCATTAAATTGACTCAACTGCTCCATCACTTTATCTTCTGTCCATTTCTGAATCAGCAGAAATAGTGCCGCATGACCCGGTTCAATCGTTTGGCCCACTTCTTTAATAAAATTATCATCCACCCCATAATCCGTTGCTTTCCCACTCAAAGCACCCGTAATGGCTCCAACAGCCGCCCCAAACCAAGGGACAAAAAACAACAGTCCAATTAACATCCCCCAAAATGCGCCACCTAATGCACCAGCCGTCACCAAATCAACGGCTTGGTCAATTTTGACTTTACCCTTAGCATCGCGTTTAACAATAGCAGCATCTCCTAGCTCAATTAGATATTCCTTTTGTAATTGAGCCAGTTTATCTCGCATGGCATAAGCATCTGCTTCATTATCAAACGCTAAGACAACTAATTCACTACTCATAGAAAGCCCCTTGCTTAAGTTTCCACAATCCTTCAAAATTTAGGCTAATCGGTCTCACTTTTTCAGAGAGAACTTTGACCTATTGATTCTCTATTATAGAATATTAATGTCCCGATCGCCTTAGCATTACTCATTACCAGGAAAAAGCCTATAAATCATGGTCAATTCATCGCCCTTATCTAAACAGCGCCGTCCCTTTGTCGGTCAAGGGGTTTCCTTTCCCTTACAGATAACTCGCCAAGGCAGTTTAGCCCTGAGTGCCGAAGATCTCAATATTCGCGAGTCCATGGTCATTATTCTGATGACTGACCTAGGAGAGAGAGTCTATCGCCCTAACTTTGGCTGTCGCTTATCAGAATTAGCCTTTGCACCAATGAACCAAGAGACCTTAACTCTGATGCGAATTTGGGTGCAAGAAGCTCTAGAACAGTGGGAACCGCGAATTATTGTGCGGCAAGTTTTAACCCTTCCTCGTCAAGAAGAAGGGCGAGTGGATTTAATCATTCAATACGAAATTCGGGCCAGTCACGATCGCCGCAGTATGGTGTTCCCGTTTTATCTTAAGTCCCAAGAAGGCTGATTTTCAATTCATTTTCTCATATCAACAGTAGTGCATGACGTTGTTCGATCGCTCCCAGAACCTTGACCTCTACCTAGCTCTGATGGGCTGCATAATACACCAGTTGACCGAGCTTGTGGCGCAGGGTTTCCAGTCCGAAACGCTGGCTGGCTGAGATAAACAGGGCTTGGGGATAATCTTCTTGGGCTAGGGCTAGGGTATCGCCATCGACCCGATCGATTTTATTAAACACCATTAAATTGGGACAAGGCTCGATCGCCAGATCGGATAATAGAGAAGTCACTGACTCCACTTGTTGCTGCCAAGCAGGATGGGAGAGATCGACCAAATGTAACAGGGCATCAGCTTCGGTTACTTCCTCTAAAGTCGCCCGGAAGGCATCCACCAGGGGTGGGGGCAACTCATGGATAAATCCCACCGTATCTGTCACCAGAATCGTTTGGGGGTCTCCAGTCACCCCATGGGGAACGACTAAGCGACGGGTGGTGGCATCAAGGGTGGCGAACAATTGGTCAGCAGTATAAACTTCGGCATTGGTTAGGGTATTGAGCAAAGTAGATTTACCGGCATTCGTATAGCCGACAATGGCGATCGCCGGAATTTCCCGATGTTGCCGTTGATGACGCAACCGGCCTCGATGAGCTTGCAACTCATTCACCTCTCGCTGCAATCGAGACAAGCGCCGGGAAATCACCCGCCGCTCCGTTTCTAACTTCGTTTCCCCCGGCCCTCTCGTCCCAATACCTCCCCCCAACCGGGACATCATTTCACCGCGCCCGGTTAACCGAGGCAGCATATACTCCAGTTGGGCCAACTCTACCTGAAGCTTACCAGCGCGAGACTGGGCCCGTTGAGCAAAAATATCCAAAATGATCTCAGTGCGGTCTAAAACCCGAATGCCGATTTGGGTTTCCAAATTTCGCACCTGAGCCGGGGATAAATCCCGGTCAAACACCACCAAGTTTGCCCCCAGGGTTTGGGCAGTTAAGGCAATGTCCGAAACCTTACCCTTACCGACAACCGTTTGTGGATGGGGCTGCGATCGCTTCTGCTGCATAGTCTCCAAAACCATACCGCCAGCCGTTTCCACCAACCGCGCTAACTCTTGCAACCCTTCTAAAAAGCGGTCTGGAGTCACTCGATCCACTTGTAAACCCACCAATAACACCCGGTCTTGCTCCGAATCAACCGCTTGGGCAACCGCTTCTTTGCGAAATTCACTTTCTAGCCCTTCCACCAAGTCCAGAAAATCAGAATCGGTCAATTGCTCCAAACTCACGGGAGGAGAAAGAATCCAATTCATTTGGGGATCGGCAATTAAATGGGCGAGATAGGCTGATTTCACATATCCCGTCGCCCCTTTCCCACTGCGATAGGAACCCCCACCACTGAGGGTTAAGACGGCTAGGGCATCCAACCGTTGCAAAGCCATGGCTGTCAGGGATGATTTATTGGGCGGAGTTTGCTTGAGCTGGGTGGCAATACAGCGAATACCGCTCAGTCGCTCCATGCCATAGCGGGGGAGTTCTAGAGGGGGGATCTGGGTTTGGTGGGGACTCCCAACCCCCACGCGAATGACTTGGCCGCGACGGTTAATGTAGCTACAGACGGGTTGATTAATTTCAGAACTGATGGCAGCAACGCGCTGGGCAAATTCGGATGTAGTTAGGCGATCGCCCGGTAGTCGTTGATGATACAGCCGTTGCAGTTGTTTGAGTTGACTCGGCTTTAATCCTTGAATGTTGCCGTAGATGGTATCGATAGGCTGACCTCCCTAAGCTGTTGCACAAGATTATATAGATATTACCCCAAAAGGTATAGCACAATTGTAGTATGAAGTTGGCAGTTCATAGCCAGCAAGATGCTCGCACTCCCCATCTCCCCATCTCCCCATCCCCCCATCCCCCCATTCCCCCATCTCCCCATCCCCCCATCTCCCTATCCCCCTAAACGAACCTCAATCACCTGTCCCGGTTGAACAATGGGAGAAGTGAGGGGATCGGATTGTCCTTGAAGGGGGAAGGTGCGATCGCCTCCGAGAACCAGGGTTATGGCTTGAAAGCGAATGTGTTGCCCTTGGGTTTCAAATTGTCCAATCACCCGCGTTCCCACTGGAATCAGTAAATCTCCTGACCAATCTGGGATCGCTTCATGAACAATTAACACTTCTTGTAGAGGAATACCGGGAGTGAGAACTAGGCTCTCTGGCCCTGGATAGCGCAATTTTAAAACCGTTCCACGAGGCAGAGCGGAGCTAGGGGTCTGGGCCATTCTCATCCTGGTATTAGAGGGGGGCAGTTCTTGTCCAAATTCGATCACCGGAATTACTGTAGAACGAATGGGGGGGATATCCGGGCTAGGTTCGGGGGGTGGGGAGGGCCTTCTCATACCGACTAAATCGGGGGTGGTTTCTATGGATGCCGGTTGGGTGATCAGGGAAGCGGCTGATGCCCCAGGAGTCGGTTCTTGAGTGTCTGGGGTTTGGGCTGGAGACTGACGGCGAAAGAGGGGAGGAACAGACACTAGGGGCTGATTAGCTGGCGGTTCAAACGTAGCTGGGGGCAGATTTAGGGCTGATGTTGAGCTGGAGTTGGTGATTAAAGGACGAATCACGGTTCTGGATAGTCCGTCAGATGTGGGATAGGATGCGATCGCCACTAATTCTGGAGCTAACGTCACTCCAGGAGACAGAACTAAAATCAACCTTGTTTTCTCAGAACTCAAACGCTCTAAGGAAATTTTCTGAATCGATCCTGAGTAAAAAAAATGCTCCACCGGCTCTTGAATTTGCGTATCTGGTAATTCTAAAATAATTCTCAGGGGATTCTCTAAAATGAAGTAGTGGGGGGTGATCTCCCCTTGAAGGGTTAACTCTAATTCGGTTTTAATCGGATCGTATTGCCATTGTCTTAATTCGGCAGCAAAGGCGGGAAAACCTAGGCAGGATAAGGCAATTGCGCCAAGTAAGCCCAACAGATTAGCCTGGATCTGGGATTGAGAGTCCCAGGCTGCTATTCTAAACTTTTTGAATAGTCTGTAATTCATATCACACTTTTTCAGGGAAAAAATCACAAGTTGACAACAGTATTATCACATCAAGATTTCATGAATTCTTAGATACTAATAAATAGAGCTGCGTAATCCTAGGGGGGAAACAATGCTATGTACTTGTATGAACAGGATTCGACAACCCATACTTATATTCGACGGATGAATTTCTCTGAGGCCGTTGGCCCCCATGTAACCCCCAATGTTCATCAAAGATTGGTGAAACGCACTCAGCAGTTGGCCCAAGTTAACTTAGAGTTAGCCGATGAAGTCGCCAAACGGAGACAAGTGGAAATTGCTTTAGATCAAGCCGAAGAAAAATATCGCTCAATGTTTGAAAATGCCATGGAGGGTATGTTTCAATGCACTCCAGAAGGTAAGTTAATTAGTGCAAATCCTGCTCTAGCTGAGATTTATGGTTATTCTAGTGTAGAAACTCTCAAGAGTGAAGGGATTAAGTTGGGTAATTTCTATCTGGATACAAATCGCTGGCAGGAGTTTGTAGGAACCTTAAAGCAACAGGGACGGGTACGGGGTTTTGAATCCCAAATTCGCCGACGGAATGGCCAAGTGATTTGGATTTCGGAAACGGCTAGGGAAGTGCAGAATTCGGCGGGAATCCTGCTCTATTATGAAGGCATGGTTCAGGATATTACCGATCGCAAACAAGCAGAATTAGCCCTCAAAGCATCAGAGGCTTCCTATCGTCAACAGTCAGAAGCACTGCAACAAGCTTTAGATCAAGTACAACTGGCTCAAAGTCAATTGGTACAACAGGAAAAAATGTCTTCCTTGGGGCAGTTGGTGGCGGGAGTAGCCCATGAAATTAATAATCCGGTGAGCTTTGTCTGTGGAAATCTGACCCATGCGATCGCCTATACTCAAGATTTGTTAGCCTTAGTCGAACTCTATCAAACCCACTATCCCGAACCAGTCGCTGAAATTGAAGAGGCTCAAGAGACGATGGATGTGGAGTTTTTAGTGGAAGATTTACCCCAAGTGCTGACATCGATGGAAGTGGGAGCCAACCGCATTCAGCAACTGGTCAGAAGTCTACGCCATTTTTCCCGCACTGACGATCAAACCCTGCAACCGGTAGATCTTCATGAAGGTTTGGAGAGTACCTTGATGATTTTACATAATCGCTTGAAAGCCAAGGGCAATCAACCGGAGATCGTCGTGCAAAAAAACTATGGCGATATTCCCCAAGTTCTGGGATATGGGGGACAACTGAATCAAGTTTTCATGAACTTGTTAAGTAATGCTATCGATGCGATCGAGGAAAAACTCGAACAAGAGAATTATGCTACAGAAAATCCCCAGATTCAGATCTCGACTCGCTTACTCTCTGCTGACTCGGTAGAAATTCGCATCACTGATAATGGCATGGGAATGACTCCAGAGATTCAGGAGCAAGTGTTTAATACCTACTTTACCACCAAGCCCCTAGGCAAAGGCACAGGACTGGGACTATCCTTGAGCCAACAAATTATCGCTGAACGCCATAATGGACAGTTGAGATGTGAATCTCAACTCGGTCAGGGAACCGCATTTATTATTGATTTGGCAGTTAAATAGTCGTTGACTCAACCCATTATCCACTGTATCGCTCTTGTGCCCAGGGTTCTCCCCGGCGGTGATAGCCGTTGCGCTCCCAAAATCCTAGTTCTTCGCGATCGAGAAATTCTAAGCCATTAATCCATTTAGTGCTTTTCCAGGCGTATAGATGGGGAATCACTAAGCGAACTGGCCCCCCATGATCTGGGGGTAGGGGTTCACCAAAGAGCCTGTGTGCAAAGAAGTTATCTTCTTTTAAAAAATCTTCCAGAGTGAGATTTGTGGTATATCCTCCATAAGCGTGTTGCATGATGTGGGTCGCTTTAGGATTCAGGTCTACCTGTTGCATCAAATCTGTGACTCGAACCCCACGCCACTGTACATCCAGTTTTGACCAGTGGGTAACACAGTGAAAATCTTTAGTAAAGTCATGCTGGGGCATGGCCATCAAGTCAGAGAAGGTAAAAGTTGTTTCTTTGGCCAATCCCCATACCTTTAATTGCCAGCTATCGGCAGTAACGTCAGGTGTTTCCCCATAAGTGAGGACAGGAAATCCTTTACTGAGGTGTTGTCCTGGTGGGGTGCGATCTTCTAAAGATGGATCGGGTTTGTGAAAAAACTTGCCAATTGCCATACAACAAAACTTTGAGGGTTTTCGTTTCTATCATAATCAAGAATGGGTGACCAGATGCCACCCATTCTCAGACCTTTCCCCAGGGTTGATGGGCAATTTATTCTTCTTCTTCATCCTCATCAGAAGGATAAACAAAATTGGATCGTCCGGTAAGGATGGACTTACCCAGAGACATAGCTTTCTGGGCTTGTAGTGCTGCTTTGCGTTTCCAGACAGCGCGACGTTGATTGCGTTTGGTTTTAGAGGTTTTCTTCTTTGGAACAGCCATAGGATGTCAGAGTCTCTTTGGAGAGGGCAATTTTTCCACAACCTTTCAATTATACAGAAGGGAAGAGGCAAAAAGCAAGAGGGAATCAGTCATTTCTCCCCATCCGGCCCATCTTTCCCATCTCCCCATCCTCTTGTGACCAAGGACAATACCCGATACATTAAAGACAAATTCAAAGATACTAACGATCAAGGCATAGATATATTTTAGGAGTGGGTTATGGGAAAAACTAGGGCGATCGCCATTGGCATTAATCAGTATCAGCATTTCCAGCCGTTAAGCTATGCCCAACAAGATGCCCAGGCATTTTCTGATTTTTGGACGTATCAAGCTGGATTATCCCTGGATCAATGCTTACTCTTGAGTGAAGTTTCTCAGTCTATTCAGGGTGAATCGACATACCCCGATCGCCCTACAATAGAAGGATGGATCGACAAAATTTGTCGGGGAAACCATCCCCAATTCCAGCTTGATCCAGAAGATCACCTCTGGCTTTTCTTTAGTGGTTATGGGTCTAGTGTCGATGGTCAAGACTATCTGATGCCCATTGAGAGCGATCCCAATCAAGTCACCACCACAGGCATCTCTATGGCTTGGTTATTCAATTCTCTTGCCCATTTACCGACGCAAAATCTCTTGGTGGTGTTAGATATGAATCGGCCATCGAGTTTGCAAGTTGGGGGACTCTTAGGCAATCAAACCGCTAATTTAGCCAGAGAACTAGAAATTTCGACCCTTCTTTCTTGTCAACCGGGTCAATTTTCCCAAGAGACCTTAGAATTACGACAAGGGTTATTTACGGCTGCTTTGCTGGAAGGATTGCGATCGGGTCAATGCAGTACATTAGCGAGTTTAGATCATTATCTGCACCGTCGGCTAATGGAATTGAGCGATCAACATAATCGACCCAACCAACAAGCCTTGATGGTGGTAAATCCTCCCGGCCGAGTGCATCGGGTGATTTTACCGATTGAGGAACCCGAAACAGAGGAAACCCTTTCTCAGTCCTCCAGTGCCGCCGAACCATTAAGTGTTCCTTCCGGTTCTGGGGGCGTTCCTCAGCCAAGCCCTGTTGCCCAGAAAACCTCAACAGATATTCGTAGTAAGCCTATGGAACCTGACAAAAAAACCCAATCTCAAGACCCCAAGTCCAATGAAGAAGATGCACAATTTTGGCGATTACTGATTCTGGCTTGGGGGGGTATTGCTCTGATTTTAATTGGGGGAGTATTTTTACGCAATCGCAATGCGTTAACCACCGTGGAAGGACAACCAACCCCGGCGGTGACTGAGCCAGTGGCAGGATCGCCAGCTCCAACGGCTGCTCCAAGTCCTTCGGAAGTGGTGGTGATTCCTGCCCCTGCTCCGGAAGCGGCTTCTCCAGCCCCTGTGGCTCCTGCTCCGGAAGCGGCTCCTCCAGCCCCTGCTCCGCAACCGGTTCCCCAAGCTCCGGCGAATGTAACCCCACCTGCTCCCCAGCCTAAGCCAGCGAATCCTCCCAGCTTGACGGAGGTAACGAAGGTATTGGGATCTCAGCAAGCCTCAGTTTATGTGAAGGCGATTGAAGAAGCGCGAAAAATTTCGGCTGATAATCCCGCCTATGCAGAGGCTCAAGGCAAAATTGAGCTATGGAGTCAGGCGATTATGGATATTGCCATGGGTCGGGCGGCTCAGGGGCAATTTGAGGGGGCGATCTCTGCTGCCCAGCTTGTACCCCCGGAAGTATCGGCTTATGCGTCAGCTCAAAGTTCAATTGCGACTTGGCAACAACAGGCCGGTCAATCTCAAGCCAATCAAGCGGTGATTCAACAAGCCAGCAGTAAGATTAGACCTAATCAAGCCTCTTCTTATAATCAGGCGATCGCCCAGGTGAAGAGCATTGGAGCCGATCAACCCCGATATAGCCAAGCCCAACAATTAGCCAACCAATGGAGTAGTGAAATTCTCAAGATTGCCTACCGTCGGTTAGCCAGTAATGGCCCAGCAGCAGCGATCGCTGCTGCCCAGTTGGTTCCGGAAAATACGGCTGCTTATGCAGAAGCTCAAAAGGCGATCGCCATCTGGCAGACTCGCTTATAACTTTTGCTCTCGCCTCGCAAAAATTAACAATTGTAAAGGGATACAACATACCGGTTGTATCCCTTATTGTTGGGAAGATAAGAAAATAGCCATTGCCAGGAAAAAGAAGCAAAAGGTTTAAACTTCTTTACGCCCACTTTACCTTCCCATCTTTTATACTGGCCAAGCTACCATTCAACGCAATTCCTATCACTTTCCCTGCTGTGTAAATCCCATGTCCGATGAGTATATTGTGGTTAAAGCCAGTGAATATACTGCCCTTCAAGAGGAAATTGAACGCCTCAGAGCGCGGGTATGGGAACTTGAAAAACAAACCCAAAGTCAGCCCAAACCCATTCAAGTTGCCCAAGAACAAGCCCTCTTAGCTGTGATTACTCGTATTCGCCAATCTCTGGATGTGGAGACGATTTTCCAATCCACCGCTAGAGAAGTGCGCCAACTGTTGAATGCGGATCGGGTGGGGATGTATCAGTTTGGTGAGAACTCTGATTATCAATGGGGGGAATTTGTCTCTGAGGATGTTTTACCTCCTTTCCCTTCCACTTTAGCGGCTCGGATTGAAGACCACTGTTTTGGCGATCTCTATGCCCAATATTATCAAGAAGGGCGCATTTGGGTTTGCAATGATATTTATGCACAAAATTTAAATCCTTGTCATATTGAAATCTTAGCCAAATTCCAAGTCCGAGCTAATTTAGTCGTTCCCCTCCTCAAGGGAGAGAGATTATGGGGATTGCTGTGTATTCATCACTGCCTAACTCCTCGATGTTGGCAACCCCAAGAAATGGAATTTGTCTCCCATATTGCCGTTCATTTAGGGGTTGCTTTGCAACAGGCTGAAGTCTTAGCCGTGCAAAAACAACAGTCTGAGCAGTTAGCTCAAGCGGTGGCTCAGGCTGTAGAACGGGAACAGGCGATCGCCGCAGTCATTACCAAAATCCGTCAATCCCTCGATCTCAATACCATTTTTCGCACCACCACCGATGAAGTCCGTCAACTCCTCAAAGCGGATCGAGTCGTCATTTATCGCTTTAACGAAGATTGGAGCGGGGAATTTGTAGTGGATTCCGTCGATCCCACTTGGAAATCCTTAATTCTTTGGCAACAAGAAAATTCCAATTTAAATATGAATATTAGTGAATGTAGCCTCAAAACGCTACAAGATTTGGCCATCACTGATACCCATTTACAGGAAACCCAAGGACAACTCTTTCAGCAAGGGCAATTATTTCGCGTTTGTGCCGATATTTATGCCAGTAATTTTTCCCCCTGTTACATTGAGGCCTTAGAATCCTATCAAGCCAGAGCCTATGCTATTGTCGCTATTTATCAACACCAGCGCTTATGGGGCTTATTAGCAACCTTTCAAAACTCAGAATCGAGAGATTGGCAAGAGATTGAAATTAATTTCTTAATTCAAATTAGTTCCCAATTAGGAGTCGCCATTCAGCAAGCCCAACTCTTAGCCCAAACCCAACAGCGCTCTAGCGAGTTGCAAAGTACCCTAGAAGCACAGTTAAAGCAACGAGCCGATGAGTTAGCCGAAGAAGCAGAACGGGAGCGGGCGATCGCTCAAGTCATTGATAAAATTCGCCGCACCCTAGACTTAGAGACCATTTTTCAAACTGCTGCAACAGAAGTGCGACAACTGCTCAATGCCGATCGCGTGGCTATTTTTGAGTTCGATCAGCAATCCCATTGTAATCAAGGAGAATTTGTTTCTGAAGATGTCTTACCCAGATTTGAATCCACCTTAACTAAAAAAGTTCATGATTATTGTTTTAGTTACCATCATGCCATTCATTATAGACAGGGTAAAATTCAAGCGATTTCTGATATTTATGCAGCAAATTTATCCCCTTGCTATTTTGATATTTTAAGAGAATTTCAAATTCGTGCGAATTTAGTTTTACCCCTAGTTAAAGGTGAACAGTTATGGGGTCTGCTCTGTATTCATCAATGTTCGGAAGCCCGGACTTGGCAACCCAAAGAAATTGAATTTACTCATAAAATAGCCGTTCAATTAGGCGTGGCTCTACAACAAGCAGAACTGCTCTATCAGGCGCAAAAGCGATCCATTGAACTCCGAACAACCCTCGCTGATTTAAATGCCATTGTTGATAATTTAGCTGATGGCTTATTAGTCACTGATACCCAAGGCAGAGTAACCCGATTTAATCCTGCTTTTTTATCCATGTTTAATTTAGAACCATGGCAACTCAAAGGTCAGAAAATTTGGACGATTTTTTCCCCAGAGTTAGATGATTTAATTCAAAGTATTCAACATCGCAGTCAGGAAATTATCACCCTTGATGTGAAGTTAGGAAATAATCGGGAAGGCCAAGCTTTGGCAACCAGTATTATTAAAGAAGGAGAGGAAACAGAAGGAGATCAATGTATGGGTTCAGTTATTCTCATTCGAGATGTTACAGTTGAACGGGAAGTCGATCGGATGAAAACCGATTTCTTGAATACAGTTTCCCATGAATTAAGAACGCCTTTAACTTCGGTTTTGGGGTTTGCAGAAATGATTCAGGAAAAGCTAGAGGAGATTATTTTTCCAGTCACATCCCAGGAAAATAGAAAAGTCAAGCGTGCGGTTCTAGCTGTTAGTAGTAATATTGAGATTATTATCGCCGAAGCTGAACGATTAACTTACTTAATCAATGATGTTTTAG
Organism: Roseofilum sp. KMC-1; assembly: GCF_057802075.1. NCBI lineage: Bacteria > Bacillati > Cyanobacteriota > Cyanophyceae > Desertifilales > Desertifilaceae > Roseofilum > Roseofilum sp. KMC-1. The sequence goes on from NZ_CM173605.1 coordinate 947,732, forward strand.
ATATCGCAAAAATGGAGTCTGGGCGAGTCGATTGGAATATTCAAGCGGTTGAGCCACAAGTCATTTTAGAGCGAGCAATTTCTGTTACTTCTTCTTTAATTGAAGGTAATAATTTACAATTGATTAAAAAAATTGATCCCAATTTACCGATCATTGAAGTAGATACCGATCGCCTCATTCAAGTGGTGATTAATCTCATCTCTAATGCCGTAAAATTCACGGAACAAGGAACGATTACTTGTGAAGCTAAAGTGGTGGAGAATCACTTGCTAATTTCCATCATTGATACCGGTATAGGAATTGCTCCAGAACATCAAGATACTGTATTTGATCGGTTTAAGCAAGTGGGGGATATTTTAACTAACAAGCCGAAAGGAACCGGATTGGGATTAGCCATTTGTAAACAAATTATTGAATATCATGGAGGTAAAATTTGGGTTGAAAGTGCCCTGAATCAAGGAAGTAAATTTTCTTGTTTACTTCCCCTCGATCCGAAAATTGTTAGAACACACATAGAGGAATTCAATGACTAAAAAAGTTTTAATTGTTGATGATGAACCGAACATCCTTATTTTGATGGAACAAGCGCTGGAAAAGCTGGAAGATGAAGATGGTGTGATTTTACTAACGGCTAAAAATGGAAAAGAGGCTTGGGATCTGATTATACAAGAACATCCCGATTTAGTTTTTTTGGATGTAATGATGCCGAAAATGAATGGGTTAGAAGTTTGTGCCCAAGTTAAGCAAAACTCTAATTTTGATAATATCTATATTATTATGTTGACCGCCAAAGGTCAAGAATTTGATAAAAAAACAGGCATAGCTGTGGGAGCTGATTTATATATGACTAAACCATTTCGTCCCAAAGAGGTGCTGGCTAAATCAAGGGAAATTCTTGGATTTCTAAATGAGTAAAGTTGAATGATCAATCTAAATTTTAAGAAAGTCATCGTCAAGCCGAGGATGAAAAAAATAATTCAGAACCTCATTAATGACGATCATCAGATAGGGATTTTAGATGAAGATAAAATCCCTATTTTGGGAGATCTCACGCTTGCCGATAATCAAGGATATGAAATTGTTGTAGAAGATCGAACTTTAGGTTGGGTTGTGAGCCGAGATATCAATCATCCTATTACTCAGTTAATGATCGCCTTAATTGAAACAGAAGTTAATAAGAAAGTTTTAGCAGTTGACGCTTTAGATAAATACGAAGAATTAAATTTTTTATATGATATTTCTTCTAAAATGTCTACCTGTTTGCATGTCAATGAAGTGATCAAGCTGGTAGCCAATGAGGCTCTCAAACAAATACCGGGTAATGCCTTCGTTGTGATGATTTACAATTCCCATGAAAAAGCTCTACAAACTTTTTATCCTAATAGGGAGCAAAATGAAGTATTTTTAGGGAAGTTGATTACTCCAAATGTTGGTATTTATGGCCATGTTTTTAATTCGGGAAAAGCAGAAATTGTGAATCAAGTGACCTTGGACTCTCGCTTTATTGATCAAGATTTTGAAATTAGGTCTATGATGTGTTGTCCGTTAATGACGCAAACGGGGAAATTAGGGGTGATTCAAATTAGTAGCGATCGCCCCGTAGAATATACGGCTCAAGATCTTAAGTTATTTAGCGCCCTGGCATCCCAAGCTGCTGCCTCAATTCAGAATGCCCTGTTTTATGAGCAACTCCGGGACTATTCCTATACTTTAGAACGAAAAGTGGCTGAAAGAACGGCTGAATTAGAACGGGTGAACCAAGAATTAAATCAACTGGCTAATTTAGATGGCTTAACCCAAGTGGCTAACCGTCGATGTTTACAAGAAACCTTTAAGCGGGAATGGTATCGACTGGCGAGGGAGAAAGCTCCCTTATCTATGATTATCTGTGATGTGGATTATTTTAAGCGCTATAACGATACCTATGGACATCAAATGGGAGATGAATGCTTACAAAAAATAGCTGAAACGATTAGAAAAGCCTTAAAAAGACCGGCTGATTTAGTGGCTCGATATGGGGGAGAGGAGTTTGTGGTGTTGCTGCCCAATACTCAAGCATCGGGGGCTTGGATCGTTGCCCAAGAAATCCAATGCAATATCCGTCAATTATCCCTTGAGCATCAAGCTTCTTTGGTGAGTCCATTTATCACGATGAGTATGGGATTTTCCTCAACTATTCCGACTCATGAAATAGCAGGAGAAGAGTTGTTTGAAATTGCGGATCAAGCTTTGTACGATGCGAAAAAACAGGGTCGCGATCGCATCATTTTTCGGGAGTTTAGAGCGATCGATTCCCCCTACCGTCAACCGGAAACTCCACACAATGATGGTCTTCCTCGATTTTAATGGGGATAGAGAGATGGGGCAATAGACAGTTACTCATGCCACCTTTGCTCAAGAAAGCATCTGTTAAACTAACTTTAGTCGATCAGTGAAATTTTCACCTGTTTCAATGCTTACTCTATCAGGTGGCTACTGGCAGTTCATCTACCCTATTCCCCATCCTATGACAATTACTCTGACTGAGCGCTGTTTACGTTTAGATCATCCCCGGATTGCCTTTACTCTCCCGTTAACGGCTTGGGAACGAACCCGCAGTCGATACCAAGGACAAACTTCAGAGGGGATGAGGGTTGAGTTACGATTACCGAGGGGGACGGTTCTCCAGGATGGGGATCTGTTGCAAACGGCGATCGCCGATATCATTGTACAAGTGGTGGCTAAACCGGAACCGGTGTTAGAGGTGACCTCGGAAAGGGAGATCGATCTGCTCCGAGCAGCCTATCATCTGGGAAATCGTCATATTCCGGTAGAAATTACCCCAGAGTATTTACGGTTAGAAGTGGATGGGGTGCTGCGGACGATGTTGGAGCAATTGGGAGTAGAGGTGACGGAAAAGATAGCACCGTTTCAACCTGAACCGGGAGCGTATCATCATTAAGGGCTTAATGGGAGGGTTTTTCTGGAGGTGTGATTAAGAGTGCGAAAATAGAGTCCGCCCATGAGGGTGATAAACATTAAATAAGCGACAGCTTGTACGACATAGAGGTATTGTCGATATCCGAAGAGGGCTTTGAGGAGGATGCCGGGAAATTGGCGATCGGGTAAAATAGCGGAGGTATCCCAAACCTTGGGGCCGAGAATACAGGAGGAGTCGGAGAGATGGAAACAGAGGAATTGAGCTTGAGGATGGAGGTCAACCCAGCGATTAAGGGCAGTGTCATAATTGGCCAGGGCAGAGAGTAATAAGCCGCCAATAATCAGGAGTAAAAGAAGTCCCATGATTTGAAAAAAGAGGCGGATATTGATTTGAATTCCCCCTTGAAAAATGAGGATACCCAATGCGATCGCCACACTCAAACCCACGGCTCCCCCGAACCAAGGGACTAATCCTTGTTGAAAATAGGAAAGCAGGAAAACGATCGTTTCAAATCCTTCTCGGAGAACGGCGATTAAGACGAGGGTAAATACGGCCCATCCTGCACCTGCATCTTGAACCAAGGCATGGGAAAGGGAGGTTTCGATCTCCATTTTGAGCGATCGCGATTGTTGGGTCATCCACAATAACATCCAACTGAGCATCCCAATCGCTATTGTGCCAAATACGCCTTCTAATAGGGGTTTAATCACCTTTTCATACTGGGGATAAGCCACACTTAAGCCCTCTATTCCCCAGGTTAACAACAGCCCCACCACCACGCTACCGATTAAACCCAAAGCAATTCCCCCATACACCCAGGGGTTTAAATGGGTTTGTTTCGCCTTATATAAACAGGCCAGAATTAAGCCTACGACTAAAGCGGCTTCAAATCCTTCCCGGAGGGTGACAAAAAAGGGGGGTAGGGCGGCTGTCCAATTCATAGCGATGATGACTGAAAACATTTAAGGAAATTATATCAGATTCTGGAGGAATTTTTTTCACCCTGAAAAAAGATCATCATTTTTTAACAGAGTGACTAAACCCTTGATACCATAGGCTTTAAAGCTATTTTATTCTTCATGAGCCATCTTTTTTATCCCCATAGGGGGCATTGTATTTTCTAGAGAGATTCGATTGACTAGAAACGGATGTCCAGTTAAAAAAAGCTATGATCAATCAACGTTTGCAGATCTGGATGACGGCTTTTTTAGTCGCGAGTAGTCTGATGGGGTGTCAAAGTCCTGCACCCCCAACAGAAACCGATGGAGAAAGTACCGGAAGCCTCAGCTTTCAGGCTAATGGTGAAGATTTTGTCCGTCAAGGATTTACCTCTAAAGATGGTTGGCAAATTGAATTTAATCATGTCTATGTGAGTTTAGGCCAAGTCAGGGCTTATCAGACTGATCCGCCATTTAATGCAGAAGTGGATGAAGAAATGCAGGCGAAGACTACCCTGGATTTGAGTTCTCCCCAAATGGTAGATTTAGCGGCAGGAGAGGCGGATGCGGAACCGATTTTAGTGGCTCAACTTGAGGATGTACCGGCGGGGGTTTATAATGCCCTTTCTTGGCAAATGGTTCCGGCGGCGGAAGGGCCAGCCCAAGGTCATACTCTACTCATGGATGGTGTGGCGAAAAAAGGGGAGCAAACGATTAATTTTAAGGTGAGTGTGGATCGAGAATATGCCTATAGCTGCGGCGAATTTGTGGGAGATCAAAGAAAGGGAATTGTGAGTGCAGATGAGTTGGGTTATTTAGAGGCTACATTCCATTTGGATCACATTTTTGGGGATGGTAGTGCCCCGGCTGAAGATGAAATTAATGTGGGTGCTTTGGGTTTTGAGCCGTTGGCGAAATTGGCTAAAAATGGCACAGTGGAGGTGGATGAGTCGATGTGGCGATCGCAACTCAGTCCCGAAGAGGTACAACGTTTTGATACAGCGCTGAACTCCCTCGGCCATGTTGGTGAAGGCCATTGTCATCAATCTAGCCCTATGGCTGCAAAACCTTAAGTTACTCTTCAAAAAGCCGGGTTTAGCACGGAGCATTGACTATGCTGATTTTGAGACGTTAATTCCATTATCTTCACTTATCCAAGTTACACGAGCATTATTCTATGAGACGGAAAATCTTGATCCTGTTAGGGATAGCTTCCTTTTTGCCTCTGTCCCAAAAAGCGATCGCCCATGGGGTGCATATTCAGCATCATCAAGTCTCCGCGATCCAAGTGCAAGCCACCTATGATTCTGGAGAACCCATGGATAACGCCCAAGTGACAATCTATGCTCCTGACGATCCGGCAACCCCTTGGATGCAAGGGGTATCGGATGCCCAAGGGGAGTTTATTTTTGTCCCTGAACCGGATCAAATGGGGACTTGGACAGTGAGAATTCGTAAGGCTGGTCATGGTCAGATCTTTCATATTGCCAGCCCTGGAGCCTCAGTAAATGGCAGCTCAACCGCCCAAAACCCTGGCTCCTATGCTGTCAGTGCGATCGCCTCTGGCAGTTTAGGGGGCTATACCTCTCTCCAAAGAGCTACGATGCTGGCTTCAATCCTCTGGGGATTTGTGGGTACAGCGTTATTTTTCTCACGCAGTAATCGGAGTAAGTCGAATGCACATTCCTGATGGTATGCTTCCTCCACAAGTCGTCATTGCGGGATATGCAGTCAGTGGAGGAGTCCTAATGTGGTCTTTGAAACAGATTGAAAGGAGCGATCGCCACCAAACCCAAATTCCCAAAGCCTCCTTACTCACCGCCGCTTTTTTTGTCTCCTCCTCCCTTCACATTCCCATCCCCCCTGCCAGCGTTCATTTAGTCCTCAATGGATTACTTGGAGCCATCTTAGGCTATTACGCCTTTCCCGCCATTATCATCGGATTATTCTTTCAAGCCGTCATGTTTCAACATGGAGGATTATCCACCCTAGGAATTAACGCCCTAATCATGGGAATTCCCGCCTTACTTGCCGGATCTATTTTTCGTTCCCGGCTCACATTCAGATTGAAAAATCGACTTTGGACAGGATGCTTTGGCTTTCTCGCGGGTAGCACTGCCATCGCTCTATCCGCCACCCTTTTCTTAACCACCGTCTTATTCACCTTGCCCACTGACCTTAACCAAAACCTAGAACAAGCCTCTTTATGGGCATTAATCTTAGCTCATATGCCCTTAGTCGTTTTAGAAGGACTTTTTACCGCTATGGTCGTCCTCTTTTTAGACCGGGTAAAACCCGAATTGATCAAGCATTATAGTTGAGTTGATTCACCCTGAGACAGGATTTGTAGGGGCGAAAACATTTTTGCCCCTACAAACACCATCTCCCATCAAAGGGCTATATTTTTATTCACTAATTACCGCATCGAGGATCAACTCTAAATACCACTCTGGAGAAGCATCATACTCTTCTAATTTTCGTTTCGCTGCTCCTTGGGGATCTTCAGCGCGTAAAATGCTAAAGCCAACCGTTTTTAAGTTGGGTAAAGGTTGGGGAGGTGAAACTATCTCTTTATCTACCTCTGCTTTCTCCTCTTCCTTTGATTCTTCCTCCAAGTCGGGTTTAACCCGTTTTTGCTGAAGCGTTACACAAGCTTGTTGATAGAGGGTCAGAATTTCGTCATAGTTATAGAGCAATTCTTCTAGAGCAACTAGGGCTTTTGTATCTCCATTATCCCAGTCTTTGATCGCTTGATGAATCCCAAACTTAAGACTTAAGGGTAACTCTTCTGCACACTCACTAATCGCAAATAAGAAGGCTTTTAAGATAATCGTATCAGAGTCTTTCATTGCTGTTTACATTTAGGGAACCTAGGATCGGCAATAGGGCATCGGGTTAAGGAGTCTTACCCCATCACCCAATACCACTATTAACCCCATGATTAAGATTTAAGAGCGATTTTCGCGCTCTTCCTTTTGTCGCTTGCGGCGATCGTTCCAGTCTACTAAGGTAAGATAAACTACTCCGCCTGTTACCAAGACTAACAGGGCAAAAGCTGCCCAGACGAGACTGGCGAAAAGTGGAGATTCCATGAGCGTTCCCTCAGATGTTAGTTAGAAACCGTTTCTTGCCCAAACGACCATAGAGATAGAGAAGGTGAAAATCACCAGTAAGGAAACCCAACCTAAAGAGAGAATGTCCATAGTTAATCTTAAAACAACAGTATTACTCCATTGTTTATCATACAAGGGAATGGGGAATGGGGAATAGGGAATGGGAATAGGTAATAGACAATAGACAATAGACAGTTATTAATGTCTCCCTATCCCCCCATCTCCCTATCCCCCCATCCCCCAAGCTTAATTCAAAACGACCTCTAAGCGCTCTCCAGGAGTGGGCGAGAGGGCTTGGGTGCTTAAGCCTTGAGCCAATAGCTTTTGCTGAAATTCTTCTACAGTTCCTTCCGCTCTGAGTAAAGAAATCAACAAGCCTTCAAACTTGACATCGCCACCGGCAGCCGTGGGTAACATCACTTGAGGCTTAACCCATTCTGCCACTTTTAGGGCGCTTTCGGTTCCCTTGATAATGGGGCCAACTAGCGGTAAACCCAGATCGATCATAGGCGTAATAATCACATCAATCGGTCTCTTTTCCTTCAGCGTCGGCGAGTGGTAACCATGGGGTTCATAATAAACCGTTTTGCCGCTAGAGAGTTCCTTGAAGATATAGCCATTTTCCACCAGGGTAGGGCCGATGGGGGAACCGGGAACGGCCTCAATTTCTACCTGCTCATTGAGGCGATAGGTTTGCCCATGCTCTAGGGAATGGATATCGGTATAGCCGAACGCTTTAACCACTTTGGCCGCATTGGGGGAGCCGACAACCGGTAAATTTTTATTCAATTGTTTCAGGGTCTGGGGATGGGCATGATCTTCCAATCCTTGAGAGAGAACCACTAAATCAATGGTTTCTGGAATAGCCCGGTCTTGGGGACGATATCCTTTAAATAACCAGGGCAGATTACCAAATACTAGGGGGCCGACTAACCAAGGGTCAATGAGGATTTTTTGCCCTCCCAGTTCGAGTAACCAAGAGTTGCTATCAAGATAGGTGAGATACATAGGGATGATGGCTTGTTAATCTTTGTTTTTATTCTAGATGAGGAAATGTTGGGGCTAATCGGCGATCGTTAAAATTATTGAGCTTAGTCAACAAAAATTAACAACTAAAGATCGATTATTCATACAGGACAGGGTATGATATCTGGAACTCAAATCCGGCATTTATAGTTCCAAGATTCCTCTGTATCGAGTAGTGAGTTGTTTTTTCCGCTCTAGTGACCGGCTAGAATCCTGAGAATTTTGTAAAATAAATTTACATGAATAGATTAACAGCTAATCCATGACCACCCAATTTAGTGCCACTCAATCCGTTAACCTCAATGTTCCTGCCGAACCTATTCCTATCCAGCATTACCTACGGCAACCCAAACGCCTAGTCAATGCCTTAACCGCCGAAAGTCAAATTGAACACTTGAGTGATGAAATCTTTCGGCTGAAAATGCGCCCCTTGACTTTTATGATGTTTACTTTCCAGCCTACGGTAGATCTGAAAGTTTGGGCAGATCCTCACGGAAATGTAAAATTGCAGTCGGTGGGCTGTGATATTCGAGGCATTGAATATATTAATCAACGCTTTCATCTGGATTTAAAAGGGCAACTTTGCCCCCAACAGCAGGGCGATCGCACCATTCTTCACGGCAAAGCTAACTTAGTCGTACAGGTAGAATTGCCCCCTCCCTTAAATCTGACTCCCTCCTATCTTCTAGAAAATACGGGCAATGGATTACTCCGCAGTGTCCTTTTAACGATTAAACAGCGTTTGATGCACCAACTGCTCTGGGATTATCGCCACTGGGTACAAAAGAGCCAAAATACTCAGGTAGCTAATGAGGGCAATCTAGAGGCTTTAGTTAATCCCCATCAGGCTTAATCCATTCTGAATTGACTTGAGTTTAAACGATCGCCGATGGAGACAAGAGAGACCCAACTCGGCGATCGCCTCACGGTGTTTCTTCGTTCCATAACCTTTATTCGTCCTCAGATCGTACTGGGGAAACAACGGATCTAAGCGAGTAATCAATTCATCTCGCCAAACCTTGGCGACGATGCTGGCGGCGGCGATCGCTACCTCCGTCCGATCGCCCTTAACCACCGTCCTCTGAACCATTTCCAACTGAGGAATCGGATAAGTGCCATCCACCAAACACACCTGGGGAAGCTCTCCCAATTTTAGCACCGCCCGCTTCATGGCTAACAACGATGCCTGTAAAATATTCAACCGATCGATTTCCGCCACCGAGGCCATACCCAATTGACAATCAATCGCCCATTCTTCAATCATCCCCAATAACTTCTGCCGTTGTCGGTGGCTCAATGTCTTACTATCTCGTACCCCCAAATCTTGCAATCGACGGGCCCCCTCCGGTGATACGATAACAGCCGCAGCCACCACCGGGCCAAAGAGCGAACCCCGGCCCACCTCATCCACACCTGCCACTCGAATGACCCGATCTAACCTCAAATCCTTAAATGTTTCCACTTATAGCAATTTCCTCTGCTATGCGGTACATACAGCACTTTACGCGGTAATGAGGTACAGCCGAGAAAGATCCCCCCAACCCCCCTTAAAAAGGGGGGGAATCAGAAAGTCCCCCTTTTTAAGGGGGATTTAGGGGGATCAAAATGTACCCCATAGCAGCGAAAACTGCTGTAAATAGCGGTTTTTAACGATAGCCAGAATAGCCCAAAGCTAAATTGAGTCTGTTGTTCACTCCCCCCACTCCCCTATTCCCCCATTCCCCCACGGAGGGCGCGAAGCGCTGTAAATTGTTACAGCGCTTTGCGCTGTGATGGGGGGATGGGGAGATAGGGGGAACAAATCACAGATTGGGCCGCGCTTTGAGCCATTTTAGCTATCGTTAAAAACAGTCATTAATGTACCTCTCTTGTATAGGTTAGGTTTTCTGTTGCCACCCAACCTATACGTTGAGGTTACCTAGGGAGATGATCCCTCACCCAAGCTTTAGGTGTCGTACATCCGCGCTTCTAGAGCATCGGGGAATTCTTCACAGTATTCTTCAAACTTGGTTTTAGTGATCTTCTTAGCTTGCTGGTGAGCCGATTCTGCTTCTAGCTCTTCGACGATATCCCAAGCTACTGCACATTCACGAGAGTTGGGGCCTTTCTCTTGACAAATTTGCCGCGCTTCTTTAATCGCCTTGTCGATTTCTTCTTGTAGGGTAAGTGCTTTCGGTTTTTCCAAGAAATCACCGCGATTGAGAATATCAGTAATGGAAATAATACCCAAGACTTCGCCACTAATCACGGGGGCACGATGCAGTCCTAAATTGGCAAATAACCGGGCCACATATTCAACGCCTAAATTAGGATTGATCGCCACACAGGGTTTGGTCATAATCTCATAAACCCGCACCGTTTTGGGGTCAGTTCCATAGGCAGTGACTTTATAAACTACGTCACTTTCCGTTAGAATTCCGTAGCTGTCTTGGTCATGACGGCGTTTAACGATCAGGGAGCGAATTTTTTTTTCTCGCATGAGTTTAACCGCTTCTGCTACGGTGGCTAAACCGCCAATCATCACCACTTCTGTGGTCATGATATCTGATGCTTTTAACATGGTTTTTTCCTCTTTCAAGTCTCAGTTTATAATCCGGTTAAGATTGAAGGTTACGGATGTACCAATTGGGGAGCAATTTTGTTGAATTGTTCCTCTAAATAACCATACCACTGTTCAAGACCAAAACCACTGCGGGCAGAGACTTCAATAATCTGCGCTTGGGGGGCGACTTGCTGAATATTTTTCAGGGCAACTTCCCGATCGAATCCGACGACTTCAGCAAGGTCAGTTTTGTTGAGCAAAATGACATCGGCACTCTTAAACAGGGTGGGATATTTGAGGGGTTTATCTTCGCCTTCTGTGGTGGAAAGCATAGCTACGCGCAAGTTTTCGCCCAGATCGTAGGCTGCGGGACAGACTAAATTACCGACATTTTCTATGATCAAAAGCTGTAATTTGTCAAGGGGTATTTCGGCAATCGCCTGGGCAATCATATCCGCTTCTAAATGGCAGATACTGCCCGTGGTAATTTGCACGACAGGTGCGCCCGTTTCCCGTAGTCTTTGAGCATCATTATCGGTGGCTAAATCGCCCACAATTACCCCTGCGGGTAGCCGTTCTCCAAGATCGAATAGGGTGCGTTGAATCAGGGTAGTTTTACCAGAACCAGGAGAAGAAAGCACATTCAAAACCAACAGCCCTTTGGCTAAAAAATAGCCCCGGTTCCGTTCGGCGAGGCGGTCGTTTTTAGCTAAAATGGCTTGATGAACCGGTAGGGTATGGGTATGGTCACGATCGCCGTGATGATGGTGATGATCGTGGACATGATTATGAGGCTCATGGGAATGGCTATGAATCTCAACTTTTCCAGGGGTTACAGCACAACCACAATCGGTACACATGGATTTAAGAAACCTCCAAGGATGCTAACTCTAATTCTTTCCCTTGACGAACGTCCCGGCTCAGTTGTCCACAGTGGGGACAGATATGAATGATGTCACTGGGATAGAAGTTTTCCTGACAATGGGAACAGTAACATTCAACCGGTATGGTTTCGACCTCTAGTGTAGCACTCTGGGCAATGGTATTTTGAATGACTACATCAAACGCAAACTTTAAAGCTTCGGGAACGACACCGGAGAGTTCCCCAACGTTGAGTTTAATCCGATGAATTTGGCTTGCTCCCTGGTTTTGAGCATGGTTGAGGGCAATTTCTAGGGTTTGTTCCATGATGCTGACTTCGTGCATAGTGGGGATGGGGGGATGGGGGGATAGGGGGATGGGGGGATGGGGGGATAGGGGGATGGGGGAATGGGGGAATGGGGGAGTCGGGTTATGGGGATGATTTGAGTAAGTGGGTGATGTGGTTGAGGGCAATGGTAACGCGCTCTTGGGCAATGGGGGAGAGGAGATCGCTGTCAGAAAAATCAACGCCAGGAACACTCACGAGCCAGGATTGAGGCACAGTTTGATACAGCCATTGACAGAGAGCCAGTAAGCGGGAGGGACTGAGAGAATGTCCCCAGGGTAACCCCTGTTCCGGTGCAGGCTCAAGTTTAGATAGGGTTACTTCGTCTCCCGATAGAGCCGCATCGACGAAGATCGCTAAGTTCACTTCCGATAATTCTTGTGCTAATTCTGGCATAAGCTGGTGAACTGCTCGCGATCGCACCTCTACTAATTCCCAATCTTCTACCCCTGTTGCTACCGTTTGCCCAATACCATCATCCCCCCGCAAGGGGTTACCATAGCCGATAACGAGAACTGTAGGTGAAGGATGGGGGGACGGGCAAATCATTCATATATCCCAAATCTTGCTGGTTTTCTTGATACCCTAGAATTCTATCTACCGATAGGGAACTTAACTTTAAATTAATGATTAGTGCGGGGATTATTCATCGTCTAACCCCGGTCGAGCCATGGGAGCAATCCTGAATTGACTTACCTGGCGCAGCATCATCGCGCCAGCAACGGCGATAATTAAGCTTGTCCAACCCACCGTCGAATTCAAGAGTAAAAAGCCGCCTACAGCAAACATAGAGCCGAATAGGAGCAAGCTGGCTGCGGTGACTTTAAGTAAATCTTGGGGCAGGCTTTGTGCGGGTTGTAATCCTGTACGCGATCGCGCTCTGCGCCATCCGGGGCCGCCGGGACGCACTAACCGATAGAATTCATCTAGGGTGCGATCGGACTCTGGGGGAGTGAGGAGCATAGCCGTTACCCAGCAAACGCTGCTAATACCAGCCGTCACCAGTAAGCGCAAGCCAAAATCTTCAATGGTTAATATAGGCACAACACTGGTGGTTAATCCCACGATAAATCCCCCCACCATGGAGGCTAATTCGGCGGCAGCATTGATGCGCCACCAAAACCAGCGTAGAATCAGGACTAATCCCGGCCCTGTACCGATCGCAATCACCAACCGAAACACCGTTGCCACATCTTGGCTATAAAAAGCGGCGATCGCCCCTAAAACCGTCACCAGGATCGAAGAAACACGACCGACTAGCACCAACTCCGACTGAGTAGACTCAGGCCGGAAAAAGCGTAAATATAAATCATTGGTTAAATAAGATGCCCCCCAATTAATCGAGGTCGAAACCGTACTCATAAACGCTGCCAGCAGAGAAGCCACCACCAACCCCAACATCGCTGGAGGCAAGAAATCTAACATTAATTTCGGATAGCCCAGCTCTGGATCTTCGAGGTTGGGATAAATCACCAGCGCCACCAGCGCCACTAAAATCCAGGGCCAAGTCCGCACCACATAATGCAAAATATTAAAAAACCAGGCGGCTTTTTCCGCTTCCGCTTCATCCTTCGAGGCTAACAACCGTTGGATAAATTCGCCACCACCATCACTGCGCCGAAACGCCCACCACTGAATCAACAAATAGGCCCCAAAAGTACTTAAACTCAGACTAGCGGTTTCACCCTTCAGGGGAAGAAAGGATAGAATATCCATATCCGTTCGTTCTTGCACTAGGGGGATTAGCTCATGAATGCCACCCACATGACTTACCGCAATAATAGCGACAATAATTGCCCCCAATAATCCGAGAAAAAACTGGAAAAAATCCGTCGCTACTACGCCCCACAGTCCAGAAACTCCCGCATAAAATAAGACAAATAAACTGACCCCTACCACACTCCAAAGTTTAAGATTTTCTCCTGGTTCTATGCCCAAACTTTGCCACAATTCCAGGGCATCAATCACCTTTACCATGGCGAGCATGGCGTAGCCAATGCCGATACAATTAATCGGAACCGCAAATAAAAAGGCCTTCACTGCCCGTAAAACTGCTGCCATCGATCCCCCGTAGCGAATCTCCGTTAACTGGGCATCTGTTACCACCCCCGATCTGCGCCACATGCGGGCAAAGATATAAATCATCACCACATGGGCAATGCCAAAACTCCACCATTCCCAGTTTCCGGCAATACCGCGACTGGCAACAACTCCGGCAATGTAGAGGGGAGTATCAATGGAAAACGTCGTCGCTGCCATACTGGTTCCGGAGAGCCACCAAGGGAGCGATCGCCCAGAGACAAAAAACGCTTCTAGTCCTTCCGAGGCTTTCCCCGATAGATATAACCCCAACCCTAACGTTAAGATCAAATACAAGAGAACAATTAACCAATCAATTAGAACCATAGACCTCTGGCGATAGCGGCGCTCCTATCTTATATCAATTAAAAATTTTCATGTCGGCGACAGCCGAAAAAATTTAAAATGGGTATGGATTGAGGGCTACTACCTCGGAGAAAGGGCTAATCCTCAGTAAAAGTAGAATCGGTCTCTGTATTTTTTTCGATTCCCCGTTCATCGGGGCGATAAAACTCCGTTTCTTTGACGCGATAATGCTCCGCATCGCTTACGCGATAATGCTCCGCATCGCTTACGCGATAATGCTCCGCATCGCTTACGCGATAATGCTCCGCATCGCTTACGCGATAATGCTCCGCATCGCTTACGCGATAATGCTCCGCATCGCTTACGCGATAATGCTCCGCATCGCTTACGCGATAATGCTCCGCATCGCTTACGCGATCGCCCGTGGGTGAAGGAGGAGAATATTGCGCTTCATCTGAAGGGGTTTCATCCGCATAAAAGCGATAGAAAAGGGGGCCATCTTCAAATTCATGCTCATCTAAAACATGATGAAAAATTCCCATATCCAGCATCATTTGTCCCATGATTACCGCTTCCGGACGGGTGGCTTGTTCATGCTTCGTTAACCAATCTACGGCTTCAGAACCAATAAAGCAGTGAGAAAAGACTTTTAAACCATAGCGACGATCGCGAATAGAAACCCCTTCCGGGCCTCGCATTCGTTGAATGATATCCTCCCAATCATATTCGGGCTGAATTGGAGGCGGTTCGGGGATGGGCATCGGGGGCGGTTGCCAATTCTCTCGCCCCTGTTGTTTTAACCAAGCATCGGTGACTTGTTCGAGTCCAGGCAGTTTAAGATGTAAATCCCGTTGCGGAAAGGGAATTTGAATCCCATACTCTTGTAAATATAGAGCCATATGATGGAGTAAATGGGTCTTGACCTTCGGTTGTTTTAAGGGGTCTCGAATAAAGACCACGATGCGAAAACTCAGGGCATTCTCTCCAAAACCTCTAAATTGGGCTTTCGGTGGGGGATGGCGGAGAATTTCCGGGTGGGGAAGTTGGGCAACGGCCAGCAGGATATTATGAACCCGTTGTATATCCGAACCATAAGCGACATCCACATACACTTTGAGACGAGTTAAACCGGTACGATTCCAATTTTGTACTTCTCCTTCAATAAAGCGGGAGTTAGGAACCATGATGGTAATGCGGTCAATGGTGGTGATTTCAGTTACTCTGGGGCCGATCCGTTGCACCAGGCCTTGAAAGTCTCCCACCTGCACCAGTTCCCCGACTTGGATGGGCCTCTCAAAGATCATAATTAGACCGCTAATAAAGTCTTTGACAATATTTTGTAGACCGAACCCGATGCCCACACCGAGGACACTAATCACGATCGCCAAGGAGCTAAAGTCTACCCCACTGAGGGTGAGAATTAGCAGAAATCCAATAAATAGGAGACCATAGCGAATGAAGAAAGCGATCGCCTGTTGGGAGTGGCGATCGACTCCCACTAGGGGGACAATTTTTGCCTTCAGAACTTGGGTAAAGGAGTTAGTCAGGAAGATTAAGGCGATCGCCATTATCCCAATTAACAGTAAATTATTTAGGGATAAACCCCGTTCTCCGATCGTAAAAATTTGGGCAGAAAACAGATCTCTTAACAGAATATAGGTGCGATATAACCAACGACGACTGAGGGGAAAAAGGTTGGTTACATAAGAGATAAAGATAATCCAGGTGGCGACTTGCAACAGGATCAGAGCTAAGATTTTCCAGGAAGTCTTAATTAGTTTCCCATCCTGTATTTTTTGCCGTCGTAAGCGTCGCTGGAACCAAAACCACAGACTTTGCAGAACCAGGGCTACCCCCGTGGCGATGGCGGCCATTTTAATCGCCCAAGCTCTATAAATGGGGGTTCTTTCCCGGCGAGCGCGTTGCAGGGCTTGTTGAATCTGGTATTGCCAAAATTGAGCTTGTTCTAGGGAAGGTTGCCCTGGCATCATATCCCCTTGAGTCACCGTTATCAGGTGACGGTTATTCACTTGTAAACTAACTTGACTATCATTCTCAACAATAGTGACTTCAGGCGGGGTATCAGAGGCGATCGCCCCATCCAATTTTTCCTGTAATAATTGATTAACTTGGGTGGCTCTTTCCTGAGCGCTAAAGTTGCCCGAAGCTTCCACCTCAAACAATTCATAACCATCTAAGACAATGGGGGCCCTTGCTGCTACCGTAGCCTTCGGTGGGGTTTGGCTCCATCCGGGTAAGCAGAGGGTTAATCCCACTGCCATTAAAGCCCATACTGCGATCGACAGCAGTTTGGCGATCGCTCTTCTGTGACATTTGTTTAAATCGGCCCTAGGGCGAAGTCCCACCATCTGTCCCTACTCCTGATTCCTGATTTTCTCAGTTCAGTTTATAGTCTTTTTCCCCAAGGGTCTAGAACATCATAGGGGATTATTCAGGATTAACCATTGATCCCAAGAACAAAGGAGTTTGGGTTTCATGGTCGTAAATAGCACAGAAAAAGGGACGATCGACCACCATGGTAAAGGGATTGGATGGCGGACGAATTGAGGTAGCGACAATGCCAACGGAGGTGGAAGCAGCCGCTTCTGTGCCTTTTTCGTTGACTTCGACAAAGGTTTTATGCTTGACTTGATCGATCTTGGCAGAACTATCACTAATTCCAGAAAAATCAGCCTGTTGACTAAAGGCTAGATCCATGCCTAATGCAGATAAAACGGGTTTGAGTTCTACTCCATATTCTAGTTTAAATTTAGGCAGGGTAATTGAACCCTCTTGTTCTTGAAATTGACCGAGCCAAGTTTGCCAAGTGTTACTGTTGAGTTGGGCATAAAATTGGGATAAATTTTGCTCAGGTTGGGGCAAAAAGACATAGAGACTAAACCGGCCATTACCATAGGGTAAGCGTATGGCTTGAAATTGCTCGTTTTCGAGGTAATAATAACTCCCGGTTTGGAACATCATCGGATGTTGTTTTTGTTGTCCATTGGGGAGATGAAACGGACGCTCTTGGGTGAGATTAGGATTAAATTCGTTTTGCCATTGTCCCTTAAAATAGGTGGCATTAATGAGGAAGAGGAGATCGTTGGGATTAATTTGATCGACCATTTGGGTGATTTTACCTTGGGTTTGCTGCTTCACCCAATCATTGATACGCTTAGGAGCAGCCGGATCGGTAAAATCTAAGGATTGGAGGTTGGCATCATAATAGGTTTTGGTTTGTTGTAAGAAATCGGGTTTAAAGTTAATGTCATTTCTGCCCCAAAGAGAATTGGCTAATTTGAGCTGAATGGAGTTATCGGTATTTTCTAAGTGCTGTTTGAGATTGGCGTAAGCTTGATTAATGTCAGTTAAGCTCATGCCTTGGAGTTCTAAGGCATTAGCCATGGCGGTTTGAGTGTCTCCTGATGCGCCATTGTAGGTCATGGTGAGGGCGATCGCCACACTCGCAGGAGAAATAAAGATATTTTGGTTTTTTTCTTGTGCTAAAAGTTGCTGCCATAGCTTGAAGCTAAAGCGGGTATGAGCATCGGTTAATTGGGGATTCACAGCAGCATTGGGTTGAGTGACAATGGGTAGAGAGGCAATCGCCCCTGGAGTTGTCGGCCGAAAACATCCCCACAACCCCAAGAGGACTAAACCGGTTGTCATCATCATACCGAGCTTTTTTAGTGTTAGTGCAGTCATTATCTTGAGCTTCCAGAATTAGGGATCTATATTTCTGAGCATGTCACAGGGTTTTGCGGATGGATGAGGTGTTACCCTTTCTGTAACCGATGGGAGTAGATGGAGATTTTTAGGGCGATCGCCCTAATTTTGTGCCGATCTATGCCGATAGACGCTGAATTGGATACAGATCAAAGGCTGAATCAGCAGTGATGATAACTAGGGAATAATTGATTGCTTGAGCAATCAACATTAGTAGAGCTGATTATCTGTATCCTCAAGAATTCCTTTAGCCAGCAAGCTGAGTTGACTATTACTTTGAAGATACCAAATTAAAATATTAGTATCTATTAAGATTTTCATGGCTACATATACTCAGCAAAATCTTCAAGGGGTTCATTAAAGTCATCTGCAATCCAAATCTGATCTTTCCAAATACCCAGTCCACCCCGTTTATTAGTCTTAGTTTCTGGACTAGATGGATTGCCATACTGATGAGCCAAAAACTCAGTGTACAGCAAGACGGCTTGCTTAACCGATTGAGGGAGGTTTTCAATATTTTTAATAATATCGGATTCGATGGTCATTTGGGCTACTCCTAATTTCCTATATTAACTACCCATTACCCATTTTATCCCCATGCTCTAAACTTTTCTGGGCCTTTTCTCGACAGGTGTGCAAAACAGGATCGTCCGGTTCCATTTCCAAAGCCCGATCGCATACTTCCAGAGCTTCCCCATCCCGTCCTAAATTCAGCAGGGAAATCGCCTTATTTTTCCAAGCTGCATAGAAACTTGGTTCTAAATTTAGCGCCTGCTCAAAACTGCTTAAGGCTAATTCAAACTGTTGTAACTGAAACTGAGCCATTCCCCGGTTATACCAGGTTTGTTCATCGTTCGGATCAATGGTGATGGCGCGATCGTAGGCGGCGATCGCCTGTTCAAACTTCTGTAACTTAAATAACAAATCCCCCTTCATGCCCCAGACGATCGCCGACTGAGCATTCAAACTCAGGGCCCGATCCACAGAGGCGATCGCCCCCCGTAAATTCCCCTGTTGCTCCTGCTTCACACTCGACTTCATCAGCGCCCTAACCTGTAACTCCTGTAACACCTCCTCCGGATTACTCCTCTCAATTCCCATCTGTTGCGCCAACTGTTGTGCCATCTGCGGTCGTAATTGCAACAAACGCAACACCCCCGACAAACTATTCAAAGACGGCAACTCTAGACTCGATTCAGGAGATTTGACCGCCGGTTGAGGACGTTTTGGAGGCTCTACCTTCTGCTTGGGAGGTTTAACAATAGGCTTTTTCTCAATGACTGGAGGCGGAACAATGACCGGTTTTTCCTCCACCACTGGCGCTTCTTCCACCCCTTCCGGTTCCGGTTCCCTCGGTCTTTCCAAAAGCGCCGAACCAATCTCACCCGCAAGTTGCCCCAAAGCTTCCCGGTAAACCTCCCCCAACCTCACCATCCGTCGCCCTAACTCCAAATTCGGCGATCGAGACCCCAACACCCGCTCACCAAAGCGCTCTAACCATCCTAACCATTCCCCCTCAGTCGCACGCTCTTCCCATTGTCTGAGAAAACCCCGAATTTCTCCCTCTTGCCATCCTTGTTCACTCACCCCTTCCAGAAGCTCATTAAACAAAAATTCATAGTGAGTATAGCTCAGGGGAAGGCCTTCAGGGGCACTAAAATCAGCAACCTCATTTCCCCCTAACCTTTGCCATAACTTACGCCACCATTGAGATAAACGAGCCAGGAGACTTCGCCATAATTTTCGCCAATCTAGCATCAGTAATCTTAATTCCTACAGAGCTGCTACCAGATTAATCCATTCTCTGAGAATTTCCACCGCTCATGCCCCTTCCTCTCCTTACTAAGCCATCAGAGACTTTAAAAGCTTCTCAAACACCTCAACCACTAACTGCTCTGAATTATCGCGAATAAAGATCCCATAATTAGGATTTGAATTAATTTCGATTAACCATAACTTCCCTGACTTATCTCGCGCAATATCAAATCCTCCATAGTTAATTGGCAATCGCTCAAAAACAGGTTTGATAAAATCTTCCATTTGGCTCATTAGATCTCGATCCTGGATATAAATGGCTTGAGCGCCTTCCCAATGCAAAGGACTTAAATTGCCCGTAAAAATAGCATTTTTAATATTTTTCTCATACAGCAATATCAAACCTTGATTGAGAAAAATAGCCCGATATTCTGTATCAATCTGGATCGCTTCCTGGGCTAGGGCAACATAGTCATAATCTTTATTGTTGCGATTGAAAATGTGGTATAAAGAGGCTTCAATCTGACTAGATTCCTGACAGAGAAAGACATTCATTCCACAAGATCCCGTATTTTTTTTCACAATGGTGGGTAAGGTGAAACGATCTTCAATATCTGCTCTAATTTCCGGAATACTTTTACAGATAGCATAGTTTTTATAAGTGGAAACCTGGGGATCGACATAGGCAGACGTTCTCGGCATCGCCACCCGATCTTTGAGGAGATGATAAGTATAATCTTTATCTTTAACAATTTTCATCATCGACCCCGTTAACAGGGGAGTAAATCCATTGACAAACAAATAAGGTTTATCGAGATTAACTTGGATTACATTTCGATTAGGGTGAACCATCTCATAATCCAGGTTTAAAGACTTGCAAGCTTCCAATAAAAGGCGAATATTGGTGAACATTAGGGCCGCTTAAAAGTAGGAATGTGAAGGAGCAGAGAAAGACCAGGATAATCTGAGATGGTCTAGATATCCGTTCATTCTTGAATGCCAAAGTAGATGATAGCACAAGGGATAAATTTTGAAAATAGTCCGATCCTGAAATTTTTAAGGTCGAATTAGAGGGATTTTTGATTTAAACTCAACAGCCCTACTCCTGAATAAATCCCCTTTAATCATGAACTTCGTTTTTAGAGAAGATGAAAACTCTATTTATTTTGAATTTCCCTAAGTATCACCAGTAATGTTATAATGTCATCTTTCGTTTGCCGTAGACTCAGCCTTGTTTCGACCATGACCCAAACCTCAGATTTTCTCAGTGTTCTCAATCCTTCGCAACGAAAGGCGGTTGAGCATGTGTGTGGCCCGATGTTGGTGGTTGCCGGTGCAGGTTCGGGGAAAACTCGTGCCCTCACCTATCGGATTGCCCATTTAATTTTACGGCATCGGGTGAATCCAGAACAGATTCTGGCGGTAACTTTTACCAATAAAGCCGCGCGGGAAATGAAAGAGCGCATTGAGCGCCTGTTTGCCGAGCAGTTGGCTCGCAGTTCTACGGGGCGCGATTGGGAGGATTTGGGGGAAGCGGAACAGATGCGGTTGCGATCGCGCATCTATCAAGAGTATATTAAACCCCTATGGGTCGGGACATTCCACGCTTCCTGCGCTCGAATTTTACGCTACGACATCGATAAATACCAAGATGAAACCGGCAGACGATGGGATAAACAGTTTTCTATCTTTGATGAATCAGACGTGCAAAGCCTGGTCAAAGAAATTGTCACCAAAGACTTAAATCTAGATGACAAAAAGTTTAACCATAAATCCGTTCGTTACGCCATTAGTAATGCCAAGAATCAAGGCTTATCACCCCAAGACTTCCACAGAGAACAACCCAACTATCGGGGACGGGTGATTGCTGAAGTTTATGAAATGTATCAGAAGCGGTTAGCCGAAAATAACGCTCTCGATTTTGATGACTTAATTTTAGTTCCCGTCAGATTACTGCGACAAAATGAGCAGGTTCTAGCCTACTGGCATAACCGCTTTCATCACATTTTAGTTGATGAGTATCAGGATACCAATCGTACCCAATACGATCTCATTCGCTTGTTATCTACCGGTGGAGTCCAGAGCCTTAACGATAAAGATTGGCAAAATCGCTCTATTTTTGTCGTCGGAGATGCCGATCAATCCATTTATAGCTTCCGCATGGCTGATTTTACCATTTTGATGGATTTTCAAAAAGATTTTGGCGATGGTTTGCCGGATCGCAACAGCCAAACTATGATTAAATTAGAAGAAAATTATCGCTCGCGAGAAAATATCCTACAAGCAGCGAATCACTTGATTCAAAACAATAAGGAGCGGATTGATAAGGTGTTACGTCCCACTCGTGATTCAGGAGTTCCCATTACCTGCTACCAAGCCGATAATGAAGTCGAGGAGGCAGAATTTGTCATTCGTCAGATTCGTCAACTCGAACAAAAGAATCCAGATGTCAATTGGGGCAGTTTTGCCATTTTGTATCGCACCAATGCCCAGTCCCGTGCCTTTGAGGATGTGTTGGTGCGGCAAAATATCAAATATCGGATAGTAGGAGGCTTAAAATTTTACGATCGCAAAGAAATCAAGGATGCCATTTGTTATCTGCGCTTATTGATCAACCCAGCCGATACCGTCAGCTTATTGCGAGTTATTAATGTTCCCCGTCGCGGCATTGGCAAATCCACCTTAGATCGACTCTTAAGCGCATCAGCAGAACTCGGTATTCCCCTATGGGAAATCATCAGCGATGAAACCTCTGTACGAACCTTAGCAGGACGCTCAACCAAAGCAGTGATGAGCTTTTATAACCTCATCGACCGTTGGCAATCTCGTGTAGAAACTGAAACAGCTTCGACCATTGCCCAAGGTATTTTAACCGACTCCGAATATCTCAAAGATCTCAAATACCAGGGAACAGATGAATCGGAAAATCGCTTACAAAACCTACAAGAACTCTTTAGCGCCATTACCCAATATGAGGAAGAAACGGGCGATACCCATCTCTCCAGCTATCTCAATTATGCCCCCTTGCAATCCGACTTAGATAATCTGGAAGAAGGGGAAAATGCAGTCACCTTAATGACGCTTCATGCCGCCAAAGGACTAGAATTTCCCATTGTCTTTTTAGTGGGTTTAGAAGAGGGTTTATTTCCCAATTTTCGCAGCATAGATGATCCCGCAGCTCTAGAAGAAGAACGGCGCTTATGTTATGTGGGCATTACCCGCGCCCAGGAGCAACTCTTTTTAACCCATGCCCAAGAAAGACGGTTATGGGGCAACCGAGAACCCGCGACTCCTTCCCAATTTTTAGCCGAGCTACCCCGTGAGTTATTAAGGGGCAGTCATACCTATCAATCTAGAGTCAATGCCCCCAGTCTAGAGCCTGAAAAACCTTCTGCAAAAACCATCAGTAAGCCAGTGAAGAACAACGAATCTAAGAGTACAAGTAAGGTAAAAAATAACGCCGAAAAAAATCAAGGTTGGCAAGTCGGCGATCGCGTCCTACACCGTAGCTTTGGTGTCGGACAAATTACCCATGTATTCGGGAAGGGAGAACAGCAATCAGTCGCTGTTCAATTCACGGGTTTCGGGCGCAAAATTATCAACCCTAAAGTGGTTCCTTTACAAAAATTATAGTCATTTGTGTTCCGAGCTAGGCTAGATTAACCCCTAGAGGCAACACTGGGACAAAATGTATAAAAAAATATTTTTAATTTTTAATTTTTAATTTTTAATTGAATGTCCGTTTTGGTACTACAATGCAGCCAACCTTTAAACCTTCAGGGTTCCCTTACCTAGAACCCTGAATTCGGATCTAAACTCTAATCACGTAAACTCTACATTTCACTAAGGGTCACATCATGGGAGATAATGGGCAAGTCACCGTTGGTATCGTGGGCGCTTCTGGCTATGGAGGCGTGCAACTGGTGCGGATGTTATGCGAACATCCAAAACTGGATTTGGTTTATTTAGGAGGCGACAGTAGCGCGGGTAAATCCTATGGGGATATTTACCCCCATTTAGCCCATCAGGTTAATCTTACGGTTGAATCTATTGATATTGATAAGATTGCCTCTCGCTGTGAGGTCGTATTTTTAGGATTACCGAATGGGTTAGCCTGCAAAATGGCTCCCCAATTGCTCGAAAGAGGCTGTTTGGTTCTGGATCTGTCGGCAGATTATCGGTTAACCGATATGGAGGTTTATAAAGCTTGGTATGGCAGCGAAGACCGGGCTGATGATGAGGTACTCTCGAAGGCAGTGTATGGATTACCGGAAATTTACCGCGATCGCATTCCCCATACCAATCTCATCGCTTGTCCGGGATGTTACACCACTAGCAGTTTACTAGCGATCGCCCCCTTACTCAAACAAGGATTAATCGAACCCGATACCCTCATTGTTGATGCCAAATCCGGAACATCCGGAGGGGGAAGACAAGGTAAAATTAATCTCCTCTTAGCAGAAGCCGATAGCTCCTTCTCAGCCTATGGGGTAACCCGTCACCGACATACCCCCGAACTCGAACAAGTCTGTAGCGATTTAGCCAGCCATGAAGTCAAAGTGCAATTTACCCCCCATCTGATTCCCATGGTACGCGGGATCTTAGCCACAGTTTATGCTACCCTGCGCGACCCCGGTTTAGTCCGGGAAGACTTACGCACCATTTATAGTGTCTTCTATCAAAATTCCCCTTGGGTGCGGGTCTTACCCAATGGCATCTATCCCCAAACCAAGTGGGCTTGTGGAACCAACCTCTGCTACCTCGGCTTAGAAGTGGATGCGCGTACCAATCGAGTGATTGTGATGTCAGCCATTGATAACCTCATTAAGGGGCAAGCTGGCCAAGCTATTCAATGTCTGAATCTGATCAAGGGTTGGGACGAAACCTTGGGTTTACCCCAATTAGCCTTTTATCCCTAACCCATATGGGGGAGAGGCAATAGCAGCCCTTCCCCCAGATGAACTTAATCAATTTCAATCGATTGCGGGCCAGAAGAGGAATGAGTATCGGTTTCTGGGGCGCTGATTTGTCGATCAAGCCAGGTTTTAATCGGATCTTCTGATAAATTGAGCCGTAACACCCCAGAACAGAATCCCCCGAAAAAGGCTACGGGTTGTTGGGTAAGTTCTTGAAAAATAGGCATAAATTGATCGAACATGGTTCAAGAAGAATAGGCTGTATGGTGCTATTGGGATTGTAGCGTGTGGTTTACCAAAATTTACAAATTCCCACCTTAACTAATTCGCTAATCACTACCCCAAAAAGAGGTATGGTTAAGGCTAATAGGTTATGAATTCTCAACGCTTTATGTCACAAAAGACGCAACTGTACGAAGGGAAAGCCAAAATCGTTTACCAAACGGAAGATCCTGATGTCCTACTCTCCTATTTCAAGGATGATGCTACGGCGTTCAATGCTCAAAAACGGGGAACCATTACCGGTAAGGGACAGATTAATTGTGCGATCTCCAGTCATTTATTCCAAATGCTGGAAGCTCAGGGTATCCCCACCCACTATATTGACTGCCCTTCAGAGCGGGAAATGCGGGTAAGGGCGGTAACAATTGTGCCCATTGAGGTCATCGTGCGTAACCGTGCTGCCGGGAGTCTCTGCAAACAAACCGGTTTAGCTCTAGGAACCGAAATCGATCCGCCTCTGGTAGAATATTGCTATAAAAATGATAGTTTAGGCGATCCTTTGCTAACTCGCGATCGCCTCCTGCTCCTCAACCTCGCTACACCGGAAGAACTCGACCATATCCGCCAAATGTCCCTGGACATCAATCGTCACCTCAGCGCCTTTTTCCAGGAGTGCGGCATTATCCTAGTTGATTTTAAGCTGGAATTTGGGCGCGATCGCCAAGACCATATCCTCCTCGCCGACGAAATTAGCCCAGACACCTGTCGTTTATGGAAACAGGACGAAACTGACCCCCAAGCGCGTATCCTAGATAAAGACCGCTTTCGTCAGGATTTAGGCAATGTTGAATCTGCCTATGAGCAAGTGCTAGAGAGAGTTTTAGGCAAGGGAAAATGAAAATACCTCTTCAGAAGTGTTAAGTTAAGGGGTTGATTGAGGTATTCTGGCTGGAGTCGTAGGATTTCTCCAATCCTAATAACCGATTCAACAGCCAAGCCAACTGTTCAATGTGGTGTGTGGAAGTTTACGGAACGTGAAAACAATGCGCTTGTCTCCTATCTGGTTGACCTTATTAACCACTTCGGCAACTCTCGGTTTGGTTGATTCTGTCCAAGGTCAAGTTTTAAACCCTACTGCGGAAACAGTAGACCCTTCTTCTAAATCTTTAGGAGAAAAACTGGCATTTACGCCTTTTTCTGAAGTCAAAGAAAATGTATTAACGGAGCAACAAACCTTAGCCTTTACCCCACTTCCTCAACCCCAACCGTTAGAGGGAAAATCTCAACAACTCGCATTTACTCCTTTTTCTGAAGTCAAAGAAAATGTATTAACGGAGCAACAAACCTTAGCCTTTACCCCACTTCCCCAACCCCAACCGTTAGAGGAAAAATCCCAGCAACTCGCATTTACTCCTTTTTCAGCCGTACAAGAAAATGCGCTACCAGCATCCCTAACCGCTCAAGTGAGCCAAAATAATGACTCATCGCCAACAGAACCGAGAGTATTGGTAGCAGAAGTAGTTGTTCTGGGAGTAGAGGGAGACTTAAGAAATCGAGTATTTGAGGTCATTAGTACCCAAGCTGGACGCACCACTACCCGTTCTCGACTGCAAGAAGATATTGATTCTATTTTTGCTACGGGATTCTTTGCTAATGTGCGAGCTACTCCGGAGGATACCCCATTAGGTGTTCGCGTTACATTTGAAGTAGAGCCTAATCCAGTTTTAAGACAAGTTAGGATTAATGCTAATCCAGGAACAGATATTCCTTCCGTTGTTCCCCAGGAGGCGATTGATCGAATTTTTGGAGATCAATATGGCAAAATCCTGAATCTGCGCCGCTTCCAAGTGAGCATTCAAGATTTGAACACTTGGTATCAAGAAAATGGCTACATTTTGGCACAGGTAGTAGACACTCCCGATGTGAGTGAAGAGGGTACAGTTACCCTAGTGATTCCTGAAGGGGTAATTGAAGGAATTGAGATTGTTTATCTGAATCGAGAGGGACAGGATACAGAAGAAGATGGAACTCCAGTGAGGGGAAAAACACGGGAGTATGTTGTTACTCGGCAATTGAGTTTACAACCGGGAGATATTTTTAATCGGGATAGGATTCAAGCCGATTTACAGCGAGTGTATGGCTTGGGTATTTTCCAGGATGTGAATGTGACATTAAATCCGGGAACCGATCCCACTAAAGTAGTGGTAGTGCTGAATGTACAGGAACAAAATACGGGATCGATCGCCGCAGGAGGTGGTATTAGTTCTGCTAGTGGTCTATTTGGTTCTTTAAGTTATCAAGAAACGAACTTTGGGGGCAAAAACCAGACCCTGCGTACAGAAGTGCAACTTGGAACCCGTGACTTCTTGTTCGATGTTAGCTTTAGCGACCCGTGGATTGGCGGAGATCCGAACCGTACAGCTTATACCATGAATGGATTTAGACGGCGATCGATCTCCCTGGTTTATGATGGGGATGAGAACCCGATCCGCTTAGAAAATGGCGATCGCCCCCGCGTTCTGCGTACCGGTGCAGGCATTCGCTTTTCCCGTCCTTTGGGCGAAGACCCCCTAAAACCCGATTGGATAGGCTCCCTAGGCTTACAATACCAGCATGTTTCAATCCGCGATGCCGATAATGAACTCACCGCTAGAGACGATGAAGGGGAACGTCTAGCCTTCCATAATACCGGCGTTGATGACCTGCTCATGCTCCAGTTTGGCATGGTTCGCGATCGCCGCAACAACCCAGCCCAACCCACCAGTGGCTCAGTCACCCGCTTCAGTATCGAGCAGTCCATTCCCTTAACCAGCGTCGTCATGAGCCGTCTGCGGGGCAGTCATACCTTCTATGTCCCCGTTAAATTCACTAACTTCAATGAAGGCTCCCAAACCCTAGCCTTTCAAATTGAAGGGGGTGCAACCTTGGGAGACCTTCCCCCCTATGAAGCCTTCATTCTTGGCGGTCTAGAGTCAGTTAGAGGCTTTGCAGAAGGAGATCTAGGCAGTGGTCGCTACTTCCTCGAAGGAACTGTAGAATATCGCTTCCCCGTCGCCAAACTGTTTGGAGGCGTATTATTTATTGATGCCGCCAGCAACCTCGGATCGGGTAGTGCCGTAATTGGTGACCCCTCCGGACGCAGGGGATTGCCTGGCTCAGGAGCAGCCGCAGGCGTTGGAGTCCGCATCAACACCCCCCTAGGCCCCATCCGTGTTGACTACGGATTTACCACCGATGGCAGTAGCCGAGTCCACTTTGGGATTGGAGAAAAATTTTAATCATGGCGATCGCAACTCCCCTAACCCAACCCTTTACCCAATCCGGTATCGGTCTGCATAGTGGCCTCGAAACCCAAGTCAAAGTTCTACCCGCCCAACCCGGAAGCGGACGCTACTTTGTGCGCGTCGATCTGCCCGATCAACCCACCATTCCCGCCCAGATCGAAGCCGTAAAATCCACCCTCCTCTCCACAGAACTCGCGGTCGGTGAGGCCAGCGTCCGTACCGTCGAACACCTTCTCGCCTCCCTGTTTTCCCTAGGCATCACTGATGCCCGGATCGAGATCGACGGCCCCGAAGTCCCCCTACTCGACGGTTCAGCCCTCCCTTGGGTCGATATCATTCGCGCCCATCAACAAGAAGCCGGACATTTGCCAGTATCGGAGAAAACCTTAAGCGAACCGATTTCTATTACCGATAAAGATGCCTTTGTCGCCGCCATTCCTGCCCCCCAACTGCGCTTTACCTATGGCATCGAGTTCGACTTGGAGGCGATCGGTCAACAATGGCACAGTTGGCAACCCGATCGCCAACCCTTCAGCACCACCATCGCCCCCGCTCGTACCTTTGGCCTGGCCCCCCAAATTGAAACCTTACGGGCGCAGGGGTTAATTAAAGGTGGTAGTCTGGATAATGCTCTCGTTTGCGGCCCTGAAGGTTGGCTCAATCCCCCCTTACGATTTGCCAATGAACCCGCCCGTCATAAACTCTTAGACCTGGTGGGCGACCTGAGTTTATTAGGAGTTCTCCCTGTAGCTCACTATCTGGCATTCAAGGCCAGCCATCATCTTCATGTGCAACTGGCGAGGAAAATTGCCCAACTGATTTAATTCCTATTGTTGATTGTCTAAACCCATGTCCACAGAAACCCAAACCAGCCCAGAAACCTTGGCTCTCGATCCGACAAACATCGTTTTTAGCGTGGAAGAGATTCATCAACTCATTCCCCATCGCTATCCCTTCGCTCTAGTTGATCGGATTATTGCCTATGAGCCGGGTAAGCGGGCCGTGGGACTGAAAAATGTCACGTTCAATGAACCCCAATTTCAAGGGCATTTTCCCGGCCGTGCCATTATGCCAGGGGTATTAATGGTCGAAGCCATCGCCCAAGTCGGGGGGATTGTGGTGGTGCAAATGCCAGATTTTCCGGCGGGATTATTTGCCTTTGCGGGTATCGATAGGGTCAAGTTCCGCCGTCCTGTCGTTCCCGGAGACCAGCTAATCATTACGGCAGAAATTACGAAAACTCGCCTAAAAGCCGGATTTGCAGTAATGCAAGGCAAAATAGAAGTCAATGGTGATTTGGCCGTAGAAGGAGAACTTAAATTTTCTATTCTCAGTCAAGAGTAATTAATTATTGGTTTTTAGAGACAAGATTAAACAGAATGGGGGAGATATGACCACCCTAATTCATCCAACGGCTGTCATCAAAAGTGGTGCTAAGGTTCATCCAACGGTGAGCGTTGGCCCCTATGCCGTAATTGGAGAAAATGTGACCATTGGGGCAAATACAACCATCGGCCCCCATGTGGTGTTAGACGGATGGACGGAGATTGGAGAAAGAAATGAAATTTTCACGGGAGCGGCTATTGGCTTGGCTCCCCAAGATCTCAAATATGATGGGGCCCAAACTTGGGTCAGAATTGGTAATGATAATTGTATCCGGGAATATGTGACCATTAATCGGGCTACGGGGCCGGATGAAGCGACGATTATCGGCGATCGCAATTTATTGATGGGTTATGTGCATGTGGCCCACAACTGCGCGATCGAAAATGAGGTGGTCGTGGCTAATTATACGGGTTTTGCCGGCCATGTGGTGGTGGAATCCAAGGCTAGAATTAGCGGCCTGTTAGGGGTTCACCAGTTTGTCCATATTGGCAAAATGGCGATGGTGGGCGGCATGAGTCGGATCGATCGCGATGTGCCCCCTTATATGACGGTAGAGGGAAATCCAGCTAGGGTGCGATCGCTCAATGCCATCGGCTTAAAACGTTCTGGATTAACTCAGGAGGATTTTGGCCTCCTCAAACAAGCCTATCGAATACTCTATCGATCTGAGATGACCTTCATGAGAGCAATAGAACAGTTAAGCACTTTACCGGAAACCGAACCATTACGCCACCTACAGCAATTCCTGCATCAATCCATAACTGACCCAGGCCGTCGAGGCCCCATTCCAGGGAATAAGGCTGAATAGCCTATTCCCTATTCTCTATTCCCTATTCCCTATTCCCTTCCCATGACCACTATTTTTATCAGTACCGGTGAAGTTTCAGGGGATTTGCAGGGCGCTCTTTTAGTGGAAGCCTTGCTCCGTCAAGGTCGCCAACAAGGTTTAGATCTGGAAATTTTGGCCTTGGGGGGGCAGCGCATGGCTGATGCGGGGGCAACATTGCTCGGTCAAACTATGGGAATTGGTTCTGTAGGACTTTTCGAGGCTCTCCCTTTTGTGTTGCCTACGCTGAAAATTCAGGAGCAAGTGAAGCGTTATTTACGACAAAATCCTCCGGATTTGACGATTTTGATTGATTATATGGGGCCGAATTTGAGTATAGGGGGCTATTTGCGCCGCCATTTACCTCAAGTGCCGATTGTGTATTATATTGCCCCCCAACTCTGGGTTTGGTCTCAGAATCAACGGAATACTCAAAAGGTAGTCGAAATTACGGATTTATTGCTGGCGATTTTCCCAGAAGAGGCACGCTATTTTCGGGAGCATCAGGTTAATGTTAATTGGGTGGGACATCCCTTGATTGACCGAATGCAAGGATTCCCCTCCCGCGAGCAGGCTCGTGCTAAGTTGGGCATTGGAGAGGATCAAAAGGCGATCGCCTTAATGCCCGCTTCCCGTCGCCAAGAGATTAAGTATTTAATGCCGGTGATGTTTGCAGGGGCACAAAAAATTCAGCAAAAACTCCCAGAGATTCAATTTTGGATTCCCTTGTCTCTACCAGAGTTTCGAGAACCCATTGAAAGGGCGATCGCCCATTTTGGACTGAATGCCACCCTTGTGGATGACCAAGTACGGGAGGTTTTAGCCGGTGCAGATTTGGCAATTTGTAAATCGGGTACGGTGAATTTGGAATTGGCTCTCTTAGATGTGCCCCAGGTGGTAATGTATCGCTTAAATGCCTTGACAGCTTGGATCGCTCGCCATATTGTCAAGCTCTCTTTACCCTATATTTCTCCTGCCAATTTAGTAGAAATGAAACCCATTGTCCCGGAATTTCTCCAAGAACAGGCGACTGCGGAAGCCATTAGCCAAAGCGCGTTAAATCTCTTATTAAATCCCCAGATCCGCCAAGAAACCCGACAAGGCTATGCACAAATGCGCCAAGCACTGGGAGAACCTGGAGTATGCGATCGCGCCGCGACAGCCATTTTGGAATTCTGGCGATCGTCAAAGCTGTAAGCAGCAAGACGAATAGGAATTTTTTTATCCCCTACCGTATTAAAATAAACTTCAAAGCCGATCGATTGGTATTAAAGGTGCATTAAGGTGATCGATCCAGAATATAGCACTTAACGCTGTTATGAGGGATAATTAGGCTATTTTTGAAGATAGCTAGAATAGATCAAAGTCTTATTGAGTCGGCGATTCGCGAACTCATTCCCCTCTTCCCCCAATACAGCGCTTCGCGCTGTATTGGGGGAATTAAAGTTAGCCTTGCCATCAGCTTGCGATCGCAAACATCTGATCGCGACTCTACAGAGGAGCCAAGTCACTGCTAAGGAAAGAGCAAAATGTACCATCGTTTGTTAGCCAACACTCCCTTAAGAATGATTCTCATTGTTTTTTTTGTGATACAGATTACAGCAGCAGTGGGTCTGACGGCATGGCTTTCAATTCGGAATGGACAAAAAGCAGTCGAGCGGGTTGCCAACGATCTTTGGAATCAAATTACGGCCAGAACGGTAGAGTATATTGATGAATATACCCAGATTCCTGAAGATATAATTGCAGATACCCTCGCTAGTCAAAATTTAAACTCGATCGATTTAACCAACTTCAATCTTTTAACTCGGTATCTTTGGCATCAAATGCACCATCATCAGGGCTTATGCATGACGGCCGTTGGTTACGAAACCGGGCAATTTATGGCGGTTGAAGTGACCGCAGATGGGCAATGGGTCATCCGAGCCGTTGACCCCGGCCAAACCCAGCTCCAGACCTATGAGATCTCCGGAGAAGGCGATCGCGGAAAACCGATCCGAGTCGATCACTTTGACCTTAAAAATCGTCCCTGGTATCGAGATGCGCTAAGGGCTGGACAGTTGATCTGGACAGACGAAGCCAACTTGGAGCCACCCTTGAATATCCTGCGTGCAGCTAGTCCCATTTATGACCCTAAAACGAACCAACCGATGGGAGTCATCCAGACCACTCTCTCACTCTGGCCAATCCGTGATTTTTTAGCACAACTGGAGATGGGGCGATCGGGTCAAATTTTTATCATCAATACTACCGGGGATTTGGTGGCCTCCTCCACGGGTGAACCCCCCTCTTCAATCTACTCCACTGTACAGGGCCAAACTCAGCCGCGAATGAAGGCTATAGACAGTCGCAATGGACGAGTTCGGCAAACCACAGAATATCTGATCGAGCAATTGAGTCATTTCCGTCAAATTGAGCAAGTCGAATACAGAGAATTTATCGCCAATGGAAAACGGGAATTGGTTAAAATTACGCCCATTCCGAAGGCTCTGGGGTTGGATTGGCTGATTGTCATTGTCGTGCCAGAATCTGAGCTGATGGCCCAGATTGATACTAATACCCGTTACATCCTTTGGCTATGTCTAGGAGCATTAGTTCTAGCAACAGTCTCTAGCATTCTGACAGCTCGCTGGATTACAGAACCTTTGTTGTGCCTCAACCGGATGGCAAAGGAGATGAGCCAAAATTCCCTACTGTCTCTCCCAGAAGATATAAGAATCGGTCACATCCGCGAAGTGAACCAGTTAAGTCACTCCTTCATGCAGATGACTGAACAGATGCAGGCCTCGTTCGCTGTATTAAAGGAAAGCGAGGCTAACTTTAAAAATATAGCCGCTAATGTGCCAGGAGCAATATTTCGCTACATTTTGTATCCTGACGGCACGGATACAGTGCTGTACATGAGTCCGGGTTGTTATCAGCTTTGGGAAATAGAAGCTCATGTAGTGGAGGAAAATGCCAGCGTTCTTTGGGAGATGGTCGATCCAGAAGATTTACCTGCCATGCAAGCTTCGGTGATGGAGTCGGCTAAAACCCTACAAACCTGGAATTGCCAATGGCGCATTACTACCCCGTCGGGTCGCCGCAAATGGCTAGAGGGAATGGGTCAGCCGATCCAGAACCCAGATGGTTCTCTGCTGTGGCATACGCTCATTCTGGATGTGAGCGATCGCAAAGTGGTGGAAATTCAACTTCAGGATTTAACTAACCGATTAGAGTTAGCCACTCGCTCGGCAAAGATGGGGATTTGGGAGTGGGATTTGGTCAGAGATCGCCTCATTTGGGATGACCGTATGTTTGAACTCTATGGCATCAATCCTGGAGATTTTAGTCAAATCTATGAAGCTTGGGAAGCAAGGATTCATCCCGATGATTTGCTAGCTTCTCGAACTGCTTTGCAACAAGCGGTGAATGGAGAGAAAGATTTTAATTGTGAATTTCGAGTCGTCTGGCCTGATGGTACAATTCGCTATATTGAAGGCTATGCGATCGTGCAGCGAGATGCTCAAGGGAAACCGGTGCGAGTGATTGGAGCGAATCTAGATATCAGCGATCGCCAAGAGGCAGAAAAACAATTAGTTTACAGTGCCCTCCATGATACCCTGACGGATTTACCCAATCGCACCCTACTCAACAGCCGATTGGAGTTATCGATTCAAAGAACAAAGCGATCGCCGACCTATCATTTTGCCGTGCTGTTTCTCGATCTGGATCAATTTAAGGTAATTAATGATAGCATGGGTCACCTAGTGGGCGATCGGTTATTACTGTCTGTTGCCCAAAAACTGCAAAGGATGATTCGACCCACAGATGTAGCCGCTCGTTTGGGTGGGGATGAATTTGTCATTCTCATAGAACAGATTCCCGACCTACCCGCCGTTATCCATATCGCTGAACGTCTATTAGCTGAATTTAATCCGGCTACAGAGATCGACAGCTATAGCATCTTTGTCACCACCAGCATCGGTATTGTCTGGGGTACAAAGGATTATAACGAACCCAGCGAGCTGCTAAGAGATGCTGATATTGCCCTCTATCGAGCTAAATCAAAAGGTCGCAATCGATACGAAATTTTTGATGCCCAAATGCATGTCCAAGCAGTCAAACGCATGACCCTGGAGCATGACCTGCGGGTTGCCATCGACCGGCAGGAATTCATCCCCTATTACCAACCGATTGTCGATCTTAATACCCGACGGATCGTCGGGTTTGAGTCTCTCATCCGTTGGCAGCACCCGATGCGAGGCTTTATTTCCCCTGCTGATTTTATTCCCATCGCCGAAGAAACCGGATTAATTGGGTTGATTAGCCAATGGATCTTACAGTCAGCCTGCGAGCAAGTGGCAAGCTGGCAACGCCAATTCCCAGATATGGAGGATCTCAGAATCAGTATCAATCTTTCGGGACAAGATTTACGCCAATCGACTTTAGTTGAAATGATTCGAGAAATCCTCACTCGCACTCAGTTGCCAGCCACCTCATTAACGTTAGAAATTACCGAGAGCTTGTTGGTTGAAGATATCGAAACAACAATTAACCGGCTGGGACAATTGAGAGATTTGGGGATTCGCATCAGTATTGATGATTTTGGGACTGGGTATTCTTCCCTGAGTTATCTTTATAACCTGCCTGCTGACTATCTGAAAATTGACCAATCTTTTGTGGGCAAAATGCAGCCAGGGGAGAAAAACTATAAGATTGTACAAGCGGTAGTGAGTCTAAGCGATCAGTTGCAGTTAGGGGCGATCGCCGAAGGTATCGAAATGGAAGAACAGTTAGCCTGGCTTAAAACTCTTGGCTGTGAATTAGGACAGGGTTACTTGTTCTCACGACCCCTTACACCAACAGCCGCCACCGATCTCTTAGCAACGGGACGGACATTAAAGGAATGAGTAATAAGTAATGGGGAAAAAGCAATCTCCCCATCTTCCCACCCCCACCCATGTGTGGATATCCCTACCTCGAAACTTCACCCAAACCTGATATATGTGGAAGAGGTTAGCACTCTCTAAACCAGAGTGCTAAAGTGGCTGAATGATATCAGGTAAACCTAACCCTAAAGGTGTATGGCTAAAATCGTCTCATTTAAGGAAGAATCGCGCAAAGCCTTAGAAAAAGGTGTAAACGCCCTAGCGGATGCCGTCCGCATTACCCTCGGCCCTAAAGGTCGGAATGTGCTTTTAGAAAAGCAATATGGTGCGCCCCAAATTATTAATGATGGGATTACCGTAGCTAAAGAAATTGAACTCGAAGATCCTCTAGAAAATACCGGAGCGCAACTGATCCGGGAAGTCGCTTCCAAAACC
Organism: Roseofilum sp. KMC-1; assembly: GCF_057802075.1. Taxonomy (NCBI): domain Bacteria; kingdom Bacillati; phylum Cyanobacteriota; class Cyanophyceae; order Desertifilales; family Desertifilaceae; genus Roseofilum; species Roseofilum sp. KMC-1. Next base: position 983,284 of record NZ_CM173605.1, read on the forward strand.
AAAGATACGGCTGGAGATGGAACCACCACCGCCACCGTTTTAGCTCAAGCCATGGTGAAGGAAGGACTAAAAAATGTGGCCGCTGGCGCAAACCCCGTGGCGCTACGTCGGGGAATTGAAAAAACCATCGCTCATTTAGTCAAAGAAATTGCTGCCGTTGCCAAGCCTGTAGAAGGAGATGCAATCGCCCAAGTTGCCACGGTTTCTTCGGGTAATGACGAAGAAGTGGGGGAAATGATTGCCAAAGCCATGGAAGCGGTAACCAAAGATGGGGTAATCACTGTTGAAGAATCCAAATCCTTGCTCACTGAGCTAGAAGTGGTTGAAGGGATGGAAATCGATCGCGGTTACCTGTCCCCCTATTTCATCACCAATAGCGATCAGATGACGGTGGAATACGACAACGCCAAAATTCTGCTCACCGACAAGAAAATCAGCTCCATTCAAGATTTGGTTCCCGTTTTAGAAAAAGTGGCTAGAGCGGGTCAACCCCTGTTGATCATGGCTGAAGACATTGAAGGGGAAGCCCTGGCGACTCTAGTGGTCAATAAAGCCAGAGGGGTACTCAATGCTGCCGCCGTTAAAGCACCGGGATTTGGCGATCGCCGCAAACAAATGCTGCAAGACATTGCCGTATTAACCGGAGGTCAAGTCATTTCCGAAGAAGTCGGTCTCAGTCTTGACACCGCCACCCTAGACATGCTAGGAACCGCCCGCAAAATCAGCATCGACAAAGACAGCACCGTGATCGTTGCCGAAAACGACACCCAAGCAGATGTCGAAAAGCGCATCGCCCAAATTCGTCGTCAACTCGAAGAAACCGACTCTGACTACGACAAAGAAAAACTGCAAGAGCGCATCGCTAAACTCGCTGGTGGGGTTGCCGTCATTAAAGTAGGTGCAGCCACCGAAACCGAACTCAAAGACCGCAAACTTCGCATCGAAGACGCACTCAACGCCACCAAAGCAGCCGTTGACGAAGGCATTGTTCCCGGAGGCGGAACCACCTTAATTCACCTGTCCAACAAAGTCGAAGAACTCAAAGCTCAATTAAACCCTGAAGAGCAAATTGGTGCAGATATTGTGGCTCGCGCCTTAGCGGCTCCCCTACGTCAAATTGCCGATAACGCTGGCGTTGAAGGCTCCGTCGTTGTCTCCCATGTACAGACAACCGAATTTAATGTGGGCTACAATGCCGCCACTGGTGAATATGTAGACATGATTGCCGCCGGTATTATTGACCCCGCCAAAGTCGTTCGCTCTTCCATTCAAAATGCTGGCTCCATCGCCGGAATGGTTTTAACCACTGAAGCGTTAGTTGTTGAAAAACCCGAACCCAAATCTGCTGCTCCTGATATGGGCGGCATGGGTGGCATGGGTGGTATGGGTGGTATGGGTGGTATGGGCGGCATGGGTATGATGTAATTACCCATGGAAGGTTTTCCCATCCCTTTCACCTAGCTTTATCAATTGGCAGCTTGTTCTTCTGGACAAGCTGCTTGCTTTTACAGCACTTGGCGCTGTATTTTAGGCATCATTTAATTAAAAGGCCCCGCTAAAATTACCTTAGCTAAAGCATTAATGACATCACTGGCAGATTCTTGGCTTAAAGAATCATACCATTCTTGAGTAATTGCCATATCCTTACCATAAATGGTGTCGGTACGCTTTCTTGCCTTTAATACTAATTCCGATGTGCGAGATTTACGGGCAAGTTCATATCGTTGCAGAGCATCTTCTACACTCACATTCGTGGTCACTAAATAGCGACATAAAACCACCGCATCCTCCATCGCTTGACAACCTCCTTGACCTAACGTAGGGGTGGTTGCGTGAGCAGCATCTCCAAGTAAAGCGATCCGTCCTTTAACTAAACTATTTAAGGGATTTAAATCATGAATTTCTAATCGATTAGTTTCTAAAGGATTCAGGGTTTGAATTAATCTTTGTACGGGACTTGCCCAACCGCTAAAAATTTCTGCTAATTCCTGTTGGCGATTTTCTGGGGCAACTGCTGTCCCTTTTTCCATGGGACACCCAAAGAAAAAATAGAAGCGATCGCCTCCTATGGGCATCATCGAAGCCCGTTTACCTTCTCCGACATAAATCACCCAACAATCTGGATCGATCTCTTGCCCCTTTGCCTCAACTAAACCATTCCAATTAACATATCCTGCATATCGAGGTTCGCTGCTTTCTCCTGTCACTATCGGACGAATCATGGAGTGAATTCCATCAGCAGCAATTAATAGATCTCCACGGGTAGTTCTGCCATCTTCAAAAGTAGCAGTTATCCCCTGTTCATCCTCGAAAACATTCACACATTTACAATTGAGCGTAACATTTTCTTCGCCAACTGCTTGCAATAATAAAGCTTGTAAATCTGTTCGCGCAACGGGATAGGGGCGCTGTCCAACTTGGGCAATCAAGGGATGTAAATCAATCGAATTTAATCGGTTATCCTGATGGGTGCGGTACTCCATCCGATTCATCCTGCCACCCATTTTAGCAATTTCTTCACCTAATCCTAACTGATTGAGGACTTTAATCCCATTTGACCATAACGAAATCCCCGCACCGGCTGGGCGAAATTCCTGTACCTTATCATAAATTTCAACGTCATATCTGGCTTGTTTGAGGGCAATTCCGGTGGTTAATCCCCCGATGCCAGCACCAATAATAATTGCTTTGAGATGATACATAATTTTGAGGTAAATTTTCTAGAAATTAGTTTATATTAACGTCTTTCTCTATTACATAAAGTATCGCCCCCATTCCCCTATTCCTCCAATACAGCGCGAAGCCCTGTATACTCTCGATCCAATTTTAGCAATGTATGCAATAAAACCATTGCCCCTTGCACACAATCTTGAGGGGCGGTATACTCCTCTGGTGAATGGCTAATTCCCCCTTGAGAGGGCACAAAAATCATGCCCATATCGGTGCAGCGTCCCAATTCTTGGGCATCATGACTAGCGCGACTGGGTAGGGAGAGATGGGTTAATCCTAATTCTTGGCAAACGGTGGTGATGTGTTGTTGAATTTTGGGGGAGGCTAGGGTGGGTTGAAGATTTAATAGGGGTTCGATGGTAATTTGAGTTTCTGTAGTGGTAGAAATTTGCTCTAATTGGGTTTTTAAGTTAGTGACTAAATGGTTCAAATTTTGCTGATTTAAATCGCGAATATCGACGGTCATTTTGACTAAACCTGGAATAATATTAGGGGCATTAGGAAAGACTTGAAATGAGCCAACGGTAGCAACTGGATCGCCGGGAGTAGATTGGGCTAAGTGTTCGACAGCTAGGACAATGCGAGCAGCAGCAGTGAGGGCATCTTGACGCATATTCATGGGGGTGGTTCCGGCATGGTTGGCCTCACCTTTGACGGTGATGGTATGGCGTTGTTGTCCGACAATGCCTTGGACAATGCCAATTTGTTTCCCTAGTTTTTCTAGGACGGCTCCTTGTTCGACATGCAATTCTATAAAGGCGGCGATGTCTTGGCGGGTTTGTTTGCTTTGGGTTAAGTTGTGCCAATTTCCGCCTATTTTTTCTAAGGCATCAATGATGGAAAGATTGACTTTAGTTTGATAGTCTTCTGGGTTAAGAGATGCGGTTCCAGAAAGGGATTTACAACCGATCATAGTGGTTTCTTCATCGGTGAATACGATCACTTCTAGGGGATGATTGAGATGGTGTTGATGATCGTTTAAAACTCTAATGATTTCAATTCCGGCGATGACTCCGAAGGCTCCATCAAATTTGCCGCCAGAGGGGACAGTATCGAGATGGGAACCGGTGGCTAAGACGGGAAGATGGGGCTGTTTTCCGGGATAGGTTCCGCGCAGGTTTCCGGCACTATCGACTCGCACTTTCATTCCGGCTTCTTCCATCCACTGATGGACTAGGGAACGTGCTTGTAGATCTTCGTCGGAAAAGGCGAGACGACAAATACTGCGATCGCCTTTTTGCCCAATTTTTGCCAGTTCTTCTAGGCTATCTTGGAGCCGTTGAGCATTAATTTGCAGAGCTTCAATCATGTGATGGGTAATCGCTGGAGTATTTTGACTTGAAACGCCCTCTCCCTATATCCCTCTCCCAGAGGAGAGGGACTTTCTCCCGTGGGAGAAGGGGTTAGGGGATGAGGGCAACCGTTGTAAATGTGATGAAAATGCTATATACAATCGGAGAGATAAGACAAGGGACAGTCTAGATAACAACGATGTCACTGCAATTTTATCAACAGTTACGGAATCTATTGCAAAGGGGAGATGTGGCGATCGCCACTGTCACCAAAACGATTGGCTCTGTGCCGAGGGAAGTGGGGGCGAAAATGGCGCTCTGTGGGGATGGGACGCTGTTGGATACCATTGGTGGAGGAGCGGGAGAAGCGAAGGTTTTAAGGATCATGGCGCAGGTTCTCGCATCGGGCAATCCGCAAAAGGCGATCGTCGATCTATCCGGTGCAGTTCAGCGCCCCGCTGAGGGGGTTTGTGGGGGACAAATGCAGGTGTGGGTGGCAAAATGGTCAGGTGAAGCGGCGATCGCCCTCACCCAAGCTATCCTAGATGCTCTTAATCAGGGTCATGCTGTACGTCTGTTCACTCCCTTTTCTCCCGGTTTATCTCCCCATCTTCTCACTGAAAATCATCCCCAAATTTCCCCAGAACCAGGATTTATAGACCTCATAGAACCACCCCCCTTACTATTAATTATCGGTGCAGGTCATGTGGGCGAAAAACTGGCACAAATTGCCCCATTCTTAGGCTTTCAAATTACCATTCAAGACGATCGCCCCCAATGGGCCAATTTTGAGCGTTTCCCCTCAGCCCTATCGATCTTCACCGATCCCATCTCTCAAATTTTAGAACAATGGCCCTATCATCATCCCCTTTATATCGCCATGGTCACCCGTGGATATGATTACGATCTCGAAGCCATAACCAGTCTGGTGCAAAACCAGATTCCCCATCGCTATATTGGCATGATTGGATCGACAAAACGGGTGAATAAAGTCCGCAAAGCCCTCGCCGATCGTGCCATTCCTTTAGACCAACTTAATCAAATCTATGCACCCATTGGACTTGATATCGGAGCCTTAACACCCGCAGAAATTGCCCTTAGTATTGCTGCCGAATTAGTCTTAGTCCAACGGGGCGGAACCGGCGTACCTTTATCGCAACAAAAGAATTTTAATTTTTAGTTTTTAATTGATATTCCCTTGATCTCGGTTAATACAATTCGGTTTTTGCACATGCTGACAAACCTTGCTCCAGAGTTGTTCGCGAGTGGCTGGGGGGCCATAGGAAAATAAAACCCGATCCTGACCTACCATTTTTTGAATCTTGACCCCACAAACGGGACAGCTTTGTTCTGACATAAGCTTAATTCCACCATTGGTCAACAGTTTGGGACAGTATAGCGCATCTTTTCAAAAATGCTAAGTTTTTGTGCTTATCTATTGACATCGTTCTAGAAGACTCAATACTATACTTAACTGAACTAATGAGAGAATCCCATGAATGAGGCCAAGCAACTTTTCCTAAAGATCGCCGTGGTCGGAGATGTACACGATCAATGGGAAAATGCTGATGCACAAGCACTACATGCTTTAGGTGTGGATTTAGTTTTATTTGTGGGTGATTTTGGCAATGAGTCTATTCCGGTGGTAGAGGCGATCGCCGGGTTAGACTTACCGAAGGCGATCGTTTTAGGAAACCATGATTGTTGGTATACTGCCTCCCCTTGGGGTCGCAAAAAATGCCCCTACGATCGCCAATTAGAAGACCGAGTAAACGATCAACTTCAGCTCCTGGGTAATACCCATGTGGGCTTTAATTCTCTCGATTTTCCCCAATTTCAGCTCAGTGTTGTCGGCGCTCGGCCCTTTGGTTGGGGAGGCCCCATCTGGCAAAATGGGGGCTTTTATCAAGAGCGTTATGGCGTAAACAGTTTTACGGAATCTGCGAATAAAATTATTGCGGCTGCCCAGAAGACCGCTTATGAGACAGTAATTTTTATCGGCCATTGCGGCCCCCAAGGTCTGGGAAATCAACCTGAAGATATTTGTGGCAAAGATTGGAATCCTTTGGGGGGAGACTTTGGCGAACCGGATTTTCGGGCCGCAATCTCAGCAACTCGACAACAGGGAAAACAGATTCCCTTAGTCACCTTTGGCCATATGCATCACCGTTTGCGCCATACTCAAGCCCAGTTGAGAGAGGCGATCGCCCAGGATAATCAAGGTACACTCTATCTCAATGCTGCTAGAGTTCCCCGAATTATCACCACCGACACCGGCAAATCTCGCAACTTCTCCCTCGTTACCCTAGAAAACCACACCATTACCCAAGCCAGCTTAGTTTGGGTCAATGACCAATTCAAAATAGAGACTGAAGAAATCCTCTATTCATCCCGCCCATCTCTGGCCAAAATGGGCTATACTAATCAACTGTGACTGGAGAGATGGCAGAGTGGTCGAATGCGCTCGACTTGAAATCGAGTGGGCGTTAACAGCGTCCCGTGGGTTCAAATCCCACTCTCTCCGTTCCCTTTTTGGGTCAGGGGATAAGGAGAGGGTTTTAGACCCAATTTTTTGATAAACAAAAATTAATCGCTTCTTGGATATCATGAGTTTCTTGGGGATAGGTCATTTTCGGTCGGGTGATGGTAATTAAGGGAATTCCTAAACGATCGCACAATTGACGCTTCATTGCCTCTCCTCCTGCATTTCCAGATGCTTTGGTTACCACCAGAGAAATTTGCCAATGTTGCCATAGAGCTAACTCCAGAGCTTCGGGAACCGGGGGACGGATGGCAATCAGGCGATCGCTACTAAATCCTGCTTCTTTTGCCACCTGAATAGACTCGATAGATGGTAGCACCCGCGCAAATAAAGTCGCCCGGTGTTGCCAGGGTTGAAATAAGGGCAGACGTTGCGATCCAACGGTTAAAAACACGCGCCGATCCGTCAAATAGTCCCCTGTCAGTAGGGTGGCAAAACTATCTAAGATCAAGTTCCGATCGCACTCAGAAGCAGGTACAGGGGGGCGCTCGTAGCGCAAATAGGGAATGTTAGAGCATTGAGAAAAGGCGATCGCCTGTTGGGAAATTTGCCGCGCCCAAGGATGGCTGGCATCTAAAATCACACCAATATTATGCGATCTCCGAAATTCATCTAAACTCGATGCTTTTAACTTCCCCACCCTTATCGTTAATTGCGGGCAATTCGGATAAAGCGATCTCGCGGACTCAGTAGTTACCGTTACCACACCCTCTAACCCCGCTTCCACCAACCCTTGCGCCAACTGGCGACTTTCCGAAGTCCCCCCAATTAACCAGACTTTAGACATTTTTGGCGATCGCCTCATGGATACTTAACAGCATAGAGATGAAACAACTCACCCTCGCTTTTTTTTACCACCTTCGCCCCCACAGCACGGATTACCTGTTCCCACTCTTTTAAAGGCTCTAGACCCACCTCAGCCCCCAAATAGGTCTCTAGAATTGCCCAATTTTCCGCCAATTCCACCTCTGGGTTTAGCACATCAAACACCAGCATTCCCCCAGGCTTCAGTACCGACTTCACCGCCACCATCACCTGTTGCCAATAGTCCAAAGAAAAATAACAACTCCATCCCGTGGCGATCGCCAAATCAAACTGTTCTGGATCATAGTCTAACTGATGGGCCGGCCCCAACTTCACCCCCTTAAACAACTTAGAATTTAACTGAGGGCCGCGAGAATTCAGCGCTTCCTCTGCCTCCTTACTAATCTCTTGGCCATAAAACAAAGCCTCCCATTCCCGCCAAGGATAAATCAAAAAACTCACCCCGCAGCCAATATCCAAACACTTTTGCCCCTTTTTCGGCTTACACACCTGCCAAAACTCAGAGGTGATTTTTGGGGTTAACTCCCCACTCATCCATTGCCTAAAAATCGGCATTTCTTCCACCTCCGGCGGAACTTCAAAGGGTTTTCCTTGGTATTGACGATTAAACCGCAGCGCCACTGCCGCTAGTTGCGTCTCTAGAGCCTCTGTGGAGAAGTTTTGCAGTCCAAAACCCGCAGTATTACTTAAGCGTGTCATATCTGAATAGGGAGATAGGGGAATGGGGGGATAGGGGGATGGGGGATAGGGGGATGGGGGAAGAACCCATTACCACCATTACCCATAATTATCAATTGTTAATTGTTCATTGTTAATTGTTCATTGTTCATTATTTCAAAGCCTTTCTAAAATTGCGGCGATAGGAGCCATTAAACACCAACACCGGCCAACCTAGAGAAAGGAGAACCTTATTGGGCAATTCCGGCGTAAAATTGGTGCGAGAATAACCTTTCCAAAACTTCCAAACTCCGATCGCATAGCCGACGAGTCCCAAAAAAATCAGTAGCTTTATCATGGTTACCGCTCCCAATTAAGTTCATTAAGTCACTATCTGTTTAGGATAGTGAGAGTATGCTACAGTTTTAGCAAAATTGTATAAGTGTTGATCGTCACTATTATTAAGTTTAGTTAATTCACCTATTACCTATTACCCATTATAGGAGCATCTTATGAGAGCAGTGCTAATGGCAGGTGGTTCAGGAACCCGGCTAAGACCTTTAACCTGTGAGCTTCCCAAGCCCATGGTTCCTGTCCTTAACCGACCGATCGCCGAGCATATTGTCCGCTTACTGAAACAGCATCAGATTAACGAAGTTATTACTACACTCTATTACTTACCCGATGTAATGCGGAATCACTTCCAAGATGGGCGGGAGTTCGGCATTCAAATGACCTATGCAGTCGAGGAAGACCAACCCCTAGGAACCGCAGGATGTGTCAAAAATGTAGCAGAGTTACTGCGCTCAACTTTTCTGGTTATTAGTGGGGATTGTATCACGGACTTCGATTTAAGTGCGGCGATCGCCTTTCACTATCAAAAAAAGTCCATAGCCACCCTAGTCTTAACCCATGTCCCTAATCCCCTAGAATTTGGCGTAGTGATTACAGGCCGCGATGGTCGAATTCAGAGATTTCTAGAAAAACCCTCTAGCAGTGAGGTTTTCTCAGATACCGTAAACACGGGGATTTATATCTTAGAACCGGAAGTTCTGGATTATTTACCCCCCAAAGAAGAAGCCGATTTTTCTAAAGATCTATTTCCTTTCCTATTAGCCCAAGGTAAACCCATCTATGGCTACATTGCCGAGGGTTATTGGTGTGATATCGGCCATCTAGATGCTTATCGGGAAAGCCAATATAGCGCCCTGGCCAAACGGGTTAATCTAGAGGTATCCTATCCCAAGCGATCGCCAAGTTTATGGATCGGAGATAATACTTATATTGACCCCACCGTGAATATCGAACCCCCGGTGCTAATTGGCCATAACTGCCGCATTGGTAGCCATGTACATATCGAACCGGGAACGATCATCGGTGATAATGTCACCATCGGCTCCCATGCTACCCTCAAACGGCCGATTATCTGGAATGGGGCCTTTATCGGTGATGAAAGTCATCTGAGAGCCTGCGTCATTGGTCGCGGAACCCGGATCGACCGTCGCGCTCATGTTCTAGAAGGGGCCGTCATCGGTTCCCTCTCTACCGTAGGAGAAGAAGCACGGGTTTCTCCCCAAGTACGGGTTTGGCCCCACAAAAGAATTGAAGCCGGAGCCATCTTAAATCTGAATCTAATTTGGGGCAATGTGGGTCATCGTAACCTATTTGGCCAACGGGGGGTATCGGGGTTAGCCAATGTTGACATCACCCCAGAATTAGCCGTTAAACTCGGTGCGGCCTATGGTTCGACGTTGCCACCGGGATCTGAAGTTACTGTCTCTCGCGATCAGCGCAGCATTTCCCGCATGGTGACGCGCTCTTTGGTTGCGGGGTTGATGTCTGTGGGAGTAGATGTGCAAAACCTGGAAGATAAGGCTATTCCCATTGTTCGTACGGTGATCCCCACCCTAGGTGTAGAAGGAGGAATTCATGTGCGCTTGCACCCAGAACGGGGCACTTCTTTACTGATTGAATTCCTCGATCATAAGGGGATTAATATTTCTAAAGCCAGGGAAAAGAAAATTGAAGGCTGTTTTTTTAAAGAGGATATGCGGCGATCGCTCATTTATGAAATTGGCAACGTCACTTACACCTCCGAAACCCTACAAATCTACATGGATGCCTTTGAAAAACATCTGAATTTAGAGGCGATTGAAACGGTTTCCTCCAAAGTCGTCATTGACTATGCTTTTGCCGTCAGTGGCGCAGTTCTACCCCAACTGCTGGCTAAATTTGGCTGCGATGCGGTGGTTCTCAATGCCAGCTTAAACCCCAAACCCCTCTCTCTAGAAGATCAAGAAGCCCTACTCCATCAATTAGGCCGAGTTGTAGCTGCCCTAGAAGCCACCATGGGGGTACAAGTGTCGTCTAATGGGGAAAAGTTTGTCTTAATTGACGAAAGAGGAACGGCGATCCGAGGGGAAATGCTCACCGCATTGATGATACAAATGATCCTAACCGCCCATCCGAGGGGAAGCGTGGTTGTCCCCATCCATGCTTCGAGTGCAGTGGAAGAAATCGCCCATCGCCATGATGGTCGGGTGATTCGGACGAAGGCTAATCCAGCCGCTTTGATGGAAGCCTGTCATGCTAATCCCAATGTCGTGTTAGGGGGCAGTGGGGATATGGGCTTTATTTTTCCCCAACTCCATCCCGGTTTTGATGCTATGTTTGCGACAGCCAAGCTGATAGAGATGTTGAAATTACAGGAAATTTCTTTGGGAACCATGCGCTCTAAACTGCCACCTATTGCCCATCAAATGACCACTATTCGCTGTCCTTGGACGGCTAAGGGGGCAGTGATGCGCTATTTGGTGGAAACTCACGATCAAGAAAAGTTGGAATTGGTAGATGGGGTAAAAATTCTCTGTAAGGATGGTCGCCATTGGGTACTGATTTTGCCCGATGCGGGGGAAGCGTTGGTGGATATTGTCGCCGATGGTCAAGATCCAGAAATTGTGGACGCTTTACTCAACGATTATCGCGATCGCGTTCAGAGTTTTATTGAGGCTCATCAGAAGTTTGATGACTAGGGGAGAGGCTACTCAAACCCCTAAGCCCATAAACTCGCGCACACAGGATAGGTAAATGGGGGGATCTTCGAGCATGGGAAAATGGGCTGTTTTTGCAATCACTTGATAGTGAATGTTGGGATTTAAATCGGCGGCTTTTTTGCCCATGGGAGCAGGAATAATTTGGTCTTTTTCTCCACAAATGAGTAAAACGGGCATGGAGAGCTGGGAAAAGGCTACCGGCATGGTTTTGGCCATGTGTTCGCTGACGGATGTGTAAATGGTTCCTAATGCGGCTTCATAGTCAGCGATCAAGAAGTCAGTCAGAAAGGCTTGACGCTGTTCGTCAGGGATAGGACGACAGAGAAACCGAGCCATAAAGAAGCGATCGGCAAGGGGAATTTTGGCTAACCAGGGGGGGCGAAATTTGACCACATAGCCCCCGAATTTATGGAAGGCTTCAAAGGAGGGGCGATCGTATTCAAAGATGCCACTACAGGTGAGGATCAGTTTTTCAACCCGCTCTGGATAGTTCTGGGCAAAGAGAACGGCGATGGAAGCTCCCGTAGAATGGGCGTTAATCCAAACCCGTTTTAGTCCCAGTTGATTGAGCAGTTGGGCCAGATCTTCTGCGTATTCTTCCAGAGCGTAGCTTAAGTCTACAGGGGTTTGGGGCAGTCGAGAGCGCCCAAAGCCCCGCAGGTCATAAAGTAGACAGTCAAAGTCTTCTTTCAAGGCTTCTGCTGTACTTTCCCAATAGCGGGTCGATCCGGCCCAACCATGGAGGAAAATGAGGACAGGTTTTTGGGGAAGGGATGCACTAGGGGTGGTGGTTATCCACTGATAATAGTGGTTAACCCCACGGACTGTTATCTCTGGCATGATCGAGGGCTAGGCAGATTCTGGTTTGGGTAAGGAGGAGGGATGAAGTAGGAGTTCGGCGGTCGATCGCTTTTCCACCATGTCTTTGGTGATCACGCAGCGCGTCACATCTTTGCGCGAGGGCAATTCGTACATCACTTCTAACATCAGTTCTTCGACGATCCCTCGTAAAGCTCTCGCTCCCGTTTTCCGGCGATAGGCTTCTCTGGCGATCGCCGCCATTGCATCGGATCGGAATTCCAGAACCACATTATCCATCTTCAGCAGTTTTTGATACTGTTTCACTAGGGCATTACGGGGCTGAGTAAGGATGCATTTTAAGGCTTCTTCATCTAAGGGATCGACCACAGCAAACACGGGAATTCGGCCGATAAATTCGGGAATCATGCCAAATTTAACCAAATCTTCTGGCTCTAATTCCTTGAGTACATCCGCCGCCCGTTTTTCCTTGGGTTGGCTATCTCCAGGCTGAATAAAGCCCATGGATTTTTTCCCTGTACGCTGGCTGACCACTTTATCAAGGCCGACGAAGGCTCCACCGCAGATAAACAGAATGTTACTTGTGTCTATTTGGATACAATCTTGATAAGGATGTTTACGGCCACCTTGGGGGGGCACATTGGCGATCGTGCCCTCTAGCATTTTTAATAGGGCCTGTTGGACTCCTTCCCCGGACACATCACGGGTGATGGAAGGATTTTCACTCTTGCGGGCAATTTTATCAATTTCATCGATATAGATGATACCTCGTTGGGCTTCTTCCACATCAAAGTCTGCCACTTGTAAGAGTCGTAGCAGAATATTTTCTACATCCTCGCCCACATAGCCCGCTTCCGTTAGGGTAGTAGCATCGGCCACAGCAAAGGGCACATCGAGCATATCCGCTAGGGTTTGGGCTAGGAGGGTTTTGCCACATCCTGTGGGCCCCACGAGGAGAATATTTGATTTTTGCAGTTCTATGTTGTCTTCTGGACTGGGTTTTCCCCCATTGGCTCCGGCGTTGGCTTTGGACTGGATAAAACTCAATCGCTTGTAATGGTTATATACGGCCACAGATAACACTTTTTTGGCTTCTTCCTGGCCAATGACATTATCATCGAGATAATTTTTAATCTCTTTGGGTTTAGGAATCTGACCCAAGGTTAAATTGGCTGTGCGCGATCGCCGTTTTTTCTGAGCCGGTTCCCCCCGTTTGGGATTGGGAGGAGCCGTTGTGGAACTGGAGTCAAACAGCTCTTCATCCAGAATTTCATTACAGAGTTCCACGCATTCATCGCAAATGTAGACCCCTGGGCCCGCGATCAACTTCCGTACTTGTTCCTGGGATTTTCCACAAAACGAACATTTAAGATGGGAGTCATATTTAGACATAAGCGGCCTCTGATTAAACAGTGGGGTGGGAATCGGATGGATGGGACTGGGGTTGAGTAATCACCCGATCGATTAGACCATAGGTTTTCGCTTCCTCAGCCGACATGAAAAAATCTCTTTCTGTATCTTCAGTAATCCGTTCTAGGGGTTGACCCGTGTGATGGGACAATAATTCATTTAAAGTTTTCTTATGATACAGAATTTCTCTAGCCTGAATTTCAATATCAACCGCTTGTCCCTGGGCCCCTCCCAGAGGTTGGTGGATCATAATGCGAGAATTGGGTAGAGACATTCGTTTTCCGGTTGTTCCTGCGGTTAACAGAAAGGCTCCCATACTGGCGGCTAATCCATAGCAGATGGTGACTACATCGGGACGGATTTGCTGCATGGTATCATACATTGCCATTCCTGCGGTCACTGATCCCCCTGGGGAATTAATGTAGAGTTGAATGTCTTTTTCTGGGTCTTCTGCTTCTAGGAACAGAAGCTGGGCGACTACTGAATCGGCCACCATATCATCGATCGCCGTTCCCAAAAAGATTATCCGCTCTCGCAAGAGTCGAGAATAGATATCAAAGGCTCTTTCTCCCCGACCTGACTGCTCTACCACCATCGGAATAACTCCTTGGGGGTGATAGGAGATCACATCTTGTGAGCTATAGCTCTCTGGGGAATGATGCTGGGATTGGGATCGGAGTATCATGGGGTTTCTCAGATGTTTGAGTTCCAATTTAGAAGGAATTGATTTGGGTCGAAAGGTTCAGGCTAATTGACCTCTGCGTTTATTATGCCTTAATCTCCCCCATTCTGGCAGGAAAAGAGCAGAAAAAGTTAGCTCTATTTTGCTCTTCCGGGGGAGATATGGGGGTTGGCATCGGCTCAACTGGCTTTAAGATTCGGTTGCTTGAACTTCAGGTTCTGTTGCTTCTGGGGTCTCTTCTGAGTTGAGGCTTCCTTCGGGAACTAATTCGACTGTGCTATTGGCTTCTAGCCAGGCGAGAACTTTTTCCCGATTCAGGTCTTCGGTGACAATTTCTTTGAGGCGATCGCGGTTAATGTCTTTGGTGTCTTCGACAGTTTTTAGCACTTCTTCCATTTTGGCTTTAATTTCCGCTTCGTCGGCCTGCAAAGATTCTTGTTTGGCAATTTCGGCGATCGCCAAGGATTCTCTCAGGGCGTTAATGGCTTCTGGGCGGGTGTTTTGGCGCAATTGGGGCACGCGATCGGCTGTCAGAATTTTATTGATATCAATGCCTTGATTCGCCAACTGCATGGCCATTTGAGTTAACTGTTGAGTTATGGTTTCCTCAATCAGGGTTTCTGGCAGTTCCACCTCGACCTTTTCTAATAGTGCTTCTACCAAGGCCTTTTGTTTATTGGTTTTGGTCTTATTCTCGGCTTCTTTAGCAAACCGCTCGGTTAAGGAAGCTTTTAGAGCTTCTAGGGTTTCAAATTCACTCACCTCTTCGGCAAACTCATCATCGAGTTCTGGGAGTTCCCTTTCCTTAATTTCTTTCAGGGTAATTTCAAACTCGGCTGGTTTACCGGCGATGTCTTCCTGGGGATACTCATCGGGGAAGGTTACCGCAATGGTTTTGGTTTCTCCCTGCCCCATTCCCACAATGCCATCGATAAACCCAGGGATAAAGCGGTCTGATTCCATTTCTAACTGAAAGTCCGTGGCACTTGCTCCGGGGATTTCTGCCGGTTCGGGAACTTCTTCCCCTTCTGCTGCTACCCGACGGCCGACAAAATCGACCACGGCCACATCTCCAAGTTGACAGGCCCGGTCTTCGATGGGAATTAGGGTCGCCCGTTTTTCTTGTTCCGATTTTAAGACCCCATTAACGGCTTCTGGGTCGGGTTTGACTTCTTCTGCTTTCACGCTTAGTCCCTTGTATTCCCCTAATTTCACCTCTGGGGGGACATCGACTGCTGCCTTAAAGGTTATGCCTTCACCTGGCTTAAATTGGCTTACCAGGCTATTAAACTCGGATGTGAGTTGGGGGGAGCCTAGGGTTTCTAGTTTTTCTTGGGCGATCGCCGCATCGACGGACTGTTTGATTAATTTTTCTACTGCTGCTGCCTTCAGGTTTTCACTACCCAATTGTTGGATCAGCACATGGCGCGGAATTTTCCCTTTCCGAAACCCAGGAAGATTAACGGAGCGGCTAAAGTCCTTAATCACCTGCTCATAGGCGGCCTTTGATGTTTCAGCGGGCACTTCAATTTCTAAGCCAATTTGACTGGCGGGCAATTTTTCCTGGGTAACTTTCATCACTAAATCTGTATACTGAATGGGAATTGAGCCACGGGCGGTGAAGGGGAGGGTTAAGCTCCTGACACACCACGCAAGGGTATTATATAATAGGGGGTTCACAATTCAACCCCAAGGAAGACAAAAACTTGTCAAAGAAAGTCTTAAGTTGTCAACAGAAATGGTCTCAGAGTGCCCTTAACCTGCTAAAATCTGAAACAGACTAGGGTATGGCCCTAGTGAAGGGCGATCGGTCATCGGTCATCCCTACACCGTTTTTCCCTTAAAATCCCTATTTTCAAAGCATTCCATACGCTCTGCTCAAGGGTAATATAGGAAAATCGAGGTTCTCATCAGAGCGAAAAGTGCTGTAAGCTAAATTCTAAACCCCAAAAAAACTTATAAAGTTCGCTCCCTATAGTATTTATTGATCTTGCACCCAATTCAGAAAGTTTTAAGAAAATCCAGATAGTCCAAACCTCAACCCTAAAGTTTAAAGTTTTTAAGATCAAGGAGGATCACCTTTTGCCAAAATCCTATCGAGTCGCTATTCTGGGAGCCACGGGCGCAGTCGGGACAGAGTTACTCGACCTATTAGAGTCCCGTAATTTCCCCCTAGAGAGCCTAAAACTGTTGGCTTCTCCCCGGTCAGCCGGGCGGACTTTATCCTTTCGCGGGGAAACTCTGGCCGTTGAACCGGTCGCAGAAGGATGTTTTGACCAAGTAGATTTGGTTTTAGCCTCAGCCGGGGGATCGACTTCAAAAACTTGGGCCCCGAAAGCCGTGGCAGCAGGTGCAGTCGTCATTGATAACTCCAGTGCCTTTCGCCTGGTTCCAGAAGTCCCCTTAGTGGTTCCAGAGGTGAATCCAGAAGCAGCAGGCACTCATCAAGGGATCATTGCCAATCCCAATTGCACGACGATTCTCATGACTGTAGCGGTTTGGCCCTTACATCAAGTGCAACCGGTACAAAGAATTGTGGCGGCAACCTATCAATCGGCCAGTGGTGCAGGGGCCAGAGCGATGGAAGAATTGAAAGTTCAAGCCCAGCAAATGCTCAATGGCCAAGATCCGCAACCGGAATTATTCCCGTATCCCCTTGCCTTTAATCTATTTCCCCATAATTCGCCCTTGAATGATCAAGGCTATTGTGAGGAAGAGATGAAAATGGTGCATGAAACTCGGAAAATCTTTTCGGCTCCAGATTTACGAGTTTCCGCTACCTGCGTGCGCGTACCTGTCCTCCGGGCCCACTCAGAAGCGATTAACCTGGAATTTGGCCGACCTTTCCCCGTGGAAAAGGCCAGGGAAGTCTTGCAAACGGCTCCAGGGGTGACTCTGGTAGAAGATTGGAGTGCTAACTATTTCCCTATGCCCATGGAAGCAACGGGCAAAGATCCTGTATTAGTGGGTAGAATTCGTCAGGACTTATCCCATGATTGTGGGCTAGAATTGTGGCTCTGTGGGGATCAAATCCGTAAGGGAGCAGCCTTAAATGCCATTCAAATTGCTGAACTGTTGGTAGAACGAGATTGGGTCAAACCCCGTGCAGTGGCATTAAGTCAGTAAAGTGAACCCAAAAATTATCAAGCGCATCGAAGAAATAAGGAGAAGAGAAAGGGTGAGTTATTTTGGACGAGTGATCACAGCGATGATCACGCCGTTTTCAGCCGATGGTAGCGTGAATTATGGCGTGGCTGAAGAATTGGCCGTTCATTTAGTGGAAAACGGCAGTGATGGTTTAGTAATCTGTGGAACAACGGGGGAGTCCCCTACCTTAAGCTGGGAAGAAGAACATGAGTTATTCCGGGTGGTGAAACAAGCGGTTGGGGATAAGGTTAAAGTAGTGGCAGGAACGGGATCGAATTCGACTTCCGAGGCCATTGCGGAAACTCAAAAAGCGATGGCATTGGGATTAGATGGCTCATTACAAGTGGTTCCTTATTACAATAAACCGCCAGCCGAGGGGCTTTATGAGCATTTTAAGGCGATCGCCACAGCTTGTCCCGATCTGCCGCTCTTGCTGTATAATATTCCCGGAAGGACGGGACAAAACTTGCTGCCAGCAACGGTAGCTCGTTTAGCAGAAATTCCCAATATTGTCGGGATTAAAGAAGCGAGCGGTCAACTCGATCAAGTCAGTCAAATTCGTCAACTGGTTCCCTCTGACTTTAGCATTTATTCTGGAGATGATTCTCTTACGCTACCCCTGCTCTCGGTTGGTGGAAATGGTGTGGTCAGCGTAGCATCTCACCTGGTGGGTAAGGATTTGCAAGAGATGATTCAGTGCTTTGAAAATGGAAAAACTCAACAAGCAACGGCAATTCACTTAAAACTTTTCCCTCTGTTTAAAGCTCTGTTTTTGACCACTAATCCCATTCCCCTGAAAGCGGCTTTAGCTCTTCAAGGATGGCCGGTTCAAGCGTTGCGTCTCCCCTTAGTGGAAGCATCAGCAGCCATCCAAGAAGAATTAAAAAAAGTATTGAGTCAGTTAGGTTTGAACTAAACTGTGCAGTTGGAAATTGCATCTAAAAACGTTAAGCCCAAAAGTGTAAATCTCACTCAAACCTAGGGATTCATTGCCCCCTGTATGAGAGACACAAGACGATAAAGGTCTGTAAGTTGGCTCTCAACTCAAGGCTGTATTCCAGAAAAATCAACGCATGAATCTATTACCCTAAATCCTGAACATTATGGTTAGAAAAAATCAAAAATCTACAGTCAAAATTATTCCCCTAGGAGGTCTGCACGAAATTGGCAAGAATACCTGTGTCTTTGAATATGAAGATGAAATTATGTTACTCGATGCAGGTCTGGCTTTTCCGACAGATGGGATGCATGGGGTTAATATTGTGCTACCCGATATATCCTATTTACGGGAAAATCGCGATCGCATCAAAGGCATGATTGTCACCCATGGCCATGAAGACCATATTGGCGGTATTGCTTATCATCTGAAACAGTTTGATATTCCTGTGATTTACGGCCCCCGGTTGGCCATGGCCCTATTGGAAGGGAAACTTGAAGAAGCGGGAGTGAGCGATCGCACTGAATTGAGAACCGTGGCCCCTAGAGATATGGTTAGGGTGGGTAAACACTTTGTGGTCGAATTTATCCGCAATACCCACTCGATGGCGGACAGTTTCACCGTTGCTATCCATACCCCCATTGGAGTCATTATCCACTCTGGAGACTTCAAAATCGATCATACCCCTGTGGATGGAGAACTGTTTGACTTGCAGAAACTGGCCGAACATGGGGAAAAAGGGGTATTATGCCTGATGAGTGATTCCACTAATGCCGAAGTGCCTGGATTTACGCCATCAGAAAGTTCCACTTATCCGAATCTTGACCGAGTATTTTCTGAAGCTGCGGGACGTATTTTAGTCACCACTTTTGCCTCCTCTGTGCATCGGGTGAATATTATTCTGCAACTGGCGCAAAAACATAATCGGGTGGTCTCGGTTTTAGGACGCTCCATGCTCAATGTGATTGCCCATGCTCGTAACTTGGGCTATGTGAAATGCCCCGAGGAGCTGCTACAACCATTACATGCGATTCGCAATCTACCGGATGAAAAAGTGCTGATTTTGACTACTGGATCTCAGGGTGAACCCCTATCAGCCTTAACCCGGATTGCCAAACAAGAACACCGCCAGGTGAAGATTCGCCAGGGGGATACGGTCGTGTTCTCCGCTAACCCCATTCCGGGTAATACTATTGCGGTGGTCAACACCATTGACCAATTGATGAAACAAGGGGCGAATGTGGTCTATGGCAAAAATCAAGGGATTCATGTTTCCGGTCATGGCTGTCAAGAAGACCATAAGCTGATGTTGGCTTTAACTCGTCCGAAGTTCTTTATCCCGGTTCATGGAGAACATCGGATGCTCATTAGACATGGGCAAACGGCTCGCCGTATGGGCATTCCGGAAGAAAATATGGTGATTGTCGATAATGGCGATATTATCGAACTAACTGAAGATTCGATTCAGATTGCGGGCAAAGTGACTTCTGGAGTGGCTTTGGTGGATAATGCCGGTATTCTCCATGAACAAGTGCTAAAAGAGAGACAACAGTTAGCCGAAGATGGGGTGATTACGGTGGCGGCTGGTGTGAATTGGGAAGGAAAATTAGTCAACCGTCCCCTAGTCCATTTACGGGGTGTGGTGACGGCTCTACAGCAGCAGTATTTAGAAGAGGCGATCGCCCAATCGGTGCAAACGACTTTAGATAATCGTTGGTCTGAATTTGTGCGCTCTTTTGGTAAAGGACAGTTGGATGTCAGTTTCGATTGCTTGCAACAGGAGATTGAGCATGATATTAACCGACTCCTGAGAAGGGAATTACGGAGTAACCCCTTACTGGTGTTGCTGATGCAAACCCCTGAAGATCCTCCGGAAGATCTCCAACCCCAGGAGAAGGGTTCTAAAACTGCGCCGAAAACCGATGGTGTACCGCTCAAAAATCGGCGTACCCGTCCCCGGCGATCGGCTCAAGTGGCTTCTTAAGAAAACGTAATAACCTAAATCTAGAGGGGGGTTTTACCGGACTCCCCTCTTGCCGTATAATAGAGCCGTTTGTTGTTAATGTTGTTGGGTTTATTACCGGAGAACGCTTTGAAAAAACTGCTATCTTGGATTATTGCGGCGATCGCCATCTTTTCTTTTGCCTTGTCCACCCCAGCCCTAGCTGGTGAGGCTGATGGTGCAGGCATCTTTTCTGCTAATTGTGCGGCTTGTCATGCGGGTGGAAAAAATTTGGTTAACCCCCAGAAAACCTTGAGTAAAGCCGATTTAGACAAATATGAAATGAATAGTGTAGAGGCAATTGTTACTCAGGTAAAAAACGGGAAAGCTGCCATGCCTCGTTTCTTAGGTAAATTGAATGAAACACAAATCGAAGCTGTAGCTGCCTATGTTTTAGAGCAAGCTGAAAAAGGCTGGTAGAGCATTTTTAACAGGATGTTAACTGCTAACATCCTGTTAAGTTTATTAACTTTTTTTGCATACTATAAATAATTCTTGTGAAAAATCTGTTTTTAACTTTTTTCTTAATTCTAAATTTAGTATTCAATTTCAAAACACCCATAGCAGAAGCAGCCAATATCAAGCAAGGCGAACAGATTTTCAATGCCATTTGTTCTGCTTGTCATGCTAGAGGAGGGAATGTGATTATGGGTAATAAGACTTTAAATAAAGAAGCGCTAGAAAAGTATGGCATGGCTTCGGCTGAAAAAATTATTAGCCAAATCAACAATGGTAAAAATGCCATGCCTGGTTTTCAAGGGAGACTGAAACCCCAAGAAATTGAAAATGTAACGGCTTATGTCCTGACGAAAGCGGAAAAAGGCTGGCATAAGCGGTAGGGACTAGGATGGCTATTCTGCTCTAATCATTTCTATATCCTCAATCATTTGCCCTTGAAAGATAAAATCTTCATGATTGTTACTGCTCAAAACCACTTTGATTTCGTGATTACCAGGGGGTAATTCCTTGAGATAATACCAAGATCCGTAAATTCGGGTTACTTTTTCCCCATTAATAAACAAATGGGCATGGCCTTCACCAGGTTTATTTTCTTGATATAAATGATCGGGAGTGAACTGGAAATTTTCCACTTGAATTTCGAGATTCCAGCCCATTTTTTGATCGGGATGAATAATCAAATTCACCTGGGGAACCGGTTCTCCAGGTGCAATTTCAATCTGTCCATGGGAATGACCTCCAGAATGATGAGGTTGTCCTTCTGAGCTGTGGGCTAAGGGCTGATT
The DNA here is from genome assembly GCF_057802075.1 of Roseofilum sp. KMC-1. NCBI lineage: Bacteria > Bacillati > Cyanobacteriota > Cyanophyceae > Desertifilales > Desertifilaceae > Roseofilum > Roseofilum sp. KMC-1. Next base: position 1,004,624 of record NZ_CM173605.1, read on the forward strand.
AATCCCTAGGCTAAAGAGAGCTAAAGCAGTGGTTAGGGATAATCTATAAAAAAACTGATGCTGCTTCATGGGGATACAAAGAGAAAGAACATGAGTATTATATCAAAATGGTTCCCTATTTTTTTCTCACACTGATGCTTGACTACTGAACAGGGCTAAGACCTATAAAGCTTAAGACTTCCTAAAGATATCCCCCCACATCTAAGATAATCCGGTGTTATAGAAGTAACCCTCTTGTGGGAAATTTCCATTGAAGTATTGAACGAGAGTAAGTCTATGGTCACTCAAATGAAGATTACTAACCTGGAAGAACTAGAAGCCCTAATTAGTCGTGTGAAAGCGGCTCAAATGCAATATGCAACCTATAGTCAGGAGCAGGTGAATCACATTTTCAAGAAGGCAGCTCTAGCGGCGAATGCGGCTCGGATTCCTTTAGCGAAAATGGCGGTAGAAGAAACGGGGATGGGAGTGGCGGAAGATAAGGTGATTAAGAATCATTTTGCTTCCGAATTTATTTATAATAAGTATAAGAATGAAAAGACTTGTGGGGTAATTGAAGAGGATAAGTCCTTTGGGTTTCAGAAAATAGCTGAACCGGTGGGGATTTTAGCGGGAATTGTGCCGACGACGAATCCGACATCAACGGCTATCTTTAAGGCACTGATTAGCTTGAAAACCCGAAATGCGATTATTTTTTCTCCCCATCCACGGGCGAAACAATGCACGATTGAAGCGGCGAGAATTGTGCTAGAAGCGGCGGTGGAAGCGGGTGCGCCAGAGGGGATTATTGGTTGGATTGATGAGCCAACGGTTCCTTTGTCTCAGGCTTTGATGCAACATCCTGATATTAAGCTGATTTTAGCGACAGGCGGGCCGGGAATGGTGAAAGCGGCTTATTCTTCGGGGAATCCGTCTTTGGGTGTGGGAGCTGGAAATACGCCTGCACTGATTGATGCTTCGGCTCATATTAAGATGGCGGTTTCTTCGATTATTTTGAGTAAGACGTTTGATAATGGCATGATTTGTGCCAGCGAACAGTCGGTGATTGTGGAGGATGAAGTGTATGATGAAGTGCGGGAAGAGTTTATGGCTAGGGGCGCTTATTTTGTTACTCCAGAGGAACGGGAAAAATTATCGAGTAAGTTATTAATCAATGGGCGCTTGAATGGAGAGATTGTGGGGCAACCGGTACAGAAATTGGCGGAAATTGCAGGGTTTTCGGTTCCGGAGCAGACGCGGGTAATTTTGGCGGAAGTGGAGAAGATTGGACTGGAAGAGCCGTTTTCTTATGAAAAGTTGTCTCCGATTTTAGCGATGTATCGGGCGAAAGATTTTGAGGATGCGGTGGATAAGGCCCGTGGTTTGGTGGCGTTTGCGGGTCGGGGTCATACGGCGGCACTGTATACGGCGACCTCGAATACGGAGCATATCAAGCGGTTTGAAGACCGGGTGCAAGCGGCAAGGGTATTGATTAATACGCCGTCTTCCCAGGGGGCGATCGGGGATATTTATAATTTTCGGCTCGATCCTTCTTTGACTCTGGGATGTGGAACCTGGGGGGGGAACTCGATTAGTGAGAATGTGGAACCGAAGCATTTGCTGAATATTAAGACGGTGGCGGAGCGTCGGGAAAATATGCTCTGGTTCCGGATTCCGCCCAAGGTGTATTTTAAGTATGGGTCGCTGCCGGTGGCGATTCGGGAGTTGGCGGGGAAAGAGCGGGCGTTTATTGTTACTGATAAGCCTCTGTACGATCTGGGGATGACGGCTTCTTTGGAGGATGCGCTGGAGGAGATTGGTCTGAAGTATGATGTGTTCTATGATGTGGAACCCGATCCGTCTTTGGATACGGTGAATCGGGGGTTGACGTTGATGAAGACGTTTAACCCGGATGTGATTATTGCGATTGGGGGTGGGTCTCCGATGGATGCGGCGAAGATTATGTGGTTGTTGTATGAGCATCCGGAGATTGAGTTTGAAGGGTTGGCGATGCGGTTTATGGATATCCGTAAGCGGGTGTATGAGTTGCCGCCTTTGGGTGAGAAGGCAATTATGGTGGCGATTCCGACGACTTCGGGGACGGGTTCGGAGGTGACTCCGTTTGCGGTGGTGACGGATCGCCGCAATCATATTAAGTATCCTTTGGCTGATTATGCTTTAACGCCGAATATGGCGATCGTCGATCCGGAGTTGGTGTTGCATATGCCTAAGAGTTTAACGGCTTTTGGGGGTATTGATGCTTTAACTCATGCGATGGAGGCTTATGTTTCGGTTTTGGCTTCTGAGTATACGAATGGATTGGCTTTAGAAGCGATTCGGTTGATTTTCAAGTATCTACCGGATGCTTATGAAAAAGGCGCTGATGCCCCGAAAGCACGGGAAAAAATGCATTATGCTTCGACGATGGCGGGCATGGCTTTTGCTAATGGATTTTTGGGGATTTGCCATTCTATTGCTCACCAGTTAGGGGGAACGTTCCAGATTCCCCATGGGTTGGCTAATGCGCTGATGATTTCCCATGTGATTCGGTACAATGCTACGGATGCGCCGTTTAAGCAAGCGACGTTTTCTCAGTATAAATATCCTAATGCTTGCTGGCGCTATTCTCGGATTGCGGATTATCTGAATTTAGGGGGAGAAACGGAGGATGAGAAGGTTTCTTTGTTGATTCAAGCGGTGGAAGAGTTGAAGCGCAAGGTGCAGATTCCTTTGAGTATTAAGGAGGTGATTAAGGAGGATGAAGGGGCGTTTTTTGCCCAAATTGATCGGGTGGCGGATCAGGCGTTTGACGATCAGTGTACGGGTGCAAATCCTCGCTATCCTTTGATTACGGATTTAAAGCAATTGTTGATTGATGCGTATTATGGGAATTTGGATATGAGTGTGAATGGGGCTAATGGTAAGGTTTTGGTTTCTCCGGTGGAGGGTTTAACGGAGGTTTCTGGCTAAAGTGAGACTTGATGTAGGGGCGAACGGGGGTTCGCTCCTACAGGAGTTATTTGGAGTTTTGGCTTTTTTGCAGGATTTCTGGGGATGACCAGGCTAGGGTTGAGAGGATGGCTTTGGCGAGGTTATTGAGGTCTTGGGGGTTGTGTTCTAGGATTGGGGTTACGGGGTTGGGTGGGGTGTCTGGGGAGGTGGGGGTTTGAGGGTCTGTTGTGGGTTCAGGGGAGCGGTATGAGTGGTGAAGGGCGGTGTGGGCGATCGCGGAACTTAGGGCATGATGTATGATGTAATCGCTGACGCTTAATCCGGTTAGGGTGGCTGCTTCTTCTAAGAGTTGATAGTGTTCGGAGGGGAGTTGGAGGGTGATGGTGTTTTCCCTGGTCGGGTTGGAGTCGGACATAGGGCGGTAATTGGATTCGGTATAAACAGTTTATCTTAAGTTTATACAGGGTTTGGCGATCGTTTCCGAAATAATTGGTTAAAAAACCGATTTACGGGGCTTTGGGCTTTGCGGAGATGAACGCGCGGTAAGTCGGTTAAATACAATAAATAAATTACACGACCTGTGGCCGTTGGTTGCCCCTTCGTAAACTCCTAGGACTAGACTACTCAACTCAAGCGGTTCCAGGCTAGGGTGTTTCATTTACTTCTAAGAAGTCAAACTGAAATATACACCCTAGCCTGAGAACCGCACCGTCACGAGTAGGCTAGTGATGCATGGATAGACTCAGCGCAAGAGCGGCGATACACCGCCCAGATTGCAAGGCTGTTTGCCAACGGTTCGGTCGTGTAATTTAGGGTATGTAGCTTATTGACATAAACGGGCATGATGCATCCGTAATGCCAAGATATGTTCGCAAGGGCCTTTATACAGCTTATTTTGCTGATGCCAATTGCAAGTACATTCAGCTTTTATCATACGCTCATCTGCGTCAATTGTCAAGTTAGGGGCGTAAGTTTTTCCTTTTTCTTGAACGGTTCCTTGGAGAACAAAGGCTCCACTAGAATGGGTTACGCTGCTCACTTGGACTTGATTTTGGCGTAAGAAATGGGTGGCTTTTTCTTCCCGCTCATTGGCAAACCGCAGACGCTCTATGGGTAAAGGTTCGCGGCTTAATTCTCTGAGGCGATAGACTTGTTTATTGAGGTCATAAATGGCGCGTCCGGCTTGGGTATAGGCTCCTAATGCTCCTAATACGGCGGTTTGACTTAATCCTAACCGTTGGGCGAGACTGGCTGGGGTTTCTGCCCAAGTTTCCCGTAGGGCATCAAAGATTATTTTTTGTGTCCATTCATCGACATCAGCGCGGGGAGCCATGAGGTCAAAGTTGCCGGAATTTGACCAGTCATTGGCTGTCCATCCGGATAGGCCTAAGGTGAAGGACATATCGCCTAAATCGGCTATATAAAAGGAGGGCATTCCTGTACCCAATAGGTGAATGGTGAATTTTTGGGCAATGGGGATTAAGCGCTCTAAAATATGGATACGGCGACGACCCCAGACGCGGATTTCTTGGCTATTATGGCCAGTATAGGGCGAGCGCCAACAAATGACTTCTTTATTCCAGGGATCGAGGACGACTTTGATGGGTTGTCCTGGTTCTAGGATATAGCGCAAACTACGGGGCCCTTTTTTCTCTTTGTTGCGGCGAAGAATGAGACAGATATTGTGAATATCTATGGGGTGTAAATCAAAGGTGGTGGCTGGTAATGACATGGCAGAACTCACCTGTAAAAAGCCCCTTACCCAACTGTCGGGTAAATCGATTTTCACTTCTTTGAAGGTTTCTTCATGGGTGGTTTGCACTTCAAAACCAGAGGGATCGACTTTAAATTGGGTGGTTTTGTAGCTTCTGATTTTTTGAAATTCATCATAAAGGGCGGCAGAATAGTCTATATTGGTTGTGCCGCAGGCGAATTCATTGATATTTTTAAATACTTCGTAGCTGGCTCCTAGTCTGCCATAACTGGATTCATCTTGGCTGAAACATTCAAAAAAGATTTCATCGGGGTGAACTGTAATCACGGGGTCGAAGACAAAATAGAAATCGAGTTGTTTCTGCCAGACATATTGACGAAATTTATTTCTGGCTTTATAATAGGGTTCCCACCTAGCATAACGCTGGTGATTAATGTGGGTTATTTCGGCACAAATTGCTGTGATTTGGGTGGCTATTTCTTGTTGCTCTGCTGCAATTTTTTGCCAGTCTAGATCTTCTTGTTTGGCGGCCCATTCTTTGTATTCTTCTTTGTCTTTGGGTTGGTAGCGCAAGTCAGAGACGACTACATCATGTAAGGCGCTAATGGCTTCTCGAAAGGCGACACTTTTGCCCAATTCACCAATAAAATAGGTAGGCGGGCGTTTGGTGTCGGGGGAAAAGGACATTTGGGTATTATTCCCCTGGTTGTTAACGGCTGTGCTGCCGTGGTATGAATAGGCAAATTCCATAGTTTTGACCTCAAATTCAGCTAAAATTAGGGTTAATGTCGAATTTCGGTAACGGGTTTGATTTCCATGGGCAGGGGGATGTGGGGATAGCGGTGGTGCAAGCGTAACATTAATTGTAGACAATGGGATTTATCGGCGATCGCCATTGTTGCTGACTGGCGAGTTAGCACTTGGGAAATGATTTGTGCTGCGGCTTCACTTTTGAGGGCTTCCTGTTCCAAGAACTGAAAGACTTTCTGTTTCGCTACTCGTCCTCGATTGACTTGGGATAAAACGGTGATGAGATAGGGTTTAAGATGTTCTAACTGCTCTGGGTTATCCGATGCATGGTTGTGCAAGTATTGGCTGGCGAAGGCTTGCATATCGGTACTGGGATGTTCGCTAAATTTGAGTAAATAATCTTGCCCCTGGGGTTCTTGGAATGTGCGGGTGACGAGCTGACGACCAAATTCGCGCACGTCTTCGCGAATGCTGTCGCAGATGAGAACCATGACTTCGGGAGTCCAGTCGCTGTCGGTGAAATGGCGCTGAAAAAAGTCTTGGGCAAATTTACGGGAGTCTTCCCATTTGGCTTCTAACATGCGAATGGCGGCTAATTTTTCGGCTTCGGAGTTTTTGATGCGATCGCTGTTATGCTCTATCATTGTCCAAGAGGCTTGTCTGATGCTCAACACTTCATGGCTGGCCAAGCGGACAATTTCGGCTATTGACCACTGTTTTGCCCAACGATAGACATTTGCACCGAGAATAATACCACTGAGTTGTTGGGCAGAGCCGAATTTAGACTTGAGTAAGCGTGAGGTTAACTCTGGGGAAATCTCGCCCTTCCATCCAGGAAGATGAAGATGGAGCAGGGTAAATAGGTCTTTGTGAACTCCTTCATGGGATTCTGGAGTGAGGAGAAATTCAATTAATTCTAGGGCTAGGGGGAGGCTAAACTGGGGATGACCGTTGGCGAGACGGTAAATGATAGGCTGAATGGATTGGCGCAGATCGGGAATCGCACTGAGGGCCATGGCTATGATAGCATCTCGATAGTCTTCTCGGAGTTGGCGATCGCCCAATTGACCAAAGATTTCTACGCCAATGGTACGGATAGCTTCTTCAGACGAGGCAATTAAAGACTCGATAATGCTTACCGGTAGCTCTGTTGCTGGGGTTTCATGGTTGTGCAGCAGTCTTGCACCCAGGGTTTGTACTTCGGCAACCGGATGCTGGAGTAAGTCGAGGATGACTTGTAAACTGATGGTTTGTAGAGGAGTGGCAAAGAGCAACAGTAGGGTATCGGATATGGCTGTTACCGATTCTCCTGTGGTGAGGCTAATCAGTTCAGAGATAATATAGCCAATGATAATTTTAGTGCGATTTTCCGGGATGGGGTGCGATCGCAACAACCGACGGACAAACTCTTGCACCTCCAGATAGGGACTGAGGAGAAACTGACAGAGAAATTCTGTAGAAGCGACAAATACAGAAGGATTCGTTTCTATCCACTCCTGCGCTTGGGTGCGAGCGGGAGCAAAACTACAGCTTAATAAAGCCAGAACTAAATCAAAATCGGGATTTTCGGGAGTATACCGTTGCCGGGCTAAATTAAACCCAAATTCTATCGTTTCAGGATAGGATTGACTCAACAAACCCATTAAATCTTGCACTGCCATCTGCTGACAAAAGTCAGGATTATCTTGCAGTGCTTTCACGGCAAATTGATGTACCCGATGGCATTGACTCTTTAATAGTAATTCGACTAAAGCATCGGGGCGCTGATTCCAAAGTTCTGGAAACGCTTCTTCCCTAGCTTCTGGTGGCGCATCTCCCGGTTTATACGTTCCTGAGCATTTCCAAGCTTTCCATCCAAACTGCCAAGAATAGCGAGGACTATTGTTGTAGAGAATATGGTTCAAGGAGAAATAACCCGCATATTCATCCCAATAGGTTTTGATGTCAATGCGTTGCCAGTCTGAAGTCCATCGATACCGGACTTTTTCTCGCACGGGTTGAGCATCTTCATCGGAGTAGGCTAATAGCACACCCACAGCCAGATCGATATACTTTAAATCTCCTTGTTCCGCTAATTTAGCTAGAGTGCGCCATACCCGTCTTCGCAGATAATCGCGAGTATCTTGATTATAAGCTAGGCGAGTATTGGGCCGTTGTTGTTCTGCGAGCAAGTTATCTCGTACTCGTTCGTAACCTCTCGTTTCTAGGTTACGTTGGTATTCATATCGCCCCAAATAGCTGCCATCAGGTAATCTAATAGCATAGGGTTTCTTCTGATAAAAGGCTTTTCCGGTTTCAAACCGCCAGGCTAACATGCCAAAAAACTCGGCATCATGGCGATATTCTGCCATTTTGAACAGATGGCGCAGGGGTTTGAACGATGGAGGCGCAAGGGGTGCGGTGCGGATAAACTGGTATAAGGCTGGACGAGTGATGTCGAGGTGGGTTTGGTAGAGGGTTTGTAAGGCTTCAAAGGGTTGATAATCTTTGGTATTGAGATAGGTAGCAAGAGTATTGGTTAGGGTTTCGGGGTTTCCGGTGGCGATCGCCTCTTGTAGAATAGTCGGTAGGCGATCGCATACCATCTGCTGTAACTCCTCTCTTGTCCTAGCATCCGCCAATCTCCACATCGACTCAAAAGCAATGCGCTTGACAAATTCCGGCGTTAATGCATTCTCCTGCAACTGCTTCAATACCGGCAAAGCATCTTGATTTCCCAATTGTCCCAAAGCATAAGCAATACAATAATCTTGCAAAGGTTCTCCAGTCCCCAAAAGCTTAATCAGATGGGGAGTTGCGGCGCTCAGTTGCAACTCTCCCGCACGCCAAATGATGCGACTCAGGGGCCAATTCTCCGGTGGAGAGCCTTCTAGATAGGATAAGATGCGATCGTCCCGCGTCATCTCCCGACTACTCCCAGGAGGTTCAGGAGTTGTCAAAGCTTCAGCTTGATATCCCTTCTTCGTTTTCTCCTTCACCAACTTATCAAAAATAACCTCCGCATCCCGCAAAGAAACAGGGTTACTCGTTTTCGTCCCCTCCTTCAGATTACTCCCCCGACGACCATAGCGAAAATTGACGATATAGCCATCATCGCCCGCCGCAAGCAAGTCCACCTCATAAATCTTATCCGAGCGATCGTCTTGGTAATAGAGAGTCGTCTGCTTAATCCGTTTCATAGCCGTGAGGAGAAAAGATTGTTGGCCATTTTAGTCAACTTTTCCGCCCGCGTCCACACCCTGCATTTATACTTAATTTCTTAGCTTGGAGTACGAATTAATCGTTTAAACGTCAAACTTTTAGAGCCAAAATTAATCAGCAAACCCACATCCAACTTATAGACTTTCAGATAATTCAATGCTTGAGCCAGATGAACATCTTCAAGCTCGATGACAGCTTTTAATTCCACCAATACTTTATTTTCTACCACAAAATCAGCGCGGCGCGTTCCAATAGGATTGGGGAGATTTTTGTAATAGATATGTTGTTCAATTTCCCGGTCAAAACTCAACCCCGCTTGCGTCAGTTCGTAGGCTAAAGCTCTCTGATAAATGACTTCTTGGAATCCATTGCCGAGAAAGTTGTGAACTTCAAAGGATGCACCGATGATTTTGTGGGTTATTTGTTCGTATTTCAACTCCATGGCTTGAACGCGGATTATGCGGATGACAGGATTACGCGGATTTTTTTATCGTGCTACCCACGATTGGGATGTATTTGTTGATTATACCCCCTCTGTATTAATCCTTCAATCCGTATAATCCCCATTATCCCCCATCCGTGTAATCCTTTAATCCGTATAATCCGCGTTCAGGGGCTGTTTTTGCGATACCCAGGAAGATTAAGTCAGGATCAAAATGGAGATGAGGATTTAATGGGGGATACTGTTGCATGAGGAATTGAGTTAGGTGTTCTCCATCTCCACCAGTGAGAATAATGGGACTTTGGGGATACTGATTGTGCCAATTTTGGATAAAATCTTGTAAACCGGCTAAGACGGTATACAGAATACCACTGGCGATCGCCTCTTGGGTGTCTAAACTCCAGCGTTTGGGTAGTTGCTCAGATAGAGTGATTTGGGGTAAGGTGCGGGTATGTTCGGCTAACAGACGGGTTTGTAGGCCTAGTCCGGGTAAAATGGCTCCACCGACTAAATGGCGATCGCCGTTTGCTCCGGTTAGGGTTAGCGCAGTTCCTCCATCGATGACTAAAATGGGCCATCCCCATTTTGTGCCTGCACCGAGAACGGCTAATGCGCGATCGATGCCCAATGTTGGATAAACTCCCTTTAGGGGTAAATCTGCTAATTCAATGACATGACTTTGAGAATAGGATGTCCACAGGGGAGTGATTGCGGGAATTACAGAAGCAATTCGCAAGGGTAGAGTATTAAAAGTTTTTAAATGAAATTGCTCCTTCAGAGGACAGTCTTTCAAGATAAGCTCTGGAATTCTTCTCTGTTCTAGATCAGGGATGATTTTCTCTATTTTATCTACGGATAAATTTGCTGTATCCCAGCAACAAAGCAAGGAGTGGCGATCGCCAATTCCCCAATGAAACCGAGAATTTCCCATAACCAAGGCTAACCACACCAGCGTTAACTCCTCTTCCGATTCAGCCCAAAGTTGTTAGAATAATGGGCACAAGTGGGATATTTTCCCCCTGATGCCATTATCTTAAATAATATTGCCCTGATTTTGAGTCCATGGTCTTAGAAACACAATTAATCCAAAGTTTCAGCTCCCCTATCCTCGGCTCTCTGTTTTCTTTTTTACCGATTGATTCCCTCTTGTCCACCCAGGGAATCATGGTCATGTTGCTGATGGCTTATGCTGGAGCCATGTGGATGTTCCTGACGAGTGCCCCTAAAGTCTACACGATCATGGTATCGGATTTAGAAGTTGCTAGAGGATTATACGAAGATTTACTGCAACTACCTGAAGCCGATGTGCCCCTTCATTATTATTATAATTATGAGCAAACCTTGGGAACCACAGGCTTAGATCCCCTCTATCTGTCTCCAGGAATGACGCAAACGGTGCAAAAAGAGATCCCGGAAGGACTTTGGTATCAATTAAAGAAAAATGCCCAACTGCATGTGATTTCGGGCGCAAGTTTGGGCCATAATAACCGACAACGCCATGTTTGTTTCGATCATGATTGTTTGGAACAGGTGTTAATGCGGGTACAATTGCGAGGGGTGAAAAATAAAATTCGTCGCAATAAACCCTTGAATTTTTTGGTTAAAGACCTGCAAGACCGTATAATTGAAATTACGGAAATATCGAATTAATCTCGCCCAAATGATCGGATAATTTATGACCCAATTCATCACTTTATTAGTCGTCATTGCTGTAGGAGCTGCGGTCACCATTCAAGCTCAGGTTATGGGCATTTTAGAACAGAAGTTGGGTGTATTTGATAATATTGTGATCACCTATGCCGGTGGAGGTTTGCTGATTTTGGCGATCGCCCTATTGCGTACCCTAATGGCAGGTTATACCTGGAGCAACTACAGTCTCTTACCAGGTTATGCCATCCTGCCAGGCATCTGTGGTTTAGTGATTGTAGGTGGCATTGCTTATTGTGTCTCGCGGGTGGGATTATTGGCGACGTTTTCCTTAAGTTTAGCCGTGCAATTTTTCCTCGGTTCCTTGTTGGATAGCTATGGTATCGGACTTGACCCCCGTCCGATGACAATATCCCGTTATTTAGGGATGGGACTGGTACTAGCAGGCGCGATTTTATTTCTGAAAAAATAAGCAGAAACTCAAGCCAGGCTAAATTTGTCTTGAATACCTAGACTTTACTCCCCTTTTACCAATGAAACCCTGGATAACCCTGTTAGCGATCGCCCTCTTCTCTCCCCTAATCTCCCTTCCCAGTTGGAGCGCAGAACGCATCATCTTTAAGTATGCTCCCTTTCGGCGCTCCCTCTCCGTAGCCGAACTCACCACATTTGCAGACACTGGAGAAATGACTCCCGCTCTCAAACGCAACTTGCAAACCCTAGGACAAAATCCAGAAGAGTTGCGTACCCTCTTAACCGCTCCTATTGCTATAGATCTTTTATTTCTCGATAGAGTGTTAAATAGCACCATTGGGCGCAAAATTTTGGATCGCGTCGCAGAAATCGTCCATACTCCTTCCCAGAGTTCCAATACTCAAGCCCTCCGCGCTGCCTTAATTTTATCAGCCAGTGAAGATGGGGAAATAACCTTACTCGAAACCCTACAAAACTATCCGACACCAGACGTGGAAGTAGAAGGAGAACGGCTCATGGAAGCTTACGAGCAACTCAATCGATTTGCCAAACCCGCCCAAATTTTGATGGATTTATTCAAATAAGCGATCGCCATAATCTCCAATCTTGATGTTGCACTTCCCGCCCAATTTTGTAACTCTAGCTACTTCATAGTCTCGGTTCTTTTTGTAGGCTTGAGTGCAGCCATCATGATCCAATAATCTCCATTTCCCCCTATCTTTGACAAATGTCAAGATTTCCTGTATTTTCTTGTGACAGGCTCAGGTTTGCATTCGTCAGCTCTTCCAGGATGCATCTCTCAATACCAGAAAGCTCCCAAGTTCCTGTTATTGCCCAAGGATAGGCTCAAATCTTGCTTAAAACCCATTATCTCATTCATTCTCTCACTCAATTTTTCCAACTCATCTGGGGATCAAAGTCCCTTGTCTCCCCAACCCAAACCTCACAACAACCCTTACAACTGCCTCGCTCACTGGCGATCGCCATACTATGCATTTGCCTACTGCCCATCACCCTCAACCTTATCGGAGTAGACTTTGGCATTTACGCCCCAGCCCTCGATCTCGAAGCCGCCACTAACCTCACCCCCAACCAACTCACCGACACCCTACACCAAACCCTATCCGGCAGTTTTACCCATACCATCTTAGAATGGAGTGCCTTTTGCACCGCCCTTTTTACCGTCATCCTCGCCTTCGCCCACTTCAAAATTCAACAAGACGTAACCACCCCCATCCTAGGTATCACCCTCTTCTTCGCTGGAGTCATGGATGCCTTCCATACCCTAGCCGCCGATCGCCTCATTTCCGCCGTTGCCGACAACCATAACCTCATCCCCTTCACCTGGGCCATCTGCCGCCTATTCAACGCCATCATTACCCTAGTCGGAGTCTGCCTATTACTTCTCCCCACAGCCGAACACTGGCAACGTAAATTTCCCGTTGTCATCATACTAAGCCTCATCTTTGGTCTCATTGCTTACCAAATCATCTATCTCTGCGCCACCCACAGCACTCTACCAGAAACCATGTATCCTGGCGCTCTCTTCACCCGGCCTTGGGATCTCATTCCCCTCATCCTATTTCTCATCAGTGGATTTTGGATTTATCCCCAGTTCTACCACCAATACCCAAGCCTATTTTCCCACGCCCTCATTATTAGCACCTTACCCAATGTAGCCACCCAAATGCACATGGTCTTTGGTTCAACTTCCCTCTTTGATAATCACTTTAATATTGCCCATTTTCTTAAAATCATTGCCTATCTCGTTCCCTTAACCGGACTCATTCTCGATTATATTCACACCTATCATCACCTAGAAAAAATCAACCAAACCCTCAACATCGAAATTATCCAACGACAACAGATCGCCGAACAACTGCAAAACTCAGAAACACGCCTGAAATCTAAAAATGAACAACTCAACAAAACCTTAGCTAAACTGCAACAGACCCAAACCCAACTCATTCAAACCGAAAAAATGTCGAGCTTAGGCCAGATGGTCGCTGGACTAGCCCATGAAATTAATAATCCCGTCAACTTTATTTATGGCAACCTCCGCCACACCGAAATCTATACCGAAGATTTATTAGCCCTTTTACATCTCTATCAACAACATTATCCCCAACCCAATCCAGAGATTGAACAGCACATTTATGAGATTGATTTACCCTTTCTAGAGCAAGATTTACCCCAAATGATCGGTTCCATGAAACAAGGCTCAGAACGGATCAAAAACCTTGTAATTTCCCTCAGAAACTTCTCCCGCTTAGACGAATCTGACTTAAAAATTGTCGATCTCCATGAAGGCTTAGACAGTACCCTCGTGATGTTAGACCATCGTTTGCAACCGAAAGTTACCGTCATCAAGCACTATAAAAAATTACCTCTTGTTGAGTGCTATCCCGCCCAACTCAATCAAGTTTGGATGCATGTGATCGGTAATGCAATTGATGCTCTACAAGAACATCGAGAAATTGAGTCTCCCCATGTGATGCTCTCCACTTTTTGCTTAAACGATCGCCAAGTCCAAGTCACCATTAGCGATAATGGCTTAGGTATTCCCCAAGAGATTCAAGACCAAGTATTCAATCCGTTTTTCACCACTAAACCAGTTGGTTCAGGAACCGGGTTAGGATTATCCATTAGTTATCAAATTATTCAACAGCATAACGGGGATATTCGCCTGTTTTCCCAAATCGACAAAGGGACAGAAGTACGGGTGATTCTCCCCGTGATGCAAATCCCAGTTAACGGATAGCCTATGTATTCTACAGTACGCTCTAATCAGAATATCCCAGTAGGGAGCAGATCGAGATGGACAAATCTAGTTAACATACAATAAGAAGTTAGATCCCGTAGCTTGACATTCCTATGACCTTACCCAACACTGGCAGCGTTCTGGCTACTCTTGCCCAAGTAAACATGATGGGAGCCTTAACCGCGAGGGTAAAAGACCTCCCGGTTAAAGAGTTTATTTGTTTACTTGATTTTATCACGGCTGAGTTTCAGCAATTTTTAAGGGCGATCGAGTTGATCAATAATGAAGCCCTAGAAGCCATGTTGGAACAGATTCTAGATGCCCTCACCCTGAAAATTGGGCAAATTTTACAAGCCGATCGCACCCTGATTTTTTTGGTCAATGAAGATAAAGGGCAGTTGTGGTCAAAAATTAATCAACCTGATGCCGAAAAGCCTATTGAAATTCGGTTTCCGCTCCATATCGGTATGGCGGGCCATGTGGCCATCACGGGAAAATGCTTAAATGTTGAAGATGCCCCCAATCATCCCTTATTTCAACCTGAACTCGATAAACAAACCAATTATCAAACCAAAAGCCTTCTCTGTATGCCCATTACTAGCAGTAAAGGGCAAGTCGTCGCTGTGGTGCAACTCTCGAATAAAGCCGGAGGATTACCCTTTTCGGCTGAGGATGAAGAAACCTTTAAAGATTTTTCCGAATCGATTGGAATTATCCTGGAAACTTGTCAATCCTTTTATATGGCGGCTCGCAATCAACGGGGAGCTGAAGCCCTCTTAAAAGCAACCCAAACCCTCGGTCAAAGCTTAGATGTAGAATTGACTTTAAAATCGGTGATGGAACAAGCACGAGATTTAATGAAAGCTGACCGCAGCACCCTATTTTTACTCAGTAAAGAAAACCAAGAACTCTGGACAAAAATTGCCAAAGCGGATGGCAAAACCCTGATGGAAATCCGGATTCCCACGAATAAAGGAATTGCGGGTTATGTGGCTTCCACTGGAGAATTATTGAATATTCCCAATGCCTATGAAGATCCAAGATTCGATCCGAGTACCGATAAGCGATCCGGATATCATACCCGCAATATTTTATGTATGCCCGTGTTTAATTCGGCGAAAAAACTGATTGGTGTAACCCAACTGATCAATAAAGAGCAAGGGAGTTTTACCAGCTCCGATGAAGAATTCATGCAAGCCTTTAATATTCAGGCTGGCATGGCTCTGGAAAATGCCCAACTCTTTGAAAGTGTTCTCCTAGAAAAACAATATCAAAAAGACATTTTAGAGAGCTTATCAGATGCTGTAATTTCTACGAATATGCAAGGTTGTATTGTCACCCTGAATGAAGCTGCTTTAGAATTATTGGGTTGTTATTGGAATTCAGAAGAGACCAAAACTCAAATTCAGCTCTGGGAATCTAAACTCATCGGACGTAAAGTTTGGGAAGTCGTCCCCATTGAAAACCTCAAGATGCGGATTGAAGATAGCTTAAAAAATGGCACGAAACAATATATCCCTGAACAAGACTTAAAAGTGGGCATTTATCCGATTAATACAGATGTAATTCGGGTTAATTTAGCGATTAAAGACCCCCAAAATCCCGATTGGTTTATTCCCTGGAACGATCCCAAGGAAGTCAAAATTCCGGCACAAGAAGTGGGCAAAGTAGAGCGCAGCATTAATTTAACCGTTAACCCTCTGACCAATCCTCGTGGTCAAGTCAGGGGGGGATTAGTGGTATTAGAAGATATTAGTCAAGAGAAGCGGATGAAGACCACCATGTATCGCTATATGAATCCTGATGTAGTGGATCAGGTGATGGCTTTGGATAATGATTCTTTGATGATTGGCGAACGAAAAGATGTAACGATTTTGTTTTCTGATATTCGGGGATATACAACCCTAACCGAGAATTTAGGCGCTCAGGAAGTGGTGACCTTACTCAATCAATATTTTGAAACTATGGTTGAAGCGGTCTTCAATTGTAAAGGAACTTTAGATAAGTTTATTGGAGATGCTTTAATGGCAGTATTTGGCGCACCACTTCCCCTAACTAATCATCCCTGGATGGCGGTAAAATCAGCTTTAGATATGCGCCGAAGATTGCAGATTTTTAATCAAAGTCGATTTATGGAAAATCAACCCCATATTCGCATTGGGATTGGCGTTAGTTCCGGGGAAGTGGTATCAGGAAATATTGGCTCCCGTAAGCGGATGGATTATACGGTAATTGGGGATGGGGTGAATTTGAGCGCTCGCTTGGAAGGCGTGACGAAGGAATATGGCTGTGATATTATTATTAGCGAGAATACTTATAAGTTGTGTGGCGATCGCCTTTGGGTCAGAGAACTAGATAAAATTCGAGTCAAAGGGAAAAATGAAGCCGTCAGTATCTATCAAGTGCTTGGGGATAAGGAAGTGGCTCTAGACTCCCAGCAGCAACAGCTTCTAGAGTTATACTATTTAGGAAGATCTGCCTATATTCATCGAGATTTTAGCCAAGCACTGTACTATTTTGAGCAAGCGCAAATCATTGATCCCATGGATAAAGCCATTAATATTCACATAGAACGCGCTCAGGTGTATTTAGATAATCCTCCCCCAGAATCCTGGGATGGGGTGCATACCATGACCACCAAGTAGCATGATGGATTTAATTTTGTGCCATACCACCGCAGACTTTGATGCATTAGGGGCAGCAGTGGGGTTAACGCGGCTCAAACCGGGCGCTCAGGTCGTATTGACAGGGGGATGTCATCCCACAGTCAGAGAATTCTTAGCCTTTTATCGGGATGAATATGCCTTAATTGAGCGCCGCTCAGTAAATGTAGAGCAAATCCGCAGTTTAATCGTAGTCGATACTCAGCAACGCGATCGCCTCGGGCCAGCCTCTGATTGGTTCGACTTGCCCCATCTCCAACAAGTTGAACTCTACGACCATCATCTCGACACCCCTACCGACCTTCCCCTCACCCACTCCATTCTCGAACCCGTCGGCGCAACCACCACCCTAATCGTCGAGCGTCTGCAAACCCTCCCCTCCCTAGAACTCACCCCCGCAGAAGCCACCGTCATGGCCCTAGGCATTCATGTTGACACCGGTTCCCTCACCTATGACTCCAGCACCCCCAGGGATGCCCTCGCCCTAGCCTGGTTAATGACCCAAGGAGCCAGTTTAGCCGTCATTGGCGAATATGTAGAACCCGGATTATCCCCCCAACTCCAAGACCTGCTCACCCTCGCCCTAGAGCAACTGCAAACCCTGACCCAACAGGGCTATCAACTATCCTGGGTTCTCTTACCCACCGCAGAATTCATCCCCGGATTATCCAGTGTAGCCGCCCGACTCATGGAATTAACCCATACCGATGCCCTACTCTTCGGTACATGGTATCAAGTGGGAGCAGAAAAACGATTAACCGTCATTGGTCGCTCCCGTCGCAAATGTCGTTCTTCCTCCCATCCTCCCCTCAATCTCCAGCGCCTATTTGCCCCCCTCGGAGGTGGGGGCCATGCTCAAGCCGCCTCCCTCACCCTGCGAGAAACCGACATTGAACCCATCTTTGCAGAGCTGGTGCAAAACCTCAAAGATCAAGTCCCCACCGCACCCACCGCAAGGGAATTAATGTCTTCCCCCGTGCGAACCATCTTACCAGAAACCACGATCGCCCAAGCCCAGCGTATTTTATTACGCTATGGCCACTCCGGATTATCCGTGGTCAATCACCAAAGACAACTCGTCGGCATTATTTCCCGTCGCGACCTCGATATTGCCCTCCATCATGGCTTTTCCCATGCTCCCGTCAAAGGCTACATGACTCCTCATCTGAAAACCATCACCCCAGAAACCCAACTGCCGGAAATTGAGGCGTTGATGGTTACCTATGATATTGGTCGCTTACCCGTATTAGAAGAGGGGAATTTAGTCGGCATCGTCACCCGTAGCGATGTATTGCGGCAATTTCATCTTCAAGAAACCGGGCAGCAAGTGGGGTCAAAAATACAAATCCATCGCCTTAAGTCCTGTTATTTGCCAGAAACCATGAAGCAAATGGTACGGGAGAGTTTGAGCTACACTTTACAGGAAGTCTTGCGACAAGCGGCCCTAGCGGCGGAACAAAGAGGTTGGCATTTATACTTGGTAGGTGGAGGAGTGCGAGATTTACTCCTCGCGGATGCCGATACGGTTATCGATCTCCAGGATGTAGATCTCGTGGTGGATGGCTATCATCGTGCCGCCCAACCGGGGGCTGGAGTCCAGTTAGCCAAAGTCCTACAGCAAAAATATCCCGGCGCTCGCTTGCAAATTCATGGGCAATTCCAAACCGCAGCCCTGCTCTGGCATAAACACCCAGAATTAGGCAATCTTTGGGTTGATATTGCGACAGCAAGGACAGAATTTTATCCCTATCCTGCCGCTAATCCGGAGGTAGAAGCCAGCTCAATTCGCCAAGATTTATACCGCAGAGATTTCACCATCAATGCTCTAGCTCTGCGCCTAACTCCTCCCCGCATTGGTGAAGTATTAGATTTTTTTGGTGGCATTTTAGACTTAGAAGCCCAGTTAATTCGCGTATTACATGCCAATAGCTTCATCGAAGACCCCACCCGTATTTATCGCGCCGTGCGGTTTGCTGTGCGGTTGGGGTTTCGTTTAGAAGGACAAACGGAAGGCTATATTCGTTATGCGATCGCCAGTGGCGTGTACGATCTTTCTATCGCCGAAAATAACCGAGCGCCTGCCCTCCAAACCCGCCTCAAAAACGAACTCAACTACATCCTAGAAGCCAACTATTGGCAAAGAGCCATTCAAATGCTCGGAAATCTAGATGCACTCAAATGCATTCACTCCAGCTTAGAACTCACCCCTGAACTCTGGAAACAACTGAGTTTAGTAGACCGATGTTTACACCGATTTAAACCCCCTGGACTATGCCCCCCTTGGCAATTATTACTAGAAGTCATTATTGCCTATCTTGCCCCCGAATACCGCTACCCAGTCGCTTCCGGTTTCCAGCTCCCTGCTGAAAGTATCGAACGCCTCAAGGATTTAGAAACCGCAAAAACCACCATTTTCTCCGATTTACCCACCTGTGAATCCCCCAGCACCATTGTGAATATTCTCCAGCCTTATCGCTTCCCCACATTAATTTTAGTCATGGTACAAAGTCCCCGACTCCTACGGCACAAGATCTGGTTATACTTGTGGAAATTCGCCCAAGTGAAGCCCATTTTAAATGGGAATGACTTAAAACAATTGGGTTATAAACCCGGTCGTCAATTTAAAGTAATTTTGGATCGAATCCTAGAGATGACCTTAGATGGAGAACTCACAAATCGCGCTCAGGCTGAAGCTTTCTTGCAGGAAAATTTTCCTTTATGAGTAATGAGTGCGGACATCTTCCTCGCTGCCTTTCTCTAGCAAGCGAGACGCTCGCATTCCTCTGATACAGCGCTTCGCGCGGTAATGAGGTACAGTCGGAAAAGATCTCCCTAAATCCCCCTTAAAAAGGGGGACTTTGACTGCCCCCTTTTTTAAGGGGGGTTGGGGGGATCGAAATGTACCGCATAGCAGCGAAAACTGCTGTATCAAGTCCGTTGGATCGGTTAGTATGTCATTGCGAACGAAACGCAGTGGAGTGAAGCAATCTGCGCTATCTCGCTCGTCTCGGCAATTGCTTCCCGGAGGTTGCAATGACAATTGTTTAATCGGACTTGATATAAGGCATCCAATCTTGCCCTCCTAGTCGCGCTGGAACTGAAACGGATTAAGTCGAATCAATCCATGCAACACCCAAATCACCCAAAATGAACCCGTTAGACCATAAGTGAGAATACAAACTAAGCCTAATGTAATACTCAAGAGCAAGACAACCGGCACAAGTTTTAAGGGCAGTTTAGAGCATAAACAAACCGTAACCACCTTATAGAAGAGATAAAGGATCAAACTCACTAAAGCCAACAACCACCATTCTTGCCTTGAAATCCAGTCGGTGGGATGGGGAACCAAGATTACGCGGAAAACCAATTCTTCTATGGCTACAGGAACCCATAAAATCCTCAAGGCTTGCCAGAAATTGGGGGGTGATTGATCTTGAGCTAGGGACGCTGCCCCCACTCGATGCCAGGATTCCCGGAAAGATGCGCCCTTGAGCCATTGCCAAAAGCTATAAGACCAGGTTAATGCTATGGCAATAAAAGCATACCCGCCCAACATTAAAATTAAGATCCCCCCATCTCGCCATGTTGGCCGAGCTAAGGAGAGCAAAACCCGGCTGGCTAGGGTGGAAATGAGGGGAAATTGGCCTAAAATTCCCGTAGGAGCAACTGGTTCGATGCTACTGTCCCATCCACCAACTTGATTGGTGCGTAAAAACCATAATTGCGATCCTCGATCTAAGAACAGTTTAGCCATGCGATCATAAGCTTGGCGAGGGAGTAAGGTTTGCCAACTTAATAGAGCATTGAATAAATCTTGATCGCTGATAAATCCATTACCAGGGTTTATCCCAGATAAAAATTGGGCATTTTGTTTCCAATCTTCGCGAACAACGCCTTGAGGAGCGAGAAGGTTAACGAGGTTTTCTCCTAATTGGACTAATTCTGATAAGCGTTGGGTTTGGGGATGGTGGGGATGGGTGCGTAACCAGGTGACAATTTTGGGGTTAGCAAGAATTTGTTGTTTAATTTGTTCGATGGTGATGTAGAGCGCTTGGCTGGAGTCTTGCACGCAGGAGGTTGCTGGGGTGACTTCTGCGACTCCGGTTCCGTCTCCGGTGCGATATCGGGCCATCATGATTTGGAGTTGTATCCAAAATTCGCGGATGGGAGAGATGATTTCACCATCAAAATTATAGTTTTGGGTTAAGGCATCGAGTTTAATCAGGACATCGGAAACGGGCCGAGTGCCTAACCATCCCCGTTGCAAATTGCCCATGTAGTTCGTCCAAGTATGGGTTCCGGAAATAATGGCGTTGGGATTGTGGGCGTAAACTTGCTGATAGAGGATGTCAAATTGTAGCTCTTGGGTGAAGGGGTCGCGCACAACTTGGGCAATTCCGTAAGCAAAATGACCGGTTACGGTTCCAGCGCTTATGGGTTCTCCGTTTTGGCCGCCAATGCCGCCAAACAGATGCATGACTAGGGCATAGTCTCCTTCGTTCCAGTATTGCACGGCTTCTTCTGGACGGGTGGCGGTGGGGGAGATGAGGATGCTTTGGGTGGTTCCTTTGCGCTCTGGAGTGTCTTTCCAGTTGTAGTGCTGGATATAGTCGAGACTGGTTTGGGTTCCGAGCAAAATATGATTGGGCTGGAGTTGAAAAAGCGATCGCGGCTTAATTCCTTGTACAATAAATTGTCCTTGTTTGTCCCTAGCTCCATAGAGATACCATCCTTTTTCACCCGCAGGAGAGTTTTCTATACCTTCGGGAGTGGATAACCAGCGACCGTTATTATCCTGGGGTTGTTGGGGAATGCGAACTTTTTCCTCTAGTCCGTCAAATTTTTCCGTGGCTCGGTTGTAATGTTGGACTCTGTACCATTCAGTAGGACAAGGCTGATTTTCTGCACAAGTTGAGGGCAAGGGTTCTCGTATTTCTACTAAGCCATAAAAGCGTCCCGTCACTTGAATGGGTTCTAGACTGGTTTGTAAAACGGCTGATTTGCCACTGTTGGGGGTAAAATTTACTTCATGGAGACGGACAATGAGATCGTCTTGGGGACGCGCTCCGGCAAGGGATTGGAGGGGGCCCACTGGGGGGCGACCATTGAGACGGGTGGGGATGACATTGCCCTTATGATGGTTTTCTAGGGCACGATCGCTCAATTGCACATTAGCAGTAACTGTTTTTACATACTCGGCAATTCTCGGATCGTCCCGCCATTCTAAGCGTACCGTTTTCCCTTCCCAATCCTTAGCTTCCGGTGGCGTATGATACAGCTCAATCCAAGTCCAATCGGGAATTGACGAGAGGGGAGCGATCGTTTCTAGGTCTTCACGAGAGGGTAAAATCAATCGCCCTAACCACTCTCCGGTGCTGCGATAGTAGGGAGAATCCACTGATTGCACCGCAGGATAAAACCCGATTTGATTAAAGGGCGCTTCTAAACTGAGGGCATAACTGGAGCGCTGCGCTGTATGGGAAGAAGCACTTAACGCAACAAGAAAAACTGTAATTATACTCAAGAGTGCCCGACCAATCCATCGGCTTATCTGTGTTGTTTTGCGCTGACCCATTCGCCTACCTTTACACATCGTTGTCCTTTATCATAGGAAATATTGGAGTTCTAAAACCAGAGAATGTATAGGAATCGGAGTATGAGGAGAGATGCAGATTGTTTGGACAAAACACGCTGAGGAAAGGCAGCAACAATGGAGCGAGCGTTTCGGAATTACCAGAGAAGAGGTTGAAGCGGTTCTCACTAATCCTCAACAGATTATTTTGGAAGACGATATTTTGGTGGCTCAAGTTAAACGAGGCAATGGTCTTCTGAGAGTGCCATTTGTTGAAATTGGCAAAACCAAGCGAATCTTAACCCTGTACTGGACTAATCAAATCAAGCGATATTGGCAGGAGAATTCCCATGAAAGTTAAATACGATGCCGAAGCAGACATTTTAATGTTTATGTTGCGCGATGGGTTTCCCGTTAATGCTATTTCCGAACCTGGAGGCGTTATTGTTAGTTATGACGAAAATGATGAACCCCTTAGCATTGAAGTTCTCAATGCATCTAAACGCAAAATATTTAATCCTCAAGACCTTATGCTAACGATCACCACTTGATATACTTTATGGAAGCTGATTTAACTGCATCAGATCGTAGGCGATCGCACCATTTTCTCCGGTTCTCCAGTTTCAAGGGTAATCAATTCTAATGTACCTCAATTGTCCATCAAGACTCTGGCGTTTTGGATATTCTTATTGAGGGTATTAATCACTTCCGCTTTACTGATTCGCACCAGTTGATAGACCCCTTGTTGGTCTAAAAGTTCATACTGTTCTGGTGCAAATTTCATGCTGGTGAAGGTTCCGGCTTCTCCTAAAATGAGCAGGGTGTCGGGGGTGGAGGAGTCTTGGATTACTTGGCCGAGGGTAACGAGAGATTGTTGGGAATGATGGCCATAAATGACCGTATTTTGGGTATAGAAAGTGAGACTGGGTTTCCAAAAACCGATCATCACTAGGGGTTCGCTCGGTTGTCGGGTTTGAGTGACGGTTTGGGCGAGTTCCCGTAGGGGAAGTTGTCGCTGTTGATCCACGATCTCGGTAATGGGAGTCACCAGGAGGATCATAAAGGCGGCAAAGGCGATCGCATTCACCGTCCATAAGCCGCGCCACCATTTGCCCAGTAGGGCGATCGCCAGGGCGATCGCCAAAATCGTATAATGCCCTATAAATTGCCAGAGCAAGCCAGACTCTTGCAAGGTGATGCCAAAATTGGGCATGGCGGCATCATTGCCTAATAAAGGAACAGTAAAGGGGGCGATCGCAGCTAGAGCTAAACAGAGGATGATATTAGCTACACCGCTCCAGAATAGCCCTGGGTTCCAGGCTTTCGGGTTTCCCCCTTCCGGTTCGCTCCAAACCAGCGCCACCAGAATACCGCAAGCGGGCATCAGGGGGAGGACATAGCTAGGCAGTTTAGTAACGGCAATAGTAAAAAAGCCAAAAATACAGATAAACCAGAAGAAAACAAAGATGGGTAAATGGTGGCTGCGGGGTTGTCTTAACCAGGCGCGACGTTGCCAAAATCGGGTTTTGAAGAGGGCGACGGGAAGATAAACCGACCAAGGGAAAAAGCCGACGAAAATAGTAGGAATGTAGAAATACCAGGGAGCAGAGTGATTATTAACAACACTTGTAAAGCGCTCGATGTTGTGATAGCCAAAGAACGAGTTGATATAGTCCCAACCATTTGCCCAAGTCACCAGGATATACCAAGGGAGCGTCAGGACAAAAAACAGCAGTAAACCCACCTTTAGGTTCATTTCCCCTAAGACCAGTTTCAGGTTGCCCATGTAGGCTAAAAAGCAGACAATGATTAAACCGGGCAACACAATACCCACAGGGCCTTTGGTCAGGACAGCGAGGGCGCAGAAGGTATAAAAAGCTTGATACCAGTTTCGTTTAGCCTGGGGTTCTGGGGTGGCGTAGGCAAAGAAGAAGGCAAACAGAGCCGAACCCATGCAAGCACTCAGAAGCATGTCCGAGACTCCTATCCTTGCCCAGGCAATGGTTTGCACATTGAGTACGATCAGGGTTCCGCCTATGCAACCGGCGATCCAAAAGGGTTGGGTTTGTCCTGGGGAGCGGCCGAAGCGGCGCAGGGTGTAAAATCCAAATAAGCTCAGGAATAGGGCGGCTAGAGCGGA
This sequence comes from Roseofilum sp. KMC-1, assembly GCF_057802075.1. NCBI lineage: Bacteria > Bacillati > Cyanobacteriota > Cyanophyceae > Desertifilales > Desertifilaceae > Roseofilum > Roseofilum sp. KMC-1. The sequence continues at coordinate 1,028,919 of NZ_CM173605.1, forward strand.
AGGGAGGCGTGCTGCCCAAGGGTTGACGGCGATCGCCTGATAACAGAGTGCCATCAACCAATAGATCAGGGGCGGCTTATCAAAGCGAGTTTCACCATTAAAATAGGGCGTGATCCAATCTCCCGTAACGGTCATTTGCCGCGCTGCTTCAGCAAACAGGGGTTCGGTTTCATCCACTAAACCCATATTGCCCAAGTTCCAGATTACGGCAATAAAGCCAATGGTAATCAGCCAGAGTATAGAGATCGTCCAGGCGATCGCTGGGGTTGGTTTCTTGGTTGGTAATGACTCACCCATAACGGCTGCTCCGTAGGTTATGCGCTTCTCAATTTACCAAAAATATTGCCCTCATCCCCCAGGGGGTTTTCATTCTCGCCTCATTCATGTCGGCGACAGCCGAAAAAGGGCAAGGTGGGGGGATAGGGAGATGGGAGAATAAGAAAGTCCCTCTCCCACGGGAGAGGGATATAGAGAGAGGGCACACCCCCGCGATCAAATAACAGACAAGAAAAACCTGGTTTCTCATCCTAGATCGCTAGAATTTAATCACGATAAAGCTGGTGGGCAATGCTACCATCGGCTCTCACTAACTCTAGATGCAATGGCATTTGACCGATCGCATGGGTAGAGCAGCTCAGACAGGGATCGTAAGCACGAATACCGGCTTCGGTGCGGTTGAGCATGGCTTCGGGGATCTCATTGCCATGGATATAATGTTTGGCAATTTGAGTCACCGTCTTATTCATCGCCAGGTTATTTTGACCGGTGGCAATAATCAGATTAACCTTCTGAATTAATCCCTGTTCGTCCACTTGATAGTGATGGAAAAGAGTTCCTCTGGGCGCTTCACTGACTCCGACTCCTTCGAGTTTATTAATGCCTCCCGTGGCGCGACAGCGAGAAGAAACGATATCGGGATCGTCAACTAATTCTTCCAGTTTTTCGAGACAAGCGAGAATTTCAATCAAGCGAGCATAGTGATAATAGAAGGAAGAAGTGGCAACTCGTCCACCCGCGCGATCGCGCATTTCTTGCAATTCTCGGTCAGCATTCAGTGTGCCGATGCGATCGCACACATTCAACCGCGCTAAAGGCCCAACCCGATAAATACCATCCGGATATCCCAGGGGTTTGTAATAGGGGAATTTCAGATAAGACCAATTTTCCACCGCTTCGCCAATAAAGTCTTGATAATTATCCTCGCTCAAATGATCAGCAACAATATTGCCCTCACTGTCAATAAAGCGCAGATGGCCGCCATAATGTTCCCAACTGCCATCAGCAGCAACTAAGCCCATAAACAAGGAAGAAAACTTACCAAAAACTTCTGCTTCTGTGGTTAACTCGCTATCCAATAGGCGCTTAAACAACCCCAAAGCTTTCTCTGTGACGGTGCGCGACTCCGGTAGACGCTCCTTAATCCAAGCGCGACCTTCTTCTGAAAGAGGCGATCGCACCCCACCCGGCACTGCCCAGGCTGAATGAATTTTTCTCGCCCCTAACAGTTCAATGATATTTTGTCCAAACTGCCGCAGGCGAATTCCTTCCCGCGCCAAATCTGGATCGGCGGCCATTAAACCGAACACATTTCGAGTGGCTGGATCGCTCTCCCATCCCAAGAGAAAATCGGGACTACTAAGATGGAAAAAGCTTAAGGCATGGGATTGGGTCAATTGCGCTAAATTCATCATCCGCCGCAATTTTTCACCGGCGGGAGGCACTTGCACGGCTAATATTTTATCTCCTGTTTTTGCGGAGGCTAACAGGTGGCTCACGGGACAAATTCCACAAATTCGCGCCGTAATTCCTGCCATTTCAAACATGGGTCGTCCTTCACAGAATTTTTCAAATCCGCGAAACTCAACCACATGAAACTGGGCATTTTCCACTTCTCCCGCATCATCTAAAAAGATGGAAATTTTCGCATGGCCTTCAATACGAGTTACGGGATCGATAATAACTTTTTTACTCATTTTTGGTGTTCTCCTTTTTCTGGGTTTTGGGTGGATATGAATGGGGTTGGGGCGGGTTTACAGAAATCTGGGTGGGATTCATGAATCTTGGTTAACCCGCCCCTACAGATTTTGGGCTTGCTCTCTCCCTAAATCCCTCTCCCACGGGAGAGGAACTTTATCCCCCCTTACTCCCCCTTCTCCCACGGGAGAAGGGGGCTGGGGGGATGAGGGCATTAGCCAAATTTCAGCATTTCCCGTCCTTCCATGACTGGAGTTTTCCCTTCTAATAAAGGTGCGATCACCGCTTTGATGCGATCGGCAGGAGGAGGACATCCGGGAATAAATAAATCCACTTTAACCATTTCATGAAGAGGACGGACGCGATCGAGCAATTCCGGCACAATTCCCGGCTCATTGGGCAATTGGGGAGTCGTATCTCCCAATTCCAAATAACAGCGCTTGAGTACCGGTTCCGTCCCCCCTAACATATTCCGCATCGCCGGAACATTAGCCGTAACCGCACAATCTCCAAAGGAAATTACCATCTTGGTTCTTTCGCGCACTTTCAGGGCGAGTTCTAAGTTTTCCTCATTGGCGATCGCCCCTTCGACTAAACAGACATCTACATTTTCTGGATATTCCTTAATATCTGAGCCAACGGGAGAATAAACAATATCGACTTTTTCGGCGATATCAAATAGGAATTCATCTAAGTCCAAAAAGGACATATGGCAGCCCGAACATCCTGCCAGCCAAACCGTTGCCATTCTAATCTTTGCCATGTTCTTCTCTCCTAGTTTTATTGTCCATGTAATGGGTACTGTGCTTGTTTGTCTAGAATTTGTTGAAACTCAACTCCCCTCCACTCACTTAATAATTCAGCCACCACATCTAAGGATTGAAAATTTCCTGAAGTTAATAAGCTACTTGCTTGTTGTCCCTGAAGTATAGCGACTAACACTCCACAAAAGTCTCGAACTCCAAACCCAATTGGAGATTCTTGAACTCTCCAATTATCGACTGTACTGGCATAGGTAAATACTGAATTGACAGCCGCTTGAATTGACTCTTTATAGACTGTCAACAAATGTACAAAACCATTTACATCTTGAGCCATGTCACAGAGTCTATCCACAGATTCATAAGGAATATTAGAGTATTTTGCATGATGAGAGCCAAGAGATTGGCAACTCTCTATAACCTCTAAAAACTGCTGTTCTACTAATTCTGATTTAGATAAACTCGCTGTTACATCAAGGGGTTGATTCATGGTTTTGTTTTCTCCATTCCAGTAGCCTAAGTGACCAAGGATAACGAGCTTGTGCTAACTGGTGAGCGTCTTGAACGGTCATAGCTTTGTTAATCACTAAGTTAGACTCAAAAACTTCATGGTTTAACAACAGTTCATCGCATTCATTTCCTTCACCGTTAGCCAGTCGTTTCCATGCTTGAGCCATCCATAAATCTGGGCTAAATCCCCAGGTACGCACTCCGTCACCAAAGGCGTAATTTTTGGCTCGTTTAACCTCTTCAATATCGAGTTGATATTGTTGGGCAATTTTAGGGATATCTTCAGTATCTTCGATGATTGCATCATAGGCTTTGATCGCCACTCTAAGATACTTACGCTCATAATAACTGAGATAATCCCAGCGATCGCTACCTTGAGCCATTGAGAATTATCTTGTCCATTGATGCTTAGTACGAGCATTGACTAAGAATTCTAATTTTTCGCGATCGCCATCTTTCTCTGCGGTAGTCGTTCCCTTGCGGAAAATTGACCCCGTAGGACAAGCATTGACACATTTACCACAGGACGTGCAAGCATTCACTTCACCCCAAGGTTGATTTAAACCAGAGATAATTTTAGAAGTTCCTCCCCGTCCAGAAACATCCCAAACATGGGCCCCTTCTATCTGATCGCAGACGCGCACGCAGCGAGTACAGAGGATACACCGGTTATGGTCGATACCAAATAGAGGATGAGATAAATCCACTTCCCGGTTGGGGAAGCGATACTCAAAGCGGGAATGATCCATACCGACGGCGATCGCCACATCCTGAAGTTCGCAGCTCCCATTGGCGACACAAAAAGCACAGACATGATTGCCTTCTGCAAACAGTAACTCAACCGTCATCCGCCGATATTCTCGCAGTTGGTCAGTTTGCGTATTCACCTCCATCCCTTCCGAAACTTCAGTCACACAAGCGGGAAGTAGCTTATTAATCCCTTTGACTTCCACCAAACAGAGGCGACAAGCGCCCACATCCGAAATACCTTCTAAGTGGCATAGGGTTGGGATCTCCACCCCAGCTTCTTTGGCTGCATCTAGAAGAGTCGATCCTTCTTCAATGGCAATATCAATTCCATCAATGGTTAGGGTTTTTACAGACATAGTATTCTCCAAAATGGTTAACGGGGGAGTGGGGGAATGGGAGCGTGAGTAATTATGTCAATCTCCCTATCTCCCCATCTCCCTATCTCCCAGTCAAACAAGCTGCCAGATCTTCATCTGGGGTAGAAATGGGTTGCAGGTTATAGGTATCCGCCAGCAACTTAAACACATTGGGAGTCAAGAACGCCGGGAGGGTGGGCCCCAGGCGGATATCTTTAATGCCCAAATAGAGTAAAGTTAGCAGAACGGCGATCGCCTTTTGCTCATACCAAGACAACACCATAGACAAGGGCAGTTGATTCACATCCATCTCAAACGCATTGGCTAACCCCAAGGCAATTTGAATGGCAGAATAGGCATCATTACATTGACCCACATCCAACAAGCGGGGGATATCCCCAATGGTTCCCAGTTGCTGGTCAAAGAAGCGGAATTTACCACAAGCCAGGGTCATCACCACACAATCTTGGGGTACTTTTTCCACAAATTCCGTATAGTAGTTGCGATCGGGTTTCGCCCCATCACAGCCTCCTACCAGGAAGAAATGGCGAATTTTGCCCTGTTTTACCGCATCAATAATCGTGTCACTCACACTTAATACAGCATGGCGAGCAAACCCCGTCATCACCTGGCGCGGTTCAGTTTCTTCCGTAAAGCCTTTCATGGTTTTGGCTCTAGAAATCACCAAACTATAGTCCACCGTGCCATCAATCGTTGGTAAATGGATAATGCCGGGAAAACCAACAGGGCCGACAGTATACAAATACTCCTCATACTTTTCATGGGGAGGCATCAGGCAGTTGGTGGTAATGACCACCGGGCCGGGGAATTTGGCAAAGTCGCGGGTCTGATTTTGCCAGGCTGTGCCATAGTGACCGTACAAATGGGAATAGCGCTCTTTGAGCTGGGGATAGCCATGGGCTGGGAGCAGTTCCCCATGGGTATAAACCGTAATCCCACTGTCTAAGGTTTGTTCCAGCAGGGCTGCTAGTTGCTTAATGTCATGACCCGAAACTAGGATCGATTTCCCAGGTTTGGGGTTAAGTGGAACGGTGGTGGGTACGGGATGACCGTAGGTTTGGGTATGGCCAGCATCTAAGCAGGCCATGGCTTTCAGGTTCATTTCTCCCACTTTCAGGGCTAAGGCTACCCATTCCTCTAAGCTCAAGTTATGGCGATCGATCGCATGTAAGGCTTCATAGCAGAACTGATAAACCTCTGGATCTTCTTGACCGAGTTCATAGGCGTGGAATGTATAGGAAGCCATGCCTTTAGCCCCATAGAGTACCAGCAGTTTGAGGGCAAAGATATCGGGGTTGCCCTGGGCTGACTCTAGCAAGCGAGCCGTGAGGGTTTCTCCTTGTTCGGCTAAACTCTCGGTAAAGTCGGGTTGATATTGGACAATTTCGGGCCACTCAACGGTCGTGGATTGGGCAATTTGAGTTTTGAGGTCTTCCCGCAGGGCGATCGCATGACGAATTAAATTGGCAAAATAGCGCTTGTCAAAGTTAACATTCGTCATGGTGCTAAACAATGCTTCACAGGTAAAGCGATCCACATCTAATGTCGATAAGCCCAATTCTTTCCCTTTCAAGGCCACGGGAGCCAAGCTTCTGAGGCAATAGACCAACAGATCTTGAACCCCATTCACGGCTGGACTTTTCCCACAAGCGCCCCATTGGTGACAACCTTGACCACTAGCGGTCTGTTCGCATTGTTCGCAAAACATAAATTAATCTCGCTTCTTTGTAAGGCTACAGGTAATTAGTTCGGGGTATTGAGGGTTAATGACTCATCGCCAAAAACTCCTCATACTCAGATTTGAAATAACGCAGGGTACTCAACACCGGGTTGGGGGCGCTCATTCCCAACCCGCATAAGCTGGTTACGCGCACCATCTGACACAGATGTTCCAGTTTTTCTAGGTCTTCGGGTTTGGCTTTTCCTTTAATCACTTTGGTCAACAGTTCGTACATTTGTACGGTTCCGGTGCGACAGGGAATGCATTTACCACAGGATTCTTCCTGACAAAATTCCATGTAGAACTGGGCGACCTGTACCATGTTGGTGGAGTCATCCATCACCACCATTCCCCCCGACCCCATCATGGAACCCAGTTTAGTTAGGGAGTCGTAATCTACAGGGGTATCCATATATTCGGCTGGAATGCAACCGCCAGAGGGGCCGCCGGTTTGCACAGCTTTGACTTGGCCGCCATTGGGGACTCCACCACCCATAACTTCAACAATTTCCCGTAAGGTAATCCCCATGGGGACTTCAATTAAGCCGTTATTGCAAACCTTGCCGGTGAGGGAGAAGATTTTTGTCCCTTTACTCTTTTCTGTACCAATACTAGCAAACCAGTCTGCACCGTTGCGGATAATGGGGGCGATGTTCCCTAGAGTTTCGACGTTGTTGATGAGGGTGGGTTTTTCCCAGAGTCCGGAAACGGCGGGATAGGGGGGACGGGGCCGGGGGACACCGCGTCCGCCGTCGATGGAGGCGATGAGGGCGGTTTCTTCACCGCAGACAAAGGCTCCAGCGCCTACACGGATATCGATGTTGAAGTCGATGGATGAGCCGAGGATACCGGAGCCGAGAAAGCCTTGGCGTTTGGCTTGTTTGATGGCTTTTTCTAGGCGAGTGATGGCGAGGGGGTATTCGGCGCGGACGTAGATGTAGCCTTGGTTGGCTCCGACGGCGTATCCGGCGATCGCCATTCCTTCTAAGATCCGATGGGGATCGCTCTCTAAGACAGAGCGATCCATAAATGCTCCTGGATCGCCTTCATCGGCGTTACAGATGACGTATTTTTGGCCGGGGGGCATTTTGGCGATCGTTGCCCACTTTAAACCAGTGGGATAACCTGCACCACCCCGTCCCCGCAGTCCCGCTTTGGTAATCTCTGCAATTACGTCTTCTGGAGACATTTCATAAACGGCATGATACAGAGACTGATAGCCTCCCATGGCGAGATATTCACCAATATTTTCGGGGTCGATTTTGCCGCTATATTCCCGCACAATTTGGAATTGACGGCTAAAGAAGGGATGATTGGGATCGCCTTGATGGGCGGTGACTTCTCCTCCTTTCAAGCCTTCAATAATGGAGTGGCTCTGTTCTGGAGTCACTTTTTCGTAGTAGAGTCCATTGGCTGCTTCTAAGCTTTCTGAATCGATCTGAACAATGGGCCCTTGGCCGCAAAATCCCATGCAGCCTACCCCAACTACCTGCACCTCGTCTTGTAAGCCTTGGTCTTTAATGGCTTGTTCCATGCCTTTTTTGACGACTAAAGACTGGGCCGCTTGGCATCCGGTTGAGGTACAGCAATGAACTCTGGTCGGTTTCTGGGCTTGTTTTTCTTGTGCGGCGAGTTCTTGTAGTTCTCTAAATTCCATAAATTTTCTCCGTAATTGGGTTGTGTGGGGGAATGGGGGAGTGGGGGAGTAGGGGAATGGGGGAATGGGGGAATGGGGGAATGGGGGAATGGGGGAATGGGGGAGTGGGGGAGTGGGGAATTCTCTATATCACCGCGTCACTGTGTCACCGCGTCCCCCATCTTCTACTCTTGCCACCCTTTGATCCGCTCAATCACAGATTCTGGGGTTTGTTGGGGCGCGACTTGGCCATCAAAGACTACTGCTGGAGCAATGCCGCAAGCTCCAATGCACCGGGCGGTAACTAGGGAGACTTGGCCATCGGGGGTGGTTTCTCCAGAGTGGATGCCGGTATTTTGTTCTAGGGCGGCTAATACTTTGTCTCCTCCTTTGACGTAGCAGGCGGTTCCCATGCAAACGATGCAGGTATGAGCGCCTGCTGGTTTGAGGGAGAAGAGATGATAGAAGGTGGCGACTCCGTAGACGCGGCTCAGGGGGAGTTTGAGGTTACGGGCGATGTATTCTAAAACTTCTTCTTCGAGGTAACCAAAGGCTCCTTGGGCTTTGTGCAGGATTTCAATTAGGGCATCTTGGCGATATTGACTGCGCTTCATGGTTACATCTAGGGCTTTGAAGCGTTTGTCTTTGTCCGCAGGTTTAGGGGCGGTGTTTTTTGGCTCTGAGGTGGGAGAGACGAGGGAAGATTGCATAGTTAATGTTCAATGTTGGGTTCTCTTAAGTTTCTATTGAAGCGCTAAATTGGGTGAAATTTCCAAATTTTTATAAATATTTTCAGTAAACTTAAGAAACTTTTTTTGACAATCTTCTGGTTGTTTAATGTTTTATTCATTTTTCCTTAAATTGTGAGGAGAATTCTATAAAATTTCACGAATTTTAGTCACTGAATTTATGGTTTTATAAATTTTTGTGAAGTTATGGGGTGTGATCGAGATCGCGATCGGCGACCGATCGCCCTCACTAGAAGAAATGTAAATTTATGTGAATATTTAGATCGTCAGTTGAGTACATTGGGTAAAGAACGCCATGCTTGTATCCCCCAAACCCGTTGACCCAAAACCCAACCCTATGGATCTAAAGCGTCTGCAAGAAGAACAGGAATTAATTTTGTCTCAGGTGGACAATGCGATCGCCCTATTCGATGCTTCCCATCATTTGGTCTTGTTTAACCAAAAACTGGCTCAACTGTGGGAAGTCGATCCCCAATGTCTGCAAAAACAACCCCATCTGGAAACGGTCATTAGTCACCTGATCCAGCAAGGATACTGGACTTTAGAGCAATGCCAAAAACTCAAATCTAGAATCATCGGCACGGCAGCAACTAATGGGGCCATTGAAGTAGAACAGTCTAATGGTATTCACTTGGAAATCTCAACAACTATCACCTCAAATCAAGGACGCTTACTGATTTTCCGCGATGTAACGGGCGATCGCCAAGCCCTCAAACATGCAGCACTGATGCAATCAAGCTTAAATGCAGAAGTCAAGCGCCTTCGCTTCTTGTTGGGCCTCAACGAACGGCTACAAACCTCAGCGTCCCTCAAAGAAATTGGCAAATATGCCCTCAATTACCTAGTAGAGACCATGAACTCAGCATTTGGGGATATCAAAGTGATTAGCGGGGAAGGAGACGAACAACTGGCTGGCCCCCTAACCAATAACATTTCCGGTCGATTTATTGCCTATTGTGGCGAACCCGTGGTGGCCGAAATGCAATCTTTATTACAACAAGGGATTCCCCAAGGTCAAGGTCTGCTCTGGGAAGTCGTGCGTACTGGAGAACCCTTATTTATTGAAGATTACTACAAACATCCCCAAGCAGTAGAAGCATTTCGCCATCCAGGGATTGGCCAAGTGGGGATTTTTCCCATTCCCACCTCCGATGGTCAAGTGATTGGGGTGTTAACCTTGGAATCGCGCAATCTTCATCAACTGCAAGATTCCCCCCAACAGGATATGCTCATTGCGGCCTGTCGGACGTTGGGTGTAGCGATTGAGCGAGCCAGCGCTCAAGAAAAACTCCATCAAATTAACCAAGATTTAGAGCGAGCTTCACAACTGAAATCGGAGTTTCTGGCTTCTATGTCCCATGAACTGAGAACGCCGCTCAATAGTATTTTGGGATTTTCAGATTTATTACTTCGTCAGCGCTCCGGTCAACTGAATGAACGGCAACAAAATCATGTGAAGGCGATCGCCTCTAGTGGTAGACATTTACTCTCTCTGATTAATGAAATCCTAGATTTATCTAAAATAGAAGCGGGTAAGGCTGAACTAGATCTACAAATTTTGGGGATTCATGAACTCTGTACAGATTGCCTCAAGATGATCCAACCCCGTGCGGATAAAAAACGGCAAATTCTTTCCCTAGAACTCGATTATCGCTTAGATCAGGCCTTGCTCGATGAACGGCGTATCCGCCAAATTTTGGTCAACTTACTCTCCAATGCTGTGAAGTTTACCCCAGAAAAGGGGGAAATTAAACTCAAGGGTAGATTAGGCTATGGGCAAGAATTGGCTCAGGAAAATCGCTGCGATCGCTCTCCCATTAACCAGAGTACCCCCTATCTGTGCCTAGAAGTCCAAGATACGGGCATTGGTATTGCTGAAGATCAACACCATTTACTTTTCCGTCCCTTTCAACAAATTGACTCCTCTTTAACCCGTCGTCATGAAGGAACCGGCTTAGGTCTTTCCCTCACTAAGCGACTGGCTGAACTCCATGGGGGAACCCTCTCTTTTGAGTCTCAAGAGGGAAAAGGCAGTGTATTTCGAGTCTGGTTACCCTTAACGGGAATGAGTCGTTTATCCACCGAGGAGCAGGAGGTGGATAAAGACGGGCCTCCCATCGGCGATCCTCCTAAAGCCGTGAATGGGAAACGGGTGTTGGTGGTGGAAGACCAACCCTATAATCAAGCTTTGATTTCTGAGATCCTGGAGTTGGAAGGCTACAGCGTGGAATTGATCACTGATGGTCAAATGATGGTGCATACCATTGAGTCTCCGTTGGTGAGACGGGAAACCTTACCGCAATTGATTTTGATGGATGTACAGTTGCCAGAAGTGGATGGTTTAGAGTTGGTGCGGCGCTTGAAGTCCCATCCCCTGTGGAAAGAGGTTCCAGTGATTGTTGTGACGGCGATGGTGATGGCTGGCGATCGCGAGCAGTGTCTACAAGCGGGCGCTGATGGTTATTTGAGTAAGCCTCTGGAGTTTGAGGAAGTTCTGGAAGTCATTCAACAGGTTCAGCAGAAGGAGGGGTAGGCGATCGTTGATTGTAGAGAGTGGATCGTTGATAATTAAGAGCAGGACGGTTTAGTTTCCTCTGTGGGGAGCTAACCCACCAGTGGGGAGCATCGAATTTAGATAGGCTGCAAGACATTCGGGTGCAGTAAGTTGGGAACTAACAGATGCAAAATCCTGTGCAAAAAATTTTGATCGTTGATGACGATCCGAGTAATATTTTTTTACTCGAAGAGTTACTCGATCTCGAAGGTTATCAGATTCAATCTGCCAGTTCCGGTGAGCAGGGGTTAAGTCTAGCGGCTCAGATGCACCCCGATCTGATTCTTTTAGATATTATGATGCCGGGGATGGATGGCTATGAAGTCTGTCGTCGGTTGCGAGCCGATGAGGTTCTGCAAGGGGTTCCGATTATCTTTTTGACAGCTCTTGATGACGATCGCTCCCGGTTGAGGGCACTGGATTTGATGGGGGATGATTATATTACCAAGCCGATTAATATAGAGTTGTTATTAACGAAGATATCGAGTCTTTTACGCTTGTCCAGTTTGCGTCAGAAAAAAGCAAGGCAGGAACAGCAAGAACGGAGTCAAAAACAGTTATCTGCGGCTTGGAATATTAGTGAGCATCTCTCGGAGAAGTTTCGGTTATTTGTACCAGAGCAATATTTACAACGGATTGCTCCCCAGGGTTTAGATTCGATTAAGTTGGGGAATGGGATCGAAGAAGAGCTAACGATTTTGTTTTGTGATATTCGCGATTTTACCCAGATTGCTGAAACCCAAGCGGCTCAAGAAACCTTTGCTTGGTTAAATGTGTTTTTTACCCAGATGAGTGAAGTGATTTCTAGTCATTATGGGTTTATTGATAAGTTTTTAGGGGATGCGATTATGGCGGTTTTTGATCGCCCCCATCACCATAGTGCGGATGGTCTACAAGCGGCTATTGTTATGCGTCAAAAGTTACAAGATTTTAATGGGAATCGTCAGGCTTTGGGATTGTCAGCACCGATTAAGATTGGGATTGGTTTGCACACTGGAGTAGGACTGGTGGGGACTCTGGGAGGCGATCTCCGTATGGATTCTACGGTGATTGGAGATGTGGTGAATACAGCAGCAAGGATTGAGCGATTAACTAAGGTCTATGGCTGTAGTGCGATCGCCAGTAAAGCGGTGATTGATTTTATACAGGAACATTATCCCGATCCCGACTATTTTTTGGTGCGTTGCATTGACTTTGCCATTCCTCGCGGCAAGCAACAGGGAATTTATTTGTATGAAATATTAGGAACAAAAGCACAAGTTTTAGATCCTGGAATTGTGCAAACCAAAGATATTTTTGAACAAGGTCTACAAGCGCTCTATCAACAAGAGTTTCAATCGGCTATAGACTATTTTGAGGAAGTCTTGAAGAAAAATCCGACTGATTCGGTTTCTCCTATTCATCTCCAGTTGAGTCGAGAAAAACTCTTATCCAACTCTGTCTAAAACCCATTCACAGGAGAGAACATCATGAGAGGGATACAGCACTTCGCGCTGTATTTACCAAATTTTGGCTAATTTCAAAACAAATCCGGGTAATATATTTTCTCCTGACAATTGAGAAGGATGGTCTAATATTTCTACCTCTTGATTGGGTCGATAAATTTCTACTCGTTTTTTCTTGCGATCGATCAGCCAACCCAATTTGGCTCCATTCTCCACATATTCTTGCATTTTTTCTTGGGTAGTTTTCAATGTATCACTGGGGGACATTAACTCGACTACAAAATCAGGACAAATATGGCTAAATTTTTCTCGTTCTTCTGGCGGTATTTTTTGCCATTTTTCCAAGGGAATCCAAGAAGTATCGGGAGATCTTTTTGCCCCGTTAGGTAATGTAAAACCGGCTGAAGAGTCAAAGACTATGCCTAATTGTTGCTCTTCATTCCACAGCCAAAGTTGAGCGGTTAGTCCAGCATTACGATTACTGGTTTCATCACCTGCGGGAGGCATAATAACTAAATCCCCATGAGCATTACGTTCAAAGCGAAGATGCTTATTTCTGATGCACAAGTGATAATATTGCTCATCAGTCAAATTGACAGTTTCTAGGTCGAGAGTCAAATGATTCATCTTAACTCCTCGTATTAATTAAAAATGGGTGGAGGAATGGAGAATTAAGTCTATTTCCCCATCCCCATGTCTACTCATTTCTACACTCTAACGCGGTCGATACACTCGGTAATCGATGTTGGGAAAAATGTTATCCATATGCTCGACTTTTTCTAACCAACCGCTATCAACAGTTCCAGCCATTACATCCTCATAGAGTTTATTAAAGCGCATGAGATGGGATTTGGTGCGGCGGTTGGCATAGGGAACCATGGTTCCACTTCGCATGATAAACGCCCAATCAGAGGATTGCGCTAATAGGAGTTCCCTGGCGCATTGGTTTATGGCTCTTTCTTCTAGGCGATCGCCTCCTTCGCGTATGCTTAACTCTACCATGCGATCGGCTGCCTTATGTAAATGGGGATAAATCCAACTATTGGTTTCATTCAACCAATATTCATGAAAGCCTTTATACCCCCAACTCGACTGAGCGGGACGGCACACTTGCTGAGTTGGATAAGCATTTAAATAATCGGATAAATGGGTCATGGCATAGGTATTTTGATCGAACCAGGTTTTGCGATAGATATAATCTAAAAACCACGGCCCTTCATACCACCAATGGCCAAATAATTCGGCATCATAGGGGGATAAAATAATCGGCGGACGTTGCATAATCTGGTACAGATGTTGTACTTGATATTCCCGATTAAACATAAAATTAGCGGCATGTTCGGCGGTTTTTTCCCTTGCCCAATAGGGATCGTAGAGTTCTTTTTCTGATAATCCTAAACCCCGACCGGTAATTTTATGGTATTTAATGCCAATATTTTTCCGTTGTCCATTGGGCAAAATATAGGGTTTAATATATTCGTATTCGGCTTCCCATCCTAAATCTTTATAAAATTCTCGATATTCTGGCGCTCCGGGATAACCGACTTGAGATGACCAAACTTGTTGGGAGGATTCATGATCTCGGCCAAATGCAGCGACTCCAGTTTCGGTAAAAATGGGGGCATAGGTTCCAAAACGGGGACGAGGACGAGCGTACATGATGCCATGGCCGTCAATGAGAAAATAGCGCAATCCGGCATCGGCAAGCAGTTTTTCTACGCCTTCATAATAGGCACATTCGGGTAACCAAATTCCTCTAGGGAGTTGGCCGAAGATATCTTGATAATGATCGCAGGCGACTTTAATTTGGGCCCAAACGGTTTCAGGTCGGATTCTCATTAAGGGGAAGTAACCATGGGTCGCACCACAGGTAATAATATCGAGATTGTTACTATCTTGAAATTGCTTAAATGCGGTGATTAAGTTGCCTTGATATCTCTCCCATGTAGCGCGAGTATTGGCAAATTCTTTAGCATAAAATTCTGCTAAATATTTTAAGTGCCCGTGATATTTGTAGCGATCGATTTCTTTTTCAATTAATTCCTGAAGGGTGGCTAAATGGTGGTCATAGCGTTCTTGCAAGAGGGGGTCGATGAGCATGGAGACGAGCGGAGGAGTTAAGCTCATGGTTAGCTTGAAGTCTACTCCATCTCGTTTGAGTCCTTCAAAAACATGAATTAGGGGAATGTAGGTTTCAGTAATGGCTTCGTAAAGCCATTCTTCTTCTAATACATAGTTACTTTCTGGATGACGGACAAAGGGAAGGTGGGCATGAAGAACAAAGGCAAGATATCCAATAGCCATAGAGCGTTCCGTGGGAGTTTGATAAAAAGGGCAGTCGTTTTTCACCTCTTTATTACAATACAGCAGTAATGGGTAATGGCGATAATGCTCCCTATCCCCCTATCTCCCTATCTCCCTATCTCCCTATTACCAAGTTGAATCGGATTGAGATTCAGGATAGGAGTTATAGGAGGGGGTGGAGTTGAGCAGGGGTTGTTCGGCGGTTTGGGTTAACCAGTCTTGACCGAGTTGAATGGTGACATCGGATTCTAAACTGCCGGTGCTTTCGACGCGCACTTCTCCGAATCCGAGGATGTCGCGAATGGCTCTGGCATTTTCGATGTTGCCGTCTTGGGCAATGATGCGGGTGGTGGTGAGGGGGTCGCTCCAGGAGTCGGTGGCATAGAGGTTCTGGTAGCCTTGGGCTTGTAACCAGTCTAGGAGTTGATCGACGGATTCGAGTTGGCCGGTGGTGTCTTGGATGGCGATCGCCAATTGGGTGGGATCGATCTGATGATCTTGATCGGGATTATAGTCTGTTGAGGCTTCATGGCCAAAGTCAAAATGCTCGGCCATGAGTGCATCAATACCACTGTATTCGGGAACCCAGTAACTGGCATCAAATTCTTCGGGTTCGC
Organism: Roseofilum sp. KMC-1; assembly: GCF_057802075.1. NCBI lineage: Bacteria > Bacillati > Cyanobacteriota > Cyanophyceae > Desertifilales > Desertifilaceae > Roseofilum > Roseofilum sp. KMC-1. Next base: position 1,044,316 of record NZ_CM173605.1, read on the forward strand.
TAAAGCGTCCAGGTAAGAGTAACATCTGCATTTTAGAGCGATCGGTCTGACCGGCAAAGTTCGCTAGGGCGAGGAGTTCTTCGACGCTTAAGTTGGTGTCAATATGGGAGCGAATAATGGAGAGGATTTTGGGCAATCTCCCTAGGGTGGCTGGACTGAGGGTTTGCTCTATCATCGCCCGTAGGAACATCTGTTGCCGTTGGATGCGCCCAATATCGCCTAAGCTATCGTAGCGGTAGCGCAAAAATTGTAGGGCTTGGGAGCCATTGAGGTGTTGGGTTCCGGCTTTGAGATTGATGTAGAGATGTTGGCTATCATCTTGATATTTCATGTCCTTGGGAATATGGACGGTGACTCCTCCCAAGGCATCAATGAGTTTTTCGATTCCTTGGACGTTGATGCGAACATAGCGGTCAATGCCGACTCCTCCGAGCAGTTCGCTGATGGAACTGGCGCTTAAGGCTGGGCCACCATAAGCGTTGGCGGCGTTGATTTTCACTAGGCCCTGGCCTTCGACCCAGGTACGGGTGTCACGAGGAATGGAGAGGAAGGTGACTTTGTGGGTGCTGGGATCGAATCGCAGCATGAGCATGGTATCGCTGAGTCCTTCAAAGGAGTTGACGAGGGCATGATATCCGACATCGGCGATTTCTTCGGGGGGGGTGTCTACGTCTGAGGTGAGGACTTTGACTCCTAGGAGCATGATGTTAACTGGGCGGGTGAGTTCGGGGAGTTGCAGGTTGTTCCCCGAAGATATTTTTTCCCCTTTGCCAAAAATGGCGGCTTGTTCTGGGGTGAGTTTGCTTTGCATTAGGGGGGTGCTAATTAAAGAGACGGCTAACAGGGCCCCGGCGGTGGCGGATAATAGGGCAATACCGGTTAGTCCTAGTCCAATGGAAAGCCATCGCAAACCACTCCCAATGGGTCTGGGGATAGGTTGGGGGTGAGATTTGGGGGTTGTCTTGCGATTAGAGCTTTGATGGATGGACACAGGTTTCCTCACACTTTAATTTAGAGATGAATTCAGAAGGGGTTGGGGACTTCTTATTTGGGATTCAGCCGCAATTGTTACATATTATTGCGTTTCTCACCACTGGTTGATACCTCCTCAAAGGTTGGGGTGGGGTTTTGTTCCGGTTAGGGCAGGCGATCGCCAAGGTCAGAAATGCCGGGAATGCGGATGTTTTGGTGTCTCCACAGGCGAATCATTAACCAAATATTGAGGAAGAAGTAGCCGGAGGTGATGGTGCTGCTGGCGATCAGCAGGGGGAGATGGAGGGATTCGGAGCTGTTGGCGCTGGTGTTGAGGAAGCTGATGGCGATCGCCCAAGTGAGGGCGAGAATCACGGCTAAACGACAGGTGACTTGGGTTTGGCGATCGCCGTTTTTGCGATACAGAGTCCATAGAGCGGGAATGCAGCCGACGACGGGAGTCAGGTAGATATAGAGCTGTAAGCGCTTGAAATAGGCATTTTCTTTAGTTGAGGGCGATCGGCGATCGGTCATAATCAACTTCCATCAGCATGTCCTTTACTATGCTACAGGGTTTGGCTCCTTCCTTCCTAAGATAGGCTGTCCTAGTCCGGACAATTTTCGGCACAATGGAAATCATTTGTTATTTGCTTAGAGTTTCCGGTTATGTTTTGGTCTCATCTGTTATCCGCTACCCTGACCCCTTTATCCGCACTGGCGATCATTTTCCCCCATTCTCTCCCTGTTTCTACTCCATCTGCTACTTGCCAATCTTTGCAGCAACCCCCCAATTTTCTCGTCATTGCTGGCGGTGCAAATCCTGCCACCAACGAAATTGCCTTAGAAAAAAATGTCCTTTATTTTCAACGGATCATGCAACATTTGGGCTATAACCCAGAACAAGATGCTTCTTTTTTCTTCGCCAATGGCAATGATGGTCAGCCAACCGTCCGTTATCTGGATGAGAGAGATCGAGAACAATTCAAAGTTCACCAAATTCCTTTTTTAGAGGGTTCTTCCACTTTAAATAACTTAGTGACTTGGCTTCAATCTCCCCTCGCTCAATCTATCGATCGAGGTTTATTCTTCTATTTTACTGGACATGGCTTACAAAATCAAGAGAACACCGAAAATAATACTTTTTTATTGTGGAATCGGCAGGAAGTCAGCGTGCAAGAGTTTGCCCAACTTTTAGACCTCATCCCCGTTAAAAAGCCAGTCGTTACCATGATGGCTCAATGCTATTCTGGCTCCTTTGCTAACATGATTTATGAAGGAGGGAATCCCCAAAATCCAGTCGCCCTGCAAACTCGATGCGGTTTTTTCGCCACCGTAGAAACTCTCCCTTCTGTCGGTTGCACCCCAGAAGTCAATGAAGCCGATTACAAAGATTATAGTTCTAGCTTTTTTGCAGGCTTAAGCGGTCAAAAACGCACGGGAGAAAAAGCACCTTCTGCTGATTATAATCAAGATGGTCGCATCTCCTACATAGAAGCCCATGCCTTTGCCAAAGTAGACAATGAATCGATTGATTTACCCCTCTCCACTTCTGAGAATTGGCTCCGACAACAGGCATCAGAGGCAGAAATCCAAGAAATCTTGAAGCAACCTATCGCTACGGTGATGAAAACTGCTCGTCCAGAGCAAGTTTATGTCATCAATCAACTGATGGAAAGATTTGAATGGAATCATCTCAAATCTTATCTAGAAAACTTAGAAGATTCAGATTCAGAAAAGCTAGAAGATGACCTCGAAGAGACTTTTGCTGTGCGCTTAATGCTGGAATTGGTTAATGTGGGCATAGAAGATAAAATTCGCCAGAGAAATAAGCCAGAGGATTTATCTATCTTAAATCGGTTGTTAGAATGCGAGCAAGGATCTTGGCAATAGGATTTGCATAGGCTCGATCTTGCATACTCTTCTCCGACAGAAAAAGGGGAGTGGTAGGTTCGGAATTTCTGATCCTTCTCCCTTTTTGGTCACTTGCTGAGGATCGAATCAGTAAAAATGATCTAAAATAGACTGAATTTGCTCCACTGCAATGTCTTCTTGTTCTGATTTGCTATAGATCGTGAGCAATAAAATACTCCTTTCTGACTCCAGTAAGTAGATGATGCGATATCCAGCGCTTTTTCCTTTTTGAATATCGCTATTTTTCACCCTCACCTTGTAAACATAAAGATTAGAGCCAAAACCCGCTAGGCGATCGCCTAATACATTGCCATTTTTTAATTCGGCGATCGCCGACTGAGTATCGGAACGAATATTTCGGTATTTTTTGGCTAAATTTTTGAGATTCTTCCGGTATTCAGGAGTTAAATCGATATTTATCGGATCTGAGTTATTCGGCATCAATTCCCTCCCACATTTGTTCTAAGGGGATTCTTTTGCCTTCTTTTGCTTCTTGTAAGGCACGTCTCAAACTCGCCTTAATTTCTTCGACAGGAGTATCATCGGGATCAACTTCTTCCTCATCAGACACTAGCAGAATAACTTTCACTCGACTGTCCGATTTAATCTCTAAAGGTTGATCTAATAACAGTTGACCGTTTTGATCGACTTTTGCCATCATTTCAAACGCTTGCATTGCTTTACCCCAACTGGTTAGTTAATTTAGTTTAGCAAAATTATAGATCGCTGTGGGCTAGTGATATATAAAAATTAGTATAATCATGGTATCCAAAGTATTAGTTTCAAAATCAAGTAGCATGACTCAAGCCATACGCCAAGATATTATTGCCTTAGTGAACCAATTGCCTGATGAGTCTTTATCGGAAGCTTTAGAGATTTTGCGCTCTCTGAATCCAGAAACTGAACACCCTAAGCCCGATGCAACTGAACCTTCTAGTGAAGCAGACTTTGATACAGCACTGTCCGCTTATCAAGTCATTAGTCAAAAGTATCAAAAAGCATTACGAGAGTTAGCCTAGTGAATGAACCTTTATGGATTTCAGAAGCAATCGTTCGAGTTATTCATCAGGATCAAATTGAGCAGCATGGAGGAAGTTTAGGGATTCGAGATGAAAATTTACTAGCGGCAAGTTTAGCTAGACCCCGACATTGGTTTACTTATACTGAAGCGAGTTTATTTGAACTGGCCGCAGCTTATGGCTATGGGTTAACTAAGAATCATCCATTTATTGATGGTAATAAACGGACAGCTTTTGCAGTCATGGGGGCTTTTTTATTAGTTAATGGGTATTTGCTGGAAGTTTCCGATCGCGAAGTGGTAGAGATGATGGAACGGTTAGCGACAGATGAAGAAAATCAAGAGTCTTTAGCTCAATGGTTAGAGAAAAATTCCATATCTACAGTATTATAGACTCTGTATGGGTAAGCTAGTCTGGACAAGATTATGGGTTATCGGATCGATCGCCTCGCATATGCACAAACCTACGGGCCTACAGTAGGCGATCGCCTGCGCTTGGCTGATACAGAATTAATTATCGAAGTTGAACAGGATTACACCACCTACGGCGATGAAGTAAAATTTGGCGGCGGCAAAGTGATCCGGGATGGCATGGGCCAATCTCCCATTACCAATGCCGATGGCGCGGTAGATATGGTCATTACCAATGCCCTGATTCTAGATTGGTGGGGGATTGTTAAAGCCGATATTGGTATCAAAGATGGCAAAATCTATAAAATTGGCAAAGCCGGAAATCCCTATATTCAAGATAATGTGGATATCATTATCGGCCCCGGTACAGAAGCCGTCGCTGGAGAAGGCATGATTCTCACGGCTGGAGGCATTGATTCCCACATTCATTTTATCTGTCCCCAGCAAATCGAAACGGCGATCGCCTCCGGCATCACCACCCTGATCGGCGGCGGAACAGGCCCCGCAACCGGAACCAACGCCACCACCTGCACCCCCGGCCCCTGGAATATGTACCGCATGTTACAAGCAGCCGAAGCCTTCCCCATGAACTTAGGCTTTCTCGGTAAAGGCAACAGCTCCCAACCCGAAGCCCTCAGAGAACAAGTTCTAGCCGGAGCCATGGGTCTAAAGCTCCATGAAGATTGGGGAACCACCCCGGCAACCATTGATACCTGCTTATCCGTTGCCGATGAATATGACGTGCAAGTCGCCATTCATACCGATACCCTCAACGAAGCCGGGTTTGTCGAAACCACCATCGAAGCCTTCAAAAATCGCGCCATCCATACCTACCACACCGAAGGCGCAGGGGGAGGCCATGCACCCGATATCATCAGAGTTTGCGGTCTGGCCAATGTTCTCCCCTCCTCCACCAACCCCACCCGACCCTATACCCTCAATACCCTAGAAGAGCATCTCGACATGCTCATGGTTTGCCACCATCTCGATCGCTCCATTCCCGAAGATGTAGCCTTTGCTGAGTCCCGCATCCGTCGAGAAACCATCGCCGCCGAGGATATTTTGCACGATCTCGGCGCATTTAGCATGATCGCCTCCGACTCCCAAGCCATGGGCCGCGTAGGCGAAGTCATTATCCGTACCTGGCAAACCGGCCATAAAATGAAAGTACAGCGCGGCCCCTTAGCGGAAGATAGCAGCCGCAATGATAATACCCGCGCCAAACGCTACGTTGCCAAATATACGATTAATCCCGCCATTACCCATGGAATTGCCGAGCAAGTCGGGTCAGTGGAAGCAGGGAAATTAGCCGATCTCTGTCTGTGGAAACCCGCATTTTTTGGCGTAAAACCGGAACTTGTGATCAAAGGAGGGGCGATCGCCTATGCTCAGATGGGAGATGCCAACGCCAGCATTCCCACCCCCCAACCCGTCCACATGCGCCCCATGTTTGCCAGCTTTGGCTCTGCATTATCAGCTACCTCCTTAACCTTCGTCTCCCAAGCAGCCCTAGAGCGCGACATTGCCAGCCAACTCGGCTTGCGAAAACCCACCATAGCAGTAGCTAACACCCGGCAACTAACTAAACGGGATCTCAAACTCAATGATGCTCTTCCCCACATTGAAGTTGACCCCCAAACCTACGAAGTCCGCGCAGACGGCGAACTCCTCACCTGCGAACCCGCCACCGTTTTACCCATGGCTCAACGGTATTTTCTGTTTTAACCTAGATAGGACTGACTCATTCACTCGATCTGTAGTTTAAAGGGATAGAAGGGAGAATAGAAGAATGTCTTTACAAGATTTATTAGTGGAAAAACGGGAACAAATTCTAGAAATTGCTGCCAAGCATGGCGCATTTAATGTGCGAGTTTTTGGCTCAGTAGCACGAGAAGAAGAGACAGAAGACAGTGATATTGATTTCTTAATTGATTATGACCCAACCAGGACTACAGCTTGGTTTCCAGGAGGATTATTGATGGATTTACAGGATTTATTAGGGCGGCGAGTTGATGTACTTACTGAAGATGGCATTAGTGCTTTGATTAAGGATCGGATTTTGGCAGAGGCACAACCTTTATGAGTGGTGATAGGGATTTAATTTATTTGACTCATATCTTGGAATGTATCGAAGCAGTCGAGACATACACCACTCAAGGACAGAATGATTTTTTGACTAATGCTTTGGTGCAAGATGCCGTATTGCGTCGGTTACAGATTATGGCGGAATCTACGCAGAGGCTTGGTGATGAGTTAAAAGCTCAAGCACCTAACGTGGATTGGCGGGCGTTGGCTGGTTTTAGGAATGTTTTAGTTCATGATTATTTGGGTGGGATTAATTTACAACGGGTTTGGGATGCTGTTGAAAATAATTTGCCTGCTTTAAAGGGGCAAGTGGAACGGATATTAAAAGATTTTGAAGAAGAAAATTGACTGAGGAGGCAATTTTGCTATGAGAAGCGATTTGGAACGTTTGAAAGACATACAGGAAGGCATCGCTAAAATTGAAAAGTACACAGTACGAGGTCAATCGGTATTTTTTGAGGATGAACTGGTACAAACTTGGGTATTATTTCATCTACAAACAATCGGTGAGGCGGCGAGGGCTATATCTGATAACCTAAAAAATAGATTTCCTGAAGTCCCTTGGCAGGATATTATTGATTTCGGAAATTTGATCGTCTATGAATATTTTCGAGTGAATTTTAGAGTGGTTTGGCAGATTGTGGAGAACAATTTGCCGTCTTTGAAGGTACAGATTGAATCAATACTTGCAACCTATTAATTGATTTGATTTAATTAAATTTCTCCTCCTGCCCACCCTACAATTCGCTAACCAGAGCCATGTTGAAACGTAAATATCGCCAACTATTCCCTAATCTCAAGCGGCGATCGCCCCTAATCCTGATTACCCTCCTTTTCCTCTGGTCAGTAACATTAGGATGGGGATTATCGAGCCTCAATCAACCCGCCTTTTCCCTCTCTTCCCTGAAATCAGTCGATCCCGTCCCCGAACAGCATCAACTCGGAGAAGAACTCTACCGAGAAAACTGTGGCAGTTGTCACCTTGCCCTTCCTCCTGCGGTGATGCCCACAGAAACTTGGCGACAACTCATTCAAGACTCCCAGCATTATGGCGTATTGATTGAACCCTTACTTGACCCTAGTCGATTACTCGTTTGGAATTATATTCGAGTCTCTTCTCGTCCCCTACTCAAGGATGAACCCACCCCCTATCGACTGCGAAATTCTCGCTATTTTAAGGCCCTGCATCCCCAAGTTGAGTTTAAGGAACGGATTCAGCTCAGTCAATGTCTGTCTTGTCATCCCAGCGCCCAAGAATTTAATTTCCGAGAATTAATGCCAGAATAAGAGCAGTTAAGAGTTGATCTCATCCTCTTACCTAGAGTCTAAGTGCTGTTTTTAGCTTTAAGCTGTGCTAATAAAAGTAGTGAAATTATCCTTCTTTGATAGTCAGATATTCCTGAAAAATCTGCCTCTACGAGCTATTCTGATTGTGCCTTTTGTCGTGCAACTGGTAGGTACAGTAGGTTTAGTGGGCTATTTTTCCTATCAGAGTGGTAAAAAAAGCATTGATGATTTAGCGCAACACTTTATAGAAGAAAGAGCCGCTAGAGTCAAACTATACTTAATCAGTGAATTCTCCAATCTCTTACAAATTAACCAGATCAATATCCAGGCAATGCAGCAAGGACAACTGAATCTGGATGACCCAGAGGAAATCGATCGCCACCTAGTGGGACAACTCAAACTCTTTAAGTCAGCAACGAGCGTGATATTAGCCTTTTCAGACGGACAAATGCGGGCAATGCACCATAGTTCCCATACACCAGGACGGATTGAAAATGCGTATTCTTTGGCAGGAGAGGATAAACTCACTATTGATTTTGTCGATGAAAATGGAGAATTCCAAGAACATTTCAGGACGATTTCTCCTTTTGTCGTCAAGGAGCGACCTTGGTACAAGGCAGCAGAAAGAGATCGGGCCCCCGGTTGGTCAGAACCCTTTCAAATTGGGGTCAGCTCCCTATTAGCCATTAATACTTATGCCCCATTTTACGATCAAAACCAACAACTCCAGGGCATCTTTTCCGTCAATCTGGACTTAAAACGCATCCAAACCTTTCTCCAATCCATCACCCTCTGTGAAGGTTGTCGGATTCTGATTATTGACCGTCAAGGACAAATGGTCGCCAGTTCTACGGACGATCTCCCCTTCACCTTAGAGTTGGACTCCCAAGGAGGGGTAATTCCAGGAAGTTTTAAACGGATAACTCCCAGCGCCAGTCAAGATCCAATTGTGGCTGCCACAGGACGTTATTTAGAAGATCGACAACCCCAGGTTGAAATAAACGCTCCTCTGTATTCTCCATTGTCTATCCAAAAACCGGCGGGTAAAAAAGAAGACTACAGTTTATATATTGAAAAACTAACCCTCTCCGAGCAAGATATCCAAATTCAAGGGAATCCTTCGGTTTCTGCTCTTCCAGAAGGCTGGAAACTGGTGATTCTGGTTCCGAGATCGGAGTTTATGGGCCAAATTCGAGCCAACGGCCAACGGACAGTTATCCTCTGCGCTCTCACTTTAGTTACTTCAATTCTTGTCGGTACATTGCTCATACAATGGATTTCTAAGCCACTACTCCGTTTAAAGAACAGCGCCCAAGAAATTGCTTCTGGAGATCTCGATGCACCTGTAACTATCAGTGGTGTTGGTGTGGTTTACGATCTAAGTCGTGCCTTTAGCCAAATGCAGGAGCAACTGCAAACCTCTTTCCAAACCATTGCCGAGAAAGAACACGAACTCGCTTTAATTATTGAAAGTTTGCCCCTGGGGGTAGGGGTGTTTAATCCCGAAGGAAAACTAATTTTAGTTAATCCTAAAGCCCAAGAAATCTTCAGAGGCAATACTCCCGATACCACACGGGAGCAAATGAGCCAAGCTTACCGAGTATATCAAGCAGGAACCTCAGCTTTCTATCCTTCAGAGCAACTGCCGGTTATACGGACCCTGCAAGGAGAAAATGTTTATGCCAATGACCTAGAAATTGAGGTCGAGGGAATGCGTATCCCCATCGAAGTCTACGCTACTCCCATTCGCAACCTAGAGGGAGAGGTGATGTATGCAATTAATCTGTTTCAGGATATCAGCGATCGCAAACAAGCGGAAGCTCTCCTCAAAAACTACAACCAAACCTTAGAACAACAAGTCATTGAACGCACCCAAGAACTCCATCAAACGAATATCGCACTCGAACAAGCCAAGGAAGCGGCTGAAAAAGCCAATTATGCTAAAAGCGAATTCATTGCCAATATGAGCCATGAATTGCGGACTCCTCTAAATGCTATTCTTGGTTATCCTACACTGCTGCAACAGAGTCCCAATCTCTCTGCTCAAGACCGTCACCATCTACATCTGATTGTAAATAGTGGAACCTATTTACTCAGTTTAATTAATCAGATTCTCGATCTCTCTAAAATTGAAGCCGGTCGTTTCACTTTAAATATCACTTCAGTTAATCTGCCTAACCTAGTCGAAGAGCTGAAGACTTTATTCCACTTAAAAGCCGCAGCCAAAGGTCTAGATTTAAAGATAGACCTAGCCCCCGATCTGCCCCTGTGGATTGAAACTGATGAGGTAAAATTAAAACAAATTTTAATTAATTTACTCAATAATGCCCTCAAATTTACTGCCGTGGGGCGAGTCAGTTTAGCGATCGCCAAGATCTCCAGCCAACAGATCCAATTTACCATCACCGATACTGGAGTCGGCATAGAACCAGAGGAATTGCAGCATCTATTTCAACCCTTTGTGCAAACCCAAAGTGGTCGCCAGAGTCAAGAAGGAACGGGTTTAGGGTTAGCCATTAGTCAAAAATTTGCACAGATGCTCGGTTCTACCTTAAGGGTAAAAAGTGAACTCGATCGAGGCACTAAGTTTCAGTTTGAACTCAACATCGAGGAAGCCCTAGAGGATCGAACTTCTATGCCTGAATCATCTCAGCAAGCGATCCAGTTAGCTCCCGATCAAACCCCTTACCGAATTTTAGTTACTGACGATCGTGAAACTAACCGACTTTTACTAATTTCTGTGCTAGAACATTGGGGCTTTGAAGTGCAAGAAGCCCAGGATGGAGTAGAAGCGATCGAAATCTGGAAAAATTGGCAACCCCATCTGATCTTTATGGATATTCAGATGCCTAATATGACAGGTGAAGAGGCTACTCGCGAGATTAAAAGTAGGGCAAAAAATGGCTCACCGATTATTATTGCCGTTACGGCTAGTGCTTTTCATCATCAGAGAGATTCAGTCATGGCATCAGGTTGTGATGATGTCATTTCTAAACCCTTTCTTCCCTTAGAAATTAGTCAATGTTTAGAACGGCATCTTCAGGTTGAGTTTATCTATAAGACTACTGAAGAAAGTCCATTATTAATACCTGAATCTTTAACTGACAAAGATCTAGAAAGTCTTTCATCAACTTGGCTGATTGAGTTTGAACAGATTGTGATTATGGGAATGCAAGATGAGATGTATGAAGCCCTTGCCCAATTAAGTTCTGAGCAGAAAAAAATAGCCCAATATTTGCAACATTTCGTCGATAATTTTGAATTTCAAGAATTGCTTGATTGGATCGATCGCTACAAATCGAAGCAGTTACAGCGCAAAGCGCGGTAATGAGCTACAGGCAAAAGATCCCCCTAAATCCCCCTTAAAAAGGGGGACTTTTACTGCCCCCCCCTTTTTTAAGGGGGGTTGGGGGGATCGAGATGTACCGCATAGCAGCGAAAATTGCTGTAAGTCCCTAAATTCTCCCAGTGTAATTTAAGAAGATATCAACTTGGCGCTGTTCTGAATAACCATGACTGGCTACAGCCACCGATTCTAAGGGGTCAAAGAGGGGTTTTCCTGCCAATTCTACCAACCTTAAAAGAGGAATTTGACGTTCGAGGGGTTTTTGAGCCGATCGCCAGTTGAGAAAGAAATAGCCATAGTTAGCTTCGGGTAAAGGGGCGATCGCCTCTTGAAACAGGGCATCAGTCGCCAGGGAATCTCCGGTAGTTTTGGCTTTCAGGACTCGATCCATGGCGGCAATAGACGAGGTGATAATCTCATACTGGTTAAGGGTAGTATGCACCCCTTGCACTTTGGCGGTTAATAAGCGATTTTTCGCGGTTTCTGTTGCACCTACTCCTGGATCGGCGATCAGTTTTGTCCAAGCGACTAGGGTTTGATCGTCTAACTGGAATGAGCCAATACTCAAGCCTTGCTCATTAACCCGTCGATCTAAACGATCGACTAAACCCTCTCCGGTTTTTTCGCTAATGATAATCCAATCTAAACCCCCTTCCACTTCATCGGGTAAAAAGGCGATCGCATATTCTCCTTCAATAGCATCAAGAATATCGGCTTGCACATCCAATTGCCATTGTTTCCCCCAGTCGAGCAAGGGTTGGCGAATAATTTCAGAAATTGGGCTATAACCGGCGGTTTCTGTTTGGGCTTGTTGCCAAAATTGGCGCAAATTCACCCCATTAATGGCTAAATAACTGTTGGCAGGCAGATAGGCTAAAACAGAAGAAGGGTTTAAGGGCGCTGCTCCTGCTTCAAGCGCGGTGGGATCGGTGGGTAACCAATGGGTTTGGGCTAAAATTCCTTCCGGTTGTAACTGCAAATTCATGCCCAAGGCTTGATAAACGGGATGATCCACCGTCAAACCTAGCCTTTGCCCTAACTTGGGTAAATTTATCCAGGCGATCGCCAACCCTCGGTTGCTATTCTCTTCTTGTAACTGCTGATACTCTGGGGTTGCACCTAAACTCAGATCCGCCACTTGCACATTATTAATCGCTTCCCGTAAAACTTTCGGATGATTGGCAAAGAGGACAAACCGCGACCCCACCACGGTGGTAGAAATCCCCTCTCCTTCCCGGTTATAAATTAACTGCGTGCCCTTATAGGGTTCAAATACCAAATCTTGGCCGGCGATCGCCTCCCGTTGCCAATAGACTTCTAATAACTCCTGGGAGAGTTGGGCATTTTTCGTCGGTAGCACCACCAAATAACCCGGTTGCTGACCATTATCCCCCTGACGATCCACATCCGTACTCGTCATCGCCCAAATACCGCCCCCATCGAGCCAGGGCTGAATATCCTGCTGGTAATCTAAACCCGTATTATCCAGGAGGGTATGTTGTAGCAGTTCCCCTCCGCGATCGAATCCCTTAATCTCCGATAATACCCGATCCGGTTTCTCCGACAGAGAGACCACCACTGGCGCTTGTTTAGAAACAAACCGAGCCGCAGATAAAGCTTCCACAGCAGGCGAATCTGCCGAAAAAGGCGATCGGGCACATCCGCTTAACCCCAGTAGCAATCCACAGGTTAGCAGCACAGAGAGTTTGAAGATTCTTTGACCCCATTGGGCGATCGGGGCTAGATTCATGATTCCCTCACCATTACCATCGGTTGAGACGAGAATCCATAATACTATACTTTGGGTCGCGAACCTGGCGATCTCCCGATCCTCTCCCTATTCCTGAGTCCCAAAACCCAAGTCTGTGCTATGATTCCCATGCACCAGAGCTAACCGATAATACTTCTGAGCATGTTTAACCAAATCCTCCGCCTGCTCTGGAGAAACCTCTCGCAACTGCTTCGCGGGCATTCCCACCACCAAAGAAAACGGAGGCACATCCTTCGTCACCACCGCTCCTGCACCGACAATACAGCCTTCACCCACCACCACCCCATCCAGAACAATCGCCCCAATGCCAATTAACGCCCCCCGCCCAATCTTAGCGCTATGAATCACCGCTCGATGGCCCACCGTCACATAATCCTCTAGAACCGTCGGTTGACCGGGATCGCCATGCAAAATCGCTCCATCCTGGATATTCGTATAAGCTCCAATCTCAATCCGCTCCACATCTCCCCGCACCACCGCCCCATACCAAACACTAGAGCCTAAACCCAAAGTAATATTCCCCACCAGGGTTGCATTAGGGGCAATAAACGCCGCTGAGGAAGTATCTGGGGCTTCCCAGTAGGTGGGAAATGTCACATCTGAGGAATTCATAGGAGTTTGAGCCAAGAAAAAACCAGCAAAGTTCTCTTGGTTATAATACAATCACAAGGTGCGATTTGTTCTGGCGAAAAACGCTTCATGATTAACCCCGTGTTTCAATATCCCGTTTTCGGGCCAGAGATACAGTGTCCTCACTGTCGTCAAACTATTCCAGCATTGACGCTGACGGATACCTATCTTTGTCCTCGTCATGGCGCGTTTGAGTCCGATCCGAAAACGAAAGAGTTAATTCATATTCAGTCTGGCCGTCATTGGCGACTCTGGAAAGACCAATGGTATCGACAACATACCCATCCGGATGGGATTCGCTTTGAGATCCACGAAGCTTTAGACCGGCTTTATACCCAAGGATATCGGGCTACTAAGATTATCATTGCTCGCCGTTATCAGGAGTTAATTCATGCCTATTTAGAGCGCAATTCAGCTTGGCGCAATGAGGAGGATGCCCAACCTCCAAAATTATATGGGTTAGCTGTAGAATTCAGCCCCGATCCTTCCCAGGAACCCTGCTGGGAGGTGATTAATTTTGATTTGGAGAAGGAACCGGGCGCACCCGTGCGTTATCCCTATTTCCGTTTGTTTGAGTAAGCCCAAGTCCCATGCATCATGTTTCGATTCGTACAGCTAATATCCATCTGGCGATCGCCTTTTATCAGATTCTCGGCTTTGAAGTCACGGAGCGCTTTACCACAGGGATGACCTTAGCCTGTTGGCTGGAAGGGTTAGGAGGACGGATTGAATTGATCCAAATTCCCGAACCCCATCCGGCAGCAGATGCCTTTGGGGATGAGCATTACACCGGATATTACCATTTATCCTTTGATTTAACGGATTCCGTCTCAGATTTACCAAGCTGGTTACAGGATTTGCAGCAAAAAGTGATGGCTTGTCCTAGTCTTCTTCCTCTCAAGGTGTTGTTAGATCCCATGCAACAAAGGATTGGCGATCGCCTTTATGAGGTAGCCTTTATTGCAGATCCCGATGGTTTACCCCTGGAATTTTTGCGCCGATATTAATGAATGGGAATATCCGCCTCAACCTGACAGCCTTTCCCGGACTGACTCTTGATCTCAAAGCGTCCACCAATCGCCTGAATCCGGTCTTGCATTCCTCGCAACCCAAACCCCGTAGAATTGAGATCCTGTTCAAACCCCCGGCCATTATCCCGCAAACGCAAACATACCATTCCACTCACCTCCATCACATACACCTGTACCCGCGTTGCCTGACTATGACGCGCCACATTGGTTAGAGCCTCCTGTACCACCCGATACAGAGCAGTTGAACACTTATTCGAGACAGCCGACTTCAGCTTAATTTTCGACTCTATGCGAATTCCGGTTGTCTGTTTCACCTCTTGTAATAGCTCCTGTAAAGCGGCTTCTAAGGTCTTCCCCTTTAAAGGATCGGCTCGCAGAGCAGAAACCGAATGACGCACATCCTTAAGGGCTTCCTTGCCCAATCTTTGCGCCTCCTGCACATATCCCTGAGCCTTGGGCGGATCTTGGGCTAAAAATAGGGCTACATTCTCCAACTGGATACTCTGAGCGGTTAAATAATGGCCGACAGAATCATGAATTTCACGGGCAATGCGATTTCTTTCTTGCAATGCCGCTTGATTTTCTACTAAAAGGGCATACTGGCGCAGTTGTCGATGGGCAATTTTTAAATCTTGCCGACTTTGCTTTTCATTGAGTAATACCCCGATCAACAACAGCACCAACACTAAAACTAAGGCAAATAACAGGGCGGAATTCATGGTTAAATGGAAAATAAAGCTTTGCGATCGCGGGGACAAAAACCGCATAATATCTGTCGATTCTATGGGTTGAGGGCGATCGGGGGACAAATGATGTAAAAATCCCACCCGTCTGAGAATCGTTCCGATCAGCATCCCCAGAAACGAAATATAAGCCACCAAAGCTACTATTATCCGTCCGCGCCAGGGAAACATCAAACACCCTCGAATGACCACCACCAATAGGATCGCTGAGAAAAAGTTCGGCCCGTGCCCCCCAAAGGCAACCGCCAAACCACTCAAACCAAACCCTAAAGCCGTATATAGCACCTGATAGATGAATCGCCCATCTGCTGGAGGTAAGCGTAAACCCATTAAGCCTAAACTGGCAATACTGGCGAGAATTCCGGGAATAAATCTTTGCTCTTCTGGTGGCATTCGGGAAGGGGGGGGAGCCATTCCCCAATCTTGGGGGGGGTGAGGATGTGCAAACAGAGGCAGATGGGGAGGTGGTACAAAGGTTGCTAATACTGCAATGGCCAGTAAAATCCATTCCAAGTACAATAAAAGATGAAAGGGATGGTTAACATAAGATTTCCATCCTAAAAAACGTCCCATGGCTTCCCCCGCTCCTGTGTCTGTGAACCTATTTCGATCTTAAAGGAACTGTTTCACAGAACCGAGGATCTAAGGTCTGCACTTATGTGAAATTCTTGTAGTTCTATAGAACTAGCTGAGATTGGTTCTATAGAACAGGTGAATTTAGGTGATTTGATCCAAGTCGATTGGCGATCGCAATTTCTAGGATTGACTTATCCCATATCGATTTGCATGATGCGGAGGATTCGATCTTGACTACCCATTTACCCGCACCTCAGTCTTCTCCACAACTTCAGAGAGTTGAGTATATCTGGAACTTACCCCCTAGAATTATTTCTGCCGTCATAGGTGCTAGTTTACTCAGTTTAACGGCGATCGCCGGATCGGTCTATCTGCGCTACGGCAATTCTAACTTAACTCAGATTCCCCTCAAAACGGAAACCCTTAAAAACTCTCACCTTGTGGGCGAAAACATGAGTTTTTATCTGGGCAAAAATTCCCTCTATAATATCCAATTTGAAATCAGCCATAAGGGAGAATCTATCCCCATTCGGTTAGAAAATATTGATCTAGAATTAATGATTCCCCAAATCCCGGATATCCTTCAGGGTAATCAGGAATTAACCCAATGGTTTCTAACGGAAAGAGAATTTAATCAACAACAGGTAATTTTTCCCGCCGGTTCTCCAGAAATTAATATCCCCCATGGCTTCATGGGTTATCGTCCTCAAGACATTTCCATTACTCTAACCAACAATGCTTTAGGTGCAGGGTTTTGGGAATTAGCCCTGTTTGCTCAAACCTCAGCAGGAAAAACTCAAATTTATCAAGGCTATTTTAACTTTCCTAAAGGAGCCTACCGTCACTTAATCAGTCAACTTAATGGCGTTTCATATTGGCATTATGCACCCTCCCTAGAAAATTGGCCGGGATTTGATTTTTATCAGGGAATGCCCTTTAATCTAGAAGCACTAAGAACTGTTAAACGTCAGTATCTGATTCCTACCCAAGATCGGCTCTCAAAAACAGATTATCCCCAGATTTCCCAATTACAAAGTGCCAGCGCTAAAACCATTGAATCCCCTTTAGCCGATGAAGAATTATTAGAATTAGAATTAATTTTTAAGAGCGAATCTGGGAAAATTCGTAAATTGATTATTAGTGGACTGGATTGGCATAAAATTCCCCAACTTTCCACCGATGATGAAGATCAGGGACTCTATATACCCATTGGATTTGCTCCCCCATTTAGGCAAAATTATCAACAGTTGAAACAAAATCCACCCCAAAAAAATCCTCTATTCAGCGTCATGCTGGATGGCTACAATTTAGTCATGAACTATCGCCAGGAGGTCGGGATTAATGGCTTGGCGATCCATCGAGATCTCCGAAATCCCCATAAATTGCATTTTTATTTGATGTCTGATAAGCAGATGACTGGGGTGAGTCGCTCGGTTTTGGATTTAACCCAATGGGTTTTAATCGAACATCCAGAACCGGAAGCCATGAGCGTAGTTAAAACCTTTGAACCTCTCCCCTCATCGGACTCTTTTCAGTAGATTTAATGCGTGGAAATTAACCACAGGATTCTAGAGGTTTAAAAATGACATTTAGCAGGTAAAGTTGACTCTCCTCAGTGGGTTCAAAACTTTGGTTTTTGACGGCTTCTAATGCAGCCTGATTTAAAAGGGCATATCCTGTACTTTGAATTAAGTTTACCTCTCGTATAATTTCACCTTCAGGATTCACTAATACGCCAATGATGGCTCGTCCTTGCAGTTGGTATCGACAAGCCAGTTCAGGTAAGGGGACTTCGATTTCTTTTTGCTGCCAGAGGGAACGATTACCATTATTTTTATAGCGGGCGGGAATATTGTTAATCCAAAATTCGAGGGCGGCAGTGGCTTCTTCTTCACTGGTTCCTTCTGAATTATAGGCGATCGCCTCCCGCAAGGCTTGTACTTCCGCTAAAAGCGGATCTTCAGGTTCTGGGGTTTCCTCTTCTGGAGGAACCGCAGCTACTTCAGAAGATTCCGGTTCTGGGGTTTCCTCTCCCGGATTCTCCGAGGCTTCGGCTTGCTGGCGATATTGTTCTTGTCGGCGACGCAATTCGGCGATCGCCCCCTCTGGTATTCTACTGGGTAATACACCCGGTTCTGTCTCTTCAGGCTGTTCTTCTCCTGTCGGTTCTGGACTTTCGGCAGATGGAGGGGTTTGAGTTTCCTCTTCTGGATTCCGTGCCAACCGATTAATTTCTAAATCCAGATCTTCTGGAGGTAGCACCGGCAAAGGATTGGCATCACTATAAACCGGAGGATTGGGCGGCGGCGGCGGCAAAGTCGGTATAATTAACGGCTCTGGGTAAGGAGAAGTCGAAGAAATTGGCGGCAGTTGCAACACCGGAGGCGGGGGTAACTCCAGAGACGCACGGGGCGGAGGCAACACAAAAGAAGAGGGATTTTGGACACTGGAACTATTGGCAGGAGGACTCGGAAGCGTGAGCTGTTGCAACGCTTCGGGATTAATGGGGGGTAAAGTCAGTTGGGAAGGACTATTCAGGTTGGGTAGGCGTTGCAATTGTTCGGGAGTCAGTTCAACTAAATCAACCGTATCGAGGGAGGTACGCGGATTGCCACTTCTGATGGGAATCTTAATCCACAATAGACCATGGAAGGCAACAGAGGCGATCGTAGCAATCCAAAAGGGCTGGAGAAGAGGTTGGCGTTGCTGGAGAAACAGGGGAGAATAGGTCATGGTAGGAGAATAGGGGAATTGGGGAATTGGGGAATTGGGGAATAGGAGACGCGATGATCGCCAATTACTCATTTTCATTACCCATGATAATCAGCAAGGAAAAGTAAGAGAGGGAGAGTTGGGGAAATTGTTCTAGATTAGTATAAATTCTTTGGTTGGGTTGGGTGGCTCGTTCCACAATATAGGCTTGTTTAAATAGATTTCGTTCTTTCAGGAATTGCCACACTTGCCCATACACCGAACTCACTTTCATTAACACCACCACTTCTGAAGAGTTTAACGCTTCTGCTAGGCGATCAATATGATAGAGCGCCGGTAAAATCATCAGCCGTTGATCCCGAATGGTGAGAGGAAGTCCCAAAACGGCGGCGGCTGCCATAGGTGAGGCAATACCGGGAATCACTTCTATCAAAGCTTGAGGATGATTTTGGCTCAGAGTTTGGGCGAGATAGTTAAAAGTGCTATAAAAACTAATATCCCCTTCACAGGCAAAAGCCACATTTTGCCCTTGATATAAATAGTGCCAAACCTTTTCAGCCGCTTCTCTCCAGGCTTGCTGTAGAAGGCTTTCATCTTGTAGATAGGGAAAGCTGAGGGAGAGTTGGATCTGTTCGGGTTTGAGCCAGGGTTGGATGATGGTTTCAGCTACACCCGGTTGGTTATTGAGTCCGGAGGGAAAAGCAACCACAGGCGTATTTTGCAGTTGCCGCCAGCCTTTGAGGGTAATCAGCTCTGGATCGCCTGTACCGATACCAATGCCGTAAAGAGTTCCGAGTTGCACAAATATCAAAAAATAATAGACAAATATTTATCCTAAATCATTTGCTGAATATTCAAGCTATTTCCCCCTTCTCCTGGGGGAGAAGGGGGGTAGGGGGATGAGGGAGCGCACATAGCTCAAACGGATTGTAAACCGCGATATACGGATGTCTGGGTAGCCGCTCAGGAGGGAAAATAGAAAAAATCATCCAGTTAGTTCACCCGATAAGATGAAGTCAATTGACCTTTATTCAGCAAGACTATATAAAAAGGCTGTTGATTTTATGACCTATGTGTATTCATCCGGCAATGCTTCTGGAAGAAAGACAGTTAACCTATAAAAGGCTCAGTGAGATTTTGTATTTGCTTGATGATATTAAGCGAACTACAGATCCAGCACAGCTCAAAGAGCTGACAGAGCAGGCGAGTCAATTGTGTATTGAATTAAGATATCATTATTCCCAGTTAGTCCCCGATCCAAATTTTAATGGTGGTATCACGGCTTGCGGTCGCCATCAGGGAACGGATAGGATTCATGACGATCGCATTGATGTCTTTGATATGTTCTCTCAAGGTTTGTCTGATTTTCAAGGTACTTAAATCCCAAATGATTAAGCTCCCATCAGCACTAGCAGCAATGAGCTGTTGGTTGTCTGAGCTAAAGGTAACGGCTCTTATCCAGTCGGAACAGGGTGAAAAGGTATGTTGGGGTAAGAGGTTGCTGCTGAGTTGGGAAAGGTTCCACAATTTTACCGTTAGATCGCTGCTGCCACTGGCTAAATATTGTCCATCTCGACTAAAGGAGAGGGCATTAATATCCCCTTTATGTCCCTTGAGTTGGGTGATGGGTTCTCCGGTTTCCACATGCCATAGATAGATTTGATTATCGCTACTTCCAGAGGCGATGTATTCACCTCTTGGACTAAAGATAACCGTATTAATACCACGGGGGTGAGGGATGGAATAATGGCGATCGCGCCAGCGATGCGTAGCATTATCGCCCTCTATAAACCAAATTTGTAAGCGCCGATCATCTCCGCCACTGGCGATCGCCTTGCCTTGAGGATGGTAGGCTACAGATAGGGTTACCGTACTGCCATAATGCTCTAATCCTGTACAATGCACTGTCCCCGTCACAAAGTCCCAGATTTTAATCACATCATCAATACTGCCACTGGCTAGTTGATGTTCCACAGGACTAAAAGCTAAGGTGAGAACTGGATTAGTATGAAGATTTAAAGTCTCTTCTAAGCTACCGGTTTCTAGATTCCAAATTTTAATTGAACGGTCAAAACTGCCACTCGCTAAAAGCTGTCCATCGGGACTGATCGCTAAGGCACAAACTGAACCTCGATGACCCTCTAAGGTTTGCACACAGCGCCAAGTTTTAGACTCTGAATGGGGGAAAAATTGAGGTCTTGGGGGCGGAGGAGGGGGCAGTTTTTTCTCTGGCTTGAGGGCGTGATAAGCATCCCTCGCACAGCGATATCGGTGTTTCGTTCCCAGTTGAATTAATCGATCTAAAATGGCTCCGAGTTTATCACTAATTTGAATGTCCCCTAAGTATTCCTGCCACACCCAATGTCCTTCTGAACTATCAAATAGCAAAAAAGGAGATACCTGGGTTAACAAGTATAAACAAGTTACACCTAAACTATATAAATCACTGGCATAAATGGCTTTTCCCCGCAGTTGTTCCGGGGCCACATATTCCGGGGAACCAATGGTGGTTCCGGTGTTGAGTAGGGCGCTTTCAGTGACATATTTAGCGGAGCCAAAATCCACTAAACTATATTCCCCATTTAAACCTTGAATGATATTAGCAGGTTTAATATCTCGGTGAATGACTTGCCGGTCATGGATATAATTGAGAACAGGTAAGAGTTTTTTCAGTAAATCTCGGATTTGAGGCTCTGTCCATTTTCCGGTTTGCTCTGAAATGACCTCTAGGTTTTCTCCAGGGCGATATTCTTGCACTAAATAGTAGTGTCCTCCTTCGTGAAAATAATGATAAAATTTGGGAATTTGCGGATGATTACCCAGTTGAACTAGCCGTTGTGCTTCTTGTTCAAATAAGTCGGTTGCTTTGCGAATTTGATCGGGATTTTGGCTCTCAAAGCTTAATTGTTTGATCGCACATCGGCGCGTTTTTTCTTGGCTTCTATCAAGAGCAAGAAAGGTGCGACCAAATCCCCCTTCACCGATTTTTCTGATGGCTTGATAGTGTTGTTTGAGGATGAGGCTTTGTCCACAGGTTTGACAGTATTTTGCACCCTGGGGATTTTGGGGAAATCTGCAATGGAGGTTTAAGCAGTAAGACATGGAATCAATATCAATATTAAAAATAAAAGGGTTGACTGCGGATTTTGGGTTATTGTAGACTGGTTTTAATCAAGAGGAAATTATATAAATGACTTCAGAAGAACAGAAAACAACGGGTGCAGATGCAGTGGATGTGGCGATCGCCCAAGGAATTGATTTAGACGGCAGTCCCATCCCTCCGGCTAAATTAGAGCTGTATCATAAAGTGATGGGCTTGGAAGGCGATCGCCAACGCAGTGGCGTTAGTAATACCATGCGATCGCGCATTGTTCGGATCGGAGCTAAACATTTACCCCAGGATGACCTCAATCAAATGTTACTCGATGCTGATTTTGCCCCGTTGAAAGAAAAGGAAATCCTTTTCTATTACGGCGGTTAAATCGGGTAAGATTTCTACACCCCTTGAATCGAGGACGTGCCCATACCTTGGAACATGATCCAAGAAAGGACAAAATCGGTCATAAAAATAGAAAGCAGAGAAATAACTACGGCGGTGGTAGTCGATTTACCCACACCCTTTGCACCGCCTGTAGTCGTCAGTCCCCAACTACAACCAATGACCGCAATTAGAGCGCCAAAAATAAAGGATTTAATCACAGAGCTACAGACATCCCAGGGAGTCATAAAGCTTTGCACTGAGGAGAGAAAGACCGAGTAGGGAATCTGGTATTGCGCTTCGGCAATGAATAAACCGGAGCCAATACCCGCCACCAGCGCAATCAAACTCAGAAGGGGCAGCATTAAACAACAGGCAACTAATCGAGGAATGACCAGGTAATCAATGGGGTCAGTTTTGAGCATGTAGAGAGCATCGATTTGTTCGGTCACTTGCATCGTTCCAATTTCAGCAGCAAAGGCAGAACTGACGCGCCCAGCCACAACGACAGCCGTGAGAACGGGGGAGAGTTCCCTAGCGAGGGCGAGGGAGAGAACTCCACCAACAGCAGCAGTGGCTCCAAAGTTGATAAATTCACGGGAGACTTGGATGGTGAAGACAAAACCGACGCTAATGGCAGTCATGACGGCGATCGCCAGGGAAGCTGGCCCGACATTGATCATCTGCTCTAGGGTATTTCGGCGGTGAATGTTTCCAGCTAGGATATGGGCGATCGCCTGTCCCCCCAACAGGATAGCGGCTAGGGGGCGATAGAAAGGTGTGCCGCTCTGCAAGAGTTTGGGTTGACTCAAAGCTACTTCCGGGTTAAGACTACAACACTTATAGGATACAGCGCTCTCATCAGTTATGAGTAATGACTCATGACTCATGAGTTCAGCCGATGCCCCTCATTCCTAGTAAAATAGGACATGGGTTTAGCCTGAGATTGAGTTTATAGGAGAGAGCCATGTCAGTCCTATTGAAGCGGTTATTTACGGTAGACGAGTATCAGAAGATGGGTACAACTGGGATTTTACCTGAGAGCGATCGCACAGAATTAATCCGAGGAGAAATTATTCAAATGTCACCTATTGGCCCAATTCATGCCTCTTACGTCGATCGCCTGACTCGGTTATTTTTATTGCAATTAGGCGAACGGGTATGGGTAAGAGGACAAAATCCAATTGTGTTAGATAATACTTCTGAGCCAGAACCAGATTTATCCTTATTGCGTCCCCGTGCGGATTTTTATCGGGGTGGACATCCACAACCGGAGGATATATTTTTACTGGTAGAAGTAGCAGATACCACACTTCGGGGCGATCGCGAAATCAAAATTCCCCTGTATGCACAAGCCCAAATTCCCGAAGTTTGGCTGCTCAATATTCCCGAACAGTGTTTAGAAATCTATCGCCAACCGACTCCAGAAGGCTATCAGCAGGTTCAACGCTTAGAAGAGGGAGAAATTTCGGTGCAATTATTTCCCGATATCCAGTTTGCGGTTGCAGAAATTTTGGCATAATTTCCCACAGTAAATCCCCCCTCCCCCATCTTCAGAAGGGTTAAGTTCTTTATATAGCCTAGCAGGATTTCAGATATTAATGAGAATAATTATTAACAATCTTAAAGATAGGTCTTTATTTATAAAAAATCGCAATTAGAGGGGAGACTCTATTTGATGAAATCCGATGAACTGGGAAGGGTCATCTGATGCTCAACCAAGGGACGCAGACTATTTAAGCCATCTCCCACAAAGGCCACAGTCCACCCCGAACGGTGTAAATCTCGCAGAATACGAGCCTTATCATCGGGGAAAGCTTCCGCCAGTTGCTCTAAGGTGCGACCACTACGAACCAGAATGCCATGGCGAGTGGTATGGTTTAAGGCCCCTAAAAAAGCCGTGGGAATGGAAACACGAATACCGGTTACAAAGTCTAGGGTTAAGATGGCGGCTGCCCTAGAGGGATCGCCAGTAGTGAGCCAGACGAGAGCAGCAAGAAACAGGGAGGGCCAAATTAGGCGATCGGCGATTTTTTCCGCATAGTTAGCCATGCGGGTATCATGGACAGGAGCCTTTTGGAGTTAAGGGCCTAGACGATTCAGCATTAGTCTACTACAGCCGATAGAAACAAAAAGATTTCTCAATAAAAAGTTAATCTTTTTCATCTTACTGCTAATAAACTTAATATTGTTGCTAATCTAGCTAGACAAGAGTAAACTGATATTACCTTATAAATGAGAATAATTAGCAACTCTCATGAACCACAGTCAAGTTTTAGGTTGGATCAAAGGATGGGGTGGGAATAAGCGCCCCGATCGCCCCCCAGGGCGAGGACAACATCATCACGGTCATTACGACTATCTCGGAGTCAGTGACAGCCAAGAAGCACCAGCAGAATCAGAAATAGTCGAAACCAACGGGTTTTTGCTCAGTCAAGGACAACCCGGAAAACAGGTATGGGTGAGGGGATTTCAGGGAAAAGGGGGAATCTCTCGCCTACTCGCCATGGGAATTACCCCAGGATCTCAGCTCCAAATTCTCAGTCGTCAAGGCAGTGGCTCAGTAGTCGTGGCGATCGCCAATAACCGATTAGGCTTAGGCGCAGGTCTAGCCTCACGAGTCCTCGTCAGCGAAACCAACCCATCCTTACACCCCAATCTAGATATGGAAAACTCAACCTCCACACTCCATTTAGGAGACCTGAGTGTAGGCGAAAAAGGGCGCATCATCGGCTACGAAAACACCCATCGCGCCTACAAAAGCAAACTCCTCTCCATGGGACTCACCCCAGGAACAGAATTTACCGTCGTTCGCGTTGCTCCCTTGGGCGATCCCGTAGCCATTCAGTTGCGAGGCTTTAATTTAAGTGTACGCAAACAAGAAGCCGAAGCCCTACAAGTGGAAAGCGTATAGCACTTTACGCTGGTAATGAGTAATGAGTCATGGGCGATCCCCCATTCCCCCATTCCCCCATTCCCCTAATCCCCCATTCCCCCACATTGAAGATGCTCAAACCCATTGTTGCCTTAATTGGTAATCCCAACTGCGGAAAAACCACCCTCTTTAACGCCCTCACTGGAGCCAACCAACGCACAGGAAACTGGCCAGGAGTGACCGTCGATCGCAAAGAAGGGCAGTTTAAAATCCATGAATCAACCATTACCCTCGTAGATTTACCAGGGGTCTATTCCCTGGATGCCGAAGAAAGTGCAACCGGCATGGATGAGCTAGTCGCACGAGATTACCTGCTCTCTGGGGAAGCCCAACTGGTGATTAACATTATCGATGCCTCCAACCTAGAGCGCAATCTTTATCTCACCACCCAGTTAATGGAAATGCGCCTACCCATGGTCATTGCCCTGAATATGATGGATATTGCCCAGAAGCGAGGCATAGACCTTAATGTAGACCAATTAGCCCACAGGTTAGGTTCTCCCGTAATTCCCATTATTGCCACCGATCGCCAAGGCATCAAGCCCTTAGTCAACTTAGTCGCTCAAATCCTAGAAAACTTAACCCATTCTCCCAGTTATGTCGGCTACCCAGCCGTCATCGAAGATGCCCTAGCCGAAATCGTCCCCTACCTGACTGAAAACACAACCAATCGTATCGTCGAACCTCGCTGGACAGCTCTAAACCTCCTGCAATACGATCAACGCGGAGCAGGTGAAATCGTTACTCCAGAATTCACAAACCTAATTGCCAAACATCGGCGTACCATTCACCAAGTCCTAGGAGAAGACATTGATATTTTAATTGCCGATAGTCGCTATAGCTTTATTCAAAGCGTAACCCAAGAAGCCAGTCAACACACCCAAGAAGTCAGTCAGTCCATGAGCGATAAGATCGATGCCATCGTCCTCAACCGTTGGCTCGGCATTCCCATCTTCTTCGGCATCATGTACTTAATGTTCCTATTTACCATTAACGTCGGCAGTGCCTTTATTGACTTCTTTGACATTGCCGCCGGGACAATCTTTGTAGACGGGTTTGGGCAACTGCTGGAAAGCCTCAACTTCCCTGGATGGGCGATCGCCCTCTTAGCCGACGGCGCAGGCGGTGGCGTGCAAACCGTCGCCACCTTTATTCCCGTAATTGCCTTCATGTTCCTGTTCTTATCCATACTCGAAGACTCCGGATATATGGCAAGAGCCGCCTTTGTCATGGATCGGATGATGCGGTTTGTCGGCTTACCCGGAAAATCCTTTGTCCCGATGTTAGTCGGCTTTGGCTGTAACGTACCCGCAATTATGGCCACCCGCACCCTAGAAAATTCCCGCGATCGCCTCATGACCATCCTCATGAACCCCTTCATGTCCTGTGGGGCAAGGCTTCCCGTCTACGCCCTCTTTGCCGCCGCCTTCTTTCCCATCGGCGGCCAAAACATCGTCTTTAGCCTCTATCTACTCGGCATTGCCTTTGCCATCCTCACCGGGCTAGTGATGAAAAACACCATACTCAAAGGTGACATTTCCCCCTTTGTCATGGAGCTTCCCCCCTACCATATTCCTCGACTCAAAGGAGTATTCTTGCGAACTTGGGATCGGCTGCAAGCCTTTCTCCTAAAAGCCGGGAAAGTCATTATTATCATGGTTACCATCCTCGGATTACTCAACTCTTTAGGAACCGATGGATCATTTGGTAATCAAGATAGCGATCAATCCGTTCTCAGTATTGCCAGTCAATCTGTTACCCCCGTATTTGCGCCCATGGGCATTACCCAAGAAAATTGGCCCGCTACCGTCGGCATCTTTACCGGTGTATTTGCCAAAGAAGCCATGGTGGGCACACTCGATTCAGTCTACGGGCAATTGGCAATTAGCGATAATCCAGAATTAGCCCAAGAAGATAACGACTTTAGTCTCTGGGGAGGTCTTCAAGAAGCCTTCGCCACCATTCCCGCCAACTTAGCCGAACTCCCCAGTACCTTACTCGATCCCCTAGGATTAAACATTGGCGACACCACAGACATAGAAACCGCTTCCACAGAACAAGAAGTCAACTTAGGCACATTTGGAGCCATGGTGCAACGCTTTGATGGTCAAGCCGGAGCCTATGCTTACCTCCTATTTGTCCTGCTCTATTTTCCCTGTGTCTCTGCTACCGCAGCCGTTTATCGGGAAACCAACTTAAGATGGACAGTCTTTGTCGGTTCCTGGACAACCGGTTTAGCCTATTTAGTCGCCACCAGTTTCTATCAAATCACCCAATGGAATCTGCATCCCCTCTTCTCTAGTTTATGGCTAGTAGGTATGGTTGCTATTAGTGTTGGTGTCTTCTTCACTCTAAAAATGCTCCATCCCCAGCTCAGAGCCACACCGTCAGTCTGAAAACCCCATCTAGAGGATAGAGGAATAGGACGCTTTCCTGTTCCCCATTCCCCCATTCCCCCATTCCCCTTAAAATCATGATTTTAGAACTCCAAACCTATATCGCTCGAAAACAAAAAGCTTCTCTAGCCGAACTGCAAACCCACTTTCGCAGCCATCCTGACGCTCTCCGGGGGATGCTTAACAAATTAGTCCATAAAGGAAGAGTGCGCCCAGTAAACCTAGAGAGCAAAAAATGTGGGGGCTGCACCCATTGCGATACAGCAGCCTTTGAAGTTTACGAATGGGTGGGCAAAGGGGAATCACTGAAGAACGCACCCTACCCGAATTAATGAATAGACTGCTGTACAATCTCCTCTTCTGTAGGTTTAATGCCCAAATTTTGTTGAATTTGTAAGGCTTGGCTAAAACAGGATATCGCCTCTTGATAGCGCTGTAATTCCGCTAAAGCTGTCCCCTTTCCCCGCCAAGCTTCATAATCATTACCTTCCAACTGAATCGCCCGATCGTAAGAAGAAATTGCCTCTTCAAAACGGCGCAATTTTTCTAATAAAATGCCCCGATGTCGCCAAGCTTGATGATGATTTGGCTCTAGGGTTAATACCCGATCGTAAGCATCAACAGCTTCTTCATAGCGTTGAATCCGCTCTAGCATTTCTCCTCGTGCCCTCCAAATTTGCGGATCGTTAGGGTTGAGCTGCAAAGCGCGATCGTAGGATTCTAAACCTCGCTCATACTCTTTTAAGTGGGCTAAGGTTGTGCCTCGATTAAACCAAAGGGCACTTAAGAGCATCTTTTCTGGCGGATTTTCTCGCTCTTCAGAAAGGGTGATTGCGCGATCGTAGGCTTCGATCGCCTCTGCATACTTTTCTCCTTTCTCTAGAGCATTGCCGCGATGAAACCAAGCTTCAAGTTTATCTCCATCTAAAGCAATTACCCGATCGTAACAGGCGATCGCCTCCTCAAACTGACCCAACTTTTCCCGCGCTACTCCCTGGTTATGCCAAGCTTCCGTATCTTCCGGTTGCAAGGAAATCGCCTGCTCATAAGCTTCTATCGCTTCCCAATGGCGCTCTAACTTCAGCAGCGTATTGCCTCGACAATACCAAATTTCTGCCCCTTCCGGGTTCAATTCTAGAGCGCGATCGAAGGATTCTAACGCTTCTAAGGGGCGATCGGTCACCCTCAACACCAACCCCTTGTGATACCATACTTCAGCATTCTCCGGCTCTAAAAACAACGCCCGCTCGTAACAATCCAATGCCTCCTCATAGCGATGCAACTTCACTAACGTCTTTCCCCGCTCATACCACGCTTCAAAAGACTGAGGTTGACTTTCCAGAACCTGATCGTAAAGAGCCACAGCTTCCTCATATAACCCCTCATCTGCCAATAAATTTCCCTGATCCACACACTCTTGGGCAGTGACAAAAAGCTGGTTTTCATCTAACTTCTCTAAATCAAAGGATAAAGGATTCTCTTCTTCCTCATCCAACTCCACTAAGTCCTCTAAAAAATCAATTTCTGAAATCCCAGACACCCCTTTAGACACAGGAGCAGGTTTCACCACCTGACGAATTTTACTCAACTCAGTTTGCAGATCTTCTCCCAACCCTTGCAGTTGTTTCACCAACTGTTGGCGCACTTCTCGAAGCGCTCCAGCAGAGTCTTTTAACTCCAAAACTTCTTGATTGACATGCTGGTATCCCCGTTGACGCTCAGTTTTTGCCGCTTCAATTTGAGCAGTCAAATCCTCAACCAACTGGCGAGCCATATCCGTATACTGTTGCAAATGACCTTCTGACTGATTGAGATCCTCAAACCGGCGATTCACCTCGGTAACGATTTGCTTAATCATGCTGCTTCGCATCAAGCGCAACAACACCACGGTTCCACCAATAAAGAGAACCATGAGCAGCATCAACTGATTTAGGCGCGATCGAATATCATCCACCTCTGACAATCTTGCTTGCAACTCAATTTCCTGTCTCGCTCGCTCTTGGGCGAACTTCTCATTCACCGTCTGCTCCACCGTCTGCTCAATCACTTCCTTGAGGGTGTTTAAATCCTGTTCCGATAACCCACTATTGCCCTGGGGAGCAGCAGGGGCAGGTTTCGGTTGCGCTTGAGCCTGAAGTTTAGCTTGGGTAACCCTCACTTCTGAAGGATTTGCCCCATAAGCCACTGCCATCAAATTAAATGACGCTAAACTCACCAACAGCCAGAGATAAAAGGGTGTAACACGCATAGATTTTAAAGGAATCCCCATACAATTAAGCCTGAAATCACTACCGGCTCTCCACTATCCACTCATCAGCAGTTAAACTCATAACAGAGCTATAGGAATAGCAGAATTAACTC
This sequence comes from Roseofilum sp. KMC-1, assembly GCF_057802075.1. Taxonomy (NCBI): domain Bacteria; kingdom Bacillati; phylum Cyanobacteriota; class Cyanophyceae; order Desertifilales; family Desertifilaceae; genus Roseofilum; species Roseofilum sp. KMC-1. The sequence continues at coordinate 1,073,979 of NZ_CM173605.1, forward strand.
GCCTAAATCGTAATACCAGATTAAGATGCTTAATCCGGGTAAAGATTAGGATTGAAGTTAGGGTGCGATAAACCAATGCAGGAACTGACTCATATGACTCTAGTCGATCAACCTTTCCAGAATTCGATGTCTTCCGTTTCTTTAGAGGATCGTTTATCTCCCTATGAAACCCTCTCTAAACGGGTGATGTTAGCGGTGCTGCACTGCGGGGGACATCAATCTGCCCATTTACAAAATTGGCTACTCCATGGATTTAATTCTGCATTTGCCAACAGTTTGGGTTTGAATGCCTCAGAAAACCCGACAGAATATTATGGTCGTCCATTTTTTGATGGGTTGCCCCCTTCTGAATATGCCACCCTCCAACATCATTATTCTTGCCACTTGCTGGCGCTGCTGCTCTCTCAGTTACTTAAACAACTGCCCAGTAACCTCAGTAATACTGGCGAACTCGATCGCCTTCAGGATCAGATTCGAGAGCTAGAGCAGATCGTTAATACACCGGTTGTCATTCAATTTAACCGCCCTTCTCAACCTCCCGGTTGGTTGCAACTGTGGTTGAATTCTGAAGGGTTGAAAATTAGTGGTATGCATCCGAAATTGGATGAATGGACTGTATTTAGTCGCCGATTGATGGGAGAAGATCGATTTAAGGATCTGCAATGGCTGGAAAATTATAGTGTTAGTGGAGAATTGATTATTGAGGGGATTGAAGTTACTCAAACAGAACAAAAACACCGCTTAGTTCAACTGTTGACTAGCCCGGATTCTCTGTTAGAAGGTAATAAGCTGCAATTGATTAATTACCAACTTCAGGTGTTATTCCGCGCCAGCCATTTCATGATCTTAAATGCAGATATGAATCAAGTGCGATTCTTGGTGGGTAAAGCCTGTGGAACGGTGGAAAGTTATCTATTTCCTAGGGAAGAGCTGGATAATCCCCATTTTCTAACGGCTCTAGAACAGAATCAAGTGTTGCGGGTGGGGGAAATTAATGCTCAAAGTCACAGCCAATGCGAGCGCACTCTCTGGGAGGAAGGGGTACGCTCTCTTTTGCTGATTCCCCTAAGATGGGATTATGAGCAACAGGGGCATCATCCGGAAATGTTAAGACTGATTGGGTTAATTAGCGATCGCCCCCATAATTTTACGGCCCAAGATTGCCGTTACGCCCAAGAGCTAATCCCTGCCTTTGCTTGCGCCATGCGGCAAACCAACCACAATCAGTTAAATCCCATCCATCCAGCAGTGGCTTGGCGCTTTACCCAGGAAGCAGAACGGCGCAGTTGGGGCTTTGAACCCGCTCCCATTGTCTGTGAAAAGGTTTATCCCTTGTTTGGGATTTCTGATATTCGCGGTTCTTCTCATGAGCGAAATCGAGCCATTCAAACGGATTTAGTTGAACAGTTTCAATTAGGATTAGCTATCTTAGAAGCCGTAGAATCTTATCAAGAAAATCGCTTTATCCGGCAAATAAAAATTGACTTAGAAAATTATAAAAAGCGCATTGAAGAGAAAGTAACCGTTGATTCGGAAGTGACAGCAGTTCAGTATCTTCAAGACCATTTTGAAATTTATTTTGACTACTTTTGTCAATGTGGAGAACTGGCGCAAAAAGCGGTAGCATACTATCGCCAATGTTCTGATAACGATCGCCACTCCGTAGATACTGCCCGTAAAGCCTACGATTGCATGATCGATCGCATTAATGAGCATTTACTGAAAACTTGGGAACATTGGCAAAAGCGAATGCAAGCCATTATTCCCCACTATTGCGATCTCGAATCGACCGATGGCATCGATCATATGATTTATGTGGGCAAATCGATTCACCATAGCTTTACCCCCTTTCATTTACATAGCCTGCGCTATGAGCAACTTTGTGCCCTGTGCGATGCCGCTCGCACCGGGATTAAACTCCATGAAGTGGAGAAAATCCCCTTACTCTTAACCCATCTGGTGTTAGTACAAGATGTGACCATCGATATTTTTCATGATGAGAATACGGAAAAAATCTTTGATGTCCAAGGCAGTCGAGATACTCGCTATGAAATCGTGAAAAAACGCATTGATAAAGGAGTGGATCTGGAAACCGGCGATCGCATTACTACCCCTGGAATGCTCACCCTGGTCTATTCTACGGATGATGAGTGGAAAGAATACGAACATTATCTCGATTATCTCCAGCGCGAAGGCTGGATCGCTCCAGAAATCCTATCCGGTTCTGTGGCTCCCCTGCAAGGGGTCGATGGGCTGCGCTATGCTAAAGTCCAAGTTTTACCGGAATAGTTATCCTTTGTGTCTTTGAGGTTAATTTAGTAGTTAACTGTACAACATGGGCGATCGCCCATGAACGACAATGATCGCAGTAAACCCGTTCAAGGATTGACCCTTGGTGATGTCAGCTCAACAACCCATACCCACCGTTGTCGTCATGCATGGCGATCAAACCGGAGAGGAACTTCTAGCCGAAGCTCTACGAGTTTTGCACCCTTCAGTCATTCGCCAACCCCTGGAATTTATCGATTACGACTTGAGTTTAGAAAATCGACGAGCAACAAATAATCAGGTGGTTTGGGATGCTGCTACCATTGCCTGTAAAACTGGACTGGCATTGAAAGCAGCTACCATTACTCCGGAAATTCCCGGTGATGTGGGTAGCCCCAATGCTATCTTGCGAGAAGCCTTGGGTGCTTCGGTGATTTTACGAACAGGGCGACGCATTCCCCAAATTCGACCCGTAGGTGGAGTTCATGCACCCATTACTATCGTTCGCATGGCTGTAGATGATGCCTATGGTGCGAAGGAATGGCGAGAAACTACGGAAAGCGGCGATGAAATTGCCTGGCGTACCTCTAAGATTAGTCGTTCCATTTGCCGAACAGTAGCTGAGTTTACGTTTACCCATGCCAAGCGGACGGGGGCGAAAGTCTTTGGCGGGCCAAAATTCACGGTTAGTGCTATCTATGAAGGGATGTTTAAGGAAGAACTCGATGCCGCCAGCCATCGCTATCCGGAAGTCGCTTATCAACCCCTGCTGATTGATGCGACGTTTGCTTTGCTGCTGCAAAATAGTGGCGAAGCCTTGGTTATACCCGCTCTCAATCGGGATGGGGATTTACTCTCGGATATGGTGTTACAAATGTATGGCAGTATTGCGGGTTCGGAAAGTTTAGTCATGGGTTTTGATGCCGATACCTTGCAGGTAAAAACGGTGATGGCAGAAGCGCCCCATGGTACAGCCCCCGCCCTCTATGGCAAAAATATTGCTAATCCTATGGCGATGATTTTGGCCGGTGCTGCCCTCCTCACTTATGTGAAAACTCCGGCTGGTAATCGCGTCAGCGAAACGGAATTTCATCGCGCCTCCCGCTCAATTTATGAGTCGGTATTTGAAGCGATTTATGAAGGTAAAGCTACCCCAGATTTAGGGGGACAAATGACAACTTCTGAGTTTACCGATGAGGTGATTCGCAAAGTTAAAACTAAGCTTGAAGTCTGGTCTACTCTAGAGTCCACTTGATAGGGCAAAACTCTGCCCTCTTCCCCCAGCCCCTTCTCCCGTGGGAGAAGGGGGGCAGAAGTCTCTCTCCCTGGGGAGAGAGAGGGCAACTAAGGGTTGACAAAACGGAGAAAAGCGCTATAATGGAAATGGTGACTAAAAATAATTAACGCTCTCCCTAGAGAAAAGCATATAGCACTTAACACGGTTTATGAGAGACAAGGGGAAAAGAGCCATGACGATTACTCTGTTACCAGTCAATACCTTATCTGAATTTCTCAAGCGCCCAGAAACGAAACCTGCGAGCGAATATATCAATGGAGAAATCATCCAAAAACCGATGCCGAAAGGGAAACATAGTCGATTACAACTGAGGTTGTGCAACGCGATCAATCAACAAGCAGAACCTCAGAAAATTGCTTATGCTTTTCCTGAATTGCGATGTTCGTTTGGGGATCGCTCTATTGTTCCGGATATCGCCGTGTTTCACTGGTCAAATATCCCGTTTGAGGAGGATGGAGAAGTTCCCAATGACTTTCTTTTACCTCCAGATTGGATGATTGAAATCTTGTCCCCAGAACAAAGCGCCAATCAGGTGATGGGGAAAATTCTGTATAGTTTGCAATCGGGGAGTCAACTGGGTTGGTTAGTCGATCCGCAAGATCGCTCCATCGTCGTCTTTGAGCCGAATAAACAACCGGAATGGCTAACCGGTGGCGATCGCCCCCAAATCCTAACCGGAATTAAGCTAGACTTAACCATAGAGCAGATCTTTGGCTGGTTGAAACTGAATTAAGTGGGCGATCGCAGCCCTCACCCCCAACCCCCTCTCCCGTGGGAGAGGGGCTAACAAAGTATAGCGATCGCACTTAGAGCCAATTTATAAATGTATGAAATTATCTGGACTTCCTATCTCCTATACCGGGTTGAGCAAAGAGGGTTTGATCTCAACCAGATTGAAGAAATTTTGCGGTTTTCTGGTGAGCGCTATTACGATTAAAAACAGGACGGTTTATTACTGATGTCTGACATTAAACAGCAAATTCCCCAGATGCACTACTTCAAAGAAGAAGATATTCTCCACCTACTGATCTCGGAGGGATTAGAAGCAGGAAGCATTGAGATCAGTCCCAATGTTACGGCTGAGTTGAATGCAGAGAGCGAGTTAATCGGAGTAGAAATTCTGAATGCGAGTACCTATATTCGAGATTGCATCCTAGAGTCGGTTCAAGGTAGGCTGGCTAATTTGACAACTTTCGTAAATGATAAGACCACTATACTAAAATAGAAACCCGGTTTCTAACTCCACGCGATCGCACTCACGCCCAATTTATCAATGGATGGGTGAGCCTCCATTGCCCATTCTCGTCGATCCTACGCTAATCTTGTTTAAATAACCTAACTCCGTCTAAACACTCGCTCCTATGGTTCACGTTAAGAGCGTGCAACTGACTAACTTCAAATCCTTTGGGGGAACAACGACTGTACCGTTGTTACCGGGTTTTACGGTGATTTCTGGGCCCAATGGATCGGGTAAGTCTAATATATTGGATGCGCTACTGTTTTGTTTGGGCTTATCTAGCTCGAAGGGGATGCGAGCGGAACGGTTGCCGGATCTGGTGAACCATGCCAAGGGAGAGAAACGCAAAGCGACGGTAGAAGCGACGGTGACGGTTACCCTGGATGTTTCTGATGTCAAGCGCAGTATCTGGGAAGAGGAGGAAGATCCAGAGGGAGAAATAGAACTAGACCCAGAATGGCATATTACCCGCCGCTTGCGAGTGACCCCAGCCGGAACCTATACCTCTACCTATTATATGAATGGGGAGGCTTGTACCCTAACTCAGCTACATGAGAACTTAAACCGGTTAAGAATTTATCCGGAAGGCTATAATGTGGTGCTTCAAGGGGATGTGACCAATATTATCTCCATGAACGCCAAAGCAAGACGGGAAATTATTGATGAGTTGGCAGGGGTAGCCCAGTTTGACCGCAAGATTGATTTAGCCAGGGAGAAGTTAACCGAGGTTAAAGAGAAGGAGGAGAATTCTCGGATTATAGAACAGGAATTGATTTCTCAGCGCGATCGCCTGGCGAAAGATCGCACTAAAGCAGAAAAATACCAAACCCTACGCGCAGAACTCCTACAGAAACAGCAATGGGAAGCTGTATTGCGCTGGCGCACTTTGCGAGCAGAGGAAGGAAAACTCAGGGAAGCTATTGAAGCAGGCGATCGCACCCAAGGAGAATTTCAGCATAACTTAGAAGCGCTCAATACTCAAATTGCCCAAGTCAGTGAAGAACTCGATAGCCTCAATGCCAGGGTAAAATCTTTGGGAGAAGAACAGCTATTAGCCCTCCAGTCTACCTTAGCCACCCAACAAGCCCAACTGAGTCAACTCGAAACACGACAACAGGAACTCGAAAGTACGGAACAACAGTTAAAATACCAACGAGAAAAAACAGAACAGGAAATTCACCAAGACCGGCAAACCCTGGAAACGCTCCAACATCAACATCATCTCGAAACTCAGGCTCTATCAAGATTACAAGATAGCCGAGACCAGGCCCAGGCCAGTTTAAACGAAACGCGAGAACAGGCCCAGGCGATTGCCTCTGCATCCCAAGAATGGGTCGATCGCCAAACCCACTTGAATCATAATATTGAAAACCTCCTCAAAACCCTAGAACCCCAACGTAGCGAACAAGCCCAACTGACAGAACGCCAAACCCAACTAACCCGTACCCTAGAAGAACAGAATCAGCGCATTGCAACCCTAGAACCGAATATCAGCAGCCAGCATGAAAGCGCTACAGGGTTAGAAATACAAGTGATTGAGTTATCCCAACGCATCCAGGTCATCGCTCAAACTCTCTCCACCGCAGAATATGACCTGCAAACCCAGCAGCACACCCAAAAGCGACTCCTAAATGAACAACGGGAAAAACAACGGCAACTCGATAAACTCGAAGCACAAGTACAGGCCCAGCAAGAAGCGGCCGGAACCTATGCCAGTAAACTGATTATGCAAACCCAGATTCCCGGAGTTCATGGGTTAGTCGCGAGTTTAGGCCAGGTCGAGCCTCGCTATCAGTTGGCCCTGGAAACTGCGGCTGGGTCAAGGTTGGGTAATATTGTAGTCGATGACGATCGGGTTGCAGCACAGGCCATCGCCCTCCTGAAACAAAAACGAGCCGGCCGTGCCACCTTTCTTCCCCTAAACAAAATCCGCCCCGGTCGCCGCACTTCGACTCCGCTCAGTGACCGCAGTCCAGGTTTTATTGACTACGCTGTAAACTTGATTGAGTGCGACCCCCGCTATCAAGAGATCTTTGCCTATGTCTTCGGCAACACAGCCGTTTTTGCGACCCTCAATGCTGCCCAACCCCATATCGGTAACCTTCGCATGGTCACCCTAGAAGGAGAACTCCTGGAAGCGTCTGGAGCCATGACCGGAGGCAGTCAACCTCAGCGTTCGGGCATTCATTTTGGTATGGGTGCAGCCAGTGCTGAATCAGCCCAGCAGAGGGCGCTAGAAGAGCGTATCAGCGAGATTGACGGACTTTTGGCTCAAATTGAGGTAGAACTAGGACGCTTGTCAGACACCACTAAACAAGCCTCTGCGGAGTTGATGGAGGCTAGGGGTCAGCACCGGGAAAAACAATTGCAACTGGAGCAATGCCGCAAACAGATCCAAAATGACCAGCAACAATGCGATCGCACTCGCGAACTCTTGGCACAAACTCAGCAAGACTTAAATCAAACTCGGCTGCGTTTAGAAGTTCTCAACCGGGATATTCCCCAACATGAGCTGCAACTCGATGAGTATCGCCAGTCTCTGGCTCAGTTGGAAGACAATCAAGCCCCGAAGGAATGGCAAGCCATTCAAGGGCAACTGCGGGAGAAGGAAAGTCTATTAGACCGACGGGAACTTGCCCTGAGAGGATGCGAGCAGCAGTTACAGGAATTGGACAAAAAACGCGATCGCACCCATGAGAAAATTCGCCGAAGTCTAGAGCGCGTCAACGAACTCAAGCAGAATGAAGCCACCACCATGAGCCAAAACACCCGCATCCGTCGCCAACAGGCGGAAATTAAGGCTCAGATGACCCAAACTCAAGGGCAACTCTCGATCCTCGAAGAAACCCTAGGGGCAGAAAAGCAACAACGGGATACGGTGGAGGAAAATTTGCGCCAACTGCACCTCAACCGCCAACAACTGCAATGGCAACAACAGAAACTAGCGGAAAATCAAAATACCCGTCGCCAAAATCTGATTACGCTCCAAACTCAGATCCAAGAGGTGAAAGCGGAGTTACTAGATCCCTTGCCCGAAGTTCCCGAAAATCTGAATATGAAGGAACTCGAACAAACCCTGCGCCAACTGCAAAAACAATTGCAAGCCTTAGAACCCGTGAATATGTTGGCCATAGAAGAATACGAACATACTACCGAGCGCCTAGAGAGCCTGAGCGAAAAACTCGCCATTCTAGAGAAAGAACGCACAGAGCTTTTGCTCAGGGTAGAAAATTTTACGACTCTGCGCTATCGAGCATTCATGGAATCTTTTGATGCTGTCAATGAAAACTTCCAGCAGATCTTTGCCGAACTCTCGGAAGGGGATGGCCATCTGCAACTCGACGATCCACAAGATCCCTTTAATGGCGGACTGAATTTAGTGGCCCATCCCAAAGGGAAACCGGTACAGCGTCTGGCTTCTATGTCGGGAGGGGAGAAGTCTTTAACCGCTCTGAGCTTTATTTTTGCCCTCCAGCGCTATCGCCCTTCTCCATTCTATGCCTTCGATGAGGTGGATATGTTCCTCGATGGGGCGAATGTGGAACGGCTCTCGAAGATGATTAAAAAGCAAAGTTTGGGTAGTGCCCAATTTATCGTGGTGAGTCTCCGTCGTCCCATGATTGAAGCCTCGGAGCGCACTATTGGGGTGACTCAAGCGAGGGGTGGATTTACTCAGGTTTTGGGCATTACGAATACTAATGAGGTGGCTTCTTAGGTGATATCCAGTTTTTTTCTTGACTAAAGTAACAAGAGTGAGTTATAATAAAAAAGACAAAGAGAATTTTCCAAGTTTACTACTCGGTTGTGAGGGGTAAAGTGTAAGCAAAATTTTCCAAATAGGGTTTAGGTTCGGGTTGTTTTTGTTTTTTCTTCCGGAGCCAAACATTTGTCCTATTCAAAAATAAATAATCTCTGCGATCCTTAGCCAATTAACCAACCGTCACTAAGCATTCACAAAAATTTCACAAAGGATTGTAGACTCAAATCACAATCCATATTCGGGTTTAGCCCGATACTAAATCAAGAACGAGTCAAGAGTATAAGTCTTATGAGTGTCATTTCCCAAGTTGTTCAGCAAGCACTAGCCACCGGTTATTTATCCATCGAATCGGAAAATCAACTGCGATCGCTCCTACAAAACCCTTACGGTCAAGAAGATTTCCATGCCTTCCGCCAATTACAACAGGCGGCAATGATAGGCAATGTCAAACAAGAGTCTCGCCAGTTAGCCTTTGCCAGTCAGCGCCCATAAGTCAACATCAAGAAAGTTAAGAATCAGCTTCTGCCCCTTCTTCTAGCTGTTTAAGCTTGGCTTTTAGCTCTTGCTTTTCCTCTTCAAGCTGCACTTTTTCCTTATTCAGTTTCTCTTCCACAATCTGTAATTGGGCATGTCGGGCTTCAACCTCTAGTCGTCCACGAGCGACTTCCTGACTTTGCAGGGTCAGATCTTGTCGCCATTGCTCCGCTCTCTCCATTTCAGCTTGCAAGAACTCTGGCGTAATTCCGGCACACAAATACTGGTCAATCAACTGGAGTACCCAGTCCTTAGCATCCGTAATACTGAGAATTTCGCGATCTTCCGTCAGCTCTACCAGCACAAGCGGGTTCCCTGTCCAATTCTCTCTGTCAGTACAAGGAATCATTTCTTCTTGATTAGCCAATTTCCAGGTCGTTTCAGACTCTTGAGAGGCTAAAACCCTAAGATAAGCTTTGCCTAAAAATTGCTCTTTTTGTACCTGGGCAAGATATAACATAGCCGTTGATTTTTCACTCTGAAGTCATGGAAGAAATCGGATAGATAAAGGCGATAATTGCCTTTAATCTGAAAGAGAGTTGAGGCGATCGCGCAGAATCTGAGCCTGGATCTGGAGTTGGGCTAATGCATCTCTAGCGCCTTGAACCACATCTTCAGGAGCTTTTTTGACAAATCCAGGATTCTCCAAACGGGCTTGGAGAGCTTGGCTTTCTTTCTCAATTTTACCCAAATCCTTCTCAACTTTAGCTTGCAAAGCCCCAATATCCACAACTCCAGCTAGGGGAAGTAAGACTTGCACAGTTCCGGTGACTCCCACAATCGTTTGTTTCATTGGCTCATCTAATGATGCACAAATTTTAGGAGCTTCAGTTTTGGCCATCATCTCAATGATCGATGAGCCTTGGGTTAAGATTTGTTGCTCGCTGGGATTTTCGGTTTGCAGGACTAGGGGGACTTTGACACCGGGCTTGATTTCGGCGATCGCCCGCAAGTTCCGAATCGTACGAATAGTATCAATCAGTTGGGCAAATTGAGCTTCTAATTGGGAGTCGATCAGAGCTTCATCAGGTTCAGGATAGCTTTGCCGCGCTACCGATGTCCCCTCACTTTGGGTCAGGGTTTGCCAAATTTCTTCCGTAATATGAGGCATGAACGGATGCAGCAGCCTTAAAATCCCATCTAAAACTACAGCTAAGACCTGTTGAGCCACTAACCGGGAAGAAGGATCTTCTCCATCCTTTTGCCATAATCGGGGTTTAACCAGCTCGATATACCAGTCGCAAAAGTCATTCCAAATCAATTCATAAATCCCTTTAGCCGCTTCTCCCAACCCATACTGGTTTAACTCCTTCCGAGTTTGCCTAGCCACTTGATAGTAACGGGACAGTATCCAGCGATCGCCTTCTTCTAACTCCTCCACAACTGGCATCCCCAACTCTAACGGGGTTTTCCCATCCAAATTCATCATCACAAACCGGGCCGCATTCCACAATTTATTGGCAAAATTCCGAGAAGCTTGTACGGATGACGACTCATCAGTTTCGCGATCGTATTCTAGACGAATATCTTGTCCAGCTCCCGCAACTTCCCGAATTAGGGTATAGCGGAGAGCATCAGCCCCATATTTTTCGATTAATCTCAGGGGATCAATACCATTGTTGGCCGATTTTGACATTTTCTTGCCGTTTTCATCCCTGACCAAACCATGGATATACACCGTTTCAAAAGGCATTTTACCCGTAAAATGACCCGCCATCATCGTCATCCGCGCCACCCAAAAGAAGATAATGTCAAAACCGGTGACTAAAGTCGTCGTGGGATAATAGCGATCAAGATCCGCAGACTCTTCCGGCCATCCCATAGTAGAAAAGGGCCAGAGTCCGGAAGAAAACCAGGTATCCAGAACATCTGGATCTTGCTCCAGTGCCACTTTTTCCCCATATTGGACTTTGGCCTGTTCTAGAGCTTCTCCTTCATTCGCCGCTACAATAAAGGGAGTCCCATCAGTAATTTCTCCCCCCGTTTCGCTCACCACATACCAAGCCGGAATTTGATGACCCCACCACAACTGCCGCGAAATACACCAATCCTTGAGTTTCACCAACCAATCCCGGTAGACTTTACTCCAGCGATCAGGCACAAATACTGGCTCATTCTGACGATCCAGAAACTCTAGCGCTCTATCAGCTAAGGGGCGAATTTTCACAAACCACTGCGTAGAAATCAGAGGTTCAACCGGGACTTTACCGCGATCGCTATAAGGCACACTCGTCTTATAATCCTCTACCTTCACCAAATAACCCTCTTCCTCCAGCCGCTTCACCACTGCCTTCCGCGCCTCAAACCGGTCTAATCCCTCAAACTCCCCAGCATTCTCATTCAAACTGCCATTCTTGTTCATGATATTAATCATCGGCAAGTTATGGCGTTTACCCATCTCAAAATCATTCGGATCATGGGCAGGCGTAATTTTTACACAACCAGTCCCAAACTCCGCATCCACATATTCATCCCCAATAATCGGAATTTCCCGACCCATCAGAGGCAAACGCAGCGTTTTACCAATCAAATCTTTATACCGCTCATCTTCAGGATTTACTGCCACTGCCGTATCCCCCAACATCGTTTCCGGCCGAGTAGTCGCCACTTCCACAAACCCCTCACCCTCCATCAACGGATAGCGGAAATACCACAAATGCCCATCAACTTCCTTATTCTCAACTTCCAAATCCGATACCGCCGACTCAGAAGCGGGACACCAATTCACCATATAGTTGCCCCGATAAATCAAACCTTCCTCATAAAGGCGCAGAAAGGCCGCCATCACCGCCTTTGATAGCCCTTCATCCATCGTAAACCGCTCCCGCGACCAATCCACGGAAACCCCCAAGCGGCGCAACTGATTAACAATTGTGCCTCCAGACTCCTCTTTCCACTGCCAGGCTCGCTCCAGAAACGCCCCACGACCCACATCATAACGGCTTTTCCCTTCACTTCTCAGTTGCCGCTCCAAAATCGTCTGCACCGCAATACTGGCATGATCGGTTCCCGGTAACCACAAGGTATTCTCCCCTAACATGCGATGATACCGAACCAAGGCATCAATCAGGGCACTCTCAAAAGCATGGCCCATATGCAAACTACCGGTCACATTGGGCGGTGGAATCACCACACAGTAAGGGTCTCCTCCCTCACTCGGATCGGCTTTAAACGTTTCGTTTTCTTCCCAATACCGTTGCCATTTGGCTTCAGCACTCAAGGGATCGTATTGACTCGGCAAGCTAGAAGAATGTGCAATCATGGGTAACAGAATCAATTGGCAATTAGGCACAGGTGAATCAGTTCACCCTTCATTGAAATCAGAATGGCGAGAGCCAGATAAAATGACTCTCGCACACTCGCTCTGGATCTAGTTTACAAGAGAAATAATCACCCCGATCTTCTCTAAGGCAGACCTAAACACTTGCAGGTACTTTTTCCGTTTCTTGGGTTAAATGCTCGTAAATGGCTCGCATTTTCAAGCCGGTCAGCACTTGGAACAACCCTGTACCATTGGTCGAACCTGGATAATCCGGATGTTGCCGTAGCAAATGAGTTAATTCCCCATATTCTTTTGTCGAGGTATTGCTCAAATGACCTTCGATGTAGATCAATTCCTCTAGATTATCAAACTGTCCATCAACTTCCAGGATAGAAACTTCATGGCCATAGTAAGAGTCCGGCCCATAGTGCATTTTAATGCCAGGATAGGAGCAGGTTAACTTCCGTCCACAGGGAATCCAGTCAATGGTTGAGCCTTCGTCAAACAGATAAACGGGGTCACGGCCTGCCACTCCATAGCGTTGAATCATCCGTACCCGCAAGATTTTCCGATCTTTATCATCTGGAATCAGTTGGGTGGGTAACACCTGAACTACTACATCAGCATGGGCTTTTTGGGGATCGATATAAGCCATGAAGTCAGGACGGCGAGCATTAATGGCAAATAAGACATCTTCATAGCGATGGCCTCTCTCTGCCATGTCTCGCTGGATTTTCCAAGCAATTTTGACTTCATCACTGATGTCAAGATAAACACTAAAATCCAATAGCTCCCTTACCCGCTCGTCATACATCGGGTGTAGACCTTCCAGGACAACAATAGATTTGGGATGAATCGTTTCGGGGGGGTCGATTTCCCCGGTTGTATGGTTGTAAATGGGTTTTTCTATGGATTCACCGTTTTTAAGGGCTTTGGCTTGCTCATACATCAAGTCAAAGTTGTTGGCTTTGGGGTTAAGCGCGGTAATCCCGGTTTCTTTACGTTGCTTACGGTCTAACGAATGGTAGTCATCTAGACAAATCACGGTTATGAGATCTTCTCCGAATAAGTCGGTTAAGCGACGCAAGAAGGTTGATTTCCCACAACCGGAGTCTCCGGCAACACCAACTAAAACCACGCGATCCGGTTTACTGGTCATAGATTTCCTCTGTCAATCAATGGGTTCACTAAGTTAGTTTTGGTTTATCAGTAAATGGAGTTAAACTAGCGTTGAGGGCAACCCATTAAAACTGCCCTTCGAGATTTTTAAACACCGGAGGGGGCTTGCTCTCTCGATAGAAATAGCATGGCTCAGTCTCCGGTTGGAGACAACTCAAGCTTGAGTTCAGCCCAGTTTTCCATCTTCAATATTCTGGAGCAAATTCTACCAGAATGGGATCATCCCCACAAGGCAGGTTTAGAGATTTAGGATTGTCCTCAATACCTATGCTACGGTGAAGAGGGTCTTTAAGAAAAGATAAAAGAGATGCCTAGACTCCGGTTTTTGGGGTTGTAGTTAGGCGGTTGACCCTGAAGCGCTGATGGGGTCTTTGCTGGAGTAATTGGCGGCAATGGGTTTCGGTGCAGCCAGAATCTCAAAGATTAACTCGGAAAGAGGGTCGCTTTTCGATAAAATGAGGAATATTGTACCGAATCCGGTTGGATGAAGTGGGAGTGCAGGCGATGGTCGTGAATTGGATTCCGATCCAGGACAATCGCCCCCAAGAGTCTGAAGGGGATCTGCCTCTTTCACTTTTCCCCATCCCACTCGATGGTCATCACAACGAGGAACTCACCTGTCGTTCCCGTAGTGGTTTAGCGATCGCTAGTTCCCCTCAGTCCTATAAGACCAGGGGATGACCTTTTAGCAATAGCCCATATTAAAAAGACAACAGGAGAAATCTAAAGCTATGCCTACATCCAGTTTAGCGGGTACAAACAGTAGCGTGTCGTCCAATCGTCTGTTTCAATTTGAGGTGGTTGGTCTTAACCCCGGCACTATGGCCAATATGAATTGCTCGATTCGTCGCAGTGGTAGTGTCTTGGTGACTGTACCTTATAACCGCATGAATCAGGAAATGAAGCGTATTGCTCGTCTAGGTGGCACAATCACTAACATTATGCCCGTCAATTTTGCTTCGTCCTCAGAGGACGAAGCCTAAATTTGGGTCTAGCTCTTCACGATTCAGGAAGAGCTAGATTGACCAATGAGATTGGGTCACTTACAGTAACTCTAGTCACTTTAATCATCACTGTTGCCCCTGGCTCAGTGGGGGTTGACTCATCTTGCGGTAATATGCCGATGTAAATGGGGAAAGGAGAAAATCAAGGTAATGTATATATCGAGTTTAACGGGTAGAATCAGTAGCCTGTCATCAAACCGTTTGTTTCAGTTTGAGGTGGTTGGTCTTAACCCCGGCAGCATGGCGAATATGAACTGTTCAGTTCGTCGTAGCGGTAGTGTCTTCATTACTGTGCCTTACAGCCGTATGAATCAGGAAATGAAGCGTATTGCTCGTCTGGGAGGCAAAATTGTTAATATTGTTCCCCTTAATTCTGATACGCCCTCTCGTCAACAGTCAGTTGGGACTCCAGCCCCTTCTACCCAAGGGACTCAAGATAAAGTCCATAAAAAATCTGAAGATCAAACGATTCCTATCAATATTTACCGACCGAAAGATCCTTATATCGGTAAGTGCCTCAGTAATGAAAAGTTGGTGGCCCAAGGGGGATCGGGGATCGTTCAACATTTGACGTTTGATCTCTCCCAAGGAGACCTCAAGTATGTTGAAGGCCAAAGTATTGGGATTATTCCCCCTGGAACCGATGATAACGGTAAACCCCATAAGTTGCGGTTGTATTCGATCGCCTCTACTCGTCATGGGGATGATGAAGAGGATAAGACGGTTTCTTTATGTGTCAGACAACTGGAATATAAACACCCAGAAAGCGGTGAGACGGTTTATGGGGTTTGCTCAACTTATTTGTGTGGCCTTGAAGTCGGTGCAGATGTGGCTATCACTGGGCCGGTGGGTAAGGAAATGCTGTTACCAGATGACGAGGAAGCCACTATCATTATGATGGGAACGGGAACGGGAATTGCTCCTTTCCGTGCCTATCTCTGGCGCATGTTTAAGGAGCAGCACGAAGATTATAAGTTCCGAGGATTAGCTTGGCTGTTCTTTGGTATTCCTTATACTCAAAATATCCTCTATCGGGAAGAGTTGGAGAAGATGCAGCAGGAGTTCCCGGATAATTTCCGCCTTACCTATGCCATCAGCCGCGAACAACAAAATCCTGAAGGCGGTAAAATGTATATCCAAGACCGGATTAAGGAAAATGCCGATGAGCTATGGGCATTAGTCCAAAAACCGAATACCCATATCTATATGTGTGGCCTTAAAGGTATGGAACCGGGTATTGATGAAGGGATGTCTGTGGCCGCTGGCAAGTTTGGTGTGAACTGGGATGAGTACCGGAAACAACTGAAAAAAGAACATCGTTGGCATGTGGAAACTTACTAAACTTGATTAAGTTCCGCGATCGCTAGAAGTAGGGGAGGCCTTTGCAGGCTTCCCCTATTTTGGCTCGACGATGGGTTGGGAGGTGAGAATTAAGCGGATTTTGGCATGGATCAGGTTCAGTTGAGCCAAACCGAGATCTACATCCCCTTGAACAACAATACCGGTATGCAATAGCCGGTCTAGGAGTTCTAAAATGGAGGCGCGATCGCTGCTACGTTCCCCTGGATAATACCCCTGTTTGGGCAATAGAGAGCCGATTTCCCCTAAGTCAATGTTTAAGTCTGCTGGATCGATGTCGAAAATTTCGCACAGGTTGAGAATCTGTTCTTCTAGACGCTGTAAACTTTCGGCTGCCCGGTCTAATTCTGCTTCGCTTAGATTACCCGCATCCATGCGCCGAATGACTTGAGCTTCCATTAACTGGCGAATGAGTTCAACAACGGTGAGCAGTAAGGGGGCAAGTCCTGCATCAGGGGAGCGATCGGAAGAGGAAACGAGGGAAGAGGTCATGCTTGATTAGGTCGTACTGAAATCTTACTTTACCTTACGATCTTTGAGTAGTTGATTCAAATACTCCTTCTGATAGTTTAAATATTGACTATGCCACTCCTGGAAGCGGCGATCGCCATCTCTAACCAGCATTTTACGATAGTCTTCGGATGAGATATACTGCTTAGTCATAAATGGCTCCCATTAATACATCTGTCAACGACCCAGAATCTAATTCATCCATTGATTTGGTATCGGCAATATCTAACCGAGCGCCTGCTGTCGCTAGATCGTCATCCAGAGATTTCAAAAATCCCCGCGTCAGTACATCATCACCCACTTGAATAAAGGTAATCCCCAATTCTTCTTGGGTGTCCATTTTCTGAGTCGCTTCTACTAAAAGTTTAATCAGTTTCCTTCGATTTTGGGGTTCTCGATCCAAAATCACCAGGATAATTTCTCCATTGGGTTTAGTTTGCCCGTTGGCTTTACGGGTAAAATAATCGTCTAGAGCCAGTTTCACGGTTTCTTCTAGGGCGATCGCTTGGTTGCGATCGTAGGAATCAAGCAGAGCAATCATTTCCTCTTCACTCGCACAACTGACAGGATTGACCCCACTGCTGTTAAAGACAGCCGCATTATACAAAGTGAGACAATCTGGATCGAGTTCTGCACATTGACGATACAAGGCTAATAACCCCGATCTCGCTTGTTCCCAAGCTCGCTTAAATTCACGAGATGTGGGGTGATTATCCCCAGGGCTTCTGGCAATAATCACAGTATAATCTCGATTTTGTAATATGGCTGCTTCTGTCATCGGATTACCTAGATGAGGATTGAGATCGGTTAAGGAACTTATTACTGTTTTAACACTTTTATTAAACCGTTGTTAATAAATTTTGATACGTTTCCATGAGCTGGTTCAATACATACGGATCGGCATTGGAATGGTCGAGCGTAACACTCAATGGCACGGTCTGGCGCTGGTATAAAGTGTGCCGTTGTCCAAAGTAAAATAGAGGACGACCACTTTTCTGAGTTCCACGGTGAATCTGAAGTGAGGTAAAGTTTAAATAAGGTAAGTTGCCCATAAAATAAGAAATCTCCCATATCAATTCGGGCACAAAACCACCATCGCTATTGGAATTGTCAATAGACTCTCGATAGACTCTACAAAAGGTTGTCCAATCCATCAAAATAACATCGTTAATAACCACATTTTTAAACCGATTCTCTCCACCTACCGCAATAGGAAAAAAAACTGGAATATTTTTAAACAGATACCACTCCCCATCAATTTTGCGAGTGCTGAAAGTCCACTCTATGGATAAAGCCTTGACTAAATTCCAGACAAGATAACCTTGAAAACAGGCTGCTGGCGTATTTTGAAAATGCCTTTCATAAACCTCACGAGGTTTTTCTAAGTCTAGCTGTATAGTAATTGAAATCTGTGGATTAGAAACAAACTCTTCATTATGAAAAAAATTGAAAGCCCACTGTTGATATTGGCTCAATTCCTCAAGATTTAGTTTAGTCCCTTGGTATCTTTCTAAAGCTTCTTGTAAATCCATCTTAGTTTTCTTCCCTGAATGCTTCAAATCGATTGCTTAAGAGTAGTTTATCAGACTTCCATCGGCTTTGTATCAGAAGTGTTGAACCTCGACAAAAAACTTTACAGCATTTTGCGAGGTGAGGAGGGATAGTCCCTAACAGGTATTACTCGTCTTAGGATTTCTGTGTTGATCCTTCAACGTATTTCTGTCCCAAAATACGCCATCTGTATATCCTTGAATCGATGGATCATTTTCAGCCAGTTGCAGCCGTTTTAAGGCCCAACAACAATAGTCTTGATTTAATTCAATCCCCGTAAAGTTCCGTTTGAGCTTTTTGGCGACAACGGCTGAAGTGCCACTTCCCAGAAAGGGATCGAACACCATATCTTGTGGATGAGAACTGGCTAAAATCAGTTTAGCGATCAGTTTTTCGGGTTTCTGGGTGGGATGATCGGTATTTTCAGGCATCGACCAAAAGGGAATGCTAATATCTGTCCATAGATTGGAAGGGTGAGTTAGCCTAAAATTACCTCCATTTTCTTCACTCCAGTCTTTAGGTTGACCATTTTCCGTTCTATAGGGAGCAATTACCCGTCGTTTTTGCTTCACACAGTCAAGATTAAAGGTGTATTGATCGGCAAGGGTGCAAAACCAAATATCTTCAGTATTATTCTTCCAATTGGTTTTTGCGCCTCGCCCTTTTTCTCGCTCCCATGTGATTCTCGTCCGTACATAAAACTCTTGCTCTAGGATGGGAGCGATCAGGATAGAAGTTTTCCAGTCCGAGCAGACATAGAGGGTTGCAGTTGGCTTGAGGAGGGGTTTGAGGATTTTCAGAACAGAAGAGAACCAGTATTGATATTCTCCTCTTTCTTTCTCTCTAAATAAGTTTCCATTGTAGTTTTTGGAAAGATTATAAGGGGGGTCTAAGATTAAAAGATCAACAAAGGTTTGGGGAAGATATGCGACAGCGCTAAAGAGATCTTGGTTAATAATTTTTCCTTTTATATCATCAATTGCTATGGGATGGTGAAGACAGAGTAAAGACTGACTGAGTAGAGGTAGCTCTTCCTCTGAGCATTCCAGGGTTCGATTGCGGGGGGCACGTTTTTTCATGCTCAAAGTCTCAAAAAGACGCAGTACATGCAAGCCTCTATTATATGGCAGTTGACACAGGGTAATGGGTAAACTAGAGAGTAGGGTTGATAAATCACTAGAAGTTTATGAATAAACAACTATGGGATAAGGGTTTGAGGGTAGCGGTTGCCCTGGGGATCGGTTTAATACTCGGTGGAGCAGAGAGTAGTATGGCTCAGGAAGTGCAAGGATGTTTTATGGTCGATTCTTCTGGGCGCTCGATTCCCTTGAGTGGAGTTTGTGAGGGGACTTCAGCTCCCCGTTCTCGTCCGGTGACTCCAGGGGTGTTTCAAGCGCAGATTAAGCGCCGGTTGGGTGGGATTCCAATAATTGAGGTGATGTTTAATAGCCAACACTCCTTTGAGATGATTGTGGATACGGGAGCGAGTGGGACTCTAATTACTCAGGAGATGGCACAGAAGCTGCAAGTGGAGACGGTTGATTTTGTGACTATGATGATTGCTGATGGGTCTAAGGTGACGTTTCCCTTGGGTTATATGAAGTCGATCGCCGTGAATGGAGCTTTAGTCAGAGATATTCCTGTGGCGATCGCCCCTGGCATGGAAATCGGTTTACTCGGCCATGACTTCTTTGGCAATTATGATGTGCAAATTAAGCAAGATGTCGTCGAGTTCCGACCCCGTTAATGGGAATAGGGGATAGGGAGACGTGGAGATTCCCTATTCCCTATTCCCTATTCCCTACTCATGTTCCATCCAGCGTAAATCCAGATCGTCCTCATGTAAATGCTGCATAGGGAACCAAGGCGTATCAATTTGTTCTAGGAGCCAACCTTCCCAGTCTGCCAGCCGATATCTCAGAACCGTGGGATCGGTTCGCACTTCGAGCTTCTGCTTCCAGCCTTCATGAATTTCCGTATGCCAATCAATAGTTAGGAGTCGAATTTTAAGCTGTTTAATGGTGGTCATAATCTCCGAAAACCCATAGGTTTCGGCAGTATTTCCCTCTCCTTGTCCACTGGCAGTTCCCCATTCGTGGATAAAAGCAACCAATTGTCCAATGGAGCCAGGCTCGCGGAAAACGGCAATGAAAGTATAACGAGTGATGGAGTAGTCTTGTTTCTTGATTCTGAACAGTTTGATTAAATGAGGGCGGTAGTCAAACAAGAGCCGGATAATGACATTAATCCCCATGGTTGAACCGGCAGCACTCGCTGGAATCACTTTAATTGCGGTCACGTTTCCCTCCTAAGATCGGTTTATAAGTTGAGTTGTGTTAAGTTGACTTCGCTATCAATTGGTCTAATATATGGGTCTGTATCCGGTTTCTGGACAAGGAGCTAGTCCCACCAGAGCTGAATGCACACATGATTCTAACTTTAGCTGCACCAACTTGCAATTAATCGTTGTTGGCTCTAGAAGGCAATCTACACTGATGATTTTGCCTTAATTGTAAATATTTGTAAAGTTTGCATAAAATTGCCCCCTAAAATCTGAGAACCCTATAGGGGGGATCTCCATATTCCCCTGCTATGGACGACAAACCCAGTTGAGATCGGGCACTCAGGAGGTTCAAGAGGTGGGAAAACTGGTAGTTTTGGAGCTTGAAGGCAGTTTAAGCACAGATGGCTTTCGGGTAAGGTTACAAATGGGAGAGGATGGACAGCGCCCAGATCTGGATATATCAGGAAGCTTACCTTCTGAACCCGATCTAGCACAATGGGTAGAAAGCCATTGGGTAGACAAGTATCGTCCTTTGGGACTGCCGAATACGCGGGGATTAAAACCCAAGGGAATTAAATACGATGGAGTCCTGAGTCGGATCAAAGAGTGTAAAGAATCAGGCGATCGCCTGTGCGATCGCCTCAATCAATGGCTCAGTTCCCCCGATTTCCGCAACATCGATGTTCAGATCCGAGAGGGACTCAATTATGGCGATCGCATCCGATTTATCCTGCGTACTAACTGTAACGATCTGCACAAACTCCCCTGGCACAGTTGGCAACTTCTATCCCGATACACCAATGCTGAAATCTCCTTTAGCCATCCCCACTTTAGGCGATTCGATCCCCTCAGCAGCACCCCACCCGGAAAAGTCAGAATTCTCGCCATCCTAGGACACCAAGACCGAATCGACACCACAGAAGACCAGCAAATCCTCAACTCATTACCCAATGCAAAAGTCACCTTTCTGATCGAACCCAAACGCGCACAAATCAACGATCAACTATGGGAACAACCCTGGGATATTCTCTTCTTTGCCGGACATAGTGAAACCGACGGCGACACCGGCAAAATTTACATCAACCCCGACGAATATTTAACCATTGATGACATCTGGTTAGGTCTGCGAAAATCCGTTTCAAAAGGCTTAAAACTCGCCATATTTAACTCCTGTGACGGACTAGGATTAGCCCGACGACTAGACGATCCCCAAATTCCCCAAATGATCGTCATGCGCGACTACGTTCCCGATCTCGTCGCCCAGAAATTCCTAACCTCATTTCTCCTCAACTTTTCCCAAGGATACTCCTTTGAAGTCGCCGTACGGGAAGCACGAGAAAAGTTACAGGGACTCGAAGATCAAATTCCCTGCGCCACCTGGTTACCCGTCATCTGGCAGCATCCCGACTACATCTCCCCCACCTGGGACGACTTAGTAGGACAACAACCTCAATGGAATTTTCTGTCTGGGAAGAGTTACAAAATTCCACAAGTAATTATCCTGGCAACCTGTATCGGATTCAGCACTTATTTTACATTTCGCGCCCAAATTGCTACTTATTTGAACCGAGTTGGAGTTGACTATATTAGAAAAGATCAATACCATCGAGCAATCCCCTATTTGCAATCTGCAATTATAGTCAATCCTCAACAATCTTCAGCCATCAATAACTTAGGCAGTATCTATGAACGCTGGGGAGAAAATGACCTCGCCTTAGAAATGTATCGACGAGCGAAACTATTAGGAGATGCTTGGGGGTGCAAAGGAGAAGCCCTAATTTATATGAAAGACAAGAAGTTTATAAGTGCATCTGAGTTACAGAGAGTCTGTTTACAGCAAATTATAGCGAGTGACAAACCATCGCCTCTGGGAGAATACTTAATTCGGAAAGACTTAGGATTTTCCCTTTTACGCAGAAAAGTACACGAGCTGATGAAGCGACAAGATTATCTGGAAGCAGAATATCATTTACGCATTGCTATTGATATTAAACCAGAAGAAGGAGTTGCCAATTGTGTTTTAGCACAAGTTTTAGAAGCTCAAGGTAAATCCAATGAAGCTCTAGAGCAATGGGATTTCTGTGTTGAATTTGCTCAAGATGAATATCCCGATGAAGCCGAATGGATTAAAATGGGAAGAATGAGACTAGAAGAAAGTGGAGAAAATTAAAAATGAAAAAAACATTATTTTGGGCATCTGCCATCGGATTCACGCTATCTGCTCATTTAGGGTGGCTAACTTACTGGGTACTATTTTCTAGAAATTCAGCCCGTGCAGTTGAAAATTGTATTGAAATTGGAACCATAGAAACAATTCAGGGGGAAGCATTTAAACTCAATCAAGATCGAAAAGAACCTTTAAATGCAGACAGTATTATTTGTGCAGAAAATAGATTAGAATCAACACCCACATCTAGTCTTATCTTACGCTGTTTAGCGGATAATCAAACTCGAAAATTATTACCAGGAATTACTCTAGATTCTACTCAACTTTGTCCTGTTGTTCTTCGATGTGAAGATAGCACAGATCCCCATTGTGGTCGAGGTGGAAGCCTGATTACTCCTGAATCTATTCCTGAAGTTATCACTCCGCGTGATACTAGGTTACTCAATCCTAAACCGACTTTAAAGTGGAAGAGTGTCCCTAATGCTACCACTTACACAATTATCATTGAAGAAGATATAGAAGGAGAAATTTGGAAAACTGAAACCCAAGAGACCCAAATTGTTTATGATGGTGAAGTTTCTCTCACACCGGGTCTGAGTTACACTCTCAAAGTACAAGCTGATTCTACAAGTGAAGTTGCTGAAGGACGGTTTAGTATTCTATCTGAAGAAGATGCCTCCATTATCCGAGCTTCTGTTAAGAATCCTGAAAATCTGGATGATTCTCTGTTTCAAGTCGCCTTTTATAAACAGTATCTTTTGAGGGCAGAAGCTATTCAATTACTGGAAAAAATGGTTAATCAAAACTCTCAATCCAGCACTGTATATCGGGAATTAGGCGATTTGTATTGGCAGGTTGGACGTATGGATGCCGCAGAGGAAGCTTATTTACAGTCCATTAATCTCGCTTCTGCTCAAAAGAACTTACAGGGAGAAGCTTTAGGAAAAGTACGTTTAGGAGAATTATATCAAGTCAATCAGAGAGATGATGACGCAAACCAGCTATTTCAAGAGGCTAAAGAACTTTATGAAAAAGCTGGAGCATTGGACTTGTCAAGAAAATTAGACTCCTTACTCAATTAACAATTCGACTAGATAGTAGGGGCGAACGGCTGTTGCACTTCGCGACATAAAACGCCCCTACAGAATGGCCTAATTATTATTTGGAATGATTATAGATTTTCCCCTAAATCCAATGCCCTATCAAAACAAAAGCAGCCCAAAATCTAGGGTCTCTAAGCCTTGTTCCCTGTTTCCCACTGAGAAAAGATTCTTGAACGGTTTTCAGAGCTTCTGCTTTTGTTTTTTGATTCTCAATCAATTCCCGATAAAACTGACTCATAAATTCAGCAGTTGCTCGATCGTCAACTTTCCACAAAGTAGCTAGGGTACTGCGACTTCCGGCTCTAACACTCACCCCTGCTAATCCTAATGCCGCACGGTTATCGCCTTCAGCAGTTTCACAAGCACTCAAAACCAGTAATTCTATGGGTTCAGAACTAAATTCAGATTGACTTTGAATCAGTTCATTGAGTTGATTAACTCCCAATCGTTCATTCCAGGTTAAGATAAATGTCTCTTCTGGATTAGAGCTAAACTGACCATGGGTAACCCAATGGAAGATAGAGTAGTAGACATTAGAAAAATAAGATTTAATCACTTCTACTGTAAAGCTTTCATCTAAAACAACAGGAGCTTTATTATCAAATAATTGTGCAATGCTTTCTAACTCACTTAGGGCATTGCTAAGAGGATTTAAACGAGCATGAACTAAATCAAAACTCGGTGCTTTT
Source organism: Roseofilum sp. KMC-1 (assembly GCF_057802075.1). Classification (NCBI taxonomy): domain Bacteria; kingdom Bacillati; phylum Cyanobacteriota; class Cyanophyceae; order Desertifilales; family Desertifilaceae; genus Roseofilum; species Roseofilum sp. KMC-1. The sequence goes on from NZ_CM173605.1 coordinate 1,098,183, forward strand.
TGCGCCAAACCACCAGGTAATATTTTTAAATCGAAGGAATTCAAGGAACCCGGAGCAAGTAGATTTAATCCTGGAGCAACAGCAAGCGAATATTTCTCGATTAAGTATTTTTCTCCATCATAAAGAGCTGCCATGGGTAAATTACGCAGTTGACCATCTAAGACAAAAACTAGCGTTTTGATTTGGCCATGAGAACTTAAAAATAATTTAAGTTTATCTGAAAATAGATAGTCATATATGGCCTTACTATATTGCTGATAGTTATTATTGATATCTTCTTTCAAATCATTAATTAGTGCAATTATAGTTCTTTCAAACCTTTCAGAATTTGATATAGGTTCAATTGTGTAATCTATTAAAGTATCAGATAAAGTATAAATAACAGCTATTTTTCCATCTAACAAAATAGGGTAAAGAACGGCTGTATCTGAAGCAATCTTATCTAACTCGGACTCTTTAGCAGTAATGCAAGCATCGTTGAAAAAGTCGTCTAATTCTGCAAGCTGCAAGGCTTCGATGACGTTGCGGGCTTCTTTTAAGTTGTCTTGACTGGGATTGTCTTGGAGTAATAAATCGACGTATTTTCGATAGACGGGTTCGACTTCATCGCGGAAGGAAAATTGTAAGTCGCGGTTAGAGGAAACTAGCTCTTGACGCAGGGATTGCAGGGTGTTGAATGCTGCTTTGTAAGCGGATAGGATTTCACTATAGGGGGATTGGGTTTTTTCTAGGATTCTGCCGAGTTGCCATTGCCATTGATAGGCAAGTTCGGGGGCGTTTAAATCGAGGGATTGGACAATAGATAAGGCTTTTTGGGTGTAATTTTTGGCAGGTTGAAGGTATTCTTGAGAGTCTTGGGCATGTTGTTCGTAGAGTCTGCCTAAATATCCGAGGGCATAGGATTGGGTTTTGAGGTCTTTTTTTTGTTCGGAAATGTCAATGATGGTTTGTAGATCTTGGGCGATATTCTGCCAGGGAATGGTACTGATACAAGTGGCGGTTTGGAGATAGTTGAGGATGAGGTTATTTCCAAATTGGGTGTTGAATAGGTTGGGGGTTTGGTTAATGAGCGATTGAGTGTCTGATAACAACTTGGAGTCAACAATCGCGGGATTAAGAGCGGTTGTCAGTTTGAGTTGATTGAGGTGAGATTGGAGATTGAGTAAAGGATTATTGGAATAAACTTTTTGATAGTGTTGTAAGGCTGAATTGTAGTCAGGTTGCTCAGATAAGGTGGGGCAAAATTCAAAGGTGAATTGAATGGAGGAGGTAGCCGATCGCTCGATCGCCCATTGCTGATCGCCTTTCGCCCTCAGCGTATTCCCCATACTTAACTGCAACTTATCTAACGTTTTCTGGTCTGTCGCTATCTCTAAACCTCGCTCTAGCACCTGTTGCGAACTCTCCAGATCTCCCATTAACCGCAAAACATCGCCTAATGCTTGTAAATGCAACACCATCAGGCGATCGCCGGAAACACTACTTAGACTTTCTGGTAAATTTTCTGTTACTCTACCTGTGCAAAACGAAATAGTTTCATCAATGCGAGCGCCAAGCAACTCGCAAGCAGACTGAAATAAACCCAACTCCTGCATCGCTTGCACCTGATTCAGTCTATTGCGATCTTCAGCCTCAGTTAATCCCAACTGCTGATAGATTTTTCCCGCTTCTTGCCAACTCCCTAACGCTGAGGAAATTTCACCCACAGAAAACCTTAACTTACCCTGAATATCCAGGGATTGAGCTAAAATTTGATCCCGTTCTTTCGTCGGTGATAGCTGCTTTAATAACTCGATTCCTTGAGTGCTACTTTCTTGCGCTTCTTCCCATTCTCCTACTTCTTGCAGCTTCAAAGAAAGATTACCCAAAGCCATCGCTTGATTGACAAAATCCCCCTCTTGTGAATAGCGGTTCGCTTCCTCTCGCCAAAACTCCGGGGAGTGATCGGAAAGTTCTGAGGGAACTTGAGCAACGATAGGGGGAAACTCCACAGAAAATACAGGGAACATCACCGTTAAGCTGGCGACAAATAGCGCCAATGCTATCCAAATTAGGTGGCGATTAGATCGTTTCCAGATGTCAGTCAGTACCGTAGAACAATCCCCCCTAACCCCCCTTAAAAAGGGGGGAATTAAGAAAATTTGTCGTTTCACCCGACTTAGAAAAACAAACGGGTTTGGACAGTAAAATATAAACCGTTTTCTTGCCATGTGCGATCGCTTGACTCCACCTTAACAAAAGGAATACCCCAATATAAACTAGCACTAGAATCATTTCCCAGTTGCCAGCGCAAACCCAAACCACCAGAAGCCAAAGTTTGGGGTTGTAAACTCTGGCGATTACTACTATTCCAAGCTGTGCCAAAATCTAGAAATGGGGCAAGCTGTAAAACCCCCCATCGCTCTTGAGAATTGCCCATCAAAGGATAGCGAAACTCTACCGAGCCAAACACCCCATTATCCGTTAAGCGGATATCTTGGCGATAACCGCGTACACTTTCCCAACCCCCTAAACTAAACTGTTCTAAGGGGACTAGAGCGCGAGTTGCAAATTGGATATCACCGCGCAATAATAAGATTTGATCCGGTGCAAATCGCTGTACCCATTGCCCTTGTCCCCGCCAAGCAAAAAAGCGCCCATCGGGAGCCTCAGAGCGAACAGTGGCATCAAATAAATCTAAGCCTAAACTAAACTGAGAATAAAAGGCCAAAATCCGATCGTTTCCCCGCCATAACCCATCTTGATAAAATCGGATGACTGATAATCGAGTTTTACCACGACTGCTCCCACCCTCTGCTAGGGGAAAGGGTTCATCCAAAATATAAGTATCGCTTTCCCGCCGAGAAAATACCCATCCTAACGCAAATTCTTTTTCAGGTTCTTGCCAAATGGGTTGACGGAAATTGACATCAAAATAACGAGAATCTCCCCTTAAGTTTATCGCATCAAAAGGTTCTTCAATTACTCGGTTTGATCCGGTTCCATAGGCAAAACTTAAAGTGCCATTGCGGGCATTTATAGGGATTGTATAATTAGCAAAAAAGGTATCGCTACCATCGGTATTGGCATATCCGATGCGAAAACTATCCCCAAATCCGAGTAAGTTGGCTTGTCTGAGCTGGACTTGGCGGCGAAAACTGCCTACACTAGGGGCACGACCATTATCACCACCGATTTCAAAGCTGAGAGTTTTGGCTTCTTGAAAGCGAACGTTGAGGTTATTTTGCTCGATGGTTGCTCCGGGAACGACTTCTGCGGATATATTGGCGATTAAGGGATCGAGTTGTAGCAGTCGCAGTCCATTGAGCAGGTTATCTAAGTTTAAGGGCGTAGCGGCGATCGCCAATCGACTGCAAATATAATTCGGCTTGAGTCTTCCCCTACCCTCTCTCATCAAGAAAATTGTCCCCAACCCTCCCTCAATCACCGCAATTTTCACCACCCCATCCTCTATTTTCTGCCGATAGGGAACCGCATAGGAGTTAATATAACCTTCCTGATTATAGAGTCCCGTAATCCGAGAAACTGCTTCCATTAGCTCCGTAAACGTAATCTCTCGCTCTGTAAACTCCGCAATCTCTTCCTGTAACCGATCTTGAGAAAATACCGTAGCACCGACAAACTCAAAGCGACTAACAGATAAACGATCGAAGCTCTCTCCAGTCTCGGATTCAGTCGAAGGAGAAACCGCTAAACTCTGGGGATCTTTCCCCGTATTCACCACACACTCAAAGGTTTCTCCATCACTTTTTTCAATAACAGGGGGTGTTTCCCCCCTTCCCATTTCAGGTAGCAAAAGGGAAAATACAATCAGTACAATAAGGAGTAAATGCGATCGCCTGCAAAAAACCACCATCAGATTAGCATTCAGGCACAGCCAGTAATTCTTTCACGGCTAATTATGCCCTAATGGTCACCAATAATCAATGTTTGCCTCCTACCGTTTGACACCCTACGCAAGTTAGAGCAATAGTGAATAGACTGCCTTGACCGAGTTGACTGGTAACCGTAAGATGACCTTGATGATGATGGACGATCGCCTGGGCAATGGCTAACCCTAAACCTGTGCCTCCCGTGCTGCGAGCGCGATCGCTATCAACCCGGTAAAAGCGATCGAAAATACGCTGTTGTTCTTCTTTAGAAATACCTATTCCCGTATCCTGAACTTGAATCAAAGCCTGGCGTTCTTTGACGGTTAAGCTCACCACCACTTGACCTTTACTAGGGGTGTATTGAATGGCATTAGCGATCAAATTAGAGACTAAGCGGTAAAGTTGAGAAGCATCCCCTAAAACCTGAATAGGGAGATGGGGAATTTGCTCAATGAAATCGATATCAGCCATCATAGCCACCTCAGAAAACTCTTCCACCAGATCGGCAACTAAATCGTTTAAACAACAGCACTCAATCGAACTCTACAGCTCATTGATATTCGTTTTCCAAGTCGTCTTAATTGGCAATTAAATCCTCGCTGTGTAGGAAGTCGAAGAATTTGTCTAGGATGGCTTTATTACGGTCAATTATCTGCTGCTCATTAAATTCTTGGTAGCTACTCAGGTTAGAAATTTCAGCAATTTTACTGACATTTTTGTTATTACCGCGACGCACTGCACCGCTATAAATTTTCTTCTTGTCTTCAAAGCGATAGTCTGATGCTTTGATATTGATGCTTGCTTCAAGTAGCACCTTATTACCGAGGGATTCAAGATTACTTTTATTTTGCAGACCACCTTCCATTTCCTGACGTTTTTTTGAGTATATATGCTCTAGGTGGAAAACTTCTTTGTCATCAAGAAGTTGCTGATCAGAAAATGTATAGGCATACCATGTAATCATAGAGCGAGTAACATTTCGCTGATTAGTAAACCCATAATTTTCAAAAAACGAGCGTGTCTTAGGTGCATTAAATTTGTACTTAGAAAAAGTTACGTCGGTGCTATTAACAATACCAACCATCTCATCATATATTGGTGTTCGCAGTGCATTGACTCCAGGATTAGTAACTGCATAAGCAAAAGTGAAAGCAGTAATCTTATCCAAAAAATGACCAAACTTCACATCTTCCAATGCTCCGCTAGTGTCGCAGTTCTGCAAGAAATACACAGAAGTTATATTCTGCCACATACCATTTGGTGAGTGTTTCAAAATAAATAGCTTCTTGAGAATACGGTCAGAAAATTGCTCTTTATCTTGATGGGATACACTCTTCCAAAATAATGCCAATGCCTTGAGTTCACCAATCGTCTCGTCTCGCTTTAGATACTGATATTTATTACGCTCATAGAACTTTCTCAGTGCTTCAGTAGTTGTGCTTTTATTTCCTTCCTTAGCACGTAAAAAATACATATAGCGTGCAAATAGTTCATCCATAGGCGTGCCAGTGTTCGGGTCAAATACCAAATTTGATATTTCCTCAAGCTCTTTCCATTCACCAATGAACTCATCCTTTTTATCAAGGTTACCGTAGTATTTGTAGAATTGCGCCTTGAAAATATCGGCATCTGATAGCGGAAGACCTCGATCGTTAAGCGTTGAAAAAATACGAAGCGCCGTATCTTGCGATTCTGCCTCGATAGGCAAAAGAATACAGTTTCCTAATATACGGGCAGGCAAATACGGGAAAAAGCTGGGAAAATCTTGCAAAAATTCATCGATTTTTTTTTGGAAGAATTGATAGTTAAGTACATATTGACTCTTGCTGTTTGGCTTGACTATTCCAGTACGCAGTAGTTCAAGAAATTCTTCTTTGTCATTATCTGTGGCAACTTCTGAGTCAATTTTAAGCGTATTTTTATCTGCTGTACCGAACGTATCCGTTTTCCAGATGCACTTCTCGATTCGATCGCGAGTAAGAATTGAGTTTCTATCTTGCATATTGGCAAACTTGTCATAGAATGCTCGTAATATAAGCATTAGTGTTGTCAGTCTTTGCTGGCCATCAATGACTTCTGATTTTCCTTTTTCATTTTTATAGGTGACAATAGAACCAAGAAAATACTCTTCATTTTCATCAAATTCTTCGTAGTTATTATCTGGAAAAGAGAATAAAAATATATCATCCCAAAGTGTTTGGCACTGCTCTTCATCCCAAGCATAGGGACGCTGATAATCAGGGATAAGAAAATCTACCTTTTTGTCCGAAAAGAGGTCAAATATTACTTTCTGATCTACATTGAGTTTTGACATCTTAATACTCTATTGTCTTAAAGTTTAATCCTTATCGTACTCCCTATAGGTAACGTTATACGAAAAATTTCTGAAATTTTTCAGTCCTCACCTTTTAGCAAACCATTACCAAGCATACTGAGTTCAGCTTAACAACTACAAAAACTGTCTATGCTCCCGAAAACTCTTGCAACAGCCAAGCTCCCACCTGTCCTTGATCCTGCTGCCGACTGCGCTCGAGTGCTGTAGCCAGCACCTCTATCTGTAACCCGCCTAAGACCTGTGATGCATCAAGCCTCTGGCTACCCTGTGGGGTTAGGGCATAGGCCAACACCGTCATCCCCCGTACATCCACGACCCAATATTCTTTGACCCCCAGCGCCTCATAGAGCGATCGCTTATTGCCCTGGTCATCCAACAATGAAGCAGCCGCAATCTCAATCACTAAATCCGGTGCAGGATAGCGGTTTAAATCTACAACAGTTGTTCCCCAAGGAATCACCTGTGCCTGTTCTCGGAGGTAATAGGACGAGTCGGGTTGGCATTCGAGTACCCCCGCCTGACGATAGCTACAGTTGACCAATCCTTTAAAGGCAATCCCCCGCACGGTACAAAACAGTTGCACAGCAAAGTCAATGAGGGCATTATCAGCAGCATGATCGTGGCCGACGGGTGACATTTCAATCCTCATGTGATTTTGATGATAATAGCCTTTGGCTTTGGCCAGCGTTGGTTCGGCAATCATTTGCAGATAGTCTTCCCAGGATGCCGCAATCCAAGTATTGGTCGGTAATGCTGGTTCTAAAGGTGTTTTAAGCGAACTCATTTCCTGTACCTCTGGATTGGCCTTGCTCTGCATTGTAAACCTGGTTTCCTTCACGCCCAAACCCGTTTCAGCGTCAGCGTAAACTCTGGCAAAACCTCCTCCCCAGACAATATCATCGGATTCTCTAACACCTCAACTGCTTGACCCGGACGGTAAATTTCCACCCGCTTATTTTTCGGGTCAATCAACCAGCCCAACTGCGCCCCATTCTCCAAATATTCCTGCATCTTTGCCTGTAGTTCCTTGATGCTGTCGGTTTTAGAGCGCAATTCAACCGCAAAGTCCGGGCATAAGGGTATAAAACCGTCCTGCTGTTCGGGAGTAAGGGCATCCCAGCGATCGCAACGCACCCAAGCAGCATCTGGAGAGCGGTTTGCCCCATTGGGGAGTTCAAATCCTGTGGAAGAGTCAAACGCTCGGCCTAGGGTATCGTTGGCTTCAAACCAAACACTGAGTTGACCGGTGATGCTGAGGTTACGATGACCCGTATTGCCACCTGTGGGAGGATTCACAACTAATTCTCCTATTGCAGTTCTCTCAAGTCGAAGTTCGCGATTGGCCGCAGCCAGCATTTTAAACTGCTCCGGTGTCACATGCAGCGTCAATTCTTGGGGCAGTTGGAGCCATAGGGGTTTAGATTGAGGGGGAGCCTGGACGACCATCATTGCGACCTCATACAGCTATCTTTGTCCCATTCTAGCCAATTTATGCCTCGATTTGACTGGAGTACACCTCTTAAGATAACAAAGAATTAAAGCGATACCCTTGACCTCGGATCGTTTCATCAAATAAGCAAAAATCTGGAACTTACTGTGGTTTTAGGGGGATTGTTTACTTCTACAGCCTTAACGTTGTTGGTTATTCCAGCTCTCTATGCTCAATTAGGTAAGCGGTTAATGCCTAAGAAGACATCATGAGTTAATCGATCAAATCTTCCATATAATCCCCCCAAACTTGAGCTGCTTGAGCGCTACTGCCATAAGTCGGCGTATTATCATCATTGCCTAACCAAATTCCCGTCACCAAACTGCGACTCGGAATATATCCCACAAACCACAAATCTACCCCATCATTGGTCGTTCCCGTTTTTCCCGCTTCCCCCATACCCAAATAGGCATTCCCGCCCGTTCCTTGACCGATCGCCCCTTGTAACAAAGTAGTCATTGTTTGCGCTACATCCGGTGAAAGTACGGTGCGATTGGCTTTGGGATCTTGGGCATAATCATAAATCACCCGACAGGTATCCGCTTGATCGGGTACAGTGCAGTCGCTACTGTCAAGAATGCGACGAATGGCATGGGGGCGATGGTAAACCCCAGCATTGGCAAATACAGCAAAAGCACCCGTCATTTCTAGGGGGGTGACTTCACTTTGACCGAGGATTAAACCGGGAACCGGCTTTAAGTCAGCATTGATACCCAGAAGCCGCGCCATCCGCACCACATCATCTAATCCCACATCTTGAGCGATACGCAGAGCGACGGAGTTTTCCGATTGAGCCATAGCTACTGCCATATCAATCATGCCCCCACTACGTTCGCAGCCAGTATAAGATTGCCCTTGCCAAGTTAAGGGGGCACAGGAATAGGTTTTCCAGGGGGAAATGCCCTCATCCAGAGCCGCAGCATAGGCAAATACTTTAAACGTCGATCCGGGTTGACGATAGGCTTGCACGGCGCGATTAAATTGGCTCTCGCGATAATTTTTACCCCCGGATAGGGCTAAAACTTCCCCAGTTTGACTGTCCAGGGTGACGACGGCTCCCTGGTCAAAATTAAAACTGGCTCCGGTGGTGGCGATCGCCTCTTCTAAACTCTGTTCCGCCGTTGCTTGCATCTGCGGATTGAGACCGGTTTCAATAATAAAATTACCCTCTCGCGCCAAACCCGTTCCTAACAATTGCTCCAATTCCATAAACACATAATCATGGAAATAGGGAGCCATGGAGCGATTAAACTGTTCGATCGCCTTCGGGTTCACTTCAATGCGCGATCGCCTGGCTCGGTTGGCTTCCTCGGAGGAAATCATCCCCAATTTTTCCATCCGATACAACACCCCATCCCGTTGACGAATGGCTGCATCGTAATCTCGAATGGGATTAAAACTATTGGGAGCCGGTAAAATGCCCACTAATGTTGCTGCTTCGGCGATCGTTAACTCACTGGCTGGCTTACCCAAATAATACCGCGCCGCATCCTCAAACCCATAGTTAGCACTACCCAAATAAATCCGATTCAGATAGGTCAGCAGCAAGGCATCCTTACTATAAAATGTCTCCAACTTCAGAGCCACGATCGCCTCCCGTACCTTGCGACCCGCCGTATCCGATGTACCCACATACTCCCGAAACAAACTGCGAGCCACCTGTTGGGTGATCGTACTGCCCCCCTGTTGAATCCCCCCCCCTCTCAGGTTCACTAAAATCGCTCTCAGCGTGCCAATGGGATCGATGCCAAAATGCCAATAAAACCGACTATCTTCAGAGGCAATTAACGCTTGAGCCAAATGGGGCGGAAACTCAGACAGACTCTCTCGCTCTAAATGAGCTTGATTGGTAGGAGGAACTAAGGGAGTTTCCTTATCCCTGGCATAGACTACCACCGGCCCTTGAATATTGCGAGGCAAAGGAGAGATATTAAATTTTTGCCACTCGATTAAAATGGCGATCGTCAACAAAGCGGTCACACCGCCAAATCCATAAACCGTATAGCGTAGGGCCTGAATTGGCCAAGGGGGAGGATTCGTATAGCGCAGAGTAACCGAAGCTTGTAATTCTGGGGGCCCCAACGTGAGCAGATCACCGTGAGCAAGGCGCATTTCCTGCACTTTCCGCCGCCCCCGATAGATACCATTGGTCGCCCCCTCATCTTTAATCGTAAACCCTTGTTTCGCGTCCCGAATCAAGGAACAATGGATCTGGCTCACCACCGGATTACGGATGACAATATCGCAGGATTTTGAAGAGCGTCCAATCAGGATGCGATCGCCCAATAGGGGATATTCCTGGGCCGGTTGTCCCTCCGTTTCCTCCACCATCAGTTTCGCCACCCTCGCCTTCGGTTTCAGTGCCAGGTGAGAGAGCTTAACTTTCGCTTGGATCGTTTGTGCCACTTGCGTGAGCGTACCCAGCAGGGTTTTCGGAGGGCCAGGAGGTTGAGAACTCATAGGTTACCTTAGTTAAATCAATCAGGAGGAGGTACGACTTATCTTTAATTTAGCTGATGTTGATCTCCAACTAAAAGTTCTCCATGACTTTCCCTAGGGTTGCGATCCCCTAAAATTACTATAATCTACCCATTAACAACCTTAAAACCACCCCCTTTAAGAGGAAAATATGAATCGCTTGATTAAAATCATGAAAAGGTTTTTAGAGACCTTTGAACGCATCATTGCCTTATTTTTGTTGTTAATGCTGGTGCTTGTGGTTTTTTTGGGAACAGTTGAATTAGGCTATATTTTATTCGAGCAACTACAAGATACTCCTCACTTTTTATTGCTCAACATTGAAGAAGTCCTAAAAATATTTGATTACTTCTTATTAATTATCATTGGCTTAGAGCTAATCGAAGCCACCAAAGTCTATCTCGAAGAAGAAGTCATCCATGTAGAAATTATCTTTCTCGTAGCCATGGTGGCGATCGCCCGCAAAGTCATTATCCTAGATATCACCAAATATCATCCCCTCGTCCTCTTCGGCATTTCCTCCATCATCCTCGCTCTCACCATCGGCTTCTACTTTCTGATCAAAACCCTCAAACCCAAATAATCGAATTGACTATAGTCTGTTGTTTACTCCCCCCATTCCCCCATTCCCCCATTCCCCCATTCCCCCATTCCCCCATTCCCCCATTCCCCCATTCCCCACACTGACATTAATAAAGAGCCGAAACCAACTTTTTACGATACTCTTGAGTCAAGGGATGATCATTTCCCAAACAATCAAACAATGCCAACATCCCCTTACGTCCAGCATCCTGTTGATAAGATCGGTGTTGCTCGACAAAATAGAGCAAGCTTTCCAGTGCCCCTTGATAATCTCCCTCTAAAACCTGACGGCAGGCTTGAATATATTGCCGATCTAACTCCGTTTCCACCAGCAAACTCGCCTGACGTTGGAAATATAATAATCCCTTCATGGACTGAGCTTTAGCAAACGCTTCAGGATCATCTTTCCCCACTGTCATCAGCATTTTTTCGGCCTGCTCAAACTGACCCAAATGGGTCAGAAATTCAGCCGCAATTAATACCACTCTAGAATCTTGAGGATAGTTCTCAAACAACCGATCTAAAACCGATTTGACTTGCGGATACTCTTTTTCAGCAATTAAAACCTTAATTCTCTCTAAATCTCGTTCTAAGCAAGATTGCAGATTAAACTTAGATAGCATTTCTCGAATTCTTGCTTCCGGTAATGCACCCACAAAGCCCGGAATCACTTCTCCCTGATGAACGATGCGAATATCAGGAACCCCTTCCACATGGTAGCGATTCGCCAACTCTGGATTTTGATCGATATCGATCTTCGCTAAAGTAATGTCATATTCAACTGCCAGCTTCTCTAAAATCGGCTTAATCATTTGACAAGGGCCGCACCAAGTGGCAAAAAAATCGAGTAATACGGGTTGTTGATAAGATGGCTCTAAGGCTTCCGAAGCAAAATTTTCTGCATTAATCACAATAGTTTGTCCCATGGGTTTCTTCTCCTCAATGATTGATCCGCATATCCATTATCTAAACTTTAATTCTAAAGGGAGATATTTTTTGGAAAATTTTAATTAATCGAGGATTTCCTCAGAAGCCAGCCATAGTGCGGGTGTTGCCGGTGGGGGCCAGGGCTACTCCCCATATACTTTTAAGAGTAAATACGGATAGCTTAACTGAATCTTCATAATGGAGAAGCCCGAACTTCAGTTAAGCTGCCGAAGACAAGCCCTTAGATTCCATCCTAAACTGGTATTGTAATAGCCCAATTGCTTAAGGTTGCTCGGAAGAAACACAAAACTTGCATTATTATTCAAGTTCTTCCCTACAAACAAAACTAATTTAATTCACACAGAAACGGAGCTTATACCATGAAACTCAACACCACCCTAGCCCTCGCTGCTGCCACTGCCACCGGTTTACTCTCTGCCACCTCTGCCTATGGTTTCAATCTGAAGACTGAGCGCCCAGATTTGTTTAACCTGTTTAACGAAAGAGTCAATCAGGAACGCTTATGGATGGAAAATTCCTCTGCTAAGATGTTGGAACTTGACCCAGAAACTCTACGTTGGACAGGGGGTGTAGATCCAGTTGATGTCTTCTTTATCAATGAAGGTGCAGGATATCGCAATCAACTGTTTTACTCAGCCAATGGTGGCACAGCACAAATGATTTTTGCTGATATTGCTTCTCCAGAGAGTATTCTCAAAGAAGCAAATGGGCCCATGAAGCTAGGTGATGGAGCCAGCTTAGGAACTTTTGCTGGCGATACTTCCCTAGATTTCAGGATTAAAGCCAATGGCGCAAACAACAGTAATGGTAAGATTTACGGTGCTGATGTTTCCGCCAATGCTGATGGACTACAGCATGTGATTGCTTATGAGTATTTCGATAAAGTTGCCAAAGAAAATTGGGTCATCCTAGGATTTGAAGACCTCTTCGGAGTCCACTATAACGAGGGAGGAAGTTCAGACCGAGATTTCAATGATGTGGTGATTGCTGTTCGTGGAGTTACCGGAGATCGCATTCCAACCGTTCCTGAACCCTCCAGCACTGCGTCTGTTTTGGGATTAGCTGTATTAGGAATAGCTGGTTTCCTCAAAAACAAGAAAGAAGCTTAATCTGCTTTCAAGACATAGTAGGGGCGGGTTTGAAACCCGCCCCTATAAGGTTTAAATAATACTATAGATTACGCCACCGGATGTTGTCCGTAAAAAGGTAGTGCATCCGTCCAACTGGGGCATTTTCCCTGTCTCCAGCCTAAGTCTGCCAACTCTAACACACTGACAACGGTTTCGCCTAAATCCGAGGGAGTGTGAATTAAGGGATAGGAATGCTGCTCTAAGGTCTTTTCCCAGCCTTCAGGGGTAAATACTTGATCGGGAATTAGGGGAATAATAGGATAGACGTTCACCTGATAAACTGCGCCAAAGCACTGTCCCCGTTGGGCTGGCATTTCTACAGCCATGACTGGATGTTGCTCTCGGTAAGACCAGGCTAAAGCCCCTAGGGTAGAAATGGCAAACAGGGGTAAATTAAGCTGTTGGGCCAAGGTGCGAGCGGTCACCATACCGAGGCGAGTCCCGGTAAAGCCACCAGGCCCTTTGGCAACGGCTAACCAGCTTAAGTCTTGCCAAGTCAGGGGTTGGATAAAGGTTCCGAGTAAATGGTGTAGTTGGCTGGAGGTTTCATGGCCGAGGTTCCAGGTTTGGGAGCGGGTATTTCCGGTTTCGTCTTGGAGAGCTAAACCGAGTTGGGGGCTGGTGGTATGGAGGGCTAAACCGGACATATGATTCGGTAATCGTCAGGAATCGGGATTAATGTTTGAATTTCTGGTTTAACTGTACTGGTAATCGGTGAAACAATCACTAAACCATTCCGTACCTGATTAAATGCTGTATGACTCAAAACCAAACAAGGACGAGCATTCCCCATCTGTTCGCGCCCCTGAGTTGGATTGAGATTAATCCGAATCACCGCCCCCCGTTCTGGTAAAACTATCTCCTTATCATTCTGGCTCATAAAAGCTCATTTCCCTTGGGTTCATTCCTAACAAAATCTGCAACATCATCAGGATAAGTAAAATCCGGCGGAATCGTCGCTAACAGAGCATCAAGGCTAGGTGGAGAAGACTTTTTCCGAATCAGTAGCCCCTCTTCTATTTCCACAATTTCTACCACAGAAGTTTCATCTAAACCCCAACTCACCGCTTGATTAGAGCCAATTAGAGTCGGGATATAATCGAGAAATTTGGCATCATGCTCCTGGCCAAAATTGATGAGACATAGGGTTTTCCCGGTTCCGGTTGCCATGACTAATAAAATCCGGTTCTGTCCTTTGGCGATCGCCTCAATCGTCTTATTAATGGCGAGAATCTGGTAGTACCGAGGGTCTTTTCCACTACCATCGCTATAGTAATCTTGAGTAATGATAGCGGTTTCTTCTTCATTCAATCCCTGATGCTCTAACCACAAGCGCCATAGGGTTTCCGGTGAGGGCATGTCCTCGAATTCCAATTCCCGCTCAATGACTCCATCAGTATGAATTGTGTTATGGAACAAGAGGCGATCGCCATTAGAACTGAAGGCAAACGGCACTTGCAGCAGCTCCCGATACTGAAGAGCCTGTTGCATTCCATCCCCCACAGAATGGTTATTATCCTTAGCTTCCAATACCGCTAGGGGAAGATTGGACTGATAAAACAACACATAATCGGCTCTTTTGGGCCGACCACGGGAATGTAACTTTCCGCGCACAATAATTTTGCCATCGGTCAGGGGAAACTCTTCCCGAATCTGGGTTTGAATATTCCAGCCTGTCCTCTGCAAAGCAGGCGTGATGTATTTTGTACAAATGTCCCGTTCAGAAAGCTGCTTCTTATCCATGAGTCATGAGTAATAAGTTTTGAAGGATTCAACACTCTACTCAATTGCCTCTTGCCTTTTGCCTGACTTCTGCCAGCAGTCGATTAGACAAAGTGATGGGTAAAGTGATGCATCAGATCGACTCGACCTTTACGCAGCATAGCGCGATCGAGGCGTTCTGTGGTGTTACAGGTCATCATTACTACAAGCCGTTGTTGCAGTTGAATGCCATCTTCATCGATGACGCTTTGATAGAGGGTTCCATCTAATAAACTGAGGATATGTTCAGTTTTGGTGTTGTCTTGACTGGCGGTTAGGGCGCGGTCTTGAGCGAGGTTATCGGCTTCGTTGATGACGAGACAAATTTTTTCTAGGTAGGTGGGAGGGACAAAGTTTTCGACGGCATCATGATCGAGGATGAAAATGACGTATCCTAGGGGCATGAGGATTTCTTTGGCTATGGCTTGTGTCCAGGCGGTTTTGCCGGTTCCGGGTTCCCCATGGACAAGGATAGCGAGTTGTTTTTGGTCGAGGATGCTCTGTTGTACGGTGTCGGTGAATCCTTGGATATCAGCCGGAAAGGTACGGATGGGAAAGTGACTTTGTACTTGTCCCACACGGCTTTGATAGCCACTGAGCATGACGGCGAGGTTATAGGTGGCTTTGTTGACGAGGGGGGCAAGGTTGTCGGCAATGAGCGTGTAGCGCCGTTTTCCCCGTCCGAGGTTTTCGACTTGCAGCCAAACTTTGGCGCTTTCCCAGCAAGCATAAACGGTTCCGAGGATTTCTAGACGCTCCCAAAAGTCTTTGGAAGACTGGGTGGAGGAGGAATTGATGCCGGTTTTTTGTTTAAAGCGATTGATGGGATAGTAGAAGTAGCGGTCAAGATAGTATTGGGTGATTACGTCGGGTTTGTCGAGGAGGGCGAGGATTTTGAAGACGGTGATTTCTTGTAAACGGTTGAGGACAAAATCAATGGGTATGCGATCGCGACTTACCGATTGTACTACAGGCGTTTCTGTCATGAGTACATCTTTATAGCGATAGTCGGGAAAAGGGGGTTGGGGGGTAATATAGTCCCAATATTCTTCCAGGTTATAGCGCGTATTTTCTGAAAATAGGTTAAAAACATTGGCCCACCAAGCATACTGGTTTCGACCCAAGGCATCGGCCAAGTCACTTACAGCTCCCATGGTTTTGTTGTTGAGTTCCCAAAAGTCATTGGCAAGTAAATAGCTAAAATGCTCCCAGTCAAATTGACGATTTAAGGGTCGCCAGCCACTACTTAATAAGCCTCGACTTTGAGCTTGGTTGTTATAGTTCGGAGAGTTTTGAGGATAATCGAAATAGAAAGAGTCCATAAAATTCGGATCAAATTAGGGTTTTCTCAACAATCAATGGTTAAACCGTCGTCAGTTTAGGCGGGTCTTTCTCTGGCTTGGGGAGAATTTTGAGATATTCGGGTGGCACGGTTTCGACTAACCACACTCCATTATCCGAGCGGTAAAAGACATATCCTCGATTGTGCATGGTTTGGGCTGCAATTTCTAAGACTACGGGTTTACCTCGTCGTTGACCGACTTGGACGGCTGTTGCTATATCTGAAGACAAATGAACGTGATGTCTGGACTGTTTGAGCAGTCCTTGCTTGAGAATTGATGGGATTGTTTTTTGGTGTGTGCCATGGTAAAGAATGGGCGGTGGTGCTATGGGTTCGAGTTGTAAATCGATGGGATAGCTATGACCTTGATTGGCGCGAATTTTGGTCTGGGTTTCGTTAAAAGAAAATCGTTTTTTATCATTGGTTTTGACTACTTCTTCTAATTCGAGAAAGGAGATGGGAAATTGGTGTTCTCGACAGGCTTGAAGCAGTTGAGGCACTTCAACCCAGCCTCCTGCTTCCAGGGTTAATCCAATCCGTTCAGGTTTATGGCGCAGATGTTTACTGAGATATTTACTGATCTGAGTTAAACGGTCTGGAATCATTAATTTTTTTTAATACAGCAGGTTTTGATATACTACACAATAATACAATACTAAGGGTTGCCTTGTCAATTTGGGCGATCGCCTGTTTTTCAGTTAATCATCGATCCTTTGTCTTTTACATTTGTAGCATATCCCACAATAAAGCCACGGAAATGATCAACAAAATGCCTCCCGCTAAAGTATCGAGCAGACGAGGGGTGAGATGGGAAGCTAACCACTGACCCACCCAAACGCCTAGGAAACTGGTTAAAACTAAAGCACTACCTGCACCGAGGAAAACAATCACAGGAGCATGGGATTCTGCGGTCATCAGCAGGGTAGTCACTTGGGTTTTATCCCCAATCTCGGCTAAGAAAATGGTGATGAACGTAGACCAGAAAATCCGAGTCGCCGGTTGACCAGCTTTTCGGGCAGTTTGAGGTTCTTTTTTGAGGGCATCAGGAGGATTAAGGGTCACAGCAATCGCATATCGTAACTTGAACTACAGAGTAGCATAAAATTCGCTCCTCATTCCCTACTCCATCCTCTAAATGATCCGAGTTTAATGATAAGGTAGGGCAGAAGTTCTTTTCTTGACTCGTCTTTTCTATGACCCATTCAACAGCAATTCACGCTAAAATTGGTATTATTGGTGGTAGTGGACTCTATCAAATGGAAGCCTTGCAAGATGTGCAAGAAATCTCCATTGAAACTCCCTTTGGTTCCCCTTCTGATGCCCTGATTGTCGGTAAACTTTCAGGCGCTCAGGTGGCTTTTCTCGCCCGTCATGGTCGAGGTCATCATCTCATGCCCTCTGAGATTCCTTTTCGGGCCAATATTTATGCCCTCAAAAAAATTGGGGTTGAATACCTCATTTCTGCATCGGCAGTCGGTTCTCTCAAAGAAGAGGTTAAACCCCGCGATTTAGTCATCTCCCATCAATTTATTGACCGCACTAAACATCGAATTTCTACATTTTTTGGTGAGGGGATTGTAGCCCATATTGGTTTTGGTCATCCAGTTTGTCCCCAACTAAGTCAAGTTTTGGCAGAAGCGATTGAAAGTTTAGATTTACCGGAAATAACCCTACATAAAGGGGGTACATATCTCTGTATGGAAGGCCCTGCTTTTTCTACCCAAGCAGAATCGAAACTTTATCGCAGTTGGGGGGCAACAGTAATCGGGATGACCAATATACCCGAAGCTAAATTAGCGAGAGAAGCGGAAATTGCCTATGGGAGCTTGAATTTAGTTACCGATTATGATTGTTGGCATCCGGATCACGATCATGTGACGGTTGAGATGATTCTAGATAATTTACATCATAATGCTGAAAATGCCCAAAAAGTGATTCAAGAAACAGTCCGTCGGCTCCATGAAAATCCCCCATTGTCTGATGCCCATTCTGCGTTAAAATATGCAATTGTCACTCGACCGGAATTTATGCCGGAGGTAACACGCAAAAAGTTGGGACTGTTCCTAGATAAGTATTTGGGTAAGGGATAATCCTACTCCATATCCCTTGAAAATGCAGGATTATTTCATTGCCGTCTGTGGGCAAGTAGACTTATGTTCAAAACGGATAGATAATTGAGATATTCCGGACAAGAGAATGGGTTTTTTAAGGAAAAATAGTTTACCCATTCTCTATTTTCTATTCAAAAAATGACTTATGGTAAATCCTGACTCTATACCCACCGGATTAACGGACGATCAAGTAAAAAGCCGCTATCGGTCAGGCTTGCATAATAACGTGAATTTGCCCAATAGTCGCTCCTATCGAGATATTTTACTCGAAACCGTGTTTACGTTTATTAATGGGGTGTTCTTTTCAATTTTTATGCTGCTGGTTTCCCTGGGACGCTATAGCGATGGGATAATTGTGATTGTGGTATTGTTTAGTGCGGTGATGGTGAGTGTTTGTCAGGAAATTTGGGCGAAACGCAAGTTAGATAAGGTGGCATTGTTGACCCGTCCTCAGTCTTTGGCAATCCGCAATGGCCAAGAATGCAGCCTCGATCCTCATTATATTACGCAGGATGATGTGTTGCATTTAGTTCCTGGGGAACAAATTATGGTGGATGGGGAGTTGTTACAGGGACAGATTGAGGTGGATGAGTCCCTGTTGACGGGGGAGAGTGATGCCATTGTGAAAAAACCGGGCGATCGCCTGCTCTCTGGCACGTTTTGCATTAGTGGCAATGGGTATTATGAAGCACAACAGGTGGGCAAGGAAACCCTGGCCTATCGCCTGGCTTCAGGAGCTAGGGCGGTGCGACAGGTGTATACTCCCTTACAGCAACAGATTAACCTGGTGATTCGCATCTTTATTTTAGTCGCTGGGTTTCTGTGGATTTTAGTGGCGATCGCCGTTCTCAGTCGTACTCTCTCCGTGAGCGATGGGGTGCAAAAAGCGGCGGTGATCTCCAGTTTAGTGCCTGCGGGCCTCTATTTATCGATTACCCTAGCCTATGCTCTGGGAGCGGTGCGGATGCTGGATCGAGAGATTCTCATTCAACAAGCGAATTCCGTAGAATCCCTGAGCCATGTAGAGATTCTCTGTTTGGATAAGACGGGAACCCTGACAGCCAATCAAATTGAAGTGCATCAGTTAGAGGTCATTCAGGGAGATAGAGAGCGCTTAGGGGAACTTTTAGGGGTGTTCGCAGGGAGTGTGACGACCCAAAATGCTACAAGTCAGGCGATCGCTCGCTACCGTCACCATCCCGCACAATCGGTTAATGGGGAAGTTGCGTTTACCTCAGCACGCAAGTGGAGTGGGTGTATTTTCGCCACAGGAGAGATTCAGGGAACCTATGTGTTAGGCGCTCCCGATGTTCTCAGTCGCGCCATTCCCCTGTCTGAGGATATCCGGGAAACCATTCACCTGTGGACAGAACAAGGCTATCGCGTCTTGCTATTTGCGGGTTCTGAAGCGGTGGTTAGCCTTAATGATGGGGAAAATACGCCCACGATTCCCCCCACCCTTGCCCCTTTGGGATTAGTCATTTTAGGGGATAAATTGCGTCCGGGAGTGTTAGAAACGCTGCAAGGATTTCAACAAGCAGGGGTGAAGCTCAAGATTATTTCAGGAGATTATCCACAGACGGTACAGGCGATCGCCCGTCAGGTAGGATTAGAGGGCGATCTAGCCATGATTTCCGGAGCGGAGTTAGCCCAAATTGAGCCGCACCAATGGGCGGAAGTCGTACAAAATTACACAATTTTTGGGCGCATTACTCCCGATCAAAAAGCCCAATTGGTGAAAGAATTACGGCAAAAAGGAATTTATGTCGCCATGATTGGGGATGGAGTAAATGATGTCTTATCCCTAAAACAAGCTAATTTGGGAATTGCTATGGAAAGTGGCAGTAAAGCAACGAAAGCGGTGGCAGATTTAGTATTATTAAATGATTCGTTTATTTCTCTCCCCTTTGCACTCCTTGAAGGACAACGAATTCAAAACGGAATTCAGGATGTATTGAAGTTGTTTATTATCCGCATTTTTTCGTTTACCTTACTCATTTTAGCCACCGGTCAAGTGATTGGCACATTTCCCTTATTGAATAAACATAGCGCTTTAGTTACAGCGCTGTCTGTGGGCTTTCCAACGATGAGTTTGCCCATTTATGCCAAACCAGGAGGGGAACAAAGTGAAAACCGCGTACACTCTTTATTCCAGTTTATTTTACCCGCCACATTATCAGTAACCTTAGCCGGATTAATCGTCTATTTAGGCTATTTAGTCACCAGTGTTTGGCAAGCTGTCAGTCGCGGCGGTATGGTAATTGTAGATAATGAGTTATTAGCCATTCCCCGCAGTGCCTTAGTCACCCTGTTAATCTTGTGCGGCTTAATCTTAATGCTCTTTCTTAAACCCCCGACGCGGTTCTGGGTAGCGGTGGAACCTCTGAGCGGAGACTGGCGATATACCAGGGTAGCGGCGAGTTTGTTGGGCTTATATGGGCTGATTTTGGCGATCGCCCCCGTCAGAGCATTCTTTGATTTGATGCTCTTATCGGCATCAGATTATGCCTTTATTGTGGCGATCGTTTTGCTGTGGATCTATCTGTTGCGCCTCACCTGGCGACGGAAATGGTTAGAACGTTTCTTGGGGAAGTTTCATTAATCACTATGGTTCATTCCAAATTAGTTATCCCTCTTCTGTCACTTTCCGGTTTCTTCTATTATTAGAAATTTCTGGAGCCAAGGTATCATGGGTTACGATCTGATTCCAGAAACCCTGATTTAGTTCACTAGGGACTTTTCTTCAGTTTAATGTAAAGTTTTATGTCAACATTCAACACTTCTGGCTATTAACAACATAATCCAGACTTCCGCGATCTCCTCCCTATTGGCGATCGCCTCTTCATACAATTGAGCTATAGTCACCATTAGCTCCTCATCCCCCCAAAACACCATAACTAAACTCAAGCTTTTTTTCCAGATTAAACAAATGGGGTTTATGAATCCCATAACCCTGAGCATAGTTAATCCCCAAGCCTCGCACTTGCTCTAAAATTGCTTGGTTTTCAATCGATTCTGCAATGGTTTTCAAGCCCATGACTTGGGCAATACGCTGAATCGATTCTACCATCACCCGATTCACAGGATCATCGATTAAACTTTTAATAAATGCTCCATCAATCTTTAAGTAATCAATCGGTAATTGCTTCAAATAAGTAAACGAAGACATACCACTGCCAAAATCATCCAAAGCAAACTGACAACCCAACTCTTTTAATTCCGTAATAAATCTTACTGCCTGACTTAAGTGAGTAATGGCCACCGTTTCTGTAATCTCAAAGCCAATCAGAGAGGGTGGAATATGATATAACCAAAATTGTTCCTTAAGAAACTCTAAAAACGAAACATCATTAAAACTTGCTCCTGATAAATTGACCAAATAAATTGGCTTTAAAAGACGAGATGATTTACTTCCCGATCCTTCACTGATGTGAGCTGATAATTGTTTAAACAAATTGCGAACCACCCATCGATCGATTTCTGGCATCAAATCATAACGTTCAGCCGCCGGTAGGAATGCCATCGGAGGAATCAGTGTTCCATTGCCATCAATCATACGGATAAATAATTCACCACAGGGGCGATTTTTAGATGTAGAATTAATGGGAATAATTTGCTGGATATACAAGCAAAACTGATTCTCTTCTAAAGCACGATTAATGCGACCCACCCATTCCATATCCCCTTGGCGTTTAGCCACTTCCCGATCTTCAGCTTGGTAAATATGAATCCGGTTACGTCCACCATCTTTAGCCGCATACATGGCTGTATCTGCCGCACTCAGAGCAATATGCTCATTGCTAATCAAGCGATCGATAGGGACTAAGCCAATACTGACTCCTAACGTAAAGAGTTTATCTTCCCAAACAAAGCGAAAACTTTGAATCGTTTCAATGATTTTCTGGGCAACTTTTTGCCCTTCTCCCAGGGAGCAGTAATGCAACAGTAACCCAAATTCATCTCCACCTAAACGAGCAAAGGTGTCAGTTTTACGAATTTTACTTTGCAGGATACTTGTGATTTGTCGCAGCAGTTGATCTCCGGCGGAATGACCACAGGTATCATTGACAATTTTGAATTGATCTAAGTCTAAATAGCATAAAATATGCTGTTGATTAAATTGATGGGTTTCTAGAAGAGCCGCTTTGAGGCATTGCTCAAATTCTCGGCGATTAATTAAACCCGTGAGCGGATCGTGGCTGGCTTGCCAAGAGAGTTGATGGGCGAGGTTGCGGGCTGAAGTGACATCTCGGCAAACAATAACGGTTCCCACAATGCGATCGCCCTTAAAGCGGATGGGAGCAATGCACAGTTCAATAATATAGTGCTTGCCATCACCTTTAGAATAAAGGGTATAGTTAGAAACTTTAATGATTTTTCCCGTTGTCAGGCTTTGAGTAACTAGGAATTCAATCGGTTTTTGCTTAACATCGCTGCTAGAGAAAATTTCCCGAACCGATTTTCCTTGAGTTGCACCACTGGTTAAACCAATCAGATTTTCGGCTACGGGGTTGAGAAATTCAATTTTATTCTTCAGGTTGGTGACAATGACAGCATCACCAATAGAGTTGAGGGTAATTTGAGCCAGTTCTTTTTCTTGCTGAAGGGCTTGTTCAAGATTCTGGCGATCGCTAATTTCTTGTTTCAGACGCAGATTCGCTTGCACTAAATCACTGGTTCGCTGAACCACCCGATGTTCCAAGGTTTCATTCGCTTTTCGCAGAGCATCAGAAGCTTGTTTACGTTCAATAGCATAGCGTAGAGATCTCATCAGCAGCTCCGTATTTAACTGCCGTTTGATCAAATAATCCTGCGCCCCTTGACGCACTGCATCAACCGCTAAGGCACTATCGGTATTATTCGTAAGTACAATAATTGGTACATCTGGCGCTTTCTCGATCAGAGGACACAGGGACTCTAGCCCTTGAGCATCTGGTAAACTCAGATCCAGCAAGATTACCTTAAACACCTGCTCCTCCAGTTGATGGAGAGCTTCTGACAACCGACTCACATGAGTTACTTCAACTTCCATAGAGGGCGCTTGTTTTAAACGCTCTTGTAATAGACGAGCTTCTGCACGGTTATCTTCGATTAACAAGATCTCAATTAAGGGGTCTTCCACAGCCAATCACCCTTCCCAAGCATTTTGATATTTATGATACAGTTTTTAAGCCTGTTTTCATATTCTAGAAGCAATGTTCTCCAGTAGAACATCAAAGTTATCTTTTATTTACAAAAGTTAACTATTCAGATAAAAACGTTTAGGGATCAAGCCAGAGGCAGGGAAACGGTGCGAAACCAAAACGCTTCGATTTGTTCAACCAGATGAAAAAGCTGTTTTAGATTACTTGGTTTATGAAGATAACAATTGGCATGTAAATTATAGGTTTCTTGAATATCTTCAGGTCTTTGAGATGTACTTAAAATCAAAACCGGAATATGTTTAAGATTGGGATCGGTTTTAATTTCTGCTAATACTTCTCGACCATTTTTCCGGGGTAAATTTAAGTCCAGCAGCACCAGATCTGGGAGAACACGTTCTGTAAAGGGAGGTTCAGAGCGCAAATAGGCGATCGCATCTACTCCGTTACCTACAGACTGAATCTGATATGGTTCCGTCATTTTCTTGAACCCTTCCTGAATTAAACGTACATGGGCTGAATTATCCTCAATCATTAAAATGCGATGAGGTTGAGCCAAATTAGTCATTACAAGTTATAACCTACGGTTTATATTAAAAAATATTAATTGCTTTCAAGTAATCATAATCATAGAGATCTCCAATGTCAAGTCTAAACCTCGTACCAATTAAACCATTCAGCACTTAGATAGTTCGCTTAGGCAAAGTAAAGTAAAAGGTCGATCCTACACCCAAATCAGATTCTACCCATATTTTTCCTCCGTGAAATTCCACTATTTTTTTACATATAGCTAGTCCAATACCCGTACCTGGGTATTCTTCACGAGTATGGAGACGCTGGAAAATCGTAAAAATACGATCGGTCAGTCCTTTATCAATACCAATTCCATTATCCTGCACCCAAAATACCCATTCTTCTGTCTCTTCTCGAACTCCGATATAAATCTCAGGAGTGCCATGCTGCTGAAACTTCAGCCCATTACTAATTAAATTCTGAAACAGTTGTGTTACTTGGGTGGGATCTGCCACAATCTCTGGCAGAGAATCATAGGCAACCTGAGCCTCCATTTCAGCAATTCTCACCTGTAAATTGCTCAAACTGCGCTTGAGACAATCCTGGGAATTGACTACCATCAGCTCTTGTCCTTTTCTCCCCACCCTGGAATAGGCTAATAAATCATCGATCAAACCTTGCATATGGCTCACTCCTTCTACCACAAATCCTAGGAAGTCTTTACCATCTTGATCGAATTGATCTTCATAACGCATTCCCAGTAATTCTACATAACTAGCAATCAGATTTAAAGGCTCTTGTAAATCGTGGGAAGCAATATAAGCAAATTTTTCCAATTCAGCATTAGAGCGCTCTAACTCTTTCGTTAACTTGGATAATTCATCTACTTGATTTAAGATAATATGAATTAGGGACTTCCGCAATGCTTTAGCGGCTTCTATTTCATGATTTTTCCAGGGTAAAGATGTGCCACGAATAATCTCCTTCCAGGCTTGAAAAGAATTGCGCGGCAAGAGTTTGATGTTATTCTCATCATCCCTAATTTCTCGGTAACTTTCATAGGGATTTCCTCCCCAATTTACGGTCTGTAGAACTTCTGGTCGAAACCAGAGGAGATAATTATTGTAGGGGATATGAATGGCTAATAATCCAACAGCTATTCCCTGGAAACTTTCTGCTCCTGAGTAAACATGGGATAAATTTTGAGTTTGAAAAACATCTTTTTCTGGATGTTGATTGAGCCATTGAATTAACTTTTTCAGATCTTTTTCTCCTGGGGTTGTTCCCAGAGTTGTATAGGAGCCATTCCAAAAGATGGCAGCTCCTTGGGCATTGACTAAATCTAATAAATTGGGTTTATGATTAACTAAACCATCAACAAAGGTATGATCCCGACCCATAAAAGACAGAAGTTGAGATTGAACGCTACTGGACTCAACGCGATATTCATAGATTTCATGATCGGTTTTGGTACTCAACTCTAAAGAAAACAGTTGACAGATGAATTCTCCAACCTTTCTGATTTCATAGGGGACATATTTGGGGCTATTATGGTGGCAAGAGAGTAAGCCCCATAACTGGTCTTCTTTTTTCAAAGAAAATACTAGGCTCGCACGCACTTCCATGTTTTGCAGGTATTCCTGATGACAACTGGAATATCCCCGTAAAACAGAATAACTTAAATTGAGGTTTTGCTCGCCAACAGACTGAGGATCGGATAAGATGGGGATGGTTTTTGCCTGAACATCTGGAATCATCCTCAGCCAAATTTTTTCTAGGATTTCCAAAGTGAATTGAGTATCTTGTCGGGGAAAGTATAAACCAAGAAATGGTTCAAGATTGGAATTTTTAGCTTCAGCAATGACTTGTCCATTAAAGTCTTGATCGTATTGATAGACCATCACTCGATCGATTTGAATTATTTTTTTCATTTCTTCAGCTAAGGTTTGGCAAGATCGCTGTAAGTTAGTATCTGCTTTGAGGTTTTTACTGACTTCTTGGGTAAGGTTTAAGATGGAAGATAATTCAATGTTATTAACGGATAGGTTGGGGTCAAATTCAAGAACAATATGCCGATCTAAGTTGCGATGAATAAATACAGGAATGGTTTTAAGGGTATTTTTTGTTTTTTTTGTTTTAATTGGGGTATAGATCGGTAAACTGGCAGATTCAGGTAATTGAGAGATGATCTCTTGTAAGTGCTTTGGAGAAAGTATCCGATCTACAGTCTGACCGAGTAATTCTTGGGGAGAAATGCTGAAAAGATCGCCGATATTTTCACTAACGTAAATAACTCTAAAAGAAGTTTCTTCCAGAGCTATTAATGCTCCATAACTTTGAATGTAACCGAGCCGAGTAATATCTTGTTCGTAGGGCGGAATTTCTCGACCATAGTTGATTAACATAGGATCTTATAACTTAGGAGTGAGAAGGATCAAGGATTAAGAGTTAAGCATGATTTGAGCGATCGCCAACCCTAGAGCAATCCCCAGGACTCCCATAGTGGCTATGTAATCGAGGGGATCGATAGATGAGGCATATTTTAACATGCCACGACGACCATACCCCCGCAAACGCATGGCTTGATAAACCCTCTCTGATTGTTCATAGGTTCTCACGAGTAGGGTTGCCATTAAAGCGGCTAAGGTTTGAAGATTTTGCCAACTCAAGCGCCTGGAGTCAAACCCCCGCAAACGAGAAGCAATTTTCAGGGTTTTCAGGCGATCGCCAAATTCGGTTAAATAACGATAGCTTAGAAGCATCATATCCCCCAAAACCAAAGGCAAGCCCAACTGTCCCATTGCCTTAATCATGATCAAAAATGGGGCTGTGCCAAACAAAATGAGAGCCACTATCAAAATACAAACAAACCGCACACTGATTAAAATTACAGCTAAACATCCCTCCAAACGTAAGGAAAATATTCCCCATTCCCACAGCACCGTTTCTCCAGCAATAAAGGGCAAAAAGATCACGATCCCCAACAAAAACCAGCCTGGATAGCGCAAACGTTGCCTTAAAAAAGACCAGGGTAGGCGAGAGATCGTATATAAGACCAATGTTATTGTCAATATTACGGGTAACAAGATTAAAGATTGAATTCCTGAAAAGGCAAAAATTAACCCCATTAATCCAATTAACTTACATCGAGGTTCCCAGTGATGGACAGGAGAGTTGAGATCGGCGTAAGTGTCGAGTTCTAATTTCATAGGCAATCAGCAGTACAGGAAAATAAGGCATTAAAAAAGACACAAAGAACACCAAGAAAAAAATTCTCTGTTTTCTGTGTCTGAATAGCTTCTAATTGATGTGAAGCCTTATAAAATTAGTGCTAGACTCTTCTAGCTTTTGACTTCCAGTTTGGTCTGAAGAGGGAGATGTACTTACCCGGATCGCGATGCGATCTTAGTAGCGCTCTCTGCCGCCCCCCCGCCGTCTGTTATCCCTATTATCCCTGTTATCCCTGTTATCCCTGTTCTCCTCACGGGGTTTGGCCTTATTCACTTTAATCTGACGACCCATCCATTCTGCTCCATCAAGATTGGAAATAGCACTTTGCTCTTCCGCATCCTGTGTCATGTCTACAAAAGCAAAACCTCTGATGCGTCCTGTTTCCCGGTCAGTCGGTAAGGAGACTCTCTTGACGGAACCATACTCAGAAAAAACCTGTTTTAGGTCTTGTTCGGTGGCCTCATAAGATAAATTACCGATATAAACTGTCATGAATTACCTCTAGAATCGATTGCAGATAAACCTATCGATTGAGTTTACTCCCAATCATAGGTTTTGAGTTACAAAGGATTCAGTTCCGCCAGCTCTTGTTGTCTCTGAATCCTTTAATATTTGATGTTGCGTCTTAGTAGCGTGGTTGTTTGTTTGAGCGAGTTTCACGGGGTTTGGCTTTATTAACCTTCAAAACCCGCTCCATCCATTCAGCTCCATCGAGTTCATCAATGGCTTTATCTTCTTGATCTTCGGTTTGCATTTCTACAAAGCCAAAACCACGCATCCGACCAGTTTCCCGGTCAATGGGCAAACTTACTCGCGTTACACGGCCATATTCACCAAAGACTTCTCTAACATCCTCTTCCTTTACTTCATAGGATAAATTACCAATATAAACGGACATGCGATACCTCCAGAATCATTTAGGTGCAGAAGTTGCTATTCGGAGATACGCCAAGCATTAACACAAACACAGTGATCTACCGATTTTAGTCTTCAGTAGACAGTTTAGCACAGACTAGAGCCAATAGTGCGGTATCGATGAAGATTATTTTTGGGTGAACCCTGTAGGCTTAAACGAGATTGGCAATTCTGTTCTTGCCAGACTGACCTTTGGGATTTGGCGATCGCCAGATTCTTAATACTTGGACTCATAATCTTAAATCATACGCCTCTTCCTGTTTAGTCCTTTGACCGAACTTTCACCTCCAGCCAAGGGACTAAACTTTCCTCGTCATGCCTTAACCGGAATATCCTCGACTGCGGTTATGACCACGGGATTCACGGTTTTCACGCGGTTTAGCCTTATTTACCTTAATCGTTCTTCCCATCCAGTCCGCTCCATCAAGAGCGTCTATGGCCTTAGTTTCTTCATCATCACTACTCATGTCTACAAACGCAAAACCCCGCTTCTTCCCTGAGTCACGGTCAACAGGTAGAAAAACGCTGGTCACAGTGCCATACTCTGAAAAGACTTCCTTGAGATCATTGTCTTCGGCATGAAAAGAAAGGTTACCAATATATACAGTCATGAACTCACTCTAGAATCAATAGCGTATCGAAGTTTAGACCCGGAGATACTCTTACCCTTCAAGCCAATTAAAGCGAACCAAGTTATCTACCGATTTTAATCTTCACACCTCAGTTTAGCATAGGGGAAGAGTTATGAATCATATTAATTTTTCTTTACTCTCGATCCTCAATCAACCTTCTCCATCCTTTGTTGGCAGCACTTCAACGTCAGAATTTCCCAAGGTTGAATCTCTAAGGAACTATTTTCCTCCTCTTCTTCTAATAAATTAACTCGCTTTCCTTCATCGAGACCGAGATTATTTTTACTGGCTATACTCTGGGGTTTCCCTTGGGATTCATAACCTCTAATCATCCAATGGTGCGGAGGATCTTCAGATCGCTTAACAGCGATCAAAATAAACGAGTTTGACGAGAACTCTAAAAAACTCATTTCGGGGGGCAAAATTCCTGCGTTATCTTGCCCCGATAAAGGACAGGAATAAACTTGTAAAGGGTGGTTAAACTCATATCCCCGTTGGACGGTTCCTGCTGTTTCCCAACTGCCGGTATGGGGATAGAGAGCATATTTAAATTCATGCTCTCCCCAATCGGCTTGGGGATCGGGCCAAGTTGACCCCCTTAATAAACTTAATCTTAATTGATTTGGGTGGGGATCGTAGCCCGATTTATAATCGGAGATCAGGCTGACTCCATAATCTCGATCTTCATCAGTTAAATCAGCCCAGTTGAGAGCAGGTACTTCCCATTTGGCTTTTTCTTGCTGAGTCTTGAAGCGGGTAGAACGGCGAATTACGCCACAGGGAATTTCATAACTGATATCATTAGCTTGTAACAGCAACGGAAAGCTTACCTTCAAAAGAGTGTGACGTTCTTGCCAATCGATCTGAGTGATAATTCTGAGTTGATTTTCATGAGATAATAAAGTATAGTATTGAATGATTTGAGAATTGCCTAATGTACGAACGACTTTGATCTTTTTTACCAATTCGCCATAAGTTACCCATTGAATTTCTTCTAGCTTTGTTGGGGGCAAAGGGAAGTTTTGATAATCTGGATCGATATTCCAAGCATCCCAATATTGACCGCGATCGACAAATCCTTGTAGTTGATTACCTGGCCCACTCAAAATGGATCGATGATGCTGACGATCGCGCCATTCTAAAATATCCCCTGTTTCGGGATCGATCGCGACGGTAACAGCTTTATTTTGCAGGACAAAATCCCTTGGGAAATCTGGGGATAAAATGGCTTGTTTATTCGGCACTAACCAAACCATTTGATAGCCAATAGAAGGTGTATTTTGAGCCAAGAAATAGATCGATCTATGATCAACTTGACTGGGCAACTCTTGTCCATCTAAGTCAACAATCTTAGCCGAAGTAATCCCCTCTGGAAGAGTCATACAAACAACTTCAGAACGAGACCAATTAAGAGGATTAAAGATCAGCAGGGGTTGCGCTCCAAAAGCTGGACTTTTGGGGAGAGTGATTTGGGAAGCGATCGCCCCGAAAGCCTGTTGAATCATTTGTTCTGTAGACTGGATTACTTTTTGCCATTCCTGATTAGCATCTTGAAAAACTTGTGGAATAGAAGAACCCGGTAAAATATCATGAAACTGATTAAATAAAACCGTTTTCCATGCCTGTTCTAATCTGGCTTTAGGATACTCACAGCCCGTTAATAAACTAGCGCAGCTTGACCAGAGTTCCCCTTGATATAACAACCGTTCACAGCGACGATTATAATATTTCTGATCGGCATGACTGGTATAACAGCCGCGATGAAATTCTAAATATAACTCATCATGCCAAATAGGATAATCTTTCTCTTGGGCTAAACGATCCAAATATGCATGGGCGGTGGTAAACTGAATCCGAGGAAAAAAACGAGATTCCTGCGATCGCCTCCCGACCTCCAACATATCCCGACTCGGGCCCCCTCCATGATCGCCAACCCCTGGTAAACCAAGGACTTGCGCCTTTCCTGTCCTCTCTTTGATCTCCATCGCATAGCGGGTTAATTTAACGATATCGATGCCTTCACCAATGGGTGCAGACATCAGGCTTAATATCTGAGTACCCTCTAAACCCTGCCACCAAAACACATCATAAGGAAAATCATTAGTATCATTCCAGCGCAGCTTTTGAGTAACAAAATAATCAATTTTTCCTAACTTAAAAATTTGCGGTAGTTGCCAACAAAATCCAAAGCTATCGGGCAACCAAGCCACCCGATTAAGAACTCCAAACTTCTCTCGAATATAGCGTTGTCCATACAAGACTTGACGAATAATTGATTCACCACTGACTAAATTAAAGTCAGGTTCAACCCACAATCCGGCAATGATTTCCCATCTGCCCTCATGTACTCGATTTTGAATGGCCTTAAATAAGTGGGGCTGATGTTCTTCTAGCCAAGCATATAAAGCGGGGGTAGAATGGCCAAAGGTAAGCTGGGGAAATTCTTCCTGCAACTGCAATACAGAAGTAAAGGTACGCTCGGCTGCTTCCCAGGTTTCGGAAACGGGCCATAACCAGGCTAAATCAAGATGGGCATGGCTGAGAAGGAAAATCTGGGGAGTAGGGGGAAGTTTGAGGGATAAAAGTCGATCGCCTAAGAGTTCTAATTGGCGGTTAAACCCAGGGCGATCGCCCACCTTAGACCAGTCTAACCCAGTCATTACCCCCATCAACCCCTCTAAAAACACGGGGTCATCCGATCCCGACAAAAACAAGCATTCCAGCTCATCAGCAATAAAGCCTGGATCGTGCCTAATTTGCCCCTCAAACAGGGCTAAACTCCGCACCATCGCTCCCGGATCGTGCCCCGGACTCACTAAGCGCACAGCCAAATTAAACGCCATTTCCGGGGCAACTTCTGGGGATAATAAAATGCGAGTGGCACAATCAAAGAGATCCCCTTCCTGCACACATTCGCCATTAACAAACACCTGAGCGACTTCTGCCCACCACATCAGGCTCCATCTCAGGCATAATCCTTGGAGGGGATAGTTTTGCAATTGTTGGGGAACGGTGAATTGTTGTCCAAGCCAAAGCACTTGTCCCTTATCCCAAGCTACATGACCTTTAGTATTGATTTGAACGGGACTCCAGGACAGCCAAGTATCGGGATTAATACCCTGGTTGATGGGCAGATCTTCAGGAGAGTATAACCATTGAGATTGTAGATTCAGACAAGTGAGCGATCGCAACCGCTCCAGTATTTGTTGAAATAAAGCAACATCCATAATGGGTCATGGGTAATGGGTCAGCCGATCTGCACTTCCTCCCATCTCCCCCCGCCCTCTCCCAAATGCTATAGAATAACACCATCATACGGGTTAATGGGAGGGAAAAACATGACTCTTGGCGATCGCTATCAAAGTCGGATTTTAAATGGGTTTCATTACCATTCTCAGCAATGGCTAGATCGGGGAACCCGCGCCCTACGACATCTAAAAGTTGCCGCCGAATGGACGATCCAAGTCATGATTTATCCCCTTTATTGGCTCTTCCAAAGTGGACGGACGATTAATTATCAATTTAAGCAAAAAGTCACCCCTTGGCTGAAAGGGCCAGAACAGCAAGAGACGGAAGCCGATACCCCCATTTTGGAGATTTTAGAGGAAGTGATCCAACTCAATCCACCGGTTAAACTGCCTTCCCTGGTTCAGCCTACCCCTTCGAGTCCCTATCCCTTTCCTCAACAACTGCTCCAAGGCATTGCCAGTCAACTCGACTCTGGCAAATTAGTCCTGATTTCCCAAGCCAATCAAGCCCTCGATATTCTAACACCCCAACAGCAGCAAAAAATCCAACAGGCGATCGTCCAAAAACTGCTTCCTCCCTCCCGAACTTTCCTACCTCAAATCCCCTTCTCTACTCTTGCTCAACAGGCGGATTTATTCCCCCCCATACGCCGCTTTTGGCAACTGATGGCTTGGATGGAAAAAGGGGGAGTTGCTGTAGCTATTGATAGCTTTGGGGAGTCTCAAACCCAGCAACCCCAACCGCCACTCCAGCTCAATACCTTTACGGTTAACGCTCCTTGGCTAACCTCTTTAGATCTCCATCCTCCTAGCGGGTTCAATTATGATGTTCCCTCAACCCAACCCATTGCCCAACCTGCTCCGATCAAAATGGATGATCCTTGGTTAACCTCAGAAGAGCTATTTGGCGCTATGCCCACTCCCAGCCAACCCTCATCCTTGAGTCAACCCCAAGCCTCCAGGACTCCAGAGCCTGCACCAGATTATATTGAAACTCAAGCCACTGGCCATGAGTATATCCTGTCGCCTACGGAAAAATTCTGGCTCTGGCTGGATCGCCTTTTGCTGAAAGTGGAAGAACAGGTGAGTAAAGTCTGGCGCTGGCTGAATGAGGAAGTCTAAAGGAGTAAGGGGTGATGGGTAATAGCTCTATCCCCTCTACTAGGTTTTTCAGCCAAATTTCGATATGATGATCCAAAGCCTATCTGTTCGGAGAAACATAAATGCTCACGCTCAAAGTCGTTGTTAATATCGTTGTGCTTTTCTTTGTAGCTTTATTTGTATTTGGGTTTCTATCGAGTGACCCCTCTCGTAACCCCGGTCGTCGTGACTTAGAATAATCCTTTTTTGGTTAAAATACCAGAATAGTCTGTTAAATATTGTAACTTGCGCTACTTTGTTTTGTCCGGGTAGCGCAATGTTTTTAAACTCCAGAGCGCCTGTCCTCACAAATAATCCTGAAGTTAATCCTTAAGTAAGGAAAGGCATTCTCAGTCCCCTTGTGTAACGGATGAACCTTAGATCATGTTTAACCTAAAAGCCCTATTCTTAGTTCTGCCCTTGATGTTATCGGCAGATAGCGCGATCGCCCAATCGAGAGGATTAAATGGTAATTATGTAGGGGTGGGACAAACGCCCGATCGCATGATGGATAATTTACTCGATCCCACGGGTACAAACTTTGTGGAAAGTCTGTTAAACGAAACTAAGCCGGGAGAGGTGCGATCGGTAGAAGGACGGTGGGATGTGCCCTTATTACCCGTATCAGTACGGGGATCGCTGGTGATGGAAGGCGATCGCGTCACCCTTGAACCGACTTTTTCCTACGATCTCCCGGTTACCCGCAATGCCAATATTTTTGTCGGTGCAGGATATCGCTTTGTCAATGGGGATGGAAATCAAGCTGTAGAAAATACCCCTGTTGTCACTGCTGGGGTAGAAAGCTCCCTATTGGATAACTTTATTGTTTATGGAAAAGCCAACTGGGAACTCAAAGAGCTTCAAAATGGCGATCGCCCTTCAGTGAACCTACAAATGGGGGCTGGTTTGCGCTTTTAAGGGATGTTGAGGTAAAAAAGAAATCTTTTAACCAGGTTTGATCTTATTGGTCGTCTTGAGATAAAACCAAATTGAGGATGTTTAATTCATGAGAATTGAGTAGATAGCGATCGGTGAACCGTTGATCGCGGATGTCGGCTAAACTGTAGCTGCTGAAGATGACAAAGGGAAAATCCTCGTAGCGATCGCCAATGGGAAGAATATTATCGACGGGATAGAGCGATCGCATATAGCATTCGATAATATAGCGAAATGTCCTATACTCATCTTCAATTCGCTCTTTTTGACTGAGATACGCTTTCATCTCCTCTCTAGCAACAAATGTTAATAAAGGCAGGGCATAATAGCGATCCAGTCGCTGACTTTGCTGCTCGTAGCGTTGGGATTTATTCTGAGTTTCGCGAATTTTATCAATTAAGTCTATCGCGCTTCGAGTCGCAAACTTTAGATTTTCATGGTAGTCACTTTTCGGGCTACTAATATACTTTAAATTTTGCCATAATTCATCGGTTCTCTGATTCAGAATTAAGTCCAGAAACAAAGTATAGGTTTCCGAAACGATGCGATCGCCGAGGGGAACCATGAGCAAACTTCCCTGAAGATAGCCCGTGTCTAGAGGTGGAAAATCGATTAATTGACTCAAGTTAGGTTGAGTGAATTCTAAGAACTGATCGGTAAATTTTTCAGAAATATAAGAACAATTGTTCGGTTGAGGGATAGTAAAATCCGCTTGGCTGAGTAAGGTTTTTAAATGCTCATGGGTTTGCGCTAAGTTCCGATCTTTATGGCGATTTCTAAGTTCTAGTTTCAGTTCTCTAAGCAGATTTGCCAGGTTAGAACTGAGAGTTTGTCCAGCAGCAGATACTGACTTTCCACCAATGGGAATAATCAAATATGCTTGTCTACCAATTTTACCCGCGCCCAAAATTCGCGTCATAATCGAGGCTTTAAGAAGGAGTAAAATATTAAAGATGCTGAGAATTTTTTCCTGAAGAGAAAGCTGGGGCTGATCTTCAAAGTAAACGGCATTTTCTGCCAGATAAAAGTGTAAAGACTTCGATTGATAATCTAGATCTGGATTTCCCCGTCCCCGATAGATCACTTGAATGATTTCCATCAGATTTTTCTCCACCTGGAAGCGCGGAATATCGACTAAAATATGCTTAACTTTGGGAAAGGATAACCCGCGACTACCAGAGGAAGTCATAAAGATGATCTTAACTTCGTTTTGATAGCTATGGATGGTTTGTCTTTCGTTCTCGGAAAGACTGGCATGAATTTCTAGATAGTCTTGGTTTTTCTCAAATCTTTGCCAACGACGTTGAAGCGCTTCAATCAGTTGTTGTAATTGCTGCTTGTTTTGAATATAGACTAAAATTTGAGCGTCTGTTTCTCCCTGTTCTTGAGTGATTAGTTCAATATCAGCTAAGATTTGTTCGCGCAATTTTTTACCTAAATCATCTTCTTTGGGTTTTAAGCGATCGCGCTCTTGAAATTGAGTCGAATGAAGGATAACATTATAAGTAACTTTTAGGTCACTAGCGGGATAGGAGTTGGTGTTAATCAGAGTGGCTTGATGGCGGTTGAATTCAAAAGAATCTACACTCAAGGGTGATGCCTTTTTCTTGGCTTTGCGGAAAAAGATTTTATCGGGTTCAGGATTGCTAGATTTCAGATGTTGTTCAATGACATCCTGATCGACAAGGGAAGCATCGGCGATAATAATTTTAGGATTAAATCCATGTTCTCCTGTGGTTAATCCATAATCTTGAAGAATGCGGGTAATCCGATTCAAAAATTCTACGCCACTATCATCTCCAGTAATTTCATCAATCATGATGAACAGATGTTTAAATCGCTTAGAAATAGCCTGCATTTTTGCCGGGATGATCTTTTGAGTGCGACTATTATAGGCTCCTTTGAAAATCTCGCCGAAATGTTTGAGAGTATCGCCACCTTGGGGCGTTTTTTTCAAGGCTTGAATGGAGAGGGAAGCGACTATTTTATTAGTGCTTTGCCGATCGAGAAGGGTGTGGATGGCTTCGCACATGCTGCGAATGACTCCGGCAGTATTTTGGGGTGCTTCGACGATGAGATCTTCGGTTTTGCGTTGCAAGCGAGGATCGGATCTTTTCTGATGCTTGTGATCTGGGTTGCCATCGAGAAATAAAACGGATTGTTGCCTAAAATTTCCTTGCCATCGATCGGAAAGATATTGTACAGTATAGTCACCTCCTTGTTCAGCAATAATTTGGGAATTGGTGTTTAAGCAAACTAAGTTTTTGCTGCACCATTTCCCATCATTATCTTTAAATTTTTCCAGAATATCGAGGTTAACCTGTTTGCGGGGACTGACGTAGAAAAAGAGAAAACCGTCGTCTTGATGTTGTTTGAGGAAGTTGGCGATCGCCGTGGTTTTGCCAATTCCCGGATTCCCCGTTAAAAAAAGATACAAGCTATCGGAAAGGAGCGATCGCCGGATCAACTCAGCATGGCCATTGCGTAAATCGAGGCTAGAATCAAGATTATACTCTTGGGCAATCCGATCGGGAAGGGGTGCAACCGAGGTGAGAAACCCCTGAATTGGCTCGTGATGAGTAACCACCGTGGTTTGATCTGGGGGAATATTAATCAACTGTTCCACAAACTCCCTACCGCGATCGAAACTTGCACCCATCTGACGTTTGATCTGATTAAACACCTGTTTTCGCACCGCGATCATCTCTTTGCCACTGGACTCATGCTTGTAAATTTGGTAACAGGTTTGAAACAAGGAGAGGTTTTCCGGATGGATCGTCATCGTATTCATTCCGCGATCGCTATATCCCATGGCACTCAAAATCACCTTTGCACCTTGAGCAATAATTCCCGTTTTCTGCAAAAACTGATAAAAACTATAGGCATATCCTGCTGCTTGAATTAACTTCGCACTCTCCTTATCCTTCGACTTAAACGCCGTAAAATAATCCTTCAAACCCGGAGAAAACAGAAACTCTAAATCCGGACTTTCTCCCGTATCAATTCTCAGCTTAGAAAACACACTTTTCGATCGCAAATAATTAATTTCTTGGATTAACTTACTTTTAATCAGTTCAATAAAATTTTGGATATCAGTCATATCCTTTTCCGACTGAACCGCAAATACCGATTGATCGATAACTAAAATGCGATAGTCCCGTTGGGAATAACGGAGCAATAATAGGGTATCCGCTCTTAAAAACTCTCCTGTATCCTTATATTGGTTAATATACCTCTCCAAGTTATCGCGATCGAGTCCCTCTAACCGAGATAACCACCCTTCAGAGAGCTGCTCGTCACTCTTCTGATGCGTCTTCAGACTATTGCTACCCGCAAACGCACATTGATAATACAGCACCTCTAAACCACGCTCAAGGTTGCGCCATTTCGTCCCTTGCAGATATTCCGCAAAAAAATTATATCCCCCCAAAAAACCCTTAAAGAGTAAAAGTTGACTCCATGTTTCAATGATCCGGCGATCGCTACAACTCATGGAACTCGCATTTTCAATCAGTTTTTTATTAATTTCGTTTAACTTAACATTTTCCAGTTCTTGACGATAATAATCAACCCATTTCGGAGCCAATTGTTTTTGCTGAAGATAATTAAGAATCCCAATATTAAACCCCATTTCAAACGGTCGTCCTTGATCTTCTATTTTCATCGTTCAACTTCTCCTTAATTTACGTTAATATAAGCCCTCTCCCTACATCCCTCTCCCACAGGAGAGGGACTTTTTCCCCTTCTCCCGTGGGAGAAGAGGCTAAGGGATGAGGGCAACCCTTTATCAAATCAAAGCCTTTTTAACTTCCGTCAAAAACGCCAAAGAATTAAAATCAGACTTGCCATTAATATGCTTAAACAAAGACAACTTACCCACCGAATAATCACCAATAATATTTTGATAAGGATCGAGCTTCAAGCTGATGTTGCGCGTTGCTTCATAGCGAGAAAAATGGAACAGCGTTAGATACTGCAAAATATCATGTTTCAAGTCTCCCTCATGCAACAACCCTTGATACATCACTTCATTCTCCAAAATTCCCTTATAAGTATTTAAGAGGGTAGCATAGGAAATGACTCCATTATAAAATCGATCGTCAGTATTGCCTACTTTCAGTCCATTAAACAAATTAAAAAACACCACAGATTGCTGGCTGGGATCGTCCACTAACTGGGTTAACTCGCGGATATCTTGAACATACAAAGATTTGGGTTTAAGACTCATAGAGGAGCGTACATAATACTTATCAAAAAACATGGGATAAATTAGAATTTCTGGATTATTATCTCGCAGACAATGAATCAGCGATCGCGACATGAAAAATAGGCGATCCTCTTCGACTGTCATATTTAAGCTGCTTGTATAGGGAGCTTTAGCAATATAAACAAAATGCCGATATCCTTGCTGATAGAGTTCCGCAATTTTATCTCGGAGAACCAAGGGATTCTTAAACATTTGTGAACGGGGATAAGAATCGGAAAAGGTACTTAAACAATTAATCTCTATCCGAGCATCTTCTCGACGAGTAACGCTCACGACTTCGCCCATTAAATTAGACAGATGCCGATCTTTATCGGTTTGATAATGGGCATCAGATTCGCGACTGGAAACGACAATAATGGCCAATTTCTCCAATTTAGGCGTTTCCTCTGGGTTATCAAACGAGAATACTTTAGGCAATCTAGAATAGAGAGAACTAAGACCATTTTTGGTTTTATGAATATTGTTGCTGGTAATATCAAAGCCTTGGAAGTTTGCTAGAATTTTGTCTTCATTGAGCAAATGGGAGACGGTAACCGACAAATTCAGGATGAATTCTTCTAAGGGAGATGAATTGTTTTTATTGGTTAAATGAAAGCGGACAATAGGAATAAATAGGTTTTCGGGGTTGGGGAGATAATGGGCTAACTGTTGAACTACAATGTAGAAGAGTAGGGTAAAGGTAAAGCGATACAGAAAGGCTTGTTGGTTATCTAGTCTTTCGTTCTTAACTGTATCGATATGAAACAATACTAATTTTCTGCTTTGCAAAGTTTCATAGTGTTTTTTATATCCTCGATCGGTAAGGCATTTTTTAGGCGTTAGTAGCACCGGGAAGCTCTGGAGAGAACCCAGATTATAGCTCATGGAAAACGTCTGGCGATCGCTCGTTTCTGCATAGCGAATATCTTCTATCTTGATGCTAACCGGTAATTGGCAGAAAATATCGGGATTTACCGTTGCTTCTCCCACGGATAAATACTGAAGAGACTCTTTTGGGTTTCTTCTCAAAACTTCCTTAAACAGAGTCAGTCGCTGCAAAATTTCCTCAACATTTGTTTCTAATAACGTTTTCCTCACCCCCACATGAATACAATGTTCATCAGGAGGTAAAACCCTTCTCTGGTTTAGGATATCCTTGACTAATTCGACCAAGCGCTTAACTTTTTCCTTAGCCTTGAATTGCTCTAGTCCTCGGCGAATTCCTCTTAACAGACTGACTTTTGCCCCATCATTATCTCCTTGCAACCTCCCTAAAATATTGTTGTCAAAGCGACTGACTGGATCGTACTGTAATTCATCATTATAATTATACCCTTCTGCTTCTGGATCGCAATCGGAAGCAAAAACAAAGAAATATAAAAAAGCGACTTTGAGAATCTTTTCTAGACCATATTGACTCCGAGCTACAGCCTGATTTTCTTCTCGATCTAGATCCAGTAAACTGCAATAATAATCAAAAGCACTTTCGCTCCCCTGATTTTGCACTGGGCCATTTAATTTAAGTTTCAGTCCAAAAATAAATTGTCTTCTGTTCTTGAGAGGATCTGTCGTTTCTCCTAAATAGCCTTCAATGATAGGGATAACGGGCAAAATATCTAAAGCTTCGGCACGGGAAAAAAGTTGGCGAAAATTGACGGTTTTTCCTTGATAGGTAACTTCATAGTCAGCATCCGCTTTATTGGGATCAGCAATATAATCATTCAACGCTTTTAACCGACGAATTAAATCCCTGAGATAGACAACCTCTGGATGTCTGGTGGCGTTAATATTTTGCTCTAAATATTCTAAATACTGAATTTTTGCTTCTTTTTTGAGCTGTCCCAAAACTTCCGTATCCATCAACCGTTTCAGTCGATCCAGATCGGAATTATCATCTTGTATGAGATCCGTGAGAACATCCTCTAGATCGGATTCTTGTTCATTGGTTTGAGTAGCGAGCTGTTCATGGATATACCGCCTCAATTCTTCCGGTAAATTACGATTGAGGGTATCGGTACGATCGACGGTAATGGTTAATTTATGAAATTTAATTGAGCCAGGGGATTCAATATGTAAGCGTTCTTTTTGTAATCCCGTATAAGGTTTAAAGGGATAACTTAAATCTAAACTGGGCTGTGAATTCTGAAAGGTGGAGAAATCTTGAAGTAAACTAGACAGAAAAGCCCTAGTTTCTAGGTTTTTTTCTCTTAAGCTAGATTCGAGTTGTACTAGGAGTGCTTGTCTAATTGCTCTGATTTGATCGGGAAATTGTTCGGCACAGGAGGGGCTAAAGTTGATGGTAGCAGCGCGAACACGCCAATCTCCCCCTAGGATCGGATCGGTGAGGTTTTGGTGAGCTATCGAATGGGCGATCGCCTCTACATTAACCAATAATCGCCCCAAATCGTCGGAAACTCGAAATAAACCCCTCTGATTGGCGATCGCCTGTACAATGCGATCGAGGATGTCTCTGTAGTCTACCTTGGGAAGACTCTCATCTGCGTGTCGAAAGGAACTAACCATACTCATTAAAGTTACTGTTAATTCAAGTATACGATCGCCCCGTCCCCCTTACAAGCCATCATCCACACTCAAAAGGAATCTGTTATACTATCACTGGTTTAGTAGAAGAAGCAATGCTCTATGGCTATCAGTCGGGATTAGATTTAGTCGTGCGCGAAACCTCTTTAGATTATCCCGATTTACCCGAAGATTGTATCTATAGTTTGGCACAAGTCGGTGATGCCAATTTTCCCGAATTCTTGCATGATTAGAACTAACTCGCCCCCAAACCAGACCCATTTTTAATTTTTTCGGCTGTCGCCGACATGAAAATTTTTAATTTTTAATTGATATAACTCTCGCGCCCGTTGTAATAATTGAGCCGCCATCATTGCCCATTTTTGATTGCCATCCGTCTCATACAATTTCTGGGCAAACGCTAACACGCGCTGTGCTTCTTGATAATCTTGTTTTTCCATAAATACTAAACCCGCTCCATAATAAGCATTGCCATAATTAGGATCGGCTTGAGCAGCGTCTCGGAAGGCATTCAGCGCCGGATCGAGCTTTCCTTGTTGTAATAAAATGGAGCCGATCGCATAATAAGCTTGGGCATACTGCGGATTTTTTTCTACAGCCTGGCGCAATAGTTCCATTGCTTGGGTTAATTGCCCCTGTTCCTGATAAATCAAACCCAAATAATAATAGGGTTCCGGAGCAGTCGGAGAAAATATGATCGCTTGCTTAAATGAGGCGATCGCCGCCTCCCCATTCCCCTGTAACTTTTGTACCAATCCCAGATTATAGTGCCCTACCCCCAACTTCGGATCGAGTTCGATCGCCATTTGCAGATACTCCTGAGCCTGTTGTAGATTACTCCCCTCCAACAGCGCCGCCCCTAAATTCGCGTAGGCGATCGCAAAATTTGGATCGATCTGAATCGCTTGATAAAAGGCACTCGCCGCCCCCTGAAGATCCCCCCTCTGCCGCAGAGCAAGACCTAAATTATACGGAGCCGGAGCTAAATTTGGCCCCAACCTTGTCGCCTCTCGAAACGCCGCGATCGCCCGTTCTACCTCTCCCGCTTGAATCAATTGCAACCCTTGATTCAGATACTCCACTGACTGACTATTCACCTCAACCTGAGCCAAATAGAGACGATCCAGCCCCCGTACTGCACGACTAGAGAACAGCATCGTGATCATCGCAGCACAGCAAAAACCAACCCAGCACCGATCGCCAAAACCCATGTTCATCACTATAATTGTTAATTGTTAATTGTTAATTGTTAATTGTTAATTGTTAATTAATCCTCTGTGCCACTTGCCTAAGCCGGCCCAATTGTGCTTTCATATCCTCTTGAGTCCAACCCGCCGCAAACCGATTAAACCCAAAGGCAATCAACGGATTAGCAATCTCAAACTCAAAGCGGTTAATCAGACGAGTTCCAGACTCTATCGGTTGACATTCCCAGCGATCGCACCCTTGAAAAAAACCCTCAAACTGCCACACCACTAACCCCGGTTCCCGCTCAATTACCCTACTCCTAAGCGTCGGTTGAATCACCGGAATTTTAATCATAAACTGGGATTGACTCCCGATTTCTGTACTCCACACCCCCACCGGCTGACACTCCAACATTGGATTAAGCCATTGGTGCATCAAATCTAACTCCGTAAAACAGCGCTCCACAGTCGTGGCATTAGCTTTAATCTCAATCGATTGCTCAAAAACTTGGCGAGAAGACATTTTAGGAAACAGGAAAATAACATAAGTTGCTCGTTCTGTATTTTAGGATGTGGTAAACTAATTTGAAAACAATCCTCTCCCTCAAAGCAGAGGTAACCCCCTTATTAATTATTAATTGTTAATTATTAATTACCCATGGCTTCCCCCACATTAATCGAACTCGCCCAGAAAACCCGACAAGGAGCGCGTCAGTTAGCAAACTCAACCACAGCAGAAAAAAATCAGGCTATTGAGGCGATCGCCCAATCCCTAGAACAGGCTGCCCCCCACATTGTAGCCGCCAACCAAGCCGACTGTGAAACCGCTACTACCGCAGGCATTGCCAAACCCCTCTATCATCGCCTGAAACTCGATCAAAGCAAACTAAACGCCAATATTGCTGGGGTGCGAGATGTACAAAAGTTACCCGATCCCGTGGGTACAGTCCAAATCCATCGGGAATTAGACGAAGGCTTAGTCCTAAAGCGGATCAGTTGTCCATTAGGGGTTCTGGGTGTAATTTTTGAAGCTAGACCCGAAGCCGCGATCCAGATTTCTACCCTAGCGATTAAGTCAGGCAATGGGGTAATTCTTAAGGGTGGAAAGGAAGCCATTGAGTCCTGTGAAGCCATTGTGAAAGCCATTCGTCAAGGATTATCGCAAACCGCCGTTAGTCCCGATGTGGTGCAACTTTTAACCACCCGCGAGGAAACCATCGCCCTGTTGAAGTTAGACCAGTATGTGGATCTGATTATTCCTAGGGGTTCTAACTCTTTTGTCAGATTTGTCCAGGAAAATACCAACATTCCCGTCCTCGGTCATGCCGATGGCATTTGTCACCTTTATCTAGATGAATCTGCGGATCTAAAAAAGGCGATCGCCATTACCGTCGATGCCAAAACCCAATATCCCGCCGCCTGCAACGCCATCGAAACCCTGTTAGTCCATCGTTCTTGCGCTTCCCAGATTCTTCCTGCTGTCGCCCAAGCACTACAAGAAAAAGGCGTAAAATTACTCGGAGATCCTTCAACAGTAGAATTATTAGCCATTGCCCCAGCCACAGAAGCCGATTGGTCTACAGAATACAGCGATCTGATTTTAGCCATTAAGCAAGTCGAAAGTCTAGAGGAAGCGATAGATCATATTAACACCTACGGATCTAAGCATACGGATGCAATCGTCACCGAAAACCCCCAAGCCGCCCAACTCTTCCTGAATCAAATCGATGCGGCGGGCGTGTATCATAACTGCTCCACCCGCTTTGCCGACGGCTTCCGCTACGGATTTGGCGCAGAAGTCGGCATCAGCACCCAACAAATGCCCCCACGCGGCCCAGTAGGATTAGAAGGATTAATCACCTATAAATATCAGGTCACCGGAAACGGTCATATTGCCGCCACCTACTCCGGAGCAAACGCCAAACCCTTTACCCACAAGGATATGGGATAGGGAGACGCACAGACACGCAGACGCGGCGATTATTTCCCATTCCCCCATTCCCCCATTCCCCAACCATGACCCCATCCATTCAACCCCCCGAAGAAACCCTAATCCCTGACTCCTTGGGGACTAAATCCAAATTTTCCTTTTCCTGGCAAATTGGGTTTACCCTGGTTATGTTTGGGTTTATGTATCTGCCCATTGCCGTCTTAGCCTTATATAGTTTTAACCAATCTGCCTATAGCGCCAATTGGCAAGGATTTACCCTCGATTGGTACATAAAACTGTTCTCGGATAGCAGAATCCTGTCCTCTCTGCAAAATAGTTTAACTGTCGCCTTTTGTGCCGTGGGTGTTTCGGCAGTTTTGGGCACATTGATGGCAGTGGGATTAGCTAAGTATCAATTTCGGGGT
This sequence comes from Roseofilum sp. KMC-1, assembly GCF_057802075.1. Classification (NCBI taxonomy): domain Bacteria; kingdom Bacillati; phylum Cyanobacteriota; class Cyanophyceae; order Desertifilales; family Desertifilaceae; genus Roseofilum; species Roseofilum sp. KMC-1. The sequence goes on from NZ_CM173605.1 coordinate 1,142,316, forward strand.
AAATCCCTGTATCTAGGTGTATCCTATTTACCTCTGATTATTCCCGATATTGCGATCGCCGTTGCCACCCTGGTCTTCCTCGCCGTCTTTGCCATTCCCCTCAGTCTTTGGACTGTTGTTGCCGCCCATATCGTCTTTTGCCTCGCCTATATTGCCCTCGTCGTCTCCACCCGACTCGCCGATTTAGACCCGCACCTAGAAGAAGCTGCCCTAGACTTAGGGGCAACCCCCTTTAACGCCTTTATGCAAGTGCTATTACCCCAATTATTACCCGGTATCGTCTCCGGTTGCCTCCTCGCCTTTGTCCTCAGTATGGATGACTTCCTCATCGCCAGTTTCACGGCTGGCAGTGGATTTAATACCCTGCCCATGGAAATCTTTAGCCGCATCAGAACCGGCGTAAAACCCGACATTAACGCCCTCAGTGTGATCCTCATTGTGATGTCCGGATTAGTCGCATTTCTGGGAGAATTTTGGCGCTATAAGAGTGAAAAGTGAGAGCTGCATGGATTCAAATACCGATCGCATACTGATTGCGTCCCTTATGTTTCGCTTCATACAAGGCTCGATCCGCTAAATCGAGCAATCGAATCAGAGGAGCATTAACAGTGGGCGTGGTACAAGCAATCCCTAAACTAATGCTAACAATAGGTTCAGATAACCCTGTGCCGATATGGGGAATTTGCAAGTTAGCGATCGCCTGTTGCATTTGTTCGGCGACAGCAATGGCTCCTTGTAGAGGCGTATTCGGTAAAATAGCAGCAAACTCTTCCCCCCCATAACGGGCAATCAAATCAGCCGGGCGTTTCAGAGTCGAAGAGAGGGCTTGGGCAACTTGTTCCAGACAGCGATCGCCGATTAAATGGCCATAGGTATCATTATATTGTTTAAAATAATCAATATCACAGATAATCAAGGACAACGGCAGCCCTTCCCGTTGCAGTCTTCGCCATTCCTGATCTAAATACCGATCGAAATAGCGACGATTCGCCACTTGCGTTAAGGCATCCACATTCACCAGACGCTCTAGTTCTTGATTGGCTTGTTGTAGCGCATGATACAACTGGGACTGTTGAATGGCGATCGCAATTTGTTCAATAATCTGGACTAGCATCTGGTATTCCCCAGGGTTCCATCCTTGGGAGACTCGATGGCGATCGACAATCAACACACCCCAAAGTTGATTCTGTTGATAAATGGGGACACTCAGTTGGGTTTTAATCCCCTTTTGATCTAACTCTTCTGGATGATTAATCTCCAAAGGCTGATGATGAGATGCCAAAGGAGTTAAGGGTTGGATCTTCAGAATTGCACCCATCTGTATATTTTCAGCATCAGTAGAATCGGCGATCGCCAAAACTTCACCTCGATCCTTCGACACACAACGACAAATCATCACCCGACTCGCATCAAGCAACCCCTGAATACTCGCCACCGTCGTACTTAAAATCTCCTCTAAATTCAGAGAATAATGAATTCCCTGAATAATTTTCACCAAAATCAGCTCTTTTTCCGCTTGACGCTGACTTTGTTCCCGTAAGTGCTTTAACTCTAAATGGGTTTTCACCCTTGCCAACAATTCCGGAGGATGAAAAGGCTTAGTTAAATAATCAATAGCACCCTTCTCAAACGCCTGGAGAAGATGATCGATCTCTTGACTAGCCGTTAAAAAAATAACAGGAATATCCTTCATCTCTGCATTCGTTTTCAGCACATCACATACCTCAAAACCATCCATATCTGGCATCATTAAATCCAGTAAAATCAAATCAGGTTTTGCCATTTTCACTCGCTCTAGAGCTTGTTGTCCTCCCATCGCAAACGTCAACTTATAACCCACCGGAGATAACAAAGCTCGCAAAACTTTCAGATTGCTTGGATTATCATCCACAACCAATAATAAACAATCTTCTGGTTTCATCAATTCAGCTTCAGCTTTGGGAAGTACTGTCAAGATCTATTTACCTCCTCTGCAATATTCTCTAAAAGAGTTTTAAAGTTAACCACAGTTTGGGGGATCGTATCCCAATCAAAGCTATCCAATTGCTTCTCTAAATTGCTAATATAATTCATCAAAGGAAAATAATAATATTGTATACTAAGATTTTGTAAATCTTCAACAAAATGTTCGAGTTCCTCAATTTCTAACGTTTCACATAAGCTCATCCAAGATGTTACTTCCATAACTTGTAATTTTTCCAATAACTCTGCCAGACGAATAGGAGTGACTGCCAGATCTCCATCATAGACTTCCCTATTGACTACAGCCATCTGCTCGCGCTTAGGCAAAGAAACTAAGCCTTGAGAGGGAGGCAGAAGGGACTTAAGGATCGAAATTAAATCCATAATTCTCACCGGTTTTAGCACAAATCCTTCACAGATAGATTTAAGCTCCTGTTCATCTTTAAACTCAGAGGAAGCAGTAACAATCACAATCGGAATATGCTGGGTTTGTTCATGAGATTTCAGAAACTCCGTAACTTCGCGGCCATCCATATGTGGCATTCGCAAATCCAATAAAATCAAATCTGGCCAGTGTTTAAACGTTAACCGAATCGCTTCCTCCCCATCTTTAGCAAACCATAAAGTATGATGGCTCCTCCTAAAATATCCTCGAATTAATTCTCGATTTGATTCAATATCATCAACGACCAAAATAGTAGAAGCTTGAAACTGATTAAAATCCGGTTTCAAATTATTCTTGACATTAGTTAAAGCTGGAGTATAACTAATGGGAACATCAGGAAAGCGAAAAATAAACAGACTGCCCTTACCCAATTCACTCTGAAGTTCAATCGTTCCTCCCATCATATCAACTAAACGACGGGTGATGGCTAGTCCCAACCCTGTACCGCCAAATTGACGGTTACTTTGACCTTGACTTTGGGTAAAGGCATCAAAAATACGATCTCGATCGCTTTTGCTAATCCCAATTCCCGTATCTCGAACGCTAATTTCTAGGTTGATCGTATTTTTGTCCGAGTTAAAAGAGTATTTTGATCCGATCTCAACCTTTCCTGACGCAGTAAACTTAAGAGCATTGCCAACGACATTAAATAAGATTTGTCGCAAGCGAACTTCATCAAAGATCACTGCATCAGGCAACTGCTCATCCAGGTGAGTCTGGAGAGTAATTCCTTGGCTTTGGGCTTTATGCATAAAAATATGATGAACATCTTGAAAAAGATCTTTTAAGCTCATAGGTTCGGGGTCAATTTCGAGCCTACCTGCCTCAATCTTTGATAAATCGAGAATATCATTAATCAAAGAAAGTAACGTTTTACTACTAGCAGAAATGGCTTGTAAATACTCTTGAGCTACAGATTCTTGAACTAAGGGTTTGAGCAGCTCAGTAAACCCCAAAACTGCATTCATGGGAGTGCGAATTTCATGGCTCATATTCGCCAGAAATTCACTTTTAGCGCGATTGGCACTATCGGCGATGATTTTAGCTTGCTCTAAGTCCTGATTTTTCTGAATTAATTCTTCTCGTTGGCTAATTTCTTTTTTGAGTAAAGAAGCTTGGGCGATCGCAATTCCAACTTGTGCCGCTAAGGCTTCAATTAATTCAATCTCCTCTTTTGTCCAATGGCGATAACGATCGCATTGATGTAAACCAATGGCTCCATTCATTTGCCCTTGGTAAAATGTCCCTATGGCAAGCATGGACTTAAGTTGGATTTCTTCGCACATAGCTAGACAATTGGACAGTAAAGGATCGGTATAGACATTATCAGAGGCGATTGCCTGTTCCTGACTCATCAGTCGTTCCATATGGGGATTCCCTTCTAGGGGAATGGAAAAGTCTTGCACAGAAATATAAGGACTTTGCAAATATTCAGCTACAACGGGTATGGGAATAGTCCATTGAGGGGTATAGAAATGAATTAAGCAACGATTGACCTTAAAGGCTTGGCCGATTTTTTGGGACGCGACTTCAAAGATAGTTTCAATATCTAGACTTTGGCGAATAGCCGTAGTAATATCTTGCAGTAATAGAACTTTATTGAGTTGATAAACGAGAGCGGCTTCTTGTTGTTTGCGCTGGGTAATATCGCGAATTACCGCCAACACACTCTCATGATCAAAGGGAATCAAACGACATTCTTCAGAGTAAACCTTACCTTTAAGGGTAATTTCATATTCATAACTGTGATTTTTTTGGGTATCAAGAGTTTTTTGGATATAATCAATTCTCTCTGGAGTCACCAGTTGCGGAAGAAGTTTGATCAAATGCATTCCTGGAAATCGATTGTCTGGCTCTAAACTATTGAGGTTAACATTCATCACATCCAGGAATTCGCCCTTTGTATTCAAGCGGATCATTAAGTCAGGAATAGCATCCATTAAAGCACGATTGGTGGTTTCGGTTTTCTTACGCTCTGTAATGTCCATGACTGTACCGAAATAGCCTACGATTTCTCCATTATCGCTGCGAAGGGCGATCGCGTTTCCCCAAACCCAAACCACTTGACCATCAGGTTTCTGAAAGCGATATTCGAGATTAAATGGACGGTCTTGTTTCGTGGAAGCGCCCCATTCTTGAACAATCATTTCCCGATCTTCTGGATGTAGGGCTTGTTGCCAAGCATATCCCAAATAGCTCTCTGGTTGATAACGCCCTGTAATTTCAGCCCACTGAGGATTGACATACAGACATTTACCGTTAGTATCGGTTTGAAAAATGCCTACCGGAGAATGGGAGACTAATACCCGAAAGCGCTTTTCACTCTTTTCCAGAGCAATTTGGGCTAGTTTGCGATCGGTAATATCTTCCACGAGATAAGAAAACCGGGGGCGATCTGGCTCGATCCAGCCAATAAAACTAACCGTTGCCAACAAGAAAAATAAGCTATCTTCCACCTGGTGTTCATATTCAAATTGCACTGCCTCTTGGGTTTCCATCGCTTTTCGGTAATGCCCGATCCAGGTTTGAATATGTTTGGGTGGAACGCCCATCATACTAGCTTGCTGATGAGCCATGGCTTCTGGTGTTGTGCCAAAAAACCGAGCGCTTGCCTGATTATCAGATAGATGTAAAATATCATCCTCTAGTAATTCTACAATCCCCATCATCATGGGAGAGCTATTATAAAAACTACGGAGCATTGCCTGCCGTTCTTCTAGTTTCAATTCTACTTGTTTTCGTTCTAGCATTTCCTCCTTAAGTTGGGTATTGACTTGCTCAATAATCCTCAATTTTTGTTGGCGGCTCTGGGAAAAAGCGATGCCTATAGCTATGCTCCAACTGGTTAATAGTCCTCCCGCTAAAAATTGAGTGGGAAAAGAAGAATGAAGTTGCTGAATCCACCATTTTTGGGGATAAAGTGTAAATTGGATGGTTTGGCCATAAAGATCGATCGTGTCGATCGATTTGTAATTAGGATCAACCGGCTTAGACAAGGGTTTTTCGTAGATCACTCGATCCTTATGGGTAATGATTAATTGATAATGCTGATGACGGAGGGGGAGCAAAAGACGATCGAAAAATAATTCTAAATTCAAAAGAGAAACGATATATCCATTAAATTGACCATATCTATCGGGTTGTTGATGTTCTAAAAATAGCGGATCGATAATTACAAATCCCTGGTCTCCCCCAGGAAGTAAACAGGGTTCTGTGAGGGTCATTTTTTGGCGGTAGTATGAGTCCTGTAAACTGAGGTAATAATCCGCAGTTTGATTTTGAGCCATCGCGGCTATGAGTTGAGGATTTTCTGGGCTAACACTCCAACGGATCTGATAACTAGAGTCTACCCAGGCTAGAGCTTGTAGACCGGCAAAATCTTGAATATAATTGAGCGCATCTTTTTCCCACAAAACTTGAGAGGTTCCCCCCGCAGCTTCCCAACGCGCTCCCATACGCTCTAGGGCTAAAACTTGTTCTTTGAATTTGGATTCCAGATGGGTTTTTAGAGTTTCAGTTTCTTCTAGAATAGCGTCTTGAACAAACTGCCGGTCTTGCCGTTCTAATGTTAACCAAACCCCTATGACTCCTAGAGAGAGGATACAACCAAGGAGCGATGGTAATTTTAACTTGAAATATTGCCCAGCCACACGATAAGAGCATTGAAGCTAACGATCTACTTCATAGCTTATCGAATACCACACCCAATGACAACTTTGAAACCTGGGTGTGGTTAGGACTAAGCAACTGTTTACTGGTGTTTACTGGGATGGGGTAGCTAAATACCCGCGAGAAAGAAAGGGAAGATCGAGGAGGGTTACCGATTGATCGGCAACTTGAACGGTGAGGCCTTTTCCTCCGATTTTGGTGCGAATATAGGCTAGGGCGATCGCTCCTTCTGGGGTAGGAATGCAACTGGTAATTTTTCCCGCTTTTTCGTCTCCAACTTGAATGGGGGTTCCGGGATCGACGGGTTGACTAAGTTGCAAACCCCAAAGCTGTTGTTTTACGCCTTGATAGGTGTTTAAGCGAGCGATGGTTTCTTGGCCAATATAACAGCCTTTTTCAAAGGAAATGGTTTGCCATAATCCAGCTTCTAGGGGGTTATAGTCTTCGGTTAATTCGCGATCGGGAGCGGGACGACCTTGTTGAATGCGTAAGGCTTCCCATTGTTGATCGTTGATGGATTTTGCCCCTTGTTCGATCAGTTTTTCAGTTAAAATACTTCGGTGTTGAGGGTCAAAGAGGAGGGTATATCCAGGGGTAGCTAATCCACTCCCTACGGCGATTCTGAGGGAGATTTCCCCTAGGGTAACTTGCTGGTGGGTTCCTTGGGGAGCATCGGTTAAGGGGGGCATTCCTACTGCTTCTAAGAGGCGATCGCCATCGGTTCCGATTAAACTCAAACAGGCACTCTTTTGGGTAATATCAACGACTTCTACTCGATCCATGGGGAAAATATACTGATCCATCCACTGTAGAAGTTTTTCCCGGCGATCGGCAGAAACCAGTAAAATTACACTCTCTTCCGTCAGATAAGCGGTGACTAAATCCAGGGTGCGAGCGGTGGAGGTCACAAAAACACTATCACAGCCTTGTCCGGGTTGTAGCCGTTGGAAATCGTTGGTACTCTGGTTGTGTAGAAAGCGGATGCGATCGCTCCCTTTCACTTCAATTTTGCCCCAATGGCTGCGATCGTAGAGTAAAACTTCTGTTTCTTCAGACATCATCATTACGGATACTTCTTCAAAGGTCACCTTTCATCATAATCAACCCGGATCGATGAATGGCAGTTTTTCCCCATCTCCCGATCTCCCTATCCCCCCATCTTGGGTAAACTCTCAAACACTTCGGCAATCACTTGCTTAGTTTTCTCTTCCAATTGCGTCCAATTCACATTACCGGTATCATCAATTAAGCTCGTATCAATCTCCACTTGCTGTGTGTCATAGGGGGAATGGGTAATGGCGTATTCGACAAAACAAATGCGGAAACACAGCTCCCATAAATTCACCCGGACTTCCTCACCCTGATATTTTAAGCACAGCACATGGCCAGGATAGGGGTCTTGTACATCTTCATAGGTTCCTTCCCAGGGTGAGGTTTCCAGAACCTGACGCAGATTATCTACCACCCTCAACAGAGAAGGTTGCATCAGCAGTTCGGCTTGTTGCCAGGCGATCGTATCCTTAAATTTAGGTCTCATGAAGTCAGCTTAAGGCTTTTTATTATTGTTGAGGACTGGTGGTTCAATTGTCAATCAGTGGAGTGATTCAGGTGGGTTCATCTTGTAAATTTATGTTAAATGAACTACAATTTCAGTCATTAGTGAACTCGAAAAAACCATGGGACAGCTTCAGCTCTACCAATGGGCTTTGGAAGAACAAGAACCTGAGCGACAGTTATTTCTAGCTATCAGCCAAGCTGTCTATATTAGACATTTTCAAAAAAATATTTTTCAGTTGGCCGTCCAGCACCATAGCATTAACTTATTAGTTATTGATTTGCTTACCCTTCAGCTTGATGAATTAATTGCTATGGTAGAAACCGGCCTCTGAGAGCAACGGCTGGCTAGACTTCAAGGTAAAAGTAAAAGTCCAACAGCTTAAGAGGATTGAATTGTAAGTTATCTGTGTCTGCGCCATCGACCTGACTCCCTGGACAAGATTTTTCTCCTACCCTCCTCAACTTATGTTAAGATCCAGCACAAGCTAGGGGTGCCCGCGCGATCGGGCTGAGAGTACACCCTTAGAACCTGAGTCCGGCTAGTACCGGCGGAGGGAAGCTGTCACTTCGAGGACTTAACATATGCGAACTGAATGGGTAGCCAAACGGCGGGGACAAGCTAATGTCACGCAGATGAATTATGCTCGCCAAGGCGTAATTACAGAAGAGATGCACTATGTAGCTCGACGGGAAAATCTGCCCCCTGAGTTGATTCGAGATGAGGTTGCGCGGGGACGGATGATTATTCCAGCTAATATTAATCACACGAATTTAGAGCCGATGGCCATCGGAATTGCTTCTAAATGCAAGGTGAATGCTAACATTGGCGCATCTCCCAATTCTTCCAATTTACAAGAGGAAGTCGATAAGCTCAATCTGGCCGTTAAATATGGTGCAGATACGGTGATGGATTTGTCTACAGGAGGCGGTAACCTAGACGAGATTCGTACCGCTATTATTAAAGCTTCTCCGGTTCCCATCGGTACAGTTCCCATCTACCAAGCTTTAGAGAGTGTCAAAGGTAGAATCGAAAAACTTACCCCCGATGACTTTCTGCATATTATCGAGAAACATGCCCAGCAAGGGGTGGATTATATGACCATCCATGCGGGAATTTTGATCGAACATTTGCCTTTAGTGAGAAATCGAATTACGGGCATTGTTTCCCGTGGGGGCGGTATTATTGCTCGGTGGATGTTACACCACCACAAGCAAAATCCCCTCTATACCCATTTTGACGATATTATCGAAATCTTTAAGAAACATGATGTTTCCTTTAGTTTAGGAGATTCTCTGCGTCCCGGTTGTACCCATGATGCCTCCGATGAGGCGCAACTGGCGGAGTTGAAAACCTTGGGCCAACTCACCCGTAAGGCTTGGGAACATAATGTACAGGTGATGGTTGAAGGGCCGGGCCATGTGCCGATGGATCAAATTGAGTTTAATGTCAAGAAGCAGATGGAGGAGTGTTCGGAAGCTCCCTTCTATGTCCTGGGGCCCTTGGTGACCGATATTGCCCCCGGTTACGATCATATCACTTCAGCCATTGGAGCGGCGATCGCCGGTTGGCATGGAACCGCCATGCTCTGTTACGTCACCCCCAAAGAACATTTAGGACTGCCCAACGCCGAAGATGTACGCAACGGCTTAATCGCCTACAAAATCGCCGCCCACGCCGCCGACATTGCCCGCCACCGTCCGGGAGCCAGAGACCGAGATGACGAACTCTCCGCCGCTCGGTATAATTTCGACTGGAATCGCCAGTTTGAACTCTCCCTCGACCCCGACCGTGCCAGGGAATATCACGACGAAACCCTACCCGCAGACATCTACAAAACCGCAGAATTCTGCTCCATGTGCGGCCCCAAATTCTGCCCCATGCAAACCAAAGTCGATGCAGACGCACTCACTGAGCTAGAGAAATACTTAGCTCAAGAAGCGCAAAAGAAAGAAGTCGCTTCAGTGTAAGCTAAAGTTCAAGTTTCACCCCCATACCCCCAGTTCCTACAACCTGGGGGTTTTTTACAGCAGTTTTCGCAGCTATTTTTACTCTTCTTTTCCTGCTCACCTTACCTGCTTATACACTCTCTGAATCAGAATCATTAGATTCGAGTTCTTTCTCTTTGATGCGCTTCAGGCTTTGATATACCTTTTGCCGTTCTTGTTCAATCTCTTCACTACTCGGTTCAGGTGGTTTCCATTGCTCTCTTGGGGCAAGAGTGTAGGTATAAGTTTTACCTTTTCGGTTTTCTGTTGATTTTTCAATCATTCCTTGCTTTTCTAGATATCTGAGGGCGTATTGTGTCTTACGGACGCTCATTTTACAAATTTCAGCAATCTTCTTTACAGTCGAATAGCATGTGCCTCGCCGAGCGATATGAGCGTAAATACGGAATTCATAAGGTTTTAATCCGTATAAATCCAAGTCTGCATGGACAAATATGATTGAATTTGGTGATTTAGTTGTGGTGTTCATAATTAGGAATGCATTGTATGCACCAAAAGTTTACTACAAATACTGCAAGTAGTGCATTCCTATTATAAATATGTATAATATTTTAGAAATTGTATTAATTTTTGGTGCATACAATGCGGACTTGCAAAAAGTCGTGCATCCCCTTAAGATAGAAAAAAGAAGCAGACTGCGCCAACAGCCTGCTTCTTCTGAAAACTTTGATCTTCGGCAAACCGCCGAAGAAATTTCTTATGTTCAATAATAACGTATCTGGTCAGCCAGATCAAACCCCCAAGGTTGAGCTTTTGGTCAACCTTCTAGAAACGATCTCACAAGTTACCCATGAACCCCTTAAAGCGGAATTTGTGGAGTCACTTGTACTGTCGATTGTTACTCCGCAAGAGAGCTTCTCTCAAAAGGTTTCTGCGGTAGAAGAACAGCCTTTCTCTGAAAAGCGCCATGCAGTAGAACAGCGTGGAATCCAGCTTACTCCTGATTTAGTGGACTTGATCAGTCGTACATCAGAAAACCAGTTGCAAAAAGCTCTGGCTATCTATGATAGTTACGGCTCTACAGTTTATTCTCCTTCAGGGCTATTCTTTACGCTACTGAAGAATGAATTTTCTGCAAGTGCCTAGATAAGCTGTAATTTGATACTCTACTGAGTTGTAGGGTAGGCAAGTCTATCGGGGTAAACGATCAATTCTCTGGCTGTAGCTTGCCCACCCTACTATGGCTAATGCAATAACCCCTAGATTATAAGGAGATTCAATGGTGCAAATTACGCTTGACCTTCCTGATGAACTCATAGACCATTTTAACCCAAACCATTTGGCTCGCGAGATTTTGGAAGCTTTAGTCGTCCAAGCTTATCAGACCGAAAAAATTACCAGTGCGGAAGTTGGTCGCATTTTAGGTTTACCTTCTCGTTGGGATGTTGATGCTTTTTTGAAGCAGCATAAGGCTGATTTGCATTATGACGAGGCAGATTTGCAGCAGGATAGGGAAACCCTTCGCCAACTCCGTTATGATCGTCGTTTCTGATACTTCACCGATCAACTATTTACTGCTGATTGGCCAGATTGACCTGCTCCCCAATTTATTTGAGCAAATTATCATTCCTGATGTGGTTCGGGATGAAATGCAGGATTCCTCCGCACCAGCAGTTGTACGTCAATGGAGCGCTAATCCTCCTTCCTGGCTTACTATTCAAGTTGTTTCCAGGCTTGATGAAACCCTCCATTCTCTCGATCGCGGCGAACAGGCTGCGATTAGTCTAGCTCAAACCCTGCCAGCAGACCTACTGATTATCGATGAACGCTTGGGGCGACGCATAGCGAGCGATCGCTCAATTCCTGTTATCGGCACTCTGGGAATCTTGGATGAGGCTGCACATCAAGGTTTAGTTGAGATTTCAGAGGCGATCGCGCTATTACAACAAACAAATTTCCGTATATCCCGCCCCATCATTCAGACATTGCTAAAAAAGAGACAATAAGACCCGATTACCTATTGCCCATTACCCATGTTTAACTAATGTTCCAGTTCTCACCAAATCAACCCCGAAAAGGCTAATATAACCTTGCTGGCTTAAGATACCTGCACACATTATGAGAATCCTTGTAACGGGGGGAGCTGGCTTTGTTGGCTCCCACCTCATTGACCGTTTGATGGAAGCGGGTCATGAAGTCATCTGTTTAGATAACTTCTACACAGGCAACAAAAGAAATATTCTTCAGTGGCTCGATAATCCTTATTTTGAGCTGATCCGACATGATGTTACCGAACCCATCCGGTTAGAGGTCGATCAGATCTATCACTTGGCTTGTCCAGCATCACCCATTCACTACCAATACAATCCCATCAAGACCACCAAAACCAGTGTCTTGGGAACCATTAACATGCTAGGACTAGCCAAACGAGTCAAGGCACGCATATTACTAGCATCTACTTCAGAAATCTATGGCGATCCTGATGTACATCCCCAAACCGAAGAGTATCGGGGAAATGTAAACACCATCGGCATTCGCTCCTGCTATGACGAAGGCAAGCGAATTGCCGAAACCCTCTGTTTTGACTATCATCGGGAACATGGTCTAGCCATTCGCGTAGCTCGGATTTTCAATACCTATGGGCCTCGCATGTTAGAAAATGACGGTCGAGTAGTCAGTAATTTTGTGGTACAAGCCCTTAAGGGAATTCCCCTCACCGTTTATGGTGATGGCTCCCAAACCCGCAGTTTCTGTTATGTATCAGATCTGGTGCAAGGGTTAATGGCATTGATGAATGGCGACCATGAAGGGCCGGTGAATCTGGGCAATCCGGATGAGTATACCATTCTGGAGTTGGCTCAAAAGATTCAACAAAAGATTAATCCAGATGCCGAAATTCAGTATCAGCCCCTTCCCGCAGATGACCCCCGAAAACGAAAACCAGATATTACTCGTGCTAGAGAATGGTTAGGATGGGAACCAAAGATTCCTTTGAATGATGGTTTAGAGAAAACGATCGCCGATTTCCGCGATCGCCTATGTTCCCCTGAATAACCCTTCTAGACCCTGAATAGACCCCATTAAGGTAAGCATCTACCCTCTGTAAAGCTGAAATCAAATCTCTTGAGGTATACCCATGAAAGTTTGTGTAATTGGTACAGGTTACGTTGGTTTGGTTACTGGTGTCTGTCTAGCCGAATGTGGCCACCATGTCATCTGTATTGATAACAATGAAGAAAAGGTCAAATTGATGAAGTCCGGGCAATCCCCCATTTATGAACCAGGATTGTCTGAATTAATGCAAAAATGTTCCCAGTCCGGTAAGCTGGAATTCAGCTCCGATTTAGCGGCGGGAGTTGCCCATGGGGATATCCTCTTTATTGCCGTCGGCACACCAGCTCTACCCACTGGAGATAGCGATACCCGCTATGTAGAAGCCGTCGCTCGTGGCATTGGGGCCCATCTCCGAGAAGGTTACAAAGTAATCGTCAATAAATCTACCGTTCCCATTGGTTCCGGTGACTGGGTACGGATGATTGTCCTCGATGGTATTGCCGAACGCAAGAAAGAAGAAGGTTCGAGCAGCGAGGAGATTAAGGCCGAATTTGATGTGGTGAGTAACCCCGAATTTCTACGGGAAGGTTCAGCCGTTTATGACACCTTTAACCCCGATCGCATCGTCCTCGGCAGCAACAGCGAAAAGGCGATCGCCCTCATGCAAGAACTCTACACCCCCATCGTCGAACGCAAAGTTGGCACAGAACCTTCCTTACCCCCCGTTCCCGTCGTCGTTACCGACCTCAGTTCGGCAGAAATGATTAAATATGCCGCTAACGCCTTCCTCGCCACCAAAATCAGCTTTATTAATGAAGTCGCCAACATTTGCGATAAAGTCGGCGCAGATGTCACCCAAGTTGCCAAAGGTATCGGACTCGACTCTCGCATCGGCAACAAATTCCTACAAGCCGGAATTGGTTGGGGGGGTTCCTGCTTTCCCAAAGATGTCTCTGCCTTAATTCATACCGCCGATGACTACAACTATGAAGCCGAACTCCTCAAAGCAGCCGTCAGTGTCAACAACCGTCAACGGCTCATGGCAGTCGAAAAACTGCAACACGAACTGAAAATCCTCAAAGGCAAAACCATCGGACTACTCGGACTCACATTCAAACCCGATACCGATGATATGCGCGATGCTCCAGCTCTGAACTTAATCGAACAACTCAGCCGCCTAGGAGCAAAACTGAAAGCCTACGATCCCATTATCTCTCAATCGGGAATGCGTCATGGTCTTTCTGATGTCATTGTCGAAACCGATTTAGAGATGCTGGCTGATGGTTGTGATGCCCTGGTATTAGTCACTGATTGGCAACAATTCTTGAAGTTAGATTATGCCAAAATGGCCAAAAGAATGGCCCATCCCGTCATGATTGATGGTCGTAACTTCCTCGATCCTAAACAACTAGAAGCTGCCGGATTCCGCTATGTGGGTATTGGCCGCTAATCTTTCTTGAGTACAATCGATCTGAGAACAAGGGGCTTAAGGGCCCCTTATTTAATTTTTAATCGATTACGCTCCCATTCCCGAATAATGCTTTAATCCTTTGCGCCATAACCAACGATTGGCCGCATAAAAAACAACTCCCCATCCAATCAGCGTACAAAGGGCACGACCCCAGTTAACCGGTAAACCCACCAAAACAGAGGCCGGAAAATTGACCAAGTAGGGAAAAGGTGTCCACCAGAGAATTTCTTGAATAGCGGGGGGAAAGACCTGTAAAGGGGCAATAATTCCCGATAAAAAAACATACAATAAAGACCAAAATTGTTCTAGGGCGCTGGCCCGTTCTGTCCAAAAGGCAAAAATAGCAAAGGTATATTGAATGCTAAAACGGACAAAAAAGACGATTTGAGTAATCAGTAGAAAAAGGACGATCGCCTGCCAACTCGGTATCCAAAAGGCTTGAGGATAGAGAACAAAAAACAAGACGACTAAGCCGATGGTAAAGGGAATTCTAGCGAATCGTTCGGCAATATGACGAGCGAGGTAATGGGAAACCGGATCAATAGGTTGCAATAATCGGGGTGAAAGTTTGCCTTGTACCACTTGTTCTTCAAATTCCCAAATCACCCAAACTAGAGCCAATTGACGGACGAGAAAGACGCTTAAGAAATAGCGGCCAAATTCGATAGAACTTAAACCAAATTGACCGCTATCGGCGGCTTCAATCCAAACTCCCATGAGAATAAAGGGTAAGCTGTTGGAGATGGCCCATAAAAAGAGTTCTGCCCGATATTCAACCATATGGGCATAATAGGTATCAAGAAAGATTTGGGTTTTTTTCAGGAAAAATTTCATGTTGTGATCCCCGTGCGAAAGACTCGGCCAATAATTTCTTCAATGGGAGGGTCGGTAATTTTGAGATCGAGGATTTCTAAGTCAGCGAGAATACGGGCAATGGTGGTCGTTAAGGCTTCCCGTTGGACTAAAAAGCGGACTTGGTGACCGGCGATCGCCTCAATTTCTGCATAGATTTCTAATTCTGTGCTTGAATACTCTTGGGCTAAGTCTACTTGCACCTCTCGATAGGGTGCAAAGCGATCGAGCAGGGTTCGCAGAGAGCCATCATAAACCAATCCTCCTTTATGAATTAAGAGAACGCGATCGCACAATGCCGTAATATCAGCCATATAATGACTCGTTAACAAAATCGTCGCCCCATAGCGCTGATTATATTCCCGCAGAAACTCCCGCACATTCTCCTGAGCATTCACATCCAAGCCTAGGGTTGGCTCATCTAAAAATAGCACTTGCGGCCGGTGCAACAAAGCCGCCAACAATTCCGCCTTCATCCGCTCTCCCAAGGACAACTTACGCACCGGTTGCGTCAATTTCTCCTCTAATGAGAGCATTTCCGTCAATTCCCCTAAACGCTGGCGAAACTCCGACGCGGACAACTCATAGACTGCCGCATTAATTCGCAAAGAATCTAGGGCTGGCAAATCCCACAACAATTGTTGTTTTTGACCCATCACCAGGGTAATATTGCGTAAAAAATCTCGCTCCCGTTTAAAGGGCACATATCCCCCCACCCTCACCTGACCCCCAGAGGGATGCACCAAACCCGTCAACATCTTTAATGTGGTCGTTTTTCCCGCTCCATTCGCACCTAAAAACCCGACCACCTCACCCGCTTCAATCTCAAAAGAAACATTTTTGACGGCTTCCACTTGACGATACTGCCGTTTCCAGAAGTGCCGTAAAGTGCCCTGAAGTCCCGCTTCCTTAATCGCAACGGGATAGGTTTTGCTCAGGTGATACACGCCAATCAGAGGATGACCCATCTCCCTAACCTGCTAGAAGTTAACTTGACTTATGGTAACTTATAGCAATAACCATCAACATCATCTAAAATCGCCCGATCGCTCACCACTGCCCCTCATAGAGTATCTCTCCCCATCTCTCCTTAGCGATCGCTCTGGTAGGATAAGACCTGTAAATCGCTTCTAGTTATTTTCCTAATGTTCGGGCTAATTCCCGATCGCCTTTATTCCCAGTTTCTCCGAAATCGGGGAATGGACGCATTGATCTACAAACTTAAGGAGCAAAACCTATGAAGTTCACTGGGCCAGATATCAATCTTGATGTCCTAATACCAGAGAATATATCTTGGACGAAAGCACAGGATCTATTAGATACATTCTTGCAAAGCGAACCACTTAATCCAGGAATTCCTGGTTTGAATTTAGACACCAGTGCCATTTCTAGATCGATTCCCCAATGGTGGAATTTAGTCTCCACTATTGCGATCGCAGCAGCGATTTTAGTGGGGGGATTTTTGGTAGCTTGGTCAATTTCTTTAGTCACCGAAAGACTGCTCAAACGGACAAAACTGGATAACCAATTAGCCGCTTGGGTTTCTGGAGCCACTGATTCGAGCGCCGCCCCACCGATTGAAAAATGGATCGGTTCAGTCATTTTTTGGCTGATTATGTTAGTGGTGTTTGTGGGAGTTCTAGATTCTCTGGATCTGGAAATGGTTTCCCAACCCTTGAATACCCTACTCAATCAAGTTTTTGGCTTTGTGCCTAAAATTGTGAGCGCAGGGATTCTCTTAGCCGTTGCTTGGGTACTGGCAACAGTAGTGAAACTAGCGGTTCTGCGAGGCTTAAAGGTTCTTAATCTGGATGAACGCTTAGAATCTCAAGTCGTCGATCGAGGAGCCACTTCGCCCGTTTCCGTCAGCAGTACCTTGGCTAATGCCATGTACTGGTTCGTCTTTCTGTTATTTTTACCCTCAATTCTGAGTACCTTAGAGTTACAGGGAACTCTGCAACCCGTACAAGCCCTGCTCAATCAAATTCTGCTGATTTTACCCAATATTTTGGGCGCGATTTTGATTGGTGCAGCCGGTTGGTTAGTAGCAACCATTGTCCGGCGGATTGTCACCAATTTACTCATGGTGAGTGGAGCCGATCGCTTCGGCGATCGCTTTGGATTAGCCGGTGGCGGCGCAACCCATGGACTATCCTGGATTGCAGGCACGATCGCCTATGTATTGATTCTGATTCCCTTTGGAATCGCCGCCCTCAACGCCCTCAAAATCGAGGCCATTTCTACCCCAGCAGTGGGGATGCTGGAAATGATTATGGGTTATGTCCCCCTAGCATTTACGGCAATCATCATCTTGATGGTTGCCTATGTGGGCGGTAAATTTGTCTCCGATTTAGTCACCAATGTCTTAACCGGATTTGGCTTTGATAATCTCTTCTATTGGTTAGGGTTGCAAAAAGAACCCTATGCCACGGCTGCCCCACCGGAAGCAGGAGAATCCGATCTGCCCCTTCCTCCTCCCCCCTCTGACTTTCGTACCCCTTCGGAAATTGTGGGCATGGTGGTCTTAATTACCATTTTGCTCTTTGCCACCGTTACCGCTACCGATGTTTTGGGACTCGAAGCCTTAACCTTAATTGTGGGGGCAATCATTCAAATTGCCAGTCAAGTATTAGCCGGTGTAGTCATATTTGCGATCGGTTTATACTTTGCCAACTTAGCCTTTAAGGTGATTGATAGTTCTGGAAGTCGTCAAGGTCATATGTTGGCTCAAGCTGCCCGCATTGCCATTATCATTTTGGTGGGTGCAATGGCTTTGAGGCAGATGGGAATTGCTCCCGATATTGTCAACTTAGCCTTTGGATTACTATTTGGAGCTATTGCTGTGGCGATCGCCATTGCCTTTGGATTAGGAGGTCGTGATATTGCCGCATCCCAAATCCAAGAATGGTTATCAAGCTTCAAGAACGACTCTAAAAAGTAAATCCCCTCCATTACCCTGATTCCTAGAGTTTGGGTTATGGGCAATCGATAAGGAATAAAAAAAGGGAGAATTTTCTCCCTTTCCTGGTTCACCCTTTAAGCGCTTGCGTAGCATTTGGGTTTGTTTTTTCAATTGTCTTTGGCGAGCTGATCCGCCTTTACCCTTATCATTTCTCCCCTTACGGCGGGGAGATTCCCATCTTTTGAGCCTCATAAATCCTCCGTTTGCGGGTCTGGCGTTTTTACCCTTTCCAGATCCTAGCACAGACCTATCTTTAAAGCCAAATTATCCTCCACTGACCGGAGGAATTAAAACGACTTCATCACCTGATTCTAAAATGTGATCGGGTTCTACAAACTGTAAATTAATCCCAAACCGGGTTAGGGGTTGCCATGGTGCTAAGTGAGGATATTGGGCAATCATGCGATCGAGGATAGCAGCAACAGGAGTATGAGGGGGTAATTCCCAGGAAATTTCAGGAACACCATAGGCTTCTTGATAAATGGCAAACAGCTTAACCGTGACGGAAATAGACGAGGTAGCCATGGGTTCTAAACCACACTTAACGACATCAGGCGATCGCTCATTTCAAAATTGGGGGTAACATTTTGAATATCATCTAACTCGTCCAGAGCATCTAATAATTTAAGTAGCGATCGCGCTATGTCTTCTTCCTTCACCTCTACCGTCATATTCGGTATCCAGCGTAACTCTGAAGTCAGAACCTCCAGTTTCCCCTCTTGTAGGGTTTGCGCCAAGTTTTGCAGATTTCCCACCTCAGTAAACACTTCTACCCTTGCCTCATCATCCGGATCATCCACCCATTCATAGGTTTGCGCTCCCCCTTCCACAGACACTTCTAACAACCGATCCTCATCCACACCCCCCGTCAGTCGCACCACTCCTTTTTGAGCAAACATCCAGCTCACACATCCCGTTTCCCCCAAGTTACCCCCATTTTTATTAAACGCTTCCCGTAGATCCGCCGCCGTGCGGTTACGATTATCGGTGAGCGCTTCGATCAGGATCGCCACCCCTCCGGGCCCATATCCCTCATAGCGGATAAACTCATATTGGTTATTATCAGCTTCCCAAGTTCCTGCTCCTTTGGCGATCGCCCGATCGATATTATCATTGGGAATTCCTGCCGCTTTCGCCTTCTCAATTGCCGTCCGCAGTTGAAAATTTCCCGCCGGATCGGAGCCACTGCGAGCCGCCACAATAATCTCCCGCGACACTTTCGTAAACACCTGGCCTCTTTTGGCATCTACCCGTGCTTTCTGACGCTTAATATTGGCCCACTTACTATGTCCTGCCATAATCCGGTTTAGGGATTGAAGAATTCAACTTTTTTTCAATCTTATATCCTAACAGCTTTAACCTCTCGAATCAACCCGTTTCCAGCTATTAGGGATTTTTCAGCTTTTGCACCACTTCCAGTAACTCCCTGGGTTCTGAGAGCAAGAAATCCGGATGATACTCGGATAAAATCTCTGGCAACTGAAAACCCCATCCCACCGCAATCGCCTTAATGCCAATTCGATGAGCCGCTTGAATATCCCGCACTTCATCCCCCACATAAGCCACCTGTTCTAGAGTCCAACCTCTTTTTTGGATCAGCCTCTTAATCCCTCGACTTTTTCCCCATAGGCTTAACTCTGATTCGATCAACTCAAATTGATGATCTAAACGATGATTTCTTAAAAAACTTTTGACATTCTCTCGCCCATTGGAAGTCACAATTCCCAAGGTATACCCTTGATTTTTTAGCTCTTCTAATACTTCTGCCATACCCTCAACTAAGTTAAGGGTATGAATCGCCTGATTCATTTCCCATCTTAGCCGCAGCATCAGAAAAGGTAATTGATACCAAGCTACCCCCACTTTTTTGAGGATATCTTCAGTAGAATTATTTCTGAGCTGATGGAGTTCTTCTGGAGAACTGGAACTATAGCCAAATTCAGGGGCAAGACCATTGGTAATTTTAACCACCAGATCTAAGGAGTCTGCTAACGTACCATCAAAATCAAAAATTAGATGTGGAGTATTAACTACCACAATGACAACAGGATATAGGGACAAGTCTTGAGGATAACACAAGAAAAGTTAGGATTGAGAACAGGGGCGATCGCTCAGGGTAGAGGTCTGACTTTGAGCCAGGGAAGCTGGAGTAATTTTAAGGGGGGTAATGGATATCCATTTAAAGACGCTCGTCTTATCCGCCTCTTGGGAGATATAAATGGGGTACAGACGAGTAAATTCCTCTGGAGTCAACTCTAGGGAAAACTTATGTAGGGTATAGACAGTGGGCAGATTATAGCCCTTAGAAATCTTTTGGCATAATTCAGTCCCTAGGAATAAAAAGCGATCGCTCCCCAGCGCTAAATCCAATTCTTCCTGAATTCCCCGCATTGCCGCTTGTATAGCTCTCTCCCCAGGTTTGAGCTTTTCCGAGACTCCCGACAGATTGCGTTTGCGAGTCTCACCCTTATCAAGGATCTGATAGGCTTCACAGATTTGTAGCTCTGCTGGCAGATACGCCACCCGTACACAAGCCACTTGAATATAGCGGATACCCTCTTCGATCACCGATTCTCCTGATTGAATCTCTTGTTGTAGTTGTGCGATAGTTCGTTGCATGATTTTACCTCTAGCAATGTTTAAAAGCCCTAGGATAGATAAGTTTTATCCCAGGGTCTCACTTCTTCTATTGTACTTCCCTCTTTTGCATACCTAAAATAGATAAAACAGGAGTATTTAAGCAAAGGTTGTCGAAGATATCAATAAGAATTAAGATTTGTTTTATAAATCCTCCCTAACCCTAGAAATCTTGTATTTTCAGGGAGACTACCTATGTTAAACTACGAATTTAGGACTGTTGTAGGGTGACTAGGGGCATAGAAAATGGAAACGGCTGCCATGAATCAGAGTTTAGTTTCTCCAGAGTGCGATCGCTATCCTCAGTTTCCAGAACCTCTACAATTAGGGGTAATGGCATCAGGGAGCGGCAGTAATTTTGAGAGCCTATTAGAGGCGATCGCCGCCGGGAAACTCCATGCTCGGATTAATGTCCTCATCTACAATAACCCAGGGGCAAAAGTCGCTGCTCGCGCCCAACGCTGGGGGATTCCTGCTATCTTACTCAATCACCGAGACTACAAAAAACGGCGGCCAGAATTCGATGCTGCCATTGTCGAAACCTTAAAAGAACACGGCGTACAATGGGTGATTATGGCGGGATGGATGCGTATCGTCACTGAAATCATTCTCAGTGCTTTCCCCAATCGCGTCATTAACATTCATCCCAGTTTATTACCCAGTTTTCGTGGAATTCGCGGAGTAGAAGAGGCCTTAGAAGCAGGAGTAAAAATCACTGGATGTACCGTACATTTAGCCAATTTAGAAGTGGATACGGGGCCAATTTTGGTGCAAGCTGCCGTTCCCGTACTACCCGATGATACCCCCGAAAGCCTACATGCCAGAATTCAAGTCCAAGAACATCGCATCTTACCCCAGGCGATCGCCCTAGCTGCCCAAAAATATCATTGATCGGCCCTAGGAGTAGGAATGTTTAAGATTTATACCAACTATCAGTATAATAAGAAAAACTCCTGATAGATTTTAAAATGGCTAGTCCCTAAAAAAACCAATAGCTGCGTAAAAATGACAATGGATGAGCGAGAGAATCAACAGGCATTTACATTAAGTGGCGATCGCCAACGGGAATCCGATCGATTACACACCTTAGAACAGCTAGGCCTGCTCGACAACAGCAGCGTACCCATCTTTGAAGAAGCCACCCAAACCGTTGCCCACTATCTCCAAGTTCCCATCTCCATTCTAGGCATTGTCGATCACCAAGTGGAATGGCTCAAAGCCGCCTTTGGCCTCTCCCGTCTGGGACTCATGAACGACTTAGCCAGCCAACGCTCCATTCCCCTACCCCACTCCCTCAGTCGTCAAATCGTCGAAACCCGCAAAAAATGGCTGATTACCGATTTAGCCAACGATCCCGAACTAAGCCAAAGCCTACTTTATCAAGAATATGGCATTCGCTCCTATTTAGGCATTCCCCTGATCATCTCTCAAGGCGACTGCATCGGAGCCTTAGCCGTCCTCGATCTCGAACCCCATACCTTCACCCCCCAAGAAATTTCCTATCTAGAAATGACCGCTCGCTGGAGTTTGAGCGAATTTGAACGGGCTTATCTCCAGAAAATTCCCTCCAACCAAACTGGATTACTCGGAATTCGCCCAACCCCTCAAAGATCTGTTGCCTCAGAAACTGCCCCGCAGGATTCCCCACCCGCTCCAGCAGTACGCAGCAAAAACAAACTCCTCAATCAACTTAGTCAAGAACTACGCACCCCCCTCACCTCCGTCCTAGGGATGGCCAAAATGCTCAATAGGGAAACCTACGGCCCCCTCACTCCAAAACAAAAAGAATACATGACCATTATTTGTAATAGCGGTCAAACCCTACTCTCCTTAATCAATCAAATTTTAGAATTAGCCGTTCTCGATGACCTCACTCCCCCTCTAAAAATCAAGCCCGTTGATGTAGAAATGCTCTGTCAGCAAGCCACCAGTCATTTAGAAACCTTAGCTGAGGCTCAAAATCAACAAATCCGTTTATCTATTGAACCCGGAACCCGCATCTGGAATGTTGATAAAGTTTTAGTCCAACAAATTCTTTACCATTTGCTCGCCAGTGTCATCGAAGGTGCAGCCGCAGAAAGCACCATTCGTCTTCATGCTTCCCATAAGCAAGATCAACTCCATTTTTCCGTTTGGATTTCCCATCCTTGGCTTGGAGAAGGCATTCCGAACCCAGAGGAGGTGAAACGCTGGTTTCAAAAACAACAATCTAGTGGCTCAAGCCCAAACCCAGAACTACGCGATCGCCATTCTGTTTTTTCTCAAGCACCAGCCTATGATTATGGCTCATCCGATCGCCTAAATCAACCTTCCTCCAGTTCAGAAACCTCAGAAGAGCAAGGAGAAACTTCTACCAGTTTCAAAACTAAAATGCAGTTTCTGCGTTTAGAGTTAAGTTGTAGTTTAGCTCAACTCCATGGAGGAACCTTAGAGCTGCAAGGCAAAACTGCTGCTAATTATCGGTATATTGTCAGATTAAATGAATATATATAGTTAACTTGAATAAAGTTGATAAAGTTGATACACCCCTACAACGGACTTCATACTTCCTGAATGGTAATCACTCGGCGGATTTCATCGGTCTTAAACCCTAGAGCCATGGGTCTGCGGACATTGGGCAAAACCGCCACATCATACATCTCTTCAATGTAGCCATCAATACGCAGCCAGTGAACAATATCACCGGTACGCAAGTCAATCACCTGCAAACCACAGCGAGCTTCAGCATCTTTTGCTTTCAGGGTTTCATCTAGGGGCAAACCCATAAAAGTCTTATTGTGCCTAGGTTTCGAGAGTCCGACGATCGCGAAATCTCCCGCAAAAGCCAGACCCCGCAAGTATCCGGGACAGAACGTCACGGGTTCAAACTGACCCGTTTGCCGATCGGCATATCCAAAATAACCCGTACCTGAATTCAACAACCATAGTTTATCTCGATACCATCGGGGGGAATGGGGCATGGATAAATCGCGGAGGATAACCTCATTAGTCGTGGTGTCCATAATACAGCCCCCTTGAACCCTCCGGTCTCTCCAACCATCAGCAATATCCGTTTGACTCACCATACTCACATAGCGCGGTTGACCATCCACCATCGCCAAACCATTCAGGTGACAACGGTCTTCAGCAGCAAGTTTGGAGATAAACGGCGGTTTCCAGAGGGGAACAAAACTATGGGTTTCGCTCACCGTTGCCAAACACCCGAATAAGGTATTGACAAAGATAATCTGACCATTGCTGCCCATCGCAATGTCGTGAATATCCAAATCCCCCGTGATATAACCGATTTGCGGGACATAGAGGCGATCGCACCCTTCATGGAGTTGTCCCGGCTCTAGGGCATTTTCAAAGCGCCACAATTGATACAGCGAACTCAGATACAAGCTCGACGAAGTAGCACATAAACCCATCGCCCGATTAAACGTGCGCTCGAAAATCCACAGCCTTTGATCCGCCCCAGTACCAATCAGAAACAGCTTTCCCGTCTGATACGTCGTAAACGCCAAACTAATATTCTGCTCTGCCAGCCAATGGGGTAACTGGCGCGAACCCATGATTTCTGTCTGTGTAGAATTAACGTCAGTCATAATATCAATTAAAAATTAAAAATGGATTGGTAGGGGCGGGTTCACCCATAACCAGAATACCCACCAACCCCTTCTGTAAACCCGCCCAACACGACATCGAACCCCACCGAATTTTCCCCCAACATCATATCGATATCAAATTCTTTATTAGTCTACAGTTGGCTTCAGCACCGGGTTAGACAGACGCTTGATGGGCAGCTTGACAAATTGGCGTTTGCTGGCTGCTTGCTTATTTCGCAAATCATCGGCGATCGCCTTTACGTCATAATTAAAGGATCTTCCGTACTCTTCTCGATACTTGTGAATCTCTTCCACAATCGGATCGCTATACATAGTTATATTTCCATCCGCTCAATACTTATGCCATGAATTCATAGGGAGTGCAAATCAATGGTAGCTTATATCCAAGGTTGCGGCTAATTTCAGATAACTTTCTCTGAATTTGGGCATTGGCCATGTGCTTACAATTCCAAGTTAATACATAATCCAATCCGTAAACTGTAGCTACAGCCATGTGTAAAGCATCATTGGCTGCTTTTGTTGGTAAATTACTCTGGCATAAAAACGCCTCAGCTAAATCGGTCGCCTCTTCTGTCAAGTCCAGGAAAGTCAATGCCTGTAATAGTATCAGTCGTTTCGCAGCTATTGTCGCATCTCCCATTGCTGATTCATCCTCAACCAGTTCAGAGGCATAAAGTAGCAGCGAGTCATGATATTTATCCCACCAGTCTTGTGTGATCTTCATGTTTGCGGCAACAATGAGATTGTCTGTTGGGCGGGCAGTGAGATAACCAAGAATACTCGTTTCAATATAAACAGAATTAGAATTAGTCATACCATCCTATTGTTCAATCATCGATCGATCCGGTAGGGGCGGGTTAACCCATAACCAGAATACCCACCAACCCCTTCTGTAAACCCGCCCAACACGACATAGGTGGCTTCGCGATCGCAGTCAGTAAACACCCAGCGCATCATGATAACGCCAGCAGGGATAAAGTCTTATCTTCCTCAAATAATGCGATCGCACTAAACTCCCGACGCAGCAAATTTTCAACTTGTAATGTGGAACAGTTCCCAAGGCGAATCCAAATCACTTTCGGTGGATTTCCAAATACTAAACTCAGATCGTGCATGTCATCAACCGACGCTCGCGGTCAGCAGCATAAGCAATGCAGGCTTTTAAATCTTCTCGCGTCAGATCGGGAAAATCATCGAGAATGTCTGCTTCGCTCATCTCGGAAGCCAGATACTCAAGCACTTCATAGACTGTAATCCGCAGGCCGCGGACGCAAGGCTTACCCCCCCGCTTTTCAGGTTCAATTGTAATAATGTCTCGGTAGTTCATAAACTGGTATGCTGTGTTTCTAACTATCTATATTTTACAATGAAGGTGTTAGTTGGGTATTGATACAGGGAACTTACAGCGCGAAGCGCTGTAGTGGGGGAGTGGGGGAGTGGGGGAATGGGGGGAACAAATACAGCGTTTTGCGGGGTAATGAGGTACAGCAAAAAAAGATCCCCCCTTGCCCCCCTTAAAAAGGGGGGAATAGGAAAGTCCCCCTTTTTAAGGGGGATTCAGGGGGATCTAGATGTACCGCATAGCAGCGAAAATTGCTGTAACAGATTGGGTAGCGCTTTGAGCCATTTTAGCTATCGTTAAAAACAGTCATTAATGTACCTCATAGCAGAGGAAACTGCTGTAAATACAAGGGGCGGGTTTACAGAAGGGGCTGGTGGGTATTCTGGTTATGGGTTAACCCGCCCCTACCGGATAATCAACTAAAAATTAAACATGGATTCGTAGGGGCGGGTTCTCCGAGATCTTCCTTACCAGAAGAAATGACTCATAAACCCGCCCTTACCCATTGGTGGGCTTAAATCGTAACCCCCGTCTGGTTAACATCATTACTCACCACCAAGCGCAACTGATTCAACTCATAAGTCGTGAACCCGCCGCTACTGCTACTGGCAAACCCTAACCCGGATAAATTAGCACTAATGCTATCCCCCCCATTACCCGTCACCGTCAGAGTGCGGAACCCAGCGCCAGATGTACTTTCCGAGACCAGATGCAACAGAGAAGCATAATCGAGAGTGAGGCTATTATTGCCCGTACCCGTCAGGTTAATCGTCTCGAATCCCGTAATCTGGGTATTATCAGCAGCACTGGTCAGAGACAGAGCCATCCCCGCACCACTGAACGTCAAGGTATCATTACCCAAACCCCCATCTAGGCGGTTAAAACTGGTGTTCGCAATCTGCAACTGGTCATTCCCCGCACCACCATAGAGCAGCGCGTTGGTAAAGCCGCCATCACTGAGGACATCATCACCTTGAGCGCCCACCAGAGCCTCGCCATTGGCAGTAGCGGTGAGGTTATCCGCACCAGTAGTCCCCGTCTGGGTAATGGCCGCCGTAAAGTCGCCCCCAAACACCACATAGCTGCGACCGGAATTACTACCATTGGGGTCAGCACCCCATGCCCCAACAATCAGGTCATCCAAGCCATCCCCATTCACATCTCCGGCTGAGGATACGGAAAAACCGGAGCGGTCAAAACCCACCTCGCCATTGATAGCAAAGCCTCCTGTGCCAGAGGTAATAGCGCTCAAGTTAACTGTCGTGCCAGAGGTTTTGCCAAACACCACATAGCTGCGACCGGAATAACTACCATTGGGGTCAGCACCATTTGCCCCAACAATCAGGTCATCCAAGCCATCCCCATTCACATCTCCGGCTGAGGATACGGAAAAACCGGAGCGGTCAAAACCCACCTCGCCATTGATAGCAAAGCCTCCTGTGCCAGAGGTAATAGCGCTCAAGTTAACTGTCGTGCCAGAGGTTTTGCCAAACACCACATAGCTGCGACCGGAATAACTACCATTGGGGTCAGCACCATTTGCCCCAACAATCAGGTCATCCAAGCCATCCCCATTCACATCTCCGGCTGAGGATACGGAACGACCGGAGAAGTCATCACCCGCCTCACCATTGATAGCAAAGCCTCCCGTGCCAATAGCGCTCAAGTTAACTATCGCGCCATTGGTTTTGCCAAACACCACATAGCTGCGACCGGAAAAACTACCATTGGGGTTAGCAAGATAAGCCCCAACAATCAGGTCATCCAAGCCATCCCCATTCACATCTCCGGCTGAGGATACGGAACGACCGGAGAAGTCAAAACCTGCCTCACCATTGATGGCAAAGCCTCCTGTGCCAGAGGTAATAGCGCTCAAGTTGACTGTCGTGCCAGAGGTTTTGCCAAACACCACATAGCTGCGACCGGAACTACTACCATTGGGGTCAGCACCATAAGCCCCAACAATCAGGTCATCCAAGCCATCCCCATTCACATCTCCGGCTGAGGATACGGAAATACCGGAGTAGTCACCACCTGCCTCACCATTGATGGCAAAGCCTCCCGTGCCAGAGGTAATAGCGCTCAAGTTGACTGTCGTGCCAGAGGTTTTGCCGAACACCACATAGCTGCGACCGGAATAACTACCATTGGGGTCAGCATCCCGTGCCCCAACAATCAGGTCATCCAAGCCATCCCCATTCACATCTCCGGCTGAGGATACGGAAAAACCGGAGCGGTCACCACCTGCCTCGCCATTGATAGCAAAGCCTCCTGTGCCAGAGGTAATAGCGCTCAAGTTAACTGTCGTGCCAGAGGTTTTGCCAAACACCACATAGCTGCGACCGGAATAACTACCATTGGGGTCAGCACCATTTGCCCCAACAATCAGGTCATCCAAGCCATCCCCATTCACATCTCCGGCTGAGGATACGGAAATACCGGAGAAGTCACTACCCGCCTCACCATTGATGGCAAAGCCTCCTGTGCCCACGGGTATACTGGTCTGGGTCGTAATGCTATTCAACTGCACTTGCGAGACCACCGTTACACTAGCAGTGCCCGTGTCGGTTCCCCCATTCCCATCGTCTACCGTGTAGTCAAAAGTAGCCGTACCCGTAAAGTTGGCATTCGCTTGGAACGTAATTGTGGTTCCATTTAAGGACACCGTGCCATTGGTGGCATTGGAGACTGCCGTAATCGTCAGGGGATCTCCATTCGGGTCAGTGTCGTTGGCTAGGAGGTTGGCTGTATTTATCTCCAGAGGGGAGCGCAGGAGTACCGAGTCAGCTACCGTGTCATCAGTTGCCACTGGCGGTTGATTCGGCGTTGTCGCTATTATCCCCGTCTGGTTAACATCATTACTCACCACCAAGCGCAACTGATTCAACTCATAAGTCGTGAACCCGCCGCTAATGCTGGTAGTAAAGCCTAAACCAGATAAGTCGGCACTAATGGTATCTCCAGCATTACCCGTCACCGTCAGAGTGCGGAACCCAGCGCCAGATGTACTTTCTGAGACCAAATGCAACACAGAAGCATAATCGAGAGTCAGGCTATTATTGCCCGTACCCGTCAGGTTAATCGTCTCGAATCCCGTAATCTGGGTATTATCAGCAGCACTGGTCAGAGACAGAGCCATCCCCGCACCACTGAACGTCAGGGTATCATTACCCAAACCCCCATCTAGGCGGTTAAAACTGGTGTTCGCAATCTGCAACTGGTCATTCCCCGCACCACCATAGAGCAGCACATCGGTAAAGCCGCCATCACTGAGGACATCATTACCTTCACCCCCCACCAGAGCCTCGCCATTGGCAGTAGCGGTGAGGTTATCCGCACCAGTAGTCCCCGTCTGGGTAATGGCGGCCGTAAAGTTGCCCCCAAACACCACATAGCTGCGACCGGAATCACTATTACCATTGGGGTCAGCAAGATAAGCCCCAACAATCAGGTCATCCAAGCCATCCCCATTCACATCTCCGGCTGAGGATACGGAACGACCGGAGCGGTCAAAACCCACCTCACCATTGATGGCAAAGCCTCCCGTGCCAGAGGTAATAGCGCTCAAGTCAACTGTCGTGCCAGAAGTTTTGCCGAACACCACATAGCTGCGACCGGAAAAACTACCATTGGGGTCAGCACCCCATGCCCCAACAATCAGGTCATCCAAGCCATCCCCATTCACATCTCCGGCTGAGGATACGGAAAAACCGGAGCGGTCATCACCCACCTCACCATTGATAGCAAAGCCTCCCGTGCCAGAGGTAATAGCGCTCAAGTCAACTGTCGTGCCATTGGCTTTACCAAACACCACATAGCTGCGACCGGAATAACCACCATTGGGGTCAGCACCCCATGCCCCAACAATCAGGTCATCCAAGCCATCCCCATTCACATCTCCGGCTGAGGATACGGAAAAACCGGAGCGGTCATCACCCACCTCACCATTGATGGCAAAGCCTCCCGTGCCAGAGGTAATATCGCTCAAGTCAACTGTCGTGCCATTGGCTTTACCAAACACCACATAGCTGCGACCGGAATTACTACCATTGGGGTCAGCACCATAAGCCCCAACAATCAGGTCATCCAAGCCATCCCCATTCACATCTCCGGCTGAGGATACGGAAAAACCGGAGCGGTCATCACCCGCCTCACCATTGATGGCAAAGCCTCCCGTGCCAGAGGTAATATCGCTCAAGTCAACTGTCGTGCCATTGGCTTTACCAAACACCACATAGCTGCGACCGGAATTACTACCATTGGGGTCAGCACCATCAGCCCCAACAATCAGGTCATCCAAGCCATCCCCATTCACATCTCCGGCTGAGGATACGGAAAAACCGGAGCGGTCATCACCCGCCTCACCATTGAGGGCAAAGCCTCCCGTGCCAGAGGTAATATCGCTCAGGTTGACCGTCGTGCCATTGGCTTTACCAAACACCACATAGCTGCGACCGGAATAACTACCATTGGGGTCAGCACCTAGTGCCCCAACAATCAGGTCATCCAAGCCATCCCCATTCACATCTCCGGCTGAGGATACGGAAAAACCGGAGCGGTCAAAACCCACCTCGCCATTGATAGCAAAGCCTCCCGTGCCAGAGGTAATAGCGCTCAAGTTGACTGTCGTGCCATTGGCTTTACCAAACACCACATAGCTGCGACCGGAATAACTACCATTGGGGTCAGCAGCATAAGCCCCAACAATCAGGTCATCCAAGCCATCCCCATTCACATCTCCGGCTGAGGATACGGAAAAACCGGAGCGGTCATAACCCACCTCGCCATTGATGGCAAAGCCTCCCGTGCCCACGGGTATATTGGTCTGGGTCGTAATGCTATTCAACTGCACTTGCGAGACCACCGTTACGCTGGCAGTGCCCGTGTCGGTTCCCCCATTGCCATCGTCTACCGTGTAGTCAAACGTCGCCGTACCGCTAAAGTTGGCATTCGCCTGGAACGTAATTGTGGTTCCAGTTAAGGACACCGTGCCATTGGTGGCATTGGAGACTGCCGTAATCGTCAGGGGATCTCCATTCGGGTCAGTGTCGTTGGCTAGGAGGTTGGCTGTATTTATCTCCAGGGAGGAGCGCAGGAGTACCGAGTCAGCTACCGTGTCATCAGTTGCCACTGGCGGTTGATTTTCAACAACATCATTGACAGCAATAGTCAACGTCTTATCAAAAGTCAACCCACTACTATCGGTTGTCCGCACCGTAATGTTATGGCTGGTGTTAGTCTCGAAGTCAAGCAGAGTGCCATCAGCCACTTGCACTTGATTACCCACAATCTTAAAGCGTCCCCCCGCATTATCGGTGAGGCTATAGGTATGAGTATCGCCTGTATCGGGGTCGGTGGTTGATAGGTCGCCCACTACCGTATTATTGGCACTATTCTCATCGACCGTATTGGCACTGATGGCAATATCGGTAGGGGTTTCATTAACATCATCCAGGTTAATGGTGAAAGTCTTGTTAAACGTTAGACCCCCACTATCCTTTGTCTGCACCGTAATGTTATGACTGGTGTTGGTCTCGAAGTCAAGTAAACTCCCATCAGCCACTTGCACTTGACTACCCACTATCTTAAAGCGTCCCCCCGCATTATCCGTGAGGCTATAGGTATGAGTATCGCCTGTATCGGGGTCGGTGGTGGATAGGTTGCCGACTGCTGTGCCATTGGCACTGTTTTCATCTACACTGTTGGCACTGATGGCAATATCGGTAGGGGTTTCATTAACATCATCCAGGTTAATGGTGAAAGTCTTGTTAAACGTTAGACCCCCACTATCCTTTGTCTGCACCGTAATGTTATGACTGGTGTTGGTCTCGAAGTCAAGTAAACTCCCATCAGCCACTTGTACCTGGCTACCCACTATCTTAAAGCGTCCCCCCGCATTATCGGTGAGGCTATAGGTATGAGTATCGCCTGTATCGGGGTCGGTGGTGGATAGGTTGCCGACTGCTGTGCCATTGGCGCTGTTCTCATCTACACTGTTGGCACTGAGGGCAATATCGGTGGGAGCTTGATTTTCATTAACGTTATTGAGGTTAATGGTGAAAGTCTTGTTAAACGTTAGACCCCCACTATCCTTTGTCTGCACCGTAATGTTATGACTGGTGTTGGTCTCGAAGTCAAGTAAACTCCCATCAGCCACTTGCACTTGACTACCCACTATCTTAAAGCGTCCCCCCGCATTATCGGTGAGGCTATAGGTATGAGTATCGCCTGTATCGGGGTCGGTGGTGGATAGGTTGCCGACTGCTGTGCCATTGGCGCTGTTCTCATCTACACTGTTGGCACTGATGGCAATATCGGTAGGGGTTTCATTGACTCCATTGACAGCAATAGTCAACGTCTTATCAAACGTCAACCCACTACTATCGGTTGTCCGCACCGTAATGTTATGACTGGTGTTGGTCTCGAAGTCAAGTAAACTCCCATCAGCCACTTGTACTTGATTACCCACTATCTTAAAGCGTCCCCCCGCATTATCCGTGAGGCTATAGGTATGAGTATCGCCTGTATCGGGGTCGGTGGTGGATAGGTTGCCGACTGCTGTGCCATTGGCACTGTTTTCATCTACACTGTTGGCACTGATGGCAATATCGGTAGGGGTTTCATTAACATCATCCAGGTTAATGGTGAAAGTCTTGTTAAACGTTAGACCCCCACTATCCTTTGTCTGCACCGTAATGTTATGACTGGTGTTGGTCTCGAAGTCAAGTAAACTCCCATCAGCCACTTGTACCTGGCTACCCACTATCTTAAAGCGTCCCCCCGCATTATCGGTGAGGCTATAGGTATGAGTATCGCCTGTATCGGGGTCGGTGGTGGATAGGTTGCCGACTGCTGTGCCATTGGCGCTGTTCTCATCTACACTGTTGGCACTGAGGGCAATATCGGTGGGAGCTTGATTTTCATTAACGTTATTGAGGTTAATGGTGAAAGTCTTGTTAAACGTTAGACCCCCACTATCCTTTGTCTGCTTAGTCCAATATAATCTTCGTTACAATTAAAGTCAGTAATCCAATCAGCATCGCTCAGGAGCGCTCCCCCCGTCTTAATGCCAAGCACAAAGATATCATTTCCTGCTCCCCCTGTCAGGGTATCCGAGCCTAAGTCTCCATAGAGAAGATCATTACCTAAGTCTCCATAGAGGCGATCGTTTTCTTGTCCTCCGCGAACGGTGTCATTTCCTTGACCCCCATGGAGGGTATCATTACCTAGGTTGCCGTTGAGAAAGTCCTCTCCTTGATCGCCGCAGAGGAAGTCATTACCTAAGTCTCCATAGAGTTCATCATTTCCCGTTTCCCCATAAACAGCGTCATTATTTTGACCGCCGCGAGCCTTATCATTGTTGGCTCCAGAGAAAATAATGTCATCCCCTTGATTGCCGTTCAGGAAATCATCTCCAGCTAGAGCCTGAATAATATCATTTCCCGGTAGACCTTGGATAAGATCGGCTAGGGGAGTACCGTTGAGAATATCGTTATTGACTGTTCCGGACATTTTCACCTCACTAGACTACTTGCTTTGTGGCGCATCTTGTGTCGAAATCATAGGCTTTATTCCCTAGATTAACACTAGAAATTGAAAAACAGGGTTTTTCAACTTCTAACGAACCAACCCTATTCCTCATCCACAGTTTCCGGTGTTCGTTGTAAGTATTGGAAAATCAGTTCTGCCGCCAGTTCATTCCCGGCAATATTCCAGTGAGTATCATTGGGTTTATAGAGGGTTTCCAGTTCTGAATAGCCTTGAAAGTAGGGCAGAAGGTCGAGGAAATCAATTTCTGCTTGCGTGAGTTCTTCTTGTAGATATTGATTGGGTAAGCTAAAGTCAAAATTTTCTAGAGTCATCTGTTTGGAATCCATCACTTTAGCTTGTAGATTGGGGTTAATTTGCAGTTCATCAGGAATAATAATCACCAATAATTCAATATTTTGGCGATCGCACAATTCTTTAATTTCTTTTAAATAGGTCATAGATCCCCGTATTCTCTCCTGCAATTTAGAATTATCCACTTTAAACAAATTGCTTCTAGCGATTTCAATTTTCAGATATTTATCATCCGTTAGAGTCGGCTGATTATCCTGATATTCCTGGTTCCCATGAATCACGTTGCCTTCATAGCTATTCTGAAGATCGATTATGAATTTGAAAAATGACAAAACATAAGAATAAGACCAAATACTGCGTTTTGAATCTTCAAAATCATTACCAATGAAAAAACTGAGGATGACTCGATCCGGATTCAAAGCTAATCCTTCCTTCACCAGGAGCGCCAGATAATCTTTTGGGGAAAGTTTAGGAATTCCCATATTAATAATTTCGAGTTGATAACCCCGTTCTTTTAATTTTTCTTCTAAGCGAGTATAGTAGTTATAATCATAGGGAACGACACCGTATGCAAAAGAGTCTCCCATACCCAAAATTCTTAGGGTGTTCGGATCTTTTTCTACTTGAAATTCTACATCTTTGAAGCCTTGAGAATTCAAGCGAAAGTTATATTCAGGAGCTAAGGGTTTACCCCGAAATCGATTATAGGAATTATCATGAAAAATAAAACTGGGATTGAAGTAATTGTAAATTCTGAAGGTGATTTCTGTGAATCCTAGAGAAATCAAGAGAATTAAGCAGAGGTTAGTCAATGTTTGACTGGCTTTCTTGAATTGCATTAGTTTGAAAAAAATACCCCTATCAGGATAACATGCTTCAATCCCTTAAAAATGCTAGGCTGGCAGAAAATAACTATTGATTTCAGCTCCTGTGGTTCCCGGCGCAAATTGGATCTTTTGGCTGTTAGTTTCCGGTTCTGGAGTCGGTTCGGGTGTGGGTTCGGGTTCGGTTTCGGGTTCAGGTATGGGTTCCGGTGTCGGTTCGGGTTCCGGTGTCGGTTCCGGTGTCGGTTCCGGTGTCGGTTCGGCTTCCGGTGTGGATTCCGGTTCCGGTGTCGGTTCGGGTTCGGTTTCGGGTTCGGGTTCGGGTTCGAGTTCTGGTTCCACAGGAAGATTCAACTGTTCAATTTCCAGTTGATAATCGGTTTCCGGTAAACCTCTTAGAGGAGTAACAATAATGGCATATTCCCCAGAGACAGGAAACTCTCCTTCCCATAAGGAAATATCCCTAGCGCGATCGTCGATCGCCTCTCCTTCGGGAGTCATCAGCGTCATCAACACCCCATCCCCAGAGATAAACATCGAAAATTGCTCCCCACCTTGAGCAGAAATCAGATAATAGCGAACTTCATTAGATTTGAGCGATCCGGTCACCGTCTTGACTTCCCCTGGTTCAACCGTTAACTGTTCCTGATAGGTGACGGGTACACTAGGCGGTTTAGGGGTTTGGATGGGAGTGGGAGCAGAAGATGGGGATAGAGGGGGTAAAGGGGATAGAGACGGTGAAGGAAATGGAGACACGAATGGAGAGTCGCTCCCAGCATCAGTCCCAGGATTAACCGTTTCCACCTGATCCTGACTTAACCAAGCGCTCACCACCATCCAAGAGGTTATCCCAGCCACCAAAGCAACGATCGCCGCAATCATCCATATTTTGTCAGTAGAAACCGGTTCTGGGAGATGGGGGGATGGGGGGATGGGGGGATGGGGGGATCGACTGTTCCCCATCAGTGCCTGGGTTTGCAACTGAGACAAAGGAGGGGGAACCGTCGCACCGCCGAGAGCTTGTAAAATTTGATCGGCACTGGGCAGGCGATCGCCGGGTTGCTCTGCTAACATACGCTGCAAAACCTGGATAAACTGGGGACTGAGGGTAGAAGTCGGTAATCTCCAACTCAGGGTGTGCGGATCGAACAATTCCCCCGGTTCCTTCCCCGTCAATAGCACCAACACCGTCACCCCTAGGGCATAAAAATCACTACTGGGATAGGCTAAACCCATCTGAATTTGTTCCCTTGGGGCATATCCCACCTTACCCACCGTTGTCGGCACAGTTCCAGTTTGATTACATAATTCTGTCGCCAGTTCTTTAACCACGCCAAAATCGATCAAAACGGGCAACCCATCCCGTTGTCGCCACATAATATTATCCGGGGAAATATCGCGGTGAATGACTCCTTGGGAATGGAGATAATCTAAAACCGGCAACACTTGAGTAAGAAATCCCTTAACCTGATCCTCGGAAAACACCTGTCCTTGTGCTTTCCTCTCATCGAGCAGGGTACGATAGGACTTGCCATCGACATAATCTTGCACCAAAAACAAGCGCCCCTCTTCCTCAAAATTGGCTCTAAACTGGGGCACTTGAGGATGTTGTAGTTTATAGAGAATCGTGGCTTCCCGTTGAAAGAGTTCCTGTGCTTTCTGTAACCCCTCGCTATTTCTAGCATTAGGGACAAACTCCTTGATCGCGCACAGCTCATTAAAGCGCCCCAAATCTTCTGCCAAGTAGGTACAACCAAACCCTCCTTGACCCAGAAGTTTCACTAACCGATAGCGACGTTGTAGAATCAAGCCCAAGGGTGATGACATGGCAGACCTTCCTACTCACAACTGAAAACCGGATCTGGCGATCGCAGTCTTTGATCTCGTTTCATCCTAACTTTAACCAATCCCGATAGTTTTTATCCGGCTGACAATAGAGATCAACTATAAGCTGAGGATTGTGGCACAGACAAGCATCAACCATCTTCCTAAGAGATCTTTACAGTTAATCGACTACTAATCGACTACCTTTATGCATCCATTTCGCATCCCTTCAAAAATGCGTGCAATCACAGTATGTTTTTCTTGAGTCAAGATGGGTTCTGATTGTAGGGTACGCAGGAGCAGTTGCTGATCTAAGGGTGAGATGCGTCCACGGACAAAAATTTGGGCTAGGACTTGCTCTAGGGTGAACTCGGAAAAAATGGCTTCAGCAGGCATAGGATGGGGTTGAACTCTATCGTTTCAGTGTCTCCCTAAAACCCTTTTCTCGCCGTGATGTCCCCCCATTGTACCGGTGATTTACTGAAGAGTGGCTTGGTGATCGAGATCCTTCTATGGAGGATTCTGGGCAAATTTACCGCAGTCGATAGGGAACTTCTAACCCATGGTCAATCATCGTTTGGGTATTGGCCATGATATCTGCTGTTGGCCCATCGGCGATCAGGTGGCCGGAGTCGATCAGGAGGGTGCGGGAGGTGACTTCCAGGATTAAGTCTAGATCGTGGGAAGAGATGAGGAGGGTTTGTGGGGAATTTTGTAGGAAGTGAATTAAACGTCGTCGCGATCGCAAATCCAGATTAGCGCTCGGTTCATCATAAACGATCGCTTGGGGATGCATAGATAACACTGAGGCGATCGCCACCATCCGCTTTTGTCCTCCCGATAAATGATGGGGAGGGCGATCGGCTAAGTCAGTGACTCCAGTTAAGTCTAACGCCTTTTGGGTACGGGATATGACCTCATCAGGAGACAGGCCCATATTGTCCGGGCCAAAGGCCACATCATCCCACACCGAAGCGGAAAAGAGCTGATCGCTAGGATTTTGAAACACTAAGCCTATTTCTGGCCGAAACTGCCCTACCTCAACCGGTTCACCCCAGAGTTGAATCTTACCGCTCGTGGGTGATAACACTCCACACAAACACAAAAATAGCGTCGTTTTTCCGGCTCCATTGGGGCCAATTAACCCCACCCGTTCCCCCTCTCGAATGGTAAAATTCAGATTTTGCAGGACATTGGGTTGATCGGGATAAGAAAAATGCAGATTAGAAACGGCGATCGCGATCGTCTGGTCAGTCTCCAAGGCTTGAGTCATCATCCAATTCAAAATTTGGGTAATGGGTAATAGTTTATCTCTTTGCTCCCATCTCCCCATCTCCCCATCCCCCCATTCCCCCATTCCCCCACTCCCCCACTCCCCCACTCCCCCATCTCCCCATCTGATCTATGATCTTCACATTCTCTTGCCGATAATATCCTAACCAAGCCTATGACTCTACGCTGGAATTCCTTTTCTAGTTTGCTCAGTACAACCCTCTTGGTTGCCCTCAATTGGGGATGCACGCCCCAAACTCCCCAAAACTCTTCTGCTTCTCCTGCTGCAAAAACCATGCCTTTTGTAGCGGTGACTCAGATTGTCGAACATCCTGCCCTTGATGCTACCCGTGATGGCATACAGGATGAGCTAAAGGCAGCCGGGTATACGGCTGGAGAGACCTTAACCTGGAAATGGGAGAGCGCCCAAGGATCGCCTGCGACTGCGGCCCAAATTGCTTCGGCATTTGTGGCAGAAAAACCGGATGTGATTGTGGCGATCGCCACCCCATCTGCCCAAGCTGCTGTTTCTGCCAGTTCCGATATTCCGGTGATTTTTAGCGCGGTTACCGATCCAGTAGGGGCAAAATTAGTCGAAAAACTCGATCAACCTGGCGGTTTAGTAACGGGAGTCACTGACCTCTCTCCCATTGAAAATCATGTGTCCTTAATCCAAGAAATTAATCCCAATCTCAAGACGATTGGGGTGATTTATAATGCTGGAGAGGTGAACGCAGTCTCCTTAGTGAATTTACTCAAAGAACAAGCCCAAGCCAAGGGGTTATCCGTGGCAGAAGCAACCGTTGCTAACTCTAGTGGTGTGGCGACGGCTGCCCAAAGTTTAGTCGGCAAAGCGGATGTAATTTATGTGCCCACTGATAATACGGTGGTTTCAGCCCTAGAATCGGTGCTTCAAGTAGGAATTGATAATAAAATTGGTGTTTATTCTGGGGATACAGATTCCGTAGAGCGGGGAGCGATCGCCAGTTTAGGATTTGATTATTATGATGTGGGGCGACAAACGGGTAAACAAGTGATCCGGGTTTTGCAAGGGGAATCTCCTGGCGATATCTCCGTAGAATCGGTCGATACCCTCAACCTCTATGTTAACCCCAAAGCGGCTGAAGCCATGGGTGTAACCCTTCCCCAATCGATCCTCGATCGCGCTGATACAATCGTGGAAGCTCAAGAGCAACCCACTGATTAAATGGTTTCGGCTGTCGCCGACATGACAACACTATCATTGCTAATTGTTAATTATGACTGTTACTGCCCTCCTAGGAGCGATTGAACTCGGTTTACTCTATAGTCTCGTTGGTTTAGGTGTTTATCTCTCGTTCCGTATCCTAGATTTTCCCGATTTAACGGTTGATGGCAGTTTTCCCCTAGGAGGAGCTGTAGCAGCGACTTTAATGGTTAATGGAATTCATCCTCTCATGGCTACAGCAGTGGCGATCGCTGCTGGCGCAATTTCTGGAGCTTGCACCGCTTGGTTAACCGTACAATTTAAGATCCTCAATCTCCTCTCTAGCATTCTCACCATGATCGCCCTCTATTCCCTCAATCTGCGGATCATGGGTCGCCCCAATGTACCCCTTTTGGGGGAAGTCACCCTCTTTAGTCCCCTGAATCGCCTTTCTTTGCCCCGTCAAGTGGTCATTCCGGTGATTTTGGTTCTAATTGTCATTTTGGTCAAAGTCTCCCTAGATGCCCTTTTAGCCACCCAATGGGGCTTGGCCCTACGAGCCACGGGAGCCAATCCCACCATGGCCCGGGCCCAAGGGGTGGATACTGGCATCATGATCGTGATTGGTATGGCCTTAAGTAATGCCTTAGTCGCCTTTGGGGGGGCGCTCTTTGCCCAGATCTACGGGTTTGCCGATGTTACCTTGGGGGTGGGAACGATTGTATTGGGACTAGCGGCTGTGATTATTGGGGAAACCTTTACCCCTGGAAAAACGGTATTTCAAGGCACATTGGGCGTAATTGTAGGGGCACTGCTGTATCGGTTGGCGATCGCTATAGCTCTCAATGCTAATTTTATTGGACTTCAGGCCCAAGACTTAAATCTGGTTACCGCGTTATTAGTGGCGATCGCCCTCATTTTACCCCAAACCCCCCTCAAACCCTGGTTTAAACAGCGACTGAGCAAAACCCGATCTGGGTAACTCCTTTTACTGCTCCATTGAATTAGACTTTCCCCCCTGATGAGCCAATCTCAGA
This sequence comes from Roseofilum sp. KMC-1, assembly GCF_057802075.1. Taxonomy (NCBI): domain Bacteria; kingdom Bacillati; phylum Cyanobacteriota; class Cyanophyceae; order Desertifilales; family Desertifilaceae; genus Roseofilum; species Roseofilum sp. KMC-1. Next base: position 1,181,807 of record NZ_CM173605.1, read on the forward strand.
GGTAAAATGATTGTAAATGTCGTCCCTTCACCCAGTTCAGAAACCACCCTTAACTCTCCCCCATGTTGCTTGGTAATAATTTGATAACTGGTCGATAATCCTAATCCGGTTCCTTTCCCTACCGCTTTAGTGGTAAAAAAGGGATCGAATATTTTGTGCAGAATATTGGCAGGAATGCCCACACCATTATCTTGTATAGTAATCTCAACTTCTCGATCGCTCCTCATTTGAGTGTCAATTGCAATCCAAGGATCGCCAATTGATTCAGTATTTAAAGCTTCTTCAAGAGCATCAATACTATTTCTAAATAAGTTCATAAACACTTGATTCAATTGTCCTGGATAACACTCTACAGGTGGGATCTCTCCATATTGGGTTTTCACTTCAATTTCTAGCTCACTCAAGCGAGGATGCAGTAAGGCCAAAGTGCTTTTCAGTTGCTCATGTAAATCGATCGTTTTTTCTTCAGATTCATCCAAATGAGAAAAGGAACGCAAGTGTTGGATAATCTCTTTGATTCTTTGCGTCCCTTTGTGCATGGACTCGAATAATTTAGGTAAATCATCTGCCAGAAAATCCAGCTCTATCTCTTCTTCTTTTTGGGCGATTTCCCAGGAATAATCAGGATATTTTTTTTGATATACTTTAAGCAAATCTAATAGATCTTCTAAATATTCTTGGGCATGAACCAGATTGCCATGAATAAAATTCACCGGATTATTAATTTCATGGGCCATTCCGGCAACTAACTGACCCAGAGAGGACATTTTTTCCGTGTGAATTAACTGGGCTTGGGTCTTTTTTAGGGTCATTAGAGTATCTTCTAACTCTTGGGCGCGATCGCGCAGTTCTGTGGTGCGTTCTGCCACCCGATGTTCTAACTGTTCAAAAGAGGTACTCAATTGCTGTGCCATCTTTTGGAAAGATTGAGCTAAAATGGCGACTTCTTTAATCCAACTCGTTTCGATCGGTTCCTCAAACTCTCCTTTGGCCAAGGATTGAGAGGTTTTACTCAACCGTGAAAGAGGATAAATAATCCACTTTGCCGCTAACATGCCCAGTAAAATAGCAATCCCTAATGCAGCCAAACATAATAAAATTGTTGTTCGGGTATTTTGATGAATTTGACTCATAAAATCCCGTTCTGGAACCACCACAAATAATAACCAATCTAACCCATTTTTATCAGAGATGGGCGTAACTTGAACAAATTCACGTTCCCCATTGAAAAGATAACTAAACTGGGTTTGTTCTCTAATATTTTCTAAGGAGCCTAACTGCTTCAGAAACTCTTCACTGGTGACGCGAATACTAGGAATTTTGCTCTCTAGCACGGGTAAACGTTCGGGTTCTTCTTGTCCCTTGGCAGGAATAAAGGGTTTTTCGTCTGTTGAAGAGGCAATCAGTAAACCGGAACGTTCGACAATAAAACTGGTTCCTGCTTTTAAGATCGGGACTTGTTGTAAAAATTCATTGATTTCTGCTAAAACAAAATCAACGGCTAAAACGCCTTGCAAATTGCCCTCGTCATCGTAAATGGGTTGGGTTGCTGAAATTCCGACCTTCAAATCGGGAAAGAAAATATAAACCTCACTCCATCCTGGCTTGCCTAATTTTACGGCATCTTGATACCAAGAACGAAGACGGGGGTCATAATTAGGAGCCTGATTAATCATTTGCTGACGGTTGGCAAAATCATCGGTACTAAAAACCTGAAAATCGCCACGTTTAAGCTCCTTTGTGGCTTCAATCATTAATTGGTTTTCTTCCCTGCCTGCTCCAATATATCCTCCAGTTTTTTCCGTTCCAAAATAAATATATTGGGTACTAGGAAAGGTTTTTAACTGTTGCCAAAATCGTTTTTCCATTTGCTGGGGATGAGCTAAAGATAAATCGCCTAAGCGTAAGGATTCTGCATTCAGTTGATTGATTTGGGAGGGTATTTCTACATAGTTACTCAGATACAGATCGATGCGATCGCTAATTTCAATGCAGAGTTGATCCGCTAGATCCTGAACCGCTTTTTGGCCATTGCGAAAAGAAAGCCATCCCACTAAACTAACCACGGCTAACATTTGTAACATAAAGAGCAGCACTAATACAGCTCTTAAAGAAATCGTTTTTTTGGCTACAGTCATTGATCGAGTTAATCACATATCACGAAAGATTTTAAGGGTTGAGGGCATTCACTAGCACTAAACCCCTGGTTTTTGCAGACACTGAATCTACCGTTCGGGTGGCATTCCAGAGATCTTCGGCGGTTACCCAAACGGGAGGATACTTATACCGGGCGACATCAAGAATTAAGAAGCGATCGCTCTGCTGATGATAAGCTGCCACTGGGGAAATATGGCCCCCTAATTCCTGTTCAATGGACTTTCGCAGATAATTGACTAACACAAAGTTCTCTCGCTGTTGTAAATTGTCCACGACTAACTGACGAAATTTTTCCAAACTCAGATCGCCACCATGATAAACTTCGGTGTTCAGGGAATAACGAGTCAAAAATGCACCTAACTCTTCTAGCGTCATGCCTTGTCTGGCGATCGTTTCTTGAGTGATGACTTCATCGGTTTTAGCATTAAAAATGTTGTCTTGTGTAAACATCTGCCGACCATATTCTGGGGCATCGGGGGCTTCAATGCCCAAAGCATTCAACACCATAACCATACTCGCCACACCACAAAAGGCTTGATTTTGCTGGGTTTCAAAGTGAATACTTAAAGGGAGATAATCTTGCCTAGCGCGACTTTCAATTAAGAAGGCTTCCCCAACAGATGAATCAAACTCAATGAGCCGTTCAGCAATGGGCAGGGTTTGGGCAAGGGTTCTGCTACTGAGCAGAATCAGCGCGAATATCAATAGAGAGGGTAGTTTCCGGGACATGATTCTAAGGTGGCGACGATCGACTGATCTTCATTAAACCGGAAAAATAAAACAGTTACTTAAATAGGCACAATCGTGTTATGCTAGAGCGCAGACCCGGACTTATGCGATTAGAACGCCCAAACCTTGTCAGGACCGGAAGGTAGCAGCAATACGGGATGCTTGTAATAGGCGTAAACTCCGGGTCACCCCGTTTCAGAAGAGGTTTCAGAGATGCCAGGTCTAGGAGATTTCGTTAAGAAAGCATTCTATATGGGAGTTGGGGTGGCATCCTATGCAGGGGAAAAGGCTGGAGAGGCGATCGCCGATCTGCGTCCCCAAGCCCAAAAATTAGCCAATGAAATGGTAGAGCGCGGGGAAATCACAGCCGAAGAAGCGCGGCGCATGGTAGAAGAAATTGTTAATCGCGCTCAACAGCAGGTGAATGAGCAAGGAACCGAATCTAATGCACCAGAAACGCCAAAAGAACCTCGTCGCATCGAAATTTTAGATGATGATGAGCCAGAAATACCGACAGATGAAGTTCAAGTCAGCCAACTGCGAGATCAAGTTAATCAACTGAAAGAGGAACTTAAGCGTCTTCAGCGAGAATAAGTGGGCTATGGAAGATTGGGAAAAAGAATGGCAGAATCTCTGTGAAAGCTTTACTACTGGAGTTGAGCAATTTTTTAGGGAAGTTGAGGAAGAGCTAGAAGAGTGGGTTGGTGAGATGGCAGAAATCACCCTTGAGATTGCAGAAACCCTGGACGATCTGCTGTTTCGGGATCTAGAAGCCTACTTAAATGAATGGTTAGATCCGGTGCAACCCTCCCCCCTAGAGTCTAGGGAAAGGGAAGAGGATCAGTTTTACAATCCTTTTGGGGATCTAGAGGAATTCTCGGTCAACCCTGAAGATCAAGCTTGTGTGGGATGTCGTCATTACCATGGACAAGTTTATGGGGGCAATTTGTTGGTTTGTGGAATGCATCCTTACGGGCCAGAAGATTCTTCTTGTCGAGACTGGGAAGGAAGGGAAGATCGTTAATAGATTCATGAACTTTCTAGAGTTTTACAGGAGGACGGTTCAACCCTAGTTTCTCGGATAATCTTGATCCCTCCTCCCAGGACAATCATTGCGATGATTAATCCCATGATTAAGTCGGGGAAACGGGAATGGAGAAGAGCGACGAGAATACCTGCAATTACTACACCGAGATTGGCAATTACATCATTACTTAAAAATATCCAACTGGCTCGCATATGAATATCTTGATGACGGTGTTTAGCCATCAAAAATAGACAGAAAATATTAGCGATCGCGGATAACAGGGCGATCGCGATCATTAAACTAGATTCGGGTTGAACCCCAAAGAAGAATCGCTTCAACACATTGACTAAAGCGAAACTTGCTAAGGTGATCTGAAATATGCCGCTATACAAAGCTGCACGGTTTTTTTTCCCTTTATTTTTGCCGATCGCATAGAAGGAAATCCCAAAAACAGCAGCATCAGCAAAATTATCCAGGGAGTCAGCTACCAGGGCCGTTGATCGGGCAATAATACCGGCAATCATGACGACCAAAAACATCAGAGCATTAACAGTAAGTAAGACAGTTAAAACCTGGCGCTGTGCTTTATTTTTCGCCTCAAATTGACATCCACACTCGCCCATAGTCTCTCCTCAATAGCCATAATTACTTATTCAAGTTCTCTAGGATCATTCTTAAAGAATTATTTCATTCAGGTCAAACTCAAGCCTTTGAGTTTTACGCTTAATCTTAGTTGAAATCTTACCACAACGGAGATAACCCATGAAGCTTGCTTACTGGATGTATGCTGGCCCAGCTCATATTGGCACACTTCGCATTGCCAGTTCGTTTAAGAATGTCCATGCGATTATGCACGCTCCCCTTGGTGATGACTATTTTAATGTCATGCGATCGATGTTGGAGCGAGAGCGGGACTATACTCCGGTAACGGCTAGTGTAGTGGATCGGCATGTGTTAGCCAGAGGTTCTCAAGAAAAAGTGGTGAATAATATTGTCCGCAAGGATAAAGAAGAGCATCCCGATCTGATTGTTCTGACTCCGACTTGTACCTCTAGCATTCTGCAAGAAGATTTAGAGAATTTTGTGGAACGAGCCACCTTAGATGCACAAGCGGATGTGATGTTGGCTGATGTGAATCATTATCGGGTGAATGAGTTGCAAGCGAGCGATCGCACCCTACAGCAAGTGGTGCAATTTTACCTCAACAAGGCCAAAAAACAGGGAACGCTACCGGAAGGGAAAACAGAGAAACCTTCAGTAAATATCCTGGGAGTAACTACCCTAGGGTTTCATAATCAACATGATTGTACTGAGTTAAAGCGCCTGATGGTGGACTTGGGAATTGAAATTAATGAAGTGATTCCGGAAGGCGCATCGGTTCACAACCTAAAAAATTTAACCCGTGCTTGGTTTAATCTAGCACCCTATCGGGAAGTGGGGTTAATGACGGCTGAGTATTTAAATTCTGAGTTTGGAATGCCCTATGTAGACATTACCCCCATGGGAGTAGTAGAAACAGCTCGCTGTATCCGCAAGATCCAGCAAGTTTTGAACGAGCAAGGGGCTGATGTGAACTATGAAGATTTGATCGAACATCAAACCCTGTATGTTTCCCAAGCTGCTTGGTTTTCTCGCTCCATTGACTGTCAGAATTTAACGGGTAAAAAAGTAGTCGTGTTTGGCGATAATACCCATGCAGCAGCCATGACCAAGATTTTAGCGCGGGAAATGGGCGTGCATGTGGTTTGGTCAGGAACCTATTGCAAATATGACCAAGATTGGTTCCGGGAACAGGTGAGCGAATATTGCGATGAGGTGATTATCAGCGAGGATAATGGGGAAATTGGGGATGCGATCGCCCGTGTGGAACCGGCTGCTATTTTTGGCACACAGATGGAGCGGCATGTGGGTAAACGCTTGAATATTCCCTGTGGCGTTATTGCTGCTCCGATTCATATTCAGAATTTCCCTATTGGTTATAAACCCTTTATGGGCTATGAAGGAACGAATCAGATTGCAGATTTGGTCTATAATTCCTTTACCCTGGGTATGGAAGATCATTTGCTGGAAATCTTTGGCGGTCATGATACTAAAGAGGTGATTCACAAGGGTATTTCAGCCGATTCTGATTTGAACTGGACAAAAGAGGCAAAAGCAGAACTGAATAAGATTCCTGGCTTTGTGCGTGGTAAAGTGAAACGGAATACGGAGAAATTTGCCCGCGATCGCGGTTTGGATGAAATTACTATTGAGGTGATGTACGCTGCTAAAGAAGCGGTGGGTGCATAGGGAGATATCGACCACAAATAGCGATCGCCACCTGTACAAAGAAACCGGGTTTCTGTTATCCCTAGCAGAAACCCGGTTTCTAGATCCTATATTGTTAATTGTTCATTGTTAATTGTTATCACGTCATAATTGCACCCCCCATCAACTGCTCATAGCGCCGTTGTAGCTCTTGATTAATTAAAGGATAATTCCCCAACTCTGGATCTTCTGCAATCAAATTTTCCGCCGCTTCCCGTGCCAACATCAGAATATCTCGATCCTGGACTAAACTAGCCAGAGCAAAATCGGGTAAACCCGATTGACGAGTCCCTAAAACTTCCCCAGGGCCGCGAAATTGTAAGTCCATTTCAGCAATAAAAAAGCCATCTTGAGACTGTTCTAAAACATTTAACCGTTGGCGAGCATCAGGACTATTAGAACTACTTAATAATATACAATAGGACTTATGAGATCCTCGCCCCACTCTTCCCCGCAATTGGTGCAGTTGTGACAGTCCAAATCGTTCCGCATTTTCAATCAGCATGACCGTGGCATTCGGGACATCAACACCCACTTCAATGACTGTAGTAGAGACAATAATTTGAATTTCATTCTCCCGAAATGCCGTTAACACTTGATCTTTATCTGCCGAACTCATGCGACCATGGAGTAAACCCACTTGAAATTCAGGAAAGATAGTTTCAGAGAGATTTTTGTGTTCGGCTATAGCGGCTTTCGCGTTCAATTTATCTGATTCTTCAATTAGGGGAAAAACCACATAAGCTTGCTGCCCTTGAGCAATTTCTCGGCGCATAAGCTCATAAACTTTTTTCCGTTCTTTATGGGTTAAAGCTAGGGTTTCTATGGCTTGTCTTCCGGGAGGCAGTTCGTCAATTTGACTGACATCTAAATCCCCATGCATCGTTAACGTTAAAGTTCTGGGAATAGGCGTAGCGGTTAAACTCAAAACATGGGGAGATTCGCCTTTTTGCTGTAATAATGCCCGTTGTTCTACGCCAAACCGGTGCTGTTCATCAATCACCACTAAACCTAAACGATTGAAGTTTACCCCTTCTTGAATTAAAGCATGGGTTCCCACGAGTAAGGGCAATTCTCCGGTTTCTAAATGGGCATGAATTTCTCGGCGCTTCTTCACTTTCGTGGAGCCGGTGAGCAGTTCTACAGGTAAATGGAGACGGTTAAACCAGGTGACTAATTTACGGTAATGTTGCTCGGCTAATACTTCAGTAGGAGCCATAAGTGCGGCTTGATATCCAGACTGAATTGCAGCGAGAATTGCCATTACCGCAACAACTGTTTTTCCTGAACCGACATCCCCTTGAACTAAGCGATTCATGGCAGTGGGCGATCGCAGATCGCTTAAAATTTCATTAACCACCCGTTCTTGCGCCCCCGTCAAGGCAAACGGCAACTCCTGATAGAACTGATCGATTAATTTTCCGGTGGGCATTAAAGGAATGGCTTTCTGATTTTTCTTCTGCTGATGTCTACGCTGAAGAAATCCCACTTGCAGATAGAAAAACTCATCAAAAATTAAGCGCCTTCTAGCTTGCTCTAGGTTATCTCGATCGTTGGGAAAATGAATTTGAGTAATTGCCTGAGACAGTCCCACCAAATTATAGGGCGCTAAAATCGGTTCAGGAACTGGATCGATTAACTGTTGTGCTGTGGGTAAAACTCGCCAAATGGCTTTACGGACTATATCTGCTGTCACCCCTTCAGTTAAGGGATAAATGGGCACGATTTGGCCAACAATTAGAGAATCCAATTCTCCGGAAGACTCTAGAACTTCTAATTCTGGTTTATCTAAAGTTAGTCCATATTCATTTCTTTTCACCAAACCCGAAGCGGCAACAATCGAGCCAACGGGATAATTGCGCTTCTGGGTTTCTTGCCATCCCCGATGGGTAAAATATCCTGTAAAAAAGCGCGATACTTTTAATTGTCCGGTGGCATCTTTGAGGATAATTTCTAAGATGGTGAGTTTCTTATTGCGAGGGGAAGAAAAACAGTTAATGCGCTTCACTTCACCAATAACGGTTACAGTTTCCCCTGGTTCTAAATCGGCAATAGAAACTTGTGAGGCATAATCGGTATGGTTGCGAGGATAATAAAATAAGAGATCTCGCACGGTGTTTAAGTTCAGTTTAGCTAACTGTTGCGTATGATACACGAAAAATCCAGGAATATCAGTTAAACGGCGATCATGCTCTGTTGTCTCCGGCACTTGTTCGCGCACAGTTGCCACAGGAGCAGATTTCCGAGAAGGGGTAACTGGGGGATTCTGAAACTGCTTTTGAGCCTCTGAAAGAAACTTTCGTGCATGAGCAACGAGCTGTTGGCGCTGGGCAAACGTAAACTGGGGATAGGTTTGGAATTGCTCAGAGAATTGAGTCCACTGGCGCTTTTCCCGTGGCGAAAGGGACGCAGGAGCATTCGCAAAGCTGAGATGGAGGAACTCACTAAACCGATATTGCTTGCCTTGCAGGTCATTAAATCCGCGCTCCTGTTCTACTGTCAAGGCTTTTTGGAGTCTTTGCCAGTCGGGTTCTTGAGTCATCATCCTGAGAGGGCAGATAGGCGAGGGTAAGGCTATTCTCCATGATAGATCATTAGGGTCTAGGGGAGGAGATTTAGAAACCGGGTTTCTACCCAGGTTGAGGACACTAACGAGAAGATAACGAAGAAACCCGGTTTCTGGGTTGATAGGAAATCGATCGTTTTGTATCCTAAATATTGCTTAAACCCGCCCCTACAAAATCCATTTTTAATTTTTAATTGATTCATCTACGGTTGATAAAACCGACCCGATCGCTTATTTTTAAGGGAGTAAACCGCGATTGCGAGCAGTTTTGAGCCAATTGGGGTATTCAGTCATCAGCAGATCGTACAACTCTTGGTCGGCGATCGCCTCCGGATCTTCTACACTAAAGAAATCAGCATTATCGGTATATCGTCCCCCCAAATCATCCAAGTTTTCCAAAAACTCAAACTGACTACCACCACTCAAAAACCCTAAAAAGCCCCCACGCTTGGCTTTAGCATCTTTACTCGATTTCCCAATAGCCATAAACTGCCAGAAAATCGGCTCATAGGATGACCATTGCAACTGTTGTTCAGACTGAGCTTGATCAAAGGGTTGCCCATCAGTGACAAACATCGCATAAACCGGTATATTCGCCTTCAAAGGAGATTGGCGATTTCCTCCCCTGGCATCAGGAAAATAGGACTTTCTAATCCCTTGCAATGCAGGAGCGTAATTCGTCCCCCCTGAACCTCTATATTGATTTTGGGCTTGACCAATAAAATTATTGAAATTCTCCACCGTCATTTCCCCCATCTCCTGGGAATTTCCGGCAAAGAGGAAAATTTTAATCGCCCCATCATCATCAAACCGACAACCGAGGGCTAATATTTTCTCAGCTAACCGTTGAATCTTGCCTGAATAATACAAAGAATACATAGAACCCGACACATCTAAACAGAGGGCAACTTGCGCTTGATGGTCAGTTAAATTGGCTTTTTGCAAAGAAATATCTGCTTTTTTGACTAAATCGAATAATGCGGGCGCTTCCTTCTCCAATTTCTTCTCTAATTCAACCGCTTTTGCCCTGCGAGTCGGTTGGGGAGGTGCGGGAGGAGGAGGGGGTAGGGATGGGGCGGCTCCTTCCTGATGATATTGGTTTAAAAAGCCTTGTAAGCCAGAATTATAGCCTTGGCCCAGGGCATGAAAACGCCATTGTCCATCTTTTTGATAAATACGACCGAATTCTAGAGCTGTTTCTGAGGTAAAAGCTTCAGTTAATTGATAACGGGCTAATTCTTCCTGGGTTTGGGGATTGGAGATTGCCATAAATGCTTGCTCAATATGGGCAAAACTTTGCTTTTTTTCCACTGCTTCATGAATGGTGACCACAAACACCAGTTCCGTAATCACCGAGCTAATTTTGCTCAAATCGAGCATAAACCTCTGCCGACCTTCTCCAGAATTTTCGATTCGTTGTAGGGCGCGATCGGTAGATTGGGGATTATTATAAAAGACAAAATACTCTTCGGCTGGAATCCGGCCATTCGCCCCTAGCATAAACACGGAGCCATCAATATCGTATCCTGGCTCTGTGGCTCTCCAACCTACCTCAATCTGGATATCTTGCACTTGGGGATAGGTTTGGGACAGATTCAACCTTGCGCCTTTGGTTAGTTCGGTAGTCATGAGTTCAAGTTGGTATAGCTTTTCTATTGTAGTATCGCTCTGAATTAAATTTCTTATTTCTTAAATTATCTTTAATATTTTTGCCAATCAACCCTATAAGAAATAAGGGGCTTACGCCCCTTATTAAGTCTCCATCTAGAAACGGTTTACTGTGAACAAGGATAAGACTAGACTATCCACATTGAACACCCCCTAGGCTTTATTTTTCTGATAGATATTAGTGCGGTACATCCAGTAATTCAGACCCGAAAAAACCAGCATGGTGATCAAACTGGAATAGATCGCCAGTACACTAATATCCACCAGTAATAAAGAACTGATAATTTCTACTAAAATCAACCCAATCAATATATTAGCAATAGTTTGCCGATGCAAAAGATCGCATAACATTGCCCCTAGAGGAGCGCCTACCACTACTACGGGAATAGCAGCTAACCAATAACTGCGAACAGGCTCCATAAAACTATGCAAGACAAAAGCATGAAAAGCGAACCCAATAAGGGCATTTGTGGCCATCAAAATTACAGATGTGGGAGTGGCCACTCTTTCACAAAACCGAAAGAGAATCACCATGACAGAAAAACAAAATACATCAATACCACTGCCCACGAGACTACTCATGATTCCTCCTATTGAGCCAGCAAGTACCCAAATTGTTCGTTCATTATGAGTCCAGATGGGCATTTCTATATGAAAGTCTCTAGGTAATCGGTTTAAGGCTAATAAAGTAATCCCAAAACTAGCCAGCATTACCGTAAATGACATTTTTATTACGTCTGGAGGTAAAATAGGGGCTAATAAAGTAGCACCGAAAGTCATGCCGATAAGACCGCCAAGACTACCCCAACGAATCACTCGCCAATCTACTCGAATACCGGTTAAAATGATAGCTATAGATGCTGAGGTCATGCCAATACTTTGAATGGCTAAAGAAAACATCTTCGCATCTGAGGGGCCAATGTGTAAAATTTTAGTAAATACCGGAAAAGCAACTGCTCCTCCTCCTAAACTGGTTCCCCCTGCAACCATAGATCCAAAGACCATAGTTAAAGCCATTGGCCAGTATTCAATAACATAAGAAATGGCTTCTTTAGCACCGAGTACGGTTAACCAAATTGTCCAAACCGTAAGGGCGATGCAAATAATGACTGTGCGTTTGTGAACAGAGAATGTAGAACGGAGTTTCAAGACTGTATTCCTCTTAAATGACTGAGCTAAAAAAAAATAGAGATTGCTACCTCTATAGAAAATTTAATTGGGTCTGTGTTAGTTGGGAAACTGGGGTTATACCAGAGGGTGTTTAGCTAAAAAAACTCCTTTAAGGGTCGTATGGGTTAATGAACTTAACGCAATAGATTAGCGCTACCAAGGGCAATTACTAAGAGTGGTGAAGTTGAACTTAAATTAAGTTAACACAATTAGGCAAAATTGGATCGCTTTGATCGCCGATTGTCATCAACATACAGCACTTGGCGCTGTTATGAGGGACAATTAGGCGGTTTTTGAAGATAGCCAGAATAGTTCAAAGTCTTGTTGAGTCTGCTTTTCACTCCCCCCCATTCCCCCACTCAGAGCGCTTGCATGTCTGCGAAGCAGAAAGCGCTGTATCTTGTTTGTCAGACCTTGTAGAATGAATGAGTATTGCATAGCGTTACGGGAAATGGTATGGGGGCGATCGCTATTTCTAGTAAGGATGAATATAATAGCTACCATACAACCCTAGTCAAAAAACCCAGAGAAATGACCCCATCACTACCGGGCTATCAAATTGGCGACCCCATCTATGCAGGCGAGCGAACCCTTGTCTATCAGGGCATTCGGTTGGCTGACTCCCTGAAAGTGGCGATCAAATTCCTCCGCAATGAATATCCCAGCTTCAGCGAGTTGCTACAATTTTACAATCAGTACACCATTGCTAAAAACCTGAACTCAAGTGGCATTGTCGTACCCTTAAGCTTAGAGCTATATGGTAATGGCTATGCCTTAGTAATGGAAGATTTGGGCGCTATTTCTCTCGACAAAGCCATACAAAACCATTACTCATTCAATTTAGGACACTGTTTGCAGATTGCCATTCAACTAGCTGAAATCTTACAAGAATTAGACCGTAACCGAGTCATTCACAAAGATATTAAACCCGCCAACATCCTCATTCAGCCGGAAACCCAAGAGATTAAACTGATTGATTTTAGTATTGCTACCCTACTGCCCAGGGAAGCCCAAGAAATTAAAAATTTCAATGTCTTAGAAGGAACTCTCGCCTATATTTCTCCCGAACAAACGGGGCGCATGAATCGAGGCATCGACTACCGCAGTGACTTCTATTCCCTAGGCGTAACCTTATATCAACTGCTAACAGGGATTTTACCCTTCAGCAGCACCGACCCTATGGAATTGGTACATAGTCATATTTCCCAACAGCCCATACCCCCTAGTGAAGTAAAAAATAAAAAGTCTAATATCGAAATCCCGCCCATCGTTTCCGATATTGTCATAAAACTGATGGCTAAAAATGCCGAAGACCGGTATCAGAGTGCTTTAGGGTTAAAGTTCGATCTTGAACAGTGTCTGCAACAGTGGCAAGAAACTGGAAAAATAGAACCCTTTGAGTTAGGAACACGGGATATGACCGGGCGCTTTCTGATTCCGGAAAAACTCTACGGCAGAGAAACAGAAATCCAAACCTTACTAACCGCCTTCGAGCGGGTGGCAGAAGGCAACACGGAAATGATGCTCGTTGCCGGGTTTTCGGGAATTGGTAAAACCGCCGTTATTAACGAAGTTCATAAGCCTATTGTGCGGCAGCGTGGCTATTTTATCAAAGGAAAATTTGACCAATTTCAACGCAATATTCCCTTGAGTGCTTTGGTGAGTGCCTTGCGAGATTTGATCAAACAGTTGTTAGGAGAATCTGATGCTCAGTTAGCCCAGTGGCAGGAGAAGATTCTATCTGCATTGGGGGAAAATGGGCAGGTGATTATTAATGTAATTCCGGAGTTAGAGTCCATTATTGGCCGCCAGCCACCGGTTCCCGAACTCTCTGGCAGTGCGGGTCAAAATCGCTTTAATCTATTATTTGAAAAATTCATTCAAGTTTTTACCAAAAAAGAGACTCCTTTAGTCATTTTTCTAGATGACCTCCAGTGGGCAGATTCAGATTCTCTGAAGTCGATCAAACTGCTCATGAGCGACAACAAGACGGGTTATTTACTCTTGCTAGGAGCCTATCGAGATAATGAGGTATATCCAGCACACCCCTTGATGCTAACTCTGGATGAAATGGGAAAATCGGGAGCGACGATAAAGACGATAACGCTTGCTCCCTTAAGTGAAACCGATCTGAATTTATTGGTTGCAGATACTCTGAGTTGTAGCCCAGATTTAGCCTGGTCTTTAAGTGAATTAATTCATCAAAAAACTAAGGGAAATCCTTTTTTTGCAACCCGATTTCTGAAAGGATTACATGAAGATGGGTGGATTACCTTCGATCGCGATTTAGGTTATTGGCATTGCGACCTAACCCAAGTGCGGCAGTTAGCACTGACGGAGGATGTGGTAGAGTTTATGGCGACTCGGCTGCACAAGCTACCCAAAGATACCCAGGAGGGTTTGAAGTTAGCCGCCTGTATGGGTAATCAGTTTGACTTGCAGAGTTTGGCTATTGTCAGTCAACAGTCTCAGGCGGAAGTGGCTACGGCTTTGTGGAAGGCTCTGCAAGAGGGCTTAGTATTGCCCAAAGATCAGACCTATAAGTTTTTCCAAGGGAATGAGCAAGGGGAAGCAGCAAGGGTATCAGAGCTATCGGTGAGCTACAAGTTTGTACACGATCGCGTCCAACAAGCGGCTTATTCTCTGATCCCAGAAGATCAAAAACAGCAAAAACACTATCAAATCGGTGAACTCTTACTGACAACCCTCTCTTCAGAAGCCAAACAAGAGCGAATTTTTGAGCTGGTTAATCAACTCAACTATGGAATAGATTTTATTACCGACCAAAACAGACGAGACGAATTGGCAGCGCTGAATCTAATGGCATCTCGCAAAGCTAGAGCCGCTACTGCCTATCAAGCGGGTCGGGAATATGTGAAGGTGGGGCTTTTTTTATTAGGAGAAAATGCTTGGGTGACCAAGTATGAAATGAGTTTAGCCTTGCATGAGATGGGGGCAGAGTTAGCTTTCTTATGTGGTGATTTGGCAGGGATGGAAGAGTTCGTTCAATCGGTGAGCGATCGCGCCAAGTCGTTGTTAGATCAGGTGAAGAGTTACCGGATTAAGATTATCGCCAAGATCACTAACAAACAACCAACCGAAGCGATCGCGATCGCCCTACAACTACTGCATCAGTTGGGAGTTCATTTTCCTGAGCATCCCACACCCAAAGATATTGAATCAGCTATGGCAGAAATTGACCAGTTGATTGGAGAGAGGGAAATTAGCGACTTAGTTCATCTCCCCTCCATGAGCGATCCAGAAAAAATCGCCATTGTCGAAATGACCACCAGCATCATCCCAGCCAGTGATATCTGTGGTTCTCCCTTCTATCCATTACTGGTAGCCTTGCCAGTCAAACTATCCATTCAATATGGAAATACACCGGCTTCAGCATCCGCTTATGTCTCCTATGGTATTCTGGCTAATCGCTGGCATGACATCGATACAGCCGTGAAATTTGGGAATTTAGCCCTTAAAGCGATCTCTAAATTAGATGCCAAAGCCTTCAAAGCAGAGGTCTTAGTTGTAGTCGGAGTCTTTATCTTGCACCGCAAAGAGCCGATTAAAAATGCATTACCTCTTTTAAAAGAAGCCTATACCGTGGGATTAGAACTGGGAACCCTTGACTTTGCTGGATATGCTGCCTATCAATTTTGTCTTCATTCTTTTTGGTCTTCTCAGCCCCTTGCTCTTTTAGAGCAAGAGATTTTTAGCTATTGCAATGGGTTGGAGCAACTGAATCAGTTAAGCGCACTGAATTGGTGTCGAATAGTTGGGCAAGTAACCTTAAATTTGCTCCAAGATGCACAGCATCCTGGTACTTTATCGGGATTGGTTATTCAAGAAGCTGAATTTTTGCCTCAATTGATTGAAGCTAACGATCGGTTGGGACTGAATTTATTCTACTTATATAAGTTAATACTGTGCTATCTATTCGGGAAAATTGAATCAGCACAAAATCATGCCCTTGAGGTGAAGCGATATTTTAATGCAGTTCCGGGAATGGTGGCTCAACCGGCCTTTTATTTCTATGATGCTTTGACCATTCTGGCAGATTGGACAGGGGAACCGGAGGCATTAGAGCGGGTAGAACAAAACCAAACCCAATTGCAAGAGCAATGGGCGCGTCATGCTCCCATGAATTACCAACATAAGGTGGATTTGATCGCAGCCGAAAAAGCGCGAGTGTTAGGCAACAAGGCTGAGGCGATCGAACTTTACGATCGCGCCATCACCGGAGCCAAAGAAAACCAATTCTTACAAGAAGAGGCTCTAGCCAACGAACTGGCGGCTAAATTTTACCTCGATTGGGGTAAAGAAAAAGTTGCCCAAGTCTATATGACGGATGCTTACTACGGCTATGCTCGCTGGGGCGCGAAAGCCAAAACCGACCAACTCGAACGGCAATATCCCCAATTGCTCTGTGCGATTGTGCAACCTCCCCGTTTACAATGGGTAAGCGGTCAAACCGTTACTTCTAACTTAAGGCGAACGGTGAGTTCGAGTAGCAGCAGCACTGGCTTTATGCTGGACTGGGCAACAGCCATGAAAGCAGCTCAATCTTTATCGAGCGAAATTCACCTAGAGAAATTGGTTTCAGTGTTGATGAAAGCAGCGATGGAAAATGCGGGAGCCGATCGCGCTATTCTGCTTTTAAGCCAACAAGAAACTTGGCCAGTGGCTGCCCGATATGCACTCCAGATGGGCCAGTTGCCTTCAATGTCTACAGTCAGTGATGATGCCCTGCCCATGAGTGTCATTAATACCGTTAAACGCACTGAACGGCCGATTATGGTTAATGATTTCTCCCGCCACACTGAATTTGCAGCAGACCCTTATCTGTTGCAAGATCAACCCCTAAGTTTCCTCTGTACCCCGATCCTCAACCAAAGTAAACTCATTGGCATTCTCTATCTGGAAAATCATCTGGCGGTGGGAGTGTTTACCACAGATCGTATCGAACTACTAAATCTGCTCTGTTCCCAAGCTGCGATCTCTCTGGAAAATGCCCGTCTCTACGAGCAGTCCCAAGATTATGCCCAGAAACTCGAAGCATCTCTCAAAGAGCTAAAGCAAGCGCAACTGCAACTGGTGCAAAATGAGAAAATGTCGGCTTTGGGTAACTTGGTGGCGGGAATTGCCCATGAAATCAATAATCCCGTGGCATTTATTGCGGGAAATATCAACCCAGCACGAGAATGTTTAGAAGATTTATTCGGATTGATTGACCTGTATCAGCAAGAATATCCAGAGCCAACCGAAGCCATAGCAGAAGCAATCGAAGCGATCGATTTAGAGTTTCTCAGGGAAGACTTACCGAACCTGATTTCCTCAATGCGAGAAGGAACCGATCGCATCGGCCATATTAGCGATTCTTTACGGATTTTTTCCCGTGCGGACAAGGATTATAAAGTGCCGTTTAATTT
This sequence comes from Roseofilum sp. KMC-1, assembly GCF_057802075.1. Lineage (NCBI taxonomy): Bacteria > Bacillati > Cyanobacteriota > Cyanophyceae > Desertifilales > Desertifilaceae > Roseofilum > Roseofilum sp. KMC-1. The sequence goes on from NZ_CM173605.1 coordinate 1,198,860, forward strand.
ACATCATGGGATTGATAGTACATTGCTGATTCTCAAACATCGCCTCAAAGCTAACGAAGATCGACCCGCAATTGAAATTATTAAAGATTATGGAGCATTGCCAGAGGTACAATGTTTTCCCGGACAGCTCAACCAAGTATTTATGAACCTGATTGCTAATGCGATCGATGCTTTGGAAGAGGATAATCAAGGACGTAGTTTTGAGGAGATTTCTGGCGATCCCAATCAGATTAGGATTCAAATCTCAGCGACAGCGCAGGAAGTGACGATCCGCATTGCCGATAATGGTACGGGGATGTCTGAAGAGGTGAAAGAGCGCATCTTTGAGCAAGGATTTACCACCAAAGCAGTGGGTAAAGGTACGGGGTTAGGAATGGCGATCGCCTATCAAATTATTGTCGAAAAACATGGGGGGACAATTACTTGTACTTCTGAGTTGGGAAAAGGTACGGAGTTTACAATCCGGCTTTCTGTATAAATCATTTTCTCATTAGAACGAAAGTTTTTGAAATAGGTCAGCCACAGGTAAGCTAAATCCAGGAATTACTTCTTCACCCTCTAAAGCGTCAACAGATTTGAGCAGGCGATCGGGTTCTTGGGCAGAGCGATAAACTAAGACATAGTGTTCGCTCGGATGAATCATCCAGGCTAAACGAGTACCATTATCAAAATAGTCCACCAGTTTGTCATGCATTTCTTCAACGTAATGCACCTGAATTTCCCCTGTCGATCAATTCTCCATTCACAATTTCATAGCGGTGTCCGTCCTTGGGCAGTGCCATGAATTCCTCATCTGTCCAAGTTTTTTTTTCTGTTATTACTTCAGTTGCAGTAAGCACCAGTGAACTCCTTACAATTACAGCACTTTACGCGGTAATGAGGTACAGCCGAAAAAGATCCCCCCAACCCCCCTTAAAAAGGGGGGGAATCAGAAAGTCCCCCTTTTTAAGGGGGATTTAGGGGGATCAAAATGTACCCCATAGCAGCGAAAACTGCTATATTATTGTGCATCACGACAATGTTGAAACTCAGCAATTAATGGTTTTGACTGAGCAAGCTGACTAACCGCCAAAATAGAGAAGCCGAGAAGGTTGCCTTCTAAATCAACTCGTTCTAGGATGGCATCGTTTTCAGTTTCCCGCATATAACCGGGAGTATCTGAGAAAATAACTTCTAGAAAATCAGCTTCCGGGTCGAACCAAACCTTTACTCGCTCTGCCATAGGTCTTCTCCTTTATCCTGCCCAGATGAAACAATGACCAGGAACTTAAGGCCGATCGCCTCTCGTCATTACTGAGTTAAGTTGTTATGCAAATACGCTTCAAATTATGAAACCTTATCTAAGTTTACTTCTAATTTTCACAGTTCTGACTTCTCCGAGTCTGGCCCAAACGACTTGGCCCCGCGACTTTCCTGTGGATACTCAACCTGTACCTTCGGAACCCTCGTCACCTGCTCCTGCTGAAGGTATTCCCGTGGAAACCAAACCCCGGTTTACTTGCGAAACCCAGCAGGGACTGCCAACGGTCATGTATCATCCTAGCAGTCAACCCAGTCAAGCCTACGCTTGGGCCACTCCCCTTCAGTTGGGGGGAGGATGGACACCAGAGCGTCGCTGTGCAGAAATTAGTAGACGACTGGAATTTTATCGGGCGGATGGATTGCTAGAGTTGCAAACGGGTTTTGAGAATGGCTATGATACGGTTTGTGTGACCACCCGTGCAGATTATCGCTGTCGCATTGTGCTGACGGTTCCTCCCGGACAAAACCCGGAGTTAATCCGCGATCGCGTGTTTGAGAATTTGGCGATCGCCGATAGCGGCCAAAGCACCCTCCCCGTCACAACCTTGACCGAAAGACCCAGCACCCGCAACTGGTTAGATCTGCTCGGCCAAGTCACCAACCGCGATCTATCGGGACTGAACCGCATTCCCGCACCTCAACCCCCAACTCCCCAACCGCGCACCCTATCTAACGGCATCGATCTTAGACCATTTCTCGATCCGGCCGATGGGGGCACTGGGCAACATCTGCGTTAAAATTCCCCTATGAAAATCTTCGCCTATGTTTGGTGTGACCCCATCCTCGAATCTCCCCCGGATCGCAGTATTTGGGGATGGGAAGTCGATCGCATCTACCAAGATTTAGGGGATAGAGAGCAACTGAACACCCTCTTTCAAGACCTCGAACAAGAGCAGGAAAGGGAGGAAATTTATCTTCTGATTCGGCGACTCGAAGAACTCGGTGATACCCTAGAAACCATGTCCCATGCACTCCTGCGTTTAGAGTCCCAGAATATAAAAGTGATGGTGCTTCAGGGTGAAGAGCCAAATATAGGCGATCGCACCCAAATTCTGCAACTGTGCGATCGTCTTCAAACCTATTATCGCAGCCTCCGCATTCGCCAAGGCCATGCTCAAAACCGTCTCCAAGCCAAACCCCCACCCGGAAAAGCACCCTATGGCTATAAACGCAGCAAAAATAGCTATATTCTAGACCGCAGTTATGCCCCCGTTGTTAAAGACTTTTTTGATCATTTTCTACTCTATGGATCGATTCGGGCTGCCGTTCGTTATCTCAATCAAAAATATCGTAAAAAAATCTCCGTCTCCACCGGCAAACGATGGTTAACGAATCCCGTTTATCGGGGAAATACCGCCTTTAAAAACGGCGAAATTCTCTCCAATACCCATCCCCCCATTCTCTCACGAGAAGAAGCCGCCCAAATCGATCGCCTCCTGCGTCGCAATCGTCGCCTTCCCCCTCGTTCTGCCAGCGCTCCGCGATCGCTTTCTGGCTTAGTTTCCTGTCAAAACTGCCAATCCAGAATGAAAATCACCCGCGTCACCCGTCATCGTCAAACCGGTGAATACCTCTATCTGTGTCCCATTAACTGTCCCCACCAACCCCAATGTAAAAGCTTACGCTACGAACAAGTTTTAGACGCAACTATTAACAGAATTTGTCAAGATTTACAGCAAGCCGTCTCTCAACTCACCCTCCCCGATCTCGACCTAGTAAAATCACAACTTCAGCAAAAAATAAACCAAAATCAACAAATCTTAAACCAACTTCCCGAACTCACCCAAACCGGAATTCTCGATCCCCAAACTGCCGATCTTCGCACCTATAAAATTCGCACCGAACTCTCCCAACTGCAAGCGAGTTTAGCCGAGCTTCCACCCGTTAATTTAACCTCAGTCGCCCAAGCTGTATCCATTCCCCAATTTTGGCTCGATCTTTCCGAATCAGAACGGCGGTTTTACTTGCGCGAATTCATCCAGCAAATTCAAATTATCCGCTCCTTTGAAACTTCTCCCCCCAACTGGTTCGTGAAATTAGTCTTTATCTTCTAATTCCTAGTCTATTCCCCTGTGCTTAAAACTAAGAGTGACTATCCCAACTGAGTATCTGAATTCCATTCCAAAATGTGGGATATCCATTACCAGGAGTCAGGAATTCCACTAATAACTTGCATTCGGGATTCAGGGTAATAAAATCTAAATTCGCTTGCTGAACTTCTTTTTCATTCGCATCATCTACAATCAGAATTGCTTGAGAAGCTAAGAAAGGACGAACAAGAAATAAACCTATTAATTGAGAACGGTAATCATGCGCTCCGTCATAAAGATAAACACCGATTTTGCTTTCGGTTTCTACTTCTTTGAGATCGAGAAAAAATTGTTCAAAGTCTTGACAGCAGAAACAGACTTGACTTTCTAAACCAAATTTTCCTAAATTCTCTTCTAGTGCTTTTTGGTTTTTCCCATCTGGATCGAATTGCGAAAAATTATCAACTGCATAAGCCATTCGCTCTGGAGCATCTAGAAGCGCACCAATGAGAGTTGCCCCTTGATAACTGCCAATTTCACAGTAAATTTCATCCGGTTCCATACATTTGACTGCAAAATTGAGCAATTGCATGATATTAGTGGTTGTCATCCCTTGCAGATACTGGCCGACTTCATAAAATCGGTCAGATTTGGGATGGATATAGTCAGTTCCCCAATCTTCATACAGGGAGGGGAGTTGCTCTAGGAATCGATGATAATCCATAAGTAGATTCAAGGGAAAATATGTATAGTAAATATAATATCAAAACTGAGTTCACGATCGCATCTTTGTTAACTTCAAATTTACAATTGACAATCCCATGATGACCAAAAATAGCACCAATCCAATCGTACATGCATAACTCATTTCCAACTTCTGAAATGCCTGTTCATAAACATAATAAACCAAAGTTTTCGAGCTATTTCTCGGCCCTCCCTGAGTCATGATATACACCTCTTCAAAGACCTTAGTGGCGGAAATTGCTGAAATTACCGCTACTAAAAACAAATAGGGTCTCATCAACGGTAAGGTAATATCCCAATGTTTGATCGTGCCATCGGAACCATCAATAGCAGCCGCTTCATAGAGTTCCTGGGGAATACTTTGCAAACCCGCTAAATAGATAACCATATAATAGCCCAGTCCTTTCCAAATGGTGACGGCCATGACACTGTAAATAGCCCATTGGGGACTGGTTAACCAGGGAATAGTCGGTAGATGCAAATAACTTAAGGCTTGGTTGAATAAGCCATTTTCAGCATAGAGCCATCGCCAGGCAATTCCCGCTACCACCATGGAAATAATTACGGGGGTATAGAAGGCAGCCCTAAATCCACTGATGCCTTTAATTTTTTGATTGACTAAAATAGCTAATCCTAGGGGAAGAATAGCCAGTAAAGGCACAACACAAGCTAGATAAAGGAGGGTATTGCTGAGGGTTTGCCAAAATAGGCGATCGCTCCCTAATCGCTGAAAGTTTTTTAACCCCATCCATTGAGTTTGCTGGCTGATTAAATCATAGTTAAATAAACTTAAGTAAATGGCTTGCAAAGCGGGCCAAAATACAGTTAAGCTTAAAATGAATAGGGCAGGAAGCAAAAATAAGTAAGGGGTTAAAATTCTCCAGCGCTTTGCATTCATCGCTTACACCTCTGGCCAGAGTCGCTCTAACTGCCGTTTCCAAGCGGCTAACACTTGCTCCCGTTCTTGGGCATTTTGCGATAGCTCTCCCATCATCCCTTCTTCATAAAATCGATGCAGGGTTTGCATCGTCCCTTCTAGGGTTTGTCCCTGTGCTTTTGAGACTTCTACAATCATCTGCAATTGTCGATCTAATTTGGCTTGGAAATAAGGGGTTAATCCTTCTTCTTGTAAGCGGTTTAAGCGACCAATCATTTCTGCAAAGGACTCTTGAGTTAAGCTCTCTAGCTGGTGGCGATAAGTTACCCAAATAACTCCTTCACTGATCGAATAGCGAGTTTCTTGGGTAAACTCAAAATTAGCCTTTAATAGGTCTTCAAAAAAGGGTTTTGCATCTTCAACTGGAGCCATTGGTGCTAACGCCATGACCCAAGATTCATCATCAGAGAGCAGTACCAATAATCGTAAATTTTCCCGATCGATTTTCCAAGAACCGGCACTGACTTCAGAGATCTGGTCTGCAAATAATTCATCTAACACTTCATTAATGTCTTCAGGAGTCATAAAGCTAAATTTGTTCTACAATTAACATGATGCTCAAAATTATCCCAGCTGACAAGATTAACCTTTATCCAATGACCCACTCCCCATCCCCGAATGACCCTCAATCTTTGCCCCATCATCACCATCCCCATGAACCTCATACCCTACATCCCCATGTTCATAGTGAAGAATCTTTGAGGCAAATTGTCAATCAGCTCTCGCGGATTGAGGGCCATGTGAGGGGGATTAAGGGTATGGTACAGCAAAGTACCCCCTGTCCTGATGTGCTGATCCAATTGGCGGCAGTCCGGGGGGCAATCGATCGCGTTTCTCGTATTATTTTAGATGAACATTTAACCGAATGTATTGGTCGAGCGGCTCGTGAGGGAAATATTGAGGAAGAGTTGGAGCATCTCAAGGCTGCTCTAGACCGATTTTTGCCCTTAGCGAAGAAGAAGCCAAAGCCGAAGAAAGAGTAGTGGCGGGTTTCAAACCCGCCCCTACAATATCAAATCCACTATAAAAGCTATGGGTTATTGGCTTTTAGCTGAAGATGAGAAATGAGGGCTTGTAACCCTAAACGATAACTTTCTGGGCCGAAACCGCTAATTTGCCCGACAACCACGGGTGCTAAATAGGAGTGGTGGCGGAAGGGTTCACGACGATAAATATTGCTGAGGTGAACTTCGACGGTAGGAATGGAAACGGCGGCGATCGCATCCCTGAGCGCTACACTGGTATGGGTATAGGCTCCGGCATTAATGACAATGCCTTGATAGCGATTCACCGCCTCATGTATGGCATCGACCAATACTCCCTCATGATTGGATTGAAGGGGGGTTACCTCCGCTTGAAGGGTTTTGCCATCCTCTTTCAATTGCTGGTTAATCTGGGCTAGAGTAGTCGAACCATAAATTCCTGGTTCTCGCAGTCCCAATAGATTTAGATTAGGGCCGTGCAACACCAAAACGTTGAACAAGTTTCAATATCCTCAGTTGATAGAACTGTGAAGATCTCTTTAGCGTCTGTTTTCGCGGTCATTTACAGGAATCGGAATCGGCTCAGGTTCAGGCTGGACATCTGGCCCTAAGAGGGCTTCAATCAATTTACGAGCCAATTCTTTGATTTTTTCCCAGATTTCGTCGATATAGTCCATTCAGTATGAAGCTCCTTTCGCTGAACTTTAGCCCAGTGCATTGAAACTGGGTTAGTCAATCAAAGGCTTAATCCTTTCTTCGATCATAACGAATGATCGCAGATGAGCAACCTTTATTATCATCAGTTTTCAAAAGTTTAAGCTTTGTGTAAGTGTTTCCGGAGATGATCTAAGGCCCAAGATTGGCTAAAATCTCGTAGGATGGAGCGATCTAGGATACTACCTAACTGGTGACGATAGCTTGTGACTTCCCCATTGGGCGAGGCTAATCCAATGTAAACCAAGCCAACGGGTTTCTCTTCTGTGCCGCCACCGGGCCCGGCAATGCCGGTGATACTGAGGGCCCAATCGGTGTTTAATTGCTGTTGGATGCCCTGTGCCATTTGTTCGGCGATGCGATCGCTCACTGCACCATAGGCTTCTAAATCCTCCGGATTCACCCCTAATAGGCTCACCTTGACCTGATTCTCATAGGCGATGACTCCCCCCCTAAAATAGGCGGAACTGCCCGGCACAGCCGTAATAGCGGCTCCTAAGCCTCCCCCAGTGCAAGACTCGGCTACGGCTAGGGTTTGTCCTGACTCTAGCAATAATTTACCCACCACATCGGCTAAGGTTTGGTCATCGACTCCAAAGCAGTATTCTCCCACGATGGCTCGAATATGGTCTTCTACAGGATTAATCAGGGCTTGAGCTTCGGTTTCAGAACTGACGCGGGTGGAAATCCGCAACTTCACCAATCCTTTACCGGCATAGGGCGCTACTGTAGGGTTTTTATAGTCAAAGACTTGCGGGATTTTTTCCACTAGGGCAGACTCCCCAATGCCCCAAAACTTGAGAGTGCGGCTATAAATCATGGTTTCTCCCCATCCTTGCTGTTTGAGATAGGGAACGGCTGTTTCTTTCCACATGCGATGCATTTCGCTGGGAACTCCAGGAAAGGTCATTAGGGTTAAATTGGGGCGTGGATGCCAGATAATGCCGGGAGCGGTTCCTGTGGGGTTGGGTAAAATCATGGCTCCTTCTGGACTTAGAGCTTGTTTGCGGTTGCTGGGGTTCATGGTGCGTCCCCGTTGGGCATATTTGGCTTCGATATCCGCTAGGACTTCGGGGCGCTCGACTAGGGGAGTTTGGAAGAAGGAGGCGATGGTTTCGCCGGTGAGGTCGTCGGGAGTGGGGCCGAGTCCTCCAGTGAAGAGTATAATTTCTGTCTTTCGATCGAGGGCGGCGGCGATCGCCTTTTTCAAACGCTCCACATTATCCCCCACCACGGTTTGATAGTAGTGGGGAATGCCCAACTGGGCCAACTCTTGGGCTAAAAACTGGGCATTACCATTGAGAATATCACCAAGCAGTAACTCTGTGCCCACACAAATAATTTCGGCTGTCATACACGCACGCACTATGTCTTAGATACAGATTAATTTTATAGCGCTTTGCGCGGTAATTGGTTATGGGTTATCTTACAATAATAAATCAGATAAATCTTGTAGGGGCAGGTTCACCATATCCCCCAATTCCCACCCATAACTTCGGTAAACCTGCCCCCCAACCGTTCGCGGGAGAGGCAATGATGATGTTTAAATGCCATGTTTGCGGTTCAGAAGAATATCACTCTGAGCTAATTAGTGAAATTTTTCAGATTGACGGTAAGTTTTATCTAGTAGAACAGATTCCAGTAAACGTTTGTTCTCGGTGTGGTGAAGAAAGTTTTAATCGAGAAACAACGGAGAGAATTAGAGTGATGCTCCAGGGGGAAGCTAAACCGATTAAATCTATTTCTGTTCCAGTGTTTGCTTATCAGCCCGAATCTCAAGCTTCTTGAATATAACCTGCTATTGTTTCTCACACCATTGGGTTTGGATCGACTCAATACACTCTTGTAAATACTTCGTGTCCAGCCATCCCACATAGCCAGCAAATTGGCACAAATTTTGGCGATCAAAGAGATAAACATGGTGAACTTTAGCAGCATTGACAACATGGAACAAAACCCCACTGCCATCGGATAAGGTGAGCTGAAGTTCTGGGCGATCGTTAATATGCAGTTTTAATTTATCCTCAGTCATCCCTTTAACTTCTTTTAATTTATCAATCACCCAATGTAGATAAGTTTGAGGCAAAACACTCTGCATGGTCTTCTGTTGAATGTGGGCAAAAATCAGTTGCACTACTCTAGGAGAATGAAAATAGCCTGAATGAGATTTACCGGCATCTAAAGCCATCGCTGCCATATCTTGACCTAAAGAGCGTGCAGCCATCGCTACCATATTGATATCGGTCTCAATATTAATATCTTGAACTTCTAAATTGTCGATTGGCGTTAACTCGAAACTGGCTCTTAAAGGATAGGCAATTAAGTCAGAAGGATCGATGAGATTCAGCCATTTTAGACCCAATTCTCCATATTTTTGGGAAAATTCTTTCACAGATTGAGGGTTGACCGCTAACATAGTATTTAAGAAGAGAATCGGCGATCCCATGGTGGTAATAGTTTTCAGTTTTACCGTTCTTCGAGTCGGATTATCTGAGAGATGACGGATGATTCTACGGATGGTATGGGCGGGATCGTTATTGGCAAATCGGTCAGAAAATAAAATATCCCATAAAATAACTGTGCCTAGAGAATGGGAAATGATATGTAGTTCATCTTCTGTGGGATTCTCTTTGAGAAAATCAATCAGTTGCTGGGCTAAGGTTTGACGAATTTGTAGCCCTCGTTTGGTATTGAGATAGGTAAATAAGTCGCCAGCGAATTGGGAGAGATAGTCTTCTCTAAAACTGCGATAGCGCAGGTAGTCATTAATTTTAATTTGAGGATTATCTCGTTTCAGGGTTTGTAAATCTTGATCGATATAATGCCAAACTTGTTGCATGTCGCTGAGGGCGTTTCCCCAAAAACTAGCATAAAAGATGGGGGCTGGTTGGTTTAATTTTTGACTGGCTTGTTTGAGGGCTTTTTTGAGGGGATCGGCGTATTCAACATCCCGTATAGCAACACCATGGATAAAGAAAATCAGCATAGGAAGTCTATTGGCTTGTACTTATTGTGCCTAAATATAGCAACTTCAGATCTAAAACACAAGGTTTTTACTTATGATCGCCGTATCCCCCTGTCACTCCTTTCCTCGATAGCGATAGTAGGCAGAACAAGCGCCTTCTGAGGAAACCATGGGCGCACCGAGGGGATGTTCTGGAGTGCAGCGCGTGCCAAAGGCAGGGCAATCATGAGGCTTTTTCACCCCTTGCATGATTTCACCACTGATACATTCAGTTGTCAGTACAGGGGGATTAGGATCGAGCCAGTGGGCGAAGCGCTTTTGGGCATCCCAAGGAGAATATTCTGCCCTCAAACCCAACCCACTGTCAGGGATTTCCCCAATGCCGCGCCAGGTGCGAGGAATGATTTCAAACACTTGATGAATCAGATGTTGGGCGGGTTGATTGCCTTCGCGACGGACAGAACGGCTATATTGATTATCAAGGGCAATCTTTTCTGTTTTCCCTTCTAACTGTTCGATGCAGCAATAGAGTCCCTGAAGGATATCAATGGGTTCAAACCCGGTGATGACGATGGGAATTTGGTATTTGTCTACTAGGGGTTCATATTCGGTATATCCCATCACAGTGCAAACATGACCGGCTGCGAGAAACCCCTGTACCCGACTTTGGGGAGAGGAGAGAATGGCTTCCATGGCTGGGGGAACGCGGACATGGGAGGCGAGGAGGGAGAAGTTGTGAATCTGTTGTTGTTTGGCTTGATACACGGCCATGGCGGTAGCGGGGGCAGTGGTTTCAAAGCCAACGGCAAAGAAGACGACTTCCGATTCTGGATTGGCTTGGGCAATTTTGAGACAATCGAGGGGAGAATAAACGATCCGTACATCTGCACCTGCGGCTTTTACGCTGAGTAGGTCTTTGTCGGTTCCGGGAACTCGGAGCATGTCGCCAAAGGAACAGAGGATGACTTGGGGATGGGAGGCGATCGCGATCGCCCGATCGATCAGCGCTATGGGAGTCACACAAACCGGACATCCGGGCCCATGAATCAGGGTAATCTCTTCTGGCAACAGTTGATCGATGCCATACTTAATAATGGAGTGGGTTTGACCGCCGCAAATCTCCATAATTCTCCAAGGTTGGGTGGTAATTTCGGCGATCGCCTCTGCCATCCTTTGCGCTAATTCAGCATCCCGATATTCATCGACAAATTTCATAACAAGGGTTCCCCAGTCTTCCTCACTATTAAAAGGGAAAACCCCCCCTAATTTTTAATTTTTAATTTTTAATTTTTAATTGACTCCGGGCAGCTTCTAAAATCAACTGCTGCTCTCCACGGGCGATCGCCCTTCGCACCCGATCTACCGCAGGCATCTCCACGGAAATAGACGTAATTCCCCAGCGCACCAAATGCTGAATTAACCCTGGATGACTCACCACCGCTTGACCACAAATACTGCACTGAATTCCCCCAGCTCGCGCTTGGGTAATACACTGCTCCAAAGCCTTTAAAACCACCGGATGGCAAGCATTCAAGCCCCGTTGATGTGTTTCCCACTGCTGGCGCTCTAGACCAAACAACAAGGGAATTAAATCATTGGTTCCCACACTCAAGCCATCAATCCCCACCTGAATATATTCTGAAATTTGGAATAATACTCCAGGAACCTCCACCATGATCCACAATTCCATCTGGGATAACTGCCGTCGATCAACCCGCTTGCGAATGGCTACCACATCCTCCACCGTTCGCACAAAGGGTAACATTAAATGAAGATTATGATAGCCCTGGTGATGTAATTTTTCCAGCACCGTTAACTCTAAATCAAATAAGGCTGATCTTTGCTCATTAACCTCACAGGCCAAAATTCCCCGTACAGGAGAAGGATCAAAGGAGTCAAAAGAACGATAATAGATCGGACAGGGATAAAAACTCTCGGCCAACTCTCGTAGATGCTTCAACCATTCGGAGCTAAACCGATCCACATCTCTCCACCATTGAATTCCTGGAAAGAGTCTTGCAGCCCATAATTCAGAGCGGATTAAACCCACTCCATCTACCTCCTTGTCTGAAGGGTAGATGGAGTGGGGTTGAGAGAGATTAATCCAGAGCTGCGTTGCATGTAGGGGCGAAAAATTTTTCACCCCTACCGTAACTTGAATTGGGTCAGATGAATCATCGTTAGCCCCTAAATTAATCTCTCCCGTTTCACCATTCATTCGGATCATCTCTCCGGTGATGAAGTGGTGGGTTGCTTGTTCGACTCCCACGATCGCCGGAATGCCTAATTCTCTGGCTACAATAGCTCCATGGCTCGTGATTCCACCCTCTTCCGTAATTAAACCAGCCGCTTCTTTTAAGATCCAGGTTTCTTGGGGGGCAATCGCCCCTTTAACCATAATTTGCCCTGGATTTAAGGACATCGGTTGAAGCCGATCCGGTAAGACCAAAACCGGAGCCATAGCCACCCCTGGGGAAGCGCCTATACCCTTATGGGGCAGTAAAGAGGTTTTTTTGTCATTTAAAGGAACAACGTCTGTAATCCACCAATTTAAGTCAGGTATGCCGATCCACTCCAGGCGAAAGTTACCGTACCACTGATTTTTGAGAGAAAGGGTGCGATCGCCTAAACATTGGATTTGCGCTTCGTTTAAACAGGGTCGATCCACCAGAGAGGCATCGAGAATATAAGCACAAAGAGATTCTTTTTTAGCCTGGAATAGGGGCGTATTCAAGGACAAGCTTGAGGATTCACCACAGAGCTGATAAGCTATGCGCTTATTTCCTAGATGTTTCTCCTTGATCTGGTAAGGTTCAATCTCAATCTGATAGCGATCGCCAGTCACTTGAGGTTTATTGAACAGATATCCTAATCCCCAGGTGGCTTCTATTTCAATTTCACGATCTTGAGTGGCGATCGCCCCACTCATCACTTCATTGTGCAAAGGTTGAATCAGAATACCCACCCTAATCTGATGTAACGAGATCCCTTGATATTGCCAGTAGAGCAAGTATTTATTGCGGAAGGTTTCCGCCCAAATTTGTTTAATCGTTTGGGCTAAAACATCAGGACTTTTCGGCGATCCCCAAGCCGTCCACAAGCCGTCTAACCCCCTATAACCCTGGGGGTTAGATGGTTTAGGTAAGCTCAAGGAGGGACGACAGAGAACAAAATCTCCTTCCCAGGTGGCGATCTCCTCCACGACTGTGTTATACCCTGGCCAATTGAGGGGGCTACTCAGAATTTGCTCTCGAATCCTTTGAGTCATTTGGCGTAGCTGAAGATCCCGCTCTTCATCCACCCGATCCGTTAGGTTTTCCTGGGAAACCTCTGAAAGTCTACTATCGAACTTTTGGCCCAAAATGGGATAAGACCACTCAAGAGTGTTTAAAAATTGTTGTCGGATCTCATTGGGGATCGCCAAACCCGGCAAGACTGGATAGCCTTGTTGTAGCAGTTGGCTTAAATTCCAAACGCGATCGCCCACTGACAAGCGGTGTCGATCTTGGATTTGGGTAAGCCAGTAAATCGGATTCATGAGCGCAGGCGATCGTAGGGTATCTTACCTAATTGTAATAGCTCTATTCTATTTTGATACCCGGTTCTAATACTGGCGCAGTTACCCTCCTCCTTCAGTCCCTGATGAACCTTTAACTTTTCTCTAAGGCTGCTTCATCTACAAAATAATCTCGATCCCCAGTTTTTTTTCAGCAAAATCAATTCTGAAAGCCTGAATTCTTAACCCTATCATCCATTCAGAGACAATCTGAAGTTTGATCAAAGAAATGTCAAAAAATATCAGTTAATATTGCAATAATTAAATAATTGTAACAATATCGTCTTTTTGCCCCAATTTACGATTAAAGCTTAGAGAAGATATTTTTTTTGTTGAAACAACATGACCCAGCAGCCAGCTCCCCCTGTGACAGGTTAACCATTGTCCCCATCAAAAACCCATACCCTTAACCTGCGATTAAACTCATCAATAGTTCCCCCTTAAACTTTTTTTTGATCCGGAAGGAACTATCCCCAACTTGAATTGATCCACAACCTTAGAACCGACTCTAAATGGCTATATCTATGGCCAACAAAAGACTAAAACAACCGCATTCTCATGCACCATGTCCTAATGTATCTCGCTACAAAGAGTGAGGATTTATGTTAATCAAAATTAGTCAGATTACCTTCAGCTCTCCCATACACTGGGATCTACTCTATCCCATTCGTCAATGGTTAAATACTCTAGATATCAATCGCCCAGACCTAGCTCGATTAATAGTCAAACTCATTCCCGCTCAATGCCCCTTTGCACGAGATATCAAGCTCTTTGGACGCACCATTGCCCATATCCCCCCCCTATGCAAACTCAATCCCCTATATGATGAACTCATGAGTTTACGCTTCCGTTGCCTCTGTTTTCTCGCTGACCACTGTGGCGAAGATATCGGCTCTTATATCTAACTTGGATTTGAGGCATAAAAATATCCCCCCAAGCGATGGAGGGATATTAAGACTGATTGTATACCAACTAGGAGTTAACTCATCGACAGATTCCTTTTAGCTGTAGGAACCTACATGATGCTCATAGTTTACCCGGAAGGTGGGTTGAATTTTGCCTTGAATGCGGCTCCAATATTTGCCCGCATCAGCAGTTAAACCCACTTCTGTGGCTAAACGGCCGAGCATGGCTTGTTGACGGGTTTTGATGCTGCGATCGCGAGAAATCATCAATGCTCTTGCTTTTTCCGTTACAGATTCAGCCACCGATGCTACAGCAGCCACCATTGGGGTAACCGGTGCAACCTCTGGAACAGCTTGGGGAGCTTTCGCTTCACTGCCGACATGATAGCTCAGTCCACGATATTTCAGATCCAGATTGGTTTGCATGACAGGCGCTTTCTTCATATTGCGAAACCGCCATTCTAAACCGCGATAGGTTCCACCAATCTTTGCTTCTCCCATTTCAACTACCGGGGGATTGTAGTCGTAGGTCAGTCCGCGATAACGAAGTTCCATAGCTTTCGCCTCCTAAGATAATCAAACTCGCTTTGTTTCATCGTTAACAGAGGCGCGTTCCTTCAGGATTTCTCCTTACTTCCGTCTTACTCGAAAAACGAAATAAGATGAACGATTTATCCTTATCTTTCTGTAGTCTACGATACGGTTTTGAAGAATGTCCAGTATTTTAACAAAACTTTACATTTCCCCAGCTAAGGCAAACGTGGGATGGGGATAAGGAAGCGATCGCCAAACTCCTACTCGATCTACTCGATCTCTTCCTGAAGCGGAGAAGGAACCACCAGAGCCACAAAAAAACGCTCTATCCTACTCTTGATACTATTGATCGCTACAATAAAGAAAAAATCACCCAAATCATAACCCTTCTTCGATCATGCCTTGGTTTGCCAAAATCGAATCCGGAATTGTCGATAAAGCCACCTTCGATCAATATGTTCCTGCCCATAAAGCCTTTGTTCAAGAGCTAATAGACAAAGGCCATAAAGCCCGGAGTGGATATTGGCGCAAACGAGGCGGTGGTATGTTAATCTTTGAAGCTGAATCCAGGGAAGAAGCCGAGGTGATCGTCCAACAAGATCCCTTGATTCTTAACCATTGTGTAACCTACGATCTCTATGAATGGTGTATTGTTGTCGAATAAAGAAACAGCATAGCAATTTCAATCCCGATCCCCCCAAACCCTTAGAAAGGGGGGCACTAGAGAAAGTCCCCCTTTCTAAGGGGGATTTAGGGGGATCGATTGGTTGAAAAATACTAATATTATATTGAGGAAAAAACATGACTAAAACCAGCAGTGGACATAAAATATTAAGCGATAACCGGCAAGCCCGATATTTATATGAAATTCTAGAAACCTATGAAGCAGGAGTTGAACTGCTAGGAACCGAAGTCAAATCCATTCGCGAAGGACGGGCGAATCTGCGGGATGGTTATGTGTTAATCCGCAATCAAGAAGCAGTCCTATTGAATGTACATATTTCCCCTCATAAAACCACAGGAAATTACTTTAACCATGACCCCTTACGCACGCGCCGATTATTATTGCACAAAGAAGAAATCCGCAAACTCATTGGCAAAGTAGAACAAAAAGGCTTAACCCTAATTCCCCTCAAACTCTATTTAAAAAACGGATGGGTGAAAGTCGCCATTGGTTTAGGCCGAGGCAAAAAACTCCATGATAAGCGGGAAGATATTAAACGCCGGGACGATCAACGGCAAATTGAACGAGCCATGAAAAATTTTTAGTACATCTATGACCCTTGAAACCCATATTCCCCTATTAGAATCGATTCTCGGAGAATGGAAATCTGTCATTGGCAGTCAATATGAGCCGTATAAAAATCATGTCTATCGAGTGCTGAACTTCTGCTTTATTTTTCATCAATGCCAGGATGACGATCGAGAAAAGTTAATCATCGCTGGCTGTTTTCACGATTTAGGAATTTGGCCCAATGATACGGTAGATTATTTACCGCCATCAATTGAATTAGCCCAAACTTACTTGAAAAATGACGGTAAAGAAGAGTGGACGACAGAAATCACCAGAATGATTGAGATGCACCACAAATTTACACCCGTTCGCAACTGTAATTATCCCTTAGTAGAAGTATTTAGGAAAGGGGATTGGGTGGATCTGTCTCACGGTTGGCGGTCTTTTGGATTGCCCCGACTTTATATAAAAATGGTCTTAAAAACATTCCCTAATTTGGGATTTCATGCTAACCTACTGCGCTTAACCCAAGAAGAATTCAAAAGAAATCCCCTTAATCCTTTGCCCATGATGAAATGGTAGAAATGGATGTCTACAAGCTATATTCCTATTAATTTAGATCAACTTATCAGTTCATCCCTATTGATTCTAATCAATATAGGATTATCTGTTTATTTGCGCTTAGGACTAGAGAAAACCTTGGTGATTGCCACGACTCGAATGGTTGTGCAGTTATTATTAATTGGATATGTTCTCAACTGGCTATTTTCCTTATCCAATCCGATCGCCATTTTAATCCTGGCTTTCCTGATGACCAGTATCGCTGGAATATCGGGCGTTAACCGCACATCCAGGCGGTTTTCGGGCATCTATTGGCGCTCTTTCCTCTCCGTTTTAGTCGCTGCATTCTTCATCACCCAATTCTCCATCCTGGCTGTGATTCGAGTCGATCCCTGGTACGATCCCCAGTATTTCATCCCCCTATTGGGTATGATTCTAGGAAATGCTTTAAATGGGGTTTCATTAGGGTTAGAGCAGTTTATGGAGAGTTTAGTGAGCAATCAGGGTAAAATTGAAACCCTCCTGAGCTTAGGGGCAACTCGATGGGAAGCTACCCATGGGGAAGTGAAACAAGCTGTTCGTCGAGGGATGATTCCTATGATTAACTCGATGATGGTAATGGGACTGGTCAGTTTACCAGGGATGATGACGGGTCAAATTTTGGCCGGAGCCAGCCCTTTAGATGCCGTGCGCTATCAGATTATCATTGTGTTTGCGATCGCCTCTGGAACTGCCCTAGGAACCCTCGGTGTGGTATTACTAGCTTGGCAAGCTCTGCTCAGTCCCTCCCATCAGCTCAGGCTTAATAAATTAACCCAAATCAAACCCTAAATCTACCCATTACCCATGAAAGCCATGACTCAAAACCGCGAACCCTTGGAAAGCCTTGTTCTTTACCACCTCTTCAAGTGGTCTGTGGTCAGTCCCATGCTGCATGTGTATTTCCAAGGTCGGATTCACGGCGCTGAAAATGTTCCCCAAGAGGGGCCCTTAGTTGTGGTGAGTAACCATGCCAGTCATTTCGATCCGCCTATTGTCTCTAACTGCGTGCGGCGACCGGTAGCTTTTATGGCCAAAGAAGAACTCTTTGAAGTTCCAGTCTTAAAACAAGCCATCCGCTTATATGGAGCCTACCCTGTCGAACGGACATCTGCCGATCGCAGCGCCATTCGCAATGCTCTATCCGCTCTAGAACAAGGCTGGGCAACCGGCTTATTTTTACAAGGGACTCGCACCAAAGATGGCCGCATTACTTCGCCCAAATTAGGTGCAGCCATGATTGCGGCTAAAGCTCAAGCTCCCCTTTTGCCGGTCAGTTTATGGGGTACGGAAAAAATCCTCGTTAAAGAGACTCCGATCCCCCGTGCTGTCCCGGTCACGGTTCGGATTGGTTCCTTAATCGATCCACCGAAAACGACTAAAAGAGAGGAATTGCAGCAAGTAACCGAAGTCTGCCGGGATGCGATCCATGCACTGCATGACTTAGGGCGGTAAAATGGGCCGGTGCAGAATTACAGATCATAATCTCAAACATGGAAGACATTAGGGAACGCCTTACGCAAGAAGTAGATCGGGCACAATGGCAGTGGCTTAAGCCCCATATTGCCAGGGATAATGTGGTTGTGGTCAATCCAGGATTAGATTTAGTCGATGTGGGAGTGGCGATCGCCACGGATGAAGTCACTTCTGTCCAACGCTGGATCGGCGAACAACTGATCGCCAAACCCACCCTTGAACAATTAAACCATTGGGAGCATATCGAAGATCAGCAGTTTGAGGCTCTCATTGTCCAACCCTATATTCTCGTCAAAGAAACCTCTTGATCCTCATTCATCCCAGAGGTGATGTAAAGAATTGTTGCGAGTGGCATAAAAACAGGGGCAAAAAAACGAGAACCCTGCTTAAATAACTGGTTTGTCAAGTGCTGCTACTGTACTTAGTAATTGCCGCAACTAAAACCTACTGACTTCTATATGATGCTTATCTCAAAGTCTTTTGCCTAATGTAAACTTAAAGGGAGAGTAAAATAAAAACGTCAAAATCGTTACCAAGTAATCGAGGAGGTTAATGAAGATGGATGCAATGGAGTTTTTTCAGCGCAGTGCAGGGAGATGGAGATCGCGGCGTTCAACCCATCACCTGGCCTTTCGGCGAGCAGAACTCGGAGAGCTAGAAATCACGGTTAGCGCCTTAACTCCAGACGATCCTAGAGTGCAAGAAATTTGCACCATGCATGAAGTAGATGGCCAATTAGCCGCCGGTGGGGCACTGGTACAATGGCACGGCACGATGGGTTGGGATCGAGAAGGAGAAGGTCATGAAGATTCTACCGTGATGGTGATCGTTCCCGATGTGGATAACCCGCGCAAAGGTAAACTCTTACGAGAAAAAGGCTATGCAGAAATTGTCCCTGTGGCTGGACAGTATGAAATGGATGAAGAGGATGGGCTGAACTTAATTACCGAATATGAAACCATGAGTGCGATCGAGCGATTTTCCTTCGCCAGCGATTCGGAAGATATTCGGATGCGAACCAGTACCGTCAAGCGTTTCGGCGGATTTAATACGGCCTCCTTCTGCATTGAAACCCGCATCGGTTCAGCCGCAGACACCAACGCTATAGCTCTGCCAGAAGCGCTCAAATCCTCTTGGGAAAAAGAATCTGCTGTTTCTCTGTTGGGATGGTAACTCAACGCTCAATGGGAGAGGTTAGGGGGGGTGAGAGCGGGTAAACTCAGTTTCAGGAATCAAGCAAATCTTAAAAATGCATCAAAAGTTCGTTCTCAGTTTTTAAATACGCTGTAAAATGGCACATCACCATTATGGCGAGAACGGCAAGAACTGTATGAACGAACGCATGATCCCTGAAGAACAATGTCCGATTCAGATTGAAGATGACCGGACAGGAATGAGTGTAGAGACGCTCAAACGTGCCTTTGCAGATAACCTATTTTACTTACAAGGAAAGTATGAATCTCTAGCCACGCAGGATGACTTCTACATGGCTCTCGCCTATACTCTGCGCGATCGCCTCCTCAGTCGTTGGCTGAAAACCCTGAAAACCTACCTGGAAAATGACGTAAAAACGGTCTATTATCTATCCGCCGAATTCCTCATGGGTCGGCACTTAGGCAATAGCCTGATCAACTTACACCTGTATGACCGGGTGCGTCAAGCCGTAGAAGAATCAGGTCTCGATCTCGAAGAAATCCTCGAACACGAACCCGATCCCGGTTTGGGTAATGGCGGTTTAGGTCGATTAGCCGCTTGCTTCCTCGACTCCCTCGCTACCCTAGAAATTCCGGCTGTTGGCTACGGGATTCGCTATGAATTTGGTATTTTCCATCAAATCATTCAGGGGGGATGGCAAGCGGAAATCCCCGATAAATGGTTACGTCTGGGTAATCCTTGGGAAATTGCTCGTCCCGATCAAGCCGTAGAAGTCAAATTTGGCGGTCATACGGAAACCTACCACGACGAAAAAGGACGGCCCAGAATTCGTTGGATTCCCGGTATAACCGTTATGGGAATTCCCTATGATACGCCGGTTCCTGGCTATGATACCAATACCGTTAACCCTCTACGGTTATGGAAAGCAGAATCGAGTGATGATTTTGATTTCAGCGAATTTAACGCGGGGAATTATGATGGCGCGGTTTCAGAGAAAATGCGCTCTGAAACTATCTCCAAAGTTCTCTATCCCAATGACAATACTCCCCAAGGGAAACAACTGCGACTCGAGCAACAATTCTTCTTTGTCTCCTGTTCCCTGCAAGATATTATCCGGGTTCACTTGATGCGCCATAAGACCTTGGATAATTTACCAGAGACGACCGCCATTCAACTCAATGATACCCACCCAACCGTGGCGATCGCCGAAATGATGCGTTTATTACTCGATGAACATGGCTTTGATTGGAATATTGCTTGGCGCATTACCCAAAAAACCTTTGCCTACACCAACCATACCCTAATGCCAGAAGCCTTAGAACGGTGGTCAGTCAGCCTGTTTGAATCGGTTCTTCCCCGTCATCTGGAAATCATTTACGAAATCAACCATCGTTTCCTCGAAGATGTGAAGCATTGGTATCCTGATGATTTAGAACTCCTCAGTCGTCTGTCCCTGATTGAAGAAGGCCCAGAAAAGAAAGTCCGCATGGCTAATTTAGCCTGTGTCGGTTCCCATGCTATTAATGGGGTGGCTGCCTTACATACCGAATTACTCAAACAGGATACTCTGAAAGATTTTTACAAGCTTTGGCCGGAGAAATTCTACAATAAGACCAATGGAGTGACCCCTCGTCGTTGGCTCCTATTAAGTAATCCCAAATTGTCAGAACTCTTTAGCCGCAAGCTAGGTGAAGGTTGGTTAAAGGATGTGGATCAGTTGCGTCAACTGGAAAGTTCGGTTGAAGATCCAGAATTTCGAGCCGAGTGGAGCCAGATTAAACAGCACAATAAAAACTTGATGGCGGAATATATCCGCACTCACAACGGATTAGAAATCGATCCCAAGTCCTTATTTGATATTCAAGTGAAGCGGATTCATGAATACAAGCGCCAACACCTGAATGTCTTGAATATCATCACGCTGTATAACCGGATTAAGCAGAATCCAGGTCTGAATATTCAACCGAGGACTTTTATCTTTGGGGGTAAGGCTGCACCGGGATATTTCATGGCTAAATTAATCATTAAGTTGATTAATTCTGTGGCTGAAGTTGTCAATAAAGATCCCGATGTACGCGGTCGGATTAAGGTCGTCTTTTTGGCGAACTTTAATGCTTCCTTGGGGCAGAAAATTTATCCCTGTGCCGATTTGTCTGAGCAAATTTCCACAGCAGGGAAGGAAGCATCAGGCACTGGGAATATGAAGTTTTCGATGAATGGCGCTCTTACCATTGGTACATTAGATGGGGCCAATATTGAAATCCGGGAAGAAGCCGGTGCAGAGAATTTCTTTCTGTTTGGTTTGACGGCTCAAGAGGTAGCAGAGCTGAAACAACAGGGATATAAGCCTTGGGAGTATTATGAACAAAATGCGGAACTCAAGCAAACGATCGATCGCATTTCTTCTGGATTGTTCTCCCATGGCGATCGCAACCTGTTCAAGCCTTTGGTAGATTCCTTGATGTACAGTGACCCCTATATGCTGTTTGCTGATTATCAGGATTATATTGATTGTCAAGATAAGGTGGATCTGGCGTATGCCGATCAAGAAAATTGGATCAAGATGTCGATTGTGAATTCAATCCGCATGGGTAAATTTTCTAGCGATCGCACCATTCGCGAATATTGCGAACAAATTTGGGGCGTTAAACCCGTAAAAGTTGAACTGGAAGAATATAATCAAGCCTTAGCTGGTTTGAAAGTTCCCCAAAAACTGGGGTCTTAGGCTCTGAATTGACCCCGTTCAGACTTTAAAATTAAGGCGGGTTTATACCCGTCTTTTTAAGGTCTGAATGGAGCCGGATCGGTTTTACAGCGCTTTGTAGTCTGTCTCAACTAAAATAACGGATAGGTAAGTTGGGTCAGCGATCGCCAGATCGTTTAGAATTCGCAGAAGAAGACAAACGAATTGCTCAAAAAGGTCTGAATGAAAATCTGGTGCTTCGCGTGGTCTATCGAGAATTTAATGCCTTTATTCTCATCATCACCATTTATCCGGGTAAGAGGTCTAGATATGAAAAAAATTAGCTATAGTAAAGAGGTTGATGTCCTCATGATTTCGTTTTCTGATGGCGCGATCGCCTATGCAGAAGATGAAGGAGACATCATCCTGCACTACTCTGAAGATAACCAGCTTGTTTTGATTGAAATTCTCGACTTTCGTCGATTAATGTCAGATGAAGTGGTTAAAGCGCTAATCGCGGCTTGAAATACTGCCCAAGTTTTTCGCTCTTGTCCGAGGTTCTCGAAGAAACCGGGTTTCTTTGGCCCCCCATCCTCCAACTTAACATTAAGTGACAGATTGTAAAGTATATCTACAAACTCTTCCCAAACCCTGCCCCCATCAGGTAAGACAAGATCAGATTCAGTAAGGGAAGATCAGTAATGCCCCGTCGTCGCTCCATACTCGGAATGAGACAACTGCGCCAACTGCGGCGTACTATTAGCCACTATTACCGCAAACATCGAGCATTAATGTTGATTTTGCTCTTTATGCTGACGTTGACGGGGTGTAGACTGGCTGGAGTGCGATCGGGAAATCAACCCCTTCCTAGCGTCTCTCCCCTTCCCTTAGCCACTCCCCCTGCTTGGATTGAGAGCATTAACCCCACAGAAGAGGCAAAACCGCTTAATCAAATTAATGTTATCTTTACCGATCCTCTCATTCCCCTAGAAAGTCTCGACTCTCCCCAACAAGGTGATTTGCTCAACAAATTTGAAATTACCCCCAGAATACCGGGAACCTTTCGCTTTTTAACTCCGCGAATGGTGGGATTTCAAGCGGATCGCGCCCTTCCCTTAGCCACCAGGGTACAAGTGACGCTCAAACAAGGCTTACAAGACCTGAATAACCATCAATTAGACCGGGATTTTGCTTGGACATTTAACACCCTTCCCATTCAACTGTCCAATCTTCCAGGGACGAATCTAGACAGCAATGGCAACCCAGAACCGGTAGATATTAATCCCGAATTGAAGTTTACCTCTAACGTGGAGTTAGACCTGAATTCCTTAGTCGAGCATACCCGGTTAGTGTCTGCGGGGAGCGATCGCGATATTCCCCTAAAAATTGCCCTTGATGAAAATAGCAGCAGTAGCGATCCGCAAACCGCTTTTGATCCCTCCCAGCAACAATACGACTATATTATTACCCCCGAAAGAACCCTCGAAAAAAACACCCCCTACAGCCTAGAAATCTCCGCCGGATTAAAACCCGCTAACGGCAACTTAGCCAGCGAAATTCCCTTTTCTAGTCAATTTAAAACCTACAATGCTCTCAACTTTGACGAACTCGAAACCACCGGCGAACCTGGCTCTGGGGGAACCTATGGGCGCTTTGTTAAAGGTAGCCCCCAGTTAAGATTTAATAATCCCATTGTCGCCGAATCTGCCGTTAATAGCATTACAATCGATCCCCCTCCTGTACCGAATGCCCCTCCCCTGGTGCGATTCACCTATGAACCCAACCTGATTCAGCTTAACCCCTGGGCCTTAGAGCCGGATACGAATTATACGATTACTCTTGGTGCAGAACTAGAGGATAAATTTGGACAGAAGCTAGAGAATCCAGTCACTCTACAATATAATACGGGCAACGTAGCAGCAGATATCTGGGTACAGAGTGAATTAAATATATTACCCAACACAGAAAATCTACAGCTTGATATTTCCAGTGTTAACCTCCCCGATGGAGAATATCAAGCCGCATTTCGTCGCCTAGAACCCACCGATTTAGTCTATGTCGATTCCGCCTATCCCCAGGGAGAAGGAAATGATATTTTACCCTCGGAAAATCAATGGCAAACCTATAAAGTTTCCGGGCAACAAAACCAAACCGTTATTAATTCAGTCAACTTAAAATCCCAATTAGGGGGCGAATCAGGACTACTCGCCTATGGAGTAAAAGCCAGAACCAACTCCTATGAAGAAAATGGGGAGCAGCAATGGAATACCCCCACCTATTACGGATTAGTAGAATTGACCAATCTGGGGGTATTTGCCCAATGGTTCCCAGAGTCGGGTTTAGTGCGAGTCAATCATCTGGATAATGGGCAAGCCGTTGCCGGTGCTACTGTGGAGATTTATCCATCGAAATTGGGGGAAAAATCGAGACCGAAACCCAGAGCTTGTGCCATTGGAAAAACGGACGATCTCGGATTACTGCAATTAACCAGCCAAGACTTGCAAAATTGTATGGGGGGAAGTCGGTTTTCGGAAGCACCAGAACTGTTAGTTATTGCCAGAGAAGGTAATGATTGGGCTTTTACTCGCACTGAGTCCTATAGTGGCGCTTATGGTTATGGGATTTATGCCGATTGGGAAGACACAAAACCGGTTTCTAGGGGGACAATTTTTTCTGATCGCCAGCTCTATCAACCGGGAGAAAAAGCGGTCTTTACGGGTGTGGCTTATTATCTGGAACAAGGAGACCTGAAAACCGACGCGCGAGCCAATTATCGAGTGAAAATCCAAGATCCCAAAGGCAAGGAAACGGATTTAGGAACCTATACAACCAATGGTTTTGGCACATTTTCCGTTGAGTTTCCGTTAGAAAAAAACCAGGAAGTCGGAGAATATGTCATTCGTGCAGAAGGGAGTCAGGAAATCACCTTAACCGGTAACTTCCAAGTCGCTGAATTTAATCCGCCTAACTTTAAGGTGGAAGTGGCTCTCAATCAAGAGGTGGCGCAACCGGGAGACTCTATCACAGCGACAACGAGCAGTAATTATCTGTTTGGCGCTCCTGTTATTGGAGGTAGAGCCGAATATTATGTCACTCGTCGGCAAACCCAGTTTACGCCCCAACAATGGCAGGAGTATACTTTTGGCCCCCAATGGTTTTGGCCGGAAGAAGCACCCGTGGTAGAAACAGAAGTGTTGCAAACTCGGCAAACCCTGGATGATGGGGGCGCGGGAGAGCAAAGCTTTAAGCTGGATGCCGATTTGCCCTATCCGATGACCTATCAGGTGGATGTGTCGGTCTCGGATGTGTCGAATTTGTCCGTGAGTGACTCGCAAACCCTGACGGTGTTGCCGAGTGCCAATATCATCGGTTTAAAGAGTAGCTTTGTGGCTGATGCCGGGCAACCATTCCCCGTGGAAGTGGTGGTTACCGATGCACAGGGGAATGCGAAAGCGGGAGAGCGGGTGAGACTGGAATTGCAGAAAATGACCTATTCTAGCGTAACTCGTGTGGTGGAAGGGGGACGGAGCGATCGCACCCAAGTGGAGTATGAAACGGTAGGCGAAACCACTGTCAGATCCGGCCAAAGCGCTACCACTGCCCAACTTACGCCCCCGGACTCTGGTTCCTATCGCATTCGTGCTAACTTTGCAGGCAGTCAAAATAGTGCCACCGCTACCGACTTGCAAATCTGGGCAACCGGAGGCAGTGGGGTGCGTTGGGGTCGAGGAGATGAGGATAAGCTAGAAATTAAACTGGACAAAGAGACCTACAAACCCGGAGATACGGCAACTGCGCTGATTCAGTCTCCCTACGAACAGGGGCAACTCTACTTTGCCATTATCCGCGATAAACCCCTGTTCCAAGCCTTGCAACCGGTGCAAGGCGGGGCCCCTCAAGTGCAATTCCAAGTCACGCCAGAGATGCTACCGAATGCGGCATTCGAGGCGGTTCTGGTGCGTCAGGGACGCTCCCTGAGCGAAGTCGAAGGGAGCGAAGTCGAAGGGGACTTAGAGAACTTGGTCAAAATTGGGTTTGCGCCCTTTAAGATTGATTTGAGCGATCGCCTCTTATCTGTCGAAGCTACCCCATCCAACGCCCAACTGCAACCGGGAGAATCCCAAACCCTGCAACTGCAACTGAGGGATAACACTGGCTCGCCGGTAGCAGGAGAACTGACGGTGATGGTGGTCAATGAAGCCATCTTACAACTGAGTGGCTATCGCGCCCCCAACCTCCTAGACACGGTATACGCCGAGCAACCCATTTCTACCCGGTTTAGCGATAACCGTCCCGATGTTGTCTTGCAACCCCAAGCCTCTCCCCTTGCCAAAGGTTGGGGGTATGGCGGCGGATTTTCTGCCGGAGCAGCCAACACCCGCACCCGTCGCGACTTCCAACCCCTCGCCTATTACAATGGTTCTGTTCTCACCAATAGCCAGGGACAAGGCAGTGTCACCTTTACTCTACCCGATGACCTGACGACCTGGCGGGTGATGGTGGTTGCCAAAGATGGTAATCTGCGCTTTGGCAATGGGGAAGCTACGTTTATTACCAGTCAGCCGATCCTCACGAATCCGATTTTACCGCAATTTGTGCGACCGGGCGATCGCCTCAATGCGGGTCTCTCCATCACCAATACCACGGAAGCCACCGGTAACTTAGACATCACTGGAACCGTGAGCGGTGGGTTAACCTTCGAGTCCACGAACAACAGTATGGACTCCAGGCAGGTGAAAGCCAGTCAGGGAACCATGGGCGAGCGCTTCCCCCTAGCGGTAGGGGCGGGTTTGAAACCCGCCCCTACGGAACCGGGCACAGCTACCGTAACCTTTGCTACCAATTTCAACGGCCAGCCCGTGGATGCTTTTGAAGTGCCCTTAGAGATTAAACCCCTAGAGGTGACGGAGCGGGTGGTTGAGTCGGGAACCAGCACCAACACCGTCACCCTACCGGTGAATGTTGCCCCCGATACCGCCACCGATATCGGTGGATTAGAGATTAATCTCGCCAGCACCCTGATACCCCAAATTCTTGCCCCCGCTCAACAGGTGTTTGCCGATAATCCCCTACCTTTTGCCGAACCGATGGCGAGTCAACTGCTGATTGCGGCAAGTTTGCAAACCCTGGAAAGCCAATACAGAAGCTCCCTGAGCGGAGTCGAAGGGAGCGTCGCCAACGTCTTTAATCTGCCGCAAAAAACCAGTGAAGCGCTAAATCAACTCTCTAGTCTGCAACTCGAAGATGGCGGATTTAGGGGCTATCCAGGAGTCAGCGAGTCTAATCCTTATCTTACGCCCTATGTGGCAGAGGCGATCGCCAAAGCTGCCAATGCCGGATTTTCTCCCGATGGTATCCAAGTTGACCGGCTAAAATCTTATCTACAAGACCTCTTAGCCGACCCGGAAAATGAGGATTTCTGTACCTCTGCCCTTTGTAAGAGTACCCTGCGCCTAGAAACCCTGATAGCCTTAGCTGCGTGGGGCGATGTGCGAAATGAGTTTCTCTCGGATATCTACAGCGTCCGTAGTGAATTCGATCCCGTAACTCAAATTAAGTTAGCTCGCTATTTGGCCAATTTCCCAGAATGGAAACAGGAAAGCCAAAGCCTGTTGAATGAAATTCGCGAGTCTATTTATCAGACGGGACGCAGGGCAACGATTAATTTACCGGAACAATATCAATGGTTGTCCTCTGCAACCACGGCACAAGCGGAAGCCTTGCGCTTGTTCATTGCCCAAGATGCTTCCCCCGCAGAAACGGGGCGGTTGTTAACCAGTTTGCTCTCCTTGCGGCGTAATGGCACTTGGGGCAGTACCTATAATAATGCCCAAGCGCTTGATGCTTTGGTTGCCTATGCACAAACGGAAAGCACGCCGCCTAATTTTGGTGTCGGGGTGACGTTTGCGGGTCAAAGTTTGGGCAATACCCAGTTTCAGGGTTATGAGAATTCGACTTGGAGTTTAAGCGTCCCCATGGCTCAGTTACCCAAGGGAAATAGCGAGCTGGTGTTACAGAAATCTGGCTCAGGAAACCTGCATTACCTCGTTTCCTATGGCTATCGCTTAACGGGCAATCAACCGGGGCGCTTAAATGGTTTGCGGGTGGTGCGTCAGGTGCGCCGAGCGAATGAGGAGGAGGTGTTGCGAACCACGGGACTGTACGATTTAGATCAACCCTTTGAAGTCAAAGCCGGTCAAGTGTTTGACGTTGGTTTAGAGATTATTACGGATCATCCCGTGGATCATGTGGTGATTACTGACCCGCTCCCGGCTGGTTTTGAGGCGGTCAATACAGAGTTTCAGACCGCCAATCAAGCGGTGCAAGCGGAGAGTGATAGCTGGCAAATCGACTACCAACAGGTGTATAAAGACCGAGTGGTGGCTTACGGCGATCGCCTCGCGCCTGGGATCTATGAGGTGCATTATTTAGCGCGATCTGTTACACCGGGTTCCTATCTCTGGCCGGGTGCAGAGGCGCACTTACAATATGCTCCAGAGGAGTTTGGCCGCAATGCTTCGTCTAGGTTACTGGTGGATAATTGATAATGGAGGGGATGACATAGAGAAAGCGATCGCACCAGCGATGGGTCGCATTATTGCTGTTAATCTTCTCGATCTCGTCTAATTAAATAGCGAACTTCTTCGAGTAAAACATTAAACCGGGCATCGCTTTCGGCTTGTCGTTGTGTTAATAATTCCATGCGGCGATCGCTTTCGGCTTGTCGCTCCTTAATTAATTCCATCTCTTGTTGATGTTGAGCAGCAACCTGCAATAGAGCTTGACTGGTTACTCTCAACCCATCTACACTATCTTTGATTTCGCTGATACCTTCTCTGAGTTCCCTAATGCTACCTGTGAGGTTATCTACAGTATCGGCTAACCCATCAATTCTTTCATCTGTCCAACGCTCTCTGGCCATGGTTCCTCCTGATGCAGGTCATCTCTGACTATAATTGTATTCTATGAGCGATCGCCGTTACCCCTCTTCTGTCACTTTCCGAGAATTACAGCGCGAAGCGCTGTAACAATTAACAATTAACAATTAACAATTAACAATTAACAATTAACAATTAACAATTAACAATTAACAATTAACAACGAAGAGATGTCTGCGTCGTAGTCAGAAACCGGGTTTCTGCCAGAGATTAGGACAAGCACCTGAAATGAGGAAGAAACCCGGTTTCTTTGAGTGGGGGGGCGATCGCGCTCTACGATGCTACGATGTCAATTGATCTTAGCTTAGAGGTTAGGAATGACGATTACCAACTTGTTGCCCCAATTACATAATTTATCGAGGGAGGATAAATTAAGGATTATTAAGTTTTTGCTTCAGGATTTGCATGAAGGTGGGAGCAGGGAGAATGATGCGGTTTTGTTATCAGAGCGCGATCGCTTTTTGTTGGCTCAGGTGATGGGAACTTGGACAGAAACCGATGAGGCTGAATTTTTAGAAAATACCAAGGCTTTTCGGGAGGTTGATGAAAGCTTGTGGAATTAAAGCCGATTTTATTAGATACCAATGCTTATACTGCTTTAACCCAAAATCTCTCTGATGCTGTTGAAATCATTCAATATACGCCATGGGTTGGTTTAAATGCTGTGATTTTAGGTGAATTGTTGGCAGGATTTGCTGTTGGATCTAAAGCAGAACAAAACCGCTCTCGATTAAATTATTTTTTAGAGATGGAGAAAGTCAACTGTTTGGTAATTGATACAGACACGGCTGAAGTTTATGCTAGAGTTTACCAGGGTTTGAGAAAAAAAGTAATCCAATTCCCACTAATGATATGTGGATTGCAGCGACAGCTTTACAATATAACCTCGCTTTGTTTAGCTACGATCGCCATTTTCGAGCTGTTGATAACTTGGCGATCGGATCTTGTGTTGAGGATTTTAAACTACAGTAAAGGCGATCGCCATTATTCATTGTCACGATCCACATTCTCTAAGATTTCGGTCACTGTTTCCATTGGCAGATTCAAGATTTCGGCGATCGCTTCAGGAGATAAACCATAACGAGCCATCTGGGAAATTACCTCTTGTCGTGTCTCTTCACGTCCTTCTTCACGCCCTTCTTCACGTCCTTCACTTAAGGCTTCTTGGTAAACTTTGGTTTGTCGAATTTCGCTTAGTCCTAACATCGCTTCAATCTCCTCCCGGCTTTTGGTGGGTAGCTTATAGACTATTATAGTCTCGATCAAATCAATCAGATTCTGTTGTACCTGTTGTTGGGTTAACTGAGATTTCGCTTGTGCAATCAGGGTTTTGGCTTTTTCCGGAGCGCTACTTTCATCTTCGATAATCAGTTTAACTACCCCTAACCCTAACGACTGTTGAGGCAGTTCATTCAGATAAATGCGTCGCACTTGGGGAAGTTGGAGAGGTTCAGTAAAGTGTAGGGGATTTATCCTCTCCGTGTTCCGATTGGGGTAAATGACGACAACTTGCCAAGGGTGAGGAGGCTTATATTGTCTCAGATAGAGGAAGACTTCGCTAAATAAGCGGTAATAGAGATCTTCATCCGGTTGAAATTGCACCTCGGTGATATAGAAGGGAAGATCGGGGTTATTGCTACTGGGAAGGAACAGTCCATCAAGACGGAAAGCCAGTTGCTTCACTTCTACGGAGGTAAAGGTGTAGAGATTTGCTCTGGTTGAGGGAAGTCCACAGAGTTCAAAGAAGAATTGGGGAAAATCTTGGAAGACTTTGTAAAAGAGGGTATCGGTTTTCATCCGGTTATGGAGATTTCGGCATGACTCTATTATCGCAGAAACTGGGGTTCTTCGATGGGGTGAGGCGATCGCCCAATCATTTTTAATTTTTAATTTTTAATTTTTAATTGAACCGCGATCGCCCTTAAAATTGCCTCTGGAGTTGCTGGAGAAGCTAACCGAACCTGCTGGCAATTGCCGAAAGCAGCCACAGCTTCCCGAATCGCTTCCCGCACCGAAATCGCTAACATAAAAGGCGGTTCTCCCACCGCTTTTGAGCCGTAAATTACCCCCGGTTGTGACGCTTTTTCCAGTAAGCTGATGTGGAAGTGTTCCGGAATATCAGCCACCGTGGGAATTTTATAGGTACTGGGGGAATAAGTGCAGAGTCTACCTTCATTATCCCACACCAATTCCTCCATTGTCAACCATCCCATTCCTTGAACAAAACCGCCCTCAATTTGTCCGCGATCGACCAAAGAATGGAGAGAATTTCCCACATCATGAACAATATCCACTTGCCTTAATTTAAACACCCCCGTAAAGCGATCCACTTCCACCTCACTCACAGCAGCACCATAGGCATAATAATGGAACGGGCGACCTCTTCCCGTTTGTGGATTCCAAGAAATATTAGGCGTGCGATAATAGCCCGTTGCCGACAAACTTATTCGCTCCAAATAAGCTTGATCAATCACATCATCAAAGCTCACTTTTAAGTTAGGATTAGTGCTAGAATAAATCCAATCCTCAGCAAACACCAAATCTTCAGGAGCATACAAATTGAGCAACTTAGCTGCAACTGGAGCCAATCGTTCCTTGAGCGTTTCGCAAGCATTTTTTATCGCCTGTCCATTTAAATCAGAACCACTCGAAGCCGCCGTTGCCGAAGTATTTGGCACTTTATCCGTACTCGTCGGCATCACTCGAAATCGGTCAATCTTCACCCCCAAAGATCTTGCCGCAACTTGCAGCATTTTACTCTGTAATCCCTGTCCCATTTCCGTGCCCCCATGGTTCAGTTGAATACTGCCATCAAGGTAGATTAAAATCAACGCTCCCGCCTGATTATATTCACTTTTAGTAAACGAAATACCAAACTTAACCGGAGTAATCGCTAATCCTCTTTTTTCATAAGCATGATATTGGTTAAAATCCCTCACTTGAGCCATTCTTGCATCAAGCTTGGCTTCTTGTTTTAATTGACTCCAAATTTGATGCAGCCGATTATCAAATAACTCTTGTCCATAGTGAGTCGTATTGGTTTCCCCAGTTCCATAATAGAAGTTTTTCTCGCGAATCTCCAGAGGACTGACTTGCAGGAAGCGAGCCATTCTATCAATAATTTCTTCAATAATAACCATCCCTTGCGGGCCGCCAAAACCACGAAATGCCGTATTAGAAACCGTATGAGTTTTAGCGATTTGTCCCCGTACTTGTAAATGGGGAATATAATAGCAATTATCCACATGAAACAGAGCGCGTCCCATAATCGGAGGCGATAAATCTAAACTCCATCCCCCATGGGAATATAAATCAACATCTAGGGCAGAAATTTTGCCTTCCGAGTTAAATCCAACCCGATATTTTCCCAAGAAACCATGACGTTTCCCCGTCATCATCATATCCTGACTGCGCTTAAGACGAAGACGCACAGATTGACCGGTTTTATGAGCAGCAAGGGCAGCAAGGGCAGCAATCGGATTAGCTTGAGTTTCTTTCCCTCCAAATGCTCCTCCCATGCGTAAACAAGTGACCACCACTTGAGAGCTAGGAATCCCTAAAACTCGTGCTACCATAATTTGAGTTTCCGTCGGATGTTGGGTAGAGGCATAAACCTGATAATTGCCTTCAGTGTCAGGCGTTACCCAACTGACTTGAGTTTCGAGATAAAAGTGATCTTGTCCGCCAATTTCAAGTTCTCCTTCTAAAAGATGTTCTGCTTTTTCTAGAGCTAAATGGGGATTGCCGCGCTGAATAACTTGGGGTTCTCCATGAAAACTATTCGCTTCAATCGCCTGCTGAATAGTTAAAATCGACTCTAGGGGACTGTAGTCAATTTTAACTTGTTTCGCTCCTTCTCGTGCGGCTGCTTCTGTTTCTGCCACTATCCATAAAATAGGTTGGCTATGATAATAAATTTCATCGGTGGGGAGGAGAACTTCATCTAAACTGATAATCCCTGTATTGTTGATACCGGGAATATCTTTGGCGGTGATTACGGTGACGACTCCGGGGACTTGTTGGGCACTAGAATCGTCAATGTGATTAATTTTTGCCCTAGCATGGGAGGAGAGAACGGGATATAGGTGAAGAAGGTCTCTGGGAGGGAGAATATCGTCAGTATAGGTGGCGTTTCCGGTAACGTGGTGGAGAGCGCTTTCATGGGTTTTGTGTTTGTTGAATTTCATAGTTGATAGCAGTGAATTAGATATTGAATAATTTAAGAGTTATCTACACTCATCTCATGGAAAAATTTCTCGCATAAATTAGCAACTAGGAGTTGACGATATTCGGCGCTGGCGCGGAGGTCAGTTAGGGGGGTAAAGGTTTGTTTTAAGATGGGTTTAATGTCCAGAATAGTGTCTAAATGCCAGGGTTTGCCGATGAGCATTTCCTCGACTGGGGTGGCGCGGATAGGGATGGGGGCGACTCCTCCATAGGCGAGTCTGGCTTGAATAATGTTCTGGTTTTCGTCTAAGTCGATGGTGAAGGCAGCCGCAACAATGCTAATATCATCCGTTCCCCGTTTGCCGATTTTATAGGATTGACTGAGACGGCGAATGGCTTTAGGTGGTATGGTTCTGGGAATAGAGATGGAGCGGATGATTTCTGTGGGTTTGAGGGCACTTTGGCGATAGTTTTGGAAAAAGTTGCATATCGGCAGAATTCTTTCTCCTGCTGCACTGGTGAGGGTGAGGGTGGCATCGAGGGAGAGGAGAACAGGGGCAATATCTCCAATGGGTGAGGCGGTTGCAAGGTTGCCACCGATGGTAGCGCGGTTGCGAATTTGGCGAGCGGCGAACCAGGAGAGCATGGTGTCGAGGCTGGGAAAGATGCCTTGAAGTTGGGTTTGGATGTGGCTCAGGGGAAGGGCTGCACCTATTTGGACGTTTTCGGGGGTGATGTGCAGATTTTGGAGTTCGGGGATGGCTTCGAGGGAGATGAGGAGGGGAAAGTGTTGGGTATGGTGACTAAGATGGAGTCCGATGTCGGTTGCGCCAGCGATGAGGGTGGCGTTAGGGTGTTGTTGGAGGAGGTGGAGGAGTTGGGGTAGGCTGCTGGGACGATGGAAGCGATCGCCCTCTTCCCCATATTCGCACCCTATCATTACCGTAGAGGCAGTCTCTAGTTTTTGGGTAAATCGATCCTGAATACCGGTAGCTCCCGTCACTTGTTGAGCGGCGCGACGGATGGGTAGATAACCGGTACAGCGACAAAGATTACCTTCAATGCAGACATCATTGACGGTTCCCTGGTAATAGGCACAAAACATACTCATAATAAAGCCTGGGGTGCAATAGCCACATTGAGAGCCACCGGTTTCAACCATGGCTTGTTGCACCGGATGCAGAGTATCCCCAGCAACACCTTCTACGGTGATGATTTCTCGCCCAAGGACTGCACCCAAGGGCACAATACAACTATTAATGGCTTGGTAGCAGGGTTTTCCCTCCTGATTTTTGGCAATAATGGCAACCGTACAAGCGCCGCAGTCCCCATCCCCACAGCCTTCTTTGGTTCCCACCCATCTATTTTGGCGCAGATATTCCAATAGGGTGCAGTTGGGAGAAGTATCTTTGAGAAAGAGGGTTTTGTTGTTAATAATTAGGTAGGGTTGAGGCATAAGTAATGAGTAATTAATATCAAATCCGGTTTCCGCAAGCGGACATGAAAATGGGTTAAACTAGCGGGCAAGATGCCCGCACTCCCTCAATCGATTGATATTACTAGAGTGGGAGCATCTTGCTCCCTACATTTTAATGAGATCGGCGACGATACTCGATCGCCAGCAAACTGTTGGGTTCCTGTTCTAGGGATTCTCGCTGGATTTCTTGCAGGCCAATGTTTTGAAAGTGTGCTAATTCTGACAGGGAGAGGGGCCAAGGGGGGCCATCGGGTTCGGTTTCGGTGGCTCGAAGCCGGGTAATGACGAGCAATGTACCGCCTGGAGCGACTAAATTGGCGATCGCCTCCATAGTTTGCGATCGCACCTTTAAGGGTAGAGATTGAATGGTATAACATTCAAAGACCCCATCAAAACCCTGATGCCAATCTTCGGGGGGAGCGAATATATCGGCGACTTGATAGGTGACCTGAGATTGGGGAAATCGCTGTTTGCACCAGGCGATCGCCGTCTCAGCTACATCAAAGGCTGTGACCTTAAATCCCTGATGAGCTAAGGCTTCGGCATCATCACCTAAACCACAACCGACCACCAGAGCGGTTTTTCCCGATTCTACCCTATGATGTTTTTGTAACCAGCTTGCCAGCAGGGGATGGGGTTTTAATTTCGCCCAGGGAATCTTGTCTTCTTCCTGATTGGCAGATTGATACAGGGTTTCAAACCAGGCATAGGGGGTATTATTATCAATGGCCTGATAAGCCATCTCTTGAATTCGCTGACGATTATCCATGGGTTTAAGGAAGTTGGGTAGCAGTAAAAAATCTGGCTCGACCTTCAAAAGGCATATCCACTGGAGGATAGAGGGGGGGACGACCTAGGGTGGGAGGGTAGGCGTTTCGGGTTGATATCCTTGTTCTAATAATAGGGGTTTCCAGGGTTGGGTGAGGTCTGCGCCGATTGCCTTACGGTTAATCTGAGGTTCAATATCCTGAAAATAACTCTGTTTGGCTTCAATGACTTCAGGTTGATCGAGTTCATAAAGAGTAGCCTCTTTGGGCCAAGACAGACGAAAAGCCCGCGCATCCATTCCTGCACCTAATATCACGATTTGATACAGGGGAGGGACAGAGGAGGCGATCAGATCGTCGAGAAATCGAGCGCGGACGGCTACATATTCATGATCTGTGGGTTGCAGTTGTTCGTTTTTAAATGCGATCGCCTCTGGAGTGACGAATTGTTGCGCCCAGGGGTCATAAAAGAGGCGATCTCGGCGATCGCTTTCTGCGGCACGAATGGCGGCCATGACTCGTGCAGTAAAGGGTACAAATGGGGTTTTAGAATCGGTTTCGGCAGTCATCTTAATGAATTTTTTTGGTTATTATACTGACTCTTCCAGGGATTGATACAGGTGTTGTTCTTGATTCACTTCTGCTCTCATGCGCTCTCGCAAGGATAAAGGCCAGAGGACTTCGCCAAAGGGTCGCCAAGCTCTGAGTCTTTGAATGACGTTAATATCGTTGTCTCGATAGTCGGCTTGATAATAGGCATCTTGGGGGGATTTGTGGTTGAGGATGGATAAGTAATGGTGTTTTTGAAGATGCGATCGCACGGTTTCATAAGGGATGGGTTTAAAGGTGGCATGACGATGGGTTCCTTGAATGTAGCGGTCATGAAACGGGCGGTCAAATCGGTATAAAAGGAGTTGCTGAGGCTCCCAGAAGTCAAAGCCCCAAACGCGATCGAGTTCGGTTTCAATATATTCTGGTGTGGGTAAGGTTTGCTGCTGATGGCGATCGCCCAATAGAGTCGGAATATCTGCATCTTCCCAAGATCGCACGGTCATCTTTTCTATCCGTTCTAGGCGATAATTATACCATTCTCCAGTCCCCTGGGGGGTTGCTCCAAAACCGCACAAGTAGAGAGCGCGACGCACATAGTAGATACTGACGGGGTAAATGATGACCGTGCAAATTTTTCCCAATTTGGCGCTGTTATAGCTCAGTTCTAGGGGAGGGATGGGGGTTTGTGCCCAGGCTTCTTTGAGTAAATCTTGCCAGTCTTCTACGCGGTCTTGCTGACTCTGATGGACGACATAATCGAGATAGAGGAAAAATCGTTGATGACCTCCCAAGGGTTGTAAGAGGGTTTGCACGGTGAGTTCTAGGTCAGGATTGAGCAGGGGGAGGGTGTGAAAAGGGGAGTTTTTGCCGATGGGATAGCCGGGGGGAGGTTGGCTAACGCGGGAGTAGTGGCGATATTCCTGCGGAGTCGCTGCGCGAACGCGACCAGTGAGCCACCCCAGATCCCGGAGGCGATAAAAGTCACTTTGCAAGGATCGGCGGGTGACCTGAAAAGGACGCTGTTGTAAATAGTCTTGGATCTGGCTTAAAGAGCATTGTTCCTGTTGGACGAATTGCTCGCACCATGGGGTAATTTCCGATGGTCTCAAGGCTTGTAATAACCAGTATTGGGTCGTTTTGCTACAAGGACAGGTGGGATCGTGGTTATCTGGGAGGCGATCGTTTTTCGGGTGAGAAGCAGTAAACCAAAACTCTCGCCATTCGGGAAAGGTAAAGGGATCTTTGATAGAAGACTCTTCATATAAAACCCGCAAGATCACCCAGAGACGAATCGCCTGTAGGAATGCTGATTTTTGCCGCAAAGCAGCCCTAGCTAAATATTTGAGCAAGATCACGGTGGGAAGGGAACTGAAGTCAATATCCATAAGGTTACCGGAGTATTGGAAGCATCTATTTCCAGCTAGGACTATAATACCTGTAAATCAACCTTGAGGAGCCAGTTATGAGTTCAGTAGAACTAACCGTCATTCCCCATCAAACGCGATCGGGACTTAACTATCAACATCTTCACATCGAAATTCTCACCGAAAACGGTGTCATTATCCCCCAAGATCTCAAAGAATTAAAACTACCCAAACTCGACTATTCCCAAGGCGTAATTCTTGAAGGCAAAGCTCCCATTTGGCTCTATGGCTATCTCGTTCATGAATGCCATCCGGCAGCCTGGGTTGCTTGCTACGACACTCGTTTAGGCGGTGTTGTCGTCGCCACCCATTCCCCAACCATCAACGTCAGTCAAGTATTGCCTTTAGACTTACCCACCTTCTCCTAATCATCATGGAAGTCGAATTACAGCGCATTTTTCTGAAGGCAAAAGCACCCGTTAATGGCTTAATTCAAACTTTAGCCATCAACCTGCTCAAACCCTCAGAACTCATCTCCACTCAAGCCTTACTCAACCTCCAATTTCCTTCAGATTTAGACCCCCATCAACCCCTACTTCTATTTGGTCGCGCTCCTGTCTGGTTATATACCTATTTGGGAGAAAAATTTTCCTCCTTTCCTTGGGTAGCTTTTTTTAACATTCAAGAACAAGCGGCGATCGTCGTCATCAGTCACTCTTCTGACATCACCATAGGAGATACCATTCCTCTTGAGTTTAGTAACAATTTATCTCCTGCACTCCTAATTGTCGGCCCGCCCAATAGCGGCAAAAGTGTCCTATCTAATACACTTCGGGTACACTTGTCCCAAACTTTACCTTATGTGAGCAGTTACTTACATCGAGCCAACTGGGACGGTGAAGGCAATCACACCTACGAAACCCCAGACAGAGAGCTATCCAAGCGTTTGAAGCAAAAAAATAAAGTTCCAATTTGTAAACATCCTGATGCAGAAAAACTTTTAATACAGTATTTTGAGGATCAAGCTAAGAATACTCGCCATATTCGCAACGTAGTCGATTTAGCCCTTGTGGATGTAGGAGGCAAACCCGATCCAGTAAAGCGACCCACCATTGAGCAATGTACCCACTACATCATCATCAGCAGTCAACCGGATCAAATCCCGATTTGGCACAAGCTCTGCCACGGTTTAACCCCAGTCGCCGTCATTCACAGTGTTTTAGAGGAGAAAGTCGAAGTATTGCATACCCAACCCTATCTAGAACTCATCGCTGGCCCCTGGCATCGGGATACTATGCCCAGTGTTCCAGATGTTCTGTTAGAGGTGATCGTCCAAACTTTTTCATAAAAAATTGCCCAAAAAAGGAACTAAGATCATGCACACTATCATTATGACCGTTGGTACATCTCTACGCACTAATACCGATCGCGATTTACCCAATGATAAAAAACGCCCTTGGGCAAACAACAAAAATCGGTTTGAAGATGGACGAATTTTTCAGAATTTTGATGAACCTTTACAGTGGATGAAGACGGCAGAATTAGAATTGATCAGCGCAGAAACCAATACCTTCTGGCGACTCGATCCTACTCCAAGCGATCGCATCCTTCTCCTCCATTCCGCTACCGACTCCGGCCAAGAATGTGCTGAAGTCCTACAAACCTACCTTAAAACATACCTAAGTCAAAATCATGTTGATATTGAGTCAATACCCGACATTAACTACGACTTAGATGAATCCGGTTCTGCTTTAGACCAAATGGCTAATCTATTGCGGCAACATATTCAGAAAGCTCAGACTAATGGATCGGTCACCCTGGCAGCGACAGGAGGGTTTAAAGCGCAAACAATGGTCATGGGATTAGTGGGAAATGCATTAGGTATCCCAGTTTGTTACATCCATGAAGCCTACAAAACATTAGTTTATTTACCCTATATTAACACCAGTGGTCAACCGGAAAACAAACCGATTCCAGCCAATTTACCAAAATCAGGAAGAGACCGAAATACTGTCCTGCAAATCCAAGCCGAAAAACAAGGACATCATCGCCCTAAAAATTGGAAAAAAGTCGAAAAAATTCTTCAAGATTTACCTTGGGTTGATTTAGTACGGTTTGATTATAAGGCTTTTTCTGCGGCTCAAAATGGTGTAAAAGGTTCACCGCATGATTTAGAGGATGGGCGTAAAGTTCTTTGGTTACACCTTTACGAAAATGAGCAAAAACGCATTGCAGTTGCCATTGAAACCACAGGTTATACACCAGAACATTTACAAGCGGCTGCGGCTGAACTACGGGAGCGTCTCGGACGTATTTTTTAATTATTGAAATACCTTGGGAATAAAAATTCATGACATTAAAACCAATCAAATCCCAACTTTGCCTATCACAACTTATGCAAATGCCAAAAACAAAATCAGCCAGCAAACATCCTGAAAATCCAATGCACCAAAAACCTATGCGGAAACCAATAAATCTTCTTTTAATTGGCATTGCTTGGTGTCTCGCTTGGGGTGAAGAGCAGCAGCCCCAGATCGGTATTGAACATCTACAGCAGATGAGAAATGTTCTTCTAGCTCAAGGAGATTTACCAGCAGAAGTCAAGCCTTTTGTTGAGCAGGCTCAAAAGTTGGCAGAATTGCCTTATCCTGAGACTGTGGAGCAATTGCAAAAACTGAGTGAGGAAAACCCCAATTTATGGAATACCAAGATTGGGTTGGTTTATGGAGGAGCAACAAAAATTAAACAGTATGTTTTTGAAGCCTCAAATCTACAAGATATTCGGGGCGCTTCTGCGCTTCTAGACCGCATTAATCTTATAGATATTCCTGCTTTCTTTGGTCAAGGTGAATCGACGTTAATTAAACAGTGGTTAGAGCAACCAGAAAATTTCCCAGGATTACATCAGGCTCTCATTCCTGAGTTAATTATTTATTCCACAGGGGGTAATATTCTTGCCTTTTGTCCAGCCGCATATATTGATCAACTGGCTAATGCCATTGAAAAGCGATACACTGAAGAAACTTTAACGGCTAATTCTTGTGCTGTAGGTGATACATTTCGATTTCTAGAACTCCGTTTTGGTCTACTCAAAAAACCTATTGAAGAGACTAATTGGCTAGAATGGTATCAACGCAATAGCTCACATCCTTTAGTTGAAGCCTATTATGGCCAATCGGATTCCGATCCTTCTAAAAACTTTAAAGATCGTAAGAGTTTTAATGAACTGGTCGGCCAATTAGCTACTTGCTTTAATCAGCGTCGCAGTGGCTATGAACAGCCTCAAGAAAACCGCCCAAGTCGTCGTTATCCACCTATGTTTGAAACCCATCCCTATGTGCGACGAGACGAAACTGAACACCGTTCTGCTGTGCGTCAAGCTCAACGTTTACCTAGTAAGCCTTGGTTATCTGATTCCCTAGCCCGTAAACGAATTGCGGGTCAAAAATCCAAGCGTGATAGTCAAAATATAGGCTGGTATAAGTCATCAGAATGGCTTAATTGGGAGCCAGGTGAATTTAACAGTTGGGTGAGCAAATTTGAAGGTTATCTAACCTCTGATTCACCTAATTCACCATACCGTAATTGTCCTGAGTATCAACATTTAGAAGACTCTCACAAAGAAGCGCGATCGCTCCGTGAATTGGGTAATATAAGTGAGCCTCAAGGTTTTGTTGCTTATCTTTATGCTGATGGTAATAACATGGGAGGTTATATTCAGAAAATCAAAACACCACAAGAATATCAGAAATTTAGTGAAAATGTATCTAGAGCTACAGAAAAATCGGTTTACAAAGCATTAGAACGGCATCTCAAGCCACGCAAGCTCGAAGGTTTGAATGATTCGGACAATGAAAACCGGAATGGAAAATGGATTCATCCTTTTGAGATTTTGACGATTGGCGGCGATGATGTAATGCTAATTGTCCCGGCAGAAAAAGCCTTGGAAATCGCTAAAACTATTGGTGAAGAGTTTGAAAAGATTTTACTAACTCTCGATCCTTCTTTAGCGGTATCTCCTGAAAAAGTACAGAAACCAGAAAGCACAATTCATCGCTGTAAACTTGGTGAACCTCCCAGTTTTCAATGTCAACTAAGCATGTCTATTGGCGTATTAATTACAGCGCTCGATACTCCCATTTACTATGCGGAAAACTTGGCCAATCAACTCCTCAAGTCTGCTAAGAAAAAAGCAAAAGAAGCTAAGAAAGATTTGAGTTATTATGGGGGGACGATTGACTTTTTAGTAATGAAATCGGTCACGATGCTATCTTCTAGTATTGTAAAATTTCGTGAAAAGGGATTAGTGATTGAAGGTAAGCCTAAGCTCAAGCTTTATGCTGCACCCTATACTTTGCATGAAATAGGTGGATTACTCGAAACAGTTAAGGCCCTGAAAGATTCTGAATTTCCGCGATCGCAACTTTACCAGGTTCGGAGTTTACTAGAACAAGGCAAGAATACTGCTATCTTGAACTACCGCTATTTTCGAGTGCGGTTAAAGGAAGAAAAACAACAGCCTCTACTCGAAAAATTTGAAAAAGCTTGGTGTCCACCTAAAGATCCGAATAATGGGGGTAATTTAGCCCCTTGGATGTCATTAAAAGAAGATTCTAGCACCACCTATGAAACAATTTGGCGTGAACTGGTTGATCTCTATCCATTTGTAGAAGAGCCAGACAAAACATCTGAACAATCTATCGAAAGTGAAGCGGAGGTTTCCTAATGGTTCAATTAAGTACATTAATGCCAAATTCTTACCATACCATTGAGCTAACTGCTTCCATTGATACCGCTCTATGTGTTGGCGCAGGTGGTTCATCGGGTTCTTTAGCAGATAAGCCAATTGTTCGCACTGCTGAGGGTAAATTGTTGATT
Source organism: Roseofilum sp. KMC-1 (assembly GCF_057802075.1). Taxonomy (NCBI): domain Bacteria; kingdom Bacillati; phylum Cyanobacteriota; class Cyanophyceae; order Desertifilales; family Desertifilaceae; genus Roseofilum; species Roseofilum sp. KMC-1. The sequence continues at coordinate 1,240,821 of NZ_CM173605.1, forward strand.
CCTGGATCTCATTTAAAAGGTCGCTTGCGCCACGAATGTGAAAAGTTATTACGTGGACTAAAATGGCCCATTTGTGAATCCCCTAATCCGCAAACCATGTGTCCACAAAGAGCAAATTTTGGTGATGAAGATGATTTTCATCGAGAAGAATATAAGGTTAAAGTTTATGATGATGAATCTTACCACTGTTTAGTTTGCCAAATTTTTGGTAATCCAACTCTGCGATCGCGGATTCTTGTGGATGATTTAATTTGTCAAGAAGATCCCCAAAATTTACCTGAAGCCCTACGTCCTGGTGTCACAATTAATCGTCGCCGCCAAACCGCAGAAGAGAAAAAATTATTTTTTCTGGAAACTTCAGCAATGAATTTAAAACTACCCTTCAAAGGCTGTATTTATCTAGAGCCAAATTGTCCCAGTTATGCCAGTATTCTCCTCTTATCAGCCATTAAGCATATTCATGCATTAGGGGGAAGTAAGTCAGCCGGATTGGGTTGGCTGACATGGGAGGTTGGTAAAAAGGAAAATATCGATCAAACAGCTTGGAGTTTTTTAGCGCAAGAGAGTCCCTAATGAAAGAAATTAAACTTAAAATTAAAGCTCTTTCACCATTGGCAATTAGCCGCCAAAAACCGGGAGGTTCAATCAGTGAAGCTCAAGACTATATCCCTGGATCGGTGATTCGCGGTGCAGTTGCTGCTCATATCCTCCGCCAACCTGGTGTTGATCCAGATCGTCCTGGTGGCGATTTTCAGACGCTTTTTGTCGATCAAGAAGCAGCAATTTTTACTAATGCCTACCCAACTGTAGAAGGAGAAGAAGTTTATGTTTTACCAGCAACGGCAGTCAGTTCTAAATCTGACCCTGGTTTCCAATCAGAAAAATCGAAAAATGCTGGTGTTTTTGATACATTAATTGACCGAGTTTGTGCAGACTTTCATGGTCAATTGTACGATCCAAATTGTCCAAAAAATAGGGGGAGAGTAGAACCGTTTAGTGGTTTTTATAGTGTTAAAAATGGTCAGTATACATCCCATAATGCTGAAAAGCGATTATTAACTAGAGTCGGAATTAATCGTCGCAGATCTACGGCAGAAGAGGAGATACTCTACAGCATTGAAGTGATTAGCGAAAATCAAAAAGATAAATATTTTGAGAGTCATGTTTATTTGAAAGATAGAGAGCTTTCTGAAGATTTAAGGAATTATCTTATTTCAAGTCACTTGCGATTGGGGGGATCGACATCGCGGGGATTGGGTAAGGTGGAAATTCAAGCAGAAGTTACAGATTATGAATCTGAAACTGAAGCCAGAGTTAATCAATTTAATACGGTTTTCAAACAGCGCTGGGAAGTTTGGAATGAGGTTTTTGAGAAGTCTCAAGATTCATTGATTCAAGACCATCAGTTTTTTACTCTTGATTTACAGTCTGATGCCATTCTCACTGAGCAATGGCGGCGGACAATGGTAATTTCACCAGCGATGCTCTGTGCTATGACGAGAGTTGAAGATCCTGATTTACGGCTTCATGGAACCTACAGCAGTTATGATTATTGGTCAGGCTGGAATTCTGCATGGGGACTGATGAAAGATGTTGAGCTTATTACTAAAAAAGGATCGGTTTTTTTGTTCAGTACGCCTAAAATAGAGGTATGGATCGATGCTTTAAAGGAATTAGAATATCAGGGTGTGGGCGATCGCACTCTAGAAGGCTTTGGTCAAGTACAAGTTTGTAACACATTTCATCATATCTTTCGGGAGAATGCAGTATGAATGTTGACCCAGAACAAAAGATTGAACTACAAGTACAAAAAGGTATCCGTGAAGCTGAGGATGAATTGGTTCGTTGGATTGAAGATGCTTTAGATAAAGGAACGAGAGAGGGTCAACTAGAAGAGGCTCAATTTCGTAACTTGCTCCGAGTATCAGAAACAACGACCAGTTCAGAAGTGATTAAGAATTTTCTCCGCTATCAGGTAGGTAGAGACAAAAAATGGGGGCGCGGAGCAGGTTCATTGGCTGAACGCATTATTACTGATATTGATGGTCAGTTGAAATCTAAAGCAGAAGACATCAAGAAAAAAGCAGGAAGTAGCTATGAAAAAGTGATCCATATTGAACTCATTCGGCGCTATCTTGGCTATGGTTCTCGCCGCTTAGTATACCTTAATAAGCAAGCAAAAAAATGACTGAGGTAACCCATTATGTTTGATGTCTTCAAAAACCGGCTAGAAATTACCGGAACTCTGACAACTGTCACCGCTTTGCGAATTTCTAAAGGGAGATCGAGTGAACCCATCGGTTCTGATTTGCCCGTGATTAAAGATGCCCTCGGAAGACCTTTTATTCCGGGTTCAAGCTTTAAAGGAGCATTGCGATCGCGCCTAGAAAGCTTTTTACGTGCCATTGATCCTCAACTAGCCATTGAGCCTAGCGAACTTACCGGATCGACTTGGACACGGTGGATAAAAGATCAAAAGCAAACGGCGGCTAATGATGCCGATTTAACAGCAGCATTACTCGATCAAACCGATCTAGTTTCTCGTCTATTTGGTGCGCCTTGGATAGCAGGAAAACTACAAGTTCGCGATTTAACAGTCATTCCTGATGCCTGGTTCGGGCAATATCAAGAACGGGATGGTGTTTGCCTAGATCGGGATACAGAAACTGCGGCTGAGGGCAAACTTTATGATTTTCAAGTTGTCCCTGCCGGAACGCCTTTTGAATTTAAAGCTGTGGTTGAAAATGCTGAAGATTTGGAATTAGGCTTACTCATCATTGGCTTACATCAGTTGGAAACGGAGCAAATTCCCCTGGGGGGCGGGCGATCGCGAGGGTTAGGCGTTGTACGATTAGAAATTTCAGAGGTTTGCTGGATCGATCCTCAAGATAATCCACAGGAATTGCTAACCTATCTCCAACGATTGATCAATGATGAAAAAGATAATGACTACAAGCTGAGTCCCGAACGCTTTCAAGAGTACAAAAATACTTGGACTGAAGCGCTTATCAATCACTTAAAAAGTAAAATATCTTCCTCCACTCCAGTCAATTCATAAGGAGAAAATGATGCACCAGCGCTATGTCAATCACTGCATTCTTGACCTGAATATTTCTCCCTGTGGCCCGCTCCTGATTAAGTCAGGAAAACAGGGAGCCGATCCCACAAAACCAGATATGGAATTTGTGGATACTTATTATCAGGGAAGACGATCCATTTATCTGCCGGGTAGTTCGCTTAAAGGGGCCATTCGTGCCCACGCAGAGCGGATTGTGCGGACAGTGGGAGGTCATAAAAGTAATGGTCAGGGAATCTGGGCGAACGATCCGATTAAAGATAACCATGAATATCTCAGTAAAAAATCAGCACCAGAAATTTACAAGTTATCCTGTTTTACCGATCAAATGTTTGGCAGCACAGAAATTGCCAGTCGAGTTCGGATTGAAGATGCTTATCCCGTCGATTGCCAGCAACTCAAAATTGAAGAACGGAATGGGGTTGCAATTGACCGAGTATTTGGCTCTGTGGCTGTTGGGCCATTTAATTATGAAGTCTGTACTGCTGGGGAATTTCGCACGAAAATTCACCTCAAAAACTTCACTTTGGCACAATTAGGATTGATCGCTTTGGTATTGCGAGATCTCGATGATGGGTGGTTTGGTTTGGGTTATGCTAAGTCTCGCGGGATGGGATTAGTTAAAGTGGCTTTTAATCAGGCAGTTGTTCAATATCCTGGCTGTATTTTAGACAATGACCAAATTAAAGCGATGGGTTCAAATCGGCAATGGCATAAAACGATGTTATTGGGGGCTGGAGAGTTTTTAGACGCTGATGAAGCCAATCAATACGGATTTTCTCAGCCCGATTGCCAGCAAACGCCTGTAGCTGGATCGCTGATGGAGTTTGGGTTTGGCGTAAAACTTACCTGGTCAGGAGCAGAACAGGTCAAAGATTTATTTATACGGTCAGTGAAGGCATGGAGTAAGGTTTTGGGGGTGACAGCATGAGCGCATTTGTGGGAACTTGTACTGTTGATTCAGCAGAGAAATTGCGATCGCTCCTAGAATCGCTCAAAATAGAAAAGTCTTATTTTTTTCTCAGGTGGCCTCACCAAGTCAGTGGCTTTTCCCAGAGTTTACCTATAGATTTTCCTAGCCCAGAGGGTCAAATATTTGATGACCAAAAAGAACTTCGCTGGCAAAAAAAAGGAGATAATTTTAGCCTACTATTATTAAATGAAGAAGGGATACATGAAGATTTTCATCCTCTCGGTAAAACTTGGTTAACCAAGATTAAACCTGCCCATCTCTACCGCAAAAATGAAACCCGCTTTCCTAAAAAAAATCACCATCAACCCATTAATTTAGGTCAGCGTTACTTTATTGATGTAGAAACTTCTACGGTTCACTTTGTCTCCCTTACTGTTCTTTAAGAAGTTATGCCTAACCCACCTAATCGACCCATCCCACCTAAAAAAACAGATCCTCAAAATTCTGGATCAAAACCTTACGATCTAGTGCCATTTCCCGCAAAAAAACCGGATCTTAAGCCTCCTGTGGGACACGATCGCTACCGCAAAGATCTTCTGCATGGTAAGCTCACTTTAAGGCTGGCCGTGAAAACTCCTGTGCATGTATCCACTGGAATTTTAGTGATGGGAACAGATATCGGCGAGCGTGCGCCACTGATTCAAACCATGACTCAAGGACAGCAACAAAAACTGATTATTCCTGGCAGTTCTTTTAAAGGGGTTATGCGCTCTATTTATGAAGCAATTACTAACAGTACCCTTGCAGTAGTTAGCAATAAAGATAAGATGCCTCTAGATCGGCTACCTTGCCAAAACAAAGATCAACTTTGTCCAGCTAGTCTTGTTTTTGGTGCATTGAATTGGCAAGGCTTAATTCACTTTACTGATGCTATCTGCGAACAACTGAAGCCAGTTACGGGTTCTATGCGGTCGCTTTATCCTCCTTCTAATAAGCGACAAGCTTACTTGAAAAATGGGAAAGCTATTGGACGAAAATTTTACTATAATGCAGTGGAGGCTGTGAGTAAAGGCGGTGTTTCAGTCCAGCAGGCAGGAACTGAGTATCAGTTTAAAACAACTCTCCAATTTAAGAATTTATCCCTGGCTCAATTGGGGACGCTACTGATTTCTCTTGGTCAAGATCCCAACTATGCGATCGCCCTTAAAGTCGGTGGCGGTAAACCCGTTGGCATGGGTACAATGAGGGTTGAAATTGAGGCGCTAGAACGGCCTGATTGGCAACAGCGATACCATCAGTATACTATTTCGGACAGCGATCGCCTCACCGATCAAGCGCGACAGGATTTAGTGAATCAGGCATTAAAAGCGGCTCATGAGAGCTTGATTGAAAAACCACAACTTGAAAAACTGGCTCAGATCCTGAAATGGCCAACAGATTACCATGCACCAGAGGGGATGTACTGATGGAAACAACAGATTTAACCCCGACTCAATGGCAAGTGGCTGAGGCGATCGCCGCTCAACTGGTACGTGATGGTACTGATCATAATGAATTTCGTAAAACCCTCTCCTATCTTCGCGCCTACAGCGATCGCGCAGATGCTGGTAAAAAATTCTTCGACTATTTGAAGACATTGGATCGTCATGGCAATACGATTGCCCGTAGTGGAAAAACCCAACAATATCTTAAAAGTATTGCTCAAACTTGCCAAAAGTCTCTCAAAGATTATCAGGATGATGTAGCCGTCATGCTGAATATTTTAGGCTGGGCGGCTCGATTGATGCCGTATTACAAAGCAACTCCAATTGGCGAAAAAGATCCCAGTCCCCATGATATTCCTTCTGATAAACAACAGGTACGTCAAGAAAAGTTAGAACAGTTCCGAGATCGGATTAAACCAGAGGTGGGTAAGCCAATAGAGGCTCGTGTTGTTGAAAAGAAAAAGGGCAACAAAGTCAAGTACGAAATTGCCGAATTTTTTTATGAAGAAAAAGAACCGAAAAACTTTAATGATATTCCTGACAGTGGCAAAGTAACCGTAGAAATTAAATCGCTCAAGGAAGATGGTACGATTAATCATGTGAAATTTCTCAAGACTTAAGGCGCTCTTCCTAATCCAGAAACCCGATCTACCAACTCCCTAGCCCAAGAAGACCCTAATTAAGTTAGGATCGGACGTAATTTGCAAACCGTGATGGGTACTCCTCCAAGCCAGCAACCATGAAAGCCTGGGAATTTCTGATTCAAAAAGAGGGCGATCGCGCCTGGTTACCCCTAGAACCCCCTAGCTCAGAAGTCTTAGAGGGACAATATCGCTTGGTGCTTCGCTCTCCCTATCCACAAACAGCGATCGCCATTCACCTCAGCTACCAACTCCAACCCTCATCCCCTCCCCAAATTCAAACCCGTCAGCACCAAACCAACAAAGAAGGCCTCATGGTCGTCTTTCCCTACACTTACCTCAAACCGGGAGTGTGGGAAATTGCCTGTATTGCCCATCCCGATCAGCAACCCCCCCAAACCTATCAGGTGTCCCTCGAATCCTTATATTTAGATCCAGAACCCGACGCAATAGAGGCAGAAACAGAAGCGGATGTGCTACAAAAGCCAGAAGAGTATGATAGTAGCTTCTTTGATGTTCCTCCCCCCCCAGAGCGACCTAAACCCAAACCTAGCCCAGTCTTAGAAACTTCATCATCCTGGGAAAACGTCGATCTGTCCTCCCTAGAACTGATCCTCGATCGCACCATGTATGTGCAAACCAGCAACACCCCCATTACCCTCACCGGACAACTACGGGGAAATCGCCCCCAAACCTTCCCCCAACCCATCGGTTTACAACTGGCGATCGCCCTCAAAAACCCCCAAAACCTCGAAACCCTACAAGAACTCAAACACCAGCTTATTCTCCAAAGCCTTCCCGTTCCCTTTGAATACAGCTTTAACCTCCCCCCCTTAACCTCCCTATGCTTTATCCTCGGACAAGCTCAACTCTTTGACTCCTGGGCAACTCCCGCTCTTCCCGCTCAAGGAACACCTACCCCCCCAACTGCCCTCACAGAAACCCAATTTAGTATTACCATCGGTTTGCAACAACTCATGGCAGCCATCACCGATCGCCGCGATACCGAAGAAACGCCTCACCCTCCCATTCTTCCCTTCCCCCTCACCGGCGATCCCATCCCCCAGCCTCCCCCCGTCAAACCCCCCTCCGTCAACCTCGATCTATTTAACATCGCTAAAGCATCTCCAGCAGAGATAGAAGCATCCTGGGAAAGTACCCCTTCCTCCTCCCTGCCACCCCAACTTTTTCCTCCTTCTGACTCTTCCAAAGTCAAATATCTGCAATTACCCTCACTCAACGGAACCCAACCCCCACCTGAGCAAGATTTACCCCAACTTCCGCCCTCCTCTGAACCCCCCAAACCCAAGCTCAACCTTAGCTTACCGCCCCTAAATCTCAACCGCCAACCCCAGGAAGGGACTTCCCCCCCTCCTGCACCATCTCCTCCTTCCCCCGTGGATGAAGCCTTCCACTCCCTGCACCTACAAGATAAATTTAACGAGCGACTCAACGATCTAGCCAAAGATGCAGAAGATTGGGTTGAAGATAATACCGAAGAAGAGGATCGGGTAATTGAGGAAGAATTTGACGATCAGGAGAATGATCGGGTGATTGAGGGAGAACTCGTAGACGATGACTCTACCTATAGCTTAGAAGGAACGGCCAGTTTTCCCTTGCTCCTCGCACCAGCAGCCGAGTCCCAAGAAATTGTCTTAGATCGCGGCGATCGCCAGTTGGATCTCCCTAAGACTCCAGAAGCACCATCTGAGTCAGAACCCCCCTCATTTCTAACCCCCTTGCCTATTCCCATCCTGGAAGCGCCAGAGCGAGACTGGATCGCCGAAGAAATGATTCCCATCAAAGTCTCTTTAGCCACGCGATCGCCCCATCTCCATATTAAATACTGGTTAGTCGATGCCCAAACCCGCACCCTCTTAGATGAACCCCACTGGATCGTCGATCTGGTTCCTGACAGCCATGGCTCTCGCAGTATCATCTTTAACTTTACCGTGCCCAAAGGAGCCATGGAAATCCAATTTGAGGCGATCGCCGTCGAACTCCTCACCCAACGGGAAAGCCATAAAACCAGTTTCCGCCGCCTCATCATTCCCCCCAACTTACCCGAAGTCACCTTTGAGGAACTCGACTAGGGCAATTCCAGATCCTCTTGCTAAACTAGGAAAGACTCTAAACTGCAACCTGGTATCTCTTCTTATGTCCTTAATCTCCAAGCTTTCCTGGATGAGCTTAACCCCCCTGTTCCTCAGCCTCATCTCCCCTGTCAGCGCCCAACTTCCCATTCCCGAATCTGTCCGTTTTGAAGACTTCCTTCCCACCCTCTTAACTCCCCTGGAAGCCCAAGTTTACCAGGCGATAGGCGAAAAACAGGCGATCGCCTTAGCCCAACAAACATGCAGCGCCCTCAACTCCGGACAAACCCTAGAAGAGCAGATTAATACTGTCGCACAACAACTCGCTGCTGGCGGCATCACCACAGCACAAGCACAGGCGATCGGATTATTCAGTAGTAAAGTAATTGTGGCCGCCGTTGCCACCCTTTGCCCCCAACATACCACCCAACTACAACAGCTACAACTCCCCACCCCATAATCAACAATCGTCAGGGAACAGCATCTACATTATTATTCTGTATTCTGTTCTCAACTAGCCATCCCCAACTATGCCCATCATTCTCACCCTGACCGTTGTTATTCTTGGTTTAATTTCTTTCATTACAGAATGGCTTCCTGCCGATATTACTGCCCTCTCCATTGCCATCACCTTAATGTTACTGGGTTTAGTCACCCCCGAAGAAGGAGTTTCTGGCTTTAGTAACTCTGCCACCATCACCGTCATGGCCATGTTTATCCTCAGTGCAGGAATCACCAAAACTGGCGTAATTCAAGTCGTCCGGAACTGGATGCTCCGTTGGGGCGGAAATCATCCCTCACAGCAAATTTTTGTCATGGGTTCAATTGTCGGCCCCATCTCAGCCTTCATCAACAATACGGCCATTGTCGCTATTTTTCTCCCCATTATCGAAGAGTGGAGCAAACGCAAAAAAATATCCCCCAGTAAACTTCTTATTCCCCTATCCTATTCGACTATTTTAGGCGGATTAATCACCCTAATTGGCACATCAACCAATATTCTCGCCAGTGGTGTATCTGCCCAACTCGGCTATGGTGAGTTTTCAGTCTTTCAGTTTACCCAATTGGGCTTAATGGTCTTTATTATCGGGTTAACCTATCTGTCCTTAGTCGCTCCTAAATTACTTCCCAATCATGAAAACAACCTTGCAGGAGAAGACTATAACCTCAATGACTATGTAAGTGAAGTCGTTATTAGTCCTCGTTCAAGCTTAATTGGTAAGACTTTACAACAAACCAAAATTCAGCGTAAATTTGACTTAGATGTTCTGGAAATTATTCGTGATAAACAGCGCTTTTCCCAACCTCTAGCTGATAAAGTCTTGAATGCTGGCGATATTCTCGTAATTCGCAGCAGCCGCGAGGAATTACTCAAAATTCGTGAATCTAAGGGACTCGAAATTTTAGCCGATGTCAAATTTCAAGAACAACCCCTAGAAAAAGTCCTCGCTTCCGGAGAAGAAAAAATTGCTGAAGTTCTGATTTTATCCAATTCTAGATTAATTGGAACTACCTTAAAAGACCTGAGATTTAGACAACGCTACAATGCTACAGTTTTAGCCATTAGAAGAGGTTCCGAATTAGTCCAAGGACGGCTGGGAAAAATTTCTCTTAAATTTGGTGACTTGCTCTTGGTTCAAGGGCCAAAACAGAGCTTTGTAGGTTTACAAACAACTCGCGAACTGCTGGTTCTAGAAGAAAAACCAGCAGATAGTTTAAGGCGTAAAAAAGCGAAAATAGCTCTGGGCATTACCATGGGAGTCATCTTGCTATCCGCTTTTGATATTATGCCGATCTTACTGAGTTCTTTAATCGGCGTAGTATTAATGATTATAACGGGATGCTTAAAACCAGGAGAAATTTATGGAGCGGTGCGCTGGGATGTTATTTTCCTCTTAGCCGGTTTAATTCCCCTCGGTATAGCCATGACTAAATCGGGGGCAACTCAATGGTTAGCTGAAAATTTAATCAGTTTAGGAGGGCATTTATCCGGTTATTGGATACTTTTATTCTTCTTTGTCATTACTTCTCTCCTTACCGAAATTCTTTCCAATAATGCCTCCGTCATTCTGATGTTACCCATCGCAGTAGAAGTGGCTAAAACCCTAGGCTTAAACCCCTATGCCTTCATGTATGCCGTCACATTTGCCGCCTCTAATAGTTTTATGACTCCGATTGGATATCAAACCAATGCTATGGTCTATAGTCCGGGAGGGTATAAGTTTTTTGACTTTACTAAAGTGGGCGCACCCTTGAGTTTACTAATGATGTTTACGGTTCCCTTGTTGATTACCTTTATCTATGGGTTATAAGTGAACATCCGTTGGCCCTTTCAGCTAAAATCTGGAGATCGAGAAAGATATAGTCGATTTGAATACGAATGAGACACCATGAGATATCTACAATGACGGTATATGTAGGGGCGAAAAATTTTTCGCCCCGACTAACTTCCTCGGTCTTCGATTTGCTGCACAGAGACATCGATCGCCTCTACGTCAATAGTGCCATCGGGAGTCAGTCGGGTAAACTTGCCAGAAGCCACTTGTAGGGGTTCCCCACAACCGGGACAGCGCACTTGAGTCTTATTCAAGGCGGGAAATGAGGTCTGACAGACGGGACAGGATGACTCAATCAGGTTTCGTTGCAACCACCAGCGTAAACCAATCAGAAGAATTACAGGGGCGATCGCCAACAAGAGAATCAAGATGACGATCGAATGGACGATCCAACCCAAACCTACCGATCCTAACAGCCAAACTCCCCCGAAAATAGCCAACCAAAAGCCAATACCGGATAGGTTAATCTGAAGTTTTTTCCAGCCGTCTAAGTTCACGATCGCCTCCTTCTGGGGTCTGTCTTCTTCTAGAATAATGGCTCAGTTGCCCAATTGTCAGTCATAAAGCAGTTGAGCTAACCGTTGGGTAAAGGCCGGTTTTCCAAACCCAGAGAGAGCTTGTTCCCGTAACCAAGAACCCTGACAACGGCGATCGCCCCCTTGCAGAATTTCAATACAGGCAATTGCTACCGCTTCCGGGTCTCGGTAGGGCACTTGCCACCCCAAACGCCCATCTTGCAAGGGATCGGCAGAACCATCATTATCGCCCGATAATACGGGAACACCACAGGCCATGGCTTCAAGATATACAATCCCAAACCCTTCTTGGGACGGCATAATATAAGCATCCGCCAGACGATAATGATCCACCAAGGCCTCATTGGGGACAAAACCAGCAAATATAACGCGATCGCTCACGCCCAGATCCGCGGCCAACTTCTCCAACCGGGGGCGATCGTCTCCCCGACCGATCGCCAAATACTTCACATTCGGGATCGCATGGGCAATTTTTGGCAGCGCTCTGATCGTCACATCCACCCCCTTATAAATATCCCCACTCCACAACCGGGCCACCGTCATCAGCACCTTAGCATTCTCCAACTGGTAAGCTTGTACCAACTCCTGATTTTTCGGCCCTGGAGTAAACACCTTCCCATCGATCGCACAGGGAAGCAATTCAAATTTTTGGCGATCGAGGTTATTATTCGCACTCGTCCGATCCCGACTATAGCGGCTAATTGTCCAAATCCATTCCGCCTTAGCCAATGCATCGCGATATTTAGGCGCTAAAGGTTCCCACGCTTCCTTACCATAGGTCAAAACCGTATAAGGAATGCCCAAAGGCTGACATAAAATTTGGATCAAGGGCGCTAAGTACACATGGCCGCAAAACACCCGACGAGGCCTTTCTTGCAGCAAACGTAAAAATAAGGTACTCGCTAAATAGGTGCGACCCAACCAAGCTTGATCTTTTTTGAAGTAATAAAACTTCAGACCCGGTTTACCCTCAAACGGATTATCACATCCCGCTTCATCCCGCAACAGATACACTTCAGCCCGTCGATCCGGGTGTTCACTAGACAATTCAACATAACTCCTAAGAATATCTTTAACATAGGATTGGATACCCCCTTCCAAGCTAAAGATCTCCAAAAACACAAATATATCCATAGTAATAGTTAATAAGTAATAGGTAATAGACGATCTCCCCATACCCCCATCTCCCTATCCCCCTATCTCCCCACGTTCTAACAACTCTAAATCATGCTGTACCATTTTCTCAATTAATTGCTCAAAACTCACCTGGGGATTCCACCCCAATTTCGTCTTCGCCTTAGTCGGATTCGCCACCAATTGAAAATGCTCATCTTGCCGTAAAAACTTCGGATTAATCGTTACATAATCTTCCCAATTTAAATCCACACAAGCAAACGCTGTAGCCACTAAATCTTGCACACTGTGGAGTTTTCCTGTGCCAATCACATACTCTTCCGGCTCATCAGCTTGCAGCATTCGCCACATCGCCTCCACATGATCCCCTGCATAGCCCCAATCTCGTTTCGCTTCTAAACTTCCCATCTCTAAACTTTCTCTCACACCCAACTTAATTGAAGCGGCCGCTAAAGACACTTTACGAGTAACAAAATTTTGCGGTCGTCGCGGAGATTCATGATTATATAAAATTCCACTACAAGCAAACAACCCATACCTTTCTCGGTGATGAACCATTGTCCAATGGGCATGAAGTTTAGCGGCTGCATAGGGATTTTTTGGTCGAAATGCGGTTTCTTCATCCTGGGGAGAACAGCGCACATCCCCAAACATTTCCGAACTGCTGGCCTGATAAAATCGGGTGTTTAAATTCGCTTGACGTACTGCATCTAACAGGCGTGTTGCTGTTCCCGTCACCAAGTCTAATGTCCCTAACGGGTCATCCCAAGAAGCCGGAACAAAACTAGGGGCAGCGAGATTATAAATTTCATCGGGATGCTTGGCTTCAACCATCTCAATCAGAGCTTGACTATCCGTTAACTCCACAGGATAAATCTCGATCTGTTCCCCTAACTCTCCCAGTTTAGAAACATTTTTTTGTCGTTGAGGAGAGACTAATCCGACCACATGATATCCTTTTCCTAAGAGTAGCTGACTCAAGTAATAACCGTCTTGACCTGTAACTCCTGTAATGATTGCTGTTTTGGTCATGGAATAGTGGGTGAATTGGGTTTATGTTTTTATGTTAAATCATCTCTGGGTGCTTCAACCCGGAATTGTCCCCATTTTAGGCGATTTATTCGATCTCACCTGGAAAGCGAACGCCATGAATGTAGAATGACTCGAAGAACCTATACAAGCGACTAAATCCAGTGAAGCAGGCGATCGCGGCTCTCAACTTTGCTACAATAGAAGCTGAAAACTCACTTGTTCCAGTCGTCAATATGGCAGAACTCCTTACCCCAACCCTGACACTGCCACAATTTTTGCAGCAACCAGAAACCAAACCAGCGAATGAGTATATTAATGGGGAAATTGTTCAGAAGCCGATGCCTAAAGGTAGACACAGCCGTTTGCAGGGAAAACTCTGCGCTACGATTAATCAAGTTTCAGAAGAGGGAAAAATTGCTTACGCTTTCCCAGAATTAAGATGTAGTTTTGGCACGCGATCTATTGTGCCTGATGTATCGGTTTTTCGCTGGGATCGTATACCCTTTACCTCCGAGGGTGAAGTTCCCGATAACTTTAATATCCCCCCAGATTGGATCGTTGAGATTCTTTCCCCTGAACAGCGTCCCAATAAGGTATTAAGCAATATTCTGTATTGTTTAAATCAGGGCAGCAATCTGGGCTGGTTTATCGATCCAGACGATCTCAGTATCTTATGTTTAATGCCTCAGCAACAGCCTGTTATCTGTCAAGGCGATGTCGTTCTTCCGGTTCTCAGGGATATCAACCTGACTCTAACGGTAAATCAAGTCTTTAGCTGGTTGAAAATGGTGTGAATCTAAGTGTAAATGCATGAAAATCAAAAAAAGTTCTATAATGCTTCTTGCGATCGAGACATAACTTTATTTTTTGCGATGGCTAAGATCAACTCTCGATTGAGCATGAGTTCATATTCATCTCCTTCTAACCCTAAAAAATGACACCAACTTTTATGCAACTTCTGTGATGACATTCGATCGCACAACCTCATGAGTTGCTACACTCTGTAAAATCCCTCATCAACAGATCCTTCATGAGCAATAATCAGGGCGACAACCGATCTTTCTTTCAGTTTGAAACGGATTTTGTACAAGACCTGCGCTGTATTCCCATGCAGGTGCGGATGAAACTCGATAATTGTGGAGTGAAACTGAAATTAACCCATTGGCATCAGTTCACGGTAGAGGAGAGAGAAGGACTGATGGCTTTATCTTGTGAGACCCTGGAGGAACAGCAGGCCTATCGGCAACGGTTGCGAGAGTTGGTATTGGCCAAAACGGGAAACTTTCCCCAGGATCTCGACATCGATCCCGATCGCCCCTGGATGGATGCAACCACGATCCCCACCCTGGTCGCACAGAAGGCTGAGAGTGTAGAGGTTGATTTGACCCTACAACAATGGGCTAGATTGAGTCCAGCCCAGCGTTTTGCCTTAATTAAACTCAGTCGTCCCAGCCATGAAAATCATAATTTTCTCCCCGCATTGAGGGAGTTTGAGATTGTACCATGAGCAAGGATTTGTTTGTGGAGTTGAAGGGGGAAGGGTTCCCGGTGCTGTGTTTACATGGCCATCCGGGTACGGGTAGCTCCATGTCCGTGTTTACCGATCGCCTCTCTAGACAGTTTTGGACGTTGGCCCCAGATTTGCGCGGGTATGGTCGCTCTCAGGTGCGAGAAGAATTTGAATTAGTCGATCATTTAACCGATCTAGAGGCCCTATTGGAGCGGTTCGAGATTGGCCCCTTTTTGCTCTTGGGATGGTCTTTAGGAGGCATTCTCGCCCTAGAATTGGCTCTGAGGCATCCGCAACGGGTGAAGGGGTTAATTCTGGTTGCGACGGCAGCTAGACCCCGTGGAAACCATCCGCCTGTGGGTTGGCTGGATTACCTGTATACGGGGATAGCGGCCCTGTTGAATGGGATCAAACCGGGATGGCAATGGAATATCGAGCAATTTGGCAGGCGATCGCTCTTTCGCTATTTGATCCACCAACATACTCCCCAAGCCTACCGCTATTTAGCGCAAGCAGGCACAAGAGCCTATCTGACCACCTCTGGGGCGGCTAACCGCGCCCTAAATCGGGCCCTGAGAGAGCGCTACGATCGCCGAGAAGCCCTCCCTCAGATCCAATGCCCCACCTTAGTCTTAGCCGGGGCCCAAGATTGTCATATTACCGCCGATGCCAGTTGGGAAACCGCGCAAGCTCTACCCAAAAGCCAATGGCACTGCTATCCGGGAACCGCCCATTTATTCCCTTGGGAAGTCCCTAACCTCGTTTTAGCCGATATTGATGATTGGTTGGCCTCTCAGGGATTAACCCAGGTCGGCTCAACCCCGTAGCTCTAGCAAAAAATTAAGGTCAGCATCTGAAGAGAAACAGGAGCCACCCCTATTTCTCTGGGTTATCTGGTTAACCACTATAGGCAGGAGTCTGCTGACCATTAATCTCCCCCAAGTCTTCGGAGATTGTCAGAGCCTCCGGCTTACATTGTTTGATTGTGCTACTGATCCCCTCAGCCGCTTCAGCTTTGAGATCCTCTTCATAGCCTTGTTGGGCTTGTTGAGCTTCTTCTTGGCTCTGAAAGGGCCCGAAGTAGTAAGTACAAGCCGGAGCTTGAGTTTTGATTTCAATCCAGTAGGCGAAACCGAAGAAGTTCTGGGTATTCACTAACAAATCTTTGAAGTTATTCATGACTAGCCTGCCTATTGACTCTGCCGATGGACGATAAGGTTAAACGGACGCTATTAAGCTATGATCGGATTTCTTTACATTTTGTTATACATGGTGAAATTTATTTTGGCAATTCCTCTAATGACCAGAAATATCTAAAGGGGCAGTCCACCGTTGCCGGTAGATTTCATAAAGGCTCATACCCGCAGCGACGGAAGCATTAAGACTAGGGGTATTGCCTTGCAGAGGAATCGAAACGAGAAAATCACAATGGCGTTGGGTGAGTAA
The DNA here is from genome assembly GCF_057802075.1 of Roseofilum sp. KMC-1. Classification (NCBI taxonomy): domain Bacteria; kingdom Bacillati; phylum Cyanobacteriota; class Cyanophyceae; order Desertifilales; family Desertifilaceae; genus Roseofilum; species Roseofilum sp. KMC-1. Next base: position 1,257,022 of record NZ_CM173605.1, read on the forward strand.
GTTCAAACCACTGCCTTCTGAACCAATGACCAGGGCGATTGCTCCCGAAAACTTGACCTTATGGAGAAGTTCTCCCGATTCGGCCACCGTACCATAAATCCAAAACCCTGATGCTTTCAATTCTTCCAAGGCCCTAGCCAAATTGACAACCCTAGAAACCGGAAAAGATTCTAAAGAACCGGCTGCCACCTTAACCACAGTCGAGGTGATCCCCACTGCTCGTCGTTGGGGGATCACGAGTCCCTGAGATCCCACCGCTTCAGCCGTGCGAATCATTGCCCCTAGGTTATGGGGATCGGTAATCCCATCAGCAATAACTAAGACCGGATTAGGGTTTTTTTCCTTTGCTCTGGTAATCAGCTCCGACAACTCTATATATTGATAAGGAGCCACCTGAACGGCAACCCCTTGATGATTACCGCGATCGGTAATTTGATCAAGTCGTCGATAGTCCACCTCATCAATCACAGTTCCGTTAGCCTTTGCCTGGTTGAGGAGGGTATGAAAGCGAGAATCATATCTCATTTTCGCAGTAATCCAGACGCGATTAATATGCCGTTCGCCTTTAAGGACGGCCAGCACCGGATGGAGACCATAGATTAAGTCGGGATTGGAGTCCTGGACTATTTCGGTAGGTTGCTCTTGGGAGTCTTCTTTTAGAGACTCTATTTTGGCCGATGAGGGACGGGACTTGAGAATGGGTTTAGATTTCCCTTTCAGTTGGGGATGTGAAAACCTTTTCGCCTCAGACTTTTGTTGAGGACGGGGTTTCTGAAAAGCTGCCATAGGATTAATCGGATCTTAAGGTGTAGTTTGCCGGATAGGTTTGAGCCAAGTCTGTCGAACAAGACACATTTCTAATTATTCATCGAGATTAAGCGTCCCTAACAACTCATGCAGTCGAGAGGGATCGCTTATATAGAGATAGCCAATGAGGGTTTCTAGGCTCGTGGCTTCTTGATAAGTTTGGGGATCTAAGCGTCGAGGGGAACGATGGACACTATTGCGCCCGCGTCTAACTATTTCTAACTCTTGGGCATTTAAATGGGGGATTAGGGTTTTTAGATGTTGAGCTTGGCGTTCTGCACGAACCTGTTGGACGACCGCTTGATGATAGAGTTGCGATCGCTTAGGAGGCATCAGGTAATACACTCGCATGTACAACTCATATACAGCATCCCCCACATAGGCTAAGGCCGTTGGCGATAATCGCTCCCGATCCACCCCATTAGGAATCAGCTCTCTTGGATCGAGTACCACTAACCCCCCTTATCACTCAAATAGGAAGCTATCCAGTGGAAGGACTGGATAGCTCGGTGAAGACCTATCTTGGTCATGACGGTTTCAGATTTTCGAGAGCTACCTCTAGGGTCTCACACACCGATAGGAAACTTTCTAGGCGCACCAGTTTCACAGTTTGCAATACACGAGCATTAGCAACCACTTGTAGACTTCCTTTTTTCTCCTGATCTTCGGTAGCTTTTTTCACCAATTGAACTAAAGCTCCTAGCCCAGAACTATCCACAAAATCAATCTTAGATAGGTCTAGAATAATGTGTTTCGGCCCTTGGTCGATGTAAGAACTAACCGTCTTACGAAACGTGGGTTCAGAAAATGCATCTAATAAACCCGTGAGGCGAAAAATTTGTGCATTATCCCTGACCTCCCGCGTGCCTCTTAAACTAACGGTCAGGGTGAGTGTTTCAGGATTAATTCTACCCTCCTTTGATTTCAGATCAAATCGACATTGAACATTTCTGGGTTAAACCCCATCAAAAGACCATCAGGATTCGATGGCTGGAGATCTAGATTAACATTTTTGGCTGGTTTTGTACCAGATCCCCCACGGACTCAATTTGCCTAGATGTTAGGCGGCACTAGCCCTTTCCATGGCTTTAATAAAGTTTTCAAAGAGATAATCGGCATCATGGGGGCCGGGACTGGCTTCTGGGTGATACTGAACGGAGAAGATGGGTAGCTCTTTATGGCGCAGTCCGGCAATGGTTTTGTCGTTTAAGTTCAGGTGAGTGACCTCCACTTGGGAATTCAGGGAATCTCCACTAATGGCAAATCCATGGTTTTGACTGGTAATCTCTACTTTTTGGGACAAGCCAGCCGGTTGATTGAGACCTCGATGCCCGAATTTGAGTTTATAGGTTTCGGCTCCGAGGGAGAGTCCCAGAATTTGGTGACCCATACAGATGCCAAACATGGGTTTTCCGGCATTCACTAGCTTTTTCACGGTTTCAACGCCTTCGGTGACGGCAGAGGGATCTCCTGGCCCATTGGAGAGGAAAATACCATCGGGGTTATAGCTGAGGATTTCTTCGGCGGGAGTGTTGGCAGGAACGACAATGACTCGGCAACCGTAGCTGGCTAACCGCCGTAAGATATTGCGTTTGACTCCAAAATCGATCGCTACTACGGTATAGATGGGAGTATGGGGTTTAACGCCTTCGGGGTTGAATTCCCAGATTTCTGGGGTGGTGTCTGACCATTCGTAAGTAGAGGCTGTGGTCACTTCCCCTACCAGGTTCAAGCCGTTCATGTCCGGGGCTTGTTTGACTTGTTCGAGCAGTTGATTTTCATCGAGGATTTCGGTAGAAATGCCTCCATTCATGGCTCCCACACCCCGGATCTTACGGGTTAGGGCACGGGTATCGATGCCGTAAATGCCGATAATATTATGGCGTTTGAGATAGTCGGGGAGGGATTCGGTGGAGCGCCAATTGCTGGGAATGGTGCAAATATTGCGGGCGATCGCTCCTTTTACATAAGGGTGATCGGATTCTTCGTCATCTAAGTTAACCCCTGTATTACCCAGTTCAGGATAAGTAAATGTTACAATTTGACCGCAGTAACTGGGATCGGTGAGAACTTCTTGATAGCCTGTCATTCCCGTATTGAACACAACTTCTCCGAGGGTGGTTCCCGTCGCACCGAAAGACCAACCGCGATAGGCTGTGCCATCACCAAGGACGAGAAGGGCGGGTTTAGCATCTTTGAGTGGCATAGGCATCAAGCAGGATTAAGAACGTTGGTTATTATCGCACAGGGGAAAAGGAAGCAATGGTATTTTTAGATTGTTTTTGCCAATGAATTCTCAGATCGGGAAAAAAGGGGTGAAAGGGTTGATTTTATTTGGGGTAGGTCTCTTGATGGTGGCTTGTGAGCGATCGCCAGGAGATCCGGTAGTTCGGCCGACTCCAGAAGTGTCACCGGCGATCGCCTCCCCATCCCCTTCTCCTTCGGCTCAACCTTCCCCAGGGGTATCCCATCAACAAACCCTCCAACGGGCCCTCGATAAAGCCTATGGTGCAGCCAGTATTGCCCAGTCTGCCCAATCTTCGGGGGATTGGCAATTAGTCGTTCGGCAATGGCAACAGGCGATTGGACTTCTGCAACAAATTCCCCCCCAAAGTCCTCACCACACCCTAGCCCAACAAAAAATCAAGGAATATCAGCAAAACCTGACATACGCCCAAACCCAAACTCAAATCGCTTCCCCAGCCCCTTCCCCTACTCCCAAAATCATTGCGGTCAAACCCATTACCCCCATGCAACCGCGCTCCTCTACTGTCCAACCAGGAGTCATTCAAACCCCCATTAAGCGCCGAGAAGCCGGAACTCCAGTCATCGATGTTGTCTTTAATCAAGCCCGAACCTTTGAAATGATCGTCGATACCGGAGCCACAGGAGTTGTCATTACCCAAAGCATGGCCCAATCCCTAGATCTTCCCATCATTGGATCGGCCCAAATGGATACTGCCAGCGCCAAAGGTATAACTGTCCCCATTGGTTTAGTTGAATCTATTGCCGTTCAAGGTTTAGTGGTGCAGAATTTACCCGTCATTATTGCTGGTTCCCAATTGGAAATTGGCTTACTCGGCCATGATTTCTTTGGAGATTATGACCTGATTATTCGCCAAGACCAGATTGAGTTTCAACCGCGATAAAAAGATTAAGTTATAATCAGGCTGAAGAAGCAAAATTAAATATTTTGGTGTTCGATCCGAATCAAGAGGTGATTGTACAATGGAAGAAATAGAGAAAAAATTAAACTATTATCGCCAGATGATCGAGAAAATTCTCAATCACTATGGTGCAGCAAAACCGGCCAACGGTGATATTGAGGTGTATACCTTTTTCGATCGACAACAGGATCATTATCAAGTATTTCATGCTGGATGGAATCGCCATATGCGTATTTTTGGCCCCCTAATTCATATTGATATTCTCAATCATAAAATTTGGATTCAATATGATGGTACAGAAATCGGTATTGCCAATCAGTTGGTTGAGTTAGGGATACCCAAGGAAGAGATTGTCTTAGCATATCATGCGCCGTTTATGCGGCAATATGATGGCTTCGCTGTAGGGTGATTATGACCTGATTATTCGCCAAGACCAGATTGAGTTTCAACTGCGATGAAGTATTAATTTTTAATGGATTTAGGCAATACATGGCGGATTCCGCCTCGATTTCCTCCCGCATCATTTCTGTAGCGAGGAATAATGTGAATAGTCACATGATCCATTTTTTGACCGGCGGCATGATTAACATTAATGCCTACATTAAAGCCATCCGGATGAAATTCTTGAGTTAACAGCTCTTGCACTTTATTCGCCATAAACCAGCAAGCGGATTGTTCTTTAAAGGGCAATTCAAAATAGTTGGCAATATGGCGTTTGGGAACAATTAAAACATGACCCTTACTCACTGGGTAACCGTCAAACATAGCATAGGCTGTTGCTGATTCTGTGAGTAATCTTAAACTTTTGCGGGGATTGCAAAAAATGCAGCGTTTGTCTGAATGTTTTTGATGATTGTAGTGAATATACTCATAGATTTGGCAAGAGTCATCTAAGTGAATGGACTGAAAGGGCAGCTTAACCATACATTGATAGGTCTGCTTTTGATGGACATAATGTTGTCTAAAGCCCTCTCTTTTAATATCTCGCCTAACAGCATAATAGGCTTTTCCACCGGGTTTCAAGAGATGAGAAACTTCCATCATTACAGTTGCCTGTTCTTCAGGGAATAACACATTGAGAACATAAAAGCAAACAATGGTATCAAATTTCTGTTGGGGATAGTGAGGAAAATAGTGAGGATCGTAGCCTTGAATTTGAAGTCCTTGTTCAGAGAGGTGTTTAACATCATTACCTAACCCACAACCAAAGTCTAGGATCTGGCCTTGTAATAGGTTTCTTTCTAATAAAAACCGGGCGGGAAAGGATAAGAATGTGCGGTCAATAGCCGTGAGATGGCTGTATTTATTGGTTGGCTTTTTCATAGATGGGTAGTAGAGAAGAGGGAATAGGGACATCTTACCCATCTCAGTGTTTTCGCGTCTCCCCATCCCCCTATCCCCAAATAGGGGCCTCTACCAAGATATGATTGAATGTCTAGGGAGACAGATTGGGAGTATTCTGGATTTTGGCTACGGAATTACGAAGCTATGTTTTTATTGATAACCTTCAACCGCAGCACGCTGCCTATATTGGTACGGTGGCTTTAGGCTTTCTTCCCCTACCGGGAGATACATCGCTGTGGGTTGAGGTTGCCCCAGGTGTTGAAATTAATCGGATTACGGATGTGGCGCTGAAGGCGACGCGGGTGCGCCCAGCGGTTCAGTTTGTGGAGAGGCTCTATGGACTGTTAGAGATTCATTCGAGTAGCCAGGGGGAAACGCGGGCAGCAGGGCAAGCCATTTTAGATGCTTTGGGGGTAACGGAGCGCGATCGCCTGAAACCGCGTGTGGTTTCTAGCCAAGTTATCCGCAATATTGACCCCCATCAAACCCAATTGATTAACCGTAACCGTCGGGGACAGATGATTTTAGCGGGGCAAACCCTCTATGTGTTGGAGGTTCAACCGGCAGCTTATGCAGCTTTGGCGGCGAATGAGTCGGAAAAGGCGGCGCTGATTAATATTTTGCAAATCCAAGCGGTGGGGATTTTTGGTCGCCTCTATTTGGGAGGTGAAGAACGGGATATTATTGCAGCTTCTCAAGCAGCTTTGGCGGCGATCGAAAATATCTCTGGACGAGAAAATCCTGCTCCTGATGCTACTCTATAAGGTGTTATGGCGAATTCTGAACATTTAGCATTGTTTTATCGAGGTATTCCTATCTGGCATAAGTGGAAAATGGCTTATCCAGACATTACCCCGGATTTGAGCGAGACGGATTTGGGGGGTTATCGACTCCCAGGAGTGGATTTAGCAGGGGTAGATTTAAGACGGGCGAATCTATCGCGCATGGAATTGGAAGGGGCGAATCTCTATCAAGTGAATTTGAGTGGGGCGATCGCCTCTCATACCCTATTGACTACTGCTTGCTTAAGGGAAAGTCAAGCGATCGGCACAGAGTTTAAGCAAGCGGATTTAAGCAGAGCTGATTTAAGTGGGGCGAATTTGATGGGTGCAGATTTAACCGAAGCTAATTTAGAGGGGGCAAATCTACGAGGGGCTTCTTTGAGTGGCGCAAATCTGATGAGGGCGAATCTTAAGGATGCGGATTTAAGCGATACTAATTTAAGGCGCTGTAATTTAAGTTATGCCAATTGTCTACAAGCTAACCTGAGTGGAGCGGTTCTCATGAATGCGGTTTTGCATCACACGGAGTTGATTAATGCCCATCTCTATCGAGTGGATTTAAGAGCAGCGAATTTAAGTCAAGCCCATTTAGCAGGAGCCTATTTATGGGGCGCAAATTTGAGGGATGCTGATTTGTATCAAGCGGATTTGAGATGGACAAATTTAAGCCGAGCTAATTTAATGGGCGCTCGGTTCGAGGATGCCTATTTACGAGGGGCAATTTTGAATTCAACCGAGTTTGAATAACTCCTCTCTCTCCCGATAAGGCAATGAATGATAGTAATAATAGTCTACTCTGTTACAGGAAAAAGGGCTGTAAACTTTTAAAAAATGACCCAATTAGATGCAAAATTTCCGTTAAATTCTATTCTCCAACCTTTGATGGAAAAGGTGGGCTTAAACTCTTGGACTGCCTTGAGTCAGGCTTCAGGAGTGTCGATGAAACAATTGCGGTGCATCCGTCAAGGTAAGATAGAAGATCTGAAAATAAGTACGTTGTTGCAGTTAGGGACAGCGTTACAAATTGCTGCACCAGAATTGTTATCTACTCTGGCGAAATTGCCCGATCCGGTAACTGAGCTAAGGCAAGAATATGACCGCCTGCAAGGGCAACTGGAACGACAACATCAAGAGTTAAAAGAGAGCTTTCAGCGAGAAAGTTTAGACCAGTTAGAATCTTGGTTACGCTATTGGCCGATCGCCGTGGCTAAAGTGGAACAGGAAGCCAATGTCAAGCCGGGAAATTTAGTAAAATTAGTCACACCAGTTGAGCGGTTAGTGGAAAGTTGGGGACTAGAAGTAATTGCAGCAGTTGGCGATCGCGTTCCCTACGATCCCCAATGGCATCAATTCACCCAAGGAGCCGCCGATCCAGGAACCCTGGTGACGGTGGTTGCACCGGGATATCGCTATCAGCAAAAGTTGCTTTTTCGAGCAGAAGTGTCCCTCAATTAAAGATTAAAATAGTTTATAACCAATGACTAGATGTGGTTGGCCTAACTATTGACTTACCCGAATATCCTTTATCCAATAATTTAGTCTTATTCTCTACCCTTGAGGACATCAAATTATAATCAATAACTCAATCCAGGGATGCTGAACGCGGGCAATGCTGCCACCGGGAAAGGGATCGGTTTGGGAGCGGTTGGGAGCGGTGATTAACTGGGTCACTTTTTCCACTTGGGCAAAGTTGGGGGCATGGGGGAGCCATCGGATCAGAAACTGGCGGATAACTCGCCGTTGTAAGGATAGGGGCGCGTCGGCAAGCAGTTGGCGGTTGAGTTGCGGTAAGTCGGGGTGGGTGACCTGGGTATAAAGAGTTTTAGCCAGGGATTCCAGATACTCAACATCAGCTTCTAGAAGTTCGGCAGTAGTCGCCAGATGATTAGAAGCTCCAGGGTTAATGCTCTCTAGGGCGGGGATGAGGTGCAGTCTGATCTGGTTGCGAGTATAGCGGGTGTCTTGATTGGTTCTATCTTCCCAGATGGGGAGCTGGAACTGTTGGCAAAATTGGGCGGTTTGCGATCGCCCAATTTCCAGCATCGGCCGCACCAATTGCACCTTTTCCGCAAGAGGACGCTGCCAACTCAGGGCCGCGAGTCCATCAAGTCCACTACCCCGAATGAGATTATGGAGCAGAGTTTCAGCGCGATCGCTTTGGGTATGTCCCGTCACCACCCTGGAAAATCCATGATTTTCAGCCAGTGCTATCAAAGCAGAATAACGCCAGGAGCGGGCAGCCGCTTCCCCGTGAAGGGGTCGATTGGCGGTTTTTTGATAAAACAAGAGGTTCCAATGCCCAGCCATCTCAGAGACCTGCTGGGCGTTGGCCGCCGAATCCGATCGCATTTGATGGTCGCAGTGGGCAACGGCTAACTGCCATCCCCACTTGGGTTGCAAATCTAGGAGCAGTTTCAGGAGACAAACCGAATCTTGACCTCCAGAAACGGCCACTAACAGAGATGCATGGGGGGGAAGCAGTTGGGGCCGCGATCGCAACGTAGCCTGGAACCTAGAGTGTAAGTCGCTCCAATCTGGTTTAAAAGAACCAGCCATAGGAATGCAACCCTTTGCCCAACAGATTCACGCCCATGTAGCACACCCAAACCACACAAAAACCAGCAGCCGCGAGAATAGCAGGACGGCGACCTTGCCAACCTTTGGTAATGCGAGCATGGAGATAGGCAGCGAAAACCAGCCAGGTGATTAAGGCCCAGGTTTCTTTAGGGTCCCAACTCCAGTAAGATCCCCAAGCTTCATTAGCCCAGACTCCTCCAGCGATAATGCCAATGGTGAGCAGGGGAAAACCGAGACCGATCATCCGATAGCTGATATTGTCCAAAATTTGGGCCAGGCTCAGGGTTTCTGGCGACCAAGTGAGGGTAGTTTGCAGACTGATCCGCTCTAGGGTGGGGGTGACCGCACCTCGACTCCGCTCGGTGACCGCACTGCCATTACTGCTGAACTGAACAGAGGGTAGGTCAGAGACCGTTTGCAGCTTATTTAGGGGCGTTTGGCGACGGTTGCCATTGCCGTAGGAGCTACCGGTAAGGCTCACCGCTTGCCCCCGCGTGATGATTAAAAAGGCGATCGCCAACAGGGAACCCACCATCAAACAGGCATAGCTCAGAAGCATCACGCTCACATGCATCATCAGCCAGTTGGACTGAAGCGCCGGAACGAGGGGTTCAGCGACTTGCATTTCATCGGGTAAAGACAGAGCAGCAAAGGCGGTAATCCCCATGGCAACGGGGGCAGTGACTGCACCTACCCACCGGGAGCGGCTTAGATATTCCGCCAACAGATGGACGGCAGTCAGTCCCCAAGCAATGAAAAATAGCGACTCGTAGAGGTTACTGAGGGGAAAGTATCCCGCTTCGATCCAACGAGCGCCGAGTAAGGAGGCAATGGACAAATTGGCGATCGCCATCCCTGCGGTTCCCAGGATCGCTAAATAGGGGATTTTGGGAAAGGCTATCCCCGACCAATACAGTAACATCGTCACCAAGAGGACGGCAAAGCTTAGATTATCTAGGCTATTCTGGAGCGTGACCAGATCCATTATTTTATGTTTCTCCCAACGTTAAAGTGTTCTCTTCTTCTAGATCCTATCGGAAATGCAGCCAACCGAGTTAAGTCATGGGTAATATCAGGTCTGATTAAACCCTTGTCATTGCGATCGCACGGAAGCCTTCGCCCTTCCCTTTCCTGTTGGCGACAGCCGAAACGCAATGACATAGCATAACTGATTATTCAGACTGGATATAAAATTTAAGGAGTTAAGACGTTAAGAATACAGGAAAAAATGCTAATGCTTATAGCTCTGTTGTAAAATCAAACTATTCTAACCCTTCTGCCTAATCTTTCATGCCCCTTAATTCGCCATCCCCTATTTTTCTGGTGGGGTGTCCTCGCTCAGGCACTACATTTCTGCAAAGCCTCATTGCCGCACATCCCCAGATTGCCTCCTTTCCAGAAACCAAATTTTTCAGCAATTTAACCCCCGATCCTGGGATCAAACAGCAATTAGGATTAGTCGCTCGCAATCGTATCCATTCCACTCTCTGTTCTTTTTTTGCCAGCATCAATCAACCAGAGCTTATTGTCACCCTCCCTAAACTGCCTTTCAAAGCCATTTATATTCCTTATTTTATTCACCTTCTCAACCAACTGACTCGCGATCAAGGCAAGAAGCGTTTTCTGGAAAAAACTCCACAGCATCTTTACCACATTGAAGAAATTCAACGCTATCTTCCTAATGCTCAATTTATTCATCTTTATCGTAACGGTACAGATGTAGTTGCTTCCCTGTATGAAGTTACTCACCGCTATCCTAAAATTTGGGGAGGTTCTTGGGATCTGGATCGCTGCATTAATACCTGGATTGAGATGATCCAACTCAGTAGTCAATACTTAGATCAACCCAATCATTGTGCAGTTAGATATGAAAAAATGATTGTCCAGACCTCAGATCAATTACAGAAACTCTGTCAATTTCTGCACCTAGAATATAGTGAAACCATGATCGAAGATTACGCCAATCAGTCCCAATTTTTAGTCAATAAAACCAGTAGAAAAGTAGAACCTCAAATCAGGGACATTCATGATGTAAGTAAAAAGTTTTATACCCTATTCACCCCAGAACAACAAAACTATATTGTGCAGCAACTATCGGCTACTAATTTAGAGGAAATTTCTTTTCTTTAAGAAGACTATAAAAACCCAATTCAATTCCCGTAATCAGTAATGCTACCAAGCCGTTCTGAAATTTGATATAATAATAGGTTGGTCTATCTTATCCTCAAAACTCCTTACTCCTTACTCCTGACTTCCACCTATGAAATTGATCAAAACTTTTCTGATTCTCAGTATAACAACTTTCTTTAGTGTGCTTATTTTTTCCGCTTGCAGCCCATCCAGCACTCAAACTACTTTAGTTATGGGAACCTCTGCCGATTATCCTCCCTATGAATTTAAAGATAGCGCAGGAGGAGAAGAACAGATTATCGGCTTTGATATTGACATTGCCCAATATTTAGCCGAGTCCCTCAATTTTGAACTGAAAATTGAGGATATGAACTTCGATCGCCTCATTCCTGCTTTAGAAAACAATGAAGTAGATTTTGTCATGGCAGGTATGTCTCCCACACCAGAGCGCCAAGCCAAGGTAGCGTTTACGGATCTCTATTATCAAGCCTCTAGTATTATTCTCATGCCCAGAGGGGCCAATCTGAACCTTAAAGAAGATGCACAAGGCAAGCGCGTGGGTGTACAAGGGGGATCGATTCAAGCGGATGCAGCTAAAAAGATTACCGAGATTGAGTTGGTAGAGTTTGACAAAATTGGGGAAATTATCCAAGCGGTGAAAGCTAAAACCCTAGATGCAGCTATTATCGAGTCCACAGTAGCAGAGCGCTATGCTTCCGCAAACCCAGATTTAGATTTTACCCAATCCTTTGACACGGGATCGGGGGGTTCGGCGATCGCCCTTCCCAAAGATTCGCCTTATACCGAATCCTTTAATCAAGTTTTAACCGAAATGAAAGAAACTGGAAAAATCAAAGAACTGATCCAGAAATGGTTTAGCTAACTTAACCCTATTACCCATTACTCATCACTCATCACTCATTGCTCATTGCTTAAACGTCTTAAACTTTGGACTGCACTTTTGCCCCGCAAACTCCCTTTACGGGTTGTTTTAGTGGTTCCCTTTGTACTACAAGTTTCCTTAGCCGTTGGGTTAACCGGTTGGCTTTCCCTTCGTAATGGACAAAAAGCGATTAATCAAGTCACCACCCAATTACGTCAGGAAATTACTGCTCGCATTGAGCAGGAACTCGCCGACTATACCCATGATTTATCTTTAGTCAATCAAATTAATCAAGATGCCGTATCTCTAAACTTACTCAATCTCCAAGATCCTCAGCAACTGCAAGCCTATTTCTATAAGCAATTACAAGCCTTTGAAGCCATTAGTGCGATTAAATTTAGCAGCGCAGGAGGGGAGTTTTTAAGCTTAGAGCGATCGCCCGATGGATACCTACTATCCTTAGCCAATTCAGACACAGAGCAAGCCCTAGAAACCTATGAACTCAATAGCGCTCAAGAAAGGGAGCAACTTTTATCCTCGACTCCAGACTATGATAGCCGTCTAGAATTGTGGTATGAGAATGCCATTCAAGCGGGAAAAGCCACTTGGGGCGGGATTTACACCCATCTGGGTTCAGAAACCTTAGCCACCACCGTTAATCAACCCGTTTACACCAACAAGGGCAAACTTTTAGGGGTATTTGGGGCAGAATTTCGACTCTCAGAAATCAGTGAATTTTTACAAGAACTCAACATTAGCCCAGGGGCAGAAGCCTTTATTTTAGAGCGTTCCGGCTTATTAGTCGCCAGTTCCACCTTAGATCGTCCCTTTCTCGTCACCTATGGCACAACCTTAAGAATTCAAGCCACCAATACCAGCGATCGCCTCATTCAATCCTCCGCCCAGTATCTTCAAGAAAAATTTGGCACTGTAGACAAAGTACAAACCCCACAAAAGCTCCAGTTTTTGCTCGAAGGAAAGCGGCAATTTTTACAAGTTACCCCCTTTCAGAATGCCCAAGGAATCGATTGGATCATTGTGGTAGTGGTTCCAGAAGCCGATTTTATGCAGCAAATCAATGCCAATACCTGGATTACGATTCAACTCTGTGCGATCGCCCTATTCGTATCCCTTTTACTCGGCTTAAGAACCTCCCGTTGGATTACCCAATCCTTAAATCAACTCATTCAAGCCACCGGAGCAATCGCCCAAGGCAACCTCAATCAAAACTTGCCCCACTTCTATCTGCGCGAATTGGAAAAACTGCGCCGTTCCTTTAACCAAATGTCCCAGCAACTGCGCCATTCTTTCCAAGCCTTAGAAACCGCCAACCAAACCTTAGAAGATCGAGTTGAAAAGCGCACCGAAGCCCTCAAACTCGAAAAAGAAAAAACTGAGCAAGCCCTACAAGAACTTAAGCAAACCCAAGCCCAACTCATTCAAACCGAAAAAATGTCCAGTTTGGGTCAAATGGTAGCCGGAATCGCCCATGAAATCAACAACCCAATCAGCTTTATTTACAGCAATTTACCCCATGCCAAAGAGTATTTAGAAGGGTTAACAGAATTAATTAAACTCTACCAAAAAAAATATCCTGATTCTAGTCCAGAGATCGCAGAAAAAACCGAATCCATCGATTTAGACTTCATCGTAGAAGACTTTCAAGACTTAATGAACTCCATGCAAAGCGGAGCCGATCGCATTCAAAAAATCGTCTTAGGCTTGCGGAGTTTTTCCCGGTTAGATGAATCCGATCAAAAATGGGTCAATATCCAAGATGGATTAGAAAGTAGTTTAATGATTTTGCAACCCAATCTACACTCGATTAATGTCATCACCAACTATACCAGGGTCTCCAATGTATTTTGCTATCCCAGTGAAATCAATCAAGTTTTTTTCCAGATCCTAGAAAATGCCATAGATGCTCTATCTGAACCCAACATTATCAATCCCACCCTATGGATAGAAACCCAAGATCTCTCACGAGATATTGTTCAAATTCGCATTGCTGATAACGGCCCAGGAATTGAAGAATCCCTAAAATCCCGCATTTTCGATCCCTTTTTCACCACCAAACCCGTCGGCCGGGGAACCGGATTAGGTCTTTCCATTAGCTATCAAATTATTGTCGAGAAACACAAAGGGGAATTACGCTGCAACTCCACCCCTGGAAAAGGAGCCGAATTTTTGATTAAATTACCCATAAAATCGAGTTAATGCTGGAGTTCCTCATCAACAGAAGATGATTTTTATAGCTATTATACACAATGAGAGATCAAAACCGACTTCTCTTGCCCAATGGCGTGCAGGTTTGGCAGCAAGTGCCACAATAAGAAGAAGTATGTAATTGATTCCTGTAAAAGTTAGACACAAAGGTAAACCTGTGATTGAGGTGGAAGTCCATCAGCAACTGCGAGCGTTTCTGCGCTTGTCTGCTTCTCCTTCCTGGCCCCATCAGTTAACGATGGCCCGGTTAGTTGCGCGGGCCATGCGTTTAGGACGGAGTGCTTTAATTCAGACGGGTCGCCCTCTTTATCAGGGACAACCTTATCGGGTGAGTTATTTGGTTCCCTTGTTGATGTGGCCGGGGCCAGCGATTTGGGTGGGCCCCCAGGAGGTGCTACAGCAGTTGCAGATGGTGGAAATTCCCCAATTACAGGAGACCTTAGCCCTCAGTTGGGTAAAGTCGGTGGTGGTGGCCGATCGCTGGCCCCATGCAGATTTTTCCGGTATTTTATTGACTACCCCAGAGCAGTTTTTTGGCGATCGCCTCCATCCTCACCACCCAGGAGAGCGCTTCCCCCTGGGTATTCCCACCCTCATTGATGGTGTAGATGACTTAGAGGCCTGGACTAGGAAACAGGTGAATCAATGCTTAACTCCCAAGGATTGGTCAGATTTAATGTTAGCCAGTCCCCAACATCGAGACCCCATTCGCGACATTCAAGTTAAGCTCACCAAATCCATTTTTCAACATCCCCCCAACCCCTACGAGTGCTGTTTATTGACCGAGGCGGATCGAGAGGCGATCGCCCAATTATTCGATTACTTCGATGAATATCAGCTTATCCTCCCCTCTCCCTGGCAACACTTTATTCTCCCTCCATCCCCTGAAGAACACCTCTTATGGGCTGATATTCATCGTTCTACCGGTCAATTTACCCTCTGGTCTGGCCCCATAGATATCGCCCCGATCCTCACTCCCCTATGGGCGAATCAACCCGTAGTTTTAATTGGGCAAACCCTGGATCGAGAACCGAATGCCACCCGCTATTGTGCCCAAATGGGACTCCAAGATCTCACCTGCATTCAATTTAATGCCTCTGGCAACCAAGATTTAATCCATCTCTATTTACCCGATCGCCTTCCTCTCCCCAATACTCCCCAATTTCAAATTCAGGTGTTGCCAGAAATTCAAGGGTTACTGAGTATGCGAGGAAATCAAGGGAGTTTAACCGTTATTTTAGTTGCCGATGTGCCCCTAAAAGCCCAAATAGCAGCTACATTAGCCGGTGAATTTGGCTCCAAAGTGCAAGTGGAAAAAACCTCATTAGAACCCCATGGCATTTTAGTCTGTGGATGGGAATTTTGGCGATCGCATCAAAGCCTGCTCTCCACCCCCGGTTTACTGATTATTGTCGCCTTGCCCATCCCCTCCTTAGAACATCCCCTCGTAGCTGGACGAGTTGCCTATTATAAACAAAGGCGCTTAGACTGGTTTCGAGAATATCTACTACCCACTGCCATCCAAAACCTGAAACGGGCGATCGCCCCAGTCCGTCCGGGAGTCGTAGCCCTATTAGATACCCGTGTCCTCCACCGCAGCTATGGCAAAACCATCCTCACATCCCTCGAACCCATAGCCCGCATTAATTACCGCGATCCCACCTGGGTCAGAGAAATTTGGGATCAACAACCCTAGAGCCATACTTAAAATGCGATATTTAGAGAACGTATGTCATCTAAAAAATATCAAAAATGTCGAAATCGCCAAAATCAATGGATCGCCTTTGAACTTTTATTTGCTTTTTGGATTATCTTGCCTTTATTAATTATCGGCGGTTTTAATCTTCTTATCGATCCCTATGGAATTTATAATGAATTTTTCATCCTCCGGAAACTCAATGATTACAAACCCAAGAAAGAAGATAATGACAGACTCTATAAAGCCATAGACATCATTCATCTTCAACCCAATACCATTTTACTCGGTTCATCTAGGGTCAAACGAGGCTTAGATCCCGATCATCCCGCTCTAGATGCTTTCCCTCCCGTTTATAACTTAGGTCTCAATGGGGCTAATATCTATGAAATGCGACGGTATCTTGAGCATACTTTAGTCAATAATCCTCGGCTTAAGCGCGTCATTTTAGGACTTGATTTTTTTACTTTCGATCGGCATATTAAAAATCAGCCTGGTTTTGCCGAATACCGTTTAGAAAAAAAGCGGATTTCTGGGCAAGATGCCATCAATACCACCTTCTCCTTAGACACCTTAACCAGTAGCCAGGAAACCATTCAGGCTAATTTTGATACTTTTAAATCCGAGCAAATTTCGGCATACAAGGGATTTTTACCTTACTTTAAAATTCATGATGGCAATACGGAGATTCGCTTTCAGGGGTCAACTAAACTCTTTTTTATAGAGCATCAAAATTACCAGCTATCCGCAAAGTATATGGAAGATTTCAAGACAATTGTCAATCTTTGTCAACAGAATAAAGTGGAGTTAATTGTATTTATTTCCCCCTCTCATGTCATTCGATTACAGTCCATTTATGCCAGTGGAAAATGGTCTGTTTTTGAAGAGTGGAAGCGTCAAATCGTGGAGTTAATGGGATCGGTTTGGGATTTCTCCAATTATAACTTTGTTAATCGAGAGCAATTAAGCGAAAAGATGAATTATTATGTAGATGATTCCCATTATACTAAGCCCGTTGGCGATTGGGTTCTCAATCGCGTTTTGGGTTATCAAGAAGAAGAGGTTCCCCCAGATTTTGGAGTTCTCTTAACCCGTAATAACCTAGATCGAATTTTGGCCAAAAATCGCCAAGATAGGGATCGATGGCAGAAAGAATATCCTCAATATGTGGAGTTTGTGCAATCGATTCAGGCAGATGTAATCAAAAATTATAAAAAATAGATGCATCTTAACCCAATCAAAGCGTTTCAGCTACCAATGCTGGGGAAAGTTACGAGTGCCCAACTTTTGCCGCTTTTGCAGTCGTTCCATACGCGCTCGGATTTCTTGAGCGCGACGCTGGGCTGGAGATACATATTCCTGGGGTTCGGGTTCTTTTGGTTGGGGTTGATGGGTGAGACACTCATTTAAACTCTCCAGATGAGGTGCAAGATCTAGAGCGGTTAGCACTTCCTGAGCTGAACTATATCGTTCCTTGAGATCCACCGCCAACATTTTATCGAGAACATCAGCAAATCGATCGCTGACTTCTACATTATTGCGCCACCATTGTTTAGGGCGAAAATGGGGGAGGTCATCATCGGAGGAAAATTGACCGGTTAACATATAAATACAAGTAATGCCTAGGGCATAAAGATCGCTGGCAAAGGTGGGGCGTAGGGCTAATTGTTCGGGGGGAGAAAAGCCAAAAGTTCCCACAAAAGCAGTAGAAGCAGTCGCTGTAATGGTATGATCCGATTCAGTTTCTTGGATTAAGTGTTTGACTGCGCCAAAATCAATTAACACTAATTCTCCTGTAGAGGACTGGGATCTACTATGTCGGCGAATAATATTGGGGGGTTTAATATCGCGATGGATCACCCCTTGCTCATGAATGAATTTTAATAGGGGTAAAATTTCCAGCAGAAATGATTTAACTAGGCTTTCAGAATATTGGCCGCGATGTCGAATTTCACGGGAAAGGGTTCGCCCTTGAATGTATTCTTGAACGAGATAAAATTCCCCATCTTCCTCAAAATAATCGAACATTTGGGGAATTTGGGGATGGTTGCCTAACTGACTGAGAATTCTGGCTTCTCGACGAAAGCAGCGACGGGCTCGTTCGAGTCCTTTGGTATGTTTGACTTTAGGGCAAAGTTGTTTAATGACACACCAGGGTTGTTGGGGTGTACCTAAATCTTTGGCTAGAAAGGTGACTCCAAAGCCGCCGCGTCCCAGGAGTTTGTACATTTGATAGCGATCGCGAAATAACTCATCTTCTCCACATAGACGTGCTAAATCCGTTTCCCAAGTTACGTTTTTAGGAAACTGGAGTAATTTATGCGAGGCTTTCTCATTAGCCATATTTCTCCCCAACGTTTGCCGATGATTGTCGATTGCTGGTTCTTGTTTTAGTGTAGCAATCTTATAAGATTAGGGGTTTAATGGCTGGATGGCTCCCACCATTGAGTGATATCGTACCCCAATTGTTCTACCATGGATCGCAGACAAGGTAAGCTCAGGCCAATGACATTCATATGACAGCCTTCGATGCGCTCGATAAATATTCCCCCTTTGCCTTCTATGGCGAAGGCTCCGGCACAGTTGAGGGGTTCTTTAGTGGCAATATAGGCTCTTAAGGCGCGATCGCTCACACGGGCAAAATAGACCTGGGTTACTTCTGCGGTGATTACAGACTCTTTTTGCTGTAAATCTAACAGGGCATAACCCGTATATAAAGCCCCTTTTTGACCGCGCATTTCCTGCCAACGGCTCATGGCTTCGGCTGCACTGGCAGGTTTACCATAAATTTGATGGTTGATCGCCAGTATGGAATCACACCCTAAAATCAGGGGCAGGCGATCGCATTTTTCATACTCCGGGGCGATCGTTTCTGCCTTGCGTTGGGCCAAGGTTTTCACCAAAGTTTCTGGGTCTGAGCTTTGCACTTGAGATTCATCAAAATGGCTCGGATGAACTTGGGGAAAGATTCCTGCTTGTTGGAGTAAGCGCAACCGGGCTGGGGAAGCAGAAGCCAAAACCAAGGGAGGAATGGTCATCATCTAATAAACATTAAAGGATTGAACGACTTGTTCAAAGAGAGTATGCAGTTTTTGCCAGCGTTTTTCCGTTGTCGATAAACTAAACGTGAGCAATTTTCCGCGACTGACTGCCACACTGGTAAGATTATGGCGCAGGGGTTGGTCAGGAATATTGACCTCGTACTCCAACAAGTAATAGAGCTTATCACCAAGGGTTTTAGAGCCTGCATTCACCAATTCTGCACTGCGTCCGCTATTTTCCGGGGCGATCGCCGTTTTTGAGAGTTGATATCCCACTTCTGTTGCTGTTCCCAGATCGCTTAATCCTTTGTCTGCGTTCACTGGGTTAATCACGACGGATAAATTTTCCGTTCTCTCTACTAAATCGTGAAAGACCACATCGGGCCCCCCACTGACTTTCACCGGAACCCAACCATTGGGGTATAAAAACTCATATCCTTTTGTGGCATTGACATACTGTTGCAGTCCACTGGTAGCAGAAACACAACTGGTCAATATCAAGGTTAATGCCATCAGAGTGGCGATCGCTAGGCGTTTGAACATTGGGCTTATTCCTCAATCTTCTGTAGGAATAAGGGTATCATATAGAGGAATACCTTGGAGATCCAGAAGCTAAGGGGTCAACGGCCGTTAACCCCTACAGGATCTTAATTAGGCACTGAGTTGACTTGTTCTACGGTTAAATTAAGTGCCTCAGCCACTTGTTCTGCACTGAGTCCCATGGCTAACAAACGGGAAATTGCTGCCTGTTGGGCAAGTTCTGCTTGTTGGGCACGAGATTCAGCTTCCTGAGCGCGAGACTCTGCTTGTTGGGCCCGTTCCCGTTCTGCCTCAGCGCGAGATTCTGCTTGTTGGGCCCGTTCCCGTTCTGCCTCAGCGCGAGACTCTGCTTGTTCAGTACGCACCCGATCCAGGGCGCTTTTCTCCCATCCTGTCAGCAACAAATTACCTTCGCTATCCCACCATCTCAACCACAGTTGGTGTTGATTCTGATAGTTTCCTCGCCATAGGCCTAATTCTACGCCCAATGGCTCGATGAGATAATGTCCGCGCTGATTGGGACTCATCCGTTGATAAGAGCCATTAATGAGGTTATATACCTCTAGTTCTCCAGTTTGAATGACATAAATTCCATAGTAAGGAATCCGAATAATATTCTCGTATACCCAAAATTTCCCCGGTCGTTTTCCTTCCTCTAAATTCTGGGGTGATAATGCCGTTGTGTCTCTCTCCTCATTCCCGTTTCCACTAGCCAATTCTAAAGCAATTAATGGGGCAATAAATTCCCGCCACAGAACGTAAGAACGGCGATATTGTCCATCGATATCTGGGGGGACATTGGGGACATAAAACCAATCTGGCGCTTCTGCACCGTCTTGGGGTGGATGGGTTTCGCGCCAATAGATGCCGCTATCTTGACCGATCGCATATTGCCCATCTGGATGCCGTTGTTCTAAAATCGGGCCGATGGAATCTGTCAGTAGAATACTTTGGGGATGCTCCTGAAAATTCTTCACAAATGTACCATCCTCCTCTGGCAATTGCGTATGGTCAGGGAAAGGAGGGGGTAAGATGATTTTTTCCGTACTTTGAGTCATAATCTATCCTCCTTCGCACAGGTTCAGTCACTTCTCTTTATTGTAGTCAGAATTGTAGGGGTCAACGGCCGTTAACCCCTCCAGGATCTTGATTTTGGATGAAATTGACGTTAAAGTTCGGTAAATCCCATGGTGGCGAGTTCTTGCTGTAGTCGTTCGCCTTCTTTAGGGTTAATACCTTTGTAAAGGGCGATCGCCTCTTTAAATGCCTTGAGACTTTCGGGAACATTGCCCCCTTTGAGATAGGCAACCCCTAGGTTTTGATAGGCTTGGGCATATTGAGGATTGTATTGTATGGCTTTACGATAAGCGGCGATCGCACTATCGAGTTTCCCCAGAGTCTTAAATGCCATGCCTCGGTTAAAGTAACCTACCGCAAAGGTGGGGTCAATCTCGATCGTTTTCTGATACATTAACAGGGCATCCCCCAGGTTGCCTTGAGCTTGTAGTAAGTTCCCCAGGTTATTATAAGCCCCCAATTTCAAAGGCAGCAAAATCTCTATGGCGATCGCCTCTTTATAATATTTGATCGCCTTGGCGAACTTTTGCAGGCGACTGTAGGCCAAGGCCAAATGGTAATACAGTTCAAACCGGACTAAATCGCTCATTTCCTGGGAAAGGACACTTTCTAGGATCTCAATTCCCCGTTTGACCTCTCCCATTTGGCTGTATAGCGCTCCTAATTTGCTGCAAGTGTAGGGGTCTCCAGGATGATCTTTTAAATAGCCTTCCATAGCTAATTTCGCCCGCTCTGCCTTATTTTGAGCCGCGATAATACTCGGTTGATAGCCATAATGATCGATCGCGATCACCGGTAAACTAGCAATTTTCCAATGGGGTTCATGCTGTAATAAAGCTTCGACGGAATCATCCACAATGGCATGATAGGGACGGGTAAATTGCACTTGGGGATGATTGCGAAACAGTCGAGACACGAGGGAATAGGGGGATTGGGTAGCCCCAATTTCGTGACGAATTAAGTTAATGACTAAATGCTCTTCGGATGTTATCGCCTGTTTCAGGGGATTAATAGCGCTGGGATTCAACTGTTCATCGGCATCTAAGACTAAAATCCAGTCTCCCTGTGCATATTTGAGGGACTCATTACGGGCGATCGCAAAATCATTACACCATTCAAAATATTCTACCTGTGCTACCCATTGTTTGGCGATTTCCACCGTGCGATCGCTCGATCCAGTATCTAAAACCACTATTTGATCGACCACATCTTTCACACTTTTCAAACAAGCGGGCAGATTTTGCTCTTCATTTTTAACAATAATGCACAGGCTTAAAGTCATGAGTAATCAGTAATCAGTAATGAGTAATCAGATTGTAGGGTGGGTATACAGATTTTCCTTTCTCTTCCTGCCCACCCTACACTTTCATTTTTAATTTTTAATTTTTAATTGACTCCCCATCCCCCAAAAAGGGGGAAACGGGAGTTTAAGGACTTTCCACTTCTTCGCAGTCGCAGACAATGCTACTGAGAAAATCCTTGACAATGGCGATCGGCAACTCTAACTGTACCCCAACGCGATCGACAAAGGCGATCGCCTCATTCGCCACTCGTTGCACGCGCTGTCCATCGACATAGAGTCCTTCCGTGGGGTACTTCTGCAAAAACTCTAACAGAGAAATTTGGCCATCATCACTTGCAGATAGGGTAACCGCAGAGCGCAGGGCTTGAATATTGGCATTTCCGGACTTGGTACTAAACAGATAGCCTAATTCAAACAACACATACTCTCCCGGTAGCGAGTAGAACACCCGATCCACAAATAACAAGTTTAATCCCACTTGATAGGTTAACAACTGGCGCATCTGTTCCGGATCGGCATTAGCCGCATTCAGAATAAACCGAATAATCGGCGATTGCTCTCCGGTTTCCACGAATTCGGCTAAATCAGATACAGGAACCGAACGAGAAACGGGGCCATACTTAAACACCACCCGTTCCGCACCCAGAGCTGCCGAACTCGCTAAACACAGACTCGCAGCACCCGCGCATAGCAGGGGACAAGTGCGAACCATCCACTGAGAAATCTGGTGTTGAATGGACTGTATAACTGTAGACATAAGCATTGAGTCTCAAAAGTAATCAACCGGATTTACTCAACGGTGGCGCTGAGACGAGAAAGGTTAGTGAAGCTAACTGACTCTAATACAATGGAGTTGTCAGTTGTATCTTTAATGACGATTCCATTTTCCGTCACTTCTGCTGTATAGCTGCTGGGTTTGCAGGTATTGCTGGCAGGAGCAGAGGCTGAGAGTCCATCAGTGCTGGGCAAACTGCTGGAGGGTTCGCATTCACAGACGATATCTTGCAGGAAGCGTTTGGCTACTTCTAAGGCAGGAATAATCCGTTCGACCAGCGCCTTAGCTTGTAAATAAATTGGCTCTAAACTGGTGACATCTACGGTAATCGTTTGGATCGGATAGCGTTCGAGCAAGCTAATGAGCGACAGTTCGCCATCTTCTTCCACAGCTTCTAGGAGGGTATTTTTGACCGCTTCTAAATCCTGGCTACTCGCGGATGAGGCGATCGCCTGATCCAATTTCAGGACGACAAACTCCCCTGTAGAGGTATTGACCAGGTTTCGGAAAAAGTCGGGGTTGACTCGAATCGATAAATTCAGGATCTCTTGAACTTCCGAGGGCACTTGATCCGTATTGTCTAAGAAGCGCTGTAAATCAGAGGGAATTGTACCATTGCGGGCAAAATCTCTCAGTTCGCGCACCCCTAGGGTCACTTCCTCAGATTTATATTTGAAAATGATTGTATCAGCAGCTTGGGCAGTGGGAGCGAAACAGAGCATACTGGCTGTAGTCGCTGCGGTTCCCAATAAAGCGGCGATCGCTCCCTGGCGAAGATGATCTAGGCAATTGATGCTAACTCTATCCATCGCATTTTCCTCAACAGATGTGACTCTATAATAAGCATGATTTGCTCTATCAACTTAAAATTAAAAATTAAAAATATTAAAAATGAGTTATAAACGGCTGCCCCTCATCCCCCTACCCCCATCTCTTCCTTTCCCATTCGGGGTACAATAACAACACCTAACCGATCACCACTCTCTCACTGTGACTTCCTCTCCTTCCTTTCAGTTTGATTCCATTGAAAGCGCGATCTCCGACCTCAAACTCGGCCGGATGGTGGTTGTCGTCGATGATGAAAATCGGGAAAATGAAGGCGATCTCGTTGGCGCTGCACAGTTCGCGACTCCCGATATGATTAACTTTATGGCGGTTTATGCACGGGGTTTAATCTGTTTGGCAATGATGGGCGATCGCCTCGATCAACTCGACCTCCCCCTCATGGTCACCCACAACACCGATAAAAACCAAACCGCTTTTACCGTCAGTATCGATGCTTCCCCTGAACTCGGAGTCAGTACCGGCATTTCTGCCGAAGACCGGGCCCGCACCATTCAAGTCGCCATTAATCCCCACACTCGCCCCCACGACTTACGCAGACCGGGGCATATTTTCCCCCTGCGATCGCGGGAAGGAGGAGTCTTAAAACGAGCCGGTCATACGGAAGCCAGTGTCGATTTAGCCCGGTTAGCGGGTTTATATCCAGCCGGAATTATCTGTGAAATTCAAAACCCCAATGGCTCCATGGCCCGACTCCCCCAACTGATCCGCTATGCCCAATATCATCAACTGAAAATTATTAGTATTGCCGATTTAATAGCCTATCGTTTGCAGCATGAACGATTTGTCAAACAAGAAGCTCTAGCGAGTCTTCCCACCCAATTTGGCGAGTTTAAAATCTACGCCTATCGCAACACCTTAGATGATTCAGAACATATCGCCATAGTTAAAGGAGATCCGAGTAAATTTGCTGAACAAGTGGTCACCGTGCGGATGCATTCGGAATGCTTAACGGGAGATGCATTAGGCTCCCTGCGCTGTGATTGTCGGATGCAACTACAAACAGCCCTGAAAATGATTGACCATTCGGGAGCAGGGGTGGTCGTCTATTTGCGTCAGGAAGGGCGAGGTATTGGCTTGGTGAATAAACTAAAAGCTTATATGCTCCAAGATCAAGGTTTGGATACGGTAGAAGCGAATGAAAAATTAGGCTTTCCGGCTGATTTACGCAACTATGGGGTCGGGGCGCAAATTTTGAATGATTTAGGGGTGAAAAAATTTCGCTTAATTACTAATAATCCTCGCAAAATTGCCGGACTAAAAGGCTATGGTTTGGAGATGGTCGATCGCGTTCCCCTGCTCATTGAAGCCACAGATTATAATTCGGCCTATTTAGCGACGAAAGCTCAAAAACTAGGCCATTGGTTGCTACAAACTTATTTAGTTACGGTTGCTCTAGAGTGGAAAGACCCCCATCCTTCTGTTACTCAACGCTATGAATGGTTGGAGAAACTGCGCTATTGGTCTGCTGAGAAAGATTTACTCCTTCAGGAAGAAACCCGACCGGTGGCGATCGCCCTTTTTGCCCATCCTTCTTTAATCGTTCATTTAGGCTTCGATCAGCCCTATAGCGATCCGATGGAATGGTATCACGACCCTGAACATCCCTATTCCCAGGCGATCGCCTCCTGGTTAGATTTGCTCGTCGGTTGGTCACCCGTTCAGCGCCTCGAATTTCTCATCAGCGATGGATCTGACCCCCTGGATGGGCTGCAATTGAAGTTACAAAGACAACCCTGCGATCCCCAAACCTCTGTCCCTTCTTCCCTATTTGAGCATCTGGAAACCCAGAAAATTTATAGCTTCAAATTTGCACAATAGTTTGCACAATAGTTAAATCCAGTTAAATCCGATCCAGCAGACTATTTTTTCGCTGGAGTTTGACCCCCACCTTGTTCTTGTTCAAGGGCCTCCTCCGTGCGTTCATAGGGGTTGGTTTTGCGTTCCCACTTGGGAATTAAGCCCACTAAAAACTCGTTCAAGGTGACGCGGGTTTGGGCGCTTGCAGGGCCCAAGGGTTCTGGAAGAAAGCGATCGCCAAGCAACACAAACACTAAAAATAGGATACTCGACAGAATTAACCAGGGTTTCAAATAAGCAAATTTCATCTTCATTTCCTCATTATTGGGCATTGTACTAGCCCTAGTGTTCCCTAGCTCTTAGTAAATCCTTTCATGGGATATTCATCCAATTAAGCCTTACTCTAAAAGCAAGGTCACCGGGCCATCATTCTCAATTTTAACCTCCATCATTGCCCCAAATTCGCCTGTTTCTACCTTTAAACCACTTTCTTTTAAAAGAGTCACAAACCGATCGTAAAGCGCTCTAGCTTGTTCGGGAGCAGCAGAGCGATCGAAGGAAGGGCGACGACCTTTACGACAATTGCCATACAGGGTAAATTGACTCACCACCAGCAGCTCACCATCGATCTCTTGTACGGATTTTTGCCAACGGCGATCGCTACCTTCTGGATCGGGAAAGATTCGCAATTCCAGACATTTTTTCGCCATCCATTCTAGCTCTTTCTCCGTATCGGTATCTGTAATTCCCACGAGCAAGTTTAATCCTCGGCCAATTTTACCGATAATCTGGCCATTCACGGATACGGAAGATGCAGTCACTCGTTGAATTAGGACGCGCATAGAGGTATGGCAGATGCTTCAAGGGGGCGATCGCCTCAAAGCCAGGATCGCCCTTATCCCTCTAATCTAGCACATCTCCAGACCCTCCCTCTTATTGATAGTTATTCTAAATAGCTTTCTCAATTATCAACCCCAGAGAGCCTCAAATACTTGACCTGCGATCCACAAAAGCCACTTAAATCAATGGTTTTGTTAGTTTTCCTTCCCCAAAATCGTAATCTTTACAAAACTTTACTTTTTTATAATTGACAATTATTCTGAACTGAGTTTGAATAAGTAACTGTTGAGAGAGATTCTCAACAACTACTCCGCTCTAACTCAGTTAACGATCCTATGCAAACCTACGACAAGCCCCAAGTCACCTATGACTGGTGGGCAGGCAATGCACGATTTGCCAACCTTTCCGGGCTATTTATCGCCGCCCATGTGGGGCAATCCGCCCTAATCACCTTCTGGACAGGAGCCTTTACCCTATTTGAAATTTCGGGATTCGATCCCAATCAATCCATGGGTGAACAAGGACTCATCCTCCTTCCCCACCTAGCCACCCTAGGATGGGGAATTGGCGAAGGCGGTCAAATCATCGACACCTATCCCTACTTCGTCATTGGAATGCTTCACCTCATTTCTTCGGCTGTACTAGGAGCTGGAGCCTTATTCCACACCTTCAAAGCCCCAGAAGATCTCAAAACCGCTCAAGGTTTTGCGAAAAATTTTCACTTTGATTGGGAAAACCCCAAACAATTAGGCATCATCCTAGGGCATCATCTCTTATTTCTGGGTCTGGGAGCCTTCTTGCTCGTCGGCAAAGCCATGTACTGGGGTGGGCTTTACGATAGTACCACGGAAACCGTCCGCATCATTAGCAACCCCACCCTTGACCCCTTAATCATCTATGGGTATCAAACCCACTTTGCCAGCATTAGCAGCTTAGAAGATTTAGTAGGCGGTCATATCTATGTGGGCATCTTGCTCATTGGTGGTGGAATTTGGCACATTCTTGTCCCTCCCATGAACTGGGCCAAGAAAGTCTTAACCTTTTCCGGTGAAGCCATTCTCTCCTATTCCCTGGGTGGTATTGCCCTCGCGGGTTTTGTTGCCGCTTACTTTTGTGCAGTCAACACCCTAGCCTATCCCATCGAGTTTTATGGCCCGGTTTTAGAAGTGAAATTGGGAATTGTCCCCTATTTTGCCGATACCGTTGATTTACCTGGAGGCACTCATAGCTCCCGGTGTTGGTTAGCCAATGCCCACTTCTTCCTCGCCTTCTTCTTCCTGCAAGGCCATCTGTGGCACGCTCTACGGGCAATGGGGTTTGATTTCCGTCGCGTAGAACAAGCCCTCAACGCCGTGGAAGGATAATCAGACTCTTTTGGGTCAGCAAGTTGTTTTAATTCTCTCCTCTTTTTCTGTTTATTTCTGTTTTCTTTGAGTAGGTAAGTTTAAACCCCCAATCCTGTTTAAGCTTACCTTTATTTTTCGTTATTTTTCTTCTAGGAGTGATTCATGGCTAAATTACCTGATGTTTTGTGGATTAATGTCAATCCCAGTTTTCGACGGTTCCATCGTCCCCTGCTGAGGCTATTATCTGCCCATGTCCCCCTAGCAGAATGGCAATATGAGCAGACGGAAGATGAGGGAACTTGCTTAAATCAGGGGTTAGGATTGCTTCATCATCATATTCAGCAGTACGATCGCCCCTTACACTTACTCGGTCATGGTACGGGAGGCTTGTTAGCTTTATTGTATACTCGCCGCTATCCCCAAAGCGTGCGATCGCTCACTTTGCTTTCTGTGGGGGTATATCCGGCGATCGATTGGCAAGCTCATTACTATGTACAATTGGGTTTATTGCCCTGTTCCCGCGATCGCATCCTAACCCAAACTGCCTACAATCTCTTTGGGGTTCACTCTCCACCCGTGATTGAAGAATTAGTCAGAATCTTAGAAAAAGACTTAAAAACTTCCCTCTCCCCCCATTCCCTCTATCGACGCGCTCCAATTCTGCCCAGTGAACTCGATCCTCCCCTATTCGTCAGTCGAGGAAAACAGGATCTAGTTGTCGATCCGAGCTTATTTGAGGGATGGAAACCTTGGTTAAAAGAGGGCGATTGCTGTTGGGAATGTCCCCATGGACGTTATTTTTTCCATCATACCCATCCCCAACCTGTGAAGCGGCAGATTCTCAACTTCTGGCAATCTTTAAATTCCCTCTACTCCACCCTCAAAAGTGCTTAAAGCGCTACGCGCTGGTAATGGGTAATAGGTAATAGGTAATCGCTTTTCCCTCACTTTATCCCTTACTTTAGGAGTGCGAGCATCTTGCTCGCTTATTCCTTACTAGTGCCGTGACAACCCTAAAATGGTGGGTTACGGCGGATTGATAGATTGCTGTCACAGTCTAGGTTTTAGCCGCCTAACCCACCCTACACTAATGCCTCATTTTAGCTGTGTCAAGGCACTAGGGTGCATTAATAGCGCACCCCCAGGACTACTTACCCCCCAAACCCTTTACCGCGATGGGTAGAGGGTAGGGTGAGACAATTATTTAACTGAGAAAGCAGCGTTTCTCGATCCAAATCTTGACCAATTAACACCAGTTGGTTTTTCGGTTCTCCCTTCCATTCTTGATCGTCGAGGGTAAACCGTTTACCACTCAAGTGAAAGATATGGCACATGGGACTTTCATCAAACCAGAGAATTCCCTTAGCACGAAAGATATTCGGGGATAACTGGTGATCGAGAAACTTTTGAAACTTCTTAATGGAGAAGGGGCGATCGCTCTGAAATGAAATTGACATAAACCCATCGTTTTCCAAGTGGTTAGAATGATGGTGATGGTGATGATCGTGATCGTGGTGATGTTCATGATCGTGATCGTGGTGATGTTCATGGTGATGATCGTGATGATCGTCATGATCGCGATCCTCCTCTTGCTCAAGATATTTATCCGACTCAAACAAACCCACACTCAAAATTAACGGCAACGAAACCTGACTTTTCACCGTTCTTAAAATCCGAGCATCCGCCTTAATATCGCGGATTTTCACCTCCAAACTATCCACATCTGCTTCATCAACTAAATCGGTCTTATTCAACAGAATAATATCCCCATAGGCAATCTGACTATAGGCGGCTTCTGAATTAAACAAATCTAAGCTAAAATTCTCCGAATCTACCAGCGTCACAATCGAATCAAGACGGGTCAGCTCGCGCAATTCCGTACCTAAAAACGTTAGCGCAACGGGAAGGGGGTCAGCAATTCCTGTGGTTTCGACCACCAAATAATCTAGATTTTGTTGGCGTTCGAGGACGCGATAAACTGCATCCGCTAATTCATTATTAATCGTGCAACAAATACAGCCATTACTCAATTCCACCATATCCTCATCAGTGGAAATAATCAGTTCATTATCAATGCCTATTTCGCCAAATTCATTCACCAGGACAGCCGTTTTTATCCCCTGTTGGTTACTAAGAATATGATTGAGTAGGGTCGTTTTCCCGCTTCCCAGGAATCCCGTGATGATGGTTACCGGTAAAGGAGCTGAAGCGGTGTCTTGTTGTTCAGATGGGTTAGAGGTTACTGCTGAGGTCATAAGGGTACTATGAAAACAATTCTCAATTTTCTTATTATTACCCATAAATCGGGAATTAGGCGATCGCCTGATGAATCGAGTCGATCTGGGCGATCGGTCAAGGAGAAAGCAAGATACAATTGATACGTTACAATATTGACAGGCCAGCTCAATACAGATAGGATAGAATTAGAAAACCTGAAAATTAAGCCAAGATGGAAAACACAATTACGATCGCTCTCACCCCAGAAGGTAACTTAGAACTCCCTCCAGAGATTCGAGAAAAATTTGCTAACGGCGAACAATACTTGGTAGTGATAACAGAAGATTCGATTATTTTCAAAAAGAACCCCATATCTTCATCTTCTATTCAGAACAATCACTTACCCTTAATTCCAGAACAACCCTATGCCTACTATGCCGATCCAGAAGAACCTGCCATCCCCTCAGAAGACTGGAATATGGAAAATGAAGATCAAGGCATTTTATGATTATTTTGGACACTCATATTTTAGTTTGGTGGATACAAAATGATCCTCAATTAAATTCCTATCACCGTGAATGTATCGAACAGCAAAGAAGTAATGGATTAGGCGTTTGTACAATCAGTTTAATTGAGATAGCCAGATTAGTCAGTGCGGGCCGAATGATTCTGCCCATACCGATCGCTCAATGGTTCGAGATCGCCCTAGGGCAAGAATGCGTAATGCTGATATCAATTACACCAGCTATAGCAATTGAGGCTCAAACCTTACCTGGTGATTTTCACAAAGATCCAGCAGATAGAATCATTGTTGCCACAGCCAGATTATCCCATGCGTCTATTGTGACCGTCGATCAGAAAATACTCAACTATCCCTATGTTCAAGCGATTCCACCAACGACCCCTTGATTGTTTTCTCTGCGATTGACTAATTTATTACCCATTACCCATTACTCAATTTGGTATGATAAGGGCTGATCCATTGAACTCTGTGCTATCGCCCCATGACCCTAACGTTGACCAATACCCTCACCCGCAGTAAACAACCCTTCGAGTCCCTGGAACCGGGGAAAGTCCGGATTTACTGTTGCGGAGTCACCGTTTATGACTACTGTCATCTCGGTCATGCGCGGTCTTATATTGCTTGGGATACCCTGCGGCGCTATCTGCAATGGCAAGGCTATCAGGTGCGCTATGTGCAGAATTTTACTGATATTGATGATAAAATCCTCAACCGCGCTAGGGAAACCGGGTCAACCATGGAAGCAGTAGCCGAAAAATATACCCAAACCTACTTTGAAGATATGGCGCGGTTAAATGTCCTAGAAGCCGATGAATATCCGAGGGCAACCCATACCCTCAATGGCATTTTACGCCTGATTCATGAGTTGGAAACCAAAGGCTATGCCTATGCTTCCGAAGGTGATGTCTATTACCAAGTGCGTCAGTTTAAGGACTATGGCAAGCTCTCCGGGCGCAAGTTTGACGAAATGCAAGCGGGAGCATCGGGGAGAGTAGCAGAAAGCGCGGAAGAGTCGAAGAAAAAAGACCCCTTTGATTTTGCCCTGTGGAAAGGCGCAAAACCTGATGAACCGAGTTGGGAGTCTCCCTGGGGAAAAGGCCGCCCCGGATGGCATATTGAATGCTCGGCCATGGTGCGCGACTGTTTGGGAGAGACCATTGATATTCACTGTGGGGGGGCAGATTTGGTGTTTCCCCACCATGAGAATGAGGTAGCGCAGTCGGAAGCAGCTACCGGTCAACCCTTGGCGAACTATTGGTTACATAATGGCTTTGTGACCGTGAATGGGGAAAAAATGTCCAAGTCTTTGGGCAATTTTACGACGATTCGGGATTTGTTGGACTCGGAAGATGGCCCGGAACCGATGGCGCTGCGGTTGTTTGTGCTTCAGGCCCAATATCGTAAACCGATCGATTTTACCCCAGAGGCGATCGCCTCGGCACAACGAGCTTGGAATACCCTCAAGGAGGGGTTATCCTTTGGCTACAAACAGGGTCAAACCTGGGGATGGGACGTACAGCAGGCGAAATCTGAGGATCTCAATCCCGAAAGTGTGGCAAATTTCAATCGTGCCATGGATGATGACCTGAATACATCAGGCGGATTAGCCGTATTATTTGAATTAGCCAAAGGGTTAAACCGTGAACAGAATCGCTTGATTCATGAAGGTAAAACGGCAGTCGATCCAGAGCAGTTATATCGACAATGGTATACCTTGGTTACCTTGTCGCAAGTGTTGGGGTTAGAAGTAGAAACCGAGACAGAACCAGACTCTCCAGGATCGCAACTGAGGGATGAGGAGATAGAGGAGGCGATCGCCGCTCGTCAAGCTGCGCGAAAAGCCAAAAACTTTGCCGAAGCCGATCGCATTCGCGACGACTTACAAAACCAAGGTATTACCCTCATCGATCAACCCGGTGGCCTTACCCAATGGCATCGTAATATCCATTAAAAATTAAAAACATGCGCGAACAACGGATTACTTTTTCCCTATCCACGTTCCTGTTAACCTTGCTTTCGGTGCTGTTAATTGTCCTATTTTGGCAATTACGGGGACTGGTGCTGTTGTTAATGATTTCTATTGTTCTAGCCGCATCTATTTCCCCCTTAGTGGATGCAGCAGAACGCTTGCGTATTCCCCGATGGCTAGGGGTAATTTTAGTCTATCTAACTCTGCTTTCAGGATTAACGGGTCTCGGTTTATTAATCGGCCCTACCGTCGTTCAACAAATCGAGCGCCTGATCCAAAAATTGCCCTCCTATGCTGAAGTCTTATTACAATTAGCCGAAAATTTACTCGACAATTGGACGAATACGCCTCCAGAACTCTTTAACTTTGTGGATCTACAACAGATTACCAGTTGGCTGATCCGCTCTAGTCAACAATTAGTGCTGCGATCCTATAGCATTACGCGGGGCATTATTGGCGGAGTATTTAGCCTCGTTTTATCCCTATTTATATCGGGTTATATGGTGGCCGATAGCCAAACCTTAATTAACAGTTTGGTGCGCCTACTCCCCGAACCTTGGGAGAGCAAAATTGCCGCCCAAATCCCCACCATTGGCTACCGAATGGGGAGCTATATTCGCGGACGTTTGCTGGTCTCATTTATCCTCGGAATTGTCACAACCGTAGGCTTAGGTATTCTCGGACTGCGGGAATTTTCCCTCGGTTTAGGGGCGATCGCCGGAGTCACCAACCTGATCCCCTTTATCGGCCCGGTTTTAGGTGCAATTCCAGCTTTAGTGGTGGCGATCGCCTCCGGAGGCTGGACATTTTTGTGGGTATTATTATTTTTTGTAGTGATTCAAAATGTCGAAACCTACATCCTCGATCCCTTCCTCGTCGGTTCATCCGTTGGTGTTCATCCCCTCTATCAGCTCTTAGCTGTTCTCGGAGGAACTCAAGTTCTAGGAATTATCGGAGCCTTAATTGTGCCCCCTTGGGTAGCCGGAGCAGCAACTCTACTAGAAAATCTCTATATTCAACCTAAATTAGCAGCAGAAAAAGCAACTGAACTTAATTCTCAAGCTACGGAAGATTGTACCGATCCATAAACAGAACTTGTCCGATGGAACAGAGCTGGACAAGGAGGATAATAAACGGCAGAAAGTTCATCACTCATCTTAACTTTCCCTTTGATCACCGATCGCAATAACCGATTGATCGATCGCCGGTCTTCCTCGGTTAAGTTTTCATCCAAAGTAGCAGCCATGAGACCATAGCGATCGGCGAGAGTTAAAACTCCGGTTTCTCGTGCAGAAACTAGAATTTCTGAGATCGCTCCAGGTAGAATTTGGTGTTCCAGTAACATAATAAGTCCATACACGAGTCCTAATAGTATTCACTATCAACGATATTTTCTCTTTTGTACGTGATTGATATCGCTCCCCTTAAGTGATTTAGATCGCTCTGAAACCCTCAAAATCATCCTCCAAATGCTTAATTCATCTGTGTAATTTTTTGCATTAATTATCCAGATGGGGATCTAAACCCCTAATCTTTGGTAAGGTGAAAGAGAATAATTGCCTGTTGGAGTAAGTCGCCGATGACGGAAAATCTACCCCATTTTTTCACCTCCCATGAGGAAGAAGTGATTACTGATGATATCCCAGAAGCCCTACGGGATACCCCGATACCGGTTGCTGAAGTCCAAGAGTCAGCCTCATCAAGTTCTGAGCGGGGAGTGTGGATCGGATGGGGAGGGGGGGCGATCGCCGCGATCCTTGTCCTCGGTATCGTCATTTTCAGAAGTAACTCCCTCACCCCCAACATCGCCTCAGAACCCGTCATCGCTCCATCCCCAACGGAAGAAAGCAGAGAGTCTAGAGCAACTGGAATTTCTGGGGACAAAAACCTAGAAACTGATAGCACTGGGGATTTACTGGGCCATTTTGCTTATGAAGAAGCACCGGTAGAGGATTTGATCCCAATTACTGCTGATGGGAAGTTACAATTACGGAGAATGGCGGCTGTTAAATTTCAACAAATGATGAATGCTGCCCAGCGAGACGGGGTGATCTTGGTTCCCCTGTCAGCCTTTCGCGGCTTACAGGATCAAGAGTATTTGTTTTTTGATGTCAAAGCTCAACGGGGACAAGTGGCGACTAAACGGGCAGAAGTGAGCGCTCCTCCCGGATATAGCGAGCATCATACGGGCTATGCAGTGGATATTGGGGATGGTTATGTTCCTGCTGTGGATCTCTCTCCAGAGTTTGAAAATACGGCTGCCTTTAAGTGGTTAGAAGAAAATGCGGCTTATTATAATTTCGAGCTATCCTTTCCCCGGAATAATCCCCAAGGGATTAATTATGAACCCTGGCACTGGCGCTTTGTGGGCGATCGCCATAGTCTGGAGACATTTTATAAGGCGCGAGAGCAGTCCAAGACTGGGGAATCATCAGGGCAATGAATCAACTCAGCTTAAATACGATCGCGATCGCCGTTTTTACCCTGACTCTCTCTAGTCTCTTAGGGCCCGTAATCCACTTAAATCCAGCAATTCCGGCGATCACCGCCTTTAGCATTTTGGGATTTATGGCGATCGATAGCCTGCAATGGCAAGGCCAAGGCAGTAATTTAGTATTAGGCTTAATCGCTAGTCTATCCTCTGAATACCGCGATCGCCTCCTACACCATGAAGCCGGTCATTTTCTAGTCGCCACTCTTCTCGATATTCCCATTACCGGCTACACCCTCAACCCCTGGGAAGCCCTGAAAGCAGGACAAAAGGGACAAGCGGGCGTAAGCTTTGATGAACCGATCATAACTGAACTCCTTAAATCTCCTACCCTCACCCAGCAATGGATCGACCGCTATTGTGTCCTGTGGATGGCAGGTGTTGTTGCCGAAGAATTGGTTTATGGGTCTGCCGAAGGGGGAGCCGACGATCTCCGGAATTTCAACACCCTCCTCAAGCTCTATTCCCCTGAAGGCGTTGATTTCACCCCTAAGCGACAATGGGCCAAACTGCAAGCCAAAACCTTAATTAAAGACCATTGGCAAGCTTATCAAATCTTGACATTCGCCATGAAATCTCGTTTACCCGTAGCGAAATGTCAAGAGAAGATTAAACCCACTATCAGCTAGAACCCGATAGTCATGTTGAGCCAGCGATCGCTCAATCCTTAAAGGCGATCGCCTATTACTTATGACTTAAATCCCCGATCCATCTAAAAACTCTTCAATCGCTCGATCCTTCAAAGCACAACTATTGTGCTTTGAGCGATAGGATGACACTTCTAGAACTTCTCCCTGCAAAACAGACTCTTCCCAGGAACTCCAACAGACACTCGTCAGGGATTGACTCTCCTGGGGAACCTCCCGACCTTCCTGAAGGGAGCGTACCTGTTCTTCCAACTGCTCAATCCGGTCTACCAAAGTGCGAATCATATCCGCTTCCGCATCCGGCAGTCGTCCATGCTCTAGGGGATCGACTCGAACCCCAGAACGATAAACAATCCGTCCTGGAATGCCCACCACCGTACAATCCGAAGGCACATCCCGCAACACCACCGATCCCGCACCAATGCGGACATTATTACCAATGAGCAGATTACCGAGAACCTTAGCTCCCGCACCCACCACCACATTTTCCCCCAGGGTAGGATGGCGTTTACCACTTTCCTTACCCGTTCCCCCCAGAGTTACCCCTTGATAAATGAGGCTATAGTCTCCAACGATCGCCGTTTCCCCAATCACCACCCCCATACCATGGTCAATAAAGACTCCTTTACCAATGGTTGCTCCGGGGTGAATTTCAATCCCCGTAAACCAACGAGCCAGATGGGAAATCAGCCGGGGAATAAACGGCAGACCCAGGAGATGGAGCCAATGGGCAAAGCGATAAAACAGCAGCGCTTGTAGTCCAGGGTAGCAAAACAGGACTTCCAGCCCATTGCGGGCAGCCGGGTCGCGATCGAAGATGATACGGAAGTCGGCAACAAGATTACTTAGCACGATTGAAAGTATCCAAAGCTTCATCAAACTGATCAATCTAGATCTTAGCGTCTAGTGGCCAGTTTACCCAAGGAATTGGAGTTAAATTAAGGTGAAATTGAGTCATCCTTTCCTCAAATACCCGATTACAGCCATGCCCATCATCATCATGATTCTCATCTTAATCGCTGGATATCTAGGCAGTGAACTCCTGGCTTTAGAACCCATTAGCCTCTTGAAAAGCTTCTCAGTTCCCCCTTGGCTACTGTTGACTGCCACCCTTTCCCTAATGGTTTGGTGTTTTGGAGACGAACTTTGAGCAAAGCTCTGACCCTCTAATAGTGCTTGATCAGCTTCAAACAATTGCGCCCATCTTCCGTGGCTCTATAGCTGAGGTCATCAGCAATATCAGACATCATAAACCAACCCCGTCCATGTTCCTGGTCAGGATTTGGGCGAGGTTGGGTTCCGAGCCATTGGTCGATATCAAAGCCTGGGCCATAATCCCAAATCGACATAGTGACCGCATCATCCGCTAAGATCGCCTCTATATCAATGGGGGTATTTTGGGGAAGATCGCGATGGGCATGGAGAACAGCATTGGTTAATCCTTCGTAAAATGCAGTTTGGCACTCAATCCAGGTCGCTTCAGGAATGGCGAGGGAGGGCGGCTTAAGACTTTTAAACCACTCTAAGCCATCGGTCAAAGCCTGGCCATCAGAATGAACTTGCAGATAAGCTCTATGGGGCAATTTCAATGGTGTAACCCTTAATCAGGCAATCAGCAGAGGTAAGTGAAGCATTCAAACATCCAAAAGTGAACTCAACGTTTATGATGAAATCACCACTTAGGTCGGTTCAGAAT
Source organism: Roseofilum sp. KMC-1 (assembly GCF_057802075.1). Lineage (NCBI taxonomy): Bacteria > Bacillati > Cyanobacteriota > Cyanophyceae > Desertifilales > Desertifilaceae > Roseofilum > Roseofilum sp. KMC-1. The sequence continues at coordinate 1,293,742 of NZ_CM173605.1, forward strand.
CAGTAAGATAGAAACGGACGCTAGATTGGGGGTCACGCTGCTTACTGAAATTGTTGCTCTGGTGCTTCTGCTTATAAGCTATCAAATAGGCTATCAAAGTGATCTCGCTTTTGTCAGATTTTTCAGCTCCTAGTCTGATGACATTTTAATCATGTACAAGGTTTTGATTATAGAGGATGACCCTTTGTTTCGGTTAGTGTTAACCAAAGCGCTGAAAAACCAAGGGTATGATGTGACGGTTGCTACCAATGGTGAAGAGGGGTTAGAGCAAGCAGCGAGTCTGCGCCCTGGATTGATTTTGTGCGATTGGATGATGCCTCGCATGGATGGATTGGAGGTTTGTCGCCGCATTAAGGCCAATCCCGAATTAGCGACGACGTTTTTTGTCTTGCTAACGGCCCGTGAGGGGGTAGAAGACCGGGTACAAGGACTCGATAATGGGGCGGATGATTTTTTGTCTAAACCCATTGAAGTCAATGAGTTACGGGCTAAGGTGCGGGCGGGTTTACGACTGCACCAGCTCAGTCAAGATTTACAAACTGCTAAACAGAGACTTGAAGCTGAGTTAATGGAGGCGGCTGATTATGTTAAGTCTCTACTGCCTGGCCCCTTAGAAGAATCGGTGTCCATTGATTCGAGGTTTATTCCTTCCCGTCAATTGGGAGGAGACTGTTTTGATTATTATTGGCTCAATGAAAATCAGTTAGTGATTTATGTGGTGGATGCGGCGGGTCATGGAGTGGGTTCAGCTCTATTATCGGTTTCTGTCCTGAATTTATTGCGCTCTCAATCCCTCTCTGGGGTTGATTTTTCGCAACCCCATCAGGTGCTAATGGGTCTGAATGAGACCTTCCAGATGGAAACCCAAGGCGATCGCTACTTTACCATTTGGTATGGGGTTTATGACCGCCAGGAACATTCCCTGGTCTATGCCAGTTCCGGCCATCCTCCTGCTATCCTCTTGTCTCCGGGTTTTCAGGAAGAGATACGGGTTCAATATCTGAAAACACCCGGTTTCCCCATTGGGATGTTTCCAGGAGTCGAGTATAAATCCTGTCAATGTCAGGTTGAACCTCAAAGTACCCTCTATGTGTTTAGTGATGGAGTTTATGAAATTCATCAGACCGATGGCACACTATGGGGACTTGAGGCATTTAGTGAGTTTTTGGCAACCCATCAACATCTTTGTGCTGAGTTGTTAGATCATTTACTCCATTGCATTCATACCTTGAATCCCAACACGATTTTGGACGACGATCTATCCTTACTTCAGATTCAGTTTCATGGTAAGGGAGAGGATAATTAATCACTCTTCCAGGTCTGCTCAAACTCCTCTCGGCTCGACAAGACATCAAATACCCGATCCATACTTGTAAGTTCAAAAAGCATTCTCACTTGTTCATTAATGGAGCAGATCAAGAGTTTGCCCCCCGCAGAGCGTACGGTTTTTAGGGCGGCGACTAAGGCCCCTAGACCAGAACTATCAATAAAAGTCACATCTTTGAGGTCAATCAGGATCACGTCAGCACCGGATTGTACTAATACATTGACTTCTTCTCTAAACTGTGCAGTTTTGGTGCTGTCTAAAATGCCAGAGGGTTGAATGTGTTTAATAATTTGACTCATGGGTTGTGATCGACAGAAGGTTGGCGTTTTTATCCCAATCCATTGGATTTAGTTGAATAGGATACTATAATTCTGGATTCGGGTTGACCTTATTCTATCCGGATTAACCCAGAAGTTAAATGGGTACTGAAATCCTGGACATTTTCAGGGTTAATACCCTTGCCTGAATCACTGTAGGATTGTCCTCAGAGTCAAAGCAGGTTATTTTGAGGGGAGCAGGGGAATCAATGCATCTATATAATATCTAGCGATCGCCATTGAAGAGAATGATTCTAACCACAGTTGGTACTGAACCCTATCCCTTTAATCGTTTAATGAGTTGGTTGGAGGTTCTCGTTCAACGAGGATTTATCCAGGAAGAGCTGATTGTACAATATGGTAGTTGTACGGTTTGGCCAGAGGGTGAGGGCTGTTTTGCTGAGATTCCAGAGAAAAAGTTGATCCAGTTGGGTAATGATGCTCGTCTGATCGTTGGCCAGTGTGACGCTCATTTACTGAAGGTATTAGATCAAACGACAAAGCCTTATATTTTGGTTCCTCGCGGCCAATGCTATAAAGAGCATACTGACGATCGCCAAATTGAGTTAGCCAGTCATCTGGCTTTGGCAGGAGTTCCCATTGCCTGGTCTCCAGGAGACCTGGTGCGGTTTATTCATTCTCCCCGCCGAATTTCTCATTCTACTCTGATGACAATTGCCAATGAGACAGTGAAACGATCTCTCAAAAAGGGCCGTTGAGTCAGTCTTCTGAGGGATCGGGTCTTGAGTTTGGGCAAGCTATAACTTTAAATAGACTCCCCTTGAGGTGTTTATGAACAATCCAGTTAATCCTCCTGTGTTTGCCATGACTTCGTTTGGTACTCAGTGTGTGGTTCAGGTGTCGAAAAATTTTACGGTTAACCAAGCAGTAGCATTTAAGGAATATTTTAAACAGCTCTGCGATCGGCAATCGGGTCTGACTCAGGTGATTTTAGATTTAGGACAAACCACATTTATTGATAGTAGTGGCATTGGTGCTTTAGTCGGGTGTCTGAAAATGGCTCGCGCTCAACAGATCGAGCTAATTATTTGGAGCCTTAATCCTCAAGTGAAGATGGCGTTTGAGTTAACTGGACTCACCGATGCCTTTACGATTGATCGGGGTACGGATGCCCTATTAGCCCCAACTACGGATAGTCATGAGGTATCGCCAAAGATTCATCCTTCGGTGCGATCTCCTCTGAAGCGGTTGCTAGATATTATGGGTAGCTTAGTGGGTTTGGGGATTACCTCGATTCTCTTGATTCCCATTGCGATCGCGATCCAAATTGACGATCCTGGCCCCATTTTCTTTGGTCAAATTCGCTGTGGCTGGATGGGTAAACGGTTTAAAATTTGGAAGTTTCGCTCCATGGTCGCCAATGCTGAAGCCCTAAAGGATCAGGTGAAAAATGAAGCAGAAGGTGCTTTTTTTAAGAATAAGAACGATCCGAGGGTTACCCGTGTGGGGAAATTCTTACGCCGCACCAGTTTAGATGAACTCCCCCAATTTTGGAATGTCTTAAAAGGAGAAATGAGTTTAGTGGGCACTCGTCCCCCGACTCCCGATGAAATTGAACGCTATGAAATCCCCAAATGGCAACGGCTCGATGTTAAGCCGGGTATGACCGGAGAATGGCAGGTGAATGGAAGATCGTCCATTCGCGACTTTGAAACCGTCATTCAGATGGATTTACGCTATCAAGAAAACTGGAGTTTACTGCATGACATTAAGCTAATTCTCAAAACCCTTGTGATCTTATTTCAAAAAAACGCGGGAGCGATGTAGAACCCACCAACCCCCAGTTAATCATTATTAATTGCTAATTATAAATCTAACCTCCCGCCGCAAAGGTGAACATCACTAGGGCAGATAAGAGAATTCCGGGACTGAGGAATAGAATTAGAGTGAGTAAATCATGGACAGTCATACCCAATAGTTCTCCTGAGCAAAAACACCATTCTGTTAGGGTATCCCATTCTTCCTCAAAAGCAACCCGCACTGAACATTCTTAATCCTCGCTTAAGCTCATCGGTCAATGCTACCCTGATTAAGGATCTCTACTAACCAGGAGCAAGAAAACGGTTTACCCTAGTCCTTTAGCTCGTCTGATCGAGCAATTTCAACGGTTACCTGGTGTTGGGCCAAAAACAGCACAACGCCTAGCCCTTCATGTTCTCAAACGGCCAGAAGCCGAAATCAAGGCCCTGTCTCAGGCCCTACTGGATGCTAAACAACAGGTGGGCTTATGTCAAAAATGTTATCATCTTTCCGCCGATCCTTTATGTAGCATTTGTCGCAATCTCAATCGCGATCGCCAAACTTTATGCGTGGTGGTGGACTCACGGGATGTAATTGCCCTAGAAAAAACCAGAGAATACCGAGGTCTCTACCATGTTCTTGGTGGTGTCATTTCTCCCATGGATGGCATCGGCCCGGAGCAACTCACCATTCAATCCTTGGTGCAACGAGTCAGCCAAGAAAAGATTCAAGAGGTCATTTTAGCCATTAGTCCCAGTGTGGAAGGAGAAACCACAACCCTCTATATCGGTCAACTCCTAAAACCCTTTACACGGGTGACCCGTATCGCCTTTGGAATACCCATGGGAGGAGACCTAGAATACGCCGATGAAGTCACCCTAGCTCGTGCCTTAGAAGGTCGCAGAGAACTCGATTAAAGCCCTAACTTTATTTCACTTTTTGCTTGACAAAATTGAAAATTTTCACCACCTGTTGCTTCAAGGGTTCAATTTGAGCCACTTGTTTCTTGAGAGCATCAATTTCTGCCTCCATTTTGGCAATTTTCTCTTTCAATGCGGCAATTTCTGCCCCGGATGCTCCGGCTGAGGGTGCAGCATCTGAAGAGGCCTGGGCCCCATGACCGGTTGTGGTTTCTCCCTCTAATGGCGGCCGCGTCTTTTTGGCTTTAGCCATAGCAGACTTAATGGCAGCAATCAGATCTTTTTGTTCAAAGGGTTTGGGGATAAATTCCCAAAATTCAAAGGGTTCTTTAATTTTTTCCGTAACCTCTTCCTTGCGTCCCGACATCAAAACGAGAGGAATTTTACGCAACTGGCTATCATTCTGAATATGTTGGAAAACCTCAAAGCCACTGACTTTGGGTAAGAGGAAATCGAGCATAATCAAATTAGGCTGTTCTTGGCGGATCAAATTGAGTCCTTCTTCACCGTCTTTGGCTTCGACGACTTCAAAGTTACCCTTGGGTAACATATCCTTAACTCGCGCTCTGATGACCCGACTATCATCAATAACTAGAATTTTATGTCCCACAATGAACTCCTTGAGAGGGTGACGATCTTTTTTCTACTCTATCTATCAATGATAATAGAATTCTGACCCTAATCACTGGAGTCCCTCGATCACCCTACTGATTTTTAATTATGAATACCCATCTATCCCACGTATCGGTTACTTCCTCAACTGTTCAAGGTTCTACGGAGAAGGAGGAGCGATCGCCTTTAGCGACGCTTCCCCCTTGGTTACGTCGCTCTATTGGTAAAGCGAGCGAACTCTCCACCGTACAAAAAATCATTAAGCAACGGCAGATTCACACCATTTGTGAGGAAGGGCGATGTCCCAACCGGGCTGAGTGCTATAGTCAAAAAACAGCAACTTTTTTACTCATGGGCCCCACCTGTACCCGTGCTTGTGCCTTTTGTCAGGTGGATAAGGGCCATGCTCCCATGGCCCTCGATCCGGAGGAACCGGATAAAATTGCTGAATCAGTGCAATTGCTGGGTCTCAAGTATGTGGTCTTAACTTCTGTTGCTCGCGATGATTTACCCGATCAAGGGGCTGGATGGTTTGTGAAGACCATGGAGCGGGTGCGAGAAGTGAACCCTGGAACGGAAATTGAAGTGTTAACCCCGGATTTTCGGGGGCAACAGGAGTTAGTGCTTCAGGTGGCAGGGGCGAATCCAGCTTGTTATAACCATAATATTGAAACTGTGAGACGGTTGCAGCGTCCGGTGCGTCGAGGAGCGAAGTATGAGCGCTCTTTGGATGTGCTGCGCTGGGTAAAAGAGGTGAATCCTGATATTCCCACCAAATCCGGGTTAATGTTGGGTCATGGGGAAACGGAGGCGGAAATTGTGGAGACTTTGGAGGATTTACGGGCTATAAATTGCGATCGCCTCACTTTGGGTCAATATATGCGTCCTTCCCTGGATCATCTCCCGGTACAGCGCTATTGGCATCCTGACGAATTCGAGAAATTAGGCGAAATTGCCCAGAAGATGGGCTTTAATCATGTCCGTTCTGGGCCCTTAGTTCGCAGTTCCTACCATGCGGGTCAAGAGGCCTAGTAGGGAGTGGGTGTAGGGTGGGCAGGAAGATAAGCGGCATTATTCAACTTGTACCAGCATACCCTGCCCACCGTACCGCGAGACTTTAATTGATGACCCTTGATGACCCGGACTTGATATCACCCCCTTAAGAATATTCTCCTGGACGGCGTAGTAAGCTAAAGGGGGTGATGGGTTTGATGGTTTCGGGTTGATAGCGATCGCCCTCTAGTTCATGCAACGCTTCACAAGCAGCTAACCATTCAGGATGCTCATTTGTCCAGAGCGGATGACGGAGTAAAATAGCTTCGTTATAATGACGATGATGAGTTGATCCCCATAAGCTTTGGTATTTTTTCAGCGAACTATACTTTAAGCTTTGTAAAAGTTTTCCGACCGTAGAATCTTCACCCTCACTCAGAAATAGCCAAGGATTGGCAACATCTTGCCAAGGAGTTTCCAAATCAATCACGGTATTAGACTCTGTAATCAATCGCACCATTTCTAAAGCTAATCGCCAATCAAGCAAACCATGATAGGCTTGATTCGCATAATCTCGCAAACAACCATTACAAGAGGTATCGCAATCTTGACCATGATCTAACCATTGTTTAGCGAGGCTCTTGGGATCGTTCCAATCTCCCTGTTCTAGAAGCTTTTCAAACTCATGAGGTTGGGCTAAAAATCGGCAGTAACCTGCGCCATTGTCCAAACTATCACACAAGAACGCTTGACCGACAACACGACCTGAAGATTCATCTTTAATTACGCGAAATCCGGCTTGTAATTCCTGTTGATCCACATCTAAATAAGCGGCGGCGGCAATGCGTAGCCAGAACGCTAGGGAATACCAGGCGGCACGACCTTCAACTGTTGTCGGATCGGCGAATACTCCCTCTGGCCAATCCTTGATACTCACCAGTAAGATATCAGTGGTTCGTTTGGAGAGCAGGGCGATCCGATAGCTACGGCCACTGGTATTTAGCTTATCGTTTGGAGTTTCAACCGCATAAGCACCAGGATAGTTTTTGCCAAAAACAGTTACAGTTTCATGAAAATCAAATCCTCCCTTCCCCCCATTATCATTAACGGAAATAATCTGGTCATTGGCACTATAAATGCTGGCATTATTCACCGGATGTTCAACTAAATCAGTTAACTTGGCATCAAAGCTTAATGTGGGACGAGTCGCGTGAGGTTGCCACTCAAATTGGCCCGTGTAATCTTCTGGATCTAAATCCGTGAAAAATCCGGCTGGTTCGCGGGCATCAATTTCACGCAGTTCTTTAGCTCCACAAACGGGACAATCTGTTACTTCCGGCTGATTTCCACCACGGGGAGGCTCGATCTCGTTATGAGGAAAGGCGACAGCTTGACAATTGCGACATAAACCGACAGATTTACCGGGATGAGGGAGAGCTGGAATTAAGCCAGGATCGGATTGTAATTGACGACCTCGACGATACAGATTGACTACTCCACAGGCAGTATGGATTTGTTTATCTTTCACCGTTTGTGAGCCAGGGGCAAATTGACCCAAAGCAATATCTAAATCGCGATCGATCGCTCCAGTTTCTGGGGGCCATTGCTGACTGTTAGAAGCAGGCCATTTGGTGTAAAGATTGCGAGTTCGAGTGGGAAAACCAAACATCGGTAAAAGTCCCGCATTGGCCAAGCGCTCGCTGAGTTTATCTTGAGTGTATTTATCATTATCTTCAGCAATTTCTTTGATCTCTGCGACTAACTTCTCATAAATAAAGCATTCCATACTCCTCAGTCGTTCAGCATCGAGATGGGTTTGGACACTCAGAGCCTGGATAATCTCAGAAACTTTGGTTTGGTTGTTTGTATCACTGAGCCATTCTTGGATGTAAAGTTCATAGGTTGGCCATTCTCGACAACTGCCAAATTCACCATGAACTTGATCGGAACTGGCATTTTTGACCCCTTCTGCTTCCGCACTAGCATTTAGTCGTGCGTCAGGAAAGGCTAACCGGAGAACTTCTTTAATTAAGACGCGCTGTAAAATATCGGAGCGACGCAGATCGACATAGGGGGAAGGGGGAGGATCGCCGGTCATTTTTTCTAAGCGTTGGAAGTAATAGTCATCATGGCTGCGACCTCGACAGAAGGTAACGGCTAGGGAAACACCGGTAGAACGTCGTCCGGCCCGGCCCACGCGCTGCTGATAATTGAATCGACGCGGGGGCATATTGGACATCATCACGGCCAGCAAGGAGCCAATATCGACCCCTGCTTCCATGGTGGTAGTGACACTGAGCAGATCGATTCCTTGTACGCGGGCAATTTCTCCAGGGATAAAGACATCTTGAAACCAGCGTTGGCGGTTGGGGCGATCGCCGCGATCGGTTTGTCCGGTTAATTCTGCTGCATTCATCCGAAACGGCGGCCCGGCATTGTTAATCAGGTAGTTGTAGTATTCTAGATCTCTAGGAATTGGAGCAGGAATCAGTTTTTGAGCAGTAGCATCTTTACTTTTTCCACTACTACAGAGCAAGCAATAGCCTGTAGCTGGATGTAAATAAAAAGCATTGCATTGTTCGCATAGATAACCTGTTGGAACCTCACTTTTAACTAGATACAGCCTTTTGGGATCGAGGGCGATGGTATTACTGCTTGGTACTCCACAGCTTGCTAACAAATAACCCTGGATTCGTTCAACTCCTAAATTCAGCGAAGATTCAAGTTTATTAATGTTGGCAATATAATTCTCTGCATATCCTGGTAGTTTTGTATCTATCCCCTCCCAGAGGAATTTTGAATATTCATAGGTGCGACGAATACCCATTTCACGAATAATCGCTTGGAGAGCTTCAATTTCTTTTGAGTTAAGGTCTTCGGGCCATGAAGCCGAAATCCAACCATTACCAATACTCTCAATCGTTCGCGCACGATGTGGGAAAAGACCATACATAATCTCGCCAAAAAGCTGATTCTTCATGACTACAATATGGTCTTTTGGTTCACCCGTTGTTTTTTGGGTGGGAACAGCACCAGATTTTAAGTTGATCCAGTTGTAACATCTAAACCAATCCTCAGATTTTTTAGCGACGCGATACTTTAAGACTTCAGATGAAGATCCACCAGGACAGATGCCATTGCGTAACAGTTCATCATGCACTTTATCTCGCAATTGTTCTAAGGGAACTTGCTGGGAAAAATCAGAGAGTAATTTTTCCCACTTTTGGCGAATTTCAGAATTGCTAGTGGGTAGATCAAACAGCCAAGATAAAGCTTCTGCGGCTAAAGGTGAAGTTGACTGAGAATTTTGAAATCGATCGCGCCTTTGAAAATCTTCTGCTGTTGTCTCGGATTCAAGAACACGCTCATACACATCAGGGTATAGTAGTAATTTTTTGAGTCGAGTAGAATCTCCTGCACAGATAACTCGCAAAAAAGCGACTAAATCTTTCCAGTAATCATCTAAATTCTGAAAGAGGATGGAGCGCACCATGTCTTGATGATGATTGCGCTCCATTCCCGCAGCTAATTTAGCGGCATCTTGACGACTATCAGAAAAAATAACCAGTTTTCGAGAAGAACCCCGATCTACATTTTCTGGTACGGGCATTTCTCGCAATAAGGCACTGGCTAATACTTGACTGGCTTTAGAAAATCCCGTGCGGTGCGATCGCATTGGACTAGAAATTTTGCGTTTGGCATAATCAGCATCGCAGCGTGGACATTTTGTTGGTAGTGCCGGTAATTTATTTTGATTATTTGTTGCTGATTTTCTATCAAGATCCGGAATAGTATAGAGCCATCCTGGAATTTCATCATTGCCTATTTTTCCCATCTGGGCATTTGTGCGATTAATTGGTGTGAGAACTCCAGTTGTAGGATTAAAGGTTGCATCCCGCCAACGTCGCTTGATCTTATCAACTGTCCACTCTGGATCTACAGGTTCTGTTTTTGTCCAAGGCTTGGTAACTTTTGGAATAGGCCAGAAAACGCGATAACTGCCATATTTTTTACTGAATTCCACTTGATCGGGTATCCCTTCTAAATCCGGTTGATCGGGGGTTAAAACCTCTTCTGTCCCCCCTTTCTTTTTCTTGCTAAAACCACCCAACAATACATCGCCACAGGATTCACACACCAGCAGATCTAGAACCCGTGAACCACAACTACAAGTGAGGCGATGATTGCGATGGAGTGCGCCAATGGTAGGTTTATGGGTGGCTTTTTGGCGTTGCTCGTCGAAGCAATTGGCATCGCTACACTCTGGATTAGTACAAGCCCAAATATTTTCCAGATTGTGAAAAAATAGGTGTCCGCGCACGGGTTGGGGCGATCGCCCATTGGCCAATTTAGCCACCCCCAATGCAGTTAAGAACCCTCGCAAAGCATCAGACGCGAGTTGTCCTGAAGACTGAGCATCAGGAAAAAGCTCTCGATCTAAATCCGTAATACAAGTGGCTCGCACTTCTCCATTATTGACTGCTTGACAAGCATCCCGTAGGGCTTCTTGAACGCCTCCTTCTAGGTTACTCAATGCTTCCCCTAACTGACATTCTGGATCTAGGGTTTCATCATGACACCCCAAAGCATCGGCTAATTCGCGCATCGCTTCCCCAGGAACTTCCGCTTGAGTCAGCGTCTCTTTCTCCACTGCATTCGGTTCAATGGTTCGAGCAAACTGGGCAAATGCCTGTTCATAGGGTTGAAGCCAATAACGTGCATTTTCAACCGGTTTAACTTGTTCTTCTTGGATAAACTCAAAGTTATCCCGACCGAAAAACTCTCGCAAAAATGTTCGCCCCGCATCAGAATCATCCAAACTCGCGGTAGTTGTGAGAATGCGAAGTTGGGGAGAGTCTGGGGTTAACCCTAAACGGTGATAGAGCAATCGTAAGAGATAGGCAACTTCAGTTCCTGGTGTTCCCCGATAGGAATGGAGTTCATCCACAACCAGGAAAAATTGATTATTGGAGTCACTCGCTAACCAATCGCGGGTTTGATCAAAAATACCCTTTTCAATACTTCGCATCATCATGATATTGAGCATCGAATAGTTGGTAATCAAGATATCGGGGGGAGTTGCTTGCATATCCCACCGCGATCGCATTTCACCCCCATCTAAACGGGGGAAGTAATAACGAATTTCTGGATTTTGCTCTAAAATTTCAGGGTCTTGAATCGATTGCCATGCCTTCTCCTGTTCCTGTAAAATTTCACCGAGGCGTTTTATTCTGTCTGGTTTCTGGTCACCAGAAACCGGAGTTAATCCAGTATATCGCCCAAACGTAATCCGATTTTTACCGCGACTTCGATCTAACCAATCATGAACTTGATTCGCTTCCAAAGATTGCCGCAAACGCCGTAATTGGTCTTCCACCAAGGCATTCAGGGGATAAAGAATCAGAGCGCGAACGGCTGCCGGGCGTTTTGCATGTCCCCATTGCTCTACATAGGTTTTATTGGAATTGACTGCTTCATCCCACCAGCGAGGGCTATCTGGAGCAGGTGGACAACTTTCCCAAATCTGAGATTCTTTAGCCAATTGTGCTAATAAAGGTAATAAGAAACACTCCGTTTTTCCTGAACCCGTTCCTGTGGTTACCACAATATCTTTTTGCTGTTTACAAACTGCTTCTAGGCTCTGCCATTGATGCCGATAGAGTTTTAAGTTGTCTGCAAAAAGAGTTTGTCCTAAATGGGCTAAATCTTCATATCCAGGTAATTCTTGTGCTGCTTGACTCAAGGTTTTACCAGAAGGAGGATAAACCGGAACTGGTTCAATCAGGGGAGGTTGACTTAAAAACCCTGGACGATTGAGGATTTTTTCGCGCTCGTCGGCTAAGATGCGATAGCGCATGGGGAACGCACTGCGAATATAGAGTTTATAGATATGGTCTAAGCGTTGGTAAGCTCCGATAACATCATGAATTCCTGCCATTTTTTAAAGTCCTCCACAAGTTAGTTCTAGTTTTTCGGTCAGGGATTGGGCGAGTTCTGGCGTTATATTGTGATAGCGTAACCATTTACGATCTGTGGAAATTTGGGGTAAATATCCTGATGCAAGAACCAACGCTCGTTCGTAGAGTTGCGGCCAGCGTTGCTCATACAAAATCGAGAGTTGTTTTAATTCTTGGCTATAATAACATTGTTCCAGTGCAGGGCTATGATATAAAATTAAGAATCTTAAACCATACCAATCTGCCTGCTTCCATTGTTGGCTATCCGCTTCATAAAATAGCGTCCGGTCTGGATAATTTTGATCTCGTTTTCGTCGCATTTTATAGAATCCAGTGCTATCGGGTAAGCTGCATTCTTGAAACTTGCCATCTTCAAACTTTTTCCATTCATATTGAGTGGTGACAATCCCCCCAACAATGGGTAATTGATTCTGCCATTCTTGGAGGTTAGGGAGAGAGTCAGCAACCTGTTGAGCGAGATTTCCAGGTTTATGAATTTTCACACAGCAAAGGGTGTCGAGTTGTTCATAATCGGTACGATTTTTGAAGATAACCTTAAATCGAGGTAAGCCAAAGACAACTGGTTGCCCTTCTGGTTTGACTTCCGCATATTGTTCGAGTTCTTGACGCAAACGGGCATTTTGTTGGCCGTAGAGCATGAATTCTAGGTTATCCGGATGATGATTAAGGGGAATCAAGGATGTTGGCGCGATCGCCCATTTTTTACCATTTTTATAGGTTCCTAAATGTCCCAATAGCTTGAGGTTGCGTAAAACTCGCTTGGGTTCTTCAATTCCCAATGTCTGACAAATCTTCTGAAAGGATTGCCAAGTCCCATTGCCTTTACAAGAGAGATAATCGAGCAACTGAACTAAGTTAGGATTAGATGGAGCATCGTTTGCTGTGAAGTCTGAAACAAAGCTCAAAGGATCGGGCTGTAAGTTGTCTAAATCTTGGTTAACATAAGGAATGGGGTTCGTATAGTCTTGTACTTCATGAGCCTCGCCAACCATATTTTTAATTTGCTCATAAGTAAAATGGTTCGGTTCTGGTCTAGCGGGCTTCTGGAAACAGGATAATCCATTGATGTGCGGTTGTAACTCTTCCGGTATTGTGCCAGGCGATTCACTTTCAATTGCAATAAAAAAGTAAAATTGTCTTCCCGCTTGCTGTTCCAATCTCACTAAGGGGATAAGATGATTTAACCCAAATTCTTTGACTTTCTGTGAGATCAGTTCAATTAGTTTCGCGGGTTTTCCTCGATATTGAAATCCTGCATACCATCGCTGTTTTTTCAGAGGTAATTGTCTGTGAATAGGATTAGGAAGGCGGCGATTGAGTCTAGATTTAGAAAGAGTCATGATGGTAAACTAGCCCAAAAAGGCTAGACTAGGGTCGATCTGAATAGAAAAGGATTGGGGATGCTTGGTTTTGAACATTAGGGTTCAGTTTAAGGTCATCCCAATTTATGATTTCGATCATCTGCTCCCGGATTTCAGAGCCACTACTGGCACGAATTAAATAATAGTTGTCTTTTTTATCCGGTAAATTAATCGCTTGAGGTTGATTGGTTACTATGGTTGTTTCTCTAATTAACTTTTCCTCTGTCCATTGCGAAATCTGCAAAATCTCAAGCTTAACTTCAGGCATAAATCCAAAGACGGTAATTTGTGGAGGATAATCAGCAAGCCAAATTTTCTGATTAGGAGCGCGTAAACCCCCAGAGAAAGAAATAGATAAGCTCACTTTGGGTTGTAGTGCGTCTTTGAGTTCCCAGTTGTCAATAAATACAGCGTCCCAGGCTTGAGACAAGACCATAAAGTTAATGAATTCATGCCAGTCTTGATCGTCTCTAAATGGAGAAATTTGCTGCTCCCAGTTGACTAATTGCTCCTCTTTTAGGTGATGGAGATCTTTCACTAATGACTGTTTACAGAGGAGAATAAAGGCTGTTCCTAGTTTTGGAGTGCCCCAAGAACCATAAACTCCGGTATCTGGATCGTCAGGATCTGGAACTAACAGCCAAAATTCACGAGCGGGAAGTTGAAGAGTTTTGAGAAATTCTGATTGAGTAATACGGCAACAAATCCCTCCGTTCAAGTCTTTTGAAGTGAGGGAAGAACCGAGGGGAAGATACCAACCAGGGCGATCGCTCTCTAGCTCCTGTTGCTCACCTTGAAACTGAACTTGAATGTTCTCGTCGCTCTGTCCGCGTTGTTGCTTCGGATAGAGATAATATTCAATTTCATCATCTTCTTCTGAGCGATATAATCCGGCAAATAGAGTGGAGCTAGGTTTTCTTTGTCGCGTAGATCGATCGGGTTCTGGACAACCTTCTTCAACCCACTGTTGATGCACCTGATGGATTGCGTCCATCAAAACTTCGTAGCGCTCTCCTGGTTTTTTGATCAAGTTCCTTAAATATTCTGGGAATCTCTGGGGGTTCCCTCGCAAGCGACTAAACAAGGTTTGAGCGTCTAAAGAGCTTCTCCACTGTTCCTCGTAGAAATATTTTTCCAGGCGATCGCAGTCCGCTTGACGCAATAAGCACTGAGAAATGGGGTAATTCGTATACTTGTTGCGACGACTTGAACCGGATCGTGCGGAGGGCAGAAAATCTTGCTCGTGTAGCCACTTATTCCAGGTTTTCCATAAGGGTTCTTCTTTACCCGCTTCCATCCCCCTAGGACGGGGTGATGTTTCTTTCAGGTGAGGAGCATCATCAAAGGTGGGGAATTGCAGAACTTCCCGCAATCGCTTAAAGTAATTGGTGTCTGTTATGTCTTCATCACTGGCCATATTGTAAGCGGCTAAGACACAAATACCCAGAAAGGCTATGCAGTTGGGAATACGATCAGAATCGTGACCTTCGATACGATCTAGCATGATGCGATCGCCTTTCACCACATCATCGCGTATCGCAGCAATAAAATCCTCACGCCAAGAGCTATTACAAAGCGAACGTTGGAAAGAGTGTTGACCGATCAATTCTATAACGGTGTCATCTAAACTCAGATACACGCGAGTTCTCCTAGCTACACCCTGTAGAAAATATTTAGCTAGGGCCCGATTCCAATCTTGATAAGTCGGCATTGATGACTTGCCAAATGAAAGATACTAAGTATTAAATTATCATCTCACGGGAATATGAGTCAATTTAGATTCTTTGGGTTCAGTAATGACGGCTATACAGACTATAAATTGCGATCGCTCCCCTTAAGAATAAAAATACAGCAGTTTGCTCCCCTCATTCCCCCACTCAGAGCGGAAAACGCTGTAAAAGAGAGATAATCCTTAAAGATTATTCCTGTATCTGAGTCGTGTGAGGGTCTGCTCCTTCAGGAGTCGTTCGCATAGTTTGATACACTTTAATCGGTCGTTCTATCCCTCGAAAGCGGTAACTTCCCATAGGCATAAAACCGCGACGAACACGCAATAATTTATAAGTCGCTTCACTAACAACACATTCTCCAGGAGGACAGATTCCTTCCATCCGAGAAGCCAAATTAATGGTCGATCCCAAGACGGTATAATCAACCCGTTGAGAACTACCAATATCCCCCACCACTGCTTTACCACTATTAATAGCAATTCTCAGTTGTAAAGGTTCATTCAAACGATTGGTTTTATTCAGGTGTTCTAAGCGAGTGAGCATTCCTCTAGCAGCAGCCACTGCTCGGTCTGCATGATCGAGTTGCTGTTCGGGTGCGCCAAAAAAAGCCATAATGCAATCACCAATAAACTTATCTAAAGTTCCTTTGGCGACAAAGACTTCCTGAAGCATTTCTTCAAAGAAATTATTTAATAGTTCAGCTATTTCTGAGGGAGAAAGCCGCTCAGAGAGGGCAGTAAATCCAACTATATCGGCAAATAATATACTAATTTCATGTTCAGCCAGGGGCAAGCGGCCGTTGGTAATCGCTCCGGCTGCCATCATTTGTTGGACAACGGAGGGAGTATGATAGCGTTCTAGGCGCTGGCGAATATTCTCTTGTTCCCTCAGTTTTTGTTCTAAAAGCCATCGCTGTACAGAAGAGGCGACTAAATTGGCTAGAGCGGAGAAAAAACTGAGGTCTTCTTCGGCTTCTAGGGTAGTGTACTGGGATGAGACATGGGCATCAGCATAGAGAACACCAAAGACTTGTTCTTCTTCCCACAGAGGAACAGCCATGGCGGAACGGATGCCTTTACTGAGGATACTCATTTCCCCTTCAAATCTCTCATCGGCTTGTGCGTCGGCAGTTTGAATGGCGACTCTTTCGACAAAGACTTTTTGACAGATACTGTGGGAGATCCAACTGCCATCGGCGGCTAGGGTATCATTGGTTTGATGACGGGTGGCTAGGCGAACTAATTTGAGTCTTCCCGTGGCTTCTAAGTCAATTAGGAGGGCTAAACGGTCAATGCGTTTGAGGTCTCGGAATACGGATTCTTGGACTTGGAGAAAGATGGCTTCGAGGGAACCGGCGCTGTTGAGACCTTTACTAATATCTACCAGATCTTTGAGGCGAGCGATCGCCTTACGGTTGCTACCGGCAGTATCTTGGTCATTCTGGGGTTGGAGCCATAATCGTTGTAGATCTTTAACATTGCGGAGAATGGTTGTACCATCGGTACTAAACTCCGGCCCTCTAGAAATTTCTTCTCCAGTGGGTTGCAATATGAGAACCACTAGAGAGACGACCCCAATTTGGACTACATCCCCATGATGAATCCATTGGGCCGATTTAGCGGGTAATCCATTGAGTAATGTGCCGTTAAGACTGCCAAGGTCTTCTACGATCCATCCTTCGCCACGAGCGACTATCTGGCCGTGGTGACGGGAAACTCCAAAAAAAGGGAGACATAGATTACAATCAGGCGATCGCCCTAAAACAAAGGGATTATCTTCAACTAATACGGTTCCTTCCGTATTGCCCTCAACTTGTATCCGCAGTTTGAGTTGGCTCATTTTCTGTTAACCCCTTGACCCATGGTAATTTCAACATTCAGGGAAAACCAACGCAACTGAGAAAAATCTAATTTAGCCAAGTAGTCACAAAGAGTGTGTGAATGGAACGCCATACGCTATGAATTTGTATTTCTCCAGTAATCCAGACCTAAATCGGATGAACCCTGACCCTAGTATGCCCTGCCGATCCATTGTTGGCCGGGTATTCTCTATATTGTAAATAATGAGCCACAGAATCATCTGTGGCTGCGATCGATCTCAAGGAAATTTCACTGATATTACGGGTTGTTGGCTGACCGTGCTATCGTTTTAGCACGCTTTGGATGGCATCTAAGCGCCGCTTTTGATCTTTTCTGATGGTTCTGGGATAAGAACCGAGTCCATGGGCTTCTAGTTCTCCCGTGGTGGGGTTGACAAAGGAACGTATACGGGCACAGAGTACGGCTTCTTCTGGCTCTGGTTGGAAGGTCTGACAGTCTTTGAGGTGTTGAATATAGTCTTTTCCAGCCAAGGGAGATTGGTTAATTAAATCCACTCCAGCGACTAACTCAAAGGTTCCTAGGTGAACGCCTAGGGTTTGAGCTTCTGCTTGGAGTTCGCTAATCCAGGGTTTAAGTTGTTGAAGTTGTCGGCGGTCTGCTTCTTCTGGGGTATATGCTCCATGTTGATAGGCAAAGGTTCCCAGGTTGTGTTTGGCGTTTCCGGGATCGGTATGGCCATAGTAGAGATCGGTATATCCTCCGCTAGGGGTGCGCGTTCCTTCTGCCACGCCAATAGCGATCGCTCCTACGGAGTCAGGAGTAGCAAACAGGTTTTCTGTAGAAAGGGTGACTAATTTGGCCGATATCCTAAACTGAGGGAACGATCGCTTCCGGGCGCGATCGCCTTCTGGGGTAGAGGCAAATAATCCCCCAATTAAGCCTAGGGTTGCCACAATTTGCAACCAACAGAGGATAAAACCTCCTCGATATTGAACCCATTTTGCCCAAACTTTAAACCCCGGCAAACCGCGCATCTAAACCCCGAATTCTGCAACACCAGGATTGAGTTTCCCATAAGGGATCGCGACAAAACATCCTCTTATTGGGTGATTTTAATCCGTTTGGCAAGAATTGATCCCCTTATTACTCATTACTCAATTCTGCCCCATGGCTAATAAGGTCACCTCCCAAACTAATCGAGGTTGGACATAACTCAGCAGAGCATGACGCGCTCTTTCTAGGGGTTGCAGCAATTGGGAAGACTGGTGATTTTGCCAATAAAACTGTTGTAAGTAGCCAATGAGCCACAGTTGAGTGGGGGTATCTAAAGTTTGAGGAATGGTTTTGGCTAACTCTAATAAGGGGCGAGGATTTCGGGGAAGATGCTGTAGAGATTGTAAGATTTCTGGTGGACAAGCTTGTAACTGCTCAAAGGCGGCGATCGCCTCTCCAGGACTCCCCTGAGCTAAGGCCATCACTGTTGGGCGATCGACGATATCCCCATAACCCTGGGATTTCAGCACCTGCTCTAGCAACTCCGGACTCAAACGATAAAAGGGGATGCGCGTACAGCGAGAAACAATGGTGGGTAACAAGGCAGCCTCAGAAGAAGCGATCGCAATAATCGTGGCTTGACCCGGTTCTTCCAAGGTTTTCAACAAGCCATTGGCCGCCCCTTCCGCCATCAAATCGGCCTGATCGATCACCACCAACGACCGGGGAGACTCCAAAGGAGGACGACTGAGAAATTGACTAATTTCTCGCACTTGTTCAATCCGAATTCGGGGCGGTGCTTTCCGTTGTACTCCTTCAGCCTTAGCTTGGGTTACTGACAGCAGTTGGCCCTGATGTTGATAAGTCGGTTCTACCCATAACAGATCGGGATGATTCCCCTGTTCCAGGCGTTTTTTAATTCGCGCCCTTTGTTCTGGAGAATCTTCTGTACTGGCGAGATGCTGGACAAAATAGCGGGCTGTCAGACCCTTACCAATACCTTCGGGGCCGACAAACAAATAGGCGGGAGCAATCCGATTTTTGCGAATGGCTTGACCGAGTAACCTAATCGCTTGGGGTTGGCCAATCACCCCTTCAAATCCCAGGGTCATCGCTCAGAAACTTTTAGAGTATAGCCATGAGATCCCCCATCGAGATCGCCCACAAAAATCTGATAATTACCTGGGGGCCATTGACCGGGGATTTCCACCGTTGAGCCATCATGGGCCGGAACACAGAGGTCAAAATCTTGGGGGCCGTCAATTTTCAGGGTGGGTTTACCGGAGCTTTGCAGGCGGAAATGAATAGAAGTATCGGCTGTGACAGTTAGGGCTAGATTGGGAGAAGTTGCTAAATTGCCGCAACTGCTGGGGGTGGGGCCGCCAGATGTGCCTGAAACTTCCATGGGTTGAAATCCAGGACTGATGGTTTTTTGGGTCTGGGCATAACTGCTCAGGGGAATCATTGAGGCGATCGCCCCTGCTATGGTGAATGTGAGGAATATAGAGGGTTTCTTCATGGTTTCATCCTCTCAGGAGAAAAGAATCAGGGAACTGCCCTAGTTTTATCGTCTACTACTCTAGGGCTATGCGATCAGATGATTTTACCGCCCCAGTTGTTTCCGGTCAGGACAAGCAGCAATGCATTCTGCTAAGGCTTCTAGATGTTCTCGCTCATGAGTCGCCATGAGTGAGATTCTAATGCGACTGGTGGGTACGGTGGGGGGACGAATGGCAGGGGCAAAAATGCCTTGGGTTTTTAGATAGGTTGATAAGTCTAAGGCTTGTTGAGGATTTTCTAGGGGCAAGCCAATAATGGGGGATTCTGAGGCAATGGGTACGATCTGGGGACAGTGACGAGCCAGGAGATCTTGGAAATATCTGATATTTTGCCAAAGTTGTTCTCGGCGTTGGGGTTCGGTTTGGATAATTTCGATCGCTGTTTGGGCGGCTCTCGTATCGGCTGGACTGAGACCGGTGGTATAAATCCAACTGGGGGCGCGGTTGCGGAGATAGTCGATCAGGAGGGAAGATCCGGCGACATAACCGCCTAAACTGCCGATCGCTTTGCTTAGGGTTCCCACTTGAATTAGTTCGGGTTGATGCAGTTGGAAATGTTCGACTAAACCCGCTCCAGTGCTACCGAAGACTCCG
This sequence comes from Roseofilum sp. KMC-1, assembly GCF_057802075.1. Lineage (NCBI taxonomy): Bacteria > Bacillati > Cyanobacteriota > Cyanophyceae > Desertifilales > Desertifilaceae > Roseofilum > Roseofilum sp. KMC-1. The sequence goes on from NZ_CM173605.1 coordinate 1,313,707, forward strand.
GTGGCATGGGCTTCATCGATGAGCAGCATACTGTCATAGGTTTGGGCAATTTCCAGTAATTGGGGTAGGGGACAGAGATCTCCATCCATGCTAAAAACGCTATCGGTGATGATGAGCGATCGCCGATAGGGTTTGCGGTATTTTCGCAGTTTTTCTGTTAGTTCTGAAACCTGATTATGGCCATAAGTAATGACCGTGGCTTTACTGAGAATAGCGCCATTTTTCAGGCTAGAGTGGTTATATTCATCACTCAAAATGAGATCCCGTGGCCCCACGAGGGCGGCGATCGCCCCCAGGTTAGCCAAATATCCGGAACTGAACACGAGGGCATCTTCGGTTTGTTTGAGCTGGGCAATCGAGCCTTCTAAATCCCGATGTAAACCCCGATGCCCACTGGTGAGTCGAGATCCCGTACTTCCCGTGCCATACTGCTCCAGAGCCTCCCTAGCCGCTTCGATTAAGCGGCGATCGCCTGCCAAGCCCAGATAGTTATTACTGGCAAAATTAAGCACTTTTTGACCACTGAGGGAGGCGATCGCGCCTGGTAAACCCTCCAAGGTTTGGGGAAAGCGATACCAGTTGGCTTGATGAAGGGTTTCTAGGGAGTGAGAGAGCCAAGAGTAGGGCGAATTAGACATCAGACCCTTAATTTTGAGTCATTGGGGTACGCAGACGAGCGAAAAATCGCCCTAACTCTCCGACCCAAAGGATAATGGAAGTGCCGCCCCCAATGATTAACCAATCCTGAAGACAGAGGGGAACTGTTCTAAAGAAACCACCGCCCCATTGCACAATCATGATTTGTCCCAAGACGATGACCACAGAAATGATGATAAAACCGGGATTCTCTTTCAAGTTTTTGAAGACGGAATCTTTTAATCCAAAGCATTTGGCGTTAAATAAATTCCACCAGTTGACCATCACAAAGGTGGTAAAGAAGAGGGAGAGTTCATAGGGGTCAACGACTCCATCTTGCTGAATATAAAGGAGAAAGGCGACAAAAAAGATCAGGAAGACAAAGGCTACAGATAGGAGCTGTTTGGCCATCGATGGGGTGATAATAAAGGCTTTGGGGTTGCGAGGAGGATGTTGCATGACCATGGGGTTGGGGGGGTCTGTGGCGAGGGCGAGGGCGGCGAAGGTGTCCATAATTAGGTTTACCCATAACAGTTGGGTGACGGTTAGGGGTAAGTTGATGTTAATGAAAGGCCCTAATAGGGCAATGCCACAGGCTGCTACATTGATGGTCAGTTGAAAGAGGATAAATTTCTGGATATTCTGATAGAGCGATCGCCCCCACATGACGGCATTTTCGATACTCTTGAAGGAGTGATCCAGGATAATAATATCACTGGCTTCTTTGGCTACGGAGGTGCTTTCCTGACCCATGGCTAACCCCACTTGAGCTTGATTGAGGGCGGGCGCGTCGTTGGTTCCATCTCCGGTCACTGCGACGACTTCCCCATTCTCTTGTAGCATTTTGACTAACCGTTGCTTATCCGCAGGACGGGCACGGGAGAGGACTTTAAGCGAACGCACTGCTTCCCGTGCTTGGCGATCGTCGAGTTGGGCAAAGTCTTGACCGGTTAAGAAACATTCTGAACCATCCTCATCGGTGACTAAGCCAATTTGACGGGCGATATATTTAGAGGTGTTGGGATTATCTCCAGTGACGATTTTCACGCCAACACCAGCCCGTTGACAGGTTTCGATGGCTCTGGGGACATCGGGGCGAATGGGGTCAGCAATGGCGACAAAGCCTAACCAAATCATGCCTTGACTCATGAGGCGCTCGATCTCGATTTCGGCTTCCGGATAGAGGGGGGCTAAGTTGTCCCGATAGGCAAATCCTAAGAGCCTCATGCCATTGGCTTCGTAGTGTTGCATCTGTTGGGCGATCGCACTATGGCTGGGAATCGGTTGCACCCCTTTTTCCGTGAGAATATGACTACATTGGGCTAGGACAATTTCGGGCGCACCTTTAATGTGAATGATGGGGTTTTCCCGATGACGAGAATAACCCAAGGTGGCCATATATTTACGTTCTGGGGAAAAGGTTAATTGGGTTAGGGTGCGAAAGCTTTCCCGTTCTTGCTCATAGTTGCGCTGTTGTTCATCTAACCATAACAGTAGCGATCCTTCTGTGGGATCGCCAATGGGGGTAACTTCTTCTGAGCCTAAGTTGAGGTTGCAACTGCGCTGTAAGTTGGCGGTACTGTTAATGGCGATCGCCTCAGCCATGAGATCCAAGTCTCCCCCAAAACAGGACTCACTAACCTGCATCTTATTCAGGGTCAAGGTTCCGGTCTTATCAGAACAAATTACCGTGGTTGCGCCAATGGTCTCGCAAGCCTGCATTTGTCGCACTAGGGCATTTTGCCGGGTCATGCGTCGCATACTATAAGCGAGACTGAGAACTACGCTCAGGGGTAAGCCTTCGGGAACGGCGACTACAATCACCGCTACAGCGATCATAAAATAGGTGAGTAAGGCAGTGGCTGCTTCTGTTGTAATCCAAGTTTGGGGAGTTTCGGGAACCCAATTCAACAGCCAACCTAGACCCAATCCTCCGGCTAAAATCAATCCTCCGATCGTGACACTTTTGAGCCATTCGAGTAAACTCTCATCTTCTAACCATTCTGGGGATTCCATTTGAGGTTTAATCAAGGTCAATCCTTGATAGAGAATGGGTAACCAGACCTTAATGAGGGCGATGGCCGCGCTCACAATCACCAAACTGGTTACATACCACTGTTGACCACTGAGATTAAACTCGCCCGCCAAAATCCCCCGCAGGATTAAAGCCACATCAATTAAAACGGCGATCAATAAGCCACAAACTCCAATCAACTGACTGAGGCGATCGAGTTGTTGATTGAGTGGGGTTCTTTCCTGAGTTGGCCCAGCAGCAGCTCGTGCCGTTTGACCAATTTCCGTTTGGTCACCTATAGCCATGACTTCCATAATGCCATGGCCATCAACAACAATGGTTCCTCGCATCACTCGATCTGGAGGATAGGCCGTAGAACTGACGGTTATTTTCTCTAATTGGTGGGAGGTCACCTTATTTACGGGCAGGGTTTCCCCGGTCAAGCTGGACTCATTAATCTGAAAGGAGACCGCCCCAATGACTAACCCATCGGCTGGCACTTCATCCCCTGCTTCGAGTAACACTACGTCTCCCACCACAATTTCTTTTTTGGGGACTTTACTAAAAACACCACTACGAACTACGGTGATTGGGACTTCATCATTGACTTGGTTGAGAATATTAAATTCTTGGGTGGCTTTATACTCATTGATAAACGAGACCGTGGTGGCTAAAAAAATAGCGACCAAAATCCCCAGACCTTCTAGATATTCTCCATCTACAAAGCCGATGATCATGGCCAATAGTGCAGCCACAATCAAAATCCGGATGATGGGATCTTCATATTTTTCTAGATAGAGTTGCCACCAGGGGGTTTGCTCTGGGGGGGTAAGGATATTGAGTCCATACCTTTGACGACTCGCTTCGACTTCTGTCGCTGTTAGTCCCCACAGGTGTTTTGAATCTTGGAGATCGGGTTGAGGTTTTTGAATGGTCATTGGTTATTTATCTTATACACAAGATTAAGTAGGGGGTTTAAACGGGAGATGTGGGGTACATCAAGCTCTTCCATATTCTTCTATCATGATTGAATTTTGCCGAAAATGCACAAGTTAGGCTTGATTGTTAAAGAAATGTTAACAAATGGCTAGATCGATAGGGATGGCAGCCTAGAGTCGTAGGAAGTTATACCTGATGAGTTGAGTAGGGTGCGTTAATAACGTACCTTACTCAACTAAAAATAGGGATCGTAGAAGTGCAGTCTGCCAAATCCGAGAAAGGCTTTTTGGGGTTTTTCTCCTTGGGGAAATGCGGTTACGCTAAATAAATATACGCCAGTGGTATTGGGATTTCTGACAGGATATAAGCCCAGGGTAAAGGTGGTTCCGGGGGGAATGGCTTCTTCTAAGGTGAGGGTAAGGGTGCGATCGCTATTCGTTACTGTTTCTATGGTAAAAGATTTGCCTCTATTTCGGCGATCGCCAGCAAAAACTTTTGTCCGTTCCAGCTCATACCGAGGAACATCAAAGCCTTCAGTTTGAGCAATTTCTACTATCTTGAGCGGTTCCATTACCCTCGCTATAAGATTTCTATTGGCTAAGGATACTACGGAGTAAGATAGTAGTACAAGGATTTGACTTCCTCCATCGGAGTGATTTCTACACCTTTTTTCTAGATTCTTTACATTTCTCAATGTTAATTGAAGTCAATCCTCGAAAAATCGTTAACCCGATCGATATGGATATAAATAAATATTGCACTCTGGTACAACTGGGGCCAAAGTTCGGTACAACATAAAAGTAGAGAGTGTAAGAGAGAAACGAAAATGGCAACTCTATCTGGAAGCAATGAAAAACACCTGAACTGGCAACAAATTCTCCTAGGCGCTCTAGGGTTTTGGCTAAGTGCTACTCTAATCGTCGATCTGGTAATTATGCCCATTTTATATAGTGCCGGAATGATGGCTCAACCGGGATTTGCATCGGCAGGCTATTCTATCTTTTGGGTGTTTAACCGTGTAGAAATTATCTGCGCTGCCTTAACCTTAACTGGCTTACTCGTTTTAGAAAATCAACATCAACTCTCGGAAGTAAAACGCCATACTGCTATTATTCTATCAATCATTTTATTAGCGGTTGCTTTAGTTGATACCTATGGCTTAACCCCTCAAATGAGCGCTATGGGGCTAAATTTAACCTTCTTTGAAACCGGGCGATCGCTGCCCTCAGCTATGATGCCCATGCAAATGGGATATTGGACACTAGAAGTGTTAAAAGTAGTCGGTTGTGGTGTAATTCTCCAAATCTGTAGTCCTTGGAATCCTGCCAACAACTAAACCGAAAACGGCTTAATTCAAGTTTTCCAACCCATTACTCAGTTACAAGGTCTTTAAAATGGCCTTGTTTATTTTTTTGTCTATTTAATATATAGATTATGTGCAAGCAACGGTGGTTAGACTTATTAAGGAAGTATCGGGCGATCGCCGTTATCCGTTCTCCCGATCTCAAACTAGGAATGCAACTCGCTCAGGCAGTCGCTCAGGGAGGAATGGGTTTAATTGAGATTACCTGGAATAGCGATCGCCCCGCCGATCTGATCGCTTTACTGCACCAACAGCTCCCCCACTGCACCATCGGTGCAGGAACCCTACTCACTAGCGAGCAGGTGCAAGAGGCGATCGCCTGCGGGGCAGAATTTTTATTTTCTCCCCATACCCATCCTACTCTGATCGAACAAGCCATCCAAGCGAATATTCCCATCATTCCTGGCGCTCTCACCCCCACAGAAATAGTCACCGCTTGGCAGACGGGAGCCAGTAGCGTCAAAGTTTTTCCCATTCAAGCCGTTGGCGGAAGCGACTATGTTAAAAGCTTACAAGGCCCTTTAGGCCATATTCCCCTAATTCCCACCGGAGGCGTTACCCTAGACAATGCCCCAGATCTGATTAAAGCCGGGGCGATCGCCGTCGGATTATCCAGCCAACTCTTTCCCCCATCCCTAGTCAAAGCCAAAAATTGGCCGGCGATCGCCGAAACCAGCCGCCGACTTCTCCTAAAATTAGCCATGGATGCTCCCTAGTATTTAATGCTTTCATGGAAATATCGATCTCCTCTGCATCAGCCCTATGAGAGCCACTATCCCTATCCTCACCCTAATGATTCTGGGAGCGCAGGATATCCAACCCCCTCCCACCTTCGCCCAAACCCCAACCCCAGAAGAGCGGATTCAAACCCTGAAAAACTCCAGCCAACGCTGGATCGAAGTCAATGTTGCTACCCAGCGTCTCACCGCTTGGGAAGGCTCCATTCCCATCTACAGCGTCATTATTTCTACCGGCAAAGCCTACCATGAAACCCCTAGGGGCAGCTTTATCATCCAATCTAAACATGAAGTCGCCCGAATGCAAGGTCAAGATTATGACGTGCCCGATGTTCCCTATACCATGTACTATTCCGGTAACTATGCCATCCATGGAGCCTACTGGCACAACCAATTTGGTACACCCGTTAGTCATGGCTGCGTGAATGTCGCCGTCGATCATGCCCAATGGCTCTTTAACTGGACAGCCTTGGGAACCCCTGTCATTGTTAGATAATGGGGGAGTGGAGAGAGAACTTTATCCCTTTTTTCAAAAGTTAACTTTTAATAATAGGATAAAAACTCCCTATCCCCCACTGACAACCTGAACTCTCACCCGTACCCAATCCCCAAAAAGCTTAATTTTTACCTGAATTAGCCTTGGGATGAGTCAGGTGGCTAGGGCGTTCTGAACTCCACTGTTGGCGTAAACGACGCAGTTTTTGGCTTTCCGCTTGTACAGAATGAATCTGAGCTTGCCAATTATATTCCCCACCAATAAACACAGAGGGAAGATGCATCAGGTCTCGGTCTTCAAATAGACTCATAACTACCTACTCACTTAGAATCACTATCGAGTTTAGTCTATCAAGATTTCTCAACTTCCGGTAGTATCGGTAAGAAAAGATGGATCGTTGTTCCTTGATTGAGAGAACTATCAATCCTGAATTTTCCGTCATATAAATCCACCAATTCCTTGACAATTGATAACCCTAATCCAGAACCTTGTTGTTCATATATTTTACGATCGAATTGCTGATAGGCTCCTAAATTAGCAATCTGTTCTGCACTCATTCCCCGTCCGCGATCGCTAATGGATAAATGATAAAAGTCACCCTCTATTTCACTGGAAATTATAATCTCAGTTCCCGGATCTGAAAACTTAAAGGCATTATCTAACAATTCTTCCAATAGTTTAATCAAACTTTGTCGATCCATCCGCAAATCAGCATCTTTAAGGTTTAATCTCAAATCATCAACACGGGGTATAGACTGTTTTTTAGAAAAATTTACACTTAATTCTTTGATCGTAATACCGACATACTCTATCGAAGAATTCTTCAATGTATACAACCGTTGAGGGTTACTTTTAATTAACTGCAAATCAGCATAAAGTAAAAAGTTTATAATTAATCGATGCAGCCGTTTTGCAGAAACATTAATATTACCTAAAAGTTCTAATATTTCTGGATTCTCCAAACTCTCAAAGTCGTGCTGTAAAAGTTCAGAGGAAACTAAAATTCCATTCAAGGGCGTGCGGAGTTCATGGGGTAAAGACAGAGAAATACTATGACGCAGTTCATCCAGTTTTATTTCTGCTTTTTCGGCTTGAATTTCTTGCTTTTTCAATCGAGTTGTAATAGCACTTAACAACTCGGTACGCATAAAGGGTTTAGTAATATAATCATCTGCCCCCAATTCCATCCCTTGACGCTGATCAAATTTAGTTGATTTTGCAGTTAGAAAAATAAAGGGAATGGTTGCTGTTTGCGGTTGACTTTGTAGTTCTTTTAAAACACCATATCCATCTAATTCTGGCATCATTACATCACAAATAATCAAGTCAGGAAGATAGGTGATTGCCAAATCAACCCCCTGACGACCCTGTTCTGCACCAATAGCCCAATACTGTTCTGCTTCTAACACATCTAATATAATGTCCCGAACATCTGGATCGTCTTCAATAACCAGTATTTTTTTCATCATATAAAGTATCCTTAATGATATAAGGGCAGAGTGACTGAAAATAAGCTTCCTTTGCCTGGCAAGCTTTCTACCGTAATCTGACCTTGTTGGATATCCACTGCTTTTTTAACAATGGCCAAGCCTAACCCTGTACCGGGCAAATTGTCTACATTTTTACCGCGATGAAAGGATTGAAATAAATATTCACGGTCTTCTTCTAGTATGCCAATGCCACTATCTTGAATTTGAAAACAAACCTTGTGGGCATTATACTCTATCATAAACCTGATTTCACCTCCCTGGGGAGAATATTTAATCGCATTAGAAAGTAAGTTTTCTAAAATCTGTCTTAATAAGCTCTCATCCAGATAAACCTCTATTGGTTCATCTGCTCCCTGATTTAAGAATTTTAGATCGTGTTTGGGGCTGAGATTGGTTTTCATTTCTTCGATCAAATTCCGGCAAAAACTTTCTAAATTAATTTTATGGGGATTGACCATCATTAGGTTAGATTCTACTTTTCCCATAATCAAAATATTACTCAATAAAACATTTAAGTGATTGACGGTCATTTGAATGCGTTTCAAGTATTTTAAGCGCTTAGAGATATCCCACTGATCTTGGTAATGCTCCAAGGCTTCCGCCGAAGCTAAAATGCTAGTTAAGGGAGTGCGAAATTCATGGGAAGCCATAGAAATAAACCGAGATTTTAACTGACTTAACTCTTTTTCTCGTTCCCAGTTTTTTCGCATTTCTTCTTCAAGGATTTTGCGGCGAGTAATCTCTTCTACTGTGCCTTCATAGGCAATAATTTCTCCTCGATCGTTGGTGATAACTCTGGCATTTTCACAAATCCAAATCCTTTGGCGATCGCGGCGATAAATTTGAGATTCAAAACCAATGACTTCACCCTGATCGTGGATCAGCTCCATGAACTCTTGACGGCGATTGGGATCGATGTAAATTTGGCTAATATCTGTTAAAGTATCGATCAACTCCTCTGGAGAATCATAGCCATAAATGCGGGCTAAACTCGGATTAACACTGAGATAATGCCCGTCTGGAGACGATTGAAAAATACCCTCGATCGCATTCTCAAAAATACTCCGATATTGGCGCTCGGCTTTCTCCAGTTCTTGATAGGCGATTTCTAGTTGGCGGCGGCTCTTAAATTCAGATTGTTGCAGCCGTTCATAAAGATATACAGAAAAATTACAAATCAAGCAAACCCAAAACAGGGTTAACAGGAGGGAGACTTGTAGGGAGGAATCTAGCAGTGAAAATATAGAAGCCTGCTGATCTATGGAGTAAAACAGGTAATAAAAGCCAACGGTTACTCCTTGGGCTAATAAATGTAGCCACCAACGAACAGAAATTAAGGTCGCTTGGGTAAAAAAGGCAATAATTAATCCTAAAAAACTGACTTCAAAGACGGAATTGAGGGTATGGGAGACTACGGGAAGTAGGGTAAGAGACCAGGAAAACAGCAGAAATAAGATATTGAGATGGCTGTTGCGGGAGGCTAAGGGGAGTAGATATAAACTGGTTAACAGACTAAAAGCGATCGCCACTTGAGTCCAGAACTGATGATCCCATAAGGGTTCTTTCAGTTGCCAAAAGCGAATGCTATTGAGAGCAATCAGACTGAGGATAAACCCTAATGCGATCCACAGAGCCAACTGCAAGCGTACTTTCATAAACTGCTGTTGCCATTGCTGATAACGAGAGGTAGTTGGAGGGTTAAGCCAGTCCCATAGAGGGTTTAATTGACTTGAGGAAGGTAAGAGATGGGATAACTTGGGGATCATGCCATAGAAAAAAGGGAAGACTTGAGGGACAAAACTGGGTACAATCCTAGGATCTGCGATCGCTGCCCTCGATAATATCAAATCCGGTGAAATACTCCTTGTCCTGCTAACCAGCCCGTTGTCCAAGCATTTTGGAAGTTAAATCCGCCGGTAATGCCGTCGATATCTAGAATTTCACCAGCAAAATGTAAGCCGGGACAACACTGACTTTCTAAGGTTTTAAAGTTGACTTCTTTGAGGGGAATGCCACCACAGGTGACAAATTCTTCTTTAAAAACGCCTTTGCCACTAATGGGATAGGGATCTTGAGTCAGCACTTGCAGGAGTTGATTGAGTTGTGTTTTAGAAAATTGTGCCCACTGAAGGCGATCGCCAATCCCCACTTTCTCCAGTAAATATTGCCACAAACGACGAGGAATCGGTACAGGACAATTCGCCCATAGAGTTTTCACGCCTAACTGAGATTTCACCTTGATCAGCAACTGTCTCAGGTCATCGGGTTTGGATTGGGGTAGCCAGTTGATCCTCAATGGAGTTTGATACTCAGTTCGTTTAAGTTCTCTTGCTCCCCAAGCGGAGAGCTTCAAAATGGCCGGGCCGCTGAATCCCCAATGGGTGATTAAAACAGGGCCGGTTTGGCTTAATTTCAGGTCGGGTAATTCGACTCGCGCTTCGGTGACGGAAATTCCGCTTAACTCCCGCAGAGCAGAATCATTAATTTTGAACGTAAAGAGGGAAGGAACAGGAGGAACCAGGGTATGGCCGAGACGTTGAGCAAGCTGGTATCCGCTTGGATGGCTTCCTGTTGCCAGTAAAAGGCGATCGCCTCTCATTTCCACTAACTCTTGACCTGACTTCACCTGTACTCGAAACTGGCGATCCTCGGTATTCACGCCTAAAACGGGCGATCGCGTGTGTATCTCCACACCTAAATTGATAGCCGCTTGAATTAAACAATCGGCGATCGTGCGAGCATCATCAGTTACCGGGAACATGCGCCCATCGGACTCAGTTTTTAAGGAAACCCCATGGGACTCAAACCAGGCGATTGTATCCCTCGGTTGAAACCGAGTAAACGCCCCCCGCAACGCCTTCGCCCCCCTAGGATAAGACTGCACCAAGGTAGCCGGATCGAAGCAAGCATGGGTGACATTACACCGCCCTCCCCCAGAAACCAGCACCTTAGATAACAGGGTTTTTCCCGCTTCCAGGAGGATCACCTCCCGTTGGGGGTTTGCGGTTTTGCAGGATATGGCTGCAAAAAAACCAGCCGCCCCCCCTCCAACAATCAAGATGCCATCATTAACCATTAATCTTCTACTTCAAAATCCTCTTTACCCACGCCACAAACCGGACAAAGCCAATCATCCGGGATATCTTCAAAGGCTGTCCCTGGTGCTATCCCACTGTCAGGATCTCCGGCTTCCGGATCGTAGACATACCCGCAAACATTGCAAACATATTTTTTCATAAACCCCCCTTGAGGATCGATAACGATCCCGATTTTAAGCTTTAGCTATCTCGGTAAACCGAATCTTAAGATAATCTTCCTCCATTTTCGCCCCAGAAGGCTTCAGAGCTGCCAAAGATTGGGGTAAAACTAAATTGCGTCGATGATTACCAATCCGTACATTCAATTCATCCCCCGTTTTATTGAGCTGAATTTGGTCTTTGGGAATGCCCGGTAAATATAGCTCTAAGCTATAGTGATCCTTATTTTGGATCACCCGAATCGTATTTTCTTCGTAATAAACTTGGGTGGGGTCTTCATCTTTATAAAGGGTTTCCTTCAAGCGCTCCAGGGACTCTAACCCACACATCTCATCGGAAAATAGAGGGACTTCTTTGACCGGCAGGGGGCTAAAGTTATTATGAATTTCTTGGCGGTATTCCTGTTGATGAGCTTTCCAGCGTTGGAAGAAGGGATCGTTGACTTCATCGGGAATAATCCGATTAGCCACCACCATATCAGTAGAAACATTATACAAACTCAAATAGGCATGGGCGCGTAAGGATTCCTTAATCACCATTTTCTCTGGATTGGTCACCAAGCGTACCGAAGTTTGCTTGTTATCCGTTAAAACCCGCTCTAACTCTTCGATTTGTTGATAAAATTCATAGGGCGCATCCATCACTTCTTTATTCGGTAAAGAAAATCCGGCGATGGGCTTAAATAACGGCTCAACTAGGGGTCTCAGCGCCATAGACATGCCCTGCAAGGGCTTATAGAACCGTCTCATATACCATCCTCCGACTTCGGGAATACTCAACAGTCTAAGGGCGGTTCCCGTAGGGGCTGAGTCGATAATCAAGACATCATATTTGCCTTCGTCATAATGGCGCTTCATGCGGACGAGACCGAAAATTTCATCCATTCCTGGCAAAATGGCCAGTTCTTCGGCTTGCACCCCATCCAAACCTCGCGCTTGCAATACTTCGGTAATGTAGCGTTTGACGGCTCCCCAGTTGCCTTCTAGTTCCATGAGCGCATCGAGTTCTGCCCCCCAAAGGTTGGGTTTGACTAATCTGGCTTCATGACCTAATTCCAGATCGAAGCTATCGGCGAGGGAGTGGGCGGGATCGGTACTGAGGACTAGGGTTTTATAGCCCAGTTCTGCACACCGTAGCCCAGTTGCTGCCGCTACGGAGGTTTTACCAACTCCGCCTTTACCGGTCATTAAGATTACACGCATGGAGGGTTTGGCCTTTTCTGAAAATGGGTTTACACTTCTTTACTTTACTCGTTTTTCTCATCCATCGCACCCATTGCCATGCTTCTGGCTCAGTTATCAGGGTAGATGTTGTTTCAAGACCTCTAAGCGGGAAATATCCCAGGTATCAATATGGGAGCAAATTAATCCATCGTCGTTAATTTTCAGTTCGCTCGATCCGGGGATAGAAATACGGGGCTTCCAGGGTAGGGGGGTATTCCAGTGCAATGTCCATCGGGTATGGATGGTGTTTCCCTCTTGCTCGATGTGGTGTAAGTCCATTTTGATGTTCAGGAACCAGCGTTGCATCAAGGATACCATCTGTTGATAGCGATCGCTTCCCCGAAATTCGGTCATTGGATCTTTAAAATAGACATCTTCTGCATAAATACTATAAGTAGGATTGACCGGAAACCGTTCATAGTCTGCTTTGAGAATATCGATAATGTCCATAGTTTTTTGACTCATTACTCATTAAGATAAGCTACTGCCTAGGAGAAATAAACTTAAGAGGGTGTTTCCATTCCACAAACTATGGAGGATAATGGGGGCGAGTAAATTACCGGAACGGGTATAAACAAACCCCATAATTATCCCCAAGGTGGTGAGGGGAATGACTTCGGATAAGCTCAGGTGAGCGATCGCAAAAACCAACCCACTTAAGATAATCGCTAACTCTAGGGGAACATAGCGGGTGAGGGAGGGGAGCAGGAAACCGCGAAACATAATTTCTTCAAATATGGGTGCAGCAACGGATGCGGTAAAGGAGAAACAGGCGATCGCCACCCAATCATTGCCTTGCAGAGCTAAAGGTAAAATAGGATTGCTCCCCCCTTGACCTTGCCATAGGGTTTGATTGATTAAAGAGACCAATAACACGACCGGAATGGCAACCAGAAACCCACCTATTCCCCAAGCCATAGCCGAGAGTTGAAAGTCAAACTTAAACCAGTTTTGCGGTAGGGGACGAAAGGGATTAACCGCTACAGATAAAACCCCTAATGCTCCGGCACTACTAATCAAATAGGACATCAAAATAATAATGGCATCAGCCCGAACTCCACTGCCACGGGTGAAGGAAAAGAGACTGAGGAATTCCCGAAAAATGACCGGGGAAATCAATTGACCAATGAAGAAAAAGCCAGCAACTATGACTAATAAAATGGTGTCCCAATGCCAAGGAACTTCAGACACGCCCTGATTTTGGGCTAACCAAGAGTCTTTGCGTTGAATGAGCCATTGGACTACCATAAATGCTAATAAAGCGGTTCCTAGGAATATGCCCATCGACTGCACCCCAGCCACAATCAGCAGTTTACGAATCCCTTCAAAGGCGATCGCCTGTTGCCGATCTTCTAACTCCTGTAATGCTAACTTTTCACCCTGGACTTGATAAAGTCGAGTCAATGCCTGATACCGGAACCATCCCGATAACTCCAGATCGAGCATTAACGGAGCATCTGAGAGAACCTGGGGCGGATCTTGCCATAACCCGATTAAAATCTCTGCCGTATCTCCAGTTAAAGATTGGGGATTGTCGGCTAGTTTTTGCCAGAGCTGCAAGGCTTCTGGAATCCGATCTGCCTGAGTTTTTAGGAGACCCAAATTGAGATTAATCTTCTCTAAAGACTCCTCAGTAGAGGCGATCGCCCGTTGTAGAGTGATTTCTTGACTGGGATTCGCTACCGGTTGCTGGTTTAACTCGATCAGTTCCTGTTGTGTTTTCTCCAGATGAGTTTGGCTATCTTGGTAAGCGTCTTCATATTGGGCGATCGCCGTTGAAACCGGTTCAATCCCGATCAGCGCTTGGCGCAACGCTCCTTGGGTTCGGGGGTCTAGATTTTCCCCCTTCCATGTAGAAGAATTGAGCATGAGATTGGTCTGATAGAGTTCTAACTGACCTTGAAACTGCGGTTGACTCCAACTGTTATATAAAAAAAGAGTCACCAGACTCAGGGCGATCGCCGTTAAGAACAATAGCCCAATCTGCTTAATCGTCAGAGGTTGCTTTTCAGAGGTCATAGAACACTTCTTGGTGGCAGGGCAAGATCCCATTGTACCGGAGTATTCTAGACTATCCTGGATGGAAAGCAAGCTATCCTAAAAAAATAAACTTGGGGAGTAATAAAGCGGATGAGAGAGCGTATCCAGCAATTAATCGATAACCTAAATCAAGCGATCGTCGGTAAAAGCGATCCAATTCGCCTGGTGCTTGTAGCCCTTTTATCTGGGGGTCATGCCCTTTTAGAAGATGTTCCCGGAGTCGGGAAAACCTTATTGGCTAAATCCTTAGCCCGTTCCATTGAGGGCAAATTTCAACGGATTCAATGTACCCCCGATCTGCTCCCTAGCGATATTACCGGAACCAATATCTGGAACCCCAATACCGGGGAATTTAAGTTCATGCCAGGGCCCATTTTTGCCAATGTCCTGCTCACCGATGAGATTAACCGCGCCACTCCCCGCACCCAGTCCGCCCTCTTAGAAGTGATGGAAGAGCAGCAGGTAACAGTAGACGGCTTTTCCCATACCCTAGAGTCTCCCTTTTTTGTGATTGCCACCCAAAACCCAGTGGAATATCAAGGAACCTTTCCCTTACCCGAAGCGCAAATGGATCGGTTTGCTTTGTCCTTTTCCTTGGGTTATCCCACGGAATCAGAAGAGTTAAAGATGTTGCAACAACATGCAGGGGAAAAAAATGTCGATCGCCTAAAACCCTGTATTTCCCTGCTGGAAGTGCAGACGCTGCAAAAAGAGTGCTTGCAAGTGAAGGTGGAAACTCCTTTACAGCAATATATTGTCGATTTGGTGCGGGCAACCCGTGAAGATGAAGAGATTACCTTGGGAGTGAGTCCTAGGGGAGCGATCGCCCTGCAACGAGCCAGCCAAGCCCTCGCTTTTCTGGAAAATCGCGATTATGTCACCCCCGATGATGTCAAATTTTTAGCTCCCCATGTGCTGTGCCATCGCATGATTCCCGCCGGAGGAAGACAAGGGAGGGTGATTATCGAGCGGTTGCTGCGATCAGTGCCTACAGGGACTTAAAGCCTCGATCCTGGCTGGGGATTGGGCGGGTTCACTTCATTGATCGTAGGTTAAGATCTGGGAGAACCCGCCCCTAAAACATGGATTAAAAATTAATCATTAAAAGGGTAATCGGGGAATACCAGGAATGGGAACCGGGGGTGCAGGAACCGGAATTCCTCCGGCCGTACAAGTAAAGCCTAAACCCCCAAATAATTGTAGACAAACCGAGCGCAGGGCCCCTTCTACCGTCACGGGTATAGTAAAACCCTGGAACAATTCTCCAGCTACCAGTTGAGCGAATTCTTCCGGGGTGATATCTTGAATTCGTCCTAAAATATTACCGACCACAGGTAGTTTTTGACCCGCGCTTAAAATCACCGGTTCAACGGCTTCTAACGCACCCTGGGGAACAACCGAGACTGTACCTTCTAAAACTTTGATATTGCCATTATTTTCGGCATCCATTTCTAGAAGATAGAGCGTTCCTTGAACATTCACTAAAAAACCGGCAATACAGCCATCTACCGGGCCACTCACCAGGAGTTGGCCGCTTTTTACCTCTACACATTGACCGACAGTAACAGAAGAATTGCTACCCAAACGACCCACAGCTCCATTATTAAACTCTAAACCAGCTCTGGCTTCTTGGGTGATCACCGCTTGGCCAAAATCGGCTTTGTCTTCCACTTTGGCGGGGGTTTCTTCGATGAAGACTTCTTCGCTATCTAAAATTTCGTTGACTTCAGCTTGGTTAATTTGAGCCAAGCTCGAAAGGGGAGAAAAAAGAAGGGTTCCACTCGCGAGTAGAGTGCTGAGAACAATACGGGAAATTTTGGACATAGAGTTCATAGATTGATGGTTTTTAAATGTATAAAAAGTATGGTTTTGCCCTCATCCCCCAGCCCCTTCTCCCACGGGAGAAGGGGAATAAGTCCCTTTCCCTGGGGAGAGAGATGTAGGGAGAGGGAATAATGCTATAGATGGACATATAAATTCCTTGCTTTTTCGCGATTATGAGTTTTCGTCATTTAACCCCAACCCATTCCAGACTCAGGATCGCTTGTGTTCTATTGGGGCTACTTTTGGCAATTGGGGGCGAAAAATTTTTCGCCCCTATGCCGTTCACTCCTCACACTCCGTATTCAGAACCTCTAGCCTGGGGGATGGAAAATTCCCCGGAGGCAATGGAGAAGTTCCAAGAAGGTATGCAACAGTATCGCCAGGGAACAGCCACAGGACTGCGGAAGGCGCTGAAGTCTTGGGAAGTGGCGCTCAAGCTTTGGCAAGAGAGCGAAAATACTGCCCAGGAAGTGGTTACCCTCAATTGGATGGGGTTAGCCTACCGCGATTTGGGAGAATTTGACCAAGCATTTTCTCTTTATAACCAGCTTTTGCCGAAAACGGCTAGTAGTCCGCAAACCCAGGCTAGTGTGCTGTTGTCGTTGGCGCAGGTGCATACGAAGTTATCTAACTACCAAGAGGCGTTGGATATGTATAATCAGGCGTTGGGGTTATGGCGGAGTGTCAGTTTTCAAACAGGAGAGGCGGCGACGTTGAATAATATTGGGGTAGTCTATACGGAGTTGGGGGACTACAACCAGGCGCTGGCTACCTATAATCGTGCTTTGGTGTTGGTTAAGGAGCTGGGCAATTCAAAGTCGATCGCGGCGACGTTAAATAATATTGGGGGAACCTATAGCGATTTGGAGCGCTATTCCCAAGCTTTGGTTTACTATCAAGATGCTCTACAACTGTGGCAAGAGGAGGCGGATCTAAGGGGACAGGCGAGTACGTTGAATAATATTGGCTTTGTGTATGCCCAATTAGATCAATTGGATAATGCTTTAGCGACTTATGTGAATGGGCTGCCGTTATGGGAAAAATTGGGAGATCGCGCTGGAAAAGCGAGTACCCTGAATAATCTGGGCTATGTTTATGCTCAACAAGGCCATTTAGAGTTAGCCCTAACCCACTATAATCAGGCTCTGGAGTTGCGGCGACAGGTGGGCGATCGCCCCAAGGAAGCCCTAACGCTCTATTTCATTGCCCAAGTGCAGCGCCAACAAGGGGATCTAGAACTCGCTCAAACCACGATAGAAAGTGCCCTGACGCTCCTCGAAGACTTGCGAACTCGTGTGAGTGCCCAGGATCTCAGGAGTACATTTTTTGCCAGCAAGCAAGAGTATTACGAGTTTTATATCGATCTGCTGATGGAGCGTCATCGGAATAACCCGGATCGCGGATATAATGCCAAAGCCTTAGAAGCCAAAGAACGAGCTAGTGGGCGATCGCTTCTTGACTTGCTCGCAGAAGCTAAAATTGACCTGTATACCGGAGTCGATCCGGCACTGGTTCAACAAGAACAATCTCTTAGAGAGCAACTCTCAGCCCTAGAAGAACTTAAACTGAAGCTATTGCGGGACAATTATCAAGCCGATCGAGCTGCCCAACTCGATCGAGAAATAGAAGATTTATTACTGACTTACCGAGATGTTCGCGCTCGTATCCGTGCTACCAGTCCCCACTACGCCAACCTCACCCAGCCCCAACCCCTGAGTGTGGCTCAGATGCAAGAGCAATTGCTCGATAAGGATACGACTCTGGTGACTTATGCTTTGGGAAAAGAGCGCAGCACTGTGTGGGTGCTGAATTCTCAAGGGTTGCATAGTGCCCAACTACCGAGCCGAGAGGCGATCGAAACAGCCGCCGCCAAGTTTCGAGAAGCGGTTATTGCTCCTGCCCTCAGAATTCGCCGACGACAGACAGAGGGGGCAGCCCATATCCTCAGCACGATGATTTTAGACCCCATCGCCCCCTATCTGGAGGGGGAACGGCTGGCTATTATTAGTGATGGGAGCTTACAGTATATTCCTTGGGCGGCGATCGCCGCTCCTGCTTCCGTCAACACCTATACCCCTCTGATCGTTGACTATGAACTCGTCACCCTCCCCAGTGCCTCTAGTCTCGGTCAACTGCGGCAGGATATCGCCCAACGTCAACCTGCCGCCAAAACCTTGGCGATCCTTGCCGATCCGGTGTTTAGTCCTGAAGATAACCGTCTCGATCCTCAAGTTAAACCGCCAAAAGACTTTTTACCGCCAGAATTAGAAAGATCGGCTAGAGAAGCAGGACTCATTTTCGATCGCCTCCCCTTTACCCAACAGGAAGCTGAAGAAATTCTCGCCCTCTTGCCCCCAGAAGAAACAACCCAAGGCTTTGGTTTCCAAGCTTCTAAGGCGATCGCCACCAGTCCCGACATCAGCCAATATCGCATCCTCCACTTTGCCACCCATGGACTGCTCAACAGCATCACCCCGGAACTCTCTGGCTTGGTTCTTTCTCTGCTGAACCCTGAAGGAGAGGCGATCGACGGTTTTCTCCGTCTCCATGATATCTATAACCTCGATCTTCGAGCTGAACTGGTAGTTCTCAGCGCCTGCGAAACCGGATTAGGAAAAGCTATTCGCGGTGAAGGCTTAATTGGACTGACTAGAGGCTTCCTCTATGCGGGGGCTGCACGGACGATCGTCAGTCTTTGGCAAGTGGACGATCGCGCCACCGCCAAACTGATGATTAGCCTGTATCAAAATATGCTGCAAAATCAGCTCTCCCCAGCCGCCGCTCTCCGAGCCGCCCAACTCGAACTTTGGAAGAGCGAAGAATACCAACTCCCCTACCTCTGGGCAGCCTTTACCCTTCAGGGAGAATGGCAACCTTAAAACCTTCTTGTCGATTACCCATTCCCCCTAGGGGCGGGTTATACCCAAATCTAAAACACCCACCCACCCATTCATAATGAACGAATCCTACGAAGAAACTGTTAGCATAAACAGCTAAGGGGAACGGGGTCGTCGAGTTCCCCGTCTACCAGCCCCCAGTTTCGTAATCAATACAACTCGGAGTAATCGATTCAATGTGTGGAATTGTTGGCTACATTGGTACTCAAGAAGCGAAGGATATTCTCCTTTCTGGACTAGAGAAGCTGGAATATCGAGGTTATGATTCGGCAGGCGTGGCCCTGATTTCCGAAGGTGAACTGCACGCCATCAAAGCTAAGGGAAAGTTGTACAATTTGCGCGATAAGCTCAGGGGGGTTGAAGACAAGTCACGGGTGGGAATTGGCCATACCCGATGGGCAACCCATGGTAAACCGGAGGAGTACAACGCCCACCCCCATACTGATAAGCAGGCAACGGTAGCTGTTGTTCAAAATGGAATTGTGGAAAATTATCGCCAGTTGCGGGAGGAACTCAAAGGGAAGGGCCATGAGTTTGTCTCTGATACTGATACAGAGGTGATCCCCCATCTGATTTCTGACTATTTATCCGTAAACCCTCACTCCCTGTTAGAAGCAGTGAGGCAAACGGTCAATCGCTTAGAAGGAGCCTTTGCCATTGCCGTGATTTGCACCCAATCTCCCGATGAATTGATTGTAGTGCGCCAACAAGCTCCCCTGGTGATTGGGTTTGGTCAAGGGGAATTTTTCTGTGCTTCTGATACCCCAGCTCTGGTGGCCCACACCCATATTATTCTGCCCTTAGATAATGGAGAAATAGCTCGCCTGACTCCCTTGGGGGTAGAAGTCTATGATTTTCGGGGAGAGCGACGGGTGAAATATCCCCAAACCTTAAACTGGAATCCGAGTAGTGCGGAAAAACAAGGGTTTCGCCACTTTATGCTCAAAGAAATTTATGAGCAACCGACGGTTCTGCGAACCCAACTCGATGCCTATTTTGACCCCCAATGGCATCCCCAAACCCAGAATAAAACGGGTTCTAGCCCGGTTTCTATGGCTAAATCCTGGGAGAGACCGGTACAACTTAATTTACCCCAGAGTCTGTATGAAAACTTAGAACAGATCCAGATTGTAGCCTGTGGAACGAGTTGGCACGCAGCGTTAGTCGGTAAACATTTGCTGGAACAATGGGGCGGTATTCCCACCTTCGTTCAATATGCGTCCGAGTTTCGCTACTCTCCCCCACCTTTGACGGCGAATACCTTAACCATTGGGGTTACTCAGTCGGGCGAAACGGCGGATACTCTGGCGGCTTTAACGATGGAACAGGAGCGGCGCAAGGCTCATCCTTCTTTGGGGTATCAACCCCGAATGCTGGGGATTACTAATCGGCCGGAAAGTTCGTTGGGTCGTCTCATTCCTTACATTATTAATACTCATGCTAATTTAGAGGTGGGAGTAGCAGCGACGAAAACCTTTAGCGCTCAGGTGATGGCGTTTTATGCTTTGGCGTTGGATTTGGCCGATCGCCGTCAGACCCTCGAACCCCAGATAATTGAGGAGACGATCGAGAAGTTATGGGAATTGCCAGGGCTGATTGAGCGGCTGATTGAGGAGCAGGATCGTTATATTGGGGAGTTGGCCCATCAGTTTAATGAGACGAGGGATTTTATCTTTTTGGGTCGGGGGATTAATTTTCCCATTGCTCTAGAGGGGGCATTGAAGCTTAAGGAGATCAGTTATATTCATGCAGAGGGCTATCCGGCTGGAGAAATGAAACATGGGCCCATTGCCCTGTTGGATGCGAAAGTGCCGGTGGTGGCGATCGCCACTCCAGGGCTACTCTATGAAAAAGTTCTCTCCAACGCCCAAGAAGCTAAAGCCAGAGATGCTCGTCTGATTGGCGTTACCCCTAAAGACTCCCTAGAAGCTCAGGATATTTTCAATGAAATCTTAGCCATTCCCACCATTGATGAGTTTCTCTCCCCCCTAGTGACGGTGATTCCTCTCCAGTTACTGGCCTATCATATTGCTGCTCTTAGGGGTCTTGATGTGGATCAACCCCGCAATCTGGCTAAGTCGGTGACGGTAGAGTAGATAGGGAAGATTGCCTTTTGCCTTAACGGTTGACTGATAAAAAAATCTTTTCTATGCAAGTCTTCCTTTTCCTAGAGGGTTATGCTATTGTGAGGAAGTAACAAGAAAGATGGTTCCTAGCTGTTCTTGTTCTCTAATTCTGCAGAATCCTCACGAGAACTCCCACTCACCACTAGGAAAGTACACATAGAAAAGATTTGACAAACTTCAAATATGAATCAAGGTTGTATGAACCAGCAGGTTATTCACCCAATGTTTAAACTGCAAGCCAAAGTGAAATCATTGGTCGATTCTAATATCCTGAAACCAACAGATGGTATCTGGAAGATGGCCTTTTTGTATGGCGATCGGTGGCAACATTGGAAAAAAGAATTGCAAGCCTACGAGTTCTCTATGCAAGACCCCGTTAGTGAACTCCTCGCTGTAGAAGAATGGGAAGACTAATTCCGGTCTAGGGGTAGAGTTTCACTCATGACAGCCCCTAGATTTTCTCATTCACCTCACTTAAACTCAGATCAAATCCCAATAATCAGTGATAGGAGTTTATGGCTTTACTCCATCAAAGCTGAAAGTGCAGATTCTAAGGCTTGTGCTAATTCCTCAGCACTAGCGAAGCGATCGCGGGGCTTAGGAGCAGTGGTCTTTTCAATCACTTCTCGCAGAGGTGGAGCAATAGCGTCCACAGACTGCAACTCTAAACGATAAGAGAGATCGTGGCGGCGCTTATAAAACTTAAGCGGCTGCTCTCCCGTAACTAAAAAGACTAATGTTGGCCCGATCGCGTATAAATCCGATTGAGTCACCGGTTGTCCCCGATCCTGTTCGGGGGCACTATAACCCTCAGCCCCAATCCTTGTGCCCAAAGGCGTTCCAATCTCCTTCACTGCCCCAAAATCGATCACCACGATCTGACGATCTAAGCGACGGAGCAGCAGATTCGCCGGTTTAATATCCCGATGTACAATGGGAGGGGACTGGCGATGCAAGTAACCCAAAATCTTGCAGGTTTGAATCATCCACTCAATAGCAAGCGGTGCAGAAAATGGCCCCTGCTGATAGAGCAAACGCTCTAAATCCTCACCATGGATTAACTCCATGGCCAAATATTTTTTACCCTCCTCAATAAACGAATCAAAAAAGCGGGGAATTCCGGGATGACTCAACCCCTTGAGGGTGCGAGCTTCCCGATCAAACAGCTCCCTAGCCTTGGGTATACGAGCCAAATCCGAATTCATCTCCTTGAGGACAATTAACCCAGATGAATGATTTTCAGAAGGAGGAGGATAAGCCAGATAAGTCGTACCCATCCCCCCTTGGCCCAAAATTCGCAAAATCTGATAATCCCTCACCTGCTTTTCAATATGCAAAGGTTGACCGCAATGGATACAAAACAGATTATTCGGGGCATTCCCTTCATGGGTGCATCCTGATGTAGTGGGAGGGGGATAAACCGGCTGCTGGGCAAACGTCAGCTCTAAAATCGGCCCTCCAGCCGCTAATTGGATCAGACTCTTATCTTCGACCAGGATTTGGGAAATCGGTTGATGGTTCACCAATGTACCATTTGTACCTCGGTTGATCAGCTTCCAGGCGATTGTCCCATCTGGGCGATCCTTAACGGGTTCTAACTCCAAATGATACCGAGAGACCAAATCATTAGAAAGAACCACCTCATTATCCTGGGCCCGGCCAATGCGAACTTTCCCTTGGGGAGGAAACTCCCAGCTTTGCAGTGGTGTTCCTTCCTTGGGATCTAACAGTGTGAGGGCGATTGTCCCTTGCATCATCGAACCTCAAACAACATCAACGTTCTCGAATCAATAACTAACGGCTCAACCCTCCCAAATTGGGACGTACCTTAGCCCGCACCAGAACCACAGTAATATTGTCATGGCCATTATGTTCATTGGCCAAATCAATTAAATCACCCACTCCCCGTTCCAGATTGGCACGAGAACTCATCAAGGGTTCAATATGCGTCCCCACATGCTTTTCAACCAAATCATTATCCGTGAGTCCATCGGAGCTTAAGAGTAACAGACTATCTTGATTAAGTTCAAAACAATAAATATCTGGCTTGACAAAATCATTATGGCGCGGCCCCAAGGCTTGAGTTAACTGATAGGCATCGGGGCGAGCAAATGCTAATTCCGGTTCTAATCCTCGTTTAATTTCCCGTTGCGCCACATCATGGTCTTGAGTCAGGAGCGTTAATCCCTGTTTACGACTAAACATATATAACCGACTATCGCCCACATGGGCAACGGCCACATGAACATCTTGAATTAAGACCAAAACTAGGGTCGTTCCCATGCGCCCACTTCCGGTACGACTTTGGGACTGATTAATGTCATAGATGGCTTGATTAGCCTGGAATATTCCGGCTTCAATACATTCAGTAGAAGGGAGACGGGAGTCAGAATGGGGTAAGTTAAACCAATGGGTTTGAAAATACTCTTTTAGGGTTTTCACTCCCACCATACTTGCCTGTTCCCCTCCCGCATGGCCCCCCATGCCATCACAGAGAATATACAAACCTTTGGCATGAATAGTACGCCCGGTTTTATCTTCAATGCGTTCTAATTGGGTATGAATGAGAAAACTATCTTCATTGTGGTCTCGCTGCATTCCCTTGTCGGTTACTCCGGCATAATCGAGGCTAAAGAGTTGCATGGGTAATACCACCGTGGGCATATCCTCAAAGGGAGAAATGGGAGGGCTGGGAATTGGGTTGGGAGTGGGGAGATTAAATCCGGAGGGGCTGTAATCGCTATAGTCAATGGGTTGGGTTTTGTCTTGATCGGCTTCTTCTTCGGGATAAAGGGAGGCGAGGCTTTCGGGGGGGTCGAAGTTGGGATCGCCCTGTTCTTCGGCTAAAATTTCTTCTAGGCGATCGCGTACTTGGTCAACGGAGGTCATTTTTTCCGCTTGTAGGTCTTGCAACAGGGACATTAACGATCCGACTTGGGTCATCTCTGACTGCTGAAAGAGTTGTTGCCACAGTTTGCCTAACTCTTTGAGGCTTACTGCTTGTGGGTCTACATCAGGATGTAGGCGTTTGAGACAGAGAATTTCATCTTCATCGAGTAGGAGATTGCCTACTTCTAGGAGGCTTTGACGACAATGGACGGTTTCGAGCTGTTCCCAGAGATCGAGCATTTCATGAAACATGAAGATGATTTGCTCTGAGGGCATATTTTCTTCCCGCCACAGCTCTACTACTTTTCTCCAGTCTGAGCGGTCTTCAAGAACCATAACCGTTTTGTCTTCTGCTTCCACCCAAGATTCTTGTAAGGAGGGGAGACGATGGCGATCCATTTCACCGAGTTTTGATTCTAGGACTCGATAAATCTGGGCTAGTTCGGGAGCGATCACTTGTGCATCTGGTGAGATATCCATAGGGTTCTTTAGGGTTAGTCTTTTGAGTTAGGAGAATTGTTAATGAGTACGTCTGAAGATCCTGGGAATCCAGAATACTGATTTAAGAAGGGATAAGAACAATCATGGGGGTGCTACAACTCGGTGGCAGGTGGCGATAAGGCTGGACATTACTCCTTGCATCTTTCAGAATAGCAGGTTAGATTTCCCCTTGGTGATTTATGGTCTGAGTTTGATGACTCCCTTGGGTGGGGGATCTATAACGAGGGTCAGGAGATCGGCTATCAATTTCCGGACTTCTTTTCCCTGAAAATATCAACCTATGTTTTATTCTGTAACAAATTGCAAAGATCGCGTCCCCTTAGTTCGGTCAAAATCTTAAGATAATTGGAAGAAGAGTTTTAAGTAAAGCTGCTTAATGCCCCTCACCTGACTGCTGTTGCTGCGAGAATAAATCGGCCCCTTATGTCTCATACCCCATCGTTACCGTCGCTCTCACCTCATTTTCCTAAAATTAGTTCTACCGTATCTGCTCTGTTAGCTGTCTTTTTGGCGATCGCCTCTTTGTCATTTGCTGCCATTTTCATTCGCCTGAGTGAACGTGAATTGGGCCCATTTTCCACTATCCTCAATCGGTTTTGGATTGCTTTTTTAGTTTTGGCAGTGATTTATGGCCTAGAACAGTGGACAACTGGGGAGAGGGTAGACACAAAACCGAAGGTTGAACCGATCGATCGACGGGATATTGTTTTGTTAATAAGCGCCGGGGTGATGTTTTGGGGATGTCTGGCGTTTTGGGCTTGGTCGTTAACCCTGACAGGGGTGGCCAACTCTACTATTCTACATAACCTCACTCCTTTGTTTACCACTCTGGGGGCTTGGGTGATTTTCCATGAGTCATTCGATCGTCGCTTTTTAATAGGGTTACTGGTGGCAATGATGGGGGCAGTTGCTCTGGGACTTGATGATTTTCAGCTCGGTACTGAACATTTGAATGGGGATATGGCTGCTTTGTTGTCTGCGGTATTTTCGGCTGCTAATTTGATGTTGATTGAAACCCTACGCAACAAATTCCCCCCTACAGTGATCTTGATGTGGTGTTGTGCTGTTGGTGCAATGCTCTCCTTGCCGGTTGTCTTATTGGCTGAAGACCAATTGTTTCCTATTACCCTATCGGGATGGTTGTCTGTAATTGGGTTGGCTGTCGTTTGCCAAGTCGTGGGACAAGGATTACAAGCTTATAGCCTCAAACGTTTGTCTTCAGGTTTGGTGGGGATTTTTCTGTTACTCGATCCGGTGTTTGCGGCGATTATTGCTTGGATTGTGTTTGCTGAAGGTTTAACTTTAGTCAATAGTCTTGCTTTTGCTACGGTTTTGGGGGGAATTTATCTAGCTAAATCGAGTCAGTATAGCGATCGCATCCTCAGTGAAGATTCGTCTACTTAGGAAGTTTTACTCTATTGACACCTATCGGTAGGGGCGAAAAATTTTCACCTCTACCATAGTATTATAGTGGATTAAGTTCCCGATTAGGTCTAAGGTGATGAGTTCCCATATCCTAGTGATCGAAGATGAAGCAAAACTAGCTCGTTTTGTGGAATTGGAACTGCAATATGAAGGATACCAAGTAACGCTTGCGGGGGATGGCTTGACGGGATTAACCCGCATTCGAGAGTTAAAACCGGATTTGGTGATTTTAGATTGGATGTTGCCGGGCTTAAGTGGGATTGATATTTGTCGCCGTTTACGCCAGACAGGAGAGAATGTTCCTGTAATTTTACTGACTGCTAAGGATGAAGTTGGCGATCGCGTGGCGGGATTAGATGCAGGTGCGGACGATTATCTGGTTAAACCGTTTAATATTGAGGAATTATTGGCTAGAATTCGGGTACAGGTTCGGCGAGTACATAAGTCGGAGCGCGAGTATCTAGCCTTTGAGGATCTGAGTTTAGATCGACGGTCGCGGGAAGTCAAGCGCGGCGATCGGGCGATCGAGTTAACTGCTAAAGAATTTGATTTGTTAGAATATTTAATGATCCATCCCCGGCAAGTTCTCACCCGTGACCAGATTTTAGAACAGGTTTGGGGCTATGATTTTATGGGCGATTCTAATATCATTGAAGTCTATATTCGTTATCTGCGCTTAAAGTTAGAAGCTAATCAGGAGAAACGAATTATTCAAACCGTGCGCGGTGTCGGCTACGTTTTGCGAGAATAAAAAAGATGGAAACCCAGAGCCAACCCTTTGCAAAAATTGATATTTATGGGGGTAAAGATCCAAGGGATATCCCCAACTACTCCATTGGGGATGCTGCTCGCTACCTCAAGATTCCTAGTGCTACTATTCGGTCATGGGTTGTGGGATGTACTTATAAAGTCAAAGATGGCGAAAATACGTTTTCTCCTTATCAGAACCGTTTATCTTTTTTATTGATCGATGTCTGGGAAAAGGTAAAATTGTTGAAGCGCTCAAAGCTGTAGACGCGATCGTGGAAATTCATGACGATCACTTTTCACAAGATGCCCTAGATGTAGAATGGATACCAGACATTGGACAAAGAGGATGGATTGTTCTAAACCTCACTCCTAAAAGTTTGAGTTATCCTAAAAGGAATCTTTTGCACTCAGTAGGCTTATGCACCAAATTTTTTCTGGGCCGCTAACTGTTGAGAATCTAACCTTTACTGTTAACAACCTACCCCCAGAGTTACGAGGAATGAAAATCACCCAGTTATCTGATTTTCATTATGATGGAGTCAAACTTTCTGAAAAATTGTTAGCCGAAGCTATTCGCACTAGCAATAGTGTTAATCCCGATCTGGTCGTTTTAACAGGAGATTTTATCACCTACGATCCTAAGCCAATTCACACCTTAGTTAAACGATTAAAGTTACTCCAAGCTCGTAAAGGGATTTATGCTGTTTTAGGCAATCATGATAGTTACTATGATAGTGTAAAGTCAATCATTATTAAAGCCTTAACAGATACGGGTATTCAGGTCTTATCCAATGAAGTGATTTATCCTCTGGGAAAGGGATTAGCTTTGGTGGGACTGCCTGATTTTTGGTCAGTAGAATTTAATCCTGCTTCGGTATTCAACGATCTCGATCCGCAAGTCCCACGAATTGTGCTTTCCCATCAACCAGATAGTGCGGAAGTTTTACAACAATGGCGCGTGGATTTACAGTTATCTGGTCATACCCACGGGGGACAAATTGTATTACCTGAATTGGGGCCATTAATTGCTTATCAAGAACGAGCAATTATGGCAACACCATCTTGGTTACGGGAATGGATACCTTTACTGCAACGCAAGTGCGATCGCATTGTTAAACATTGGGAATGGTATTCTGGATTTTACCAACTCAATCAGAATCGTCTTTATGTCAATCGGGGATTGGGGACTTATCCCCCTGGGCGATTATTTTGCCCTCCAGAATTAACGGTCATTACCTTAGTTTAACTCAGTTTAGTCAACACAAAAGAGGGATGAGAAAAAACCAGCTAGGTTTTAGCTGGTGTTGAATCGATATCATGAATATCAATTGTCGTTTCCGAAAATCCTAACTGCGCGTTCCCACAACACGAGGAGGATTGGTCTCTTTGGTCTCTCTTTACTAATCGTAACAGAGAATCAGATTTTTTTTAATAAAAGTTCATACTTAACGGTTTGTCTTTTGATAACTATTTATAATCAAAGATTGGAGTTATGCTTCGAGTGCTGCCTGCTGGGGACATCCCCAAAGAATGCGCTCATGCTTGTAGATCACCATTCCCGGTTGAGCGCCCTTGGGTTTATACACCGATTTCGGCTCTGTGTAAATCACGGGCACTTGCTTACTGTGCCGTCCTTGGCTATAGTGGGCCGCTAGATTGGCCGCAAACTGGAGGTCTTCGGGATCGGGAACCTGCCCCGGATCGACTCTCAGTAAGACATGACTGCCGGGAATTTCCTGGGTATGGAACCAGAGATCGTAAGCTCCCGCAAGTCTAAAGGTTAAGCGATCGTTTTGGCGATTATTGCGACCGACGAGAACTTCAAACCCGCTAGGGGTTTTGTAGCGATGGGGTTGGGAGTTGGTGCGACTTCGTTGATAGTCGGATGCTGGAGAGTCTAAATACTTCTGTTCAATTAATTCGTCGCGCACTTCTTCAAGGGTGGATAAATCTTCTGGTGTTCCATATTCAGCCAGTTGCAATAGGTTGTTTTCCACTTGTTCGAGATAGCGCTGTTCGGTTTCGACTGCTTCTAAGAGGGGTTGAACGGCAAGTTGAGAGCGCTTGAGTTTTTGGTGTTTTTTGTAGAGTGCTTGGGCATTTTGTACGCCATTTTTTTCGGGGTTGAGGGGAATTTTAATCGGTTTTCCGGTTTCAAAATCTGCGAGTTCGATCGCCTGCATTCCCGGTTGCCATTCATACAAGTGGGCCATTAATAAATCGGCTAAATAGCGATAGCGATCGGCATCCTGGGACTGGTTTAAGCGTTCTCGGAAGAGGAGCGCTTTTTGATGGAGCTTGCCTAAGTGCGATCGCACTTTTTGCTGCAATTGATGATGTAATTGACTAAATTCTTGGCGATTAAGCTGATTAGTATAATACTGATTGATTAAATTCTGTACGGAGTCTACTGCTTGCTCCCGATCCCAATTCATTACGGTATAACCCTTTTTTGTCCATCCCGGTGTAAATGTGCCCTGGTGCAAACACTGTAACCAATACTGCCAGCGCTCGTACAAAAGAGACCAATCAGCATCGCTTAAACTATCCGTGGGTTGATGGAGGGCGATCGCCGTTCCCGATAAGAAAGACTCAATCAATCGGGGACTTAACCCCCGATAACTCTGCAATAACTGGCCCTTGAGGGGCCCTGGAATCAGAGCCACCCGCTCCCGAAAAGCACGGAAGGACTCTTCTAAAGTGGGTATCCGATTGGTCAAGGCTGGGGGCTTCACATAGGGTTGTCCGGTTAAAATGGGGCGTACACTCGACTGTTGCTGGCTCACCTGATGAGCAGCAGTAACAATCATATTCTCCTGATTGACCAAAATCACATTACTATACTTCCCCATCACCTCCACGATTAAATGCCAGAGAATCGGATCGCCGGGTCGTTGAGCAAACTGCAAATCAACGGCCCGCTCCCAAGGGGCAATTTCAGCAATAGCAACCAGTGCCAACCCATTGAGTTGATGGCGCAACTGATCGCTAAATGTAAAGGTATCCGGGGCTTTTGGGGGAGGGCTACTCATGGCCAGATGAGCTGCTTGGGAATGCCAACATAACGTTAACCATCCCCGCCCCTGAAGCGTCCGCAGGGCAAGGGATAGCCTGAAGCGATCCTGTTGAAAAACCTGCTCTAAGCGAGCCGGTAAAGAGCGATCGCGCAAATCGGCACAAAGGGCCATCAAAGTCGTAAAATCAACCGGTTGCACAATGAATAATGTTTAACGAGCCAGAATTCCTAGTATAGCCTGTTCCCCGACCCTATATTTCTTGGGCCAAAGTTAAAACTTTTTCATAGAGATGATCTGAAATCCTTGTACCCCGATCTTGCATCCGGTCTAGAACATCTTTAACATTAGGGATCAGGCCCCGGCGCTTTGCCAAAAGCAAAACACCCATGGTTCCAATTAAGGGTAACTTTCGTTCTAGTGCCACTCGTCTAGCTGCCCGTTCATCAATCAGTAATTGATCCGCTTTAGTTTCTTCAGCTAAGGCGATCGCTTCTGACTCTCCTAAGTCTAAATGAAAAGATGCCTGTAACTCATCTACAAGCTCGTGATTGTTTACAGTAACCACTTGTAGCCACAACAAATCCTGTACTTGTTGCGCTACTGGATGATCTCCCACAAGCAACTCATTAAAAACGCCCTGGGGAATCATCAGTTTCCCAAAGAGTTCAGGTAATAAATATAAATAATTGACCTTAGCTAATTCACTAAGAGAAGTAGTATCTGAAACAATAATCATCGATCAAATTGATTAATTTAACCTTAACTCAGCTTGCTCCACTTCCTGGCGTAATTCCTGTAAATCTTGTGAATCATCAAAGATAGAAATCCCCCATTTATGCATTCGATCGATCATCTCTAAGCGGGAAATGCCCAGGATTTTTGCAGCCCGTCCGCTACTCATTTCTCCAACTTCTAAAAGCGCCATTACATAACCTTCCTTTGCTCTCTCCATGGCTCTCTGGCGGACTTTCTCCGAAAGCTCAATATTGGCTAATTGCTCATCTAAAAAGGTGAAAACCATAAGTGATAATTTGGCGATCTATACTATATAATATAGGGTTTCCGATGGATTTCCGCAAGCAGGCATGGATATAATATCAAATCTAAAAGAGAATGCTACATACAGCAGTTTTCGCTGCTATGCGGTACATTTCGATCCCCCCAACCCCCCTTAAAAAAGGGGGCAGTCAAAGTCCCCCTTTTTAAGGGGGATTTAGGGAGATCTTTTCCGACTGTACCTCATTACCGCGCGAAGCGCTGTATCAATCTACAACACCTGTATATGTAGGGGCGAGCGGCCGTTTTCGGCTGTCGCCGACATGAAACGCTTCGCGACATGAATGCCCCTACTATATCTCTTAAGGATTTTATATAAACAGACAAGAGCTTGTAGAGTACGATAAAATCAAGAGAAACTCACCCAGTAAACTTATGCTGCTTAAATACTCTTCTATAGATTACTTACCCTCGGCTAAAGATTTACCGGACTCGGATGAAACTCCTGTGGATAACGAACTGCAAGATTTAATTCCCACGCTCCTCAAAGCTATGCTGGCCTTAATTTGGTCGGAGCGCATGGATTGGTTTTTTGGGGTGGATATGGGAATATACACTGACCCCAAGAAACCGGCAATTGTCCCAGATGGCTTTTTGAGTATTGGTGTACCGAGAATTATTGATGAAGGTTTACGCTTATCCTATGTTCTTTGGGAAGAAGAACAAGTGCCGAAGTTAGTGTTAGAAGTGGTCTTGCAAACGAGAAGAGGAGAATATAACGAGAAAAAAGAAGAATATGCGCGATTGGGAGTTTTATATTATGCGATCTATAATCCCTTGCGGCAAAAGAAACCGAGATTAGAAGTTTATCAGCTTGAGGGAGGTGCATATCGATTATTATCTGGGGAACCGGTCTGGTTAGAGCAGCTCAATTTAGGCATTGGTAGAGCGGAGGGAACGTATCAAGGGATAAAGAGAGAATGGCTCTATTGGTATGATCAGAAGGGCGATCGCTACCTAACTCCAGAGGAAAGAGCCGATCGCCAACAACAAAGAGCCGATCGCGCAGAAGCACTTGTTGAGGAAAAAGATCGCACCATTCAACAGCTCAGAGAACGTCTGACGCAACTGGGTATCGATCCAGATACTCTAAGTTAAAGATGTCCCCCCATCCCCCCACCCTTTACTCTTTGTTAAGACAAATTCCGATCGTATGGGCAGGTTGCATAATGTCGGTTAATCTAAAAAGAGCAGAGCGGCTCTCTCTTAGGCATGTTACACAATGTCCCCTAATCTATCTGGTCGTAAACCTAAATTTAAACGCCGTCCCCACTTGGCGATCGCCGTGCTTCCCGATATCGATGCAGCGTTTGCTGCTTACCGATTACTCTATAGCCAAGGTGTATCCCCCGAATACTTAGCCATTGTGGGGCGAGAATTTAATCCTCCCGAATGGGTAGGATTATATCAACCCATGAAGATTATCTTCGCTAAGGCCTATCGACTGGGGCTGCTCTCAGCTTTAGCCGGGAGTGCGATCGCTGCGGTGCTACTCTGGATTTTAAAGCTAGAAATCCCCGATTTCGATCACCTAGAATGGGGCTTAATGATTCTATCGGCCGGACTCATGAGTGGCCTATGTGGCAGTCTCGTTGGGGCGCTTATTGGCTTTTTTGGTGAAGGCAATACCTCTAGTATTTATCGCCATCACCTGCAACAGGGACGATATCTACTGATGATTGAAGGGCCAGAACATATGGTCAGGCGCTCCAAAGAAGTATTAAGTCAATATTCGACTTCTCCTTACTAAGCAATGGAAAAGGATCGATTGGTGATCCTCCGATACTAGCATTGAGTCCATGACAATTGCGATTAATGCCATGCTTCGCCTTAAGCAACAGTTTCATCGACTTCTGCAAACTGTACCCCTAGGAGTGGCCTTAATTGTGCCTTTTGTCCTGCAAATTATGGTAGCTGTGGGCTTAACTGGATATTTGTCCTTATACCATGGCCAAACAGCCGTGGAAAATGTCACCCATCGCTTACAAGCATCAATTAGTACCCATATAGACGAGCATTTGGCTCAAATTCTTTCTATTCCCGATCGCATTAATCAAGTCAATGCTAGGGCTATTACCTGGGGGGAGATCGATCCGAGCAACTTTGAGCAGTTGAGCCAAACCTTTCAGAAACAACTCCAGTTATTACCTAGTGTGAGTGAAATTCGCTTTGCCAATCCGGAAGGGGAATGGGTGGCCTTGCGCTGTCGAACGGATAACCCGACTACCTTAGAAATGGAGATCGCCTCCTCCGAGACAGGGGGGGAACTGCATATTTATTCCCTAGAGCCAGGAAAGCATAGCTCATTGCTGCGATCGCTCCCCAACCCCGATCCCCGTAAATCCTCTTGGTATCAAGAAGCGACCCGCAATGCCATCCTCTACAGGGATTCTACCCAGCCTTGGACTGACCCCTATCTCTCCAAGAGTGGGGAGATAAGTATTGATGCTGCCCTACCGATCTACAATCGCCACCAAACCCTGACCGGTGTACTTTCGGCCTCTATCTGGCTCTCCCCAATTCAGGAATTTGTAGCCAACTTGGACAGTCGTCTCGACGGGCACATCCTCATCCTCAGTGACACCCACGAGATCGTTGTTCCTGCTTTAACTGCCCTGGGATCAACCTATCCCCTGATTGATAGAGCTGGGGACTATCTCAAAGCCTATTTAGACCAGCATTCTCCAGTACAAGCCGCCACTCAACTCCAAGTTAATCTGCTAGATACCTCGTACATGGTTTACTTGAGTCCCCTCAGCCATCATCAAGACTTAAATTGGCTGATTGCGATCCTTGTCCCCAAAGATACGGTTATGCAGGATATTCAGCAAGGACGCAACAGGATCTTGATCTTAGGTTTGATAGCTTTGATCGCTGCAACTGGAGTGGGTTTACTCACCAGTTACCACATTATCCACCCCATTCGCCAACTCTCAGAAGTGGCGATCGCCCTTTCTGAGGGAAACTGGGAGCGCACGGCTAATCCTTGGTACAATCGCACCGATGCCTTGGGTAACTTAGCTTTAGCTTTTGAGCGAATGCGCTATCAGCTTAAGCGCTCCCATCGCCAACTGCAAAGCTATTCTCGGTCTTTAGAAGCGAAAATCCAAGCCAGAACGGAAGAACTCGAACAAGAAATCCGGGAAAGGCAAACAGTGGAAATAGCTTTACGAGAATCAGAAGAAAAATTTTCTAAAGCCTTTCGTCGGACTCCCCACCCCATTACAATTACTCGTTTAGCGGATGGGAAACATCTGGAAGTTAGTGATAGTTTTTTGAAGTTAACCGGCTATACCAATCAAGAAGTAATTGGTAGCACAGCCTTAGAGTTAAATCTTTGGGTTGATGTGGAAGAAAGAATGCAATTGTTTAACCTGATTCAGGATAAACAACAGGTAAAAAATTATGAATTCACCTATCGAACTAAAGCGGGAGAATATCGGATCGCTCTGCTTTCCTCCGATGTGATTACGGTGAATGGAGAAGTTTGTTTACTTTCGGTGACCACAGATATTACCGATCGCAAACACCTAGAGGAAGAATTGCTGCGATCGCAAGATTTTCTTGATAGCATCATCGATCATATTCCTCTAGCTATTTATACCAAGGATATTACCCAGGATTTCCGATATCTGATTTGGAATCAAGCCAGCGAAGATATTTTTGGACTATCGAGCGATCGCGTCATTGGTAAAACCGATGCCCAAATCTATACCCTAGAGCAAGCGGCCCGATGCAGTGCCTATGACCTACAAGCCGTGCAACAAGGAAAACTCTTAGAGATTGCCGAGCATCCCTTTCAATCCCTAACGCGGGGTAAAATTCTCCTGAGAACCCTGAAATTACCCCTCTATAACCGCCAGGGAGAGGCAACCCATTTACTCTGTATTTCTGAAGATATTAGTGCCCGGAAACAGGCAGAAACAGCCCTACAACAGGCTAAAGAAGCGGCGGAAATGGCGAACCGGGCAAAAAGTGAATTTTTAGCCAATATGAGCCATGAATTACGCACACCCCTAAATGCAATTTTGGGCTTTAGTCAACTGATGGCCAACGATCCTAAATTTGCGGATGGAGCCTCAGAGCTGAACATAATTAACCGCAGTGGCGAACATTTACTGGATTTGATTAATGATATTTTAGAAATGTCTAAAATAGAAGCGGGTCGGATTATGTTTCAATCCTCTGCTTTCGATTTATATCAATTATTGCAAACCTTGGAAGGGATGTTACATATCCGGGCGACTTCTAAAGGCTTAACCTTGACCTTCGATCGCCCCCCAGATTTAGTGCAATATATCCAAACCGATGAACAAAAATTGCGCCAAGTGTTAATTAATCTCTTGGGAAATGCGATTAAATTTACGGAGCAAGGAGCAGTTGAATTACGCATATCCCAGGTACGAGAAGATCCGAAAATTCGCTTAAAGTTTGCGGTTGAAGATACCGGAATTGGCATTGCCAAAGAGGAGTTAGAGCAATTGTTTAATCCCTTTGTACAAACGGAGTCCGGAAGGCGATCGCACCAAGGGACAGGCTTAGGGCTGTCAATTAGCCAAAAATTTGTCCAACTGATGGGGGGGGAAATTAAAGTCCAGAGCATTCTCGGTCAAGGGAGTTGTTTTGAATTTGAAATTGAGGCTACCCTAGCCAGGGCAGAGGATATAGAACCGGTCATTCTCCGCAATCGAGTCATCGGTTTAGCCCCTGGACAACCTCAATATCGGATGCTCATTGTTGATGATATCCCGGAAAATCGGCTGTTATTGGTGCGTTTATTACAGCCTTTAGCCTTCGAGATTACGGAAGCGAAAACGGGAGAAGAGGCGATCGCCCTTTGGCAATGGCATCATCCCCATCTGATCTGGATGGATATCCGGATGTCGGGTATGGATGGATACGAAGCTACCCGTCAAATTCGGGAGTTAGAACATCAAGCCGCCTTACCCCACAAAACCATTATAATTGCCCTGACTGCCAGCGCCTTTTCCCAAAAACGGGAGCTAGTCTTTGCTGCCGGATGCGATGACTTCATTGCCAAACCCTTTCAGGAAGAAACCATTTGGAATACCTTAGCTAAACATTTACATCTAGAGTATGTTTATGAGGAAGCCTTAGAGCCAATAGAGAGTGCTGAATCATTTACCCTGACACCCGATCGGCTTAAAATAATGCCATCAGAGTGGATTGAGGCTGTTCATCAATCAGCCTTAAGTGGAGATGATGAGAGAATTAAACAACTCATTGCCCAAATTCCTCCCCATCACCAAGCTTTAATCAAAACTCTGTCTGATTGGGTGCATCATTTCCATTTCCATAGTTTGGTGACATTAACGGATGAACAGTAAGGTTCTCGCCGATTTATTAATTGTGGACGATACGCCTAACAATTTGCGCTTGTTATCGTCGATGCTCACAGAAAAAGGCTATAAAGTGCGTAAGGCAGTTGATGGAAAAGGAGCGCTCAAAGCCATTGAAGTAGCGAAACCGGATTTAATTTTATTGGATATTCGGATGCCAGAAATGGATGGCTATCAGGTGTGTCAGATTCTGAAAGCGGATGCCCGTACCCAAGATATTCCGGTAATTTTTATTAGTGCCTTAGATGAGACGGTGGATAAGGTGCGGGCGTTTAATGTGGGAGGAGTGGATTATATTACCAAACCCTTTCAAGCGCCGGAGGTGTTGGCAAGGGTTGCCAATCATTTACAAATTCATCAATTGCAGCAGCAATTAGAGGCGCAAAATACTCAGTTGCAAGGGGAAATTGTGGAACGGCAAAAGGCGGAGGCAGGTTTGAAGGTTTTGTTACATGCGGTTTCCCATGATTTGCGAAATCCGGTGACGGGGATGTTGATGGTGTTTAAGAATTTGTTGAAACGGGATTCGTTTACGCTGACGCGCTCGATGGTGGAGCGGATGGCGGATAGTTGCGATCGCCAGCTCAACTTAATTAATTCTTTGCTGGAAACCCAGCGTAGCGAAATTTGGGGGGTGTTGCTCAAGTGTGAATCCTTGTCTTTACTGGCTTTAATGGAGCAGTTAGCGGCAGATTGGGAACCCCTGTTGAGCCAAAATCAGGCCAGTTTAGAGTATCAGTTCCCGCCTAGTTTACCTCTAATTCATGGCGATCGCCAGCAACTCTGGCGGGTGTTTGAAAATTTGTTCGCCAATGCCCTCAAGCATAATCCCCCTGGTTTAAAGCTTACAGTCGGGGTTACCGTGGAGGGAGATGTTGTCCGGTGTACTGTGGGTGATAATGGTACAGGGATGAGTCCTCGACAATGTGAAACCTTGTTTCAACCCTATACGAGGGGCGATCGGGAAAAACGCAAAAGTGGACTAGGATTAGGATTGTATTTATGTTCGCAAATTATTCATGCCCATGGGGGTGAAATTGGTGTGGATAGTGTGCAGAATCAAGGGACACAGTTCTGGTTTACTTTGCCGATTGAAGTCCAAACTTTGGATCGGAGTTCATCATCAATCATCTAGGGTAAGAGTGCATGGAATTCTTATTGGGTCTATCTCGGAAAATCGATCGCTTAAATGAAAGGATCGGCACAGCCACCTATTGGTTGACCTTAGCCATGGTGGGGGTTGGGGCTTGGAATGTGTTTGGGCGCTATGTGGGCCGGGCGATCGGTCAAAATCTTAGCTCCAATGCCCTTCTAGAAATTCAATGGTATCTTTTTGATCTGATGTTTCTTTTGGGTGCAGCCTATACCCTGAAACATAACAATCATGTCCGAGTAGATGTGATTCAAAGTCGCTTAAATGCTAAACAAAAAGCCTGGATTGATTTAGTCTGTTCCCTATTTTTTCTAATTCCGTTTTGTCTGATGATTCTTTTTTATTCTAGTGGAGCGGTGGTCAATTCCTGGCAACTCTTGGAAAATTCCCCCGATCCGGGCGGTTTGGTGCGCTATCCCATTAAAACGATGATCTTGGTTAGTTTTTGTTTGCTGATATTACAAGGTATTTCTGAAGCAATTAAAAACTTAGATTTTGTCTTGAATCACTCGAAAAAAAATGAAGAAACTTCTAGTGATTAATGGGGACGGATTACCCATGAGCCATGACCAGCCCATTTAATGATAGGGTAGTCACATTCCGTTTTCGTCATCTCCCATGGATTGGCTTGGCCCCTTAATGTTTGTCGGAGCGCTGTTTCTGCTGGCGATCGGCTATCCGGTGGCTTTTTCCCTCGGCGCTACTGCTCTTTTGTTTACCCTCATCGGTATAGCGGTGGGGACGTTTGATCCGATCTTTTGGTCAGCAATGCCAGAGCAAATTTTTGGCATCATGAATAATTTTACTTTGCTGGCGATTCCCTATTTTATTTTTATCGGCTCAATGCTGGAAAAGTCCGGTATTGCTGAGAATCTTCTGGAAACCATGGGGATTTTGTTTGGGAAAGTGCGGGGAGGTTTGGCGATCGCCGTTATCCTCGTCGGAGCGCTCCTGGCTGCAACTACCGGAGTCGTGGCCGCTACCGTCGTCGCCATGGGGTTAATTTCTTTACCCACAATGCTGCGTTATGGGTATAATCACGCCCTGGCTGCGGGAGTGATTACCGCATCGGGAACCCTGGGACAAATCATCCCCCCTAGTGTCGTTTTGGTGGTACTCGGAGACCAATTAGGGGTATCGGTTGGCGATTTATTTTTGGGGTCGGTCATTCCGGGTTTGATGATGACTGCCGCCTTTTTAATTCATGTATTAGTCATTGCATCAATCCGTCCCGATCTAGCTCCACCCCTACCTGCTGAAGTCCGCCAAGCGCCAGGCTTAGGGATGCGGATTATTAAAGTAATGATCCCGCCTATTTTACTGATTTTCATCATTTTGGGCAGTATCTTCTTTGGCATCGCCACCCCAACAGAAGCCGGTGCAGTGGGCTGTTTAGGGGCGATCGCCTTAGCCTATGGTAACAGGCAACTTACCTGGACTAGCTTGCGAGAAGTCTGTGATGTTACCTTACGCACCACTTGCATGGTGGTGTTTATCTTAATCGGCTCCAAAGCCTTTAGTCTAGTCTTTCGCGGTTTAGGGGGAGAGCGTCTAGTCCGGGAATGGTTTACCAATTTACCCGGAGGCGCGATCGGATTTCTCATCATCAGTATGGCGATCGTCTTTATCCTGGGCTTCTTTATCGACTTCTTTGAAATTGTCTTTATCGTCGTGCCCATGTTTGTGCCCATCGCCCAACAATTTAACCTAGATTTAGTTTGGTTTGGCGTGGTTTTAGGCGCAAATATGCAAACCTCCTTCCTCACCCCTCCCTTTGGCTTTGCCCTCTTCTATTTGCGCGGTGTTGCTCCCCCAGAAGTGCGAACCGAGGAGATTTACCAGGGGGCCATTCCCTTCATTATCCTGCAATTAGTTGTCATGGTCTTATTAATTATTTTTCCCGGTATTGTCAGCTTTTTACCTTCCTTGAAGCTGTAAGTAGTGGTATTTTTCAGGTGTAACTCTGTACAAGCATTTCGCAAAAGTCGAGTAATCGATTCATCCCCCAAAATCGATCTTCTGAAGGGTTAAGTTTGTTAATGTGACTGATATGACCACCTTTTTCCGTAAGGATGAGATGAGCATTGGAGTTTTGAGCCATGCGCTGTTTCATTTGGGGGATGATTTGCGGATCGAAAAGGGGATCGTCTTGGGCATAAATAATTAAATAGGGAAGGGTAAGCTGGTCTAAAAAGTACAGAGCGCTGGTTTGGTGATAATAGTCTTCGACGCTCTGAAAACCGTAGTAGTCGATGACCATTTCGCGATCGCACTCACTGACTGAAGTCATTCGTTCTAGAGCGCCCGGTTTTAAGCTACGGGAAAAGTGTGCTATCCGTTTTTCAGCTTCAGCGCGGAATTTTCGAGTAAAGCTCTGCTCAAACTTCTGACCTGCTGACGAAGTTTGCAAATGAGCTAAGGAAAGCTTGGATTCTAGATGAGTTGAGAGGGTGGATGCACCGCAGATGAGAGAGCAACGGGTTGCCATGGCTGCTTTTAATCCCCATAAAGCCAATTGTCCCCCCATGGACATACCCGTGAGTATGACTGGGGTAGGGCAACCCAGGGCGATCAGTTGTTCCGCCAGATGGACTTGATCTTGTCCTTCTCGCCAACCGTAGGAGTGGGGGACGGGGGAGAGGGGGGTGGTTTTGCCATGACCTCGCCAGTCATAGAGGAGAATGGCAAAGTGATGCTGATAGGCTTTGTGACCCAATAGATTGGCATACCACTCGTTGCTAACGATACCGTTGATCCCGGTATTGAAGATTAGAGTTCCTTTAGCATCGGGGGGACAACTCCATATTCCCCAGAGAGGAACGCCTTCAGCGCCGGTGAAAATCTGTTCTTGCCAAGGGACTTGAGGGAGATGGCTTAACCAGGGAGCGCGATCGCCCCACCATTTCCAGGTTTTTCCATAAAAGTATTGTGTAGCTACAGTTTGGAATACACCATTTTTAAAATAGAAGGGAGGTTGGTATGGAATCACTATAATCCTTCTCTTCAAAATAAAAGAGGAAAGCTTGGGTAGATCGCATCATGTCTGAGCTGAGAGAGCGATCACCGCCCTCAAAGCTAACGGAGCAGTGGATACTAATCTAGTCTAAAATAGGACAGATTAAGCGATCTCCATCGAGTCAACACAAGAGAAAAGCAAAGATTTAATGAATATCTGGTATTTAACAGGGGGGGCAATCCTGGGTGTAATGGCGATCGCCATTATCCTCTATCTCGTCACTGCCCGTCCCTATCAGTCCTCCGCCTCCGTTGCTAACTCCTACGACCAATGGACAGAGGAAGGGATCTTAGAATTCTATTGGGGCGAACATATCCATTTAGGTCATTATGGTTCCCCTCCAGAGCGCAAAAACTTCCTCACCGCTAAAGTTGATTTTGTCCATGAAATGGTGCGTTGGGGCGGCTTAGATACCCTACCCCCCAAGACCACCGTTTTAGATGTCGGTTGTGGGATTGGCGGCAGTAGCCGGATCTTAGCCCAAGATTACCACTTTGAGGTCACCGGCATTACCATCAGCCCCCAACAAGTCCAACGGGCCCAAGAATTAACCCCAGAAGGAGTCAGCGCCCAATTTGCCATTGATGATGCCATGGCCCTCTCCTTCCCCGATGCCAGTTTTGATGTCGTCTGGTCAATTGAAGCCGGGCCCCATATGCCCGACAAAGCCATTTTTGCCCAAGAACTGCTCCGAGTCCTCAAACCAGGGGGAATTTTAGTCGTTGCCGACTGGAATCAACGGGATGACCGCCAAATTCCCCTGAATGGGGTAGAGCGGGCGATTATGAAGCAACTCTTAGATCAGTGGTCTCATCCGGCATTTTCGAGTATTGAAGGCTTTGCCGAACTGCTAGAAGCGACCGGATATAGCCAAGGAGAAGTGATGACCGAGGATTGGACTCAAGCCACCCTTCCCTCCTGGCTCGATTCCATTTGGCAAGGGGTGGCTCGACCGGAAGGGCTAATCAAATTTGGCTTACCCGGTTTGATTAAATCCTTACGAGAAGTGCCCACCCTGTTGCTGATGCGGGTGGCTTTTGGTACGGGTTTATGTCGGTTTGGGATGTTTCGCGCCATTCGGGGAAATGACCCAACCCATCTCCAGAACTTTCAATCTACTCAGGTCAGTACAATTGCCTCTTAGCCCTACTTATGATTCTCATGACTCTTCTGAATAGAGGAATAGATGTTACATAAGTTCAAAATTGGCTATAGTAGACAACAAGAGTTTATCTTGAGATTGAGAAAGATGACGATCAATCTAGCTCCAGCTCCAACCCCATCAAACCAGGTTGGAGAACAGGAGGAAGCGCGGGCCCTCAGAGAAGTATTCGCACAAGTTGATGAAAGGAGTTGTCCCAATTCCTATAATTTTCATATGCATAGTCAGTTTTCTGATGGGAGATTACGCCCGGAAGAGATTATTGACCAGGCGATCGCCATAGGATTGAAAGGACTGGCCATCACCGATCACCATAGTGTTAGCGGTTATAAAGTAGCCCAGAACTGGCTCAATCATAGCAATCTCAGGGCGAAATCCTCCCTGCACCTCTGGAGTGGTGTAGAAATCAATGCCTATTTGTCGAAAACGGAAGTTCACATTCTCGGCTATGGCTTTAATCCGGATCATTCCGCCTTAGCCGCCTATCTTCAAGGCCATGCGGTTAAGGGAGAAGCCTATCAAGCTTCAGCCGTGATTGATGCTATCCATCAAGCGGGGGGTTTAGCGGTTTTGGCTCATCCTGCTCGATATCGTTATCCAGCTACTGAACTCATTCCTGAAGCGGTTTATTTGGGAATTGATGGGGTAGAAACCTATTATGCTTACAATAATCCCAGTCCTTGGACACCGAGTCCCAAACAAACAGAGCAAGTACGGCAATTGGGAGAGTTCTATAACTTGCTGCATACTTGTGGCACAGATACCCATGGTGAGAATATCCAGAAGCGATTGTAATGGTAGCAGATCAAGATGATTGATTTGAGTTAATCCGCAAGGGGAGAATTGAACAGCGATGAATAAGCTTCCTAAGAGGTATATTAATGCTTAGAGCGCCATTACGGATATTTGCTTTAAATCCATGAAATTGCAAGAATTGATTGATTCAATCGAACAATTGTCTATTGAAGATCAAGATGATTTATTTGAGTTAATCCGCAAGCGGAGAATTGAACAGCGACGCTTAGAAATTGCGGCTCATGCTGAAATGCTGAAGCAAGAATTTGAGGAAGGAACCGCTAAACGAGGAACGGTGGACGATCTGATTGCTGATTTACTTGAGGATGATGGAGATTGTCTGGAGTAGTAGCTTTAAGAGAGCGTTTAAGAAATTGGCTAAGACACAACCTCAATTATTCAAGGTTGATCAATAAGCTTCCTAAATGGAACTTGCTGACAACCTGATAAACAGAGCATATTTTCTGGGCGATCGTGAATTTTAGTATTTTTCTTATTGACAGTAGGTTTTTTAGCTATTTTAATATCTTTTATGCTGACAAATCGGTATTCATAATTCACTAAAAAGTCACTTTTATTAAAGAATATTTTTCCAATTTCCTGGAAGTAATGCACTAATGCTTGTCCCCCTTGAAGTTGCTGAATAATGCCCTTATTATTTGGATTCCCAGCTTTAAGTTCTATCAGAACGATAAACTTACCATAATCTCCATCAGTAATAATTGCAAAATCACCTCGTTTACAGATCCCTCGATCGTCCTTGAAAAAATTTCTCATATCTGGAAACCGATCGATTGCGATCGCTATCGTTTCTGGATTAACACCAGTAATTTTTACCTCATAGTCTGCTCCATGACTTTCTTTCAAAGTTAGTGACTTTTTGTTATGTTGTCCGGTTAATGATATTTGAGCAGATTCGACTATTATCTGACTTAAAATATTTAAATCTTCAGAAACATACACTATTCATCTCTCCAGAGAATAGCATCTTGAATCCGATTCATAGTGTCAATTGTTTTATCAAAACTGGTCACTTCAATTCCTAATTCTTGAGTGATTTTTGCCGGAGTTAAAGTATACTCCTTAGTTCGCCGTTGTTTACCTTCCACTTTGATCGACGCTTTTTCAGCAACATAAACCTTAATTTTATCTGCTGATAACAGTTCTTTTGGTGAATATCCTTCATCTTCAGCTAATTGTTTTAAGTAAGGAGAATCTTGATTTAACATAATCAATGTATTGAGTTCTTTGATCAGATAATCGCTGTGAGTTGTAATGAACACTTTGATGCCAATATTCGCAAGTCTAGCAAATAGACGCGCCATTTTACGTTGATTTTCAGGATGAAGATTTAATTCAGGTTCATCAATCATTAAAATATCATTCGGTTGGGCAATGTGTTTTAGATAAAAACCAATATCTAGCAATGCTCTAACCGAACTCGAACTTTCATCCATGGAAAGATTCAAGCGTTTATTTTTAGGACGGTAATACAGTTCATCATTGGTTGTCACTTGATAATCTCCACCAATGATATCTTTGAAGTATGTTAAGAGTTCTGGATATTGATAAGCAATCCAACTTTTGCGTTTAGCAATTAATTCAATGTTACGGGTAAACTCAACATTTTTCTTCACGGGTAGTGCATAATCATCATAACCTTTTAACAGGAGATCAAAGGGATTAATATCTTGACTACTTTGAGCCAGTTCTTCTAGCAGTCGATTGCGAGAAAAGTTTAAT
Organism: Roseofilum sp. KMC-1; assembly: GCF_057802075.1. Taxonomy (NCBI): domain Bacteria; kingdom Bacillati; phylum Cyanobacteriota; class Cyanophyceae; order Desertifilales; family Desertifilaceae; genus Roseofilum; species Roseofilum sp. KMC-1. Next base: position 1,357,616 of record NZ_CM173605.1, read on the forward strand.
TCTTTGCGAAATATAGCGGTTCCTGTTCGCTCAACACTGGCAATAAATGGATTAGGAAATAAAGGTTCAATTAAAATATCCTTGAGTGAACTATCAATCACTCTAATCAGAATTTCTCTAACCATTTCAAATAGATTTGGATCGAATAACAAAGCAATGCTGAGTTCATTACTATCTGATTCCCTGGAAACCAAAAATAATTCATTTGTACTTAATTCCACTTGTCTTTTGTATTCTTGACGAAGAAGATTTTGGTTGAAGTTAACCTCCATTGACAAATCAGTTTCTTCAAAGTGTTCTGGTAGAGCAGCAAAAATAGTATGTAATTTGCTAGTATAGTTATGGGAAATTCTATTGAGTATGCCGGCTAAGTCTTCAATATATCGATCAAGCTTTATGACTACAACACCATTGTTGAGTAGTTCTTCTATTTTTTCGGAAGGTACTTGAAATGCAAAATAATTTCTCCAAGATGCTAAAAAACCAAATAAAGCATAAGTAGCATAACTTTTCCCCGTATTATTTTCTCCACAAATAATTGTGATATCTCCTAGAGAAAATTCTGCTTGCTTCAATATGCCTAAGTTTTTAATTTTTACTTTCATATTATGCACTCTACCAAAATACTACCGTCCTAATTTTTGGCGGATTCGAGCGATAAAGGATTGGGTTTCCGGTAACTTCAAGGGGAGACACAAGAGTACAAAAATACCTAAACCGATGCCTCCGGAAATGGAGAGTTGCAGGAGATGGAAGAGGAAACTGGGGGTTGTCCAGAGTTGTTCTAAGGTGTCGTTGATGAACCATGCAAGAGCGGAGGCGATCGCACTCACTCCCGTTAAGCTCAGTATCGGAACCATCCATTTTTGCCAGTGTAAACCCTGAAGCTTTTGATCTAGCAAAACAATCATCGCTACCATAGAAAATAGGTTAACGCCCACTGTGGCTAACACTAAACCCGGTGCGCCAAAGGATTGAATTAATACATAGTCTAATACCCCATTCAACACAATACTAATCAGACTAATCCGAAAAGGGGTTTGGCCATCTCCGAGGGCATAAAAGACACGCACCAATACATCTCGCCCCAAGTAAGCAAACATACCAACGCCATAGGCCACCAGTAAACTAGAGACAAACTGGGAGGCTTGCTGGTTAAAGGCTCCGCGCTCGTACACCACCCGGACGATCGGATCACTGAGGGCAATCATTAACCCCCCTAGCGGTAACATGCTTAGGGCTGTCAGAATCATCCCTTGGCGGATGCGCTGCTTCAGTTCCGGCCAATTTTCCGGTTCCGTGAGTCGGGAAAATACGGGTAATAAGGGAACCAAAAGCATATTCGAGAGAATACCCAGAGGCGTTTGCACCAGTAATCCCGCATATCCCAAAGCTGAGGCGGTTTGGGGGATGAAGGAGGCAAAAAACAGATCAGTGTAGACGTTAATTTGCATCATGCCCGAAGACAGGGTAGCCGGGCCCAGTACCCGCAACACCTGACCGACTCCCGGTTGGCGAAACTGAAACCTCAGTCGCAAAGTTCCCAAACCCGATCGCCATTGCACCACCAGTTGCGCTAACCATTGGATTGCCGCACCTGCTAGGGTTCCCCAAGCCAGCACTTGCCCTCCGATGCGGGCATATTCGGGGTTGATGATATCAGAGCCTAATTGTAGGAAGAGAGCGCCTAAACTGGCTAAAATGGTCAAGCTAGAGAACAGGGGGCTAATGGAGGGGAGAAAATACTGATCGCCCGCATTTAATGTGCCAAATCCAATACCAATCCATCCTGCCAGGAGTGCCAGGGGAGCCATGATCCGCAGTTGCTCTACGGCGATCGCCTGAATTTCCAAGCCTTCTGGAGTCCCTCCCAGTCCCGGAGCCACCAAATCGATCAGGGGGGCGGCTGCTATCATCAGAAAGAGGGTAACGGGCAGTAAAATTAAGCTGATTAATGTAGTAATTGTTTCTACTAACGGCGCAGCCTCTTCCGGTTTGCGCTTGGCTAAAGCACTGACAATGGCGCTATGAAACGGGCCATTAATTCCCCCTAGGAGGATCAGCAGGAAACCGGGAATTACATAGGCATAAGTATAAGCATCTACCGCCACTCCAACTCCGAAAGCAGCCGCGATCGCCTGTTGGCGGACTAAACCCGCCACTTTACTGACTAAGGTGGCGATCGCCACTAACCCCGCAATTCCCGCTAAAGAGCGAGATGATTTAGAAGATTCTGACACAATGAATGATTAACCATTAAAAATTAAAAATTTGGGTGGAGTCGCACGATAGCCCCCAGTATACAAGAAGAGTCACCGTCTTAGGTTGAGGGGATTGGTGGGCAATCTATGAAGAAACTCGTCATACTAAACTGGAGAGGGAATTAACTCCACTTCTAGCTTTCCTGTGTGCTAACCTAAAATCTATGACTCGAACCAGCTCAAGACGAAAATCAACCGGTAATTTCGGCTCTAAATCTTCCCCGTTTAACTATACGCTGGCGGCTTTAATGGGGGGGATCTTTGTTCTGGGGATCGGGATTGGGATCGCCTTTAGTTCCACCACCACCCTATCGCCGGAAAATGTAGCTTCCCGTGATTTTATCGATCGCAGTGCCCCTGATCCGGAATTATGCGTGAAATATGGAGCCAGTGCGATGGTGATGGATACTCGGCTCTTTGTTACCTTAAACCCCTTTAGCGTCTATATCTCTCAACCCGCAATGCAACCAGGATGTGTACTGAGGCGCAATAACTGGGTGGTTTTGGAGCAGCGTAACCTTCTGCCCCGTGATAAGTTTAATGATTGTAAAAATCGCATGAATACCTTTGCTTACACCGGCAGCATTGAGAGTAACCCCAAAGTTAACTGTGTCTATCAAAATGATAGTGCTGAAAACTTCTTCCTCAGTCAGCCAGGGTTAAATCCCGGAGGAACTGCCCCAGAGAGCGATCGCTTTTAATGGGTTTTTAATTACAGTGAGTAACAGAAACTTAAAGCAAACCTAAAAAAAATCACCTCTAACCCAGAAAATATGCTACCCCTGTCAGTAAATCAAGATGATCTGACAGGGGTTAAAACATTGTGTCCTATGAAATTCGCTATAAACCTGCATTTGCGGCTGTTTTTGTCACCCTGAAGCCTGGAGAACAAATCATCGCTGAAGCAGGAGCGATGACGAGTATGGATGGGGGGTTATCCATGAAAACTGAGTTTTCTGGGGGCTTCTTTTCTGCCTTAGTGCGACACTTTTTGGGGGGAGAATCCCTATTTGTGAATCGCTTTCAAAATAATACCCAAAAACCCTTAACTGTTGTATTTACTCAATCCTTAATTGGCGATATTGAATGTGTAGAATTAACCGGTAATGCCTTATGTTTACAACCAGGGGCTTATATTGCCAGCACGACTAACATTCAATTAGGAGTACGTTGGGCAGGGTTAGCCAGTTGGTTTGCTGGAGAGGGATTATTTAAATTGAAAGTGAGTGGTAATGGAAAAGTCTTTTTTGGTGCATATGGTGGCATCACTCAACAGAGTGTGTCGGGAGAATTTATTGTTGATAATAGCCATTTAGTTGCCTACAGTCCCAATATTAAAATGAGTATTGGTTTATCTGGGGGAATTTTTAGCTCGATCGCTTCTGGTGAAGGATTTGTGAATCGTCTAAAAGGAAAAGGTGTCATTTATTTGCAATCGAGAAGTATTAGTGGTTTAGTTGGTTTTTTACGTCCCAAGGTACGCAATTAAAGATTATGGATATTGAACTGCTGAAACAGCCGGATAGTGCGATCGCCAAAATCACTCTCAGCACGGGCGAAGAATTAGTCGCACAAGCTGGCGCAATGGTTGCCATGAGCGGCTTTATCAACTCTAGTACCACCCTGCGCCAAGGCAAAGGGGGCGGCATTATGGGAGGATTCAAGCGCATGTTAGGGGGTGAATCTCTCTTTTTAAGTGTGTTTCGTTCTCCTATACCCAAGGGGGAAATTTTCCTGTCTCCTAAACTCATGGGAGATCTGATGGTTTACGAAATGACCGGACAGGAATTAGTGGTACAAGCTGCCTCCTATTTAGCTTGTGCCTCTGATGTAATAATTGACCTAGGTTTTGAAGGCTTAAAATCTTTCTTTTCTGGTGAATCGATTTTTTGGCTAAAAATATCAGGAGTCGGCCCCGTAATTCTCACTTCATTTGGTGGAATTTATGAGATTGAGGTCAATGGCGAGTATATTGTTGATACGGGGCATATTGTCGCCTTTGAACGCAGTTTAAATTTTGAAATTGGTAAAGCCAATTCTAGTTGGTTGGGTGCATTTTTTGGCGGTGAAGGCTTTATTTGTCGATTCAAAGGCAAGGGAAAAGTGTACTGCCAAACCCATAATCCAGGCAGCTTTGGCTTTACCATTGGTTCTCGACTCCCTGAGCGTCAATAGTCCATAAATTGAAAAAACGATAGTAGGTGAGTGAATTTTATGTCACAATTGAGTTATCAAATTGACCATTCCCCCGCTTATGCTTCCCTGGTGCTAAATTTACGACCCCAACAAAAGGTATTAGTAGAAGCCTCCGCTATGGCGGCGATGGATACCAGTATTACCATGCAGTCGAAAATGAAGGGCGGTATGCTCAAAAGTGTGGGCAGAATGTTCGGGGGTGAGTCTCTCTTTATGAATGAATTTACTGCCCAAAAACAAGCGGGATCGTTATATATTTCTCCGGGAGTGCCAGGGGATATTGAATATTATGCTCTGGATGGCCGTAAGGGATTAATGGTGCAATCTTCTGGGTTTGTGGCTTGTAGCGATACGGTGGAGATTGATACGAAATTTCAAGGGGTAAAAGGATTTTTCAGTGGGGAATCTTTATTCCTATTGCGAGCTAGTGGAAGGGGTGATTTTTGGTTTAGTTCCTATGGGGCAATTATCGAGATTCCAGTAGCAGGAGATTATGTGGTTGATACAGGTTATGTGGTTGCTTTTGAAGACACTTTGCAGTATAATGTAGAGATGATTGGTGGCTTGAGTTTTAAGAGTTTGAAAACCGGAATATTAGGAGGAGAAGGTCTGGTTTGTCGCTTTAGTGGTCAAGGGCGATTATGGATTCAAACCCGTGGCATTTATCCTTTACTGAACTTTTTATATCCATTTCGTCCGGTTAAAAGTAGTAGTTAGAAGAGTTAACGATGAGCGATCGCAATCCAACTACCAGTAACCGTCAGTTATTGATTCTCGCGGGCCTATTTGTGCTGGCGATCGCCCTTACCATTTGGGGAGGATTGGCACTTGCTGATTTCGCTATTACCCAAATCCCCGTTAGCATGGAACAAAAGCTTGGTGCTGTCATTGTTCCCGTCTATGAGCAGCAAGCGGAAGACTCTGTAGAGCAAGACACCCTCAACCAATTGCTCGATAGACTAGAAAGCCATTTAGAGGATGGCGATCGCAACTATCGGGTATTGTATATCAATGAACCCACCGTCAATGCGATCGCCATTCCCGGAGATGTAGTCGTCATCTTTCAAGGACTCCTGGAAAACGTCGAATCCGAAAACGAACTGATGATGATTCTCAGCCATGAATTAGGCCATTTTATCCATCGCGATCACTTAAAACAGTTAGGACGTACCCTAGTTTTACGTCTGGCTATTTCAACCCTTTTTGGTAATCTCGATTGGCTCAATAATACCAGCACTTGGTTCATTGCCATTAGCAATTCTCGGTATTCCCAATCCCAGGAAACTCAAGCCGATCGCTTTGGTCTTACCCTACTCTATCAAACCTATGGTCATGTCGCTGGGGCGACCGACTTTTTCAGTCGTTTAAGCCAAAATTCTCATCAGAATTGGGATTTTCTAGCAACCCATCCTGCACCCCAAAAACGAGTTCATGCTTTAGAAAAAGAAATTGAAGCAAAGGGTTATCCTCTTCAGGAAAAACAACCCTTACCTTCAGCACTCCAACTGCGGTAAATATTAAACCAATCTCGATCTTTCCAGCGTTTCTAAGGAGATTTGGGCAAAATATTGGCGGCGAAACTGTTCTTCTTGCACCGCAGCAATAAAGGTATAGATAAGATCGACTTCAGATCCCTTTTGCATTGGATAATAGGTAATTTGCCAACCCGATTCTTGCGCTTCAAGTTTAAATCCCAGTTGAGATAAGGCAGTTAAACCTAATTGTAAAGCGGTTGCCGTCACTTGCAGTTGATTTTGGAGAAAATCCAGAGTAATTAACTGTTGTGTTCGACTTAAATATTTGGCGATTCCCACTAATTTTTTCCAGGTTTCGATCGGGGGAATTGGGGTAAAAGATTCATAGCCGATCGCCACGGGTTTACGTTGTTGATTGGCTTGCCCTAACGCTTCTTCCAGTTCTTGCCAACTGACCGGATTTGTGGTAATAACCCAAGGATCGGACTCAGCAATTTTCGCTGGATCATCAAGCTTTTGAGTGCGCCAATCTAGAATAGGGAAGCGTTCCGTTTTAGAGGTGGCTAAGTCTTGTTTTTCAGCAGCAACTACATCAATAATCCGCACATGATATTTTTGTTCCTTATTGAAATCTAACTCCACCACCGCATGGCACTGACCAGGGGGGAGATCTTCTTGATAATGACCCCACCATAATCCGGGAATGCCGCGATCGCTGCTGGAGTCAGTTAAGATAAAGTGGGTTTTAATATATTTAACTTTCTTGCCTTTAGTATCTTCAATATTTTTATTAAACTTATTCGTAAACCAACAATTTTTAATCAAAATACGCGGAACCGGGTTACCCATACCACAGGGTTCTAAATATTTGAGTTCTTCAAACAGTTCTTTTCCTAAATCAGCCACAGTTAATTGCAGGTCAATATCGAGACTGGGGGCACGATGAGCAGAAGCTAAGGTACGATTGAGTTCTTGATTAATGCCTTCCGTAAACAGGGGCAAATTTTCTAGGGGTAAGCTCAAACCTGCGGCGAAGGGATGACCGCCAAAACGATGGAGTAAAGAGGATTGGCTATTCACCAATTGATAGAGGTCAATATTGGCAACGGAACGGGCCGATCCTTGGGCAAATTTAGAGCCAGATTCACTGCTTAATAGGATCGTGGGTTTATGGTATTCTTGGGCAATTTGCGAGGCAACTAAACCGAGTACACCGACGGGCCATTCAGGTTTATGGAGAACGATCGCTTGGGTAGTGGAGAGGTCTAATTGGGAGACTTCAAAGATAGCATCTTGAGCTACAGTTTGCTGAATTTCCTTACGCCGAGTATTAGCAAGTTCGGCAGATTCGGCTAAGGAGTGACAGGTTTTTAGGTCTCGGTTGGTGAGCAGTTGTACGCAAAAACTAGCATCGCCATAAATGCGACTGACGGCGTTAATTCTAGGGCCAATGCCAAAGGAAATATCGGTGGGGCGATCGCCAGTTTTGCGGCATAAATCCAGTAAACGTCCAATTCCAGGACGACGACGCGCTTCAGGAGGACGCTGATAATCCTGCTGTAAACGCTCGATTCCCCGTTGGGCTAAATAGCGACAATCTCCTTTAAGCTGGACTAAATCAGCAATTAATCCAATTGCCACTAAATCCAGTAACTCATCTAAGGGCGCTTGGGGAATTTCAGGAAACGCTTGATACAGAGCCTCCACCAGTTTATACGCCACTGCCACCCCGGATAAATGGAAGAGGGGATGATCTTCAGCCAGATAGCGGGGGTTAATGATGGCAACCCCTGGGGGGCGGCGATCGGGGAGGGTGTGATGATCGGTAATAATGATATCAATGCCCAAACTTTGGGCTAACTCCACTTCCGCTAAATTCGTGCTGCCCGTATCGCAAGTAACAATCAGTTGGGTTCCTTGCTCTGCCAATCGTTCAATTCCAGCAGCATTTAAGCCATGGGATTCGGTTAAGCGATTGGGAATATAATAATCTAAATCAGAAGCTGGAAAAAACTGACCCAAGCCATCTAATAAAACCGCCGTAGAGGTGACTCCATCGGCATCAAAATCACCCCAAATCGTGACTTTTTCCCGTTCTTTTCTTGCTTTTTCTAACCGAGAAACCGCTTGTGGCATTTCTGCGCCAAATTCAAACGGGCTAGTGGGGGTATACTGCCCAGCAGACAAGAAACAGGCTAAGGTTTCCCGGTCTTGAATTCCCCTCTGCCACAAAATTTGCCCTAGGCGATCGCCTCGGCACAATTCAGGCACAAATCGAGCAATTTCCGCCTCAAACCAGTTGGGAAGACGAACTTCAGGAGCAAGTTGCCAAGTTACGGTCGGTTTCATTTCCCTATTCTAAATAAGTATTGAGGTCTTCAATAACACGGGTGAGTTCTGCTTCTATACTGATCCGGAGGCGATCGCTCTTTACCGTCACCAACACCTTAATCTATTTTGATCGCTTTAATAAAGTATAATTCCCAATTCATCGAACAGTATCGAGTGATCCTCTAAATCAGATAAACTAACGATCTGATTAAACTCTTCTACTCTTGCCAGAGGATACTTGAGCATTACTTGGTGATATAAAGTTCCTCGTTGGTTAAAGATATCGGGGTAAGATTTAAACATTATTTTTTTGATTTTTTGCCACTTGTTTTCCAGGAATGAGGAATATTTTTTTGAACCAAATCTAGGATACGATTCTTCAAAATAGAGATTCTCAAAACATTAACCCAATCCCCAGAAATTTGATTGATTTCAATCTGTTCAAGTAAATCTTCAATAGCATCTAATGCTGAACCTCTAACTTTAAGATTAATAATTTGCCCGTTAGTCACATCCTGCTCAAAACAAGGAGGTAATCCATAACCTAAAGCCCGAAAATTTAAAATATTGCGAATGCATTTTTCACACCGGCAACAGTTACGATCCTTTTGTTCACCTTGCCAACAAACCCTTAAGTTAGTTAAGGCCTCATCCCACTCAAGCATTTGTTGAATTTTTTCTAAACGAACAAATTTGGCTCCATCATGGACAATCGCTAAAGATTGACTAGAGAGTAAAGAATCCGTTAAAGGATTAGAACCATAGGGTAAGGTTATGTTTTTATAGCAATAGGAAGCAGGAATCATACCCATATTATAGCCCCTATTGATCAAATGTAAGCAAGAAGCAATCGCCGCGCCAAAAACATCTTCCCAATCCAGTTTAATCACCTTACGGAAATTCGTCGCCATAGGAATCAAGTCCATACCTAAACTTGACAGCATCATTTGGGATTTTTGAGCAGCACGAGAGAAAATATCCTCTTGCTCTACAGGAATATCGAAACCATGAACCATTAAACCTGCCTTCAAATTTCGCTTTTGTCTTCCACACTCTCCTCGATGATGACGAAAAGCAGTAAAACAGCTATCCACGCCTCCAGAAAATACACTAATCCCTTGTTCTGTTTCTAATTTTTTTTCTAGCTCCCGTTCAATTTCAGCATCAATCTGGATGATCTGATATTGTTTCGGTTTCCATGAAGACCATGCAATTTGAAACTCTTCTAAATTCCTTAGCAAAGATGGAGAAACTTGTCCATGTACCTTGACATCTGTTCCTTTATGCATTGCTAGAAAAAGGCTGGCGACTACAAATGGATCGCAATTTAAAGTTACAATAGGGCGATAAATTGCCGGAATCCGATACCAAAGGTGCTGTCGGTTCTGTTCGGGACTTTCAATCGTCACTCCTAGAGTTAAATTACCCCGATCTTCTACGATGTCTTCTTGCCAGATATAAGTTTTAGCCATAAGAATTATAGATGATCTTTTGACCAGAGCAACAGTCCTAATAACACTTTGACTCCCGAAGATTCTCGGACGGAATCGGACTGAAAGTTATAGTGAGTATTAGGAGCTAGTAAAATTTGATTAAACACATCCATATCAAATAAATGCTCTACCTTAGAGCGATAAGGTTCTGCTGCTCTGCGTACGGCTTGCCACCCAGGATTGTTAATAGTCAAGGTTCGATAATAATAACGTCGATCGTAACCGAATTCGAGCTGTAATCTACGCCATTTTTGTTGCAACTTGAATAAAGGTGTTAATCTTTGACGAGTGACACTTGGTTGAAGAGGTTCCATATTCCAAGAATTCCGGTCTAGCGGCAATTGGGCTAGGTGTGGAAATCGGGTACATACCAGTTTTTTTTGCGCTCGTCTGTTATTCATGGTTGCAGGAGGTAAGCTAACCGCAGTTTCTAAGAGATTTTTATCTAAAATAGGGAGTATTGGCCAGGCTCCAAATGTAAGTGCCCAAGCACTTCTTCCCAAAACAAATCGATTAGAATAATAGAGGCTAAAATACCAGGGATTTTGCCAGTCTAAATCTGAATAGCTGTCGTACTCTTTTTGGAGAAAACTAACGGTACAATCGACCATGTTTTCAAATATATGGGGTTTAAGTAATCGTTTCAATGTATCTGGCGAAATTCCCCTCCTATTCGCTATTTTAAAGACGGATTGAAAAGAGGTATCCGCACTTTTCCAGCCGCCAAGCACTGTATCCATTGAAAAACCATTAATAATGGTATTAGGGGCATTTTGTAGATATGAGTGAGCGCCAGTAAACATTCCTGTGCCGTCTCCTAACCCTCCATCCAAGTGTTCCCAATTAATGACAAAGTTAGTATAAAAGGGATACTGGTTGATGGGAGTGGAAACGACTCGATGTTCCCAGTGGAGATGACGAGCAACAGTAGTGGCACATTCTAGCTCAATATCACCGGGTTGTCCTAATGTTACAGCTAGAGGCTCAATACCTTGACGCTCCAGAAAACCGGCTAACATCCTGGAGTCTAATCCTCCTGACAAGAAGAAGTTATGTTTTTTACTGACACAGGTGTGGCGAGCGATCGCCCGATCGATAACTCCATCTAAAATATCTAAATGCTCTGCAAATGAAAGCCTAGAGTAGCAAGTATTATCCTTAGAGCCAGGCAAGCGATAATGCTTGATTTCTCTAGCACCTGTATTAAACTTCCATTGCAGTAAATTGCCCGCACCTAAACGTTTAGCATTTGCCCACAACGTTTGATTATTAACTAAATGTCGCAGCAATAATAAACCGACTAAACCTTGGGGATTAAATTGGGTATCGAAATGAGGATGATATCTAAACAGTTCTGGACTTGAACCAATGAGAACCACTTGTTCATCAGCATAATAATACAGTGGGAAAAATCCTAGGAGATCGGTTCCTAAGATTAATCCATGTTCAGGATTGTATACGACGGCTGCATAAAATCCATCAAATGTGGGATAAGCATCATCGCTCTCTTGAGGTTGCCATTGCTGTTGAATGGCATCTGCATTCATTAACTGAGTCGAATCATGAGTTATGGCATGTCCCCAGACTATAGCAGCACCACTTTCATGGCAACAAGAGCTAATCGGTGCTTTCGGATGAGCAGCCCAAAGACTGGCAAAATCGCTCCTCATACAGGAATGAGTCACCAACCCAGGAAAGGGCGGTAAGAGCGGTGTGACTGTATGGATAAAGTTCTCTCTGCGTTCAGAATCGCGATCGACAATGATAATAAAGTTTGCCATTTTAATAAGATCTATTACAATAGTGACTGAGAAGAGATTATCGGATTTTCATCGATTCACTTAGGAGTTGGTCTATGGAGATTGATAGGGTATCTACATCCTCGATAAACTGACAAAAATTCAGTTCAGATGTCCAAGTTTGATAAAATAAACTATTTTTGTGATAAGCATTGGGTAACAATACATTGGGCTTGTTCAGTAAAATCGATAAAATATGTGCATGTAATCGATTGGTAAGGACGAGTGGATAAGGTTGTAATTGGTAAATGGCGCTATGAATAAAGTTCCACGAGGGACTATGCAAATGGGCATACTCTAACTTTTGAAATTTTTCTTTATAGGGATGAGAAGCTAACCACCTTTGTCGGAAAAGCCATTCTTTGGGAGTGGCTAAACCTCTTTGCCATCCTTCTCGAATCCAGGTCACTATTCCTCTGATTAGTTTGTTTTTTTCAACGCCTAAAACCCATTGATATGATTTCCAGTCTTCAACGACTAAATTAGAGAATTTTTTTTGGAGTTTATGAGCGGTAAAGCTGGGATTTAACTCCCGGTCATCTCTACAAAGATAGAGAATTGAGTTCTCCTGTTTTTTGGGCGCTGAAACATTTAATCCATTAACCAGTTGAAATGCCATATCAGGAGCCAGTATGATTTTGCAGTTATCAAAGTTACGAGTTGCTATTTCATAACTGAGATGATCTCGGACAAAAATAGTTAAATTGGGATGATGATTAAAAATTTTGGCTGTTTTTTGCAGATTTTGTGGATCTTTAAAATAAATACTTTGGGGCAAAATTATGATCGGTCGATCGGAATATCGAGCAATGATATTTTCTCGAAAGGGTTGAGATTCTCCCCAAAGATCGCCGAGATTGCCCCCGCCATTGAGAAAAATTGGCCCTTGACCTATCTTTTCTTCAATTTCTTGATGGGAAAATTGTTTGACACTTGCTGCATATGCAATTTTCGTCTGTTTGATTTCAGTTAGATAAAGGACAGATCCTAACCAAATCAAGTGATCCCCTAAATTGAGATAATCTGGATAATCGAGTAACGCACATTTATCGTAGTGTTTAAGGCAGTCTAAAGATTGATGTAATTTCTGTTTAATGGATTGAACGCTAGACATGATCAAGTTAATAAAATTAAATCTAAATAATCATTTTCATTCGTCATTGTTTTAGCCACTTAAATAATTGTTTCTTCGTGATATAAAAAGGACTCAACAAGCTGCTCCACAAGAATTCCATTTGACAAGCGATATCAATGGTATCTTCTAAATGATTTCTATGGCGTAAATAATATCCTAGTGCTTTTCTGATATCGTTAGCCATATATAGGGGAATTGCGAGAGGTCTTTGCCAAGGATTGAGACGAATCATACGGATATAATATCGGGCTAAACCGATTCCTCGTACTAGAGAAAGTAAGTATTGTTTTTCTAGACGATAGGAGGGGATTTTATGTTGAATAACCATATTTGGATTATGCCAAATTTGCCATCCGCCTTTTTGAATATAACATAAAGCTTCTAAATCTTCACTGGCTAACATTGATCCATTAATTCGACCTTGAAGAAATAATTTTTTAGGAACACACTCTAACCAGGCTTTTCGGAGAACGACTAAACCAGCGCCAGGAGGTAATATTCTGTTTTTAGATTCATATATAAATGATTCTGTCCCTCGATCAATAATGCTCAAAAAACAGGCTATTTTCTCAAAAAATATTGGAGGAGTTGCTTCAAATTCACCCTGAATGTGACTTCCAAAGGCTCCGGCTTCAGGATGTTGCTGGGCAAATGTGTAGGCAGCTTCTAACCAATTTGAACTGGGAATATTATCATCATCTATAAAACCCACTAATTTTCCTTTGGCTTTTTCAACCGCATTTTGTCTTGCGAATGCTAATCCTTGGTTAGGCTCTAATGTATATCTTATATCGATTTTTCCAGCGCACTTTTTTTGATAATCAGTAACACAATCTTTGGTTCGATCTTGGCTGTTATTATCAATAACTAAAATTTCCCAGGAGATATTTTTGTGATTGTATTGATGACTCAGCTTTTCTAAAACTTCGCCTAAGCGATATTGTCCGTTGTAGGTGCATATAGCTACAGTCAATTCAATCATAGACAAACAGAGACAAAGTTTTAACTGCTTTGCTGGCTAGTATATAATATTAATTGATTTAATTATCCTTCGATCATATCAATTAGAAAAGTAGATGTCAATACAATGGATATTTCTTCTGTTTTCTCCGAGCTGGCTTGATTTGGTGAGTGATTTTGTATGCAGTAAGAGGGAAGGTGGCGTTGAATAGATCTGTAGGTTAGTAGAGGATGGATAAGTGATAAAAGACCTACCCCATTAATGAAGAATAGGGTAGTTAAAAAGACTGATGGCATGTTCTAATTACTGTGTTTTTTTAGAGATTCAGCTATTCTAAATAAGTATTGAGGTCTTCAATAACACGGGTGAGTTCTGCTTCTGTAGCGATCCGGAGGCGATCGCTCTTTACCGTCACCAACACCTTAGCCGCAAAGGGACTCGCATAAATATTGGGATTACAGAACACTTCTAGGAACACCTCCCCATTATGGCGGTATTCCATCGGCGGTTGAGGGATTTTCCGTCCTGGAGTCACCGGTTGCACAGCAGCAGCTTTGAGGCTATCCATCAATTGATGAATGGCTGCTCTTAGGTCTTGGGCCGCTTCAGGAGTAAAATTGAAAGAGACAGAGCCTTGGGCAAAATTCAGCGTCAGTTGGGTCATAGGTCATACACTCGATCGGATTAAGTTCTATCCTAGAAGATAATGGTTAACGATATTCGCTCTCAAGTTCGTCAAGTTTTATTAATTACGTTAGGATTAAACCTGCTGGCGTTACTGATTAAAGGGGTCGTTGGCTTGAAAACTGGCTCCCTAAGTTTATTAGCAGATGCTCTTCATAGTGTGACCGATAGTGCCAATAATATCTTGGGATTAGTCGCTAATCAGTTTGCTTCTCCCGAACCCGATCGCGAACATCCCTATGGCCATCAGAAATTTGATGCCATTGGTGCTTTAGGAATTGCTGCATTTTTAGGATTAGCTTGTTTTGAAATTGTCTCTAGTTCGGTCGAGCGTCTCACCTCTGGAGGCGATCCGCTCACGATTGAATTTCAAGATTTATGGATTTTACTGATTGTTTTGGGGATTAATATTTTTGTCGCCTTTTATGAACGGGGAGTCGGTCAACGTATTGGTAGTGGCATTTTAGTGGCCGATGCCAAACATACCATGAGCGATATTTGGGTGACGATTATGGTATTGGGGGGCTTATTGGGGGTGATGCTGGGCTATCCCCTTTTAGATGTGGTCTTAGCGTTTCCTGTCGCGATCCTGGTGTTTTATAGTGGTTGGGAAGTGATCAAGGATAATTTACCCTGGTTAGTGGATGAAATGGCGATCGCCCCGGAAGCTATTCATAATACGGTGATGGAAGTGCCAGGAGTGGTGAACTGTCATGATATTGCCTCACGGGGCATTGTCGGCCGCCAAGTCTTTATTGAAATGCATTTAATTGTGGATGCGATCGATGTGGCAACTTCCCATGAAATTACCGAAGCGGTAGAAGCCCATTTAGAGCGCAAATATCACCCCGTTCGAGTTCTTATTCATGTGGAACCCCCCGATTATCAGTCCGATCAAATCACCTTTCAACCCTGAGCCGATCCAGGAGAATTGTTCAATGTTTTCCACAGAAAGGGCTATTTTTCCACAGTTTCCCGGCACTTTTCCACAACTTTTCTTAAAAAGTATTGATTCCTAAACGGTTCAAGTCTTGCTCAATTTCCAGACCCAAGCGGCGGTTGTGCGGGTCAGTCCGTCGCGCTTTTTGCAGATAGAGTAGGGCTTTTTCAGTTTGATTTTGTTTGAGTAAATGTTGACCCTGAGACTGATAAGTAATGGCTTGCCATTGGCGCACTTCTGGATCGAAGGGGAGGCGATCGCGCAGAGCTTCCACTAAGGCAATCGCCCTGGGAAAGCGCTTGTTTTTTAGCAAGTCTCGCAGTTGCTCATAGGAACTCTGCTTTAAAATCCGATCCTGGGGACTCAAGGGAGGAATTTTCACCTTCCGGGGAGCAGGAGCAGGAGCAGGAGTCGGAGTCACCGTTGGTTCAGGAGGAGGATGGGAAAACGCCTCAAATCCCAGCTCAGTATCCGTGACCTCAGAAATCTCCTTTAATAAAATTTCATAGGCTTGAGTTAATTCAATAAACTTATCCTTCGCTTGTCCATCTCCCGGATTCACATCTGGATGGCACACCCGTGCCAAGCGTCGATAAGAAGCCTTAATCTCCGCAAACGAGGCTCCTGGTTTTAGCCCCAACAGTCGGTAATAATAAGCAATATCCATCCCCACACATTAACAGCGATACACTCCCCAAACGCCCTCTCCCTAAATCCCTCTCCCTTGGGAGAGGGACTTCTGCCGATCTTCTCCGAGGGGGGAGAAGGGGTTTCGGCTATGACCAGGCCGGATTCTGTTACCCCTCAACCCATTAAACCCGGTCTACAATCACTTTATCGATCAGACCGTATTCTTTCGCCTCTTCAGCAGACAAGAAATAATCGCGATCGGTATCCTTTTCAATTTTCTCTAGGGGTTGTTTTGTATGTTTGGCCATTAACTGATTTAACTGGGCGCGAGTCCGGAGAATTTGTTGAGCTTCAATTTGAATATCGGTTGCTTGTCTTCTCCCTACACCACCGAGGGGTTGGTGAATCATGATCCGAGAATGGGGTAGAGCTAACCGTTTACCGGGACTTCCCGCAGCCAATAAAAAGGCTCCCATGGAAGCAGCTAATCCTACACAAATGGTAATCACTTCTGATTTAATATGTTGCATGGTGTCATAAATGGCCATGCCTGCGGTTACTGAACCACCGGGGGAGTTGATATAGAGATAGATGGGCTTATTCTGGTCATCGGAGTCTAGGTAGAGCATCACCGCGACCAGTTGGTTGGCTAAACTATCTGTGACTTCGCGACCGAGAAAGATAATCCGCTCTTGATAGAGGCGATCGTAAATATTAATCCACCGTTCGTAAGGACTTCCGGGGAGACGATAGGGAACACTAGGAACACCGATAGGCATAGGAAAGTACCAGAAAAATGAACAACAAAACAAAAAGGTGGACGTTAATTGCCCAAGGGTTAGGAACTCATGGCAGGCATGGGTTGGGGAAGATCCTTGCTACTGGTTAATACTTTATCAATTAAACCGTATTGTTGGGCTTCTTCGGGAGTAAGGTAGAACATGCGATCGGTGTCTTTGGCTATTTTTTCTACGGGTTGGCCCGTATTCTGGGACAAGATCGAGAGCATGGTTTGTTTATTATCCAGCACTTCCTTAGCCCGAATTTGAATATCCGTGGCTTGTCCTTGCGTACCCGTGCGGGGTTGGTTGAGGACAATGGTGGCATGGCTGAGACTGGCGCGACAACCTTTAGTTCCAGCCGAGAGGATCATGGAAGCGGTTCCCATGGCTTGGCCAATGCAAATGGTATGCACGGGGGGTTTAATGTAACTGAGGGTATCGCAGATGGCGAAGGCTTCGGTTTCAAAGCCAACAGCTTCTCCCCCATACCAGGAGGTTCCGGTGGAGTTGATGTAGAAGTAGATCGGTTTTTCAGGATTGTCAAACTGGAGATATAACAGTTGGGCGACGATCAGTTCGGTGACATCGATACCGACTTGTTGTTTGACTTGATCGTCGGAAAATAGGGGCATCCCTAGATAGACGATACGTTCCTTGAGGAGTAAGGAGGCCAGATCTGGAGGGGGAGTTCGATAATAGGCATCTCCGTAGTAGGGAGATTGTGCGGCCTTAATCGGTGTATCCATAGACTAGGATTGCTATTGAATGGGTGTTTGCTAATGTTTCTTATGGTAGCGCGATCTTTCAAACAAAACGCGAAGGTATATAAAATCATTCCTACATTCCCCCATTCCCCCACTAAAATGGTAAATGGTAGTCTATGGTAAAGGGTTATGGAAGTTGGTTTAGAGGCTCTGTTAAGCGATCGCCACTTAGAAGCAACACAAACGAGCCAGCAACGGCAGTTATCCCTGTCTATATCGGCGATCGCGCCAGAAACGGGATCGCCGAATCTGCGGTTAAATTTATGTTTAATTCTCGATCGCAGTGGCTCCATGGCGGGTCAACCCTTGAAAACGGTGAAACAGGCAGCCATTAAAGTGATTGAACGTTTGCAGGAGGGCGATCGCCTGTCAGTCATTGCCTTTAATCATCATGCAGAAGTATTAATTGCTAATCAAGAGGTGGACGAGCGCAAGCCACTGATCAAGCTGATTGAATGCCTAGAAGCCGATGGGGGAACCTCCATTGATGAAGGGATGCGTTTGGGGATTGAAGAAATTGCCAAGGGCAAACAGGATGCCGTATCCCAGGTTTTCTTACTAACCGATGGGGAAAATGAACATGGGGATAACGATCGCTGTTTGAAATTGGCTAACTTAGCCACAGAGTATAAATTAACCATTAATACCCTAGGATTTGGGGCCCATTGGAATCAGGATATCTTGGAAAAATTAGCCGATGCCGGGGGCGGAACTCTGTCCTATATTGAGCATCCAGAAGAAGCCATTAGCGCCTTTTCCCGACTGTTTGACCGGGTACAGTCTGTGGGCTTAACCAATGCCTTTCTCAAGTTATCCTTCAATCCGGCGGTGCGCTTGGCGGAACTTAAACCCATTGCCCAAGTCTCTCCCGATACTATAGAGTTATCCGTACAAACGGAAGCGGACGGGGTTAGAGTAAGGTTAGGGGATTTGATGAAGGATCAACCCAGGGTAGTATTGGCAAATTTATACATAGGTCAGGTATCTATTGGGGAACAGGCGATCGCCACAGTGCAAGTCATTTATGATAATCCGGCATTAGGTGCAGAGGCATTAGCATCTCCCCCCGTGGAAGTCACAGCCACAGTTACCGAACAATATCAACCGCAAACCGATCCTCAAGTGCAGTCCCATATGCTCACCCTAGCCAAATATCGGCAAACCCAAATTGCCGAAACCAAATTAAAATCCGGCGATCGCCAAGGAGCAGCCACCCTGCTACAAACCGCCGCAAAAACAGCCTTGCAAATGGGCGATCGCAATGCTGCCACCATCCTCCAAGAAAACGCCACCCGTCTCCAAGCTGGAGATGAACTCTCCGAGCAAGAGCGCAAGAAAACCCGCATTGCCTCAAAAACCCGTTTGGGGTAAACCAAACCGTTTTCATTCTGCCTTCAAAAATGTCAAGATGGGGGGATGGGGTTTAATCCCCTCATCATTTTTTAATCTATTCATTGACGAAAACTGCTCGTAGACTTCAGAATAAAGAAAGCATTGCACTAGGAGTCAAAGATGCCCGATTCTATTATTCAATTACTCGATGAATTACCGGCAGATAACCTAACGGTAAAGACCCTCAAGGCTCTAGATTTTATCGTCCCTGGAGAGTGGGAAAATGTGGTAGGTGGCGATCGCACCATTGAAGTCGCCACAGGGGAAACAGACGGCGATCGCATTCGGGCAATCAAAAACAAGGCGATCGAGTTATATAACGATAAAAGTAACGGTTATCAAAGCGCTATTTGGTTTTACAACACCATCGATAAGGCAGACGCAGCCCTCGGTGCGGCTGCCCTGGCGAATAAAGTCGGCGAGAAAATTGGCTTCTTAGGATTTTTGAATCAATTAACCCCCAAAGCCGATACCACCCAATCGGTAGACTTATGCTTAAAATTAGTCGTAGAGTTAATTGCCTACAGCAAATTAAACAGCCTAGGCATTCTCAAGCCAGCCCAATTTGTGACAGAACTGGGAGAACATTATCAAGGATCTTCTCTAATGCGGATGGCTACCCTCGTCGCTGTTGATGGTTTACTACCTTTAGGGCCAAATTTTCTGCAAAAAATTCACGAAACTTTAGACAACCAAGGTAGAAGTGCCTTTGAAGGAAATCCAGTCTTTTCTTCCATTTCTGGTTTTATTCCTGGGGATGACAAATTTGGCTTTATTACCGACACTTTTAACGCGGTAGAAGGATGGATGAATAATTTAGTCAGTTCCGTAGGCTTAACCCCACAAGGTGTTTTTGACCATATTGGTGGGTTTATTAAATTCTCCGATGATAGTTTAGATTTGGTTGCAGCATTTCTCGATCAAGCTACCGACTACTATCGCCATACCGGAATTCAAACGGTTGGCCGTAAACTATTTCTAGATGCGGCTAAAAAAGTTTGATCCAAAGAATTGGAGGATGGGCAGGAGGATAAGCGATATCATTCAAATTTTACAAGCATACCCTGCCCACCCTATCCAATACTTTCATTACTGATCTGGAGTGGGTATCGCTTTCCCCCTTATCCCACGGGAGAAGGAAGTAGGGCGATCGGGGTAAAAGCAATATCACCCCAATTCACTCATTCATGTTCCATGGAAATTCTATCAATTAGCCTCAAAAACTTTAAGTCCCATACCGATCTCTATTTGGAGTTTGAACCCGGAAGTAATGCCATTTGTGGAGAAAATGGTGCGGGTAAAACTTCGATTTTAGAAGCCATTGCTTGGGTGCTGTTTAACTCCTGCGAATATCAACGAGAAGACTTAATTCGTAAAGGAGCCAAAAGCGCCCAAGCAACGATACAATTTATTTCTAATCTTGATGGCAGAACTTATCAAGTGAAGCGCTGTACTCGTAGCGGATATGAACTCTACGATCCTCAGATTGACTGCAAACTCGATCCGACTAAAGTCAATGATGTAGTTCTATGGTTGCAGGAACATTTAGGGGTTCCTAAAGATACAGATTTAGGGAGAATTTTCTCAGATGCTATTGGGATTCCTCAAGGAACATTTACGGTTGATTTTCTCAAAAATGGAGCTGAACGTAAAAAAGTTTTTGATCCCATTTTGCGAGTAGAAGATTATAAAAAAGCTCAAGAAAAGTCTAGAGATTTAGAACGATTTGCACAGGATGAAGTGACGACCTGCGAACAACATTTAGAGCGCTTCGATCTGCAATTGGAAGATTGGCAAGAGCTGCAAGATCGCCATCAAGAAGTTGGGGCGGAAATTGAGAAGGGGGAAGTGGAAAAAAAGGGAGTTTTTGAGAAACTCAATACCCTAGAGCAACGGCAACGGGAGTTTAAACACCATCAGCAACAGGTGGAAGAATGCAGCCGCGATTTACAGCAGCTAGAGGTGGAGTATCAACGAATGAGTCAAGATTGTGATTACGGACAAAAGGCTTATGAACAAGCGCAAGAGAGCGCTAAAAGATGTGAGGAAACGCAAGAGAGTTATCAAATTTATGAACAAGCGGAACTTCGGTTAAAGGAGTTGGCGAAAGGGCGGCAAGCTCAACAGCAACTGTTGCGGGAAAAAGAGCAACAGGGGCAAGGTTTGCAAGGGGTGCAGAATCAGTTAATGAAGCTGGAGGTGCAACGGGAGAGTTGTCAGGTTGCAGAACGGAAAATTGAAGCGTTAGTGCCTGCGGTGGCAGAGCAAAATAGTCTGGAAGAGAAGCAAGGAAGGGTGCAAAGTCAACTGCAAGCTATGCGGGATTGGAGGCGGGAGCAGGAGGGCACGGAGCAGCAGTTATATGAGGCTTTAGAGCGGTTGAATGAGGTGAAACAAGAGGCGGATCGCCTGCAACAGTTGGAGCCTTCTGTAGCGCAAATTCCTCCGCTAGAATCGGAGTTAGATCGGTATCAAGCTCAACTCAGTAGGGTAGCGGCTGCCCAACAGTTTGCCCAAGAAATTGATGGGTTAATTGAGCTGGGGGAAGAGCAGCAATCCTATTATCAGCGACTTCAGCCAATTTTACCTTCCCTTGACTCGGAGGTGCAAACCTTGATTACTGAGGGAAAACGTTGTCAGGATAAGAGTTTAGAGCGACTCCATCAGATGGGGGCTGATTTAAAAGAACAGGTGCGTGAGGAGGATTTGAGGGCAATTTGCGAAGAGTTAAGATCTCAGTTGGAGCTGGCGTATCAATGTCGGGCAGAGTTAAAAAATTTACCCAGTAAGCGCAAACAAGAAGGGCAACTGAAGCAGGAAGCGCAAGAGTTGCGATCGCGCTTAATCGCTTTAGAGGATCAGCTTGAGGGGGAAGATGGGTTAAATGCGGAGCTACAGGAAATTGGCGATCGCCTGCAACAGCTTGCTAACCCTAGAGCGCAATGTCAGATTCTAGAACAACAGCTCGCCAATTCTGCCCATATTGAACAGCAATGGCAGAAGTTAAGGGAGCAAAAACAAGAGATTCAGCAAGCTATTGATGAACTCAATCAGCAACTGGCTAGTTTTGAAACTCTTGAGGCAGAAATTACCGAAGTTGAGCAGCTTAAACAAGAGCATTCCTCTGGTTATTTGCTCTATCTGCAATCGCAAAAAGAAGCTCAAACCCTAGGAGAGCGAAAACAGCAGCTTGAGCAAGCTACTGCTAAACGGTTGCAACTGGCAACAGAAAAAGAGCAAAAACAAGGCGAACTAGAGCGCCTAAGTTCTGTCTATAGTTTAGCAGAAATTCAACAGGTTGACCAAGATCTAAAAAACTCAAATAATCGTTTGGCACAGTTGGAAGCCTCGCTCTCTTTTCAACGGAAACAATTAACAGAGATTTGTCAATCTTTAGTGAAAAAGGGAGAAATTGCTAAGAAGCGGGAGAAAACCTTAGTAGAACTGAAAAAAGCACAGCGTAACTGGCAGTTTATTAAGGATGCTCGTTCTTTCTTTAATCAAGCTTCTCCCCGAATTACAAGATTTTATTTAGCAGAAATTTCCCAAGAGGCAGATACTATTTTCCGAGAACTGATGAACCGGCAGAATGTGGCGTTGGAATGGACAGAAGATTATGATATTGTGGTGCAAGAAGATGGCTATAAGCGCAATTTTAAGAGCCTATCGGGGGGGGAACAAATGTGTGCAGCTCTGGCGGTGAGATTGGCGATTTTGCGGACTCTATCGGATTTAGATATTGCCTTTTTTGATGAACCGACAACGAATATGGATCGCCTGCGCCGTCAGCAATTGGCGGAGGCGATCGGCAATCTAAAATCCTTCCGGCAATTGTTTGTGATTAGTCATGATGATACCTTTGAGAATATGTCTAATTTAATTCATATTCAGCGAGGTTAAGAGGAGTCATGAGTAATGGGTCTTAATTGGATTTGCGATTAGACTGTTGGATGATGGGGCAAATAATGGGGGCTTCTAATTCTTCGATAGCAGGGGGATCTTGAACGAGATCGAGTAATTCTTGTTTTAACTGCTTTAACTCAGCAATGCGATGGTCAATATCGGCCAGTTTGATATTAATATGGTGTCGGACTTGCTCGCAAGGGAGTTGACCTCGATCGTGAATGGTCAAAATTTGTTTAATTTCTTGGAGACTAAAGCCTAAATGTTGCGATCGCCGGATAAATGACAACCGGGATATAACCTGGGGTGAAAAGAGGCGAAACCCTCCGTCTGTGCGATCGACAGACTCAATCAATCCCAATTGTTCATAATAGCGAATCGTTTTAATGGGAACTCCGCTTTGGGCTTTGACTTGTCCAATTAACAAGCAGTCAGACTGGGATGAAACCATGATATCCCTTAAACTTGTGAAAACAGCCAATCATAGATTTTATCAAGCTGCTCTAAAGTAATCAATCCATACTGCCATAGCGTCATCGGCAACAAACTAGGGCTACTATCATGGTGGCGCAACGCTAGGCGAATCGAAGTTGCGGGCAATTCTAAATCGCATTGCAAGAATTGGATGAGGGGTTGGAGGGTGGTAGTGGAAGTAAACATAGGAGTGGGGAAAAAGGATTTCAATAGGCTATACTCCTATCTTCGCCAATGACTCGGAATTTGGCGGTGACAGCATCAGCACTGCTCCTGTGAGCTTAGAGAGTAACTTCATGTGATCCCAACAACCCCTGGACGGTGATAGGGATCATTACTTATCCTCTACCGCCTTGGATTTCTTCCACATGAAATGCGCTATAAAAAAACGCCTTATCCTGAACATACAAATCATGAGCTAACGCAGAAAGGGGTTGAATCTGGCTCCACCCTTCGAGTGAACAATGACGGGGAACCAATAAATTCCAATAGGCTAACCTACCTCCCTCACGTCCTTTTTGAATGAGCTGTTCTAAAAGCTGATGATAGGAGGATAAGGACATATACTCAAACATATCACTGAGGTTGTAGCGGTCAATCGTCCGATCTGGCAACTGCTCAAGAAAGCTTTCTACCGAACAACAATGCCATTCTAGGCGATCGAGATTAGCCCGAATAGTATCAAAATGTTCTGGGCGCAGAGCATAAGGTAGAGCCGTAGTATGATAACCCGTTAAAATCCATTGTAAATAGGGATTATCAGCCGGGTTCAGTTGGGTTAAAGCATATTCAGTGCGCTCAAAAATCCGTTCAGCCACATTATCCTGCACATATTGAAAAAAACTGGGATCGCGTCCCAAGTTTCCCATCACCCTGCGCGAGAAAAAAAGGCGAAACATCCATCGCCATCTGCGACTATTCCAAACTCGATCGTAAAAAGATTGTCGCTGCTCTAGATTCCCCCCTTGCAAGAGCCGGTCAATCGTTTTTTTGCCATGGACTAAGGGTAAAATATAGCGGCGGAAAATCTCAAAGTAGCGCTCAAATTTGCCACTATTGCCGATTCCTCTATCAATCTCTTGCCGGTGGTTATCCCAAAAGTCTTTTACCCCAGGAGAAAGTTGGGAACGACAGCGCTGATAGAGGGTTTGCCGAGTAATGGGTTCTGGGATTTGGGTTGAGCTACCGATTAGATATAGTAGCTCTGGATGGCTCAAAGACCGGTAGGCCGCTACCCGCAATTCTAAACAGGCCAGTTGTGCTAAACTCAGGTCTAGGGCAATCACCCGCTCTGGCGACTGGGTTAATAGGGCTAGGGTATTATCACCAGCCGAAGCAATCGATACGCAGGTA
Organism: Roseofilum sp. KMC-1; assembly: GCF_057802075.1. NCBI lineage: Bacteria > Bacillati > Cyanobacteriota > Cyanophyceae > Desertifilales > Desertifilaceae > Roseofilum > Roseofilum sp. KMC-1. Next base: position 1,382,189 of record NZ_CM173605.1, read on the forward strand.
TCTCCCGGTTGAATAGCTAACCCTTGCAGGAGAATATCCGCATCTTCCCAACATTGACCATAGCGGATTTGGGAAAATTGGGCACGGGCTTCGATTTCACTAGACATAAAAGGGTTGTCGCCTGCCAACGCTTTAGGATTTCGAGAAAGCGGGTAGCGGGAATCGAACCCGCATATTCAGCTTGGGAAGCTGACATTTTACCACTAAATTATACCCGCAGTAGGAATAAAAGATTAATCTTAAGTATAGCTCTACCGTGCAAATTTGTCAATCTTCGCCCCCCTGTTCTGGGTTTTCGATTACGGGGTTTAAAATATCGCGCAACTGTTGATAATAGCGGTTGGCATAGTACCAGCGAGGATTGGTTTTTAAGTTAACCGATTGGAGTTTGCTTCCCAGATCATGGACAATTTGGGTCAGGTTCTGAAGTTGTTCTTGATGCTGTTTTCGCTCGGCGATCAGTTGGGCAATGGTGGTTTGCAGTTCTTGATTGATTTTGAGGCTCTGGCTCTCTTGCTGCGAGAGTTGTTCCCGGTCGAGTTTGAGTTGCTGGTTGTCTTGCCAGAGTTGCTCTAACTGTTGCTGTAGGTCTTCAATTTCTAGCAGAATTTGATAGTATAATGCTTGGCTGAATTTCGGTTGGCGAGTTGGCACAATGGGATCGGCTGGTGCTTCCGATTCAGGGGGTAAGGTGGAGACGATCATTTGAGGATCTGGACATAACCATTGGACGGCTTCGATGAGTTTGGCGGTGCTGAGGTGCTGGGTTTTTCCTAATTCATGTTGTTTGAAAATACCACCGATGTATTTGGAGGCATACCAAGATTGATCGGAGCGTAAATAACAAGTGATGCGATAAATGACCGCATAGTTTAAGGGTTGCCAATGGAGGTGAAATTTGAATTTTTTGTGCTGGAGTGCCCAAGCTGCAAATTCGGGGCTACCCACCTCTAAACCCGATTCAGATTGCGCTTTGTTCTCGCTTCTGGAGTGAGGGTTAAGGTGACAGGTAACGAAAAGATAGGCGTTCATAGTGATAGATACATCTAGAGATTAAAGAGGGTTTTCATCCGAGATTTAATTTGCTGTAAAAGATCGGTTTCTCCATCTTCGAGTAGACCATATTCTGCCAGCAGTTGTTGGCGCTCTTGGAGTTCAATTTGGTGATAATGGAGATCTTGGGCAATTTGTTCGGCCATTTGGGGGTATTGATGGAGGACTTTGCCAAAGTTGGGGCGATTGATCGAGAAGAGGGTGGTGTCTTCGAGGGCGATCGCCGTTGCGGTTCGATTTCCCCCAAGCATGAGAGCGAGTTCTCCAAAGGATTTTCCCCTAGTGAGGGTGACTAAGGGCTTATTGATTTTCTCAACAAAGATGCGAACTGAACCGGCGAGAATAATATAAAATTCATCTCCAGGCTCATCTTCTCGACAGATATAATCCCCGACATGAACTCGTTTAATCTTGCCCTCCATGACTAATTGCTCTAACTGTTCAGCCGTTAAGTGTTGATAGTAGGGGACTTGGGCGAGAAGTTGGGGTAAATGGGGATGGTAGTCATAAACAGCGCGAATACAGGAGGCTTTTTTCTGCCATTTTTTCAAGGCAGTGAGTTCATAGGGGTTATCTTTGGATTGGCTAATCTGGAAATTGAGGAGGTTGAGTTGTTCTTCGAGGCTTTGTTGGCGATCGCCAGTCTCTACCGCCATATCGACAAACACTCTGGCTAATTCTCCCACCTCATCCTCACGTTCAGTTAAGTTCTCTAAAGTTTGCGGCTCAAACGATTGGGATTTAATTTCATCTGCTGCTTGACTAAATTGAAAAATCGGTTGCAAAACCCAGCGACTGACCCCTAAACTCACCCCTATAGCAGCACATAAAATCAAGACTTCTAAAACCAGAGTAATTCGAGCTTGAAGTTGCACTTGCTGCATGAAATCTGATTCAGGAATGATGATTACAATCAGCCAATCTAAGCCGAGATTATCTCGAAAATTTTTAACTTGAAAACAGATTTTTTTTCTTTGCCAGCGAAAAGAGGAATTAAGGGTACTTTCAACTTCAGAAAAGCTATTAAACTCGGCTAATAAATTTTTGGCGATCGCCGCAATTAACTGATTTTTACTCGCGGCAATATTCAAGGGATTGGTCTGAATTTTCGATTCTTCAATAACTTGAGGATTAGAACTAGCAATTAATAACCCTTGGCGATCGATAATTAAAGCTTGTCCCGTCTTGCCAATCGTTAAGGTTTGTAGAAATTCATTAATCTGCTGAAAGAGCAGATCTACACCCAAAACACCAATAACCTCCCCTTGCTTATCCTTAACCACTTGTGCCGCAGTAATCCCTAATTCTTGGCTATCAAAATCTCGATAAATATTACTCCAAATCGGTTTATCAGAGTTCAGAGCTGCTTGATACCAAGAACGAAGACGAGGATCGTAATTTGAAGTTTGCTGAATAATTTTCGTGAGTTTGCCATCTGAAGTCGTTGCATAACTGATTAAATTAGAATAAGTCGATTTTCCAGCTCTCGTGATTCCCGCTTCTCCCGATTCAAGAAGCATTCCACCTCTAAATTCCCCTTCAGGATTGCCAAAGTATAGACTGGTAACACCCTCAAAAATTTGAATCTGATGCCAAAAGTAGGATTCTAAGCTGCCTAAATTCTCAGGATTGAGAGTCCCTAGATCAATACTTTGAAGATTCAGTTGATTAATGCTGTGGGGAACAGACAGATAGTCCCGAAGTTTATCTTCTACATGATCGGTTATAGTATGAGCTAACTCAATAGAAACAAGATTAATATTTTGCCTAGTTTTTTGAAAGAGGATAACCGCCATTAAGCCTACCATAAAAATAGATGGAGCAACAATCATAATCGGTAGACGATATTTAATGGACAGTCCTTTAATCATTTTGCTTTATCCTCTGATTTTGGCGAATTTTACGAGATTTTTCTTTTAAGTAATCCCAGTAGCTTAAAGTGAGTTCAGGAGATGTATGTTCTTCCTCAGACTCTGTGATTTTGGTTTTATAGACGCTTAAGTTTTCTATTCTTTTTTCCAAGTTGCTTTGCTGCTCTTGAATCAACAAGACCATTTCTTCAAAAACACGACTAAATTGACCAATTTCATCATTGCGTTTGACTAAATCAGCAATATTGTTAGGATTAAATTTTTGAGATTTGATTTGTTTTGCAGTTGTATTTAACCGCAATAGTGGAGACACAACTAATTGATGCATACTCCATCCAGCGATAACACTACCAACGATCGCCGTCAACAACAAAAAAAATCGAATCGAATTTTTATCGGCAGAATTAAAGACATCCGACTCCGATAAAATAACAATCGCAATCCAGTTTAGACCCCAATCATTTTCAATTGGTTCAATCCAAGTAAAATATTTGTGATTCTCATGCCAAAAAACAAACTGTTTTGCTTCCTGAATGAGACTAATATCACTAAATTGGTTAATCAATCTGTTGCCCACTTCTTGAATGACTGGATCGGGACTTTCTGTAATCATCAAATGAGTTTCTGATTCTGGATTGAGTATGGTTAAGGGATCGGGATCGGAACTGGCAATAAATTGACCATTTTCTTGAATAATTAACACTTTTGCCGCTTTACTAATCGATACATCCCGGAGAAATTCATGGAGCGTATTGAGAAAGTAGTCCACACCAAAAACTCCAACTAAATTTCCTTGGGGATCTCGTACTGCTTGAGCTGCGGTAATCGCTAACTGGCGAGTCGTAAAATCTGGGTAGACTGGACTCCAAACGAGATCGTTGCTTTTTTCTGCTTTTTGATACCACGGTCGATTAGTTGTATTAAATACTGAATTTTTACTAATTATTTGACCCCGTTTACCTTCTCGATTGAGCGTATAACTCGTTAATTGGTAATTCGTTTCTTTGCCAGCATAAGATTGTGTAATTTGTCCGTTTCCATTAATTTTAACACCAATAAATTCTCCATTTATATCTCCAAAATAAATATTATTTATCGATGAAAACAATCGAACTTGATTATATAGCTGAACCGTTAAATCTTGTGGATTATTGTATATTGATGGATTAGATTGATAACGATTTAAGTTCAGTTTATAAATAATCTCTGGTTGGCGCAGATTAATGTGGATATTACTTTTAATTTGATTGACCGATTCCCGAATCCAATATTGGGAGAGTTCATCTACCGTTTTCCGTTCATTATAATTAGCTAAAATTCCAGTAAATGCCAATGTTGCCATTAGCGGAGTCACCGTTAATATCGGAATTATTTTTTTTAGAGAAACCATAAATAAACCTGATTTAATTATTCTTTATTTCTAATCCATTGAGCTTTCCGTTTTAAAGCTTTAAAGTAAGCTATTTCTAATTCCTGGGCTTGATTTAAACTGGCATTTTGCATTCTTAGTTTCCGCACTTGCTCTGCTAAATTCTGTTGGCGAGAATCAATCACTTTAATCATTTCATCAAATCCCCGTGCTAATTGTCCAATTTCATCTTTTCTCTGACTAATTTTTTTAAATTTTGGAGATTGGAGGGTTAAATGTCCATCTGTTACATGGTTGACATTTTGGGCGATTTCTAATATAGGCTGGGTCACTTTCCGAGATAAGAGATAGACAATTAATAATAAAATCACTGAGACCAAAAATCCCCAAAAGAGTAAATTTTTGGCAATGGTTCCCGATACTTGAAAGGCTTCTTCTTGAGTAATTTCTACCAAAATAGCTAAATTCTTATCTTCGAGCCATCGGTAACTGCCAATAACTTCTCCTTGTTGGTGATTGGTATAAAAATCAATGCCATCTTCACCAGACATCACTGCATCAATTCCTGGACTGCGTACCCATTGATTGGCTAACTCAGTATTTTGGGTATTGACCAAGCGATTTTCTTGTCCTTGTTTGCGAATTAAATAGGCTTCATCTGTTTCTCCAAGTCCCGTGGCTTCTTGCATGATTTCATGGATTTTTTCTAGGGATAAATCCACCGATAAAACCCCTATTCTTTCCCCTCGATCGTTGAGTAAGGGGGTGGCAAAAGTCATGGCCGTTTCTCTGGTAACTGGAGAAGTATATAAGGTGGGGCGAACAGTAGCTAGATTTTCTTGAGTAAAATAAGTAACGGTATTTCCCAAAGGTTGATATTTCCCTTCTTCTTCTCCTTGAGTTGAGATAGAGACAATGCCGCTATTCGTCGAGATCGATAAGGATTGGATGGTGTTTTCGGTTTCTAAAATGGTACTAAAATAATTCTTAATAGCTTGATAAGATTGTTGATTTTGATTGTCAAGAAAGGATTTATAGGAATCTACAATTGTTGGAGTTTGGGCAATAAGTGAAATGGTTTTATGCTGCTCTAAAAACCAGTTATTAATCTGATTCTCTTTAATCGAGATCACGACTTCCATTTGACTGGTAATGGATTGTTTCAGCAGCTCAACAGACTGATAATAAATAACGATCGCCAATCCCACCACGGTCACTAAGGACAAGAGAGAAAAATATCCCACATGCTGGATCAGTAAACTATTATGCCACTGTTTCATTCGGATTTCCCCATGATGTCTGTTCCTACTTTGCCCTCTGAACCTACTGTTGCAGTTGGGTTAAATGTCGTCTGCGCCAGGCAAAATGTAAAAGATTAATCCCCAGCTCTTGGGCATTGCGAATTTTTTCTCTGGGTAACTCTACTCCACTATTGAGTCCCCAAGCTAAGGATAAATCCCCGATCGCCAAAATCACCCCTCCCCAATTAAACAACCGCACCGGATTTTGCTTGATTTTCGGTAAAGCGCTAAATAAAAAGGGTTGCGTTTTAATCGGATGCCATGGAGATAATTGTCCCATGTGAGTGCCAGACATGCCTAAATTAAGGGCTAATTGTTCGATAGATGCACGGATTTCTTCAATTTGGCGATTGAGTTCTTCTTCACAGGCGGCTAGTTCTTCATTTAACTGGGCTTTGACTTCTTGTAACTCGGCAGTATCCCCAATATCGGCGATCGCCTCTAATAGTTCCTGTTGTACAAAACTTAACTCATCTACCTGGGTTTCTGCTTCCAATAGCTCAATGAAGATGACTCCCCCTAATCCTAAATAAGATCGTAAACTCCTCTGTTGAGCCTCATTCGTTTTTAGGGCTTGCTTGTAGCTTAAATAGATTAAATCATAGTGTTGCCAAGCTAACCCCTGACGAGTAGCCATCGCTTCCCAAGACTCCTCTAGCCCTTCCGAGTTCTCTGTATTGCTCCAAGTCACCGCAGCGACTCCCTCAATCCCTCGCATTCCCGGATCGAGAAGCTCAAAGGCTTGCAGTAAACAGGATAAATTAGAAGCGGTGAGGAGATCACCCCCATTGCTATCCTGTATATAGGCCACCTGTACCGTTCCTTGGGGCCGTACTCCCACAGGAGAACGATAGCGCAGATCCAACTGATCGATCTGGGGTGCAAATACATCTACCGACGGGGATAATTGCACCATTCCGGGAGAGAGCTGCAACCGGCATAATTCCACCTCTAAACCCGATGGCGGACTACTTTTTTCATCGATGCGGAACGTCTCCCGAACCAGTTCCGCCTCAGAAGTGCGCTGGAGAGTCTCCGGATCGACATAACTGAGAACCAAATACACCGTAACCGGCGTTTCCTTGGGGGCGAGAGCGATGCGAAAGGCGATCGCCTCATCTACAATAATCGGATTCCCCATGCGATCGATCGCCATCCCCGGTTGCACCTCCACCCAGCGTCCATCCCGATACTGGGCCGCAATGGTATCAGGAGCAGAAATAACCCGCACCCCCAAACCATACACAATTCCCGGTTGATGGAGCGCTTGATAATATAAATTCTGGCGTTGTCGATGGTAGTTATGGGCCCGTTGCCAACGATGAGCATTAAGCAGCAAACCATCATGGACAACCAACCGCTCTAGAGGAACAGGGTAGGGAAACTCTGTCCCACTTCCCGAATCAGCAGATAACGTCACAAGCCTTACTCAATCCCGATCTGTAAGAGATAGTATGACCATAAAACTGTCATCTTCAGACAAAAATTAAAACTTAATTAACTTTTGCCCTATCCACCTAACCCATGTGCAACTCATAGGTACAAAATGCCGGTTTTTGCTGCACAATCACCTGACGCACCAAAGCCTCATCCACCGACCCCGGAGGATCGGGTCGCAAATGTACCCGAAAATGGAACGGTTGTCCGCCCCCCAAGAGGGCATCTTGTCCTAAAATCGAATTGCCCAAAACCAAGCCTTGGCTAAAGGTTTCCAAAATTGCAATATGTTTATCTTCCTCCCGTTCCACCTCTTCATCTAAGGGTAAACCCGTAGCCAAATGTAAATAGAGTCGCAATCCCCTGCGAGTGCCTCGCCAGCGATAAATCTCTAGGGCATGGCGAATGAGCGATCGCTGTTGATCTAAACTCAAATAAGACTGCAATTCCCAACCCACCCAATGGGCCAAAAACGGCAGCATCGATTCAGGCGCCGTCAACGGATCGAGATAGGCAGATAAACTACCCATCATCTGCACATTCGGGTTAAACGTTTCCTCAATAATCTTCAAAAACCGCCCCACAAAATCCACTTCCCGATAAATTTGGGGCAAAAAGTCTAAATACTTAGATTGGGGACGCACATAAAAGTTAATATCCGCCACATCAATCAATTGGCTTGCTGTTCCCGGAACTGCGCCATAAACTTGAAGCCGACCACTATAATTAATCCGTAAACTCGCATCTTCTCTTAAGACGAAAAACCCTTCAAAAAAGTCATCCGGAGCTTGAAATTCCAGCACAATATCTTCAGTTGTTCCGGGAGCAATTTGGGGATGTTCTGTCTCGCAAGAATACCAAGCTTGGGGTAAATTTCCCCGAAATTCTAGGGTCACACTCAGGGGTTGTTCTCCAGGATTTCCCAGTTTCACCATAAGCTGGCTCGGTTCTCCCGGAATTAGCATTAAAGGAATACCTTCCGGGGCTAAAGAGTCATCATGCAGCAATTCCGGGTCTGCATCCGGCAGACGCATGGGAATCACATCAAAATAAAGAGGACTAGAACGGGCAAGAGTCATGGGTTTGATTGACTAGAAATTTCATACGGATGGACTGATGTCACTACGAGTGGGGGATTGACACTAATGTTAATAAAAAGTCATAGGAATATTCCGTTTTTGGATCTCCTCTAAAGCATGATTAGAAAATGGGTAATTCATTACTCGATGATATTAATCATGTGATTCGATCGCAGATTCGGATCGGCCCAGGAACATATTAGACCGGTGGGGCCGGGGTCTACCAGGGGGACGGGTTGGCTTCTAATCCATTGGCCAGCCGTGGATAGACGCAGTTCAAACAGTTGCACGGCTCCTAAGCGGCGAATACCGGGGGCTTGTTGCAACAGGGCGATCGCATCGGACATATAAGCCGGTTGACCCAGAGGCCAGCCATTCCCCCCTGGGCCCCCCGTGAGAGGGCTAAAGAACCGATACAGGGTCACATTCAGGGCATGGAGTACCTCGGTTTGCGCTTCTGGAGTGCGATAGGCGGGGTCTAGGGCAACTTCGGTTTGCACGGAGAGTCCCACATAATCGGGTTCTAAAAGTTCGACTTGCACGCCGAGTAAGCGCCTCTCATCTAAGTAGGCCATCAGTTTGCGGTGTAGGGGAGGATTGAGGCGAAACTGTTCCGGAGGGATGCCTACCCCCTGTGCGATCGCCTGTCGGTTGCAGTTGGGAACCACCAAGAGCTGCACGGTTCCCGGTTTTTTGGGGTCGGTGGGTAAACAGGTGGCGCGGGCGATCGCCCCATCTGAGCCTAAAATGGTCAGAGATTCAAAGTCTTCTGGAGTCACTGCCCTATCGCGGGTTCGTAACATTTGCGGCACGCGCATGGCTGCTTGTTCAATGGTTTCTGCTTCCGTTCCCTGGCGAGCGGGGATCAGGTTCACCACATTGGCTACATAGGGAACCGCAGATTTCAGGGTGTTCAGACTGCGCGGTTCCACATTGCCGCGCAGACCTCCCCCCGTGCGATAGCGGCTCATTTGCACCGTTGCCCCCCTGGGGGGAATGGCTCCATATTGGTGTTCCATGCTTGGAGGTTGGATCAGGGGGCGATCCTGGCCCCGTTGCAGAATGGCGCGGATATCTTTGGCTTGTTTGAGTTGGGCCGGTTCCCGGATCAGGGGGCCAAACTGGAGCGTACCGGTGAGGGAGTCGATCAGATAATGGCGATCGCCAGGACTCGACTGAGAAAAATCGGTTACCTCTTGCCACCGTTGGGGAGTTTCCCCGGTCGGGGTGACGATCAGATATTCGTCTTCTTGGCGCTGGAGAATGGGCGATCGCCGCAATTGGAAGATTTGCCCCGGCTCCCCATTGCTATTGCCGAGTAGGTCATTTTCGATCGTTTCACATTGGGTCGCTTCCGTGGTTCCACCGATGGCTTTCACCCCAATACCAATAATTTGCGGCGATCGCCTGTAAGCGGGTTGAGTCAAGCGCGGGGTAGCATAGACACAGCGCAACCATCGCCCTTGATAAGCCGTAAATTGGGCGACCGGGAACGTTAAGGGTAAATGTAAGGTAATATCCACACCCTGTAAGGGATTTCCTCCCCGTTGGGCAATATCCGCAAAGCTAAAGCCTTGAGTTTCATCGTCTGATTCTTCCAGCAGTATCGGCTGCCAATACTGACCATTCCAGGCTTCCCACCGTCGCGGGGGGTCGGTGGGGTCGATACCGGTCGGGGTGGCTTCTTGTCCTTTGAATGTGAGAATGATTACATTGCCATCCAAGGGTTCTTGGCCATCAAAGACCAGATAGAAACAGTTCCCTGGTTGCGGTTGCGCGTTGAAAACCGGCAGTTCTGGGCCTGACCATTCCCCAGTGGGGGTAAGGTTCCAGAGGTGCGTAAAGCGATCGCGTAAAATTTGCGGCGTTTCCTCGATCTGGTCGGCTCCCAGAAAATGATTAATTTGAGGATTACCAATGGTTAGGGGGCGATCGGTACTAAACACAATCGGTTCGAGTCTAGGATTACGTTCCGTCGCGACTTCAATCCCCGCCGGTATCGTATAAGACTCCGGCAAATCCGACACCAAATAAAACGTCACTTCCGTGGTAGCTGGATGCGGCGGCTCTAAGCGAATACCGAGTAACTCCAAGAATAAAATATAATTGCGCCGAGGCAGTTGATTAAACCGCAACAGCATTTGATGGGTTAACCAGGCAAACAGTTCAATCATCGTAATGCCTGGATCACTAGGATTATGATTCGTCCACTCCGGACAATAGCGAGGAATTCTCAGCAAACACTCTTCGATCAAATCCTGATATTCTCGGTCATCTAAATTCGCTTTCGGTAATTTCGGTAAGAAGTCAAAAACCATAATCGAGTCCTGTCTGCAACCATTGATCGCGCTTTCCGCTCGTAACGGATAATCGGCAATTGGCCATCTCTGCATTCCCATCGCTTCTACTTTGTCCTGAAATGGGCTTCAATCCCTCTTCTTTTAAGATTTCTTTACCTTCCCACCCCCTCACTCCCCTATCTCTCCAGAATTTGTCACAATAAACAGCAGGAAAACCCGGTCTCGGTCTAAACCCCATGTCTAATGAACCCTTGAATCAACCCCAAACGCCTGAATTAGAAACCCGTGTTGCTGAATTAGAAGCTCAAATAGCTCAGTTGAGTGCGTTAACATCCCTACCTGAGAGAGTGAGTCAATTAGAAGAACAAGTTGAAAAATTACTCAATGTCGTCACTGATGTGGAGCGCTACGGTAAATTGCGAGATTGCTTAAGTGCTGGCCAATGGAAGCAAGCAGACCAAGAAACCACGGCCCTGATGTTAGAAGCGATGGGGCATACTCGTCATGATAAACTCACCCCCGATGATGTACTGATGTGTCCCTGTAGTATTATTCGGGTGATCGATCGCCTCTGGCTCAAATATAGTGAGGGCAAGTTTGGCTTTAGCGTGCAGAAAAAACTTTATCTGGAAGAGGGCGGTGATGATGATATTTCTAAAGTGGATATGAAGATTTTAGAGAAAACCGCAGCTAAGGTTGGTTGGTTTCAGGAGGGTAAATTTTTACCCTTAGAACAACTCGATTTTAGTTTAAATGCACCTGCGGGGTCTCATCCTTCGGGATGGTGGCGATCGCCCTATGGCGGTAAAATGGCCACCTATTTCTTTGCCCGCATGATCCGGTGTGGGATGTAATAGAGGATCTTTAAAAATAGTATGATGATGGTAGAAGTCTTTGAACACCGGTTTTCAAATGAACGTCAGAGTCAAAGTCGAACCCCAAATATTGGAATGGGCTTGTCGGCGTGCAGGATTGGATGCTGCTGCTTCAAAAAAACAATTTCCCAAGCTCCAGGAGTGGAAAGATGGAGTAACTCAACCTACATTTAAACAGTTGCAGAGTTTTGCCCAAAAAACTCATGTTCCACTGGGGATACTGTTTTTGTCAGAACCCCCTAAAGAAACTTTACCCATCAAAGATTTTCGGACGATATCTGGAACATCCTTGCAGCAACCGAGTCCAGAACTTTTGGAAACAATTTACATCTGCCAGCGTAGGCAAAATTGGTATCATAACTATCTACTGTTGCAAGGGTTAAATGGCGCTCAAGAGTATGTTGGCAGCGTTACGTTGCAGGATGATATAGTTACAGTTTCCCGGAAAATTTGCGATGCGCTGCAATTCGATCTCGAAGATAGAAAAAAGATAAAAGACTGGGAAGAAACTTGGCGAATACTTATTGAAAAAATAGAAGCGTTAGATATCTTGGTCATGATTAGTAGTGTGGTTGGCAATAACAACAACCGTAAACTTGACCCAGAAGAATTTAGAGGATTTGCATTAGTCGATCCCATCGCTCCCTTGATTTTTATCAATGGAGCGGATACTAAAGCCGCACAAATGTTTACTCTAGCTCATGAATTGGCACATATTTGGCTGGGTGAAGAGGGATTGTCTAATCTGCAAGCTCAAGATCTATCAACTCAAGAAAAGATCGAAAAGTGGTGTAACCAAGTCGCCGCAGAATTACTTGTGCCGCGATCGAGTTTGCAAGGAGAATATCAAAAAACAACAGACCTCTCTGAAGAAATCAGACGGCTGGGAAAACTCTACAAAGTTAGCCCTCTGGTTACCTTGCGTCGTCTTTATGATATCGGCACTATTGATAGTCAGACGTTATCTGAGAATTATATCAGAGAATTGGGGATTCTCCGCAAGTCTAAAACCACAAAAAGCCAAGGAGGAAACTTTTACTTGACTCTAAGACGTAGGGTTAGTCTTCCCTTTCTCAACTCTATAGTAACTAGCACCCTTGAAGGAAGGACTCCATTTCGAGAGGCGTTTAGCCTCTTGGAAGTGAAACCTTCGACATTTGACCAAATTGCCCAAGAGTTGAAATCTAATTAGTTTATGCGTTATTTATTAGATAGTAATACTTTTATTGAGTCAAAACGAAGGTATTATGGCTTTGATATTTGCCCTGGGTTTTGGGAATTCTTGACTGAAGGAATGAAAGAAAAGATGCTATTCAGTATTCAAGCAGTCAAAGAGGAGTTGGCAGAAGGGAATGATGATTTACATGACTGGGCAAGTGAACAGGATGAAAAGTTTGACTGTTTTTTAAAACCTGACCTTAACGTAATAGAGGCAATGCGGCAAGTCGCTGAATGGACAAATGCTCATCAACAGTATACAGACCAAGCTAAAAATCAATTTTTAGACAGTGCTGATTACATGCTTGTTAGCGCTGGACTGGCTCATAGTATGACGATTGTCACGAATGAACTGCCAGCTCCTCAAGCTAAGAAAATCATTAAAATCCCAGATGCTTGTCTTGCTTTTCATATTTCTTACTTGTCAATCTTTGAATTGTTGAGAAAAACACAAGTTAAGCTTATACTCAATCGGTAGAGCTGTGCTTTTATGTATTAAGACTCCATCCCAATCCTTAAATTCAATCATGACTCCACCCCTGTTGCAGCTTGACCAGTTATCGATCGCCTACACTCCCGATTCAGAATGGGCCGTTAGGGAGGTCTCCTTGACCCTCAAAGCAGGCGATCGCCTCGGTTTAGTCGGGGAGTCCGGCTGTGGCAAATCCACCCTAGGACGGGCCATTATGCGCCTGTTGCCCTCCCAGTCCCAGGTACAGGGAGACATTCGAGTACAGGGAAAATCCGTCCTAGAGTTAACCCCAGAAGAACTACAACGATTTCGGGGTGAAGAAGTAGCCCTCATTTTCCAAGACCCCATGACTCGTCTCGATCCTCTAATGACCATTGGCGATCATTGTGTCGAAACCCTACAGTCTCACCAGTCTTTATCCTATCGCGAAGCTAAAGAGCAGGCGATCGCCGTTTTAGAAACCGTCAGCATCCCCCCCACCCGATGGTCTCAGTATCCCCACGAGTTTAGCGGAGGAATGCGTCAACGGGTGGCGATCGCCCTAGCCCTATTATTAAATCCCAAGCTCATTATTGCTGATGAACCCACCACCAGCTTAGATGTCACCGTCTCCGCCCAGATCCTACAGGAATTAACCCGGTTATGTGCCGAGCGGGAAATGGGATTATTGCTCATCTCCCATGACTTAGCCTTAGTTGGCGAATATTGCTCAGAAATTGCCGTCATGTATCAAGGCCAACTAATTGAACGAAACCAAAGCCAGCAAGTCCTATTCCATCCCCAACAAGAATATACCCAATCCTTGCTCGAAGCCGCCCTACATATTCACGCGATCGAAACCAAAGCAACACCTACACTCCCCGAAAAACAGCCCTTACTCCAAGTCACCGATCTCAACAAACATTACAGCCTAGAAAGCAATTTAATCCAACAACTCTTTACCCGAAACTCAACCCTCATCAAAGCCGTAGATGGAGTCAACTTTGACCTCTATCCCGGAGAAATTTTAGGACTCGTCGGAGAATCCGGGTGTGGAAAAAGTACCCTATCGCGCACCATTTTACAACTGATTCAACCCACCTCTGGCAGGGTCGAATTTCTCGGTAATGGCATTACCTCCATGAACCGTAGATCCCTACGACAACTGCGCCAACAAATGCAAATGGTCTTCCAAGACCCCCATGCCTGCCTAAATCCCCTCATGACCGTCGGTGAGAGCATCGCCGATCCCCTCCTCATTCATGGTCTAGAAACCCCCAAGACAGCCAAATTAAGGGTCTTAGAGATGCTAGAACGAGTAGGCTTAACCCCCACCGCAACCTACTATAACCGCTATCCGGGGGAACTCTCTGGGGGACAACAGCAACGGGTGGCGATCGCCCGCGCTCTCATTACCCATCCCAAACTCATCATCTGCGATGAACCCGTCAGTATGCTCGATGCCAGCGTACAAGCCCAAGTATTACAACTGATGTTAGACCTAAAACAGGAGTTTGAGTTAACCTATCTCTTCATCACCCATGACCTCTGGGTAGCTCGATTTTTATGCGATCGCATTGCTGTCATGAATCAAGGCAAAATCGTCGAACTCAACACCACCCACCAAATCTTTACCCATCCCCAACATCCTTACACCCAAACCCTCCTCGCTGCTGCTCCCCTATTAGCCCAATCCTCTTGACGTTCAGACCCTAGAAATACATCAACCATTATTCATGCAGCACTTCCACCATTCCCGTTTCCCCATCAATGCGAACCCATTGCCCATCATGCAAGCGTTCCATAATATTCGGAATATCCATCACTGCCGGAATTCCATACTCTCGCGCGATGATCGCCCCATGGGATAACCTTCCCCCCACCTCCGAAATCAATCCCCCTGCCTTCGATAACACCAAAGACCAACCCGAATCGGTATAAGGAACCACTAAAATTGTCTCCATATCCACCTCTATCTCATTCTGCAACTCGCGCATAATTTTTACCCGACCTTCCGTTTGTCCCGGACTTGCGCCAATGCCAGATAACTTTTGCCCTTGTTGCAGTCTAGACCCCTGAGTAGAAAGTCTTCTGAGGGGTTGATTGCCATAGACCACATAAGGAATAGACTTCACTTCTTTATCTTTCGCAAACTCAGCTTTACGAGTGGTCAGAATATCTCCGATACTCTGGGCAGATATAGAGTCTGATAACAGCCCTTCCACCTCTGGAAAAGTCAGAAAAAAGATATCCCCTTGGCTCTGTAAAACACCCGATTCGAGCCAAAACTTTTCTAGAGCTAAGAAACTCCAACGTAACTGGGCCAACAATTGGCTATAGACTTGAGTCACACGACCTTTGAGATTTAGGCGCACTTGCACAATTTGAATTTTTAGGCGTTTCGGTAGCGTTTTACGGCGATTGCCCTCAACCTGATGCAATTGCTGTAAAAACATATCCCTAACCATCCTCGGATTATCTCGCCATCGAGGAACCGAAATATCAGTCGCCACCTGACTCAGATAACCATAATCCTCCATAAATTGGTAGAGCTGATCGATAATCATCTGGCCATCCGGCAATTCAGACAACCGACCAAACAGGGTTTCCGGGGTTTCTGTCTCCAGATGGGGCAGTAAATGGTGGGCACAAGTGGCCAACTCTTGCAGCGTTCCCAGAGCAGCAACTTCCGGCATTTGCTGATAATCTAAATCCTGTTCTGAAACCCGGAACACCGCTTGCCTTAGAGCAAAACTCAACGGAGCCAAAATACTGTAATAGGTGGCTCGATTCAGGGTTTCTAAAATTAAATTCACCCGGTCTAAACATTCCCAAGGTGTTTGCGGATCTTGGCTTTTCAATTGGTCTAAGGTAGGAGTAAACCACTGACGCTGATCGCGATCGAAATCCTCTTCTAAAACCCATTCCCTCTGGAGCAGTCGCCATAATCCAGGAATCTGCTTGAAAGTAGAGGATAAAGGCGGTCGAGTAAACTTAGCACCCCGGATCAGAAACTCCAAACTTTCTGGAGGCAGTCCCATCTTCCGGAAAATTTCTCCCAATAAAGAAGCATTAAAATAGGCGACTGAATGGTGAAGCCTAGCCAATTGATTTAAGTCTAAATTGGCAATTTTTGTGCCTAAAACAATGGCAAAAATATCGCGCCATACCCCACAAGTGAGGGGTTGATTAATCGACCAGGTAAGGGGATGAATAAATCCCGGAATCACTTCTGCCGCAATTTTTCGAGTCCAAATGGGAATCAGGGTAGTAATCGGGCGCGTTTGTAAAATCCACAAGTTTTGCCCGTCATAAGTCCATTCAATATCTTGGGGAATCCCATGATAGTGGGTTTCAATTTGACGAGTAATTTGGGCCACCTGATGAATTAAGGAGGGGGGAAGATCGCCTTCACCGCTTAAGATTTGGGTCGTCAGTTCTCCCTCAGTTTCTACTACTAAGACTCGATAGGATTCTGGGGTCACTTGGCCAGATACGACACGGGTGGCATCTCCGGGAAGGGCTTCAATGATGACATCTTCGCCACTGCGGGCAATGGGGTCACGGCTAAAGGCGACACCCGAAAAAACTCCAGCAATTTGTTTTTGAATTAAAACGGCGACTTGGGTATCTGCAAGTTGTCGTTTGGCCCGATAGGCGATCGCCTGGGGATTATCGGCCGATCGCATACAGGTGAGAATCGCTTGGTGGAGGCTTTGGGCATTTGTGACATGGAGAATACTGGTATATTGACCCGCTCCAGAGGAATAAAGGGTATCTTCTCCAAAGGCTGAGGAGCGTACAATCAGGGGATTTTCAGCCGAGGGTTTCAGGAGGCTCATTAGGGGTTGGGGGTCATCTCCAGGGAGTAAAATCCAACCGGGAGGCACAGCATAACCGAGTTTTTTTAGGTAGGCTAGGTTAGCCGCTTTTGCCCCAACATCTTGGGATTTGAGGGGTTGATCTAGGGAGAGAATGCCAGGATTTTTGGGAAACAATGAGGGCATATTGGGGTCTGGGGTCGAGGTTTCCGACAGTTCGAGGTCGTCAGGGATCTGTTGGTAGATGAGGGCGAGGGTGGCATTCAGGCAGAATGTGGCGATTGCCAATCCTTTGGCGTGAGGGTACATGAGCATCTGAAGCAGGGGAAACAGGATTAAGATGCCATATTGACGGGATTTGCGCTCCCGGACAACGGTGAGACCCACCAGGGCGATCAGACCCACCAGGGCGGAAATTTGCCAATTATGCACCACTAATCCCCAGGTAGCGTTGGTGGTTCCTGCCCCTTGACTGATGAAGTAGCGTCCTAAAACCAGGGTAATCAGGGCGATGATTTCCCAAACGGGAGTCTGGGGAAAGAGAGATCTCGCCAAGAGAACTGCACCAATACCTTTTCCCGCTTCCGATACCACGGCACTGATACCAGCCACTTTCCCCCCATGATAGAAGGCGGCGGAGACGGAAATATTACCGGTTCCCAATTGGGCTAAGTTTTTGCCCGTTAAGGCTAGGGTCAACCATTGGATCAGGGGCGTGCCACCGAGTAAGGGACAGAGGGTTAAAATAGCCAAGCCTTTGAGCAGTTCGATAGACATCACGATCCGGTGTGGGCGACGATCGAGATCTTATCGATCTTTTATCAAACTAGGGAAGATAGCCGAGGCGATCCGTCTTGATTTCGCTGCACCGGCGATCGCCATTCAACCTAACTTGCCTTCCAATTCTTCTGGCATTTTAGGAATTCCGGCCGTCAGCACTTCACACCCCGTTTCAGTCACCAAAATATCATCCTCAATGCGTACCCCAATCCCCCGCCATTGCTGGGGCACTTCCGGTTGTTCTTCTGCCGGTTTCACTAAGGGGGCAATATACAGGCCGGGTTCTACGGTTAAGACTTGACCCGGTTGTAGCACTTGCCACTCTTCCTCATTTTGTTTATAGGCTCCTACATCATGGACATCGAGACCGAGCCAATGGCTAGTCCGATGCATGTAATAGGGTTTATACTTGTTTTCCTTAATCAGTTCTTCCGGCTCTCCCACCAAAAAGCCTAACTCGATCATGCCTTCGACCAGGACTTGAAGGGCGGTATTATGAACCGCATTAAAGGGGTTACCGGGTTTCACTTGGGCGATCGCCTGCCGTTGGCTCTCCAGGACGATCTCATAAATCACTCGTTGTTCCATACAATACTTACCACCTACCGGATAAGTACGGGTAATATCGCCATTGTAATAGCCATAGGAACAGCCCGCATCAACCAGGAGTAAATCCCCTGCTTCTAGGGCGCGGCCATTCTCGATGTAATGGAGAATACAAGCATTAGCACCAGAAGCCACAATCGACGGATAGGCTGGCCCAATCCCTCCCCGACGACGGAAGAGGCGCTCTATTTCCGCTTGAATTTCATACTCATAAATGCCCGGTTTAGCCATATCCCAGGCTAAATGATGGGCTTCTACAGAAATGGCGATCGCCTTACGCATCAGGGCTAATTCCGCCTCGCTCTTGACCAGGCGTAGCGGATGTAACAGGGTCATCGGGTCTTCTAGGGCTGTGGGGCCAAAGCCTTTTTTCGGGTATTGTCTCAGTAAAGACTGCCACTGCTGCAAAATGGTCTGATTAAACCTTTCATCAATACCGAAGTGATAATATAGGCGATCGGCTTTCGCCAAATACTGAGGTAATTTTTCCTGCAACTCCCCAATCGGATAGGCTTCATCCGCACCATACAACGCTTTTGCCTCCTCCACACCGATGCGGTATCCACTCCAAACTTCCCTTTCCCATTCCTTCGGTTGCACAAACAAAACAAACCGGTGTTCCTCATGGTGAGGTGCTAAAACCGCTACTGCTTCCGGTTCATTAAACCCCGTCAGATAGAAAAAATCACTATCCTGGCGAAACGGATACTCCACATCATGGTGCATGACTGCCAACGGAGCGCTGCGAAAAATCGCCGTACTCCCTGCCATTTGAGCCATTAATTTTTCCCGACGTTGACGATATTCATCTTGCAGTTGTACCGAAATGGCCTCGGAAAGGGATGATACCACGCTAATTGAACCTCCTGTGATGACTGGGTTAAATCTTGAGTCTATTTTCCGTTCACCGATTTTATAGCCCTAAAACAGCAGGGTTACCGAAATCGAAGAGTCCTGCCATACAACCGGTCATTAAAGTGGCGAGAGTTCCGGCCCAGAGAGCTTTCAAGCCGAGGGAGGAGACTTCAGAGCGCCGGTCGGGAATGAGGGAAGAGAGACCGCCGACAAAGATCCCATAGGAGGCAAAATGGGTAAAGCCGCAGAGAACATAACTGACGATGAGCATGGAGCGATCGCTAATTTCTCCTGCTTGACTGAGATTAGCTAGAGCGATATAGGGCGGTACATTGGTTTCAAAGACTCGACGGCCGATAATCACTGAAGCTTGCCAAATTTCATTGATATCCAAAGATACACCGGTGAGAAAAGTTAGGGGGAAAAACAGGAAGCCCATGATATTTTGCAGGGTGATCACTTGAAAGACATTGCCAACTGGTGCAGGCAATCCCGACAGGTTATTAAATCCCATATTGATTAAGGCGACTAAGCCTAAAATGGCGATAATAACCGCCGCAATCCCGACCGCCATTTTCACCCCATCTAAAGCTCCGATAATCAGGCTGTCCATGGGATTAGGGCGTTTTTCCGGGTCTTGCTCTGGTTCGTCGGGAATGTTGCCCAGGGTTTCGGGTACTCCGGTTTCGGGAACCAGGAGTTTAGAAATTACAAAGCAAGCGGGAATGGTCATAATGGAAGCGGAGACCAAGTGACCAGCAATGGAGGGAAAGACGGGGCGTAAAAATCCGGCATAGAGTCCGAGGACGGAGGAAGCGATGGAGCCAAAACAACTGGTGAGAATGGCGCAGATTTCACTGCGGGTCATTTTAGCCAGGAAGGGTTTAACAGCGATCATGGATTCAATGCCGACAAAAATATTAGCGGCTCCCGCTAAGGACTCTGCTCCACTAATTTTCATGGCTTTCTGGAAAATTTGGGCGAAGACCTTCACAATCGGTTGAACAATGTTCAATCGATAGAGCAGGGCAACTAAGGCTGAAAAGAACACCACTTGGGGGAGGGAACGAAAAGCGAAGATATAACCGGGATTGAGGTTATCGGAACCCAGGGTATCTCCCGGAACAGCCACATAGGGTTGACCCACTGCCCGCATAATCCACCGTCCGGCTGGCCCCGGGCCCACCACTCGGTTAGGATCGGGGACAAAGGCAGAAGTATCTCCACCAAACAGGAAGCGAGCGCCTGCTTCTGAAGCGTCTAAGAGGGCATTGAGGAGGTTATTCAGTTGGGCGATGAGGTCGCGGGTGGGGAGAACGAAAACTAGGAGTCCAACGATCAGTTGTAGAATAATCCCAATGATAATTGTTCGCCAAGGGATCAGTTTCCGGTTTTCGGAACCCAGCCACGCAATGACGCATAATACAACTATTCCAAGGGCGGAAATCAGGTTTAAAATAGGGTTCATGGGCAGAGTGCTTCCTTACAGTAGCCAGCCAATCCGGTGATGTCACACCAAGTTGATTATTATCAGACTCTGGAATTACACCGATGTCAAGTCCATGATGGCCATAATCGATGAAAAATTGAGGTTCAGGGGTTTAAGCTTAGGATAAAGTACCCCGTTGGTTTAGGGAGAATTTGAAGTTTATGGAAGCGTTTGAGATTAATCCACCGACTTGGACAGAACAGGCCACCCATGCGTTTAAGTTTTGTTGTCCTCGCTGTGCGGCGACTTCTAGGGAGGCCGAGCGGGTCTGGTTGAATCGGCGATCGCCCGTTTATACGGAAGGCCATCGCCGCAAATGGCAAGAATTCTATCTCTGTGCCTGTGGGCAAGCCTGGTGGGGTTGGAGTGATGAACGACCGCCTTCAGAGTTGGCGGGGGGCGATCGTTCCCAACCTGAACCCCCTAATCCCTTTGAAGGATTTTAGGTCGGGTTGATTATCAATCGACGGCTACTTGAGGTAAACCCATACTGTAATTGAGTACCCGGCTTTCTAGGTTATAGCTGAGTTCTCCCTTTTGCAGGAGCGATCGCACCAAATGTTCCAAATCCGAGCCAATGCGACGCAGATTATACTCCGTTAAATCTTGTCCCTCATAAGCCGCCACTAACTCCTCAAACTTACTATAAACTGCTTTCAGCGCCGAATCTGTCCAATTTAATTCATTATCCGGATCGACATCCAAGGTCAGCATATTTTCAGATGGATTTAGTTCGCCCTTCTCAATGACAGCCGTAAAAATACGGATATGGCGGGTCGTAGACTTCAGTAGCATAGAATAGTCAATAAAAAAACAACCTACAGGTATTCTGTCATTGCTCGGCAAACCATGCAATCTCTAAGCTATCTTAGGCAAGGGTGCAATTGATGGATATCCCAGAACAAATAACGCAGAGTCGTTCGAGCTTCCCCCATGGCCAAAAGTAAACTTAAATCCAAAGGAAAAGCACCTAATCCAGCCACTCTGGTCAAACCCCCACCCACAAAAGAAGAACTCGCGGCCAAAAAACGCGAAGCAGCCAATGCGCGGAAAAAATTTATCGGAGTATTAGGTCAATCCCTTGGCTTTGGCTCCGTTTTCGGCATCATTGGCATTGCCGTTACCGGAGACCCTAAAGCCTTCCTGGGGGGCTTATTAGCCATGACCGTTCTCTTAACCTCCCTGAAGTATCCTATTCAGGCCCTTTGGGCGTTCTATATTTATATGCCCTTTAGCGGTACAGTCGTCTATTGGGTGGGTGGCGGTAATGCCATTTTTCACTTAGCTAAGGATGCCTTTTATATTCCCGGTCTGATGGGAATTTATCAATACTGTAAACGATATCGCCTCCCCTTTCTGGTTCCTAAAGCCTTTCTTCCCTCCATGTTTTTACTTTTAGGATATTGCATATTCGTCATCCTATTTATTAATCCTCAAACCTCTAGAGGCGCAGATAAACCTATTCCTCTAGGGATTTTAGGCTTAAAAGTATTCATGGGTTATATTCCCTTAATTAGCTGTGGATTCTATATGATTCGGGGAAAAAAAGAACTGCTTTGGATCACCCGTGTTACTACAGTTCTAGCTCTTATTACTTGCGTCCTCTGCCTAATGCAATATCAAGCCCTGACATCAGGAAAATGTATTGGGACTCGTAATCAAGTTGGAGATGATTTATTCAAAGCGAGTGTAGAAGCCAAGTGTCTTGTGGGAGGATCTTTAACCTATAGTCCCCAGGTCAATCAAATTCGCTTACCCAGTACCTTACCCTCTCCTTGGCATTGGGGCTGGTATATGATTTGTAGTGCCTTTTTTACCTTTGCAACTGCTTTTTGCGACCCCTCTCCCCTCTGGCAAATGGCGGGATTTGCTGGCATGGCTTTAAACTTTGTTTGCGCGGTAATTTCAGGACAACGAATTGCCACATTACTCGTGCCCGTTGTCACGGTACTACTATTAGTTTTAACCGGTCAAGTGGCTAACTTAAAACGGTTTATTCCTATTGCTGTGGGGTTAACTTTGCTTATTGGGGGGGCAGCGATTGCTTTTCCCGATGTTGTACAAGAAAGATTAGATAGCTTGACGGGTCGATTAGATGCCTCGAATCCAGCCGATTTTATTGCTGAACAAGCCGAAAGCTCAGTGGGTAGAGCCGGATTTTTTGGCAGAGGACTGGGAAGAGCGACGAATTCGGCTAGAATTTTCGGCAACGTAGCTTTAGTTGAAACCTGGTTTCCCAAAATTATTTATGAAATCGGAAAACCTGGACTTGCTTTGTTTTTGTTAATGGTTACGGTGCTGACCTGGGAAACTTTTAAATCTTATCGTTCCGTGAAAGATAAAAGCTTACGGAATTTCGGGGCATGTTTTTGGGTGTTTATTGTAGTAATTAGTTACCAAACCTATTGGTATCCTCTAGACACAGAGCCAGTCTGTGTCTACTATTGGTTGTTTGCTGGCATTACGTTAAAATTACCCGTAATTGATAAGGAAGAAGAGAAGAAAAAGGAAGAGTTGCAAGCCCTACTGGAAGCCCAAGCCGATCCGAAAAAACGCAAGAAATCCAAATCTAAATCATCTAAATCTAGCAAAAATGGACATAAATCGAGTAAAAAGAAGAGATAAAATTTCTAAACGATAGGCAAATCAACCATGACTCTACCTTTTCTTTCTGTGATCATTCCCACTTATGGACGTGAGGAACCCTTGCGCGATAGTATTCAGGATGTGCTGAAGCAAGACTATCCCCATTTTGAACTGATCGTGGTCGATCAAACGGCCAAGCATAAACCGGAAATTCAAGCATTTTTGGATGAGATGACTAAGGCGGGTAAAATTAAGCTGTTTCGGGTAAATTGGGCGAGTTTACCGGGGGCACGAAATTATGCAGTAAGGCGTTCTAGTGGGGAGGTGGTGCTGTTTATTGATGATGATGTGGTGTTACCAGAAGGGTATTTGATGGCCCATGCTCGCAATTACGATCGCCCGGAAATTGGTGCAGTGGCTGGTCGCGTTTTTGACCGCATGAAGTTGGGCGAGTCCAAGAATAGTTATACCATTGAAGAGTTACCCCCCCAAGCCTTCGATCCTGGAATTGCCTGGTATCACATTGATTTAGTCCATACCACGAAAGCCCAGGAAGTGATTTCTGCCCGTGGGTGTAATATGTCCTTCCGGCGTGATATTTTTAGCAAACATGGCTTAGAATTTGACGAGCGTTTTCGCGGAAGCGCGGTACGGGAAGAATCGGATTTTTGCTTGCGCTTGCGCCAGACTGGATACAAAATTTGGTACGATCCAGAGGCTAATTTGGTGCATTTAGGGGAAGAAACGGGAGGATGCCACGATATTTCTACGCGATCGCTAGAATATCAGATTACCTTCTACCATAACCACTTTCTCATGGGACTCAATAATTTGACCATAGGTCAACAGGTGCGCTTCTTTAGTAAGTTATTTGACTGCCATGTTTTAGGTCATCCCCCTTGCAATAAAAGTGGTTCCCCGATCAAAATTGTCAGTCGCGCAGGATTCTACACCATGGGTTACTTCAGCGCTTGGAAAACTCGACTCAAAACCCTCTGGAAAACCGGGCAAATTTATAGTCAGCAAGATGAAAAATGGAACACTTCTAAATCGGTTTAATGGTAGTCTTGTATTCTAAACAATCATGAAAATATTAATCGCTAGCCACACCTACATTGTCGATCTCAATCGAGAGAAATTAAGAAAATTAGCCCAACTCGATCCCAGCATAGAAGTAACCGTAGTTGTCCCCAAACGATGGCGACCGGGAGGAGTACAAAACAAAATTATTGAAACCCAACCCGTGGATGAAGGCAATTTTCGGGTTGTGCCTCTGTCTAACTTTAGTGAAAACAACCAAGGGCTATTAACCTTTGGTCTGGATTTAGTGAAATTAATTCAAACCTTCAAGCCCAATATTTTGCAGACCGAACAAGGAGCGAAAGCCTTCAGTCATGCCGAACTAATCACCCTGAATAAGCAACTGAACTTGAAGGCAAAAAATGTATTCTTCACCTGGTGGAATTTACCCTATGAAGTCAAATTTCCTATCTCTGTATTAGAGCGCTTTAATCTCAACAATTCCCACGGCATTATCTCTGGAAACCAAGATGGGGCAGATGTCCTGCGCGATCATGGTTATGAAGGCCCGATTAAGATCATGCCCCAACTGGGGGTAGATGAGCAATTATTTGCCCCCCAAGAGCAACCAGAGTTACGACTATCTTTAGGAATTAAGCCAGATGAATTTGTGGTCGGATTTGTGGGGCGGTTTGTGGAAGAGAAAGGACTTTTTACCCTCTTTAAAGCCTTAAAAGGAATCAAGGAGTATCCCTGGAAATGGGTTTTGCTCGGTCGTGGTGACTTGAAGCAAGATCTTTTAAACAAAGCTTCAGAATTTGGATTGCGAGACCGGTTAATTGTGGTCGAAAGTGTTCCCCACGATCGAGTTTATCGCTATATTAACTTAATGGATGTCTTGGTTTTGCCCTCGGAGACCACTTATAAGTTTAAAACCCTAACAGCGGCCGGTTGGAAAGAACAATTTGGCCATGTTTTAATTGAAGCCATGTCTTGTAAAGTGCCGGTGATTGGTTCAGATTCAGGAGAGATTCCCCATGTGATTGAACAAGCGGGATGGGTATTTCCAGAAGGTAATGTGGAGGCTTTGAGGAACAGTTTACGTCAAATGATGGAAAATCAAGACTTACGGCAAGATTTAGCCCAAAAAGGCTATGAACGGGTTATGCTTTACTATACGAATACGGCTTTGGCGAAAGAACAATTATCGTTTTATGAACAGTTGTTGGCCTAAATTTTAAGCGGGTAGGGTGGGCATTGCCCACCCTACGATTGGGTGTCTCACTGTTAGAATTAACTATATAACTATAATGCGTGTTTTACAAATTGTTCCTTCGATTTCTCTTGTCTATGGTGGCCCGAGTCAGATGGTCAAAGGGTTGTCTGCGGCCTTGAGCGATGCGGATATTGAGGTAACCCTATTAACCACAGATTCTAACGGCGATACGGGGGAAGCGCCCTTAGATGTGCCTCTAGACCGGCCTGTAGAAGAAAATGGTTATTACATTCGCTACTTTCGCTGCTCTCCCTTTCGACGCTACAAATTTTCCCTGGATTTATTACAATGGTTGTCTGAACATGCATCAGAGTATGATATTGCCCATATTCATGCCCTGTTCTCTCCGGTGAGTTCGGCGGCGGCTACGATTGCTAGGCGTAAAGGTTTACCGTATATTATGCGTCCTTTGGGAACATTAGACCCGGCGGATTTACGCAAAAAACAACAGCTTAAACGTATTTATACGGCCCTGTGGGAGAAGGGTAATATGGCTGGAGCAGCCGCAATTCATTTTACCAGTAGCATTGAAGCGCAAATTTCCGATCGCTTCGGAACCGATACCCCTAGCGTAGTGGTTCCCTTGGGCGTACAACTGCCCCAACTGCCAGAACCGGGAAAAGCTAGAGCCAACCTGAATATTCCCCCAGATAAACCCCTGATTCTCTATATGTCGAGAATTGACCCGAAAAAGGGCTTAGATTTGCTCCTGCCTGCCCTGGAAACCTTGATGAATGAAAATTTTGACTTTGAATTCGTTTTAGCGGGCGGAAACCCTCAAAATACCGCCTATGTGGAGCAAATTAAGCAGCAGATCCAATCCTCGACTTTAGCCTCTTGTACCCATTTTCCGGGGTTTGTGACTGGGGAACAGAAAGGGGCACTGTTGCGAGATGCAGATCTGTTTGTGTTACCTTCCTACTATGAGAATTTTGGCATTGCTGTAGCGGAGGCGATCGCCTCCGGAACCCCTGTCGTTATTTCTACAGGTGTTTATATTTGGGAAGATATCCAAAAATCGGCGGCTGGCTGGGTATGCGGTTGTGATGTTAATTCTTTAACGGATAGTTTACGACTGGCTTTGAGCGATCGCCAAGAACGACTCAAACGGGGAGCAGCCGGGGCAAACTATGCTAAGAGTCATTATAGCTGGCCGGCGATCGCCCAACAAATGATCGGAATTTACCAACAATTTATTTAAGATAAGTCTCCATGATTAGATGGGTTTTAAACTTACTGATTATATTGATCTTTTTTATCTCTAGTACCCTCAGTGTAGAACCCTGGCTTACCCTTAATCTAGAGACTACAAAAATTCCTATTTTTGGATTTCATAATATTGTTGATCGATCGACCAATTATGGATTAGATTACCACAAAGATAATCTAGAAAATTTTCTAGATTATCTTTGCAAAAATGATTATTGGTTTTTATCTACCGAAGATATTAAAACTTATTTTTTAGATAAATCAAAACAAATTCCACATGAATATATTGGCAAAAAAGCAGTAATGATATCTTTTGATGATGGCTACAAAAGTATGTATAATCAAGTCCTTCCTTTGCTCAAAAGACTCTCTCAAAAGTATCATAAAACTCTAACAGTGACTTTATTTGTAAATTCAAGTTTTATGAATAAAAAATCACAAAAGTATGCTAATTGTGAAGAATTGAAGCAAGGTCTAGAAAGTGATTTTTTTGATATTCAATCTCATGGATGGAAACATCAAAGATTAACACGCTTAGATCCAGAGCAACTAACGATAGAATTATCCAAAGGTCAAACCGGACTAAGATCTTGCCTAGAAAATGGGGCTGATGAACATAACTTAAATACAGGATATCATATTGCTTATGCTTATAATGACTTTAATCATTTAATCCAAAATTCTGTGGCCAGATATTATCAATCCGGGTATCTATATAACAACCAAATCTTTAAGGTTGGTTATCATCAAAATTTCTATACTATACCAAGAGTTCGAGTCAATCAAAAAGATACTCCAGATGATTTAATCAAGATTGCCCAATTCTCTTCCCCACTTACCCAAAATCCACAATCTTATACAGGGAGGATGTTTTTTAATGTTTTTACCAAAATTCTGTAATATTCAATTATGACTAATCAACCTAATCAAACAGGACAACGAATCAATTGGATTGACCAAACTAAAGGTCTGGCAATTTTGGGTATTCTAGTTTTTCATTTTTTCCAAAATTATCCTGAGCGTATCCCCTTAGTTATCACTCTTGACAAACTAGGTGCTAAAGTCGGTTTTGCTGCTGTTGATATCTTTTTTGTCATGGCTGGATTTAATATTACCTATGTAATGGCAAAAAAGGATTTACTTCCTGCTATTGATTTGGATTGGAGATCGTGGCTTATAAAACGGTTAGATCGTCTTTATCCCACCTATTTGTTAGCCGTTGTTTTTAGTTTGGTTTTATATTTTCTTCTGTCATACCCTCAAAAATATGTTTTTCTCGATTTTTGGCTGAGTGTAGCGGGTTTAGCCGGTTATACTTTCCAGGCTATTAATCCAGGATTTTGGTTTTTTACGGTCATTTTACAAGCATACTTGGTTACACCAATTATTTTCTGGATTACCCAAAGTAAGTCTACAAGTATTCTCGTCTTAACACTGGTTTTAGGAGTGGCGACTAAAGTGCTGTGTGTCAACACAGAAACTAGCTCAGAGTTATATTGGTACTTATTGCAAAATAATTTTCTGGGCAGTTACATTTTCCAATTTGGTTTAGGATTGTATTGGGGTGTTATCTATTTCTATTATGATGGGTTTAGAAAAGTAGATTACTGGTGGACTTCAGTTATCTTTTTCCTTGGGCTTGTTTTGTATATTTATTTAGGTAGATCGGGTTTTGATTTTCGCTACATGCTTGGTTTTGATATGGTATTTACCCCTTTATTATTTGTCGCCCTTCAGAGGATATTTGAATGGTTGGAACAAAAAATTAAATTCAGTTTTTTTCTGTTAAGTTTTTTGTCTTTATTGGGCGTTTATTCCTATCAAATTTATCTCATTCATCAACCATTATTTTTTGTTGTATTTCGTAAGTTTGATAAATATGTCAGCATACCCAATTACCCCAAAATATTACTTTTCATGGTAAGTATTGCTATAGTTTTATGGGCATATACTGGTTTATTTGTACTCTGTGATAATCAAATAAGGAAATGGATAAAGAAACGAAAAGATTCATAAATTATGATTATACTAAGACTCGCTATAGCAGGACGGCGATCTCCCCTCCTAGACTTCTTGACCACAATCCATTACTATACAACTAAACAGTATTTTTTGACTTAGTTATGAAACCGATCAAACTCCTCGCCCTGAGCGCTCTGGTACTCTGCCTCACCCTCCTGAGCCTCTGCGCTCCCCAGACAGCCCTTGCTAACCCCGATCCCAGTCAACTCTCCCATGCCATCGAAGAAATTGAAAATTTAGATGCCATGCGCTCTGGGTTAGCCTCAACCCTCAAAGATATGCCCGAAACCATCACCCCCGAAACCTTCAAGCAAGTCTGTAAACCCGTGGGCATGAAAGCACAACAATTGAGCCAAGAAAACGGATGGCAAGTGAAACAAATGGCCACCAAATACCGCAACCCCGCCCATGCTCCAGACACCGCAGAAGCAGAAGCCGCCCTTGCACTGCTCGATACCCATCCAGAACTGATGGGATTTTGGCAAGATGAAACCCTCAACGGAGAATCCGGACGGCGCTACTATCGCCGAATTAACGTAGAAGCCACCTGTTTAGGCTGTCATGGGGCCAAAGCAGCACGGCCAGAATTTGTCAAACAAAACTATCCCCAAGATTTAGCCTATGACTTTAAAGTAGGGGATCTTCGAGGCATGTACGCTGTCTTTATTCCTGATGATGTCGCTTCTGAATCCAAATGAAAGCACTTAAATCCTACCGAGGAAGACGCTCTCTAGTTGCTCTTCTCGTCGCTCTGCTCTTCCTCCTCCCCTCTACACTACTGGTTTCCCAACCCGCATCCGCTCTCATTCGCCAACAACTCGAAGCACCGGGACAAACCCTCTATCAATCTCGCCATAGCTTGCGAGATGGGAGGGGTAAAACCTGGCAAGTGATTCTATTTAAACGGATCAAAGTGGGAGAATTGGCCAATGTTCAGTTACGCTTAGTGGGATTTCCCAACGAAACTGTATTTCAACATCCCGCTTCTCTAACCCTCAAAGATAGCCAGGGCAACCGGTTAATTGCTTCTGATGTTTTTGCAGACAAAGCTCCTGCCCCCAATGTGGGACAGTACGAGTTAACCGACATCCTAGAGTCAGTTTCGGCTTCCGGTTCCCTAGAGTTATCTTTGCCGGTGGAAAATGGGGAAACGCGGATTTCTGTTCCTTCTGTGATTATTCTGGAATGGCAGTATTTAGCCCGTGAGTATTAATTTCCCTTGTAACTCACGGATGCTAAACATCCCCATCCCCCCATCCCCCCATTCCCCCATCCCCCCATCCCCTACTCTCCGGCCCAAAGCGCTGTAAGTGTGCTGTACAATCGGTAAGCAGCATAAGACAGATACAGGCATATGGTGATGGGATATCGTCGATGGATAGGAGTGGTAATAGCAGTAATGGCGATCGCCTTATCCGCCTGTAGTCCTACTCAGTTTCGCACCTCTGCCGCCGAAGTGCCCCAACTGGTGCAAGCCATTCTCAGCGATCCCAAAACCTTTAACTACGCCCTCAGTCAAGAATCTCCCAACATTTTTGGACTCACTTATGAAGGACTGGTAGAGACCAATGGATTAACCGGAGCCATTGAACCGGGATTAGCCGAATCTTGGCAAATCTCCAATGAAGGTAAGCGCATTGTCTTTACCCTCCGGGAGGGTTTGCAATGGTCAGATGGCCATCCCCTCACGGCTGATGATGTGGTATTTAGCTACAACGATGTATATCTCAATGATGCTATTCCCACCTCCGCCCGATTTGTACTGCTGATTGGGGAAAGTCGCGCTCTACCTACTGTCAGAAAATTAGACGATCGCCAAGTCGAGTTTACAATTCCTGAACCCTTTGCCCCCTTTTTACGCAGTACCGGCTTACCGGTTTTACCCGCCCATGTCTTAAAATCTACCATAGAAACCAAAGACTCCCAAGGCAATCCCATCTTCCTCTCCACTTGGGGTACAGACACACCAGTAGAAAAAATTGTGGTGAATGGAGCCTATCAACTAGAGCGATATAATACCACCCAACGGGTAATTTTTAAGCGTAATCCCTACTATTGGCAAAAAGATGAACAGGGCGATCGCCTCCCCTATATTGAACGGATTATTTGGCAAATTGTAGAATCCACCGATACCAACTTTCTGCAATTTCGTTCCGGCAGTTTAGATTTAGTCGATGTTTCTCCTGACTATTTTTCCTTGCTCAAAAAAGAAGAAGAGCGGGGCAAATTTACAATTTATGGCAGAGAACCCACCCTCAGTTCTGTCTTTGTTACCTTTAATTTGAACAAAGCCAGTCGCGATGGCAAGCCATTGGTCGATCCCGTCAAATCCCGATGGTTTAATGAGGTGAAATTTCGCCAGGCGATCGCCTACTCCATCGACCGACAAACCATGGTCAATAATATCTATCAAGGCTTAGGAGAACCCCAGTATTCTAACATTCCCGTGCAAAGTCCCTACTATCTCTCCCCAGAAGAAGGTTTAAAAATCTATGAATTCAATCAGGAAAAAGCCAAATCCCTCTTACAAGAAGCTGGGTTTAAGTATAACAGCCAGGGACAATTAGAAGACGATCGCGGTAATCCCGTGCGCTTTACCCTTCTCACCAATGCAGGCAATAAAATTAGAGAAGCATTAGGGGTACAAATAAAACAAGATTTAAGCCAAATTGGCATTCAAGTCGATTTCCAACCCATCGCCTTTAGTACCCTAGTCGATAAACTCGGTAATACCCTAGATTGGGATGCCCATATTATAGGTTTTGGAGGGGGTGGAGTTGAACCCAATAATAGCGCCAATGTCTGGTCTTTGGATGGTTCCTTACATAGTTTTAATCAACAACCCCAACCCGGACAACCCCCCATCCAAGGCTGGAAACCTGACCCTTGGGAGCAAAAAATTGCCGATCTCTACATTAAAGGAGCGCAAGAATTAGATGAAAATAAGCGTAAGCAAATTTATGGAGAAGTTCAGCAACTCATTAAAGAAAATTTGCCCTATATTTATTTAGTCAATCAACTCTCAATGACGGCTGTGCGCGATCGCATTCAACCCATTCAATATTCTGCCCTCGGTGGCGCATTGTGGAATATCAACGAACTGCGAATTGTGGATGAGTAATAAGTCATGAGTAATCAAGAATTACGCGCCCTTTTAAAAGCTGTAGCTGGAGGTGAAATCACCCCAGAAACGGCCCTCAATAAGCTCAAATACTTTGATTTTGAACCGGTCGGAGAATTTGCTCGCATTGACCATCATCGCACCCTGAGAACTGGTTTTCCAGAGGCGATCTGGGGGCCCGGAAAAACCCCCGATCAAATCGCCCAGATTATGAATAGCCTACGCCAGAAAAACTCGGTAGTGATGGCCACTCGCATTGAACCCGATGTCTATCAACAAATAGACGATCGCGTACCCCATCTGATCTACTATCCCATGGCTCGGATTTGTGCAATCGGGACTCCCCAAATTCATCACCCCGGTATCATCGGTATTCTTTCTGCGGGAACCGCCGATTTACCCGTTGCCGAAGAAGCCGCCATTACCGCCGAACTCTCAGGATTTCGTGTCCAACGGCTTTGGGATGTCGGAGTTGCCGGTATCCATCGCCTCCTCAGCAATCGTGCCGTTTTAGACCAAGCCCATGTCTTAATTGTCGTCGCTGGTATGGAAGGCGCTCTACCCAGTGTCGTCGCGGGTTTAGTCGGATGTCCCGTCATTGCCGTACCCACCAGCATCGGTTATGGAGCCAGCTTTAACGGGTTAGCTCCCCTACTCACCATGCTCAACTCCTGTGCCGCAGGTATCGGAGTCGTCAATATTGACAATGGGTTTGGAGCCGCCATTTTAGCCGGTCAAATCCTCAGAACGGCCCAACGGTTATAGAGAATTCAATCTTAATTACTCTGCCTGACGCTGTTTCTTGAGTTCAAAATAAGCCTCCATCACTTGACGTACTTTAGGAGCAGCAAACTTACCACCTCCCCCTCCAGAGTTTTCCCCAAAGGCCACAATCACCACTTCTGGATTATCTAAAGGAGCATAACCCCCATACCAAGCATGGGATAAACGGGGAGGATCTTCAGCCGTCCCTGTTTTACCTGCATTAGGGGGTAAGGAAAGAGTATTCATCTCAGTTCCCGTTCCCGCACTCACCACTTGGCTTAACCCATCTTGCAAGATTTTGACGGTCGTTGGACTCATATCTAGAGACTCACGCCAAATATGATCATCTCCATCTTGTTTCACTAAGTGTGGTTTCACTAAATCTCCACCATTAGCGGCCACCGCAAACATGACTGCCACTTGTAGGGGAGAAGCCAATAAAAATCCTTGGCCAATGGACATATTAACCGTATCCCCAACAAACCATTCATACCCTATATTTTCTCGCTTCCAAGCATCATCAGCAACTAAACCGGCCGCTTCTTCCCGCTCTAATTCAATCCCCGTTTTGCGCCCAAATCCAAATTTGCGCGTCCATTCGATTAGGGTTTCTCCGCCAATCCCTTGGGCAATTTGATAGAAAAAGGTGTCACTACTCCAGGCCATGGCTCCAGGGAAATCTAATGGCCCAAAACCAGCCCGGTTCCAGTCCCAAAATTGAATCCCACCCACCTGAATATAGGGATAGGTTCCCAAAACGGTGTCGGGGGAGAATACACCGGATTCAATAGCTGCTGCGGTGGTCACAATCTTGAAGGTTGAAGCTGGGGGAAAGCCTTGCAGGGCGCGGTTAACAAAGGGATGGTCTTTGCCTTGCAGTTTTTTCCACTCTGTCTCGCTAATCCGGCCAGAGAAGATATTGGGGTCAAATTTGGGATTGCTGGCCATGGCTAGAACTTCGCCATTTTGGGGATTCATGGCCACGATCGCCCCTTTATTGTCTCCTAGAGCCTCTTCTGCTGCAAGCTGGAGGTCTAAGTCCAGGGTCAGCCGCACATCATCCCCCGATTTAGCCGCTTTATGGTCGAGGATGCGTACCACTTGTCCTTGACTATCGACTTCCACTTCTCGGCCCCCCCATCCTCCGCGCAGTTGTTTTTCTAGGGCGGCTTCAATTCCCATTTGTCCGATAATATCGCCCAAGCGGTAACCTTGATGTTCTGTTTTTTCTAAGTCTTCTTCATTGACTTCTCCGGTATAGCCTAAGACATGAGAAGCGACTTCTTTATAGGGATATTCCCGTGCTGCTTCTACATCGACTTCTATGCCTTCGAGTTCTCGGCTATATTCGGCTAGGGCCGTTACTTCTTCGGGGGTGAGTCCTCTGGCAATCCGCAACAGATAGGGAGAGGTGTATTCGGCTTGATCGAGGCGGTTTTGGATTTCTGATTCGGGAATGTTGAGGATTTCCGAGAGCCGTTTGAGGGTGGTGGGCCATTCGGTTTTACGACTGGCGAGGGGCCAAAGATAGACGGAGTGAGAAAGGCTACTACCGGCCAGAATCTTGCCATGGCGATCGAGGATTTTACCTCTTCCGGGATGTTTGGGAATGACGCGAATGCGGTTATTTTTGGCTTCTTGTTCGTAGGTTTTCCCTTGGAGCAGTTGCAGATACATGAGCCGAGTCCCCATACCCCCGATCAAGCCGAGGGTAATTAGAAGTAAGAGGACTAATCCTTGGTAGTTACGCCCAACGGTACGCTCTGTGGTGTGGGTTGTGGGAATGGAACGGGACTTGGTTAAGAGCATAAAGTATTTGATCTTAAAGGGTTAGGAGATGAAGCACCAAAGGTTATAGATTAACAGGTTAATCGATCGCGCCAAGGGAGGTTGAGGCAATTTAAGGTTTTCAGTGTTTAATTGTAGAGCAATTTTACTTAAATTCAAAAGATTTCTTACAGTTCATTCATTTTGTATTGACAAATATTCTGATATATGGTAAGCAATAGATTCTGGCGATCGGGCAACTCGATTGCGAGGCAACCAAACCCTCCGCTAAAATGCTCTCAGGTCAGTGATGGGCGCATGGGGTTTCCATTGTGCCTAAATTGCACCTAAATTGAATGCTTAACCTGAGTGAATAGATCATTAATAATATATGTTTGATGCCCTCGCCGATCGCCTAGAGTCTGCCTGGAAAAGCCTCCGGGGACAAGATAAGATTAGTCAGAACAATATTAAGGAAGCCTTGCGGGAAGTCCGTCGCGCCTTGTTGGAAGCGGATGTGAATCTGCAAGTGGTGAAAAACTTTATTGCTGAGGTAGAGTCCAAGGCTCAAGGGGCGGAAGTGGTGAGCGGGGTACGCCCGGATCAGCAGTTTATCAAGATTGTTTATGATGAGCTGGTGGCGGTGATGGGGGGAGAGAATGAACCCCTAGCCCAAGCTCAAAAGGCTCCGACCGTGGTATTGATGGCGGGATTGCAAGGAACGGGGAAAACGACGGCTTCGGCGAAGTTGGCGTTGTATTTGCGGAAACAGGATAGCTCATGTCTGCTGGTGGCCACAGATGTCTATCGTCCGGCGGCGATCGATCAGTTGATGACGTTGGGCAAACAGATTGATGTGCCGGTGTTTGAGCTAGGGTCGGATGCCAATCCGGTGGAAATTGCCCGGCAAGGGGTAGAGAAGGCCAAGGCTGAGGGGATTGATACGGTCATTATTGATACGGCGGGTCGGCTGCAAATTGATGCCGATATGATGGCGGAGTTAGCAGACATTAAGGCGGCGGTGAATCCCCAGGAGACGCTGTTGGTGGTGGATGCGATGATGGGTCAGGAGGCGGCGAATCTGACCCATACGTTCCACGAGCAGATTGGGATTACGGGGGCTATCCTGACGAAAATGGATGGGGATAGTCGCGGGGGGGCAGCCCTATCGGTGCGGCGGATTTCGGGGAAACCGATTAAGTTTATTGGGGTTGGGGAGAAGGTGGAGGCTCTACAACCGTTTTACCCGGAGCGGATGGCTTCTCGGATTTTGGGGATGGGGGATGTGCTGACGCTGGTGGAGAAGGCTCAGGAAGAGGTGGATTTGGCTGATGCGGCCAAGATGCAGGAGAAGATTCTGTCGGCCCAGTTTGATTTTACGGATTTTCTGAAGCAGACGCGGCTGATGAAGAGTATGGGGTCTCTGGGGGGTCTGATGAAGATGATTCCAGGGATGGGTAAGTTGAATGCGGATCAGTTGGAGCAGGGGGAGTTGCAGTTGAAGCGATCGGAGGCGATGATTGGTTCGATGACCATTGAGGAGCGTAAGAATCCGGATTTGTTGTCGAGTTCTCCGAGTCGGCGGCGGCGCATTGCTAAGGGGTCTGGCCATTCGGAGAAGGAGGTGAGTAAGCTGGTGAGTGATTTCCAAAAGATGCGATCGATGATGCAACAGATGGGTCAGGGCCAGTTTCCGGGTTTACCGGCGGGATTTCCTGGAGGGGGTGGTGCGGGAATGTTTGGGGGCGGGCGGCCTCCGGCTCCGGGTTGGCAAGGGTATGGTGGAGCGCCTAAGAAGAAGAAAAAGAAGAAGAAGGGGTTTGGCAATTTGTAAATGGGGTGGGTTCTTGTTGAGGGAAAAAATGGTAAGATTAGGAGTTTAGTGTCTAAAATCGAAAAGCGTAGTGCTGAAGGAAAGCGATGATTAAGTTACGATTGAAACGGTTTGGTAAGAAACGGGAAGTGAGCTATCGAATTGTGGCGATGCCGAGTACGACTCGCCGAGAAGCTCGTCCTTTGGAAGAGTTGGGGTTTTATAATCCGAGAACGGATGAGACTCGCCTTGATGTGCCGGGAATTGTACGGCGCTTAAAACAAGGCGCTCAACCGACTGATACTGTGCGTAACATTC
Source organism: Roseofilum sp. KMC-1 (assembly GCF_057802075.1). Classification (NCBI taxonomy): domain Bacteria; kingdom Bacillati; phylum Cyanobacteriota; class Cyanophyceae; order Desertifilales; family Desertifilaceae; genus Roseofilum; species Roseofilum sp. KMC-1. The sequence continues at coordinate 1,418,591 of NZ_CM173605.1, forward strand.
TTGAAAAAGCGAATGTCTTTGAACAACTCAAAGCAACAACTGCGGAAAACTAATGAGATGACAACACAATCGACTTCGCCAACTCCAGATTATTGGGAGTTGGTGCGGATGCTGATTCATCCGTTCCTAGAGTTTCCAGAGGAGTTGAAGATCGATTGTGAGCTGTCTACGAGTAAGCCTCTGGTGTGGATACGGGTGGCGTTTTCACCGAAGGATAAGGCGAAGGTGTATGGTCGAGGTGGCCGGAATATAGAGGCGATCCGAACGGTGCTGTCAACGGCGGCTCAGGCGGCTGGACAGTCGGTGTATTTGGATGTGTATGGTGGGTTTCATGTTTCTGATGAACGCCATGAACACCATGAACACCATGACGATCTGCGAGTACATAAGAGTCCAGGGAAACGGCCAATACGACCTCGACCGGAACGACCTCGCGTCCAAGGGCCTTATAAGAGATGAGAACTGGGAGAGCAGATGGGCGATCGCTGGTGCTGTTGGCGGTGAATGATGGGCAATGAACAGGCGATGATTGAATTGCCAAGTCCTGATAGTGCGATCGCATTGTCGGGAGTTCAGGGCGAGAACCTGAAAATCCTCAGTAAACAAACGGGAGCTACCGTGGTGTTGAGGGGGCAGGAGTTGCTGATTTCAGGCACAGCGAAGCAGGTGGAGTTATGTTTGGCTTTGGTGCGATCGCTCGAAGAGTTCTGGGGTAAGGGTAAGTTGCTCTCTGGTGTGGATGTGCTGACGGCCCGCCATGCGTTGGATACGGGCCGGCAGGATGAGCATCAGGATCTCAAGAAAAATGTCCTTGCTCGTACCCGTCGCGGGGAGGAGATTCGGGCGAAAACTTTTGCCCAGAAGCGCTATGTGGAATCAGTGCGAACTCAGGATTTGACGTTTTGTATTGGCCCGGCTGGAACGGGAAAAACCTATTTGGCGGCGGTTTTGGCGGTGAAAGCACTGCTGGATAATCAGTATGAGCGCTTGATTTTAACTCGTCCGGCTGTGGAAGCGGGGGAAAAGTTGGGTTTTTTGCCTGGGGATCTCCAACAAAAGGTGAATCCGTTTCTGCGGCCGCTTTATGATGCGCTGTATGAGTTTATTGAGCCGGAGAAGATTGGTAATTTGATGGAGCGGGGTGTGATTGAGGTGGCTCCGTTGGCGTATATGCGGGGTCGCAGTTTGAATAATTCGTTTATTATTGTGGATGAGGCTCAGAATACGACTGGGGGCCAGATGAAGATGGTGTTAACGCGGTTGGGGTTTGGATCGCGGATGGTGGTGACGGGGGATGTGACGCAAACGGATTTACCGGGCCATCAGCGATCGGGGTTGGCGGTGGCGGAGGAGATTTTAAGGAATGTGGAAGGGGTTGGGTTTTGTAAGTTGACCCAAGCCGATGTGGTGCGTCATCCTTTGGTACAACGGATTGTTACGGCTTATGAGCGGTATGAAAAGGCTCTTTAGGGGGATAGAGCGCTTGGCGCTGGGCAAAAGTCTGGTTGGCGCGATACGACAATTTGTCGTATCGTGAGTTTCATGAGGCAGTTTTGAGTTGATAAATAATAGGTCGATAGGTGGGTTGAGGAACGGGTTTGCCTTGCGATCGCGCTGTGTCTAGCCATGCCTGTTTAGCGATTTCTAATTCCTGGAGGGCTTCAGTTGGGGTTGCACCAAAGGCAGAGCAAAATTGCAAATCGGGGATATCAGCAATGTATCCTTCATCATCTTCGCTGTAGAAAATATTGATATGATAATCCTTCATACATCCTCCTCTAAACTGCCGAAACAACGTTGTGATTAGAGTGGTTTTACCTGTTTTTTCTAATTTCAGCTTGTTTCACGGTTTGTATTTTCTTATTGAATTGTTTCATCTTCCCAGTCTTCAAGGAACAACCCCTCGACTCTTTCAAACTCCTTTGTATTGTGAGTCACAAGAATGAGGTTGTTGGTCAGGGCAATAGCCGCAATTTGTAAGTCATAGGCTCCAATTGGGTTTCCCCTGGCTTTGAGTTGAACGCGCAAACGACCACAGGTAGAAGCGGCTGGCCCATCAAAGGGCAGGCTGGGAAATTCTAAGAAAAATTCTCTTAAAGTATTCAGATTTCTCTCTATTTGTGAACTGTTGTATGCACCATAATAAAGCTCAAACTTGACAACATCACAGATGGCAACATCATCAGGAGATAGGCTTTGCAAGCGGCTAATAATCGGGGTGCTATAGCGATTGATGTAGCGGATGCAGGTGTTCGTATCGAGCAGATAAATCATAAAAGTTGATCGCGATCTGGTTGTTCGCCTTGTTCTTCTCTAATGAGGGGTTCGCCCTGCCAGGAACCTGCGGTGCGCTCAAAGAAATGGGGCGACCATTGCCGTTTTCTGGGCTGATTGGAGGAGAGTTCTATCGGATTAGAGTTATGTCGTGACTGGATAAATAACAGAAAGTCCAAAACTTGTTCAAGTAGAGGATCTGGAACTTGTTCAATTGCTTTTAGTAGTTGTTCTTTTGCGGTCATTAGGTTTCTCCTGTCAACGAATACACTCTTAGTGCTGTTTTTACTTCACTAGCTCCTAATTTTAAACTCTATTTCTAAAAGTGAAAAAGCGATCGCTACAAATGTTGGTATCCAGTAAATACTTCATGCGCCTTACTCACACCAATCATCATGCTGCGGTAAACTAGGCTGATTACGATCGCTCATAAAATCATCTGAAATAGCCCCAAAGCTCATCCACCAAGCATCCCAATCAAATCGCTCTTGCTCCCGAAGTTGACGCACCCAATGTAAAACATCAGCCACCTTTTGTTCGGGTAGCTGCCTAATCTCGTCCAAAAGCTGCTCGCGCAATGTCATTACTCTGCTCCTAGATAAATTAGTAGGGGTGTGTTACGGCAATAATAAACCTTCGTGCCCCACCAGAAAATGGAAATCGCCGCAGGGCACCATCTCGTTGCTACATCGAAAATATGACATCTTCCTCAAGGGGTCACAGTTTGAATAATTCGTTTATTATTGTCGATGAGGCTCAACATACGACTGGGGCGCAGATGAAGATGGTGTTAACTAGATTGGGATTTCGATCGCCGATGGTGGTGACGGGAGACGTAACGCAAACGGATTTACCCATCCTTTGGTACAACGGATTGTAACGGCTTATGAGCGGTATGAAAAGGCTCTTTAGGGGATTTTGGGTGACGGTTTGGCTGTGGATGGCGATCGCCTCTCCAGTTTGGGCGGGGTCTTTGGGCGATCGCCTACAGCAGTTTCCCGATTGGCACAGTAAACCGCCCGTAATGGCGGCTACAGGGGACTTGATTTATCCCGACTGGATGGAAGGGACTTGGCAGGTTACCAGTACCTTAGAGGAAATGGTGGCTCCTTTAGCCCCGGATTTAGTGACTCCTGGTTTTGAGGGAAATCGGCAATATTTACACCAACCGATTGAATTTGAGGTGCGCTTTCAACCCGCGAGCGAGTGGGTATTGCCCTTTCAGGGGGAGTCCGGTTGGTCATGGGGGGAAACCTTGGATCGGATCTTTAACCCCATTGTGGCGGATCGGGAGTTTAATGGCTCCCATATTGCCAGTGCTTATTTGGGTGAGGGGGTGCTGCGATCGGTTAAAGTCGATCCGGATAATCCCAATCGGCAAATTATCCGCTTGAGTTCCGATCAACAACTGATCTCTATTATTACCGGACGAGAGACAGAAACCCCCAGTGAGGATGAGTTTATCAGTACAGAAATGGCTCAACAGGTCTTTCGCAGTCAAGGGCAGATTTATCTCAATGAGGTGGAAACCACGACTGCTTACCATCGTTTGACCGAGACGGGAGAAGTGGAAGCCGAGCAAATTACGGCCATTTATCTCTCTCCCCAAGATCCGGACTATTTCCGCGCCCTCTCTACTCCGGTGGGATTATACCGCTATCAGTTGGTTTTGTCACCGGTGGAGGAGTGATTCCAACTAGGTGACGGCATCCTGGAGAATGGTGACGACGCGATCGGCAAATTTTTCAACTCTCTCTAGACTCATGGAGGGATAGGAAAAAGAAAACGTGAGCTGGATTTGATCTCGGAATTTGTATGTCGTTAAAACAATTAAATTGCTATAAATCGTAATATTCGGAAAAATACAAGCTGTTTTTACCTGTAATTCTCCATAGCTTTTCTTTACTCTCACCTTACCAATATTCGTAACTGATACCGTTTGAGTAGAGTCTTCTGGCGCTAAGAAAGACATTTCAATCAAGTTTCCTAGAAGGGGAGGATATTTGAGAAAGTCGCCTCGATCAATTTGGGTTTTGATTTGTTCATTAACCTCTTTGGTTAAGTCCCAAAACTGAGTTGTATTGTTAAGTTTATGAAAAGAAAACACAGAGGAAACCATTAACGCCATATGCTCATCTTTAATCCGAGGGTTCGTTTTGGATCTCAAATCAACATAAGATTGACAAGATAGGCTTAAATTTTCATTGGGTTTCTGAGAAATATCTTGGTAGGCACTGCACAACATCGCCGCACAAAGCATACCATTGGCTTGAGTTTTTTCTTCTCGGCATCTTTGAAGGAGTTTTTGAGTTAAATCGAGATCTAAACAGCGATGAACAAAATTTCCTTGTCTTTGTTGCACAGGTAGTTTTTGATCCGGAATCATTTTTTTGATTCCCTTAGAACGCACATTGATTTGCTGTCTGATCCAAGCCATAAAACTCGAAAAAATAGCTTTGGAATTACTATTTTGCCAAAAAATATCAATCTCATCTTCTGGGAAGCTAATCTCAGATTGTTCTAGAGCTAAACCTTGTTCCGCTTGGTCATAGTATTTGAGGATCAGATCATTCATACGCATAAATGAGAGACCATCAGAAATACAATGATCAATGATTGTAATTAAGTAATGGGTATCTGTAGGATGTTGTGCAGAGACTAAGAAACATTTGAGCAGATATTGATCCCGTGGTAAGGGAGTATTCACTTCTTTGAACAGTATATCCCGCCAGGATAAACTATCAGATTCTTTTCGGATTTCTAAGGGAATAGGTTGTGTTTCATCTTCCTTAAATTGAAGGTTCTTTGCATCCCCAATGATACGACAGTTTAAACGAGGGTAAGACGATTGGATAAAGTCCAGGGATTTGCGTAAACTCTCTGGGTTAACTTTACCAGTTAGCTGGAAAATTCCCGCAATTGAAAATCCTCCTGAATATTGATTGATAAGCGCGAGACCACGTTCATCAGACCATAATGGGCGATCGTACTTCATGAATGTTTTAACTCTCTAAAAATCTTGATCTTGTGAATTCTTCAAAAAACAGTCCCACCCCATCCCTTTTTATTTCCGGTACGAGGTGGGAAAACGAGCAAAGAAAAGCGATCGTATTTTAAGTTTTCGCTATCACATCACGTTCAAATACGGGAGGATTATTATAGTCAATGTTTTCGCCAGCCGATAACAAAGGACTCATGGACTTGAGATCGGTATTCGCCCAAGGCAGCATATCTTCAAGCCACTGCTGAGTAATCACTTGTGTGGGTAGGGATAACAAAAATCGGAAGACATCACTGGTCATGTATGCAACCCAAAAGAGTCCAGCTAGGCCAACACTTAGAGGAGCAGACCAATCAAGACCCCAGAAGAAGATAGCTCCTAAGAGAATGCTAAGAATATGGGGATAGAATACCATACCAATGATGTACAATTGAACATAGGACATCGGCGGTTGACCATAGAGTTTGTCAACTCGCTCTATATAACGTTCACAACCATCTTCTACAGCACCTGGCCCATACTGACGAAAGCGTAGGGGCATAGGCGCTCCAAAGAAGTAAGCCTGCAATTTCTTCCAAGATCCTAGATGTTGGCTCAGTTTCGGCTGACAGCCAATTAATTCTGCCATGTCTTCCATCCATTGATCAAAGAAATAAATATGGGGCCAGCGATCGTTCATTTCTGGAGACTGACGAGCATGGTTATCAGCTTCTTTTTTAATCAGTGTTCTTAAGACTTCTTTTTCTGGTAATATGAACTCACCGGAAAAGACTTGTGCAACCAGACGTGCTTGCATTTCAGCCATAGCTGGAATTGATCCAATGGTGGGCCTCACTAAGCCGACAAAGGCTAAATTAGGCATATCTGGATGAAAAGAACCCTTATACAATTCCTTATGGAAGTATTGCCAGTTATTGGGGAATTTTATGAAGGAAACAGGAGCTTGATAACCCGTATTTGCTACGACTACATCAATTTCTTCACTGCTTCCATCGCAGAAATAAACGCTGTTTTCATCAAACTCTTTGACTCGACCTTTGGGTGTAATTTTACCCGTTTTAACCAAGTATAAGATGTCATCTGGAGGAGCTTGAGGCCGGGTGAGATTGCCACTCACATCTCCAAAATTGCTATTGGGTTTCGGCCAATATTTGGCTGCCCAATAATTGGGGATATAGGCTTTTGGAACCCATTCATTGGGAAAAGCTCTAAGAATAGGATGAAAGTTTTTGAAAAAGGAACGTAGGGGTTCAGGAAGCCGTGTAATCCAGCTCAGTTGAACAGTTAAAACTTCTTGGTAGTCTTTCATAAATCTACCAATGGGCCAAAACTGAATCTGATCGAAGGGCTTACTACTGTAAGGAAAAACGCGAATTGCACCGACATAAGCACCGGCGGAGACAATAGTTTTTGCAGCGACACTGCTGATTTCTGAATTGATACCAACACCGCTTTCACCCAGTCCCATGCAGAGTACCCGTTTACCTTTGAATTCTGAGGGTTCCTTATAGGAATGGCCATGCATGACTTTCCCTTTGAAGTTTTCTAAGCCAGGAACTGAACGAATGGAAGGTTTGCCATGCAATCCTGTACTAATGACTACAAAATCGTAGGTACTATCGGTTTCTTGATTAGTGGTTACTTGATAAGTACCGTCAGCTTGCAGGGCAATTTCCTTAACTTCAACCCCAAAGCGCATCCGCTCTTCTAAACCAAAATGCTTGGTAAATGACCGGAGGTAATCCATCATTTGTTCGGGTTTGAGAAAATCGGGATACTCGCTGGGGATGGGATAGGAACCAAACTCAGTCATCCATTTGGAAGAGGTTAATGTTGCACTTTTCCAACAATATTTTCGCCAGACTCCACCTAAATCAGGTTCTTTTTCTACAATAGTGATGTCTTTAATTCCAACATCTAAGAGTTCTTTGGCTGAAACTAAGCCGGAGATTCCTGCACCCACGACTAAGGCCCGTTTTCCTTCAATCATCTTGTTCATTATGATTCCTAATTTACTAAGGTAAGTGTTAGAACTGAATCATTAAGTGTTGCTTAACTTATAATCAATGTTCTCTTCTTTTGTCAAGTCTACAATGGGTTTTACCAAGGCATGGCTAGATTTTAGTATAAAGAATAACTACTAGGGGAGATTGACCATCTCTCTAACATTCCCTTGGACTTTACCCACGCCCTGGCTAAACTGTCCATCGTGCGATCGCGCAATCATCGATAATCCATACTTAGTCTTAACGGAAATAATCCCACTGCGATCGATCGTTTGTCCAGGCACATATTCCCAACGGCAATGTTGGAGTAACATCGCCAGAATAATCTTCATCTGCATCATTGCAAACCCAGCACCAATACACAGCCGAGGCCCAGCACTGAAAGGATTATACTCATAAATCGATGGATTAATCGTTTCCCACCGTTCCGGCTTAAAATCTTCAGGATTCGGATAAAGATCCGGCATGTGATGGGTATGGTAAATACTCACCAAAACTTCCGTTCCTTGAGGAATTTCATACCCCGCTAATTCCGTCGCCTCCGACGTAATCCTACCGTTCCAAGGGATGGAAGTCAACACCCGCAAACTTTCTTTAATCACCCGCTCCAACAAAGGCAACTTATCCAGTTGTTCCATAGTCGGAGGATTGCCATCTAATACCCCTTTCAACTCATCCAGAAGATCGGCCATCACTTGAGGATATTGGGATAATAACAACATAATCCAGGTCAGAGAACTAGAAGTTGTTTCATGGCCCACCAAAAATAACGTACTGATATGGCCAATTAACTCTTCCTCCGTCAGCTTTAAACCGCTATCTTCATCTCTCGCTTCAATCAGCATAGAAAGCACATCATTCGCTTCCGCTAACTTACCTCTCTTATCCTCAATAATTGCCTTCATTTTCTCTTCATAGCGCAAGAGAACATTCAAGTAATTGTAGAACGGAAATCCAGGAATATCATAAGGAATTAAATTACTCAGTTGAGACGCTTGGTAATCAATGATTTCCTGAAAAATCTCGCCCACTGTTTGGTCTTTTTGCTCAATATCCTCCCCAAACATCGTTTGAGTAGCAATGCTCATCGTTAATCCTTCAATTAACCGGTCAATGCGGCAGGGTTGGTCTAAAACCAAGTTATTGATCCGCAAATTCGTTAAAGAAATCATATCCTCATGATAGGACTGAATTTTCTTACGATGGAACGAGGGCATCATCAATTTTCTTTGATCCAGATGCTGTTGTCCATTCACACCAAACAGTCCAACACCAAAAGTCTTTAAAGGTTGAGTACGTTTCGATTCATTGCGTTTACCATAGACTTTCCCAGACATGGGATGTTTATGATAAATATCATGTTGCGAGGTAACTTGTTGAACAATATCTGGCCCGTAAGCTAAAACAGTTCCCGGACAATTGGGATCAGAGGAATAGAGATTCTGGCTTTGGTTTTTCACTAATGAAGCAATCCGACCATATTGGGCAAATACTTTGGTACTATAGCCAATGGGGTCTTGGGCAAAACGCCATATATTCGGCAGTCCTCCGGTCATCGGTAAGGAAGAAGGCCCAGGAATTGTGATTTTTTCTTTAATCGCCATAATGTGAGTTTCCGTTTGGTCTAAATAAGGATTAGATTATAGGGTTAGGTTACAATGTATTAAACTCTTCTACCTTAGCCTTTAGGGTAGTGAGCCAATAGCGCACCGAGGAGTAGGGCCAGTTATTAGTCAATTTACCATCAGCCGTTTTATACCAGCTAGAGCAACTATTCATCCACACGGTTTTAGCTGCATTCTCTTGCAACTTCTGATTGAATTTAGCATAAATATCCGGTTTAACCTCTAAACGAGATATCTGATTTTGATGCATCATTTGGATACAAGAAAGAATATACCGGCTCTGGCATTCAATCATAAAAATAATTGAATTGGAACCCAAGTTAGTATTTGGGCCATAGAGCATAAAGAAATTGGGAAAATCTGGAACCATGACTCCCTTGTAGGCTTGAGCGCCATTTTTCCATTGCTGATGTAAAATTTTGCCCTCTTTACCGACAATATTGAGGGAAGCTAGAAACTGGGTAGACTCAAATCCAGTTGCCCAAATCAGGGCATCAATATCATAGTGGGAACCCTCTTGAGTGACAATAGAATGTTCCGTAATCCTTTGAATAGGAATCGATACAACTTCTACATTAGAGCGTTGCAGAGTTTCATAGTAGTTATTAGACAATAAAAAACGTTTACAGAGAACGGGATCTTTGGGTTTCAGAACCGTCTTTAAACTCTCTTTTTTAACCTTCATACTGCGATAGTTATTCAGCCAAATTGCTGCAATCTTGCCCACAATTCCATCTTTCTGAAGATTGATGGTAACCAATAAAAATTCAAAATAAAGATAAATAAACCAACGATAGATTCGGCTAGTAATGGGGAAAGTTTTGAAGAGCCAATGATCGAACTTGTTGAACTGGCGATCGACTTTGGGAATCACCCAATTGGCGCTGCGATGAAAAACAATCAGTTTTTTCACTTGTTCGGCAATAATCGGCAGAAACTGGACGGAACTAGAACCGGTTCCAATCACAGCAACAGTTTTATTGTTCAAATCATAATCATGCTTCCAGCGAGCGGAATGAAATTGAGTGCCCTGAAATGTTTCTAAACCTTCGAGTTTGGGTATTTTGGGTTCGTTTAGCTGTCCACAAGCACTAATGAGGACGCGAGTTTGAAATTCTTCTCCATTCTGGGTTGAGACTGTCCAAAGATTAGCTTCTGGATCAAAAACTGCTCCTGCAATTTGAGTATTCAAGCAGATATGGTCAGTGATTTCATATTTGTCTGCACAGTCTTCTAAATACTTTAAAATTTCTTTTTGCTTGGGATAGTTGACCGTCCAGTCATATTTAGGTTCAAACGAGAAAGAATATAATACTGAGGGAACATCACAGGCACAACCCGGATAGGTATTATGATGCCAGGTTCCCCCCAGATTAGAGGATTTCTCAAATATTTTGAAGGTATTAATACCGGCTTTTTTGAGCTTAATTCCCATACATAAACCAGAAATACCCGCACCAATAATTAGGACTTCTAAACAGGCACTATTTTGATTAGAAGTAGAGTTTTTTTCTGTAAATTTGAGAGTGGATTGATTCATAGTAAATTAATGAAGGCGCTGCCAAGTCAGAGACGAAGAAACTCCTCCCATTACTGGAGGACTCAAGATCAGCTTATCGTCTACAAATTCAAAATTACGGATTAAATCAGTATTCACCCAATCGGGAATTAAACTCACATCTAAATGATGAATCACTTGTTGATCCTTTATTTCGTAAGTTCCGGAATAAGAGACATAATTTCTACTCGCTTTGAAGTAGCGTAAGGTGGCTTTAATAAATTTGGGGAGTTGCTGAATCAGTTTGAGTCCCGGTTTCAAGTTTTTCAGGTCTTGTACTTCTTCCGGAGTCAAATCCATGGTTGCGCGATCGCTCATCATAAAGGAAACCGACATATACCCCTCTGCTGTATATATCAAATAGCCTTGTGGATCTTTGCCCATGGGATAAATATTTTTTTGTTCTGAGTCAACCGATTTAAACTCTAGGAGTTTCCATGTGCCTACAAACTGATCTTTAGTCACCATTTCTCGATAGAGTAATTTCAGATAATAAGGGATTGCTGGCATTATAATCGAAAACAGCAAAATTGTCATTAATTTTTCTGATCCTTTTATGGACAATCAGCTACTTAACAATGGACTGAGAGAAACTTTCTTCTCAAGGATCAATTTATAGTGCTTTGGACTGGTCATGGCTAATGAGCCAGAGGAGGCTATAACCATTTTATCTTACAACAATTGTTCCTCAATCATCGCTAAAATTAATTTCTGACTTTGCTGGAAAAACATATGTTTACCTGGTAGCTGTTTCATTTGAAAGCGCTCTTTTGTATACTTAGACCACTGGGATAGTTCTGATTCTGTAACCACTGGATCGTCAATTCCACTCAAGCTATAAATGGGACAACTTAGAGGCTCTTTATCTGAAAGTTGATAGCTTTGAATTAGGGCAATATCTGCCTTAAAGACTTTAATTAACTCATTAAATAATGAGGTGTCTTGATAAATTCGTGCTGGAATTTCGGCTACTTTAGTAAAGTAATCTAACTTTTCTTCCTCTGACAGGGCAGCCAGGCGATCGAGGAAAGACCGGTCAGATGGGGGTTTAGCTCCACCTAAAAATAAGTGTGTGGGTTGAACGTTGTATTTTTTATTCAATAAATGGGCCAGTTCAAAAGCAAGAATAGCGCCCATGCTGTGACCGAAGAAGGCAAAAGGCTTATCAAAATAAGGGGGTAAAACATCTCCCAAGACCTGCAAAAGTTGCTCAAAATTAGTAACGGGTTGTTCGTTTATCCTTTGTTGACGACCGGGGAGTTGAATGGGTAATACTTCGATTTGTGAAGGCAGTTCTGCTGACCAATCTTTAAATAGGGAGGCACTCGAACCCCAAGGATGGAAACAGAACAAGCGTACCAAGGCATCGGGTTTAGGTTGATGATAGGCTATCCAATGAGTGTTTAAATCTGGATGTTTATCCGGTTCAGAAGTGGGAGAAAATTGTGCCGAATCTTGAAGAGAAGCCGCGATTAATTCTGCTAATTCTAAAGTGCTGGGGCCGCTCATGATTTTACTGGCAGGTAGAGTCAGGTTTAAGTCTTTTTCAACTTTATTTTTGAGTTCCATGGCACTCAAAGAATCAAATCCTAAATCTAGGATAGACTGATGTAGATTAAATTGATGCTTATGGCTCACCTTCAGAATTTTACGGGCTTGATTTTGCAAGTATTCCAGTAAAACATGGGTGTATTCTTCTAAGGGAGTCTGGTCGAGTTTGTGGAGAATGCTAGACGATGAAGAGATCGGGGTTTCTAATTTAGATGGTAATGAACTTTGTGATGGACTTTGAGTTTCAGGGTTATCCTGGCTTTGTGCCTGGAGAATTTTCAGGAGTTTGGGGAGTAATTTCACTTCTTTGGCTGAAAGTTCGCCGGTTTTTTCGATCTGAGTGACTAAATGATCGATATTCTCAGCATTTAAGGCATTGAAAAGCGGGTTATTTTTTGGCTCATCAATCCAATAGCGTTGACGTTCAAAGGGATAAAGGGGTAAGGCGACTTTCTGGCGAGGATAAGGTTGATCAAATCCGCACCAATCAATTTTAACGCCTTGGCTATAGAGTTCTGCCAAGCTAGAGAGAATTTGTTGCCAGTCATCTACTCCACGACGCAGAGAGGGTAACCAAATCCCCAATTCTGGATCGACACATCGACGACCCATTCCTAACAGGATAGGATGGGGGCCAATTTCAAGAAAAATATCGTATTTTTCTTGGGATAAAATATCCATACCTTGGGCAAATCTGACGGAATTTCTAACATGATCGACCCAATATTGGGGTGTGCAGATTTGTCGATCGATTTCTGATCCGGTGACATTGGAAATAATTGGAATTTGAGGAGGATGGTAGGTGATTTGATGGGCAACGGTTGCAAAATCGGGTAACATGGGTTCCATTAAGGCAGAATGGAAGGCATGGGAGACTTGCAGTTGTTTGGTTTTAATACCTTGATTTTGTAGTTGCTGAACGAGGGTATTGATGGGTTCTAATTTTCCAGAAATGACGACACTTTCTGGGCCGTTAATGGCAGCAATATCAATATCTGGATGGGAATTTAAGAAGGGGTGAATGGTGTCTGCGGATGCCATGACTGCAACCATTGTGCCGCCAGCAGGTAATTGTTGCATGAGTTGACCGCGTGTGGCAATTAATTTGAGTCCATCGCGTAAACTAAAGACTCCAGCGAGGGTAGCAGCTACATATTCTCCGACGCTGTGACCCATGAGAATATCGGGTTGAATTCCCCAGGACTGCCAGAGTTTTGCTAAGGCGTATTCGATGCAGAATAGGGCGGGTTGAGTATATTGGGTTTGGTCGAGTAAGGATGATTCTGTTGAGGTTTCTGGATAGAGGATAGGGAGTAAGGGTTGATTGAATTCCAGGGTTAAAATCTGGTTGCATTCATCAATCGTTTGACGAAAAATAGGCGAGTTTTCATATAGGTGTTTACCCATATTAACGTATTGGGAACCCTGGCCGGTGAAGAGGAAGGCGACTTTGGGTTTGCGAGTGGTTAAGAGCTGTTGGGCGAATAAGTTAGGAACGGATTCTCCGGTTTGATGCTGGCGCAGTTTTTCGGCGAATTCTTGTGGGTTTTGAGCGACGATAGCGAGTCGGTAATTGAAGTGCGATCGCCCCACATTAGCACTATAACAAATATGGGCTATTTCTGAATCGCTTGCGGTTTCGAGATGCTGCTGATAGGAGCGAATGAGAGCTTGTAGAGATGCTTCTGATTTAGCGGATAGGGTGAGCAGATGAAGGGGGCGATTGGGACAGTTTAAATCGGGAGGTTGAACCCTGGGCGCTTCTTCTAAGATGGCGTGGGCGTTTGTGCCACTAAATCCGAGGGAACTGACGGCGACTCGTCGGGGTTTATCTTCTGGATGTTGCCATTCTTTGAGTTCGGTATTGACATAAAAGGGGCTGTTGGTAAAGTCAATATGGGGGTTGGGTTGATTAAAGTGAATTGACGGAACGAGTTGCTGATTTTTTAAGCATAAAACAGCTTTAATAACACTGGCAACTCCAGCGGCCCAAGCCGTATGACCGATGTTGGTTTTAACTGATCCTATGGGGCAAGTTTGTTTGGCGGTTGTGTGGCTAGAAAAGGCTTCTGTGAGGGCTTCAACTTCGATGGGGTCGCCTAATGGAGTGCCGGTTCCATGAGCTTCTACATAGCTAATGGTGGAGGGATCAATGGCAAATTTTTGATAGACTTTTTTCTCTAAATTGAGTTGAGATTGGCCACTGGGGGCGGTGATGCCGTTGGTTTTTCCGTCGTAGTTGATGCCAGAGCCTTTAATGATGCCATAGATGCGATCGCCGTCTCTCCGTGCTTTACTGTACTCTTTTAATACCACAATTCCGCAGCCTTCACCCCAGACAATGCCAGAGGCAGAAGCATCAAACGTGCGGCATCTTCCTTGAGGCGAGAGCATTCTATATTGGCTGGTGACAATATTCTGGGTTGGGGTTAACATCAGGGCTATCCCACCCGCTAGTGCCATTTCACACTCTCCGTTCTGGATACTTTCGCAGGCTTGATGAATGGCAACGAGGGAGGAGGAACAGGCGGTTTCAATGGCCATCACGGGGCCGCGCAAATCCAAAAAATAGGCAATCCGAGCGGGTAAAACGGAAACCGAATTTCCGGTTAATACTTGACGATTGGTATGGGTTCCCGAACGGAGTAAAATTTCGGCATAATCCCCATTTGCTGCTCCTACAAATACGCCGCAAGATTGACCTTTGAGAGCATCTGCTGCATAACCAGCATCCTCAATGGCATGATAGGCTTCTTCTAGGAAAATGCGATGTTGAGGCTCCATATATTGCGCTTCACTAGGCGCAATTTGGAAGAAAAAGGGATCGAATTTATCCACATCGTCGATAAAACCACTCCATTTAGAATAGGAGGTATGGGGATTATTCGGATCGGGATCGTACCAAGATTCATGGGGCCATTTATCGGGGGAAACTTCCTCAATACTATCAACACCGTTTTTGAGGTTTTCCCAGAATTCTTGCCAGTTTTTTGCCCCTGGATATCGGCAAGAGAGGCCAATGATGGCAATATCGGTATTTTGGGATAGATTATCTTGATGGAATGCTTGAGGTAAATCTAAACCCGACAGTAATAAATTTTCTGCATCCTCTAAGGATAAACTGCCTTGTTGGAGTAGTTCTAAAATGTCGGGTTCTGGTGTTTCTAAGAGTAAAGATTCGGCGGCTTCTAAGGAGAGTTCCCCGGATTGGAGTTGGCTTAAAATGTCTTCCTGACTCTGACTTTCTCCTAAGAGTAAAGATTCGGCAGCTTCTAAGGAGAGTTCCCCGGATTGGAGTTGGGCTAAAATGTCTGCTTCGTTCTGACTTTCTCCTAAGAGTAAAGATTCGGCAGCTTCTAAGGAGAGTTCCCCAGATTGGAGCTGGGTTAAAATATCTTTTTCATCCGATGTTTTTTCCTGAACCAAGGATGCTGCGCTAGTTTGATTTCCTTCCCCAAATCGAATATTAATCAGCTCGGCAACTTCCGGTTGATGGAAGGTAATTTCATGCATGGCAACTTCTTGGGCAATGAGTTGGGGTAATTTGCCTCGAAGTTCTGCGGTTAAATGTTCTTTGAGGGTGATTAGGGATAAACGAGGTTTTTCGGCGATCGCCTGGGCCATATTGATGGCATAATTTAATACTTTTTTTCGGGGCAAGACGGGGAAGGGAATCCCGCGCTCTGCCAACTGCTTACCCCGATAATTTTCAGCCGTATACATCAGTTCTGCACCCAAACCCCCGCCCAATTTGTGGGGGACAATCAAGGTACATCCCATGCCAGGGGTAAACCCATATTTCATGAAATTGGTTGTATAAATACTTTCTTCACTTAACACCACCAAATCCGCATATAGTCCCAACACAAAACCGCCGCCAATACCATGACCTTGCATAGCCGAAATAACGGGCAATTTGCAATCAAGAGCGATTCTAAAAAAATCTAAATCATCAAACTTGATTTCGCGCCGATGAATGCGAATCAGTTCTTCTTTTGTTCCTCCCGAACAGAAATAATTATCATAACCGGTTAAGATCACTACTTTGTAGGTTTCATTTTGGGCAACTGCACCAAAACACTCATACAATCCATCAATCAAGCCCTGGGAAAAGGTGTTGCGGTATTCCTGATCGCTCATGGTTATCTGAACAACACCATTGCCCAATTCTGAGAGTTGAACGACTCCTGAATTTAGGTTTGCCATGGAAATACCCCCTCTTGAACATAGCGTCTAATCGTTTCTTGAATCTGGCGATCGCCCACTAATCCAGCAATCGTATTTACAGCTAGATTTTGCGTTTCATCATCCATCATCCACAGCTTCTGAGTATACTGCTTTAACCGTTGAATTCCCTCAGTGGGTAAATATTTTAAGCGGCGGAAATATTGACGTAAATTCTTTTCAGCATCGGGGCTATATTCGTCCACCAATCCCCATTGATAAGCTTCTGAGCTAGAAATTTCTTGGGTCGTTAATGCCAAGCGATAGGCTTTATGAAACCCGATTCTGCGAATTAGAAAGGGCAACACACAAGCGGGTAATAAACCAAATAATAATTCAGATAACACAAACGTAGCAGTTTCATCGGCAATCACCAGATCGCTGGCTGCCACAAAACCCACTCCACCCGCTTGCACTTTTCCTCGCACTAATGAGATCACAACCTTACTATTTTCGGTCATGTAGCGGCAAATATTATAGTAGTTTTCGGAACTTTCCTTGGGATCGTCCACTTGATTTTGGGCAATTTCTTGGAAATCCATACCAGTACAGAAAACATCCGGCAAGCCTTCCAAAACAATGATTTTAATCGACTCTTCTTTTTCAGTAGCTTGTAGGGCTGATAATAGGTCTTCTGTTAGTTGACTATTAATGGTATTTTGAGCTTCTGGGCGGTAAAGCTGAATGCGCTTCACCGCCGGTTGATACTGGATTTTTAGGGTTTGGTAGTCCATGATTATACCCACTCATATTCCCGGTGAAACTCCTTAATCTGTTTGAGGACTAAGCGACCTGTGCCCTCAAATTTTTGCCAAATTTCTGGAAATAATTGATAATCCAACTGTACATTCCGAGTTCCGAAAGCCACTAAACGACTATCACGCAATAATTGCTCGTATTGGTCAATATTTAAAGCATAGCGGTTAGATAAATGAGCCGCCATACCTCGTTTAGATTGCAGTTTTTGAGCTTCAGGAGTTACTACACCACTATAGAACTCGGAACAACATCCGGAACCATAGGAAAATAACCCAATGCGCTTGGGATTATGAAATTCTCCATTATCAATGGTACTCGCTAGGGATAACAAAACGGTAGCCGCGAGAATATTTCCCACCTGTTGACAATAGATTAATCCCGGCATTACGCGCCGTTGAAAATCAGCTTCAATATCGACGGGTTTGGCTCTTTTAAACTTCCGCATCATGCTTCGATGCGCTCCTTTGACCATTCCTCCAAAAGGAGCATGAAAACTGAGATAGCCAAAGCTGTTTTGATAATCCACATCTTCGACTCGTTCTTGATATTGAAGATAGGCATTTTCACAGCAATCTAAAAAGGAAAGGAGGGATAAATCTGCATCTCCGGCTTCTGAATCTGGGGTGGGCCTACAGGTGTCCATGACTTCATAACCATAGTACCCATTACAACCTACATCGACTTGGAAAACTTTGGGGTTATCGCTGACTAAAATAGCCACTGCGCCAGAGCCATTACTCGGTTCGGCAAAGGAGGCATCTTCGGTTAGCCCCTCTCCTCCTTCTTCGATAATAAATCGGGAGAGGTCTGTGGCGATAACTAAGGCTTTTGCACCGGGAGAAGTTTGGGCTAAAATAAAGTTTAGGGCCATCTGAAATCCAGCCGTACTGGAATAACAGGCTTGCTTAAGTTCAAACATGCGGCAATTACGTTTGAGTCCTAAATAATCATGAATGTAGGTACTCATAGATTTACCGAAATCAATCCCGGATTCGCTGCAAGTAATGACTAATTCGATCCGTTTTTTTTCGTCATCTGTTAATTCATCAATAATGGGTTTGGCGGCATTGACGGCAAAGGAAACCGGGTCTTCATAGGGCATTGCCATACTCTTTTCTTTCATGAGTAAATTCTCAAACCGAGTGGGGTCTAATTCCCTAGCTTTAGCTAAAATCGCTACATCTAACTTAGCGGCTCCTCCATAGATATTTAGAGCTTCAATACCAACTGATTTCATGGGTTTTCCTAGCACTTTTGCCATGATTATACTATATCGTTTGTATTTAGTTAAGATAATATTAGTCAGTTGACGATCGCCCGAATTTGTATTCTTGAATGTTCATAATCTCCTATTTCACCTCCTGGTTGCCAAAAACGATCGCCGCATTCATGCCACCAAAAGCAAAACTGTTACTGATCGCATACTCAATTTCCGCAGGTATAGAAGCCTCAGTCACCCAATTCAAATCCGGGTCAATGGGACGAATCAGATTGTGGGTTCCATGACAGCACTGTGCTTTCAGTTGCAGCAAAGTAGCGATCGCCTCCACAACACCCGCACCGGTTAAACAATGGCCGGTTAAGGACTTCGTAGAGTTAATCCAACTGTGGGACAACCCCACCGCTTTTAGGGCTGCTGCTTCGGTGCGATCGCCCAGGGGAGAACTGGTTCCATGGGTATTTACATAATTAATTTGTTTCGATTGTAACCCTGCCATGGTTAGTGCAGCCTGCATGGCCCGCTCTTCTCCCGCTTGGGAGGGATCGGGAGCGCGATTCCCATCTAAGGCTAATCCCCAGCCTAGGAGGGTTCCCTGGATATCCACCTCCCTCAGATCCGCTCGCTCTAGAACCAACACGCCGCAACCTTCCCCATAAATAAAGCCATCATGATCGCGGTCAAAAGGGCGACAGGCTAACTCTGGTCGATCCTTAAACTTATCGCTGCCCATAGCCCCCAAATTCTTCAACCCCTGACATTCCCAAGCGGAAAAATCAAACAGCGCTCCCAGGGCAATACTGACATCTGCTTCCCCCGTGAGAATCTGACGGGCGGCATGGATGATGGCTAAGGCTCCACTGGCTGAAGCGCACCCAACCGTATAGCCTTCCCCCCGGATGGGAAAACATTGGGACAAAATGCCCACCATATCCGTATCCCACACCGTTAAGCCATAAGTGGGGCGGATAAACTGAGGTTTAGATTGATACTTTTGCCACAGTTCCTGGTGTGATCGCTGCTGAAAATTGGAGCCACCCACCACCAAGCCGATCCGTTCCGGGTTAATGGTTCCAGAGGCGATCGCCGCATCCAATTGGGCATCCTGCCAAGCTTGAGAGAGCGCCAGCGTTGCCATTTGGGAACTCCAACTCGCCGTTCGCAACAGTCCCCGATGCTCCGGAAGCGCCGACTGAATATCGAGATCGGGTAATTCCGCCCCCAAAAACGGCTCCTTTCCTTCCCTTCCAGGGCGTTTCAGATAGCCAAATGCCGTTTTCTGTGCCCATAAGGACTCGGCAAAATCAGGAACCGTTTGGGCGATCGCCGTTAAAATCCCCATTCCAGTAATATTAATTCGAGTCGGCAACTGCACCATTAGATCAATTAAAAATTAAAAATTTTAACGAAACCACCCTGGGAGATTGGGGGGATCAAAACCCTACAACTTCGCCACAAACAAATCAGCCAACTCGCCAATATTATTCGCACCAGCTAACTCCACACGCGGAATATTCAGATCCAAATCCTCCATCACCATCATCAAAATTTCCGCCCGATTCACCGAATCCACCCCTAAACTTTTCAAGCTATCCGTTGGCTCTAGGGGGGCATCTTCCAATTCCGGAGCCACTTCGCGAGTATACTTTCTAATCAGACTTAAAATTTTATCCTTATCCATAAAAATCTCCTAAAGTTTAGCCTCTTGCTTTAAAGTTTGAATCATTTGATTCGCCACAGTAACAGACAACTCTTTCCGAGCCACCTGATTTAAAATTGCCCGTAATTTTTGCCTTGCTTCCTCTGGGGAAGGTTTAGCCGCTACCGGAGCATTTGCCGTGGCTATGGGCTTGACCTCTACTCGCGGTTGAGAAGGAGTCGGGGCAGATTTGCTCGGCATCTGAGAAACCCTTGTCGCACCAGCCGAACCCAAGCGAGACATTTCTCCCGCAATATAAGTAGAAAAATCGAGCAAGGTAGGATAATCATACAACTTTGTCGCCTTGATATCCAAATTGTAAGTTTTATTAATCGTATTAATCCATTCCACACCCACAATTGAGTCTAAACCCAAATCAATAAACTTCTGATCTTCGCCAATTTCATCCAATTCTAGATAAAGCGCCTCCGCCAACTGTTTTTTCAACGTTTGTGTGACTTCCGAACGATTCACTTGTACCGTAGGTGCGGCAACCGGAACCTCTATCTTGGTTTGCGGTGCGGGAGCAGCCGCCGGAGTTTGTGTTGCCGCAATTCCAGCATTCCCTAATTCCTGGCCAATATAGGCGCTAAAGTCCCGCAAATTGGGATAATCATACAGCTTAGTTGCCTTAATATTTAAGCCATAGGTTTTATTAATCGTATTAATCCATTCCACACCCACAATCGAATCTAAACCCAAATCAATAAAGGTTTGATCCTCTTCAATTTCTTCAGGTTCTAAATAGAGTGCTTCGGCTAATTGATGTTTCAGTTTCTCTTTTAATTCAGTCATATTGATAGAAGGTTGGGGAACAGTAAGAACAGCAGGAGTTACCGGTTTAACCGTTTCCTCAGAAACCAGTTTCGGCTCTAGATCTTGTGAGCTTATCGGTAACAGAGATAATTTAACTTTGCGAGAAACCGGCGCTTCTTCGGGATAATTTCCTTGCCATGAAGCCACCGTTTCCGGAGCAAGCAACCGCAGTTTTCCATTCTCAGACTTAGCCGCTAAAACAGTTTCTGGTTCGGGTTTAGGTTCGGGTGTAGTTTTCGGTTCAGCCGCAGGCTCAGAAACCACTCTATCTTTAAACTCTTGCAAATCCGTAATCCAATAGCGCCGCTTTGTCCAAGCATAGGTCGGCAGGGTCACTTTTTGATAGGCATAACCTTGGTCAAAAGTGAGCCAATCTACCTTAAATCCATCTACATACAATTGCGCTAAACTTTGCAGTAATTGTGCCCAATCCGGCTTACCGGGACGCAAACTAGGCAGCCAGGTTTTTTTCGATCCCATTAAACATTCCCGACCCATGCCCAATAAAATCGGTTTAGGGCCAATTTCTAAGAAAATTTCCACCTCCTGTTCAGCTAACACTTTCATACTGGGATAAAATTGCACCGGTTGGCGAATATGATCCACCCAATATTGAGCAGTGCTAATGGTTTTATCGGCTAATTTTCCCGTCAAATTAGAAACCATAGGAATTCGCGGAATCTGGTAATGGATGCTCTTTGCCACTGCCTCAAATTTCGCTAACATCGGTTCCATTAAGGCAGAGTGAAAAGCATGGGAAACTTGCAGGGCTTTGGTTTTAATTCCTTCCGCTTCTAGTTGAGAAATAATGGATTCTAACGCTTCTTGTGTTCCCGAAATCACCGTACTTTCCGGGCCATTCAGAGCGGCAATACTAACTTTTTCCCCAAACGACTCCACTAAGGGGCGGACTTTCTCCTCCGAAGCCATCACCGACACCATACCACCCCCAGCCGGGAGTTGCTGCATCAGTCGTCCTCGCGCTGCAATCAGTTTGAGTCCTTCTTCCAAACTCCAGACTCCGGCAAGGGTAGCGGCTACATATTCTCCCACACTATGACCCATGACCACATCGGGTTCAATGCCCCAAGATTGCCAGAGTTTCGCTAAGGCATATTCGAGGGCGAATAATACCGGTTGTGTATAAGCAGTTTGATTGATTTCTTCGCTGCTTTCGCTGTCTGGATAGAGAATAGAAAGTAGGGGTTTTTCTAATTCAGAATTCAACCGTTGATTGCATGCTTGTATCGCCTGCTGAAAAACAGGAGAAGTTTCATACAATTCTCGCCCCATATTGATGTATTGGGAACCTTGACCGGTGAATAAAAAGGCAATTTTGGGCCCCCGTGTACTGTTGCCCAATTTGCCTCGATAAACTCCAGGAACGTCATCGTCGCCTGATTGCAATTTTTGCAGTTTTTTCACACAGTCTTGTTCACTTTTCACCACCAAGGCCAAGCGATGGTTAAATTCAGCGCGTCCGGTGTTGGCCGTATGGCAAACATCACCTAATTTAAACTCGCGATGAGCTAAATCCTGGTGATAGCGACTGATGAGTGCGTTTAGGGATTGTTCGCTTCTGGCAGATAGGGTTAAGACTTGATCGGGGCGCTTAAAAGGTGCTTCTTCTTTTATCTCTAATTGGGGTGCTTCCGAGAGAATCAAATGGGCATTGGTTCCACTCATGCCAAAGCCGCTAATTGCAGCAATTCTTTCCTGTTCTCCCCTTGGCCAAGGAACGGATTTTGCTAATACTTTGATCGGCGTTTTATGCCACTCAATCCGGGGATTGGGTTGCTTAAAATGGAGGTTGGCGGGGATTTCTTCATGGTTTAGGGAGAGGATAATTTTAATCAGTCCGGCCACGCCAGCCGCCGCTTCTAAGTGACCGATATTACTTTTAACCGCTCCCAACATCAAGGGATTGTCTTTGTCGCGATTTTGACAGTAGACTTCATCAAGGGCTTTGACCTCCAAGGGGTCACCGAGGGAGGTTCCTGTGCCGTGACATTCCACATAACTGACCTGTGCAGGGTCAAGTTTGGCACTTTTCAGGGCCTGGCGAATCACTTTTTTCTGGGCCTGTTGGTTGGGAACGGTGAGGCCGCTACTGGGGCCATCGTGGTTAATGGCGGAACCGCGAACTAGGGCTAAAATGCGATCGCCATCTCGAACTGCATCCCTCACTCGTTTTAATACCAACATCCCGCAGCCTTCTCCGCGAGCATACCCATCCGCACTCGCGTCAAAGGTCTTGCAGCGACTATCAGGAGCCAAAGCCCTACCCTTACAAAATCCATGGGTTACTGAGGGATGCAGCATCAAATTCACCCCTCCCGCCAGGGCCAGATCGCATTCACCTAGGCGTAAACTTTGAGCCGCTAAATGTACCGTAACCAAGGAAGACGAGCAAGTGGTATCCAGGCAAAAGGTCGGCCCTTGCAGTCCCAATACATAGGCAATGCGACCGGCAGTAATATTCATTGCTGTACCCGTACCGAGATAAAAATCCGGTAGCTGATTCACGGAGATATCACTGCCGACCCTGGCGTAGTCATTAAAACATTGACCCACATACACCCCGGTCTCCGTATTTTTCAGACTTTTGGGGGCAATTCCCGCATGTTCCAAGGCTTCCCAGCTCACTTCCAACAACAGGCGCTGGGAAGGGTCCATTTTTGCCGCTTCTAATCCCGAAATCCCGAAAAAAGCAGGTTCAAATTGATCCACCTTTTGCTCTAGGAAATACCCTTGACGCACATACATTTTCCCCGGTACTTCCGGGTCTTCGTCATAATAGCGGTCAATATCCCACCGGTCTTTGGGAATGTCGCACCGGGC
Organism: Roseofilum sp. KMC-1; assembly: GCF_057802075.1. Taxonomy (NCBI): domain Bacteria; kingdom Bacillati; phylum Cyanobacteriota; class Cyanophyceae; order Desertifilales; family Desertifilaceae; genus Roseofilum; species Roseofilum sp. KMC-1. Next base: position 1,442,164 of record NZ_CM173605.1, read on the forward strand.
ATCTTTGGAGGTTTTGAGCATATCCCAGTAGGTTTCTGGACTCTCTCCCCCACCGGGAAATCGGCATCCCATACCGATAATGGCGATCGCCTCGCTTTTGGATTCTTCAATTTGATTCAGTTTGGCGATCGCCTGGCGAACCGCTACGAGTAGACGTTGTTCCTTAGAAAGTTGACTATCCATAAATTTTTAATTTTTTTGGCTGTCGCCGACCTGAAATTTTTTAATTGATCAGTTGGTAAAGTTCAGTGAGTGCTTGCTCGATGGACTGGTCGAGAGCTGCGCCTGATAATTGGCTAATTTCTAGCATTAACTGCTCCATATCCATCTCAGAAACCGCTTCTTCTGATTGGGTTTCCACCACTTCAAGTTTGGGAATTACCCCATCCACATAACCAGTCAGTTCCCGAATATTGGGATACTCAAATGTGGCCGTTGAAGACAGGGAAATGCCTAAATCATTTTGGATTTTTTGCGCTAAATCAATAGTCATCAGGGAATCGAGACCGAGGTTAAAGAAGCCTTCTTCGGGGTCGGGCAAGTCTTTCGGCCGCCTCAAAACCTTGGCCACCGTAGTGGTGAGATACTCCAGAATCATCAGATGGCGGCGATCGCCCGATGCGGCTTTTACTTGCTCTAAAAATTCCCGTAACCTGGGGCCGGAGGACGCGCCCAGATTTTCTAGATCGAATTGACCGGCAATTTCACCCAGTAGGGGAGGGAGTTGATTAATCCCCAATTGGGTCAGGAATTGGGGCCAGTTGACTGGAAAGACAGCCATCTGGGTTGTTTTTGCCCCCAATAATTCCTCAAACGCTTGTAGACCTTGCTCCGAGGGAATCATCTGAATCCCTTGATCCACCAAGCGATTTTGCTGCTGGGCCCCCATGCGAGCCGCCAGACCAATATTCGCCCAAGGGCCCCAGTTAATGCTCAGTCCTGGTAAGCCTTGACACCAACGATAAGCGGCGATCGCATCTAGAAAGCCATTAGCGGCCGCATAATTCCCTTGACCCGGCGAACCCAACACGGAGGTAATCGAGGAAAAACAGACAAAGAAATCTAACGGTAGATCTTTAGTCAATTGATGTAAATACCAAGCTCCCGCCACCTTGGGAGCCAGCACTTGGGTAAAGCGCTCCCAACTCATTTGTTGCAAGACCCCATCATCTAATAATCCGGCCCCATGAATCACACCCTTAAGCGGGGGCAACTTCTCGATTTGCTTAAATAAATTGGCCACATCAGATTCTTGGCCCATATCTGCTAAGATTACCGAGACGCTGACCCCACTTTCTTCTAAACTCCGAATCGTTTCTTGGGCTAGGGTAGAAGGGTTTGAGCGCCCCGTTAATATCAGGTGACCCGCTCCTTTACTGGCTAACCATTGGGCCAATTCTAGACCGAGCGCTCCTAATCCTCCGGTAATCAGAACCGAGCCTTCCGTAGGAGAGGGTTTCAAACCCACCCCTACAGAGGCCACCCCTACACCAGACTGTCCCCTCACCATCCGCATCACCTGACGTTCTCCCTGGCGATAGGCGACCTGATTTTCGGCATCTGTAGATAACAGTTCTGCCATTAAATCGGTTTCTGGATTCTGGGCGCTGGGGTCTAAATCAACACAGCGACAATTCAGTTCTGGATGTTCCATGGGAATCACCTTACCCAAACCCCACAGCAGGGAAGAGAAGGGAGCCACGAGGGATTCGTCTCCCACCTGCTGCGCTCCTTGGGTAACCAACCAGAGGGGGGGTAAGTCCTTGATCGATGGGTAACTTTGCAACAGATGCAGGATACTGCCACAGGTTAATTCTTGCATTTGGGCGATCGCCGTTTCCCCAGTTTCCGCTAAACTCCACAGGTGCAGAATTCCCTGTAGGTTGTCTTCTCTAGCACGCACCCTATCCAACCCTTGGCGAAAATCTTCTGCTGCTGTCGGCCGCAGTTGATAATGGCGATCGTCCACTTGCTGATAACTGTCTCCGGGATAGGCGAGAATTGCCCCATATCCCTTTTCGCTTAAGGCTTTCGAGAGGCGATCGCCCCAACTCTCATCGGGCACTAATACCAAATAGGTTCCCGTTTTCTCCTCTTTCTCAACAGATGCCATAGATACGGGTTGCCATTGCACCTGATAGTACCACTCATCCAAATCCAAGCCAAAGCTCTTGAGGAGCAACTTACGGCTCAGTTCCCGGAAATCAATACCGATATACTCCGCCACCACTTCACCGGTTGAGGTGAGTAAAACCGTGTTACCGCGCAGTTGTCCCGGACTCAGGAACTCATCAATTTTGGTGTAATACCATAATTCTTGATTTTTGTCAATAGTCTGCAAAAAGCGGAAACTCTCCGCACTGGTAAACGCATAGGCAGCCGGTTGTGTGGATTCCGAGCCATTCTCAGACTCTTTAGAAACGGAAAGCAGCGCCACCGGTACAATCCCCCCATCAATCATACCTGGATGGGGCCAATACTCATCCATCTCAGGATGACTCGATGGAGATTTGAGTTTAATTAACCCTTCTCCATCCCCAATATAGGCTTCTTGAGTCCATTGGAACGTGGTTCCTAATGTAAACTGTCCATCTAAGGGATCGAGGACAGCAGAGTAATATTCGCCACTCGACAAGTGGCGCGGGCATCGGGATTTAATCTCCTCTAGATCCAGGGGTTCCCGCTTCAATTCCGTCGGTTTAGGGGGTCTCACCTTCGCCTTAGTATGCACAATCCAATCAGCAGAGGGGTCACTTTCACGACCCGCCAAGCAACTGATCAATTGATACTCATATTTCTCACTACCGGTCGCTTGTAACAGAACTTGAACCGATCGCCCCTCATCTCCCCCCAAAATCTGCATAAACTCAATGTCATCTAAAACACAGGCTTCACTCTTGAGAGTATCTTGACCTGCTAATAAGCCCATGACAATATGAGAGGCTCCAGCCACCACCACTTTGCCATAGTAGCGGTGATCTTTGACATAGGAGGGAAATTCCGGACTAAAGTAGGTTTGAAAACGCACCTGATCGGTCAAGGGTAAGGGGAATTTCTGACCTAAGAGAGTGGGGGAATGGGGGGACGGGGAAGATGACAGATTAGGTGAACCTGCTCCTACCTTTTGGCTGGCGAAGGGTTCGATCCAATACCGTTCCCGTTGGAAGGGATAGGTAGGCAACACGAGTTTTTGCCGATTATATTCGGCATCAAATTCTACCCAATCAACCCTTGCACCTTGCCCATAGAGTTCGCCCAAACTCAATAGCATCTGCTCCCAGTCCTCGACTCCCGATTCATGTCGCGAAGCGAAACGCAAAGAGGGCAACCAAGTCCCCGCATTTGGGGGTAAACATTTACGCCCCATGCCCAGGAGAATCGGTTGGGGGCCAACTTCTAGGAATAATTCATAGCCTTGTCGGTGCAACGTTTGCATACTTTGGGCAAACCGCACCGGTTGACGCACATGATCGACCCAATATTGAGGGGTAGCCAAGGTTGCATCGGCTAGGGTTCCGGTGACATTGGAGATTAAGGTAAGTTGCGGTTGCTCGTAGGTGAGTTCCTGGGCCACTGCCTCAAACTCCGCTAACATGGGTTCCATCAGGGGAGAGTGGAAGGCGTGGGAGACTTGCAGCGCTTTGGTTTTGATGCCTTCAGCTTCTAGTTGGGATGTAATTTGGGCTAATACGCCGTTGTCTCCAGAAATTACCGTACTTTCGGGGCCATTGATAGCGGCGATCGCCACTTTTTCCCCATATTCCTTTAACAGAGGTTCCATCTTAGCGGTTGAAGCCATGACCGAAACCATCCCGCCACCCGCAGGCAATTGTTGCATCAACTGACCCCGCGCTTGAATCAGTTTTAACCCATCTTCCAGGCTAAACACCCCTGCCATGACTGCCGCCACATATTCGCCGACGCTGTGACCCATGACAGCATCAGGTTCTATGCCCCAAGATTGCCAGACTTTAGCAAGGGCATATTCCACAGCAAACAGGGCGGGTTGGGTATAACCGGTTTCATCCAGGGGTGACTTCTTCGGCTTTCTCCCCCGTTTCTTTTGATTCAGCTCAGGATAGAGAACTTCGAGTAAGGAGGGTTTCAGGTCAAGCAATTCGTCGCACTCATCAATAGCATCCCGAAATACGGGGGAAGATTTATAGAGTTCCAACCCCATATTTTCCGCTTGCGACCCTTGCCCAGTGAATAAAAAGACGATTTTGGGTTGGGTAGGGGCGGGTTTGCCCCCCCCTACAGTATCATCGAGGGATAATTTCTCGGCTAACTCTTCAATGCTGGTTGCCGTTACAGCCAAACGATAGGGAAAATGGGCCCGTCCCGTATTGGCGCTATAGCAAACATCTGCCAGATCCACATCCGGGTTCTGTTGCAGATAATGCCGATAATTCCTGGCCGCATCAGCTAAGGCTTGTGGAGTCTTTGCAGACAGAGCCAAAATATGATGAGGTCTGTCCTCTTCATTCTCTTCTTTCTGCACAGGTGGCGGTTCTTGCAACACTAGATGGGCGTTGGTTCCCCCTACCCCAAAAGAACTCACCCCAGCGCGACGGGGGAGCTGTTCGGTTTCCCAGGGAGACAGTTGGGTATGGACATAAAAGGGACTATTGGCAAAGTCGATTTGGGGATTGGGGCGATCGAAGTTTAAACTGGGGACTAGGGTCTGATGCTTGAGACACAACGCCGTTTTAATCAGCGACACCACACCAGCGGCCGTGTTTAAGTGGCCCACATTGGTCTTTACCGAACCAATGGCACAAAATTGCTTTTCATCCGTTTGGGCAGAGAAAACGCGGGTTAGGCTCTCTACTTCAATGGGGTCGCCGAGCTTGGTTCCCGTACCATGGCTTTCTAGATAGGATATCGTCCTGGGATCGATTCCGGCGATCGCCTGCGCCTCAGCAATAACCGCCGCTTGTCCTTCCACACTGGGTGCAGTATAGCCCAGTTTTAAGGAACCATCATTATTAATTGCTGATCCTTTAATTACTGCATAGATCGGATCGCCATCATCAATGGCATCCTGTAACCCCTTCAGTAAAACCACTCCAACGCCATTTGCAAAAACCGTCCCCTGGGCTTTCTCGTCAAAAGCACGACAATGACCATCGGGAGATAACACCATCCCCTCCTGATACAAATAGCCCACCTCTTGAGGCACTTGGATCGACACCCCACCCGCTAACGCCATGTCACATTCCCCATTGAGAATACTTTGACAGGCTAGATGAACCGCGACGAGAGAGGTGGAGCAAGCAGTTTGCACATTAATCGCCGGGCCCGTTAAATTCAGTTTATAGGCGACTCTAGTGGCCAAATAGTCCTTATCATTGGCCACCATCTGCTCAAAGGAGCGACTACTGAGGACAATAAAATCCTTCTCTCCCAGGTGAGACATCAGGTAAGTCGGCAGTCCACTCCCCCCATAAACCCCAATGGAGCCATCATAGGCTTCTGGATTATAGCCTGCACTTTCGATCGCCTCCCAAGAACACTCCAGAAACAGTCTCTGCTGCGGATCGAGTTCTTCGGCTTCCCTGGGAGAGTAGTTAAAAAACTGAGCATCAAAGCGATCGATATCCTGAATTGATCCACTCGCTTTCACGTAGTTCGGATTACTGAGCAGATCTTTTTCAATCCCTGATCTTAATAGTTGGGATTCCGATAAAAACGAAATCCCTTCACTTCCGTTTTTTAAGTTTTGCCAAAACTCATCGATGGTTTTGGCCCCCGGAAACCGTCCCGACATGCCAATAATGGCAATATCATTATCATCGATTAGATAGTCTTCAGTTGGATTGAGATTAGTAGTCATTTTAGGTTTTCTTTATATTTTTTCTATTGGTAATTGGTAATTATTGGTAATGGGGGGCGTAACTTACCCTCTCTCCATCTCCCTATCCCCCATCAGGTTTATTCCCGCGCAGAGGTGCGATGTTTTTTCCGGGCGCTACTGCGATCTTTTTTGGCTTGAGCTTTTTCTAGGCGTTTGGTTAAGCGTTTTTCGTTGCTCGGTTTCGCGGGTGTTTTTGTCGATCCACTGCTGGCTAGATATTCGCTCAAGGCGTAAATCGTTGGATAGGCTAAAAGATCCACAACTTTTAAGTTTAGATCGAAGCGATCTTGCAATTTACTATAGACCTGAACCAACAGCACCGATTTCCCCCCCAATTCAAAGAAGTTATCATGGATGCCTACGGTTTCGAGTTGCAGCACTTCGCACCAAATTTTAGCGATCGCCTGCTCAATTTCGTTCCCTTCTAGGGCTGGGGTACTGGCCGCTTCTTCGCTCTGATGGGCCAAGTTGCGGAGTTTTTTGCGGTCAATTTCTCCACTCTTAGTTAAGGGTAATTCCGGTAACTGAACCAGGGCAGAGGGACTGATAAATGTGGGATGACCGAGGAGGTCAGGCACATTCGAGTCAGCTAACCCCTCTAAGTGTAAATTCTCCGTCTTCGAGGTAAAATAGGCCGCCAACTGATGCAGGGTATAACATTCTCCATGATCATCTTGGGGTTGATGTTCTGGCGTTTCTAAAATATACGTGCCGTCGGCTTTCTCCGTGGCAATGAACGTATGGGGGGCATCCTGGGCATTTTCCGGCATCACTGGCAGTCCTAAGCGCTTGCCTAAGCCAATGCGGGCCGGTTTGCCGGTGGCTCCTTTGGGAATAGAGTCCATCCAGACCAAACACTCTGGTAACCACTGAAGCTCCAGTTCTTTTTGTTGCAAAATAAACTGACGCAAAGCAGCTAAGGAGGGGCGCTTGGTTTCACCTGGAGCCAAAACGATCGCCGCGCCGACCACTTCTCCCCAGAGTTCATGGGGGGCAGCAAATACTACCACCTGACCCACAGCCGGGTGTTGTTGGACAATATCTTCAATCATCATGGGGCTGATCTTTTCACCACCCCGGTTAATGATTTCCTTAAATCGACCAACTAGATACACATAGCCATCTTCATCGACATAGCCCTTATCGCCCGTTCGCAGCCAACCGTCAATAAAGGATTCTTGATTGGGGTTATAGTCCATCCAGTCGCGCAACTCGTACCCGGAGGTGACGCAAGCGCCCCGTACCATTACTTCCCCTTCCGCAAAGGGGGGCAGAATCTTCAGTTTGGGTTGACCTTTGCCGGTTTCGTCTACTTCCCCGATAATCAGTTTCGGCCCGGCCGCTTGACCGACAGAACCCCGCCGGGACAAGCCCTTACCCACTTGGGGACTACAAATGGGCATAGATTCGGTCATGGCGTAGGTGGGTAAAATTTCACAGTTGAAGACCTCCGCCATGCGTTCGGCAATGGTGGGTAGCAGAGCAGCAGAACAGTTGCGGATCAGTTTCAGGGAATGGGGGGGAGGGCTGCCGGTTTGGGAGATTACTTTTTCTGCATAGTCGAGAATGGCTTGGTGCATGGTGGGCACGGCAGAATACCAGGTGGGGGCGGGTCTACCATCCCCTGGTTTTAGCCACTCAAAGAAGCCCTCAACGCCGTTATCTGCACCATATAACCCTGGGGTGCAGATTACACTAGCCCCAGCTAAGAAGGTGGCCAAGATATTCACGGACAAGCCATGAATATGGAAGAGGGGCATAACATTGATACAGGTGTCTTCTGGGGTAATGGCGATGGTGCGGCTGATGGTGAGGGAGCCTGCGGTGAGGTTGCCATGGGTGAGGGGGACGGTTTTGGGACGTTTGGTTGTGCCACTGGTGTGTAAGACAAGGGCGATATCTTCCCGGCTCGGTTTTTTCGGGGTAACGGGTTGGATGTTGGTCTTTTTGCTGGTGACTTCTTCTAGGGTATAGAGTCCGCAAACCGACGCATCGGGAATCAGTTCGATGACGCGCACGCCCACACTTTCGGCACAGGCTTTGAGTTTGTCGTTTTCAGCTTCTCCCCGTTTGAGAATGAGGGCGACGGCGCTTAGGTCTTCTAGTTCAAAGAGGACATGCTTTTCGGTTAAAGCCGGGTTGATGGGGGCAAAGACGCATTCTTGAGCCATGGAGAGGAAGGCGAGGGCGGCTTCTGGCCCGTTGGGGAGGGCGGAGCAGACGCGATCGCCTAATTTGATCCCCAATGCGCTCAGGCTGGCATTTTCGAGTCGCTGTTGCACAAAGCGCTTCAGTTGGGCATGGGTGAGGGGCTGGCGATTATCGGTGCTGAAAATAGCGGGGTTTTCGGTTCCGGGCAGTAAGTCCACCCAGGTGTCAAACTCGATGGATTGGGCAATTTTGTCTACTTCGCAGGTTTCAGGAACGGGTACAGGTTTTTTCCCTTTTGCGTTGTTTGTAGGGGCGGGTTTGAAACCCTCCCCTACAGCGTCACCCGTGAAGGGGCGGGTGACGCTGTAGGTGGTGCGCGGCTGCGTGATGACGGCGACTTGTTCGATGTCGGGGTGCGATCGCAACTTCTCTTCCCAGCGAGCGACTACCTCTGCATCCAGGATTTCCAGTTGGCTTAAAGCGGCTTCGTCTACCTCTGCCGATCGCGTCTTGGGCAGAGTAGAAATGGGGACATAGGCATCGGGAAGCAAGCCAGGGGTGAGAATCGATTGAGCCAGGTTTGCGTGCAGCTTATCCAAAGTCAAGGGGTCGGCGACAATATAAGCGATTTTATGGTTATCTTGGAGTAAAACAGCACATTCTTTAACCTCTGGTTGAGTGGTTAATGCGGTTTCTAGGAGCGATCGCACCTTCTCTTGACTATGAATTTCCGCTTTATGATTCTCCAGTTCTGGGGAGAGGGAGAAACTCTGGAGAGGGGTTTCTGGTTTATGGAGGGCTTGGCCTAAAATCAACAGATAGGAATCGATCAATCCCTTAATGGTCTCTGGATCGAACACCCCTGCATTATAAGTTAACGAGCCTTTCAGTTCCCCTTCCATCTTAATCAGGGTAAAAAACAAATCAATATCAGCAGGTAATTTTTCCTCAATTGATTGGGTCGTAATATTCTTATAACTGGGAACATCTTCCCCCATATCGATATAGTCAAAGAACAGTTGGAATAAATTCTTATAGCTTTGATTACCTGTGGGTGCTTCCTGAGCAGAGCCGAAGGATTGGATCAATTCACTTACATAATTAAGGGGAATATGTTGGTGAGCATAAGCCTCTAGCGTCGTTCGTTTGATCTCAGATAAGAGCGCTTTGAAGCTTGCGCTCTCGTCTAGTTTTTCCCGCAAGAGGATAATATCTGCAAAAAAGCCGATCGCCTTTTGTAATTTAGCCTCAGAGCGCCCCGAAACGGGAAAGCCCAATACAATGTCTTTTTTCAGAGAATATTGATAAACTAAAACATAAAAAACCGATAGAAAAACAACTACCGGAGTGACATTGTATTCCTGGGCAAACTGTTGGACTAATTCGGCGGTAGATTGGGGCACTTCAAAATACTGCTGAGTCCCTCTTGTCGGGGTAGGTTTGACATCCACCTGTAGGGGAAATCGGTCAATCGGAACCGGGTAAAGGGTGGGAAGATCAGCCAGTTTTTCCTGCCAATATTTCAATCCTGAATCTAACCTTTCTCCCTGTAACGATTCTCGCTGCCAGAGGGCATAATCAGCGTATTGAATCTCTAAGTCAGCCAGGGGATAGGGTTCTTTAGATAACGTAGCATCATAGAGTTTTAATAACTCTTCTGAGAGCAAATTATGGGAGAGTCCATCGGTGATGATGTGGTGGAAGACCGAAATTAAAACCGCTTCTTTCTTGCTAAATTTCAGTAGCTCAAAGGCAAACAGGGGCGCTTGAGACACATCGAAGGATTGATTTAAAAGCGCTTCCACCCGTTCTTTAACCACCTGGGATTTATTCGCTTTCGTGAGTTTATCGTATTCCTTGACCTCTATTTCCACCGGCACGCTCGGTAAAATCTCTTGAACTAAAGTGCCATCCACCCAAGCAAATGTAGTTCTGAGGGTTTCATGGCGATCGCTGATTTGATCCAGACAGGACTGGAGTTTTTTCTCATCAATTTTACCCTCAATTCTTAGAGCTTGGCAGAGGTTCAGCGCCGCACTATCGCTCATTAACTGCGTCACCGTCCACAACCGCTCCTGTTGATAAGAGAGAGGAATTTTACCCTGCCTCTCCCTAGGAACCAGGGGCAGAGCATTTCCAGTGGATTGATTTTGCAAAAGTTTTAACAGAGCTGACTTATTTTCCGAGAGCAGCTCTCTGATTTCTGTGGTTAATGCTCCTTTGGGGGCGCGAATTTTCAGTTCACCGCCTTCAGCCCAGAGTTTGATGCCTGCACTCTTAGCTTTTGATAAAATTTCCGTGAGGTTCATAGGGTAACTTCCTCCATGTCTTCTTCTGGGCTATTTTCAGTGGGCGAATGGTCTACAGCGCTTAGTTGCTCTAATAATAAGTGCTGAGTGACCCATTGAGCAATCTCAATGATGCTGATTCCTTCAATCAGTTTAGGAATGGGAATATCCACCTCCAGTTCTCGCTGGAGCAGGTTGCGTAATTCCACCGCTAGGAGGGAATCAAGTCCCATCATGGTTAAGGGTTTTTCAGGATCGATTTTTCCGTCTTTCATGCCTAAAAGATGGGCAATTTTCGGCTGAAGCAGGCTTAAGAGAAGGGGTTCTCTTTCCTCGTTGGGGGCAGCTTGGAGTTGGTCGAGCAGGCGATTCTTGTCGGTTCCTTTTTCTTCCTCTGTTTTTTCCTGACTTTCTTCATGGATGCGAGAGCTAAATTTCTCGAAGGTGGCGTGTTTTTGCTGTTCTGGCAGTTGGCGCAGGAAGTCGGGCCACTGCACGGGAACTACGGCCATTTGCGCTTCGCCCTCTGATAAGAGTTCGGATAAGGCTTGCATCCCTTCTTCGGGGTCAAGGGAGCGCAGACCACTCTTTTCTAAGCGCTGTTGTAGTTCGGCGCTTAAGTTGGCGGCCATACCTACTTTACCCCAGGGCCCCCAGTTAATGGTGAGGGCTGGTAAACCTAATCCTCGACGATAATGGGCGATCGCATCCATAAAGCTGTTGGCGGCTGCATAATTACTTTGTCCGGCCGATCCAAACAGGGAAGCAATGGAAGAGAAGCAGACAAAGAAATCTAGGGGTAACTCTTGGGTGAGTTGATGCAAATGCCAGGTTCCCAGGACTTTGGGAGCCATGACTTTGGTGAACTGTTCCCAGGTGAGGCTTTGCAGCAGTCCGTCGTCTAAGACTCCGGCTGCATGGATAATACCTTTGAGGGGGGGTAAGGTGCTGGAGATTTGTTCTAGGAGTTGGGCGTTATCTGTGGCTTGAGAAATATCGGCTGTGATAGTCGTCAGGGTTGCGCCCCCACTTTCGAGTTGGGCAATTTTGGCTAGATCCGTTTCTGAAGGCGAACGACGGGAGGTTAGCACCAGGTGGGTTGCTCCTTGCTCGATCATCCACTGAGCAATTTCTAAGCCTAATGCCCCTAACCCCCCAGTAATGAGATAGGTGGCTTGGGGTTTGATGGACACTTTCCTGGGTTGTTCCGGTAGGGAAATGACCACTTTGCCAATATGCTTGGCCTGTTGCATATGGCGGAAGGCTTCTTTAATTTCTATGCTGGCAAAGGTTTGATGCGGTAAAGGGTTGAGGGTTCCGTTTTCCCATTGGGGAACCAGAGCATTACCCAGTTGAGTGACAATACCTGGTTGTCTTTGGGCCACTTCTCCGAGGTCGAAGGGGAAGTATTGCACGTCGGGACGCTTGGCTTGGACTGCTTCTGCACTCCAAATGCCGATTTTACCGATTTCGACAAAGCGTCCATTTTTGGCTAGGATCTCTAGACTTTTTTCGATGAATTCTCCATTGAGACTGTTTAGGACGACATCTACCCCTTTGCCTTGGGTTTTTTCTTGGATCTCTTGGGCAAAGTCGAGGGTGCGGGAGTTCATAATATGCTGGATGCCCAAAGATTTGAGGAAGTCCCATTTTCCAGGACTGGCGGTGGCGAAAATTTCGGCTCCGGCAGCTTGGGCAATTTGCACGGCGGCTTGGCCGACTCCTCCGGCAGCCGAATGGATTAAGATTTTATCGCCTGCTTTAAGTTGGGCCAATTCCTGTAAACCATAGTAGGCGGTGAGGAAGGTTAAGGGCAGGGTTGCCGCTTGGGTGAAGTTTAGGGGGTTGGGCAGGGGCATCACCCGGTTGGCGGAGGTGGTGAGGTAGCTACTAAAGCCATCATTGAGTAAGGTGGCCATGACGCGATCGCCAATTTTCCATTCATTCACCCCTTCGCCTACTGTAACGATGGTTCCTGCACATTCAAAACCAAAGGTCAATTCATCGGCATGGGTGATGCCCAAATGTTGAGCATAGTAATCTTTGAGCATCCCCAAGGAGTTGAGGACATCGCGGAAATTGAGTCCTACGGCTTTCACTTCGATTTCTACTTCACCTACACCAGGGAGACGACGCTCTAGGGTTTCCCAGGTGAGGTTGTCGATGGAGCCATATTCAGAGAGTTTCAGTTGTACCGGTTGCCTGTCTTGCCCGTTTCCTGAGCGGAGTCGAAGAGGGGTTTTCCGGTGTTCTAACCGAGCCACATAGCGCCGTCCTTGACGTAGGGCAATTTGATCGTCGGGGTTCTCACTGAGCAGTTCGGCAACTAATCCGGGAATGCTGGCATGGATGGAGGTATTGGGATCGAGGTCGATGCGCCGACAGTTGAGTTTAGGCTGTTCGAGAACGAGGGATCGCCCCAAACCCCAGAGGGTGGCAGCATGGGGTTGGGTGACTTCTGTTGGATCGAGGACGTTTTGAGTTCCTTGGGTAACCAGGGATAGCTGGGGGTTGATTTTCGCTTTATTGAGAGCTTGCACCAGATGTAGGATGCTTGCCAGGTTTGTAGGGGCGGGGGGTTCCGTAGGGATGGGTTTTAAACCTACCCCTACGGTGGCCCAGAGATGCACAATACCGGTGATATCGGGGTGATCCTGGAGCAATTTTTGATAGTGTTCGGCCTCTGTAGGGTTGATTTGATAGTGGGGGGTTTTGAACGGGCGGTATTTTTTCCCCGCCGAGATCCAAATACAGGTTTGCTCTTGGGGTTTGAGGGCTTTTTCTACGGCTTCGGCTAGTTGGGCGTTGGGGGCAAAGACTAACCATTTACCCGGTTGTGCTTCTGTACCCGATCTTAAGGGCATTTCTTCCCAGTTGAGCCGGTAATAGATTTCTCCTAAACCGGGTTGCAAGCTGCGTAGGAGCGCGGAGGCTGTTGTGGGAACTAGGGTGAGTCCTTTGATTTCGACTAAGAGGGTTCCTTGGTCATCGACTAGGTTGATGTGGCCTTTTCCGGTTTTAGGGTCGAGGGAGGCGATCGCCCAAACTTCTGCTCCAGGTCGATGATAGAGGGTAAGCTGGTCAATACCGATGGGTAAATAGGTGACATCGGGTTTGCTGCTCTCCAGGGCTTGTCCCATGGCTTGGAAGGCGGCATCGAGTAAAGCTGGGTGAATGTGATAGTCTTTCAGGTCTTCGCTGAGATCCTCTGGTAGTTCCAACTTGGCGCAGATTTTTCCTTCTCCTTTCCAGAGCTGGCTAACCCCTTGGAAACTTTGACCATACTCTAAACCCATCTCGTGATAATGGTGGTAATGGGCTTCCTTGGTAATTTCTATGGTGCAGGTTGTTTCCTGTTCTTTGAGATCGACTTGACACTGGGATGCTGATGTGCTATGCATCAGTTTGCCTTCGGTGTGTAATGTCCAGGTGGGGTCATCTTGGTCAGCCGAGGTACTGTAGATCTGGAACTGGTAGCGCTGTTTGCTGATGGGGGTGACTAGGGTTTGTACCCGCTTAACTTCGTTTTCTGGGAGCAGTAAGCCTTGTCTGATGGTGACTTCTTCGATGACTAAGTGATGGGCGTTGAAGAGTTCTTTGGCGCAGGCGATCGCCATTTCCAGGTAACCGGTAGCGGGGAATAGGGCGCGATCGAATACTCGGTGATCTTTGAGATACCCTGGGGCGGTTTCTGCTAGATAAGATTCAAAGCGCTGTTGATTGTCAATTCCGGCTAAGTGCAGTTTCTCTCCTAGCAGGGGATGGAGGAGTTTACCGGTAATTAGGTTGTGTTTGGGTTGGATGGGTTGGGACTCGATCCAATACCGTTGGCGATCGAAGGGATAGGTGGGCAGGGCTATTTTTTGATACTGCTGTCCGGGATAAAAGCTTGACCAGTTGACGGAAACTCCTTGTACATAGAGTTCCCCTAAACTAGAGAGAATTTGTTGTTCTTCTGAGATTTGCGGACGCAGGGAGGGCAGCCAACTCCCCAGACCATCGGCTACACACTGCCGACCCATGCCCAGTAAGATAGGTTTGGGGCCAATTTCCAGGAAGGTTTTACACCCCTGTTGCTTTAAGGTTTCCATACTTTGGGCAAAGTAGACGGGTTGGCGAATGTGAGTTAGCCAGTAGTCTGGGTTGGCGATCTCTGCACCGATCTCTGTGCCGGTAACATTGGAGATCAGGGGAATATTGGGTTGATGGAAGTCAATTTCTGCTGCTACTGCTCTAAATTCTGCCAGCATGGGTTCCATGAGGACAGAGTGGAAAGCATGGGAGACTTGCAGTTGTTTGGTTTTGATGCCCATTTTCTCACAGTGGGCGATCGCCGCTTGTACTTCTTTTTGCTCCCCAGAGAGGACGATACTATTGGGGCCATTGTAGGCAGCAATTTCTACCTTCCCTTTCGACGGAAGCTGCCTTAGCACCTCTACCACTTCCGATTCTGTGGCTAACAAGGAAACCATTTCGCCGCCAGGGGGAAGTTGCTGCATTAAACGCCCTCGCGCAGCGATCAGTTTTAGCCCGTCTTCCAGGCTAAAGACTCCGGCTATACAGGCTGCCACGTATTCTCCTACACTATGACCCATGACCCAATGGGGTTGAATCCCCCAAGATTCCCAGAGTTTGGCTAGAGCATATTCGACGGCAAACAGGGCGGGTTGGGTATATTCGGTTTCGTGGAGTTCCTGGGCATATTTGGGGGTGTAGAGCAGGTCGAGTAAGGAGGGTTTCAGATAGGGTTTGAGGAGTTGGTTACAGGTATCTAAAGTAGCTTTAAATACGGCTTGGGTGTTGTAGAGTTCTTTACCCATGTTGGGGTACTGAGAGCCTTGTCCAGTGAAGAGAAAGGCAATTTTTGGCGCTTCTCCCAGTGCTTTCCCCCGCATGACTGCGCTATTTTCGGGCTGTTTGAGGAAGAGGCTCAGTTGCGCGTGCAGGTCTTGGGTGCTGGAGGTGGCGATCGCCAACCGTTCCGGAAAGTTATGTTCTCGGCCTTGATGCAGAGTATAACAGAGTTCTGCTAAGGAAGTTTTCGGATTCTTTTTTAGATAAGTTTGATAACCTTTAACTAAGGCTTCTAGGGACGTTTTGCTTTGGGTCGATAGATTAAAAAGATGATGACCCGATGAAGTTTTTGCCGGATGTTTTAAGGTTTTTTTCGCTCTACGGGGCGGTTCTTCGACAATCACATGGGCATTTACGCCACCAATACCAAAGGAACTGACTCCTGCTCGACGGGGAATTTTTTTACCCGATTCGGTTTTCAGTTTCTTCCACTTCTGGGTTTTGTCAATAATATAAAAGGGACTATCTTTCAGGTTGATGCGGGGATTGAGTCCATTGAAGTTGACAATTTTAGCCAGTTTCTTGTGTTGCATGGCGAGGAGAATTTTAATCAGTCCCGCAATTCCGGCGGCTCCTTCTAAGTGACCGATATTACTTTTTACCGCCCCTAAACCACAGTAGGCGGTTTTAGAGGCGGTTAATCCATATTCCTGATAGAGTTGTCTAAATCCCCGTTTCAGTGCATTGACTTCAATCGGATCGCCCAGGGGTGTGCCGGTTCCATGGGCTTCAATATAGGAGATGGTATTGGGGAGAATGTTGGCTTTGCTATAGGCAGTACGCAGCACTTGGGCTTGGGCGTAGACGTTGGGAGAGGTGAGCGTCCGCGCTTTTCCTCCATGGTTAACGGCGCTCCCTTTGATCACCCCATAAATACGGTCTCCATCGGCGATCGCCTTTTTTAGGGGTTTCAATAAGATCATCCCTGCACCCTCTCCCCGGACATAGCCATCGGCATCTTGGTCAAAGGCTTTACACTGACCCGTAGGGGATAACATGCCCAGTTGACTCATTTGAATATAGCGAGTTGGAGTACAACAAACACTCACACCCCCCACTAAAGCCTGCTCGCATTCTAACTCTTGAAGGGCATTAATTGCCTGATGAACCGCAACTAAAGAACTCGAACAAGCCGCATCTACGGGAATACTCGGCCCATGAAAATGAAAGAATGAAGAAATGCGATTAGGCAACATGCAAACCCAAGTCCCCGTACCACTATGGCCATTTACATTTTCTTCATTTTGATGTTGCAATAAATCATAGTCATAGTTGCATACTCCCACAAAAACACCCACAAGGCTCCCGGCTAGTTTATCCGGCGCATAACCCGCATCTTCTAAACAAGACCAACTTAATTCCAGCATGATCCTATGCTGGGGATCGATGCGCTCTGCTTCCCTAGGAGAAACTCCAAAGAAATGAGCATCAAACTCATCTACTCCTTCCATAAATCCCCCCCACTTACTGATAGTTTTATGGGGGTCTTGTGGCGTAGATGAATAATATTTTTCTATAGCCCACCTCTGACCGGGGACTTCGGTAACACTATTAACCCCTTTCTCCAAATTCCGCCAAAATTGATTGTAGTCATTTGCCCCTGGAAATCGGCAGCTTATACCAATGACAGCAATCTCTGGAGCTTCTTTGTTTTCTTTACACTTCATTTTTTTTAATCAATTAAGACACAAAACTATACGATAAAAATATCCGAATTGTGGATTGAATTGGACTACCTTCTGTTTAGCAGCTCAATTAGAGGTTATTTTTTGTAGCCAGATTATTGACCGATAATATAGTTGTTTCATTGAGTCTTGATAGCTCCCTGAGTTAACAATATCATAAACCATAGAGTTTTTTAGTTTGTCTCTACAATTTAGTTCTTGATTCATTTGAATTTTAGTGTACCATCTAAGTTATCAAGGATGGTTTTAAGGACACACTCGGTTAAACCCTTTGTGCTTTTCTTTTTTCTATACTTTGACTTTTTCCATTAGGTGGATACTTGATTGAGTCCGAAAGTTCAAGGGCTAATCTAGCATAAACATTAGTATTTGGCAAGATCATGAAAATTGTATTGGTTTGTACAGAAAAATTACCTGTACCTTGCGTTCGTGGTGGGGCAATTCAAACTTATATTGACGGTATTTTGCCTTACTTGAGTAAAGAACATGACATCACTGTTGTTTCTGTAACCGATCCCAGTTTACCGGAACGAGAAGTCAGAGATGGTATTCGATATGAACGATATGCACCGGGAGATTCCGATACATATTATCAGGCAGTTGCTAACTTTGTTGCTAAAGAAACTTTTGATTGGGTGATCTTGTATAACCGCCCCAAGTATTTACCCTTAATTGCTGATGCCGCACCTCAAAGTCGCTTTCTTTTGAGTATGCATAATGAGATGTTTCATGCTAAGAAAATCACACCTGAACTCGCTCATCGCTGTTTAGATCGAGTGGAGGTAGTGGTTACTGTCAGCCAATTTATTGCTGATGGAATTGCCGAATTATTTTCAGATTACCAGCATAAACTTAAACCCGTTTATGCGGGAGTTGACCTCAATCGCTTCCAACCGCGATGGGTATCAGGAGTACAAGAGCGTCGGGCCAGCTTATTAGCCCAAAACGACCTAGAAGATAGAAAAGTAGTGCTTTGTGTCGGTCGTTTAACGGATAAAAAAGGCCCGCATATCTTACTCAAAGCCTTTCCTCAAGTGCTGGAAAAACATCCTTCTGCCGTCCTATTACTGGTGGGAAGTAAGTGGTATGGTAAGAATGAAGAAAACGAATATGTCCGCGATCTAAAAGAACAGGCGCAACAATTGGGTGATGCTGTACGTTTAACAGGCTTCATTTCACCCGGCCAAGTGCAAGATTACTTCCTTTTAGGTGATATTTTTGTCTGTGCATCTCAGTGGCAAGAACCGTTGGCCCGGGTTCATTATGAAGCTATGGCAACGGGGTTGTGTATTCTGACCACAGTGCGGGGAGGAAATCCAGAAGTGATTATTCCGGAAAAAAATGGCTTGCTGGTTACAGATTACGAAAATCCTGATGCTTTTGCACAACCGATTAATTACCTTTTATCCAATCTCGATTTAGCGGAAGATATGGGACGTAATGGTAGACACTTAAGTGAGATTAATTACAGTTGGTCTAGGGTTGCTTCAGAAATCATGAAAATTCTAGATAATCCTTCTGCATCAACTCATTCTAAGTAAATTCTGTGAAGATATCTTGTAGGGGAGAACGGCCGTTCCCCCCTACAGCTTGGACAGAGTTTTAGTCAAATCATTGTAAAAAGTCCGAAACCATTTGATGGTTTCCTTCTGCTCTGATTTCTTCTTCTTTTTCTTGGCTTTCCGACTGTAAATAATTTCGGGTTCTCCACCAAAATCTGTCTTGCTCCTCAAGAGGGTGATTTGAGTGATTTCGCGGACAATTTTTAATTCAGAGTTTAATTTTAACTTCGGTTTTGTTTTTTTCTGGATCTTGACTGGGGAGATCGATGTATACTGGGAGCTATCAGGGACGATCCAGGTTGCCCCCTCAATCTGTCCATGGTTACCGCTGTCTGTTCGATCGTAGCTTTGATTCCCTGAACCTTCATTCAGGGGCCAATAACTGACTAATCCAAGTTCCTTGCCGGTTAAACGTTGCTGAAATTGGGTTGTGATTTCTTGGTGAGTGCGGGGTTTATTCCAAATCCGAAGATCTGCGATTTGTCCTTTAAATCGGGTTTTACCAAAGAGTCGTCCAATTTGAAAGGGTACATCACTAGGGGGGTTGATGGGATCGGATAAGGATTGAGATCCTTGGGATTGAGCATCAATATACAGTTCAACTTGCTGACGATCGATGACTAAGGCGAGATGATGAAATTGGCGATCGCCAATTCTCATCGCAGGTTGCCAAACTGCGGGGGCTTTTGAGTATAAAAATTTGATTTGCTCATGATTTCCTTTTAAGTTCTGGTACAGTAAACCATAGCTGTAGTTATACTGACGATCGCCTCGACCGAGAAGGTAATACCGACTTCCCTCTTTGGGGTCTGTCAGTTTAAACCAAAATTCGATCGCCATGGATTCGGTAAAATTTAACTCACTGCCATTGCCGCAGTCAATATAATCGTCTTTACCGTCAAAGTCTAAGATCCTTTCAGTCGGGTAAGGATAGTCCAAATTTTCGGTCATGAAACAGGTTTGTCAAATAGAATTAGAAAAAAGTAACAGATACAGAAGCATCTGTTACCTATTACCTTATTACAGTTCAAGATTTAGAGAAAGGGATTAGAACAGTTGTTCCCAACTCTTAGCTGTATTTTTGACAAAATCCTTGATCCAACCATTCTTTTTCTTGCGATTAGAGCGCTCATGCCGTTCAACGTAGGTGCGGGTTGCTTTATCTTGCCGTTTGGCAACATCGCGCACGAGCTTCTCCAGAGGAGAAAGATATTTGTTTTGCTTTTTGCGTTTCTTGCGCTTTTTCTTCTGCTCTTTTCCATAAATGGTTTTGGGTTTGCCTCCGACATGATTCGTATCGGTCAAAATGGTGATACTCATTACGGATTTGTCAAAGTCTAGATCTAAATTGAGATCTTCAGGTTGATCGGCTTTGGGTATAACGTTAGCAGAGGTTGCAGGAACGATCGCCCCAGATGGAGATTGAGTTTCATCAACTAAGGGAACTTCCAGGAAATACGAGTCTTGCTGCTCCCAGGTTCCTCCGTAGAGGGTGGCTGTACTGTTTCCAGTGCGATCGCGCCAGCGATACGGAGCATTATCGCTCATTTGAGCATCACCCTCATTGAGCGGCCAATAGCCCAATAATCCCGATTCTTGTCCACTTAACTCAGAATTCTTTTGAGTCTGGATTTCTTCTATCGAGCGTTCTCGATTCCAGATCCGCACCTCAGCCACTTTACCCTGGAAGTAGAAGATTCCCCCATCTCCTGAATAAGGACACTGAGCGCCAATACGCAAGGGAACTGTGCTATTTTGCCAATCAATGACTCGATCCGTTTCCCATTCACTCGCCAGTTTCCCATCTACATACAGTTGATGGGTAGTTCCGATCCGTTTGACCGCAATATGTGACCATTTATTTTCAGCCACGGTTGACTGTAATAAATATCCCTGTTGACTATCCCAAAGGAGATCGTTTCCGGTGCGATCGGATAGCATAAAGGCGATCGCATTCTTCTCTTGAACGAGTCGGAATTGATAAGCACTCACCCCCTGTCTCTGTGAAGAGAGGATCGTACCCGACTTTCCAGTATTGTATACCCAAGCTTCCAGAGTAAAGGGTTCAGTACCGAAGTTGAGTTTACAGTCAGTTTCAATGTAGTCAGTTTCACCATTAAAACTCAACACTGATCGGCCATTCCCCTCTGCTTTCGGAGCTGCTGGCTCCATTGGCACAGGTTCCCCAATTGCTGGTTTCATTTCCACAGCATCTTGTTGCCAAGTTGCGCCATCAATTGTACCCGGTTGACTATTCCCCGTTTTATCAGGGACTTGCTCTCCCGTACCTTCATCGAACAGCCAATAAGCCACTAATCCCGCTTCATTACCCGCCAAACGGCTATCCATCTTCGCTTGAATTTCTTCAGCTGTCAGCGCCCTATTCCACACCCGGACATCACTTAATTCACCAGCAAAATACTTATCCCCATTGCGATTTCTACCCAACCGATAATTTCTAAAAATGGTGGGCATAGAATCAATCGCTTTTGCATATTGCTCTTCCCCATTCAGATAGGTTTTTACAGTCGATCCATCATAGGTGATGGCCAAATGTTGCCATTCTTGATTCACCTTACCAATCCGAACCTGAATATCTGTGTGGCAGAACCGATAATATCCCCCCATGGCATCGATTTGGAATGAACCACTCTCCGAAGGGTTATGGGAGGTACTCATCACACCCGCATAGTTAGATTGCTTTTGACTCGCTTTCGCCCACATCTCTACAGAAAACGTGGGCGCTTCCCACTCAGAGGTGGGCACTTCCACAGAGTCATCGACCCCATCAAACATGAGATCCGAAGAGATAGAGAGCCTTTCTTCTGAGGGTTCTGATTCTTCCAGCTCTGACGTTGAGCTGACCTCCTCAGCCAAAGTTAATCTTAAATCTGAACTTCCCCAAGTTCCTCCATGAACTCTTCCTGGGTTAGTATTGCTCGTCATATCCTCTGCGGTTGTTCCTGTGCCTTCATTCAGAGGCCAATACCCAGTCAACCCTTCTTCATCTCCAGCCAAGCGCTGATTCATGCTGGCTTTAATCTCCTCTGGAGAGCGGACTCGATTCCAAATCCGCACTTCTGCCATTTCTCCTTTGAACAGATAGCCCAAAGCATCCGCTTGTGAACCTAAACGCACGGGCAGCTTAGTCACGGTTCCTACCTGACTGGGAGTACCCGTCTGATCTAGTTCTCCATTGATATAGAGTTTGGCTCCATTGGCTTCCTGTTTAAACGTGACTGCTACATGCTGCCAAGTCCCTGTTTTTAAAGTTCCACGACTGGTAAGAATAATTCCTTTGTTAATAAATCGCAGGTTTTGCGGGTAGGTATCAAAGGTAAAGCCTTCACTTTGACCGCCAAAATTTTTGTCTATAATCCGCCTACTTAAGACTTCCGGTTTAATCCAGGCTTCAATGGTGAAGTTGTCAATTACATCTAAGGTTGGATTAGTCGGGATTTCTACATAGTCATCGACCCCATCAAACGTGAGAATAGTTGTCTGTGTTGAGGAAGTTTCTGAGGGTTCGGCTGGTGCAGGTTCTAGGGTTGGCGCTGGAGAGAGTTCTAAGCTGGAAGTTGCCCAAGTGGCTCCCTGAAGAGTTCCAGGGTTGCCTTTACCGGTCTTATCTTCTGCACTTGTACCACTCTCTTGGTTTAGGGGCCAGTAGGCGACTAATCCTTCTTCATCTCCCCTGAGTCTGTAGTGCATCGATTGCTGGATCTCTTCTTGGGAGCGGGCCCTATCCCAGAGGCGTACTTCCGTGATTTTGCCATTGAAGAAAACGCCCGGATTGCTTTCGGTCACTCCTGCACCAATTCGCAGAGGATACTGGGTATTAATTAGGATTTTGGATGGGACGGGTTTACCAGAAAGTTCGCCGTTGATGTAAAGTTTCATGGTACTGCCGTCATAGGTAGCAGCTACATGAGTCCAGGTGTTGAGAACTACATCTGCACCATGGACTCCAACCCATCCCCCGTTGCCTGTCCAAAATTGCCATTTATTGTTGTTGCCTGCATAGAGGATGTATCCGCCTAATGCTGTGCTGCCTTGAGCGGTGCGACAGGTTACTGGCGATCGCCATTGTCCTAGTCCTCCTTCTACTTTGACCCAACAGGATAGGGTGAATTGAGCTGGATTGAGTTCTTTTTTATAGGGAACTTCTATGTAGTTGTTTATGCCATTAAAGCTGGCAATTGATTGAGTATTTTGTGGCTTTAAGTCAGTTGCCCCTGGAGCAATAAAGTCAAGATTTTCCTGTGTCCAAGTGGCTCCATAAATTGTGCCTTGGTTACCATTGCTTGTTCTATCTCCTGCTGTTGTGCCATTCCCTTCATTGAGGGGCCAATAGGCTGCTAGTCCAGGTTCATTCCCGTTGAGACGCTGACCCATGAACCTTTTGATTTCTTCTGGCGATCGTACCTGATTCCAAATCCGCATCTCAGCCATTTGACCCTTAAAATAACGGCCAACTGCTTCATCTAAAGCCCGAGCTACATATAAAGGAGTTTTATCAGCAATTAAGGTTCCTCCTGTAGGGCCTTCAGCTTGAAGATCTCCATTGATATAGGTTTTAGCCGTTGTCCCATCATTCGTAATGGCCACATGATTCCACTGATCCCATTTTAGAGAACCATTAGGGGTATTGGGTGCGCCCGCATTGGTGCTTTTATTCGTACGGAAGCGGTGGTGTATATATCCAGTATTATGAATCCAGATATGGTAATTCCGACCCGGTTTACCCACAATGCCTTTCCACTCTTCACTCGGTTTACCATTGGGCTTAATCCAGACTTCTACGGTATAGGATAAAACTTGTAAGCTGGGACGGTCAGGAACAGACATATAATCATCTGTGCCGTCGAAAGTTAGTACATATTG
Organism: Roseofilum sp. KMC-1; assembly: GCF_057802075.1. NCBI lineage: Bacteria > Bacillati > Cyanobacteriota > Cyanophyceae > Desertifilales > Desertifilaceae > Roseofilum > Roseofilum sp. KMC-1. The sequence goes on from NZ_CM173605.1 coordinate 1,465,445, forward strand.
TAAGCTACTCATCGCTGGAATATTCTCCTCAACGGTTTTCAATGGAAATCAAGAAAAACACACAATCATCAGTAAAAACAAGCAACAACATCTTCATGCTTATGGGAAAAACCCATATTCCTTACGCTCTAGAATAGAAGCACACACTGACAACATTCTAATCGTCAAGAGCATTGCGATCAATATAGCTACCCATCCAATATAGGGAATCACCATAATATTACGAACAAGCTCCTCAATGGCTGCATTATGAATCCATTCAATCAGGGAAAAATGGTATTGATATAGAAAAGTATACAAGACAAAGAGGGCTACAAATCCAACTACATAAGATGACGACCGAAAAACGACCGCTAGGGCTAAAGCATAGGGGTCTGCGGTTAATTCAAAGGGAGTCGTCCGTTGCCGTAGCTCAGGAAGGATTATATTGTTGTATTCATCAACAATAGTAAAGAGTTGATTCAGAGATGCACGGATCACTTGCGGTTCTAAGCTTTTTCTAAACGCTCTTCGATCCGCTTGCTTTTTATACTTATTAATTAACTGGAAAATATCAAAATCAGGGACAATATACTGTAGCGATCCATCTAAGGTTGTAAACGAACGAATAATCTTCAATAAGATCCAATTACTAGGCGTTTTATATTTGATTTGTACTTTAGAGACCTCTTCTGTTGCTCCACCAAAAGATTTTTCTTTATAATCTATTCCTTTAAGCTGTGCCTTAGCAGCCCATATTTCTATACCTTGAGCCATTTCTGATCGCACTCTGGGCATATTCACTCTGGGAACATCAAGGGCAAACCGGATATAATAATCAGACGCTTTAGCAAAGTCTTCTTCTGCCAACCCATTAATATAATTCAGGTATTTAACTCTCAAATCTCGATCTAATCTGCCAATGCTCCCCATATCAATTAAAGCAAACTTACTATTGCGGAGTAATATGATATTCCCTGGATGTAGATCACCATGATATAAATTATCTTCAAAAATCTGCCGATATAATGACAAAAATAACTGTTCGCCTAGTTTTTCTGTATCCATGTTATTTTCTTCTTCCCATTGACGAACCTTAGCGGGATCGCTTTCAGATACTTTGATATAGTCAGACATCAATACACCATCAATAAATTCCATTACCAATACTCTGCGCCTAGAATATTTATCATAAATTTTAGGGACATATATCTTATGTGCCTTAAGAGACTTTCTCATTCTTCGAGTATTAGAAGCCTCATACCGGTAATCCAATTCTTCCCGAAATGTTTTTTCGAGTTCTATAATGGCTTCATCTAATCGTAAAAAAGTGGCGATATTCAATCGAGTTAAGAGATTAACAAGAACCTTAATTAAGTTCAGATCTCTTTCAAAGGATTCTTTAATTCCTGGACGTTGTATCTTCACAACTACCGGTTTTTGTTCATTTCTTAGAACTGCTTTATGAATTTGGGCAATAGAAGCGGCTGCAAGAGGCTGATCGTCAAAGTATTCAAATACTTTTTCTACTGGTTGACCCAGTTCTTCTTCAATGGTTGCTCGGACAACTTGGGTCGGAAAACCTAATGCTTCAAACTGTAAACGGCGCAACTCATCGCAAACCAGAGGAGGAAATAAATCTGTTCTTAAGGCCAGCACTTGTCCAGCTTTAACCCAAAATCCACCAAATTCTTCAAATATTTCCCGGAGATCATTGGCCGTTTTTTGAGGATTAGGTTTTTGAGTAATACTTCGGATTTGTATGCCTAAAAAATAAACTATAAAGCGTCGGAGAACGTAATAGATAGAAAATCGGCGTGGTTGCAATTCAGCAACGACTTTCACTTTTTTTTTACTTTTAGCTTCAATTAGCGGTGTAGGAATATCTTTACGTTTAACCATCCTTAACAAGGGCAGAGTTGCTTAGGTCAGGAGTTAATAATCCACCCAAATGCTATAGTAACATAGTTTTTGGGTGGATTATTAACCGGAAATAATTGAGTTGGGCTAAAAAGAGTGTTGTATAAAACCCTTTTTAGATGAGCAAAAAACTAAAACTTGTTGTCTGGTTTTTTGGGAACAATAATAATAATTGGTTGGGCATTTTCTTCAACTTGACCGGCGGTTTTTAGATCTTCCATGGTCTTTGCTAGTTTCTTGAAGAGCTTGCCTTCTCCACGTTTTAAATCTTCGATATCATCCTTTTTCGCACCAGGCATTTCAAGGATGATGGTATTTGCTGTTTGTGCTACCATCTGTTTATTTTCCTCAATTTAGAGATAGGGTTATGGGTATTGAGACAGAACTTTAGAAACAGTAACAATTTCAGTCAGCTCAGATAGCTGACTGAAGAGGCAGAAGATCACATCTTTAAGAGCTTACTCGCTGCCTTGGTATAGTTTTTTCCAAGGTCTTTCACCCATCCATTCTTTTTCTTTTCATTCGACTCTTCATGGCGACGACGATACTCAGTGGTCGCTTTGTCGAATTGCTTGGCCATGTTGAAAATCATTTTTTCTGGCCCTTTCAAGTCTTGTTGTTTCTTTTTCTTTTTCTTTTTAGGACCACGCCCTTCGAGAACTTGCGCTTCACCACCAAAGTCTTCATCGCTCTCAAGAACGACTACGCTTTTTGCTTTATCAGCCATAACTTTTGACTCCTGTCAATACAATACAGTTTTTGATGTACTTAAAGGTTGCCTGCACACATATATTGTAGCACATTTTTGGAAATTTGAAAACTTTTCTGGCAATAGCCTGAACTTGACTTGTGCGAACAAGATCCGGATCTAAGATGATTGTGCATCAGAATTTATTATCATCTTTCTTCTTCTGAACCAGGAAGATAACGGGTTGAGCGCTCTTGCTGACTTGTCCGGATTGTTTCAGTCGCTCCATTATACCTGAAATGCCCTTCAGAAGCTTGCCTTCTCCACGCAACAGGTCATCAATATCGTCTTTTTTAGCACTACCATAGTTGACAATCACGGTGTTTTCCGTTTGAACTTTAGCTTGTTCTTGTTCAAGTTGAGCCGCTACTTGAGTCGTGATTTCTTGTCTCCTACGGTCTAATTCAGTATATCCGTAGTATTCGGTATAACGCCAGACATGGTGGTAGAGTAACTGCAAGATATAGTTGAGTAAGTTAACCATTTCCTCATGGGAAAGGAGTTGGTTCAACTGATCCGAAAGAGGAATAAAAAATAAGTTAACATCTATACCCGTAAATTCAGCAATTACTGAACTCAACCGTTCTTTTAATGCATCTTCGACATTCGTACCTTGACTGATTAAATCATCAAGCACTTCCTTAAGTTCCTCTTGAAATGCTCCAACTAGCTTAGTGAGGTTGCTCTCTATATTATCACTCAAAAATGGGATGGCTTGGATTTCAAGGATTATGGGATAAGCAACAAACTCCACACACATATCCAAGACCACATTTTTTAAGTCAGAGTCACGACCTAAATTCTCAATTTGAAAAGAAGGGTTAAATTTACTAGGGAAACCAGGTACTGAGCGCTTAATGTGAGTATAGTTCTGAGCTTGGCTAAATGCTTCTAGTCCCTTAAATGCGACTTCAATGGCCACATTTGAGGGTAGGTTAGGCTCATAGATTCCTGGAATTTTTCTCATCCCCTCGATTTCCCAGACATTGGGGACTACATCAATCTGGTTCCAAAGTCGGTCAGTTTTATCCCCTAGAGTCCCATTGTAATAATTGGCAAAGGCTTCATTTCCTGGAGAAAAACCTGCTAAAGAAACCACTTTTACCGTTGCTGTTTTTTTCTCATCCCATTCGGCTTGACGGTCTACTAACAGAAGTCCAAGACATGGGGCCATTGCTCCCGCTAAACTATGACCAGCAACGGTAATTTCAACCGGTTTAGTTGCCTGGGTTATCACTTGTTTCAGATAATCTAGCAGTAAGAGATCTTTATCCCACATATTGGTTACTAAGTCTCTTAAGGCTCTAGACATTCCAGCAGAAATAGCGAGTTGACCATTGTCTTGTTTTATAATTTCTGTACTCTTCCAGGGCTGACCAGCATTCCATGGTGTAGCTTGCCCTACGTTAACATCTTCCATCAAGATGTTTTGCAAAGAAAATGGATTAGTTCCTGCGAGAGCAATTACATATTGGTCGATCTCTGTGTTGTCTATGTTTTTAGCCACATACATGGTGTGGTCATTTACATTAGACGAGGATATTTTGGTGTTGTTTTGATAAATGGCACATCCCCAGGTTAGTTGCCAAATCCCAATCAGATTGCGAATTTGGGCATCAGCAAAATTGGCTTTGATGGCTTTAGTGGCAAAGGTCTGTAAATATTCTTGAGATCCAAAATAGGTTTTGGGAATAGAAAGACAATAGGTAAGCCAGATTAGGGAAAGAACTTTTTGCTGCCAATCGTATTGACCTGACATTGTGTTACCTCATGAAGGGGTTGATTAATGGGCTAAACTTTATGATTATAGTTTTATGTAATCATAATTATAGCCATAGACTGAACTGATTTTCAGTATGAGCTTTCAGCAGTTATTAGTTAATCTTGGATTCCGATTGGAGAATAGCCGATCGCTGACCTAGAGTCAAGAGTTTTTGAGGAAAATCACAAAACTGTAACCATCAATACTTTATCAACCCTTATGGATAAGGATATATGTTTTAAGTATGTTTTGAGTAAAAACAAGCAGACCAAGGATAAAAATGTGTGGCTTAAAAGTTTAGAGCCAGAGGATAGGGAAGAGATCTTTGGTTCTAATTTTACTCTAGAAACACAAAAATACCAACGAGATCCCAAAGCTCAGGTTTTCAAGGAATTAGGGCTAGAGGTTTTACAAGTTTTACCGAGTGCTTGTCCAGAAAAGGTGTACCAAACTCTAGAGAATTTTTGGTTACCTTTGGCACTGAGTTTAGGGGAATCGCAAAAACAGCTTGGGCGACCTCTGATTCAAGGCGTTCTAGGGGGTCAGGGAACTGGTAAGACGACGCTAGGGGTTGTCTTAAAGTTGATTCTAGCAAAATTGGGCTATATATCAGCGAGTTTATCCTTGGATGATTTATATAAAACCTATAGAGAGCGTCAAATTCTCAAGACTCAAGATCCTCGTTTCATTCGTCGGGGGCCTCCGGGAACCCATGAGGTTGAGTTAGGAATTGAGGTGTTGCAACGGTGTCGTCGGGGTCAGTATCCGGTAGAATTTCCCCGGTTTGATAAATCGGCTTATGAGGGAGAGGGAGATAGGACAGAGCCAGAACTGATTGCTCATGCGGATATTGTCTTTTTTGAAGGGTGGTTTGTTGGAGTACAACCGATTGATCCGGATCGGTTTAATTTTTCACCTGCTCCCATTGATACTGAAGAGGATCGGCAATTTGCTCAAGAGATGAATAAACGGTTATGTGAGTACTTACCTCTCTGGGATTGTTTAGATCAACTTATTATTTTATCACCAACAGATTATCATTGGTCTAAAGATTGGCGATGGGAAGCAGAACAAGAAAGGATGGCAACCGGGAAAGGGGGGATGAGTAAATGGGAAATTAGTGATTTTGTGGATTATTTTTGGCGGAGTTTACATCCTGAGTTGTTTATTGTACCTCTGACCCAGAATCCAGACTTAACGGATTTAGTGGTGGAAATTAATCGGGATCATTCTGTGGGTCGAATTTATCAACCGATGGGAAATGGAGAAAATCTTAAATGATCGTGAACTCAAGTGGGTGTCAAGAAAAACTGACAGATCCGACAGGGGTGGGAATTTCAACGCTAAGATAAAATATTTGGGATTGGCGGTAGGGAACTGAAGTGACAGAGGGTTCCCTAATGATCCTGTATTTTTTTTGATCTAGAGGCAACAACTGTGAGTCCAGAAACTTTAACCCCGACCGATGCGCCCCCAGTTACAGAAATGGCTTACGATCCATCGGAGTTTAACCAGTATGTGATGTCTACTTATGGGCGGTTTCCGATCGCCCTCAAACAAGGAAAAGGTTGCCTGGTTTGGGATACTCAAGGTCGCGAATACTTGGATTTTGTGGCTGGAATTGCCACTTGTACTTTAGGTCATGCCCATCCCGCTTTGGTAGAAACGGTCACGAAACAAATTAGCAAGCTCCATCATGTGTCGAATCTGTATTATATCGAAGAACAGGGGGCGTTAGCGAAATGGTTAGTCGAGCATTCCTGTGCCGATCGCGCTTTTTTCTGTAATTCTGGGGCAGAAGCTAATGAAGGGGCGATTAAATTGGCCCGCAAATATGCCCATACGGTACTGAACATTGAAGACCCAGTAATCCTGACGGCAAAAGCGAGTTTCCATGGTCGCACCTTAGCCACGGTTACGGCAACTGGCCAAGCTAAATATCAACAAGGGTTTAGTCCCCTGGTTCCTGGCTTTGCCTATGTGCCCTATAACGATTTTGAAGCTATCAAAGAGGTGATCGCCTCCTTGGATAGCTCAGAACGGCGCGTAGCGGCTATTTTGCTCGAACCCTTACAGGGTGAAGGCGGCGTGCGTCCGGGAGAATTGGAGTATTTCCTGCGCTTGCGTCAGTTGTGCGATCGCACCGGAATTTTACTGATCCTGGATGAGGTGCAAGTGGGGATGGGACGCACCGGGAAACTCTGGGGCTACGAGAATTTGGGCATTGAACCGGATATCTTTACCTCAGCCAAGGGGTTAGCGGGGGGTATTCCCATTGGTGCGCTGCTCTGTAAGCAGTTCTGTGATGTGTTTGAACCCGGAAATCATGCCAGTACGTTTGGCGGTAACCCCTTTGCTTGTGCGGCAGCGCTGACGGTTTGCCAAACGGTAGAGCAAGATCGGTTGCTTCAAAATGTACAAGAGCGGGGCGAGCAACTACGGAAAGGCTTGCGGGCGATCGCGGCTAAATATCCCCAACTCATTGCCGATGTGCGCGGATGGGGCTTAATTAATGGTATGGAACTGCAACCAGAGACTCCGTTAACCTCCATTGAAATTGTCAAAACAGCCATGGAACAAGGGGTGTTATTGGTTCCCGCAGGGCCCAAGGTGGTGCGGTTTGTGCCTCCGTTAATTGTGTCTGCGGAGGAAGTGGATCGGGCAGTGGCGGAGGTGGAAAAGGCGATCGCCAGCCTTGCCTAAACCCAATCACCTGTAGGGGCGAAGGACTCTTCGCCCCTGATGATAGCAAGTTTAAGAAAAAATCCTATCAGTGCTTATGGAAGAACTACCAAAAATTAAATTTCTGCAACAACCCACATCTGAAGCTTGGGTAGAACAGGCGATCGCCAACCTGAATACCATCCTCCTAGACCATTCTCACTGCGAGCGCAAAGCAGCCGGAGTCGCTCTCAACCTCATGTTCCGCTATCCCTCCAGTCAGGAGTTGGTGAGGAAACTAACGGCGATCGCCCGCGAAGAACTCGAACACTTTGAACAAGTCAATCAATGGTTAGAGCGCCTCAATATTCCCCTGGCTCCCCTGTCTGCTGCTCCCTATGCTGCCGGATTAAAAGCCCAAATTCGCCCCTCTGAACCCCAACGAATGCTTGACTCTCTGTTGATTTCTGCCCTCATTGAAGCCCGTTCCCACGAGCGTCTCGGACTGTTAGCCAATCATCTTCCTCATCGAGAACTCGCCCAATTTTATCGGGGTTTAATGGCTTCAGAAGCTCGCCATTATGGGGTCTACTGGATCTTAGCCACCACCTATTTTGAATCAGCGATCGTCCAAGAGCGCCTAATCATTCTAGCTCAAGTTGAAAGTGATTTACTCTCTAGCTTACATTCAGAACCCCGAATTCACAGTTAGAAAATGAGTTGATAGTTATAGGTCTAAAATCTCCCTCGCTTTTTCCAATAGCTCATCTGGATCAAACGGTTTTGTCATGTATAGGTTAGCCCCCACTTCTTCCCCTTTCTTCTTATCAAACTCTTGACCTTTAGCCGTCAACATAATGATATATATGTGATTTAAATTGAGTGTATTTTTAACTTCATGACAAACATCAAATCCATTGATTTTAGGCATCATCACATCTAAAAAGACCAAATCAGGATGTTCTTCTTTAATCAAATTTAGGGCTGTTTCACCATCACCAGCCAATAACAGCTCTACACCATCATCTTCTAGCTCTTCCAAGGTTTGCTCTAGCAGCATTCTGATATGATTTTCATCATCCACAATTAAAACTCTTTTCTTCATGACTAATATAAGACCTCAAAAACTTCTATAGTCTGGGTTTTTCCTTTAACATTCACTAATCCTACCTCCTTAAAACTAAAGTGGTCAACTGTGCGATCGTAAATGGTTCGATCCACTAAAATTTGTCCTCCTTTGGCGATCGCCTGTAACCTTGATGCCGTATTCACTTTATCCCCAATCGCTGTATAATCCACATGCTGACGAGCGCCGATATTGCCAACGACAACCTCACCAGAGCTAATACCGATACCCGTTTGGAAATTATCCCGAATCCAAGGAACAGGTATAGATTGCAAACATCGCTGCATGGCGATCGCCGTTTGAATCGCTTTTTTTTCACTCTCTTCTAACGGAGCAGGTGCGCCAAACATACAGACAATCATATCCCCCACAAACTTATTTACCGTCCCGCCATAGCTAAAAATAACATCCACCATATGGGTGAAATATATATTTAAATATTCCACCATTGTTTCCGGTTCTAACATTTCACACTGAGCCGTAAAATTGCGAATATCAGAAAATAAAATCACCAGATTTTTTTTGCCCGTTTGCAATAAGCTTTCTTCCTTATTATCAATAATAGCTTTCACCAACTGTGGAGACATATACCGCTCTAAATTACTTTTGATCCGTTCCTCTTGCAACTGGTAATTATGCAAGCGAGCATTTTCCATCGCATTAGCCGTTTGAGAAGCTAATGCAGTTAGTAACTTTAAGTCTGCGGCTCGATAATTAATGGGTTCAGAATGACCCAGCCAAATCACCCCAAACGAGTCATGCCGACTTTTGAGGGGAGAACAAATCAAGGCCCGATTAAAGCGTTCTGTATCAGTTAATCGTCGATCATTATCTACGTCATTAATAACTTCAGCAATTCCTGTAGATAAAATATGACCAATAATCCCATTAAGCCTTGTTGAATTTGCAACTTGCTCAGAAAAATCTCCAAATTGAGCTAGAGTTTTAAGCTCTCCATTTTCTGGATCAACTAACAACAATTCTCCCTGGGTAGATTCAATAATATCTCGTGCTTCTTTGAGTACCAACTCAGCAATCACCCCCATATCTAAGCAAGCACTCATCTCCTCAGAAATACGATATAACAGATTAATTTCTTTGTACCGTTCTAGAGTTTCATTGACTAAAGCTTTTTGAGAAAGAGCCTGATTAACCAAATAATTTAATAAAGTGCTTACAGCAGAACTTCCTTGATCTCCATACACCCATCCAATGACTTCTCCCTCAGCTTTAATAGCATATTCTTGAGGGAACAAAGGAGTGGAATTACCGATCAACAATGTCTTGTTTATATCAAAAACACCTACTCTTCCTGGAAATAGATCGAGCCACTCTTGAATCAAGATTTTAGTGGTGGATTTATTAATTAATGACTTTAGGGTGATTTTCATTCTGCATAGGGGGATTCTCTAATAATAAAACAATCACTTGATCATTATCCTTTTGAAAGTTTAACGTTTTGACCAACCTAGATGCATTAGACATATTCACATGAGTAATGACTAAATCAGGATTAGCAGCTAATAATGCTTTATCCATATCAACTACCGTCATTTGATACCCTTGAGATTGGAGGAGTTCCGCTAAAGTTTCTGCACTTGAAGATTGTTGATCGAAGACTAAAACTCGTTTAGATGAGTATTTTTGATCAAGCAGAGTCTGCACCCTCTGTAAAAATTGTTCTGAATTGATGGGCTTAGTGAGATAATGATCTACACCAACACGATAACCTCTTTCTGAGCGATCGTCACCCGAAATCATCAGAATGGGAATATGCATGGTTTCTGGATCGTTCTTGAGAATAGCAGCGACATCAAACCCATTTAACTCTGGCATCATTACATCTAAAACCACTAAATCCGGTTTTTCCTGTTTAATTTGGGCGATTGCCTCCTTTCCATTTGCCGCTTGTCGCACTTCATACCCTTTCACATCCAAGTGCTGCCTCAGTAACTCCCGAATATTCACATCATCATCAACTACCAAAATCACTCGTTGTTTTTGTTCCCCATTAGCCTTATTATCCTGTTGATAATCAGTTAATTTTTGCACTAACTGATTCCATCCCATATCCTCATGGCTTTCTGATATCGGTAACCAAAAAGCAAACGTACTCCCCACACCTACCTCACTTTCTACCCAAATATGGCCACCATGATGTTCAATAATTTCCTTACAAATGGGTAATCCTAGCCCAGTTCCTTTGGGCTTATTAATCATGGTATCCCCTACTTGCTTGAACTTCTCAAAAACTTTCGGCAAATCCTCTTGTTCAATCCCAATACCTGTATCAATTACTTTCACAACTACAGTTTCACCTTGTTTTTGTGCTTTACAAGTTACTGTTCCTCGATCGGTAAACTTAACCGCATTAGACACTAAATTAATTACCACCTGCATTAATTTATCTTCATCACCACGAATAATCGGTAGATTATCTTCAATTTCAACCCCTAATTCCACTTGATTCTGACTAAATAACGAGGTAGTTGCTACCGTCGCTCGTTCAATCACTTGAGCAATCGCCACCGGTTGATCCTTCCAATCCACTTTACCGGCTTCCATCTTGGCTAAATCTAAAACATCATTAATTAAAGCCGTTAAGCGGAATCCCTCAGAAACTATAATATCTAAGTTACTCCTGACTTGATGAACCGCTCGTTCCACCTTCTTATCCGTGATATCAACCCTAGGTAAGAGGACTTCTTCTAGTTTTTTCTTAATCAGTTTGGCAAACCCTAAGACCGAAGTTAAAGGGGTTCGCAGTTCATGAGAAACTGTAGAAATAAACTCGGTTTTCATCCGATCTACTTCCTTATCTGCCGTAATATCCCTAACTAAAAAAACACAACCTATAAATTGTTTCCCCAATTGCACATCACTTTTAGAGATACCCGTAGCGACAATTTTTCCAATCCGGTTGTCCGGTAAATGAATTTCTGAGTCGAATGTTTTTTCGGGATTTTCCTTTACTTTTAAACCCAATTCAGTGAATTTTTCTCCAAAAAAATTCTCATTCTTTTTGTCAACTAAAACACTGGGTTCTAAGCCAAACAACTTAAACAAAGCTTGGTTAGTTTGAGCGATCATTCCTTCTGTATCTGTCACCAGTAATCCATCAGCAATATTATCAATAATTGCTGTTAAATTAGCTAAAGTATCTTGTAGAGATTTGGTAGCTGATGCGACTTGATTTTCTAAATCATTTTTTGATTCTTGAAGCTGGCTAATCATCTGATTAAAGGCTTGTGCTAAAGTCCCAATCTCATCCTCAGTCAGCACAGGGGCTTGGGATAGCAGATTGCCACCACTGACTTGAATTGCTGTTTCCGTAATTCCCAGAATGGGTTGAGTGATCCGACGAGAAATGAGATAAATAATAATCAGTAAAAATAAAGCTGCACTTAACCCAATTTGCAAAATCTCCTTCAACAGTCTTTGGGCAGGAGCAAATGCTTCTGCTTGACTCATTTCTGCTAATAAGGCTAAATTTTGGTTCGCCATCCAAACATAGGCTCCAATCACCGGAATTCCCTTATAATTTTTGTAAAGCCCTACCCCATCAATTCCTTCAGTTGCTTGTTGAATTCCAAAGCTATTGACTTCTGTCAATTTCTCTGGATTCTCCGAGTCTCCACTCTCTTGTTTTTCTGCTTCAGTTCCTTGCTGGGAAATAAAAACATTGCGATTGCCTAAACGGCCAATTAGATAGGTTTCACCCGTTTCACCTAAGCCAGTTTTTTCGCGAATGATATCATCAATTCCTTGTAGATCGAGATCTACGGCCAAGACTCCAAGACGTTGACCGGATTCATCCAGGATAGGGGTCGCAAAAGTAATGGCTGATTTTCGAGTAATGGCAGAAGTATAAAAGGTAGGGACTACTGTTGTCGATTGATCTTCAGTAAAATAGGTTGTGGTTGTCCCTAATGGTTGATAGGTTTTCTCCTTAGTTTTATTGGTAGATAAGGCGACAATACCTCCTGTTGTTAGCAGAGAAATTTCTTTTAAACTGGGTTTAACTTGGGAAAATTTTGCCAATTCTTCAGAAATACTGTCATAGGCAATTAAGGTATTTAGAGTTTTTAACGTTAAGGGAGTATCGGGATCTAGGTTTTGATCCATCTGAAACTGGGCGATCGCTGCTTCCGTGGTAGCGCCATAAATACCGTCGATCGCACCTTGATAATATCCCAAATTTTTTAGCTGCTCTTGGGCAACGATCACATTTATGGGATCTGAATTGGCGGTGAGGATGGAATTCTCAGAAGTTGAACGGAGTAAATATTGTCCTTGGCTGAGAAGAATAGGAGATTTAGCCAATAATAGCACATCTTGATACTGGGTTTTCACCCAATCATCCAGTTGATATTCTTTGAGTGAAGTCGCCACTTGCAAGCGATTATATACTGAGTCTCTCAAAGAATCCCTAGCCCTCACATAGGCAGCGATCGCCACTAGACTAACTGTGACTAAGGACAAGAGCGAAAAAGAGGTCACTAATTGAGACAGGAGACTTTTTCGGAGAAACTTGAGCATCAGACTTGCCTCAAAGAAACTTAGGATTCAATGTACCCTAATGTACTAGGAAAGTTACTGCCAATCCTGAAAAATGGCTTTAATTTGTGCGATCGCCTGATCCGTAGCCTCTTGAGCTGACAAATCTTTACTCACCATTTCCGCAATTACTTTCCCCCAAATATTTTGGTTTTGTACCTCACTATAAGCTGGATTCAAGGCTTGTGCAAAGGGACGAATCCGATAAAACTGTTCAGAAGCCTTTGAAATATGGGGATCGCTGGAATTTTGCCAAAATGGATCTTCCAATAATTGAGGCATAACTGGGAAAAATCGTCCTTGAGACCCTTGAATATAGAGTTTCAGATTTTCCGGTTCGATCAAATAAGATAAAAACTTCTTCGCTTCATCTTTGTACTTAGAAGACTCAAAAATTACAACTTGCTTAATGGATACCATTGATATCATCGGATCGCCATTCGGCTTATTCGGCCAAGCAGTGGTGAGCAGTTGCTCATCATACGTCACTTTATCTTGTCGTTGTGAGCCAGGAATCGACAGGGTAGGATTAATCGTCATTAAAGTCGATCGACTCAAAAAGGCTACATTATTATCTGCATTTCCCCAGTTAGTCGCTTCAGGAGGAACATACTTTTGTTTATAAAACTGGGTATAAGCATCTAGGGTTTTGGCAATGGCTTCGCGCATCTGGGGCTTGTCTACTTGTAAGTCTCCCGCTTGATTGATAACTTCGACATCAAAAGCGGCCAAAAACTGCTCGAATACAAAAAAGGTATCTGAGGCTGAAGCAGACATGGGTAACCCCATACTATAAAAATCACTTTGCCCTTGATCCCGTATGGGGGCTTGTGCTGATTCCCAAAACTGCCAAAATCGATCCCAATCTTTAGGAATTGCTTCTTCCCCTGCACCAATGGAAGAGAGCAAAGGTTGCCAATAATGGATATGATTAGTGGTTTGAGTAATGGGTGCAGAATAATAACTCCGTTCTCCCGTTGTTTGATTTAAGTATTTAACAGCATTCAAAACGGTCGGAGTATATAAAGATTCAGCTACTTCAATCACATCGGAAACATCAGCTAACTGATTCTTCCAAGCGAGTTGAGGAATAAATGTTAAATCTGCATCATGACTATACAAAATATCGGGAGGATTACCAGCAGCGATCGCCCGTTCAGCCTCTTGAAGAATGTCTCCTTCACTATAAAGAGTCAGTTCCACCGGTAACCCACTATCTTCCTCCCATTGCTGCACTAACCGACGAATAGCCTCCGTTTCCTCTGGATAAAATCCCTGACTCCACCAAATCCGAACACTATCACCACCACTGCTTGTAATGGTCGTCTCAGCATCTGGCCTTTGCCCACAGTTAGCCAAAGTCAGACCTAGTAAAAAGAGAGATAAATTTGTAAACTGCCGCCGTTTCATAATTTGATATCCAACACTACTCATGCATAGGCAAGATTGATGCCATCATAGCGTATCATGCTCCCTTTAAAACGGTCGATCGTCTCTCCATAGCTAATTTCCAGTTTATGGAGAATTATTGATATTATTTATACTAAGCCTACGCTAAAATTGAGGATTGAGCTTGGGCTGTAATTGATAAGCGATAAACGGATAAACTCTTTTGAGGATCAACAATATCAAATAGATCTTGTTTTGCGGTTTCATCCACTTCTCTAGCTGAAAAAGCGAGTTGGAGAAAATAACTTTGGCCAATCAGTTGAGCCTTGACCATCCCCAACAATGCGGCTTCTGCCTTATCCATACCGATCTGAATCTGGTGGCAATAATCGCCTATAATCACTTTTCCCTCCGTTACCCCTAGACCACACATAGAAGAAACCATTGAAGAAACGCTTCTATGGTGATCGAAAGACTTATAATCTAAAGGGAATTTTTCTAGATCTTCTCCACCATTGTGAGTGGCAAAAAACAAAGTTTTTAAGTCAAATGCCTGGGGATTAAACAGCACATATCCACAGCGCAAATAACCCATAACAGTTTTAGAAAAATCCAATTCATAACCTAAATCGACTTGAGCAAAATTCATCCCAATCCCGACTTGTTTTTGGATCGATCCTAAAGGAGTATTGACTCGACCAGTAACCCACACTTTTTCCTCATCTGAATCGAAGTGGATCGCCGGATCGACCCGTTGTAAATCATCAATGCAGGGACTTCCCGGAGGCTGAAAGACTAAATGACCGCAAAAATGATGATCCACCCAATCAATATCATCATAATATCCATGGTGTAAACTACCGCATAACCAGCGAGGCGAGACTTCCTTAAACCATAATCGATCGATACATAGCCCGCGATCGCAATTAAGTCGGAGTTTAATTTTCTCTGTTTCTAACGTTAACCACTGATTTAAGCGCTCTGTTTTTAGCTGAGGAGGTAAAGAGATATCAGGATTTCCAGACTTCAATCTAGGATGAGCAAAAACCACTCCTAATCTATTCGCTAGAGATCTTAACTGTTCTTGATGTTCAGCCAAACGTTTAGCGGTAATATGAGTGCGAAAATCACTTCCCCATAAGTAACATAACTCCTGCCAAAGCGGATCGGCATAACTGACCCGATCTTTGAGATCCTGATAAATAGACCAACATTGGCTATTAATTTCTAAATCTGTACCTGTAACTGCCCAGCGAGTCACATTATATTTCCGTTGTTTCTTCACCGGAATGGGATCTTCTGAAGACTCTAATGACAGATGGTGACCGGCAAAAGGTGATGATAACCTCTCTAATAGATCGGTTAGAGGAATAAACTTAAATTGACTATCCTCTTGTAAATTTTTCAATAAATCATAGATCGTTTGCCATTCATCTGATTCAAGCCTGGCTTCCGTTCCGTACCTACCCGGACGAAAGTTAAAGACTTCTGCATCATTTCCATATAACATCAAGCATCTATCATTTTTAGCTAGATGAGTTTTGATATATTCATTGATATATTCATCTTTATCTAATTCTCCATAAATATAATGTTGGAATTTTTGAAAAGCAACTGAATCATTCCAAATCACTGGAATTTTTTCTCCTTTTTGTCCACAAGCATATTGGGGATAATAACGCCATTCAGAATTCCATTCTCGATGATACTGATAAGGATTATTCCATTCCATGACTATCCCTTGATATCCTGCTTTTAAATAATGAGAGACTAAACTAGCAGAATAGGCTTGTTCATTGACTAAGGCAATTTTGGGATGAATTCCTAATAACTCTTCATAGACTTTGTGCCCCCAATAGAGATTAGCTGTATTGACTTCTGAGGGTACAATCGGCCCAACAATTTGTGCATATCCACTGCCGATAAATTCACACTTGCCTTGAGCAATTAAATCCCGCAATTCATCCAGCCATTTAGGATTGAGTTCAGACGCTACTTCTAGGGTATAACCAGTGGCTTCAATAGCTAAAGGGATATTGAGTTCAGATGCTAATCTTAAGATCGGCCAATAGCACTGTTTCAAAACTCTAGGACGCTGGTCTATTTCAATGGATGAAAAAGCAAAATTGAGATGAAAAAGCATCGTGAGTGAGAGACAATTAGAAGACTCTGGCATTTGAGATGTTAGAGAATTTGTGGATGATAATTTGAATAAATCAGGAAACATATTTTTTTTGTCTATACAGAGGATATAGCGACGACTAACTAATTCAACAGGGACTCACCCTCTCTAGGGGTTGGCCATTCGATGTTATTCTTTAATCATACAATTCATTGAGGTAATCAACCGGATTTTCTATCTCTTCAGTGGTATTGTTAATGAATAAATTTCTACATCCAAGTCTTATGAATCAAGTGCCTTGCCTTCGATTAGCAATTATTGGACTCGGTAAAGTCACGAATTATTATTGGCCAGCTTTAGATAACCTAGACGATTTGACAGTTGCTGGAGTGCTGGATTGCGATCGCCAGAAAGTCGATACCTGGAATAATCGTTATCCCCATTGTCCTGCTTTTACCGATTTTAACCAATTATATGAGCAAGTTAACCCAGATTCTGTAATCATTGCCACCAGCTCTTCCAGTCACTATACTGTAGCTCAAGAAGTGCTATCTTGGGGTAAACCGATTCTCTTAGAAAAACCCGCTACTGCTTCTAGACGTGAGTGGGAAGCCTTAATTGAGCAAGCTTCCCAAGCTCAAGTTCCTCTGGTTATCGCCTTTCATGCTGCTTTTGGCGCTGAGGTGTTATGGTTTCTAGAACATCGACCTAAATTAGAGGAAAATTACGGCCCCATAACGGGGTTTTTTACCCATTTTTATGACCCCTATTGGGTCAATGGAGCTTTAAATCCTCATGCTAAGAGTTTAATTTCTAGTTGGATGGATTCAGGAGTAAATGCGTTAAGCATAATCGCTAAAATTCTTGACAATTTAGAACTAACTCAGTCCTATTTTACTCCAGACTTAACTGACTCTAATGGGAATATTCATGGTCAGGCTGGATTCAGGTTTGCTACAGCAGAACGTAATTGTGCCGGTCGAGGATGGATTGAAACCCATTGGGGGTTAGGAATTAAGAGTAAAACCACTCATCTACAGTTTGCAAAAACGGGCTACGATCTGCTTTTAGACCACGATCGCCAAAAACTGGTCTTAACCGATCCTCAAGGAGAGTCCAGTATTCTGGCTAATTTGGCCACAGAACAACCCCGCATGGTCAATCATTATCAAGGAGTTTTTCAGGACTTTAGAAACCATTTAAAACAAGGAACCGATAATTTAGAGTTTGCCCAATTGGTACATCATTTATTATATTCTGCCTATGAATCCCCTTACAATATTCAATTGAAGGAGCAAATTTAAGCGCCAAATAACCATACCCAAATGGGTAAAGTAAATAACAAGATAATCGAGCCAAGGGCTAGACTCGTCACGGCTAAATCCTGGTCTAAATTATAGGCTTGGGCAATTACTAAGGTGGCAAATGAAGGAGGCATAGACATTTGTAGCACCATCACTAATCGGGGAGGGCCATCGATGCCGAAAAACATTAATCCTGTCCCTACCACTAGGGGAACTAAGAGCATTTTAATTAATAAACAAGTAGAGGCTTTTGTGAGCTTACCTAGAGTTTTGAGTTCACTGAGCTTAATGCCAATTAATACTAAAGAAATCTGCACGACAGTCCAAGCGGCATTATATAAACTGGTTTCGATGGGTTCAGGAAGGGGAACATAGCGAAATCCTAAACCAAATAATAGACTCCAAAATGCGGGATTATTGCGGGTGGCTTTGAAGATTCTTTGTAATATAGATTCTTGTTGTTGATCGCTGTTACCAAAGTAGGAAGCGAGAGCAACACCAACCACGTAAACGGCGATCGCCGATCCGAGGAGATCGTAAAATAGGGCCCAGCCAAAATAATCTGGCCCCACCAAGCCCAAAACACAAGGAAATCCTAAATATCCAGTATTCCCACACATCATCGCCAGCATAAAACTGCCTTGAGTGGATCGACTCCATTTACTGGTACTGAGGGCGGCATTTTGAGGCCCTTCTAGGGCTGGATTTAACCCCTGTGCAATCGATCGCAACCGCTCATCACTGACACCCAGATCGATCCAAGTCCAGGCAAAAGCAGCCCCTACTGCGATCGCGATCCAAGCCGTCAAGGGTGCAATCCAAATCCCCCCCGAAAGATCCGTTTTGCGTAAAAACGCCACAATACTAATGGGCACACCAAACAGAAATAATCCTTTACCTAAATAAGGACTGATATTCTTAGGTAAAATCGTGCCAACCAGAAACTTACCGATACCCCATCCCAGTAGCGTCCAGCCAATTAAAGGAATATAGAGCTTGATTAAGTTTTCAACTAAGGGAGTCATGATCGCTTAAAATTTCGGTGAACATACCCATCTATACAGCTATGGAACAACCTTACCGTAACTATTTAATTCGAGATTGGCAACCAGGAGATCGCCAATCGGTTGCTACCCTCATCAGTTCTGTTTTAGCTGAATATGGTCTAACTTGGGAACCCCAAGGAACAGATCGAGATGCTCTAGAAGTCGAAAGTGCCTATCTAGAAACTGGAGGAGAATTTTGGGTGATAGAATCGGATCGCCAATTGGTGGGCACAGCAGCCTATCATCCCATCTCCAAAGGAGAGAAAGCCGTAGAAATTCGCAAAATGTATCTTTTACCCTCCGTGCGCGGACAAGGACTCGGCTCTTTTCTCTTACAGTCTTTAGAATCCAGAATTCAAGCTCAAGGCTATCAACAGATTTGGGTTGAAACTGCCTCCATTCTCCAAGAAGCCATTTGGCTCTATGAACGCCGGGGATATACAAGAGCAACCGGAGTCCAAACCCCGCGCTGCGATCGCCTCTATATCAAAACCCTCTTGACCTAACTTAACATTCTCCCAGTCCCCCATCCAGCAGAATAAAAAGCGGTACATTCTCTTTTAAACATACCTTTATGACCACAGCCGGACTCACTTCTACCCTCATTAACAGTATTCTCTCCATTAAACCCCTCGCCACCTTAGCCAAACACCAAGCCCGGCAAATGATCATCAAACGAGCCGAAAAAATCGGCGTTCCTTGGCGAGAAGAAGTCAAAACCCTGCAAACCCTTGATTGGACTCCCCGACTCCAAGCCATCCAAAACCCCAACATCACCTACCCAGAATATTATCTACAGTTCTTCCATGCTTATGAAAAAGGCAATCTCTGTTGGGAAGCTGCCCTAGAAGTAGAAGTTGCCGCCAAAGCCGTTCATGCCCAACTCTGGAAAGATACTGGCGCTCAAGGAGATGAACGCTTACGCCAAACCTATCATCAAATCCTCCTCCAACAGCTCACCCCCGCCCCCCAAGATATCCTAGATGTGGGCTGTAGCATTGGTATGAGTACCTTTGCCCTCCAAGACACCTATGCCAACGCCACCCTCACCGGACTCGATTTATCCCCCTACTTCCTCGCCGTAGCTGGATATCGAGCCGAACAGAGACAAAACCAGCAAAAAAACCCCAACCGTTGGATTCATGCCCGTGCAGAAGAAACTGGACTGCCTGATGCTTCCTTCGATCTCGTTTCCCTCTTCCTCATTTGCCATGAATTACCCCAACACGCCACCCATCAAATCTTCCGCGAAGCTCGGCGAATATTGCGTCCCCAAGGTCATTTGGCAATCATGGACATGAATCCTCAGTCAGAAGTTTACAAAAAAATGCCCCCCTATGTGTTTACTTTACTCAAAAGTACAGAACCCTATATGGATGAATATTTCACCCTAGATATTGCTCAAGCCTTAGTCGAGGCTGGGTTTAAAACTCCCTTGATTCAACCCAACACCATCCGCCATCGCACCATTATTGCTCAATGTGCCTAATAAACAGGACTCGATTTTGGGGATTGGGTTAACATGGAGAGAACTATCATCTAATCTTGTGTAGGACTAGAGCGTGTCTATGAGTTCCTTCGCCCTCTCTCCTTCTACCCTCCCCACTGTCGAACAACGCCTGGTTTTATCAGGAGTCAGTTGGCGGCAATATGAACTCTTTTTAGCCACTCTGGGAAATGATTTTCCTAATTTGCGACTGAGTTACTTAGAAGGAGTCCTAGAAATTATGGCCACTTCCCCAGAGCATGAAGAACTGAAAACGATGATTGGGATGCTTTTGGAAGCTTATTTTCAAGAAGCGCGGATTCGTTTTCATGGTATGGGTTCGGCGACGTTTCGCAAAGAGATGGCGCAAAGAGGACTCGAACCCGATGAGTGTTATTGTCTGGATGGTAAGAAAGAATTCCCCGATCTGGCGATCGAAGTGGTGGTCACGAGCGGTATGGTGGACAAATTAGAGATTTATAAAGGTTTGGGCGTTCAGGAAGTTTGGCAATGGAAAGAGGGAAAATTTTCCCTCTATCACTTACGTTCTACAGGATATGAGGCGATCGCCAAAAGTGAACTGCTCCCCAACTTAGATATCTCCCTATTAACCCGTTGCGTCAAACCCAACGAACAATTTGATGCCGTCATGGAGTTTCGCGATCGCCTTCGCCAAGTGTAGAGTGGTTTAATCACACACTCTACAACCTGAATTCAAGTTAACCTGCCGTCGCCGTTGCCCCTACAGTTTCCTTAAGTAATTCCACCTTATCCGTTTTCTCCCAAGGCAAATCTAAATCATTACGGCCAAAATGACCATAAGCCGCCACATCCTGATAGAAACGGCCTCCTCGTTCTTGGGGAAGAGTACGCAAGCCAAAGGTTTCAATAATTCCTGCCGGACGGAATTCAAAGATTTTCTTCGCTGCTTCTAGCAACTGCTCATCATCAACCTTACCTGTACCAAAAGTTTCAATCATGATGCTCATGGGACGAGCAACCCCAATCGCATAGCTCAGTTGAACTTCACATTTTTCTGCTAATCCAGCCGCCACAATGTTTTTAGCCGCATATCGACAAGCGTAGGCAGCAGAGCGATCTACCTTAGTGGGGTCTTTACCCGAAAATGCACCGCCCCCATGGCGAGAATAACCACCATAGGTATCAACAATAATTTTACGCCCAGTTAGACCGGCATCCCCTTGAGGGCCACCCACAACAAATTTACCAGTAGGATTAACAAAATACTTAGTTGTACTGTCTGGTTTAATGTCTAAATCAGCAAACACCGGAAGCACCACCGCATCCCAGAGATCAGATTTAATTTTTTTCTGAATTTCCGTATTATCAGTTAGATCCCCCAGGGTCGCTGCATGTTGAGTGGAAATCAATATGGTATCAATAGCAACGGGTTTACCGTCTTCATAGGCAACCGTCACCTGAGTCTTACCATCAGGGCGCAGATAGGAGAGTTGCCCAGTTTTGCGGACTGCGGCCAAGCGGCGAGCCATACGGTGAGCCAAACTAATGGGTAGGGGCATTAATTCGGGGGTTTCATTGCAAGCAAACCCAAACATTAAGCCTTGATCCCCTGCACCCGTAGAGTCCCAGCGCTCTTCGCTCGACATTTCTCGCTGTTCGGCAGCAGCATCGACCCCTTGGGCGATATCGGGGGATTGAGTATCGAGGGCTACAAGAACCGAGCAACTGTTGCTGGTAAAGCCCCCTTCGCTGTCTACATAGCCAATTTCCGCAATTTTTTGCCGCGCCAAATCAATATAATTGACTTGGGCTTGGGAGGTAATTTCACCAGTAATAAGCACTAATCCGGTATTGACGACGACTTCAGCCGCTACACGGCTGGCGGGATCTCCAGCTAAGAGAGCATCGATGATGGTATCTGAGATTTGATCGCAGATTTTGTCAGGATGGCCTTCAGTTACGGATTCGGAGGTAAATAAATAACGACGAACCAAGGATCAAGTCTCCTTTTATTGAATAATGGTGAACTCGAATCAAGGGATTCTTATCTCTTGCTCAGAGATACTACAGAAACCCAATCGGGGTTTCCATAAGGTTGATTCAATTGTTGTAGAGGGGAATATTTCCTACTCTAGCTAACATTCCAATTTAACTGATGACTTGTATTTCGTCTAATTTAGAGATAATGACATCCGCTTGGTCTAAATTGGGCGATCTACTCCATCCCCAAGATATACCAATGGTTCCGGCGGCGTTGGCTCGGCGAGCCATGGTAAAATCTCCTGGAGAATCACCCACCATCAAAGCCTGCTGGGGGGGGACTCCCAACTGTTCGCAAGCTGACCAAAACACTTGGGGATTGGGTTTGGTGAGCTGAGGTTCTGCCCCTTGGATCGCTTCAATATAATCTTTTAGGTGATAAAAATCGAGAAATTTTTCTATATTTTCGCGGATATCAGAAGAAACGACCCCTAATTTTAGATGCGATCGCCGCAAATGGTCAAATCCTTCAGCCACTCCAGGAAATACCACCGTTTCCTTAGCCTTATTTTGCATCACCTGGTCAGCTTCCTCGAAGGCTTGGGCAACGATTTCTAACGATTCCAGCCAACTGCGTCCAGTTTCGGCAATATAGGCCGCCGCCGCTATTTTATTTTCTTGGCGACTGCCCACAGCCGTTAACCCAGCCGGGTTAAATCCCCATTCATCTACCCCAAAGGCCATCAGTAGGGGTTCACCCACGCCAGGAATTTGGGCATCGATTAACCGCGCTCTCCGTTGAGCCAGATGGCGTAAATAGGGTTCTGAATGGGCTAGAGTTCCATCCTTATCAAAGAGAATAGCCCTAATATTTTCAAACTGGCGATCATTACAGACAATGGTCACCCCACTTCCGCTTCGCACATCCAAACCTGGCACTTCCCCCGATCCTAATTTCACAAACAACAAGTTGGGTGGGACTAGCCCACCCATACCAGGGTCTCATAGCTCCTCCCTTGGCTTCTATTCAGCAGCAGCTAACTCTTCCTCTGGGGCTTCTAATGAAGTCTCTTCCGGTTCCGATGATTCGACTACTGGGGCCTCATCCTGGGGTTCTGCTGGCACTTCTTCCCCATTTTCTACCGGCTCAACGGAAGCTTCTGGAGCCTCTGTTGTTCCTTCAACTGCTTCCTCCACAGGTGTTTCAGCCGTTGCTTTAGCACCTTCTTCCGGCAGTTCAATCCCTTCAGCCTGAGCGCGGAGTTTCTGACGATAGCGCTCCGCCATTTCTTCAGCTTTATCGTAAACCAAATCGGGATTCTTCACCATGTCCCCTGGTTCCGGTTCCAATTGCTTGGTAGACAGGGAAATCCGCCCCCGCTCTGCATCCAAGTCAATAATCATCACTTTGATCTCATCATTGACATTGAATACACTGTGGGGAGTGTCGATATGATCGTGGGAAATCTCAGAAATATGCAGCAGACCACTGACTCCGCCGATATCGATGAAAGCCCCATAAGGCTTGAGACCGCGAACCATCCCTAAGACCACCTCGCCCACTTCTAGGCGGTTCATCTTCCGTTCTACCAGCGCTCTTCTATGGCTGAGAACCAGACGATTGCGATCTTCATCCACTTCCAAGAATTTTAGGGGCAATTCTTCGCCCATTAAATCTTCTTTGGGTTTGCGAGTGCTAATATGGGAGCCGGGAATAAAGCCCCGTAGTCCTTCAATTCTGACTAGCGCTCCCCCCCGGTTCGTAGCGAATACCTGGGCCCGGACGGTGGCATCTTCTGCTTGCAGTTGCCGGACTCTTTCCCACGCTCTCATATATTCTATGCGGCGAATGGAGAGGGTCAGTTGTCCATCTTCATTTTCATCGGTGAGAATGAAGAACTCACGGGTTTCATTAGACTGTAAGACTTCATCGGGAGCATCGATGCGATTAATAGACATTTCCTGAATAGGAATATATGCTGCGGTTTTCGCGCCGATGTCAATCAGAGCGCCCCTTGGCTCCAGACTGAATACCGTACCAGCTACGGTATCGCCAGGGCTAAAATGATAGTCATATTTATCGAGCAGTGCCGCAAAATCTTCGTGGGTAAAACCAATGTCTGTAGCCGTTAATTCCTGATTGACCATGCGAATGATTTCCTAGTAATTATCTCCGTATCTTTTGCTGGGGTTTACAGTGGGGACGCATTTTCGCAGCCTCCAAACCTCTATAGGGTTACTCTCTGGTATGCACCTGAGCCTAACCCAATCTGCTTATAACACAGACATTCTATAATACCCTATTTTTGCACTTCAATACCAGTCCCCTAGTCTAAAAAATCAGTTGAGGGGAAAAGGAAAGAAATATAAGTAAAAACCACTAGGCAGATTGAGTGCCAGGGATTTGTCGCATGAGGGTGGCCATTTCTAGGGCATTCATGGCATAATTCCAACCCAGGTTACTTTTAATTCCTGCCCTTTCTAGGGCTTGTTGTAGGGTATCGGTGGTAAGGATACCAAAGATCACAGGCACTCCGGTTTGAAATCCCGCAGCAGCAATGCCTTTGGCCACTTCAGCCGACACATAGTCAAAATGGGGGGTATCGCCTCGGATCACGGCTCCCAAACAAATAATAGCATCGTATTGTTTGGCGATCGCCATTTGCCGAGCCACTAAGGGGATCTCAAAACTCCCCGGAACCCAGATATAATCCACTTGAGTCCCATTGGGATCGATATCTACCCCATGTCTTTTCAAGCAATCTTGACACCCAGTCAGCAACTTTCCGGTTACCAGATCATTAAACCGGCCAATAATAATAGCAAACCGCAATCCCTCGGTTTGGGTAAATGTTCCCTCAAAAACGGTCATAGTTATAGTGCTTCGCACGGTAAAAAAGGGCGATCTCTAGGGAGGGTCAACCATTAGTGTCAAGAATAACTAAGGATTGACCCATGCTCAGAAGCTTAGACTACAAAAAAATTCAAGATGCCAACCAGGACAACCAAAGCCGCCCAGAAGCCAGAACCAACGTA
Source organism: Roseofilum sp. KMC-1 (assembly GCF_057802075.1). Classification (NCBI taxonomy): domain Bacteria; kingdom Bacillati; phylum Cyanobacteriota; class Cyanophyceae; order Desertifilales; family Desertifilaceae; genus Roseofilum; species Roseofilum sp. KMC-1. Next base: position 1,490,543 of record NZ_CM173605.1, read on the forward strand.
AAGCAGGGGTTTAGATTGTTCCCAGTTTTGGGGCAGAGCATAGGCAACCGGAACAGCCACCACTAAAACGAAGGATAAAAGAACTAAAGCAAATAAGGATAGTTGAAACAGAATTGACATGATATGTTCTCCTAACACGAGCAAGCAAATGGATTTAGCCAGGGATGGCTTTTGTTTTACTATAGTGCATTATACGGGATCGCCGTTTCTGCTTCGATCGCAGAGGTTAAGATCCCCTTTTTTAAACAGGGAGTTTTCATTCTCGCCTCATTCATGTCGGCGATGGGGGGATGGGGGGATAGGGAGATGGGGAGATAGGGGGTTTTTATCCTATTATTAAACGTCAACTTTTGAAAAAAGGGATAAAATCCTCTCCCCATCAGACAAGGGAGTTACTTAACCTCCAAGAGTTCCACATCAAAAATCAAGGTCGCATTGGGGGGAATGACACCGCCTGCGCCTCTGGCTCCGTAGCCTAAGTCTGGGGGGATAGTGAGGGTTCTGCGTCCACCGACTTTCATGGACATTACCCCTTCATCCCAGCCTTTGATCACTTGGCCAACGCCAATGGTAAAGGTAAAGGGGCTGTTACGATCGCGGGAACTATCGAATTTTTTCCCATTTTCCAAGGTTCCCGTATAATGAACCGTCACTTTATTCCCTTTTTCTGGGCTTTTTCCTTCTCCCACCACCAGATCCACATACTTGAGACCCGATGGAGTCATTGTCGCTTCTGCGGGGGCTAAATTTTCACTGCTATTCTCGGCACTAGCCATCAGTTGAGTTGCTCCTTGATTAGTCATTTCAGTGATTCCCGGAGGGGAAACCTCTGATACCTTAGCAGCATTAGCCTCACTGGGTGAACTAAACAGTTGAACCGCTACCAAAACTACGGCACAGGTAACCATTACCCCAAAAGTAATCCAAATTTCTTTCACTTAAACTGTCCTCCATGCGATCGTCGATTCAATAGCGCCATTAACGCCAAAGTTTATTTTCCAAGTCTCGCACTTGGCGCTCCAATCGGTCTAGCCTTCCCCGCAACTCATCCATCTCGGCTTGACGGGGAACGCCCAAATCCATTAATAAATTCCGCAGTTGGCGTTGAAACTGTTCGTCAAAGCTTCCTTGCTCGGTTTTGAGCTTGTCTACCAGGTCATCCATCATGTTTTTTGCCTGATCTGGGGGGATTGTACCGTTTTTCACCCATTCTTCGCTGGCTTCTCTGAGCTTTTCGGCCACAATAGAAGTAGTTCCTACTCCAAGCATCAGCAATTGATTAATCAAATTATTGTTATCCATAGGGTTGGTTGTTGAGTTGAACGATTTTACCCTGGGAATGAGTTCCCGAACTTGGCCGGGATCTGACCCATGGGATTTAATTCTGTATTGATCTTAACCTTGAATTTCTCTCCATCGGTTATACTGCTCTCTGACATTTTCCTCCCGTTTGGGTAGCCTAAATTCTTGTTTGGCATGACCATCAGATATTCCCGTGAAGCTGATTTACCGAAAATAGTTGAAATTTACAACGCTTCTGTTCCTTGTCGTCTGGCAACAGCCGATCTTGTGCCGATTTCCGTTGAAAGTCGTCTACCCTGGTATCAAGACCATTCTCCAAGCTCCCGGCCCCTTTGGGTTAAGGAGATCGATAACCAGATTGTGGGATGGCTGAGTTTGAATGATTTTTTAAATGGTCGTCCTGCCTATCGAGGGACGGCAGAGGTGAGTATTTACATCGATCCGGGATTTCACCGTCAAGGCATTGGCCGGGAGTTGTTAACCCAGGCGATTGCCTCCGGGCCAGGTTTGGGCTTAACGAGCTTAGTGGCCTTGATTTTTTCCCACAATCAACCGAGTATTTCCCTATTCCAGAAACAGGGATTTGACTGTTGGGGCCATTTGCCCGAAATTGCCAATATGGACGGACTGAAGCGGGATTTGTTGATTTGGGGACGGCATTTGTCGGAGGAAAGACACTAACCAGTCTTTGACATGATAGGTGGCTCGACAGTCATCTTCGTTATAGGAGAGAATCCGGTCTAAGAAGGTGCGATCGCCGCTTTTGAGCCATTGATCATACCAATAAACCGTTTGCGCTCCACTGGCACTCTGATCTCGCCATTCAAATCCCATCCATCGAGCGATGGTTTTTAGGGCATAGCTTTCAATGGGTAGGGTGACGAACCGAGTTACCCGTTCGTGGATGTCTACAAAGCGCCGGATCAGGGGTTTTAATTCGGATTGGGGTGTGCCAAACCGTTGGGCTAAGGCGCTGACGGCTTTGACTTCGTATTCGCAAAAATGGAAAATGGGCATGGGGTGATAGCGATTCACCAGTTCCAGAAAGTTTTGCCACATTCGTTCTTGATCCTCTGGAGACTGGGCTAAAAAAGGATAAAACCGGGAGCGCTGCGCCGTACGATCGATGACCAAAACTCCAAAGAGATATTCTAGATTTAAGTCCGGTTCGGTTTCGATATCAAAATAGAGTTCAACGGGAGTAATGGGAAAATCTTGGGGATTCCAGGGTTTGAGGGCGATCGCCCGTTGTTCTAAACTCGATTGCGCTTGACGGATGATTTGCTGGCTCACCTGAGTCCCAAATTCGGGCGCTAAATCAGGCAAAGATTCGGTCGCTAAGGACTCTAGGGACGTTAGCCCCAGTTCCTGGAGACGCTCATAACGTTTGGGTGTAATTCCGGGAATGAGGGAAAGATGATTTTGGGCTTGAGCCACTTGATGACAATGGGTCAACCATTGACAAAGACTGCATTTTTGCCGACTGATAAACACTTCCGGTTCCTTAGACTCTAGGAGCAGGGTCACGATTTGTCTGAGTAGGGTTTCAAAGTCGGGCCAAAGACGCACTAAATCTACTTTATAAGGCGATCGCTCCCTTAAAATCAATTCCCCTCGATCGGGCCATTCTCCTTGGATTTGACTTAAAATCCAAGCATGAAACACCGAGACCATTTGATATTCTCGCTTCGGGCGTTTCCCCCATTTTATCTCGACCGGAGTATATTTCCAGGGGCCAAAAATAGATTCTCCAGGCGTTTTTACCCATAAAGTCGGATGGCTCAAAAAAGAGAATTTGGCCATTGGCTCAGGCAATAAATGGGGCAGATCCAGAAAGGCTAAATCCGATTCCTCCAGCCAGAGAACACCCTGATAAATAACTTCTACCCCTTCTCCCATCAGAGCCAGGGTGGCTAATGTTCCTTCTTGCCAATTGCCGCGAGCATACTGTGGTTTATGATAGGAATGATGGGCAAGGATCGTTTTTTGGTAGGCGGAACTATCCTGTCTTAATTTCAACAGATAGTCGCTCGGAGGATCTCGTTGGCGATCGTCCCCGTACACATCCAGAAACGCTCGACGATGACAGCGTTGGTAATCCAGTAATAATTGGGCAGTCAACAGCATGATGATTAGACTAACAAAAACCTGTCATAGGATAGGAAAGGGTGAGGATAGAATTCACTGGGATACAGTTTTCCCATCCTATAGTTACCTTCTATTGTCCCTCGATCTTGAAAGATTGCCTTAGATTAACCCTTAAAGTGCCGTGAATCGCAACATGGATGATTCTTCTAACCCAGAAATGTCTCGCCCCTCCATCCGGCGTTTAGCCATTCTTTCCTTAGCGTCTTTGGGCATTGTGGCTCTGTTGTCGATGTCGAGTCAAATTTTGATCCAGCGTACCCTCAAACAACAGATTCGCTCTAGTCGCTTTCTAGAGTTGATGGAGAATTATGGTCGTTTAACTACAGAGGTGACTGAAGAAGCATTTACGGTTAGTCAGGAGTTTATGGCTTCAGAGCAACCCCCTAACGTAGAAGATTTAGTTCGGGTTCGTCAACAATGGAATGCTTTGTATGAGAGCCTCAGCCAGGAGCGATTAGCAGGTGGAGTTAACATTGAAGGTTTAGAGGCAACTTGGGAAAAGATAGAGGCTTGTTATGGGCAAATCGGGAACTTGACAGAAACTCTGGTGAATGCAGAAGCTAATCCTCGTGCCTCTGGGGAGCAGGTACGGGAGCAAGGGGAAAGTTGCGATCGCCTGAATTTAGAGATCCTTAACCAGTGGTATACTCAGACTCCCATTGATTTAAATACCGCTCGCCAAGTGCAATTGGCCCTATTTGGTTTAAGCTTAATTGTTCTGTTCTTGGAAGGGGCCTTAATTTTTTATCCCGGACTTCACCAAATCCGAGATTATATCAGAGCTATCAAATTAGCGGAACAGGAAAAAACCAAGATTACCCAAGAACTGCGAGCCAAAAATATGGCTCTGGATCTGGCATTAGAAGAAGCTCAATCTGCTACCCGGCTTAAATCTGACTTTTTAGCGGTCATGAGTCATGAAATCCGCACGCCTATGAATGGAGTATTAGGCATGACTGGGTTGTTATTGGATACAGAACTGGATGAAGAACAATTAGAATATGTGGAAACCATTCGCAGTAGCGGTCAATCGTTGCTGACGATTATTAATGATATATTGGATTTCTCGAAAATTGAAGCCGGTAAACTGGAGTTAGAAATCCAGCCTTTTGATCTATATGAATGTGTCGAAGAATCCCTAGAATTATTAAGCGCCCATGCTGCCGAAAAAAGTCTCAATTTAGCCTATGAAATCGATCCCCAAACGCCCCATGCTTTGATTGGCGATATTACCCGCTTGCGGCAAATTCTGGTGAATCTCATTGGCAATGGGGTTAAATTTACCAAAGAAGGGGAGGTTTGCGTACAAGTTAAATCAAGTCGCATAGGAGGCTCTCCGAGTCTCATTCCCAATCCAGCCCAGAAAGTTTCTTATGAAGTCCAATTTACCGTTAAAGATACGGGAATTGGCATTGCTAAAAAGTTACAAAGCAAGCTCTTTCAGTCCTTTTCCCAGGTGGATGCTTCCACTACCCGTCGCTATGGAGGAACGGGTTTAGGCTTATCTATTTGTAAGCGCTTAAGTGAGTTAATGGGCGGTAAAATGTGGGTCGAGAGTGAAGAAGGACAAGGGGCACAGTTTCACTTTACCATTGTGGCGGAAGGGGCGCAATCGCCCATTCCCATTCATTTACGCAATAGTCAACCTCAGCTACGGGAGAAGAGACTGTTAGTGGTCGATCCTTCACCAACCAATCGTAGAATTTTAAAAGACCATGCCCAACGGTGGGGTATGAATAGTTTAGAGCTGAGTAAACCAGAAGAGGTCATCAATTGGATGAAGCGCTCTATTCCCTTCGATGTGGCGGTGATTGGAACGCCCCCTTTAGAGGCATCCTTAGAGGATTTAGTCGCTCAAATTCGACAATACCGCGATCGCGACTCTTTGCCCTTAATTTTACTCACCTTTAGCGGCATAATCAACAAGTCTTGCCAAGAAAAATTTGATTCGACCCTTTCTAAACCGATTAAACTCTCTCAACTTTACCGAATTTTAATCAGTCTGTGCGCGGGACGGACAGGAGATAACCATAACTCGACCATAGAATGGATATCGAATCCTGCAAATACTCAACCTACAGAGGCGATAGAAAATACCCATCAACCACCCTTGTCTCCGGTAAGTAAATCTGAACCCTTCAATTCGCAGTTTAAACCGGCAAATCTGGAAAATTATGCTGAAGATTCATCAATTTATCATCTCCGGATTCTTCTAGCTGAAGATAATAGTGTCAATCAAAAAGTTGCCATTAAAATGTTAGACCGTTTAGGTTATCGCGTCGATGTCGTTAGTAATGGCTTAGAAGTGATAGATGCTCTGCAACGGCAATTTTATCATATCATTTTAATGGATGTACAAATGCCAGAAATGGATGGCCTAGAAGCCACCCGATATATCTGTCAAAATTGGCAGCCTTCCCAGCGTCCCCATATTATCGCCATGACAGCCGGAGCTGTTGATGGAAATCAATGGCAATGTTTAGAAGCAGGGATGGATGATTATGTCAGTAAACCGGTGAAAGCAGAAGCCCTACAAGCTGCCTTAGAGAGAGCTAAAAGTAAACTACAAGAAATGCAGAGCATATCCGCCCCCGTGAAGTTAAATTTGGCGATGAATCCCGGCAGAGAAGAAAGTTTAGATTGGCAAACATTTAATCGCCTGCGCGATGAGTTAGATAGCGAAGATGATCCAGAATTTTTTAGCGACTTGATCGATCAATTTTTGGGAGATGTGCCCAAAATCCTGGAAGAGATGAAGCAGTCCGCCCAAAAACAAGATACGGAAACTTTAACGATTAAAGCTCATACCCTTAAGGGGAGTTCTCGAACCTTTGGCGCTAAGGCTTTGGCGAACTTATGCCGAGATTTAGAAGCGGAGGCGAAAACCGCTAGTTTGGTGCAATTAGGACAGAAAATTGCCCAAATTGAAGTAGAATTTAATCATGTCAAATCGGTATTAGAACAACAAAAGCAATAAGTCTATTATTGATCGATGAACAATCAAAATATTCAACCATCTACTTATGCCTTAGTGCGGGAATACTTGGCCGATTGGTTTTCGGGCTATAATGCTCTAAATATCCCCATTCATCCCCAAGATGAGATGCTGCTGTTTTTGCTCGATGCACAAAGTTATCAAGGGCAAAAAGAGCAAGCTGTTTTAGCTTATTTTAAGTCAGCTCAGGAAATTGTCGATCGCGTGGATCAGGTCATTCAATGGCATCATCAGGGTTGGCATAAGATAGACCGTTTTTTAGAGTTTGCCTGTGGGTATGGACGCTTAACGCGATTTTGGGTAGAAAAACTGGAGAAAGAAAAGGTTTGGGCTTCGGATATTTATACCAATGCAGTTAATTTTGTTTCCCAAGAGTTAGGGGTGCATGGGATTTATTCTGTGGTCGATCCGAGCAGTTATCACTGTGAGGAAAAATTTAATTGTATTGTGGTTTATTCTTTGTTTAGTCACTTGCCGGAAGATCGGTTTGTCCAATGGTTAAGTCGTTTAGATCATTTATTGCTACCCGGTGGTTTATTGTTGTTTAGTGTTCATGATAAAGCCGTGAAACCCCCCGGTTATGAAATGCCGGAATCGGGGATTTTATTTGTGGAGCAAAGCGAAAGTCAATCTCTAGATCGGGCGGAATATGGTTCAAGTTGGGTGACGGAGGAGTTTGTTAAGGGGGCGATCGCCGCTTCTATGGGCGATCGAGTCTCTTCTGCTCGCTTTCCCAGAGCGTTTACCCTGCAAGACTTGTATGTAGTGGTTAAAACCCCGGATCGCGACTTTTCTGACTTAAAAATCGATTTTACCCCTAAAGGCGCTCTAGAGAGCTATTTTATGGATGCTCAGGGGCGATTTTTCTTGCAGGGATGGAGCGCCATTGTGCAACCGGATCATGGGGTAGCAGAAATTCAAGTGTGGTGGAAAGGAAAAGGGGGTAATCAATTGCTACAAAGATGCATCCCCTCAATGCCTTCTCCAAAAGCGGCACAAGTGTTGGGAATCAATCCGCAATGGACGGAAAAATCTGGATGGTGGTGTGGGTTCAGTTTACCGGAGGAAGTGGATTTAGAAACGGGTATCCTGATGATTAAGTCCGTGAGCGATCGCCAGAAAGAACGGATTATTTACTTAAACTGGATGAAAACCTTATTACTTGATGGGATACCCGCTCAGAAGGCAGTACCAACTTCTTGGAAACAGGCGATCGAGTCTCAATCCAATTGGTGGCGCTCCAAACTGTTAGATAATATTGGGTCTAATAATATTCAATCCCATCTTGACCGTGCTACCCTTAAACCGGCTGTTGATGCCAAAGGGGTAATTTTAGAATTAGAAGGATGGGTGGTTGTCTTAGACTCCGATCTCACCATTAAAGATATCCAAATTTTCCTCAATGGCACACTGAAACAGCGCTGCTTACCTTCTTGTTTACGTCCAGATGTAGCCCAATATTGGGGAAAAGTGGATTATGGTTATAGTGGCTGGATCGCCCAATTTTATTATCCAGAAGAGATGCAACCGGAGCATTATCGCCTGAAAATTGAGATTCTTGATTCCCAAGGAAAAATTCATACCCTTTGCGATTGGATTCTGGCTAACTTATTATGAACATACCCTCTCCCATTTTTGATTTTTAATTGATTATGAATCTAACGGAACATCGGCAACAACTTACAGCTCTGAAGAATAAAGGATACTTTAATTATGGCGGTCAAGGGCCGCTGCCGGAATCAGCACTAGAAGCTATTTTTAACTCCTATCGCCACATTCAAAATCTGGGGCCATTTTCCCATGGGGTGGGGGATTGGGTGGCTCAAGAATTGCAGGCAACCAGGGAAGTTATTGCGGCTGAACTTCAGGTTCCCCCTAGTTGTATTACCCTCACAGAAAATGTGTCCATGGGATGTAATATTGCCCTGTGGGGAATTCCCTGGAAAGCGGGAGATCATATTCTATTGAGTGATTGCGAGCATCCGGGAATTATTGCCGCAGCTCAAGAAATTGGCCGTCGGTTTGGGGTTTCGCTCTCCACTTGTCCAGTTTTGGAAACGCTGAATGAAGGGAACCCGGTAGAGGCGATCGCCAGTCGAGTCCAACCTAACACTAAACTGGTGATTATCAGCCATCTGCTCTGGAATACCGGTCAAGTGTTGCCGCAAAAGGAAATTGTAGAGCAAGTGCGATCGCAAAATCCCAACACTCAAATTTTAGTCGATGCTGCTCAATCCGTCGGCTCTTTACCCCTCAATTTAACGGACGATGGAGTAGATTTTTATGCCTTTACCGGTCATAAATGGTGGTGTGGCCCGGAAGGATTAGGCGGTTTATACATGCGTCCAGAAGCCTTAGAAACCCTGAATCCCACCTATATCGGTTGGCGTGGCATTCTCACCACCACCACCGGCCAACCCAAGGGATGGAAACCCGACGGCCGACGCTATGAGGTCGCAACCTCTGCGTATCCTCTACTCGCAGGACTGCGGGAGTCCATTTCCTTTCATCAATCCTGGGGTACAGCTCAACAGCGCTACGATCAAATCTGTAAACTCAGTGCTATACTCTGGGGTAAGTTGGGACAAATCCCCCAAGTGCATCGACTGCGAACAGCGCCCCCAGAATCGGGTTTAATTTCCTTCCAACTCGAAAGCGGCAAACACGAGCAACTCGTCAGTGCTTTAGAAGCGCAAAACCTGATGGTGAGAACGATCCTGAATCCCAACTGTGTCCGGGCTTGTGTTCACTATTTTACCGAAGTTGGGGAAATTGAGCGACTGGTGGCGGCGATCGCACAAGGTTGTAAGTAGGGTAAACAAATATTGCGATCGGATCTGCGTCTTCCTGGTGTTAGAGGAGTCGCATTGGTTACAGGTCGCATCGTACAACCCGTCAGCGACAATCGCAAACATAACAGGATTAGAGCTAATATCAATTGTTGGGACTTCACGGTACTTGCTTCCTCCAAGCGATAGACCCTGCTATCCTCTTCAGGTTATCCCATAGCAGATGAAGAATCGGTAAGGAACAAGGGAAGACACAACAAGATTCTGTCAAGTTTTCTTCAATATCCCATCAAGTCAATCCGTAAGTTTACATAAAAATTAAATCACTAGAGAAAATCTCTAAAACTGTAACAAAACTGTTACAGTTGAAAGAAGAAACTTCAATAGCCTTGATATGACTGAACCAGAAACCTCTCTTATCCCTGCCGAGGAACCCAAAACCTCCCCAGAAGAACCTCAAGCCAGCTACGTGAAACTAGCGATGAGGAACATGGTGCGTAAAGGAGGAAAATCCTTAACCCATTTTGCCCTGACAACCCTTGCACTCTTGGGTTTGTTGGTGGGACTTTCTTACCTCACTCGATAGGAGAATTGCTCTATGGATGTTGAAGTTAATATTGACATCACTATCCCTGAGTCTCCGGTTACGCCAGAACTCTTGCATCAATGGTTTTGTACATGGCTAGAGAATCTCGATCTTCCTCCAGCTCCTGCCTATGAACTCAGTTTACGCTTAACCGATAATCAGGAGATTCAGAGCTTCAATAGTCAATATCGCCAGCAAGATCGACCTACGGATGTCTTAGCCTTTGCTGCTCTAGAGACTGATACCCCTCTTCTGCCAGAGAGCGAAGACCCCTTATACTTAGGGGATATGATCGTTTCGGTAGAGATGGCTAGGGATCAGGCTCAACAACAGGGCCATTCAGAAACGATAGAACTCGCTTGGCTGGCTGCCCATGGTTTACTGCATTTGTTGGGTTGGGATCATCCCGATGAAGCCAGTTTAGAGGCGATGTGGGACAAACAAGTGTCTCTGCTGGAGCAGGTGGGTTTAGAGTTGGGCAACCGTGAGGGGATGTCAACTGCGATGAGATGAGTTAACCTCATGGTGAATTCAGTTTTTGCTGATGGCCTGGGTTGCTCTACAGATAACAGAATCCAACGAAAGCAAATATAGACAGATCCCCAGCTTTGCCCTCAATTATGGTGAACCTTATGTCCAGTAAACTCTCTATTTCAACCGTTGAATCGACCCATTCCTCAAGGGTGGCTAATCGTAACTTATCTTGGCATGTGGCGGAGAACTTACTTACCAGTTTTAAGTATGCTTGGGCTGGAGTGACTTATGCTTTTAGGACGCAGAGAAATTTTCGCATCCATGTGATCTGTGCAAGTTTGGTGATGATGCTCGGATCTCTGTTGCATGTCAATGCGGTGGAAGCGGCCATTTTGGCGGTGATGATTTGTTTGGTTTTGGTGCTAGAGTTGCTCAATACGGCTTTAGAGGCCGTGGTAGATTTAACGGTAGAACAAAACTATCATGAGTTGGCGAAAATTGCTAAAGATTGTGCGGCTGGTGCGGTTTTGATCTCGGCGATCGCCTCAATTCTGGTAGGAGTGATTCTACTATTGCCTAAAATGCTTCTCCTGTTCTCTTAACGGCTCCCATGATCATTGTTATCGATAACTACGATAGTTTTACTTACAATTTAGTTCAATATTTGGCTGAATTAGGGCAAGAGTTTCCCCAAGCGAAAGAGATTAAGGTGTATCGAAACGATCGCATCTCTCTGAAAGAAATTCAAGCGCTTAAACCGGATGCGATCGTGATTTCTCCAGGGCCGGGACGACCGGAAGATTCGGGGGTATCCCTAGAGGCGATCGCCAAATTAGGGACAAAAGTGCCCATTTTGGGGGTTTGTCTGGGTCACCAAGGCATCGGTCAAGTGTTTGGCGGTAAAATTGTCTCGGCTCCTGTCCTCATGCATGGTAAAACCTCACCCATTCACCATAGTGGAGTGGGGATTTTTGCCGGTCTAGAAAATCCCTTAAATGCCACCCGCTATCATAGCTTGGTGATTGACCGTAGCAGTTGCCCAGAAGATCTAGAAATTACCGCTTGGGTTGAAGATGGTACGATCATGGGCGTTCGTCATCGTCAATATCCCCACATTCAAGGGGTTCAGTTCCATCCCGAAAGTATTCTCACCACTAAAGGTAAAGACCTATTGCGGAACTTTCTGCGATCACTCTCTTCTTGAAGCGCGAAACTGCACCATACATAGATAAACCGCACCATAGATAATCAATAGTGGATGAGAGAGAATTAATTACCCATGAAACGGCGCAACTTTATCAGCATGACAGGAGCAATGGCGATCGCGACTATCGCCAGTTCTGCTTATTCTTCAAGAGCCGCTACCCCCAGTGGACTCACCATACAGAGCCTCGGCCATACCTGCTTCCGGTTTATGGGGGGCGGTCATCAGATTTTGGTCAACCCCTTTCGCCCCATTGGTTGTACCGCTAAATACCCCGCCCCCAATGTAGAAGCGGATCTCGTGTTAATCAGTTCCCAATTGTTGGATGAAGGCTATGTAGAAAACCTACCCGGCCAACCCCGACTCCTGTTTGAACCCGGAGATTATCAACTCGATGATGGCTTGCAGGTGCGGGGAATGGCGGCCGAGCGCCTGGAAAAACGGCCCGGTAGTCGCTTTCCCAGTAATGTGGCTTGGGTATGGAAACAGGCCGGGATTAAAATTTTGCACCTAGGGGGGATGGCTTCTCCCATTACCGTAGAGCAGAAAATTCTCATCGGTCGGCCAGATGTGGTGTTGATTCCGGTGGGAGGAGGGCCGAAAGCCTACAACCCGGAAGAGGCCAAAACTGCCCTCGATATGCTCAACCCTAAAATGGTGATTCCTACCCATTACCAAACCCAACACTCCGATCCTCAAACCTGTGATTTGCAGAGCGTTGATGACTTTTTGGCCTTGATGAATGGCACTCCAATTCAGAGAATAACGGGCGATCTCCTGACCCTGCAAGCCAATAGTCTGCCCAGTGAAGGCTCGCAAATTAAGGTGCTGTCATTCTAGGCGATGGTTTTGACCCGATCCGGCTACCTCTTAAAGTGGGCTTTTCCTTCAGAAATGGCTCTCCTATTTTGCCCCTAAAGTTGCTCCATAAAAGCCGGAAAGATAACTTTTATCTCTAGGGTTTTTAATCCCATCATGGTAGTATGAGATGACAACTTTTCTGGATTGGACTTGGAAAAGTTCACTGTTGTTTTCTAAATTACCCCGAACTTTGAACTCCCCTAGGGGACTTGAACAAAAAAGCATACCCATTTACATCCCTCGTCCCATGCTCAAACCCAAACCCCATCGACTTTGGCTCCTTGGTTTAATGGTTGTAACTGCCCTAGGATTAATCCTAGGTAGCCCTCACGGGTCTGGGTCTAGCGGACAAGCTGCCCTAGAGCAACCTGCCATAGCCCAAGTTCCTAGTCCTCCGGCCCCTTTGCCTTCTCCGAGTCCAGAAGCCCTACCTGAACCTCCCCCTTCTCCGGAAAGTTCCCCCGCTCCGAGTCCAGGAGCCACTCCTGAACCTCCCTCTATTCCCTCCCCGGAAAGTTCACCGGCTCTCCCCTCCCCTCCCCAAGCTCCCACCCCCCAAGCTCCTACCCCCCAAGCTTCTCCCTCTCCCTTACCTCCCCCTCCCTCTCCTCCCGCTCCAGAGGAAACTCCAGCTATTGAAGCGCCAACTGCACCCCCGTTAGAGGTGGGTGGTGTTTATCAAGATCCTAATGGGTTTTATCAAGTGGCAATTGTTCAAGGCTATAAGGTGGGTTCCACGGGGAAATCTCCCCTGTTTGAATCCCCAGATGGCCAAGTGGCTTATACGGTTTTGCGCCTACCCCGGATTACTAAGCAACGGCTGACTAATGGGATTTTGGCCCAGATTGCCCTTGAGGAATTGCAACGGGGAGAAGGATTGATGGCCCAAAGTTACATTGCCCTCGATGAAGGAGTGGTTCAAGTGCCTTGGACAGGAACCTTAACCCAAGGACGTAATAGCCAACCGATGAGTGGGACTCTGATTTCTACTCAACCGGAACAGGATGTATTTTTGGTATTAATTGCAGCGACGGAAGGGGGCGCGGATCAAGTGCCCAGTCTGCTTTCTACTTTGGTGAATGGTTTGGAGGTTACCTCTCAATAATGTATCGCGATCGCGACCCAGAACTGCCTCGGTTGATAGAACTGATGCCCGCTTCTGGGCGCATGTTCGTACAATTGATCCGCAAACCCGAACAACCCCAAGTGATTCATGCTCCCTTTCCCTTGCCCTGGAAGCGATCACGGCCGGTTTATATCAATTTTGACCTTTTACGCCAATTACCCCTGCCTGAGCAAGATTTAGTGGTGCTACAGGCAGTTTGTTGGGTTTGTCAGGTGGAATGGTTTCAACCCAATCTCTATCAAGGATTAATTGCCTTGGGTTTGCTGGGAACAACGGTTGAGATGCTCCAAGGGGATGCTTTGGGAATTATTGCAGGTGGAGGACTGACGGCTATAGCGGTGATGCAAATCAGACGTAAAAACCGTCAAAGTGATGCTCTGATTGAAGCAGATCGGGCAGCCGTTCGGGTAGCGAGTCGGCGGGGTTATACTCAAGAAGAAGCAACGGAACATTTGTTAAAGGCGATCGAGCATGTGGCTGGAATTGAAGGAAATAGGAGTTTATCTGTAGTGGAGTTACTGCGTTGTCAGAATTTGCGGGTGATGTTAAATCAATAGGAACCCCTGTTCTATAGCAGCGATCTCGATCGTGAGGAGGGTTAGATGGCTCCGGGAAAGAGGATTTTGGCGATCGCCTCTGCATTGCGTTGTTTTCGCCATATCCAGTGGTTATCTTGCCCCTGCTCGCGCAAATGGAGAATCGCCTGATCGATCAATTCTGGGATTTGCCCAAAGTCGTCAAACGTTTCACCGATAAGAGTTGGCCACTTGACTTGATGCGCGATCGCGGGATAATTAGAGGCAATGATATAGCATCCGCAGGAACCCGCATCGCTAATTACGCCACTGGTGCGATAGTAGTAGCGATCGCGATCGTAATGAATCACCAGGATATCGATTTCCTGCAACACCTTGAGATAATCTTCCTCTTTCGTCGTATCCCGCAGGGTTGCTTCTCCATGCTCCAACTCTTTCGGTGTCTTGCTTAAGGGTGTGCCAATCACCAGTTCGCAGTCGGGATGGGTGGCCGTATAGGTGGTAAGCTGTTTGATGAGTTTGGCGATCGGTTTATCCGGACGAATCATCCCCACCACCCCAATCTTAACCCGTCGATCTGCCGGTAACCTCTCCCCTGGTTTCAGCTTCGGTTCCACCTCACTAATAATCGGATGAGGAATCACAAACATCGACTCTGGAGGCAATCGATACCTTTCCGGAATCACCCGATCATCCACCTCCAGCGTCACCACCTTCAGATTTTTAAACAGTTTTAGATAAGTCCTCAGATACATCAACCCCAGATTTTTGATCCCACTCGACATCGCAAACTGCTGATTCCCATGCAAACTCATGAACACCTCTTTCCCCTGTAGAGCTTGCAGTGCGAGCAAAGGAAGCAAAATCGACAGATGTTGATTATAGAGTTCAAAAACAAAGATCGTATTCACCTCTTTCGGAAATCGCAGAGCGCGAGTCCCCATAGCAACATGGCGATACTCCCGACGCAACTGGAGTCCCACCTGATAATTCATCGATTGGGTAAACTTCTTGAACCCCTGGGGTAAAGCGGTTTCCAGAGAAACAAACCCAATCTTCCGTCCTGGGGCATAATCTCCCAGTAAAAGCAGATCTTTTAGACCATTATGCATCAATTGTATCATTTTCAATTAGACCTTAGCTGATGGTTGATACTACATAAAGTTACTCTTAGCCAACTCTTTGACTTTAGGCAATTTCTCTTGGATTTGCTGATGCAGTGCTTCTCTATTTTCTATTGATGATACTAAATAATTCACAAAAACTGAAGGATCGGAGTCTAATAGATCTGTTGGTTCAAAGGTCATATCTTTTAGAGAAAAATGCTGGAATAATCCCTCAAACTTCCCTTGATAGGTAATACAAAATACGGGCACTGCTTGTCCTAATGTAGCAATTGCAAGATGCATTCTACCACTAACTACCAGATCGACTTTAGCCACCATTGCTTTAATTTCTGCTGCACGACAAGGACTCGGAATCTTTGTACAGTAGGATTGCATTTCAGCCGGTAACCCCTCCAGAATTAATTGGGCTAAAGTATCATCACTAGAGTTTCCCTTAATACTTCTGAAATCATGAGGAATTAGTAAAAAACTCAAATTTTGGCGAGCATTGAATAAAGATGACAACCGATCTATATAGGCTTTAACTAATGTTTGTGCAGTTTGATTTTTGATCTTTTCTACAAGCTGGTTATTACAATTTATTCCAATTACAAATCTATCTTCTTTCTTTTGTTTATCAATCCATTCATCAACACTTAAGACTTTATCCGACTCTTGAGCGGGCTGAAGCAGAAAAGCAACATCAGCAACTAATTGTACGGAACGATCAATGCTTTTTTCCAATCGCTCCTGAGAAATGGGATCGCGGGTGCATAGTTGTACCGTAGCAGGTAAATTTTTTATACTTTCAATAGCTATTTTTGTCGGTTGTTTGTTGAAGCTAAATCCTAGGATTGTGCTTTTAACTCCAATGCGGGCTGCCATTTCCACTAGCTTCACTCTTTTGAATGTTACATAATTGGAGTAATAGCCATCCATTAAATCAGCCCCCAAAAAGTAAAATTTTTCAAATTGACTGACAAAATATCCGAACTGAATGGCTTTTCGCAAAAATTTAAACCAGGAAGTATAAATAAAGTAATCACGCATATCAAACGATTCAATTCCAGAAACGGGATACTCCATTTTTATATTATAAGAAACCAATTCAATTGTATCGATTCCTTGGAATTTAAGATGATCGACTGCTGCCACAACCATAGCTTCATCACCTACACTTCCAGGGGCTGAAGGGGGGAGCAGCAATGCAGACGATGGCTTGATTTTAATCCATCCTACCCGTCGAAATAAACGCAATATTAAAGCATAGATTCTAACCAAGATGGAAGAGATAGAGGGCAGAAAGTTAAGAGCAAATTGTTTCATGAAATAGGAATTAATCTCAAGGAAAATTTCAATAGATATTGTGATTCTGCCTTCAAGCAGGCTTAACGCTCTCCATTTAGAGTATAATCAACCCTATGGATAATGATGAGACAATTAGGAGGTAGATAATTGCCCACATTAGGTGTAAATATTGACCATATTGCCACGATTCGCCAGGCTCGGAAAACGGTAGAACCCGATCCGGTAGCGGCTGCTGTGTTAGCTGAACTGGGTGGAGCAGATGGGATTACGGTGCATCTGCGGGAAGACCGTCGCCATATTCAAGACCGAGATGTGCGATTGTTGCGCCAGACGGTGCGAACCCATCTGAACTTGGAAATGGCGGCTACGGAGGAAATGGTGGCGATCGCCTTAGAGATCCAACCCGACTATATCACGCTGGTTCCAGAACGTCGAGAGGAAGTGACCACAGAAGGGGGTTTAGACATTATAGCTGGGGGCGATCGCCTGGCTAGGGTCGTACAAACCTTGCAAAATGCCGGTATTCCCGTCAGCCTGTTTATTGACCCCAACCCTGACCAAATCCAAGCCTCAGCAGACATCAAAGCCAAATTTATCGAACTCCATACCGGAACCTACGCCGAAGCACAGCAAGAAAACGAACGACGAGACCAACTACACCTCCTCACCCAAGGGTGCGAACAAGCGCGTACCCTTGGCTTACGAGTTAATGCGGGTCATGGTCTCACCTACTGGAACGTTTACCCCGTTGCTTGTATTCCCGGCATGGAAGAGCTGAACATCGGCCATACCATTATTAGTCGGGCTGCCCTAGTCGGTCTAGAACGAGCTGTGCGGGAGATGAAACACGCCATTCTGGGAACAACACCCTAAGAACCGGGGAATGGGGCAATGGGGAGGATAGCTTATGGCCTTTTGCCGACAATAACCATTTACCGGTAAAATAACTCTCTGTACTAACCTAAACCAAACCCTATGACCACTTATCACTACGTCCTCGCCAGCAAAAAATTCCTCATGGAAGAGGAACCCCTCGAAGAAGTTTTACGGGAAAGAACTCGTAACTACCAAGAAAGAGAAAAAGAAATCGACTTTTGGTTAGTTCCCCAACCTGCCTTTCTGGAAGCGCCAGAACTTAAAGCAGCAAAAGACAAATGTCCCCAACCCGCAGCCGCAATTATTTCTACAGACCCCCAACTTATCACCTGGCTCAAACTTCGCTTAGAATATGTGCTGACGGGTGAATTTCAAGCCCCATCAGCCACTATTCCTGACCCCTTAGCTTCCCTCGTTGCCTCGTCTTAAGTCCAGAAGACGGATAACCTGTTCAGACTAAACGGGTTAGGCGATAGGCAAAGAGAGAAATAGGGAAGGATGGCACAGTGGCACTATTCAAGAAACCCATTCTACTCTTATGCCTTTTCACCCTAACTTCTCTAGTCTGACTCAATTCTTGAGGGCGATCGCCGGATTATCCACTTTTTTGCTCTGTTCTCCTCCAGTATGGGGTCAAACCAACCGCTTCCCCTGTTCTCCCCCCAACCCAGGGGAATATATGCTTTTCGTGCGGACTCCTGACCCCTCAAGTCAACAACTTCTGAATTATCTCTTACCCTCCAATCAAACCGCCCAAATTTGCCAGTACAATAACGAAATTGTCACCCAAATTCGCAACCTAGCTAACGCTCAAGTAAGTGAGCGTTGGAGCCAATATATCTATGAAAATACGGGTTTACAAGTTGTGATCATTACCCCAGCTCCAGGTCAAATGATCGCTCCCCCACCTGTCAATAGGGGTTCTAATAGTGATACATTACCCTCCCTCGGTTCAGGGTTTGCAGTCTTAGTCGATGCCAATAATCAACCGGATACCCCGATGCAACTCCAAATGCTGTTAAGAACAGCTATCCCATGGGTAAGATTCCAGGGTAATCCCTATTTACTGGCGCTCCAGAGTGAAAGTCAAGAAGAAGCGACTGCTACCTTAAAATCCTTAAGCGATCGCGGTTTTTCAGCCATTCTAGTAGACGCTCGGACAGTACAACAGCTTACCCCAAACCGGCGTTAATTACACTAAGGACAATGCGCTGGTGGGGCGTTCCCAAGGGTCGCACCTCATTGGCTTTAACTGAAAAAGCTGCTCCTGCTTGTACCTGCTCTGGGGTAATTAACCCCATGTCCGATCCTTCACCCAGAATTAACTCTTCTAGGGATACGGTTAAGGGGCCATGATAAATATGGCGCACAATTCCCGGATCGCTATCACAGCCGAACTTATGCAATTGGGGCGGACAATAGCCAATCTCTTCGAGTAACTCCCGTCGGATACCTTGGTCTGGGGACTCATCCGGCTCTAAATGCCCGCCAAACAAACCCCAAAATCCTGGGTATAATATGTTTGGGATGCGATCGCGCAGTTGCATCAGATAACGATTTTCACAATACAGAACCGCTAAAGCTACCTGGGTCAGTTGCCCATCCATGATAAACCCCCAATTGTCATGTTCTATCTAAGTTTACGTGGGGGAATGGGGGGATGGGGAAATGGGGGAATGGGGGAATGGGGGAATGGGGGAATGGGGGAATGGGGGAATGGGGGAATGGGGGAATGGGGAAATGGGGGAATGGGGGAATGGGGGAATGGGGGAATGGGGGAATGGGGGAATGGGGGAATGGGGAAATGGGGGAATGGGGGAATGGGGAAATGGGGGAATGGGGAATGGGGAAATGGGGGAATACCCTAATTAAAAATCCAGGGAGCAAGATGCTCCCACTCCAGTCATATCAACGAATTCGAGGAGTGCGGGCATCTTGCCCGCTTCTTAACAAATTTTCATGTCCGCTTGCGGAAACCGGACTTGATATCACTCGATTTTGTATTAATTTTTAATTGAACTCTCTTTCGACCTCCACCACATATAGCTCCCCTAACTCCTGACCTTGAATGGGAATACTTTGATAACGCAATTCTCCCCGTACTTTCACTGAATCGCCGATCGCCGGACTCTCAGATTCTGCCGGTGCAAGCACCACAACCACTCCCGTATCATCTTGTAACTGATAGGCATAGGTATTGAGCAAGGGAATGAGCTTAACCACCTCACCTTGAACATAAACCATCTCAGAAGCGGTGGGGGACAGATTCTGAATGGGAGTAATCGGATCGGAGGGTAAACTGAACTTAACTGGTGAAGGAGACTCTAGATTACATCCCCACAAACTGACTATTAACATCAGGCTAATCAATTTCCACCTCCTAACCCTTCCCTTGTGCATGAGAGCATCTTCAGATCGACTCAAAATTACGCCTCGATTCTAGCGAAAGTTGCCAGGAGCAGAAAGAAGTGGTAATTCAAGAAAGGGATTAATGATGAATTACCCATTACTGATTACCCGTTACCAGCGCATAGCGCTATTTATTCCTGGCATGGCAAACGACACCCCACAAATTCTTGATGGTAAAGCAACGGCTAACGCCATCAAAGCTGGCTTAAAAGCAGAAATTGAATCCTTACAACCCCAAATGGGCCGTCCTCCGGGGTTGGCTGTACTCCTGGTGGGCGATGACCCCGCTAGTGCGGTATATGTAAGAAATAAACAAAAAGCCTGCGATCGCATTGGCATTACTTCCTTCGGTCGCATCTTTTCCGCTTCCACCGAGCAAGCAGAACTCGAAGACACCATTGCCGCACTCAACCAAGATGAGCGTGTGGATGGAATTTTAGTCCAACTGCCCCTACCCAATCATTTAGATGCAGTGGCTCTTTTACATCACATCGATCCTCGCAAAGATGTGGATGGACTGCACGCGACTAATTTAGGAAAATTGGTGCGCTCGGAAATGGGACTTCGCAGTTGCACCCCCGCAGGAGTTATGACTCTGCTGAAACAATATAACATTGAGATCTCTGGCAAAAATGCCGTGGTGGTGGGACGCAGTATTTTAGTCGGTAAACCCATGGCCTTAATGTTACTCGAAGCCAATGCTACCGTCACCATTGCCCATTCGCGATCGCAAAACTTATCGGAAATTACCCGCTCTGCTGATATCCTAGTTTCTGCGGTAGGGCGACCCCAGATGATTACCTCCGAATGGGTGAAACCGGGTGCGGTAGTCATTGATGTAGGAATTAATCGCATTATTGATAGTCAGGGCAAGGGCCAATTAGTTGGGGATGTGGATATGACCACCGTCAAACCTATCTGTAGCGCCATTACACCTGTTCCCGGTGGGATCGGGCCGATGACCGTGGCCATATTATTGCAAAATACAGTATGGAGTTACCGCCAAAAGATCGCGTAAATTAAAAGATCTAACCTGATTTAAATCCCATTCAGAATGTTACGAACAAACGACATGCAATCCCCTCAATCGGCGATCGCCTTTGATTTAAACTCCTATTTAGGCGATCGCAAGCGCCAAGTAGAAGCCGCCCTAGAGCAAGCCGTTCCCCTCCTCTATCCAGAAACCCTCTATGAGTCCATGCGCTACTCCCTCTTAGCCGGGGGTAAACGTCTGCGCCCCATTCTCTGTCTCGCCAGTTGTGAGCTATCTGGGGGCACAATAGAGATGGCGATGCCCACAGCTTGCGCTCTAGAAATGCTCCATACCATGTCTTTGATCCATGATGATTTACCCGCCATGGACAATGATGACTATCGTCGGGGTAAACCCACCAACCACAAAGTTTATGGTGACGACATCGCTATTTTAGCCGGGGATGGGCTATTAACCTATGCCTTTGAACATATTGCCCGGCAAACCCAAGGAGTGCCGAGCGATCGCCTTTTACAGGTGATTATCCAAGTCACCACTGCCGTTGGTGCAGCCGGGTTAGTTGGCGGACAAGTGGTGGATCTCGAATCTGAAGGGAAATCAGATGTGGATATCTCGACCTTAAACTATATCCATACCCACAAAACCGGTGCATTACTTGAAGCTTCTGTGGTTTCCGGGGCCATGTTAGCAGGGGCATCCTCAGATTTATTAGAGCGTCTGAGTCAATATGCCAAGAATATCGGCCTGGCGTTTCAGATTGTTGATGATATCCTCGATATTACCGCCACCTCTGAGGAACTGGGCAAAACCAGTGGTAAAGATGCCCAAGCGCAAAAAGTGACCTATCCCAGTCTCTGGGGGATTGAGAAATCGAAACAAGAAAGTATGACCTTAATTGAACAAGCTAAAGCTCAGTTAGAGGGGTATGGGGAAGCGGCGAAACCCCTATTGGCAATTGCCGATTTTATTACCGCTCGAAGTTACTAGAGAAAAGGTATGCAGGTTGTGAATGAAATTCTGGGAAACCGGATATTAATTGTCGCTTTGATTGCTTGTTTGAGTGCCCAGGCGATTAAATTAGTCGTTGATTTGATTAAAAATCAAAAGCTCAATATTCGCGCTTTAGTGACTACAGGAGGAATGCCCAGCTCCCATTCTGCCCTGGTTTCCGCCCTAGCCACTGGGATTGGGATGACCAGTGGCTGGTCAAGTCCCGAATTTGCGATCGCCACCATTTTTGCCATCATTGTCATGTATGATGCCGCAGGCGTTCGCCAAGCTGCTGGTAAACAAGCTCGTATCCTTAATCAAATTATTGATGAATTATTCCAGGAAAATCCAGAATTTAATGAAGACCGTCTTAAGGAATTACTTGGTCATACCCCATTTCAAGTGATTATGGGCTTACTCCTTGGGGTATTCATTGCTTGGTTAGCTTGTCGTTATGCTTTTTAATTAAGGATTGGATGAGTTGGGGAAAAGCTGGCGATCGGTTTAACTGGATTTGATCTCCTTTTTAATTCCCAAGAACCATCGCCCCATTGTTGCCGCCAAAGGCAAAACCCAGACAAAGACAGTGTTGAATACATTGAGAACGAGCAGAACGGACAAATTGGAGATTAAACTCTGGCTCTTTTAAGCCCACAGAGGGGGGCAATATTTGATGCTTCATTGCCATTAGGGACAGGGCAATCCCTAATGCTCCAGAAGCACCTAGGGTATGGCCGGTTGCACCTTTGGTCGAACTGACAGCAACGGTTGGGGGAAAGAGATGCTCGATGAGATGACTTTCGGCCGCATCATTTAAGGGGGTGCTGGTTCCGTGGGCATGGATGTAGTCAATGGAACTTGGGGTTAACTGCGATCGCTGCAAACAAGTTTTAATGGCGATCGCGGCACTGGTGCGATCGGGTTTGGGGGCGCTCACATGGTAGGCATCACAGGTAAAGGCGGCTCCGAGGATTTGACCATAGATCGAGGCTTGACGCTGCTGGGCTGATTCTAGGGACTCTAGGAGTAAAAATGCGCCCCCTTCTCCTAAAACTAACCCTTCGCGATGGCGGTCAAAGGGATAACACCCAGTTTTTGCTAAGGCTCCCATTTGCGTAAATCCCGCAAGGGTTAAGGGGGTGATGGGGGATTCCACTGCGCCCGCTAAAACCTGTGACACCTGACCGGTGCGAATCAGATCATAGCCTTGGGCGATCGCCCACATGCCCGTATTACAAGCATTCATAGGAGCTTGAACAATGGCTTGAGTACCCGTAAGTTGGGCAGCTATTCGTGCCGGTAAATCGGGTAAATAGTCTAGACAATCGCATAAATTGGGCAATCCTTCCTCATCCATAAAAAACCGATGGGCGATCGCCTCCCAACTGCCTTGAGCGCTGCGACTCGATCCGATCGCAATCCCCAGATCCTTTAGAGGAGCAGCAATACCAGCATCTTTTAAGGTATCGAGAACTAACTGACGAGTCAAATCCCGCAAATTGGCCGGGCGATCGCCTATTAAAGCTAATGGACGAGGTTCGAGTTCAGGGAAGGGTTGTGCCATAGCGATCGCCGATTCCTGGTTAAGAAGCTTGCCCCAAGTGCGATCGCGCCAGCAATTGCCAACATTATCCCGCGATCCCAGTGCTGAAACTAAGCCCAATCCAGTCACCACAACGGCTGTCATAAGATCGATTAAAACTTAAGAATTAAACATGGCTTGAAGATGCGGCAACTCCCAACTGCTTCAAAACTGTTTTCGCGGCTAAACGTCCCGACTGTGCCGCACCATTCATAAAACCTTGATATTCGTCGCTCGTATGTTCTCCGGCAAAAATCAATCGCCCGTGATGAACATTTTGCTTGTCTTTTCCTTCTACATAAACATGATTTTGAATAAAGCCTGTATATTGTCCTGGCTTAAAACAAGCATAGCTGCCCAACGCATAATCATGGGTTGGCCAGTGCAGGCAAGTCGCTTGGCCATTGTAGGCTTTCAGTAGATTGGGAATCAAAGGATCGAGCATTTCGGTATAGAGTCGAGCATTCTCCTCAGCGCTATAGCTCTGGCTATTGAAACCCCTATCTCCTCCCAAATAATAGGTAAGCGATCCCAGTTTTGACTGCTGGAGTTGGGAGGTTTCAAAAAAGGTTTGCAAAGGCAGATTGGTTAATCCACTACCACTGAATCCTTGTTCTCGCCAAACCGGTTGGTGATAACCCACCGTGACTTTAACATTATTGCCATAACCCACTTCGTTGATAAATCGGCGCAAGGTTTTTGGTAAGGATAATTCTATCTCAACAGAACGAAGAATGCTAAAGGGAATGGCAAGGATAACGATATCTGCATCTACCTCTGTGGTGTTAAAAGTGAGTTGGAAGCGATCGCCTTGCTGCCGAATGGCTTCAAGGCCCATTCCGGTCTCAATTTGATCCTCTACTGCCTTCGCCAAAGCATCAGTAATCGCTTGCGTGCCATTTTGCACTAAGTATCGTTCATCAGAGCCTCCAGTTGCTTCCTCACTCTCTTGAGCCTCTGCATCAGGAATTTGCCCAATCAGACTAAGTGCGGTTACTTCATCGGGTTCGAGTCCCATTTCCGAAAGCATGATCGCTTCGATGAATTTTCGCAACCATCCCGATAGTCCCAGACGATCGCTATATTGGGCAACGGAGAGAGCATCTAATTCAACACTCACATTATCCCAATCTTCTTCCAGGCGATCGGCATCAACAGCAATGCGTTCCGCAACTAAGAGAAGTCCTTCCGACAGTTGCGCTTCTGAGATCGTTTGCCCTTCAAAATAATACAGTTCTTTCAGGGCTAATTCTTCTGGGACAAAGCGATCGAGTAAAGGGATCTGGAACTCTTGGGCCAGGGCCAGCATATCCTCATGGTCGCTATTGATATACTCCGCGCCCAGGTTAGTCCACATCCCTTGTCCTACCGCATCTTTAACGGTATACATTCTGCCACCCACGCGATCGGAGGCTTCGTAAATCGTGGCGCGATAGCCCGCTTTTTTCAGGATGTAGGCAGCATTAAGACCGGCAATTCCTGCTCCCACGATCGCGATTTTGGGGGCAGTTCCCTCTTGTGACCCCAGGGTAGCATAGGGGGATTGACACCCAGCCCCTAATAGCATTCCTGTGCCTAATCCTCCAGCGATTTTCAAGAATGAGCGTCGCTTTAGACCTAAAGTTTTCCGATAGTGTTGCTGTTCTGACCATTCATCAACAGGAATTCCACGTCGATTAGATTGGGCTGCCAAACGCAAAGCGCGGGAAAATAGACCAAATAAGGGAGTGCGTACCATATGGGGAGAGGGGGAACGGGGGATGGAGGGATGGGGGGATGGGGCTGGCTCCTGGCCTATTCCCCATGCCCTCTCCCTAGCGCTTTAAGTTTTCCAGTCCTGCGGTAACTTTAGCTGACTCAATTTTATCGCCCTGTTGAATCTGATCGACTATTTCCATACCTTCGGTGACATAGCCGAATACGGCGTAATTGCCATCTAGGAAAGACAGATCCGCCAAAGTAAAATAAAACTGGGAAGAGGCAGAATCGGGAAATTGCGATCGGGCCATGGCCACTGCTCCACGGGTATGCCCAAGTTCCGGAGTCTGGTTCATTTGAGTCAAGGTCTGACTATAAATGGGTTGGTTTTCTCCTTGTGGGGTAATTTCTAGGGGAATTTGTCGCTCCTCTCCTGTCGCTGGATCGACAAATCCACCGGTTCCGTTGCCTAGGGGATCGCCCCCTTGCACCACGAAAGGCTGAGGCTCACGGACGACCCGATGAAACGTCAAGCCATCATAAAACTTGCGCTCAACTAAGTCAACAAAATTTCCGGCGGTTACCGGCGCTTTTGTGCCATCCACACGAATAGTAATCGGTGAGCCTTTCACGGTCATCACCACCATGGCTTCACCCTCTAAAGTGGGCAGGCCGTTAAAGGGGCGATTCGGATCGGGGCTGGCTAAGGGAGAAGGGGTGGCTTGGGGTGAGGCATCTGATTCAGGAGAAGATGGAGTTTGAGTACATCCGGCGATCGCCAATGCACCCAAAAGCATCAACGCGATGACCCAATATTTTGGTCTAAGTTGCATAGGATTGACTTAATTTCTGTTACCAAGGCTACGGAATTAATTGTACCGAATCGGTGACTTAGAGTCCTTCTAAAGGGACTTCTAAGAATCTAGCTAACTCTGCGGCTTGGTTTTCTAAGTCTGAGAGGCTCATGGGTTGTCCCACACGGGTTAAGGGAATATTGGCTTTTCCTTTAACGCGCAGATAAATTTTCCGTTGGGGATTGAGTCCTTCTTTGATAATTACGCCCACCGCTTGAATATCTTCTAAGGGATAAGTCAAGTCAATTTGGCGGTTTTTGCCAGGAAAGCCCCAACGAAAGATCCTAGCCTTGCCTGTATTTCCGTTAAATTCGTTGTAGCCGCCGCCCACATCCCACAGAATCACCAGCCATAAATAGAGAGCCAATAATATCCCGGCGCTGCCATATAAGCCCATCACCAAACCTTGAGGCACAAAGATTAGCTCAGTGGGGTTGCTAAAGGGGATCAGATTCACTTGTGAGTAGCTCGATATCCCTGCCAGTAAAAAGCCTGTTGCCCCGATAGAAATGATGATCGCCCAAGCATAATTACTCAATCGGCGCGAACCGAGAATGGATTGACGTAAAACTTTTTTGTCAGTTGGTGTGGAGGTTCCTTGTGCCGTCATAGGTCTGGGTAAGATTGGATCGCTATACCAAATTTAAGAGTGCCTTCTGATTTTACCTTACTCTTTACCCACCGTTGACCCAAGGCGATCGCCTTGGATCTAGGGAACCCTCATCTAGCTCCTCTCTTTTCTGAGAAAATCCCAGAAAATGTGTGACATATTGTAAAATTTCTCAGATTGTTTATTATATATATTATGCAGAAAATCCAATCCCCTTAAGGAATTGGATACCTTTTCTGCTTTCTTGTGGTATGTTAAGAAAGATTAATTTGCCCCTGAGTAGAAGCTCCAGTGACAAATTAATTAAAGTAATGGCTGTTCCTGAAAGTGGAGAGGTCATTACCCAATAGGGAAAGACACTCAAGGATTTTACCACCGAGTAGTCAATCCCTGAAAAATCCGCTCAGGGAACCTTTGGGAATTCATCCCCTGCAATTGATTTAAATTTGTAACGCCAGAGGATTTGCTCAATGACAATCGCAGTCGGACGCGCCCCCAGTGAAAGAGGATGGTTTGATGTCCTCGATGACTGGCTAAAACGCGATCGCTTCGTCTTCATCGGATGGTCAGGACTCCTACTCTTCCCCTGTGCCTACCTCGCCATCGGCGGTTGGCTCACCGGAACCACCTTCGTCACCTCCTGGTATACCCATGGGTTGGCCTCCTCCTACCTCGAAGGCGCAAACTTCCTCACCGTAGCCGTATCGAGTCCCGCAGATAGCATGGGACATTCCCTGCTCTTCCTCTGGGGGCCCGAAGCTCAAGGCAACTTCGCCCGTTGGTGTCAGCTCGGTGGACTTTGGCCCTTCGTCGCTCTCCATGGAGCCTTCTCCTTGATTGGCTTCATGCTCCGGCAATTTGAAATCGCTCGTTTGGTCGGCATCCGTCCTTACAATGCCATTGCCTTCAGCGGCCCCATTGCCGTCTTCGTCAGCGTCTTCCTCATGTACCCCTTGGGACAATCGAGCTGGTTCTTTGCCCCCAGCTTCGGAGTCGCAGCCATCTTCCGGTTCATCCTCTTCCTACAAGGATTCCATAACTGGACGCTCAACCCCTTCCACATGATGGGAGTAGCTGGAATTCTCGGCGGAGCCTTACTCTGTGCCATCCACGGAGCCACCGTCGAAAATACCCTCTTCCAAGATGGAGAAAAAGCCAATACCTTCCGCGCTTTTGAACCCACCCAAGCGGAAGAAACCTACTCCATGGTCACCGCCAACCGGTTCTGGAGCCAAATCTTCGGTATTGCTTTCTCCAACAAACGTTGGTTGCACTTCTTCATGCTGTTTGTTCCCGTAACCGGTTTATGGATGAGTTCCGTCGGCATTGTCGGACTAGCCCTCAACCTGCGGGCTTATGACTTCGTATCTCAAGAATTGAGAGCAGCAGAAGATCCAGAATTTGAAACCTTCTACACCAAGAATATCTTGCTGAACGAAGGTATTCGCGCTTGGATGGCTCCCGCTGACCAACCCCATGAGTTCTTTACCTTCCCCGAAGAAGTTCTTCCTCGCGGTAATGCTCTGTAAAATAAACCTGTTGTCATTATCCCCAAATCAGGGATAATGACTGACATCCCTTGATCGATTCACCATTTTTCTGACCTAGATCGTAGAGAATAGAACAAGAGGTTCGACTAGCGTGCAAACCACCTTTAATACTTCAATGGTAATGGGCGGTCGTGACCAAGAATCCACCGGTTTTGCTTGGTGGGCTGGTAACGCCCGTTTAATTAACCTATCCGGTAAACTGCTGGGCGCTCATGTTGCCCACGCCGGTCTGATTGTCTTCTGGACTGGCGCAATGACCCTGTTTGAAGTGGCTCACTTCATTCCTGAAAAGCCCTTGTATGAGCAAGGCGCTATCCTGCTTCCTCACCTGGCTACCCTCGGTTGGGGTGTTGGCCCTGGTGGCGAAATTGTAGACACCTTCCCCTATTTTGTAGTTGGCGTTCTGCATCTGATCTCCTCTGCCGTCCTTGGCTTAGGTGGAATTTATCATGCTGTCCGTGGCCCGGAAACCTTAGAAGAATACTCTTCTTTCTTCGGCTATGACTGGAGAGATAAAAACCAAATGACCAATATCATTGGCTACCACCTGATCCTGTTAGGGGTAGGAGCCTTGTTATTAGTCTTCAAAGCCATGTTCTTCGGTGGCGTTTATGATACCTGGGCCCCTGGTGGTGGTGCGGTGCGGATTATTAGTAACCCCACCCTCAACCCGGCTGTGATCTTTGGCTATCTCGTTAATGCTCCCTTTGGCGGCGAAGGCTGGATCATTGGGGTCAATAACATGGAAGATATCATCGGCGGTCATATCTGGATTGGCTTGATTTGTATCTCCGGTGGTATTTGGCATATTCTCACCAAACCTTTTGGCTGGGCCCGTCGTGCCTTCATCTGGTCTGGGGAAGCTTATCTGTCTTACAGCTTAGGCGCTCTAGCTCTGATGGGCTTTGTGGCTTCTGCCTATGTTTGGTTTAATAATACTGCCTATCCTAGTGAATTCTACGGCCCCACCAACGCTGAATCTTCTCAAGCTCAGTCCTTTGTCTTCTTAGCTCGCGACCAAAAGTTAGGAGCTAACATCGGTTCTGCACAAGGCCCCACCGGTCTAGGTAAATACCTGATGCGTTCTCCCACTGGTGAAATCATCTTCGGTGGTGAAACCATGCGCTTCTGGGATTTCCAAGGCCCCTGGTTAGAGCCTCTGCGTGGGCCCAATGGTTTGGATCTCAACAAACTGAAAAATGATATCCAACCTTGGCAATTGCGTCGTGCTGCTGAGTATATGACTCATGCTCCCAACGGTTCCATTAACTCTGTTGGTGGAATTATTACTGAGCCGAACGGGTTTAACTATGTTAACCCCCGTGCTTGGTTAGCTGGTTCTCACTTCATTTTTGGCTTCTTCCTTTTTGTCGGTCACCTGTGGCACGCGGGTCGCGCTCGTGCTGCGGCGGCTGGCTTTGAAAAAGGCATTGACCGCGAAAATGAGCCAGTTCTGTCTATGGGCGACCTGGATTAATTATCGGTTAACTTGGGATATTAGAGCTAAACCTAGCTCTTGCAAAAGAAAGAGAGAGGAATTCAATCCTCTCTCTTTCTTTTGTTCAATATGCTTGATATCAAGTCCGGTTCATCAACCCTAAACACAAAACCGCCCCAGGGTTGTTTCTCCCCCAGGGCAGTTTGTGTGGATTTTAGATTGCTGAGATAGAGTGAATCCAAAATCCAAACCTGTTATCAGTTGGCTTTAGCGACTTGCAAAACCTCATCCATAATGGTTCCGGACTGCTCCATCTTGCTGATATCCAAGATGGTCTTGAGAACAGAATCCGGGTTCAAACTCATGGAATCAATGCCGAGTTCGACTAAGAAGCGGGCGAACTCTGGATAGTCACTAGGTGCTTGACCGCAAATACCAATCTTGCGATTGTGTTTCTTGGCTGCTTTAATGGCGATTTGTACCATCCGGCGAACGGCTTCGTTGCGTTCATCGAAGATGTGAGCAACCAAGGCGGAGTCACGGTCTAATCCCAAGGTTAATTGGGTTAAATCGTTGGAACCGATGGAGAAGCCATCAAAGACTTGGGCAAATTCGTCTGCATAGATGACGTTACTGGGCAATTCGCACATCACGTAAACTTGCAAGCCATTTTCACCGCGTTTCAAGCCATTGCTTTCCATTTCCGCCAACACTTTGCGACCTTCATCAGGGGTGCGACAGAAGGGAATCATGGGAATGACGTTGGTTAAGCCCATTTCATCCCGAACCCGTTTGAGGGCTTTGCATTCTAGGGCATAGGCTTCCCGATAGTTGGGGTCATAGTAGCGGGATGCACCACGCCAGCCAATCATGGGGTTTTCTTCTTTGGGTTCAAACTGACGACCGCCTAAAAGGTTGGCATATTCGTTACTCTTGAAGTCTGACATCCGTACAATCACGGGATTGGGATAGAAGGCAGCCGCAATCATGCCGATACCATGGGCCAGTTTGTCTACGAAGAAGTCGGGTTTGTTGTCGTAGAGGGCGGTGAGTTTGGCGATTTCCCGTTTGGCTAACTCGTCTTCGAGTTCGTTGAACTTGAGTAGAGCTAAGGGGTGAGCTTTGATATGGTTGGCGATGATGAATTCTAAGCGGGCTAATCCTACGCCGTCACAGGGGATGGAGGATAAACCGAAGGCTTCTTCGGGGTTGCCCACGTTCATCAAGATTTGGGTGCGAGTCTTGGGTAGGTTGTCGAGTTGGGTTTCGATGACTTCAAAGGGGACAAGACCTTTATAAACCCGTCCTTCTTCACCTTCGGCACAGGATACGGTGACATCTTCACCGGTGGTGAGCAGTTGGGTGGCATCTCCACAACCGACGATCGCCGGAATACCCATTTCCCGTGCAATAATAGCTGCGTGACAAGTCCGACCGCCTTGGTTGGTGACAATGGCACTGGCTCTCTTCATGATCGGTTCCCAGTCGGGGTCGGTCTTGTTGGTGATTAAGACTTCACCGGCTTGGAATTCGTCGATGCGGTGAACATCCATGATCACTCGTGCTTTTCCTTGACCAATCATTTCACCGACGGCGCGACCGCGAACCAGGATGTCCGATGTGCCTTTGAGTTTGAAGTTTTTGAGGATACTACCGGATTTTTGGGATTGAACGGTTTCTGGGCGGGCTTGAACGATGAACAGGCCGCCGGTAATGCCGTCTTTTGCCCATTCAATGTCCATGGGGGTGTAACTGCCCCGAACTTCGGAGTAGTGGTCTTCAATAATACAAGCCCATTTGGCTAACTGAAGGATTTCATCGTGGTTGAGGCAATATTTGCCCCGTTCAGATTCGGGAACGGAAACGTTTTTGGTCAGTTTCGATCCGCCGAGGTCATAGACCATTTTCAGTTCTTTTGTGCCTAGGCGTTTTTCTAGAATGGGACGATAGCCGTCTTTGAGGGTGGGTTTGAAGACGAAGTATTCGTCGGGGTTGACAGCTCCTTGAACAACGTTTTCTCCTAAACCATAGGCAGCAGTAACGAGGGCTGCGTTTTTGAAGCCGGTTTCGGTGTCGATGGAGAACATGACTCCAGAGGAAGCGAGGTCAGAGCGCACCATTTTTTGTACGCCGACGGATAGAGCGACATCAAAGTGGTCAAAGCCTTTGACGGTACGATAGGAGATGGCGCGATCGGTGAAGATGGAGGCGAAGCATTTATGGCAAGCTTTGAGAACGGCATCTACACCATAGACATTGAGGTAGGTTTCTTGTTGTCCGGCAAAGCTGGCATCAGGGAGGTCTTCGGCAGTCGCGCTAGAGCGCACGGCTACGTCTGTGTCGTTGAATTCTCCGCTATCGGCTTTGCCGTACCACTCGCACATTCTTTCGTAGGCTTTGGAGATCGCCTGTTCTAGGTCTTCTGGGAAGGGAGTATCGAGAATGAGCGATCGCGCTTTTTTACCCCGTTGCCGTAAGTTGGGCAGGTCTTCTACATCGAGATCTGAGAATAATTCCCGCAGTTTGCTCTCTAAGCCTGCGGATTTGATGAAGTAGCGATAAGCATGGGCAGTCGTCGCGAACCCATTGGGCACGATTACTCCTTTGGGGGCTAATTGTTGGATCATTTCCCCTAGGGAGGCATTTTTACCCCCAACTAGGGGAATATCAGCGATCCCAACTTGTTCAAACCAAAGAACGAAAGCTTCATTTTTTTCAGCTTCACTGGTTATATTTCCTACGGCTAAGGTCTGAGTCATGGTTCAATACCCTCCATGGGTTTTCAATTCAATTCGATTTAGCTAGGCAGTACAGTACAGTCATACTTTTTAATGGAGTTTTGTGTCTGCATCCTGCCTTAGAGGTTAAGAGAGATTAAATTCTCTCTCGATTTGTATCAACATTCTGCAATTTTGAACTATCAACTAACAGTTATTGATCGCCTCAAACCTTTATACATTAAGGCTTTAGCGTTAACCGTTGGGCAATTGCCCGTGATAGTGGCTTTGGATTCACTCTTCTTACAGGCTATTACTTTCTATTAAAATTACAAGATAGGTACGCCCTGAATCCTTACTTACCCAAAGGGAAAAAATAGGATGTGGTCAGGGATACAAACATCTTTAAATAAACATTAAGGTGAGTGGTATTCGGTTATGAACTATAAACCTAACTCAGTCGAAACAGATGTCTCTATCCCAGAGTCCACTTGTTTTGTACCCAGTTGTCCAATTCAATTTGTGCTGGACTTAATTGGCTCAAAATGGTCGGTTCTGATTTTGCGAGAACTGTTCCAAGGCGATCGCCGCACCCATGCCCTTCTCGATGCCTTACCGGGTATTAGCTCCAAAACTCTCACCCTGCGTTTGCGAGAACTCGAACACCATGGATTGATCAAACGTACTGTCTATCCCGAAATCCCGCCCCATGTAGAATATTCCCTCACTGACAAAGGGCGAGAACTGCGTCCTGTATTAGCGGAACTCAAACAACTTGGAGAGCGATGGTTAAACCAATCTTGTTCTTGCCATGCCATAACTAAACCTTAAACTCTATTCATTTCCCAGCAACAACAAGCAGGGGCGAAATTTTTTTCACCCCTATCTCTATTGCTCTATTCTAGTCATTCTTTAAAAGCGAGAGGGACGATACAACACTGAGATGTCCTGCAACCGTTGTGCCTCTTCCATAAAATGGGGATTCTTCAATACCCGATTATGTTGGTTCCATTGGGGATCTTTTACCTTAAATGTGGATAAACAATCCTTAAGGATGTCATCTTGATCGCCCCAGTTAATCCATTCTTGACTGAAGCATTGCAGTCCCGCTTTATGGGCATATTCATCAAACAATCGAGCGGTCATACTTTCGGCTCGCATATGAATATTCGGAAACGGTAAATTTCCAGAAATATCCTTAAAGTGACCGATATTAGAATGATGAATAAACCCGGCTCCATTGGGCTTGAGCTTGCGCCCTAGTTGCATTAAGTAGGCTTCGATGACATCGGATTCGGCATGAACTAAGGAGTCAAAGCTAAACACAAAATCAATGGAGCGATCGGGGATCATGTCTAAGGATTTGCCATCATTCACATAATATTTAATATGGGAATAGTTAGCAAACCGTTTTTGACAAATTTCAATACAGGGTTCAGCTAAATCAACAATCGTTAATTCTTGGCAATAATCCTTAAAATAGGTGGTAAATCGACCATAACCAGGGGCAATTTCCAAAATACTGCCCGTAGGAATAAAGGCTTGAATCCGAGGATACAGGGTTCCCCACCACAAAAACTCTGTGCCGCCCCAAGCATGAGACCATTCATCACCTTGATCAGACCAGCTATAATTTGACCAAAATTCTAAGTTATATTCAACAGTGGGCATAGTTTGGGAATGAGTAAGGGTTTATCGGATTCTTCTAGTTTAAAGGTTTAGGCGGATTTGATATCACTTTCTAGGCAACCATTTTTTAAGTCAGGAGTTGATTGAGTTGGGTAATGGCCTCGATTAAGATTGATGCGGCGCGATCGCTCTCGGCTTCTGTGGTAAATTTACTGAGGCTAATTCGCAGTGCCCCATCGATTTCAGGCTCTGGCAGTTGCATGGCTCGGAGGACGTGGGAGGGGGCTGGGGTTCCGGAAGAACAGGCTGCTCCAGTGGAGAGGGCGAGTTGATGGCGGATGCGAGCAATTATGGCGCTGTTGGGGATATGGGGAATGGAAATGTGCAAGTTTCCGGCTAAACGATGGTGAATATCGCCGTTAATGATGAGGTTGGGGATGTTTTCGATGAGTAGAGATTGGAGGCGATCGCGGTTTTGGGCGATTTTAGTTTCATCTTCTTCCATTTCCTGGTAGCGTAAGGCACAGGCTTCTCCTAAGCCGACAATGCCGGGGGTGTTCAGGGTTCCTGGGCGCAGTTCTCGCTCTTGCGCTCCCCCATACAGCAGGGGGTTTTCATTCTCGCCCCCAAAATCAATGGGGTAGGTTCTGAAATCCTCTCCTAGTCCAGCGATCGCTGTTGTTTGTTCTGATTTGATGTCAACTTTTGAAAAAAGGTATAAAATCCTCTCTCCATCAGACTTTGAGCGATCGCAAAAAATGACTTTGAAAACCCCCTGCCCCATACAGCAGGGAATGGAGGGAATAACGGGGATGGATGACTAATGCGCCAATGCCTTTGGGGGCGTAGAGTTTATGACCGGAAATGGCGAGTTAACTGCCATCGAGCTTAGTGGAGGTGTGGTCGGTGATGGTTGGCTTCGCACAAATTTTTGTGGTAGAAAGGGTGTAATTCATAGAAGTCAAGTTTTATATGGAAGGTAATCGCGACTACTACAGATTTATACTGCTATGGCTCTTCTGGATTCATGGGGAATAAGTGCAGCTAATAGTCGTCCAAATCCTGTCTGCGTAACAGTTATAGCTTTGTAACACGGAGATCCAAAATGCTCAGATCGCTGAACCCACTCAAGCTGGCGATACTCCTCGCAATCAGCTTTCCCACTTCGATTGTCTTTTTGCAGCCTTCGATGGCGATGGAAAGGCTAGACCCTATTGGCACTCGGTGCTTGTTCTATCGCGATGAAGTACGGAAACTGGCTCAAACCTGTACTATTGAGGGCTACTTGTGGACTGGTGGAGGGGTGAAAACTCTAACATGGGAGGATGGCGTGGTTACTAACATCAACTTCGGTTTACAACTACAAGGTTCTCGACCGTGTGAAACCGTTGGTGTTGATGGAACTTGTGGTGAATGGAGCTACCGAAATGCACGTGGCGAGCGTATAACAAGAGAGGAGCGTAATAGAATTAGAAGCGAAGGCTTCACAACCCTGAGCTTTGATTGTGTAGATGTCAGTGGCAACTCGATTTGCTGGCAAGAACCCGATTGGTCGCGTTTCTGAATTTAAACGGTAGTGGTAGGGGGGCGTTCTTAAATTCGCTAGGGTTTATGTATCTGACTAAATTTCCGATAATATAGCTAAGATACCCCATGTTTTTAATAAAGTCACTGTATATGAAAAAAATCAACTTACTTTATTTGTTTTTAGTTCTTTCAGCTTCATTTCCATCTCTGGCTTTAGCTGGCTCGATTGGTGTAATTCGTAAAATTTCCGAAAATAATATTTACCAGTGTTCAACCAACCGAGCTTGGGAAAGAATTGATGGTGCAGGGAACATGAGTTTTACAGACGCTACGTTCACTATGGGTTGTTTAAACGAAAATAATACGGCACGTTGGGTCATACGGAGTGAATTTACTGCTCAAGGAAACTACGGCCCAGGTGATATGTTGAATCGCTATCTCCCTGAACCTACCATTCGAGGTAATGTAGTTACCTACACAAGGCGGCTTCCTAAAACAATAATTGGAGTTAACTGTCAGCGTCAGTCAGAAACTTGGAAATGCGAGAACATTAGATATTATGACTCATTAACTGTCACTACCTATGGAAGCACCTTAGCAGACCCTTTAGGTACTTATTACAGTCAGTATCAGAATTTTCCTGGTATTAATCTCCCATTTACTGCCGTGAATAGTGAGCAAAGACGTTTATTAAATCAAGGAAAAAATTGCTATGGCACAAGAGACTATTGTAGTAACTAAGATGAAAATATAAGGTGTTCAAAATGGAAATTTCACTTGTAAAGAAGGTTTTTCAGTACTCTGCAATTATCGCAACAACGTTACTTTTATCTCTACATCTAGCTTCGCCAACTAGAGGTGCTGAGGTGACGAGATGTCTGTTTATCCGTCGAGATGGTCAACAAAGCTTGAGAGAGGATTGCGAGTATGAAGTCGATTTTTCTCATGGTACTGGTGTGATCAGCTTGACTTGGAATGATGGAGTTACGACAGCCATACGTTTTACTCCGGAAGAATACGGCGACGGCTCATGTGAAGATGTGAGTGTTGACGGAGTTTGTGGCGAGTGGAGCTATGACCAGAATCCTTTTATGGAAGGTCGTCGCGTCTCACGCCAAGAGCGGGATCGATTAAGATTCAAGTATGAGACTATGGTTTTTGACTGTGTTGATGTTAGAGGAAACTCTGTATGTTGGTGGCCACCCCAAATACCTCACATTAGCAACGCGAGTAACTTCACTCTGGGATATCCATTTGAAGGTTTCTATTACGGATGTGGGACTGGATGCCGTGTTTTGGTAGCAGGGATGAGTCCAGTTGAAAGCATTAGTTTGGGAAATGGAGTTACCGCAAACTCTGCCATCTTTGATTTCCAGCAAGTCCGTGAGTATGGAACATCTGAAGAGTATGTAGCTCACAGCGGTCGGTCACGATATTACGCTGTGTGTTCGTTAAATCGAGTCGGCGCGAGTCAGGCAGATAGCCGCACTCCAAACTCCGATTGGTGGATTGACCTACAAGGAAACCAGTCCGACTACAGCACAGCACGAAGAGGTCGTGGTTATTATTTCGATCAACTATGCCGGAGGTAGTAGAAATAATGAAACCATCTAACACTCAAAAATCAATGCTTTGGAGAAAATGTCAAAAAAATCTTAGTTTATTTTCAAAATTAAGACTTTGGAAATCTGATTTCTTTTATCTCGATATAGCTCTAATGTTGGGAATATTAGTATTGACTCTTGTTCCTGGTAAAATGACCCATGCAGGTAATATAAAACCTGTGACAACAAAATGCTGGTATCTTGTTTCCGATCGGATAGAGATCGACAATACTTGTATTTATGAAGCTACTTGGTGGATGGGCGGAGGCTATATGGTACTTTCATGGGAAGATGGAGTGAAAACTGTAATTTCTTGGGGTTTGCATGGTCGTGGACAACAGGTTTGTCCCCAGCAGCAAGATCTTAAAGTTGATGGAGTTTGTGGGCCTGAGTATTCACGAGATCTAGTTAGTCTTGATTATCTTCCCGGATCTCTATCATCAGCAGATACTGCTAGATGTGTCAGACTTAACCGAAATTCAGTATGCTGGATGCATCCATACCAAAACTGATTGGCATCGAGGTCAAACTAGCCTTTGCTGAATAATAGCTGATTTCTACCAGAGCGATCAGACTAATTTACTGGGCATCATTCAACAATAATTAAATCCCTGTCATTAATAACTTCTCCCGTCGATGGATGTCTAATTTGACAATCTTGTGGCATGTGATCTACAACCCATGTATTACGTCTCAACCACATATCTTGCCTTTGGTAGCCATCAAGGTTTGCAATGATAGCTCTTTGGAACTTCCAGAAGACAAGATATTGGTTATTACGTGGCGATCGAAAATTGAAAGCGACTGGTTCTCTCAACTTTAAGTTTCCAGTAGCTCCCCAAGTTAACCCTTGGTACATTTGATTCCTTGGGCCTTGTGGAGTAGGAAAGAAGCCATCACTTTCAACCAAGCCAATACCAATAACTCTTCCATCACTAAGTATCTTTCCTTCAAGACAGATACTGGTAGGGCCCTCACTATTGTAACCAACAAACCGATCCCCCAATTTTCGGAAGACAAATCTGTCCGGGCTTCTACTTCGACTTCTAGAATTTATAAAGGCATAATTCCCATCGGGTAAATCAGCAATTGAAGAACTTGATTGCTTAAGACTTTTAGAGTTCTCTAATTTTAGATGAGTTTGCGGCAAGTTAGTATGTGCTATGTTTCCTCTGGTTTCGCCTGTCCTACCCATTCCCTGTAATGCTGGATCGATAACTGCTTGAGATTGAAGGTCGATTGCAAAAAGAACGCCTAAAACCATGAGTAATAGAGCTATTGAGTTACACAGTTTCATTAATAAACTCCTAAACGCAACTTTGCCAAAAATGGAAGTCGGGTCGGTGACTGTCCGGGTTGATTTAATTAGTCATATCAAATCCGCTTAAACACTTGTCATTGCGACCGAAGGGAAGCAATTACCAAGATTACCGGGATGGAGGAGATTACTTCATTCCGCTTCGCTCCATCGCAATGACATACTGTAACTGATTATTCAGATTTTATATCATAAACAATAATTTTACCATTCTCCATATAAAAAACTGTACTGGAAGGGCGATTTTCTCTATACACTCTCCCTCCAAGCTTATCAAGGCAGACTAATCTAACTATATCCGACAGTTTTCTTTTATAAACAACCCTCAATATAATTGACTTCAGGGACTCTACCAGCTCTAAAATATCTAACCTTACCATCACGCCCAGTCTCGAATACTATACGCAAGTTTCTATCTTCGGGACGACTAGGAAACAGAGTGATAACTTCACCCCTACCACTGAGCGTTTTACCAGTTACTCTCGCTCTTCCTGAATACATTTCTAGTATTCGCTCTTTTGAATCACCAACCCTAGCACCGCCCAGCGTAGATATTCTACTGTTGCTCACATCAATACGAGCAATAATGTTATCAGTTGCTAGAAAACTAACACCTTCTTCAGCGCCTAATGGTTTCCAAACAGAGCAAATCTTGTCAGAGGCACTACGCAGATTAATGTCAGGGGTACGATAAGTCATAACTAATCGATATCCAGATACTCTAGAGGCTTCACTCACTGTCATGCCAATCCTGATAAGACCAAGACTATTCATCGTTAATGTATATGCACTCAAAGCTTCACTTGATTGCTTGAGACTTTTAGAGTTCTCTAATTTTAGATGAGTTTGCGGCAAGTTAGTATGTGCTATGTTTCCTCTAATTTCGCCTGTCCTACCCATTCCCTGTAATACTGGATCGATAACTGCTTGAGATTGAAGGTCGATTGCAAAAAGAACGCCTAAAATCATGAGTAATAGAGCTATTGAGTTACACAGTTTCATTGACAAGCTCCTGAACAAAATTGGTTATTTTTTTGGAAAAGCATCTGTATAAACAATAATTTTCCCAGAGGCTACAGTCATCTGGCTTAATCGATGACACGCCCTAGGAACAACCTTCAGGATAGTTTATTTCAGGGACTCTACCTGAGCTAAAAGATCTAACCTTACCTTCCCAAAGACGAAATATTGTACGAAAGTTTCTATCTTCCGGACGGTTGGGAAACACAATTAGAACTTCCTCCCCAACAGCCAGCGCTTCACCGTTTTCTATCTTTCTTCCTGAATATATTTCTAGTATTCGCTCTTTTGAATCACCAACCCTAGCACCACCCAGCGTAGATATTCTACTATCCCTCACATAAATCCTAGCAATAATGTTATCAATCGCTAGAAAACCAAGACGTTCTTCATCGCCTGATAGACTCCAAGAAGAGCAAATCTGGTTAGTGGTAAGCCGGTTACGATAATTCATAACAAATCGATATCCCGATACTCTAGAAGCTTCATTCACTGTCATACCAATCCTGATAGAACCAAGACTATTCATCGTTAATGTATATGCACTCAAAGCTTCACTTATTAGTGTTCGGTCTGATTGTCTGTTTTGAGCAACTGCTTTTGAATAAGATACAGCTAAATTACCAATTAATATTCCTAAGAATATCGCCACTATGGTATTTTTGGGTGATTTTATCATTGACCTCACCTCGGTTTGAATCACCTAAATAATAGCACGGTTTTTGCCCCTTTCCTCGCCAAAACCGTTCCGCTCCCGAAGCCAAAGCACGGGCGATCGTCCAACTGAGGGGTTCGCTACGTCCTGTGGCAACCGCAATGACTAAACCGCGATCGGGTAATTGTGCGATCGCCTCCATCACGGGCGAATTCTCCCCAAAAGACTCCCGCGCAATGGCAACAGCCTGCGATCGAATGGGGCTATCCTGGGGATGACACAATCCGGCAATGTAGTGGGCAAATGCGGATTTTCCTGAACCATACACCCCCGTTAATGTCCAAGATTTATGTGCAGTGGTTTCTGTGAAAGCTGAAAGCATCCGCTCCAACGTCGATGCAGATCGCTCCGTGAGAATATAGCCTTCAATGGACTGCGATCGATCAATATCCCGCTCCAAATTCACCGAGCGATAATAGCGGCGATGTAACTGAAAATAATCCGCTAAAACTTTCTGACTCATGTTTCCTCCCTTACTGTTTTGATCAACCATCAACATTGAATTTTACCGAGCATCATAATAGCTTTGCAGGATGAGATCGCCTAGAATTTGAGGTTCATCATCAAACGTCAGTTGTAATTTCCCTGCCACATCGGTAATCTGAAGCATCTTGAACTGACGACTCACGGTTTCAATCGCCATGCAGATCGCGCTTTCCGTGAGCTTAAAAATCAACCCCGGACTACCAGAATCATAGAGTAGGTTTGCCAGAGCGATCGTCCGAGCAGAAGACTTTTTTTGAGCCGCATAATCCAGGCAGGCATAAACAATGATCTCCTCTGGTAAACTAGGTTTATAGCCAATCCGAAATGTATAGTATTTCGATTCCCCGACCTGATGAATTAATCCTAATTCTGTAAACGGACAATCGAGAGAATCTTCACTTATTGAAGATTTAGACGGCTGCTCTACATACATTCTCAACAAGCAGCTCACATCCTTACGCAGGGAAGAGTCCGCAATTTTAGCGCTACGGCGATCGCGATAAGAAACTAAGTAATTAAACAAGTTTTCTTGGGTAAACTCAACCAATCTAAATTCATTGAAAATGACTTCCCATGCGGTTCCAGAGCAAGGACTTCTTAGGAAGTGCCAATGCAACAACCACAAAGAAGCTGGATCTTCTAGATAAGTATCCCAACCCTCTTCTCCCAGGAGCTGTTTTCCAAAATTCGTAGGGCTATCGTTTTCTAGTATC
This sequence comes from Roseofilum sp. KMC-1, assembly GCF_057802075.1. NCBI lineage: Bacteria > Bacillati > Cyanobacteriota > Cyanophyceae > Desertifilales > Desertifilaceae > Roseofilum > Roseofilum sp. KMC-1. The sequence continues at coordinate 1,531,708 of NZ_CM173605.1, forward strand.
TTAAACGCACTACACCAATAACGAATAGATTTCACCATATTTTTACCCACGCCCAACTGAACAGGGGCATCCTCTGCTAGAAAAATTCTTTCATTCTTTACGGCAGTATCAAACCTTTTTTTAATCCAACCAAAGCGAGGATGAAAAGTTTCATGACGAGCGAAAACCATTTCGGGAGTTGATGGCGCGATCGAGTCGGTTAATTGATTCAAGACAGTTACGGTCAGTTTTTAGACAACTTTTCTATTTTACTATGATTTTATCATCAATGCCTATTCGCTCAGTTGAGCAATAAAGGCGCTCTGATTTAGTTAATATTTGCCATTTTTTGGGCAATTTCAGGATTATACAAGCGTAGATAATTCCAATAATTTCCAAATACAGATTTCACATAGCCATAGGTTTCGGGAAAAGGAATTTTTTCCACAAATTCATCGGGATCGCGGAATCCAAACCGGTTCAACCAATCGGCCACATTTCCCGGCCCGGCATTGTAACTGGCTACAGCCAATAAAGAGTTATTGTTATACTCGCTGTGGGTATAGTCCAAGTACCAAGTTCCTAACTTAATATTATCATTGGGATTGTCCAATTGATAACTGGTCAAATCAATTTGACCGGCGATCCATTCGGCAGTTTCGGGCATGACTTGCATTAAGCCCGTCGCGCCAACAACCGATTTAATTTGGGGCATAAACCGCGATTCTTGGCGAATCAGAGCAGTGACCAAAAGGGGATTAAGTTGTCTCTCTTTTGACCAACTTTGAATGGGTTCTAGAAAAGGAAAGGGGTGGAGTTCTTGCCAATAAGCGAGTTGTTGACGGAGCATTTGATACTGTTTTTGTTCTTCGGGATCTTCCCGCCAAGCGAGGCTATCGAGCATGAAAATTCCGTCTAAATAATCGCCGATTTGTAGGCGCATAATGCCATCGGTAAACTGTTGGTCTACAGTGGGTTCCATGGGGTTAGTAAATTCGACTTGCCAGAGTGCCCAAGCCTCTCGATCTTGTGCGAGTTGATGGAGTTCTTTGAGGGTTTCGGAACCGGCGGATAGGAGGGGACGAGGGGTACTATATTGTACGTCGGCTTGGAGATAGCGAACGGTGGTAAAGTCGCCAACGTTCCATCCGAGCATGACGGCCGATCGCCAGGCATAATAGGATTCGGGATAGCGCTGTAGCACGTATTCATAGGCAGCTTTGGCATCTCGTTCTCTGCCCAGTTTTTGCGCCCATTTACCCACCCAAAAAGCAGCTTCGGGAGCATAATCGCTATTGGGGTTTTCTACGGTGATTTCTTGTGCTAGTTTCCAGGCTTGCAGTAAATTGCCCTTTTTGGCAGCTTCTTCTGCTTGTTGCCATCTCAGTTCAGCCGCTTCTTCTGAATTACTGTATTGGGTTAAAACGGACTGTTTTGCTTGTTGTGCGGATTGGGAACTTTTGAGCGTGTTTAAAACTTTACTTTGTTCGATCAGGGCTTCGGGGGCTTTATCGGGAAAGTGAGTAATCACTATATTAAGGTACTCTTGAGCCGGTTGCAGATCGACTAAGCGAGAGAGATGAATTAAGCCTTGGGCAGTTTCTTTATCATTGGGATAACTATTATAGAGGAGTTGATAGGCGGCGATCGCCTCTTGGGTTTTGCCGCCCAGTTGCAACCCTCTACCCGCCCGATATCGGTTCTTGGCTGTGGGGGGCGCTTTGGCATAGGCTGCACCGGCTTTGGCATAGTTGAGTTTTTCCCAATAGCCAAAGGCGATAATTTGCCAATCTTCAGGGGTGAGTTGGGCGCTGTGGGTGCTAGTGAGGCGATCGAGAATGTTGGTATAGTCGGGTTTATAGAGAGCATGTTGAGCCAGTAAGCGCAACAGGGGTAAGGAATTGGGATTGGTTTTGAGTTGATTAGTGGCAATTTCTACGGTGCGGGGATGGGCGGGAAATTTGGCGATCGCCTCTTCCCACAGTTTAGGATTAGTTTTACCTAACTCAAATAGAGCTTCCGCCGCTACGGGATGATTGGGATGGGTGGTTAAAATCTGTTGCCAAGCGGCGGCGGCTTGCGTGGTTTTCCCTAACTGAGTGTAGGCTCCAGCCCGTTGAGCGAGAATATGAGCTGCCAGGAGAGGGTAGCGGGTTTCCAAATCAGCTAAAGTGGCGATCGCCTTTTCAGGTTGATTTTGGGCTAATTGATCCATCGCCAACAGATAGCGAGCGCGAGGGTATTCTGGATCGTCCACCTGTTGACTCAAGGCTTCCAGATAGGGTTGACGCTCGGTGGGCGAAAGTTGCACCAACTGAGAAATCTGGGAGGGTTGCACGGGCTTAGAGGTGAGCTGGAGTTCTGATTGAGTGGGGTTATTTTCCGGCAACCAAGAGCGCACTCGATCGGCAATCTGGCGATCGAGATGGGTTTGATGGAGGATCAACCCCCCGACAATTGCCCCTAGACTGACTCCGGCGATCGATAAGATAATAGCAAGATGGGATTTAGGATTAGACATGATTGGGGTAGAAATAGCGATCGGGTTAGGAGACGAACAGAACCGGGGCATAGGTTTCAGGAAGCACACCCTCACCCACACAGGAGGTTATGGTTTTGATCTTAATCGCAAACTTCCGTCCTGACGATCTCACCTCCCCAATCTTCTCTCCCTCAACCAACGGTCTAAATCCTCTAAAGTTGTCCAATCGAGGATCGTAATCCCTAACTCATCCAAATTATCTAAAGATAATGATTGAATTTGGGCGATCGTCGCTTCAGGAACCTCTCCAAACCGACGCTGAAGTAGACCTAAAATCAACGCTAATGACGCTTCAGCCCGACCTTCAGCCCGACCTTCAGCCCGACCTTCAGCCCGACCTTCCTCACGACCTTCTGTCCTCGCTTGTACCACGTAACCTTCCTGGTCAAGTAGCCACCGTTCCTTTCGCTCTAACTCTTCTGCTTCTTCTTGACTTAAATTGGCTCGATTGGCTATTTCCAAGGCTTTGCCGATTTCTGGGACTTCTTCTAGAGAACTGGGAATCATCTCTAAATTGGGCGCTTCCTTCATAAAGTAGATCCATTTTTCCGTCAGCGTTTCTAATTCTTCCAGAGATTTCTTGAATTTTTTCAACTCCACAAAGATCAGTTCAATTTGTTCGTCAGGATAGTCCAATGAGGGTAAGTTTTTCTCTTTTAAGCCAAAGTGGGTGATAATCGGTTCAACCTTGGGAAATAGGGGAAAATCGACAATGGTTAGGGCAATCACCGGTTGCAGTCCCACATAGGGTTTTCCCAGAGTGAGTTGATTGCCATAGGTTTTCGCCCAGTTATACAAAACTCGCTTTTTGAAAGCGGGGACATTTAGCACTTGCATCTCAATCAGGACAATTGTACCGTTGCCTAAGACGGCTTTCACATCGAGATAGCTATCTTTGAGACCACTAAAATTGCCTTGATTATAGGGATCGATAATTTCCAGGTCAGTAATGTTTGGGTTGCCATCATAAATGAGAGCATTTAAAAAGCTAATCAAGATATCTTTGCTTTCTTGGGAACCAAAGATGCGCTTAAAGGCGAAATCGGTTTTGGGACTGATAAATTGCATACGGGTAATGTAGGTGATAATTTATAGCAGTGAATGAGTTACATTTGATATTATTGTATCGCTCAACAAAAAAGTAGGGGTAATTCATGAATTACCCCTACTGGATTAGGACTTATAGTCGATTCGGTTCAAACAGATGTCATTGCGACCGCAGGGAAGCAATCGCTACAATTCGCGAGATGATCGAGATTGCTTTATTTCACTGCGTTCCATTCGCAATGACTTGTTATAGCTGATGCAGACATTATTACTGATTACTCATTACTTAACAGCGCCAAGGGCACTATACTGATCGAAGGAAACGGTACACTTTATCTCAATAACGATGGAATTTCAACCTACAGATACGCCACGGTTAGATTGGACGGGAGATGCCCTTGCTCTGGGCTTTTTTGAGGATGCGGTGGAACTGAGCGCAGATCTGGCACAACTGGATCAGAAGCTAGACGGCGCTCTGGCTGAGTTCATTGAAGATACGGAGTTTAAGGGCAAAGGGGGTAAGACAATTTTTACCCGACTAAGCAAAAAATATCCCATCCGCAAACTGATTTTAGTGGGCTTGGGGAAAGGGGAAAAACTGAATGCAGATACCCTGCGTCAAGGGGGAGCAGCAGCCGCGAAGTTAGCACAAAAAGAACGCTGCCAGAGCTTGGGGATCAGTTTTCCCCTGTTGAATGACGATCGCCCCTTAACGGCTCAGGCGATCGCCGAAGGTATTGAGTTAGGCTTACACCAGGATACTCGCTTTAAGTCGGAACCGGAGGAGAAACCGCCAGAGTTGCAAACGGTGGCGCTGTTAGGCTTAGGCGGTACAGAAGCGGCTCTAGAGAAAGCCAAGATCATCTGTTCTGGGGTGATTTTAGCGCGGGAATTGGTGGCAGCTCCTGCCAATGAAGTCACACCGGTTACCTTAGCAGAAACAGCAAAGGCGATCGCCTCTGACTATGGCTTAGAAGTCGAAATTTTAGGGCAAAAAGAATGCGAAGAACTGGGAATGGGCGCATTTTTGGGCGTTGCCAAAGCCTCCGATCTGCCCCCCCAGTTTATCCATCTCACCTACAAACCCCAAGGCACACCGCGCCGCAAGTTGGCTATTGTGGGTAAGGGCCTAACCTTTGACTCTGGCGGCTTGAATATTAAAGCGGGTGCAGGCAGTAGCATCGAGATGATGAAAACTGACATGGGAGGTGCAGGAGCCACATTAGGCGCGGCAAAGGCGATCGCCCAATTAAAACCCGATGTTGAAGTTCATTTTATCTCCGCCGCCACCGAAAATATGATTAGCGGCCATGCTATGCATCCGGGGGATATCCTCAAAGCCTCCAATGGCAAAACCATTGAGGTCAATAATACGGATGCGGAAGGTCGTCTAACTCTGGCGGATGCCCTGGTATTTGCCGAAAAATTGGGGGTAGAGGCGATCGTAGATTTAGCTACCTTAACCGGTGCTTGTGTTGTCGCTTTGGGTAATAAAATTGCCGGGTTATGGACTGCCGATGACACCTTAGCCGCCGACTTTATGAAAGCCTCCGAACTCGCTGGAGAACAGTTTTGGCGGATGCCCTTAGAAGAGAGCTATTTTGACAGCATGAAATCCGTTGTTGCTGACATGAAAAACACTGGAGCAAGGGCTGGCGGTTCCATTTCTGCTGCTCTCTTTTTGAAGCAATTTATCAAGGAAACCCCTTGGATGCATTTAGATATTGCTGCCCCCGTTTGGACAGATAAAGATGACCGTTATCATAGCGCAGGTGCAACCGGTTTCCCCGTTCGCTCCTTGGTGAATTGGGTGTTGAGTTAAGAGCAGGTTTAGGGATTGGAAAATCCAATCCCTAATGGGATGGGGGGTTGACCCCAGAGGCACAGAGTAAGATAGAGATGCTTATGCCAGGATCGGTTACTGTGTGGATCTCCCTCTTTGAAGCTGTAGAAACTCGGTAAACTGACTCTAAGTCTTGGAAATAAAAACCCATTCGGTCAGCGTCCAAGATATACTCAACATAAAGACGACCTACTTGTTTTGTCAGATTCTAGGGCAAGCGATATGAAATCCTATGCAACCTCCTCTGCAAGAGCAGAAATGAACGAACTGCGCCGGTTAAAAGGCTTGTTGCCGCCAGAACTGCAAAGTTGGGTGATTGTAGAGGTGGCAACAGAAGTGAACCCTCCCCTAGTGCGATCGGAAGAAATTGGCAATGATGAGGTGGAAATTCAGATTGATTTAGCTAAATGGGATCAACTGGCGATCGACCAACGAAATCTTCTCTTTTGGCATGAGGTGGGGCGGATTCAGAATGATACGATTCCTAAAGATGGCTGGGAAATGGCAGCCCTAGCGATTGGTTTGGGGGGTGCAGTGGGAGAGCTTTGGGTACAAGATGGCTTGTTGCTCCTCTTAGCTCTGGCATTATGCGGCGTTTCCGGTTATCGCCTCTATCAGAAAAATAACCCCGAAAAGACTTTACAGGAAGCTATTCAAGCGGATGAAAAGGCGATCGCCTTAGCCACCCGTTTTGGCTATACCCTGCCCAATGCCTATAAGAGTCTGGGCAGTGCTTTAAAGATCTTAATTGAACAAAACCCGAAAAAACGACAACGCAGCCGCTATGAAGCCCGTTTGCAAGCCCTCAAGCGCAGTGCATCGAAGGCGAAAGCTAAAGCTAAGGGTAAAACGGATGCTCCCTTTGCGGCTGAAACGGAAGCAGATTATCATTCGGAAAATATCTTTGGTTGAGTCTTAGGAGTAGGGAGCGAGGGGTAATGCTTCTGTCTCCCTATTCCTTCGTTCTGTCTTTCAGTTGCAATCGCCCCTTGCGCCCGATCCAGTCCCTCTCTCTACACCAGGGCAAAGATCCCGCTAGGATAAACCATCTCTCGTTACCCCTAATGGGGATAAACCATGTTTTCGGCTACCACAATGCGATCGAATTCTTCGGCGGAAATATAGCCTAATTCTAAACAGGCTTGCTTTAGGGTTAAGTCTTTTTCTAGGGCATAATGAGCTACTTTCGCTGCATTATCATAGCCGATCGCCGGACTCAGGGCAGTCACTAACATTAATGACTCGTTCAGATAAGTATTAATTTGTTTCTGATTGGCTTGCAGTCCATCCAACAGAAAATCGGTAAAATTATTGCAGGTATCCCCCAATAGGGTAATTGATTCCAACAGATTAAAAATCATCATCGGCTTAAAAACATTCAGTTCAAAATGTCCTTGGCAACCGGCAATACTAATGGCCGTATCATAGCCAATCACCTGGGCTGCTACCATCGTCATCGCCTCGCATTGGGTGGGATTTACCTTACCCGGCATAATCGAAGAACCTGGTTCATTTTCTGGTAAAATTAATTCTCCTAAACCACAGCGCGGCCCGCTCCCTAAAAAGCGAATATCATTGGCAATTTTCATCAACGAACAGGCTAAGGTTTTCAACGCGCCACTGGTCATAATCATGGCATCATGGGCGGCAATGACGGCGAATTTATTCGGGGCAGAAATAAACGGATAGCCGGTTAAATGGTGAATTTTTCGGGCCACTAATTGGGCAAAGCCTTTGGGTGCATTTAAGCCCGTGCCGACGGCGGTTCCTCCGAGTGCTAATTCATACAAATCGGGTAGGGTTTGTTCGATGCGCTTCAAGTCTGCGGTTAATTGGGCTACATACCCAGAAAACTCTTGACCGAGGGTGAGGGGAACGGCATCTTGGAGATGGGTGCGGCCAATTTTGACAATGTGGGCAAACTCCTCTGATTTCTGTTGCAGAGCGTCCCGCATTTTGGTTACCTTGGGGATCAGATGCTGATGGAGCGCTAAAACTGCGGCTATATGCATGGCAGTGGGAAAGGTATCATTAGAGGACTGGGACATATTGACATGATCGTTGGGATGGATGGGGGTTTTGCTTCCGAGTTCTCCCCCAGCAAAGGCGATCGCCCGATTGGCAATTACTTCATTGACATTCATATTGCACTGCGTCCCACTTCCGGTCATCCACACGCGCAGGGGAAAATGATCGTCTAGCTTACCGGCAATAATTTCATCGGCGGCTTGAGTAATTAGTTTTGCTTTGTCCTCCGGAAGTTTCCCCAATTCCTGATTGGCGATCGCGGCGGCTTTTTTCAAGATGGCAAACGCCACAATTACTTCTTGAGGGATAAAATTGTGACCAATTGAGAAGTATTTGAGCGATCGCTGGGTTTGCGCTCCCCAATAGCGATCGCTCTGCACCTCAATTTCCCCCATACTATCGGTTTCAATCCGAGTCTTGGCTGCATCTTGCGTCATAATCTTAGTTTCTCCATCGCCCAATATCTTAGATTGTAGAGTGACTTGGAAATCCCGCAAAGAGGGGAGACAGGGGGACAAGGAGATCCTCAGCGAAGATCGAGATATGCTCCTTTCTTTGTCGCTCTTTATAGGTTTGTGATAAATTATAGCTAAAGTATGCATGTTTAATCTTTAATTTTTAATTGAATTATGCTAGACCTAAAACTCAACACTCTATTTCCTCAACCTCCTTTATCTCACCAAGATTCAGAAGACCGCTATTTGACCAATAGTGCCACTTGGGAATACTATGAAACTTTGCTTAATATCATTGGAGACAATGGCGGTTATCGCGTTACTTATTTAGATGAAGTTTTAGAGATCATGTCCACCTCTCGCCGCCATGAAACGGAAAAAACTCGAATTGGCAATTTACTAGCACTTTACTTTTTAGAAGCCGATATTGAATATTTTCCCTTTGGCTCTACCACCTTGAAACAGGAGTCACAACGAGCGGGACTAGAAGCGGATGAAGGCTACTGTTTTGGCACAGATAAGGATGTTCCTGATTTAGCGATTGAAGTGGTGGTTACCCATGGCGGGATTAATAAATTAGAAGTGTATCAACGCTTGCAAGTGTCTGAAGTCTGGTTTTGGCAAAATGGCAAGTTTTCTGTCTATCATTTGCGCTCCAATCTTCCAGTGGAATCAGAGTGCAATTATGGTTATGAACGGATTAAAAACAGTGAGTTATTGCCAGAGATTGACATTAACTTTTTAGCAGAATGTGTTAAGAATCCCCAACCTTTAGCTGCGGCTAAGATCTGGCGAAATTACTGGCGATCGCCGACGGAACGAAACTGAGGTATAATCGGATAAGAGAGTTATGCTTGATACATATTTGCGAAATGAAAGGCGATCGCGATCTTCTCCAACTCCCCCATATCCCCCTACAAACCAAAGAACTGCTTCCAGAATCTTCTGGAATCTATTATGTTCTCGATAAATCCCACAAAGTGTGGTACATTGGCCAAGCCAAAAACATCTGTAAACGCTGGAAAGGTAAAACCCATCATCGCATTGCTCAACTCGAAGCACAGAAGAAAACACACTTTACCATTTACTATGAGTTGGTGAGTCAAGATCAACTTGATGAAATCGAGAAGCAGCGCATTGAAAAATATCATCCTCACTTAAACGAGAGTCCAGTCAAAGCCAAAAAAGTATTACCCACCGAAACCCTCTTACGAGAAACTCTAGTCTCCATTTCCGATTTTGCCTTCATTCTCGGTATTGAACCTCCCCGCGAAGATATTGTCGATTCAGATCATAATTATTGGTGGTTTCACAAGAAATTGCTATCCCTGGATATCATTCACATTTCTCTAGATAGAACTGCCTTCAAAGAAAAATATAATTTCAGCCTTGGTGGAAAAGAAGACCCCTTGATCAAGGCATCATTGAATTATCGTAAAACCTATGCTTGCAATTGGGAATCAGTCCGTTATACCGATGTCTATCGTTTATATGTCAATGGCTATGCCATAGAACTGTATATTTATGATTATTGTTACTCTGAAGAAAAGACAAAAGAAATCCGCAAATATCATGATGTTAAGTTAGCCGGAAGATCGATCAAAGCGGTAACCCCTGAATCCTTAAGTCAAATGCAGTCAGAAAGGGATGACACATATTTCTATAGTCGCCTGTTTAAGCGCATGAGACCTTATGATGCAGATTTGATTAAGATTTTGTTTAATGAACCCATTGATGAGGAGAAAATCAAAAACAAAATCACCACCATATGTGAAGATTATAAAACCGGTAAGCGAGGTTATAGCAGCCGCTCTAAAAAGTCAGGTACTATAACCGTAAAAGATCTCTTGCAAAAACGAGATATCGATCCACAAAAATATAGTAATGAGGGTGCAATACGCTTTTTTCGTGGCACGGATAAAATTGGCTTGTTTGTCAAAAGTTTTGGGACTGATTTAAAACGCCCTTATCGTAGTAAAGGCTCAGATGTTTACAATATAGCAAAGGGCATTATCGATTATCAGAATAGAGAGACTAACTCATTCCTCTTTGAAACTGTATATCTTCTTCCTACAGTGAATCGAGAAATATGGTTATTAGTCGAAGACTATCTAAAAGATTTTGCTTCTGTCAATCGCTGGGCAAATGGAGTGGGATATATCACTAAATTTTATGTTTCTCCCCGTAAAGTGCTAGTGCCTGCAAAAGTGAATATCAAAATCCTAGAAGTCGGTTCTGGTTTTGGCATTCCCTTTGGGCCAAGTGATGATTTTCCTACCTTTGAAGCAGCCAAAGAAGAAATTAAGCGCCGTCTGGAAGCCTCAGACTTACCGGAAATGACATTAACCTTTCAACGCGAAAAGGTAACTTAGGAAATATTATCGACAGATTGTAGATTATAGTGGATTGTTTCATCTAATTTGGTGCATTAGATTTTGTTCGTAGTGAGGGCTAAAGCCCTCTCCAGCTAGGCTTTTAAGCACTAAAGTGCTTACTACAAACAAAGCCCTATTTTAGGTGAAACAATCCAGTAGGGTGCGTTAGCGACAGCGTAACGCACCACACCCTAAAGTAAACTTGCGCTTGATGTACTGCTTGTTCAACCGGGAATGCCATAAATAATTAACCTCTAGATTACGTTCAAGGTTATGCTATAGTATTTTCGTCATCAAAAAACGATTATGGCGTTGATATCCAACTCTGTTATAAAGACGTTGTGCATCAGGATTTTCAAAGTCAACTTCTAGATGTACAGCTTTGATTCCCAACTCTTGACAGGTCTTTTCAATAAATGATAGCGTTTGAGTCCCGATACCCTGTTGACGGTATCGGGGTCTGAGGTAAAATTCATCAATAAATGCATCTCTTCCTCTGAATTAAAGACTATAACCCCAAGCTATAATAGTATAGCCAATGATCTCATCGTCTTGCTGAATCAGCCAAAGTTGTCCTAAAGATGGCTCGGTAATTAACTGTTCTAAAGCTTGAGCATCTAGTTTTTCATCAAAAGCCAGTTTTTCACTGTGATGAAATTCTTGAACCAGTTGTAAAATGATCTCTAAATCAGTTACCTCTGCCACTCTATAGTTAATTATGATGATTTTCTTCCTCTGAACGTCAACCATTTATAAGTCAATTATACAACATTCGATCACCGACTGAGTAGAATAAGCTATCATCCTCTGAAGTCAAGCCACTTAAATATACCCTTTCATATGCCTCCAGATAATCTGAATTCCAAAATTAATATTCGTGATTGCTTGTCCAAAATTGAATTACTGGATCGAGAACTATATGAGTATTTTTGTCCAGTAATTATGATTAACTCAGCCCTAAAAAGAAAGCATATTAGTTTTCAAGGAAATAAAGACCGCTCATATTATAGACTCTACAAGTATAAAGAAGCTTTTTCTGCGGACTTAGTAGAATATTTATTCCAGCAATACCCAGTTCTAGAAGGGAAAATTCTCGATCCTTTCGCTGGTTCTGGGACAGCTCTATTTGCCTGCTCCTCTTTAGGTTACGATGCTGATGGGATTGAACTATTACCCGTGGGACAAAAAATTATAGAGGCCAACTTAATTGCTAGGGAAGGGAACAAAAACCAGATTTTATCAAGGCTAGAACATTGGTTGGTTCAACAACCTTGGAATAGAGAAGGAAAATGCCAAAAGTTGAATACATTACGAATTACGCATGGTGCATATCCCCAAACAACTCAAAATCAAATAGGACGTTATATTTATGATATTCAGCATGAAGATATAGAGACTAAAGAAATTTTATTATTTGCCTTATTATCTATCTTAGAATCGATTAGTTATACCAGAAAAGATGGGCAATATTTGCGATGGGATTACAGGGCTGATCGTAACCAAAATGTTAATACATTTAACAAGGGTAAAATATTATCATTTAATGAAGCTATCGATCAGCAGATCAATCAAATTAGGGAGGATTTAATACATCACGATCGCCCCCAAGATTTATTCTCATTGCTTCAAGGAGATTTGAATAAAGGACAGATCAATTTACTCAAAGGGTCTTGTTTAGATATTTTGCCTGAATTAGAATGTGATAGTTATTCAGGGATTATAACTTCACCGCCTTATTGCAATCGTTATGACTATACACGAACCTATGCCTTAGAACATGCAGTTCTTGGAGTCAATGAAATTGAATTAGTACGTTTGCGCCAGGCCATGTTAACTTGCACGGTAGAAAATAAGTTTAAAGACCTAATCGCTCTCAATAAACAATGGAAAACTGCTATTGAAATTTGCAATCAGATACCCTTATTACAACAGATATTTAATAATTTAGATTATCAAAAGCAGACAAAGCAACTCAATAATCAAGGAATTGTGCGTATGGTAAAAGGGTATTTTTATGAGATGGCTTGTACAATCCAAGAATGCTATCGTGTTTTACAAAGAAATGGGAAAATGTTTATGGTTAATGATAATGTTAGATATGCGGGAATATCTATATCAGTAGATTTAATCCTCTCAAAAATAGCCGAAGAGCTTGGCTTTACGATTAAAAATATTATGGTTCTCCCTCAAGAAAAAGGGAATAGTTCTCAACAAATGGGTAGACATGGACTACAACCTTTAAGAAAATGTATTTATGTTTGGGAAAAGGAAATTTAAATGTCATTTCATAAACATTTAAGAATTTATGAGGACTTGATTACTCCTTACGATCAGATCCGATCAGGATTTATTTCTTTAGCATTAGAGAAAAATAAAAAAGCTACCCCTTTTATTGAAGAAGCAAAAGCACTTAAGGTCTTGGCATCAAGAGCTAAAGATCCCAAGGAGTTATTAACGATAAATAACATAAATGATGCATTACTTACAGCAGCCGGTATTTCTGGCAAGGCTAGAAATCACTTACGAGAATCGGATAAACAAGAAGCGATTAGAAATTTGTTAGAAAATTTTTTGGAGCCATCAGGCAATTCATTTATTGATGAATTAGTGTATCGCTTTCTGCTGACTAGAGGGGATGCTCTTGGGGGTAAAATTCGGAATTTAGCGGGTGCATTAGGTCTGTGGGGATTTACGAGAGTTTTTATATCTACTTGCTCAGTCCGTGGACTCAATTTACAGTATCTGGATATTAAAAGCCAACATTGGATGGCTTACAATTTTGAGCCAGAAATTGAGAAACAGGTTAAAGGGTTACATTGGATATCAGATCATCATGAACGAACTTTAATCTATAACTTAACTGTTCCAACTGTGAAGAAGAATGTAGATCTTTGCCTATTGAATACTTCTCCTCAAGACATTATATTAGATAAAAATAAGGATTCAGCACATCATCAACCGGAAAACTATCTTGCTCTGGGAGAACTTAAAGGAGGAATTGATCCAGCAGGAGCAGATGAGCATTGGAAAACTGCAAACTCAGCACTTGGACGGATTAGAAAAGCTTTCTCCGATCAAAATTGCTATCCTAAAATGTTTTTTATTGGTGCAGCGATCGCGGATCATATGGCTCAAGAAATCTATCAGCAACTGAACGATCGCATTTTAAGCAATGCCGCAAATTTAACGAATGAAGAGCAAGTTGTTTCGTTATGTGATTGGCTATTAAACCTATGAAGAGCTTCTACTTAAGCTTTATGCAATACTTCCTTAAACTCTGGCATGGAAAATATAAACTGCCTCTCCGAATCCTCCTTGGTGTAATTTTACTCTGCTTAACCGTCCGCTCTGTACCCTATCTTATCCCCATTCGCGCTCAAGATATTGCCCAAACGGACGGTGCAATCACCTTTGAAGACCGTCATGGACTGCCCCTGGGAACCCTGCTCACCCGCGACCAAGATCATACGATGGTGGTTCCCCTAGATGAGATTTCCCCCTATTTTATCCAAGCGATTATCGCGGCGGAAGATAAGCGCTATTATCAGCATGGTTCCGTGGATTTTATGGCTATTTCTCGTGCGATTTTAGAAGCTTTTCAAGCCAGAAAAATTGTCAGTGGAGCCTCAACAATTACGATGCAACTGGCGCGGATGCTCCATCCGACTCCCCGTACTCTCCCTCATAAAGTGGGTGAAATTTGGACAGCTTGGCGCTTAAGTGCAGGAATAGATAAAGATACATTGCTGACTGCGTATATTAACCGCTTACCTATGGGAAGTAATCTTTATGGCGTGGAAGCGGCGGCTCGTACTTATTTTGGTCTTCCGGCTGCGGACTTGAACTTGGCTCAAGCTACCCTCCTGGCATCGCTTCCCAATGACCCCATCGACCTCGACCCCTACCACCATTGGCAAGCGTTGAAAACTAGGCAACGTTACGTTTTAGACCGGATGGTGGCGGATAAAATGGTTACGGCTCTAGAAGCAGAACGGGCGTATACTGAACAAGTTTATCTGCGATCGCGACAACAGGGAATTCTTGCTGCTCCCCATTTCCTCTTCTGGGTTGCCCAACAGCTCCCCACCACCGACGGGGGAACCATCCGCACCACCCTAGATAGCTCCCTCCAGCAATTTGTCGCCACCCAAGTGCAGCAAGTCGTTGACGCTCTGGCTCCTAAACGAGCCAACCATGCAGCCGCCCTGGTCATCGATAATCATACCGGGGAAGTCCTTGCCTATGTGGGGTCTCCCAACTACTTCAACGACAGCCAGCAGGGGCAAAACGACGGGGTGCAAGCCTTGCGCCAACCCGGTTCCACCCTCAAACCTTTCCTCTACCAACTGGCGCTGGAACAACAGCTTATCCGTCCCCAAACCATCCTCGCGGACGTGCCTACTACTTACGCCATCCCTGGCGCGAAACTATACAAACCAGTGGACTATAGCGAAACCTTTTTAGGGCCGGTGCGGGTGCGTTTAGCTCTGGCTAACTCCCTCAATGTGCCTGCTGTGCGCGTGTTAGAAGAAGTGGGAGTTCCCCTGTTCCTCAATCACTTGCGGGAACTAGGATTTACCCATCTAAAACAAGATCCAGAATATTATGGTTTAGGCTTAACTTTGGGCAGTGGAGAAGTGAGTTTATGGGAGTTGGCGAGGGCGTATCTGAGATTGGCGCATCACGGTAAAGCTGTGCCTTTAGTTACCTATTTTGGCGAAGAAACAGAAACAGCAGAAATGCCCACAGAAACGACATCTTGGGAACTCGTAAGAGATATCCTCGGCGATCGCCATGCCCGTGCTACCAGTTTTGGCGTAGACTCAGTATTAAACTTGCCCTTTCCTACGGCCGTCAAAACCGGCACATCCTCCGACTATCGCGATACCTGGACAGTCGGCTTTAGTGCAGATTATACCGTTGCTACCTGGGTAGGCAACTTTGACGGAACCCCCATGCAGCAAATCTCCGGAGTCATGGGAGCAGCTCCCCTCTGGCATCGAATTATGCAACAGTTACACAAAACTAGAGAAGCGGCTAATTTTGCGCCCCCATCGGGTTTAGTTCAACACCCCATTTGTGCCGTTACCGGACAAATTCTTGCGGATAATTTGCCTACATCTTCGCCGAAGGTAGGGGCGGGTTTATCTATATCTTCGCCTATAAACCAAGTCCTTGGTGAACCCGCCCCTACAGAACCTAATTCTAATTGTCCTTCTGCCATCGTTTTAGAATACCTTTATCCCCAAGATATTGAAAAATCTAACTCTGAAAACCAGCCTGTAGAACTGCCTCCAGAATATAATGAATGGCTCTCGCAACAACCCCACAATCAATGGAAAGGAGAGATCAGAATCCTGTTCCCTGAACAGGATGATTATTTCTTACTCTCTCCGCAAGAAGAACAGGACAATCGCCTAGAATTTAAATTAGCCGGTAAACTGGAAGAACCGGTAGAATGGTGGTTAAATGGTGAAAAAATTGCCACCACCCAATCCAATTCCCTATTTTGGAATATGAAACTGGGTAGTTGGGAACTCCAAGTCAAAACAGCAGCAGGTAAAGAAGGCGATCGGATCGTTTTTCAAGTTGAAGAAGCACCTCAAAAAACAACCCGTCGAGGTTTTTCTATTGCCGATTAAACCCGTTAAATCAAAACATAACTTATAGACCGGGAAAAGAATCAACTATTTTAATCTTAAAATCTGGAAAATGATTCACATATTGAATCTTAAAATCTGGAAAATTCTCTACTAGCTTCCATTTTCCACAGGTATCAGGAAACTGTTCAACCCATTTAACGCTTAAATCGGGGAAGGACTCAACAACCTGCACCTGAATATTGGGAAAATGCTCGACTACTTGCACCTTTCCATAGAGCTTGATACCCTGAAAACTACAATTTTCGGGATGAATTCCCTCTTCTGTTTTTCCCGGACTAGCGGCTAAACTAAGGAACAAAAAAAGACTGAGGCTTAAAAGCGCTAGGGGTAGGAGCGATCGCCGCATGATTTGACCTCTTTTCATTTCACTCAATTATGCTATAATATACTACTATCCGATCAGTATTTCAAAACCGTGTCTAGACCGATCGCTGTAGATTTATTTGCCGGTGCAGGAGGGATGACCCTAGGTTTTGAGCAAGCGGGGTTTGATGTTTTGGCATCCGTAGAAATAGACCCCATTCACTGCGGAGTTCATGAATATAATTTTCCCCATTGGCCAGTTCTTTGTGCCGATATTTCCCAGATCGCAGCAGCAGAAATTCGAGAAAAATCAACCATTGGCAGGAAACAAATTGATGTAGTTTTTGGTGGCCCTCCTTGTCAAGGATTTTCTGTGATTGGTAAACGGGCGTTAGACGATCCACGCAACGGATTAGTCTATCATTTTATCCGCCTTGTCGATCAACTGCAACCTAATTTTTTCGTCTTGGAAAATGTTAAAGGTATGGCCATGGGACACCATCGTTTATTTATTGCAGAAATTATGGAAAAATTTGCTTTCCATGGTTATCAAGTGCATTATAAACTATTAAATGCTCGTGACTATGGCGTACCTCAAAATCGGGAACGACTTTTTTTAGTCGGATGTCATCAAGATTTAGAACTTCCTCCCTATCCCCAACCCTTAACCTATTTTGATTCTCATCCGACCGTTTATGATGCGATAGAAGGGTTACCAAAAATCTCTCGATATCCAGAATTAGAAACTCAAGATTGGGTGAAAGCACCTTTTAGAAATTATAGTCAGTATGGTAAACTGTTACATGGAATATTTCGATTATCTGATGATTATTCTTATCCAAGAAAATATGATAAAACCCTGTTAACTTCTAGCCTAAAAACTCATCATACCCCTGAATCTATCCAGCGATTTAAGGCAACAGTGCCCGGAAAAATTGAACCCATTAGTCATTTCTTAAGACTCGATCCCAAAGGACTGTGTAATACCTTAAGAGCCGGGACACCAGGCGATCGCGGTGCATACACTTCTCCCCGTCCCATTCATCCCTTTGAACCCAGATGTATCACCGTTCGCGAAGCGGCACGACTCCATTCTTACCCCGACTGGTTTCGATTTCATCGCACCAAATGGCATGGGTTTCGACAAGTGGGAAATTCAGTCCCCCCGTTTTTAGCCAAAGCAGTTGCGGCTGCCATTGGCACAGCTTTAGGCTATTCTCCCCTGCGTCCTCGGAAAATGATTCAACTCGATCGCACCGATTTATTAGAATGGGATAGCACCACCGCCGCCCGGTACTATGGAGTACAGTAACCAAAAGCATTAAAGGCAATCCGGTTACCTATGCAAAGAAACTGGCTTTCTGGAAATTCTGTTGATACCGGATTAACCTCTCTCCTCTTCATTTCTAGGGCAAGTTGATATTTTTGTTAATCTTCTCACTCATACTCGAATGGGTAGTCACTTCCTGAACCTCTAATTGCCCCAGTAAAGCCATCGCTTGCTGTATAGCTTCTATACGAGTTTCTCCTTGGTGTTCAGGGGGAATTCGATCCAACAACTGTAACCGGTCTAGACGTTTTTTAACATCCCCCGTTGCTCCCACCAGAAACACCCAACGACGTTTATTCAATGCCTCATTCACCATATTTTCAAGGGCTAAAGAAGCAGTAACCCCCAAGAACGGCACATCTTCTACATCTAAAATTAATACATCATAGTCTTCCACAATTGCCATCCGTTGGGAAATAGATTTCGCCGCACCAAAACTCATGGGGCCTCCCAAACGCAATAACAGAATTCGGCCCATTGCCTGCTGTAATAACTGCCGTTCCTGCTCCGTTAAAGGCAGGTGATGATCTCCATGGTGTCCAGTAGTGGTTTGTACATCCTGCTGTTGCAGATCGCTTAACTTTTTTACCGTTAGTATATTGGCAATAAAGACCCCCACAGCAACAGCCGTAATCAGATCCACAAACACCGTCAGAAATAGCACAATATACATTAAACCCGTCGTTTTCAGGGATAACTTATGGGCCCGTTTCAGGAAACTCCAATCAATAATATCAGTCCCCACCTTAATCAAAATTCCTGCTAAAACCGTATGGGGAATGGTTTCAGTTAACGGCCCCGCACCAAACACAATCACCATCAACACCAAGCTATGGATCATGCCAGAAAGAGGGGTTTTTCCTCCCGCTTGCACATTAATCACCGTTCGCATAGTAGCCCCTGCGCCAGGCAAACCCCCCAGAAATCCAGAGACCATGTTGCCTATGCCTTGACCAATTAATTCGCGATCAGAATCATGTTCAGTGCGGGTAATATTATCAGCGACTAAGGAAGTCAGCAGAGAATCAATCGATCCTAACATGGCTAAAATCAAGCTATAGCCCACCATATCCTTTAAATCTTGCAACCGAAACTGGGGCCAATGGAGGCTTGGCAGTCCACTGGGGATCTCGCCAATACGCTCAATCTGACTACCTTCAGGCAGAAAGAGGGACACTAGAGTACAAACAATTAAGGCCAAAAGGGGAGAGGGAATAACCCGATTAACTCGCTTCAGGTTCAAAAAAACAATGGCCAAGGTGAGTAACCCTAACCCTGTAGCGGTGGAATTCGCATTTTGGATGAAATAGCCAAAATTGTTAACCGCTTCAATCACATTGGCTGAATTGGGATGACCCAACAGGGGGCCGATTTCAATCAAGATAATAATTACCCCAATCCCCGACATAAAGCCAGAGATCACCGTGTAGGGAATCAGAGTAATATATTGCCCCAGTTTCAGCACTCCAAACAAAATTTGTAAGGCTCCACCGAGCATAATCACGGTAAAGCTCATGGCTAGACCGGTGTCTGGATATTTGGCAATCAGTGCTGTAAATACACTGGCCATCACTACTGTCATCGGCCCTGTGGGGCCAGAAATCTGTGAGGGAGTCCCCCCACACAGGGCCGCCAACAAACCCACACAAATTGCCCCATAGAGACCGGCGATGGGCCCTGCACCAGAGGACACCCCAAAGGCTAGAGCCAGGGGAAGGGCAACAATGGCGGCCGTAATCCCCCCAAAGAGGTCGCCTCGGAGGTTTTTTGTCGTAATCGGATTAATCAGTTGCATAGCAAGTTGAAAAAAACAGGGTAAATGTAAGGATAGAGACCGCCTAAATATAGGTAATGGGTAATAAGTAATCGTAAGTAATCGTAACCGGTTACAGAACTTTACTGTTCTATTAGTGAATTATGAGCATTAAGAGAGATCGATAGCCATTAAATAAACATTAAAAATATCCCCAATAAGTAAATACTTTGGGGGATATAGCAATAGATATTTTATCCTGGACAATTGGAGAATTACTGAGCTGGAAAGACTCCTGGACGAACAGTTAACGGTAAAGACTGATCGCCACGACGAATTAATACCTTCAAAGGACTCCCTACCTGAGTATTTTGTACCGCTTCTTGAATTCCGGTCGCTTCTTTCATCGGTTTGCCATCAATTTCGGTAATCACATCTCCAACCCTTAATCCGGCTTGTGCGGCTGGAGATTGGGGCATGACTTGCACAATTAAAACGCCCTCACTGGCGGAGACATTAAAACCACTATTGGGATTTTGATTAATTTCTTTTTGCAGATCGGGGGTTAAGGTCACCATTTGAATGCCGAGGTAAGGATGGTCTACTTTTCCTTTAGCAACCAATTGATCGGCAATATTTTGGGCGGTATTGATGGGAATGGAAAAGCCTAAGCCTTGGGCCCCTTGAATAATGGCGGTATTAATACCAATAACTTCCCCATTTTGGTTGAGCAGGGGGCCGCCAGAATTACCGGGGTTAATCGCTGCATCGGTTTGAATAAAGCTCACTCGTTTATCGGGAATCCCTACTTGGGCACTAGAACGACCGGTGGCGCTAATAATGCCTACAGTAACTGTATTATCTAAACCGAGGGGATTACCAATGGCGATCGCCCATTCACCCGGTTGTAAGTTATCCGAATTACCCAATTTTACCGTGGGCAGATTGTCTCCATCAATTTTGACCACTGCCACATCCGTTACCGGATCGGTTCCCAATACTTTCCCTTCTAACGTGCGCCCATCCTTGAGGGTCACATCTACGGTATCCGTCCCTTCAATCACATGGGCATTGGTTAAAATCACACCCTCTTTATTAATGATAAATCCGGAACCTGACCCCTTGACTTCCCGCTCTTGGGGCATGGGTGTAGCGCCACCAAAGAAGCGACGGAAAAAGGGATCGTTGAAGACATCGGGCACTTGTTGGGTAACCATGCGGGAAGCATCAATACGAACCACTGCCGGGCCCACATTTTGCACAACTTCACTGACAAAACTGGCATTACTTCCGGGAACCAGGGGTGCGTTGTGGCTCGAAGGGAGAGCAGAAAGGGTACTAGAGGTCTGTTGAGTTGCAGGAGATGAACGGGGCGATCTCGATAAAACCTGAGTCCCTAGTAAGGTCAGGGTACTGCCAAAGAGCATCAGGGTAACATAGATGAGGGGCTGTTTCCAAGGTGCTGGAGAGGCACTTTTATCGGATAAGTTAGAGTTAGTCATAGTTCACACTCTGGTGATATCAAGTTAGGTCAAGGCTGACCCTTTAGCTTTATGTTATTAGATTAACGATGTTGTCTGTCGATCGGCTGTTTCGGTTAACCGCACAGGCGATAGGGGGATGGGAAATGGAGTTAAGAATTATAGGGGCCAAAAGCCTTCATCGGTTTGATCGGATGAATTGCGATCGCCACTTTCCCCATTTAAGGAAGCAATTTGACTTTGATAAGCATTGGGATCGAGTCCATCACCGACGGCGGCAAATTCAGGATCGATCCCCTGCTCTAGAGCGCTGATGCGATCGCTTGTATGGGGATGGGTACTGAGAAACGTAGGCATAGAAGGCGATCTCGCCAATTTGTGCATAAAGTCTACCATACCAACTTGGGCATAGCCGGCCGCTGTCATCATATTCAGTCCCACCCGATCCGCTTCATATTCCGCTTCCCTAGAATGGGGTAAACGCAGAGCAATTTCTACCCCTAATCCCACGATCTGGCTTTGATCGACTCCCGCAGCAGTCGCTAACCCATTGGTTAAAGCTACACGGCGCATTTGATTAATGGCATGACGTTCGGTAATGTGGGCAATTTCATGGCCGATAACGCTGGCTAATTCCGCTTCGTTTTCCGCTTCTTTAATCAATCCGGTGTGGATATAAACAAAGCCACCCAGGGTAGCAAAGGCATTAACGGAATCATCATCAACTACTTGGAACGTATACTGATAATTAGAGGTAGGGGGACGATAACTTTCTTGTACTAACCGTTGACCAATGCGATTAATGTAATTGGTCAATTCAGGATCGTCATAGATTCGCACTTCCTGGCTAATCAGTTGCTGGTTAATTTGTTTGCCCAGGGCCATTTCTTGGCGATCGCCTAAACTCGCCAATTGCACATATTGAATCACATCCGGGAGAATATCCCAAATCGAAAAACCCTGACTCACTTGGGGACTGCCCACCCAAAGTCCCAGAGCAACACCCAAGGAAATTAGGGGATAAATCCATCGCCGAAACCGTAATTGCTTGATCTGGCTTAACATAATCATCCTTCAACGTCATGCAGATGTACTCAGACGCACCGATCTCCCTAAAAGTTGCTTCCCCCTGCTATGGAGAGATCTTTACTGAGTCCCCATAGAGCGAAAGTAGGGGCAATTAACTTACCCCTACTGTCATTATTGTTGATTTGGCTATCGTACATATCAAGTCTTTAAAATTCACAGTGAGCTAAAGACAGTCAATCCATGAGCCATTCAGCTCTGTGAGTCGGGTTCTAACGTTTTTTCTACGGGAGAAACAATCCCCAAGGCCAATAAGAGGACTCCCAGACTGGTTACTCCCAATAGGAGTAAAAAAATTAGGCTTTTGATCCATAGAAGCAAACCGCGATCGGCACAAGCCATTGTCTCTAAGGAATTCGATTGAACTAGCAGTTCTGGGACATCGGCAGAAACCGCAGGTGTAGGGGTGAAATAGGATAATTCTCTCATGGCAGTTTTACCCAAATGCAAGGGAATAACAATAAGCAATTCTGCGTTCTATTCCTGACTAACTGATGTGGTTATCTTTTTTATCCTATGGTATCACTTTCTGGAATACTTTTCCATCAGGGTTTATACTAATCTGATAAAAACTTGATATCTTATTGAGCTAGAATCACAGGAAAAACAACTTAATATAAATAATAACAAGATTATTTACCCATGGGGATCAATTTTCACAATTCTCAAAAAAACAGTAAATATCAGCTCAGGATCGCCCCCTATTGCCGTCCTTTTAAGCAGCCCTTGCAAACCCATCAGGGTTGGTGGCGCGATCGCCAAGGGATTTTGATTCAGTTGCACCCGATAGCAGCATCTGAACTTGGAGCCTGTGGCTGGGGAGAAATTGCCCCCTTACCTAGCTTTGGTTCAGAAAACTTCACAGAAGCCTTAGAATTTTGTCATGCCTATGGAGGCGAAATCAGTCCTGAACAAATTGCCTCCATTCCCGATCGCTTCCCCGCTTGTCAATTTGGCTTTGAGTCCGCCTTAATCGATCTACAGAGTTTAGAAAATCCACCCCATTTAACCAACATTTGTGGATTATTACCTACCGGAAAAGCCGCCCTCGACCCTCAATTACCCCTTTGGCATCAGGGATATCAAACCCTAAAATGGAAAATAGCCGTAGCAGAGATTAGCCAAGAATTGAAGCTCTTTCAAGACCTATTATCCCTGCTTCCAGAAGGGATAAAACTGCGTCTTGATGCCAATGGGGGATTGACGGAACAAGAAGCCCATCAATGGTTACAAGCATGTGCAGGTCAGCCGGTAGAATTTTTGGAGCAACCCCTAGGAGTGTCGCAGTTTGAGACAATGTTAGGCCTATCTCAGGACTATCAAACCCCCTTAGCTCTGGATGAATCGATCGCCACTTGGCAGCAGTTTCAACATTATTATCACAGGGGATGGCCGGGAATCATGGTGATTAAACCGGCAATTTTCGGCTTTCCCTCCCGGTTAATCGACTTTTGTCACTCCCATCCGGTGGATATGGTACTCTCTTCCGTCTTTGAAACGGCGATCGCCCGAAAAATG
Organism: Roseofilum sp. KMC-1; assembly: GCF_057802075.1. Taxonomy (NCBI): domain Bacteria; kingdom Bacillati; phylum Cyanobacteriota; class Cyanophyceae; order Desertifilales; family Desertifilaceae; genus Roseofilum; species Roseofilum sp. KMC-1. The sequence goes on from NZ_CM173605.1 coordinate 1,555,111, forward strand.
CTGCTCAGATTAGCCGCAACTCTCCCTAACCTACATCGTGCCCTAGGATTCGGAACCGATCGCTGGTTCGAGGAATAGGGAGATGGGGGGATGGGGAGATGGGGGGATGGGGAGATGGGGAGATGGGGAGATGGGGCGATCTCCTATTTCCTATACACTCAAATTTTCACCAAACGTTCAGAATTGGAGCGCAACCGTTGCAGAATCTGTTTTAACACCATCGCCGTCCAGTCCACATCTGCTAGTGTAGTTTGCTTACCCAACGTGAAGCGAATACCGCCAATGGCTTCAGAATCTGAATATCCCATCGCCCTTAAAATCGGACTAGGCGAGAGTTTCCCACTATGACAAGCCGAACCCGCACTAATGCCAATTCCCGCTAAATTCAGTTGCCGCACCAAAGTTTTGCCCGTAATCTGCCGGGTATCTTGCCAACATAAACTCACATGATGAGGCAAACGATGACAGCGATCGCCCGTAGGAACCAAACCCTCAATATCACCCAACTGCTCAAACAGGCGATCGCGCAACTGCCTTAAGCGCAGCCTTTCCTCCGGTAACTCCTCACTCGCCAACTCTGCTGCCACTCCAAAACCGGCGATCGCCACCATCGCCTCCGTTCCCGAACGTAATCCCCCCTCCTGTCCCCCTCCCCCGATCAAAGGATGCAACTCAACCCCAGGGCGCACATACAACGCCCCCGTACCTTGGGGGCCATAAATTTTATGACTCGACAACGACAGCAAATCTACTGGTAAACGGCTCACATCTACGGGCAATCGTCCCGCCACCTGCACCGCATCCGTATGAAAAAAAATACCATAGTCCTGAGCAATTTTGCCCAACTCCGCAATCGGTTGCAGGGTTCCCACCTCACTTTGACCATAAATAATCGAAATGAACACCGTATCATCCGCAATAGCCGCCTCTAAATCCGCCGGATTCACCCGTCCCTGGCGATTCACCGGTAAACGAGTCACCCTCCATCCCTGTTGCTCTAAAAATTGGGCGGGTTGGGCGATCGCCGAATGCTCCACACTAGAAATAATTAAATGTTGGGGTTTAGCATACTGACGGGCAATCCCCATCAAAGCTAAATTATCCGCCTCTGTACCCCCAGAAGTAAAGATAATCGACTCACTAGAACTGGCTCCAATTAAATCCGCCACCTGCATTCTGGCTAATTCTAATACCGTCGCCGCCCGTTGTCCCCAACTGTGTAAACTAGAGGGATTACCCCATTGATGAAGCAAAACCTCCTGCATAGCCGCGATCGCCTCTGGGCGAGTGGGGGTAGTAGCACTATAATCCAGATAAATTTGCATAGGTGGCTTCTGTCGCGTCGGGATCTCCTCTTTTCAGCTTAGTATGCTTTGACCTCTGTGTGGTAATTGGCATCTTCGGCTGGAGATTCGATACACTAAACAAGGCGATCGCCATCGGGGCCGTTGACCAACTGATTCCCCAGATTCAGGCGACAGGGAGCATTATCGCCAATCGATCATCTACCCATGCTTAATCAATGATAGAAATTTTGGCTAAACAACAGCATAAACAGGGGATGCGGTGGTTAATGGGATCGGGGGCGATCGCCGCCATTTCTGTCTTTAGTCTTCTCGGTTATATCTGGATAGCTCAACGCTCTCCTGCACCCATTAAAGTAACCACCACAGCGATCCAGTTGGGATCAGTTGAAAAAACCATTAATGAAAGTGGCATCTTGGAGCTGGCCAATCAGCAAATCCTCAAAGCCCCTGATGATAGTACAGTGGAGCAAGTATTGGTCACTGTGGGGCAATCCATACAGGCCGGACAGGAAATCATTCGGTTACGCAATCCGGCACGGGAAACTCGCTTGCAAGAGCAACTGACTGTGATCGAAGAAACCATGGTTCAGTTAAACCACCATCAACAAAAGGTACAAACCGCCCAAAAGAACCTAGAAACTGCCCAACGGCAACTTCAGATTCATGCCTTAGAATTGGAAGAACAACAGTTACAACTAGAGCGCTATCAACAACGGGTGCAGGAAAAACAGGCAGATCTAGAAGATACTCAAGAAGAGTTAAAAAATTTACAAGAATTAGCAGACAAGGGATTTATTGCTGGGGATCAATTGCGATCACAACATCAAGCGGTCAGAAACGCCGAAATTGCCGTGCGCGATGCCCAATTACAGGTAGAAACAGAAACCTTAAGCTTAGAACGGGAGAAATTAGTCAAATCTAACCAACTGCAAACCGAGATTGCTAATGCCACCTCTGAACTGCAAAGCGCCCAACTCACTGTCAACACCACCCAACTGCAACTCCAACGGCAAGAATTAGAATTACGCGCCATTCAACAAGCACTGCAAGATACCCTAATTACAGCTCCCATTAATGGCGTAATTTTAGGCGTGAATGTCAATAATGGCGAAGGAGTGACCAGGGGACACGACTTATTAACCCTCGGAGACCCCAGCCAGGAATATGTCAGACTCAGTTTATCTACCCTGAATGCAGCCAAAGTAAGCTTGAATCAACCGGCTCGGATTATGATTATTGGCCCTGATTCTCCCATCTATGAGGGTCAAGTCGTGGACTTATCCCCCCAAGCGATCGCCGTCTCCGATGCTCAAGAATCGGGCAATGGACTAGCCACTGTATCAGCAATTGTGCAGCTTAATCAGCCTACAGGAACCTTAATTCCCGGAAGTCAGGTGAATGTAGAAATTATCCTCGATCAACGACAAGATGTAGTGGTGATTAGCTTAGATTACCTACAAAGGTCAGGGAAACAGAGCTTTGTGTGGGTCAAAGATCGAAAGGGGTTAGCCCAAAAACGAGAGGTTACCCTAGGCTTAGAAGGGTTAGAGACCGTGGAAGTGCTTTCCGGTTTAGAACCCGGAGATCAAGTCATTCTCTCCACTCCCGATCTGAACTTGGAGCCGGGAATCCCCTTAGAAACTTAATCGTAGCTCAGGTCTATTAGCTCAGGATTCTCTGGGGGCAGTATGTTGCAGCACTCGATAGAGCAGCCAGAGGGTGACCCCTAAACCGACCAGTTCAGCCGCGATCGTATTGATCATCGCTTGCAGGGCAATCATATTCATCGGCACAATAATAGAGCCAGGATTGACGACCGCAGTTCCTGGCACTGGAGTATAGAGGGTTGAGGCCCCAGGGGGTAAGGATAACATCCGAAATAATAGGGTTCCCACCCGCCACAGAGCCACAAGAATCGCACAAGTCATGCCGCCCATATTGGCCAGAATCCCAATCCATAGGCTACGCCGGATTTGTGCCTTAGAGGGACGAACTTCCCGACTTCCGAGTCGATCAGACAGTTGAGTGTAATGAAAACACCAATAAATTGTAAAAATTAAGGCGAATAAACACCCATAGGCTAAAATTGTAGCAAGCCAAGAACTCCCGACTTGTACAGAGTTGGGCGTGTTGTCAAAGAGCAAGACAAACAGCAAAATAACAATGGGGATAATGCCTAAACCCAGTTGTGCCCAAAAGCCAATCCATCCCAATCGATAAAATTCGCTGGCAATTTGCTGGAGGTTAGGTTTGGGGGGAGCGATCGGATCAAACATAGACAAGGACGGTAAGGGTGATGATCGATAGTGTATAAGGAACAGGAAGATCGAGAGCATGAGATCTCTCGTTTTAGAGAATTGGTTTATCCTAAAAACAATTCTCTCAGGATGCATCTAGGGACATCATAACTGTAATGAGGCCGTCCACAGTGAGCTTAAATACTCATCCTTATCTTGTCCTTAAAACCCAGTCATCAATTCGCCATCTTTCGTTAGCGGGGAATCAGTGTTGGACACTTGGACGAACTCAAGACAATACGGTGGTGTTGTCCGATCCATGGATCTCGCGTAACCATGCCATGATCCAACATACAGATACAGGAACGGTTTACCTGATTGATTTGGGCAGTCGTAATGGAACCTTTGTAAATGGCCGTCGGGTGAATGTACCTGTCACTCTACAAGATGGGGATCATCTGATGTTTGGCCAGACTGAAGCTCACTTTCACGATCCCTTGGCCATTCAAGAACAGACATTGGGTTTGGAAGAACCAGAGGATAATTCTCATGTGACGGCGGCTCTCCATGTTCGGCGGTTGATTTCGGTGATGGTGGTTGATATTCGCAATTTTACCGGACTGACTCAACAGATGGATGATGTTACCCTATCGACGATGATGGGCAATTGGTTTCGCAATGTGGGTAAGATTCTCCGCAAGTATGATAGTTGGGTGGATAAGTATATTGGGGATGCGGTGATGGCGGTTTGGTTCCATGGTACGGAGGGGGTGAACCAAACGGAGGTGATGCAAATCCTTTATGCTCTGAATCAGTTACATCAGATGACTCAGAAGTTGGCCAAAGAGTATCCTTTGCCTTTACCCATGCGGATTGGGGCTGGGGTGAATACGGGCTATGCCATGGTGGGGAATACGGGAAGTGGCGATCGCCCCGATTATACGGCTTTAGGAGATACAGTGAATGCGGCCTTCCGACTCGAATCTTGTACGAAGCAAATCCAAAAGGATATTGCTCTAGGTAAAACAACTTATCAATATTTGTTTAGTGTGGGCACGAATCCTACCTTATTTGAAAAACATATGGTGCAACTCAAAGGCTATGAACATCCTGCGGTGACTTATGGGTGTTCTTTTAGCCAACTCCAAGCATTTTTGCTTAAATCCCCTAAATTTTACTGATGCATGGCATGAATGGGCCAAATCAGTCCCATAATAGGTAATGATGGCTGTGTCATGGTTTAGTAATAACTGATTAACAAAGGAGGAATGATACCCATGAAACGATTGCTGCGCCTGTTGCCAGCTTTAGTAATTCTGATTGCTACTCTGATTACCATCAACACAGCACCTGCTACGGCTGTGTCTTTACAGGTTTCGAGTGCCCAGTTCCCCATCTTGGCTGAGGCGGATGTCCGCAATAAGGCTGATGATAAACTGGCGGAAATTGGCGATCGCATTGATTTGAATAACTCTAGTGTTAGATCCTTTCTAGATCTCAAAGGATTTTATCCAGTCTTGGCGACGAAAATTGTGAACAGTGGCCCTTATGAGAAGGTGGAAGATGTTCTAAAAATTGCTGGACTGAGCGATCGCCAAAAAGCCAGACTTGAAGCCAATTTGGATAAGTTTACCGTCACTGAACCCACAGAAGCTTTTGTCTATGGGCAAAATAATGTGAATAACGGTAACTATGACTAAGCATAACCACTCAGATTAAGGGGTCAGGATGATCTTGATGATCTTATAGATGTCTAGCTCAACCTGATAATTTTCTGATTAATGCTCCGTCTCAGTTTTTAAATTTGCCGATCCCAGTCTCTAGACTCTATAAGTTCATCAGAGACTGGGATTTTTCTTCCCTTGGCTCTGGTTACTTCCCTAAGAAGGTGTTATACTCAAAGTAGTTTATAAATTATCGAACCTAACAACGATTAGAAACGCGCATACTCTCAATCAATCGGTTACATAAACTACTGAAAAACTGCACTATCCTGGAGTATAGTACAATCTTGTTGCTTAATTCTTCTATTGGGTTGGATCTCGTTACAGCCAAACTGATATATAGGTAGCAAGATATAGATAAAACAAAAATAGCAGGTTCCTAATAGTCCCGCGCTCTTTCCCCATAGCTGTTGGTTCCTGATATCCTATTTGATGCGTTGACCCAAATTTCCTCTGGTTTTGATTAGCGGCCGCCCGTATCCCCTGTACTGTCAGGAGATCCGTTATCAGGAGGCTCATAGCCCTTGAACAGTTGCATGAGATCTTGATGGGGTCGCTCAACCTGAGTAATAGAGGAGTGGGCCCAACTTGGTTGAGAACAAGCGGCGATCGCTAATGTTCCAACTAATAGGATAGCTATGTGTTTGTCAAGGCTTAACTGTGTTCCCATACCCATAACCCTAGTTAACGCGAGACCTACTTTCAATTATACTAGCAATTTCACTGGCCGTTTTAGCGAATTTAACAATTATTGTTAATGGCTAAATCCTGGATGTTCCGTAGATATACGGTTGTCCTTTCAGGAGACTTACGATAAGTAGAAGTTCCGCACATCAGACTAGAGTCTGAGGATTTACGGAACCTTATTCTTTTATTCTGACCAGGCGGTTGAAAACCGGAAGCAATAGAGGCTTAATTCTAAAGACTTCATAAACCTTAACGGTTTTCTATGCTGAGGCCAAAAAATAGCGATTCTTACCCTGTAACTTAGCCTGGTACATGGCTTGATCGGCTGCTTTAATAAGGGACTCCAGAGTCTTGCCATCTTGAGGATAAACGCTAATGCCCAAACTTAAAGTGATCTGGAGATCTCGATCTTTGAGCATCAGGGGTTGAGTCACTGCCAGAATAATCTTCTCAGCCACCCGAATAGCGACAGACTGACTCGGAATTTGGGGTAAAAGCACCGTAAACTCATCTCCTCCGAGTCGAGCCACCGTATCACTACCGCGCAAACAAGTTTTCAGCCGTTTCGCCACTTCCTTAATCACCAAATCCCCTATATCATGGCCAAAGGTATCATTAATCAGCTTAAAACCATCTAAATCTAGAAAGAAAGTCGCCAGCATTTTTTCATTAGCCTGAGCATACACGAGAGCTTCTTGCAGTTTTTCTTCAAACAACTTACGGTTAGCCAACCCCGTGAGAACATCATGATTGGCCATATGGCGCATCTGGTCTTCTGAGAGTTTCAGTTCAGCATTGTGGCGTTTGAGATCTTCGGCTAACCGTTGTAATTCTGCTTCCCGTTCTTTTTGTTGAGTAATATCTCGGATCACACCCACCAAAAATAAATTTCCTGCTGCGTCTCTATGCAGCGTTCTTTTGGTCTCAATCACTCGATGAATTCCCCCAGAATCTGTAAATTCCTCTTCCTGTTTGCTGCTTTCCTGAGTCAGGAACAGGTTCTCATCTTGCTGCCAAAATTGTTCCGCTTCTTCCACAGCAAACAAATCATAATCGGATTTGTCCATTAACATTTCCAAGGGATACCCCACTAATTGAGAGTAGGCTTGGTTTAAGACAATCCAACGGTGGCTTTGATCTTTGACAAAGATAGGGTCGGGAATCGTATTTATAATCCCTTGTAGAAATTCCGTAGAGCGTTTGAGTTCCCCTTCTTGATGGGCAAAGTGAATTAGAATCATCAGGGATGAGCTAACCAAGCCGAACAGGGGAGGAATGAGGGGAAACCACCAACGAGCCAGAAATAGGATATAACAGGTTATCCAGAGAGTTCCCAGGGCCAGACCGGAACTGAGGGTTAACTGATAGGGTTCTCTCAACTTCCAAGCGAGAATTGCCCCTAATCCTGACCAAAGCAAAATCCACAGGCCTTCAATGGTATCCGGTAAGGTTCTCATCAGGGTTTGTTCCCCAATGGCCACATCTAAGATAAAGCTAATCAGATTGGCTTGAGCTTCGACACCGGGAACTGGATCGGGAGTGCTGTAGGGAATGGGAACAAAATCTTTGAGGCTAATGGCCGTTAATCCAATTAAAACAATGCGATCGCGAAATAAATTTGGATCGACCTCTCCATTCAAAACCTCAGAAATAGAAACCGTTGTAAAAGTATGGCGGGGGCCGCGGAAATCCGCTAAAAAGGGGTATCCACTGGCATCTTCCTTGACATAGGCTCCATCATAAGCATGAAAGGGATAGAAGACTCCTTGACCGAGTTGTAAGTATTCAGGATTGACCGATGCGGGTTCTTCTTCAATGCCAAGTTGCTCTAGGTATTTGAGGGCCAGTTGTAGGGCAAAACTTTTGTGAAGAGTATCTGTATGTACATAGAGTAAACCTCTACGCAGTTTCCCATCAACATCTAAGAGAACATTATTAAAGCCTATTTGGGTTTTCGGATCTAAGGCTGGAGGGGGAGGGATATGGGGCGCTTTTTTATCGGCCACACGCTCAATACCGACCAGATGCGGTAATTGTTCCATGACCTGTTGGAGTTGTTCATGTCCAGGATTTAGGGGTAAATCTCGATATAAATCTAAGCCGATGGCGTTGGGTTGGCTTCGATCGATAGTTTCCAGAAGAGTAGCTAAGGTGAAATCTGAAATTGGCCATCCCAGGTTTTGCAGGTCAGGTTCATCAATGCCAATAATAATAATCCGGTCATCTTTGGGTAAGGTAGGGCGAAGACGAACCAGGGTATCAAAGGTGATTAATTCGATCCCTTGTAAGAGACCAAAAAAGCGGAGGGTGAGGATCGCTAGAGTAATCCCAGAAGCGGTAAAAATGACTCGATGTTGATGGGAAAAGCGTCGGGTGAGCCGATGCCAAAAAGCCTGTATGGAAGTTGGATATGACACGGATCGGGTTCTAGATTAAGGAGAAGGGGATCGACCACAAAAGCAGGATGGCATATCCGGTTGTTCATTGTTAAAAACAATAGATGCACAGAACTAAAGGGGCAAAATCTTACTCCACACTTTTCCCAAAAAAGGGGTAAGGGTTGTGGGTTTTAAGGGATGAGCGTTTACATTCTCAATCGATAGGTTGGGATCTGAGGCCGGATACCAGGAGGAATCAATGGGGGCGATCGCACTTAAACCGAGGGTTAAGGCGATCGCATGAATAAAAATCCATCCCTTATATTGTAAACGCATAATCATCGCCCCTCAAACACTACCAATATCCTTTGTATGCGTTTTTTCCTCTGGGTAGTGTGATGGTTTCCAGAGCCAATAGGTGATTCGGATCACGGTTGGAGGAAGTTACGGGGGCCCTGATAACCGGAGAGATCGGCAATTTCATTGAGCGATCGCACTCCGGCATAGATTTCACCCTTAATTTGCCAACTGGGAAAGGCTTGAATACCCGCAGCTTTACATTGCTCGACTTGGGCATTTACGCCATCAGCAGCACATTCAACATAGTCAATTTTAGAGGCTGCCTCTTGACCAAACAACTCCTTCTGTTCATGGCAGTGGGGACACCAGTATGCGCCATAACTTTTGGCTCCAATGTTATTCAGATGTTCAACCAAGGCCACTTCAGCCGGGCCAGAAGTGGCCATCACTGGAGGAGGGGTTCCTGGAGCCGCTTGGGGATTATTCACACTGCCATAGACTCCTAGGATAGCCACCAAGGTAACCATAGCCACGGTTAACCCAGTAAAGGCTAATTGGCCGATATCTTCCCAAGCATGGCCGATGAGGGTGACCACAAATAGGGATAGAGATAGGAAGGCAGACATTAAACAGTAGGGACAAAAGGCCTCAATGGTGAAGGCCATGATATACATCAAATAGGCACTCCCGACGACCATCACCGTACTGGTGGCAAACATCAGGAAACGAGTCCACTGTTCTAGGGTATTTCGCAGTTCCTTGTTTCGATCGGGATTGATGAATAAGGGAGAGATGGCCAATATCAGCATCCCTGCATAGCCAAAAAAGCCGAACAGGGTCAGAGGTAGGCCAAATACAGTTGCATAGGGACTACCCAAGACCTCTTTACAGCCACTTGTGGGACATATGGCTTCTGTGCTACCCATAACCTCAGCGACGGTTAAAAATGCCGTTTCGATCGCCCCAATGGTAGCGATGGCAGCAGTAATGGGTCGAGACCAACGATGAATCCAGGGACTAGAACGCCTACGCCTCATAGCTTTAATTTCTTTATGGAGTAATAAACAATAGAGATATTTTGATTGCAGCATAAAAATCTTCGGCTTGCCACCTGAAACCGATTCAGGTTCAGCCTATTTTTCGGGGTTTAAAAATCCTGTGACCCCTGATAGCCTGAGAGTTTGGCTAACTGCTCTAAGGACAAATTGCCTTCATATTTTTCCCCCTTAATGATCCAAGTCGGATAAGCAGTAATTCCTGCCTGTTGACAGACTTGGGCTTGGGGAGCTGTTCGCCCTTCTGGGGAACACTCGACATAAACTGGAGCGGTTGGTGCAAGCAAAATTTGACTGACGGCTTCTTCTCCAAACCGTTCTTTTTGGGAATGGCAATGGGGACACCAATAGGCCCCATACATTTTAGCGCCGATCTTTTGCAGATGCTGGGCTAGGGCTAGACTCTCTGGAGTTGAGACCGTTTCTATGGGCGGACTTTCAGGGGCTGAAGCCTGAGCTTGAGCCGGTATGCCCAGGGAGTGATAGTCAATATTTTCCCAGAACAATAATCCGCCTGTAGATAGGCTGACACCCAATAGGGAAAGGGTCAACCTTTTGGACATCAGTTTTCGCCAAGGGTTCACAGATTCTCCTCCATTAATAGGGGTTTGACGACTGTGGATTGGGACTCGGATTTTATCCAGGATGTTTCCCTTCTCCACCGGTTGGCTCGATCGCAGTTAGTTTGGGATTAAACTGCGTTGGGCTGCTTCTACAAATTGACTGACTCGGTTGGGGTCAATGGGTTGATCGATTTGCCCGTGACGTTTGAGGGCACTGGCAATAATGACTCCATTGGCATAGGGAAGGAGGCTATTAATATTCTGCCAATCTGCTCCACTCCCTATAAATACGGAGGTTTCTGGGGCGAGTTGCTGGGCCAATTTCAGGTCTTCGAGATCGGGAGGCGTGCCGGTTGCTGCCCCGGAGAGGATGATGGCATCAGCGAGTCCTCGTTCGATGGTGTCTTTAATGGCAGACGCGAGGGGTTGATGGCCTAGGGGGTGTGCATGTTTGACGAGGACATCGGCGAGGATTTTTACGTCTGCTCCGAGTTCGCGACGATAGCGTAGGAGTTCGTTAGCTCTACCTTCGATGATGCCTTGATCGGTTGCCATTACGCCGGTGAGGACGTTGACGCGAATAAATGCGGATTCGGTGCAGGAGGCGATCGCCAGGGCACTGTGAGCATCATTTCGCAGCATATTCACCCCGATGGGTAAGGTGACGAGGTTTTTTAGGCGATCGATAATCAGGCTCATGGCACTCACCACGGCTGGATCGACCCGATCTTTGCTAAAGGGAGCATCAAAGAAGTTTTCGACCATGATGCCATGGACTCCGCCTGATGCTAGGGCTGTGGCTTCTCTTTCAGCCCTAGCAATGACAGCTTGCAGGTTCCCTCCCCACCGCGATGATGTTGGTAGGGGTAGAAGATGAACCACGCCAATAATGGGGTTTGAGGTTTGAAAAATCTTAGTTAAGTCCACCCGTTTTCTCTTTCCGGACTGATCGACAACAACTCCCAATGGGCTTCTCCGATCGGGTTCCTGCCACAGTGGTAAATGTTATGGGTTAGGAATCGCTCTTTCATTAGGTTATAGGCCTGCTCACAGAAACAAATAGAAAAATAAGCCAAGAGTGGCTCTCCAGTCAGGTTGACTTTAGGAGTTGCTTTTTACAGTTTAGACTTTTTATTGCCCTATCCTCTTTTCCCGGTCTACCGCAGCTCTATGCGCCACGGGTTGAAACCCGATTTCGTCACGTAAAGGCTTTCTGTTACGTCTGCGCCACGGGTGGGTTATTGACGATCTCCATGGTACTATAAAGCCGTCCTAGAAGGACGGGGTGTTAGAGCAAAGATTTTGATGATAATACCATTAGGCTTGATCTGTGGGATTTAATCACGCAAGGGGATAGCAAAATGCTCAGTTATCTGAGGGGAAGGGTTGACCAGATTCAGAGGCGATCGCCTAATCGAGTGATTCTGGTGTTGGAGGTCAATGGTCTGGGTTATGAGATCCAAGTGACTCGTCAATGGGCTGATGGGATCTCGGAGCATCAGAACAGTGAGGTTCAAGTGTTTACTCATTTGATGATTCGGGAGGAGCAGCCCCTGTTGTATGGCTTTGCTTCTTCGGCCGAGCGGGATCTATTTCGCCAGTTGGTGGGAGTTAGTGGCATTGGATCGCAGTTGGCGATCGCCCTTTTGGATACTCTGGGACTGTCAGATTTGGTTCAGGCGATCGTGACCGGTAATATTAAGCAACTGGTTCGCACTCCTGGAGTGGGCAGTAAAACGGCCGAACGGATTGCTTTAGAATTAAGAACTCAGTTATCCCAATGGCGAGGTGCATCTGGGGTGGTTCTGCCGGTTTCTAGTACCCTGCCTTCGGCTTTGCAAGAAGATGTGGAAATGACTCTTCTGGCTTTAGGATATAACCAGGAAGAAATTGCCCAAGCCTTGGGTGCATTAAGTCAGAAGCCTAATTTGATGAAAACTCAAGAGGCAGAAGATTGGATCAGGGAAGCCATCAGTTGGTTAAGTTGATTTCTGTTTTTCAGAGTGAATCCTTATGAACTCATCTATAAAGTTACCTAATTTCTTGATTATCGGTGTTCAGAAAGCAGGAACAACTTCTGTTTATAACTATCTAAAAGAACATCCTCAAGTCTATATGAGTCCGGTTAAAGAACCTAATTTTCTGGCTAGAGATCCCAACAAAGACCCCAAAGACATAAAGCCTATAGCCTCTCATAAAAACCGGATCGATACCTTTGAAAAATATGGTGAATTATTCCAAGGGGTCACCGATCAAATTGCCATTGGTGAAGCTTCACCGAATTATATGGCTAACTATCAAATCGTAACGCAGCAGATTAAGCATTATATTCCTGATGCCAAATTAATTGCTATTTTGAGAAATCCAGCCGATCGCGCCTATTCCGATTATTTGATGCATATTCGAGATGCTATTGGTCAGCCCAGAAGCCTCTCTGAACAAATTATCAAAAAAGGTAAGCAGTCTGCTACTCTCAAAAAAGGGTTTTATGGAGAACACTTAAGTTATTTTTACGATCAGTTTGATGCCAGTCAAATCAAGGTTTTTTTATATGAAGATTTGCAGCAAGATCCTCAAGGTTTAATGGAGCAAATTTATCAGTTTATTGGCGTAGATGAAACCTATACACCGGATACATCAAAAAAATCTCAGGTGGCGAAATTACCGAAAAATAAAACCCTCAATAAAATGCTGCACACTCATAATCCCTTGAGAAAAACCACAGCTCAAGTATTGAAAAATCTATTTCCAGCGCCTCTAGTGGAGAACTTTCGCCAAAAGCTAATGGACTTAAACCAATCCCAGGAAAAAATCCCCCCTCTGTCGGCTGAAGAACGTCAACAGTTAATTGAATTCTATCGTGAAGATATCCTCAAGCTGCAAGAGTTGATTAACCGTGACCTTTCCCATTGGCTCCTGTAGCTGATTCATTTGACCCAAAGCTTGATTAAAACTGAAAATTTGTGTTATAGTATAAAATTGCTAAATTTTGATGGATTACACCAAAAGAATACCCTATGAGTCTCACGCAAACCCAAAAACATCAAATTATGGCTGAGTATCAGGTTCACGAAACAGATACGGGTTCAGCAGATTTACAAGTAGCAGTTTTGACTGAACGGATCAACCGTTTAAGCAATCACTTGAAATCAAATAAGAAGGATTATGCCTCCCAGCGAGGTCTGATGAAACTGATCGGGCAACGCAAGCGTTTATTAGGTTACATCAATCAAACAGACCAAGACCGGTATAAAGCGTTAATTAGTCGTTTGAGTATTCGAGGCTAGAGAAATTATCCATGTCCCCTGAACCCGATCAAAAGGCTGAGTCGGTGGCGAAGGAACGGTTGCCTTTTGAGCCAAAAACCAGCCGTAAAAAAAATCGCTCTACTCCTTCATCTCCCCCTAGGGAATCCAAGTCATCTCAAGAGCCTGGGCAACGAACCCCTATTCGTAAGGAAGACCGAGTGATTCCTGAAGCGGTGAGTCAACGGATGATTAGGCGTATGGCTTTGTTGTCTGGTGTACCGACTGCTCTGGGAGTATTAACGTTTGTGGTCAGTTATTTGATTTTGACGCGAACGGAATTCGATTTACCCCATGTTGCTGTGGTGTTGGTGAGTATGGGTTTCTTTGGACTGGGTGTCCTCGGTTTAAGTTATGGGGTACTCTCAGCCTCTTGGGATGAAAATCGGGTAGGAACTCTGCTCGGTTGGCAGGACTTTACCCAGAATTTAGGCAGAACGATCGCCGCGTGGCGATCGGTCAAACCAGATTAAGTATTCAAAATAACCCTATCGAGTCAGGATAATCAACTATGATTGTAGTAATGAAAAGCGGTACACCGACCGCAGAAATTGACCGAGTGAGTGATGAACTAAGCGCCTGGGGACTTACACCAGAAAAGATTGTGGGCCAGCACAAGGTGGTGATTGGTTTAGTTGGGGATACGGCGGATCTAGACCGGGAAAGAATCCAAGAATTGAGTCCTTGGATTGAATTAGTATTGCGCGTTGAACAACCCTTTAAGCGGGCTAGTCGGGAATATCGTCATGGTCAATCCTCAGATGTGATTGTTTCTACCCCTCAAGGAGAGGTTCCTTTTGGTGAAAGTCATCCTCTGGTCGTGGTGGCTGGCCCTTGTTCGGTAGAAACAGAGGAAATGATTACCGAGACTGCCCTGCGGGTGAAAGCGGCTGGGGCGAAGTTCCTGCGCGGTGGCGCTTATAAACCGAGAACCTCTCCCTATTCCTTCCAAGGCCATGGGGAAAGTGCCCTAGAACTGCTGGCCGCCGCACGGGAAAAGAGCGGCTTAGGAATTATTACGGAAATTATGGATACTGCGGATATTGACGCAGTATCAGAAGTAGCCGACATAATCCAGATTGGGGCCAGAAATATGCAAAATTTTGCCCTACTCAAGAAAGTGGGAGCGCAGGATAAGCCCGTTTTACTTAAGCGGGGGATGGCAGCCACGATTGAGGATTGGTTGATGGCGGCTGAGTATATTTTGGCGGCGGGGAATTCCCAGGTGATTTTGTGCGAGCGCGGTGTTCGCACGTTTGACCGTAAGTATACGCGCAATACTTTAGATCTGTCGGTGGTTCCCGTGTTGCGGACGCTGACCCATTTACCGGTGATGATTGACCCGTCCCATGGTACGGGATGGTCTCAGTATGTACCGGCAATGGCGAAAGGGGCGATCGCCGTGGGGGCTGACTCATTGATGATTGAAGTACATCCCAACCCCTCCAAAGCCCTCTCCGATGGGCCCCAATCTCTCACCCCCGATCAATTCGATCAACTGATGAAAGAATTGGCGGTAATTGGTAAGGCAGTCGATCGCTGGTCTATCCCAGAAACCGTTCTTGCTTAAGCCCTTCAGCAGCGATCGCCAGGTGAAAATGGGGGTAGATGGTAAACCATCTACCCCCATTTTTAGTGAAATAAACTATAATTAAAACTGAAAGTAATAATAGTTTGGGTTATTATTCACCTTGTTTACTGCTATTCCCTCCCCCACTCGCTTCTCTGAAGTGCCCGCAGATCTCTTTGAGGCGATCGCCACCCTCAAACAAGAACTCAACGCCATCATCCTCGCTCACTACTACCAAGACCCCGATATCCAGGACATCGCCGACTACATCGGCGACTCCCTCGGCTTATCCCGCAAAGCCGCCCATACCGACGCAGAAGTCATCGTCTTTGCCGGAGTTCACTTTATGGCCGAAACCGCCAAAATTCTCAACCCCAATAAATTGGTACTTTTACCAGATCTCAATGCCGGTTGCTCCCTAGCCGATAGCTGTCCAGCCGATGCCTTCGCCGCATTTAGAGCCTTATATCCCGATCACTTAGTCATTTCCTACATTAACTGCACGGCCGAAATTAAGGCCATGAGCGACATTATCTGCACCAGCTCCAACGCCGTCCAGATAGTACAACAAATTCCCGCCCACCAACCCATCATTTTCGCCCCCGATCGCAACTTGGGGCGCTATGTCATGGAACAAACCGGGCGGGATCTCCTCCTCTGGGATGGCAGTTGCATCGTCCATGAAACCTTTTCTGAAAAGAAAATCGTGCAACTAAAAATCCAGCACCCCGAAGCCGAAATCATCGCCCATCCCGAATGCGAACCCCCCGTACTGCGCCATGCCGATCATATCGGTTCCACCACCGCCTTACTCAAGTATGCCCAGATGAGCAGCAGCCCAGCCTTCATCGTCGCTACCGAACCGGGAATCATCCATCAAATGCAGAAAGAAGCACCCCACAAACAATTTATTCCCGCTCCCCCCATGAACAACTGCGCCTGTAATGAATGTCCCCACATGCGGCTCAATACCTTAGAAAAACTCTACTTCGCTATGAAAAACCGGACTCCAGAAATCACCCTACCCGAAGATATTCAAATAGCTGCTTTACGTCCCATTCAACGAATGTTAGAAATGACTTAATAATTAATTATTAACAATTACCTCTCCCTTTTAGTTGTAGTCCATTTGCAGTCAATTTGTAGGCTGGGCAATGCCCACCCTACGATTTTTTTGTTCGATCTAATTCTGACTTCAAAATTGAGTTAAACCCCTTAAAATCAGCCGATTGACCACATCCGGATACTCATCATGGGGACAATGACCCGCATTCGGAATCGAGATAAACTGAACATCTGCACGGGTTTGAGCTAAACGACGATAGAGTTTACCTGCACTAATAGGAGTCCAAGGGTCATCTTCTCCCCACAAAACCAATAAAGGCTGCTTAACTTGGGGTAATAGCTCTTCTGGTTTCGGCCCTGGAGGAGCAGTTAGTACCGAAGCAAAAACCTTTTGCGCTCCTGGATCGCAAGATGGCTGATAAAGTAAATCCACTAACTCATCCGTAATGGCCTCAGAAGACATATAAACTTGATGCAGCGTCCTGCGAATGCGATGTTTTTGCCGCACCTGGTTAAACAGAAACGGCCCCGTTATGGGGGAACTAACCAAACGGGTAAACGCTCCCATCACTATCCGTAAAGGTAAATTCAGCTCTTCCGGACGGTGGTTCAACCCTCCCGCGCAGTTAATTAAAATGCCAGCCTTTCCCCGCTCTGGAGTTTGGGCTAGAATCATTAAACTCAACAGTCCACCAATTGAATTACCAATCCATACGGCCGGCTGTTGAATGTGAGTTGCCCAAAAGTCTTGCAGTAGGGTATACCAGAGATCCAAGGAGTAGTCTAAGGGAGGTTTATCTGAGGCTCCAAACCCTAGTAAATCTAGAGCAAACACTTGATATCCAGCTTGGGCTAAGGTGGGGATATTATTGCGCCAATGGCCCACACATCCCCCAAAACCATGAACTAAGACTAAGGGAATACCCTGACCCTCAACTGTATAAATAATGTGGTAGTTTTGCCAAAGCCAGGTTTGAGGAGTTAAAGGATTTCGGGATAAAAGTTGAGTAGTCATAGATTTTTAAATTAGAGTCTAGGATCTTAGTAGGTCTACTGATTGAAGTTTAAACCCTTTTTACAGTTTAGGCATTAAGGTTATAGAGCTGACAAAGGCAATTAAATGGCTCATTTATTGAATATACCTTATGATGAGAATTAGGAAGGTCAGTTCTCTTAAGCTCTCTGAATCAGAAGTTACTCCACTCTATGACTTTCATTTTCGATTCTTAATAATTGTTTATGATTATATTGGAGAGTTCAGAGCTGTACTTATAATTTTATTTTGCAGCTCACCCAGCTTGTATGAAAAAACATGAGCAATTCTTCTAATTCTAAGCTATGCCCCCAACTATTAGTCGTTGATGATTTTCCGGAAAATCTACGGCTACTGAAAACAGTTTTACAACAACAAGGTTACGAAGTTCGTTTAGCTGCTAATGGTAAATTTGCTTTAACTAGCCTTGACCATTTCCAACCCGATTTAATTTTGCTCGATATCATGATGCCGGAAATGAATGGGTATCTTTTTTGTCAAACTCTTAAAAAAAATCCTAAAACTTCTGATATTCCAGTCATTTTTTTGAGCGCACTTCAAGAAGGTACGGATAAGGCAAAAGCATTTCAACTCGGAGGAGCAGATTACTTAACAAAACCCTTTCAAGTTGAAGAACTTTTAGCTAGAGTTAAACATCACCTAGAGCTAAGGAGCTTACAAAGAGAGTTACAGATTAAGAACAAAGTTTTAGAAGATAACAACAAGGAATTGCAAAAAACTCAAAAACAAATGAGTTTAATGCTGGATGTCACGAAAATTATCAATGATGTTTTTGATGTTCAATCAGCCATTTCTCAAGTTCTCAATCGAGTATGTAATCATATTTTATGGGATCATGCAGAAGCCTGGATTCCCGATCGGGAGCAAACTTTATTAACTTATGTTCCCTGCCTAGAAAATGGGAATAACCAATTTCAAGAATTCCAAAAAGAAAGCACTCAAATGACTTTTGCTCGTAATCAAGGTTTGCCTGGTAGAATTTGGCAATCTCAAAAGCCGGAATGGATTGATAATTGTTGCGATTGTTCAGAGGAGTTATATTTTCGTAAAGATTTAGCTAAACGATCGGGATTTAAATCGGTGTTTGGTGTCCCTATTATTGCGAATCAACAGGTATTAGCTATACTGGTTTTTTATAAATTAAATTTTGAAGTTCGCAAGGATGATTTGGTGGATTTAATTCAATCAGTTGTGAATCAGTTGGCTTCACCTCTGGAAAAATCAAAACTGTATCAAAAACTGGAAGAAGCGAATCAAGAATTAGAGTATTTAGCTCATCGAGATGGCTTAACTCAAGTGGCTAATCGCCGGGTATTTGATTCGGTCTTAGAACAAGAATGGTTACGGATGAAACGGGAACAGAAATGTCTATCTTTAATTTTATGTGATGTAGATTATTTTAAGAAATATAATGATTTTTATGGACATTTGTTAGGGGATGATTGTTTGATTAAAATTGCCGGTGCTTTGACGAAAGCAGCTCGAAGACCAGGGGATTTGGTGGCTCGATATGGTGGAGAAGAGTTTGCTATTATTTTGCCCAATACGAATGCTAAAGGAGCTGGGGAGGTGGTTCGTTATGTACAGAAAGAAATTGCCAATTTGCAGATTCCTCACCAGGGTTCTGAGGTGAATCCATATGTAACTTTGAGTTTAGGAGTGACCAGTATAATTCCTACCGATCAATGGTCAGTGAAGTCTTTAATTAATGCTGCGGATCAGGCATTATATGAAGCAAAACAATTGGGAAGAAATCAATTTTGTTCTCGTTCTTTGGATCTCTTATCTGTTGATGAAATATAAGATGATTTGGTTCTAGACGAATGTGACGATTTTGGATAATATCCTCTTACCCGCTCCCATTGGAGAATCGAATATTTATATTAGTGCGGATACGAATCGGGAAGAAAGTCACATAAATAATGTCAGGATTGAGAATAATCAAGTCCCTGGCAATATTGTGGTTAAAGCTTCCTCTTATTTCTTGTTTGTTTTACCCAACTTCCAATCTTCTCCACCGGGTAGTAATGTTAAATTATGCTTAATAATTGCTGACAAATTATTAGCAGGATGACTGTAAGTTAATGCTAAGAAGCTCTGAGCTGTTGCGATTACAGAATTTATATCGACCATTTCTTCTAGTTGAAACGGGCTATAAACGCCATCTTCAACCTCTGCGCTGGCACTATCAATCGCAGATTCTATGGCGTTTTTTAAAAGTTCTTCCCATTCATCTTCTTTGATAAAATAAGAGGTTTTATTGGGTCTTAAATTCAAGTCTTGAATTTCAACGATCGCATAGCGGATAGAAGCTGCCCAGGAATTGGTTAAACGCTCTTCTACCTGATTTTTAATCAAGTGGATTAACATCACAATTAAATAGGATTTTATTTTTCTGATGATGTCTTTTTTGCTCATGGCATCGAGTTCGTCAATAATAGCTAAGGCATCGAGATTTCTGCCTTCGATGATGCAAGTTCTTAAATCTATTAATTCTTGAGTTGTCATTCGTGATTTTCTCCTGAAATCAACCTTGCTATTTAGGAGTTGCTCCTACTATGGAAAATTATATCGGGGGATAGGGGGGATTTTATGGCGATCGCTCCTAGTGTGCTGTAAAATAAAAATGATAATCATTCCAATTACAGTCTATGATGATTCTAGCCAAGAGAGTCAGTCTCTTAACCATCGCCGTTTTCACCGCTCTATCTGGGGTTAGTTGTGTGGCTAACTCTAGCATTGAACCCACTACAGGGGAAAATACAGCCGTTGTGGAAGAGCAGGACGAGTTGGAGGTAGTGACCACATTTTTACCGATGACCGAATTTACTAAGGCCGTGGTCGGCGATCGCGCCCAAGTGAGACAATTACTACCGACCAATGTTGGACTCCATGACTACCAAGCCAAACCGGCGGATGTTCAAGCGATCGCCCAAGCAGATATTTTAGTCAAAAACGGTTTAGAACTAGAATTTTTCTTAGATGACATGATTAAAAATGCTGAGAATAGCGATTTAATCATTGTTGATTCGAGTTCCGGCATTGAACCTTTGGGGTTGACAGAAAAAGACCATGGACATAACCATGATGACCATGAGCCTGAACACGATCACGATCATGGAGAATTCGATCCCCACATTTGGCTCGATCCCAAACGAGCCATTCAGCAAGTTGAAAATATACGCGATGGTTTAATTGCTGCTGATCCAGAAGGACAAGAAATTTATACTCAAAATGCTGCGGTTTTTATCGAGCAACTCAAAGCCTTAGATGCTCAAATTACTGAACAACTGAAACCTTACGCCGGCCAAACCTTTATCACCTTCCATGATTTTGCCAGTTATTTCGCTCAGAGCTATGGTCTGAGCGCTGAATTTTTAGTGGACATCCCCGAAGAAAACCCCTCTCCTGAAGATGTGCGTCGTTTGATCGAAATTGTGCAAGCTGAACAGATCAAAGCCTTGCTGCAAGAACCAGGAGTGGAAACTAAAACCTTTGAAACATTAGCTCAAGACCTCAAAATCAAAGTTAGCATTTTCGATCCCATTGAAGCTGGAGAAACAACCAGCACTGAACCGACGGTCTATTTGAGAAGGATGGAAGAGAATGCGACTAATTTAGTCGAAGCTTTAAGTGACTAATCTCTTGCGGTCTAAGGTTCAAAGTTAAAAATAAACCAAAGGATTGCTAAAATTGGGAAGCGATCGCAGATCATAGAAGGAGAACCATACAAGGATATACATTAGGAATGCTCAAGCAACTGGATCTGGATCGCTCTCTCGACAAGCACCGCTACAAAACCGAAATAGAAGATCTCATGCAACAGTTGCGATCGCTTCAACATGCCTGTTGGGAAAAAAAATTACCCATGATTATTGTGCTTGAAGGGTGGGCTGCTGCTGGGAAAGGCGCTCTGGTCAAAAAAGTTCTTGGGTATATGGACCCCAGGGGATTTGCGCTGCATCCCATTTGGCCGCCCAATGCCGAAGAAAAAAACTATCCTTTTCTCTGGCGATTTTGGCGCAAAATTCCCCACTATGGCAGCATTGGCTTGTTTTACCATAGCTGGTATACCCATGTTCTCGAAGACCGGCTATTCGATCGCTCTCAGGAATCTCAAGTTCCCGCCTTGATGCGCCATATTAACGCTTTTGAGCGGCAAATGAGCGATGAGGGTTGTGCGATTGCCAAATTTTGGATTCACTTGAGCAAAAAAGAACTCAAGCAACGGCTCCACGCTTATGCTAAAGACCGGCTCAATGCTTGGCGAGTCCGGGATGAAGATTGGCAACAGGTCAAACGGTATGATGACTATCAAATGTTAGCTGAAGAAATGATTGTTCAAACCAGCACCGGGTTTGCCCCCTGGACATTAGTCGAAGGTAACTGTCAACGTTGGGCCCAAGTCAAAGTATTGCAAACCGTTGCCGCTACCCTGCGAGAAGCCCTAGACCGTCGCCAAAGTTTACTCATTCCCGCTCCTTTGCCTCCCCAAGAGCATTTAGAACCCACAGAACCCGATTTTCTAGGGCGGGTAGATTTGGGCGCTTCCTTATCCAAGAAAGAATATCAGAAACGGCTGAAAAGAGCCAAGGTAAGATTACAGGAATTACAACTCAAGATTTTTAAGGGTAAATTGCCCGTATTGGCAGTATTTGAAGGATGGGATGCAGCCGGAAAAGGGGGAGCCATTAAGCGCTTAACCGATAATCTAGACCCCCGCAGTTATGAAGTGAGAGCATTTTCTGCACCCACGGCTGAGGAAAAAATGCATCATTACCTGTGGCGGTTTTGGCGGGATTTACCTACGGCGGGCAAGATTGGTATTTTTGACCGCACCTGGTACGGTCGGGTTTTAGTCGAACGGATAGAAGGTTTTGCCACCGATACCCAATGGCGCAGGGCTTATCGTGAAATTAACGAGTTTGAGGCGATGCTGACGGATGCGGGCTATGTGTTGGTTAAGTTTTGGCTTCATATCAGTCCAGAGGAGCAGTTAAGACGGTTTGAGTCTCGTCAGGATGACCCCTTTAGGCGCTATAAGTTAACGGAGGAAGATTGGCGCAACCGCGAAAAGTGGGGATTATATGAGGTAGCGGTGAATCAGGCTATTGGGCGCACCCATACCCCCAATGCTCCTTGGACAGTCGTTCCTGGCAATGATAAACTTTATGCACGGGTGAAGGTGTTAGAGTCAGTGATTGAGGCGATCGAATTGGGTTTAAAGCGTTAACCTATCTTGGCTCCAAATCCCCGATTCATTTGTAATAGACTAGAAATCAATCCTTTATCTGACCGGTCATGATCCTTGATTCGCCTGATTATCAAGATGTGGAAGCCGTTTACAGGGGAAGTCGTACTCTAGTCTATCGTGGGATACGCAAGAGTGATCGCCAACCCGTTATCATCAAAATTCTCCGCAATCCTAACCCCACATTTAACGAGTTAGTTCAGTTTCGTCATCAATATACCATTACTCGTAATTTGCGCCATCCCCATATTATGGAGCCTCTAGCCCTAGAGCGCTATGGCAATGGCTATGCTCTGATTATGCCCGATTTAGAGCAATGTTCTCTTCTAGAGTATTGGAAACCAGGCGATCGTCTGCTGCACGATTTTTTGCAAATTTCCATTCAACTCACCCAAGCCTTACATTATCTTCATCAACATCATATTATTCACAAAGATATTAAACCAGCCAACATCCTGATCCATCCCCAAACTCATCACATCAAACTGATTGATTTCAGCATTGCCAGTTTACTGCCCAAAGAACACCAACAACTGATTAATCCCCAGGTACTAGAAGGAACACTTGCCTATGTTTCCCCAGAACAAACCGGACGCATGAATCGGGGAATTGACTATCGCACTGATTTTTATTCTTTAGGAGTCACTTTTTGGGAATTACTGACAGGGGAATTACCCTTTCACAGCACCGATCCCATGGAGTTAGTCCATTGTCACATCGCTAAAATTCCCAATATTTCAGCAATAAAAAGAACTCGGCTTACCCAGGAAATACCCCAGGTTCTTGCTGATATTATCCTCAAGTTAATGGCCAAAAATGCAGATGATCGATATCAAAGTGCGTTGGGTTTACAGTATGATTTAGAACATTGCCAACAACAGTTAGAGGAAACAGGAACAATTAGCCCATTTCCGATTGCACAACGGGATATCTGCGATCGCTTCATCATTCCCGAAACCCTCTATGGAAGAAAAAACGCCATTAAAACCCTCTTAGAAACCTTCGATCGCATCAGTAAACAGCATACAGAAATGATGCTCGTATCTGGATTTTCAGGCATTGGCAAAACTGCCGTCATTAATGAAGTTCACAAACCCATTACCCGACAAAATGGCTATTTTATCAAAGGTAAATTTGATCAATTTAATCGTCATCTTCCCCTCTCCGCATTTGTGCAAGCCTTACGAGACTTAATCAATCAACTTCTATCCGAATCTGATGCCCAGATTCAGCAGTGGAAAAGCCAAATCTTGCAAGCAGTTGGTGATAATGGATCGGTTTTAATTGATGTCATTCCAGAACTAGAACAAATCATTGGCCAACAGCCTTCCGCCCCTGAACTTTCAGGTGTTGCTGCCCAAAATCGGTTTAATTTACTCTTTGAAAAATTTATAGCTATTTTCAGCAATATCAATCATCCTTTAGTCATTGTTCTCGATGATTTACAGTGGGTCGATTCCGCTTCCTTGCAGTTAATAAAAATCTTAATGAATAGCCAGCTTCATTTACTCTTATTGGGAGCCTACCGAGACAACGAAGTTTCCCCCATTCACCCCTTTATCCTCATGGTAGAACAACTAAAAAGCCAAGGAAAAACCATTACCACTTTAATCCTAGAACCCCTCAGCTTCGCCAATCTCAATCAATGGGTAGCCGATACCTTACAATGCTCCCTGGAGCGATCCTATCCTCTCACCACCTTAATTGAGCGCAAAACCAAAGGAAATCCCTTTTTTATCACTCAATTTCTCAAAACCTTACATGAAGATGGATATATTCAATTTAATCATCACCAAGGCTACTGGCAAGCCAATTTAGGCGCAATTAATGAGCTGTCTTTAACCGATGATGTTGTTGAATTTATGTCAGCAAAGTTGCAAAAATTTCCTATTGAAATACAAAATATACTAAAAATCGCATCTTGTATTGGGCACTCATTTGATATTCCTACTTTAGTCACCGTAACCGATCATTTAAATCTAGAAACTTTACCTATTTTATGGAAAATTGTACAAGAAGGATTAATCGTTTTACCAGACCAATCCTATAAATTTTATATCACGCTTAATTCTTCAGAAAACCAGGATGATTCTCTCAATTCTATTGATCGCAATTCTCTCGGTTATTGCCGATTTTTGCATGACCGTGTACAACAAGCTGCTTATAATCTAATTCCTGATGTAGAAAAGCCTCAAATTCATTATCAAATTGGACAACTTCTCTTAGAAAAAATATCACCAGAACAGAGAAGAGAACATATTTTTGAAATCGTTAATCAATTAAACTATGGAGCAGCATTAGTTACTGAACCAGATCGCAAACAGCAGTTAGCTCAACTCAATCTCATTGCCTGTCATAAAGCGCGGTCTGGAGCCGCTTACCAATCCATCCGTAACTATGCAGAAATCGGATTAAGTTTACTCGGTGATCGAGGATGGAAAACAAACTATAAAACCACCTTGTCATTGCATGAATTTGCCGCAGAATCAGCCGCTACATTGAGTGAATTTGATTACATGAATCAATGGATTAATCAGGTTATTTTTCACACTGAGGAATGGTTGGATCAACTGGATTGTCATCTCATTAAAATTCAAGCCTTAACCAGTCAAGGTTTACTCTTGGAAGCCATCTCTTATGGAGAAAGTTTATTGCAAAATTTAAGTGTATTTTTCCCCCAAGAAGTAACCCCAGAAATTCTGGAATCTGAAATAGAAATCATTAACCAAATTATCGGCGATCGTACCCTAGAAGACTTACTACAATTACCTTCAATGGTAGATGTCCAAAAATTAGCACTCATGAAGATTGCCATCAGAATGATTCCTGCTTGTTATTTAGCAAATTCCCCTTTCTTTCCCTTATTAGCTTGTTTACAAGTAAAACTCTCCCTTCAGTATGGGAATGGTGTCCTATCTTCAACAGGATATGCAGACTATGGGATCTTTATTCTCACCTTCAAAAAAGATGTCAGAAGAAGCAATATGTTTAGTCAATTAGCTTATCAATTAGCTTGCCAAGAAAAAGATAAAAACATCCCAGCCGTTACCTTCGTTCCGGTAGGGCTTTACCTGTATCATTATCAATTTCATTTGCGAGAAAGTTTACTAATTTTCCAAGCCGGTTATCAAGCTGCTCTTGAAGTTGGAAAAATTGAATATGTGGGTCATCATAGCCAAGGATTATGTGTCAACTCTTATTGGTCTGGTCAGTCCTTAGTAGACTTAGAAGTACAAATTCAAGCTTATGTACAGATGACCAGAAACTTAAAATTAGCTCTCTCCGAAAAATATTGCACGGTTATCTGGGAAGCCATTCTTTTTCTTTTAGGAAAACCCAGTAAAATTAAGTTGATATCAGCAGAATATGAAAGTGATCATATAAATTTTCATGAATCCTTTGATGCTGATGATAAAACCGGTAATTTATACTTCTATTTACACCGAGCAACTTTAGCTTTTATTTTAAATAACATAATCTTGGCTCAAGCAGATATTGAACAAGCAAAGCAGTATCTGCCTGGAGGAATTGCTAGTATTTGTGAAGCAGGATACTATTTCTATGACTCTCTGATTTTATTGTCTACTTGCTCTGAGTCATCAGAAGATTGTCAACAGAAACTAGAACAAGTTCAAAATAATCAGGAACATCTAAAGCTTTGGTCATCCTATGCTCCCATGAATTTTTTACATAAATGGCAATTGGTAGAAGCAGAAAAATATCGGGTTTTAGGTCAAAATTATCAAGCGGGAGATTTCTATGATCGATCTATTTCTGGAGCGCGAGAACAGGGTTATCTTCAGGAGGAAGCATTAGGTAATGAACTCGCAGCTAAGTTTTATCTCCATTGGGGAAGAGAAAAAGTAGCATCGGGATATATGCAAGAGGCTTATTATAGCTATTCCCGTTGGGGTGCTAAGGTAAAAACGCAGGAACTAGAGGCTAATTATTCTCAACTTTTACATCCTATCTTAGAGCCTCCCTCTGTACCCTCGAAAACAAACCCAGATCAAATAAATATAACCCATAACAGTTTAAATACAATTTCGTCTACTACTCCCCTATTTGATCTGATTTCTGTGATTAAAGCCTCACGGATTATTTCAGAATCGATTGAACTGAATACATTACTCTCTAAGTTAATGTCTATTGTTTTAGAAAATGGGGGAGCTGATACTGGAGGGTTGATTTTAAATCAGTCTGAGCGATGGGAGGTTGTCGCTTCTTGTAGGGAAGGAATGTGTCAGATAGTCAGTGTTAGCTTAGAAGAAACGTATTGGTTTCCCAAAACCATTGTTAACAGGGTTAAAAGAACCGAAAAAATACTAATTATTAACAGCACTAAGCTGGAAAAAAGCTTAGTTAAAGATCCTTATTTTAGAGAGAATTCTCCCAAAAGCTTATGTTGTTTGCCGATGCTGAATCAGAATAAGTTGATGGGAATTCTCTATTTAGAAAATAGTTTTTCTGAAAATGCTTTTACTCAAGAGCATATGGATACGCTTAATCTGTTAACTGCTCAAGCGGCCATTTGTATTGAAAATGCCCGACTATATCAACGTTTGGAAGACTATAATAAAACTTTAGAAAATAAAGTCAGTCAAAGAACAGAGGAACTAGAACAAAAAAATAGGGATTTACAACATACTCTAAAAGAGCTACAGGTGACCCAAGGTCAATTAATTCATTCGGAAAAAATGTCAAGTTTAGGACAAATGGTTGCAGGTATTGCTCATGAAATCAATAATCCGATTAGTTTTATTGCCGGTAATATTAGTCATGCTCGTGATTATTTGCAAACCCTATTTGAGGTGATTAAATTCTATGAAGAGGATCATCCCTATCCTAGTGAAATATTGAAGGCAAAACTAGAAGAGAGTGATTTATCTTTTTTAGAGGAAGATTTTAATAAAATATTGATGTCAATGAAAGTGGGTAGCGATCGCATCCACAAAATTATTCGGGGTTTGCGTAATTTTGCTCGCTTAGATGAGTCAGAGTTCAAGGAAGTTGATATTCATGAAGGGTTAGAAAATACATTGATGATTTTACAGCATCGCCTTCATCGTTCTGAAGATCGCCAAGAAATCCAGGTAGTCAAGACTTATGGAGAGTCATCTTTAGTGTACTGTTATGCCAGCCAATTGAATCAAGTCTTTTTGCATATTTTGACGAATGCGATTGATGTTTTAGTTACAGCAAAAATGAATCGCGCTCCAGAAATTCGGATTAAAACGGAAGTAGTCAATGAACAAATGGTGCGAATTTCGATCGCCGATAATGGCCCAGGAATTCCTGAAAGCGATCGCCAGAAGGTCTTTGATCCTTTTTTTACTACTAAACCAGTTGGTCAAGGTACAGGTCTTGGTTTATCGATGAGTTATCAGATTATTACGGAGCAGCATCATGGAAAATTACACTGTTACTCAGAGCTGGGACAAGGCACAGAATTTGTGATTGAGATTCCGATACACTACTGTTAAGTAATGAGTAATGAGTAATGAGTCAGAAAACTGCTGTAACTGTACAACTGAATCAAATTATTGGCGCTATTCAAGGACAGCAGTTCCAGGATGCGCTAAACCTGTGCAGGCAGATTCTACAGCAATATCCCCAAAATGCCCAGGTTTGGCATTTGTTGGGGGTGACTTACTATAGTTCGGGAGACATCGAAAAGGCGATCGCCGCCTATCAAAATGCTCTCAAGATTGACCCCAATCAACCGCAAACCCATAATAATCTAGCCACTGCTTTAGCTCAAAGCGATCGCCTCACAGAAGCTGTCGAGCATTATCAGCAGGCGATCGCCCTTGCACCTGACTATACAGAAAGTTACTATAACCTCGCCAAAACCTACAAAACCCTAGGCAACCTAGAGTTAGCCCTTGAGAATTACCAAGAAGCCTTAAAACTTAATCCTGACTATACCCAAGCGCGGCAAAATTTAGGCAATCTCTATTTAGAACAAGGAGACTATGAAACCGCTATTGTTGAGTTAAAACAAGTGATTGCACAAGTTCCGGATCGTGCCAATATTCACTATAGCCTTGCCTTCTGCTACCATCAACAAAACGAACGCAAAGAAGCAATTTCTCATTACCAAAAAGCCCTAGAACTTAACCCAGACTATACCCAAATTCATGGTCATCTGGCTTCTCTCCTGCACCAAGAAAATCAGATCGAGCAAGCGATTCCTCACTATGAAAGTGCCCTCAACTCCGATCCCAATTCTGCCAAACTTCACCACGATCTGGCGGTGGCTCTGAGCGCTCAAAAACAACTGGAAAGAGCAACTAAACACTATTATCGATCGCTAGAACTTGAGCCGAATTCACCAGAAGCGCATAATAATTTAGGGGTTGCCCTGAGTCAACAAGAACAAGTGGAAGAGGCGATCGCCGAATACCATCGATCGCTAGAACTCAATCCCCATTATGCCGATGCTTATAACAATCTCGCCGTTGCTCTGGATAAAAAGGGAGACTACGATCAGGCGATCACCGCTTATCAAACCTGTATTCGTCTTAAACCTGAATATGCCGAAGCTCATACTAACCTCGGTATAGCCCTCTTACTTGCAGGAGATTTTACCAACGGTTGGGCAGAATATGAATGGCGCTATCAATGGCAATTCTCTGGTCATCATAAACCAGTTTATCAACCGCGATGGAATGGTTCTCCATTTAAAGGAAGAACCTTACTGCTCTATTGTGAACAAGGTTTTGGAGATTCGATCCAGTTTTTGCGCTATTTGCCTTTGGTGCAAGCGCTTGGGGGAGAAGTCATTCTCGAATGTCCCCAACTGTTGATCAAGTTGTTTGCAGACTTTGTAGAAGAACATATCGTCAATGGGAAGAAAAAGGTACAGCTCGTTCCCCGCGATCGCCCCTTACCCGATTATGATATTTGGGCCCCTTTGATGAGTTTGCCCTATATTTTAGGTACAACTTTAGACACTATTCCTGCGTCTATTCCCTATCTTCGCCCTCCCGATCCAAGGGCGGAAACGGTGGAGCGGGCGATCGCCAAATCCGATCGTTTCAAGGTAGGGTTAGCCTGGGGAGGGAATCCCAACCATGGGAACGATCGCCAACGCTCCTGTAAATTTGCCGATCTTCTGCCCTTGTTAGAGATAGAGAGGATAGACTTTTACAGCTTACAAAAAGGCGATCGCGCCCAGAAAATAGAAGGGGTAGAAAAAATTACTAACCTTGACCCCATTATCCAGGACTTTGCCGATACCGCCACCCTGATCGAGCAACTCGACTTAATTATTACCGTTGATACCTCCCTAGTGCATCTTGCGGGAGCCATGGGTAAACCCACCTGGCTATTACTCTCCTTCGTTCCTGACTGGCGCTGGATGCTCGATCGCGCCGATAGTCCCTGGTATCCGACTATCCGCATCTTCCGCCAACCCGCACGGGGAGACTGGCATTCTGTCATCACTGCCGTCAAAACCGCATTAATCCAATCTATTTCCCCATCCCCCCATCCCCCCATCCCCCCATCCCCCCATCCCCCCATCCCCCCATCTCCCCATCTCCCCATCCCCCCATCCCCCCATTCCCCCATCCCCCCATCTCCCCATTCCCCCATCCCCCCATCCCCCCATTCCCCCATCCCCCAAACGGGAATCGGTATCGGCTGGCAATTAGGAAACCAAAGCGGATGGGGAATATACGGATTAAATTTAGCCCTGCAATTGGTCAAAAACCCAGAAACCCACCCCCATTTACTGGTTTCCCCTGGCAATATCCAGAACTTACATCCCTTACATCAAATCGCCTTACGTCAAGTGTTTGCAGAAACCAAGGAAAGGGGCCCCTTGCCCGTAGTCAGCCCTAATGTTCCCATTTTTCAGGCTTTAGGTCATGGGTTTGCCCAATCACCGTTAATGGAGCGTTTTCACAGTAATTATGCAGTGGGGATTGTATTTTTTGAAGATACAGATTTGACCAAGGAGGGGATCGCCAACGCCCAAACCTACGATCGCCTAATCGCTGGTTGCAGTTGGAACGCCCAACTCCTCACCAATGCTGGACTCAGCAACGTTGAAACCATCTTACAAGGCATCGATCCCACCCTATTTCACCCCGCCCCCAAACTGGGAATTTGGGGTAAAGAGCGCTTCGTTATCTTTGCTGGCGGTAAACTCGAATACCGTAAAGGTCAAGATCAGATTGTGGCTGCCTTCAAAGCCTTCCATCAGCGCCATCAAGATGCACTGCTCGTCACCGCTTGGCATAATGGTTGGCCCAGTTTGATGCTCGGATTAGACACCACGGGCAATGTTACGGGATTACCCCAAGTGAGCCAGAATGGAGAGTTACAAATGATGCAGTGGTTACAGAAAAACGGAATTCCGGCAGAAGCGGCGATCGCCCTCGGCCCCACTCCCAACCACCTGATCCCCCCCATTCTCCGAGAAGCCGACGTAGCTATCTTTACCAGTCGTGCCGAAGGCGGAACCAACCTAGCCGCCATGGAATGTTTAGCCTGTGGCATTCCCACCCTTCTATCTGCCAATACCGGCCATTTAGACCTACTCAACCGAGGCGCAGGTTACCCCCTAAAAACTCAATCTCCCGTCCCATCCCATCCCCATTTCCGAGGTACAGAAGGCTGGGGAAACTGCGATATAGAAGAAATTTTAGAAACCCTAGAGTGGATTTACCAAAACCGCAAACAAGCCAAAAAACAGGGTAAGCAATTCGCCAAGATTATGCAAAATTTAACCTGGGAAAAACAAATTCAGAAATTGCTAAACCAGTGGGATATTAAAACTTTGTAAACAACCGATTGCCAAAGCTTTCTATGTAGCATCATAATAGGAAATACAAGTATCTTTAGACTGAACGTCAAGGTTACAGATGAAGACTTTATGGTTATGGCGAGTAACTGGGGCGATCGCCATCAGCGCGATGTTTGCCTTCCTGAGCAACCCCGCTCTGTCTCAAGAAGAAGAGGGAGTAACCCTAACAGGCGATTCTTTACAAACCGTAGAGAGTCGTAGCACGGGGGATTTTCCCGGTTTATCTACAGACTCTTCCGTAAGAGTCGATCCGCGTCTATCTAATCAACAACCGCGTCAAGGTATTCCCCAATTGAGACTCAATGAAAAGGTGGATGTCATGTACAGAGAGAGCGCCGGATCGGGGGAAGGTCTGGGATTATTTCGTTCTCCTGGCGATGTTCGACCCTCTGGAACCGTGAATTTGAGATTGCAACTTGAAGAATAAAGAATCTCAATGGGGCCAAGCAATCGCCGATTTGTTGCCCCCCCATCAGCATGTGGCGGTTCATCTAGGGTTGGATCGGATTAAGCAACTCTTGGCCGCTTTGGGTAACCCCCAAGATCGGGTTCGAGTTATTCATGTGGCCGGAACCAATGGTAAGGGGTCAGTTTGTGCTTATATTTCCTCGATTTTAGCCGCCGCAGGCTATCGGGTGGGGCGCTATACTTCCC
This sequence comes from Roseofilum sp. KMC-1, assembly GCF_057802075.1. Lineage (NCBI taxonomy): Bacteria > Bacillati > Cyanobacteriota > Cyanophyceae > Desertifilales > Desertifilaceae > Roseofilum > Roseofilum sp. KMC-1. The sequence continues at coordinate 1,587,076 of NZ_CM173605.1, forward strand.
CCCATTTGCGCGATTGGACAGAAAGAATCTGTATTAATGGTCAGGAGATTGCCTTAGAAGACCTCTATCATCTTCTCATTCGGGTTTTAGAAGTCGTCAATCCCGGAGATTCACCCACCCAGTTTGAAGTGTTTACGGCTGCTGCTTGGCTCTATTTTGCCCAAAGGGCTTGTGATGTGGCGGTGATGGAAGTGGGATTAGGGGGCCGTTTAGATGCGACTAATGTCTGCGATCGCCCTTTAGCCACCGTAATTGTCTCCATTGGTTGGGATCATTGGCAAGTGTTGGGGCCTACCCTAGGGGATATTGCCAGGGAAAAAGCCGGTATCCTTAAACCCCACTGTCCCGCCATTATTGGCCCTGTTCCTCCAGCAGCGCAAACCGTCATTCAACAAAGAATTCAGGACTTAAACTGCCCAGCCATTTATCCCCCAGCAGCAGCAGATCTCGGTAACGGAAAAGCCAGATTTGCAGATATTGAGTATTCACTGCCCCTAGTGGGGGCCCATCAACGGCAAAACTCCGCTTTGGCGATCGCCACCATACAAACCCTACCCCCTTCAGACTGGCTAATTTCTCCCCAAGCGATCCAACAGGGAATCGCCCAAACCCAATGGCCCGGTCGCCTACAATGGAGTATCTGGAAACACCAGCACATCCTCATTGATGGGGCCCATAATCCCGAATCGGCGATCGTTTTGCGTCAATATCTCGATACCCAGAGAGCCACCAAACCCATTCATTGGGTGATGGGGATGCTCTCGACCAAATCCCATCAGGAAATTTTCCAAGCGTTGCTGCGTCCAGGCGATCGCCTCTTCACGGTTCCCATTCCCGATAGCACTTGCGCTTCTCCCCAACAACTGGCGGAATTAGCCACAAGCCTACAACCTGACTTAAAAAGCAGTGAAGCCTATGACGATCTCCCTAATGCTCTAGATGCTGCCCTGATAGACTCTTCGGGGTTAATTGTACTTTGTGGTTCCTTATATCTGTTGGGTTATTATTTGTCTCTTTAACTGGGCTTTTTTGATCTATAAATCCGTTGACGAGTAAAGCTTAATCTCAGCCATAAACTTTACTAAAGCGATCGCGGTGGCTTCTGGTGCAAGCTAGAAAGTTATACTATTGGGTAACCGATCCATGTATTCTCACCGCCTTGATCCTATGTCATCTGCAACCAAACCCCGTGATGTCCAAGTCGTTTATCTCGATCATCAAACCACTTTATTGCGATCGCGCACTTGGGATCGTCTGAAATTTGAAGTCGAATATTCCCTACAAAAGGGAACGACGGCTAATTCATTCCTGATTAAAAGCGATAAGGTCGCCCTGATCGATCCCCCAGGAGAATCCTTCAGCGATAACTATATCAAAGCGCTACAAGATCGACTCGATCTCAAATCCATTGATTATGTTATTGTTCATCACTTCAATCCCAATCGGGGGGCTACCCTGAAAGCGCTGCTTAACTTAGCTCCCCAACTGACGCTCGTTTGCTCGAAAGCGGCGAAGTTAGCCCTAGATAAGCTCTGGCAAGAGGAAAACTTAGAAATCAATGTGCAATTGGTGAACCGGTCAGATCTCGACCTAGACCTGGGCCAAGGCCATCATCTTCAGTTTATCCCCACCCCAACCCCCCGATGGCCCGATGGCATTTGCACTTACGATCCCCTCTCCCAAATCCTATTTACCGATAAGTTTTTTGGCGCTCATGTCTGTGGGGATCAAATATTTGATGAAGGATGGAAACTCTATAGCGAAGACCGGCGTTATTATTATGACTGTCTCCATGCGGCCCAACCTCGACAGGTGCTGACGGCTCTAGAGCGGATGCAGGATAAACCAGCTCGATATTATGCTCCTGGCCACGGGCCCCTGTTACGCTATGGCAAACAGGAGTTAACTCAGCTCTATCGCCATTGGAGCGAGAAGCAAAGCGGACAAGAGTTATCAGTGGCCCTGATTTATGCGTCGGCCTATGGGAATACAGGGACTTTGGCCCAGGCGATCGCCCATGGAATTACCAAATCGGGTGTGGGGGTTGAGTTAATTGACTGTGAATGGGTCGATCCGGCTGAGATTCAGGCCCAGGTAGAAAAGTGTGATGGCTTTATTATGGGTTCTCCCACCTTAGCGGGCCATCCCCCCACTCAAGTACAAACGGCTTTGGGAATTGTGCTATCGACTGCCGCAAAAACGAAACTGGCTGGGGTGTTTGGGTCGTTTGGTTGGAGTGGAGAGGCGATCGATATTTTGCAGAGTAAGTTAGAAGATGCTGGGTATCAGTTTGGGTTTGAGCCGATCCGGGTGAAGTTTGCCCCCACGGATGGGATTTTACAGCAATGTGAGGAAGCGGGGATTGATTTTGCCCAACAGTTGAAGAAGGATTTGAAACGACGCACCCCGAAGCGATCAGTGAATGTGTCGAGTAGCGATCGCACCGCTCAAGCAGTCGGTCGGATCGTCGGATCGTTATGTGTGGTTTCGGCCCATCGCGGAGATTTACATAGCGCCATGCTTGCCAGTTGGGTGTCTCAAGCGACGTTTAATCCGCCAGGGTTAACGGTTGCGGTGGCCAAAGACCGAGCGATGGAGTCTTTAACCCATTCTGGCGATCGGTTCGTGTTGAATATTTTGCCCGAAAATAGTCCCTTAATTCGTCAATTTACCCGCAAGTTTGCTCCCGGTGAAGACCGGTTTGTGGGGGTGGAAACGGAAACGGCTGAGAATGGAGGGAAGATTCTTAAGGAGGCTTTAGCTTATCTGGAGTGTACCGTCGGCGATCGCATGGAATGCGGCGATCATTGGATGGTTTATGCCATCGTTGAGAGCGGTAAAGTCTTCGATCGCACTGGAGTAACCGCCGTTCACCATCGCAAAACTGGCAGTTATTATTAAGGTCTAGTAGGGGTGGGTTTGAAACCCACCCCTACTTATCGGCTCTGGGAGTCGGGGTTAATCGGTGCGATATACTGCCTATTGGCACGAACATAGCAAGTGTAAGTATCTAACCGATTATTGGTCTGGCGAGTTTGGATATCAAAAAGACTGACAGAAACTCTAAGCCAGGGTTGGCCATCAATCAATCTAATGGCATTATCTTGGTTACTGGTAAAAACAGTATTTACCACTGAACCATAGCTAAGAGTCACGACGACAGACCACTGGTCATTGCGACAGTTCAAACCATTGGCATCGGGATCGACCACCAACCATTGTTTATGTGGATAAGTTCCTCGATTTCCAAGCACGCGAGAGGATTTAAAGTCGCCATTTCTATCGAAATCGGGTACTTCAGTGGCCTGTGCATAGGCGATTGGTGTCCCTGAACTTGACAATAGCAGGAACGAGAGAAGGGATAGAATGGGGATTCGCCGCACTATTATTTATCTCCTGATCGTTAGATCTTTTAGCCTAATCTATCCGTTTTTCCAGATATTGACCAATCATTTGTTCTTCACCTGCGCGGGAGATAATCGTCTGTCTTGTACGATAGTGTTGGCCGATCAGTTTAATTTCCTCTTCAAATACTGAGCGGTTATATTCTGTGCGTAAGCATAGGGTTTGGGGATTGGAGAGAGAATAGGAAGCAGTCACCGGTTTGGGGGTGGCAAAACCGCGATCGCGATATAGCAAATTACCCAAAACTCCAATGATTGTTTCTCCATTCGACTGTTTTTTCCCCGTAATCGACTCTTGAGAATCCCAACTCACCACAGAACCGAATGAGATCATGTTCTCGTCTTCAAGTTGGTGTAACCGGGCTAAATGGCGTAGTTGTTCGCTCCCTTGGGGTAAATAGGTAATTTCAATAATGCTAGAAATTTCTTGGGGGTCTCCATCCGGTAGCGTATAGTAGCGTCGTTGGGAAGACCAACGCCCTGCTGTTTCTCGGAAAAACCGATCGGTATCTTGTTCCTGGGGGGTTTGAAGGGGAGTTTGGGTCAAGTGGGCTGGGGATATCATCACGGTTACTCCTCACACGAGATTCGGTTGACGCAATTTCAACCCATATTTGGGGATTTGTGTCAATAACTTTAACTTTTCTTAATATTATCGTGAGGTTGGCGATCGCGCAACCTTCCCCTCCCCGTCATAGACGCTACCTTAGAGAACCCACACCAAACTGTGGTACATCTAAAGATAAGGTCGATCTTTGATGAGCCGGAATTTCAATATCAAACCTTGCTCCTTGACCGGGTTCTGAGTAACACTTCAAAGTCCCTTGATGGTGTTCAACAATGATTTTATAGCTAATCGATAGTCCTAAACCTGTACCTTTTCCCACCGGTTTAGTCGTGAAAAATGGATCGAAAATCTTTTGTGCAGTTTCCATATCCATCCCCGGCCCATTATCACTAATTTGAATTAAAATTTTGTCCGTTTCCACTTGATATTCAGTATGAATAGTTAAGATGCCATCTTCAAGAGTTTGTCTATCTTCATCCTCTGTTGACCTTGACTCTAAAACTTCTATACCATTAGCTAAAATATTCATAAAGACTTGATTGAGTTCCCCAGGGTAACATTCGACCAAAGGTAAATCCCCATATTCTTTGTTAATCTGAATCCTTTTTCCTTCATAGCTTGCTCCTTTCAATCGATGCTGTAAAATCAATAAGGTACTTTCAAGTCCTTCATGAATATTGGCTTCTTTTAAGTTAGCTTGATCGATTCTGGAAAAATTCTTTAATGAGACAACAATTTCATGGATTCTACGAGTCCCCATATCCATTGATTCTACCAATTTTGGCAAATCTTCTTTAAGATACTCCAGATCCATTGCCTCAATTTTTTCCTCTATGGTGGCATTATTGGGATAAAAACTTTGATAATCTTCAATTAAGTTCACTAAGTCTTGACAATAACTCATTAAGGGAGAAAGGTTACATTGAATAAAGCTTACTGGGTTATTGATTTCATGGGCAATACCAGCAATCATTTGACCCAAACTTGACATTTTTTCCGCTTGAATTAAATGGGATTGAGCTTCTTTAAGATTAGTTAAAGTATCTTGTAATTCTTCGTTTTTAATTTGGAGTTCTTCAGTCCGCTCTTCTACTAGCAATTCTAAATTTTTACTATAATTCTCTAAGGCATTAAGTGAATTCTTTAAAGAATCAGTCATTTCATTCAAGGTTTTCGATAAAATTCCAATTTCATCTCCCGATTCTACTGGAGCTTTAACATCAAGATTTCCAGCTCTGACCGAACGAGTAACATCGGTTAATCTCTGTATTGGATCGGATATTGTTCGCCGTAATATCAGCGTCATTACCATTCCCAAACTCAGGATCAATAGGGAACCTATTAGGGTTTGCAATTGGGAAATGTTTAAACTAGATACACCTGATTTTAATTCTGACGTAAATTGTGATTTTTGGGTCTCGACAATGTAGTTTAATATGATCAGCATTTCTTTGGCGATCGGTTCAGCTTTGCTTTGATACACATAAAGGTCTTCTCGATAGCGATCGCCCCCCATAATCAGCAATATATTTTCTATAATATCCTCTACTTTTAAGAAATTATCAGTAACTTCAGCTAGATATTCCTGTTGATTTTGACTGAGTAAATCAGCTTGATCGTTGAGTATATTTAAATTCGATTGAGCGAGACGATAATGAGCAACATAATCAAAACGATATTTATCTTGTCTGGTGGTAATATAATTCCTGATATCAGCGATCAACAGGGAAAAATTAATTCTCAACTCAATGGTTTCTGTCAATAACTCAAGATTAGAACCAGACAAAAACTTTTGATTTTGTTCCTGAGTGATTTTGTCAACGTTATCTAAGATTTTAAGCGCTAAAATTTCTCCTTCTTCTTCCCAAAGGCGAAGAGCGGGTTCACTCTGAAATCGGTTATCTTTTAAGTCAAATAGATAAGGAGGTAACTCTGACCAAATCTCATAAAATTTACGCAAGTTTTTTAACTGTTCAAGTTGTACTGGTGCTTGCCATTCTTGAAATAAATACTCCATTTCTGCTAGATTTTGTTCAAAATCATGTCGAGATTCTTGATATTGTTGCCGAAAAATAGAATTTCCGGTCACTAGATAACCCCGGACATTAGAGAGCATTTTCAATAAATCACTTTGTGCTTCTGAAGAAGATAAGGCGATCGGCATTCGTAATTCTTGCGTGCGGTTAATATTCAAAGTAGCTTGTACACTACTCCAATAATTAATCCCCATGATCGCAAAGGTGACTCCAATTAATCCACCAAAAGCAAAATTCAGTTTGTCTTTAATTGTAATCTTTTGTTTTTTAATGACACTTAAAAATTGATGGGTGGATGATTGTAAATACTTAGGAATCTTCTTAAGCATAGCTAATGTTTTTAGGATAATATGAATGTTAAATCAATTGATATCGGTAATTTTTGATGTAAAATTTGTATAAGTGAGTTCATTGGTTTTATACCATTGGGAAATGGGAGATTTGAATTCTTGCCATTGTTGATAGAGTCTAGCAAAATCTTCATTGTCTGATGCATACTCGTCATAAAGTTCTAAGGCAGTTTGGTAAGTCTGCTCTAAAATATCTTGACTGTAGGGGAGTAACTCAGTGCCACCCAAAACAATTCGTTCTAAGGCTTCTCCATTAGCGGCATCATATCGACTGATGGTTAAAAAATAGGCTTCTAGAGCAGCAGAACGAAAAATTTCTTGGTATGATTTGGGGAGCCGATCCCATTGGCTACGATTGACTAAGGCAATCAGTACAGATGAGGGTTCCCACCAACCCGGATAGTAGTAGTAAGGGGCTACACGGTTGAGTCCTAGTTTTTCATCATCATAGGGCCCAATCCACTCGGCGGCATCTATTTTTCCTTGTTCCAAGGCCGGAAAAATTTCATCTCCGGGTAAAACTTGGACTTCACAGCCGAGCCGTTCCAGGATTTTACCACCTAAGCCAGGAATTCGCATTTTTAAGCCCTTGAGGTCATCGACAGTATTAATTTTGCGGGTAAACCATCCTCCCATTTGTATGCCTGTATTACCCGCAGGAAATACATTCACGCCAAAACCTTGGTAAATTTTTTCCATAGCCTCTAATCCTCCCCCGCGAAAAAACCAGGCATTATGCTGTTGAAGGTTCATGCCCAAAGGTAAGCCCGAAATCAGCCCCAGGGCAGGATTACGGTCGAATGAAAAGAGGAGATTGGTGTGGCCACATTCTACGGTTTCTGCTATGACACCATCGAGAACTTGTAGGGGAGAAATAATTTCATTGGCAGCATAGGGGGTAATTGTGAAGCGGCCTTCGGTCATTTGTTCGACGCGCCGACAGAGAATTTCGGCGGCTCCAAAGAGAATGTCTAGGGATTTGGGCCAACTGGTAGCCATGCGCCAGCGAATGAGGGGTTGGCTGGGGGTGGATTCAGGTGTAGGTTCAGGGGGGTTCGGGGATTGACAGGCGGTGATACTATAGGTGGTGGCTGCACCTAGGGCGATTTTACTGATCAGGTTTCGACGTTTCATGGTTGAGTAGATTGGGTTAAGGTTGATGCCTATTTATGTGTATTGGGGAGATGATGAGTTTGCTATCGAGCAGGCGGTTAAGCAGTTGCGCGATCGCCTCCTTGATTTGAGTTGGATGTCGTTTAATTATACTGAGGTCTTACCGGATCAGCCAGGTAGTGTGATTGAAGCCTTAAACCAAGCGATGACTCCCCCTTTTGGCTCAGGAAATCGTTTGGTCTGGTTAGTAAATACATCCTTGTTTCAACAAACTTCTGGGAGTCTGTTGGCTGAATTAGAGCGTACTCTACCCGTTCTGTTAGCATCATCCGTGCTATTACTGACTGTAACCGGAAAACCCGATCAACGGTTGAAAGTGACGAAATTGCTGCAAAAGTACGCTGAATTTCGGGAATTTGCCTTAATTCCGCCTTGGAAGACGGATGAGCTGTTGCAACGGGTTCAGGAGATGGCGAGTCAAGAGGGGGTGAAATTAACCCAGGGAGGGGCGGAAGTGTTGAGTCAGTCGGTGGGTAATGATACTCGTCGATTGGTGAATGAGTTGCAGAAGTTGGCCTTATATCATGCTGAAGGTGGGGTGTTGAATGACCGGGATGTGGAGCGGTTGGTGGTCTCGAATACGCAAACGAGTTTAGAATTGGCCCAGGCGATCGCTAAGGGTGAAGTCGATCGCAGTTTAAGTTTAATTGAGGGTCTACTCCAGAGGAATGAACCGGCCTTAAAGATTGTCGCTACCCTGGTGGGTCAGTTTCGCACTGGGTTATGGGTTAAATTGATGGTTGAGAGTGGGGAACGGGACGATCGCCAAATTGCCCAAGCTGCTGAGGTAAATAATCCTAAACGGGTCTATTTTCTCAAGCAACAGGTGCGATCGCTCTCTTTGTCGTCATTGCAGCAGACTCTACCCCTTTTGCTATCCCTAGAGTGGGGACTCAAGCAGGGAAAACCTGAACGGGAAATTCTCCAGACTTACATTATTCAAATGTGTCAGCTATATCGGAAGTCTTAACGTAAAATGGGGGATCAGTTAAATCTCCATAGATGGTTATTGAACTGGGATCATAGAAAACAGCAAAAGCTACCGATCTCTCAGTCGCTTAAGTATTAATACTTGGATGCTTGGATGAAAAATCAAGGAATTCCTCCGTAAAGTATGATTAAACAATCTGAGGTTGATCTGGAACTTAACCCTCCTAAAAGAATTCAAAATAGTTAATAGTCTTGTGTCTTGAGAGCGCAATTATGAATGATTCATTGAATTTGAAATTTCAGCTTTATCCATCCGGTGGACTACGGTTGGATCATCAATTGATTTGTCGCACGATGATTGCCAGCATACTCTCTTTATGTGGAGGGTTAATGGGGGCAAGCAGCGTACAAGCTCAATTTAATTCTCCCCTACAAATATCCAGTTTTGTGCAGTCGATGTTAGAGATCGAATTAGCTCGTGAAACTGCTTTGCAAAATACTCAAGAACTCCTTACTGTAGGAAATATGCCCGTTTTTGATTGCAATTTAGAAGCGGGAACAGTGAGTAACACGACGGGAATACCCCAAAATATCATGAACCATTTGCAACGTTTTTGTAGTCAGTCACAGTCAGTTTTAGAACAGAATAACTTATCACCAGAGGAGTTCCGTAACATGAGGATGAGGTATGGTCAAAATCCTAGACAGTATCCTCAAATCACTCAATCGTTTCAACAATTGTGTCAAAATAACCGATATTCACAATTACAGATCTGCCGTCCTTAAAAAGGGATAAACTCAAAGAGGAGAGCGCCGCCCTAGCTTAAGATCTCCTCTTTGAGATTATCTTTGAGGTAAATAAAAAAATAGACAGGGTACAAAAAAAATTAAGATAGATCTTTGATCTTTGGACAACTAATCTTGAGAATGCTAAAATTAACCCACTTACGGATATCATCAGAAGTCAGTAGTATTTCAGTCTAGAAGGCCATCTGATTACCGGAAACCGTTCAGGTTTAGCACCAATCTACTATAGAGGGTTTTCTAGCCTGGAAATTAACTCCTATCAGGGTTGGAACTGAAAATGACACCTGCGATCGAGGCAGCAAAGGTTAAAATATGTCAAATAATCTGCCCCAAACTCCTTACAAAGCCCATAAATCCGACCATAATTATGTTGATTTGCGGGTTCCCACGATTGTGGGTCTGCGACGAGGACTGATCGTTGCTTGGCTGAGAATTCTAGCTTTCATTGGCTTAGATACGATCATGATTTCCTTGGCTTGGAAGAGCGCTAAGGTGATTGTTGAGCAGGTTCATTGGTTAAAGCATGTTCCCTCCTTCCAATTATTAGCCCATACCCCAGAGCAACCTGGGTTTTTATTTCCGATTTTATGGATCACCTTGGCCATGATCGCTACAGGAGGATTATATGGCGATCGCCGTAGTCGTCGTCAATTTAACCATCTACTCAGAAGTATTACCTTTGCTCAAGGAGTTTTAATCGTTATTGCCTTTATCTATCAACCGGGTCTGATTATTTCTCGGTCAATGTTTATTCTATCTTGGCTATTTGTGATTTTATATGTCGGTACAGGACGCTTGATTGCGGAAGCAACCATTACCCATCTTCGTCGTGATGGTCGAGTGCCTCGCCGGATTTTCCTAATTGGCAATCCTAAAGATACTCTGATTGCTAAAATTGCCTTAAAACTTGATAGCAATAAAGAGTTTACCATTGCTGGACAATTGGATTTATCTCTACAAACTAAGACCAATCAGTGGTCTCATCTTCTAGAAGAAATTCAATCCCTAGATGTAGGGGAGGTTTTTTTCTGTTCCTGGAATTTAGTCGGTAATTTAATGCCCCTTTATTGGAGCTTAAAAAATTCAGGTATTGCCCTGAGAATTTTGCCCATTGGTCTAGAAGTTCCCCATCATAATCCCAAAATTGAAATGATTGGGGGAATGCCGAGTATTCAGTTTCAGCCGCCCGGTTTGTTAGGGAGTGATTTTTGGCTAAAGCGGGCATTTGATGTATTGCTCTCATTGTTGATTTTACTATTAGGAAGTCCTTTATTTATCGCTCTGGCGATCGCCATCAAACTAGACTCTCCTGGCCCCATCTTCTTTAAGCAAACTCGCATGGGTTTGAAAGGACGGCATTTTAAGGTCTGGAAATACCGCACCATGGTGGTTAATGCCGATCAGTTGATGAAGGAACTCGAAGCGAAAAATGAAATCAAAGGGGGAGTATTATTTAAAATGAAAGATGACCCCCGAATTACGAGAGTCGGTAAGTTTTTACGGCGCTATAGTTTAGATGAACTGCCCCAAATTATTAATGTTTTAATTGGTGAAATGAGTTTAGTTGGCCCTCGCCCTTTGCCTTTACGAGACGTGGAAGGATTTGCCGAACACCACTTTATGCGCCACAATGTTTTACCGGGAATCACTGGACTTTGGCAAGTTTCTGGTCGGTCAGATATTAAAAATTTTGAAGATGCCTTTAAGTTGGATATGTCTTATATCAATAATTGGTCGTTAGCCCTAGATTTTGAGATCTTATTGAAAACGGTGCAAGTAGTTTTGGGGCGTAGAGGAGCGTATTAAAACTAATTGCCATTGCTGGATTGTCTAATCACTATTATTGATATCAACTTTATAGATAATCCATTCTCCTTCTTGATCAAAAACGACTCCATCAACTTGATTATGCCAGTCTTTTTTCGTTAAGATATATTCAGCTTTTAGTTGTTGAGCTGCTCTAAATAAATCAGAAGAACTACGATGACTATAGAGTGAGTTTACTGTACTTAAAGAAATAGGATATTCTATTGGGCCTAATATGATTGTCATTCGATTTAGCCATTCTTGAATCCCTCGATCGGTAAAAGGAAATCCTTTGAATGTGACGACAACAGAACGTTGGGAATGCAACCTAAAACCATCTTCAAAAGGAGGAACTAAAATCAGAGCATCTTGTGAAGATTTATCTTTAAATCGTACAGCTAACTTAGTTAAATTATTATTCCATACTTGATATATTTTTATTTTATTTTCAAATGAGTATAAAAATTTTTGTGGCGCTATTTTAGTTAAGCCCAAAATTAATAAAGTACAAGAAAAGCAATTGAGGAGAAAGGTTGATAAATATTTTATTAATTTTGGACGAATAAATTCCTCTAATATAAAAGGAAAAGTCAAACTGATAAATAGTAATAACTTCCAGGTAATAGATTTGAATGTGGTATAGGAAAAATCAAGGCTTGGATAGATAATAGAGAAATAGATAAAGGTTAATACTGTTAATATCAATAATAACTTTTGATTCTTGATTTTTAAGTTATGTGTTGATATCAACACAGCGACCATGAATAAGATAATACTACCGTCTTGAAGGGTTGGTATTAATATCAATATCACCGTTATTAACCAATTTTTTTCCTTATAATATTGGTTGACCAAAGCACTCATTGCTATAAAAACCATAAGTTGTGCAAATGGTGTAGTTCTAGCCAACTGCAATTTTGCCAATAACGATACAGGAAAAATTTCTACAAAAATATACCCCAGAAACAAAGACAACAAAGATAAGGTGATAATAGTAAGTAAATTTAGTTTTTCTTCTGGTTTTAAAGTTTTTGAACTTTTAATAAACAATATTCCTGCCGATATGAAGAATATAAAATTACTCCATTTGTTAGGATTGATGCTAGAGAGGATAATATGATGTGGGTGGCGAATATAACCATAAATATGAATGAATTCAGCAGAATTAAAAATATCAGTACCCGTATTATCGATCAGCTTCATAGGAATGTAAACTAAAGAAGCAAAAAATACTAACGTTAACATTGGCCAAATTACTGTTGTCCAAGATTTATGATCTTTTCTAGTATCCTTAAATAAGATGACACTCATCATTAATCCAGGTAATAGTCCAACTAAAAATTGCAAAAGACATGCAATTCCAAACAGTAAATATCCAAAGAACCATTTTTTACAAAAGCAAAAATAAATTCCCCATATTGTCATTCCCATTGCAAATATAGCTGGAATCGGCTCTGTTCTAAATAAATCAACACTGCCAATTGTTCCGTCAATACTGCTTAAGCACAAAAAAGCTAGTACACCTGCGGATAGCTTGGATTGACCAAATTTATTGCCTAAGGCATATAAACCAAAGATGAAAGAAGCTAAAGAGATGACATAATAAATAAAGTAAGTGTAGGGCAAGCTTATACCCAAATTGATGGTTGAAGTAATCAGTAATTGATAGTAGTATCTAGGAGAAAACTGAAGTGCTTCTTGAACATAAAAATCAAACTTGTATAGTTCTGGATTTAATAGAGATTGAATATAAGGGATATGAGTTGTTAAGTTTGATGAAGGAAACAAATACCCATAGGCGATTAGAGTAGATGTGACAACAAACCCATAGGGCGAATATTTTTTAAGCCATTTCAATAAAAGATTAAGGTTCATCAGAAAGTGCCAAAAAAACAAAACTTGGGAGGTTAACCATAGCGTAATTCCTGTTCGGGGGGAGTGGCGCTATCTGGATCGAATTTACGCAAACGCAAAATTTGTAAGCTTAAGAGCCAAACATAATAGGGATTGAGAAAAACATAGCGTTTCCAGAGTCGTTTGGGTTCTTGAATGAGGCGATAGAGCCATTCTAAACCCACGGCTTGCAGGGTGGGGGGAGCTTGAGGTAGGAGTCCGGCGTGGAAGTCGAAGGCTGCACCTACGGCGAGAAGGGGCATGGAAAGGCGATCGCGGTATTCATGAGCAAAAACTTCTTGGCGAGGGCAGCCTAAACCGACTAAGGTGATGGCAGCTCCAGAATCTTTGATGGTTTGGGCGATTTCCTGCGTCTCTTCGGCGGTGGTTTGCCGGAAGCGGGAGGGCTGAGACCCGGCAATTTTGAGCTGAGGATAGCGATCGCCCAAATTCCGAGCAAAAGCGTCTAAAACCTCTTGCCGAGACCCGTACAGGTAAATGGGCAGCCCCTCCTGAGCCGCTTGCTCGCATACCCTCAAGGTCAAATTGGGGCCGTATACCCGGTCAGATAATCTCGCTTTATGAACAAAATTCAGCGCCCAACGCACCGGTTGCCCATCGGGACAAATTAAATCCATATGATTGAGCCGGAAGCGGTGGGTATTGTCCAGAACGCCGGTCATTACGCCATGAACGGCTAGGGCAGAAACCGATAGCCCTTGTTTTTCTTTCGCGGCTTGAATAATTAGCTCTACTGCTCCTTCATAATCAATGATATTGACCAGAACGCCCAGAATATTCCGCTTGCCAGCATCAATCATTTAGATCGTCTCCTTTTCCCAACGTTCTTGATTAAATTCGTAAATTTCCCGCAAGATTTGGGGCACATCATACTGGTGTTTCCAGTTGGGATAGTGGTTGGCAAACTTGGCATTATCACTGATCCACCAGATATGATCGCCAATGCGGTTGGTTTCCGAATATGTCCAATTTAACTCCTTGCCCGTGATTTCCTGACAAATCTTAATCGCTTCGAGCATGGAGCAGTTGCTATAACGCCCGCCGCCGGTATTGTAAACTTCGGCCACTCGCGGCGCTTGGAAGAAGGCATCGAAGGCGTTGATTAAGTCGGCGCTGTGAATATTGTCCCGCACTTGTTTACCCTTGTAGCCAAAGACGGTATAGGGTTTGCCAGTCACAGTGCATTTCATTAAATAGGCGAGAAACCCGTGCAGTTGGGTTCCGGAATGGTTCGGCCCGGTGAGACATCCGCCGCGAAAACAGGCGGTTGGGATCTGGAAATAGCGACCATATTCTTGCACCAGCACATCCGCAGCGACTTTGGACGCGCCGAATAAACTATGGGTGGTTTGGTCAATGGACATATCTTCCCGAATGCCGGTGTTGTAGGTATGTTCGGGGTCAATTTCCCATCGGGTGTCTTGTTCGATGAGGGGCAGACGGTTGGGAGTGTCGCCGTAGACTTTGTTGGTGGAGGTGAAGATAAAGGGGGCTTGGGGGGCAAAGTCGCGGGTCGCTTGGAGTAAGTTTAGGGTTCCGTTGGCGTTAACGGTGAAGTCCATTTGGGGGTCGCGGGCGGCCCAGTCGTGGGAGGGTTGGGCGGCGGTATGGACAATGAGGGCGATATCTTTACTGTAGTCTTGGAAGAGTTTGGCGATCGCCTCTTGGTCGCGAATATCCAAATCTAAGTGCTTGTACTGTTTGCCTAAAGAACGCTCTAATCTCTGGCGGTTCCAGGTTGTTGAGGCATCATCCCCGAAGAACACCCGGCGCATATCATTGTCAATACCGACAATTTCCAAGCCCTTTCCGGCAAAGAATTTAGAGGCTTCGGAGCCAATTAAACCCGCAGAACCAGTAATAATCGCGATACTCATGATTAGTTTGAATTTAATAACGGTGATTCTTGTTTCGCAACCCTTCTGTAGAGTCGGGCAAAAAATTGCCCTTTAATCTCCCAATCGTAGACTTCACGCACCCGTTTTTGTCCAGCTTGTCCTAATTTTTCTCTGAGTTCAGAGTTTTGGGCCAGTTGCTTCATGGCCTCAGCAATCCCAGTGACGGCTTGATCCGGATTCAGAGCTGGTACTTTAATCCCAGTTTCCTCGGTAACCTGAGTATTCGGCCCTCCCAGAGCTAAACAGATAATTGGCCGACCCGCAGCCATGCCTTCCAGACAAGTCCATCCCCCAGAATCATGTAAACTCGGATGCACCAGAACATGGGATTGTCCCAGTTTCTCTAGGCTTTCATCGCGGGGACGTTTGCCCCAAAATTTGATCCGATCGCTTACTCCCAAACTCTTGGCTAAGTCCTCCAGTTTTTCCCGGTCTGGCCCATCTCCCAACAGCCAATATTCGGCATCAGGTAAATTAGCCTGGGCAAAGGCACGGACAGATAAATGATACCCTTTCCAGTGCAATAAGCGCCCTAGGCTGATAAAGCGGATGGGAGAAGTAGGAGGTTCGCCTAGAGAGGCTAACCGGGTCATTTCGGCTTGGGAGAGACCGGCTTCTGAATAGAGTTCTATTTGGGAAACGGGCATATTTTTAACCCGCAGAGCCGTATCTTCTGTAGTTACCAGGGCGATCGCGCTCCGTTTAGCCGTCAGCCGGGTAAAGGGGTCTCTTTCCCCGATTTTTTGGGCAATATCCCGCGCCGTTTCATATAATTTGGCTTTAAAGCTAAAATCGCGCCAAAACGGTTTAGGAGCCGCTTCTCCGCCACCTATGGGGCCCCAAATAAAGGGGACGGGTAATAGACAGACTAAACTCGGCGACCAAAACTTAACATAAGTCACATGACGCACCACATCTAACTGCACTTCTTGATGCAAGCGACGAGCTTCTTGATAAGCTAAAAGTTGCCACAGGTAATAATGCAGTTGCAGCCCCCCTTGTCGCCCCTTAAAATTTTCTTTCCAGTCGAAAGGTTCCACATAGCGAAAGTGTAAATTAGGGATAGGATTGCGCTCTAATTCTGCCTCAATAGCAGGTTGACAAAACTTTCGGGTAATCACCCAGACGCGATCGTGTTTTGCGGACTCAACGGCTGCATTCCAACCGACTCCTTCCTCAGAACCTTGTCCCGGTTCGCAAGCAAATGCTGATAAGAGAATTTTCATAAGCTTTATCTCTAAGTTTTATTTTCTTTTTCCAGCACTTTCTCCACTTGACTGGCTAAAAACAATCCCGCTTTTTGAGCATTATGTTCTACCATCAATTCCTGGGATTTTTGTCCCATCTTTTGGATTAACTCCGGATGGTCGATTAATTCCATCATAGCTTGGGCAAACTTTTCCGGTTCATAGGGATCGATGATATAGCCATTTTCTCCTTCAACCACCATTTCCGAAGCTCCAGCCCATTTAGAGGAAATAATCGCTTTTCCAAAGGCCATCGCTTCTAACAGAACGACACCCCAAGTATCTTCTAAGGTCGGAAAGATAAACACATCTGCTCCCTCAAAATAAGTGCCCAGATCGCCATAATTTAACCAACCGGTCCATATCACTTGTTGTTCTAGCTGATGGTCTTTAACAAATGCTTCCAATTCGGCTCGCTGTTCTCCGTCTCCGACCAAAACCAGGCTATACTCAGAATAGCCGCGATCGCGCAGAATGACACAAGCTTGTAATAAATATTTTACTCCCTTACGGGGCACAAGCAATCCCACACATAAAAAAATCGGAGACTTTAGGGCTAAAGATTGAGATCGATTTTCTGAACGATTTTGTAACAGGGTTTGAGTATCGGGAACCATATAGGGGCGGGCGGATATGTTGTTGGCATCTACCCCTAAAACTTCAACTAAATAGTCTTTCCCTCGGCGAGAATTAGAAATAAAAGTATCCATAAATTGAGTCATCCAGCGCCGTAAGTTAGACCGCAGAGGACTATCGCGAAAGTCTACATTCGGAGAACTGCTTTCATAGACTAAGATCAGCTTCCACTTGCCTATGGGTTGGAGGGCGATCGCTAATAAAGTCCAGATGGAGAAACTACTCACAAAAACCACCTGGGGATGATACTTGAGTAACGGAAACACCACAGTTGGCGAGACAAGAATAATCCCTCGATTGTATCCAGATTCTACCGTTTGAGTCTCCCGAAAACGATATTTACCAATAAGGGTAATAACTTCCGCCCCCGGAGCATCTGGATCGAATCCCGGCCAGGTTTGACTGGTGTAGAATTTGGTTTGAGGATAAATTTTTGTGAATTCTTTTAAAACCGGTTGCCAATAAGCGCCCCTTCTCACGGCAGGGACTAACCAGGCGATGCGAGTGTCCATAATATTTTTGGCGATCTATCAATCATTAATGGAAATAAAGGATTAATTTTTTTCAGGATTTAAGCATCCTGGTGGCGATCGAAAAATTTCGGAAACAGTAATTTTCGATAGGGCAAAATCCAGAAAAGCGGCCATAAAATTCCCCCATGCCGTTGCATGAGAATTTTCCACTCTTCCCAAGGTTGTAGGGTAACACTTTGTAGGGCTAAACCTTTGGGCCTCTCAATATTTTTTAACCCTTGTTTCAGCTTAGGGGTATTGGCCGGATCGGGTTTGGGGTTTCTGGCACAAGTCCCTAAATACCCTGGGGTAATCCAAACACTACATCCTTTTTGTTTAGCTCGCAAGCCATAATCCCAATCTCCCGCATAATGGGTAAGATCGGGATCGAGATTTCCCACCACAGCAGTGATTTCTTGGGGAATTAAGACGATATTGCCACACATGAGATCGCAAGGTTGTGCGGTATCCGTGGGTTTGACGGGGGAACACTTAAAGGGAGGATACCACCATCCCCGTTGCCGATATCCTCCATAAGTCCATTCTTGAGTATCTGGATCTTGGGTCGATCCGGCGATAATAGAGCGGGGTTGGCCGCGATCGCTTACTTCTTGATGAGTGTCCAAAAGGGTGCTAAGACTATGGGGGTAGAGAAGGGTGTCATCATTGAGCCATACATAATAATCATGGCCCACTTCTAGAGCAGCAGCAAAGGCTTTCCGCATTCCTCCGTTCCAAAATAGGTTACCATCTCCTTGCAGGATCTTGACTTGAGGATAGGTTTTGGCGATCGCCTCTGATGTGCCATCTGTACTGCCATCATCGACTAAGTATACGACCAAAGAAAAATCAGGAGCTAAATCTTGACTAAAAAGCGAGTCTAAACTCTTTAATGTTTTATCTTTGCGGTTGTGGCACGTCAGTAAGACCGCTATGGTTTTACAATTCATAACATTTTGATTAATAGCTTGCCATGTCATAGACATCAGCACTATTATAAAGGTACTTTACTCACTTCTGTATCGAAAATCTATATTCTTTCTTTAGATTGGAACTACAGACGACTATAAGCCCAAGTGAGTTTTTTCATTTCTTGGAATAGTTCATTTAAACAGGAGTTAATCATCATGATCGGTCGAGCAATACAGCTAGTAAAACAATTGATAACCGATCCCAGTTCCTATCAAGATTTATCCAAACGAATTCGAGATGAAAAACTCATTGAAAAGTTTGTCAGCAATCCTGACTTTCCCTTTTTTGTTAGTTTTCCCAGAACAGGCAGCCATTGGATGCGCTTGATGATGGAGTTGTATTTTGAACGTCCTTCTCTAGTGCGAGCTTTCTATTTCAAAGATAGCCAAGATTTCATGACCTATCATACCCACGATCTTGATCTGGATGTCTATCGTAAAAATGTCATTTATCTCTACCGAGATCCGGTTCCCACCATTTATTCTCAATTAAACTTTTATCAGGAAAGTACCAGGGATCTTAATCGGATTGAATATTGGTCAAGCTTGTATGCCAAGCACCTGAGTAAATGGCTCATTGAAGAAACCACCAGTGAGAAAAAAACCATCCTCAGATATGAAAACTTGAAAAAGAATATTGCTGAGGAGTTTTCTAAAGTTACTGCTCATTTTGGCGAAACCTTAGATTCCCAAAAACTCCAGGATATTCAACAACGAGTCTCTAAAGAAGAAGTGAAGAAAAAAACCTATCACGATCCACGGGTAATTAGTCGTAGTGACAACTATGAAGGATCGAGAGAAGAGTTTCAGGAAAATTATGGCAATCAAGTTTATGAATATGTGTTCAATCACAATTCAAAACTAAAAGACTATTTTTAACTGTAGTCAACCATGAAAAAAAACATACAGGTCTTGATTGCCTTCTGTATACTGTTAGGTGTTTTTTTTCGTTTCTATCATCTGGACACCAAAATCTATTGGTTGGATGAAACCTTTACCGCTTTGAGAGTTTCGGGCTATTCAGCAACGAAGTTAGTCGAAGTTTTACCTAAGAATCAAATTCTGACTATAGAAGATATTCAAAGCTATTATCATCCCAGTCCAGAGCGCTCCTTTTCAGATGTTGCCCAAGCTCTAGCTAATAATGCTGAACATACCCCCTTATATTTTGTCATGCTTCGCTTTTGGCGTGGGTGGTTGGGTAGTTCAGTTACAGCAACCCGTAGTTTATCAGCAGTCATTAGCCTGTTAACTTTTCCTTGCGTTTATTGGTTGTGTCTTGAGTTATTTGAATCCTCCATAACGGGATGGATGGCAATGGGTTTGCTCGCCATTTCTCCTTTTCAAGTCTTATATGCTCAAGAAGCCAGACAATATAGTTTATTGGCTGTAGTTACCTTATGCTGTAGTGCTGCTCTTTTAAGAGCCATACGCTTACAAAATAAATCCCCTACCTGGACAAAACTTAAGAGGTACAGTTGGGGGATTTATGCAGCTAGTATCGCGTTAGGGTTATACACCCATATTCTCTTTGCCTTAGTCTTATTTGCTCATGGAATTTATTTCTTGTGCTTAGAGGGATTTCGATGGACTCGAATCTGGAAGCCTTATATCGTAGCAAATATCATAGGCGCAGTAGCTTTTACTCCCTGGATTATTGTGATTCTTCTGAATTTTAAGGCGATTCAAAATACAGTCACTTGGCAAGCAGAATCGGGTAAACCTCCCCTGAATTTTTATCTTAAAAGTTGGCTGGGGAATACAGCTAGACAGTTTGTGGACTTTGGCTTGAGTTCAGATACGGCATCACTAGCCCTGAAATTGTTTGTTCCCCTGATGCTTAGTGTGGTTTTTTTAGTGATTTATGCTTTGTATTTTACCCAGAAGACTACAGAGAGAAAAACTTTTTTGTTTGTGTTGACACTCGTGGTTATTCCCTGGTTGGTTCTGGCTATCCCAGATTTGGTTACTGGGTCTACAAGATCCAATATTCAACGTTATATTATTCCCACTTTTCTAGGAATACAACTGGTAGTCGCTTATCTTTTGTCCGTTCAGATTAGTTCTCCTAAGCGATATCAAGCCAATCTATGGAAAATGATAACTATTGGGTTATTCTCTCTGGGGATGATCTCTTGTGGCTTAAGTTCTCAATCCCAAGATTGGTGGAATAAACGGGCTGACTCTCATAGTTTAGAAGTGACGGCTATTGTCAATAATAGTCCTAACGCTCTGCTGATGACGAAAAGTCATCCAGGAATGCGTTTGGGAGTTCTTAGCTATAGACTCGATCCGAAAATAAAGGTATGGTTACTAGATGATGATTCGATCCAAGTTCCCAAAGGGGATGAGGATCTGTTTCTCTACGATCCTTCTCCAGACCTGATGAAACAAATTCAGTCGGTTGATGAATTGGCTTTAGAGCCAGTCAGTGAAAGCAAAAATCCGCGTACTGGTCTGAATTGGTTATGGCGTTTAAATTGGGTCTAAATCTGAGACGATGAAATCTTTTATGCAACGCCTACTCTCAATTTTAAAACCTTACCTACGATGGTTTATTGTGGGGGTGGCGTTGTTTTTCCTTGCCAAAGCTTTCAAAGATCATTGGCAGGAAGTGCTGGCAATTCGCATCAGTGGCTGGGGATGGATTAGTTTGGCGATCGCCCTCCTGATTACAATCATCGCCCATATCTGGTCAGGCTGGATCTGGGGCTGGATTTTAGCTGAGTTTAACCAACGAGTTAAAGCCATTTGGAGCATTCAAACCTATCTAATCACCAATATTGGTAAATATTTGCCCGGTAATGTCTGGCATTTCTATGGTCGCATTCGAGCCGCTCAAAGTGTGGGTGTTCCAGGGGCGATCGCCATCCTCAGTACCCTGATGGAACCCCTGCTGATGGCAGCCTCCGCCCTCATATTAGCCGCAGGTGCGAGTCCCCAAAGTCGAGGACTCTTACCAACAGTGATTTTAGCCAGTGTTTTGATAGGCATTCATCCTCGGATTTTAAACCCGATTCTGACTTTTCTCTCGAAAAAGAAAGCAAAAGGAGAACTCGCAGCCCAGGAGCAACCCTCAGCGCAGTTAAAACGCTATCCCTTAAAACCCTTACTCGGTGAAATGGGATTTCTGTTGATTCGCGGACTCGGATTTTTATTTGCCCTATCCGCCCTATCGACCATAGAAATAGAACAAGTGCCCCCACTTATCAGTGCCTTTAGTTTCGCCTGGTTACTCGGTTTAGTCATTCCCGGCGCACCTGGAGGTTTGGGAGTCTTTGAAGCCACAGCGATCGCCCTCTTGGATGGAGCCTATCCACCTGCTATTATCCTCAGTGGAGTTGCCTTATATCGGGTCATCAGTGTATTAGCAGAGGCGATCGGCGCTCTACTCGGCTGGCTTTATCAACACTTTAGTCTCAAGAACCCCTAATCCTATGAACGCTTCCCCCACTCTGCCCACCGTTGAAACCCCCCCTAAGCCCGAAATTTCCGTGATCGCCCCCATTTATAACGAAGTCGAAAGCTTACCGTTGCTGGTAGAGGCGATCGCCAAAATACTCCCCACAACCCAACGCACCTACGAACTCATCTGTGTCGATGACGGCTCCAGCGACGGTTCCACAGAACTTTTAACCCAACTCGCCCAGAAAACCCCCCATCTCAAAGCCGTCATTCTTCGGCGAAATTACGGTCAAACCCCAGCCATGGCCGCCGGATTTCAATACGCCCAAGGTAATATCTTTATTACCCTCGATGCTGACCTTCAAAACGACCCCGCCGACATCCCCCTCCTCCTAGAAACCATCGAACAAGGCTACGATCTCGTCAGTGGTTGGCGCAAACAACGGCAAGATGATGCAGTCACTCGGCTCCTACCCTCCAAAATTGCCAACTGGATCATCGGCAAAGTCACAGGAGTCCAACTCCATGACTACGGATGTTCCCTCAAAGCCTATCGCGCCGAAGTCGTCGCCGACATGAATCTCTACGGAGAACTCCACCGCTTTTTGCCCGCCCTAGCCTTTATCGAAGGCGCTAGAATCACCGAAATACCAGTACGCCACCATGCTCGACAATACGGCAAAAGCAAATATGGTCTTGGCCGCACCTTCCGAGTTTTAATGGATTTGCTCACCGTTTGGTTTATGAAGAAATTCCTCACCCGACCCATGCATATCTTTGGCTCCATGGGCCTACTCTCCATGTTTCTCGGATTCCTGCTGGGAGTCTACCTCACCATTCTCAAATTGGGTTTTGGCGAAGAAATCGGCGGCCGTCCCCTACTCATTTTAGTCGTCGTCCTTCTCTTGACTGGGATACAGCTCTTTTGCTTTGGTCTGCTCGGAGAACTGCTCATGCGAACCTACCATGAATCCCAAAATCGACCCATCTATAGAGTCCGAGCCGTTATTCACCAGTAGCCCTCCTCTCCTCACTTATACGGATGATTCCAAACGACATAGGGTGATTGACCCCTCACTTCAGTATTTTTCCAGAATCAACTACTTAAGCATACCCAGAAGCTCATGGACTTCTACATGGGAACTTCAAATCAAAAATACCCAATCCCTCTGATGCGAAGACCCCTCCCAGAGGGCTATCGTAGAGGAAAGCAAAGAAAAGACTATACAAACTAATCAAGTCAGTTAGACCGTTCTAGGAGACCCAATACCATGACCTCTCAATCTTTATCTCAAATTACTAAAAGAGTTAGCACAGTAGCAGCCGGAGCAGTAGCCTCCACCCTAGTTGCCAGTATGTTCGCTCCCTCAGCCTCCGCCAATCCCTTAGCCTTTGAAAGTGAAATTGACACAGGTTTTGGTTGTTTGGAAGAATGCCTGAACACACCGATTGCAGGATTTATTCAAAGTGTCACCGCTCTAGGTTGGAAAGATGCAGAAACGGGTGCAACTCAGTACAGCCGACTGTTCTTGGATTCCTTAGAAACTCGCAACACCTACACCAATGGTGCAGAAACCGTCACGTTTTCTAATGGTGACAGAGGAACCAATACACAAGGATACTGGTTCCGCCCCGTTGCTCCAGCAGAAGAAGGAGGACAGCTTGAAGTTGGGATCTTTGAGTTCGTCTTCACCAAAACTCTGGATAAATTAACCATTGATTTCTTCGATTCCGAGCGTCAAAACCAAACTGGGGTACTTGCAGTCAATGGTAACACCAGTCAGAAGAGATTACTTAATGATGCTGCTGGTGACGCACGCGGCAACTCTAGTATGAACACCTTGGAATTCTTGAATGTCAACTCAATTACTCTCAAGTTGGGTATGGACTATGCTAACAGCTCAGGTGACGGTGTGAACTTCCGGATGAGAGAATTCAATCAAGTGATTGAAGCTGTTCCTGAACCTTCTAGTATTCTCGGTCTAGGCTTGTTAGCCGGAATGGGTGGTTTAGGCTTACGCAAACGTCAGGCTAAATAGAGAAGTCTGGAGTGCTAGATCAAGCTCCGCCTTCCTCTCTTCCTAAGAAGATAACTCAATAAATCCTATAATAGCCTCCCTCTAGCAAGGGGGGTTATTTTTCATTTAAGACAAAGAAGCATTACGGTACTGCCGATTAGCACTCATTGCTATATAGTCAGAATTTTTAACTTCATTGGCCACTACACCTAAAAGACGAGCATGAGATATCGTTAATTCTTCTAAGGATTTTCTCACCAGGGATTGATCTGTTTTCGCAAGACGGACAACTAAAATCACACCGTCAACCCGTGCTGCCACTAAATGACCATCCGCTAAACC
This sequence comes from Roseofilum sp. KMC-1, assembly GCF_057802075.1. Lineage (NCBI taxonomy): Bacteria > Bacillati > Cyanobacteriota > Cyanophyceae > Desertifilales > Desertifilaceae > Roseofilum > Roseofilum sp. KMC-1. The sequence goes on from NZ_CM173605.1 coordinate 1,611,093, forward strand.
CACTAAAGGTGGAGTGTCATAGATAACTAAATCAAAAAAGCCTTGTAGCTGTCCCATCAAATACTGCATTTTTTGGGATGACAAGAGTTTAATGGGATCGGGAACCGTTTGTCCTGCACTGAGAAAGAAAAGATTTTCTTCCAGGGCCGATTGCTGGATGACTTCATTTAAACTAATATAGTTGGCGATCGTATCGCTCAATCCTGCTTGATTCTGCAAACCCAATGCTTGATGAAGTTGAGGTAACCTTAAATCTGCATCAACCAATAAAACCCGTTTTCCCATAGCTGCCGCTGTTTGAGCTAAATGCAGGGCAATTGTAGACTTACCATCACCCGCGCTAGGAGAGCTGACCACTAAAGAACGAATCGGCTGATTCTTGCCCATCAGAGCAATATTCGTGTACAGAGAACGAAAAGATTCTAAGAAAGAAGCACTGTACTCTGGCTGGATGATTAGAGGTATAAGGTCAGAAGTTGACCGACTGGTGAAATAACGGCGAATAGGTTTAGTTTGCCCCTTTTTCAAGCTAGGTGCTAAGGGAATAACACCTAACAAATTCAGTTTTGTAAAAGACTTCACATCTTCAGGAGTATGAAAAACTGGGATCAACACCTCGACTAAGAAACCAACACCGATACTTAACAGGGTACTCACAACCATTAACACAGCTAACTTCTTACGAGTTTCTTTAACGGCCATAGAAACCGGCTTTCCTTCGGCATTACTCACCACTTTTGGAGGATCGATGATTTGCCAAGGAATTTGGATTTGAGCATCATCTATTTTTAAGGATTCTAGGCTATATAACAATTTCTTATAATTTTCAATCGCAAAATCAAGTTCTCTTTTGATTTCATCATACTTTCGTGTCGCCAATGGCCAACTCTGAATAGTATTATTTAGATTTTCTTCTGCTTCTAATAAAGGGTTTAATTTGGCTTCCAAGGCTTGCACTTCATTCTCTACTTGAAAAACAATTGCTTCAGCTTCTTCGCGCAACCTTATATTTAATTCTTCTTTTTGCTCCCTTAAAATTTGCATGGGAACACTATTGTCAGTTAATTGACTAGACGTAGTAGCAATATCTGATTCTAGTTGTTGATAATTCTTGAGAATAGTCACGTAAGTATTCGGAGAATTACTTAAAATAAATACATAATTTTCCTGATCTAATTGTTCTTTTATGGTTTGATAAAGATGTTTTTTTTCAAACAGTTGAGTTTCAACATTTAATCTTTCAGATCGTAAATTACGAAGACTAATTGAAAGTTCCTGACTTTGGGAGTTAGGCTCAATAATATTGTAATTTTCCCTTAATTCTTGAAGGCTATCTTCAAGACCTTTAACCCTTTTTTGCTGATCTGGAAGATTAGATTTAATAAAACTAATTCCTTGTTGAATACTCTTTTTTCGTTCTTGAACACTATAATCAACATAGCCTTGAGCAACCTGATCTAAAATAAACTGAATTTTCTCAGGATCTGAGTCTGTATAGCTCACTCGCACAAGAGATGTTCCTTCTGTTTTTGCATCTTTTTCATAAGTAACTCGCATAGTCTCTAGTTTACCAATTAATCCATTGTAAGTCATATTTGGATATTTGACTTGAATTTTTTTTAGCAAAGGATCGAGCATATAAGGACTTTTCAAAACCCTAATTAAACTCTCATAGTCTACGAGACTGATATCTAATCTTCCTTGTCTAACAACTTCTTCTGAATTTTGAGAGATTAAGGAAAGTTGAGCTACTCTTGATTCCGCAGTAAATGGCTCAACTAATAGCCGAAATGACCCTTCATAAATAGGTACAATTTGACGAGATTGCTTAACAATCAAACCTCCTGCTAATGCAGTTACACTAACGGCAACTACTGCCATAATTGGAAGTCTTCTGGCAAAAACAGATAAAATCCAATTGAGATCTAGTTCTGATTTTTGTTCCAAAAAAGAGTCTTGGGAATGATTACTTAATGAATCAAAGTCATGATTTAAATTTTTGGAGTATATATTGGGCTTAGAATTGAAATTCATGATTTAAAAATCAGTAATAGTAAACCATCAACGATTGCGAATATAACCTAATATTTCCAAGGCATTAATCAATTCACGAATTGGTGTAGCTAAGTTCATAAATTGATCGACAGTGCCAATAAAATCAATGAATTTAGCTAATCCTGAACGACTGAGAATAATAATATCACCATCTTTCAGAGGCGGATTAGTATCTGGATTAACATTAGCCGCTAGATCGACCATTATTTCACGCTTAGAAGCTGTACCATCCCGATTAAAACGAACTAAATCAACTGAACTTTGTCGAACTCTCCGATTAATAAATCCATCGGCTGATAACAATGCTTGATTCATAGGTGTATTTAAAGGCACAGATATTTCTCCAGTTATATTACTGATGTTGTCCAGTTTATTGCCAACGACAAAAACCGTTATTTTGTCAGGAGATAAGCTAGTCTGTCCAAGTTCAATGGCTTCATTATAATTGATCTCGTCTAGGGCTGGAATAACAATAGTATCTCCTTCTTGAACAATAGTATTCTGTGTTGCATCTTTCCCTTGCACAAAATCCCATAGATTGACTTTGAAGGTAATTGAATTTCCTTGATGAGTAGGGCGATAAATCTCAATATGGCGCAGATCGGCTTTTTGTGTAATTCCCCCTGCGCTACGAATGGCCCAACTAACGGTTGGCCATCCACCCGGCCTGAGATCCGATCGCGAACCTCCTCCAATCACAACATAATCCCCTGGTATTTGCACTTCTCCCAGAACAGTAATGTTCCGAGGTTGATCCGCAGGTATAGCAAAGTTCAGACTAGCCAGTTGAGTTACTTCTGCCAGATTGATGCGATCGAGGGGAGGGACAAAAACTGCATCTCCATCCTGAAGAATTAAAGAATCAATGTTCTGACCCTTTTCTAGCAGTTCCAGAACATTGACAGGAATAACTTGCTTTTGATTTCCAGGTAGAGAACGATGAATTTGAATTTCACGCAGATTAGCCGATAACGTAACTCCACCAGCAGCTTTCAATACTTGGGGTATTGTGGGATACTGAATTCTAGGTTGAGAGCCTCTACCACTATCAAGCTCAACAGGGTAGACTCCAGGATACTGCACTTCACCGATAACATTAACCACTACCGGTCGGACTTCCGTTAGAATTACAGTCACAAAAGGACGCTTTAAAATAGGAGCATACTCTCTAGTGATTTTTTCTGCTAGTTCTTGTTGAGTCAAATTAATCACATTAATAGGTTGAATCCAGGGTAGATTTAGCATACCACTAGGAGTAATCAGGAATTCTCCGCCATATTCAGGTGAACCTAAAATGTCTATGCGGATTCGATCTCCCACTCCCAGTCGATAACTGTTGACTTCACCCACTCTAAGATTGAAATCTTGAGAAATTTGATAAGTAGAAGTTCTTACCATAGAGGGATTGGCCAAGTTAGATTGAGAATAAGCTGGACTCAACCGAGACAATTGTTGAAATTGTACTATTGCTAAAATAACAACTAGACGCAAATTTTTATTTCTTGAAAATTTCAACATACAGATTCTTGTAGATGTACACTCTACAGTCCGTATACACTATTCTACAATAACATGATAGCTTACTTGAAAATATATAGCTAATTTCTTATGAAAGAATTAATACTTGACCCTATTATTTTACTTCTTCTCTTAGGTTGCTTCTCAATATATCTGTTTTTAATATTCTACTGGAGTGACAGTTATTTTTTTCAAACAAAAGGAATTTACTGGTTTTCTTTTTTATTTATTGTTGTTCTTTGTGACTTTCAGATTTATCCAATATCCCTCCTGCAACCCTTGCAATTGCTCAATGAAAATATAGGGCCTATTCAATTAGGTATAAATTTGGGTTACTATAGCCTTTCATTTTTAATTCTGAGATACTGGTTTATCAAGGTTTTAGACAACAGTATTTCATTAATGTCTAATAAGTTCTTAGGTGTTTTTATGATTATATCTTTTCTATCCATTTTATGGTCAGACACTCCATTATCTGCAACAAAATATGCATTAGTGATGTTACAAGTCACTCTTTTTGCTGTTCAAGTTGCTCAAGAATATAGTTGGAAAGAATTCATCAATCTTTTAAGGTGGAGTACAACATTTATATCCATACTAAGTGCTTTTTATGCGTTAACAAAACCTTCTATTGGAGTAGTTGCAAAAGGTTGGCAAGGGGTTATGAGTCATCCTAATCGGTTAGGTGTGGTACTAGCATTAAATGTAACCTTATGGTTATTTCATGCTCTCTATTATCCGAAACAACGAATCCTAGGAATTAGCCTAGCATTTTTTTCCCTTTATGTCAGGCAAAATACAAATTCTGCTACCAGTTTAATTCTAATTGTATTACTTTTCACTTTATTGGGATGCTTGAATTTTTTAAAGAAATTACCTTATAAAGCTGCTTTTGCTGGTGTTCTCATGTTTATACTTGTTGCCAGTTGTATTGGGTTTTTGGTAGTTGAAAACTGGAATGATTTTTTAACTTCTTTAGATAAAGATCCAACGTTAACAGGGCGAACCATTGTTTGGCCACAAATGATAGAACGAGGATTAAAAAGACCCATATTAGGTTATGGGAACCATAGCTTCTGGCAAGACTGGCGGGGTGAAGACAATCCAGCCTATGGTATAGTCTCTGATAATGGATGGGTTCCCCCCCATGCCCATAATGGTTTTTTAGAGCTTTTTCTGGAATTTGGATTAGTTGGATTAACTGTTTTTCTATGTGCTTTTTTAGGAACCATATCGATATCTATAAAATATATGATTTCTAACTCTACACCTGAAGCTCTCATACCCCCTATGATCCTCACATGGATGATTATTCCAAATATTACAGTTAGCAGTTTGTTTGAACCTACTTTGATTTGGTTTATTTATATCATTATCAATATTCGGTTAGGCTGCGATCTAAGAAATAGTCAAAAATAATTTTCGATCTTGAAAGATAAATAAATTTTTCATTTTTTTGTTTTTTTAACAAGATCGTGATAAGATTACGAAAAGTAAACAATATTTTTTTTATAAAATGTAAATCTATGGACTTAAAAAAACAAACGATTACTGGTGTTATTTGGTCAGCTATTGAAAAGTTAGGCAATCAACTCATTTCATTTATTGTTTTTTTTGTACTAGCTAGATTATTAGGGCCAGAATCGTTTGGCTTGGTTGCTTTGGCTGATGTATATTTGGTCTTTCTACAAGTATTTACAGATCAAGGATTTAGCCAAGCTATCGTCCAGCGTCAAACGTTGGAAGATGAACATTTAAATACAGCATTTTGGATTAATTTAGTCATCAGTATTGGCTTGACCTTGATGACATTGGTTGGTGCAGGTTGGGTGGCTGTTGCTTTCAAAGAACCTGATTTAGAACCGATTATTCGGTGGTTATCTTTAGCTTTTATTTTTTCTGCATTTAATGGTATACAGCAAGCTATTTTTACTCGTCGTTTAGCTTTTAAAGAATTATCTTTACGCTCTCTGGTTGCTCAATTATTAGGGGGAATTGTAGGCGTATCGATGGCGTTTATGGGATTTGGAGTTTGGAGTTTAGTCGGTCAACGATTAGTGAATCAGTTTGTAGGAATTCTGGTTTTATGGTGGGTGAGTGATTGGCAACCTAAATTGAGAATATCTAAAAGCCATTTTGATGACTTATTTGGTTTTGGTGTAAACATTTTAGGGATTAAATTCTTAACTTTTTTTAATAAAAGATCGGATGACTTTTTAATTGGTTATTTTTTAGGCCCGGTTGCTTTAGGATATTATGCGATCGCCTATCGTTTATTAAATACAGTAACAGTCTTAATTACTACTATGACTCAGGTGGGATTTCCTGCCTTTTCTAAACTTCAAACTGAACCAGAGAAACTGCGTTCGGCCTTTTATCAAGGTACTCAATTTACTGCCCTTATTTCCTTCCCATTGTTTTTGGGCTTATCGAGTTTAGCGCCTCAAATCCTTCCTGTCATGTTTGGGGAGCAATGGTATCCTAGTATTCCTGTCATGCAAATCTTAATGATCATTGGAGTTGTGCATTCTTTGGGTAGTATTAATACAAATATTATATTAGTGATGGGCAAACCAGATTGGGCATTAAAAGTCAATATCGTTAATGCTATTAGCAATGTTGCTGCATTTATCTTAGTTGTTCAATGGGGAATTGTTGCCGTTGCTAGTGCTTTTGTTATTCGGGGCTATTTAATTCCTCTTCCTACATTTACTCTGATGGTTAAGAAACTCATTCAAATTAATATGAAAACTTATTTTGATCGCTTGATTCCAGCTTTATTGGGTACAGGAATTATGATAGCAGCTATTCTAGGGAGTCAAGCAATTGTATCTCCCTATCTGGGCTTACATTGGACTCTAGGGATCTGTCTGCTTGTTGCTCCTATGGCTTATGGGATAACGATTCGATTGCTATTTCCTGCATTATTCAATCAAACTTTAGATTTGTTCCGATCGCTGAAATCAAGCTAATCATGATTTTATTCTATCAAATAAAAGAAGCTACCCAAGTTATTGGGAGTATGGTACAATGGTTGAAAAGTAAAAATTAAATCAAGTCATGTCAAGAACAAACTATATCAATAAAGTCATTCTCTGGCCTTATCGTAAAATTGCCCTCAATTACCGCAAGCTCAGAAATCGTTTTTATCCCACAGAAAAACTATGGGAAAAGTCCCAAGCTAGTGAAGTGGAATTTTGGGATGAATATATAGCGACTCAGGGACTGGGGAAATTCCAGGATAAATATAAGGAAAAACTCGATCCAACATTGCCTTTGCAACCGGAGATTGCTAATTGCTTAGATACGCTGGAGTCGAAAGCAGAAGGGTTTACGATTCTTGATGTTGGAGCTGGCCCATTCACGCCACTGGGCAAAGTTTATAAGGATCAAAAACTGAAGATCGCAGCTATTGATCCTTTAGCTCGTGAGTATGATGTCATTCTCGACAAATATAATATTACTCCTCCAGTTAGAACTCAGTTTGGAGTAGGAGAAAAGCTGTTAGATTTATTTTCTGCGGAAAGCTTTGATATCACTTACTCCAGAAATGCTTTAGACCATAGCTACGATCCATTGACGGTAGTCAAAAATATGTTTTCTGTCGCCAAGAAAAATGGCTTTGTTGTGCTAATGCATCACAAAAATGAAGCGGAACAAGAGCAATATCAAGGTTTACATCAATGGAATTTTGATGAGCAAGATGGGAAATTTGTGATTTGGAATCAATCGTCCAAATATAATGTTACTGAAATTTTTAGTTCCGAGGCAGAAGTTCAGTGTTATTATGATGGTAATTGGGTGGTAGCGACCATTAAAAAAATTTAGTATAACCTTAGTCGTTGCTATTAAGAGATCGCAGAAATAATTGAGGATCAATCCCATGGATATATACCCTACTCGATCTATTTTTTTGGGAGGTTGCCCCCGTTCAGGAACGACTCTTTTACAGAGTCTTTTGGGGGCACACCCAAAAATTGCTTCATTTCCTGAATCCCATTTATTCCAGAATCTACGAATTCGATACCTGAGTCGTTCACTCGGTTTAGCCTCAATTAAAGGAAAAAAACAACTGAATTGGTTTTTAGAGGAAATTGGGCAGCCAGAATTGAAGTCTAAACTTTCCCCTTTTCCTCTGTTTATCAGTCAATATGTTTCTATATTTAACCAAGCCCTCAATCAAGCGACTGAAGAGCAGGGTAAATTAGTGTGGCTGGAAAAGTCGCCGGAACATATTCGTTATATTCAGCTTTTTGAGCATTTAATTCCTGGGACTAAGTTTATTCATTTGGTGCGGAATGGTGGGGATGTGGTGGCTTCTCTATATGACGTTTCCCACAATCACCAACGTAGAGATATTTGGGGCGATCCTTGGACGATTGATAAGTGTGTGAAAACTTGGATAGATTCGGTGGAGTTTTCTCGCCATCATTTACATAAGCCTAATCATATTTTGATTCGCTATGAAAAACTGGTTGCCGATCCAGAAAAAGTATTAAGCCAACTCTGTACTTTTTTGGGTTTAGAATTTGATGCGGTGATGCTGACTGCCTATGGTCAAACGGCTCGGAAAGTCGTACGTCCAGATGAGACTTGGAAAGCATCTGTGGACGCTCCAATTAAGAGTGCTAATGGCAAAAAATTCTATGAATTGTTTAACCCAGAAGAGCAAGATTATATCCTAGAAAAATTATCGGTGATGAACCTGGAGGATTTAGAGGTTAAAAATAATCATGCTTATGTCTAAGAAGTTTTAGCCTCAACGGGGGTATTACGGAAGGTTTTGGGCCAATGAAAAACGATCGCCGGATTTCCCCATTCCCGAATGGCTTTGCGAGCCACTCTCCGCCCTGCTGGGGGAACAGTGGCAATGATTTTGAGGTATGTTAATCCTTGGCGATGGAGGGATTGATCGAGTAATTCTCTTTCGTAACAGCGTTGCCAAACCTCAAAGGCTTCAGTTTGGTTACCGTAATCAATCCAAGTGTCTGAGAGCCAGAAATAACCTTTTCTGAGTAATTGTTGTCGCTTGGGAGTGAGTAATTGGGCTGAGGCTAACCGGTTTTGTGCGAGTTCTAATAATTTTTCCCGACAGGTTAAATAGTCTCCTCTTGCTTTGGATTGGGAGCCAATGGTATCACTATGGGACATTCGCCAATAACAGTCTGGGGGAGAAAAATATTGATACTTCAAATTGAGGATTAAGGCTCGTAGGTGCTGATCCCAATCTTGTCCTGTAATTAGGGTTTCATCCCATAATCCTAGCTTTTCTAGGGCACTTTTGCGCCAAATGGGACTGGTGGTTTGCCAGGGTACGTCATTGGCTAAGAAGCGATCGAGGTCGTTTTCTGGGGTAATTGTATTCCATAATAAGGCAGTATCTCCGGGGCGATCGCGAAATAAAATACAGCCGAATACACCAAAATCGAGTTCTGGATATTTTTCCATCTGCTGAAAACGGTTTTCTAGGGCGCTCGGAGCCAGACAATCATCAGAATCGAGGAAAATAATATAGTTTCCTTGGGCAAGTTCAAAACCTTGGTTGCGACAAGCGGGTGCGCCACGGTGGGGGCGATTGCGCTTAACATAATGAATGCGCCGATCTGCCTCTTTCTTATTCGTTACATATTGTTCCGTCCCATCCGTAGATCCATCATCAATCACCCAGGCTTCCCAATTCTCAAAAGTTTGTGCTTGTACCGAATCTAAAGTTTGACTTAACAACTTTTGGCGGTTAAATGTGGGAATAATAATAGAAATATCCGGATTTTCGAGCATATTCAGCTTACCTTTATTTTCCTTGCAAATAAAATCAGATCGCAGACAAAGAGTATAGTATAATAGTCTAGATTCGATCGATCTTTAGTTTAAGATGTATGAAAAAACAAATCAAGCAAGCCTTTAGAAATTTAGGATGGGAACTAGAGTTTCACAAATTCTCTCCAGATATTTCCGAAGTTGCCCGACTCAAACGTTTGTTAGACTACCATAAAATTGATTTGATTTTTGATGTGGGAGCCAATATTGGTCAATATGCACGCTATTTACGGGAAATTGGCTATGGTGGAAAAATCGTATCCTTTGAACCTCTATCCCAGTGCCATAACCAATTAAAATCCTTGAGCCAATCCGATCCCCTCTGGGAAATTGCCCCTCAAGGCGCTCTGGGCGATCGCAATGGGGAAATCGAGATTAATGTTTCCGCTAATACCCTCAGTAGTTCCGTGTTAGGAATGCTCGATAACCATGTAGAAGCGGCTCCAGAATCGGCCTACATTAACCAAGAAAAAGTAGCTTTGAGGACATTGGATAGCCTGTCATCCAATTATTTAACTCAAGATATTCAAGCCGCATTTCTCAAGTTAGATGTACAAGGCTTTGAAATGCAAGTTCTAGCCGGAGCTACAGCAACCTTACCTCAGATTAAAGCCATCCAATTAGAATTATCCCTTGTACCCTTATATGAAGGACAAATTCTCTTGCGAGAGACCTTAGATAAGCTAGAGGAAATGGGTTATGAATTGCATCAAATCAGCCCAGATTTTACCGATATAAAAACCGGCAGAATGCTACAAGTCGATGGTATTTTTATCAAAAAATGAAAATCACACTACTGAGTCGCGGTGATAGTGGAGCGGGAGGCTACGTTGCCGTTTATCGCTTATATCAAGGTCTGAAAAAGGTGGAAGATCGGACTTCATTGTTGGTGGGAAGTGGGAAAAAAAGTGATACAGTTTCCCTGAACACTTCTGGCTTTGAGAAAGTTTTCTCTCAGTTAGCACCTAGCTTAGATAAACTGCCGTTAAAACGGTATCGCGATCGCCCATCTACTTTATTTTCCACCCAATGGGTTCCCGATGGCATAGAGTCTAAACTCAAGCAGTTCGAGCCAGATATCGTTAATGTTCATTGGGTTAGTCAAGGATTTATGCAAATCGAAACCCTGGCTCAATTACCCTATCCTCTAGTGTGGACAAGTCATGATATGGGGGGGTTTACGGGTGGATGTCACTATAGCCAAGAATGCGATCGCTATATTCAATCTTGCGGCCAATGTCCCCAACTCAAAAGCAGTAAAGAACAAGACTTATCCCGTTGGGTTTGGCAGCGCAAACAACGAGCCTGGAAAACCCTTCCTCTAACCTTAGTTAGTCCCAGTCACTGGTTAGCAGACTGCATGAAAAAAAGCAGCTTGTTTAGGGATAAGCGCATTGAAGTGATTGCCAATGGCTTAGATACAACCATTTATAAACCTTGCGGTCGCGCCTATGCTAGAAACCGCTTAAACTTACCTCAAGATAAACATCTGATCTTATTTGGAGCCGTCAATGCTACCAGCGATATCCGCAAAGGCTTTCACTTACTGCAATCTGCCTTACAATACCTAAGCCAATCCGATCGCAAAGATAACATTGAACTGGTAATTTTCGGCGCATCTCGTCCCCAACAAGAACCCTCTTTAGGATTTAAAACCCATTATTTAGGTAAATTTCAAGACGATCTAGATCTGAGTCTAATTTATGCGGCCGTCGATCTGTTTGTTGCTCCTTCCATTCAAGATAATCTACCCAATACCATTCTAGAATCCCTCGCTTGTGGGACTCCGGCCGTAGCCTTTAATATTGGGGGAATACCCGATATGATCGAGCATCAGCAGAATGGCTATTTAGCTCAAGCCTTTGAGATTGAAGATCTTGCCCAGGGTATGAGCTGGGTACTAGAGAACCGAGAGCGCTATCAGCATTTATGCGATCGCGCTCGTCAGAAAGTCGAACAAGAATTTACCCTAGAAATTCAAGCTCAAAATTATCTTAATCTCTTTGCAGAGATTATCGACAATTACCATAAAGAATAGCGGTAAGGATCATCTCCCAACTCAAAATCTGTTCGATAGTCAGGATGATAAAACTCGCTGTCTACTGGTTCCGATAAATGCACCCGTTTGGGTAGGTTTTGCAGATTAGCAAATACTGCCCCATCCGCTCGGAAACTCGCCCCTAAATTGGCTAAAATTTGGCTAATTGCCCTGGTGTGTCGCCAGCGTGTATAGCGAAAATAGGTCAATTGATCGGCATTTAAACTTTGAGGATCGAGTTGACAAAAAATGGCGACTCCTGTACCCATTTGCACTCGACTGAATAACCCATCACTACTGATTTCACCACCAGACGAAATTAAATTGGCTGAATAGTCCGTGCGCGATCGCAAATCCGATGCACTTAACCCCCCAGTTTCTGGCCAAGAAGGAACCATTAAAGACCCCGAAAACTGAGGCTTATTGACAATTTCCAGATCTAAAATCCTCGGTGACTGGGCCATTCTCGATAAGAAAAATAGCCGTCCCCCTTGCTGTAAATACTCACGAATAGCGCCATCCTCTAAACTCATCTGGGAGCCAATAATCGCTAGATCCACATCAGGGGTTAACTGATTTGACCGTTGATAAATTAGCCCCAACTGGTCTAATGGTTGCGCCTGAGCATCACTACCGATAAAAACCACCCGTTGCGCTTTAGGAGATAGGGGAGCCTGAGCAGCATAGGCGATCGCCTGATGGAGCAACTGGCGAGCGGCTGGATCGGACTTCACCCCATCCTCAAAATCGAGAGTAGTCAAAATCACACGACCTCGACCATAATCCAACTCCATCAAGGGGCTATAAGCCAAATCAAACTCCGACTCTAAAATCGGTCGCCAAGAACTGCGATGGGGTTTTTCTATGGATGCACTACTAACGACCCCCCGATTCCCCCAATGCCAACCATACCAAGGCAAATCGCGGGGAGGACTACGTTTAATCTCCGTCTTCGTCGTATCAGGGTAAGCCTCAACAAGGGTACTCTCCCCTCTCCAGTCCTTCAAATCCACACTATCCAACCCTTGCAGTAGGGGATGATTTTCCTGAACCGGAAACACCCGACGACTCAGATGGGCCGCGACCCGAAAGCCTAGAGTTCCATGAATCCACTCAGGATTTTGAGTAAATATCATCACCCTTCCTCCTTGCTCAACCAAGGATTCCAACTGAGCTAACTGTCCGTTGAGGGCCAGATCTTCCTGTGCAGATAAAGCTTCTCTGGCGATCGCCACTAAGCCAGAAGTCGGGGAACCCTCCCAAGGGGTTACTTGATAACCTAACCCTTCCAGCATCTGGGTTGTTTTTCCCACCGGATCGAGAATCGAAATCTGCGGTAAATTCCGGTCAGAAGAGTGCGAAAAAACCCGAAACTCAAACCGATCTTGATGACGAACACTTCCCACCTGAGCTTGCAGCGCGATCGCACCATCTACTTTCCCCTCAACCCTGGGTAAAGTCACTTCAATCGGGAAAAAAAGTGTTTTCGCCGAGGCGATCGTACCTTGATTTTCCCCCGTCATCACCACCGTATTACCCACCTTAACTTCCCATTGAAAAGAAAAGGATTGGGACTCACGGGTATCATTAATCAGCACTACTTGCTTCTTCAGAACACTCTCCCCTTCATAACTATGATCTTTAGACACAAAATTGCCTGATTCCCCACCAATCCAAGCCAAAGTCGGCCCATTATTAGCCAAAATGGCTTCACCTCCTCGATAGATATTAAAACCAGGAGATTGAAAATAACCTTGGAAATACTGGGGAATTTTTTCTAGATAAACTCCGCGATCCCCCGCTTCAAAATCTTTCCAAGGAACCCTTTGCTTACCCTCTTCAGAAACTTGCCAACCATGACCATCCTGCCAAGGAACCATTCCTCCAGTAATTCCCCAAGTTCTCCAACTGCGCCAAGTGCGAGAACTAAATAAAGATTGCAATTCCTGAAACCCTGGCGCAAAATCCAATTCCGGGTTAAATTGCCAACTTTCATAAACCTGATCTTTAACAAATTTCTGGCGAATTTGAGAACGATAGGCCGCCGTTTCGATCTCATAAGCCTTCTTACCCAAATAAATCGCACTATATTCCGTCATCAGGGGTTCAAACTTTGACCCCGTTAACAACCCATATCTTCCCCGCATCATCGCCCCATGTAAAGGAGTCCCAAACTCCACTACCATATAAGGCATATCTGCTTCTTCAACCCAATTCGAGATCCATTCTTCTCGTTCTTGTAGCGGTATTAAATTCAGATAAGAATTCAGTGCATAGACATCCCCGACCGCTCCTCCATTATGGATCAAAACAGGTCGAGTCGGGTCATATTGTTTAATGGTTTTGACCACATCCTCACCAATAGGTTGCCGATATCTCCAGAACCGATCCCAAGTTTTTCCCAGGGTTCCTTCAACCTTCTTTTTACCCAGTCTTCGCGGATTTTGATCATCCCCTTTAGGCGCAAAAAAATTAGGACTATTCGCCCACATCAAAATAGAAGGGTGATTGCGATATCGACGTAATTCCGGCAGCATTCTCGATTCCCAGAGGGTTTTACCTTCTGGTTTACTCCATTTCAAAGCATAACCACTCATACCCGCATCTAAGGCCGGGGCCATAATCGGAAATCCTTTCAAATCAGCTCGTTCAGAGAACAATTCCCGAAAGTGCCATTTTCCCCGCTCATCATGATTCCAGGGCCAAATTTCAGCGATATTAAAACCCGCCCATTGATATCCCTCAATCATCCGATCCATCACTTCAGGAATACCCACCGGCCAAGCTTGCCAATTATCATTATGATAGACAGGACGCAGGCGAATTTCTGTCCCATTTAAGTAGAATTTTTTCCCTTCAATCCAAAATTCTCGAAACCCAAAGGATTGATCGTAAGTATCTTGAATCCCCTCTCCCTTCACTTGCAATCTGAGGGTATATAAATTGGGTTTTGCCAGATCCCATAATCGAGGATTATCCCAATTCCAGATTAAATTCAGGGTTTGAACGGTTTGTGCTTGTACCGTTTGGGTGGCGGTAAATTCCTGTTCTACCTTACCTTGTTCATCGAGCATAGTTGCCCGGAATTCAACTGAACCAGGTTCTAGTACATCGGTCAGTTCAACCTCAACATTGACCTCTTGCTTACGAGTGGAAGGTTGTACAAAAACATCGCTAACAAATCCATTTTTCGGAAGACTTAATAACCGCACTTCTCCAATCAAACCGCGAGCATCTAAAGTTGCTTCTGGATTATTAGTATTAGGGATCGCCCTGACCAATAGACTGATATTATTCTCTTGTCCAGGATTGACGACTGAAGTAATATCTACCGCACCATAGGGCCAATTCACTTCACCACAAGCTTGATTATTAATATACAAATTGGCATCCGTACTCACCCGTTCCAAACTGAGCAGGATTCTACGTCCTTCCCACTCAGAAGGAATATTCACCTGTTTCTGATACCAAGCCTGGGCTAAAGTTTTTCCATTAAAGTCTTTCCAAGAGTCACCCGTACCACGGGAGAGGACACTGGGGATTAATCTGGCATTTTCTAGCCGCCAGTCCCCAGGAACACGAATTTTGCCCCAACTGCTTTGGGGAGGAGTGGGACTAGAGGCGATCGCTGGTTGAAAGTCCCAGACCCCATTCAGGTAGACTTGAGCGCGATCTCTATTTTCAGGAACTTGAGTTAAGGGAGGATAGCTAGTGACTTGAACCATAGAACAATTGCCCATCGGAGATTGGGGAGCAGTTTTAGGGATTAAACTCAACCCTACCACAGCGATCGCTCCTAGCATAAATCCCAGAAACCAGCGTCTCCATTTTCCCATCATTCACTCAACCTATTCATCTTGGCGACAGCCGAAAACTCAAGCCATCAACTCTCCCGAAGGCACATCAACCACCGCGATAGATCGCTGATCCACCTGAATTTTAATCGTATGGGCTAACCTCAATTGGATCACCGGCTCGCGAATCAAAGCATAGGCCTTGGCGATCGCCTCCGCCATCTCTCGATTCAAGCAGCGAATATGTAACACCCCCCACCGTCTAAACACTTGACATCGAGCCAAAGGTAGCAAACACCTTAATTCCCCTTGATTTTCGCGATAAAAATCCCAGATCAACCGCGTCAGTTGTGAAGGTCGTTTCATAGCCTTAAGTCCTTACTTGCAATTGGCCCAATCCTTTGTTCATGTAAATTCCTTACTACTTCCATTGAACCCCAACCTTCTGAGAGCCGGTATATTCCTGAAAAAATATTTAATAATTCATCGATAAAACCGTTATGATTCTTGACATTCCCAATCTGCCCGACACCCTATCCCACCTTAGCCTGGGTCTGGGACACTTTCTCACCTTTCGATTCAGCCGAAACACCCTCTAAAATCTTTTCCGGTTCCACCTTAGTCAGGGGAATTTCCTCCACCTCCGGCAGCCGCTCCACCGATAACCGCGTTGCCTGAGAAGCCCCAGACAAACGCTTTAATAAAGCCGGCCTAGGATCGTGGAGTAAATAAATAATCAGATCGCCACTGCGCCACTCCTCCGAAGCAGGCATCACTTCCAAGCGCCCATCCCTCAATACCAAAATCGGAACCAATTCCCCAGCACGAATCAACGCTTGTAAATGGGCTTGTTGAAACCCTAACCCTTCAGTCTTCAGCGTGGTTACCCCCAACTTCACCTTACCCTCATCCACATACTGATTCCAAACCTTAATCGGTAAATGGGGAATAAACGCCTGGGCAATCTTCTGGGTGCTACCTGAATGTTGCTGCCCTTGGGAATCACGGGGAAAAACCGCATATACTCTAGGCGGATCGAACTCTTCCACTGCCCGTTGCGCCAACACAAAATTGACCTCACCATTATTGGTCATCGCTAAAAATGTCCCCATAGAAGCCAGTCCCGCTTCCTCTAGAACGGCTGTATCTAGGGCACTACTGACAAACACCCGCAATCCTTCCGCTTCTGCTTGACGGCACGCTTCCGTATTCGTATCGATCAGAACAACAGATTCTCCTTGTTCCTCAAACAAACGCGCCATTAATCGACTTAAGGGACTAATGCCCACAATCACTGCTCCCGTGGCTTTCGTCGAGGTGATTTGCAGCCAATTGGCCAACCATCCCGCCGTCAAACCTTGACATAAGACGGTCATAATAATAGTCAAAAACACCAAGGCTTTAATAGCATCTCCCCCACTAATGCCCCGTTGGGTTAATAAAATCGAGAATAAGGAAGCAACGGAGGCTGAAACAATCCCTCTAGGGCCAATCCAACCTAAAAATAGCTTTTGTCGCCAATTGAGATCGCTTGTCCAGGTGCAGACCCAAATATTGAGGGGTCGAATCACGAACATTAACATCAAGACTGTCCAGACACTGCCCCAACCTAGGGCAAAAATACTGGCAATTGATAAGTCGGCGGCTAAAAGAATAAAGAGGACTGAAACCGCCAACATAGTTAATTGGCCCTTAAACCGCCTTAATAACCGCTCTTCTGGTAGGGAAGACCCCCGCAACACAATCCCAGAGACAACAGTAGCCATTAATCCCGCTTCCGAGCGGATGGTTTGGGCAATACCAAACAGGCCCAATAATCCGGCCAAAACCACTAAATTTTTTAAGTCTTCTGACAAAAATGTGCTGCGTTTGAGAAACCAACCCAGGAGCCAGCCCCCCAAAGCACCAATCGCTCCCCCAATCCCCAGACGCAACAACAAGCCGCTAATAATAGAGATAGGATCGGCATCTCCATTGAGGATAATATCCAGAACCACCACCGCTAAAATGGCCCCCACCGGGTCAATTAAGACCCCTTCCCCCTCTAAAAGGGTTGCCACGGGGCGCTGTACTTTCACATGCTTGAGCAGGGGAGAAATCACCGTGGGCCCCGTCACTACCACTAACGAGGCATAGAGAAAGGCAATTCCCCAGGGAAATTCAGCCAAATAATGGGCACAGACTCCCCCACCAATTAAGGTAATTAAAGTGCCAACCGTAACCAAGTTCCGCAAACTTCCGGATACTTTCCCCAAATCCCGCAGTTCCAGATTCAGCCCCCCTTCAAACAAAATCAGGGCAACTGAGAGAGCGACAATCACTTCAATCCCAATACCGAGCAATTGAGGATCGATTAATCCCACACCATCGGGCCCTAATAAAATACCAAAGGGTAGCAGGAAGACGATCGCCGGTACGCGCAGAAAATCCGCCAGCACTTGGGCACTAATCCCGGCCATCACCGTGAGGATAATCAAGAGGGTTATTTGAAACGATCCTTCCATAAGCCAAATCGCGCTGGTTCAGCGTTGTATCTTTATCTTAAACATCAATAAATCAGGAACCTACTCATCCAGAGAGCAGGAACCACAAGGGGTGTAGACTTTCATCTGCTTTGACCTGAACTCTTGTGGGCTAACCCTAACGACTTGGAGGCGATCGCGGTTGTGGATCGCTCTACAGACAGATATAACCTAGCGTGTTCTCTTCACTTTGACCAGATCGGGTCTCGCTTTGGCACAGGTTGATCCAAGATTTTAAGGGCAAGACCCAGAATTGAGTAAGGCTGCCCTACTTGGGAGTTGTGAAATTTTAAGTTATGTTATTAGTATGTTATTAAATATTCATATTTCTCCCATTTTTGTGTTCTACTCCGATCGCCTTCATTTAGTACTTTAACCCTCTTGGTAAAGCAGTTTAGTGATAAAACGTTGGATCATCCTCTCCCCAAACCTCTCTTGAGTAAGCGTCTTGGGGCGATAGTAGTCCTTATGCTGCTATTGCTGGCCTTGATTGGCTTCTCGATACAGTATCTCGATCGGCCCTCTCCTTATTTAAAGGAAGTTTTGACCTTGGAAGGCGATCGCATTCAGGGCCATGCTATTTTCCAAATGAATTGTGCGGGATGTCATGGTTTAGAAGCCAATGGTCGAGTGGGGCCGAGTTTGAAGGGAGTGTCGGAACACAAGTCTAAGCGCCGCTTAATCGAACAAGTGATCGGTGGCAAAACCCCCCCCATGCCCCAGTTCCAGCCCAGTCCCCAAGTGATGGCGGATCTGTTGAGTTATCTAGAGTCTCTGTAATTTTTAGTTTTTAATTGAAATCGATCGCCTTGTTCATTGTCACCAAAAACCCAATTAGCATTGATTTCAAGACAACCTGATGCAACAACTTACCCTCACTCAACCTGATGATTGGCATCTCCATCTCCGCGATGGTGAAGCACTAAAAGCGGTTTTACCCCATACGGTGCGACAGTTTGCTCGTGCCATTATTATGCCCAATTTGAAGCCCCCAGTGCGATCGCTTGCTGATGCTGCGGCTTATCGCGATCGCATCCTGGCCGCAATTCCCGCAGGGCAAAACTTTGAGCCATTGATGACCCTTTATCTCACGGATAATACCAGCCCGGAAGAGATCCTCAAAGCCAAGGACTCAGGGTTTGTGAAAGCGGTGAAATACTATCCCTCCGGTGCAACAACCCATTCAGAATTGGGAGTTACCGATATTCGGAGATGCGATCGCATCTTTGAAACCATGGAACAAGTAGATTTACCCCTATTGCTCCACGGAGAAGTCACCGATCCAGACGTAGACCTATTCGATCGCGAAAAAGTCTTTATCGAGCAACATTTAATTCCCCTCAAACAGCGCTTTCCCCAACTGCGCGTCGTCCTCGAACACATCACCACCTCCGATGCCGTCGAATATATCCGAGAAGCAGACAACATCGGCGCAACCCTCACCCCCCAACATCTCCTATTTAACCGCAATCAGATCTTCAAAGGTGGTATTAATCCCCACTTTTATTGCCTGCCCATCTTGAAACGAGAAACCCATCGTCAGGCTCTCCTAAAAGCTGCCACATCCGGCAATCCCAAATTTTTCCTCGGTACAGATAGCGCCCCCCACACCCGCACCAGTAAAGAAAATTCCTGTGGTTGTGCTGGTTGTTTTTCTGCCCTACACGCTCTGGAATTATACGCAGAAGCCTTTGAAAGTGTCAATGCCCTGGATAAACTAGAAGCCTTCGCGAGTTTCTACGGGCCAGATTTTTATCAGCTTCCCCGCAATAGGGAACAGATTACCTTAACCAAAACCACCTGGACAATTCCCGATGAAGTCCCCTTTACGGAATCGGGTTTAGTTCCTTTACACGCAGGGCAAAAGGTGACCTGGAAGATGCAGAGAAACCCAGTTTCCCCTATTACCTCTAGCCCTTACTTGGGCAGTGCCCCTTTGGGATAAGCAATGCGCTTATGATTAAACTGTTGCCAAACGCGGACAAAGGTATCGGCAATCACACCCATTTCCTCACGCTTCAAACCCGAATCCACCAACTGATTATCTTGCCATCTGGCTCTGAGGATTTTATTCACCATGGCTAAAGCCTCTTCATAGGTGGCTTCTTTGAGCGATCGCAACGCTGCCTCACAGGAATCTGCTAACATCACAATCCCCGTTTCCCGTGACTGGGGAATCGGCCCCGGATAGCGAAAATCCTCCTCATTCACCCTTAAATCAGGGTCAGTCTCCGCCATTTGTTTAGCTTGGTAATAGAAAAAGGCAATCAGCATCGACCCTTGGTGTTCGGGAATAAACGCCCGCACAGCCTTCGGTAGGCGATACTGTTTCGCTAAAACCAAACCTTCACTCACATGCTTCTTAATAATTTCGGCACTCTTCCAGGGGTCTTGAATTTCATCATGCTTATTCGGGCCACCCATTTGATTTTCAATAAACCCTAGGGGGTCATGCATCTTACCAATATCATGATAAAGCGTTCCGGCACGGACTAACTCACAATTGCCACCCAAGGTACGAGTCGCTGCTTCTGCCAGGGTAGAGACAAATAGGGTATGTTGAAACGTTCCCGGAGCTTCAGCCGCTAACCGTTGCAGCAGGGGACGATTGGGGTTAGAAATTTCCGCCAAGCGCACCGGAGTGACCAAATCAAACAAATGTTCCAGATAGGGACTTAATCCCAAAGCGGCGATACTCGAAGCGAGTCCCCCCAACCCTTGCAAAGCTGAACGAGTTAACAGAGGTTGCCAAGTAATTCCCGGAATTGCCGTTTCAATTAGGGTGACCACCAAATAAGTCATGCTTTGGGTCATTCCCACTCCCATCCCCAGAAGAGCCGCTTCTTCCCGCGATCGCATCCGTCCAGCCATCATAGCAGCTAAAATCCCTCCCGCCGCACTAGCCAACCACTGATTCCAAATTACATCCATACCCACTGGCAGTACAGCAGCAATGAGACCCACAACCGTAGTGGCTAAGGTAGATCCATAAAAGCCACCCAACAACAGGCCAATTCCCGATAAAGCAATCGACGGAAATTTTAGGCTCACCAACAACGGAGAACTTAAGGAGAGTAGGAGGATCAGAATTCGGTCTCGTTGGCGCATTCCCGAATGTATGCGCCTTTCGACTAACCAAAAAACAGTGACTGAGCCACTAATGAGTAGAGCATAAGCGGTTAATCCTCCCCAATTAATCTGACGTTGGCTTAATTCAAAATGGTCGATGAGAACAAATTGCTTGTCTGAAATTTTTTCCCCTTTATGAACAATAATTTCATCCTCATGCACCTGATACTCAATGGGGGGGAAAGCCTCAGCCGCTTTTTCTGCTAGGCGGTTGGCCTCTTCTTTATCATGAATGAGATTATGTTGTCCCTTCAGAATCGTGTGTAATGTTTCTGTTGCAAACTTTTGGGTTTCTGGAGGAACCCAATCTTTCACTTGCAGGCTGATCGCCTGTTGCAGTTGTCGCTCTGGCAATCCTTCCGCCAGACCTTGGGTTAACATCCGCTCCAGAGAGCGATCGATACCCGTTTTCGTTTCCTCCCAAGTGGTTTCACTCCAATCCAATAAAGCTGGAGTATACAAAGAGGTATTATTACCGGTTTGTTGGGTTTTCAGTTTATCTAAAGCAAATTCATAATTGTTGCGCGATTCTGAAATGGTAAACAGCGTATTTTCCCACTCGCTGTCGGTACTTTGTTGCTTTAGACTTTGCAATTGGGCGATCGCCCCCTGAAGTTGGGGATTTAGTACCAGGGGATATGGCACATTCACTCCGACACTAGCAGAGGAGGGCGTTGCTTCTGGGTCTGTATTTTCTTTTCCCGGAAAAGTTTTCAGGATTTCTGTAATCTGTTGCCATTCACTATCAGAGAGTTGACGTAAATAGCGCTGGGTTTCCAGGGGCAACAGGAAATCATCCAGATAAGGAAATGCTCCCGTTTGCGATCGCAAAGACTCTCCTTGGGTCAATACACTATTGAGGGTTGTCTTGAGTTCTTGATTTAACTCTAAATTAATTTTCAGGACAGTATAGGAACCATTACGGAGTTGTTTTCTCCGGTTTTCCGTCTCCTTTTCATCAACGATCGTTTCTGTTCGAGGAGCCGTAATTGTTGCTGGGGAGAAAGTTCCGGGTCTGAGTTGGGGAGTGCTATAAAAGCGATAGCCGAAAGAGCTGGTTACAGAGGCAACCGCAACTACAAAAAAAGCCGTTGGCGGAATTTTCTTGACAGAGTTTTGGCCAGAGTTGTTTTGGGTTGAATGAGCAACGCTATTCCCTGGTGATTTCTGGGAAGGAGAAACAGCTTTGTATCCAGGTTGGCGTTGTTCGGGAGCATTGGTGATGTACATGCGCCACCATTGGTCTACCCGTTTACTTAGTGCTTGCAAAGATTTCATTGTGGCACCCAACTCAAAGAAGGCTACAGGGTTTTTGATCTGGTTTTATTCAAGAACCAGGACGGGCGGGTTTGGTTTAAGCTATTGTTTTTTCACTTCCTCCTAGACATGAGGAGAATTTAGCACAGGGATGGTGCTTGCTAATCTAGACTATCTTAGCGTGACCCGATCTCTTGTGGATCGCTCTTGGCTTTTTGGGGGTAGCACCGACTGATGAGTTATGCCTTGACCCAATCTGCTCCTGACCAACTGGCGAGCAGATTGGCACTGAGGGTATTTAAGGGTTTGATTCCATGGGGCCAGGGAGTTTGGGGATCTTGAATTTTATTTTCCAGGAAGACTTGCCAAGGTAGGGGAATCCCTAAACGAGTTTGGTGGGTTCCGCAGAGGGTGGCGGCAATGCGGCAACTGAGGGAGGGTTGTTGGGGCGTTTTCTGGGCTAGGGCGATCGCCCCGGAAAAACTATGAGAACTCTTAACAAAGGTCTGTAAACCCTGGATTAGAGGCGAGTCAGGGGGGCAGTTGTCTAAGGCGGGGTCATTGAAATGAGCGAAGAGAGAGCGCCCATAAGCGATTAAATCCTCTGGAGCGATGGAGCCTTCAACTAAGGCACTGAGACTAATAGCAATGAGTAATCCTTGGGTGTACCAATCTGAAGATAACTGATAATGGCTGGCGATCGCCCTCCAACGATCCACCAAGGAGTCGAGATCCTCATGGAAATAGAGGGAAATGGGCAAAATCAGTCCCGTAACCTCCCCAGGTTGGGCAATGGGCAGAAGGGGGAGCCTTAAAGTGCCCTGTTGAATCAACTGTTGGCATCCGCAAACGACCAATTTTCCCCAAACCGAATCCAAAAGGGGAGCAGAAAAATCGGCGATCGCCGCCCCCCAAAGTGCGCCCTGAAACCGACTAGATAAGGTAGAGGTCATATTCATCAAAGCCATTAACCCTTGTCATGGAAAAGGGCCGAGTGAACCTAGTCACTCAGCCCCATAGAGGGTCTTAACCCAGACTCAGGTCTAGGGGTTTAGTCCTCATAAATCCGACATTCAGCCGCATCTGGATTAGTATCACAATACGTTTCAAAGTGAGTTTTGGGCTTGACTTGTTGTTGGTGAGCGGCTTCGGCTTGCAGTTCTTCTACGGCATCCCAAGCCGCAGCGCATTCACCCGATTCAGCCCCTTTTGCATCACAAACAGCATGGGCGTTATCCAGCTCTTGGTCGATCTTCGATTTGATGTCGTTGGTCATAAGATAGGGTTTTAGATGTTCAATAATTGTTCTTCAAGGATAAGTTAAACCACTCTGCCCGTTTCTGCATTATCCTAGCTTAGTCATAACGGAATCTGACGGGCGATCTGGGTGTTAATTGCAATTTCTTAAGATTTCCTGAGCATCAATAGCAGTCCAGCGATCGCTAGAGTAGGAAATCTTCGAGCCAGATGGCCAGTGGCTTAAGGTTACCTTTTCAGAAGCTTTGTTAGCTCTGTACATTCATCGCTATGGGTCTTCCCACAAGAAGGTTGGGGAACCTCTCTTCTGAAGTCTGACTTAACGAAGGGCACATAATTAATTTAATATTAAAACAGGTTTACACAACAGGGGAGTCGAAAGATTGGAGCAGATGCAGTGGGCAAATGCCTTATCTACCCGTCCATCTCTGGAGGCTGCGATCGCCGAAGTTGTCGAAACAGTCCATCGACAAATACCCGAACCCGCCTCTATTGGGCTAGTTTTTATCTCGTCTGCCTTTACCAGCGAATTTTCCCGCTTAATGCCCTTGCTGCAAGAAAAGCTCAACACCCCGGTGTTGATCGGCTGTGGGGGAGGAGGCATCATTGGGATGGTCTCTGGAGAGACTCCCGAAGAATTTGAAGATCAAGCGGCCTTAAGTTTAACTCTAGCCCGGCTACCGGGGGTGGAGGTGACCGCTTTTTATATTGATACAGAAGAATTACCCGACCTGGATGGCCCTCCGGATCAGTGGGTGGAGTTAGTGGGAGTGTCTCCAGAAAGCCATCCTCATTTGATTCTCTTGGGCGATCCCATGTCTCCGGGTTTGAATGATTTGCTTCAGGGTTTAGATTTTGCCTATCCCCATAGTCTGAAGGTGGGAGGGTTAGCCAGTTCAAGTCCAGTCAACCATGGCAGTAGTTTATTTTATAATTACGAACTCTATAGCGAGGGGATCGTGGGGTTGGCTCTGAGTGGCAATATTGCGGTAGAAACGATTGTGGCTCAAGGTTGCCGTCCCATTGGTTCGATTTATCAAATTACTAAGGCCGAACGCAATATTGTTTTAGAATTGCAAGAACAAGAGGCTAGTGGGTTTGAGGTCGGTAAAATGGGGGTTCCCTTGGAAATTTTGCGGGAAACGGTGGGTCGGTTAAGTGAAGAAGACCGGGAGTTGGCGCAAGATTCTCTGTTTGTGGGAGTAGCGACGGATAGTTTTAAGCGGGAGTTGGAGGCGGAAGATTTTTTAATTCGCAATTTGTTGGGGATCGATCCGAGGATTGGTGCTTTGGCGATCGCCGAACGGGTGCGGGTTGGTCAACGGATTCAATTTCATCTGCGAGATGCGTTAGCTTCGGAAGAGGAGTTACGAAATTTACTCGGTCGATACCGGCAACAATGGGATCGACAAACTGGGGGCAAGTGTTTGCCTCCATCAACTCGTCCTTCTAGAGCGGGTGCTTTGATGTTTACCTGTTTGGGAAGGGGAGAACAACTGTACGATCGGCCGAATGTGGATTCGGGGTTGTTTCAGAGGTACTTCCAGTCGATTCCCCTGAGTGGTTTTTTCTGTCAAGGTGAAATCGGCCCCGTAGGAGGGAATACGTTTTTACATGGGTATACTTCAGTGTTTGTGATTTTCTATCAACCGGAGGACTAGAAAAAGTATTCGCTAGATTCATCGAGTTTTTCTAGGCGATCGCGACCCTGATCTTTGGCCCGGTAAAGTCCTCGATCGGCGGCTTGAATGAGTTGGGTAGCCGAACACTTCTCCTCTGGAAAGGCACAGGCAATGCCTAAGCTGAGGGTAATATGATCGCTGACTTGGGATTGGTCATGGAGAATGTTAAGTTTCTGGATTTGGGTGCGAATATTGCGGGCAACGGCGATCGCCCCAGCCCCATCGGTTTGCGGTAGAATCACGGCAAATTCTTCTCCCCCATAGCGAGCGACTAAATCTTGAGGACGACGAACAGCTCTTTGAATGCCTTGGGCAATCTCTTGTAAGCAGCGATCGCCCTGAAGATGGCCGTAGCGATCGTTATAGAGTTTAAAATAATCCACATCCGCCAAAATCAAGGATAAGGCAGTCTGGGCCCGTTGCATTTGCCGGACTTCCCTCTCCAAGATTTCATCAAAATAGTGGCGGTTGGCTAACTGGGTGAGGCGATCGATTCCCGCTAACCGTTGCAATTGTTGATTGGCATCAGTGAGTTGTTGGAATTTTTGCTTTTGTTCCCACCAACGTTTTACCCGTTGAACTAAAAGGGTTCCATGAATGGGTTTGGGAATAATATCAACGATGCCCAGGTTAAAAGCCTGATTGACCCAATCATGATCCTCTAAGGGATGGATCATAAAAATTCCCACAGTCCCCGGTTCCCTTTGGGTATACCACAGGCTTTGTAACTGTTGACAACAGGTGAGGCTATCACCATCACAGAGAGAACCCTCTAATAAAATGATATCCGGCTCTGTTTCTTCTGCCCGGCTTAAACCTGTGGTTGCGCCATCTGCTTCAGTGACGACATAGCCTTGATCGCTCATCAGGTTGCTAATGCGATCGCGCAGTTGAGGATCGCTGGCGATCGCTAATACCCTAGGAGGACTGGGGGCATGGGGGTTTGCCCGTCCTCCAGAAATTAATTCAAAGGGGCTACCTGGTACAGGGAATTTGATCGCAGATGAAGGATGGGGATGGATAGAAAATAGCATTTGAGAATTGTTGGAACTCTACAGTTCTACTATCGGAGATGGGGGAAAATTTCTCAGTGATAGAGCTGTGACAAGGGGGTGATAGTTCCTCAGTCTTTTGAGTGACTGAAGCAAACCCTGGCAAGTGAGCCTGATCACGAGCTGGGAATGTCAAGATAGAAGGAGGGAGAGTTGATGATGCTAGGGAGTGATGACCTGTGAATGAATGGGTAGTTGAGGAGCTGGAGCGGTTAAAGCAGCGAATTTGCGAACTAGAGGCAGAAAATGAAGCCCTACGGAAAACGAGGAAGAATCCTGGGTTAGAGCAAGAGGTGGCGTATCGGGTTCAGGAGCGCACTGCCGAGTTAGAGGAACAAATTCGGGAGCGTCACTTGCTGGAGGAGCAGTTAGGCCAAGCGGAGATGCAGATGCGTTCAATTTTTCAGGCGATGCAGGATATCGTTTTGGTTTTGGATGTTACGCTTCAGGAGATTGAGGTTATTCCCACCCATCCGATGATTTTTGCCCATCCTCAATGGGATATTGTCAGTCAGACCTTGGAGTTGTTTTGGGATGGGGAGCAGACGGAGATTTTCCGGACTCATATTCGGCGATCGCTCGATGGACAAAATCCGGTTACGTTTGAGTATAGTTTGCGGCAAGGCAATCGGGATTTATGGTTTACCAGTCATATTTCCCCCATTTCTCAGACTTTGGTTGTTTGGGTAGCCAGGGAAATTACGGATCGCAAGGAGGCGGAACTGCGACTTCAGAATATTCGGGAACAGTTGGAGATGATTGTAGAGCAACGGACGGCAGCGCTGCAACGGTTGAATGGGGAGTTAGAGCGACGGGTGGAAGAGCGAACGGCTCAGTTACAGGAAGCCAACGAGCAGTTGCGTCAGGAAATTGGCGATCGCCATCAAACTCAGGAGGAATTGAGACGCTCTCAGCAGTTATTGCAATTGGTGATGGATAATATTCCTCAGTTTATTGTCTGGAAAGATTTAAATTCTGTTTATTTGGGTTGTAATCGCAATTTTGCCCAGTTAGCGGGGCTATCTACTCCCAGAGAGATTATAGGTAAAACCGATTATGATTTATTTTGGACGACTCAAGAAGCCCATTGGTATCGACAGGGCGATCGCCGCGTTATGAGTCGCAATAAACCCGAATATCATCGAGTCGAAACTAAGTTTCAACTCGATGGCAGTCGTTTATGGATTGATACCAATACCATTCCCCTTCATGATGCCCAAGATCAAGTCGTCGGGATTTTAAGAACCTATGAAAACGTGACTGAGCGCAAGCAGATTGAAGAGCAATTACAGTTAACTCAGTTTACCCTCAATCGTTTAGGAGATATTGTCTTACTCATTTCTGCCCAGGCTGAGTTATTTTATGTTAATGAAGCCGCCTGTCGGACTCTGGGATATGAAAGATCGGAGTTATTAACTCTCAACTTTTATCAGATTGATACCTTCTATTCTGCCCAGACTTGGAGTGCCCATTGGCAAGAATTGCGTCAGCTAAAATCTCTCACCTTTGAATCCGTTCTTTGGAAAAGAAATGGTACAGCAATTCCGGTAGAAGTGCGGATGAACTATTTAGAATTTAATGGTAAAGAATATAATTGTGGGATTTTTCGGGATATTTCTGAACGCAAAAAAGCGGAGGAAGCCCTGCGGGAAAGTGAAGAGCGATTTAGGGCAATTTTTGAGCAAGTGGCGGTAGGGATGGCAATCGTAACCTTAAATGGACATTTTTTCCGAGTCAATCAGAAGTTTTGTGATATTCTCGGATATAATCGCCCGGAAATGCTATCTAGAACTTTTGAAGAGATTACAGCTTCAGAAGATTTACTTAAAGTAATGGAAGCGATCGATAATATTTTGACTCAAGGTCATGCGAGTGAAACCCTAGAGAGTCAATATATTTGCAAAGATAATACCATAGTTTGGGGTCATGTAACCATCTCCTTAGTCCGCAAAACTTCTGGCGAAAATCATTATTATATTTGGGTATTTGAAGAGATCAGCGATCGCAAACAAGCCGAAGAAAAACTCAAAGCTTCTCTCAAAGAGAAGGAAGTCTTACTCAAAGAAATTCATCATCGGGTCAAAAATAACTTAATGGTGGTCTCTAATTTATTGGAATTGCAATCTGAATATTTAGAAAATTCTAGCCTGATTAAAATCTTGTCAGATAGCCAGAATCGAATTTATTCTATGTTATTGCTCCATGAAAAGCTTTATAAGAATACTAACCTCGATCGAATTAAATTTGATGAATACCTAGAATCCCTGGTAGAAGGTTTGCTCGATTCCTATCAAGTAAGAGAGCAACACATCGATTTAGTTTTAGACTTGAAATCTATCGATCTCAATATTGAAACAGCTAATCCTTGTGGATTAATTGTTAATGAACTGGTCTCTAATTCCTTAAAACATGCTTTTCCTAATAAACCTGAAAATTATCGAGGCTTGATTTGGTTGGGACTAGATAAAGATGAGGATCAAGTTATCACGATTGAAGTTAAAGATAATGGTATTGGCTTACCCTCTAACTTTGATATTTACCAAGTAGACACAATGGGATTAGAATTGGTTTGTACTTTGGCAGAGCAATTGAAAACCAAGCCAGAAATTATTCCTGGAATGGGTACTCATATTCGATTAAAATTCTTAGAACTCAAATACCCTCGGAGGTGGTAATTATGGATGATATTCAGATCTTAATTGTAGAAGATGAATTATTGATTGCTAAAGGACTAGCGAGAAAGTTAAAAAAATTGGGTTATCAGGTGATGGATATTGTTGCTTCTGGAGAAGAGGCAATCCAATATAGTAAAACCCAGAAGCCCGATCTGATTTTAATGGATATTGTCCTAGAAGGAGAGATAGATGGAATAGAAGCGGCTCAAAAAATTAATCAATCTCAGTCCATTCCGATTATCTATTTAACTGCTTATGCGGATGATGCTACCCTAGTAAGAGCAGAAGATAGCAATTATTATGGTTATTTGCTCAAACCCTATAAAGAGCGAGAGTTATATGCCACCATGAAAATGGCATTAAAAAAATGGGAAGAAGACCAAATCCTTCGTCAATCTTTGGCGATTGCTAATGCCAAAAATGAAGAAAAATCTCGCTATTTATCCTTGACATCCCATGATTTAAGAAATCCTTTAACCACGATTCAAGTTTCAGCAGAAATGCTCAAAGATTATGGAGATAAACTATCAGAAGAAAAGAAACAAAAACATTTAGATTGGATTAAATCTTCAGTTAAAAATATCAATATTTTGCTTGAAGATATTCTCACCTTAAATCAAGCAGATGCGGGAAAATTGAGCTTTGAACCACAATCGGTGAATGTGGTAGAATTGAGTGCATCAATTATCCATGATTTCGAGGCGATCGCCACAGACAAACATCAGATCATCTTGCAAGCTGCTGAACCAGAAATTATAGTGGGCTGCGATGTGAAATTGCTCTACCATATTTTGGGAAATTTGCTCTCTAATGCTATTAAATACTCGCCCGATGGAGGCATGATTACCCTCAATATCTCCCTAAGCGCTACGGATGTGATTTTGGTCGTTGAAGATGAAGGGATTGGATTTCCGTCAGACTATAAACCGAAACTCTTTACCCAATTTGAACGAGCGGCTAATGTTGGCTCTATCAAAGGCACGGGGTTGGGACTCTCGATTGTTAAATATGCCGTAGAATGCCATGGGGGAACCATTAGCCTGTCATCGGAAGAAGGCATAGGGACAAAGGCGATCGTTTCCCTCCCCTGTCTTCCCCCAGTCCCTGTAAACTAGATCAAGCTATCTGATATTGATCTGCTGCTATGAAACTGGTCTGTACCCAAAGTGACCTTAACACGAATCTCTCTCTCGTGAGTCGCGCCATTCCGTCCCGTCCTTCCCAACCGATTCTCAGTAATGTCCGGTTTATTGCCGATCGCCAAAATCAAGAAGTTAGCCTCACTGCTTTTGACTTGAGTCTGGGTATTCAAGCTCGTTTTTCAGCCAATGTAGAAGAAGAGGGAGATTTGGCCCTTCCGGCTAAACTGCTCAATGACATGATTTCTCGACTCCCCCCTGGAGATCTCACCCTAGAAGTGGACTCTGGGGATGGGGAAAACCTTGACCCGAATGTAACCATTACCAGTTCCTGCGGGCGCTATCAAATTCGAGGACTTGACCCAGAAGACTACCCAGCCTTACCTATTATTGATAGGGGTGAAACCCTCACCCTGCCTTCAGCAGCTATTCTCGAAGGATTGCGCGGCTGTTTATTTGCTACCAGCTTAGATGAAACCAAACAAGTTTTAACTGGAGTTCATTTAACGGTTCAAGAAGATAGTGTAGAATTTGCGGCTACCGATGGTCATCGTTTAGCGGTTGTCACCACCAGTACGGAAAAAGAGGAAGAAGGGGCGGGTTTGAAACCCACACCTTCCGCCCCCCCCTTTGAAGTCACTGTTCCCGGCCGCGCTTTGCGGGAAATTGAACGGATGATTGGTTCGCACAAAGAAGATATCAGCATAGATTTGACGGTAGATGAGGGTCAAGTGGTATTTCAACTGCCCTACTGTCGCCTCAACTGTCGCACTTTAGAGGGTCAATATCCTGCCTATGAGCAACTGATTCCGCAGGTTTTTGAACGGCAAATTGACCTCGATCGCCGCCAACTGTTAAGCTCGGTCGAACGGATTGCGATTATTGCCGATCAGAAAAATAATGTGGTGATGTTTAATCTCAACGGTGAGGATCAAGAGGTGATTCTTTCTGTGGAAGCAACGGATGTGGGTTCGGCAACGGAGTCTATTCCGGCTACTATTTCCGGAGAGGATCTGCAAATTGCTTTTAATGTGAAATATTTTGTCGATGCGCTCAAGGCGATTCCGTCTCAAGAGTTGAAAATTCAGCTTAATAGTGCTGATAAACCGGTGATTTTATCGCCTCTTGGTGGCGTGCAAATGACTTGTTTGTTGATGCCGGTTCAAATTCGGAGTTAAATAGATGGCGATCGCTCCAAAATGCTGTCCTCGAAGGGCGATCGCTCAACTCGGCAAACCAATTAAAAATTTATTTTTTTGTCAGTTGATTGAGAAACTGACCACACTCTATTTCATCTACAATAGGATGCTTACGATCACTGTGAGGATCGTTAAACAAGTTATTCCAAATTTGTTTGGCTTGATTTTCAAACTCTTCAGATACAGAACTCCATGATTCAGTAAAATTGAGATTATGCAAAAAATCAATAACATCTTCTGCTATCTTATTGTATTTCCAAGCTTGATTTTTTTTATCAACAATTATTGTTTTATTTTGTTGAGATGCGTTGCCAAAAAAACCAGCTTTTTCTAAGGATGTTTTAATGCTCAGGTTATTGTCTACATAGCGTGCCCCTCGTGCAATGCCATACAAGCTATCTGCAATAACACGGGCAAAACCTATATATAGAGATCCCTTTAAACTTTTCAAAAAGTATTCTATAGCTTGATTTTCTTGGGATTTTCGAGAATTCAGATCGATTAACAAAATCTTTTCTCCACGCGCCAAATAAACTTCTGCCAAGATAGCATCTTGATATCTATCTTTCCGTTCTGGATGTTTTCTCGGACTTAGAATTTCTTCTGCTAGTTGTACATAGTGTTCAGCTTTTTCTTCCTCCCCTAACCGAGAGTAGCTTCTACTAATATAGGCTAACCATTGAGCGGTTCTTTGTCTCCTACCAATTTTCGCAGAGTAATATGCTGAATGTAAGAAATGAGAAATAGCAGTGTCCTTTAATCTTTCAATATCGTCTGGATTATCAGCTTGACAAAAATAGAAGTCGAGTCTGGCCAAATTACCAAAAAGCTCTGAAGCTGCTAGGCAAACGTCAAAATCAAAACGACCTTTGTAATTTCCTATTGGTAAATCTTCATTCGAGATATAATTCTTTAATTCTTGGATATTTGGAGAAAATATTTCTTTTTCTATACTCTTTCTAGTTTCTATATCTTTTAGATTATATTTGTCCTCATTTTTTCCAACTGTATATTCAATAAAGTTTCCCTTGCCCGAAAGAAAACAATGTATGATGTGTTCGACATTATACAAAATCTTCATGGGAGTATTTTGTTTTACTATTACCTCTTGATGACATTTTTCTGAGAAAAGAGTTAAATAATTTCTAGCATCTTTCAAATTTCCTTGAGTATGAGCATAACGGGAACGCATTAAATAAGCGATACTCAGATGATGGGTGAGAGAATTACCAAAGAGTTTTTCAATATCACTCCAATCTTTTAAGTCTGCTTGTATTTTATTTATTCGCTTAATCTGGTCTTCAAGCACTTCACTTATAAGTTCGTCTTCGCTATATTTAGTCACAGAATGATCTAGCGCTTTTTTTAATTCCAATAGATTATTTTCTACTTCTGCTACATCCTGGCAAGTTTGATAATACTTCTTTTGCTTTTCTTCCGTTTCTAGGATATCACATAACCAATGTCTGACGGCAATTAAAACAGCCTGTAAACTACCAATAACCACACTATGATCTACCCAAATGCCAGAATACCTCTTCTTTGTTTTAGAATCAAAATCATCATTGTCAGGTAAATTGGGTTTAGGTTGGTATACAACTGAATTTTTGGCTAAACTATAGTCCTGTTTACCTTGAGCAACATTGGAAAATTGAACTAGCTCTAGTTTTGCCAAGTGAGCCAATCCTTTTTCTAAGGCTGCCAGCATATTTTCAAAATGAGTTGCATTAGAACTATATGACCAAAACACTGTTTTATTAAAAACACAAGTGATTCGCACATTTATTACAGGGTCTAATGAAACCATTTCCATTGATTTATTATCATACTGAATCAAATGTTTTTCAGCCTCTTTGGCAGACTGTATTAATTGCTCTTTAAGTTCTTCAAGTGCTACCTGATTTGAGGGTGAATAATCGTTTGATCTCAATGGCAAATAATCGAGCAAGGAAAATGTCAATGTAGTAAATTCACATTGAGTGATTCTCATTCCAAGACAACTTTCAGACCATTTATTGTTACTTTTTATGCTTTGCAGGAGTTGAAAGAGTTCTGAGTAAGTAAATTCTGTTTTCTCGGAAATCAAAAACTTATCAATAGCCTTCCAAAATTTATGTTCTATTTCACTTGCAACTATCCCCTGTTCCTTAAACCATTCCTCAACTCTTTTTCGACCTTCAAAGGTGTTTTCTGTCAACAAGTATTTATTAATTAATTCTTCTATATCGTTAATTAATCGGCTAAAAAGCGAACCATCATTATCAGGAATTGGAAATCCCGAAAGGGTAGCGACAATCCGTTCAATTTCTTCATACCTATCAGCATTCGGATTCAATACGGGGGTTTCAGGTAAGAAACCGGCAGCTCTTAGTAACTGATCGGGAGGTTGTGAATGTAACTTCAAACGCTTGTCCCTAATCTCTTTTGAGAGTCTTTTTTTATCCACGTCCTCCGGAGCTGTAAGGAAGTCCCATAATCTGAGCAGTTGAGAACGCTCTATAGGTAAACCTCGGCGACTGTTCATAAAATCGACAATGACCTGGCGACTCATGCCTAATCCCTGAGCCAGTTCATTGTTACTGGAGTTGAGTTCTTCCTTAATCTTCTCCAGTTCATCACGAAGCTGATTCCAGTAGCGATCCTGCTCTCTAGCGTAAGAGTCTAGTTGGTTGTCGTTGTCTGTTTTGTCCATAGCTTTACATTATAGGCTGTTTAGACCTGGATTCTACAACTAAAGCTTATAAAATCTAGACAGTCTAAAGCCTGGACTTAGACAAAATTGGCTCTGATCTCTTGTCCTGACTGGATTACAGGTTAGTTGAGCCGAAGAACTTACTGAAGTCCAGATCCCCACCAAGGGTGATCTGAGAAGCATAATACGTCTATAGTAGAGACGCATTATAGCTAAAAACAACTTTAATTAAATCAGAAATGACTTTTTATAGGCAAATCTATAGTTTGACAACCCAAACTGTTTGAGACATAATAATGGAAGTCAAGTCGCTCTTGAAGATAAGAAAAACCGCTTCCCCGGACGGGGAGGCGGCTACATATTTTTAGTATTGAGGACATTTTAGCATGACTGATCCAACCAAATCCACCCCTCCTTTCGGGATGGTTAAACTTCCCTTGCCCTTAGTTTTGTTGTGGGTAATGTTCGCTACGTTGCTCATTCGGATGCTGGGTCTAGAGAATGTCCAGCTATTGCCTAGCGAAATCGCGATCTATGTCCCCACGACCCATCAACGTGCAGATGATACCGTCAAACGATTGGAACGGCTCTTAGCGGAGATGTTTGGGGGCTTTTCTTCGTTCCCTCTACGAGGAGGGTACGTCACCAAGGGAGAGCTAGAACGAGAAAAAGTGGTGTTAGTCACCGCTTGTAGTGATTGTAAGGCAATGCTACGCTCCCTTAGCCTTCTGTCCAAGGAGTTAGTGGCTGTTGGCAAAGAACTTGAGCAAGAGGCAATTCTGGCAAAATTGACGCTTGTTCCTTTTCTTACTTTCCACTTCATGATTGTGATTTAAATTTTGAGGAGCCGATATTCGGCTCCTTTGGCTTAACTATTGCATTAACCCTCTTTGTCAACGGAGAAAAGCCATGTACCCTCACCATCATCCTGACTACGATCGCGATCATCGCCGTCTCATCCGCACAAAACACGACGAGGCGATCGACCTTACCACAGGCGAGAAATACCGCTTACAGAAAGTGAGTGACACTGACTTTGGTGCAGGAGCAATGTTTGGCCTGATGATCGCCGTTATCCTGTTGCTCCTTTTAGCCTAAGATAGCAGACCTACGCCAGCAACGGCTCCAACCTCCACCATTCCCACCCAGCAGCCCCAGTAACGTTTAGTCTTCTATACTAGGGGAGCGTGCTAGAGTTTCCTCACCTTCAACAAAAATGGCCATCACTAAAGAAGCCCTTAAACAAGATATCGATCGCCTCACCGAAGATCAACGTCAGCAAGTCGCTGATTTTATTGCCTTCCTCAAATTTTGCGATCGCCGTATCACCCTGAACCCTGCTCTACTCGCTTCCCTAGCAACTGAATTTGCAGAAGATGACCGTAATCTAGCAGAAACAGGCATGGATGAGTATGTCAAAATGCTGGCTCAGGAAGATGAAAGATGACCGATTCCATTAAACGAGGAGAGGTTTGGTTCGCTAACCTCAATCTAACTCAAGGGTCTGAACAAGCAGGGATTCGTCCTGTGATTATCTTCCAAAACAATCTGGTTTCTCAGTTTTCTACAACAATCCTTGCTATTCCCCTAACAACCAATCAACGCCGTGCGACCTTACCCATTTGCCTAGCGATCGCCAAAGGGGATGGTGGATTAGCTGAAGATTCGGTAGCCCTTTGTTTTCAAATGCGAGTTCTAGACAAAAGTCGGCTAATTCGCAAATTAGGAGAACTTAGCACCGAAACCATAACCCAATTAGAAACAGTAGTTTTGATCACTTTAGGATTCACGTCATAGCCAAAGATCCCCATCAAGCTCATGAGTGTCAGCGAGTAGCTCATTTTATTGTCTTCCTGGAATTTCGCGATTGATCTAACCCTATAAGGGCGGGTTTACCAACATCTGCAAACTTATGCATCGATTCCGTCGAGTTTTTCAGAGATCTGATCGCTCCAACCCCCCATCGGCCACCATAATTGGCGATACCATAGAAATGCTGTTGAGAAGTGCAATATCCTATGACGACTCGGCTAGAAGTTGAATCAGCGATTAAGCAATTGCCAGAGCATGAAGTTCGCCATCTGGCAAAGTGGCTGCAAGAATATCTCGATCAGATGTGGGATCGGCAAATTGAAACAGATTTAGAATCAGGAAAATTAGATCGCCTCATTGCTCAAGCAGAACAAGAGATTGCCGCAAACAACGTGAGGGATTTAGATGAAATCCTTGGCGACAGCTAATTTCTGGAAAGCCTATGCCCAATTGCCACCTGAGATTCAAGAGCAAGCGCGGAAAGCTTATCAGCTTTGGCAAGAAAACTCACTTCATCCCTCTTTGCATTTCAAAAAAGTGGGTAAAACCCTTTGGTCTGCCCGTGTCAGTAGTGGGGCGATCGCCGCGATCGCTCACGGTAAAATCGAAGGGCAAAGTTACAACTGAGGACGATTCTATGGCAGTCCGCCAACGACGCTACAGCAAAGAAGAATTAGCCCGACGTGGGCAAGAACTCTATGAATCTGGCATTCGGCAGCAAGTCGAAGCGGGAAATGAGGGTAAAATTGTGGCGATCGACATCGAAACCGGAGTCTTCGAGGTCGATGAGAATGTTGTGCCCGCAACGAATCGACTATTTGAGCGACATCCCGATGCTCAACCTTGGGTAATTAGAATCGGACATCGCGCCGTCGATCATTTTGGGGCACGGAGTCTAAAGTAAAATCGATAATGGAGGGGAAGATGAACAATTGCAAGAATAACCCAGGGTTGGGTACAATGAACAGTCTGTGACCTATTGAGTTGAAATGACAGACCCTTCAAATTCCTCACCTTCAGGTTTGGGGAAAGTGTGGCATCAAAATCGGGAAAATGTAGTGATTATCGCGATCGCCACCATCGTGGCGATCGTGGTGCGGATGGCGATCGCCGAACCCCGGTTTATTCCCTCAGATTCCATGTTTCCCACCTTAGCAGTCGGCGATCGCCTGATCATTGAAAAGGTCTCCTATCATTTTCATCCCCCCGAAACCGGCGATATCATTGTCTTTGAACCCCCTCCCCAACTGCGAGCGCAAGGATACCGCAAAGATCAAGCCTTTATTAAACGAGTCATTGGTCAACCCGGTCAAATCGTTGAAGTTTCTGGAGGTAAAGTCTACCTCAATGATGAACCCCTTCAAGAAGACTACATTGCTGAACCCCCAGAGTATAATTGGGGGCCCGAACAAGTCCCCGAAGGACAATTGTTTGTCATGGGAGATAACCGCAATGATAGCAATGATTCCCATATTTGGAAGTTCTTACCCCAGGAAAATATCATCGGTCGCGCTGCTTTTCGCTTTTGGCCCCTCAACCGTCTAGAACCGATCGATCATTAGATTCGGGTTAGAAGCAATAAAACGTAAATAAGGAAGCAAGGCGCTAATTTCTTCTCCCGATAAACCCAAGCGCCTTTGAAAATCGAGCCAATCTTGATAGTCACCCTGCTGATTTCTCTGGGTAATAATCGCTTCCGCTAAGGGGCGATCGATCAAAGAAACCTCTAAAAGTTCTGGTAAAGAAACTTGATTAATATTCAAACAAAGTGCTTGATCGTAATAGCAAAACTGCAAAATCGGCTCAATTGGGCGTAATCTTTCTACCGGCAATTCCAGAGCAGCCGCAATATCTTCTAAGCGGTAAAACTGTACTCCAGCTTGCGTCAGACTCACGAGAAACCGCGCCTGATGAATCGAAAAAAACGGTAATCTTAACCAATCATCCACCGTCGCTTGATTGACATCAATGGTTACCCCAAATTGAGCCGCTAAAGCCACTTCTGCCAGAGATCGAAACCGGTAATAGGGATCGAGAAACCGACTAGGGGTAAGATTCGGCAATATAGCTCGTAATTGATTTTTGAGTATCCGAATTACCCGATTCCACTCAGCCATAACTCGATCTGTTTAACTTTTGCATACAGCGATTTGCTTGCTTTAAAACTATTAAAAATCTCCCCTTAATTGCATCTAACCCCAAACTCGACGCAAATCTAACACAAAACCGGGTAAAACTTCTTCACCAGATAACTCACTTGGATTAGATAAGATTTCTACTTCTAAACCCACTTGATAAACTGTCACGGTTCGATTTTGGGGATCGATTAACCAACCCAATCTCGCCCCATTATCGATATACTCTTGCATTTTCTCTTGCAAGGATTTTAGGGTATCTGACTTTGAGCGCAATTCTACCACAAAATCGGGGCAAATATTGGGGAATGTTCCCTTTTGTTCATCCGTCAAAGTATCCCAACGCTCTTGACTTATCCAACATGCATCAGGAGAACGAGTTGCACCATTGGGTAAGATAAATCCGGTAGAAGAGTCAAATGCTTCCCCCTGTTTATTTTCTTCATACCAGTGATCGAGTTGTGCGATGATACTGCGGTTACGTTTTCCAGTTTCCCAACCTGTAGGTGGATTCACCATTAATTCTCCTTTTGCAGTTCTTTCTAGTCGTAAGTCTCGATTACTAGCAGCTAGAGCTTCAAATTGTGCTTGTGTGACATAGAGCTTTAGAGCTGTAGGTAATGTTAGCAAGAGCGTTTCGGTTTCCGGTTTGGTGGGTGTCTGTACCATTTTGACCTCTTTTATCCTATGAATCTATTTTATCTGATTCTAAAATCTAACCCCAAACTCGGCGCAAATCTAACACAAAACCGGGTAAAACTTCCTCACCATATAACTCACTTGGATTAGATAAGATTTCTACTTCTAAACCCACTCGATAAACTGCCACGGTTCGATTTTGAGGATCGATTAACCAACCCAATCTCGCCCCATTATCGATATACTCTTGCATTTTTTCTTGCAAGGATTTGAGAGTATCTGACTTTGAGCGTAATTCTACCACAAAATCGGGGCAAATATTGGGGAATGTTCCCTTTTGTTCATCCGTCAGCGCATCCCAACGCTCTTGACTTATCCAAGCCACATCAGGAGAAAGATTCGCGCCATTGGGTAAGATGAATCCCGTTGAAGAATCAAATGCTTTCCCTAAATTACCATTGTCTTCATACCAACGACCCAATTGTACAATAATGCTAAAGTTACGTTCTCCAGTTTCCCAACCTGTAGGTGGATTCACCATTAATTCTCCTTTTGCGGTTCTTTCTAGTCGTAAGTCTCGATTACTAGCAGCTAGAGCTTCAAATTGTGCTTGCGTGACATAGAGCTTTAGGGTTGTGGGTAATGTTAGCAAGAGCGTTTCGGTTTCCGGTTTGGTGGGTGTCTGTACCATTTTGACCTCTTTTATCCTATGAATCTATTTTATCTAATTCTAAAATCTAACCCCAAACTCGACGCAAATCTAACACAAAACCGGGTAAAACTTCTTCACCGGATAACTCACTTGGATTAGATAAAATTTCTACTTCTAAACCCACTTGATAAACTGTCACGGTTCGATTTTGAGGATCGATTAACCAACCCAATTTGGCTCCATTATCGATATACTCTTGCATTTTCTCTTGCAAGGATTTGAGAGGATCTGACTTTGAGCGCAATTCCACTACAAAATCGGGGCAAATATTGGGGAATGTTCCCTTTTGTTCATCCGTCAAAGCATCCCAACGCTCTTGACTTATCCAAGCCACATCAGGAGAAAGATTCGCGCCATTAGGTAAAATAAATCCGGTAGAAGAGTCAAATGCTT
The DNA here is from genome assembly GCF_057802075.1 of Roseofilum sp. KMC-1. Classification (NCBI taxonomy): domain Bacteria; kingdom Bacillati; phylum Cyanobacteriota; class Cyanophyceae; order Desertifilales; family Desertifilaceae; genus Roseofilum; species Roseofilum sp. KMC-1. The sequence continues at coordinate 1,650,610 of NZ_CM173605.1, forward strand.
GTCCCGGTTCGCCGGTATTTCGCCACCACAAATATAACTCACCTGAAATACTCCAATTTTGTTTTCCAGTTTCCCAACCTGTAGGTGGATTCACCATTAATTCTCCTTTTGCGGTTCTTTCTAGTCGTAAGTCTCGATTACTAGCAGCTAGAGTTTCAAATTGTGCTTGCGTGACATAGAGCTTTAGGGTTGTAGGTAATGTTAGCAAGAGCGTTTCGGTTTCCGGTTTGGTGGGTGTCTGTACCATGTTGACCTCTCTATATCCTACAGATTGGGGTTCTATAGAGCTATTTTAGGCGATCGCCCCTACAACCCAGATAAAAAGCCACCCATTCCTCATTACCACCACAAAGCGCTATAATGACAGATTGGGCTAGTCCAGTTTCTCAAGGCAGCGTTATTCACCCTCATTGAGCAGCAGCAATGAAAAATCAGCAACAACGGTTTGATTACGTCAAAATTGGTATTGCTTCTCCTGACCGGATTCGGCAATGGGGAGAGCGAACCCTTCCCAATGGGTCAGTGGTTGGGGAAGTGACCAAACCGGAAACCATTAACTATCGTACCCTCAAACCCGAAATGGATGGCCTCTTCTGCGAGCGGATTTTTGGGCCAGCTAAAGATTGGGAATGTCATTGTGGCAAGTATAAACGAGTTCGTCATCGCGGGATTGTTTGCGAGCGTTGTGGCGTAGAAGTCACCGAATCAAGAGTGCGTCGCCATCGCATGGGTCATATTCAATTAGCCGCTCCAGTAGCCCATGTGTGGTATCTCAAAGGTATACCCAGCTATATGGCGATTCTCCTGGATATGCCCTTGCGGGATGTGGAACAGATTGTGTATTTTAATGCCTATGTCGTCCTCGATCCGGGCAATACCCCAGAAGTTGCCAAAACCAACGAAGAAGTTCCACCCCTGAGTTACAAACAACTGCTCAATGAAGACCAGTGGATGGATATTGAAGACCAATTGTATTCTGAAGATTCAGAATTAATTGGTGTAGAAGTGGGCATTGGTGCAGAGGCCATTGAGCGCTTATTAGCCGATATAGAATTGGAAACGGTAGCGGAACAACTGCGTGAAGATATCCTCAATTCTAAGGGGCAAAAACGGGCAAAGTTAATCAAACGTTTGCGGGTCATTGATAACTTTATTGCCACGGGTTCTAAGCCGGAATGGATGATTTTAAGTATGCTTCCGGTGATTCCCCCCGATTTGCGCCCCATGGTGCAGTTGGATGGAGGACGGTTTGCTACTAGCGATCTAAACGACCTTTATCGTCGGGTAATTAACCGCAATAACCGGTTGGCAAGATTGCAAGAAATTTTAGCTCCAGAGATTATTGTCCGTAATGAAAAGCGGATGTTACAAGAAGCCGTAGATGCTCTGATTGATAATGGTCGGCGCGGTCGCACGGTGGTGGGAGCCAATAACCGACCCCTGAAATCTCTGTCAGATATTATTGAAGGAAAACAAGGCCGTTTCCGGCAAAATTTGTTAGGAAAACGGGTGGATTATTCCGGTCGTTCCGTGATTGTAGTAGGGCCCAAGTTACACATTCATCAGTGTGGCTTACCGAAGGAAATGGCGATCGAATTGTTCCAACCCTTTGTGATTCATCGCTTAATTCGTCAAGGATTGGTCAATAACATTAAGGCAGCCAAAAAGCTAATTCAACGGGGAGATCCGAGCGTTTGGGATGTCCTGGAAGAAGTGATTGAAGGCCACCCGGTATTGCTCAACCGCGCTCCGACACTGCACCGGTTAGGGATTCAAGCCTTTGAACCGATGCTGGTGGAAGGGCGAGCGATTCAGTTGCATCCGTTGGTTTGTCCCGCCTTTAACGCTGACTTTGATGGTGACCAAATGGCGGTGCATGTGCCCTTGTCTTTAGAGTCCCAAGCTGAGGCGCGGTTGCTGATGTTAGCATCCAATAATGTCATGTCTCCAGCGACGGGACGGCCGATTATTACGCCGTCTCAGGATATGGTGTTGGGATGTTACTATTTAACGGCGGAAAATCCTTGGGCCCAGAAAGGGGGCGATCGCTATTTTGCCTCTTTAGATGATGTAATTCGCGCCTACGATCAAAGCCAGGTAGACCTACATGCCTATATTTGGGTGCGTTATGAAGGGGAAGTGGAATCTCCAGAAAAGGATGATGAAGTCGTTTCTGAAGAAAAGCTAGAAGACGGAACGATCACCCGTGTTTACCGCTATCGTCGAGTTCGAGAAACTGCTGAAGGGGAACGGATTTGTCAGTATATTCGCACTACCCCCGGTCGGATTATCTTCAATAAGACGATTCAAGACTCGATCCTCACGGCTTAGTCACAATGGAGGAGTGGGAGCATCTTGCTCCCTGTTCCTGGTAGCGAGCGAGACGCTCCCACTCCTGAAAAGCTTACAACCCTACTTTTTGTTAAACTAACCTGGGTAGACAACATATTAGGAGAAATTTCTGTGTTAGATGAACAGGCTAAAAAAACCATGTTACGAAAAATTCCCCATGGATTGTATATCTGTGGAGTAAAAGATGGGGAAGAAGTGAATGGTTTTACTGCCAGTTGGGTGATGCAAGCCTCTTTTGCTCCTCCTTTGCTGGTCAATTGTGTGAAGAATAGCTCGAAATCTCATGCCATGATTCAATCGAGCGGAGTATTTGCCTTGAGTATTCTGGAAGCGGGACAAAAGGATTTAGCCCAGCAATTTTTTAAGCCTCAACATCGAGTGGGGAATAAGTTTGAATCCGTGGAATTTTATCTAGGTGAAACCGGATGTCCGATTATTACGGATACATTAGGTTATCTAGAATGTCAGGTGGTTGGATCGGTGGAAAAAGGCGATCATACGGTATTTGTAGGAGAGGTGATTGCGGCTGGAATTCACCGAGAAGGGGAACCCCTGTTGCTCGAAACTACGGGTTGGAATTATGGCGGTTAACCGCATCTTGAGAATTGCAATCATCAGAGAAGCTTAAGTTGAAATCATGCCATTAATCAAAATTAAAACATCTGTTCAATCTCCAGATCGTGCAAAAATCGATAATTTGCTCAAAACCCTATCGGCTAAATTAGCGAAACATTTGGGTAAACCGGAATCCTATGTCATGACGGCGTTTGAATCGGATGTGCCCATGACATTTGCTGGCACGTTAGACCCAGTATGTTACATTGAGATTAAGAATATCGGGGGAATGAGTGCCGATCAAACCAAGAGTATGAGTCAGGACTTTTGCCAAGCGATCGGTGATGAATTAGGAGTGCCCCCGAATCGCACCTATATTGAGTTTGCTGGTGCTGAACGCAGTATGTGGGGCTGGAATAGTGGCACATTCTAAACAGTGGTCATCGGCCGATCGCTGTATACCGTAGTTTTCTGTGCTATGGGGTTTGGGGTTCACTCCCCATCCCCAAGAGCAATACTAATCTAAAGAGGGTAAACGTTCTGGCCCCCAAATTTGATTGCCTTCTTTAATGGGATCGCGCAGAGCATCACAATTGCGCGGTTTTTGGTCAATTTTATGCTGGTTTTGACAGGATTCAAAAAAGATTTGGGCAACTAAATATTTGGGTAAAATTTGCGGCCGAGCTAGGGCTTGATTAAAAAAGCCTTGGGCCGCTTGCCATTGTTCCAGTTCTTTGAGAATCTGGGCTTTGAGATAATGAACTTCGGGATGATTGGGGGTGGCCTTCAAGGCTAAATTGGCATATTCAAGGGCTTTGTTATAATCTTCTAAATCCCGATAAGCCATGGCAATGCCGCGATAGGTGAGATATGGGGGATGGCCTAAATTTTCTAAACGGGCGATCGCCTGCTGGGGATCGGCAAAGGGTAAATTTACGGCTAAAATTAAGTCCATATACCCCTTAATTAAATTCAACTCTGGATCGCTGGACTCGATCTTTTCCGCTTCCTTAATAAACTTGAGGACTTCTTGTAACTTGCTTAAAGCTTGCGCCGCCCCCCTAACTGGCCCATCTTTAGCGACAGCGTAGCCCCCTTCCAGAAAATGACCCACTGCTATGTACAAATTACCTCGTAAAGGGTTCTGCTGTACTAAAGCTTTTGCTACTTCACGGGTTTGGGTGGCATAGTCTCCAAACTGCTCCCAATCTTGCTCAATATAAGCCATAGAAGCCATCATCGCATAAACCAAGGGATCGTTAGCTTCTGTCTGTCTAGCTCTTTGTAAATACTGTTGCCCTTGGGGATAATCTCCACCAACAAAAATTGCCTTAAATGCTGCTTCCGTCTGCTCGCCAATGGCTTGAGGATTTTGTTGGCGGAAGGGATCGCCCGCTTGTAGGGCAGGGGTGAATAAACTTAGATTGAGGAAACTGGCGATCGCCAAGCTGGAGCAAAATTGAAAGAGGTTAAGCCGATTTTTCATAGCCGTTTAACTGAACAGTAGTCAGTTATATTCTAGTCGGATAGTATACTCGATATGATGATGCATCTTTAATCAAAAGTTCCCATTCCCCCAGTCCCCATGCTCTATCTGCGAAACCTCACGTATCATCCTCCAGCCATTGCCGATCCAGTCCTCAAAGCCATTAATCTAGAACTCGGCCCCCAAGAATTGGGCTTAATTATTGGCCCAAGTGGCTCCGGAAAAAGTACATTAATGGAAATTTTAGCCGGTTTAGTTTATCCGACTACCGGAGAAATTCGCTGGCGCGAGCAAGTGTTGATCGCGGAGGATATGCAACAATTGGCAGGATTGGTGTTTCAGTTTCCCGAACGGCATTTTTGCGGCAGCACCATTCTGGAAGAGTTGCGCTTGGGTCATCCAGAATTAGATTTAGAGCGAGTGAAGGAAGCATTGATGGAGGTGGGGTTAGATCATCTGTCGTTGCAAGCTTCTCCCCATGCGCTCAGTGGGGGGCAACAGCGCCGTTTAGCTTTGGCCGTGCAACTGATCCGTCAACCGAGTATTTTAATGTTAGATGAACCAACCGCAGGTTTAGATTGGTCAATGCGTCGGCAATTGGTGCAATTGTTGGCTAAAATTAAGTCCCATTGGACATTGATGATTGTTACCCACGATCCCGATGAATTGGTGAGTTTAGCCGATCGCTGTTGGCATTTAAACCAGGGAGAATTAACGGCAGTCAAGATCTAGAAGCTGTGATAAGCTGCTGATGAACAGAGCAAAACGTTTAGGTATGATGCGATCGTGGTTTTAGAGGTTTCCCCATCTATTCCTTCCTTACCTCCTTCTCTGGAGATTTGGCAACAGACCATGAATTGGCAACCCACCCCCAGCCAATTCAACCAATTTCAACTGCTTTATGGCTTAATTTTGGCGGGGAATTGCCACATGAATTTAACCCGCATTACAGAACCCACAGAATTTTGGGAAAAGCATTTATGGGATTCAATTCGCCCTCTAGCCTTTTGCCTCTCTTCCTCTCGACTGTCAGATTTTCCCCTCAAACCTTGGCCAGCCGATCAACCCCTGAGAGGTCTGGATATTGGCACAGGGGGAGGGTTTCCGGGGCTTCCGGTGGCTCTGGGTTTGCAACCGGTTTATCCCCAGTTGCAGCTAACGTTGCTGGATAGTACCCAGAAGAAGATTTTGTTTCTAGAAGAGGCGATCGCCACTCTTAATTTACCCTACGTTAAAGCTCAGGTGGGTAGAGCCGAAGAGATCTATCATCAACCCGACTACAATCAACAGTATGATTTTTGCTTAATCCGTGCCGTAGCTAAAGCAGAAGTTTGTTTACAGTATGCTTTTCCTTTTTTGAAATCAGGAGGTCTGGCCATTTTATATCGGGGGCGTTGGAGTCATGAAGAGGAAAAAATTCTCAAGCAAACTCTACGCAGTTTCAAGGGAAAGTTAACCGGGATTGATGACTTTGTAACTCCCTTAAGCCAAGCCACTCGCCACTGTGTTTATGTCCATAAGCAATAAATAGATCATCCCCTTTCCCTAGGAGAAGAGGTTGGGGGTGAGGATTTACCTAATCTCAGAAAGAACGGTGAACTCTTATGCTGTTCAATTCCTATGTTTTTATTTTCCTTTTTTTACCCCTCACCTTAACGGTATGGATCGGTTTAAATCGGTTTAAACTGATTAAAGCCAGTCAGGTGTGGTTAACAACAGCATCCTTAGTGTTTTATGGCTATTGGAATATTAGCACCTTGCCTCTGCTGTTACTATCCATGATATTTAATCATCAAATGGGAAAGGCGATTGCCAACAGCCCACCCCAAAGTAAATCCGCTAAAACCTTACTCTGGATTGGCCTTGGGGTTAACTTAATCCTCATTGGATATTACAAATATGCCCATTTTTTAGTCAATTCGATCAATGGAATCCTGCACACTGATCTCTCAATTCCCACCATTATTCTGCCCTTAGCCATATCCTTTTATACCTTTACTCAGATGGCCTATCTGGTGGATGCCTATCGCGGGGAAACCCAAAGCTTAAAATACGATCCCTTAACCTATGGCTTATTTGTCGTCTTTTTCCCTCAACTGATTGCTGGGCCAATTTTACGACACAATCAACTCATTCCCCAGTTTCGCACCCTGAAAACCTATATTTTCCGTCATGAAAACTTCAGTAAAGGATGTGTTTTATTTAGCCTAGGCTTATGTAAAAAGGTATTAATTGCCGATCGCCTCTCCCCCTGGGTCGCCCCTGTCTTCGATCATGCCAGTGAAGTTACTTTTCTAGAATCCTGGGTTGGTGTATTGAGTTATACTTATCAGCTCTACTTTGACTTCTCTGGCTACTCTGATATGGCGATCGGATTAGGATTAATGTTTAATATCCTTCTCCCCCTTAACTTTAACTCTCCCTATAAAGCCACCTCCATTCGCAACTTTTGGCAACGCTGGCATATCACCTTATCTGACTTCTTACGAGACTATCTTTATATTCCCCTAGGAGGCAATCGCCAAGGGGAAATTCGCCGCTATACTCATTTAATCATCACCATGCTCCTTGGTGGACTCTGGCATGGCGCAGGCTGGACTTATGTCATCTGGGGAGGACTCCATGGCTTCTATCTTTGTATCAATCATCTCTGGCGTAAAGTTCATCTTACCTTACCTCAATTTTTATCCTGGAGCATTACTTTTTTATCAGTTATTATTGCCTGGGTAGTATTTAGGGCAACCCAACTTGCTGATGGCTTCACACTCTTACAAACCATGAGTGGCATCCATGGCATCATTTTACCCAGTGATTCCTTAGAAAATATCCCCTTTTTAACTCAGTTCGGTATCACCTTCCAATCCTGGTTTTCCTTCAACTATCTGCCTGAATTTTGGCATAGTCAAAGTCTACCCTTTTTAATTCTCTTGTGCCTAACCTTAGCCGTTAAATATTTACCCAATACTCAAGAGATCGTCACTCAGTTTAAACCCAATGTCTATTGGGCGACTGGTGTAGGTATTTTAACAGCAACTGCTTTATTGTCCCTCAACCAAGTTTCAGAATTTCTCTATTTTCAATTTTAGGACTATATAGCTAACCTAAATGAGTAGAGAAAACCAGCCAGCAAGATGCTCGCACTCCTATTTGATATAATCTCTAGAAGTGCTATAATTTCACAATGCTATCCTGTAATTAAAAGCAAAAATGACAAATCTAACCTTAATTATTGGTAATAAAAACTATTCTTCTTGGTCTTTACGCCCCTGGTTATTGATGAAACAGGGAGGCATTCCCTTTGAGGAAATCCGGATTTCCCTATATACTCCTACCAGTAAAGCCGAGATTTTACGCTATTCTCCATCGGGACAAGTGCCTACCCTACAAGACGGAGACCTACTAATTTGGGACTCCTTAGCAATCGCCGAATATGTGATTGCTGAATATGCACCCCAATTACTGCCTGAAGATCGGCAAAAAAAGGCGATCGCCCGCTCCGTGAGTGCCGAAATGCATAGCGGGTTCCTTCCCCTGCGGCAAATGATGCCCATGGACTGTCGTTCGCGCTATACCCTACCCACCATTCCCCCAGAATTACAAGCTAATATTGACCGTATTTTGAACCTCTGGCGCACCTGTCGCCAAACCTATGGACAAAAGGGGCCCTTTTTATTCGGCGATTTTTCCCTGGCTGATGCTATGTACGCTCCCGTTGTTTCCCGCTTTGTCACCTATGGAGTTGCCCTAGATCCCTTATGTCAAGCCTATGCCGATACCCTATGGCAATTACCCGCCATGCAAGAATGGTTAGATGCTGCCCAACAAGAATCCGAAGTGATTAATTGGGGCTAAGAGACTGGCAGGTATTTTGGCGATCGCTTTCAGCACTGGATTAAAGCATAATATCCTCAACTCTGCTGAGGCAATACCCATACAACAGTTTTACCCATTACCAGCGTGTAGGACTCCTATTTACCATGCCCTAATATTGGGATCTTGCCAAGTATAATAATTGGGAAAAACAAAATTAGTAAACGATAAGGAAATACTCGTATTCAGGGCTTTGACCTGATGCCACCAGCCCACCGGCACAAAAATTACCTCCCCCGGTTGTAAGACTTCTTCAATGATTTGCACATTCTTAAACAGGGGATATTTTTGATAATCTGGATTTTCGCAATCTACCTTACTAAACACTCCCACATAATTATACAACAGAGGCGTTTGTTGCGGAGAAATTAAGCGCCAGCGTTTACATCCATAAACTTGAGCCATCATTAAGTTGACCGGATCGTGGTGTAAAGGCGTAATGGTTCCACTGGGGCCAAACCAGAAAAAGACCCGATTATGGGTTTCTTCTGGGTTGAGGAATTCCGGGAAAAAGATAATATCATTGAGCAGTCCTTTTAATTCCTCACGCTCTAAATTTTGGTTGTTAGCAACCATATAATAATCATTATTTTCTCCCCCGTTTAAAACTTGCTCTACATAATCAGCAAGCAAGATAGTTTTACGGTGTTTTTCACATTCAATTTCATATTCTGGGTTACTATTGCGGTTCGCTTGAATTTGGACTTCAACCGGGCCATATTTTTCTTTTAAGTATTGTGGTGACCAGGTTTGCATCGCCGGCCAATCTTGCATTATATCGGTTAAAATGACGGGAGTATTGGTGGCATAATAGCGGTCTAAAAACTCTTGCCTCGAAACCCCCGATCGCCGTTCAATTCCGGTTGCCTTAGAAGAGAGGGCTGCCAGTTGCTGTTGAATTGCTAAAGTCGATTCTAATTTTCGCAGCAGTTGGGCAATATTATTGCCAATTTGATAGGAGGGTTCACCCATCACCTGATTAATCGCCAAGCGGGCGATCGCCGGATCGATCCCCTGTTGTTTCATCGCCTCAATCATCGACTGTTCCGGCTTATTATGCAGCTTATTTAAAGCAATCCACCGTTTCCAATTCTCTGGAATTTGCGGTTGACTCGGCGGAATTTGACCTGGATTTTGGGGCATCCACTCTAAGTTCACCTGTTGTTGATCGTTCACCGTAATCCGCAGGGGCGGTAAGGTAATGGTCATCGGTTGTAAGCTCTCTGTCATGATCGTTCCGATAAATTACGAGTGATTATCCCTACCCTAAGATTTCATCCAAGCGCGTGTTCCGAACTGTTGAACGGAAGCAGAGGCAATTTGGGCGGCTTGAGTCAGGCTCTCCACAAAGTCCAATTCTAGAAAATAATAACAAAATGCACCATGGAGAATATCACCCGCACCGAGTGTATCCACGGCAGTCACTTGAGGCACTTTAATCTGTCCCTGTTTCCCTTGAGTATAGTAGGCGATCGCCCCTTCTCCATGGGTAATCGCAATCTGGGGAATCCCTAAATTAACCAAATAGGACATCACTTGTTCATGGGTTTTACATCCAGGAGGATAGAAATTAGCCGAAACGATCGCCCCATCCGCTACAGCGAGAACCCTTTCAAATCCAGGTTTCCAACTGCCACCATCAATGATAAGGGGAATTTGGCGAGATTTAGCCACAGTCGCTAATTCTTGACTAATCGCCATTTGATGGCCATCCATTAACACCACCTGTATATCCTCTAACAGCGTGCTAAATTGGGGATGCCAAGACCCTTGTGCATGGGTAGCATTAATTGAAATGACGGCGCGAGCGCCCCCTGGTTGAGTCACTAAAATCGAAGAAACTGGGGGCGGATCGGATCGATCGCAGTCCAGATCGATACAATTCACCCCATAAACCTCTAAATCTGCCCGAATCAGACCGCTTAGGGGATGACTTCCCACAGTAGCCAGCAGTTGAGTTGAGCCGCTCTTGCCCTGGGAGCGTCGTAAATACTCAAAGGCGATCGCCGCATTCGTCGCCGGGCCACCCGCCGCCACAGTATAATCAACTGCTACTCTTTTTTCATTAACTTGCGGTATTTGGGGAGTCAGATAGAGCAAATCTAAGGTCGCCAAACCCACAAACAAACCCGATTTATCCATTGCATCAACTGAACCTACACCGTTTCCTGTTGGACGGCTGCCTTGGGTTGGGCTTGGGGTTGGAATTGGAAGAGAGAATAAACCACATTCCGGCGAATCGAAATCATCATCTCCAAGAACAACTCATAACCCTCACTCTTATACTCAATCAGAGGATCTTTTTGTCCATAACCGCGCAATCCCACCGACTCTCGCAAAGCATCCATTTGTTGCAGATGCTCCCGCCATAGGGTGTCAATTTGCTGGAGAATAAAGAACCGTTCCGCTTGACGCATTAACCCAACTTGAATTTGGTCAACTTCCGCCTCTTTCAAATCATAGGCAATACGGACTTGCTCATGTAAAAACGTTTTCATCTCTGCAAAACTCAGATCTTCCAGTTGCTGCGGTTGCAAATCTCTGAGCAGATAGACAAACTCTTGCACCTTACTCACCAATTGCCCCAAATCCCACTCTTCAGCCGGTAATTCTGGATTCACATAGGCTTCTACAATATCGTCCATCGTCCGTTCTGCATAGGTAATCACCTGTTCCTTCAGGTCTTGCCCTTCCAAAACCCGGCGGCGTTCAGCATAAATGGCGCGGCGCTGGTTATTCATCACCTCATCATATTCAAACACCTGCTTACGGATGTCGTAGTAATAGGTTTCCACCTTCTTCTGTGCCCCTTCCAGGGAACGGGTGAGCATTCCCGACTCAATGGGCATATCTTCTTCCACGCGGAAAGCATCCATCAGGCCCGCCACGCGATCGCCCCCAAAAATCCGCAATAAGTTATCCTGTAAACTCAAGAAAAACTTCGTTGTTCCAGGGTCACCCTGACGACCCGCCCGACCTCGGAGCTGATTATCAATCCGTCGAGAATCATGGCGCTCCGTTCCCATCACAAACAACCCGCCCAGCTCAATCACCTCCTCATGTTCTCGGTCTGTCCACTCTTCATACTCCGAGCGAATCAGATTAAACACTTCCCGCAACTTTTGCACCACCGGGTCATTCGTCGGCGCTTTCTCTGCCGCAATAGCCACCTTATCCTCCGCCGTCAACTCCGGTAAAGATAGCTCTCCATACTCTGCCACCGCAAAATTCACCACCTCTTTTAACTTCGCTTCCGTACTCGCAGACAACTGAGTGGGGAAAATCTTAGGCGACACCTTCCAAGTTTTCACCTTCTTATCCAAACTAAACCCTTGGGCCGCCTTCCGTTTACCCATACCCGCTACTTTAGCCACCCCAAAGCCATTCTCATCTTCCGGCTTCACAATCCGGGGCATAAAATACTCCCGCAACTTCAGACGGGCCATATAATCGGCATTTCCGCCCAAAATAATATCCGTCCCTCTTCCTGCCATGTTCGTAGCAATCGTCACCGCTCCTTTCCGTCCCGCCTGAGCCACAATTTCCGACTCCCGCTCCACATTCTCCGGCTTCGCATTCAGCAACTGATGGGGGACTTCCAACTGACTCAACAGATTAGACAACACTTCCGACTTTTCTACACTCGTGGTTCCCACCAAAATCGGCCGCCCTTGGCGATGGAGTTCGGCACACTCTTGAGCCACTGCTTTCCACTTCGCTTCCTCCGTTTTATACACCACATCCGCCATATCCCTACGTCCCGTGGGCTGGTTGGTGGGGACAATAGTCACCTCTAAGTTATAGATTTTCTCAAACTCCGCTTCCTCCGTTTTGGCCGTCCCCGTCATTCCTGACAACTTGGGATAGAGCAAAAAGAAATTTTGATAGGTAATCGTGGCCAAAGTCTGGGTTTCCGGCTGAATCTCTACATGCTCTTTCGCCTCAATCGCCTGATGCAGTCCATCACTCCAGCGACGACCGGGCATGACCCGACCGGTAAACTCATCTACAATGACAATTTCATCTTCGCGGACAATATAGTTCACATCCTTAATAAACAACTCCTTGGCCTTAATCGCATTGAACACAAAATGGGCCCAAGGGTCATCCGGGTTAAACAAGTCCGAAACTTCTAGAAATTTCTCAGCCGCGATATAGCCCTCATCGGTCAACAGCACATTGCGGGCTTTTTCATCTACTTCATAATGGCCCTGTCCGCTTTCTTCATCCAAGGCCGTCAAGGTTTGGGCCAGTTGAGCCGCTTTAATATACTTTTCACTGGGACGGTCTACCTGACCTGAAATAATCAGAGGGGTTCGAGCTTCATCGACTAAGACCGAATCCACTTCATCAATAATGCAGAAATTAAACGGCCGATGCACCACTTCCGCCATGGACGAAGCCATATTATCGCGCAGATAGTCAAAGCCGACTTCCGAGTTGGTGGCGTAGGTAATATCGCAGCTATAGTTTTTGCGGCGCTCTGAGGGGGCCATACTCTGCTGAATGAGTCCCACACTCAAGCCGAGGAAGCGATGGACTTGGCCCATCCATTCGGCATCCCGACGGGCGAGGTAGTCGTTGACGGTGATTACATGAACCCCTTTTCCACCGAGGGCATTCAAATAGGCGGGCAGAGTTGCCACCAGGGTTTTTCCTTCCCCGGTTTTCATTTCGGCAATCTGGCCATCATGGAGAACCATTCCCCCAATCATTTGTACATCGTAGTGGCGCATCCCCAAAACGCGCTTGGCGGCTTCGCGGACGACGGCGAAGGCTTCGGGAAGGATTTCATCGAGGAGTTCTTTTTGCGCTTGCTCAGAACCGGCTTTTTCTAGGCGCTGTTTAAATTCTGCGGTTTTGCCCCGCAACTGGTCATCCGATAGATCTTGGATGTCTTCTTCGTAGAGGTTGATTTCAGAAACGAAGGGCTGATATTTTTTCAGTTTGCGGGTGTTGGGGTCACCAAACAGGTTTTTCAGCATAATCGATTTACTCTACCAGACGCTATCAAGGGGGCAAAAGACTTTTTCTTATGGTATCACCTCTAGGATCGGTCGTGGGTAATGGGCGATCGCTAGATCTCCTCTACACCTTTAACTGAGTTTATACTGCATGGCGCTGCGAGGCAGAACCCGCACCACTTCATCCACCGTGGTTTTACCCAGAGTGACCTTATCGGTAGCGGCTTTGCGAAAGGACATAAAATCTGTATCTTTCAAATATCGGCGCAATTCGGTCACTCCCCCTTCATAAATTAAATCTCGAATGGGATCGTCCACATTCAGCAATTCAATGATGGCCTGTCGTCCTGAATATCCGGACTGAAAACACTGGGTACAGCCTTGTCCTTTGCGCCACTCTTCCGGATTGGCTTCATGTAAGCCAATCCCCAAAGTCCTTAAATCCTCTTCACTGGGACGATAGGGTGTGCCACAATGGGGGCAAATACAGCGGACTAAACGCTGGGCAATTATTCCTAACAGCGCGTCACTAATTAGACCGGGATCGGGTCCGATATCTTTGAGCCGGGGAATGGCTCCCACGGCATCATTGGTATGCAAGGTGGTAAAGACCAAATGACCGGTTAAAGCCGCTCGGACTGCGGTTTCTGCTGTCTCATGGTCGCGAATTTCTCCCACCATGATGATATCTGGATCTTGACGCAAAATCGCCCGCAAGCCTGCGGCAAAGGTCATGCCAGCCCGTTCATGGACTTGGGTTTGGGTGATTCCAGATAAGATATATTCTACGGGATCTTCTACCGTGACCACATTCACCTGTTCCGTGGCTACGGATTGCAAACTGGTATAAAGGGTACTGGTTTTGCCGGAACCGGTGGGCCCGGTGAGAATAATCATCCCTTGGGGTTGCCGTAACCAGTCTTGATAAACGGGTAGGGTTTTATGGTTAAAACCTAGGTCTTCAATTTTACTAAAGGGATTTTGGCGCGGCAGGAGACGGATGACGGCTTTTTCGCCACTGACACAGGGAAGGGTGCTAACGCGCATGTCCATTCCTAATTCTAGGTTGTCTTGGGTGGCGTATTTCTCGCCAATTCGCCCATCTTGGGGGCGACGACTTTCGGCAATGTCCATATTGGACATGACTTTGAGGGCAACAATCACTTTGCGGCTGACTTCTGTTGATAGGGTGGTAATATCTCGGAGTACGCCGTCAATTCGATAGCGAACGCGCAAGCCTTGGGGCAGGGGTTCGAGGTGGATATCGCTAGCGCGGTTGCGGAGAGCGCCGGAAATAATGGTTTTAATGCGGCTAATTTGGCCGACGGCTTTGGATAGATAGAGTTCGGTAACTTCGGTAATATTTTCTTGTTCGAGTTCCCCGGTGATGGGGTTCACTAGGGGAGCGGAACTGATGCGGGTATGGTCAAAGGTGCGGGTATGATGCCAAGCGCTGTAGCTTTTTTCAGTAATGGGGATGATTTTAATGTTGGTGAGGGTGCGATCGCTCATATCCCGAATTCGATCCGCTTCTACGGTCATCGGAGAGCCAAGATAGTAGCAATTGCGCCACAGAAGCAAGGGAATAACTGGGGGTAGGTTCTGGCGATCGGGGAATTCCCGCCAAAACCGAGAACTGACTTCAGCATCGAGTAAAGAAAGGTTCAGGTTGCGATCGCTATCAACTAATAGCTTAAGGGCTTCATCACAGTTCACTGTACCTTGTCGGAGTTGTTGCCAAGCTGAAGGAGTCAGATCGCTGGTTTGCATGAGTTTTGGCTTGAGGATAAACGCTTTGTTCCCTAGTATACCGTTTTCCTCCTTGGCTATTGGCGATCTAAAAATTCCAAGCCTGATGATTCACCGGATCGAATTCAAATCGATTTTTTACTTTCGTTTCTCCATAAATATTTAATGTAATTGCCGGTTCATCTCCTAGGGGTTCAACGCTGTGAATGGCATCGGGTAAAAAGGTGATCATTTCTCCTGGCGTTAAAATATATGAGTCTACCGCTTCAATGCGATCGCCCAATTCAGGAGTCGGACTTCTGCGCCAAAATGTATTCTTTTCCTCTCCACTTAATAAAGCCACCACTCCCCAACTACCATGATTATGAATTGGCGATACATTCCCCGGTAACCAGGCCACAATTTGCAAGGTAAGCTTAAAATCTGGTTCATCATAGAGCGATAAAATCGACCATCCTGGATTTGGATTAGGGTCTAAATAATAGGTTTGTAACCAAGGAGAATAATCTAAAAGTTGCCGCAAACAACAAGCAATTTCAGGTAACCGTTGCTCATCTTCGGGTATCTCCCATAAAATCGTTTCTAAATCAGTCAGAAACCGATATAACCGATAAGGTTTATCTCCAGACTTTGGAGAACGACTAGAAATTAAGGGTAGACGCTCCCCTTGTTCATTAATCAACCAATCAGCAGATTGCATCGGATTGCTCTTTAAATCAAAAACTTCTGAAGACAACCCTAACCTAAAAGGGAACCTACCGAGAAAATTCTCAGGAAGGGTTCAGATTTCTCTCACAGCCACTTCAGCTCGGTAGGGTTTAATGAAAATGACCCCAGTTACAGTTATCGTTAAAATTATCGGAGCCATTGATGAAACTACATTACATTACCACCCTGGCGATCGCCTCTATCTTTACTGTAGGCATTACCGCCCACACCTATGCCCAAGGGCAAATCAAAGCCAGAGAAAGCACTAGCTCTGTTAAAGCCTGTGCTGGTAAAAATCCTTGTGCTGGTGAAAACCCTTGTGCTGGTGAAAACCCTTGTGCCGGTGAAAATCCTTGTGCTGGTGAAAACCCTTGTGCCGGTGAAAATCCTTGTGCTGGTAAAAGCAATGCCCTCAAAGCCTGTGCAGGCAACCCTTGTGCCGGTCAAAATCCCTGCGCTGGGAACCCCTGCGCCGGTACTACCAAACGTCCTCCTGTTTTCTCTCGTGACGGTGTAGCCATCCGAGGCGCTGATCCAGTTGCCTATTTTATGCAAAGCAAGGATGAAAAAGCCATGATGGGCAAAGATGAATATCAACATGAGTGGAACGGAACCACCTGGTACTTTAGCAGCGCTGAAAACCGAGATCAATTTGCTGCTAACCCCAGCCAATATGCTCCCCAATATGGGGGATATTGCGCCAAAGCCATGAGTGAAGGAAACCTTGCCCCAGTCGATCCCAATGCTTGGACAATCTATGAAGGCAAACTATACCTGAACTACAGCAAAGAGGTACAAGCCCAGTGGATACAGGATATTCCTGGTAATATTACTAAAGCCAATCGTCATTGGCCAGATATTCTCAACCGGTAAAGCATTTTCAATTGAGTCAAGTTAAATTGCTGTTCTCCCCTTTTCCCTGCTCCAACTTCGAGAAGGGGACAACCCGTTCTTCTCCTACGGGAGAGGACAAAGATTTACGAATTAATGAAAAATGTTATAGATTATCTAGGATAGAGAAATCTACCCTAACTCAACGATCGCCTTATCATTCTACTTTTGCCCATGCTAAAGACCAACCTTACCCCTTTCGATCGCAAACTTAAGACTCCTCTCACTAAAGAGAAAATCACAGTATTGCAAATTAATTTAGGTAAACGCTGTAATCTTACCTGTACTCATTGCCATGTGGAAGCCGGGCCCAAACGCACAGAAGAATTGACTCCCGAAATTTGCTCTCAACTGATTGAATTGATCCAAACTTTCCCCCAAATTCAAACCGTAGATCTGACGGGAGGAGCGCCGGAAATGAATTATGGCTTTCGTCCCTTGGTGGAGGCAGCTAGAGAAGCAGGAAAAGAAATTATTGTCCGCTCTAATTTAACCATCTTTTTTGTCGAAGGTTACCAAGACTTACCGGCATACTTTGCCGATCGCCAAGTGCGTGTCATTGCCTCTTTGCCCTGCTATCTAGAAGATAATGTGGATAAAATGCGCGGCAGTGGCGTTTATCAGGCATCCATTCGCGCCCTGAAATATTTAAATCAACTCGGTTATGGTCAAGATCCCAACTTAATTCTCGATTTAGTCTATAATTCGGCGATGCCTAATTCAGAAAAATTTGCTTTAACTCCGAATCAGCAGAACTTAGAAAGAGCGTATAAACAGTATTTACAAGAGCAGTTTAACATTGCCTTTAATCATCTCTTGACGATTACCAATTTACCCATTGGTCGAACTAAGTTTTATCTGCAAAAGCGAGGTTTGTATGATTCTTATTTGCAATTTCTAGAAGATAACTTTAATCCTCAGACTGTGCCTGGGCTGATGTGCAAACCAGAATTATCTGTGGATTATTTAGGACAAATTTATGATTGTGACTTTAATCAGATGGAAGGTATCCCCGCTCGAACAGCTACCGGAGAAACTTTAACGGTGGCTAAAGTGTTAGAACGAGGAAATTTAGACCTCATTCAAGAAGTGAGAACAGCGCACTATTGCTATGGTTGTACGGCTGGAGCGGGTTCAAGTTGTGGGGGTTCTTTGATCTAGTCAATTCGATGAATAGTGAAACATAATTGTAGGGGCGGGTTTGAAATCTACCCCTACAGCGTGCCCTGTTAACGCTTGACGAGCTTCTTGCTCACCTTCCGCAAACGTACAGATTCTGGTGTCACTTCCACCAATTCATCGGAGCCAATATATTCCAACGCTCGCTCCAAACTCATTTGTACGGGAGTTTGCAGTTGTACCAGTTCATCACCGGTAGAAGATCGCACGTTAGTGAGTTGTTTGGTCTTACAAACATTTAAGTCCAAATCTTGGGGACGGTTATGTTCGCCGACAATCATGCCTTTATACACTTTAGTTCCGGGAGTGATGAAAAATACGCCCCGGTCTTCCGCGTTTTTCATGGCATAAAAGGTGGCTGTTCCTTCTTCAAAGGCGACTAAAACTCCATTACGCCGGGTTTCCACGTCTCCCCCTAAGCCCCGATATTCAAAAAAGCTATGATTCATGATGCCTTCGCCACGGGTGAGGCGCATAAATTCACCTCGGAATCCAATCAGACCCCTTGCGGGAATGACAAATTCGAGTTGAGCGCGGCCATTGCCTCCCATTTGCATATCTTGCATTTCGCCGCGACGTTGGCCGAGTCGTTCCATACATCCGCCTACGGATTCTTCGGGAATGTCAAGAATGAGACATTCGTAGGGTTCGCAGGGTTGGCCGTTGACTTCGCGATAGATGACTTGGGGTTGAGAGACTTGGAACTCGTATCCTTCACGACGCATGGTTTCAATGAGGATACCCAGGTGAAGTTCACCGCGTCCAGAGACGAGGAAGGAATCGGGAGAATCGGTTTCTTGGATACGCAGGGCTACGTTGGTTTCGAGTTCCCGAAAGAGGCGATCGCGTAATTGGCGAGAGGTCACAAATTGTCCTTCCTGTCCCGCAAAGGGGGAATCATTCACAGAGAAGGTCATTTGCAAGGTTGGCTCATCCACCTTAATCAAAGGGAGAGCTTGGGGTTCATTGGGACAAGTAATGGTTTCCCCGATGTTGGCATCACTAAATCCAGCTACCGCTACGATATATCCGGCTGAGGCTTCTTGCATATCTACCCGGCTTAAGCCTTCAAATCCCATTAGTTTAGAGATTTTAGATTTGACGATTTCGCCATTATCTTTAACTAAAGCAGCTTGTTGATTGGCTCGAATGGTTCCATTATGAATTCTACCAATCACAATCCGACCTAAATATTCTGAGTAATCTAGGGTAGTCACTTGCAATTGTAGGGGTTTGTCTGGATCGCCGACCGGAGGGGGAACATGATGCAAAATCGCATCAAACAGGGGTTTCATGTCCTCACTTTCGCTCTCTAGCTTATCTTTGGCATAGCCTTGAATTCCCGAAGCAAACAAGTAAGGAAACTCACATTGATCGTCATCTGCGCCCAATTCTATGAATAAGTCTAATACTTTATCGATCGCCCCATAGGGATCGGCTTGGGGCCTATCTATTTTATTCACCACCACAATCGGCCGCAGGCCCTTTTCTAAGGCTTTTTTCAGCACAAACCGGGTTTGAGGCATGGGGCCTTCATTGGCATCCACAATCAGGATACAGCCATCAACCATGCCTAAAACCCGTTCTACTTCGCCGCCAAAATCCGCGTGGCCTGGGGTATCAACGATATTAATTAAGGTATCTTTATAGTGAACCGCAGTATTTTTAGACAGAATGGTAATTCCCCGCTCTCGTTCCAGGGTATTAGAATCCATAACACAATCGGGGACTTCTTCCCCTTCGCGAAAAATCCCCGATTGCTTGAGCAGAGCATCCACAAGAGTTGTTTTGCCATGATCGACGTGGGCAATAATGGCAACATTGCGAATGGGAAGAGACATATATACCTAAAGGTCTTAAACTATAAATTTCTTAATAATTCTAACATAACTCCCCCATTTCCCCCTAGCCTATGACTTCCTGTTCTAGATCGGGCTTCTCAAACGGAGAAAAATCCATGATGTAGAGCTTTTATCCCCTCTCTAGAGCCAGAATTAAAAGGGATTTTGATGTGCAAACCAGACTTTTCCGATAAAATAACGGGGCAAACCCTTACTCCCTTTTGATCCCAGGAGCGCTCTTCACCTACTTCAACCCTTGAACCCAATGACTCAGTTCCAAACTGCTTTTACGATCTTTTTAAGCCTCATTGTTGAAGCTTTCCCCTTCCTCTTGCTGGGAGTAATTCTTTCGAGTGCGCTTCTGTTTTTTGTCGATGAGCGCAAACTGCTGCGATTGATCCCCAAACAACCCCTATTGGGAGCGCTGGCAGGCAGTGCGATTGGATTTCTATTTCCGGTGTGTGAATGTGGCAATGTGCCTGTGGCTCGCCGGTTCTTACTTCAGGGATTCCCCCCTTCGGTAGCAGTAGGCTTTTTGCTGGCTGCGCCAACGATTAATCCGGTGGTGATTTGGTCAACTTGGACGGCTTTTCGAGACCAACCGGAGTTGGTGATCTTTCGGGTCATCTTTTCATTGCTGATTGCCACAGGAATTGCTTGGATTTTTAGTTCGCAAGCGGATTTGCGCCCCCTCTTGCAACCGGGAATGGTGCGCTTAATGCCCGATCCCAGTAAGAATTCTGATGTTGATGAAGAGAAAGATGAATCCCCGTCTCTGTTGCAATCAGGAACTTATATTATTGGCAATCAGGGTAAACGGGTCAAGCTGGATGTGTCGATGGGGGAAACGCCCCAATTATTCCAGGATTTAGTCAAGCAACCTTGGTCTTATCGCTGGCGTTTGTTTATGGATAATGCGCTGCAAGAGTTGCGGGAGTTGGGGGGGGTGCTGGTCATTGGCAGCGCGATCGCCGCTTTAATTCAAGTGGGAATGCCCCGCGATCTCATTCTAGCAGTAGGTACAGGGCCCGTCACTTCCATTGTGGCCATGATGATTTTAGGGGCAGTCGTCTCTATTTGCTCGACGGTTGATGCCTTTTTTGCTCTCTCCTTTGCCTCCACATTTACCAGTGCCTCATTACTGGCTTTTCTGGTTTTTGGCCCCATGATTGATATTAAAAGTGTGGGGTTAATGTTGTCGATGTTCAAACCCAGGCCTATTATCTATTTATTGGTTTTAGCTGCCCAGTTAACCTTTGTGTTGACATTCCTGTATCACATGGTGGATTAATTTTCAACGATAATGAATAAATTGCGCTTTCCTCAACGTTGGCTGCCCACATTAGATGTGGTCACCACAGGATTATGGGGACTATTGTTAATCGAATTATGGCTCAGTGGAGAACTGAATTTACTGATTCACCCAGCCTACCATTGGCTGATCGTTATTGCTGGAGTGATTTTAATCGGCTTCAGTAGTGTGAAAGGATGGCAACTGTGGAAACATTACCAAAAACGTTTAGTTGACCGTCCGCGAAATTCAGGGGATTTGAGAGAGCATGTTAACCTATTGCCCCAAAGTTGGAGTTGCTATCTGTTGTTATTTACGGCTATTGTTGGTCTAACCGTTAAACCCCAAGCCTTTACTTCTGAAACGGCTTTGAAGCGGGGGGTTAATGATTTTATCCCCATTACTGAAATTACACCTCAGTCATTTACTAATGTCAGCAAACCAGAGGAGAAGTCTTTGGTAGAATGGGTGAGAACCCTGAATGTTTATCCTGAACCAGATGCTTATACGGGTCAAAAGGTACAAGTGACGGGATTTGTGATTCATCCTCCAGAATTACCCTTAGAGTATGGTTTGGTTTCTCGATTTATTATTACCTGCTGTGCCGCCGATGCTTATCCGATTGGTTTACCGGTAAAGTTTCCCGAATCTCGTGAAGCTTATGCTCAAGATAGTTGGGTGGAAATTAAGGGGGAAATGGCTACCGAAATTTTGCATAACGATCGCAAGTTGGTTATTGTTGCCCAGGAAGTTAAGTCGATTCCGGAACCGAGAAATCCCTATAACTATTAAGGGTTTAAAGTGGTTATGAATTAATGGCATGATGAAGAATTCTAATAAATTGATTGATTTTTACGAGTCCCGGATTAAACCGAATATCCAGAATTGGCAGCCCCTGGATCGGGTAGTTGTGGTCATCGTTATCTCGCTTTTTCTAGCGATCTTTTTTCTGGTGCTTACGGGCAGAAATGCTGCACCTAGGGTGCGTCAATTTACTTGGCAAAATCAAGTAATTACAGCTAAGGATAGAGCTTTTATTCTTCAGTTTAGTCATCCGATGGATCGGGCGAGTGTAGAAAATAATCTGAAAATTGAACCTTCCCTATTGGGTAAAAGTAGTTGGGCGGGTCGGAGAATGGCTTATACTTTAAATAAACCTGCTCCCTATGGGACTCAATTTAAGCTACAAATTGAAGGGGCAAAAGATCAATATTCAGATGCCAAAAAGGGCACAATGATTGAGCCTTTTGTGGGTGAGTTTAGAACTCGCGATCGCGTGTTTGTCTATATAGGTAATCAGGGAGAAGAGTCTGGGCGCTTAATTCTGTATAATCTGACTCAAAATAAGTTAGAGATGCTCACCCCTCAGAATCTAGTGGTGATGGATTTTAGACCCTATCCCGATCGCGATCGCATCCTGTTTTCCGCACGAGATACCCTAGAAGCGAGTGATGAAATCATTGAGCAAAAACTCTATACCGTCACCACTGGCTTAAAGCCGGGTGAAAATGTGGGTATTATCAACGATGTTTTAGACAACAAAACCCATCAAAACCTAGCCTTCGATCTGTCTCCTGACGGTAAAACAATTGTGGTACAACGGGTGAATCGTCAAGATCCCGGTGACTTTGGACTCTGGCTGATTCCGGAAAAAGGAGACCCCTATCCTATGGAAAACCAACCAGGGGGAGAGTTTTTAATTACTCCTGATTCCCAGGCGATCGCCGTCTTGCAAGGAGAAGGGGTGGCACTGCTTCCCCTCTATCCGGATCGATCTGAAACCACGAACCAACCCTTAGACTTTTTGCCCAAATTTGGGCAAGTGCTGAATTTTGCCCCCGATGGTTCAGCAGCGACGATGATCAAATTTAATCCGGATTATACGCGATCGCTCTATCTAGTCACCAACCAAGGAACCGAAAAAGAACTGCTCAAAACCAATGGATCGATTAAAGAGTGTGAATTTGACCCCACTCAAACCCTGCTTTATTGTTTGCTCTCGGAACTCTTACCCGGAGAACTCTACCAAGAGCTTCCCTATATTAGCGCCATTAACCTAGAAACCAGCAAGCAAATCCCCTTAGTCGGTTTACCCAATCAACGGGAAATTCATATTAGTTTATCCCCCGATGGTGTGGCTATTCTGTTCGATCATAACCAAGTCGATACTCTGGAAGAATCACCGGCAACCTCTCCAGAAAACCCACTCAACAGCAATAGTAATCTTTGGATCTTACCGATTGTCGATAGTGACAGACTGGGGACAGATCCCCAAATCAAACCGGAAGTTCTACCCTTAAAAGGCTTTCGTCCCCAATGGTTACCGTAAGAATTGCTGCTTCCATGGGTCTATCCCATTGTACTCTAGTTTCCTCCTATGATAAACCGGTTGACAGTACACTAGGGGGGATTGGAGTAAAAACTCCGGTCAATTCAAACCCGATTTTACTCCAGTTCAGGGAACCCATCACCAGTTTTCATGGAAACACAAGAGCTACTCAATCGCTATCGACAAGGAGAACGAGATTTTGCCCATGTAGACCTGAGTGGAGCTAACCTCAGTGGCGCTAATCTGCGTCAAATTGATTTAACCGGAGCCAATTTAACCGGAGGAAATTTAACTTGGGTATCCCTGAATGAAGCTAATCTGACAGGGGCTTGTTTTCGACATGCCGATTTAAGCAATGCGGTGTTAACCAGTAGTCAGTTAACGGGTTGTAACTTGAGTGGGGCAAATTTAACGAAGGCTGATTTACGCTTATCTCGAATTCAGGATGCAGAACTGAATTGGGCAATTCTCACCGAAGCCGATTTAACCAGCGCTGATTTACACAATTCTACGTTAGACCAAATTAATCTGGAGCGGGCAAAGCTAACCAGTGTGAATTTAAGCAAAGCGGAGTTAATGGAAGCGAATTTGCGCCATGCCAATTTAACGGGAGCGAATTTAACGGGGGCGAACTTACGGGAAAGTCATTTAGAGGAGGCTAATTTACGCAATGCGATTTTGGTAGAAGCGAATTTAACCGAGGCTAATTTACTGAACTGTTGTCTGCGATCGGCGAATTTAACGGAGGCTGATTTACATCGGGTAATTTTGACGGGGGCAGATTTAAGTGATGCCATTTTGGATCGAGCGGATTTAAGTCGGGCAGATTTGGCGGGAGCTTATTTGCTGAAAACCAGTTTTAAGAATGCCCATTTGCTACGCACAAATTTAGAGGAAGTTTATTTGTTGCAGGGAAATTTAACTCATGCCAATTTACGCGGATCGAATCTTAGAAAAGCAGATTTAAGTGGATCGTATTTGAGTGATGCTAATTTGGGTGAAACGGATCTGACAGATGTTTTGCTCTTGGAAACTCGTCTGATTCGCACGATTTTAGATGGGGCGAATTTAACGGGGGCCTGTATCCAAAATTGGAAAATTGAGGGAGTCGATTTATCTAAGGTGGTTTGTCGTTATTTGTGGCGACAGTTTAATTTTACAACGAAAAGTCCAGCTAGTCGCTATCCTGTCGATCGCAATTTTGAGCCAGGAGAACTGGGACAAGAGTATAAAGAAAATAGTACGACAATTGAGGTTGTCTTCCAGGAAGCGCCCAATTGGGAAGTTTTAATCCTTACTTTGGCAGAATTGCAACAGGAAAATTTAGAGTTGCATTTAACGGTTGAGTCTTATATGCCTATGGATCATCAATATTTGCTGAGATTATTGGCTAATCATGTGGTGAATGCCAAAATCATTGCTGAACAGATCTTGAATTTGTATCCAGAGGTGAAAGAACGGTTTGCTTTATGTCGTCATCAATTGTTAAGTGTACTCAAACATCCGACTCTACCTCAGTCTCGACCGGTTGTAAATCAGAGTCCTCCCCCACCTCCTCCTCCAAAACTGATGCTCGATCGTCAACAACAACTGTATCAGGAAACCTCGAAACAGATTAAGTCGATTCTGTTTTCGCAAATGCCGGATCAGTTTGTGGCTAATATTGACCGGTTGTTAACTTATTTGAAAGAGGAAGGGATTGCTTTAGAGGAACTCCAGAAAAAGGTGATTGTGTCCGCTATTGTGCAGAGAGCGCAGCAGGATGAGGCCTTTCGAGAGAGTCTGATGCAATGGGAAAAGAAGGCTTCTGGGGAAATGCGGGTTTCAATGATGGGGAAATCGGTACGGGTGGCGATCGCTATCTTATGGAAAAAGCAGAAACAGGAAAACTCATCCCTGCCCCCCCCTTGATAATTCATAATTAATCACTGATAATTATTGAGTGGGACAAAATGCTGAATAAGCGAAGCAAAACCGACAGGGGGATTTAGGGATGGCAGCCAGTGATGACTTCAAAGCCGCGCTCAAAGCCGGTAAGATTAAAGAGGCTCTACAAATTGCTCTGAGCGAAGCAGTCGAACTCGATATTAAAACTTGGGTTGCTGACGGCGATCGCTATGAACGTGCTGTTAACCCCCATCCAAGCAACCCAGAGACTCCAACTCAGCCCGTATCCGGTCATCAAATGCGAACTCGGATCAACATTATCGAAGGTAAAATCGATACCGAAGTGGGCAGCCACTTTGTGGGGAATGGCCCTTACACTGAGCTAAAAGACTTTCATCTGAGTCAAATAGACGAAAGCCGCGATATTCTGGAACAGAACTTAGATAACCTAGAGCAACTCTTTGCTATCTTGGCAGCAAGCATGAAGAAAATTTCTTCTGCCCAAGCAGCTAAACTCTCTAGCTCTAAACCCTCTAACTTGCTCAAGGGTGAATAGATGGGTTTGTGAGAAGTGTATCAAAGCTGTGCAAATTCAGATACCATAGACAGATATTTAGGTTTGCTCATATGGGGTCGAGTATCGGCTTCCGGCATCGATTAAAGAGGAACTATCATCATGGCAGCCACTGACGACTTTCGGGAAGCGATCAAAGCTGGGGAACTGCTCGAAGCTTTGAAAACCGCCTTAAGTGAATCAATAGAACTGGAAATCACCACCTGGATCTCCTTACCCGATCCCTATAACGCCAACCCAGATGATCCACCGGAAGCTCAACCCGGTTATCGGATGCATAGCCGGATTAATATCGTTGATGGTGAAATCAATACTGAAGTCGGGAGTCACTTTGTCGGGAAAGGGCCTTTTACTGAACTGCGAGAGTTCCATATTAATCAGATTCGCTCCAGCCGACAAATTATTAAACGCAATCTGAACAGTATTCAAAAACTGTTTGGCTTGTGGGCTGAGATGCAACAAACGGAGTTTGAGACGGTGGTAACTCATCTCGAAAGAGTCGCGTCTAAAGGGGATGAAGGTGACTCTTTGCCTTTAGAGAGCGAAGCTCAAGTAGAGTGGGAAATAGATGTGCCTCCTGTGGAAGACACAGGAGAAGAAGCACTAGAAGATAGCATTGAGGGCGATCGGATCTCAGAAACTTCTTCGCCCCCACTAGAAGAACCTGAAGATGACTTTTTTGACTCCTTCGATACTCAGCCCACGGAAAAAACGCCCGAACCTGCCTCAGACCCCCTCGATGATATTTTTGGCGAAAATGAACCCGAAACCTCCTTACAGAGCCAGAAACAGGCGGATCTAAGCCTAGAAACTATTGCTGCTGCTGCCGGATTTACTGCGGCGGCGATCGCCGTCACCTCATCCGCAGAAGCCTCAGAACCCCAAGCACAACTCCAAGATCAACTCGCCACAGATCCCGAAAACACTAATCCTCTAGAGATCGACTCTGAAGAACCTCTAGACGATGAAGAACAAGAGATCATGAGTGCTTTTGATGCCACCTACAGCGATCCTGAGCTAGAGGAAACCTCAAACATCATTGACTCTTCTCCCCTCCCAGAACCTCCCTTAATTCCTATTGAAGACTCTACCGAAATTCCCGAACTCAAGGCAGACTTCCTCACCCCAACCCTAGAGTTAGAAGACGCAGCAACTGCTTCATCTTTCCCTGGTTTTGGAGCTGAAGAAGATGAAATTATGGCTGCATTTGATTCTGGAATTGACGATCAAGAATTAAGTACAGAAGCAGATACAATCGATGAATCATCCAACAGCTTGATTGATTCTGAATTACAACCTTTACCGATTTTTGATGCAGTTCAACCCGAAAATGATATATCTGAAATCAGTGAGTCCAATGCAGAAGATTTTATTAATCTTTTAGATTCAGACGATGATAGATCAGATCCGGTAATAGAGTCAGTCCCCACTGAAGAACCCACGACTGAAAGTTACGAACAACCGGAACCAAGCATTACCGATCTAGAGTCTTCAGATGAAGACGATATTATGGCGGAATTTGATGCTCAATATGGCTCAACCGATCAAGACAGCATAACTGAATCTGCCGATGAAACCCCTTTTGAAAACTCATCAGAGGAACCTTTTCTAGAAGAGCTAGTTACTGAAAGTGCAAATGAACCCGCTCCGTTTGGTGAGGAAGAAACTTCAGAAACAGAAGTGATGTTTGAAGAATCTTCAGAAGAAGAATTGCTCGTAAGCGAAGAAGATCCTTTTGGTGAAGAAGAAGCTTCAGAAACAGAAGCGATGTTTGAAGAATCTTCAGAAGAAGAGTTAATGGTGGGTGAGGAAGATCCGTTTGGTGAGGAAGTCACCTCAGAAACAGAAGCGATGTTTGAAGAATCTTCAGAAGAAGAGTTAATGGTGGGTGAGGAAGATCCGTTTGGTGAGGAAGTCACCTCAGAAACAGAAGCGATGTTTGCTGAATCTTCAGAAGAAGAATTGCTCGTAAGCGAAGAAGATCCGTTTGGTGAGGAAGTCACCTCAGAAACAGAAGCGATGTTTGAAGAATCTTCAGAAGAAGAATTGCTCGTCAGTGAAGAAGATCCGTTTGGTGAAGAAGAAGCTTCAGAAACAGAATCGATGTTTGAAGAATCTTCAGAAGAAGAGTTAATGGTGGGTGAAGAAGATCCTTTTGGTGAAGAAGAAGCTTCAGAAACAGAAGCGATGTTTGAAGAATCTTCAGAAGAAGAGTTAATGGTGGGTGAAGAAGATCCTTTTGGTGAAGAAGAAACCTCAGAAACAGAATCGATGTTTGCTGAATCTTCAGAAGAAGAATTGCTCGTCAGTGAAGAAGATCCTTTTGGTGAGGAAGTCACCTCAGAAACAGAAGCGATGTTTGAAGAATCTTCAGAAGAAGAGTTAATGGTGGGTGAAGAAGATCCGTTTGGTGAAGAAGAAACCTCAGAAACAGAAGCGATGTTTGGAGAATCTTCAGAAGAAGAATTGCTCGTCAGTGAAGAAGATCCGTTTGGTGAGGAAGTCACCTCAGAAACAGAAGCGATGTTTGAAGAATCTTCAGAAGAAGAATTACTCATCAGCGAAGAAGATCCGTTTGGTGAGGAAGTCACCTCAGAAACAGAAGCGATGTTTGCTGAATCTTCAGAAGAAGAGTTAATGGTGGGTGAGGAAGATCCGTTTGGTGAGGAAGTCACCTCAGAAACAGAAGCGATGTTTGCTGAATCTTCAGAAGAAGAGTTAATGGTGGGTGAAGAAGATCCTTTTGGTAGTTCCGAAGAAGAAGAATTATGGGAAGAGGAAGGAAGTGTAGAAGCGTCGGTATTTGAAGAATCTTCAGAAGAAGAATTACTCGTCAGTGAAGAAGATCCGTTTGGTGAAGAAGAAGCATCAGAAACAGAAGCGATGTTTGAAGAATCTTCAGAAGAAGAATTACTCATCAGCGAAGAAGATCCGTTTGGTGAGGAAGTCACCTCAGAAACAGAAGCGATGTTTGCTGAATCTTCAGAAGAAGAGTTAATGGTGGGTGAAGAAGATCCTTTTGGTAGTTCCGAAGAAGAAGAAGAATTATGGGAAGAGGAAGGAAGTGTAGAAGCGTCGGTATTTGAAGAATCTTCAGAAGAAGAATTACTCATCAGCGAAGAAGATCCGTTTGGTGAGGAAGTCACCTCAGAAACAGAAGCGATGTTTGCTGAATCTTCAGAAGAAGAGTTAATGGTGGGTGAAGAAGATCCTTTTGGTAGTTCCGAAGAAGAAGAATTATGGGAAGAGGAAGGAAGTGTAGAAGCGTCGGTATTTGAAGAATCTTCAGAAGAAGAATTGCTCGTCAGTGAAGAAGATCCTTTTGGTGAAGAAGAAGCATCAGAAACAGAATCGATGTTTGAAGAATCTTCAGAAGAAGAATTAATCGTCAGCGAAGAAGATCCGTTTGGTGAGGAAGAAACTTCAGAAACAGAATCGATGTTTGAAGAATCTTCAGAAGAAGAGTTAATGGTGGGTGAAGAAGATCCTTTTGCTAGTGGTGAAGAAGAAGAATTATGGGAAGAGGAAGGAAGTGTAGAAGCCTCGGTATTTGAAGAATCTTCAGAAGAAGAATTACTCGTCAGCGAAGAAGATCCTTTTGGTGAGGAAGAAACTTCAGAAACAGAATCGATGTTTGAAGAATCTTCAGAAGAAGAATTGCTCGTCAGCGAAGAAGATCCGTTTGGTGAGGAAGAAACTTCAGAAACAGAATCGATGTTTGCTGAATCTTCAGAAGAAGAGTTAATGGTGGGTAAAGAAGATCCTTTTGCTAGTGGTGAAGAAGAAGAATTATGGGAAGAGGAAGGAAGTGGTGAAGCGTCGGTATTTGAAGAATCTTCAGAAGAAGAATTGCTCGTCAGCGAAGAAGATCCGTTAACCAATTCAGAGACAGAAGAATTATGGGAAGAGATTGAGGAATCAGAGTCTAATCCCTTTACTGCTGATGAAGAAGATTTATCGACAGGAGATTTATGGGAAGAAGAGATGGAAATAGCTCAACCTGAATTGGGTGAATCTTTAGTAGAGGATTTAGGAGGAACTGAAGATCCCTTTGGGAGTTCAGAGGAAGATTTGCTGATGGAGGAATCCCAAGAATCTCTGTGGGAAAAAATAGAGGAAGCGGAAGCAGATCCGTTTGGTAGTGCTGAGACAGAGTTGTTAGATATTCCGGAAGCGTCAGAGGAAGAAGAGGCAGAAATTTTAAGTGCTTTTGAAACGGATACGATGTCGGAAACGATCTGGAATGATACGACATCTTCGGAAGAAGTATTTGGAGAAACAGAAGAGTTACTAGATGTGTTTGAGGAGGAAGAAGAAGTCCAAATACCTTTAGATGTTCCTGACTTTTCTTCAGATGTGACTGAGGAATTTGGTGAAGGAGAAGAGACGGATTTGTTGGATGTGTTTGGAGATACAGAGGAGCTGGATTTTGAACCGGTTGAAGATGAGGTGGAAGATCAAGCGCTGAGGGATGCGAAAGCGGTGGAGGAAATTGAGGCGGATATGGGAGATCTGTGGGAGGATACCCCCGTGAGCCATACTGCACCGACGGTGGTAGAACCAGACTCAGAAGGGATGATTGACGAATTTGCCCAAGAGGAGTTAGATTCCTTTGGGGAGTCTGTTCAAGAGTCAATCTTGGATGAGTCGGATGGACTAGATGAGCTGTTGTCTGAGGATTGGGAGCAAGAAGAGGAGGAGATCGCCCCTCTGGCTATAACAGAAGAACTGATGTTAGAAGAGGAGGATGAGGTTGATCCCTTGGCTGATTTGTTTGCTGATGAGGAGGATGCCGATCCTTTTGG
Source organism: Roseofilum sp. KMC-1 (assembly GCF_057802075.1). NCBI lineage: Bacteria > Bacillati > Cyanobacteriota > Cyanophyceae > Desertifilales > Desertifilaceae > Roseofilum > Roseofilum sp. KMC-1. Next base: position 1,681,091 of record NZ_CM173605.1, read on the forward strand.
CGAGTCTCTAGACTTATCAGAGGAATCAAATCAGGAAGGTTCAGAACTCTTTAATGATTTGGGTGAAGATCCTTTTGCTGACTTAGAAGATCCTTTTGAGGATAAAAAATCTTAGAATGAAGGTTCTTCTTCTGCTCAGATGGAATCTAAGCTAGTTCATCAATACTTTGTTCAATAGGAGTACAATGGTTATGCCTGATTCAACAGAAATCACACCAACTGAGAATGGGCAGTTGGTTCAAACCTCTAGTCTTCAGCGCCGGTTTAGTGATTTTGTGATGGGGTTGGGTGAGGTTCTCACCGATATGACTGCCCTGGAAGTGAATACGATGGTGGTGGCTCAGATTACGGGGAGCAAATTTGTCCCCCAAGAATCCTATCGTTATATTTATCAGATTCCAGAGGTAGAGGGGGATGAGCAGTATTTTTATGAGCGTCAAATTCCTCCAGCGCTTTACCATCGCTATTATGCATTGCGGAAGAAAATGCTGATGGAGTATCGGCAGGTTTTGAGTAATCCGACGAATGATTTGTTCGATGCTCAAGAGCGACTGCCAAATCCGGATGATCCAAATGATGAAGAAAAGCTACAGAGTTTGCTCTCGAATGGTCGTTTTTTGCGCGGTTTGCGTAAACTGCAAGAATTGAAAGCGGCTTTAGATAGTCAAGATATTCAGTCTGAATCAACGGATATTATCTATGCTCAAACGGTGATGCAGCTTGATGGGGATATTATTAATCGCTATCATGAGAAGTTACTGGATTTTGACCATAAGGAATTGTTGATCCAAATCCATAATGAAGGGGTGAATTCTGGGGAGAAGCAATGGCGCGGTTTGCTAGAGTTTATGGTGGAGATTGTGCAAAATATTCTGGAAAAAAGTACGGATGGACGGTTTAGATTACCGGCTGCTACGTTTGTCAATCCTAATCGGTAGATGAGACTCCAAAGGAGAGTGTGTTTAAGTTTATCCGAAAGACAGTAGAGCGGGTGCGATCGCTGGTAAATCCCCCAGAAACCCCAGGAAGCTTGATTGCGCCTTGTATTCGAGCGGAGGAGGGGGAGTTTGTGTTTTATCTGAATCCGTTGATGCTCCAGCAAATTGAGGGGGTGCGATTGGGGGGCGATCGCCTAATTATCCCCCCCCGTCAGTTGGCTCGGATCTTGGTCGATCTAAGGCAAATAGTTGTTATTGATACAACCACCTGGGGAACGATTCAATCGGCCTTGACCTTTAAAACCTTCTATGTAGGAGATGGCGGGAAACAAGGACAGTTTTTGTTGCGAACAGTCTTATCGCCAGATGGAGACATTATTAACCAAGTAGGACGAGAATTACTGAATAAACCAGAGTGTTTGCGGGTGGTTCAAAGTCATAATTGGTTGATTAATGAGCTGTTGAATTTCTTGCAGTTGAGGACGACTCAGTTGGTTGAGCGCGTCGCTTGGGCGATCGCCATGCTCGTCATCTGGATTCCCGATGCTATCTTAGTCATCAGAAATCTGATCCTTATTCTTCAAGATCCGGGTGTTCTGCAACAAGTCCTGATCTCCCTGCTACTTTGGGTCATCTTACCCGCAGTCATTGGCACATTCCTAGGCTTTGTCTTCCGGGACTGGTTAATTCGGCGGATGATGACCACCCTTCCCCGGCTCAGTTCTTGGGCATTGCGAGAATTGTTTACCTCTCGACCCACCTTAACCAAACGCATTGCTAGACAAATTTGGGGACAATTTGGGGTGTGATATCAAGTCCGCGAAGCGGAAATACCCTAATTAAAAATCTAGGGAGCAAGATGCTCCCACTCCAGTAATATCAATCGATTGAGGGAGTGCGGGCATCTTGCCCGCTACTTTAACTCATTTTCATGTCCGCCCCTACTCCCCTCCCTGAAAACGCAAGCTTTGCAGCAATTTCACCATGTCAGTCTGTTTTTCTGCTGAAGCCCAAACCAAGGCTGTCCAACTATTCTTATCCTTAGCTTTTAAGTCCGCTCCCTGCTCAACCAAGAGCGTCACCACGTCAGTGTGACCTTTAGCCGCAGCAGCCATCAAAGGGGTGATACCATCATTACTTTGAGCATTGACATTTGCACCAGCCGTCAGGAGTTGTTTTACTAAGTCTATATAACCCCCTGCACTGGCTTCCATTAAGGCTGTCCATCCATCCTCATCCCCTTGATTAACATCAAAGTTGGCTGCAATTAAAACTTGTAAGATCTCAGCATTGCCCGTTTCAGCCGCAGTAATTAAGGCCAGATTTATCGGGTCATTTAATACACTTTTATCGCCAGTTTGAGTTAAGGTTTCTACTGTAGGGCGATCGCCAGCTCGGATCGCTTCAATTAACAAGGTTATGTCCATATCTGTGTCTGAATCACCGATCGATATTCTAATTCTCTCCAATGGGCCGGGAGAACTCACCACTTGGGTGCGTCCCGTGGTCAAAGAAATTCGCCAGGCTCTAGGAGCCAACAACGACAAGGTTCGCATCTCGGTTGTGTTGTCTCCATGTCCGAATGCGAGTGGTTCGGAAACCCAGATGGCGGCTGCTTTGCCAGAAGTAAACCGGGTTCAAGGGCCGGAAGATTTTATTCCTTTTTTATTGTGGGGCAAAACGGCCCAAAATTGGCCCTGGAGCGATCGCGGTTTAGTCCTTTTTCTGGGTGGCGATCAATTTTTTACCCTGGTTTTAGGCAAGCGGTTGGGCTATCGAACCCTGGTTTATGCCGAATGGAGAGCCAGATGGCAGCCTTGGATCGATCGCTTTGCCGTCATGAATCGACAAATTTTGGACAAAGTAGAACCAACTTTAGCCCATAAATTTACAGTTGTCGGGGATTTGATGGCAGATTCAGCCCAGTATAGTTCACCCTCAAAGTATCCAGTTAATGGGGAGTTAATTGCCCTATTACCGGGATCAAAGCCGGATAAGTTACGGCCCGGAGTACCCTTTGCCTTGGCGATCGCCCAATTAATCCATCAACAGCGCCCGCAAACCCAATTTATCATTCCCGTTGCGCCCACCCTAAACACCCAGACCTTAGCCCAATTTGGGAATTCCCAATTCAATCCCAGTTTGCACTATTGGCCCACAGGCGAAGCAGAATTAATCGAAACCGGAGCTAAACCCCATCTAAAAACCCCTAGTGGCTTAGAAATTGACCTATGGACGACCTTTCCCGCCTATGAGCTTCTGATGCAATGCCAACTGTGCATCACGACTGTGGGCGCAAATACCGCCGAATTGGGGTCTTTAGGCATTCCCATGATCGTCTTATTACCTACCCAACAACTGGACGCGATGCGGAGTTGGGATGGGATTTGGGGACTATTAGCCCATTTACCGGCTGTAGGTTCGACTATTGCCAAAGCGATCAATAAAGTAATTATATTTTGGAAGCAACAGCGAGGGGAATTTTTTGCCTGGCCCAATATTTGGGCACAAGAGATGATCGTGCCGGAATGGGTGGGACATTTAGATGCTGAAGCAGTCGCCCAGCAAGCGATTGAGTATTTAGAGCATCCAGAGCGGTTACAAGAAATGCGCGATCGCCTCATGAGGGTGCGCGGACAACAGGGAGCAGCAGCACAAGTGGCTCAGATGGCGATCGAGGAATTACAGCGCTTCGCGCCCTCTGTGGGGGAATGGGGGAGTGGGGGAGTGGGGGAACAAACTGCTGCAAGAAAACCACGGAAGAGGGAGTAAGCACTTTAATTCCCTTCATTCACCATCCAAACTAACATCCCCAAAATGGTCTCCACAGGGGGCAGAGCATAAAGATTGAAATCAATCGTCACTTCAGTACCAGAAAGCTTGAAAAACTGCCATTGGAAGCCATTGGTCACCGAACCATAAACCGTCGGCAAAGGATGTTGTTTCCTTTCATTAAACTTTTGGGCAGCTACCATTTCAGCTAAACATTGACCAATTCCAGTTTTCAAATCCGCTTGTTTCGCTTCTACAATAATAATCGCTGGTGCTTCAATCGCCAATTGTTCCCTAGACCGGCTAATCAAAAAATCACAGCGCCCATTCAATCCTAAAGATTCATCCACATTAAATTCTTCTCCTGAAAATAGACTAATTTGGCGATTGAGAATGCGGCGAAATTCTACCAGAATGGGACTAATGATTAACTCAGATCTAGCTTTTTCACTCCCCGTTGCTACGGCTAGGGGAAGCGTTTCGGTCAGGGTTTCTGAAAGCGTTGAACTGGGTTCAATAGGTTGAATTTCAGGAAAAAATCGTACCCCTTCGACTGTAGTTAAGCTGAAGGTTTCTTTTACTTTCGTGAGGCTTGTGAACTGGCTGTAAGGCATAATCAATTAAAAATTAAAAATTTTCATGTCGGCAACAGCCGAAAAAATTAAAAATGGGTAATCGGTAAGGGGTGAACTGCTAGTCCTTAACTGCTGGAAACTAATTCAGAGACCGTAGCACTCCGTAGCCGTTTCAATTCTTGTTCGCGCTGCTTATTATAATATAACTGCTGGGTGAAATATTCATACCCTCGTGGATCAAGTTTAGGATCGGTTTTGGCCAGACGCTCGGCAGCATAACTCCTGCGCTTACCACATAAAATTTGCTCTAAAGTTAAGGCCGCTTTTTCTATTGATAATGTCGGCTTTTGGATATCACGAAGATGCTTTTCTTGTAAATACAGTAAGGGATGAAATCGATCGCTGTAATTGGGAAACTGCCCAACCCCATCTTGCAGTTTAGAGACTAAGTTGGCAGAATCTATGGGCAAGGTTTCCTGTAAACTTTCAATCTGCGACCAGAGGAAGCGATGGGCAGCACATTGGAACATGAGATGGCGATCACCCATAATTTGCAAAAAATACTCTCTGGCTTCGGGTGCATGGAGATAAATGCGTAAAATTAAGGCTTCGGTCTCGAACAGTAACTGGTCTTCTGGGGTAACCTTAACCTCAATCTTGGAAACCTTGGGGTTAGTTTTGGTTTTGGGAGTATGGCGAAGACGTTGGATTTGTTTTGCCAAGTCTTCGGCAATGGATTTAAGGCGATCGCCGTTTCCTTGGCTCAGATACTCTGCACAGACATTAATATAGTAACTGCGCGTGGTGACATCTTCAATTTTACTCAGGAGTTTAATCCAAGTTTGCGCCACCTGTTGAAAACCATCAGCAGTTCTAAGATTTTTCCCTTTTAAAGTTTGTTCAATTTGCCAGTCGAGCCACAAGGGAGCCTGTTCTACTAACTCTAAATAGGGTTGAGGACTCCCCGATGCTTTCAGAAACTCATCCGCATCTTTCCCTTGAGGAAGATTTAGAATTCTCAGTTGAATTTGTCCTTGATACACGAGATCGGCAACCTCTGATATGGCGCGTTCCGTGGCGGTGACTCCGGCTTGGTCAGCATCAAAATTGAGGATAATCGATTTTGATGGCGTATAACGTACCAGCTTCTTCACCTGAGACGCACTTAACGCCGTTCCCAGAGAGGCGACAACTTCGGAAATACCGGCTGCATGGAGAGCGATCGCATCAAAATAGCCTTCCACCACGATCGCCCGATCCTGTTTAGATATCGCTTGTTTAGCCCGATCTAAGCCAAATAACAAACTCCCTTTATCGAAAATCGGCGTTTCTGGAGAATTCAGATACTTGGGTTGCGCTTCACCCAAAGAGCGTCCCCCAAACCCCACTACTCGTCCCTGGGAATCGCAAATGGGAATCATTAGGCGATCGCGAAAACGGTCATAATAGCTTGCTCCCGAATTGCGCTCAATCACTAAACCCGCTTGCTCTACCACCTTCACCGAATAGCCCTTCACCTCTACCAAATAGCGATATAACGTCTGCCATCCGCTCGGCGCATACCCCAAACCAAACCCCTGAATCGTCTCCTTAGATAACCCTCTCCGATCTCGTAAATAAGACATCGCCTCCTGTGCTTCCGGTTGATGCAGAGCATGTTGGAAAAAACTGGCGGCGATCGCCACCACCTCATATAATTGTTCCTGAAGCGATAACTGGCGCTGAAACTCCTCCCTTTCTTCAACATCCAACGTGCGGATCGGCACTTCGTAGCGCCGCGCCAGATCCAATACCACCTCGCCAAACGAGCGATTATCCAACTGCTTAAGAAAACTAATCGCATTACCCCCCATCCCACAGCCAAAGCAGTAAAACATCTGCTTCGTTGGACTCACGGTAAAACTAGGGCTTTTCTCCTCATGGAACGGACATAACCCCAAAAACTCCCGCCCCCGTTTCTTCAGCACCACCCGTTCCGAGATCACCTCGACAATATCAACCCGTTGCTTAATCTCTTCGATGGTATCTGGATGGAGTCTTGGGGTACTCATGGCTAACAAAACCAAGGATAATATTCACAGTTTATACAGTTTGTAGGCAATCGAGAATTTAAATATGGGACGGATCTTTCTATCTGCGGGTCATGGAGGATTGGAAAACGGAATGCGCGATCCAGGGGCGATCGCCGGAGGAACCACAGAAGCCAAGGAGATGATCCAACTGCGGGATCTCGTCGTGGCCGAATTGCGATCGCGCAATCTCGAAGTTCTCAGCGTTCCCGACGACCTCAGCGAAGCCCAAACCATTGCTTGGATCAACAGTCGCGCTGGCTCTGGAGACATCGCTCTCGAACTCCATGCTAACGCCTTTTATAACCCTTCCGTGCGCGGAGCCAGCGTCTTTTACATCGCCAATAATGACGAACGTCGGGCCCATGCCGAATTAATCCTCTTAGCCCTTTTGCGTCGCGTTCCCCAACTGCCCACCAGAGGCGCTAAACCCGATAGCAATAGTGGCCTAGGAAAACTGGTTTTTATTCGTAACATTTATATTCCTTCCCTACTGATGGAAGTGGGATTAATCACTAACCCAGAAGACCGAGACCTGATTCAAAAGCGTCGTCGCGATATGGCCTTGGGCATTGCCGATGGGCTATCAGCTTGGAACCGTAGTCTGAATGCTTCTCCTAGCCCATCTCCTACTCCTTCCCCTACTCCTACACTCCCTGTTTATCCTCCCATTAATATTAATATTAATGGTCAGATTTACGGGGAACAAGGCATGATTATTAACGGTAATTCCTATATCCCTATTGATTTAGTTGACCAACTTGGCATTGATTTAACCCAAGACCCCAATGTGCGGCGGATTAATTATCGCAACATTGTTTATATTAAGGCGATCGAACTACGGGATTATAGCATTTCTGTTGCCTGGGAAAACGCCACTCGGACAGTGGTTTTGCGATCGATTTTGAAACTCTGCCCCGGTGACCTAGACCGGATTATGGGCCATGGTAAAACAACCGAAGTGCAACTGATGATGTTCCTCAAAGCCAATGATGAAAAAGGCCTACAGCAATTTCCCGATCTCCCCCGTCTCTATCGCGAGGAAGGAGCCATTGAAGGAATCAATTATGATATTGCCTTTGCCCAAATGTGTTTAGAAACCGGTTTCTTAAGATTTGGTGGCGAAATTCAATCCAATCAGAATAATTTTGCCGGTTTAGGGGATGTGGGGGGAAATGCGGCCGGTGCATCCTTTCCTAGCGCTCGCATTGGGGTACGCGCCCAAATTCAACAACTGAAAGCCTATGCTAGTACGGAACCCTTAGTTCAAGAATTAGTTGCGCCTCGATTTCGATTTGTTACCCGTGGAATTGCCCCTTTAGTCGGTCAATTAAGTGGTCGTTGGTCAGCCGATCCCCAATATGGAGAGAGAATTTTAGCGATTTTGCGTCGGTTATATGAGTCAGCAGGATTGATTTAAATCACAGAAAAAAACTGATTCAATCACAGCGAAATTAAGGAGGAGTTCACAAAAATGTTAAAAAGATTAAGAAGATCTAAACAAACGGGTTAATAGCTGAATTGATCGCCATAATTGAGAAATTCAGGGGATCATAACACTAGAGGAAAATAGTAGTAACCAACACAACTCTTATAAAGTTAAATGGCTAGAATGACACAAAAGTTAACAATCTGTAAAGTTGCTCAATCAAAAAGTAACATAGCTCGATGAGGTGTGATGATGTTAAGTGCTGAAGATAAAGACAAGCTAGGGGTTCTAGGGCGTAAATTTAAGGCTTCTAAAGCGCCCTACCACATGATGATCGACAGTTTGCTCAGTCCCGATACGACCTTGCTCTATATGGCTTGCTTACATGATGATGGCCGAATAACAGAAGATGAAAGATCGCTTTTAGATTGGTTTAAGCAGTTTTCAGCCCAATCAGCTCAATTATCTCTGTCCGATCAAAGAGAAATGATTAATGCAGCCTTCCATGGTTATTATTCCTATCGCCATCAAGGGCATAAGACTAAGACAATTAATCTAGAAAGCAGCGAAGCTGAATCCAATCAATCTTCTGTGGCTTGAGGCGGCCCTAAATTCAATACAGATGAGTCTCGTAACCTATGATGGTTGTCTACATCATGGTAGATTTTTCCTACCTTGTTTTCTAGTCAGTTTCTGATGGGGGAATGGGTAATCCCGATGTCTGACCATTCCTCTATCCTCATCTTTCAGTGTTTAGGGGCAAAGCTTTGTTGTAGACTAATAGCGTAAACCACCGAAGCTTTGTTCGTTAACCCAGAGCTGATCCTCGTGGCGCGATCGCTATAACATAAATAAGATTTCCATGATCCATATCCTCAAGTCCTTATTAAAGACAACCTTGGTTTTCCTCCTGGTCTTAACCTGCTCGGTAGGATTCAGTACACCAACTGAGGCCGCTCCTAACCGAGACAGTCGGCTCCCCGGAGGCGATGCTATTACCGAAGGCGATGCCATTCTCCGTTATGCTCTCCCCATTGATAATCCCACCATTTTTAAGATCCAAGGGGATATAGAATCGATTATTGCCCCCATTCGCGGCAGACGTTGGAGTGCTGCCAGTTCTAGCCTCAGCGAAGCGGGTTTCTTATTGTCTACCGGTAGTGAAAACATTTTAGCCAGTATTCCGGAATCTCGCCGCTCCGAAGCTCAAGAGATTTTAGAGCAACTGAGTGTCAATCTCAACACCCTTCGGGATCGAGTGGCTGAACAAGACAAAACCGCCGCATTTACCACACAAGAAACCTGCCTCTCTGAAGTGGAGACATTAGAAAATCTGATGGTGCAAGAATTTCCCTATGAAGTTCCTTCAGACTATAGTTCTTTACCCCAGTTAAAAGGCCGGGCAACCGTAGAAATTGAAACCGAACAAGGAACCTTAAGGGCGGTGATTGATGGTTATAATGCTCCAGTAACGGCGGGCAATTTCGTGGATTTGGTTTCCCAAGGATTTTATGATGGCTTACCTATCACCCGTGCAGAAGAATCCTATGTGCTGCAACTTGGAGATCCTCCCGGCCCAGAAGATGGGTTTGTCGATCCCAAAACAGGAGAGTATCGGACAATTCCTTTAGAAATTCGGGTTCAAGGTGAAGCAGAACCCGTTTATGGGTTTACCTTAGAAGAAGTTGGACTCTACCGCGAAGACCCGGTTTTACCCTTTTCTGCCTATGGAACTCTGGGGATGGCTCGTCCGGATAACGATCCCAATGGAGGTTCCTCTCAGTTTTTCTTCTTCCTGTTTGAGCCGGAGTTGACTCCTGCGGGCTTAAATTTGTTAGATGGCCGCTATGCCGTGTTTGGCTATGTGGTCGAGGGTAAGGAGGTATTGCGAGAGTTGAAAAAAGGCGATCGCATCATCTCGATGAAAGTGGTTGAAGGGGCAGAGAATTTAGTCCCTGGGCAGACAAGTTAGGGAGATAGGGAGATTATTCCCCACTCCCCCACTCCCCCATGCCCTACAAAAACTTGGGTCGCTCTTTTTGGGTTTTCTGTAAATACCCATCGATGGCGGCCCAGTCTTCATTTTCAATCCAGGTGAGGACTCGATCCAAATGTTGGCGATAACTGAGGAGAGATTCTCTCAGAGCCTCTCGGTTATATTCAGCCATCATCCGACCCAATTCTGGATTGCCTCCCCCCACGCGACTGGTATCAGCAAAGCCAGAACTGGCCAGTTTTTGGGCTAAATCCAGTACGGGGTCTACTGGTCGATCGGCACAGGTAGCAATTAATCCGGCACTGACAAAAACCGGTAAATGGGAAATCAAGGCTACGGCGCGATCGTGGTCTTGGGGGGAACAATGATAAACTCTCGATTGTAGCGATCGCACCACTTGGGTTAATCGCTCTAAAGATTCGGGTGGGGTGGTCTCCACGGTCGTGAGAACATAGGGGCGATTTTCAAATAATCCTAACTGAGCTGCACCTAAACCTTGCTCTGCCGTTCCTGCCATGGGATGGCCGCCGACAAAATTGGGCCAAACTGGGGCCAGGGACTCAACAATTGGGGTTTTAACTGACCCGACATCCGTTACAATTGTGGCCGGAGAGAGCAAAGGGAGTAACTGTTGGGCGATCGGAACAATCAAACCAATGGGAGTACAAATAAAAATGATCTCCGCCGGTCTTAATTGACTCAACTCAACACTGGCTCGATCCACAATTCCTTGTTCAACGGCTGCCTCACAGGTATGGGGATTACGGCTAACTCCTAAAACTTGCCAACCCAGCGATCGCAAGGTCAACCCTAACGATCCGCCTATTAACCCTAAACCAACAATGCCTATTTTCATCGACTTATTCATTCCCCCCCTTGGGGATGCTGACAACCGACGGCGAGCTTCTCAATCGATCGATCAGAGCCACCCGATCGGGTTTATACCCCAACTCCCCATCATCACAGCTATCATACCCGATGGGACACCTATACTAAAGCCAGTGTAACTCAACCAATCTGTAGGAAACCGCCATGGACGAAGAGGAAGTGCTTAATCGGTACGAAGCCGGAGAAAGGGACTTCATGGGCATCTTGCTCACGGAAGCTAACTTGAGTGGGGTTAACTTGAGTGAAGCCAACTTTAGTGGGGCTAATCTTTGTGTAGCCAACCTCAGTGGGGCTAACCTACAAGGGGCTGATCTGAGTAAAGCGAAACTTAATGTAGCTCGGCTCAGTGGTTGCAATCTCACTAAAGCCAATTTTAACCGAGCGATTCTTAATGTAGCCAATTTAGTGCGTGCCGATCTCAGTGGTGCAAGCTTAATTCAAGCTGGACTGATTCGGGCGGAACTCATTCGCGCTCAGTTGAGTAATGCGAATCTCAGTCGGGCTAATCTGACGGGGGCTGATTTACGGGAAGCCACCCTACGTCAAGCCAATCTCAGTGGGGCGAATCTCAGTGAAGTGGATTTGCGGGGGACATCGATGATTGCCGCTAATCTGGAGGGAGCCAATCTCCATGGAACGGATTTGGGACGGGCAGATTTGAGTGGCTCAGATTTGCGGGATGCAGATTTACGCCATGCTAATCTCAGCCGAGCCAATTTGAGTGGAGCGAATTTAAGTGGGGCAAATCTCAGATGGGTGGATCTCAGTGGTACAAATCTGAGTTGGGCTGATTTGAGTGAGGCTAAGTTGAGTGGTACGAATTTGATTGGTGCAGATTTAAGTAATGCGAATTTGGTCAATTGTAGTTTGGTTCATGCGGATTTGACCCAAGCGAACTTGATCCAAGTGGAATGGAGCGGCGCAGATTTGAGTGGGGCAACGTTAACGGGGGCCAAGCTCTATGGGGTGTCTCGCTTTGGTTTAAAAACGGATGGTATGGCTTGCGAATGGGTGGATTTAAGTCCGGATGGGGATCATACCCAGGTTTATCATTTTACGCCGGATGAGTTTAAGCAGTTTTTTAATCCGACTCCGCCCACGGTGAGTATTACGGTGGATGCCCAACTCGATCATGGGGCAGGGTTTGTGTTGTCGGCGTTTTATTATCATATTGCCCAGCAATATCCGGGGATGAGTCATCCGCCGAGTGTTAAGGTGGGCTATCGTCGAACGACTTTGGTTTTTCGTTTAGACCGGGATGAGGAGCTGTTGCCGATCGCCTATTTAGCCATTTTACCGTTTAAGGATTCTACGGCCACCCAACGCAATATTACGGAGGTGATGGAAATTATTCGCTCTCCGGATATGGAGGAGTATTTGACGATTCGAGACCGCAAACGGATTAAGCAAATTAGTAAGGCTCTGAGTCAGGTGATGAGTCGGGTGGCACGGGTGAAAGTGGGTGCGGATCTGCCGCAACCACCGGGTGCGGACGAGTTCTTTTCTATGCCCACTCAGGTGAGTTTGACCAATTCTAGCGATCGCTCCCTGAATGTTTATTATCATCCGTCTTTTGGTAAGCGCTTGATTAATTCGGCGGCTTATTTTCAGGCGAGTGAAACCACGACGATGAAAATGCAACAGTTGTCTGTACCCACTGCGGAGGTGGTGGCGGATTTTATTCGGGGATTTTATATTTTGGAGAAGTTAGGAAATAGTTGATATGGCCTCTCAAGGTAAAGCAAAATCGGGCGATCGCTTTGTTTATCAGGAATTTGGGTATGATGGGGACACCGAGGCGCAAGACTCGGTGGGGGTAGATGTGCCACCGAATCAACAAAACCTTAAGGTTGAGGTGTCTCGTAAGGGACGCAAGGGAAAAACGGTGACGGTGGTGCAAGGGTTTCAACATTCCCAGGAAACTTTATCGGCTCTGTTGAAAGAGTTGAAGGCTCAATGTGGCGCGGGAGGAACTTTGAAGGAGCAAACCTTGGAAATTCAAGGGGATCATGGACAAAAAATGGTGGCTTTCTTATCACAAAAAGGGTATAAAGTCAAGCGCTCTGGGGGTTGATATCAATTAAAAATTAAAACTTAAAACTTAAAAATTTTCAGGTCGGCGACAGCCGAAAAAATTAAAACTTAAAAATTAAAACTTGATTGGGGTCAGAATGTCAGGTTTTCTAGGGCTAAGGTGGCAGCTTCAGCAACGTTCGGGTGAGCGTCTTTGCTGAGGTACTTGAGGGCGGATTGGCTTTTGCTACAGGGTAAATGACCCAAGGCTTCCGCTAAACGCTGACGCACTAGCCAGTCTTCCGATCCAGCAAATTTTAAAATAGCGGAGACGGCGCTGATGTCTTGGATTTCCCCTAAAGCAGCGATCGCCGCCTGTTGAATGACAACTTCCGCACTATCTAAGGCTTGTAGTAAGACATCATGGGCCCGTTGATCCCGTAGGTTGCCTAGGGAAACGGCGGCGCTAAAGCGTACCAACCAATCGGGATCTTCATAAAATGCCCGCACTAGGGGTTCAAAGGCTCGTAAATCGCGCAAGTAGCCTAAAGCACCAGCCGCATCCGCTCGAATGCCATAATCGGGGTCAGCTTCTAAAAGGTTCACCAACAGGGGAAAGGATTCTTCTGTCGCTTTGACTCCCAGGGCAAAAATGGCCATAGACCGCACTTGTTGATTGGGGTCTTGAAGTGCTTTTTTAATCAAAGGCATGGCTTCAGTTGGGGAGAAATCGCGCAGAGCTAACAGAGCCAGCTTGCGATCGCGAAGATTGTCACTATCGAGTTGGATCTTCAGTTCTTGTAAGCTGGAAGCAGTCATGATTTTAAGAGGCAATAATGATAAATTAACGGGAAACGATTAAGCTATCTAAGCAAATTATAAAGCATTCTTAACCAAACGCATGAGAGAGATACGCTGGCACTCCCCGACTAAAAGTCCCGTCAGAAAGAGACAATGTTAAAATCAACTCGCATTCTATAAACTATGCTGATTAACCCAACTATGCGTCGAATCTTGCAATCTTGTGTTACTGCGGCCCTCTCCTCTGGCGTGATGGTGGGCATAAGCACGCTTAACCCGCAACCAGCTAACGCTCAAGTTCAATCGGTGCGCTGCGAGAGTCGGGATGCACAACCGGCTAACTGCCCGATGGATACTCGTAATGGGGCGATCTTAGTTGAACAATATTCCACTGCTCCTTGTGTGGGTAACTGGGGGTTTGGCAATGGGTTTGTTTGGGTCAGAAATGGTTGTCGTGCCCGGTTTGAAACCAATTATGCCCAAAATCCTGGGGGGGGTGGTTTCTTTGGCCCTCCCGGAATTGATTTTAACGATCCGGTGCGTGGGGGTTCCCGCGAACGAGTGGGGGTTACGTCGGGCATTTATAATAATCAGGGCGATCGCGTCCGCACGGTTTACCGAGGGGAACCCATAATTGTTAACTGGAATAATCAGTTCTTCTACGGTGGACGGCAATATGTGCGAGTTCGCACTCAAGATGGCTTAGTGGGTTGGATTATGGCGATCGATGGTAGAAATTAGGGTCATTTTGACGGATGATAATTTTAACGAATGATGATGGCATTGATGCTCCGGGTATCCGCGCCCTCCAGAATGCTCTTGGGGGGGAGGGTATTATTGTTGCACCGACGGTTCAGTATTCTGGCTGTGGGCATCAAACGACTACCCATAAACCCTTGAAGATGGAACGGAGATCGCCCCATGAATACGCAGTTCAGGGTACACCGGCTGATTGTACTCGGTTGGCGATCGCCCAACTACAACCCCAATTGAATCAGGATATTGATTGGGTACTCTCTGGAGTTAATGCGGGGGGCAATATGGGGATTGATGTGTATATGTCAGGAACGGTGGCTGCGGCACGGGAAGCCGCTATTCATGGCATTCGGGGTATAGCCATTTCCCACTGGATTAAGCGTCCTCTAGAGATCGACTGGGAGAGAACCAGCCAATGGACAGCCTATATTTTATCTAAGCTGTTTTCCTATCCCCTAGAGTCGAGATGCTTTTGGAATGTGAATATTCCCCATCTAGAACCCGGTTCTCCAGAACCCGAAATGGTGTTTTGTCCCTTGAGTACCCAACCCTTACCCCTCCAGTATCGCCTTGAAGGAGATGAGTATATTTACTGCGGAAATTACGATCGCCGCGATCGCGCTCCGGGAACTGATGTCGATATCTGTTTTTCGGGTAAAATTTCCGTTACTCAAGTATCGATCTGATTGACATCTCCTGGTTAGATATTGAGAATAATAATTAAGTCATGGCGAACAGAAGGCAGTGGAGTGAAGCCATCTGAATAGTATTACTAATTTTGGCCATTGCTTCCCTGCGATCGCCATGACAACTATTCAAACTAGACCAGAGATAAAACGCAACCCCAGTTATGATCGATCTTCCTGGCTATCAAATTCTCACCCAAATCTACGACAGCTCCAACTCAGAAGTTTATCGTGGCATCCGTCAGAGCGATCGCACCCCCGTCATTGTCAAAATCCTCAAACAAGACTATCCCACCCCTGCTGAACTCACCCGCTACAAACAGGAATACGAACTCACCCGTTCCCTCAAACTAGAGGGAACCATCGAAGCCTATAGTATAGAACCCTATCAACGAACCTTAGCGATCATATTAGAAGATTTCGGAGGTATTCCTTTAAGCAACGTCCTCAAGCAATCCCCACTGAACCTAGAGCAATGCCTAGAAATCACCATTAAAATTGCTCAGAGCTTAGGAGAACTACATACCCAAAATATTATCCACAAAGATATTAATCCCGCCAATATTATCATCAACCCTCAAACTCAACAACTCAAAATCATTGATTTAGGTATCGCCACCCGGCTCAGTCGAGAAAATCCCACCCTGAAAAACCCCAACATCTTAGAAGGCACATTACCCTACATTTCCCCCGAACAAACCGGGAGAATGAATCGCTCCTTAGATTATCGCACTGACTTTTATTCCCTAGGCGTTTTATTTTATCAACTGCTCACCCGTCAACTCCCCTTCACAGCAACAGATCCATTAGAACTGATCCATTGCCATATTGCCAAACAACCCCAACCTCCCCATGAAATCCAGCCCTCAATTCCCCCCATCCTCTCCGGTATCATCAGCAAACTCATGGCTAAAAATGCTGAAGATAGGTATCAAAGCGCCTGGGGTTTAAAGTCAGATCTAGAAATCGCTCTCAACCAACTGCAAGAAACTGGCAATATCAACCCCTTTGCCCTCGGTCAAAACGATATCTCGGATCATTTTGCCATCCCCCAGAAACTCTATGGTAGAGAAATAGAAATTCAAACATTACTGAATGCCTTTGAGCGAGTCAAAGAGCAAAGCGAACTCATCTTAGTTGCGGGATATTCAGGCATTGGCAAATCTTGCTTAGTGCAAGAAATTCATAAACCCATTACCGAAAAACGAGGATATTTTATTTCGGGTAAATTTGACCAGTTTCAGCGCAATATCCCCTACTCAGCAATCCTGACAGCCTTCCGTCAGTTTATGGAGCAAATCCTCACAGAAAGCGGAGAAAATTTAGCCGAGTGGAAAAATAAATTTCTGCAAGCATTAGGCACAAACGGCAAAGTTTTAAGTGATGTCATTCCCGAAATTGAACTCATTATTGGTGAGCAACCGCTAGTCGCCGAATTAGGAGCAACAGAGAGCCAAAACCGGTTTGAGTTAGTCTTTCAGAATTTCATCCATGCCGCTTGTAGTCAAGATCATCCCTTAGTGGTATTTCTAGATGATTTACAATGGGCAGATTCGGCCACATTAAGGTTAATTCAATTAATGATGTCCGATGTGAATTTGCAACATCTGTTACTGATTGGAGCCTATAGAGATAATGAAGTGAATCCGGGTCATCCCATGGAAATCATGATGCATGAGTTAAGGGAGACGCAAGCAGTGATTGAGGAAATTCACTTAAACAATCTCTCTCTCCATCATGTGAATCAAATCATTAGTGATACCTTGAATGAGACCTTTGATCTCTGTCAATTATTAGCTGAGTTAGTCATCAAGAAAACCGATGGAAATCCTTTTTTCGTAAACCAATTTTTGCTCAACTTGTATGCAGAAAAACTAATTAACTTTGATTATCAGCAGCAAAAATGGCAATGGAATCAACAAGAGATAGAAAACAGCAATATTACGGATAATGTGGTGGAGTTGATGATTCAAAGCCTGAGAAAATTACCAGGTGAAACTCAGGAAGTATTAAAACTAGCCGCTTGTATCGGGGCGACATTTGATTTACTGACACTATCGATTATTGCGGGAGAACAACCTAGGGAGATTTTTACAGCTTTAGTTACAGCTATTCAATCGGGACTAATCTTAACTCTATCAGAATTAGATGAAGAATTGCTGATTCAAAATTATAAATTTTTGCATGATCGCGTGCAACAAGCTGCCTATAGTTTAATTGCCGAGGAGGATAAACCCGCTCTGCATTTGAAAATTGGTCGCTTACTCCTAGAAAATTTATCTGAAGCAGAGAAAGAAGAGAATTTTTTTGATCTAGTCAGTCACTTAAATTTAGGGAAAGAACTAATAGAAGATATAGAGCAAAAAGAACAGCTTGCTCAAATTAATTTACAGGCGGCTGAAAAAGCTCAAAAAGCAACAGCTCACCCAGCAGGTTTCTTATATGCAAAAACAGGAATAAGTTTGCTCGCAGCTAACTGTTGGCAAAGTCAATATGAACTTACCTTGGCTCTGAATAGCACAGCTACAGAGATAGCCTATCTCAATGCTAATTTAGATGAAATGTACTACTATGCAAACCTGGTTTTGAATAATGGAAATACTATTCTTGAAAAAATTAAAGTCTATGAAATTCTGATTAGGTCTAATACAGGCAGCGCGAATATGTTGGAAGCGATCGGTTTAGGGAAAACAGCCTTAAAACAATTAGGAGTTGAACTCCCTGATCGCATTGATGAAACAATAACCCATGCAACTTTAGATAGCCTGAATGCTCAACTGGGAAATAGACCGATTGCAGAGTTAGTTGATTTGCCAGTCATGACCGATCCGCGAATTCAAGCTGCTACAAGGTTATTGGGAATACTATTCCCTCCTGTCTTCCAAGCCATGCCTGATTTACTACCGATTGTGGCAATGACTATAATCCGTTTATCCCTTGAGTATGGCAATACTTCGTCTTCAGTTGTTGGTTATGTTGTGCATGGTTTAATCTTGTGTTCAAGATGGCAAGAAATTGAATTGGGTTATGCTTTTGGACGACTGGCTCTCAACTTACTGGAGCGTTTTAATTGGAGAAGTTTTAAGGCAGTCGTTCACAATATGTTTGGCGCTCATATTCAGCACTTTAAAGACCCAATTCAAGAGACAATTCCTATTTTGCAAGATGGTCATATTGCTGGACTAGAAACAGGAGATTTTTTATTTGCTGGATATACAATTAACACTATTTATCTGAGTAAGCTTTTTTCTGGAGTAGAACTGGAGACGATGGCAACTGAACTGTTTAATTATCGTAACTTAATTAGACAGATCAAGCAGTTTTCTCCACTGACTTATTTAGATGCATTGCAGGAAACGGTTAATAATTTACGAGAAACGACTGATGAACCGGATCGCCTCCTAGGATATGTATATAATGAGACAGAAAGAATACCGAAACAAGAGGAAGCTCAAGAACTAACTTCCTTGGCTTTAATGTACCTCTATAAACTATTTCTGGCTTATTTATTTGGCAATTATAAAGCTTGCTTAGAGTACATTAATCTTATTAAAGATAGAGATTATGAGAGTGCTGTACCTGGAATGCTCTTTATACCCTGTTTTCATTTCTATGCTTGTTTAACTTACTTGACTACTTACTCCCTTCAATCATACTGTTCTTATTCTGAACTTCTAGAGACAATAGAGCCGCATAAAACGGTTGTCTCTCAATGGGCTAAAAATTCGCCCAGTAATCATTTACATAAGTGGTATTTGCTAGAAGCGGAACAGTACCGAATTCTAGGGAATAAAGCTGAAGCTATTGACTATTATGATCGTGCGATTGCGGAAGCGAAAAAAAATCAATATCTCAATGAAGAGGCTCTAGCTAATGAACGAGCTGCTAGGTTTTACTTAGACTGGGGAAAAGAGAAGATTGCCAAATCCTATATAGAGGAAGCCAGCTATGCTTATACCCTTTGGGGGGCTTTAGCTAAAGTTAAGCACTTAAATCGCCAGTATGCAAGCTTATGGACTTCTATTTCTCAACAGGATTTAAACTTTACTAAAACCCTAACCGAAACCTCTAGTGGAAAAAATTTGCATAAGACCTTAGATATGAAAACGGTGCTTAAGGCGAATCAGATTATTTCTGGAGAGATTGTCTTAGATAAGCTACTGGTGGAGTTAATGAAGATTATCCTCCAAAATGCTGGGGCACAAACGGGCTGTTTAATGATTGTCGATGGAGGAAGTTTAATCATTCAAGCATCGGGAAATATTAACTCTGAAGAAATTCAGGTACTGCAAGAATTACCCGCAGAAAAATCAACTTTAGTCTGCCATGCTATTGTCAACTATGTAGCCCGAACTCAGGAAAGTATAGTCTTAAATGATGCATCAAATTCTGGAAATTTCACTCAGGATAGTTATATTCAAGCTCATAAACCTAAATCGATTCTCTGTGTCCCTTTAGTTAATCAAGGTCAACTCATTAGTATTGTTTATCTGGAAAATCACTTAACAACGGGAGCATTCACGGATGAACGAGTGAATATTATACAGGTGATTTCCGGACAAGCGGCGATCGCTCTGGAAAATGCGTATTTATACCGAAACTTAGAACAGAAAGTTGAAGCGCGAACGGCGGAATTAGCTTTAGCAAACGCAGAGATTCAAACCTTAAATGAACAATTAACTTCGGAAAATTTACGTTTGAGTTCTGAGTTAGATGTGGCTAAAAAGATTCAACAGATGGTGTTGCCGAAAGTCACGGAATTAGACCGTTTTGAAGATTTAGAAATTGCTGGCTATATGGAACCGGCTGATGAAGTGGGTGGGGATTATTATGATATCTTAAATGAAGGGGATCGCATCAAAATTACTATTGGTGATGTGACGGGTCATGGTTTGGAAAGTGGCGTGTTAATGCTCATGGCTCAAACTGTGGTGAGAACCCTGGACAATATGCAAGAAGCTAATGCTATCTATTTTCTGGAAATTGTGAATAAAACCCTGTGTCAAAATCTAGAGCGCATGAACTCCGATAAAAATATGAGTTTGGCTATTCTGAATTATCACAAGGGCTTGATTAAAGTCAGTGGACAACATGAAGCGATTGTTGTGGTGCGAGCTGATGGAGAAGTAGAGTTGATTGATACCCTAGATTTAGGATTTCCCATAGGTTTAGATTGGCATATTAGTGAGTTTATCCAGGAAGAGGAGTTGGTCTTACATTCTGAGGATGTGATTATCTTGTATACCGATGGTATTACTGAGGCGGAAAATCTGCACAAGCAGCAGTATGGTTTAGAGCGGTTAGCTCAATTAGCCCAGCAGCATAGGCAACATTCAGCGGGTCAAATTCGCGATCGCATTATTGAGGATGTCCGCCAGTTTATTGGCGAACAGAAGGTGTTTGATGATATTACTTTGGTGGTCTTAAAACAAAAATAGAATAAACCCTCCGGATCGCCCTTGGGATCTCAGTAAAGAGAGTATAGAAGCTTTCTAGTGATATCTATGCATTTTTCGTTCTCTTTGCTGGTTTCCCCTCTTTTCTTGGCGAACACGATCGCCACAACTCCTGTATTTTCTGCGGAAATACCCACTGTATCAGTCACATCCGAATCCACAGAAGTGGCTTATGGATATGGATACGACCGTGAAGATAGTGAAGCTCCCAGAGGAGGTACAGGACGACGGCGGATTATGGCGTAGGTTCTCCAGAAGAAGGTAATTGATCCAATTGATATTTTGCATCTTCATAGCACCCAACTCTACCCATACTCAGGCAGAGTTGGGCTGTTTTTTGCAAATCAGAAATCGCTTGATCGGTTTGCTGTCGTTTTAAGTGGGCTAATCCTCGATCATAATAGGCGAGAGCAAAATCAGACTTGCGCTCGATCGCCAGTGAAAAATCGGCGATCGCCCCTTGAAGATCTCCTAAATCTAACCGCGTTAAGCCCCGATTATGATAGGGAACCGGATCGTCAGGATCGAGACGAATGGCAATATTGTAATCCTCGATCGCCCCCTGATAATCTTGCTTTTTGCGCCGGGCTAACCCTCGATTTTGATAGGCAAAGCCATCGGTGGGTTCTAGATTAATCGCTTGGGTACAATCAGCGATCGCCCGATCCTGATCTCCCACATTCGACCAGGATAAACAACGATTCAAATAAGCCGCACTCAACGTCGGCTCCATTTTTAGGGACTGAGTGTAATCCAGGATCGCCCCCTTATCATCCCCTAAATCTGACAACACGCTACCCCGATTCACATAGGCCCGGGCAAAACTGGGGTCAAGCTCGATCGCTTCAGTATAATCAGCTTTGGCTCCTTGGCGATCGCCCAATTCAAATCGGATATTACCGCGCTGATAATAGGACTCAGTGAGGTGACTTTCGAGCAAAATAGCCTGGGTAAAATCCTCCAGAGCCAACTGAAGATTCTCCCGATCCCGATGAATTAAAGCCCGTTGATAATAAGCCTCACCATTTTTCGGCTGTTTGGCGATCGCCTCATTATACTTCTCCAAAGCCTGCTCTAAATTTCCCTCTTCCACATAGACTTTGGCCTCATTCAGACCCGAATTGCCCAACCCCGATAAAGAAAAACGACTCGATCCCAGGGCAATCCCCAACAACACTATACTCCCTACTACCACGCTTAACGGTAACAAATAACGCTTAGTATGTAACGAAGGCACAGGAATAACAGGAGCCGCTTCATCATAAGCCGCATTGGGTTCTTGGGGGATCGGGACAGCCGGATCTGATAGCACTAAAGGCCCATTACCCCCTTGCAAATTCGCCAAATCCTCTAAGACACTCGTGGCCAAT
This sequence comes from Roseofilum sp. KMC-1, assembly GCF_057802075.1. Classification (NCBI taxonomy): domain Bacteria; kingdom Bacillati; phylum Cyanobacteriota; class Cyanophyceae; order Desertifilales; family Desertifilaceae; genus Roseofilum; species Roseofilum sp. KMC-1. The sequence continues at coordinate 1,702,840 of NZ_CM173605.1, forward strand.
TGATAGCGTTCCTTCGTGTCAGGAGCTATCATCCGATTCAAAATCCGAATGAAGCCTGGACTCCCCTTCACCCCATCGTACCAATCTTGGGCCGTTTTACCCCTGAGTGCGGATAACTCTAACAGACTTTGGCCGCTCAGTAATTGAATCCCAACCATGCCTAAAGAATAGATATCACTATTAAAATGGGCTTGTCCTTGGTCTTGTTCTGGGGAAACATAGACCCCCGATCCATTTCTTTGAGCCTTCAACAGTTGTTGTTGAGAGCGCATTACTTGAGTGCCAATCTCCTTAAAAATCCCAAAACCCGTTAGTACAATGCGATCGTCCGATTTACGACGAATTAAATTTGCTGGCTCAATCGAGCGATGGATCAAGCCCCGACTATGAATAAACGCTAAGATTTGTAACACTTCCTCCAATAAACCGATCACTTGAGCTTCTGTCCATTGGGGCTGAGACTCGAATTGCTCTCGTAAGGAAGTCCCGATAATAAACTCTTCTACCAAATAAAAACTTTGACTCTCCTCAAAATAATCCAGCAATTTAGGCAGTTGAGGATGAGTGCCGAGACTTTTGAGGGCTTCCGCCTTCTTGTTCAGTAAAATTAAACTGAATTCTAAGGTTTTGGGATTACTACCGGGAAGCTTCAATTGCTTGACCACACATCGAGGATGGCCCGGTAGATGGGTGTCTCCCACCAGGTGAGTTTGGCCAAGCTGGTTGGAGCCAAGGGTTTTAATAAATTGATATCGTTGATTAAGCAGCCGTTCCATTGTGGCTCAGTTCTGAGGTTAGTGAGATCGGAGGATGTGAGTTTATTCTGACATACATGATTATAAAGATCGGTGGGTGTAACCCAGGAGGAAAATCTAGGAGAGGAAGCCGAGGAACAATGATGAATTTAAGTAAAGTGTAAGAGCATTTTGACGAATAATCCTCCATTGTCCGATAAAATAAATGGAGATAGAGCCGCACACTCAGGTAATTCGTGATCCAGGTTACAGTTACCTGAACAGTACAAGCTTTGCTCTCGGAACCATTGCCCAACCAAAACAGGGGAAGATAATTATGGCTGTTGAAAAAGTAAACTCTTCATCGAGTCTCGGAGAAGTCGTCGATCGCATCCTCGATAAAGGCATTGTGATTGATGCTTGGGTTCGGGTCTCCTTAGTGGGAATTGAACTGCTGGCCATTGAAGCACGCATCGTCATTGCTTCAGTTGAAACTTACCTCAAATATGCTGAAGCAGTAGGTCTAACCGCTCAAGCGGCTGTTCCTGCCGTCTAACATCAGCATTAAACTGACTGGCAGTACTTCTAGGCTTGGGGGAAATAGAAAACCCTTTTTATTTCCTCTGAGCGTGGGGACTGCGGTCTGAGAAAACGGAGCTTCACCAGGGAAGGGGATCAAAAGACTATGGCGCTTATAGATGAATGGCGATCGCAAAAAGAACAACGCCAAACCCAAACACGCTGGCGATCGGAAGCAGTGCAAGTTCACATCAAGAACTTAACCGACCAACGCCAAGCCGCAGCGGTACAACTCCAAGAGCAACTGCGCCAGTTTCGTTCAGACTTGGCGCAAGCAGAAGAAGAGCGGCGTTTCCGGGGTCAGCAGCAACAGGCAGAGCTGCAAACCTACGCCCAAGAATTAAGAGAACAGATTGAAGATTTTCTAGAAACCTGCACCACAGAACGGTTTCTGATGAGCGATGAAGTCGCCATCCGTCTCCAGGAGACTATGGAGCGTCTGCAAACAGAAACCCGAAACTTTTTACAGACCGCTCGTCAGACTCGCCAACAACGCTACGATCAACTTCAGGAAGATCTAGCCGAGTATATCGAAGATCTCCATCTGCAAATGGACAGCTATCGCCAAGTCTTAGAGCAAAAACGCCAAGAGCGGAAAAGGGAAGTAAAAAAAACACTCTCTAGCGCTCGTCAACAGCGCCAGGAAAACGCTCAAGTGCTGCAACTAGAACTCGATAGCTTTATCCACAGCTTAAAAGAATACCGCCAGAACCTCTACCAATGGGTTTGGGGAGATACACCTGCGGCCATTCCCGCACCAGCAGCCCCAAAACCAGCCTTTAAATCCAAGCCATCAAAAGCGGCCAAAAAACCCGTTCCCAAACCAGCCATGGTTTCCCCAAAACCTTCTCCGGTAACCCTTGCCAGTTCATCCCCAGCCCCCGCACCCGCAGCGGAAAAAGCAGATAAAAAAAATGGCAAGTATCTTTCCACGGAAGAAGAACAGGTTTATAATTTCTTACGCAAATCTCCCTCATCTCGATTAACGGTGATTGAAGAAGCCCTAGGGATTAACCGCGTACAAGCAGTAGATACTCTGAGATCGCTGATTAAAAAAGGCATGGTGACTCAGCGCGATCGCCTGTACTCCGTACTCTAACTTAACGCCCCATGCCCACCTTACTCAATGCCCGTTCTAGGGGCTTTGTCAATACGCCCACCATGGAGCGCCTGACGACTCGCGCCCTGCGCTATCTTCAGTCTGGCTTTTCTGTGCATTTGCGCGGCCCCGCAGGAACCGGAAAAACTACCATCGCCTTACACCTAGCCGACTTACTCAGTCGCCCCATTATGCTCATTTTCGGGGATGATGAACTGAAAACCTCCGATCTGATCGGCAACCAATCCGGATATACCCGGAAAAAAGTGGTTGATAACTATATTCACAGTGTAATTAAACTCGAAGACGAACTGCGAAAAAATTGGGTAGATTCACGGTTGACTTTAGCCGCCAAAGAAGGATTTACCCTAGTTTATGATGAGTTTAACCGTTCCCGTCCAGAAGTCAACAATGTGCTGTTATCCACCTTAGAAGAAAAATTGCTCGTACTTCCCCCCAATAACAGCCGCTCCGAATATATCCGGGTTCATCCCCAATTTCGCGCCATTTTTACCAGTAACCCAGAAGAATACTGTGGAGTTCATGCCACCCAGGATGCCCTTTTAGACCGCCTCGTAACTTTGAATATGCCCGATCCAGAAGCCGACACCCAGACGGCTATTTTAGTGGAGAAAATCGGCATTACTCAGGAAGAGGCGCAAACCGTTGTTGAGATTGTCATAGAGTTTCAGCAGAAAACGGGAACCCAGAAAACCTTGGGTTTGCGATCGGGCCTGATGATCGCTAAAATTTGCCATGAACATCAAATTGCGATCGCCCTTAATCAAGAAGCCTTTCGGGAAGTCTGCGAAGATATCCTCCTCTCGCGCACCGACTTAGACTATTCAGCCGCTCACCTTGTCCTCAATACCCTCTTTGATCCCCAAATACCTCCTCCCCCTACGGTAGCTGCTCCCCAACCTCCCCCACCCGCGCAAAAAGTTTACACCTTCTTACACCAAAGCCAAGGAGCCAAACTATCAGATATCGAAAGTGCCCTCGGATTAAACCGAGTAGAAACCGTTAATATTTTGCGCCATTTAATGGAACAAGGCAAAATCCGGCTCAATGAAGAGCGCAAGTATATCGCCCAGTAACCATTCCCCCATTCCCTCACCCCCCCCATTCCTGTGCCTGCAAACCCCCGCCCCCTACCCTCAAGCCAAAGTTCCACCCTTGCTGATGTCCTTGAAAGAGTTCTAGATAAAGGGGTCGTCATTGCTGGCGATATCTCCGTTTCCGTGGGTTCCACAGAACTGCTCAATGTCCGTATTCGCCTCTTAATTGCCTCGGTCGATAAAGCCAAAGAAATTGGCATTAACTGGTGGGAGAGCGACCCTTATTTAAGCAGTCAACACAAGCAACTGCAAGAAACCAATCAACGGTTAATAGAGCGCATTGAACAACTCGAAACCCAACTCAAAGCTTTACAAGGAACATCTGAAGTTGAACTTCAAACCGGGGAATAATCAGCCCTTGGCTATAGCATTTACTATATACTTTGCACCTATTCTACTATGGTCGATGTTCCCAAACCCAATCAGCCAGAGCAGATATCCTCTGAGGAAACACTTAAGGAGAAGTTCAAAAAAAATCTATACTATATAGGCTTAGGGGCGATCGCCTCTGGTACAGCCCTCCTCTTTAACCAGATCCATATTCCCGTATCCTGGCTCATTGGCCCCATGATCTTTGGCCTCATCTGGGCCATATTTCGAGGAGAAGCACAACCGCTCCCCTCTATTTTCTCCATCATCGGTCAAGCCATTATTGCCCTGACCACAGCCACCCGTTTCTCCCTAGACACCCTCGTTCTCGCTCAAACCTATGCCCTGCCCCTACTCGGTTGTATCACCATTACAGGAACCTTAAGCCTGTTGAATGGTTATCTTCTCAGTCGTTGGGCTGGAATAGACAAAGCCACCGGTTTTTTAGGCTGCATTCCCGGAGCAGGGCCGAGTTTAGTAGCACTCAGTGAAGATTTAGGTGGAGATGCAATCGCCGTCGCCTTTCTCCAATATTTACGCATTGTCCTAGTATCCGTAATTGTCCCTTCCCTAGTTACCTTCTGGTCAAGTGAAAGTATCACTCAACCCATCATTTCCCCCGATCTCCCCCTTCCATCTGCCCCCCTTAACCCCATCCTCAACCTCAGTATTTTAGCCCTCTGTGGCATTTTGGGTGTCGTCCTAGGAAAAATCGTAAAATTACCGACTGCCGTCTTTCTAGGCCCCTTTTTCCTCGGTTTAATCACCTTCTGGACGCTCCCCTATCCCCTGCATGTCCCAGCCCCGATCTTCGCTCTAGGTTTGTTGCTTTTCGGATTATCCATCGGTCTCAAATTTAATCGACAAATTGCCCAAACCTTGCTTAAATCCATGGTCATTCAATTGGGTTTAGTGATGATTTTGATTGCGGTTTGTTTAGGCATTGGCTATGAATTTCATCAACTCACCCACATTGACACCTTAACCGCTATTTTAGGCACAACTCCAGGGGGCATCAGCTCGATGACCGCAACCGTAATTGAAATCGGGGGTAATGTGGGCTTAGTGGTTGCTATGCAAATGACCCGCATGTTTCTGATTTTATTATTGATTCCCTGGTTTGCGAATTCCTTACTGTCTTCTAAACCGATTGAAAAGTAAAGAACTAACGAGTGACTCTGGGCAAACGATGTTTAAAGCTACATAAAATTTCCCAAGAAATCGTTCCTAGAATAGTTGCCCAATCATCGGCGGTAAACTGATGATCTCCATCTTTGCCTAAAAGGGTGACGACTTCCCCCACTTGCAGGTCAGGAATGTGGCTCACATCGAGCATTAATTGATCCATGGTAATGGCTCCAACTTGGGGAATGCGTTGCCCTCGAATACCCACTTGCAGTTTATTGGAGAGATTGCGGGGAACACCATCAGCATAGCCAATACCCACAACTGCCATAGTCATATCGCGGGGCGCGATATATTGATAGCCATAGCTAATGCCAGTACCCGCAGGAAGGGTTTTAATTTGAGTCACTCTTGCTTTCACTTGCATGACGGGTTTCAGGTGGACTATCCCTTGCAGATGGGGAGCGGGATAGAGTCCATAGGTGGCTAGTCCCACCCGCACCAGGTCATAATGACAGGTGCGATCGCATAAAGTAGCAGCAGAATTGGCTAAATGCAGTTTTGGTAAGCTGAACCCCATAGCTCTCATTTGGGCGATCGCCGCTTCAAAGCGTTGATGCTGTTGATTCATGATCTCTGGATCGGGACTATCCGCCGTTGCCAAGTGGGAATAGACACTGCCAATCTGAAGATGGGGTAAATGGGAAACCTGTTGAAAAAACTCTGCTCCTTCTTGCCAAGGAATACCTAAACGGGACATTCCCGTATCCAGTTTCAGGTGAACCGTGAGATTTTTTTGCAGTTGATTGAGGGTTTCCGAGACAATTAAGGCTTGTTTAGCACTACAGAGGGTGGGTTGCAGTTGCCAATGGGCGATCGCCTCAATTTGTTCTGGAGTATTCACCGCCCCTAAGATCAGGATGGGCGCTTCTATCCCTGCTTCCCGTAATTGTATCCCCTCTGGAATCGTCGCCACCCCTAACCAACTTGCCCCCGCTTCCAGGGCAGTTTCCGCCACAGAAATCGCTCCATGGCCATAAGCATCCGCTTTCACCACCGCCATTAACTGGCACTTCTGGCGCAAATGTCGTTTAATTTCTCCTACATTATGGGCGATCGCCCCTCGATCGATTTCTACCCAAGCTCTCTCCCGCAAAGGCACAGTTAAACCCCTCTCTGGTAAAGAGGAACCCTTCGATTTCAGTTTCAACGACGATTCTTGACTGAGCATATTCACTCCCACAGACCACACCAAAGTTATCCCACACTTTAATCTGTAGTTCCGGATTCCGACAAGGGGATCGACAGAGGGTTACCCCTACCTGACAAAAAACCCCGCCCATTGAGCGGGGAGATTTCTATGAACGGTATGATGGCTCAGATCAAACTAAGGGGATTTAAGCATCACTTTCAACGTGAAGAAAAAATAAACCCATAGCCACAGCCGAACCCACTAAACCAACTAAAGGAACCAAAATGAACGGTAAGAAAGAAGCAGCGTAAGCACCTGTCATGTCAAAAACTCCTTATGACCAATTGCAGTTAAAACTTTATCGTCTTTTCCTCAAAGGAAACTTTGGACTGAACAAATTAGAGACTTGTTCTTCAGATTTTATCCCACAGACCAGATCTTATTGACCACCTCTTGTAGGGGAGCCAAGTGAGGCGTGAGACAGAGGAAATAGGCAAAGAATGCACCGCCACAAGCGCCTAGGAAGAAGCTGCTGGCAAAGTCACCCCAGCCATCTTTATCCCACAGATTAGAAGGAGCAGATGGAGTTGCCGATTCTACAGGGGGATATTTAACATCAGCCGCACCATGGAGAGACAAAGCGATGGTTAAAATCGAAATCATACCAATGGTAGCTAATAAGCCTGCCAGATTAGCTAAATCTGTTTCGCGCAGGGGGCCGAGTACAGCAAAGGGGCCATACAGGAAGTAACCATGAGCCATACCCACTTCAAGACCTCTGCGGCTGGCAGAAAGACCTTTACGGTAAGCCGGAAGATTGCCAATAAAAGCGCGAGTGAATGCAGAATCGCTAATCGGAGTTGAGAGGTGACCCACCTGGGGATTACCCCCATAGGCTGTGATCATCTCAATATCTCTGGAATCAGCCATGTGTTCTTCTCCTCTATATATGATCGAAATTAGGCTAGAAGGCTTAACGTCATATCTTAAGCAAAAAGGGGAAATCTTGTTACAAAGTCGCCTCTGTCCTTTAGAAAAGTTTATGTTTTGGGGATCAAAACCAGAATTGAGCCAGATTTAGAGCCTAATTTGTCGGATTATTGTAAATTTTTGTTAAGTCCTCCCCAGGAAAAAGTTGGGGATCGGCTGACATCTACTAAAGTTCACAGGTAAGGAATTTGCGATCGCCCCTAAAGAGCAAGGAAAATGAACCAGCCTGACCCATTAGGTGTACGATTAACATCAGTTTTGGAGGAAATCAGATTATGTTTGCCCTTATTGGCTTGATTGTTGGTATCGCCGCAGGGATAGCCCTGTCCTACTGGCTATTTGACAAAAGACTCGATGAACAAAAAGAAGCTTTAGAACAGAGACATCGCAAGGCCATTGAAGACCTAGAGCGCAATCACCAATTCCGGTTAGATAAAACCGTTGAAGACATCCGGGAACAGGCGATCTCTGACGCGAAACAATCCATACCCACCGCTCCCACAGATGGCAGAGCCACTGGCGCTCGCCCAGAAACAACAGAACCCTCTCAAGCCAGCCAAGAAGCTCAACGAAGCCTTGAAGACATGAGAACCCTAGTTGCCCAAGAATCCCGGATTCGTCAAGTCACCCTCGCTCAACGAGAACACTATCAAAGCCAAGCCCAACAAGCTATTCAATCCCTAGAAGAACAACCCGAACCCCCAGAAGATCCTCCGATTCCCTCTACAGAACCCTCACCCCCCCCATCTCCGGAGTTGAACTAAAAACCAACACCGAAACCCCTCAGACCCCAGAATCTGAACCTCCAGAAACGGTTAAATCCTCTGAACCTCAATCCTCTAGTCCGACTGAGCCTAGCCCAGTTCCTGCTACCCTTGACCCCAGCCAAATCCTCTCCTCTTTAGGAACCTGGCCTAAACTGTCTGCACTCCCCCAACTCCTTGGCTATGTTCGCCACGAAATCCCTCAAGTGCGCCAACAAGTCGCTTTAGCCCTAGGACAAATCGCTTCCTCCTGTCCATTGCGCTCAGAAACAGAACGGATGATTTCTACCCTGGGTCAACTCAGTCAAGATTCGAGTCCCCTAGTGCGTGAAGCTGCCATGACTGCCCTAGGAAGCATCCAATCCGATCAAGTTTTGCCTTATTTACAACGGGGCTTAAATGATGCTGTGGCTGATGTTAAAAAAGCAGCCTCTTTAGCCTTGCAGCAAGTGAAACTCACTTACCAAAGTCCTCAATCTGCATCCCAAAAACCTCGGTCTTTATGGGAAAATCGCCCAGAGAGTAGGGAATAGGGAAATAGGGGAATGGGGCGATTAGTCCCTGTTCCCCTTCCCGATTTAGTCGTGCTATAGAACACAAGCTATGAATCAACAACTCGCTTTTTTAGGACTCGGAGTCATGGGCGGGGCCATGAGTGCTAACCTGGCTCGTGCCGGATATCACATCAAAGGATGGAATCGTACCCCCGATCGCCCAGGAGTCAAAATCGCCCTAGAAGCCGGTGTAGCGATTGTTTCCTCTATTCAAGAAGCCGTAGCTACAGCCGATGTGATTTTCTCCTGTGTGGGAGATGTGCCCGATGTGGAGCAAGTTTTATCTGGCCCTGGCAGTGTAGCCGAATACGCCCCACCCGGTACTCTGGTTGTCGATATGAGTACCATTGGCCCAAAAGCAGCTCAGGCGATCGCCCAAACCCTATCCGCTAAACAATTACGCTTTTTAGATGCTCCCGTCTCTGGGGGAGATGTGGGGGCCCAAAACGGTACATTAACCATCATGGTTGGAGGGACTGAAACCGATTTTCAAGACTGCTTACCCTTCTTTCAAGTCATGGGAAAATCCATTCACCTCTGCGGCCCCGTAGGCAGTGGCCAAGCGGTTAAACTCTGTAATCAAGTCCTCTGCTCGGCTAATCTCATCGGGTTATGCGAAGCCATCAAACTCGCCCAAAAACAAAAGATCGATCCCCATTTAATCGTTGAAGTCTGTAGTGGGGGTGCGGCCGGATCTTGGGCGCTCTCCAATCTCGGCCCGAAAATTAATCAGTCCAATTTTGCCCCTGGTTTCGCCATCAAGCATATCTTAAAAGACTTGCGCTTAGTCTTAGAAATGCTCGAAGAGCAAGAATTCCCCGGAACTGAGTTAGCCAATCAACACTTTAAGGCGGTTGAAGCCTTAGAAAATGGGGGAGAGTTGGGAACTCAGGCTATGATGAAAATCTATAACCCCTAGGGTGCATCCCTTTGACAGTAAGGACAAGGAATAGGGGCAGATAAAGCGCATTGCGCTGATCATGGATCATCGGTATCGATCAACTGCTATAAGTCTATGTCATCATCACCCCCAAACCGCCCTTCCTTAACCGCAGGGTTAACCGCACTCAAACGTCGAGAGTATGCACAGGCGATCGCCCACTTAAATGGGGTTTATACTCAGGAACCGGAAGGACGGCGCAAAAGACTGGCGCAGCAAGGATTAATCATTGCTTATCGTAAACTGGGCCAGGGTCAACAGGCGCTCAATCTTTGCCACTTACTCACCTACAGTTCTGATGGAAACTTCCAAAGTTGGGCCTTAAAAACTTTACCTAAACTTAAAAGTAAGTTTCCGGATCTCAAGCCATCAGTAACTATTGCTCCTGATGATCCCACTGGGGTTTTTGTGGCTTCTTCTCCTGCCATGGTGGAAACGAAAGGGGGAAAGAACCATCAGGAAAAATCCCTTGCTCCAGTTTTTCCAGAAATTAGAACCTGGAAACAAGCAGGACGGGCTAAACGATGGGGAAGCTTGCCGAAAACGGCTCAAGTGGGATCGGATATCCGTTGGTTATGGGGTTTGCAAGTGATAACGGCGATCGCCTTTCTTGGGTGGATGGTGAGTGTCCTTAAGATCAGCTTGTCCTTGCTTCAGTCCCTGCTCTTGAGGCTTCCTTTCCTTAACCCCTGGCCAATTCTGTATCGAGACCCTACCTTATTTCTATTCATCTTCTCCTTATTTATTTTTATTGCCTCTCCAGCTCTGCTCTCTCTCCTACTGAAAAAAGAGTATGAACTCGAACCCCTGAACCTGGAGCATCTGAAAAGCATCCGTCCAGAATCTGCCACGGTGATTGAGCGCATTTGTTCTCAACATAAACTGCCCTTACCTAAACTGGGGATTTTACCAACCGCCTTACCCCTGATCTTCACCTATGGCAAATATCGATTGGGCCTGCGTCCTACAGGTCATATGGTGATCTCTCAGGGAATGCTCGATCGCCTAGAGGATGATGAACTGGCTGTCTTTTATGCTACTCAACTCGCTCAGATCCTCAAGGGGGACTTTCTCTTGCTTTCAGGTTGTGCCTGTTTCCTGCAACTTCCCTATACCTTATATTGGTCTGCCTCTAAATGGGGGGAGCGTTTGGCCGATCACCTGGAGATTCCTCTACTGGAAATGACCGTCAGAGCTTTATCTACTCTCTTGGCCAATCTCAGTTATACCTATTATTATCTGTTCCGTCTCCCCCTCGTCTTACTCTCGCGATGGCGACTGCTTTATAGTGATGCCACAGCCGTCAGTTTTACCGGTAACCCCAATGCCCTTACCCGTGGACTGTTGAAACTAGGACAGGGTTGGCATAAGGGAATCCTGGAGGCATCGAGTATACCCGAATGTATCGAACGCTTCGATCTGTTGCTTCCCTTGGGGGTGGAACAAGCGATCGCCATCGGCAATCTGGCCCCCAATCAATCCTTTGAAATGGCTCTCCAGTGGGATTTACATCATCCCTATCGCTACGGAGTCACTCTACTGAGTGGTCATGGACGGTTAGGAGATCGCCTGCAACGGCTAACCGATCTAGCCCGATTTTTTCGCCTAGACACGGAGCTAGATCTGCCCTTTATCCCTCCCCGTCGCTTCTCCCTACCCTCAACTTTTCGAGAAGGGCTGAAAACGGGCCTTAATTTCAGTGTTAACAGTTGGATCGCCCTAGAGCGAGGTCTTCCCCTCTTGCCTCGTGCCCTTTGTCAAGCGCTCATTGTGGGGATTGGGTTTCGTCTGTTGCTCATACTGGTAGGGGCGATCGCCTATTTCTTCTATGTGGGTCAACTGGTTTGGCTCTCCCAAGATCAAGATGGGGATTTAATCGCTGCCTGTTATTGGATTAGTTTTAGCCTGATTGTGATGTTTCAGATCAATGACTATTATCCGGAAGTGCGCCCCATCAAACATCAGCGCATCGATCATTCAGAGACCTTAGCCGCTCTACAAACTGATGCTACTTTAAACCCTCAAAAACGGCAAATTCTGCGTTTAGAGGGCAAACTTTGGGGACGGCGCGGGGTTCATAATGGCTTAGGACAGGTATTGATCCTGGAAACTTCTGCGGGGTTGATTCGTTTACACCATTGCCCCCGTGCCAGTGTTTTCGGGGATTGGGGCATTAATGCGGTTTGTCCCAAGGATTTGATTGGCCAGTCTGTGAAGGTGGGGGGGTGGTTGCGTCGTGGCGCTCAAGTCGCTGTCGATTTAGCCTATTTGGAGGGCAGATCCCAACGGCGAGCCAATAGCTATTATCCCTGGCTCCTCTCGATACTGGCGATCGCCTCTGGACTTTGGGGTGCTTATCTGGTGTGGCAGACCTAGAAATAATGTAAAGAAATTTTGCGAGATTTGAGTTTATGTGTTACATTTCTTAACAAGAAGGCTCAAGCCAGAACAGTCAATCAATCATGCAATCGACAACGTAAGTGCAGGGTGGGCTGCTTTGGAATCATGTGTTCTTCCTCCCAACACAGCAAGTTGACCAGCCGCATCACCGGCTGGTTTTTACTATCTGTTAGCCATGGGAGTCAGAATTTTTCGGATTGAGGGGATGACAAAATTCTAAACTTAAGGGTAAAATAATTGAGTTTTGGGTAGCTCCATCTGCCAAAACGTGATAGGTTAAATATGGCATGAAGTAAACATGGTAGAGCCACCTAAAGAAGATAAATATATGCTCGGTAGCGATAGGAATACCCGGAAAATTTACAGTGACTCCAAAGGGAAAACCCGGCTCTTCCTTTTCCGAGTCTTCGGAATCAATAAAGCTTGCCATGAGACTCAATGAGCAACGTAATGCCTAACCCAATCCTAATAGTAAAGGTTTACCAACGAGGTGAATATTTTACTGTGTTTGCCGATCGTCCTCAGTGTGCAGAAAGCTACAGTAGCATTCTGTATACTAGGTCATGCCATATCCATAGTTAACTCAGACTAAATAGGGAGGTCTTATCAATGTCTGTTCGGTTATACGTTGGTAACTTACCGAAAGAAACGGAAAAGCAAGAGCTAGAAGCCGTTTTTGCTGAAACTGACCCCAAAGTTTCCACCAAAGTGATTACAGACCGTAAGACAGGAAAATGTCGCGGATTTGGGTTTGTAACGGTCAAAAATGACGAGCAAGCCGACCAAATTATTGAGCAGTTTAATGGCTATTTGCTCAAAGAGAGTGCCCTCAAAATTGAAAAAGCCCAGCCTCGGAACAAGGGGAAAGAGGGGGGAAGTCCAGAAGGGGGTTCGGTTTCGAGTAGTCCTACCGCCAGTTCTACTGGTGGCGGGAACCGCAAGAAAAATAAGTCGAAGAAAAACACTTCTAGTCCAGCTCCAGATACGGGTTCTATCCAACCCGATCCTCGTTGGGCTGATGATCTGGCAAAACTTAAAGAAATGCTGGCAGCGCAAGCGGCTAAGAATTAGCCCAGTTTTACCAGCATGGCTTGCTGATAAAGGTAAAGGAGTCAATCCTTTACCTTTATTTCCTTTGGTCAATAAAACCCTGAACAATACCTTGTAGAGTTTCGGCATCAAAAGGCTTAGTCAGATACTGAGTAGCGCCAGCAAGTTGCCCTTTCACTTTATCAAAGGGGCTATCCCGCGCCGTAACCATGACAATGGGAAGGGATTGAAATTCAGGGATACTGCGAATGGTACGGCACAGTTCAAGACCATCAACCCCTGGCATGGAGACATCCAGCAAAACCACAGCGATAGATTCATTGTAAATCAGACGTAAGGCATCGACAGCATTATCAGCGACTAAAACCTCTACGCCCTGATCCTTGAGTGCCTTTTGAATGGATTTTTGGACGATCTCACTGTCGTCAACCGTGAGAACTTTGGGTGGAGATGACGGAGTGGTAAACAACACAGTTGCCTCATCACGTACAGATTAAGAATTCCCAGAGGGGAAGTTAGGGGGAGTTGAGGGAATTTTAGACCAAACTCTTGACAAATCCCTAGCGGTTAAGGTTATCATATCAAAGGTAACGCCAATGGGGTGTAGCCAAGCGGTAAGGCAGCGGGTTTTGGTCCCGCCATTCCTAGGTTCGAATCCTAGCACCCCAGTTTAGAATCACTAATATAGTCATTGATTAGCGAGATCCGTGAAGAATCTCAACATTCACTATCATGACGTGGCAGGCGATCGCCTGTTATCCTTGCCTGTATCGTTATAGCCAGCAAGCATTATGGACATTCCAGAGGTTCTAGCCCTAGATTTTGATGGGGTATTGTGTGATGGATTAATCGAGTATTTTCAAACCGCTTGGCTAACCTATACTCAGATATGGGAGGTTGCTGACGCTACCCCACCCCCAGGGATGGCCGAAGTATTTTACCGCTTGCGCCCGGTGATTGAAACGGGTTGGGAAATGCCGGTATTAATTCGGGCAATGGTGGAGGGAACTTCAGAGGAGGAAATTTTAAGCCATTGGCGCGGGATCTGCGAGCAAATTATGACTAGAGATGGCCTCAAAGCTGGGGAAATTATGGATCGGGTTGATGGTAGACGCGATCGCCAGATCCAAATGAACCGCTCAGAGTGGTTAGCCTTGCATCGATTTTATCCGGGTATTGCGCCCCAACTGCGATCGCTCCTAGCGAATCGAGATCTGGAACTGGTGATTATTACCACTAAAGAAGCTCGGTTTGCCCAAGAATTACTGATGATGGAGAATATTGACTTTCCGGGCGATCGCATCATTGGCAAAAGCATCAAGCGCCCTAAAACCGAAACCCTGCTTACATTCAATCCCTCAGAAAAACGGATTTGGTTCATCGAAGATCGCTGGAAAACGCTGCTCTGTGTGGCTCAACATCCCCAATTAACCACTGTGGAACTCTTCCTGGCTACCTGGGGCTACAATACACAAGCCGAAAAACAAGCCGCCAGCATCCATCCTCGGATTCATTCCCTATCCTTAGAAACCTTTAGCCAACCCTTAAACCAGTGGCTATTAGCGGGGAGTTAGAAACCGAGTTTTTAACAACCGTTTCATAGCTGTGCATAAACTGAATCAGGGACTTGGGTCTAGCTCTTTCTCAAGGGTTTCTACTATTTCTAGTCTAAGCTAAAAGTAAGAGATCATAAGGAGACAGATTGATGACTACAGAGCGCTGGGATGATGAGCGATTAGACCGTTTAGGAGATCTGATTGAAAGTAACAGTCGCCTGATTGAAGCGTTAACCCAGTCCTCCACACAAACTAGGGCGGATGTGGAGCGACACGATCGCCTGATTGAAGCTCTAGCTAATGCCTCCACACAAGCTAGGGCGGATGTCGATCGACACGATCGCTTGATTGAAAGTAATGCTCGTGTGATTGAAGCTTTAGCTAATGCCTCCACACAAGCTAGGGCGGATGTCGATCGACACGATCGCCTGATTGAAAGTAATGCTCGTATCATTCAAGCTCTAGCTAATGCCGCAGCAGAAGCCGGGGAGGAGCGGCAACAACTCTTTCAAAGAATGGATCAACGACAAGAAGAAATTCGGGGACTGCAAACGGAGAATCGACGCATCCTGGATATTCTGCTCAATCAACAGAATCAGGAAGATGATTCTACGGATGACTGAAATCGGGCAAGTAGGCGATCGCCGCAACAACAAAGAAACCGGGTTTTTCGATCAATATATGCGAACTCAGGGAACTGTTGGAAAAACCCGGTTTCTAACTCCCAAAGATTCATCAAAATTTTGGGTCTGAAACCCCGTCCTTCTAGGACGGCTTTGTAGTACAATATATTTTATTTGTAGTGATTACAGTTTTTTAATTTTTAATTTTTAATTTTTAATTTTTAATTGATATTATGCTTGATTTTAATAAACTCGCCCGTCAGATGGAAGGGATCAGCCAACATCTGCAAGACGAAGCCACTGCTACCCAGAAACGGCTTAACCGCGCTAGAGAAACCCTCACTCAAGCGGGCGATCGCCTAGATGAATTGATCTCTTCCTATGAACAATGGTCAAGTCATTTTGGCTTTAATGCTGCCTTTCCCATCGAACCCTTGGATACAGTCGTCGATATTCAGAGTGCCGATCCAATCCATACCGTGATCTCTACGGATGGCTCCCAGATGGCTCCCTCTCATCATGAAATTGCCTATTGCTATCTGATTAATACGGGACGGGTGGTTTTACACTATGGACAAAATCTTGCCCCCCTTCTCGATAGTCTCCCCGAAGCTTTTTATCGCCAAGAAGATCTCTATGTTTCTCGTCAATGGGGAATTCGCACGGATGAATGGATGGCCTATCGGCGCACGGTATCGGAGGCGGTGGTATTGGCAGAATTGGGGGTGAGCGTCGCTTCTTCAGATGGGGGAAAATTGCCCAAACTGGCGATGGTGGATGGTTCCCTGATTTATTGGCATTTAGATCCCCTACCGGTTGAGGCCCGCGATCGCATTTTGCCCCCCATTTTAGAAGCCTGGGAAACCCTGCAACGCCATCGTATTCCCCTGGTTGGCTATTTGAGTTCGTCTCGCAGTGGGGAGGCGCTTAATTTTCTCCGTCTTGCCCACTGTCCTTATCCCGAACCGAATTGTACGAGTCACTGTGGTGGAAAAACGGACAAGGCTCCTTGTCAAGTTTTGCAGCCGCTACGGGATAGTTCAGTCTGGGGAAGTTTGCTAAAACCGGGACAACGCAGTGGTTTGTGGCGATCTTCGGCGCGAATTTTAGAGCAGTATCGAGAACAGGTTGTATATTTTTGTTATCTCCATGTGGGTACAGAGATTGCCCGTGTGGAGGTTCCCCAATGGGTGGTTGAAGATGCCCGGTTGTTGGAGCAAGCCTTAAGTTTAATTCTCTCTCAAGTGGCGAAAGGCTATGGTTATCCGGTAGCCTTGGCGGAAGCGCATAATCAAGCGGTGGTGCGGGGTGGCGATCGCCATCGTTTTTTTGTCTTGTTGGAGCAACAGATGATCAAGGCGGGTTTGAAAAATATTGGTACATCTAACAAGGAAGCCCGTAAGCGGGGTTCGATCGCTTAGATTAGAGCGCGAAGCGCTGTATTGGGGGGAGTGAACCGCCGACTCAATAAAATTTTGAGCTATTCTGGCTATCTTCAAAAACAGCCTAATTGTCCCTCATAACAGCGCCAATTGCTGTAAGTAATGAGTAGAGGGATCAGAAATCTGGATCTTCGCTTAAGGTTTCAATCATCAGATCCATTTGCGATCGCTTTTGGGCAAGAAATCGTTCACATTGTTTGAGATATTCTACCGCCAGAGTAAATCGATCGAAAACTTCGGCTAACTCTAGATCTCCGGTTTCCATTTGACTGATAATGGCTTCGACTTGGGCAACCGTTTCTTCATAGTTCCAGTCTGGTGTGGAGTTACTTTTAGAGGATTTAGGCATAATAAACCTGAAGGGTTGAGGAGGGGGTGAATAGGGGGACAGGGAACCGGAAGAGAGTAGGTTGTCAAAGGTGAAAAGGTATGGCTCTATTGGGGCTGTCACGCCTATGAATAGCTTAGGATGCTTAATGCCTTTCAATAGGTGATAGGGAATACACTCTCCTATGTTCCTAAGCCACATCACCCTTATTGGCAGAGCGTTTCCAGAATTTTGACTTTCACTTTACCTTCACCCAACTCAATCAATAATTCTTGTTCTGATTTTAGGGAACTGACAGAGCGGACAATTTCTCCATTTTCGCTGCGGAGGAGAGCATATCCCCGTTTTAAGACATTATGAGGATCGAGGGTGGCTAGTTTTTGGCGCAAATAGTCACATTTTTGGGTTTGTTGTTGCAAGGCTTGTAGAGTCAGTTGAATCAGTTGACGGCGGTTCCAGTCTAAGGTTTGTTGTTCTCGTGCAATTTGGCGATTGGGTTGTAGATGACGCAGACGGTTTTGCAGGAGGTTCAGTTGATGTTGATGTTGGTTGAAGTAGGTTTGAGCGACATCGATCAGGGTTAGAGTGCGCTCTTCATGTTCACTCTCTAGGGTAGAGAGTTCAGGGACAGCGCGATCTGCCGCAGCAGTGGGGGTATGGACATGGAGATCGGCGGCTAAGTCGGCGAGGGACTCGTCACGCTGGTGACCGATACCGGAGATAATGGGAATGGAACAGTTGGCGATCGCCTTGACGACTCGTTCATCATTAAATGCGGCTAAATCTTCTGTCGCGCCTCCACCTCTAGCGATAATCATCACTTCGGCTCGACCATCGGTTTCCACCCGTTGAATGGCTTTGACAATGGAATTGGGGGATTGTTCACCTTGCACTAGGGCAGGAGAAAAGAGGACATGCAAGCCGGGATAACGGCGTTTGAGGGTGCGTTGAATGTCTCCCCAGGCGGCGGCTTGAGGTGAGGTAATCACGGCGATAATTTGGGGATGGGAAGGAATGGGTTGTTTGCGATCGGCATCAAAATAGCCTTCTTCTGCTAGGCGATCGCGCAATTGCCGATAGCGCAGGGCTTGTAATCCTTCTCCCCCTGGAAGCACTTGATTAACCATCAATTGATATTGGCCCCTAGGGGGATAGATCCGCAGGGTTCCCAACGCCACAATTTTAGCGCCCGCAGTCGGTTGAGTCATCAGTCGAGCCAGGGCATAGTTCCAGACCACACAATTTAGGCTTGCCTTTGCTTCTGGATCTTGTAGGGTGAAAAACAAGCCACTGCTATATTGACTAGCGCTGGAGACTTCACCCGTAATCCAAATTTGCTGAAGGTGTTCATCGCCTTCTAAGCGCATTTGCAAATATCGAGTGAATTCACTCACAGACAGCGCTCTTTCCGGCACTAATAAATTGGGTAAGGGAAAACTCATCATTGTTGTTTTAAGCTAAGTTTAAGAGAAGCTAGATGTTCTTTTCACAAGATAACAGATAGTGAACTTTTGTTTCTCTTTCCCCGAAATCATCAACCCCTTGGGCTACCCTATAACAGCTTAAGTCCATTGAGGAGACGGAAAAATTGGCTGAGTCTGACAATAGCAAAGTGATTATTATTGGGGGTGAAAAAGATAACTTACCCCTGATTATGCAACAGTCAGAATAAGGTTACGATCGGCTATGAAATCTACCTGTACCTATTGCCATCTCCTCTTTTATGGCTGGGGCTGGTGGCGATGTGATAATCTTAGAGATATCTGATCCCAGTCAATCCCAGTTAACTTCAAGATCCATCTCCAAGCCCATGCCCCGTTTTACTCCCTATACCTTGCAAATGCAAATTACCCGCATGTTCCAGGAGGGGCAATCATTTTTTGCCCAAATTAAAGTCAATGATTGGCTCAAGGAACATAACCAAGATCCTGATGACTATACTATAGAGTTTGTGCAAATTCCAGCGCCTCCAGGATCGGCTGATGTGTATGCGATCGCGATTCAAATTGAACGTAAAGATGGAGAACCGTTAGAAGACTGGCTTTTAGAAGAGATCAACCGTCAAGGGTAATCTCAGCGATACTCAGAGATTCTGCCCCAAGCCGATGATGAGATTTGAACTCACGACCTACCGATTACGAATCGGTTGCTCTACCACTGAGCTACATCGGCAATCACCATTCTTAATTATAGTATAGACCGAGATTTTAGTCTAGAATCTAGAAGGAATACGCAAGAGAAAAGATTCAAACTCAACGTTGGATGACAGAACGTGCTTTTTGGTTGGCCTGGTCACAATTGCCGAAAGTCGGGCCGGTTTTGCTACAGAGAATGGAGCATCACTTTGGCAGTTTGGCAGCCGCTTGGCAGGCGGAGGCGATCGCCCTCAGTGCAGTAGAAGGAGTCGGCATCCAAACCGCCCAATCCTGGGTACAGCAGCGTCAACGCATAGATCCCATCGCCCTTTTAGAGCAGCATCTACAAACTAATCCCCAATTTTGGACTCCGGGCGATAACCTCTATCCACGGTTACTCTTAGAAATTCCCAACCCACCACCCGTCTTATATTATCGCGGTGTAGTCGAACCTCAAGAAAATCAGGGACTCAAACCAGCCATAGCCATAGTTGGCACTCGTGACGTAACTGACTATGGCAGAAGATGGACTTATCGCCTCAGCAGACAACTAGCAGAACGGGGATTTACCATTATTTCTGGCATGGCTCAGGGAGTGGATACCCAAGCTCATCGAGGATGTCTAGATGCAGGAGGGCGTACCATTGCTGTTTTTGGAACCGGAGTCGATATTATTTATCCTCCGGGCAATAAAGCACTCTATAACCAGATTTTAGAGAAAGGATTAGTCGTCAGCGAATATCCCACCGGAGTGCAACCCAACCGCGCCCATTTTCCCCAACGCAATCGCATCGTCGCCGGATTAAGTCGAGCTGTATTAGTTACCGAAGCGCCCACCCAATCCGGAGCCTTAATTACTGCCCGATTAGCCAATGAATTTGGCCGGGATGTGTATGTATTGCCTGGACGCATTGATGATGAGAACTCTAAAGGATGCCTGGGTTTAATCAGTAAAGGGGCACAAGTCCTGATTAATGAAGGGTATATATTAGAGCTGTTGTCTCAGATTCCGCAACTCGATCCGGTTATCCCCAAAGAGAGCGCACCGACTCAACAGCTCTCCCTATTCCCTGCTTCTCCTGCACCAGCTCCGCCCTTACCCCCTTTGCAACACCAGGTATTAGAGGCGGTGAAAATGGAGCCTACTTCTGTTGATGCGATCGTACAGCAAACTGGGTTAACCTCAGCAGAAGTCTCTTCTACCTTACTGGAATTAGAACTACTCGGATTCGTGTCCCAATTACCGGGAATGCGATACCAGCGTTAAAACTGTCCTATCTGCAACCCCAAGGCAAAAACGATCCCGATGAGCATCCTATCTGGCTGAAAGGTAGGCCCGACGGTCATCAGTTAGGAACGGACGGCCCATAATATTCGTCAGCTTCTTAAGCCAAAACCGATACTGTCATTTGCTCCAGAACATTTGGGAATAGAGCTTTTTATAGTTGAGAAAATCCCTAAAACCAGTCTCTTAATTTTAGATGATGAACATGCGCTCAATTCTTGCTACTGTGCTCACTCTCTCCTCAACAGTATTGCTTGCTTCTGTACAACCGGCCTATTCCAGAACACCAGAAGAAGGTGGAAATAACTCTCAATCCTATGCACTCGTAGAAGAGCCGATGATTTGGCAACGACTCCTCCATCAAGACCAAACCATTACCAGTGTAGACATTAGTCCCACAGGAGATTTTGTCGTCAGTGGTAGCGAAGAAGCGATTGTCAATTTATGGGATTTAAGAGCGCAAAAGGTGGTTCGGAGTCTCCATAGTCATACTGCCAAAATTACGGCTGTGGTATTTAGTCCCAATGGGCAAACGGTTGTCAGTGGCAGTACCGATAAAACGATCAAAATTTGGAATTTAGCTATGGTAAGGCTCAAAATGACCATCTATACGGATCGTGAAATTCATTCCTTAGCGGTAAGTCCCCATGGACAAACCTTTGCCAGTGGCAATGAAGAAGGTAAAGTGGAAATTTGGAATTTAAATACGGGTAAAAAACACAGAGAATTTAGTACCCCCATCGCCTCGAAAGTGGAAGTCGCTTATAGTGAAGATGGCCGTCTTTTAGTGACTCGTTATCCGGATCGCGAAGTTGTCCATTTTTGGAATCCTCTAACGGGGGAGTTTTTAGGATCTAATCTCGATCAAAATTCATTGAGTTTAGACCCCGAACATGATAGCAGTTGTCACCGTTTATTCCAGGGGTTAGGTATTGAAGATAGAGGGAATTTTGCCGGGCAGTTTTGCGGGGCGATCGCTTCTACATCCAAAGGTAATTTTTGGGCAAATATTGACTCTAATTCTATTGTGCTTTGGCGTTTGCCCAATTCACTAAAGTTTACCACTAATCGATCTTAATTGGATATTAAGCGCTTAAGATCCATAAATCTATTTACATTAACTGTTCGATCATATTCAATATCCCTCGATCGTCAAAATCTTGACTCAATTTCAGAATGCGATCGGCAAAATAGGTGTAACCTTGATTTAAAGATTTTAATAACTCAGCTTGATGTTCAACCTCTTCAATATCGCCAATTTTAGCCGCTCTGTGCAGATTTTTTAATTCTTCAGCACAAGGATAAAGAACTGATATATCATGCTCTTCTAAAACCGCTTCCGAATCAACCTCAGAAATCTGTTCATAAATCCACTCTATTTTTAAATGCTTCTGTAAGCAGCTTAACAATTGTTGGATGTCAATAGGTTTAGGGATAAAGTCATTACAACCTGCGATTAAAGCTTGATTTTGTTCTTCTGGAGAGACACTAGCTGAAGAACCAATAATGGGAAAATATTTATACCCTGGTAAACGACGAATGGTTTCGGCCATTTGATATCCATTTAATTCAGGCATCATTAAGTCAGTAATGATTAAATTGGGTTTTAATTCTTCCAGTAAAATCAAAGCAGCTTCTCCATTTTCTGCTTCAATAGGTTCAAATCCAAAAGACTTTAACATTTGGCTCAACACTGATCGATTAACCTGATGATCGTCAACAATTAAGATTTTTAATGGTTGCCCTTTATAACCGATAATTTGTCCAGATTTTCCATCTTTATCCTCTGATGAATATCCCCTAGAAATAGGTACTTTTAATTCAAACCAAAAGGTACTTCCTTGTCCTAAAACTGTCTCTACATGAATTTCGCTTTCCATCATCTGTAGCAGTTGATGACAAATAGATAAGCCAAGTCCTGTACCTTCAGAACGCTTAGATTTAGAGCCAACTTGTTCAAAGGGTACAAAAATTCTCTGACACTCTTCTGCTGTCATGCCTACTCCTGTATCTTTAATTTCAAATCTGAGGTTAACTTCATTTGGGTTAGATGAAGTCATACTACTAACAGAAAATGTTACCGATCCTCTTTCAGTGAACTTAACCGCATTTCCCAATAGATTAATTAAGACTTGACGAAGGCGTTTTTCATCTACAACAATTCCTTTAGGTAGGGTTTTGTTCGGCATATAGTAAAAATCAATAGACTTGTTTTCTGCTCTAATTCTAATGATTTCTGATACACTTAATAGAAAGGAGTGTAAATTTAAGTTATTGGGGAGTAACTCTAGCTTACGCGCTTCAATTTTAGCTAAATCAAGAATATCATTAATTAAATTCAGAAGATGGGAGCCAGCTTGTTGAATGACATCAACTCCTTTACGATATTGATTTAAATCATTGGCCCGTTGTAAAATCTGAGCATAGCCTAAAATACCATTTAACGGAGTCCGCAATTCATGGCTTATACTGGCGAGAAAATCACTTTTAGCTTGATTGGCTGCATCGGCGGCTTCTTTGGCACTTTTTAAATGTTCTTCAATTAATTTATGATTGGTAATATCTATGCTCACTACCAGCATTAAAGGTAGACCCTGTTTCCCACTACCTAAAGGTAGTTTAATACTCTGAAAATAAATTTGTTCTCCTGTCGGTTTTGTGAATCTTTCTTCAAAAACTTTAGGGATTTGTTGAATCATAACCTCCCGTGCATGTCGTCGATATTGCTCTAGATCTTCGGGGTTATGAATAAATTCAGCTTGATTTTTACCAATAATTTCTGCTATCGGAGCGTTAAATAAGTTAGCCAAGGACTGATTGGCTAAAATCAGATGCCCTTCCCAGTCTTTGACATAAATGATATTGGGGTCGGTGTCAATGATTAAGCGCAAAAAAGTTTTTTGCTGTTCGAGTTGTTCTGTTCTTTGCTGGACTTTTTTCTCTAGTTTATCGTTTTCTTTCTGTAAGGATGTGACAAATGTTTTCAGTTGATCTGCCATTTGATTAAAGGAAGAAGCAACGAGGTCTAATTCCTTGATGTTTTTGAATTGAACTTTGCGATCGAAATCTCCATTGGCGATCGCCTCGGATGCTCTGGATAGACGGAGGATGGGTTGGGCGATCCACTGAGCGGTTAACACTCCTAAACCTGTGGTGATACCCAATGCGAGTAGAGAGAGCAAAATAGTTTGTTGGGTATTGGCATAGATCTGGCTCATAAAATCGGATTCTGGAAGTACAACGACAATCAGTAAATCAATGCCAAACTGATTATTGAGGGGTGTGACTTGTACAAATTGCTTTTGAGAATCTAAGGAAAAATCTAGTTGATAGCTACGGTCAATGGCAGCAAGCGATCCAAAATGCTGCATTAAATATTCAGTGGTTTCTTGAATTAATGGAGAGTCGCTGTATATGGCTTTGTCTACTGTGGGAGAGGTTAAATCAGTATTTACCCTAGAGAAGGATTGATTGATCGATGAGGCAATTAATGTTCCGGCACGATCGAGGATAAATGTTTGTCCCGTTTGACCGATTTTGATCTGACTGAGAAAATCATTAATTTGATCTAGAGCTAAATCGACGCTGATCGTGCCTAGGAGCTGATTTTGGGAGTCATAAATGGGATGATAGGTGGAAAAAACGGGGCGTTGACTGGTTTGCAGAATGTGGATATCATTCCAGGTTGGAGATTCTGTCGTTTTTTTAGGGGGGAGCTGATAGGGAAGATGCAAATGAAAGTTAGGTAGCGATCGCAACTTTTCTGTTTTCTCTCCTTTGTCATTGGTTTGCCACTGCTGTGCTAGAAACCCAGTTTCAGCGGTTGCTACCGTTAGTGTAATCTCTCCATCAACCTCTCGTTCGGCTCCGACTAGAGTACCCTTAGCTGTTTCCACACCAATGAAAGCCAACTCTTCAAACTGATGCAGTTGGTTCCACAAATAGCGCTCCAGGGTAGGGACATCCTCAAGACTCAGTAGATTGAGGTGAATGGAATCCACATTGTTTTCACTCACTTTGATGGGAGCTTCAATCAAATGTACCAATTTTTGCTCAATGCGGGCTACCACTTCATTGCGAAGCTGACCGGCTAAATTATGAACCGTTTGCTCTCCATTGCGTAGGGCTAACCAACTGGTAAATCCCACTACAGCAAAGAGTTGAATCGCAAATGGAATGACCAGAACCCACCGCAAGGGGAATTTAGTAGTGGGAGTAACGGGTAAGGAAGTTTTTAGCATAAGCCGGAAAGAGAATTGGGATAATTTCTTTCTTAGTTTAATAGATGATTTCAGGTTAATGGAAAATACAATAAAAATTGTAATTCATTTTTCTGGCTTTCTAACTAATTGAATGATACTGTGATGCAGAATACAAAAATAGAGCAAAAGTTGAAAAACTCTGCTCATGGGAAAAATAAAAAATGTATGCTCAAGTGCAAAAAACAGGAGAGTGGAGCAGGAATAATCAAGATTTACTTGGTTCCGAAGAGGCGATCGCCCGCATCCCCTAAACCCGGTAAAATATATCCATGCTCATCTAACCCTTCATCAATAGCCGCCGTATAAATCGGGATATCCGGATGTTCATCTTGCACATGCTCCAACCCTTCAGGAGCGGCTAACAGGCAGACAAACTTAATTGATTTCGGGTTAAGCTCCTTCAACCGACTAATGGCAGCCACTGCCGTGTTACCGGTTGCTAACATGGGATCGACAATAAACATATCCCGTTCTTCCACATCATGGGGAACCTTGAGATAATATTCAATGGGAATCAAGGTTCTGGGATCTCGATATAACCCAATATGCCCCACCCGCGCTGAAGGAATCAGTTCTAACATCCCATCTAAAATTCCTTGCCCAGCTCGCATAATCGAAATCACAACCATCTTTTTCTCTGGAGCTAAAACCGGCGCTTGCATCACCCCTAAAGGTGTCTTAATTTCTTCTAATTTTAAGGGTAAATCTCTCGTCACTTCATAGGCAAGTAAGAGGCTAATTTCTTTGAGCAACGAGCGAAATTTAGCCGTACTGGTTTCCTCGCGACGCATGAGGGTTAATTTATGGGCAATGAGGGGATGGTTGATAACGGTAATGTTGGACATTAGAAATGAGTAATGAGTAATGAGTTGACAGTAGATGGTTGATAGTTATAAGCTGTGGCTATTGAGCTATACCCGATCTATGGTTACCGTTCAATCTCTGACTTTAGCAGAATTTCTACAGCGCTCTAATTTAGAAGCATCTCCCGCGTGGGAATTTTTCCAGGGACAGGCGCAGTTAAAACCGATGCCAACCGTTGACCATAGTATTATACAGAAACGATTGACTGGAGAAATCGATCGCGCAGGAAGTTCCTATGAAGCGTTCCCAGAGTTACGTTGCACTCTAACGCAGCAGTCAGTTGTTCCCGATATTACCATTATTCGCGGCGATCGCATCCCTGTCGAGAATACAGCCATTTCTGGCGCTCCTGACTGGATGATTGAAATTCTTTCTCCCGATCAAAGTACCACAGCTTTAATTAGCAAAATTCAGCTCTGTTTGCAAGCTGGAACCCAACTGGGATGGTTAGTAGACTCAACGGAAAAAGTGATTATGGTATTTTTGCCAGAGGAGCGCATGATTCTCTGTCGCGGTGAGGATGTGCTTCCAGTTTTAGAGGGTATCGAGTTGCAGTTAACCGTAAATCAAGTTTTTAGTTGGTTATCTCGATAACCACCCCAGACACCAAGGAACACAGAGAAAAACTAAAAGACTGTACCATCACTGTCGATCAATAGGGGAGGAACTCCACCAGGGCGTAGTTGGGCGGCAATTTTGCGTCCGGCTGTCCAAGTTCCCCCTTGTAAGAGTTTGACTAAGGGGAATTCATCGGCAGTTAAGTTGAGTTTTTCCCGGATAATTTCGGCGAGTTGATCGAGTAAAATTAGGGTTAGGGCACGCCATTCAATAATTAGTTCTGAATCGACTTTATGGTAGAGTTGAAACTGGGCAGGATTTTTGAGTTCTAATACGCCTAAGTCTAAGAAAAGTCCACCATTGCGATATTCAGGTAACCCGGTGAGTTGATTTAAGTCAGTAAGGGTTAAGCCTAAGTCTTGCAAGGGTTCCAGGAGCGAGTAGGTTAACCATTGGGAGAGTTTATGAAAGGGAATAAATTGGGAACCTATGCTAGTATTGGGTAGGGCAAAATGTTGCCAAACATCGCCTAGATTTACTCCATCTAGGGTTAAGCGTCCGGGCCAAATTTCTCCTAGGCTTTCTAGTATAGTCTGGAGGATGGTGACGGCGGATAGTTGATGAGAGAAATTAGCACTTTTATTGGCTACATTTTGATCCCCCCAACCCCCCTTAGAAAGGGGGGCAGTTGTGAAAGTCCCCCTTTCTAAGGGGGATTTAGGGGGATCAACTTCAGTTTGTCCTAACCAATGGTGGATTAAATCGCTGGGACGGGGGGGAGAGCTAGGAAAAAATTGGGGAGAATTCGAGAGAACTTGACCCAATTTTTGCAGCAGTTGCAGTCGTCCAGAGATGCCAACTAAGGGATTTTTAGAGGTGACTTGAAAGGCGGTTTCTAGGGCGGGTTGGGTGAGGTTTTGCAGAGCGAGACTATCGACTTGATAGGGATGCTCTGGATTGCTGGAAAATAGACCTTGGCAAAAGCCGTGAAAACTGGCAACGGCTAATCCTTCAGAACGGCTATAAATCTGGTTGGTTTGCGGTTCTTGGTAATGCCATTTTTCCCCTGCTCCGGCATCTAGGAGGACGCTGATTATGGCTAAGTCGAGTTTTGATTTGGCTTGTTCGATGGGGGAATATTCAGATAGAGAGTGTTGCAGTTGCTGTAAACGGGAGATTCCCCCTATTTCAAAATGTCGCCACCGGGAATGAAAGGGGATGTTGAGATCGGGATATTCGGTGCGGATGACTTGAATGACATAATCAGCAACATCGGGTAGTTTGGATAGGTGGCAATGAAAGCCGGATAGCTGGTGAGATTGCGCTAAGTTGAATAGGATTAAGGCGCGATCGCGAATCGTTTGTGGTGTTCTTAATTCTCTGATAATGTCCTGCATCTAATCTATCTTCCTCCTAGAACTCAAAATTGGGGTTTTCTTCGGCTTGATTTTCCGGCCAATAATCGAGATCTAGGGTTTCGGTGATGGAAAAGGGACACAGTGCTGGAAAGTCATCAACCTTCATCCCGGTTTCTAGGGCAGCTCGTTGGCGTGCTTTTGCATAACAGCCCTCGAAAATTTGGTTAAAATAGCTTTTCAAGCTGGGGCTATCTCGAAAGGCTTTGTGAATGCGATCGCGGTGTTCGTAAATAGTATAGCGCCAGCTATGGGTCTGTTTTTCCGGTTGATATTGATACTTGAGTAAGTGCATCAGTAGAATTTCCAGGTTACTCTCGATCGCCCGTTTCTCACTTTTTCCTATGTCTTCAAGTTCTTCTGCAAGATGCTCTAGATCGAGACGATCGAGCTGGCGATCGCGTAATAATTGTGATGTAGTTTCTAGCCACAGATAATAGTCGCGATCGTAAAGATCGGGTAAAACAGAGCGATCGACTGCGGTTTCCATAGCCCTTGTGTTGTTGCATTTTTCGCTACTCTAGCACAGGTTTGGCGATCGAACTGTGCCATCCATAATGACATAATCGGCAACATCGGGTAGTTTGGATAGGTGGCAGCGAAAGCCGGATAATTGGTGAGATTGGGCTAAGTTGAATAGGATTAGGGCGCGATCGCGAATCGTTTGTGGTGTTCTTAATTGTCTGATAACGTCCTGTATCCATCTTCCTCCTTAATCCTGAAAATCATCTAGGGGCACATCAAAATCATCAGATAGGATAACCCGCTCTCGATCGCAGCCAAACCGAGGAGGACGAGATGCAGACAGAGGCGCGATTTTAATCTGTTGATCCTTGTGGTTCGTGATCACAATTTCTTGTCCTGCAAACGCCATTTCTAGCAGCTCGGCAATTTTAGGTAAGGCTTGATTAATATCCATGTTCTCCATACATCACCTCAAGATGCGCCTAAACTGGCTAAGACTTCCCGTAAAATCTCCTCGGAAACTTGATCGGTAATTCTCGCTGGCGGTTCTTCTACCGGCAAAATAAATCGCACCTGACCGGATTTTACCTTTTTATCCGTTTGCAAACTCTCTAAAATGCTGTCAATCGTGACTTCGGAAGGAATGCGCGTAGGGAGTCCAGCTTTTTCAATTAGGGCTAACTGACGCTCATCCCAATCTTGATCCCATCCTCCCATCTTCAAGGCTATTTGACTCGCTGCCACCATGCCGATCGCCACTGCTTCCCCATGAATCACCTGCTCATAACCGGTTAAACTCTCGATCGCATGACCAATGGTATGCCCATAATTCAAAATCGCCCGTAACCCTGCTTCCCTCTCATCCTGACTCACCACCTTAGCCTTCGCTTCACAGGAGCGAGTTAAAATCAAGTTCAATAACTGGGGGGGAACCGCATCAAAGCGATCCAGCCTGGTTTGCTTTTCAAGCTGCCCAAACAGCTCCAAATCCCAAATCACTCCATACTTAATCACCTCCGCCATTCCTGCCCGAAATTCGCGCTCTGGCAGGGTCTTTAGCACCTGACGGTCAACCAAAACGAGGCGCGGTTGATGGAATGCCCCAATCAGGTTTTTGCCCAGGGGATGATTCACCCCCGTTTTGCCCCCAATAGACGCATCCACCATTGCCAGTAAGGAGGTAGGGACTTGGACAAAATTAACGCCTCTGAGCCATGTGGCAGCAGCAAACCCGGTCATATCGCCAATGACACCGCCTCCCAGAGCAACCAGGGTAGAGGAGCGCTCTAGACGATGTTCCAGGGCACAATCATAGATGGTTTGAATGGAGTCTAGGGTTTTGTGTTGCTCTCCGGCGGGGATGAGATGGGAAAAGACCGTAAAACCGGCGTTGGTTAAGGAGGCGATCGCCCGTTCTGCATAATAATCGGCGATCGCCGGATTAGAAACCACCAGCACCTTATTCCCCAAATTCAACTGAGCCATACGAAAGCCAAGCTCATCAAGACTCCCTGGGGCGATCGCAATCTCATAGGACTTATCCCCCAACTCCACCCGCACCGTAGACCCTGAAACCAATCCATCCATCATCGCTTTCTGCTTCAACTCTTCGTCAATCAGTTGTATTCTAGTTTACGGAATGTTGCGATTAATCTCAAGACTAAATCCCTAAGTTAACAAAAGGACAAAAAACATGAGCATCAGTGCAGCCATTACCTACTTCGCTTTCCTCGGAGGCATGATCGGTGTAGCCCTTACCCTCTGGTTTGGACTACGAGCCATTAAATTGATCTAAAATTACCACCCTCTGCCCTGGCACAGACACGGAGAGATCGGAGCAGTATTTGTGGTATAACCTAAACTAGAGAATGAGCAGCCGGGTTTCTTGAAAAAGCCCGGCTTCTTCATACTAAATAGCAGAGAAGATAGAGATAAATTCTCAAGGGACGATGAAAAATAAACGCTTAAAAGAACTACTAATTGGCAAATTTTCCTTGGTTCGTCTGCTGCGCTCTACGATCGCCATTTATGCGATCGTTAGTCTCTATGTTCTATTCATTGCAGATAGCAAAATCTTCTTACCTCCTCTTGCTACCTACCAAACTCTTCCCCAGACGGTTACCCTGACCTCTGCACCAGGAATCAACATTACAGGTCAATATCTGCCCAACCCCAAAGCCCGCTATACCCTGCTCTATAGCCATGGTAATGCCGAAGACTTAGGCATAATTCAACCAGTTCTTGAACATTTAAATCAACTGGGATTTAGTGTCTTTGCCTACGACTATCGAGGCTATGGAACCAGTCAAGGAAAACCCACAGAACGAGGCAGTTACCAAGATATTCGCGCTGCTTATACTTATCTCACCCAAACCCTGAAAATTCCCCCGAATCAAATTATCCTCTATGGTCGTTCCGTGGGTGGCGGCCCATCTATCGATTTAGCAAGGGAAATTTCGATCGCCGCTTTAGTGACTGAAAATACCTTTATTTCTGCCTTGCGGGTGGTCACTTGGATACCTGTATTTCCCTTCGATAAATTTAATAATATTGGCAAGATAAAAGAAATTAAGGCTCCCGTACTGATTTTCCATGCTACTTTAGATGAAATGATTCCCTTCATCCATGGTCAGAAACTCTACCAAGTCGCCAACGAACCGAAAAAGTTTGTTCCCATTGAGGGCTTAGGGCATAATGATTGGATGGGAAGAGTCGATCTCTATAACCAAAATTTACAAGAGTTGAGTTTGGGACAGGCTATTCCAAGATAATCCCATAGCCCGTTCCTGGATAAGCGGGTGCTAAAATTGGTGCTAAAATTGGTGCTAAAATTAACGTTTCAATGCCAGCTACAGTAATCTGATGGGCGAGTATGGGCAAAATTGAACCGGGAATGAAAACCAGTCTTCCTTTGTGGCAGCGATGTCGTTCATTGGTGTGCGAGCAAATTTGGCCCAAGCTCTGCCAATGGTGGAAAGATCCCCAGGGTTCATGGCTCGATTGGGTGACTGTAAAAAATGCGGTGGTAATTGTCACTTTAACAACTACTGGTCTCGTGGTGGGGTTGAGAAAAGCGGGCTGGACACAATCGGCGGAATTGTCGATTTATGACCAATTTACCCAATGGAGGGCGATCGCCAAAACGGACGATCGACTCTTAATTGTTGGCATCACAGAAGAGGATATTCAGGCCCAACAGAAGTATCCCCTATCCGATGAAACCATTTATCAACTGCTACAGAAATTAGAGGCTCATGAGCCGAGGATCGTGGGTTTAGATATTTATCGGGATATTCCCCAAAATCCCGGCCGTGAGGAATTTATCGCCTATTTACTCGGCGAAAATAATCGTACTGTAACCGTTTGTCAACTCAGTAAAGGTGAGGATGATACGGGGGTTCCTCCTCCTCCGGGAGTCCCCGATTCGTATCTAGGATTTGCTGATGTTGTCATAGATGAGGATGGGGTGATTCGGCGCAGTTTATTGTGGGGTAAACCCTTCCCCTCTTCTAAATGTCAGGTGAAACAAGCATTTTCGCTGCAATTGGCACGCCATTATCTTCAGCATGAAAATATTGAAGCTAAAATCTCCCAAGGGACTCTAATGTTAGGTTCAGTACCCTTAACTC
This sequence comes from Roseofilum sp. KMC-1, assembly GCF_057802075.1. Lineage (NCBI taxonomy): Bacteria > Bacillati > Cyanobacteriota > Cyanophyceae > Desertifilales > Desertifilaceae > Roseofilum > Roseofilum sp. KMC-1. Next base: position 1,734,316 of record NZ_CM173605.1, read on the forward strand.
GTCTAGAACCGAATACGGGGGGTTATCAGGGGGTGGATGCTGAGGGCTATCAAATTTTATTGAAATATCATTCTCCCGATCGCGTCGCTCGCAAAGTGACGTTAATGGATGTTTTAGAAGATCGGGTCGATCCCAGTTGGATACGCGATCGCATTATTCTGATTGGGGTGACCGCTCCCAGTTTAAATGACTTCTTTTATACGCCCTATAGCGGAGGTCAAGAAACCAATCATCAAATGGCAGGGGTAGAAATTCATGCCCAAATGATTAGCCAACTCCTCTATGCTGCTTTGGATGGCCAACCCTTGATGAGTACCTGGTCAGATCGGGTGGAAATCCTCTGGATTCTCGGATGGGCGACAGTCGGTGCTGCCATGAGTTGGAAGATTACCCATCCTTTGGCCTTATCGGGAACCTTAGCGATCGCCCTTTTGGGTTTAGCGGGAAGTAGTTGGGGTTTCTTTCAACTCTCAGTTTGGGTTCCCCTCTTTTCTCCCACTTTGGGATTGTTGATCGGCAGTAGCGGGGTATTAGGATATCGCTCTTATGAAACTCAAAAAATCCAAGCACAGATGGCTCAACGGGTGAAACAGCAAGAACAAGATTTGAAGTTATTGCAAACCTTTTTAGAGGAGCAGACAAAAGAACAAGCTTTCACTCAATTAGGCTCTGAAAATACGAAAAGCTCGACAGACACAGAGGGCGACGATGAGGAGGACTGTACCCAAATTGCTCCTGAAAATACAGAGGAATGGACTCAACCGATGAGTCTTTTAGGGGGAAGATATCATATTACTAAAGTCTTAGGTGCGGGGGGATTTGGCCAAACTTATTTGGCTCAAGATATTCAGCGCCCCCGACATCCCATTTGTGTGATTAAACATTTGCGCCCCGTGCAGACAGATGGTAATTTCTTTCAGGTTGCCCAACGGTTGTTTAAGACAGAAGCAGAAATTTTAGATATTTTAGGGCAACACGATCAAATTCCTCAATTATTTGCCTATTTTGAGGAACATCAAGAGTTTTATTTGGTGGAAGAGTATATTGAAGGCAGTTCTTTAAGTGAGGAATTGGGGGAAGATCGGCGCTTAGATGCGGATCGAGTGATAGAGTTAATTTTGGATATTTTACAAGTGTTGACTTTTGTCCATCACTATCAGGTGATCCATCGGGATATTAAACCGAGTAATATTATCCGTCGTCAGAGCGATCGCCGCCTGTGCTTAATTGATTTTGGCGCAGTTAAGCAGTTTGCGCCCCATTTAGAGGAAGAGACGGAACGGTTTACAGTGGCGATCGGTACAAAAGGTTATGCAGCTCCAGAACAATTGATGGGGCAACCGAGACTCTGTAGTGATATTTACTCTGTGGGCATGATTGCCATCCATGCTTTAACGGGGATTAGTCCCCAGAAGTTACGCCAGGATTGGGGTACAGGGAGCGCAGTTTGGCATCATTTGGTTGAAGATACGGTGAGCGTGGAACTGATGGATGTTTTAGATACCATGGTTGCTTATCATTTCCGCGATCGCTATCCCTCGGCTGCTGAGGCGATCGATGCCTTGAAAAAAATTAATTATTAATCCCTTTAGACATGACCTATTACCTTAGAATCAGAATAGGTTAGTGAGGTAACATCGAATGGCAGAACAGGCGATCGCCACCACAGAAACTCCAGAACTGGGGGAAACCCTATCCCCCCCGTGGACAATTGAGGATTCTGAGGCTCTCTATCGGATTAATGGCTGGGGAGACCCCTATTTTTCCATTAATGCGGCCGGCCATGTTGTCGTCTCTCCAAAAGGCGATCACGGCGGTTCCCTAGACCTCTATGAGCTGGTAGAAGGTCTCAAACAACGCAACATTAACTTACCCTTCGTGATCCGCTTTTCCGATATCTTGGCCGATCGCCTAGAACGGCTCAATGCTTGTTTTTCCCAAGCCATCACCCGATACAATTATCCCGGCATTTATCAAGGCGTTTTCCCGGTCAAATGCAACCAGCATCGGCAACTGGTAGAAGACTTAGTTCACTTTGGCCAACCCTTCCAGTTTGGTCTAGAAGCGGGTTCAAAACCTGAACTGTTGATCGCCTTAGCCCTGCTAAAAACCCCCAATTCCCTGTTAATTTGCAATGGCTATAAGGATAAAGAATACATCGAAACCGCCATTTTAGCCCGCAGACTCGGTAAAAAAACCATCATCGTTTTAGAGCAGCTCGAAGAAGTGGAGCTAGTGATCAAAGCCCATCAAGAATTAGGGGTAACTCCCGTGGTTGGTGTTCGTGCTAAACTCAGTACCAAAGGAGAAGGCCGTTGGGGTACATCCACAGGAGATGGAGCCAAATTTGGCTTAACTATTCCAGAAATTGTCCATGTCATTGAACGCCTAGAATCGGTTAATCTGTTATCCTCTCTGCAACTGTTGCATTTTCATGTTGGCTCCCAAATTTCTTCGATCGGTGTAATTAAAGATGCCATCCGGGAAGCAAGCCAAATTTATGTACAGTTGGCTAAAAGTGGTGCAGATATGGGCTATTTGGATGTGGGGGGTGGTTTAGGGGTTGATTATGATGGCTCGAAAACCAATTTCTACGCCTCGAAAAATTACAACATGCAGAATTATGCCAATGATATCGTAGCCGAGGTCAAAGAAGCTTGCGAACAAGCCAAAGTGAAAGCACCCGTGCTAGTTAGCGAAAGCGGAAGGGCGATCGCCTCCCATCAGTCTGTCCTCATTTTTGATGTATTGGGAACCAGTGAAGTGATGGCGAAAGATGCGGTTGCAACCCAAAGTAGCGATCATTTGATTATCCGCAATTTATGGGAAACCTACCAATTGATTCGGTTAGAAAATTATCAGGAATGCTACCATGATGCAATTCAGTTTAAGGAAGAAGCCATTAGTTTATTTAACTTTGGCTATTTGAGTTTAAGCCAACGAGCCAAAGCAGAACAGCTCTATTGGACTTGTTGCCAGAAGATCTTAGACATTATTCGTCACCAAGAATATGTACCCGACGATCTCGAAGACCTCCAGATCAGTATGGCTTCGATTTACTATGTGAATTTATCGGTGTTCCAATCAGCCCCTGATAGTTGGGCGATCGATCAATTGTTCCCTATTATGCCCCTACATCGCTTAGATGAACAGCCCACCTGCCAAGGAACTTTAGCCGATCTCACCTGCGATAGTGATGGCAAAATTACCAAGTTTATCGATCTGCGGGATGTGAAATCTCTGCTCGATTTGCATCCTCTCAAACGGGGAGAACCCTATTATTTAGGATTATTTTTAGGCGGAGCTTATCAGGAAATTATGGGCAATTTCCATAATTTGTTTGGCGATACTAATGCCGTCCACATTGCCCTAACGCCTAAAGGGTATCAGGTGAAGCAAGTCGTGAAAGGGGACACTATGGGAGATGTATTGAGTTATGTAGAATACGATCGCGAAGATTTAGTTGAAAGTATCCGCCAGCAAACTGAATCAGCCCTAGAAGAAGGGATCATTTCTATCTCTGAGTCCCAACGGTTGCTCAATAGCTATAAGGAAAGCCTCAACCGCTATACCTATCTATCTATGGAGATCTAATTATACGGGAGGTTGACCATGAGTGCTATGTTGACATCCTTGCCGGGATGACTCAAGACTGATTACTCATGGTCAAAGTAGGGAGATCCGAATGTAGGGTACGGTGCAGTCGTCTAGGCAAACTGGCTTCAATCTTCCACAATTGTACAGTAACACCCGATTTATGTAACTTCTCGTTATCCCTTATTATCAACGATGACTACTGTACTCGAACAAGGCACAATCAGTATTCATACTGAGAATATTTTCCCGATTATCAAAAAATCCCTCTATTCCGATCATGAGATTTTCTTTCGGGAATTGGTTTCTAACGCCGTAGATGCGATCGCCAAGTTAAAAATGGTCTCCCATACCGATGAATTTTCCGGTGAAGTTGGAGAACCCGAAATCGTCATTAGCCTCGATAAAGACAAGAAAACTCTCTCGATTAGCGATAACGGCATCGGTATGACTGCCGATGAAGTCAAAAAATATATTAACCAAGTTGCCTTTTCCAGCGCCGAAGAATTCTTAGAAAAGTACAAAGGAACGACAGAAGAAGGCATTATCGGCCACTTTGGCCTAGGGTTTTACTCCTCCTTCATGGTCGCCAAACAAGTCGAAATCGATACCCTATCCTATCGGGAAGGGGCGCAAGCGGTTCACTGGACTTGTGATGGTTCCCCAGCCTTTACCCTCGAAGACTCGGAGCGTACCACCCGTGGCACAACGATTATTCTGACTCTGATGGATGAAGAGGAAGAATACTTAGAACCGACTCGGATTAAGCAGTTGGTGAAAACTTACTGTGATTTTATGCCCGTTTCCATTAAGCTCGACGGAGAGCAGATTAATAAACGGGATGCTCTATGGCGCAAATCTCCCCAAGATCTCAAGGATGAAGACTATCTAGAGTTTTATCGCTATCTCTATCCCTTCCAAGAGGAACCTCTGCTCTGGATTCATCTGAAAACCGATTATCCTTTCTTGCTCAATGGGATTTTGTATTTCCCCAAACTTAAACCAGATGTGGATGTCACCAAAGGACAAATCAAGCTGTTCTGCAATCAGGTGTTTGTCTCTGAACATTGCGAGGAGATTATCCCTAAATTCCTGCTTCCCATGCGGGGAGTGATTGATAGTCCCGATATTCCCCTGAATGTGTCGAGATCTGCTCTGCAAATGGATCGCACCGTTCGTAGGATAGCAGACTTTGTGGCCAAGAAGGTTGGCGATCGCCTCAAAGAACAATACCGCGACTCCCGCGAAGACTACATCAAGAGCTGGAAAGACTTAGGCACATTCGTTAAATTTGGCTGCCTCAACGACGACAAATTCAAAGCCCAAGTCGAAGATATCGTCATCTACCGTACTACTTGGGATGGACAAAGGGCCGAAAGTACCCCAGAAGTACAAGTACAAGCGGAAGAAGGGGACGCTTGGCAAGAGGTTCAACCCAGCAACAAAGACGCTCAAGGCTATACCTATACCACATTAAAAGAATACCTGGATCGCAACAAGGAGCGCCACGAAAATCGCGTCTTCTACTGTACTGATGAAGTGAATCAAGGAACCTATATCCAATTGCACCAAAATCAAGGATTAGAAGTCCTGTACATGGATTCTTTCATCGATCCTCACTTTATCAGCTTCCTAGAGCGCCAGTATTCTGATGTGAAATTTTCCCGCGTGGATGCCGAAATTGACGAGCAATTGTTGGATAAGGAAAACGACAAGGAAATTGTCGATCCAAAAACCAATACCACTGCCAGCGAACAAATCAAAGCACTGTTTGAGAAAGCGCTCAATAAACCCAAACTTCAGATTCGGACTGAATCTCTGAAAGGTAATAATAATGAGCAAAATCCGCCTGCAATGGTGTTATTACCCGAATTTATGCGCCGCTTGCAGGAAATGAACGCCATGTTCCAACAAGAAACGGCGAAGTTTCCGGAAGAGCATATTCTGTTAGTCAATACCGCTCATCCACTGATTCAAGATTTATTGCGCTTGAGTCAAGGCAGTATTATTGCTAGTGAAGGAACTTCTCCTTCTGCGGAGTTAGCGAGTCTGATTTGCAATCAAGTTTATGATTTGGCTTTGATGGCGCAAAAAGGTTTTGATGCGGGTGGGATGAAGTCTTTTGTCGATCGTTCGACGCAGGTTTTAACCCGCTTAACGGCGAAAGCGTAATTATCACTTGTGGGTTAGGGGTAGATGATGAATCTACCCCTAATTTATGAATCTAGAGCGATAAGCATCTTTCTATTTAATCCCTACGATCAATCTCTAATGACAATTGACAAGGGGGATTAGACTTGAGTATGATTCAGCAGATTGGTTAATCCGGTGAGGACAAAGAATGAAACGGAATTTAGCGATCGCCGCCCTAACTCTGCTGTTTTCAGGTAGTCTATCCCTACCCAGTTGGGCAGAAACGGTGATGGAAAAGGTGATGCGTACAGGGGTACTCACGGCAGGAACTCGAACCCATACAGCTCCTTTTGCCTATATTAATGAGCAAGAACAGTTGGTGGGCTATTCCATTGATATGCTTGACCGAATTCGCCAGGAAATGGAAACGCAACTGGGGAAAGAAATTACTTTAGAATTAGTCGAAGTGACTCCCGATACCCGGATTCCTTCCATTACAAATCGCACCGTTGATTTAGTCTGTGGAGCCACCAGTTTTACTTGGGATCGGGATGTTTTTGTAGACTTTTCGATTAGTTATGCGGTTACAGGGACTCGTTTATTGGTCAAAGAGGGGAATATATTAGGATCTCCCGAATCTCTGAAAGGTAAAAAAGTTGGTGTACTCCTGGGAACCACCAATGAGCAGGTGATTCAACTGATTCAACCCGATGCAGATCTGGTTCCAATGCGTGGGAGTGCGGAAGGATTAGCGGCTCTGCAAGAGGGGAAAATCGATGCTTTTGCTTGGGATGGTATTCTCTTGGAAGGGTTGCGAAAAACTGCCGGTAATCCCGATGAGTTCAGCGTTGTACCAGAAGTTCCTTATACCCGTGAAGGTATTGCTTGCATGATGCCAGAAGATAATTCTAAATTCCGCGATCTGGTTAACTATAGCCTGGCTAAATTCATGCAAGGTTACCTGATGGAGCGGCCGGATGATGTGGCTGTGATTAATCGCTGGTTTGGTGCAGAAGGAGTGACTCCTATTAATCAAGATTTAGTGGTGGAGTTTTTCCGAGATATTATTGATACCCATAGTCAAGTTCCTATTGCCCCATAGAAACCTGTCCTAGTTTTGTCTTGCGCTGCATCTGTAGGGGCAAAAAATTTTTCGCCCCTACTCAGAAGATAACCCAGGGTTGAAAAAACCCCTGAAGATGAAGTCAGGGGTTTAGATACCAATCACATATTTTTTCCATTCTTGATGTGTACCGCTCGTTACATGCTTTTGCAGCTCGAAATAGAGACTGCTGTATGGCTTTCGCGGTGAATGGGATAAAGTCATGAAGGCTTCTTCAGGAGTCCGGTTTCCTTTTCTGACATTACAGCGAACACAGGCTGTAACTAGGTTTTCCCAAGTGTCTCCTCCCCCACGCGATCGCGGAATGACATGATCGAGGGTTAAACCCTCTCCCTTATGACCGCAGTATTGACAACAATGGGAGTCTCTGTATAATACATTTCTTCTTGTTAATGGAATTTCCTTATAGGGAACTTGGATATAGTGCCGCAGTCGAATTACGGTTGGTAAGGGAAAACCAGGACACAACAACTTACCATTATGTTCCACTTGTTCGGCTTTTCCCTTGAGCAACAAAATAACCGCCCTTCGCCAGGTAGCGATATTGAGCGGTTCGTAAGAGGCATTTAACACCAGAACCTTGCTCATGGATATGATGGATTGCAAAAAGACTTTCACATAGCCTAGCACATTGTTTTCTCTTCAGCATAAAATCAGTAGGTTCAGGCGATCGCTCAATCCCCCTTACCCGGAAAGCACAGCATTTGATGAACGTTTTTAATACGGATGCTGTTTATGAGATTTTGCGGATTCACAGGAAGACTTTATGAAATCTATACTAAAGATTAAATAAGAATTCTGAACTCTATGTTAATTCATAACCCTATCTTAGAGTCTGCATTGACTCCCGGATCGGATATTACCGGAACCCCCAACGCCGATCTGCTCGTGGGAACCCCGAACCCCGATCGCCTCCTTGCCGATGCTGGAGATGATGCGATCGCCGGAAATCAAGGCTCAGATACTCTCCAAGGTCATATGGGTCAAGATCTGCTCTATGGTGGCCAAGACTCGGATTTCATCTATGGAGGTCAAGGAAATGACACGCTCTATGGAGATAAAGGAGGCGATCGCCTCTCCGGAGACCTCGGTTCAGACCTACTCATCGGGGGTGCAGGTGAAGACACCTTTATCTTCAGCCAGCCCTCACCCGAACATCCTAGCCAAGGGGACTGGATACTCGACTTTGAAGACACTCAAGATCGGATTCACCTCACAGGAGGATTAACCTACGATCGCCTCAGCATCGCTTTCGGAACCCATAACTTAACCTCTACAACCGTCCTTCAAGACCTGCTCACCGGCCAAACCCTTGCCATTTTACCCGGTATTCATCCCAACCAACTCACCGCCGAAGACTTCATTAGCGATCCTCTCCCCTCCACCCTCACCCAAACCGTCCAATCCGATTCTCCCTTACTCCTAGCCGATCCCCAAACCCCCAGCTCCTTTAACATCGAATTTGACTACCGATTCGATCGCAGTGGCTTTTTCAACGATCCCAACCGTCGCCAAATCCTAGAAACTGCCGCCTCCTTCTGGGAGCGCCATATTCTCGATGAATTTACCGATCTTGCGCCGGGAACCCCCATTTACATCAAAAATCCCAGCACCGGAGGCACGCTTTCCTTGACCCTAGATCGCCCTATTGATGATATCCTCGTGTTTGTTGGTACAGCGCCCCTATCTTCTGATACTATCGCCCAAGCCGGGCCAAGTGGCAATTGGACTCCCGGTAGCGAACTGGATGCGCGGTTTAATAGCAGCAACTTTGAACCTTGGACAGGTCACATCAGCTTTAATTCAACCATTAATTGGTTTATCGATCCCACTCCCCAAACCCATAATGATATTCCTCCAGGACAAGTCGATCTAATGACCGTTGCTACCCACGAACTGGGCCATATTCTCGGTATTGGCAGTTCCCAAGCCTTTAACCAATGGATATCGGGTCAAAGCTTCATCGGCCCCAATGCCCTAGTGATTACCGAAGGCTTAGGGGTTCCTCTAGCTGCCGATCTATCCCATATTCAAGACCACTTTTTACCCAATGGTATAGCTGGAGAATCCTTACTCGATCCGATGATGCCTTCCGGGGTGCGACAAATGCCCACTCTTCTCGATTTAGCGCTCTTGCAAGATATTGGCTATCAGATTATGCTCTAAGATTTCGCTCCCTTAACCAACTATCCAGCCAAGGGCGATCGCCCTTCGACAAGGGTGGCACGGGGTCTTGTGCATAATCTATCACTAGATCGTAACTTCCTGTATCGTATATATTATTTAACAATACTTGTAAATCTACTACAGGTTCCGGATCTCCAGACTTTAGAGGTAAGGGAAAAGAAGGAATTCGATCGCGTAACTTAAAGCCATACAAATCCGCTTGAGGGCGGCGATCGCCTCGACTGACCAAAATGCGATAATCCGTGGAACTCTGGCTATGATAAACCAGCATCGGTTCTCCCTTACGCAATAAATCAATCTCTACTAAATGCGTAGAACTACTTAAAATTTTATTGCGCTTACCCTCATATTGGTTGCGCCCTTTCCGAGACCGCTTATTTGCTGGAGAGAGGATTTCAATTGCCGTTACCACTTCCTTTGTAGCGATCTCTCGCACTTCTAAATAACCTTGCTTCCGGAGTTCCGGTACAGGAACATTGACAACTTGCGGTTGAGGTGGAGATGGGGCAACAGCAACACTTGTGCTTGAGAGTGGAGCAGTGTTGTGCGAACTGTTAATCGTGAAGTCGGGCACACCAACGAGTAGAGCTTCTTCTCCTATGGTTTCGTACATTTGTACCTCAACCGCCACTCTATATTTAGGACGCAGTTGGGGAGAAAGAAACCGAGCCAATTCAATAATGAGCCAGTGATGCACTCCTGGCCAAAGTTCTGGATGTTCTAGATAAGGGTTCATCCCTGGGAAGGGGGAAGGCATACCATTGACTCCTAACCATGCGTTCTGAGAGAACGATTCTTTTTCCTTAGTCTCTAGAGAGTATCTTCTTACTCTTCATCACTCAAGTTAGTCAGATGCTCTTCTAAACCCATACGAGTTTCGGCTTTATGGAGAAAATAGCCCGTCATCATGGCCGAAGCTAACAAACGTCCCAACTGTTCCCGACTGGTGGTGATGGTAACCCCGAAATGATCGGGAGGCAAGTGTCCGAGCAGTCCAACAATGTTATGTTCCATGACGCTCAGGGCATCTTTCGAGGGTTGCGAGAGATGATCGATGGCTTCAGCATCTAGAGAATGCAGATATTGACCTAGGGCATTATTCTCGTTCGCGAGTTGCTCGAAGAGATGAGAATGTTGGGAGGGTAGGTTATGATTCATGGTTTTAGATTTAATCAGAGGACTCTTTCTGTTGACTTGTTTTTACTGTAAACGACAGTTCTGGAAAATCATTGGAGGTGAACCGAACTTAGGAGGAAGGGATTTTGCGAAAGCTGAACCCGGATACTGAAAGAGTTTAGCCTGCCCAGATCGGGCAGGGAGATCATAGATGATTTTAGTCACAGTAGAGGGTATCGCGGGTGTTTTCTCCGGTGATGGGATTGGTTCCTGTGGCGATCGCACAGAGGTATTTTTGAGCATCATCTCGGAGAATCACATCAGTAAAATCGGCTCCCTCGATATTAGCATCTCTAAAGCTGGCTAGTTGGGCAAATGCCCCTTCAAAGAGAACATTTTTTAAGTTCGCCTTTCTAAAATTCGCTTCTCCAATGGTGGCATATCTGAGATCGGCTCCTTCTAAATTAGCTCTAATTAATTTGGCTCCAAATAAGCTGGCTCCCCGCAAGTCTGCCCCCACAAAGCTACTTTCGGTTAGATCTGCTTGATCGAATTGGGCTTCTTTCAAGTCTTTGCCCGAAAAATCGGCTCTTTTCAGGTCTACTTTTTCATAGTTTTGGGCAAAGGCTGGCGTAAGAGCGCCGATACCTCCGGTGAGGCTCAGGCCAAGGATTAGGAATACGCTAAACCATAAAATCAGATAAGTACGGATCATTTTGAGGGTCATGATGATGGTAGGTTTAAGTGTTCAACAGCGATACCATCATCCTATGGGAAGGTGGAGACTGAAAAGAGGTGACGATTAATCTGGGAATGGAAGGGGAAGAAGGGGTTGCCCAATGGTTGCAAGAGCAAGGGGCGGAGATTTTGCATCGTCGCTGGCATTGTCGTTGGGGAGAGTTAGATATTATTGCCCAATGGGGGGAAGAGTTGGTATTTGTGGAGGTGAAAACCCGCAGTGCTGGAAATTGGGATGGCAATGGGTTACTGGCGATCTCGTCTCGAAAACAGGAGAAATTGCGCTCTGCGGCAGCATTATTCCTGGCTGAGTCTCCGCAGTTTTCTGAGTGGGGGTGTCGTTTTGATGTGGCGCTAGTGTATTGTAGCTCTTTGGGGGAAAGGGTGGAGAGGGCGATCGCCCCACCGATAATCTACCCTAATTTTCAGTTGGCGATCGTAGACTATCTTCAAGATGCATTTTAAGACTCAAACTTGTGTGATTTAACCCATTTCAAAGCCGGGTTAAAACTTCTATGATCGAAGAAATACCATCTGATTACCCAATCATGAGGATCGCCTAATGTTGAAATTCGTGATTTTATTCCTAGGAGCATTTACCCTCATGCTCTGGACAACCCTAATCTCTAATCCTGTGCAAGCACAACCCCCTAGCCAGCATACCGTTGTCTATAGCTGGGGATACGATCGCCTCGGCAGTCATCAGAGGGTTTGTAAGCAGTTAGAGTCTGTCGTTACCTTAGATCCGCGCTATCCAGACAAACCTTCTTTACATACTTATAGTCGTGTCGTTAGCGATCGCTATTGCTCCTAAACCCTTCGTTGAGCTAGAAAATACAAGGGAAGGTGACTGTAAAAACACTTCCCTTTCCTTGTTCACTTTCTACTTTAATTTCTCCACCATGGAGATCGATTAAGCGCTTTACAATCGAGAGTCCTAAACCCGTGCCGGGAATTTTACCCACATTATCCGCTCGTTCAAACCGTTCAAAAAGTTTATTTTGATACTCTATCGGCAAGCCAATCCCGCGATCGCGAACTGCAAATTTCACCTCAGCATCACTTTGGGTAACATCAAGATTCACCATTCCCCCCTCTGGGGAATACTTGATCGCATTCGAGAGTAAATTGGAAAGAATATGACGTAAAACCAAGGAATCCAGATTAATAATCCGGTTTTCTCCATAAAGGGTCAATTCTAAGTGATGTTGAGAAGAGGCGATCGCCTTCACTTCATCAATCACCTCCTCACAAAACTCTGCCACATTCATCGGTTCCGGATGAAACTCCAATTTACCCGATTCAGTCCGACTTAAAGTCAGAATATCTTCGAGTAACTGCTGCATATGTTGCGCTGCCGTTTGAATCCGTTTTAAATGCTTATCTTTCTTATCTTCCGTTAGCTTATTCCCATAGCGTTGTAACATTCCCGCCGACATTTGAATCGCCGTCAAAGGCGTTCTTAAATCATGGGAAGCAAGGGATATATATTCCGTTTTTTCTTGACTTCTATATTCTGCTTGAGCCAAGGAAGATTCTATATTCAAATTTTCCTGATGTTTTTTGAGAGCCATCTTAATCGTGGCATGAACTTCTCGTTCCTTGAATGGCTTCAGTAAATAGCCATAAGAACCCGTTTCTTCCGCTCTAGCTAAAGTATGATCGTCCGCATAAGCAGTTACATAAATAACGGGAATATTATATCTTTCTCTAATTTTTTCTGTCGTTTCAATACCATCCATATCCCCTTTAATCACAATATCCATTAAAATCAGATCCGGGCTAACCTCTTCAATTCTGTCAAGAGCTGCTTGTCCAGAAGAAACAATGGCCACCACTTCATAGCCTAATTTTTCTAATTTACGGGCTAATCCTTTGGCAATCAGTAATTCATCTTCAACAATTAAAATTTTGACAGCAGACATAGTTATACCCTCTGACGATAGTTTAACTCTGAAAATTGTAATTCAAACGTTGTGCCATGGTTTCTCAACAATGTAATTTCACCTTCTAATTGTTCCGTTAGGGTACAAACCAACTCCATGCCCAAAGAATCAACCTGGCGAAAATCTAAATTTTCAGGAAAGCCAATTCCATTATCCGCTACTTTGACCATAATTCGATCGTCATCTTCCTGATGCATGATAATTTTCACATTTCCTTGTCTTCCTTCAGGAAAAGCATGTTTTAAAGTATTGGATAATAACTCATTGACAATTAAACCACAGGGATGAGCCGTTTCTATATTCAACAGAACCGGTTCAATATCTAAATCAAACGTCACTCGATTTTCTTCTAGATTATAAGACTCAAACAAGTTTTGAACTAAGTCCTCTAAATACTCGCCAAAGTTAATCGTATCTAGGGTCATAGAGCGATAGAGTTTTTCATGAATCAGAGCCATGGAATAAATACGATTTCGACTATCTTCTAAGACCTTAATCAAGCTAGGATCGCTAACATAATCAGCTTGAAATTCCAATAAATTAGAGACCACCAATAAATTATTTTTGACCCGATGATGAATTTCCTTTAAAAGAATTTCTTTTTCTTGTAAAGAAGTCACTAATCGACTTTCCGCTTGTTTGCGATCGCTAATATCTCGATACATCCAGAGATGACCGCGATCGATTGAATCAATAAATATTGGCACATAACTTTGTTCTAGTATGCGACCGTCAGCTAATCGAATCTCTTGATTATTGATTATTTTTTTACTTGCCAAAATATATTGATGCTGCTGACTAATTTTTTCGGGATTATCAAATAAGGCTGCAAATTCTTCTCCAATATTACTCCATGTTCGACCAATCAAGCGATGGGAACAGTTATCGGTTTTAAAGATATCACAAAAGGCTTGATTAACCAAAGCAACTGTATTGTTTTCATCCTTGACTAAAACACCCAATTGTAAATTGGAAATTAAGCTCGTTAGTCGAGAAGTAGTTTCTTGTAGTTTTTCTTCGATTTGCTTGCGATCTGTAATATCAATCCAATAGCCAATGATCTCTAAGGGATTTCCTTGCTCATCCCGGACTAAATTGAGTTGATCGTAAATCCAGATATATCTGCCATCTTTATGCAAAAAACGGTACTCATGGTTATAGGAACCTTGTTCAAATAAAGCTTGTAATCCGTACTTAGAAATTTTGATTTTATCTTCCGGATGGACATGATTCCACCAAAAGTTATTCTCAAACATTTCCAGTAATTCATAACCAATTAAATCATAAGCATTGTCACTTACAAAGGTGAGTTCAAAAGTATTATGGGCACGGAAACTGTATAAGATACCAGGACTAGAAGAGAGTAAATATTGAATCCTTTGTTGGCTCATTAACAAAGCTCTTTCGGCTACAATGCGCTCTTTGAGTTCTCTTTGCAGTTGCTGATAATATTCTGATTGTTGAATGGCGATCGCTAACTGGGAAGCAATCTGTTTTAATAACTCAATTTCTTCTATTTTCCAATCTCTGGTTCCATCGCATTGATGAACAATTAACAATCCCCAAAGTAATTGATTTTGCACAATGGGAACTACAATTTTACTTTTGACCTGAAATTGCTCTAAAAAATCAACTAAGCAAGGACAGGTATCCGCTCGATCGAGATTAGATATAGCATCGGTTTTTCTAGTAATACATTCATCATAGCATTCTGTAGAGAAGGTTTCTTCTGGGAATTTCCGATCTAAGGTACAAGTCCAACCTGGATTAACAGCTTCAGCAATAACTTTTCCTTTATGATTGGGTAAGATGCGATAAACCAATACTCGATCTGAAAGTAAAAGTTGTTTGACTTCTTGGACTGTAGTTGTCAAGATCTCTTGCAGATCTAAGGATTCTCGAATGCGTTGGGTAATCATGCCAAACAGCTCTTCCCGTTTAACTTTAGCGAGTAAACGTTCTTCTGCTACTTTAATTTCAGTAATATTATTTTGAATGCCTAGATAATGGGTTAAAATCCCCCGGTCATCATGAATCGGAGAAATGGTCACTCGGTTCCAAAACAAAGTTCCATCTTTACGATAATTTCGGAGAACGACTGTACAACTTTTCTCATTTTTTAGGGCGTTACGAATGACTTTTAACCCGTCTTGATGGCGATCTTTGCCTTGCAGAATCCGACAATTTTTACCGATCATTTCTGGGGCTGAATATCCAGTGACGCGCTCAAAGGCAGGATTAACAGAAATCACGGGAAAATCGGGCTGTTTGGCATCGACAATGACGATCCCATTGCTACTGGCAGATATAGCTCGTTCGCTCAAGCGTAGTTGTTCTTCGACTTGTTTGCGTTGGGTGATATCGGAGGCAGCTCCTAAAATTTGTGTGGGTTTTCCCTGGGCGTTACGAGTAAAAATAATGTCTCGACTGACGAACCAATGCCATTGATCTTGGCGATCGCGCATTCGGTATTCGATTTCCTGAATTTCTGTATCACTAGCATCGATCGAGTATTGATGAAACTGGGCGACTTTAGGTTTGTCTTCTGGATGCATGAGTTGTTCAAACAGGGTATTGCCCATATCCTGAATCTCAGAGGGGGTATACCCTAAAACCACAGCAATATTTTTATTCGCATATACATTCTGATGTTTCTCTAAGTCATAAATATATAAAATATTGGGACTTGCATCAGCAATACGTTGAATAAATCGCTCGCTCTCTTGCAGGGCTAATTCGGCTTTTTTGCGATGAGTAATATCTAGGGCAGTACAAGTGACTCCAATGATTTGATTGTCTAAATTTAATAGGGGATCAACGGTTAAATCGTAGCACTTCAAGTCCCCTCGATCGGTGATGATGACTTCTTCTCTCAGGCTAGTCTGTAATTCTAATACTTGCTGCTTAATGTTGCTTAGTTTCTGGGCATCTTCTGGCGCAAATAAATCACTATCGCACTTGCCAATGACTGCTTCTGCTTCATAACCGAGAGCAGGGTTATAAATCCAGGTATATCGCAGATCTAAGTCTTGGTTAAAAACAACAATAGGCGAATTTTTAAGGGCGATTCTAAACCGTTCTTCGGCATACCGGAGAGCTTCATTGGCGGTTTCTAAATCAGCCGTGCGTTGAGTGACTTGATCTTCTAGGGTTTGATTAAGATATTTAAGGGCTTCTTCGGCTTGTTTGCGATCGCTGATATCTGTAATGCTGCCCACATATCCAGTGATTTTTCCTTCTTCATCCACATCAGCAACCGTCTGACCCACCACCCAAACCACTGTACCATCAGCATGTTGAAAGCGATACTCAGCAGAAAAAGGGCGATGCTCCTGGACGGCTTTATACCATTCCTGCATCACCCGCTCTGAGTCTTGTGGATGAAGGGTTTGAGACCAGCCTTCCATGATCGCGTCTTGGGGTAATAGACCAGTCATCTCGCACCAGCGCTGATTAACGTATAAACAATGACCTTTACTGTCCGTCTGAAAGATGCCCACGGGAGAGGCACTGGCTAAAGTTAAGTAGCGTTGTTGACTTTTTTTCAAGGCGGTTTCCATCTCTCGTCGCTCTGTGATATCTCGACCGACGGCATAAAAATAGGGTTCATCGGCAGGCATGGCAGTCCAGGAGATCCACCGATAGGAGCCATCTTGAGTGCGATACCGATGTTCAAAATTAACCGTGGGCACTCTAGAAGCGAGTTGTTGTACTTGAGCTTGGGTGGCAGCTAAATCATCAGGATGGACAAAATCGAATAGGGTACTCGATGGCAGTTGTTCTGAACTATACCCCAATAGTCCTTGAAAACGAGGATTAATGCGCTTAAAAGAACCATCAAACCCGATAATACAAAAGAAATCTAGGGAAAGGTTAAAAAATTGGTTTAATTCTTCCGTGAGTCGGTGTCGTTCGAGGACAGAAGCCAATAAATGGGCGATCGCCTCTAAAAATTGCACTTCATCGGCACTAAAATGACGATGCTCCCTAGTATGCACCCCCAGAACCCCAAAGGGATGTTCTAAACCGGGAATAATAGTGGTTACGCTGCTAATCACTCGCCCTTGATGAATTAATACCGATCCGCGAAACCGAGTTTCTAACCGCAGGTCATCAACGACTACTGATTTACCAGAGTATAAGGTATAGCCCGGTTGTGTATTTTGGGTCGCACTGAGAGTAATCTGTTCCAGGGAATGCTGAAGACGGCGATGGTGAACGGAGTTAAATCCATGGGCGGCTTTAATTTGAAAAGCGGCTTGATTGGGCAAGAGTTCCAACAGCTCTACATAATCCACCCGCAGGGTTTTAGCGATCTCGTCTACGATTTTATGCATCAACTCCTGGAGATCTGGGGTGGCGATCGCAGACTGACTTAAATAGGTGAGGCTTTGTTGTTGGAGATCGCGCCATCGAAGCTGGATTTGAGCTTCCCGCCTTTGGGTTAAATCTATACCAGTGATAATCAGATGGGTAATCATCCCCCGATCGCCAAAAATCTGGTTTGACCACTCAATACAGCGTTGTTGACTATTTTGACTGAGCCAATGACATTGATAGCTCTGGGTGGCTTCCCCCCTAAGCGCTTGCTGTATCACTCGTTTGATCTGAGGTTGCTCAGGGGCTGGAATCAGAAATTCCCAAAATTTTTCACCTTGAGCCTGTTTTTCCCGAACACCACTGATATCTTGACAAGCTCGGTTAAAGTAAATCATTTCACCCTGACGATTCACCACTACCACCAAGGCATCAACGGCGCTGAGAATAGCTTGGGTAAAGTTGCGCTCCTGTTCCAAGGCATACTGTATCCATTGCTGTTCTCTCACTTGGGTGGGCAGATCTTGGAAGGGTAAGTTATGTTTCAAGGCGATCGCCAATTGTTCCGCTTGTTGTTTGAGTAACCCTTCATCCTCCCTAGACCACTTTCGAGCAGTAATCGCCTCTTGTGCTGTCAGTAATCCCCACAAATGATCCTCTTGGAGAATGGGAACCACCAAGTTTGCTCTCACCTGAATTTTCCGTAATAACTCCACATGACAAGGGGTTAGATCTCCCGATTCAATATCATCGGTGACTTGAGTCCGTCCATGTTGATAGGCTTTAAACAGATCTTCACCAAAGTGAGGATCGGTAATCTCTCTGCCTAATAAAGATTGGCAGGAGGGATGCACCGCTTCCGCAATTACCCTGCCCCCACCATCGGGTTCAAAGCGATAAATTAAGACCCGATCGCACCTTAAACCCTGATGAATCTCCTTAACGGTGCGATTGAGAAGGGTCTGAAAATCAATATTTTGGCGATCGTTGGGGTTTTGCTGTATGGCTTGAAGCTGGGCCAAACCATAGTAAACGGCGATCGCATTTAGGCCTTGTAAGCTTTGTTGTAGTTGATTAGCACAGACTACGCCCATGATATCCTGTTGGCGATCGAGAATCGGTAAATACTCAAGCTGCCGCTCAACCATCAACTTCGTCACTGCCAACAGATCTAAATCCGGTTGCCAAGTTAAACTCAAGCCCTGGGGAGTCATCACCTGTTCAACCGGTACTGCTCCCCATTGCTGACGATGGGTGTACATCCGCTCGTAATCCGATCCCGTCACCACCCCTAACACCTGTTTTTTTTGCCTCACCAGCAAATAAGGATGGGACGCTTGGCGATCCCAACCGGCGATCGCCTCCTCTACCGTTAGATCCGGTGCAACCACGACAGGATAGCGATCCAAGACACTTTCTAGACTCGGCAATTGCCAGGATGTAGAAGCAAGGGACATAATTCACATGCCAGAATCGTTCTAGCCCAAAGTTACATTTATAGCCTTCAAGACTCTGAGGGATAAAAGGTCTTCCCTGCCTGAATCTCGGCTATAGAACTTCTCCCATCATAGCCTGACTCGAATCTGAGAGTCCCAGTTAATCCACCTTCAGATCAGGGTTTAAGTCCGGTCGCAGCTTTTTCGCCCCTCTTAAGTAGGGATGAGTAACATGAGTCTCCCCAGGTAAGTAGGCATGAATCAGAAATCGGATACAGTGGGATAGAGCGCCTTCTACATGCATTTGTTGCACATCCAACAAAGGCACTTGATCCCATCCTTCTCTTTGACGGGCGATCGCTGCTGGAAACACCGCATCGAGATCGCGAGTAACTGAAAATGTAACACTAATCAGTTGGTCAGGACAAAGCTGGTTTTTTCGGTCTAGCTCATCGAGTAACTCGGTGACCGCTTCCTGGATCGCCTCAACCGTATTTTCCTCTACTGTCGTTGCCCCACGAATTGCCCGGACTCGCCAACCCACGTTCCTCTTCTCCATGCTTAGTAATGATTGCTGGTCTGGTTTGGATACAGAAAAAATGACTCTCCCTTTACGGTCGGTATAACCATAACGGCAAGCCATTGGTTGATGCCTCAAACTCCAACCAGTCCATCGCAGCAGGCAATCCTGATTTTACCCGATTATCGCCACTAATCATACGACTCCACAAAGGTTTCGGTTCTTCAATGGTTTTACACTGGGTTTTCTGGGGATCAAGACCCGCCAATTCCGCCAACCAGCAACGAGCATCTTCTTCCGTTCCCAGTCGGTCAACCACCCCTAATTCTAAGGCCTGTTCACCGGTAAAAATTCGACCATCAGCAAAACTTTTGACCCGATCGACTTCTAACTTCCGAGATTGGGCGACAGTTTCCACAAACTGCTGATAACTGGTATCGATCATCTGTTGCAGAATATCCTGTTCTTCCTCAGTTAATTCTCGGTCAAAAGCCAAGATATCTTTATAGGGGCCAGATTTCACCACCTTAAACGAGATCCCAATTTTATCTAAGAGGCGCTCTAAATTATTGCCTCGCAATATTACACCAATGCTACCCGTAATTGTACCCGGATTGGAGACAATATACTCAGCTCCCATGCCAATATAGACACCACCAGAGGCAGAAATATTACCAAAACTAGCAACGATTTTGAGTTTCTCTCGCAGTCGCATTAAGGCAGCATAAATTTCCTGGGAATCTCCCACCGTTCCCCCAGGAGAATCAATCCGCAGTAGCAGAGCCGGGTATTTTTTCTCTTCTACCGTTTTCAGTGCTTCTAAAACCCGTTTGCGAGTTCCAGAGGCGATCGCCCCATTAATTTCAATCCGAGCAATTTGTTTGCGTGCTTTTGACTTAAAAAACCAAATCATGATTAACCTAGATATTGACAGAGAACAAGACGAATCAGCCCCCTTAACCCATTATCCCTTGAGCCAATTATCTTTAAACGGTTCTTCTCCACTGATTCTTTTACAAATCTACAACCATTACAATGTATCTTAACGATTTGCCAAGTTCCCTCATCCCCTAGCCCTTTCTCCCACAGGCGCTGCCCTGAGCGAAGTCGAAGGGAGAAGGGGAAAAAGTCCCTCTCCCGTGGGAGAGGGATTTAGGAAAAGGGCTAACTTAGCCTGTCACCCTCAACTCTGGAAACATGCACCTAAAATCCCTCAACTCTCAATCCCCTTGGCTCTTCTCCCTGCTCCTCATTTCCCCCTTCTTCTTCTGGGGAACAGCCATGGTAGCCATGAAAGGTTCCCTCCCCCACACTACCCCCTTCTTCGTTGCCACCCTGCGCCTTGTCCCTGCCGGACTGTTAATCCTGCTTGCCAGTTGGCTCACCCAACGTCCCCAACCCCAAGGCATCAAAGCCTGGTTATGGATTAGCCTCTTCGCCCTCATCGATGGAACCCTCTTCCAAGGCTTTCTCGCCCAAGGATTAGTCAGAACCCATGCCGGACTTGGCTCCGTGATGATTGACTCCCAACCCCTCGCCGTAGCCCTGATGGCTGCCTGGTTATTCGGGGAAACCATTGGTTGGTGGGGGGCATTGGGTTTAATCTTGGGAGTCTGTGGCATCAGTCTGATTGGATTACCCGATGAATGGATTTTAGGCGGCTTCCCTCTCGATCGGATCGATATTAGCCAAATTTTCCAGAACGGACAAGGCTTAATGCTCTTTGCGGCTCTCTCCATGGCAGTAGGAACTATTCTCATCCGCTATGTCAGCCGTCATGCCGACCCCGTGATCGCCACCGGTTGGCATATGATCCTGGGTGGACTCCCCCTCATGCTTGCCTCTGGAGTTTGGGAAAGCCACCAGTGGGATCATCTGTTACTCCCGGATTGGCTGGCGATCGCCTATTCCACCCTTTTCGGCAGTGCCATCTCCTACGGACTCTTTTTCTACTTCGCCTCCTCCGGCAACCTCACCAGCCTTAGTTCCCTCACCTTCCTCACCCCCGTCTTTGCCCTCCTCTTTGGTAATCTGATCCTAGAAGAAGTCCTTAGTCCCCTACAATGGCTAGGTGTAGGTTTAACCCTAATCAGTATCTACCTCGTCAACCAACGGGAAATCCTAGCGGCCAAATTTAACCTTAAATTTGCTTGCCACTCAAAGCAATCCAAGGTATCACAGACTCATAGATCCTGATTCATCAACTCGCCTCTCCGGCAACGGCTTACCCTAATGTCCCATCGCCTCCCCCTATGCATTTTTAGTACCCTTGCCAGTCTAGGAATCATTAGTTCTGGGACGGCGGCGATCGCCCGGTCTCCCCTATCCCCCCCTGGAGAGAGCCAAGCGATCAAGCTGGCCCAAGCTTCCGAAAATGCCTGCGCCCAAGGTCTAGAATTAGCCCAAAAAGCCAATCAAGCTGGAAAAAGCGCCACCACTGCCGGGCAATGGACTCAGATTTCCCAGCAATGGCAACAAGCCGCCGACCTCATGGCTCAAGTGCCCCCAGAAGATGACTGTTATGCCAAAGCGCAAGAGAGAATTGACTTTTATCGCAATAATAGCCAAATTGCCTTAGAAGAAGCCGAAAAAAAACGCATCCCCAGGCCATTTCTGACCCTAGGCGCTCAGGGAGAAGAGGTGAAACAACTTCAACAACAGCTTAAAAACCTAGGCTATTTTCAAGGGGAAGTGGATGGTATTTTTGCCCAAACCACCCAGGAGGCAGCGATCGCCTTTCAAAACGCCCAAGGCTTAACTGGCGATGGTCAAGTCGGTCAAAATACTTGGGATAAATTAGACTCCGCCCCCATTACTCAGACTCCCAAGGAAACCCAAGCCGAAGAAAGCAAACCCCGAAACAACAAAAAAACCTCTAAGAAACCAGGGATACTCGGTTGGGTAATGATGGGTTTAGGAGGCTTAACCATTTTAGGAGGAACCATTTTTATCCTGCTTAAACTTCTCAACCGAGGAGACGAAGAAGACGACTTTGAAGATGAAGAAGATGATCCTGATACCGAACCGGATACTTCACCACCTGAACTCATGCCTTCCCTGGCTCAAGCCGCTCTCGAAAAACTTCGCAATGGTCAACTCAACCCTGGCGATCGAGAAACAGAATCACAAAGCTTATCCGAAGAGCAACCTGAGCCAATTCTCCAGGAAAAAACAAGCCATCCAGAACTAAAAAAAGAAGATCCACCTTCAGAAGAATCGCCCCAAGAATCTGAAGAAAATCATCAGATCTTGCCCATTAATGAAACTACCCGTTTACCCAAACTCGCCCTTGTTGAAGACTTAATTAAAGACTTAGAAAATACCGATCCCCAAAAACGCCGCCAAGCCATTTGGGAATTGGGACAACGGGGTAACTCTTTAGCTGTAAAACCCTTGCTTAATTTACTCTTTGATTCCGATTCAGGACAGCGCACCCTCATTTTATCTGCCCTATCGGAAATTGGTGTAAAAACTATTAAGCCCATGAATCGAGCCTTATCCTTATCTTTGCAGGATGAGAATCCGGAAGTGAGAAAAAATGCGATTCGAGATTTTACTCGCATGTATGAACTGATTGCTACCGTCAGTCATATGATGTGTCATGCAGTGGATGACCCTGATGAAGAAGTACAAGAAGTGGCAGAGTGGGCAGTGCTACAATTGCGACGGATTAGCGCCATGTCAAATCGGGTAAAACTGAAAGAGAAAAAGTCTTCTGATTCATCCGATGATTTTTTAGATGATGAGGATTAAGAAAGTCATTTCCCATAGCCATTACCAGCTCAGATCATTATAAATAGTGTGCTAATAAAACTTCAATTTCTTCCACTTTAAATTCATGGGCGAGTTTAAGAATGAGTTCAGAAAACTCTGCATAATTTCCTTCCCAAGTAGCTATTTTTTCGCGAATAGCGATAGTATCGGCTTCTTGGGTAAGTTGCAACAATTCTTCAAGGTCTTGATGGGGAGGTAACGGGATGGGATAGGGGTCTTTTTTTTCTAGGGTTTCTTTTCTCTCTCCTGGGTTTTCTGGAGTCTCATACAGCCATTCTAAATTTAAAGGTTTGCCCTGGGGCAATCCATTGTGAACTAAGGGAATATGAAGAGTAAAGAAAAATTCGCTCCCTTCACCCAGTTGGCTTTTGACCCCAAGAGTCCCTCCCATCAGTTGCACAATACGTTGGGAAATCGTTAATCCCAGACCTGTTCCTTGGGATTGTTGGTGTCGATTTCCTGCCTGTTCAAAGGCTTCAAAGAGTTTCTGTTGGTCTTCTAGGGCAATACCCATTCCTGTATCAATCACCTGAAAGAGAATAGAAGCATTGGTTGGTGATAATTCCAGTACGTTTACCCTTAATATCACCCAACCATAATCTGTAAACTTAATGGCATTAGCTAATAAATTAATTAAAACTTGTCGCAGCCTTTTTTCATCCACTTCAACTCGTTCAGGCAGTTGGGAACTAGGCTGATAAATGAACTGAACTTTCTTTTCCTGGGCACGAATTCTACAGATTTCTACCACACTTTGTAAGACATAGGGCAAACAGACAGGAGCAGGCACTAACTCTAACTTGCCTGCCTCGATTTTAGATAAATCTAAAATTTCATTAATCAAGGTCAGTAAATGAGATCCACATTGATAAATAATATTAACTCTATGATACTCCCGATCGCCTAATTGGGAGCTTCTCTGCAAGAGTTGGGCATAGCCGAGGATGCCATTTAGGGGGGTTCGCAGTTCATGACTCATGTTGGCTAAAAAATCGCTCTTGGCTTGATTAGCAACTTCTGCTTGCTGTTTTGCCCGGGCCAATTCTTGATTAGATGCCTGTAATTCTGCGGTTCGCTCTGCAACTTTTTGTTCTAAAGTGACAAAAATATTTTGGAGTTGCTCTGCCATATTTTTGAAAGACTGAGCAAGTTGGCCGACTTCATCGTTGCGCTTAATATCAATCCGGCTCTCCCATTTTCCCTTAGCAATATCTTTAGCCGCTTGATTGAGACGAATAATGGGTTGTATGACCCATTCAGCCATGACAATCCCTAAGAGTATGGACAAGATTAAAGCTCCAATACACATGATGATGGTAATCTGAGTATTAGCATTAATTTGTTCCATAAAATCGGATTCTGGAACGACAATGACCACTAACCAATCTAATCCTCGTTTGTCGCGGTAGGGAATAACTTCAACTAACTGGCGATCGCCCTCTAGATTAAAATCGAGTTGTTCCACTGTATCAATGGCGGCTAAATTTGCATATTTTTGTTCTAGAGTTTGAGCAGCTAGGCGAATTAGGGCATTTTCGGCATTTTTGGCTTGGACTCGTTGCACGCCCTCTGTGGTTTTGAGAGTGACGGGTTCGGGGACAGAACTGGCTACGAGAGTACCATCTCGTTCCATAATAAAAATTTTGCCCGTCTTGCCAATTTTTAAGCTCGATAAAAATTCGTTAATTTGAGACAGATAAAGACGGACAGTTAAGACTCCTAAAACTTGTCCTTGTTCACCATAAACGCGGATGCTAGTGGGTAAAACTAAAAGGCTATCATCAGAAAAAAAGCTAAAAATGGGATTCCAAGAGGGCGCATTTTGTAACAGAGTATTTTTGTACCAGCTCCGAGTTCGAGGGTCAAAGGCGGGTTGCACGGCAATAATACCGGCGCGATCGCCATTTTCATCTAAACGATAGGTGGTCATTTGGTACTGGGTGGAGGCATCGGAGATTTGCAGGACAATATCCGAGCGATCGCTGGTATATTCAATAGCAGTAAACTCTCCATTATGGCTACCAAAAGCAATATTGCCAATACTAGAAAATACCTTAAGCTGTTTCCAGAATTGCTGTTCTCGACTAGCGGCATCAAGAAGGTTAAATTGTTTGAGTTTAGCTTCTTGAAGATTCAGTTGGTTGATCAGATGGGGAGTTTCTAAATACCGATCTAAATAGAGCTGTACTCTGGTCACTATTTCCTCCCTCAGTGCCAAGGCAAGCTTATTAACTGCCTCTTGTCCGTTGCGAATGGATAGCCAACCGGTTAGGATCACTGAGGCAGAAATTTGTACAACAAAGGGAATAATTAAAACCGTTCTCAGGGATTTTCTCTCAGAGGAAGGTTTTGCGAATAAGGTCATAGATATTAAAAACAGGATTTTATGGTAGTTTTTATATCTTAATTCCCCACTTGTCTACTGTAGAAGCTCCTTTTTTTCAGGTTGACGGATACTCAGGACATCCTTAAGGTTTGGGTTGCCCAGAGGCTACGGAGGCACAGATTACCCCTTGAGCTTCTAGAACAGCAGCTACGCGCAAAATGAGCGCCTCATTGTAGGGAGCGGCCATAATTTGTACCCCTACAGGGAGTTGATGGGGTCGATGGACAGGAACGGATAAAACCGGTAATCCAATGAAGGAGAGGGGTTGAGTATAGCGACCTAAATTAGGACGCAGTAAGACTTCTGCTCCCTTGATATTGAGGGTGGTTTGACCGATGGGGGTAGCGACACAGGGGGTAGTGGGTGCGAGAATGACATCGACTTCCCGAAAGATTGCCCGGATGCGATCGCGATACCAGCGTCGAAAACGCTGTGCATTTAAATACCATTGTACCGGAATCATGGCCCCAGCGAAAAAGCGATCGCGGGTAGCCGGATCGAAGTCTTGGGGGGAGGCTTTCAAATCGGGTAAATGTAGATTGGCTCCCTCACTAGCAGTAATCAGATAAGCAGCTTCCCTGGCTTGCTCTGCCTGGGAGAGCTTCACTTTCTCCGTTACCCCTAACACCTGAGCCACCTGTTCCAAGGCTTCAAAAACCTCTGGATCTCCCCCTTGAGTAAAATAATCATCGGCGATCGCCATTCGCAGGTCTTCGATTTTCTGATGCAGTTGGGGCAGGCAGGGTTCGGGGGGTAGAGTGCAACAGACCGGATCGAGGGGATCTTCCCCTTGCAAAATATCAAACAACGTTGCCATATCTCGCACGGAACGCCCAAAGGGGCCAATATGATCTAGGCTACTGGAAAACAACATCACCCCGGCACGGGAAAGACGGCCATAGGTGGGTTTCAAGCCATAAACGCCGCACAACGCTGCCGGAACCCGGATCGAACCATTGGTATCTGAGCCTAAGCTAAAGGGCACTAAACCCCCAGCCACGGCTGCGGCTGAACCTCCGGATGAGCCTCCAGCAATCCGAGAGGGGTCATGGGGGTTATGGGTGGGGCCATAATGGGCATTTTCGGTGACAAACCCATAAGCATATTCATCCATATTCAAGGCCCCCACCAGAATCGCCCCGGCTCTTTTTAAACGAGCGATCGCCGTAGCATCTGAGAGAGCGGGAGCATGGGAGCGATGGATCTTGGAACCCGCAACCGTGGTCACTCCAGCAATATCAAATAAATTCTTCACTGCAAAGGGAACCCCAGCTAGGGCCCCTGGTCTGTCCCCCCTCTCTAAGCCTCGATCTAAGGCTTTGGCTTTTTCTAAAGCTTCCTCTGCCAACAAAGTAGTAAAACAGTTGAGAGCCGGATTATGGAGAGCAATACGGTTTAAGGTGGCCTCCATAATTTCTTGGGCACGATATTGCTGGTTGCAGACTCCACGGGCGATCGCCACCCCATCCAGATAGTCAAGATCCAACGTCATGGTTTAAATATGGGAGCAACTTCAAGATCTTCAGGCAAAGGAAATTGGTTGAGGGATTGGGCGATCGCCATCAACCGAGTCATATTTTCGATCACCCCTGGCTGATTAGCCCATTCTGGAGGTAAATCCAGCAGGGATGCCATTTGTACTACAAAGGTTTCTAGATCGGAGTCTTGAATATTCATAGGACAGATGAAAGGATGGGGAAGATAAGGAGGATGGGGAAGATGGGGAGGATGGCCTATTCCCTATTCCCTGTTCCCTACCCATTCTATTTTCCTCATTCTGGTATGGTTTGGCGACAAGGGTTTAAGGTTTCTTCATGGATCTCGGTAGTGATATCTGGGGGTTTATTCTCTTTGGGCATAAATCATGGAGTAATCAATGCCCAAGAATCAGTTCCTCCTCTCCCCTTACCGGAGTCTGGCGATCTGCCCACCCAGATTACGGTTCAGCAATTTGAGGTCATCGGGAGTACGGTCTTCAGGGCTGAAGAATTGGCTA
This sequence comes from Roseofilum sp. KMC-1, assembly GCF_057802075.1. NCBI lineage: Bacteria > Bacillati > Cyanobacteriota > Cyanophyceae > Desertifilales > Desertifilaceae > Roseofilum > Roseofilum sp. KMC-1. Next base: position 1,761,582 of record NZ_CM173605.1, read on the forward strand.
CCCTTACTGCTTCTTTTACGAACCGTCCCCTTTCCCTAGCGGAATTATTTCAAGTGAGCGACGAGATTACCCAAGCCTATCGCGATCGCGGCTATATCAATTCTGGAGCATTTATTCCTCCCCAAGAACTTCAGAGAGGTGTCGTTATTATTCAGGTGGTAGAGGGAGGAATTGAGGAGATTGAGGTCACCGGAAATCGACTCTTACGCACGACTTATATTCAAGAGCGGCTGGGTTTAGCCACGCAAAAGCCTCTTAATGTCAATCGTTTATTACAGGGATTGCAACTCCTGCAAGTGAATCCCCTGATTGAGAGTCTATCAAGTGAGTTATCCACCAGCAGCCAACCTGGCTTAAGTCGGCTCAGGGTTAAGATTAGGGAAGCTGATTCCTTGCAGGGACGGATTGTGGCTGATCATGCTGGTTTACCCAGTGTGGGCAGTTTTCGCCGAGGATTCGGGTTAACCGAGGGTAATTTGTTGGGATGGGGCGATCGCCTCAGTTTCGATTATTACCAGACTGACGGCAGTCACAGCATTGATGTTCGCTATACTTTTCCCCTCAATCCGCGCAATGGAACCCTAGAACTTGCCTATGGTAGGACAAATAGCGAGATTATCGAAGAGCCATTGAATCCCCTCGATTTAGAAACCGCATCGCGCTATTATGAACTCGGCTTCCGGCAACCGATTTTACAAAATCCGACGGAAGAATTGGCGATCGGAGTGACTTTATCGCGTCAAGAAAGCGAAACTTTTTTACAAGATCGAGAATTCCCCCTCGCTTTAGGTGCAGATCGTCAAGGACGCACGGGAGTAACCGCTTTAAGATTCTTCCAAGAATGGATGAAACGCAATCCCACAGAAGTGTTATTTTTGCGCTCTCAATTCAGTTTGGGAATTAATCTTTTTGGAGTGACTGAAAACCCCGATCCCCTGCCCGATAATCATTTTTTTGCCTGGCATTTACAAGGGCAATGGTCTAAACTTTGGGGTGAAGAAAACCTATTACTCTGGCGTAGCCAACTGCAAGTTGCGACTAATCCTTTACTGCCCCTAGAAGCCTTTCGCTTAGGGGGATTAGACACTGTACGCGGTTATCGTCAAGACGGCATACTAACTGATAGTGGTTGGTTTTCTGCTTTAGAATTGCGCTTTCCTGTATTTAAAATTCCCCGATGGGATGCCCAAATCCAATTGACTCCTTTTTTTGATTATGGCATCGGTTGGAATTTCTCCGGTAGGGATAGCCAACAGTTATCTTCTCTAGGCATAGGATGGCGCTGGGAACAGAAAAATTTGACTGCCACCGTGCAATGGGGAATTGCTTTAACGGATAGTCCCTTCGATCGAGGAACTTGGCAGGATAATGGTTTTTCCTTCTTTATTTTCTATCAGCCGTTTTAATGCCCTATCGTTACTTCTGATTTTTCCGTCCTTTAGCTGATGAAGTGGGTTTTAATTGATTTTTCAGCAATTTAGGAATATCACTCGGTTTCTGGGCTACTGGAATTTTACCCATTTGAAAGGCCTCTAACTTGCGATCGCCCATATCTGTACTCACGATCGCACCCCGTCCCGCTTTCGTCTCGCTCACCAATAACCGGGAAGCAATTAAAGTGGCAGCATGGCCCTTACGACGGGGTTGGGGGGCCCTTTGACCGGCTAAATAGGCCACTACTGGTTTATCAATCGCTTCCATAATATATTGGGCTGCTTGTTCTTCTCCCCCCAGACCATCAATCTCACCCACCAAAACGATCGCATCAGTCTGATCGTCTTCTTCTAATATTTGTAACCATTGGGCAAAAGAAGAGCCTAAAATGGTTTCTCGGCCTAAACCTACTCCCACTGATTGACCTAATCCAGCCTGACTTAACTCTAGAGCCACCTGATAGGTGAGAGTATCCGTGCAACTGATTAAACCAATGCGTCCCGGAGTATAACATTGGGTGGGATGGGTTCCCAGTAGCACTTGACCGGGTACAATAATCCCCGGACAATTGGGCCCCAAAACTAAGGTTTCCGTCACTTCCGCTTTACGCAGCAGTTTCACCATATCCAGGGGAGGCATTCCAGAGGGAATTAAAATCAGATTGCGAATTCCAGCAGCAATCGCTTCTAGGGCCGCATCCAGCATTTCGTAGGGGGGTACAAAAATTAACGAAGTCTCAATTCCCTCCATCTGACTGACAGCCTCTTCTACCAAGTCAAAGGTCGGAATACCTTCAAGGTCTTGGCCCCCATTTCCAGCACTCACCCCCGCTACCACATTCGTGCCATACTCCTTCATCAACCGGCCATGGATTCGTCCTAAAGCCTGATTAATTCCTTGGACTAATACTTTTTGAGTCTGACTAAAGTTCATAGGTAATTAGGGCACTTTGTTTTACAGAACACTTAAAGCTTACGCTTGCTCTAAAGCCGCTTTAATCGCTGCTTCTAGGTCTTCGATCCAGGTAATTTGGAATCGAGCCAACCGTTCGGCGATCGCCGGACTCAAGGGATCTCCCACCAATCTAAGGATTACTGGAATGGGGGAATAGGCAGGGGATCGCGATCGCTGTTCTAACACTTTTATGATCGCCTCAGCAATGCGATCGCTTGGCGTTAAACCCCCAATCAAATTCACCAGGATCACCTCCACCCGATGGCAATCGAGTACCAACTCCAACCCCTGCTCCATCCGCTCGCAGAATTGATCCGCCAACCATCCCCCTTGAAAGTCTCCAGCCACATCTAGACACCGAGCGGGATGAGAGCCATTACTATAGATTAAATCCAGGGTGGCCATCATCAATCCTGTTCCATTCGATAACACCCCTATCGTTCCCTCTAAATCCATGAGATGGAAGTTTAAATTTTTAACTGCATCCTGTTTTTGGGGGCGATAATGGGGCCCATCATTGGCGCGATCGCCATTATGGTCTAGGGTCAACCCAGGGAGATTAATCAATCCGGGTGCATGTTTTTGCAATAACTCCATCACATCCGGATGGCGACTTAAGGCTTCATTATTCACCGTTACCTTACCATCTAAAGCCATCACACTGCCATCCGCACTCACACCCAAAGGGTTAATTTCTACTACATCCAAATCTTTATCCACAAACAACCGATACATTTTTTCAATAATCTGACTCACCGATTGAATTAAGCGTCCCTGGAGTCCCATCTTCAACACCAAACGGCGAGCATAAAAAGGAGAAAAGCTCCGATCCACCACCACCACTTGCATCTGTTCCATTACTGCATCGAGATCGACTCCCCCTTTATTCGACCCTAATAACACCGGTCGTCTCGCATGGGTATCTAAAACCACTGCTAAATAAAACTCGCGATCGGCATTATATTTAGCCTCAGCCAGAATCACATCCGGATAATCGCCCATAATCGGCAAATTCACAATCGCTTGGGCTGCCGCCACCGCATCAATCGTATTTTCGGCAAATTTCACCCCACCGGCCTTACCCCGACCCCCAGCCCGCACTTGGGATTTTAGGACTACGGGATAGGGAATCTTCAATCCCTTCAAGTCAGCCGGATGGTTAATGCACTGAGATGGCAAGATGGGAATACCAATTTGGGCAAATAGTTCCTTAGCCTGATACTCTAATAAATCCATATAAAAATCGGGGTTAGACCAGAATGTTGCACAAGTAAATTTTTATTTTATCTAGAAATTAAATCTCTAGAATTTCAGTTTATCACTGACCCGATTGAACCTTCTGTCCCTCCCCATAGTCTAAACACACAGAAATCGCTAATGACAAGGAACGGATTGCGTGGCTGCTAGATTAGCTCATCTTTGGGACTCTCATCAGAGCAATGGTGATTCTGGATCGCCGTTAGATGATTCAGAATTAGTCCGTCGATCTGTTCGGGGAGATCCCCAGAGCTATCGCCTATTATACCGCCGTTATCAATCCCCAGTTCGCTCCACCCTCTATCAACTTAGTGGGACATCCTACCTAGATGATGGGGTTCAGGAGGTGTTTTTACGAGCTTGGAAAGGACTACCGAAGTTTCGGAAAACGGCCAAGTTTTCCACTTGGCTTTATCGAATTACTTGTAATGTAGCCTTCGATCGACGGCGACAATTGGCGAAACAGAACCAATTTTCCTTGAATGTGGAGCTGCCATCTGTGTCTGAAGACACATCTGATTTAATGCAATTGCATTATCAAGATTTGGTGCGTCGGAGTCTAGAACATTTGAGCTGGGAACATCGCACTGTCGTAGTTCTGCATGATTTGGAAGATATGCCCCAAAAGGAAATTGCCCAGGTTTTAGAGATTCCTTTGGGGACAGTGAAATCGAGGTTATTTCATGGTCGAGCAGCCATGCGTCAGTTTTTGGAAGAACAGGGAGTGCAATTATGAAGCCAATCAATTCTCATTCTTCATCGGGTGAGACGGGAAAAGACGATCGCCTGGTGCAGTTTCTGCATCAATACCGGCCTTGTCCTCCACCTCAGATTAGGGGACTCGAAGACCAGATTCTGGCAGAAATCCAGAGCCTTAATCCGGAAAGTCTTAGGGGTCAGAGAAGGAGAAAGGTATGGCTCTTCGGGGCGATCGCCGCTAGTCTAATTTTGGGGATTGGTGGATATGCTTGCTGGTCTACTCAAATGGCCAGCCAACCCCTATCTGAAGAAGAAATAGCGTCATTAGATCGATTTTTGCAAACCACTTGGGAGGGGACGGTGAGTCCCTCTAGCCAAGAGTCTGTCTGGGTTGAAGATCCTTGGTTTTTACCGGAATCTCTGCCATCAACCCATTAGTCATTCATTTAATTTTAAGAGGTCTTTCAAGATGATGTCGGTTAAACCTATGTCTATCACTCGTGTTTGTGCTGTTACCTTAAGTGTGTTGGTTCTGGGTGCGGGAATGGTGGAAGCTAAACCCCGTGGCAATTGGGACAATCAGGGATTAGGTCAGGAAGTGGCTGCAAGTCGTAGTAATGGCAATTCCGGTAACTGGAATCGTGGCGGGTCACCCGTGCAAAGCAATGGTAATCCTAGTAATGGGGGTAATCAGGGGACAAGGGTGAGTCAGCACGGAGGAGGCCAGCGCGGGCCGGGGGGATTGATGCAGAATTTGAATCTGTCGCAACAACAGCAACAGGAAATCCAAGGGATTCGAGACCGCTATGAATCCCAATTTGAACAAAACCACAACGCTATGGAGCAAGCTCGCGAGCAGTTGCGGACTTTAATGACGGGAGATGCTAATGATAGCCAAATTCGCGCCCAACATCAACAGGTGCAACAGTTGGCGCAGCAAATGGGTCATCTTCATTTTGAGAGCATGATGGAAATTCGCAATGTACTTGATGCTAGTCAACGGAAACAGTTTGGTGAGATGATGAATCAAAGACGCGATCGCTTGGGTTCTGGCCCAGAAAATGGCCCTGGGAATCGTCGGGGTAATCGATAATAATAGGTAGTGGGAATGGGTAGTGGGAATGGGTAATAGGTCATGGGTCATGGTCGATTGGCGATCCCCCCATCTCCCCACCTTAATAAAATTTGATATGCTGATCCCATCTTCACCGCTACTTCTGAGTGAGTTTAAGTCTATGTTGTCTTTCATCCGTCCGGCGATCGCCCAACTGAATGCCTATAAACCCCATCCCGGAGGCATCACTGGCACTCATCCCCAGACCTTGGATCGACTCGATACCAATGAAAGCACCAATGATTTACCTGAAGATCTCAAAGAGAAATTAGCCGAACTTTATCGTCATCCCCTCGAAGCCAATCGCTATCCCGATGGCAGTCATCAGGAGTTAAAACAGGCTATTTCTGAATATGGGAATGAATCCGCCCCAATTGCGCCAGAATCGGCCATTTCCCCTACTCAAATTTGCCTCGGCAATGGCTCCGATGAACTGATTCGCTCGATCCTCATGGCCACTTGTTTAGGGGAGAGAGCTGCGGTTTTAACCGCTCATCCCACCTTCTCCATGTATGGAATTCTAGCCAAAACCCTAGGTATTCCTGTCGTGAATATCAATCGCCATCCCCAAACCTTTGAAACCGATCTAGAAGCAGCTCAAAGAGCCATTGAAACCCAGACTCCGGTTCCGATTCGGGTGGTTTTCATGGTTCATCCCAACTCCCCCACTGGTAACCCCCTCACCTCGGCTGAAATCCAGTGGTTAAAACAACTGCCTCCAGAAATCTTGGTAGTGATTGATGAAGCCTATTTTGAATTTAGTCAACATACCCTTGTCCCAGAATTGGCTCAACATCCCAACTGGGTGATATTACGCACCTTTTCCAAAGCTTTTCGGTTAGCCTCCCATCGCGTCGGCTATGCTATCGGTCATCCTGAATTCATTGATGCTCTAGAAAAAGTGCGATTGCCTTATAACTTACCGACTTTTTCCCAACTTGCAGCTCTGTTGGTTCTTCAGAACCGTCAATCGATTCTTAGCACCATCGATCTACTATTACAAGAAAGAGAACAACTTCAAGAAAAACTGAATCAAATTTCTGTACTCCAAGTTTGGCCAAGTCGCGGTAATTTCCTCTATGCTCGGCTCAATTCTACCAGCCAACTGACCTATGAAGAAATTGGCGATCGCCTGAAAAATCAAGGCACTCTCATTCGCCATACTGGAGGAGGACTGAGGATTACCATCGGCAATCCTGATGAAAATCAACGCACCTACCAAAGACTCCATCACCTTTTAGTCTCCGTTCCCATCCCTAACTGAGTAATCGAGCCTGATGGATGGTCTCTGGAATGACTCCAACCATGAGGGCAAAGGCTTCATCTGGTGTACTAGAGACCGTTTTAGCGCCAAAAAAGCCTTCAAAATTCTGAAGAATTTTTTGCGCCCGTTTTATAGGAATACTATCACTGGTAATGCCATGGAGAAGGCGAGTCCATTGAATGCGAGTTAAATAGGCTTGGTACAATTCTTCTGGGCTTTGGGGAAGGACTAACTCCAGATTACCCATAGGTAAACAGCCGTGGCAATCTGAATCACAGATACCACCTACAGCAGCCCCAGGACCGGCAAATTCTGAATGACAGCGCTTATAGACAATCAGTCCATTACGACGCTTCTTACTAACGATCCAAACTTTTCCTGATTTCAATTGACTCAACGAATCCGGATCTGGCATCTCTACCATTGTTTGACTAAGTTTTCGAGCATGAGATCGATGGTGTGGGCAATTCTCTTGAACCGACTGAACTCCCCTATGTGAAGTCAAGTCAGGTTTTGGAGAAGGAGAGGATTGGTAGCAGTTTAGATGATTGCTGTCCATTTGCGATCATAATCGGTTAGGTTCACAAGCGGTTATGAGAAAGAAAAAGAATAGGAGATGCGATTTGATGGTTATGGATCATCCGCATGGATGCCGAAACAAACCCAGTTTAAGTGCATTAACTCTACCTGGCAACAGCGATTGTCTCTCCTGGCTTGAGAAAATAGATCGTCATCCCAGAGATCTTTACCGATTCAAGTCATGTAACCCGGACTCGATCGACTTGAAAGCGTTTATCTGTTACCGATCTTGATAGCTGGTGCAGTTGCACAATCAATATTTTGATATGTATTGTTAAAATTATCGAGTCTACTTTTCAGTATAAATCCTATAGTTAGTCCCTCCCTTAACTTCATCAAAACTTCATAAAACTGAGCAGAAGAGGGCACAATTGCAAAGATTTAAAGAAGTTTAGGGGTTAATCCTACCCAAAAGCTAAACAGTTGACTTACGATCAAAAAAGTATAAGCACACACCGGCATCAAGTTGAATCCGTCTCACATAACGATAAGACTATAAGCATTATGAATAGTAACTATCCCCTAGGTTCAAGCTGGGAGTTGGTATCGGTTTTGCCTAGACCCCATCATCCTTCTACAGATTGCCCGATTAAACGTTTCATCGATGTTGTCGGCTCTTTGGTGGGTTTGCTCATTTTAGCTCTGATCTTTATGCCAATCGCGATTGCCATTAAACTCGATAGTCCTGGGCCCATTTTCTTCAGTCAGCGCCGCTATGGACTCCATGGTAAGCCCTTTACGATTTATAAGTTTCGCTCGATGGTGATGAATGCGGATAGCCTGAAGTCTAAGGTGACAAACAAGGCTAAGGGCTTAATCTTTAAAAATGAATCCGATCCCCGCGTGACTAGGGTAGGTCAGTTTTTACGCAAAAGTAGTTTAGATGAGTTTCCCCAATTCTGGAATGTGCTGCTCGGAGATATGAGTTTAGTCGGGACTCGTCCTCCCATTCATGAGGAGGTGATTTGCTACAAACCTCATCATTGGAGACGTTTGGATGTGAAGCCGGGTTTAACAGGGCAGTGGCAAGTGAGCGGCCGTTCTTTAGTGAAGAATTTTGAAGATATTGTCAGTTTGGATTTAAAATACCAAACTCTCTGGACTCCTCTCTATGATTTACAGATTATTTGGCAAACGATTCATGTGGTTCTGCGTCGAACCGGTGCTTGTTAATGGATTGGACTAGGTGTAAAGTGACGGTGTTTAGGGGTCAACGGCTGTTGACCCTTCTTTTATTTTGGGGGATGGGAGATGATTACCCTTACCCACTAACGACTACCCACTACTGATTACTCAATCTACCCATGGCGAGATTGATGCCATTGCCAGGCATGGCGAATAATGGTTTCTAGGTCTGGATAGATAGGATTCCAGTTGAGGAGGGTTCTGGCTTTGTCGCTACTACCGACTAATATAGGCGGATCTCCGGGACGGCGATCGCATTCAATGGCTTTAATTTCAGATCCAGTTACTTGGCGAGCGCTTTCAATCACTTGTCTGACGGAAAAGCCATTGCCATTGCCGAGATTAAAGACTTCGCTTTCACCCCCCTTTAAGAGATATTCTAAACCCAGTACATGGGCAGCCGCTAAGTCAATGACATGGATATAATCTCGAATACAGGTTCCATCTTCTGTGTCGTAATCTGTACCAAAGATGGATAAGGATTCTCGTTTTCCTAGAGCCGTTTGCAGTGCCAAGGGGATTAAATGGGTTTCCGGATGATGATCTTCTCCTAATAAGCCTCCGGGTTCGGCTCCGGCGGCATTAAAATAGCGAAAACGGACGGATTTTAAGCCATAGGCGCTATCAAAATCGGTCAGGATACGTTCTACCATGGCTTTGCTTGCGGCATAGGGACTCATGGGATTTTGGGGATGATTTTCGGGTATGGGGAGGGTTTGGGGTTCTCCGTAAATGGCGCAAGTGGAAGAGAACACTAACTGATTGACGTTGGCGTTTAGCATGGCTTCGAGTAGGGTTAATGTGCCATGAACGTTGTTGCTGTAGTACATGCCGGGTTTGTGGACAGATTCGCCAACGGCAATAAAGGCGGCAAAGTGCATGACCGCAGTGATAGGATAGGTTTGGAAGATTTGATCGAGTAAGAGGCGATCGCCAATATCTCCCACAATTAAGGGTACTTTGAGAACATTTTCTACTAAATCTTGATGGCCATAACTGAGATTATCTAGAATAATTACTTCATAGTTGGCCTGTTGCAAAGCTAACACCGCATGGGAGCCAATATAGCCCGCTCCACCGGTTACTAAAATGGTTGGTTTTTGTTGCGCCACCTTAAAAGCCCCTTATTGATTGATGTTTGTCTGGTAGTTGCATTACCCTAGATCTCGATCATCTTAACCCTAATCTTTCATGCCAGTTAGCGATTGTTTCTTTAAGTTATGACAGACATTGCCCAAGAGATTACTGCCATTGATAACGAACTCTCGAAACGAGAGATTGCCCTCGATCCGGGGGGGTATTTTATTATTTACCTGGATCGAGAGGCTCGGCTGATTTGTGCCAAGCATTTTACTAATATTATCAACGATCGCGGTTTGGCGGTCGATCCGGACACGGGGAAAGTGATTCCTGCCAAGGGGAAAGTGGAACGAACCCCCACCCAAGTGTACAAGGCGCGAACGGCTAAGGAACTCTGTGTGAAGTTATTTGAAACCCATCCTCCCTGCGCGGTAACGATGTTCGATCATGGGGCGTATTTGGGACGGGAGTTGGTGCGGGCGGAGTTGGCGTTGGTTCAGGGTACAGAGTATATCCAAGATTAAGAAAAATGAAGCCATTACGATCGCCGGATGCCGGATGTTCCAGAATGGCTGTATCCCCCGTCACAAGAGGAAAATTGGCCCTATCGTTCTCCAAGTTAATCAAGAAAAGTAACGAAATTGTTGCAACTCTTAACATAAAAATGGCGATCGCTGCCTCAGACCTTGTTAGACTAAGACCCTAGATACTTTAAATCCCTCCCTCATCGGAGATTCAAACTCCCATAAGGGAAAACACTCATAACTCAAAACCAATCGTTAAAGACCTATGGTAAGCTCGGCTGAAAAACCCGCTTTTCAAGAAATCCGTCCCGGTGTAAAAATCCCGGCTAAGGAAACTATCCTGACTCCTCGATTCTACACCACAGACTTCGATGAAATGGCCAAGATGGACATCTCTGTAAATGAAGCAGAATTGCAAGCGATTCTAGAAGAATTCAGAACAGATTATAATCGCCATCATTTTGTCCGTGACGAGGAATTTAACCAATCCTGGGATCATATTGATGGTGAAACTCGTCGCTTGTTTGTGGAATTTCTCGAACGCTCTTGCACGGCTGAGTTTTCTGGTTTCTTACTCTATAAAGAATTAGGCCGTCGCCTCAAGGATAAAAGCCCAGTTTTAGCAGAATGCTTTAATTTAATGTCCCGTGACGAAGCCCGTCATGCTGGCTTTTTGAATAAGGCAATGTCTGACTTTAATCTGTCCCTAGATTTAGGATTTTTGACCAAAAGTCGCAGCTATACCTTCTTCAAGCCTAAATTCATTTTCTATGCTACCTATCTGTCAGAAAAAATTGGCTACTGGCGCTATATCACCATCTATCGGCATTTAGAGCAACACCCGGAAGATAGAGTTTATCCCATCTTCCGCTTCTTTGAAAATTGGTGTCAGGATGAAAACCGTCATGGTGATTTCTTTGATGCCATTATGAAATCTCAGCCCCAAATGCTCAATGATTGGGCGGCAAAACTCTGGAGTCGCTTCTTCCTATTGTCCGTGTTTGCTACCATGTTTCTCAATGATATCCAACGGGCAGATTTCTATGCTTCCATTGGTTTAGATGCTCGCGAATATGACATCTATGTGATTAAGAAAACCAATGAAACGGCTGGTCGAGTATTCCCCGTTATGTTAGATGTAGACAATCCCAAATTCTATGAATATTTGGATATTTGCATCGAGAATAATAAGAAATTGCGGGAAATTGATGCTTCTAGCAGTCCTCAGTTCTTAAAATTGCTGCAAAAATTGCCCTATTTCCTTTCTAATGGCGTGCAGTTCATCAAACTGTATTTCATGAAGCCTATTGATGTAACGGATATGCAAGGCGCTGTGCTTTAATCGGATTTTTTCATGAGGTGAAAGGGTGCTGTCAGTCTTGGCAGTCCCTTTTTCTTGGGTTTTAAAAGTATATAGCCTTTTCAAATGAGTTATCCATGGTTTGCCCTCATCCTTCTTTCATGTCGGCGACAGCCGAAACCCCTTCTCCCGCAAGAGAAGGGGAGCAAAAGTCCTTCTCCCACGGGAGAGGGATATCGGAAGAGGGCAAAATCTCTAATCTATCTTATCCTGGAGTCGGTGGTTGGATTCTGGGGGCTGGAAATGGCCGCAAGTGCTTCTCCTGTGGAGATTCCGCCAGAGATTTTAGAAGGCTCTCCGGTCTTACAACGGTGGCAACAGGATGTGCCAAATGTGTTAGAAGAAATACAGACTGATCCGAGTTTACCTAGGCGATTGAGAGCGGGTTATTCCCAGTTTCCGTCTTCTGAGCATCTGGGGGGGTTTCATGTAGGTTTAGAAGATTGGTGGTTGGGGAGAACCCGGTTAAGTGCGAGCTTGGGGTATGAGGGATCGTTTTCGGGGGAGCGATCGCATGTATCGTTAGATCTACACTATCATTTACTACCCCTAGGGGGCTATTTTAACGTAGGGCCGGTTTTAGGCTATCATCATCTGGGAACCCCTGACTATTCAAGGGGAGGGCTTAACTTGGGGATGCGGCTAATCCTGATTCCCTCACGGGGCGGCGGTACAGATTTATCCCTCTCGCAAACCTTTGTCAATCCGGGAAGTGGCACAGAAATCGGTTTAACCACCCTCTCGATGGGTTATGCTCTAACTAAGCAATGGCGCTTAGGAACGGAGATTGAAAAGCAGAATTCCACGGAGCGCAAGGATAGTCGAGTGGGTATTTCCTTGGAATGGATGTTTTAGCTGCACGAGATTTCTAAGCAATTGTACCATAAAGGAGGGCGATCGCACATCCTCCACAAGAATGAACCGTAAATCCTCCACCTGGGTGAAGAAATTCTTGGAGAATTTTCCTATACTCAAAACCATAACATCCGATCGATATACCAGTGTGGGAGGCAAGGAAATATGAAACTTACCAACGCAGCAGTCTTAGCCCTATTTACTCCCCTTCTATGGTTCAGTCCAGCGCAAGCTGAAAATCCTGCTCACGTGCAACAACTCCTCGAAACTCGCGCTTGTATGGGATGTGACCTCTCTGGTGCAGATTTAAGGCAACAACATCTGATTGGCGCTGACTTACGCAATGCTGATTTATCCGGTGCAAATTTGACCGAAGCGAACTTAGAAGGTGCAGATCTGACGGGTGCAAATCTGGAAGGTGCAGATCTGACGGATGCATTCCTCAATCAAGCTAGTTTACATGAAGCCAATCTGGTAGCGGTTAATTTTACCCGTGCTTCTTTGATTGAAGTTGATGTTACCCAAGCAGACATGGAAGACCTGACGATTACAGAAGCGACTATTTACAATACCCAAATTGGGGTAGGTGGAACAGCGCCAGAACCGGGTGAAGATGTAGAATTTTAATCAACAGGGGTTAAGTTCCCTTGGTGTAAGGATAACACCGGTTTTCCGAGAAACTGAATCAATCGTTCGTCATGGGTGGTTACTAGGATGGTAATCCCCATGCGATTGAGTTTTTGTAGAATTTTCATCACTTGCCGGGCATTGTAGGAATCCAGGTTACCCGTAGGTTCATCGGCTAAGAGCAGAGGAGGTGTCCCGACGAGAGCGCGGGCTAAACTGGCTCGTTGCTGTTCTCCCCCAGAGAGGTGATGGGGGAAAGAGTTGGCTTTGTGGGATAAGCCCAACATTCTCAGGGTAGCGGGTAGACGGCGCTGGATTTCTGATGGACTGAAGCCTTGAGCGCGAAGGACAAAGGTGAGGTTTTCGGCGATGGTTTTTTGGGGAATGAGTTGGTAGTCTTGGAAGACGATACCCATTTTACGCCGCAGTTGGGAGAGGCGATCGCCTTTGAGAGTAGTCATGGTTTCCCCTAAAACCGTCAAGTTCCCTGATGTGGGCTTTTCTGCCCCATAAATGAGCTTGAGAAAGGTGGATTTTCCCGCCCCAGATGCTCCCGTGATAAACAGAAAATCCCTTTTATAGACGAGTAAAGAGACTTGACGCAGGGGACAAGCGCCCCGATCATAGGTTTTGTTAACCTTCTCAAACTCAATGATGATTTCTTTTCCCGAAGCCGAAGATTTTGGGGAGGGAGAGGGTTGCCACCATTGCTGAACTGACTGTAGGGTTTGCTTGAGGGTTTTCATCTGAAAAATCAGAAGGATTGAGTGAGCGATAACCAGGCAAACCGAGGTAGGGCTAACATTCTGCGCCAACGGCTCGGTTCTTGGTAGAGGCGATACACCCATTCTAAATGGCGATCGCGCAACCAAGCCGGAGCGCGATCCTTTCGTCCTGCCCAAATATCAAAACTGCCCCCCACTCCAATCCAAATAGAACCGGGACACAGAGAACGATGTTGGGCGATCCAGAGTTCTTGACGGGGAACCCCTAATCCCACATAAATTAGGTAGGGTTGTTTTTCTTTCAAGGTCGCTAAAAGATCTTGCTGTTCAGCCTCGGACAGATACCCATGTTGCACGGCAATTGCTAAATCTGGGCATTGCTGCTGCCACCTTTGCGCTGCCTCCTGGGCAACTCCTGGCTCTCCTCCATAGAAAAACACTCCTCTGGATACTCCCTCTGTTGAGCAGAATTCGGGGATACATTGAAGCAATGTTGCCGCCAACTCAATGCCTGGAAAGCGCTGAATCTGATACTTTTGCCATTGCAAGTATAAAACCACTCCCGACCCATCAGGAATCACCAAATCCGCTTGACGGATAACCTCGGCTAGAGCCGGATTTTCCCTTGCTTGCATGGTCATTTCTGCATTCAGAGTCACCACATGGGCCCCTTGGCCTTGTCTGAGTCGATCCAGTAACCACTCCGGATAATCATCGCATAAATGAACGGGAAGACCCATCACCTGCGCTGGTTCTGGACTCTTCACTGGATTATTCTCCATCCTCACCCCTTCTAGCGACTCCATATTTTTGTCTTTGAGCGTCCATCGTCAATGCTTCCGTATTTTACCTTAGTGCTACCGCAGGTATTGAAAGAGTTCGCAAAGAGGCGATCTATCATAGAGTCAATAAGGATTAAAGGTGCAGCGATGACCGATTATGACTCACCCTGGAAAGAGGCCATTTCCCTTTACTTTCATGATTTTATGCGCTTTTTCTTTCCCCTGATTGAGGCAGAGATTGATTGGGCCAGGGGTTTTGAATTCCTCGATACCGAACTCCAGAAAATTAAGCGCGAAACCGAAACTGGGCGACGAGATGCCGATAAACTGGTTAAAGTCTGGCGCAGGAATGGAGAAGAAATTTGGGTGCTGTTACACATTGAAGTGCAGTCACAAGCCCAATCCGAGTTTGCTGAACGAATGTATATTTACAATAGTCGTATCTTTGACACCTACCGTCGTAACATAGCCAGTCTAGCCGTTTTAGCGGACGATCGCCCATCTTGGCGACCCTATCATTATCAGCGAGACTTTTGGGGATGCCAGGCCAGCTTAACCTTTCCGATCGTTAAGCTCCTTGATTACAATATTAGTGAGCTAGACAATGACTCTAACCCCTTTGCTGCCCTGGTTCAAGCTCATAGAGCAGCCCAGAACATGGGTCAAAATCCAGAAGGAGGCTATGAGAATAAACTCGCATTGGTCAAAAGTCTCTATCAACGGGGATTATCCCGCGAGGATATTGTCGAGCTATTTCGGTTGATTGACTGGCTCATTGCTCTACCAGAGCGAGAAGAGCGGCGTTTATGGAGAGAAATTGAGACGTTAGAACAGGAGAGCTATATGCCTTATATTACCAGTGTTGAACGGTTTGGTATTGAGAAAGGACGTGAAGAAGGACGTGAAGAAGGGCGTGAAGAAGGGCGTGAAGAAGGGCGTGCCCAGGGGCAACAAGAAGCGATTTTCCGTATCCTGGAAGTTCGTTTTGGCGATATTCCCTCAACGTTAGTCGAGCGAGTGCGGAAGATAGATACTCTGGAGATTCTGGGAGAGCTGTTGACTCAAGCGGTAACCGCTCAATCTTTACCAGCTTTTGAGGATGTGGTCAATGAATATGGGATGGAGTAGCAGAATCTTAATCCCTAGTCCCTAGAATTTCTATATGTTTCAAACCACCCGTCGCCGTTTAGCTTTGTGGTACACTGCCGTGACTGCGGTGCTTCTGCTCTGTTTTGCTGGGGGGATTTATGGCTATGTGCGGGCGACGTTAATTGAGCGGATTGATGATACCCTCAATCATGTGGTGGAAGTGGTGGAGCGATCGCTGATTTTTGAGGCTCTGTCTAGTGCTAATCGTCAATCTCCCCATTTCCAGATTAACCTAGAAGCCAGTTTTCAAGACCAAGTGGAACCAGTTGAGGACGATCGCATTGATTTAGAATGGTTTAGTGCCACGGGAGAGTTATTATGGTCAACTTGGGAAACTCCCCTCAATCTGCCTCTCCATTTTAATCGGATGGGGGAAACAGTGCGAATTGAGCGGTCGCGCCAGGAAAATCTTTGGCATGATACGGATGATATTCTCCTTCGACAAGTAACCGATCGCGTACAAGTGGGTCGGGAGGTGTTAGGATACCTGCGCGTCAGTCATCCTTGGTTTGAAGTGACGAAACCGACCCGCCAGTTAATGGTGGATTTGGCGGCAGTTGTGAGTTTAACCATCTTAGCAGTCGGGGCGATCGGCTGGTTCTTGTCCGGTTTAGCCATGGAACCGGTTAGAGTGAGCTATCTGAAACTCAAGCAATTTACCTCCGATGCTTCCCATGAATTAAGAAATCCTATTGCTACTATTCAAACTAATGTTCAAGTTGCTCTTGCCGATCCCAGTTTAGATTCCCAACAACATCAATATTTACAAGTCATAGAAAGACTGACGCGACGGATGGGACGATTGGTGAACGATCTGTTATTTTTAGCTCGGCAAGATAGTGGTATCGTTGAGCAACAATGGCAACCTATCCCCCTAGATGCTTTAGTTATGGAAGTGATCGAAGAACAGCAACTGATTGCGCGATCGCGCCATTTAAGCTTAAACTTTAACCTAGATACTCCCGATTATCCGGGCGATCGAGACCCCTTTACCGTTGCCGGAGATTGGACGCAGTTAACTCGTTTATGTACCAACTTAATTAGTAATGCTCTGCAATATACTCCGACTGGAGGAACCATTACTGTTAATTTAACCCAAGGTTCTGATGTACAATTGCAAGTCAAAGATACAGGAATAGGCATTGCTAAAACCGATTTACCCTATCTCTTCGATCGCTTTTATCGAGTCGATCCGGCTCGCAGTCGAGATGCACGAGATCCTGAAGGTCAAGTCGCAACTGGATCGGGGTTAGGATTAGCCATTGTTAAGGCGATCGTCGATAACCATCAGGGCAGTATTAAAATAGAATCGCAACCGGATCGAGGGACAACTGTTACGGTGAATTTACCGGAATATCGACCGGATCAAGGATTATCGAGTTAGGGGGTTATGTCTGTTCTTGTGGATCAATCTTCCCATCCGAGGCAATCGCCCCATTCTGCTCAATTTTGGTTCTTTTTAGCCTTGGGATCAATCCTACTCCATGGATTAGCCCTATGGTTCTTAGAACCCCTATTGCGTTTGCCGATGACTGAGGCAAACTCTGCATCCTTTATTCCCATTGAGATGTTGGAGATTACGGCTGAGGAAACCCCAGCACCAGAAGCGACTCCTTCCCCCGTTGAGCAGAGGAAACCCCCATCCCCCGTTCCTCCTCCGCTTCCCGTTGAGCCAGAAGTGTCACCTGAACCGGAAGAAGTCATTCCTTCCTGGGAACCTTTTGCTGCTCTCACCCCATCCCCTTCTCCTACTCCCAAACCGGAGCCAACCCCATCCCCTACTCCCGAACCTGAGCCAACCCCATCCCCTTCTCCCACTCCCAAACCGGAACCTACCCCATCCCCTTCTCCTACTCCTGAAGATTCTCCAGTTCCGACACAGAGCGTCGTTCCTCGTCCTCTCGTAACTCCTTCGCCGGATCTAGAATCAGTTCCGGTGCGATCGCCTCTTCCCTCTCCTACCCCCCAATCTTCCGCTTCTCCAGCCAATCCTTCCCCCCCAGATCCACCCATTGCAGAAGAAGAATTACCCAATATTGAGGACATCAAACCGGAACAATTTGCCCCTAAACTCCTAGGACTCCAACCCCCTCCCCCCGAACAACAAGCCGATATCCCCGATCGATGGGCGAAAATTAAACCCTTAGAAACGCCCCTAATTTTCAACTCCGATAATCCCACTTGTCCCCTAGAGTCCGATACGCGGCAATACTTTGGTCAAACGATTACCTTATTGGTCACCATTGATGAGAATGGGCGAATTTTACCCAGTTATACCAGGGTTTTAAATGCTCAAGATACCAGTATCGCCTATCAAAATTTAGTCCAATGTTTGGTTAACCAGCAAACTTGGACATTTGAAGCGGCGATCGCCGGAAATCTCCCCGTAGTCAGTAATGCCCAGTTAGAAATCACCCTCGATCCCATTTTGCCCAATCCTATTCCTGAATAGTAGTCATCTCCCGATTAGATTGTCCTTGAATTTGTAATTGAGTTAACAAAGCTAAAAGTTCTTCTTCTTCAAACTTCAGGGCAAGTTCGCGAATTTGTTGGGCTAAAGATTGCCACCTCCGATCTTGTTTTTCCAGAGCATCCACTTCCCGAATAATTCCTTTTAAGTTGCCTTGTTGAGCTAAGTGTGAGAGATGTTCTAATCTCTCTGCTGGGGGTCTAATAAAGTCCATAGAAGAGGAATGATGTTGCCAAGGATTCAGAGAAACTGGGGATACATCTTCATAAATCCAAGTTAAATTCAATAACCTTTGAATTTGTTTCAGTAACTGCTCTAACTCGATCGGTTTACAGATTATGCCATCAGTGACAGTATGGAGTAAAGGTTGATGGTTAATCACACAGGGATCGACAGTCACTAAAAGAGGTACAGCCTTTAACCAAGAATGGGATCGCATTTGCTCGATTTTCTGACTCCAATCGAGGGTCAAACCATCCATAATAACTAAATCAGGTGTTTTTTCTTCACTACTCTCGATGCCGTTTTCTCCCATTTGAGCATCAATGACTTCAAAACCAAGAGAGATGAGCAAATCTTGCATGAATAATCCTTGTTCCGATAGTTTTAAGTGGGGAACTGTGAGAATTAAAACTTTTTTGACTGGCTCCTCATATCCCCTAATTATCGACAGAGCTACAGGGGAAGACTCCACTTTCTGTACCCTTTGATAAGGTAATTCTAAGATGAATTCAAACACACTCCCCTCTCCCAGGGTACTAGAAACTTTAATTTCGCTTCCCATTAACTGAACAATTTGCTGACTAATGGCTAAACCCAAACCGGTTCCTTCACTTTTTTTAGCTCGATCGCCAACTTGTTCAAAAGGTAAAAATATTTTTTCAATTTGTTCAGAACTCATGCCCACTCCAGTATCGGAAACCACAAATTTAATCGTGGCTAAGTGGGAATAGTCCAAAATTTCTACGGTAAAACAGACTTCTCCTTCTTCTGTAAATTTAATTGCGTTTCCCAATAAATTAATTAGGACTTGTCGCAGTCGCTTGGCATCCACAGAAACAAGGGCTGGCAACTCGTTTTTAATGTCAAACGTTAACTGTATTTTTTCAGTATGGGCACGAACTTGAAGTAAATGAATAATCGTGTGGAGAAAGTGAGAAAAATCAATTTCTTGGGGGACTAAATCGAGTTTTCTGGCTTCGATTTTAGAGAGATCGAGAATATCATTAATTAGGGTTAACAAATGAGATCCACATTGATGAATAACTGAAATGGCTTTACCACATTCATGACTGAATTGGGAATTGCGCTCTAAAATTTGGGCATATCCTAAAATACCATTTAAGGGGGTTCTCAGTTCATGACTCATATTGGCTAAAAATTCACTTTTGGCTTGATTGGCAGATTCGGCAACTTGTTTGGCTTTTTCTAATTTATCTTGAGATTGACGTAAGGCTTCTTCAACGGCTTGACGTTGTTGAATTTCAGCTAATAATTCTAGATTTAATTCAGCTTGAGATTGGGTATGATGGCGAATTTCTCGAAAAGCATGAAGAATTCGGTCAGCCATCTGATTAAAATTGGCGGCTAAATGACCGATTTCATCGGTTCCTATGATAGTAGCACGAGCGTTTAAATCTCCTTCAGAAAAAGATTGGGTTGCTTGTTGTAGACGTTTAATGGGGCGAGTGATGGTAATTCCTAATAAAATGGCTAAGATAATATCAGCTCCTAATGCTAATGCCGCAACGATCGCTTGAAACAAGAGACTTTCTTTGGTTAGTTTTTCTAGGGCAATTTCTGGAGTTCCTCGCAGTAAAATAGCAATGGGTTGATTTTGATAGTTATAAATGGCTTTGGCTGCAAAAGTGTAGTAATTTTTGTCTAGCTTTATTCTTTGAGTGATGACATGGTTTTCAGACCCATTAACTGCTTTTTGGAGTAAGCTAAATTCAGGTAAACTATAATTCAATACATAGGATTGATTGAGTCCAGAATCGGCAGATTGATGAGAATCGGGATCGATTTTTTTGATTGAGGTAATGAGGTTAAAGTTTTGGTTTTCCCGATCGTAAAGATAAATACCACTATATCCGCCATCGAGCGCTTCTAGGGTGGATTGGACAATTTGGATTTTGTTATTGACGATATCTCCGGAAACTAGAACAGCAATGGGTTGATGGGTTTCGGGATCTTTGACAGGGGTGATGGTATACCGAATTAGGGCAGGTTTGCCGGGTGTTAATTCAGTGATATGTTCGGGAGATTCGGATTGTAAATCTTGCCAATGGACTATTTCACTGGTTTTGATTTGTTGCCCGGTTTTGAGGGCTGTTTCAACGAGGTTTTGAGGGTTAAATAATCGATTGGTTCGATTGTGATTGCCATTGACAATGATTTTTAGATTTTTGCCTACTAGGGTGGCATATTCAATTTTACGAGCTTTGAGTTCATTTTCTAAGATTTGGTGAACTTGGTCTTTTAGGTCGGAAGGAATGGGTTGACCTGCGCTATGGTATTGGGATACTTTAATAATGGCTAGGTTATCGGATTGTCCCCGAAATCCGAAGCCCATTTGATCGATTTTAATGTTATAGTTGATTTGAGTGACGGCTAATTCAGATTTGGCTTGATTTTTTAATTGATTATGTCCTGCTTTAACAATTAAGTATGCACCGACACCCACAAGTCCTACAATAGAAATAATTTCTGAGGTAAAGAGTCCCATGAGTTGTTTTTGACGAATGGGGAGATTTTTAAACCACTGAAGTAATCCTAGTGCAGGAGTTAGAGGTTTGATTGCTATAGGGGATAGCAGTTTGCCAGAGGATTGATGGGTTAATGGAGGGTTGGCTACCTTTAAGTTAGAAGAATTAGAATCATTCATGGTGAGTGGGGTTGGTTTGGAAACTATAGCTAATAATTCTTGAATTTTTATTAAGATCAATGGGATTAGTGGAGATTCCTGGTATATTAGAATAAGTAGCTTTTACAAGGAATTGCGAATAAATTCAAAGGGTTGAAAATAGACGGTCTAGAGGATTGCGTCTAATGATGTAGAATCTTAAACGCTTAACTTAAGTAAATCAATCGTTGCTATTGTAGCTTAAGATTCATTTTGGGTTGGTTAACTGAGATACGAATTGAGGAAATGATGGGGTTTACCACTCTTGGAGAGCGATCGCCAATCCCTGTTGAAGTCCTGTAGGTAAATTGGCTCGTTGGTTGAGATCCTGAAGTTGTTTATAAGCGAGATCGCCAAACTGTTTGAGGGCGGCGATCGCATGAAGACGGATGACTATCTCATCTTCAGCCAATAACTCGATTAAACTCACCAGAGCGCGATAATGGGAGCCATCGCTAGAGCAATAATCGCATCTCAAATCCCCCAAACTTAAAGCAATTTCCCCCTTCACCCTGGGAGAAAACTCTAAATTTAAGCCCTGAATGAATGCAATCGTGACTCGTTCCCGCAGTTCTCGCGGTTGCACTTGTGCCAAACCCTTAACCATCTCTAGGGTTACGGTTTCCGAATATCTAGCCGTAAGCAAACTTTCAAGCAAAGTCTCCAAGGCAAAATGAGCGACTTCTGAATCTGAATCGAGGATCAGCCCCAATCCCTGAATTGCACTTTGTTGTAGGGTTTCAGGCGTGCAGTCAGCACCCAGAACCGTAGAGAGCGCGATCGCCCCCTCCAGGGTTGCCAAACGTCCCAAAGCAATAGCCGCCTGTTGACACACTTGCAGATTAAAATCCCAAAGGCGATCGCGCAACTTCCCAACCACTTGCTCCCTAGACACCCAACTCATCGAATAGCGATCCGAGCGCAACCCTAACCCCACCACCGCAGCAGAACGCACCCTCGCCATCAGATGATCCAACCCCGTCATCAAAGCTGGAACCACACGGGGATCTTGAAAATAACTCAACCCCTCCAGAGCCAAAGCATACACCTGGGGGCGATCGTCCGGAACCACCCTTAACAAAGCAGAAATCACATCCGGATGGCGAATTCGCATCAAAGCGCGAACCGCCAACTCCCTAGTCATGGGATTATCCAGTAACTCTAGCAACACCGGCAGGGCAGAATCGCCAAAACTGCCAAGAATATCAGATCCTAAAGCGCGTAACTCTTCACTTTCTGTCGTTTTCAACACCTCTACCAACCCTGCAATCACCACCGGTTGGTTAAACTTCTCCAAAATACTGCCCGCAAACCAGCGTAACTCCTCGTCTTCCTCTTCATCAGTGAGCAACTCTAACAACGGCGCAATGGCAACTGCGCCCAACTCTGGCAAAACCTTCGCCACTCCCCACCGTGCCTGAAAATCACCAGCGACTAATACCTGCAATCCTAGATCCAATATCTGCGAGACATCCTCGGCTACTCCTAACTCTTTCCAGCGCTCCACCTGACGCTGAAACTCAGCATATAACTGACGATCTTGCTCTCCATTCTCTTGTCGCTTAGACCATACACTGGTTTTTAACCGCTTCATATCGTATGACTCAAATGTTATGTTTGATTGGTTAGAAGATTCACCCACCCTAAGCAAGTTTTCTCAGTTTTTTGGTAATAGAGACAACAAAAATTATGATGCTATGAGATTTATGCATCCAATCTATGCTTTTTTCCACCCCAGTTAACCTTTCAAATCGACTATATATATCTTACTGGGGATAAAAAACGACTGCTCGCTTTAACCAATCCGCTTGCTGGGGATTGACATCGGCTGGAGGATAGGCGATCGCCTCCACCAGAAGCCGTTTGGGATCGATTCCCTGCTGAATCAGCACTTTTTGCACCGCTTCCGCCCGTTGGCGACTCAAGATTTGTCCCTTTTCTTCCTCCTGATTAGGACTAATATGACCCACAATCTTCAGATTTAACTCTGGATAGCGCTTCAAAAGCGTCACCAAAGGAATAATTTTTACCCGGATATCCGCCGTCGGTAGCTGGGCCGAATTCAGGGCAAAATAAATGCGAATGGGAATTTCTGGCGGTTGCACTTGCACCGTATTCGTCACCGCTTCTACTCCCGGAATCCCCGTAAAAGCTTGGGTGATACGAGTCCCATCCTCCGCTTGCATCACCGTTCCTTTCACCGTCACTTCCCCATTAGCATACTCAGCCGAAATCGAGATACCATCTAATCGATCTAAAGTGGATTCTACCCTAGTCACTTCCGCTTGAATCGCTTCTGAGGTGGGAGCAGGAGCAATAATTTCTACCTGATTATCCAGAGCTAAATCGGGCGCATTGTCTTGTATCACCTGTTCCAGGGTTTTCTGTAAACTGGGATCGGGCAATTGTCCCGTTACACTCACCCCATCACCTCTCACTTGTGCATCTAAGCGATAGGGCGATAATGTGGGTGAAGCCGCCAAAACTTCTGTGAGTTGGCGGCTTAAGCGGGTTTCTCGCATCGAACGATAAGTAAACCAGCCTAACGGCACAAGGGAGATCGCCACCACCCAAGCCATAGCTGCCAGCCATACTTTAGGAATACCCCTAGAGCGCAGGTTTTCCACTTTTTCCTTAAACACCAAAGTAGACGGTACATGGGGTGCTTTTTCCCCTTCTCCAGTCCCCCCTTTCGCTGCAATTAACTGCTCAATTTGGGGACTCAGCAGCGCGATTAATTGCTCTGGTGTTTGTTGTTGTAGGGGTTCAGTTGTGGGAGGCAATTGGGCTAAGGCAGTTTCTATCCTAGTCTGCACTAACCCTTCTAATCGACTCAAGAGGACAGCTTCTAGGTGTTGCAGATCCGGATTTTCGGGCAGTTGGATCTGTCCCAGCAATTCCCCTTGTACTTGCTCCACCCGTTGCCCAATTAAGCTCTCTAAGGTTGGTTGTAAACTTTTTACCAGCTCCGAAGAATCGGGAAGAGTTTGACTTGGCCCATACTCAGATAATAGCTTTGACAACTGACTCTGTACTTGAGCGGCGATCGCCGGTTGCAGATCCTCCACCGAAGGGAGTGCGGGCTGTTCCTGAGCAGCAACCAGAGCCACCCATTCCTCCCGCGACTCTCGCAGTCGTTGCATCATCGAATCCATTAACTGCTGCTGTAACTGAGTTTCCAGCAGTTGCTGTTGTTCTTCTAAATAGGGTTGGAGGGCGCGTTTGAGCTGTTTTTGCAACGGCGGCACTAACTCTGGTAAAATCACCTGCACCAGATCCTCTGAATGGGTTTGGATATACTCCATCAGATCCCTCTCTAGCCAGCGATTGAACCTCTGGCTGCTTTTCGCCTCTGACTCTTTCTGGGACTCTTCCAGTCGCTCATCGACTCCTCGCAGCAGTTCATCTAGCAGCCGATCCCAAGTTGCTGGAGAGAGCATCCCCTGATTCTGTTTGGGCAATAGGGGAATCAGGGTTTCGGCGATTTCCTGCTTATTTTCTTTAATCGTGCTAGTCAGGGCTGGATGGAGCCATTGCATTAGAGTAGTCGGCGATCGCATTAAATACCGCTTCACTTCCTCCCCCACCACCGGAACCAACCGGTGGGATAGCTCTTCCACACTCGGTCGTTCCTTCTGTAAATTCACCAATTCTTGTTTCAGGGCTTGTAATTCTTCTTGTTTTTTTTGTAACTCATGATCTTCTGGAGGAATCAGCAAATTCCGTAGCTGTGTTAATGGATCGTTCTCCATTGCCTCTCCGGTTTGTGGTTTTCTTACATCCTCTGCCATGGCCCCTATCCTTACACCAGTTAAACTTCTCTACAGATTATTTGCAGATTATTTGCAGTTCTTTACAATCAGATTTTTAGTCATTTTCTACCCTGAACCTTAATCTCATCAGGCTTTGTGACCTTCCTGCTCCCATGAACTATGCACCTTTTACACTTCGATCATACAAGAACTTCATAAAAAGAAATATTTTGTAATTTGAAATACGAAATCTTCCGATCGATCTCCATAACATACTAGCTAATTCACGGCGGAGCAGACCCCTATCAATTCTTACCCCAACTCAAAACCTAACCTAGAAGAGGTTCTTTTGTATGACCACCCTCCCCTCCACCGAAACACTCAATAAATTTGAACGATTTAAAGCCGAAAAAGACGGATTAGCAGTCATTGAGCAACTCGAACAATTCGCTCAAATGGGCTGGGAATCCATAGATGAAACTGACCGCGACCAACGGCTCAAATGGCTAGGAATCTTCTTCCGACCCGTCACTCCCGGAAAATTCATGCTCCGAATGCGGATGCCCAATGGTATCCTCACCAGCCAGCAAATGCGAGTTTTAGCTGAAATCACGCAGAAATATGGAGAAGACGGCAATGCCGATATTACCACAAGGCAAAACTTGCAACTGCGAGGCATTCGCCTAGAAGATATTCCCCAAATCTTCCAGCGATTCCAGCAAGTGGGGTTAACCTCTATCCAATCGGGGATGGATAATGTGCGTAATATCACGGGTTCTCCCGTGGCTGGGATTGATGGCGCTGAACTAATTGATACCCGCCCCTTAGTTCAGGCAACCCAAGACATGATTACCAACTCCGGTCAAGGGAACCCCGAATTTACTAATTTACCGAGAAAATTTAATATTGCGATCGCCGGAGGGCGAGACAACTCCGTTCATGCCGAAATCAACGACATCGCCTACGTTCCCGCGTACAAAAACGGCATCCTCGGCTTCAACATCCTCGTTGGGGGCTTCTTCTCCGGCAAACGCTGCGAAGCCGCCATTCCCCTAGACGCTTGGATAGAACCCAGCGACTGCGTAGCTGTCAGCCGCGCCATTCTTGAAGTCTACCGAGACCATGGACTCCGGGACAACCGGCAAAAAGCCAGACTCATGTGGCTTCTGGATGAATGGGGAGTCGAACGCTTCCGAGCCACCATAGAAGAACAACTCGGCAAACGCCTCCCCGAAGCCGCCCCCAAAGACGAATTCGACTGGGACAAGCGAGACCATATCGGAGTCTACCCCCAAAAACAAGCCGGACTTAACTATGTTGGGTTGCATATTCCCGTCGGTCGCTTGTATGCCCCCGATATGTTTGAAGTCGCTCGGCTGGCCCAAGTTTACGGTAATGGGGAAATTCGACTCACCGTCGAACAAAACATCATTATTCCCAACATTCCCGACTCTCGTCTAGAAGCCTTCCTCGCTGAACCGCTCCTAGAAAAATTCAGCCTCAACCCCCACCCCCTCTCCCGGGCCCTCGTCTCCTGTACCGGTTCCCAATTCTGCAAATTTGCCCTCATTGAAACCAAAAATCAAGCCAATGCCATGATGACAGAACTGGGTCAGGAATTAACCCTAGAAAAACCCGTTCGCATCCATTGGACAGGATGCCCCAACTCCTGCGGACAACCCCAAGTGGCCGATATCGGCTTAATGGGAACCAAAACCCGCAAAGACGGAAAAACCGTAGAAGGGGTCGATATCTTCATGGGGGGCAAAGTGGGCAAAGAGGCCCAACTCGGTCAAAAAGTGATGAAAGGTATCCCCTGCGAAGACCTCAAAGCTGTCTTACGCAACCTGCTGGTTGAGCAGTTTGGGGCAAAACCCAAAGCTGGCTATGTCGCTCCGACTCCAGATGTGAATGGTAATGGGGCAAAATCTCATGGCTCTGAACCCGTTTCTACCCCTGTGGGAAGGGTGCAATTGGCCAAAAGGGGCAAAACCTTCACCTGTTATGAAGGAGAGTCTATTTTGGAAGCCGCAGAACGGGAAGGCATTGACCTAGATTCAAGTTGTCGTTCCGGAACCTGTGGAACCTGTCAACAACAGTTGGTTTCTGGAGAAGTGCGCTATCTCCAAGACCCCCAAGCCTTGGGCCAAGCACAAGGACTTATCCTCACCTGTAGTGCCCATCCCGTCGGAAATGTGGTTCTCGACCTTTAGACCGATAAAGAAACTAAAGGAATAGAGGATAGGGAATAGGGAACGGGTAACAAACTATCTCCCTATCTCTCTATGTCCCTATCTCCCCACTCCCCAATTTTTAATTGAACACTATGGTACACAAAACCCTTTGTCCTTACTGCGGAGTGGGTTGCGGCCTAGAAGCTTCTCCCCCTGCTATTCCTGGTAAAGCGACTAACCGAGACAAAGATGGTAATCCCATCTGGAAAATTATGGGCGATAAATCCCATCCCTCTAGTCTGGGAAAAGTTTGTGTTAAAGGTGCAACAGTTAGTGAAGCATTGGATAAAAATCGTCTCAAAACTCCGATGATGCGCGAGTCTTTAGATGAGCCGTTTTGTGAAGTCACTTGGGATGAAGCGCTCAAGCGGATTGTGGGTAAAATTAAGACGACGCGGTTAGTTCAAGGACCCCATGCCATTTGTATGTATGGGTCGGGACAATTCCACACGGAAGATTATTATGTTGCTCAGAAGTTGCTTAAAGGTTGCCTGAGAACGAATAATTTTGATGCGAATTCTCGCTTGTGTATGTCTTCGGCAGTGTCGGGATATCTGCAAAGTTTGGGTTCTGATGGGCCCCCCTGTTGTTATGATGATTTGGAGTTAACGGATTGTGCGTTTTTGATTGGCACAAATACGGCGGAATGTCACCCGATTATTTTTAATCGGTTTCGTGTTTATCACAAGAAAAATAAGGACGTAAAATTGATTGTGGTAGACCCGCGCAAGACGCAAACGGCAGAAGCGGCTGATTTGCATTTGGCGATTAAGCCAGGAACTGATATTGATTTGATGAATGGGATTGCCTATTTGTTACACAAGTGGGGATTGATTGATTCTGAGTTTATTGATGAACAAACGGCGGGTTTTGCTGAGTATGTGCAGGTTATCGAGTCTTATCCCCCGGAGTTGGTGGCGCGAAATTGCGGTATTTCGGTGGAAGATTTGGCACTGGCGGCTCGATGGTGGGGGGAGTCGAAGCGGGTGCTGTCTCTGTGGTCGATGGGGTTAAATCAGTCTGCGGAAGGGACGGCGAAAAATAGAGCGCTAATTAATTTACATTTAATGACAGGGAATATTGGTAAGCCTGGCGCGGGGCCGTTTTCTCTGACTGGACAACCGAATGCGATGGGAGGACGAGAAGCGGGGGGATTGGCTCATATTTTGCCGGGTTATCGGTTGGTGAAAAATGAACAGCATCGCCGGGAGGTAGAGCAGTTCTGGGGGTTAAGTCCGGGTAGTATTTATGCTCAACCGGGGTTGTCTGCTTGGGAGATGATTCAAGCATTGGAGCAAGACCGGGTGGGGGTGTTGTGGATTGCGGCGACGAATCCGGCGGTGAGTATGCCGGATTTGGAGCGGACAAAGGCGGCTTTGTTGCGATCGCCTTTTACTATATACCAGGATGCTTATTATCCGACAGAAACGGCAGAATTTGCCCATGTTTTGCTCCCTGCGGCTCAATGGAGTGAGAAGACGGGAACGATGACGAACTCGGAGCGCCGCGTTACGCTCTGTCCAGCGTTTCGACCCGCTCCCGGTTCTGCGCGTCCCGACTGGGAAATTTTTGCTCAAGTGGGACGCTTGTTAGGCTTTGAGCAGCAGTTTGATTTTCCCGACTCGGAAGCGGTGCGTAATGAATTTATCCAACTGACGGCTCATCGTCCCTGCGAGCAACGGGGAATTACTTACGAAAGATTACGGAAAGAGGGCCCCCTACAATGGCCTTGTACTGAAGGGGGAGAACCGCAGGAACGGATGTATACGGATTTACGCTTTAATACCCCCGATGGTCGGGCGCGATTTGCGGCGTTCCATTCGCGGGGACTGGCGGAACCGCCGGATGGGGAGTATCCCTTTGTACTGACGGTGGGACGGCTCTATGGCCATTGGCATACGTTAACCCGGACGGGTCGAATTGATAAGATTCAAAAGATGCATCCAGAAGCGGTGATTGAGGTTCATCCTTATGATGCTGAGAAGTTAGGGATTACGGAGGGGATGATGGTGGAGGTGCGATCGCGCCGCGGATGGTGTCGTTTCCCGGCTAAAATTACTAAAAATATTACTAAAGGAACTGTATTTGCACCGATGCATTGGGGGGCGATGTGGGGCGATCGCACGGAAGCCAATATGTTAACCCATCCCGAAGCTTGTCCGAGTTCCGGACAACCGGAACTCAAAGCCTGTGCTGTGCGATTAATCCCCGTCAGTCAAGAACCCTCTTCTGCTAACAGTGAACCGCTATCTTTTGGGATGTCTCAGTTAACTGTTTCTCCATCCTAATGCAGCCGTTTTACTTATTGTTCAAGATTAATTCCAACTCTTCTGGAGTAAAGGAATGAATCAAGTTCACGGTGTAAGGATCGACGGTAATAGAATCAGAATAGGAAGCCGTTAAATAGGGTTGATAACTGGTATCATTGAGTAAATGAACCTTGAAAAAGGCAATAGCTAGAGCGCGCACATAAGTGCCCACAATTTGCGGATCGGGTTCTACTAACTCTCCCACTTGAGGCACTAAGGACATGGTGAGCTGAGTCAGTTGTTTGGTGTGGGAACTCCCGTAGAGAAGACAGAGATATTTATGGGTTGTGGTTAACCAACTAAAGGGTTGGACTTGTTCAGAAATTAGGGGAGTAACTGGATCGCTATCTCCTCCAGCAATTAAGACTGGAATATCAATTTTTTCGATTCCAGATTGACTAAATAAGCGACTCACTGGGTTCAGAATATAAACGGCTTTTACGCGGGGATCGTGCAAGTTTTGTTTTTCATATTCTTCTGGTTTTAAACTCAGGGCGCGACATTGCAAACGGAGGGCGATATCTGTCGATCCTAAAATTTTTTGGCAATGCTGTTCTAGGGCGGCAAAATCTATGGTTGCTCCCGCTAAAGCAAGGGAGGTATAGCCCCCAAAGGAATGACCCCCAACTCCGATAGCGTCTAAGTTGAGGCGATCGCCAAATTCGGAGCTGTTACGCTTCTCTAGTTCATCAATCAGAAACTGAATATCTAGGGGACGATTGATGAATTCCAATCGCTCGAACACTTCAAATGCTCTACCGGTGAGCAAGGCTTGCAGATGTTGCAAATCGCTACCGGGATGTTGAGGGATGGCAACGAAAAATCCATGGGAGGCAAAGATTTCTCCAGCACGGTTAAAGTCTTCAGGTTGACTGGCTAAACCATGGGAAATAATCAGAATCGGGAGTTTTTCTGATTTGCGCTGTTCGGGAATATACAGATTCACATAAAAACGGCGATCGCGCTTTTGATCGACTAATTCGATTTGCTTTGTGGTAAACCCCCTCTCTCCCGGTTCCCGAATATCCGGCAGTTGTTCATAATCAATATCAGCTTCACTCTTGATTTCTGCATCGGCTTTACGTCCAATTTCTGCCGCAACTGCATCTGTCATTTTGATTAAATGCTCTAGGGAATTTCTTAGGGAAAAAATTTCATTAGCATTGACTCGCAATTGACGAGTTGGAAACTTTTTCAAGAAATTTAACAACGTCATCCCTTCTGGATCGGCTGATGATATAACCAAGGCTGAAAGGATAGAGGAACCGCCATTAAATCGGGAATCCGTTTGTATGATTTTGCCTAAATCTGTAATCATTCCCCGACCCATAGGCGAAGAGAAAAACTTAGAAATGGCCACTGGCCCCACTTTTACCCCTCCCGGTAATCCCTCTTCTAAAGCAGCCTGTGTTTCTAAGGGAGAAGTCAGCACTTGCCGAAAATTTTCCTGTCCCTCTGGGGTCAGAAATTTAAGATAAAAATCGAGTTGGCTGCTTACTCTTCTCTTTTGGGTAAAGGCTTCTAGATCGCCAACGGATACATACCATTCTAAGGGGCCATAACTCAACACAATTTGTTCCGCGCTATAACTGGGAAGTGCCGTAAAAATCGCAGTTGATATACTTAAAATTCCCGCCGTTATACTGGGGAGAATTCCTAATTCTTGACCTTTTTTCCAGATGCTCGACCAACTGCTCATTTTCATAGAAAGGAAACTCCTCAAGTTATAGGTAATATCAAGTCCAGTGATTCATGTCCGCGAAGCGGAAACACCTTAATTAAAAATCTAGGGAGCGAGATGCTCCCACTCCAGTAATATCAAGGGATTCCAGGAGTGCGGGCATCTTTTTGCCCGCTTCTCTTTCCCCATTAACCGGACTTGATCTCATGGGTAATTGTAGATCTTTAGGATCTCCCCATCAAGAGTGTTTTAGTGCGTCACTAAAGAGTTAGTTTTGACTCCATCAGCGACTTCTAAAACCATGGTTCTCGCCCATTGGTCAGCCTCTAGGATATCTTCTAGGGAAGGATGAGAGGTATTCTGGTGGCGATCGCACACTTGTTCAATCACCTTGGGAATCTCTAAAAAGCCGATTTTCTCGTCTAAAAATAAAGCCACCGCTTGCTCATTGGCTGCATTTAATACCGCAGGCATTGACCCCCCAGCTCTACCGGCAGCATACGCTAATTGCATACAAGGGTACTTGTCATGATCCGGATGTTTAAAGGTTAAACTGCCTGCTTTGACTAAATCGAGTCGTTCCCATTCGGTATAAATTCGTTCTGGCCAAGAGAGGGCGTAGAGCAGAGGTAAGCGCATATCCGGCCATCCCAATTGGGCTAAAACTGAGGTATCTTGAACCTCAATTAAGGAGTGAATGATACTTTGGGGATGAATAACAATCTCGATATTGTCGTAATCCATACCAAACAAAAAATGGGCTTCAATTACTTCTAAACCCTTATTCATCAAGGTGGCCGAGTCAATGGTAATTTTGCGTCCCATCGACCAATTGGGATGTTTCAGGGCATCATTGACCTTGGCTTGGGCTAATTTTTCTACAGGCCAATCCCGGAAGGCTCCCCCAGATGCCGTTAAAATAATCTTACGCAAGCCTCCTTCAGGAACACCTTGCAAACATTGAAAAATTGCGGAATGTTCTGAATCTGCGGGTAATAATTTTACACCATATTTTTCGACTAAGGGTAATACCACTGGGCCACCGGCGATCAGGGTTTCTTTGTTGGCTAGGGCAATATCTTTACCAGCTTTAATGGCGGCTAGGGTGGGCAAAAGTCCCGCACAGCCAACAATTCCGGTGACCACACTTTCTGCATCACCATAACTGGCAACTTCAACTACCCCAGTTTCTCCGGCGACGATAATGGGTTGGGGATCGATGGAGGCGATCGCCGCCTTTAATTCTAGTAACTTATCTGGATTGCAAATCGCCACAATTTCTGGGCGAAATTGCTCGATCTGTTGGGCTAGTAGGGTTACATTATTACCAGCCGCCAACCCGACAATCCGAAATCGATCGGGATGTTCAGAAACAATATCAAGGGTTTGAGTACCAATCGAACCGGTGGAACCAAGGAGTGTAATTGCTTTCACGGATTTTGTTTACAGAATTGGGGATCACAAAACCCACTATACCAATTAACACTTAATTAATAATTAATAATTTGGCTAATAGGGAATAGGCAAAAGGCAAAAGGCAAATCTCCCTATACCAAACGATTGCCACAACTGGAGCAAAACCGATCCTCTGGCTTTATGGTTGCACCACATTGACTACAAAAGCGCCGTTCAGGAGTCGTCGAGGAAGAAGAGGAGGACTCAGAAGCCGCCGATCCGATCTGCATTTCCATATTGCCCATTTTCATTTGCATGGGGGAGAAACTCATTTCCATATTGCCCATTTTCAGGGGTTCCATGGGTTTCATCGGCTCCATGGGTTTCATCGGTTGGGGAGTATTGGGCATAGATTCAACGGTTTGCAAGGCGATCGCCTGTTGCTGGGAAGGAGTCGCACCAGAACCCAGCATACCCATTTGCATTCCTTGCACTTGAAGGAGGCGATCGCCCCCAGAGGTTTTAATCTTAATCACCACACCCCCCCCGGTGGCAAACACTTCTGGCGCACTGCTCCAACTGCCCGTTTCCCAACTATTACTCGACTGCTGTTGTTGTCCTGCACTACTGGCGATCGCCGTTACTACAGTTTGCATCCCTTGATTATCCAAATAGATGCGATGTCCTGCACCCAAATCACACATATAGGTCATTTTGCTTTCCCTTCCAGCTTGCTCTCGATCTAGTTTAACGTCAGTTTTCGATCGATTTAATTGCCAATTATTAATTATTAATTGAGATTACCAAGGGGAACCGACTAAGGTAAACCCAGACCAAAAATAAGGATGACTTAGCACTTCATCATCTAGATGCTGGAGACTCTCTGGTAAGGCGATCGGCTCCTCCAAGCTTGGGATAATCAACTGTCCCTCTTTTATCTTCACCAATCCTTGAATCATCTCCTGCTGACTTTGTTGCAAGGCTTGCGCCTTAATTGCTGAGTGTTTCAGGCGGGCATAAAATTCACTCATTAATCCCAAAGTTCCCTCATCACTGACATACCATAAACTGCCCAAAGCTGTTTTCACCCCCGCTTTAACCGCTAATCCTGTAAATCCTAATTCGGCATCGGGATTTCCTAGAGCTGTGCGACAAGCACTTAAGACTAACAATTCCACCAAGGGATTTTTCAAGTTCAGTTGCTCAAGCTGATTGAGTTTAAGTTGACTATCCCACAATTGGATATAAGAATTTTCTGGACTTCCTGGGCGAAATTCACCATGGGTTGCTAAGTGAATAATGCCATAGCTTTGTTGCTGGCGACTGCCGATCAAATTATTGAGGGTGAATCCTTGATTGAGGAATTCATCCCCTGTCCAAGTCTCGACAATGGTATTAATTTCTATCGGTACAGCAGGCAAGGGTGAAAGCTCAGTAAATTCTGATGCACCCATGGCTAATACTGGAGTTCCCTGAAGTTTAGATATATCCGTATTTGTCAAGCTCAGACTAGGCATTATGCCAATACTATAATGTTCGATTAAGAACTGATTGCCGTCATGGAGAGCCGCCACAGGGAGCGATCGCAACCCTGCCGTTAAGACAAACCCTATATTCTCGATCTGTTTCGCTTTTAATTCCCCTTCAAGGGGTCGAATGATCCAATCATACAGTTGCTGAGATGAACTTAAATAACTGGTGCTATATCGTCTGCGGGGATTAGTAATTTCTAAGGTGAACTCCCTCACCTTTTCTAGCACTTCTTCATCACTGATACCCGGCAGAATTTTGCGAAAGGGTTTACCTTCAGAAGTCACCATCATCAATTCTAGATATCGCCCTTCTGGATTGCTTTTCTCGGTTATCTCTGCTTTGTTCTGAGCATTAATCACATCCGGCGCATAAAATCCCACATAAATAATAGCTGTTCTGACTCCTGTCTCCTCTTGCATACGCTCTAATATTTCTTGACTCTCCCGGAGAGCATGAGCATGACTTCCCTGAAAATCTAAATCTAAGTAATCAGCATACTCATAACTTAACTGTTGTTCTCGTTCTTGAATCAAAAGATTAAAGTCTGCTGAAGACATTAAATTCCCCAAATTAATCACAGGACTTTCTTCTTTTGGGTCATCTGTTTCTCTCTCTGGACTCACATAGGAAATAGTCCTACTTAAATCGCCACCAATCGAATTTTCAACATCTACAGATAGAATTTCTACTGAAGAGATACTCGAATTAGATGCGTCCGTATTGAGTCGAGTAGGATTAGCATCCAGATTCAGAAATGAACCTATTTCTGCTTGGGAATCTTCTAAGAGACTTTGATTGGTATTTTCTGATTCTATTGGTTCTGAAGCATTAGGATTTAAAGGATTAAATGGGTTAGGCGCTTCTAATTTTGGGGATAGATTATTAGTAATTGATTCCATCTCCGGCTCAGACAAACTATTACCATTGCTTACGGGTTTAGATGTAGGCGTTGGCGTAGGAGTCTCGCTGGGAGTGGGTACAGGAGTCTCGCTGGGAGTTGGCGTAGGAGCTTCGCTGGGAGTTGGCGTAGGAGCTTCGCTGGGAGTTGGCGTAGGAGCTTCGCTGGGAGTGGGTACAGGAGTCTCGCTGGGAGTCGGTGCAGGTATGGGATTAGGATTGGGAATCGGTGCAGGTATGGGATTAGGATTGGGAATCGGTGCAGGTGTTGGCGTAGGAGTAGGGCTAGGAGTGGGAGTTGGTATGGGTATAGGCGTTGGGGTTGGTGTAGGGTTGGGGTTAGGATTGGGATCGAGAGTAATTGTACCAGGTGTACCATTGTTGGCACTAGCATCTAAGGTTCCATGGGCGATCGCCCCATTTCCCGATATAATTCTCAGCGTAATATCACCCGCCTCACCATTTTTGGTGCTTGAATCAATTTCTTGGGTAGTAATATTGCCTTGCTGGGTTTGAAAACTAATATTTCCTGATGTCCCATTTTCCGTACTCGAAAGAGTCAGTCCACCCGTTGTAATATTGCCACTTTCTTTAATCGTGAGCTGAATATCGCCTCCATTTCCTCCTCCTAAACTAGCACTTGTATTGAGTTCACCTGTAGTTATATTCCCTCGATTTGTAGTCAATTCAATTGCACCGGCATCACCCGTTCGGGTGGATGTATTCAAATTTCCGGTTGTAATACTTCCCCCAGAAGCAGCCAGGTAAACATTTCCCGCTTGTCGATTGGAAGAAGTATCTAAATCTCCTGTCGTAATATTTCCCGCAGAGGCTATGAGGGAAAGATTTCCCCCCTGTTGATTATCGCTAGTATCCAAATCACCCAGACTAAGGCTGGCTCCAGAAATATTAATCTCTCGACCGGGAGCCGTAATTGTGGCAGAGGAATCCATGATAAAAGAACCTTCATTATCTGTATCCGCATCCGCCGTAAATGTAATCGATTCTCCTGGGACAAAATCAAGAGAAACACCACTAGCAATCGTGATATTATTGGTCGCTTGCAGTTCGATCTTTCCTTGTTGTTCTTCTAAAACTTTTGCATCGATCGTAAGGTCTTCATTAGGGAGTAAATCAAAAGCAATAACCGGTAATTCATTTTCAATACTATTCGGTTGGGAAGGATCGTTAGAAATGGTAATATTTTTGGGGTCAAGTAGGAGCGTTCCTGCCTCTCCATCCACAGCGCTTAAATCCACTTTGCCTTGAAATACCAAAGTTTCTTGACTAGAAATTTCTACCAATCCGCCATTTCCCCAAATCGGCCCTCCAGTAGCTTCCACTGTGCCGTAAAATTGGGTGGTTTCATCTGACCAAATGATGATTTGGCCGCCGTCTCCCTGGTGGGTGCTGTTCGCTTGAATTAGGGTTTGACTATCAATCAGGGTATGGGTGGCGTTGGGTTGCTCTCCTTGTCCTTGGAAATCTCCCCCGATGCGGATGTTTCCCCCTTGAGAGGGACTCGATGCATTCAGATGAGCGTTGATTAGACCCACTTGTTGACCAAAAATGTTGAGGGTGCTGGGGGTGCTGTTGGGGTTAGGGGTAGAAACATCGAGGCTTCCGGAGGCGATCGCCACTCCCGCCGTTTCGGGTACAATCATTCCTGAACCCGTTAAAACCACCTGTCCTTGCTCATTAACATACAATTGGGACGCATGATCGATACCAGAATGAGAGAGTAACGTGGCTAAATTAGGCGCAATAGGTTGCTCAGAATCAGCATTCAAGGGTAAATCTAAACTCAACAGATGACCCGGTTGGGAAATTCTCACCCGTTGCGCTCCCGGAATAGCAGTAACCGTAAGATTTCCTCCCGGAGCAGCCAGAGTACCCGTATTGATGACCTGTCCCCCCATTAGGGTTAAGCTCTGACCAGGGGTTACTTCTAAGTGTCCCAAGTTCACGATTACACCGGGATAGCTCATCTGGAAATCAAACGTCATGGGTGTCCCCACCAAGCTGTTATAGTCATTCGACCCAAAAACTTGAAACCAGTTTGTGCTGCCGTTGAGTCCCTCAAAGCCAATAGCTGTAGCAGTGCTGGCGTTGAATGCTGCTGGAACATTGAGGCTGGCATTGGGGCCAAAGACAATACCGGCGGGATTAACCAGATAGAGATTCGGATTTCCCCCAGTGACTTGTAGCAATCCGTTGATAATAGACGGATCGCCGCCATTAATGCGACCGAGGATATTTTGTAGGTTCGGGTTGGCTAAGAAGTTAGCAATTTGACCCGCAGAGAGTCCAAATTGGCTAAAGCTGTGAAAGAGGTTAGCCCCGTCTGAAGAGACCTGACCTCCGGTAATTTGGTATTGATTGCCGATCGCCTGCACTTGGGTTCGAGTCCCATCTGGAGCCGCTATAATTGGGGCAGGCTGGGCCGATCCTTTGAGCGTCCAAAACAGACTCAGGAATAGGAGGGTGGAACCTGAAGACAGGCGAGTTAAAAATACGGCCATAGTGGTTTTCTCTAATCTCTGAGGGCGATCTCACTCGTTTATTTTAACTCAGTGATTATTGGTTAATCGGTAACTGGTAATCGGAGATCCCCCCATCTTCCCATCTCCATAAGGTGTGATCTTAACCACTGTCATTGTTTGCAGAAAAGTGTAAGAATTAATAAAACTTTACGAAAAGGTGGTAGAACACGATGATTCCAACCGTCATTGAACAATCTGGACGTGGTGAACGGGCCTTTGATATCTATTCTCGACTGTTACGGGAAAGAATAGTATTTCTTGGACAGGCGATCGATGCAGATGTGGCTAACTTAATCGTAGCCCAACTCCTATTTTTAGATGCTGAAGATCCAGAGAAAGATATCTATCTCTACATTAACTCACCGGGAGGATCGGTCACGGCGGGTATGGGGATCTTTGACACCATGAATCAGATCCGTCCCGATGTATCTACAATTTGTGTAGGATTGGCTGCTAGTATGGGTGCTTTCCTGCTCAGTGCAGGGATGAAAGGTAAGCGCATGAGCTTACCCCATTCTCGGATTATGATTCACCAACCCCTCGGAGGAGCGCAAGGCCAAGCTACGGATATTGAAATCCAAGCCAAGGAAATTCTCTATCATAAGCAAAGGTTGAATGAGCTATTAGCCAGTCATACCGGCCAACCTTTAGAGCGCATTCAGGAAGATACGGAACGGGATTTCTTTATGTCTGCTAATGAGGCCAGGGAATATGGGTTAATCGATCAAGTGATTGATCGCCGTCCCTCTGCCAGTCAACCCATGAGCGTCGTTCATTAGGGACTAGGGAATGGGGAATAGACAATCTCCCCATCCTCTCCATCTCTAAAAAAACTCTTCCCCAGGGGAGGTAGAGGGAGCCGTTTGTTGCAGATGCTGGAGAAATTCTTTGATTTGACTACAAGTCAGCATCAGGCGCGAACCTTGACTATCTGGATATTGGCTTTTCAGATAGTCTTTCCCCTGCTCAGAAGTCCAGCCCACCCTTTCGAGTTCCACATCAGTTTGGGCATAGGCTTGCAGATACTCTAGAAACTCTTTCATTTCCTCGTCACCCAAAACCATGCGTTTGTTTTTGCCATACATGCGTTTGAGGTAGTCGATTTCCCGTTTACTGTTCCATCCAATGCGACCGAGTTCCATACCGATTTTGACACTAACATCAGAAAAGTCAAATTCTTCTTCTGGTTTGAGTAAGGGTTCGGGTTCGGGTTCCGGTTCCGGTAGAGGGGGTAGAAGTCGATTGGTATAATCTTCTGGATCGTCTTCTAGGGGGGGGAGAGATGACCAAGTTTCGGGTTCGGGTTCTGGCAGTTTGGGCGCTTTGGCTTGAGGTTTTGGAGGTGCAGGTTTGGGGGGACTCGGTTCAGGAGGTGGAGTCGGTTGTACAGGAGTGGGTTCAACTGGGGTAGGTTGCACAGACACAGGTGCAGGACTCGGTTGGGGAGAAGGGAGTTGTAACAGGGCGATCGCCCTCTCTCTGGCTCGATCTTCTGCGGTTTCTAAGTGGCGATCGCCCGATAAAGCCGTAGCCAGGATCAGGCTACCACTTTGGATCTGGACTCGAACAATATATTGGTTCTCATCAATATGTAGCAGCTCCGAAATCAGGCTTGCCGTAGGATAGGCTGCCCGAAACTGAGTCAATAGAGATAACGATGACATTCTTTCAAGCATAGGTAATCGATTCTGTGCAAAATTGATGAATTTCTAGTATAATTGGAATAGGGAAAAAATCTTTTTCCCATCATCCCTTCTCTTGAGTTCTTAAGAATAAGATGAGCGCATCAGTGGGGATTTTTTTGGCCCTGATTTCAGTCTAACCTCCCTTTCCCTGAAATAGGTTTTTATTGGTCATTCAATTCAAGACAACAGACTCCATTAATGCTAGACGTAATTTTAGATTTTTCTCAACACTTTGGGTTGAATACCCTGTTTCTGATTCTCATTTTAGTCTCCCTAGAAGCTGTGCTTTCCGCCGATAATGCTGTTGCTTTAGCTTCAATTTCTAAGGGATTAGAGAGCGAGAAAGACCAACAACAAGCCCTCAATTTTGGCTTGGCTGCTGCATTTATTTTGCGGGTTGCTCTCATTTTAACAGCCACTTGGGTGATTCGCTTCTGGCAATTTGAATTTTTAGGAGCAGTCTATCTGCTCTGGTTAGTCTTTAAATATTTTACCTCAGATGAAGACGAAACCAACCATCACCACCATGGGCCCAAATTCAAGTCCCTGTGGCACGCTATACCGATGATTGCGGTAACCGATCTGGCTTTTTCTTTAGATAGTGTGACCACGGCGATCGCCATTGCCGACGAAATCTGGTTAGTCTTAATGGGAGGAATTCTAGGAATTGTTGCCCTACGCTTTCTCGCGGGCTTATTTATCCGTTGGTTAGATGAGTTTGAAAACCTCGAAGATGCGGGCTATATCACCGTCGCCTTTGTAGGGTTGAGACTGCTGGCGAAAGTCATCAGTCCCGATCTCGTACCCCCAGAATGGCTGATGATTGCCCTAATTTTACTCACGTTTGTGTGGGGATTTTGGAAACCTAATATCTTAAAAGCCAACTAAACACCGTAGGGTGGGTCTTGCCCACCCTACTACTATAGTCATTTCAAATAACAATGAGAAATGGTTGTAGGGGCGAAAAATTTTTCGCCCCTACTGTTAATCAAATTCACTATACCTCATCAAGCCTTAGCTATTTTGAGCAAAACTTGGTGTCGAACCAGGAAGAGAGGAAGGCATCTTAGATTCACCCAGAGATGAGGTCATTTTATCAACACCATTCTGGTAAAACTCATAGTCAATTTCCACCGCAGTGGGAATCCCCACATTAATCCCTTCTTTCTTCAGCCGTTCCTGAATCATGATTAAGGTCTCTTCCCAAACCGTCCAGTAATCTTCCTTGTTTGTGGAACACATAGCACTAATGGGAATATGATCCTCTTGATACCAATAGATAAAAGTGCCAATATACTGATCTTGTAAGACTTTAGGATGAGACTTCATAACTTCAACCAAAATGTCTTTCACCCGACGCAGATCCTCATTCACATTTAACCGAATATCATGTTTAATCTTCCGGATCGTGCTATGGGTCATATTATGAATGTTGCCATTCCAAACGGTGTTATTGGGGATGATTACCATCTCACCATTCCAGTTCTTAAACGTACAGTTGGCCAGAGTAATTGAATCAACGACCAGCATCGTACCACCAATTAGCACTTCATCGCCCAGATCAAAAGGTTTATAGAACATCAGCATCAAGCCACTGGCTAAATTACCCAGGTTACTTTGCAGCGCGAAGGCAAGGATAAAACTTGCCCCCCCAACTAGAGCTAGAAGGGGCCCAAGGCTTACTCCTAGGGCAGTTAATCCGATCAGAACTCCCACCACTACAGTTCCTCGGCGGAAGGTCTTGACGATAAAGCCCTCCATTAACTCAGAGGCAAATGAAGTTCTTAGGAAAAAGGACTCTAAGGCATTTCCACCAAACCAAGCAATCACCCAAGAAGTAGAAACAATACCCACAAAGATTCCTATATTTTTTGCCCAGCGTAAACCGCCTTCTTCCGAACGCGCCCAAGCTAGGAGCCGAACCATTAACCCTTGGGTATCTTGAACATCAACTTCGATAGCACTAACTGCATCGATATACTGACGATAGGAAGCCGTATCTCCCCCTCGCTGGTCAATGGCATCTAAAATCACCTTCAAGCGGTCAGCTATAGCCGTTTGCTCATTTTGCAGTTCAGTGACGGTAACCACCAACTCTTGCTTCACATCCGCTTCTGCTTCTGCTGCCTCTTCTAGTTGAGTGCCTACCTGATCGAGTTTTTCGATTTTCTCGTCTTTTGCGGCAATACCATCAGTAGCAGGTGTAGTAGCAGGTGTTGGGGTAGCTCCCTCTGTCGTTTCCCCTTCTTCTATGGGAGCGCCAGTAGCCTCATCAATAACCTCACCCTCTTGAGCTTCGCCCTCTTGAGTCTCACCATCACCATCGGGTTGAGGTTCACCGGTTACTTCCTCTTCGAGTAAAGAAGCAGCTTCTTCCACCTGTGCTTTTGCGGCTTCTGCATCCTCAGCATCAAGGTTATTTTCTAAGAGAGGATCGGGTTCTTCATCCGTCTTCTCAGGATCTCCCTCCAAGGCAGAGTCAACCGTTGCTTTGATTTCTGCATCCTCTTCAATTTTCTTCTCTGCTTCTACGGCTGTCTGTACAGACTCTTGAGCTTTTTTAAGAGCTTCCTCAGCCTCTTCCGTTTTTTCAACTACGGCGGTGCTGCCAGCCCCTTCGGTGATTTCTGCTTCTTTGGCTTCCTCTAGGGTTGTTTGGGCTTCCTCCAGTTTTTTAACGGCTTCTTGACTCTCCTCGATCTTGAGGTTTTTACGCTTAATGGCAATTTCTTGATTGGAGATTTCCCGCACTTTGTTTTGCAGTAAAAGTAACCAACCTTGGGCTTCTACTTCTAACTCAGCTAGAGTCAGAGGTTTAACCATAAGTTTGAGTTCATCAACGGGAATGGCTGGATCTTGAGTCGTTTTAGCTTCTGTTGCAGAGGCAGTCGTTACTGGTGCAGGAGCAGTAGCTTCTTCAGGGGCTTCTTCAGTAGCTTCTTCTTGGGCAACTGCGGCAGAGCGCAGATAGAGGGGGGCAACATCCCCCCAACTGGCAAGGGTGCAAACCATAGCAGCTAGGACTAGCTGTCGTAGGCGGCGCTTGGGCTTGGACATGATTACGATCTCCTTCTCCTTGAGTCTTTAACTGATCGAAGACTTTAAGGCTGTAGGGATAGTTTATACGACAAATTCTGATTTGTCAGGATCATTGTAGGGGCAAGTTACATGATGTTGTTTGAAACCCCCACCATACCCCTAGAGTTTTGTCCATCAGTGACCCTTGTATTGAGTTAATTATTAAAACAATATTAAGCTTTCATTACATTTCGTAACCAAACACATTGGGGTCAACTTCTCCAAGAGTCAAATTACCTAATCCATATTCTTGCCAACGCTGGTCTACTTTAGCGGCTACCTGTGGATCGGATTCCAGGACTGCACCCCATTCATGGGTGGTTTCAGGGTATATTTTTGTGGTGGCATCAATGCCCATTCTGCCC
The DNA here is from genome assembly GCF_057802075.1 of Roseofilum sp. KMC-1. Lineage (NCBI taxonomy): Bacteria > Bacillati > Cyanobacteriota > Cyanophyceae > Desertifilales > Desertifilaceae > Roseofilum > Roseofilum sp. KMC-1. The sequence continues at coordinate 1,804,017 of NZ_CM173605.1, forward strand.
CCTAAACCGATTTTTTCGCTGGCAAAATCGAGGGTATCAAAGGGGGTTTCGGGAAGAATAAATACATCTCGCGAGGGATCTACTTTGGAGGAAATTGCCCAAACCACTTGCCGAGGATCGCGAATATTAATGTTTTTATCGACAACAATGACGAATTTGGTGTAGGTAAATTGGGGTAGGGCGCTCCAAAAAGCTAGGGCTGCGCGTTTGGCTTGGCCGGGATAGGCTTTATCGATGGAAATAATGGCAGCTTTGTAACTTAAAGCTTCCATAGGGAGGAAGAAATCGACGATTTCTGAGACTTGTTGGCGCAAAATAGGGGTGTAAATGCGGTTGAGGGCAATTGCCATCATTGCTTCTTCCTTGGGGGGACGACCGCTAAATGTGGTTAAATATACTGGATTTTTTCGATGGGTCATGCATTGGAAGCGGATCAGGGGCGAGTCTTCCACGCCGCCGTAATAGCCCATATGGTCGCCAAAGGGGCCATCGGGGAGGACTTCACTGGGGGTAATGGTTCCTTCAAGGACAAATTCAGAGTCTGCGGGAACTTCGAGGTCTACGGTTTTACATTTAGCGAGGGCGACTCCAGAACCTCCGTAGAGTCCGGCAAATAACCATTCGGAGAGGTCTACGGGAATGGGGGTAGCAGCCGCCATGATGATGAGGGGGTCAACACCGAGGGCGATCGCCACTTCCAGCTTTTTCCCCTGTTCAGCCGCTTTTCGCAGATGACGCGCTCCTCCCCGCACGGATAACCAATGCACGGTCATGGTTTTTGCTGATTGCAGTTGTAAGCGATAGACTCCTACATTCGGAATTCCCGTTTCACAATCCTTGGTAATCACTAATCCTAAAGTGATAATTTTTCCGGCATCTCCCGGATAGGGACGAATCAGGGGCAAGGTATTTAAATCTAAGTCTTCTTCTGGAATGACTACCTGTTGACAACTGGGGAAAAAATCGCGCCCCGGTTTAGCTTTGACCACATCAAATAAAACTTTACCAAAATCAATGGCTTGGGAAATCTTTTTTGGTGGTTTGGGTTGTTGCAGCATTCCCAATTTTTTCCCTAGAGCTTCTAATTCTAAGGGATTTTCCATATTCATCGCCCAACAGATGCGCTCCACGGTTCCCATTAAATTAATGGCAATGGGAAAGGGCGATCCTTTGACATTTTCAAACAGTAACCCAGGGCCTCCTGCTTGTAGCATTCGGTTGGAAATTTCGGCAATTTCTAAATCGGGATCGACGGATACTTTGATTCGTCGCAGTTGTCCCCGTTGTTCGAGGAGGTTGATAAATCCGCGTAAGTCTCTGGCCATAGGTTTAGGGAAAGGGTTACTTTTCTATTGTAGGGGAGTGGGGGAATGGGGGGATGGGGGAATGGGGGAATGGGGGAATGGGGGAGTGGGGAGAACAGATGTAGCATAATATCAAGTACGGTAGATTAGTTATAGTCTGTCATTGCGAACGGAACGCAGTGGAGTGAAGCAATCTGTGCTGTCTCCAAATCTCAGCGATTGCTTCCCGGAGGTCGCAATGACATACTATCAGTATATCATTCATGATTCAAAGAGACTCGGTTGAACCACCAGTTCATCGAGCCTCTTTTGTGCCATTTCTTGATATTGCTTAACCAGTTCACAACCGATAAACTTCCTCTGGTTCTTGAGCGCTACTACCCCCGTTGTTCCTGTTATCCAAATTAGCCACGATCTAAAATACGACGAGGAGCAGCAGCACCGCGTAACAATCCTTCGGTACTGATATCTTCATCGATATCTTCCCAGTGAATTCCATACCCACCGCCACAAATTTCCCAGTTTTGTAACTGCTCAGAAGTGGCGCTTAAAAGACGAGGAAACCAAGCTAAGGGAACCGTAATTGTTCTTCCATCCATCAATTCCACACTAAAGGAATCATCATGAATGAGAACCTGATGGACACGAATATCAGTTTCAATGATCGAAGTATTCATACTTTGATATTGACTAGGAAAATTTTATCATAATTGGGTCATAGTGGGATATTATTCACCGATCGCAACAAGAGGCTCTTTCTGGGGAATGTTTATCGTAATTTCCAGTGTTCCTCCTAATGCACTGACCACTTTCTGAAGTGTATTTAAATCCAGACCTTCTCGACTTTCCGGTTTTGCTTTTCCGAGATTCGATGCAGTAAAATATTGCTCCAACTCGTCTGCCGACAATCCTAACTTCTCTTGCAGATACTTGAAAGTCAATTCTTCAAGATAAATTTTATCTGCTCTAGCTTTAATCCGTTCCTGTCGTTCTGGAGAAAGTTTGGCTAACTCTAACGATAATGTTGTATAGTCTTTCATGGTTCTTCTTCCTTCAGTTGTTCAAGATAGTTTTCATAACGTCGTTCTGCTATGGCAATATTTTCCTTGTACCATCGCTTGTTACCCGTTTTGTTGCCACCGACGAGTAAAATAGCTTGTCGTTCTGGGTCGAACGCAAATAAAATCCGCCAAGGGTCTCCTTTATATTGAATGCGAAGCTCTTTCAGATTCTTAATTGAAGAGCCTTCAAGAGTATCAACTCTTGGTCTCCCCAAAGATGGGCCAAATTCCATCAACACAGTTAAAACTGAAAAGACTTCATCTTGCAGTTCTTGCTCCTGTTGATAAAACCAGAGCTTAAAATCGGGATCGAATATAACATTCCATTTCATAAACTATAACAACATATATACAAAAATCCACCATCAATATTGTATTCATGCCCGCGAAGCAGAAACCCGCCCCACCCCCGCGAGCAATGGTGATTAATTTGAAGAAAAATGCCGTCGGTGCCCTGCGCTGTCGCTAACGCACCCTACCAAACCTCGTGGCTAAGAGAATTTTATCATAACTGGGTCAGGGCGTAGAAATGGGGTATAATTTTTAGACAATCATCTAGATGAATCGATCAAACTCTACGTTCGATTTGAAGCGGAGACCCCTATGACTAGCTCTGTACAAACCAGTGTGCTTGAATTGGCGAAACAAGGTAACCCGGATGCGATCGCCTTAATCCTCAATCGGCAATTGCAACCGAAAGGCATTAATACCAAGGTCACCTGCAAGGGGGAGACATTAAATTTAGTGCTAGAAGGCGCTCCAGTGCCGTCTAAAGCAGTGTTTGTGAAGGTTTTGACAAATTTCTTCAAAAAACTGGCGATCGCCTCTATCAGCCAAATTAAGGTCTACGGAAAGGACGTAGAGGAAGATCTTCCGGAATGGCAAGAGGTGCTAAAGTTGCCCACAGAGCAAGAAACGGAGACTCTAAAGAGTGCGAAAGAAGGGAAAGTAGGGGCGATCGCCGAAATCCTTAACCGCAACCTCAATCCCAAAGGCTTCACAGCGCTGGTGATGGCTGAAACTCAAGGATTATGGGTAAGTGTAGAATCCTTAAATGGGCCGCCACAAGCTAAGTTAGTAGAGATTTTAGAGAAGTTTTTTCGGCAACTGGGGGTTAGCTCAATTCAAACCGTCACCGTAGTGGGTAAAAAAACGGGGGAAGCGATGCCAGTCTGGGAGCAAACGATTCAGCTTATCGCGGAAACTACCATTATTCCTGCACCAGAAACGGTGATCGCACCCATTCCTAAACCGCAGAAAAAATCCGGTTGGGGTTCCTTCTTTGGAAAAGTCGCCGATGCTGCCACAGGTGCAACGGAAGCCATGGGGAAAGCCACCCAAACCGTTGCTATCCTAGCCGGAAATGCGGGCGATACCATGATTGAAGGAGTGGGTAAAGCTGCCGAAAGTGCAACCGGAACCATGGGAAAAGCCACCCAAACCCTTGCTATCCTAGCCGGAAATGCGGGCGATACCATGATTGAAGCAGTGGGAGGTGCTGCCGAAAGTGCAACCGGAACCATGGGAAAAGCCACCCAAACCCTTGCTATCCTAGCCGGAAATGCGGGCGATACCATGATTCAAGCAGTGGGTAAAGCTGCCGAAAGTGCCAGCAGTGTTCTCATCCAAGCCACGGGAGAAGTGGGTAAAGCAGCCATGGCAACTGGCAATAGTGTCAGTTATGCGGCTGGGGAAACGGGAGAGGCGATCGCCAAAACCACCCTAGACATGGCTAGTAATCTTGGTAACATGGTCTTTCAAACCCCAGATCGCATCAATGACATCCTCAAAATTGCCCATGAAAATCCCTTGATGCAACCCTTCACCCAATTTCTAAAAGGCGACTGGATTTTCAAAATTGTCGATCAAGTCGATGTCGTTCAAGCCAAAGAATCCATTCTGCAACTTCAGTCCCGATTTCCCCAAGAATCCCCCGATCAAATTAGTCATCGCGTCATGGTGCAAAAAGCGCTCTTAGTCGGAGCAACTGAAATCGTCACCAGTCTACCCGGTGCATCCATCCTCATGCTGGCTGTAGACTTAGCCGCCACCACTGCCTTACAAGCCGAAATGGTTTATCAAATTGCCTATGCTTACGGTTTTGACACCGAAGATCCAGCCCGCAAAGGAGAAGTTTTAGCCGTATTTGGATTAGCTTTTGGTGGCGGAAAAGCTGTACAAGCCGGATTAGAATTCTTAAAAGTAACTTCCATAGCCGGTGCAGCCATTAGCGCCAGTGCCAACGCCGCCCTACTCTATGCTTTAGGCTATGCCGCTTGTCGGTTTTACGAGGCTAAATGCAGCCCAATAGTCATGGAAGCTACCTTAGAAACTCTACAAGAAGAAAGCCAGCACTATCTCGAAGCTGCCATCACCCAAGAAACGATTATGGATCGGATTTTAGTCCATATGATTTTAGCGGGCAATCCCGATAAAACCTGGGAAGATTTACTTCCAGAATTAGAACCGATGAATTTTTCTCCAGCCTCCTTAGAAGCGATTAGTCAAAATATTCATAATCCCACTCCTCTAGAAGAATTAATTCCCCAAATTAACCCAGATTTTGCTCTCCCCTTGATGATGCAATGTCAAAAAATGGCAGAACTCGATGGCATTGTTACCCCAGAAGAAGCCCATATTCTGGAATTACTGAGCCAAAACTTTGCCCTGGAAGGGGAAGCACAGCAAGGTTTACTTGAAGATTTAGAAGCGTTATAGGGGAGGAGCAGGAGTCGTAAAACTTTACATTGACTTTATAACCATATAGGTGTCTTGCGTCTAGAATAGGAACCAACTTTTATCTCTCTAACCATCATGAATTCCCCCAAATCCCCACCCATTCCCCCCAACCATCTCAATATTATGGGGTATGTAGACGAGTCGGAAGTTAACGGCCCAGGATGTCGCGCTGTGGTTTGGGTTCAAGGCTGCACCCGCGCTTGTTCGGGTTGTTTTAATCCTGCTTCTTGGTCATTTGAGATTAATCAACTGATTTCAATTGATACTCTAGCTGAAAAAATTGCCAGTAATCCCCACAATCAAGGGGTCACTTTTTCGGGAGGAGAACCGTTTTGGCAGGCTCCAGGGTTGGCGAATTTGGCTCGTCAGCTTAAGGCTAAGGGATTGAATGTGATGTCGTTTACGGGTTTTACTATTGAACAGTTAAGGGCGAAAGGTGCGCCGGAAGGGGCACAAGAGTTACTCGATGAGCTGGATATTTTGATTGATGGCCCCTATGTTGAATCTTTGGCGATTCATTCTCCTACCTCTGCGGTTTCTTCGAGTAATCAGCGCGTCCATATCCTTAATCCAGAGTTTGAAAATGCGATTAGTTGGGCCAGCGATCAAATGGAGATCCATATTCTTAAGGATGGGACTCGGTTAATTACGGGTTATCGCGGCCAGATGGCTCTGACGGAGATTTCCTGAGTTTTTTTGTTACTGATTACTGGTTTAATGAGGACTCGATTTCCTGGCGAAGGCGGTAGAGGATGGCTTGGGAGTCGAGTTGTTGTAAAATTTGGTGGATGATGGTACTGGGCCCTAGGTTACCCCAGGTGCAGCCTTGTTGTAGATAGATGCGGGTGATTTGTCCGACTTGATAGGCTCCGTAACCGGCGATCGCCCCTTGCAAAATGGCTCCGGGTATCCAAGCGCTTAAACTGGCGATTTCTCCGGTTGCTCCGATGACAGTGGCGGCCATTTTCCCCATTCCTAAGAGGAGGGTTGCTAGTTCTCCTAAAATTAAGCCTCCAGAACTCAAAAGCAGGGTTTTCCAGAGTTTTTGCGCTTCGCGATCGGTGAGGGGTAAGCCATATAAGCGACTGAGGGCACGAATCAGGGCTAAATCGGCGATCGCCCCCCCTGGTATGTCTAAGAGGGCGATCGGATTGAGAGCAATGGCTAAGGCTTTGGTGCGAGCATACTGCCAAATGAGAGCTTCTGCCTGTTGATGATGAAGATCGAGGGTTTTTTGGGCAATTTGAGCTTCAGCCCCTTGGCTTTGCACTAAGGCATTCAGAGCAAGGAGCGATCGCCCTTCTCGGTTCAGCACCTGTAAAATTTTTTTCCGTAATTCCTCAATTTGGGGCGCAGGATATTCCCATTCATAACACACTTGCCCATCTGGTAATTCTACCCGTACTTGTCTTGGCATGGGTTCTGCCGCCACTCGCACCATTTCCTCAGTCGTCAGTAATTCGGTCAACTCTTGCGGTTGTCCCAATTGTTGCAGATTGCGACTAATGGCTTCTAAGTCCGGATCGGGATATAAATCGATCTTATTAAACACCAAAATTAAGGGTTTATGGGTATAAGCCAAAAATAGTAAAGCGTCATATTCGGTCTGGGTAATATCTCCCGCTACGACAAACAGAATTAAATCCGCTTCTTGGGCTACTGCTCTGGCCATATCTGCCCGTACTTCTCCGCCAATTTCATCGAGTCCAGGGGTATCGATTAACTCGATTTGCACCTTACTTTGTCCTTGGGGTATCCAACGCACCGATCGCGGCCATTGGGTAACTCCATGAATGGGGCCAGTCGGGAGAATTTTTTGACCCACTAATCCATTTAAAACGGCAGATTTTCCCCGACTCACCAACCCAAAGGCGGCAATGCGAATCACATTTTGATCCAGTTTTTCTAAGTTCGCCTTGAGGATCTTTAGTTCAGGTTGAATGGCCAGGGCCGGGTCTTGGCGCAGCAGGGGGTTATACTGAGCCAGCGATCGGCGAATACTTGCGCGAGCCAAACTGAGGTGATTTTCTTGATGGTTTGATGGGTTACTCAAGGCATCTAGGGTTTAAATTTCAGCGAAGCTCCTGATTATGAAGTTATTTTACCATGATTCTGAGAGAAGCGATCGCACTTTTGAAAATAGATAACGTTCTCGCTTTGACAACTCAATATTTTATGCTATAATAATAAAGCATTTATTTATTTAAAAGTGATTCTTGCCCCTCACATAGTTAGTCTGGATCTAGGAATTTCACGGTGGATCGCAAGGAGTCCTAGGCAAAAACCATAAAAACCATGAAATCTATTCCAAAAATTGGATCTAAAAAAATCCCGCTACAAGTGGTTTTAATTGTCCCTTTCTTACTGCAATTAGTAGGGGTGCTTAGTCTGCTGCAATATTTTGCTTATCAAACCGGTCGGTTGTCTGTCGATGAGTTAGCCAATCGTTTACTAACCAATACCTCCAGAGAAATTAGTCAAGAAATTGGAGATTACATCGCTACTCCTCAACAAGCGCTGAAGGTGAATAAAGAGGCTCTCAGTCAAGATTTTTTTGACTTAGATAATCTTGACTCATTTCGAGCTTATTTTTGGCAACAAATCCGCCTGTCTCCTTCTTTAGGTTCGACTTGGTTTGTGAATGCTGAAGGCGAACAAGTTGGTTATGTAAGGCTAGACTCTCAAGAGTGGGTTGAACAAGCCAAAGCCTTAACCGATGAACCCTTATATAAAGGCATGTTATCCTGGATGCAAACCAACCCTTCTAATCCGGGAAAACGAGAATATTATGCTGTGGATAGCAACGGTGAGCCAAGGAATAAGATTTATGAATTACCAATCAATAATCAGGATTTAGATTGGTATCGGTATGCTCAAAAGGCTCAAGGGCAGAGTTGGTCACCTATTTTTATCTATCGCGTCCTACCCACTTTAGGATTGTTTGCTCTCGCTCCTATTCAGGATCAACAGGGTGAATTTCAGGGGGTCTTTGCCTCTGGTCTAAGTTTATTAGAAATCAGCAAATTTTTGAGTGAATTAGACTTCTCTGAATCGGGTCAAAGTTTGATTTTAGAACGCTCTGGAGAGTTGGTAGCCACTTCTGCTCTAGAAAGCCCTTTTATCCGCTCAGAAGAAGGGGAACCCCGGCGGTTAAAAGCAACAGAAAGTAATCACGAACATACCCAGGCGATCGCTTTGGCACTGCAAGAGCATTGGGGGAGATTGAATACTATACAGGAGGCTCAAACCTTAGCTCTAAAAATTAATGGTGAAAATGAGTTTGTGCAAATTACTCCTTATCAAGATGAGTATGGACTGGATTGGTTGATTGTAGTCTCGATTCCCGAATCCGATTTTGCGGCTAAAATTAATGCTAATCAGAAACGCACTTTACAATTATCGGCGATCGCCCTGGTGATTGCCATAGGAACCGGAACCCTAACCTCACGGATGATTGCCGATCCAATTAAACGCCTCAGCCAAGAGAGTATCGCTTTAGCTGAACGACGTTGGGAACCCTCCATGAGTAAGGATAGTGCGATCGCCGAAATTTCCCGCTTATCTAACTCTTTCGATCGCACTGCCGAGCAACTTCAGAAGGCTCTACAGGAATCTGAAGAAAAATTTGCTACTATTTTTCGCACTAGCCCCGATCCCATTGCCATTGCTAATCTTTCCGACGGAAAAATCATAGAAGCCAACCAGAGGCAGATTGAGTTCCTAGGATACTCTCGCAACGAAGTAGTTGGTAATACCACATTAGACTTGCAGCTTTGGAAAAATTTGAGCGATCGCAAACATTTTTTACAGCTCCTGCAATTAGAAGGCAGAGTGTCTAATCTAGAAGTACCCATACGAGTAAAATCTGGAGCCATTAAAACAGCACTGGTTTCCGCTCAATTATGCCACATCCAAGGCGAAACCTATGCACTGGTGGTTACCAAAGATATTACAGAGCGCAAACAACTTGAATTAGAGATCCAAGCCTCAGAACAGAAAATTACCAAAATTTTTAACAGCGTCAGTGGTGCGATCACTTCCTTACAAGTCTATCCCGATCGCACCTGGAAAATCCATCAAGTCTCTCAAGGGAGTCAAATCATCTCTGGCTATTGTCCTTGCGAGTTAATCTCCGATCCTTATTTTTGGATTTCTCGTATCTATCCCAGTGATTGGCAACCCCTTCAAGAACAAATTTTTGCCGACATTTTTGCTGGGAAAATGGGAGTCTATGAGTATCGAATTTATGATAAGAGCGGTAAGACAAGATGGATCTCCCAAACCAATAGTTCCACCTGGGATGAAGAGCAACAATGCTGGAATGTAACGATGATTTCCTTAGATGTTAGCGATCGCAAACAGCTAGAATTAGAACTTCAACAAGCCAAAGAAGCTGCCGAAGAAGCCAATCAAGCTAAAAGTACCTTTTTAGCCAATATGAGCCATGAACTTCGCACCCCCCTGAACGCCATTCTCGGCTATCCCCAGCTCTTACTCAATAGTCCTAGTCTTTCTGAACGCGATCGGGAATTTGTCCAAATTATTCAAGACAGTGGAGAATATTTACTCAGCTTAATTAATCAAGTTCTCGATATTTCTAAAATAGAAGCTGGCCATATCACATTTGAGCCTAAAAACTTCCAACTCGCCAGTCTCCTCGAAAATCTTCAAGTTATGTTCGCCTCCAAAGCAAACAAAAAAGGATTAGTCTTAAACATTCACAGCCACACCAATATTCCTGAAATTCTAAATACTGATGAAACTAAACTTCAACAAATTTTAGTTAACTTGCTCAATAATGCCATTAAATTTACCCATCAAGGCTCCGTAACTCTAAAGCTCGACATCCCCCAAAATAATAGTCATCGTTTGTTATTTCAAGTGATTGACACAGGGGTAGGAATTCACCCGGATGAACTTAAGAATTTATTTCAAGCCTTTGTCCAAACTCAAAGTGGAAAAAACAGTCAAGAAGGTACAGGGTTAGGGTTAGTCATCAGTCAAAAATTTGTACAATTACTCGGAGGAGAATTAACCGTAGAGAGTCAGCTAGGAAAAGGGACATCCTTTAAGTTTGATATTCCCATTGCCCAAGAATCTAGCCTTTGTAATTTGAATCAAACCGATAACTATGAGCCAGTTAGCCTAGCTCCTAATCAACCCCAGTATCGAATTTTAGTCGTTGATGATAATCAAATCAATCGCCAACTGTTGACAACAATGTTAAATAATTGGGGTTTTCAAGTTGCGGAAGCAGCCGATGGTGAAGAAGCGATCGCACAATGTCAAGCTTGGCAACCAGATTTGATTTTTATGGATATGAGAATGCCTAAACTCAGTGGGGAAAAAGCAACAGAAATGATCCGCCAGCAAATGCCAGATCATCCCGTAGTTATTATTGCTGTAACTGCAAGTGCTTTTGCCGAAAACCAGAGCCAGATTTTAAGCTTAGGCTGTAATGATTTTATTGGTAAACCCTTTAAACCGGATCGGATTATTGCCAGTCTAAAACAACATCTCCATACTCAATTTGTCTCTATATCCACTGACCAAAACTCAATCTCTGCCATTCCCTCATTAAGCGTAGAACAACTGCGCCATCTGCCTCAAAAATGGCGTACCCACTTCCAAGAAGCTATTATCACTGGAGATATAGACTATTTGTTACAGCTCATTATTGAACTTCACGAGATCGATCCGAAACTAGCTCAACGTTTAGAACTTTTAGCAGATGCTTATGAATTTGAGGAATTATATAAGCTTGTTGATGAAATTGAGAAAACCTAGTTAGAATGAAGATTAAGTATCCCTATAATCCCGATCAAATTCAAAGTTAAATCTCATGCTAAACCGACGAAAATTACTAACTTATATGGTCGCTTCAGGTGGCACAGTGCTGCTCAGTCAATGTAACCGCAGTAACCGCAGAATCATTAGCCAAGGGCCAGCTATGGCGAATACCCATATCAGTCAAGATGGATTATTATCTGTGGATATGGTTGCACAAGAAACGCCGATGCAGCTAGGTAGAAATAAGCTGATACAATGGGGATATAATGGACAAATTCCTGGGCCAAAACTAGAAGTAAAACCGGGCGATACGATTAAAATCAATTTTCAGAATCAATTAACCCAACCCACTAATCTCCATTATCATGGCTTGCATATTCCGCCGACCGGAACGGCGGATAATGTGTTTATTTCGGTTTCTTCTGGAGAACAATTTAGCTATGAATTTACTCTGGCTGAAAATCATCCTTCCGGGACTTTTTGGTATCATCCCCATCACCATGGGCAGGTGGCAGAACAGGTATTTAAGGGATTGGTGGGTTTGTTAATTGTGCGGGGAGAATTAGACGAAATTCCAGAAGTTAAAGCAGCTTCTGAACAGTTTTTAGTGATTAAAGACTTTACCGCTAATCCCAATCCTAATCTCTTACCCGGAGCCATCATGTTAGGACGAGAAGGAGAATTAGTGACGGTGAATGGGCAAATTAAACCTGATTTTTCGATTCCTGCCCAAGGTTTGGTACGCTTACATTTGTTGAATGCATCGAGTTCTCGCTTTTATCGTTTATCCTTAGCGGAGCATCCCTTTTATTTAATCGCTACGGATGGGGGCGCAATTTCTGAACCGGTAGAATTAAAGGAGTTACTATTAGCACCAGGAGAACGAGTGCAGGTTTTAATTAAAGGCGATCGCCCTCCATCCCAGTATACGTTATCGAGTTTACCCTATGACCGGGGAACTGTGGGTATGATGGGCCATATGGGATTATCTTCTAGCAGTAGCCAAACTGAGGCGATCACCACTTTTAAGTATACCGAAGCTGTTACCCCCATACCCCTGCCCAAAACCCTGATTCCGATTAAACCCTTACCCGAAACTCAAACCCTGCGCCAGTTTGTCCTTAATCATGGCATGACTCCCGGAATGGGTATGGTATTTTTGATTAATAATCAAGCCTTCGATCACCAACGGATTGATATTCAAGCTCCCTTAAATCAAATTGAAGACTGGGAAATTATCAATCAAGGAGCCATGGATCACCCCTTTCATATCCATGTCAACTCCTTCCAAGTGATCAGCCGTAATCAAATCCCTGAACCCCTTGTAGCCTGGAAAGATGTAGTTAATGTGCGTCGTGGAGAAACCGTGCGTTTGCGGATGCAGTATCAAGATTTTGTGGGTAAAACGGTTTACCACTGTCATATTCTCGATCATGAAGATCGAGGCATGATGGGTATGTTAGAAATCTCAGACAAGGAAGCTAAACCCATCGGATCATCTGCACTCGATAGCGCTCCTTTTTCGTGATCGCCATATCCTTGACTTCTAAGCGTCCCTTTCCGCGAATAGCGATTAAATCTCCCGGTTTTACGGTATAACTGGCTTGGGTAATCTCTTTCCAGTTCACCCGCACATCCTTCGTTTCAATCATCTGCACCATTTTACTACGGGAGACGCGGAAGCCAGCCGAGGCGATCGCATCTAAACGCATCGAAGCTTCCACTGTTGTCATTTCTTGGCGCTTCGGTTCTCTTACCTTCAACTCCCCCCGATCAATGGCTTCAGTTTTCACCGGAACCGAGCGCACCTGAGTTAAATTCATCTGCAAAAATTCCACCAATTCCGGAACCACAATGACTTGCGCTCCTCGTTCCCCCAAAACAATCACATCTCCCGTTTTTTCTCGCACAATTCCTGTGCCCAACATTGACCCTAAAAAGTCGCGATGATTTGCTGTGTCAAACAGAAAATTTCCCGCAATTTCTAATACTGAAACTTCTACATTCTCTATCTCTAGGGGAACCTCTTCTCGCGCAATCCCTAACCGTTTTCGTTCCGCTTGGGGATAGCCACCCCAAGCCACTAGATGCACTTCCGTTAACCCCTTAAACACCATTTCACATTCCGCTAAAACCGCAGGAGATAAAAAATCGGTCATCACCACTTCCCAAGTTTTGATCGCTCGTTCTGCCCGATCCAGAATTTGGGACATTTCTTCTCGATGTTCAACGCCTTTGAGCAGATCCGCTTTAGGTAGCATAATAGGAATTAACGTTAATATTTTAAGTTGGGTAGGGGTTTGCGCCAGGTTCCCAGATTCAGTCCGAGAAACTGGTGAATGTGGTTAACCGTTTGCATTTGTTCCTGGGAATTGGGCTGAATTCCCAGATGCAAGGGAAACGATTGACCATTATTTAAGATTAACATAATTTGGTATCTTTGGGAAGCTTGTGCTGACCAACCCAAAGGTTGCAATTGAATATCCCAGATATCGGCTAAGGAATATTCCTGGATAGTCGTTCCTAAAATTCCTTGAGAAACAATCGTCAGGCGATCGCGGGTTTTACTAAAGTTATAGATTTGAGTTTTGCCGTTGGTCAATAACACACCGATTCCGGTGATAATCATCGTCAAATAAAATAGAGGAAGCAGCCAAATATAGAGTATCCAGGAAGCTAAGAAGCTGGCTACGATCAAAAAAATAGGAAAGCCGAAAATAACACTTATAATTATCATCCACAGCTTATAAGGACGATTGCGAAACTTGAGTTCAGTGGCTGTGTTTTCTAAAATAACCATGATATTCACCCGATTTTATATGAACGTGAGAAACCGGATCTCTTGAAGAAATTCGGTTTCTCAGAATCTTAAGAATTACTAGAACTAGACCGAAGGGAAAGATCGGCGTAATCTTGTTGTGTTTTGACCGCTTTCAAGGCTTGATGGCGTAACTGATCGCCGATTTGGAATTTTCTCAATTGAACTCGCGTTACTTTAACCCCCCAAGGTTCTGTGGCTATATCTAATTTTTGTACTAGAGTTTCATTGAGCCGATCCCGTGCAGTAAATAAATCATTGAGATTAATCAGGGCAATTTCAGTGCGAATATTGATTTCGATTAAATCAACCACCGCTTGACGCAAATTTTTGACTTTATAGCAGGATTTTTCTAGATCCAGGATTTGCCAATACACGACCATATCTACTGTGACTGCAATATGCTCTCTGGTCAAGCATACCAAAGGCTTCATATCTAAGGATTGTTCCCGTAGGGTTTCTTGATAGGAAACTTGTTCAAAAAAAGGCACTAAGAAAGTCAGTCCAGGTTGTAGTTTTTTACCATTATATCGACCGAGATGTTCAACTAGGGCTTGATCCCCTTGCTTGATGACTTTCATACTAGCAGCGAGAGAGGTTCCACTTAAGGCAAAGAACAAGAACATGAACCATTGGTATAAGAAGACTTCCATGATTAAACTCCTAAAAAAGTTGAAGGTACAAAAAACAGACTTAGCGATCGAAGAAGTGATTGGGAACAACAATTAAGGTGTTGCCTTCTCGGCGAAGAACATAGACTTTAGTATGGGCAGGAATGGCTTGATGACTATTTTCAGCACAGGCAGACCAAGAATTGCCTTCAAATCGAACTCGACCCATTTCTCCGACAGGGATTTCTGTGAGGGTAATGGCTTCTGTTGTTTCAAATAAACTGGATGTTTTTTTCTGATTAAATAGAGGTCTAATCCACAATGTACAAGCGCCAGATAGGGACATCCAATAGATGATTTGTAAGTTACTGGGAATGTGGTAAAAGACGTTGCTCCGCCAGAGCAAGAAGGCAACAATGAAGGCGCAAATTCCCATAATTAAGGGCATGAATTTAAAGGCTTTAGGAACAGTTTTGGGTAATAAGAGTTCGCTCGATCCAAGAATCACTCCAACAACGGCCCAAATGATGGCGGGATGGAGTGGGGAAACGGCTTGAGTTGCTAATAAAATTTGCGTGGTTAGCATGTTTACCTCCCCTTGTGGTTAGGGTGTTATCAGGCGATCGCCCCCAGATACGGCAATTTGTTACAAAACTTCACAATCTATCCAACTCAATTAAGACCCAAGGATTGACAAATCCCAATTCACCTTAAAGAATTGGAAGTTGACCCCCGGTAACCAGTGATTGGTAACTGATAGCGATAACCTATGACCTATTCTGAGATCTCTGCCCAACCTTCCCTTCTCGAACTCGCGAAGGAAGGTAACCCCCAAGCCATCACTTACTGGATGAATAGCTTACTTGCGCCTCAAGGGGTTTCTGTGCAGGTGAACCAATCCACCGATCAATGGCTCAATGTTCAAGTTGATTTTCATCATCCCAGACGCAAGGATCAATGCTTAAATCTGCAACAGCGTTTGGTGCGGTTTGTCTGCTATCGTCTGTGGACTCTGAACTCATCCACCATTCACCATGTGAGAATTGTTGCTAGACAAGCAGGCGATCGCCGCATCCTCTGGAAACAAGCAGTACGAATTCTTACCCCTGCCAGCGAAGGGATTATTGCCCTACCCCCAGCAGCCACAAGCCCAGACTCGACCAGCTCGCCCTTCCAATTTGGGCTGATGCGTACTCTCTTCCTCAGTCGCTTAACAGCAGCAAGTTTTATTCTTTCCTGTTGGTGGTTTTACGCACAACTGATCAATGCCCATTGGATTAATCAAAATAGATTCGCCGCCTCACCACCGGTTCCCCCCGATCCCGCTCCTACCCTGTCGGCAAGTCCAGAAGCTTCACCGGTTCCCATTGCTCGCCCCCCCAAACTTGAACCCTCTTTCAAAGTGATAGAAGTTCCAGAACCATTTCGCGGCAAAGTGATTCATAAGGCTGAGGCTTTAGCCATGCCCAAAGTGATCGCTTTAACCTTTGATGATGGCCCTTGGCCGAAAACAACGGAACAGGTTTTAGATATTCTCAAGGAACATGAAATTAAAGCGACATTTTTCTGGGTAGGACAGCATTTGCAACTCTATCCCCAAATTGCTAAAAAAGTGGCTGATGCCGGTCATGCACTGGGCAATCATACCCAACATCACTACACCCATACCGTTGGCGCACAAACCGCCGCCCAGGAAATCGAGTCTACCAGCAAACTGATTTTTGACACCACAGGGATTAAAACCAAGCTATTTCGCCCTCCAGGAGGCAATCTAGAGAGCGGTTTAGCCGATTATGCTGCATCTAAAGGCTATGGAATTATGATGTGGTCGGCAGACTCGGAAGACTATTATGTATCTACCCCAGTATTGATTGATAAAGTTTTAAAAGCGGTTAGCCCTGGGGGAATTGTGCTGTTGCATGATGGAGGAGGCGATCGCCGCAATACCGTAGAAGCCCTACCCCAAATTATCACCACCCTCAAACAACAGGGCTATCGGTTCGTCACCGTTCCCGAATTGTTAGAAATTGAAGCCAAACAAACCCCATTCAATCAGACAGAAGAAGAAGGGAATAGGGAATAGGGAATAGGCAACAGGCAACAGGGAGTTCTCCCCATCTCCCCATCTCCCCATTCCCCCATTCCCCTATCTCCCCCATTTTTTTAATCTGATTTTAGTTTTAATTTAACCATAAAATATTGAACTTTTAATCTTTGCAGGTAACAAAATTCAGTACGATGCAGGCAGTTTTGTCTTAGGAATCGATAATGGCAATAGAATTAAAGGTAATTGGCAGATACTCATCGGGAGTAATCAACCAGAGCGCTGCGGAAATCGTAGCCCACGATCCGGGAACGCAACGCCTGTTTGTAGTCAATGCTCAGAAAGCAGCCGTTGATGTTCTGAATATCAGCGATCCCACCAACCCAACTCTAACGTCAACCCTAAACGTCAATACCATAGGTGCAGCAGCCAATAGCGTCGCGGTGGCGAATGGAGTAGTTGCCGTTGCCGTAGAAAAGGCAGACAAAGTAAACCCAGGTGCAGTTGCTTTTTTTGACACTAATGGCAATTTTCTCAACTCGATTGCCGTAGGTGCGCTGCCCGATATGGTCACCTTCACTCCGGATGGCAAGAAAGTTCTGGTTGCCAATGAAGGGGAACCGGGGAGTACAGACCCGGAAGGCTCGATTAGTATTATTAATATCTCTGGTGGGGTGGCAAGCGCGACCGTACAAACGGCAGCTTTTACGACCTTCAATGGGCAAGAAGCCAACCTGCGAAACCAAGGGGTGCGGATATTCCCCAATAAAACCGTTGCCCAAGATATGGAACCGGAGTATATCGCGGTTTCGCCCGATGGAAGTACGGCGTTTGTGACGCTCCAGGAAAATAATGCGATCGCCAAAGTGAATATCGCCAGTGCTACCGTCGAAAGGATCATCCCCTTGGGTTTGAAAGATCACAGTCTTTCCCGAAATCGCTTGGATGCCAGCGATCGCGACAGTGCTATGAACAATGGCATTAACCTGAAAAACTGGCCAGTATTCGGCATGTATATGCCCGATTCCATCGCCTCTTTTGAAGCCAACGGTCAAACCTACTATGTCACTGCCAATGAAGGAGACGATCGCGGTGAAGATAAAAGGATTAAAGACTTAACCTTAGATCCTACCGCATTTCCCAATGCCGCCGACCTCCAGAAAGACGAACAACTCGGACGCTTAGGCGTTTCCACGGTTGATGGCGATACCGATGGTGATGGCGACACCGATCGCCTGTTTGCCTATGGCGCTCGCTCGTTTTCCATTTGGAACCAATCAGGTACTCTGGTTTATGACAGTGGTGACGATTTCGGGCGCATCACCTCCGAGCAGGTTCCCACCCTGTTTATAGCGCTTCGCGCTGGTCTATTTACAAATACTGGAATGCTGCGTCTGCTGCTTTATGAATATTATAGTCATGAAGAGGCAACTCTTTTCTAATTGCTGTCTTTACTTTTTGCCACCAATGTTCAATTGGGTTTAAGTCAGGAGAGTAGGTAGGCAAAAACAGCAATTCACATCCCGCTTTTTCAATTAGTTCTCTAATTTTACGGGAGTTATGGAAAGGAGCATTATCCATAATAATTACCTGACCTTTTTCCACCTCTGGCAATAAACATTTTTCCAACCAAGTCTCGATCACCTTGGCTGTGCAATATCCTTGATATACCATCGGAGCCAAGATTTTTCCGTCACATAAAGCGCCGATAATACTTAATCTATCTTGGCGTTTTCCGGGTCGCATACTATATATAGCAGTGAAAGGGAGAGTTAGGACATAATATAAAGATGAAGTTAGCGATCGTGAGATGATGCCATCAGCTTATAGTATAGACCTAAGACATAAAGCCGTAGGGGCCTATGATAGAGGAGAGCGTAAGAGCGATGTGTGTAAAACATTTGACATCAGTCGCAACACCTTAGACCTGTGGCTTAAACGTCGGGAGGAAAGGGGGAACGTGGCTCCTGTGACCTACCGTAGAGGGCCAAAACCGAAAATCAATGACCTGAAAGAGTTTGAAGGGTTTGCCAAAGAAAATGGACATCTAACTCAACAAGAAATGGCCCAGAAGTGGCCAAGTCGAGTAAGTAGAGTGCTGATAGGACAAGCACTTAAGAAAATTGAGTTTACGCGAAAAAAAAACATACCTGTACCAAGAGAGGAAGGAAAAAGACAGAGCAGAGTTTATAGAGAAGCTCAAAGGGTATGCCCAAGAGAGATTAGTATATGTGGATGAAGCGGGTATAGATGATACCATAGATTATCCTTACGGTTACTCTCATAAATCCCAAAGATATGTAGCAGAGAAATTAGGACATCGGCAGAAGAGAATTAGTGTGGTTAGTGGGTGGAGACAAGGAGAGATTATCGCCCCAATGATATTCGAGGGTTACTGCAACAGCCAAGTGATCTGTAAATGGGTAAAAGAGTTCTTAGTACCTGAATTAATACCGGGGCAGATGGTAGTGATAGATAATGCCAGTTTCCATCCTCAAGCAAAAATCAAGGAATTAGTGAGTCAGGCCAGATGTGAGGTGATATTTCTACCCACTTATTCCCCGGATTTGAATAAAATTGAACACTTTTGGGAGCGCTTGAAGAAAGAGGTTGGAAAACTTAAGCACAAGTGTGAGTCTCTTTATGATGCGATCATAGAAGCTTTTAAGATTCTGTCCTAACTATCCCTTTCTTTGCTATAGAAAAGAGTTGCCTCTTCATGACTATAATATTCATAAAGCAGCAGACGCAGCATTCCAGTATTTGTAAATAGACCAGCGCGAAGCGCTATAACAACGCTCAGAGGGACTTTCTTACTCATTACTCATGACTTACAGCGTTTCGCGCCCTCTGTGGGGGAATGGGGGAATGGGGGAATGGGGGAATGGGGGAATGGGGGAATGTAGGGAGCAAGATGCTCCCACTCCAGTAATACCAAAGGATTGAGGGAGTTCGGGCATCTTGCCCGCTAGTTTAACTCATTTTCATGTCCGCTTGCGGAAACCGGACTTGATGTTACTGGATTTTAAATATCCAAGTCAGCGAGGTTTAATTTGGGCCCGTAGGCTTCAATGAACTCGCGACGGGGAGCGACACGATCGCCCATTAACACCGTGAAAATACGGTCAGCTTCGGCTGCATCTTCGATTTCAACCCGTTTCATCATCCGAGTTTCCGGGTTCATGGTGGTATCCCACAACTGCTGAGGCATCATTTCGCCCAACCCTTTGAACCGTTGGATGTTGTAATTGGCGTTATCGGGAAATTGGCGAATCTGCTCTTGTAATTCGCGATCGCTATAACAATAGTAGTGCCGTTTGCCGCGCTCTAACTTATACAAGGGAGGACAAGCAATATAAATATAGCCCTGGTCTACCAAATCCCTTTGATAGCGATAGAAAAAGGTTAACAAGAGGGTGCGAATATGGGCCCCATCCACGTCAGCATCGGTCATAATCACCACCCGATGGTAGCGCAATTGCTCTGGATTAAATTCTTCTCCTTTAATGCCCAAGCCCAAGGCTGTAATCAAGGATTGAACCTCATTATTTTTGTAGATCTTGGCATCATCGGTTTTCTCGATATTCAAGATTTTACCGCGTAAGGGCAGAATCGCTTGAAAGCGGCGATCGCGTCCCTGTTTGGCTGAACCGCCTGCACTATCTCCCTCCACCAAGAAAATCTCTGATTCTGCGGGATCTCTGGAACTACAATCGGCTAATTTACCCGGTAATGTTGAGCTTTCCAACACCGACTTCCGGCGCACCAATTCCCTCGCCCGACGAGCGGCTTCTGCGGCATTAAACGCCTGAATTGCCTTTTCTAGAATGGCATCTCCAACGGCGGGGCGAAACTCCAAAAACTCATTCAAATACTCGCCCACCAGGGAATCTACAATGCCTCGGACTTCCGTATTTCCCAGTTTCGTTTTCGTCTGCCCTTCAAATTCCGGATCGGGAACCTTGACGGAAACCACACCGGTTAAGCCTTCGCGGATATTTTCCCCTGCGAGGTTAGCATTATTATCCTTCAGCTTATTCCGCTTGCGGGCGATCGCATTCAGCGTCCGCGTCAGCACCGTTTTTAAACCTTCCAAATGGGTTCCCCCATCAATGGTGCGAATATTATTAGCAAAACCCAACAAATTATCGGAATAGGCATCGGTACACCACTGAAGCGCCACCTCCACCTGCACATCATTTTTCTCGGCATTCATATAAATGATTTCTTCATGCAGAGGGGTTTTTTCCCGATTAATATAGGCCACATATTCTTGAATGCCCCCATCATACTTGTAGCTTTCAATTTTTTCTGGGGTTAATCGGCGATCGGAAAAGGTAATTTTCACCCCAGCATTCAGATAGGCTAACTCCCGCAACCGACGGGCGATGGTATCATATTCAAACTCAATTCCGGTGGTAAAAATCTGCTCATCCGGGCGAAACTGAACTGATGTTCCTGTACGCTCTTCTTCCTGCTTTGTCTTCACCAACTCGGTCACTGGAACACCCCGTTCATAGCGTTGGATGTGGCGTTCTTTTTCCCGATAAACCGTAACTTCTACCCATTCTGAAAGGGCATTCACCACGGAAATTCCCACCCCGTGCAACCCTCCAGACACCTTATAGCCACCACCCCCAAACTTACCGCCTGCGTGCAATACAGTCATTACCGTTTCCAAAGCGGACTTCCCTGTGCGAGGATGGATATCGGTGGGAATTCCTCGCCCATCATCAGCAACGGAGACGGAGCCATCAGCGTTGAGGTCAACTTCAATGTGGGTGCAATACCCGGCTAGAGCCTCATCAATGGAGTTGTCTACCACCTCGTACACTAGATGATGGAGTCCTCTAGGGCCGGTTGAACCGATATACATTCCGGGTCGTTTCCGAACGGGTTCCAATCCTTCGAGGACTTGAATCTGTTCGGCGCTGTAACTGCTGGTCATGTGAAGCTATCTCCTGGTGTACGGGCTATGAATGACCCGATGAGCTAGTAAACGACAAAATACTCCAAAATTCTAGCACAAAAGGGTTGGAGAGGGTAATAAGGCAGTTTTGTAAGAACTTTATTAGGGGGATGCACCCAGTGAAACCAGCACTGATTGTCATTTGCGGGCCAACGGCTACGGGAAAATCGGGTTTGGCGATCGCCTTGGCAAAGCACTTACAGACGGTGATTCTAGGGGCTGACTCCCGGCAAATTTACCGCGAGTTTGACATCGGTACAGCCAAACCGTCACTGAGGGAACTGGGGCAGGTTCCCCATTATCTGATTAATATCTGCAATCCACAAGACCTATTTACGGTGGCTGAGTATCAAGAGCAAGCCCAGAGCCTAATTGAGCAATTTCAAAACCAAGGTAAAATCCCCCTCTTGGTGGGGGGAACGGGGTTATACATTCGCTCGATTATTGCGGGAATGAAGATTCCGAGGGTTGCACCTCAGCCGAAATTGCGATCGCAACTTCAGAGCCTTTCCCAACCCCAATGCTACACCATGCTGCAACAAGTCGATCCCCAAGCGGCTGCCAAAATCCATCCTAACGATCAAGTGCGTACCCTGCGTGCCCTAGAAGTTTACTATGTTACGGGCATTCCCATTTCCGAGCAACAGGGCGAAAACCCACCCAGTTATGCCATTATGCAAATTGGTTTAGACTGTTTTCAATCAGAACATCTGCAACAGCGAATTGCTCAACGCACCGCTAAAATGATTGAGGATGGCTTAGTCGAAGAGGTCAAAACTCTCTGTGAGAAATATGGCTCAGACTTGCCCTTACTCGACACTTTAGGCTATCGAGAAATCAAGCAATATTTAGCCGAAGAAATTGATTTAGAAAAGGCTGAAGAATTAACCCTTCTCCATACCCGTCAATTTGCCAAACGCCAGCGCACCTGGTTCCGAGCCAATGGGCAGATTCAATGGTTTGATTCCGAAGATCCAGAGTTAGTAAACCAAGCCATCAACTGGATAGAAATATCAAGCATTGGATGATATAACTCTAGGGATCTGTTAACCTAAATCATTCAGCCTCTTTTACTTAATTCTTCTCAGCATTGACTAATTGATTATAGCTGTCTGGATCGGTTCTCAATTGAACATTGAGACCAGGAATTCCTTCTTCTTCTATCAACTCCAACATTTTAATATTTAAAGTTTCTTGGACTTTATAGTAAGAGTCTAAATCCTGTACCCGAAGCCGGATCTCAAATACGCGAGCATTCCCTTCAAGCTCTTTTAAAAATACCATGCATTGGGGATACACGCCTTCAATTGAAGGGACAATTTCTCGCAGTCGATCCCCAATTCTTTTAGTTTTTTTCGCAGATATGCCATCAATTTTGAGCTTGAGCATGATTCCCCACATCAAAGGATCGCCACTATTGCCAGCCTGAGTCCAGTTCTCGACAATCCCCGTAATCATTTTCGAGTTAGGAAGTTTCATCGTTGAACCCCAGGGGAATAGTTTCAGTTCTGTACTTCTAAATCCGATATCGACAACTTGAAAAAATGCGCTGAATCCTTGAACCATAATCCAATCTCCTGGTCGATAAATTCCGTCGGAGAAAATAATAAATGTACAAAACCAGTCATAGACAATATCTTTGAGTAACAAACCGAGGGTAATCCCTGCACCCCCAAGCAGCCCCACTAAAGCTCCTGTGGAAGCTCCTAAGAAAATTTCTGCTCCTTTAATGGCAATAACGACAATGGCTGCGGCTTGGAATATTTTCGGTAAAAATGGCCCCAGAATTTCCTGAAACTCTCCTTCGGAGCCGATGACAAAGTGAGTCACAATTTGGGCTAGTAAACTGGAGGCTCGGTAAATAACGTAGGCTAAAATTACGACCCCTAACCAGCTCACCAAGCCATCAATAGTTTCATTGAGTTTCGGAGTGAGGTGTTCAGAGACAACCAACTGAATCGCCCAAATTCCCCCTAAAAGAACCAACAAACTAAAGCAAGGCTTAAAAATCTTAACCAGCTCATCATCTAAGGTGGTTTCTGTTTCAGCCGTAAGTTCTTCAATTTTACGGATAATCACTTGGGAAATGACTTGCCGCAAAAATTGAACCATCACCAATATGAAAAAGACAATCACCCATTTAGGTAGGGGAATCCCTAGCATCTGATAGGTGATAAACTTCTGCCAAACTTCTGCAAGCATTATTTTGCCTCTGTCTACAATATAACTAATGATTTAACTCACAGACTAACTATCCGGTTTTATCAAATTAATCTTATCATCTTCTGGGGATTTAAATCTGATCATTCGTTCGGGTAAAAGTGGAGGAATACCCGCTCGATCGAAAGCTTCTTTAATCTTGTCCCGGACAACTCCTTGAATTTCGTCATGGATACCTCTGGGGTTACTGGTGGGTTTGAGCTTAGTCATGGTGCGAATAACCATATGGGAAGGGGTAAATTCCTCAATTCCATTAAAGTCAATGGGTTCTAAAACTTCGGGATAATTGGCTTGTAGTTCTTCACTGACTTTTTCTAAAATTCCATAGATTTTTTTGACATTGGCTTCATAGGAAATGGGAATATCAACTACAGCATAGATATAGTCTCTTGAATAGTTGACGACTTCCTCGATATTTCCATTGCGAATAATATACACTTGACCATTGGGATGACGAATGCGAGTGGTTCTGAGTTCAATGGCTTCTACGACTCCGGAAGCATCACCGGTCTCAATAAAATCCCCTACCAAATAGTAGTTTTCAAACAAGATAAAGAAGCCACTGACCATATCATTGATCAAATTTTGCGCTCCTAACCCTATGGCTAAACCCAATAAACCGGCTGCGGCTAAGATGGGGGTAGGGTCAATTTCAAAGATATCTAAGATCCAAATTCCCGATCCAAAATAGATTAAGTATTTAGATAAGCTTTGCAGGAGTGGAGTAATGGTCATTCTCCTCTGTTTTTGGGTTTCTGATAAGCCTTGATCGGTGAGCATGATTTCTTCGAGGAGAAGTTGAGATAGCTCAATAAAGACTCGACTGAGGAGAATAACAACAATTAAATTGACCAATTTCTCGCCCATATTAGCTAACCCAGTAATGGTCTGAATTAATCCAATAATACGGGTGACCATATTGACATAAATAACCGCTTCTAAACATCGCTTGCTAAAGGGAACGAGATGTTTTAAGTTGCTGTAGTAGCGATGGACTAAAGTACCCGGTTTAAAGTAAGATTCGACTAAATTATCGAGGCTGTCAATAATGGCGGCTGCGGCTTGTAAGATGAGGATGCTTAAGGCAATAATGAGATAGCCAATTAATAGGGTTTGTAGATAGCTTAATGCTTTGTTTGGTAACTTAAAAAAGTAGCCACTTAGATACAGGGTGAGCAGCCATAGAGTATTGGTGAGATGGAATTTGATCTTGGCTAAAAAAGCTTCGGTTTGATCGTAAACACAGGTTAAGTTAGCAAAAATGGAAAATTCTTTAATTCGTTTTTCAGCTTGGTTAAGGACAGGATTAATATAACGAACGATTGTTGAAGTAGCGATAATTAGACCGCCAGTTATAAAGAGTCCATAGAGAAGATTTTGCCAGAGCTGTTTGGGAATATTTTGAATTAATTCTAAGGTGTAGCGAGGTAAATTTTGTTCTCCTCGGTACATTAAAAAAACGTTAAATAAAACAATAGCAAGGCTGAGTAAAAGCCAAGCAAAAGCTAGAAGTCTTTTCGAGATTTTGCGAATTCTATTAATTTGGTTTTTTTTATCTTGAAGCCATGATAGTTGGGATGATTTTTTAAATAGCCAGTTTAAAAGCCATTGCAAGACAACAAAAGTCACTAAAACAATTAGCAACTCAGTAACAACTACTGCAAGGTTATAAAAACCAATCATGCTTTTCTCCCCCAGAGCGCCAAACAATCTTGCCATTTTTTTCACCTTGTCAAAGTGAGAACAACCACCAAGTGATGTAGGTGGGGACTGACTTAGGTGAGCTTATTAGATAACCTTAAGTTATTAATTCTTGTTTCTGAGTATAAATCAAAAGAATGGATGAAAATGTAAATTTTCTTATCAGGGTTAGCACTCTTGTTTATCCAAGCTATAAATCCATTAGTACCAATCAGGTGCTGCTCCGGTTTGGGGTAATTCTGTGATCGGTTTTATATTTGATCCATCGCGGTTCATGGTAAAAATAAAATCGGAGCCATTCCGAGTGGAGCGAAAGGCGAGTTTGAAGCCATCGGGTGACCAGGTGGGTTCGAGGTCTCGTCCGGGGTTGCGGGTTAAGTTGACGATGTTGGTTCCATCGGCATTCATGATATAAATATCGGCATCGCGGGTAAAGTAACCGGGTTTGAGTTGAAAGGGTTCAAAACTAAAGGCGATTTGGCGGCCATCGGGAGACCAGACGGGGGAGTGGTGAATGCCTTGGCGATCGCTCAATTGAATCGGATTTGAGCCATCGGCATTCATAACATAAATCTGGAAACTTTTACCATCAGCACGGTTCGAGGTAAAGAGGATCTGTTCGCCATCGGGAGACCAATCTGGCGATCGCTCGACGGCTGGATGATGACTAATATTGGTTTGTCCGGTTCCATCGGCATTCATGACAAAAATATCCTGATTTCCTTCCCGATCTGAACTAAAGGCAATCTGTTTTCCATCGGGCGACCAAGTGGGGTAAAATTCCCAAGCGGGATTGACGGTTAACCTTTTTTGATCGCCTCCATCGGCATTCATCACATAAATTTCCCGATTCAAATCTCGGTTGGAGACAAAGGCAATTTTACGGCGATCGGGTGACCAAGCAGGCAACCCATCATCCCGTAAAATATGGGTAAGGCGTTTAGGATAGGAACCATCGTCATTCATGACATAAATGGCCATATTGTTTTCCCGTAGCGATTGAAAAACAATTTTCGGTTTATCCACTATGAACCCATGAACGGTGGTTGGACAAAGAATGACGAGCAAAAAGGTAAATAAACCTAAGCCAATGGCGATCGCTCCTAACTTTAATCTCCTGCTCACCGCTTACTCACCCCCTTTTGACTCTTCCGCAATCAGAGCGTAAACAATAATCCCAATCAATACTACACCCAATGTAATAGATAATAATATACTCATCATGCAACTGAAAACTCTCCCGAAGTGATGTTGAACCGTTGCACCCTATGTTATAGCAGTGAATTGTCAGCAGTGAGAACTGTTATAACATCTTTAATTGATTTTTGAATTAACCCAATCTTGCCCTCTCCCTCATTGCCCTAGGAGAAGGGTTTAGGGGATGAGGGCAAGAGAATTACCCGAAACTACCGATAAAGCTCAGTGATTTCCTGTAAGTTTTTCGCCCTAAATCCTTCTCCCTTGGCCGCCATTTGCCATTGTCCATCTTGCAAATAGACTTCTGCCATAATCATTCCCGTCATTCCCGCATAATTGGAGCCAGAAAGATTATAACGGGCAATTTCTTGATTATTCGACCGGTCAATTAAGCGCACAAAAGCATTTTTAACTTGTGAAAAATCCTGCTTGCGAGATAAACACTCATAAATATTGACCACAAACACCAACTTTTGAATCGCTGGAGGAAGTTGATCTAAAGCGACTAAAATTTGTTCATCATCTCCTTGTCCCTCTCCCGTCAAATTATCTCCCAGATGGGTGACTGCTCCTGAAGAATGGCGCAAATTGCCAAAATAGACTAGATCCGTAATTCCTTTGAGCTTATCCTGACCATCTAAGCAGATTACAGACGCATCTAAATCTAGACTTGGCCCCATTTTCAAAAATCCTAATAGCCCGTCAGATTGGGTCACATCCCAACCCAATCCACAGAGCAAATTTTTCAAACCCGGAGCAACTTTTTCTAGGGAAATGCGCTGTCCTTTTTCTAGGTTAATTCCCATGATTTTAATCCTCAGTTATATATACCGATCTAACAGGGCTTGTAACCCTCCTTGATACCCAGAACCTACGGCATTCATGCGCCACTGACCCTCCCGGCGATAGAGTTCTGCCATAATTAGGGCTGTTTCAATGGAATAATCTTCAGCTAAAGGATAGCGGAGTAATTCATTTTTTGTGGCCACATCCACCAAGCGGACATAGGCATTTTCTACCTGACCAAAATTCTGTTTACGTTTCTCAGCTTCATGAATGGTTACTGTAAACACAATTTTCTGAATATCGGGGGGGACTTTTTGCAAATTGATAATAACGACTTCATCATCCCCTTGCCCTTCTCCGGTCAAGTTATCTCCCATATGCTCAATCGATTTATTGGGGTCTGGACTAACTTTATTGTTATAGAAAATAAAATGCTTATCGGAAATGAGCTTTTCATTTTCTCCTAACAGAAAAACACTAGCATCTAAGTCAAAATCATGACCGGTGTCAGTGGCTTTTACATCCCATCCTAAACCGACAAATACCGCTTGTAAGTTGGGGGCAACTTTATCTAAAGAAATCCGCTGTCCTTTTTGCAGACTAATGCTACTCATTACTATCTAAATCAAATGTCAAAGTGTACAGTCAATCGTTTTGATCTTATCCTAGTGTATCGAGTGCTTTCACGACCTGACCAGGGTCTAAGCCCATTTAGTATGAAGATTTGTAACAAAATGCCGTGAACTGGCTTACACAGATGACAGATAAATAGAGGGCTTCATGGCACACTAGGAACATTTGTGTAACTGTATCAACCGTTAATGGTGTGTAATGGATCAAAACCAATCTGGGGTGAATGCTCCCTTGTTCCCTAAACTGCAACAGTTAATTCAGGAAACCTGTGCCCAGCCTCCCTTAAGTTTAGAACGGCAAAAAGGATTAGCCAAACTGGTGAAATGCATTCAACATTCCGGCAAACTCTGGAAAGAAGCGGTTCCTCATTATGAGGATGCTCTCCAACAAACCTGGTTTTATGTCTGTCGTAACCTTTGTGAAGGGACAACCGGTAAAGCTTACGATGCGGAAAAAGGCACAGCGATTGCTTGGATTAATGCTTATTTGAAGCGTCGATTACAGGATCATCGGATTGAAGGATGGGTGCAACAGAAAACCAGGGTGCAAGCCTATCGGACTTCTGAGGGAGAAATGTACGATCCGATCGATCATTTACCGGCTCCTTCTCCGGTTCCTCCGGTGTTAGAAGAAATACATCGCTGGGTGCAAGACGATCCGGGGGGAAAGTTAAAACGTATTTACATGCGCGATCGCCCCGATGTCAATTGCCAAGTCTTAATTTTACGTCGTTTACCCCCAGAAACACCGTGGAAAGACTTAGCCCAAGAATTCCAGGTGGATAAAAACACCTTAAGCAGTTTTTATTCCCGTCAATGTTTACCCCGCTTGCGGGAATTTGCCCAATCTCAAGGCTATTGGTAGTGCTACGCACAATCGGTAATAGGTAATAAATAATATGACTACAATTGTTGATGAATATCCCCTAATTCTTCCCATTCCAGAACGCTATCGCCGATGGGCGCATCAATTTGCCCAGGAACAACCCACAAGGGAAAAAGCGACGCAAGTTTATCTTAATACTTTAGCCGTTTTAGGTGTGGATGATTGTTTACAAATGTTAGGCATAGAAACGAATCGAGAAGGGAGTGATAGCTGGAATCCGGTGATGCGATATGTTGGAGATTTAGCGGATTTAGAGGTGGTTAATCTGGGTAAGTTAGAGTGCCGAGCTGTGCGCCAACGGGCAACAGTCTGCCCCATTCCCCTAGAGGTTTGGCACGATCGCATCGGTTATGTGATTGTAGAATTAGGAGAAGAGGATCGCCAAGCCAAACTCCTCGGTTTTGTCCCTCAAGTAAGCGATGAAACTCTGAATTTAGATCAATTACAACCCTTAGACTCCTTACTCGATCATTTATTTCATTTACGCTCTGCGTCCACTCCAGTGAATCCCTTAGCACCCATCATTCAATTAGGAGAGTGGTTAACTGGAGTCATTACCCCCGGATGGCAAGCTGTAGAAGCACTTTTAAACCCCAATTTAATCCTCGGATTGAACTTTCGATCCACTCAATCCGCCTTAATGATTCGCCAAGCTAAACCGATTGATTTACCCAATCTTAGCCTAATTTTAGTCGTAGAGCTGCAAACCCTAGCTGATGACTCTATCGATATTCGTCTCCAACTCTATCCCAGTCCAGAACAACCCACCTTACCCCCAGGATTAGAATTGATCTTACTGGGCGATCGCCAAAATCCGCTCTTAACCGCCCTATCCCGTTCTCAAGATCGAGGATTACAACTCCAATTTAATGCCGAATCCCAAGAAACTTTTGAAATTCAACTCAATTACAATCACCAAACTTGGAAACAAACATTTCAGACTTAATTTACAGCAAAGATCCCCCCAACCCCCCTTAAAAAAGGGGGGCAGCAAAAGTCCCCCTGTCTAAGGGGGATTGAGATGTATCTCATCAGCGATCGACCGATCCCATAATGACATCGATACTACCGAGAATCGCCATAATATCAGCCACTTTCATACCCCGCAATAAATGGGGCAGAATTTGCAGATTATTAAAATCAGCAGCCCGAATCTTAAAGCGCCAGGGGAAAACATCATCACATCCCTGAATAAATACGCCCAGTTCTCCTTTTCCAGACTCTAGACGAACATAATGTTCT
Source organism: Roseofilum sp. KMC-1 (assembly GCF_057802075.1). NCBI lineage: Bacteria > Bacillati > Cyanobacteriota > Cyanophyceae > Desertifilales > Desertifilaceae > Roseofilum > Roseofilum sp. KMC-1. Next base: position 1,834,017 of record NZ_CM173605.1, read on the forward strand.
CCAGAAGGAAGTTTGAAGGTTGGCGCTAATTTTTTACCCAAAAATTGATAATCAAAGCCATTCCACTCGGATTTTGGCCCCCCTGCCATCCGTTTAGCCTCTAGGTTCTCATAGGGGCCGCCAGGTAATCCTTTCAAGGCTTGGCGAATAATCTTAACCGACTCTCGCATTTCCCGAATCCGCACCAGATAGCGAGCATAGCAGTCTCCAGCCGTTTCCCATTGGACTTCCCAATCGAAGTCATCGTAGCATTCATAGTGGTCTACTTTGCGTAAATCCCACTTCACGCCCGAACCTCGTAACATGGGGCCAGAGAGTCCCCAGTTAATGGCTTCTTCGCGGGAAATCGTGCCAATACCTTCAATCCGACGGCGGAAAATGGGGTTATTGGTAATCAGCTTTTCATATTCATCAACTTTGGGATCAAAGTAGTCGCAGAAGTCGGTGCATTTATCAACCCAACCATAGGGTAAGTCGGCTGCTACACCACCCATGCGAAAATAGTTATTGTTAATGAGCCGTTGTCCGGTAGCTGCTTCCCAGAGGTCATAAATCAGTTCTCGCTCGCGAAAGATGTAGAAAAAGGGCGTTTGAGCGCCGACATCAGCGAGGAAGGGGCCGAGCCAGAGCAGATGGTTGGCAATGCGGTTAAGTTCGAGCATAATCACCCGAATATAGCTGGCTCGTTTGGGGACTTCTATCCCGGCTAATTGTTCGGGAGCGTTAACGGTGATGGCTTCATTAAACATCCCTGCTGCATAGTCCCAACGGCTAACATAGGGAACAAACATAATGTTCGTGCGGTTTTCGGCGATTTTTTCCATACCCCGATGGAGATAACCAATGACTGGTTCGCAGTCAATTACGTCTTCTCCGTCGAGGGTGACGATTAACCGCAAAACTCCGTGCATGGAGGGATGATGCGGCCCCATGTTGATAACCATTGGGTCGGTTTTGGTCTCAATCCTGGTCATAGGCCTTGGTATTAGAGGTATGGTTTGGTTACATCTTTTTAATTCTATGATGAAGTCGCGAAAGAAGAAGATTACGGTTTATTTGACGACTGAGAATGAACAGTTATTGGATGAGTATCGCCAAAGTCAGGGCAATATCCAGTATAGTCGGGCGGTCAATGAGATTTTAGTCCAGTTTTTTGAGCAGCAGGATGAGGAGGTGGTGGAGGAGCGTTTGTCTGAGATGGAGGAGCGTTTGGGTGAGTTGGAGGAGGAGTTTACCCAACTGAGGCGTTCTCCAGATGAGAGGAAGGAGATTGAGAAGTTGCGATCGCAAGTTGTCCAGTTAACTCAACGATGCGATCGCCTCATCGCCATTAATGACCAGCAAAAACAGGCCCTCTTGCAAGCGCAACATCGGGAGCGTCAGTTTTGCCAGCAGTTATCCCAAACCCTTCAAACGGTTCAAACTCAAGGAACGCCACCCTCTGATGCCCAAAATACTACTGAACCGGAGGATGAAGGATTTGATATTTTAGATGCAGAACTCGTGGATAACTCAGCAGAAGATCTCTTATTCAAATTATCCCAAGAGCTAGGGTTAATTTGAATACTGCTCGATTTCATCAGAATTTACAAGTATAATTTAAGAGTGAATTCGCGATCGTTGGGCTTAAGCCAACTGGGTCGTTAAGAGAAAAAATAAAAATGAGTGATTTCATGAATTTGTTTAGAGTTAACTTTAATTGTGAGTTAATCTTATGCCATCAGAGTTTATCAACGATCGAGAACGGATAACTGCCCTTGAGTCTCAAAACCAAGACCTACAAGCAGCCTTAGCCAGAGTGAGTCAATGCTGGCAAGATACAATTGAGGAACTGCAAAAGGTTAAAGCGGACTTAGACCGCTTACAAAGATATCGCTCTGAATCAGAAAAATTTTTACATTTGGCCATTAACCATATTCCCGAACCCATCTTCTGGAAAGATCTCGATTCTGTATTTCTGGGATGTAATCAATATTTTGCCCAATTTGCCGGTTTAAACTCTTCTTCAGAAATTATTGGTAAAACTGACTATGATTTACCTTGGAAACGAGAAGAAACGGAAAAATACCGAGCGGACGATCGGCGGATCATGGAATCCGATACCCCAGAATTCAGAATTATTGAAACCATTCAACAACAAGATGGCAGCTATTCTTGGGTGGAAACCAACAAAATACCTTTACATGATTACACCGGGGAAGTGGTGGGTATTTTGGGGACATTTCTTAATGTTACCGATCGCGTCATAGCCGAGCAAAAACTTCAAAAGCTCAATCAAGATCTAGAACAACAAGTTACGGATCGCACCAAAACATTAGAAGCCACTCAAGCCCGATTACAACGGTTAGCCGATAATCTCCCTGGATTAATTTGTCAATTTCGGGTAGAAGTAGATGGGACTTATTCTTTTCCTTATGTTTCTGACGCTAGTCGCAATCTTTATGGACTTGAACCTGATGATTTTATCAAGGTTTTTAATTATGTCGATCCTAGAGATCTACCCTCCTTACAACAAGCGATAGAAGAATCCCGACGATTGCTGACAGGATTTCACCACGAACATCGGATCGTTACTACTCAAGGAAAAAAGAAATGGGTACAAGCCATTTCGAGACCAGAACAACAAGAAGACGGTGCAGTAGTCTGGGATGGGATGATTATTGACATTAGCGATCGCAAACAAGCTGAAGAGCGCTTGCGTCAACAAGAAGTACAATACCGACAAATTTTTGAAACCGTCACGGATGGATTAGCGATCGTCGATTTAGAGGCCGGAAAACTGGTGCAAATTAATCGCGCTTTTTACCAGATGCATGGTTATGAATATGAAGAATTCATGAAATTGTCAATAGCTGACTTTATCCATCCCGAAACGATGCCTTTATTTGGTGAATTTATTTCAGAAATTAAAGCCGGACGCTCATTTACTTGTGTGGGAATGAATGTCGATCGCCAAGGTAATGTGATAGAGGTAGAAGTTAAAGGTATTCCTTATCCTTACCAAGAAAAGACCCATGCTTTAGCGATTATTCGAGATATTAGCGAGCGTAAGCGTCAAGAACGTGCCCTGCGCTCTATTGTTGAAGGGACTGCTTCACAAACAGGAGCAGAATTTTTCCGGTCTTGTGTTAAATCTCTCGCCATTGCCCTTGACATTTCTTTTGTCTTAATTGCTGAAGTAGATAGGAATGAAATAGCTCGTACTCTTGCTTTTTGGACTGGAGATAAGTTTGGCGAAAATTTTGAATATTCTCTTCATGGAACTCCCTGCTCTACTATTCTATCTGGGAATAATTTATGTCGTTATCCTAATTCTGTTCAATCTATATTTCCTGATGATCTTGAACTGAAAATGTTGAACATTGAAGGCTATGTTGGTATTCCCATCATTAACCCCCAAGGTGATTTACTGGGTTTAATCGCGGCTTTTGATACTAAGCCAATGGAAAAAGATTTGAATCTACAGGCTTCAATTTTAGAGATTTTTGCCGCACGAGCGGGAGCAGAAATAGAAAGAATGAAAGCAGAAAAAGCGCTGCGCCAGAAAGAAAACTTATTACAAATGACTCTAGAAGCTGGAAAAATGGGCTGTTGGAGTTGGAATCGCTATACCAATGAAGTGATGTGGTCTGATGGAGTTGAAGGGATTTTAGGATTACCGTCAGGCTCGTTTCAGGGCCGGTTTGAAGATTATGTAGCCTTGATTCACCCAGAGGATCGAGATCATGTGTTGCATGTCATTGAACAAACTTTACAGAAAGAGAAAGAATTTAGTATTGAACACCGTATTGTTCTTCCAGAGGGTAAAATTCAATGGTTACGGTCAATTGGAGAAATTTGGCGCAACGATCGCGGGGAGGCCATTGGACTCTTGGGATCGGTACTCAATGATACTCGCCGTAAAATGGCGGAAATTGCCCTAACTCAATCTGCTGAACGAATTGAAAAACAGGCTCAACGAGCTGAATTACTTAATCAAATTGCTAATCAAATTCGGACATCTCTGGATCTCGATCAAATTATTCACACGACTGTATGTGAAATTCAACGGTTTCTAGAAGTAGATCGGACTCATTTTGCTTGGTATCTGGAAGAAGCCGATCGAGCCTATTGGAATATCGTTTGTGAAGTTACTATTGAAGGTTTACCCAGTTTTGTGGGTAAACATCCTGTGGATAATTTTGGCCCCCTATCGAGGCTGTTATTATCTCGAAAAATAATCAAACTTGATGATATTTCTATGGTTGAAGATCGGGCAACTCAAGAGGTATTAATGGCTTTAGGTAATCGCTCTATGCTAGTTCTACCGATTGCGACCGAATTGGAGCAGTTTGCGATTATTGCCTGTATCCAGACTCAACAGGTACGCCCTTGGCGAACTCATGAGGTCAATTTTCTTGAAGCAGTGGTAGCACAAGTGGCTATTGCCCTTCAGCAAGCTAATTTACTTTCCCAAAGTCAAAGCCGTGCCCAAGAGTTAGAAAGACTTTTAGAACAATTGAAATGGACGCAAACTCAGTTAATTCAAAGTGAAAAAATGTCTGGATTAGGGCAGATGGTGGCGGGAGTTGCCCATGAAATTAATAATCCAGTCAATTTTATTCATGGTAATATTATTCATGCCCAAACCTATAGCCGAGATTTAATGAATTTAATCCGGCTGTATCAATGTCACTATCCCCAGCCTCATCCAGAGATTGAAGCAGAAATAGAGGCGATAGATTTAGAGTTTATTCAAGAGGATTGTCAGAAAATTTTTCATTCGATGCAAGTCGGAACTAATCGTATTCGCGACATTGTGCAATCATTACGAACCTTTTCTCGTTTGGATGAATCGGAATTGAAAGCTGTAGATTTGCATGAAGGAATTGATAGCACCTTGAGTATTTTAAATCCTCGCCTACGGGCGATCAGTTGGCGCTCGGAAATTGAGGTGATTAAAGATTATGGTCAATTACCTTTGGTGGAATGTTATGCGAGACAATTAAATCAAGTATTTATGAATATTTTGACTAATGCGATTGATGCCTTGGAGGAAAAAGAGTATAGTCTGCAATCAGAGGCTCATCCTGGCAGTAAGATTTGGATTGAAACAAGGGAAGTTGGGGAAAATGTGGTGATTCGGATTATGGATAATGGACTGGGGATGAGTGAGGAAACGCAAAGAAGGCTTTTTGACCCATTTTATACGACTAAACCGGTGGGTAAAGGTACGGGTTTGGGGTTATCAGTGAGCTATCAAATTGTGACGGAAAAACATCGGGGTTCTCTCTCTTGTATCTCGGCTCCAGGAAAAACAACATTTAGGATTGAAATTTCGATTTTGCATATAGTAGCAAGAGGCAAGGAATCGGAAATCTAATGGCACTCAGAAACCGGGTTTATTGGTACTGATATTTGCAGAATTTGTATCTTTTTCTAGTTTGTAGATTAGAGCAGAATCATCTAAGGATTGGGGGAAAACTGGGATAACCAATCTTCTCCAACTCTTAAGGTTAAATCGGATCTTAAGTCCCCAGTAGATGTGGCTTCTAAGTGACCTATTCCTAACTCTTGTAAGAGGATTTTTCCTCCTTTGAGATCTCCTTTTTGAACAACGACTTGAGTCGCTCTTAAGGGATGGGGCCAGTCAGGAATAAAATAGAGGTCATAATACCCTTTAGATTCTAAATAATCGGCGACTTTATTGGCTAATTCGGGTTGGGTGCTGGCGTTTTGAATGGCAATTTTGAGGGTTTTGGGGTCTCGACCGGTGGAGACGCTATAATCGGGGCTATCCCAAACATTTCCGAGCCAAAACTGATTAAAATATTCTCGGAGGATGCGATCACGGCCATCATCATCCATAATCCAATAACTGGTATTCTCGAAGGGGGAAAACTGCGAAGAACCGGGGAGCATGACCATTTTTAGGGCCTCTTTGTCCATTTGCAGGGTAAACTGCATGAGGGCCATTCTTTCTTCTGGACTCAAGTTAGTATCGATATAGGGTTCCATCGTTCTCAGCACTTGCGGAAGTCGGGGAATGACTATGGGATTTTTGATCCGTTGCTCGATGGCTTTGAGGAGTAATTGTTGACGCTGCACCCTGCCAATATCACCGAGAGCATCCCCCCGAAAGCGGACAAAATCTTCGGCTTGTTGACCGTTGAGGGTTTGCCATCCGGGAAGCAATTCAATGGTTAAGCCTTGGGTATAATCGATGTAGGACATGGGTTTGGGGACATAAACCTCTAGTCCGCCCAGGAGATCGACTAATTCGGTTAATGCTCCTCTTTGAATGCGAATATAGCGATCGATTTTCATTCCCTTCAGCAGGTCTTGAATGGCATTAATTGTAACTTCTGGGCCCCCTAAAAAGTTGACTTCATTAATTTTGCGCGTTCCCAGTTTGGGGACTTGTACTTGGGTGTCCCTGGGAATGGAGAGCAGGTTAAGGGTTTGGGTTTTGGGGTCAATCCGCAAGAGTAATAGGGTATCACTACGACCGCTAAAACCAGGACTCGATCCGCCATCGACTCCCATGATTAAGAGATTCATCGATCGCGTGAGACGATATTGAAAAGGAGACCCCAAATTCACCAGAGATGCTTGCTCTTGCGGTTGCTCCTGCACCATCGTCATCAGTTGTTTGGGGACTAACAAAGCGGCGATCGCCCCCAAGGTAGCGGAAATCAATGTGGTGATAATAATCACATAGCACCAGAATAAGACCTGATTGGCTTGGATTACCCTAGAGCCATCATCCCATGAACCTTTACGAGAAGAATAATCAATCAGTCCAGACAAGTCCGTGAACCTATACACTCAACGATCAAAGGCTATTGTGACACAGAGCTACACCGAAGCAGAATATTGTTATAAATTCTCTCAAAAGTGAATCTAGATGCAAGTTATGGATCAAATGTCACTTTTCCAAACTTTGAGCGTTCCATCTTCACTACCACTCAAGAGAACATGCAGTTTAGGATGGGCTAAAAATTGCAGGCTAGTAACTGCTCCATCATGTTCTTTAATCGTCTCTAACAGTTCCCCTGTTTGAGTATGCCATAATTTAATCGCTTTATCCTCACCCGCACTCGCAATTAAGGGTTGATGAGGACTAAGGGCCAGGGATGAAATGGGAGAACCATGATTAGCTGACCAAAGTTTCGTATAATTAGGAACTTGCCAGAAATCGATCTGGCGATTATATCCTGCTGCGGCTAAACTTAACCCATCGGGACTAAACGCCAGGGATGAAATTGCTGATAGACTTTTCACCGATCGCACTAATTTTCCATCTGCTATCTGTCGAATTCGCACCCAAGGTTCTAAAGCACTGCTGGCAAAATAATCACCATCCGCAGGCAATGCCAAATCCGTTAAATGGGCCGAATATCCAATCAAAGTTTTGATGAGTTGCCCGGTTTCAAGGTTCCAAGTTTTCACCGTTTTATCCTCAGATCCTGTGATTAATAGCTGACCATTAAGGCTAAACTGAATACAAGTAACAGCAGCGTTATGGGCATTGAGTCTGAGAATTTCTTTTACCTTGCCTTTGCCCAGTTTCCACACTTTGATGGTTCCATTTTTGCAAGCACTCGCGAAGGATTGACCATCGGCAGATAGGGTAACAGCATTGATGCGATCGCTATGCGCTTCAATGGTTCTTAAAAGATCTCCCGTCTTCAAATTCCAGAGCTTAATAGTGCGGTCATAACTGCCACTAATCACTAAACCTTGGGCACTCATCGCACAAGAACTCACAACATCTTTATGGTCTGCAAGGATATGAATACACTGCCAATTTGAAGAGGGAATAATATCCTCAGTTGGCGGAGTTTCCGATTCTGAAATTGGTTCTTCCTCTTCTGGAGATTCAGCAGGAGAAATCCCTGAAGAAGGCGTTTCCGGTTCTTTAACCGACTCTTCTGTGGTAGAGGGTTGAGCAGCACAACTCGCTGAAGCAGTTGTTTGTTGTAGCTTGATCTGCCTGACTTTAAGAAAATCCGCTTCTGCTCTATAAGTATACCCTAGTTTGTCATAAAGAAATGCTCGATATTGATAAGCTTTCAGATAACTCTCATCCAGTTTAATCGCATGGCTAAAATCTTCAATTGCCTCCTGATAATCCTCCAATTCGGCATTGATTACCCCTCGCTGATAATAAAAATCAGGATTCGTTTTTTCAGTCCTCAATTGTGCTTTTCCAGAGGAAGATTCCGATAGTTTCTGTTTAATTAAGTCGTAAGCCTGATTAATTTCCTTAATTTTTGCCTCCGCTTGTTTGATGGCCGTCTCATCTCCCACAAACTGATCCGGATGCCACTGTTTCGCGAGTTGGCGATAAGCTTGCTTAATGCTCTTCAGGTCTGCACCCCGCTTGAGACCGAAAAGTTGCCAGGCCTCTTCTATCGTAATCATCTTGTCCAGATCCTTCTATTCTGAATCCCTTTGAAAATCAATCTTATCATACAAATCGACTAAGGAAATTTTACCAGGAATGCGATTAAACTGGATGACCGATTCTGGCTGATTGTATTCTGATAACACCCATTGATTGGATTCAGTGCGGTGATAACGCTCCACTTGCATCGCATATTGATCGATTAACAGATATTCTTGTAAGCTGGGAATGGTGCGATAGGCTTGGAATTTTTGGCCGCGATCGTATCCCTGGGTAGACTTGGATAAAACTTCAGCAATAAAAATAGGATTGGTGAGGGTATCTTTCCGTCCTTCTTGTAATTGCAATTCTCCCTGAACAACCATCACATCAGGGTAAGTATAGATCTGTTTTTTGGGAATCCACAAGCGCTGATCGGTGACAAAGACATCATAAGGCTGACGTTTGAGACAAAAATGGAGAGTGGCTGATAAATTACCTGCGATTAAATTATGATTTGGTGTTCCCCCCATTCTCAGAACAATCTCCCCACCAATATATTCATGTCGTTCATCACTATTCACTTCTTGCTCTAGATACTCTTCGGGAGTATAGGTTTTAGTTTTTTCTACTTGCATCACCATAGGGTTAAAACCTCTGATATTACGATACTACTGCACTATGATATAATAGATGTAAAAACTATGGATTGCTTGTACATGATGCAAGAGTACCAAAAACTCATTGTTTCCGATCCTCAAATTATGATGGGAAAACCAACGATTCGGGGAACTCGAATTACCGTTGAATTGATTCTAGAAAGTCTTGCTGCTGGCGAAACTCAGGAGCAACTCTTGCAAGCTTATCCTAGACTCGATCGCCAGTCTATCCTTGCCGCGCTTGCCTTTGCTGCTGAAGCCTTAAAAGCGGATGTGGTGTATCCCGTTTTGGATGTAGCTTCGTGAACTTGTTGGCAGATGAAAATATTAATCAACTCATTGTCGATCGCCTGAGAAAAAACAGTCATAGAGTGTGGTATGTTGTCGAAATGGAGCCAGGAATTTCTGATGATGAAGTGCTGGATTTAGCTAACCAAGAAAATGCTCTGTTATTAACTGGAGATAAGGATTTTGGTGAGCTAGTTTTCCGTTTAAGGCGTGTTACAGCCGGGGTAATCTTAATTCGATTGCTTGGATTGTCGAATGAGAGTAAGGTAACGATAATTGCGAATGCGATCGCTCAATATGCGGATCGACTCCCTGGTGCTTTTACTGTAATCACCCCGACCACAATTCGGATTCGGAAAATGGAGATCTGAAGGATGAAAAAATCAGCACAAGAACTGATTCGCACGCGCAAAAAGCGAAATTTGTAGAAGACCGAGGGGGAGAGGCAATAACGTTGAGTAATTTGGGGGGAGTTACCACCTAAATGGACTAATCTCCCCTATTAAAATCACTTACAAACATTCAGAATAATTAAACATAAAAACAAACTTATTTGTAGGAAAAATCAGAGTAGGTAAGTAGAGCGGTTGATCGTCCCATTTCTGTTGTTTTGCCCCTTGTTCATAGCCAACTATTAGTGTGGGAAAATCCGGATATTTTTTCTGAGCATATTTGATCCATTCATTGGTAAAAAAGCTTCTACTACCCCATGAATCTCGTCTTTGTAACCCTAACCCTTTCCCATTTTTCCCTCGTCGGACATTTAATCTTCCTTTGCTTATACCCTCTTTATTCATTGCTTCGAGAGCTTGCTGAACCCGTTTATCTTCCCAATTATATCCTGGAACAGGACGAGATGGAGTGTGAGTAAGTACCTTAACTAGAAAATTAACCTCTACCTCATAATAGGTATCATCATCATCATAATCTTTCAACAACTGACTTAACTCTTCAGTATGGTTGTATATCTCATTTTTTTTCCACATAGGATCGCGAGGCCAAGTAGATTTTCCAGGTGTAAAAGCATTGATTTCAGTAGGATTCAAAACATTAGATCGGGTTGGTTTCAGATCTTCACCTACCCAAACAGGTTTTATTGATAGATCATTCGGATTATCACCAATCACGTCACGCATTCCTTGATCGGATTCATAAATTGTACGAAAATCATTAAAAATATCATCAGGAACAAAGAGCCTAGTAACATCTTTCATTTTTTGCCGATAGCCAAACATACGTGCATGTTGATGTACTGTATCCATCATTTTTTGTTTTGCATCACGGCCATAGTAAGTGATCATTAAACCCTCTATGGTCACTCCACGACCAAGGCGGTTTCCCCCAATCAAAATATTCATTCCAGGATCATACTCTGGCTCTTTATTTTTATTATCTGCGTTAATCACTTTAGGCCTTGCATTTCGTAGTTTATGCTTTAGCTCACTGACTAATTTATCAAATTCAGGCATTGAAGCTGTTTTGCGAAGTTCATCATACGCTTGCCGAAGGTATTTATCAGCTTTATCATAATCAGTTTTAGATTCTTTCTCTCTCAAAGAACGGTCAAGCCATGTAACAAAGCTAGAAATCACAGCTTCTATATTCTTATGACTAACGCGCTTGTAGCAGATGTGAACGAGACAAGAATACTTTTCATCTCCATTATCTGATTTGAGCATTTTATCTATTGAAGCAACAAAAAAGCAACATAGAGCTAATCGTAAACCTTTTGGAATATCCCATTTATTTCCTGGATTGATATTGCCTTCTTTGAGAATGTTCAGTTCTTTTACATCAAAAGAGCAACGATAACTTGAGTCCCCTTGATTACCAAAAAATAAATCACCGCCCATATACTCTTTCCCTGCTTTTGAAAGAATACAAAATTCTGGCTTTCGAGGATGTTTTAAGCTTTGTAAAAGCAAACACTGAGGAGTTGCTGTGATTTGAATATAGACATGATTAGGTATGGTTTTACGAAGTTGCCCTATAACTTCAAATATCGTACTATTTGGAACACTATTTTTACCTTTTCTTGCTTGCTTTGCTTCGTTAGTATTCAGGCTGGCGTTATCCGCTTCATCATCAAAAATCAGTCCTGGAACTTTTTCCGCTTTTGCTTCTTTTAGTGCCTTTAACAGGTTTTCTAAATGTCTGATGTTTTTAGTCGATACTAAAACAACCCCGGTATCTTGAATATAATCTTTGAGCATTCCTTTGCCAAAAGCTATTGGATCTTTGCTCCAATCATCCCAATTAAATACAACAGGGCCACTATCTAATCCTCCCTTAAAACGATCAAAAGTTTGCCTACCTAACCAAGTATTATCTGATGTTAATACAATAAAACATTGAAATCTATTGGCAGATAACATAGCCAGGGTAGAAATAGTCGTCATCGTTTTACCACTCTGTACTTGGCCATAAATTAAGCCAGTTGTACCATTGGGGATTTCTCCTTGATGCAACTTGCTAACGCTACCAGTTCCTTCTCTCCCTACATCGCCTGCCCCAAATTTATCAGAGTACACTTGAACACAATTTTGAACAATTTCACTTGCCGTTTTCTTAAGATTATCAGCATTCTCCAATCCAATCTTTTGAGAAATTGTTTCAAGTAGCCTATCGATACAATCGCCACTGGTTGTGATATCAGTTTTTTGATTCAACATCATTATACCTCTTTAAAATTAATTAAACGACTAATTTAGGCCATGCATTCTGAGGGACGCTTTCTTTCATTTTTAAGCGTTTAGGGCCGCTAATAGAATAACTACTATTAGACTTACGTGATACAGATATCCTTTGTCCCTCGAAAATACCTTCTTTATGATCGTAGTCAAACACTGACAGCAGTTGATCTTCTGACAAACAGCATATGCCATCCTTATGACAAACCAGGGCTACAAAAAAGTTAATATCACGATAACTTGATTTTAATCTATCAATGGCTTTATCTTCTTGATCGGTGAAACTAAATGACCATGCAGATCTAGGTTTGGTAGAAATTTTGAACAGAACGGCTGAAACTTTCTGGTCTGACTTAATAATATAAATAGATGGGGATGAGTCTATTGATGGTATTTGACTCACTGTAATACATTGACCTTGATTGATCAGTCGGAGGAAGGCTGCACCATGTAGAAATTCTTTATCTTTAATCATCACAGATACTCTACAAAACTAATTGCTCGTGAGTTTTTAATTGCATCTTGAGACCTAATTTTGTATCATAGGATACTTAGTTAAGCTAAAGTAGGCTGACTTCTTGCACGATAGAGGTGATTAATTTTAATTATACATCAAATTACGCGGTATCGCAATTATTACTCTAAGAGAAGTATAAAGGGGAGCGCAAGGCCTTGATTTTTGCCATACAGTCGCCCTAAAATTTCCTCAACTAACTCATATTTCATAATTGTTAGTTGTTAATTGTTAATTGTTCATTGTTAATTGTTAATTCTTCATTGTTCATTTAGGAGTTCTGCACCATGTCTCATACCCTTGTGCCTGTGATTTTAGCTGGGGGAAAAGGCGAGCGCTTTTGGCCCCTGAGTCGCAAACATCGGCCTAAGCAGTTTCTGAAGCTCAGTGGCACGGATTCGAGTCTATTGCAGACTACCGCCGATCGCCTGGTTCAACTGGCCCCCGGTTGGGATAAACTCTGGATCTGCACCTCTAGCCAACTTGCCGATGGGGTGCAAGAGCAGTTACCCCAACTGCCCCCCGAAAACCTGCTCGCAGAACCGGAAGGCCGGGATACTGCCCCAGCAGTAGCCTGGACAACCCTGGAAATTGCTAAACGCTATGGTGAAGATGCGGTCATTGGCTTTTTCCCGGCTGATCATTGGATTGGCGATTATTCCGCCTTCGAGAAAACCATTCAAGCTGCCGTAGAATTAGCGGCAACAGAAGAAGCTATTGTTACCCTAGGTATCAAACCTGCCTATGCCTCCACGGGCTACGGCTATATCGAACAGGGAGAAGCCAAAGGGAGCTATCTGGACTTACCGGTGTATCAGGTGCAACGCTTCACGGAAAAACCCGACCTCACCACCGCCCAACAGTTCATCGCCCAAGGTAACTTTAGCTGGAATAGCGGTATGTTCATTTTCCGCGCGGGTGTTGTGTTGCGGGAACTGGCTACCCATGGGCCCGAAATTCTTACCCCTCTGCAAAACCAGGGTAAAGCCGCGTATAGTCAGTTACCGAAAATTTCCATCGACTATGCTTTAATGGAGAAAACTCAACTGGCCTACATTTTACCGGCTGATTTCGGCTGGGATGATTTGGGAGACTGGAACGCGATGGCCCGTCTGTTGCAAGGAGAACAGCCGAATTTGGAGTTGGGGAATCATGTTAGTCTGGATACTCAGGGGGCGATCGTTTATGATCAAGATCCAGAGGGTTTAGTGGTAACCATTGGCTTAGAAGATATCGTCATTGTCCGCGATGGCAATGCTACCTTAATTGTTAAAAAAGAGCGCACCCAAGATATTAAAAAAGTATTGGGACTGCTCAAAGAGAATCCCAAATACCAGAATTTGCTTTAAAGCTAAAGGGAGAACCCTTGCGGAAAGGACAAATACAGCAGTTTTCGCTGCTATGCGGTACATTTCGATCCCCCCAACCCCCCTTAAAAAAGGGGGCAGTAAAAGTCCCCCTTTTTAAAGGGGATTTAGGGAGATCTTTTCCGACTGTACCTCATTACCGCGCGAAGCGCTGTATCTCGCTTGCTAGAGAAAGAGTGCAAGCAAGATACTCCCACTCCTTACCCCCTATTTCGCCTTCTTTGCTACTCCAGAAATATGAGGACTTACAATGGGCAAGGATAGGCGAAACTCCTGATAATCCACTGACTCGAATCCGGCATTTTCCAAGGCAGTCCAAGTCGTGCGGTTAGGATGGCAGTTATCAAACATCGCCTTCCACACCGGTGTAATACCATCTTGAATTCGGCGAGTCCAAGTGCAACAATCAGCCGCAACATGCTCTAAAAAGATGAAACTTCCGCCGGGTTTGAGAATGCGCTGAATTTCTTGTAAACTGCGATCGAGATGGTTAACTGAACAAAGCACATGAGTGCTGACAACGCTATCAATAGAATTGTCTTTAACCGGCAATTCTTCCGCTGTTCCTGGAGACAATTTGATATTTTTAATTCCCCGATTGCCTGCTTCTTGTTCGAGATACGGGTGCATAAATGGATTGGGTTCAACCCCTATCCACTCAATATCTTTGGGATAATAGGACAGATTTGCGCCAGCACCAGGGCCAATTTCTAATACTTTTCCTGCCAGGGAACCCAATAAGGCTTGTTTGAGTTCTGCCATTGTCGAATAACTCGGATTATCGATCAGAGTAATGGCGCTATTATCGGCGGAATTTGCTTTCCACATTCCCCAAGCAAACAGCCGTTTTTGAACTTGAGATAAACTTGAAATTTGCATCCTTGCTCCCCTTTAACTCCAACCGCTCATTCGGGCCATCAGTGCTGCTAACAGAGGTAATACTGTAAAACAGACTAACTCCCCTTTAATCAGCCCAGAAATTCTGTTGATTTTTGGAATTTCTACTTTGGGGATTTCACCAGCTTGCAACATCTTAATCCAGGTTAGAAAAGTAAAAGTCGGATAGAGAGAAAACAGACTGACTAGCACAAATACCCCCATTTTAGCATAGAAAAATGGATTACTCAAGTAGTAATCTGTTCCTTTACCAAAATAGAGAACTCGCAAGATCCCGGTAATTAAAATGGCTGTCGCCCCAATGCCATAAGCTGCATCTGCAAACGCGACTCGTTTCGCTTCATCAAGGGTCATTTCTGCTTTTAAGTTAAACAATTCTACGGTCAAAGCCGCAAAAGCTAACATGAAGCCTAAGTAATGGAAATAAGCAGTAATTGAACTTGCCCACATAATTTCCTCGATCTAAGTAATGGGTAGGTGGGCATCGCCCACCCCATTATAATAACGGTATGTTGAGAATAAGTAGGATAGGCATCGCCGCAAGTGCATTTTGGTCATCAGCTTAATATTGCTGTTCATCAGCCGAGCGACAAGTATTTCTCCAACCCAATAACGATTTTTATCTCGCTTTTTTCCTAACCTGTTTTCGTTTCCATTAGTAGGGGCGGGTTTCAAACCCGCCCCTACAACTACAACATTTCCATTAGTTTGACTTCCGAAGAAGTGTTCAAAGCTTGGGCGACTTTGCAGCCCAGGCTGTGGCTGCCATGAAATCGTTTCCATTAGTTTCACTCCCGAAGAAGTGTTCAAAGAGAGTTCATTCGTGAATTCGAGGATCTGAAATCTAATGTTTCCATTAGTTTGACTTCCGAAGAAGTTGAAAGGGAATCCCACAGGGGTAGCGGGAGGCTCGACAGTTAGGTTTCCATTAGTTTGACTTCCGAAGAAGTTGAAAGGCTTCGAAAGGCAGTGTAAAGGGGGGTCACCCAACGTTTCCATTAGTTTGACTTCCGAAGAAGTTGAAAGCTTACCATTAGTCTACTAGTCGTGGCTATTAATAGTCAGTTTCCATTAGTTTGACTTCCGAAGAAGTTGAAAGTAGCGATTATATTGGGCATTGGAAGGAGGTGTGCCAGAAGTTTCCATTAGTTTGACTTCCGAAGAAGTTGAAAGGGCAGGCTCATGGAGTGCTTGCCACAAGTGGATCGTAGCACCCCAAATATGAGGGGGTCAAGATCGCCTCATATTTATTAGAAATAATTATCAATAACTGCGATTCAAAACGGCTGAAACCCAGACACACAGAGCGATATGAGGGGGTTAACGACAGAATCAGACTTACAGAGATTGCCTGACCCCATCATATTCAGGACTAGGAGATCTAAGGACAGAGGAAAATACTCCCTTCGAGGGAATATGTGCAGTCCTCAAAAACTTATACAATAATCGACAAAGTTAGACATATTAAAAGTGAGTCAAAGTGAGTCAAAATGAGTCAAAAATTGTGTTTCAATAAAAACCTAAAGAAAATTTGTTGATTTCTTTAGCGCGGGTTCACCAGCAACTAATGTATCAACAGACAGTCCCGGAAAATAACCAGACGCGATCGCATGACTCCCGCTCAACGGTTTACTCGCAAACTCCATGCCCTATTGGGTACAGACAACCTCACCGCCTATTTTCCCCAGTTACCCACAGAGCAACAGTGGTGGCGGAATAATGGGGAGGCGATAGAGGCGATCGCCAGTGCCTCAGATCATATCAACTTCCAGGCCAAGCAGAATTCCTCAACAGTCCATAGACATCCCATTAGCGGGCAATCTCAAGGTATTAAAAATCATACCGATCTCCATCAGACCCTAGGAAATTTACCAGAGAATGTCAGAACTCTAGACAACCCTCAAACCCTCTTCTGGTGGTTGTGGCGGTTTCTGCCAGAAATGCAAGCGCAACACAACACTCAAGCCTTACTCGATCCCCAACACCCCATCCTTCCTGACTGTCCCAAACATAGTTACCGTAGCACTGTTTCCGCCTTAGCCGGAGCCATCACCGGAGAAACTCCAGACACCTTAAACAATCCCTATCTGCTCATCTTTACCTTCTCCCCCGTCCAAGAATTTATCAAAGCTTCCCGTAAATTCCTAGACTTTTGGTCAGGGTCTTACATGCTCCATTATCTGAGCGCCAAACTCTGTTGGTTTATTGCCCAAGAGTATGGCCCCGATGCCGTCATTACCCCTTCCCTCTGGGGACAAGAAATCATTGACGCATTGATAGTTAAAAAATTAGATCTAGAGTTATTTACTCAAGGTTTTCACCACTACTGCGATCAAACTCCTGAAGAACGCTTTAAACACTCTCCCAGTCTCAGTACCGCCGGATTTCCCAACACCATCACCGCTCTTATTCCCGAAGCTGAAGTGGAATCATTTGGAGGGAGGTTGGTTGAGCAATTAAAACAGGAATGGCAGGAAATTGCTGACAAGGTTCGCAACGATATTCGCAGTAAGACCATTGAGTATTTACAAGACCCTAAGAATGAAGAAGAAATAAACAATTTGGTAAGGGCGGGTTCACCAATCTTTTCCTCTTCCCACCAAGATATAAGTGAACCCGCCCCTACAGAACCTTCTGAAGGAATAACGGAGAGCAACAATAACCCCAACGATCGCGACATCCATAAACTTAAAGACTCAGCCTGTTGGAGTTGGGGAAAACTCTGGGAAGCACAAATTAATCATACTTGGGAACCTTACTGGGCAGCGATTCCCTTGGGCGATCCCAGTTCAACAGTTCCCTTCTCTATTCAGAGCGAAATTAACCACAAGTTTGACGAATCCTGGACACAAGCCCAAGAAAATATAGCCCCTTCTCGCTATGACCAACCCACTCCCACTCAAGCAGAAGACTTAGCCTATACGAAACTGAACATAGGAACCTGGTGGGCAAACACTCAAAGCCGTATTGGACAAGCCATTCAAGCCATTAAAAATACTCGCACTTGGCGCATTCCTGCTGCACCGGGCGAGCGTTCTACACTTTCTGGACAATTCACGGCTTTACATCCATTTTATCGGTACGAAAACCAACGAGACAAGACCTCTGGCCAATGCCGAGACTATCGCGAAGGAGGAGGAATTAGCTCCGGTTCGATGCAACTGTTCTGGGAGTTAATGGCCTTAGTTTATCCGGGACTCTTCAATGGTTCAGAAAAACTCAATGCCCTAGAACTCACGAAGCGCATGGCTTGGTCTCATGGAGGAGTTGCCGAAGCTTTGGGAATAGAGATTAATGGCGATGAAACTGACTATGAAAGCTTAATTCGTTTCCCTAACTTAAGTTCTATTGCGGCGGCTAGTTTTGCATTTCAATATCCAGCACGAATAGGGCAATACTGGGGTAGATTGCGTAGACTAATTAACGACTCTCTAGAGTTGAGTCGAGAAGAACACGATCGCTTTTGCAGTAAAACCTGCCGTCCCTTTCAAGTCCCTAAAGTGGATGCAGTGATGAGCCAAGATTACAATGGCGTAGCCTTTTCCAGTAAATGGTTAGCCGATGATATGGGACTAAATGAGCAATCGAGTAAAGAAAAGGTTGCCCTCTTAAGAAAATTAGTCGATCGCGCCCATAAAGACTGTGGATTTAAGGACGGTTCCCCGGCTGATTGGTGGGTAATTATTGCAGCCGATGGGGATGGGATGGGGAAATATGTGAGCGGTCGCAAATTGAAGCCTTATCAAGATTATATTGAGCGCGAGCAAATCGCTCAAGAACCCAGCAAATTTGCCAACTTTCTCACCATCCGCAAGCGCATGGGGCCAGCAACTCATGTGGGACTTAATCGCGCTCTTCTAGACTTCTCCAATCGCATCGTTCCTTACCTGACAGAACAACGATTTTGTGGTCGAGTTGTTTACAGTGGCGGCGATGATGTGCTTGCCGTTCTTCCCCTCACCGATTTACCAGAATATTTGCTATCTCTGCGAGCCGCCTGGTGTGGAAATAACGATCCTTACACCAAGGATTCTAACGTCAGATTTGAGGCTCAAGGAGGGTATTGGCAGCCGCAGTTTCGGCAAAGTAATTATAGTTCTGGACTCCCTAATCGCCCCCTATTTACCATGGGAGAAGGAGCAACCCTTAGCGCCGGAATTGTAATTGCCCACAAAAGCGTTCCCCTACCCACAGTCTTAGAATCTCTCTGGGAAGCAGAAGCAGAACGAGCCAAGAAATTACAAGGCGTTGGCGACTATCCCGATAAAGATGGCTGTTGTTTTCGCGTCATTTATGGCGGTGGCAATACCTTAGAAGCCTTAATCAAAGGTCAGTTATTACCCAATTGGTGGGAATGGTTACACGCAGGACAAGATCCCAACAATTCCTTATCTCCCGTTCTCTATCGTTTAGCCGAAGAATTACCCCGTCATGCCGATATAACCCAAGACTTGCAGTTAATTTCTAAAGCAGCCAGAGTCATTATCAATTCTCGCGATACTCCCCTTGCTGAAGAGACACAGAAGAAAATTTGTGATTGGTTCGATGAGTGGGAAAAATGGGCATTTGCCGTTCAAAACCGGTGGGAAAATCAAGGAAGACGAGAACCGAAACCTTTGGGAATAACTATGGATGATTTAGCAAAAATCTTACGGTTTAGTGCTTTTTGGCTGGACAAGATGGCGCTGGGAGAAGGCTGGAGCAGGAGTGAGGAACAATGAGCAACGAAAATGAGGACTTTCACTGGTACAGTATCGCGCCCTTAGATGTGCTGCTCTTTCGGGAAGCCAAGCCCTTTAGTCCTGGGGATGGGTCTTGGGCAAAGGGCCAGTTTCCCCCACTGCCAAGTACCTTATTCCAGGCATTGCGATCGCTCTGCGATCCCTATCTGAATAAGAAACGCGACCTGAAATTTATTGGCCCCTTCCTCATGGATGACAAAGATTGTTTATGGGTTGCCACTCCCAGAGATTTAATCGGCGTAAAAACCGCTAACCAGGAAGACAATAACACCAGCAAAGATCCAGAAGAAACAGAAGGTAAATGGGAACGATTAGAACGCCTGCAACCCTATAACTCTCAAGACACCTGGACATATCTCAAATATCAGAGCCAATCTTTACCTCCCCTACTTCCACCCAAGTTAGGAGACCAAGAATTTATTACCGGATTAGGAAAACCTTGGATGAAAGCCAGTAAACTCCCTGCTTATCTAGAAGGAGAATTTATGAATGGCCACTTTACCGAGGATGACTTTTGCAGCGATCCTTGGGATATCCAAGTCTTACCCCACACTGCCATGGAATCAGGACAACGGCAAGTCAAAGACTCCCAAGGATACTTTACCGAAGTGGCTACTCGCCTGCACCCTGGATGGAAACTCGTTGCTGGTTTTCAGACGAGCAAACCCTTATGCACCGAACCTCAAGCAATTCGCTTAGGAGGAGAAGCCCATCGTGCTTTAGTGACACCATTAAACAACTTACCCGAATGGGAAGCCTTAGCGCCCTATCGCACTTGGGAAGAAGGGAAACACTTAGCTTACTTACTCACACCCGGTTTAGCTCGTTATCCAGATAATGCAGACAACGAACCCATTTATGCCGCCTATCCTCGCCATTGGCAGAAGCATTTAGCCGGTTGCGCTACGGGGAAAGCGCTACTCTGGGGTGGTGTTTCTCAGATTGAGCGTCAGAAACCAGGTTCTTCAGATACCAAAAACAAGGAATGGCAATTTGGTTTGCTTCCCCAACGCGCTCTAGTTCCTCCAGGAACAGTCTACCGCTTTAAGAGTGAGCCTGAGTCTAAGGAACTCATCACCGGTAAGGGTTCACCTTGGTTAGAAACCTTTTCTGCTCTGCACTATGGACTTTTATTATGGGGATATGAAAAATGACGATTAATCTTGCCTATCTTTATCTACTCTCACCCTTACATACTGGAGGGACGAGCCAAGAAGGAAATGTAGTCGGTATTGCCCGTGAAGCTCACACTGATTTACCCTATATGCCCTCAAGTACCATACGCGGGCGCTTGCGAGCAGCGACTACTCCGAATAAACAGCGTATTGAGCTTTGGGGGAATACCCTAGAAGATCTCAAGAGCAATGAAGACCAAAAGAAGGAATCAACTCAATCAGAACCAACGAATTTAACTCAGGGTTCGCTGTGGGTAGGGGATGCTTCGCTCTTGTGGTTTCCGGTTCCCTCTCTCAGTCATGGCGTGGTTTGGGTAACTTCACCCTTGTTGTTGCGACGCTGGTTGCGGTTGACTTCGATTTCATCTGATGCGCTCCCCAATATCCATGCGTTTAGTCAAGGAAACCAACAGGATCTTTATTTACGAGATGCGGTTTTTCGTGCTAACGCTCTCAAGTCTTTTGGCGATTGGAATAACTATATTCCCAAAGGTAATGTGGAAACTCAAGCCATTTCACAGGTGTTTGTTTTGGGCGATCGCGATTGTGCCGTACTCATTCAATCTAGCCTCTGGCGACAAGTCAAAATTAAACTAGGTGAGCATAAGACGGTTGATGGAGGATTTCGCTATGAAGAAGCCATTCCCCCAGAAACAGTCATGTATTTTCCGTTTGGCAGTACCATCGCGTCTAATGACAGTGCTGAAAGGTCTAAACAACAACTAGATTCTGTGTTAGAGCAACAAATCTTCTGGCAATTTGGCGGTCAAGAAAGTTTGGGGCGGGGTTTAGTGAAACTGTGGTTAAATAAATGAGGAACTATCTATGACTCAATACGATCCGCGATCGCTCTCTACTCCCGTTTACACAGCTTTAAGTCAGCTAAAAACTGATACGCCTGAACTAGCAGCCCAAAAAGAGCAAAAAAATCAAGCCGTTGAACTCTATACCTATCTGTCCACTTGGGGACTCTTGCGACTAAAGGCTGAAGAAACTGCCCTGCAAAGTCAAGCCCAGAAACAAAAAGTAGTAAAGAAGTTTTTCCATGTTCTTGCTAAGGTTATGGAAAAGTCAGAAAATGAATTCACCATCAACTATCTCACTGGATTGCCAGCATCTGACTATCTGGGAGTTACTGGAATCGCACTGCAACTCGCTCGTGAATTCTCTTTCTGGGCAGAGTCTATCTATCCTAAAGATTAATGTTTAACTGTCTATCCCCCAATTAGCTCACCATTAGGTGTACATTATGCCTCCTTCTCCCTGGTTTCAAAACCGACAACTCACCCCCCATAAATCAGCCAGTTGGGTTGAATATTTGCGCTGGTCTCGCATCACTCCAAGCGACGGAACCGAAAAGAGCGGCACAATTATGGAATTGTTCAAAAAATTTGAGCAAGGAGATTACAGTCATCATTTAGAGCGTTTATGTCAACGTACTAAAGACCTTGCGGGTGATGATAAAAACTGGTTTATTGCCCAATGTCCTTGGCGTATTCGTGTTGGTGGAGTGCGAGGGCCAGAAGAGATGTTACTGCCTGCCTTTAATCACATTGGCATTCCTTACATTCCTAGCAGTACGCTCAAGGGAATTGCTCGTGCCACCGCAAAACGTGAAATTGATGAAAAAGAACTCAATAAAATTTTTGGTTCTATTGACGGTGATGCAACTCAGATGGGTCAAGTAGTCTTTCTGGATGCTTATCCTGAAGATAATAAACTTGGCTATCTCCAGTTAGATATGGCCAATCAAATTTGGAAATGGGAAGGGGATACCGCACCGACCTATAAAACTAACCCTAATCTCTTCATTTCTCTAGAAGAGCCTAAATTTGTCATAGGGTTGCGTCAAGGAACCTCTAGCGATGAGGCATTTCAACAGGTACTAGGTTGGCTCAAAACAGGGTTAGCCACAGGTATAGGAGCGCAGGTGAATTCTGGCTATGGTGTGTTAGAAACAGAAGAAATAAAACTACCGCGTATCTTACCCCCTATTACATTTGAGTTGCAAGGGCAATTAATTCACGGTCATCAGGAATTTGTTGGTTGGCAAAGAAACAATCAAAATACAGGATGGAAACCCCCTGGAAAAGCGGTGGAAGAAGTCCGCTCTACAGCCTTCCGTTCAATGCTGCGCTATTGGTTTCGCGCTTTAGCTTTAGGCGTACTCCCTCAAAATAGGGTTCATACTTTAGAACATGAGATTTTTGGAGGAATCGATCCTCAACAGCAACAAACTGGAAATTTTCGTTTAGTAGTTAGCGGAAGCATTACGCAATCTCTTAATCGACAATCCCCTGGTATAATGGAGGGTAATCTAAAATTTTATGTTTGTCCTCAAGCTAATCGCCAAATTCCTGAAGACAACTTGAAAACATTTTTACAAACTCTGACTTGGCTAATGGTTCATTTGGGAGGAGTTGGACAAGGAGCAAGGCGACCCTGCCACAAACGTAATAATAACCCTTATTGGAGAGGAGCAACTTTAACCGTTACGAACGATCATTCCTATTGGCAAGATCCATCTAGTCTTACAAAATTTCAGGCACTATTTGCTAAACGGATGAAAAAGTTTTATTCAATTTTACAGGAATTAAGTGGTGTACACTGCAATTGGCATAATCCTAATTCTGTCCAACGTAATCCCGATCGCTTAACATGGGCTGAAGCGATCGATCACCAATGTGAAATTGTTTGTGTATCCGGAAGAACTAGGAATCATAAACCTTTTGCTTTAGCTGAATTACATGAACTGGCTTACGGAAATAGGGGTTATAATCCAGCCTTATGTGGTAATAGCAGTGACAAGCCATCTCCTATTTGGATTGCTGCACTAGAGAATTACCAAGTCATTACTGTATTTGGAGCGACTGAAGCCACTCGCAAAGGCTATATTGATGAGTTGTGCAAAAAAAAGAATGGCTCAACATTTGTAAAACTTTGGCCACTACACTAAGAATATTTGGGGATTGATTATGACTATTCTAATTGCAAACATTGGTACATCAGATCTAGCGGTTCGATTAGAGCAGCCCCTGAAGAAATTACCTAGCGATCGCCTCAACGAAGTTTCTCTGAGCGATCGCGATTTAGAACAAGACTATTATCTCCCCATTGGATTCGATCGCAGTGAACCCAACTTGGAAGAAGAAAAAGCTAAACTTAATAGCACCGAACGTTTAGTTTGGGATAACCGTCAATGTTTGATTGCACTTTGCTTATGCGATTTATTAAGAGTTGAATATCATCCCTCAAAATATACTTTTTTATTTCGGGACTTAACCAACTGTCTTTTGAAAGAATATCAGAAAAATCATGATTACTGGCACGATCGCTTGCGTCCAGGTCGTATTGCAGGAGTTATTAAGACAGCCTTAACAGAGAAGGTACAAAAAGGTTATATCTTTGTCACCGATCAACCAAAAATAGTTGATGGCAAGGAAAACCCAGGGTATAATACGGATTCAATTCACTTGTTTGAGCTACTGCAAGCTTGGTCTAAGCGAGAGTATGGCGATCGCATTGAGCTGCTGCCCGTAACGATTCCTCCCCATGTCCCTGCGATCGATATGGATGGTCTATTAGAGGAATATTATCAGTTTTTTAACCGGCTTGAGACAGAGGATATCTTAGTGAGTGTGAAGGGAGGAACGCCGCAGATGATGACGGCGTTGCGCGTACAAGCGATCGCCTCTCGTTTCGCTAAACAAATCTATCTGGAGCCTCGTCTGTCTATTACTAACCTGCTCAAAGGACAGTCTTCTGAGTGCGATCGCATCTCCTATTGGCGTACTCAGCGTACCCAGAAATATCAAGCCGTCAAGCAATTGCTCGACGATCGCTGGGATTTTGAAGGTGCAAGAGTGATTTTACAAGGCTGGGTGGATAATTTAAAGAACCTTGAAGGAGATAACATTACTGATATTGCACAAGTAACGAAGAGTCGCGATCGCTTAAACATTGCAATTCAAGCTTTGGCGATGGCAGTTAGTTATTTAAATCTAGATTATAAATACGCTTCGGTTCAAGCATATCAAGGATTAACACTAAACAATACAATTTTATCACCAGAAAACTGGAACCCGTTTCAATTATGTCGAATGTATAATATAGCTCTGAATTTATACACTCGTTGCCGTATGTTTTGGAAGTTAGAACGGATTGCCGATTTCCTGACCGGGATTGGTTCATTTTATGAAGAAGTTCTTCATGAAATTATTCGTCTTCTAGGGAATCAGTATCTGCATACGGAAGAAAATTATTGGTATATTTATCGCCAGGATTTACCCAATCCACATTGGAATGTAATGATTCAGCGCATGGGTAACCTTGAGCATTCATTTGAGCGTTGGTATAATCAGCAGAACGGAGACGAGAAGTATAGATTAGGAAATCGGATAAGAAAACGGAGTTTTGTGCAAGCGTTGATCGATTCTCAAGACTGCGATCGCTTAGTAAAAGCAATGGAAGCATTAGATTATTGGTGCGATCAACGTAATGCCTTAATTCATGATAGCGAGGGAGTTTCTAAGGAACGATTAGAACAGGTGCAACGAAAAGACTGTAATTCTCAAGATCAAAGCGTGGCTCAAAAGGCATGTAAGAGTTGCTTGCCTAAAGATATCTTGACTCAAATGAGTAGCATCTATAAGGATTATCTGATTATTGTCAAACAAAAATTGGATAATCCAGATTATCTGAATCCCAATGGTTCATCTTACTATATTTATTCAGATGTAGCGACGTGGGTTAAAGAGATTCTCGATCGCGATCGCTAATCACCCATAGTAGGGGCGGGTTTGAAACCCGCCCCTACCGGTTACACAATTAAAACTTCATCGTCGATCGCATACAATGTCGTAACAAATCAGATAAACCATATCAGTCACCCATTACCAATCATCTGTAGGGGCGGGTTCGTATCATCTGTAGGGGCGGGTTTGCCAAATAATTAGGAGGCCAAACGAGCATTTAATAAACCCGCCCCAAACGAGCATCCCGACAAAACTCGCATTATTGCTCCCCATGAGGAGTTTACATTTTTGGGTTATCAGTTTCGGGCGGGGGAAATTATTGCCCCCGTGAGGAAAACTCCTCAACAGTGATTTAGCCATTGCCGTGCCAGTCAATCGCGTCAGCCATATCGTTTTGTTTGGCTGTTGTAATCTTTCCCATGGAGCGATTAGTTTGGCTCTGCGCCGACGGATTCCAATTTTGTTCTTGTCTTATCAAGGGCGCTATTTTGGTCGTCTGCAAACCGATGGCACATCTCAAGTGAAGTATTTGCGCCGACAAGTTGAATGTGCAGCAGATCCAGAGTTTGTACTGCGACAGGCGAAGGCGATCGTTGGAGGCAAGTTACACAATTGTCGTATCCTATTGTTGCGTCTTAATCGCCGCTCTAGTCATCAAACTTCGGAAGCAACGGCTTCTATTGAGCAGTTAAAGGATTACTTAGAGAAAGTTCCAGGGGCTGAGTCTTTGGAATCGTTGCTCGGATATGAAGGACAGGGGACGCGCATTTATTTTCAAGGGTTGGCCAGCTTAATTCATGAACCCTTTGTGTTTGAGCGTCGCACTCGCCGACCTCCTACTGACCCGGTAAATAGTTTGCTCAGTTTAGGCTATACGTTGGTACATCAAAATCTTCATTCTTTGGTGCAAGGGGTGGGGCTACATCCCCATTTTGGTAATCTCCATGTGCCTCGCGATAATCATCCTGCACTCGTTAGCGATCTGATTGAGGAATTTCGCGCTCCTTTGGTGGATTCCTTGGTGATGTTTTTGCTTAACTCTCAAATCTTTAGCCTGGAGGATTTTACTCCTCCTGATGCTCGTGGAGGCGTTTATTTGTATCCTGACCGGTTAAAGGTGTTTCTCAAACATTGGCAGAAGCGCTTGCAGTCCCAGGTTACCCATCCTCACACGGGATATCAGGTGAGTTATTTTCGCTGTTTGGAGTTGCAGGTTTGGGAATACATCACTTGCTTGATGGGGGAAGAGGAGGTTTATCGACCGATGACTTGGAAAATGTAAGTGGGTAGAGTTTTCCACTGTCCTTTGGAAACACGATCTCCACCGGTTGGGAGCCATTTCCAACAACCCTTCCCACTTCCTCTGAAGTGAAACTAATGGAAACTTCAATCGTGTCCACCGTAGTAGTGGATTCTTGAAACACTTCCCACTTCCTCTGAAGTGAAACTAATGGAAACCATGACCGTATTGGTCACGTTCTGCATGAGGCTGTCTTCCCACTTCCTCTGAAGTGAAACTAATGGAAACATTTAACGACCACTTCCGCGGTGGTCATCTTGATCATTATCCTTCCCACTTCCTCTGAAGTGAAACTAATGGAAACAATGGTAGGGGCGGGTTTGAAACCCGCCCCTACGCTTTACCCTGACGTAGGTATCGTTGTTGTCATTTGAAAGGTTGTGATTGGGTTTCAAACCTGCCCCTACAACCCCTACGCATCGCGATCGCCCTTCAGACTGTGGTAAATTGCAGGGTAGGGTTAAATCATCACACTCGTGCCGCGATCGCTAAAAATCCATCCCAGTCACAAACCCGCTATTCTCCAGGCGCTCACCCGCAATGGTTTTCTCACCCAAGGCGCTCTGGCGGGTCATTTGGGTATGGCGCTCTCAACGGTCAACAACTTTATTAATAGTCGCCCCGTTTATCTCTCCAATGTAGAAATCATTTGCGACGCATTAGGACTCAACCCAGCCGACTTAATTCATCCCATAACCACACAACCTGAAGACCAACCCGATACAGCAACCCACCCTTCCCTTACCTTCTCTTCCTATGATGGGGCTTGGGTAGGTCGAGAGGAAACCGTACAGTGCTTAAGTCAACTATTGCAAGAATCAACGCGGTTATTGCTCATCCTGGGATTAACGGGTATCGGTAAAACTGCTTTGGCTGAACGATTAATTCTAGAGAATCAATCGAGCATGGAAGACTTTCAACGGGTCAATTTAGAAGGACTTCCCTCGGCTGATTTTGCCAGCGTCGCTCTGCAATGGTTGCAAGGATGGAATGTTCCCTTATCCACCCATGATTATCAACCCGAACAACTGCTACAGCATCTGCTCCAATATCTACAAGAGCATCGAGTTTTCTTGCTCTTTGATTCCTTAGAAGTCTTACTTGTCCCCGATGAAGACAGCTATGGCGGGCAATTTCAAGACCCCCATTGGAGTGCTTTTTTCCAAGGATTTCTCGCTGCTCCCCAATGCCCCAGTCGGATTCTGATTACTTCTCAAGAATTGCCAGAGCAAGTCGTGCAACAGCGATACAGCATTTTTCGTTGCTATGCGGTACATTTCGATCCCCCTAAATCCCCCTTAAAAAGGGGGACTTTTACTGCCCCCCTTTTTAAGGGGGGGTTGGGGGGATCTTTTCCGACTGTACCTCATTACCGCGCGAAGCGCTGTATCGCCAGACGATCGCCAGTGGCTTTGGGTTGCCCACGGTGCGATCGCTCTTGGAACATTTAGAACCCTGGTTAGAGATGGCACAAGAAGGAATACGTCAGAAGCGGTATGCTTGGAGTAGCGAACTGCTAATGGTGTTGTTACAAGAGGTCACTCAGGGATATACGGCTGAAGTCCAGGGGTTAGATTATGATGGCCAAGTCTGTGGGTTTTCTCAAGGATTGATTGCCAGGTTGGGAGAATGTTTTGGAACAGGAAAACTTGATGCAACTACAAGAAGGATTTTATTTGAAACTTTATTAAATGCGATCGCCTTAGACTTAGATGCAGGAGGAATTTCTTATGCCGATGGAGCGGCTGAGATTTTGTTAACTGCTGCTGATGAGGAATGGCAAGAGATTGAACGGCAACTTCAGCAAGCGATTCCCAAAGGAAACGACTGGGCGAAAAAACGAGTAGAAAAGTGGATTGCACAGCGACAAGAGCAAGAACGCTTTGATTCTAAACAACTAAGTTGTCCCCATTGTCAGTCTACAGAAGTGATTAAATATGGTCGTAGACGAGGCAAGCAAAACTATCGCTGTGGAAAGTGCAGCCGTCAATTTGTGGAGTCAGTAAAGTCTAAGCAATATTCCCCAGACGTAAAAGAGCAATGTTTACAGTTAGCCGCTTCAGGCTATAGAATACGAGAAATTGCTCGCATGACAGGAGTTCACTTTTCAACGGTGAGTAAGTGGCTCAACTCCTAATCGAGGGTTTTGTTTTTTGAGTTGACCCTCCCTCATTCAACACTTGAGGAGAAGATTTGCTCTCGGCCCTCCCTCATTCAACACCTCATCATACCAATGATCTGTTCTGTGGCAAAACTAGGAAGGAGCTTAGAGGTCTTAGCCCTGGTGAAAGGGGAATTTGAGGCGATCGAGGATAGAATTTTCAATCCATCCTTGCGTTTCCTAGATCCGATCCGGGGGGGGTCGGGGAATCGCTGTAACCCTGATTCTTTCGTTGACCCCTCCGGAAGTCTTGTCCTGTATGGATTACAGCCATTTTGAATTAACTCTATTGAGAATTACTTCTAATAAAATCAAGGACATCTTGACCCCTACGGATTTTGGGTGCTACGATCCGCTTGTGGCAAGCACTCCATGAGCCTGCCCTTTACACTTCCTCTGAAGTGAAACTAATGGAAACGAGCTGTTGAACGCGCCCTGACCCACGGTGGTCATCTTGATCCTTTCCACTTCCTCTGAAGTGAAACTAATGGAAACACCTCCGGATGTACGGGAGGTACGGGGGGAGCCACGGGGGCTTTCCACTTCCTCTGAAGTGAAACTAATGGAAACTTGACATTGTTGTTGGCAGACAGTTGTCCAGTGAGCTTTCCACTTCCTCTGAAGTGAAACTAATGGAAACGCAAATATATAAGTAAAAAAAGAGGGATTCATCCCCCTTTTTTATTGCACATATTATGATGCCGCTTGTATCCTGTTAGCCAGATTCACCCGCTTCTTGAAGGGCAAAATCAATCACTCGCTGACTTAAACGAATATTATGAGCCAGCATATTGTCAATTGCAGTTTGAATCGATAAAGAGGGATTATATTGTTTCGCTTTGAGTAAAATACCCACTGAGCCAGTAACAGACAAACCATTTAGACGAGCGACTCGTCGCCCCACAGCTTCATCAATACAAACGGTTTGAATACCTTTATTAATGGCTAGTTGAATAACAGAAGCTTCCCCTAAATCTAGGGAATTCAAGAGGAGGGGAAAAATTTCCAGGGGAGCCGTTTGTTTAATTAACCAAGTTGCTGCTTCAAACTCACTCATTCCTAATCCTGTGCTTCCTCCAGCTAAAAGTTCTTGCCCAACTTCCCAGGAAACCCAAACTTCTTGATACAAAGATTGTAAAATACTCAGATCGCCTGTAGCTGCGACCAAAGCAATTAAAGGAGATGTATTAATGGCAATACAGCAATTTTCGCTGCTATGCGGTACATCTAGATCCCCCTGAATCCCCCTTAAAAAGGGAGACTTTCCTATTCCCCCCTTTTTAAGGGGGGCAAGGGGGGATCTTTTTTTGCTGTACCTCATTACCCCGCAAAACGCTGTAATTGAACTTCTAGGCATTCTCTAGATCCCCTCTCAGTTCTTCTTCAGTCAAATCAATAGCAGCTACGCCATAATCAGCGAGTTTGAGTAAAAATGTAGTGCGGCTCACTCCTAATAAGGTCGCAGCCATACCCGAAGAAAGCTGTTTGAGTTCAAAAAGCTTAACTGCCATTGCCCATTTTGCTGCTTGCTCAAATTGCTCTGGAGTTTGCCCCAAGGCATCGGGAAAAGTCTCTGGGTAATTGATGGTAATTTGCGCCATAATCAATTAAAAATTAGAAATTAAAAGTTTTTGGGTATGAGTAGGGAAAAACTGCCTCTAGCGAGCGAGACGATCGCACTCCTAAAATCTAAAGCACTACTTTAGAGCAGTCAAGGCACTACAAGTTTCAATTCCTGATAAGCATCAAGCAGATCGGGAACAGAAGAAGACACTAACTCCCAACCCGACTGAAAATAAACCCTCATTTCTTCTACTCGCCCTAGCTCTAAACAAGTCGTTGCTAAATTCAAGTAAGTCACCGCTAACGTCGAAGGAGAAGCATGGTTAACTTGCCACTCTAATGCAGCTTCCAAATGCTCTAGAGCTAAAGGATATTCTTCGCTGTTCAAATATCCATAACCCAAATACAGCAATTTTCGCTGCTATGCGGTACATCTAGATCCCCCTGAATCCCCCTTAAAAAGGGGGACTTTCCTATTCCCCCCTTTTTAAGGGGGGCAAGGGGGGATCTTTTTTTGCTGTACCTCATTACCCCGCAAAACGCTGTAAGCATGGGACTTGGCTTCACTGCCCCTATCTTCTAAAATCTGCGCTAGAGTCAGACAGCGCTCTTCCCAGAAAAAGGCCATATCCCAATTCTCTAAAGCGTTTTCAACGTAACTCAACCCTTGCATAGCCGCTAACATGCCTCGTTTATTTTTCAGCCGACTGACAATCAGCAAATATTCTGTAAACTGAACTTTAGCTTGCTCGTATTCCTCACATTGGGTGTAGGTGATGCCTAATGCTCGGAAAGCTTGGGCAATAAGCTTAGGTTCACCCAGTTCTTGAGCCAGTTCTAAACTTTTATGCTGCCATAGAAGCGCTGTATCGAGTTCACCGAGGGTTTGATAATCTGTGCCTAAACTGCGTTGAGAATAACAGATTTGTTCGCGATCACCATATTTTTCCCCCAAAGCTAAACTTTCTTCATGCAACGATAAAGCAGCCGTTGGGTTGCCCTGCTCGGTATAAATATCACCGAGAATATGTAACGCTCTCATGCGAATCATCGGTTGATCGAGAGACTCGCCAATCTCCAGACAGCATTGAGCATAATGTTGGGCAATATTGTATTGCTCTTGTCTGTAGGCAATATTGGCTAAGTTTCCCAATACCATCGCCTTCGCCTTGTCTACCGATCCCCCTAAATCCCCCTTAGCAAGGGGGACTTTTGTATCGCAAGAATTGAGGATATCTAAAGCACCTTGATAAGCTTCTTCTGCTTTAGTCCACTCTCCCAACTCATTATAAACATTGCCCAATCCCGTCAGAGCCATCCATTCCCCATCCTTGTCATTGAGGCTTTGAGCCAAGTCTAGATGAGTTTGATGAGCATCAAGGGCGCGATCGTATTCCCCTTGATAATCATAATAGTTTCCTAGCCCATTCCAACAAACTGTATCACAATAGGGATTGACTCGATGGAGCAAAAGATCATAAAACTGTTTTTGTTCTGCCCAATATCCCCAAAGTCCCAGTTGATAATGGAGTTCTTCATCCATATCTTCATTGGGAACAGTAGTTAGAATAACCGCCGCTCGTTTCCAGTCTTCAGCTTGGATTAAATGATAGAAACATTCCAGATAAGGCTTAACTTGCTCTAAAGGCGCGGCTTTTTCTGAATGATAGTGAGGAAAGCTAAGGAAATATTGCACAGCCGTATAATGGCTGACAGCAGCAATAGGAAGTTTGGTAAAATCAATAGCTAGTTCAGCTAAAAGGCTAGGATTCATTACCTCAAAAATACCTCAAGAATGAGACATTGTAGGGGCGGGTTTCAAACCCGCCCTTACATTCAAAACCACTTCAGTGAGTTGATAACCGATCGCCCGTTCATCAGCAAAAATACAGATAAGGCAATCCAACTACTGAGCATAAAGGCGATGACAAAATTTAGAAGAGGGGTTGAGTCATTGTTGAACAATAATCCTGAAGTCGAAGCCACGATCGCTCCTGCCCCCAAGCTGGCACTGACATGATAGACTGAGTTTTGCAATCGGCGATCGCGTTCTTTCTCCTCTTCATCTTGCCAGCGTAAATACTGCATCATTGAATACTCATGCATATCTTGTACTTCTTTGCTCACCTCATCATATAAAGCATTCAGTTGAAACATCTCTCGCCACTTACAATAACAGCGATGATGATTGTCTTGTTGCATCACTTGCAGAAAATGTCCTCTAGCTGTGAACAGTAGAAGTTGATCGCGGATTTTCTGAAAAGTTTGCATATTTTGTTCAACATCTTTTTTTTCTTGAGAAAGCTTCCAACACTCTGCTACCTGTTCTGATAAATGAATCAAAGCGAAGCGTTGATGAAGGGCTAAAAGGAAGAGTAAGAAATATTGATCTTGTAAATGTTGGGGCAGAGTCTCTCTAAAAAAAATTGAATCGGGGGTATGGCAACTATAAAATCCACCTCCTTCTAGAGAGAAGAGGAAATATTGATTTTTAACATAGGGCAGGACATTATCTTTCTCTTGACTAAAATCTAAGTCGCGATCGTGGGGATTAATGATTTGATCGAGACGAAAGAACTTGGTTAATCGATATAATATTTCACTCTGATAGTCTTTGTTGTCAAGATTCACATTACCACAAAATAGAGCAAAGAAGGTCAACATTTTTCCCGGAATGAAGATTTCCTCTGTTTTGAAACCCGTTAAAATATCTTGATCGATCATAGTTTTCAAATCTCGATCGCCATCGGAATCACTGAGGGGAGATATTCTGACGGTTCTGCCCCGATTAATAAATCTAAAATAATGAATCAGATTCAGCCAATGTTCCAGGGTATCAACACAGGGACTGACCTTAAAGATTAAGAATCCAATCCCCATTCTAAACAAGCCTAAACTCAACGGATCGTGGGAGTCAAAGGTGAAATCAAAAGCTTCTAACTGCTTGCGATCGACCTTAAGCTTCCAAGTCTCACTTTGTACTTCTTTGTCATCTTCAGAGGAGTGATAGAAGTTGAGATCCTGATTGAGGCGATCGGTTGACTTTAAAAAAATAGCAGTTGCTTGGTCTTCTTTTTGTTGTTGCCCATCAATATTTAAATACTTAGCTACAGGAGAGAGGACATACTCTGAAACTTTAGAAATATCTTTTATTTCCCATAAATTTTTCTGGTCTAACAGAGATTTAACCAGCGATTGATAACCATCAGAGTCAAACCGAAAAGGGTAAACAAAATTTACAAAAGAGTTTTCTAGTATGGTTAGATACCCTAGATTTTGTTCCATAAAACTCAATCACTCAACACTTTCCAGGGTAACAGATTCTCCAGATCGCAGTTTGTAAATCTCATCGTTGGCATTGAATCGAGTTACAATAATTTTTTGTACCCGCCCTTCTCTCATGGACTGCATCATTGCTTTGAACTGAGAGCGGTTATCCTTAGACCCAGACTCAATGCCAACATAAAGTTTCTCTGCCCCTGCCCTTCTTAGGCGATCGCATAGCTTGCTCAAGCGCCTAGGAGTTTTCCGTCTGTTCTCTGTATGAAACCCTTGCGTACCCAACGATTTTCACAATATTTTGTCTAATGTACAGTATAATTAGCTCGCGCCAACGGGAAATTTTGGAAGTCGTCTTCCGCAATGGTTGGGATTACATCGAAGGCTTACTCAAAGGGGATCAACCCGGTGAACCTAAGTTACCTTCTCCCACCGTATTACGCAATATTCTGATTGATTTAGGGCCTGTATTTGTCAAATTAGGACAACTGCTCAGTACCCGGCCCGACTTACTACCGGGTCGTTATATTGTTGCCCTATCTAGCTTACAAGCCAATGTTCCTGCTGTTCCTTGGTCAGAAGTAGAAGTGCAACTGCGGCAAAATTTACCAATTCCCTTAGAAGAAGCCTTTCCCAGAATTGACCCAGAGGCGATCGCCGCCGGTTCCCTCGGCCAAGTCCATCGTGCTACCCTCAACACAGGAGAAGACGTAGCCTTAAAAATTCAACGTCCCGGTATTAGTCGCATCGTCGAGCAAGACATCACCCTCATTAAAGGATTAGCCGAACTAGCCTCATTAAGTGATTTTGGTCAAGACTATGATTTAGTCGCCCTCGCTGACGAATTTACCAAAGCCTTGCGCGATGAATTGGACTTCACCAAAGAAGGCCATTTCACCACCCAAATGCAAGAAAACTTATCCACCAGTCGGTGGTTTGACCCCAAACAGCTCGTTATTCCCCAAGTCTACTGGGACTATACCAGCGAAAAATTACTGGTTTTAGAATGGTTACAAGGCAAACCCCTACTTGCCGCAGATCTTACCCCATTCGTCACCCCCACCCTATCCATTGAGCAAAAACGAGACGAAGTAACCACCCTGCTCTTTCGTGCCTTCTTCCAACAAATTTATATTAACGGCTTTTTCCATGCTGATCCCCATCCCGGCAACATTTTCTTACTCGACGACGGCCGAGTTGCCCTGCTAGACTGTGGCATGGTGGGACGAGTCGATCCCCGTACTCAACAAATTTTAACCGAAATGTTGCTGGCGATCGTCGATATTGATGCCCAACGCTGCGCCCAACTCACCCTCGATTTAGCCGAATCCAATCAACCGGTTAATCTCAGTCGTTTAGAAGCCGACTATACCCGGATGCTTCGCAAATACTATAACGTTAATTTGAGTGAAATTAACTTTAGCGAAGTCTTCTACGAAATTCTCGAAATTGCCCGCAACAACAAAATTCGCCTCCCCGGTAACATGGGACTCTATGCCAAATCTTTAGCCAACTTAGAAGGAGTCGCCAGAGGCTTTAATCCTCAAGTCAATTTACTCGATCAAATTAAGCCTCTGATTACCGATATTTTCCAGCGTCAACTGCTCGGAGATAAACCCATTCAAACCCTGCTGCGAACCGCCCTAGATCTCAAAAGTCTTTCCTTACAATCTCCCCGCTTAATCGAGTTATTTCTCGATCGTTTAACCTCAGAAACCCTGAATTGGAATATCCAGGTTAAAGACCTAGAACGCCTGCGGCGCAGTATCGACGACTCCGCAAACCGTCTTTCCTTTAGTATTCTTGTTGGTTCCCTCATTATGGGAGCAGCCATTATTTCCAGCAACGCCCAAAGTCCCCAACTTTCTTTACTCAGCGCCGTCCTATTTGGAGCGGCCAGTTTAATTGGATTATGGCTAGTCATTAGTATTTTAAGGTCAGGAAGATTGCGGTCATAACCTACTTTTTATCTTTTTGATCGGACAAAAAATCCAGTTTATTCTCCCCCACGACTTCTTGGGGGCCAACAATTGATAGACAACCAGATTTGAGATAGGTTTGAGCAATCGCTTGGGCTTGTTCTATACTCACTTGGGCAACAGCTTCTTGAAATTCTCTATCAAATTCAATTCCTAAACCAATGGTTTCATACCATCCCAGAATTTGGGCAATTTGGGAATTGGTTTGTTTTCCTAATGCATATTGCCCCAACAGTTTATTTTTACTGGTACTCAATTCTTCCAGGGTTAGGGGAGTTTGACTGAGGCGCTCGACTTCTTCTTGTAAAGAGGCGATCGCAATTTCTGTATTTTTGGGAGCAGTCCCCATATAGACAACAAACTGGGACAAATCTTGACGAGTGGGATAAAAAGCAGAAACATCATAGGCTAATCCCCGTTTTTCTCGCAATTCTACAAACAAGCGACTGGATAAACCATTGCCTAAGTAAGTATTGTGCAATTTCAATACGGGATAGTCGGGACTCTTGACCTTAGCTCCTGGATAGCCGACCATGACAATTGATTGTTGGGTTTCCTGGGGTTGAATGACAGCAGGAAGACCAAGCATCCGATCTAGGTTGAACTGGGGAAAAGGGGCTTTAGGGATGGGTTTTTCTGGTGCTTCCCAATCGCCTAAAATCTCCTGTACTAAGGAAAGGGCTTCTGATAAAGTAATGCGTCCACAGATGCTAATCACTAAATTATCGGGACGAAAATAGGCTTGATGGAAGGCTTGCAAATCATTCTGGGTAATGCTTTCTACACTTTCTTGGGTTCCGAGGTTAGATTTGCCATAGGGATGATCCCCATACATGGCTTCCCGTAAACCTTTGAAGGCTAAAGAAAAGGGCTGTTCTTGAGATTGGCGAATGCTTTGTAAAACCAGACGTTTTTCTAATTGGATTTGCTCTAGGGGAAAAGTGGGCGATCGCATCAATTCTGCCACCAATTTAAACAAGGGCGCAAAATCCCCAGAAACCGTTTTTAGACTCATGAGAAAATAATCTGCGGCTGCATCTGCACCACAACTCGCTCCTAGAGACTCAATTTGTTCGGCAATGTCTGACCAAGAGAGATTTGGGGTTCCTTTGGTGAGCAAAGACGCGACTAAATTAGCCATACCCGCTTTTTCCGGGGGATCGCAACTACTCCCAGAGCGCAAAAACCAACGACTGGAAATGATATCAGCGATCGGATTTTCCACGACTAACAACACCATACCATTGGTCAGTTGTAAGCGATGGGTCTGATTGGATTGTAGCGAGGAGAGAAGACTAACCGTCATGAGAGTTATGGGTAATGGGTAATTACAGGAGGTTTTGAGGTGATAGGCTGGGGTGCGATCGCCATGATAACGGGTTTGACCGAACTTGAGATCAAAAGCCAGCAAGATGATCGCACTACTAAAGATGACACACTTCAAGCTTTACGACCATTTACCCGTTTCTGACTCCTCCGGTTAGCAGAGCGTTTAAATAACTTAGAAGCAACCGTTGCTGTTTCAACCTATCTGTTGTCGCAAAAGGTAGTAGGGGCGAAAAATTTTTCGCCCCTACAGCAAAACCTCCCGCCATACCTGAGTCAGATCGAGGATAAAACCGGGTAAAACGGGTTCTCCAGATAGGGTAGTCGGAGCAAGTTGCAATTCTGGGGAGATTCCTGGACGATAAATCGTCACTTGATTTTGTTTACGGTCAATTAACCAACCCAAACGGCAACCATTATCCATATATTCCAGCATTTTAGCTTGGGTTTTCGGTAAACTATCGCTGGGTGAGAGAATTTCTAGGGCGAAGTCAGGACATAGGGGTAAAAACTTTTCCCGCACCTCCATACTTAAAGTACTCCAACGCTCTTGGCTCACCCAAGCCAGATCTGGGGAGCGATCGCTACCATTAGGTAAATGAAACCCAGTAGAAGAGTCGAAAGCTTCACCAAGTTGGGTGTCTTGATTCCATAGCCAAAGTTGAACAGCTAAATTGAGATTCACCCGACCCGTTTCACCACCTGTAGGAGACATCAGGTTAAGGTCTCCATTAGCACTGCGTTCGAGTTTGAGATCGGGGTTATTTTGGCAGAGTTGATAAAACTGTTCATCATTCAGGTGAATAATGGGATCGAGGGTGAAAGTAAACATAGAATCAGGAGTCAATTGAGTAGGTCAAGTCAAGTATGGTAACCCATCGGTAATCATGGCGATCATTTCTTTGTGAAGTAGTAGTGACCATAACTTTTCCATCACAAGCAAAAACTATAGAATAAATACCTCTGGGGAAAATACTCAGATCTTTGGGAGTATCTAAAATTTGAATACGAAAAGGAAAGCAAGTTTAGTCCTTACACTTCTGACTCCTCCGGTTTTGTCTCTGGTTCAAGGGGCCCATCCGGCGGCTCTTCGGCATCATTAGGGGTACTGTGGCCATTCTTAGCTAAGGGTTTCTTCAATAAATTTGCCAAACTGCCGAAAGCACCTAAACCCCTAGAACCGCCCCTAGATTGAGGGGGTTTTTGGGGTTTTTCACCCTTGAGTAAACGAGCTTCTAGAGTCTTGATCGCAATATACAAGTTGGGAGTAATCACCAAAGAGAGGATTGTTCCTACG
This sequence comes from Roseofilum sp. KMC-1, assembly GCF_057802075.1. Taxonomy (NCBI): domain Bacteria; kingdom Bacillati; phylum Cyanobacteriota; class Cyanophyceae; order Desertifilales; family Desertifilaceae; genus Roseofilum; species Roseofilum sp. KMC-1. Next base: position 1,872,376 of record NZ_CM173605.1, read on the forward strand.
AGCATCCCACCAAAGATAGCGGTTCCCAAAGACCAACGACTGCTCGACCCTGCACCGGAGGCCGTCACCAGAGGCCAGAAACCAACTAGGGTTGAAATGGCGGTCATTTGAATGGGACGGAAGCGCTGCTCGGCAGCTTGGGTGGCTGCTTTAGTGAAGTCTAGACCTTTTTCATGGAGTTGGTTGGCAAACTCGACGATCAGAATGGAGTTTTTGGAGGCTAACCCGATGAGCATGACGAGGGCAACTTGGCAGTACACATCATTGGTGACAACGGGCCAAATGCCTCCCGCTTGTACGATATTGGCCCGGAACCAAATGGCTGAAAGTGCCCCTAGTACGGAGAGGGGAACGGACAACATGATAATGGTGGGATCAATGTAGCTTTCATACTGAGCGGCTAAGACGAGGAACACCATCACAAAGCCGAGACCGAAGATGATGGGGGCGCTGCCTCCAGAGGCTTTTTCTTCTAGGGCGGTTCCTTGCCAGGAGTAGCCAAAACCAGGGTCTAGGACTTCGCTGGCTGCTTGTTCCATGGCGGCGATCGCCTGTCCTGAACTATAGCCTGGCGCTGGCCCCCCTTGAATTTTAATCGACCGGAAGACATTAAAGTGTTGAATAATCTCCGGGCCCGTGAACTCGGTCAGCTTAATTAAACTGCCCAAGGGAACCATTGTCCCCTCCCTAGAGCGTACATAGAGTTGATTAATATCTTCAGGGTCGGAGCGATACTGGGCATCGGCTTGCACATAAACCCGATATTGCCGTTGTCCGAGGACAAAATCATTAACATAGCTAGAGCCGAGATAGGTGGAGAGGGTAGCAAAGACTTCATTAACATCTACATTCAAGGCTTTAGCGCGATCGCGCAATACCTCAACTTTTTTCTGCCCTTTATTAGCCGTAAACTGAGTATATGCCCCCGTAATCGCCGGATACTCATCCGAGTTGACCGCCGCAATTAAGCGGTTGGTATTATTGAGCAAGTCTTGAACGGTGGCATTACCGGTGCGGTCTTGCAGTTGAAACTCAAAGCCACCGGTATTTCCCATCCCTTGGACTGGAGGGGCATTCACCGCCAAAGCAAACACTTCGGGAATAGTACCCAAAGAGCGGTTAACCTTTTGCAAAATGCCATAAATGGACTGTTCGGCTGTGGGCCGCTCATCCCAAGATTTTAAGTTGACAAAGAAGATCCCCTTACTGGGGTCTTGGCCATCAAAGCTATAACCGGCTGCGCCAAAGGTATGGGCGACTTCGGGGATAGTGCGGATTTTTTCCTCGACTTTTTTGGCGACTTCGGCTGTATAGTTCAGGGAGACTCCATCCGAGCCTTGATAAATGACTAGAAAATAGCCTTGGTCTTCTTCTGGCACAAACCCACTGGGAACGGTGTTATACATCCAGACGGTTGCCACTAAACCCATAATAAATAGGCCGATGACTAGGGTATTAATGCGGGTGAGAAATTTGATCAAATGACCATAGCGATCTTGCACCCAGCCAAACCCTTGGTTAAATGCCTTGAAGAGTAAAGTCAGGGGCCCGTGTTGTTCTTCTTTGCGCCGCAACAGCAAGGCCGCCATAGTGGGGGAGAAGGTGAGGGCGTTAAAGGTGGAGCAGGCGACAGCAAAGGCGATGGTGAGGGCAAATTGTTTGTAGATAATGCCGGTGGTTCCGGGGAAGAAGGAGACGGGAATAAACACGGCCATGAGTACGGCTGAGGTGGCGATTGTTGCTCCGGTGAGTTCTTCCATGGCATCGAGGGCGGCTTGTCTGGGTTGCATTCCCTCTTGAATTTTGCTCGATATCGCTTCTACAATCACGATCGCATCATCAACGACTAAACCGGAAGCGAGGGTAAAGGCGAATAGGGTGAGGGTATTAATTTCAAAGCCTGCAAGCATCAAGCCCGCAGCCGCCCCAATCAGAGCGACGGGAATGGCGATCGCCGGAACCAGGGTTGATCTCCAGTCCTGGAGAAACACAAACAAAATCAGGATAACTAAGCCAATCGCCTGAAACAGGGTAATCACCACTTCTTCCAGGGACTTATTAATAAATGTCGTTGTATCGTAGGCGATCGCCATATTCATCCCTGGGGGAAAGTCTTTTGACAATCTCGCCATCTCCGCTTTGACTGCCTGAGCGGTTTCCAATGCATTCGACCCTGGCAACTGATAGATCGAAATTCCCACCCCTGGATCGGTATCAAACAGTACGCTTACCGTGTAATCCTGGGCCCCTAATTCCACACTGCCCACATCTTTGAGCTTAACCAAGGTTCCCCCAGAGCCAACCTTAACCACCAGCTCCTCAAACTCAGGGACATCTGTAAATCTGCCCCTCGCTTGTAAGGGAATTTCAAAGAGCTGGCCCTCTGGAGATGGAGATTGGCCAATTTTCCCGGCTCCCACTTGCAGGTTTTGTTCCCTGAGCGCATTGATCACATCTGAGGCGGCTAGTCCCCGTGCAGCCATTTTATTCGGATCGAGCCAAATTCGCATGGCATATTTGCGATCGCCCAAAATTGTTGCTTGCCCTACCCCTGGCAGCCGTTTAAGCTGGTCAAGAATATTGAGATCAATATAATTACTCATAAAGATCTCATCATAGAGATAATTTCCCGACTCATCGCGATCGGACGAAAACCCCAGCATCAAAAGAATATTCGGCGAAGCCTTTTCTGTTCTCACCCCTGTTTGCTTCACTTCAGCCGGGAGTTGAGGTTGAGCCACCGACACCCGGTTTTGCACATTCACCTGGGCAATATCCCGGTCTACTTCTTGGGGAAAGGCTACCCGAATGGAGGTCAACCCCCCATTACTGGTATTGGAGTACATATATTTCATGTTCTCCACCCCATTAATTTCTCGCTCTATAATTGTAGTTGTAGTGGTTTCCGCCGTTTGCACATCTGCGCCAATATAGCTGGCTGTCACCTGTACTTCCGTATTCGCCAACTGGGGTAATTGGGAAATGGGCAGTAAAGGCAAACAAATGCCCCCAACGAGAACGATGAGAATCGAGCAAACTGTGGTTAAGACCGGACGCTTAATGAAGGTATCGGCAATACTTAGGAGCATAGGTCAGGGGTGAAGACAATCAAGGGACAGATCGGCAGCATCAAGAAGATACAACTGGCTTTAGGTTAAGGTCTTTTGGTCGTCCTGAGCAGGATAAAGTGTCTCCAGTTTATCTCAATACTGGATTTCCACAAGCAGGCAAGTTACATTGCTTAAGATTGCTCCGCAGAACTGGGCAGGGTGCTGGCATCAATGACAGGCGCTCCATCAACCAGTTTAACCACTCCTTCCGTGACGATGGTTTCTCCTCCCTGCAAACCTTCTTGCACAACAAAGTTTTGCCCGGTGATATTGCCTAGGGTGACTGGGGTTTGGGTGGCGACTTGTTGCCCTTCTGATTCATTGACCACAAACACAAAAGCCTGACCCCCAATACGCTTGATGGCAGTGGTGGGAATGGTTAAACTGGGTCGATCTTCCCAGACGACTTTGGCTTTGACTAATTGATCGGTGCGGAGTTCGTTTTGGGTGTTGCCATAGATGCCTTTGATCGTAATAGTTTGGGTATTGGGATCGGTTTGGGGGGAGATGAAGGAGACGGGAATGGTGGCAATGGGTTCATTGACTTGGGTTTTGAGTTCGATTGGTGTGCCAATTCGCACTTGGGATAGACGGTCAATGGGAATTTGAATGAGGACTTCTAAGGGTTCGGATTGACTGACGGTGGCGAGAAGGGTTTGGCTATCGACAAAATCGCCGACTTTGATGGGGACATTGCCCACGGTTCCAGAAAAGGGGGCCGTAATTTCATAAAATCCTAACCGGGCTTCGGCTTCGGCGGCTTGTTGTCTGGTGCGTTGCAGGTCTTGTTCTGCCCTGGCAATTTCAGCCCTGGCTCCGGCGATGACTTGATCTTGGGCGGCAAGTTGGGCATCTACGGAGGCAATGAGGCGATCGTAGGCTCTGCGGGTACTGACGACTTGGGATTGGGCTGCTTCGATTACTTTTTTTTGGTTTTCAACATCGGCTTGGGCTTGCAGATAGGTGCGTTTGGCTTGATCGGCGGTTTCTTGGGAAACGGCTCCATCGGCGGCTAGGGATTGATAGCGATTGTTTTCCAGGGTTTGGTAATCGAGTTGGGCTTGCCTGCGGGAGAGTTCGGCTTCTTGGGAGAGTAGGGTTGATTTGGCGTTTTCCCAGTTGGCGCGGGCGGAGTTGAGGTCTTTTTCGGCGGCAATGCGGGCGCGTTCGGCGATCGCCGATTGGAGTTTGCTTTTCGCCTGTTCTAGGGTGGCTGTAGCTGCGCCCACTTGCGCCAGTTGGGAATTCACGGCTGCTTGTTGTTCAATGGGATCGATGACAAACATGCGTTGTCCTGCGGTGACGCGATCGCCTAAATCCACATAGCGCTCTAAAATATTTCCACTCACCCTAGGGCGCACATTGGCAATTTCCCTAGATATTAAAGTCACATTATATTCTGTACCATCACTCACCTGTCCCGATGCTACCTGCCCAAAGGCCACCGGAACGGCAGGACGCGCCGTTGCCTGTACTTGCTCTTTGCTACAAGAGGCCAATACGATTCCACTAGCAATTAGGGGAAGAATCTTAAAAGTATTATAGATAGGATGATCATTCATGGCAGAGTTATACTATAGAGTTCTTGGTAACGCCATTTATTCTATCCTCTGTCTCGCCAACCCCCCAATGGCTTAAGCATAATTTGGTAATCAGCAAGAGAAGCACTCTGTTCTCTTTTCCTGTTTAGAATGCCTTCAATTATAGGCGTTCTAAGGTGGCGAGTAGGGTCTGAATGTCCGCGTTGGGGTGAAGGAAGGAGAAGAGGTGCTTGTAGCGCAAAATTCCCCGCTTATCGAGGACAAATTGGGCGGGTAGGGGTGCGCCCAAGGCTTGACCGACGGCATAGGCGCGGAAGCTGCGACAGTCTGGATCGGAGAGTAGGGGCATTTTTAGGGCTAAATCTTGAGCCACAATTTCGCTCTGCTTAGGATCGGTACTGGTAATTAATAGCACTTCTGCACCGCGCTCTGTGAAGGCTTCATACTCTGCATTGAGTTCTTTGATGTGGGGAAAGCAGAGGGGACAATATTGTTTTTCGGTGAAAATGCGGGTAAAGGCTAGGATTACTGGTTTTTGCTCGCGATATTCAGATAGGCGCACTGTTCCCCCCTGGGTGATATTGGGCAGTTCAAAGTCAGGGGTTTTCACTCCCACATTCCAATGGCTGGTTGCGGGGATGGGGAAGAAGTTGTTGGCAAAGCGTTGATTGAGTAAACCGCGAAAGTCTGTTGAAGTAACCATTTTGGGTAATGGGTGATGGTTCTTAGGGTAGGACGTTTAGTAGTGTAACGTCAGTTTTGGTTAAGCAGGCGATTGGGGCGGCGATCGTTAGTCATGGATTGGGAGCAGGATACACCTTTACTATTCAATACTTAACACCGTTGCTAAAGCTTGATTCAGTTCCGCGATCGCATCCTCTGAGATATATCCGATCTTTTTAATCAGTCTTTTTTGAGATACAGAACGAACTTGAAAAGCATCAGCAGCAGATAGTTTACTTAACCCATTGTCTATGGTTGGCTCAATTCTCACCATCCAAGGAACCTGTGAAAAAACATCATTCCATCCTGTAATTGGAACAATGACCTTTAAGCGAAGAATACCAATTTTATCGCTATTAACAATTATACAAGGTCGCGTTTTACCAATCTCGTCTCCAATAATTGGATCGGCTTGATACAACCAGACTTCACCTCTAAACATACAGCAATTTTCGCTGCTATGCGGTACATCTAGATCCCCCTGAATCCCCCTTAAAAAGGGGGACTTTCCTATTCCCCCCTTTTTAAGGGGGGCAAGGGGGGATCTTTTTTTGCTGTACCTCATTACCCCGCAAAACGCTGTAATCTTGATATTCGTAAAAATCGCTAGGGTCAAGATCGGTGAACTCGCATAGCTGACTGCCCTCAGCGTAGTAAGGACGCATGATTTTAGCGGCTTCCTCTAAGCTGATTTTTTCCCGATTAACCATATCTTCGCGCACCAAACTTAGAGTAAATTCAACGATCTGCAAGCGCTCTGTATTCCCCATCTGTTGAATTGCTGCTAGAATTTGAGAATCGATCGCCATCTTAGTTATTGTTGATTAAAGCTGATTATGTGATTATACAGTATTTCCTCTACGAGAGTTTGGTGAGGAAACTGAGGAGTTTTTTGGTTTTAGGCGTGAGGAGGGTTCGTTTGTAAGCATCGGCGGCTTTTTTGATGGCTTCTGCTTGGGTGGGATAGGGATGAATGGTGCTAGAGAGTTGATTTAAACCAATTTTAGCCGCGATCGCCGTCGTCACTTCACTAATCATATCCCCCGCATGACGAGCGACAATGGTTGCACCGAGAATCTTATCTGAACCTTTGCGATAGTGGATTTTCACAAAGCCTTCCGTCTCCCCATCGGCGATCGCCCGATGGGCACTACTCATTAATACCTTAATCGTCTCAATCTCAATTCCCCTCTGTTGCGCTTCGATTTCATAGAGTCCCACATGGGCAATTTCTGGATCGGTATAGGTTGCCCAAGGCATAATTAAATCGCTTAATTTCGATTTCCCTAAGCCAAAAGGAGAAAACAGCGTATTCTTAATGACGATCCGCGCTGCCGCATCTGCTGCATGGGTAAATTTCCAATTCATGCAAATATCCCCAGCTGCATAAATTTTTGAGTTTGTCGTTTGTAAATAGTCATTTACTTTAACACCTTTGCGGTCATATTCCACCCCAACTCCTTCTAAATTCAACCCTTCCACATTGGGGGCACGACCTGCACCGGCTAAAATTTCATCCACCACTAAACGATGGGATTCACGGTTTCCCTGGCTACAAAAATGAATAACTTTACCCTCTGGAGTCCCTTCTACCCGTTGAATATCACTCTCTAAAACCAGTTGAATTCCTTCTTGTTTAAACTGCTCTTGAATAATTTCCGCCGCGTCTGGATCTTCCCGGTCTAACAAATGTGCTTTATTGTGAAATAAAACCACTTGAGCGCCCAAACGATGGAAGGATTGGGCCAATTCACAGCCAATGGGGCCACCCCCAATCACGGCTAATCGTTTGGGGCATTCGGTAAGGTTAAACACGGTTTCATTGGTCAAGAAACCGACTTCTTCTAATCCTTGAATTTGGGGACGGACTGCCCTTGCACCGGTGGCAATCACTGCTTTTTTAAAGGGTAGGGTTTTACCCTCTACTTCCAGAGTTGAATCACTGGTAAATCGTCCCGATCCTAAAAATACATCTACCCCTAAACTCTGGAATCTTTGCACTGAATCATCGTAACTTATTCCGGCGCGAATTTTCCGCATTCGTTCCATGACTTCGGCGAAGTTAATGTTAATTTCTTCGGAAGGATGAATGCCAAAATTGGACGCATTGCGGATATCTTGCACGACGCGAGAGGAGCGAATCAGACATTTGGAGGGCACACAGCCGACATTTAAACAATCTCCCCCCATTAAATTCTTTTCGACTAAAGCTACTTTTAAGCCGATATCTAATCCTGCTGCCCCCGCAGCAACGACTAACCCGGCAGTTCCTGCACCAATGACGACTAAATCATAGCAGTCAGCCGGGGTAGGATTGACCCAATTTTGGGGATGAACACGATCGATTAACTGTTGGTTATATTCATCGATTGGATATAAGTTTAGGGATGACATGGTTTTGAGTGGGGGAATGGGGGAATGGGGGGATGGGGAATGGGGAGAGAATAGAGTTTAATTGATATCAGACATAATTTTTAATTTTTAATTTTTAATTTTTAATTTTTAATTGTTTTCAATTGCTCCATCTAGGGCTTTACGGGCAATTTTGGTGACATAAAGGGTAACGGCGATGGTGGCAATCAATCCCATAATTCGCAATGTCCAAGTAATAGTTGGGTTAGAGGGTTGATCCCCTGTGCCAATAGTGGCGAGATTGCCCGCGAGGGAACCAATATAAACATACATGATTGTGCCGGGAATCATGCCAACGGAACCGATAAAGTAATCTTTGAGGGTGACTTGGGTTAATCCGTAGGCGTAGTTGAGGAGGTTAAAGGGGAAAACGGGAGAGAGTCGAGTGAGGAGGACAATTTTTAAGCCTTCTTCACCAACGGCTCGATCAATCGCACTAAATTTAGTGTTCCCGGCGATTTTTTGGGCGATCCAATCCCGTGCTAAGTAGCGTCCGATCAGAAAGGCTGCGGTTGCGCCTAGGGTTGCGCCGATGAAGACATAGAGGGAACCGAAAACGACTCCAAAGACGACTCCTGCGCCGAGGGTGATGATGGAGCCAGGGAGGAAGGCGATGGTGGCGATGATGTAGAGGAGGATGAAGGCAATCGCCCCTATGGAGCCGAGATTATCAATGTTCTCTAGGGCAGCGCGGAGGAGTTCTTGAGGGTTGAATCCGGTGCTGTTGTTGAGATCTTGGGCAAAGACGGGGGTAGTTGTCAGCCAGAAGGCGATCGCCCCTATTCCTAAAAGCGATAAGAGTTTATGAAGGTGAGAATGGCGATCGAGCATCAATTCAGAAGTTGAGTAGCACTTATTCTTATCTTCTCATATAACTCTGAGGAACTCCTGAGAATGCCATCAAACCCAGTTATGACGGTTTTTCAAGCTTGAAGGGCATCACCCCACCCTCTCTAGACTAGCGAATCGGGCAAGAGAGCTGATTTTCCATCCAGGCGATCGCCAAATTTTCATCAATCGGTTTAGAAAAGAAATAGCCTTGAAAATACTGACAGCCTAACTCTTTAAGCTTTTCAAAATCTTCAGCCGTTTCCACCCCTTCAGCAATCACATCTAAGCCTACATCTGAAGCAATGAGCAAGATCGCTTTAATTAAATTCCACTGTTGCTCCTTGAGGAAAAAGCGGTCTATTTTTAACCCATTTACGGCTAAATTCTTGAGACGACTTAGAGAGGAATAGCCCGTACCAAAATCGTCAATATCAAACTGGAAGCCCAACTTTCTCAATTCTTGAATTGTTTGGGTGGCTACTTCCAGGTTTTCCATTAACATCGTTTCCGTAATTTCTAAACGAATTTCATGGGGGTTAATCTGTAACTCTTCGATCAAGGATTTTAATTGATCTACAAATTGCGGATGGAGCAACTGGAGAGGGGATAAATTGAGATTCATCAGTAATGAATAATCTGAGGGTAGATTATTCTTCCACTTCTTAAGCTGGTAACAGGATTGACGAATTACCCACTGGCCAATATCGTGAATCAAGCCACTTTCTTCGGCCACGGGAATAAATACGGTCGGTGAAATTAATCCTTTACTCCCATGATGCCAACGAATCAGGGCTTCAAAGGCCATGATTTTTCTCGGAGATAAAGAAACAATGGGCTGATAAACTAAATGTAACTGCTGTTTGTCAATCGCTTGCTTAAGATCGAGTTCCAATTGTATTTTTTCTAGGTCTTCTTTCTTAAATAAAGTTAGAGGGAGGGTGGGTTGATGTTCAATAGTTTGGGCCAAGCGTTCTAAGCGACCAATATTTTTAATCGCCATAGCCAACATATACTTACCTTCTGCTGATTCGGAGTTTACATGGCCGCTTTGCATCAACCGAACCACGCCTCGAATCGAGGTTAGGGGGGTACGCAGTTCATGGCTTAATAGCATAATTGCTTCGTCCAGGGAGAGTTCGGGGTTAAAATCCAGGGGATCGGATTTGAAGTTTTCCTTATCCATGATCGCGATCGCCCCAAGGAATGAGTTGTTTAGTCATCGATTGCCTTTACTTTAAATAGGGAATGTGAAATTCTTGTGAATGCTCCGTGAGAGCTTCAATTTTTAGGGGGATTTAATTTGTAGTTAATATTACTATATCCGGACTGGAGTAAATTGCTGTATATCACTTTTCTCTGTGAAAACTGATTATCCGATACTCATCAAGTAAGATGGAGTGGCGATCGGTTCTGAAGTCGAGGACTGATAACGATCCTCTTGTCTATCAGAGGATTTTATGAATTCCTGTTGCATTCTAGAGTCTCCTCAATTTGACTTGGTAATTCCAAGGGATCAAAGGGCTTTATTAATACTGCTGTCACTCCTAGTGCAGCAGATTGACGATGGGTGGTTTGAACCTGAGCCGTTAACCAAATTACGGGAATATGCCGAGTTTTGGGATTAGCTTTTAAGAGCTTTAGGGTCTCTTTACCATCAATATCAGGCATCATTACATCCAAGAGAATAGCATCGGGTTGGTATTTCTCTGCCAGCTCTACTCCTTCATATCCAGATGCTGTACCCGTAACCTGCCACCCTCTCAACTTCTCTAGGCTAATCCGAGCAATTTCTCGGATATCCATTTCATCATCGATGATCAATATATGTTTGCTTGCCATGTGATAAAGAGTTCCCCGATTGGAGCTAAAATATATAAGTTTAATTAAATGTAATCACTAATTCTCACCCTACAATGTAAGTGAGAATTAAGGCAATAGCCAACCCCTCTCAGCTTATTCGATCTTAAAAGGGGTCAAAGCATGGCCCTTGTGATTGCCTTCACAGGGTACAATGGAACAAGTTCGCGTTTTGGAAAGCCTGTCCTCAGCTTTCCCGTGGGCCCTTGAATTCTCTATCCCTATCTCCCTCCTTGAAGATGGGGGGAATCGTCCACCTTACTTCCTGAAAAGAACCTTGTCCAATAGTCAAGATAAGAGTAATATTAGTCACCTAATTTGCCCTCCTGAATCCGATATCCAATATCGGAGTACTGGTTTAATTTGGGGACGCTATATCCCTCAACCCGATGAAAATGGATTCCAGCTCAGAGGATTAATTGTTACTGAGGATAATCAGTTCTTCCCCGCTTCGGTTCGTTGGGGCTATTTTTTTAAGTGGCTGGAAAAAGATGATAACTTGGAACAGTTCCATTGGTTTCGGTGCTGGACTAAACCGGATCGTGAAGCGGGATATCATTTTATTCTTCGTAATGCCCTGAATCCCATTCCAGATAATCTTAGTGGTGATGTTTTTTCGGTACGGGGACAAATTATTTTTAATTACAGTGGTAGAATTGCTGTCCGTATTAACCCCAATCGTAAAGATCCTAGCTCTAAGTTAGAGAAGCCATTTAAGTTAACCTTTCAGGGGATATTACCAGGTGAGCCAAAAACAACTTTAGGGGAGTTTTGGGATTTTATTTTGGGTCGTGATGGTAAGATGTTAGTCTTACTCGAAGCGAGAAAGATTAAGGATCGACTAAAGGAGAGGAAACCGAAAGGCAAGGGTAAACCGGGTGGTAAGTTTAATGCACTTAAGTATAAGGGTGATGCTCCAGAGGCTACTGAACAAGAATCCTCAGAGTCCTAATTTAGGGGGTTATCGATCGGGTGAGGATACCCCCAAATTCTGTTAATTTCAGCTTAATTTAAGCTATGAAGTAGGTTTTCGATCGCTTGATGCTCTAGATCTCGACCGATGAAGACGAGCCGGGTTTGACGCGGTTCGTTGAGTTTCCAAGGGCGATCGTAGAAGGTGTCAAAGCGGTTGCCGACTCCTTGGAGAACTAAGCGCATGGGTTTGTTGGGGACTTGGACAAAGCCTTTAATGCGGTAAACTTCATGGTTTTGAACCCATTCTTGTAGGGTTTGGGTGAGTTGTTGGGGGTCGAAGGGGCGATCGCACACAATCTGCACTGAATTAATATGATCGTCATGGTCATGCTCTTCTTCATGATCATGGTGACTCGGACGAGCCTCTAAATTATCTTCAACTGCGGCATTAAAGCCTAATAAAATTGAACTATCAATTTGCCCTTGATGACAATAAATTTGTTTTACAGCAGGCGAAATTTCCTGTTTTAACCAGTTTCGCACTTGCTGCAAACCGGCATCATCTACTAAGTCTGTTTTCGTCAACAAAATTAAATCGGCACAAGCCAATTGATCCTCAAATAATTCTTCAATTGGAGTTTCATGATCTAGATTCGGATCGGCTTTTCTCTGCTCCTCCAGTGCCTCTAAATCTCCCACTAAAGTGCCTGTAGCTAAAGCGTGAGTATCCACTACTGTCACTACCCCATCCACCGTTGCCCCATTGCGAATTTCTGGCCAGCGAAACGCCTGAATTAGAGGTTTGGGTAGTGCCAGTCCAGAGGTTTCAATCACAATAGCATCGAGTCGATCTCTGCGCTCTAATAGCTTTTGCATGGTGGGATAAAATTCTTCTTGCACCGTGCAACATAAACAGCCATTCGTCAGTTCCACAATGTTATCATTGGGGTCTTCTTCTTCATCGCAAACTTGACAGGAGCGTAACAAGTCCCCATCAATGCCAACTTCGCCAAATTCATTGACTAAAACCGCGATTTTGCGCCCTTCATTATTTTGGAGTAAGTTACGAATTAGGGTCGTTTTGCCTGCGCCCAGGAATCCGGTGATAATGGTTACGGGAATTTTATGCATGATTCTGTACCTCGCAGAATGGTGATTAAACAGACTCACTTTGGCGGGCATCCTGACTTGGAGATGATTTATGTTTTCTGCATCTCCTTACAGTTGCGGGACAGCGTTGGATTTGCACCAAACTTTCCCCGTTACCTCTGATGGCTGCACCCCACCAGAACCGAAGTATCTTTGATTATAGCAGAATGTAGGGCAACCCATACTCAGTTCATATCCCTATTTTTCATCTGATTCTAATCCAAACAAGATAACTGTTCCATTTAATCAAATTCCGGGGCCCAGATTTCCACCACGGGTAATTCCCATCCAGGGAGCAATTCAGGAGCGGTGAAAATATCTCCATCATGTAACGTTACGGGGTCTTGATTGAGTCGATAAACCTCCATTGTCCGAGTTCTCGGATCGACTAATACTCCCACCTGAGTTCCTAATGCGATAAATTCTTGGATTTTCTCGCGCAATTTGTCGATATTATCGGTTCTTGACTTCACTTCAAACATTACATCCGGCACTAATTCGGCATAACCTTCAGTGGTGCGAGGTAAACGTTGAGCGAGGATAAAAGAAGCATCCGGTGCGCGAACATCTCCGTCAGCATTCGGTAAACGAAATCCACCACTAGAAGCAATAACTCGCCCTAATTTTCTCGGTCTCACCCAATGGGATAATTCAGCCACAATTGCAGCAGCAACTTCATCTGATTCTAATCCGGAAGGACTCATAAAGATAATTTCTCCTTGAACTAATTCCATCCGATAGTTGGGATGCTGGGTTTGGATATATTCTAGGTCTTTTATGGTTAGTTTAGGCATGGCGATCTTTTTACTCTTCTGCTACTAACTGCTGTTTTTTATTGTCCCACAATTTATCAGTAACTTCAATAGGTGTGCCACTATTTAAGCCTTCGAGTAAGAGTTGTTCCAAACGCTGTTGTTCAACTTTCTGTTGTGCTTCGCTAATTAAGTTCAAAATATAGTCATGAGCAGCAGAAGTGTTGAATGTTAAGAATAGATGGAGAAAAAAGCTCTCAAATCTGGTAAGATAGAGAGCAGAAAAAAATAATAACTAATAACTATGTTAGTGAAAGTTCCCCCGTCTGTCAAAAAAAATTTAGCGGCTCTGCCCAGAGATGATTATCCCGTTAGGAGTAGACGATGGAGAAATCGGTGAAATATATCGTCATCGTTGGCAAATAGAACTGCTTTGTAAATTCTTGAAAATGCATTTAAAGTTAGACCAATTAATTACAAAAAATATCAATGAAATAGAGATTAAAATTACTGTATTTTTAATCGCATACTTGATATTGAAATTGATAAAAATACCAAAATAATTTGGAGAAAAATCCTTTTAAAGATTTGTCATTGTAACCGGAGGGAAGCAATCGCCAGGATTCGGAGATGATCGAGATTGCTTCATTGCGCTCGCGCTCCATTCGCAATGACATACTGTAACTGATTATTCGGATTTGATATCAGAACTAAAAATGCTTTTCCAATCCTCCAACGTGCGCGGAATTTGCCGAACTTCAGGACGGAAAGAGGGGGGTAAACTGTGCCAGACTCCCCAGAGAGTGGGGACACCTAAACCGATTTCTGTTAGTAAGTTTTGTTCAGAAAAAACAGTTTCGGCATCTCCTTCTAGGATCAGTTTTCCTTGGTTGAGAATGATAAACCAATCTGCCCATTGATAGGCAAAATCGAGGTTATGGGTGGCGATCGCAATCGTCGTTCCCTTTTGTTCGATTTTGTGCAATTCTTGCAGTAGGGTTTGCCCTTGTTGCGGGTCTAAGTAGGCGGTGGGTTCGTCGAGTAACAGCAGTTGCGGATTTAACACCATCACGCCAGCGAGAGCAACCCGGCGCTTTTGCCCTAAACTCAGGTGGTGGAGGGGAGTGTGGGCGATTTCGGTGAGTTGGAAATCGGCGATCGCCTGTTCCACTCGGTAGCGAATTTCTGGTTTCGAGAGCTTTAAGTTACACAGTCCATAAGAAATGTCTTCTGCTACCGTTCCTGCAACGAGCTGATGTTCTGGATTTTGGAACGCTAAACCTACATTCTGTCGCCACTGTTTCAAAGTTTGGCGCTCGTAATTTAGGGGGTTTCCCTGCCACAAAAGGGTTCCTTGATCTACTTTATATAATCCCGTCATCAATAAAAACAAGGTGGATTTTCCAGAGCCATTGTGTCCTAAAATCACCGTTTTTTGATGGGGTAAAATCTTGAGATTGAGCTGCTCAAAAACTGCATGGGACTGTCCTGAGTAGTGATACCTCACATCCCTAAGTTCGAGTAGACTCGGATTATCCATGTGCGATTCCTGACAGTTCTAGAGACAGCAACAGGACAAATCCGAGGAAGGCTTCCCATTCATAACGAGGCGATCGCTCATAAGTTTTCATTGACAAAACCACAAATTTATGATCAAACCCCCTTGCAGTCGCCCCCAAAGAAAAGTGATGATAATCCGTTAAACTACGATGCAACAATTGGCGAATTAATAAACTTACACTCCGCAAACTTTGGGAAAAATCACCATATCCTCCCCGCGCCATTTGCCCCAAATGCAAATCAGTAACCGTTTTTTGCAGCACCCAAATGAGCCGATACATTAACAGAATTAACTCCAACAACAGTTCCGGAAAACGCCACTGACGCAACACTTGAACCATCTCTACTATCGGAACCGTCAACATCAAAAAAAAGAAGCAAGACAAACAAGCAACTGCCCGTACAATCAGCCGGAGAAATACATCCAAAACACTGTAGGAAATCGACCAATAGAGCGGCCCCGTTGACCAACTAATCAGAGTTCCAGGTAGGCTCAAATCTCCGCTATCTATTGCCCTAACATCAATCAGAAATGCCAAGGAACTCATCAACACAAACGTATAGCTCCCCAAAAGCAACTTCAGATAGAACTTCATTGGGATTTTAGCATACCCAATTGTCCAAACCGCCATCCATAAACCGAGGGCAATTTGCGTAATCGGTTGACTCACTAGAGCCAACCCCAACATCAGCACAGAAAATCCCAATTTTTGACTCGGAGGCAGTTTATTTAAACCATTATGATAAGCCCAAGTATCATTCGGTAGCGTCATTTTTACCAGAAGGATTCGCCTGAGAACGTCCTCGATACCATCCGATGCCATATCCGATAATTCCAGCGCCGAAAGCTGCTTGCAGGGCAAATAATAAGCCCTCAGTTTCGCCCCCTGGCGGTTCTAAAATTGGTTCAAACCAGGGTTCATATTGGGGATTAACTTCTGTAATTACTTCCTCTGCTTGGCCATCGGCTCCACCAAATTCACTGTCTTTAACTGTCATTAAAGGAAAGACCGTTAACCCAATAACGGCTAACAATAAGAGACCATTGGGCCATTGATGCTGTTGTCTTTTCATACCGTTTTTGATTCCATTAACTTCAAGAGTTTTAATTCCGGTTGAGAGTAGGACATTAAACCATTCCACACCATCACCGTGAGCAGTCCCTCAATGATGGCCAGGGGAATTTGAGTCACGGCAAAAATACCGGCAAACTTGAGAAAAGCGACCCAAATACCTCCATTTTCCACAGGAAATGCTAAGGCTAATTGTAAAGAAGTGACCCCATAAGTTGTTAAGTCTCCTAAAGCCGCCGCCAGAAACACAGCTAGTGTTTGCCGTTGACTAATTGACATCACCAAGCGATAAATACCAAAAGCGACAAACGGCCCAACCACAGCCATAGAAACCGCATTTGCCCCTAATGTAGTGATGCCACCATGGGCTAAAAGTACCGCTTGAAATAAGAGAACCAGAGACCCCAAAACGGTCATCGTTGAGGGGCCAAATAATACCGATCCTAAACCGGTTCCGGTGGGATGGGAAGAACTACCCGTAACCGAGGGAATTTTGAGCGCCGAAAGCACAAAGACAAAGGCTCCGGATAAGGCAAGTAAGAGTTTAAGTTCGGGATAGTTTTTCACGGTTTGGTTAATGCGATAGAGTCCCAAACCAAAGAAGGGTAGAAACACAACCCACCAAAAAATGACCCAAGGTAAGGGCAGAAATCCTTCCATAATATGCATCGCTTGGGCTGGTGCAGGAAGGAGTGCTAAAACTAGGGTAAAACTGAAGGCGAGAAAACTGGCCATCAGCCGAAAGAAAAGCTTGGGGTGGTTCATAGATTTAGACAAACAACAATGATTTTTGAAGGGAAAGTTTCCCTACTACCTCCCTTTTTAAGGGGGATTGGGGGGATTAATACCTGGAGAGAAAAGGGATAGAAGAGAGAAGAAACGGAAACGAATAAACTTGTGACATGATTCTGTACCTCGCAGAATTGTGATTAGAGGGATTTACTTTGGCGGGCATCCTGACTTAGAGATGATTTAGATATCTTCAATCTCCTTACAGTTGCGGGACAGTGTTGGATTTGCACCAAACTTTCCCCGTTACCTCTGATGGCTGCTCCCCATCAGAACCGAAGCAGGGATGATCATACCATAATATAGGGGCGAAAAATTTTTCATTCCTACCGATCTAATCTAATGGGTAGGGTGGGCAGGGTATGATTAGTGATGGTAAAATCCTATCACTTATTCTCCTGCCCACCCTACGATGATTTACTAGGGTAAACTGGTTTTACCCTCATGTGGATCTTGGACAGAAGTGGGCAATCTAGCAAATTTTCTCTACAATAGCTTATTAAAGACTCAAAACCAGTTATACGAGTCATAGACCCTGAGTGTATACAATGAATCAGCTAACAGGATATATTATATCATTTCTGCTCAGTCCCCGTTGATAGAGGCTTTTCACCAATTGTAATTTGCGTTAAATTTACTTTGACGCTGGGATTGAATTTCAATGTGAACCAAAACCCAGGTTTCCGTACCGTCAGTGCGCCAAACTTTGACGAGTTTGGGCGGGTTTAGGAAAGTTATTTGTGGGTGTCCTAAATTTGGGTTAAACCCGCCCCTACTACTCTTGTCGCCCGGTTTCAGTTTCCCGTTTGATTTGTTGCAGTTCGGTATCGAGAAATTCAAAACCCCGTTGCCAGTTGATATCAGCAGCGATGTTGGGGAAGAAGAATTCTAGGAAGTCGCGAAAGTATAAGGAGATGGCTTTTTTCCAGGGGGAGTCGTAATCAGTCATTTGAATTCAAGAGAGCGCTTTGCGCGGTAATGGGTATAGGACTTACACAACGAATGCAGATATAGCGGATTGGTGCGTTACGCTTCGCTAACGCACCCTACTCCTGCTGTCTGAGATAGGATAGAGCGCCATTCTCGACTTCCGTCCTCAGAAACGACCTGAAATTGTTCAGGCATCAAAATTATGTTGGTATATTCCAACCCTCCAACTAAATCTACATTGGGTAGGGCAATGTCTACAGCATAACCTTCAGGGTTTTCGTAGCATTCAACAACAACACCTTCAGTATTTTCGGGAACAACTGCACTATTAAAATCAGAGTGAATAGGGGTTAGCGTTGTGATTTTATCGTAGAGTTTAGCTTTCATTATTGATCATTTCTTCTGGATAGACTTCTAGCCAATTTGTAATTAACCGAGGATTGGATTCTTCGAGATCGAGTTGCCAGCTAGTAACCAAATCCCCTTCCTTGCCATTTGGCCCCTGAATCCTAATTCTTCTTTGGAACCTAGACCCCCAGGGAGTGTTTTGTCCAGGGATTGAGGGTGCGGTAGCAAAACGCTGACGCAACTGGGCAATGACATCTTGTGCAGCAGCGCTACGACCTTCAATACTTTGTACATCATAACCTAATGCTGCAAATGCTATCCACTTACCTTGGTTCTGTGAATGATTGGGATTCATAGAATATTCTACAAATTTACGTGGGTCTATTTCAGGTTCTGGTGACATGGACAAGTGCAGTCTCTGGTTTCCAAGAGTATTATCGGGGAGCGATCGCACCAGAACAACAGCAAAAATTCCCCTATCTTCCCCATCCCCTTTTTCGGTATCCTAGAAGATGGTTACCTTTTATCGATATACCATGCCTGTTACCGAGTCTCCCTCTGCGATCGCCTCCTCCCGAAACTTCCCCCTCACTGCCGTCATCGGCCAAGAAGCCATCAAACTAGCGCTCCTGCTGGCTTGCGTCGATCCAGCTTTAGGAGGAGTGGCGATCGCCGGCCGTCGCGGTACAGCCAAATCCGTCATGGCTAGAGCCATCCATGACCTACTTCCCCCCATCGAAATCATCAAAGACTCCTTCTGGAACCAACCCCCCCAGGATCGCGAACATCCAGAAGCCGCCACCCTAGAGAGCGCAATCATCCCCGCCCCCTTTGTGCAAATTCCCCTCGGTATCACCGAAGACCGACTCTTAGGATCGGTGGATGTAGAAGAATCCGTCAAACAAGGAGCCACCATCTTCCAACCCGGACTCCTAGCCAAAGCCAATCGCGGCGTTCTCTACGTCGATGAAATTAACCTCCTCGATGACCAAATCAGCAACCAACTCCTCACCGTTCTCAGTGAAGGACGCAACCGCATCGAACGGGAAGGAATTAGCATTGAACATCCCTGTCAAGCCATCCTCATCGCCACCTACAACCCCGAAGAAGGGTCACTTCGGGAACATCTCCTAGACCGAATTGCCATTAGTCTCTCGGCCGATGGGGTTCTCGGTCTCGATCAACGAGTAGACGCAGTGAATCAAGCCCTGTCCTATACCCAATCCCCCCAAGCCTTCCTAGAAAGCTACAACGAAGAAACCGACAACATAAAAACCCAAATTTTACTAGCGCGGGAATGGCTCAAAGAGGTCACCATCAGTCCAGAGCAAGTCTCGTACCTGGTTGAAGAAGCCATCCGGGGAGCAGTGCAAGGCCATCGCGCCGAACTCTTCGCCGTCAAAGTAGCCAAAGCGGCCGCCGCCTTAGAAGGACGCACGGAAGTCAGTGCAGAAGATTTACGCACCGCCGTCCAATTGGTGATTGTGCCCAGAGCGACAGTGATTCAAGCCCCCCCACCGGACGAAGCACCACCGCCTCCCCCTCCCCCAGAACCTCCCCAAGATCAAGACCAAGACCAGAACGATGATGATGAGGATAAAGAGGAAGATCAGGAAGACGATCCCCCAGAAGAAAATGAACCGGATGAACCCAGTGTTCCAGAAGAGTTTATCTTCGATCCAGAAGGGGTAGTTCTCGATCCCAGCGTGCTTTATTTTGCCCAAATGTCCAAACGGCAAGGAAAATCGGGCAGTCGTACCCTGATATTTACGGACGATCGCGGCCGCTATGTTAAACCCATGTTACCCAAAGGTAAAGTGCGCCGCATTGCCGTCGATGCTACCCTCCGCGCAGCCGCCCCCTATCAGCAAGCTCGACGCGCCCGCAATCCTGACCGCCGCGTGATTGTAGAATCGGGGGATGTGCGCTCGAAACGGTTAGCCCGCAAGTCAGGGGCATTGGTAATTTTTGTGGTGGATGCGTCGGGTTCCATGGCGCTCAACCGGATGCAGTCGGCCAAAGGTGCGGTGATGCAACTGCTCACGGAAGCCTATCAAAATCGCGACCAGGTAGCCCTAATTCCCTTCCGAGGGGAGCAAGCGGAGGTCTTGTTACCCCCCACCCGTTCCATCGCCTCAGCCCGCCGTAGACTGGAAGTGATGCCCTGTGGGGGCGGTTCTCCCCTCGCCCATGGCTTAACCACGGCGGTGCGCGTGGGGATGAATGCCCAACAATCGGGGGATATTGGTCAGGTCGTCCTAGTAGCGATTACGGATGGTCGCGGTAATATTCCCCTGGCTCGTTCCTTGGGTGAATCCTTAGAAGGGGAGGAAAAACCGGATATTAAGAAGGAGCTATTAGAAATTGCTGCCCGCATTCGCGCCTTGGGGATTAAGCTGTTGGTGATTGACACCGAGCGCAAATTTATTTCTACGGGATTTGGCAAAGAGTTGGCGAAAACGGCTGGGGGTAGTTATTATCACTTACCGAAAGCGACCGATCAGGCGATCGCCGGGGTTGCCAAAAGTGCGATCGCCGACATCAAATCAATTAAAAATTAAAAATGATTGGTCATTGCCTAAGCTTAGACGCATCTACATTAAGAATAGGCTCTATCTGCTTGTGTAAGCGCTACCATTTGGTTTGAATCAACCCAATGGTAGAAGCTTACAATGTGGAGAATGCCCATTTCCTCTACGACTGAGATAAAATGGTGTCATCCTCAAATTGCAAAGCAGCTATCAGGAGGCAGTATATGCAGACAATTCTTTTAAGTCATGAAGAAGTTGGACAACTTGCAGAACAGCTATATGAAAGTGGCATTCGACAGAAGGTGGAATCAGAGGAGAATATTGGCAAGATGGTAATCATCGATATTGAAACGGGTGATTACGAAATTGATAAAAATGGCTTGCACGCAGCCAATCGCTTGAGCGAGAGACATCCGGATGCTCGACTCTATGGGATTCGCATCGGTTATAACGTAGCAGCTTCGTTTGGTGGCGTGATGGAGCGCATTAGCCAGTGATCTCCGGACTTGTCATCGAAGGACATGCGATCGTCACCGTGATGTTTCGCATTCCGGATCGAGCAGATATACCGATTGAGTTTGTTGTAGATACAGGCTTTACCGATCAACTCTGTTTACCGCCGGAAGCAATAGCCCTACTCAGATTGCGTCTCAAATATACAATGCCCGTGTATTTGGCTGATAATAGTCGAGTCAGATTGCCAGTCCACGACGCAGTTATTCTGTGGAACGGAGAGGAGCGAGAGGTGAGTGTTCTAGCTACAGGACGAAGACCACTACTTGGAACGGCTTTGCTGGAGGAGCATGAGCTTGTCATCCAGTTCACCGAGGGCGGGATAGTAACGATTGATGAGTTGTAGTTGTCTTCTCGGCATGTAATAACGCAGGCTAACAAATCGATGAAGCGGACGATTGAGAGATCTTGTCACTGGTGTATTTTGTCTTATATTTCCTACTAGGGTTTGTTGGACAAGAGGAAAACTTTGTAGTAGCGGTAATCTATCAATGTATCAGCAGTATTTTGCTGTCATTACTCACTATTGTTTTATTTCTGTTCTATTGGGATGCCAAGAACGAACAACTAGGCGACTAATGGGACTCAAATAGCCATATGCTTAATCGATGGTGGACGTATCAGAAAGAACGGTTTCCCATTTTAGCCAACGGGCTACTGATTGGGGTGTTCAGTTTTTCCGCAGTCAGTTATTCAGCACTGCTGCGGGGAGGGGTTCCCCATTGGAGTTCTAGTAGTATTGCATTTGCGATCGCCTTTTTGTTCTTCTTGCAATTGCGAATTGCCGATGAATTCAAGGACTATGAGGAAGATTGCCAATTTCGCCCCTATCGCCCCGTTCCCAGGGGTTTGGTCAGTTTGCACGAATTGGGCATTTTGGGCGCGTTCGCGGCGATTATTCAAGGGCTTTTGGCACTCTATTTGGGGGGGTTCACCCTGGGATTATCCCTGATGGCAGTTTGGCTCTATTTAGGCTTAATGAGTCAAGAATTTTTTATCCGCCATTGGCTCAAAGCTCATCCCGTAATTTATCTCATCAGCCATATGATAATTATGCCCCTCATTTATGGCTTGGCAACCGCTTGTGATTGGCAAGTAACCACCGGGGTGATGCCAAGCGGTTTAGGCTGGTTTTTAGCCGTCAGTTTTTTCAACGGTATAATCATTGAAATTGGGCGCAAAATCCGATCGCCCCAAGATGAGGAAGTCGGTGTAGAAACCTACAGTTACTTATGGGGACGTAAACGAGCTGTGTTCGTCTGGTTAGCCCTTTGTACCATTATGGCCGTTTTGAGTGCGATCGCCGCCAACTTAATTGGATTTGGCTTACCCCTAGCTCTGGCAACTTGGGCAATGCTGGGCATTTCCGGAACACTCTCCGCTCAATTTTTACGCTCTCCAGTCCCCAGTTCCGGTAAACGCTTTGAACTTCTCTCCGCCATTTGGACACTGTTCGTTTATCTCGGTTTAGGCATTATTCCCTTGTTGATTTCCCCTTAACGCATCACCAGTGCAATTTATTTCCAGCTATATACAGGAGTTTGAATCATGCGATTGGATTGCTGCTGTTCTCGGATAATTTTCTGTAAGCGTTCCACCGTGGATGGAGAAAAAAAATTTTCTCTAGTTTCTTCATCCACACGAGCAGGCACATTTTCCACTAAGATCAATTTACCCTCAATCTCTAGTACATAAGTGACTGTTTTTTCGACGAGTTTAAGTTGGCGATCGTCCATTATTGTTTTCTCCTTATAAACTCTCTATCTATCATTAATCCCTATTTTCTCAAATCCGATGACTTACATTCTCACGGCCCAAAACACCAGCCATCCTCAACAACTAGGGGGTAAAGGTGCTGCCCTCGCCCAACTCCAGACTCTCAACTTACCGATTCCTGACTGGTTTGTCGTGTCACCTAGCGCATTTTACGATAGCTTAACCGAGGAACAACAGGAGATTTTAGCAACAGGCACTATTTCCGAGGTTATTGCAGCCTTGCACCTAAATGATAAGGCAAAAGCAGAATTAGCACAAGCCCTAAAAATCCTATCTCCCCATGGGGAACCGGTAGCCGTGCGCTCTTCTGCGGTAGATGAAGATGGAGCCGACTATTCCTTTGCGGGACAATTGGAGAGCTTCCTATTTGTGCCTGTGGAAGAAGTAGGCGATCGCATAGTCGAGGTTTGGCGCTCTGGATTCGGCGATCGCCTCCTAGCCTACCGTCAGCAGCATCATCTCGGCAACCCCAAACCCCCAGCCGTCCTCATCCAGCGCATGGTCAATGCCGAAGTTGCCGGAGTCGCCTTTGCAGCCGATCCCGTCACCGGTCAACGGGGAGTTACAGTCATTAGCGCCGTATCAGGAGTTGGGGATGCTTTAGTTTCCGGAGAAGTCGATGGACAAACCTACCGCATTGATCGCCAAGGAAAGGTACTTTCAGCACCAGAAGCCAACCCTTTATTAAACCCAAAAACACTCCAGAAAATAACCGATCTCATGCGTCAAGTTGGAGCGCATTTTGCTCGCCCCCAAGATATAGAATGGGCAGTAGAAAACGACCAGATTTATTTACTGCAAGCAAGACCCATTACCGGATTAGCAAAACTCCCCGATCCCGATGGTCAACTCAATCTTTGGGATAATAGCAATATCGCCGAAAGCTATAGCGGAGTCACTACCCCCTTAACCTTTTCCTTTGCTCGTCGAGCTTATGAGGAAGTTTACCGGCAATTTTGCCTGTTAATGGCGGTAGATAAAACAGTAGTGGAAAATAACCACTCAACCTTTAATCGCATGATTGGCTTAGTTAAAGGGCGCGTTTACTATAATCTGCTCAGTTGGTACAAAGTTTTATCTCTCCTGCCTGGCTTTCAAGTCAATCGCCGATTTATGGAACAGATGATGGGAGTCAAAGAACCGATTTCTGATGAAATTTTAGAGTCTATTGGCATTCAGCCCAGTCAAAAACCAACCCTCTCGGTGAAAGTTCTAGATAGCTTGCGCTTGTTGAAAACAGTTGTCGGTTTAGGACTAAACTTTATCATCTTACCCGCTAAGATTAAGCGATTTTATGGGCGATTGGCGCAAGTCTTAGGTCAGAAATTTAAAGAATTAGAGTTACAGGAGTTACGCGCCGATGAATTGGTAGAGCATTACCGAGATTTGGAGCGGCAGTTATTACGCAGTTGGGATGCGCCCTTAATTAATGACTTCTTTGCCATGATTTTCTATGGCATTTTGCAAAAGTTATGCCAATCTTGGTGCAACGATAGCATGGGCACATTGCAAAATGATCTAATTAGTGGTGAAGGAGGAATGATTAGCGCAGAACCGGCGATGCGAGTGAAAGAATTAGCTCGGTTGGTAGCGCAAAATGAGGCACTGACTCAAGTTTTCTGTGAGGGGGAATTAGGGGTGATTTTGTCCCATCTGGAAAAATGCCCAGAGGTGCGGCGAAAATATGAAGCGTATTTAGAAAAATTTGGCGATCGCTGTTTGGGAGAGCTGAAACTGGAAAGTCCCACCCTATTCGATCATCCTCTACCCCTTTTGCGATCAGTCGGTCAACTGGCAAAATCTGGGCAAAACCTTGATTCCGTCTCGGTTTCCGGGGAATTACGCCAAGCAGCAGAGGCCAAAATTGGGGAAAAATTGGGCAACTTTAGTTTAAAGCGATCGCTGTTTGATTGGGTGCTGTATAATGCCAGAGAGCGAGTGCGCGATCGCGAAAATCTCCGCTTTGAACGAACCCGGTTATTTGGCCATGTGCGCCGCATTTTCGTAGAACTCGGTAAGCGCTTCGCTGCGCTCGATCTACTAGAGAATGATCGCGATATCTTTTATCTCGAAGTCGTCGAGATTTTAGGCTTTGTAGAAGGAACCAATACTTGTACTAATTTGCAAGGTTTGGTACAATTGAGAAAGGCAGAGTTTGCCGCATATGTGCAAAATGAGGAAATCGGCGATCGCTTTGAAACCCGTGGCATCGTTTACCAAGGCAACCGTTTCCAGGAAAACCGCCCTTCGATGGTCAACTCCGATAACTCGGACACCTTACAAGGGTTAGGCTGTTGCCCCGGCATCGTCGAAGCCCAAGTCAGAGTCATTACCAATCCAGAAAACGCCATCCTAGAACCCGGTAGCATTCTCGTTGCCGAACGCACCGATCCCGGTTGGATTATGCTCTTTCCGGCTGCATCTGGCGTATTAGTCGAACGAGGGAGTCTGCTCTCCCATTCTGCCATTGTTGCCAGAGAAATGGGCATTCCCGCCATTGTTTCCCTTCCCGGAGTTACCCATTGGTTGAAGGATGGAGATTGGGTAAAAATGGATGGCAGCACGGGAAGGGTAGAGCGAATTACAGGGCAAAGCACTGTAGTGGGGGAATGGGGGAATGGGGGAATGGGGGAGTGGGGAGACTCAATCTAGCGAGTGAGGTATTCTAGCGATCTATAAAAATGTAGGGAGCAAGATGCTCCCACTCCAGTAATATCACTCAGATTGAGGGAGTGCGGGCATCTTGCCCGCTAGTCCAACCCCTCAACTAAACTGGCTCTTTTTTTCCTTGAGCAGAGAGGGCCAAGGAAGGACGGCGAGAGGGTTTGCCTTGAATTAAACGCAACAGGAAACGACCGAAACCATGGATATAGGTAAACAAGGTAGGGACAACAACCAGCGTTAATAAGGTCGCTGTAGTCATGCCGCCAATTACAGAGATAGCTAGAGGCGATCGCACCTGAGAGCCTGCCCCTAACTCTAAAGCAATAGGGATCATCCCCGCAATCGTCGAGAACGTGGTCATAAAAATCGGTCGCAAACGAGAGATTCCAGCAGAAATAACCGCCGGTTTCAGGCTCATTCCTTGGTCGCGCATGTTCGCTAAGGAACAATCCACCAGCAGAATCGCATTTTTAGTCACCAATCCCATCAGCAGCACAATGCCAATCAGGGCAAACAATCCCAGCTCCTTTTGGGTAATCATCAGCGCCAGCAAAGCGCCACCCACAGATAGGGGCAGAGCCGCCATAATCGTGATCGGATAGACAAAACTGTTATACAACAGAACCAAAATCGCGTAGATTCCTAGAACCGCCAGACCCAGGGAACTCGCAAACCGGGCGAAAATATCCCGCATAATCTCCGCATCTCCAGAGGGTTGCTGTTGTACATCTGGGGGGAGATGGGTCTCTAACCACTCATTAATCGGCTCCATCGCTTGCCCCAGGGACAGCCCTTGTAAATTAGCGGCTAGGGACACTTGACGCAGGCGATCGAATCGGTCAATTTGGGAGGGGCCGCTACCGATATGGATATCCGCTACTGCCATTAGGGGAACTACGCCCCCATTTTGGCTGGGAACGCGCAAATTCCGCAGGGTTTCCATATCATTGCGAGATTCCGTGGCAATTTGCACGCGAATAGGAATTTGGCGATCGGGGAGATTAAACTTAGCCAGGTTAGCATCATTATCGCCAATGGTAGCTAAAGAGGCCGTGCGGGCGATCGCCTCCACCGACACCCCCAAATCTGCCGCCCGTTTCGGGTCTGGGGTAATTAATAACTCCGGTTTCACCAAACTAGCACTTGAATAAACCTCTACTAAACCGGGGACTCCCCGCATAAAACTCTCTAATCGATCGGCCGTACTCTCAAGGGATTCTGGATTTTCACTATTAAGAACCACCAACACATCAGAGGAATTTCCAGCCGCGCCCTGGGATTGGAAGCTCACCCTAGCTCCGGGAATTTCCACAAACTTCTGGCGCATTTCCTGCTCAAACTCTTTCTGGGAAACTTCCCGCTCTTCTTGGGGCAACAGATTAACCGTAATTAAGGCTTGATTAATTCCCGTTCCTCCTTCTCCCGCACTGGCTAGGGCACTTCTAAAAGCTGGGTGTTCTTGGAGAATTGCGGTAGTTTTCTGCATCACCTGATCGGTTAAGGCCAAAGGCGATCCAGGAGGCAACTGAATCGTTACCCGACTTAACCCCCGGTCATACCCCGCAAATAATCCGGTGGGAATCAGGGGAACCAATTGCAACGATCCGACAAAGAAAGCCACTGCTATTATCAGGGTAACGATGCGATGGGATAAGGCCCAACCGAGAAGTCGGCGATAGGGATGAAAGGTTTGTTGACCAAGGCGAAAACCACGATCAGCTAAATCTGAATCGAGGCGATCGGACGGGGAATCTAGGTTATATTCTGTCCCTAATGAAGTCCCTTTTACTTTCTTTCCTTTGAGTAAATACGCTGCCAACATTGGGGTTATGGTTGTGGCTACTAAGGTAGAAAACATGGTGGAGACAGCAACCGTCACAGCAAAGGGTTGGAAAAATTTACCCGGAATTCCCCCCATAAAGGCAACGGGGAGAAATACAGCCACAATGGTAGCCGTAGTCGCTAAGACAGCCAAACCAATTTCATTGGCCGCATCTAAGGCGGCTTGGAAGGGACGCTTACCCATCTGAATGTGCTGGGTAATATTCTCAATCATACAAATAGCATCATCCACCAGGTTCCCCATGGAGAGAGCAAGACCCAGAAGGGTCATATCATTGAGGGTATAATCCAAGGCTCTCATCACCATGAACGTAGGTACAACCGATAGGGGTAAGGCCAAGGCGGTAATCACAGTCGCCCGCCAATCTTTTAAGAAGAGGCCTACAGTAACTACAGTGAGCAACGATCCCAAAATCAGGGCATCAATCGAAGCTTGATAGGAGAGGCGAGTATAGTCAGCGTTGGTGAAGATGAGTTCGAGTTGGATGTCTTCGGGTAGGGTTTCCCGCAGTTGGGCGACTTTTTTTTGTACTCCTTCTTCTACACTGACGAGAGTAGACCCGCTACTGCGCCAGACGGAGAAGCCCACAACGGGAGTTTGTTGTACCTCTGGATTCCCTTTGATGGTTAACCGGGAGAGTTGACGGGGTTCAGCAAATCCATTATGAACCTCTCCTAAGCTGGTGAGGGGAACCGCTTCACCACTGGGGAGAACAATACGGTAGGTTTTCAGGGTGTCTAGGGTGGCAGCACTTCCCAGGGTACGGATGCTTTTTTCTGTACCGTTGGTTTGCGATCGCCCTCCAGGGAGGTTAATGTTAAAGGCGCGAATTTGTTGGTTAACTTCACTAGCCGTAATGCCCAAAGCTTGCAGCCGAGTAGGGTTAAGGTCGATGCGGATTTCTTCATCAACGCCACCAATACGGTCTACTCTAGCCACACCCTGAATGGAGAGCAGGGCGCGGGTAATGTCCCGGTTTACCAGGTCGCTCAGTTCTTCTACCGAACGGTTGGGAGAACTGACCGCATAGCTGATCACCGCTTGACCGATAAAGTCAAGTTTTTGAATAATCGGGTCTTCGATATCTTGGGGCAGGGTTTGCCGAATTTGGGCGATCGCATTGCGAACGTCGTTGGTGGCTGTATCGCTATTGACTTCCAGCTCAAAGGCGATGGTGGTCGTGGATTGACCATCAATAACCGTGGAACTAATATCATCCACTCCCTCTAGGGAGGCGACAGCATCTTCAACTTTTTTGGTCACTTCGGTCTCTAGTTCCGTCGGCCCCGCTCCCGGTTGGACAATGGTTACGGAAACAATGGGAACATCGATATTAGGACTTTCATCGATTCCCAATTGGGTAAAGGAAAATATCCCGACTATTCCTAAAATTAGGAATAGGACGAGGGTGGGAACGGGTTTGTGAATTGACCAGGAGGAGATTTTGAAAGACATTGCTGGAGGAGTGGGGGAATGGGGGAATGGGGGAGTGGGGGAATGGGGGAGTGGGGGAATGGGGGAGTGGGGGAATGGGGAAAGAATATCCCCGTGTCTGCGCGTCTGGAGTATCCGGCTAATTGACGGTAGGATTAAGGGCGGTGCTATCACCGACGCGGACGATATCGCCTTCGTTGATAAATCCTGCACCTAAAACAACGATGCGATCGCCTAAATTCAGGCCTTGTTTAATTTCTACTTGGGTGGACTCTCCCCCTAGGGTTGAACCCACTTCGACCTTGCGGGCGATCGCCTGATTATTTTCATCTACTTGATACACAATAGCGCTGCCATCAGCTTGAGGTTGCAGGGCCTCGGCCGGAATCACCAACCCTTGCACCATTTGCGCGGTAATACTCGCTTGTAAAAACATCCCCGGTCGCAACACAGAAGACGAAGGCAAATCAACCTTCACCGTCGCTTGGCGAGTATTGGCATCCACCAGGGGGGCAATCTCGCGAATTGTACCTTTAATGTTAATCCCACTATTGGCATCCGAGGTTAAGGTTACCGGGGCCCCAATATTTACCTGACTCAGTTGGGTTTCTGGGATTTTCAGTTCCAGTTCCAAAGCACCCTCGTTAATCATCCGAAATAGGGGCATTTCCGGGTTCGCCAAATCTCCGACCCGCGCAATCCGTTCGCTGATGACACCACTTGCTGGGGCTGTCACCTGGGTGCGGGAGAGATGGGTTTTGAGTTGTTCCACTCTGGCTTGTTGGCTTTGTACTTGGGCTAAGGCCGTATTCACATTAGCGGTCATGCTGGCGATGGTGGCTTGGGCACTGTTGACATTCGCCGTCGCACTGCTGATTCTGGCTTGAGCGCTATTCACATTTGCCTTGGCTACTTGCAGGGCTTCTCTAGTATTTTTGGCTTTCGTGCGGCTTAAATCTACTTCTTGGGTGCTAATGGCTCCTTCTGCGGCTAAAGTTTCCGAGCGCTGTAAATCCCGCTCTGCTTGTTCGAGTTCCGCTTGCGCTTGGGCTAAAGAGGCGATCGCCTGTTGTTTGCCCGCTTCGGCTTCCACTTTCGCCGCCAATGCCCCTTGTAGCGCAGATTTGGCCTGTTCCACTGCCGCTTGACGCTCTTGCACCACCGCCCGACTCGCTTCACCATCTGCCTGCGCTTGTTGCATTTGGCTTTGCAGTACCGCATCATCTAACACAACTATAACTTGCCCTTTTTCCACCCAATCCCCTTCATCCACTAGCACTTGACGGATTTGTAAGTCCATCACTTGAGGAAGTATGGGCAACAGGTCATACGCAGTTACTGTACCAGTTGCCGTAAATGTCCGGGGTATTTCCCCTAATTCTACTGTAGCTAGGGTAACGGTTTGTACAGGAGCTGCCCCTTGAGCCGTCACGGGTTGGACAGGATTCGGTTCAGAACGGTTCAGGCCATTCAGAGCATACATCGTCAATGCTCCTACTGCTAGGCCAATGCCTAAACCCAAAAATAATCCAGGCTTTTTATCCTTGCTGGTTTGAGGATCTATGTTTTCAGTCATTAGAGGGTCTTGGGTTTCAGTTGGTTTGGATAAATCTTCTATCTCACTGACTGGGTGTTCGCTCATGATAAACCTCTGATGTGGACACTTTAGGTTTAGGCATTGGCCTTGCCTAGGATGGAGTAATCTTTATTCCTTCTTTATATTATTACGCATTGTTAAGCTTGTCGCGCAAGTCTATCTCGCTTCCATTGCCATGTCTTGGGTCAATCCATGGCAAAATAGGAAGTCCAGAGGTCAAGAGGTCAAGCCGTGGATTGGTGGAAGAAACTGCGTAAAAACCCCCTAGCTCAGATCGGGGCCCTCATCCTGATTCTGTTCTATGCTGTAGTCATTGGTGCGGGTTTTTTTGCCCCTTACAGTCCCTATAGCTCCCAACTCGATGGCTCTCTGCTACCCCCCACACCCATTGAGTGGTTTAATGAGCAGGGACAGTTTGCGCCGCGAGTGTATCCGGTAACTCAGGGAGCAACAGATTTAGATACGGGCGATCGCCCCCTAATTATAGACCGCGATCGGCCCTCACCTCTTCGTCTCTTGGTTCAAGGAGAGGACTATAAAATCCTGGGCATCATTCCCGCTAATATCCATCTATTCGGCACAGAAGGGGAAGGGCGAATCAATCTCTTGGGCACAGATAGCCAAGCTAGAGACCAGTTCAGTCGTCTCCTCTGGGGCGGTCAAATTAGCCTCAGTATTGGTTTAGTCGGAATTTTGATTTCTTTTCCCCTAGGAATGTTTGTCGGCGGCATATCGGGGTATTTTGGCGGCTGGATTGATGCCATTTTGATGCGCTTAGTAGAAGTCTTAATGACCATTCCCGGTATTTATCTCTTGGTTGCCCTGGCTGCGGTGATTCCTCCCCAACTCAGCAGCGCTCAAAGGTTTCTGCTGATTGTGATGATTACGTCCTTTGTCAGTTGGTCAGGACTGGCACGGGTGATCCGAGGACAAGTGCTATCAATTAAAGAACAGCAATTCGTCCAAGCCGCTAAAGCCATGGGAGCAAATCCAGTTTATATTATTGTCCGCCATGTCTTGCCCCAAACTGCCACCTATGTGATTATCTCTGCAACCCTAGCTATTCCTGGGTTTATCGTGGCTGAATCGGTGTTAAGTTTGATTGGTTTGGGTATTCAACAACCCGATCCCTCTTGGGGTAACCTCTTGTCAGCCGGAACCAATGCCTCAATTTTGGTCTTGCAACCCTGGTTAGTTTGGCCGCCTGCGGTCTTGATTATTTTAACGGTTCTCTCGTTTAATTTGTTGGGGGATGGGTTGCGCGATGCCCTCGATCCCAGGAGTTTGCGGGAATTTAATTAAATCATGGGTTTGATTTCAGTAATTATTCCCGTTCTTAATGAAGCGGATCGGATTTTGTCTACTGTAGCAACAGTTCAGCAAGGGACAGATGTAGAGATCTTTGTGGTGGATGGAGGATCGACTGATGGCACGGTGGAGCGTTTAAGACGGGCAGGTATTGTGGTGATTGAGACGACTCCGGGAAGGGGACATCAGATGAATGAAGGCGCTCGGAAGGCGAGGGGGGAGTATTTGTTATTTTTGCATGGCGATACCCAACTCCCGGCGGAGTATGACCGATGGGTGCGGGATATTTTGCTGCAACCGGGAGTGGTTGCGGGAGCGTTTGAGTTAGCGATAGAGGGGGAACATTGGGGTTATCGGGTGGTGGAATGGGGGGTGAAGTGGCGATCGCGCCTTTGTCAATTGCCCTATGGAGATCAAGCCATTTTCTTATCCCGTGCGGTGTTTGAGCAAGTGGGAGGATTTCCAGAGTTACCGATTTTGGAGGATTGGCAGTTGATGCAAATGCTGAAATCCTTGGGAAAAATTGCGATCGCCCCCCTACCCGCGATCACTTCTGCTCGACGCTGGCAGCGTTTGGGGATCTGTAGCACCACGACGATCAACCAAGGCGTATTGATTGCCCATTTTTTAGGCGTTGATCTCCATAAAATTGCCCGTTGGTATCGACAGATGCGTTAATAACTAGGAATGAGTAGGGCTACATTGGAGTTTTAGGGAACAAGGAATAGAAATTAAGGTCTATTCCTAAATCTTGCTGCGTGACAGTTTACGGGGTGCAACGGCTGTTATTTTATATCGGACTCCAGGCGATCGCTTTTTTTCTCGCGAACAACAAGACAAGCTGCAACACCTAATGACTCAGTTTCAGGAGAGTTTAGAT
The DNA here is from genome assembly GCF_057802075.1 of Roseofilum sp. KMC-1. Lineage (NCBI taxonomy): Bacteria > Bacillati > Cyanobacteriota > Cyanophyceae > Desertifilales > Desertifilaceae > Roseofilum > Roseofilum sp. KMC-1. Next base: position 1,904,912 of record NZ_CM173605.1, read on the forward strand.
ACTGGAGATCCTCTTGCGGTTAACACTCAGCAAGAACTAAATCACCTGGTAGAAATGGAATGGGAAGCAGCGATCCAACATTCTCAAAACCTTCTCCAACAAATCCAATCCCAACCCAATCATAGTGATTAAACGTCGTGAATCCCCATTATCCCACCGTTGCTGAACGTGCTGGACATCAATGCGAGTATTGCCACGCGCCTGAAATAGTGTTTAACCCTCGTCAAGATCGTTGGGAAGAATATTTTTCTATGCAGAGAGACCCTCCTTTTGAAATTGAGAGCAAAACATCTATTGGTCGTGCAACAATAGAGTGCTTACATCTCAATTCATTGCTACAGACCAGAGCGAGAGAATTATGGATTGCTTTAGGATTGTTATGATGTCTGTTTCTCTGGCCTGTCCTAAGCAACTCCTTTAACCTTAACCCTTACACACCCTTACTCAATACTCGCTTCTGCTTGATGAACGATCGCCCTTAATGCATCCACCCGTTCCTCGCTCGCACTTGTCCACAAACCGCGCTGATGCGCCTCTAATAGCCGCTCGGCCATATCTCGCAGCGCCCAAGGATTGTGTTTTTCCACAAACTCCTGTACCTTCGGATCGAGTAAATACGCCTCGCTTACGCCCTCATAAATATGATCCGCCACACAATGAGTTGTGGCATCATAGGCAAACAAATAATCCACCGTTGCTGCCATTTCAAAGGCTCCTTTATACCCGTGTCGCATGACACCGGCGAGCCATTTAGGGTTGATGACTCGCGATCGATAAACCCGGTTAATTTCCTCTTGCAATGTGCGAATTCTCGGATGATTCATGACCGCATGATCGCCAAAATAAACCGTGGGATTTTTCCCCGTTAATGACCGCACTGCGGCCGTTAATCCCCCTTGAAACTGATAGTAATCATCGGAATCTAACAGATCGTGTTCCCGGTTATCTTGATTGTGCAAAACCACCTGTAAATCTTGCAACCGTTGGGCAAAAACTTCTGGGACACTTTGACCTTCCCCTTGCCCCGTGTAAGCGTAACTGCTCCAATTCAGATAAGCGCGGGCTAAATCTTCATCGCTGCGCCAATTTTGGGACTCAATCAAACCCTGTAACCCTGCACCATAAGCGCCCGGTTTCGAGCCAAACATGCGATAGTGCGATCGCCCCTTTGCTTGCTCCTCACTTAACCCCAACTCTCGCCATTTCTGGGTTTCCCGTCGCACTGTCCCCGCTAAAGGGTTGTCCTCTTCCGGTTCATCCAACCCTGCAACCTTCTCCACCACCTGATTAAACAAATCGATCAAATTCGGGAACCCATCCCGGAAAAATCCCGAAATTCTTAGGGTTACATCCACCCTCGGCCGTCCCAAAACCGACACCGGAACTACCTCAAAATCCACCACGCGACGAGATGGGCCATCCCAAACCGGTTGCACTCCCAACAACCATAAGGCCTCCGCTAAATCTTCCCCTCCCGTCCGCATCGCTGAAGTTCCCCACATGGATAACCCCAGTGTCTTCGGATACTCCCCATTTTCCTGGGTATAGCGTTCAATCAACGCTTCCGCAGCTTTCCGCGCCATTCCCCAAGCCGTTTCCGTGGGAATTGCTCGAATATCGACAGAGTAAAAATTACGACCGGTTGGCAGCACCTCCGCCCGTCCCCGCGTGGGAGCGCCCGATGGGCCACTGGGGATGTAGCGCCCATCTAGTCCGCGCAATAGGTTAGTTATTTCTTGCCGGGTGTCTTGTAGTTGAGGATACAGGGTTTCGGCGATCCAGGTTAATTCATTCTCCGTGGTAGGGGCGGGTTTACCAACCATCTGGTCTTCCCACCCAAATATTCGTGAACCCGCCCTTACAACATCTTGGTCTACTTCGCGACATAAAACACCAATCATATCGTCTTCGCACCCAGATGTAAGGGCGGGTTTCAAACCCGCCCCTACCAACCATTGATCTACATAATGTGCAGCTAATGTTTCCAATTTCTCCACTACATCCCCCACTTGGTGATAAACCCGATCTTCAATCACTACTGGAGGGTCTAACCGCGTCGTCGGCTCAGTGGTTAGGGGGTCAAAGTCTAAACCCAAATCCTCCGCTAAAGCACGGGTAATTCCCTGGGGACGGGAGCGGGAAATGGCAACGATTAGATCTCGCAGTTGTCGCCCTTGGGGACATTGGCCGAAAATATGCAGACCATCGCGAATTTGCGCTTCTTTAAGTTCGCACAGATAGCCATCAATGCGGGTAGAAAGTTGGCAAGTCACCGCAGTTAAGTCTTCTGGTGTTAAGCCTAAATCTTGGTCGAGATGTTCTTGACGGATAAGTTGGGTGATTCGAGATTGGATAGCGGGTAGTCGGGAAGGGTCTAAACTATCGGCTTCATAATATTCATCGACTAGGGTTTCGAGCTGTTGCAATGGGCCGTAGAGTTCGGCGCGAGTGAGGGGTGGGGTAAGATGATCGAGGATGACGGCTTGCGATCGCCGTTTGGCTTGCGAACCTTCCCCCGGATCGTTCACAATAAACGGGTAAAAGTGTGGCATTGCCCCTAACGCCACCTCCGGATAACAAGATTCAGACAGAGCCAAACTCTTACCGGGTAACCATTCCAAGTTCCCATGTTTGCCTACATGAATCACCGCATCGGCTTGAAAGATGTCTTTAATCCACTGGTAAAAGGCCAGATAATGGGGAGTGGGTTCTAGGTCTGGCGCATGGTAATTTAAGCTTGGGTCTAAATCGTATCCTCGCGATGGTTGGATACCCACAAACACATTCCCCAAATTCAACCCGGCAATCGCAAACCCTGTAGGGGCGGGTTGACCAATATTTTGGCCTCCCCACCCAGATGTTTGTGAACCCGCCCCCACACCACCATCCCCGATACAACCCCATCGGTTATTAATTCCTTCTTGCACCTCAACCGGCAATTGCTCAAACATCTGTTCATAATCATCTTGAGATAGGAATATTCCCCCCATTCCCCCATTCCCCCATTCCCCCATTCCCCCATCCCCCCATCTCCCCATCCTGATCTCATTCCCCTCCAAGTCATTCGTCACCCCTGCGGTTAAGCGAGTGATTAAATCCTCTCCGGTTTTCGGCATATCCTCTAACTGATATCCTGCCTGTTGCAAAGCTGCCAGAATTTCCACGCAACTAGCGGGAGTATCTAACCCAACACCATTGGCCAGCCTCCCGTCACGGGTGGGATAATTGGCGAGAATGAGGGCAATTTTGCGCTCTGGGGCTGGTTTTTGTCGCAGTTTCACCCAGTTGGACGCTAAGTCAGCCACAAAGTTAACCCGGTTAGCAACGGGTTGGTATTGCACCACATCGGTTTGTAGAGGTTGATTATAGGTTTGTGTCGCCTTAAAGGAAATGGCGCGGGTGATAATTCGGCCGTCTACTTCTGGTAGGGCGATATTCATGGCAACATCTCTGGGTAAGAGTCCCCGGTTTCCTGCTTGCCATTGCTCGACGGTGGAGCTACTGAGGATGACTTGGAGGGTGGGCACATCTAGGGTGGGGAAAAATGAGGGTGTTGATTCCTTGGTTTGTAGGGAATGAATGGCGAAGCTGGTGGTATTGAGTAGAACTTGGATGGGGTCGTTGTCTGGGGGTTGGAAAAGCTGTAGAATTTCTTCTTGACAGTGGCGATCGCGCAACGAAGAAACAAACACCGGCACTGGCCTTAACTGGCGCTCGACCAAAGCCTGACACAGGAACTCAATTGGAGCCGTATTTCCGGCGCAATAATGGGCACGATAGAAGAGAATCCCCACTTTTGGCCAATTTTGCCCTACATCCTGATTTTGCGGCAATACGCCCACTTTAGGAACGGGTTGAGGTTCAGCAATGTTTTGGATTTCCCACCCTGTAGGGGCGGGTTTCAAACCCGCTCCTACTAAAAACAACAACCCATTGCGAATATTCTCCACGCCCCCCTCGCTCCAATAGCGCCATAATCGGTTAACCCAATCCAGAGAAACCGTCGAATGGCTCATCAATTCAATATCCGGGGAATCATCACCAGGCATCACCACCAAAGCAATGCCCTGATTTTGGGCTAATTCCTTCACCACCTCTAAACCATAAGACCAATAGGCACGTCCTCCCAACAGACGCACCAAAATCACCTTTGCGTGCTGTAATACCCGCTCTGCATAATCATCAATCGACAATTGCTGCACCAAGTGCAACAGATTCGCCACCCGAATATCGGGAAACTGGGGCGGAAGATGGGGAAGGGTAGCGGCTAAGGTTTGAATATCTGTATCGGCTGCGGTGAGAATAATGATAGGAGCTGGAGTTTGTTCGAGGATAACTACTCCTTCCTCTTGGGGATTCCATCCTCCCGGAGTTGCGGCAATTCGATGCATTGTGAGTATCAACCTAATCTATAAGCTAAAGGGTCAAAACCTAAAAGTTTCCCAACGTTTCAGGGGGGTGGGGATCAAAAACAGCATAGGATAAGTAAATCGGAAAATGGTAAGGCTTCTTACCCAGAGACAGGAGTAGAATTCATCAACTGTGGTGTCCGGTCTCCTCCTCGATCTGCCGTATCTTCATGTATCCTGAGATCTTCTTGCCAAGCAATAGTAATGCTACCTCATCGAATTTTAGATTACAAGACCTTTAAACAACTTTATGTCTTGTTACAGGGTAAGGCCGATATGTTGGGAGAGGCTGCAATCTGTATCACGGAGAGAATTTTAGAGCAAACAGATTCCTCTTGGAATTATGGGCGATCGCAGTTTTTAGTTTTAGTGTCTCCAGCTTTGAGGGTACTGTTAATTGGTACGCCTCTGGGTCAGTCTTCTGTACATGAGTTACCTTATCTTCAGGTTGAATTTACTTTTGATACTCAACCGATCGCGGTCTTTCTTAAACAACTGGTTCGGGAATTATCCGATCCTTCCGTTGTCACTCAAGCTTTAAGAAAAGTGATTCGCACTCCTCAAGCCAATTCTGCTTATTTGCAAGGAGAGTTGATGCTGCAAGTTTTAAACCGTGTAGAGGAGTCAGAGTCCAGTTGGCAAGATAGTTCGGGTAGCGCTTTTGTACATCCAGCTAGGCAGGAAAGGCTGTTTTATCAGATTATTGCCCAAATGCAACAGGGAGTCGAGTTACCGACGATTTTATCAACTGCCATTGAGGAAGTACGCAGTTTGATACAAGTCGATCGACTTTTGATTTATCAATTTGATATCTTTTATAGCAGCGAACCTAAATCTATTCCAGGGGATAAAAAATGGGGATCTATTACTTATGAAGCTAAGGGAGGGAGTTCTATTTCTCCAGTTCTTCATCTCACGGAAGAAAAATCTTGTTTTGTTTATGGATGTCAAGGGAGGGAAAAGTATCAACAAGGATGGGTTGCTGTTATTACTGATGTGGAGGTAAGCTATCGCGATTCTCCTTGCTTGTTAGATCTATTGCGTCATTATAATGTTCGTTCTAAGTTGGTGTTTCCTATTCTAGTTCGCAAACAAATTTGGGGATTAATTATTGCCCATCAATGTCACTATCCTCGACGCTGGCTAGAATGGGAAAAACAAACGGTAAAACGATTAGCGGATTATTTGGCGATTGCCATTGAGCGATCGCAGTCAGAAAAAGGACTAGATCCGCCCTCTGCCGCTTATGAATCTATGGATCAAGAAATGGATATCGATGCATTAGAGCTTCAGTCTAATCTCTTGAAAAGCCAGATCCAAAATCGGATCAAGAGTGAGTTTTTGGCGGCGATTAGCCATGAACTCCGCACTCCATTAACTTATATTATTGGTATGTCTGCTACATTGCTTAGATTGGCTTTTTCTGCGGATCTATCTGGGCAAAATTTAAGTGTTGATAAGCAGAGAAAATATTTACAAAAAATTCAAGATAGTGGTAGACATCTCTTGTCTCTAATTAATAATTTACTGGATTTATCCCAGTTGGAAGCGGGTAAAGCGGTACTGAATATTCGTAAGTTTTCCTTGACTAACTTGGTGCGTAATTGCCAAAATACCCTGCAAAGCCTATGTCAAGATAAAGGGGTGAGTTTGGTTGTCAATATTTATGTTAATGCCGATGAGGATATCTTTTTTGCCGATCAATATAGAGTGCAACAAATTTTGCTTAATTTATTGAATAATGCCGTCAAATTTACAGAGGAAGCGGGGACGGTCACCTTAACGGTTTGGCGAGAAGAGGATACGGCGATTTTTAGGGTGGAAGATACGGGAATTGGTATTGATAAAAATGCTTTTTCTTTCTTATTTGAAAAGTTTCAGCAGTTGGAAGCGGCTTATGAACGTCAATATCCGGGTATGGGGTTAGGATTAGCTCTGACGCGGCAGTTGGTGGAATTACATGGTGGCATGATTGAGGTAGATTCGACTCCAGGGGTGGGATCGGTTTTTACGGTGAGTTTACCTTCTCAACCTCAAGGTACGTCTTTAAAAAATGCTGTGCATACATCCTTAAATCCCTGGACATCTAATATTCCCCTCGGACGCTTGGTTTTAATTCAAGATAATGAACAAATGGCTTGGGAAATTTGTGATTTGCTAACCGCAGCCGGATATCAAGCGATTTGGTTGTTGGATGGGTCAACGGTGACTCAGCAAATTGAAGTGTTGCGACCTTTGGCGATTATTACAGAAACTCAGTTGCCGGATATGAGAGTTCAAGAGTTAATTACTATTTTGCGAAATTCGACCACCACTTATAAAATTAAAGTGTTGGCGATCGCCGATGCCTCTGAACAACAAGAGTTATCCCAAGATCCTCTCACTGAGCCTGATGTGTATCTGAATAAACCCTTGCAACTCGAAGAACTCCTACAAACCCTTAGCCGAATCCTCTCGCCAAAGTAATGCAGCTATCCGAACTCTTCCCCCTACAGGGATTAATTGTATCTTGCCAAGCGCCGATTTCCTCTCCCCTCCATGACCCCTCGGTAATTGCAGCGATGGCCAAAGCGGCTCTCAATCAAGGGGCAATCGCAGTGCGGATTGATACCCCGTCCCACATCCAAGCCGTTAGAGAACAAACGGACAAGCCCATTATTGGTCTCTGGAAGCGCCAATTTCCCGATTGTGAGATCTATATTACGCCCCAGTTTGACCAAGCCCTAGAACTGGCCCAAGCAGGCGCAGATTGGATTGCCCTAGATGCCACCAACCGCCCTCGGCCAGGAGGCGAAACCCTACAGACCCTAATTGCCCAAATTCATCAGCAGCTCAATAAACCCGTCTTTGCCGATGTGGATAGTCTAGAATCGGCTCAAGTGGCCTTTGAGGCTGGAGCAGATTTGCTGGCAACCACATTATACGGATATACCCCCCAAACTCAGCACCTGACCCCCCCAGGATACAATCTCCTAGAGCAACTGGTGCAACAGTTCAGTTGTCCCATTGTCTGTGAAGGGGGAATTAGTTCTCCAGAAATGGCCCAAAAAGCGCTAGATTTAGGGGCAACCGCAGTGGTCGTCGGTACAGATATCACCGGAATTGACCAGAAGGTTAAATCTTATCAACAAATTTTGTCCACTCCCAAATCCGTGAGATATGCTGAATAAAGTCGTCAATTGACTTAAATAATTATGACCATTTCTCTAGCGAAAGGACAAAAAGTTTCTCTGGAAAAAGCATCCCCAGGTATTGAAGCCGCTTTTGTTGGTTTAGGCTGGGATATTAAAGCGACAGATACGGGGGTGGATTTCGATCTGGATACCTCGGTTTTTCTCTTAGGAGCCAATGAAAAATTGGTGTCTGAGAAGCATCTGATCTTTTACAATAACAAAAAAAGCCCAGATGGGGCAGTAGAGTACATGGGGGATAACCGCACTGGTGCGGGTGAAGGTGATGATGAAGTCGTCATTCTTGACTTACGCAAGATTGCCCCAGAGGTGATGAAAATGGTCTTTACCGTGACCATTTATGAGGCAGAACAACGCAAACAAAATTTTGGCCAGGTGAATAATGCTTATGTGCGTTTGGTGAATGTGAAGACGAAAGAAGAGGTCATACGCTATGACTTGGATGAGGATTATTCCATCGAAACGGCGATGATTATTACAGAGTTATATCGCAAAGATGGAGAATGGCGGATGAATGCGGTCGGTGCAGGGTATGGTGGTGGACTACAAGCCCTTTTAGACCGCTATAGTTAATCAGAAAAGGGGCGATTTCCTATCTCCTGACTGGTGCAAAAAATTTAGCTTAAGAAAGCTCCCTTAAAAGTAGGCATGGAAAGGCGTAACCCATTCCATAGCCTGCTTTCAGGGGGCATTCCCTACCCAGTTTTTGACAACTGGGTTTGATCGGGACACAAGCATCACTAAATGGCAATATAGCACAGATAAGCAAAAATGCCATATTTTTTGCAATATAAGTCTAGAGGATAGGATGTGAAAGCCTAAATTCAGTAAGTCTTCCAAAGATTTTAAAAGACAAAAAATCGTAAATCAATCAATTTCTATTAAGTTATGCTATAACTAAAGAGTCCTGATTACGATCCAAGGAGGGAAAATCAAATGGAAGAGGCTTATCCCTCAATGTCTCGCAGACAGTTCCTGAACTTTCTGACAGGAGCAACGGTTGCCAGCACTGTGGTGGCTGGCCTTTATCCGGCGGTTCAATTTTTCCTTCCCCGTCCCGAAGCAGACGAGCAGGGTGGAATTTTGGCGAAGGATATCCATGGAAAGCTAATCCCTGCGAGCCAAATTTTAGCGGCTCCTGCTCACAGTCGTGCTTTGGTGGCTGGCTTGAGTGGAGAACCGACCTATCTAACGGTTACAGAAAAGGGTGAATTACATCCCTGGGGCATTGTGGATAACTGTACCCACCTGGGCTGTACATTCCCTTGGAATGCCAATGAGAATCAATTTCAATGTCCCTGCCATGGCTCTCTCTATGATGCTGAAGGTCGAGTGCTACGGGGCCCAGCTCCCTTACCTTTGCGTCTAACCCATGTGAAGACTGAAGGGGAATATATTCGGCTTTCTCCTTGGACAGAAACCGATCCCCGGACTGGGAAAACGCCTTGGTGGGTTTAGGGAAAATCTCTCTGTGTCCTTTGTGTCTTTGTGGTTCCTTGCCACGAAGGCACAGAGATCGTAAAGTAAAACTCATGTCTAAAGATCATCTCAGCCAACTAAAAATAACCGTCTTAGTTGAAAATTGTGCCAGAGGTCGAGGGTTACTCGGAGAGCATGGCATCTCGTTTTTCATCGAAGCAGATGGCTATAAGATTCTGTTTGATACGGGACAGGGGATGGCATTACGCCATAATGCGGAACATTTAGGCATTGCCTTATGGGATCTTGATGCGATTGTTCTGAGCCATGGCCATTACGATCATACGGGAGGATTGCCCAGTTTAGGGAGGTTCCCGGAAGATGGCCCGGTTTTGTTTCTCCATCCCCAGGCGATTGCCCCAAAATATAGCCCCAGAGGGAATATCGGCTTGCTTGACTCTGAGCAACTTCTAGCCGATTATGGCGATCGCATCGTCTGGACTCAAAACCCTACAGAAATTTGTCCCGGAGTCTATGCAACCGGAACCATTCCCCGCACCCATCCCCTAGAAAATACCGGGGGATCATTTTGGCAAGATGTTGAACACAATCGGGTCGATCCCCTTTGGGACGATCAAGCGTTATATTTGTATAGTCCGGAGGGGTTAGTGGTGCTGTTCGGTTGCGCCCATGCCGGAGTAATCAATACCCTGAATTATATTACCCAGATTGCTGAAGTTGAACAGGTTTATGCTGTTATGGGAGGAATGCATCTCTTAAACGCTAATGAGCAGCGCGTGCAAGCGACGGTGGATATCCTGAAGCGCTATCAGGTGCAACGGATTGGCGCAAATCATTGTACGGGAATGAAGGCGATGAGTTGGTTATGGCATGATTTGGGCGATCGCTGTATAGAGGCTCATGTGGGTACACAATGGTTTTTTGGGGAGTGATGAACCTGATATTAAATCTGAGTAGCTGTCATTGGACTGATGCGAATTCTGTTAGTAGAAGATGATCCCGAACAACTCGAACCCTTACATTTTGCCTTAACCCGTGCCGGGCATATTGTCGATGGCGTGAACGATGGCGTTGATGCCCAATGGTTAATCGGCGAAAAAGAGTATGATTTACTGATTTTAGATTGGATGTTACCGGGAAAAGACGGGGTTGCTCTTTGCCAATTTTATCGCCAGTCAGGGAAAAGTGCCCCCATTTTAATGCTCACGGCTAAAGATACTACCGCCAATAAAGTAGAAGCTTTAGATGCTGGCGCTGATGATTATTTGGTGAAACCTGTTGATCTTGAAGAATTTTTTGCCAGAGTACGCGCTCTGCGACGGCGATCGCCCCTTTGGGTGGGCGATATCCTACAAGTGGGCGATTTATCCCTCAATCTCGATACCCTATACTTAACACGAGGCGAACAGAGCCTGAAATTATCCAGTCGAGACTTTCAACTGTTAGAAATCTTGATGCGAAATCCCGGACAAGTCCTCAGCCGCGATCGCCTAGAACAAGCCCTTTGGGAATGGGGCGCAGAGCCAGAAAGTAATGCGGTTGCTGCCCGCGTCAAGCGGCTGCGAAAGCAGTTACAAAAACTCCAGGTAGATCACTGGATAGAAACCGTTTATGGTATGGGTTATCGTCTCGAAATCTGCAAAAGTTAACCTGATGTTATGAGTAACCCTAGGCGATTTTTTTCTCCCTGGTATCAACTCCCCATTCGCATTCGAGGCACTCTGATTATTGCTATTCCAGTGTCTTGCCTGTTTACCGCCATATCTGCATTTGCTTGGTTAAATGCGAGTTTAGTTGAAGATGAAAAATGGGTGCAACATACACAAAATGTGCGCCTAGAAACCAAACAGTTACTTAATGGATTAATTGATGCTGAAACTGGAGTCAGGGGTTATGGATTGACCTTAAATCCAGAGTTTTTAGAACCTTATAAAAAGGCGATCCGAATTATCCCAGACTCTGTAGAAAAACTAGAAATCCTAGTCTCTGACAATCCGGAACAAACTAAACGGTTGCAAGAGATTGAAGAGATTACTAATAAAAATCTAGCAATTTTTGATAAAAAAGTCACCTTCAAAAGCGAACTCAAACGGATGGATTTAACCACCGATCAATGGGTTTCTATGGCTTCCCTCTCGAATTGGTTAGATGAAGGAAAAGCCACCATGGATCGAGGGCGAGATTTAATTAATCAATTTGCAGAAACGGAAGAAATCCTGCTCAAAGAAAGGCAACAGCATCAGAATTTATATCGGCGGATTACCTGGACAATTTTACTGGTTTCTGCGGGGTTAGGAGGGATAGGTTTTTTCGCTTCCATACATTTATTTTACCAACTGGATCGAGAATTAGCCAGTCGAGAGCAAAATTTACACGAAAGTAATCAGCAACTTCAGCGCTTTACCGCCAATGCATCCCATGAATTGAGAACGCCCTTAGCAGCCGTTTTGAGTCAGGCTCAAGTGGGATTAATGATGTTAGATGATTTGCCAGAATCAGGGGATTTACAAGAAGTGAGAGTTGCTTTACGTCCCCGATTTGAGAAGATAGTAAAATTAGCTAAAACCATGAGTGATTTGATCGCTCAATTGCTGTTTTTAGCTCGCCATGAAGGGGGACTAGATGCCCAATCTTTACAAGATATTAATTTAGCTGAACTCATGATCAGTTTGTCGGTAGATTTTGCCCCCGAAATTCAGCGAAAGGGGTTACAATTCAAGGGCGATTTGATTGAACCTGGGGTTTGGGTTAAGGGGGAGATTAATTTACTCCGGCAAGCGATCGCGAATCCGATCAATAATGCTTGCCAATACACTCCCCAGGGTGGTACAATTGAATTGAGTTTGTTTACTGAAAATCATTGGGCAATCATTCGGGTTAAAGATACGGGAACGGGAATTCCAGAAGCAGAAATTCCTCATATTTTTGAGCGATTTTATCGTGTTCATCAACCCGGCGATCGCTCCTCGGTTAAGGGTTTTGGTTTAGGATTAGCCATTACCCAGCAAATTATACAATTACATGGCGGAACCCTTACCGTCTTTAGTGCCCTCAACCAAGGTTCAACCTTTCAAATTTCCTTACCGTTATCAGTCATGGAGGAAAAATGACCCAAATCATCCCTTGGGGTAAACTCTTGGCTCAAGATGCCACTGGATATTTAATTAATGATTGCCATATTGATAACATTACACCTCCCTGGACTCTCTTAGTAGAAGAACTGCGAGAGAGAGTTCAACAGACTTGGTTAACTCGCTTACAAACCCTCTATTTACGCGGCTCTGTTCCTCGCGGTTTAGCCCTTCCCCAAGTCTCCGATCTCGATAGTTTTGCCATTTTATTTGGGGAAATTTCCGATCTAGATCGCTCCCTTGCGCGTCAAATTTGCAGCCAACTCCAAAAGCGATATCTGTTTTGCCAAAAAGTAGAACTGATTCTCTTAACTCAGGCAGATATTGAGCAGCAGCACTCAATTTGGCCGAGCATTATCCAAATTAAAAGCTTAAAAATTGCTGGCGAAGATCTCCCCATCCGTTTGCCCCAATTTAAGCCGGGACATTCCCTCATTAACTATGCCTACACTTGGGAAATAGATTTAGCCCAAACTTTGGATATTTTATCTCAATTGTCACCCCAGAATAGCCGATTTTCAGCTCAGATGAAAAAACAATGCCGTTGGATTATGCGACGGATGGTGAGAACGGGATTTGAGTTGGTGATGGAGCAAGACCAAAGTTATACCCCTGATTTATATTATTGTTATGAACGGTTTGCGCTCTATTTTCCGGAGCAACAGAGGGAGATGGCTAAGGCTTTACAATTGGCCCTTTTTCCTTCAGCAAATCGTCCGGGTTTAATGGTATTTTTGCGGAGGTTTGGGGGGTGGTTGGTGGAGCGGGTGATACAGCGCTTTGCGCTGTGATGGGGAGATGGGGGGATGGGGAGATGGGGAGATGGGGGGATAGATCTTGACCGCTTCTTAACCGATTAACTGGGCTTGAAAACACAATTTTAGGCTTTTATTTCATGAGAAGGATCTACCCGTAAAAGTCCTTGAGTCACCAGTTGAGTCAGCAGGGGAATGACGGCGGTTTCGATATCGAGATCGGGTGACCATTCGGCTAAATCTAGGAGGGTAAAACCTTGGGGACGAAAGAGGTTTTGGACTAATTCAGGGGGTAATCCTTTAATGGTGGCTTTTTTTGTGCCGATAATGATTTGGGTTTGCTCATCTGTGGTGGTGAGAATTTGTACGGGATGTAAGGGGGAGGACATAAACCGGGTTTCGAGTCCTCGATCGAAAATTTGGCTACCGAGTTGATGGGGAAGGGAAAGGGGGAGCGGGGGGCGATCGCAATATCCGAGATAATGGAGATACTTTTGGATCGCTTCTGGGGTTTGTAACCAGTTGATAAGGCGATCGCGTAATTGCTGTAAATGACTTTCAATGGCGCTTTTGTCCTCTGGAGCGATTACGGGTAAGTTTTCGCGCCATTCCGGAGACTCTTGTAATTCTTCTTGCAGCCAACCGATCCAATCTAACCCGGTTTGACAGCTAATGCCTAACGTTAAATGGAGGGAGGGGGAAAAGTCATCCTCAGAGGGACTACCACAGGCGATCGCATAATGCCAATGCCCCCTAGGAATGTATAATAAATCTCCTGGTTTCAGAGTGCATTGCAAATAGGGGGGAACATCCGGAGGAATTTGATCGGCCGATCGCATACTAGAGAGGGGAGCGGCGATCGTTTCTGGAAACACAAACCATTCTTTCTCCCCAGCAATTTGTAAAATTAGCACTTCATGGCTATCATAATGGCAATTAAACCCCTGTTCGGAGCGCGGCGAACAGTAGAGATTGATATGGCTGCGATGCCCCGTTTCTTGCCGAATTTGGGCCGTCAATTGCTCTAATTTTGCCATCCGACTATGGACGCTATTGATAATTAAAGTTGCCCCTTGATCGAGCAACTCTAGCCATTTCTCAGCTTTGGCTGCGGGTAAAGATGAACCATCTTGGGCAAAGCGCAGATCAGGATAGGGAATCTGGTGATAATTTAAGAGATGGTTGAGATCCTGCCAACTGAATAAAGGGTCGAATTTATCCCCAGTGTTTCCGGGAATGAGTATAGCTTGCTTAGTCCAGTTTTCTGCCCAGAATTGCTCTAGGGAATAGGGAAAGAGTAGAGAAGATAAAACAGTCATAAAGGGGAATGGGGAAGAGAGAACAGAGAAAAGGGAACAGGAGATCTCCGTCACCCTGTCCCTCCGTGTCTCCAGAGCTACCTATGCTCGCCAATTGCGATTGTTATCGACATCCTGATTTTGATCACCATTTTGATCGTAATCTGCATTGGCCACTAATCTGACTTCCCCGCTTCTCTCGGTGGAGTTCACCTTCAAATTTACTACTTCTACTTCGATGGCAGTATTCACGGCTGCTTCTGAGACAGGAACGCTAGAGACGGCTTGTACCGGAGCCATTAACAACAGGCTGGCTTTACCACTCAACAGACAAGCGAGGAGCAAATTGGAGGATTTCAGGTTAGACATAAGACAAGGATGAATGGGTTTTTGCTGAACTAGCCTTTACCTTAAAACAAGATGATGACCAAAAGATGACAACGGCTCCTCGGCACAATCTCGCCATCGCGTAAATCTATTTTACAAGTTTGGTCATTGGTTTCCCAAATCAGTCAGACTAATAAATAGGAAGGTTTTCAACGAAGATGCCTGATTCGTTTAAAATTCGCCTATAACAAAAGATTTAAGGACATCATCATGACTGGCACAACTTCTAACCCTACGGGTTCTCGCTCCAACAGCTCTTCTGTACGGCCAAGTAGTCCCCGAAGAGCGCAAACCCGGCGATCGCAAGAATTCGTATTAGACCGCAATTATATCCTAGATTTGGTCAATTCTTTGGAAAGTATATCAGAAAAATGACCGATAGCGCCACTGATGGGTCAATGTACCGGGATCAATTTCGGCGATCGATAACTTTCCATATCTGTAACTAGGTCATTAAGCGATCGCCAAAATACTCATCAAGATACCGACGATATAGCCCATTTGTCACCCTTACCCCATCCTTTCCTGACTTGACTAAACCCAAACTTTCAAGCTGAAACTCTAAGGATGGAGGCAATCTCACCGCTCCTTGAGTTTGAATCACTTCTTGAAATCCACGCAGGAGGGTAGCGCTTCTTTGCAGAACTTGCCCATAGGCATTCAAATATTTGCGGAAAATATCATCCCCATCAACACTATCTTTCAAGAAATGATTGAAACCCAAACCACTCTCAGAAATACGATATAAACTCAAGGTTACTAAATAAGGATGTCCTCCTGTAAATTCCATCAGTTCCTGCCTTTCATAATCAGTGAGTTTCACTCTAAAACTGCTGGCAAACTCATCTATTTCTAGGGTTGTCAAGTAAGGAATTTTAATCGATTTTCCGATACTGATAGGAGAACTTTTAAGATTGAGTTCAGCATAAATATCAGTACGGGTTACTAATATAAATCGCAATTTTTGCCAAGGCTTACTTTCTGGACTTCCATATCCCGACACTTCATACCAAGAATTCAGTAAGCGTAAGAAATCAATTGCAATTGAATAATGATTAAATAAGAGATTGAATTGGTCAATGGCGACCACTAAAGGGGACTCCATTTCCTTGAGTAGCTTTTCTAGGTGACGAGTAGATAACCCCTTACATCCTAAACCATCTGTAACACAATTCCATTCAGGAGGTGACCAACTTAACCGATAATGTAACTCATAAATTAGCCATTGTAAAAATCGATCTAGATTGTATAAAAACTCTGGGTCAACCTGTTCCAGACTTAAGGGAATGACCGTCATATTTTCTTGCCTAGCTCGATGCAACAGTCGAATCATCAGAGAGGTTTTACCCATTTTTCTAGGCCCCACAAGACTTAGAACTCCTCCCGCCTGAGACAGGACTTGAAAACCCAGTTGCTCTAGATTGGGTCTACTAATATACAACTTAGAGTCAAGGGAAAGGCGATCGCCAGGAACCTCGAGTAATCTATTCTCCAGATGTGCAGTAGCCAGATACTTCTTTACCACAGAAGTAAAACTTTTTTTACTCACTTTTTCCCCCAAGATCTCAGATAAGGTATGCCATAGATGGGGAGCAGCGACTTGTTGAATATACTGGGAGGAATAGTTTTCCTGAATGGCAATCTGATGATAAGCAATTGCTTCCTCTCCCCAAGAACCCTGGAGAATCGCTTTTTGAATAGGACTTAAAGGCTTACCCGTCTTCCCTATCCACCGTTGTTCAATAAACTCTAAAGCTCTCTCAAAACTGGTCATAGGTGCGTATTCAGTTTACTGTCCCTCAGTATAATACGCACCCATATTTAGCTATTATAATGTTACATCTGTTTACTGAACGGCGATCGGTTAGTTCGCTTTACGCTTGAGGCCAGCTACTGCCCCCATAGCACCTACCGCCAATAATCCGAGGACAGACGCGGGTTCCGGGGTACTAGCCACTTGTTCCTTGCTACCAATGGTCATATTGTCAAAAGCAAAAATATCCCCTTGTCCAGTAGTCATGCTGAACGAGAGGCCATTAAACAGCTCATCATCATTTTCCGCAATCAGTCCAAAGTAGAGAACAGAACCATCGGTACTCCCCCAGCTACCAATAGTATTCGGAACGGTGACTGTGGTTTGACCCCCATTGACATTTAGAATCAGGGACAGTTGACCGCCAAAGTCACCAATATCTACCCCATTAAAGCCAAAGGCTGCCACCTCTTGACTAAAGTCAATGGAAAACGTGCCAGCACCGGCCTCAGCTTCCCAAAACTTCGATCCTGACACACTATAACGACCTGCGCCTGCTGTACCCGATGTCTGGTGTCGAATCGCCCCATTACCTTGTAAGGTAGCTACTCCTGCTTCACCAAAATCAAGACCAACCGGCCCTCTTGTACCGGAAGAAAATCCTTCAAACGTTTCTACTCCCACTCCTACTAACCCAGAGAGAAATTCACCTTGAGCGGCTGAAGCGTTAGGCGTGGTGAATAAAGGAGTAGACCAACTGTTATTTAAGTCTTCTCCAAAGAATAGCCGATAGGCTTGAGCGGAAGGCTGAGTGGCAATGAGAGCAAAAATAGAAGTGGCAGCCGTAATGAGTAAGGTTTTAGTTGTAGTCATTGATAGAGACTCCTATAACTTTTTCTGTGTTGTTTCCATGGCTCTAGCATCGCAGATTGAGGAGTCAATGAACATATCCAAAGGTCATACAATGATCTACCAAAGGGGTTTAGGTGAGTTCCCGTAAATTAGTTTATGGTTTCTTTCGGTCTTCATAAAGCCTTTAAACTTGAGCGATCGCCCCCACTGTACTATCACTATAGTCATACTCACTTTTCCCTTCGTCTCACCCAAAGCTCATATATAGTCCCTTTTGTCAATTCATAGAAATCATAATCTTAGCCAAGCTACTCCCATTCCCTGTTCCTTGAAGCCAAACCCAGACCCAAAAAATACGGCTATGCACTCGCGGCACAACCGTATAGAAAAGTTCTAGGAGTTTGCGTTTAACAATTCTACTGAACAGAAACCCGCCAATCAGCTACTACAGCGACGATTGATTTCCTTAAGCCAACTTCCCTATCCCACTGGAGAACCCCCAGATTAGGTTTAGGTTGGTTACGCTTTCAGTATCTTAATTATAATTTATAAAGCTTTTTATTCTCTGATGCAAGTCTAAGCGCCCTTACTTCATTAAAAGTTTATCAAAGCAGAGCGTTTATAAAGCTTGTGTAAAGCACAGAAACCTTATAGTTACAAAAACCGTAACCCTATCCTCAGAGCAGCACGGGTCAGGCAAACTAAGAGAATGTAGACCCACTCTCAGGAGATTAACACCAGCTATGCATCCCATCCAAACCTCTCGTTCTACTTCACACCCCAGTTGGGGACGTTGGTCAATATTACCTCTAGCCATCGGCGTAATGGGGTTTTCCCTATTCATGGGCAATTTGTATATCCCCAAACCCGTGAGCGCTCAGGAACAACAGCAACTGCTACAAACCTTGACAGTCACAGGCAGAGGGATAGGACGGATTCCCACAGCCTTAACTGTGGTCAATTTAGGGGTAGAAGTTCAGGGAAAAACCGCCCAAGAAGTACAAGCCCAAGTGGCTCGTCAGTCTTCAGCCGTAGTGAAATTGCTGCAAGAGCGTCAAGTGGAGCAACTGGAAACTACGGGAATTCGCTTAACGCCCAATTATAGTTATAGCAATGACACTCAACGCCTCACCGGCTACACTGCCACCAATACCGTTAGCTTCCGCATCGAAACCGCTAAAGCCGGTAGCCTCATCGATGATGCCGTCCAAGCTGGAGCCACTCGCATTGATGGCATTAGTTTTATCGCTACCGATGAAGCCCTTGCCGATGCCCAACAGGTGGCTCTCCGCCAAGCCACTGCCGATGCCCAAAGACAAGCCCAAACGGTTCTAAATGCCCTCAATTTGACCTCTCGTAGTATTGTTAGCATTCAGATTAACCACGCCAGCGCCCCCCCTCCTATCCGGTTGGATGGGGCAGTCTTCGCAAGAGCAGAATCTGCCCCTACTCCAGTTATTGGGGGCGAGCAACAGGTAGAAGCCTCCGTTACCTTGCAAATTCGGTATTAGAGGCAATAGGTCAGAATTCGCTGTGCATTCCTGCTGCTTCCTCATCTCGCTTAGAGCCTAAGAGATCTAAGCGATCCACTTTAATAATGGGACTCGATCGCTGGGCTTGCGTATTATAATCCTCCCAGTTATTAAACTCTAAGCGACCAATCACTCCAATTTGTTTGCCTTTGCGAACGTAGTTAGCCGCAATTTCAGCCGTTTTTCCCCAAAGATCGAGATTAAACCAATCCGGTTCATCTGTTCGCCGAGTGGGACGATTGACGGCCAGAGTCAGTCTACATTTGACCGCGCCTGACTCATAATATTTTACATCGGGATCGCCACCGACGCGACCAATTAAATGTACAACGTTGAGATCCATGTTAAACTACCCCACCAGGATGATGAATAATTAATCTACTTTAGCGAATCGAAGGAGCAATGGGGAATGGGGAGACAGTTCTGGGCAAAATTCTACTTCTTTTGTGGACAATCAGTTTTTAATCCTATAATTGAATCTCCCATCCCTCATCCCCCTATCCCCTATCCGATCCTGACATTGGGGTAAAGTGAGGGGAAATAGGGATTACAGACTCGATCCAGAGAACTGACTGGACGCTAACTCAAAAACGTAATAAAATCCACGTCAGTTATATATTTTTACAATTCTAGACATTTTTGAACATAACCTCAAAGTCGGGAGAGCAATACGGTGGGTATATTTAGTCGGTTTTCAAGAGACATGGGTATCGATCTCGGTACGGCTAACACATTAGTGTATGTATCGGGCAAGGGGATTGTGTTGCAAGAGCCGTCTGTAGTGGCAATCGACACAGAAACCAAAGCTCCCTTAGCGGTTGGGGATGATGCGAAGAAAATGTTGGGTCGGACTCCGGGTAATGTAACCACATTTCGACCCTTACGGGATGGAGTAATTGCCGATTTTGACACAGCAGAATTAATGCTGAAGCATTTTATCGAACGGGTGCATGAAGGAAAACAGGGGTTAATCCCTCCCAGGATGGTGATCGGTATTCCTTCGGGTGTGACGGGGGTAGAGCGTCGTGCGGTAATGGAAGCGGCTTCTCAAGCGGGCGCTGGCGAGGTGTATCTGATTGATGAACCCGTAGCGGCGGCGATTGGAGCAGGCTTACCGGTGGCAGAACCCACGGGGAATATGATTATTGATATCGGCGGTGGAACCACAGAAGTTGCCGTTTTGAGTTTACAAGGTACGGTAATTAGTGAATCAGTCCGGGTGGCGGGTGATGAGCTGAATGATTCGATTATTCAGTATATGAAAAAAGTCCATAATTTAACGATTGGGGAACGGACGGCTGAAGATATCAAGATTCAGATTGGTTCAGCCTATCCCACGCCAGAAATTGATGAGGGTGCGATGGATGTTCGGGGATTGCATTTACTGTCAGGTTTACCCAGAACCGTTAGCATTAAGGCGGGCGAGATTCGGGAAAGTATGCTAGAGCCATTATCAATGATTATTGATGCAGTGAAGCGGACTTTAGAACGGACTCCGCCGGAATTGGCTGCGGATATTATTGACCGGGGGATTATGTTGGCTGGTGGTGGAGCGCTGCTTCAGGGTTTAGATACTCTGGTGAGCCATGAAACAGGAATTGTCACCCATGTGGCGGCCGATCCTTTGAGTTGTGTGGTTTTGGGAACGGGCCGGGTTTTGGAAAACTTTAAGCAGTTAGAACGAGTTTTTAGCGCTCGCTCGCGGATGTAAGGTGGATGTAAGGTGAATGTATATACGTCAAATTCGTCGATGGTGGGAAAGAAATTGGTTAAACTTAGTGCTGATGATTGTAGCCCTAGGTTTGGCGGTCTACGTGCGACAAACCCAAGGAACCTTGGTCTTTGAACTCTATGGCCATTTGGTCGAACCTTTCCAAGGAAATCCACCTCAACAACAGCAATTAATGACTGCCCAGATGTTGGAGTTAGAAGCGAAAGTGGAAGAACTCGAACAGCAAAATAGCCGATTAAAGCAGTTAATTGACTATCAGGAACAATCGAAACGGGAAGGGGTGATTGCGCCCATTATTGGCCGCAGTGCGGATCATTGGTGGAAACAAATTACTCTGGGCCGAGGCAGTCGAGATGGCATTGAAAAGGATTATATTGTCGCCGGTACGGGAGGCTTGATTGGTCGTGTGATTAGTGTAACTGAAAACACTTCTCGCGTATTACTCTTGAGCGACCCCACCAGTCGGGTAGGGGCAACCATTCGGGTGGGGAAAGACCGCAGTTTTATGGGGATCTTGCATGGGAGAGGCCAAAGTAAGGCGGTGATGGAGTTTTTTGATAAGGTTCCAGAAGTCAAACCGGGATATAAGGTGTTTACCTCGCCCTATTCTCCTCGATTTCAAGCGGGTTTATTGATTGGAATCGTGGAGTCAGTGGATTTGAAAAAGAGTCCTGCTCCGGAAGCGGTGATTAATTTTTCAGCTCCTATTGGTCATTTAGAGTGGGTGATGGTTTCTCAGGGTAAACCAGCTATGGATTTGGAGATTAATGAGTTGAATGAGTAAAAAGAGACAGTGGTAAAACAGTTACTTGAAATCCTGGCTTCTTTAAGTCGTCTGGTGAATATTAGCCTGACGACCCTATCGGTTGTGTTGTGTAGCCTGATTGTATTTACCCGATTTCCGGGAATGGAATTACTGGGAGTTGGGGTGAATTGGCCCTTGGTGTGGGTGGTGGTTTGGAGTCTGAAGCGTGATGCTTGGCAAGGGGCGATCGCCGGTTTAGTCTTGGGATTACTCCAAGATGCCCTGACTTCTCCCTACCCTCTCTTGGAAAATGGGGTACTGAATGCTTCCCCCACCCATATGTTGGGGTTGGTATTGGTCGGCTTTTTGACGGGCAGATTCCAAAAAGATCGGTATTTGCAAGAGGATTTTATTTCGGTGGCACTGCTGACGTTTGGAATGACACTGTTGGCTGAGACCGTGATTGCTCTGCAATTGGTCTTAATTGGCGATCGCGATTTCTCTAGTATTTGGATCGCCCATCAACAAATTGCTCTGTGTTCAGCGATTCTCAGTAGTCTGTGGGCCCCGGTGATCTATGTACCTATGAGTTTGTTTTGGGAACGATTTGCCCCTAAAAATTAATCGGGTAAGTCGATCTCGCTAACAGTCCAGGGCCAGTCCTTGGTACAATAGAGATTATTCCCGATCCAGAGGAATACCGTGAGGTTGAAAAAGCTCTGATGAATTTATCTGAACTACTAGAAAAGTACCGTCAAGGCGATCGCCACTTTCCAGGACTCGACCTCAAAGATTTAGAATTAGTCGAGATCAACCTTTCTGAAGCTGACTTTTCTGGTGCAGACTTCCGGCAAGCTCGACTCGGAAAAAGTAACTTTTCTGGGGCGAAACTAATAGGCGCTAACCTCAGTGAAGCCTTACTTTGGGGAACCAACTTAACGAATGCAAACCTTTCTCATGCTATTTTGCGCGATGCAGACTTAAGTGGAGCCAAATTAGAACAGGCTAATTTAACCGATGCCAACTTGATCAAGGTGAACTTATCTGGGGCAACCTTAAAAGGGGCTAACTTATCTAGGGTAATGCTTCTAGATGCTGACCTGCGTCCCACCTCTGACCAACCCACTAATTTAGAATCCGCTAACTTGTCTGAAGCGAATTTAAGTTATGCCAATCTCAGCCAAACCATTCTCCATCGAGCCAACCTCGATGGAGCCATTCTCTGTCGGGCAAATCTAGGATTAGGACGCAGACTGCGGGGGTTTCAAACGGATTTACGAGAAGCGAGTTTGCGGGGTGCTGACCTGAGTTATGCTGATTTGACGGGGGCAATTTTACATCAGGCTGATTTAACCGGCGCGGATATTACCGGTACAAATTTTACCGATGCAGACCTTCAAGGCGCAAAACTGCCATAAACGCGCAAAGCCTTGTATACAGAGCTTTGCGCTGTGATGGGGGATGGGGGGAGCAAACAACAAACTTGGGTGGCGCTTACAGGCCTTACCCGCTAAGGTGGCAACACATTATTCGGAAAATTTCCCGTAATGTTACCCGCAGGGTTATAATGGCAAACGACATAAAAGGCATTAAATTTTCTTCCCTCAAGAGTTGCCATCCCTTCTGCTGCACCACAACCTAATTCGGTACTGTTTTTCCAAACCACTTGGGTAAAATGCCCGGTTGCAGAAGCAAAACCGGGATTGGAATAGTTGTACGCTGAAACCTCATTATACCAGTTGGTAACGGCTTCTTTGGCTAAGGTATCTGCCGCAGGAGCAGAGCCGGTGGTGTAGTAAACATATAAGTTTTCTCCCGCATTATTTCGTTGACTGCGGGAACTATGTTCAAATACGGCATGGGCTGCCAAATGTTGTGCCCAATTTTGCGCTGCATCATTCAGGGAACTATTGAGGCTCAGATTGGGGCTATGATGAGCGGTTCGATAGCTGTTGTGTTGCGATAAGGCAATGCTACGCAAGGTGTTTAAGTCTATTGAGGTTTGGGCCATAGCGAGATGAGTAGCGATCGCCCCCAATGAAAGCATACTCGCTAATCCGACTAAAGTCAGTCCCATGAAGGGTTTAGTTTTCATTGTCATTCAACTTCCTCAGTCTCAATTAGGGGCATACTAACCGGGTTTCGTTGTCAAAAATATTCGTAGAAACCCGGTTTCTAAGTTAACGCACGGTATCCCGGATGGCTTCGGCATCAATGGGTTTGATCAGATATAAACGCAGCATATCCCAGCCAATACCAGCCATTAAGGGCAGCTTGCGGAAGAATTTGACGATTTTAGGCGCTTTGCTCTCATTAATAGCGGCCATCGACATATTGCGCTCTGAACAGCGATAAACCCGTGGGAAAAATTCTGGATGATCCACATTTAACATGACGGGGAAGGCACGACCGGCAGTGGCGTTGGTATTACAAACCACGGTTTGGTCAAAGTCTCTGGCATCTAAACCAATCATGTCATAAAAATCGCTTCTCTCGTCTACAGTGAGGGAATGGGTGACAAAGACGGTGAGGAGGAAAAATCGGGCCCAGAGTCGTCCAGTCCAGCTATCCCACATCGAGCGCTGCGATCGCAACAGGGCCGTAAAAATATCCCCATGGCGGTTTTCATCCTGACACCAGCTCTCGAAGAACTGGAATAGGGGATAGAAGTGATATTCGGGATGCTTCTCTAAATGACGGTAGACGGTGATGTAGCGCCAATAGCCAATTTTTTCTGACAGATAGACCGCATAGATGATCCACTCTGGCTTAAAAAAGGTATAGGTGCGGTTTTTGGTCAGATAACCCAAATCCAAAGAGATCTTAAAATCACTCATCGCTTTGTTCAAAAAGCCAGCATGACGAGCTTCATCTCGCGCCATCAGGCTAAAGATTTCTGATAAGAGGGGATTTGTTTCTTTGAGCTTACGGGAGAGTTCTTTGAAGAGCAAAAATCCTGAGAATTCTGAGGTACAGGAGCGCTCTAAGAAGTCTACAAATGTGGCGCGGGTTTTTTCATCGAGGTGTTCCCAAGACTGGTTAAAGCTCTCATTCCGAACAAAGTGATGGCGGTTGTAGTCCGCTTTCATTTCAGCAACCATGGCCCGAAGTTCCGCTTCTTGGCTAGAAATATCCATCGAGGCCACGGCTTCAAAGTCAGTTGTGTAAAAGCGAGGGGTAAGCAGGGTTTCCTTAACTGGAGCTTTTACACCGGGCTTGAGTTCTGCGATCGTGGGTTGCGAGAGGGTTTTAACCATAATCGGGTACAAAATCTATTTATCGATAAATCAGTCTATAACGAAGATAAGAATTGGTCGCTAATTCTCATAAAATATTTACATTGCTTTACGGTTCTTTGTGCTTGTACGCAAAACTCTACAAACAGAAGGTTGGTGAACCTGGATCTAGATCGGGTGACCCTAGCCATAAGCAGGAGCTGAAATTGAATACAGTAGAAGATTATAGAAGTATATTATCAGCGATCGCTCCCCCAGATGAGGTCTCATTCAGGGCAGTTAGGCGGCGATCGAGCGGACTTCCTCCAAGTATTAAGTTTTGAAAAAAAATCGGCAATTGGAGTTTAATCACTATAGAGTGATTAGAGTTCAAATCCAAAAGAAAACCAATAGAGTCTACGACGTTCCTAGAAGTTACTATGAGTCATTCCGAAGCTTCCAACCTACCTCCAACAGATTCTCGCGAAAGGTTTAAAACCTGGGTCATGGGTTTACAAGAGCAAATCTGTCAAGGACTAGAAGAGATCGATGGTCAAGCTAAATTTAAGCAAGACCAGTGGGAAAGGGCCGAAGGAGGTGGTGGTCGTTCCAGGGTGATCCGAGATGGCCGAGTTTTTGAGCAAGGGGGCGTTAACTTTTCCGAAGTTTGGGGAGAAGGATTACCCCCCTCGATCCTTACCCAACGTCCCGAAGCCGCAGGTCATCCTTTCTTCGCTACAGGAACCTCGATGGTTTTGCATCCTCGTAGCCCCTATGTGCCAACGGTTCACCTGAATTATCGCTACTTTGAAGCGGGCCCGGTTTGGTGGTTTGGGGGTGGTGTGGATTTAACGCCCTATTATCCGTTTACGGAAGATGCGATTCACTTCCATCAAACCATTAAGGATGCTTGCGATGAGCATCATCCCGAATATTATCCCACTTTCAAACGCTGGTGTGATGAATATTTCTATCTCAAGCATCGTCAAGAAGCTAGGGGTATTGGCGGCATTTTCTTTGATTATCAAGATGGTCGGGGACAGTTATATAGGGGCCCTAACCCGGAAGGGGAAGCGGCCCAATATAGCCAAAAAGTGGGGCAAACTTCCCATACCTGGGAAGAGATCTTTGGCTTTGTGCAAAGTTGTGGTAATTCTTTCCTGTCTGCCTATCTTCCGATTATTGAACGCAGACAAGATACAGAATATGGCGATCGCGAGCGCAACTTCCAACTCTATCGTCGCGGACGCTATGTTGAGTTTAACCTGGTTTATGACCGGGGAACGATCTTTGGTTTACAAACCAATGGCCGTACTGAGTCTATTTTAATGTCTTTACCTCCTCTGGTGCGTTGGGAATATTGCTATAGTCCAGAACCGGGTAGTCAGGAAGAGGAACTTTACAATACTTTCCTGAAAGCGCAAGATTGGGTGAATTGGAACCAGCAACCTGCTGCTCATGAGTTAGTCGGCGCAAAATAGATCGGCTTTGATTCTACAGTTTTTAATGAGCTGTAGGGTCTTGAAAGATGTAATGGTTATGACTCTCCTTTTGAACCACCGAAGATGCTTCGGTGGTTTCCTGTTGTTATGATTTTTAATCCTAACTAGAACAACTCAGAAGCTCTCCCCATCTCCCCATCCCCCCATCACAGCGCAAAGCTGTAATTAGGGTTTTTAACTGGACTCGATCTGTTCTTGAGTCAAGCAAGCTAATTTGTAGAGAATTCTGGCTCCGACATTGCCATCCCACTGATCGCCTGGTTCACCGGGAGCGACTTCGCACAAATCGAAACCGATAATCCTTTTGCCTGCTTTGGCTAAAGATCGAATTAAATAAATGGCTTGATTAAAGTCTAATCCCCCTGGTACAGGTGTACCGGTATGGGGACAATAGGAGGGAGTTAAGCCATCAATATCGAAACTAATATAAACCCAGTCAGGTAAATGAGATATAATTTCCCGACATTGGGTTGCCCAATTAATGCCTTCATAGGTGTTAGCTTTGAGTTGCCAATCATCAAATAGGATAATGCGGGAATCGTTGTTTACCCGGTTCATTTCTGCTTCACAAACATCGCGAATTCCGACTTGAACTAAGCGGCTAATCTGGGGAATTTTGAGGGCATTGTCCATAATTGAAGCATGGGAATAAATAAATCCCTCATAGGCTTGACGCAAATCGGCATGGGCATCGATTTGTAAAATGCCGTAGTTTGGGTACTTTTCGCCCAGTGCTTGCATTAATCCTAGGGGGGCACTGTGATCGCCTCCGACAACGGCAACGAGCTTGCCTTGGTCTAAGTAGTTCTGGCTTTGAGTATAAACCCAATCATTGAGATCGGCACAGGCTTGATTGACTTTGGCTAGAGAGGGGGCGATCGCCACATCATCCCCTTTCCCGCCCTGTTCCAGATGCCCTATAATCTGCTTGGCGATCGCCCGCATCTGACCATTTTGGGCTAAAATCTCCCCATTAATTGGTAGAGTCCCCAAAGGAATTGTCCAAGCATTGGGCACATCAAAATCATACCAATCCAACTGTACCGAAGCCTCTAACATTGCCTGGGGCCCCAGGGCAGCCCCTTCTCCATAGGAAGTAGTCACATCCCAAGGAACCGGTAAAAACACCAATTCCGCTTCTTCTACCGAATAGGGCAAACCAAAGAAACAGCCATTGGGTATACTCAGATCATTTGGATTACAACGTTCTTGATCGCCAAGTTGAGCGGACATTTTTACCCCCAATTTTATCGTACTAACCTCTGAGAAATCAACCGAAAGATAGACATAAACAATCCTAAACCCGCTCCGACACAAACTGGAATAATTAAAATCACATCTAAGGGCTGGCTGCCTCGCACTGGGGGAACCCATAATAATATTCCCCAAGAAATCATAGCTAGAATGGCTAAATCCATCCGTTCAATCCAACGGCGAAATTGGGCATAAACCAAGAGTCCCATCACTCCTCCCCAGAGCAACATACCGATTCCAGTCATCCCAAAGAGATTGGTTAAACCCAAAGCTAAAACCACCGATTCAAACCCTGTAAATGTAGAAATCATCAACAATTCTGGAGTCGAAAAACTAGGAGTTTTGGCCACAGGTTTAGGCAAATTTGGCGGTGGAGTGGCTACCGCAGGAGTTGCAGCCGACTGAAGAGTAGTTGATGGATTCATCCCTGCCATAGGCTGGGGACGCAGGGCCTCTAAAACGTCATTGGCACTGGCAAACCGTTGATAGGGAGAGAGGGCCAACATTTTATCTAAAACTGAAGCTAAGGGTTCGGATAAATCAATTTCCGATCGCCAGTTCCAGCGATTATTATAAGAATCATATAACTCCTGAGAAGTCTTATTCGTTAATAAAATTAAGCAAGTCACTGCCAGAGCGTACAAATCTGTAGAGGGGTAGACCTGACCTCCTGCCATTTGTTCGGGGGGGGCAAACCCTTGGGAATAGATCTCTGTAGACCGACCTCCTGACCCTTGGCTAATCTGCTTAACTGCACCAAAATCGAGCAATACCAATCGCCCTTTTTTATCCCGCATGATATTCGAGAGTTTAATATCTCTGTGAATAGTATGGCGGTCGTGAATAAATTGTAAAACAGGCAAAATTTGTCGTAGGAACAAAAGAATATCTTGCTCAGAAAATGTTCCATTATATTCTAATTCTTCCTCTAAATTTTGGCCATCAATCCATTCTTGAACCAGATAAAAAAATTGGCTTTCTTCACCTTTAGCAGATCGGGGAACCAACAAAGGAAAAAAGGCATAAAGCCGAGGAATTTGGGGATGTTCGTTACCCAGCTCCTCCAGCACTAGAGCTTCTTGCTCAAAATGCTGTTGGGCGATCGCCAATTGTTGGTCTGATAACTGACCGGCCGGTTGAAACTGTTTGACCACACAAGATCGCAACGTCGGCGTATAACGATCCACTGCCAAATAAGCCGCACCAAACCCCCCTTGACCCAATAACCGTTGGGGTAAATACCGTCCTGCCAAAATTAAAGGCATTCCACAGCAAGTGCAATATTTCTGGGAAGTGGTTTTTATTTTTTCTGAATGATCCAGTTCAGGAACTGGGTTAACAGGACGCTGACATTTTGGGCGTGTGCAATGAATATCCATAGACCAGACGGCAAAGCATTGATCACTCCAATCATAAACCCCAGTTAATCCAAGGATGCAGAGGATTCCTCATCAGACCCTTGAGTAGCATTGAGATCGACCCCGATTTCCATGGGGGGAGTTAACCCAACTTTACCCTCATTGGTGAAAGCGGGTAAAATTTGAGTGCGAAAAGCTTCTGCCGCCTTAGAGCGATAGCGATTGGGATTGACAATCACCGACAGGGTACGGCGGATAGATACGCCTTCAATGTGCGATCGATGGAGTAAATTAATTTGTAATTCCTTTTCGATCGCCGAGATGGAAACAAAAGCCGCCCCCAAATTGGCTTGTACGGCATTCTTAATCGCTTCAATTGAATTGAGTTCCATTTCCACTTTCAGGCGGTTGGTTTCAATGCCACAACGGGTTAAAACCTGATCAATCACCTTACGAATCGTCGATTGGGAGTCTAGAGCAATAAACTGAAGTTCATAAAGATCTTCTTTTTGAATCCTACTTTGGGCTGCTAGGGGATGGGAAGGGGCTAAAATCAGGGCTAACTCATCTTCAGCATAGGAAGAGATTTCTAAGGTGTCTTGCAGTTCCGTGGGCACTTCGCCGCCAATAATGGCTAAATCAATTTGGCCATTAGAGACACTCCAACAGGTGCGACGGGTGGAATGAACATGCAGTTGCACGGCTACATCCGGGTAGGTTTGCCGAAATGCCCCAATCATCCGAGGCAAAAGATAGGTTCCGGTGGTTTGAGAGGCTCCGACGATCAAGGTTCCCCCTTGCAGATTTTGTAAATCTTCGATCGCCCGACAAGTTTCTTGACATAAGGAAAGAATCTTTTCCCCATACTGGAGGAGTAAATGACCCGCTTCTGTGAGTTGGGCCCGTCTTCCTCCTCGATCGAATAGGGGCACATCGAGTTGTTTCTCTAAGTTCTGGACTTGGAGGCTGACGGCCGGTTGGGAGACATAAAGACTATCTGCGGCCCGTTTAAAGCTGCCCTCAACGGCAATCGCCTTGAGAATGCGTAATTGATCCAACGTAAATGGAAGGTCAGACATAAGCGATCAACCTAAAATAGGATATCGGAGAGTTCAGTGGACTCAAGAAAAAGAAAGACCCTTGGGAGTTTGAGAACCTATAATTGGGTAAAATTGAGACAGAACTCATAATTGACCCATAGCAGACCTATACCCTTCGTGTCTAGACTTGAACCGTGCCGACTCAAAACCTCTCCCCCCTACCGTTGTGACATGAAAGTGTCCCAAAATAAATAGAGTGAAGACCGATGACCCCATAATTAGGAGACGATAGATAAGCATCTACTTATGAAACGGGAGGTAGTTGAGGATTTTCTGAATTTACCAGGAATTGCGGGGATCGCCCTAATCGATCGGCGATCGCGTCCCTATTTTTGTGGCGTGGATAATACCCTCAACTTCCAACAGAAAGAAGCCCTAGCCCAAGGTTTAAGGCAGGTGGTCGAAACCACTCCAGAAGGCTTTGAGTCTTTTGAATTTCAGTTTGCCCAAAATCAGGTGTTTATTTATAAGCTCCCTGAAGGCATGATTTTACTGGTGCTAACCACCCTGGATTTGGTCTATAGCCATTATGCCGATGCCCTCAATCATCTGAAAATGGAATTGGTTGCTGATAGTACCACGGCGATCGCCACCTTCCGACTCCTGGCCGGTAGTTTAACCCTCTCCAACCAAACCTACTGGAAAGATTCCCCTTCGCCGAGTCCTTCCCCTACTCCGGTTCCCCTAAAGTCTCATTCCCGCATTCCCCCTCCCGCTCCTACTCCAGAGGCCGCTTCCCAGGTTACTCTAAAAGAATTGCTCGAAGCCCTCAACCAACTGAGTCTTTATACCACCCAGTATTTGGGCAAAGCTGTGATTACCAACTATTGGAAATCCACCCGTCCCGATGTGGAATGGTTAGAGAGCTTTGAAATCAGTCGCACGGCGGAATTAACCTTTACCCGTTCTACTGCCCTCACTCAAGCCGTCACGTCCGAACAGTTATCCTGGATTCGGTCTTGGGTGCAGGCTTTTATCAGTCGGTGCATAAAAGTCATCCGAGATTTTCCTGCCCTGGTAGAAAAATCGCTCAAACCGGAATATAAACAGTTACTCTTACCCTAGAACCCTTGGAGAACCAACATTATGGTGAAAATTGTCAGACTTGAACCGATCGCCCAAGATACTGAGGTAGAAACGAATGGCAATCTGTTATCCATTTTGATTGACAAGGATTTAGATGTTCTTAAAGAATGTGGCGGCCGAGGGATGTGTGCCACTTGCCATGTTTATATTAAAAATGGTATGGAGTTCCTCACTCCCATGAACCGCAGAGAACAGAGGACTTTAGAGGTGATTACCTCCTGTAAACCCAATTCTCGCTTGGCCTGCCAGTCACGGGTATTGATGGATGGGGTAGTGGTAGAATTACCTCCAGGGATGTATGTGCGATCGCTACAAGACATTGAAGCCCTCATTGGCAGACGTGCCGATCAAGATATGCTCCATCCGGTAACTGGGGAAGTCTTAGTCGAAGCCGGTAAACTGGTTACCCGTTCCACCCTCAAGCAACTCGAAGAGACCAAATTTGAGATCGGAGCCTATTTAACCCAAACCAAAGATGCTTAAGCAGCCAATCACCACACTATGCTAACCCAAACTCAAAATCTATATCGAGAAACTGACGGTCGCTATGCCACCGATGAGGAACTGCAATTTTTCCATGATTATCTCCAATCCTTTCCCTTACGCTTAACCACCTATAACAAAATTCGCACATCAGAAGCTCTGATTGTTCAACAAGTCCAAGCCCAACTGCGTGCCAAAGCGCCCCAAGTGCTAATGCGCGGTAATCAGGATTTGAGTAATAAATGGAAAGAAGATACCCTTCGTATCCTCCGTCACTCAGCCCTAGCTCTGCTCATAGACGATCGAGATGGATTACGCGATCGCCTGCTCCTCTGGTTTCAAACCATCATGAGAGCCTTTGACGCTCAAGATGGCTGTGATTTCACTTATTCCATCATGCAAAAGGTTATAGAATCCTTGTTAACTCCAGAAGAAACAGCCCTCCTGCGTCCGATTTTAGAATATAACCGCCAAATCCTCTCTTCAGTCTCTACCCCAGAAGAATTCACGCCCTAAAAGCCAAATTTGCTTGACTTTCATTACAACTTTGCAGTGGAATCGTCAGCAACCGATACAATGAAAATCGGACAAGTAAATCCATCCCGGTCATAGCTTCAGCCCCCTCTGGTTAGAGGACTGCACAACATCACCGATCTGAACACTGCCATGGCAAACGCAACTAAAACTCAACATTTACTCAATAGCAAACAGCCCAAAAAACATAACCACTATGGTTTCCAGGATTTTTTCCAGTTCGATCCAGAGCGGGGAACCGTCCTAGATTGGAATGGGGCCCAAAATGTCCTCACCAGTGAAGACTTTATTATTGGGTTAGTGGAAGGCCTCGAAGAAGAAGTCGGAGAGGCTTCGGCTGCCATCATGTATACCATTGGTGTAGAGTGGGGACAAAAGGATGCCTTTTTCTTTGAAAAATGGTTTGAAAAAGAATTCGATCGCAGCATCCGTCAAGCCAACTTAATGTTTCTCTTAGAAACCTGGTGGTGGCCCTTTACTTCCCAAGGATGGGGACGCTGGGAAGTGGATATGGGCGATCGCAAACAAGGCTTTATGTTTATTAACCTCTTTGATTCTGCCGTCGCTCGTACCCTCGGTGATGTCGGTAAACCCGTCTGTCATATCTACGCGGGTCTCTTTGCTGGCTTTTTTACCGAATTAGTCAAAAAACAACTCAGTTGCATTGAAATTCAATGTTATTCCATGGGGGAAACCTATTGTAAATTCCTCATTGGCGGTAAAGATCGCATTGATGCCGCCTCATTCTGGTTCAATGAAGGAGCAACAGCTCGTGATATTGAAAAACGGTTGCGTTCAGGAGAACGATTAGGATGAGTCCAACCCAATCTAAACCCAGGGCAAAAAATACCCAAGAGACTCTAAAAACCTGGAGTCGCCTCTCAGTTCATGATTTTTTTAGCCAGATTAACTGGGAACACGATCCCGAACCGATCCAGAAAGTTAAACAAGCCAGTTTAGAAGGACGCAGTGAAAAACTCTCCTTAACGTTAAGTGTCAGTCAATTCTTCACTTGTATTGACTGGGAGGGACACGGAGCGATCGCCCCTAGCGCCCCCTTACCTCTAGAATCAGAGTCCCCATCAACTCAAGCCCAAGATGAAGTCACCCTAGAAGACTTCTCTAGTCTGTTTTAATCCCTTTCTAAGTTTTACCCATTAGCTATGAATACAGACCTAGAATCCTTGTTTGCAGAAGCAGAAAATCGTTACCTCAAACCTGAAGAACTCAAAGGTTTAACCCAGTATGTTGAGTCCTTACCCCAACGGCTAGAAACCTACACTCAGATTCGGGAAAAAGAAGTAGAAATCATGCAAGCTGTTGCCGATCAGCTCCCTCAACATTTTCCTAATCCATCGGTTGAAGATATGGAGCGATCCATTAAAAATGCCATGCTCATGTTACGCTATTGTGCCATGGCCATGTTGATTAATAACGATCAATTGGTGAAACAAAGATTCGTAGATTGGCTCTCTGAAAGCATCGCCATGTATGAAACTCAAGATTTAGATAAGGCGCTGTACAAATTGCTCAATCAACAATTAATGAAAAGCTTGAAACCAGAGCAAATTAAGTTGATTAAATCACCTTTGATTTTAGCCCAAACTCAATTACTCAATAGTGAAAAATAAAGTCCGAGTTAACCCTAGAGTTGATTAGCCCATTGTGAGAATGAACCATGATTTCTGTTTCTGATTTAGTCACCAATAACCGTATTCCTAGTAATTACTTTGCTACGGATGTTTATGTGCGGAGTGATTTAGAATTAGGGTTGTTAGAAAATCGCCGAGGCGATCGCCTTTTGGCTATGCCAGAACCCCTGATTAAAGCAATTTACTCCGGGTTAGATAAAGAAACTGGACAAGCCTCCAAATTAGTGCTATATAACTGCGGTCGCTGGTGGGGGAAAAACTTTTATGCTCGGTTTGCCGAAGAAGTATCGGAATACTACGAAAAGCCTTTAGCAGATATGAGTATGTTAGACTTTTTGCAGTCCCTGAAACAATGTTGGCAGACTCACGGATGGGGAAAAATAGACCTAGATCAAAGTTATATTTCTCAAGGGTTTTTAGTCGCCAAAACCTGGAATGCTCCCTTCGCAACTCATGGGCCTAAGCTCGGTTTTCCTATTTGTTTCTTAGATGCAGGGGTGTTTAGTGCATTTTTTAGTCAGTTGAGTGGTAAAGACCTCTATTGTGTGCAAACTTCCTGTGAGTCTTTAGGAGCAGAATGTAACTACTTTGTGATTGGATTGCAGAAACGATTAGGTCAAATTGAACAGTGGATTGAACAGGGTAAATCTCATACAGAGATTATCCAGAAGTTAACTGAAGTTTAAGTGGAATTCTCTGCTCATGACTGTCCCCAGAATGCCCAAAACTAAATACCTCATTTTAGGACTGATTGGACAAGGACAGTTTGGGCGCGTATTTTGTGGGTGTCATCGAAAAACGGGGAAGTTGGTTGCTCTTAAAGATTTAGATAAATACCGCTTTCCGACACACCAGTTTTTGCGAGAATTAAGGTTTTTACTCCAACTTTCTCATCCTAATATTGTTACTTGCCGTGCCTTGGAACATTCTCGCCAAGGGCGTTATTTGGTGATGGACTATTGTGAGGGGGGAACCTTGAGAAATTGGATGGATCGCCAGGAAAAATTTCCTTTGGGGCTGGCGATGCAACTGATTAAAGATGTCTTGAAGGGGATGGAACATGCCAATAGTCGAGGGATTATTCACCGAGATTTGAAACCGGAAAATATTTTATTAACCCTGAAATCGGCTGGTTGGATGGCTCGGATATCGGATTTTGGCATTGCTCGGTTAGTCCAAGAAAGTCAAGAGGCTTCAGATAGTACGGGATCGCCAGCTTATATGGCTCCAGAGCGCTTTTATGGGCAATATTCTCTTCAGTCGGATATCTATGCGGTGGGGGTGATGCTCTATGAGTTGGTGGTGGGCGATCGCCCCTTTTCTGGACAACCCCAACAGTTGATGAGCTATCATCTCAATCAACGGGTGAGACTTCCAGAAACGGTTCATCCCGCCTTACAAAGGATTATTCTCAAATCCTTAGAAAAATTACCTGCCCGTCGCTATAAGAGTGCCAGGGAAATGCTCACCGATCTTGAGCGTCTTTCAGGATTAATTGACTTATCTTCATCAGCAAGTTTGATGAGTGTTATCCCCTATCCTCCCAGTCGTCCCCTGATCGATCGCCCAATTACTACCTATGGATTGCCGGGATTGGTAGCAGGTTTGGCGGTCTCGTTAGAGTCCAAACCTAATCAGGACGATCCTCCTTGTGGTTCTAGTCGTTCTATCTACTGGGCGATCTCCGACTTGATCCAATGTCAACGCTATCAAGAAGCCTCTAAATTTGATACTTTAGTGGACGTGGCTAGGGTGAGCTTACCAGAGCCTGTGCGTCAACTCAAAGTGACCTCTGAAGGTTGTTTTGCTTTTACCGATCGATGTATTTATTATGTCAGTCCTTATGGTTCTGCTTCTAGTTGGCTATCGGCTGAGTTAATTGCCCATATCCCTATGCCTTTTAAGGCAGATGTCCATCATCAAGGTGATTGGATCGCTGCTATTACGGAAGATCTTTACTTATGGGTTTGGCATCGCTGTGGGCACAAACCGGAGATCAAGGGGAGTAATCAAAACTGGTTATCTCGTCCTCCAGTAGCAGTGCATCGTGAAGTGGATTGGATTCAAATTCTCGACGATCGCCATGGACTATTTTGGCGAGTGGAGGATGGCAAGTCTTGGATCGAGGTCTTTACTCGTCGGGGTGGCTTTCTGGGACAATGGAAGTTGTGTTTAGAAGTGGATCGGGTGATTCCCAGTGCTATTCCTTATCGGGTGTTGGTGATTCCTAAGTCTGATACCGCCCCCTTATTGATGGATTTGAAGCCCTTCCGGGTGCGACCGATTCCGATTAAAGTGCAGTTCCCGGTTTGTGCGGCGATCGCCTCTTGGGGATATATTATTGGCGATCGTCGCGGTCATTTAGTTTTGTTAGATGAGTATGGCCAGGTATTTGGCCGGATTTTAGGCCCCTGTTCTCCGGTGGCGATCGCTATCATTTCTAAAACGATGCTACTTGTGGCTACCAATGTCAATCAAGAAGGGGAACTCCATTTAGTAGATTTAACCCAGTTTGATATTGACTTTATTTTTTAACGTCAGGTTGGGTTAATATCAAGTCCACTTGTTTATGTCCGCGACGCGGAAATACCCGAATTAAAAATGTAGGGAGCAAGATGCTCCCACTCCAGTAATATCACTCAGATTGAGGGAGTGCGGGCATCTTGCCCGCTAGTTTAACTCATTTTCATGTCCGCTTGCGGAAACCGGACTTGATACAGCACTTTACGCGGTAATGAGGTACAGCCGAAAAAGATCCCCCCAACCCCCCTTAAAAAGGGGGGAATCAGAAAGTCCCCCTTTTTAAGGGGGATTTAGGGGGATCAAAATGTACCCCATAGCAGCGAAAACTGCTGTATGATTAGGATTTTACTTAAACAGTCCGCTTCCGAGTTGTTTGATGGCAGCTCCGGCTACTTCTGCATAGCTGAGTTGTCCGCAGAGGATTTTACTCATCACTTTACTGGCAGCCGGTTGTTTCACACCTACCCGGTAGCTGACTTTGGGGAGTTTATAAAATACGCCACTAATGCGGGCGGCCCATTTCATGTCAGCTCCCCAGACTTCCGAAAGGGTTTGGGTATAGGTTTCTAGGGCGTTGCTGTTGCCACCAAGAGCTTGATCGATCGCCTCTGCTGCTTTGACTCCGCTAAAAATGGAGGGACGGATACCTTCCCCAGAGAGGGGATCGACGATTTGGGCGGCTTCACCTGCAACCAGGGCGTTTTGGGTATGTAAGGGGCGATCGCCGTCCCACAAGCGCACAGAATGCTCGTGATATTGAACGGTTCCCTCTTGAAGTCCACTGGATTGATAATAGCTCTGCAAGGTTTCCTGGAGATTTTTGGCATCTCCTCCCTGAAATGTGGTAGCGCTGATTCCATAGCCATCACTTTGGGGAAAGTTCCAAATAAAGCCATTTTTGAGGCTGCCAAAATCAAAATGTAGGGATGGGTTTTCCTCGGTAGATAGCCCAGAGATCTGTAAAATACCTGCTAGTTTTTCCTTACCTTGCTTAATTTTGAGCCATGTGGCCATGGGGCCTTTAGCTCCATCAGCAGCGATCAGATAGCGGCCTTCTATTATGCCTTGGGGAGTTTTCAGTTCCCAGCGATCGCTTTTCCACTCAATACCTGTGACTGGGGTATTATCCTTGAGAGTTGCCCCTTGATTTTGAGCTTGTTCTACGAGAAACCGATCGAAGCTATCCCGACGGACAATGAGCATCTGTTGTTCTTTGAGCTTGACATCCACTGGATCGTCGAGTTGCCAGGTGTAGCGCAGTTGGTTCACCTTCAAGCTAATTACTGGGTCTAGATCAAAATCAAAATATTGGGCGATCGCTGGAGATACTCCCCCACTACAGGGTTTATACCGAGGAAGAGCCGCTTGTTCCACGATCGCCACAGAACGGCCCTGTTTGGCCAAATGATAAGCCGCTGTTGCCCCAGCCGGCCCTGCTCCAACAATCATGCAATCAAACATAGGATAACTTTCTGCCAGATTTTGACAACTGTACAATAACACTCATTAACCGGTTTTTTGGTGTGCGTTCCGGTAATTTCTGCTTAATTCCTTTGGCCTTTTATCAACCTTTTCCTTAGTTTTTCGGAAATAAATTTTAAGTTTTGACAAAAAATAAGTAAGATCACTGAACTCAAAATCCATAACCAGAGATTACGATCAAAGCAAAAGACGACTTCATCAAAACTTCATAAAGCCTATCGTAGTCTTACGGGATACCAAAGGAGAAAAGGATTATGACTTGGGATGTGTGCCTTGAATACGCCAATGGAAACCAAACCCTACTCAAGACCTATCGCCATC
Source organism: Roseofilum sp. KMC-1 (assembly GCF_057802075.1). Classification (NCBI taxonomy): domain Bacteria; kingdom Bacillati; phylum Cyanobacteriota; class Cyanophyceae; order Desertifilales; family Desertifilaceae; genus Roseofilum; species Roseofilum sp. KMC-1. The sequence goes on from NZ_CM173605.1 coordinate 1,942,647, forward strand.
GGGAAACGGCCCTGAGATATATTGATTTCATCTATGCCAACTATGGCTACCCCATGCATGTAGCCTATATTGTGCGTCCGAGCCAGCCTGGGTTTAACTTAGGGGTTCCCGCTTAACCGGGTCGGTAAGCGGGGGAGTTATAGAGTCCACAATCTTAGACTGTGGTGATATCTTTCTCTTTTTCAGCTAATAGTTCATCAATCTTCTTAATGTATTTATCCGTTAGCTCTTGAATCTTATCTTGTAAAGTCCGAGATTCATCTTCGGTAATGTCTCCATTTTTCTCTTTTTTGCGCGTATCATCGATTCCTTGACGGCGATTATTTCGCACGGAAACGCGACCTTCTTCGGCCAATTTAGCCACTTGTTTAACCAAATCTTTACGGCGTTCTTCCGTTAAAGGAGGAATATTTAAGCGAATCAACTGGCCATCATTACTCGGGGTTAATCCCACATCTGATAGAGAAAGAGCCTTTTCAATCAGACTTAGCGATCCTTTATCGTAGGGTTGAATCATAATGGTAGTGGCATCCGGGGTACTAATATTCGCCAGAGATTTGAGAGGAGTCGGCATACCATAATATTCAACCATTACTCGGTCTAGGAGGGCAGCATTGGCCCTTCCCGTCCGAATGGTGTTAAAAGAATGGCGAGTAGACTCAACGGCCTTCTGCATTAACTCTTCAACATCATTTAATTTCACAGGAACCTCCTACAACTGTTCCAACTGACTCTCCCATGACGGCGCGACGAATATTGCCTTTCACCGCCAGGTCAAAGACCAAAATGGGAATATCATTATCTTTACACAAAGCGATCGCCGTACTATCCATAACTTGCAATTCATGGGCCAAAACATGCTGATAGGTTAAGCTCTCATAGCGTTTGGCATCTGGATTGGTTTTGGGGTCGCTATCATAAACCCCATCCACTTTAGTCGCCTTAAAAATCACGTCTGCACTGATTTCTGCTGCCCTTAAAGCAGCCGTGGTATCGGTAGTAAAGAAAGGATTCCCCGAACCCGCGCCAAAAATGACCACTCGTCCCTTTTCCAAGTGACGCATAGCCCGACGACGAATATAGGGTTCTGCTACTTCCTGCATGGCGATCGCCGTTTGTACCCTTGTCGGGACATTTATTTGTTCCAAGGCATCTTGTAGGGTCATGGCATTCATCACCGTGGCGATCATGCCAATATAGTCGGCTGTTGCCCGATCCATACCAGCGGCCGCCCCTTTTACACCCCGAAAAATATTTCCTCCACCTACGACAATGGCCACTTGTACGCCGCTAGATATCACTTCTGATACTTGTTCGGCTATATTATGCACGATCGCGGGATCGATGCCATAGGCCAGGTTTCCCATTAAGGCCTCACCACTGAGTTTAAGTAATATGCGCTGATAACCTGTCCCCATGGCCAGCCTCTGTAATCTCCAGATCGATGATTTTAAGTACGAATTGCTCTCACCTAAGATAGCAGAATGTTGACCTTCTTCCCGAATGGTTTGCTCAAAGTCTAGGATTTAGCTCAGGAGCGCCATTGAATGGGAGTACCCACTAACCATGAGGGAATGGGATAGGTGACCTCTTGTGCTTGGAGCATTTGGGCGATCGCCCCCTGGATATCTTCTATCCACCTCTCTATGGCTCTCTCCTCCTCTGCCAGACCCCGACGATAACAGAGTTTCCCTTCATGATTGAGCAAAAATATTTCCGGAGTTTGGGTTGCACCAAAACATTGAGCCACATCTTGAGTCACATCTCGCAGATAGGGAAAATTAAGCTGATGCTCTTGGGCAAATTGTTTCATTTGCGCCAAACTCTCCCCCGACTCCTCGGAACCCTGATTCCCATTCATCCCTACCAATGTCACCCCTTGAGCTTCCCCTTCTTGCTGAAGGTGCTTGAGAGCCTCAACTGCTTTGGCCACATATGGGCATTGGTTACCCATAAACACGACACCAATCACCCGATATTTTTCCATATAGCGGGCCAGATGATGCACTTGATCGTCTACACCGGGCACTTCAAAATCTGGGGCATAGCTACCGATAGGGGTTCCCATGTCTTCCATGACAACCATGAATTAAAACCTGTATAAATAACTGTTCAAACAACTTAACAATAAACCGTATCCTCTGTAAACCAGATATTCTTCAGATTAAGATGTAACGGTCAAGATTGACAAACGCTCATCTCGATCCATGTTACAGTAGCTACTTTTTATCCAACTTACGCATTGACATCCTAATTTAGGTTGGGCAAGACCCATCCTGCTGGGCTGATCGCCTATTTTAGGCGATCGCCTCATTTGAGCGGATAGATTAAGGTTGGGGGGCAGTCCTCACTTCAGATAACTTGGGTAAAATCATTTTAGCAATTTCTGTGGCAGCTAATCGATTTCCCGCAATATTCCAGTGACTATCATTGGGACGATAGAGGCGAGTATTTTGTCCTGATTGTTGAAAGGGTTCTAATAAATCTAGGTAATCAATATTCAGAGCCGATAGTTTTTCTGCAAGCAATCGATTAGGCAAGGAGAAATCAAATTGCTCTGGCTGCATATCAAGACCCGAAACGACTTGATTTTGCAGATCTCTATTCACTTGTACTTCGTCGGGAATAATGACTACTAAAAACTCTATATTGCGCTGTTTAGCTATCTCATTCATCTGATTGATAAAATCCATGGCATAGTCAAAGGTTTGACCAAATTCAGGATTGTTTTTAATAAAAATTTTACTGCGGCGCATCTGCATACTGAGATAATTCTCATCAGTAAAGACCTTCATATTATCGTCATAAACCATATTCTCTGGGAGTTCCCACTCCCCTTCATAACTTTTTTGGATCTCCCACAAAAACTTAAAGAATGATACAACATAAGAATAAGTATAGAGGGGTTGAGATAGATTTCGATCTTGGCTATCTAAGAAATCATTCCCCATAAAAAAGGAAACGATAATCATATCCGGATTGTAATTTAGTCCTTCATTGACTAATACCCCTAGATAATCTTTAGGATTGAGGTTAGGAATACCAAAATTATAGAGTTCTACCGGTTTATTTTGCGCTTGTAGTTGCTCTTCAACCAAAGTGTAGTAATTTTCTTCATAGGGGACAACTCCAAAGGCAAAAGAATCTCCGATGCCGATAATTCTATAGATGCCTTCTGCTTTTTGAGGTTCAAATTCTAGATCTTTGTATCCTTGGGAATTTAAGGTAAAATCATAATGCTTAGAAAAGGGTTTTCCCCGAAAACGACCATAGGATTTATCATAAAAAATGAAACTGGGATTAATCTGATTGTAAATTCTAAATCCAATTTCGGTGAAGATAAATGAAATTACCGCAATAATCAAGAATTGTTTCAAAAATTGCTGGATGGTCTTTAGGTGGGGCATACTGGTATAAAAGAGCCTAGGATTTTATAAAGCTAAGACTCAGTTTACCCTATTGTCTTCTGAGTATGGTGTCGGGGTGCTTGCCTTCAGGCTTAGGTTTGGGAACAGAGAGTTTACCTATTATATTTTGTGTTTTTTGTCAAGTGCCATCCTTTAAGGAGGGGTTTCTCTGTGTGATGCACGTCACGGTAAATCTGGAGGAGTCTCACACAAGCTAGGGTTTTTTTGAATTACCTTAGTCTTATACATTCAGAATCGGCGGCGAAGGTCTAACTATAATATCAAGGGTCTAAAGCGCCAGTGCTGAAGGTTCTAGCTCTTTCGACAATCTCTTAAAATCTCGACTTTAATAGCATCATGTTTCAACCTACTACTATATCTTCTGGCTTCAATATCGCCGAATTAGTGTTTCAGGCTTGCCATACTGGGGAATTAACCTCGGAAAACCGCAAACAACTGCAATCCGTATTGCTGCAACACTCGATTAGTGAAGAAGAGCGGTCGGCGATTGATCGCCTAATCTACGCGACTCGTCGCGGATGGCTGAGAATTGCCAACTAGATTCCCCTGAATTTGGGGTATGATCGAAGCAAATAGCTGGCGATCGCCTTCCTCATGGTCATGAACATTCGCATCGGTAACGGTTATGACATCCATCAACTCAGCCCAAACCGCCCCTTAATTTTGGGAGGGGTAAACATTCCCCATGAACTTGGATTAGTCGGCTATAGTGATGCCGATGTATTAACTCATGCGATTATGGATGCCCTGCTCGGAGCCTTAAGCTTAGGAGACATTGGCCATTATTTCCCCCCCAGCGATCCCCAATGGAAAGGGGCTGATAGCCTGAAACTCCTCTATCAGGTGAATGGTTTGCTGCTTGACCGGGGTTGGCAAGTGGTGAATATTGATTCTGTGATCGTTGCCGAGCGCCCGAAACTGAAGCCTCATTTATCGGCAATGGGCGATCGCCTCTCGAAGGTCTTAAATCTACAACCCGATCAAATCAGCATTAAAGCCACCACCAACGAAAAACTCGGCCCAGTGGGTCGAGAAGAAGGGATTGCCGCCTATGCGGTCACCCTTCTGGAGAAAATGTAAGACCGTTTCTTTATGATGCCCCACTCAATAAACGATCGCAAGGGGCTAAAACCCCTTGCCCCTTGACAACCCTCCATTAATCGCCAGTTTCAACACCCAACTAAGGCTTACGCCCTCTGACGCGGATTCCTAAACCCATCAATGCCACCCCTACTAAACCGAGAAGGGCAGAGGGTTCAGGAACCTGAGATGGACTTTCATAGGCCGGTGGAGTAGAGGGTGTAGGTGTAGGTGTAGGTGTGGGGACTGGTGCTGGTGCAGCAAACACATTATTAAGTCCCGCCACATAAGTAATATCAGCATCAAGTTTACTATTTAAATCAAAACCACTCCCTCCAGCATGGGTCAAAGCTCCATAGCTACCCCCTAAAAATCCTTGACCATCACTCCCCGTCACCCAATCACTGGGAGCCAGATTACGAATGCGAATAGCATCAATAGCATCTCCTAAGCCTAAACCAAATAAACTTAAATCGAATACAGTGGCAAACACTTCATAGGTTTGGGAGAAATGGTCGCTAAATTGATAGAGATACTCACTAAAATCCGTTTCTCCAGCTTTGCGAACCGAAACAGCAAAGGCTTCCGGCTCTCCAAACCCTCCATTTTCATACACCACTAGGTCATGGCCTTCTTGATTGCCTAGGAGATTACCGCCCCAATCTAACTCAATAATGCCCACATTCCCATTCTGTCCCAAATCGACAAAAGTTCCCGATCCTTGGCCGAGAATGCCACCCACCGTTTGACTACTACTCAAAACTCCGCTTAAACCTGCCCCCCAAGAGTTCAGATTTCCCTCTATTATCGATCCTCCAGTTACGGCATTGCTTTCATCCCAGGTCAAGCTAGTCGATGAACCATCCCATTTCTGACCAGTCAAGGTGGCAGCATGGGCAGATTCAGAAGGGATAGAGGTAAATGTGGCGAGGATCAGACCCGCACTTAGGGGAGATGCTAACCCAACGAACAGATGATGTTTATTCATGATAATCGGTGCAACGTTTAGCTAAGGGACACAGATTTCTAGAAATCTAGAGGGATCTACCCTATGATTCCGTAGTTTTCCGGAGATTGGCAACCCCACGATCAAGTTTTCCTGAAGATATGCGTATTCTTAACCGACTAAGCAGGTTTGTCTCATCTCACGGGATTCCTGTTTTACATATCCTTCCATGGTTGCCCTCTGTAATTTCCAGAAGGCTTGAAGATCTTCTAAACCATAGGGTTTGAGCATGAGTGACCGTAAACGCTCTTCATCGGCCAAGCTCAGATATCCGGTAGAGAGGGCTTGTTGAACGACTTCGCGAATCATAATCTCGATCTCCCAAAAGATGAACTGCACCATTGCTATCGTCATACCTAGCGATCCTATGCATTTCTCCAAGCCCCGCAAGCATTGATGTTATGGAAGATTTGATGGAAAAATGGAGGGATCTTGAGCTTTTACACTTATGTCCTAGTAATATTACATTGTGGCAATTTTTTGGAGAAAAATCCAGTATTTTCCCTGATTTTTTATTTTTTCTTAAGAGTTGTGCTGGATAATTACGGAGTTTAGCGGTCTAAGGAGCTTGAACTTTCATGCCATTGACCTAAGATCAGGTTTGATAAACGGTTTAAGAGGATAAAAATTAAAATTCCCAAGATACTGATCAGTAATAATGCGGCAAACATACGGGGAATTTGCAGGTTATAACTGGCTAGGAGAATTTGGTAGGCGAGTCCTGAATTGGCTCCCCCTGCACCGGCGACAATTTCGGCAACGACAGCGCCAATTAGGGCTAGTCCACCGCTAATGCGTAATCCGGCGAAGAAGTAGGGTAGGGCGCTCGGTAGTCTGAGATAGAGTAGGGTTTGCCATCGGGAAGCGCTATAAAGTTTGAAGAGGTCTTTTAAGTTGGGATCTAGGCTATTGAGTCCGAAGGTGGTGTTGGAGACGATGGGAAAAAAGGCGATAATCCAGGCACAGATGACGAGGGCGGCAAAGGTATTATTACGCATCCAAATAATGATGAGGGGAGCGATCGCCGCTATGGGAATAGTTTGTAGAATAATGGCATAGGGATATAAACTTTTTTCAATCCACTTACTCTGAGCCATAATCATTGCTAGGGATACCCCGGAAACCATGGCGACAACAAAAGCAACGAGGGTGATTTTGAGGGTAACGAGCATGGCAGGAAAGAGAATTGAGCCATCTTTAATTAGGGTTTTTAAAATCAGAATTGGCCCCGGTAGGATGTAGCTAGGGGTATGGGTGAGGGATACAGAGATCTCCCAAACCGAGAGTACGAGTATTCCTAGAGCGAGGGGGGCTAGGGTTTCTAGGGAAAACAGACGGCGCAATTCGGGCATGATTTAAGGGGGAGTGATGGCTTGGGATAGGGCAGTGGCGACTTGTTGATAATAGTCAGTATAGGCGATCGCCCCCCGAAAACTGGGATTGCGGGGATAGGGTTCATCAATGGCAATTTCAGCAACAATGCGTCCGGGTGCAGCTCCCATCACGACGACTCGATGGGATAAATAAACTGCTTCATAGATATTGTGGGTGACAAATACAATTGTCCAGCGTTTTTTGCTCCATAAATTCAACAGTTCATCATTTAACTGGGTACGGGTAATATCATCTAAGGCTCCAAACGGCTCATCCATTAATAAAATTTGGGGATTATTTACCAACGCTCTAGCGATGGAAACCCGCATTTTCATTCCTCCAGACAATTGCCGGGGATAGGATTGAGACACTTTTTCTAATTTGACTAATTCTAGGGCTTCTTGAATTCTATCCTGGGCATTTTTATTCGGGACACCGGCCAGTTTGAGGGGTAAATAAACATTCTGCCAAACCGTAGACCAAGGCATTAAAGCCGCATCTTGAAACACAAATGCTAGTTGATGATTCGGGTCAGATTTTTCCCAATTGAGCCGACCAGAACTCAGGGAAGTTAAGCCAGAAATGAGGCGCAGTAGGGTACTTTTGCCGCATCCTGACGGCCCGACAAGGCTAAGAATCTCTGAGGGATAGATGTTGAGATTGAGATCGGCGATCGCCCAATTTTCAGTATCAAAGCGTTTGCCAATATTTTCTAGCTTAATAATCGGTTTTTTCGTATCCATAAAGCCCTTTTCACCTGCTTAAACCGACGGTTGATAATAGTCAACTCCCTTATTGACAAACTTTAGGGTATAGGCTTGATGATAATCTACCCCAGCATCTACCATGCCCAAATCAACTGTAGACTGGAAAAAAGCCTGCCAACGTTCATCGGTCATCGCGCCAATCCCTAATGTTTTTGCCTCTCCTGAAGTCAGGATTTGATACTCTTTTAATTTATGGAAACTATAATTTAACAACCCATCATCAATATCTGGATTATCTTGCTTAATCAACTGATAAGCGGGTTGAGGATTGTCTAAATAACTATACCATCCCCGAATCGAGGCATCCAGAAACCGATGAACTAAATCGGGACAATTTTTAACGAAGTTTCGAGTCGTCTTAATAGTAAAAGAATAGGGATTATAACCTGCATTTGCCAAGAGATGGATCACTGGCTTAAATCCCCCTTGTTTTTCAATACTATAAGGTTCCGATGTTAAAATTCCTTGTTGGGCAGAATTTTTATCTGCTAAAAACGGAGCCATATTAGAATTATAGGGACGAATTTGACTATCTGTAAATCCATATTTTTGTTTCAGAATTGGCCAATAAGTAAATCTAGCCGCAGCCGAAATAAAAATGGGTTTTCCTTTTAAGTCAGCGAGGGATTCATTGCCCACTCCTGGATGGGTTAACAGAATTTGAATATTTTCCTGAAACATTGAGGCAACAGTAACCAACGGAATGTTCTGCTCTATGGCTTGGAAAATGTTTAATGAACCGCCTATACTAAAGTCTACTACACCTCCCAAGAGGAGCTGGGTATTATTAGTTTGGGGATTGACTGGGCGGATGGTTACATCTAAGCCATGATCTTGATAAATTCCAGTTGCTAATGCTTGGTAAAATCCCCCATATTCGCCTTCTGCTTTCCAGTCAAGGGCAAATTTTATGGGGTCTAAGGATTTTAATTGAGTTGAGGGAGATGAGGAGGTCGATAATAGACCACCACCTAATCCAAAGGAACTTAGGTGTAGGAAATGGCGACGAGAAATCGGGGTGATTTTTTTCATTAGACTTCGGTAAAGATCTGCTGGATAAACGCTGAATAGCGATCGCTTAAAGATAAGCTTTCTGAATCTTTTGATGGCGTTTTTTCTTTAGGTTCTGGATGATGTTTAGTCTAACTTGCCTTCTCCCCTGCTCCTGTGGGAGCATGGGGATGAGAGCAACAGCTACAAACCCAAGTCTACCGCTATGCGGTGGGCGCAAGCAAATCCAGAAAAGGCGACGGCATTTAAGCCTTGTCCCGGAAAAGTGCTATCCCCAACACAATATAATCCAGGGATACTGGTACGATTAAAAGGCATTCCTAATAATCCTAATAACTTGCGTTTGGGAATGGGGCCATAGGTTCCATCTTGGCGGTTGAGGAAACGGCGATGGGTGCGGGGTGTGCCTACTTCTTCATAGTCTAAGCCCTCTTCTAATCCGGGAAAAATGGCTTCTAAGCGGTTAATGATTTGGTGGGCAACTTCTTGTTTTTGGGCTTCATATTTTTTCGGGGTTAATCCTTGCCACTGGTCGATCCAACTGGGGGTAAAGGTGTGAATAATATGATGACCGGGAGGGGCTAAATCGGGATCGAGTAAGGTGGGAATGGAGACAAAAATTGTGCCATGGGAGGATTCCATTTTCTCCCAGTCTTCAAGCAAAATATGGTGACATTCTGTGCCTTGGGGTAAAACGGATGCTTTAACCCCTAAATGTAGGCTGACAAAACTGGGGGATTTTTGGTAGCGTTCTTGCCAACTTTGTTCGGCTGGGGGTAGAGTTTCTGAGGGCAGTAACGATTCAAAGGTATTCCAGCGAGTGGCATTGGAAACGACGCGGCGAGCGGTGTAGCGTTTACCGTTGACTAATTCTACGCCTACAGCTTTGTTTTTGTCTAGGAGAATTTGTTTGACTCTGGATTTGTAGAGAATTTTGCTGCCTTTTTTCTCTAGTCCTTCAACGAGTTTTTGGGCAATTTGTCCGACTCCACCTTTGGGATAGTTAATACCTCCATAGTGGCGGTCGGAAAAGACCATTCCGGCGTTGATCATGGGGGTGAGTTCGGCGGGGACGACTGACCAACAATAACATTCAATGTCGATAAATTTGAGCAGTTGGGGGTCGCGGATGGTGCGACGGGCGATCGCCCCTACATTTTGCGGTAGATATTTGACTAAACCCAGACAGGCTAAGGGATTTTGGAAAAACACGCGCATTAAATATCGCGGTTCTTCTAAAGAGAGTAATTCCATGGCATTGAGGCAGTTAAACACGCGCCAACATTCGTCATAGAATTTACGGATGCCTTCTCGTTCGTGGGGGAAGCGATCGCTCAATTCTTGGATAAATGCCTCATACTCCCGATGGACTTTCAGCTCTAAGCCCCCTGGTAAATGATAATGGATTTGTACGGGATCGGGATAAGTATCTAAACTCATATCTACTGCATTCAGGGCGCGAGTGAGTAAATTAGTCGTTCCCTGTTTCCCGAAGCCAAAAATCATGGAAGCTCCGACATCAAACCGATAGCCATTGCGCTCGAAATAGCCCGCACTTCCCCCTGGAATTAAATAACTTTCCAATACTAAAACTTGAACGCCTTTAGCAGCGAGTTGGGTGGCTGTGACGAGTCCACCAATACCGGAACCAATCACAATGACATCATAATCAGGGGCAGAAGACTCAACAGACATGACTGAGGAAAGGAGGTAAATAATTTTAGAAGTCCAACCTTTAAATTGTAAACTATTGTTTGGTTTATCCTCACACAGCCATGACTTTTCAACTGCACGTTCATGTCCCTCCCCATCCCCTGATTCAACATTGGTTAGCGGTTGCTCGCGATCGCCAAACTCCTAGTGCCCTGTTTCGCACGGCGATGACGGAACTGGGACGCTGGCTCACCTATGAAGCGGTTCGAGACTGGTTGCCCACCTTCCAAACTACCCTGGAAACCCCCCTAGCTCCTTGTGAGGCAACCCTTGTTAATCCACAAATTCCTGTGGCTGTGGTTCCCATCTTACGGGCAGGATTGGCGCTGCTAGAAGGTTCTCAAGCCCTGCTCCCTTTAGCGAAAGTGTATCATCTGGGTCTGGCTCGTGATGAAGAAACCCTAGAACCGAGTTGTTACCTAAACAAACTGCCCCCAGAGTTCACCCCTGAAACCCGGATTTTAATTCCAGAACCGATGTTAGCGACTGGAGGGAGCATTACTTTGGCTTTACAAGAACTGACGCAACGGGGAATTAATCCAGAGTTTGTCCGGATTGTCTCGGTGGTAGCTGCGCCTCCAGCCCTACAAAAGCTCAATCAAAATTATCCCGCCCTCAAGGTGTATACCGCTTGTATTGACCCCGAATTGAATCAGCAAGGATTTATTGTACCGGGATTAGGAGATGCGGGAGATCGCACCTTTGGAACCTAACCTCGAAGCCTACTACAATAAAATCCCTCATTCATGCCCAATAACCGTTAACCTAGTAATAAAGCTTCACCTCACCCATAGCATATGAGTCAATCTAATAACAACTTTGCCACTGGATTTTTTCTTGGCTCCCTAGTCGGGGGGGTTGTCGGCGGTATTTTAGGGGCAACTCTAGCCAATCGCCGCAATGATAACCTGGACTCGGATGAATTTTTAAACGGCAATGCTCCCAATCAACTCAAAAACAGCGATCTCGATTTTAGAGCCGATGCCGAAATTGAAGCCGCCCGTCGCCGCCTAGAAAGTAAAATCGCCCAACTCAATGAAACCATTGATGATGTGCGCGACCAACTGGGAACCATGAATAAGGTTTCTTCTGAAAATGGGGAATAGGGAATAGGGAATGGGGAATCTTTCCCCTCTCCCCATCCCCCCCTCTCCTCCAACCGGTTCGGGAATTGCCCTGCCACTTCGGGGAGGCGATCCGGTACATTAGAAAACAATCGATCCTGTAAACTTCTGAGGAATACCATCCCTATGTACTTGCTTGCCCAAACCCTAGCACAATTTTGTCAAATTTACTTTGTCCTACTGATTATTCGAGTTTTATTAAGTTGGTTCCCCAGTATCAACTGGTTTGACCCCCCATTTTCTTTCTTGAGTCAGCTTACCGATCCCTATTTGAATATTTTCCGGTCGATTATTCCGCCCTTGGGGGGATTAGACTTTTCGCCGATTTTGGCGATCTTCTTGCTGCAATTTTTAACCAGTCTGTTTACCAGTCTTCAGGTTTCCTTTGCCCAAGGATCGCTCGGCTTTTAGCGGCGAACTCGACCCCCAAAACCCGCAGCTTTGAATTGCTCTAGAATCAGGGGAGTTGGTTGATCGGCGGATACTGAGATTCTCAGTTCAAAGTCACTAACTCCCGGCGGGACTTCTTCAATGAGTCCCAAACGAGTTCGATTTTGCATGACTGGGTTGCGGTTGGCATCATAGACGCGACCAAAAATATCAGCATCATAAACGGTTTTTCGAGTTGGGTTGGTGGCTTTTCCATGGATGAGAAAGCAGTTAGCGGGTTGAGAGAAACCACCACTGGTGACGGCTCCTTCGCCCATTTCTGGAGGGCAAGTTTCGTAGGAGAGATCGGAGAGTTGAATTTGGGTGAGTGCTAAGGCATCAGGGGCGATGCTCCAAGAGGTAAAGATGAGGAGCAGTGCCACGAAAGCGAGTTGCACAGAACGAAGTAGAGAAGGCGATCGCATAGGTTTATCGGTTATTGATGTTATCGATTTGATCTTTTAGCTTACCCTGAATTGTGGATCTCGCCCAAGGGTTAAGTGGGGGCGAAAAGTTTTTGCTCCCTATTTTTGCTGAATGATCTGAAGGGGTTTTTAAGTTATAGTCAAAGTAACTATGGGATTTGATTGGTTGAAGAGGTAAACTAATTATCTTTAAGTGACAAGACTCTGTTAAGCCATAGATCTCTATGGGGGAATCATGAGGATAATGGGGGGAATGAAGCCAATCCAGACAGAAATCCAAGAAGCTCAGTTACGTTGGATGATGGAAAGTACCACTGATGGGGTTTGGATCTGGGATATGGAACCTGATGCAGTGATATGGAACGATCAACTCTATAAGCTGCTTGGTCTCGATCCTCAGAGCATCGAACCTAATTTTGAGATCGTCACATCCTTGATTCACCCAGAGGATCGAAAAAAGCATCAAGAAACGATTCATTCAGTCTTGGAAACTGGCAAGAGTTATGAATTGGAGTTTCGTATGCGTCGCAGTGATGGCCAATATATTTGGGTGGTCGATCGGGGAACGGTGTTTAAGAATAATAAGAATTGTTCTTATCGGATGATGGGAACGCTTACGGAAATTAGCGATCGCAAGTATAATGAACTGTGGTTGAATGGGCAAAAACGGGTTCTAGAGGCGATCGCCAAAAATGCCCCCCTCTCGGAAACTCTCAGCTTACTGATTCATACCTTAGAAAGCCAAGCTCCAGAACTCTTAGGCTCAATTCTGCTCGTAGACCTGCAAAAAAATTGTTTAACCTTGGGTGCAGCACCCCACTTAGACCCCAGCTATAACCAAGCTGTTGATGGCATACCCATTTGCGAATTGTCGGGATCTTGTGGTACAGCCGCCTATCGCAAAGAACCGGTGATTGTAGAAAATATTGCCACAGATCCCCTATGGAGTGAATATAGAGATTTAGCCTTATGTTATGGCTTACAGGCGGCTTGGTCAACTCCAATCTTCTCGTTGCAAGATCAAGTTTTAGGCACATTTTGCTTTTATGCTGGCTCTCCAGGTTTGCCCACAGAGCAACATCAAAAACTGATGGAATCAGCTACCCGATTAGCCGGAATTGCCATTGAGCGCTGTCAAAGTGAAGTCAGTTTAAGGGAGAGCGAACAACGATTCCGGCGTTTGTTTGAAGAAGTGCCTTTAATTCCCGTGCAGGGATATGACCGGGATCTCAAGGTGTTTTTCTGGAATAAAGCCAGTGAGAATTTATACGGATACAAAGGGGAAGAGGCGATCGGAAAAAACTTAGAAGATCTGATTCTTTCTCCAGAAACAGCCGACTATCTCCGCCAAGGTTACGATCGCTGGATTAATCAAGGGATTCCCATGAATCCAGGAGAATTAATTGTCAAAAATAATCGCCAGAAATTTATCCGTATTTTCTCTAGTCATGTTCTGCTGTACAATGCCCAAGGAGAACCGGAGCTATACTGTGTTGATTTAGATTTAAACGAACGTTACCAGCAAGCAAACAAACTTTCTGAATTTAGTACCCGGCTAAAATATCTCCATCGCCTCAGTACCGGTAACTATAATAATTTTGAGGAACTATTTGCGGCTTATTTACAGGCAGGATGTGAACTTTTTGGACTGAAGACAGGATTTATTGCTAACCTCAATCAACAGATTATTTGCCTAGAGTTTGTTCAAAGTGAATTTCCCCAACTCCAACCGGGAATGTGTTTTAATCTATCCGATACTTACTGTTCAGAAGTCGTTTATCACCAACGAACCATTAGTTGCAGCAAAATTCAGGAATATCCCCAACTGCGAGAATGCCCTCCTTATAAAAAATTACATCTAGAATCCTACTTAGGCACTCCAATTATAGTGGAAGATAAAATTTATGGTGTTCTCAGTTTCCTCTCTTCAGAAGTTCACGATCCACCATTTACTGAAACGGATCGTGAAATGATTGAGTTAATGGCTAAGGATATTTCTCGCTTTATTACAGCCCATCAGCAGGAAATCAAACGCCAAGAAGCAGAACTTGCCCTGCGCGAAAGTGAGCTGAAATATAGAAGCATATTTGAAAACATTAGTCAAGGTATTTTTCAAAGTACCCCAGAAGGGGGGTATTTAAGTGCTAATGCTTTTCTCGCTCATCTGTATGGATATGATAGTCCAGAGTCTTTGATTGAGTCTTTGACAGATATTGAGAAGCAACTTTATGTTGACCCAAATCGTCGCCAAAAGCTTAAAGAACTGACGCAAAAACAGGGAATTGTTTATGATTTTGAATCAGAAGTTTATCGACGAGATGGTGAAATCATTTGGGTTTCAGAGACTCAAAGAGCAGTTTTAGATGAAGAGGGAAAAGTCCTGTATTATGAGGGAACAGTAGAAGATATTACTGCCCGTCGTCATGCAGAGGAGCAACTGCATTATGATGCCTACCATGATAAATTGACGGGCTTAAAAAATCGAGCTTGGTTTATCGATCATCTGGAGCAGGTGATCGATACTTATCAACGGAAAGAGACGGGTTTATATGCCATTTTATTTATTGATTTAGACCGGTTTAAGATTATTAATGATAGTTTGGGGCATTTGGTGGGCGATGATTTGTTAAAACAGGTCGCCCAAAGATTGCAAACTTCTTTGAGTGGGATTCATGCAGGGCCGTACTGTAACCTGGATCGGGATATTCCGAAAGATACCTTAGCCCGATTTGGGGGGGATGAATTTGCGGTGTTATTAACGGCGCTCAACGATCCTCAAGAGGCGATCGCCACAGCAGAAAAGTTAGTTTCCCTGATGCGGATTCCGTTTCGCATGGGAGATTACGAGTTTTCCTTGGGGGCAAGTATTGGGATTACCTTTGGTCATCAGGATTATCACTCACCGGAAGAATTATTACGAGATGCAGATCTAGCTATGTATCAGGCAAAAGCCCAAGGGGGAGGGCGGTTTGTGTGCTTTGAAAAGGTGATGCATCCCCGCGCCTTAGCTCGATTGCAGTTAGAACATGATCTCACTCGTGCCCTAGAGTTAGAAGAGTTATCTCTATGCTATCAACCGGTGATCTCTTTGAAGACAGGAGGGTTAAAGGGCTTTGAGGTGTTGTTGAGATGGCAGCATTCTAAGAAGGGATGGATTTCACCAGGGGAATTTATTCCCGTGGCGGAAGAAATTGGCTTAATTAGCACCTTGGGATGGTGGGTATTAGAGCAAAGCTGCCGTCAATTGGAGCAATGGCGATCGCAGATTCCCCAAGGGTTACATATTGTGTTGAATGTGAATCTGTCCTTATTGCAACTGAAACAGGTTAACTTGGTGGAGCAAATTGACAAATTGTTGCGATCGCACCAAATTCCGGGTCAGTGCTTAAATTTAGAGATTACTGAAACCAGCTTTCTGGAAACGTCTCAATTTGATGCATCCATCTTGCATCAACTCAAAGCATTAGGCGTGCAACTGTCCATTGATGATTTTGGCACGGGGTACTCCTCCCTCAGTCGCTTGCATCAACTGCCCCTAGACCTGATTAAAATTGATCGCGCATTTGTAGATGGCATTGAAACCGATTCTAGCAAAGAGGCGATCGCACAAACCATTATCACCCTAGCCCATAACCTGGGGGCACAATTGGTGTGTGAAGGGATCGAAACCCCAGCCCAATGCTGCAAATTGCAACAGCTTGGCTGTGAATACGGACAAGGTTACCTCTTTTCCCGACCCCTAATTCCCTCGTTGGCGACTGCCTTACTCGAAGATCCTAATTTTCAGCAAGCCATCAATTGGTCATGTTGCGGTTGCTCTGTGCCCTAATGATGCCTATCCCCCCTACCAGAACTGGAGGATGAGAGAGTATATTAAACACAACCCCAATGGGATTATTTTCCTTGTCTATGCTCCAAGTAAGGTTAGTGCTGAACACTCCATCCCCATCCACCCATGAGCCATCCTGCTCAACTCACCCTCAACTCCTATTTACTTGACTTAAATCTCCAAGATTTTCAAGTCAGTCCGACAACTTTGACTCAAGTTGTCTTAAATCAGTTCGATCAACGGCCCGATCTTACTGGTGTGATTGTGGCTAGTCCCCAACGATTTTGGGGCATGATTTCTCGGCGTTTATTTTATGAACACTTAAGTGAAATTTATGGCACTCAAAAAACATTAAAAACCCCGATTCAATACTTTTTAAATAATATGAAAAATCAAGGGAAGTGTTTACAACTTTCCTATACTGAAAAGATTGGCACAGCCGTTAATATTGCTCTATCCCGCGATCCAAAAGTTATTTATGAACCGATTGTTGTGGTTTTTCAAGAACCTAGTTTACCAGGAATCTCAGCTTACTTTTTATTGGACTTTCAAACTTTAATCCTGGCCCAATCTCAAATTCTATCTGACTTAAACCGGGAAATTGAAAACAAGCAAATTGAAGCTCAAAGAAATACCATTAAACTAGAGCGGGAACATCAAAAAGTAGAGGCTTATACCAGACTTCTTGAAGATCAACTGGCCGCGATCCATGAACGAAATCAACTCCTGGAATTACAGCAACAAGAATTAGTCCGTAAAAATGAAGAAGTTGCTGATTTGAATCATCGATTTATTCAAATTGGCAAAATTTTATCCCAATCGGGTAAACGGGCATTTCGCGCTACCTCTTCGGGGGTGAGTGTCATTTGTACTCAAACTGATAAAATTGTCAAAACAGGAGACTTACTAGAAGAAGAACTCAAAACCATTGATGAAACCTCAAAATTGATTGAAAGAGTCAGCCAACAGGTGCGCCACCTAGCAGTACAACTGGCGATTATTGCCAATCAAACGAATTCAGAAATGAGAGGATTTAGTAGTGTCAGTTCAGAAATTAGTCAATTGGTGACCCAAACGTTTGAAGCTGGACAACAAATGAAACGAGTGGCTAATCGATTTCGCCAAAGAATTCAAGAATTTACTGAATTTGCCCGAAATGGAAGTCAAGTGGCTAGTTCTCTGGTTGATAAAGTGGAGAAAGCTGAAAAAGCTCTCAAAGATTTAGAGTTATTAGTGCAATTTCAAGTCAATAAAAAAAGAGCTTTTTTTCAACCCGATCCCCCAAAATCCATCTCTCCTGAAGCTGAGATCGAGTCTATAGATGCGGAAGAAAAAAATCAGAAAAATGGAGCAGAGTCTCCTAAAAGTGATAAACTATAGAAGGGGTCTATAAAATTGTTCTTAAAATTCAAAGTCCAGGAGTAATTTAAATTTACTAAGCTCAGATTTTTGATTAACGCATCTATACCCAATATAGAAAGGAAAAATGGCAGCCGATCATCACTTTATCCTAGATTTAACAATTGTTTTGGGGGCTTCTGCCCTGGGAGGTTATGCAGCTACGCGCCTCCGACAACCGGTACTTTTAGGATATCTCGTTAGTGGGTTTGTGGTTGGCCCTTTTGGCTTGCAATTGCTGGCGGAAGCGGAGCAAATTAAACCCTTAGCGGAGATTGGGGTTGCCTTTTTATTGTTTGCTTTGGGGGTAGAGTTTTCCCTGGCAGAATTAAAGCGGGTGAAAGAAATTGCTATTCAAGGCAGTTTATTGCAAATTGGCTTAACTTTAAGTTTAGTGGCGATCGCCTCCACGGTTCTCGGTTGGGTGAG
Source organism: Roseofilum sp. KMC-1 (assembly GCF_057802075.1). Taxonomy (NCBI): domain Bacteria; kingdom Bacillati; phylum Cyanobacteriota; class Cyanophyceae; order Desertifilales; family Desertifilaceae; genus Roseofilum; species Roseofilum sp. KMC-1. Next base: position 1,960,660 of record NZ_CM173605.1, read on the forward strand.
TGGCTGGACACAGGGAATTTTCTTGGGGTCTATTTTGTCACTCTCATCGACCGCCGTCGTCCTGAAAACCCTGACGGAGCGCGGAGAGGTCAACACCCTTCATGGACAAGTAATGTTGGCGATTTTAATTGCCCAGGATCTAGCATTAGGTTTAATGTTAGCGATTTTACCTGCGCTCGATGCCCCTGAAAACCTCTGGCCCACATTAGGAGCAGCCTTACTGAAAGTTAGCATCTTTTTAGCCTTGGCGATCGCCCTGGGACGATGGGTAGTACCTCCCCTCATTAAAAGCATCGCCCGCACCGAAAGTAGCGAACTCTTCCTCCTCACCACTATTGCCCTCTGCTTAAGCGTTGCCCTGGTGACTGCCCATCTGGGACTCTCCATTGAAATGGGAGCCTTTGTCGCCGGTTTAATGATTGCGGAAATTGATTATGCCGATCAAGCCCTCGCCAAAGTTCTCCCCCTGCGGGATACCTTTGCTAGTCTCTTCTTTGCCTCCATCGGCATGTTAATTGATCCGCAAATTTTGCTCGATAACTTCGGCATTATTTTAGGCTTAGTGCTGATGGTAATGTTCGGCAAAGCCCTAATTATTTTCCCCATTGTCCTCAAATTCGGCTATTCTTTTAAAACTGCCGCGATCGCCGCGTTAGGCTTAAACCAAATTGGGGAATTTTCCTTTGTCCTTGCCCTAGAAGGATTCGATCTAGGACTATTAACGAACGAACAATATCTCCTAATCTTAGGCACAACCGCCATCACCCTCATTCTCACCCCCCTTAGCATTCGCTCTGCCCCCCGGTTAGCCCAATGGATTGAAAAACTTCCTGGAATCAAGCAACTCCTGCGCCAGCAAGAAATCAAAGCCCTCTCCTTACCGGAAACCCTTAAAAATCATGTTGTCATCGCTGGCTATGGGCGTGTGGGACAAGCCATTATTAGAATTTTGCATAATCAAGGCTATCCCCTTCTGGTTATCGAAAATAGTGAAGCCGCTATTCAACGATTAAGGCAGCAAAATATTCCCTATATTTTTGGCGATGCCGACTCCGAATTAGTCCTAGAAAAAGCTCATTTGGAAACGGCTAGAGCAATGGCGATCGCCCTTCCCGATCCCGCCAGTACCCGACTGCTGCTCAAACGAGCCTTGGAATTTGCCCCGGAATTAGATGTGGTTGCTCGCTCTCATAACAATAGTGAAATTGATGTCCTCACCCAATTAGGGGCCCAAGAAGTGGTGCAACCCGAATTTGAAGCCGCCCTAGAAATGGGGGCCCATTTACTCTCTACCTTGGGCGAGTCTCAATGGGCAATTCAATCAATAATTCAAGCCATACACCGGGATCATTATCAAAGTGTACGCCCAGAAAACTTGGTTGGACTGCAACAAAAATGGCTCAATGATGCCACGGAATCTTTACATCATGAATGGGTGAAAATTTCGGAAACTTCATCCTTAGATTGGATGACCCTAAGTGGAACGGATATCCGTCATTTAACTGGAGTCACGGTGATGGCGATTCAGCAAGGGGACGATCTGGTTTATTATCCGAAAAATCAAATGACATTGCGCTCTGGCGATCAATTATTAGTGGTGGGTAAACCCGAAGAAATTTCAGCGTTTCGGGATTTAGTCGAGGGACGCAGTGCCCTGGTTGAGGGGATCAGTCATTGGTTAACTCTCTCGGAAAACTCCCATTTAATACATCTTACTCCCCGTGCCATTTGGCAAAACTATCAGATCGTCGTTCAAGCTGTCCGTCGCCATGGAAAACTCTATAATCCGGTGGATGCAGCCATGCAGTTAGAAGGGGATGATTGTTTATTGTTGCGAGGAGAGAGCGATCGCATTCAGGAAGTCATCAAAGAGGATATGCTCTTGAATCCAAGTGATGTAAGAAGTTAAGAAAAACACTTTGTCGCTCCTTAATTAATTCCATCTCTTGCTGATGTTGCGCCGCAACTTGCAATAAAGCTTGGCTGGTTACTCTCAACCCATCTATGCTATCTTTGATTTCGCTGATACTTTCTCTGAGTTCCCGGATGCTACCTGTGAGGTTATCTACAGTATCGGCTAACCCATCAATTCTTTCATCTGTCCAACGCTCTCTGGCCATGTTTCCTCCTGATGCAGGTAATCTTTGGCTCTAAATAAATTATATCTTCTGCTTTAGGTTCGTGAAGTTGACCACCATTACGGAGCAAAAGATACGTTTTCCTGAGTTCAGGAGACGCTACACTGGGAAACTCCATCATAATGAGAGAAACGAATCAGGAGAACTGCAACGCTTATGTTTCTAGATGACTATCGTCAACATGCCCAAGAACGGGCTGCCCTCGGTATCCCTCCCCTACCTTTGGATGCCGCTCAAACTTCTGAGCTGTGCGAAATGCTGAAACAGCCGCCAGAGGAACTCAAAGAAGAATTGCTGATGCTACTGCGCGATCGCATTCCGCCAGGAGTGGATGAAGCGGCTTATGTGAAAGCCGGGTTCCTCACGGCTGTTGCCAAAGATGAGATCCACTGTCCCCTCATTTCCCACCAGGGGGCGATCGACCTGCTCGGTACAATGGTGGGAGGCTATAATGTGCAATCCCTAGTCGATCTGCTCAAAGCCAAAGATAGCAACCTCGCCAGCGCCGCCGCCAGTGCTTTAAGCAAAACCACCCTCGTCTTCGATACCTTTAACCAAGTCATCGAACTCTCTGACGTTAACCCCTACGCCAAACAAGTCATCGACGCTTGGGCAAATGCCGCCTGGTTTATCCGTCGCCCCAAAGTCCCGGAAGCCATCACCGTCACCGTCTTCAAAGTGCCCGGAGAAACCAATACCGACGATCTCTCCCCCGCACCCCATGCCACCACTCGCCCCGATATTCCTCTCCATGCCCTAGTCATGCTAGAGTCCCGGATGCCGGAAGGGTTGCAAACCATCGCCAAACTGAAAGAAAATGGCCATCCCGTCGCCTACGTCGGTGATGTGGTTGGAACCGGTTCCTCCCGCAAGTCTGCCATTAACTCCGTCCTCTGGCACATCGGCGACGATATCCCCTTTGTACCCAACAAGCGTGCTGGAGGATACATCCTCGGTGGTAAAATTGCCCCCATTTTCTTCAATACTGCCGAAGACTCTGGGGCACTCCCCATCGAATGCGATGTCAGCAAACTGAACACTGGGGATATCATCACCATCTATCCCTACAAAGGGGAAATTACCAACCCAGAAGGAGAAGTGATCACCACCTTCTCCCTCAAACCCGAAACCCTCCTCGATGAAGTCCGCGCCGGTGGGCGTATTCCCCTACTCATCGGGCGTAGCTTAACCGATAAAACCCGTGAAGTTTTGGGTTACGAACCGAGTCCCCTGTTTACCCGTCCCAGTGTGCCCACCGATACCGGCAAAGGCTTCACCCTGGCGCAGAAAATGGTCGGGAAGGCTTGCGGTTTGCCCGGTGTGCGTCCCGGAACTTCTTGCGAGCCGATCATGACGACGGTTGGCTCCCAGGATACCACGGGGCCGATGACCAGGGATGAGTTGAAAGAACTCGCCTGTCTAGGCTTTTCCGCCGATTTAGTCATGCAGAGTTTCTGCCATACTGCCGCCTATCCCAAACCGGTAGATATCAAAACCCACAAGGATTTACCCGACTTCTTTGCTACTCGTGCCGGGGTTGCCCTGCGTCCGGGAGATGGCATCATCCACTCCTGGCTCAACCGGATGCTCTTACCGGATACCGTAGGCACGGGGGGCGACTCCCACACCCGTTTTTCCCTGGGTATTTCTTTCCCCGCAGGTTCGGGTTTGGTAGCATTTGCCGCAGCCCTGGGAGTGATGCCGTTGGATATGCCAGAGTCGGTGTTAGTCAAGTTTACGGGAGAGTTGCAACCGGGAGTTACTTTGCGGGATATCGTCAATGCCATTCCCTGGGTGGCGATGCAACAGGGTAAGCTGACTGTCGCCAAGGAGAACAAGCAAAATGTGTTCAATGGGCGGATTATGGAGATGGAGGGCTTACCAGACTTGAAGTTGGAGCAGGCGTTTGAGTTGACGGATGCGACGGCAGAGCGTTCTTGCGCGGGTTGTACGATTAAGCTGAGTACGGAGACTGTAGCGGAATATCTGCGCTCTAATATTGTGCTGATGAAAAATATGATCGCCAGGGGTTATCAAGATGCGATGACTTTGACTCGTCGTATTGCCAAAATGGAGCAATGGTTGGCCAATCCTGAGTTAATGTCAGCCGATGAAGATGCGGAGTATGCTGATATTATCGAGGTCAATTTAAGCGAGATCAAACAACCCATTGTTGCGGCTCCTAATGACCCGGATAATGTGAAGTTAATGAGCGAATGTGCGGGGGATAAAATTGATGAGGTGTTCATTGGTTCTTGTATGACCAATATCGGCCATTATCGGGCAGCCGCGAAGATTTTGGAAGGGGCAGGACGGATTAAATCTGTCCTCTGGATTTGTCCCCCAACTCGCATGGATGAACAGCAGTTACGGGAAGAAGGGGTTTATGGTATTTTTGCTGCTTCTGGTGCAAGAACGGAAATGCCGGGATGTTCTTTGTGTATGGGAAATCAAGCGCGAGTGGAAGATAATGCTACGGTTTTCTCGACTTCGACCCGTAATTTTAATAACCGCATGGGTAAGGGTGCTAGGGTCTATTTAGGCTCGGCCGAGTTGGCTGCGGTGTGCGCTCTTCTCGGTAAAATCCCCACGGTGGATGAGTATTTAGATATTGTTGCCAAGAAGGTCGATCCGTTTAAGGCTGAGTTGTACCGTTACCTGAATTTCAATGAGATTGAGGGTTTTGAGGATTTCGGTCGGGTGATTCCTGTGGAGCAGATGCCGAAGTTAGAGGAGGCTGTGGTGTAGTATAATGGTTAGGGTGAGCCGGATGACGGCTCACCTCGATCGATCGAGATTATAATTTATGGGAAAAAGTCATTTTAAAAAAGCAATATTATCTTTGGAGGATCGAATTTCTGAACATCAAGAAAAAATTAGATTAGAATTAAATAAGGAGTTTCCAGATCAAGGATTGATTAATCATTGGCAAAAGGAAATTAAAGCCTTTGAAAAAGGTATTCAACAAGCATTAAAAAGGTTAGGGAAAAACTAATGCAATTAATTACTAAAAAAATTAGCACTCAAAATTCCACTTTAAATCAATTGATTATAGAATTACAGGAAGAATGTCAAAATGTTCTTTCTTTGATTAATCAATTACAACTTTCTGAGTTAAGCGATCGCCAAAAAGGTCAAATTTTATCAGAGTTATTAGTAACCTCAATTCATTTACATTCTCACTGTGATGAGGATTGGCAAAATTTAATTTCTGATGAGTTAGAATCTTTAACTGATGATGAGAATTAAAACTGATTTATACCATGATCTCAATTTTGATGAAATTGAGGATTTCGAGGATTTCGGTCGGGTGATTCCTGTGGAGCAGATGCCGAAGTTGGAGGAGGTTGTGGTGTAGTATAATGGTTAGGGTGGGTCCTAAACCAGACTCACCTGCTTGCATTAGCGAGCAATGTAAGAGTAACAGCTATAAAACCATTACAGGTGCTAGGCTTGAAAGTGAGAACGAGCCATCCCCGCAGCGTGGCTCTTCCCCATCCAAGTAAGGAGGTTCGGGAAGAGTGCCAGGCTTAGTTGATTCACAGAGAACTGTCATAGTAGTTTCCTCTCCCTCTTTCGCGAGTTTTACTACAAAGACTCCAACAGTGTACGACTTTAAGTCACTCTGCTTTGGTCTAGCGGTAATGAATACCCTTTGAGTCAAGTCATCACTTGACATCGAATAGCTGTAGTCAGGTGTTTCTGATTCAATTTCTAGTCCTAAAAGAGGTATTTCTGTTGTAAAAGACTTACCCTCATTGTCAAGATAGTACATTTGTTGTCCTCTACCCATACTCCCTGCGTACATCTTTGCTTCCGATTGTAGAGCCTTCTCTCTCTGTGATATAGATGAACCACAGGAGCCTAGGAGTGAGGCAAGAGCGAAGTTAAGAATGATAAGTATTTTGTTCATCTTAAACAAGAGAAAGTGACTTTAATGTAGTAAGTTTAGTGGGTTGATAGCAGCTTGTTTATAGTGACTAAACTTACTGATATGAGTTATAACACATAAAAGTAAGTACATACAAACTTCTGGGTAAAATTCCCACGGTGGATGAGTATTTAGATATTGTCGCCAAGAAGGTCGATCCATTCAAGGCTGACTTGTACCGTTACCTGAACTTCAATGAGATTGAGGATTTGGAGGATTTCGATCGGGTCGTGCCTGTGGAGAAGATGCCCAAGTTAGAAGAAGCTGTGGTATAGTATAATGGCCAGAGTGGGCCATCTAGGCCCACTCTTAATCTCGACAGGAAAGAGAATAGTAATAAAGATCAACCATAATACTATCTAGTGATGTTACTCATGTGATATAAACAAATAACACAGTATTAAATCAAACTGGAGGAATTCATATGGCGCTGATCCCTTGCCCAGCCTGTAATAAACAGATCAGTGAAGCAGCTATATCTTGCCCTAGATGTGGCCACCCAATACAGTATCAATTAGCAGCGCAACAGATACAAAAGGTTCAGCGCTCAGGGATTCATAGAGCTAATACGGTTCTGCTAGTAATAGGTGCAATGTTAGTCCTTCCATTTGTTGGTGGAGCAAGTGGCTCGGGTGGAATAATAACAGTTCTAATTCTGGCTTTATTTCCAGCCGTCGCAGCTTATAATCGTGGCGAGAGCTTTATTAATTGGTACTGCTATGGAGTGATCATATGGATAGTTGCTATGATTCACTCGCTTCTGATAAAAAGTTCTAAAAAAACACAATAAAAAGATTTCATAGGATTTTAACAAATATTCTGTAGATACTGATAGGTTTAACTGAATTACTGTAAGAAGACATTGTACTGGTGTTTCATTCCCCCGAAAGTCGGAAGTTTACGGAGTTTGCGATCGCCTAAACCCTGATACTGACTGGGATAGGGAGAATGGGGAGGGGGTGTGGGGGCGATCTCTTATCCAAGAGAGACTAAACTCAATGTTTATAACTCTGACCAATTCTCTAAACTCAACCCTTGAACTCTGGCTAAATCACCATCATTAGAAACCATAATCAAATCCTTAACCATTGCACTCGCTGCAATTAAAACATCTTCCGTTTGTATCGGTAAACCCCTTAATCTCAGATTAGCATGAATTTCAGCCGCTTTTTCCAATATAGCTAAATCATCTAAGAAAATAATCGGATATGTTTGACAAATCAGATTAAACCTTTCTCTTTGTTTAGGAGCATCAACCGCTAAAAAACCCCGTCTCATTTCAAAATAAGTAATACAACTTATAAATATACTTTTTCTTTGCGATTTAATATTATTAATTTTTTCTAAAATTTGACAATTTTGTTTCACCATTAAAGACACAATATTAGTGTCTAACAAGTAATTCATCTTCTATTTCCGTTTAACTGCATCTTCAAAAATAGCCATTTGTTCAGAAGTGAAATCTTCACCAATTTTAGCGAATAGTGCTGTCGCCATAATAAAACTACAATGTTCTTTTAATTCTCCATCTGACATGGTATTAAATTCTTCAAAAGGTAAATTCTCTTGAAAAAGTCTTACTAAATCTTGTACAGTTTTTACATAATCGAGATCTTCCTTAAATAAAGGACTTTCTGCCATAATCACAGATACAACATCTTCAACTCTTTTAACCATTGATTCTTGTCTCAGCTCGGTGGATAACATGATACTTACCTCCATGCAGTTTGGATTAAGATAGTCTCATCATAACCTAAAATAGTGTTTCATGAGCCAGAAACTCGGAAGTTTACGGAATTTGCGATCGCCTAAACCCTGGTGCTGACTGGGATAGGGAGAATGGGGAGGGGGGTGTGGGGGCGATGCTATAATACCAGTATCCTCAACTCGCACATAGGAGGAAAATGCCAGCAAAAGACACTTACCATGATGCCGTAAAAAATGCCTTAATCAAGGACGGTTGGACAATTACTGCCGATCCTTATCCCATTAAATACGAAGAAGTTAAATTAGTCGCCGATCTCGCGAGTGAAAAAACAATTGCTGCAACTAGACAAGAACGGCAAATTGTGATTGAAATCAAAAGTTTTCTCAGCCGTTCTCCTATGCGGGAATTTGAGACAGCATTAGGTCAATACTTGATTTACAAAACTTTCCTTTCTATAAACCAACCTAAGTGTGAAATTTACCTAGCTATTGGCAAGGATATCTATCAAAAGTTTTTCGAGCAAGTAGCAATTCAACTCATTATTCAAACCTATCAAGTGTCATTGTTAGTTGTCGATCTGAATCAAGAGGAAATTATCGAATGGACAAACTAATCCGCTATCAGACTCTGATCAAAAATATTTTAACCGAGTACGATCGTATTTCCGCACAAGTCCCCGATCCAGATATCGATGAAGTCTTAATGTTTGACGATGAAAGAAATCAATATCTCTGGTTTAATATTGGTTGGAAAGATGGCAGAAGAATTAAAGCGGTTTCTGTCTATGTAAGAGTCAAAAATGAGAAAATATACATAGAAGAAGATTGGACAGAGGAAGGAATTGCAACTGAGTTACTGAGGGAAGGTGTACCGAAAGAGGATATTGTACTGGCATTTCACGAACCAGAAAGTCGGAAGTTTACGGAATTTGCGATCGCCTAAACCCTGATACTGACTGGGATAGGGAGAATGGGGAAGGGGGTGTGGGGGCGATCAGGCTGATGGGGTAGAGTAGGGAGAGGGCGATCGCTAATAAAATAGGATATAGTGAAATCAGATCGCGATCGGAACTTATGAACTATGAATAACTGGCCAACAATACCAACCCAGCAACGACTGGATTTACTTGAAGCTATTGGGCAAATTCCAGAAGAATATATTCCAGAGTTACTAAAACTTGTTCATAGCTTTAGTCAAACTGCAATCAAAAAAAATTCTGTAAATAATTGGAATGATGCGGTTGCTCGAATCAATAGTCACGATAATATCCAAAACCAACTGAAACAAAAAAGAATACAAGAAATGTTTCAATATTGGTCTGATTTGGATGACAAAAAAGAACAACAAGAAACATTAAAAATCATTGAATCTATGGAAAGAATTTCCGTTTAATGGCGGAAGTTATTTTATTAGATTCTGCACCAGTCGGATTAATCACGAATCCCAAAGCTACGCCTATAGCATTACGCTGTCAGCAATGGTTTATTAGTCTGATAGATCGAGGTTATGAAGTGATTTTGCCTGAAATTATTGATTATGAAATTAGACGGGAACTCTTACGAGCAAATAAAGTAACCGGACTGGCAAAACTCGATCAACTCAAATCAGAACTTATCTATCTTCCCATTACAACAGAAGTTATGCTCAAAGCGGCTCAGTTATGGGCTGAAGCCAGACAACAAGGTAAACCGACAGCCGATGATAAAGCTCTTGACGGTGATGTTATTTTAGCCGCTCAAGCCCTGTTGTTGCAAGATTATGGTCATGAGATAACTGTGGCAACAAGCAATGTAAAGCATTTATCACGGTTTGTGAAAGCCAGAGAATGGAACACCATCTAAATCTGCGAAAGAGGTGATAAATCCATGGATAAACTAGAACACTATCGTTCCTTAGTTCAGTCAATTTTAACCCAGTACGATTGCTTGTTTTCTCAAGCTTGTCCTTAAGGAGTAGAAATGCTCTTAGCTTTTGATACCAATAGAGATCAATATCTGTGGTTTCAAGTGGGTTGGACACCAGAAGAAAGAGTGAAGGGAATTTCTGTTCACATTCGGATTAAAAATGAGAAAATCTACATAGAAGAAGATTGGACAGAGGAAGGAATTGCAACTGAGTTACTGAGAGAAGGTGTACCGAAAGAGGATATTGTACTGGCATTTCACGAACCAGAAAGTCGGAAGTTTACGGAATTTTCGATCGCCTAAACCGTGACACTGACTGGGATAGGGAGAATGGGGAGGGGAGTGTGGGGGCGATCGCCTTTACTGAATGCTTTGAATTAACTTAATATTATTTCGTAACCATTCATTCACTAACACTTGAACATCAATTTCTTTCTCTTGTGCAATTTGCCTGAAAAATTCATCAATATCTGATTCTAGATAAATCGGATATTGCAGTTTCGCTTGAGGATGATAGAATTTACCTTGTTCAGCTTGAGAAAAATCATACTCTGGTTTCATACTTGTCTGTCCTCATAACATTGCTGTTCACTTAACATTGCTTTTCGAGCAGAAATAATCCGAATTAAACAAGAATCACGATCGATTTCTTTAAACGTATGGATGACGACTCTCAGAATCCCAGTTTCGTCTAAACCTAGAGTTACCCATCTATCCTCTTCTTGACTATGTTCTTCGTCATATAAGGTTAATTGATAAGGGTCGTGAAATATAGTTGAGGCTAAACGAAAATTTAACTTATGCTTGCGAATATTTTGTTGTTCTTTAGCTGGATTCCACTCGAAATTATAATGCACATTTACAGATTTAATGTTTGGCAATAGTTTTAATTGAGTATATCACATCAGGGCAGATAAGAGTGTACTAGCGTTTCACGAGGCTGAAAGTCGGAAGTTTACGGAATTCGCGATCGCCTAAACCCTTGGCACTGACTGGGATAGGGAGAATGGGGAGAGGGGTGTGGGGGCGATGCTATAATATCCAGTATCCTTGACTCTGCAAACGGAAAACCATGCCAGCAAAAGATGTCTACCATGATACGGTAAAAAACGCCTTGATTAAGGATAGCTGGACGATTATTGCCGATCCTTATACAATTGAGTATGAAGGCGATCGCATTTATGCCGATCTATTAGCAGAAAAACCTCTTTTAGCTGAACAACAAGGACGCAGAATCGTTGTTGAAATAAAAAGTTTTATCAATCCTTCTCCCATAAATGATTTTCAAAATGCATTAGGTCAGTATCTTTTGTATCGTGACTTTCTTGAATTGTCAGAGAAGGATTACGAAATATATTTAGCGGTAAGAAGTGCAGTATTTAACAACTTCTTTCAAAGAAAATCTATTCAAGCCATCATCAAACGTCATCAACTTAACTTGATTGTGTTTAGTGTAAATGCAGAGGAAATTATTTCATGGATAAGCTCATCAAATATCGACAATTAATCGAGAGTATTTTAACGAAATACGATAAGTTGATTCATCAATCTCCTGATAATGATTCAGAAACTTGTTTAGTATTTGATGAAACCCACGATCATTATCTTTGGTTAACGGTTGATTGGCAAAATGATAAACGTCTCAAGTATACCCATGTTCATATTCGGATCAAAAATGAGAAGATTTATATAGAAGAAGATTGGACAGAGGAAGGTATTGCTAATGAGTTATTAAGGGAAGGGATCTCAAAAGAAGAGATTGTATTAGCGTTTCACGAGCCAGAAAGTCGCAAGTTTACGGACTTTGCGATCGCCTAAACCGTGGCACTGACTGGGATAGGGAGAATGGGGAGGGGGGTGTGGGGGCGATCTCTTATCCAAGAGAGACTAAACTCAATGTTTATAATGTTGACCAATTCTCTAAACTCAAACCTTCAATTCTGGCTAAATCACTATCATTAGAAACCATAATCAAATCCTTAACCATTGCACTCGCTGCAATTAAAACATCTTCCGTTTGTATCGGTAAACCCCTTAATCTCAGATTAGCATGAATTTCAGCCGCTTTTTCCAATATGGCTAAATCATCTAAGAAAATAATTGGATATTTTTGACAAAAATCCTCAAATCTTGCCCGTTGTTTAGGAGCATCAACAGCTAAAAAACCTCTCCTTACTTCAAAATAAGTGATACAACTTATAAAAATCGTTTTTCTCTGAGCTTTTATCTCCCTGAATTTTTGATTAACTGAACTATTATTTTTAATAGCTAAAGAAACAATATTACTATCTAAAAAGTAATCCATAATTACCTATTTTCTTTTAATCGCATCCTCAAAAGCTGCCATTTGCTCTGGAGTAAAATCTTGTCCAATCTTCGACAATAGTTCTATCGCTAATATGCCACTAGAATGTTCTTTTAATTCTTCATCAGACATACCATTAAAGTCATCAAAAGTTAAGTTATCTTCAAACAACTTAACTAATAGTTTGACCATTTCTGCATAATCCAGATCCTCTTTGAATAAAAGATCTTCTTGCATCAAAGTAGAAACAGTATCCTCAATTCTTTTGACTATCGATTCTTGTCTTAGCTCGGTGGATAACATGATACTTACTTCCTAGTAGTTTGGATTAAAATAATCTCATCATAACCTAAAATAGTGTTTCATGAGCCAGAAAGTCCGAAGTATACAGAATTCGCGATCGCCTACTGAATCCTTTGAATCTAGTTCATGCTAAACGAAAGAAGGGTAAGCATTATTACTCCCTCATGGGATCGTTGATCCCTCAGATTCTCCTACACTCATCAGGATGAGTTACTCCAGTTTGTTTTTTGATCGAGAACATTTTATAATCCGGATTGAGACATAGACTTTTAGTGATGCATAATCTGAAAAATGAAGGGAAAAGTAATCCTATACTTTTAGGATGCTTAAGTCTAGCTTATGTTTTTCTCCCAAAGGGATCGCTGATTCACCCATGAACACCTTTAGTCAAACGATTTGGTTAGTCCCAATGTACGCCGTACTCGGTGCATTATTGACCATTCCTTGGTCACCGGGTTTAATTCGGCGAACCGGCCCCCGGCCGGCTGGTTATATTAACTTATTGATGAGTTTTGCCGCATTTATCCATAGCATTCTCAGTTTACGGGAAGTGTGGGATGCACCCGCTCACTATTCCCTCAATTGGCTCCATGCGGCAAATCTAGATATCGCTTTTGATGTGGAAGTTTCCGCCACCACTGTCGGCGCGTTGGTCGTGATTTTGGGTTTAAATATCCTCACCCAAATTTATGCCATTGGCTATATGGAAATGGATTGGGGTTGGGCCCGGTTCTATGCGCTGCTGGCGGTGTTTGAAGCGGGAATGGCTGCCCTAATGCTCACCAATTCCCTATTTTTCAGCTATGTGATGCTGGAAATTCTCACCCTAGGAACCTATCTCCTGATTGGCTTTTGGTTTAATCAGTCTCTGGTGGTGACTGGAGCGAGAGATGGATTTCTAACTAAGCGGGTGGGTGACTTAGTTTTGCTCATGGCTGTGGTAGCCCTCTATCCCCTGGCAGGAACCTGGAACTATGATGAACTCGCAGTTTGGGCAAGCAAAGTAGAGTTGAATCCCACTGTAGCCACCTTACTCGGTTTAGCACTCCTAGCTGGGCCGTTGGGTAAATGCGCCCAATTTCCCCTGCAACTGTGGCTAGATGAAGCCATGGAAGGGCCGATGCCTGCCACAATTCTGCGGAATGCGGTAGTCGTTTCTACGGGGGCTTGGGTGCTAATTAAGATGCAGCCCGTTTTGGAATTATCCCCCTTTGTCGTCAATGTAGAAGTGTTTATGGGGGCATTTACGGCGGTCATTTGTGCGGCGATCGCCTTAGCCCAAGTGGATATCAAGCGTGTATTTTCTTATGCCACCAGTAGTTATTTAGGCATTATATTTGTTGCCGTCGGTACTGGAAATGGCCAAGGAGCGCTCCTGCTGCTGTTAACCTATGCGATCGCCATGGCCCTAATGTTAATGGCAGTAGGCGGTATTATCCTTAACAACATTTCCCAAGACATTACTCAACTAGGCGGATTATGGTCTCGTCGTCCCATTTCTGGCATCTGCTATGTTGTCGGCGCTCTCTCCTTAGTCGCCGTTCCTCCTCTAGGCTGTTTCTGGGGACTGGCACAAATTGCTGAGAGTTTACCCGGCAGCCTATTAACCATTTTGCTACTGGTGAATGGCTTAACGGCCTGTAGTTTAGCGCGAGTCTTTGGCCAACTGTTTACCGGCTCCATTACCGACTGGACAAAGCGATCGCCAGAAGGCTTATGGGCTATAGTCCTACCCATGACAATCTTGCTCGGTGTAGCACTCCATTTACCCCAATTACTGGCTGTTTTAGAACTATTACCTCCCCTGAGTAGAGTGATTGAACCCCCTTCTATCTTATTAATTGGCTCGACAGTTATCGGTGCTGGAGTCGGTTTATACCTCTATGCTGGCGACAGAGTAGCCAAACCCATTACCCTACCCGTTCCAGCCATTCAAGACTTCTTTGCCTACGATTTCTACACCGCCAAACTCTATAAAATCACGGTGATTGCCCTAGTGGGATTTATGGCTAAAGTAATTGATTGGTGCGATCGCATCTTAGTCGATGGTGCAGTCAATTTTGTCGGCCTGTTCACCCTAGCCAGTGGCGAAAGCCTCAAATACAACACCACCGGACAAGTCCAATTTTATGCCCTGTCCATCCTATTCGGTACACTCCTCTTTGGATTATTACTGGTTTATCCCCTACTCTCTGCCCTACCTCAATAAACGACATGCTATCAGCCTTACTCCTGATTCCCCTATTGGGCGCGATCGCCATCTTCCTCTATCCTAAACCCCAATCCAGCCGGGCGATCGCCACCATCGCCAGTCTCGCCAGCTTAGGTTGGAGTCTCTATTTACTCAAGTTATTTGACCTCAACCCAGCAGGACTGAGCGTAGTCCAATTCAGTGAATTCCACACCTGGATTCAACCCCTCGGTCTAAACTACAGCGTTGGTGTAGACGGACTCTCCTTACCCCTACTCGTCCTCAATGGGCTTTTAACCCTCATCTCCCTATACACCAACCGCAAAGATTTAGACCGCTCTCGCCTCCATGACAGCCTAATCCTACTGATTAACGGCGGCATTGCGGGCGCTCTAATAGCCCAAAACCTGCTCTTATTTATCATCTTCTATGAATTAGAACTGATTCCCTTTTATCTCTTGATCGCCATTTGGGGAGGAGAAAAACGGGGCTATGCTTCCACCAAATTTCTCCTTTATACCGCCATTTCTGGCTTAACAGTGATTGTCGGATTCTTAGGAGTAGTATTCCTGGGTGACACCGGTAGCTTTGAATTTAGCCATCTGCAAATCAACAACCTGGATCTCATTACCCAATTGCTGCTCTTGACTGCCCTACTGATTGGGTTTGCCATTAAAACTCCCCTCGTTCCCCTGCATACCTGGATGCCCGATGCCTATGTGGAAGCCTCACCCAGTACCACCGTATTGCTCGGTGGTATCTTTGCTAAATTGGGAACCTATGGCCTATTGCGCTTTGGGCTGCAACTGTTTCCTGTAGCTTGGGAAACTATGGCTCCAGGATTAGCCATTATCGGCACAGTCAGCGTCATTTATGGTGCTTTGAGTGCGATCGCCCAACGGGACATCAAACGCATGGTCGCCTATAGTTCCATTGGTCACATGGGCTACATCCTAGTAGCCGCAGCAGCAGGAACTGAATTGAGTGTTTTAGGGGCAATCGCCCAAATGATCGCCCACGGCCTCATTCTCGCCCTCCTCTTCTTCCTCGTCGGCATCGTCGAACAAACCACCGGAACCCGCGATCTCGACGTACTCAACGGCCTAATGAACCCCATTCGCGGCCTACCCCTCACCAGTTCCCTGCTCATATTAGCCGGAATGGCCAGCGCCGGAATCCCCGGTTTAGTTGGCTTCGCTGCTGAATTTATCGTCTTTCAAGGCAGCTTCGCCACCTTCCCCATCCCCACCCTCATCTGTATCCTCTCTTCAGGACTAACAGCCGTCTACTTCGTCATCCTCATTAACCGCACCTGTTTCGGCAAATTAGACAACCAGAGAGCCTACTATGCCCGTGTCACCCTCAACGAACAATGGCCAGCCCTAGTCCTAACTGCCATTATCATCTTTCTAGGCATTCAACCCAACTTCCTCTTCCGCTGGATGGAACCCACCACCCACCGTATTGTCGCTGAACTCCATCAACCCAAAGTTACTCAGATTGCTGCTCTGGAGAGATAGGGGAATAGGGGAGTGGGGGAATGGGGGGAAATTTCTGTTCCCTGTCCCCTGTTCCCTGTTCCCTGTTCCCTATTACCGATTCCCTATAAAAAACCATGACAACAACCCTCAATTCATCAACCACAAAACTTCCACCCTCAACCCATAAATACGCCGAGGTTATCCATCGCCTAGAAGCCGGTGGCTCCATGCTACCAGACACCCCAGAAAACCTCATGCAAATTATCGGCATTTATAAAGCCTATGCCGTGCCCATGGATTTCTATTGGCGGGATTTACTCTATATTGCCGAGCGCGTTTTTCTCGATCCTTTGCCCTTCTTTAAATACTTCTTACCCCAAGAATATTTAGATCTCCCCAATCACTATGCAGGAGAAACCGCCGATTTCCGCGTTTGGCAAAAAGGAGCCGCCAGCGCCCACCCGGAATTATTAGAATTTATGGATAAAGGAGAACTCAAGAAAAAACTCCCCAAACTATTCCATCATCTCTGGCACGATCGCATTAACATGGAATTCGCAGAAGCCTGTATGCGAGCCATGCTCTGGCATCAGGGTATGGGCGGCCAATTTTATGACTACCTAGAGAGCGCAGAATACATCGCCAACTGTGATAAAGCCATTAAAGCTTACTTTAAAGGCAATCCCTTGATGTTGGGACTCTATAAGCTTTTCCCGCAAATGTTCTACGAGAAAGTGCGCGAGCTGTCCTACTATGCTAATCTGGGCTTATTCTGGGAAGTCATGGCTCCCGTCTTCTTTGAAATGAGCGATCTTTACGATGCGGGCAAATTCAAAACCGTCCCCGATGCCATGAATTTCCTCGTCAATGGCATCTTCATTGCCGCCGGACGGCCCATTTATCACCATGTCTATATTGGCGATGAATGTTATGAAATCATTCCCAAATCAAAAGGCTTTATGTGGCTCTATGAAGCCGCACTTCCCTATGTAGAAGCCGTCTTTTATCGTACCGCTCCCTTCCGAGGAACCAAATCTTATAACGCCCAAGCCAAACAAGTTCCAGAAGAGCAAAAAGACTTCCACTATGGCATTCTCTACGCCGATGTTTTTCCCGTAGGAACCGCAGGCATCCCCCCCACTTTATTAATGCAGGATATGCTCCATTTTCTCCCCCCCTATTTAGAGGAATATTACCAAAAATACTGTCGGGGTGAAGATGATATGCTGATTCAGTTGGGCATCACCTTCCAGCGATCGATGTATAATGTTACCTCTGCGGTCATTCAAGCCTTAAGAGTCGCCCTACTCTATCCCTTAGATGACCCCAACCCCGAACACCTATTAAAAAATCGCCAATTCTTTGAAGCACAAATGGATCGCTTCCTGCGTCCAGAAGCCCGTTTATCTGACATCCAAAGCCAAGATTATCGTTGATTGTGTGTGTGACCCCTAGAAACCGGGTTTTTGAGGATTATTTTTGGTCATTATCTTAAGTCTTAAAAAACCCGGTTTCTGACTCCTTAACTTATGGAACAAACTATGCCTAATATTGTTGAAATTGCCGTTAGTAATAATGCCTTCTCCACTCTCGTCACTGCGGTTAAAATAGCGAGGTTAGTCGAGGCCTTGCAACAACCGGGCCCCCTCACAGTTTTTGCCCCCAATGATGATGCCTTTGCTAAATTATTACCGGGAACAGTAGAGAGTTTAGTACAAAATGTGCCCCAGCTTCAGCGTATCCTGACCTATCATGTGGTTGCCGGACGCTATACTACAGCAGAATTAAAAGAGCTAGATCGTTTAACCTCTCTGGAAGGTTCCCCCATTCCCATTCGCTGTGGTGAAGTTTTTGAAGTAAAAAATGCCACAGTTTTAGCCCCAGATATTGAAGCGAGTAATGGAATTATCCATGTCATTGATACCGTGATTTTGATGGGGTAAGAGCCTAACCCCCTCTCCCACTTCCCACGGGGGAGAGGGTTTGCAGCCTTAAATGATTGACTATTGGGTTTGCACTTCATGGGCAAAGTTTTCCCAGCGCACAAACTCGAAGGGGCCAGCAATAGAACCCCAAACCCTTTCATGGGTTTCGAGGTCGCGTCCCCGATCTAAACTAATGAGTCCTTGGGGACTGACTTCAAATTCACTGTCGAGATAAGTGGTTTTGCCATTACGAACGACTACGCAACCTTTTCCAGGCTCGACTTTGGCCTTGAAGCTATGGCCCGTCCATTCGACATTGAAGGTGCATCCAGGCAATTTTTCGATCCGGTCTACGGTCAGTTTCTGGAGGCGTTCGGGGTGTCGAGATGCCCCATAAAATTCTTCTTCATTGAGAACTTTATGATTTTCGACTTCAATTTGATTATTCTTGAGGACAAAGTTGAGGACGCGGGTACGATAGGGTTGAGTGACATCTAGATGGTAGGCTTGCTCTAGATATAAACTAATGTTGCCCATCAGATTAAAGGGTAAAGGGCGCATACAGACCCGAATATGGGCAAAAAAGGGCGGATTTTCAAAGGCTTGCTCTTGATTACTAAAGTCAGCGGCCATCCAACGAGCTAGGGTGGCAATATCTGTAGAATGGGTCATTTTGATTGGGGATAGAATCGGAAGTTGAGGGCCCAAAGAGGGTTTTTAATGCGATCGCTGGGGTATTTTATCATCTCCAGGGAGGGATCATCTCCCCCACCCCCCCATTCTCCCACTGGCGATCGCCAATAGTTTTCCTAAAAGGAACCAATAGATTAAACTAGAGACACATACATCTCTTAACCTTCATTTGGATTAACCAAGCGAACGTGACTGCCACTTTATCAACCCAGATTGGTCAAACCCATCCAAACTCGTCCGCACGCAGTATTTGGAAAGGATTAATTGAAACCTACCGTGCCTACCTTCCTGTAACGGAAAATACCCCTGTGGTCACCCTATTAGAAGGTAACACACCCCTCATTCCTGCCCCGGCGATCGCCGCCCAGATCGGGAAGCAGGTTCAGGTCTGGGTAAAATATGATGGCTTAAACCCCACCGGCAGCTTCAAAGACCGGGGCATGACGATGGCAGTCTCGAAAGCGAAGGAAGAAGGCTCAAAAGCGGTCATCTGCGCCAGCACCGGCAACACCTCAGCCGCAGCCGCAGCCTATGCGAAACGGGCAGGCTTAAAGGCTTTTGTGATTATCCCTGATGGCTATGTGGCTCTGGGTAAACTAGCTCAAGCCTTGCTCTATGGGGCAGAAGTCCTCGCCATTAAAGGCAACTTCGACCAAGCCTTGGCGATCGTCTGTGAAGTGTCTGAAAAGTATCCTGTTACCTTAGTAAATTCCGTTAACCCCTATCGCCTCCAAGGACAGAAAACCGCCGCCTTTGAAATTATCGATGCCCTAGGAGATGCCCCCGACTGGCTCTGTATTCCTGTGGGTAATGCCGGTAACATTACTGCCTACTGGATGGGCTTTTGTGAATACCATCAAGAACAAAAATGTAGCCAACTGCCCAAAATGATGGGCTTTCAAGCGGCTGGAGCAGCGCCCATTATTGCCGGACACCCCATTGAACACCCGGAAACCCTAGCTACCGCCATCCGTATCGGTAATCCTGCCAGTTGGGATCGGGCTGTAGCCGCCCAACAAGCCAGTGGTGGGCAATTTCAAGCCGTCACCGATGAAGAAATTCTCAATGCCTATCGCCTGTTAGCCTCTGAAGAGGGGGTTTTCTGTGAACCCGCTTCTGCGGCTTCTGTGGCTGGTTTGCTGAAGATCAAAGACCAAGTACCGGAAGGAGCGAAAATTGTTTGTGTTCTGACTGGGAATGGTTTAAAAGACCCCGATACAGCCATTAATCATAGCCACAACCCCTGTCATCAAGGCATCGAGGCGGATCTAAAAGCGGTTGCGGCTGCCATGGGTTTTTAAGGATTAGTCAATAGCGTAGGGAATATTCAACCCTTGACCTTTTCCCATCCATAAGAAACCCGGTTTCTAGGCTTTGCCGGGAGAAACCGGGTTTCTGGCACATTTTACGAATGATGTAGTATAAATCGCTAAGAGTAGAGGCAGAAACATATCCAGTTACTTGCTGATTTTCAATCGCTATAAAAATCTCTTCACTATCATAGAAAAAAAATTCCCTGACGTTAGACTCTAACTCTAGTAAAGAAAGTAAGAGCCTAAAGTCAGGAAAAGGTGCAGGTGAAGCGGTGACTCAAGAATTTCATTTGTCTGTCACGCCAGTAGGTTATGTTAGGGAAAGCGCCAGTCAACATCTACCCCTGCGTAAAACTTACTTAGTGCGAACGGAATTAGTCGCTCCTGGAGTTCCCCTAGCGGAAGAACAGGTAGAATGGCCGATCGCCAATTGGCTAGAATTAACCGAATATCTCATTGGCGATCCCCTCTTTTCCACTCCCCTTTCCTCAGATTCAGTGGATTTAGTCAGCTTCGGGAAAAGCTTGTATCATTCCCTTTTTCAAGGCACGATCGCCCAAAGCTGGCATACTGCCCAAGGGATTGCCCATAATCGCACCCAACCCCTACGGTTGCGCTTACACTTGAAAGATCCCCTAGTCGCCAAACTCCCTTGGGAAATTCTCCATGCTGGCGATCGCCCCCTCACTACCAATACGGAAATTCTCTTTTCTCGCTACCATATTAATCCTAGAGTCCGACCCTTACCCAATAATCCCATTGTCGATCCGTTGAAAATTTTGATGGTGCTTTCAGCTCCAAACGATCAACAAGCATTAGCTCTCGATCAAGAAATGAAGCGCCTAAAAGACGAATTACAACGTCATGAAGGCATGGGTTTAAATATACATCTGGATATTCTCACCTTTCCCGATCGCCAACAACTCACCCAAACCCTAGAACAAGGACAATATCATATCTTCCATTATTCCGGCCATAGCCAAGCCAATGCCTGGGGAGGCGAAATCTATCTCAAAAATCAACATACTGGCTTAACCGAACAACTCCATGGAGAAGATTTAGCCGGTTTATTAGTCAATAATGGCATCTTGATGGCCCTATTTAACTCCTGTTCCAGTGCCGGAACCGGAGATACCAGTTTAGCGGAAAGCTTGCTTAAACGCGGCATTCCCAGTGTATTGGCAATGGGCGATCGCATCCCCGATCAAGTGGCTATCACCTTTAGTCAGTTATTTTATCGCAACCTCAAACGAGAATATGCTATTGATTTAAGCTTAAATCGCACTCGCCAAGGCCTCATTGCTGCCTATGGCTCTGATGTTCTCTATTTTGCCCTGCCCATTCTCTATTTGCAACCTGGATTTGAGCAATTTTCACCGGCAAGCGATCGCCCCCCTTCTGCACCCTCCCCTGTACCTGCTGTTGCTCCTGCACCCTTGCATCAGTCCTCCACCAAGAAGAATAAAGCCTATTATCAACAGCGCATTCAAAACAATCCCCAGGATGTAGAAGCCTACGATCAATTAGGACTAATTTTTTATCAAGAAGGTCAGATTGAAAATGCCATTTCTGCCCATCAAATAGCTTTATTAACCGATGGAAATTATACAGATGCTCATTACCATTTAGGCTGTATTTTTTATGAGCAAGGACAGATACAAGAAGCCATTGAATTCTATCGTCAAGCTCTTAAGATCGATCCCGAACATCCCCAAGCCAATATTGCCCTCAATCAAGCTTTGTCCCATAGTCAAGTCGTTTCTGCTCTACCGGTTGAGATTCTCCAAGAGGAGCAATTAACGCACAAGAAGCCATGGCCAAAATTATCCCCTTTTTCTTTGCCGAGGAGACACTTTTGGTTGATTGGTATGGGAATTTTAGGAGGACATTCTATTCTTGCTGTTGGTGTTATTCAAACCTACACGAGCTGGGTGAATTTTCAGCAACAGTCTGCGATTGTCTTACCTTCTCCGTTTCCTGTAGAGGAGTCTAATCCAGAAAATGCGAATCAGACTCTGAGGAATCAGGCGATCGCCCAGTTTAATCAAGGTAATGTAGAGCAGGGTATTACCCATGTAGAAGCTTTGCTCGATACTGATAATGCCGTTATTTCCTATGCCAAGCAAGCCTTAGAATCAGTTCCTCGTGAATTACAAAATGAGCCAGAGATCAACTATATTTGGGGACGTTTAGTTTGGCAAGCCCTGCAACAGGGAAAGTTAGAGTTCAGTGCTGATGATGCCAGACGCTATTGGGAATGGGCGGTTAAAGGAGATGACCAACAGCCAAAATACTACAATGCTCTAGGATTTGCCTATCATGCCCAGGACAATTGGCATAAGGCTCGGCAGAATTTTGTAACTGCAAAAACGATCGCTGAGGCTCAAAATTCGCCAGAATTATTAACCGCTTATGCGGGATTAGCCTTGGTTTTAGCTCAGGAAAATAAAGAGGAACAAGGGGTGGAATTCTATAAAGTGGTCATGAAGAGCGATCCCTTGGCATTTGAGCCTCGTTCTCTGGGACGCGACAATTGGTTATGGACGAATGAGGCGATCGCTCAATGGAGCTTTTTGGGCGATCGCGCGGCTAAAATTGCGGAGAACAACAATTAGGTAATTGTTAATTGTTAATTGTTAATTGTTAATTGATATTAATACTCAATTCCCGGTTGTGCTTTCACCCCTTGCTCCCGGAAAGGATGTTTAATTAACTTCATTTCGGTGACTAAATCTGCCGCTTCAATTAAGGCTTCTGGCGCACCTCTTCCAGTCAAAATCACATGAGAATCTTCGGGTTTGCTGCTTAAACCGGCGAGAATATCTTCAACTGGCAAATATCCCAGCTTAAGCGCCACATTAATTTCATCGAGTAATACCAGACGAAACTCTGGGTTTTGGATATAGCTGAGTCCCTCTTGCCAAGCTTCCGTCGCTTTGGCAATGTCGCGATTTCGATCTTGAGTATCCCAAGTAAACCCCTCTCCCATTGCCTTAAATTCCAGTTGTTGGGGAACCCAGGGCTGTAAAACCGCCTTCTCTGCTGGTTCCCATGCCCCTTTGATAAACTGCACGATCGCCACTTTATACCCTTGACCGAGGGATCTTAGCACCATCCCTAACGCTGCTGTCGTTTTCCCTTTCCCATTTCCCGTATGGACAATAATTAAACCCTTTTCCTTATCCGCTTTACTGACGCGCTCCTTTTGCACCTCTTGGCGGCGTTTCATCTTTTTCTGGTATTGCTCATCGCTCAGAGATGAAGATTGGGTATCCATAGTAGAAATACAGTTGATGGGATGTCTACAGTTTATCAGAGTTGGCAAGAGAGAGATCTTTACCGCATCTTGAATACCCTGATTAAAAACTTAGGGCGCAAGATGCTCCCACTCCAGTCATATCAAAGGATTGAGGGAGCGCTGGCATCTTGCCCGCTAGTTATACCCCGTTTACCGGATTTGAGATTACTCTATTGTTCCACAGGGTGAAGATGGGCTTCGAGGAACCACAAGCGTTTATCAATGGTGCGGGAAATTTCCGTATACAAATCTGCCGTGTCTGCATCACCGAGATCGTCGGTTTTAGCAATACCATCCCTTAAATGTTTAGCATACTGGGCCAGGCGATCGCTCAGGGCCGTTAAATGAGCTTCCCCGCTCACAATATCTAGGGGATATTCTTCTAAAATTGAGCTTTGGGCAGCAACGCGGGCAGTTCCCAGGGCAAGTCCACCCAAGGCAGTAACCCGTTCTGCGACCATATCTACATACTCTTCCAGTTCCCCCGCAATTTCATCAAACAGTTCATGGAGAAAATAGAAGTGTCTACCTTTAACATTCCAATGGGCTTGTTTGACTTGGGTTTTCAAGTCTAGGGTAGTCGCTAGAGTTTGATTGAGCAGTTCGACTACCGGTTGGCGAATGTCTGTCGAAAGATCGATCCGAGTGTCATAAAGTTTGGTATTCATAAGCTGTGATGAGGAGTAAGGTTTACTTAAGCAAGATGTTTTTGCAATACGGCGCGAGGAGCGCGACGCACTCGACATTGAATGGTTTCTTTGCCCAGTCGTTGATGGGCTTCGTAGCGATGGCAACCGGAAAATCCATAATAGTTACCTTCGACTTCTAGCACATCAATGGGTTCTTGTAATCCAATTTCGGCAATGGATGCCATCAAGGATTCAACCTTGGCAGCATCGGTTTGCCGAGGTAGGGGACGACGAATCTGGTTTAAAGGAATGTCTGCAATCCGAATCATCCTGGGTTACCTGGGTCTGATCTTTCTTAATCATAGTCGGTATGACTTCGTTTTGCAAGGGATATCAAATCTAAAAGAGAATGCTACATATCAATCTGCAACGCCGGTATATGTAGGGATGGGTTTCAAACCCGCCCCTACATATTTTGTCTCCCGTGGGTTAAGTCCCAAACGTAATGCCTAAACTCTGAGCTGTGCTATTGCGGGTAAAGCAGTTCCAAGTGCCCAATTCTTTCGCCGGTCGTCCACAGAGGATACTTTGGGCTGACTCAGTTAAGCCCTTAACCTGGCTAAAGTCGGCTCCGGCAATATTCTGTACTTGGTCAAAACTAGCTCCAGTGAGGTCAGCGCAGCGAAAATCGACCCCTTGCAGTTCCGTGTTATTCAAGCCAGCATTACGCAAATTAGCGCCGGTTAAAAAGGCTTTTTGTAAATTGGCTCCACTTAAGGCGGCATCTTCTAAATTGGCTGAGGTTAAGTCAGCTCCACTGAGGTAAGCGCCGCGCAAATTGGCTCCCCGTAGGTCAGCGCCTCGGAGGTTTGCAGTATTTAAAAAAGCTCCAGCTAAACTGGCTTTGGGGCCGACTGCTCCTGATTTTCGATAGTCAAAGCCTTCTGGCCATTGGGTCTCGCTGTCATAGAGTGCCAGTTGTAGTCTGGCATTGTCTAGAAAGGCTGTGCTTAAATTGGCTCTTTGCAGTTGCGATCGATTTAAGTATGCTCCTTTGAGGTTAGCGCCCTGTAAGTTTGCCCCCTGTAGATCTGCCCCTCGTAGATCTGCCCCTTCGAGGTTGACTCCAGTTAAGTTAGCATTACTCAGATTTGTACCAATCAAATTGGCTGCGGCTAAGTTGGCTTGATTTAAGTCTATGCCGGATAAATCCATTTGCATAGCGTCTATTCCCGGTCGAGCGGCTCCAGGATGCAGTCCGAGTTGCTCTGGAGTGCGATCGCAATGATCTGTAGAAACCATGTTTTAATTGATCAATATAAACCTATTGAGTTTATCCTAAAATTTTAGGGCACATAACTTAGCATTTTGTTAACTTTTCTTAATTAAAACCACATCTCGATCTGCCAATAGTAAGGTTTAACCATTCATGTTACTTCAGCATCCCATGACGATGATGGACTTCTTTCGTAAAAGTGAAGGAGTTTGGTACTCCGAGCGCACTGTCCATCATTTTGATTCGACGATTAATGAGTCTGGACTTTCTAATCTGATTGTCGGCATTTTTGGCCCCAATGACCCCAAAGTGCTAGAACTTTGTGAGATTAATAATACCGATCCGGCAAAAGCGGCTGGGGGGGCAAGTTTTATGTGGCAAGATAACTTAGATACCGAGCCAGAACCGAACCCCAATTATGCGGCTATTTTAGTCGATATTCCCAATCCAGATAATCCTCGCCAAGGCTATTTTTTGCGAAATCGGGGTTATGTTGAGGGTATCCCAGTCATTGGTCGCTACTATTTTGCTCCTGATGGGGTGTTAACCATTGAGACGGAGTATGAGCGCAACCAAGGACAGGAAAGAGCTTGGTTTATTACGGATAATTTCCGGGTGCGCGTGAGTACGGTAAAAATGATGAATGGGGTGAATTTGATGAGTTATTCTTCAGAACGCCGATGTGTTCTTCCGAGTCAGTTGGAAGAGTTGAATAAGAAATATTCGGCGATCGCCTAGTCTCAATAGGGGCGAAAAATTTTTCGCCCCTACCAAGCTCAAAAGGTATGACTGCGCCACCGGTTTAAGTGATATTCACCGATAGAGGAAAACTGCTGCATTTGCTGCATTTTTTCTTCTAAAGCTTGGATGGTTTGCTGCTGGAGATACAGTTGCGATCGCAACTCTGTTTCTTTAGCATGGGGCGTTTTCATGCTTTGTAATTGTGCCTGGAGGCTATCAATCACCTGGCAGTGTTGTTGCAGCTTCTGTTCTAGGGCTTCATACTTTTGACCAGAGATAGACGCAGCCGAGTTTTGCTGTTCTTGTGCCTCAGATAACTGAGCTTGAAGGGCTTCATAATGCTCTTTAGCCACAGTAGTATTTTTCAGCGCCTCATGGGTTTGCTGAAGCTGATTAACTTGCCCTTGCAGTTGGGCGACTTTTTGCTCCCAAGCGGCGATCGCCTCTTCCTTTTTCCCTTCGGCCTCATTTTTTACCTTTTCCTGAATATCCTGAAGCTGTTTAACTTGGCCTTCCAACTCAGAAATGGCGTATTCTTTCTCCGCCACTTGTTGCTTGAGCAAGGCCACCCTAGAAGCCTCTTTCTGGTAAACATTCAGCTTTTCCTGTAGGGCTGCCAACGTCTTGTTTTTTTCCGCCAAAGCTTGGTTCAGTTCCGCCAGATCCGCCGAGGTAGGTGGGGCTTCTTGGGGAGAAACTTGACTCACTGCAATATTTTTCAGGGTGGGAAACTTGCCCTCATTTCCTGAACCATTGGCCTCTGCTGGTTTGGACTCAAAGTCTAAAGTTAGAATCATATTCGTCAGCTCACTTTTAACACTGATATATCCCCTAGACATTCGCTCTATTAATTCAGATCGTGATAACTTTGTGGTTTTAGCCATCTCGTTGAGTAGCTCTTTTCCGGTGGGAGTAATTGAAATTCCTAACTTCATTTTTGACTCTGAGTATTGGGTGCAGTTATTTTTTTGTTCTTTAGCCATTTTAGCAAATTTGGGGTTAACGTTTATTTTTTTTTACACTCGTTTATCCTTCTGACTTTTCAAGGGGAGTTATGGCTCTCTAATGGGGGCTTAAAGGTTCTTTGATGGACTGATCGAAATCTTGAATAAAAGTTACTCAGGTCTAGTCTCTCTGGGTTCTGGGGAGGACTTATCGGCATTCGGGGGGCAGTTCATGGGCAAAACTGGTGATTTTTTCAAATTCCAAGGCTCCCTCTTTTGACCCCCAAATTTGTTCATGGGTATTCACATCCATGCCCCGATCCAGACTTTTCCAAGTCGTTTCTGTCAGTTCTACTTCACTGACTAAGTAAGTTTGATGGCCTTTCCGATGGATGAGACATTGATTTCCGGGTTCGACGGAGCCTCGATAGCAAGCTCCATCCCATTGGAAAACCATGGAGCAGTTATAGCGTCGTTGGATAACTTGGGGAGTAATGGTCTGGAGAATACTTAATTCTCGCCCTGAACCGGCATAAAGGATGGGGTCTTGTAAGCTATAGTTTTCGATATAGATGCGATCGCCGCGATCGACTAATCGATGTACACCCTGACGGTAGGGAGTCCAGAGATCGTAGTCATAGACTTGCTCGGAATAAAACCCAATCCCTTGAAAAAATTCCCAAGGCAGAGGTCGCCACAGGATATGAATATGGGCATATAATGTGGGATGGTTGTAGGCTTGCTGATGATTGCTAAAATCTCCAGCTAACCAATGAGCCAATTGAATCAGCTCCTGAGAATAGGATGCGGATACAGCAGAGGTCATGGAACAGTTTGCTATTGGTTTGCTCGGCTTTTCAAAGCCCTAACCTTTTATTTATGATCCCCTGATTATATCTTAAATTGTGGTGTTAATCCATAGCGGGGATCGAGGATCAATTGACTCTTCAGTGGATGCTCCCAAGGGTTAGGAAGATAGAGAACGAATTTCAGAAGAGAAAGAAGCCGTCGTCACCCCTTGGCCATCACGGGTTTTAATCTGGGACACCCGAAAGCGTAAATTGGGGGTTGCAAACCAAATTCTCTCTTCAGCAGCCGCCCGATCGTATTCAGTAATTAAGGTAAACATACCCTCTTCATTGAGGGAATATTGACCGATCGCCGGAATCGTTTCTGCATAACCGCGATCGCGTAGCAGTTTTCCTTGCTGGGGATGATTGGGGTCGGGAATGGGGACTAAAATACAAGAGCCTTGAAGATCTTCATCATCCCAATCCGATTCTCCTTCCCAAGTCATCTTAAATGGGGATGCGATATGGGCTGGATCGATTTCATATAAGCCGCAGACTTCTAGGACTCCGGGATCTTGGGGGTCTAGGGCGATGATATCGATGGTCGATCGCACTTCTTCAAAGTGGGCAAAGGCCAAATGATGGGCGCTCCGTTGCGATCGCCATCGGCCAATTGATTGTTGTACAAATTCTTTGAGATCCATAATTTTGACTTAAATCTACCCTTATCGTCGCCGTCGTCTGGTCAGAGGTTGGCTGCGGAAAAACTGCCGTCTTTGCTTGCCTAGAGATAACTGTCGGTATTGCTGTTGATACGGTTTAGGCTGTTTGATCGGCTGACGACGCACGGGCTTAATCCTTGATGGATCGACTTTTCCCTGGGGAAACCAGGAATAAACGGGCGATCGCCCTTTCAGCCCTTCAACTCCAAGGGATGGGGGTTTAACCGTCTGAGTTATGGGAGCAATCCGAGCATCTGGGGGCGAGGTGACGGTTAATTGAGGATCGGGGGATGCTTGCTCCTTGACCTCTATCATCTGCTCCCTTCGATCCGTCGATGATTCTTGTGAAGCGGATTCTGAGATTCTCCCATCTCCCCTAGGAGTTTCAGGTCTTTCTCCCTCTTGGGTTACCCGTTGAACCTCTAGGATCTTACCTCCAAAACGGTGAATCCTTTGTATCGCCTGAGATAACTCACTTTGCCGCACGGTTAACCAAGTTTGGGAGCGGCGCTGATGGGGGTAGCTCCCTCCCTCCACTTGTA
Source organism: Roseofilum sp. KMC-1 (assembly GCF_057802075.1). Classification (NCBI taxonomy): domain Bacteria; kingdom Bacillati; phylum Cyanobacteriota; class Cyanophyceae; order Desertifilales; family Desertifilaceae; genus Roseofilum; species Roseofilum sp. KMC-1. The sequence continues at coordinate 1,989,495 of NZ_CM173605.1, forward strand.
TCCGTACCATGGGTTGATTTAAGCCTTTGTCATCTAATCCCATAAAATCTGATTGCATTTGCGTTTTTTAGGCGATCGCCCTCTTCTCCTATCCCACCACCGTTACACAGGGGTGAACCCATTTTCCTTATCTAGGCTACTCCACAGAAGGCAGCAGAACGGCATCCGTCCTACTGCCACCTATCCATCAACCGATCGGAACTAATTTACCGCAGTAATGCTGGCAATCTTACCCCCTTGTTTATGAATCCGCTGATAGGTATCAGAGAGTTCATCAAAGGGAACGAGCAGCACTTTATTGCTCCAACGGAATTTGGGCATCTTATTGAAAGCCCGTGGGGAACAATAACCGGTTACTTCAACCCGGTAAACCGTTCCGCCTTCGGTCGCTCCTGCACCCAGACGAGTCCGAGCGCTGGAGGGCGGTTCTTGGAAAGACCAACCGCCAACCCCACCAGAGGGAGGTACAACGGCTGTTGGGGTTCCTTGAATCACCAGTTTATTTAGGCGAGGACGATTACCTGACAAGTTCCCTTTGAGATCGCTGCTTCCAGGGCCGCGCATCAGTTGGAACATATGGGTGAAGCCCACCAGATTTCTGAAGCTTTCGCTTTTGTAACCGCGCACATAGGGAACGATATTTTCCCCAAAGGTATTCTGATACTCGTCACTATCGATATAGGAATCAATATCCGCTTCAAAGCCTTGCTCATTCAAGATTGCGCCATGAATTTGCATTTCTTCATAGCTATCGGGAGCGCGACCCAATAGGTGCTTGAAGTTTAACTCAATTAAGCGGAAGGGAGGGCAAGTCTCGAAGAAACGAGAGCGATACAAGCCAGATTTGGCTACTTGACGCACGAATTCACGAACACTGATTTCTCCCCGCTTCAACTGAGATTCAGGGACACTCAGCCGTTCGTTTTCCATTACATAGGCATTGCCTAATACTTGGCGGTAGACTGCCCGAATGACAACTTCTACTTCTTCACCCGATTGTCCTGGCCAGAGTTCAATGGGGTCGGTTTCTTCGTATACAGAAACTCCTAATTCCGACGCGGGTCCAAAAGGCATTTATTCTAATCTCCTTTCAAAGAGGGTCTACAAAAGGGTTAATTCCTGGGAAGGATGGTTAAAAACGTTAAGAAACTTAACATTTCGGTTCAGAAAACCCGAATCCTAGAATTAAGCTGGTTTTCTGACTGTATCCCAGTTGTTTCCAGTTTATTCCTAGTTTCCGTCTCCTCATTTATACACCGAGGGTCGGTCGAGAAAGTGTGAAGAATTGTAAATTTTCAGCCCTCTTTAGGGGACTCCTCCTCTCGATCTTCTCAGAATGCGAGCCATTGGGCTATTCCTATTCCTGGATGGGGATCTGTTTTTGTTCGACCCCAAATCCTACAAGAGCCAATCGATCTAGGGGTTGTCCTTCTGGGGGGCGGTGATAGTTGAAAATGCGTCGAATTCTGAGTGTGGGATTGATGAGGGTAATGGAGTCTACGGAGATAACACGAGTATAATTCGTGGTCATCAATAATTCCAGAGTTTGGGGATTAAAGCGGAATTGGGCGACCTTGGGTTGGCTCTCTTCGTAGGCGCGATCGCGCAAATAATCCCCGATCAACACTCCAGAGACTTCCTCATGTAGCACAAACAGCATATTAAGCTGTTGGGAAACCCGTTCTCCTTTTTCCGAAACCGTCTCAAACCCTAAATGAAACCCACACAGAGATTCAATATGATCCAGATCTGGCCGCTGATTATCCTTGAGGACTTGGGTTTTCGCTGCTGCGGATAAGGGAGCGATCGCAAATTCTGTGCGCGATCGCTCCACCTCCTGAACCGTCAAATAATGATAAGTCCGCTCCGTCACCCATTGCCCCACACAACAATCAAAGAAATACCGAAATCGATCCATTGACATTTCTCTTCCTCCTCTAATTCTTATAGCCCTTAAATTCCTTAAGCCGATCAATCAAATGATCGAAATAGGGTAATAATTCTTCTTTTTTATCCCCACCACACTGTTCAATCCCGATTTGTTTCATCGCCTCTAAGCCTACCACCATCGCATCTAAAGGAACCGCCAATTCCTGATACAATAAATCCATATAGTGCAGCCCTTCCAAACTCGTATATTGGTCACAGTTTCCCGCTATTCCATAATGAATACAGCGCAAAAAATGCCAAAAATCTCTCCAGCAATTTTCCGCCCTTTTTTCCGGATACAATGCACCTCCTGGTTGAGTAATTTGGGGAAACTTCTCTAACACAACAGACCTGGCGCGATCGATAATCTCTGGCGCTCGATCGCGCAATTGCTTCGCGATCGCGAACCACTCCTCCTTTTGTTCTCCTTGCCTCGCCAACTGATGCAACTGCTCATCCGTTAAATATTGACGCTCTGCATTAGCTTCTTCAAAAACCTGAATTACTTCCGGCTTCACTGCACCGATCCAAGCCTCAAAACTGACCATTTGAGCTTTAGCAATTAATTCTTGAACCGCAGGACTTAACATGACTCTGTATTCCCCCCTTCAATTTGAGAATTAACAAAGAGGAGAATTGAATTAACTCTCCCCTCAAAATGCCGTTAATTTTGATTTCCTCGTAATTCCTGAAGTGCATGATCTATCTTGATTATTTCAGGATGATTAGCCAATTTTTCTAACGCTTGTTTTTGAGATAATTTGACCTTACGAGAAACACCCAAAACATCATTAACTAGACGCTCGCGATATTGCTCTAATTCACGAATGACTTCTTCAATTTCTTGTGCAGAAGCTTGAGTAGAGTTCGATTCAGACATAGGACTTTAATTAGGGTATTAACACTCAATTCAACATTTTGGAGTATCTATCATCTTCCCAAATCTTGGAATTTATGGTTAAAATTTTAAGAAACGTAACAGATTGCGATCGCCAACACCTATGGAACTGCATCAAATCCAAACTGCCCTCAACAGCTCCAATTCCCAAGACCGACTTAAAGCCGTCACCGCCCTCAAAGACCACAGCAGTGAAGATGCAGTCCCCCTGCTGATGAGTAAAATCAACGACCCCGATTTTCTCGTCCGCTCCTTCGTCGCCATGGGACTAGGACGCAAACAATCTCCAGACTCCTTTCCCGCCTTACTCGAACTGCTCAAACGAGACCCAGACCCCAACGTGCGCTCCGAAGCCGCCAACTCCCTCTCCTACGCTGGCCAAGTCGCCATCTCCCATCTAGTGATCGCCTTCCATCAAGACGACCATTGGTTGCTCCGTCGCAGCATCATCGCCGCCCTCGCCGATCTCGGCCATCCAGAAGCCCTATTAGAAGTCTGTCTCTGCGGCTTAGACGGCGATGATCTCACCGTTACCGAAGCCTCCATCGAAGGACTCGCCTGCCTAGCTAATACCCACCAACAAGAGGCAGCCCTACAAACCCTCTTACCCCTGAGCGCTTCACCCCAATGGCGCATTCGCCGTAAAGTCGCTTGGGCGCTCCAAACATTTGAAAACTCAGAAGCAGCTCAGGAAGCCCTACAAACCCTCTCCCAGGATGAAGATCATCGCGTCGTCGCCGCCCTTTTAGAAAATCGGTTATCAGAGGATGCTCAGAGAGTGGGAGAGTAATATCAATTCAAAATTAAAAATGGGTCTGGCTTGGGGGCCACTTGGCTCGCTACCTAGCTCATACAGCGCTTTGCGCTGTAAGGGTTAATGGTTAATGGTTAATGGTTGAGCTGAATTATCCTGAATCCGCAAGGATTGTTGAGGCACTCCAATCCCAATTCCTTCCTTTTCAAATACTAACTTCAGCCGCCGACGAAACTCACGAGCCACATCCCATTGTTTAGTCGGTTGAGTTCGGATCAGGGCGCGAATTAAAACCCCTTGATGAGACAGTTCATCCACTCCCAACATTTGCAGATCGTCGGTAATTATCGTTTCCCATACTGGTTCTTTCCTCATGTCTGCTGCTGTTTCTTTAATCAATTCCATCGCCCGATTTAAATCCGCATCATAGGCAATCAGCACACTAAAATTAACCCGCGACCAATCCTTCGTCATGTTGCGGACAATACCCACTGAGCCATTGGGAATCGTAATCGCTTCTCCATCTAAATTCCGCAATTGGGTCATATATAAATTCAACTTTTCTACTAATCCCCCAACCCCGTTAATATCCACCACATCCCCGACTGCATAGCGATCATTCCACAAAATCAGCGCACCATTAAGTAAATCTTGAACCGTATTCTGAGAAAACCAACTGATTGCCACTGCAATTACCCCAAAACTAGCCAAGAGGGCAGGAGGAAAACCCAGTAAGCGCAACGTCATGAGTAAACCAATCGTGATAAAAATAAAAGTGGTCAGTTGGGTGAGAGCGGTTGAATAAGTATTGCTTCTTAAGGCATAACGAGAAGAAGAACTCGATTCTAGACGGGAACCATATCTTGCCCATCGGCTCAAAGACCATTCAATCAAAAAATCAGAGAGTTTGTTGAAAATAATGATCAAAGCCCACAACAGAGGTAAACTCAGACTCAAGTCTATGAAAAAATGTTTATAGGTTCTAGCATGAGGGTAAACGCTGACTAAAATTGATCCTCCCCAAGACCAAATCGTGAACTGTAGAGCTAAAAGGAGTTGCAAAATTAGGTTGAGCAAGTTACGCTGCTGCTTCAACAAGGTGCGATGCTTGAGCAATAATTGGGGCAAAATTTGCCAAATCGATTCTAATTGCATTGTGGTGGTATTCAGTTGTTTCAAAATGGCTTTCCAGGCCATATTATTTTTTAAGAACAAAGGTAAATATTCAGATAAGAAGGTGTAAACTGAAGATGAATCAGTCTGGTTAGAGAAGGTTTTTAAACTCTCTGATGAAACGACTTCTGGATTAAAGGTTAAACTGGATTCGAGTTCTAGTAGGGCACGATGAAGTTTGCGATCCCAGGCTTTGAGCAATCGATAGATTACATACAGGGAGAGACTAATAAAAACGATCCATAGGAGCTGTTCAAGCATGTTTTTGATCGGTTCCCAGGGAGTCGCGAGTAAGGTTCGACGTTCAGAGATGGATTTTTGCAGTTGTGCTTCGAGAATATTTTTCCAGTCTTGAGCTAAAGTGGAAATTTGTTTTTCTGAGTACTGGGCATCCAGTGCAGTAATGGTGACTATTTCACGAGAAACCAAACCTTCTTGATCGGGTAAAAAGACGACGGTTTGACCCAATAAGAGTCCAACTTCTGTCTTAATGGGTTGGGGTGTATAATTGGGGTTTAGAGATTGTTTTTGGATTTCATATTCCCGTTTCGATTCAATGATCTTATAGAGGGTGTTTTGAATATTTTTGGCCCGCTCTTCTGCCGAAGGAAGGTACTGATCTTCACTGTTGAGCTGATTTTCAGGTAAAGAGGTGACGTAAAATAAAAATTGGCCATCTAAATAGACTGGACTACATAAAAGGTTTCCACAATCCCTCATCTGATTAATATTCCAGCCTAGACCAGGTTGGTTTTTTGGGGTTTCGGGTGTGGAAAATAGAGTGATCTGTCCTAGAGCTGGAGAAATGGAGATTGTAGAGCAGATTAGAGCAGTCATGCAGATTCCTAGGAGGGGTTTCCAGATTCTAGAAAAAGGTTGAATGGCTCTGACGAGTCGGATTAGGCCCATGATCGAAACTGTACTGAGAATTAACAGGTTGCCTTGATTATGGTACTGAGATCTCCACCCGGTGGCAAATTGCGCCTAAGTATAGCTGATGATATACGGATAAATTAATCACAAAAATAGTATAATTTTAGACGAAATTAAGGGATAAAAGGGGCGATCGCGGCTTCGGAATCAACACAAGTATGGTTGTGAGCTGAGATGGGTTAAGAGTGTTAAGGATTGTGTCTTTGTAGATCATAGCTGAGACAGAGCTGGTTTGTCTGTTCTACTCTTAGAGTTTAAAAGTCGTGTGGATAAGCCGGGATCTTATGTATAAACCTTTTATGGATTTTTTAGAACAGGAATTATTTAAGCGGTTTGATTTACAAAGTCAACCGATTCCGCTCGGTCTAGAACATCAGGTAAGTACCCGTGGGAAGCATCCGGCAACGATTCAAAGCTGGTGTTATCAATGCCCAGAACTGCGAAAGATCCGCTACACCTATATTGATGGGGGGGAAGCCTCTCAGGTTTTTAATAGTGTGATTTATCCCAGTTATGAGTATGATTTACCTCTGCTGGGGATTGATTTTCTCTCTTTTGGCAAACATAAAATTTTAGTGGTGATGGATTTTCAGCCCCTGTTTCGCGATCCCAACTACTTGAAAAACTATATTGAACCGATGAAAGGGGTGCGCGATCGCTACAGCGATCTAGCGCAAAATTTGGAGATGAAGTTTTATGATGCTAATCAATATTTTTCCCAATATCTCTTGTTTGCAAAAACCGATGCGGAAACGGTGCAAACGAAGCTATTTCAAGCGTATAAAGATTACTTAAATCTGTATTGGGAGTTGCTCGATGGCGCTCAACCCCTCAGCGATCCGATTGCCAAGGAAAGAATTCGGATTGCCCAACGAGATTATGACCAGTATAGTGCCGATCGCGATCCCGCATCTGGCTTATTTAGTAGCTACTTTGGCCATGAATGGTCAGAGCGATTTTTATATGAATTTTTGTTCTCAGAAGCCAAGCCTTTAGCCATGAGTGCTTAATCGGTAAGGAAGAAACACACGCACAGTGAAATTGAGAAAGCCTATGGTCGGTTTATATCAACCTTTTTTGGATTATGCGATCGCCTATCTCCAAAAACACCTCGACTTAGAACCCTACCCCATCCCCCCAGGCTTTGAATCAAAGCAAGCGACTGTCGGTAAGGGTGAGCGTCAATCGGAGGTACTCACGACCAGCACCGCTTTCCAAACCGATAAGCTCCGCCAAATCCGCGCAGCCCATGTCCAAGGAGGAGGAGCATTACAAGTTCTCAATTTTGTCATTTTTCCCCGTCTCAACACCGACCTACCGTTTTTTGGCGCAGATTTAGTGACCTTACCGGGCGGCCATCTGATTGCTTTAGACATGCAACCCCTGTTTCGGGATGACCCCTCCTATCAGCAAAAATACACTCAACCGATTTGGCCCATCTTTGAAGCTCATCAGCAGAATTTGCCCTGGGGGGGAGACTTTCCAGAAGAAGCTCAACCCTTTTTCTCCCCCGCTTTTCTATGGACTCGTCCTCAAAAAACCGAAGTCGTTCAAGAGCAAGTATTTGCAGCCTTTCAGGATTATCTGTCTGCTTACGTGAGTTTTGTGCAAGCAGCTGAACCCGTTGAGAGCGAAGAAGAGTTGCTAAAAATAAAACAGGCTCAGTTAAAATATGTTCACTATCGAGCTGAAAAAGATCCCGCCAGGGGAATGTTTACAAGGTTTTATGGCCCGGAGTGGACGGAGGAATATATTCATGGTTTTTTGTTTGATTTAGAACAAAAGTTAAGGTAATAAGCAGAGGAAATAGGGTAGGAAGTGCGATCGGGTTCCCTAATTAGCCAGTAATGTAAAGTTTGGTAACAATAAGTTAAGGTTTGTATCAAAAAATAAAGACTCTAAACCAGCTAACCTTAACAGTCATCAAGGGCGACTTTCCCTATTTGTGAGCATTCCAACTGGATCGGACTCCACAAGAGAAAACACCTCCAAAAAGTGACATCCCCATCCATGACCGTTATCCATCAAGACCCGAAAAAGTCTTCAAACTCAAGGGTACAGGGATTTTTTGAGGTCTAGATCCCATAAATTGGGCAGGAAATAGCTGAGATTAAAATCTTAATAATATGTAACAAATAAAGGCTCAACATCATTGTATAAGAGTTAAGTGGAGGGCACAAAGAACAGTCCAACCAGAACCCAAGCAAGGATTTCCAATGCTTTTTGGCTTTCTCATCCGAAGTACGGGTTTTCTCAGATTTCTCAAAAGCCTGAGAACCTGGACTTCACCTCGATAGAGGGTAAACCGATGAAGAAATACCCATGCTCTTCTGGAATAAGGTCTGTCTTTGAAGGTCTTTCCAAGTAGCTGACCAGCTTGCACTTGTTGAACCGATTCTGGTTACAGAATCTAGACCTACTTAAATAGGAGATTTAGTCAATGTTCGATGCATTCACAAAGGTGGTTTCTCAGGCTGATGCTAGAGGCGAATACCTGACCGACGGCCAACTCGATGCCCTGAGCGCAATGGTTGCTGATGGCAACAAGCGCATGGATGCCGTTAACCGCATCACCGGTAACGCTTCCACCATCGTTGCTAACGCAGCTCGTTCCTTATTTGCTGAACAGCCCCAGCTCATCACTCCTGGTGGAAATGCTTACACCAGCCGTCGTATGGCTGCTTGCTTGCGCGACATGGAAATCATCCTGCGTTATGTAACCTACGCTATCTTCACTGGAGATGCCAGCGTTCTTGAAGATCGTTGTCTCAATGGTCTGCGTGAAACCTACCAAGCTCTTGGAACTCCTGGTGCTTCCGTAGCTGTAGGCGTAGGCAAAATGAAAGAGGCAGCAGTTGCAATTGTTAACGATCGCAATGGAATCACCCCTGGAGATTGCTCTGCCCTAGTATCTGAAATTGCTGGATACTTCGATAAAGCTGCTAGTGCAGTGGGCTAAATTTCACCGTTGGGAATTTAATTTAACCGATCCCATTCGGTCTTGATTCTGCTTCAAAATTTATATTTTTGAAACTTTTGCAAAACAACTCGTAGGAAGATACATCAACCATGAAAACCCCTCTGACTGAAGCAGTTGCTGCTGCTGACTCCCAAGGTCGCTTTCTGAGCAACAGTGAAATCCAAACCGCATTTGGTCGTTTCCAAAAAGCTTCGGCTTTCATTGATGCGGCTAAAACCTTAACCCAGAAAAAAGACCAGCTCGTTAGCGGAGCGGCTCAAGCGGTATATAACAAGTTCCCTTACACCACTCAAATGTCTGGTGCTAACTATGCTGCTGACCAACGGGGTAAAGACAAATGTGCCCGTGACATCGGTTACTATCTGCGGATGGTTACCTACTGCTTAATCGCTAATGGTACTGGCCCCATGGATGAGTATCTGATTGCTGGTATCGATGAAATCAACCGGACTTTTGAATTGTCCCCCAGTTGGTACATCGAAGCTTTGAAATACATCAAAGCTAATCATGGTTTGACCGGAGACGGTGCTACCGCTGCTAACAGCTACATTGACTATGCGATCAATGCTTTAAGCTAGTCATCGCTTGAATGATTAGGGCCCGGAACTTTAGACAGGTGAATGTCAAAAGCTGACATCTGTTTGGAGTTCCGGGCACAGTTGTGTTTAAATCTCTTTTGTTTGCATCCCTGGCCATGATTAACGCCCCCTCATCAAGTTCTGGAGCCACTCAACTAACCGTAGACCAGGCCATTAGAAATCTACTTCAGGGAGACCGAGGAGAACGATATTATGCAGCTTGGTGGTTGGGACGGTTTCGAGTAAAAGAGCCGGAAGCCATCGATGCCCTAGTCGCTGCTCTGCAAGATGAAAGCGATCGCACTCCAGAAGGGGGCTATGCTCTCCGACGCAATGCAGCCCGCGCCCTAGGAAAACTGGCCGAACCGAGAGTGATTCCCGCTTTAATTGAATGCCTGCACTGCCCGGATTTTTATGTCCGAGAAACCGCAGCCCAAGCCCTGGGAGAACTAGGAGAAGACCTCGAACGCTGCCACTTTGAAGCCGCCATTCCCCAACTTTTAAACCTGTTGGCTGGAGGACTAGAAGCCGCTCAACCCATACCCGGTTGTCCCCATCTGGCTCAACCCTACAATGCAGTGATTGAAACCCTGGGCATTTTAGGGGTAAAAGAAGCCATTGACCAGATTCAACCCTTTCTCAATCATCCCCTGGAAATTGAGCAATATGGAGCTGCTCGCGCTCTCTATCAGTTAACCGGAGAGAGAAAATATGGCGATCGCCTCGTCGCTGCCCTGCAAGGGGATAAACTGCAACTGCGCCGCGCCGTTCTCTCAGATTTAGGGGCGATCGGCTATTTACCGGCTGCCGAGGCGATCGCCCAAACCCTAGCCGAAAATAGCCTCAAACTGATATCCCTCAAAGGACTCTTAGAACATCATCTCCAAGAAAGCCATCCCCAAGATCCTCCCAGTCAAACCGCCATCCATCTGATGACCCTCATGGACTCCCTGCTCTAACCCATAATTTTGAATTGCAATGTCTCCCTTATTCACTCTCCTAGAAGCCATTGAAAAAGCCGACTCCTCCGATACCCTAGTTGATGCCGTCGAACAATTAGCCGCCGCTCAGATCCCAGCCGCCGCTCCCACCCTCATTCGCGTTCTCAGTTATAACAACCCTGGAGCCGCCGTTGCTGCCGTCGATGGTTTAATTGCCCTTGGAGATTTAGCCGTCAATGACCTACTCCAACTTCTCGACGACTATAACTATGGTGGGCGAGCTTGGGCGATTCGTGCCCTAGCTGGAATTGGCCACCCTCAAGCCTTAGAAACCCTGATCGAAGCAGCCACCACCGACTTCTCCATGAGTGTTCGTCGGGGAGCAGCCAGGGGACTCGGTGCGATTCAATGGCAAAAAATGCCCCCTGCTGACTCGGTTACCGCTCAACAGCGAGTCATGGAAACCCTATTTCAAGTCAGCCAAGATCCAGAATGGGTCGTGCGCTATGGGGCAGTAGTCGGTTTAGCTTCTCTGGGACAAACAGCCGATCCCAGCTTCCAGCCAACCCTATTGAATTACCTACAGCACCTCCAAGATAAAGAAGAAGAGCCAAGCATTCGCGCCCGTATCCATTGGGCCATTCAATCCCTAAAAGAAACCCAATAAAGGCAGTAGGGGCGAAAGATTTTTCGCCCCTACTTGGGATACTGACTAACCGGATAACGCTTGAGCTTTATGACTCTTTAGCCTTCTCAACCGTCTCAGCAGAGGAACCCGTAGCAGCAGAAGTCTCCTTCTCTAGGGCGCGCTGACGCTTTTTGCGTTCAGCCTCCAAAATATCCTTCATCACCGCCTGAGCTTGCTTCACCTTCTCCAGATTTGACCGATACAGTTCAATATCCTTTTGAAGCTTCTCTAAAGAGATGCCCAATCCTTGGGCTATCTTTTCAAAAGCTTGGTTACGACTCTCCTCCGTTTGGAGACGTTCGGGATCAACGGTAGAGACCAAAGTATATAAACCAATGGCAAATAAACGGCTATATTTAAACTTCCTATTAGCGGCGATCGCCTTCAACCGCTCTCGCAGACCATCCGCACCTTCACCCTGATGGGGATCGGACAGCAGCGCCACCACCGCCTCTCCAGACCAATTCTTAATCTGTTCCTGAACTTTTTGGGCATCTGCACGATACCCATTAGCATCGCCCTCCAACGCTTGACACAAAGCCGCAAAAATAGAAGACTTATCACCCTCCGGTAAATATCCCTCCATAAACTGGTCAAAGGACGAAACAACCCCAAGAGCATATATAGGGTCATACTCAAAGTCCACATTGACCGATAGTAAATGCATCTCTACCATCAACTCCTCTACCACACGGCGGTAGATAGAATTAATCGGACGAGCATGATGAGTATAAAACGATCGCTTAGTGTCTGAGACAGTGCGGACAGTATTCACAGCTACAATTATCAAGAGTGGGTGATCCCATTGTCACCCCTAAAGGTCACTTTGCCAAGAGTTGAGTCTATAACCCTGGCCAGTCAAAGAATCAAAAGGAGGCTAAGACAGTTTGTTATGCCTAATTAGAGACAAAAACAGTTACCACCTTACCTCCCTTAGCATAACCCAACGTTGCCCGCCTCTCGATCAACTATTCATATTCACCCTTGGCACTCCCTCTAACGCTTCACCTTCCGTTTCAAAAATTTCAAATACAGAATCCATCATCGTTACTTCAAACACCAACTTAGCTTCTGGATGAACATTGCAGATCCGAAAACTGCCTTTAACCTTTTCCGCATCACGCATCCCAGCCACCAAAGAGGTTAAACCTGAGCTATCAATAAAGTTTACTTGGCCTAGATTCACTACCACATGCCTACTGAGCTTAGAAATACATTCCTGTAGCTTCAAACGAAATTGCCAGGCTGTAGTGATATCCAAACGTCCGGTTGGCGTTAAAACAATAACCGTTGTTCCATCTTCAGTTTCGTGTGTTTTTTGCTCCATTTGGATCGTCTACCTTCTCTATAGGAATTGTGGACTTCTGGGTTGATTGTAGTATCTCAAATCGACTTGGAACAAGCCTTAGACCCATAATAAATTCAGACTTCCTGCATTGAAGCCTCAAAATCAGACCCTCTTATCCCCATTTCGGGCAAATCGGGCAGCCCCTTAGTTACTTGGCCAACCTCCGCCACCCAATAATTGCAATAATTCTTAATCCATGATCCGAAGAACTCACATCCAATGTTAACCTAGCGTGAATGACCCACTGCCTATCCCAGTTAACCTTCAAACCGCCTAATCCGGCTCAAATCTAACTGTATATCTATCATCCCTTTATTTTTTAGTGTGAGTATTGAATAGACAATGCCAGATTTTTTGTCTAAGCTCTGGGGTCGCAACAGCCGTAAAGTTCGCTGTACCCTAGCCAAAACCTATCGTGTCATTAGTTCAGCTTCGGTCGATGATCTATGGCAAACCGTGGTTGATTTCGCTGATGTCTCTTGGCATCCCCTCTTAGCCCGAACCAATGTCCCTAGGGGTTTGGTTCCTAAACCAGGACTGATTTTTCGCGCGGTGACCAGGTTAAGCCCAATTCCCATCCGCATTTTTGTCGAACGAGTCAGACCCAGGGAACTCTTGAGCATTAGAATTCTAGCTATGCCCGGAATTGAAGAGAGAATCATCTACCAAGTCGAATCCACAGTTTGGGGCACTCGCATCTCCTACTCGGTTACCCTGCGAGGGTGGCTCTCTCCTGTAATTTGGTCGTTTATTCGTCCCTATGCAGCTAAAGTCGCTGAAGCTCTAGCCAAAGCGGCCGAGAAAGCCGCCCTTCAAGGAGACCCTGGAAAGAAAACCCAGCCAGGAAATTCTGTAGATTTTGGATTTTAAGTCAACCTGTATGAAAACCTATGAGAACTGCCCAAGAGCGTTAAGATTTTATAAGTACGCCGGAATAATCAACAGCCAATAGCAAATCATTATGACTTTGACCCTCGATCCCCAATCCGTTTTAGAAGTTCTCCGACCTGTAGAAGACCCAGAATTGCGGAAAAGTCTGGTGGAATTGAATATGATTCGCCAGATTCAGATTGATGCTCAGGGCAATGTGAGTTTTACCTTGGTGCTGACCACTCCAGCTTGCCCCCTGCGGGAATTTATTGTGGAAGACTGTACAAAAGCGGTGAAACAAATTCCAGGGGTGCAAGGGGTAAATATTGAGGTGACGGCAGAAACGCCCCAAGCTAAGAATACTCTACCCGATCGCCAAGGCATCGAAGGAGTGAAAAATATTATTGCTATCTCCAGTGGTAAAGGGGGTGTGGGGAAAAGTACGGTCGCGGTGAATGTGGCTGTTGCCCTGGCCCAAACGGGGGCCAAAGTGGGATTAATTGATGCAGATATCTATGGCCCCAATGCCCCTATGATGCTAGGCTTGGACTCCGCCCAGGTGAGGGTACAAGAAAGAGGGGGCAAAGAAGTCCTAGAACCGGCTTTTAATCATGGAGTGAAACTGGTTTCCATGGGCTTTTTGATTGAAAAAGACCAACCGGTGGTTTGGCGCGGCCCCATGCTTAATGGGGTGATTCGTCAATTCCTCTATCAGGTGGACTGGGGCGAGTTGGATTATCTGATTGTGGATATGCCCCCCGGAACCGGAGATGCCCAATTAACCCTGACTCAAGCCGTTCCTATGGTTGGTGCTATTATTGTCACTACCCCCCAAAATGTAGCCCTTCTTGACTCGCGCAAGGGGCTGAAAATGTTTGAACAGATGGGGGTTCCGGTGCTGGGAATGGTGGAAAATATGAGTTATTTTATTCCTCCGGATCTGCCCGATCGCCAATATGACATTTTTGGTTCGGGAGGGGGCGCAAAAACCTCGGAAGAATTGGGGGTTTCCCTGCTCGGCTGTATTCCCCTAGAAATATCTTTACGGGAAGGTGGCGATCGCGGCTTACCGATTGTAGTGAGCGATCCTGAATCGGCCTCAGCTCAAGCATTGGTTAAGGTCGCCAAGGCGATCGCTGCAAAAATATCTGTTGCTGTCCTGGCCGGATAAAGCACTCCGCCTTAGGCAGTAGAGAGTGAAGATGGGGGAATTCCCCTCATCTATTCATTGTTAATTGTTAATTGTTAATTCTCATGCGTAGATCCCTATTTTACTCTCCTAACTCAGGTTCTAGAATTCGCTGGCTTTCCCAACTCAATAGTTGGAAAAACTTAGATTGGTTACTGCTGATTCTGGTGATTGGCCTAACCCTGTTTGGTGGGATCATGATTCGCTCAACCCAGCTTAATCTCCAATACACCGATTGGTTTCAACACTGGATTATTGGGGGGATTGGTTGCACCTTAGCTCTATTTATTGCCCGTTGGCGCTATGAGCGGCTGATTCAGTGGCAATGGGTCATCTATGGAATTACTAATGTTTCATTATTAGCCGTTATTTTTATTGGGACAACGGCTTTAGGGGCGCAACGATGGATTACCATTGGTGGGTTTAATATTCAGCCCTCGGAATTTGCCAAATTAGGGGTAATTATTACCCTAGCTTCCTTGCTCCATAATCATGGAGCCTCAAACCTATCAAGCCTGATCAAAACTCTCGGTATTGTCGGTGTTCCTTGGGCCTTAGTCTTCCTGCAACCGGACTTAGGAACTTCTCTGGTGTTTGGGGCGATCGCCTTGGGAATGCTCTACTGGGCTAATACTAATCCCAGTTGGCTGATTTTACTCGTCTCTCCCCTAATTTCCGCTATCTTCTTTCATCTTTATATTCCAGCCTGGTTTGCCTGGGCAGGTTTACTAGCCCTATTAGCCTGGACGAGTCTCCCTTGGCCGCGTATTGGTGCAGCCGTTACCATTGTT
Source organism: Roseofilum sp. KMC-1 (assembly GCF_057802075.1). NCBI lineage: Bacteria > Bacillati > Cyanobacteriota > Cyanophyceae > Desertifilales > Desertifilaceae > Roseofilum > Roseofilum sp. KMC-1. The sequence goes on from NZ_CM173605.1 coordinate 2,004,567, forward strand.
TTAAGTGCGGGTTTCGGGTTTTTAGGAGAAATCTTTTGGGCATTGCTGAAAGATTACCAGAAAGACCGCTTAATTTTATTTCTTAACCCAGAAAAAGACCCCCTAGGTGGAGGTTATCATTTGATTCAATCTCGGATTGCTATTGGGGCAGGACAACTCCATGGCACGGGATTAAATCAAGGAACCCAAACTCAACTGCATTTTATTCCCGAACAACACACGGATTTCATTTTTTCTGCCGTCGGTGAGGAGTTGGGATTTATTGGGGCGCTAGTTCTATTACTGGTGTTTTGGCTCATTTGTTTCCGGTTAGTGATGATTGCCCAAAATGCGAAGGATAATTTTGGTTCCTTGCTGGCGATCGGGGTATTGTCGATGATTGTATTTCAGGTGATGGTGAATATTGGTATGACGATTGGGCTTGCGCCGGTAACTGGAATTCCTCTACCTTGGGTGAGTTATGGGCGATCGGCTCTGCTGACCAATTTTTTGGGGATCGGCTTGGTGGAAGCGGTCGCCAATCACCGACATCGGCTAAAGTTTTAATGGATATTTTATAAAACTGAGGTAAAAAAGGATGATCTTACCAGGTGTAGCAGTACGAGTAAAAAATGCCGGGGATATCTATTATGGCTTTACTGGCCAAGTGCAACGGGTAACGGATGGTAAGGCGGCGGTACTGTTTGAGGGAGGAAATTGGGATAAGTTGGTCACTTTCCGACTGGCAGAGTTGGAAATTGATGATCCCACAACGACAAAGTAGCGTTTTGCTCTGGTAATGGGTAATCGGTGATGGGTAATTGGATATTTCCCCATCCCCCCATTCCCCTATCCCCTCATCTCCCTATCACCCCATGCGCTTACCCTTACCTCAAGTTTCGAGCAGCGATCGCCCCCAAAATCACATCGCTGAGGTGATCGAAACGGCAACTTCGGAATTTTTAGCTCAGTGTCTGGAACCGGAGGATCTCAGTTTTCCAATGATGCCAGCGTTTGGCTCTTTGGTGCGATCGCTTGGTGTCACTCCAGAAACTTCCCCAGAAACGGAGGGAGGTTATTGGGTGTATGCGGTGGTTTATCATGCCACCACAACCCCCATCGATTCGATTCATCGCGCTAGAGCTTTGGGACTCTCCCTAGAACAACTGCGAGCGGAACAACCGCAAATTTTCGCCATGCTGAAAACTGAATTTCGAGCAGCGATCGTCGGATTTGAAACTCTAGAATCCCGGAATTCTCGCTCTAGAGTTTACCAACATTTACCCCCCCGTCCCCCCCAAATTCACCAAGGGGTTTATCAATGTCATCCGGATGAAGTGATTCGCTTTAGCGAACAAGTTGACTTTATCCGCATTTTACTGGAAATTCCGGGAACGCCGGTTGATGCTCTGATTGCAGCGACTCTAAGAAATATCTACCAACTGCGTCATACGGAACGATCTTGGTTAGTGCAAGCGGGGCGAAATTTGAGCCTTTTACTCAAAGATGATTACGATCGCCTACGCTATATTCTCAGCCAAGTTTATCTCAATTAAAAATTAAAAAATTTTAGCTTGCTGACAACCGAAACAATTATAGCAATTTCCTCTGCTATGCGGTACATATAGCAATTTCCTCTGCTATGCGGTACATAAATAGCGGTTTTTAACGATAGCCAGAATAGCCCAAAGCTAAATTGAGTCTGTTGTTCACTCCCCCCACTCCCCCATTCCCCCATTCCCCCACGGAGGGCGCGAAGCGCTGTAAAAATAGGTATGGCTAGGGTTGTAAGGCTTGATGATAGGCGCGAACCATCTGCGGTTCCTGTTCGGGATCGATAAATTGACAGAGCAGATTGAGATCCAAATTCGGTAGGAGTTGACTCCGTTCAATTTCTTGATATCCTGTAGTAGAATGCACCAATTGATAGAGAGTAAAGCGATCGTCTTGCCAAAACCAAACTTCTTGAATTCCTAATCCTTGATAGATCTCCAGTTTATCGATACCACCACTGGTAATCACTACTTCGATCGCCAGATCGGGAATTTCTCGTCGTTCGCCAATACAATAGCTCTCATCGGCTTCTAAACCTCTAGCCGCAGCTTGATTCCGAAATGTGGTTGAACCATAGCTATAAAAATCGAGATTTTCTACCCAGGCATAAGTTTCCAGAAGTCTGCCAATGAGACTTTTAATCATTTCATGTTGGGAAGAAGTGGTCATGATTTCTAAGAGTTCTTGGTTATAGCTCAGGCGCAAACTGGGGCGAGGGGAGAGGGTAGCAACCAGAATTTCATACTGTTGCCAAGAAATATTGCTCAAAGTAATGCGCGGTTCGGTTAGGGTGGGAGCAATTAATTGTTCTAGAGCGATCGCGGGAATATCAACAGTAACTTTCATAAAATTGGGGTGGTAGGAATATGGGGAACAGGCTATAACCGTTCAGGTTAATTTTTGCAAACAAGCAGCGATCGTTGCCATCACCGACTCAGACAAACTCGACAAATTATAACCCCCTTCTAAGCCAAACAGAATTTTGGAGGTAAGCTGCAAACAAGCTTGGGTAAATGTGCCATAATCCTCTGGCACTAAATTCATCCCAGCTAACGGATCGTCATGAGTGGCATCATAACCAGCACTGACGATTAATAAATCAGGGTTAAACTGCTGTAAAAAGGGGATAACTTGACCTTCAAACCTGGGCCAATAGTCGGACATTGCCGATCCTGGAGGTAAGGGAATATTTAACACATTTTCATGCTCTCCTCGTTCGGTTGCTCTCCCCGTTCCGGGATAACAGGGAAATTGATGCAGGGAACAATAGGCAATTTGGGGATGACTTTGGACGATCGCCTGAGTGCCATTCCCATGATGAACATCCCAATCTAGAATCGCGACTCGTTCCACTCCCGGTTGTGCTAAAGCATAGTAAGAGGCGATCGCCGCATTAGAAAACAAACAAAACCCCATTCCCCGTTCCGCTTCCGCATGATGTCCGGGAGGACGAGCCAACACAAACGCTGGATTACCCGTTACCAAAACCCTCTCTACACCATCGATCCAGCCATTTACTGCCAACAAGGCTACCTCATAGCTCTGAGCAGAAACCAGAGTATCACCATCGAGGAACCCACCTCCTTTTTCGGCAATTTCTCGCACCCGTTGGATGTGTTCGGTTGTATGTACCTGTTCTATCCAAGGTAAAACGGGACGCTCCTGTATCGGAGTCGGTGCTTGCCAATCGAGAGATTCGGCCCATAGACTGGATTTAAGTAAAGTGGCGATCGCCCCAAGACGCTCCGCTCTCTCCGGATGTCGTCCCGTATCATGACGTAAAAATTCCTCAGAATAAATAATTGGAAATACCATACAAACTCCCGATCGCTCACCTGCTTTAATTGAGTTTCTATTTTATAGCCCTAGACCGTCTTTAGCATTCAATTAACAATTTTCATATCAGCAAGAGCCGAAACAATTAACAATTAACAATTAACAGGTTATGAGTCTATTCACTCCCCCCATTCCCCCATTCCCCAACCCCCCCCACTGAATTTGTAAGCTTTTCTAAAGGATCGATGCAGCATTAACAACTGGTATTAAAATAAAAGCCAACCCCCTTATGGGGAATTACGGGATTTACCCTACCCGCCATCACTTTCCCAAGCCAAAAGAACACGACTTCTACTCATCATGCTTTCCCTACCCTCCGCTCTACCGCAAATCAGCAACGAAATCGAACGTCATCCCGAAGCCCTGCGGATGAAAAAAATGCTTGTATGTGCCTGGCAAGATATTTGGGAAAATGATGCCAAACGCTTACGAGCAATAGCTTTAACAAGCCTACTCGAATCAGTGATTAATAAATATCCCACCCTAGAAGATCTCAGTGAAGCTTTACAACGGATTGCCAATACTCTGAACAAAAAACAAGAGTATCAGGCGATCGGCAACAGTATTATTCTGATCCTAGGCAAAGTCTATCCTGATACCGAGGAAGTAACCCAAGTCTATGCTGCACCCCCAACCCATATTACCCTAGCTTCCCATCAACCCCTCCCCAGTTCTCCCCCAATTGTTGATCCTCCCGTAAACTATCAAATTCGGACGGGTTATGATCCTTTCAATCTCCGTTTAGAACTGATGCGATATACCAATCCTCTCAGGGCGAAAATCCTATTATTTTCAGCCTTACACCAAAAAAAACGTTTAGAAGAACAGGATTGGGTCAAATTGAAAGCAGACAATCTAGATAGCCTACTTTATACCATCTATGAGCAGTGTGAAACCTTAGAGAAATTAGAAGCCTGTCTTTGCACCACGGCTAATCATGCTGAAGATGAACCGAGTGAATGCAATCAAGCGGCTGGAGCCATTATCCAATGTATGGGGCGCTTTTATCAAGATTGGGAACCGGGAATGGAAGATGCTGTACATCAAGCCAATGCTTACCGTAATCGGGATGAGTTAACGAGCGTAATCCTTGAAAATGCCCCTGACTCTTCCTCTAGCTCAGGGGAGCAAGAATCCACTCGTCGGATATCACCTTCCTAAGAACAAGATAGATTGAAGTTGATGGAATTTGTACTTATTACGGGAATCAAGAGGGAGTATGAATGCAGAAGAATTAATTAAGCGCTATGAAGCTGGAGAGCAAAAATTTGCCGGTGCAAAGCTCAATCGCGCCAATTTGAGAGGAGCCGATTTAATTGGGATTTACTTGTACCAAGCAGATTTACAAGGAGCGAATTTGAGGTTTGCTTATCTCAACCGAGCCAACCTAAATCGGGCGAATTTAATGGGGACTCAATTGGGGGGCGCGAATTTAACCCAAGCCCATATGACTTCAGCTAAATTGCATGATGCCGATTTACATGGGGCTACTCTGTATAAAGCGGATCTGCGGATGACGGATTTAACTCTGGCTAATTTGGTGGATGCGAATTTAATGGAAGTGGATTTGCGTGGGGCAGATTTGAGTGGAGCCAATTTAACGGGGGCTTGTTTAAGGGGGGCAAATTTACGGGAAGAACGCCGGGCTTATATGTCTTTTTTACGGGGCACAACCCTACATCGGGCAGATTTACGGGGTGTGAATTTGTCAGGAGCTGATCTGTCTAAGGTAGATCTGAGGGAAGCGAATTTAAGTGAGGCGACGTTGCGAGAGGCGGATTTAACGGGAGCGAATTTGCAAGGAGCGAATTTGCAGGGGGCTTTTTTAACGGAAGCGATGCTCAGTCAGGCGAATTTACGCTATGCCAATTTGAGCGATGCCAAGATGGAACGGGTGAATTTGATTGATGCGGATTTAACGCGGGTGAATTTACGGGGCGCTCTGTTAGCGGGTGCAAAGATGAATCGAGTCAATCTGAATGAGTCGGATTTGACGATGGCGCGTTTGAATCGGGCGGATTTGAGTCGGGTAACGTTCCGTAATGCCACGCTGAAGAAGGCAGAATTGATTGAGGCTTATTTGGGACGAGCGGATCTGAGTGGGGCGAATTTAGCGGAGGCGAATTTGTTTAATGCGGAGTTAAGTAGTGCTAATTTGATGGGGGCAACCTTGCGGGGGGCAACTTTACCGGATGGTTCGATTAATCGTTGATGACCAGAGCATTCTGAATTAAATTGACCAGAGTTGGCGATAGATGGGACAATCGAAAGGGCCTATAGCGGCAATGTTCCCTCTCAACCCTCACTGTCTTTTACCAAACATGGGCAGAACCTGGACTTACAATGAAGTGTTACTCCCTGGTCAGAGGGAACCATTAGGTGTATTACAGACGTTAATTGAGTCTAGGCTCTTTTCTGAATACGGTGTGTATCAGAGTGAGGAGGAGTTACGGTTTGCGGGTAATCGGGCGATCTGTGTTTCGGTGGATCTCCAACAGGTGACGCTTCAAGGGCTGGTTAAGGATCGGTATTTTCCTGTGGATGACCCCTTAAAGCAGGTGGAACAGATGTTAGCCTCGATTCCCCTTGATGACTGGACGGCTTATGGTTATGTGAGTTTTGATTTAGTCCGCTATTATTATCCCTATCAAAAGGCGATCGCCGGCCCCCTGCTGTATTTTTTTGTGCCTGCAACAGAAGTGAGGATTCGCCCGGATGAGATTCTCGTGCGTACCTTAGAGTCTCCTGAAGCCGTTTGTAAGGTGTTACAGAAGTCACAGGATTTAAGAACTCAATCTTGTCCAACCCCTGAATGGGTATTTACCGATCAAAATCATTACCAAACCCAGGTAGAAACCTTGCAAAAGGCAATTCATCAGGGGGAATTACACAAAGCCATTTTATCTCGCTCCGTGAAACTTAAGGGCAATTTAGATATTTTAGGAACCTATATTCTCGGCAATCAACAGAATCAGGCCATTCGTTCCTATGGGTTGCAACTGCCTGGAGTGCGGACAGTGGGATTTAGTCCAGAAATTTTGATGCAATTATCCCATCATCCCTTAAAAGGACGAAGGTTAATCACTAATCCTGTGGCGGGGACTCGTCCGAGGGGAGAAACCCTAGAAGCTGATGAACAGCTTAAACGCCAGTTATTTGCGGATGCGAAGGAAGTTAAAGAACATGCTCTATCGATTTGGTTAGTGCAGGATGAAATGCAGCAGGTTTGCACACCGGGAACGGTGCAAGTGGTGGATTTTATGCAAGTGAAGCAGTACCGATGGGTGCAGCATTTATCCTCTAGGGTGCAAGGTGAATTAGCCCAGGATCGATCGCTCTGGGATGCGCTGAAGGTTTTGTTTCCAGGGGTGACGGTTTCGGGAATTGATAAGGAGGTGGCGATCGCCTGGATCGATCGCCTAGAAAACGAACCCAGGGGCATTTATGCGGGGGCGATCGGTTGGATTAATTCTCAAGAAGAAGCAGATTTAGCTATTCCTATTCGGTCAGCTTATCAGTATGGAGAATGGATTTATCTGAATGCGGGTGCAGGAATTATGGCCGAATCTATTGCCCATAATGAGTATATTGAATCCATGAATAAAATGAACACCATGCTAACCAATTTAGTTTTAGAATAATTGGTCAGATCCCATTCGGTGCAGGGGAAAACCGAAGCCAGCAAGATACCCGCACTCCTCTAATCCTTTGATATGGCTGGAGTGGGAGCGTCTCGCTCCCTAGATGTTCAATTCGGGGATTTAACCGGACTTGATATGATATCAATAGATTGAGGATTGTCTTTTTCCTGATGTTGATGAACCAAAAGTAAGCCATATTCCAGACCTTCCACCACAGCTTGATAAGAGGCATCCAAAATGTTAGTAGATACCCCCACAGTTGTCCATCGATTTAAGCCATCACTCGATTCAATCAATACCCTGGTTTTTGCAGAAGTTCCGGCTGTGCCATCGAGAATGCGTACTTTATAGTCCGTTAAATAGAAACTGCCAATTTCTGGGTAAAATTTCACTAAGGCTTTTCTCAAGGCTGCATCTAGGGCAGCAACGGGGCCATTTCCTTCGGCAACTTCGAGGAAATTGCGTTCATTGACCCTCACTTTTATGGTGGCTAAAGCATTACTGGTCATAGTCGGATCGACTGTGGGCGATCCCATGTCACAATGGACATTGAAGCCTCTAATTTCAAACCAAGATTTAGCTTGTCCTAAAGCCGATCGCATTAAGAGTTCAAAGCTGGCTTCTGCTCCTTCAAATTGATAGCCTTGACTTTCCAGATCTTTGAGCCGTTCTAAAATTTGCCGACAGGCAGGGTTTTGTTTATCCAACTCAATGCCAAAGGATCTGGCTTTAGCTAAAATGTTGCTTAATCCCGCTTGATCGGAGACTACAATTCGCCGTTGATTGCCGATTTTTTCGGGTTGTAAATGTTCGTAAGTCAGAGGATTTCGGGCGACAGCCGAGACATGAATTCCTCCTTTATGGGCAAAGGCAGAACGGCCAACAAAGGGCGCATGATGATTGGGGGCTAAATTGACTACTTCACTGACAAACCGGCTAGTTTCGGTGAGCTTGGCTAATTGCTCTTCGGGTAAACAGGAATAACCGAGTTTGAGTTGCAAATTGGGAATGACGGAACAGAGGTTAGCATTGCCGCAGCGTTCGCCATAGCCATTGATGGTTCCTTGCACCATTTGCGCTCCTTCTTGGACGGCGGCGATCGCATTAGCAACGGCTGTATCCGAGTCATTATGGGGATGAATTCCCAGTTTAACGGTATAGTTTTGCTGCTGAAAATGGGCTTGTACCTCTCGCACAATGGCGGTGATTTCATGGGGTAGGTTGCCCCCATTGGTATCGCATAAAATCACCCATTCTGCCCCTGCTTGTACGGCAGCATCTAGGGTAGAGAGGGCATAGTGGGGATTTTTTTTATAGCCATCAAACCAATGTTCGGCATCGTACATAAGGCGGCGACCTTGAGCGAGGAAATACTTAGCCGTATCTGTAATCATGGCCAAGTTTTCTTCTAAAGTCGTATGTAATCCTTCGGTGACATGGAGATCCCAGGATTTGCCAAAAAAACAGATCCATTCTGTACCCGCGCTGAGAATGGCTTGTAGCATGGGGTCTTCTGCTGCTGGGGTATGGGGGCGACGGGTGGAACAAAAGGCGACTAGGGCTGCTTGGGTGAGGGGTTGTTCTTTGAGATGCCAGAAAAATTGCACATCTTTGGGGTTTGCACCTGGCCAACCCCCTTCAATAAAGGGAACACCGAGTTGGTCTAGACGGCGGGCGATGCGTAGTTTATCGTCTAAGGAGAGGGAAAGTCCTTCTCGTTGAGCGCCATCTCGAAGTGTGGTGTCGTAGATCCAGATGGGTTGAGGGGTGGATAGGGTGGTCATGCTTTTGAACCCGCTTGCATCAGGTTATGGATTTCGTCCTTCATTGTAGAAAATTGTCGAGACAGAGTTTAGGGAGAAAATGTAAATTATGGTGAAGATTAAAGCGGCCGGTCAGGAAATTACTTGTGAAAGTGGAGCTAATTTACGCCAGGTGCTTTTGGCCCATGGGGTTGAGGTGTATAACGGCCAGTCAAAGTTGATTAATTGCCGAGGAATTGGGACTTGTGGTACTTGTGCGGTGCAGGTGGAGGGTGAGGTATCGCCTGCGAATTGGCGCGATCGCACCCGGCGATCGCTTCCTCCCCATTCCGGCGATCGTCCCTTGCGTTTGGCCTGTCAGACTCAGGTCTTAGGTGATGTTTCCGTGACTAAGTTTGATGGCTTTTGGGGACAAGGAGACCAACCGGTTTGGACTCCAGAGAAGAAAGAATAGGCTTATACAGCGCTTGGCGCTGTTATTCGAGTAAAAGTTCTTTCTCTTTCATTACCCCGATCGCTGCCCTTGAAACTCCGATAAAGCTTGATTCATCTGATTCACCCGCTTACACAAAATACGGATAATATAGATCGCCACCCCTGGGGAAACCTCGATCGCCTCATACAACTGTTGCTGAGTTAACAAAAGCACCTCGCACTCCTCCACCGCTCGAACCGAAGCGGAGAGGGGAGCCGCATTGAAAATCGACATCTCGCCGAAAAAATCCCCCTTACCCAGTTGGGCTAACACCGCATGATCCTTGATCACCTCAACTTTCCCTGACAAAAGAATATACAGTAATCCCCCCTTTCTGCCTTCATCCAGAATCAAATGACCAGCAGGATACCATAACTCCAGTAAAGCAGCATTGAGATGTTCCAAAATTTCCTCATGCTCAATTTCCTGGAAAATTGGGACTTTGCGGACGATCGCCAAACGTTCATTGAGATCTAACATACGGGTATACCGGACTAGCAGGATGATATTCTGATCAGTGTAGGGTCAGCTTTCATTTACAGGAAAAACCGGTGCTGGACATTAAACAAATCCGAGACAATCCCCAACAGGTTCAAGCCAAACTCAACAGTCGAGGGCCAGATTATGACCTTGAGACCATTTTAAACCTCGATCGCCAACAACGGGATCTGGAAACTCAACGCAGCCAACTGCAAGCCAAAAGTAACGAGATTGGCAAACAGGTGGGGCAAAAGATTCAATCAGGGATTGCTCCCCAATCTCCGGAAATCGAAGCGCTCAAGGAAGAAGGGAACCAAGTTAAGGCTGAACTAGCACAACTGGAACCCCAAGAAAAAGAGCTAAAAGCCCAATTAGCCGCGTTATTGCTCCCCTTACCCAACCTTCCCGATGATTCTACCCCAGTGGGCAAGAGCGAGGAAGAAAATGTAGAGGTGCGGCGCTGGGGCGATGAATATTTACCCCAGAATCGAGATATTCTCCCCCATTGGGAAATAGGGGAACAACTGGGAATCTTGAACTTTGAGCGTTCTGTGCGTATTGCCCAAAGTCGCTTTGTCACCTTAATGGGAGCGGGTGCAGCATTGGAGCGAGCGCTCATTTCCTTTATGCTCGATCGCCATATTCAGGCAGGCTATACGGAAATTATGCCCCCATTCTTGATTAATAGCGACTCCCTCACCGCTTCGGGACAATTGCCCAAATTCGCCGAAGAGAGCTTTAAATGTGAAAAAGACGATCTTTGGCTCACTCCCACCGCAGAAGTCCCCATTACCAGCCTTTATCGGGATGAAATCCTCAATAGCGATGAATTACCCCTCTATCATTGCGCCTTTACCCCCTGTTTCCGTCGAGAAGCAGGAAGCTATGGACGGGATACAAGGGGATTAATTCGTCTGCACCAGTTTAATAAGGTGGAGATGTTTAAATTTGTCCGTCCAGAAACCTCCGCAGAGGAGTTAGAAACCCTAGTACAGCAAGCGGAATCGATACTGCAAGCGCTGAAACTCCCCTATCGAGTAATCGCCTTATGTACCGGAGATTTAGGCTTTTCCGCCGTCAAAACCTACGATTTAGAGGTCTGGTTACCCTCCTCTGGCAAATATCGGGAAATTTCCAGTTGTTCCAACTGTAGCGATTTTCAGGCGCGGCGCGGTAACATTCGCTTCCGGGAAGCCAAGAAAAAGGGAACCCAATATTTACATACTTTAAACGGATCGGGATTGGCGATCGGGCGTACGATGGCCGCTATCCTAGAGAATTACCAGCAACCCAACGGTACGGTTACCATTCCGGAAGCGCTCCAACCCTATTTAGGTCGGGAGGTTTTGTAGGGATTTAGCGCCTACAATAAGAAGATAGTGTTGTTTAGTGGTAATTTTTAGTAACTCCTATGGGTTATTTGGCAGCGATCGCAGTTCTCGTCGTCTTAATTATTGTGCATGAATTGGGCCACTTTTTAGCCGCCCGCCTCCAGGGAATTCATGCCAACCGGTTTTCTCTAGGCTTTGGCCCCATTTTGTGGAAATATCAGGGGTCAGAAACCGAATATGCGATTCGAGCCATCCCCCTAGGGGGATTTGTGGGATTCCCCGATGAAGACCCCGATAGCACCATTCCCCCCGATGACCCCAACTTACTCAATAATCGCCCCATCTTAGACCGGGCGATCGTCATTAGCGCCGGAGTCATTGCCAATTTGATTTTTGCTTATCTGGTTTTGGCACTTCAGTTTGGCTTTCAAGGGGTTCCTAATGGCATCAATTATCAACCAGGGGTTTTAGTGCCTCAAGTTCTCTCCACCGATACCCCAGCCGCCCAAGCCGGTATTCGTGCTGGAGACATTATTCTCAGCATCAATGGCCAGGAATTGGGCGCATCTGAAACAGCCATTGGTATCGTCCAAGAAACCATCCAATCGACTCCTAATCAACCCTTAGCATTAACCGTGAAGCGGGATGAGCGAGTTATTCCCTTGCAAGTGACCCCCCAAGCGGGCCCCGATGGCAAAGGACGCATTGGTGTACAGTTATTTCCCAATGGTACGCCCACCTATCGATCGCCGCAAAGCCTCTTTGAAGTCTTGGGTTTAGCGGCTGAACAGTTCCAGGATATTGTCGTGCGAACCGTTCAAGGTTTCGGTCAACTGATCACCAATTTTAGCTCCATGGCCGGCCAGGTGGGCGGGCCGGTGAAAATTGTAGAGGAAGGGGCAAAATTAGCGCGATCGGATTCCGGCAGTTTAGCCTTTTTTGCCGCCATTATTAGTGTCAATTTAGCCGTCTTAAATATCTTGCCCCTCCCAGCCCTCGATGGCGGTCAATTAGCCTTTTTGTTAGTGGAAGGATTGCGCGGTAAACCCCTCCCCACCAAAGTCCAAGAAAATGTGATGCAAACCGGGATTATGTTGTTATTAGGTTTAGGCATTTTCTTAATCATTCGCGACACGACCCAATTGGAGTTTATTCAACAACTTCTAGAGTAAGATCCCTTGAGGTTGGGTTGGACTTCCTTCAACCCAACCGATTAGAAAAAGAATTTGATATTACCCATTACTCCTTACAGCACTTTACGCGGTAATGAGGTACAGCCGAAAAAGATCCCCCCAACCCCCCTTAAAAAGGGGGGGAATCAGAAAGTCCCCCTTTTTAAGGGGGATTTAGGGGGATCAAAATGTACCCCATAGCAGCGAAAACTGCTGTAAGTCGTATCGCGTACCCCTCTTATCGTTTTGAAGTTTCAATTCACCCGATCGCGCTATCCTAAAAATAGTTGATGTGGCACGCAAGAAATGACATTACCGGAACTACGCGATCGCATCCTAGCATTACCGATAGGCGATCGCTGGCATCTAGTCCAAGCACTCCTCAATTCCATTCAAGCCGAAACCACCGGCTCTCATAACGAAAAGAATGGAGCATCTTCAACGGCTGAGAGTGAATCATCACTTCAAAAGTTGCGTAACTCCTCTGGGGCTGCTGCTGTTTTGGCTCAAGCCTTAACTGACTCGAAGGGTGAGAAGCATGATTTATCGTCAGATGGGTTTGGGTTTCTCCCGCAACGGATCGATCCTCTAGTCTTCCAAAAGCAACTCAGGCAAGAGTGGGATGACTAGATATTTACTCGATACGAATATTTTTATCTATTATTTCATATTAATTGTTAATTGTTAATTAAACTGTAGGGGCGGGTTATACCCAAATCTAGAACACCAAGCCATCAATTCCCAAAACCCGCCCCCAACCCATCAAACCCCATTGTTAATTGTTCATTATTAATTGTTAATTGTTAATTGACCTATGGATGCAGACGAACTACTCAACCAAGGCATAGAGCAGTACAAAAAAAGCCAGTTTCGCGAAGCTATTGCCTCCTGGGAACAGGCACTCGCTCTCTATCGGGAAATCGGCGATCGCCGGGGAGAGGCAAATTCCCTGGGAAATCTGGGCAATGCCTACCATTCATTAGGGCAATACCAAAGAGCGATCGACTTCTACGAGCAGTCTTTAACCCTAGCTAGGGAAATCGGAAATCGCCAGGGAGAGGCAGCTTCCCTGGGAAATCTGGGCATTGCCTACCGTTCATTAGGGCAATACCAAAGAGCGATCGCCTTCCTCGAACAGACTTTAACCATAGCCAGGGAAATCGGCGATCGCCAGGGAGAGGCAGCTTCCCTGGGAAATCTGGGCAGTGCCTACTATTCATTAGGGCAATACGAAAGAGCGATCGACTTCCACGAGCAGTCTTTAACCATAGAAAGGGAAATGGGAAATCGCCAGGGAGAGGCAATTTCCCTGGGAAATCTGGGCATTGCCTACGATTCATTAGGGCAATACCAAAAAGCGATCGCCTTCCTCGAACAGACTTTAACCATAGCCAGGGAAATCGGCGATCGCCAGGGAGAGGCAGCTTCCCTGGGAAATCTGGGCAGTGCCTACCATTCATTAGGGCAATACCAAAGAGCGATCGACTTCCACGAGCAGTATTTAACCCTAGCTAGGGAAATCGGCGATCGCCAGGGAGAGGCAGCTTCCCTGGGAAATCTGGGCATTGCCTACTATTCATTAGGGCAATACCAAAGAGCGATCGCCTTCCATGAGCAGTCTTTAACTATAAAAAGGGAAATCGGAAATCGCCAGGGAGAGGCAGCTTCCCTGGGAAGTCTGGGCAATGCCTACGATTCATTAGGGCAATACCAAAGAGCGATCGCCTTCCACGAGCAGTCTTTAACTATAGCTAGGGAAATCGGCGATCGCCAGGGAGAGGCAATTTCCCTCAATAATCTCGGTGTAGCTCTGCAAAAAACCGAGCAATTCCCAGAAGCAGAAGCCGTGCTGCGAGAATCGCTTACCGTTTGGGAAGCCATCCGAGTCGGGTTACAAGACAGCCATCAAATCTCCATCTTTGAAACCCAGCGCTCCTCCTACCGAATGCTGGAAGAAGTCCTCGTAGCCCAAGACAAACCCATCGAAGCCTTAGAAATCTCCGAGCGGGGGCGCACTCGTGCCTTTATCGACTTGCTCAGACAGCGCTTCCCCGAAGAGAGTAACCCTTACATCAGCGCCCCTCAAATTCGCCAAGTTGCCCAAACCCAAAACGCCACCCTGGTAGAATACTCCATTGTCTCTCAAGAACTCTACATCTGGGTGATCCAACCCACGGGCAACATCGAATTCCGGCGCTCCCCCATCACTGAAGACGAACTCGACAACCTCGAAACCCTGATTCTGCGGGCGCGAGTCTCCATCGGCATCGCTGAAAAAGACAAGGACGGCAAAAACCTGAAACTCAACCCCGAAGAAAAACCCCGCAACGGTTACTTGAAATACCTCTACGAGATCCTCATCGCCCCCATTGCCGACCTCCTGCCCCCCGATCCCGAAGCGCGAGTGATCTTCATTCCCCACTATGCCCTCTATTTGGTTCCCTTCGCTGCCTTACAGAACCCAGAAGGGCGCTATCTGATCGAAGACCATACCCCCCTCACCGCTCCCTCCATCCAAGTCCTAGAGACCACCCGCGCCCAACAGCAGCGCCTGCGCCAAACCCAGAAAAAGGCCCTGGTGGTGGCTGAACCCACCCTGCACCCCAAATTCCAAGACAACCCCTACAACCTGCGCTCCTACGAGTATATGCAGGAAGCCGCCCAAACCATTGCCACGATTCTCGACACCCTGCCCATCATGGGGGACAGTGCCACCAAAGTCGCCGTCATCACCGAAATGCTGCAAACCCGCATCGTCCATATTTTCGCCCACGGACTCCTGGACGACTACCAACCGGAAAACACCAACCTGGGCGACATTCCCGGAACTATTCCCGGAACTATTGTCCTTGCTCCCGATGCTGACAGCGATGGCGCTCTCAATGCGGCGGAAATTCTCGACCAACAACTCAACGCCGAGATTGTTGTCCTCAGCGCCTGTAGCACCGGCAAAGGTAAAATTACTGGCGATGGCATTATCGGCCTATCTCGCTGTTTCATTCTCGCGGGAGTTCCCAGTCTCGTTGTCTCCCTCTGGAACATTGGCGCACCAGCCGCCAAAGTCCTGATGACGGAATTTTACCAAAACCTGGCGAACGGCAAAAACCGCGCCTCCGCCCTCCGTCATGCTATGCTCAAAACCAAAACCCGGTTTCCCAAACCCGAATCCTGGTCTGGGTTTACCCTCATCGGCGAAACCCAACCCCTCACCCTCACCACCCAAAACATAGAAGAGGCCTTACGCACTATGTCTATCCCCGAAAATGCCACCAACGAAGCTATTGTCAAAGCCTTCACCAACCTATTCGACTTCTACGAACTCCCCTTTTTAGACCAAATTCAAGGCTTAGATCTCCAACCCACGGACAGCCTAGAAACCATGGCCAACAAAATTAAGGCTTGGTGCGAAACCCATAAAAATGTAGAAGAAAACATCGAAAACGACCTCAGCCAAATGGGGCCCAACGATGCCAATGAAGAGGAAGAAACACCAGAAGAAATCGTTAAAAAAGCTTACGAAAAATATATCGAAAACCTCAACCGATTAGGCCAAACCAACGAGAAACAACAGTAGCTGAACCCACGCAGCAACCCAGAAACTTGTGCCCTCATCCCCCAGCCCCTTCTCCCACGGGAGAAGGGGAGAAAAAAGTCCCTCTCCCGTGGGAGAGGGATTTAGGGAGAGGGGACATGAAAGGGAGAGGGCAACCCGGTTTCTCATCCCTCACCAGAAGATTAAATGCTAATGCCATCCATACCCATTCCTAAACCTCTCCCTGGCTACAAACCCCAAGCAGAAGACACCAGCATTGATGCTGATATTCTGCTCTTTGAAAAACTGCGTCAATTTTCCTCCGTCGAAAAAACGCAACGAGTCAAAACCTTTAATCAATCAGTCAGGAAAATGGCTCTCTTTTCCCTGAAGAGAACATTTCCTAATTCTTCTCAACCCAAACTTATCCAAACCTATGTAAACCAAAAGCTCCTCAGCTTTGACTTGCCTAAACTGACTGATACAGTTAAAGATAAAGCAATGATATTAGATCCCATTTCCTTAGCGCAAAAAATATCCCATCTTCTCAATGATTTAGAGATTCCCTATATGGTGGGTGGCTCGGTAGCAAGTTCCCTATGGGGAGAAGAGCGCTCCACTCAAGATTTAGACCTGGTTATCGATCTTGAAACCGTTAAAGTTCCTGCCTTAGTTGCGGCAATGTCGGCAGAATTCTACCTTAATGAAGGAACAGTTATAGAAGCGATTCATTGCCAATCTTCCTTTAACGCAATTCATTTATTATCCGCCGAAAAAGTCGATTTCTTTGTTCTCCCCAAGGATGAATTTTCCTACTCTAAATTTAGTCGCCGTCAGCCGTATCAGGTGGCTGATGACCCCAAAATTGAACTTTATCTGTACTCACCGGAAGATATTGTGCTACAAAAATTGCATTGGTACAAACTTACCGGAATGCAGTCTCAGAAGCAATGGCGAGATGTGTTAGGGGTTTTGAAATTGCAACGTTCATCTCTTGATTGGGTGTATCTTAAACAATGGGCGGAGTTTCTTGGGCTTACTTCCCTGTTAACTCAGACGTTGCAAGAATCAGGTTTGGAAATGGGGGAATGGGGCGGGTTTAGATAAGATATTTGTGGGTATTCTAGATTTTGGTAAAACCCGCCCCTACAGCAAATCATCATCAATTAAAAATGTCCGATATCAAAAATCCTATTTTCACCCTGTATGCTTTCCACTTTTGGTCAGATTTTGACCAAGGGTATCAAGCGCCCGCAAAAGATGCCGAGGTACTCTGGCAAACCTTTGCCACAACCGTAGCTGATGCCTTGAATAGTGAAGAGCTGAGAACTTTTCGCGATAATCTGCATCCGGTTGAACCCAATGAAATCTGGCAAGACTTAATTAAAGGCCAGCGCTCCCTCAAATTGAGCCACATTTACATCACGGAAAATCTGCCAGTAAAAGGCACATTTCGAGCGGAAAAGTTCCAGGATGTCTATTCAGCCGAACTGACATTGTTGCCCCCTAAATCTTATGGGGAAGTGGCGATTACTTGCGATCGACTTCAGGGGTTTAATCCCAATAATGTCTTTTCCTATTCTACCCTAAAACCATCTTTAGGTCAAAGTTTTTTCCTCTATGCGGAACCGAGCCAATGGATTCCTTTCAACGCCTATGAAGATCTAGCTCAGGAGAGCATTTCTGGCTTATTTCCTGAGATTTTTCCTGAGATTAAAGTGAAGGATATTCAACTGCAACAGGGGCAATTGTTCGGTAGTCCCCTGTTCCTCTACGAAGCTGAAAATACCTATATTTTAGTCTGGCTAAAATTCAAAGAAAAGAGCTTATCTGACTTTGATGATAGCTGCAACCAATCCCTAAAAAATCTGCTGTGCTATCGCCATAAAATTCTGTTCACAACTCAACAGTCGAAAGACTATTACCGAGAAGCGCAAATCTTAGGGAGTCAGCTAGAGAAAAAAATCCCTAAATTTGGTGAAATCGAGCAAGAAACGGATGATAATGAACGCTTAAAAGGTTTGAAGACTTTGCTTAAAGAGATCCGTAAGCTGGGATTTGAGTATAGCCAAACCCTGCGCCTTTTGCGGGAGTGCTACAACACGACAGACACCAATATCAAGAATTTTCAGATGGCATTAGCAGAGATTAACCAGGCTAAGTTGACGGATGATTGTTTACCGTTTTGGGACTCTTTTCTGGACTTAGCGAAACATACTTATCTGCAACAAATCGAAACTGACTTAAATTATTTACTCGCGGGTCAAAACCTGTTTCAAGAAATGATTGCCACGATTCGCGGGATGTTAGAGATTGAGCAAATTGAAGCGAATCGCGCTCTGGAAGAACGGTTAGTGGAACAAGTGGAAATTAGCCGGAAATTACACGAAGATATGGCGGCTCAAGTCCGGGAAAGCAAGGACTTGCAAAATAAGTTGGTGATGCTAGAAGGAGAGATTAAAGACAGCAATAAACAAGAGTCTATTGATAGCCGCAACTTAAATATTACTATTGGGGTGGTTGGTGGGGGCATGGCGGCTGCTAGTGTAATTGCCAGCAGCTATGCCCTGATCAAAGAACAACCTATTCTGATGCCTTGGGATGCCCAGGCTGCCCTTGTGCATCCCTTTGTAAAATCGGTGGGTTTGAGTATCCTGTTGGGGGCGATCGCCGCTTTAGTTATTTTTGTCCTCATTTGGCTTTTCTTACCCAAACGAACGGACTAATTAACTTTCTTCTTCTGCATCGATGGGGACTCCATCTAGGGTTCCAAACCGTCCCAAGGGCCAAAAGCGAAGCACGGCGCGACCAATGATGTTTTTGCGCGGTACGGGCCCCCAGCAGCGACTATCATAACTGCTGTTGCGATTATCGCCTAATACCACATAGGAGTTTTGAGGCACGATTTGGGGTTGATCGAGAAATTGTTGATCGGGGGGACAAACTTCTACGGTGGTAAATTGGTGATCGGAGGTCTCGGTAATCTGGGCGGAGGGGTTAATATCAGAGGCCACATAATGTTCTTCTAAGGGGCGATCGTTGATATAAATTTGCCCGTTGAGAATTTCAATTTTATCCCCCGGTAAACCAATAACTCGCTTAATTAAAGCATCTTTGAAATTGGGGTCTTTTTCCTTCATCTTGTCTGTGGGGGAAAAGACAATGATATCCCCCCGTTTGGGATCGCTAAACCGATAACCCAGTTTATCGATAATGAGGCGATCGTTGGTGGGTTGATATTGCAATGTGGGTAACATTGACCCGGAGGGAATATAACGGGCTTCGGCGACAAAATGACGAATCCCAATGGCCAGAATGGCGGCCAGTCCAATGGTTTTGAGTCCCTCAATCCAAGGATTTTCGGGAGTCGGGTTGGTATTCTGGTCAGAGTTGGGTTGGTTCACACGAGTCATAGGTTAGGACGAAGTTGAAGCAAGGGAGAGGCACAGACTGAGAGTCAGAGAGTGCCTGTTATAATCAGGAGCTTGTTTTAGTGTACCGCTAGAATACAATAGGTTCTAACGATGTTATCTGTAAGTTTCCTATTCTGTCTACTTGTGCTGAATCCGTAATCAACCCTGTGCAAGTTCTTTTTACTACGGATTTGTCCAAGGGAGTTGGGATTAGGGATGACTGGGTTTGAAGTGTAGAAGTTTGGGAAAGTTCCTTTATCCGATCGCCGCTTATTGTGTCTGTTGACTACGATCTGATTATTTGGGGGGGGTCTCCTGCGGGAACCTATGCGGCAGTAAGGGCGGCACAATACCGGGCTAGAGTTGCTCTGATTTTGCCGCCAGAGACTTCCCACGGCTACAGTTTCCAGGATTGCTTAACCTTACCCCTACCGTTGCGATCGGGGCAAAATGGACGGTATCCGATGAGGGATGGTGAGGCTCTGTCCTATGAACGGTTGCGCCAATGGGTGCAAGTTGGGGTGGAGACGTTGGCACTGATTGATTCTCCTACTGCTCTGGAACAGTTGGGGATTGATTTGATTCAGGAGGGGGCGGAGTTTGAGGAAAAACAGGGACAGATTGCAGTGGCGTTAAGTAACCGTCGTTTGCTCTCTTCTACCTATTTGTTGGCTCCTCCAACTCAGCCTAGGATTGAGATTGAGGGGTTGGCGAGTACGGGTTATCTGACTCCCAAGAGTTTAGCGAGTTTGCAGTCTGTACCCTCTTCTTTGGCGATTATTGGCTCCAATCCTCGTGGTATTGAGTTGGCGCATCTGTTCCAAGAGTTGGGGTCTAAGGTAACCCTGATTACGGAAGATGCGGGAATTTTGCCCCAGGAAGAACCGGAAGCGGCTAATCTGATTCAATCCCAACTGGAGGCGCTGGGAGTGGAGATTTTAGCGGAAACTCAGGTGGCTCAAGGGCGAATAATTGAGGGCAAAACCTGGTTACAAGTTGGTAATCGGGCGATCGCTTTTGATCGGGTTTTACTCGTGACTCCTCCTGCTCTGCCGTTTCCCGCGCCCACCTTGGAGTTACTAGGAGTAGACTGGACAAATCAGTATTTAAGGGTTAATAATAAGCTACAAACTACGAACCCAAAAATCTATGCTTGTGGAGATATTTTAGGGGGATATCCCTTACCTCATCTGAGCTTATATGAGGCGAAAATTGCAACTAAAAATGCGTTGTTTTTTCCTTTCTTTACCCTGGATTATCAGCAGTTACCTTATAGCATTTATAGCAAGCCAACCTTAGCCAGAGTGGGGTTAACGGAAGCTGGGGCAAGACGGCGATATGGGGATGTCCAGGTCATTCAAGAGGATTTAAAAACTAATCCGGCGGCAGTTTTATCTGGGGAAATTACTGGATTTATTAAAGTGATTGTGCAACCGGATGGTACGATTTTGGGGGCGACGGTGTTGGGAACTAGAGCAGAAGAAGTCATTCAATCCCTGAGTCTAGCCCTTCACCATCGGATCAAGCTGCAAGGATTGCAGGAGAGTCCGGGAGTTTTCGGCAGTGTATCACAACTGCTGGCGAGAGTGGGCGATCGCTGGCAACTTCAGCAGTTTCACCAATCCTCTTGGTCTCAAACCTTTCTCAAGTGGTGGCTATCCTGGAAACGGGGATGAGGGGAATGGGGGAATGGGGGAATGGGGGAATGGGGGGAGTGAATATTTGCACTGTTACGCCAGTAGATTATTATTAGGATAAGTCATTGCGAAGGTCGCCGATCTCATGGATAAATTTAGAGTTGAAGTTATTTCTAAAATCCCCAATCCTCAACAGGTGATTTATGCGGCGATGCATCAAGATTATAGTGAAAATCTGGTTTATGATGAACGAGAAGAATGGCCGAATGAATCTAAAGCGGGAGAATTGATTGTTAAACATTTATTATCTGGGGGTCGGGGACATTATGGCCCCTTAGAACATCCTCAAATTGTCTTGAATTGCGGTTATTTTCCTCACAGTGTCATGCAACAGGTACGGACTCATCGGGTCGGAATCTCGTTCGATGTACAGTGTCTCGCTGCCAATACTGAAGTTACCTTTGTCAATTGTAATGGTGAAAGCAGCAAAAAGCTTAGAAAAACTATCGGAGAATTATATGACCTCTGGCACAATGGCGAACAAGCAATTCGTTCAAGACAAATTAGGGGTCGAAAGGGTGAACCCCCTGGAGAATATCGCCGTGATTGTAAAAAGAGACTCCAAAAGATGCGGTTACGAGTTTTAAACGAGGACAGCGGTTTGTTTGAAGTCGGACATATCGAACAAGTCATCTGTCAAGGCATTCAACCGGTTTATCGCATGACTTTGGAAAATGGGAAAACTCTTGATTGTACGGTCAATCATCGCCTATTGACTTCAGAAGGTTGGCAAACCATGGGTGAAGCAGTGGGGTTAGTGACTGGAGAGGATAGTTGTATAATTAACCTGACTAAAGACGCTGCGGTTATGTGTAATGGGATACCAGTTAATGACAATGGCTTGTATCGGGAAAAAGATTGGATTGAAGAGAGAGTAAGTGCTGTTTTTTCCACCGATGAGCAAGAAAATTTGGGAATTAACCCTCTCTATCGTGACCGAGAATGGTTACAGGAAAAATTGGCGGAAGGTCTTCATGTTGATGAGATGGCACATTTGTGTAATTGTTCGATAGAAGCCATTAAAAAGTGGATTTATTGGTATGGACTATCGTTGAATAAGCGTCCCAAAGGCCAAAAGAATCCCTGGAATAAGGGGAAAACTGGCTATCATCTTAATCTATCACCAGAGAGCCAACAAAAACGTCGAGATAATGCAAGGAAATATACCCGACGAGGATCGGAATCTAATTTTTGGAAAGGAGGTACGTCTAATGAACGTCAGAAAATTGGCGCATGGACAAGAGAAATTGCTGCTCAAGTTCACCAAAAGTTTGATTATATTTGTCAGTGTTGTGGAGAACGTGGAGGACAATTACATGCTCATCATTTAGTCCCTGTTTATGCGAATGAGAGTTTGGCTTATGAGTTCGATAATCTGATTACACTCTGTAAGTTTTGTCACGAAAAGATTCATCATCATAATCAAGAGGAAGAATTTGCTCAAAATTATCAACCGATTGTGGAGCCTAAATCTTGGCAGAGTAAGCCCAGTCCTCCAGGGAATCAACTTAAAGCTCATCCGGTAAAGATTGTAAAAGTTGAGTATTTAGGAGAGCAAATGACCTATGATTTAGAAGTTTCAGGAAACTGGCATAATTTTGTTGCAAATGATATGGTAGTGCATAATTCCAACCGCTATACAGGATCGCGAATTATACAAGCAGCTCAAGGTTTAAAACCCATTGAAGAGGTGTTTTATCTCCGTCCAGTGGGAGAATATAGTAATCGTCAAGGGAAGCATTATACCTATACCGAAGAACAGCGACAATCAGATTTAGAGTGGTGTTTGCAAGCCGCAAAACGGTATCAGCAAATGGTGGAGAATGGCATATCGGAAGAACATGCACGGGGAATTATCCCTTTTGATGTTAGACAACATTTTGTGGTCTCTTTGAATGGGCGATCGCTGATGCATCTGTTAGACTTAAGATATAAGCTTGATGCTCAACTTGAATGCCAAAAACTCTGCGAACATATATTTCCTCATTTCCAAAATTGGATGCCTGAAGTGGCGCAATGGTATGAGAAAAACCGCCTGAAAAAGGCGAAGTTATCCCCCTAGTCTAAAAATGATGCTCCAGAGGGCAACTAATCCAAATCCGGATAAAATAATGCCGGAAATGCGGTTAATCCAGCGCAAACGATTGGGGGTTATTTTATGTTTCATTAAGCCCATACCGGTAACCAGCACACACCACCAGAGTGCCGATCCAGAAAAGACACTTAAAACGAGGAGAAAGGCTAATCCTTGTCCATAGCTATTTCCGGCTCCAAGTCCGGCAAAAATGGCGGCAAAGGAGAGAATGGTCAGGGGATTGGTTAGGGTTAAAAATAGGGTGGAAACATAGGCACGCCATAGGGTTTTACCGTCAATTTTGGCTTCTTTTTCGCTGGGAGATGAGCGAAAAGTTTGCACTCCTAAATAACAGAGAAAAAGTCCACCTATCAGGCGTAGTCCAATTTGATGTTCGATTAAGAGATTGGAGATAAAGGTTAATCCTAATGCTGCAATACAGCCATAGAAACCATCGGCAGTGGCTGCACCTAAACCGGAGATTAATCCGGCCATTTTACCTTGGGTTAAAGTGCGCCGGATACATAAAATACCAATAGGGCCAACGGGTGCGGCAATGGAAAAACCGATGATTAATCCTTTGAGAATAACTGCAAGTTCCATGGGGAATGGGGAAGGGGTTGCTACTGTTCTGGTTTAGGATACCTAAGTCACAGAGAGATTTGAAGGGGAAATAAAAGGTAAATGACTTGATTTTTTGCAGAATATAAGGTAAAATAGAAAGATGACTTTCGATTCAGAAAAACTGTTAGATTCGACGGGATGGCAAATCCTAGAAATCTTGCAAGGGGAAGGGAGAATCTCATTTGCGGAGTTGGGGAGAAAGGTAGGGTTGTCTGCTCCGGCGATCGCGGAACGGGTAAAGCGCATGGAAGAAACAGGTATCATTACCGGATACCATGCCCAGGTGAATCCGGAAAAAGTGGCCTATCCTATTTCTGCCATTATTGCCCTAACCACAACGCCCCAGCAATATCCGCAGATCTTAGCCGTCATTCAAGCCTTACCGGAAGTGCGATCCTGTCACCATGTTACCGGTAATGTTTCATTCTTCATGGAAGTGACCGTATCTTCGATGAGGCACTTAGAGGAGATTATCAATCAACTCAGTCAATTTGGGCAAACCTCCACCTCTATTATTCTCTCATCACCGCTTCCTAGACGGGGAATCCTAGGGAGTTAATAAGTTATGGCGATCGCTCCAAATAATCCTGAGTGATTTGCATAATAATATCTAAGCGAAAATTTTCAAACAACGCCGTCAGGGCTTCAGATAAATCCTGATGAGTAGGAGCAATCTCCTTGATCAACTCAGCCACCCGTTCTTCATTCACTTCCCTAGCTGCATAATAGAGGGTTTCTATCCAGGTTTGGACAACTTGATTCAACTCTTCTGACCACAAAGGATCGCTGCGTCTCCGATGTTTTTTAAGCTTCCTTTTCGATTGGGGCATCGCTTCATAAATATAAGAAGCATCTAAATAACGGGATAAACTATTAAAAATCACCCGACTCTTAAAAGGTTTACAAATAAAATCATCAGAACCAGCTTGGATAATCTCTGCTCGTCTCTCTTCAAAAGCACTGGCCGTTAGGGCAATAATTACGGTTGCTTGTAAACCCTTCTGCCGTTCTTGCTCTCGAATGATACGAGTTGCTTCTAAACCATCAATAATCGGCATCCGAGTATCCATCAGAATCAAGTCAGGTTGCCAATCAATCCACAGAGCGATCGCTTCTTGACCATGACTAGCTTCCATCACTTCAAACCCCACTGGGTCGAGCAACTTAACCAACAGCTTGCGATTTTCTGGGGTATCATCAACCACTAAGATCCGATAAGTTTTTTGATCCGGACTTAAACGGGCTACTTGCAGATCGTCCCGTTCCTTTAATAAAGGTGAAAATTGACTGCCTAGTTTCAGGGGCATGTGAAACAGAAAGACAGTTCCTATTCCCACCTCACTCCTAACCGAAATCTCCCCCCCCATTAAACGCACAAACTTCTCCGTAATGGATAATCCTAAACCACTCCCTTGAGCTGATTTAAGCCCCGTTGAGGTTTGTACAAAAGCCTTAAATAAATCCTGTTGTTCTTCTTCAGAAATACCTGGGCCTGTATCACTGACCTGGAATTCAAGATCGGATCGATCTGGATCTGTTTTTAAATTAACGCTCAATTGCACGCGACCTACTTCAGTAAATTTAATGGAATTGCCAATTAAATTAATCAAGCAACTCCGCAATTTTTGCTCATCCGCTTGAATGTACTGAGGAACTTGTGGATCAACATTAAATTCTAGGATGATTTTTTTAGATTCTGCCCTAACTTGAAATAAATCCTCTAATCCATCTAATAAAGAGTAAAGGTCTAAATCTTTCTCGTTTAAATGAATAATTCCAGCTTCAATTTTAGACAGATCTAAAATATCATCAATTAAATCTAATAAATGCTCCCCACTTCGATTAATGATCTCTAAATATTCTCGCTGTTCATCATCCACTTGATAATCGCGAAGCATCACTTGAGTAAACCCTAAAATAGAATTTAAAGGGGTTCTCAGCTCATGACTCATATTGGCTAAAAATTGGCTTTTTGCCTTAGATGCTGCTGCTGCTTCTTCTTCAGCTTTTTTACGCTCTTGAATTTCCTGTTGTAGGGTTTTATTTTGCTCTTGCAATTGATTTTGCAGTCGTCGAATCGTCAACTGATGTTGAATGCGAGCTAAAACCTCTTCTACCTGAAATGGTTTGGTAATGTAATCTACTCCCCCGACTTGAAACGCTCTCACTTTATCCAGGACTTCATCTAAGGCACTGACAAAAACGATGGGAATATTCTGAGTTTGTTCATCTTCTTTAAGCTGCTGACAAATTTCATAGCCATCCATATCAGGCAGCTTAATGTCTAAAAGAATTAAATCCAAGTTTCCAGATCGCGAAGCTCTTAGGGCCATTTCCCCTTTCACTGCTCCCTTAACTTTGTATCCCGCTTCGGATAAAGTTTGAGATAATACCTGGAGATTTTCCAGTTGATCGTCAACAATTAAAATATTACCTTTATAAGTATCCACAGCTTTTAAAAACTATCTCCTAATCTAAATTAACACTATCAAGATCTGTCTCTTCGATCAAATTTAAAATTTGATCGCAGCGAAAGGTTTTTACTAAATCAGTGAGCGCTCTAGCCAGAGCAAAATATTGCTCAGGAATTTGGTCAATCAATTGCAAAAGCCGATCGTCATCAATGGCATCCGCAGCATCATACAATTGCTTTCGCCACTCGTGGGGCATGACCTTAAGACTATGGGGTTTAAGAATAAATGGGGATACAGAACCGGTAATGGATGCTTGCCTCGGTTTTTCTGAATGATAACTATGAATATAACGTACCCCTAAATATTGGGCAATTTTTTCAAAGATCTGATCTTCTGTAAAGGGTTTTAGTACACAGTCATTACAGCCTACCCTCAGTATATGGTCAATTTCCTGTTCTAAGATGCTTGCGGTTAAGGCAATAATAATAGGAGGCGGGTCTGTAGAGGGTGTATTGGCTCTAATATACTCAGTCACTTCCTCTCCATTCATGACAGGCATCCGGATGTCCATCCAAATTAAGTGAGGTTTCCATGTTTCCCAAATGGCGATTGCTTGGGAGCCATTTTCTGCTGTTTGGACTTCAAAACCAATGGGGGCTAAAAAATGTAACAGAAGTTGGCGATTTTCCCATTGATCGTCCACAATCAAAATTCGATATACGGGCTGGTCTGGAGCTAAACCCACTACTCTACAGTTTCCACTACTAGGGATGACTTGCTCTAAATCAACCCTAGACACTTCAATAGTAAACTGAAATTTACTGCCATAACCGACTTTGCTTTCAAGGGTAATTGTGCCATTCATTAATTGTACAAACTTTTGGGCAATGGTCAAGCCTAAACCGGTTCCCTCTTGAGAAATTTTTCCCGTTTTACTTTGTACAAAGGCTTCAAATAGTTTGGGCTGGTCTTCCGGATCGATTCCCGGCCCTGTATCTTCTACTTCCACTTGCAAAACTACTTTTTTGGCTGATGGTGCTGGCGGATTATCGATCGGTAAAACTCGGAGAATGACTTGGCCTTTTTGGGTGAATTTTAGTCCATTATTGAGTAAGTTAATTAAAATTTGACGTAATTTTACTTGATCTGCACAAATATAGGCTGGCACTTGGGGGGAAATCGAAAAAAGTAATTCTATATTTTTCTGTTCTGCTCTGAGCTTAAACATATCTTCTAAATCATTAATCATCCTCATAAAATCAAAACAACTTTCCTCTAAAGTCATTCTCCCAGATTCGATTTTAGACAAATCCAACACATTATTAATCAAGGTCAATAGATGTTGTCCACTGCGATTCATAATGCGGACATTTTCTTGATGTTCTACTGGCAAAGAAAGGGAACGCTCCATTAATTGGCAAAAGCCTAAAATTACATTTAGGGGCGATCGTAGTTCATGACTCATGTTCGCCAAAAACTCGCTTTTAGCCCGATTGGCTAATTCTGCGGTTTGTTTGGCAAGTTCTAATTCTTGAGTTCTTTGATAGACTTTTTTCTCCAGATCCTGATTCAGCTCTGTCAGTTCTGAATTAATAAGTTGTAATCTTTTATTTTGTCGAGCTAATTTTTGATCTTGATCGTAACTGCGTAAGGCCTCAATCACGGTTAACTTTAAATCTTCCCCATCCCAGGGTTTGGCAATATAACGGTATAATTTAGCATGATTAACAACTCTTCCGACCACATCAGCACTGGCTTGACCCGTCAATAAGATTTTTAAAGTTTTAGGAGACAACTCATGAATTTTAATCAATAGTTCATCCCCAGACATTTCCGGCATCATATGATCTGAGATAATTAAAGCAATATCAATTTTATCCAGTAGAAAATCTTCGGCAATTTCTAGGGCTTCCATACCACTTTCAGCTTGTTCAATTAAGTAACCCGATGTTAACCAAGTTTTCAGTTGTCGCTTTAAGCTATCTAAAATACTTGGCTCATCATCGACGCAGAGGATGGCTCGATTAGAAGTCATAAAATTAGCCCTCGATTGATCTTTAAACAACAGAACCTTTATAGGAGAATTCTTCCTTTACCGCCAGGGATCGCCCTATTTATGGCAAAAATATCCATAGAGACTTACAATAAAGGATAATCACAGTGCTAATATGAATCAAAAATAACTTTAGACTCATGATGGCTCTGTTTCTGTTTCTCAAACCCAGCTCCCATTTTGCATTCATTGTCTGACCCATCGCTAATGATTACGCAGGAACCCGTCTCGGTTAAACCCAATATCCTTGTTGTCGATGATATCCCAGCAAACCTGCATTTGTTTGCTAAGATGCTCAGTCAAGAGGGCTATAAGGTGCGATCGGCGGTTACAGGTGCATTGGCAATATCAGGTGCTAAGGCAATGCCACCTGACTTGATTTTACTGGATATTTTAATGCCAGAACTAGATGGTTATCAAGTTTGTGCTTTGCTCAAAGCCGATCCCTTAACTCAGGATATCCCAATTATTTTTATTAGTGCCCTAGGTGAAGAAATTGATAAGGTTAGAGCCTTTGAAGTCGGAGCAGTCGATTATGTGACTAAACCTTTTCTTAAATCTGAGGTGCTGGCTCGGATTGATTATCATATCCGAGCGTCTCAGACCCAAAAACAACTGCTTACCCAGAATTTCCGGTTACAAGAAGAAATTGAATATCGTCGTTTGATGGAAGCTAAACTGGAGCGCTTTAGTGTCCATCTTAAACAGATCCATCGTTTAAATACTTCCCAGTATCGGACAATAGAAGCCTTATTTGGGGATTATCTGCAAACCGGATGTTCCATTTTCGGGTGTTCAGTGGGTTTGATGGGTCATCTGGAGGAGGGTATGTATGTGATTGATGCGCTGGAATCAACGTTTGATAGCATCAGTTCATCTGGGCGACTGAGGGTTGAGGATACTTATTTGGATTGGGTAGTTCGCCGCCAAAAAACGGTTACCCATGAAGAAATCGATCGGGGGTTGAGGTCTCTTAAGGCTCTCAATTTGGGGTGCTGTATCTTGAAGTCGTTTATGGGCACACCGATTTGGGTACAGGATGAATTGTATGGGGTTTTAATCTTTGGCTCAACTCAGGATCGCTTGGAGAGATTTGATACTCAAGCCCAGGATATTGTAGAGCTGATGGCTCAAGGATTGGGTAAGTGGATCGGGATTCGACAAACGGCTCTGAAACAGAAGCAGGCTGAAGAAGAGACCCAATTGTTACTAAGGGTGACTCAAGCGATTAGTCGATCGCCGGATTTTAACAGCGCTTTGCAATCAGCTCTAGAACATCTCTGTGAAGCCAGTGGTTGGAGCTACGGTGAAGTTTGGCTTCCGAGTCCCGATGGTCAGACCTTAACTCTAAGTCCCGCTTGGTACTGCCACAAACAGGAGCCTCCAGAGGTGTTGAGTCATTTAGAACGGTTTCGCTTTGGTCGTCAAGAACAGATTTGGAGCAGTGGGACAGGCTTACTGGGGAAGGTTTGGGCAACCGCAAAGGCGGAATATGTGCCGGATGTCCCCCAGCGATCGCCAGAAATTTGTCAACAGCCCGATTTAGCCGCTCTATGTCATATCCAACAAGGGTTATGGATTCCCATTCTTTCGGTCTCAGGAGATCGACCGCAGGAAAAGGTAGTGGCAGTATTAGCGCTGTTTTTGTCGGGAATCTCGACCTTAGAATTCCACCATCAATCCCATCAACTCCTAACCTTTGCTTGGGCGATCGCCTCCCAACTCGGAACTGTCCTCTGTCAGAAACAGATTGAAGCCGAACAAAGAGCGATGCTCATGGCTATGGACGATCTGATCATGGTTTATAACCAGGAGGGAATTTGTCTGAAATTTATGACCAATAATCCCCTCTTTCTCCAGGAACCCCCAGAAAATAAGTTACACAAGAGTTTATACGACTGTTTACCTCAAGCCGAAGCCGACGAACATTTAAGAGCGATTCGAGAGGCGATCGCCACCGGAGAAACCCAAACCCTTCAATACCACCTGAACATTGGCGATCGACGCATGTGGTTTTCCGGCAAAATTTCCCCCCTATCCCACAACACCATCCTCTTAGTTGTACGGGATATCACCCCCCTAGAAACCATCACCACTGCCCTCCAACAAAGTGAAGCCCGTTTTCGAGCCATTTTTGAACAAGCAGGAATTGGCATATATATTACCACCTTAGAAGGTCATATTTTACAAACCAATGCAGCCTTTGAATCCTTCCTCGGCTATCGCTCAACAGAGCTGCAAAATCGTCCTATTCACGATATTATTTATGCCGATGATAATCTAGATGACCCCAATTTTCAAAACTTATTACTGGGTAGAGTTCAATCCTATCAAATCGAAAGACGCTATCTTCACCACAATGGAGCAATCCGATGGGGAAGAGTAACCCTTTCGCCCGTTCAAGAACACCAGAAAATCCAATTTATTTTTGCCCTGGTCGAAGACATTACCGAAACCCGCAAAATAGAATGGCAGATCAAAGAAAGTGAACGGCGATATCGCGAACTTATTGAAGTCCAAAAAGATGTTTTAATTTGTCGCTGGAAACCCAATACAGAACTCACTTTTGTTAATCAGTATTTCTGTCAATTCTTTCATCAAAATACTATAGATTTAATTGGCAAAAAACTCAACTCATGGTTGGTTGACTCCCAATCTCTCCAAGACCTTGAAAATAACATCCTAGAACTCTTAACCACCCTAAATCCTAAAACTTGGGAATATGAGTATCGCTCAGGGACAGGAGAAAACAGGTGGTTGCGGTGGACTAATCAACCCATTGTTGACCGTTGGGGAATTTTAGTAGATATTCAAGCCTTTGGTGTAGATATCACCGCTCAAAAGCAGCGAGAGTTAGCATTAAAGTTAATTTCCCAAGGCATTGCATCTGCGACAGGTAACAACTTTTTTGAGAGCTGTACTCAATATTTAGCTGACCTTTTACAAGTTAAATATGCCTTACTTGCTCAAGTCTCTGATACCCAGTTTCATCAGGTTGATATTTTAGCCTTCTGGAATGGTAAAGAAATTCAGAGAATTGAGCAATTTGAAACCATTAATGCTCCCTGCGATCAGCTTTTATCTGGAGAGTCCGTCTATTATCCGGATAACTTACAAGATGACTTTGAAAATCATCCCTTAATTATACAATTAAACGCTAAGAGCTATTTGGGATTACCCCTAAAAAATACCCACCACCAAATAATAGGTTATCTAGCTGTTTTAGACACCAAGCCCTTAAACATAGATGCTCAAAAACAAGTTATTATAGATATATTTGTAGCTCGATCGGAAGCAGAACTAGAACGGACAATTTCGCAAAAAAAATTAGAAAAAATAGCCCAACAAGAACGGTCTATTTCTAGAATATTATCCCATATACAACAAATATTAGATCTCGATAAAACCTTCAAATTAACAACCGATGAAATTCGAGAACTATTTGACAGTGATAGAGTTGCTATTTATAAATTAAATCTAGATTTTAGCGGTCAATTTATTGCTGATTCTTTCGCTTCAGGATGGACTTCTTTATTAGATTTACAAAGTCAGATTGCTTGGTCATCAGAACTCATTGTCGATGAAAGTTGTGCCATTAAACATTGGCTCAATACTCCCAGTCAATGCTCTTATCCTTTAAAATCTATTTCCTTAGAATCATCCGATCATCAGGTTCAATATTTATCTATAACAGATATTTATCAAGCTGGTTTTGAGGTTGAGTATCTAAAGTTTGTGGAAAAAATGCAGGCTAGATCCTATCTAATTATCCCTTTATTTTCCTCTCAAAAGCTTTGGGGATTGTTGGGAATCTATCAAAATAGATCGGCTCGTGAATGGCAAGAAAATGAAATTAAAATAGCCCTATATATTGCCAATTGTCTTAGCATTGCCATTCAACAATGGCAATTAGTCGATCAAATTCAGAAAAAATCAGAAGAGCTAAAAATAGCTAAAGAAAATGCTGATGCTTCTAATCGAGCTAAAAGTGCTTTTTTAGCAAAAATGAGTCATGAATTTCGCACTCCTCTCAACGCGATCTTAGGCTTTGCCCAAGTCATGGGACGTGATGGCTCCTTATCCGGAATTCAGCAAGAGCAATTGAAGATTATTAATCAAAGTGGTGAACATCTGCTTAATTTAATCAATGATGTGCTAGAAATGTCCAGGATCGAATCGGGTAAAGTTGACCTGAATACCACGGATTTTGATTTACTCAAAGTTGTGGAAAATTTAAAAAGTGTATTGCAACTTAAGGCTCGACTCAAAGGATTAGAATTAAAAATCAAAATTGAAGAAACAGTGAATCAATATGTTCATGGAGATGAGAAAAAATTAGGGCAAGTCCTTCTCAATTTGGTTGATAATGGGATTAAATTTACCTCCCAAGGTTCCGTTACCCTAGAAGTCACGCGATCCGAGATATCTGCAAAGCATCCCGATCGATATAAGGTTAAGTTTAAAGTAATTGATACGGGTATAGGAATTGCCCCGGAAAATATAGAAACTTTGTTTAAGCCTTTTGTGCAAAGTAAGGGATTGACTCCCCTTTCTGATTTCTGTCACAACGATCAAGAAGGCACAGGATTAGGATTAGCCATTAGTCAACATTTCGTTGAGTTAATGGGAGGTCAATTAAGAGTAGACTCTAGGTTAGGGGTGGGGAGTACCTTCTTTTTTGAGATTCCCTTACCCCTCGGACAAGCCGAATCAATCATTTCCCATCGCCCTCAACAAACCATCACTGGGTTAGCTCCAAATCAGCCTATTTATCGGATCTTAGTGGTTGATGATGAACGGGATCAGCGCTTATTAATGCTGCATTTGTTAACTCATGTCGGGTTTGAAGTGCAAGCGGCTCAAAATGGACAAGAAGCGATCGCCCTTTGGCAAAGTTGGCAACCCCATCTGATCCTCATGGATATGCGGATGCCTGTTCTCAATGGCTTAGATGCCACCCATCAGATTAAATCAACCATCCAAGGCCAAGCCACCGTAGTGATGGCGCTTACTGCTCATGCCTTTGAAGAAGATCGAGAACAGGTTTTAGCGGCTGGATGTGACGACTTTATCAGCAAACCCTTTCACGAACAAGTGCTGTTAGAAAAAATAGCTCACTATTTGGGCGCTCGTTATCTCTATGAAACTTGTCCTCTGGAGTCCACCCTAGAATCAGCAGAAACCCCATACTCTGCCGCCACACTCCCCTCCATCAGTTTGCCCTGGCAAACCTTATCAACTGAACAGTTATTAGCCCTTCATCAAAGTGCTATTGAAGCCGATCAAGACTCAATTCTTGACCTGAGCGCAGATATCAATAATCCCCAAATCACCCAGTGGTTAGTGAAGCGCGTTCATCACTTTGAGTTTGAAACCATTTGTGAGGCGATTTCCCCCTTTATCACCTCAAAATAACTCCCTAGTCAGAGTTTGAGGCCCGACGACGAGCATCAAGAGAAACCACCGCCGCTTGACGACTTTCCCTCGCCACTCGCACCAACAATCCCGCAGACAACAAACTGGCAATCATCGAATTACCGCCATAACTAAACATCGGTAGCGGTAAACCCGTAGTGGGAAGCGCTCCAGTCGCCACCCCAATATTAATTAACGATTGCCCCACCAGCAAAAAAGTAGCACCGATCGCAATTAAACGATGGAACTTATCCGTACATTTGAGCGCCACCATTAAGCCCAGAGTCGCATATACCCCCAACATCAACAACAACAGCAAACTCCCCACCAAGCCAAACTCCTCAGCATAGACCGCAAAAATAAAATCCGTGTACTGAATCGGTAAATAGAACCATTTTTGTTGCGAGAGTCCTAACCCAGTACCCCAAAAGCCTCCTGAGCCGATCGCCATCAAACTTTGAGTTAATTGATAACCATTCTCCATCGGATCGGCCCAAGGATCTAAAAACGTCATGATTCGCTGTCGTTGATACTCATTCATCCCTAAGCTCAACATCCCCAAAGCCAATCCCACCCCCCCAGTGGTTAACAGAGAACGATAAGGTAAACCCGAAGCCAGGGCAATTGCAAACAACGTCATCCCACAAAACGTCGCCGTACTCAAATTCGGTTGCAGCAGAATCCCCACCAACACCGTCCCAAAAATTCCCAACCATCGCCAGCGCATCACCGGTTTCAACGACGGCCACAAACCAAACACCTGCGCCCCCTGCAACACCAAAAACGGCTTAATCAACTCCGAAGGTTGTATCGGAAAAGCTCCCACAGACAACCAGCGCGTTGCCCCATTAATCGTCGTCCCCAATCCAGTTAACGCCGTCACCCCAATCAACCCCAGAAACAGCAGCAGAAACCATTGAGACCCTCTCATCATCAACTTCAACGGCGTATGAACCATGAAATTAAACCCCACACAGCCCAAAAGCGCCCAAGCCATTTGCCGCTTCACATAATAAAACCCATCCCCATAGTAATTATTGGCTAGAGGATAGGATGCAGAAAATAGAATCACCAACCCAACCGATAACCAAAGGAATGTTAACCACCGCAATAGTCTCGCTTCTATTGCCCATTCCTTCACCGAGGAGTCAATTAAAGGAATTAACTGTTGAAAGTTCAAGGACTGTCGTTATCAAACCAATTCTTCATGGACTCTAACAAACAACAAAGCAAAAGTAAAGCTTAAACCCTTACTCTTGCTTTGTTAGAAAACTCTTTGAATTGCTCTATCAGTAGGGCAAACCACCATCCAGAGTGCAATCGATATAGATTAGAGTAAACCCGTGTTGGTTCCCACCTTACCAGTCGCCAACTCCACCTTAACGATTTTTCCACCCATTTTCATAATTCGCTGTTGTTCGCGAAACCAGTTATCATAGGGAACCAACTTTGTGAAGTAGGTATTTTGGAGTTCTCGTTGCGTCCGAATTCTGCTTAAACTCGGCACACAAGCCGTTACCTTAAACATCCGCATGGGCTAATTTCTCCTAATTGTGATTCAAAAACTCAGAAAAAATGGTATCAAAACCTTTTACTTTACCCTCCAAAGTCTGGGAGTCAAGAGCCAATTCTAGACCATTGCGATCGGTGCTTAACTTCCGAGACAAACCCTTTCTATCGATTAGGCTTGTAACGGTCTAGGACTTACCCTAGACTTCCCAGACTCTACTTCTGAAGGGAGTTTATAAAGCACCACCTTCAGTTGAAGCACTTAGTCTAGCTTAAGCCAGAGCAGATGTAATCGAAGTAAACACCCATTTCTTTACCAGCAGCTTCACCAACTAAGCTGGCGGTAACTTTTTTCATGGCTTGGATAGCTTGAACAGTGGAACCTACAGGAACTCCCAAGGAGTTGTAGGTTTCTTTCAAACCATTGAGAACCCGCTCATCTAAGATGGAGGGATCGCCAGCTAACATAGCATAGGTCGCATAGCGCAGATAGTAATCCATATCACGGATACAAGCAGCATAGCGACGGGTGGTGTACATATTTCCACCAGGACGAGTTACATCCGAGTAAAGCAGAGCTTGAGCTACTGCTTCTTTCACGATGGTGGAAGCATTTGCACTAATTGCAGTCGCTGCACGAACCCGCAGAGCGCCGGTTCCGAAGTAGCCTTTGAGCTTGTCTAGAGCAGAAGAATCAAGGTACTTACCTTGAACGTCAGAAGAATTGATAACAGCAGTAATTGCGTCTTGCATGGTTGTGTTCTTGATGTAGTTACTTAAAAATGGTCAGTTGTAGTTAATGCTCAAAACCTGAGCCTTGGCTAAAACTTGGGTGAAGTCTAGGAAAGACCACCTTTCACATAATCGAAGTAAGAACCGGCTTCAGCCGCATCTTCACCTGACATCAGGGAAGTCGCTACCGCTTTCATGCAACTCACGCTTTCAGCCACTGCATCCAGGGAAGTGCCCAGAGATTTGTACATCTCTTTTGCACCAACCAAACCGATTTCTTCGATGGGGGTGACATCACCCGCTACGATTCCATAAGTAATTAGACGCAGGTAGTAGTCCATGTCCCGCAGACAAGTTGCGGTCATTTCATCGCCATAAGCATTTCCACCAGGGGAAACCACATCCGGGCGTTTTTGGAAGAGTTGATCGCCAGCTTCCTTAACAATGCGCTCGCGAGAGTCGGTTAGGATTTGAGCAATCCGCAAACGTTGCTCACCAGATGTTACAAAAGCTTTGATCCGATCCAGTTCACCTGGGCTGAGATAACGAGCTTCAGCATCAGCATTCACGATGGACTTCGTGACGATACTCATGTTGTGGAGTCCTCCAAAATAGAAATTGTCACCAATTGGGTTTTATATAAATGGCTTGCGCCAAAGGATCTGAGTCTAGTGTAAGCAACCTTGGCATAGCTCAAGGAAATTCGCTTAAAAACACAGGATTCTGACTCAGGGATCGCCGGACATTCACCTCCGATCTAGATCGTTGGTTTTATATCCGTCCGAAATCATTGTCAGGCATTGAGTTCACATCCTAAATCTATTCTTAATATTTTTTAACATTTTTCCTCATTTTGATCCCTGCTCCGATCCTCTGAGTATAGGTAGTTAAGACCATTGACCTGTGCTTTTTCTGGGGGTTACCCATCTTGACTCTTTCGATCGTCCATAAGAAAGCCCATCAGGGATTGAGCCTCAGCTCTTCCCCAATGGACTGTCCTCTCACCCCAGAATTTGAGTGTGAAATTTAACCTAAATAGCCCTTAGACGGGTTCAAAGCTAGGAACAACAATCTCCTTGCTCTGCTTCGTCAACTGGTTATACAGCTTCTCCGTATTCGGGAAGTTGGCCGCCGGAAGAGTATTATACCGGC
The DNA here is from genome assembly GCF_057802075.1 of Roseofilum sp. KMC-1. NCBI lineage: Bacteria > Bacillati > Cyanobacteriota > Cyanophyceae > Desertifilales > Desertifilaceae > Roseofilum > Roseofilum sp. KMC-1. The sequence goes on from NZ_CM173605.1 coordinate 2,041,413, forward strand.
AATAAGGAACCACATCTTCACCAAAAGCCTGTAAATATTCCATGCTACTAACCATTGCCCCAATAAAAGCACGAATGCCCTCACTAGACAAAATCTGGTTATACTTGCGAATCTCCGCCTGATCTAACGGCGCACGACCTAAGAAATGCTTCGTACCCAGCTCAATCACCTTGGTATTCGGGAAAGGCGCATAGAACTCCTTGATATACAGATCCGAACAACCTAGACCTTCAATAAACTCCTTGACAGTGATCTCACCATTCGTCAAACGGCTCTCTAAACGAGAGAATTCATTGCTGACGATATAGGGGGCGACATCCCGCTCAAAGACTTGCCGATAGGCTGCACCAATCAAGGCATTGACTGCTGGTTTATCCGCCAAATTAGTCAGCTTAAACACCTTGCGCTGTTCCCGTTGTTTGCGAACTCCTTGATTCATCCGCTCTTGGATCTCAATATCACCACGGGATTCCGTGACCGCGCCTAGCTCAATAAACCGTGGAGTCTGTACGGGTTTAACCAGTTGACCCATATCTTCACGCAGAGTACCCACGCGCATCGTGCGTAAGGACAATCCAGCCGCCGTCAGATACCGCTCATAGGGAACCGTATCTTCTCCGAAAGCCTCAGCATACTCCACAGAATCAACGATCGCATCCACCAGAGCATAAAAACCCTTCTTAGAACACAAATCAAAATAGGGATTCATTTCCTGACGGCCATAGGTCGGACGACCCAACAACCGACGGTGGATATACTCAATCGCCTTCACCACATACAGAGAACTCCAGTACAGATTGCGGAAAGTATCTGACTTAGCCAGCGCTTTCACAAACTCCCGAACCGTAATATCTCCATTTTCCAGGCGAATTTCCATCACCTTCAGCCGTTGTCCCTCATAGACATCCCGGCCAAAGACCTGTAAATAACAGGCACGAATCACCGCTTGAGTGGAAGTTTCCGAGAACTTGACATTGGTTCCCGCTTTTTTACCCACCGTTCGCGGGATTTGATCCAGCTTAAACACCTTCGCACCCAAAGTTCCTGGTGCTTTACCCCGGGCTTCAGGAGCCGAAACTTGATTATTAATCCCTGCTCCGCGATGAATCAACAAGCGGCGCGTATCCTTACCAAAAGGTGCAGGAGAGGTACTGGGATTACGAGTTTCTTTGGGGAAAATTGCCCCAAACTGAATTTCTAGGGGATCGTTACCCGAACCATACACATGCTGATCGGGCAGGGGACGGTTATAGGCCGCAAAAGTGGTAATAAATTGGGGCACTTTGCGGAAAGGAGCGCTGTACTTAAACAGATCCTGTTGGGGGCCCCAGTTGCGGCACTCTTGGGCTTCTTGGCCTAAACCGCGCAAGTAAGGAACCGTTTCTTCTCCGAAGTAATCAGAATATTCTTGGGAATCGACTAAAGCACCCACTAAAGCGGGCAGTCCCCCATCAGAAACAATAGAGAAATACTTCTGGAATTCTTCCCGACTCGACAAACCCCGACCGAGAATATGGCGCAAGGCCAGTTCTACCACCCGGCTATTGACAAACGGTTCATAGAACTGCTGGCGATAGAGAGGACTCAGACACAAACGACGGACAAACTCCTTCATGGAGATATCGCCATTTTTCACCTGAGATTCCAGGTAAGACACGGATTGGGAATAGGCACGAGTAATATCCCGCTCAAAGATTTGCCGATAGGCTGCCTTCACGACTTCCTGCTTTTCGGAAGAGGAGAGTCCGGGCTTCATGACAAATTTTTGCCGACGCTCAGAAGCATTGAAATAAATTTGGGGCAGTTGCAGTCCTTGTTGATCTAAGGTCTGGCGTTGACGGATTTTGTTCGAGGGTGTGGAAGCTTTGAATTCCGAGATCACCACATCAAAATATTGTCCGACGATATCACTGGCTTCTGCGTCATTTCTGACATATCCCAAAGCACCCGCTCGCATTTCTTGTAGGGCTACAGTGGTTGCAGCCGTAGAACAAGCGCCTTCAATAATTTCTCTGAGTCCCCGGACGTTGACGGAGAGAATATTGGGGTCTCCAGCGACAATCGCATAGGTGATATAGCGCAGGAACCAGCTTAAATCCCGCAGGGATTTAGTCATATTCGCCGGCCCGTAACGGGAAACGTTAATGGGACGGAATCCAGGGGGGACGGGGCCAGCACTACCCCCAGCAAACAAAGACCCCAATCCGGAAAAGATGCCTCCACTGGCTCCACTTTCTACAAAGGTTTGAGTGCCAACTTGCATCCCTTTTCCGGCTCCGACCAGCATCGGTTGGGGATCGGCAGGCTTTTCCAAGAAAGCCATGGGAGAGCCACCGGTGAAGATCCGATTGGCTGCCCGTGAAACAATCAGTTCAGAATTTTTAGTGAGGATTTCGGCGATCGCCAACCGTTTGAGACCCGACTCGAAATAGGTTGAAAGTTCACCGAGTTCAGTCCTTCCTAAGAAACGGTCTTGCTGTTCAGCAACAGAAATTGTTGAAACGGCTACCGTTTGATACAGTTGCGGACGAGCAACGGAGCTTCCACCACTTGCCTTGATAGTCATGCGCTCTTTTTAGCTCCCTTTGTATGTTTACAGCAATTGCATTAATGCGTTAAACGGCTTTTGGCTATCTCTGACCAGTCCAGCAGACTGATCCCCGACAGCTATTTGGTGTTTGATCTTAAGGGTAGTCTGGGTTGACCCCCCTTGTTTATTAAAAAGCGTAACGATTCACCATCATAGGCGATCGCAGTCCCCTGACTGAGAAAAAAGATAAGTTTTGTTACGTTATCAGCAACCGTTAACTCCTCAGAGGAGGCCCAAATGTTAGATAATCAGATCTGGCAGCCCTCACTTTCTCCCCGCTATGTCCGAAGCTCAAGCCATTAGTCACGCTGTAGCTAAACTTTACGATACTTACCCCTTTCCTCCAGAACCCTTGCTTGATGAACCCCCTCCGGGATACAACTGGCGCTGGAATTGGCTCACCGCTTACCAGTTCTGCTCTGGACACAAGCCCCCTCGCCAAGAGATCCGCATTCTTGATGCTGGATGTGGCACAGGGGTGGGAACTGAATACTTAGTCCATTTGAATCCCCAAGCCTCGGTTGTGGGTATAGATTTGAGTTCCGGAGCCTTGTCTGTGGCTAAAGAACGCTGCCAGAGATCCGGAGCGGAGAAGGTGGAATTTCATCACCTCAGTTTGTACGATGTGGGGCAACTGCCCGGACAGTTTGAGATGATTAATTGCGTAGGCGTACTCCACCATCTCCCCGATCCGATCCGTGGCATTCAATCCCTAGCCTGTAAGTTAGCCCCAGGAGGAATTCTCCATATCTTTGTCTATGCCCAATTGGGACGATTTGAAATTCAACTCATGCAACAGGCGATCGCCCTCCTGCAAGGAGAACATCGCGGAGATTACCCAGATGGAGTCAAAATTGGCCGTAAATTATTCTCCGTATTGCCAGAAGATAACCGCATCGTGCGCGAGGACAAACGGCGCTGGGCCCTGGAAAATCACCGGGATGAATGCTTCGCCGATATGTACGTCCATCCCCAGGAAATTGATTACACCATCGATACCCTGTTTGAATTAATCGAGGCTTCCGGATTAGCCTTCGTCGGCTTTTCTAATCCCCAGTATTGGCAGATTGAACGCCTGCTGGGCCAAGCCCCGGAACTGATGGCACGGGTAGAGAACCTGAGCGACCAGCAACGCTATCGCCTCATCGAACTCCTCGACCCAGAACTGACTCACTACGAATTCTTCCTCGCTCGTCCTCCCCTCGATTACTATGACTGGTCTGACGATCAGCTTCTGGGCGCAGCCATCCCCGAACCCAATCCCTGTCTCCATGGATGGCCCTCCCAAAGCATCCTCAACCCGGACTATCAACCCGTGAGCCTATCGGAAGAACAATTTCAATTGCTACAAGCCTGTAACGGCCAACAAACGGTTAACGAGATCCTGGATAAAAGCGCACAAACGCTGGCAGAAATGCGATCGCTCCTAAAGCAAAATTTGATTCTGCTCACTCCCCCAACCGGCGATCTCAATCCCGCCAACCCTTGAGGGTAATTCCCTATTTTGTCCCTCCCTCAAAGGATTAACACTTTCTTCAGAAACTGACCCCTCTGCGTGATATGATTTCGAGGGAGTCTACGAACAGACCTCTCAGGGTGACCTGAAAGAAAGTTTGGCTAGATCCTCTGTGGCTCTCCTCATGGAGAACCCCCCACAGAACCTTTTCCCACAAAGGAATGCCACCTTTTTACCCGATTGGGTCATGGGAAAACGCAGATCAACAACTTAAGGTTAATCAGTCGAAGTGAATACCTCCGACGAATCTCCAAAAACGTCAACGCCAACCGCAGAAGACCGGCCCCAATTTCCGCTCCCCAGTGCCTCACCGGGCGCAATGGATGAGTATTATCAACTCCAAAAAGAGTTGTACCTCTGGACATTAGGGATGACAGGAATCATCTTCCTTTCAGTCTGGTTCTTCTATACCCTCACAACCGCCCTCAGCTATTTGATCGGCGCATGTACTGGTGTAGTCTACCTCAGACTCTTGGCCAAAAACGTAGAAGGAATCGGACGAGCAAAACAACGTCTGGGCAATACCGGTTTAGCCGTTTTCATTGGTGTGATGATTGTCGCATTTGAATGGAAACAGCTAGAAATCGTGCCCATCTTCTTGGGATTTTTAACCTACAAAGCGGCGATCATTGCTTACGTTCTCAGAACTACCTTAAATCCATAATCAGCGAGCGATCGCCCCATGGATAAACGGTCAAATCCTGTAAAAAGGCCAGCCCCTTCGATCAGAACCCTAACTCTGAACCCTCTTTAATAATGGATATGCTTAACTTCCTGGACGCTTATCATAGCCTCCCGTTCGCCGAGCTTGAAGTCGGTAAGCATCTCTATTGGGAAATCGGTAATCTCAAAATTCATGGCCAAGTCCTACTCACCTCCTGGTTTGTCATTGGACTGCTCGTGATTGCCTCCCTAGCTGCCACTCGAAACGTCCAAAGAGTCCCCAGTGGAATGCAAAACTTCATGGAGTACGCTTTGGAATTCATTCGAGACCTGGCCAAAAATGCCATGGGTGAAAAAGAATATCGACCCTGGGTTCCCTTTGTTGGTACTTTATTTTTGTTCATCTTTGTGTCAAATTGGTCAGGGGCCTTAGTTCCCTGGAAAATCATCCATTTGCCAGCAGGTGAACTAGCCGCACCAACCAGCGATATCAATACCACGGTCGCCCTAGCCCTTTTGACCTCCCTAGCGTATTTTTACGCCGGTCTCAAAAAGCTAGGCTTAGGATACTTCGCTCACTACGTTGAGCCAGTGCCCTTCATGCTCCCCTTCAAGGTAATTGAAGACTTCACTAAGCCTCTTTCCCTAAGCTTCCGTCTATTTGGTAACATTCTGGCTGATGAATTGGTGGTTGGGGTATTAGTCTTACTGGTTCCCTTGTTTATTCCCTTGCCAGTTATGGCATTGGGAGTATTCTTAAGTGCCATTCAAGCCCTAATCTTTGCCACCTTGGCCGCCACCTACATTGGGGAAGCTTTAGAAGATCCTCATCATGGCGAAGAAGAACATAGTTAGCCTTCAAGGGACAAGGATCATACCCATCCCAACAGAGAAAGCTTCTCTGCTACCATTCGGTTTCAAGCCGAAAAACAAAATCCTATCAAGTGTACTCAATTAAAAAGGAGATTGAACCCATCATGGATTCACTAGTTGCTGCTGCTTCCGTTATTGCTGCTGCCCTAGCTGTTGGTTTAGCTGCCATCGGCCCTGGAATTGGACAAGGAAACGCTGCCGGTCAAGCGGTAGAAGGGATTGCCCGCCAACCTGAAGCTGAAGGAAAAATCCGAGGCACTCTCCTGCTCAGTTTGGCATTCATGGAAGCACTAACCATTTATGGTCTAGTCGTTTCCCTGGTACTCTTATTTGCCAACCCCTTCTCGTAGAGCCTTGGGCTAACGAACAGTAGAGATAGGAAAGCGCTTTCTATCTCTACCCTAATCTAACGGAAGTCAATCGTCGAGATGGTCAGCTCCGTTACAGATTAGCCACTGCTCCCTAGAATCTCTAGGGAAAACTGTAAAACCAGAGAAAATCGTTAAAAACTGGGGACGATCGCCAATGATCGATTGGACAATACTTCTTGCAGTAGAAGCAGCGGCAGAGGAAGCGGGAGGTCTCTTTGACCTAGATGCCACCCTACCAGTAATGGCTATCCAATTCCTTATCTTAGCAGCCCTACTGAATCAGATTTTTTATAAACCTCTGGGTAATGCCATAGACGAACGGAGCAACTATATCCGTTCAAATTTAACCGGAGCGCGGGAACGTTTAGCTAAAGCCGAACAACTCGCCCAGCAGTATGAAGAAGAACTCGCATCCGCTCGCAAACAATCGCAAGCGGTGATTGCTGAAGCTAGAGCTGAAGCGGAGAAAATTGCCGCTCAGAACCTGGCCCAGGCCCAGCGAGAGAGCTTCAACAAACGGGAAAAAGCCACGGAAGAGATTGATCGACAAAAACAGGAAACCCTAGGAGTCCTAGAAGGACAGGTAGACCAACTCAGTCGCCAAATCCTAGATAAACTCCTCCAAGCTAGTTGATCCTATCCTCCTCAGTAGCCCCCTGCGCCTTCGATACCCAACGGTTCCTTTCGGACTTCGTTTTTGACCCAAACCCTGGGTCAAAACCGAGGAAAACCTGTAGAAAAACTGCGCTTAAATGGACTTTCATAGCATGGGTAATTTTTGGTTGCTGGCAACAGAAGCAACAGAACATGGGTTCGGACTCAATTTTGATGTACTTGAGACGAACCTCGTTAACCTCGTCATTATCATCGGAGTGTTGGTGTACTTCGGTCGCTCTGCGGTGGGTAAAGCCCTAGCTACTCGGCGCGAAGAAATTGAAAACGCCATTAAAGAGGCCGAAGAGCGACAACAAAAAGCGGCATCTGCTCTGAAAGAACAAGAACAAAATCTCGCTCAGGCTCAAGCTCAAGCGGAAAAAATCCGTCAACAGGCGATGGAGCGAGCCGCATCGGTCAAAGCAGCCATCTTAGCTAAATCGGATGAAGACATCCAAAGATTGCAAGACACAGCCGCCCAAGATCTAGAAGCTGAAAGAAGCCGGGTGATTGCTGAACTGAAGAAACGGGTGGTTGCCTTAGCGATGCAACGGGTTGAATCCCAAATTAGAGCTGAATTAAACGACGATCTTCAACATCAAATGATCGATCGGTGCATTGCTAGGGTAGGAGGAAACTAATGAAAAATAGTTCTATTGTCGGTTCGATTGTAGAACCTTATGCCCAAGCCCTGATGTCCATCGCCCAAAGCAATGATCGGACAGAGAAGTTTGGCGATGATGTCCGTCTGATCCTAGAAATGTGGGAGAGCAGTGAAGAACTGCGCTCACTGCTGAGTCATCCCCTGATTAACCCGGATGCTAAAAAAGGGGTTCTCAGACAAATTACTCAAGACCAAGCGGACGCATATGTTCAACGATTCCTCTTCCTGCTCGTGGATCGGGGACGCATCCAATTTTTAGATGGGGTTTGCCAAACCTACCTGGCCCTATTACGGAAACTGAATCAAACCGTTTTGGCCCAGGTAACCTCAGCCGTAGAACTGACGGAAGGGGAACGAACGGAGATCGCCGAACGGACTAAAGCGATGTCCAATGCCAGACAGGTAGAACTCCAAACTCGCATTGATCCTGACCTGATTGGTGGCGTGATCATCCAAGTGGGATCTCAAGTGATTGATGCGAGTCTGCGCGGCCAACTGCGGCGCATTGGTCTAGCCCTGGGCTAGATCGGGTAAACCACTCCCCCCCCTGGGGACGACCCAACTTTCAACTGTTGACCCCTAAGCACATCTGTTACATCCAAAAATAAACGCATATGGTAGCTATCAGACCAGACGAAATTAGCAGTATTATCCAACAACAAATTGAACAGTACGACCAGGAGGTAAAAGTCTCTGAAGTCGGTACGGTTCTGCAAGTCGGTGATGGTATTGCTCGGATTTATGGCTTAGACAATGCCATGGCCGCAGAACTTGTAGAATTTGAAGACGGAACCGTGGGCATTGTCCTGAACCTGGAAGAGGATAATGTGGGAGCCGTATTGATGGGCGATGGAACCAATATCCAAGAAGGTAGCTCCGTTAAAGCGACGGGCCGCATTGCCCAAGTCCCCGTTGGCGACGCGATGATTGGCCGGGTGGTTAACCCCTTGGGTGAGGCCATTGATGGCAAAGGCGAGATCAAAACCACGGAAACCCGCCTGATTGAATCTCCAGCTCCGGGAATTATTGCCCGTCAGTCGGTTTGTGAACCTCTGCAAACGGGAATTACGGCGATTGATGCGATGATTCCTGTCGGTCGGGGGCAACGGGAGCTGATTATTGGCGATCGCCAAACGGGAAAAACGACTGTTGCTATTGATACGATTATTAACCAGAAGTCAGAGGACGTAGTTTGCGTCTATGTGGCGATCGGTCAAAAAGCCTCTACGGTTGCCCAAGTGGTGGCTACCCTGGAAGAAAAGGGAGCTATGGACTACACGATCGTGGTCGCGGCTAACGCCAGTGACCCCGCTACCCTACAATACATTGCTCCCTATACTGGGGCAAGTATGGCGGAATACTTCATGTACAAAGGCAAACATACTCTAGTTATCTACGATGACTTGAGTAAGCAAGCCCAAGCCTACCGGCAAATGTCCCTACTGCTGCGTCGTCCTCCCGGCCGTGAAGCCTATCCTGGGGATGTATTCTATCTCCACTCCCGTCTGCTAGAGCGGGCAGCTAAATTGAATAAGGAGCTGGGTAGCGGTAGTATGACGGCTCTGCCAATTATCGAAACCCAAGCTGGGGACGTTTCGGCTTACATTCCCACTAATGTGATTTCGATTACGGATGGTCAGATCTTCCTCTCGGCTGACTTGTTTAACTCTGGCTTACGTCCAGCCATTAACGCGGGTATCTCTGTATCCCGTGTGGGATCGGCGGCTCAAACTAAAGCGATGAAACAAGTGGCGGGTAAACTGAAACTAGAATTGGCTCAGTATGATGACCTGAGAGCCTTTGCCCAGTTTGCTTCTGACTTGGATAAGGCGACCCAAGACCAATTGGCACGGGGACAACGCTTGCAAGAGTTACTCAAACAACCCCAAAACTCTCCCTTGAGTGTTCCCGAACAGGTGGCCAGTGTGTATGCTGGGTTGAATGGATATCTTGATGATATTCCGGTGGAAAAAATTGCCACTTTTGCCCAAGGACTGCGGGATTATCTGAAATCCAGCAAACCCAAGTTTGGCGAAGTGATTCAGAGTGAGAAGAAACTCACCGATGAAGCAGAAGGCTTGTTAAAAGAAGCGATCGCTGAATATAAGCAAACCTTCTTGGTTTCTGCCTAGTCTTCAGATAGTGGATAGTCGATCCCTATCCACTATTGCCCTATTTCCTGTCCCTATCTCCTCGTTTTTCCTATGGCAAATCTTAAAGCGATCCGCGATCGCATCAAATCCGTTAAAAATACTCGCAAAATTACGGAAGCCATGCGTTTGGTGGCGGCAGCAAAAGTGCGTCGCGCCCAAGAACAAGTGTTAGCAACTCGTCCCTTTGCTGACCGTTTGGCTCAAGTGCTGTACCGGCTGCAAAGTCGTCTTCAATTTGAAGATGTTGACCTGGAATTGCTGAAAAATCGCGAGGTAAAAACCGTTGGCTTAATTGTCTTTTCCGGCGATCGCGGCCTCTGTGGCGCATACAATAGTAACGTCATCCGTCGCGCTGAAACGCGAGCCAAAGAACTGGAAAATGAAGGACTCAACTACGAATACGCGCTCTTAGGGCGTAAATCGGTTCAATACTTTCAGCGTCGGAATGTGCCCATTGCCAACACCCGCACCGATTTGGGTCAAATCCCCAGTGCTGAAGAAGCGGACGACATTGTAGATAGCATTCTCGCCTGGTTCCTTTCTGGTAAAGTAGACCGGGTAGAGTTGATCTATACCAAATTCGTCTCCTTAATTAGCTCCAGACCTGTCATTCAAACCCTCCTCCCCTTAACCCCCCAAGGGTTAGAAGTGGTTGATGATGAAGTATTCCGCCTGACGACAGCCAATGGTAGCTTTAATGTTTCTAGGGAAAAAGTCAGCTCTTCCTCTGAAGGGAGTTTCCCCAGAGATATGATCTTTGAACAAGATCCGGTGCAAATTCTGGAGAGTCTTTTACCCCTATTCATTAAAAACCAATTCCTGCGGGCCCTGCAAGAATCAGCCGCTAGTGAATTGGCTGCTCGGATGACCGCCATGAGTAGTGCCTCGGATAATGCCAGTCAAATGATTAAAACCCTCACCTTGTCTTATAACAAGGCTCGGCAAGCTGCCATTACTCAAGAACTGCTAGAAGTGGTTGGTGGAGCAGAAGCGTTGAATTAGCCATATGCCCTGGCAATGAATGGGTTAATCGGTGCAGCCTGAAAGGATATAGGCTGTGCCGATATTTTTTTATGTATTCCTCTTTGGCTTTTCGTTAAAATTCAAATTAATGAATCATCAGCATGAAAAATTAAGGAGAAATAACTATGGTTACGAATACAATGATCACTCAATCGCCCAATATTCCGCGATTAGAAAATGGAGACCATCTTTCACGCCCAGAATTTGAGCGCCGCTATTCTAACATGCCGGAGTTGAAGAAAGCGGAATTAATCGAAGGAGTGGTTTATATGGCATCACCGTTACGGATTAACCAACATGGAAAACCGCACAGCCACATCATGGGTTGGTTGTTTTCCTATGAAGCAATGACTCCCGGAGTGGAAAGTGGAGACAATTGTACGGTTATCTTAGACCAAAACAACGAACCACAACCGGATGGGTTATTACGCATTGAGCGGGAAGGACAATCGATTGTCAATGAGGCGGGATATATGGTGGGAGCGCCGGAGTTAGTGGTAGAAATTTCTGCTTCGACTGTCTCTCTGGATATGCAAGATAAGTTGCAGGTGTATTGTCGCCATCAGGTGCAAGAATATTTGGTATGGCGGGTTGAGGATCGGGCGATCGATTGGTTTCGCCTGAGAGCGGGTCAATTTGAGAAATTGGAAGCCGACGAAGAGGGGATCATTCGCAGTGAAGTCTATCCGGGATTGTGGTTAGATGTTGAGGCGCTGTTGAGTGGTAATTTAGGGCGGGTGTTGCAGGTATTGCAAGCAGGAATAGCAACAGAAGAGCATCAAGAATTTGTGCAGGTTTTGTCGCAAAAGTAGGTTTGGGTAGAAGGAAATGAAACCCAACCTTAACGTCATGCAGCAATTTTTACTGCTATGCGGTATATTTTGATCGCCCCAACTCCCCTTTTTTATCGGGGGATTTTCCCCAAGCAGATATGAAAAATTAAGGAGAAATAACTATGGTTACGAATACAATGATCACGCGATCGCCCAATATTCCGCCATTAGAAAATGGAGACCATCTTTCGCGCACAGAATTTGAGCGCCGCTATTCTAACATGCCGGAGGTGAAGAAAGCGGAATTAATTGAAGGAGTAGTTTATATGGCATCACCGTTACGCATTAACCAACATGGAAAACCTCACTTTAACACGATCGCTTGGTTGGGAACTTATGCGTCGATGACTCCAGGGTGTCAAGGAGGCGATAATGCAACAGTGATTCTCGATAGTAACAATGAACCCCAACCCGATATCCTCCTCCGGGTTGAGCGGGAAGGACAATCGATTGTCAATGATGAGGGATATGTGGTGGGAGCGCCGGAGTTAGTGGTAGAAATTTCTGCTTCGACTGTTTCTCTGGATATGCAAGATAAGTTGCAGGTGTATTGTCGCCATCAGGTGCAAGAATATTTGGTATGGCGGGTTGAGGATCGGGCGATCGATTGGTTTCGCCTGAGAGCGGGTCAATTTGAGAAATTGGAAGCTGATGAGGAGGGGATCATTCGCAGTGAAGTCTATCCGGGATTGTGGTTAGATGTTGAGGCGCTGTTGAGTGGTAATTTAGGGCGGGTGTTGCAGGTATTGCAAGCAGGAATAGCAACAGAAGAGCATCAAGAATTTGTGCGAGTTTTGTCGCAAAAGTAGGTTTGGGTAGAGTGGGGGAGGGCGGGTTTACAAAAATAGTTGTCAGTCTACAAGATTTGGGTATAACCCGCCCCTACAGATCTCTGTAGCGTAAATAAATAGATTTGATATAAGGGGATTCTGACTGCGATCGAGAGTCTATTTTTAAGGACTGAACCAAAAGGGTGATATTATCATTCCCAATCACTTCCACAATTTCATCGGGTTCTAGGGTACTATTATCGCAACATTTGGCCGGCCACCACGTACCCCTAAAATACACGCGACCCTTTCGGTTAGGGTAAATCGTTTGAGAAACGACTCCTTCACCTTGGAACCATTCCATCGAGCAACTGGAGTTAGATTTTTTTCTGTTTCGGAACCAATTAAACATTAGAAACACCTCTTTATTTTAGGGTTAAACAACTAAATTTGTAGGAGCGAACGGCGTTCGCCCGTATGCTACAGCAGTTTTCGCTGCTATGGGGTACATTTTGATCCCCCTAAATCCCCCTTAAAAAGGGGGACTTTCTGATTCCCCCCCTTTTTAAGGGGGGTTGGGGGGATCTTTTTCGGCTGTACCTCATTACCGCGTAAAGTGCTGTATGTTATGTAACAGATAAAATTTGCAGACTTAGGGCGATCAGTTGCAAGCTGACACTGACGAGGAAAACGATCAGGTAAAATCGTTCAAATAGACTCATATTCCTTCTCCTTCCAGAGTTGGCTGTCATTTGAACACAGTTTATAAAAATGAGTACAAACAAATACTAAACAGGTGTTACTCTTGATCGAGATGGGGAACAAACATCTATAAACAGTTGTGCAAGATGCTAAAAGGGCAGTTTGAGCAGGTGTATGAAAAGCTCACAGACAGACGCAAAGAGGTGCTGAAGCGATTTTTAGCTGGAGAGAGCGATCGCGCTATTGCTCATTCCTTGTCTATTGAAGAAACTACTGTCAGACAGCATCTCAGCAATATTTGCTCTGCTTTTGGACTGAAAAATGATTTAGAGTGCGATCGCACTTCACAACGCCATAATTTAGTAGCCTTATTCGCCAAGTATAAACCGGAGTTAGTCAGACAAGAGACAACACCACAGGAAGACGCACTGGAACCGGAGATAGAGCAAGATACGGAAACTGATCCGAATTTTGTGGGACGGAAAAAGGCTATAACCGATATCAATACCCTGATCCAACAGGGTGCAAGGTGTATCCTGATCCTCAGTCCTGGAGGAGTGGGGAAAACGGTATTAGCGGAACGGTACTTACAGCAACGGTTTCAGACTGTGGTGCGGTTTGATATTGCCAAGGAACGGCAAAACGTCAGTTCTGCGGAAAGTTTGGTGGAGGAGAAGTTACGCATTCTGGGAGAAGAACCGGGACGGGAGTTTGGCGTATCTTTAGATCGCTTGCGAACGAAGTTAGAGTCAGAAAAAATAGGCGTGCTGGTGGATAACCTGGAACCTGCATTAGGGGAAGGGGGAAGATTTATCGAGAATCACCGCAGTTATGTGGATTTAATGCGCGTGTTGTGTGGTTCGTCGGTTCGCTCCGTTACGTTAATCACCAGTCGGGAGAGAGTTGCTGAGAATTTGGATATTGAGGTTTATCCTCTAGAGCGTTTGAGTCTGGAAGCATGGGAGGAGTATTTTCAGCAGAAAGCTATAGATACGAATACTTCGGATTTAGGGGAGATGCACGAAGGGTATCAGGGAAATGCATTGGCGATGAAGATGCTGCGATCGCGTATCACCGCAGACCATGATAACAGCATTGAGGACTACTGGAAATTTCACCGCACGCAGGAGGGAGTAGTCGTAGAAGATGCGATCGCCAATCTCATTATCGAACAATTTAACCGTCTGCAAGAAGTTTGTCCCACAGCGTATCAACTGCTCTATCGGATGGGATGTTTCCGATTCCAAGATGTGCCCACGGTTCCCAGAGCAGGATTATTATGTTTATTGTGGGGTGTACCGGAGCATGAGGGAGTGAGAGCAATTCGGGATTTAGGCGATCGGGGTTTACTTGAGCGCGTGAATGGAGAGTACAAGTTACATCCCTTAATTCGACAAGAAGCGCTGAAACGGTTGCAGGATACTGATAACTGGGAGCAAGCAAACCGCACCGCAGCAGAGTTTTGGCGCAATCTTTTTGAGTATGTGGACAACATCGATCAGTTAAAACAATCTTTTGAGGCGTTCCATCATTATTTTGCTATTCCTGATTATGAATGTGCTGTAGAAATTCTGGTGGAAGACAGGAAAGCCAATTGGATATCTCCGTATCCTTTTAAATCAAAATGGTATAAAAAAGAAACTTTGTATGAACTTAATAGAAGATTAGGACTCTATACTCATCAAATCATCACAGCCGTTACAAAACTTTTACCTCACATTAAAAACTCATATTATATAGCAAGATTATACTTTAGTCTCAGTGCAAGCGTTTGGATTTTAGGGGACATTCGTGAAGCAATAAAATTTTATCAGGAAGCAAGAAAAGCATTACCTCAAGAAAAAAATATTCATATTGAACGAGATTGTATAGCTAGATTTAGTGAAGCCATATGTTATTTAGAGTTGAAAGAAATTGAAGAAGCACTTCCTATTCTGGAGCAAGTTTATGAAGATGCAAAAAAACACAGTATATACTTTTACCTGGTAGAAACTTCTTTTGCTTTAGTGGCTACTTATGCTTATTTGGGAAATACCGATAAGGCTAAGGTATGGATTGATAAACATAAAGAGTATTATCAACAATATTCAGATCAAATAGGCGATTGGGCAATAGTACACCGGAGCTATTTCTTGGGAGAAACCTATAAAATATTTGAGGATTATACTCAGTCAAAAATAGCATACGAGCAGTCACTAGAGGATGCAGATAAAACCCAATATATTCAAGTCAAAGGTAAAGCATTTACTGGAATTGCTGAACTCTATCGCCTCCAAAACGACTATAAAACTGCCTTCTCCTATCACACTCAATCCATCGAAATCTTAGAGAAACTGGGAGCAAAATGTGACCTCGCTGAAGCCTACTATCAACTGGGATTAACCTATCAAGAAACCGGAGATCTTGCCCAGAGCCAAGATTACTTTAACCGAGCCATTAAACTCTGGGAAAAAATCAACGCCCCCAAACAAATAGCACGAGTACGGGAGTCTATGAAAAGTTAAAAAAAATACTGCACTCCGTTCTCCTATCTGCCACACTCTGGGTTTTGATGCCTGATGACTCTCAAACTTCCCAGAATCTCAAATTATGTATTCTGAGCTACAAAAAAACAGAATAAAAATCGATACAATTCCGCCAGCAAATAATATAAACTGTCAAACCCTTGGCAAAATTATTATCTTTCCCCCATTTTCCAGCTCGTACCCTAAAACTCGACAGTGGCTTAACCCTAATCCATCAACAAATGTCAGCCACTCCGGCAGTGGCTGCGGATGTGTGGGTGAGAGCCGGGGCAATGCATGAACCGGAAGAACTGCCAGGATTGGCCCATTTTCTAGAACATATGGTGTTCAAAGGAACCGATCAGATCGGGCCGGGAATATTCGATCGCGTGATTGAAAATCGGGGTGGAGTCAGTAACGCGGCTACCAGCTATGATTATGCCCATTTCTACATCAATACGGCGGTTCCTCACCTGGCGGATACCCTGCCCTATTTAGCCCAAATTTTACTCTATCCGGCGATTCCGAAAGAGGAATTTCTGCAAGAGCGGGAAGTAGTGATGTCAGAAATAAGACAAACTCAAGACGATCCGGACTGGCTTGGGTTTTCCTCTTTGCTGGAAAATTTATATCCGGATCATCCCTATGGGCGATCGGTACTAGGGACGCAAACCGAAGTCTTAAACCATACGCCAGAACAGATGCAGGCGTTCCATCACCAGTGTTATCAACCGGAGAATATGACGGTGGTGTTGGTGGGAGATATTAGTGAAACTCAGGCGATCGATCTGGTGAGTCAAAGTTTCGTCAAGTTAGAAGAAGCACCTAGGAATAGTCAGCCTTGGGGAAATGGGCGATCGCCGAAAAAATTTGCCACAGAACATGGATTCAGAAAACCCCAAGCCCACGCCATTTTTCCCCTAGAAACCATTCACAGAAAGGAATTAAAGTATCCTCGCTTAGAAGAAGCTCGATTAATGATGGCCTGGTTAGGGCCGGGAGTGAGTCGCCTCAGTGAAGCCTATGCCTTGGATTTAATTTCCGTACTCTTAGCCAGTGGGCGGACTTCCCGTCTTGTGAGAGAATTACAGGAAGAACAGGGTTTAGTGTATGGGGTTGGCAGTGATTTCTCTCTGCAACAGGATTCTAGCTTGTTTACGATTACGGTTTGGTTAGAGCCAAAATATCTGGACTATGTAGAAGCCTTGATCCGAGATCGCCTAGAGACCCTACGCACAACCCCGATTTTGGAGAGTGAATTGCGATCGTGCCAGCGTCAACTGTGTAATGATTATGCCTTCTCTACGGAAACCCCTAGTCAATTGGCTGGATTGTATGGGTATTACCATACCGTGGCAGAAGCTAGGCAAGCGGTGAGTTATCCCTATCGCATTCAATCCCTGACTCCTGAAGATATCCAGCATGTGGCTCGCAAATATTTACATCCCGATCGCTATGTGGTGACTCAACTGAAACCCTTGTGGTAATTCCGGGATGTTCTATCTGATGTTCTATCTGTTGTAGGGGCGGGTTTGAAACCCGCCCCTACAACAATCTCTCCAGTAAGATCAAACAATTGAAGAAGTTTAAACAGAAACCGTTGTTTCTAAGTGATTTAATCGCTCTGCTAACAGGCTTTCTAACTGTTCTAAGGCTTTAGAAAATGCTTTAATCCCTTCCTCAAGTTTTTCGGAAGCCATCCGATCTTCGGCGTGCATTTTCTCGAAGGTTGCCTTATCCATGGGGATTTTTGCGATCGCCATTTCCTGAGCTGCTTCTGGACATAGTTTTCTGGGTAATTCCCCGGTGGTGCTATCGAGTTCTCCTAAGAGTTTAGGGGAAATAGTAAGCAGATCGCATCCAGCTAACTCGGTGATTTCGCCAAGGTTACGGAAACTCGCTCCCATGACTTCCGTGGGGTAGCCGAATTTTTTGTAGTAGTTGTAAATGGTTGTCACGGACAATACACCGGGATCTTCAGAGGGAGCATAGCTTTCACGCCCCGTTTCTTTTTTGTACCAGTCTAAAATGCGACCGACAAAGGGAGAGATCAGGGTAACTCCAGCTTCGGCACAGGCGATCGCCTGGTGTAAGCCAAATAAGAGCGTTAAATTACAATGGATAGCTTCTTTTTCCAAAATTTCAGCCGCTCGGATACCTTCCCAAGTGGAGGCAATTTTGATTAAGATGCGATCGCGTGATACCCCAGCTTCTTCATATTGGGCGATAATTGCTCTTGCTTTGGCGATCGTCGCTTCCGTATCATAGGATAACCGAGCATCGACCTCCGTAGACACCCGTCCAGAGATAATATCCAGGATTTTCAACCCAAACGCCACCGCTAGGCGATCGAAGGCGAATTGAACCACTTCCTGAGTTCCTGCCCCCTCTCCTAACTCTTTTCTGGCTTTTTTCAGGGTACTATCAACAATCTCTTGATATTCGGGCATTTGAGCTGCTGCTGTAATCAGAGAGGGGTTTGTCGTTGCATCACGGGGGGTGAATTTCTCCATTGACTGCATATCCCCCGTATCGGCAACTACAACTGTCATTTGTCGCAGTTGTTCTAGTAGCGTCTGACTCATATTATCTCCTAAAATTTCGTTCAATCAGGCAAGAGATGGATCGTTTAAACTTACCCCATTTAATCTTAAGAAATTTTCGAGAGTCCCGAACTTAAATAACCCTTAAAAATTTAGGGGGGATGGCAAAAAAAATTAAGGATTATTTTAGGATTGCAGCAAAACCGATTAAATTTCCACTTCCTCGATCCCCCATAGGAATAAATTACCCATTACATTTCATGACGCTTAAGCCTTCGCAGGCGATCGGAATAACTCCGTAACACCTCTAGGGCAAATTCTGGCGTTTCTTGCACCGCAAATAAAAAGCGCCGTCTATCAATAAAGGCTAAGGTACAATCCGTTTTTGCCACTGCGGTAGAAGCGCGAGTGCCTTCATGATGCACTAAAGCACCTTCTCCAAACACATCGCCTTGTTCAATCGTTTCTACCACTTCACCATTAACCTTTAATTCCACCGTTCCTTCAATAATGCCATACATATGTTCCCCTTTATGGCCATCTTCAAAGATAATCTCTCCCGCCTTAAAATGGCGGGGTTCGGGTTGTTTTTGGAATAATTTAATTGTTTCTAAAGCGACCATAAACACTTAATCTATCTCCTATCTTTACTATTGAAATCAACGATCGATACCTTTCTTGAGACCTTACCGAGACAAGGGGCTGAGGGCCCCTTGTTGCACCCAAAACTCTTCATCTACCACCAAGAAATTAGGTGATCACTGTGGGTCGATCTCGTCCAGTTAATGAACGAATTTGGGCAATTTCATCTGCCAGTTGAATTAAGGAAGCTAAGGCTTCTTGAGGGTCTTGATTGTGCGCTCTAGAATCGGGTTCATACCGCTCTAAATAAACGCGCAAAGTCGCCCCTTGAGTTCCGGTTCCCGACAGACGGAAGACGATACGAGAGCCATCCGTAAAGCCAACGCGAATCCCTTGTTTTGTGGACACACTACCATCAATAGGATCAGTATAGCTGAAGTCATCAGCATATTTGACTTCATAGTTTCCATACTGTTTACCCTTGAGTGTTGACACTAAAGAGCGCAGGTTTTCCATTAAGGTATTGGCGGGTTCGGAGTCTACCCCTTCATAGTCATGGCGGGAGTAGTAATTTCGACCGTAAGTTTGCCAATGTTCGCGAACAATTTCCTCAACGGATTGCTTTTTAACGGCGAGGATATTTAACCAAAATAAAACAGACCAAAGTCCATCTTTTTCCCGGACATGATTAGAACCGGTTCCAAAGCTTTCTTCACCGCAAAGGGTAGCTTTTCCAGCATCGAGAAGATTACCAAAGAATTTCCAGCCGGTGGGAGTTTCGTAACAGTCAATACCCAGTTTTTCAGCAACGCGGTCAGGGGCTTCACTGGTGGGCATGGAGCGGGCAATTCCGGCTAGGCCATCTTTGTATCCGGGGACGAGGGTGGCATTGGCGGCGAGGACGGCTAAACTATCGCTAGGGGTAACAAAAAAGTGGTTTCCTAGGATCATATTGCGATCGCCGTCTCCATCGGATGCCGCGCCAAAATCAGGCGCATGATCTCCATAGAGAATCTCGACTAAATCATGGGCATAGACTAAGTTAGGATCGGGATGACCCCCGCCAAAGTCTTCGAGAGGAACCCCATTTTGGACGGTTCCCGCAGGCGCTCCTAGGCGAGTTTCAAACAGTTCTTTGGCATAGGGCCCAGTGACCGCGTGCATGGAGTCCATACACATGCGAAACTGGCCAGAAGCGAGATAGTCGCGAATTACGTTAAAGTCAAACAGAGATTCCATTAACTCGGCATAGTCGGTAACGGAGTTAATCACCTCTACGCTCATGTCTCCCAGTTTGAAGCTACCCAACTGGTCAAGATTGAGGTCGGCTGCTTCTAAGATTTTATAGCGATCGATGGTTTGGGAGCGATCGTAGATGGCGCTAGTTACTTTTTCCGGAGCCGGGCCGCCATTACTGACGTTATACTTGACACCAAAATCCCCTTCAGGGCCCCCTGGGTTATGGCTCGCAGAAAGAACGATACCTCCAAAAGCATCATTTTTACGGATCAGACAAGAGGCAGCCGGAGTAGACAAAATCCCCCCTTCACCCACTAAAGTGCGACCGACTCCATTAGCAGCCGCAATTTTCAAAATCGTCTGGATAGCTGTACGGTTATAATAGCGACCATCTCCACCTAAGACCAAGGTTTTGCCTTGAAAGTCCTCTAAACTATCAAAAATCGATTGGATGAAATTTTCCAAATAATGGGGTTGTTGAAACACCGGAACCTGTTTGCGTAAACCGGAGGTTCCCGGTTTTTGGTCGGTAAACGGTTGAGTTGAAATCGTTTTTATGCTCATAAATAGCTGATGCTCGGATCTTCAGCATCTTCATTTTCAAGCATTTTGTGCCCCTTGCGGCCTTGGGGCGAGAAAAAATTTGGCCCTGTTGTCTGCATGTACATCTTGCCAGAGAGGGCGCTCTTGGCTCAAGGCAAAATATTCTCGTAGGTAATTATGCAGAAATCCTCTATATTTCATTGCACATGGCCAAAAATTAACCCACACCTAAATTAGAGTGTGGGTTAATCGCAGATCTACAACTATAGAAATGGGTTACATAGAAGACCCAAGACCAGCATAGGCTCCATAGAAGAATAAGCCAACAACCACTAATACGCCAGTTCCGGCGACCGTGGCTACAATCCAAAGGGGAATTCTAAAATCCGACATTTGACGTTTCTTCCTAATTTACACAACACAACAATCAATCAGTTCCCCATCCTAAATGAAATAGGTGGGGAATTTTTCAGAGCAACCCAATTAGTTAAAGAAGTAACTGGAAAATAAGATCCCCAATACAAAAATCAGCAACAAGCCCAGATATAGGGATGTCCGATTCAATTCAACAGGTTGCTTATTGGGATTTTGATTACGGGTGGGCATGTCTTTTTCCTATCTCTGAATGAATTGCATTGCTGCGATCGCGCCTAAAAAGAAGACAGAAGGCACAGCCAAAGTATGGACTGCCAGCCATCTGACGGTAAAAATGGGATAAGAAACAGGTTGATTTTGGTTACTGCTTGTCATAATTTCCGATCACTGAGTTCAAACTACTTACCGATAAATTCTTCGATTTGTTTATTCCCTTCATAACGATCGGTTACGATAGGAATCTCCTGGCGCTGCTGAGTAAAATACTCATCCGGACGGGGAGTACCGAAGGCATCATAGGCCAAACCGGTGCTGACAAACAGCCAACCGGCAACAAACAACATCGGAATGGTGATGCTATGGATTAACCAATAGCGGACACTGGTAATAATATCCCCAAAGGGACGTTCTCCGGTGGAACCACCTGCCATGAATTTTCCTCCTCTTTAGAACACGACAATTGGGATCATTAGTCTATATCATACGAAAGATTAGGCCGATTGCGTGGAGTTGTCATATTTTAAAATCGTGCCTCCATTACCAACCACAAATCCGATTTCGGGACTTTCAAAATCAATCTGGTAGAAGTTAGAGGGTACATTTTCCACGCTGCGGTCTTTTTGCCAAGTTTTCCCACCATCAAAGCTGACAATCAGATTCCCACTACCGCCAGATATCCAGATTTCTTCTGGGGTACGATAGGCTAGATCGAGGAATCCGATGCTAGAGGCAAACTCTGGATTTTGGGTATCTTGCCAATCTTCAGAGGTTTCTGGAGTCTCCACTTTACTAAACTGGAGAGCGCCTCCTCTAGCAAGAAGCCACAACCGATCATCGGTCGTAAAGCCCATTTTTTGCAAGCGTTTGGAGTTATTGCGGTTATGCTGAACCCAGGCCGAATCTCCCGGTTCCCAGGTGGAATAGAAGTTACCGTTGGCGGAAACAGTGACATACTTGCCATCAGGCGATCGCGAAATATTACGATACACCCCTACCGCAGACTCCACCAAGCCTTTCCAGGTTTTACCCCCATCTTCAGTGCGATAGATCGCGCCTAAATCTGTGGTCATCTCGGCTGAATTTGGCCCTAACGCCAAAATAGTTTTCGTCGTTCCTGGTAACTTAGCGCTGAGGGGAATATTAGACCAAGAGTCCCCCCCATCAGTAGAATGAAGCAGAATTGAAGGCATCCCCACAATCCATCCTTCATCCCCACTAAAACTGACCGAGGTCAACCGAGTCCTCGAATCAATATCCAGATATTTCGGTTGCCAGGTTTGGCCGCTATCATTGGTTTCTAATAAGGTTGCATTACTGCCGACTAGCCACCCATGGTTGGGATCGCCTGTAAAGCCAATATCCTGAACCGTTTCCTCAGTCGGTAACTGAATCACTTGCCAAGGACTCGACTCTACAGAAGGTAAATAGGCATTTTTACAACTAGCGCATAGCAGAACAACCGCGATTAATGTTACAACTCGTTGCAGAATTTTCACAATTGATGGCATTACTCCAGATTTGACCGCTAGTTTCGGTTTTACTGTAAACCGTAAAGACTCAGAAAAAACAACAATCCCAGGGCTAATCCCCCAAAAATCAGGAGATTTTTTTGGCCTGGGGTTAACGTATTGACCCCAAACCCGTAGCCCACATTTTCGGCAAAGCCTGACGCTCCACCGGCTGCACCGATGTTTTGAAATTTACCCCGTTGTGCGCTACAAACGGGACAGCGCCAGCCTTGAGGTAATTCCTCAAATGGAGTCCCTGGGGGGATTTGGCGTTTTCCATCCCCTTGGGTTGGCTCATAGACATAGCCACAAGCGCGACACTCATAGCGATCGAGTGCCCTTTCTGGAGTTGGCTTCGATGTTTCTGGGGTCTCAGACGATCCGGTACTCATTGCCCTACAAGAACCTTGGGAATTTTTAGAGAAATCTTAAAATTTCTGTAAACTATTATGACATAACCCGCGCCCCTCTTTGGTGAGCCATGGGGGAATGGGCGATCGGGGTTTTTAATCCTCAGATTAAAAAGAGTTTACCCATTCCTCATTACCCTAACTTGATAAGGTACGCCGTTTAGTCACCATGCGATAGGTGTGAATCACATCACCCATTTCCCAACTGGTAAATTTATCGACACCAATTCCACATTCAAAACCGGCATTGACTTCTTTAACATCATCCCGTTCCCGACGCAGGGAATCTAGGAAGCCTTCATAAACCAAGTTTTGGTTTCGCATGACCCGCAAATTGCAGTTACGGATGGCTTTACCGGACTGGACATAGCATCCAGCCACCGCACCTTTACCGACAGCAAAGACAGCCCGGACTTCGACTCGGCCGAGTTCTTCTTCCACCAGTTCAGGATCGAGTAGACCTTCCATGGCCCCTTGGATATCATCCAAGAGGTTATAGATAATGTCATATTCGCGCACATCTACCCCCGTTTGATCGGCGGCGGAACGAGCGCCACTGGCAAAGGTGGTATTGAAGGCAATAATGACCGCATTGGAGGCAGCCGCTAGATCCACATCGGTTTCGGTGACTTCACCGGCTGCCGCTAGGAGGATACGCAGTTGCACTTCATTTTGAGGCAGTTGTTGCAGGGAGCCGAGAATGGCTTCCACAGATCCTTGTACATCGGCTTTCAAGACCAGGTTGAGTTCTTTGAGTTCTCCTTCTTTGACTTGGGCACTTAAAGAAGTGAGGGTAACCCGACGGGAGGCGAGGGCTTGTTGCAGGCGAGCTTCTCGTTGAATCGTCGCTCGAGCGCTGGCGATCGCCCGCGCTTCTTTTTCATCGGCCATACATTCAAACTCATCTCCGGCTGAGGGCAGTTCATTGAGACCCAATACCTCAACCGCAAAGGAAGGTAGGGCTGCATCGACCCGTTCTCCTCGGTCATCGACCATCGCCCGGACTTTCCCCATGGTGGCTCCCGCCACTACCGCATCACCGACTCGCAGGGTTCCATTTTGTACCAGTAAAGTCGCTACGGGGCCTCTGGATTTATCCAGATGAGCTTCAATGATGGTTCCTTTCGCTAGGCGATCGGGATTAGCCGAAAGTTCTTCTACTTCAGACACCAAGATCAGCATTTCCAGCAAACCATCCAAGTTTTCTCCTTTGATGGCACTCACCGGAACCATAATGGTATCGCCGCCCCACTCTTCAGGAACTAAGCCATGTTCCATTAACTCTTGTTTAACGCGATCGGGAGAAGCCCCTTCCTTATCAATCTTGTTAATCGCCACTACAATAGGAACCTCGGCAGCTTTGGCATGGCTAATGGCCTCAATCGTTTGAGGACGAACCCCATCATCTGCTGCAACCACCAGAATCGCAATATCCGTTACCCGTGCCCCTCTCGCCCGCATAGCAGTAAAGGCTTCGTGACCTGGAGTATCTAAAAAGACGATTTGCTGAGTATGATTATCATGCTCCACATCCACATGGTAAGCCCCAATATGTTGGGTAATGCCACCAGCTTCTGAATCAACCACCTTAGTTTTGCGAATCGCATCAAGAAGGGTCGTTTTTCCATGATCCACATGGCCCATAATCGTCACCACAGGAGGACGACGATGGAGGTGTGCCAAGTCTCCCGCTTCGAGCATCTGGGTTTTCTTGGCTTCAGATTGGGCCGTAGCCGTTTCCACTTCTGTACCCAAATCTTCGGCTACCCAAATAGCCGTTTCCAGATCTAAGGTTTGGGTGACAGTGGCCGCAATTCCCTTATTGAATAAGCGTTTAACCACTTCAGTTTCAGGAACCATCAGTAGGGTAGCTAAATCACGAACCATTAATTCACCCTTAAGGGTAATTTTTTCCGGTTTCTCTGGTTTTTCCGCCCCTTTATTGGCCATGCGTCGTCCCCTGTGATCCCGATTGGCTGATCGCTTCTTGGCTGAGGAGGGTATGCTGGTTGGTTTGGCTGGGGGACTCGATAGTCCCTTGGGTTTGGCGGGACGAGCCAGAGATAGACTCACTTCTGTGCTGCTATCACCATCTTCAAGATCGTCATCGAGATCGTCATCTAAATCCTCATCAATAATGTGAGGACGGCGTTTTTTGGTTACCCCTTTACCCAATTTAGGGCTGCCCTTTTGGATCTCATCATCATCCTCCTCCTCTGACCGTTTTTTCACCTTTTTGGTGGGTCGAGGCATGGGCCGTCTTAACTCTAATTCTAGTTCTTCTCCTGGTTCTGAGCTATCTACAGGATCGATCACGAGATCTTCATCTTCCATCTCTTCATTATTGGCTTTTGTAGAAGAGGCTCCCGGTCTCACTGGACGGGGACGTAGAGAATCGGATAGTTTCTCTCTATCGCCGGTTTCCGATTTAGAAGTCCTTTTTGGTCTCGAACCAACAGCCGTTAAATCACCACTGCCAGAAGAGCGCTGTACTTTCTTGCTCACACTGGGTTTTTCCGATTTCCCACTCTCTTTATCTTTGAGGATAATCGGTTTTGTCCCTTGAGACTTCTTCACCTCTACGGTTTCGGGTTTTTGCCCATTGCCCGCTCTCTTCAACCGAGGCGGTTTGGGAGATTTACTGGGTTTAGCGGTCGTCTTGGGTTGCTCAGGAGATGGGGTTACCGTTTCCTCGGTTATTTCTGGGGTCGTTTTCTCCTCAACTTTTGAGGGTTTAGAAGGGCGTACTGGAGGGCCAATCAGTTGGGTCATTTGATCTGCATCAGACATGGATAGAGTTGGGGTCACGTCCTTAGAGGGTGAATGGGGAGATTTCTGGGCATTCTTTGGAGCTGCGGGTTTTTCAGGGGGACGGGGGACAACCGCCTTACCCTCAGCTTTTTCCTCAGAAGAAACGGGAGGAGTTGATTGAGAAACGGGAGGCACAGATGAAGGTCGCGATGGCGGAGCTTGCAGGGAGACCGAATCTTCTAAGGAACCACCAGGAACCTCTAGAGCCAATCCGCTCTCTCTGTCTAATTCTGAGGGATGTCTACGAATTTCTAGAATTTGCTGTTTTTTCTTAATCGGTTTTTCAATACCCTGGGATTTTAAGCGATGATGAGTCGGTTTTCCGGCTGGTGTTTCGCTAGGGGGGTGTTTTTCAGCCCAAGCGCGAATCCGCTCTGCTTCCGATTCGGATATGGTACTGCTATGGCTTTTGTACGTGATATTCAATTGGTCGCAAAGATTTAAAACGTAATGATTGTCCAAATTCAATTCCTTGGATAGTTCGTATATTCTGACTTTGCCGTTGTTCATCCACACTTGCCTCTTCTGTGATATCTACTGGATTTTACATAGTGGCCTGCCTTTCGACGACAACTACAGGGACTAGAGCGCGATCGCCACTGGGGTCAAAAACGCTTCTTTATTTAATCTTGCACAAATTGTTAAACAACTGGAGAGATTGTTAGGATTTTTAGAGATCCCTGACCCGATGAGTTAGATAACCCAACCCTTCACCCCCTAGGTGGGGTGAAAACGGGGATTTACGGCTCTCCTTCGGGGAGAGATTTCGGGTCAGCCTCAACCGCCTTTAAACGAGACCACAAAGCTTCATAAACTAATGGTGTAACATCCGCTCTGAGCGATCGCCCCAATCGATTCTTTTTTTGAGCCGCTTTCAAACATTCCGCTTGTGGGCATAAATAAGCCGATCGCCCCATACCCCGATCTAACTGGATCTGATGATCGGGATCAACCCGGACAATACGCCAAAAGGCTTCTTTGCCATCGACTTTTCGGCAACTCACACAACGCCGTTGATTCGGCTTCATTTCCTCTCCCTCAATGCCGTTTAGTTTCCTCTAGAGTTTATTCTTTCTCCTCCTCTTCTTGAGTCCTATCCTCCTCCTCTAATTCTACTAATTCTGAGACTTCTGGGGAATCTTCCTCTGGATCTAAAGTCGATTCTACCGAGGCGGCAACCAACTCTTCTTCCTCTAAGGATTCTTCTTCCCCATCATCCGATTGACCTTCCGCTTCATGGCGAGCCTCAATGATAGCCGTCATCTTCTCCTGTTCAGCCGTAGCATCATAAAGGGCCCCATCTTTAATATCAATTTTCCAGCCCGTTAATCGAGCCGCCAAACGGACATTTTGGCCCTCCTTTCCAATGGCTAAACTTAATTGATCTTCAGCCACCAACACATGGGCTTGGCGTACTTCTGGATCGATTAAATACACCGAATCTACCCGCGCTGGACTCAGAGCATTAGCAATATAGGTGGCTGGATCGGGAGACCAACGGATCACATCTATTTTTTCCCCTCGCAACTCATTGACCACCACCTGGATACGCGATCCTCGCGCCCCAATACAAGCGCCCACCGGGTCTACATCCCGCTCTAGAGTATCCACCGCTATCTTGGTTCTTGGCCCCACATAGCGGGAGGGAGGATTAGCTTCTCGGGCCACAGCCACAATCCGCACCACCTCATCCTCAATTTCCGGCACTTCATTTTCAAATAAGTATACAACTAAGCCCGCATCTGCACGGGAGACCATCAACTGGGGGCCCCGATGGGAACCCGATCCCACTTTTTTCAGATACACCTTAAACGTGGCATTAGCCCGGTAATTATCATTGGGTAACTGTTCCCGTTTCGGTAACTCGGCCTCTACTTCTGGCTGTCCATAGCCACTGGTAACGGCCAGAATGACTGATTGGCGCTCAAAACGCAGCACCCGTGCCTGTAGCACCTCTCCTTCGAGGTCTTGAAACTCTTCTTGAATCAGTTTGCGTTGTTGATCCCGGAGTTTTTGCGCCAACACCTGCTTGGTTTGAATGGCTGCCATGCGTCCAAAGTCGCCCTGATCTGGGGTAACATCCAACACGACTGTATCCCCGATTTGGGCTTCATCGGCCACTTCTTGCACTTCTTTGAGGGAAATTTGATGATCGGAATTGCTTACTTCCTCCATAATCACCTTGGTGGAGAGAATCCGAAATCCTTCTTCATCGAGATCGAGTTCCACTTCAAAATTATCAAAATAGTCTTCCTCAAAGCTTTTCAGGTGAGCCGCTCTGCGGTAGCGTTCATAACCCTTCATTAGAGCTTCTCTAAGGGCCGCTTGAACTGCCGTTTTGGGTAAGTTTCGTTCTTTGCTGATACTCTCAATTAAATTTTTGAGTCCAGGCAAGTTAACCATTGACATCGTTAATTATTTTCCTTTCTTCTAGGTAAATTAGGGATTGCCCTGTAGGGATCGAGTTTGGATTTAGCAAAACTCTACCCAACAAATCACATCGCGAGGGATGGCAATATTGCGGCCTTTTTGGTTGAGATACACTGTGGTTTCATCGCGACTATTGAGCGTACCTTGCCATTGAGATTTTTCCTTATAGGGGGGATCGGTTATAACGATCACGGAAAATCCCTTAAAGGCGATAAAGTCGCGGTCAGTGGTTAGCCGTTTGGAAATGCCAGGGCTGGAAATTTCCAACACATAGGATTGGGTAATCAGTTGACTTTCTTCCAGGGCTATATCTAGGAGGTGGCTCATTTGTTCGCACTCATCTAACCCGGTATCTTGATTGGGGTTCCGAATATCAACCCGTAATACCGGCGGATTTTGGTTAGTTTGGAAGGTTGCACCAACGACTTCCAAACCCAGTTTTTGGGCAACTGGGGTAGCCAACTCCAGGATTTGTGGAATTAAAGGATGAACCATAACACACCATCTACTGCCATAAAAAAAAGCGGGTTAGTCCCACTCAAGCGTCTGAGATTGGGTTAGGGAGGGATCGTTGTGGCGATCGCCCCTAGCCTATAGACTGGAGATCGCTTCACACTAGGGTGAGCGGTCTTTTTTCTCTCCCTGAGATCGGGGGTCAGGGTTTCAGGAGAAAAGATAGACTTTCTTCAATGCCAAGCTGAACCTTCAATGCATTGAC
This sequence comes from Roseofilum sp. KMC-1, assembly GCF_057802075.1. NCBI lineage: Bacteria > Bacillati > Cyanobacteriota > Cyanophyceae > Desertifilales > Desertifilaceae > Roseofilum > Roseofilum sp. KMC-1. The sequence continues at coordinate 2,070,107 of NZ_CM173605.1, forward strand.
AGAACCGACTTCACTTTGGATCAGGAGGTTCAGTAGACTCTCCGAGTCAAGCACGGTTATGGCCAATTATAATCTATTTCCTCTCATCCACGCTAGAGGGTTAGCGTTTTTTGCTTCTTTCCAGACGTTTGGTTTCTTCTAAAATTTTCTCGATGTCTTCTTCGGCTAGGCGTTGTACATAGTTGACCTTAAACTCTTCTAAAAAGTCACTCACTAGAGATTCAAGTTCTTGGGTTGTATGTTTTTGTTGCAGTTCGGCATTTAAAGATTTACTAAATTGTTCTACCAAACGACCCATTAACTCTGCCCCAACGGTATCATTCTTAATGGCTTCATATAGGTTTTGAGAGCCATCAGCCATCAACCGGGAAAGCTGCTCAGAGATCTGTTGACTAAATTGACGCGGGAATTGGGCGAGAGCGGGAATGTTTTTAAGATTCTGATAGAAAGGGGTAGCTTCAGCGACTCGATCGAGATTATGGTTAATAATTTCTTGGATTTGGGGTTGCAGGGTGGGTAAAACTTGGCAAATAATCACTTCGGTTAAACGATGGGTGATGGCTTCAATTTCATTAACATTATTGAGATCAATGTATTCACGAGTTGCTCCTTCAAAAAATTGTCGAGCTAGGGAACCACTCCGAACTTCATTTTGGAGTTGATTAATGACTCGAATAATAATCACTTCTGTGAGTTCGCCTGCAATGGTTGCCACAAACCCTCGACTGAGTTGGACACGAACGGGTTCTAGGTTAATCAGTTTGGCCTGATGTAGCCGTATGGTGACCGAAATAACCCGCGACCATCGAAATAGGGGTAAAAATAGGAGAACATCATACCATCTCCAGAGCATGGCATCGGTGATTGTGATGGTATCATGTGTGCGACTGATGTATAAGCTACGAGCTAAAAATTCCAGTAAGAAGAGAAGGGCAAAAGGGAAATCGAGGGCTGCAAATAAATCGGTATATCCGCCGGTCTCATCAATGGATCGATAGTAGTTACTCGCCATTAAGGGAGCGATTTTAGATTCAAAGAGCTGGACTTGATCTTCAGGATTGTTTAAGAGATTTTCTACCGTCCAAAATTGATCAAATGCATCTTTTGCTGATTCTACTTTCATGTAATCTCGCGCTCGATTTTTAATCTTTTCCAAGGTTCCGCTTTTATTCGCTACTTGAAAAGGATTTTGATCGATAATTTCTGCACTCAATTCTCTCAATTTTGCTAAAATAATTTCAGATTCTGGCGATCCATACCCGGTTTTTTGAGCCTGTTTTTGCAGTTGGTCAACGACTTCTAGATAATATTGAGTATCTCGGTTTTCTTCAATCCCTTTGACGGGATCGTACCAAAGGGTGACTGGAGAGGAATAAATGGAATCGGAGAGAATGGGCACTTTAATAATTAAGCCTACGAAGGGAACTTGAATAGTTCCTTGCAGCCAAAAGTTCCGCAGTTGAATGTAACTGAGGTCAAAGGCAACTAGGGCTAAATTAACGGTGGCGATCGCCGCCATAATACGTTCATACCACAGGGCGATCGCTCCCCGTTTTTTTTTCGATAACCGTTGCAAACTGCTCATCATTCAATGGTGCTACTACCGGTTGATGCACGCTAACACGAGGGAGGCACTTCTTCAAGAATGGTAAACCGGACATGATTTAAGGCTAAATCTCCCACGGAGAGCTTTTCTCTGTCTACGGGTTGTCCATCTAAGCGAATACGCTCGAAGGGAATTCCTTTGCCGATTTCAATATGATACCAGGCTAACCCCATAAAAAACCGAGATAAATGATTGCCATCTTCCATATCATCGGGGTTGGATTCCATGGGAACCCAACCGATACTGGGAATATAAAATTCCAGCCAAACATGATTATAATCTGGCTCTAGGGGAACGCCTTTATATTCCGGACTAGCAGGGCATTTATAGCGGCCAATGGTGCGGCAAGCAATGCCATTTAATCGAGCTAGAGCGAGTAATACGCCTACATATTCGCCACAAGATCCCGCCCCTCTAGAGAGGACAACATCGGGGGTTTCGATTTTGGTGGTGAGTCGATAGGAGAGCCTGTCGTAAGCATAATTACGCAAGGCAATCATACGTCTTAAAAAGTTTGTTTCTCCAGCGACGGCTTCTTGAGCTGCTTCTTGGACGATCGCCGTATCCATGGCTAAATTATCATCATCGACTAAATAGCGCTGTTGTAAGTCCGGTTCTAGAGGGGGGATTTTTTCTACATCCAGGGGCACAAGGCTATATTTTATGCTGTAAACCTCGATTAAAGCTTTCCAGCCAAAAATCCGTTTTTCATAGGGTTTGAGATGGTCAAAGTTAAAAACAGCCACTTTTTGCCCTTCTTGAATTTCTTCGGTAAACTCTAAACCGATCGCCTCTATCGATCGGACTTTTTGCCGCGCTGTTTCTGAGGGGAGAGCAATGCGCCATTGCAAGCTTTTTAACTCAATGGCTTCCAGGGGAGAGAGTTCTTCCACATAGGACATCTCGATCAGATAGCCATTGGAGAGACCATAATAGCCATCGGCATTATAGGCATAGTAAAGAGGATGAATAAACGTGCGATCGCGCCAAGCCAACTGAAGGGGGGGATCGGAATTGGGATCGTCCCGGATAAAGGGTTTTTCACTAGCGTAGGAAACATAGAGCAATTCTTCGGAAGTCTTGGGATCGGTATAAAAGGTTAATCCAGTGGGACTATCAAAGGGGGTGAGGAAACTAAACTTAATCTCACCGGTTGCCCGATCCATACAATAAACGGTCTGTTCTTCCTTGTCTGCTACCCATAACTCTTCATGGCGGATGGTGAGACTCTCGACTCCCACTCCTGGAGGACGTAACTGAGTAATCATCCGCCCTTTATCATTAAATACTTGGATATAACAGCCTTCTTTACAGGACACATAAACCGTGGTTCCCCAAACGGCGATCCCCTCAGCGCGGAAGGGTAACGTAGCAAAGAGGCGGGGACGAAAATCGTCTAGGGAACAGCTATAGACACTATGATCGCGGGTAAACCATAGGGTGTTGTCCGCAATGGCTAAACTGTTAGCATATTTGAGGTCGGGTAGTTCATTGGGATTCAGGATGGTTGTATTATCATTTTGGCCATCAATGTGGAGCAGATAACCGCGTATGGAGTCTAGAGAAACTAATTTAGACTCATAAGAGGCTAATCCTCGGAGATCGTAAACTCCTATGGGTCGAATCGTGCGGTGAATCATGGTATTATGCTGCGCTTGGGTAATCGATAAGTAGGTCAGTTAATCGGTTCAGAGTACCATATTAGGGATATTATGCTTGTAATGGAAATTTATGACTAGGCAAGCGTTGTTTTTGGTCAATACTCACTCCCGAAGGGGTAGGCATTCTCGCGACGAGGCGATCGCCTATTTAGAACATCAAGGATTTGAGTTGTTAGAGGTTACTCCTTCCAACTATCAAGAATTACCAGAAGTGATTCGAGAGTATGGCCCCCAAATGGATTTAGTGATTATTGGAGGAGGGGATGGCACTCTGAATGGGGCAGTGGATGCCCTGGTGGAGATCCAAAGACCTTTGGGTATTTTACCGATGGGAACGGCTAACGATCTGGCGCGAACGTTACAGATCCCGGTGTCAATTCCGGCGGCTTGTCGGGCGATCGCCACGGGAGAATTACACCAAATTGATTTAGGCTGGGTGAATGGCAAGTATTTCTTTAATGTGGCTAGTTTGGGCTTAAGTGTGAAGATTACTGCTCGCCTCAGTAAGCAATCTAAGGGCCGTTGGGGGATTTTTGCCTATGCTTTATCTGCCCTTAAAGCGTTAACCCAATCTCGTTTATTTGATGCGGAAATTCGAGCGGGTGAAGATTCCCATCGGGTCAAAACTATTCAAATTGCCATTGGTAATGGGCGCTATTATGGGGGAGGCATGGCCATCGCCCATGATGCGGCGATCGACGATCAACGGCTCGACCTCTACAGCCTAGGATTAGAACATTGGTGGCAAATTCTCGCCGTCTTTCCCGCCCTTCGTCAAGGTCGCTATCATACTTTACCGGGGGTATTATCCCTCAATGGTACAGAAATTCAGGTTTACACCCGTCATTCTCTGCCTATCAACACCGACGGTGAAATCACTACCACCACTCCCGCTCACTTCCGCGTCATCCCTAAAGCCTTATCCATTTTCATTCCCAGTCCGAAACCGCAACCGGTTCATCAAAGCTGGGTTTGATGAACCGGTTGTTGTGCTACAAAATGGGTGGTGTAAAGACAAGCTATGGCTTGTCTCTACATCCCTTAAGCAATGGGAGGAGAAAAGACTTCTGCCCCCACCTGCATCTGAGCAGCAGACATCGCCACAAAATTGGTACTGCTCAAGCCCCCCGTATAATCCACCAAAACGCCTAAACTTTGTCCCGTTGCCGCAATGCGAATTAACGTATCATTGGCGGAACTTCCGGCTAAGTTGCCACTGGTGTCAAACTCTAGGCTAGAGAAGGTTAAACCATTGGTTAAACCGATTAAATCTTGTGTCCCATTCCAATCGAGAATTTGATCGATTAAACCGGGATTATTATTGGCTTCATCGGTGCGGAAAACAAAGGTATCTACATCTGCCCCACCCGTAAGTAAATCAGTACCTAAATCGCCAATGAGCAGGTCTTGTCCCGCTCCACCATCGATCAGATCGTTTCCTTGTCCACCGCGCAGCACATCATTACCGCCATCTCCGGAGAGTTGATCGTTACCTAGGTCTCCCCGCAAGAGATCGTCCCCCTCTTCACCATAGAGAAAATCATCATTTTGACCGCCTAAAAGGCGATCGCCTCCTCCCCCTCCCCGCAGGTTATCATTCCCTTCATTGCCTAAAATAATCTCGCTTAAGGATGAGCCAGAAACCCGATCATTCCCATTTAACGCCCACATTCCACCGGCATAGTTTATCAGGGAGTTGTTCCCCACTGTAGAACTCAGGATAATCACATCATCAATATCTGTTGCCACCAGACGAGAGATAGCAAACCCTGAGTCAGGCGTTAAAGTCGGAGTCGGAGTCGGAGTCGGAGTTGGCGTTGGACTTGGACTTGGACTCGTACTGGGAGGGGCAACCGGATCGCCTGGCGTTGGACTTGGACTTGTACTGGGAGGGGCAACCGGATCGGTTGGGGTTGGGGTTGGGGTTGGCGTTGGGGTTGGCGTTGGGGTTGGCGTTGGGGTTGGCGTTGGGGTTGGCGTTGGGGTTGGCGTTGGGGTTGGCGTTGGGGTTGCTGTCCCCACTTCTATCGAAGCAGAACCGAAAGAAAAGGTAGAACTAGCGCGACTCGTGAGATCGCCAAAAAATATGAAATTGGAAGTGTCGTAAGGATTAAACGGTAAGGGGGTAGTGATTTGATTAAAGTTATAGTTGCGAAGAGAGCCAGTTAAAATTTGAGTTTCATTAGCTGAGAGTTTATAGGTGCTGCCCTCAACTGCCAGAGTATAGTTCGTCGGGTTTGTCGTGTCAAAGTTAACAAATTCAGTGGCCGAATTAAAATCAGTTGCTGAAGCGGAAATCTTGTTGCTTTCAAAATCCAGTTCAATCTCACTTTGCCCCCCATTACTGACCGCTAGGACACTAAAGCCAAATCGGTTCGGATCGGGACTATTTTCTGAATTAATCCCAACATTAAAGGATAAGGTATAGCCAGCCGTTGGATCGAGGTTGGGAAAACTGGCATTAACGGGAGCGAGTTGAAACGGTTGCAGGCTAGTTGCCTGGTAATTGGTGTAACCGGCAAACCCGGTCACGCCATCTCCAGTAAAATCAGTATTGAGAGTGACGCGATTATTGGCTAGGGTTTCAGTGGCCGCAGTTGCTAAGGGTGGGGGATTAATTTGTTGTAAGCTCAGTTGTCCTTGTTGAGCCGGCCGAGTTCCTAGAGTTCCGTTAAAAAGCGTGGTTGCCAAAGTTATATCCTCACTAAATATGAATGGCTATGATTTCAGTTATTCCAGACTACAAGAGCGCTGGTTCAATTTCCTGCTGGTCTTAAATTTAGGGAATCAGAGGAAAAAAGACATTAGACCCTACTTGTAAGTCGTTTTGAGTAATGTTGATAAAGTTAGCAGGCCCTAAACCTAGGGTATAGTCTACAACAATGCCTAAACTTTGACCCGTTGAGCCAATAATAATTAAGGTATCGTTGGCTCCTCCTCCAGCTAGGTTGCGACTGGTATCAAAACCGAGGTTAGAATAGCTTAAGCCATGGGTGAGACCAATAGAGTCTTGGGTGGGATTCCAGTCTAGGATTAGATCGACGAAATTGGGGTTAGCGTTAGCTTCATCGGTACGGAAAACGAGGGTATCAAAGCCCGCTCCTCCAGAGAGGTTGTCTACCCCAAAATCTCCGATCATAAAATCTTGGCCAATGGCTCCATCGAGGATATCGTTCCCTTGACCTCCTCTGAGGGTATCATTGCCGGATTCTCCGAAGAGTTGGTCATCTCCGAGGTCTCCGCGCAGGAGATCATCTCCGTCTTCACCAAAGAGGAGGTCTTCATTTTGTCCTCCCAAGAGGCGATCGCCCCCCGGCCCTCCCCGCAATTGATCGTTGTTCAGGTTGCCTAGAATCACTTCACTGAGGTTAGACCCAAAGATCGTATCGTTCCCAGCTAGGGCCCAGAGTCCTCCTGCATAGTTAATGAGGGAATTCTGACCGACTGTAGAATTTAAGCCAATAAAATCGTTAAAATCTGTGGCTAAGAGACGGGGAGGAAAGAAGGAAAAATCAGGGGTTGTGACCATGGGTTATATCAATTAACAATGAACAATGAACAATTAACAATGTCGTGCCGTGACCAGGCTAAAGTAGTGGAATATTAGGAGTGCGAGCATCTTGCTCGCTGAAACGGCTTTTCTCTAGCGAGCGAGACGCTCGCACTCCTCTCGTCCATCGGCATTTTAGGGCAGTCGCGGCACTGCGGTTAAGAGTCTTCGCGCAGTTTATCGAGTACGCTGCGGTCTTCTAGGGTGGAGGTATCGCCCACAATTTCTTGGCCTCCAGCAAGAGAGCGCAGCAGACGACGCATAATTTTACCCGATCGCGTCTTCGGCAGAGCATCGGTAAAGCGGATCTCACTGGGACGAGCGAGGGCCCCAATTTCAGCCACCACATGCTGCTTTAACTCTTTTTCTAAGGCTTCTGAACCACTATAGGTTCCTTCTAGAGTCACAAAGGCAACAATTTCTTCCCCTTTGAGTTCATCCGGTTTACCCACAACGGCGGCTTCAGCAACGGAGGGATGGGAAACGAGGGCGGATTCAATTTCCATGGTTCCTAACCGGTGTCCAGATACATTCACCACATCATCAACCCGTCCCATGACCCAGTAATAGCCATCCTCATCTTTACGCGCTCCATCCCCAGCAAAATAGAGATATTGGCCATCTTTGGGGGGAATATGTTCCCAATAGGTGCGACGGAAGCGATCCGGATCGCCATAAACGGTTCGCATCATACTCGGCCAAGGATGACGCACCACCAAATAGCCCCCCTGATTATCCTCTACCGGGTTGCCTTCTAGGTCTACGACATCCGCCAAAATACCGGGGAAGGGTAGGGTGGCTGAACCGGGTTTGGTGGGAATCGCTCCGGGTAGGGGAGTGAGCATAAATCCGCCGGTTTCCGTTTGCCACCAGGTATCGACGATGGGGCATTTTTCATGGCCGATAATGCGGTGATACCACATCCAAGCCTCTGGGTTAATGGGTTCGCCGACTGTGCCTAAAATCCGCAGGGAGGAGAGGTCGCGGGCGTTGGGGTGATGTTCTCCCATTTTGATGAAGGCGCGAATGGCGGTAGGCGCGGTATAGAAGATGGTTACGCCATATTTTTCGACCACATCCCAGAAGCAACCGGGATTAGAGTTACGGGGGGCCCCTTCGTACATGACGGTGGTGGCTCCATTGGAGAGGGGGCCATAGACAATATAGCTGTGGCCGGTAATCCAGCCGACATCGGCGGTACACCAATAAACGTCGGTCTCTTGCAGGTCAAAGGCCCATTTGAGGGTCATGTGGGTATAGAGGTTATAGCCGCCGGTGGTGTGAACGACTCCTTTGGGTTTGCCGGTGGTTCCGGAGGTGTAGAGGATGAAGAGCATGTCTTCGCTGTCCATGGGTTCGGCTGGACAATGGGCGGAGACTCCGGCTTGTAGGTCGTGCCACCAGTGGTCGCGACCGGGTTCCATGTGAACTTGTTGTTTGGTGCGTTGGACGACTAGCACGTTATCGACGGAGGGGACGGCATTATCGGCGATCGCCTTATCTACCTGGAGTTTCAGGGGTACAATGCTATCTTTGCGCCATCCGCCATCGGCGGTGATCACGAGTTTGGCTTCTGCGTCTAGAAGGCGATCTTTGAGGGCTTCGGCACTAAATCCGCCAAAAATGACGGTATGGGGTGCGCCAATGCGGGCACAGGCTAAGAGGGCGATCGCCGCTTCGGGGATCATGGGCATGTAGATGCCGACGCGATCGCCTTTTTGCACCCCTAACTGTTTGAGTACATTGGCCATTTGGCAGACTTCCCGATGCAGTTGGGCGTAGGTGAGGGTGCGGGAGTCTCCCGGTTCTCCTTCCCAAATGAGGGCGGCTTTATTTTTGCGCCAGGTTTTCAGGTGGCGATCGAGGCAATTATAAGAAATATTAATTTTTCCACCCACAAACCACTTGGCAAAGGGAGGTTGCCAGTCCAGGACTTGATCCCATTTCTCAAACCAATCTAATTCCTGTTCTGCCAGTTCTGCCCAGAACCCTTGGGGGTCAGCTTTGGCTTTTTCACAGAGCTGCTGATACTCTTGCAAGCTTTTAATCTGGGCATTTTCGGCAAATTCTGCTGAGGGGTGAAATTGACGTTTTTCTTTGAGGATTGATTCAATGGTTGGTTGTGACATGCTAGGTCGGTGAATCTTATCGTAAAAGTCTATTCACTCTTTGTAATCCAGAATCACCCCAATAGAGGTTGAGTTTCATTAAGTTTAAGATTTACGGCTCTCTTGAGGAAGATTCTTCCTGCTGTTCCCTGGACAGAAACCGCACCGCTTCAATTTGATGAGCGATCGCCACCCGTTGCCGTTCTCCTTGAGGCAACAACAGATAAATCCCACTACCATTGCTATAAGCTACTGTACCATCAGCGGCCAAATCATACGCCAAAACACTGGTTGCTAAAACCTCTGGCAATCCCTGAGTTCCCTGGCGTACTAACTCCCAACTCGGAGGAACCAAGGCTGGTGCATCCTGATCTTCCGCATGTTGCTTGGGGAGGCGATCCAATGTTAACCAATCTCCCCAGATCCGCATTCGCTTTGGTTCTACCTTTTGTTGTGTTCCCGCAGCGATTAATGGCTTACCTGTAAAGCTTTGGGTAAAGAAATTAAAAAATTGGAAAATGGCATAGGCCAAGCGAAAAGGGATTAATAGCAAATCTTTCAAAAATTGCCCGATATTAAAAGAACGATGAAAAGAATGATAGGGACGACGAATATAATAGAGTAAGCCATCAGAACCGATTTGAGGCCCTAAAAAATCAGATTTGGGATCTTGAGCTAAAGTGCTTAAACTCTGTTGATTAAAATCCAACTTTTCAATCGAAAAAGGAGCGCGATCGATCACAAATCCATCCCCATTTCGACTCACTCCAGCAGATTGATAAACCAAAGCTTTTTGATTCGGTATCCAGTGTGGGGCTAAATCAATGGAATCCCCTTCTGTGATGTCATGGGGACGCACGCTATTAGGCGAGAGGGTAGCAATATTAATAATCCCTGTGGGGTAAGCTTTGGTGCAGGCAATCAAATCTTGTTGGGCACTATAATCTAAATGGCTAATCTGAAAATCGGCATTATGAAATAACCGATCTTCGCGATCACTCTTGGGATCGAACCGAAATAAGGCAGCCATATCCCCTGTTTCTATTGCGTAAAATAACTTACCCTCTCCCGAATTACACATACTACTCATCATAACTGGAACCACGGCTTCCGCCTGTTGTTCCAACTGAGTCCTGGCTTGGGGAGACATGATCATCGAACGAATTCCCCTATCTTTCCAAGCATTTCGGCGCTGAATCTGTAAGCGCTGGCGTTGAATCGATTGGCCAAATTCACTCTTGATTTCCCGAAATTGATTCTCAGCCTCTTGGAGATAAAGTTTACCTTGGGCCAGATAGGCAATCGGTCGAGACATGATAGGCGATCCAGAAGATATTGCAATCAAGCTAACCTATTTTAACCGAATCATTGACCAAGAACAATTGAGCATTTTTTCTTAAAGGTCGGAGCTTAATCTTGCCGCCATTCTCCTTGCAGGGTAAATGCTGCCCAATAATAGGGTTGCCACCAGGGGGAGTTTTCCCACATTTCTAATTGCGCTTCTCGCAAAGCCTGACTGGGGGATTTTCCTTCTCCTAATAAGGTTTGGTAAAAGTCAATCATTAATTGGGCGGTGGCTTGGTCATCGACGCTCCATAAACTGACCACTAAACGGGGAGAACCTGCATACATAAATCCTCGTGTTAAGCCGATTAATCCTTCTCCTTGGATATTTTGCCCTAAACCGGTTTCGCAGGCACTTAAAACGACTAATTCACTGGGGAGGTTTAAGTTAAAAATATCATGGAGTCTGAGGAATCCATTCAGGGGTTCGCCATCCGGATTGACTAAGGAAAAGACTAAGCCAGAGAGGGCAGGGTTGGTGCTATTCATTAACCCATGGGTGGCAAAGTGAATAATTTGATATTGGGCGAGTTGATTACTGGTGGCTAACTCCCGACTGGCGCTAAATCCAAAGCCTTGGAGACGCTCTGGGGGAGGAACGAGGTCTAAAATGCTTTCGGCTTCCTGTTGGGTGTAGGGGAGGCGGTCAAATAAGACACCGGATTCTTTGGCCGATCGCTCTAAATCAGGGGGTAGGGGTTGCCCCTTGCGCGTGCTGCTGCTACTGACTCGGCCATCATTTTGCCCAAATACTGGATCGGCAAGTACGGCTAGGGTTTTGGGGGCGCGTTTGCGTCCTTGGGTTTCTTGTCTTAGGATCGCTACTGTGGAAGCGGAGGGCAGATGAACCAGTTCATGATCGGCAATTAGGGGCGTATATTTCTGGAGATTGGGAACAGCAAGCGCAGCAAAAGGTACATATTGTAAGGCTCCATGGGCGGCGATCGCCAATCGCTTATCCCCTAATTGATCGGCTACTGGCCCCAAAATCTGCTGGCTGAGGGCAGATGCTGCTTCTTCCATTACCTTGCGGCGTATCCTTTGGGTGGGAATGGTGAGGGCATCTCGAAACTGACGGGCGCTTTGTTCTAGGGTTTCTCGTCCAGGGAGTTCATAGGTTTTAATCTCCGTAGAGCTGACGAGCCACAGGTAACTTCTTTCTTTGCCTAAAAAGTATTCTAACAGTAGGGTATCCGGGTCGAGAACTTGGGTTTGGATCTCCTCTAGGGTGAGGGGTTGGGGTTGGGTGAGGGCGGCGTAGCGGGGACTAGAGACGCGAATTAGGGCTTGGACGGCTCGGTATTGGTCGAGAAGCCTTTTGATGTCTGCGTCAATTGTCTCAGCTTCTTGTTGGGTATGGGAGCGACTGAGAATCTGAATTCGGCGCTCTTCTTGAAGATTCAGTTGCTGTTGCAGGCTTTTTTTCTGCTCTAAGAGGGTGGGGTTAACTCCGGCACTCACATCTCCAGAAGCTTCGGCGAGAATATCTAATAATGACCTGGCTCTTGCTTGTTCGCTCACTTGTAAGGCTTGGGCATCATAGCCTTGTTGAGGAAACTGCTGGTGTAGTTGCATGAGCAGATCGATGTAAAATTCGTAATAGTCCTGTTTGGAGGCAAAAAAGCTGGTGCGTAATTCTTGACTGGCTAGATGAAGGCGCAGATCTTCGATAATCGAGATGGCTGGTTTGAGGGTTTTTAAGGCTTCTTCTAACTTTCCTTGTTGCTGTTGCACTTGGGCGATGCGATACAGACTGAGGGCTTCTTTGGGGCGATCGCTAATGGCTTGCCGAATGGTGAGAGCTTGTTGATAATAGTCTAGGGCTTGTTCGAGTTTGCCCTGATTGGCATGGACATAACCGATATTATTGAGGGTACTGGCCTTACCTTTGCGATCGCCGACTTGCTCCCATAAGGGTATAGCTTGTTGATAATAATTCATGGCTTTTTCCCAGTCTCCCCGATTGGCATACACATAACCCACATTATTTAGGGTACTGGCTTCACCGGGGCGATCGCCCACTTCTGACCACAAGGGTAGTGCCCGTTCATAATAGGTGAGTGCCTGTTGGGGTAATTCCACCGCATCATAATACAAGCCCATATTATTCAAAGTCCGGGCCATCCCCAACTTATCCTTGAGGGTACGATAGGTAACAAGCGCTTGTTCATAGGCGGGTAAGGATTGGTCATAATCCCCCAAATGATCGTAAATAACCCCAATATTATTCAATGTCGCGGCTTCTCCATAGCCGTCTTCTACCTCGCGCCAGAGGGGAAGGGCGCGATTATAGTAATCTAAAGCTTGCTGATACTGACCGAGGCGATCGTAAACCACACCGATATTATTAAATGTATAGGCTTCACCTCCGCGATCTTTAGCCTGTTGATAGTGTTGTAGCGCCTGACGATAAGCATTAAGCGCCCGATCCATATCCGTCTGAATTTGATAAATTAAACCCATTTGGTTCAAACTATCCGCCATTCCCACGGCATCGGTTGTTTGCTCATAAAAGGCTAAAGCCTGTTGCACATAGCCTAAAGAGGGTTCTAATTGTCCTAAATTTTTATAGACAATGCCTAAAAGTAAACCACTGAGTGCCGATCGCTGTACTTGGCCCTGTTCTTGATACAATTGGTAAGCCGTTTTCAGCAGGGGAATGGCTTGTTCAAATCCTCCTGCTGTTCCTTGTTGATACCATTCTAGGGCCTGTTGAAAGATGGAGTCTGGAGAATTTGGCTCAATGGTTTTGCTTAGAGTCGTCACCCTGGATAAAGGGGTAATCCGCTCAGAGGGCTGTAAATTCTGGCTAGACTCGACGGGGAAAGATGGTTTTCCCATGGCTCCTCCTAGGCTGAAAAGAATCAAGCCCATGAGAGGTAAGCGATAGTTAATGTGCGATAAGGGGACAAAGGGCGATCGCCAATTCATAGTTTAATCTGTTGCAATCTTACAGGGAAAAATAATCCTGATTGGCATCAGGAAGACTGAACAAGCAAACAAAATTTAATTGAAAGCACCCTCTTAAAAAATGAAGCTGTTTGATTCCTATATTCCTCAAATGTTTCCTACTCTGCTCCGAGTAGGATTGTTTTTGAGTCTTCTAAGTTCTAGTTTTTGGACTCAACACAGCTCGGCAAGTTCCGTGGAACCGCCCGATCCGGTATCTGTAACGTTGCACCCTGAATCTACTGTTGAGTATAACCAAGATTTACCTGGAATAGGTGAATCTCTAAGTTCCCCCGTGGCGCAAGCGCCAAGGGTGCGATCGGTTACGGTGGAAGAAATTAACGGTACGGTTTTGTTTAATGGTCGTCCGGCTCGTGTAGGAGATCGATTGCTCAATGCTGAGGATGAGATTATTACGGGGAAGGATTCAACGGCGAGATTGCGAATTGATAATCAAATTGGGTTAGTAGAATTAGCTCCACAAACGACATTTCAAGTGGATACCCTGGAAGGGGGAAATCGACCGATTACGGGATTTTATATTGCTATAGGACGAGCCAGATTTTCAATTGCGGCCTGGGTGAGTAATCCGGAGCGTTTATTAGGAGAAACTGAGGAGCAAATTACGGGATTAAAGAGCCTAGATATCGCCCAATCCAATTCTACGGAAGATGCTCCGGTACGGGTAAGGACTCCGGCCGGGGTTGCTGGGGTGCGAGGGACTTCTTTTGGGGTGAATGTGGGCCCGGATGGTAAAACGTCAATTTCGACGATTAAGGGTCAAGTGGGCGTATTTAGTCAAGGTCGGGAAGAGTTGGTTAACCCGGGATATTACTCGGTGATTAATCCGGATCGACCGCCAACGATAGAAGAAATTATGCCTTCTGTATCGACTTTGAGGGTAAGGAGTATCTCCAGGGTTGGTAGTGGAGCGATCATTTTGGCCCAAGCCGATCCGATGGATATTGTGTATGTGAATAACCGGGAAGTGCCGACTGATGCTGAGGGTAAATTTAGGGTTCGAGTTCGTTCTGGCGATCGCGTGCGGATTGTTCTGCGTGCCCCTTCTGTGCGCGATCGACGCTATATTTTGAATGTGGATCTCAGAGATTAAGCTTAATCCGGATAGGGAATGAGGAGGGTAAATTCAGTTTTCTTGCCTCGTTCTGACTGGCAAGTAATGGTTCCTTGGTGATTCTCTTCAATGATTTGACGGGCGATCGCCAACCCTAACCCCGTTCCTTTACCCAGGGTTTTCGTCGTGAAAAACTGCTCAAACATACGCTGTTGTACAGCTTCTGACATCCCTACCCCATTATCAGCAATCTGAATCTGGGCATATCTGCGGTTGTCATGCTCCTCAAGAGAGGTTGTTATGCTCAATTGGGGAGTCTGATTATTGTCTCCGTTTTGCTGTGGGGCAGAAAATTTAGCATCAATGGCATCAACTCCATTAATCAATAGATTCATAAAGACTTGATTGAGTTGGGCACAATAACAGCGAATCAAGGGTAAATCATGATAATTTTTCACCACGTTAATCGCCGGTCTATAAGGTTTTGGCTGTAATCGATGTTCAATGAGCTTAAAAATACTTTCAATCCCTTCATGGAGGTTAACAGCCTTGTATTCTGATTGATCGAGCCTCGAAAATGTTCGCAAGGCAATCACAGCAGATTTAATTCTTTCTGCTCCCTGATTCATTGAATCTAATAACTTAAAATAATCTTGTTTCAGAAAAGATAAATCTATTTTTTCTTGCCAATCTTTAATTTCAGGATGGGGATCGGGGTAGTGATTTTCATACAGATCTAAAAGATGCATTACTTCTTGATGATATTGACTGGCATAGGCTAGATTTCCATAGACAAAATTAACAGGATTATTAATTTCATGGGCAATACCTGCTACTAATTCTCCCAAGGTGGATTGTCCAAATTCTTGAATGAGTTGTAGTTGAGCCGCTTTAAGATCGAGATGAACTTTAATCCGGGCTAATACTTCGTCATGCTCGAAGGGTTTAGTAATATAGTCAACTGCTCCAAGTTGCAACCCTTTAACTTTATTAATTGTTTCTGAAAGAGCAGTCATAAAAATCACGGGAATATTTTGGGTTTTTTTATTCGCCTTGAGGCGGCGACAGGTTTCAAAACCATCGATTCCTGGCATCAGTACATCTAATAAAATCAGATCGGGTTGATTGCGCGTGGCTTTGCTGAGGGCATTTTCTCCACTTTTAGCGATGGTCACTTTGTAATTAACTTGTTGTAGAAGATCTAATAAAACCTTTAGGTTAGTTGGGTTATCATCAACAATTAATATGGAGGCAGATTGTACAGTTTTCATGGATTTAACTTAAAATCGATCGGTATCGATAACCTCTAGGATTTTTTCGTCATTAAAGTCTTTAGCCAATTGCAGGATGCGATAAGCAAAAGCCTGATATTGGGGGTCTAAATTTTTAATTCGTATTGCTTCTGACTCAATGCCAGCAATATAGCCTTCTAGGGTGGCATTCCGAAGGACAATCAGTTCACTTGCTGGCGGCATAATCAAGTTTTCTTTATCGTCTAAATCTTGGAAATCATGAACAGCTTCAAGGGTTTCTTGGGGGCTATATTCCCATTCAATTTCTAGGTATTGCTGTAATTGGTCGAGCAGTTCTTCGGGTTGTACCGGTTTCGGGAGAAAGTTATCACATCCGACAGCTTGACTTTGCTGGCGATCGAAGTTAAACACACTGGCAGAAGAAGCGATAATGGGAATTTGGCTTAAGGTTTCGGAGGCTCGTAACTTTTGTGTCATTTGAAAACCATCCATAACGGGCATGGCGAGATCGGTAATAATTAAATCAGGTAGGTATTGTATGGCTCTCTCCCAGCCTTGTTGACCATTTTCGGCTTCGGCGATCGCAAAACCGATGGGTTTGAGCCAATCCAGCAAGACTAACCGATTTTCTGGGCGATCGTCTACAATCAGTAACTTTAGGGGCAGATTACGGGAATTCTCAGAGATTAGAGTATACCCAGAAGGAAAGATTTGCAAGGGAGTTGTGCCCAAAATTTGCCAATCTTCGGCTTCAGGAAGTTCGAGATTAAACCAAAAGCGACTGCCTTTTCCGGGGATACTGGCAACTTGAATGGTTCCTCCCATCATCTCTACCAGTTGGCGTGTAATGGCTAATCCGAGTCCCGTTCCTTGATCTTGACGGGCGCGATCGCCTACTTGCTCGAAAGCGAGAAAGATTTTTTCCAGTTGTTCGCTGTCCATCCCCACCCCTGTATCGTCCACCTCAAACCGAATCCAATGCATGGGTTGGGGGGTTGCTGAATCTCGTCTAGGTTGCTCGGTGACGGTAAACCTCACTTGTCCCTCATCGGTGAATTTAACCGCATTTCCGAGCAAATTAATCAGCACTTGACGCAGACGTTTTTCATCGGCACGAACAGCTAGAGGTAGGAGGGGGGAAGGATGATAAACAAAGCCGATTTCTTTTTGTTCGGCTCGAATGCGACAAATGTCTACTACCGTTTGCAGAAATTTCTGGAAATTAAAATCAGTCGGATAGAGTTCTAGCTTTTGGGCTTCAATTTTGGACAGGTCTAAGATATCGTTAATCAGAGTTAACAAATGGGAGCCGCATTGATAAATGATGGCCAATCCATCCTTGTGTTTGGCAGAGGTATCGCGATCGCGTTGTAGAATCTGAGCATATCCGAGAATTCCATTGAGGGGAGAGCGTAATTCATGACTCATATTGGCAATAAAAGTGCTTTTGGCTTGGTTTGCCACTTCCGCTCTTTCCTTGGCTATCTCTAGTTCCGCAGTGCGTTCTTTAACCCGATCTTCTAATTCTTCATTGGTTTGAGCGAGGCGATTGAGGGCCGATCGTAATTGATCTTCGGCTTGGGAGCGTTCAGCGATCGCTGCCATTAGAACTAATAAGGTAAATACAATTACCGTAATAAAGGATTGCAACAAAATCAGGGATTCATTAGCATTTTCTCGTGCAAAAACTCCTAACCCTTGTGCTGTTGCCATCACCGCATTGGCAGAAACCAGCACTATTAAAAATGTGCTTGCCAGTTGTCCAAAACGAAATGCACACCAAGTCAGCAAAGGAATCAGCACATATTCAATGGGATACCCTCCCCAAAATGTGATTTTGCTCACCCAGGAAATTAACACCAGTAAAATAAAGCCTTCGATATTTTTTGGTAAATTTGCCCGATCTAAAAATTGGCTAATTTGTCTTTTAAAATCCTCAAAGTTACGAATGCGTAACCATTTTCTGACTGTCCGTTGGTTTAGCTCAATGGCATGGGCTAAACATAACAGTAATGGAGCAATGACGAATATACCCGCAACTTCTGTCATCCACCAAGAAAAAAAGAGTCCTCCATAGACTTGGTTGGGTATTTTATGCTGCCAATAAAGAGAGGCTATGCCCAGGGTGGTACTGACAAGAGGTGATAGCATTCCTGCCAAGATCAAAAATTTTAAAACATCTGAAATTCGATAAAAGGGGTGGCGATTGGTCAGGGTTTTACGCAATAATAAAGCACCTAACCAAGAGTTTAAGACTACCCCAAGCCAGATTATCAAATACAGCAATAAATCTTTAGAGGAGAGGAAATCAATCTGACCTATCCGGAACAGAATATCCGTCAAAAATGTCCCTAAAAAAACCCCAATAATCATAGGATTACCAAGGAGATAAACGGCTGCAACGGCAACACCGGATGAGGGCCAAATCAGGGTGAAGTCCTCAGAAAATGCGGCTGTTTTTCGAGCAATTAGAGCGAACATGCCATAGGTTATAGCAACTAGAACGATCGCTATAGCTGTATGCACAAGGTTTGAAATTTTTGATTTAGATTCTATTTTATTGGACATAAATTTTCCGATTGATTGAATTAAACCATAAGTTTTAAGTGTTCAGCGGCAATTTTTAATTGCTCAGTACCTAATTTTAGCTGACTGATGCCATTAGCACTAATTTTAGCTGCACTATTGAGTTCGTTAATGGCTTGTAAGATTTGGGCGATCGCCTGTTGCTGTTGTTGGGCACTTAAGAAAGTTTCTTGATTGTTAATAAAAACTTCCTGGATAGATTGGGTAACCCCTAAAAAGGAGTCTGCTGTACTTTTTAGGGTTTTACTGCTATTTTCAACCGTAACTTTACCCCGATCGGCAATAATCACCGTATCCCCGATCGCCCGTTGAATTTCATTGACTAGATCGTTAATTTTTACAGCCGAATCTCGACTTTGATCGGCGAGTTTCCGGATTTCTGTTGCCACTACACCAAAGCCACTCCCATATTCTCCAGCTCGAACTGCTTCTACTGCCGCATTTAGGGCTAACATATTAGTTTGGTTGCCTAAATTACTCACCAATTCGGAAATACTGGCAATTTCTTGGGCATGTTGCTTGAGTTCTGTAATTTTGGTGGACATCCGATTCACTTGTTGCTTTAAAGTGTTGATGTCTTCGAGTGTATGTTCTGCGGTTTGGTTACCTGCTTCACTCAGTTGCAGAGCATGGGTGGCATTACTAACGGTTGATTGCGCCTGTTTTGCGGATTTTTTGGCCGTTTGACTCAATTCATCAATTGAGACTGTGGTTTGATGCACAGAAGCTGCCTGTTGACTGATAATTCTTTCTTGTTCTGCGGCAATGGAGTCAATTTCACGAGAGGATACGGCAATCACTTCGATCACTTCTTGTAATGCAGCCGTAATTCCTCGGCGAATAATGATAAATCCTACGGGAGAACCGACCAAAATTGCGCCAATCAAGAGGGGAATAAAAACCCAGAGGGTTTCTTGGTAAATATTACTGGCTATTTTTCGTTCTTCACCTGCTACTGTCAGTTGTAAGTCGGTTAACCGATCGATTCTTTGTGCGATCGGGTCGATGACTAAATAAAGTTCTCCATCAAGACGATCTAATGTGGTGCGATCGCCAGTTCTTAAGACTTGTTCTAGATTTTTAATTTCCGGTTGAGCTTGAGCAAATAGACTTTCAATTTCCTGAGCTAAAATTTTTTCCTCATAGGTTAAAGCGGTTTGGGTATATTCTTGCCAATTTTTATCAATTTGTACCTGGGCTTCTTGGACGGAAACTAAGGCTTGTGCCCAGGAGATTTGGTTAGCATTGGCCTTATTTACTGCATCGATAATGCGGATGGCATATTCGTCAGAGACTCGTTTGAGTTGAGATAAGGGAATCACACGATCGTCGTAAATCGTTCCAATGCGATAATTAATTCGATTAAAAGAATAAATGGCATAAAATCCTACGATACATAAGGTAATTAAGGGAATTCCAAATCCTAAGTATAACTTTTGACCTAGCTTCATAATGGAACCTCCTATGGGATATGGTTTGTAGCTCTATAACAGCAGTTCCTAGTCTAATCAGGTAGATTTTAGCCCCTTGAGTTTTTCTAATAAAAGTTAACAAGATTACATATTTTCCCTGCTATGCAGTGAATTTTAATTGACTTTACCAACCCATGGATTAAACTCGATAAAAGGAGGGGTTTTAATCTGACATTATCCGATCTGTAGCCCCAAAAACAAGTTAAATTATTTGAGTCTAAAGTCAGTCTAATTATAAACTAGATTCAGGGGTAGTCACCGAAAAGAATCTTTAGATTTGTTTATAATTTAAAGGATCGCAAAAGGACTCGAATCCGGATTTTAAGACATATAAAACCACAGGGGTAACCAGCAGGGAGGGACAGACTTGCGCGGCTTTGAGGGTAGTGACGACACCAGCGAGTTGCCCTTGCTGAAAATAGCTCTGACAGGGGTCTTGGCATAAAATGACCCGACAGCGTTTAGCGACTCCGGGTAACCAGTCAGTGCGATCGGGTTGCTGTCCTGTCTGAATGCCAAGGGAAATAGCTGCATCTTCAAGATCCCCTTCACAATCTTCAATTTGGTCTAAGGCTTCTAAGGCTTCCGCGTCGGCGGCTAATTCCGTGCGATAATGGGCGATCTCTTGGGAGGAAAGGATAATCGTCATAAGAATCTGGCAGTGGAGAACGGGAATAATGGTAACATCAGGTAAGGCATTATGCTCTTTCCAGACCTGCCAGCGCCTAGAATCTATATGTTGACTGACCTTGAACAACAATTAGCTGACCTCAAACAAGCCGCAGTGGAGGTGATCGCCTCTTGCGAGGATCTCCAGAAGCTTGAGGAACTCCGGGTGACTTATCTGGGTAAAAAAGGTCAGTTACCCAAAGTATTGGGAGCAATGGGCAAATTAGATCCTGGCGATCGCCCCCGCATCGGTGCAGTTGCCAATGAGGTGAAAACGGCTCTCTCTACCGCCCTAGATGACAAAAAGAGCGCCCTACAACAAGCCCAAATTCAAGCCAAATTGGAAGCCGAAACCCTGGATGTGACGATGCCTGGGGTCTATCGTCCCCAAGGGCGCATTCATCCTTTAAATAGTACATTCGATCGGGCCATAGATATCTTTGTGGGACTTGGTTATACCGTAGCAGCCGGCCCGGAAATGGAAACGGACTACTATAATTTTGAAGCCCTCAACACCCCCCCCGACCATCCGGCTAGAGATATGCAAGATACCTTCTATCTCCCCGATGGTAATCTGCTCCGTACCCATACCTCCTCTGTGCAAATTCGCTACATGGAGAAGAACGACCCCCCGATCCGGATTGTGGCCCCTGGACGCTGCTATCGTCGCGATACGGTCGATGCCACCCATGGGGCGGTTTTCCACCAAATGGAGTTACTTGCGGTAGATGAAGGTCTCACGTTTACGGACTTAAAAGGCACAGTGAAAGAATTCCTCACCCAGATGTTCGGCGAGGTGGATATCCGCTTTCGAGCCAGTTATTTCCCCTTCACGGAACCCTCGGCAGAAGTGGATGTGCAATGGAATGGCAAATGGTTGGAGGTCTTAGGCTGTGGCATGGTAGACCCTAATGTATTAAAAGCTGTCGGCTACGATCCAGAAATTTATACGGGGTTTGCGGCTGGTTTTGGCATCGAACGGTTTGCCATGGTGCTACATGAGATTGATGATATTCGCCGATTTTATAGCAGCGATCTGAGGTTTTTACGTCAGTTTTAAGAGGTTGAGAAGCGAAAGCACCAATGACTAGCCTATCGATCAAATCTGAACAGAGATTATGGGCAATCGATCTCTCTGCGCTCATGTCCCGATCGAGGATGAGCGATCGCCAGTTCTATGAATTTTGTCGCACCAATGCCAATTTGCAAATTGAACGCAATGCCGATGGAGAAATTATCATTATGCCTCCAGCCTTTGCTGACACGGGAAACCGGAATGGTCGGGTTTTTGGTCAGCTTTTTGTGTGGTCTGAAACCGATGGAACTGGAGAAGCATTTGATTCGAGTTCTGGGTTTACATTACCCAATGGAGCGGTGAGATCGCCCGATGCAGCTTGGATATTAGGCGATCGCTGGAATGCCCTCTCACCGGAACAACAGGCTTCTTTTGCCCCCATCGCGCCTGATTTTGTCGTCGAACTGCGCTCTAGCAGCGATACCCTTGCCAGTCTCCAGACCAAGATGGCAGAGTACATCAGCAATGGGGTACGCTTAGGCTTGCTCATCGATCGCCAGAATAACCAAGTGCATATCTATCGCGGCGATCGAGAACCTCAAATTTTAGATCGTCCAGAGTCAGTCAGTTGTGAACCAGAGATGCCAGGGTTGGCCCTAAAGATGGCTAAAATTTGGTAATGCAGACGGGGGATGGGTTGATGGGCAGATCGGGCATTACCAGCCACAGCACGATAAAATAGTCAACCGTAGGCGATTTAGAACTCCATCGATGACCTCAACTCCCTTTTCATCTTCAACCTCAAGCACTACCCTAGAAACGGTTACCCTCAAACCGAGTTACCGGATACCCTTAGTGCTGGTACTGTTAGCGATTCCTCTCGGAGCGGTTCAAATCGGCTTGAGTGTGGCGATCGCCCTCTTTGGGTTATTCTTAACCCTACAAACTACAACGATCCGCCTAACCTTTACCCCAACTGCCCTTGAGGTTTACCGTTCAGGCAAACCAATTCGCCAATTTCCTTACCAGGAATGGCAAAATTGGGAAATTTTCTGGGACAAACTACCCATCCTGTTCTACTTCAAAGAAATTAAGAGTATCCATTTTGTACCCATTATCTTTGACTACTCAACCCTCAAGAGCTGTCTGGAAGAACGCTGTCCCCGTTCTCGTTAATCCTGTAGAACCGATGAATAACTGATGAATACCGATCCATTGAATCCTTGGGACTCCAATCCCGAAACCCCTGCAACTCCTCCCACTCCCTCTGATGCTTCTGAAGTTTCTGAACCCTTAGCTTCTCAGGAGACGGGAGAAAGTGTTGAACACAAAAGTGAAGAACATGAAAACCTAGACGATCAAAATACGGAAACAGGGGATAGCTTACTTCCCCTTCAGCTTGATACCAAAACCCCCGATCATCCCGAACCCCGCGAAGAAATGGCAGCCACAGAGGGAGGACGAGATCAAGGGGAAGGATTGGAGGATCGAGACTCAGAACCCCCCAAGGATGAAGAACTGGATGAATGGCAAGCGCGGATTGATGAGTTAAGATTTACGGAGCAAGCGCTGCAAAACCAGGTGGAGCAATTGCGACAGGAAGCCAATCGCCTGCAAGAGCAACTGGAAAGCCAGCAATCTGCCATGGGACAATTGGTGCAAGCGGGGTTAAGTGAGCTAGAGCATCGCAAACATAAGCTAGAAGTTACCATCGAAAAGCTGGAAAGGCGAGCCGAGAGCATCCGAGCGGAAATGCGGACAAGCTTTGCTGGAGTTTCCCAGGATCTCGCCATCCGCATTCAGGGATTTAAGGATTATTTGGTGGGCAGCTTGCAGGATTTGGCCAGTGCGGCGGAAAATATAGAGTTAGGGCCAGAGGCTGGCGAACTAGTGGCTCCTGTGGATGTGCCGGTGATGCGTTCTCGTCGAGAACCGGAACGCGCACCCGATTTAGACAATCCCCAATTTGCTAAAGCTAAGTTTGCTGATCGAGTGCGGCAAATTCGCCATCTGTTGGATCAGTATCGCACCCGTCCTGATTATTATGGCCCGGCTTGGCAGTTGCGGCGCACGTTTGAACCTATTCATGCGGAGCGGGTATCCCAGTGGTTTTTTACCCAAGGGGGACGGGGTGCGGTGCGTACCATGGGATCTCGTCTGCAAAATATTTTGGTGTCCTCGGCGGTGATTTCGGTGGTCTATAGTTTATATGGCGATCGCCTGCGACCCTTGATTTTAGTGAATACTCCGGAGCGCTTGGGCGAATGGCGACGGGGTTTACAGGATTGTTTGGGTATTTCGCGCATGGATTTTAGTTCAGACCGAGGGATTACTATGTTTGAAGCTCCTGAACCCTTAGCCTTAAAAGCCGAGCGGATTACGCAACAGAAGCAACTGCCTCTGATTATTATTGATGAGTCTGAGGATAAGGTGAGTGTCTCTATGTTGCAATTTCCCCTATGGTTGGCGTTTGCACCGAATCCAGAAGCACCGCCGATGATTGATAGTTGGTAAGGTTTCCGGTTTCCCGTTCCCTGAGCGGAGTCGAAGGGAACAGTGGGGGCATGGGGGGATGTAAACTTGGAATGCCCTCTCCCTATATCCCTCTCCCACTCCGAGAGGGACTTTTTCCCCCTTCTCCCGTAGGAGAAGGGGGCAGGGGGATGAGGGGTTGATCTAGTTGAGAATTTAGAGGTAAAAGTATGCAAGGGGCGATCGCCGTTAGTGTATTAATTGGGGCTTATTTATTGGGTTCTATTCCGACTGGATATTGGTTAACCAAAGCCCTTAAAGGGATCGATATTCGCGAGTCAGGTTCCGGTTCGACAGGGGCAACTAATGTGTTGCGGACGGTGGGCAAAGGTGCAGCATTAACGGTGCTTTTGGTGGATATTTTCAAAGGGGTAGCGGCTGTTTTTCTGGTGCGCTTTGCCTATCAAGGGAATTGGCTCACTTCGACTCCGCTCACTTCGACTCCGCTCACTTCGACTCCGCTCACTTCGACTCCGCTCAGTGAGCAGTTGCAAGATTGGATGGTGGTTTTAGCCGGATTTTTAGCCCTGTTTGGCCATAGTTTATCGATTTGGTTAATCTGGAATCAACCGGAAGGAAAATCCTTGAGTAAAGGGGGCAAATCAGCGGCCACCAGTTTAGGGGTATTGTTGGCTTTATATTGGCCGGTGGGTTTACTCACGTTTGCGGTGTTTGGTAGCGTCATTGGGATTACGCGAATTGTATCATTAGGCTCGATGACGGCGGCGATCGCCGTTTCTGCACTGATGGCAGCTTTCCATCAACCCCTAGCCTACGAAATTTTCGGTATCATAGGCGGCTTATACGTCATTGTGCGACACCGCAGCAATATCGAACGCCTCCTAGCCGGAACTGAACCCAAAATCGGCACTTCGGCTCCGCTCAGTGACCCCCAAACTAACCCCAAAGTCTCCGAGCCGTCCAACTAACCCAATTTTTAATTTTTAATTTTTAATTTTTAATTGACGACCATGGATTTCGCCTTTATTATCGACCCCATTCACCGCCTCGATCCCTGCCATGATACCAGTGTGGCAATGATGGAAGCTGCCCAAATATTGGGTCATCAAGTTTGGATCGCTGAAGCTCAAGAATTAGAAGTCAGATCGGGCAAAGCTTGGGCTAAATTATCCCCCGTGCGCTTAACCCCAGTAGAGTTAAAAGCAGACCATTGGGTAGCTGCAAATCCTTGGTTTGAAGTGGAAAAACCTGTTTTTCGTCCCCTAGAAGAGATGAATGCAGTGTTTATGCGTACCGATCCCCCAGTGACGATCGCCTATTTGTATGCCACCTATATTTTGGATTATGTTGATCCGCAAAAAACATTGGTGTTGAATAATCCGAAAGGGTTACGCAATGCCAATGAGAAAATGTATGCTCTTCAGTTTCCCCTATTTATTCCCGAAACCAGGGTAACCGCCGATAAAACGGTGATTCGGGAGTTCGTCCAAACTCAAGGAAAAGCCATCATGAAACCCTTGGGAGGCAAAGCAGGAGAAGGGATTCTGATCTTAGAGGCTGGCGATCGCAATTTTAATTCTTTAATCGAACTCAGTACCCAAAATGGCAAACTCCCCGTCATGGTACAGCAATTTTTACCCGCCGCTAAAGATGGAGATAAACGGATTATTGTTCTCAATGGGGAAGCCATTGGCGCAGTGAACCGGGTGTCTAGAACTGAGGAATTTCGCAACAATATGGCCGTCGGTGGAGAAGTGGAAAAAGCAGAAATTACTGACCGAGAACAGGAAATTTGCGCCCACTTAGCCCCGATTTTACGCAATAATGGTCTCTATTTTGTTGGCTTAGATGTCATAGGTGGCTATCTGACTGAAATTAATGTCACCAGTCCCACCGGTATTCGGGAAATTGACCGCTTAAATAATGTCCGTTTAGGGGAAGAAGTTATCGCTTGGGTGAGCGATTATGTGAAGTTTGGGTTATAAGTATTAGAAAGGAAAAAAGCGATTTTTCCATTACCAATTACTCATTCCCAATACATGATGACTGCTTTCACCGCAATATCTCCATATTCTGGACGACTAGCCCGATCAAAAAGGATATGATTAAGTTGCTGAATTTCGGAAAGTTGCCCAGCCGGATCAGGTAACTTGACGCTGAGATCACCAAATGGTTCTAGGGATCGGTATAAGTCATCCGTATTAATTCCGCAATCAACTGCGATCGCTCCTCATCAGAAATAGAGGTGGTTCCTAATAACTGATTCAGAGAAAGTCCATCTAGGGCTAACAGGATACAGCCCTTTGTGCTGTGATGGGGGGATGGGGAGATAGGGGGATGGGGGGAACAAATAACAGATTGGGTAGCGCTTTGAGCCATTTTAGCTATCGTTAAAAACAGTCATTAATGTACCTCATAGCAGAGGAAACTGCTGTAATCCCCACTTTGAGAGAATCGACACCAGAATCACAGGCTTGTTGATACCAGCGCCCGGCAGCTTCTTCAAACTGATCTAAAAAACCATAGAATATAGAAAGATACTCACTCAGCACTGAGGAGAATAGCAAATGATTCAAGCTCCCGTTACCCCCCAAACTCTTTATCCCGACTCCGATGGGTTACCTATGGCTGAAAACACTGTTCAATACCGATGGATCGTTCGCTTGGTGAGCAATTTAAGGCGCTTATTTGCCCAGCAAAGGGTATTTGTGGCTGGGGATTTATTGTGGTATCCGGTTCAGGTGGATGCGCCACCTGTGCCTGCACAAGCACCTGATGCGATGGTGGTTTTTGGGAGACCTCCTGGCGATCGCGGTAGTTACAAGCAATGGGAAGAAGATAATATTGCACCGCAAGTCGTCTTTGAGATTTTGTCACCTAGTAATACCCGGAGTGAGATGCTTGCTAAACAGGTGTTTTATCAAAAATATGGGGTGCTGGAGATGTTTTTTTATGATCCAGAATCTCATGATTTTTGGGGATATGTCAGGGGAGATCAAGATGAGGAGTTTATGTTAATTACTCCTCTGAATTTACCCTGGACTTCTCCGCTTTTAGACATTCGCTTTGAATTATTCGCGGATGATTTAGCGGTGTTTTATCCCAATGGGGAACCCTTTCAAGATCCAGAGGAAGTGATGGAAGAGCGCGATCGCATTCAACAAGAGCGCGATCGCATCCAACAGGAGCGCGATCTTATCCAACAGGAGCGCGATCTCATTCAACAAGAGCGCGATCGCGCGATCTCCAAGCTCCAAGAACTCGGTATCGATTTTCCCTAGGATGCGGTTAAAATACCAAAAAATCTAATGTAGGGGCAAACGCTACAAAGCCCCTACATGCTAGATCAGCGTCAATAGTTATATCTTCCTAATCTTCATGATCTTCAAAGGGATCGTCTAGGGCTTCCGAGGGCGGCCCAAACGAGGTATATAACGAAACACCAGTTAAAGCCAGTACAATGACTACAATACCAATATTAAGAACCGTTGCAGTTTCCATAGGTTTCTGAACTAAGATATACTATCCTTAAATATAGTATTACAAAAATTTACATTTGGTGGCGATCTGGTCATCCCGATTCCGTCAGGATTCACAGTTCTGCCAGACCCAGACCAGTGTAAAATCAGAAAATTGAAACGGAATATAGGAGACCCATGGCACAACGTACCCGTTTAGGAGACATCCTCAGACCCCTGAACTCGGAATATGGTAAGGTAGCCCCCGGTTGGGGAACCACCCCATTAATGGGAGTGTTTATGCTACTGTTCTTAGTCTTTCTGCTGATTATTCTCCAAATCTACAACTCATCCCTTCTTCTCGAAGGATTAGATGTAGACTGGACGACTCTCGGTCGGTAGGATACGGCAATCAGATTACAGTTACCAACGTTTACTCAGAACGTTTAGTGATGCCTAAAAACTCGGTTTAGTCCATAAACCGGGTTTTTTTACAGGAGTTAATTATAGGAGCATAGAAGAGCATGAATATTTTTGGCATTGGTTTACCGGAGATGGCTGTGATCATGATTGTGGCTCTGTTGATCTTTGGGCCAAAGAAATTACCGGAGATGGGCAAGGCGATCGCCAAAACTATCCGTAGTTTCCAGCAAGCATCGAAAGAATTTGAACAGGAATTTAAGCGAGAAGCTTCTCAACTGGAAGCCTCAATAAAAGAGCAACCCATGATTCAGCCTGGCATTGAAGTTAGCAATGTCCCAGAAAGCGAACCCCAAACCCTCCCAACCTCAAGTAACAATTCAACCTCTACCAGCTAACTTAGAGCCATGAATAGCGAGCGATCGCCCCATCCCAAAGAACAACCCGCTCTTGTCATCCCCCAACTCATTGTTGGTTTAGGCAACCCTGGCAGTCAATATGATGGCACTCGCCATAACATCGGCTTTGATATTGTCGATGAACTCGCCCGGCGCTGGAATGCCTCCGGAAGTGCCCACAAAAAATTTCAAGGATGGTTTGCTGAAGCACCTTTTACTCATGGGGAAAAACTGCGCTTGCTCAAGCCTTCTACCTACATGAATCGCTCCGGGCAATCCATTCGCACAGCGATCGATTGGTATAAACTGCCGCCCAATTCTGTCCTCATTGTTTACGATGATATGGATCTACCTGTGGGACGGATACGCCTGCGCTTATCGGGTTCGGCTGGAGGTCATAATGGCATGAAAAGTGCGATCGCCCACTTAGGAACCCAAGACTTCCCCCGTCTGCGAGTGGGTATCGGCTCCTCCAAATCTCCAGACACCAGCAGCAAAGACACCGTATCCCATGTTTTAGGCAAATTTTCCCCATGGGAAGCCCAAATCATCAATGATGTGATTTCCGGAGCAGCCGATGCCATAGAAATCAGCCTCAAACAAGGGGTAGAAAAAGCCATGAACCTGTACAACAACCGACTATTTGCTGCATTGGAAAAGCGATCGTGAAGCGCCTACCCGAAACCACCGTTTATGTCCGCGTATTGCGCCACTCTTGGCAACAGGGAAAACTTGAAGGAGAAGTCTTAGCCGATCAATATCAATGGGAATTTCAATGGCTCTTTCGCCATGGACAACTACTCGTCAAACCCTCCCTAGGACGCGCTCTCATTCAAGAACCCCTGGGCAGATTTTTAGAACAACGAGATTATGAACTCGAACCCGGCGGTGATTACACCTTCACCGTCCGCGCCCAATTTTAACTCCGTCTTGCTGTCATTCATTACCAATGGTTAATTATTAGTTGTTAATTGATTATGTCTTTTAATTTTTTCGATATCATCCTCCTTGTCCTCCTCTTCATCTCACTACAACCTGCCTGGCAACAACGGCAAATTATCCAGCGACGCATCCAAACCCTAAAAGCCTTTGAACAAAAACGAGGCAGTCGGGTTATCCTGCTCATTCATCGCCAAGAATCAATCAATTTACTCGGCGTTCCCCTCTCTCGCTATATCAGTATCGAAGACTCAGAACAAATTCTACGAGCCATTCGGTTAACCCCTGCCGATGTTCCCATTGACCTGATTTTACATACCCCAGGGGGCCTAGTTTTAGCCACCGAACAGATTGCCCGCGCCCTCATTCGCCATCAAGCCAAAGTTACGGTTTTTATTCCCCACTATGCCATGAGTGGCGGAACCATGTTAGCCCTAGCTTCTGATGAAATTGTTATGGATGAAAATGCCGTTTTAGGGCCTGTCGATCCGCAATTGGGCAATTTTCCCGCCGCCAGTATTCTCAAAGTTATTGAAGATAAACCCCTGGGAGATATTGATGATCAAACCTTGATTATGGCTGACTTATCTCGCAAAGCGATTAGACAGGTTCAAGTCTTTGTGCGCGAGTTATTAAAAGATGATATCCCTAGGCAAAAAATTGCCCCAGAAAACATCGATCGCATTATTGAGGAATTAACCACAGGTAAAGTTACTCATGATTATCCCATTCCCCCAGAGGAAGCCAAAGCCTTGGGGTTACCCGTGGTGACAGGGTTACCAAAAGAGATTTATGGCTTAATGGATTTGTATCCACAACCGAGCAATCGCCGCCCCAGTGTCCAGTATATTCCCATGCCCTACGATCGCGCACCGACCTTACCCATCCCCAAAACTAGAGATCAATAGAATAGTTGCTGTAGAATAGAGACGTGCTGACGTTGCACCTGTTATTTCAGGGAATCTCATATGAGAATCTTAGCCATAGGTGATATTCATGGCTGCTCTACTGCTCTGAATACCTTATTGAATTTTGTCAATCTACACCCCGATGATATTATTGTTACCCTTGGAGATTACGTGAATAAGGGGCCCGATAGTAAGGGTGTTTTAGATTGTTTAATCGCGCTTGATGAAAGGGGCCAATTAGTGCCGATGCGGGGCAATCATGATTTAATGTTCTTGTGGGCGCGATCGCTTCCTCAACCTTGCATTGATGATTGGCTTGGCTCAGAAACCCTCGCCTCTTATTGCCCTGAGTATCCTTTACAAGCCGCCCAAATTACCGATGTGCCCGAATCTCACTGGCACTTTTTAGCCCATACTTGCTTAAACTATTGGCAAACCGAACATCATTTCTTTCTCCATGCAACAGCCGATCCCGATCTTCCCTTAGAACAACAGCCTAACGAAAATCTATTTTGGCAAAAGTTTAGATCCCCCCGTCCCCATCAGTCAGGTAAAGTGATGATCTGCGGTCATACGAGCCAAAAAAGCGGTCAACCCGTCAATTTAGGTCATGCTATTTGTATCGATACTCGCGCCTACGATGGCGGATGGTTAACGGCTCTGGATGTGAACACCGGGCAAATTTGGCAAGCCAACCAGCAAGGACAAACCCAAATCGCTCATATTCGCGACTTCCAATCCCAACCCCTAGCCAGGGCTAGGGTTTAAACAATAGAATTATAGTCAATTCAAATAACACTGAGACATAATCGAATTGACTATAATCCCCCAAATCTCCCTTTCTAAGGGAAATTTTTAGGGGGATAAAACCACTCTAAGAACGAGTCGCTTCTAAAATACGAGAAAAATAAAATCGGGTTTTCGTCATGGCATTGCGTTCAACCTTAAAGCCATATTTCTCTAAACTAGCAATTACATCTTTCTCCTTATGCATGTAAGCGCGAGTCGTCTTAGAAGGGCCAGGGAAAAAGCTACCAATTTTCTTCAAAATCGCCAAAGCACAAGTTTTCGGCGCAAAACTGAGGATAACCCGTGATTGGGCTAAAGAGCAGAGATGACCAATCATTTCGTCTGCTTTTTCTTGGGGATAATGAATCAGTACATCCAGGCAAATTACACTATGATATTCACCTTCGAGTTTCTCCAAATCTTGGGCACTAAACTGAATGTTATCCAGATTATCTAAAACATCTTGAGCGCGAGTTTTCGCTTCTCCTACCATTTTTTCCGAGATATCACTGGCAAACACCTGAGCGCCAGCTTGAGCCAGGGGAATACTGAGGCTACCGACTCCACACCCAGCATCACAGATGGACAGTTCCTTGAGGTTATTATCTGCTTTTAACCAGTCTAGAACCGTATCAACGGTTTGTTGATGGCCTTTACGGATATCGAGTTGGACGCGGTTAACCTCTTCTGTACCGTAAATTTTCCGCCATCGGTCAAAACCGGTTTGGTTAAAGTAGTCTTTGACGATGGTCTTATCGTCTACTAGGTTTTTCTCTTCTGCCAGGGTCATAGGAATTACAGGACGTTTTACACAGGATGGGAAAGTCTCCAGTTTTTGAGCATACCATAATTAGGCTACGGTTTCTCAGTCTAGGTACTCTTTTTTACTCTGTAATCAAGAATGCTCTGCATGACTGGGCGATCGCCCCTTGAGAGATGCAATCAGAGATGCAATCAAGGTTGAGAGTTGACAGCTCATCTATTACCAGTGGAAAGCACTATATGGCAGGATATCCTAATGGTCAATCATCAAAACGGGGTAATGGCGGAGCTATACAACGGTCAAGTTATGGGAAAATCTGTTATCTATCGCATTTTAGATGCCAATCTAGACCGTGCCAGGGAAGGATTGCGGATCGTGGAGGAGTGGTGTCGGTTTGGGTTAAATAATCCGGATCTGACTCAGGAGTGTAAGCAGTTGCGCCAAGAGTTGGCCCAATGGCATACGCCGGAAATTCGGGCTGCTCGGAATACGCCGAACGATCCGGGAACTCAGTTAACCCACGAACGGGAAGAATACCGGGGAACCATTCATCAGCTACTCCAGGCCAATTTATGCCGGGTTGAGGAGGCGCTGCGGGTTCTGGAGGAGTATGGCAAGCTGGAAGATAGGCAAATGGGCCGGGTCTGTAAGCAAATGCGCTACCGGGTGTATACTCTGGAGAGCCAGTTAATGGCCTATAGTCGCCATCAACAGCTTTTGGAGGCACGGTTGTATTTGGTGACTTCTCCGATGCCGGATTTGTTAGAGGTGGTGGAGGCGGCTCTGCAAGGGGGGCTGAAGCTGATTCAATATCGGGATAAGAATACTGAGGATGGGGAGCGTTTTGCGTTAGCTCAGAGCCTGCGGCAATTGTGCGCTCGCTATGGCGCTTTGTTCTTGATTAATGACCGGGTAGATTTAGCGTTGGCAGTGGATGCCGATGGTGTTCATTTGGGACAACAGGATCTCCCTATTGCTGTGGCTCGGGAAATGTTGGGGTCTCAGAAAATCATCGGCCGTTCGACGACGAACTCGGAAGAGATGAAACGGGCGATCGCCGAAGGTGCAGATTATGTGGGGGTGGGGCCGGTGTTTACTACTCCCACGAAGCCGAATAAGGCGGCTGCTGGCCATGAGTATGTGCGCTATGCAGCCCAACATTGCCCGATTCCTTGGTTTGCGATCGGTGGCATTGATGTGAATAATTTTAATGAGGTGCTAGAGTCGGGGGCTAACCGTATTGCCGTAGTCCGAGCAATTATGGAAGCGGAACAACCCACCTTGGTAACCCAATATTTCCTCTCCCAACTGGTGCGGATGGAAACGATGAAAGCTATTCAAAATACTCAAGCAGGGAGGAGTTGAGTATGACAGAAGTCAGCTTACAGGTTAATGGAGAATCTCGGACTTGTGTCATGGGCATGAGTTTACCCCAGTTCTTAGAGTCTATGGACTTAAATCCGCGCTTGGTAGCGGTGGAATATAACGGGGAAATCCTCCATCGCCAGTTTTGGGAAACCACACAAATGCAGGAGGGCGATCGCCTGGAAATTGTCACTATCGTCGGGGGTGGGTAGTCTATCTGGTTAACCGGGTTTTTCTGACTGATATCAGTTAAGCAACAAAAGCCATCTGAAAACCCGGTTTTTTAGTTTGGATGGTGGGAATTTTGAAGAGCTAGGCATTCGTTTATGCTAATCTGAGGGCGATCGCCCTCAGAAATATGATTCACACAATGCTCTAAATACTCTTCTGGAGGATTCTTATGACGGATAAAAACCCTGATGTACTCAAAGTCAGCCTCCCTGCGGCGGAAGAAAGTGAAGAAGATTTATTTGACTATTACTATGACGATCCAGGAGATGATCCGGGAACCCTTTATATTGAAAAAGATGCGGTTCCTCCCTCAATAGTGGTAATTGACTATAATGAGCATTCAGCCCTACGAGTTGCTCTGAGTAAACCCGAAGATTGTATCCCTTATTTAGATAGTGAGTCGATCTCTTGGATTGATTTGCAAGGATTAGGGAATGAAGCAACATTAAGACGTATGGGAGATATTTTTCATCTCCATCCCCTCCTTTTAGAAGATGTGGTCAATGTGCCGCAACGCCCCAAAATTGATGAATATGAGGATCAGATGGTCATTATTGCCCAAATGGTTACCCCCAATGAGGATGGGGATGGGTTTTGGATTGAACAAGTGAGCTTGATTTTGGGAAAAAGTTATTTATTAACGGTTCAAGAAGAGCCAGAACATGATTCTTTTGAAATAGTCCGTCAGCGCATTCGTTTTGGTCGAGGAGTGATTCGTCAACGGGGAGCAGATTATCTCGCTTATGCCTTGATTGATTCAATTATTGATGGCTTTTTTCCAGTGCTAGAAAATTATGGGGAATTGATTGATGAACTAGAGGAAGAGGTGGTGATTAATCCGACTCGTCAAACGCTGAAAAAAATCTATAAAACTCGACGGCAACTTTTAGCATTACGCCGTTGTATCTGGCCACAACGAGATGCAATTAATGCCTTGATTCGGGATGGAGGTCGGTTAATTAGCCCGGAAATTAGTATTTATTTGCGAGATTGTTCAGATCATGCCATTCAGGTCTTGGATATTGTGGAAACTTATCGGGAACTTACCTCTGGATTGATGGATGTGTATTTGTCATCTTTGAGTAATAAGATGAATGAAATTGTGAAGTTGTTAACGATTATTTCGACAATTTTTATCCCGTTGACGTTCATTGCTGGGGTGTATGGGATGAATTTTAATACCGATAAATCTCCTTGGAATATGCCGGAGTTAAATTGGGCTTGGGGTTATCCGATCGCTTTGGCGGTGATGGCAGCGATCGCGATCGTTATGGTATTCTTTTTCCATCGGCGGGGTTGGTTCGATAACTCGGCCATTACTCTGAAAGATGACTAGCAAGTATGGTTCCTCTAGAAACCAAGGATACCTGGAAAAATGACTCTTACTTTTAGTTCTGAAAATTATACCAATTTATTAGTAAGATATCAACTTTTGACCCATTTGGCGATCGCCTACGGTGTGTTAGCGGAGAATTAACTTATACCGAAGTCAAGGTATTGTGATTCCCCGCGCAGGGCACTAAAACAAGGTTTACTGGGGCGATCGCCCATTTCATTTGAAGTATAATGGAGGGCAAGCTTGAGCTAGCCAAAAAATCATCTCAACGAGTCACAACTGTAATGATGCAAGAACAAACCTTTAAACTTGATGAATTGACCATTCGATTTCTTGAACGTTGTCAAGAGTATGGATTTCAAGACCCCAGCGAAGTCGTTAGGACTGCCTTGGCCAAGTTGCAACTCGCTTTAAATGACAATAACCTAGAAGAATCAGCGACTCTATATGCTGACCTTTACCAAGGCAATCGAGAATTACAAGAACTAACCGATGCAGGTTTAGAAGAATAGCCACAGGAATAAAGATAACACGGGGGATAATTATTGATGTTAATCTCGACCCAACTAAGGGTTCAGAAACCGGAAAAATTAGACCTTGCGTTGTAGTGACAAACAACACTTATAACCTTCGCGTTCCTGTTATCCAAGTTGTGCCGATTACCGCTTGGAATGACAAAAAAGCTAAAATCAAAACCAATGTTGAGATTTCGCCATCCCCAGCTAATGGATTAATTAAAACATCAATAGCAGATTGTTTGCAAACGCGGCCAATTGATTATCGCTCTCGTTTGGCGAGCATTCGCATTTAGGGGTGTTTTGGAAAGAGCGATCGCTATTTTTCCCTCATCAGCTCAATTACTTCTTGTAAAACTTGAGGAATTGCAGGTTTTTCAGCCATGATTACATTATCTGGTAAATGCTTGTGATGAGGAAAATTAGGTAGATTGGGGAAGTGAGGCGTGCTATCATAACGAAAAATCAGTTCATTTTGTTCATCTTGAAAGTGATAACGGTAATCAAGAAATTCTAATTGATTTTCTACAACTATGATTGCTTCATTTATTTCTAGTAAGTGTGTTTGATTAAAGCGTAATCGAATTCTCAGATTAGCGCGTGTTGGTGTCAGAATTTCTTCTTCGTACCGTTCAACATACAGCGCTTTGCGCTGTTATGAGGGACAGTAACAACAATGAGTAAACCAGTTTTTTAACGGTTCAGGATCGATCAACTTAAGAGCTACGGATAGAAGAGCATCAATCATAGCACGGGTAGTAGGAGCAAAAGCGAAGACAAAAGACTTCAGTTGTGACCACCACATTTCAATGGGATTAAAATCTGGAGAATAAGGAGATAAATAGATGACACTAGCACCCACTGCTTCAATTTTAGAGACAATTGAGGCGAGTTTATGAACCGGTAAATTATCCATCACGACCACTGCGCCTGGCCATAATTTGGGTAGGAGACAATCATCAATAAACACCAAGTTCTCTGGCTCTATTTCTTTAATTTTTTCCCAATATTCTACTCTTAGTTTTTGTACTTTTTCGGTTGCTGCTTGACTGCTATGCCTCGTTTTTTTTTTACGAGATAACCCTAATCTCTGTAAACAGCGACACATGGCTGTAGGACTTACCCAATTACCGGTCGCTTCGGCAAAGAATTCACAAAGTTCCCCTAGAGTGGCATCTATATGTTTTTCTACTAAGGCTTTCACTTGCTCTTGAGCTTCAACACTTGTCAGATGACTAAACTGGGGCTTGCCTCGGCGTTTTGGCTCTACATTTCCTTCTGTTTTTTGTTGTTTGACCAACTTGTGAACTAAATTTTTACTCACTGAAAATCTCGCGGCCACTTGTCTAATTGAGTAGTTTTCTACTAGATGCGCTTTCACAATTTTTTCTCGTAAGTCTACACTATATGCTTTCATCATCTACTCCATAACCTCTATTTCTTCACTGTACACTATTACAGCGCGAAGCGCTGTATTTAGGAATGAGAGATTTTAGATCGCGATCGCCAAACCACCGACTATACCTCATTCTCTGGCCAATAGTCGCTATCCAAAGTTTCGGCGATCGCAAAGGGGCACAGTTCTGGAAACTCATCCCTGTTCATTCCCGTTTCTAGAGCTGCCATCGTTCGCGCTTCTGTATAGCAGAAGTCAAAAACTTGCTCAAAATATCCGCATAAACTGGGGCTATCCTTAAACGCTTTCTTGAGTCGTTGGCGATGTTCATAAATGGTGTAGCGCCAGCTATTCGTCTGTTTTTCTGGTTGATATTGATACTTGAGTAGGTGCATCAGTAGAATTTCCAAGTTACTCTCGATCGCCCATTTCTCGCTTTTCCCCATATCTTCAATTTCTTCTGCAAGATGATCGAGATCGATGCGATCGAGTTGGCGATCGCGCAACAACTGTGATGTCGTTTCCAACCACAGGTAATAGTCGCCATCGTAGAGATCCGAGAGAAGAGAGCGATCGCGCCAGTAATGCGGAGCATTATCGGTTAAGGCTTCCATAGCACTTGTGCTGTTGCATTTTCGGCTACTCTAGCACAGGTTGAGGCTGGCGATCGCAACAAAGCCCTGTATTGAGTTCTGTTGTTCGCTCCCCCCCATTCCCCTATCCCCATTTCTGCCAAAATTCGTAATTCTTATCATTTCCCCCTCTTTTCCCCACACCTTCCACAGCCTTTCCACAAGTTACCCTAGTCTTTTCCACAACTTCTCTAGAATTTTACACAACCTTAACCTGACAAAACTGCCCTGTAGCCCCATCCCTAGGTCTGGCTTGGGGATTTCCCCACTGGCCCTTTAATCTCGATTCCCTATCCCAAAAAAATAAAGTTATGTAACGAAAATTGGACTGAAAGTATTGGTTTTTCGTTGACGTAACAAAAAATGATCGTTTTTTTTTACGTTTCGCAACATTGACAAGACCACCTATTGGTAGCACACAATAGAGCCACAAGGCATCTTGCCGATATCCACTCAACCCAACCCTAGAGGCCTGCATATGCATACTACAACCGTGAGTATTCTGGCAGAAATACCTGAAGATCTCCACGAATCCATCCAATGCTATTTAGAAAATCATCCGGACTGGGATCAAGAGCGGGTATTTTCTGCGGCCTTGTCCCTATTTTTGCTGCAAAATGGAAACGATCAGACTTCCCAGAGCCATCAATCTAGCTATCGGAAGGCAGCGCGGGTCTATCTTGATGCTCTGTTTAATATATCCGCTTTGCCCTAAAGGTCTGTATATGAAGATGTCTTCAACTCATCGGAAGTCTGGTCTAAAAAATCGTAGGGAGGAATGGGATCGCTCAGGTTTAAATCCCAATCTGGACAGAGTTCTTGCCAGTCGCATAGCTGTTTTTCTAACAGCGATCGCCCCTTCTTGTCTCCTAACCAAAACAGTTGTCGCTTATCCTCTTGGGATTCAGGAATAATCGCTTCTGGATGCAGTGCCAGCAGTTGCTCTGTCAGTGTTTCCCATTGCAACTCTTGCTGCTGCTGATACTCTTGCTGCTGCTGATATCGTTGTTTCTTGGCCAGAAAATAGGCTTTTCCCTTTTGTTCCTTATCTAGGGGAGGAAGTTCTAAGGGTTTGGGAAATGCTTTTAAGATATATTCTCCTTTCCCATCTAGGCTATCGAGGGTTTTTAAATACCGGTCTTGATGGGTGGTCAGATGGTCTTCTAGGGCGCGGCGATCGCCAAAACAATGGTAAAATTTCAGAGGTAAAATCGTAGTTTTGGCAAATAAGTTACAGACCACCACCCCATAATGAATATAAGCTTGCTCTAGAAGTCCATCATCTTGAACCAGTGCCTCCATTTTAGTCAGCGAGAGCCGTGGCTCAGTAATCGCCGCTAATTGCCCAGTCGCAACCACCTCTAAATCGCCCACCAACCCAGGAGGCAGTTCTAAAGCCGTAGGGGGTATTTTAATTAAAGCGTAAGTATACATGATCTTCCATAACCCATCCCCGCGATCCTACCTTAGCTAGGAACCCTCTCTTTCACCCAGCCATCATAATTTTTAATTTTTAATTTTTAATTTTTAATTGAATCAACACTTGGCCCGGAAAGAAGGACAGGTTACCGTATAACAAAGCCAAGTCCTTACCCCACAACATCATTAACTTTATGCCTAAATTAGTTGAACGGATTAATCTTATCGCCCATGCTCAGTTAGAAAAGTCTCTCGGTTATACGGGCGATCGCCGTTGGGTTGCCTGGCACTGGGATAGTGATATTGGGCAACTGATGTATGCCGATGGCGATGATGTCGGCGCTGGCTATGCGATCGCCTGGCAAGTCTTTCTCCAACATACCGAAGTCCACCCCATCATTGAACCCTACCACCTGGAACAAGAAGAAAATTGGCTCCTACTTGACCGCACTTCCCGCCAATTTTATGTCGGCCAAGGTCATGCCATTCAAAGCCTGCTAGATAACCCAGAAAGCTTACACCTGCTCGCTCAACTTGATGGCAATACCAACCCCATTCAAGATACCGCAGAAACCCTAAAACAAACCCTCAATCAATGGGGTCAATCTGACGCAGCACGCTTACTGAAAACTGTTCTCCCCGTCGGTGTGGGTATGGTGTTAGTTGCCGGCCTTGGGTTCGCCGCTTGGACATGGCTCAAACCCAGACTACAAGCTCAACTGAGCCAAACCGTTACCCCTACCGCCTTTAGTCCCGGTTATAGCTGCGGTGTGGGAGGTACAGGGGATTTTTCCGGATATGTGGCCGCTGGAGTTCAAGATCGCGAATTACACTTGATTAGTATTTATGAAGCCCGTTGGGATCACAGTGGTGCTTATCATCCCACTGGACAGGTGGATATTCGGGTGGAAAGACGCGATCGGCCCATCACCCTCGCCCTCTCTGCCTACGAACCCGTACAATGGAACCTTAGCACCGCTCCCGGTGTAAAAATTGAGAAAATCATTATTAATGGCTATTACGACCAAAGCGTTGTCGGTGCAGAAGGCATTCCTGTAGAAGAATATAGTTATTACCAAACTGGGAATATGTTAGGCATGACTCACTTCAATTGGGGTGAAGCGTCTGCCACTGCCAATAGTCAATCCTTAGTCGCTCAATTACAAAACCAGACGCAAATTCCCCTCACTTCTTTTCAAGGCTGTTATCGCGGAACCCGCTTTGAACTCAAATAAGGCTTCGCGCAGCAATGAGGTAATGGGTAATCGGTAATGGGTAATTGAAAAATTTTTCTATCCCCCATTCCCCCATTCCCCCATCTCCCTAAGCCGATTTCCTCAACTGAGTGGCTTGCAGGCGATGCATATGGTTAAATAAATCCCAACAATACTGTTCCGGTAATCCACAAGTAATGGCCCCACGCATTACCACATTAAAATACCAATCATTGGGGGCTAATTCTTCTGGTAACTTATCTACCACCACATAAGTACGCACATTTTTATAAAGCTTCCCTTGACAGTACACTGCTACTGTTTCATGGCGATAGCCATTGCGGGGAATTTCTTCCCGAATATCCAGCAATTCACTTAAGCGCCAAGGCAACCGATAAAGTACCCCTTCTACCGATCTTTGTACATCGGGAACCACATCTAAAGCACCACAATTGCGTTTGATGGAGCGGCGATAAAATCCTAGCCGATATCCGGGCAAAGTCGCTTGACCAACCACATAAGGATAGGCGGGTTCTCCTAGGGTACGCTGAAGATCCACAGGACACATGCACGACCCATAGGCAAAGTAATCAAAATACTCGGATTCTGAATGTTGAGAGGGTAGGGAACTAACTAAATGGAGTTTATCACCGGTTGAAAATCTAAAATGTTCGCCTTGAACAGTCATAGTAGTTTACAGTTTATATAACCTAAATGTTGCTAGGAAGTATAACAAAAGAGGAAACCGAAAGCAATACTATAAAGTATCTTTAATGACCAATTAAAATTAGGAAATCATTAATTTTTCTAAGGCAAATTGCAAATCTTGAGTTAAGCTCGAAACCGCTTGACGGCGGCTTTGTTGGTAATCTGCCCATCGGTCATTTACCCATAAGGGTTCTCCTACTGTGAGAGTTGTTTCTAACCGTCCTAGATTGGGGCGAGCATCCACTTTTCCGGTTTTAATCCAGACGATCACTTTCCACAAAATTAATAGGGTTTCGGCAAAGCGTTCAGCAGTCGGTTTTTCCCGCACATATTTCCCGGTTACTGCACAAACTCGCTCTACTATTCGCATATGACCCATGCGTAAACTAGCTTCTTCTGCGACCCAATTACCTAATCCAGATTCTACGGGGGATAAACTTTCAATATCAGAGCGATAAATCCGTTCCCAACCCGCTTGTTCTAAGCGCCGACACCGTTCAATAAAAGTTCCTTTAGGCTTCATTTTGAAGTAATTTTCAGATACTTGAAGGGCATTTTCTAAGAGGCGATTAAGACGCTGTGATAAGTTCTGATTGCGGTCTCCCAAGTCTGGTAATTCTTCAAAATCAACATCATAAAATTGGCGGTAAAAGGATTCTATTAAGGACAGTAAGCTTTCACCAATTTTCAGCAGTCGAGGATAACGAGATTGAACCCTATCATCTGGGGAATTGCTGGTAAAAGGGGGTAAGCCTAAATCTTGTTCGAGTTCATTTAAGAGCCGATCGAGTTGTTCCCATGGGGGTTGGGGGAAAGAGTAGCGAATACCGATGGGAAGAATAGCTACTTTTTCAGGACGGTTGGCTTTTTGTAAGTCTTCTACACACCAAAATCCTAATTGAGCGACTCCGGGTTCTAAGGGACTCATGAGTTCGCTATGGTCATTGACTCCTCCTTCTGGTGCTAAGGTGAGAGGAAAACGACCATCCAGAAGTAAAGAGCGGGCGCATTTTAAGCCCTCTCGGTCGAGTTTTCCGCGCTGGATGGATGTCCCGCCGAGTTGGGAAAATATGCTACTGACGAATTTTCCGGCCCAAATGGCAATGCCGCGATCGTACATAAAATGGGTATGAACTGGGTATTTTAGGGGAATTTTATGCTGTTTGGCGGTTTGGGGTACGGCGCTCCAAAGTAAATGAGCCATGGAAAAGGGATCGTAGGTGCTGGGATGGCGAAAGGCAAGGATGAGGCGAATTTGCTGTTGCTGAAATTGATGATAGAGCTGGGCGAGGGTGAGGGTGTTGTGGGTGTAAATTGGGCTGATTT
This sequence comes from Roseofilum sp. KMC-1, assembly GCF_057802075.1. Lineage (NCBI taxonomy): Bacteria > Bacillati > Cyanobacteriota > Cyanophyceae > Desertifilales > Desertifilaceae > Roseofilum > Roseofilum sp. KMC-1. The sequence goes on from NZ_CM173605.1 coordinate 2,111,705, forward strand.
TACACTGGGTGCGTAACCAAAAGGGTAGAATCAGTTGTACTGCTTTGAGGGCGAGGGGATTGAACTGGGGGGGGATGTGTTCGAGGGGGGGTTGGATGCGATCGATAATGGATTCAGACATGGTGCGGCAATAGGTTAGACTTAGGGTTTCTTAAATTAACTCATTACTTCTAGCCATGGAGCGCCCTATTGCTATATAGGGTAGCCAGATTGAAGATATTAAAGCTATAGTTGACGATGATTTGACTGACTTCTGTAACATAACCCTTTCTCCAAGGTGTTGGGTATCAGCAGTAACTGAGGTCTATAGTGAGGCTCTGGCCCTAACTGATACACGGAAATATGAAGAACATCAGGAATTAGTGCTAATGCTAATGTAGGCTAACCTTGAGCATGAGTCAATTTGGCTCATTCATGGCTCTTGATCCGCCAAAACCTTTATACTAACCTTATTCTATTCCTTGTGGTAAACTAACTTAAACTTAAAATTCTCTTGCTTTTATGTCTTACTCAGAACGTCTTCTAGAAAAAGGAAATACCCTCACTCGTGTTGCCCATAAATCTAGATTCCAAGCTGTTATTAATGCCCTGGGAAATCAAAATTATCCCTGTGCCCTAGACTATGGATGTGGGGATGGATGGTTGCTGCGATCGGCCTATGAACAAGGTTTCATTCAATCGGGTTTTGGCATTGATATTTCTCCGGATATGCTCACTGCATCTGAAGCAACCTTAAAGGATATCCCCGGATTTAAACTGGGTCTTCCCTCAGAAACCCATACCCTAATTTCTCCCCAAAGTCTAGATCTGGTATTTTGTACCGAAACCTTAGAGCATGTCCCCGATCCTGCCCTGATTATCGATACCATTTTACCTCTTTGTAAACCCAATGCTAAAATCGTAATTTCCGTTCCCATTGAAGTTGGCCCCTCCCTATTTGTGAAACAAACTGGACGCTATCTGGCTAATCTTAAAGGCGGATATGGTTATGAGCGCTACACCCCACAAGAACTGTTTTCTGCGGCTATTCTTTGGGATTGCAAAAGCTTTCCCTCCTCCCATGCCCAACAATCCTCCTATCGCGCCCACAAAGGTTTTGATTATCGCGATTTAGAAAAAGTTCTAACTCAAAAAATAAACCTTGAGAAAAAGATTTTTTCTCCCTTTCCTGTTTTCGGGAACTTATTTAATAGCACGGTTCTTTGGATCTGTAAAAATAAAGATTAGAAGCTTAGAGGTGAATCTAAAATTAATCAGATCAAAATACATCTAAATTTATGAACTTTTTCCATTTATTTAAAAAAGGCTCTCCCTATCGGATTCCTCTAGGTATTTTAGCTTTTTTTCTGATCGCTGAAGCGTTTTTAAGGTTAGGCTTAGGTTTAGGAAAGCCAGCTCTTGTACAAGCTGATAGCGAAACAGGATACCGCTTTCAACCCAATCAGCAGGTATGGCGTTTTGGCAAAACGATGGTTTATAATCAATATTCTCAACGCTCCAATCCCATCACTCCTGAAACACCCCCAGGAACCTTAAGAATTCTAATGGTGGGTGATTCAGTTTTAAATGGAGGAAATCCAACCGATCAAGGAGATATTATTTCTGAACAGCTCAAAGAAACCCTAGAAAAATCAGGATATCCCCTAGAAGTTCTTAATGCGTCATCGGGATCTTGGGGACTGGGAAATCAATGGGGATATTTACAAAAATTTGGTCTGTTTGATAGTGATTTGGTGATTTTGCAAATTGGAGTTCACGATCTATTGCAACCCACAAGTACCAGTGATTCTGTCGGTTCAATTTATTTCCCGGATCGTCCCCCTGTATTGGCTATTTCAGAAGCTTGGAGTCGCTATGCTTGGCCGAGAATCCAGGGTTATCTTCCCTTAAATACACCCAATTCAGAAATTCCTAAACCACAACTTCAACCCCAAGCACAGTTTGCTGCAAATATGAATACTTTTCAGGAGATAATTCAGTTTATTCGCGCCCAAAATATTCCTGTAATGGTGCTATTTACACCCAATCACTTCGATCTCATTCCGACTCCTCAAACTCCGCCGTATTATCCAGAGTTTTTGGCGTTGTTAGAGTCAGAAAATATCCCAGTTATTGATGTTTACCAAGCTTGGTCTACTTTAAGTCCATCGGTGATTGATGGTTTTTTTCGAGATAGCGTACACCTCAATGAACAAGGTAACCAGGCTGTCGCGACTCTCGTCTGCCAACATCTGCAACTCGGCGATCGGTTGCCATCCTGTGTTAAATAAATTATCCTAAATCGAGCGCTTTTAACTGGAATTGGGAAAAGACAGTGTGAAGTCTATCGTAGCCCACACAAAACTAGCCAAGCAAAGAGATTTAAACCTTATCCTTGTTGAGGAGGACTCTAAATTGTATCGCTCTTTTAGTCAGAATCTAAGCGTAATCAATACGAGCCAAAATGGTAAAAAGGCATCCTATTCAACAAGGTTGTCCATATTAACCCAGTATTATCCTCCTGATTATGCAGCTACAGGTCAACTGATTGAAGAACTCGCCAATCAGCTCGGTCGTCAGGGGATGAAAGTTCATATTTTTACTGGACAGCCAGGATATGCCTTTGGCCAAGAGGACGCACCCACATTAGAAGAAAACGATCATTTATCTGTGCGGCGATCGCGCACTACCCGAATCCTATCACAACGCATTCGAGGCAAAGCGATCAATGGTCTCATTTTCAGTTTACGTGCTGGACTCCACTTACTGAAAACTGCCAGTCGTGGAGATGTCTTATTAGTCACAACAGCCCCCCCTTTCTTACCCCTATTAGGGTATTTAGCCAACCTCTGTTTTGGGGTTCCCTATGTTTGCCTCATTTACGATCTCTATCCGGATGTCGCTGTAGAACTCAAAGTTATTTCCAGAAGCCATAAATTAGTAGAACTTTGGAATCAAGTCAATCGCTTAATTTGGCGCAGAGCTAAATCACTGATTGTTCTCAGTTCAAGCATGAAAAACCGAGTGCTTGCCCAATGTCCAGAAATTGGCGATCGCGTCTCTGTCATTCATAGTTGGGCAGATCCCAACCATATTGTCCCCATTCCTAAATCAGAAAACTGGTTTGCCCATCAACATAACCTAGTCGAAAAATTCTGTGTTCTCTACTCAGGCAACATGGGGCGTTGCCATGATATGGACACCATCCTAGGTGCAGCCGAACACCTCAAAAATGAACCCATCCAATTTGTCTTTATTGGTAATGGAGCCAAATATCAAGCCTGTCAAGAACAAGCGAGAATATTAGGACTCAATCACATCACCTTCTTGCCCTATCAAGACAAAGAATGCTTACCCTACTCCCTCACTGCCTGTGACCTGTCCTTAGTCAGCATTAGTCCAGGTATGGAAGGTTTAGTTGCTCCGAGTAAACTCTATGGCATTCTAGCGGCTGGTCGCCCAGTGGCCGCCATTTGTGAGTCCCATTCCTATCTCCGTCAAATGTTATCAGAAGTCAATTTTGGCAAAGCCTTTGATAATGGGGATTCTGAAGGATTAGCTCAGTTTATTCGAGAACTTGCGACTAATCGAGAAAAAAGCGAGCTAATGGGTCGCCAAGGTCGTCGTTATCTAGAAACCCACTTTACCCCAGAACACATTGCCCAACAATATGGAGAAGTCTTAACCGTCGATCCCCAATGGAAAATGAAACTCAATATGGGAAGGCTAGTGAAATTCAAAGAGTTTTAGGTTTCTCTCTACAGTCGAACCTTCCCTAACATCAACCAACAAATGTATTGAGGGTTGATGTTTTGCTTATCAAAATTACCTTTCAACCCCTTAGTCTTCATTGGGGGTATAGTTGCGGTAATAGTAATCTACACCGGAAGCAAAACCTTTGACTCCATTAGCAATAATGCCCAGAACCGATACATAGGACATTTTCAGATTATCTAAGACTTGATTGAGTTCAGAGCGTCCCGTTTTACCTAGAGCAACCACGAGCAGAATTCCATCTGAACGCTTGGCAAGCAAGCTACCATCCGCTAATCCCAAACTTGGAGGAGTATCGTAAATCACCAGATCGTATTCCATTTGGAATTGTTCGATCAGATGCTGCATTTTGCGAGAGGATAATAGCTTGATGGGGTCGGGGGGCACTTGACCAGAAGTAAGAATATACAAATGATCTTCAACGGCATGAATGACTTCACGGGGGTCAATTTCACTGGTGATAATGTTGCTTAATCCCCGTAAATTGGGTAGCCCCAACCGACTATGGAGAATGGGATGGCGTAAGTCGGCATCAATGAGCAGCACCCGTTGACCCATGGCGGCAGCCGATCGCGCTAAATTAACCGATACAGTCGATTTTCCTTCCATGGGCAAACAAGAGCTAATCACCAAGGAACGAATGGGCGTATCAGAACTGAGAAAGCGAATATTGGTGTACAGAGAGCGGAAAGACTCTAGGAAGGGAGAGGAATTATAGTAACTTCCCTTCGCTCCTAAGCTCAGATTAAGAGGACGTTTGGGGGCTTGTTCTGGAGTGGGTTCATGATCCGAACCGGCTGCCACTTTCGCCCTAACCGTTTCTGGGGCACTGATGGGTTTCAAGCCCCGCTTAAAGGGAATAATCCCCAATAGGGGTAAACCCGTTAGATCTTTGAGGTCGTTGGTGGAGTGGAAAGCGTTATCGAGTTGTTCGGCAAGCAGGGCAGCCCCTAATCCCATTAAGGTTCCGGCAAAGAGACCTAAGACCAGATTACGGGGGATATTGGGAGAAATGGGCGCTCCAGGTTGGAAGGGTTGAGAAAGGACTTCCCAAGATACAGATTTTTGCGCCGCTTCGAGTTGTAGAGTTTGGCGAGTTTCTAGCAGTCGGGATAGGCTTTGGGTGGCTACTTCTAGTTTCAGTTGAATATCCGTATATTCTCTGGCTAAACCAGGAATAATGGAAAATTCTTCTTTCAGGCGAGTGTCAACTTGGGCTAAGGCAGATAGACGCACTTGTAGGACTTGGATCTGATTGGTTGTGTCTACGAGTTGTTTACTCAAGTCTACGGAAATGGGAGCAAGCTGGCCGCCATTGCTAGGGATGACTTTATCGCCAACAACCCGTTGAGCTTCTCTGTTAATTAGGGGTAAGAGATTTTGCCGTTGTTCTAGGAGAACTCTAATGTTGGGGCTATCGGGTTGAAACCGAACAGATTCTTCGGCTATCTTGGTTTCTATTTCTAGGAGTTGATTGAGCAGTTGTTGATATCGAGTGGATTCACTCAACGCAGCTCCCGCTAGGGCTTGCTCTGGAGAAGTTCCTAATTGTCTTTGCAGGACAACATAGAGGGACTGTAGTTCAGCGAGTTTAGCTTGTGCTTCTTTTTGTTGCTTGTTAATCTCCGTGAGCAAGCGAGTAATATCGTTGCCTCTAAATTCGGGATCGATGACGCTATTTTGTTCTCGAAAGGCTTCTAGTTCGGCTTGGTATGAGTTGACTTGCTCGCGGATGACGGGAAGTTGTTCTTCTACAAATTGCACAACTCGTTGAATGCTCAGTTGCCGCAGTTGAACACCATACAAGGAATAGCCCCTGAGTAAGGTGTCTAAAACGTCTTTAATTTTTTGAGGATCGTCTCCTTTGAAGGAGATATTTAAGATCTTGGTGTATCGTTCTTGGTCACCTAGGGCCTGTTGAATGGTCAAATTTCCTACTAATTCCCCATAAGTCATGTCGGGATAGATTTGTTGGAGTTCTCGCACTAGGGGTTCTAGGAGGGTGGGCGATCGCAATACTTCAATTTGAGTGGCGTAGTCAAAGCTTGGCCCCAAACCTAATCGTAGTAATTCCTTTGAGCCATCATCTTCTGAAATGGGTTCAACCAACATCCGGAAATCCGCTTGATAAACGGGGGTGCGCGTCAGCGTCCAGCCCCAGATCGCTCCGGTTACGGCGATCGCCACTCCGACCAACGGTAGCCAGCGTCTGCGAGCGATCGTCAATAACTGCTTGGGGTCAAATTCCTCCGTCTCCGATGCATTGGGAAGAACCGGAATAGGAACCGGATAGGGCTTATAACTATTTTGGCCATTACCATTATGGCCATTGGCGTTAGCGTTATGTCCGTTTTGATTCGATTTAGGGGGAGTACCAGCTTGCATGGATTCAGAACCTCTCAATTGACAGCAGTGTAACAATAAAACTGATGGCTGAGGAGCATAATTTTATCAATTTTAATTAATCAATTAAAGCTAGTCATTAGAAACCATCGAATAAACCATCAAATAAACGATACACCGCTCTGGGAATCGAGAAGATTCCGCCTACAGTGCTTATGACCCTAAACACTGGACTTACGGCATTGCCCAATTCAGCTACACGGGACGGAGACACAATAATTGTATCGTTATTACGCAAAGCCGGATTATTTTCTTCATCCAGCGCTCGACTAAAATCAATAGAGACTTGTCGCTTGGTGACTGTCCCATTCGGATTCAGGCGCACTAATTCCACAGAACGTTCTTTAGCATCATTGTTAAATCCTCCTGCTGCTAATAAGGCCTGGGCTAAGGGGGTATTAGGTGGCACTTCCACTCTACCGGGTCTGATCACTTCTCCAATAATGTTGATATTAATGACTTCCGGCGAAAAGCTGGTTGAAGCGAGTTCTGTAGCTTCATCTGGACTCAGTTCTGTGGCCTGGCCGATGACGATGGTATCCCCTTCTTGTAGGGGCAAATCTTGGCGCAAGTCCCCTTCTTGGAGCAGTTTCCACAAATCAATATCAATGATTTGCTCTTGTCCAGATTTGGTTAACCGGCGCACTTGAATATTACGAATATCGGCTTGTTCGGTGATGCCACCGGCTGATTGAATGGCGGCTGTGACCGTTACATCATTCTGTTCTGAGTCATTATTGATCGTGTAGGGGCCGGGGCGTTTGACTTCACCAACAACGGCTATTTTTAAGGGGCCTGAGTCTGCACCAGCAAAACTAGCGTTGGCTAAAATACTACTTTCTTGTAAGTCCACATCAGTAGCAGTGGGGATAAAAATACTATCGCCATCTCTTAAGAGGATGTCTTGACTGAGATCGGCTGTTTGTAATAATTTCCACAAATCTACCGTAATGATTTGATCGCTGCTCTGTTGACTGGGACGGGTGCGCCGCACTTGAATTCGCCGAATATCTGCGGCTTGGGTAATTCCTCCCGCTAAATCAATGACACGGGTAACGGTGGGTAAGGCCACTTCTTCATTGCCGCTTAAGGACATGGAGTATACGCCAGGACTATAGACTTCTCCGGCAATTCCCACTTTTACAGGGCGTACCCCAATTAAGCTAAGGGTGACGATGGGGTTACGCAAATAGCGAGACATGACCGTAGCGATTTTGTCTGAGGCTTGGGGGAAGGTTAAGCCCTGAACTTGAACGGCTCCCACCAGGGGTAAATTGAGAGATCCATCGGATAAAACCAAAAATTCGCCGCTATATTCGGGGACATTAAAGATATCGACTTTTAGCCGATCGCCAGCTCCCAAGGTATAGCCTTCATCCACGGGTAAGGGAGAAGATACGGGAGCGGTTAGGTTTTGAGCCAAGACTAGGGAGGGGAAACTACTGCAAGTCAGAATACTCGCTAAGGCGATCGCCCCCACAGAGCGTATCCATTTTCCCCTTATCGTTTTTCTTCGCTTTAGGTTTAAGGGGCTTAACTGCTTCTTTTTCTGGGCGATCGCCTCTGCCATCATCAACTTAGTCATATATGCTTTTTATAAGATTCAACCGTATACTATGGGGATATAGTTTAACACTCAACCCGCCAAGGGTGTTGACGACTACTACATCACCTTCATGGGCTGAAATTCCGGAGGTTTTTGTCCTCCCCTTGATTATACTAACGATCTAAACTTATCAATTATCGTGATTTCATTCTGGAAAAAATTAACTCAACCCTCCCCAAGACAACGTTCAACCGGTAAAGATCGATTTTGTTGTCATTGGGTTTTACCGGGAAAGTTGGCGATCGGGCCTTTGCCCACCGATAAAAAGCATTATACCCGTTTGCAAGAAGAACAAATTCAAGCCATTCTCTCCCTCTGTCCAGAAACTGAAGGATCGATCCTGCCCGAATTTAGGGATCGATTCCATTGTCTCTACTATCCTTTACCCGATAGTCACTATCAAGAGCCAATGACACCGGAAGACTTAGGCGAAGCCGTTAAGCTAGTTCAGCAAACCTTAGAGCAAGGAGAATCTTTGTATATCCATTGCTTTGCCGCTATAGAGCGATCGCCCACCGTCTGTCTTGCCTATCTCTGTCGTCACCAAGGTCTTGAACTCTGGGAGAGCTTAAGATTCCTCAAAGAAGTCCATCACCGAAGCGCTCCCACAGAGACTGAACTTCAGGTGATTCAAGCCTATCTCAAGTCCGAAAGTCAGTCTTAACTCAAGTCAATTACACAACACAATCTTCCGGAGTTTCCACATAATCAAACAACACCTTGTTCATATAGTTATCTGCCCATTCCCGACCAAATGCCTTTTCTAACACCCGGCGAGTCTTATCATTTTGCTGTTGCTGGGTACAATAATGGCGTTGACCCGCCAAAATCGTCTTCTGTTCTCCCTCTGAAACCGGTTCGGCGGCGGCGGCTTGGGCGCAATGAATCTTCATAAATTCCTCCACCCGTTGCACAAACTGAAGCTCTTCCGCTTCATTTTCCGGGCGAATAAACAAACAAAACTCAGAAAAAATATCCGCCCAAGGGGGGAGTTGGCGATGTTGGGCAAACTCTGGTTTGGGCAAAGATTGCAGCGCCCTATAATAAGAATCGGGTAAAGTCCGGTTCAGGCTAACGGGAGACAAATCGGCGATCGCCGCGCTAATCTGGCCCTTACCCCCCACGAGATCGCACCCAAACATGGGCAAATTATAATTCGGTCGTGGAAACATCACACAATGGAGAATATCCAAACCCTGGCCCAACTTCGCCAACTCCAAATGAATTTTGCGAAACTGGGGCGTTTGATAGCACTGATTTTCAATCGTTAGCTTCTCCCCTTCCAGTCGTCCCTCCACATAGCCCAACTCTCCGGGCAAATCATAGGGTTCGAGATCCAAAAGAGAGTGCCAAACCTGCTCTAGAGTATCGGCCAAGCGCCGAATCAGGGGATGTTGTTGCTCTCTCAATACCACTTTTGACATAACCAGACCTTCACCCATTCAAGACATCAGCAAGGGACTTCCAAAGGATGCTAACCTTTAAGCATATCAGTATACCAGGTTGCTTGATTGGCCAAAACCCATAACCTAGGATTGGCAACAGTAACTTTCAACTCTAGCACTTAGGAAACCCCTATGTTTGGTCTCGGATTACCAGAAATTGGCATTATTGCTGTGGTGGCCCTACTCATTTTTGGGCCTAAAAAAATCCCCGAAATGGGTAGAGCCATGGGCAAAACCATTCGCGGATTCAAAGAAGAAATGAATAACGAGCCAGAGCCAGAGGTTGACCCTCTTTCAGAAGCCAACCCCTCCGACTCGTCAAAATTTTAATTCTTAGACGGCAGACGGCTCTCAATTAAGCGAAGCGTCCGCGAGACTGTTTCGGGCAAAATCACCACCAAGCTCTCCTTGGGAGCCGAATCTAAAGCCGTATTAATGGCATCCGTTTCATTGAGAATAATCTCATACTTGCACTGGCGATCGCTCTTTTCAATCCCCTTAGCAATCAAATCTGCCGCATCTGAGCGAGGCCGGCCCCGCGTATCATCATCCTCTTTGATAATCACGCGGTCAAACATCTCTGCTGACAGCTCGCCGAGGAGAATAAAATCCTCATCCCTGCGGTCTCCAGGGCCACCCACTACCCCAATACGCTCTCCCGGCCAATTTTTGACAAATTCCCCTAACGCCTTATAACTATGGGCATTATGGGCATAATCGATCAAAGCACTATAATCCCCAATCTCGAACAAATTCATCCGTCCTGGGGTTTGGCTCGATGAAGCCTGAAACGTACTTAAAGCCGCCCGAATCTGATCCAGGCTTACCCCATGAACAAACGCAGCCAAACTCGCCGCTAACGCATTAGCAATCATAAATGGAGCCATTCCCTTCAGAGTCATCGGAATCTCCACCGCCTTACTAATCCTCATTTTCCATTCTCCTTTGAGGATCAGTAAGTCGCCATTCTCATAAATTGCCGCTATACCGCCTTTGGAGGTATGCCGTTTCACCACTTGGTTATCCGCTTCCATGGAAAAATAGGCTACATTACACTTTAAGCGTTCTGCCATAGCCGAAACCAGGGGATCGTCCGCATTCAGAACCGCATAGCCATCCGGTTTAACCGTTTCCACTACCACAGCTTTGACCTGGGCCATTTGTTCAATCGTATTAATATCTCCCAATCCCAAATGATCGGCAGCCACATTTAATACTACACCCACATCCGAGCGATCGAAGGCCAGCCCGCTCCGCAAGATTCCCCCGCGAGCCGTTTCTAACACTGCTATTTCTACCGTCGGGTCTTTAAGAATTAATTCTGCACTTTGTGGCCCCGTATTATCACCAGATTCCACCAGATAATTCCCGATATACGTGCCATCGGTGGTTGTATATCCCACCACTTTCCCCGTTTGCTTCATGATATGAGCAGTAAGCCGGGTAGTCGTGGTTTTACCATTAGTTCCCGTCAGCGCAAAAATCGGCACACGGGATGGCGTGCCAGGGGGAAAGAGCATATCCATCACTGGTGCAGCAATATTCCGGGCCAGTCCATGACTAGGAGCTGCGTGCATTCTGAATCCAGGAGCCGCATTAACTTCTACAATCACCCCATCCGTTTCTCGCAGGGGGCGGCCAATATCTGAGGTAACAATATCAATTCCCGCAATATCCAAACCAATCGTTTTGACAACCCGTTCGGCTAACCAAATATTTTCGGGATGAATTTCATCCGTGCGGTCAATAGCAATTCCCCCTGTGCTAAGGTTAGCGGTTGCCCGCAGCATACATCTTTCCCCTTTTTTGGGCACACTATCGAGGGTATAGCCTTGTCGGTCTAGCAAGTTCATGCTATTGCGATCGATTTCAATCCGAGTCAGTATATTATCATGGCCTTGTCCTCGGTTGGGGTCTCGATTGGTTTCTTCAATTAATTCCGCAATAGTTGATTTTCCATCTCCGACCACATGGGCTGGCACTCGTTCAGCCACCGCAACCAGTTTACCATTAACCACAAGAACCCGATGGTCATTGCCTTCATAATACCGTTCTACAATCACCCGACGGGTTTTAGAGGCAGCGCTGGCATCATCGTAGGCTAATTCTGCTTCTTCGTAGGATTTAATATTAATGGTAATTCCTCTGCCATGGTTGCCATCGAGGGGTTTAACCACCAAGGGATAGCCCCCGACTTCATCAATGGCATCTTCGAGTTCATCCAGGTATTCAATCACCGTTCCTCTAGGAACCGGAATACCCGCATCTCGGAGAATTTTTTTGGTTCCTTCTTTGTCACAAGCCAGCTCTACCCCTAAAATGCCCGTGAGATTACTCAGGGTAGCTTGAATGCGCTTTTGGTATACCCCATAGCCCAATTGGATCATAAATCGGGCGCTCAGTTTCATCCAAGGAATATTACGGGTTTCAGCTTCTTTAACCAAGACATCCGTTGATGGACCAAGGGCGGCATCTGCCCAAAGTTCTCGTAAGTCTTGTAAATCTTGTTCTAATTCTGAGAGGGGATAACTACCGGTTTCGACAATGCTTTGGCACAGTCGGACTGCTGCTCTTCCTGCATATCGACCGGCTTTTTCATCCAGATAGGCAAAGACGACTTGATAGATTCCGGAATCGGCGGTTTCACGGGTACGACCAAAGCCAACACTCATGCCGGCCAGGGTTTGTAGTTCTAGGGCCACATGCTCGACAATATGGCCCATGTATGTGCCTTCTTGAACTCGTTGTAGGAATCCGCCCCGATATCCTGGGGCGCAGTAGTGTTCGACTAAACTGGGTAAGGCTTGTGTAAGTCCTTCATAGAAACCGGGAATGGTATTTGAGGGTCTTTCGGCGAGGTCTTCTAGGTCTAGGCGTAGGATCACCAATTGGGTTCGGCGAATACTCCAGTAATTGGGGCCACGTAGAGTTAGGGTTCTGAGGATTTTCATGGGGCAGATGGATCGCGCGGTAGGGAAACTGCTATGACAGATAGGTTGATACAGGTTGTTGGTTAAGGTTTTTGACATCCTGATTCCACCCTCTGGTAAGCATGAAGGGGAAAGTGGATAGGAAACTGTTCATTTTGGACAGTTTTCCGGTCAAGGTTAACCGGTGTCGATCGAATTTAGCTAGACGTTGGCAGGCTTCCGGGTTGGCCGGGATCGACAATAATTTCTCTTGAGTGCATATTGTAGCGTCCTCCATGGCAAAGGATATGAACTTTGAGGTTACAGACACTGAGGGGATCGGTTGCGCCAACGGTGTGTTCGTTGTTGAAGAGGAGATTGCCGGGATCGACGATGGTGACGGTTCCTTTGCCGATGACGGATAAGAGTCCATCCCCTTCGACAATGACGCAGGTATCTTCATCTATACCGATGCCGATGCGGTCTGAGTAGGCGGATATGGCGCTGATTAGGCGAGCCATCCGATTGCGGTTATGGAAGTGTTGATCGACGAGCAGTTGGGGAACGATCGCCAGTCCCGTGGTTACATCAACGAGGGATCGATTGGGGGATTCACCACTGCCGCCGCCAGCAATCATATATTCTCCCATAACTGCGGCCCCGGCGCTGGTTCCGGCTAGGGTAATTTCACCGGCTAAAGCTCTTTGGCGCACGGTTTCCATGACGGGGGTATCGGCGAGCAGTCCACATAAACGCAGTTGATCTCCTCCAGTCATGAAGACTCCGGTACAGTCTTGGAGGAAGGTCTGCCATTGGGAAGAGCTGGCCGTTTCCCGGTCTCGAATGTCAAAGACCATGATATCTTTGGCTCCCATGTCTCCAAAAATGGTGCGGTAGCGATCGCCCACCAGTAGGGGTTCGCGAGAGGCAGAGGGGATAATCGCTAGTTTGGCTTCTTGTCCCCCAGAGCGGTTAAAAAAGGTTTGCAGAATTTCTCGGCCATGAATTTTGTCTTCTGCACCGCCAATGATCATAATTGAGGTTTTCGTCGATCGAGGAGCCTGTGGCGATTGGGGTTGGGATTGAAACTTTAACATGGAACTGACTTTACACATCATGGTGACTTATGGGGTTAGAAGAGAGGGTTGAAAAAACAATTCTCTTCTGAAACGGTCAACAAGGGACTAGCAAATGGGTTGAGGAGTTCAACCCTTTAGACCTTCAACCTCTGGGATTTCGGGTATCTTCTATGCTATAGCTTAATGGCCAATACACAATCTAATCACGGGGAAATCTGCTCTCTGTGATGCTAGTTCAGTTGAATAGGAGTCACTCTTGCGATTCGATCTCATTACACTGTTTCCTGATTTTTTCACGTCCCCCCTGAGTTCAGGATTGTTGGGCAAGGCCCTTGCCAAAAACATTGCTCAGGTTTATTTGACCAATCCCCGCGATTTTACCACTGATAAGCACCATAAGGTAGATGATGAACCTTATGGGGGTGGGGTGGGGATGGTGATTAAGCCGGAACCGATTTTTGCGGCGGTGGAGTCTTTGCCGGTGCTGGATCGCCGGGAGGTGCTGTTGATGACTCCCCAGGGAGCGCCGATGGAACAGGGATTATTCAAACTCTGGGCTAGGGAGTATGAGCAGTTGGTGATGATTTGCGGCCATTATGAGGGGGTGGATGAGCGGGTATTAAGTCTGGTGACTTGTGAGGTGTCTTTGGGGGATTTTGTGCTGACGGGGGGTGAAATTCCGGCGCTGGCGCTGCTCAATGGGGTGATGCGGCTGTTACCGGGGACGGTGGGAAAGGAGGAGTCTTTGAAGGCGGAGAGTTTTGAGGCGGGGTTGTTGGATTATCCCCACTATACGCGACCGGCTGAGTTTCGGGGCCAGAGGGTTCCGGATGTGTTGCTTTCTGGGGATCATGGCCAAATTGCCCAATGGCGCTATGAGCAGCAGGTGGAGCGGACGAAAGAGCGGCGGCCGGATTTGTATGAGGTGTGGTTGGAGCAAGGAAAAACTCAAAAACTATAGGTCATCCCAGGTTGAAGACATCTTCGTAGATTTGTGCCATGGTGAGGGTTAGTCCCACTGATTCTAAGGTTAATTCACTTTCTGCTTCTAAAATTTGTACTGTCCAATTGCCAGGAGTGTCTTGGCGATAGACTTCAACTTGCATTTTATCTTGGGAGACGAGAATGTATTCTTGGAGGCTTTCTAGTTTTTGATAGTTGGTGAGTTTTTCTCGTCGGTCAAGGCTTTCTGTGCCTTGGGAAAGAATTTCAACGATCAAGTTGGGCTGAGTTTTGAAGTACCGATGGTTGTCTTTCCGGTTGCAGGTTACGAGCAAGTCGGGATAGTAAAAAATATGGTCTTGAATTTGAACTTTCATGTCGGACATAAATACCCGACAGTCAGTTCCTCGCAGATGGGGACGCAATAGGGCAAGAAGATTTCCCGCAATGAGATTGTGTTCTTCACTTGCACCTGCCATAGCAAAGATGTGCCCGCCCAGGTATTCATGGCGAACGGGGCTATCTGCTTCGCCATGCAGATACTCTTCAATGGTGAGTAGAGGTAGTGGCGATCGCATCTTCTGGTTATCTTGGGTATGATTCTATTCCTCTACTGTAGCGTTTCCAGAGTTGAGAGAGCATTTTCTCTAAGGCAGGATAGTTGATTTTGGCGTTGTGACGGGCATCTACGGGGATTTTGGGCACAATTTTCATTTGGTCGATTTTAGCGAATTCTAGGGCTGTTTTGAGACGGGAGAATTGGCTTTCATCTGGGGGGTGTAGGGGATTGAGTTCTAAAATCAGCCAGCGTTGATGGTGGTGGCTGATGAGGGCGGCGCGTTTGATCGTGGGGTATTGATGGGCGATCGCCTCTACACTTAAAGGATAAAGTATCCCTTTCTCATCCTCAATCTTGGCGCGGGTACGCCCCAACAGCCATAAATTGCCGTCGCTGTCGAGATAACCCCCATCTCCGGTACGATGCCAAGGGGTATCGCCAACGCGAAATTTGGTTTCTAAGTCCCCCTCTCCGTTGATATAACCGGGTAAAACATGATCGCCACTGACCACAATTTCCCCAGGAGTTAGGGGCGGTAAGGTATAGTCAGCAAAGGCTTGGGGACTTAATGGCGCAATGGGTTTTCCCCAGGAGTCGGGGATAATTTTTAGGCTAATTTCGGGGATAGGATGACCGGCAAAGAGTCCACCGAGGGAGGATGGGGGAGAGGGTTGGGGATGGAGACTGTGAGCGATGGGTTCGGCTTCCGTGGAGCCATATATGGGGATGATTTGGGCGTGGGTGGCGCATTTTTGCAGGCGATCGCACAATTGAGGAAAAACAGGAGCGCCACCCGTAAAAATACGCTGGAAACTCTCCAACCTCATCTGATGCTGTTCGCAGTAGCTTGCCAAACGCTCTAGAAATGCCGGAGAAGCAACCGTACTACTGGGTCGATGGGCTTCAATTTGCCGCAAAATGGGAACAGGATGAACAAATCCTGGTTTTCTCAAGTCCCCCGCAGGAATCAGGCTCGTGACTCCAGAGGCGAGATTTGCCAAAATAAAGATGGGTAGTGTGGTTAAATCGATCGCCCCTGGTTGATGTTCCAGATGACGCGCTAACACCTCATGCTGTTTGAGCAGAAAGCCATGGCTACGCAAAGCCGCTTTCGGTTTCCCCGTGCTACCACTGGTAAACGTCAGCAGAGCAGCCGTTTCAGCCGTTGCTGGATAGAGCGTTGGGGCAGGGGAATAGGTGCGGAAACGATACCAATTTTTCAACCCTGGAAGAAAAGGATTAGGAACTAACTTTAAGGGAATTTGCCGCAGTGCGGGAGATTTGAACAGCAGCAAACTCGCTTTTGGAGTTGCCAACAATGCTTGAGGGGGCGCGATATGGCAACATTGTTCTAGATGAGTTTGGCCCGCACTCGGATCGACAAACATGGCGATTATACCCAATTTGAACACTGCAAGCAGAGCAATGTAGAGATCGATAGACATGGGCAAGAATACCAGGATGCGCTCTCCTGGCTTTAACCCTAAATCTTGTAAATAAGCCGCCGCACAACTCGACGCTCGATCTAATTGGGCAAAGGAAATCGACTGTTTCTGAGTAATAATAGCAGGGCGATCGCCAGACTGACGACATGGTTCTTGAAGGCGACGGGCAATATTCAAAACTCCCCCTCCTGCAACCAGTGGGGAGGGTTAACCAGGAGCTGTGCAGCGCGATCATGATCCAAGGGTTTAGCAAAAAAATAGCCTTGAGCCATTTCACAACCTAGAGCTTGTAATTGCTTAACTTGATCTATGGTTTCCACCCCTTCCGCCGTCACATCCATACCCAATTGATGCGCTAAGGTAATAATCGCTTCCACAATTTTCAGATTATCCTCATTTTGGTCTAAATCCTGAATAAACGAGCGGTCAATTTTCAGGGTATCCACTTTCAATCGCTGAAGATAACTCAGAGAAGAATAACCCGTGCCAAAGTCATCTAAACAGACTCGGATTTGCCGCTCTCGAAATTGTTCGATCAACACCTTCGATTGATCGTTTTCCATAATCACGCTTTCCGTGATTTCCAGCTTAATTAAGTTACCATCAATTTCTACTGCTTGCAAGACTCTATCGAGTTGGGCAATCAAATCAGCCTGTAAAAACTGTTTCGTTGAAAGGTTAATGCTAATGGCGATGGGAAAATAGCTTAAATATCGCTCTTGCCAAATTCGCAATTGCTGACAGGCTTCTTTTAAGATCCAACGACCAATGGGTACAATTAATCCCGTTTCTTCCGCCGCCGGAATAAATTCATTAGGTGGCATAAATCCTCGCTCTGGATGTTGCCAGCGTACTAGAGCTTCAAAACCAGATATTTTACCCGTTTTTAAAGAAATTATGGGTTGATATTGCAGATAAAATTCATGGTGTTTCAAAGCTTGCCTTAAATCCATTTCTAGCCGCAGCAAAGATACCGCATTGGCGTGCATAGCGGAGTCAAAAATCTGATAACTTCCTTGCCTTAAGGCTTTAGCCCGATACATCGCTGTTTCTGCATCTCGGAGAATCTCTTGAGGCGGGCGGGCTTCTCCTTCATAGAACGTGATACCGGTACTAATATTTAAGTATACGATATGTTCCTCCACCTGAAAGGGAGAAATAAATTCTTGATGGATTTGTTCCGCAATTTCTGTGACTTCTTCCAAGTTCCGAATTTCTTCAAGCAAGATGGCAAACTCATCACCGCCTAAATGGGCTAAGGTATCGATCAGACGGGTTAATGTTTCCAGACGGCGAGCCATAGCAATAATTAATTGATCGCCAATCGCATGACCTAAAGAGTCATTGATGACTTTGAAGCGATCGCCATCAATAAATAAGACTGAAAATAAATAATCGGGCTGGTGTTTTTGCCGACTTACAGCATCTTCTAGTCGCTCTAAAAATAATGTCCGATTAGGTAATCCCGTTAAATTGCTATAATAAGCTTGGTGATGAAGCTTTTTCTGCACTTTATGGCGTTCAATAATTTCTTTTTTCAGTTCTTGATTGGCTTGCTCTAGTCGTGCCGTCCTCTCTTGCACTCGTTGTTCTAGTTCCAGGTTCAGTTTTTCAACTTCTTTTTGCAGGATTTGGCGAGTGGAGACTTCTTTTTGCAAACAAGCTTGTTGTTGTTTGATTTGTTTGGTTAAATTTTGGATTTTGAGCTGAGTTTTTAAGCGAATGAAAGTTTCTGGATCGTTATAACCATTAAAGATGCAATCAAAAACCCCCATAGAAATCAAGTTTTCCAATTGGATAAATTGCCGATTGTCCGAAATTAAAACTACAGGGATTTCACAAGTTTTGATATTTTCCTTTAACTTAAAACAAAGATCGCGATCTTCTGATTCAATCTCGCTCACCTTGAGAATGATCAAATCGGGTTGAGTGGATCGGGCAATCATTAGCGCCATCACCGGATTATGAATATGGCGCAGTGTATATCCTTCTTGACTTAATCGGTGTGCTAAGTCTTCAAATCCTTGGGATTGGCGATCGACAAGTAAGATATTTCCGAGGGGTAAAGAGGATTGCATCCGATCCATTTTTTTATTGTCAGATGGATATAATCTAGACAGTCTCTCCAATTCTAAGACAGGTTGGATTCTCCTGAAGGAATTCTTCTGGAGTTTGTCGCTTCCCGTTACCCTTGCCCAGTGCTAGACTTGCTCAGGGCGATCGCTTACCCAACCGTCAATAATCTTATAGCCCCAATGAGGATGGGCCGCTGCCAGTCGTTGAGCGGCTTCTATTTCAGCGATCGCGCACAGGTCGATCAGCTTTTGATATCCTTCTTGTCTTTCCCTCTCTCGCTGCTCCTGAGCCTGTTTCCGGCGCTGCTCAGGACTGATTTGGGGTCTTCCCGGAAGTAGAGGATCGATTTGGTGTAAAGGTTCCATAATTAGTAATAGGTACTCAGTAACTCCTTACTATTTTCTTACTGCCCACTCCCGACTGCCCACTCCCTGTCAACCATAGTTCTAATTACCCATAACCGGGGAAAGGGCTATAGGCCAAAAGTCATGGATCAAACGTGACCTTTGGCTCTGTTTTCCCACGGGATATCCTCAGTACATTGGGATCATCCAAGGAAATTATCCCATGACGAGGAAAACACTATGCCTTTAAACTCGATCCCTTTCAACGTTTCCCATTCAACAAACCAGCAAGATTTCAGAAATCCCCAGCTTGCTTCAGATGCTGATTTTCCACCAGAAGCAGGGGAAAACCGGCCGCGTCCACTTCCACCAGAAGTACAGGAAGAGATGCAGCAGTTGATGAGCAATCTGCAAGAGATCATAGATAACCCTCCCTCCCAGGAAAGCCTCGATCAACTGCATAGCACAATTGAGACTGCCAGAGCAGATGGTACGATCGCCACAGAAGAAAGAGAAGCCATTGCCCAAGCTACTCTCGGCGTATTTGAGAGTATGGGCTTGACCTCGGAAGAAATTGATACCCTTCGTGCAGAGCTGCAAACGATTGCCGAGAATGCCCCCTTACCTGGCGAACATCAGCCAGATGGCAATGACTTCTTATTGGGCAACATCGCTTCAGATTTGCAGGTTGGCCCACCCATGAATGGACGAGCCGAAGAGGATACACTGATTAGTGGTGGTGGTTTAGGCCCCAATGGTCTGGGAGATCCTCGATTGAGATTTACAGGGGGTGTCGATGATTTCGGGGCGATCGCCAATCCTAACCTTACCGATGATACGATCCCATTGCAGGGAGATGAAAGCGCTTACCGTTCCGGCAATTTACCCCATAACCTGCCCATGCCAGGAATGGATCTCCATCCTCTACAGGGTCAACTTCCTGGGTTGATAGCCCTGCTTGCTGGGATAGAAATGACAGATTTGAGTCAAGGGTTGACTGAATAATTGCAGCGCTTTGCGCGGCAGAAGGGTAATTAGGTCATCTCCGCCCATGTCTCCCCATCCCCCTAAAAGGGCAAAGAAGGCTGTACTTGGTTATCAATAATTTCATATCCCCATTCGGGATGCTGTTGGAGTTGCTGTTTTACCCAACTGCGTCCCAGAGGACTTTGGTAGGCTTTTTGTAGTTGTTCTAGGGAGGGTGAAGCCTCTGGTTCAGAATTGGGTTCAGATTCGGGTAAGGCGCTGGGAGTAGAAATCTGTAATAATTTCTGCATTACCTGTTCTTTGGTAATTTCTGGTCGTTGGGTGAATGAGGGGGGTAAATAGGGGGTGGTTAAGCCTTTTTTCTTGGCTTTGATGGCTTCATCGGCGAGGCGATCGCACTTTCGCAAGAACCCTTCCCAGAGATCTTGAGCGAATACCGGTTTTCTCAGGTCTGCTCGCGCTCTGGAAACCGCGACTTCTAAGGGTTCTCCCTTCTGCACGTAGTATTGAATGCGCTCTTCTTCAAAGGCAGGATAGGGTACACCGGGTTCAATTTCCCAATCTCGTTTGACCTGCTGACTCGACCCCAAGGGCATATTTTGAGTAAACTCATCCCAAAAGGGTGAAATAATGCCCTTGGTCAGTCCATCGATAATCTTAAACATGAATCCCGATGGATTTTCAAAGCCTTTTTGGGTGGCATAGTCCAGAAGTTGGCGCTGAAATACTTCTAATTGCTCTGGAGAATTCCAAGGCCCTGTAAATTGATAATGAGGGGTAACGGTAACGGCGATCGCCTGCCGTTTAACGGGAAAATAGGGGTCAGCAGGAAGAGATTTAGGAGACTCTCCACCCTGAAGCGCTGCTTCTAGCTGTTCCAGATTTAAACGCACATCCACAACCCCCTCTTTACCCAGCACTCCTAGCTCTTCTAATAATCCCTTTTGCATCAACTGTTGACGAGCGAGTTGTTGTTCTGCCTCCGTTAAACCAGTTTGAGCAGTTATATCTTGTCCACTCATTCTGATCCACTCTGGGGCGCGATCGCCCAATTGCTGCAAAATATGCCAAGCCAAAACACTGGCCACCACCCCACCCGTAGCCGCCACCAGTTGGGGATAATAAACTTTAGCCTCTCCTAAATTTCGGCAAAATTGAGCAAGATTCATCTTCTTAGCGAGGTTCAATTCTCTCGATTCAAAAATATTTTGAGTTCCAGTTATCGGCCAATTCTGATGAGTCTTCCCTATTCACTGACTTGTGCAAAACGTGGTTTATCCTTGAGTTGATCAATAGACCTTACATAATTATAACCAGGTCTGTACCCATGCTCATTCCTAAAGTCATTCGACCCCGTAACCATCCCTTTCCATTCCTGTTGTATGTGGAATGGGCACTGTTGGGATTAGCCATTCTCAACGAATTTACCCCTAGACCCTTACCCCAAAGTCAAGAATATTCTATCTTCATCATTGGGATCATCCTGAGCTTCGGCATTTTAGGGTTGAGAATTCCCACACACCCCTTGAGTCTCAAACTCACCTACGAGATTTTACAATTTGGCTTAGTCACATTAGCGGGTAGCCTGAGTATTTTTAAAGTACGGCTGTTGCCGATGCTTTATATCGTGGTGGTATTGCGAAGTTCCCTAATCTTCCCATTACGAGGCCGTTTAGTGGTAACAGCCATTTCGTTCCTCTGCTTTGTGGGGATGGCACAAATTCAAGTCCAGATGTTCAGCGATCGCCTGCCAGCCTCCTTAGTGCAGGAGATACTGCCCCAGATAACCGCGATCCGCTTAAACATCATTATTATGTTTCTGTTGCTGCTGGTGTTTTTGCTTTGGCTGATTAATGCTTTACTAGCAGAACGACAACAGCAAGATCAACTGCGAGAAGCGAATCAAAAGCTCAAGGATGCTGTTGCTCAAATTGAGAAATTAGCCATGGCTCAAGAACGCACCCGCATTGCTCAGGAGATCCATGATGCCCTCGGTCATGCGTTAACTGGACTCAATATCCAACTTGAAGGCGCTCTCAAGTTATGGGAGATTAACCCTGAGCAGTCTAAGGAATTGGTCACTCAAGCGAAGAAGATGGGTTCAATGGCGCTTAACGAAACCCGTCAAGCTGTGGCTTCATTACGAGAAGCACCCCTTCAGGAGCAGCAGGATTTATTAACGGCGATCGTTCCCTTACTCCAAGACTTTGAACAGATGACGGGTATTCTTCCTCACGTCACCTTAGATACTCCACAACTTTCCCCTCCCCTGCGTCTGATGCTCTATCGAATTGTGCAGGAGAGCCTCACTAATATTTGTAAGTATGCACAAGCCGATCGCGTCGATATCATCCTTGAACCAATAACAGAACGATTGCTAGATTCACCGTCTCCCCAGCATTACTTAGCGCTCACGGTGCAAGATAATGGTGTGGGTTTTCATCCCGAACACAACACCACAGGATTTGGCTTACAGGGAATTCGAGAACGGGCGATCGCAGCAGGAGGTACTGCCGAGTTTATCAGTGCGCCAGGACAAGGCTGTACAGTAAAGGTCTGTTTACCCATGAATAATGAGTTTGACCAACAACCCAGACCCATTTTTAATTGAAACATATGATTCATGTTTTATTGGTGGATGATCAAGCCATTTTACGGCAAGGGCTACAGGCTCTCCTCAGTTTAGAGCCAGACCTGAAGATTGTGGGACAAGCAGGCAACGGACAAGAGGCACTGAAGCAGATTCAGGGAGCGATCGCCACGCCAACTCCTGTAGATGTAGTCTTAATGGATCTGCGAATGCCAGTCATGGATGGGGTGGCAGCAACTCGCGAAATTTTCCGTCACTATCCTGATGTGAAAGTATTAGTGTTAACCACGTTTAATGATGACCAGTTGGTACAGCAAGCCGTTCAAGCGGGAGCTGCTGGCTATTTGCTCAAAGATACTCCTTCAGGGGAAGTAGCCCAAGCCATTCGCTCGGTTCATCGGGGGTATGTTCAGTTTGGCCCCGGTATCTTTGAGAAAATGAGATCCCAAGTCACACCTGCTCTAGAACCCGTGCTTCCCTCCGGTTTTGATCGGCTAACCCCACGGGAACGGGAAGTGCTGGCGTTAATTGGCAAAGGAGCCAGCAACCGAGAAATTGCCGAGCAATTATTTCTCTGTGAAGGAACCGTGAAAAACTATGTTACTAATATTCTCAGTCAGCTTAATCTTCGCGATCGCACTCAGGCTGCCCTGTTAGCCGCTTCCTTACCTTTGAGCAACCCATAAATTTAACCTCAATTTTTCCCCGTCCCTCGAAAGCGCTATATGACAAAAGTCATAGATATAACGTGACCTTTGGCTCTGTTGTTGCAGGGGCGATCGTCAATAGATTGGAATTGTCCAAGAGAATTATCGAATGACGAGGAAAACACCATGCCTTTAAACGCCATGCCGTTCAACGTTCAAACTCTAAGAAACCGGCAAAATTTTAGGAATACCCGGCTCGCTTCGCCCCATGAAATCCCACCAGAACAAAAGGAAAATATTCAGCAATTGAGGAGCGATTTACAAGGGAGTGTTGACAGCCCCCCCTCTGAGGAAAGCATCGATCAATTGCAGACGACGGTTCAGACTGCTCTAGAGGATGGTACAGTAACCCCAGAAGAGGGGAAAGCAATTGCCCAGGCTTCTGTAGAAGTGTTCGAGAGCATGGGATTAACTTCAGCAGAAATGAGAACCCTTGTCTACGATGTGCAAAATATTGCTGAAAATTCCAGATTTCCTGGTGAAGATGAGGAACTGGTGGGGACAGATAGTAGTGACTTTCTGTTGGGTAAAACCGGTTCAGATGTGCTGGTGGGCACACCTACGAATGGGCAAGGAGAAGTTGATCTACTCATCGGTGGCGGTGGTTCAGACACCTTTGTTCTTGGAGATGCCACGACTGCTTATTATGATGATGGAGAGCGATTTACAACCGGTGTCAATGACTTTGCAGCGATCGCCGACTTTAACATCGCCTATGATACCATCCAACTCCACGGAAATGAAGGCGCTTACAGCTTAGGCGCTTTACCCAACGATCTCCCCATGCAAGGGACTGCCCTCTATTACATGGCACAGGGTGAGCTTCCTGAACTGATTGCCATTGTTGCAGGGGTTGAAGTGGCAGACTTTAGTCAAGGGTTTACATTTGTCGGTTAATAGCACTACACGCTAGGGAGTAGGAAGTAGTTAGTTATCGCCCTATCCCCCCATCTCCCTATCCCCCTATTTCTATTGGAGTTAAATTGAGACGATGAAATCTTCCACTGACTTACCAGTTAAGGAAATTTTTTTACTGCCTGTTGATGAAGTTTTAAGGGTTGTCAGTGCGATCGCGACCCAGTTAGGACTCAGTGTACCACCCGTTGTTGAGATGGACTATTTGCGATCGCTCCCTCCAGATAGTTTCGGTTATGCTTGGGCGAAACATCTCGATGACCACAATCTCAAGCCATTTCTGGAAGGGCTAAGACGGCAGCAACTTCACGATGGTGTCCATGTCCTCACGGGCTATAACACTGATATCGTCGGAGAAGCTGAAGTTCAAGCGTTTCTATTGGGGGCAAAATTCCACCCCATACATATTTTGCTTCTGGGAGCGATTTTACTAGGAGTTGAGCGGCGGCGCTATCATAAACTGATTTCGGTGACTCGCTCTGAAGTCAGAGAGCGTCTGAATATGGCTTATCGTCGCGGCCAACATGCCCAGTTTGAACCCGATGCTTGGCAACCGGAAAACCTCTGGGAAACGCCCTTGGCAGATGTACAGTTGATGTTTGGACTAAGTAATGGGTAATGGGTAATGGGTAATGGGGAGAAACCGGGTTTCTAGTTTCTCTCCCCATTACCCATTATGGAGTTTGTTGCAATTCCGGCTTTTCTTCCGCCAAAATTGCCCCTTCTACGGGGCAAACTTCCAAACAAATTCCACAATCAATACAAGTGTCAAAGTCAATCCAAAACCAATCGGTTCCTTTCTTATTTTTACCAGGGCCGGGGTGAATGCAAGCCACGGGGCAAGCTTCCACACAGTCGGCAACTCCTTGACAAATATTAGTAACAATGGTATGAGGCATGGTTTTTGGTCGATCGGGTAAAGTACATCAATTGAGGGTTAAACGGCCGTAAGGGTAAGTTTCAAACCTATTCCCTCGTAGGGGTAGGTTTCAAACCTACCCCTACAACCCCTACATTTTGAAACCTACCCCTACATTAAGAAAGAGATTCTACCTGGGGATTACCTTGGGCATCCATCCAAGCAATTTGGGCAATTCGCCGCTCTTTGGCATAGTTTCTCACCTCTTCTTGGGTTTCCCACTCCAGTAAATTGACTTGGACTCGGATGCTGGGAGTTTGAGAGCGGAGGGTTTCGGCATAGGCAAAGGCAGCCCCCCAAGCTGGGCTGGTTAAGGGCACTACGAGGCACTCACTGGCAGGGATTTCTTTCGGCAGGCGATCGCCCCCTTGCAGTACCTGTTGTAGGGCTTCAATATTCAGACAAAAGCCAATACCGGGTAAGCTCTCATGTTGAGGATGATACACACCTACCAGTTGATCGTAGCGTCCCCCCTGACCTAGGATTTTAACCTCTGTGGCCTGGCGACTGGCTACTTCAAAGACAATACCACTGTAATAATCGAACGTGCGAATTAAGCTCAAATCCAGAATAATCGGTAAAGGGGGTTGATTGGGGCGACTTTCTTGGAGTAGATCGATTAAGGTTTTTAAGTTCTCTAGTTTACTCTGTTCTTCCTCTGTCAGATCCAGAGCCGTTAGTTTCTGGAAGACTTGAGCGGGTTCTCCCCGGAGGTTGAAGAGCAGTTGCGCTTTCTGCTGTAAGTCTTCAGGTAGATCGAGCTGTTGTAAAGCAATATAATCGAGATGGGCGATCGCCTCTCGGATCGGTTTTTGATATTCGGCTGGAAATGAAGACAACAGGGATTGAGTTAATCCCGCTTCTCCGATCACCCCTACCCACTGGTCTAAACTGAATTCTAAGGCTTGTAGACAATCAGCCAGTAACAATAAAATCTCACCATCAGCCGCCACACCACCAGCGCCGAGCAACTCTACCCCCGCTTGATAGAATTCCTGCTGCTGACCATAGTCTCCTTTGGGCGATCGCACAAAAACATTGGCACTATAATAAAATCGTTTGGGATTAGTTACCCGGTTAAAATACTTACGAGTTGCCGCAGTCCGAGCAATAGAGGCCGTTACTTCCGGCCTCAAACCCAACTCTTCTTGACCCTGCTGTAGTTGAATCACCGTAGAGCGATCGATCGCGCCTCCCGCCATCAATGTATCCAATCTCTCCAACGTTGAGGTAATAATCCGATGGTAACCCCAGTGATGAAACACCTGATACAGACGGTCTTCAATCCAGGTTTTTTGGGCAACGTCCAGGGGAAGCAAATCCCTAGCCCCTGGAGCAGACTGATAAACCATTACTTTTTCTTTCCACCACCAATCGTAATCCCGAATATCTTAATCCCTTGACCGGCTTTTTGATCGGTTTTACCCGTATCTTTACCTTTTTTGATCAGCGCTTCTAGTTTTTTCTTCAAGTCTAGAGCTTCTGCATGTTTGGGATCGCCTTCGAGAGCCTTGTTAATATGGACTTTCGCCATCGTTGTCTGCCCTTGTTTGAGGTAAATCATCCCCAGTAAGCTATGACAATCACTATTGCTTGGCTCTAGCTTCAGGGCATCCCGCAATTCTAGGATTGCCTTCGGGAAGTTCCCTTTTTCCGTCAGTTCCTTAGCCCGTCCATAATAGCCCTCCACTGGCGATTTTTTCTCCACTTTCGGTGGAGGCGGAGGGGCTGGGTTAGCCGGTTTGGGCGGGGGAGGAGTGGCTGCTTTCGGTTGATTAGCCGGTTTTGCCCCTGAACTTCCTGCCCGCATCAGGTAAACCATATTCAACTCGCTAATTTCCCCAGTCACCTTACTAAAATCATTTAAAGTTTGGTATTGTTGAGCCGCTAGGTCTTCCATCGCTTTTTTATACTCAACATCCACGTCCTTAGCCTGAGCCAGTTTTTTAGCCACTTCACTTTGCAAGGTTTGAGTACTATTTTGTTGGGCAGCTTGTTGGCCTTTGATCCGCAACATCACCATATATTCTTTGTATTCTTTTTCCTGGGAAAGCTTTTCATAAGCTGGGTTCACCAGTTTAGACAGGATCTGGCTGGCTTGTTTTTTTTCTTCTGGAGTTCCCGTAGAACTACTATCTGGATGGAGGTTCTTCGCAATCCGCATATAGCGCTTGCGGATTTCCCGACTATCTGCCTGGATGGGAACTCCGAGAATGGCGTGGAAGTCGGTGAAGTCAAGTTGAAACAGACCTTGATTAATGTTAAAAGACATACTCGCTGTTTGACTGTGCCAAGGGATGATTAATCATTTTAGTGTACTCTTTCCCTATTCAGCAGATTCTCGACCTTGAAAAGGAAAGGGGGAAATGGATGAGAGAACTTGGATCATGGGGTCATGTAGATGACTGTTGGTGGCTAAGATGCGACCGGTTTCTATCTTCATCGGACTGCCATCATAGGCGCTAATTTGGCCTCCCGCTTCTTGCACCAGGACTATACCAGCCGTCAGATCCCAGGGGGACAAACCTCTCTCCCAGTAGCCGTCTAAGCGTCCGCAGGCAACATAGGCAAGGTCAAGAGCGGCAGAACCGCCCCGGCGCACGCCTTGGGTAAGATGGGTGAAATGGCAGAATTCGGCATAGTTATTATCGTTGGTTTCTCGGCGATCGTAGGCAAAACCGGTGACGAGGAGGCTATCGGCTAAGGTGGGGGTAGCAGAGACGGCGATCGCCTGACGGTTCAGCGTCGCTCCTAAGCCTTGGGCGGCGCGAAAGAGTTCTTCACGGGATGGATCGAAGACCACCCCTACTTTAGGCACTCCATCGATGAATAAGCCGATGGAAACGGAGAAATTGGGATAGCCATGGGAGTAATTGGTTGTGCCATCGAGGGGATCGATCGCCCACAGATATCGACTTTGGCGATCGCCCCCTTTCCCCGACTCTTCCGCTAAAATACCATGGTCAGGAAAATGACGCTGCAAAATCTCCAAAATCACCGCCTCCGAACCCTTATCGGCTTCCGTCACGATATCCCCCGGCCGGCCTTTTTCCCGAATATCTTTTAACTTTCCTTGGTAAGACTTCACCACCGCACCTCCCGCTAAGGCAGCTTCCGTGGCAATCTCTAAATAAGTTTGTAAGTTTTCAGTCATGGGTAATCAACAGGGAATAGGGAACAGGCAGAGGGCAACTCAATCCTCTTGATAACGAAACTCGCTAGGACTCAAGCGCATCGGATTTTCCGGATTCCAAATGCCCAGCCCCAGCATCCTTGCTCTTTGTTCAGCATACTGGAGACGCTGGCTATATTGGGTATTCGGAAACCTTTCCTCAGCTAAAGCATACCCTTCTTTGACTAATTTCTCATTCATTAATTCCCCCTCATGCCAAACATAAGCCAAGATCCGCCCATATCGATCTTCAGTTTCTCCATCCAATGCTAAAGTAACTGCTTCTTGATGCAGGCGCTCTTGCAGATATTGTTTCGCCTCCATTCCCCAAGGTTCCTGTTCTTCAGAAGGGGCACTAATACCAATGAGTCTTACCCTTTGCGCGGGAGAATGATCGGTGGCGACTTCTAGAGTATTACCACTCACAATTTTTACCACCCTCACCGTTTTCCCCATGGGAGGAGAAGATTGACAACCCCACAAAACCATGCTGTAACCTAGGGCTATGAGTCCTTTAATGTTCATCCTTTCAGATCTCGATCGCCAGTAGAAAGTTATCTGGAGAAAATCAAAATCGATCTATAATAAACTCATTCAGTTCTAACCCATCTATATCGATCTATAATAAACTCATTCAGTTCTAACCCATCTATAGGATATTTTAGAGTATGGCCGTTTATGACCCCATAGCCACACAATACAAGCAATTTCGCGAACACCAGATCTACGACATCTATTTTTATGTGGAGACTTATACTTATTTTAGCCAGTTAGGAGATCTCCAAGGTAAATCCATTCTCGATCTCGGCTGCGGAGAAGGGATACATAGTCGAAATTTCAAAAAAAATGGCGCAGCACGAGTCGTTGGAGTCGATATCTCGCCCAAGATGATCGAGTTGGCTAGAGCAGAGGAAGCTGAGGAACCCCTAGGAATAGAATATATCGTTAGCGATATGTGCGAACTGGGTCAAATAGATACTTTTGATTTAGTGGGTGCAGCCTTCTCCATCAATCATGCTCAAAGCCCAGAACAATTGCGTCAAATGGGCCAAACTATCTATGACAACTTAAAACCCGGTGGCCGTTTTGTTGCCCTCAACAATAATGTTGCTTTATCTCCAGAATCCTACAATCGCCTGGAAAAATACGGATATTATAGAAATAAAGATCTTTCTGATTTTCAGGAAGGAATGGCTGTTCCTAGTTTGGCTTTTGAGGTCAATGGAGAAGAGATCGTAATTGATGACTATTACTTGAGTCAAGAAACCTATGAATGGGCATTCAAAGAGGTCGGGTTTAAAACCGTGAATTGGTATAAACCTATGATTGCTCCTGAAGGGATTGAAAAATGGGGCCAGGAGTATTGGCAAGATTTATTAGACCATCCCCCCATGCGATTAATTGAATGTCAGAAATAATCTTAGGCCAAGCCTTTGCCATTCCCTGCTAGATTTTAATCATCCTCTAAAGGTAAGCCAACTTGGACTTTTCCTTTCCCAAAATAGCGCCCAAATTGTAGTTCATAGACTTCATCTTCATCTTGGGTTTCTACTTCTAAATCGGATCTGGCATAACTAACACACAGCAGCGCATAACCTTGTTTTTGTAAGTCGGGAGAGAGTCCCATGGCTTCCGGTTGGTAAATTTCTCCTGACAGGATACGCACTGCACAGGTGGTACAAGCACCGTTGCGACAGGAAAAGGGTAAATCTACCCCTTGACTTTCGCAATTGTGGAGAATGTAGCGGTCATCGGGGACTTGTAGGGTGTGGAGTTGGTTGGTGTGACGATTATGGATTTTAATCGTGTAGGTCTGGGTCATGGTTACCGTTGAAAGCTTCATCTAGCATTGTCACATGAGTTGTACTCTCTGTGCCTCTGGGGTTAAGTCAAATTGGCGATCGCTACAAATCCCTTTTAAGGGAATATCCCACTCATCTACCGGCAGTTGCTCCATCCAAGCAAAGTCAAAGATAACACCAATGGTGGGAATATGCTGCCAATGCTCTGCACTCAGCAATCGGTCATAATAGCCACCCCCATAGCCTAAACGATATCCCTGGCGATCGCATCCCACTGCCGGAACCAAAATTAAATCTACTTCTTGGGGCTGTAACACCGGTGCATCGGGGTGAGGTTCAAAAATGCCATATTTTCCTGTTTGCAGGGCTTCTGAGGGCTTCCAGACATGCCAGCAGAGAGATTTACCCATGGTTCGAGGTAACCCCCAAAACTCCCGTTCTGCCCATAAAGCACTCAGATCCGGCTCTTGGCGATGGCTCGAATAAGCGAGAATTGTCTGGGCTTGCTGAAATAGGAGAGCGTCTTTGAGGTTTTGGCAGAGGCGATCGCTTTTCATTTTCCAGTCTTCCACAGACAGAGACTGACGAGCCACCAGTAGCTGTTTACGAAGTTGGCGCTTATCCATCAATTAAAAATTTTCATGTCGGCGACAGCCGAAAAAATTAAAAATGGGTCGTACTTCTCCCCGCGTCCCCATTCCCCTAACTCCCACCCGATGATTCAGGGAAGACTAACCGAAACAGGGCCCAAATAAATCTACTTTCATCCGGTTCTATCCCATTCACATCAATCACTTCTTTAGCTACATCAAAAGCAAAGGTTTGTTGATGAAAAGGGAGCGTGCGTAAGGCTTTGTGGGCTAACTGGAGTGCCAGGGTGGGGTCATTGGCCGCATTTTGAACATGGGAGATCGCCCGATCCAGTTCGTCATGAACCAAATCTGGAGCCACTTCCAGTCTCTTGGCCAGGCGATCGACAATCAATTGCTTTTCTTCATCATTAGCAGAACCATCAACAACGGCAGCCAGAGCAGTCAAAGTTACCACATTTTTTAAGAAAGGATTCATGACTCTATTTCCTGAAAATCTATCAAAGTGATAGGGGGATGGGGTAATTTATTCCCCCTATCCCTCATCTTTTTTTATACACTATGTTAGAAGCGATCGCGACACTACATCGCCTCTGCATGGGTGCGATACCAGTCAATCGTTCGTTTCAGTCCTTCGCGAAACTCCATATTCGCCGTAAACCCAAACCAGTCCTTTGCCCGTTGGGTGTCTAAGCATCGGCGGGGTTGACCATTGGGCTGATCGGTTTGCCAGACAATTTCGCCCTTAAAGTCCATTAACTCACAAATCAGTTCCACTAAATCGCGGATGGTGATTTCGTAACCGGTTCCTAAATTCACCGGCTCAGAGTCATTGTACTTCTGAGTGGCCATCACAATGCCCCGTGCCGCATCCGTGGAATAGAGAAACTCCCGACTGGGCGAGCCATCTCCCCAAGCGGGAAGGGTTGCATCTCCCCGTTGTTGAGCTTCATAGACTTTGCGAATTAAGGCAGGAATGACATGGGAACTGCTGGGATTAAAGTTATCTTCTGGCCCGTACAAGTTTACGGGCAAGAGGAAAATGCCATTAAACCCATATTGTTGCCGATAGGATTGGAGTTGAACCAGGAGAGCTTTTTTGGCAATGCCATAGGGGGCATTGGTTTCTTCGGGATAACCGTTCCAAAGGTCTTCTTCTTTGAAGGGAACGGGGGTAAATTTCGGATAGGCGCAGATGGTTCCCACACAAACAAACTTTTGGATACCCGCTTGGTAAGCCGCATGGATGAGTTGGGTTCCCATCATCAAGTTATCGTAGAACAGTTCTGCCGGTTTTTCCCGGTTGAGGCCGATTCCCCCCACATGGGCGGCCAGGTGGATGATGATATCTTGATTTTGGACAACTTGCTCGCAGGCAGTCATTTGGCGAAGGTCATGTTCGCGCGATCGCACAATGGTAATCTGCTCAGGATTCGCCCCTACTGCTTGAAGCTGCTCGATCACCTGACGACCGAGAAACCCCGCGCCCCCCGTGACCAAAATCCGCTTATCTTGCAATTCTATGGTGGTCATCTTTTTTGCCTCAATCTGCCTTAGTCAAATCCATTGCCCAACTGTTTGGCTTTTTGCAGAGCTTCTTGATCCGCATCGACCATTAATTTTACCAGTTCTTCAAAGGTAACGGAGGGTTCCCAACCTAGCTTTTCTTTGGCTTTACTGGGGTCACCAATGAGTAAATCCACTTCCGCAGGACGCAAATAGCGCTCATCGAACTCCACATAATCTTGCCAGGTTAAGCCTACATGGGTAAAGGCAATATCGAGAAATTCGCGAATGGAGTGGGTTTCATTCGTTGCGACTACATAATCATCCGGTTGATCTTGCTGAAGCATGAGCCACATGGCGCGTACATAGTCTTTGGCATAGCCCCAATCGCGCTTTGCGTCTAAGTTCCCCAGATAGATTTTCTTTTGCAGTCCGGCTTTAATCCGAGCAACGGCACGGGTGATTTTACGGGTGACAAAGGTTTCTCCTCGACGGGGGGATTCATGGTTAAAGAGGATGCCATTACAGGCAAAGAGATCGTAGGATTCCCGGTAGTTGATGGTTTGCCAATGGGCATAGACTT
This sequence comes from Roseofilum sp. KMC-1, assembly GCF_057802075.1. Lineage (NCBI taxonomy): Bacteria > Bacillati > Cyanobacteriota > Cyanophyceae > Desertifilales > Desertifilaceae > Roseofilum > Roseofilum sp. KMC-1. Next base: position 2,144,037 of record NZ_CM173605.1, read on the forward strand.
TAGCGCAGGAGTAGGGACTACGGGGATAGAAGGGAGTGGTTTCTTTTTGCGGCACTTCTTGGACTTTGCCAAACATCTCCGACGATCCGGCTTGATAGAATCTGACCTGATTGCCGGTACGATGTTGGTAATCGCGAATGGCTTCTAAGAGTCGTAGGGTTCCCATGGCGACGGTATCAACCGTATATTCGGGGGAGTCGAAGCTGACGCGCACATGGGATTGAGCGCCTAAGTTGTAAACTTCATGGGGTTGGACTTCTTCTAAGATTCGGCGTAGGGTTGTGCCATCGGTGAGATCGCCGTAGTGGAGGAAAAATCGGGCTTGATCTTCATGGGGATCGATGTAAATATGATCGATGCGATCGGTGTTGAAGCTAGAACTGCGGCGAATGATTCCATGGACTTCATACCCCTTTTCGAGTAAGAATTCACTCAGATAGGAACCATCTTGACCGGTAATTCCTGTAATCAGCGATCGCTTACGTTGTGTCATCGGTAATCTTCCTTGCGTCGTATAAATTAGAGTTTAATCGTACCTGATGCCGACCCTAAAACCTATGAGCATTCAGAAAATGCCCAATCTAGCTTAACATCTAGTCCTTGGGTCTTAGGCGATCTCATATCAATTAAAAATTAAAAATTAAAAATGGGTATGGGTTGAGGACAATTGCCTCTAGCGACGCTTTCATGTCCGCTTGCGGAAATACAGGATTTACAGGGCTACCTTATCCAAATAGATAGGGAGTCCAGGTTTTTCCTGAACTCCCCTACTGTTATGCATTTGTTGTGGATCTAGCCTAGGTTAGTAAGCTCCATTTCCTTTGGGGAAAATGACTACTCCAATGGTTTTGATCACAATCCAGAGATCCATCCAAAAGTTCTTGAAATTCACATAATACAGGTCAATTTGAATTCTCCGAGGGTAGGGAATATCATTACGTCCTGATACCTGCCACAGCCCCGTGATTCCCGGTTTTATGGTTAAAACTTTGTCAATATGTTTACCATACTTATGCAGTTCTTCCGGAACCAGGGGACGGGGGCCGACCACACTCATATCTCCCTTGAGTACATTCCAGAATTGGGGAAATTCATCTAAGCTAGTGACTCGGAGAAACTTACCAATCCAGGTTATACGCGGATCGTGTTTTAGCTTAAAGTTAGTCTCAAACTCTTCTCGCATCTGGGGAGAAGCGGCCATCATCTCGGAGAGAACCTGATCCGCATTGGGAATCATGGTTCTAAATTTAATACACTTAAACAATTTGTAGTCTTTTCCCACGCGCTCTTGTATGTAAAATACAGATCCTTGAGAACTCAGTATAATTAACAGAGTTAAAACCAGATAAACCGGGGAAAACAAGACGAGAACAGCCAGCGAGAAGATGATATCGAAGGCTCGTTTGAAAAACTCTCCGTTGAGACTGATGGATAGACCTTGATGCCTAGCTCTAAATCGTTGAGGACGAAATCCGCGCTTGACATAGATCCGAGCAGTCTTGCCAGAGATAAATTGACTCTCAGCAGTCATCGTACTCCTCTATTTCACACCACACACACCTAATCATAAAGCCACTGACCCCTAATCAGAAGAATTTGATTCCAATTAATTCTGAACTCAGGGATTGGGGCCGGGAAAGTTTTGCCCATCAGAACTGTTGTAAGTCTTGATAAGCCCGTTTGAGTAGATCACTATAACGCTCTTCAAACACTTTGGGGTGAAACTGGGTAGAATGGCGACGGATTTGTTCGGGGTTAAAAGGCGATCGCCCCAATGCCTCAAACTGTTCCACGGCTTCCACCAAGGATTCTGGGGTTTGTTGGGGGAATAATAACCCGGTTGCGCCTTCTGGGTGAGTCCGAAAATCACGAATTGTTTCTAAAGCGCCTCCTTCTCCATAGGCAATGACGGGAGTGCCACAGGCTTGTGCTTCAACAATAGCCATGCCAAAATCTTCGCAAGCTGCATAAACGAAGGCTTTGGCCTCACTCATATATTGATTGACCACCTCATCCGGTTGAAAACCGAGAAACTGAATATTGGATTTAGCTATGGCCTCGAGTTCCTCTCGTTGAGATCCTGTACCAATGACCACCAGATGCCGACCCAACTGGTTAAAGGCCTCCACCATCAGCCGGACTTGTTTGTAGCTCACCAAACGGCAGACGGTGAGGTAAAAATCCTGTTTTTTGGCTTGAAACGGAAAGCGATCGATATCAATGGGAGGGTAAATCACTTCCGCTTGACGGCGATAGCACCGCCAAATTCGCCTGGCAGTGTGCTTGGAGTTGGCAATGAACCGATCTACCCGATTGGCGGATATCACGTCCCACAGCCTCATTTTGTGGAGGATATAGCGACTGGCCCAACCCGGTATACCCTGCCCCAATTTGCTCTGTTTCAGATAGTCGAAGGTTAAATCCCAGGCATAGCGCATGGGGGTATGGCAATAGCATAGGTGCAGTTGTCCGGGACGGGTGAGGACTCCTTTGGCGACTGCATGGGAAGAGGAGAGGATAATATCATACTCGCCTAAATCGAGTTGTTCGATCGCCAAGGGCAGCAGAGGCAGATAGTTTTGCACTCCTCGACGGGCAAAGGGAAAGTGCTGTAAAAATGTGGTTCCAATTTGGCGCTGATAGAGATAACTTTCGGGGTTCGTGGATTCAAAGTCAATTAGGGCATATAGATCTGCGTCAATGTGTTTGAGAATTTCTTTAACCACCAGTTCAGATCCACCTGTGGCTAAGGGGGTTAACCATTCATGGACAAGGGCATATGTGAGTTCGGGCATGTTGAAGGAAAGGCAAGAGGCAATAGGCAATAGACGTTAATTCCCTAAATATAAGCTTTCAAAACCTCACAAGTCGCCTGTCCAGTGCGAGACCAACTAAATTCTGCGGCTCTTTTGAGACTCCCTTGATGCAGATCTTCTCGTGCTTGTGGGTTTTGAATGAGGGTTTCCATGGCAGATGTGATTTCTGGGACTTGGTAGGGATCGACTAAAAGTGCGGCATCGGCGGTAATTTCGGGAAGGGATGAGCAGTTAGAGGTAATGATGGGAGTCCCGCAAGCCATGGCTTCGAGGACGGGTAAGCCAAAGCCTTCCCAGAGACTGGGGAAAATGAGGGCGATCGCCTGATTCATGAGTATAGGCAGTTCTTTTACTGACACATAGTCGATCAATTTAACCCGATCGCTTAATCCCAATTCGTTCATCTGAGCGATCAAACTGGGGGTATAGCGGCGATCGTTGGGCCCGACTAACCACAACTGATAGTCTTGATTTTGGCTCAGTTTCCCAAATGCCTCAATGACTCGATGCAGATTCTTATAGGTTGCATGGCGACCGACATAGAGAAAATAGTTAGAAGTCGGTAAATTTAATGGCTTAAACTGCTCTTGATTGTAGCCTAGCAAAATGGGGGTGATGCGATCGGATTTGATGGAAAACCAATCCATAATATCATTGGCGGTTGCTTGGGAATTGCAGAGAATATGAGTCGCCTGATTGAGAACCTGTGGTAGATAATACTGGTAATATAGGGTGAGGGGCGATCGCCGTTCTGGAAACCGCAACGGAATCAGATCGTGAACCATCACCACAAACCGACATCCCTGCAACAACGGCGCTTCCGGTAGAGGAGAAAACAGTAAATCCCCTTGCAGCTTGCGATAAATTTTAGGTAACCTAAATTGAGTCCAGAGCAACCGTTTCAGATGTCCCTTAGCCCCCTGTTCCGGCGTTTGTCCCCCTGGAATTGGATAATGGGAATATCCCTCTAACTTCCGCGCACTTAACAGAATTGGATGTAAGGAAGTCAGATAGGGTAAAATATTCAGAGCATAGGTGCTAATTCCCGTCGGTTTGTTCATTAGCACAGCTAAGTTAATTAAAAGGCGATCGTTCATTAGATCAACAACGATAAAGATTTACAGAATTTGTTATGATTCAACCGCAGATCAAAAATCTCTATTACATCACTCACATTAATAATATACCGTCTATTTTAGAAAACGGCATATTGTCCCATCAACAACTTTTAGATTCCCAGGTTGAATTCACCCCTATTTATGATGAGAACATTGTTAACCATCGTCAACATCGATTAAGATCGGATACTAACACTTTATGGAATTATGCCAATCTTTACTTTCAACCCCGAAATCCGATGATGTATCGAGTTACTAAAGAAAGATCTGTAAACGATATTGCAATTATTTCCATCAAGCCCCAAGTTCTAGAAGAACCAGGAATTATTATTACAGATGGAAATGCAGCCCATAGCCAAACTCAATTCTACTCTTTACATGAAGGATTGAAAAAATTAAAAGACAATTGGAAAATGCTTCAAAATGAATGGTGGAAGGATACAGATGGATCAAAGCGAATTATCATGTCTGAGTGTTTGATTTCCAAACAAGTACAACCAACGCTCATTGATTCTATTTTTGTGCCAACAGATGAAGTTCTAGAAAAGATTTATGCATTAATTCCTAAAATTAATATGCCAGTAATAAAAGAAAGTAATTTATTTTTTCAGCCGAATAATAAATTTCGTGTCTCTAGTAATATTTCTCTTGTCGATGGAGATATGTTTTTTTCCAATATGCAAACTTTAACTATTAGTGTAAATTTACAAGGCGTAATGGGTAAAGGATTAGCTTCTAGAGCTAAATACCAATTTCCTGATGTTTATGTGAGATATCAAGATGCTTGCAAGACTAAACAAATAACCGCCACAAAACCTTATCTCTATAGGCGAGAAGCTTCCTTAGATGAAGAGCTTGCTGATTTAGGGACTCCCTTAAATACTTCCAACTCTGTCAAGTGGTTTTTACTCTTTGCCACGAAACGACACTGGAGAGAGAATTCTAGGATAGAGGATATTGAAGCAGGGTTAACTTGGATTAGAAATAATGCCGTTAAAGAGGAAATTAAATCTCTAGCTATCCCTGCATTAGGTTGTGGATTAGGAAAACTGGAATGGTCACAAGTTGGCCCTTTGATGTGTCGCTATTTATGCGATATTGGTATTCATGTAGTGATTTATTTGCCGCGCGAACAGCCAGTCGATCCTAAATTCTTAACTCCTAATTTTTTACTTAACGGTTAATAATAGAGGTGAATTATAATGACATTTTTGTACAAACATACCCAAATTGGGACAATTATTCTCGTTCTCTTAGCTGCTCTTCTGCCTTTAGTCTTTTTCTACCTTTCCAAAGGCTTGGTGGGGATGGCAGCGAGTATTTTGATCGGTATTTTAGTAATTACGGTTTTGTTTAGTACGTTAACGGTGACGATTACCGCAGAGCAACTTAAATGTTCCTTCGGGGTGGGTTTGATTCACAAAAGTTTTCCCTTGTCTAGCATAACTGATGCTGCAATGGTTAAAAATCCTTGGTATTATGGTTGGGGGATTCGCCTGACTCCTAGGGGATGGATGTTTAATGTTTCGGGGTTGGATGCGGTGGAGATTGAGTTGAATTCTCAGTCCTATTTTCGCATTGGCACGGATGAACCGCAAGTTTTGAAATCAGCGATTGATGAGGCAAGAAAGCGTTAAACTCGATCCCTAATCTTTTGATTGCAAAAATTGCTTTAATCCTTGCCAACGTCCTTGGTAGCCATCGGGGTTTTGTTTAATCCAATCGGCGATCATTTTTAGGCTCAGATATCCTAAGTTTAAGAGTAAGGCTAAAGGGGTTCCATGTTGCTGTAAGAAGTAGAGTTTGCTATAGGTGGCGTGGTGGAGTTTGGCTTTGAGGTTGCGATCGCTCGTAGCAGAGACTTGATGAGTGACTAAAATGGCTTCAGTCACGGCAATAGAGTATCCTTGCTGAAAATAGCGCTCGCATAGATCGTTATCTTCATAGTAGAGGAAGTAATGGCGATCGAATTGGGGACAAGAGGAAAATTGAGCTAAATTGAGAATCAGGCTACATCCAGATACCCAGCGAGAGGGGATGATTTTAGCGGTGGGGTTTTCTAAGGGGGAAATGGGGTGTTGATGGGGGAGCGATCCCAGCCAGGGGTTGAATTTTCCTTGGGTAAACCAAGGGTTACCTTGGGTGTCTTGAATTTGAGTGCCTAAAATGGCTAAGTGGGGATGCTCTTGAAAGCAGGTTTGAATGTAGTCAATGGCAACATCGGCTAGGGTGGTATCGGGATTGATTAACCATACTAAGCTATGAGGATCGCGTTCATAGATCCAAGTTAATCCTAAATTGCAACCGCCCCCAAAGCCTAAGTTTTCGGGAGCAGTGAGTAGGGTTAAGTTGGGATGGGTTGCGCTGTGAGGTTGCAGGGTTCGATCGCCTGGAGAGTTGTTGACGATGATGATTTTGAGCTTGGCTAGATTTCGGTCTGGAATGGACTTAAGCAGAGCGAGAATTAAGTCAGTAGAGTAATAGTTAACGATTAACAGGTATAGCATTTTAGGGGAATGCAAGCATCTTGCTCGCTTGTTAGTTCTAGCGAGCAAGATGCTCGCACTCCTTGCTTTGACCGTCCAGTTAAGGAAACTGGCGATCGCGCACCTCCTGACTAAAGGTTTTCACCGCATCGGTAATACTTCCCTGGAGATTCATATAGACTTTAGCAAAAGGCGGTTGCCAACTGGAGAGTCCTAAAACATCGCTGGTGACTAAGACTTGGCCATCACAATGAGGCCCAGAACCAATGCCAATAGTCGGTATAGGAACAGTTTCAGTAATTTTTTGGGCGAGATCGTGAGTCATGTTTTCTAGGATAATGGTAAAAGCTCCCGCTTCTGCAAGGGCGATCGCCTCCTGTAATATCCTTTCCCCTTCCGCTTGTTCCTTTCCCTGTCTGCGATACCCTTGTCGATGAACAGACTGGGGCGTTACCCCCACATGGCCCACCACCGGAATCCCACTTAAACTTAAACGATGGACAACCTCGATCATTTCCGGATAGCCCCCTTCTAGTTTCACAGCCCCCGCTTGAGTTTCCTTCAAGACTCGACCGGCCGATCTGAGGGCCTGAATGGGGCCTTCTTGATAGCTCATAAAGGGCAGATCGCAGACAACCAAAGCCTCTTTTACTCCTCGACAGACGGCTTGGGTATGGTAAATCATCTGATCTAAGGTGACGGGTAAGGTAGTGGGATGACCTAGGGCCACCATTGCCAGAGAATCTCCTACTAAAATTAAATCAACCCCAGCCCGATCCAGCAATTGGGCAAACGGATAATCCCAGGCCGTGAGCATCACCAGGGGATGACCTTGACGTTTCCGTTTCACCAATTGGCTGATTGCGATCGCCATTTATGATTACCCTTATGTCACAATTAAAGAAAGAAACCCTGGGCAAGTCTATGGAGTTTTCCCAGAAGCCCTTCTTATTTTAGAAGTTTTTGCCCTTTCTGGAAAAACCCCTCGGCTCTCTTGCCCCCAATTCTAAAGAGATTCTTAACTTTCCAGCAATATCCTGTAATTTTCCGGGGAAGTGCTGTAGTTAGCGATTAAAGACGCTTCAGTGCTGACACGGTGAATGTGAGATCTCCAGGGTTAGCAGGGTTTATGCGCTTCAGTTGTCTTTCTTTTGCTCGGTGGAAATCTACTATGTTTGACTTCTTACCTTTATCTTCAACTTTATGCCGACGGTGTATGGCGATCGCCACTATTTCGTCCCTAGTTGGTTTATCCTTAAACGTCGATCTCTCTCCCACATTGGCCCAATCCTCTTCAGAAGGTGAACAAATGGTCTATGTTCCCCAACTGCAAGAGTTGCAAATACAAGACTGGGAAGACCCCCCTCCGGGTCTCCCCGGCCGTCGCGGTGCTGCGGGGAGTCGGACAAGCTGCACCATGAAAGCAGAGATAGACGGAGACTATCAAGCTTTAAGCTCTATTGTGCCCATTCATGCTTTTGGTCTCACCACTCAAGCTTCTCCCAAACTTTATTTCTATGTTCCTCCTAATCAAGTCGATGTGGCTGAGTTTGTTTTGGAGGATGAAACGGGTAATCAGGTGGTTCAAGTAGAGTTGGCCCTTAATCAACAGTCTGGAATAGTCGCAGTTAATCTTGCTGACTTCCCCAATGCACCCACTTTGGATGTTAACCGGGTTTATGTTGGCTATTTTCAATTGAACTGCAATGGACAGTTGGTAGATTATGTGAGTACAGGGATCAAACGGATTCCCCTGGAGAGAACTCAACAAGCGGAATTAGCAGCAGGGGCGATCGCCGATAAAATCAGATTCTATGCCCAAAACGGAATCTGGTACGACCTCCTACAAACCCTCATTGAATCCGATCCCCATGACTCTAGTCTTCCCCTGAATTTGAGTACCCTCTTTACGGCTGAGAAAATTGAACTTCAACATCTGCTCCCCGTGATTAACCCTTCCCGGCCAAGAGTCCTCAGCTTAAGTCCATCCATGGATTAATCCCTCTAAACATAAACGTATACTTATGCATCAGCTCTCCTCACCCAGTTAATTCCTATGGAAGAATGAGTATTTTTCTAGATCCAGTGAGGTAGATAGAGTTTTGTTTAAAATTTTGTAACTTTAGCTACGGTTTTACTGGAAATCAGTTATCCTAAAAGAAAGCTCTTAAATCTACCTTATCGAAAGTAAAAAAAATGTTTACCATGAACAAAAAACGCCAACAACTCCAACAAGCAGCCCAAGCTCATAAAGAAAATCTACGCAAAAACCTACAACATAGATTAGAGGTGGCTCGTACTAAAGGTGATGTATCTCTAGTCCGTCAGCTAGAAGCTGAAGCCGACTATCTAGGTTAAAGGTCGCAAAACTCAATCTAACCCACAACACTTGTAGCTTTTAGGGGCGCTTCCTGTCATTTGGAGATCGGGAAGCGCCCCTTTAGCTGTTCTCTAAATAATGCTCCCTAGGGCTGTGCGATCGCCAGTCCTCAGCGATACAATAAACCATTAGCTATCAAGACTCTGCCCCTTTGCAAGCGTGAAGTCCCAAACCCATGCATTTGCCCCACTTCCGAGAAACCCAGCATCCCCTAATTAAGTCCCTGACTCACTACAGCGATCAAGAATTGCTCACCTTATTTCAGCGTCATCCAGAGTCAGGGCGCTACTTCACAGCCATCTTTTGTCGGTATAACCCCATTGTTTATACGCTCATTTCCCATTCAGCGCGATCGCCCGTACAAGCCGATTATCTCTTTGCTTGCACTTGGCGGCATATCTATTATGAACTCGGAGGACTCCATTTACGCTCTGACCAGACTCAACCGGGCGATCCTCCCCTAACCTTACAAAATGCGCTGATTAACTTCACCGCTTTCTGTATAAACAAGATGGAGCTGCCCCCGGTTGAATCGATTTATTACAATCTTAAAGACTGTTCTCCCCCGCTCTGGTGTTATGTAGAGCAAGCAATGGATCAATTAGAACCGGTTTTGCGGTTAATGATTCTACTCTCTCAGACCTTTCACTGGAGTGAAACCCGGATCGCGGCCTATTTACAAGCTGAAGGTGAACCCATTTCTCCTTTTAGCGTCAAAACCCAATTACAACAAGCACTCGCTTCCCTAGAAGCTGCTTTACCCAACGATATCCGCTCTATCTACTTAAACGATCAATCTTCAGGAGTTTCTGATGAATCCTTCTCGCCTAACCTTTCACATACCCCTGAACCTATACAAAGTTTCTAGAATAACCGCTTACAGTCCCCTGGAGTTTACCCCCCTATTTTGGCTCATGATGATCGGATTACTCCTACCCTATTATGGTAGTCTTCCTTTAGGGTTGCCGGGTCGTCCCGTTTTTCAGTCTGTGGAGGAACAACTTCGGGACAGTTTACCCCTGCGTTGTCATATGCAGGCGATCGCCGGTGATCGAGAGCAATCCTCTGATGCTTAACTCCTACTTATGCTAGGGCAAAATTTCCTAAAATACCGATTCTGAATGCATGAGCGCTATGCCATCCGTATGGCTCAAGTCCAAGATCTTAAAGGTCTCAGCGATCTTTTAGCAGAGTGTTTCCACACTTTCCCAGGGTGGAAAGTCTGGTTTCGTTGGTTAACTCTTCTGATTCGCTGGGGGATTTATGAAGATCTAAAACAACGATGGCGCACAGCCTCTCCCTACTATAGCTGTTGGGTGGCTGTATACCCAACACAGCCTCAAAATGGGGGAGGCACTAGACAAGAGCAGGAGCGGTTAGCAGGAATGGTCGAAGTTTCATTGCGGTCTTGGTCAGATTGGAATCAATTTACACAATATCCTTACATTTCTAACTTAGCGGTTAAGCCGGAAGATCGTCATCAAGGGTTGGCTCAAGAGCTGCTCGATCATTGTGAAAAAACGGCGTTGAAATGGGGATGTGAAGAAATTTATCTTCATGTTTTGGAGAATAATCATCCTGCGCGGTGTCTCTACTATAAGGTGGGTTATCGTCTGCAACAGGTAGAACTCAGTTGGAGTAGTCTGCTGCTGGGAAAACCGAAGCGTCTCTTTTTGCAAAAACGTCTCTAAGCGGTGAGTCTGATGAGCGTTCTGAAACTATTAATGGATGATTGGCGATCGCGCCTGAAGGTTGAATGTTCTGAATATTCTCAGGAGGTTCATCAGAGTATTCTGGATTGGTTAATCGGCGAAAATCCCGATCGCTTGTTGGATCTCAATCAGGAGGATTGGGATATTGCCTTAGCTGCGATGGATTATCGCTATCGAATTTTACAACAACGGTATTTAGGCGTGCCTCCAGAAGCGGCTTATCAAAAGCTGATGAAGCGGTTAGCCAGCCTATTTTTAATTCGCAACAAAATCCGCACCTGGGTTGCTTTAAGTCGAGATCGCCAACGGAGCGTAGTTGATGTGCTGCAAGAAGTGATTCAGGAATTATTGCAGAGCGATCGCTATCTGAAACAACAAATGGGTTTAATCCAACAGATTACCCCCCAGCGATGGTTACAAAATACTCTCATTTTAGCAACCTTAGAAGAATATTGTCTGCGCCCTATTCGCAATCAACCTCTGCTCCTCTATCGGTTTCTCAACTATCTACGGCGTACCCAAAGGGGAGGAATGACTCATATTCCTACCGGTAACTTAGTGCGGCTCATTTCTGAAGAACTCAGCTCAGACGAGAGTGATGATCCTATTAGTCTCCTCGATCGTGAGGCGATCGCCCAATACCAAGATACCCAAGCCTATCTGCAACAGCAACGTTACCGAAAAGCCGTTGCCAAAGAATTTCAAGCCTACCTACAGGAAACCCTAGGAGAAAAAGCTGCCCATTGGTTGCAATTCTATCTTCAAGGACGCACCCAAGAAGAAATTGCTATCCTGCTCAATCTCTCAGTGAAGCAAGTTTATCGTCTCCGAGAAAAAGTCAGCTATCATGCCATTCGCATCTTCTCCCTCAAAGAAAACCCAGAATTAGTCAGTCATTGGTTAGAAATTTCCCTCCAAGACCATAGCTTAGGCTTAACCCCTAGCCAATGGCAAATCTATTGGGAGAGCCTTACCCCCACGCAACAACAGCTACTCGAACTGCTTAAAGTCCAAACCCCACCCCATGAAATTGCTGAAATTTTAAACTGGAAAACCAGTCAAGTCATTTCAGAATGGAGTAAGCTATACTTAGCCGCCCAATCTCTGCGGAATCTCTAAACTCTTTTAACTTAAAACTCTAAGTCATGCGATCGGGGTGCAATGGCTACTCCAGTATATCTCTAAGGATTAGTTTAAGTCCTTATTGATTCATGAAAAATTTCTTCGTCCTTGGATTAGGCAAATAGGGGCATCTATCTAAGTTGTGCGATCTACCTTGTATAGCAGAGAAAGACTGGGTTAGGACAACCAGAGGAGGAAGAAGACATGCCAACTCAAAACCTGTCCTAGCCTAGGTTTAGATCAGCCACAAATCATATACTGTCAACTCCCAACTTCCCTTGCCCAGCGTCCTCATTATTGCCCGCACCGATCATGAGCTTACCTCTTCCTTCATTTCATCATCATTCTGATTCCGTTTCTGCTGTTAATATTGAAACCGATCGCCTTTTTCCTTTGATGGATCGGGTACTTTCTTTTGAAGCCTGTCTTTATCACCAGGTTTTACCCCTCGCCTTGGAAGGAAGTCGGCTGCGATTAGGAATGGTCGATCCAGAAGATACTAGCGCTATCAATTATTGCCGCCAGATTTTATCTTACCTCCGATGTTCCATTGTCACTCAAAGAATTTCTTCGGATTTACACCAATCGATTCTCAAAGCCTATCTCAATCATATCAGCACTCAACAATCAACTCCTCCAGCTTTACCTGAACCTTCTCCAAAACCGACTTCAGTGCCCAAGAATACGTCGGAATCGGAACATTGGCAAAACCGACCGACTTTAATCTTAGATGCGGAAGATGCTATGGATTTAGTGCCGGGTAATCTGGCTAAGTCTGACTTGACTGGGAATGCTTCTGCTCCAGTTACCCAACCTAAAACCCCGCAAGGGTTACCGGAGTTAAAAATTCATGCTCAGTATTTATCAAGTCCGGTGGAGAGGTTGGCTACTTTGCCGCCATCTGTACTTTGGCAAGAATTACTCGGTCGGGTTTTAGTAGAAGGGATTGGGCGATTGTTTTTTGAGCGTCATCCTCACCATGGGCGGGTGTTGTGGAGCTTAAATGGAGTGGTGCAATCGGTGTTAGATAATTTACCTTTAGAGCTGTTTCAAGGGGTGATTCATGAGGTGAAATTACTCAGTCGTTTACCCTTAATTACGGTGAAGACTGTTAAAGAGGTGGAACTCGAACGCTATTATCAGGGGGAACGGTTATTGTTGCGTTTGCGGGTGATGCCGGGTAAACATGGGGAAGATGCAACGCTGCAAGTTTTGCGGGGAGCGGCTTTGAAGTTTCATCAACGGCAGCAGTTAACGACGATGGGGCGGGATGCGTTAACGATCGCCCAACAGTTGCAGAATAAGTTGAATGATATCCGCGATCGCGCCCAAGGGGATACCCAATTATCGGGAAAAGAGTTGGAGTCTCTGACGAGTTTAAATCAGATCTTAGTTCATTTAACTCAACAAGTTCAAGATTTAGAAGTTTTGCGTTCTCAACAGTTAAATAAAACACAAAATTCCTGAAGGGTTTGGCGCTAAAGAGGACTTGAGTGTGGAGAGCCGAATGCTGGAAAAATAGCTCAGTTCTGTTGCTACACTGATTAAGTGCCCCTAAAAGGGCAGTTTCAATTACTCCTATTACCAAATCTGTGAATTCTAGTTCTTCTGCCCTCCAGCGTTTAATTGAGTATAGCGGCCCTTATCAGAATAAAGTCCGGTTGGCGATCGCCACATCAATTCTCAACAAAATCTTCGATCTTGCCCCTCCGGTGTTAATTGGGATCGCTGTGGATGTGGTGGTTGAACCGGAAAATTCGGCGATCGCCGGTTTCGGAATTACCAGCGTTTTTGCCCAACTCTTGCTCCTCACGCTCCTCTCTGCCCTAGTTTGGGGTTTAGAATCAGTCTTTCAATATGCCTATGAACGGCTGTGGCGCAATTTAGCCCAAACTATTCAACATGATCTGCGCTTAGATGCTTACAGTCATTTGCAAAATTTGGAAATTGCCTATTTTGAAGACCGCAGCACGGGCGAGTTGATGTCAATTTTGAATGATGATATTAACCAATTGGAGCGCTTTTTGGATGTGGGAGCCAATGAGGTGATTCAAGTGGCTACTACGGTTTTAGTCATTGGTTCCATGTTTGTGATCCTAGCACCGGAAGTTGCTTGGATGACGATTGTTCCTATGCCGTTTATTATCTGGGGGTCGATCGCCTATCAGAAGTTTCTCGCTCCTCGGTATATGAAAGTGCGGCAAAATGCGGGGTTTCTCAATCATCGTTTGGCTAATAATCTCAGTGGTATTACCACGATTAAAAGTTTTACTGCCGAAGAATACGAGGTGAAGCGGGTGGGGCAAGATTCCCAAGCTTATCGACGCAGCAATGAGCAGGCAATTACCTATTCTGCGGCGTTTATTCCCTTGGTACGGATGCTGATTTTACTCGGCTTTAGCGGTATCCTCCTCTATGGGGGTTTGGAGGTAACCAACGGTAATTTAGCGGTGGGAACCTATAGTACCCTAGTGTTTATGACGCAACGGTTACTTTGGCCCCTAACTCGCCTCGGCAATACCTTAGATTTATGTCAGCGTGCTATGGCTTCTACTCACCGGGTGATGGGATTATTGGATACTCCGATTGCTATTTATCCCGGTGATATTCCTCTTCCTTTGGAGAGGGTGCGCGGTGAAGTGGTGCTAAAAGATGTGAGTTTTTCCTATGGCGATCGCCTGCCGGTATTAAACCAGGTCTCTCTCACCATTCCCGCAGGTAAAACTATTGCCATTGTTGGCTCTACGGGTTCGGGAAAAAGTACCTTAGTGAAGCTGCTTTTGCGGCTCTATGAGGTTCAAGATGGCTCAATCACCCTGGACGGCATAGAGATACAAAACATACAGCTAGAAGATTTACGGCGCTGTATGGGGTTAGTCAGTCAAGATGTATTTTTATTCCATGGAACGGTAGCGGAAAATATTGCTTATGGGACATTTGATGCTTCTGAACCGGATATTATTGCGGCGGCAACTTGGGCAGAGGCCCATGATTTTATTATGGAATTACCGCAACAATATGATACCATTGTTGGAGAGCGGGGTCAGAAATTATCCGGAGGACAACGGCAACGATTGGCGATCGCCCGTGCCATTCTCAAAGATCCTCCCATTCTGATTCTAGATGAAGCGACATCTGCGGTAGATAATGAGACAGAAGCAGCCATTCAGCGATCGTTAGAGAGAATCACTCAAAATCGGACAACGATTGCGATCGCCCATCGCCTTTCCACTATCCGTAATGCCCATTGTATCATCGTCATGGAACGCGGCAAAGTCATCGAATCCGGTCGTCATGAAGAGCTGTTAGCACACAAGGGTGTCTATGCCAGCTTATGGCGTATTCAAATGGGAGAATCCGTGTTAGCCCAATAGCCGATAGGACTATAATATTAATGTCAATACAGTAAAAAACTGATCCAATGGCTGACAGTTTAGACTGGGCGCATCGGGCACAAAAGTTACTGGAAACTTACGGTTCGCCGCTCTATGTCTATGACGGCGATCGCCTCGCGCACACTATCGCTCAGATTAGCGCCTCCATTCCCTATCCCCACACTCACTTCCAATTTGCCAGCGTTACCAATGGCAATGTCCATTTACTCCGCAAGTTTCAACAAGCGGGTTGGGGACTTCATGCGAACACCCCAGGAGATGCGTTCCTGGGCTTAAAAGCTGGATTCGATCCAGTCCAAATTGTCTACAGTGGCAGTAACTTAAACTCCCAAGAATTTACCCAAATGTTCAATTGGGGGGTTACGACCTATAACTTGGACAGCTTGGATCAATTGGATCGCTTCTGTCAAGTGTTTTCCGAGATCCAGCCCCCCTTTTATCCCCGCTTAGGATTTCGGCTTAACCTTCCTGAATTAACGGGAGATAGTCGCATTGGAGTGCGTCCCCAGGAGTTTCCTGAAGCCCTTAAAATAGCCGCATCTATTGGCTTGAAAATCACCGGACTTCATTTTTATCGCGGTACGGGAACCAATGCTACCGAAGCCTTTACGGAAGTCATCGAGCCGATTTTAGCTGTTGGTGAGCAATTACCCGATTGGCAATACCTGGATTTTGGCGGTGGGTTTGGCTATCCCTATCACCAGGGTAAAATTGCCTTTAATTGGCCAGACTTTGGGCAAGCGATCGCCAGACAACTGAAAACCCTGGATCGAGCGATCGAGTTAATTATCGAACCCGGACGAGCGGCGATCGCTGGTTGCGGAACCCTACTCACTCAAGTCGTTTCCAGCAAATGGCAAGACAACAAACAAATTGTCGGCGTTGATACCACAGTCGCCAACTTATCCGTTCCCTCCGTCTACGGAACCCATCGAGAAATTAGAGCCTTTTCCCCTTCAGAAAAGAGCTATCTTACTGATATTTGTGGTAACACCACCTATTCCCGCGACTACCTAGGAAAAAATCGCCAACTTCCCCAACTGAAACGGGGCGATATTCTGGCTATTCTAGACTGTGGCGCTTATGGATATGCCATGTCTTCCCATTTTCTCCACCGACCCAAACCCGCAGAAGTATTGTTAGAAAACGGACAGGATCAACTCATCCGCCAACGGGAAGATTATCAGACTTTGCTCAATTATCAAATTCAATAACCTATTCAGGGATCGGTAGCCATGAAATGCATAAACTGTCAAACCGATAATAAGTATCAAGAGCGCACAGAGAATGGGAGTAAGTGTAAACAATGCGGCCATCCTTTTTGTTTTGAGCCAAAGGACGGGGGCTTATTTTCCGACACCCATTTTCTCAATTCTCTAAAATTTACTTCCAGCGAAGGAAACAACTTTTTTACTCGAAAACAGTTTGCTTATACTCTAGAAAACCGGCTTTTTGCTAAGATGAACTATGGCTTAGGAGGATATATATTTGCTTTCTTATTCTTGAGTCCTTTTCTTATCTTCGGTGTAGGGGGTTTCCTCGTGCTTTTGCTTTTTGTATTAGTCTCTCTATATACATTATTAAATTTTGTTCCTCTTTCTGCGATGATCAACATTATCAATTATATGGAGGCACTTATCGATCATACTCCTATTTTTATCTTGATATTAGTTGTGTCTTTAGCTTATATTTCTGTCCATTGTATATTTTCTGCAATAATGGCCATTAAATTAAGTAAATCTCCTGAAAATTCACCGAAACATCGTCAACAGCACATGGCTTGGGTGAAGGTATTGATAGGTGGTGAACTTTTGCTATCTATTATTCTGTTGTTAACTTGGTCTTTCGATTCTAATCGAAGTCAAGATGTAGGCTTAGTTGTATTTATTCTGTTTTTAATCGGCATCATGATAGGCAGTTATTTGATGTATCTTGCTTGGCAAATTTCACGAAATCGAATTAATCCTGGAACCCTATTTCCCCATAAAACTAAAGATTTAGATCGTTGGATAGAACAATGGGCAAGAATTAATGGCACTATTGATAAGCTTCTGCCCTCTCCCAAGGATGAAAGTGCAGAAGCTTTCATGAGTCCAGAGATCGTCAATTATAGTTTCGATCGCCTGATCGTTTGCGATACCTCTACCCTAGCCCAATTTCTCCTTGCCAACAACATTCATATCGATCATCAGTGCGCCATTCTCAGCATTACAGGCTATCCGCAAACAGTGTTTAGCACCATTTTAGAAATGGTTAAATCTAATCCTAATTTAGCCGTTTATACGCTCCATGATGCCAGTCCTCGCGGGGTGAGTTTGGTGCATCATTTACGCAGTAGTCGGCAATGGTTTTTAGGCTCTCAAGTGGTGATTTGTGATATGGGTTTAAAACCCAGTCATGTCTTGGCTAACCCTAATTTGTATATTCGTAAATCAACAGAATCTAAACAGCAAGCACAATCCTTACCTCAACCGGTTCGACAAACCTTGTCTGCTGATGAATTAGCATGGTTAGATCAAGGATTATTTGTAGAATTAGAATCCTTTACACCGAAAAAGCTGCTGCAAATTGTCCGGCAAACCTTAACCCTAAACCGCACGGAATGGCAAAATGAGAACTTTATGGGAGCGACAGAAACGGAGATTGCTATTTACAGTTCTGCTAGTTTTGGATGATTGACAGCCTCAACCGATACCCATTTTTGATTTTTAATTGATATAATGTCCGATTAAATAGTTGTCATTGCGACCTCCGGGAAGCAGTCGCCGAGACTTCCGAGATTGGCGAGATTGCTCCATTTCGCTGCGCTCCATTCGCAATGACATTATTATATTATGATTGATCCAACGGACTTGATATGATATCAGGCTGGGTTTGCAACCAAATTTCTAAGCTGACAAGCATCCAGAGTTTAATGCCAAATCGATGATAGTAGGGACTTTCGGGATTGAAGAATTCCCGAATGAAGGGTTGATTGATATACGGTGCGATCGCCGCATTCCGATTCAGCAGTAAAGATTTTGTCCGGCGCTTCCAGTATCGGAAGAACCACCAACCCACGGGAACCCGCATCCCGCTTTTGGGACGGTGAATAATGCTATCAGGTAAGAGTCCGGCGACTGCTGCTTTTAATACCGCTTTTTCCTTGGCTCCAGAGAGCTTATATTCGGGAGGTACTCGTAAGCTGAAGTCTACAATACGCGGATCGAAGAGGGGCGATCGCCCTTCAATTCCGGCGGCTTGAGTTAAATTATTGACTTTCGTTAAAATATGATCGGCTCCCTTAAATTTAATATTCAGCAGCATCAATCGATTGAGATATTCAAACTCTGAATTGAGATCGGGAGCAAACACAGACTGGGTATCTTTTACTTCCTGCCAAATATCCGGGTTAAGCAGCTTTGGTGCATCAGTAAAACACTTCTTAAACGAACTTAAATAGGTGGTTAGGCGATCTTGAGCCACTTGGTTGAAACTGCCATACAACTCATACAACAACATGGGCTTATTTTTCGGGCCGCCAAAGCAGGGATCGCCCCCTTCTCCATTTAAGATAACGCCAACATCTTCCTTGGCTGCTTGTCCCAATAAATAATTGGGAACCGTGAGCGGATCGCCAATGGGATCGTCTAAATTGGCCAGGGTTATCGGCAATTTTTCCCAGACTTCTTGGGGTTTGATTTCCAGAATATGATGTTGGGTTTGGCAATGGTGCGCGACTAAATTAGAAAACTCTAATTCGTTGGGATAGTCGGGGCCAAAATGAATGGAATAGGTATGAACTGGGCGATCGTGTAACTGACTGGCTAAGGCAACGATCGAGCTTGAATCTAATCCCCCGGATAAATACGCGCCTACAGGTTCCCTTGGGGGTAAGGACTCCTCAACCACTTCTGTAAGCAGCGATCGCAACTGTTCCCCATGCCAGTTTAAGGGTTGTTGGCGATCGCCGATTTGCTCTTCCGGTTGCCAATAGACCTCAATCTCTGGGACTCTCGCTCCCTGAACCCATCGATGGAGGGTTCCCGGACGCACTTCTCGCACTCCCTTCCACAGGGTGCGCTCTCCAGGAACAAACGCACAGTACAAATAATCTCGCAAGGCAATCACATCTAATTCTCGGTCATGGAATGGGGTTAGCGTCCTCAACCGGGGAGCAATCCACACCCTGGAACCGGAAATCGTATAGTATAAGGTTTTTCCTCCCACGCGATCGCGCCCTAACCACAGTTCTCGACGCTGCCGATCCCAGATAACCACCGCAAAGATCCCATGCAGAGCAGCGATCGCCGGCCGAACTTCCCCATACTCCTCTAACTTCTCCATCACTCCAGTCTCATCACCCACCACCACAAACCGGCGATCGCCCGTACTTTTCGCTACAGTTTGATTGGCTGCGATACCGTCAGGAACATCAGGATCGCCGAAAACCACCCACCAGTCGGGCGTAACCGATCGGGAATACACCCGGTTTCGATCGGTCTGAGAATAGAACACAGGAAAGAAAAAAGACATATCAATTGCCCTTTCTTACCCCCTTTTTCTAAGCTTGAACGGTTTGACTGGCGAGTTCTTCTAAACGCAGTTGCTGATCTTGAGTAATGCAAGCTTGAATTAAGGCTTCAATGTTCCCTTCTAAGGCACTTGCTAGGGAAAAGTTTTGACCCAGACGGTGATCGGTGATCCGGTTATCTTTGTAGTTGTAGGTGCGGATTTTTTCCGATCGCGAACCCGTCCCTACCTGCGATCGCCGCATATCCGTAACCGCTTCCTGCTGTTCTTGCAGCTTTATTTCATACAGCTTTGCTCGCAGAATCTGCATCGCCCGTTCTCGGTTTTGCAACTGCGATCGCTCTTCCGTACAAAACACCCGAATCCCCGTCGGCTTATGGAACAAGTCCACCGCCGTTTCCACCTTGTTTACATTTTGTCCACCCGCACCGCCGGAACGAGCTGTACTAATCTCTACATCTTTAGCATCAATCTGTACCTCCACTTCATCCACCTCCGGCATGATCGCCACCGTCGCCGTTGAAGTATGAACTCGTCCCCCCGTTTCCGTCACTGGAACCCGTTGCACCCGATGAACACCTGCTTCAAACTTGAGCTTACTATAAACCCGATCGCCTTTCACCTCTAGGATCGCCTGCTTAAATCCCCCCATTTCTGCCGGAGACTCACTCACCAGTTGCACCTTCCAGCCTTGCACTTCTGCATAGCGGGAATACATTCTCAACAGATCCCCCGCCCAAATACTCGCTTCATCTCCCCCCGTTCCCGCACGGATTTCCAACATAATATTTTTATCATCGTTGGGATCGCGGGGCAGCAACAAAATGGTTAATCGATGCTCTAACTGATCGATTTTCATCTCCAACTCTTGCACTTCCAACGCAGCGATCTCTTGCAGTTCGCGATCGCCACTGGACTCTTTATAAATCTCCCTCGCTCCGATCAACTCCTCTTGAGCCTTCTTCCAAATCTCATAGGTATTCACCACCTCCTCCAGAGAAGAACGAGCCTTAGCAACCCGTTGCACCTCCTCTGGATTGGTGGCAATATCTGGATCGGCTAACCGACGAGTCAATTCATTAAACGTCTGTTCAACAGAAGTTAGTTTGTCAAGAAGATATGCTTCAGCCATTGTTTTGTCCAAGATTTAGGTTGTTTACAGCAGGGGAATGATACATGGACTGTAGGTTTAAACCCCTACAACCCACCAAGATCAAACGCAATAGCTGCTACTTCTTGCTACCCTTACTTCCCATCCAGTTATACCGTTTCTGGAACCGTTCCACCCGTCCTTCGGTATCAATAATCTTTTGAGTTCCCGTAAAAAACGGATGATTTCCAGACCAAACATCCACATGAATTTCCGGTTGAGTCGAACCCACCGTCATCACAAACTCGCCATTACAATACACTTTGGCTTCTGGATACCATTTAGGGTGAATATCAGATTTAGGCATGATGATTACACTTTCAAAAAAACGATTAACTCAGTGGGTTTAAACCCTATTATAATCCAATCGCGATCGCTCCCCAACCCACACCAACAGCAAGCAGGTTTAGTAGGGGCGGGTTCACTAAGATCTTGGTAGGAAAAGGGAAAGATTGGTGAACCCGCCCCTACATCTTGGTAGGAAAAGGGAAAAATGGGTGTTTCCTGTCGCGCAGCAAAACCCGCCCTTCTCCTTACCGTTTCGAGTATTGAGGAGCTTTTCTTGCTTTGCGTAAGCCATATTTTTTCCGCTCCTTTGCCCTTGGATCACGGGTTAGATACCCTTCAATTTTCAAGGGTTGGCGATTGTCTGGATCGAGTTCACACAAAGCTCTAGCCACACCCAAGCGAATCGAATCCGCTTGTCCCGTTAATCCACCCCCTTTGACATTCACCAGAACATCATAGTCATTTTCCAGACCCAAAGTTTCCAGGGGAGCTTTGGCTGCTCCCAGATATTGGGGATTAAATTGGAGATAGAGATCTCCCGGTTTACCATTAATTTTCAATTCCCCTTGGCCGGGAACTAAACGCACGCGAGCAACAGAAGATTTTCTGCGTCCAGTTCCCCAATAAACAGCCCGATCTTTTTGACTCTCAGTAGCTTGCATTAGTTATCTTCTCCGGGTACGGTTTTCAATTCTAAAACTTCTGGGGTTTGTGCCTCATGGGGATGTTTGGGTCCCGCATAGACTTTTAATTTGGTAAAGAGCTTGCGTCCTAAAGCATTTTTCGGCAGCATCCCTTTGATTGCTTTTTCCACAATTCGCTCTGGAATTCGTCCTTGCAGTTTGGCAAAGGTTTCCGTTTTCATCCCCCCTGGACGACCAGAATGGCGGCGATAGAGTTTTTGATCCCGCTTTTTACCGGTGACCTGAATTTTTTCGGCATTGACGATGACGACAAAATCCCCAACATCCATATGGGGAGTAAAGATCGGTTTATTTTTGCCCCGTAAGATACTGGCCACTTCTGTAGCCACACGACCAAGGCGCTGGCCATTGGCATCGACCACATACCATTTGCGGTCTAGACTCTCTTGGGAAGGTAAGTAGGTTTTAGTCATAATTAATCGTTTGTGTTGATAGAGGGGGATTCGGTTTAACCCAATTTAAACTGGGGTTGAGTGTCAAACCAAACCTCTGGGGGAAAGGGGGGGTCTGGGTAGCCGACGCGCAGCAAACACAAGCCTTGGGCTGGGGCTGCATATTTGACTAAATCTCGCCGTTCTTCTTGCCACAGATGGGTAAATTCTGTGGGGGTGATTTCTGCTGTACCAACTTTGACCAGTAATCCCACCAGAAGTCGCATCATGCCATAAAGAAATCCATTGGCTTGGACTTCGATCTCCATAAATGGGTCTTGGGCAGTGCATTGGGCCGTTTGGATATCTACCCAGGAGTGCTTGCGACTCGATCCAGCCCGATGAAAGGCGGATAGGTGATGACGACCGAGTAAAGGGTCGAGGGCGGCTTGAATTCGGTTGGCATCCAGAGATTGATAATAATAATGCCAAGTCAGATGCCGCACAAATAAGTTGGGGTTAGTTTGGGTATAGAGGGTATATCGATACCGTCGCCAAAGGGCCGAAAATCGGGCGTGCCAAGTGGGAGCCACCTGAGCAGAACCGCGAATGAGAATGTCTTCGGGTAAGCGACTATTGAGAATGGTCGCCCACCGTTCGGGAGGAATGGGCCCAGAGACATCGAAGTGGGCTACTTGAGCAGCAGCATGGACTCCGGTATCTGTACGACCGGCCGCTACAACGGGAACCGGCTGGTCGATCACGGAGGCGATCGCCTTTTCTAGTTCCTCTTGTACGGTTCGTTCTCCTTTTCCTTGACGCTGCCAACCTTGGAAATGGGTTCCCAGGTACTGGATCGCGAGAGCAATTCGTTGACGCTTATCAGTCAAATTATCCGAGTCTTTGAGTTGCCAACGGGATTTCATTCGTTCTCCCCTGTATTCCCCATCACCTAGATTTCGGTCTGACTTAGACTAATTCGATAATCGCCATTTCTGCATTGTCCCCCCGACGAGGAACTGTGGGCAGAATGCGAGTATATCCACCTTGGCGATCGGCATACCGAGATGGGACTTGTTCAAACAGCGCATGAACCAATTGCTTTTTCCTCAGCAGATGTTCTTTGGGATCAGAACTCCCGCTCAGGTATAGATAGCCCAAAACCTGCCGACGGGCCGCCAGAGTTCCACTTTTGGCCAAGGTAATCATTTTTTCCACTTCACTACGGACGGCTTTCGCCCTGGCTTTTGTGGTTGTAATCCGACCATGACGGATTAATTCAGTCGCTAAGGATCTTAGTAGAGCCTTACGCTGATCTGCGGGTTTTCCCAATTTGGGGACACGACAACGATGACGCATAACACTTTTCCACGTTTCAAAGTTTAGACAAGATTTAACCCATGACCGAAGTTAGGATTTTGCCTTTTCATGGGGCAGAGTAATTCCTAACCGCTGTTGCAGGGCTTCAATCACTTCTTCGGCTGATTTAGCTCCAAAGTTTTTGATCTCCAGCAAATCTTCTTGGGTGTAATCTAGTAGATCTGATACATTATTTATCTGCGCTCGTTTGAGACAGTTGTAAGCTCTCACCGATAACTGTAATTCTTCAATCGGAATCTGACTATTGGGATCATCGGTCAGTTCTGGTTCATCCTTGAGTGGCTCAAAGGTAATATCTTTGAGGGGACTAAATAAATCAACCAATATACTTGATGCTTGAGATAGGGCTTCTTGGGGAGTGATACTCCCATTGGTGGTTACATCAAGGATCAACCGGTCTTGTTCCAAGGAACCTCCAACCCGTGCATCTTCAACCATATAATTGACTTTAGACACGGGCATAAAAATGGCATCGATCTGGAGAAAGTCTAGGGAGGTTGGATCTTGACGACTCCGGTCTACCGAGCGGTATCCGGTTCCGGTTTCAATCCGAAACTCCATCTCTAAGGTTGCTCCCTCCGATAGGGTGGCTACCTTCTGATTCCCATTGACTAATTCCACATCTGACGGTAAATCAAAGTCGCTTGCTTGCACCGTTTTTGGCCCCGTGGCCACTAAACGGCCAATTTGGGGTTGATTCGAGTAGCTTTTAACAATGATTTCCTTCATGTTCAGTAAGATTTCTAAAACATCTTCCCGAACGCCTGGAATGGTTGCGAACTCATGATTTACGCCAGCAATTCTTACTGAGGTCACGGCTGATCCCAATAGGTTAGAAAGCAATACCCGTCTCAGGGCATTGCCTACCGTGGTTCCTTGACCTCGTTCTAGGGGTTCTAGAATAAATCGGCTGTACTGACTTTGATCTTTTTCGGTATAACTTTCAACACATTCAACCTGAAACTGCCCCACAGAGCCACCTCCCTTCGCCTGCTTTCTAGGAGGGTTCTACATGACCTTCCTAGCTGTTTGTTCTGTCATTGAATGGGTTTAGGCTTCATCATCTGCAAGGTTTGCAGATGCGATCGCCATTACCCTAGACTCGTCGCCGTTTTGGAGGACGACATCCATTGTGAGGAATGGGGGTGACATCTCGAATGAGAGTGATTTCCAAACCTGAACCTTGTAGGGCACGGATAGCGGTTTCTCGCCCCGATCCCGGGCCGCTGACCATGACTTCAATTTGCCGCATTCCTTGGTCGATTGCCCGACGAGCCGCGCTATCAGCAGCCGTTTGCGCCGCAAAAGGGGTTCCTTTTTTGGCTCCCTTAAATCCACTCGATCCGGCTGAAGCCCAAGAGATTACATCTCCGTTTGGAGCAGTAATCGACACAATCGTATTATTGAATGTCGATTGAATGTGAGCTACACCATTAGGAATATTTCGCTTTTGTTTTTTAGGGCCTGTTTTTTTCGGTCGTGCCATAATTGTGTTGCACTCTATTGGTCGTTATCTCAGAGGTTTTTGACGGATTGCTCCCATTGGGGGAGTTCCATCAACAGCAGACTATTTATTTCTTAGCTGCTGCTTTCTTCTTACCGGCTACAGTGCGGCGGACTCCACGACGGGTACGGGCATTAGTGCGGGTGCGTTGTCCCCTTACGGGTAATCCCATACGATGCCGTCTGCCACGGTAGGTTCCAATGTCCATCAGACGTTTGATATTCATTGCTTCCCAACGTCTGAGATCCCCTTCAATTTGATATTGGGTTTCTACAGTTCCTCTTAGGGCAACAATATCTGCGTCGGTTAAATCTTTAACTCTTGTATCTGGATTTACTCCAGTTTCCGCTAAGATCTTTTGAGAGCGGCTTAATCCGATCCCATAGATATAGGTCAGACCTATTTCTACCCGCTTATCTCGCGGCAGGTCTACACCAGCTATTCTGGCCACGCTTTTTCTCCCTCGTCTTGAACAACTTAACTAGGTTATCCCCCTGGGGGGGAAGGTTGATCTGTTCTCCAACTGATTCCATGGGTCTTCGGTTTGAGTTAACCTTGACGTTGCTTATGTTTTGGGTTAGAACAGATAACCATTACCCGACCTTTACGGCGGATAACTCGGCATTTTTCACACATTTTACGGACGGAAGCTCGGACTTTCATGTCCTATTTCTCAATGTCTACAAATATAACATCTTATCAGTTTTACTTAGGTTTTGTCAAACCTGACGAGGGAGAGAGGGAGTCATTTCTACTTCTTACGCAATCGATAGGTGATTCTCCCTTTGGTTAAGTCGTAGGGAGTCAATTCTACTTTGACGCGATCGCCTGGCAGAATTTTGATATAGTTCCGGCGAATCTTACCGGAAATATGGGCTAACACATTAAACCCATTATCCAGGTCTACCCGAAACATCGCATTAGGCAAGGATTCTGTAACTTGCCCTTCCATTTCAATCAAATCTTGTTTAGCCAATGTAATCCATCCTCAATTCAACAGGTCTTTAGTATAGGAATTCCATTCCCATGACTATGCCCCGAAAACAAAATTTCCGGGGTCTTTACATATCTTATCAAACTTTTTTTGTCAAACTCGATTTTGTGAGCGGTTATAGCCTAATGTCCCATAGTCAAAGCATGTTGTAAATCTTGAGTCACCTTTTCCACCGGCTGATTTCCCCGAATCCGTCTCAGTTTACCACGAGCGCCATAAAACTCAATCAAAGGTTGAGTTTCCTCATGATAAACCTCCAAGCGATGGCGAATGGTCTCGGCCGTATCATCAGCCCGTCCTCTAGACAAAAGACGCTCAATTAAAATTGCTTCTGGAACCTCCAAGAAAATGGCATAATCACAATCCTTATTCTTGGAATATAACATCTTTTGGAAGGTTTCAGCCTGGGAACTGTTACGAGGAAACCCGTCTAAAATCCACCCACTTTGGGCATCTTCTTCAGTTAACCGCTCCTCAACCAAATCCAAAACCAACTCATCAGGAACTAAAGAGCCTTGATCCATATAGAACTTAGCTTTCAACCCCAAATCTGTTTTGTTAGCCACACTATTACGGAGAATTTCTCCTGTAGAAATATGGGGAATTTTTTCTCGTTTGGAGAGTTCAGCGGCTTGGGTTCCCTTACCAGAACCTGGGGGGCCAATAAAAATCAACCTTGACATGACACTACTGTTTCACCATCCCTTCATAACGTTGAGAAATAACATAGGTTTGAATTTGCTTCGCAGTGTCGATCGCCACCCCAACTAAAATCAGTAAAGAGGTAGCTCCTAATCCTTGAAACGTCGGGACACGGGTCAATCCTTCAACCACTGTGGGCACAATAGCCACAATGCCTAAAAACACAGCCCCTAAGAACGTCAACCGATTCAGAACCCGTTCAATATACTCACTCGTTGCTTTTCCGGGACGAATTCCAGGAATACTCGAACCCATTTTTTTCAGATTCTGAGCAACATCCACTGGATTCATAATCAAGGAAGCGTAGAAATAGCTGAAAAACAGAATCATCGTCAAGTAGAAGGGAACATATAACGTTCCTCCTGGACTGAAATATTGAATCCCATTCCGCAGCCAGGCAATTCCAGTTAACTCAGCTAGGGTAACTGGTAAAATCAGGACGGCTGAAGCAAAAATAATCGGCATGACTCCACCTTGATTTAAGCGCAAGGGGAGATAACTACTTTTTTCTAAATACAACTTTCTACCCACTTGGCGACGAGCGGAGATAATTGGGATTCGGCGTGTTCCTTCCTGAACAAACACAATACCAACAATCATCACCAGAAAGACCATCACCAAAATAATCGTGCGTCCCACGATACTACTATCTCCACTAGAAGCCAATTCAATGGTTTGTCCGATGGAGGTAGGTAAAGTAGAAACAATATTGACAAAAATCAGTAACGACGCACCGTTGCCGATGCCTCGTTCTGTAATCACTTCTCCAAACCACATTACCAACATAGAGCCAGCGCTCAAGGCTAAAACGGTTTGGATAATAAACATGGGCCCTGGATTTAAGGCCACTCCAGGAGCATTATTTAACCATAACCCAATGCCCACGCTCTGAAGGATGCACCATCCTAGGGCAACATAGCGGGTAATTTGGGAGAGTTTACGCCGTCCTGCTTCGCCCTCATTTTTCTGTAAGTCTTCTAGGGTGGGCAGAGCAGCAGTCAGGAGTTGGATAATGATGGATGCATTAATAAAGGGGAGGATACCGAGGGCAAAAACACCCAATTGGGAAATCCCTCCCCCAGAAAACAGGTCTAAAAATCCAATGATTGGACTCCCTTCAATATTGCGGCTAAATTGATCTCGGTCAATCCCAATTACGGGGATGTAAACGCCTAATCTAGCCAAAATTAATAAGCCCAGAGTGACGAGCAACCGACCTCTGAGGCCGGCTGCTTGAGCCATCTGGATAAAGGTTTCTTGAGCGCTTGGGGTTTTGTCTCGACTAACGGTCATTAAGGGATACCTCGATGACGACGGTAAATAGGTGGGTGAGTTGTGGCGAAATCCTCTGCATTGCTGACGGGATAATGATCCGCATCGCTTTGGGATCGCCAGTTGGAATGCAAAGTTTTAGGAGATCGCCCTTATTCTAAAACCTGGCAACTCCCTCCAGCGCTTTCGAGTTTAGTCCGAGCATTAGCGGTAAAGCGAGCTGCTTTGACTTGCAGCGGCACACTAATGTCTCCGTCTCCCAAGATTTTCAAGGGGCCATCATTGGTGGTCACAATGCCTGCGTCCATCAATGATTCTAAAGTCACTTCAGTATTAGCTGGGAGGGAATCCAGTTGACGAATATTAATCGTAGTGTACTGTTGTTTGTTAATAACTGTAAAGTGCTTCAGTTTGGGGACACGGCGATACAGGGGCATTTGTCCCCCTTCAAATCCAGGGCGAGTCCCCCGACCTGAACGGGACTTTTGTCCCCGCATTCCAAATCCACAACTGGCTCCCTGGCCGGCCGAGATTCCCCGACCGACACGACGGCGGCGTTTGCGGGAACCTTTTTGAGGGGCAACATCTTCTAATCTCATGGTGTTTATCCTTGCGCTTACCGGTTTACTCTCTGGTGAGTTCCTGGTTGGGAACTAGATATAGAGCTTTTCGATCTCAATTCCCCGTTCTTGGGCAACCTCGGCAAAGGTACGGAGGCCGGAGAGGGCATCAATGGCTGCCCTAGCATTATTCAGGGGGTTATTGGAGCCGAGTTGTTTCGCTAGAGCATTCTGAACACCGGCTAGTTCTAGCACGGTACGCACTGATCCCCCAGCAATTACTCCAGTACCAGGAGCGGCTGGACGCATCATGACTCTAGCACCCGTGGCTTCTCCCGTGGACGGATGGGGCAGGGAGTTAGATTGGGTTAGGGGAACCGTAATCAAGTGTTTTTTGGCATCCGCGACCCCTTTTTTCACGGCTCCGATGACATCACTGGCTTTACCGACTCCGACTCCGACTTGACCGCGTTCATTGCCGACGACAACGATCGCCCGGAAGCTTAATTTTTTACCCCCTTTGACGACTTTGGTCACCCGGCGGATTTGTACCACCCGTTCTTGCCATTCACTTTCTTTTTCCCGATTGCGATTAGCTTTGCGAGATTTGCCTTTTTTGTCTTTTTCTTCCATGGTTTTTGTGGGTTTATCCTAAAAGTCTAATCCAGCTTCACGGGCCGCATCGGCTAAGGCTTTAACGCGGCCATGGTACAAATTTCCACCTCGGTCGAACACCACTTTGGAAACTCCTTTATTGATGGCTCGCTCGGCAATCGCCTTACCCACTTGAGCAGAAGCCTCACAAGTTCTCCCCACAGCATTCAAAGCGGCTTTAATTTCCGCCTCCAAGGTAGAGGCCGCCGCCAGGGTATGATGCTGGGTATCATCAATCACCTGAGCATAGATATGGTTGTTGGATCGAAATACCGCTAACCGGGGGCGCTCAGGAGTGCCCGTGACTGACTTGCGAATCCGATTGTGTCTACGCTGCCTGAATTCTTGTCTGGTTCGTTTCATGGTTATTTCTTACCTGACTTACCCGCTTTACGTCTGACGATTTCGCCCTGATAGCGAATCCCTTTACCCTTATAGACTTCGGGAGGACGGACATCACGAATTTTAGCGGCGGTATTACCCACTGCTTCTTTATCGATGCCGCTAACAATCACAAACGTGCCTTGATTAACTGCTTTACCCGTATTATCAATGATGGCAAAATCAATGCCGTCTGGGGGGTCAAAATCGACCGGTTTACTGTAGCCCACATTTAAGGTAAGGGCTTTGCCCTTGGCTTGGGCCCGATAGCCCACACCTTGCAATTCTAGGCGTTTTTCAAATCCTTTTGATACCCCTTCCACCATATTGAAGACTAGGGTACGGCATAAGCCATGGGCTGCCCGACATCTGCGGGAGTCATTACGCCGCTTAACCATTAAGGTATTGTTGTCTTGTTCAATCGTGACTTCTGGAGGCAAGATGCGATCTAGCTGTCCTTTTGGCCCTTTGACAGAGACTTGTTGACCATCAAGGGTAACGGTTACTTTGTCAGGAATATTAATAGGACGTTTACCAATTCGAGACATAATCTTTTACTTGTTGTCCTTGTTCATGGGTCTAATCATTGATTCTTGCACTGGGGCAAGGGTCAATGAGCGAGTTACCAAACATAGCAAAGCACTTCTCCGCCAATGCCTTGGCGACGGGCTTCACGGTCAGTCATGATGCCATGGGAGGTTGAAATAATCGCTATGCCAATGCCCCCTAAAACACGGGGGAGTTCTTTGCGATTTTTATAAACCCTCAAACCTGGACGACTCACTCGTTCTAGTTTGCTGATAATTGGGCTTCGGTTTTTGCCTTTATATTTGAGGGCAATCCGGAGCTGGGCTTGGACTCCTTCCCCCACCATTTCAAACTCGGAAATAAAACCTTCATCTTTTAAGACTTGGGCAATACTCCGGGTGAGTTTAGTGGATGGGACTTGAGTGGTTTGATGCCGCGCTAAGTTCGCATTGCGAAGGCGCGTGAGCATATCCGCGATCGTGTCGTTTACGGCCATCGTTTACTCTCTCGATAAAACTCCTTTAGTTTTCCCGGAAAGGCATTCCCATTTCCCGCAGTAGGGCGCGTCCTTCTTCATCGGATTGAGCGGTTGTGGTAATGGCAACATCCATCCCTCGAATTTGATCAATTCTGTCATATTCTATTTCGGGAAAAATCAGTTGCTCCCGCAGACCGAGGTTATAGTTTCCGCGCCCATCGAAACTTTTGGGGCTGACACCACGAAAGTCACGGATACGGGGCAGAGCCAAGTTCATCAACCGGTCTAGGAAGGCATACATCCGCTCACTGCGTAGGGTTACCATTACCCCAATGGGCATTCCTTGCCGAATCTTGAATCCGGCGATCGCTTTTTTGGCCCGAGTCACTACAGGTTTTTGTCCCGTAATTAGGGCCAGTTCGTTCAGGGAGGCCTCTAAAGATTTAGCATTTTGAGATGCTTCTCCGAGTCCTCGGTTAACGGTTACTTTTTGAATTTTGGGTACTTGATGGATATTCGTGTACCCAAATTGCTCCATCAGTTTGGGAACAATTTTTTCTTGATATCGGGTTTTGAGGGGTTGTACCATAGCGATTTCCTGCCAACTTAATCAATGATTTCCCCAGTTTTTTTTAGCATCCGCACTTTCTTCCCTTCTTCATTGAAGGTATAGGAGATACGAGAAGCCACTTTTTCTTTGGTGGAATAGAGCATTACATTTGAGCTATGGATGGGCGCTTCAAAGGTCTTGATTTGTCCCGATTCTCCTTCTTGTCTTGGTTTAACGTGCTTAGTTCTAATATT
This sequence comes from Roseofilum sp. KMC-1, assembly GCF_057802075.1. Taxonomy (NCBI): domain Bacteria; kingdom Bacillati; phylum Cyanobacteriota; class Cyanophyceae; order Desertifilales; family Desertifilaceae; genus Roseofilum; species Roseofilum sp. KMC-1. Next base: position 2,175,348 of record NZ_CM173605.1, read on the forward strand.
CACGTTTTGAACCACGACTTTACTGATTTTCGGGAGCGCTGCCAACACTTCTCCAACTTTGCCCTTATCCTTGCCCGCAATCACTTGCACGGTATCGCCTTTTTTGACATGCATGTTCAAGGCAAGCGATTTCTGTTTGGATTTAGCCATTACAGAACCTCCGGTGCTAGGGATACGATTTTCGTGTAATTCTTATCTCGTAATTCACGAGCAACTGGGCCAAATACACGGGTTCCCCTGGGATTGCCATCTTTGTTAATAATGACGGCAGCATTATCATCAAAGCGAATACTCATGCCACTTTCCCGGCGTAATCCTTTTTTGGTTCTCACAATGACAGCGCGAACCACATCGGATTTTTTGATTGCCATATTGGGGTTAGCATCTTTGACTACGGCAATGATTTCATCGCCGATGGAACCATAGCGCCGGTTGCCACCGAGAACCCGAATACACATGAGCTTACGAGCGCCACTGTTATCGGCTACATTGAGATAGGATTCTTGTTGAATCATAGGTTTATTCCTGGATCAGAAAGGGAATCAACGCTCTGAAATATTGGGTGACTAACGAGACTCAAGGATCTCAGTGACGACCCAACGTTTGGTTTTGCTCAGGGGGCGAGTTTCTTTAATCAAGACGCGATCGCCTTCTTTACATTGGTTGTCTTCGTCGTGGGCTTTATAATGCTTAGTCTTGACCACGGTTTTACCGTATTTGGGGTGAGCGCTGCGATTTTCAATCGCCACGACCACGGTCTTTTGCATTTTGTCACTAATAACTGTGCCCACTCGTTCTTTGACGGCCATAGATGATGACTCCTATTTGTCCTCTACAGTTGTCTGACTCTCTTGAGTTTGAGCCAGTTGTCTCTGCCTCTCAATCATCAAGAGTTGGGACTGGCGGTGTTTAAGGTGTTTGAACTGATGAGGTTTAATATTTCCCTGGCCGGTCGCTTGCTTGAGCCGCAACTGAAACAATTCTCGTTTAACGGCTACAATTTGCTCCCCCAGTTCCTCATCGGTAAGGTTTCTTACCTCGTCAATTTTAGGTAATGGCATCTTTTCTAACCCTGGGAATCACGCACCAAAAATTTAGTCTTGATCGGAAATTTATGGGAAGCCAGACGCATGGCTTCACGAGCGGTAGCTTCTGGCACACCAGCAATCTCATAAATAATCCGTCCGGGTTTAACCACAGCTACCCAATATTCTGGGTTGCCTTTCCCGGAACCCATCCGGGTTTCGGCTGGGCGCATGGTTACCGGTTTGTCAGGGAAAATCCGAATCCAAATTTTCCCCCCCCGCCGGATATACCGGGTCATGGCTCGACGGCCGGATTCAATTTGGCGGGCAGTAATCCAATGAGGTTCTAGGGCCTGGAGGGCAAAGTCTCCAAAGTTAATGACATTCCCACGGGAAGCCAACCCTTGCATTCGACCTCGGTGTTGTTTGCGAAATTTTGTTCTTCTTGGACTTAACATGACCAGAACTCAATTCAATAATGGGTCAACAACAACGATTAGTTCTCGTTGGAGCGGTCTTCAAACTGGGGCCGACGACGATTTCCTCGACGACGGTTGGGGTTTGGCCCAGGTGGGGGAGTTTCTTCTTGTCCGGGAATAATTTCACCTTTGAAGACCCAAACCTTAATACCCAAGATTCCGTAAATGGTTTGAGCAGTGCGGTAAGCGTAGTCAATATCAGCCCGGAGGGTATGCAGGGGAACTCGTCCTTCTCTTGTCCATTCTGTACGGGCAATTTCTGCACCATTGAGACGGCCGCTGACTTGGATTTTGATTCCTTGAATACCTGCCCGTTGGGCCCGTTGGATGGCTTGGCGCACGACTCGGCGGAAGGATACCCGACGTTCGAGCTGTTGAGCGATATATTCCGCCAGCAGCCCCGCATCCGCATCTACACGAGTCACTTCCACGACGTTAATGCGAATTTGACGATTGCTATCGCCAATTTCTTTTTGCAAGCTAGTCCGTAGAGACTCAATCCCTTGACCCCCTCGACCGACGACGACACCGGGCCGGGCGGTATGGATTTCTAGGTCAATTTGATCGGCTTTGCGCTCGATGCGGACGGTGGAAATCCCGGCATTATTGAGTTGTTTTTCTACATATTTACGAATCTTAAAGTCTTCTTGTAAGATTCCTGGGTAGTGTTTGGCATCCGCGAACCACCGAGAACGGTGTTCTTGAGTGATTCCTAGCCGAAACCCAGTTGGGTGTATTTTTTGTCCCACAGAGTTAATCCTCTCGATCGATCAACGGTTGAGCTAACTGTTTGCCGCTTCTGGGGCAACAGCTACTGTAATATGACAGGTGGGTTTACGAATTTGATAAGCCCGTCCTTGGGCCCGAGGGCGAAAGCGTTTGAGAACTGGGCCAGCGTCAGCAACGGCTGTGCTAATCACTAGGCTTCTAGGGTCTAATCCTTGGTTATGTTCAGCATTCGCCACAGCCGAGCGCAACACCTTTAAGACGGGTTGACAGGCACGGTAGGGCATGAATTCAAGGATGATTAGTGCATCCCGATAGGTTTTTCCCCGAATTTGGTCTAATACTCGACGGACTTTATGGGGAGACATGCGGATGTACCGTGCGATCGCACGAGTTTCTACAGAAGTATCGATTGCCATCGTTTTTCTTTCATCCTGAGTCAATAAGGGGGAAACCGATGATTCCTAGGAGGAATATTCATTATCGGCGAGCTTTTTTGTCGCTCTTTGCATGGCCTCGATAGGTTCGAGTGGGGGCAAATTCTCCTAATTTATGTCCGACCATTTGTTCCGTTACAAATACGGGAACATGCTGGCGGCCATTGTGAACAGCAATCGTATGGCCAATCATCTGAGGGACAATAGTAGAGGCTCTCGACCAAGTTTTGATGACTTGTTTTTCGCCTTTATCATTGAGTTTTTCAACTTTAGTTAACAGATGGTCGGCAACAAACGGGCCTTTTTTTAACGAACGAGCCATAAGACTTTGAAGGTTATGTAATCAGGGTGGTCAATCAAAAGATTAAAAACAAAAATTTTTAATTTTTAATTGATTAGGCTTGACGACCTCCGCGACCGCGTTTGGAAGTCCGACGACGACGGCGCACGATCAGGCGATCGCTGGCTTTATGTTTCTTGCGTGTTTTTGCACCCAAGGCGGGTTTACCCCAGGGGGTTACCGGGCCGCTGCGACCAATGGGAGCGCGTCCTTCACCACCACCATGGGGGTGATCGACGGGGTTCATAACGCTGCCTCGAACTTCAGGTCGGCGACCTTTCCAGCGCGTCCGTCCGGCTTTACCCAAGCTGATGTTACGGGCTTCCACATTGCCCACTTGGCCAATGGTGGCGTAACATTCTCGACGAACCATCCGCACTTCGGTGGAGGGTAAACGCAGGCTCACATAGTCCCCTTCTTTGGCGACCACTTGGGCAGTGGCTCCGGCTGCGCGTACAATTTGTCCCCCTTTTCCAGGAACGAGTTCGACGTTGTGAACACTGGTTCCCAAGGGCATGTTACCCAAGGGCATACAGTTTCCCACTTCGATGGGAACGGTTTCACCGGAGATAATGGTTGTGCCTACGGCTAATCCTTTGGGATGAAGGATATAGCGTTTTTCACCATCGCTGTAAAACAGCAGGGCTAGGCGAGCGTTGCGGTTGGGGTCGTACTCGATCGCCGCGACTTTAGCTGGAATGTTAAATTTATTCCGACGAAAATCTACGAGACGATAGAGTCGTTTATGACCGCCTCCCCGATGGCGACAGGTGATCACCCCTCGGTTATTCCGTCCTTTGACCCGATGGTTTTTCTGGATCAGGGATTTTTCTGGGCGATCTTTAGTGATCTCCGCAAAATCGGAAACGCTCTTCTGACGGGTACTTGAGGTATAGGGTTTGTAGGATCGAATGCCCATAACGGTTCATCAATTACACTTCTGGGAACAAGGTGATCTGGTCGCCAGGGGATAGGGTGACTATGGCTCTTTTATATTGAGTTTTGTATCCCGTGAAGCGACCAACACGCCGTTTTTTGCGCGGGGCGCGATAGGTGTTGACTTGGGTGACTTTGACCTCAAATAGGCTTTCGATCGCCGCTTTGATTTGGGGTTTGGTCGCCTGGGGTAGCACTTCAAAGACGTATTTGTTGTCTTCTAAGAGTCGGGTTCCTTTTTCGGTGACGATCGGACGGCGAATCAGGTCAGGTAGGGCGCGGTTGGCTTCAATGGTTCTATTGCTCACCATAGACCTCCTGAATTTTTTCGAGAGCGGAACCGGTAGCTATGATTTTGTCTGCATTGAGGATGTCGTAGACGTTGAGTTGTTCGGCGAGAATTAGGCGCAGTCTGGGGACATTACGGGCAGATAAATATAGGTTTTCATGGCGTTCGGGGATAATGAGCAGCACTTTGTCTTCTGCTGTGGCTCCCCAACGGGCGATCGCCTCTAACAGTTCTTTGGTTTTCGGCCGAGGTAAGTTATCGCCGAATTCTTCGATCACGATCAAGTCATTGGTGCGCCCCATTAAGGCGGTGGTTAAGGCCAAGCGCCGCTCTTTGCGGTTCATCTTGGTTTCGTAACTTCTCGGTTTGGGGCCGAAGATCACCCCACCTCCCCGCCACAGGGGAGAACGGATGGAACCTGCTCTAGCGCGACCGGTTCCCTTTTGCCGCCAAGGTTTGCGTCCGCCCCCTCTGACTTCGGCACGGGTTTTGCTACAGGCGGTTCCTTGGCGGGCATTATTGAGTTGACGCACGAGGGCGCGGTGGACAATGTGAGGGGCCGTTTCTTCTTTGGCGACCTTGAGTTCAAGGTCGGCCATGCCGATCTCTGACCCTTGCCAGTCTTTCCTTACGCAACTAACCATAGTTTCGATCTTTCCTTTTCTACTTGCTTTGATCCTTATAGATAGAGTCGCTCTCTTTCTTTATGGATCAGCCGCCTACTTGATTAGCTGGAGCGATACTCAGGAGCGTTCCGGGTTTGCCAGGGACTGAACCTTTTATCAGCAGTAAGTTGCGATCGGCATCTACCCGCACAACGGTTAGTTTGCGAATGGTGATTTGGGCATTACCTTTGCGTCCTGCCATTCTTTTTCCTGGATAAACTCTTCCAGGGGTGGTTCCTGCTCCTGTCGATCCAGGAAGGCGGTGGTTTTTTGAACCGTGGGACATGGGCCCCCGACGGAAGTTATGACGCTTTTGATAACCGGTGAACCCACGACCGATACTGTTCCCGACTACATCGACCAACTGGCCTTCTGTGAAAAAGTCGGCTTTGAGTTCTTGACCGAGTTCATAGCTACTGACGGTATCGCTGCGATATTCTCGCAGATGCCGCAGTCCTGTTTCTCCTGCCACAGCGCCCGATTTTTCTAAGTGCCCGATTTCTGGGCGGTTTAACCGCCGTTTCGGTACGGCATCATAGCCCAGTTGGAGGGCGCTATAGCCATCGGTTTCTGGGGTTTTGATTTGGGTTACGGTGCATGGCCCAGCTTGCACGACGGTGACCGGAATGGCAATTCCTTCTTCCATGTCGAAGATTTGGGTCATGCCGAGTTTGGTTCCGAGAATACCTACAGACACAGGTTGGGTAGTCTCCTTTTTCTTTACAGACAACGATTTACCCTATCCCAGAGGACAGGACTGAATCTATAATTTTCCCTAACTGTTACTCAGACAAATACCGGTCTCACTTCAACAGCAAGACTCAGGCAGTTGGCTGAATTATTTAGATTCGTATTAAGGGGGTTAGCCTTAAGACTTTAGACAACCGGGTTTTGCATGACCGGTTCTCGTTTATAGCGCCTGGACTTAAGCGGGTTAAGGCTCAGTATCCGTATGGAGACTGGAGTCTCCCCTAGGGTAACCCATTAGAAATGAGGAACCTTGTTTTTGGCGACAATATACCAATATAGGGCATCTGGCAGGGTTTGTCTAGAGGGAGGAGATATTTTTTTGGGGCGGGGGGCGATCGCCCCCCAGGAGGAGCAATACAGGAAAAATGGCGAACTCACGTTAAAATAAACCAGGATTAAATCAGGTCAGGTGAGAGTATGGCACTAATTATCACGGGTAAGAAGCTCATTCGAGACTTAGAGAGCGAAGGCGCACTAGGCATGTATGTACCCCTAGAAGGGGGAGAGGAAGGCCGCTATATCCGCCGTGTACGAGCAGCCGGGTATACAGCCCTTTCCTTAGATGCACGGGGCTTCGGCGATTTATCCGCTTATTTAATGGGAGTGCATGGGGTACGCCCTGCCCATCTGGGTAAAAAGAGCAGTGGTAAAAAAGCGGCTGTGGGTGATGTCTATTTTATTCCACCGATTATTCAAACCCAACTCGCTCAACTGCCTCCCAAGTCAAAAGGGTTACTGTTGTGGATTATCGAAGGTCATATTCTATCGTCAGAAGAACTCGGTTATCTAGCAAGCTTACCCAGTTTAGAGCCTAGGGTGAAAGTGATTGTAGAATTAGGAGGCGATCGCGATGTTCGTTGGCTCTCCCTGAAACAAGCCCTTTTTGGTTCCTAACAACATCCACTCATAACCCTATATCAAGGAGATCGCATCGATGGCAGAAGAGATTCTCAGAAACCGCGACTATACTCTGATTATCGACAAAAGTAATAGTATGTCGCTGCAAGATCAGCCTGAAGGTAAAAGTCGGTGGCAAGCGGCCCAAGAATCTACATTTAAGGTAGCCCAATTCTGTGAAAAACTCGATCCAGATGGGATTACGGTATATTTGTTTGCTGCTAACTTCCGCCGCTATGATAATGTCACAGCTAGTAAGGTAGAGCAAATCTTCCAAGAAAATACGCCTTCTGGAATCACTAAGTTCGATCAAGTGCTTGAACATGCTCTGAATAATTATTTTGAGCGCAAAAGTGCCGGTCAAGCGAAAGAAAACGGGGAAACGTTTTTGGTGATTACGGATGGTATTGATGGGGAAGAAGAAAAGAAAGGAGCGATCGCCTTAATTCGAGATGCATCGACTAAAATCGATCGCGATGAAGAGTTGGCGATTTCATTTATCCAAGTGGGTAAAGATCCCAAAGTCACAGAGTTTCTCAAGGCTTTAGATGACCGGATGGGTGAAGTCGGTGCAAAATTCGACATCGTGGATACTGTGATCATGGAGGAAATGGAGTCAATGACGCTGACGGATGTGTTGATGAATGCTATCTATGATTAGGGCGATCGGGAATCATTTAAATTCCTAGAGCATTGGGGAGGTTAGGCACAGCATGAGTTCTATTGATGATTTCTTGAATGAGTTGAAAGCTCAACATCAGCAGAAACAGTCTGGAGATTGCCAACCTCCCCCTGCCGATTTTTCCCCTCAGCAGAGTCAAGAGGATGAATTTATGGATGATTTGCTGGCAGATCTGAAGTCTGAACTTAGGGCTGGTGGGAATGCCCAGAAATCAGAATCCGATTTAGAACAGATTCGGCAACGTTATGAACAGCCAAAAGATCCCCCCAAGGTTGAGTCCCAAAATTCAGAGTTGGACTTAGAAGCTATTCGTCAACGCCATCAGAAACAGAAGGATGTTCCAGTGGCTAAGTCTCAAGATTCAGATTTAGACTTAGAATCTATTCGTCAACGCTACAAGTCCCGAAAACCAGGGAGTTCTGCTCAGTCGAGTGATGCGGAACCGGATTTAGAGCAGGTACGGTTAAGGGCGATGCAAATGCGATCGCAACGGGAAGCGGCAAAAGCTTCGGCTGCTCAGACTGACGATCTCTTAGATAATATGCGCGATCGCTACATCCAACATCGTGCCATTGAACGCCAAAAACGAGAAGCCGCAGAACGAGAGGAAAAAATTCGCCTCCAGCAGAGGGAAGCCCTCAAACCCCGTGCTAGAGAGTGGTTGGCACGGCTCGATCCCTATTCAGATGAGGGGTTCTGGTTTGACAGCTTTGCTCAAGGATATGGCGATCGCCTAGAAGCTGCCCTAGATTATTTACAAGCTCTGGAAAATACATCCCGGTAGGCAGATGGGGGATCTGCAATTGCCCCTTACTTGTATTATATTGTGTTTCTGTTATACTACAAATGATCGCACATTAACTCTAGATCTCAATTTCAACCGATTGAGATCTAGACTGGATTCTATTGTGAGAGTAAACCTCCCCATTTTGGCCACAAGGCCTTATCTTAAAAGGGTGACTCAACTGTACCCTGCCCTAAACTCAATCAGGGATCATCACTGGTTCAAGCTTATCTGCGGGGCCAGCTACCAACATATCCCTGCCATCCGTAATCTGACGTTGGCTTACACCCTAGCCGGAGCCGACTGTATCGATGTGGCAGCCGATCCTGCTGTTATTGCCGTGGCTCAAGAGGCTGTTTCTGTTGCTCGTAGCCTCAAAACCGAAACCTGGCAACGCCAACTCGGTCAACCGGGAAAAGACCACGATCCCCTAATCATGGCCAGCCTTAACGATGGAGAAGATCCCCATTTCCGCAAAGCTGAATTTGACCCATCCTCTTGCCCTTCAGACTGCCCTCGTCCCTGTGAAGCCGTTTGTCCTGCACAGGCCATTCAACTCGCCATTCATCCTGAAATCGGCGTAATTGACCAACGTTGCTATGGTTGTGGCCGGTGTGTACCCATTTGTCCTTACAACCGGATTGTGACTCGCTCCTATATTTCCACGCCTCAAACCCTTGTGCCTGAACTCATTGAACAAGGCATTGATGCGCTAGAAATTCATACCCAGACCTCCCATTATACAGACTTCAAACGTCTTTGGCAAGCTATTAAACCCCACGCAGCATCCCTGCGGTTAATCGCCATTAGCTGTCCAGACGGCGATCGCCTCATCGACTATCTATGGTCTCTCCATGAACTGGTTCAACCCCTGTCCTGTCCTGTAATTTGGCAACTCGATGGTCGCCCCATGAGTGGTGACATTAGCTCCGGAAGCACCCATCGCACCATCAAACTTGCCCAAAAAGTTATTGAGTCAGGCTTTCCAGGAGCCTTACAACTGGCGGGTGGAACCAATGACTATACCGTTCCCAAGCTCAGAAGCTTAGGACTCTTGGGAACAAAAGAGACCCAAAAGCTTGGATCGAACTCATACCCAGGGAACGATCCAAAATCCCCCATTATAGGTGTTGCCTATGGTAGCTATGCTCGCGTCCTCCTTTCTCCCATATTGGAACCCTTGGAACCATCCGAAACGCCAACGGATCAAATTTTCCAGGGATTGGCCTATCTCCATCTAGAAGACCATCCTAACCTTCTCTGGGCAGGAGTCCAGTTAGCCCATACCCTCGTCTCCCAACTCAAACCCCTGCCCCCCTAAGCCAATCCTATTCCCCTATCAAATTCCATATTATGAACGCTTTTGAACTGCCTCAGATCCCTGAATTATCAAACGCTCAAATTTCTAAACAACCCTCGAAGGATATGGCCGACGACTTAAAACAATTACTCGACATTTTACCGGAAACGATTCGCCAACCTTTAGAAAGCCATGAAAACTGTGGTCAACTGATTGAAATTGTCCTAGATTTGGGTCGTCTCCCAGAAGCTCGATTTCCCAAACAAGTGGCTGAATATATTACCGATACCCCTGTAACCCGTGAAGATATTCAATGCTGTTTAGACCGAGTGGGTCACTTTGGTGGCGACAACCGGGCCGGAATCGAACAAACCTTACATCGAATCAGTGCCATTCGCAACCGTACCGGAGAGATTATTGGCTTGACCCTGCGGGTAGGGCGAGCTGTATTTGGAACCATTGGCATGATTCGCGATTTAGTCGAGCGCGGACAATCGATTTTGATGCTCGGTCGTCCTGGTGTCGGTAAAACCACCGCTTTGCGAGAAATTGCTAGGGTATTGGCCGATGAACTCCATAAGCGCGTCGTGATCATCGATACTTCTAATGAAATTGCTGGGGATGGTGATATCCCCCATCCTGCCATTGGTCGCGCTCGGCGGATGCAAGTCGCTCGTCCCGAACTTCAGCATCAAGTGATGATTGAAGCTGTGGAAAACCATATGCCCGAAGTGATTGTGATTGATGAAATTGGGACAGAACTGGAGGCCTTAGCTGCTCGCACGATTGCCGAACGAGGCGTGATGTTAGTGGGAACCGCTCACGGGAATCAACTGGAAAACTTGATTAAAAATCCCACCCTTTCCGATTTAGTCGGGGGCATTCAGGCGGTTACCCTAGGGGATGATGAAGCTCGGCGACGGGGGTCACAAAAAACCGTTTTAGAGCGTAAATCTCCGCCTACTTTCGAGATTGCTATTGAAATGCAAGAGCGTCAACGGTGGATTGTCCATGAACAGGTGGATGAGATGATCGATGGACTCTTGCGGGGGCGACAACCTACTCCCCAAGTGCGTACCGTCAATGAGCAAGGTGAGGTTGTGATTACCCATGAAACTACTGAGAATGGGTTAGCCATTCAACGGCCCATGGGTCGCCGCTCTGGGCATAATGGCAAGTCTAATCCCCTTATTCCCATCCCTTTATCTAATAGTGGAGCAGGAGAAGGTCAGGGTTGGTCAAAGGCCCAGGGAGTTAAGGGTTGGCGCAGTCAGGGTCATATGTTTCCGGTTTCTAATGACACTAAGTATGCTCCCTTTCCCCAGGCTGTTATTCCAGAGCAAGAGTCTTTTCACCAAATGTTGGAAGATTCCTTAAGTCATGCTGGAGGAGCAGAACGACCGACAGGGCCAAATGGAGAGGATTGGCCTTTGCATATCTATCCCTATGGTATTAGTCGCCATCAATTGGAGCAGGTCATTCGCACGCTAAATTTGCCCGTTTTGCTCACCAAGGATATTGATGGTGCGGATGCAGTGTTGGCGCTGCGATCGCATCTGAAAACCCAAGGTAAACTCAAGCAAATGGCCAGATCTCGCCATCTTCCGGTACATGCGCTCAAGTCCAACACGGTTCCCCAAATGATTCGTACCCTGCAACGACTGCTGGATCTTGATACTTCCCATGTGAATGAGGCGGTGGATCTCAATTTATTTGCTCGTAGCGGTGCAGAAGATGAGTTAGAAGCTCTTGAAGAGGCTCGTTTGGCTGTAGAGCAAATCGTGATTCCCAAGGGACAACCCGTTGAATTGCTACCTCGCTCTGGAAAAGTCCGCAAGATGCAGCATGAGTTAGTGGAGCATTATCGGCTCAAATCTGATAGTTTCGGTGAAGAACCGAATCGCCGCCTGCGGATTTATCCGGCTTGAGCTTAATCAACAGCTTTGCTCTGTCATAGCTCAAAACTTTGTACACCAGTAGGGGTGAAAAATTTTTCGCCCCTACTTGACTGAATAAGCTAACTTATGATAGGTTAGTAAATCGGTAGGTAATTAACCTACTTCCCATCAGTTTCATCTGGAGAGATGGCCGAGTGGTTGAAGGCGCAGCACTGGAAATGCTGTTTAGTGGTAACGCTAACGAGGGTTCGAATCCCTCTCTCTCCGTTTCTCTTGACCTCTAAGGGTTTCAAGATTTAATAGATTTAATCCATTTTGCCAGTCAAGCGGGGTCTAGCACCGTGGTGGATAAGGGTTGAATAAATGAAACCCCACCACAGATTGGGAAGGGACACTCAAGGGCTACTCTGATGGCCCCAACCTATTCCTTGACCCTCATTTTCAGGGGTGCTATCGTGTTTGTGTGAAATCTGTACGAGCGCAAGGCATCTGATCGGATGCTATTGGCGAGATGCCTTATAGCTCTTGAACTCTATTGAATGGGCGGTACTGGACTCGAACCAGTGACATCCTGCTTGTAAGGCAGGCGCTCTACCAACTGAGCTAACCGCCCCCATTTGACTCACAAGATATCATTGTAGCAAACTGAATGAGATAACGCAAGCTTTTTTTTCAATTAATTTTTATGCCCTCTGGCGCTACCCACGATCGCATTACCCTTTGGACACTCCCCCTAGTCACTGGAGGGGCTTTAGGGATTACTCGCAGCAGTGAGTTAACCCTGTTGATCGCGGGGGGATTTCTGTTTGGGGGTTTGATGCTCAGTCCGGATCTAGATTTGCGATCTCGTCCCTTTCAGCGTTGGGGATGGTTTCGCTGGCTGTGGATACCCTATCAAAAGAGCTTGCATCATCGCTCGTTTCTCTCCCATGGCTTGATTATTGGTACAGTTGTTCGGGCGATCTATTTGCTCTTATGGATCGCGGTGTTAGGATCGATCGTAGCAGCGATCGCCATTCAATTTTCTGTGGTAGCTTGGGGTTGGACTGAGTTGGGGCAATGGCTTGGGACTACGCTCAAAGAGCATCGCTGGTCTGGATTAGCCCTATTTGTGGGGCTAGAATTAGGTTCCATTAGCCATATCTTAGGGGATCATATCGGTTCTACTTACAAACGGTATCAAAAATATGGCTGGTCAGCCCTATGGCAAAAACACTCCCCCCGTAAACCTGCCCCTCGTCGTCGTGGGACTGCTGGCAAACCCACGAGAAGAAAGAGGAGTAAGTAAGTCATATCAAATCCGGTTAATGGGAAAAGAAAAGCAGACTTCTTGCCTGCACTCCTCCAATTGTTTGATATTACTGGAGTGGGAGCATCTTGCTCTCTGGATTTTTAATTAGAGTCCCTATCTGAATAAAAGACTTACCCCGTTTATCGTTTATGGTAGTTAGGAGTGGCTATTCCCTATTCCCTATTCCTATTCCCTAAATATGAGTCATTCTGAACCCTCGATCGCCTCTAGCTTAGAAGCCATGCAACGGCTGATTGAAGTGATTGCCCAGTTGAGATCGCCCTCTGGGGGTTGTCCTTGGGACTTGGCACAAACGCCCCCATCCCTGATTCCCCATATCATTGAAGAAGCCTATGAAACGGTAGATGCTATTCGTGGAGGGGATCAAAAGGCGATCGCCGAAGAATTGGGGGATTTACTTATGCAAGTGGTTTTGCAAGCCCAAATTGCCCAAGAAAATGGAGATTTTAGCCTCAAAGAAGTTGCTGATGGTATTAGTGAGAAACTGATCCGTCGCCATCCCCATGTCTTTGCCGATGTGAATGTGGAAAGCGTAGAAGAAGTCAAACAAAACTGGGAAGAGATCAAAGCAGCAGAAAAAGGTGAAGCGCCCAACCTTTTGAGTAAATTGGAGCGATACGCGGCTACTTTGCCCCCCCTCACGGCTGGCATGAAAATCTCTGAAAAAGCGGCGGAGGCTGGCTTTGAATGGGATGATATGGAAGGGGTATGGGGCAAATTTGAGGAAGAGTTGGCAGAGTTTAAACAGGCTGTCGAATATGAAGATAAAGCCGCTCAACAAGGGGAACTCGGAGATGTTTTATTTACCCTGATTAATGTGGCTCGCTGGCTCAAGTTAGATCCGTCGGAAGCTTTGCATGATACCCATCGCAAGTTCCTGAACCGCTTAAAAATTGTCGATCGAATGAGCGATCGCCCCCTATCGGAATATACCTTAGAAGAACTCGATCAACTTTGGCAAAAAGCCAAGGATCAACTCAAAACTACTGGCTAATGGCTATTCTGAAGCAGAAAGAGGGGTTTTTATTAACTGCTCGAATACTCCATAGCGATCGCGCACATCTTGAGTATCATTGATTGCCCAATCTTGCCATTCTACCCAAGCATGGGCGGCAAATTCTCCCTGCTTCTGCTGTACTCCAATGCGGAGTTGGCTCTCAATTCCCTGGTGACGTAACAAACTCCAGAGAACAAGGGACTGCTGTAAACATTTTGCCCAAGGCTGGCAATACTTAGCCGCGAGTCGTACAGCTTGATTCACTTGTAGCACGCGATAGGGTAAATTTTCCTCAGTTTCCACATTTTCTCGTAACGGGAACAATTGGGATAAAAAAGCTCGAGTAGACTTAAACCCCCACCATTTCAGCGAGAGAGTCACCACCGGTAACCAGAATAGAGTCTGCAAGACTTGCGATTTTACCAAGCCATCTAGACTCCAGAAACTGGATAATTTCCGCATCCCTAACTTCAACCCATTCATCTTTCTAACACCTAGAACAGAGCCTACAACGATGGCGATCGCATCTAGAATATCTTGTATCCGTACTCGCCATGATGATGTCATAGTGGTGTAACGCTCTCAGCTAAATGCGTATACTTTTTTATCATCTATAACCGGGCAACTGCGATCGCCTCTTAATCCCTGACGATTCTCCCATTATAGGCAAACCCGATACAATCAAGAAACTCATTACTCCATTACCCGCCTTGTTATGAGTCAAACTCCCTTAAGCTTAAGTGCGATCGCCATTCGTCGGCATATTGGAACCCTAATGTTAACCATAGCTGTTATGGTTGTTGGGTTCTTCGCCCTCAGCCAGCTTCCGGTTGACCTTCTCCCCGCCATCACCTATCCCCGGATTGGGGTGCGCGTTGATACTCCGGGACTAGCTCCGCAAGTGGCCATAGACGAAGTAACTCGCCCTCTAGAAGAGGGACTTTCTGCCACTGAAGGCGTAGTACAAGTATTTTCAGAAACCCGCGAAGGTCGAGTTTCCCTCAATCTCTATTTTGAACCCGGTAGCGATATTGACCAAGCGCTCAATGATGCCACAGCCACCTTAAACCGCACGATTAACCAACTGCCGGACGATCTGGAACCACCGCGCATCTTTAAGTTTGACCCATCTCAACTACCAGTGTATGAATTTGCCCTCACTTCACCGCGATTGCAAGGGGTGGATTTACGGGTGTTTGGCGATCAGGAGTTGGCGCGGGAGCTGACGGTAGTCCCTGGTGTCGCTTCTGTGGATGTGTCGGGAGGACTGCAAGAGGAAGTGCAGGTGAATCTGGACTTGAAACGGATGACCAGTTTAGGCATAACGATTAACGATGTGTTGGATAATTTACGCGATCGCAACTTAGACAGCTCTGGAGGACGACTCAGAAACATCCCCACGGAAAGCCTCACCCGTACCATCGGTCGCTTTGAAAATGCCGAAGATATCCTCGATCTCTCCTTTGACTTAGAGGGTTCCCTTTCCTCTCGCCAAGTCTATTTACGGGACTTTGCCCAAGTGATTGATGGCACAGAACGGCAGCAGGTCTTAGTCTCCCTCAATGGTATGCCAGCCGTTAAAGTGAGCATTCAAAAACAGCCGGAAGCCAACACAATACAAGTGGTTGATGCGGTTAAAGCCAGGATTGAGGAGATGCGCTCTGGGGGCATTATTCCCGATGATATGATTCTTACGCCGACCTTAGATGAATCCCGGTTTATTCGCCAATCGATTCGCAATGTGGCGATCTCCGGATTAACCGGATCGGGTCTAGCGGCGATCGCCGTTTTGCTCTTCCTCGGTTCCCTGCGGCAAACCCTAATCGTCGTCCTCGCTATTCCCCTGGCAACCCTCACAGCCATGATCCTCATGTTCGCCTTTGGTCTCTCCCTCAATGTCTTTAGTTTGGGAGGACTGGCTTTAGGGGTGGGAATTGTGGTCGATAACTCGATTGTGATGCTGGAAAATATGGTGACCCAACATCAGGCTCTTCGACTCCGCTCAGAGACCAGCACTCGACTGCACTCAGAGCGTCCCTTGAGCGGAGTCGAAGGGGACATAGATCCCCCCATTTCCCCCTATCTAGAAGCGCAAAAAGCCGCCAGTCAACTCGAATCTGCCCTCTTAGCCTCTACTTCCACTAACCTAGTTGCCGTCTTACCCTTTGTGCTAATTGGTGGCTTCTTCTCCCTGCTCTTCAATGAACTCATCCTCACCATCAGCTTTTCCGTGGCTGCATCCCTGATTGTGGCCTTAACTGTCGTTCCCATGCTCACCTCCCGATTATTGCGCGTGCGGCACTCTAGCGGGTTAGATAGGGTGGGGCCCTTACGTTGGTTTAACCAGCAGTTCCTGCTGATTACAGGGGGCTATGGAAGGATTTTAAGAGGGGTGATTCGGCTGCGAATTGTGGCGATCGCCTTGGCGGTGCTGATTCTCGGTTATGGTAGTATTCGCCTCGCTTCAGAAATTCCCCAGGAACTGCTCCCCCAAATTAACACCGGTCAAGCCCAATTATTTGCCCAGTTTCCGCCGGGAACGAACCTAGAAACCAACCAGAAAGTGATGAAAGCGGTGGATCAAATTTTGATCGATCAACCGGAAACTGAATATGCCTTTACCACCACGGGTGGATTTTTGTTCGCCAACCTCACCATTGAAAATTTGCTGCGATCGAGTAGTAATATTACTCTGAAACCGGGGAGCAATATCGAGGCGTTTATCGCCAATGTGCAACGTCAACTCGACGATCTCAATTTGGTGAATATTCGTCTGCGCTTATTTCCCGACGCGGTGCGCGGTTTAATCTTAAATAATTCCCCTGTTCAGGGCGATATTGACTTAGCCATTTCTGCGGCCCTTGGCCCCGATGGTATTGAAGATCCAGAAATCCTCAATCAAGCGGGTCGCCAAGTCCTGAAAGCTTTGGATGAAAAGGTAACCCTAGCCCTATTTCGACCGGATGCTGACCCTTCCCAACTGGAGGTGCAAATCCGTCCTGATTGGGAAAGAATGGCGGATTTTGGGGTGACGGCACAAGAGTTAGGGGAAACATTAGAAACGGCCATATCGGGAACGATTCCCACGAAGCTGCAACGGGGGAATCGGTTGGTGGATATCCGGGTACAGTTGGATCGACAGGCTCTCCAGAGTGTGGATGAGCTGCGACAAATGCCTTTATTTTCACAAAACAGTGGTTCGACTACACTCACCAACCCCCGCCCCATTCGTCTACAAGATATAGCTCGTTTGGAGAAGGGAACCGCGCCAGCAGAGATTCAGCGCATTAATGGGCGATCGATTTTTTTAATTACAGGGAGTTTGAATCAGGGGGCGAGTTTAAGTGAGGCTCTCGCGCAAGTGGAAGCGGCCTTAGAGAACCTGGAGTTACCCCCAGGGGCGCGGGTTTTGCCTTCGGTGGCGGCTGAGTCGAATCAACAACTGCAAGAGGCGATCGCCGTTTTAGGGGGTTTAGCCGCATTCCTGGTGTTTGTGGTGATGGCAGTTCAGTATAATTCTTTAATCGATCCTTTAGTGATTATGCTTACGGTTCCTCTGGCTCTGGCGGGGGGCATTTTAGGATTGTATCTTACGGAAACGGCGATCGGGGCCACGGTGTTAGTCGGTGGTGTTTTATTGGTGGGCATTGTCGTTAATAATGCTATTCTTATGGTGGAATTGGCGAATCAAATCCGCACTGAATCCGGGCTAGATTATCGCAGCGCTATTTTAAGAGCAGCCCCCCAACGATTGCGCCCCATTTTAATGACCACTATTACCACCGTTTTAGGCTTATTTCCCTTGGCTGTCGGTTCAGGAGAAGGGGGAGAATTTTTGCAACCTTTGGGTGTAGTGGTCTTTTCGGGTTTATCTTTGGCAACTCTGTTAACTTTATTTATGATTCCTTGTTTCTATGTGCTGCTCCATGAAGACATTGGCGAAAAACTGTTGAGATTGCCGAAAAAGTAGATGACAGCGCTTGGTGCGGTAATGGGTCATGGGAAAACCGTTTTACCCATTACCGGCACATCAGCACTATATGTTTTTGTAGATCACAGCTCCGTCATGGTTACGGTTTTCAACATTAACCAGTCCGTGCTTGGCCAAGCGATTGAGGATTTCTCTAACTTCTTCTATGTCGGCTCCAGTTTCCATGACACAATCGCTGAGGGTTGCACCTCGGTATTCTTTGCAAATTTTGAGGATGCGTTGTTGAAGCTTGCGGCTGGGCAGTCCCGGTTTGCTACCGTTGAAGCGGCGATCGAAATCTTCATCGGAGGTTAACAGAAGACCTATAAAGTCAAAAATAGAGAGGAAAGCTGGAATAAAAGTCCAGCAGAAGACAAGGTAGAGAACTGCAAGAAAAGTTTGGCCGAGGTAAAACTTGTGGACACCGAACCAGCCAAAAAAGAAGGCAAGGAGAATAGCAAGAATTTTGTTACGCATAAAAAATTGCAACCCTATGCTTACTGTTATAAGTTAACACATAATTCCTACCAAAAAGGGAAGATTACGCAGACGACTTAGATAAAGAGATCCCTCTATATTCCTAGAAAAATAAGCCGATCAATAGCCTTCCCTCTAAAGTTTGTCTAAGGAGAATACTTTAAGGATTTACACCAAATATTAAGTAATGCGTGATCAGTAATGAGTAAGGACTCATCTCATTCCCCATCTGCCCATACCCCTGTACTCGATTACCGTTTTGCGTTAGACTTAGAAAAAGATGTAAAGATTTATGTCTGTAAGGGTTTCCCTCTGCAATAAGTAGATCTCACTACCTATTGCTCATGGATTTAGAGACTTACACTGAATATGGCTCTAAAGTGAAACCCCAACTCAACCATTGAGAATACCTACTTGGAGAAAAAAGACACCATGGGATACGAACAACCCGCATTACCTTATGCAAAGGATGCTCTAGCGCCCCATATCTCAGCCAATACGCTGGAATTTCATTATGGAAAGCACCATGCGGCTTATGTCAACAAGTATAATGAGTTGACCGCCGGTACAGAATATGCAAGCAAATCCATTGAAGAGGCGATTAAAGCGACGGCTGGCGATCCATCGAAAGCTGGTATTTTCAATAATGCAGCTCAAGCTTGGAATCATTCCTTCTACTGGAATTGTATGAAACCCGGTGGTGGTGGTGCGCCGACTGGTGCTTTGGCTGATAAGATTAATGCAGATTTTGGCAGTTTTGACAAGTTTAAGGAAGAGTTTAAAACGGCTGGTGGAACCCAATTTGGTAGCGGTTGGGCTTGGCTGGTACTCGACAATGGTACTTTGAAAGTGACCAAAACTCCGAATGCTGAAAATCCCATGACTCAAGGACAAATTCCTCTGTTAACCATGGATGTTTGGGAACATGCTTATTATCTGGACTTTCAAAACCGTCGTCCTGATTACATGACGACTTTCTTAGATAGTCTGGTGAATTGGGATTTTGTGGCTGAAAATTTAGCTAAAGCTTAATCGATCAAAAATGCCGGTGGTAGGGGTGTTTCATGTTCAATGAAATGCCCCTACACTATTTAATTAGAATACCAATGATAGCCATAAACTGACAATAATTAATATCTTACCTTATAGCCATTGAGATTGGCGGCTCAAACAGTCCACTGCCTCGGACATTTCGACTTGTTCAAATTGGGTATAAAACCGACTCACACTTAAAAAGGGGTCAGGGGTGGCTAAAATAATCATGCGATCGCACAAAGCCCCTAACTGTTGCTCTAAGCCAACGGGGGCAACGGGGGTGGCCACCCAAACTTGGGCAGGACAACGGGCACGAGCGGCTAAAATGGCGACTGCCATGGTCATACCGGTGGCAATCCCATCATCGACTAAAAGGGCGATCGCCCCTTGTGGCTCAACTCTAGGGCAGTAGGGGGCTAAGGTGGCTAACTGTTCTTGGGCCCGTTGCTGGGCAACCGCTTGACGACTTTGCCATTTGCTCTGTGAAAATTGTTCCTGGGAGAGGGCAGACCAAACCACCTGGCCACAGGCAGTGACTGCACCTAGGGCCAATTCTTGGTTTTGGGCGCTAGTGATTTTTTTAGCAACAATGACATCTAAGGGACAGCGAAGAGCCTGAGCAATCGGTTGGGCTACCGGTAGTCCTCCCCTAGGAAGAGCATAAACAATTACCCTCCCTGACTGAGTAAGATTCCCTTGCCACTGTTCAATTTCGGGTTTAAGGGCGATCGCCAATTGTTCGCCTGCATATTGGCGATCGCCGAGCGGTAGGATGATGTTGCTCATCTGCATAAATTGCCTAACTGCAACTAGCCATGATCGTAAACCATCCAACTCGTTTAGGGAGTATGGAAGATTGGCATAAACTTCAATGATCGATTACTCTATTATCCATAATCTCAAAACTAACTGTCTCACCTTGATTCATTGTAGTGGTAAATTATTAGTCATTCATGGTAGCCGAGACCCTCGCACTCATCAGGGACTTCTAGACTTGGCCCAAAAGGTGCGTAGCTGTTTAGAGCGGCAACAGAGTTTTACCGATCTAGTAGAAACAGCAACTCTAGAATTGGGAGAATATACGTTATCCGAACAAATCCAACACTTTGGCGATCGCCTCTTGCGTCAAAATATCACTCATCTGCAAATCATTCCCCTGTTTCTACTGCCGGGAATGCATGTGATGGAAGACATTCCAGCTCAAGTCCAGGAAGCACAAAACACAATCGGTGAAGATCTGCATATAGAAATCTGTCCCTATTTAGGCAGCCATCCCCAACTGCACAGCCGATTAGCAGAGGAAATGAACAGCAGCGATCGAGAAGTTTGGATCATCATAGCCCATGGGAGCCGCCGGCCCGGTGGCAATCAACCCGTAGAAACCCTTGCCCATCAATGGGGGATGCTGGATGCTTATTGGTTAGTCATGCCATCCTTAGATTGGAGAATCGACCAATTAATGGATTTAGGATATCGTCGGATTGGGGTATTGCCCTATTTCCTCTTTCCCGGCTATATTACCGATACGATCGCCAAAACCCTAGCTACTAAACAAGCGGCTTATCCTCAATTGGAGTATACCCTGCTCCCTCCCCTAAATCACAATCTCCATTTAGTGCAAATGGTACTGGATTTAACAGTCTCTTCAAAAGCTTCCACTTTAATCTAAAGTCTACATCACTGATCTCAATCTCTATGACCTCTTCCTCCTCTCCCGTCGGTAAAGTCTATCTTGTCGGTGCTGGGCCTGGCGATCCAGGATTAATGACTCTCAAAGGAAAAGATCTGCTTCAGATGGCTGATGTGGTGGTCTATGATGCCTTGGTGAGTCCTCCCATTTTGAAGATGATTAACCCAAAGGCGAAAAAAATCCATGGGGGAAAACGACGGGGAAGACATTCTCTAGAACAGAATGAGATTACCCAAACTTTAATTGAGGAAGCTCAAACTCAGGCGATTGTGGTGCGTCTGAAGGGGGGCGATCCTTTTATCTTTGGGCGCGGTGGGGAAGAAATGGGGGATCTGATGGCTGCGGGAATTCCGGTGGAAGTTGTGCCGGGGATTACTTCTGGCATTGCGGCCCCAGCCTATGCAGGTATTCCCTTAACCCATCGAGGCTATAGTTCTTCAGTAACTTTTGTGACAGGTCATGAGTCCGTGGGGAAATATCGGCCGCAAGTGAATTGGCAGGCGATCGCCCAAGGTTCAGAAACGATTGTGATTTACATGGGTATTCATAATTTATCCCAGATTATTCCCCAACTGCTCGAAGCCCAGTTATCCCCCCAAACGCCCCTCGCTCTGATCCGTTGGGGAACCTGTCCGGAGCAAGAAACCCTAATCGCGACGTTGGAGACGGCGATCGAGAAAGTGGAAGCAACGGGATTTACTGCACCGGCGATCGCCGTTATTGGTAATGTGGTTAATTTAGCCGATCGAAGATGAGTTAGCGATCGCTCAAAGATACTGCTCTGAATGTTATTGATCCTTTTGAAGGGTAGAAATAACGACTTCTTGATTCATGATTTGAGGAGCAACAGAATCGATTTTCAAAGGATTTGATACCATCTTCACATGCTATACTATGCTCCATCCCCTGCGATGAGAAACCCTGACCCATGACCATCGCCCAATCATCAGAACTCAAAAATCTCAGTCTTCCTGACCATAACCAACTGCCTGACTCCGATGGTACTTTCGTGAAAAACTTTCAGGAGCATCCCCAAAGTATTTTACTGACAGATTCTATTCAATCGACACTCGATCGCCTGCACCCCGACCGACAGTATGCCATTGGTCAAGATTGTGGCATTTATTGGAGACTAACGGAACCGCCAGAAAAAGGGGCGGAATGTCCAGACTGGTTTTATGTTCCTAATGTGCCCCCCACTCTGGAGGATAAAGCGAGGCGTTCCTATGTGTTATGGCAGGAATTTATTCCTCCTTTGATTGCGATCGAATTTGTCTCAGGAGATGGTACAGAAGAACGGGATACTACGCCCCTATCGAAAGTGCGGAAAAAGGGTGAAAAACCGGGTAAATTTTGGGTATACGAACAAATTATTCGTCCGGCGTTTTATGGGATCTATGAAGTGGAGAAAAAGAGTGTAGAGGTTTATCATTTAATCGAAAATCATTATGAGTTAGTGGTGAAAAATGAACGAGGTCATTATCCAATTCAACCCATGGGTGTAGAGTTAGGAATTTGGCAAGGACGATATGGAAATCTAGACTTGCCTTGGCTGCGATGGTGGGATAGTGAGGGGAATTTGCTGTTAACCGGAGATGAACGAGCCAGAATTGAACAGCAGCGAGCGGAAACTGAGCGCCAACGAGCGGAAACTGAGCGCCAGCGAGCGGAAACTGAGTGCCAGCGAGCGGAAAGGGCTGAATTGGAGTTGGAGCAGGAACGCCAACGGGCGGAACGACTGGCTGAATTGCTTAGATCTCAAGGAATTAACCCAGAGGAGTTGTAAAATAGAGGCGATCGCGATGGTTTGTACATGGGGATAGCTGAGAATTTTGCGATCGCAAGTGACTAAACTGCTCTAGCTCTGGTGACAGGTCAAGGGTTAATATCATAGGTTTTCCCGTTCTAAAGATGGTTTCAATACTGGATTTTAGGGGAGCTAATTTAGTTTGAATAATATCCCAAATAATTTCATAATCGACTGAAAAATAGGTGTGAACAATAATATTACGGAGTCCAATTATTTTCTGCCAATCAAT
Source organism: Roseofilum sp. KMC-1 (assembly GCF_057802075.1). NCBI lineage: Bacteria > Bacillati > Cyanobacteriota > Cyanophyceae > Desertifilales > Desertifilaceae > Roseofilum > Roseofilum sp. KMC-1. The sequence goes on from NZ_CM173605.1 coordinate 2,198,076, forward strand.
TGAAGTGTATCGGTTTCGGATGTCTTCAGGGATACTTTTAGTTGCTTCACCAATAATTTGTAGATTGTGGAGAACTGCATCAACGGATTCGCTAATTTGGGATTTGAGGGAGCGTCGAGTGACGAGATCGACAGATTTTTGAAATAAATCTTCGAGAAAAAATTTCAAATCCATATAACCATCGAATGTGGCTGGCCCTTGGAATTCTACCAGAAAATCTAGATCGCTATCGGGTCTGGCTTGGTTACGAGCAGCAGAACCAAACAAAGCTAGGGATTTTACACCGAGGTTATTTAAGGTGTTGAGGTGGTTTTGAAGGGTGGAAATAACGACTTCTTGATTGATGATTTGAGGAGCAACAGAATCGATTTTCATAAGATTACACTTGTATGATTCTTCTATTACAGATGTCGTTGTTGAAATTACGAGCTAAACCGGCGAATCCTCAGACTCAGCAAAATCACCGGTAAAATCCCCACCAGCACCAGAGCCAAAGCAGGGCCGGCCGCTTCCGCGAGGCGCTCGTCGGCAGCGAGTTGATAGGTGCGGATAGCTAGAGTATCAAAGTTAAAGGGACGGATGATTAAGGTTGCAGGGAGTTCCTTCATCACATCCACAAACACCAGGAGCGCCGCCGTTAAGAGGCTACCGCGCATCAGGGGGACATGGATACTCCAGAGGGTCTGGGTGACTCCGTAGCCGAGGCTGCGGGAAGCATGGTCTAAATTGGGGGTAATTTTGCCCAGACTGGACTCTACGGTTCCAAAAGCGACCGCTAAGAAGCGCACCAGATAGGCGAAGATCAGGGCAAAAATTGTGCCACTGAGGAGCAGACCGGTGGAGATGCCGAAGGTGGCTTGCATCCAGGCATCGACCGTGTTATCAAAGATTCCCAGGGGGATGAGAATACCGACGGCAATCACGGAGCCGGGGATGGCGTATCCCATGGAGGAGAGTCGAGCGGCGCTGTTCATGGGGACGGTGGGGTTTAAGCGTACCCCATAGGCGATCGCCACTGCTAAAATCACCCCCAACAGGGCGGTAATAGAGGCGACAATGAGGCTATTTTGGGCATATTCCCAAAACCGACCTTGGAGGGTGTCGGGGTTGGCGATCGCCATTTGCAGCAGCAGTCCGGCTGGGAGTAAAAAGCCACAGCCAATCGGAAGCATACAGGCGATCGCCGCTAAAATTCCTCGTATTCCCCTGAAGCGGTAGGGTTGAATGGCTCGGAAGCGATCGCCCGTTTGGTAATATTTAGCTTGCTGACGAGACCAGCGCTCTAGGATAATGAGCATGAAAACAAACATCAATAGGACGGAGGAGAGCTGGGACGCGGCTGCATGTTCCCCCATGCCAAACCAGACGCGATAGATACCGGTAGTAAATGTATCTACACCGAAATATTGCACCGTACCAAAATCGCTTAAGGTTTCCATCAGCGCTAAGGACAATCCCGCCATAATTGCCGGTCGAGCTAGAGGTAGTGCCACTTGGCGGAAACTTTGCCAGGGATTACAACCGAGGGAGCGGCTGGCTTCTAGGGTACAGGTTGCTTGTTCTAGGAAAGCAACCCTGGTTAATAAATAAACATAGGGATAAAGAACCAAACTGAGGAGAATGATAGCGCCAAGGAGCGATCGCACGGGAGGAAACCAGTAATCTTCCACCGTTTCCCAGCCGAATAAACCCCGAAGTGTGGTTTGCACCGGGCCGTAATATTCCAGGAATTCCGTATAAGTGTAAGCTAAAACATAGGCAGGCACAGCTAAGGGCAGTAACAGCGCCCACTCAAACCAACGTTTTCCCCAAAAATCGCACATCGTCACTAACCAGGCACAACCTACCCCGATGAATAATACTCCTGTTCCCACTCCCACCATAAGGGCAAAGGAATTGAGCAGATAGCGAGGTAAGACTGTTTCCATCAGATGGAACCAGATCTCTTGGGTGTTAGTGAAACTACTGGCAACAACACAGAGAATAGGAGTTGCAATTAACAGAGCGATCAGTATGACGGCGATCGTCCATCCTTGAGAAAACCCGATCGTCATTAATCGAATAACCTTACTCATCTCAAACCTCATCAGGGTTAATGCCATTTTCCAGGAGCAAGCGTCGATACCGTTCAGCCTGTTGTTGTTGCTCGTCCGCTCGTTGTCGTTCCCGTTCTTCGGGCGTAGGAATCCAGTTACCTGAAGCATCATAGAATCGTAACCAGAGGCGATCGATCTTTTGATACGAGCCTTGCCATAATCCTAAACCTATTCCCAGGTGTGGTAACCACAAGCGATTATCCGCTATTTGTAACTCTTGATAGCGCTTCCCTTGGTGATGAAAGGCTCGGAAAGCAGTATTGTCGAGATTGTAAACCACATAATAGGGCACTTGCAGAATTTCTTCATACACTTGCCATTTGGTTGGAGGTTTATTGGGTTCAGGTTCAGTTTCTCCCAAGTCTTCTTTTTCGGTACTTGCAGAGAGCAGTTCTACAACAATAAAAGGATTAACGCCTTCTTGCCAGATCACATAACTAAGCCGTAAACCCTGTTCTTCCTCAAAGTAGGGGACTCCCACGACTCCAAACCAATCGGGACGCTTGTATCGCCGCGTATTATTCGGGTCATAATAGATATTGAGATCCATTGCCGCAAGTACCTGTTCAGAGGGATAAGTGAACGGTTGAAAAGTTAAGCGCAACAATTCAGATTGTAGGGGATGGAATAGATCGGGCAAACCGGACTCTCCTACTTCTTCACTGGGTAAATCATACATTGTTGGTAGGGTAGTTTGCTGTTGTTGAGAAAGGTTAACCATATTCGTATTACCTTATTAAGAATTCAAATAATTGTTCATTGTTCATTGTTCATTGTTCATTATAAAGTCGATCGCCTTCAATTAGAGTATGCACTTGCCAATCGGATGAAGGTTGGGGATAATCGCTGCGATAATGACCGCCTCGACTTTCGGTGCGAAAGGCGGCACTTTTGAGAATCCAATAGCCAATATCTAATAAATTTAGGGTTTCTGCTGCTAATTTTAATTGAGTTTCTGTTTGTTCAGAGGTCAATTTTAGGTTGTCATTGGGGGATAAATTCTGCAAATATTGACCGATCGCACTTTCCCTCACCTCAGAGAGCCAAGCCCTCACTGTTCCTATCCCTTCCTCTAGTATGGACTGTTGGCGAGAAATGCCTGCACTATGCCACATCAGAGCCGGTAATTGTTGGCGAATCGAAGTAATAAAGAGTCGATCGGACTCCCAGTCTACGGTTTCTGTTCTCGGAGTGGGAAGGGGAGCATCGGCAACCGATTCAATCTGTAACTTCTCTAACTGGGCAGCAAAGACGATACATTCTAATAAAGAATTACTCGCCAAACGATTGGCTCCATGAACCCCTGTACTGGCTGTTTCTCCGATCGCATATAATCCCGGTACAGAAGTTTTCGCCATCAAATCTACCGCCACTCCTCCCATCCAATAATGGGCTGCTGGCGCAACGGGTATGGGTTCCTCAAATACATCAATGCCCCATTGCTGACACTTTTGGATAATATTGGGAAAACGATAGCGCACTTTTTCCGGGGCGATCGCCCGCAAATCTAGATAAACCGTCGCCCTCACCGGATCGGGGGCTGTTTTCTGCAAATGATTAAAAATCGCCCGACTGACCACATCACGGGGCGCTAACTCCCCTCTGGGGTCATAATCAAAAGCAAACCTGCGCCCCTCTTTATCCACCAAATAAGCCCCTTCTCCCCGCACCGCTTCACTAATCAAAAAATGGGGCGCTTCCGGTTTGCTCAGGGCTGTAGGATGGAACTGAACAAACTCTAAATCCCGTAAAACCGCCCCTGCCCGCCAAGCTAGAGCCACCCCATCCCCCGTACTTACTGGGGGGTTAGTCGTTTGGGCGAAGATTTGGCCGCCCCCTCCAGTGGCTAAAATCACGGTATTAGCCCTAATCCAGACGATTTGATTTTCCCACAGCAAACTAATCCCTTGAATGGCAGCCCCCGGTGCATCTTGCCATAAACTGAGGGCAAAGGCTTGGGAGAAAACCTGAATATTGGGTCGTTCCGAGACTCTCGCGGTGAGGATATCAATAATGGCGCGGCCGGTGGTGTCTTGGGAATGGAGAACCCTAGAGCGAGAATGGGCGGCTTCTAGGGTCGTGGCTAGTTGATTATTTTTGCGGTCAAAGGCTACACCGAGTTCCAGTAAAGAGTGAATCGCCTCTGGAGCATGATTGACTAAAAACTCTACCGCCTGGCGATCGCACAAACCCGCCCCTGCCTGTAATGTATCTTCCCGATGCAGTTCGGGCGAATCATCCTCAGCGATCGCCGCCGCGATCCCCCCTTGGGCCCATTTACTCGAACCCGTGCGAAGTTTATCTTTGGTCACCAGCAAAATCCGATACTGTGCCGGTAAGCAGAGAGTGGCATAGAGTCCCGCCGCTCCGGAACCCACCACAATAACATCAAAAGCACTAGAGGGAATAGGGGGTTTTGAATGGGGGCTGTTCAATCGTTTCTCCCAGATTTAAATCAGGTTGGGCAGTTGCCCTATTCTATCCCCTTACCTTAGTCCACTCCCATAAAAAATCCCCGGTTGTCGTGGCAACCGGGGATTAAGATTAGAAGCTATTCAATACAGGAGACAGGGGATTTAGTAATCGAAATCACCACCCATACCCGCGCCCGCAGGAGCATTATCCTTGGGTTCGGGCTTATCAACCACGATACATTCAGTGGTCAACACCATACCGGCGATCGAAGCAGCATTTTGCAGAGCCGAACGAGTCACTTTTGCAGGGTCAACAATACCGGCTTCAAACATATCCACAAAGGTATTATCCGCAGCATTGTAGCCCACATTGAAGTTCTTCTCTTTCACCCGTTCAGCAATGACTGCACCATTTTGACCGGCATTTTCAGCAATCCGCATCAGAGGAGCAACCAGAGCTTTACCGACGATTAACGCACCCGTGAGTTCTTCGTTGCTCAGGTTAGCGTTAGCCCATTCTTCTAAGCCAGGGGCGAGGTGAGCCAGGGTAGTACCACCACCGGGAACGATCCCTTCTTCAACAGCCGCTTTGGTTGCGTTGATGGCATCTTCGAGGCGCAGTTTGCGGTCTTTCATTTCGGTTTCGGTGGCTGCACCCACTTTGATAACCGCTACACCACCGGCGAGTTTAGCTAACCGCTCTTGCAGTTTTTCCTTGTCATAGGAAGAGTCGGTTTCATCCATTTGACGGCGGATTTGCTCGCAACGGGCTTTAACTTCTTTTTCGTTGCCTTCAGCAACAATGGTGGTGTTGTCTTTGGTGAGGGTGATCCGGCGTGCTTTACCCAGTTGGTCGAGTTTGGCGCTGTCAATTTTCAGACCCGCATCTTCCGTGATCACTTGACCGCCAGTCAGTACGGCGATGTCTTCGAGCATGGCTTTACGGCGATCGCCGAAACCAGGAGCTTTAACCGCAGCTACATTCAGCACACCGCGCAGACGGTTAACGACGAGGGTTGCTAGAGCTTCTTTCTCGATATCTTCAGCAACGATCAGCAGAGGTTTGCCCGCACGAGCCACTTGCTCTAGCACTGGTACGAGGTCTTGAACCAGAGTAATTTTCTTATCGGTGAGCAGGATGTAAGGCTCATCGAGAATGGCTTCCATTCGCTCGGTATCGGTAGCGAAGTAGGGAGAAATATAACCCTTATCGAAGCGCATCCCTTCAGTGATTTCCAGTTCGGTAGTCATAGATTTCCCTTCTTCCAAGGAAATGACCCCTTCTTTACCCACCTTATCCATGGCTTCAGCAATCATTTTGCCTACTTCTTCGTCGTTACCGGCAGAGATAGAGCCAACTTGGGCGATCGCCTTAGAGTCTTCGATTTGACGGGCCTGACCCGCAATCTTATCGACTAAGAAACCGGTAGCCTTATCAATACCGCGCTTCAGAGAAATGGGGTTAGCACCAGCGGCCACATTCCGTAAACCGGCTTTCACCATCGCATGGGCCAATACAGTCGCCGTGGTGGTTCCATCACCAGCAGCATCATTAGTCTTAGAAGCCGCTTGACGGATCAAGGCAACTCCCGTATTTTCCACATGGTCTTCGAGTTCGATTTCTTTGGCGATCGTCACGCCATCATTGACGATTTGAGGAGCGCCAAACTTTTTCTCTAGAACCACATTGCGGCCTTTGGGCCCCAGGGTAACAGCAACGGCTTCAGCCAGGATGTCCATTCCCTTTTCCAGGGCGCGACGAGCGTTTTCGTTATAGATGATGCGCTTTGCCATAGTCTTCTCAATCCTTGATTCAGTGTATAGAGATGGATAGTCTTATGTAGAGAGGGATTAGCGGGTTAGCTTACTACAGCAAGAATGTCTTTTTCAGACAACAGAACATAGTCTTCATTGCCCAGTTTGATATCGGTTCCAGCATATTTGGAGTAGAGAACCTTGTCGCCAATTTTGACTTCAGGCTCTTGACGAGAACCGTCATCGTTCCGTTTGCCTGGGCCAACTTGGACAATTTCTCCCACTTGGGGCTTTTCTTTGGCATTATCAGGCAGAATGATACCACCGGCGGTTTTTTCTTCAGCTTCGCTAATTTTGACAAAAACGCGATCGCCTAGGGGTTTAACTGTAGAAACACTCAGGGATACTGCTGCCATAGGAAAATCTTCTCCGATTTGACTGTAAAAAGTTAATAGGGTTTAAGGAACTGAGGGGCTGTATTAGTCGTTAGCACTCTCAACTCCTGAGTGCTAATGTAATCCGAGTTGAGCAACCTTTGCAACAGGCTTAAAAGTACGGGTTACCGTACCCTAGGGTAGGGAGATGGGGAAATGGGGGGATGGGGGGATGGGGAGATGGGGGGATGGGGAGATGGGGAAATGGGGGGATGCAGAGACACAGGGATTACTCATGACTCATTCCCCAACAAGTCTATTGTGGGGTGAACATCCCGTGATAATCTGAAAGATGACATTCTTAAACTTAGAACCTTTAAGAATTACCAGCGACTGTCCCCAGTCATATTCTTAAGCAGCAATCACAATTAGGCGAAGATATGGTAGCCACATCAGAGAAAACCAACGTCGGTAAAATTGTTCAAATCATTGGCCCGGTTATTGATGCAGAATTTCCCAGTGGTAAACTGCCCCAAATCTATAATGCAATCCGAGTCATCAAAAAAAGCGCAGATGGACAAGAATATTCTGTCACCTGCGAAGTCCAACAACTCCTCGGTGGAAACCAAGTCCGCGCTGTGGCGATGAGTGCTACAGATGGACTCACACGAGGCATGGAGATTGTTGACTTGGGTGCGCCCATTAGCGTCCCCGTAGGAAATGTTACCCTAGGACGGATCTTCAATGTCCTGGGTGAGCCAGTGGATGAAAAAGGGCCGGTTAGCAGTGAAGAAACCTCTCCCATTCACCGGGAAGCACCTAAATTCACTGAACTAGAAACCAAACCTTCTATCTTTGAAACCGGTATTAAAGTATTAGACTTGTTAGCCCCCTATCGTCGGGGAGGCAAGATTGGCCTGTTCGGTGGGGCCGGGGTTGGCAAAACGGTGATCATGATGGAATTGATCAACAACATTGCCATCAACCACGGTGGGGTTTCCGTGTTCGGGGGCGTGGGCGAACGCACTCGGGAAGGAAACGACCTTTACAATGAAATGATTGAATCGGGCGTAATCGACACCAAAGATCTTTCCAAGTCTAAGATTGCCCTCGTCTACGGTCAGATGAATGAACCCCCTGGAGCGAGAATGCGCGTAGGTCTGTCTGCTCTAACGATGGCGGAATATTTCCGCGATGTGAGTAAGCAAGATGTACTGCTGTTTATCGATAATATTTTCCGGTTTGTACAAGCGGGTTCTGAGGTATCGGCACTGCTCGGTCGGATGCCTTCGGCTGTAGGATATCAGCCCACCTTGGCTACGGAAATGGGAGAACTGCAAGAGCGGATTACTTCAACTCGTGAAGGTTCGATTACTTCGATTCAAGCGGTTTATGTGCCTGCGGATGACTTGACTGACCCCGCTCCGGCTACTACATTTGCCCACTTGGATGCCACCACCGTATTGTCTCGTGGTTTGGCTTCTAAAGGAATTTATCCGGCAGTAGATCCCCTGGATTCTACGTCTACGATGCTACAACCGAGCGTTGTGGGCGATGACCACTATCAGACGGCTCGTGCAGTTCAGTCTACCCTGCAACGGTATAAAGAGCTGCAAGATATTATTGCAATTCTGGGCTTGGATGAGTTGTCTGAAGATGACCGTCTGACTGTAGCTCGTGCCCGTAAAATTGAGCGGTTCTTGTCTCAACCTTTCTTTGTGGCTGAGGTATTCACGGGTTCTCCAGGTCAGTATGTGAAGCTTGAGGATACGATCAAAGGCTTCAAGATGATTCTGTCTGGAGAGTTGGATCATCTGCCTGAGCAGGCTTTCTATATGGTGGGCGATATTAGCCAGGTGATTGCTAAAGGGGAAAAATTAGCGGCTAAGGGTTAATCCAGCCTAAACTACAGCCCTTGGCGCTCTGATGAGGTACATAAAGATCCCCCCTTGCCCCCCTTAAAAGGGGGGAATCCTAAAAGTCCCCCTTAAAAGGGGGATTTAGGGGGATCGAAATGTACGACATAGCAAAGAAAACGGCTGTAATGCCCAAAATGTTCACAAATTGTTCAAAATTAAGTTCTCAATACTAGAATTTCAATCAACTCATGACCTTAAAAGTTCGTGTTATTGCTTCTAATAAAACCGTCTGGGATAGTGTGGCGGATGAGGTGATTTTACCGAGTACGACGGGGCAACTGGGAATTCTCAGTGGTCACGCTCCCCTCTTGTCTGCTCTCGATATTGGCGTGATGCAAGTGCGTCCCCAATCCCAGAAAGACTGGTTACCCATTGCCCTCATGGGGGGGTTTGCTGAGGTGGATAATAATGAAGTCACTATCCTCGTGAATGGGGGAGAAGTGGGTACAAATATTAACCGAGAAGAGGCTGAAAGCGCTTATAAACAAGCGGAAGAGCGCTTAGGAAAAGTGCGTGCGGATGACCGCGAAGAACAATTCAAAGCCACTCAAGCTTTAAAGCGAGCGAGGGCAAAGTTCCAAGCGGCTGGTGGTATGGTTCAGCGTTAAAAATGGCCATCAAGCGATGTTTGATGGTGCTGGTAAGCTAAACCCTCCTCTGGTTCTGAGGAGGGTTTTGTTGGGTGGCAAAACTGGAGAAATACAGAGATAGGGATATAGCCTATTGCCTATTACCTATTACCCATAACCCATAACCTATAACCCATGACGCATTATCAGTGCATTTCAACTGCTACCGGTGAAGACCACTTCAGGAAATTTGCCTTGAGCTTCTGTCATGGGTCGTTTTTTCCCTTCTTCTTGCCAGTAGTTAATCACTTCAGTCGCTTGGTTTAGGAGTCCAACTCGGTCTGAGTCATCAATCCAGTGTTTGGCTTCAAGTTCGGTTTTGAGTTCTTCCCAAGCGTCATTACGGGGCCAGAAAAAGTAGCGGGTGAGAGGACTATTCCCTTTACCAACTACTTGATCGACTGCAATGGCAACGTTATCCTCTAACCAGAGGACTTTTAATTGAAATTTCGACAATCAAACCTCCAACATCATAGATCCGTTCAACAGATGCGATCATTTATTTTACCGCACTTTGAGCCGTTCTGTTGAAGTGAGGGGAAGAGAAGGTTGATTTTAAGGAGGGTGGAGTGATGGAGCGGCAAGTGCTGGTGGTATTTGATATTGATGGGGTGTTGCGAGATGTGGGTCAATCCTATCGTCGGGCGATCGCCGATACAGTGGAGAAGTTTACGGATAACCAATATCGTCCCACTTTAGCAGATATGGATGAGTTGAAGAGTGAGGGGATTTGGAATAATGATTGGGAGGCTTCCCAAGAGCTAGTCTATCGCTATTGGTGTAGCCAAGGTCGAGAGCGCGAGAGTGTGGGACTCGATTATGATGAGCTGGTGGCGTTTTTCCAGTCTCGCTATCAGGGAACCGATCCAGAGAATTTTAATGGCTATATTACCAGTGAACCTCTGTTAGTGACGGTTGATTATTTGCAAGGTTTGACTGAGCAGGGTATGGGATGGGGTTTTTTTAGTGGGGCAACGCGAGCGGAAGCCCTGTATGCTCTAGAGTATCGGTTGGGGTTGTCTAATTTGGCGCTGGTGGCAATGGAAGATGCGCCGGGGAAACCTGATCCGACGGGGTTATTTCAGGTGATTGAGCAGTTAGATCCCAATCCGACGCTACCGGTGTTTTATGTGGGGGATACGGTAGCAGATATGAAGACGGTGGAGCGAGCAAGGATGGAACAACCGGAGCGGTTATGGGTGGCGATTGGGATTTTACCGCCCCATGTGCAAGAGACTCCCGAATGGAGCCAGAGCTATGCCCAACGGCTGCAAGGTGCGGGAGCGCAGAAGGTGTTTAAGCATGTGGAAGATTTAACGGTGGCTGAGATTCAAGGGTTGATAAACAGTTGATTTAGGGAGAGGGATTGGGTTGCGCCCTCTTCCCCCAGCCCCTTCTCCCCACGAGGAGAAGGGGAGAAAAGCCCTTCTCCCACAGGAGAAGGAGAGAAAGTCCCTCTCGGAGTGGGAGAGGGATTTAGGGAGAGGGATTGGGTTGCGCCCTCTTCCCCCAGCCCCTTCTCCCCACGAGGAGAAGGGGAGAAAAGCCCTTCTCCCACAGGAGAAGGAGAGAAAGTCCCTCTCGGAGTGGGAGAGGGATTTAGGGAGAGGGCACATCCCGATAGGCATTGAGGGCAGCTTGTTTAACTGCGTCGGGGACGATGGGGAAGGTGGTTAAAATATGGGCAAATTCGGTGGCGGTGAGATTGTATAAATGGGCAATGATGCCGTCAAGTTCTGCCCTCAGTTTGCCCCGTTCAGTTTCATCGGTAACGCCGTTGTGGTGGGAACCTAAGCCCACTTTTGCGGCTAAGTCGTCAAATTCGGGGGTGGTGCAGATGAGTTTAGCGGCTCTCTGGACAATGGGATTGAACCAAGGATCTCCTTCTTGTAGGCGGGGAATAGTTAATTGATACACATAGAAAAAGTTAATATTTGCTGATACTCGCTGACGTAGCATAAAATCAACCATAAAACTATTCCATAAGGCACACAAGAAAATCATTTCTGAATATTGAATCAAGGTTTTTTGCTGATCGTCAAATCTCAAGGCTACTTGGAAATTTTCCGAGCAAAAATTAGATGGAATTATTGCCGAAATCATAGTTCTTATATCAGTGTTTCTTGCAATCTTACGAAAACCCAAACGATAATCCTGATAATTCATAGTTTGACCATTATCAGTGACTCGTTTTCCTAAAATTGACTCTCTACCTTCTTTTTCTTCTATCCAATATTTCAATACTGACAAATCAAACTGATGGGTAAATTGATGAATCATCTTACCTTCATAGAGCGGTAATCGCCCTTCCCCTGGCTCCGTTTTGAACAAATGGCTATCATTCGTCATGTGAAATTCATTGCACAGCTTTAAATTCCATTTACCTGCAACAGTTTCCCCCAACAATGGAAAGCGCGTCATCTTCTGGGCAATTTGCACATCCATCTCGCTCTTAAACTCCATCACCGACAGAGAATCCGGGGATAACCGACGAATCAGATCCACATCTAAATAAATATCATCAGAGCCGGGAAACTCCAATAACTCCCCCACCTCATGACGCATAAACCGAGTTGGGAAGGATTCAGTTTTTCCCCCTTTCTCAAAGCTCAACACCACAAACTTAAAACTACGGTGAACCCCTTCAAAAATTTCTTTGCGATTCTCAAAACAAAACAACCCCGTTACCTGAGTTTGGGAAAATAACAATTCTCGCAATTGTTTCGTACCCAAATCTGTATAAATGCCGCTCGGAATCACAATTCCACATTCTCCCCCTGAGCGCAATAAATGAAAACAGCGCTCTAGGAACAACTTATAAAGATTAATATCTGTCCCCTGCTTGCGTCCATTCACCATTGAAATTTGATTTTTATATTGTTCTGCCGAACGATAATACAAACTCACATGGGGAAAACTGCTTTTATACTCGCACCAAGCTGCGGCAACTTCCGGATTTTGTAACAGTTTTTCCTGCTCCTTCTCAAACGTTTTGATATCCATCTTGTTTTTCGTCACCAAATCGCTATAGCCAGCAAAAAACTCTTTCGCTTGAGGCTTGAAAATCTCCCAAGGGGGATTAGCAATAATGGCATCAAACCCACCCCGTGCAAACACTTTATCAAAATGATAGCCCCAATGGAACGGCTCCAGCGCCTCCATATCTCCAAGATTCAACACGCGCTTCTTGGGTTGCCCTTGCAGTTGCGCTTGTTCATATTTTATCCCTAACTTTTGACTAAATTCATCCAATAAAAGCTGATTCAGCTTAACCTGAGCCTCCCGATTCATGCCATCAATATGATTTCTGAGCGCCAAAATACTTTGATCCTTAGATCGCTCCTCCGGATGGCGTTGCTCGTCCGATAAAAAAGCATGTTTTTTGTACAGTTCAATACTCTTGTTTTTCTCCGCCAGAATCTTCTCATATTCAGAAGCAGCTAGGGCGTTTAATAAATTGCCTTGAATAAACGTTTTGCCCAATAAATTAAGCTGGGTGGGTTCAATGGCTGTTTTTTGCTGCTCATCCGCACCCAACCGATTAAAAGCATCCCCATCTACCCGAATCAAACCAATCAGAGAATTCCCCGCCATGATGTTAAAATCTACATTAGGCAAAGGTTCGAGATCTTCGACTCGCTCCACAGAAGCCACCAGAGCCAAAAATAAGCGCAACTTAGCGATTTCTGTGGCTTCCTCCATGATGTCTACCCCATAGAGATTATCGGTAATAATCCGCTTTTTGATATAATACTCTAGGGAGTTATGGCCGTTTTCGCTATTATGAGGTATGTTTTGATCCCCCCAACCCCCCTTAAAAAAGGGGGCATTAGCGAAAGTCCCCCTTTTTAAGGGGGATTTAGGGGGATCGACACTTAACCGCTCATCGCTCGACTGAGCTACCCGCTTGATAATCTGCTGATAAATGGGGATTAATGTCTTCATTGCTGCCACTAAAAATGCCCCAGAACCACAAGCGGGATCGAGTAGGGATAATTGGGGTAAAATGTCCTCTAACAGCAGGTGACAGAGGGAGTTGTTTAGGTTGCCTAAAAGCTGCTCTATATCTGTAAATTCTTGGTTAGCGTGACGGTTTACTCGGTCTAAAATTAACTTATTAATGGTGCGATCGCATAAGTATTCCGTAATTTGCGGCCGGGTGTAATAGGCTCCAAACTCCTTTTGGTTGATATATTTCTCGAAAATATAGCCGAGGACATCGGGGTTAATTTCGTTACTTTCTTTTTCCGCGTCGGGGCGATCGTTTAAGTGCCAGGAATAGCGACTAAATAGATCTAAAACTCGCTCAAACGCCTGATTTTTAATCTCAATCTGGGGATACTTCTGCTCAATGGTATGACGGAGGAATAAACCACCATTGAGATAGCAAATTTTGCCTAATTTTCGCCTAATCTCTTCCGGGCGATCGAATTCTGGTTTAGCAAATCCTTCAAAAAATAAATCCTTGAGAAATTCATAAAAATTTTGCTGGCTTTCCTGGCAATTCGCTAATTTATGCTGTAAATATTCGCTGTTCCCTCCATCGAGAAAATAGCGTCTTTGCAAGAAATAGACAAACATCAACCGGTTCAATAGCACAGAAGCATACCATCGGCGATCTCCCTCATCTTTTATCCCGTCAATCTCTAGACAAAAATTCTGATGTAACTCTTCAAAATCCTGGAAAAACTGCTTAGTAACTTGTTCAATATTAAAGCCCGATTTCACCCTTTGCACCACATCCACTAGGGTTAAATTATCTTCTTCAGAAATATCAACGACTAAGGCTTCTAGCTTCTGAATTAAAGCTTCTGCTGATTTCCCCACCGTATAAGTATGAAATGTGGGTTTTGGCGTTTTCCCCGGTTCCTGCTTCGCCCACATCCAAACCTGTTTGGTTTGCCCTTGGTCGGTAAAAATGAGTAAATGGGATTGGGAATATTCGGTTAACTGTCGATCTAATTGCTTTTGTAATTTGCGCTCTGGAAGGGTTTCACTAACACACTGATAAACGGTAAACCCTCGTTTTTGAGCAATGGTTTCTACTGGAAAAATTTGCTCCTGAACTTCAAGCGGGATCTGGAGATGATTGATAGTATCCCAACCGAGTTCTTCGATAAATAAGGATTCAAAATCGAAGGTTTTGAGATAGTTTTCGGTGCGTTTACGATTGAGTTTCATGAGGGTTTCTCCTTATGGTGCAATCAGATCCAGATCGGGAAAATAGGTACGATACCGTTGACGGTCACGACTCAACAGCCGATATCCAGCCGTCAGAGCATGGGCCCCAATATAAAAGTCTGGCAAAGGCGATCGCCGAATGCCCCCATTTTGTCGATAGCTTAAAAATGCCTTTCCTGCCAAAAATGCTGCTTCATAGGGCAATGGTTCCCGATGAAAAAATAACGAGAACATCAGCGTTTCAAGTTCTTCTTCACTTTGAAACCCGACTGATATTTCTGCATAAATAAGAGGATTGATAATTAGTTCTGACTCATTAGCACATTGAGCCAACATTTGTGATGACCAATCAAACCATTGAGGATCTCGTAAGAACACATCTAAGAGAACATTACTATCGACTAAAACTGATGTCATTCCTCACCTCTGGTGATCCTCATAATTTCATCAGTGGTCAAACTTGATGTTGCTTTACCTGCTAATGCTGCAATAATTGCCTCACCTCGGTTTTGAGAGCAATCGTTTATTGAAGTTTGTTGATAGCGATCGAGTAGTGAATTCAAAAAGATTTTTACTTCATCTAATGCTGGTTCTGGTAGCTGACGCAAGAGTTCAACGATTTCTGTTACATTTTCAGTATCTTGGGTTGCCATGTTTCTCTCCTAATCTTGTGTATTTTCCGTGGATTGCTGAAATTGGACTCGCTTATACAGATCGGACAATTTAATTGTAACATTAACTGACTGCAATTCTACGATCGCCTCTTCGCCCATCAACTCGGTGAGCAACCATTGATGCTCGCCCACCTTACGATAGAGTTCGACGCGATAAGCCAATTGATCGATTAACAGATATTCCTGTAGCTGGGGAATGGAGCGATAGAGGGTAAATTTCTGGCTTTTATCAAACCCTTCTGTAGAGGTGGATAAGACTTCGGCAATGAAACAAGGATTGGTGAGTGCGATCTGTTTACTGTCGGTAAAAATTGGATCTTCCGCGATCGCCATGACATCGGGATAAAGATAACTCTCGAATACAGGCAACCACAGGCGCATATCGCTCATAAATACAGAATAACCCCGATCTTCTAAGGCAAACAGCAAGAGAGCATGAAGTTTGCCTGTCAGAATATTATGATTCGCTGATGCACCCGCCATTTTAACGATCCCTCCTTGAATAAACTCGCTTTTGTCAATGTTCTGATTCTCCTGTTCTAGATACTCTTCAATTGCGCTCTGTTTTGCGATCGCAGCAACCATATTTCACCTCCTATATCGGCTTAAGATTATGATATAGCAAACCTAAATGAGTTATGTAACAATTGCCCTCATCCCCCTACCCCCTTCTCCCACAGGAGAAGGGGGAAAGTCCCTCTCCTGTGGGAGAGGGATTTAGGGAGAGGGCATCCCCCCATCCCCCTATTCTCCCTCAAATAAACCCATAGAACAAATCACCCTCGCGCCTTCAAATTCTCCGTCTGCGGTGACGACACATAAAGCATTATGCTCCATCAGATGGGTGACTTTTTGGGCTAAATTTTCATCGGCAATTCCTGCTCGTAATTCCCGATTTAGAGAGGCGATCGCGTCTTGTTTGAGAGGATATTTATAGATCATCTCGATCGCCTGATTTAAATGATCCCATTCCTGACCTTGGGCTAAAATCGGTGTGCTTTCCTTAACATATTGGCAATAGGCCATTAGGCGATCGTAGGTTTTTGCCCTCGCCCCCCTGGAACTGCCTAGAGTCCCCGCCACTCCTTTGGTTTGCTTGCTAATTTGCATCGAAGCTTCTTGAACTAAGTCATAATGTTGAGGATGAGGCTCTAGGGCGGGAGTATCGATAGAACACCTTGCCATGCGTAAAATCCGCGTTTGGGACTGGGTGACACTATTTCCCTGGGCATCCACCCAAGCTAGGGCATCGGTTCCTTCAGCCGTCCGTAGATAGAGCAAAACCCCCTCCGGATCTAAGACTGTGGGTTGATGGTGACGGGTAGAAAGGACGACATCAGGTAAGTCTTGAATAATCCGTTTTAAGCCTGGATTGGCATCAATGGCGGTTTGCCAAATTTGTAGCGCTTCTGAGGTTAAATCGACTTCGCCAGAGTCTTCATCTTCATCTAAAATATTGGCTTTTTCGTGATAGAGATTTAACAAGACTTCTCGCTGTTCGTCGTCTTCAAAAAAGGCTTCATCGGTTCCTACGACTTCCTGATTTTCTTTGAGGCGATCGCGCAAACGCCCCCGCAGATTAATTAACTGTTCCACTCCTTCAGCAGGCAAAAAAGAATAACATAAAATTTCATCGGCTTCTTGACCAATGCGATCGACTCTTCCCACGCGCTGAATTAAGCGAATAATTGCCCAAGGTAAATCATAATTGACCACAATTCGGGCATCTTGTAAGTTTTGCCCTTCACTCAAAACATCGGTGGCGATTAATATTCTTAATTCTTGCTCTGGCGAGACGGTTTTCTGATTACTTTTAGGACTAAATCGGTGGGCTAGGGTAGTCGGATCGGTTTGAGAATTGCCGGTAACTAAACCGATATGAGTGATGCTTTGGGTTTCTAGAGCTTCAGAGAGATATTGAGCGGTATCGGCAAATTGGGTGAAGATGAGGACTTTCTCTTGGGAATGTTCGGCGCTGACGAGTTGAATGAGCGATCGCAATTTTCTGTCTTCATTAGCATCCCAACATCCGGCAATCTCCAAAATTTCCCTCAATGCTTGGGCATCTTGGCGTAAATCTGCCGCCAGTTCGGGGGTAAAGAACCGGGGATGAATCCACTTAAAGCGGTTCAGATAGCGATCGCGGTATAGATCGTAAATGCTGGCGGCTCGTGCTTCCCATTCGGCTGTGTTGAATCCAGCAGCATCCTCTCCCGGTTCCTCAGTGTCTTTATTACAGAAGTTGACTCCGCTATCCCCTGCATCTCGATCCCCCCAACCCCCCTTAAAAAGGGGGGCAGTCAAAGTCCCCCTTTTTAAGGGGGATTTAGGGGGATCATTCCGACTGTATCTCGCATCAAGTTCTGTATCTCCCATGTCAGTAGTTTCCCAATCCTGACTGAGCAAACTATCACTATCCTCATCGCTGGTTCCATCGAGTAAGGCGGCATCCTGAGTGCCGGTGGGAATAGGCAAATTCTGGGCGATCGCATACAAATAAACCGAGTTGCGTAAAATATGACGCTCAATCGACTGAAGAAAAGCCGCGCCACTACTTTCGAGACGCTTAAATAAATTGGTGCGGCAAAACCCCATTAACCGTTGCCCCGCATGGGAAAGATTGACCAGGATTTTCCGTTCTGCTTCCGTGGGCTGCAAATGCTCAAATTCCGCGGCCAAACTCATTTGACCGGGTGATGTTTTCCCTGTCGTTTTCTTACTCTTCGGAGGCATAATCACATAATGACCTAAACCATACCGAGGCAGATGCAAGCGATTGATGATATCCACCACGCGATCGCTATACAGCCGGGCATAGGGATCGATAGCTGCATCCGTGCTAAAGGTTACCGTCCGAGGACGACGCAAAGGAAAATAGAAGCGATTGCCATTAGAAAACTCTAAATAATACCCCCGTTCATCCCGTTTAGCATAGGTGTTTTTAATAAATCCCCTGGTTCGTCGCAGCATATAGCGATTCATCAACTGTTGCCAATCTTCCGGTTGCTGGCTCTGTTCAAAAGCCATCAGCGATCGCACTGGAGTAGCCGGATGTCGCCGTATAAATTGCACATCTCCCCCAATCTCCCGAATATAAGCTTCTGGCTTAATGCCTAAATCCGCTTCCGGGCGCAAAAATAGACGCAACTGAGCCGATAAATCTAAATAGCCCTTGTTATAGGGTGTTGCCGTCAGCAGAATACACCGGCTGCCACTTTGCTCCACATACTCCTTAATCGCTTGATACCGTTTGCCCTCGCGGTTGCGGAGGTTATGGCTCTCATCAATCAGCACCAACCGAAATCTTGCGGGCACTGTCGGTAAGGTTTTTTCCACCTGGCTAACGGGAACCACTTTTCCCCGTAAGCCATAGCGATCGATATACTCTTGCCACATCAATTCCAGATTCTTGGGACAAACCACCAACGTACTCGTACCATATTCCTGTTCGCACACATGGGCGATCGCCGTTCCCACCAGGGTTTTGCCCAAACCCACCACATCTCCAATGATCACCCCATGGCGCTTATCCAGGTGCTGCATCGCCACCCGCACCGCTTGCTCCTGAAATTCCAATAAGCCGAAATTTTTGGGCGCTTGATACCGACTCAAACCATCCCGCGCTTCCTGGGATAAGTGATAGGCCATCTTCAGGTAAATATAAAAGGGCGATCGCTGTTTACCGGCCCAACTTTCATCAATCGCCTCAATCAGATCTTGGGAAATATCTAGGGAAAACTTATCTTCCCACCGTTCGCTAAACCACTTTTCTAGCTTCTCGGTATCATCTCGATCCGTGACTTCCACATTGAGTTCCCCCTGACCACTGAGACCCGAAAAGGTCAAGTTACTACTGCCCACATAAGCAATTCGCGGGGTAATGCGATCGTCGCGATAAATGAGATAGAGTTTGGCATGGAGCAGATGGCGCAGAAATAATTTGACCTTCAGTTTGCCCGCTTCTAACTGGCTCTGCAATCGCTTCAGACTGGCTTCATCCTGGGCTGTGGGCACGCCATAGGTCAACTGCTCCCGAAACTCTTGGGCCATGACTTTTTCGAGCTGATTGGCCTGCTCATTGGACATTCTCAGCTCGCCCTTACCAATAGTCCGAGAGCTTTTGAGGTGGTCTTTGGGCAGTTTTTGCATTCCCACCAATAAGCGACAATTCTGGCCTGCACTGGAGGTAAATTGCTCTACTTCTGCTTCTAATTCTCGCCAACCTCTGAGGTTAAAATAACCCACACAAAAATCTGCCCGATAGGCTTGCTGCAAGCCCTGCTTCAGTTCGGGCAGTAAGGGAAAGTCACAATTATCATAAATAGCAGACATGAGTTGGGGTGGCGATCGCCATGGCCACCGATCTATAACGGATTACCTTAGTATACCGTTACACTTATGACAGAGTGGGGGCGATCGGGCTACCTATCCCTGGAGCGACCAAATCGCTCCAACAACTCCTCACGGGATAATTGCAAACACAACGGCATAAACCGATCCGGAGATAGCACCAACAAAGAATCAATGATACCCAAAAGCGCCTCATCCAACTCGCCAAAGCGAGTCCTTAACAGAGCTTCAAGCATCAAGCGCTGTCGTTCAACCCCTTGTTGAAGCCCCTGTTGAAGCCCCTGGTCTAGTCCCTGTTGAAGCCCCTGTTGAAGCCCCTGGTTTAGTCCCTGTCTAATCCCTTCAAGAATAGTATCTTCTCTCCATTTTATATAAGCTGGTGATAATTCCATCAGTAACTCCCTCTCTTCTGTGTCTAACTCTATTTTAGAGGCTATATTAATCCGCCATATCCCAACCAACTCTAGAATATTTCGCCGCAGAGGATCTTCTCTGGGTATCTCCAACAGTTGCGCGATCGCTCTTTTCTGAGTTCCTCCCTCACTCATGGCCAGTATGATCGCCCTGGGCCAAACTCAGGTTAAAATTGGTTTGGCTCAAATGTAGCAAATTATGACTGAACAGCAAACGGTTCCTTATGGCTATTATGCTGCCAAGGAAGCCTATAGCACCTCAGACTGGCGACTGGGAAGTATCCTTGAAGATGTGCCCGTTGCCCCTTCGACCTTTTGGGATCGCCAAATTCAATATAATCAACTCGAACTCCATCCCATGTCCTGTACCCTGTTTGCGGCTGCTGGGGCAATTTCGGATTTAACCGGGTATCGATTTAGTCTGGCTGAGTTTGGGCAACTGATCCAAGAAGCTCGGGGTTACGGGTTTTCTGATAGTCAAGGCTGGTATATTAATCAGGCAGTGGATTTATTGCGCCGATGGTGGAATAACCGTGGAGAACAGCTTGCCTCCTATCGGGTGGATATGGCTGGCGTACAACTGAACTCAGTCCTGGGTAAAGGCTATAGTGTGGTCACCGGTTATCGGGGGAGTGCCCAATATAATGCAGATTTTAATGCTGATGGGTTCTTAGATCAAACTTCTTTTGGCGATCGCGCCTACGGCCATGCAGTACGCATGACCCAAGACCGTCAAAATCCCAGTTACGCCAGGGTGATGATCGATAATTATTATGGAGTGCAACGGTTTAATAGCTATCGTATCAGAGTGGGCGATATTGGCCGTCTCGTAGAGAATGGCGTGTTTTATTATTCTGGCTATATGTTTGCAACGGAGAAGAAGCGTATGTTTAGAGATGTATATCCCGATGGTAGAAGTCAATGGTATTATGACGCTCTGGAATGGGCGGTAAAAGAAAACCTGATTAGTGGTTACCAAGATGGAACCTTCCGACCCAACCAACTGGTCACTCGTGCGGAAATGGTGGTGATCCTGAAGCGACTTTATGACAAAATTTCTAGAGAGCAATAAGAGAAAATGGCTTGAAAACGCGGGTTAATAAACTCACTGAGTGCTTGTGGTGAGTAGTCCCAGACCATAAATCCTTAAAATAAGCTGAAGTGAGGGTTTGATTTTCAAACCCTTTTTTGTGGCCACAATAAACCGTATTATTACCAACAGTGATAACGAAAATCTTACGGATAAAAGATCTAAAAAAGCCGGGGATCATTGCTGGGATAGGGTTGGCAGTTCTGGAAAAAATCGGTTATGGTGTCAACAATGGAACAAAATTTAGCGATAGTCTCTGGGACTTAGACCGATTAGGGAATAAGTTTCAACTCAAATCAAAGGATGTAATATGTATATTTCTTTTAAGTCTCCCAAAGTTATTGCTGTCGGTTTAGTCGGTTTGTTGGCTAGTTTAAATGTAGAAACTTTAGATCGATGGGGAGCGCCCCCTACGGATCTGACTTATGTATCCATCGATCGCTCAGAACCGCCCGATCCCATTCCCAGCAACCCAGCCATCTCTAAACAAACGGCCCATTGGGTAGCCCCTAAGACCGATCTAGAAAAGGGATCGTTGCTCCCCCCCCATTTAAATAAAAATTGGACTTCTGTAGAATTAATGGCTTCCCAAGAGACTCTAGTCAGAGATTTGGAATACTGTGTGATTAGTATGGCCCAACTCTCTACAAAAAAGTCTCCCTTATATGTGCGAGCCACTCCCAGAAATAATGGGGCGATCGTGGGAGAACTAGAAAGCGGCCGATGGATTGGCATTATAAATGGCACTGACCAATGGTTTGAAATTATTGACCCCACCAAAGGCTGGATTAAGCGGTCGGAGGTCGATAGTGCTTGCAATGAAAAGGTAGAACGATTAAATTTAGGGCCTCGCCGATCTTCAATCCCTGTTAAAGACCGCATGGTGGGTGTGGGAGTCCACCGCTATTTAATTCATGTGCCACCCGGAAAAGCCTTAACCCTGAAAAATGTGGAAGGGACTATACCCAGAATCATCGATCCTCATGGGGAGCTGACCCAAAATTGGCACACCACTGAGGAGGGACTCCCCGAATGGACGGGGGAATTGATTGAGTCGGGAGACTACAGACTAGAAGTGGTCTCCCATGATTCCCGGTTGGAATATTCCTTCTTGGTGGAAGTTACCCCCCTTCAGGAATATGCTCAGATACTCAATCGTTGATATACCCGATCTAGATGTCTCAGATGTTGATGGGGATCGAAGCAGTCATTAATCTCTTCTGGGGAAAGAGATTGGGTAACCTGGGGATGTTGGCTAATCAGCCTGCGAAAATCTCCATCGGGGTTGTTCCAGGCTTGGTGGGCACTTTCTTGGACAATTTTATAGGCTTCTTCGCGCTGTAAACCTTTTTCCACTAAGGTTAAGAGAACCCGTTGGGAGAAGATTACCCCACCATAAACGTTCATGTTGCGCTTCATGTTTTCGGGGTAGACCAACAGGTTTTTCACCAAGTTGATGATTTCATGGAGCATGAAGTGAAGCAGGATACAGGCATCTGGTAGAATCACCCGCTCGACTGAACTATGGGAAATATCCCGCTCGTGCCACAGGGCCACATTTTCTAAGGCAGCGATCGCATGACCTCTGATAATGCGAGCTAAACCCGTTAGTCGTTCGGAGCGAATGGGGTTGCGTTTATGGGGCATAGCAGAAGAGCCTTTTTGCCCTTTAGCAAAGTATTCTTCCACTTCTAGAACATCTGTGCGCTGGAGATTGCGAATTTCCACCGCAAACCGTTCAATGGAAGCCGCAAGCAGGGCGAAGGTTTGCAGATATTCGGCATGGCGATCGCGGGAAATCACTTGAGTTGAGGCACAATCGGGTTGTAATCCCAAGTATTGACAAGCTAACTCTTCTACTTTAGGGTCAATATTGGCGTAGGTTCCCACCGCACCCGAAATTTTACCCACCGCAATTTGGGACTGGAGATGACAAAGGCGATCGCGATGACGCAGCACTTCTGCTAACCATCCCGCCAACTTAAAGCCAAACGTCATCGGTTCCGCATGAATTCCATGGGATCTACCCACCATCACCGTATTCCGATGTTGGCCCGCTTGATAGCGAATCGCTTGCACCAGTTCTTCAACCTGATGTTGGATCAAATCCAAACTCGCCACCATTTGCAGCGCCAACGCCGTATCTAGGACATCTGAACTGGTTAATCCCAAATGGATATATCGCCCAGCATCCCCTACATACTCATTGACATTGGTCAAAAAAGCAATCACATCATGACGGACTTCGGCTTCAATTTCTAGAACTCTTTTGAGATCAAACTTAGCTTTTGCTTTGATCTCTTCCACGGCCTCAGTTGGAATATAACCTAATTCCGCTTGAGCTTCGCAGACCGCAATTTCAACTTGCAACCAAGTTTTTAGCTTAAAGTCATCCGTCCAAATTTCGCCCATTTCGGGCAGAGTATAACGCTCAATCACAGCTTGTGTCGGAGAATACCACGCCCATATTTTACCCTTGAAGGGCCCTTTCTGATGATCCAGTTGAAGGATGTGCTAACTTTAAGGACAAGATAGCTCCATTGGTAAACCTTTTGGCTCTCTTCCTCTTCCCCTACTGTTTCCCAATCCTCTAAATGGTTTGGCACGCAACGTCTCAATACTTAAAGCGCCTCCCCTTACGCCTAGTTTTAGTCGTTCCTTTTGTTGTGCAAATCTGTGCCACTGTGGGATTAGTCGGTTATCTCTCTTATCGTACTGGACAAAGAGCAGTAGAAGATTTGGCCGATCGATTAATGACGGAAATTGGCGATCGCGTCGATGGTCATTTGCGATCGCATCTCAAAGAACCCCATCGGCTCAATCAAACCAATGCCGAATCCATTCGCTTAAACCTGCTCGATCTCAATTTTCCCCAACTCCTAGAAAAGCAATTTTGGCTACAAAGTCAAGTCAATGATTTTGTCACTTTCATCTATTTTGGCACTCCTGAAGGTGGAATTATTCTTTCCGGTAAAGGAGATGATGGTCAGTCCATTATCCGCGTAACCGAAAACTTAGTGAGCGGTAACTATTATAAATACTCAGTTGATAGTGAAGGCAACCGCCAAGACCTCTTAGAGACCAGAACCTATGATGCCAGAGTTCGCCCTTGGTTTAAAGCGGCACAACAGGCAAAAAAGCCCATCTGGAGTGATATTTATCTGTTTGTTTCAACCCAAAGTTTAGGATTAACCGCCAGTCAACCCATTTATGATAATCAAGGAAACTTCCAAGGCGTTTTGGGCGTTGATTTATCTTTAGGCAGTATTAGTGATTTTCTACAAGAATTAACCCTTGGGCGATCGGGGCAAATTTTTATCATAGAGCGCAATGGAGAATTGGTTGCTTCCTCTAACCCCAATCAAGCCCTTTTCACCGATCGCTCCAAAACTCAAATCAAAGCGGATAAAAGTGAAGATTTCATCATCCAAAATACCGCGATTTTCCTGGAAAAAGAATTTGGCGACTTTTACAATATAGACCGACCTCAAAAGCTAGAATTTGAATTACAAAATAATCTCTACTTTTTACAGATTTCACCCCTCAAAGATTCCTATGGATTAGATTGGTTAATTGTAATTGTTGTTCCAGAATCTGATTTTATGTCTCAGATTTATGATAATACCAACAATACAATTATTTTATGTCTTTTCGCCTTAATTGTAGCCGTCATTAGTGGCATATTAACTGCTCGCTGGGTGACCTATCCCATTTTAACCTTAAATCGTTCTGCTCAAGCCCTAGCTGCTGGCAGTTGGAAAGCGCCTGAATTGCCCGATCGCTCTGATGAGTTAGGACAACTGGCGATCTCTTTTCATAGCATGGCCGAGCAGCTTACTAAAACCTTTTCTATTCTCGATCAAAGCAACAAAGATTTAGAACAGCGTGTAGAAGAAAGAACTGCATCTCTGGCGGCGGCTGAGGCAGAATTGCGCGGCTTGTTTGAAGCGATGACTGAACTAATTTTAGTGTTTAATCGTCAGGGCGACTATGAAAAAATCATTTCTGGAAGTGATGATTTTTTAAGTCACAGTAGACAATTTTTACTCCATCATAATATCAGAGATTTTCTAGAACCAGAATTAGTCAATTGGCATTTAGAACAAATTGCTAAAGTTCTGGACACTTCCCAGACTCATCGAGTCGAGTATCAGATGATCATTCGAGGAGAAAAACATTGGTTTTCGGCTAATGTTTCTCCCATCTCCGATCGATCGGTTATTTGGGTTGTCCGAGATATTACGCCCCAAAAACAAGCGCAAATTGCCTTAGAAAATGCCCTAGCTTTGCAGAAAGCGGTATTAGAATCTATTACGGATGGAATTGTTGCTGTCGATCGCTCGGAAAAAGCGATCGCTTACAATACTCAATTTATCAAAATGTGGAAAATTCCTCCAGCAGTTTTAGCTTCTGAAAATATCCAAGATCAACGAAATTTTCTAGCACAACAAGTGGAAGATCCAGCAGCCTTTCTCAAACGCCAACAAGAAATGGTGAACAGTCCAGAAGCAGAAGGAACGGGTATTATTCCCTTTAAGGATGGTCGAGTATTTGAACAATTTTCTCGTCCCCAGAAAGTCGGCGATCAGATCGTGGGACGGGTATGGGGATTTCGCGATATTACGGAGCGCAAGCAAGCAGAAGAAGCTCTGAGACAAGAAAAAGAGCGATCGGAAAAGCTGTTATTGAATATTCTACCAGAGGCGATCGCCAATCGGCTCAAACAGGATCAAAGCTCTTTAGCGGAAGATTTTGAATCCGTGACGATTCTATTTGCTGATATTGTCGGATTTACCCCCCTAGCAGCTCAAGTTCAACCGATTCAACTGGTGGATATGCTCAATCAAATCTTTTCCACTTTTGACCAACTGACAGAAACCTATGGACTGGAAAAAATTAAAACCATTGGTGATGCCTATATGGTAGCAGGAGGACTCCCCGATCCGATGCCAAATCACCTGGATATTATGGCGCGGATGGCCTTAGCTATGCAAGCTTATATGGGTCAATTTCGTACTCCTATGGGGGATAATTTCCAAATCCGGATTGGGATGCATACGGGATCTGTGATTGCAGGAGTGATTGGTAAAAAGAAATTTATCTATGATTTATGGGGAGATACGGTGAATGTGGCTTCCCGTATGGAATCATCAGGAGAACCCGGTAAAATTCAAGTGACTGAACCCGTCTATGAAGCCTTAAAAGAGCAGTATATTTTAGAAAAACGGGGTAAAATTTTTGTGAAAGGGAAAGGAGAAATGGATACCTACTGGTTGATTTCGCGCCAACCGACTTTAAGAAGATCGTCTGATTCCCTTAGTGAAATAGGCTAAACAAAAAGTAGTGAGTCCAGCCATTCCCACAACGTTGAAAGGTCGATCCAATAAGAGCGAGATCATGGCTAACAGTAGAATGCTACTGAATACATATCGATTTTTGAGGAACATGGTATCAATTAAAAATTAAAAATTAAAAATTAAAAATGGGTCTGGCTTGGGGGGATCTTTGCCTATTGCCTATCCCCCTCTTGCCTATTGCCGAGGACAAAGTGCTAACCGAGTAAGGAATCAAATTCAGCTTTTAAGGCTTTGACATCGGCGAGTCTAGCCACCAATAGGTTATCATTGCCAGCCCGATCTAAGCGCTCTTTCCAATGCTGAATTCCTTCTGCATTGTTCATCCAGTAATGGATGACGGTATCGACGACTCGATCTAATTCCCAACCCCTAGAGGGAGGAACGGGTTCAACAGATTGTAGAAATGCATCTAGGGTGCATTCATAGGTGGCAACATACTCAGCACCTTGGCGAGGGTCTTCTGTAGCTCTCTCTTGTTGATGGTTGAAAAAATGTAAAATGGGTGAAACCCCCAAAATGTCAAAGGTGTAATTCATGGACTTTCCTCCTGAATCTTAGGGTGCGATCGCTCTTCAATAGTAGATAAATTTGACTATAGCGGGCGATCGCCTGGCTTTAAGTAACTGATTGTACGGATTTTGCATAAATCTTGCCACTTTATGTTAAGATCCATAAAAGCCAACACTCGGAGAGGTGGCAGAGTGGTTGAATGCGGCACACTCGAAATGTGTTAACAGTTAATAGCTGTTCGGGGGTTCAAATCCCCCCCTCTCCGTTCTCAAAAGCCTTTACCCAATAGAGCGCCAAAGCTCATCGATGCTGACAATCTGATACTCCTGTTCTAAAAGCAGGGGTAGGATCTCCTCGGTGGTTTCAGCCACGCTCTGACCCCCATACAAGCCATCATGGAGAACAACCAGGGAACCCGGACAAACAGTTTCCATCACCCGCTTGACTACAATGGCAATGCCTGGATTAACCCAATCTTCGGGAACGACCGTCCACATCACCGGCCGATAGTTCCATTCTTTCAACAGTTCTAGGGTTTGAGGAGTGAACACTCCATTGGGAGGCCGCACATCTCGAAACCGGTAGCGATGGGTTTGTGGATCTAAATTACAGGCCTCAAGAATAGCCGTTTGGGTTTGATATAACCTTTCGTAGAGTTGCTCAGGGGTGAGTTCAGGAAAGTTCTGATGGGTATAGCCATGTAACCCAATCCAATGACCCTGATGGTAAACGGCTTGAGCGACTTCTGGATACTGTTTCACCCTTTCTCCGAGCCAAAAAAAGTTGGCTTTAATTTGATGGGTTTCTAAAACCTTTAACAGTTCAGGGGTGTATTGGGGATGGGGGCCATCATCAAAGGTAAGGGCGATCGCCTTTTGATCCGGATTTCCCCGCCATAAACACGCTGGAAACAGGGATTTTAAGCCTTGATAGAGGATGGGATATAGGGGATAGAACTGGAGAGACATGGCGCTTAGATCAATTAAAAATTAAACATTAAACCTTAAAAAGGGTTAGGGGTTAGGGGGATCTTTTTCCCTTGTACTCCATTTAAGTAAAGCGCTGTAATTCCCCACTTACTTAAATAACCGATAGCGCTCTAGCAAGGTTTCTAGAGTTTGGGGAAGAATGTCTTTTAACTCTTGTGCAGATTGAAAGGAGAGGCGGTTTTGGGGAGAGACATCAAAGGGAAATTGTCCCGGAAACTCGGAACGCTCCATTTGCGCGAGTAGGATTTGTTCCGGTCGTTTGATAGAGAGAGCATATCCCATTTCTACGCAGACATAGGGACTGGGTATCAGATGGGTTACTTCTGAAGTTTCCAGTTGCGTCACGGGAGTGCCATCGGCAATGAAGAGCAAGCTTTGGCGAATGCGACGCATCAGGGGATTATGGAGACGAATGGGGGCTTGATTGGGACGATGGGAGGATTCTAAAGTTAGGGTTAGGCGCGATCGCCGATTCAGATCGGTAATGGCTTCTTCTAAGGTTTCCTGTAAGATCTGACTCGATGCTCCATATTCTTGCTGATAGCAGAAAAAGATCATCGGATCGAGATGGGCCATCACTTCCTGTTTGGTAAAGTAAATCTCATGGCTGGTGAGGTCAATATTGGAGATGGCATAACCCCCACTGCCTTCGATATAAAATTCAATGGTTTCCCCCTGCAAATATCTCTGAAACCAAGTGGATTGTTTGACTTCTTCGCTATCTTCGAGGAAATCAGCACGCAAAGCAGACTTAAGTAAACTCTGTTTACTCAAGCGCATATCGGGGGGGCGTTTTTCTAGTTCTGGAATTGGCTCATATTCTTGGAGATACCAAGCCTTCAGCGCAATAATGGCCATAAGCTTTCGTGAGGGAGAATTCTACTTATCGATTGTAACGGATTAAGGAATTTCCCTGCTGATTTTCTGCTTTGATTACTTTTAAAAGCACAACTGCACCTCAATAGTTCCCTGAAATCTTCCTTGCTTAGGTTAAGTCTATTTGGAGGATAACGGGTTAACTCATTTCTAACTTAACTCCGCTTTTTTACTCCCAGTTTACTCACTTCTTAAGGAAAGACCAGCCACCGATTGGGTGCAGTTTGTACTTGGAGAGACAGATGATAGTGAAACAGTGTTTTACCTCTCAAACTAATGGATAGAAATAGACTGTTTAATCTGCCGAATGGAGTTTTTCTTTAGCTCCATAGTTTTAATATAGGGGATAGTTTAATCCCAATCAAGCAATTGAGATTAAACTTAACAAAGAACCAGGATCTTGCTCGCTCGTTACTTCTAGCGAGCAAGATGCTCGCACTACGTCATATTGCCTATCGCCTTCCCATTTAACTGTTTATTAACCCCAGGAGTCTAGATCTAGAGCTTTCGAGCCACCTTGTTGCAGTTGAACTAAGACTTGACGGAGTTGATACCAAACCAAGCCACTGACAAATAGGGTAACCGGGAGGGAAATGAAATAGGCGATCGTCGTCGGAAAGCCAAACACCGCCAACCCTGAAGACAAGAATACACAAGCACCGACAAAAATGCCCGTAAACGGGAACAGCAGTTTTGGCCCCTGAAGGCTAGTGATGTCATAGTCGCTAGATTTGGATGACCAGAGCTTGGCGGCTTCCGTCAATGTGGCATAAAAGGCGGCTCCTGATGTCAAGCTGACGAGCAAACCAATAATTAATAAGGCATAGGGAGGTTGTGCAGTATAGTACACGAATACTACTCCTGGGTGCAATTGAGATAATAGAGTTTCCCTAGGGAGTATACAGCGCTTTCTGCTTTGCAGACAGGCACGCACTCTCTGTGGGGGAATGGGGGAATGGGGGAGTGGGGGGCGCAACCCACTCAACTCTGACCGAAAATGAGCGTTGGGTGTTACTGGGTGAACGCTGCCACAGAAGGCAAGAGCAAAGCCGCTCGTTCTCTGGAAAAATCGGCGATCGCCCCCCAAGCTGCATCGAGCAAGCGACTCGGTTGGATATCATCCTGAATTAAATGCCAGAGGCGCTGCACTTCCTCCGTATGCAGGCGGTCATTTTCCGTAAGGGCTAAGACAATCTGATGGCGCAGATATTGCCCCTCTTCTGAGAGCAGATATTGCAAACCTAACTGGGCTGTGGGCATGATATCAAAGCCACTATCGGAACGGGCGATCGCCAGCATATTCTCTAAACGATCCCAACGGAACTTCCCATCTTTAATCAGCACCTCTAACAAGCGCCTTCTTAGACTTGGGGTTTCACCCGTTAGTAACCGTTGAGCCACATAGGGATAGGCAATTTCCACAATTCTAAAATCGGGATTAATGCTCAGAGCCAATCCTTCTTGAGTCACCAGCGAGCGGATAATTAAAGCAAATTTCGCCGGAACTCGGAAGGGATACTCATACATAATTTCCGAGAACTTATCCGTAATCGTCTTAAAATTAAAGTCTCGAACACTTTCACCAATAATATCCCCAAACACCGCTTCTAGGGCAGGAATAATCGGTTGAATATCCGTATCTGGAGTCAGAAAACCCAACTTCACAAAGTCTTCTGCTAACTCCGCATAATCCTTATTAATCAGATGAACGACCGCATCCACTAAGGTTTCTTTAGCGATTTGATCCAACTGATCCATCATACCAAAATCAATATAGCCCATTTGCGCCCCAATCCCTGATGGGCCCGATAGAGCGAACAGATTACCTGGATGGGGATCGGCATGGAAGAAACCAAACTCTAGCAACTGTTGCAGTCCTGTGGTTACCCCTATGCGGATAATTTTATCTGCATCTAAACCCGCTTCAGTAATTTCGGCGGTATTGGTGAGTTTATAGCCATTAATCCATTCTAGGGTCAAGACTTTCTTGGCGCAGTAATTCCAATAAATTAGGGGAACTTTAACTTGGGGATGATAGCGAAAGTTTTCGGCAAACTTTTCAGCATTTTTTCCTTCATTAATATAGTCAGTTTCTTCAAATAATTTTGTGCCAAATTCATCCACAATCAGGGTCAGGTCATGGCCCAAATTGAGGGGCAGAAATGGAGAGAGCCAACGGGCCGCCCAGCGCATCAGGTATAAATCGAGGGTGAGGATGGGGAGCAAGCTGGGGCGTTGAACTTTAATGGCGACTTCTTCCCCGCTATGGAGCCGTCCTCGATAGACTTGTCCTAAACTAGCGGCAGCAACTGGATGGGGGGAAATTTCCAGATAGATTTGGGAGATGGAAGCCCCCAGCTCTCTCTCGATAATCTCAAAGGCGGTTTGATTGGCAAAGGGAGGTAAACGATCTTGAAGTTTGGTTAATTCTTCCAGAAAGTCTTTGCGAATTAGATCGGGGCGGGTAGAGAGGGCTTGACCGACCTTAATATAAGTTGGCCCGAGGTGAGTGAGTAATTCCCGGAGTTGGGTAGCCCGTTTGGGGCGATTTTGTTCGGATTGTTTCCTGAGTTGATCCCATTTCAGGGAGAAGATAAACCCTAAAAAAGCCCCGACTAAAGTCACAATTCGATAGAGACTTTGCCAAGGGCGGAATCTATAGTAGCTGGCGATCGCCTGGGGGTCGTATCTCCTGAGCCGCTCAAGTGGATGTTGCTTCACGCTCACTGATGCCTCTTGATAATCACAATTTTGACCATGGAAATTTTAGCGTTCTATCGGCAATAGATAGATTTTATTAAATGTCCACCATTGATGAATTAGAATCTTATGGATTCTGGGCCGGTTGTTTTGCCTTTCTCCTGGATTCTATTGTGGTAGGTTGGACGAGTTTTTTTATCTTTTTCTTAACTATAGTACAAAAAACTTCAACTTTTCTCCTGTTTTTGTTAAGTAATGTAAAAGATTTGAGTTCGTCTCTGGTTGGCTTGACCGGCGATCCCCTGGCACTATAAGGCATTTTTTAGGCAATCTACGACCCGCTCTTGCTGCTGGGGGGTTAATTCAGGGAACAGGGGCAAAGAAAGAACTTCTTGGCTCAGTTGTTCAGCAATGGGCAATTGCTGGGGTTGATAGCCTAAATGCTCATAAACCGGTTGTAGATGTAACGGCAGGGGATAATAGACAGACGCGATTACCCCTTGCTCCCGCAGGCGCAATTGCACGCGATCGCGATACTCAGAATCTGGCCCCTGCATTCCCTTAATGCGAATCGTGTATTGATTCCAAACCGGCTCCCCTCCCTCAAGGTCTTGGGGTAGAATAATACCAGGAACTGAGGCTAAGAGCTGATGATAACGATAGGCAACTTCTCGCCGTTGCTGATTCCATTGGGTTAAATACTTGAGCTTAATGGTTAAAATCGCCGCTTGCAGGGCATCCAAACGGGAATTAACCCCAGTCACCTCATAAAGATAGCCGCTACGTCGGCCATGATCGCGCAACAGACGCACCCGATTGGCGATCGCCTCATCCTGAGTCGAGATCGCACCACCATCCCCACAGGCAGCCAAATTCTTAGTCGGATAAAAACTAAAACAGCCCACATCCCCCCAACCCCCCACAGGAGAACCATCCCAAGTCGCTCCCGTCGCCTGGGCACAATCTTCAATCACCTTCAGATTATGGGATTGGGCGATCGCCATTAACCGAGTCATATCCATCGGTCGCCCAAACAAATGTACGGGAATAATGGCCTTAGTTTTCTCAGTAATAGCTGCTTCTACCTGGGACAGATCCAGATTAAATGATTCCTCCTCCACATCCACAAATACCGGAGTAGCCCCCACCAAGGCGATCGTTTCTGCGGTAGCAATAAACGTAAACGGGGTTGTAATCACCTCATCCCCTAGCCCCACCCCCACCGCTCGCAAGGCTAAATATAAAGCATCCGTCCCCGAATTGCAGGCCAAGCAGTGATGAACCCCCACTGCTTGGGCAAACCCTTCTTCAAAAGACTCGACCACCGGCCCACCAATGTAGCGACCCGAAGCCAAAAGTTCCAGTACCGCTGCCTCCACCTCCGAGGCGATCGCTTGGTATTGTTGGGTTAAATCAACAGGGGGAATGTTGTTCACTCGCTTACACCACAGTTTGTAATCTTTACTTTAGACTCAAGGCTATGTCGGTCTATCCTACCAACAAAGTCCGAGGATTTTCTGGTTAGGATACAAAAGACCAACCCTGAAGCAAATAACTGTTTGCCAAGTTCATGGTAAGCCAGTATCCTGCTTATGGAGTCTCTGCTGTAGCCCTGACTTGTATGATCTGGGATTGTGGATTGAACTGAGGAACTATGCCAACTTTGCAGAAATTTATTGGTGTGAGTGTGGGCGCGGCGATCGCGTCAGCGATGGGGAACATTATCTCCGTGATAAATCCTAGCGTCAATGCTGCGGTTTTCGCCAGCGATCTCCTGTTAGAAACGAGCCAACCCGAACCATCTTTTGAACCCCAGACCTCTCTGGAGAACCAACAACCGCTTTTATCACCCCCCCCCCTAGAGCCAGAGGCAAAATCTACAGCCTCCGATCCCCTAGGGGGTAGGGGAGGAGATCCAACCTCCTTAACTGAACCTTCTCCAGCTTCGCTGTTGACTCAGCCAGAAGGGTCTAGGAGCGATCTCCAAACCGAGCAAACCCTGAATACCCTAGTCAACGATCCCTCCCAACCGCTTTCAGCAGAAGATAAGGCTTGGGTGAGTCGTTTACAAGCCGCCTTAACCTCCGATCCCAGCCAAAGTCGGCTCCCAGAAACCTTGGTTTCTCCCCATGTTGCCCAAACGGCTTCGGATGAACTCGCTCCCCTCTATCTCGATCCGAGTCCCAACCCTCTATTATTTCCCACTGATCCCTCAGAAGTAGCCATTGAAGGGACTCAACCGTTGACGCTTAAACAGGCGATCGATTTAGCACGGCGCAATAATATTGAGCTACAACAAAGCAAGCTACAGTTAGAGCAATCGCAAGCCCAACTCAGACAAGCAGTAGCCGCTAAGTTACCCACTCTTAACTTCCAAGGCGATCTCCAACGCTCTCAAAGTGGCAGTAGCGAAATTAGCGCCAGAAATACGGATACTTCCTTGGGCGATCCCGATTCTCCTCGCAACTCTTTAACTGGGACAGTTGAACTGCGCTATGACTTGCTCACATCAGGGTTACGCTCGTCCAACATTACCGCCGCCGAAAAACAAGTTCAGATCAATGCCCTTCAGGTCGAAGTGATTGAAGAACAAATCCGCCTTGATGTGGCAGAACAATATTATCGCCTGCAAGCGGCAGCCGAACAATTACGGATTCGTCAACAGGCCTTGCTACAGGCCGAGCGCAGTTTGAAAGATGCCCAGGCATTAGAGAATGCTGGGGTGGGGACAAGGTTTGCCGTGTTGCAGGCTCAAGTGCAAGTCGCCAATGAACAGCAACGACTCACGGAGGCGATCGCCGACTTAAGAACCGCTCGGCGTACCCTAGCCCAGATTTTGAATATGCCCCAAACCCTGGATGTATCAGCCGCCGATCCCGTCGAAATTGTCGGTCGTTGGCAACTCTCCCTCGACGATAGTATTATCCTCGCCTATAAAAATCGGGCCGAATTAGAACAGCGTTTAATGGAGCGAGAACTCAATGAAGCCCAGCGTGATGCTCGGTTAGCTGGATTAAAGCCCCAAGTGAGTCTATTTGCCAACTATAACGCCCTCAAATTATCCTTCGACGATCCCCTACTCTCCCAAGGCACTGGAGATGGCTATACCCTAGGAGCGCAACTAAACTGGACGCTCTATGATGGAGGAAGGATACGGGCCCAAGCAGATATCGAAGAAACGGAAATTGAACTGGCTGAACAACAATTTGCCGATAACCGGAATCGTATCCGCTTAGAAGTTGAAGATGCCTACTTCCAGTTAGTCTCCAGTTTTGATAACATTCAAACTTCCATTGTCGGTCTCGCCCAAGCAGAAGAAGCCCTGCGACTGGCTCGGCTGCGGTTTCAAGCTGGGGTTGGTACACAAACCGATGTCATTAACTCGGAAACTGACCTCACCCAAGCCCAATTTAACCAAGTGCAAGCGATTTTAGGGTATAACGTGGCGGTTGCTCGTCTGCAACGAGCCATTAGTAATTTACCCGCCGCTCCCACACCCTAGTGGACTGTGGGGACTGTGGGGACAATTCCCCATTCCCCCATTCCCCTATCCTTCCAAAAAGCGATGGACAATGCTTTCTGCTTGACAAAGCCGCTCAATGACCTGTTCTGAGTCAATCAGTCGCTTGAGAACCACTTGGCCGATAGTTTGGTTACTGGGAGAATCGGCCATGGGTTTAACCTCCACCATCAGAACTGCCTCTTCTACTCGATAGAGCCATAGGGTTTGGTTATGTTCAACAATTCCCATATTGAGAGGCTCAATTTCGGGTTTTCTACGCCAAACGACTTCATTCCAAATGCCGCCAAATTCCCAGACTCGGCCAATAATCCATCCATCTGATAAGAAAAAGTATTTTACAGACAAGGTTCCGGCACTCCACACAGATGTTTTTAAGAATTCAAATAGCTTAACCTGCTCTGGGTATGACGTTAAGTCTTTGGCTAAGATAAACGCTGAAGCGATATAAAACATTGCATAGTAAGCCCGTGATACGGCTAAATCTGGCAAACCATTTTCTGCTAGGAGTTCCGCACCCTCAATACTCCGCCATGCCTTCTCTAACAGTAATCTTTGCTCCTGAGTCATAATATTCTTCCCTCTCTCCTTACATTAAGGAAGAAGGGGCTATTTTCTTTTTGGTAACGCTCTGCTGATACAAATGCTCGTGAAATGACCGTATCATATTCCAGTGATAAGTTGGCAATAAATTCACTGGTCTTCTTAATCTCTTCCCGATAATCAAAGGTTCTGTTTAACACAACTAAAATATCAATATCAGAATCCTCCTTTGCGTCTCCCCTAGCCTGAGATCCATACAAAACCAAGGTATCTAAAGCATCTTGATAATGCTCATCAAACCATTGTTGAGCGATTAGAATAATGGTTTCTAAATCTTTATGTTTCATGTCATCACCAGTAATCATCTCCCCTCAATACCTTAAGGTGTCAATCTTACATTACTGAGTTATATAGCAAACCTAGAGGCAAAATTTTGGGTTAACCCCTTGACAAGAGCCAGAGTCTAGTGTAACTTAGTAAAGTGATGCGGGTATAGCTCAGTGGTAGAGCGTCACCTTGCCAAGGTGAATGTCGCGCGTTCGAATCGCGTTACCCGCTTTTAAAGCTTAAAATAAGTTGTCGTCTAGTTGCGTGTTTGCAGTTAAACTAGATAAAGATCGAACTTTGGTAAAATCAACAGGGTTCAGAGTCGATCAGGCTCTCTTTTATCGAGAAGGTTCTCAATTCATCTGAAATTAGATTATGGGTGACTTGTGCAGTCCAAAAAAGCTCAAAAAATTGATTTGACGACCCATGATTATCCTTGTCCTTGTCGTTGTCAAGGTCGCTTACAGCCGATTTTGCTCACGGAAGCGTTTGGGTGCGATCGCTGTCAGAAAATTTTTGCTGTTGAGGACAATGGATATACTTTGCAACAGGTTTCTACCAGTTCTCCCTACAAGAAAGCTTGGTACTGGACAGGAACGCAATGGGTAGCGGTGCATTCAGATTTAAAGGAATATTACTTACCGGTGGGTTTGTCGATCATTTTAGTCTTACCCATTGTATGGTTATCCTTATATTTTCTGTTAGCCCCATCAGGGTCGAGTATCATGGTGTGGATATTCATTCCCTTGATGCTGCTCCTGTTGCTGGCACTGATGAAATGGCTGGTGTATCGACGCTCTTCTTAAATGATGTAGATGACTGATCCATGACTTCATCCAATGACCTTTTAGAGGATGTGGGCGCTTCCCATCAAGCGTCTTTAATTCTGGCAAATACTTCAAGTACGGTTCGAGATCGCGCCCTAAAGATGATGGCAGAGATTTTAGATAGCTCTGTCGATCAAGTGTTGGAAGCGAATACTTTAGATTTAGAAACCTCTCGCGAGATGGCGGTTCCCGATCGAATTATAGAATGGCTCAAGTTAACACCAGAGCGCATTCAACATACGGTTCAAATCTTAAAACGCTTGTCGGAGTTCCCCGATCCCCTGCAAGAAGTGATGAATGCATCCTATCAGGTGGAAGAAGTGCAAACCTATTGCCAGCGAATGCCTTTGGGGGTGGTGGCTTTGGTGTATGAGGCGTTTCCGGAGTTGGGGGCGATCGCGGCTGGTTTGTGTTTAAAAACTGGAAATAGCTTGATTTTACGGGGAGGAAGTGAATCTTCCCATACCAATCATGCGATCGCTGAAGCCCTACAAACGGCGCTGGAGGAGGAGGGCTTGCCAAAAGATTCTTTAATCTTGTTACCCTCGGAACAGGGCGCTCCCATTCGAGATGTGATTCGCCAAGATCAGCAGATTAATTTGGTGATACCCTATGGTCGGCCGTCGTTGGTGGAACAGGTGGTGCGACAAGCGACTGTACCGGTGTTGCGATCGGCGATGGGTAATTGTTATTTATATTGGGGAATGTCAGGCAGTCTAGAGACGGTTCGTCATCTGATCGTTGATTCCCATGGGAGCGAACCTGATCCGGTGAATGCTATTGAGAAAGTCTTAATTGAACAAGGCCAAAGTTCTGCGGCGATGGTTTCTTTGTGGAAGTCTTTGAAGGAAAAAGGCTTTGAAGTGCGAGCCGATCCGCAATTAGCGGCTCAATATGAGGAGTTGAAACCGGCAGAACCGGAGGAATGGAGTCAGGCTTACTTGGAAAAAATTGTCACATTTAAGTTGGCGGATAATTTAGATGAGGCGATCGCCTGGATGAATGAACATAGCAGCGGCCATGCCAATTGTTTAGTCACCCAATCCTATAACGAAAGTCGTAAATTTGCCCTAGGCATTAACAGTGCTTCACTCTACATTAATGCCAGCCCCCGATTTTATCGCTATCGCAGCAGGGGCAATACGGTATTTTTAGGGATGTCTAATCAAAAAGGAGTACGCCGAGGTTTGATTAATTTAGAGGCTTTAACTACGGTTAAGTACATTATTCAGGGAAATGCTTGATTCAATTAAAGAGAGGAAGGAAATCCAATGGGAAACAACATAAATCCCTATTAGGGATTGAAACTAAAAACCAATCAGGGTTGCTTGTGAGCAACCCTTAAAGCCATTAATTTCTTAATCAGCTATTGGCTCGATTTCGGCTCTAGCTTAATGTTAGTCGCTAATCCCAAAATCTCAAGTAGTCGGATAGTCATCCAAGTCAGATCGAATTCCCACCATTGCAAACCATGACGGGCTGAATATTGATAGGCATGATGGTTATTGTGCCATCCTTCACCATAGGTAACCAGGGCAACCCACCAGCAATTTTTGGAGTGGTCATGACTTTCATGGCTCACATAACCAAACTTATGGGTGGCACTATTGACAAACCAAGTGCAATGGAAGACAACGGCCAAGCGGACAAATATGGGCCAAACAACGAAGGGCCAACCGCCGAGGAAATATAATAGGAGGCCAAAGGCAACTTGGATGAGGACAAAATTCTTTTGTAAAAACCGGTATACAGGGTCATCTCCAATATCTTTGGTAAACCGGGGGACTTCACTGCGTTTGGGGATAGTATGTAAAAGCCATCCCATATGACTCCACCAGAACCCAGCATTAGAATCATGGGGATCGGCTTCAGTGTCTGAGTAAAGATGGTGCATCCGATGGAGTCCAACCCAATCGAGTACGCCTCCTTGACAGGCTAAACTCCCACAAAAAATGAAGAAGTATTCTAACCATTTGGGAGTTTGAAAGCTTCGATGGCTGACTAAGCGGTGAAATCCTAGGGTAATTCCTAATCCACCGGTAACCCAATGGAGGACTAGAGCTAATCCGATGGCCGACCAACTAAAGTTACTAGGAAGGAAGGCAAATAAGGCTGCTAGGTGAATTAATAGGAAGTAGCTGATGTTCACCCAATCTAGGGGATATTTATTGGTTGTTGCAACACTCATGCAGTAATCTCAATCTATAAACAATGCAGGTTATCCTGCCGTTTGGAACGATCGCGCCCCTTTATCCATTGGTAGAGACAGATGAATCCCATAGAACAGATCCAAGAGGCACAACATGCACTCGCCCCTACTTTTTCTAGCGTGGATGCTCAAATTAAGCATAATCTCCGAAAAGTTTTGCAGGCTTTTCGATCGCAGAAGGTGGGGGTACATCATTTTTCTAGTGTAACGGGTTATGGTCATAATGACTTAGGGCGGGAAACCTTCGATCGAGTTTTGGCTGAGGTGATGGGAGCGGAAAGGGCGATCGCCCGCGTGCAGTTGGTGTCGGGAACCCATGCGATCGCCTGTGCGCTGTTTGGGGTATTGCGTCCGGGGGATGAGCTACTCTCGGTTGCGGGCGCTCCCTATGACACCCTGGAGGAGGTGATTGGACTGCGGGGTGAGGGGGCAGGATCGCTGATGGAGTATGGGATTACCTATCGGCAGTTGGAGTTAACGTCAACTGGTGAAATGGATTGGGATGCTTTAGGGCAAGGGGTGAAACCTCAGACGCGGATGGTGTTGATTCAGCGCTCTTGCGGCTATTCTTGGCGATCGAGTTTGTCAATTGCGGATATTGCTCAGATTGTGGAGAGTGTCAAGGGGCAAAATCCGAATACGGTCTGTTTTGTGGATAACTGCTATGGGGAGTTTGTGGAAGACCGGGAACCGACGGAAGTGGGTGCGGATTTGATGGCGGGGTCGCTGATTAAGAATCCAGGGGGAACCCTGATGACGGCGGGGGGGTATCTAGCGGGTCGTTCTGACCTCGTAGAGCGGGCTGCTTGCCGCTTGACTGCCCCTGGAATTGGCAGTACGGGAGGGGCAACGTTTGACCAGCATCGCCTCTTATATCAGGGTTTATTCTTGGCTCCGCAGATGGTGGGGGAAGCTTTGAAGGGGAATTATTTGGTGGGGTATGTGTTCGATCGCCTGGGATATGCGGTCAATCCGGCTCCTTTGGCTGCGCGACGGGATCTGATTCAGGCTATTCGTTTGGGTTCGCCGGAGAAGTTAAAGAGGTTTTGCCGGGCGATCCAACAGTTTTCTCCTGTGGGTTCCTATCTCGATCCGGTTCCGGGGGAGATGCCGGGATATGAGAGCGAGTTGGTGATGGCTGGGGGGACGTTTATTGATGGCAGTACCTCCGAGTTGTCTGCCGATGGGCCGTTGCGGGAACCCTATGTGGTGTTTTGTCAGGGGGGAACCCATTGGACGCATGTGGCTATTGCGCTGGAGGAGGCGATTGCGGCTGTAGAGTCTATCAAAGACTAAAAAAGAGTAGGGGCGAAAAATTTTTCTGCCCCTACCCAGGTGAATCAGAACTTAAATCAATCCATTCGGCAGTTCAACCGAGACAAATGTCAACTGTTGCAACGTGAATTGACCCGTTAGAACACCCAGCACTTGGTTGGTTCCGGTAATACTCAACACCGTACTATTCCCTTGAGTCGTCACTGTCAAACCAGCCGGAGTCAAGTTACCGGTTAAGCCAATAGCATCAACTCCAACTTGGTAATCACTGATAATATCCGCTTGGGCAACCGTGGCAGCAGCCGTACCTCTACGGAGGACAAACAGATCGTTACCTGCTCCACCGATTAAGATATCTGTACCCGCATCGCCACTCAGGACATCATTACCATCGCCCCCATTGAGCAAGTCATCGCCCTGGCCGCCGAATCCGGTATCGTTACCTGTACCACCAGTTAGGGTATCATTGCCGCGATCGCCCATCAACGAATCATCACCAGCATCCCCGTTGACCGCATCATTTCCTTGACCGCCAAACGCAGTATCATTACCCTGGCCGCCAAACACCTGGTCATTCCCGATATTGCCATTAATAAAATCATTACCGGTATTACCATTGATAAAGTCATCACCATCTAACCCCTGGATCTGGTCATTACCCCCTAATCCTTGAATCTGGTCGTTACCAGTTGTGCCTTGTAGAGCATCATTTCCAGCCGTTCCCGTAGTCTGTCCAGGAGTTGGGGTTGGGGTTGGGGTTGGCGTAGGACTGGGACTGCTCGATGGAGGAGCCACAGGATCTCCGCCACCACCCGTTCCAGGAGTGGGTGTTGGAGCAGGATTAGGACTTGGAGCAGGATTAGGATTAGGACTTGGAGCAGGAGCTGGCGTTGGGAATGCAGCCAGAATAGCCGCACTCGTCAAAGTGCCAATTGTCTCAATTACACCCGTACCACCAGCCGTACCTTCAGTCGTTGAGAAGTAGTTTTGAATCTCCAGATCGTCAGCCGCATTAAACTTACCATCATTATTGAGGTCAACAATTAAGCTCGTAGTGTTAGTTTGACGGAAAACTCCCACCTTACCAGCAGCCAAAGCCGTATCTGGGGTCTTGTTAATCTCTAGGGTGGTATTAGTGGGCAGGGTCAATGTCAATTTATCGGCAGTACCCCCAGCATCATTAATCTTGCTGCCTTTTGCATTATTGTTTGCATTCGTCGCATTGAGAGTATAAGTATCACTCTCAAGTCCAGCTTGCAGGTTTAAAGACCCAGTGGCTCCCCCAGTAATCGTATCAGCTTGTGCAGAACCGAGGACTACTTCAATATTAGTGAAAGTGTAAGTTGTTCCACCACCGGTGGCTGTACCTGCTCCTGCGGTGCTTCCAAGAGTAACAGTAAAGCCAACTGTAGCTTTGGCAAAGGAGATCCAGTCTGTATCAGCAGCGCCTCCATTAAAGGTTGAACTCGCATCATCTCCGTTGATTGCTAAAGTATCGTTGCCAGCGTCACCTGAGAGAAAATTGGATCCAGTACCTCCCTCTAGGTAGTCATTACCCTCTCCACCAAAAAGGTTGTCATTTTCTGTTCCTCCCAATAGGCTGTCATTACCGGCTTCTCCTTCGAGTCTGTCAGCGCCTTCATCACCGATAATCGTGTCATCACCGGCTCCTCCTTGCATGACTTGGTCATTGCCAGCCCCACCCTTAAGAGAGTCGTTGCCTTCTCCTCCTAGAAGTTGGTCATTATTGCCCTGTCCAACCAGAGTATCATTGCCAGTACCACCCCTTAATATACTGTCTGCTGTACCACCTGTAAGGCTATCATCTCCTCCTTCACCTTCTAGGGTATCAACGCCTTGACCACCAATGCCAGTATCATTACCATCACCACCATTGAGAAAGTCGTTACCCTCTCTTCCATCCATATAATCGGCTTCAGTTCCCCCTAAAATAGTGTCATTACCTACTCCTGAGATAAGGGAATCTTCTCCAGCATCCCCTTGGAGAGTATCATTGCCGTCATTACCAATTAGAGTGTCTTTGCCAATGCCACCCACTAAGGAATCATTGTCTATACCCCCATCAAGGGAATCATCCCCATCATTACCCACAAGAGTATCATTACCATTACCCCCATCAAGGAAATCATTACCTGCTCCTCCTAGAAGTTGGTCTGTGCCATCACCACCAAGCAGAGTATCGTTATCTTCATCTCCCAGAAGTTGGTCGTCACCGGACTCTCCATCTAAGAAATCATTCCCGGCTCCTCCGGTTCCCGTGTCATTGCCTGTACCTCCAAGGATATTATCGTTGCCTGCGCCTCCTTGAAGATTGTCGTTGCCATCTCCACCATTGAGGAAATCTACACCACCTAATCCTTGTAGGACATCATTACCACCTAAGCCTGTGATAATGTCATTCTGCTCTGTTCCTTGCAGGTTGTCATTGCCGTTATTAGTTCCTTGGATAAATGCCATAATTGCTGTACTCCAGAGAGTTTACTTAAGATCGGATTCTAGAAGACAAATGCTAAGTTGGCTAGTGATGGTCATGCAATAGGCCAATCTAGCCTTTTCATATTACCTCTACATTGCCAGAGCTACAGACTCATTTATATTCATTCCAGATTATTTTTGCCCATCAGACGGATCGACATCAAAGCTAAATGATCGATGGTAGCAGATTTTATAGAAGTTGGGTAGGTTAGATATACAGGATGTAAAAAACCAAGGCTTTTTGTGGGCAAGAGATCTATCTAAAAGATCGCTCTTAATTCGAGGATAGTGAGTTAAAAAAATCGGTCAGTGAAAACTCGCATGTTTTTAGTGAAATTACTAAAAAACTTCATCTGAATTGATGTAAAGCCATAAAATTTAAGTATTTATCCTGATAAAATATGAAGATTTTGTGAATTAGGCTAAAATCATATCATGTGTAACAAAAATTATCGTCTGTATGGATTAAGATAAAAGTTTATCGTCTAAAACTCAAGGATTTTGGTGAGCTAATCAGTAATCTACCTGGATAGGTAATGGGAGGCTGTGGTTAGATCGTGGTGGGTATAAAAGACAGTAAGCTGAATCATGGAATGTTTATGAGTTATATTTTACGGTTACTGGGGATTACGGCGATCGCCTCCTCGATCAGTATTCTCACTCAATTTAGCTTTTCAAATAGTCAAGAGATCGATAGGAGAGTGACTCAGGGTGGGAACCCATCAACCCAATCAACCTTACTCGACAATAGAAGCGATCGCACCATTCCTATATTCCTTGTGGGTTTAGGACTGAGCAGTTTTATTTTGA
The DNA here is from genome assembly GCF_057802075.1 of Roseofilum sp. KMC-1. NCBI lineage: Bacteria > Bacillati > Cyanobacteriota > Cyanophyceae > Desertifilales > Desertifilaceae > Roseofilum > Roseofilum sp. KMC-1. The sequence continues at coordinate 2,241,410 of NZ_CM173605.1, forward strand.
TCGCCAAAACATTGAAGAACAATCAAAGCAAGAGTATCATTGAGTCTTTTGAAGAGGCATCGAGTCCAGCCGATTCTCAAGATTTTAATCATATTTTATTAGAAGCTAATCCAGCTTTTTTTGTAGCGATTGGCATGGATGGAAAAGTTAAGAAATGCAACCAAGCAATGCTAGATATTTTAGGATATAAAGAAGAAGAAGCGATCGGTTTAGACTATCTCTCTTACTTTGTACCTGAAGCAGATCGGGCTGCATTATCTCCAGTATTCGAGCATCATTGCCATTCCCTAGAACCCACTTGTACCCAAAATCGTATATTAACGAAACAAGGCGAAGAAATTTTAGTAGAGTGGCATGGCCGTTCTATTGCTAATCCAGAAACTCATAAAATAGAATACTTCTTTGGCTTAGGTATCGATATTACCGATCGTCAACGTCGAGACACAGAAATCCATCTTCTTTATCAACTTACGCAAGCAGTTAGTAAATCTAAAAATTTTGATTGCGCGTTGGCAGTTACTATGGAACTGATTTGTGAAGCAACAAGTTGGGATATTGCTGAAGCGTGGATACCTTCGACTCAAAAGCAAGAGCTAGTCTGTAGTCCAGTTTGGTATCAACAAAGTCAAATTCCTCCAGAAATATCTAAAAAAATTCAACAGTTTAGAGGAGTGAGCGAGCAACTTACCTTTGCTCCTAATGTGGGTTTGCCGGGTCGAGTTTGGAGTTCACAACAAACTGAATGGATTTTTGATGTTTCGCAAGAATCTAGTGATTTATTTCTGCGAAATAAGGTAGCTTCAGAATCTGGAATAAAAGCGGGATTTGGCGTACCTATTTTAGCTAACAACCATGTTTTAGCAGTGTTAGTTTTCTTTAGAAGAAAACCTCAAGAAAAAGACCCAAAACTGATGGAATTAGTGGCTTCTGTGGCGATGCAACTGGGATCGGTGTTTGAGTCAAAGCAAGCGGAAGCAAAATATCGGAGCATTTTTGAGAATTCTATGGAAGGGATTTTTCAAACGACTCCTGAAGGCAGAATGATTGGTGCTAATCCCGCTTTGGCTAAAATTTATGGCTATGAATCGGCGGAAGATTTGATTGAAAATATGGCAGATGTAGAGCATCAATTGTATGTTCACCCAGAAAGTCGGCAAGAATTTAGACGGTTATTACAAGAGAAGGGATTTTTATCTCAGTTTGAAGCAGAAATTCATCGTCGAGATGGCAGTGTTATTTGGATTTCAGAACGGGCTAGAGCTGTTCAAGATAATCACGGCAAGTTATTGTATTATGAGGGATCTGTAGTTGATATTACAGAACGAAAACAGCAAGAAAAAAAACTGCGTTATTATGCTTCCCATGATTCGCTAACGGGGTTAATTAATCGGGCTTATTTTCTGAAGGCTTTAGCCAAGGCGAATGCTCGATATCATGACAATCCCAACTATCGATTTGCGGTTTTATTTATTGATTTAGATGGGTTCAAAAGTATTAATGATAGCATGGGTCATTGGGTGGGAGATTTGCTGTTAATTGCGATCGCCTGGACTCTAAGACAGTGTATCAGCGAACACGACACTATCGCCCGATTAGGGGGAGATGAATTTACGATTTTGGTGGAAAACCAGGATTATCTCCCAAATGTAATTAATATTGCTAATCGCATTCACGAAAACTTGCAACAACCCTTTAAGTTAGGGGGTCATGATTTGTTTATGCAGGCGAGTATTGGTATTGCTTATAACTTGCCTGAGAACCAGGATGTGGATGATGTTCTCCGCAATGCTGATATTGCCATGTATCGAGCTAAGAAACAGGGTAAAAATTGTACTGTTGTGTTTGATTGGGCTATGCGCCAAGAAGCGATGGAGCGAATGCAAATTGAAACGGATCTGCGTTTATTACTCTATCCAGAAAATAAGAAACATTTGCATCCCGGAGAATTCTATGTCTATTATCAACCGATTGTGGCGTTAGGAACGGGTAAAATTGCTGGGTTTGAATCCTTAATTCGATGGTATCATCCGGAGAGAGGATTTGTTTCGCCTGCGGTATTTATCCCTGTTGCTGAAGAGTCAGGTTTAATTGGAGCGATTGGGGAATGGGTATTATTAGAAAGTTGTCGGCAATTAAAACAGTGGCAAACAGAATTTCCTGATTTTTCCCGTTTAAAGATTAGTGTGAATTTATCAAGTCGTCAGTTAACGCCGAGGTTATGCGATCGCATTGATTGGATTTTAGCCCAAGCTGACTTACCAGGTAAATACTTGAAGCTAGAGATTACAGAAACCGCGATTATGGAAGATCCCGAAAGTGCAATCGCCATTTTCCACGAACTAAAAAAACGCAAAATTCAACTTTCTATTGATGATTTTGGCACGGGATACTGTTCTTTAGCGTACCTACATCGTTTCCCAGTGGATACCCTGAAAGTCGATCGCTCTTTCGTGCAAAAAATGTCTCAATGGGGAGAAAATGCTGAAATTGTCCATACCATTATTGCTCTTGCTCATAGTTTAGGTATGGAAACCATTGCTGAAGGGATTGAAACCATGGCTCAGATGCAGCAACTTCGAGGTTTAAATTGCACGTTTGGTCAAGGTTTCTTTTTCTCTAAACCCTTAGATTCTGAAAGTGCCACTCGACTTTTAAAGGAAAAAAAGCGCTTTTCAATTAACTCAAGCCTGCACGTACTTTAACCCCATATTCTGACTCAAAGACATCTTTTTTATCTTGAATACTCCAAAGTTCTAATTCACAATTGTCCTGTTCATGGGCTGGCTTAAGTTTCAAGTATAATTCTTTGGTGGAAGGGTTGTAATGACAGGTAAATGACTGAACAGCGCCAATTTGTCTGCGATCTAAAGCGACGGCTAATCGTAAAAAGGGACTGACTTGACTAACTAACTGGCGATCGCTCTTATGCATCAAGTTGGTATAATTTTCATGCTTTTTCTTGGGGGCACTTTTGCGATGATAGCGGGCAATATTAGCAATAATCTCTACTTCATTTTCCGTATATCCCAGTAATTCTCCATGGCGAATTAAATAATAGGAATGTTTATGATGAGCTGCATGGGACACATACACCCCACAGTTATGTAAAATGGTGGCGACATAGAGCAGTTCTCGCTCTGAATTTCCCCAATAATGGAGAATTCCTTGGGTTTGATCGAACAGATGCACGGCAAAATTAGCCATGCGCTGGCTCGATTCTAAATTCACCTGATATTTCTGGGCAACTTTAAGGACACTGCGATAGCGAACTTGACTTTGATATTCTAATTTATCGCCGATTAAACCATGGGTGAGCATCCAGTCTACAATAATACCTTCGCGCAGGGCACGCTCACAAATCACCAGAGAATTCATCCCCAATAACTCCATAGCTTCCTGGAGAATTAAAGCACCCGCAATAATAATTTCCGAGCGTTTTTCTGACATTCCTGGAATTTGGGCCCGATCGCTCTCTGGTAACTTCCGCAAACGCTCAATGATTTTTTGTAAGTTTTTAAACTTTAACTCGTAACCGGTTAAGGGAGTTGGTTCCATGCCTAACTCTTGCCAAGCATCGATGCAAGCTAAGGTTTCAATGGTTCCAGATGTACCCACTAATCGGGGAGTTTCCCCCGGTTGCAGATAACTTTGCAACTCTTCAACTGCTCGTTCTAACCGTCCTCGGATATAAGCTTTGAGATAATTAAACTCGTAATCGCTAATCGGATCGCTAGTCACAAACTCTGTCGTTAATCGTACCGCTCCTACCTTCGTACTACTCAGAGACCGAGGTTCTTGGCCATTCCCTAAAATTAACTCCGTTGATCCTCCCCCAATATCAATCAAGGTATGGGGAAGACCCTGAAAGTCCATGCCAGAAAGCACTCCCAGATAGATTCGTCGCGCTTCTTCGGGGCCAGAAATTAGATTAACTTCTAAGCCAATTTCCGATTTAATCTGTTTGAGAAAATCCCGGCCGTTGGGCGCTTCTCGCACAGCACTGGTAGCGACTGCGACAATCTGATCCACCTGTAAACTTTTAGCGATCTGTAAAAAACGGCGAAATGCAGCGATCGCCCTCTCCATGATCTCCACTTTCAGCTCCCCTGTTTTCGGGTCGCGATCGCCCAAACGCACCGTTTCCTTTTCCCGGTCAATAATCGTAAACGCGGGGAGTGTCGGATCGATGCGAACTACCACCATATGCACAGAATTAGTTCCCACATCGATCGCCGCTAAAATCTGGGGCGTTTCTGGTTTCGGAAACGTCGGAGTCTGAATCAGGGTTGAGGACTGGGAGAAAGTATTAACCATGATGCTATATCGGCCTAAGCTTTACGATCCAGGGTATCTTTAAAAGGGACTCAATTCACCCTTTCTATGATTGAACATATTGTCTTATTTCAATTTCAACCCGATACCTCACCGGAAGCGCTCTCTGCACTCCTAACCGGACTTAGGGCATTAAAAGGCAAAATTCCCCAAATTTTAGCCCTATCCTGCGGCGAAAATTTCTGCGATCGCGCCCAAGGATTTACCCATGGCTTAGTTGCTCGCTTCCAAGATATCTCCAGCCTAAAAGCCTATCAAGATCATCCCGCCCATCAAGAAGTGGTACAAACACTCATTAAGCCCATTGCTGCTAACATTTTAGCCATGGATTATGAGATTCCAGAGGAGGGGTAGATGGGGGGATGGGGAGATGGGGGAATGGGGGAATGGGGGAATGGGGGAGAGGGCACGATCTCATGGAAGAGGGCAAAACCATGGAATTTGAGCAAGTTCGGACAGCATTTCAAGAAATTTGGGGATATGAAAATTTTCGCTATCCCCAAGGGGAAATCATTCAGACCTTATTGCAACAGCAAGATGCTCTTGTCGTCATGCCCACCGGTGGCGGAAAATCCATCTGTTTTCAACTGCCTGCCCTATTACAAAATGGTGTAACCTTAGTTGTTTCCCCCTTAGTGGCACTAATGGAAAATCAGGTACAAGAACTGCGCCAACGCCACCTCAAAGCCGCCTCTATCCATAGCGAACAACCCACCTATATTCGCAAACGAGTCTTCCAACAGCTTGAAGAGCAACAACTAAGATTACTCTATCTCTCTCCAGAAACGTTGCTTAGTCCCCCCATTTGGGAGCGACTCTGTTCACCTAAAATTCGCATTAATGGACTAATTTTAGATGAAGCCCATTGTTTAGTGCAATGGGGGGAAACCTTTCGCCCAGCCTATCGCCGATTAGGAGCCGTTCGTTCTGCCCTATTAACGCATAAACCTAGGGGCACAAAATTGGCGATCGCCGCTTTTACCGCTACCGCCGATCTCCATACCCAATCCATTCTCAAACAAGTCTTAGATCTCCAAGATCCGCAAACTTTTCTTCTCAATCCCTATCGGGAAAATCTCCATTTAAGCGTTAAAATTGCCTGGTCACCCAGGGGGCGCAAAAACCAAATTTTGCAATTTCTCAAACGCACCAAAGGGCAAACCGGATTAATCTATGTTCGCACCCGTAAAGATAGCGAAATGCTCTCTCAATGGCTTCAGCAGCACCAATTAACCACGGCTGCTTATCATGCAGGTTTAACTCCAGAGCAACGACGGACGATTGAAAATCAATGGTTTGAAGAACAAGTACAAGCTGTTGTCTGTACCTCTGCCTTTGGTATGGGAATTAATAAACCCAATGTGCGCTGGGTGATGCATTTCCATCCCCCCCTGCTCCTCTCTGAGTATATGCAAGAAGTGGGCAGAGCGGGACGAGATGGACAACCAGCACGAGCAATTACCTTAATCAGCGAACCGACGGGATGGCTCGATTCTGGGGATAAACAAAGACAAAACTATTTTATCGGCCAAGAGCGATCGCTCCAACAACTGGCTCAAAACCTCACCCATACCCTACCCCCCCAAGGCGATTTACGTCAGATCAGCCAATCCCATCCCCAAGCTGCTCTAGCTTTATCCGTGCTGCATAGTCAGGGAAAGCTCCAATGGAACAGTCCCTTTCACTATCAAATCCTGTCGAGTGCCCCATCAAGTGACTTCGACAATAACCAAGCCATAAAAAAGATGCAGCGTTATTTGATAACCTGTAGCTGTCGCTGGAAATTCTTACTGCAAGCCTTTGGATTTAAGGTAGCAGACAATTATCGATGTTTAAACTGCGATCGCTGCCAAAGCAAAAAGTAATCTGTAGGGGCGGGTTATTGTCTAATTGATCCACTCTTTCCAACTCGATCCCGTTTTCCCCGTCATCACCCATAAAACTGATCTTGCCCCATCCCGCACCACCTTTTCCATCGGTTCCGGTTCCCGTCCAGAAGGCACAGATAACGGTTTATACTCAATTCCTTGACTGCCAAACACAATTTGACCAATCACCTGAGCGCGGGGCATATGATCGTCTGAAGTAATTAAATAAACACTATCAATTCCCCTTGCCTTAAACTCATCTACCAAAGTCGTAAAATTCGTCACCGTATCCACCGCTTCATAATCTAAATGGAGCCGCTCCAAACTAATCCCCGCTTCCATGAACAGCCATTGAGCGTATTCGGGATTACTGCCTCCAGAAATCCAAACATCCAAATTACTATGTTTGCGGGCAAAATCAGCCGCAAACTGTTCCCGCACCACCGAACCCCCTAAGACTAAAATTGCGTCCGGTTCTTGGAAATAACTCTTAATCACTTTGTAGCTCAACGAGAGCATACCTAACAAGAGAGCCAATTTCCAAAACCATTTTTTCTGCTGATGACGAGCTTTAAGCATAGACGGGGAAACTGAAACAGGGTTATTCATCGCGGCAGCTTTCTTGATTCCATTCAATTTTGGAGAACCGTATAAATCCTACCCATTGGGCAACGGAAGTGCAAGCCTAAGCGATCGCCACTTCAGGTGATACCGCATTTTTCTGGCTCTCTCAAGAACATGAATGAGATCAAGTCCAGCTAAGGGTAAAAGAGAAGCGGGCAAGATGCCCGCACTCCTGGAATCCCTTGATATTACTGGGGAGGAAGCGTCTCGCTCCCCCTATCCCCCTATTCCCCCATCCCCCCATCCGTCAGGATTAGCACTCCAGATCCCACCGATAATGCTAATTGGTGCAGTACACCAAGATACAATAAACTCATAGACTTAAAATTTGCTTTCGTTGACTCTGTTTTCCATTAACCCACTTTTAATATCTTTTACTGTGAATCCAACCCTTTATCAACTCAACATCCGCTTAAGACTCCACGATCTTTCCCAAGAATTAAACCGTCCCACCACCCTAAACGACATCCCCGACAGCGAACTCGATCGATGGGTAGCCCTAGGATTTGATTGGATTTATGTCCTAGGCATCTGGGAAACCGGAATCCTAGGTCGGCAAGTATCGCGCACTAACCCCGAATGGATTCAGGAATATAAAGAACTTCTACCCGATCTCACGGAGAGCGATATTTGTGGCTCTTGTTTTGCCATTAAAGCCTATCAGCTCGATCCCAGTTTTGGCGATCGCCACCTACTCAAACAATTTAGCGATCGCCTCCATCAACGCGGACTTAAACTTCTCCTCGATTTTGTCCCCAACCATACCGCCCCCGATCATCCCTGGGTACAAGAACATCCCGACTTCTACATCCAAGGAACCCCAGAAGACCAGCAACGGGAACCCCAAAACTACACCCAAATTGCCCAACAAGCCATCTTTGCCCATGGACGAGACCCCTATTTCTCCGGCTGGCCCGATACTCTACAACTCAACTATGGCAACCCCACCGTTTTAAGCGCCATGACGGCTGAATTACTCAACATCGCCCAATTCTGTGACGGAGTACGCTGTGACATGGCCATGCTCATTTTACCCGACATTTTTCGTCGCACCTGGGGCATTATCGCTCACTCCTTTTGGCCCGCAGCCATCCAAACAGTGAAACAACAGCACCCCAACTTTACCTTCATGGCAGAAGTCTATTGGGGATTAGAATGGACGCTACAACAGCAAGGCTTTGATTATACCTACGACAAGCGTCTCTACGATCGCCTCCATAGCCAACAAGCCTCTGCCGTCCGCGAACACTTTAGCGCCTCCTTAGACTATCAACAGCGCTCTGTCCGCTTCCTAGAAAACCATGATGAACCCCGCGCTGCCGGTACATTTCCCTTCGGTAGCCATCAAGCCGCCGCGCTCCTGACCTATCTATGTCCAGGATTAAGATTTTTCCACCATGGGCAACTCCAAGGATGGACACAAAAAGTATCCATCCATCTCTGTCGCAGCGCTAAACAAACCCCCAATCCCGCCTTAGAACACTTCTATGAGCAACTCCTGCAAACCTTGAGTCATCCCGTTCTGCGTGAAGGACATTGGCAGCTTTTACACTGCTCTCCTGCATGGGAATATAACGGCACATGGGCTAATTTTATTGCTTTTGGCTGGCATACAGAACAGCAGGAACGGGTGCTAGTGGTGGTCAATTATGCCCCCTATCCCGGCCAATGCTATGTCCATCTGCCTTGGGATTGGCAACCCGTTATCTATGCACTCCAAGATTTAATCAGTTCCGCCTATTATGAACGACAAGGGGAGGAATTATCCACCCAAGGACTCTATTTAGATATTCCCCCTTGGAAAGGCCATGTTTTTGCGATTTCGGCGATCGCCTAAACTGGGAAAAAATGAGTTTGTCTCTAAACCATTACTGTTGAGAATTAACCTATCCTCAATTCCCACTTAATCATCACTTAATCCTATTTTCCGATTTCTCTCTATAGGGTAAAATACAAATCAATTACCCAACTCACCCCCTCAACCCCTTTGCATCAGGTGAGATCGGGCATTTCCTATCCTTTGCTCTTTACCTCCTATTCATAATGGTTAAACCCAAAAAATCCAACACCACCATCGATCTCAACGATCCCCAATACTACTTGAATCGAGAACTCAGTTGGCTAGAATTCAATAAACGAGTTTTACATGAAGCCTTCGATCCGCGTACTCCCTTATTAGAGAAATTAAAATTCCTCGCTATTTTTAGCAGCAATCTCGATGAATTTTTCATGGTCAGAGTTGCCGGATTAAAAAAACAAGTCGAAGCCGAAGTTCATCAATTAACCCCCGATGGCCGCACCCCAGAAGAACAACTGATCGCCATCAGCAAAGAGTTACATCCAATCATCGCAAAACAACATCAGCATTTTCACCATAATCTCAGACCCAAGCTCATTGAAGAAGGCATTCACTTAGTTGATTATATTGACCTTAATCCAGAGCAACGCCTCTATTATCAAAATTATTTTGAAAAGCAAATTTTCCCCATTTTAACCCCCTTAGCCGTCGATCCGAGTCATCCTTTCCCCTATATTTCCAACCGTAGCCTTAATTTAGCCGTTTTAGTTAACGATCCAGAAACCAATGAAGATCACTTTGCTAGGCTCAAAGTCCCCAAAACCCTCCCTCGTTTTTTAGAATTGCCTCCTGAGTTATATAACCCCAGCAGCGATAAAGGTAAAATTCGTTGGATGGGAGTTCCCTTAGAACAAATTATCGCCCATAATCTGGAACCCTTATTTCCAGGTATGAATATCCAAGAATATTATCCTTTTCGGATTACTCGCAATGCCGATCTATCCGTTCAAGAAGATGAAGCCGATGATTTACTTTTAGCCATTGAGCAAGAATTGCGTAAACGTCGCATTGGTGGGTTGGTTGTCCGGATGGAAATTATGATCAATACGCCACCCAAAATTCGCGAGATGTTAATGCAGGAAATGGGATTAAAAGAAGAAGATATTTATGAAGTAGAGGGATTAGTGGGTCTAGGGGATTTAATGAGTTTAATGGCACTGCCTTTGCCTCATCTTAAAGATCCAGAATGGTCTCCTAGAGTCCCCCATCATCTTCATGCCTTGCGAGAGCTTCAAACCGATTCTTTTTCCCTAGAACAAGAGGAAGGGCCAAGCATTTTTGAAGTGATTCGAGAGCGGGATCTGTTTTTCCATCATCCCTATGATTCTTTTAGTTCTACGGTACAACGCTTTATTACCGAAGCGGCCTACGATCCGAAGGTAGTGGCGATCAAGATGACATTGTATCGAACTTCTGGAGATTCTCCCATTGTCAAGGCTTTGATTGCCGCAGCCGAAAATGGCAAGCAAGTGGTGGCATTAGTGGAATTGAAGGCTCGATTTGATGAGGAGAATAATATTCAATGGGCCAGAACTCTAGAGAGTGCTGGGGTGCATGTGGTCTATGGTTTGGTAGGCTTGAAAACCCATACAAAGGTGGTGATGGTGGTGCGCCGAGATGGGGATCGGATGCGCCGTTATGTGCATATTGGCACAGGAAACTATAATCCGAAAACAGCTAAATTATATACAGACTTGGGGATTTTATCCTGTCGGGATGAGTTGGGTGCTGATTTGACCGATTTGTTTAATTTTTTGACGGGATATTCTCGACAACGGTCTTATCGCAAGTTGCTGGTTGCTCCAGTGAGTTTGCGCTTGGGGATGATGAAGTTGATCGAACGGGAAATTGAACATGCTCGCAATGGCCATCATGCTCGAATTGTCGCCAAAATGAACTCTTTGGTCGATCCCCAAATTATTGCGGCTCTCTATCGAGCATCTCAGGAAGGAGTGCAAATCGATCTGATTGTACGGGGGATTTGCTGTTTGCGACCGGGAATCCCAGGGGTGAGCGATCGCATCCGAGTTATCAGTATTGTAGGTCGCTTCTTAGAACATGCTCGGATCTTCTACTTCCACAACCAAGGCGCTGAAGAGTCCTATATTGGCAGTGCTGATTGGATGCGTCGTAATCTCGATCGACGGGTGGAGGCAGTGACTCCCATTGACGATCCAGAGATTCAAAAAGATCTACAAGAGATTCTCGGTGTGATGTTGGCTGACAATCGTCATGCATGGGAGCTTCAGCCGGATGGAGCCTATGTCCAACTTCAGCCCCCTGAAAATGTTGAACCTCAAAGTTCGCAAGATATTTTTATGAAAATGTCTGAATTAGGCCGAAAAGGGGCCTTACATGGCATTTAAGGTTTAGGTCTGTCTTGGGTCGCTCAACTCCATTAGATCCCTGAATCAATTGCCACTTTTTTTACAGAAATAGGAGGTCTAATGGGGATGAGAGTAACCACTCGCCGGTTCAAGTGACCAATGAAACGACCCCTGCCATCAAAGCCACAATGACGACAATGACGGTCTTATAGAGCTGTAGGGTGGTTAAGTCCAGGGGGGAAGATAATGAAGATTGAGAAATCACCGATTCAGGGAGATCGATTTCTTCAGGACTCTTTACAGAAGAGAGAGTACGTTGATATTGTATACCGCGATAACGCAAATTCATCGCTGTTGCCTCATGAAAGTCTAAAATAGTGATGGAGTTTGAATGACTCAGGTGTTGCTTGAGTCTTTCTGAGTGGATCAGTCACCCGATTCTTGGGCATCCGATCGCAATCTTTCTAAGAGCTTCTTTAAATGGGTTTACTCAATGATCCATTGAGTTTAAAGAACTCTTAAAACTTATCTGTCATATTATAGTTTACTTATGTATCTAGGGCAACTTTTTGGATAAAACTTCTTAGGGTTTGCATAGTGTAGATGTGAAGTGTGCAAGTAGACTCAAGGATTGAATGATGTCAGACGCAGATGTGATCGTCATTGGTAGCGGTATTGGGGGATTAGTGGCGGGGGCACTACTGGCTTACCATGGGAAACGGGTGATCATCTGTGAAAGTCATGGGGTAGCTGGAGGAGCGGCCCATGGTTTTGTAAGACAAGGGTTTCGGTTTGATACGGGGCCGTCGTTTTATTGTGGTTTGAGCGATCGCCAGTCTCTGAATCCTCTGGGCCAAGTGCTGAAGATTTTGGGGGAACGGGTGGAGGCGATCGCCTACGATCCCTTGGGCCATTATCATTTTCCCGATCGTACCTTACCTATCTATAGCCAGAGCGATCGCTACCAAGAAGCCTTAGCCCAAATTACTCCCCAAGGAGCCAAGGAACTGATCGCCTTTCAACGGCCGCTTCTAGAACTCTATGATGCTCTCAGGCAAATTCCTACAATTGCTTTGCGATCGGACTGGCAACTGCTCCCGATTTTGGCAACCCGCTATTTACCAGCTCTCTGGCAACTGCTTCCCCACTTGGGCCTTCTTAATCGTTCTGCGGGCCATATTTTAAATCGTACCGTTCGAGACCCTTGGGTGAGACGACTGATCGATCTCGAATGCTTTTTACTCTCTGGTCTTAAAGCTGAGGGAACCGTAGCGCCAGAGGTGGCTTTTATGTTAGGGGAGCGCGATCGCTCCGTTGTAGACTATCCCCTAGGCGGTAGTGAAGCCATTATCAACGCTCTCGTGAGGGGATTAACCCGATTTGGGGGTCAACTGAGACTGGGGGCCCCGGTGGAAAAAATCCTAATCGAGCAAGGACGAGCGGTCGGGGTGCGGTTACGAGGGAAAGAAACACTGACTGCGCCGATTGTCATTTCTAATGCCACCCTTTGGGATACTTACACTCAGTTGTTATCCCCGGAAGACCTCCCCTCTGCCTATCGCCAAAAACAGCTTGCTACCCCAGCAGTAGAGAGCTTTATGCACCTACACTTAGGGATTCGCGCCGATGGCTTAGAGGGATTAACCGGCCATCATGTGGTGGTTCATGCTGAGGATGGGGAGATTACTACCCCTGGCAATACCTGTATGATTTCTATCCCCTCGGTTTGGGATAAACTCTTGGCTCCAGAGGGCTATCATTGCATTCATGCCTATACCTTAGAACCCTTTGCCGGATGGAGTCGCGATCGCGGCTATGCAGAGCGAAAATCTGTCAAATCCCAACCCCTTTATCGAGCTTTAGAGCGAGTAATTCCTGATATCCGAGAGCGCATTGTTCTAGAGTGGGTGGGGACTCCCTTAACCCACTCCCGTTATCTGCGCCGCCACCAGGGAACCTATGGGCCGGCGATCTCCCCCGGACAAGGAACCTGGCCCAGTTGCCATACCCCGATTACGGATTTATACCGAGTCGGTGATAGTACCTTACCCGGTATTGGCGTTCCGGCTGTGGCTGCTTCCGGGATTTTATGTGCAAATACCCTGATTTCTCCCCAAGCCATTCTAGAAGTTCTCGATAAATATCAGTAAATTTACTTTTTTTTTCTCAACAATAAAGGTTATATGGGGATACTTTCTGCTTAGGGGGTCATACCCTTATTCCCATTTTTCTTTTCTCGGAACATACTCAATGATAGGAGCATTTATTGTCTAGGTAATCTTAGCACTTAACAGTGAATCTTAAGGTAAAAATCGGTATAAGAAACGAGGTAATTAGCAATGACCAAAACACTAATGAGCCAAAATTATGCCCAAAAAGCCGAGCGCTGTATCGAAGAAGGAAACTATGTAGAGGCGATCGCCCATTTTGACCGCGCTCTGATTTTCGATCCGCAAAACATCGACCTTTGGATTCAGCGAGGATGTGCCTGTACCCATCTCCACCACTATCAAAAAGCCCTCTGGAGTTTTGAAGAAGCTCTCAATCTTAATCCTGAAGATCCGACTCTACAGCTCTTTCGGGGCGTATGTCTCCATCATTTGCAACAATACAACCAAGCCTATCAAAGTTATAGCCAAGCCCTTGGCCAACAATCCCATAACCCCTTCACTTGGGTACGCCAAAAAATATCCCTCCTCTGTGAAACGGGGAAAACTCTGGTCACTCAATTCTAGAACGCTAGGAGCGATCGCCTATTGACTTCATCATGATTCCCTTTGATGCTAATAAAGAACAGCGACCCACCGAAACATAGGAGGCGTTGGCTGTGATTCAAGAGTATCTACAAGAAGCCATGGAAAAAGCAACGTATGAATTCCTGGAAGAAGAAGGATTTTATGGGTCTGCTGGTGCGGCTGGAGTCTGGGCAACGGGTGCGACTTTGGAAGAATGTCGCCGAGAGCTGTTAGGAGTGTTGGAAGAATGGGTATTAATTGGTCTTGCTAGGGGGGATGAACTGCCCGCATTTGATGACGTGCAGTTGAAGGTGGAGTTAGTCGGATAATGCCTGTTTTTGGCCCCATATCCCGCCGCAAGTTAGGGGCAGGTTAACCCCTATCCCCCAATTCCCACCAATAACCTGGGTAAACCTGCCCCCAACCCTTAGCGGTAGGGGGCGGGTTTAGAGAATTGATTTGTGGGTGTCCTCAATCTGGGTAAAACCCGCCCCTACAAAATCCATTTTTAATTTTTTCGGCTGTCGCCGACATGAAAATTTTTAATTTTTAATTTTTAATTTTTAATTGATTTGACTTTCCCCCCATTCTCTGCTAACCTAGGATCTATAGTCAGGAAATGTGTCCGCATATATATAAGAGCAGACCCCGATTTTTCCGAAAAATTTTTCCGCCTTCGGCGGGAGAAGAGAAAAAAGAAAAGCAGGGTAGAGGAAAAAAGGAATAAAGAGTAAAGGGCTAGTTCGTCATCGCCAAGGGACAAACCACGCGAAAACCGCAGTTGAGGTTCCTATTGACCGCCGCAAGCGAGACGCGAGACCGAGCGCGACAATTATCAGAATTGTTGAGCCAAGAACCCCCACGAAGCAGCCAGGTATTTAGTTCATGACTAGATAGCCATATACTCCCATCAGTAGGAGCGTTATTATAATTATCATGCCAATGGTCAGCACACCACTCCCACAGGTTGCCATGCATATCATACAAGCCAAACCCATTGGGGGGAAAACTACCTACCGGGGTGGTTTCCTGGCGGTATTCACCTTTCGGCTCATCCGCGTAGGTGTAACTCGACCCATCAAAATTAGCGAGATTCGTAGTCAGGGTTTCGCCAAAATGAAACGGAGTCGTGGTTCCGGCGCGACAGCCATATTCCCACTCTGCTTCTGAGGGCAAGCGATAGGAATTTCCCGTATATTGGGACAGCCTAGCGCAGAATTCCTCGCAATCATACCATGAAACTTGTTCTACGGGCAAGCTTTCTCCCTTAAAACGAGAAGGATTAGACTCTAGGGCACGCTTCACCTGGGGAAACGACGCTACCCTGAGCCATTGCGCCTGGGTGACTTCAAATTTGCCCATATAAAACGGCTGCACCGTCACCGAATGCTGGGGACTTTCTCTATCACTTCGTCCCTTTTCCTCCGGTGGCGAACCCATGAGGAATGTTCCCCCCGGAATCGCCACCATATCTAAAAAGACACCTTCTCCCAAATCTTCCTGAAAATACTGCGCTTCCCTCTCTTCCTGTGCAACAATTTCTCCCCGACGGTTCACCGTCACCACTTCAAACCGAAAGATGGGCAGTTGCGGTTCCTCTGGTTCTGGTGGCGCTTCCACTACTGGTTCTGGAGTAGGTTCCGGCTCTGGTTCTGGCACTATTTCCGGCTCAAAACTCGGTTCCAGTTGCCACCCATCCATCAGCGAACGAGCCATTAAACTGCCCGCAAACCCCAAACCCACCAAACCCACCCCTTGAATGACGCGCCGTCGCATGGGGCTAGGTACAACCGTTGTTGTAGGCGGTGCTACGGGTGGCGGTGCTACAGGTGGCGGCTGTACGACATTCCTCCTTCGCAGTTCTTGCACCTCTTTTAAGGCTTCTTTCGCCGACTTGTAGCGCTGACGAAAGTCATAATAGACCATCTTCTGCAACACCCGCCTCAGTCCCGTGCTGGCATGAGGGGCAAGGTTTTGCACCATTATTTCTCCAGTTTGGGGGTCTGGTTTTAAATCAGGGGAGGGTTTTCCCGTTAATGCTTCTATCGCTGTTATCCCCACTGCATAGATATCGCTGGCAAATGTGGGATTTCCTGCCGCTTGTTCGCTCGGCTGATATCCTGGCGTGCCAATACCCACGGTTAACATCGTGTGTCCTCCTGGCTGGTTCAACTGGGAGAGGACTTGCTTAACTGCCCCAAAGTCAATTAAGAAAATTCGGTTATCACCATTGCGCCGCATCAAGTTAGCCGGTTTAATATCCCGATGAATCACCCCATTTTGATGCACAAATGCCAAGGGGGTGAGAATACCTTCGAGCAGTTTCAGTACCTGCTCCTCTGACCAAGGTTTTCCCGGTTGTATCTCCTGAGTCAAATCATGGCCTGGGATATATTCCTGAACCAGATAAAATTCTCCGCCTTCCGTAAAATAAGCCAATAATCGCGGAATTTGCTCGTGACTTCCCAATTGTTGCAGCACCTGGGCTTCTGTCTCAAACAAGCGCTTGGCCAGTTCCAAGTTGTCGGGGTCATTATACTGAGGCTGGAGTCGCTTCACCACACAGAAGGGATGTCCGGGAAGGTGTAGGTCTCGCGCCTGGTAGGTGATGCCAAACCCTCCTCGACCGAGTTGTTTGTCTATCTGATAATGTCCCGCAAGCACTTGTGACATTTCAATTCAAAATTAAAAATGATGGGGTGGGTGATGCCCAATTTTAGTATAGTACCCAGTCCAACCGTAGGGGCGGGTTTTACCCAAAATTTAGGATACCCATCCTCTCCATTTCGGTAGGGGTGGGTTTCAAACCCACCCCTACCCTGTCTCAGGACACTTGCGGTTGATTCAAAATCGGTTGAATGGATTGTTCATATTCTTGCCATTCCTGTAACTCCTGGGGAACAGAATTAACCCCTTTTTGCATTAAAATCACCCCATTGATAAACTCAGTCACGCCATACTGGGAAGTCGCCAGGAGATGATTAATTAAATCCACATGGATGTTGAGAGACTCCCTATCTTCTTCAAATGCGGATTGATAGCGCACCAAACGCCATAAATCAGCCACCAGATAATCTACCGTTTCCACTTGCCCATTATCGCCCCGAATAAACACAAAGGGAGAACGGATAATTTCGCGACGACTGGAAAGATGGGGAACAATATAGGTGGTTGCCGCAACACTGGCATCGTCGGGAATTTGACCGATAACCTGATAGATTTCCCGGCTTCTTTGCCATTGTTGGAGGGGAGAGACATAAACCCATGGCTCCACGGCATCGGGCACAATGAAGTATAGCGTGCGATTGGGATTAGCGGCGATCGCCAAAAAAATCGAAGTGCTAAGACAAATCGCCCATACCCGCTTAGAAACTCGGCTCAGAGAACGCGGTTGACGGGGTTTATTCGGCTGAAAAAAATTATTAAATCCTTCCCCAGACCACCATAAAATCGCCCCATAACAGAGGCCCGGAACCAAAGTTATAGCATAGCGCACATTAATCGAGAGTAGGGAAGTTGTCTGACCAACCAGTAATTTCAGCAAGGGAAACCCGGCAATAATCCAGGAAGTCGGCGCAACTACAGGCACAAACATCAAGGGCAACCATTGGGCAATAATATACCTAAAGGTCAGTGAAAATGGGGTCACCAATTCGATCGCCAATTTCCCCGGATTCATTAACATACCCCGAATAATATCCAGGGTTGACGCTTCCTCCGCATCGGTATATTGGCCAAACTGCTCCAGCATAAACCGCTTAGAAATATCATCGGAAAACAGGGGCATGATCAGATTGGTTAAAGCCAAAATATACCCAAAACTCAGTAAACATACGATCGCCCCAATCCGAGGAAACCGGCGGCTCAAAATCATGTACATGCCCACCCCAAACAGAGCAATCCCCGTATCCTCACGAACCGCCAAAATCAAAGGGCACATCAGCGCAAACAGCCACCACCAGCGCTTTTCCATCGCCAGCAACAGGGTAAACATAAACAGGGGCAACTGAAAATTATCATGGAAATTACACAGAGTTGGCCCAATTACCGCATGGGCCCCATAATAGCTAAATGTAATCCAGCGAGCTGGAGTCGGCTCCAAATATTGCCGAGCCAGCACATACAACACCAAACCCGCCGCCGAAATTACTGTCACTAATAATACAGATAGGGTAGCAGCTTGGGGAAACCAAGAATAGAAGGGCAACCAAAGCAACAAAGCCGGGGTAAAATGCTGTCCCAACCGGTGATAACTCACATCCGGCATTTCCCCAGCATGAACCACATTCGTCGAAAGCTGGGAAGAAAGACTACTTTGGAAGAAATTACCCTGGACTCCATTCCACATCACCTGGTTAAAAATGCCCTGATCGTAGGACGAATAAAACGTGAAATGGCGATGCAACACCAACGCCATACAAACCGTAAAAAAAAATCCCCCGACCATCAGCAGGGGTTTCCATTCATCAACTTGAAGGGGGGTTACGTTTCTCCCTTGCTCTTTCATATCCGCTTGCGGAAAATTGGCAGTCATATCAAGTTCTTTTAAACAATTGTTATTGCGATCGCCGGGACGCGATCGCTAAGATTTGGATATACAGAAGTTTTCTTTCTCTATGGGGTACATCTCGATCCCCCCAACCCCCCTTAGAAAGGGGGGCAGTAGAGAAAGTCCCCCTTTTTAAGGGGGATTTAGGGGGATCGAGGATCGATCTGTATCTCATCAAGTTGAGAAAGACTATACTTATTCCTTAGTTTTTAATTTGAATCAGTTCCACTTTATAGCCATTGGGGTCTTCCACAAAAGCAATCACCGTAGATCCATGTTTCATCGGCCCTGGTTCCCGTACCACTTTACCCCCTTTGGCCGTAATTTGCTCGCAGGTTCGATAGATATCCTCTACCCCTAGGGCAATATGACCATAGGCATCACCGAGATCGTACTGGTCTTTACCCCAGTTATAGGTCAACTCCAAAACCGTATGATCCGACTCTTCCCCATAACCGACAAAGGCTAGGGTAAACTCTCCGCCTGGATAGTCCTTCTGGCGCAGCAGTTTCATCCCCAAAACCTCGCAATAAAACTTGAGAGACTCTTCTAAGTTTTTCACTCGTAACATGGTGTGCAAAAATCGCATGGTTTAATCCCTAAGTTTCAATCCCAAATACTTTCCAAAATTCAAGGCGGATTGGCTATCCATGGCGTATTCTAACAAACGTTCCCTATACAGAATAAGGACAACTCTAAGATTATGCCTGAACTCGACACTGCGATCGCCGAAATCAACGCCCGCGAAATTCTTGACTCTAGAGGCCGCCCCACAGTAGAAGCAGAAGTCTATTTAGCCAATGGTGCTATGGGTTTAGCCCAAGTCCCCAGTGGCGCATCAACGGGCAGCTTTGAAGCTCATGAACTGCGAGATGATGACCCCGCTCGCTACGGTGGCAAAGGGGTATTAACCGCCGTTCGCAACGTTAAAGAAAAAATCACCCCAACTCTAATTGGGGTAGATGCGCTTAATCAACGGTTGGTTGACCATCTGATGATCGACCGGGATGGCTCCAGCAACAAGAAAGAATTGGGTGCAAATGCGATTCTCGCTGTTTCCCTGGCTACTGCCAAAGCAGCCGCCGAAACCCTAGGATTGCCCCTATATCGCTATTTGGGCGGCCCTTCCGCCAATGTCCTCCCGGTTCCCATGATGAATGTGATCAACGGTGGGGCCCATGCAGACAATAATGTAGATTTCCAAGAATTTATGATTGTCCCCCATGGTGCATCCACGTTTAAAGATGCTCTGCGTTGGGGTGCAGAGGTGTTTGCTTCCTTGAGTAAGGTGCTTAAAGAGCGCAATTTACTCACGGGAGTTGGGGATGAAGGGGGATATGCACCCAATTTAGAGTCTAACCAAGCGGCCCTGGATATTCTCATGGAAGCGATTACTAAGGCTGGGTATGAACCCGGAAAGCAAGTTTCCCTTGCCCTAGATTTAGCAGCCAGCGAGTTCTACGATCATGGCAATTATGTTTATGATGGCTCGTCTCATTCGGCGGAAGAGTTTGTGGACTATTTGGGGAGTTTAATCGATCGCTACCCCATTGTTTCCATGGAAGATGCTCTCTTTGAAGATGATTGGGACAATTGGAAACTCGCTACGGAAAAATTAGGCGATCGCATCCAACTCGTCGGCGATGACTTATTTGTGACCAATCCCACGCGCCTGCAACAGGGGATCGATCGCTCCGTCGCCAACGCCATTTTGATTAAGCTCAATCAAATTGGCTCTCTGACGGAAACCATGGATACCATCGCCCTCGGTGCTAGATCCAGCTATCGCTCCGTCATCAGTCACCGCTCTGGAGAAACGGAAGATACCACGATCGCCGATTTAGCCGTTGCCACCAACGCCGGTCAAATTAAAACCGGTTCCCTCTCCCGCAGCGAACGGATCGCCAAATATAATCGCCTGTTACGCATTGAAGACGAACTAGGCGAAATGGCCGTTTATGCCGGAACCGTCGGTCTAGGCCCCAAGATCGGCTAGAGAGATAGGGAGATAGGGGGATAGGGGGATAGGGAGGATTGCCTTTTGCTGATTCCCCGTTCCCCACTCCCCTACATTAAAAATTATTAAGATACCTTGCATTAAATCCTCAATTACTCTCCCTATTTTCTGTGGAAATCTTTCTACAAGTTGGGCCAAAGTTTGATATATAGTAAACAGTTAAGGAATGTAAGTTTTTCTAAGATTCGGGAGATATATCAAGGTGGCAATTCCTTTATTAAACTACTCTCCAAAAAGTCAAAATGTGCGTGTTGCTGGCTATGAAACCGGTTCTGAAGAGCAGCCCATTATTTTTTCCACGGAAGATCTGCTCTCTGGCAGTGGCCTGGATGAATTAATCTGGGCTGCCTATCGCCAGGTTTATAGCGAACACCAAATTCTGAAGCAAAATAGACAAACCGCCCTAGAGTCTCAACTCCGGTATGGTCAAATTACCGTGCGGGATTTCATTAAAGGTTTAGTCACCTCCGATCCCTTTATGCGTCGGAACTTTGAAACCAATAGCAACTACCGCTTTGTAGAAATCTGCGTCCAACGCTTGTTGGGCCGCGATGTATACAGCGAGCGGGAAAAAATTGCTTGGTCGATCGTGATTGTAAACAAAGGTGTAGCTGGATTTATCGATGAACTCTTAGAGAGCGATGAATATCTGGAAAACTTTGGCTATGATACGGTTCCTTATCAGCGTCGGCGGGTTCTTCCCCAACGGGCAGTAGGAGAAACTCCTTTTAACCTGAAGACTCCTCGCTATGGAGCCTATCACCGTTCTCAGTTGGGCTTCCCCCAAACGGTTTGGCAAAACCAAATCCGCAAGTTTACGCCCCAAGAGAAAGTACCTTCTGCTGGCAGCCCTGTTGGTTTCTTAGATATGGCTAAGTCTATCGGCAGTGCCCGGCCCGGAGGAGTTGGACGGGTTTCAACAGCGAATTTACCGATCGCTGCTCCTTACCGCAAGTCCTAATCTTTGTCTAAGGACTTGTAAAAGTTTATTAAATTCTGGGGGTGGTGGAGCAATAGCTTCTATCCACTCCTTTTTTGTGGGATGTTGTAGGCAAAGTCGCCAGGCATGGAGGGCTTGTCCAGAGAGGTTAACGCCGAGGGAGCGGTTGCGACTATAGGTGGCATCTCCGACGAGGGGATGACCGATAAAGGCGCTATGGACGCGGATTTGATGGGTACGGCCGGTTTCGAGTTGGAACTGGATCAGGGTGTAGTTACCGAGGCACTCTTGCACTTGCCAATGGGTGATGGAGGGACGGCCGCCTTTTTCTATGGGCACGATCGCCATTTTTTGCCGATCGCCAGGATGTCGGCCAATGGGTTGGTCAACGGTTCCGCTCTCGCTGCTGGGGGAACCATGGACAATACCGAGATAGTCGCGACGAGCGGTTTTGTTCTTGAGTTGAGCTTGGAGATGATAAAGAGCGGTGTCGGTTTTGGCGATCGCCAAAGCGCCTGTAGTATCCTTATCCAGTCGATGGACAATTCCCGGTCGCTGCTGGCCGCCAATGCCCTTTAAATCAGGACAATGGGCTAAAATCCCATGGACTAATGTCCCCGTTTCATGACCGGCGGAGGGATGCACCACTAAGCCAGCCGGTTTATTGATAATTAAGATTTGCTCATCTTCATAGAGAATATCCAGGAGGATATCTTCCGGGATCAGGTCAACCGGTTCTACGGGGAGCAACTCTAAGGTAATGCGATCGCCTGGTTGTAGAGCCGTTTTCTTCAGTTGACAGACGCAATCGTTCACCTTCACCTGACCGCGATCGATCAATTTCTGGAGACGGGAGCGGGAAAAATCCGGTAACTGCTCCGAGAGATAGCGATCGAGGCGATCGGCTTTCTGCTTGACTTGAAGATCAATTATTTCCAATGAATTCACCATCAAAAATATAGCGCTATAGGCTGGTCATGGCTCATGAGTAATCGGTTACTCAATAGCTTGAATCACTACTTTAGAATAAGTGGTTTCTCCCCCTATGTCACTTTAGAAGAAAAGCGGTAAAGTTAAGATATTCAGAGTTTAAGGGTGCATATACACAATGAATAATCTACCGAAACTGCTCCAGATCCTTTTGGCGATCGCCGCTATTAATAGTGTAGGCTGTTCCCCACAAAACCCAAACATCATGAAACAGAACCTTGCCATTGATTGTTGCCAATGCTGTGATGACGATGGCAATAACTGTAAATGTTGTTTATGCGGATAACCTCGCCTAACCCCAAATGCTTAAATTTTAGCAATTCTGCCCTGAGTCATTCAACTGACTCTATTTTTATAAGTCATTAAATATACTGAATATCCAACCCATTTTAAACTCCTGCTATGCAGTATAATTAGTCAAAAGAAAACTATAGCACTTTTCCCATAACTTAACCCCAGGCACAATAATTACGATCTGTAGGGGCAATCCGTTGAATTGCCCCTACATTACTATTGAGAACTATCCACTGTATGATAGCAGCAGTAAACTAGAAGATAAGGTCAACCCTTCATAGAGCGTCCAGAGAAACCTATGGTTGAACCAATTCTTAGTGAGCAGGTTTAAGGGATGCGGGCAAAGTTGAGCGGCACAATCAAGGGATGGGGTAAAATCTTACTCACCGCCACTAGCATAACCGCAGCGATTGTTGGGGTGCGGCTTACGGGAGTATTGCAACCTTTAGAACTAGCGGCATTAGATCAAGGGTTTCGCTTGCGCCGAGTGGAAGCGATAGACGATCGCATTATTATTGTGGGCATTAATGAGGCGGATCTGCAAACCCTGGGCACTTGGCCGATCTCGGATGCTACCTTAACCCAAGTTTTAGAAAAAGTAAAAGCCCAAAATCCCATCGTTATTGGATTGAATTTATACCGCAATTTGCCCGTTGAGCCAGGACATGAGGATTTAACAGCCCTATTTCGAGCCACTTCTAATTTAATTGGCATTCAAAAAGTCGTGGGAGATAGTGATGGGTTGGCGATCGCCCCCCCTCCCGTCTTAGCTGAACTCGGCCAAGTCAGTGCCAATGACTTTCCCTGGGATGTAGATGGTAAAATTCGCCGAGGTTTTCTTTATCTCGATGATGCTCAGGGTAATACCATCCTCAGTTTAGGCTTTCGTCTGGCCCTATTGTACCTAGAAACTGAAAATATTTTTCCCACCATTACGGAAGATTTTCAGATCACCCTAGGCCAGGCCCAATTTTATCCCTTTTCCAGCAATGATGGGGCCTATATTCGCAGCAATGATGCCGGTTACCAAATTCTGCTCAATTATCGTGGTAAACCCGGCAGTTTTATGACAGTTTCTTTAATGGATGTCCTAGAAGAGCGCATTCCACCCGATTTAATGCGCGATCGCATTGTCTTAATTGGTTCCACCGCCAGAAGCTTAAAAGAATCCGTTTTAACTCCCTATAGTAACGAGATCCAAGGCATTCCTGAAGCCATGGCTGGGGTAGAAGTCAATGCCAACCTAATCAGCCAGATCGTCAACGCAGCAATTAATGGCCGCTTATCCATCAAAACCTGTCCCGATATTGGGGAATTTCTGTGGATTTTTTTCTGGTCAATCATTGGCGCAAAATGTATTAGTCAATGGCGCTTAATAGATGATATTGCTAAACTTTATATTGGCCAAACTACCCTCAACTTTATTATCAGTGCTGCCAGCGTAATTACCCTAAGTTATCTTCTCTTTCTTCAGGGCTGGTGGATACCCGTCATTCCCTCTATTTTGGCCTTAACCAGCTCTGCACTCTTAGAAACCAGCTATACCCTCTGGAGTAGCTTGAGAAAATCTCAACAACAACTGCAAGAATATTTACGGAATTTGGAATTAAAAGTAGCTGAACGAACCCAAGAATTACAAGCAGCTAAACTCGCAGCAGATGATGCCAATAAAGCTAAAAGTGAATTCTTAGCCAATATGAGCCATGAATTACGCACACCCTTAAATGGAATTCTCGGCTATAGTCAGATTTTAGCTAGAGATTCTAGCTTAAATCCCCAGCAAATTAATAGTATCAATATCATCAATCAATGCGGTACACATTTACTCAATTTAATTAATGATATTCTCGATCTTGCCAAAATCGAAGCGCGGAAAATGGATTTAAACCCCACGGATGTTCATCTTCAATCCTTTTTGCTTGGAGTAGCTGAAATTTGCCGGATCAAAGCAGAGCAAAAAGAGATTGAATTTATTTATAAAACAGATGATGAGCTACCAGAAACTCTGTATTTTGATGAAAAACGCTTGAGACAAGTTTTAATTAATTTAATTGGTAATGCGATTAAATTCACCCACAAAGGGGGAGTCATATTCCATGTTTATCGACACACTACAGTGATTGGTTTAGATTATAATTCTATTATTTATCCCCTTGTATTTGCCATTGAAGATAGTGGTGTAGGCATGACTCCTGAACAAATAAAAACTATTTTTTTGCCCTTTGAGCAAGTGGGAAGTAAAAGTCAAAATGCAGAAGGAACAGGTTTAGGATTAGCGATTACCCATCAAATCATTAACTTGATGGAGGGAGAAATTAAAGTCAAAAGTGAATTGGGTAAAGGCAGCCAATTTAAAGTTCTTCTCAGCTTGAAAAGTAACCCTTCTAAATTAAGTGACAAAAAACAAAAAATCAAAGAAAAACCGATTCAAGTCAAAGGCATAGCTCCCCGAATTTTAATTGTTGATAATCGTTGGCAAAACCGGGGTATCCTTATGGAAATTTTATCTCCTTTAGGGTTTGAGTTAGCCGAAGCAGAAAATGGTGAAGAAGGTTTAGAAGTTGCGGAAAAATTTAATCCTGATTTAATCATTAGTGATGTAGGAATGCCGGTTATGGATGGGTTACAGATGATTATGCACTTACGGCAATCGCCCCAATTTGAAAAGACTATTATTTTAATTGCATCGGTGCGAGTTTTTGAGTCAGATCAAGCTCAATTTTTAGAGTCAGGTGCTGATGGTGTTTTGTCTAAGCCGGTTCAAATTGATGAATTGTTGAATAAATTAGAGGATTATCTGCATTTAGAATGGATTTATGAAAACCCAGAAATAGGAGGTTATAATTGTACTAAATCTGAGGAAGTTAGGGAACAAAAAACACCGGAAACTATTCAGTTAAAAAGCTTGCATTATGCAGCTAAAATTGGGGATATTGAAGCGATTAAAATGGAATTGGATCGAATTCGAGAACTGGACTCTAGTTATGAAGCATTTGTGATGCAGTTGGAAGATTTGGCGGCAAATTTTGATGTGGAAAGTATTGAGGAACTTTTGCAGAAAATCCTTTTGATGAATTGACTCCGTTCATTTTATTAATCAACTCAGGGTGGGCACTGCCCACCCTAGCTCTAATTAGGATTCATGCTCTCCAAAAGACTCTTAAATAAGGTTAATCCATCCGTTCCGCCTAAAACCGGATCGCTGGCACGTTCGGGATGAGGCATCATGCCCATAACATTGCCTTTCTGATTGCAAATTCCGGCGATATCATTCAGGGAACCATTGGGATTTTCGCCTAGATAGCGGAAGAGAACTTGCTGATTGTCTTCGATTTGGGCGAGGGTTTGGGGATCGGCATAATAGCGCCCTTCTCCATGGGCGATGGGGATCGTTACCTTCTGATCTTTGGCGTATAAATGGGTAAAGGGGGTTTGATTATTGTCTACTTTTAAGGTGATGCGATCGCAGACAAAATGCAGTCCCTGATTGCGCGTTAAGGCTCCCGGTAATAATCCCACCTCGGTTAATACCTGAAAGCCGTTACAAATGCCCAAGACGGGCTTACCTTGATGGGCATGTTCGACGATCGCCGTCATAATGGGAGAAAACCGGGCGATCGCCCCGCAGCGTAAATAATCCCCATAGCTAAATCCTCCCGGCAATACCACCCCCTCCACATCCTCTAACGTCCTTTCCTGATGCCAAATTAACCGGGTTGGGCAACCTAACACATCGCGCAGGGCATACACCATATCGCGATCGCAGTTAGAACCGGGAAAAACCACCACCCCAAACTTCACGATCTTTCCTCCTACTCTGGAATCAAATCAAAACGATAATTTTCAATCACAGGATTAGCTAACAGGCGATCGCACATTTGATCGAGCTGCTCCTGAGCCTCCCTTTCTCCCTCCGCTTGCAATTTCAAATCAATATATTTACCAATTCTGACTCCTTCCACAGTTTCATAACCCAACTGTTTTAAGCCCGACTCCACCGCCACTCCCGCCGGATCGAGAACGGAAGGGCGCAAAGTGACAAAAATTTTCGCACGATAGGTTTGAGCCACGATTGACTTGCCTTTAGGGTACACCACTTCTAAGAGTACACCCCCTTTCCCCATAAAGAAACTGCTACAGTGAGCAATTGAACTCCTATTAAACATAAATATCCATGAATTCATTGAAGCGGCGATCTCTCTTACGCCTAATCCTCACCAGTTGCCTCCTCCTCCTCCTCTCCCTACCCTTCGCACCATCCACCCTCGCCCTAGGGGGCAAACTCCCCGAAATTGGGCAACTCGCCCCCTCCTTCCAACTCCCCACCAACACCGGAGACGGAGAAATTGCCCTTTCTGACTATCAAGGAAAATGGGTTGTCGCCTACTTCTACCCCGCCGACTTTACCCCCGGTTGCACCCTAGAAGCGCGGCGCTTTCAACAAGACTTACCTGAATACCTCAAGCGCAATACCCAAATCCTCGGCATTAGCGCCGATGACATTAAATCCCATGCCGATTTCTGCGACAGTGAAGGCTTAAAATTTCCCCTGCTTGCCGATACCACCGGCGCAGTCAGCAAAGCCTATGGTTCCTGGTTACAATTCATTTCTATGCGCCATACCTTTATTATCGATCCCGATGGCATTCTCCGCGCCACCTTTACCGGTGTTCGTCCTGCCATTCACTCCCAAGAAGTTCTCGCCCGTTTAGATGAACTACAGCAACTCAATTAAACCTTAGACCGGTTAATCGGAAAAGAGAAGCGGGCAAGATGCCCGCACTCCTGGAATCCGTCGATCTTACTAGAGGGGGAGCATCTCCCTCCCTAGATTTTTGATCGTGCTTGAATATTATTCCTGCTTCTGAAACTATGGATCAAAACCTCACTTTTAAGTACCAATCAACCAAAGTTTTTGATGGATTTTCAACCTGCTTTCGCCAGTGGCGATCGCAAAACTCCCACTGTCAATTTTTACATGGTTATAGCGTCTCATTTAAGGTATGGTTTGAAGGAGAGCTGGATCGGCATTATTGGGTGTGGGACTTTGGCGGCATGAAAAAAGCCAAGACTCCCATTGATGACATGAGTCCTAAAGAATGGATGCATTATATGTTCGACCATACCGTGATTGTGGCAGAAGACGATCCCCACTTATCCAGTTTTTATCAACTGCAAGAACAAGGAGTGATTCAGCTCCGGGTACTTCCGGCAGTTAGTGCCGAACAATTTGCCCAATTAGTGTTTACTAAGCTCAATACCTTTGTGCAAACCGAAACTCAAGGCCGAGTCTGGGTTAAGCGCGTAGAATTTAGGGAACATGAACGCAATGCCGCCGTAGTAGAAAGGCATAAATGACCGATTACCTAGCTAGATTGAGTCTATTGTTTGCTCCCCCCACTCAGAGGGCAAAGCGCTGGATTTTGTCCTGTCCCCTTCTTATTGAAATCAACTATCAGCCTGGTGTAATCGCTTCAAGTTTCACGATATACAATTGATCTTTGGCAAGATTTGAGATTGAGAAATTCTTCATCCTCAATGACTCCAATTATAGAGAATCCTTGCTGATGATGGAAGTTGAGAGAGCGATGATTCGTAATGGGTTGGGTGATAATAAAAGCAGATAAGACTGCACCAGGAAAAGTTTGATAAATAAAACGATAGAGGGAACGAGCTACCCCTTTTCCTGTCCAACCCGGTTTAGTGGCTAACACTTGGATGTAGTAATGGCGATCGCTCATCAGGCGATCGCTATAATCTTCTCCTGTCCACCGGATTTTCTCCAACACATCCTGGATTATTTGTGGTTGTGAAAGGGACACAAAACCCACAATTTCTGCTCCACGATCGGCTTCTGGAATCGCTACAAAATATCGAGTTCCCTGATTCATACGCTCCTGTACTTCCTTCTGGGTCATTTCTGTCATCAAGAATCCTCCCCTAAGATCCCAAATCTGAGTCCGAGCCTGGGAACTATGAAGGTTAGCAATAGCAGGAATATCAGAGGGATCTGCTTCTCGTATACGAAAATAACTCATAACCCTAACATGCGAAAGTTACTTATTTATAACATTCTATAGGGGAATCATATGACTGTAAGACACGAGTAATTCATCACTCGATAGGCTGGCACTTTCTTCTTGGGGACTCCATAGTAATTCAAACACCATCAGATATTCTGGAGAAATAGACCCTAAGCGTCCCAAGGTTTCCCTCAAGGCTTCGGCAGTTTGGATATCTTTGAATAGGGGTTGATCGTCAGCCGTTCCTACCAATAACGTAACCACCACATAAGAACCGGGATCGGATAATTCTTGGCTCAAAGCAGCCAGTCTTTCTTGAACTGCACCGTTGGCATTGACTAAGGTTTCAGAGGTGAATTTACTGCGCTCTTGTAATGAGAGTCTTTCAAATAACTGTTGCGCCTCTTCACGAGAATTTACGGTTTGCGAACTTGAAGCAACATAACACCAGCGATCGCTCCTTCGCATCAAGGCTAAAGCTCCCTCTTGTAACAAATCTACTAACCCTTCTGGACTTTCGGTATCCCCATTTAAGGTTAACTGAGTTAATTGCTTCTGAAGATCCCCCTCTGGAGTCAATAAAGCCACTTGTAACTTACTGACGGTAACCCTATCATTCTCTAACTCATTGCCACTAGAACGACGGCTAAAAATCAGGTAAGCAATAAATACAGCGCCTCCAAGAATGAGCAACCAGAGCATAAACCCCATCCAGCTCGATGGAGAGGTTCGACGACTGGCATAAGCCGCGCCAGCTATGCCCGGATCGGGTCGGTGATGGCGAGGAGGCGGGGGAGTAGCACTATTTAATGGCCCAGATGGCTCTAAATGGCTGCTAGGGGGCGGTGGTGCGGGAGGAGCAGGGGGGGGATTAGTTCTGGGCATAACCTCCTCAGCCGGGCGGCGATCGCCCGGTATGGGCACAGGAATCGGAACCGGTATCACCGGTCTGGGTGGCGGTGCAGGACGAGCCGGAAGCGGTGGGGGTGCAGGAGGTGGCGCAAACGATCCCCCCCGTACTCGTCCCCCCGTACTACTGCTACTGGGAGCATTTGGGGAAGATTGACTCGAAGATGAACCCGAAGTAGGCGTTTTTTTTAGAGAAGGGGTAGAACTCGAAGAACCACCACTAGAGCTAGAACCACTCGATCGCGAACCAGAGCTAGAACCAAACGATCCACCCCGCGATCGCCCCCCACTCTTTTTCGCCAAAGCCTCCGTACCGATCTGAAACTCCGGATTGGACAACGATTCCGATACCGAAAGCGGAACCCCTTGAATCATCAACCACAAGGCGATCGTGGTCATCAAAAACCGGAATCTAGCATTCAGTCCCATCTTCATCTACCCTCTGAAGCACATTAACTCCAGTGTGCCTTTTTCATTGCCCAACTGTCCAATGGGGAATGGGTTACAATCAAGCCAATCTGATTCACGACTGCCCAACTCAACAGCCATGATAATGTCAGAATATCAACATCCCCTGCTACCGAAAGCAACCCATGATGAGAAGGCTCGTCAAGACTTCGTGATGAGCTTCAAAGGCTATTTGAAGCAAAAGGTCTTTCCCCGTATTAAAACCCTGTACGACCAAGAAATAGAGCCAGAATTAACAGCCCAGGATAACCCCCAACCCTGGGAAATTCGCCGCCTCATGGAAGACCAGCCCCGCTATCATTGGATGAGTGCCTTAAAACGGCTGAATCAGGAAATGCTGTGGCAGTCGGTGAGTACAAGCGTTGAGCGACAACTGCCAGACTTGATCGAGCGGTCTAAACCCAAACCTTCCCCCCTGGGTTCTCTGACTCTTGACCCCAATTTTAGGATGCCCTCTCATCAAACTCAGGTGGATATTCACTGTATGCCTGGGGGCTATCATACGGAAAAGCAAGAGGATGATGTGACTGCTGGGGCGATTTATGACCATGGAACCTATCTCTACGGGTTAGGATGGCTGGGTTCCCTGAATGATGATTTAGGTCAAAGTATTATTCATCACTATTTAAAAGTGGAATATCCTCAGTTTAAACCTGAGAAGATTTTGGATTTAGGTTGTGCGGTGGGCCACAGTACCCTACCCTATGTGGAGGCTTATCCTGATGCTGAGGTACATGGAGTGGATGTGAGCGCTCCTTTATTGCGGTATGGTCATGGTCGAGCTGAAGCTTTAAACCGTAAGGTGCATTTTCATCAACAGAATGCGGAGTACATGACGTTTGCGGATGGTTCTTTTGATTTAATTGTCAGTCATATTTTGTTCCATGAAATCCCCGTACCGGCGATTCGTCGCGTGCTGAAAGAGTGCGATCGCCTCCTGCGTCCAGGTGGTATAATGATTCACCTAGAATCACCCCCCTATCGCTATCTCTCCCCCTATCAAGCGTTTTTCTTTGATTGGGAAACGGCTAATAATAATGAACCCTATTGGAGTGCGATGAAAATGCAAGATTTGACCGCATTAGCGATGGAAGCAGGGTTTAAACCGGATCGAGTGAGGGAAAAGTTTATTCCGAGTTGGTTAAGAACTCAACAATTAACGGTTAATGAAGGAGCGTTAGCCAGCCGAGGGACTTGGTTTATTTTGGCAGCAACGAAAGATAACTGTTAGGAAAAAATCTATTATTTTTGCTACTTTTTCTTGGGTCGAAAGACTTGAATTACGTCCGGATTACATTCTAGATAAGGTGCGCCAATTAAGTCTAAGCAGTAGGGAATGGCGGGAAAGACAGCATCGAGACATTCTCGGATGGATTTCGGTTTACCGGGAAGATTGACAATTAAGGCGCTGCCGCGAATGCCTGCGGTTTGTCGGGATAAGATGGCGGTGGGAACGTATTGCAGGGAAACGGAGCGCATCAGCTCCCCAAATCCGGGGAGCATTTTGTCACAGACCGCTTCCGTGGCTTCCGGGGTTACGTCCCTAGGAGCGGGGCCGGTTCCTCCAGTGGTGACGACGAGGGAGCATTGACGCTCATCAATCAGGGAGATGAGGGTGGTTTTGATTGTCTCATAGTCGTCTGGGATGACCTCATAGAGGGGTTCCCAGGGACTGGTGAGGTATTGGGTGAGTCGGTCAATGATGGCTTTTCCGGAGAGGTCTTCATAGACTCCGGCACTAGCCCGGTCTGAGGCCGTCAGGATGCCGATACGGGTGTTCATGGGGAATAGGGAATAGGGAATGGGGGTAGACGATGCTACCCAGACTGAAGGTACGATTGAGGGCCTAGTTGTTCATCGAGGCCGCGATCGCCTTTTTCTTCATCGTCTCAAAGATATTGTAAAATCCATTAGCCCTTGATGGCGTTAGGTTTACCTCTAGTCCGGTATCTTTGATAAAGTCGGCGGAGAGATGGGTCACTTCTTCGGGGGTTAAGCCATCGAGTCCTCTCACCAGGAGTGCTACTAATCCTTTAGTCAGTTGGGCATCAGAATCAGCTTGATAGTGGAGTTTTCCTTCTTCCAGGGTGGCGGTGACATAGACTTGGGACACACAACCGGGGACTTTATTTTCCTCCACCTTATCCCCGTCTGGAAAGGTGGGTAATTTCTTGGCGTAGTCGATGAGCTGCTCAATGCGACGTTTTGGGTCTTGACAGCGTTGGAAGCGTTGGACAATTTTCTCTAAGTTAGGGGGTAGGCTTTGGGTTGTTTCAGTCATAGGGCGATCGCCACAAACATCATCTAGTCGTTCTACTGGATTTTAATAGATGACTCCCCTTTATTTGCCCAGACTTAAGATATTTTTCTTCTATTCAAAATCTTGAAGAAAAAGGAAAAGCGCCTGGGAGTCTGGCCGTGTTTCGACCCCAAGCGCGTTTTCCTTTCACTTTACTCCTCACCACCAACCACAGTCTATCACATCTTGAGCATCTGTCAAGAGCTAAGACAGTTTTTCTAATAAATCGACCCGAACACAGCCCATTTCAAAGGCAGCGTACCAGTGGCCGGCGCTTTCGTAAAAGTGTCTAATCTCCACGGTTTTACCGCTATAGGGCAGTACAATCAGATCCCCTGCTTTCCGTTCTCCATATTCTGGTACTGGCTCCGGTTGTTCTAGTCTGGGCAGTCGGGGAGCATCATGAGCTTTACGGGGTTTGGGGACTTTGGAGGCCCGTTCAGATGGGGTTGTCTGGGCAATGGGTTGGGGTCTTTGGGGCTTTTGGACTATTTCCGGCCGTTTGGGCCGTTGAACCCTAGGGGGGGTTAAGGAGAGTTCAGGCTGGGGTTCAGGTTGAGACTCGGAGGGCTGGCGATCGCTAGAATTAGATTTAGTCATCTTTAAACGGGGAAAATGCAACAGAAGCACACTTGTGATCTATCCTATAGCGCTAGGCGCTGGTCATGGCTAATGTTTTTTTCGCCCCCCTTAAACATTAAACCGGAATAACATCACATCCCCTTCCTGCACCACATACTCTTTACCCTCACTGCGTACCAGTCCTTTTTCCTTGGCTGCATTCATCGAGCCACTATTGACCAAATCGGAGTAAGCCACGGTTTCAGAACGAATAAAACCCCGCTCAAAATCGGAATGAATCACCCCCGCAGCTTGGGGAGCGGTCATCCCCGCTTTAATCGTCCAAGCGCGGGTTTCCTTGGGCCCGGTAGTCAAATAAGTGCGTAATCCTAACAGGGTATAGGTTGCGCGAATCAAGGACTGTAGGCCGCCCTCCGCTACCCCCAAACTGGCCAAAAAATCGGCCCGGTCTTCTGGGGGCAGTTCGATTAACTCCGATTCGACTTGGGCAGAAATCGTCACCACTTGAGCGGTTTCTTGGGCGGCAATTTGTTTGACCTGCTCCACCCATTCATTGCCGTCAGCTAAATCATCCTCAGAGACATTAGCCGCGTAAATAATCGGTTTGGCCGTCAATAATCCCAGACCTTTAATGCTGTCGAGTTCTTCCTCGTTCAACGGGGCTAAACGGGCCGATTGGCCTTCATTCAAGACAGGAATTAGTTTTTCGAGGGCGCTCACTTCTACCAGAGCGTCCTTATTGCCCCTAGCTTGCTTACGAGCGCGGTCTAATCGGCGTTCCACTTGACTCAGGTCAGCTAGGGCCAATTCTAGATTAATCACTTCAATATCCCGACTGGGGTCAACAGAACCGGAGACATGAATGATATCATCATCTTCAAAGCACCGAACCACATGCACAATGGCATCTACTTCTCGAATATTGGCTAAGAACTGGTTACCGAGGCCTTCGCCTTGACTAGCTCCTTTGACTAAACCGGCAATATCAACAAATTCCATCCGCGTGGGCACAATTTGTTCAGATTGGGAAAGTTTAGCCAGCACTGAGAGGCGTTCATCAGGGACGGCAACCACTCCAACATTGGGTTC
Organism: Roseofilum sp. KMC-1; assembly: GCF_057802075.1. NCBI lineage: Bacteria > Bacillati > Cyanobacteriota > Cyanophyceae > Desertifilales > Desertifilaceae > Roseofilum > Roseofilum sp. KMC-1. The sequence goes on from NZ_CM173605.1 coordinate 2,275,314, forward strand.
GATCGTACAAAATGGAAAATTAGCCGCTTGTGCTTTAGCATTGGCGACTAAGGCGTTAAATAAGGTTGATTTGCCGACATTGGGCAGTCCAACAATTCCAGCTCTGAGCATTAGTGGAGTTTGTTAATGAAGTTTCAGGTTGTCAAGTTGATTTAAGTGTGTACCGAATCGCCAACTGGGTTGATTGAAAGTTATAGGATTTACCAAAGTGTCTCAAGCCAAAACCCCAATTCTAGATGCACTCCGGCACTATGCGACTCACGCTCACGCTCCGTTTTATACTCCAGGCCATAAACGGGGAGTGGGCATTTCTCGCCCTTTGGCGGATTTATTCGGGAGTTTGGTGTTTCAATCGGATTTACCGGAACTGCCCGATCTGGATAATTTGTATGCTCCAGATGGGGCGATCCGAGAAGCGCAAGACTTGGCAGCCCAAGCATTTGGAGCCAATCGGACTTGGTTTTTGGTCAATGGTTCGACCGCGGGTGTGATCGCTGCGATTTTGGCAACTTGCACCAGTGGACAGAAGATTATTTTACCGCGAAATATCCATAGTTCGGCGATTTCTGGGTTAATTCTCTCTGGAGCGATGCCGATTTTTGTTAATCCGGAGTACGATCCGGATTGGGATATGGTCAATAGTGTTACGCCGATGTCGATTCAAGAGGCGTTGAACAAACATCCGGATGCTAAGGCTGTGATGATGGTTTATCCGACCTATCAGGGGGTTTGTGGGGATGTGGCCGAGATCGCCAAGTTATGCCATCGCTCTAATATTCCCCTGATTGTGGATGAGGCCCATGGCCCCCATTTTCATTTTCATGGGGATTTACCGCCTTCGGCCCTATCCTGTGGGGCAGATGTTAGTATTCAATCGATTCATAAGGTTCTCGGAGCGATGACCCAGGCCTCGATGCTCCATCTGAGGGGGTCACGGATCGATCCCCAAGCGATTCGGCGATCGCTACAATTAGTCCAGTCTAGCAGTCCCAGTTATTTACTCCTGGCCTCTCTAGATGCTGCACGTCAACAAATGGCTCTCCAGGGAGAAGCACTAATTTCCCATACTTTAGAATTAGCAGAACGGGCCAAACAAAACCTGAAAATACTTCCCCAATTGGCCGTTTTAGAAACCAAAATCAGCAAGGGATTTCTGGCTTTAGATCCCACTCGCTTAAGTGTGAAAGTCAGCGCTTGTGGCTTTACGGGCTATCAAGTTGACCAGCTTTTGCACGATCGCCACGGGGTCATTGCTGAATTACCTTCTGCCCAATATTTAACTTTTATTATTAGTTTGGGCAATACCCAAACCGATATCGATCAATTGGTGCAAGGGTTAGCCGAAGTTATTAAAACTCCAGGCAATTATCAATTTGACTCCCCCCCCACTGTCTTACAACGATGGCAAGAAGAATGTTTATTTGTCCATCCTTCCTCCTTTTTGATTACTCCTACTCTTTCTCCCCGTCAAGCCTTTTTCTCGGAAACAGAAACCTTACCTCTAGAACAAACTGATGAGCGTATTTGTGCGGAAATTATTTGTCCCTATCCTCCGGGTATTCCTGCCATTATGCCTGGTGAAATGATTAATATGTCGGCTTTAGATTATCTACAACAGGTTTTATCCCTAGGAGGTACAATTACTGGGTGTAGCGATCCTACCCTCAAAACTTTAAAAGTCGTGAGACAATAGAGTATTGGGTGAAATGGGCGATGGTAGTCCTATCGATCCTGTATTAGCCTTGTAGCGAGTGAACTGCCCCAACCCAGACCCAATTTTTAATGTTTAATTTTTAATTGATCTTATGTCCCTTTGGCCTTTTGTTTCTCCTGGTATCCCCGACGATCTGTTCGAGCGGTTACCGGGTATTCCCTTAAGTAAGCGGGAGATCCGATTATTATTGGTTTCCGCTCTGCGGTTGCATAAGGATTCGGTTTTGTGGGACATTGGCGCAGGAACTGGTACAATTCCGGTGGAAACTGGGTTATTGTGTCCAGAAGGACGGATTTTTGCGGTTGAGCGCGATCATGAGGTCGCTAACTTGATTCGTCGAAACTGCGATCGCTTTGAAGTCAATAATGTAGATATTATTGAAGGCAGTGCCCCTGAATGTTTAGAGCAAATTTCCCTGCGTCCCCATCGGGTTTGTATGGAAGGAGGACGGTCAGTTAAACAGATTTTAGAAGCCGTCTGGAATTTATTGCTCCCGGAAGGACGCATTGTCGCCACAGCCGGATCTTTAGAAAGTTTATACGCTTTATCTGAAGGCTTTGCCCAGCTTCAAGTGCGGAATATAGAAGTGGTTCAATCTGGGGTCAATCGTTTGGAAAAACGGGGCATGTATCAAGTTTTTTCTGCTGTCGATCCTATGTTTATTATTAGTGGGGAAAAGCTCGATTAATTGCAGCTTGATGGATTAAAACTGGGGAGGTTTGGGTGATGGTTGAAAAACGCAAGCTCAATAACGGTAAATATACGGTTGAGGGATCATTAGGATCGGGGCGTTTTTCCCAAACTCTGTTGGCCTACAGCAGTTTCCTCTGCTATGAGGTACATTAATGACTGTTTTTAACGATAGCTAAAATGGCTCAAAGCGCTACCCAATCTGTTATTTGTTCCCCCCATCCCCCTATCACAGCGCAAAGGGCTGTAACTTGTGACCAATGCCTATGGCCTGTTGCCTAGGGCGAAGCGCTATATCAACAATAGAGTTCCTGAACCCATTTCCACTCTTCTGTTAAGCCCTCCTCTAGGGAAACTTGCGGCTGATATCCAATTAATTTATTGGCTTTGGAAACATCGGCACTGGTATGGCGAGCATCTCCCATGGCGCGATCAATGTGGTTTCTACGGATAGGCTGTCCCACAATTTTTTCCATGGTATCTAAGACATCTGTCAGTACCACCCGACTACCGCCACCAATATTAAAAATTTCCCCCACCGCATCGGTTGCCGTTGCTGCCGCTATATTGGCTGCTACAGCATCTTTAATAAAGGTGAAATCCCTGGTTTGTTGACCATCTCCGTAGATATCAATGGCCCGATCTTCTAAGACAGCCTTGTAAAATTTATGAAATGCCATATCCGGACGTTGACGGGGGCCATAGACTGTAAAATACCGGAGCGCCGTAAAGGGAACTTGGAAGTTTTGGTGATATAAAACACATAACCGTTCCGCCGCCAATTTTGTAATTCCATAGGGAGAAACCGGTTGGGGAGGAATAGCTTCTGAAGTGGGAAAGGTTTCCGCATTGCCATAGACGGAAGAGGTGGAAGCATAGACAAACCGCTTCAATGTCGTGAAGTTTTTCGCTGCTTCGAGCATAATTTGAGTGGCGTTAATATTCCGTTCTGTGTAGGAGCGAAACCCTTCTCCCCAACTTGCACGGACTCCCGCTTGCGCTGCTTGGTGATAAACCACCTCTACATCAGTGAGTAGGGAATTCCAGTCTAAGGTTTGAATATCCTCTTCTATAAGGGTGAACTGAGGATGATCTTTAAAACTACTAACATTCTGGCGTTTCAGAGTTGGATCGTAATAATCATTAAATTGATCGATACCAATGACTTCTTGACCTTGATTGAGTAAGGTTTCGGCTAAGGTGGAACCGATAAAACCCGCTACACCGGTTACAATTACTTTAGTCATTATGAAGATGGTTTTTAGCTCTCATTTCTGGACAATTATAAAAGATGAATTAACCGATGATGGTTTTCTTAATGTTTCTCAGTTTTTGTTTCCATTGGGGTTCTGGTTTGGGCGTTGGGGGATCAGCCGGAGGATTGGGATCGCCGAGATAGCGGTAATGTTTCCAAATATCCCAATAGGGACAACCGGGTTCAATCCGCATCCCTGCCCAGTGAAGATATTGTAGGGGTTGGTTGGTTTTTGGGTCAATTAAGGTATTTCCCTGTTGCTGGAAATGGGGACTGCCTGCCCAACTTCCTGGCGCTTTTTCAGGTCTGCGAACGACATTAAATCGCCGATTAATTCGCTTTAGGATCGTATAGTTAATGATGGGTTGATCTGAGGTTTTTTGACTAAAGTCGAAGTATTCAGGATGTTGAGCGCATTCTGTAAAGGCTTCATAGAGATCGGTTTCGCTCAAGAGGTTCTTTTTAGAGGCCCAAAATCCACAGTTAAAGATGTCTTGTAAATCGGTTGGGGTAAATACACCGTCTTCAATTACTTTGTTGGTAAATACGTTGGTGATTCCCCCGGCATGTTGATAGTCACAGGACAGAAAGTCGTATTCGTCAAGATATTTTAAGTTGTCGATAATTTTTTCAAAAACGACGATATCGGTATCAATGTAGAGAAATTGATCGAAGTCTCCAAACCAGCAGGCTTGTTTGCGGAATTGGTTGGGACGGGCGAAAAAGCCTTCACCAAAGATGTCATAGAGCTTTTGAGAGAGCCGCTTAATGAAGTCTAGATCTCCGTACAGGGATACTTGGTAGTCTGTTTTGAGTCTTTGGGCAATGTGCTGATAGTTGTCGTCGTAGGGAATCAGGACGACGGGGGTCTCTTTATCGTAACATCGGATACTATTGAGGAGGGCGATCGCCTGCTCGGTAAATTTATCGTTTGCTGTAATGTAAATTCCACGATTCATGATTATTTCCTAGAGGGCTTCATTCCTAATTTGCGAAACACTTTATCCATAAATGTGGGAGGTGGGTTATAGGGTTTAGGTTTACCAACAAATTGAGGTCGTTTCTCTGGCTCATGGAGATAACGATAGTGCAAGAAAATATCTCGATAGGGAAAGTCTAAGTTTTCGCCAGCACAGAGTTGAGTAAATAGTTTGGAAGATAGACCAATATAGTGCAGGTAAGTGAGCTGTACTCCTTTATCATAGAGTAAATGATCCCGTTGCTCAAAGTGGGGAGAAGTGACAGAACATCCGGTGGTTTGTTCTTTGGGGAGGTGTAGGGAAAAGTTATAGGCTGGATGATTAGAGCGCATAGTCATATAGTTCAGGATAGACTGATCCGGCCCATTGGGGTATAAAATTTCTGCTTCACCTGATTCCAATTGCTGGAGTAACCACTCTCGCATTTCTTGAGGAAACAATCCTCGTTTAGAGCCATAAAATCCAGCACAAAAAATTTCCGAACTTAAACGCTCTTGTGGAAAAATTTTCCTAACTTTATCAGAGTTGATATTGTAAACATGACTGAGATCTTTATATTGGAAATCATAGACCACAAAATCTCGATCGTTGATGCGATCGAAAATAAAATCTAACTGATTTAAAACCAGTACATCGCCATCACAATAAATAAATTTTTCTAAAGGACTATTTTCATCAAAAGCACAAAACCTCCGATGCATTCCCAAACGATTAACCCCTTGAATTCCTCTTGAGTTCCAATTTTGTAAAGCAGAAGGATGTCTCTTCCAAATTTCGTAAGCAAAGTCTTCCCATCGAGAAAGAATCTCTTCATCACAGAGAAGCTCTACATTGTTTCGACTTTTGACTAAATCCTGAATTTGATCTAAGCGGTTATCATAAGGAATAATCCAAACGGGAAACTCTGGACTGAGATTAACTTCAATACTGTTTAACAGAGCCACCACTTGATCGTAGACTACATCATTGGCAAGGGTGTAAATTCCATCAGTCATAAGCTTATCATCTGTAGGTAAATACAGACATGAGGCAAAAATAAATTTGCTTCTATTATGACTGATGGATTCTTCGTTTGGCAAGAATTCTAGAGCTAATAACAAGTCTAAAAAAAAGATAAAGAAAACCAAACTTTTATCGCCTGTATTTTTTTTATCTTTTCAAAGATAGAATTCTTCTCTCTAAGCTATTCCATTTGAGAGCTAGATAACGACCCATGAAAAATTTTTGACGTTGCCAATCCGATAAACTTCGCCATTCTTCATAGGCAGGAACGCAGGTATTGAGTAAGAAGTCTTGCCATCGTTTAGTTATATTCTCTGGAGCTATTTCCTGGGCCCGTTGTTTACAGTTGTTCATCATTGCTTGGCGAAATTGCGTATCATCTCGCAGACGTTTAAGCGCATTAACGGTTTCTTCATAGCTATTGACTTCGATATAGTCCAGCTCACTTGTTCTCTCTCCCCGAAAGGCAGACTCACGTCCTAAAATAGCTGGAACTCCTGCGTTCCAAGCGTTAAAGAGTTTGGAAGCGGGTTTCCATGGATAATCTGTGCTATCGTTAAATGAGCGCACCGCAAGAATAGCATCTACTTCACTATAGTCATTCCAGCGATCGCGTTCTTTCTCTCGTCGCCAGTTTAACCCCATTTGCTTGAGCTGTTCCTTCCATTCAGGTTGACAGAGTTCAGAAGCTAAGTTATAAGTAATACCAAAATACGCGACATTCTCAAAGCGATCGCGTCTTTCCGGGTTTCTTGGAATAACTCCAGCTTGAGGCCAATGGGGTAAGTAAAATCGTTTACTCGGTAATAAGTATCTATCCTCATCCACTGATTGAATCTGTAGAGGAGGAGAATTAACTTCACAAGCATTTTGTACGATATGGATGAGTGCATAAGGGTGGGGATTTTGATCTCCCTTCACACAAACCCAAAGCAGATCAGCAGGAGGTTTTGCTTCATAAGGCAAAGAGTATCGATAAGCCACCAACACCCCTTTCTCTGGCATTTTTGAAACCAAATGACAAGAAAATCCACTTTCTTTTAAACGCAAATAAGTTTGTAAAATCCAGCTTCCTAAAACATCGGCTGGACGCAGGTCTTCTGCTCTATCCGGAATAACTTTTGGCCAGTCGCTCTGAGGAATATAAAAGTATATTTTAGGTTGTTTTTGTATCATAAACTTGAACTCCATACGTTTTGATATCCAATAGAAGAGATCATAGATCGATTATAAAATTATTAGGGTAATTTAATAAATTCAATCTCCACACTTGACAAAATATAATTTTAGGGTTATCTTTGTGAAGTTGAAATTTATGTTAATGACTTTACAAAAAACTCAAATCTACCTCTCTACTACCCAAGGTATTTGATGAATCCTCAAAAAGTCTTATTTATTATCTCCGAAGGCCATTCTGGCTCTAGTCTTCTTTCTGTCATTATGGGAAGTCACCCCCAATGCTTCTCTGCTGGAGAATTGGGCAATCTTCCTAACCGTTGCAGAAAGAAGATTTTCCTAGACTGTGTTAATCAAAACTCAGATTTTTGGGAAGAAACATTTGGGGAAAAAGGTATACGACAACTATCTATTGGATTAGGTGATAGTCGTGCCACCCCCTATATTCCTTTAAAAATAGAAAAAATGATTCGAGAGGTTTTAGGTAACGACCAAGTATTTAATCCCTATAGCTTAATGTTCTCTAAAATTAAGAAAGATCTTATAATTGATGCAACTAAGTTTTACCCCTTTGTGGAGAAGAAGCTTAAGGCTAGAGAATTTAGAACTGGGGGAGTTCAAGCCTATTTATTACACCTAGTTAGAGATGGAAGAGCAGTCCTTAATTCTTTCCTACGCAGATTTAATGAGATGGATGTTGTAGATTTTACTGAGCGGTGGGTACAAAAGACTAAGGGAAGGCAGGCTTATTTTCATTCATTTAGAGAAGATAGAAAAATAGAAGTTGCCTATGAAGAGTTAGCGAGTCAACCCCACCAAACCATTCAAGCTATTTGCCAATGGATTGGTATAGAATTTATAGAGGATATGCTAGAATACTGGAAGTACGAGCATCACGACATTTCTGGCAATGATGGAACTTACTCTTTAATTAGACGCTACCAATGCAAAGAAATGCTAGATAAAGTACGTGAAGTTCATGGAGAATATTACGAAAAACGAGACTTATCGATTAAATTAGATTTACGCTGGAAGAAAGAGTTATCCCCAGAAAATTTAGAAATATTTAATCGCATTGCTGGAGAAGTCAATAAACCCTATGAGTGGAATCAGTAAACGAGATTGTATATTCTAGGGGACTAACGCTTAAATCGTTCCAACATTTTCACTGCTTCCGGATTATTCTCTCTCCATACCTTCCGCTTTTTACGGATCATATTTAAGTGATCTTCAATATTGTCTGGATTAATCATAATGCCAAAGTCAACTGGCACGTTTTCTTCCTCATATTGCAAAACTCGATTCAATATCAAATTACCTACTTTAATGGTTGGGTGAGAACTATCTCGAAAATTGGACATTTGATCGCTAATAGGTTCATTGGTAACGCTGTTATAGCCTGAGAAATCCCAAACCGGCAGTATATTAACAATTTCTCGCTTCCCTTGTTCTATAACTGCTTCACTACCTGACATATACATCGCTTCAAATTGGGTAGCATGAGGTGGTGTAATAAAAGCTATCAAATTCAGGTTATTTTCTCGACATAAATCAACAATAACTCTGAGATTTTCTAAAGCAGATGGAAATATTGTGTCCTTGGGATTATTAACGACTCCTGGAAGCCAAGAAGTAAATTTGACATTTCTATCTTTGACATAATCAGTATTGCGAACTCCTTTAGAGTTATAATATTGATAATCGGGTTTATCTAAATTAGCTTGAATTGATTCAAAACTTTTACTAACTGTATTCCAAGAAAAATTAATTTCTAGAGACTCCAAGAATGGCAAACCTTTTTTTTGTAACCTATTTTCCTTAAAACCTGGTTTACTTAAATAAGAATGTTCTAGAAGCCATAAATCTATTCCTAGAATAACGACTTGAATATTTTCTTGTGTTTGAATAGCATATTCTAAATAACGTCTTTGTTCATAAAATGTCATGCCTTGCATCGCTAAATTATAAACAGGTTGGTATGTTTGTAATGCTGTATGTTCTAGATCAAAGGCTGTTTCTACACGAGATGCCCCTAAAAATATAGTTTTAGCATCTTGACGAGTGAGATCTACGGCCTTATATAATCTAGTGTTATCTACAGTTGCAGGTTTAGACTGATTGATTCCTCTAATAACCAGGATATTCATAACCCCGAAAGGATCGATAATTGCATTAAAAAGGGCAACTAGACATGATCCACTAGCGGCTACTGACAATAAGATAAGACTAAAACTACGATAAGGCTTCATCTCCACCTCAGAATTGAAAATATAGGAATTCACTGACCTGATTTAAAGAGAGCAAACACACACAAATTATTGTACCGGCTCCAACAGCCCACCACCATCTAGGTTGAAATTTATCCATAATTTCTTGGGTATTGGGACACCAAATTGCCACTGCAAGTAGCCCGATAATGGTTCCCAAATTTATTCCTAAAGTTGTAGCATCTGTTCCTGGAAGATAGGGTAATGCTGATAGCACCTCTTGTCCCTTGAATTCTACACCCAAAGGCGTTAACCAAGATAAAATAGACCCCAATTTACCCGGTAACACAATACCTTTCATTCCAGTAGCTGCTTCAATCATGAATGCAGCGTCTTGAAAGCTGGTTGACCGAAATAATATCCAACTCATCACTACAGCAAAAAACGTAATAAACCATGCAAGAAACCAAGGCAATTTAATATGCAACCGTTGCCATTGGCGGTCTATCACGAGATATAAACCATGAAGTCCTCCCCAGACAACAAATGTCCACCCTGCACCATGCCAAAGTCCCCCTAAGAACATGGTAATCATTAAATTCAAGTTTCGCCGTAGTTCACCCTTACGATTTCCTCCCAGTGGAATATACAGATAATCCCGGAGAAAGTTGGAGAGGGTAATATGCCACCTGCGCCAAAAGTCAGAAATTGAGATAGCTTTGTAAGGAGAATTAAAGTTAACTGGCAATTCAATGTTAAACATCCATCCTAAGCCAATGGCCATATCGGAATAGCCAGAAAAGTCAAAATAGAGTTGTAAGGTATAACATAACGCCCCCACCCATGCTTCAAGAAAACTCACTTCACTAGCATGATTGAATACTTCTGCTACCCAAGGAGAAAGGCGGTCTGCAATGAGCATTTTTTTACTCAATCCCAAGGTAAATAGGGTCAGTCCTCTAGCAAAATTTCTATCAGAGAAAATAAATTTACGTTTCTGCCAAAATTGCGGGATGAGTTCATCATGACGTAGAATTGGGCCAGCAATAAGTTGAGGGAAAAAAGAGACAAATAAACTATATTCAAGCACGCCATATTTTTTGGTTTCCCCACGATAGGCATCAACCAGATAAGCAATTTGAGTAAAGGTATAAAACGAAATACCTAGAGGCAGGACAATGTTGGGTACTGGCAGATCCGTATTCAAGAATCCATTTATCGATTGAGCTAAAAATCCTGCATATTTGTAATATCCGATAAATCCTAAGTTTATCAAGATACCACTGACCAATAAGAGTTGAGCTTTTTTACTTTCATCTCCTGCTCTCGATATGAAGCTACCCATGAAAAAGTTAGCGAGAATAGAAATTAGGAGTAGAGGTAAATAGGCTACATTCCAGTATGCATAGAAAAAAAGTGAAGTAACTGCTAACCAGATCATTGCTGCTAGGGTGAGATACAATCTAGCCAGACAAAAAAAAACGATTAAGGTAATGGGTAAAAATAAGACAATAAATACATGAGAATTGAATAACATAGCCTTACTGCAACCAATTAGATAAATCACGGTTAATTAACTCTTGAAGCTGGAGAATATCTTCTCTATAAACGTTAATAAGTTTCTTCCTGGTTTTATCTGAAAGCTTTGGTTTTCCTTGGTTACGCTGCTTCAGATTATCAGCTAAACGCTTGCGTAGTCCAGTAGGAAAGAAAGGCTTTAAAACCGCTTTAATGGGATTGGGTCGATGGAGAAGTGTATTGACTATTCTATTTTTAGGAACTTCTGTTTTATTATGATTTTTAGTAAAATCTGGAGTAAAACTTTCATCAACACCCAAAAAAGAAAATGTATCTTGAGTGACAGCCAACTTATCTTTAATTAGATCTTCATAGAGATAGATTTTGATTTGACTGGCATCAAATCGGTCGAAATAGCGCTTGAGCTGAGTATAATAAAATCCTCGTTTGATATAATGCCAATTGTGACTCCACCCTTGAAAAATTCGGTTCTCTTCTGCTTGAATGGCTTGATGAAAATCAAAGTCAGTATCGGGTTCAAACCCCTGAGATGCCCAGTATAAATAATGAGAAAAAGCTCGTTCTACTGGATCGCGAAGAATAGCAATGAGTTTGACTTCTGGGATATAGTGTTGTATCCGTTCTGGTGCTTTTTCACTATAAATGTATACAGTTGAGGCTTCACCGATCGCCTTTTGGGTAGTCACCTGGTCAAAAAGAGAGCTGTAGGTATTCAGATCGGTAATTCGATCTTTCATCTTAAATATACCTTGTGGGCCAGGATATTCCAATGGTTCACCTTCTAGAGCAAAAAAATCTGGTTCTTTATAATACCCGGAAGGGACATAAATTTCTGGATGCTGCTTTAAATAATAGTACAGAGATGTGGTTCCTGCTTTTGCTGCACCAATAAGCAAAAAATTCGGCATTTTCATCATTTAAAAATCCTCATATCAATAGTAATTTAACCAGAGTTTAGCAGTATTTTCCCAAGTTTCTGCTTGTGCGAACTGCTGGAAGTTTTGACGAATTTCTGCTAATCGCTCTGGATTGTTTAATAACTCTACAATTTTGATTGCAATAGCTTCTTGAGTGGTTTGATCGTAAGGGTTTCCGGGTGCTTTTATGCAATATTTTTTTTCACTCAAGGCGTAGCAGTCAGTTGTAACTGGAACACAACCTACAGCAGCCGATTCGCGAACTGAAATACAATCTATTTCTTGAAAGGTACAACCATAGTAGTGAATAGATGTTGTAGCTTTCTCTTGGATTAATTGTTCTACTCCAATTCTACCCTGTTCAGTAACACCCGGTTGATCGATCAATGCCATCATTTTTTCTTTCCAGGCTTGAAGCTCTGGTTTACTAAAATCATTGCCTGACCAACCATAATAGAGATGCAAATGAGCCTGGGGAATTTCTCGCTTGATGATTGGCCAACCATATTGTAGCATTCTTTCCAATCCTCTAATATAATTAGATGCATAAATCAATTTATACGGATCTTTAGAAGACTGACTATACTGAAAGTAAGATGGATCGACTCCATTAGGGACGATCGCGATTTTTTCTTCTGCTATTTCCGGTAATAAACTTCTGTGGTACGCTGATTTGACAAACACGCGATCGAAATTCTTTAGCTTAGACTTACTGACTTGATCGGGCTGCATAACTTCATGCAAATCCAACCAAATCTTGTTGGCTTTAGTCTGGGAAGATAGCCGCCAAGGATAGCGCCAAATAATTAATATGTCAAATCGATCGTATTGATTGAACTCAGAATAGTGACGATACTCTACTCCCTCATAAATTCCTGCTTGGGTTCCACAATTATTGTAAACGGTAACTTGATATCCTAACTTCACCCAGACTCGAGTGAGTTGTATAATGGCAATCTCCGATCCACCTAATCCAATTTTTAAATTTTCTGGTGTCCAAATATAAGCTGTTGGGCCAGTATAATAAACAATAGAATTTTTTTTCCATGCATTCCGTTTAAACCAATGGTTGATTTGTGTGAGTTTATTCTGAAACTTTTTAATTAGTGTTTTCATCCCACGTAGATCCATAAAGGCTGACTAAATATCTATAACTGGAAGAATTTTGATAATAAGCATGGATATTGAGTAAAACTAATTAAAGCTATATCTTGATTTAGAGCGATGGGTTGCATCAGGTAACTTCTATGGGATATACTAGGTAAAGTAAAGATTTAAGGAAACCAAATATTCCTTAAAAATAGATACTATATACATAACTATCGTTCTTAAGATAATCGGCAGTAACTATCAAGAGGGAAGTTTTCATGGGAGATCCAAGCTGTTCGCTTTCAATCTTAGTCGCACGGACTGACATTCCATTTATGATGCACACAATTCCTCACCTCGTCAAGATGTGCAACTTCCCGTTTAGTCAACGCTTGCTGGCAGTAGATACAGCACCTTTATCGGGGGATAAAGTCAATCGTCCTGGCATTGGCACTTTAGAACAAGTTCGTGAATACTGTAGTCAGTTGTTGAAATCTGGAATAGTGGATAAGGTGGTTGACATTAACTACGATCCAGAGTACCGTCGCCAAGTTTATCAGAAACATTTGGGTAATGGCAAGATCCAACCTACCCATAATTATAAAGGCTACCCAATCCTAGGTACAATTTTTTCTCTGGAAGAACCAACGGGTGACTATCTTCTGCACTTTGATAGTGATATGATGCTCTATCAGCAATCAGACTATACCTGGATTGAGGCAGGTATAGAGTTATTGAAAAACCATCCAGAGGTGATGGCGGTTCGTCCCTTGGGAGGGCCTCCAGCAGAAGATGGAAAATTATATCAAGACAAAAAAAAGTATACAAAAGATCCTACTGGGTTTTATAAGTTCAAGTTTTTCTCGTCAAGAGTGTATTTAATTGACCGAAAGCGCTTTGATAGCTTACTTCCTTTGCCTGTGTTATGGCGTTCTTATCGTAACCAATGGCTTAATCCTCTACCTATCCCAGTTAAGACGCTGCTAAACTGCTATACCGGTAAGGGTAAATTGGCCTCTTGGGAGGTGATGGTCTCGCAAAGAATTGAAAAAGATGCTTATGTTCGTGCTACGATGGATTCGCCGAAAGCTTGGACAATTCATCCGAATACGCGATCGCCGAAATTTATTGCTGCACTGCCGGACATTATACAAGCCATTGAATCGGGCCAGTATCCTTCAACTCAAGCGGGATACTACGATCTAAAACTCAATGATTGGTTGAATTACTTGAGTGCTTAAGAGATCGATAAACACTGTTTTTGGGGGTCAAGACATGCCGTTAGAATCTTTGAAAAATGTCCTTAAAAGTAGACTACCCTGGACGCAAAACTTAACCCAGAAACTAAGAGCTAAAACTTGGCCCGATCGCTCAATTGCCTGTTATGTTGGCAATAAACCCATGGTACTAGAATCTGATTTGCGAGCTAAAGGAGCCAGTGGATCGGAAGCTTCTATTATCTTTTTGACTCAAGAATGGGCAAAAAAAGGGTATCAAGTTACGGTTTACACCAATACTGAAGGTAAAGATGGAATATATAACGGCGTTAATTATCAGCATTTCCGTCAATGTAATTGGTATGATAAGTTTGATACTTTATTAATCGCACGCAATCCAGGGTTATTGAATCTAGAGACTCAAGCTAAACGAATTTGGTTAGAATGGCAAGATGTTGCTTATCCACCCAAATCTTTTACGCCCCAATACTTAGATAAATTTGATAAGATTTTTGCTAAAAGCTATTATCAACGACAGCTTTTACCAGAAGTGCCGGATGAAAAATTTGTAATTATTCCCAATGGTGTGTCTCCTTGGGTACTGGAAATAGGAGATCGCCCCAAAAATCCCTACAAGCTTGTCTATGCTTCCCGATATTACCGGGGTCTGGAATCCATGCTATCCTATGGTTGGCCGATTATTAAACAGCAAATCCCCGAAGCAGAACTGCATCTTTTTTATGGCTTTACCCAGCGAGATGAGCGTCCAGTACAGCTCCCTTGGAAGCAGAAAATGATGGAACTCATCGATCAACCGGGAGTAATCGATCGCGGCAAAGTCGGATATGAAGAACTAATGGCAGAAAAAGCCACTGCTTCTATCCATTACTATGGCTGCACCTATGAGGAAGTAGACTGTATCTCCGTGCGCGAGTCTTCCCTAGTCGGTTGTGTCCCTGTTACCACTAATTTTGCTGTCTTGGGGGAAAAATCCTATTGCCTTACCGTTCCTGGAGAACCAGCCGATCGCAACACTCAAGAGGCGATCGCCCATAAAATCATTCATCTATTAAACCATCCCGATGAATTAGAATCTATCCGTCAAAATACTAAAGAACTAGCTAAACATGAAACCTGGGATAACCTCGCTCCTCTTTGGTTAGAACAGCTCTAATCTCAAACCAACCCTTAAAGTGGTAAACCCTATGGCAGGCTTAAGAACCCTAATCCAAAATAAAAAAAGTCAACTCAAGGCTAACTATTATACATACCGAATTCAGTCAACAACCGATCCCTACAGCATCGCCTTTCGATCGACTCCCTATAAAGTAATTTTTATCCTCGGTCATATGCGATCAGCATCTTCTCTACTGGTGCATTTATTAAACAGTAACCCAGAAATTATTGGCTATGGAGAAAGCCATATTCGCTATACCAGCGAGCAAGATCTAAAAAAACTATTATACAAAGTTTATTCCCGTGTCGGCAAACTCAGGATGAACCATCCTTATATCCTGGATAAGCTCCTACATAATAGTAAGCTTTTGAATGAAAACCTTTTGCTCTCAAAGCATATTTATAAAATCTTCCTCATTAGAAATCCTCAGCAAACTTTACCCAGCATCTTAAAAATAAAACCCCATTGGAGCCAAGAGAAAACCGTCAATCACTATATTGAGCGTCTAGTGACCTTAGAAAGGTATGCAGAACAGATTAACTCTAAAGAACGCTCTTTACTAATCACCCACGATCAGCTTTTGAATCGAACAGAAGATGTTTTTAGATCGCTGCAATCATTTTTAGAAGTCGATCATCCATTTTCAGAACAATATCAAGTCTTAAGCACCACAGGACAGCGTGGAGTCGGGGATTCTTCAGAAAATATAAAACAAGGTAAAATTTTGAGAGAAACTTCAAAAGTTAATGATAGCTCATGCTCAAACTGGATCAAACCATCTTTCGTAAATTATGACAGATGTTTTTCTGTGTTATGCCAATATTGCAAAACTACTGGAGACTTTTCAGGTATTTAACATACTCTTGTGCAACGACTTCCCACGTCCAATAAGAAAACCGTCTCTCAATTTCTGAATCTGACAACCTTGGTTTAGGATGATCAATAAACTGTTGTATACACTTGGCCAGATCTTCTGGATTGCCTGGGGAGAAAAAATCAACCCGATCGCTACAATTATATAACTCCACTTGTTCTCGAAACACTTCTAAATCAGAAGCAATTACAGGAATTCCTCTAACAATTGCTTCTGATAATGCTAGTCCAAATCCTTCATATTTAGAAGGCACTACCACACAACTACAGTTTTCATACCAAAATTCAACTTCTTCTGGAGAACAATAGCCCAAACCTTGAAAATGTGCTTTTATGACTTCTTCATTTTGCTTATAAATTTTTTGGCATTCTTCAATGTACTTTTTATATTCTTCACTCTTCGATTGTTGGGATAATTTCAAGTTTCCATCCAAAAAACCATCAGTTTCTTTGCCAACTAAGACGATTTGAAAATTATTTTTTGATGTTGATACTATCAACCCTGCTTTGAGAAGATTAAGTTGATCTTTATATACTCCAAATGAAGAAGGAAAATAAAAAATAATATCATTATGTAGAGTTTTGTGTATTGAATGGTTTGAAGTTTTGGCTGAAATTTCAGGAAGAAATCCTGAATTTGGTATTGCTTTTATTTTATCGCTAAAACCTGGAAAAATTGAAAGAACGTCTTGCCGTGTTTTGTGAGAGACAGTAAATATAATATTAGCTTTTCTAAGCCATTCTAATAAGCTTTTATCATAAGCTGTAATATAAGATTCAGAATAAGTTAGAGGTGAAAAATGCCAAAAAACATCATGTGTAATCATTCCTAAAGGAATAGGAAGTTCAGGGGGATTCAACTTATTTGCTATCATGTATAGACAGTGCGTAGCCTTATGCTTATTAATCAAATGATTAATAGTTGTTTGCGTCTTAGTATCCTGGAGCTTTTTCAATATTTTCCTTGTTACATTAGATGTTAAAGTTTTTTGTCTCAAAAAATCGAGTATTTTTTCGGAAATTCTTATAAAGTAATGTGCCCATGACTTATGCACAACTGAGAAGGATTCTATGGTAATATTTTCATGACCTTTGAAAACTTCTTTGAAGGAGTCAACTTCTTTAAATGGTAAGACTAAAATAACTCGATCAGCTAGTTTTGAAAATTCTTGTACTAGAGCGATAATGACTCTCTCTACACCACCCCGACGATAATATTGTATAGGGATAATTATTTTCATGATCTTCGATATTTATTCTTATCTCAATTTATTTTCAAAAATCTCAAATGTTCTGAGCAGAGTAATCGCTGAACGGTACGCTTCTTCTGTTAATTCTAATTGTTCCTCTGGAGTATCCACAATTTCATCTGCCAATAACCTTAATGAACCAATCATAGAATTGAGTTGAGTTCTCGCTTCATAGGAGGCCTTAGATAGGGTTTCATAGTCAACCATTTTCTGTCCAGTAGACTCAGACTTTTCTGTTTCTGAAAATTGCATGGAATGCAGACGATGATATAGTCCCTGTTTGTCCAATAATTCCTGGTGAGTCCCGACTTCTACAACTTGTCCTTTATCTAAAACGGCAATTTGATCGGCATTCTGAATGGTGGATAGACGGTGAGCAATGACTAATGTGGTGCGATCGCGACTGAGATGATCGATCGCCTCCTGAACGATACGCTCAGACACCGTATCCAGCGCACTCGTAGCTTCATCTAAGATCAAGATATCCGGATCTTGCAGCAACGCTCTGGCGATCGCCAACCTTTGTCGTTGTCCCCCAGAAAGCATCACCCCGCGATCGCCCACCTCCGTTTCCCACTTTCTCGGCAACTCCATAATAAAATCATAAGCATTCGCCTGTTTTGTTGCCATTATCATCTCATCCTCCGTCGCATCTGGACGAGCATAGATAATATTATTCCTCACCGTATCATTAAACAAAAACGTCGTTTGACTGACAATCCCCATCGATCGTCGCAAAGTTCGCAGCTCAAACTCACGAATATCCCGACCATCGATCAGAATATAACCCTCCGTCGGATCGTAAAACCTAGGCAACAAATCCGCAAACGTCGATTTTCCGGCTCCTGACGAACCCACTAAGGCCAAACTTGTTCCTCTCGGCAATACTAAATCAGCATTTTTGAGTACCAAATTGCCATGACCGGGATAGGCAAAGGATACATTCTGGAAATGTATTTTATCCTTAAACCCATTAAAAGGAACAATCCCTTGAGTCATAATCGGCTTATTATCACGCCGCCAAATATCATAGGTAAAATCAACACTAGCTAACGATTTAGCCAGCGTATTTCTGGTATTATTAATTTGATTAACCACTGGCATCATCCTAAATAGGATAAATAGATAGGTGAGTAAAATCGCTGATAAAGTTTGCAGTTGATTGGAAAAGAACACCCGACCAATCATCAAAATCGCAATCACTGTAAATATATTAGTTATTTCACTAAACGGTCTAATCAGGGCACTATTGCTTTG
The DNA here is from genome assembly GCF_057802075.1 of Roseofilum sp. KMC-1. Taxonomy (NCBI): domain Bacteria; kingdom Bacillati; phylum Cyanobacteriota; class Cyanophyceae; order Desertifilales; family Desertifilaceae; genus Roseofilum; species Roseofilum sp. KMC-1. Next base: position 2,293,657 of record NZ_CM173605.1, read on the forward strand.
AGCTAGAAAGTTAAAATTCTCTAGATCCAGCATTATTTTATTGATTAAATTCAATTCCTTTTCTTCATTACCTACTGACTTAACTAATCGAATTCCTCCTAAAACCTCCAACACTTTAATTGAATAATACTTTTGCATATCAGCAGATTGCTTTCCCAATATTTTAGAACGTTTAATGACCCCTTGATTCACCACTGCAACCAAAATAATTAGTAGAGTAGAGACAACCGTCAATTGCCAGGATAATGAAATCAAGAAAAACAGAAAAATAAAAGCAGTAATTAGGTTAATCGCCAAATCAATATAGGCATTAATTGCTGTAGTGGTTTGTGCTGTATCACTGCCTAAGCGTTTGGTAATATCACCTAACTTATTTTTGCTATAAAAATCAATATCCGTTTCTAAAAGAGTTGACATTATATCAATCTTCATACTATTGGTTATTCTTCGCTTGAAGGCGGCTGCTACAACAGTACGCCAGTAATTCACCCCTTCTTTTAAAACAATTGTTAATATAATGGCCGCCAACATCACCCCTAGTCGGTACTGTTCTGGGATTGCATCAAAGGGAGCAAAGATAAGTTTAAGTGCAGGAGGCGCTCCTCTAAGTTTAATTTCTTGTCCCACAATTTGAAGAATGACAGGGATAATTAATGCCGTATTAACACCATTAAAAATTGCCCCAGAAAAGCCCAGAACAATATTAGCCATCAAAGATAACGGATATTCTTTTAGATATTTAAATAAAAACTGTCTAGATGACATCCTTAAATTCTCCACTTGACATAGTTTTTACGATAATTTCATCTATTTATGAACCATATCATCCATCAGATTTTCTAAAATTTTTGACATGGTTTTAATACTATAGTATTCTATACACCTTTCACGGCTTGTTTGACCTTTTTGATTAGCTGCATCTAAATCATTGAAAATAAACTGAATCTGCTCGGCAATCCGATCGGGAGATTCCGGATCGACTAAATAACCAGTTCCTCCTAAAATCTCTGGTAAATCACCTACATTAGACGCTAAAATCGGCTTGCCCATAGCCATAGCATCGGTTAATTTTAGCGGAAATTGGGCTAAGGCAGCCGGGGTATTGCGTTGAGGCACTACCACTACATGGGCCGCAGACACGACTTCCGGCATTTTCTCATAGGGCAGTTTAGGAATCTGAATAATCCACCGTCCCCATTGCTCTTGCAAACGGCGGTCATAATCATCATAAGGACTACCGCCAATAATGACCACTCTTAAATCCGGTTGATTCAGTCGATCTAACGCCAGTAAAACATCTTCAATTCCTTTATAGGGTCTTGGCGCTCCGGGAAACATTAGCACTCGATAGTCTGAAAGTCCGTACCGCTCCCTGGAAACTTCCGGATTATAATTCTGGGGATTAAACAGAGTCGTATCTTTACCATTGGGAACATAAACCCCACCAAAACGCTCTTGCAAAAATCGAGTATGAACAGTTACCGCATCAGCTAGAGAGACCTGATTTTCCATCCATTTGAGATAAAGGGGATGATCGGGCATTCTCAGCGCTCCCTCTGGCTTGAGAAGATCGCGGCCAAACTGTTTTAGACCGGGACGATAGCGCCATTGATCTCCCCCATGCCAACTCAATTCCCAATCATCAATATCTAAAATCACAGGGCAACGGCGCTGTATTTTTTTCAGCAGAGCTAAACCAAAACTGGTGGGTTTTGGTCTTAAGGCATAAAGAATATCCCCTTGAATCGCTTTGAGTAAGGTTTGGGCCGAGTGGAAAAAACCCGGATAGTTGACACCCGGCACACAAACCATGGGATATTTGGACTCAGAAATATCTGGAGGTTCGCCAAAGCTAAATCCTAGGATTTCTACCTCATGGCCCAATTGGGTCAAAGCTTGGGCTAATAGGAAGGTGCGAACAGCTCCCCCCCAGCGGCCGGCTCCTGCTTGTGAGAGGTCACTGACGAGTATAGAAATTTTTAATGGATTAGATTGGGTCTCCATCACCGACGATCGCCTCAAGAATAATTTTTCATGCCTTAGTATTATTTTTGACATCTCAAGAATCAACTAATTTTAACCTTCCCGTTTGTAGAGCATCCAAGATCCGATTAATCTCCTGCTTCATCTCCTGAGTCAGTTTCATATTCGAGATTAAAGCCGAGGTGATAATTAAGTATTCTTTAGGTGTCAGTTGGCCTCTCTCAATAATTCCTTTCACTACTTGGGTGACCAAGTTCGGTTGGCTAGATGGAGAACGGGACATAAAGTGTTAATGTAGCTAATGAGAAGCTGAAACAGACAGAAACTTCACCTCATATCTTACCCTTACAATAGAAGAGAATAGGAAAATTCTATAGTTCATTAAGCATATCATCGAGATCCTATGGAAGTTTACCGACTGCCTGCCCTTTCCGATAACTATATTTTTGTTGTACACGATCGCCACCTCAATCAAGCTGCTGTTGTCGATCCGGCCCAACCGCAACCCGTACTAGACTGCCTAGACGAGTTAGGAGCAGACCTGATTGCCATCCTCAACACCCATCATCATAGCGATCATGTGGGCGGCAACCAACCGTTAATCCAGCGATATCCCCACCTTCAAGTTTATGCCGGTGCTGTAGACCGGGGGCGAATTCCCGGACAACACTTTTTCCTTGAAGACGGCGATCGCCTCACCATTTTAGGTCAAGAAGCCCAAATCTTCTTTGTACCCGGTCATACCAAAGCACACATCGCCTACTACTTCCCCCCCACAGATCCCAATGAACCCGGAAACCTCTTCTGTGGAGACACCCTATTTGCCGGGGGATGCGGTCGCCTTTTTGAGGGAACCCCAGCCCAAATGGTTAATTCTCTGAGCAAATTAAGAACCCTGCCCGACAACACCCAAATTTGGTGCGCCCACGAATACACCCTCAGCAACCTCAAATTTGCCCTGACGGTAGATGGAGATAACCCCAAATTACAAGAGCGATTTGCCAGCGTCAAGGAAGCGAGGCAAAACAACCAACCCACCGTCCCCTCCCTCCTCGGTCTCGAAAAACTCACCAACCCCTTCCTCCGTTGGGATCAGCCCAGTTTACAAGCGGCAGCCAACAGCACCGATCCCGTGCAAACCTTTAGTCGCATTCGCGGGAAAAAAGACCTATTTTAGAACTTGAGACTATCCGAGAATTGCGATCGCCCCCAAAGTCCGATATAATAAAAGACTTTGATCCAACTTAACCCACTCAAGAAAACCCAACTCATCATGAGCAAAAGAGTACAAATCGTATTAAACAAAGATGTAAGCAAACTCGGCAAATCTGGAGATGTCGTAGAAGTAGCCCGTGGTTATGCCCGTAACTATCTCATCCCCCATGGTGTCGCCTTGCGAGCCACCCCAGGCATCCTCAAACAAGTAGAAATCCGCAAAGAAAAAGAACGCCAGCGCCTAATTGAAGAAAAACGCCAAGCCCAAGCCCGCAAAACGGCCCTCGAAACCATTGGTCGCTTCACCATTCGCAAACAAGTCGGCGAAGGAGAAGCCATTTTTGGAACCGTTACCGACCGGGAAGTAGCCGAAGTCATCCTCGAAACTACCGCCCAAGAAGTAGACCGTCGTGGCATTACCCTACCGGAAATTAGCAAACTCGGCTTCTATAACGCCCAAATTAAACTCCATCCCGAAGTCACCGCGACTGTTGAAATTCAAGTGGCCGCCCTCTAGGGGTAGGGGAATGGGGGAGTGGGGGAATGGGGAGACCTTAAAATAGAATGATTCTATTCCCTATTTCCTTATTCCCATGGTCAGCGAGTCCAACCTCCCAGCCCTTCCCGAAACCCTTCCTCCCCAAAACATTGAGGCAGAAGAATCCATCCTTGGCGGGATTTTACTCGACCCAGAAGCCATTAATCGGGTGATTGATATTCTTCGCCCGGAAGCCTTTTCCATCTCCGCACACCAAAAAATTTATCAAGCCACCCTCACCCTGCACAACAGTGGCAAACCCACGGATTTTATGACCGTGAACAGTTGGCTCTCTGACCATAATCTATTAGATAAAGTAGGGGGTCAGAGCAAACTGGTACAACTGCTCGACCGTACCGTAAGTGCGGTCAATATTGACGAGTATGCCAAACTCGTCATGGACAAATATCTGCGCCGTCAACTGATTACGGCTGGTCATGAAATAGTACAGTTGGGCTATGATACCGCAACGGATATTAAACAAGTTCTCGACCAAGCCGAACAAAAAATCTTTAATCTCACCCAAGACCGAGTACAAAAAGGGCTGGTTTCTTTAGCGGAAACCTTAACCCACACCTACAAAGAAATCCAATCTCAAAGTACAGGAGAAATTTTACCCGGTCTCCCCTGTCAATTTTACGATCTTGATGCTATGACGGGGGGATTTCAGCGATCGGATTTGATTATTATTGCGGGCCGGCCGTCCATGGGAAAGACGAGTTTCGCGCTCAATATTGCTAATAATATTGCCCAATCAACTCACTTAGCCGCCGCGATTTTTAGTTTAGAAATGTCTAAAGAGCAATTAGCGCTGCGTTTGCTCTCTAGTGAAGCGAGAATTGAAAGTAATCGTCTCAGGTCAGGCAGGATTAGTCAAACAGAATGGGAGCCTTTAATTGAGGCACAAACGAATTTGTCTGAGTTGCCGATTTATATTGATGATACGGCTAATACTACGGTGACGCAGATGCGATCGCAAGTTCGCAGACTGCAAGCAGAACAAGGACAACTGGGATTAGTGCTGCTTGACTACCTGCAACTGATGGAAGGAAGCAGCGATAACCGGGTGCAAGAACTCTCTAAAATCACTCGGCAACTCAAGATACTCGCACGGGAATTGAATGTACCAGTTATTGCTTTATCTCAGCTTAGTCGTTCAGTAGAATCGCGTACCAATAAACGGCCAATGATGTCAGATTTGAGGGAGTCAGGTTGTTTAACAGGAGATACTCTAATTCCCTTAGCTGATGAAGGGATTGAAGTTCCAATTCAAAATTTACTCGGTCGCTCTAACTTTACGGTTTGGGCAGTCAATTTAGAGAATTTGAAAATTGAAAAAGCGATAGTTACCAAAGTTTTTTCGACAGGAATTAAGCCTGCTTTTAGGCTCACAACTGCTTTAGGACGTAAGATTCAAGCCACGGCGAATCATCCCTTTTTAACCATTGATGGATGGAAAAGACTGGATCAGTTGGACATAGGCTCTTATATTGCTCTACCTCGAATATTACCGAGTCTAAAACATTCATCTATGAGTGATAAACATCTAGCCCTCTCCCTATATCCCTCTCCCACGGGAGAGGGACTTTCTCCCCTTCTCCTGCGGGAGAAGGGGTTGGGGGATGAGGGGCAATGGTCTACTTTAGCCAATAGTGAGATTTATTGGGATCGAGTGGTTTCTATAGAAGCTTGTGGAGAAGCAAAAGTTTATGATTTGACAGTTCCTGGTTATCACAATTTTGTGGCTAATAATATTGTTGTTCATAACAGTATCGAACAAGATGCAGATCTAGTGATTATGTTATACCGAGATGAATATTATAATCCCGATACCACCGATCGCGCGATCGCCGAAGTGATCATCACCAAACACCGCAATGGCCCCACTGGAATCGTTAAACTGCTCTTTGACCCCGAATTTACCCGCTTCCGCAACCTCGCCAAACCCCACAATTAATTCAATCAAGCCTGCGATAAACTAAAGAGAAACTCCTCGTCAACTTATGCTACTGAAATACCATCTCAGAAATAGTTTACCCTCAGCAAAAGATTTACCTGACTCAGATGAAACTCCTGTGGATAACGAACTGCAAGATTTAATTCCCACTCTCCTCAAAGCGATGCTCGCACTCATTTGGTCAGAGCGGATGGATTGGTTTTTTGGGGTAGACATGGGAATTTATACCGATCCGAATCAACCCGCTATCGTCCCCGATGGTTTTTTGAGTATCGGTGTCCCTAGAATTATTGATGAAGGTTTACGATTATCTTATGTTCTTTGGGAAGAGCAAAAAGTGCCGACTTTAGTGTTAGAAGTAGTGTCCACAACACCCAGGGGAGAATATAACGAGAAAAAACAAAAATATGCCCAATTGGGAGTTCTCTACTATGGGATCTATAATCCTCTGCGGAAAAAGAAACAGAAGCTAGAAGTCTATCAACTCAAGGGAAATGACTATGAATTATTATCAGGAGAACCGGTATGGTTATCCCAACTCAATTTAGGCATTGGTCGCGATCGAGGAACCTATCAGGGAATAGAGAGAGAATGGCTCTATTGGTATGATGAAAACGGAAAGCGCTATCTCACTCCAGAAGAGAGAGCAGAGACTGCTGAACTAGAGCTAGAGAGGGAACGCCAAGAAAAGGAACGCCAGCGTCAGGAAAAGGAACTCGAACGTCAGGAAAAGGAACGGCAACAGCAAAGAGCCGATCGCGCTGAAGCCGTGGTTAATGAGCAAGAGCAGACCATTCAACGGTTGAGAGAGCGTCTAGCACAACTGGGTATCGATCCAGATACTCTGAGTTAATGATTTAAGGGCGAAACAAATGGGAATGATCGGGATGATAAAGCTGCGATCGCCCTCCCATCCCCTTAAGCGCCGGACTAATCACATACAACGTCGTCCGTATTAACTCCTGCTCCTGAGTCTCGCGGGCCATCTTCTCCAAGGGAACCACCACAATCTGCTCATCCGGCCATCCCAATCGATAACATATCGCCACCGGAGTATCCGCCGGATAATGCTGTAACAACTGCTCCTGGGAACGTTCCACATGACGAGCTGCCAAATACAAACATAAACTCGCTTGATGGGCTGCCAAAGACTCCAAATCTTCCCCTGAAGGCATTTGAGACGCTCGGCCGCTGACGCGCGTTAAAATAATCGTCTGCACCAACTCTGGAACCGTTAACTCCACCCCCAACCGGGCGGCCGCTAACTGAAAGGCACTAATTCCCGGTACAATTTCAAACGGGATTCCTGCTTCTGATAACCCTTGAATTTGCTCGCCGATCGCACTATACAAACTCGGATCGCCCGAATGCAAGCGCACCACCACCCGACCTTGACGCACCCCCTCAATCATGATCGGTAAAATCGACTCTAGGGTTTGATGGCCCGTCGGAATCAATTCGGCATCCTCACGGGTATCGAGCAACATCTGCTTGGGAACCAAAGAATTGGCATACAGAATCACATCCGCTTGGGCCAAAATCCGTTGAGCGCGAACCGTCAGCAATTCCGGGTCGCCAGGGCCAGCACCAACAATATAAACAGCAGGTTTTAGGGGTGTTTTAGTCATCGGAAAGATCTCAGAATCGGCGATCGTGGATCGTAACATTATTTATACCCGAATTCATCAACAGATATCCTAGGCATGAGGTGAGTTAAGAACAAAAATCCTCAATTCTTCCGGATTAGTCCTCGCACTCAAGAGAATAAAGAAATGGTAGATGCACCCTGATCCAGCCCTTGGAGATTACCTCCAGGGCTTTTTTTTGGCTCAACTGCTGCCATTTATCCATGACTATCTATCGTCGATACCACATCGGGTAAAGGGCGATCGAATGCATAGAGCCAGACCAAACCCAAAACCCCCAAAGAAATCGCCCCTAAACTCACCAACTGGGCAATTTTCAGATCCACCAGCATTAAACTATCAGTACGCAATCCCTCAATCCAGACCCGACCTGAGCTATAGGCAATCAGATAAACCATAAACAGCGTACCGAGTTTCAGGGGCCGTTTACGGTTTAAACCCCAAAAGAATAAGCTCAAGAGCAGAGCAAAAACCAGCAGATTCCATAGGGACTCATAGAGAAATGTGGGGTGAAAATAGTCAAATTCAATATACTCTGGCGGACGGCGATCGAGGGGAATAAACAACTTCCAGGGCAGATCTGTGGGTTTGCCAAAGGCTTCAGAATTAAAAAAATTACCCCAACGCCCGATCGCCTGGCCTAAAATCAGAGAAGGAGCCACTAGATCCGTCAACATCCAAAAGGAGATCCGGTTCAGTCGCGCAAAGATTAAGGCTGCCAACAGACCGCCTAAAATCGCCCCATGAATGGCAATTCCCCCTTTCCAAATCGCGAAGATTTGCCCTGGATTATCCGCATAGCTGGGCCATTGGAATAACACATAATACAATCTAGCCCCAGGAATAGCCCCCAGTACCAACCCAATCGCCAAATCCCCGATTGCCTCTGGATCGACACCCCGACGTTCAGCCAAATACTGGGACAAGGTTACCCCCAACAAAACTGCCGAAGCGATTAACAACCCATACCAACGGATCGCTAAATTACCAATTTGGAAAATAATCGGGCCAGGAGAGGTAAATTCAAAGGCTAAGGGCAAAATAGAAGTATTCCACCCAATATCAAGACCGATCATCAATGTCTCTCTCTCCGAAAGCAGCTAACGTCAATTCTCCAGTTATATCATCTCCCACCATGGACTCCCCCTTACTCGGTCAATCCCTAGAGTCTCTCACCACTTGGGTACAAAACCACGGCCAACCTGCCTATCGGGGCCGCCAATTACACCAATGGCTTTATCAAAAAGGGGCGCAGTCTCTCCAAGAGATCACCGTATTTCCCCAAGCTTGGCGACAAGAAATGGCCCAGGTAAGCGTCGGTCGTTCCAGGCTTCATTATCGGGCGATCGCCCCCGATGGCACAATTAAATATCTTCTCCAACTCCAAGACGGAGAAATTATCGAAACTGTCGGCATTCCCAGTGCCAAACGGCTCACCGTCTGTGTTTCCTCCCAAGTGGGATGTGCCATGGGGTGTGATTTTTGTGCCACGGGTAAAGGCGGATTCAACCGCCATCTCCAACCCCACGAAATTATCGATCAAGTTTTAACAGTCCAAACCGACTTTCAACGGCGCGTCAGCCATATTGTCTTTATGGGGATGGGTGAACCCCTACTTAATTTCGATGCTGTCTTAAAATCCCTCCACTCTCTCAATAAAGATGTTGGCATTGGCCAGCGACAAATCACCCTCTCTACCGTCGGTATTGCCAAACGTATCCGTCAACTCGCGCAAGTAAAACTGCAAGTTACCCTTGCCGTTAGCCTCCATGCTTCTAATCAAGCCCTGAGAGAAAAATTAATTCCTAGCGCCTTGCGTTACGCTCTGCCCGCCTTAATGGATGAATGTCGAGAATATGTTAAACTCACGGGTCGGCGCATTACCTTTGAATATATTTTATTGGGAGGAGTCAACGATCTCCCCCAACACGCCTTAGAATTGGCTCACCTGCTACGGGGATTCCAAAACCATGTGAATTTAATCCCCTATAATCCTATTAGTGAAGTCGATTACCAGCGTCCCAATGGTCAGCGTATCCAGCAATTCCAGGATATTTTGACCAAGCATCATATTGCCGTCAGTGTCCGCTATTCACGGGGTCTCGAAGCGAATGCCGCTTGTGGACAACTGCGTGCTTCTCGCGCTACTGAGTAATGAGTAATATCAAGTCCGGTTAAGGGGAAAATAGAAGCGGGCAAGATGCCCGCACTCCCTCAATCCTTTGATATTACTGGAGTGGGAGCATCTTGCTCCCTACATTTTTAATTAGCGAAGACTGCTAGATCTCCTATTTAGATCGCCCATTCCCCCAATAAATGCCTGGAGCATAGGCTTCTTTTACCCGTCCAGTAAGGCGACAAGTGAGCAGCAAATAATCGCAGGAGGGGCATTCAATTTTAGTTTGTTCTAACTTAACTAAATGCTTGCGTTGGGCAGACGAACCGCAGTTGGGGCAAGGAATGGGCTGAATCAGAGGGATATTAAACTCTGAGGGGTGTGCATGAATGGATGATTCTTGAATTCCTGATTTATTTAAGGATGTTTTCATGGTTTTTGAAAAATAAGTTTACAAAGTTGATTACTAAAGGGTTCAGTCAAATTCCGGGTTTCTTGGAGAAAAGATATTTCCTTAAGCGACTCAATAGAATTCATATATTATAGTCAATTTTTAGAAGAGTTACTCAGGGCTGAAATTTCGGGATCGTCTATTTTCGTTGATCCCTTACCGGTTAAAACCCTTTATCGATCGAGGTTTTGGACTTCTTGACCCAGTAAAAACTGTCCATGAAGTTCTGTAATCGCGATCTTAAAAATTAATTAAATTTAGTATTTTTTGATAGAAATTAACAGATGGCTTTTAGAAGAAAAATTTACATATCACAGTTTACATCTATTTGCGCTCAATCACAGAATATCTTTATATTTTGGCTCCCTAATATAGGAGCCAACGGCTGTTGACCCCTACGGAATCGCAGAATAGAGAGAGATTTATCGTCCAACCAAGATCAATACGGAGCGATCGCACAATTTCTGTTCAAACTGGTTTTCCAAAACCGGCTCTGTTCCGGGTTTCCAGCTTTTCTGAGCCGAAGTTAACCCGGTATCGGCAAACAAATGCCAATGTTTCCCATCCGGCAATTGGGGAATTTCAAACATCAGCGCTTCCCAATGCATATTCATCCCCACATAAATATAATCATCCTCCCCTTGTCCATCGTCGGCATGTTGACCACAAAGTAAAAAGGCTAGAGTCCGGGAATAATCAGCCCAGTCCACATTCCACGCTTGGGTTCCATGCCAACTAATATCAGCATAGCCACTGCCGACGAGATCTTGATGATGAAAATGGGTACTGCGTCGCAGCACCGGATGAGTATGACGGAAGGCGATACAGTGCTGGAAAAACTCAAAAATATCTTGATTCGTCTCCAGTAAAGACCAGTCCAGCCAATTCAGCTCATTATCATGACAATAGGTGTTATTATTCCCCTGCTTGGTGCGTCCCATCTCATCCCCCATTAAGATCATGGGTACACCTTGACTTACCATTAACAGGGCGATCGCATTTTTCACCAGTCGTCGTCTGAGATCATTGATTTCCGGATCGTCCGTCACCCCTTCTACACCGCAGTTCCAGCTAAAATTATCATTAGCTCCATCTCGGTTTCCTTCCCCATTGGCTTCATTATGTTTCTCGTCATAGGAGAACAAATCAAGCAACGTAAACCCATCATGGGCCGTAATAAAATTAATCGAAGTAGTTGGGGGGCGGTTCCCTTCAGCGTACAAATCTGGAGACCCCATTAAACGGTGGGACATCTCCCAAACTTCCGCATCTCCCTTGACAAACTGACGCAACATATCCCGATATTTACCATTCCATTCAGCCCACCGGCCAAAGGAAGGAAATGACCCCACCTGATAGAGTCCACCCGCATCCCAAGCTTCCGCAATCAGCTTACACTTAGCCAAAATCGGATCGTAGGCTAACACTTCCAATAATGGCGGATTGATTAATGGCGTGCCATCGCGATCGCGTCCTAAAATCGAAGCTAAATCAAAGCGAAAGCCATCAATATGATATTCTGCCGCCCAATAGCGCAAACAATCCAAGACAATATTTCGCACAATGGGATGATTACAATTGAGCGTATTACCGCAACCACTAAAATTGAAATAATACCCCTCTGGGGTCAACATATAATAAACCTTATTATCAATCCCTCGGAAGGAAATGGTTTGCCCCAACTCATTCCCTTCTGCGGTATGGTTAAACACCACATCTAAAATCACTTCAATCCCATTTTTATGTAGCTCCTTCACCAAGGCCTTTAACTCATCCACCTGCATTCCTAACTTTCCGGTGGCGGCATAACCAGCTTTGGGGGCAAAAAAACCAACCGTACTATAGCCCCAATAATTATATAATCTTTCTCCCGTATCTGGATTAAACCGGGGATTTTCAAACTCATCAAACTCAAAAATGGGCATTAACTCCACCGCATTAACGCCTAACTCTTTGAGATAATCAATTTTTTCCCGCATTCCTGCAAAGGTTCCCCGATATTTCTCCTTCACTCCCGATGAAGGATGCTGGGTAAAACTGCGTAGATGCATTTCATAAATGACTAAATTTTCTGGGGGTAATTCTAAAGGACAATCATTTTGCCAATCAAAATCATCAATCACAATTCGGCCCCGGTGCTGATAGATATCCTTAAAGTTGGGTATCTTACCCCAGATATCCCGGCCACCAATCACTTTAGCGTAGGGGTCCATGAGAATTTTACTCGGATCGAACCAATGGCCTGCGGTTTTATCATGGGGGCCATCCATGCGATAGCCATATTCAATATTTTCATAGTCCAGGTCAAAAACCATCATGGAGTAAACATTACCAATCCGGAATTCTTCGGGAAAGGGAATTTCTACTAAGGGTTCAGGAGCGCTTTTTGTAAACAGAACCAGGGTACAGGAGGTAGCATGACTAGAAAAAATGGAAAAATTTACGCCTCCGGGTTCTAAGGTTGCTCCGAAGGGAAAGGGTTTTCCTCGGCGAAATTTGAAGGTTTGATGGGTATGGGTGGGATGAATATCAATACGTTCCATGGTTATAAGTTACCCTAGAGAAGATCGGCAAAGAAGGGAGATTTAGGCGAGACTAAGGGCTTCATTGATGGTTCCACAAATGGTAAAAAAGTCTAGGAATCCAGTAATGGCCATGGTGTCACGAATTTCTTCTGATAATCCAACTAATATAATTTGGATGTTTTTCTCCTCTATGGTTTGTTCTTCGGCTTTACGCTGTAATACTAATAGCATTCTCAGTCCAGCGCTGGACATAAAAGAAACACCAGTCATATTCAGCAGAATTTTGGAGGTCGATCCGATGGCGGGCAAAATTTGCTCTTGTAAGGTAGGAGCAGTTTGTCCATCAATGTCTCCGTTGACTTCTATAATCGTTACTGAATCTTCAGTGTAAATGTTAATATCCATGGAGGTTTTGGGGCAGTTTTAAGGATTAAGAGGAAGAAACAGAAGCAACTGAGTTGTCCTAATTTTCCGAGGGGGCAGATAGAAAGGATCGCCTTACCACCAGTAGGGTCATATCGTCAAATTGATCCCCTTGACCCCGATGGGCGTTGATCCGATTGGTAATCCGTTCTAGCAAGACAGTAGCAGATGTTGCGGGTTGTTCCAATATCGAGAGTAAGTTTTCTAAGGAAAAGGACTCACCTTGAGGCGATCGCGCATCGGTGATGCCGTCAGTATATCCCAAGAGGAGATCTCCTGGATCTAATGTCATCTGCCCCGTTTTGTACTCAGCTTGTACATTAATGCCAACGGCCGGGCCGGTGGGGGGTAATGAGTCTTTCACCCCTCCTCTAGAGCGAAGAATAAATAGGGGTAAGTGGCCGGCATTAATATAAACTAAATTACCGCTTTCCCGATCTAAGATGCCAAAAAACAAGGTGGCAAACATTCCCAGGTTGCCATGATTTTTGGCTAAATAGTAATTGGTTAGTTCCACGGCTTTGAGGGCATTGACTTTTTCGGCGGCGTAGGGATGGCGATGGGAGGTTGAATGGATGGCATCTGCCACACTAAATTTTCCGGTTAATACTAAGCCATCTAAGGTGGTTTGGCCAGAAAAAATCCTCATTAAACTTTGAATTAAGGGCATAAATAGGGCTGCCCCAACTCCTTTATCACAAATATCAGCAATCACTAAGCCGATGTAGCCTTCACCCAATTCAAAGGCATCATAAAAATCCCCTGCTACTTGACGAGCGGGTTTAAACCAGGCTAAAACTTCCCAGTTGGGAGAATTAAGAATGACAAGGGGTTTGGCTTCGTCTCTTTTGGGTAAAAAATTGCGTTGAATTTGCCGACCTTTTTCTAGTTCAAAGGTTAAAGCACTATTGGCTGCATAGAGGGCTTTATTGGCGGCTTCTAGTTCTCTAGTTCTTTGGGCTACTTTATCTTCGAGGGTTTGGTTGGCTTGGGCGAGTTGACTAAAACTTTTTTGCAGCTGATCGGCCATGCGATTAAAGCTATCGACTAAAATGCCGATTTCGTCTTCTCGATTAACTTGAATTCTTGGTTTGAGTTCTCCGGTACAAAGGGTGGTAGCAACGACAATTAAATCGGTAATGGGGCGAGTAAAACTGGTGGCAATCAACCACACGGCTGTACCGATCGCAACTCCAGTTCCTAGGGTTAAATAGATAGAAGTTTGCCAAAATTGTTGTTCAGGTTGGCGCAGTTCGCTGGCTTGTTCTTGCAAGAGGAGAATCAGTCCATTGCTCAAGGGTAGAGAGTAGCCGAGCCAATCTTTTCCTTCTCGATCTTGTCGTTCAAAATGGTGTCCAGGGGAGGTGAGGGCGGGTTGAATTTCGGGATGATTAGCCCAGGAGATAAATTGAGGTTGGGAGAGGAGGGCAACATCGGGATGGATGAGAATATAACCCTGAGTATCTAAGATCATGGCATAGCCGGTTTTTCCCCATCGAAGCGATCGCAGTTGACTACTCAGAGTGACTAAATTAATACAGCTTCGCAGCACTCCGTTAGGGTAGCTTTGCGCCGGACTCGCTTCGGTTTGACTCCAGATGGGGACGGCTGAACATAAGACGGGTTGCTGATAGGTCTGGGAAATAGAGGCTTCCATGGCGGTCGATCCGGCGATCGCCTGTTGAAACCAACCCCTCTGATCGACTTCTTCCCCAGTCCTATCCCCACTACTGCTAACTTCTTTTCCCTGGCGATCGAAGGTTTGGGCCCAAGTTAATCCATAAGTGGACACCAAAAACTTTAACATCGGTTCCTGACGTTCTCGATTCATGCTCACCATATCCGGAACTTGGGCAATATTACTGAGTATATCCCCCGTTTGACTACCATAGCTGGCCAGTTGCTGGGCGAGTTCCTGGGCGCGAAGGAGTTTATTTTGTCTGGCACTCTGACGCATCCATGCGGTGGCCATCGAACTGGTTAACCAGGATATGGCTAATAAACCGGGAATCACTGCTAATAAAACCAAGACTGTAAGCTGAAAGCGTAAACTATGGCTAGAAAAAGATTTCATAGGATGCCTTGAATATCCTCACCTTAAGCAGTGAATGGCTTGGGGCCCTAGTTCCTGAGATCCCATTTTTGGGTCATCATTCAGAATAGTGTGGAGGAGAGCAACAAGACTATCTCAGCCATCCCCTACCCTTGAGGTGGGCTAGATTAAAGTTTTATTTTAACTGAAAATGAAGGCTAAAAACCGGTTTGACCCTGGCTGGCATGGCGATCGCTTGTTTTAACCAGGTTGTCATCAGAGAATTGTATCGAGATAGACACCGAATTCAACGGCTTTGTTATTTAACCTTTCTGACTGAATGTCTTAATCCTTAAAGAAGTCAACGCTTATGAGTCTAACCACTGATTATGAGCCTAACCTAGAGATCCTGGGAATGCCTGCCAATCGAGGCAGATGGCTTTTCATTCCTTTGGGGATGACGATCTTACTCTGCTTGGGCAGTGTGTATTCCTGGAGTATTTTTAGAACGCCTTTAGAAAATGAGTTGGGAATTAGTGCCACTCAAAGCCTATTACCCTACACCTTTGCTTTGGTTTCCTATGCTGTATCTATGCCGATCGCCGGTTTCTATATTACTCGTATGGGTGTGCGTGTGACAACGGCGATCGGGGGGATCGTCGTCGGCTTAGGCTATATTCTTTCTAGCTTTGCCACCCATATTGGAATGCTTGTCTTTACCTATGGAGTCATTGCTGGAATCGGGGTGGGTATTGTCTATGGTGTGCCGATGGTAGTCGTCTCTCGTTGGTTTCCGGATCAGAAAGGATTAGCTTTGGGGTTAACCATCATCGGATTTGGACTCTCTCCCCTGATCACCGCTCCCTTGGCTAACCAATTAATTGCGGCCTATACGGTTCGGACAACGTTACTCCTTCTTGGTATTGCCTTTATAGCGATTATTCTAACCATTGCCCTGACGTTGAAGTTGCCCCCTAGAGACTGGCATCCTCACCAGAATACTGTAATTTCCTCATCAAGCTCAGTGTCAAACTATTCTGGCAACTTGTTTAAGAGTCGCTCATTTTATGGTCTCTGGATTTGCTATGCCATTGGAACCGTAGTCGGTTTGAGTGCGATCGGCATTTCTAGTCCAGTGGGACAGGAAATCATTGAGATTAATCCCACCGTAGCGGCTAGGAGTGTAGCATTATTTGCTCTATTTAATGGGGTCAGTCGTCCCTTGTTTGGTTGGTTAAGCGATCGCTTTAAACCTCACTACATTGCCATTTTGTCCTATGTGCTGATCTTAATCGGCTGTGTATTAATGGTAAATGCTCAAACTGGGCAAGTGACTACCTATCTAATTGCCTTCTGCCTGTTTTGGTTCTGTCTTGGCGGGTGGCTGGCTATGGCTCCAACCCTTACATTGCGCTTTTTTAATCCCGACCAGTATGCACAAAACTATGGCATTGTGTTCACTGCCTATGGGGTTGGGGCTTTGATTGGTACATTGGTCACTGGACGTATTCGAGATTTATTTGGCACATATAATTATGTGTTTTACTTGATGGCGTTTTTAGCGATTATAGGTATCGTTATTGCCCAAGTGCTACTGAAAAGGGAAAATAATATACCCTCCCTGTAGACAGAAGGGGCGAAAAATTTTTCGCCCCTTCTCTAAAGTGGATCTAGAAAATTTTCTTGCCGTTTGACAATAAACACATTACGATTAATCGAGCCGATGCGCTCATGGATGAACCGATCCACACTTTGGAGCGCTAAGTAAACCCCTAATCCACCACAGGGCCGTTGTTCAAGCGGTGAACATAAATGGGGTGGTTCTTCTTCTTCTGTGGGGTCGTAAACTGCTCCGGTATCTTCCATCGAGACCATCAGCTCTTGCTCGGTTATATCTGCCCGGATATCTAGATCTCCGTAAATTCCGGCTTCGGCATAGCCGTGAATAATAATATTAGTGGCAATTTCATCAACCGCTAATCTTAATTTATAAGAGGATTTACGATCTAAACCCGCCTCCTGAGCTACAGCTACAATATACTGTGCGATCGCCGATAAAGAATCAAGTTGTCCTGAAGCGACTAAATGCTGCATTGTCTTAAAACGGTATCAGAGACGAGGTTTTTTAGGGAGGGATCAATGGGGAATTGCTTGCTAAGATAGTATAAATCAGTCTTTTTATCTAACAAGCTAAAAAAACAGTTAAACCCAGTTGAGCAAAAATGCTATCTGTTTTATCCCCATTTCAATGCTAATCTGATTCGGCTAAAGTTGGGTTTAAAATTAGCTTAAATTTACAGAAATAGATCGATACTCAGGAAGACAAAACCAAAACCGAGACCCCTGGCTGGGATGGCTCTCTACGCCCAACTGACTACCATGGGCGGCTAAAATCCGATCGCATTGATACAACCCCAGGGCAATACCCGTTAAGGGAGTGGCTCTATGACTCTCGGAGGCTTGGGGATCTAAGGAAAATAAATAGGGGAGCTTTTCTGGAGCAATGCCGACTCCATTATCGGTAACGGAACAACAAACGCCACAGTTAGAGTTGGCTTGTAACTGAATCTGGATCTCGACTCCAGGGGGATTATGCTTGATGGCATTGGAGAGCAGATGCTCAAAGACGCGCCGGAGGTATTGAGGATCGGCATTGACTAGGGGGAGTTGCTCTGGCCGATAATAGATGAGGTGAACTTGATTGGCTTGAAAATTCGATTGCATATCCTCTAGCACCTTGTCTAACACGAAGGCAAGATTAAGGGGTATGAGCTGCCTCGCTCTCAAGTCGGTATCAAGGGTGGCGACTTCGAGTAGGGTATTGAGTTTGCTCAATTGGCGATCGCCGCCTTCAGTCAGCCGTTGCAGTAAAGATCGACTCACCGATAGAGTTTCTCCAGGTTTTTTGAGTAGATTTTGATTGAGCATCAGTATCCCCATGAGGGTAGTGCGTAAATCATGGGCAATGGCTTGAAAAAAACAGTTTTTCAGTTGATTGGAGCGGTTTAGGGCTTCTTGATTTTCCTGTAATTTTTGTCTCTGTTGCCGCAAGGTGGCTTCTAATTCTAAAATCCAAGCCTCTCTACGGATAATATCTTCGGATAAGCGATCTTGATTGTGGCGCAGTACCTGAGTATTCAGTTTCAACTCAGTTAAACTAGCGACTAAGATCCAAGCTGCGATCTCAATGGAGGCGATCAGAATCTGAAACCCGAAGAGGGCTTCTTCTGGAGTATCTGCCCTCACCATTAATAAACCCCGATCCTGACTCCAACCCATTAAAGCTAAAACAGTGAGCAAGAGACTGGTGGCAAAAACTCCGATCGCCCCATAGCGAAAAGCGGCCCAAACAATAAAGGGAAAACAGAGATATTCTAAAGGGGCGTTGGCCATTTGCTGCATCCATCCATGAGCGATCCATCCTCCATGGGGTACGCCAAAAACCAAGCTACTGAGGACTAACCCAAGTAGGATGGCGATCGCGGTTTCCATCCAAGAGGCAGAACCTTTAACCTCTAGGGGCAGATTTCCCCCAGAGGAAGGGGCGATCCCATACACCAGTATTGGAGTTACGACTAAAACTCCCATACTTTGGCCCAATCCTATTCTCCACCAATGCTCGAAAGCTTCTGGGTGAGTGAGGTTATGCAAAAATAGACCTAAAACTGTGTCTAGGAGAGCTGTCATCCCTGTACTGAAGATTGCACCGCAGAGAATCAACTGAAAGATGGCTTTTAACTGGGGTGGGTTGGCTTGCCATCGACATAATCCCAATAGATAAACGCCGAGGGTGGGGCCTAGGGTATCACTTAGGGCTGTAGCGATGGCTCCGATGGGGGAAGTGCCGATGATGAGGGCATAAGCCCAACTGCCTAGGGCTACTCCTGGCCAAAACTCGATGCCATAAACGGCTAATAGTCCTAGGGCTATGCCTGCGGCTGGGCAAATGGGGGGAATTGCGCTTAAGCCGAGGGTGTTTGTCGTGATATAGGCTACTGTAAAGTACGCTAGGGCGATCGCTCCAGTTAACCCCGTGTATCGGCTGATTGGGTATCCCTGAATCAGAGATTTGCTATCCATGGGTGATCGGGTATGGGTTGCTTTCCTTTTTACATTAAGGATGAATTGATACCTTGACTTCCTCCACTAGGGTGAATTCTGAGAGTTGAGCGATGGGGAATTAATTTAAACTCCCCGATCCTTCATAATCAGATCAAAAAAACCGTCGTCTAATTCATAGCCTAACATCTGGGTCATGGCTTTGAGGCGCGATCGCGGCTCGATTCCCTGCTGTTGCAGCCAATCCATTAAGATAAACGTTTTAGCCATGACCCAAATTTCTAGGGCTTCGGGATTAAATTGAATGCCATCAGTGCGATGGAATTGATGGGGAATGAGCATGGCGGTATAACGGGCAAGTTCTCCCGCTTTCCAGTCCAATAGGAAGGGTAGCCAAGGATATACCGTATCTAAACGGATAAACCATAGGCGAATTTCGGGAATTTCTGAAAGTTCCCTGGGATCGGTGTCTTCGCGGGGATAGTCAATGTTAAATTTGAGTTGTTGCTCGTATGCGGATAACTGATCTTGAGCCAATAGGGGGGCGATCTTCTCCTGAGCGAGTGAAAGATCTAACCCTTGAATGGCTTTAGCATCTAATTGAATTTCTATCGTCATTGTTTATTGATTTCCCATGATCTGAACAGCTTAGATGAGTAAGGATCTCAAAACGAGAAAACCCTTCCAACCTATTCCCTACCAACTATCATAGTCAGTCACATCAATCAAATGATGGGTTCCGGTATCAAAGACTTTAACCGCAAATCCTGTGGCTCCCAAACTGACTTGACCAAAGTGATAACAATACCGAGGGGTTAGGGCTAAATCTTCATTCCAGTTAGACCAGTTAATCAGATTTTGATACTCTTGTTGAGCAATTTTACAGACTAACTCCTGATGTCGTTCTCCTGTCCAAGGGGGTGAGAGTTCTTCATCTGTGACATAGGGTAAAATAGAAAACTGAATTTCCGGTTTTCTTTCGAGATTGTGCCGAGTGTGGATAGATTCAATCGTTTGCACTAAATCTAAGGTTTCTTGGGTGACGGTATGTTTTACCTGTAGGTGGCACTGTGAGCCATCCATCTGAAATTTATAGATACAGGCTCCACTGCTCCCTCCTGCGCCATAGTAGGGGAGAATTTTACCTTCTTGCTGGGCTTTTTCCATGATTTTGCGGATTCCTCCATCAATGGTTAATACCCCTCGAAAGGAACCGGTTTCTAGCTGCTCCTTAAATACCATCTCATCGAGCGATCGCTCCCATTCATAGATCTGAAGGAGTAAATCGCCAGATACTCGAAAACCAATTTCTTGATAGTTTTTTTGTACTTCAATCATGTCAAGGGTTAAATGATTCTAAAAAGACTTATACAATTTATTTCTGCAAAGATCGCTTGAGAATAAAAAAGAAGGGTTGGGGTAAATTCTTAAAATCCATCACTCCTAATACAGTCCGATCGTCAATTTTTCTAAAAGAATCATTAATGGGTAAATAATCATAGATCATGGTGGCGCTGACTTGATTCCGGTATTCCATCATCCGTAATCGCGCTTGACTTTTTTCAGTTTTGAGCAAAAATTTTGTTAAATTAAATACAGGCTTTACTATCTCTAGATTGATCTTGGGAATTTTGGTCACCCATTCCATTGCCCTAGCATTAGGCGCTACTTTAATGATTTTACCCTGAGCATCTAGAAACAGTAAAGGATGCACGGTCTCAGCATTAATAAATTCTTTGCCATACCAATTTGAGGCTTCTAATAAACCATCCATGGGATGATTGGTCTGTAATCCAGAACCTTTCCACCGACCGAACATAAACTCTAGATTTACGGGTTCTAGGGCATCAAATAATTCTAGGGCGGTTTCCAGAGTGGTGCGACCTTTGTTGAGAATTAATTGAGTATTTTTGAGGATTTCTTTGGAGTTACTAAGGGTCACTTGATCTATTCCTGATTTTCATGGATCTATTCTATCGGATTGCTGGTTTGATCCTGAATGAGTAGGGCAATATACCTCGATCGCGGCGATCGTCTTCAGAAATCCTACTCAACCACACCCGGCTTGAAGATCTTCAACTATCCTGTTACTCAACTGCCATCGACCTAGATCGACTTTCCCACTCAAACCCAGGCTTAGAAATTCTGAGTTAAAGTGGTAATGAGTTTACTTTGAAGGATAACACCAGCATAACCCTAAAGCGATGGCGCTTTACCCTGACGAGCCGATCCTGTTGTTGTGTACCTCAAATAGGAGAATCCATATCATTAACAATGAGCAACGAACCTGTCATGCTACCACCTATTAGATCCCTAGAGGATGCCATTAATCGATGTCAACATTTAGGAATGCGCCTGAGTCGTCAACGGCGGTTTATCCTAGAATTACTGTGGCAAGAACAGGAGCATCTGTCAGCAAGGGACATTTATGACCTGCTCAATCAACAGGGAAGGGCGATCGGTCATACCTCAGTTTATCAGAATCTCGAAGCCCTTTCTTCCCAAGGCATCATTGAATGTGTCGATCGCGCCGATGGACGGCTCTATGGTCATATTAGTGACTCTCACTCTCATATTAATTGCTTAGATAATGGCAAGATTCTTGACATTCACGTGGAGCTGCCCCCAGAATTGATCGAGAAAATTGAAGCCCAAACCGGGGTTAAAATTACTGATTATCGGATTGATTTCTATGGGTATCAATCTCAACCCTAGGGAGGTAAGCGGGTCAAGTTTATCCTTGAATCAAGGGTTAGAATTTGTAGAGGGAAAAAATGTTAAGCAAGGAAGCCGTTCTAGAAAATTTATCAGAACATCGCGAACAATTGGCGCAATTTAGTGTGAAAATGTTGTTCTTATTTGGGTCAGTCGCCAGAGATATGGCACATTCAGACAGCGATGTAGATTTACTGGTAGAATTTGAGCGCCCGGTTGGGTTGTTTACATTTCTGGGTCTCAAGCATTATTTGGAAGAGATCTTAGGCTGCTCGGTAGATTTGGGCACGCCGAATTCCCTCAAACCCGCTTTCAAGGAAAAGGTTTTGAAGGAGGCAATACGTGCCTTCTAGAGAGTTTGCTGACAGAGTGCAGGATATTCTGATGGAAGTGATGGAGATTGAGCAATTTGTCGAGGGTATGACATTTACTCAATTTTGTGAAGATCGGCGTACTTTAAAAGCTGTTTTGTATGGATTGGCGGTTATTGGTGAGGCAACAGCTAATATTTTACCGCAAGTGCAGAATACCTATCCACAAATACCTTGGGTTGATATTCGAGGTATGAGAAATGTGGTAATTCATGAATATTTCCAGTTGGACTTAGAAATTATCTGGGAAACGATTCAAACAGATTTTCCTCTATTTAAGTTAACTTTGGAGGAAATTTTGAGGGATGCCAACCCATGAAACTAGAGAAGGTAAAAACCCTAGAAATTCGCGTCCGAGGACGGGTTCAGGGGGTAGGATTTCGCCCCCATGTTTGGCGTTTAGCCTATGAGCTGGGGCTAGGGGGTGAAGTGGGCAATGATGGGGAGGGGGTACGCATTCAGGTGGCTGGAGAACCGGATGCTTTATCCGTATTTCGGCAACGCTTGGAGTCTGAAGCGCCCCCTCTATCGCAGATAGAAAGGATTGAAATTCAAGAGCTAGAGGAGAATCTGGGATTTGAGGGGTTTGCTATTGTGGAGAGTGTGGGGGGCAAAACTCAGACGCAAATTGCCCCGGATACGGCGACTTGTGGGGCTTGTGTGGCAGAAATTTATACCCCTTCAGAGCGACGCTATCGCTATCCATTTACGAACTGTACCCATTGCGGGCCAAGGCTTTCGATTATTCGCTCTGTTCCCTACGATCGCCCCTCAACGACGATGGCGAATTTCCCTCTGTGTCCAGACTGTCAGCGAGAATACGACAATCCGGGCGATCGCCGTTTCCATGCACAACCCATTGCTTGTCCGGTTTGCGGGCCGAAAATTTGGCTAGAGTCCCTGACTGAGAAAGACGCTCTTGGGGAACCGGGAAAAGAGATAGAAACAGTAATTTCTCGGATCGAAGAAGGGGAAATTCTCGCCATTCGCGGCTTAGGTGGCTTCCATTTAGCCTGCGATGCCACTAACCCAGAAGCTGTCAACCGCTTACGTCAACGCAAACGCAGATATGGCAAACCTTTTGCATTGATGGCGCGGGATATTGCCGTTATTCGTCGCTATTGTCAGGTGAGTGTAGCTGAAGAAGAGACGCTCAGGAGTGCTGCGGCTCCCATTGTGCTGTTGAATGCTGAGGGTGGGGAGAGGTTACCGGAGGCGATCGCCCCTGGAGTGAAGACGCTGGGTTTTATGCTTCCCTATACTCCTCTGCATCTTCTGCTACTTGAAAACCTGGATTATCCCTTAGTTATGACTAGCGCTAATTTATCCCATGAACCGCAATTAATCGGTAACGCAGAAGCCAGAGAAAAACTGATCGGACTAGCGGATACCGTATTATTTCATAACAGAGAAATCGCCAACCGTATGGATGATTCCGTGGTGCGAGTCATGGCAGGAAAACCCCGATTATTGCGTCGCAGTCGCGGTTATGTGCCGGGGGCGATCGCCCTTCCGCCAGGATTTGAGCGGAGCGCAAGCATCTTAGCTTATGGTGGAGAACTCAAATCTACCTTTTGCCTGATCCAAAATAATCAAGCCATTTTATCCCAACATCAAGGGGATTTAGAAAACCCGATTACCTACGCAGATTATCAGAAAAATCTGCAACTTTTTCGCCAACTTTACGATCATCAACCCCAATTTTTAGGAGCAGATCTCCATCCTGAATATCTCTCCACTAAACTCGCCCAATACCACGCCCAGAGCCAGAATTTACCCCTCATCCAAGTGCAACATCACCATGCTCATATCGCCAGTTGCTTAGTCGAAAATGGCATTCCTTTAGATACTTCTCCCGTGTTAGGAATTGCCCTAGATGGCTTGGGATTGGGTTCAGATGGCACGATTTGGGGCGGCGAGTTCCTTCTGGCAGATTATCGAGGCTATCAACGGTTAGCAAGCTTAAAACCGGTGGCTATGATTGGCGGAAACCAGGCGATTCTCGAACCCTGGCGCAATACCTATGCCCACTTAAAAGCGGCTTTTGATTGGCAAATGGTGGTTGAAAAATTCGGTCATCTGGAATTATTTGCTTATTGGCAAAACAAACCGATCGCCCTCTTGGAGCAAATGCTGCAAAAACGGATCAATACACCTCTGGCAAGTTCGGCAGGGCGGTTATTTGATGCGGTATCGGCGGCGATCGGCTTATGTCGAGATCGCGCCCTATTTGAAGGGCAAGGGGCGATCGAATTAGAAATGGCAGTCGATCGCCATTTACTCTCAGAATACAATGTTGATTTTGCCTATTCCTTTGAGATTAATTGCAGCCATAAACTCCCCTATCTCGATCCTCGTCCCCTGTGGTATTCTCTATTAGAAGACTTGAGTCAAGGAGCAACTACTTCCCAGATTTCCACCCGCTTTCATCAAGGTTTAATCCAAGGGATAATCGCTCTAGTGGAAAAATTAGCCCAGAACTGTGAATTGGATGGACTTTCCATTGAAAAAATTGCCCTCTCTGGGGGATGTTTTCAAAACCGAATTTTGCTCGAAGAACTCACCAAAAACCTGGAAGCGAGAGGCTATCAGTGCTTATGCCATGCAGAAATTCCATCGAATGATGGAGGATTGGCATTAGGACAAGGGGCGATCGCGATCGCCAACTTGGACAATAGTACAAATATTTATACTTAACATTGGCGCTGGTTGAATGCCATATTAATCACAACTGTGGTAAACTAAAACTATCCCTTCAAGCTTAACAGGAACAAAAGATGAGATTTATCAACCCAAAGATAGATTATGCGTTCAAAAAAATATTTGGTTCAGAACAAAGCCAACAAATATTGATCAGTTTTCTAAATGCCATCGTTTATGATGGAGAAAAAATTATACAATCCTTAACCATCAAAAATCCCTATAATCCCGGCCAAGTCCTCAGCTTAAAAGACACCTATTTAGATGTAAAAGCAGTTCTAAATGACGGTTCAATCGTAGTCATAGAAATGCAAGTCGCACCCATGGCAGCATTTGAAAAACGAGTCGCCTACAACTTAACCAAAGCTTATGCTAATCAGTTAATCAAAGGAGAATACTACCCCCGATTAAATCCAGCCATAGCAGTAACTATCACCGATTTTATCTTACTGAAAGACAGTTCAAAAATCATCAATAAATTTGTGTTTCAGGAAGAAGAGGCAGAGGATCTGAAAATTTTAGAGAAAGAATTGCGATTGATTTTTGTAGAGATCCCCAAATTCAAGAAAAGTTTATCGGAGTTACAAACTTTAACAGATAAATGGATTTATTTCCTCAAAGAAGCGGCAACTTTAGAGGAAGTCCCAGAGAATTTGGGGGAAGTATCGGAGATAGAATTGGCGTTAAATTTAGCCAGTCAAGCCAACATGACCCCCGAAGAATTTGAAATAGTTGATCAGCGAGGGATGATGCTGCAAGACGAAAGAGGCAGAATAACTTATGCCGAAGAGAAAGGGAGAACAGAAGGAAGAACAGAAGGAAAAATAGAGCAAGCGATCGCCTTAATTATGCGTCAAATCAAAAAACGTTTTGGAGAAATCTCAGAGGAAATAAGCGATCGAATTGAAAGCTTATCCCTTGAAGATTTAGAAAGTCTCGGAGAAGAGATTTTCGACTTCAACAGTCTTGAAGATTTAGCCACCTGGCTAAAAGGTCTCTAATTTAAAGTTCCACATTGACACTAAAATAAAATCCGTCATCCTGGGCATTATTTCCTCGGTCAGGGAGATCGATAATGGGATAGCCATAATCTAAGCGAATATTCCATCCAGGGGCGACTTCCCAGAGTAATCCCAGACCCACTCCCATTAAAAAGTTCTCAGAGGCTAAAATATTGGGATTATTGCCGCTATTCCAAACTTGACCCAAGTCGAGAAAAGGAGCAACCATGAGAGTAGGTTGGCCTTTGCTATCTTTTTGGATGGTAATCCGGTCTTCAATGGAGATGAAAAAGCCATTATCCCCAGACCGGGCATTTTGTCGATAACCTCGAACAGATTGACCGCCACCAATGACATATTGTCGTGAGGGAAGTAGGCTAGTGGTGGCTAGTTGTAGGTCTCCTCGAACGGTGAGTAAATGATGATCGCCTAACCGTTGCAGGCGCTGTAGACTCAGAAGCCAACTGAAAAAACGGCTATCGGGGGTCGATCCGGGATTGAGGGTTGCGCCAAAGGCATCGATTCCCAGGTAAAATTGCGATCGCACTCCCCAAATTCCGCTCCCATCCCGACGCAAGTATTCTTGACCAAACCGAATGGCGCTACTGCGGGTTCTTCCCTCGTCATCCGGCCCCGCTCCAAAGCCAAAGGGAACATCGCCTAAAAAGGTTTGACCGCGATGGTGGGAAAATCCTAGGGATAGGGCAAACTCTTGACGGGGAGAGCGAAAAAGGGGTTGACGATAGTCAAATTCATAGCGTTTAGTTTCGCCACGAATCCCTAAATCTTGCAGTTCAATATTACTAATTTCATTATTATCCGGTAGAAATTGCATCGTAAAAGAGCCATCCATCCCATTTAAGGGAATGCGGTAGATAAACTCATAGCGATTGGTATCTCCGCCAGTTGTGGTACGGTTATAACCGATGATGGCGCGATCGCCTAAACCCGTCAAATTTTGATAGCCGATGCGGACTCCCAGACGCTCCGATCCCACACTGGCCGGAGAATAGTTATCAACAAATAAATTTACACTTAAGGGCTTTTTTAAGCTCACCCGCACCGTCAGTTTGCTTTGTCCAATATCCGATCCCGGTTGCAAACTTGCTTCTACACTCTCAAAGAGAGGATCGGTTTTCAGTAGTCTTAATTCATTTTCTAAGGATGCACTATTTAAGGGAACCCCTGCCCCTCGGCGAACGCGACTGGTAATATAATTGGGATTTAAACGCCCCGCTCCTTCAACAACAATTTCTTCTAAACGGCCTTCAATGACTTGAATTTCTACAATGCCATTGTCCACCACTTGATCGCCTAAAATGGCGCGACTATTAATATAACCCTCATTCAAATACAGTTCAGTAATTTTATCAGCCGCCTCTCGGAGTTGCTCTAGGGTTTGGGATTTACCCTCATAATTAGCGACAATTTCTTTTAGTTTTTCGGGGCTAAAAAGGGTGCTTCCCGTGACTCGAATTTCCCGCACTTCAATCAGTTGTGTCGATTCTGAATTCTCCGGATTTTGGGAGAGGGGAGAACATTGGAGAGCATTCTCGATCCCTTCCGGGGGAGCAATAGAAAAACAGGGGGTAAAAGAAGATTCCGGGGGGGCGATCGCCCCAAGACTCAACAGACTCGGTATACTTTCTGGTGGTATTATTTCCATGGTTTCAGGAGTAATTGGCGCACTCGCCCAACTTGGAGCAATCAAGGATGCTAAGGTACTCACTGATAGACTGGAAATCAATAAGACACTCCTCACACTAAAGACCTCATGTATAGGGGTTAACATTACGGATAGATAGCACAGGACTGGGAATTAGGGGAATCATACCAACCCTCGATCCGATTGACCCACTGCCCTAAGAGCAGCAACAACTATTGGATTTCATTCGGATCGATGCCTAATTCTTGGAGTTTAGCCGCTAGAAGGGCTGCTCGACGCTCGGCTTCCTCGGCTCGCTCTCGCTCCTGTTCGGCTCGCTCTTCTCCAGTCGGTAATAAATTTCCCGCTCTATCCCACCAGCGTAACCAGGGTAGCTCGACATTTTGATACCGTCCTTGCCAAATTCCTAATTCTACGCCCATTTCCGGAATTTCAAAATGGCCGCGGGAGTTGGCTGAGAGTAACTGATAATTATTATTGACTAAATGATACACTTCGATGCTGGACTTTTTGACTTCGTAAATCCCATAATAGGCCGGCCGAATCACTTGTTCATACACCCAAAATTTACCGAAAAGAGGCGTATTATCCCTTTCTTCTGAACCATTTCCAGAAACGAACTCTAGGGCAATTTGAGGGGGAGTTAATTCTTTCCACAGAACATAAGAGCGGCGCATTTGTCCATCTAGGGTAGCTGGTACATTAGGCACATAAAACCAATCGGGAGATTCTGCTCCTCTTTCGGGAGGATGGGTTATTTGCCAGTAAATTCCACTATCTTGACCAATGCAATAATTACCTTCTGGGTGAAGTTGGTCAAGGATCGGACGAATGGATTCAGTCAGTAAGATGCTTTGGGGGTGTTCTTGAAAATTTTTCACAAAGGAGCCATCCTCACAGGGAAGTTGAGTATGATCCGGGAGGAGATCGAAGTATTCTTGCGAAATCGAGTTATCCTCACCAGAAAGTTGAGTGCGATCGGGTAAGGGGATAAAGCGTTCTATAGAAGTCATAGCTTAGAGGTGGAGTTTTGGCGATCGCTTCTACAGTAGCGCAAACTTCAGAGCTTATGCCAACAAGAAAGCGTTCAAACTATGGTATACTAACCCAAGAACATTAAAGTTTTTATGTCGAATCTGATTCTATTTTGGCATCGCCGAGATTTAAGAGTTACGGATAATTTAGGGTTAAGCTATGCCCAATCTACTGCCAACAAAATCGTGGGTTGTTTCTGCTTCGATCCGCAAATTTTGCATAGGGATGATATTGCTCCTATTCGGCTGCAATACCTTTTAGGTTGCTTGCAAGAGTTACAACATAATTATCAAAAACTTAAGCATCCGTTTCTGTTCCTGCAAGGTGAACCGGAGCAAGTGATTCCTGATGTAGCCAGCGATTTAGGCGTAATATCGGTGGTTTGGAATCGGGATGTGGAACCCTATAGTCGGTTGCGAGATCGGCGAGTAAGTGAGGGTTTAAAAGAGAAAGGGATTGAAGTAAAAACTTTTTGGGATCAACTTTTAGTCGCTCCCGAAGAAATTCAGACGCAATCGGGAAATCCTTATACGGTTTATACTCCATTTTGGAAGAATTGGCAAGGACAAAAGAAGCTCGATCCGGTGGCAGATTTAGAACCAGGAGCAGCGTTAACCCAAGCACAGGAAAAAGCGTTAGATCGGGTAGAGGTTATTCCTTTTCCGAGTTTAAAAGCTTGGGGATATACGGAAATAGAGAGACTACTGATTATACCGGGAGAACGAGCAGCTCAGGAACAACTGCAAAAATTTGGCGATCGCGGCTTAGAAACCTATGAAGAACAACGTAACACTCCCAGTATAGAAGGCACATCTAAGCTCAGTGCTGCCCTAAAATTGGGGGCGATCGGCATTCGTAAAGTTTGGCAAACCACACAGCAAGCTATCAGCAAATCTGCCAGCGATAAAAGCCGCCAAAATATCCTGACTTGGCAACAAGAACTCGCCTGGCGAGAATTTTACCAGCATGTATTATACCATTTTCCAGAACTTGCTGATGGCCCCTATCGACAGCCCTTTAAACACTTTCCTTGGGATAATAATCCCCAACACTTCCAAGCCTGGTGTGAAGGAAAAACCGGTTATCCTATTGTCGATGCAGCCATGCGCCAACTGAACACAACTGGATGGATGCATAACCGTTGTCGGATGATTGTTGCCAGCTTTTTAACCAAGGATTTAATCATTAATTGGCAATGGGGAGAACGCTACTTTATGCAGCATCTCATTGACGGAGATTTAGCCGCCAATAATGGAGGATGGCAATGGAGCGCATCCAGTGGCATGGATGCCAAACCCTTGCGAATTTTTAATCCTGCCAGTCAAGG
Organism: Roseofilum sp. KMC-1; assembly: GCF_057802075.1. Classification (NCBI taxonomy): domain Bacteria; kingdom Bacillati; phylum Cyanobacteriota; class Cyanophyceae; order Desertifilales; family Desertifilaceae; genus Roseofilum; species Roseofilum sp. KMC-1. Next base: position 2,323,417 of record NZ_CM173605.1, read on the forward strand.
GCAAAAATTCGATCCCAAAGCCGAATATATTCGCCAATGGCTACCGGAATTAAAGTCAGTACCAACCCAAGATTTACTCACAGGAAATATTCCACCCTTAGTCTGTCAAGCTTGTCATTATCCTTTACCCATTGTCGATCATAATCAACAACAACGGGAATTTAAGCAGCGTTATAAACAAGTCAAACAAAACCTATAGGTGCAGGGTAGGAAGATTTCACTCTACTTTCTAGAGTTAAATCTTCCAAAGATCGTGCATAAAATACATCTGCACCGGATCGAGCTTTCCTTCCTGAACTAAATAATTGAAGAAATAAAGAGTTGCCATACGCACATCATCTTCACTCGCTTCTTCCTCTGGGGTGATCTCATGGTGAGTCATCTTAGAGAGCGTGCGGTAATTTTCCTGAACTTTAGCCATACTTTTGATTTTCACTCCCAATTCATATAACTCCATAAAAACCAAAAACTCCACCACAGACTTACGAATCTTAGCTTCTACTTCCCCTGGGTTGATAATCTTATCCTTCTCAATTTTACCGTTGAGCGCTTCAATGATAAATTCTCGCACTTGACCGGTATAAAATCCGCGATCGTAAGCTAAAATAGCCTCTGAAATTTTCAGTCCATAGTGGGGTTTTCGGAATCCAGGAATTCCTACCTCCGTCTGTTTATTCACCATGTAGCCAACTCGAAAAGCAGCTATATTAGAGGCTAAATCTGCATCGGAAGCATCCGCTTCTAATGCTTTACCAATGGTGGAGAATTTTTGGGAACGAAAATCGAGAACAGCTTGGGCTAAATCTCCACTCCAAGAGCTATGTTTGCTCGTCCAAGATGTGGTAAAATTAAACCAACTGCTCCAACCTGGCAGTTGTATTTGATCCGATAAGGAAGCAATAAAATGGGCAAAATCTACATCTTTACCACATAAAACCCCATGCATATCTAAACGATTATCGATATATTCTACATCCGATAATGTAGACCAACGGAATAAGGAACTGGTATAAGATTTACGGGTATAGCGGCGTAGCTCATTGGCAATCTCATAGGGAGAAGCCTGGGGCATTTGGGTTTCGAGATGCTCAACGAAAGATAGCATTTGTAGGCGGTTATATTCTAGGTAATGGGTGACAATATTCATAGATGCAAACCTGGAATAAGAGGTAAAACTAGGGGTGATAATCTTGACGATCGAGATTAGTTTTTACTCGATGTATAAACCGTTTGAGTTTGACGATTCTCTTGCGTTTTTTGTGCCTATGCTGTGAGGGATAAGCTGTTAATCCTGAAGTCTGGGGAGAACTCCAGGAACTTTCACCGGTATGAATGGCATAACGGCGAGGGCGAATGGTTTCGCCATATCGATTAGCCCAAACTTGGGTAAACTCTGCGCCAATGAGTAAGATTTGGGCAGTGAAAAAGATCCATAATAGTAAAATAACAAACGACCCAGCCGCTCCATAGAAAGATTTGACACTACTATGTCCCAAATATAAGCTAATTCCCCATTTGCCTAGGGTGAAGAGGATGGAGGTTAGGGTGGAGCCAACCCAAACATCTGACCAAGCGACTTTGGCATCGGGCAAGATTTTATAAATGGCGCTAAATAGGAGAGTGACAACAATAAAAGAAACAGAAAGATCAGTCCAACGCCAAATGTTAGCAGGGGTATCCATCCATTGATCGAGCCATTCACTTAAGCCAGCTAAAACCGAGCTAAAGACGAGGGAGACGAGTAGGAGAAATCCGATCGCAACGATCATTAAAACGGATAGACTCCTAGCCATGAGGAAATTTAAGAAGCCTCGTTCGGGTTTGGGAGTCACACCCCAAATGATATTGAGGGCGACTTTAAGTTGGGCAAAAACAGTGGTTGCCCCAAAAAATAAAGTGGCGATCGCCACTATAGTAGCAATAAGACCCGATTGGGGTTGATAGCGTTCCTGAATTAAGGTTTGAATCGATTGGGCGGCTTCTGAACCAATAAACTGTTGCAGTTGAATGGCAAGTTGTTCTTGGGCGGCTTCTTTTCCAATCACAAAACTAGCGACAGCGACAGCAATAATCAGCATGGGAGCTAAAGAAAAAACCATATAATAGGCTAGGGCCGCTGCCAGGATAGGAACCCGGTCTTGCTGCCATTGCACAAAAGTTTCTTTGAGTAATTTCCAAATGGCGTAGAGTTTCACGGGACTGACGCGGGAAAAATGGGAGTACACTACTATAAAAGCTTATCTATTCCCATCCGGCTACTATTCCTGTTTGCCCGATTCGGTAGGAGTTGGATGTAGAAAGAAAGTTAAAGTACAGCCAAGGTATGCAGCACAGACTCTAACCATGAGACGAATGATTCAAAGACGATGGCAGTGGGTAAGCTTGGCCCTGATCATCACGGTCTTGATTATGGGGTGGCAAGCGGTCAAACCTATACCGGCTAAACCTCCGAAAGTGGATGAAATTCGGGGAGTTTGGTTAACGAATGTCAGTAGTGCAGTTTTGTATAGTCCTTGGGGCATTAACCGGGCGATCGCCCAACTCTCGGATCTCAATTTTAACACCCTCTATCCAGTGGCTTGGAACCGAGGTGTAACGTTTTATCCTAGCGATAAAGCGAAAGAGGCGATCGGTCGCCAGCAAGATCTATTCCTCGATACCCTCAGTTTTCGGGAGGATACCCTAGCAGAAATTATTACTCTGGGCCATCAGCAGGGACTGCGAGTGATTCCCTGGTTTGAGTATGGGTTTATGGCCCCAAAAAATTCGTTGTTGGCGAAACGTCATCCTAGTTGGTTGGCCCAAAGTCGGGATGGACAACCGTTACAGTACCATGGAAAATATGGCTTAGAGTGGTTAAATCCTCTGCATCCAGAAGTGCAGCAGTTATTGATCGATCTGATTGTGGAAGTGGTTACCCGTTATGATGTGGATGGGATTCAGCTTGATGACCATTTTAGTTTGCCGGTGGAGCTAGGATACGATCCGCTTACGATCTGGCTTTATCAACAGGAACATAATGGGGAGATTCCGCCGGAAAATTATCAAAATGAGGAATGGATGCGCTGGCGGGCTGCTAAACTGACTCAAGTAATGAAGCGGATTCATGACCGGGTAAAGGAAGTTAAACCGGATTGTATTATTTCTTTGTCCCCTAATCCCCGTGAGTTGGCCTATCGCAATTATCTACAAAATTGGCTTGCTTGGGCTGAACAGGGTTTAATTGATGAGTTGGTGATTCAAGTGTATCGGAGTGGGATGGAAACCTTTTTGCGAGATTTGCCCGATCCGGTAATTCCAAAGCTACAGGAGAAGATGCCGGTGGCGATCGGTATTTCTACGGGAACTCTGAAAACGCCGATCGCCTTAGATTTGATTGAACAGCAAGTGCAAACGGTGCGCGATCGCTCTTTGGATGGCTTTTCATTCTTTTATTGGGAAAGTTTATGGGGATATATTGCCCCAGAAGCGCCCCAGATTCGCCGTCAAGGACTGCGGGAGATTATCGCCCATGAGTCATAATTTTTAAGGTTTAATTCCCACATGATTGAATCGAGTTTTGGCATTCAATGGACAATCCATACTTTGATGGGATTTCTCCTGAGTCTGTTGCTGATTGAAATTGGCGAACGACCAGATATAGGAGTCCTAGAAGGGTTGATTGGAGGCACAATCATTGGCATCCTGCAATGGATGGTGCTACGCCCCCATCTGAAGCAGTCTGGATGGTGGATTGCAATCAGTGCCATCAGTTGGGGAATTATGGGATGGAGTGGTTTAGGGGCAGTAGGTTGGATCGCCCCCAGAACCCTAAATATTTCCGTGCGCTTGCTCTATGGTTTTTGGGAAGGGGCAAAAGTGGGCTTTGTTCTGGGTGTGGGGCAATATGTGCTGCTCTCCCATCAGGTTCCCCAAGCCTGGCGTTGGATTCTTGCCAGTGTCCTCGATTGGGCGATCGCCTTAGCCTGTGGTTGGGCCCTCGGAGGTCTCCTGCGCCTTCAGTTTCGTCAATTTCTCGGAGATGTAATTGGCTTAGGATGTGCCTGGTTACTTGTGGGAGGCTTAACCGGTTTTGCCCTTACCCTATTATTGAATCGTCGCAAGTCTGAAAAAAATTAATCTTTTTCCTCAGATTCAAAGTGTAAGAATCACGTCATTTTAAGGTGGAAAAATTATAACTCAGAATTAACTTCATCTTAACGTTGGGTTGCTTGAATGAAAGGCATTATGCAGCAATTTCTTAGCTGCCATCGCTCAGTAAGTTGAATTGTTCTTGTATTTTCACTCAACGTTCTTGTCATGACTCTACCTCGCCCCACTTCTCCGGCTTCTTCCCAAATTCCTCTACGTTGGGTTTTAATTGTACCCTTTGTACTGCAAATTTTTGCGGCTGTGGGATTAACGGGCTATCTCTCCATTCGCAACGGACAACGAGCAGTTAATGAAGTAACGGAGCAACTCCGGAGCGAAGTGTCTAGTCGTATTGAGCAACGGCTAGACTCCTATTTAGAAATCCCTCATTTGGTGAATGCTCTGAGTGCTAAAGCCATTCGTCGCTTTAACTTGTGGAATTTAGACAATATGAGTGCCATGCAAGGCTATTTTGCGGAGCAACTGATTCAATTTCCTAATCTGAGTTATGTGGCGTTTGGGGGAGAGGAACGGGAATTTGCGGGAGCAGGACGAGGAGATGATGGTTCTTTGGTGGCTGATTTAACAGATGGCAGCACCAATTTTGTTAACAGGGTTTATGAGGCTAATTCTCCAGGAAAACCGGGTAAAATTCTTGAAGAAGACCCAAATTACGATCCCACGCTTCGCCCTTGGTATCGAGCCGCAATAGAAGCCAATCAAGCGGTTTGGACAGAGATTTATCTAACGTCTAATAAACGCCCAGTTTTTTCGGCTGTGGAGCCGTTTTATGATTCCCAAGAGATTCTACGCGGAGTCTTGGTTGTGGATTTGAGTCTTTGGGATATTAGCGCGTTTCTACAAGGGTTAAAAATTGGCAAAACAGGACAAGCGTTTATCATCGAGCGCAATGGGTTTTTAGTGGCTTCGTCAAATCCGGAAGAACCTCCGGTTGATGAAAAGGGAGAACCCCAAAGGTTACCTGCTTCTGAAAGTGAGAATGAGCTAATTCGAGCGAGTGCTGCGTCTTTGCAAGATGAGTTTGGCAGTTTAGCGGAGATTAGAGAAACGAGACAGTTTAAGTTTACGATTGACGATCGTCCCCAACTGCTGCAAGTTACGCCAATTCGGGATAATCGCGGCTTAGATTGGTTAATTGTGGTGGCAGTACCAGAATCGGATTTTATGGCGCAAATTGATGCCAATACCCGCCAGACGATCTTACTCTGTTTGGGCGCTTTGGCGATCGCCACCATTTTAGGAATTTTCACTTCTCGCTGGATTGCCCGTCCCATTTTACACCTGAACGAGGCATCCCAGGCGATCGCCTCTGGAAACTTGCAACAAACCCTTACCTTGCCCGGAATTAAAGAGTTGCAAAGTCTAGGGCACTCTTTTAACCAAATGGCCCAACAATTACACGATTCTTTTACTGCCTTAGAACAGAGCAACGAAAGGCTCGAACAACGAGTTGAAGAGCGAACGGCTGAACTTAAAGAAGCCAAAATTGTCGCCGATGCTGCTAACCAAGCGAAAAGCGATTTTTTGGCCAATATGAGCCATGAATTACGAACTCCGCTCAATGGAATTCTCGGTTATGCCCAAATTATGCACCGCGCCGATGACTTAAATCAACATCGCAAAGGAGTAGATGTGATTGAACAAGCTGGGTCTCATTTACTCACGTTGATTAATGATATCCTTGATCTGGCGAAAATTGAAGCGCGGAAAATGGAACTTTTTCCTAAAGATATACATTTTCCCTCTTTTTTAGTCGGAGTAGCGGAAATCGCTCGCGTGCGGGCTGAAAATAAGGGAGTTACCCTAACCTTTGCCGCCGATGAAACCTTACCCACGGGTGTTAAAACCGATGAAAAGCGGCTGCGTCAGGTACTGCTGAATTTGTTGGGAAACTCAATTAAATTCACCGATCAAGGTCAAGTCATTTTCCAAGTTCAAAGGTTAACCTCGAATGCCGAAACCAATACCGTAAAACTCCGCTTTACGATCGAGGATACGGGGATCGGCATGACTCCTGAACAGTTAGAGAAAATTTTCCAACCCTTTGAGCAAGTGGGATCGAATTCTCGGCGCTCGGAAGGTACGGGGTTAGGCTTAACCATTTGCCGTAAAATTGTGGCGATGATGGGCGGTGAAATTGAAGTTAAAAGCACGTTTGGTGCTGGGACGACGTTTTGGTTTGATGTGGATTTTCCCCTGTCTACAGAATGGGTGAGCAGTGCCGCAGTCTCAGAACAGGGTAAAATTATTGGCTATTTAGGAGAACAGAAAAAAATTCTGGTGGTGGACGATCGCCCCGTGAATCGAACCGTAATCGCAGAAGTCTTAAAACCCCTAGGCTTTTTGGTTGATGAAGCGGAGAATGGAGAAGAGGGATTAGAGCGGTTACCAGAGTTTCAACCGGATTTAGTGATCACGGATATTGTCATGCCCATACTCGATGGGTATGAATTAGCCAGAAATATTCGCGCATATCACTCAAAAGAGTTACCTATTTTAGCCGCAAGCGCCAGTGTATCTTTAGCCGATCAAAGTTTGGCGATCGCCGCCGGATGTAATGATTTTCTGGAAAAACCGTTAGATCTAGAAAAATTACTGATTCGCTTGCAGAAACATCTGCAACTCAGTTGGATCTATGAAGAAACTGAATCTGCATCAGAAACCGAAGCCCAAGATCTCCAAATTCCCCCTGAATCCGAATTAGATCTACTCTATCAAGCCACTAAAATTGGAGATATTGAAGCCATAGAACAGAGAGTTCAAGACTTAAAAGCGCAAGATCCGATTTATGGCTTATTCTGCGATCGTATCCTGGCCTTAGCCAATGAGTTTGATGATCAAGGGATTCTGGAGTTCTTGGACTCAGTGGGTTGATTTTTAAATCATAATCGTTTAATCAGACTTATGCCATAAATTGGAAACTGATAAAGTAAACCCAGGTAAGACCGTTTTACCGTCTAATATATCGGGTTTAATGCGCTTTTCTACCTCCTGAGATGGACGATAAATTTCCACCGTTTGCCCTTGAATATCGATCAACCAACCCAGACTAGCCCCGTTGTCTAAATATTCTTGCATTTTGGCTTGTAGTCCTTTTAGAGAGTCGGTTTTAGAGCGCAATTCCAAGACAAAATCGGGACAGAGGGGAGGAAAAGTATCTTGTTGTTCCGGGGTGAGCGCTTGCCATCGTTCGCGCTGTACCCAAGAGACATCAGGCGATCGCGCTGCACCATTGGGTAAACGAAAGGCAGTAGAAGAGTCAAAGACTTCTCCTAGTTGAGTTTCGTCATTCCAGACGATAAAGCGGGCAGTAAATCGGGCATTGCGTTTGCCAGTATTTCCTCCAGTGGGGGGCATAACAATCAATTCTCCAGTAGCGGTTTGTTCCAGACGCAGATCGCGGTTAGCTTGTGCAAGTTGGGCAAACTGTTCTGGAGTCACTTGTAACTGTTCGGGAATAATTAGGGTTTGTATCATCTCCCTAGCCTACATTTTCAGGGTTATTCAATATTTTACCCATGACCGATGACCAACGCCCAGGGCAATGAGGGTTAATTTTTAATTGAAGGGGGAGAATTGAGCGATCGCCCCTTCCATTCACCAACCCTTAACTCTTGCAGTAATATCAGTTTTTCCGGTCGTAAACGAACGTACCAGGGAAAGCTTTTGGCTTGCAGACTTTCCCATTTCTCCTTAAACAGTTCTGCCTGAAGATGATAGTCTCGGTGATGATTCGGGGGACGATTTAAGGTGAGATATAAGGTCATCCGGTGGGGACTTTCGCTGGTATCAGCCAACCAGCAGGGAAAAGTATTTTCTTGCTCGATATGAGGAGTAAAGGTGAGATGATGCGCTCGGATGGCAACTTGAGTGAGGGTATCGGGTATGGGTTTATGGGGGGTTAAGGCACAATTCCAATCAATGGCTAAAATTTGCCCCTCTTCAGTGAGAGTCGCGCGGGAGAAGTTTTTGCAAGCGGTGATCCGAGCGACGGGTTCATAGCGAGGTTCGGTAAAGATGTCTTCTTTGGTTCCAAAGGCGATCGCCCCCCCCCGATCTAAAACCAACAGATTTTGGCAGATACGATAGGCTTCTTCTAAATTATGGGTGACAAAAAGGCTCACTCCCAGATAACTATCCAGGCGATCGACCAATAATTTCACCATCTGTAAATGCAGATAGCTATCCAATGCAGAGCAAGGTTCATCTAAGAGTAAAATATCCGGTTGACTGGCTAAAGCTCTGGCTAAGGCGACTCGTTGTTGTTGTCCTCCAGAGAGTTGCTCCGGGTAGCGATCGCCGAATCCTGATAAGTATACTGCTGCTAGTTGCCCTTCAATATCCGCAAGAGTGGGTTTAACCGACTTAGGAATACCAAAGGCAATATTTTCGGCAATGGTGAGATGGGGAAATAGGGCATAATTTTGGAAAACAAACCCCACGCGACGCTCCGAAGCCGGTAAATTAATCCCCTGTTCCGAGTCATATAAAACTCGACCATTGAGAACAATGCGACCAGAATCTGGGGTATCGATACCCGCGATACAGCGTAAAATCAGGCTTTTTCCTGCGCCCGAACTACCCAATATTCCTAATACTTGGCCCTTATCGCTCGTAAACGATACATCCAAACCAAACTCACCTAGTTCTTTGCGAATCTGCACTCTTAAATAGGGTTCAGAGTCTAGAGCAATGTTAGGATAGACCGACCAAGATGGTAATGAAACCGAGGAAACTATCTTGCCTTTTTTTTCCTTAAATTTGCGCCCTAAATTGACCCCCGTCACCATCAACAAAGACAGCCCCATCATCACCATGCACCAAAACCAAGCCCTTTCCATGGAACCTGATTCCACCGCCAAATAAATCGCCATCGGGATCGTTTGGGTTTGGTTGGGAATATTTCCCGCTAACATTAATGTCGCCCCAAATTCCCCCAAGGCACGGGTAAAGGCTAGAGTCGCTCCCGCCATCAAACCCGGAAACGCCAGAGGTAAACTAATGCGCCAAAAGATACTTTTTTCGCTTGCCCCCAGGGTTTGAGCCGCTTGGGGAATCGTGCGATCGATTTGTTCAAAAGCAGCTAAGGCTGTTTTGTACATCAGGGGAAACGCCACCACCGTTGCTGTAATGACGGTCGCATACCAGGTAAAGACAATGTGAATATTAAACTGGGATAAAAAAGAGCCAATGGGGGTATTTTTTCCGAATATCGTTAATAGAAAAAATCCTAAAACAGTGGGAGGCAAAACTAAGGGCGATAAAAAAAATCCATCCAATATTGATTTAGCTTTTCCCCGATAGCGGAATATCCAGTAAGCGGCTATTATTCCTAGGAAAAAGGTAATAACTGTAGCAATACTTGCCGTTTTGATGGAGATAAATAAAGGGGAAAAGTCATCGATCATGGGAAGTCTGTGGGGGAGTGGGGGAATGGGGGAGTGGGGGAATGGGGAAAGTCCCTCTCCCGTGGGAGAGAGCATATCCTGTTGCACAACTCATTGAGACTAGCAATATTAATCCACAGCAAACATTACATCCGAAGCTTTAATCACAGCAAATGCCTCTTTTCCTTCCGCTAACCCTAAGTTTTCTGCGGATGATTTCGTAATGACTCCGGTTACTTCTACACCAGGAGCAAGTTCTAGGGTAACTTCACTATTTACCATTCCAGTAACTACTTTTTTTACCGTTCCTTTGAACGTATTACGAGCGCTAATTTTCATAATTTTATTGAGTTGATAAAGTCTCTCCCATTTTATCAAGATTCACTGGAGAAAAGCGTATCAGAGAGAACAGATTTCAGGATTTTTTACAGGTTATTGAGCCGGTGTAAATCCGTAGTCTTTGAAGAGCGATTGTGCGGTATCCGTCACGAGAAAATTAATAAAACTTTGCGCTTGTTCAGGAGATTTGCTTTGCTGCAAAACGGCGACAGGATACAGAATGGGAGAATGGGAGGTTTCCGGAGCAGTGGCAATGATGGTTATTTTATCGGAGAGCATGGCATCCGTTTGATAAACAATTCCTGCATCAACATTACCCGATTCGACATAAAATAAGACTTGTCGGACATCTTTAGCCAGGATAAATTTAGGCGCAAGTTTTTCATATAACTTGAGCTGGCTTAACACTTCTTTGCCATATTGTCCGGCGGGAACCGTTTCTGGATTGCCGAGGGCAATTTTTGTGATTTTTTCACTGGTTAAGTCGGCAAAGTCTTGAAGGGGTTGACTGTCTTTTGGAGTGACTAACACCACTTGATTTTTGAGGATATTTTTCCGAGTTCCAGCTTTTAATAAATTTTTGCTCTCTAGGACATCCATTTGTTTAGGTGAAGCAGAAATAAAGACATCAACGGGAGCGCCTTGTTCTATTTGTTGTTGCAGGGTTCCGGAGGAACCAAAGTTATAGACAATGAGGGTATTGGGTTCCTGTTGTTGATAAGCTTGGGCAATGGGAGCCATCACATCCTGAAGACTAGCAGCGACAGAGACGGTTAATTGGGTTTGGGTTGAGGCTTCAGGAGTGCTGGCACTACAGCTTATACAAACGGTAAGGACTAGGGAAGTGATAAAATAGAAAAATCCTCGTTTTTTCATAACTGTTACCTCAAAGGTTTAAGAAGATTGAAATAACCCAGATCAACGAGAATTTTTTAAAAGTTAGAAGCGTCAATAACGACTAGCCTAGAGTATAGATTTGGTCAACTTTCTAACGGCTTGAAAATGCTCGAAACTGGGGGCTTCAATTTCTCCGGCTGCTAACTTTTCTAGTTCATTGGCTAAACGACGTAGATAGTCAGCTTGTTTTCGGATTCTGTTACTGATACCGGTATCTCCGGAGGCTAGACATTGCGGACAGACATCGGTGATATACTCATCAGAATTGCGATAGGCTCGCGCAATGACTTCTTCAGCGAAGAAAATCGTACCACAGAGATGACATTGACATTTTTCATCAAAATAGTTATTTTCTAACTCAATTTTCATGAATCGTTTCCTCAGAAGCTTTCTGGTTATGGTATTGGCCACTACCATTTTAACAACTTCTTTATAATTCTAGGGGAGAGAGGAGGGGTTCAAAGTAAGGGTATCCTGACAAAAAAGCTTAAAGGAAGCGGTAGGTTAAGACTAAAAGGAATGGAGTTGCTCTGTTTCTGGCAACTTCCTGTTATTTAAAAGCTCTAATACCTCCTCTTGAGTTAATCCGCGCTTGAGTTGAATGGCGAGAGAACGCACTTGCCCAAGCAATCGTTGAATTTCTTGTTGTTGGAGGGTAATCTGCTGCTCTTGTAGTAAGCTGTACAATAGCGATCGCCCGGAATGCTTGCCTAAGACTAAGCGGTGCTGTAATCCCAGTTCAGCCGGATCGTAAGGTTGATAGGTGTGAGGATTTTTCAGCAAGCCATTCACATGAATCCCCGCTTCATGGGTAAAAGCATTATCGCCAACCACCGACTTCCAGGGGGGGAGAACATTTCCCGAAGCTTGCTGCACCAACTGGGAAATATCCCGTAATCGATGGGTATCAATTCCTAGTTTTATCCCATACAAATGTTTGAGGGCAATCACCACTTCTTCTAAAGCAGCATTTCCCGCTCGTTCTCCTAACCCATTCACGGTGGTATTGACAGAAGTGGCTCCCGCTTTGACTCCTGCTAAAGTATTCGCCACTGCCATACCTAAGTCATCATGGGTATGCATTTCGATGGGAAGGGTAACCTGTTGTACCAATTGACTAATTTTATCATAGGTGGCAAAGGGATCGAGGATGCCGACCGTATCGCAAAATCGAAACCGACTCGCTCCCCAGTCTTGAACCTTTTGCACCACTTCGCTCAAAAATTCGGGATTCGCACGGGAAGAATCTTCTCCTCCGACAGCCACATAAAATCCGCGATCAATCGCAAAACCAATACTTTCCTCTAACTGTCGCCAAAATTGAGACAGCTTGCCACCAAACTTAACCTGGATCTGAAGTTCGGAAACGGGAATAGAGATATGGACTCTATGCAATCCACAGGCAAGAGAGGCTTGGATATCGCTAATTTTAGCCCGATTCCAGCCCATTAACTGAGCCTTGAGTCCTAAATCAACGATCGCCCGAATCGCATCCGCCTCTTCGCCTCCCATCACTGGAATTCCCACTTCCAGCTCTGGAACTCCCATCCGATCAAGCAACTGGGCGATCGCCACTTTTTCCGCCAGAGTAAACGCTACCCCAGCCGCTTGTTCTCCATCCCTCAAAGTGGTGTCATTAATATTAATGCTCATCGATCAAATTCTCCTCTAATTGGGTTTCTAGAAACTCCAGGCGTTTGCTCTCCCCATCTCCCTATCCACAACCCAAACCATCCCCTTGACATTCAGAAGCGGCTGCGGCAAATTTCGTGCATTCCGTCTGTTTGCGCCGCTTGAACTTGGACAGATCTTCTCCCTCATAAACCGCTTTCAATCCCAGATTAATAAACCCACTCAGTTCTATGGGAGTAATCCCACATTGACTTAAAATTTGTTTAGGATTATCTCCCATTCCACTCGCTAAAATTGCCCGACAATCTTGCAAATTATTCGCCAATTTTTGCCAACGCTCAAATCCAGTCCCCGACTCTGGCGTTAACCGTTCTTCCACCAAATTAAATCCGGTTTCCGTCTGTTCCCAAATTTGCAATTGCAGCGCTTGTCCCAGATGCTGATTGACCAAAACCCCTTCAACCGTAGCCACAGCCACATAGGGGCGATTATTCGATTTTTGTGGAATTTTTCGTTCAGAGGAAGAAGCCAAACAACCAGCAAATTCCTGGGATCGATCTTCGCCCAATAATCCCACTGCATCAGCCCGACAGCGAGTACAATGGCGCATCTGTGGCAAATATTCCTCACACTCTTTGCGAATTTGATTCATCATCCGTCCATTGGGTTCTGTCAATTCCTCAAAGGGTGTATCTGGAGTGGGAAACATGGCCATGGCATTGAACAAATCAGCCCCTAATTCCGCCGCTTTTTTCGCCACTTCCACTACATGATGGTCATTAATTCCTGGCATGACAATACAATTGATTTTCACCGTCACCCCGGCTGCTTTTAAACCCTTAATCGCTGCCAATTGCCGCTCTAGCAGTAATGTAGCTCCTTTTAAGCCTTGATAAACGGTCTTTTCATCCCGAACCCAGCGATAAACCTTGCGGGTAATTTCCGGATCAACTGCATTCATAGTCACGGTCACATGACTGACCCCAATTTCAGCAATTTTAGCAATATATTCTGGCTTTAAATTCAGTCCATTGCTGGCCAAACAGAGGATTAAATCTGGGTATTCTTCCCGCAACAATTCCATAGTGCGTAAAGTTTCCTCTGGATTCGCAAAAGGGTCACCTGGCCCGGCAATTCCTGCTACTGTAATTCGCGGTTCTTTCTCCAATACTTGACCCATGTAATAGAGGGCTTGTTCTGGAGATAACACATTACTGGTTACTCCTGGTCGGCTTTCATTGACGCAATCATATTTGCGATTGCAATAGTTACACTGGATATTGCATTTGGGCGCAACGGGTAAATGGACTCGCCCATATTGTCCTTTGACATTGACATTGAAGCAAGGATGTTTTTCGTAATCAATTGTGGTAGTCATTTTCAGTTCTCCATGATGGTTGATTTAAGCTGTGAGGAATATCAAGATTTTTCGCTGCTATGGGGTAGATTTTGATCCCCCTAAATCCCCCTTTTTAAGGGGGACTTTCTTGTTCCCCCCTTTTTAAGGGGGGCTAGGGGGGATCTTTTGTGGGTGTAGCTAATTACAGCGCTTTGATCGCCCCATTCCCCCATTCCCCCATTCCCCCACTCCCCCACTCTCCCATTCCCCCCCATTCCCCCATTCCCCAACTCTCCCTACAAATAGCCATATCCAACAGGGGAATCAGTTTGTTTTTTTTCGATAATGGCGTTAACGATTTCATCGAGAAGGCGCTGGGTTCCTCGATAGCCAAGGTGTAAAATACGCTGTCCTCCGAAGCGATCGTGAATGGGGAAACCGACGCGAATCATGGGGATTTGATGTTTACGAGCTATGGGATATCCTTTGCTGGTTCCGATGATTAAATCGGGTTTAATTTGGTCAATTTGTTCGCCAATTTCGTAGAAGTCCACATTGTCGCGAACGGAGATGGGTTCTTTGAGGATATCTGCGGTGACAGCTTCGATCGCCGGAGAGAGTTGGCCGCTATTACCACCGGAGGCACAGAGGATCGGTTTAATACCCACTTCTGCGAGAAAAGCCGTAATTCCTACAACTAAATCTTCCTCTCCGTAGACTACCGCCCGTTGACCAAAGAGATATTTGTGAGCATCCACATAGGCATCGACTAACCGTCCCCGTTCCGATGCATGAATGTGGGGAATGGGTTGCCCGGTGAGGCTTTGCAGGAGATTAAAGAGGCGATCGCTCTCTCGCAAACCCATGGGGAGTCCTAAGCTATGCAAGGGTATATTAAAGCGCTTTTGGAGGACTTCTCCACCGGTGTCACCTGTGCCTTGTAATACCCGTCCGAACTCCAAAGTGGCGATCGCCCCATCCATCGCCCGAATATCAGCAACCGGAGTTCCCCCTTCTGGAATCGTCAGATAATCCAGTTGCGCTGGCCCATCCAAAGTATCCGAAAAATCCGGTAAAATTGTGCTTTTAATGCCAAAATCTTGCACAATTTCTCGCAAATAGCGCAGATCCGCCGGAGACACTAAACCCGGCAAAACATTAATCGAAGGAGCATGAGTAGAAGGCGAACTTTCCACCCCTGCCAACTGCTCAATCACCGCTTTAACCGTCGCATGAAAACCTTCCGCATGAGTACCGCTATAACTCGGAGTAGAAACCCGTACCAATGTCGGTAAAGGCTCCTCTCCTTGGCCAAATTCCTGTTGAAATTCCAACAAGAAGCGCCTCACATCATCACCAATGGTTTCCGTTAAACAAGTTGTGGCAATCCCCACCACATCCGGATGGTATTTATCCATCACATTAAGAATCCCTTTTTTTAAGTTCGGCCCACCTCCATAAACCGCATGTTTTTCACTCAGAGAAGAAGAGGCAATATCAATCGGTTCTCGGAAATGACTAATAATATAGCGGCGCATATAAGTCGCGCATCCTTGAGAGCCATGCAAGAAAGGAACACACCCTTCTATACCTCGAAAAGCAATACAAGCCCCCAAAGGTTTACAGAGTTTGCAGGCATTCGTTGTGGAGACATAAGCCTCAGTTTGGTGCTTAATTTTTAAGGTTTTACTCATGATTTTACCCGTTCCCAGATTGCCGTTGTCAAAATCAAAATCAGTGGCTTACTTCGACTGAGCGCGTCGAGGCACAAATTGCCAAATCGGAGACATCACCGTAGAATGAACTTCTTTGGCAAAATTGAGCATTCCCACAAATCCTTCTAGGGCTTCTTTCCGTTCATGGTTGTGGTCGCAGAATCCAATGCCCAGTTTATAAGCAATGGGCCGTTCTTTAACTCCACCGACGAAAATATCCACATCCTTTTCTTTCAAAAAATCAGACAATTCTAAGGGATTAGAATCATCAACAATAATAGTTCCTTCATCAGTGATTTCATGGAGTTCTTGATAATCAGCTTGGGTTCCCGTTTGTGACCCCACCATTACCACATCCATACCCAATAACCGGAAAGCTTTTACTAAAGAAAAAGCCTTAAATGCTCCTCCCACATAAATCGCTGCGGTTTTGCCTTCTAAGTCTTTGCGATATTCATTTAACTGGGAATAGAGCGTCGATAATTCAGAGCGGACTAACTCTTGCGCTCGTTGCAAAATACTCGGATCGTCCTCAAAAAAACGAGCGACTGAGTATAAAGCTTCTGCCATATCTTCCACGCCAAAATAAGAGACGCGCAGGAAGGGTACACCATAGTCTTCTTGCATCAGTTTGGCGAAGTCCATGGTTGCACCAGAACATTGCACCACATTCAAGGCTGCACCATGGGATCGCTGAATATCTCCGATTCGTCCGTCTCCGGTAATATTCGCCACGACTTGAATACCCATCCGCTCAAAATATTCACGGATAATCCAAATTTCTCCCGCTAAATTAAAGTCACCCAAAATATTGATACTGTGGGGAGAAATCCCCGTCGTATCCCCCATTCCCACCAACCGAAACATGGCTCGACAAGCGGCATTATATCCCGCTCGTTTATTCCCCTTAAAGCCTTCCGACTGTACGGGAATAACAGGAATACCTTTTTCTTGGCTGACTCGTTTACAAATGCCTTCTAAGTCATCGCCAATAATGCCCACAATGCAAGTCGAATAGACAAATGCACCCTTGGGATCATGGCGATCGATTAATTCACATAAGGCTTGGTGAAGTTTTTTCTCCCCACCAAAAATCACATCCCGCTCTTGCAAATCTGTGGAAAAACTGAGCCGATGTAATTCTGGCCCAGAGGACAAAGCGCCCCGAATATCCCAAGTATAAGCCGCACAACCAATGGGGCCATGCACTAAATGAATGGCATCAGCAATGGGGTAAAGAACGACGCGGGAACCACAGAATACACAAGCTCTTTGACTAACAGCACCAGCCAAACTTTCTTTATTGCAAGCAAACTCAAAAGGGCTATCACCTTTGCGGTGAATTTGTTGCTCTCGCTCTCTTAAAATTCCAGTCATCGCTTACGTCCTCATGAGAAGTAATACAGCGTTTCGCGCCCTCTGTGGGGGAATGGGGGAATGGGGGGAGTGAACAACAGACTCAATCTAGCGAGTGAGCTATTCTGGCTATCGTTAAAAACCGCCATTTATGTACCGCATAGCAGAGGAAACTGCTTTAAGAAGGGCGCATGGCTTGCGCCCTTGAGGTTATAGCAGTTTGCTTGGCTATAAATTAAGATCCCCCTAAATCCCCCTTAAAAAGGGGGACTTTTGTTTATTTTTATCCCCTTAAAAAGAGGAATTTTTCTTGATCCCCCCCTTTCTAAGGGGAGTAAGGGGGGATCTCTTTACGTGGCAAATAAATACTCTTCAGCCGGTTTATTCTCTTCAAGAGCATCGAGAATTTCATCGATCGCATCTTCGTCCACTTCCCCATACCAGTAGTTGTCGGGATAGACCATCATCACCGGGCCATGATCGCAGAGCTTCAGACAACCGGTAGAAGAGACCAGAACATTATCGAGTCCGCGATCGATTAATTCACCTTCGAGATACTGAATTAAACTCACAGCTTTCTTTTTATTACAAACGCCCTGAGCTTCTCCCTTAGTTCTGAAGGAATTACAAACAAAAATATGGTGTTCGGGTTTCGTGAATTTACTCATGATTGACTCCTGATTCAGATGCAGAGGTTGAGACAAGCTCCCTGGTTCAGGGAGCCATAAATCTTACAGAACCAACTCAAAGATTTCATCGGGATCATCCCGGTCTTTGCGTTCCAAAATTGTATTGATGATGTTGCACAACAGATGCATACTGCCCTTGTAACCGACAGAGGGGAAGTAGCTATGACCCACTCGGTCAAGAATGGGCCAACCAAACCGGACTAAGGGAATATCTTCTGCACGGGCAATATGTTTACCATAAACATTGCCAATCAACAGATCTACAGGATTTCCCTTGATCAGTTGATGCAGATAGAACAGATCCGCATCATCTTTGACGATCGCATCCGGAACCCACTCTTGCAGGATTTCTTCACACCTTGTCCGGAAATACTTAGAAGCCGTTCCCGTAATCACATATACCGGTTTAGCGCCACAACTGACCAAAAACTCCGTTAAAGGAACCATTTGATCCGGGTCTCCAGCCAAAGCCACCCGCTTACCATACAGATACTGTTGCATATCCGTCATCAGGTCTACTAAGCGACCCCGGTCATCTTTTAAACACTCTGGAACCTCTGCACCGGTGGTTTCTAAAATAGCCTGAATAAAGCGATCCGTTGCCGCTATTCCAATCGGTAAATCCAGCAAATGATAGGGAACTTTACATTTAATTTCCAGTTCCTTCGCCGCTTGTTTCGAGGCATCCGGCCCCAAGGCCAGAGTGGCGATACTATCTCCAGTCGTATGCAACGCTTCCACCGGAGTTCCCCCTTTAGGATACATCTCAAACGTTCCCGTTTGCGGCGTATCCACTACATCACTGGTATCCGGGAAAACCACGGATTTTACCCCCATTTGATCCAACAGATGCTTAATCTGGCGAATATCCGACGGCTCTACATAGCCTGGAATCACATTAATTTGCTGTAAAGGAGTTTCCGTTTTCTGGGAAAGATACTTAACGATCCCAGCCGTCATATTCGACCAACCCGTAATATGGGTTCCTACATAACTGGGGGTATTGGCATGAATCACCACTTTACCTTCCGGGATAATCCCACTTTCTCGCGCTTCCCGAATCAAGGTAGGAATATCATCGCCAATCGTTTCTGACAGACAAGTGGTATTGATCGCAATCACATCTGGGTCATAGAGTTTATACATCGTAGTAAACGCTTGACGCAAGTTCGCGCCACCACCAAAGACGGCTGACCCTTCCGTAAATGAACTGGTGGCCGCCATAATCGGGTCGCGATAATGGCGAGTGAGGTGCGATCGATGGTAAGAACAACAACCTTGTGAGCCATGGGAATGGGGTAAGCATCCATGAATGCCTAGTGCCGCATACATAGCCCCGATCGGTTGACAAGTTTTCGCTGGGTTGACCCGTAGGGCTTTGCGTTCTACAACTTCTTTGGGGGTTGCTTCTAACATGGTGTTCTCTCCTTATGAGGATGAATGAAGGGTGAGAGTTGCAAAGGGTAGGGCCCAAACACAAACCCCATGCAACTAGAGGACGGAGGGTAGCCTAATCCCAAGGGGCTTTGATGTATTGCCAAGCTGGGCCATTAACGCGCAGATCCACATCTTTAGCAAAGTTCACTGCACCTCGGAAACCAGCAAAGGGCCCGCCATAGTCATAATTGTGCAATTGCTTGCAAGGTACGCCGAATTTCTCAATCACATACTTATCCTTAATCCCAGAACCAATCAGGTCGGGCTTAAAGCGTTGGATTAACACATCCAGTTCATGGTGAGAAATGTTATCGACCAGCAATGTGCCTTCACCCATATCCGGCATCATGCCTTTGTAATCACTGACTAGATTTTCGTCGCGCAAGCGCTGCATTTCTGCATCCGATGGGGGGTTATAGCGCTCTGGGTCGGGTTCAACTTCCAATTCTTCGATGTTGCGACTGTCCGCATCGACTTTAATCTTCGGTAGAGCTTGCCGTCCTTCATAGTCATCCCGGTGAGCAAACTCATAGCCTGCTACAATGGTTTTCATGCCGAGATCTGCAAACAGTTCTTGGTAGTGATGGGCCCGGGAACCGCCAACGAACAAGAACACCGTTTTTCCTTCGAGTCGTTTGCGGTACTGGGTCAACTGAGCTTCGGCGATCGCCAATTCCTCCAGAATCACCTCTTCCACCCGTTGGGTCAAAGCCGGATTATCAAAGAACTTAGCAATCTTACGCAAACTCTTGGCAAAAGCATGAACGCCAATAAAGTTCACCTTCATCCAAGGCGTACCATATTTCTCTTCCATCATATTTGCCATATAGTTGATGGAGCGATGACACATCACCAGATTCAATTTAGCTAAATGAGCCTTGATCGCATCATCATAAGACCCATCGCCACTAAAGGTAGAAACCACCTTAATGCCGCATTTCTCCAGAACCCGTTCAATCTCCCAAGAGTCACCACCGATGTTATATTCACCCATCAGATTAACGGTAAATCCTTCGATTTCTTCCGTTTCAGTGTCCTTGCCAATCCAATGTTGAAAGAAACCATTATTAGCAATATGGTGTCCTGCGGATTGACTCACTCCTTTATATCCTTCACAGTTAAAAGCAAGCACCGGCAGTCCCAGTTTCTCCGTCATTTCCTTGGCAGCCCCCTGGATATCATCGCCAATTAATCCCACCGGACAAGTGGAGTGAATCGTAATTGATTTGGGTTGGAAAATATCATAAGCCTCTTGCACAGCCTGCTTCAGCTTATTGATGCCCCCAAACACAATATCATGTTCATTCAAATCCGTGGAGAAACAATAGTGCAAAAAGTCCTTACCATCTGCTCTCGGTTTAAACTGATTGCGTCGAGTCATCCATGCATAATAAGAACAGCCAATTGGCCCATGAACAATATGCACGCAATCTCCAAATGGCCCAACGACCACACCTTTACATCCAGCAAAAGCGCACCCTCTCTGGGTAATAATTCCCGGAGTTGTCCGAGCATTCGCATCAATTTCTTGCTCCGGAATCGATGGGTCGCGCACCACAATATGTTTGCTCCGCTTGCGAGCCACTTTATTCGGGTAACCTTCAAGAATTTCCGTAACGCTCTTATTCGTTTCTTCCAGACTAATCGGAGACGGAGAAAGCATTACGCCTTGTTGTGCCTGTTGGGATTCCGCCTCGAAATCAGTGGTCGGTAATAATTTTTCAGTCATGGTTTTGTCTCCATTAGGTTTGGGGTTCATACAGACGAGAGAACCGAACAATAGTTAACCCTAATCTAGTCTTTATCCTTCTCTCTCGCCCCGACTTCTTTCACAACAAATCTGGTTGAGTTTCACCGCCCCAGATTTGGGATTATTTTAGGCAAAAAACATGCCTGAACCCATTTCATCAATGGCAAAGTTGCCTTTTTCACGAGTCCGAATCCGAATACTCTCTAGCACCGGTACGACAAAGACCTTGCCATCTCCAGGATTCCGAGTTTGATTCACCTTGATGATGGTATTGACGACTTCTTTAACCAATTCATCGGGAACCACTAAACTAACCAAACGCTTAGGAATTAAGCGAGGAACATGAGCGAGTAAAGGCAAAACTTCTGATGCATCTTCTGGATGTTGATTTAAAGCATCTACGACTTCTGCTTCCATAGCTTGTCTTCCTCGTCCGACAACTTTCACAGCGTTAAATCCCGGAAAACCTGCCTTAATGAGTGCCTCTTTGGTCTCATGCATTTTGTTCATGCGAATAATCGCAATAACTTCTTTCATCTCCTTTTCCTCTGTTTAATCTAGGATAGAGTGATTAGGGGGTATTGTTCGGTTCACACAATCAAGCTTATGAGTTAGCGATGAGCCAGGATTTACCCCTAATCATTCGCAATTGAAACGTCACTTTAATGGCAACTTCCCTTAAGTCTTCACTAAAGTTCGGGCAGAGGTTTCTGGGGTTGCGGTTGGAGAAAGCGCACTGACTTCTTGAATACCGGTACTAACGGTGTAGATTTCTTCAACAGGAGTTACAAAGATTTTTCCATCTCCATAGGCTCCTTCGGTTCCGGTGCGGGCGCTGTCAAGAATAATCCGAATTACGGTGTCTTTGTCTTCGTCAGGGACAACAAACATTAACAGTTCTTTGGGCAGTTCATCATAGTGAACGTTACCAATTTTTAAACCCCGTTGTTTGCCTCGACCATAAACATCAATTTTTGTGACTGCCGGAAAACCTGCATTTAACAAGGCTTGCATCACATCGTTAGCTTTTTCTGGTCGCACAATGGCTCGAATAGCGACTGGCATGTGAATTTTTCCTCCTCAAAATGGGAAAATACAACAAAAGAAATGGATAGGAGTTGATTTAACCCAATAATCCATATTTCACGAGTAATTTTTCCAGGTCATCATTAGAGACTGGGCTAGGAATAACTTGATTGGTATTCCCGTCAATGGCTTTGGCCAAGTTGCGGTAATGTTCGGCTTGTTCGGACTCTGGAGCGTATTCAATGACGGTCTTCCGGTTTAATTCTGCCCGTTGCACCATGTTGTCCCGTGGCATGAAGTAAATCATTTGTGTGCCTAATGCATCGGCTAAGGCAGAAATCAAGTCTTCTTCCCGGTCAACTTTACGGGAGTTGCAAATTAGTCCGCCTAACCGCACACCACCGGACTCGGCATATTTGAGAATGCCTCGACAAATGTTGTTGGCAGCGTACATGGCCATCATTTCACCAGAGGTGACGATGTAGATTTCTTGGGCTTTTCCTTCACGAATAGGCATGGCAAACCCACCACAAACTACGTCTCCTAAAACGTCATAGAAGGCATAGTCTAGACCGACTTGTTCTTCATAGGCTCCGAGTTGTTCGAGCATACTGATGGAGGTGATAATCCCCCGTCCGGCACAACCGACTCCGGGTTCTGGCCCGCCGGATTCTACGCATAAGGTTTTGCCAAATCCTTCTTTGCGGATGTCGTCTAACTCTACGTCGTCGCCTTCTTCGCGCAAGGTATCTAAGACGCTTTTTTGGTGTAAGCCACCGAGCAGTAACCGGGTGGAGTCGGCTTTGGGGTCACAGCCCACAATCATGACTTTACGGCCGAGTTCAACCAATCCGGCAACGGTGTTTTGGGTGGTGGTTGATTTACCAATGCCGCCTTTTCCGTAAACAGCGATTTTCCTCATAATGAAACCTCCTTTGTGGGGTAGTGGATAATGACTTGCTGAGGAGTCAAGGGAGCGAGGGTGCTGAATCCACCCTCACTCTTATGACAGGAATAAGCCACTACGAGAATAGAGAATAACGTCTACAACACTGACAATTTACTCTGCAAAGTTTGCCCCCTTGTTTTCTCTTCTGGATGAATTAGGGGGATACTCTACCTTTCTTTGCCTCTGAGATAGTTATAAAATTTAAAACTTTAAATAACTGTATATGGGGCTACTAAATAAGATTTTTTTTGGAAAAATATCGGCTTAATTTTGATCGAATAGGGGAGAATTTTTAAACAATATCTTTGTTGCTATTTATGGAATTAATCTTGAATTGACTATTGCATTTTTGTCATGCAAAACCCGGTTGTAAATTGTGTTTAAAGATTAAATAATGAAAATAAAAATTACAAAAATATGGAGGAGAGGGGAGGGGCAATTAAGGATAAGAAATGAAGAAAGCACGGACAAGCCGTGCTTTTGATGATGTTTTATGGGATAATTTAGGAGATAGAAAAAAAGGGCTATTGAATGGCAAGAACGACTAAATCGGCTGAGACGCGATCGCGCAAAGTTTGCTCAATGCCTTGTTTTAAGGTGGTCAGCACACTAGAACAACTACCGCAGGCTCCTTTTAAGATGACTTTAACGACATCACCATCTATGTCGTAAAGTTCCAGATCCCCGCCATCAAGGGCCAGCATCGGGCGAATTTCATCATTTAAGATATCTTGAATCAGGGTAATCTTTTGTAATGTGCTTAATTTAGGTAAGGTGGGTGTGGCTTCTGGGGGGGGACTGGTGAATTTTGCGGCGAGTTCAACGCAGGTTTCTAGGGCCACATGATGGAGACGCTGCTGTTTTTTTTGTTCTTGGATCGCTTCGGCTAAAAGATCGTCAATTTCGGCTAGACAAGAGCCACAACCGCCACCGGCTTTAATATAGTTGGTGACTTGTTCAGCCCTGGTCAGATGATTTTCGCGGATAATGCGTTTAATCTTGCCTTTAGTGATAGCAAAGCAACGACAAATAAGGGGGCTTTCGTCTTCTTCTTCGGCTTGGAGGGGAATACCTTTGTAGTTGTAAATGGCAGCTTCTAGGGCTTCTTGTCCCATAACGGAGCAGTGCATTTTTTCTTCGGGCAGCCCGCCTAAAAAGTCGGCAATCTCGCGGTTGCTGAGGGTTAGAGCTTCGTCAATGGTCATGCCTTGAATGAGGTCGGTTAGGGCTGAGGAGGAGGCGATCGCACTGGCACATCCAAAGGTCTGAAACCGAGCATCGGTAATTTGTTCAGTTTGGGTGTTGACTTTCAGATGCAACCGCAGGGCATCCCCGCAGGCGATGCTCCCAACATCACCAACAGCAACGGTTTCATTTTCCCCACAGTCGGAGGGAGTGATTTCTCCCATATTGTGAGGGTTGTGAAATAAATCGATTACTTTATCTGTGTAGTCCCACATAGTTCTGGCAGCTCCGTTAAGTTTGCAAGGTTAGAGAGGTTAGCAAAAAAGAGATTAGCGAGTGGCGATAAGCTGTTTGTCCCCGACTGAACTCAACCAACCTTGCTGTTCGTCGGTTTCGTCTTTGAAGGGGGAAATCTGGCGCAGTCGCTCGACGACTTTGGGCATGACTTGCAATACTTGGTCGATTTCTGCATCGGTGGTATACCGAGAGAGGCTAAAGCGAATGGAACCATGCAAGATGCTGTAGGGTAGACCCATGGCTCGCAAGACATGGGAAGATTCTAGGGAACCGGAGGTGCAAGCCGATCCGGAGGAGGCACA
This sequence comes from Roseofilum sp. KMC-1, assembly GCF_057802075.1. Classification (NCBI taxonomy): domain Bacteria; kingdom Bacillati; phylum Cyanobacteriota; class Cyanophyceae; order Desertifilales; family Desertifilaceae; genus Roseofilum; species Roseofilum sp. KMC-1. The sequence continues at coordinate 2,347,869 of NZ_CM173605.1, forward strand.
AATGCCATGGCGATCGAGGGAGAGGAGGATGGCTTCACCTTCGATATACTTGAAGCCAATGTTGCTGGTGTTGGGGAGTCTTAAGGCGGGATGGCCGTTGAGTTGGGTATGGGGAATGGTGTTTAATAGGGTTTGTTCGAGGCGATCGCGCAATTGTCGTACTTGCCCGTTTTCCGCTTCCATGGACTCCATCGCTAATTCAGCCGCTTTCCCCAGAGCAATGATACCGGGTACGTTTTCTGTTCCGGCTCGTCTACCCCGCTCCTGATGTCCCCCAATTAGCATGGGTCGAAAGCGCACGCCTTTGCGGACATATAAAGCTCCAATCCCTTTGGGAGCGTGCAATTTATGCCCAGATAATACCAGAAAATCTACGGTACTTTCTTCCATATTCAGAGGCACTTTACCCACCGCTTGTACGGCATCCACATGGAACAAAATGCCCCGTTCTTTGACAATTTGCCCAATTCTCTCGATGGGGAACAGGTTGCCCGTTTCATTGTTGGCGCACATGACGGAGACGAGAGCCGTATTCTCGGTGAGAGCATCTCTCAATTCTTCTAAATTGAGTTGTCCTTTCTCATTGACTCCTAAATAGGTGGTGCTATAACCTTGTTTTTCTAACCCCTTACAGAGGTTAATAATGGCGGGATGCTCAACTTGGGTGGTGACAATATGGCGCTTATCAGGACAACTGGCTAAGGCAGCCCGAATGGCGGCATTATCCCCTTCTGTACCGCAACTGGTGAAGATAATTTCTTCGGGTTGAGCTACTAATAATTGGGCTAGGTTTTCCCTAGCTTGTCTTACCGGTTTGGCCAGTTGTCCGCCAAAGGTATGCATACTGGAAGGATTGGCATAATAGTCACGCAAGTAGGGAAGCATGGCTTCTAAAACTTCATCGGCAATCCGGGTGGTTGCATTGTTATCGAGATAAATGGTTGAGGGTTTTTTGTCCATGGTTCGATCGCGATTGGAGATAATTTGGGCAATCCGGAATCACTAAAAATGCTCAATAGAGCGCGTTATCTTGGATAGAGAGCCAACGCACTGGTATTGATTATTTCTGCGCTAGATTTATGCAATGGACTTCTCAACCCATTGAGTATAAAAATCTAAGACGGCAGTTTCGATTGTTTCGTAAACTTGTACGACTTCTATTCCAGCTTCTTTGAGGCGACTTTCTGGGTGTTCCCCAATTTTAGCTACGATCACTGCTGTGCAGTCGGATAGAGCGGCAATGCTTTCGCTCAGGTCTCCTGGGCTTTCTTCTGGGCCGTGACAATAGGGTTTAACTGGTCGATTTTCTAGCAGTTGCGCTTGCTGCGGGTCAACTTCATAGATCAGGAATTCTTGGGCATGGCCAAAATGCTCATTGGTTAGACCTTTGTCTTTGCTGGCCACTGCCACCCGAATTTTCTGCGGGGGATTGACAACGGTTGAAGCTGTCATAGAAGCTATCATGGTGATGTTCTCCTTGCCTGAATATAGAGTTAGAGGCTATCTAGGCAAAAAAGGAGAGTGTTATCAGTGTTACAAAAAGTCAAGAGAGCCTAAAGATAATCTAGGATATACCTGGTAATCTTGAGACCTTATTGATTCAGAAGTTTTATAGGTTCGTTATTCTCAGATCTAGTTATATCTCACCTGGTCACGGAGATAAGTTTGATTAATCACAGTTTTATTTTTTCTTTATACTTCCGAAAAGAATGCTTTAATTGCATGGTAAATATGGGGAAAATGCAAAAATCAACTGAGGGATGAGGAAAGAAAAGGCGATCGCCGATTCAAGAGAGTTGTGGCTTTGAAGTTAGGGTAAATTAGCACTGTTTATCAATGGAAATTAGGGCGAAATGGAAGGTTAAAATGAAGGAGGTAAAATAGAATGGGGAAGACCATTTAACTATCAAGAAAAGGAGGTGGCAAAAGAGGGCCAAGCGCCCTGGGAAAGTCTACACCCGGCGGCTGAGAGGGGAAAGCTCATAAACCAGTCCAAGAGATTTAGGACTGTAATTCCCCAAAACATCAACGGGTAAAACCCCTGAAATCAAGGGTTTATTCATATAGACAAAATATAGACGCTAACTACATAAACTCAATTGGAAAAATTGGATTGAATTCCAAAAAAGCTGATAGGCTTAAAAAGATAAACCGTTAGAGTGAGCAGGCCAGTTATGGTATTCACATTATCAGTAGAATCCCCCCAAATGAATTCACCCCTGAATTCAAAACGGAGTTTAGGGCGGGTTTTGGTGGTTGAAGATGAAGAACTGATTCGGGAGACGGTGGCTTTATCCTTGCGGGATGAAGGATTTGAGGTGATCGCGGTAGAAGATGGTCGGGCGATAGTAGACTTATTTCACCAAAAACAGGATGGGGGCGATCGCTCTCTAGAGTCTATTGATGCGATCGTCCTCGATCTGATGCTCCCTTCGATTAATGGTCTTGACCTCTGCCGTTGGCTGCGCCAAAAAGGGTATACTGTACCGATCCTAATTCTGAGTGCTAAAGGTTCAGAAACCGATCGCGTCGTCGGCTTAGAAGTCGGTGCAGATGACTACCTGACTAAACCCTTTGGCGTGCGAGAATTAGTGGCCAGGGTTCGCGCTCTCCTCCGACGCAACCGCTACCCCATCCCCCAACCTCATCCTTCAGTCCTGAAAATTAAAGACATTACCCTATTTCCCCAAGAATGTCGGGTGATCGTCCGTGACGAAGAAATTAACCTCTCCCCCAAAGAATTTCGCCTCCTAGAACTCTTTATGAACCATCCCCGGCGAGTTTGGCCGCGAGAGCAACTGATTGAACGCATCTGGGAACCCGACTTCATGGGAGACACCAAAACCGTAGACGTACATATCCGTTGGTTGCGAGAAAAAATTGAACTCGATCCGAGCAATCCCGAATATTTACTCACCGTTCGTGGATTTGGATACCGATTTAGCTAACTGAAAACCCATTCTCTAGAGAATTAGGATCAAAAACGGAGATCGTGAGGTGATAATCAAGGGAACCCATCATCGATTAAACAGACTGCGATCGTGCCAATACTTGGATTTGTACTGGGATTAACCCTAGGCCTGCTCCTCTGCCTAGGATGTCAATTACGCTTAGAATTGCAAATCAGGCGAATCCTGCCGGAATTGAGTTCATCATCGCCACTCATGGGCCGATTTCCAGATCGCCTATTACGGGCGATCGCCCATCAACGCCAAACTGAATACCATCTCCAGCAAGAAATAGACTACTGGAAATCCATCCTCGCGAGTGCGACCCTCGGACATCTACAAGTTGACGATCAAAACCAACTGATCTGGTGTAACCGCCAAGCCTATCAAATATTTGGCATTAGTCCTCCCCAACTTAACAGTCCCCGCCTCCTATTAGAAATAGTGCGCTCCTATGAATTGGATGAACTGATCGAGCAAACCCGCACTACCCAAAAACCCGCCGAAAAACAATGGCACTTTCAACCCATTGCCCCCACCCTAGAACCCCAGAATAATCGGCGATCGCTGCCCCCCAAAATTGCCATTAAAGCCTATACCATTCCCCTCTCTAAAGGTCGCGTCGGCGTTTTCCTCGAAAACCGCCAAGAACTCGTCACCTTAGTCAACCAACGCGATCGAGCCTTTTCCGATGTCGCCCACGAACTCAAAACCCCCCTCACCTCCATTCGCCTCGTGGCCGAAACCCTGCAAACCCGCCTCGATCCCCCCCTGCGTAACTGGATCGATCGCCTCCTGTCCGAAGTCATTCGTCTGAGCGATATTGTCCAAGTCCTCCTCGATCTGAGTCAACTCGAACGAGGATCGACCTATAGCCTCAACTGGAAACCCATTAACCTCCCCGACTTGATCCGCTCCTCTTGGATGGCTCTAGAACCCCTCGCCCGTCAGAAACAACTCCAACTGCAATATTCTGGCCCAGAACACTTATTAATCCATGGCGATGAACATCGCCTTTGTCGAGTATTAATTAACCTCTTCGACAACAGCATCAAATATAGTCCCCTCCAAGGGCAAATATGGGTTAAACTGAATAGAGAAGAATGCCCAAGCTTAACCGCTTCATCTCACAATTGGGTGCATCTTGAAGTCATTGATGGCGGCGTAGGCTTCCCAGAAACAGACTTGCCCTATGTCTTCGAGCGCTTCTATCGGGGAGAACCCTCCCGCGCCAGAGTCTCCTCTAATATCCCAATCCCTTCTGCCTCGTTCCCCAATGCTTCCGATCATCCCCGTACCCCCTTAACCCACAGTAGTGGATTAGGATTAGCCATTGTTCGCCAAATTGTCGAAGCTCATCAAGGATCGGTCAGTGCCAAGAATCATCCAGAAACCAAGGGAGCCTGGATTGAAGTGTATCTCCCTCAACAGCCATCACGGGATTTGAGTACAAGTTAACAACCTATCCTGGCTTCGTCTTGTCCATTCAGACCCCTGAGTTAAGGTAAAAGTAATCATTTTTAATTTTTAATTTTTGATTTTTAATTGAACGTCCCCCCGTTCTGGACAACTTCTTGTAAGATTTGTAAAGATTCGCCAGTTCTGTCTAACTGGCCCGACTAACCCAAACGGCTATTTGCAATATCCTCTTAACTTAACTCTAAAACCGGTGAGTATCACGACGATGATAGAGGCTCCTTCAGATCATCTACCCAGGGATGAACGATTACAAAAAATTTTATCTCGTTGGGGTATGGCTTCCCGACGGCAGGCAGAGGAGATGATCCAACAGGGTCGTATCCGCATCAATGGCCAGGTCGTCCATCAACTGGGCCAGAAAGCCAACCCCGATCGCGATGTAATCGAAATTGATGGTTCTCCCCTCTCCCCTCACCATCTTCCCCAGCGCCATTACTTGTTACTCAACAAACCCCTAGGAGTGATTTGCACTTGTGCCGATCCCCAAAATCGCACCACCGTCTTAGACCTACTTCCTCCCACCCTCTCTCAAAACACCGGTATTCATCCGGTGGGTCGCTTAGATGTGGATTCTACAGGGGCACTCTTGCTCACCAATGATGGAGACTTGACCTTTCAGATGACCCACCCTAGCCATAGTATCCCTAAAACCTATCGGGTTTGGGTAGAAGGTATTCCCCCAGAATCAGTTCTCGAAGACTGGAGAAACGGTGTAGTCTATGAAAATATCCAAACTCTACCCGCTAAAGTGAGACGAATTCGTTCGGAAGGCACTCAGAAGACCCTACTGGAAATTATCTTATGGGAAGGCCGCAATCGACAAATCCGTAAGGTAGCCCAAACCCTAGGACATCCAGTGCTTCGCCTCCATCGCAGCGCTATTGGATCGATTCGAGTAAAATCCTTACTTAGAGGCGAATATCGATATCTGAGAGCCTTTGAAATTGCAGAGTTGAGAGGAAAATGTGGTACAAAACATATCGGTGGTGAAGGAGCGTAATCGATGAAGAAACTAAAGACCCTACAATCCTCGGTAAATGAGTTTGAGTCCTTGAAAAGTGTTCTCATTGACTTGGGGTCTCAATTGCGAGATCGCCGTCAGGAGAAAGGTTGGAGCTTAGACTACATTGCCACAAAAACCCGTATCCGCCAACGGCTGTTAGGGGCGATCGAAGAAGGAAAACTCGAACAACTCCCAGAACCAGTTTATGTCCATTATTTCCTCAGACGCTATGCCGATTTTTTAGGACTCGATGGCCGCAGTTTTGCCAGTCCTTTCCCCTCAGAGTCTCGGTTTAACTTACTCAAGCCCTCTTGGATGCGTTTACCCATGTGGCAACTGCGTCCAGTGCATTTGTATATGTTGTATGTGGCGATTATTTTTGGCTCGGTTAATGGCTTATCCTATTGGATCGAGCGTTCTGCGGGGTCGTCGATTGATTATTTAGTGGAACAACCCGCAGCAGAACCGGAGGCGATCGCCTCTAGCACTCCCTCTGCTCCCGAACCCGAACCCGAACCCACTTCCCTAGTGGTCAAATCTCAACCCGATGCTGACTCCTCAGAACCGGTGCGGGTGAGTGTGGTGGTGACTGAACCCTCTTGGGTTCTGATTGAAGCGGATGGAGAAACGGCTTTTGAAGGAACTTTGAATGAGGGAACTGAACAAACCTGGGTCGCTAATCAAAAATTGGTGATTGTAGCGGGTAATGCGGGAGCTATTTCGGTTGCGCTCAATGAGGGCAAATCTCAAACTCTGGGAGAACCTGGCGCTGTAGAAGAAGTGATCTTTACGGCGAACCAGCTCTCCCGCAGTTAATTCTACTTTAGGATCGGCCGTAGAGTTGGGTTAGGAGTTGGAGGCGATCGCACAACCACTCACTAATAGAGTCAGGACGGTAACGCCAACTCCAGTTCCCCTCGGCTTTTCCAGGAGTATTCATCCGCGCCCTTTGATCTAAACCCAACAAGTCTTGCATGGGCATAATCGCCCAATTGGCCACAGACGACAAGGCCAAGCGAATTAAATCCCAATGAATGCCATCGGAACTTAAATGACCTAAATAATTGACGACGCGATCGCATTCCCAATCGGGCAGATCGTTCTCAAACCAGCCCAAGGTCGTATTATTATCATGAGTTCCCGTATAAATCAAGCAATTGCGCGGCACATTATAGGGCAAAAAGGGATTACCAGGGTCAGAACCAAAGGCAAAATGTAACACCTTCATTCCGGGAAACCCGAACTTATCCCGCAAAGCTTCTACCTCTGGGGTAATAATGCCCAAATCTTCCGCTAAGACGGGGAGCTTACCCAAGGTTTGCTCCAGTTTCTCAAAAAAGGCTTCTCCAGGAGTTGGCATCCAAGTGCCATTAATGGCGGTTTCTTCCCCTTCAGGAACGGCCCAGAAGGACTCAAATCCCCGAAAATGGTCGATGCGAATCCAGTCTACATAGTCGAGCATGGTTTGGAAGCGATCGATCCACCACTTAAACCCAGTCTTCTCTAAATACTCCCAGTCATAAACCGGATTCCCCCATAACTGACCCGTTTCACTAAAATAATCGGGCGGTACACCCGCCATCAACTCCGGTTGTCCCGTTTCTGGATCGATTAAAAAATTATCCCGGTTTGCCCACACATCCGCACTATCGTGGGCGACATAAATGGGAATATCGCCAATAATTTCCACATGGTTCTCATTGGCATAGCTTTTGAGGGCATTCCATTGTTGGAAAAACTGAAATTGAGTAAATTGGTGATAAAAAATTCTCTCTTTTAACCGCTCTTTAGCCTCTTTCAGGGCGCTTTTTTCTCGGTCAACTAAGGCTTCATCCCATTCATACCAGGGTTTTCCCTCTAGATCATCCTTAAGAGCCATATACAAAACATAATCATCTAGCCAACTGGCTTTGTCTTGACAAAATGTCTCAAAGGCTTCTTGAGATTCACTGGAGTCTTCGATTTTGACCTGGAAGTTTTGGCAGGCTTTTTCTAATAGGGCCGTTTTTACGGCAATTACCTGCTCAAACTCTATCCAATCTAAGGGAAATTCAGGCAGATGGGCAAAATCTTCTTCTTGCAGTAAACCATCCTCTTTGAAATACTCAGGACTAATGAGCATGGGATTGCCCGCCATGGCTGAATAGCACATATAGGGGGAATTCCCAAAGCCGGTTGGCCCTAGTGGCAAGATTTGCCACAGTTTTTGGTGCGTGTGGGCAAGAAAGTCAACAAAGCGATATGCTTCGTGGCCTAAGTCTCCAATACCAAATCGACTCGGAAATGAGGTGGGATGGAGTAAGATGCCACTAAGTCTGGAAGAGGGCATATTCTACAATTGGCATAGTTTGCAGCTAACATGATGACCTTATCATGTTCTTGGGATCTCCTTGGGTTTAAATTTTATGCCTTCTCCCTATCGCAAGGCAGGGGAAGGGGATGGGGGGATAGGGAGATAGGGGGATGGGGGGTTTATCCTATGAAAATACTCTGTATGCAAATCTTTAAATTTCTCAGTTCACTATGCAGTATCGTAATCCTACGCCGACGGTTGATATCATTATTGAGATGATTGACCGGCCGGAGCGCCCGATTGTTTTGATTGAACGTAAAAATCCTCCTTTGGGATGGGCAATTCCTGGGGGGTTTGTTGATTATGGGGAGTCGGTGGAAACGGCGGCTCTCCGGGAAGCGAAGGAGGAAACGGGGTTATCGGTGGAGTTGGTGGAACAGTTCCATGTGTATTCCGATCCTCAGCGCGATCCTCGTCAGCATACTTTATCGGTGGTGATCATTGCGGCAGCAATGGGGGAACCGCAAGCGGCTGATGATGCGAAGAATTTGGCTCTGTTTGAGTTGTGGCAAGTGCCGTCGGATTTATGTTTTGACCATGACAGCATTTTGAAAGATTATTGGATGTACCGCAATTATGGATTGCGTCCCAGGTTATTTTAAGTGGATAGAGGAATTCGATAATGATTCGTAAAGTTGTTCAAACCGATCGCGCTCCGGCTCCTGTTGGCCCTTATAATCAGGCGATCGCCGCGACAGGTGAGATGCTGTTTGTTTCTGGTCAAATTGCGATCGATCCCAGCACTAATGAATTGGTCACCGGTGATGTAGCTAAACAAACGGAACAGGTGATGAATAACCTGCAAGCGGTTCTTGATGCTGCTGGCGCGACGTTTGAGAATGCCGTGAAAATGACGATTTTTCTGAAGGATATGGGTGATTTTGCTACCGTCAATCAGGTCTATAGCAGTTATTTTGACCCCGAAACTGCCCCCGCTCGCGCTTGTGTAGAGGTGGCACGCTTACCGAAGGATGTTTTGGTCGAAATTGACTGTATTGCCGTTCTTTAGGTAAGAGGGAACAGGGAACGGGGAACGGGGATTTCTCTATCCCCCCATCTCCCCATCCCCCCACTCCCCCACTCCCCCATCTCCCCATCTCCCCATCCCCCCACTCCCCCACTCCCCCATCACCTATCCCACCAATTCCGCCCGCGAAGTGCGACAGAGGGCAACGGGTTCAGCTTGGGAGAGGCGATCGCCCCCGTTTAACTGCTTTAATTGATCTAACAGGGTCTCCAGCAGTTCAATATGATCTGGAGTAAAGAAAATCGAGAACCCATTCCCCCCTAGAGAATAGCCCGGCACATAAAGCGAAACCTGATCGTGACGAGGGTGACTGGTCAAAATCGTCATCTCTGTGCCATCAAGCTTATAGGTCGTATCTGTCCAAGTTTGAGCCATCGTTTTACCTCCAACTGCTGCGTTGATTATTTTATCAACACCCTTATCCTAGCCCAAACCCTTTCCCACTGGCAACCCATTTTTTGATTTTTTATTCAAACTAGAGATAGGATAGACTTGTAATGGAGAAAACGAATGACCACAGAAACATTTGGTAAAATTCTGCGTAGGGCACGCAAAGATAAAGGCTATTCCCAAAGGAGCCTTGCCGCCTTGGTCAAGCTTGACTTCACCTACCTGTCCAAGCTAGAGAATGACCGGGCTGACTATCCTCCCAAAGAAGAAGTCATCCGCTCGCTTGCCAAACATCTCGAACTTGACCCCGATATGTTGGTTTGTCTAGCCGGACGCATTCCTCACCAATATGAGGAACTGCTCAAGCAAAACGCCCAAGCCATGCCCATGCTTCTGAGACGGTTACGGGAAAACCCAGACTTCGCCGAAAAAATCTTTCAAGCAGCCAATGAGGATGCCCCTAGTTGAGTCTAATCAAACCCTACCGCTTCTATCCCAAATCAGAAATCGAGTGTCGGGCCAACGACCTCCTGTCTCGCATGGAATTAACCCCAAACCGGGAACCTTCCTGGCCCCTAGAAGTAGACCGCATCGCCGATTTTCTGGACTTGGGAGTGGTTTGGGATCGAATTCCTTCGGACGACTACGGGCCGATTGCGGCCCGCATTCTGCCTTTGCATCGTCAAATTGAACTCAATGAAGAGATTCTCAGTTTACCGGAAGGGTTTCAGTCCTCTACCCTGGCCCATGAAATCGGCCATTGGATGCTGCATATCAACTATGCCGAAGTCGAGTATGCCGAAGTCGAGGAAGGGGGAGCAAGTTATGTTAGCAGTAGTGATGATTCTTTCTTGTGTCGTCCTAATAGTTCCTTAACCGAGCTGGAATCGATTGAATGGCAGGCGCAATACTTTGCGAGTTGCCTGCTGATGCCAGAAAATGTGCTGCTTGAATATTGCGATCGCCAAGATCTTACCCGATGGTCTACTCTTTATCAACTCCGCGATCGATTAGGGGTCACCATCTCCAACTTAGTCAACCGGCTACAAGACTTAGGTTGGATTCATATTCCCCAGGGGTCTAGAAAACTCATGCCAGGGCCAGTGAACCGGGAAGAAGCCACAAAATCCTGGGGATAGATATGATAGTAGGGTCGGGTTTGAAACCCACCCCTACCAATCTATTACATTTCAAACATCTTCCCTAGCGAGACATACGCCGCTTGCGGCGAGCGGCAACAGCTTTGCGCTTGCGCTTCTCTTGAGGGGTTTCAAAATGGCGGCGGCTTTTCACATCCGCCAGGATTCCGGCTTTGGACACTTGGCGCTTAAAGCGACGTAGAGCTGAATCAATTCCTTCGTTTTCTCCGACTACCACTTGGGTCATTCTTGTTTTTGTCTCCTAATTTCAGTCAATAATTGGGTGAACAAGTTTAATTATATTCTATAGCATTGTCAATCGATTCGCGGCCCTCTCCCTAGACTGGTTGTATACTGTGTTTCCTGAATTTTGTTCCAGGGTTGGCTTCACAAAAATTTCACAAATGGCCCTCAAGGGAAACTGAGATGAATACAATTACTGATGCATTAATCCCAAGGATTATGTAAAGAATTGTTGCGGCTTGCATAAAAATGGGTGGAAAAAACTGAGAACCCTATAGAGGAGTAAATCATCCCCTCTGCCAACACTCTGCCATTTTTCACGATTCCGGTGAATCGATACCATCATGAGCTTCTTCAAAAACTTCCGCCGTCAAAACACTCCTAAAACCGCTAAACCCCAGTCTGAGCAAGGTCAAACCTTCATCCTCGAACCCATTCTCACCCCTTCCGGATTGCCGATCGATCTAGATGAGGGAAGTGAAGTGAATGATACAGACTTAGAAGTAGATTTGGGTATAGATGATATAGACTTAGAGAGCGCCGAACCCTCGGACGTAGAACAGATTCCCGACACTGACTTGGAAGATGGCAGTGAGGTCGAGGATACTGATGATACAGAAGCAAGTGACGCTCCTGAAGCAACCATTGACCTGGAAAGTGACCTAGAAATAGAAGAAGAACTGCCCTTTTTTGACGCGCTCCCCGAACCCAAAGGGACTGAAGAGGGTGTAGAGAGTGTCAGTGTAGAAAGCGACGAAACGATTGAACCCGATGGCGAACTAATTTCTGCTCTGTCCGCGAACTCCAGCGAATCTGAAGAAGCTGAAATCCTGGACACAGAGGAGATTGCGGTTGCCGAAGAGAGTGGAGAAGAGACTGAAGCAGACAGCGATGACTTTACCCCAGTCTTAGACATTTCCCAACCTAATTTTACCTTTGATTCCGGTATCTTCACGGTAGGAGAAACGGGACAAGTGGAGATTGACTATATCTTTGACGGTGGGGGATATCAAGGCGAACTGGCTATCTTTTCCTTAGAGGGAATGGATGAATTTGAACCCGGTTCTGAAGAGTTTATTCAGGAAGCAGCTAGTCGCGCGTTGAGTAGCTCAGAACAAGGTTATGTGGTGATTTCTGATGCGGATGAAGGGGCGAGATTTAGTGGTAACTTGGGCGAGCGCGACCAAAATGCGGGGGAATATTTGGGCGTAAAAAGCTTTAATATGCGCTCTGGAGATACCTTCGGGGTAATGCTGGTTCCCAATAAGACGGTAGCGAAAGTCTTTGATAATCCAGGAATTGGCGGTTCCGGTCGTCCCTTATTTTCCATGGTAACGGCTAATCCCCATGAAGGCTTCCATGTGGGACAAATTGCCGATGTTACTGGGGATGGTTCTACATTCGTGATGGAAGATATCCGCATGGATGGTAAAACCGATTCGGATTACAACGATATCATCTTCCAGATTCGGGGAGCTAAAGGTAAAGCCGCGCTGATGGATGAAGTGCTTGCCGAAGGAAAAGATTGGCGCGAGACTGAGTTAGGCAAAGGGATTATCGAATATGTTAAACCCTATGTGACTCCCGATGCAGTCGATGAAGTCGCGGGAGATTTAATTGAGGATATAGAGACTCTATTGGAGTTCTTGGACAATACCACAGAAGCGGAAGCGGATGAGGTTCTGGGTGAAGAGAATTTAGGGGAAGAAGCTGTCACTGCTGATGTTGTTGAACCGGAGGTTGTGGAGCAGGAGAGTGAGGAGAAACCTGTTGAAGAAGTGGTAACGGTTGATGAGGGTGAAGGTTCTGAACCCGAAAATACTGTAGAACCCGTGGTTGTGGAGCAGGAAACTGAGGCAACTGAGGATAACTCAGATGAGGAAGAACCACCGGTTGCGGTAGAAGAAAATAATCCGGTTGCTGAGGATGAAGCCTCCACTCAGGTAGCTGACAGGGAAGAAAATCAGCCAGTTGAGGAAGAAGAAACGGTTGTTGCGGAGACTACGGAGACTGAAAACGAGGAAAGTTCTGATGATTTCGAGGAAAATGCGGTAGAACCGCAAGAAAGTGTTGAAACGGTTGAGGGAGAGAATACGGAAACGGCATGGGTGGAACCGGAACCGACAGTCAAGCAAGAATTGGTTGAGCGGTTGGAAACGCTGGCAGTTAATCTGGAGGAGATTGATACCGAAGAGAGTTCGATTACGGAACTGAAAGCAACGGTTACTAAGCTGACAGAAAGCTTAACCCAGAACTCTGAAGACTTTTCTGAGGTGCAGGAAGTGGCAACCACGCGGTTAGTGAACCGGTTGGAAGCAGTCGCGCAGCAGTGGGTGTCGAGGGCAGAGGAACCGGTGCAGTTAGAGTTTGCCCAAACGGCTCAACCCCTAGTCGGTATCATCGACACTGGGTTTAGCGGGGATAATCCAGATATTGACTATTCTCGGATTACTTTGGGAACGGATTATGTGGAGGGTGATGATAATCCCCTGTTATCGGAAGGAGAGGGAAATGAACATGGAACCCATATCCTGGGGATTATTGGTGCAACTGAGGACAATGAGATTGGTATTGATGGAGTCAATGATACGGCTCCCCTGTGGGTGAGTCGTGCTATTGGTTCGGGACAATGGGCTGAGTCTTTGGTGGAATTTGTGGATGCTGCGCGAGAGTCTGGACAACCGAATGCGGTAGTTAATTTGAGTATGGATTTAACTCAGATTGATACTGAAGGAAATGTGACGACGCGCTATGAGTTAACGCCAGATGAGCGGGAGGCGATTGAATATGCGCGGCAAAATAATGTGCTGATTGTAGCTGCTGCTGGGAATGATGGCGGCGTGATGTCGGCGTTAGGACAAGCTTCTCAGGAGTTCGATAATATCCTCACGGTGGGAGCGGCTGAACAATTTGACCCCGAAACGTCGGCTTGGAAAGGGACTAACCGCACCGAATATTCTAGCTATGGTCAGGGTTTGGATGTGATGGCCTATGGCGGAACGATGGAGAATCCCCAATTGTCCTTAGCTGGGGAAGGAACCAGTGGTATGGCGGGGACTTCTGTGGCGACGGCGAAGGTTACGGGGGCTGTGTCCCAGGTTTGGGCGGCTAATCCTGAGTTGAATTACCGTCAGGTGATGGAGATTATCCGAGATACGGCCACGGATTTGGGAACTACGGGTGATGATGCTGAGACTGGGGCTGGCTTATTGAATCTGTTGGCAGCCGTTCAGGTGGCGAAAGAGATGAAGCCGCAAGAGTATGATGTTTTAGCGACCATTATTCCTGAAACTTGGAGTGGCGAAGGGTTGGTTACCCCTGGGGAACGGGCAGTTGGCTACAACCAAGATAAAGTCCTTTCAGTTGTTCCATCGCATTTGAAACAACATGCACAGCAGTCAATCCCCAAAATTTTGGCTGCTGCTGAGGTGGCTGGTGTTACCGATCGCGGACAAGTGGCCTACATTCTTGCTACTGCTGAACATGAGTCAAACTTAGGTCGATGGATGTCAGAAATCTGGGGCCCAACTCCAGCCCAGCAAAATTACGATAATATTTTGGGGAACTATTTACCTGGTGATGGCTATCGCTACCGAGGTCGAGGGTATGTACAAATCACAGGTCGGTCAAATTATCAAAAGTGGTCTCAACGACTTGGGATTGACTTAATTGGAAATCCTGACTTGGCATCTAATCCTGATATCGCCGCCAAGATTCTAGTTCAGGGAATGCGTGACGGTTCTTTTACAGGTGTAGGTCTTGGTAACTATATCAATGGCAACAATCGAGATTTTTATAATGCTCGTCGGATTGTGAATGGAACGGATCGAGCCAGTGATATTGCCAAGATTGCTGAACGCTATCTATCCAGTATAACTACCTCAGTAGAAGGTAGCAATCCCTTACCACCAGGAACTCCTGGGCCATCCCGCGAGTATATGGTCAAGGCAGGTGACACGCTGTGGGGAATTGCTCAACGCGAGTTAGGCAATGGCAACCGTTGGCGAGAGATTATGAAAACTCGGACAGGTGGAACTTTTACTGAAGCTGAAGCCAAGCTACTGCGAGTAGGTCAGTCAGTTTATCTACCAGTGAGTTATAAAACTGGTACAGGGAAACCTGTTACATCACCTCCAGTTTCTACACCTGTACCTGTGCAAACTTCCACACTTACCCCAATTGATGTTGCTGCTGGACGGCATACCTATAATGCGAAAGGTAACAGTGAGTATCGCTTGAACCTTGGCAATCAAGGAAATGTCGCCCTAGCTCTGCGAGATACTAACCTCAAATCCGGTGATTTCAGTCTTGAACTTCAGCGTGTAGGAGGGGGTACAGTGCGCCCCAGCACCTCCAATCCCAATGACAACTTTTTCGCCTTTGATAATTTGCCCCAAGGCCAGTATGTTGTCAAAGTCAAGGCTAATGCTAATCAGCAATCTCAGCCTTACAATATGATCGTGAACTTGGATGAAGCTGCCAGCTTGAGAACGCAAGCTCGGAATATGAATCAACTGGGTGGACAACGAGTTACGGTCAATGATCATGTGGGAATTCCTAATGGAGATATCGATTACTACAAGTTTTCGACAGATGGATTACCTCGCATTTTTCAGTTTGCTCTTCGCGATGAGAACGGCAGTGAAACGGCTCCACTCGATGGTAACGTTGAGTTTGTTCTAGAGGACAAGAATGGCAATATTTTGAAAAGGGTTAATTCGAGCAATAGAGACCCTGATTCAACTTATGGTGCTTATAATCTTGAACCCAATAGTGAATACTATGTGCGAGTTTCCGCTCAACAGGGGCAAGCGACCAATTATCAACTGATTCTGAATTTGCTGGAGTCACGTACTCTTAATGTTCCTGCTGGACGGCATGAATATAATGTGACGGGTAAGGGCGAATATCGCTTTACCATTGATCGCTTTAAGCTTGGGAATAAAGGAAATGTGGCCCTAGCTCTGCGAGATACAAACCTCAAGCCCGGCGATTTCAGTCTTGAACTTCAGCGAGTGGGAGGTGGTACAGTGCGCCCCACTAATTCTAATCCCAATGACAACTTTTTTGCCTTTGAGAATTTATCCCAAGGTGATTATGTTGCCAAAGTTAAGGTTAATGAAGGTAAGGAATTTCTTCCGTACAAGATTGTGTTCAATTTAGATGAAGCTGGGGGTTCGCTCCAAGATTCTCGAAATCTGGGCAACTTGGGTGGCAAGCGAGAGACGGTGAATGACCATGTGGGAATTCCCTATAAAGAGGAGGACTACTACAAGTTTTCGACGGACTCATTTGCTCGACCTTTGAACTTTGCAGTTCGCAATGAGAGTGGTGATGAGAATGCTTTACTTAATGGCGATGTTTTGTTTGTCTTATTTGATAAGAATGGCAAGACTTTGAAAGCTGTTCAGTCTTCTGGTAGAAAACCCATTTTATCTTCTTTGGATCTTCAGCCCAATAGTGAATACTATGTGAAGGTGAGGGCGCTCAATCAGGATAGTACCAATTATCACCTGGTTCTGAATTTGGAAGGGAAAAACAGTAATCCTGTTAACCCACCTCCTCTTCACTCTAATCCCACAGAATCCAATCCTTTGAAAGGCTTCTCTCATCCATTAAAAGGTAAGGGTACACTTACTCAGCCATGGAAGACCAGTTTCTCTCATAATGGTTCATCAGCTTACGCAATGGATTTTGATCATTACTTTGGCGCACCTGTTTACGCAATGCGCTCTGGTAAAGTTATCAAGGTGATTGAAGGCTTCGATGATAATGGTAGAAATGATCCTGCTTTGGCAAACAAAGCGAATTTAGTTTACATTGAGCATGAAAATGGCTATGTTTCTAGGTATCTTCATTTGAAGAAAAACTCAGTTCCTGTCAAAGTTGGCGATTATGTTACCGCAGGGCAGAAAATTGGAGAACAAGGTAATTCAGGATGGAGTACCGCTTCGCATCTTCATGTAGCAGTGCATAAAGGTTCAAACTCTGTTCCTTTTGAAATTCCGGGAGTCAATCCCAGATAAACAATCTTGAGCTATTTTGTAGGGTGCGTTAATTAACGTACCCTGCGGGATCTGGGAAAGGCGATCGCCTCTTCCATCCTCTCCCCCACCCCAAGAAACCGGGTTTTTCGGGTCGTTGCGTCTTCAGCGATGTCCGTAACAAAAACCCGGTTTCTGAAGCTGATGTTAATTTGTAGTTTATATTGATACCACTTGCAAAAAATCTTGAGGAGTTACAATAGGAATACTTCTAAAGGGATGAAGTTCTAACAAATCCTTATCTCCAGTGATAATATAACTCGCATTGCCCGATATCGCTAGTTCTAGAAATTTGTTATCCTTGGGATCTCGACAACTATCAATAGTTTCAGTAATTTCAATAACTTCTGCTTCTCTATAGAAGCTCAAGATTAAAGCACTGACTACTACATTAGTGTCAATCACAACTCTGTTAGTTGTCATCATTAAGGATTGAGTCGAGAATTTCTGGAGTCATGCCATTGGCAATAGCCTGCTGACTTGCTTCTTCCATGATTTCTAGAAGGGGCTTTTGATTCATAGATTTTTTGAGCATTACATTAATAAACATGACGATTTTCTGTTGTTGTTCCGGTTCAGATTCTCGGTAATATTTGGCAAGTTCAGCATCTACTGGAATAGTAATAGTTTCCATCATCGGCTATGGGATTATTAATTGGGTATTATTCTAATATAGCCTTTTTAAGGGAGAGGGTATGCGATCGCCTGAGATTTAAGCGGCAACTGAACTTGGACTGGGAGGGGTTATACCGTCGTCTTGGCAATACTCAAGATAACTGGCGATCGCTTAAGTTATAATCAATTCAAGACATTCAACTTATAATATGCATCCATAATGAGTATCACTGACACTCAAGCTATCACGTCTGAAACCATCCTGGAATCTCTCAGGGAAATCTTCCCTCACATTCAGAAACAATACCAAATTAATCAGCTAGGACTTTTTGGTTCCTATGTTCGAGGAGAAGCTACAGAAACGAGCGATATTGATTTACTGGTTGAATTTAGCCCGGACATAAATTTTGGTCTAATTACCTACTGTCAACTGGAAAACTACCTGAGTGAAAGACTAGGTAAAAAAGTCGATCTAGTTACTAAAGATGGCTTAAAACCCTATATTGGCCAACATATCCTTGAAGAAGTGGTTTACCTATGAACCGCACTATCAAAGACTATTTACAAGATATTATCGATGCGATCGACAACGCAGAAGAATTTATCAAAGGTTTTGATTTTGATACCTTTGAATCCGATCAAAAAACCATATTTGCCGTTACCCGTGCTATAGAAATCAATTGAAACCATGCTAGACACCCTCAAACAGTAAACAACCCAAGAAACCGGGTTTTTCGGGTCGTTGCGTCTTAAGCGATACCGGTAGCAAAAACCCGGTTTCTGGATCTTCGGAGGGACAATGGGGGCGATAAAACTCCGTTTCGCTTTCCGCAAGCGGACATGAACGCGATCGCCTGAGATTTAAGCCACAACTGAACTTGGACTCGGAGGCATTATACCCTCTTCTTGGCAATACTCAAGATAAGTGGCGATCTTGAGGATTGGCGATCGCCCTTTCCCAAACACCCCAAAATGCGATCGCCTTTTCTCTATTTCAACTCAGGGCGATCGCTAATTTGCTAAAATTTGAGTAATGGCCAACTTTAACAACACAAATCAACTCCTTACAATGCGTAAACAGACCATTCAATATACATCACCATTAGATGCCTTAGTTGCCGTTTCCAAACGCTTGAGCTTGTATGAGAATCAGCAAAAAATGAACTCTGAAGAATTCTTTAATCAATACAACCAAGGATTATTACCAGATGATGTCCTATTTATAGAATGGGCAAATGATTACCGTAATTACTTGGCTTTGCATCAAGAAATAGAGAAACGACTCAGCTATGTTGCCTAGTCTTTTAACTGATTATCTTGAGCAAATCGAGCAAGAAATTCAAGAATGTAAAAATATTTATGTTGAACGGTACGAAGAAGAAATTCTGACACCAACACGCGCTAATCTGAGAATTCGATTACGCTTTAATCAAACACACTTACTAGAAATAAATGAAGCAATCATAGTTGTAGAAAATCAATTAGAATTTCTTGATTACCGTTATCACTTTCAAGATGAACAAAATGAACTGATTTTTCGTTATGATAGCACGCCTCACTTCCCCAATCTACCTAATTTTCCTCATCACAAGCATTTACCAGATAATGTAATCATGGCTGAAAAACCTGCAATTCCTCAAGTTTTACAAGAAGTAATTGAGCTGATGAGGGAAAAATAGCGATCGCTCTTTCCAAAACACCCCTAAATGCGATCGCCTTTTCTTGGGTTCAATTCAGTTAGTGGTAGGTGCGTTATTCGGTCATAAATTTTGAACTTAATCAGTCAATTAAAAAGCCCGACGTAACGCACCGAAATTTCCAATCATTAACTGTCTTGTGGTGCGTTACGCGGGGAATCAAGTTTACTCGAATTCGGCCAAAGTTAATTCCCCCGCTAACACACCCTACCTGGAAAGCTACCCGGTAAGCGATCGCCCATTTTCCCAGAAGGCGATCGCCCTTTTTCCCCAGAAAGCGATCGCCTTTTGGGGGTGTAGTGATTTTGGGGGGCGATAAAACTCCGTTTCGCTTTCCGCAAGCGGACATGAACGCGATCGCCTCAGATTTAAGCAGCAACTGAACTTGGACTTCGAGGAGTTAAACCGTCGTCTTGGTAATACTCAAGATAACCGGCGATCGCTATTGGATAATTTCAACAATTTTGGCGATCGCCTCGTTTAATTTCTCCGGCTTCAGTTTTCCAGCTCTGTACAGTATGATTCCTCGATCGGCCGTAAACAAACGATTGGGTCTAATATTACTGTTTTGCTTCAGTCCACCCTCACTGAAATCATCAGTTTCCAGAGGGATTCCATAGCGATCGCTAATTTTCTGGCTCGTAATTTGACACAGGATTACGTCATCTCCTGTTACAGTGGCTATAATACAAGCTGGTCTGCGCTTGGCTTGGGTTAAATCTGAAAAGGGGAAAGGAACAACAACCACATCCCCTTTTACAAATTCTTCCATGCTTCATCCTCCTCTGGGCATAACCAATCTTTTTCTAAAGAGGATTGACTGAGCAGGCTAGTTTCTAATGTATTGCCATCTCGTTTTTGTTTCAGAAATAGTAAAAAATCCCAGACTTCTTCTAACATAGGTTCAGGGAGATTTTCTACTTCTTTGAGAAACAACTCTTTAATGTCCATACGGCTGGATCTAATATTAGGGGCTTCGATTATAGCATTTCTTATGGTCGATTTCAAAGGGCGATCGCCTTTTAATGATTGGGGGGCGATCATGCGACCCATCGCTGGCGCGAAGCCTGAGATTTAAGCAGCAACTGAACTTGGACTTGGAGGAGTTAAACCGTCTTGTTGGCAATACTCAAGGTAACTGGCGATCGCATCTTGAGCATTGGCGATCGCCTTTTAGGGGTTTAGTGATTTTGGGGGGCGATCGCCATCCGATCGCATCTGAAGTAACCCATCAAGCTATTTCTGCATCAGAAGTTCTCATTGAATGTTGCAAACGTCTCAAGCGTTCTTGTCTTGTGGTATTTTCTAGCTGCATTGTAATATTTTCTAACTCTAAAGTTGTCGCTTCAAGTGCTAAACGACTGCGGCGTAGATTTACCAACAATCTCTGATTAGTTGTCGCTTCAGGGATATACGGTTGCTTACTCATGGCAAATTCCACTCATTTTTGACTTCTTGAATGCTTCGCTCCATAGCCGGAATTTCTACCTGGAGACGCTCTACTGATTGATAGACTAAGTTTAGCATATCGGCTGAAATTGTCGGTTGAACCTCAGCGATGCGTAACTGGAAGTTAGACAACCGAGAAAACCAAGGAGAAGCGCGATCGGATACATTTTTTAACTCATCTAGTAGAGGGATCGTATCATTCGTTTCTCCAAACTGTTCAAATAAAGTCAATTCTGCTGAAGTTGCACTATCAATAATATCCAACAATTGCCGCTTTAAATTCCAGATAGTTTCTTCAAGATCGCTAGAGATTTTTGCCATATTTGATTAATGACTGATAATTTCTTAATGATTGTAACTCTGAAGTAACCACTTTTTGTATCCAGGAGAAGCAAAAACCTGGTTTCTGAGTCTCAGGCGATAGGCGAGCCATTGCTGGGGCGATAATGGGAGACATCGTTCAGGCGATCGCACTGGAGAAGGGGTTGTGGGGGCGATAAAACTCCGTTTCGCTTCGTGATCGCATGGATGAGAAAGGTGCTACTAGGCGATCGCAAAATCAGTCAGCTTTCGATGTTCCGGATGATAGAATGCCAATACAATATCCCCTTTATCCACACCGCGATCGAGCAGCTCTTGAGCAATCCCTTCCTCTGTTTCATCTCGCTCGATCCAAATTTTGCCCTCGGCAATGCGTAGATGTAAAATCGTACTGTGGACTCGGCGAATGCCATTCCAGCCAAAACTCAATAAGAGAAAACTGTGGCGATCGCAAATCGCTTGTAGTTCAATCTCACCATAGCTGGGTTTATACTTGGCATACTCATTAACCACACTGCTAATAATTTGGGCATAGCTATCTAGTTTACAATCCATGTGACGATTTCCTCCTGTTCTGGATTAAAAACGACATAATAAATTTGGCGTTCTTTGACAAACAATTGGATTGAAGGACGTTGAAAGAATGTCTCATAAATCTTTTCTGGAATAGCTAGATAAAGAGCGCGATCGTCCTCTTGTTTGGCAATAAACGTTGAATAGAGATAATACTGTCCAACAGCTCGTTCTAGCTCGGTTACAGGAGAAGAGCTGCCAAACACTTTAACTTCAATGGCAATCTTTTCACGCTCTTTCTGAGCAGCAATAATTTTTTCTGCTCCCAGATCCGCATAAACCGTTAAATCTTCAAACTGAATTACCAAAGGATCGTCAGTAATTGTTCAGCCCTCTTTAACCAGAGCAACTCTAACACTATCATGATAAAGATCCAGTCGAGGCATCGGTTACAAGTGTAAATAAGATTGGACTTTAAGTATAACTCACGGAACGGGTACAACAACATAAGGCTATCAGTCTGCGATCGCCTGAGATTTAAGCAGCAACTGAATTTGGACTCGGAGGGGTTAAACCGTCTTCTTGGCAATACTCAAGATAACCGGCGATCGCTTCTTTGGAATTGGCGATCGCCTGAGATTTAAGCAGCAACTGACATAGTGCGATGGGTTTCTTCAAAACGCTCTAATAAAGCTAATTCAAGTGATATAATTTCATCTTAGAGTATAGCTATAAAGATGCCGAGAAAACTTCGAGAACTCAAAGCTGAAATTACCCGTGCTGGATTTGTGTATTTACCAAAACGAGGAAAAGGAAGTCACGAACGCTGGCGACACCCTCTCCTGAAAAAAACACTCACCATTTCCGGTAAAAATGGCTCTGATGTACCCCCTTACCTAGAAAAACAAGTGGCTCAGTTATTACTTGAATTAGCCGATATCGAAAACAAACAGGAGAATGACGAGTGATGAATCAGTACACTACAATTATTCAGTGGTCAGAAGAAGATAATCTGTTTCTAGTTACCATTCCAGAATTTGCTGACCGCGTGATAATGCCTTGCACTCATGGAACAACTCGTGCAGAAGCGATTAAAAATGCGGAAGAAGCGATCGAGATGTATCTAGACGCTTGGAATGAAGAAGGAGAGCCAATTCCTGAACCGCAATTTTTGCAAACAGCTTAACTTGGCAACTGAATTTGGACTCGGAGGGGTTAAACCCTCTTCTTGGCAATACTCAAGATAACCGGCGATCACATCTTGAGCATTGGCGATCGCACGGAAGTTATGGCAATAATTGCTATTTTTTGCCATGATAGAAGAAATCTTCAAAATGGTTATGCTATGAAAACCATGAATGTCTCTCTTCCCGATCCCATGCGGGATTATATCGATCGCCAAGTTCAGAGCGGAGGTTATGGGAGTGCCAGTGAATATATCCGCGATCTGATTCGTCAAGACCAAAAGCGCAAAGCTCAAGAACAGTTGGAAACCATGCTCCTCGAAGGACTCAACTCTGGTGATGCCACTCAAATGAGCGATCGCGACTGGCAAGAAATTCGCCAAGCCGTTCGTGATAAGTTGAATCAAAAGCAACATGGTTGAAATTCGCAAGCGTCCGCAGGTTATTCGCGACTTAATTGATATTGCTACCTATATTGCTAACACTAATCTGGATCTAAGCGATCGTTTTCTTCAAGCAGCAGAAGAAACCTTTCAACAACTTGGACAGATGCCAGAAATGGGCAAGCGCTGTCAATTTTATCATCCTGAATTACAAAATATTCGTCAAATAGGAGTCAAGGAGTTTAGCAAGTATATTATTTTTTACATATTGGGAGAGAGAGTCGTTGAAATCATCTGAGTTATTCATGGAGCGCGAGATCTAGAAAATCTTTTGACAGAAGACGATCCGACAGCATGAGAGAAGATTAAGCGATAAAACTCCGTTTTCGGCTGTCGCCGAAACGCCTGAGATTTAAGCAGCAACTGAACTTGGACTTGGAGGAGTTAAACCGTCTTGTTGGCAATACTCAAGATAACTGGCGATCGCATCTTGAGAAGCTCAGTCATAAAGTGTCTCGTCAAGAAATCCCGTTTTTCCTTAAAATTGATAAACAATACAGTTACCCTCTACTGATGTCTGATATATTCATTACCATTCGTAACCAAGACGGATATGCGATGCCATCCAATCAAGGCACAATTTTTGTGGCTATCCTTGAGCAAGACGGTACTCTCCTGAGCCAAAAAGCTGTCAACCAACGTTGGGCAGATGCCCAATTTGCCGATCTTCCTCCTGGTAATTACACCGCCATTGCCTTTCATGAATCAGTAAACCCTCCAGGAGCCAGTCAAGATGTTACCCTAGCAATAAACGAACTCCTCGAAGTTCGCTTTATTTACCTTGAACCCGAACAACAATTACTCCAAATCAGAATCAATACCTTACCCATTGAGCCATGACTATTGAAAATCATACCATTAACGATTCAGAATCCATCCGTGCTTATGAAAATCGTATTCGGATTTTCACCCATGATCTTCAACAAGAAAAAGATCCTAAAAAACGTGCTATCACTGCCCTTTATCTGGCAGAAGCGGCAACGACTCTAGCTCGTTTAGAAACCCAGCAAAGTTGATTGATACAGCTTAAGGATTACACAGGGAACTTTCACTGGCGACTTCTAACAGTCGCTGTGCGATAAAACTCCGTTTTCGGCTGTCGCCGAAACCCCTGAGATTTAAGCGGCAACTGAACTTGGACTGGGAGGGGTTAAACCGTCTTCTTGGCAATACTCAAGGTAAGTTTTCAAGATCCAGCCATTACTTTCCAAGATCTTACAGAAATTTTTCCCAGAAACTAACTTCATACTGCAATTTCGACAATGCGATCGGTTTCTTGGATCGGGGCGCTTTCATTGGCGACTTCTAACCATCCCATAATTGCTTCTTGTAGATTGTCCATCACTTCTTCCCAAGACTCTCCCTTTCACTGCTATACATCCAGGTAGAGCTGGTACTTCTGCCCAGTATCCACCCTCTTGGGCTTCGTGAATAATCGCCTTAATTTTCATGATTGAGTTGAGTCAAGTATGGATTGAATTTAGCATTCTTGATGGCGATCGCCAAGGGATCTCTTCAAGACTTGCATGGGTGAACCAGTTGTGGGGGCAATAATGTGACCCAATCCCTTCGGGAATCACAGAGCTGTTAGGTGATAAAACTTCGTTTCGCTGGCACGATCGCCTGAGATTTAAGCAGCAACTGAACTTGGACTTGGAGGAGTTAAACCGTCTTGTTGGCAAAACTCAAGATAACTGGCGATCTTGAGGATTGGCGATCGCTTCTCCATTCGCCTCAAATGCGATCGCGTTCATGTCCGCTTGCGGAAAGCGTTTCATGTCAGCGATAGCCGAAAACGGAGTTTTATCGCCCCCAAAAAACAAAGCTCTGGTATGGTAGGAAACATGAAGGATATAACAGAATCTATCGATGAACTCCATATCACCCTCTCAACCCTTAGAGCAGTATAGCCTCCAACTAGGAGCCGAAGGTTGTATCGTTCTTCCAGTTTCCCTACAGAAACAGCTCAACTTACAAGAAGGCGATCGTTTTATTCTGATAGTAGAAGCTGACAAAACCTTACGCCTAGTCAGCTTGCGCGAACAAGTCCAAAAACTGCAAGGACTCTTCAAGGATATTGCTCCCGATGTTAGTTTAGCCGATGAACTTATTCAAGAGCGTCGCCAACAAGCACGTCGGGAGAGTTAGTCGTGAGTCAAAACCCTTGTGCTGTTCTGGATGCCTCGGCTCTTCTTGCCTATCTCCAAGGAGAACCAGGGAGCAATCGCCTTGCTCAAATCTTAGTACAAGGAGCCGTCATTAGCGCTATTAACTGGGCAGAAACTCTCTCTAAACTGGCGGAACGAGGTCAAGATCCTGATGCGATAGTCACTCAATTAATCGATTTAGGTGTCCTGAACAATGCTCTATCGATCTATGCAGTAGACGAAGAATTAGCTCGTGATATAGCTAAACTACGCCCCTTACCCCGCTCTTTAGGTCTTTCCCTGGGAGATAGGGCTTGCCTTGCCCTAGCATTGAAGTTGAATTTACCAGCACTCACCACCGATCGCATCTGGGAAAATCTCAATTTGAGCGTTCAGGTGCAAGTGATTCGATAATCTATTCATATTATCCCACGTTCGTCAACCCCTAAAAATATATTGGCTTATACAGCTTAACTATTGGCGATCGCCTTTTGGGGGTTTAGTGATTTTGGGGGGCGATCACTCTACTCACTCATGCTAACATTAAATTTAGTGCAAATTGAGTAAAACCCTATTATGCTCAACTTAAGTCGCGATATTCAGTCCCTTTCTAACTTCAAGAGAAATACATCTGAGTTTATCGAACAGATGAAACAAACCGGTAGCCCCATGGTATTGACTGTCAATGGTAAAGCTGAATTAGTCGTTCAAGATGCTGCATCTTATCAAAAACTTCTAGAGGCGATCGAATACTTGGAAACCATTACTGGTATTCAACAAGGATTAGACGATCTCAATGCTGGAAGAGTCCGACCTTTAGAAGCATTTACGAAAGAAATGCAACAGAAACATGGAATTCCAAGTTCAGATTACTAAAGGTGCGGAAATTGAAATTGAAGTGGCTTATGAGTGGTTAAAAGAGCGGAACCCAAGCTACGGCCATCAGTGGTTTCGCAAATTAATGGATAAACTTGCTACATTACAAATCAAGCCCCGACGCTGCGCTTTAGCCATTGAAAATGATGTGTTTCCGGAAGAAGTTCGACAACTGCTCTATGGAAAAAGTCCCAATGTTTATCGAATATTATTTGTAATTCGCAATGATATAGTATACATCATTCATGTTCGTCATAGCAAACAAGCACTCCTAACGGCTGAAGATCGGGATGAAGAGGCAGAGTAAAGGCGATAATGCGACCCATCGCTGGCACGATCGCCTCTTGAGCATTAGCGATCGCCTTTTACTCAACTGAAGAAACTTGTTTGAGTCGCTTGAGACGTTGTTGCCTAATATTGCTCTCTAATCGTTCAATCACCTCTTGCAACTCCAAACCCGCTAACTCCATTTCCTGACAACTACGATGCGCTTTGCTCAGAGTTTTCTGTACTTGGGAGCGATCGGGGAATCCAGATGTTTCATTCATGATAAATTCCAATCTACCTTAATTTCTTGTGTACTCTGTTTCAAAGTAGGCACTCGGCCAGAGATTGCCCCTATTCGATCGTCTAACAATGTTAACAGATCTTGAGAGGCGATCGGTTGCGATTCGGCAATTCTAATTTGTAGAATCGACAATTGAGAAAATCGTTCTTTAGCTTGTTCAGCGATTTCGGTGAGTTGATCTAAAGCTTCAATAGTGCGATCGGTTTCTCCAAAACGCTCTAATAAAGCTAACTCAGCAGCTTTGGCTTCATCGACAATATCTAATAAGTCTTGTTTCAAGTTTCAAATCAGGGTGCTACGATCTGAGGATAATTTAGCCATTTGGCGATCGTTAATTAGTGTCACTCACATAATATAGCAGCAACTGAACTTGGACTGGGAGGGGTTAAACCCAGAAGTGTTGGCAATACTCAAGGTAAGTGGCGATCGCTATTGGATAATTTCAACAATTTTGGCGATCGCCTCGTTTAATTTCTCCGGCTTCAGTTTTCCAGCTCTGTACAGTATGATTCCTCGATCGGCCGTAAACAAACGATTGGGTCTAATATTACTGTTTTGCTTCAGTCCACCCTCACTGAAATCATCAGTTTCCAGAGGGATTCCATAGCGATCGCTAATTTTCTGGCTCGTAATTTGACACAGGATTACGTCATCTCCTGTTACAGTGGCTATAATACAAGCTGGTCTGCGCTTGGCTTGGGTTAAATCTGAAAAGGGGAAAGGAACAACAACCACATCCCCTTTTACAAATTCTTCCATGCTTCATCCTCCTCTGGGCATAACCAATCTTTTTCTAAAGAGGATTGACTGAGCAGGCTAGTTTCTAATGTATTGCCATCTCGTTTTTGTTTCAGAAATAGTAAAAAATCCCAGACTTCTTCTAACATAGGTTCAGGGAGATTTTCTACTTCTTTGAGAAACAACTCTTTAATGTCCATACGGCTGGATCTAATATTAGGGGCTTCGATTATAGCATTTCTTATGGTCGATTTCAAAGGGCGATCGCCTTTTAATGATTGGGGGGCGATCATGCGACCCATCGCTGGCGCGAAGCCTGAGATTTAAGCAGCAACTGAACTTGGACTTGGAGGAGTTAAACCGTCTTGTTGGCAATACTCAAGATACAGCGCTTCGCGCTGTAATAGTGTACAGTGAAGAAATAGAGGTTATGGAGTAGATGATGAAAGCATATAGTGTAGACTTACGAGAAAAAATTGTGAAAGCGCATCTAGTAGAAAACTACTCAATTAGACAAGTGGCCGCGAGATTTTCAGTGAGTAAAAATTTAGTTCACAAGTTGGTCAAACAACAAAAAACAGAAGGAAATGTAGAGCCAAAACGCCGAGGCAAGCCCCAGTTTAGTCATCTGACAAGTGTTGAAGCTCAAGAGCAAGTGAAAGCCTTAGTAGAAAAACATATAGATGCCACTCTAGGGGAACTTTGTGAATTCTTTGCCGAAGCGACCGGTAATTGGGTAAGTCCTACAGCCATGTGTCGCTGTTTACAGAGATTAGGGTTATCTCGTAAAAAAAACGAGGCATAGCAGTCAAGCAGCAACCGAAAAAGTACAAAAACTAAGAGTAGAATATTGGGAAAAAATTAAAGAAATAGAGCCAGAGAACTTGGTGTTTATTGATGATTGTCTCCTACCCAAATTATGGCCAGGCGCAGTGGTCGTGATGGATAATTTACCGGTTCATAAACTCGCCTCAATTGTCTCTAAAATTGAAGCAGTGGGTGCTAGTGTCATCTATTTATCTCCTTATTCTCCAGATTTTAATCCCATTGAAATGTGGTGGTCACAACTGAAGTCTTTTGTCTTCGCTTTTGCTCCTACTACCCGTGCTATGATTGATGCTCTTCTATCCGTAGCTCTTAAGTTGATCGATCCTGAACCGTTAAAAAACTGGTTTACTCATTGTTGTTACTGTCCCTCATAACAGCGCAAAGCGCTGTATCTCCTACAATAGTATCATAAATTAGCCCTAATGTTCGCCAATTATCTGGAAATTTATTTTCAATAACTTCAAGAATGAAAGAAAGAGACTCATCATTTTTTGCTATCTCTAAAGTCTTTTTAAGACAGTCTAGAGTCAGTGTGTTCTCTTCCCTTTTTAAAATTGCCCAACCTGAACAAGAAAACTCTAACTCTCCTGGCTCTGGAAAAACATACAGTCTAGTTTCTGACTCTTTGACTTCAGATAAAGAAGATAATTTTATTTTCTTGTGATTGATAAAGTGTAATCTCCCCCATGAATTTAGAGCTTCTACCAATTCTTCAGATTTTTGACGAATATCTTGAAATTCATCATTATCATGAAAATCTTTAGACCAAAGCCAAAAACCTTCCGTATTTTCTGTGATTTTAATTTGATCTTCAGCCAGCCTCCGTTGTAAATAGTACAACTCTTGTTTATCTCCAGAAATTGAGACTTTCCACATTTTGTCTAACCTCCACAAACTCTCATTAGTAAGGGTTCTGGCATTCACCCTAACGCGAAGCACTAGGCGTTTCAAAATCACTGGCCGAGTGTCGCTCGTGCAGTTGCTCCTCCTCTGGCCCCCATGTCCGGTTGACCCTGCGTCCCCGTTGCACGGCTGGCCGGGAGTCAATTGCCTCGGCCCACCTCATGAGATGGGTATAGGATTGTACATCAAGAAACTTACCCGCATCATAGAGCTTACCCAATGTCAGCGACCCATACCAGGGCCAGATGGCAATATCACCAATGGTATAAGCTTCACCACAGATGTACTGCTTATCTGCTAACTGCCGGTTGAGGACATCAAGCTGGCGCTTCGTCTCCATGGTAAAACGGTCAATGCAGTATTTAATTTTCGTCGGTGCATAACTATAAAAATGCCCAAACCCACCGCCAACATAGGGCGCTGAACCCATCTGCCAAAAGAGCCAGGATAGGCATTCTGTGCGTGCAGCAGCCTCAGTGGGTAGGAAGGCGGCAAATTTTTCGGCTAGATAGAGCAGGATAGAGCCAGATTCAAAGATGCGAGTTTCCGGGGTTGTGCTGCGGTCAACCAGAGCAGGAATCTTAGAATTGGGATTAATAGCTACAAAACCACTGCCAAATTGATCCCCCTCCTGAATTTTAATCGGATAAGCATCGTACTCGGCTTCAGAAATACCCAGGGCTAACAATTCTTCGAGCAGAATCGTCACTTTTTGACCATTGGGCGTGGCTAGGGAGTAGAGTTGCAGGGGATGATTGCCTACGGGTAATTCTTTCTCATGGGTCGGCCCGGCAATGGGCCGATTGATTTTTGACCAGGTTCCGCCACTGTCGGTATCGGGTTGCCAGACTTGGGGAGGGGTGTATGAGGGTGTGTCCATGAATCAATTAACAATTAACAATTAACAATGAGACATTGTTGTAGGGGCGGGTTATACCCAAATATTGTAGACTGACAACTATTTTTGTATTCATGTCCGCGAAGCGGAAACCCGCCCTCCCTATTTTATTGAGTTTCACTTTGTTCAACCCAACCTACATTTAGGGGACATATCTACAATTTGCGTAAGTCCTAATCATAACTGATTTTCCAGATTTTATATGAATTAGGCGGCTGATTTTTCTGGCGGCCAAGTATGGCCAAGAGCGGTAAAGACTTGACGCTGTTCAAAGAGGAGAACAAGATCGAGGTTAATTTTACCGTTGTCGGCTTCTTCATGGAGAATTTTCATGACGATATCAATGGGAAGGCGACGTTTATAGGGGCGATCGGCAGCCGTGAGCGCGTCATAAATATCGGCAACGGTCATCATTTGGGTTTGCATGGGGATGTCTTGTTGATGGAGTCCTTGGGGATATCCCGTACCATCAAGTTTTTCATGGTGTCCGTAGGCGATCGCCGGAATATCTTGTAAACCTTTTGTCCAGGGAATGCGCTTGAGAAACTCGTAGGAATGGGTTACATGGGCCTCGATCGCCAACCTCTCTTGGGGCGTTAAATTGCCTCGAACCACCATGAGCTGGGCAATTTCGTCCGGTTTGAGCAAGGGTTTTTGTTGACCATCCACATCCCGATAAGTAAATTGGGCAATCTTTTGTAATTGCCTCTCAAACCCCTGATAATGATTCTTGACCTCTTGAGTTTCAATAGCTAAGGGATGGTTGAGGTCTTCAATTAAGGCTAAAGACTCTTTTAAATAGGCGATCGCCCGATTTAATTCCTCATCTAACTGACTCAAACGATCGCAATAGGAACAATTTGCCTCTTCATGCTGATGGCTAGGATGTTCCACTAAATACCTAAACTTGCTTTGATAGCACTCCATTTGTAACGTCCTTTGTGCCAAAGCAAACCGATGACGAATCACCTCTAACTGTTCCAGATAAAGCTTTTCTCGTTTACCTAAAATCGTTTCTGGAACCAACACTTTACCAAAATCATGAAGTAGGGAAGCATAGCGAATTTCTTTAAGTTGCCGGTCATTAAACCAGACTAAATTCAGCGGACCGGAGCGAACATTATTCACTTCTTGGGCGAGTCTCACCGTTAATTCTGCCACCCGTTCCGAATGACCAGAAGTGGTCGGATCGCGAGCTTCAATCACCTGCACAGAAGCTTTTACGAACCCTTCAAACAGGGTTTCAATACTTTCTTGTAGGTGATTGCGTTCAATAGAAATCGCCGCTTGGGAAGCCAGCGATCGCACAATTCGCTCTTGAAACTCGGTAAACGGTAGAACAATCTCTAGAGCATTATCAGCAGTAATTTGTAGATCTGCTTGACGTTTACGATTAATAAGCTGTAAAACTCCGATCGCCGTCCCCTCATGGTTTTGCATCGGTAGCACCAAAACCGAACAAGTGCGATAAGCAAAATCTTGGTCAAAACTGCGATCGAGTTGATAAGGAACAGAGGAGGGTAACTGATAGGCATCAACAATATTTAAACTATCCCCAGTTAGGGCCACATAACCGGCTAAACTTTTCGGCGTTAAAGGAATAGCAAACTCTTGAAACAGACGAGTTGAGATCGAATCATTTTGGGCCGTCTTAAAAATCAACTCTTGGGTATCTTCTTTGCGATTGACTAAGTAGACACTTCCGGCATCACTACAGGTAATTTCCCGACTTTTGGATAGAATCAGATCTAATAACTGTTGTAAATCCTGACTCCCTGATAACGCTGTCCCAATAGCAAGCAGTTCTTCCACTAAGTTAGCGCGTTTATCGGCTTCATTACAATCTTGGCGATCCAGTAAACAGGCTAATTCGGGATTCTGGTACTGTTCATCCATAATCCTAAGTCCTCATTGGCTTTAGCTGAACTGATGCACCCGATAGAGGAGTAGAGAGTTAAAAGGTATAATTTTCACTCATCCATCTCTGTCTTGAGTCAGGGGTAAATTTAAATACCCAAATTAAAATACTATAGTTGCTTTACAACTCGGTATTGAAGTTACTTTAAGCAAATTTTAACCGGTTTCACTAACTTTTGTTATCTATCTCCAAGATGATCTCATATCAAATCCTTTTATTTCGGAGTGCGTCCGACATAAATCTATCCGCGAAGGGGAAAGACCATCATTAAAAATCTAGGGAGCGAGACGCTCCCACTCCAGTAATACCAAAGGATTGAGGGAGTGCGAGCATCTGGCCCCCTAGTTATACTCATTAAGCTGTAGCACTACCTATTAATCACCTAACTGGGGACAGGTTTTTGTACTCCACTTACACTTATAGACATAGGGTTTTTGCCAATCGAGGGGAAGTTCGAGTAAGTCGCGGGAACCGGTGAACCCTTGACCGAGAAAGAGTAAAACCGCGACACAGTTAATGATAATGTGGGCCATGCGCCATTTATGGGAGCGATCGCGGTAAATATCTTGTACGATCGCTAAAGAAAAAATCATTAACAAAGCGGCAGTAATACCATAATAATAGTGAGAAATATACCATTCATAGCCCCGCCGAAAAACCCCATCTTGACAGCCGAGAACGACTAGACCCATCCCTGCACCGGTGGCAAATACACCTCGCCATAATTTAGTCCCCTGTTTACTCACACGAAAGAGGAAGACTAGGGAGGCAAGGGTAGCAGCAAATAACAGGGCGACTAAAAGACCTTCAACCGCACTAGAGCGAGGTTTATCGATAAATAGGACATAAGCGAGGGCAACTAGGCTAATTCCAACAACTGAGCCAGTGAGCCATTGGCCAATTCTGACATGATCGGGGCCAACCATCGGGGGAATTTTGCTTTTTTCTCCTGCTGCGGTTTGTAGTCGTCGTTGGCGAGTTTGCCAGGCAAAATAAACTACGATACCAATGAGGGGATAAACCAAGACTACGGCTAGGGTAGGATGAAGAATAGCGAGAATATCTTTAGAGTCCATCATAAGGCTTCAGTGATTCTAATCGATACTCTCTAGGGTATTCGAGATGGGGCAATCGCAGATTAATTCTTTCTGAGTGGCGCTTATGGATATCAACAAACTTTTAAATCAACTGGGAAACCAGGAACAAGAATTACAACATCAAGAGTTTCTCGCGCCTTGTGTGGCGGGAGGACAGGTGACCACGGCGATCGCCTCTATTCGGTATAGTTTTCAACCTCAACCGCCAGAGTTTGAAGGCTGGGGCATTTTCAAACCCCTGGATACGCGACGGGCCCAATGGGTAGATGAGCCAACTTTGCCCCAAATTAGCGAGTATTTAAGGTTACTCAAGCCCTTAAGGTTTTGGCTCAGTTATCGCCTTAAAGGACAAACTTGGTTAGCTTATCCGGTGAATGGGGATGAAGCGAGAAAACGCTATGGCATTACTGAGCCTACTCCTATTCATTTAGTCACTGAAGCGAGGACTTTTGAAACCATTACCGCTCGTGGAGATGCTGCTAACTGGTGGTTTGAGAGTGTAGACCGACGCGCCGATCCGCAAATTACCGGTATTTTGAAGCATCACTTAAAACAGTTGACTGATCCGGAAAACCTCCAGTTTTCTGGCATGACTCCAGAAGCTAAAATTACTTATGAATTAGTGGCTAGTCAACAGGAAGAATTTAGCAGCGAAAAACGCGATCGCCGTCGCTTAAATCAGGCGCTTAAACAAGGGGGAGGAGGGCTACAAGACTTTGCCGATCAAGGAGACTATTGGCGCGTAGAATGGACAACAGCAGATGGAGAACACCATATTTCTGCTATTAGTAAAGGGGATTTAACGGTGATGAGTTCGGGGATTTGTTTAAGTGGCCGCGATCGCGATTTTGATTTACAATCTCTGGTAGGGGTTATGGAAAATCGGGATGTTTAGTTTTTAATTTTTAATCGATCAGCCCCAACCGAGCCAATGCATTAGACGACCTACTTCTATTCGTTCCCATAAACTTCCTGGCAAGGACTGATTTAAGCGCAGGGGCATTCTAGGAGTGGAAAAAGATTGGGCATAAGCGGGACTGAGGAATATTTCATAGCTCTCTTTTTCTGGGGTTAATTGTTTGATAAATGCTAGGGAAACGCCATTAACTAATTTTTGCAAGGGTTGAAAGGGAGAAGTAACCGGATTGGAATATCTGAGATTACCAATACTTAAATGGGGTGTACCAATGGCGGTCAGAAGATATTTCGGCCCGGTTAAACGGTTAAAAGGGCGAATTTGATGTTCGAGGGCAGGGGTAACGGCATCATTGGTATTGGCTAAGATTAAGGTAGGAATTTTGACGGCACTGATGCCGGTTTCGCCAAATAAACGGCCGATGACGGGACTAATGGCAATCACTTGTACAATGCGGTCATCCTTGAGAGACTGGGGCGCGGTGGTGAGATCGGCTGCTGCACATTGCAACCAGTCGGCGGGAGAACGACCCAAGGGGAGGCGATCGCGGCAAAAATGGCGTAAGCTGGCTAAATTGAGTTCTGCACCGGCTAAAACGAAGGCGGTATATCCCCCCAAGGAATGGCCTACCATGGTTACTTCATTGGTGTTCAGTTTCCCGTAAAAGGGGCCCGGTTGATGATTGACGGTTTCTAGATAATCGAGCATAAACCGGATATCTTGGGGGCGATCGATAAATTCTTCTGGGGGAATCAAGGTGGCTAAGTGGCTAAATTTTGACCCTTTCATTAACCATCTAAGACTACTTCCGGGATGCTCGATCGCCGCTACGGTTAGGCCATGGGAGGCTAAATGATAGGCTAAACCGGATAAGTAATTGCGATCGGAGCCAAAGCCGTGGGAGATGACCACTAGGGGGCCAGAATCTAGCGATCCAGGAACTGTGTAGAGATCTACAGGAATGACCCGATTTCTCTGGCTATCTCGCAGAATTAATGATGTTTTTTCTACTGGGCCATCCGCCGGTTGGCTGGGATCGACTTCCCAGGTGAGGTTTTCTGAGGAATTGACTAACAAATCCCGACTCAGTAAGGGTTCTAGGAGCCGACTTTGCCAATAATCATGGTTGAACTGGAGAGCGAAAGATAGGGCGGCGGACAGATTAAGGGTAATTTCTTTACCGGGATAGGCTTGGAGAATGGAGAGAACACTGAAATGGTTGTTTTGCAGGGTGGTAGTTACGGCTTGCTCTAGATAGTCGAGACGACTATCGGGCAACATGGGAACGACGCTTTGGTAAATTTCTAGACTGAGGGGAGAGTGAAAAATATTTCTGAGGATGCGATCGCCCAATTGAGTATCGATGGGAAAGGGATAATCTAAGAGCTGTTGCACCCTGGGGGTAAGCACAGAGCGATAGGGTTGCAAGGCTGGGGATAGGGTTCCCGTTTTGCTAAAGTGTTCTAAATCGGCGATCGCGATTTGGCTCTGCCATAATCCTAAGCGGAGATTAATGCGATCGGCTCCATACGCTGCTTGTGCTAAGGTACACCACCCTGTCAGCAAAGCTAAGATCAATCTTAAACCCCATTGCCTGTGCGATCGCTTCATCATCCTTATGTCTGACTCAAATGAACTCTCGGTATACCCATTAGCGGGATTCTTCCTGCACCTCTCTCAGTAATAACACAAACTGATAAGTTCCCACTGGCATATCCCTCTCAGGACTCCAATTCTCATTCACCCAATCCCAAATATAAAGCTGTTTATTCAGAATTGTTACATAAGAAATCTCTCCTAAGTTTCCGGTTACCAAATACATCGGGACACCCAACCGATAAGTATTATTACAATTCTCAGAACTGGATTGAACTTGGTTACAAATTTGACGGTATAAGGTCGGATTTAAATCAATCAGTTCATGGAAATTTCGGCGGTGTTGTGCCCAAGCTGCTTCTGAAATTCCCACCCATCCTAAAAACGCTGTTAAACCCGTTAACAGGCTGGAAATAACACGAGTTTTCATCATCTAGACTCCATTTGAGAATTTGGCTTTGATTATATAGCCCTACAGCCGGGTAATGGGTAATAAAGATGCTCCCAACCTCTGATTGATTGAGAGCATCCTGACACAGAGTTAAGGTTGGGGTTAACCAACTCCTATGGTTATTCGTTTTCTATCGTAAATTGCGCTAGTAGTTCTTCACGAGAGCATTGCAGCAGGAGAGGGGTAAATTCTTCTGAAGGCAGGGCGGCGATCGCCCCTATAATGGCTGCAAGCTCCTCATCCACTTCTCCAAACCGAACCCGCAAGAGATTATTGATTAACCGAAGAGTGGTTTCTTGTTGTCCTTCTTGCCGTCCCTCTTCGCGTACCTCTTCGCGTACCTCTTCGCGTACTTCTTCGCGTACCTCTTCGCGTACTTCTTCGCGTACCTCTTCACGCAGTTGGGCGATCGCTTCTTCATACAGTTGAGTTAAAGTCACGATTAGCTCCTGATCATCTCGATCTGCTTGTTGATTTTGCCTGGTGGCTAGAATGGTTAAAAGTTCGTAAACCAATTTTATCACATTCCCTCGCCAGCGATTTCCTTTAGGTAACGCTTCGAGTTCCCGAATGGCTTGCTGTTGAACTCTTCCGCGTCCTAAAAGTCTTAACCACAGAGTCTCCGGTGTGCGAGGGAGTTGATGAATCACTACAATCCCAGTTCTGTAGATTTCGCTTAACAGATACACTCCTGACGGCCAATTCTCTGTCTCTTGTGCGTGAACTCCTTTTAGCAAATTGGGAGATGCAGTTGGGGTTAAGATCCACAACTTTGCTAGTTCATCTTCGTCTAATTTCCTGCCCTCGGTTTCTCGTTCCTGTTTCGCTTGCAGTACCAAGAGTTTCAGTAAACAAGTGCGAAAGTCATGGGCGGTTATGGGATTACGAAAGGGTTCAAAGATTACCGGAGTTGCCATCAGTTGCCCTAATAATCCCAGTTCACTGGCATCAATTTCTGAAGATGATGGAGTAAAGAAAACATCAACTTGGCGCACTTCTGAGGCAATATCTTTGCTGGTTTCTACTGTGCCAAAAGAGGAGAGCATTTCGCTCAGATATTGTTTGGCAAACTGGTCATGGATAAATCTAGTCACGATCGCCGATTGTGTAACTGCAATAATTTTACCCGCAATAGGGCCCATCTCCCATAGCCAGGGTTCAGGGGCGATCGTAGACTGATTAAGGTTTAACATTCAACCCCCTCAACTCATATGACCTTACCCGCAGACTTGATCGGGCAACTCAAACAGAGCCAAACCCGTTTAACCGATCTCATCGATCGCTTCCCAACTGCTAAAGTGCTAGTAGTTGGCGATCTAACCCTAGATGAATTCCTCACCGGTCAAGTGGAACGACTCTCCAGAGAAGCACCGGTTCTGATTTTGCGCCATGAGGAAACCCAGCAAATCCCTGGAGGGGGAGCTAACGCTGTGTACAATTTGGCTAAGTTGGGGGGTCAGATTAAAGCCGTGGGTATTGTGGGCAAAGATGACCAAGGCCAAGCCCTGCGGCGGATTTTTGAGGAGGCGGGGATTAATACTCAAGGCATGTTAATCGATGAAACCCGGCCCACAGTCACCAAAACCCGCATTTCTGGCCATGCTCGTCAGTCAGTCACCCAGCAAATTGTGCGGGTCGATCGCAAATCGGATCGGTTGCCCGAATTATCTTTACAACAGGTATTAGCGGATTATGTTCAATCCCAATTAGACCAGGTAGATGGTGTAATTTGTTCGGACTATGGGGATGGAGTTTTTTGCACTCGACCGGATGGGACACTTTCTCCCGTAATTCCCGCCGCCTTAAGCCACAAACGGGTGATGGTAGATACTCAGACCGATTTGCCGCGCTACCAGGGCGCGACGTTGTTTACTCCCAATTTACCGGAGGCAGAACAGGCAGTGGGTTATAGCATTGATGGGGATGAGCGATTAATTCAAGCGGGGCAAGATTTGTTGAAAATGACCCAAGCGAGTCATATGCTTATCACTCGTGGGGATGAGGGCATGAGCTTATTTACGGCTCAAGAACCTATGGTTCATATTCCCGCATTTAATCGCCGTCAAGTGTTTGATGTTACGGGAGCTGGGGATACTGTGATTGCGGCGATTTCTTTGGCGCTGTGTGTGGGTGCTTCGTTCTGGGAGGCAACGGTGTTGGGCAATTTGGCGGCTTCTCTGGTGGTGCGTCACTTCGGAACGGCAACTACTCATGGTGAAGAGATGAAGCAGGCTTTGGCGGATATGCTGGACAATGAGATAGGCGATCGTTAATAAAGGATATGTAATCGTATGGAAAATCGTGATTCTCGTCGTCTTTTAGTCACTGGTGGTGCGGGGTTTATTGGCTCGAATTTTGTCCAATATTGGTGCGATCGCCATCCAGAAGATCGCATAGTAGTATTAGATGCCCTTACCTATGCGGGTAATTTGGCGAATTTACAGCCGGTGAAGGATCGGCCTCAGTTTCGGTTTGTGCAGGGGGATATCGGCGATCGCCCCCTCATTGACCAACTCTTAGCCGAAGAGAGCATTGATACAGTTGCCCATTTTGCCGCCGAATCCCATGTAGACCGCTCCATCCTCGGCCCTGGGGCATTTGTGCAAACCAATGTTGTGGGTACATTCACCCTCTTAGAAGCCTTCCGTCAGCATTATCCCACCCTCTCTGACGAAAAAGGGCTATTTTTGCATGTCTCTACCGATGAGGTGTATGGCTCTTTAGGGCCCAGCGATCGCGCCTTTCAAGAAACGACACCCTACGCTCCCAACAGTCCCTATTCTGCCTCAAAAGCGGGGAGTGATCATCTCGTTCGTGCCTATTATCATACCTATAATTTACCGACGATTATTACCAATTGCTCCAACAATTATGGCCCTTATCAATTCCCCGAAAAACTAATCCCCTTAATGACCATTAACACCTTAATTGGTAAAAACCTACCCGTTTATGGCGATGGTCAAAATATCCGTGATTGGCTCTATGTGATTGACCATTGCAGCGCCTTAGATGCAGTTATTCATAAGGGCAAACCGGGGGAAACTTACAATGTAGGAGGAAATAATGAAGTTAAAAATATTGACTTAGTAACGATTTTATGCGATCTCATGGATGAACTCGCGCCCCAACTTCCCGTGCGTCCCTGTCGCAATCTGATTACCTTTGTTAAGGATAGACTAGGCCACGATCGCCGCTATGCGATCGATTCGACTAAAATTCAAACCGAATTAGGCTGGCAACCCTCCGTTACGGTGGAAGAAGGACTACGCCAAACCCTAAAATGGTATTTAGAAAATCAAGATTGGTGGCAACCGCTTCTTTCCCAAGAATATCAGGACTATTACCGCCAAGTTTACGAAGAGTAATTTTCCCCCATCTTCTCATCCCTTCTCCCTTGGGAGAAGGGGGAAAAGTCCCTCTCCCAAGGGAGAGGACTTAAAATTCTCATCTACTACAGCATCTCTAGGTAAACCCCATGACTCCCTACGAAAGAATCGCCTTATGGAATCAAAAAGCGGGAAAATCTCCCCTTTCTCCTGATGATGAAGCTTATTGGATCTTATTAGAAAATCAGACCCAGAGAATCGAAGAAGAATTATACGAACTCCGGAAAGCACTGAGGAAAAGAAACTTGGCTAAAATACTGGATGCTGGATGTGATTTAGAGGTGGTAGTTGCGGGACTCAATTATATTTCTGGTCTAGAATACGAAAGCGCCATTGAACGAGTTTTAGAGAATAATGAATTGAAAGTGGTGACAGATCGTCAACTGGTTGAAGATTCCATTGAACCCTATCGTCAGAAAGGCATAGAAACAAAAATCGTAGAAGTTACGTTAGAGGGTAAATCTTACTATTCCCTTCATCGCGTAGAAGATGATAAAATTTTGAAACTGAATAATCATGTTAAGGTCGATTTATCCGATATTGTCACTTAAGATGCTCACACTCCAGGTGACATCTTCCCTTGAAGCATAAAATCAACCAGTTGCTGGCGATCGCACAACCGGATGTGATTCGATTGTTTAAGTAGCGCTCCTCTTGTGCTGCTTGCCTAATTTTCTCCTGTTTGCTGGTCTGATACAATTGATAAACCTTGGCCGCTACCCCAACCCCCCGCAGCACCGATTTCCAACCCATAACCCTGGCTCCAGCTAAAAACAACACATAGGATACATACATCTAAGATAACAAAAAAACTCCCATAGACTCTCAAACTCTGCTACTATTGACGCGGGATAGAAATGACCGGGGAAAGACCGAACCTCAATGGCCATTGTCTGTCTCACCCCTCCTTGTCCAAGTTCATCCGGTTCAGGGTACTCAGCGCCATGGCACAACCTAATCCAGCAGAGATCACCGATGCTCTCAACAGTGTCTTACAACCCCAGGGGGTTACCGCTAAAGCACTGATTAAAGAAGGCTGTTTACATATCCTCCTCGAAGGGGAAACCATACCCGAACAGGAACAATATGTGGCGATCATTCATGATGAAGTCCTTAATATGGGCATTGACTCCTTCCCTACTCTACAAATATACGGCCGCCAAATAGGAGCGAAAAAGCCGAGTTGGAGTGAAACGATTGACCTCTTGCAGGGGAAAGATGAGGAGGACGATTTACCTAATTTTGCCCTTGACGATCCTGATGATGATATGAATTCTTATAACGATAACGATCTTGATGGTGCGGAGCCTTTAGACTCAGAGTCTGATGAATCGGGAGAGCAGAAGAAATTAGGCTTGAATAAATTACTACCTTTGTTGGCGATCCCCATTGTTGCTCTGATCGGTGGTGCAGTTTGGTGGTTTTTCCTGCGTCCAGCTCCAGCGCCTATGGTTCCTGCTACCGCTCCAGAGACTGCTCCTGAACAAACCGCAGAAACCCCTGCTGAACCCCCCGCAGAAACCCCTGCTGAACCCCCCGCAGAAACCCCTGCTGAACCTCCCGCAGAAACCCCTGCTGAACCCCCCGCAGAAACCCCTGCTGAACCCCCCGCAGAAGCGCCAGCATCCACCAATCCTTGGAGAGATGGAGTCAACACCGCCATGAGCGCTGCTGAACTAGCGCAAACGGCAAGCACCCGTGCTGAATGGGAAGAAGTCGCCAGTCAATGGCAACAAGCGCGGGATTTAATGGCTCAAGTGCCACAAGAGAGTGAAAATTATGGGGCGGCTCAAGAGCGAGTGGCGACTTACGATCAGAATGCCAGTTCAGCGATGATCTGGGCGGAGCGCAGTAATTAACCCTATAATTTTCGATTATTCGGTATATGTAGGGGTGGGTTTCAAACCCACCCCTACATAATACCCGCCTAAATATAAGGATTTGATATAACCTATTTTTTCAGTAGCGATCGCTCAAAATTCTTACCTTTAAGCATCCGATTCCAGTACAGGTAAGGCAACCCATAGCGCTTGAGCAACCACATACTATAGCGTTCTTCCGTCGGATCGAGGGGAAATGTGGGAGTGGGATTTTTATCATAATCAAACTCAGCAAAAATCACCTTGCCATACCCCGTCACCAAGGGACAACAGGCATAACCATCATAGCGATTATTCAGGGATTTAGACTCCATCAGAGCCAACAAATTCTTCACCAGCACCGGCGCTTCTGAGCGCACTGCTGCCGCCGTTTTCGAGGTAGGCAAAGAAGAGGCATCACCGAGGCCAAACACATTCGGATAGCGATTATGCTGGAGGGTAAACTTATCCACATCAATCCACCCTTTAGCCGCCCCTTCCGTACCCGCTAAAGGACTATTTTTAATAAAATCAGGAGCGCTCATCGGTGGACTGACATGGAGCAGTTCAAAGGGAATACTCACCGATTTCACGCCTTCATCTGTCGTCACTTCAAAAATCGCCTCTTTGGGGTCAGTTTTAACCGCTTTCAAGTTATATTGAACCTTCATCTCAATATCTTTGCGGTTAACAATTTCCATCAAGGGTTTGGCATAGGCAGGAACCCCAAAAATTCCCCCCAGAGCTGTACAATACATAATCTTAGACCGATCGCGAACCCCATTTTTACGGAAGGCTTCATCCGCCAAATACATAATCTTTTGGGGCGCACCGGGACATTTAATCGCCGTAGCAGGGTAAGTAAAAATGGCTGTCCCACCCTTAAAATTGCGAATCATTTCCCAAGTTTTGGGGGCTTGATCGAAGGCATAATTACTACAAACTCCATTTTTCCCTAATGTTTCGGGTAAGCCTTCCACCCAATCCCAATGAACTTGTAGTCCAGGGCAAACCACCAGGTAATCATAAGTAATGACTGCTCCATCCTGGGTTGTGAGTTGGTTTTTATCTGGCTCAAATTCCTGACAATAGGCTTTAATCCAAGTGGCTTTTTCAGGAATACATTCTTTTTCTGGTTTGACCGTATCTTCAGCCGCATATACTCCTGCACCAACTAATGTCCAAGCAGGCTGATAGTAATGCTTGTCTGAAGGTTCAATAATCGCCACATCTAAGCTAGAATTGGCATTTAAAAGCTGGGCGGCTACGGTGATTCCTGCGGAACCTCCGCCCACAATTACAATTTGATGATGGGTTGAATTTGCCATGATGTCTCGATCGATAGGGAAATAGTTTTTAGCTTACCATAGTAAGGTGATTTTCACCCATTGAAATTTAAGAAAAGATAAAGAAAACTTTTGAATTCAATACTAAGTATTTCCTCCTTCTCGATCCTGTATTTCTGTATTAGTGTTCGTAGTACGCTAACTGTCCTCGAAACCAGGCCCATTTTTAGTTTTGAATTTTTAATTGATATTACTCATTCCTCATCCAAGGAATAATGGGTTTGTTCTCGAATATACTCGATCACTTCATGATAAGCTTGCGTGTGAATTTTCGGATTGAGAACAATTTCCGTCTGACTATTCGGCAACCAAAAGGTGAGCTTTTTATTCCCTGGATGATAGGCAAATAGACTAATTTGAATCAGATTAATAAAATAATCATTACGGTCATAGT
Organism: Roseofilum sp. KMC-1; assembly: GCF_057802075.1. Classification (NCBI taxonomy): domain Bacteria; kingdom Bacillati; phylum Cyanobacteriota; class Cyanophyceae; order Desertifilales; family Desertifilaceae; genus Roseofilum; species Roseofilum sp. KMC-1. The sequence goes on from NZ_CM173605.1 coordinate 2,390,638, forward strand.
GAAATTTAATCCAATTCCTATCCTTGCGACTTTCTAAGCAGTGGTGAATATATTTTTGCACTTTTAAGTAACTTTCAGATTCGCCTTGGGGAGTGAGAACAATGGGGGTTTGACTGTCGGGTAACCAAAAGGAAATTTTTCCATTAGTGGCACAAATAAATGTATCTATGCGATCTAAATCGATCACATAAATCTGACGTTCCAATGGAATTTTAGCCCAGAATGCCACCGGTTTACCTCCAGATCATAACTTACACTAAATTTGCTGGAAGTGGGGTTTCAAAATCACCAACTTGCTGTATTTCTGAAGGTTCTAAAGATTCCCCTGTATGGTTTTGGGCAGCTTGGATAAACCCTTGAAATAGGGGATGGGGATGGCTAGGACGAGATTGAAATTCAGGATGGAATTGACTGGCAATAAAAAACGGATGTTGGGGATATTCAATGATTTCGACTAACCGCCCATCGGGAGAAGTTCCACTGATGACATATCCGGTTTCTAAGAAAAGGTTGCGATAGGCATTATTAAATTCATAGCGATGCCGATGGCGCTCATAAATGACTTCTTCTTGATAGAGTTGGGCAGCTAAGGTATTGGGTAAAATACGGCAAGGGTAGAGTCCTAAACGCATGGTTCCGCCTAAGTCTACGACATCTTCTTGTTCGGGTAGTAAATTAATGACCGGGTTGGGGGTTTGGGGTTCAAATTCGGCGCTATGGGCATGGGTTAATCTGGCTACATTTCGTGCCCATTCGATGACACAACATTGCATTCCTAAACATAATCCGAGAAAGGGAATTTGGTGAGAGCGGGCATATTGAACCGCTTTAATTTTGCCATCTACGCCGCGAATGCCAAAGCCTCCAGGAACGACTAAGCCATGGATGCCTTGGAGATATTTTTCATATCCTTCTTGCTCTAAGTCTTCTGAGTTTACCCAGCGAATATTAACATGGGAGTTAATGGTAATGGCGGCATGACGTAGGGCTTCAATGACGGAAAGGTAGGCATCGGTGAGGCGGACGTATTTGCCGACGATCGCCACTTCTAGGGAGCGATTAGAATTAGAGAGACACTGGACGAGGCTTTGCCATTTCTGGAGTTGGGGAGGACGCTGTTCTAAGCGCAGTCGCTCAATGACTTGGGTGGCTAACCCTTCTTTTTCCATTCTTAAGGGCACTTCGTAGATACTGCTGACATCTTGTGCGGGAATGACGCATTCTACGGGGACATCGCAGAATTCGGAGACTTTGGATTTTAGGGAGTCGGGTAGGGGGCGATCGCACCGACAGACTAAAATATCTGGTTGAATGCCAATCGAGCGCAATTCCTTCACGGAGTGCTGGGTGGGTTTGGTTTTCATTTCTCCAGCCGAAGGAATCCAGGGCACGAGGGTAACATGGATATAGATAACTTGATTGCGTCCCACATCTTTACGGAATTGGCGAATGGCTTCTAAGAAGGGTTGAGATTCAATATCACCGACAGTTCCGCCAATTTCGGTAATGAGGACATCGGGGGTGGAGTTGCGGGCTACCCGATGAATACGTTCTTTGATTTCATGGGTAATATGGGGAATGACTTGCACGGTTCCCCCTTGGTAGTCTCCCCGACGCTCTTTATTAATGACGGCTTGATAGATAGAGCCTTGGGTGACACTATTGAGACGAGACATGGAGGTGTCAGTAAAGCGCTCGTAGTGTCCTAAGTCTAGGTCAGTTTCGGCTCCATCTTCGGTGACGAAGACTTCCCCATGCTGAAAGGGACTCATCGTGCCGGGGTCTACGTTAATATAGGGGTCAAGTTTGAGAATGGAGACGGAATAATCCCGTGATTTGAGGAGTCGTCCTAAGCTGGCGGCGAGAATTCCTTTACCGATACTGGAAACTACACCCCCGGTGACAAATACGAACTTGGTCATTTCCCGAACTCTACCCTATTTCTTGCGCTTCCCATTTATTGTGCCACATCGCGCTCGATCATTAGACTTCTTGCTCTGGAGGCTTAATTTCGTCTGGGTTGAGTCCTAGAGACTTGATATAGGCTGCAAGTTGCTCGGCTTTTTGTTCAGCGTCTTGAGCGCGTTGGCGTTGTTGCTCTAGCTCTTCGTCCCTCTCTTGGAGTTGCTCGCTGGGGGTGGGAATCCAGTTTCCTTGAGCATCATACCACCGGAGCCAGAGTCCGTCTCTGCGATCGTAGATGCCTTGCCACAAGCCTAAACCGAGGTTTAATTCATTAAACCAGATACGGCGATCGGGAAGTAGCTGTTCTTGGTAGCGTGCGCCTTGTAAGCGAAATGCCCGCAACCGGTTTTGATAGCGATCGTAAACGACATAATAGGGGATATGTAGAATTTGTTCGTAGACTTCCCATTTGGTGGGAGGTTTTCCGCTTTTGCGCTGGGTGAGTCCTAAGTCTTCTGTTTCGGTTCCCGGAGAGAGGAGTTCGACGACGAGGTAGGGAATGACTCCTTCTTGCCAGATGACGTAACTCCAGCGTAACGTTTCTTGGTCGGTGGAGGGTGTATTATCAAGAACTAAAAACCAATCTGGACGCTTGTACCAGTTGGTATGGCGGGAGTCATAATATAAGTTTAGATCGGTGGCAGTGAAGCATCGATCGGGCCAGTATTCGGCGGGTTTACAAGTAAGGCTTAAGAGGGCGGGTTGAAGGTCATGGAATTCGTCAGGCAAACCGGGTTCCTCCGGGTCTTCACTCGGTAGATCGTACATGGTGGGTAAGGGTTTTTGCCAAGGGGCGGTGCGATCGCCGTAAACCATAATTGACACTTGTTGAAATCATCTTCATCATAGCGCTGGGTGCTAGGGAAGAGGGAATAGGCCTGTGCCAAAATGTGAGATAGTAAACCCATAATTAGGGCGTGGAGTCTAGACGATGATGGTGTGGAGATCGGGGAAATCGCTACTGATAGGCGCTTCTGGGGGCATACTCTTGACAGGAAGTGTGTGGGCTGAGGTGCGTTCGATGCCGAGTGTGGTAGAGCGTTTGGTGGCGGATTATCTTAATGGTACTCCGGTTTCGGCGATCGCCCCCAATTGGACTCTAGAACAAGCCGCCCAATTTCAGCAACAATTTGTACAAGCGCTCATTCCCGAACTTGGCCCCATTGTCGGCTATAAGGCGGCTTTAACGAGTCCCGTGGCTCAGGAGCGCTTTGGGGTTTCCCATCCCGTGCGGGGAACGTTATTACAACAAATGTTACTTTCTAATGGGGTGACGGTTCCCGTTAAGTTTGGCGCTCGTGGGGTGTTTGAAGCAGATTTAATGGTGCGTGTGGCAGATGGGAAGATTAATCAAGCCAAGACTCACCGAGAAGTATTAGAGAGTTTAGATGCCGTGATTCCGTTTATTGAGCTGGCCGATCTGATTTACGATCCCACGGTAACCTTAAATGCCCCTGCTTTAGTTGCCATCAATGCCGGAGCAAGGCTAGGGGTGTTGGGGGAACCGGTGGCACTTGCAGCGACTCCCGCATGGGAAAAGCGCTTAGGCTCAATTGCGGTGGTGGTGGAAGATGGTGCGGGAGAGAAGTTATCGCAAGGAAGCAGTAGCGCCTTATTAGGGCATCCCTTGCAAGCGGTATTATGGCTGAAAGAGGATTTGAACGCTGCGGGAATTCAGCTCAAGCCAGGAGATTTGTTATCCTTGGGAACGATTACTCCTTTAACTCCGGTAAAGGAGGCGATGATGATTCGAGCGCGATATGAGGGTTTGGGGGAGGTTTCGGTAAGGTTTGAGTGATGAATCTTGTGTTTAACCGGCTGTTTTCATCCACAAAGAAACAGCTAAACAGCCCCAACCGATTAAAAAAGCTACACCGCCCAAGGGGGTAATGGCTCCAAGGATTTTAATTCCGGTGACGCTGAGGGCATATAAGCTACCGGAAAAGAGGATAATTCCGGCGACAAATGCCCATCCTGTGGTTACCATCCAGGGGTTTTCCGCCGGTAGGGAAGAGAGCCAGAGGGCAACGAGGATGATGGCGAGGGCGTGATACATTTGGTACTTGGTGGCGGTTTCAAAGATTTCCAGGGAGCGATCGCTCAGTTGTTCTTTGAGCGCATGGGAAGCAAAAGCACCCGCAGCAACGGCGATCGCCGCTAACAGCGATCCTAACGTCAGAAAAATTTGACTCATTCCTCCTCTCCTATCTCTCTTTTGCCTTGATTATAGATGAACTGTCAGGGAAATCATGATATCCTCTTAAGTCCTCCCCTTTACCTAATTCATCTGCTAGTTTAAACAAATCCAGACAATTGAGCAGCGAGGCAGTAATGGGGCGTTTAGCATCCCAAAAAATAAAAGCACTCAAGAATTCTTGGGCAACTTTTGAATTTAATAACTCTTGTAGTAGAACAGCCTCAGATTCCGTCTTGCAAGCAATAAAATAGCAAGTATCATCCAGCATAACCGGTTTTCCTTCATGGGGTGATATCAGACGAAAATCCAGGTTTTTATAGAGTCCAGAAATTGCCACTTTCCAAGGAGAAAAGGAATAATCCCCCACACCAAAAATAGAAAAGGGTGGTTTTCCTTGATAAATAGAGCTTTTGCGCCGGTCAAACAATGTTTGATAGTGATTCAAATATCGCCAAGTTAACGGGGCATCAATAGCAATAGCTTCCGTCTTTGTTCCGACTTGGCGTTGAGTCATCAAGACATAACGCCAAACATTTTTATGATGAGCAAGATCTGAGCTTTTCAACAGAGGATATAAATAATGATTTTCCAGATTTACCTGTTCGCCTAATCCATTTTTAAGGTCTGGAAATTTTCCCTTCAGTTCCATGATTTTAGCACAGTCATGTTTAATCCCCGATCGCCATTGATAAACACTCTTTCCTTGAAGATGCTGCCATCTTTTGAAATGCTCTAAATCCGCAATCAACTGTCCTTCATAAATTCCAAAAGTTGACCGCTTCACCGGATTTTCAAGATCTTCATAAACCCAACAACGATAATTGGGTTTTCCCTGACCTAAATGACACACTAATAGACCTGCATTTACCGCAGCATGAAAATATTTTTTTGTATCAACTAAATAGAGACTAGATTGGAGAATGGGCAACTGATGTTTATGACTATATTCGATGATTTTACGAGCAACAACTGTTTTAGTCAGCAGGGCAACATAACCTGTCTTTTTACCTAGAGATTCTAAAATATACCGCCACATCCATTCAGAAATATCAAAATTGCTTTTACCCGTCAGGGCATTTAATCCACTATATCGATCATTATTCTTTTTTTCTGGTAAATTCTTACTCTCTAAACCACCGAGAAAAGAATTCGTCACCCAAGGAGGATTCCCAATAAATAAAATCGGTTCTGGTAATTGAGTAGTGATCCTTGTCCAGTTAAGATCAAAAAAGTTAGCATTAGCCACTTTTATTCGCTCAGAATAAGGATGATTATACAGTTGATTTTTTACTTGCTCGATATACCGATCATTGATATCATACCCTAAGATAACTTTTACAGAATCAAACCATTCCATAGCCGCTATTAATAAATGGCCTTGTCCACAAGTGGGTTCAATAATCGCTTGAGGTCTAATTCCCTTCTGATACAGCAATTCACAGATTTTATAACTTAATTCCCAGGGCGTTTGAAAATCACCATATTCTTTCTTTGGGCGTTGACTAACTCTCATTTTATAAAACCCTAATAATTCCCGGTATATTACCCGCTTCGGCAATCACACGACGATACTGAAGTCTCCATTGTAAAGCATTGGAAATGGTTAAATAACCTAAATCAGGAGGATGATGCAAAATTTCTTCAGCCAGTTGTTCCGCTTGAATGTCATCTAGAGGAAGCATCCGCTCGGCAAAGAAAGCGAGTAAATCATCTAGGTTAGCATCATTTTCTAAGAGTTTCTGAATTCCCCGTGTTGTTTGGTAGTCTGCTGTCCTTTCTCCGGTGACTAGAACTGAGTGTTGTATTTTCAGTTGACCGGTCTTCGTGTTAGAGTCATCAATCTTATCGTAGACAAAAATCAGCAAGTTATATCCTAACCCATAAATTTTCTGACGTGCAGATTGGAAAGGACAAGAGGATTGGGGTTGCCGATAGCTGGTTACTTTCATATCCACATTTAACCCAGGAAAATCAATTCCTTTGGCTGAACTTCCCCGCTCAAAAGTGTAATTCGTTTCTAGATAGTCTTGAAATTTATGCTCAAAGTAGGTTCCTAGGGCTTTACCATCGGTGACACCATAGAGAGAAGATTCATGATGATTGGACTCAATTTCAGCAAAAAGTTTTGCTTCTTGACATAACAGTTCAAGAGTTAATCTGGGTTTCATAGCCAATGTCATCAATATTTAGTAAATTATCTTAAGCTTAGGGGAAAAGGGAAAAACTTAAGGTAATGTAAAAATTAGCTTTACCTATGCTGACTGGCTATGACTAACGACATCAATTGGAAAAAACTGCAAAATGGCTCGGATATTCGGGGGGTGGCACTTCCTTCTGTCCCCGATGAACCGGTTAATTTAACTGCTCAAGTGTGCCAGAAAATTGGTCAAAGTTTTTGCACCTGGCTGAGTCAAACATTAGAAAAACCGGTTACAGAATTAACTCTAGGATTGGGACGCGATAGCCGGATTTCCGGGCCGGAGCTGATGAGTGCGATGATGGAAGGCATTATCGCCCTTGGCGCTAAGGTGTATGATTTCGGACTTGCTTCGACTCCTGCTCTATTCATGAGTACGGTAACCCCCGGCTTTGAGTGCGATGGAGCAATAATGCTTACTGCCAGTCATCTGCCATCTAATCGTAATGGATGTAAATTTTTTACCGCGAAAGGGGGCTTAGAAAAACAAAATATCAGTGATATTCTCAGCATTGCCTCCAAAACCGACTTTACCCCCGCATCCACCCCCGGAACCATTACCCCTAAAGACTTTATGAGCGTCTACGCGGGACAACTGGTGCAAAAAATCCGCGCAGGGGTGAACCATCCCACGGACTTTGAGCAACCCCTGAAAGGTCTAAAAATTGTCGTTGATGCGGGCAATGGTGCAGGAGGATTTTACGTGAGTCAAGTCCTAAAACCCTTGGGAGCAGACACTACCGGCAGTCAATTTCTTGATCCTGACGGTAATTTTCCTAACCATGTGCCCAATCCGGAAGACGGCAAAGCTATGGATGCTATTTGTGCGGCTGTTCTGGAGCATCAAGCGGATTTTGGTATTATTTTTGATACGGATGTCGATCGCGGCGGAGCCGTAGATGCAACGGGTAAAGAACTGAACCGCAACCGCCTAATTGCCCTGATTTCTGCCATTGTCCTGCGGGAACATCCCGGATCGACTGTAGTGACGGACTCCATTACCTCCGATGGTTTAGCACAGTTCATTACTGAAGACCTAAAAGGAGTCCACCATCGGTTTAAGCGTGGGTATAAAAATGTGATCAATGAAGCTCAACGGTTGAACGCCGCAGGGCAGGATTCTTGGTTAGCGATTGAAACTTCCGGTCATGCGGCAATGAAAGAAAATCACTTTCTGGATGACGGAGCTTACTTGGTAAGTAAGCTGGCGATCGAATTAGCTAAAGCAAAATTAGAAGGGCGATCGCTCACCGATTTAATTGCCAATCTTAAAGAACCCGTTGAAAGCCAAGAATTCCGTATTAAACTCGCCCTAGATGACTTTAAACCCTATGGAAATCAGGTCATTGAAGCCCTCTCTACCTTTGCTAATAATCAACCGAACTGGAGCGTGGTTCCCCATAACTATGAAGGAGTTCGAGTTTCCTGTACTGCTCCAGAAGAAAATGGATGGTTTCTCTTGCGTTTATCCCTCCACGATCCCGTTATTCCCCTGAATATTGAATCAAATGTTAGCGGGGGGATCGCTAAAATTGCTCGTAAATTGCTCACCTTTTTGCAATCTTTTGACGCGCTCGATCTTTCAACGATGAAGTAAAGATAGCGCTAGGGTTCGCTTGTCTGGACATGCATCTGTAGGGGCGAAAAATTTTTCTCCCCTACAAAATCTCTTTTCAAGAATTTGCTAGACTAGGTGTAAGCGGTTGAAGAAATTGAAGGGCTATGAGTGATGAACTTATCACCAGAAAAAGTAACGACACTTTACGAGATCGATTACCTGCTGTGGATTGAAACCACTTTACAACAGTTGCGCGATCGCGATTACAACCAGGTAGACTGGCAGAATTTGCTTGAAGAAATTGAGGATATGGGAAAAAGCGAACGCCGTAGCATCAAGAGCAATCTGACCGTTGTCCTCATGCATCTTTTAAAGTGGGAGTTTCAGCCCGAATTTCGCACCGGTAGTTGGTCGGGAAGCATTACCCAGCATCGCACCCGTATTCTGTACGCCTTAGAAGATTCGCCTAGTTTGAAAAATTATCTCCCGGAAGTGCTGGAAACGGCTTATTCACGGGCACGACAGGAAGCTAGTGATGAGACGCAATTGCCGTTGAGTTGTTTTCCTGTAAGTTGTCCCTATGGAATCGAGGAAGTGTTGGATGATGGGTTTTGGCCAGGTGGCGATGATAGCCTTCAATCCCCAAATCTTGATTAAATGATATCAAGTTGTAGCGTCGAAAATTTTTCACTCCTACAATTTCAACCAACCGAAAATATCGTTTACTGATAATACACATTCTTCTAAATCTGCCAGCACCGGTAAGGGTTCCCTATCATCATTTGCCACTCGATAAATTTTGGGTAAGCCCAACTGAAAAACAGTAATCGATTGAGTTTGAGGGTCAATAAGCCAACCCAATTCTGCACCATTTTGAAGACAAAATAGAATTTTTTCCATCACTAATGTCATCAGTTGATCCGGTGACAAAATTTCAATAATCCAATCGGGATGACGCTCAAAACGATTAGCGATTTCCCCCTCTTCATCTTTGGGCAAATTCTGCCAGCGAATCACCGCAATATCTGGGACAATGGAGCGTCCCGCAAAGGTACAGCGTAACTCAGTTAAAGCATAGGCTAACTGATTAGATTTTGCCTGTTGATTAATGGCAGATGTAAGTTCAACTTGTAAAATACTATGTTTTCCTTGAGGCATAGGCTTTTGAGTTACTTCCCCATTGAAATATTCACTAGCCGGTTTGCTTTCTGGTGATGCCAAAAACTCTTCTAAGCTAATAGCTTGGCGTTTTTCTACTGCTGTAATCATCATCATACCTGCGAGATTGAGCTATTTATATCAAACTTTCAACCAACCGAAAATATCGTTTACTGATAATGTCCATTCCTCTAAACCAGTCAGCATCGGTAAGGGTTCCCTATCGCCATTTACCACTCGATAAATTTTGGGTAAGCCCGACTGAAAAACAGTAATCGATTGAGTTTGAGGGTCAATAAGCCAACCCAATTCCGCACCATTTTGGAGACAAAACAGAATTTTTTCCATCACTAATGTCATTGGTTGATCCGGTGACAAAATTTCAATAATCCAATCGGGATGACGCTCAAAATGATTAGCGATTTCCCCCTCTTCATCTTTGGGCAAATTCTGCCAGCGAATCACCGCAATATCTGGGACAATGGAGCGTCCCGCAAAGGTACAGCGTAACTCAGTGAGGGCTAAAGCAACTTTTTGATCTTCTGCGAATAAGTCAATTTCCCGTGCTAAACGACTTTGCAGGCGACTATGTTTTCCTTGAGGCATAGGCTTTTGAGTTACTTCCCCGTTGAAATATTCACTAGCCGGTTTGCTTTCTGGTGATGCCAAAAACTCTTCTAAGCTAATAGCTTGTTTTTTTTCTACTGCTGTAATCATTGTTAATTGTTAATTGTTCATACCATTCTACTGCATCCTTAATTGCACTTTTAATATCTGACTGGGGTAAGCTCAATTCCCGGACAGCTTTAGAGGCACTATAGTACATCGGATGTTGAGACATACGCACCCCATCTAGGGGAACTGAGGGAGCTTTACCCAGGGGCGCAAGTAGGGTTTCATCAATCCAAGCAACCGTCAGGGGAAGCCATAGGGGAACGGTTTGGGTGGGTGCAGGAATGCCGGTTATTTCTGCTAGATATTCGAGGAAGGTTTTTAGGGTCAGATTTTGGTTTCCGAGGATATAGCGATCGCCGCTTTTCCCTTTTTCTAGTGCCAAAATATGCCCCTTAGCCACATCCCGCACATCAATAAAATTTAACCCCGTATCCACATAAGCAGGCATTTGCCGACGCAGAAAACGAGCGATAATATCCCCCGTCGGGGTCGGTTTGCGATCCCAGGGGCCGATAGGGGTACTGGGGTTAACAATGACAATATCTTGCCCTAGTTTAATGGCTTTGTGGGCTTCCTGTTCCGCCAGATATTTCGATTTTTTGTAATCTCCAATGAGTTTATTGAGGGGACTTTGGTGAGTTTCATCGACCGGTGTTTGGGAATCTCCCACGCCAATAGCTGCCACAGAACTGGTATAAACCGTGCGTTCAATCCCTGCCTCACGAGCTGCCGCCAGTATCTTTTGTGTCCCCAGTACATTATCGTCATAGAGCGCTTTTGCATCCCTTTGCCATAGAGAATAACGGGCCCCACAATGAAACAGAACGTCACATCCAGCCATCTGCTGGCTTAAATTGGGCGTATGGAAATCCCCAGTTACCGTTTCTATATCGAGTCCATGGAGATTACCCATACAACTCTGGGGACGTACTAAAGCGCGAACCCGATCATTCTTTTCCAGGAGCGATCGCACCAAATTCGCCCCGATAAAACCCGTTCCCCCCGTCACAAATGCTTTCATCAAAAATCCACCAAATTCTCCTCAACCCCCTGTTCTTTCAGCCAAGCGATCGCCCCCTCCGGCCCATCCTGGGCCCGTCGCAACAGCGCCCCCCAAGTCAGAACCGCCTTCTGCTTCGGTTTAACGGCGATCGCCCCCTTAATCCGATTCCATAACACCCCCGTATCCGTCGCCAACAAGCGATCGATTTCCTCCCGACTCTCCCCACTCTTATAAACCTCCAAAGCCTCATCCCAGCGCCCATCAACGATCCGCGTTAACACCTCCTGACTCGGAGATGCCCAAGTTTGCTTCCCATTATGGGCACTCAAATAAGCATGACGGTTAATCAACTCCCATTGACCCTGAACATCCACCGACCACTCCGGTAAATTCCATAAACCCTGCAACCGTTCCTTTGCTGGAGTCCATAACCCACTTTTCGCCAACTGCATCGCCTCAGTATATTCAGAAACCTTTAAAAGAGAGCGATCTAGAGAAACTTGTTCCAACTCCACCGGAGCCGGTAAAAACGTCCTCGGCTGTACTTGATACATCTCAAACCGAGGCTCCAAACCCACCGTCTGATTCACCGTCAAAAACGGCTGTTTGGGCCACTTCGGATGCTTCGACCAAACCGGTAACTCATTCGCTGGACTCGTCCAACTCGCAAACGAGGACACATAGGTGGTCTTAGGATTGTAATAAATCATCTGACCATAGAGAATCTCCTTTCCCTCCCTCGTCACCGTCCCCGTCAAATTCACCCACTGGGCCGACTCACTATTAACCAGAGCGCTATTACTCCACTTTAACCCCGTCAACGGTAGGGGTTCATTGGACATTTCCATTTCTAAGTTCAAAGGCTTGAGAACAGATCGCTCTGTCGGGGACTCAATCTCCAGTTGATTAATAAACTGATAGACCGGTTTACGGCGATCGAAGGGTTCCGGATCGCTAATATAACGATAAATCCTTAACTGATCGATCAAGAGACAAGTGGGCGATCCCGGAGCCTCCGGTTGACACCCCTGACGATGGGCAAAAATCGGCAGCATGATATCTTTATAGGGGCCCGCCTTCATCTCCAAGGCATAACCGGGCGTATAACCCGATTGAATCAGTTTCTCCTCAATTTCATCTAAGGTTTGCAGAGACCGACGATTGATTTCCCCTAACTGGGTCGTTTTCGGTAAATATTGATTCACCCAAATCAGAGCATCTGGATTAACCATCAATCTGAACGCGATCCAGACTCCACCCACTACACTACTGAGTCCCAAGATCAACACGATCAGGCCAAAGATAGCCTGTAGGGAAGAAGGCCGTCTGGGGTCTCTTTCCGAAAATACGCTTCTTGTATCCTCATTCATAGATTTTCAGTGCAGATCAATCAGACCGATTTTAATCATTAAGATTAACCTTGAGTAGCAGCAAGGAGCGCTTGTTCATAACGCATACCTACCCGTTCCCAAGTGTACTCCTGTTCAATCAACTCTCGCCCATTACGGGACAGTTTTTTTCTTAAAGGCGGATTCTCAAATAAACGACTAATATTAACCACATAATCTTCTAGGGTATTCGCTCGCAGGGCCCGTTGGGGAATCTCCGGCCCATCAACAGCCAAACCTTCCAAAGCGCGATCGCTTGCCACTACGGGAATCCCCGTAGCCATGGCTTCCAGGGTCTTATTCTTCATTCCCAAACCCTGACGGATGGGAATCACACAAACCGTCGCGCTCTGCAAATATTCCACCAGAGAAGGCACTTCTCCAGTAACGGTGATTCCCGGATGATCTCCAAGAGCGCTGACTTCCGGTACAGGTCGAGTCCCAACGAGCATCAGGGAGGCCTCTGGATAGCGATTTTGCAGTTGAGGAAATACATCTAAACTTAAAAACCGGGCCGCATCAATATTGACTGGATCGTCCATTGCTCCCATAAACACCAATTGATAGCCACCCGGATCTTCTATACGCTTAGGAAACAAGCTTAAATCCACACCATTGCCAATGACGCTAATGCGGCTTTCTGAATTCATCTCCTGGAGGGTTCGTTTATCCTCAGCAGTCATCACCACTAGATGGCGAAACTTACTGATGTAGCGCTTTTCATACTGTCGCAGCAAAGGTAAGTTAATTTGATCTCGAACTTGATTGGGCGAAGTTTTGGTTTCTAACTGATTTTTATGAGTGCGATACACGGAGTTATGGATATTTGCAACTGTTCCATAATGGTTTTGCCACTCTGGACGCACATAAATTTCATTGACTCGATGCTCACAGGTGATGACATCAAAGGCTCCCGCCGCAACAGCTCCATCGATCCACTCTTGCATCGGTTCAGAAAAAATGGCTTTCACATTAGCCGGTGTTCCCTGTTGAAAGAAGTCTTGGAAGCGTTTGAATGTGGATAACTTTCCAGAAGGGGGTTCTGGGGAATGGGGAAAAACGACTAACTCATGGACATACTCCCGTAAGGATTCAAGATCTGTATCACTGACCGCTTGGGTAGGTTGAGTAACCAGGGTGATAGAATGATCTCGACTTAAATATTGGAGTAAATAAAAAGTTCTCATCTGTGTTCTCCCTTCTGTGGGAGGATAAGGAAAGGTGACAGAAAGCATTAAAATTTTCATTGTTTTTTAATTGTGGTATTCAATGCTATCTATTATTCATCATCTCTGATCAAGCATCAATGCTTGTCGAATCTTGCAGAGGCTGCTTTTAGTTCTTACCCTTAAGTATGGCTCGATTTTTACACCTGTCCGATGTTCACTTGGGATTCGATCGCTACGAGAATGCAGAGCGGACGAAGGATTTCTTTTTTGCCTTTCAGGATGCTCTGGAGAAATACGCGATCGCCGAAAAGGTCGATTTTGTGATCATTGCTGGAGACTTATTCGAGCATCGCCAGATTTTACCAGCAACTCTGAACCAGGCCCAGATTGGTTTAGAATTGCTCTCTAGCGCAAAGATTCCGGTGTTGGCGATCGAAGGCAATCATGATAATCTCCCCTATGGAACCAGAACCAGTTGGTTGCGCTATCTTGCTGATAGTGGGTTGCTAATTTTGCTTGAACCCAATGCCGAGCAAGGCTACGATCGGTGGAGTCCAGAAACTCGCTGCGGAGGTTATATCGATCTGCCTTGTGATGTGAGAGTGATTGGATCTCGCTGGTATGGCGCTTCTGCTCCGAAAGCGATCGCTCAGTTGGCAGAATCGATTCAAAATTTGCCCACTCCCCCCACTTATCAGATCATGTTATTTCACCATGGTTTAGAAGGGCAGATTGCTCGCTATTCGGGGGCACTCAAATATGAGGAGTTAAAACCGCTCAAGGATGCAGGAATTGATTATCTAGCCTTGGGCCATATTCATAAACAGTATACGGCCGAAGGATGGATTTTTAATCCTGGCTCTACGGAAGCCAATAGTATTGCTGAAGGGCAAGATCAAAATCCGAGAGGGGTATATTTAGTTTCTCTTGAAGAGGGTAAAATACAGGCGGAATTAAAGCGAGACTATTATCAGCGGCCGATTGTGCGACTTAAGCTGACGGTGAATAAGCAACAAACCCAAGCGGAAGTTGAAGAAGCGGCAGTGGAGAAGGTGAGTAAGGAAATAGACAAGATGAAGGGGGCGATCGTTGAACTGCGAATTGAGGGACAATTAGGATTTAATCGCTTAGATATCAATGTCCGCAAACTACGGCAAAAATTACATGAAACCAGTCAGTCCCTGATTTTTTTACTCAAATATGACGTAACTGGAACTGAATATGAAAGTCCCTTTCCCAAAGGGGGAGAACCCCCCAAACGAGAAGAGATTGAACAACAGGTTTTTGCAGATTTACTGAGCGCAAATACCAATTATCAGCATCAAGCGGAACCCTTGGCGAAAGGATTAAGAGTGCTAAAACAACAGGTTTTAGAGAGCGAACATCCCTCTGTTTTGTATCGCTTTGTCGAGCAATTATTAACCGAACAAGACCCCTCATAAAGGGGCTATAGACCCTGTAATTTTTAAAGGATTAAAAAGTCGCTCTAGGTCAAGATTGGCTGCTGCTTGGGTAAGTTGTTTCAGATCTCTGGGATTTTCTAAATAGGGAATCGTGCCCAAAATTGGCATTTGCGTTAGGGATTCAATCAGGTGAATGGGGGCCCAGTGTTCCTGTTCGGTGGGGGTGCAGGGATGGGTGCAGTTGAGTACCAGTCCGATCAGGGGGACGCGATATTGACGAGCGAGAGCTACATTAGCGACGGTTTGGGCGATCGCCCCCAATTTTACCGGAACCACCAACACCGTCGGTAGTTTCCAGTCCCTAGCTAAGTCGGCGATCACCAACTCATGGGTAATCGGGGAACCCAGACCCCCCAAACCTTCCACGATCGCCCACTCTTTGCTCTCCTGAAGCCTGGTAAACGCCTGCCATATAGGGGCAAGGTCAATGATTCTATTCTCCACTTCTGCGGCGATCGGAGGGGCTACAGGGGTTTGCAGATAGAGGGGAGTAATCGATTCTGGAGACTGATCGAGGGTGAATAAATCCAGGTAAAGTTCCAGATCTCCCACCCCAGATTGAATCGGTTTCATCACCCCAAAAGAGCGCTCTGGATAATAGGTTTGCCAATAGGCGATCAGGGCTGTCGTTAACACACTTTTGCCCGTATCCGTATCTGTTCCTGCGATTAGTAGACTTTTCATCAGTTAGGTTAGTTAGAAGTTAGGTTTATTCCTCACTCGGTCTTATCATTCACTCAACGGCAAGTATTCAATTCGGTCTTGGTATTCTCCAGAAAAGGAAGCTCCTGCAATCATAATTAACTCGGTGAGTGTTCCCCCAATATTCTTAGATGGATCGATCACAAAAATGCCTGGTATGTGGTGTCCTTCTGCCAGATGATCGGCTAAGTGTTTGGGCATCGATTTCCGATTGTTGGTCACCAAGATAAAATTATAGATCTCGCATCAGATTAAAATCTCAGGATCGAGAGTTCCTTTAGGAGGAGCATCTGGATCGCCGATCATTCTCACAACCAGATAGGGAGCTTGACGCATCAGTTGTACCCGGTAAAGCGAAGCAATATGTTCATCTAACAAATATTGAATCATGGTAGAGCCTTCAGCGATTCAGAAGACTTTTTCTGAATTTCTGCTTCTGCTTTCGATTGGCGGAATCTCTGTCTTGCAGGAGAAGGATTTTGTTGTTGTTCTTCTCGTTGTTGACGACAAAACTCTAACCAATCAGCCAAATAAGCACTTACTTCTTCTTTCTGGTGAAGATAGTAAAGAATGGTGGCATAAACCTCTTCTAGGGTAATCGTTTCAAATTGTTTGGCAATTTCTTCGGCAGTTTTGGCGCGGTAAATATACTCGTAAAGAACGCTTTCGATACCGATGCGACTGCCCTTGATGCGGATATCATCAGGGGCAAGAAAATTGAAGTAGTCCCGAATTTGCATAGTCAATCAAGCCGTTTCAGTGTTTTTAGCATAATCAACTTTTAATCCTATGATTAAATCCCCCCATCTCCATCACCCAATTCCCAAGCGCCCGGCTAAACTAGGAGTTAAAGGCATGAGGGTGGCAATCATTAAAAATAGGGCTAACAGAGCTAAAGCTGCGCGAGCATCATTGGGTTCTGTAATTTCATTGGAACTGGGTCGCTCTAGATCCCGTTGCAGGACTAAAATGACGATCGCCCAATACAAGGCTAAGGGAGTCACAAATGATGCAAATCCTAACACAATTAGGGTCGCGACTGTAGTAATTCCCGCTATTTTGCGTCCGTAAATCGCTTGTACCATGCGCCCCCCATCCAATTGTCCCGCAGGCATGAGGTTAATGGCACTGAGAACTAAACCTAGCCATCCCATCAGGGTTAAGGGATGCACATCTACCAGGGAATTTTGCAACACATCCCCTAAAACTGCCCGTGCTAAGGTTCCCACTAAAACTGAGCCTTGGAAAAATTGGGAAGGAATTTGAAAGAGACTGCCGGGATGGGATAAGGATAAACCCAAAATTAACAGAAATAGGGATAATAAACCCCCTGCTGCTGGCCCGGCAAAGGCAATATCAAACAGGACGCTACGGTTGGGTAAAATGGACTCAAAGCGGGTAATAGCGCCAAATGATCCCACTTGCCAAGTGGGGAGGAAAAAGGGAAAACTGAGGCGAATTTGGTATTTTTGCGCCATCCACCAATGGCCCAACTCATGGGCTAATAATATCACCCACAGACCAATGGCGATCGGCATTGCTTCCGGCCATCTTGACCATTCGCTGAACCAGTCAAAGCCTTGAAAAATGCCCCCCGCTTCTAAACTGGTGGCAAGGGTGGCAAGGCCTAAACCTGCCGCTAAAGCCTTTTGTCCCAGGTTGAGGGGTTTAGGGTCTTGGCTTTGGGGGAGTGCGATCGCCACAGGCTTATTATCCGGCCCCATCACCAAGAATAACCGATAGCGATCGCCCACGCGCTCCTTTAACCGCTCCGAAAGCTTCTCATAGGACTTATCCGGGTCACCCCGTAAATTGCCCTTAAAAATCGCCCCTTCCTGATACGGCAAGGTTTCCGTCAAAAAATAAGTATCGATGCCAAAAATTTCCTTAATCTTGTTCAACTCCTCTGCGGGGATACCCATCGGCTCTGAAGCAACGAATGAAGGCGTTTCCCCCATCTGAGCAGCAAACGCTTGGTCTTGTTCTTCCCGTTGTTTCAACCGTTCAGCCACCTGTTGACGCAACAGCTCATCTTGTCCCGATACTCGCAACTGCCTACCCAAGAAAATATAAATCCCCGTTGAGCCTAGTAGTAAAAACAAAATTCCCGCCAGGTTGAGATAAATTCCCAGAGAAAACAGCCCAAAAAACAATAACCAGGGAACCATCAGCACCACGGACTGCAACCAAGCCAGGATTCCTAACTTACCATAGGGCCGAGCGCGTTGAAATCCCCAAAACAAGATGCCCAGGGCAACCAGTAAGATCAAGAATGTGAGGGAATTGTTGGATATGGCAGACATCATAGAGGAATTGCAGGTGAAACAGAATGCCATACCTTGGCCCAGAAAGCCAAGGCATAGCTGAAGGTAATTATACCAGTGGAGGGGGCTTTTAACATTATGTTAACAGGATCGGTTCTATTTGGCGATCGCACTCAGCATTCTCAGAAATAGCAACAACAGGAGAATCGAGATCGAGACACCAATTTTCATCGATAATATTCAACCGAGCATCTAAAACAAGAATCAGTTCGCCAATTTCTTCATCTTCTGAATTATTATATGGGGTCAGTAGAAATTCTAGCTTAATCCACGGACAAGCCTTCTCGTTGACTTGGTTAATACCAATAGCACTATTCACCAGAGTAATTGTTGGTGATTCAAGCAATTTCACCTGCTCGTAAAATCGATTTTCACTATCCCAATAACCTTGGATATTATAGTTACAGGATTCTAGATGCTGTTTAGCAATTCTGCACGGTTCAATTTCATCTAGAAGTTGGGAGAAGCTATTCCAAATCGTATGATGAGTGATGGTCATGGTGATGTTTTAATGATTTAGGGAATAAACAGGCGACCTACTCCCCTATAGTTTTCAATATCCAGAACGATTTCAAGCAGACGATCGATACACTGCTCTCGATAGGAAAATTCATCAAGGCGTTCTAGATCCCCAATGGTCACTACAGGTAATGATGTACTGGTATTGTCTTCACGCATAACCTGCTCTAAGGAATCTGTTCCTTTCATATTGCGATTTGCTGTAAGGATAATCATTTCATTCGCTTGGGCATAATTCCATATTTGACGATCGCTGGTATCCATAAATAAGCCCACTTCTTTAAGCGTCACGAAATCGATAGCGAGCAAATCGAGCCAACCCTGTTTGGTCAAAACTCCCAGGAAAATCACAGCATAGCCATCCAAATTGTAATCGACCAAAAATTTCATTATTTTTTAGATTAATGTTTGGCTTTTTGCTCCTCAAGTTTTTTCCATAAATGTTCCTTACCAGGTGCGCGAGAATGGGCAGATATTCGCGCAAAATACTCTCGATTTCTCTCTTCCCAGTATTGACGAATTTCTTCTCTAGTTTTCAGCACTTCCTGATACTCGGCTTCGACTTCATCGCGATAACATTCCAGATAAGATAAAGCACCATCGATTTGTTCCTGACTCAGGTTAAACTTATCGCGGATTAATTTCGGTGGATACTCTAGCTTTAGAAAATCCAAAATATCATACAGTGTAATGCGGCTGCCTTTAAGGGTTAATCCACGCTCTGTGCGAATAATCATTCCTTGTTGTTCTGAAGTTTGAGTAATCATGAGCCTTAAAATAGATGGTAGTGAAAATTATAAGCCTTATAGCCCTCACCCTCAATGCCCTCTCCCTAAATCCCTCTCCCACGGGAGAGGGACTTTTCTCCCCTTCTCCCGTGGGAGAAGGGGCTGGGGGATGAGGGCAACCTTAAACTCGTTTTTCAGGTTGCCTGAGATAAAAATTTGATTAGATAATTCCCTTTTCCTTCAACTTACTTAGAGCATAAGTCGCCGCTTCCTTCTCTGCATCTTTTTTACTCCTTCCTTTTCCTGTAACCCATTCTTCGTCACTAATAAAAACTGTAGACATAAATTCTGGAGCATGATCCAGACCTCCGATTTTTTCAGTCACATATTTGGGAGGATTTTTAGCTCCTCTCGATTGGAGTAATTCCTGTAATCGATTTTTTGAGTCAATGTTGGAACGAGCAATCATTTGCTCTTGAGGCACGGAATCAAACAGTTCTTCTATTACAGGACGAACTTTTTCCATATTTTGATCGCAATCTAAATAGTAAGCCCCAACAATAGCTTCAAAGGTACTACTGAGTAAATTCTGATTTTGATATCCCCCTTCTTTGATTAACCCTTGACTTAGACGCATTCTTAAATCTATACCCACTTCAACTGCAAATCTAGCCAATTGTTTTTGATCCACTAAAGCAGAGCGCCGTCTAGTCATTTCATCTTCTCCCATTTCCGGATAGCGCTGATAGAGATATTGACCACTGATAAAGGTCAAAATCGCATCACCGAGAAATTCTAAACGTTCATTGTGTCCTATGGTTCCAGGATTTTCATTCACATAAGAACGATGGGTTAAGGCACGATGGAGAAGTTTTTCATCCTTAAACATCAACAGTTTGTGGAAGTGACTACCATATTCTTCTCGTGATTTTTGCTTTTTTTTTTGTTTTGAATTCATCTCTTGATGGTCTATATCAAAGGTCATAGATATGATTTTTTGATGATTTATTGCCATCCTTTATTATACTGTATATTCAATTCAATTTGTAGGGGCAGGTTTCAAACCTGCCCCTACAACAAGACTACTTCACTTTTTTCCTAAAAGATGAGGGAGGAAAAAGGCTGTTTCCTCGTTTATTATTGCAGGAAAAACAGGAAATACGCAGATTTTCTGAAGAGTTAGAACCTCCTTTACTTCTAGGAATAAGGTGATCGAGGGTGATTTCTTGGGGGGATAAAATGCGTCCACACCAATAACACTCGTTGCCAAACAGTTCAGTAAGTTTGGCAATTTTATTGTGTTTTTGTTTGGAATTCATAGTTGATTATTCCAATAACTACAATTGGAATATCGCGTGCAACAAAAAGACGCGCTTAAGTAAATAAGCGACAGTTTTTCTATGACACCTTAGTAAACGTCTCAAACTTACTACCTTCAACCCTCAAACCAGTGCAGATCCAGTCTGCTGAACTACCAGTTATCTGAAGGACTCATTCCTGATTCAGATCCATGCTAGGCCAGAATCCTGGACTTGCACTAACCTGAGAATCGGAGGTAGTATCCATGAGACGAACACTTATGGATATTCTTGACCTGGATTATGGCACAAAATAATCTTTAATGTCAAGATTCTCAGGTATACATTGATAAAATAACAGAGTTTAGACTATGGGAGATGCCAGACTAATGCTTAAAGATAGCTCACTGATTACTATATCCCCTGATATCATGAGTGGAACGCCAGTGTTTGCAGGCACTAGGGTTCCGGTGCAAACGCTTTGGGATTATCTCAAAGCGGGTGAATCCATTAATGACTTTTTAGATGGATTTCCCACAGTGACTAAAGAGCAAGTGATTCAGGTTCTTGAAGAAGCGGGAAAACACATTTTTGGTCAGGTTGCCTAAGATGAGAATTCTGTTAGACGAATGTATCGATCGTAAACTGGCGCGAGAGTTTGTGAGTCACGAGATCGTCACTGTCCCTCAGATGGGATGGTCTGGAATCAAAAATGGTCAGCTCCTTTCCCTTGCGGAAACAGAGTTTGATGTTTTTCTTACAGTGGATTGCAATTAATGGAATCAATATTAAGTCTTTTTCTAGGCTAAACTTGAACCCTACTCGCGGGTAGAAAATGTTGCCAAAGCCGATCGCAGATTTCCTTGGTTTCGATCCAGATACTCTTGAGCCATTTCAGCATCCACACTTGTCCAAGCCATCAGTAAAGCCACCTTCACCCGTTGTCCGCTCTCATCTAAAAGTTGCTCGCATTGCGATCGCCCCAAATCTGTTAAATCCTCTAAAATGCGTAAAGCGCGATCGCGTAACTTCCTATTCGTCACCGCCACATCCACCATCCGGTTACCATACACCTTACCCAACCTCACCATCACCCCAGTAGACAAAATATTCAGCGCCATCTTCGTAGCCGTTCCCGCCTTCAGGCGCGTTGAACCCGCCAAAACCTCCGGCCCCACCAACAAGCGAATATCCACATCCACCGCCACCGAAACCTGCTCCACCGGCACACAAGCCATAAAAATCGTCGTTGCCCCCCGCTCTTTAGCCCCCTGCAACGCCCCCTGAACATAAGGCGTTGTCCCTCCAGCCGTAATCCCCACCACCACATCCTTCGAGCCGATCTGATACTGCTCAATCACCTGCATCCCATCCTCAAACCTATCCTCTAAGCCCTCAGAACTGCGTACCAGCGCCCCCTCACCCCCTGCCAAAATCCCCTGTACCATCTCTGGGTCAGAACAGAACGTAGGCGGACATTCCGCCGCATCCAGCACCCCTAAGCGGCCGCTCGTTCCTGCCCCCACATAAAACAACCGTCCCCCATTCCGAAGCGCTAACGCCGTGCGATCAATCGCTTCCGCCAACTGCACCTTCGCCTCGGAACAAGCAGCCACCGTTTGGGCATCCTCCCGATTAAACAACTCCACCAACTCCAGCGTCCCCAGTTCGTCTAACGTCAAACTTTGAGGATTAATTTGCTCCGTTAACAGATGACCGCGATTTTCCATACCCTTATAACAATCCTTCCAAACTTTTGCGAATGCGTTCAAGTTCCTCAGAACTCATATCCGAGTCCGACTCCTGGGCACTCGGTACATCAGACTCCTCCTCACTCCAATCCAAAGAATCCACATTACTATCTGGCGGAATCACCAGCTTACCCTCGCTCACCCACTCGAAATCTAAATCCGCCTCTGCACAAAAGGCCTTAATCTCCTCCTCATCAATCGCCTCTACCGTAGGAGCCGGAAAATCCTGAGCCTCCAACTGCAACGCAAATCGAGTGGCATCATCCTCCACTTCAAAGATTAAAACCTTATTTCGTACTTGTCTGGGATCGGGGTGGGGAACCCTAATGGTGTGAATCCCCTCATTTTCCGTACCGACATTAAACAACAGGACATAAACTCGCATAAGCTACTAAAAGTGAACGCTCCCAAATTCGATATTTTCCCTTATCTTATAGCAGTTAGGGAATCGGGGGATAGGGGAATCGGGGAATCGGGGAACACAAAGATCTCCTATTGCCTATTCCCTGAACAACTATGGCATCATCAAGACAAGGTGTGAGTATTCAGAACGGTGTGAGGATATGACGAGCAATAACGATCCCAATCAACTGCCAGAATCTGATCTAGAAGCCATGGATACTGAAGATCAAGATGAGCAATGGGAAGACGAAGAAGAGCCTAGAAAATGGGGACGCTGGATTGGGTTTGGCTTAGGAAGTGTGGCGCTCTTGCTGGTGGCTGGAGCAGGCTATGGCTGGTATTGGGTGAATCGGGGACTTGGCCCTATGGTGGCTCAAGCTTTGACTAAAACCCTCAACCGTCCTCTGGAAATTGGCCCGGTAGAGAGGGTTTCGTTTAATAGTATCCGCTTTGGCCGTTCTGGACTGCCTGCAACGGCAACCGATCGCGATCGTGCTACGGTAGAAGCAGTAGAGGTTAAGTTTAATCCCATTGATGTGATTGACAATGAGATTAATCTGGATCTGACCTTAATTAATCCCCAAGTTTATTTAGAGCAGGATAAAGAAAGTCAATGGCTGAATCTGGAGATTACCCAGGAAGAGCCAAAAGAGGGGCAATTTAAGATTAATGTGATTAAGGCTGGGGTGCAAGATGCTACGGTGGTCTTGGTTCCCTGGAAAGGAGAAGGGGCAAGTGTTCAACATAGCGTTACCTTTAACCCCATTCGTGCCAGTGCCGAGTTTTTTGATGAGTATAATCGGATTCGCTTTGATGCTACGGTGGCTCAAGATCGGAGTTCAGGAGAGGTGCAAGCAAAGGGAGAATTTTTGAACCGGGAACAACAGGTGAGAGTACAGGTGCGATCGCAAAATTTAGACCTGATTCCCCTGACTAACTTAGTGCCCAATTTACCCCCAGAGGTGGCGTTAAGGGGGGGTAAAGTAAATGGGAATCTCAACGGACGGATTAATCTACAAGATATTAAAGCATCTTTGCTCAATGGAACGCTATTGGTGAGCGAGATGGCTGGAGAGTATACTTTACCAGAGCCTCAGCCAGAAGAGAAGAAACCGCCACAACCGCCGACAGAAAGCACAGAAACTCGTCAATTTGATATTACTCAAGTTCCCCTATATCTTTCCCAAGGGAAAGCTACTCTGCAATTCCAAGATCAACTGGTGTTAGTAGAAGAGGGATCGATTCTCTATGCAGATACTATTCCTATCACCCTCGAAGGGGGAATTCATCTGCAACAAGGAATTGAGGTAGTGGCTTCTTTAGCGCCGGTAACGTTTGAAACCTTAGAGAAAACAATCAAGACTCAATTGCCGGTACAAGCAACCGGAGAATTCCAAGTTAAGGCGAAGTTGCAAGGGCCGTTTGAGCAACTGTTGCTGGTGGGATTGTTAGAAACGACACAACCGACGCAAATCGATCGCCTGGAATTTGCGAAAATTAGCACCCAATTTGCTTATGCCAATTCTACGATCGCCGTTCAAGGCTTGAAATTGCTTCCTACCCTGGGGGGTGAAATTCTGGGACAGGGAGAGTTGCAATTACCCGTGGGTGAACCGAAAGAGATGATGGGGCCGGAATTACCGGGAGCTGCACCCCCAGAAAAGGCTGATCCAGCCACAGCACAACCCTTTTTAGTCTTTGAAGCTCAAGGGCAAAATGTCCCCATAGATGCGATCGCCCAACTCTACCAAGTGCCGAGTAATATTACTCTGGGTACAGTGTCGCCTAAAATGCGCGTCATGGGGCCCCTCAATGATTTACAGGCGATCGCCCAAACCGATCTCGCTGGCGGCCAAGTGCAAGCCGCAGCCCGTTTAGTCGGTTTCAATACCGGAACCCAGACCGTAGGGGCGGGTGTAAGGGCGGGTTCAGCAACATCTGGCTTGGAAGACGAAATGACGGGTGAACCCGCCCCTACAGAAAACCAAAAATTGGGCGAACCCGCCCCTACACCGAAAATCCCCTTAGAACTGCAAACCGAAATTAGGGCCCAAAACATCCAACTGGCAAGCCTTTCTCCCTTGGTTCCGCCACAACTCGCAGCTCCCTTTAGCGGAGGTGGGCGAATGATTGTCCCTTTAGAAAACTATAGTTTCGATCGAGTCCAGGCGATCGCCGAAGGGCAGTTAGATGTAGCCGGAGGACAAATCAATGTTTCTGGACGTTTGCAGAATAACCAAATTGCCAGCTTAGTGCAAGCGAATAATGTGCAATTGGGGCAATTTCGCACTGAATTAGAACAATTTGTACCCCCCCAGCAATTTCAACTGCCCTTTGCTGAAGCTGCACCCTTTACCGGAGTCGTGGAAATGGCTGGCCCAGCCGACAACTTGAATCTTTCTGCATTTCAAGCACGATTGCAAGGGACTCTGAATTTAGCTGGAGGTATCATTAGAGGCGGAGGTAGATTAGAAGGTGGACAATGGGAAGCCGCCCTAGACATTAACCAAGTGCAAGCCTCGCGCTTGTCTCCCCAGTTACAGTTAGCCGCTAAGGAACAAACGATTCTGCAAACCCCCCTAACTGCAACGGTGAACTTAAAAGGGCCGGTAAATAATTTTTCACCCGATGTACTGATCGCCGAAGCAAAAGCCGATTTAGATCTTGCGGGTGGTCGAGTCAATGTCATCGCACAAGCCCTCAATGGGGAATGGAAAGCCTCCCTCCGAGCCAATCAGGTTCAGGTTGACCAGTTATCGCCCCAAGTCCCAGCAGGTATGCAACCTTTACCCTTTAGTGGGGTGGTGAATGCCCAAGGTCGATTAGATAATGTTTCGCCCAATAGCATTTTTGCCCAAGGCCAAGGCTTGGTGAATGTGGGGGATAGTGTCCTTAATGTAGAGGCGATCGCCCAGCAAGGACAATGGCAAGCCAGAATGAATGCCGAACAGGTACAGTTAGACCAATTGGGTTTAGCGTTACCTCCTGAGTTTCAACGGCTGACGGGGGCAGGGCAAATGGTAGCGGGTGGACGGTTGGATAATTTCGATCCCACTGCTATACAAGCAAAAGCTGAGGTTTTCCTCTCCAAGTTACCCATCTTAGAGCAAGGGCCGTTTAGGTCTCAAATGATCTGGAATGGCCGCTCTTTGGATATTGTTGCTGGGGCAGGTTCGGTGGTTGTACCTTCCTCTTCTTCCCAGCCACCCGTAGGGGCGGGTTTACCCAGATCTCCGTTGGGAGGCGAAAATATCGGTGAACCCGCCCCTACAACTTTGGCCCCCAGAGCGTCTGGTCTGCAAGTCGTGGGTCAAATTGTCCCCAATTTCCAGAATTTAATGGCTTCTCGGTATAATTTCAATGCCGAAGTTGCGGATTTCAATTTAGCTACCCTGCCCTTTACCCTGCCGGATACTGTGGCGGTGCAAGGCCGAGTCGATTTTGCGGGCAGAATTGCAGGCACAGGCTTACAGCCGAATCTAGAAGGTAAAATGCGCTTGCGGAATATGGTCGTCAATCAAATTGCCTTCGATCCGGTGATTGAGGGGCCGATCCAGTTTACACCGAGTCAGGGAGCAACGATCGCCCTCAAAGGAGAATCAGACGAAATTTCCCTGGCGATCGGGCCTACATTTATACCCGAATCCTTTACCTTTAAGATCGGGGAGGCGATCGCCACCGGACAACGAACCCCAGCTTCTGAAGGCTCAGATTTAACCAACTTCAAGGTCGATATCGCCCAGTTTCCCCTAGATTTGGTCAATCTGATTCCTACAGCCAATCCTTTAGGGCCAATTTCCGGTAAAGCTTCGGGTAACTTTAACCTCAGTTTTCCCAAAATCTTCAATCCCATGGCTATTATTGCCCAAGGAGAAATTCAAATCGATAAACCCTCTATTGGCACAGTTAAGGGCGAGTTACTCACCGCTAAATTAAACTATGCTGGAGGTCAAGGACAATTAACCGATACTCAGCTAAAAATTGGTGAGAGTGAATATAATCTGCAAGGAGCCGTAAATCTCACCGATCTAAGCGATCCCCAATTTGAAGCCGATATTAAAATTGCCCAAGGAAGCGTACAAGATGTCCTGCAAGTCTTGCAGATTTTTGACCTAGAAGATATTGCCCAAGGCTTTGCACCTGCCACAGGAACAGCCGCAAATTTAGGCACTTTGACCTTTGATGAAAGTGAGAGAACCCTAGAAGAGCAGTTGCGTCGCTTCTCCGAAATCCTGAAATTACAGGATTTACGACAACAAGAGCGCGATCGCTTCCCTATCCCTGCTCTCGCCCAATTGCAAGGGGCATTTGATGGCAATATTAAAGTCTCCGGTTCTCTCAAACAAGGACTCTCAGCCAACATCGATTTACTAGGTGAAAACTGGGTCTGGGGTAAATATAGTTTTAACCCCATTATTGTTAAAGGAAATCTCAAAGATAATGTTCTCACCTTACTCCCCGTTCGCATTGAGTCCAGCGAAGGATTAATCACCTTTTCCGGACAAGTAGGAGGCGAACAGCAATCCGGTCAGCTCAAAGTTGAAAATGTTCCCGTAGACCTAATTCAGCAATTTATCCCCGATTTACCCGTCGATTTAACTGGGAAAGTTAATACCACAGCTACTCTTTTAGGAGGAAGCCTACAAAATCCTAAAGTCATTGGCCAATTAGGCTTATCAGAGGGTACATTAAATGAAGAGCCGATTCAAGAAGCCACCGGTAACTTTTCCCTATCTGATGGACGCTTACGATTTGGTGGCAAGCTCTTAGTAACAGGAGATTCTCCCGTAACGCTAACCGGTAGTATTCCTAGCCCCCTACCCTTTGGTTCAGTCTCTCCCGCTTCCCAAGATATTCAGTTAGATTTAAACCTAGAAAATGAAGGTTTGGGGATCTTAAATGTTCTCACTCGTCAACAAGTTAATTGGGTAGCAGGTACAGGAAACGTTAATATCAAAGTTTCTGGAACTGTGGATAATCCCATGGCTGTTGGAGAAGTAACCATTGCTGATGCCACCCTAAAATCTCAAACCCTTTCAGAACCTTTGAGTAATGTCAATGGTGTAGTTAAGTTTAACGGTGAAAAGGTCTATATAGAGAACCTCACTGGAGATTTTAGCCGAGGAAAAGTGCAAGTATCTGGCTTAATTCCCCTTGCCGATCCAGACTTACCTTTATCTGAAGAAGAGGCAGCACTGCCCCTGAAAATTCAGTTGGAAGAAATTGATTTTAACTTCCAAGATATCTACAATGGAGGCGTAAATGGCAATATTGAAATTGCTGGAGCAGCCTTAGAACCGGTACTTAAAGGCAATATTGTCCTCACTGAAGGTAAGATCTTTCCCGCAGAAGCCACGAAGCTACAAAAAACTGATCAAGCAGATGCGGTTCCTTCTTCTAATCCATTGGTTCCGGTCTTTAATGGCTTTAATATTGATTTAACCGATGGGATTGCCATTTTACAACCCGGTTTTGTTGATATTCGCGGTGAAGGAACCCTAACGATTAATGGCCCAGTCGATGATATCCGTGCCGATGGTGAGATCGATATTAACCGGGGATTTATTAATATTATTTCTACCCAGTTCCGTGTAGATCGCGAACAGGAGAATAGAGCAAGGTTTATTCCCAATCAAGGTTTAGATCCCGATCTGAATTTACATCTAGAAGCCTCTATTTCTGAGGTTAAAGGCAGTCGGCAACCGGATGTTGTATTCTGGGGACAAAATGAAATTGATGATACTCCACCTTTGGATAATAATGAGACAGAAACGGTACGCATTCAAGCAACGGTAACTGGGCCCGCATCTCAGTTAGAGAATAACTTGGAGTTAACCAGCTCTCCGGTACGCAGTCGTTCAGAAATTATTGCCCTGATTGGGGGTGGCTTCTTGAATACTATTGGGGGTGGTGGGAATACAACATTAGCGCTTGTGAATATTGCTGGATCAACGGTTTTATCTAATCTGCAAACGACTTTAGGAGAGGCTCTAGGGTTGACCGAGTTGCGACTGTATCCGGTGGAAGATCGATCGCGCCGAGGGGCGATTGGTTTAGCAGGAGAGGCAACTTTAGATATTACAAATCAGTTTTCTGCTTCTTTGGGTAAAACTTTAACAGCCAGCGATCCGGTGCGCCTCCGGTTCCGCTACCGTTTGAGTGACGATTTAGTGTTGCGTGCAGCGACTGATTTAGGAGGCGAAGAGTCGGGACAACGCCGGACAGATAGTCGGCTTCAGTTTGAGTTTCGCAAGCGGTTTTAATTGGAGAGAGATAGGAACAGCCTGTCCCTATCTCCCTATTCTGATGATTAAGCGGCTCGATCGCTCTCATCAGGCGATCGCAACGGTAAGATCTTGCGATCTGGAGCAGCTAAGGCAACGACCTTTTGCATCATTTGCGGGAAGAAGCGCCCCATGAGGGAGGCGACTTTTCCTTGCCATCCGACGACAATTTCATCGTCTCGATCGCGTAAACCCGCGACTAAGGATTTGGCAACCATTTCGGCGCTATCGGTGGCTACCCAACGGAATTTTTCCGTATCCCGCACCATGTCAGTGTCAGTGAGGGATGGCAGCAGGGCAACAACGCGCACACCTTTGGGGGCGAGTTCTTGGCGGAGAGCTTGGGTAAAGCCGACGAGGGCAAATTTGGTGGCGGAGTAAGTGGCGTAGGTGGGAGCGGCGACTTTACCCATGAGACTCGATACGTTGACAATTGTCCCCTGGGAACGGGAAACCATGCGTTTAGCAATTAAGCGGGTAATGCGGAAGGTTCCCAGGAGATTGACATTGATTTCTTCTTCGATTTTACGGGGGTTGATGGCTAGAAAGTCCCCTTGGTGGGCGACTCCAGCGTTATTGATCAAAAGGTCAATGGGGCCATAGTCCCGCCAAGCTCTGGCGATCGCCCCATCTAAGGCTTGACCATCCGTCATATCAACGGCTAAGGGCACAGATTCCACTTGGGGATACTGCTGTTGGAGTATTTCAACCATCTGTTGCAGGCGTTGAGAATCGCGGGCAACCAGGAGTAAACGTTTCACTCCTTGGGCAGCAAGCTCTAAAGCGATCGCTCGCCCAATGCCTCGTGATGCTCCAGTTATGAGTACAACTTGTCCTTGGATCATGGATTGAACCTCCTTTCATCCGACAGGGTTGACAACGGCCACAGGATGACGACGTTATCTATCTTATTGTTTCAACGGCTTGACAAATTGAGTGTGAAATGCATCTCACGAAGAGGTGACGGCGATCGCAGCCTCTCCTAGAGAATGGGGGAATTGGACAACTTGCCAGTTTTGTCCCTCAACAGCTACCGCCGCTACTGTACCGGGGGGAGGGGTTAACGCATATAATGACCAAGCTGCATTGCTTGTTTTCGCCCCGGTTTCAGTTAATTGAATTTCAGCTTGTTCGAGTCCCGCTAATCCTTCCCCCATGGCTTTTAAGTAGGCTTCTTTGTACGTCCAATAGCGAAAAAAGGTATAGGGTTGTTGGGCAATGGGGGTTTGTTGAATGCGCTGATATTCTGAGGGTAAAAAGAACCTTTTGGCTAAAGAGTCTAAGTCGGTCAGGGGGCGAATTGCTTCGATATCTACGCCAAGGGGAGCATTGAGAGTAAAGCCATACAGGGCATAGTTTTTCGAGTGAGAGACATTAAAATTTAAGTCAGATTGGGGTAGAGCTAAGGCGGGTTTACCGCGCTGAGAATAGGTAAACTGAATTTCGGAGGGATGGCATGGTAAATACTGGGATAGTAAACAGCGTAACACACCTCGCGCCAGAATAAAGTACCGCCGATGCTCGTCAAAGTGGAAACGCTGCGCTCGTTCCTCTTCATCGGCAGACAGAAAGGATCTAAACTTTGCCAATTGGGGGATAAACCGGTTTAAGTCAGCCCACCAGATTTGAATGTGGCGATCGGATAAGATCATGCCTAGGAATTAATGTACAAGTGGTGTCCATTACCCATTATTAGTGCGATCGTACCCCAGTTTCCGAGAAGCCGGGTTTCTCCAAGAAACCCACCTTCTAGCTCCACGACGGTGGGGGGGCAGGTTTACAGGGTTGAGGGTTGGGTGTCCAAAACCTGGGTGAAACCTGCCCCTACGGGATAATTGAATTGATCGGTAGGGTGTTATCAACATCTCTTCTCTAGACTCTAGCACATAAGGTTTTCCCAATCAGGGTGGAGGGCAGATTTAGCTGGATCGTTGGCATTCATGAGTCCTACATCTTGGACTCGAACAATTTCTAATTAGGGTTTTAAATCAGGAGGAAAGACCATTGGTTAGTTCAATTAATATCGATACGCTGATTACTACCGATCCTAAACTGCGTTCTGGGCGGCCGATTATTGCGGGGACGGGAACCTCGGTGCGTCGCGTGGCGGCTCTGTACAATCAAGGATATGGAGCGGAGGAAATTGCGCGGCGATTGGATCATTTAACGTTGACTCAAGTGTATGCCGCTCTGACTTATTATCATGCCAATCGGGAAGCGATGGATGGGGATTTGCAGGCAGAACAAGATGCCTATACTCAGTTGGCTGAACGGCACTATCAACAGAGAAAAGCATGAGTGTGATTCGTCTTTATCTGGATGAGGATAGTATGGATTCGGCCTTGAGGGAAGGGTTGCGCCTTCGTAATGTGGATGTTCTGACGGCTGCGGAGGCAGGAACTTTAGCCTGGAGCGATGAGGAACAATTGCAATGGGCGTTAGAGAACCAACGGGTAATTTATAGTTTTAATGTCCGAGATTTCTATCGGTTGCATACCGAATGGATAGAACGGGGACAATCTCATGCAGGAATTATTTTAGGACAACAAAATTATTCGGTTGGAGAACAAATACGCCGTCTGGTGAGGCTAGTTTTGACCCAATCAGCAGAAAATATGCAAGGAGAGGTGGAGTTTTTGAGTGCCTGGGGCGAGCTGTAGGGGCGGGTTAACCAACCATTTCCACCCATCCATAACCTTTGTATTCATGTCGCGCAGCGAAACCTGCCCTCACCCCACCAAGAACTAGAAACCGGGTTTCTTGCCCAATTTTGCATCCCACCAGGAAAGTTCTGAGAAACCCGGTTTCTTTGGCTGTTTATACCGAAATTAGCGATCGCCGATCGCCGGGGATGGGGCGGGTTTACAATATTGATTGGTGGGTGTCCTAGATTTGGGTAAAACCCGCCCCTACATGAATTAAATGATCGCCTCATATCAAGTCCGTTGAATCAATTACAATAAGTCATTGCAGAGGAAAGCACGAAGAGGTGACAAGATGGCAGAAATTATTTTCAAAACTGACAAACCAGAGGAAGTGACGGAACTGGTTAAAAAGGCGATCGCCGCCGAACTATGCAGGTTAGAAAACAGCCAAAAACTTGCCAGAAAGCGGCTGGATTATTTTGAAGAGAAATATCAACAGCGATCCCCCCTAACCCCCCTTAACAAGGGAGGAACCGGATCGAGCCAGTTCCAGGATACACTCGCAGCAGAAGATATGGAAAGTGGAGACTTAGAATATGTCGAGTGGATGGGAGAATATCAGTTTTTTTTAGAACTGGAGGAAAAAATCAAGAGTCTCAAGAGTTTAGAATATGTCAGTGAATGAATATATTGATTCGGTTAGGGGAGCGCTGCAAAGGCTAGAAGATTATGGGTTGGTAGAGGCGATCTCGTTTAATTCAGAAGTCAGAGCGGGTGGACAAGCTGTTTTAAACATCAAAGTCACCCTGATCGATAAATCACAACTCTATATCCGGGAGTATGTCACCAGCTCTGCCAGCAAACATGGCTTGAGGCGAGTCAGCTATGCTTATCAGTATCAGTCTGAAGATGCCAGCTTAATTTTTAGATATGACAATGCACAACATAAACCTGCATTAGGGTTTGACGAACACAAGCATACCAGAGATGGAACGATTATCCAGAGTCAACTACCCATGATTGATGAAATTGTGGATGAGGTGATTGATAACTTCGCTTAATGTAATTAATTCAACGGACTTGATATTACCCGCCATTCCAGCCCGTAGCGCCATATGCGAAAATAGGGAAGGTGTTTAGATTCCCCGATCCATTATCGATTCTCCTGTCTCTACTATCCAATCTTTACCGCCAGATGTGGTACATCGGATCGCTGCGGCTGAGGTGATTGACTCGATCGCCGCCGTGGTTCGAGAATTAGTGGAAAATGCCCTCGATGCGGGGGCGACGCGCCTGGAAATCGAAATTTGGCCGCAACATTGGCGCGTCAGAGTAGCCGATAATGGTCAAGGAATGAATCGAGAAGATTTAATTCAAGCGGCGCGATCGCATACTACCAGTAAAATTCATGCTATCGCTGACTTAGATCGCATTACCAGTTTAGGCTTTCGCGGGGAAGCGCTCCATAGTTTAGCCCAACTTTCCCAACTGGAAATCTGGAGTCGGGGCAGTGCCGGGGAAGGATGGCGAGTACAGTATAATGCTTTGGGAGAACCGGAGATCATTGATGCGGTGGCGATCGCCCCGGGTACAATTGTAGAAGTTTCCCATTTGTTTGAAACTTGGTCATTGCGTCGTCAAGGGTTTCCCTCTCCTCCCCAACAACTGCGAGCTATTCAAACCCTGATTCAAAATATTGCCCTCTGTCATCCCAACATTGCCTGGAAAGTCAGCCAAGAGAGTCGCCCCTGGTTTACCATCAGTCCAGGAAAGAATGCCCAATCGATTTTGCCCCAACTATTGCGGGATGTAAAGGTGAATGATCTCTGCTTTCAGGAAGTTACCCTAGAGCAGGAAGGACTTAATCCAGAATTAGATACCTTAGAATTAGTCTTAGGCTTACCCGATCGCTGTCATCGCGGTAAACCTGATTGGGTTAAAATTGCTGTTAATGGGCGTTTAGTGCAATGTCCAGAACTGGAAAATATAGCGATCACCGCCATGAGTCGCACCGTCCCCAACAAACGCTACCCCGTCTGCTTTCTCCATTTACACCTCTCCCCAGAGCGCATCGACTGGAACCGTCATCCCGCTAAATCTCAAATCTATCTCCATCCCCTGAAATCTTTGCAAGATGCGGGACAGCAAGCTATTTATGATGCTCTAAAACTCAGTGATATTACTTTACCTCAAGCCGTCCACCAAGAGCGAGTCGGGCAACTGCTCAAAGCCTCAGAAAAGTCCAGTTCCTATCAAGTCGCACCCAAAACCAACGCCCCCACAGCCTTAGAACTCAAGGCAGTGGCTCAAATTCGCCAAACCTATATCGTTGCCGAGCATCCAGGGGGACTCTGGTTAGTCGAGCAACACATCGCCCATGAGCGAATTTTATACGAACAATTGTGCGATCGCTGGCAACTCGCCCCCCTCGACCCCCCTATCATCCTCAACCACCTCACCCCCAAAGAAGTCGAACAACTCATCCGTATCGGTTTAGACATAGACCCCTTTGGCGAAGGACTCTACGCCATCCGCAACGCTCCCCAACTGCTCCAACAACGAGACGACTGTGCCGAAGCTCTGCGGGAACTTGCCGCCGGAGGAGACCTAGAAACCGCTCAAGTTGCCACCGCTTGCCGCAGCGCCATCCGCAACGGTACACCCCTGAGCATACCCGAAATGCAAGATATCCTAGACCAGTGGCAAAGAACCCGCAACCCCCACACCTGCCCCCATGGTCGCCCTATATACCTCTCTCTAGAGGAAACTTCCCTCGCCCGATTTTTCCGCCGCCATTGGGTGATTGGCAAAAGTCATGGTATTCAGGAGCGTTAGGGAATAGCAGAAAGGCACTGATACAGTGGTGGAATCAAGACTCTCCTCAACTTGGTTCTTCTGAGAAAGAATATATTGAAAGTAATCGTAAGGACGGGATTGGAGTATCAACCATTAGTCTGCTCGAAATTTCAAGATTGGTTAATCGAGGTCGGTTAATTCTTCCTAAGCCTTTAGATGAGTGGTTTTCTATTGCTTTAGGTGCAGATAAAAGCTCCCTAACGTAACTTCAGTTGTGGTTAATAGAGTCGGCAGGAGAATAAGTGATATTGTGCAATTTCTCCTGCCCACCCTACGATGAAGTTGTTGGTTTAAATGCCTGCGTGACCTAAAGCCATGGCAGTAACCAGCATTCCCAGAACGAGAAAGGGTTGGGCACTGGCTTGGTATTTGACATCATTTTCTAGGGGATTTCGCAGGAAATACATATCTTGAAATGTGATTTGGGGAATTACAAAGAGGAGGAGAATGGTGGCATAGAAATTTTCATGAATGCTAATGAGATAGGCAGCAACTCCGGCTTGGAAGATATCAATCATCAATACGCAAATCCAGGCTGCTGTGCCGATGCCGAACATGACGGGGAGGGATTTTAAGCCCAGTTTGGTATCCCCTTCCACACTCTTAAAGTCGTTAACGATCGCAATCCCCAATCCCGAAAGACTGTAAAATAGGGTCAAAATGGCGATCGTCCAATTCATTTGCCCAAACAGAGCATGACCCGCCCACCAGGGAAAGGCGATATAACTTGCACCGAGGGCATAGTTACCGAGCCAACCATTTTGTTTGAGTTTCAGGGGTGGAGCCGAATAGATATAAGAAATATAGCTGCCAAAAACAGCAATCATAGTGATTACCTTCACCTCATGGCCCGCCCAAACATCCAAGCCATAAGCCAAGGCTATCCCTGCCAATAATAAGATCCAAATCTGGGCTTCTACCTGGTCTGTAGAAATGGCTCCAGAGGGAATGGGCCGATAGGGTTCATTAATGGCATCAATTTCCGCATCGTAATAATCATTCAGGGTTTGGGTATACCCCACCATCAACGGCCCTGACAGCAGCATACAAGCGCCTGCCATCAACACATTTTCCACACTCCAGGTAAAGCCTCCAGAAGAAACTGCCCCACAGAGAACCCCCCAAATTAGAGGAATCCAAGTAATGGGTTTCATCAACTGAAGGCGAATCTTCCAAATATTGGTTTCTTTGGTGTCTGCGCCCTTCATGCCTAACATTTGTCGGGTTTGGGCGCTGCTACCCCGTCGCCGTCGTCGGGACGAAGTGGGATTAGCTGCGGTATCGTCGTTACTCATAGATCCAAATATCCTACTCTCCTAAACTTCCCATAGTAATCACTAAAATGAAATCCTTAAATACCGATCTTGGAACTTAGCGCCCTTGACGGGTTGACCACTCAAGGCAGGAGGCAATAAGATATTGCGCCGTTGGTCACCGGCTTCAATGGTGATTTCTGGCCCATATTGGGTGAGTTTAACTTGTTTCTTATCAAATCCGGGTAAAAATAAACTCACGGTTTTCTGAGCCACATCAATTGTAATGGGTTTCGGGGCAAGGGTGGCTTCAGTAAAGTTGGGTAGAGAGTTTTGTAGGATTTGCCAATTTTTACTTTTTTCAAACGGAACAATACTGATTTTCAAAGGCTCAAACTGGGCAGTGGCGGTGCTGACATCGATCGCCTCATGGTCGAAGGTATCGTACAATTCTTCAAAGCTATTGGCCGTTTCTGCCGCTTGGGTATCCTGAAGCACTGATTTATTCAAAATCACGCCCCCCACAGTGACCCCGACTTGTTGGGCACTGCCCCATAAATCCATGGCTTTAGCCAGTGCTGTTTTATCCCCTGTGGTTACTAAATAGGCGGCGACCCGATGGGGATCGTTTACTGCGGCCTTGCCTTCATCGAGGGTTGAATTGGCTTCCTGGGTGGGTGCGGCAAAATTATCCTTAGACAGGTCTACATTCAAAATAGCGCTACTAATGGGCCCCAAAAAGGGCGATAGGGCTTGCCCGACATCCGAGTTCACGATCACATCCCGGAAACGACGGATATACCAGCTCATAATTTCGGGCGTTCCTAACATTCGCAGGGTTTCGCGATCGCCATCTCCATCATAAACAATCACATCATATTTTCCACTCTGGTCGTAATCTCGCAGAGCATACAAAGCCAGGGCCCCATCCATCCCCGGCAATAATCCCAACTCTTGACCAAAGACTTCTTTAAAAAACGGCTTCTGTAAATATCTTGCTTCTAGCTTCTTCACCTCTTCCCAACTGCACTCTAATAAGGCAGCGCTCCGGAGGTTCACGGCCTCCAGATTCGGTTCAATGGCCCCAGGAGTCCCCTCCACTGGCCCCAAGATCAATCCAATCACCGCAGGCGGTTCAGATAGGGCTAACAGCACCCGTTTTCCCGCGCTGGCCATTTGTTTAGCCGTGGCAATAGCTAGGGTTGTTTTACCCGTGCCACCCTTACCCAAAAATGTCAGAATCAGAGCCATGTCTGTTGTTAATCATTCATAATCACGCTGTTGTCCCAGTTTAGCGCTTTCATGGGTTCTCAGTGACCAAGGGTTAAGCCAATGGTCACTGTTTATGATCGATTGAGGGGTCTTAAACCGCCACTAGCTCTTCTTCAAAGAACCAGGTGGAAAATTGACCGTTAAACTCAACCACAAAACCGACACCCGAACCATCGACCATTTTATAGCCGGTGATTGTCCCTACAGGATTCTGCTTGATTTTGTCTACCAGATTGGCAGGGATGCGATCGATTAAACCCTTTACTTTTACCTTCTGACCAATATCCATTTATTCCATCTATATATTGATGTTCTCCAATTCCACAGTTTATAGCAATCGGGGATCGTTAGCCGAATCTTTCCCGTTCAACTGGGCTGTAAGTATAGGGTTTAGCAATGTTCACTTGGAATAAGATCCGCAGTCCTAACCGTTCAAACCAGGGCATTCCTAAACCCCATCTCATTTTCACCATGAAATAATATTCGAGCATTTCTTTACCCCAAACGACCCAACGGCCTTTGAGGGCATAGGAATTTTGACGCTCTCCTAAAGTGGGATCGGGGAGTACGGGAATGGCAACATAGACGATGCCTGTGTCTCCAAATTCGGCTAAACAGACTGATTCGAGGGTGGGACGTTGGAAGGGGCCAGAAATGGCTCCACTGGCGACAGCAATATTATGGGCGACAGCTACGGCCATGGCTTCGGTCATGGCTCCACTTTTGGGTAAGCCGATGGGAATTTCGGTTTTATCGGGTTGGTCGAGAGCAACGGCTACGCCTAGAGCGTAGACGGAGGGAAAGTCCCGATGCTGATAGGTGGGGTTGACGGGAATGAAGCCTTTGGCGTTGGCAATCTCTGGGAGGTTTTGCAGGAATGTGGCTCCCCGGAAGGCGGGTAATATCATGGAGTAGCTGAAGGGGAGTTGTTCGCCGGTTTTGAGGGTAACGGTGTCTGGGCTGATGTGGGTAATTTCTGCATTGATGATGGTTTGAATGCCCCGTTCTTCGAGCAGTTCGGTGGTGTATTTTTGGGAGTTTTTGACATCGCTGACACCGAGGTGGCCGATGTAGGGTTCTGGGGTGACATAGGTGAGGGTGACTCGATCTCGTAATCCTCGACGGCGTAATTCCCAGTCTGCCATGAGCAGGAATTCGTAGGCGGGGCCAAAACAGCCTGCTCCGGGGGCTGCTCCGACGACGAGGGGGCCGGGGTTTTCTAGGTATTTTAACCAGGCTTCCCGTGCATGAATGGCGTGGTCGGAGGTACAAACGGATTGGGTGTAGCCGCCATGGGGGCCGAGTCCGGGGATTGCGTCAAAGGCGAAGGAGGCTCCGGTGGCGATCGCTACATAATCATAATTGACGGTTTCTCCCCCTTCTACGGTAATGGTTTGGGTATGGGGGTTGAGACCGGTGACTTTGTGGTTCACCCAGTCAATTCCTAAGCGTTTGAGGTGGGGTTCGAGATCGATTTGTAGGGAGTCGAGGGAGGCCATGTCTAAAGCGACTCGGATTAATCCAGGAATAAAGGTGAAGTGGGAGTGATCGCTAATGAGGGTGATGCGATCGCTCTTGGGCAGTAGGCTGCGTAATTCATGGACTGCTGGTAGTCCGCCTAAACCGGCCCCAATTACTACAACGTTTGTCATTGTTTTTTCTCCAAAGCGTGCTTGTGTACCGATCGGTCTCCTCATGGGAGGCGATCTCAATCTGAAAAATTTTCTATTAATATAACTATACAGTAATTTAATGAGAATGACAAATTTTTCTAATAATTACTCCCCTATGTTGGCTAAGATCTTGAAGAGTCCAAGCTTAAAAGCGACTAAAGCCTTTGGTCGAGAAACTGTACAGACTAGGGAACAAGAAGAATTTGACAACTAAATAGTTATGTTGTATTGTTAAGACAACAGGGGTAACTGAGCGAACTGCCCCGATCGGTGAAACAGAAGATTGAGGACTATGAATTATCACTTTAGTATTGTTTTAAATACGACGATGGAAGAGGCGATCGCCCAAGTCACCGATGCACTAAAACAGGAAGGATTTGGGATCTTAACGGAAATCAATGTGCAAAATTCCTTTGCCAAACATGGTATTGATTTTCATGCCTATCGCATTCTTGGTGCATGTCATCCCCAGCTTGCCTATCGTGCCCTACAAGCGGATGACAAAGCAGGAACCCTCTTTCCTTGCAATGTTGTGGTGCAAGAGAGGGGGGAAGGAGCTGTTGAAGTTTCTGCGGTAAACCCCTTGGGGATGCTCAAAGCAGTTGAAAACCCAGAGGTTCAAGCCATGGCAGCAGACGCAAGTCAGAAGATGCAAGCGGTCATTGACCATCTGAAAACGCCAGCATTAACCGCATAGTAGGTTATTAAGGGAGTTGCTCTCTAATGCTAATTTTTCCTCCAATTTAGGTCATCTTCTCCCCAATTCATCAGAGAGTAATTGGGGAGAATTCTTGTTGAATTACTCTAATTTTGATTGAATCAATTATGTGGAAAGTCTTATCTTGGTTACAAAAAAACTTAACCTGGTCAATCCCTATTTTTATGATTTTAGGGGTTGTCTTGGGTATCGTCACGAATCCCTCATGGCTGAAGACCTTGGTTGTTCCTCTCACCTTCTTAATGGTCTATCCCATGATGATCAATTTACAGATGAAGAAAGTGCTATCGGGAGGGGATTATAAGGTTCAAATAGTAACTCAATTAATCAATTTTGCGATCATTCCTTTTTTTGCCTTTGGCGTAGGAAAACTATTCTTTAACGATCAACCTCTGATCTTCTTAGGATTACTCCTGACTTCCCTATTGCCTACCAGTGGTATGACGATTTCCTGGACGGGCTTTGCTAAAGGGAATATCAATGCGGCAATTAAAATGACCGTGATTGGCTTAATTGCGGGTTCTATTGCTACGCCTTTTTATGCCAAGTATCTGATGGGTACAGTGATTGAGATTCCCCTAGGCGAGACCTTTAAGCAAATTATTTTTATTGTCTTTTTGCCGATGATTTTAGGTCAGGTGACGCAATTGTTGTTGATTCGGCAAGTGGGGATGGATAAATATCAGAAAAACTTGAAAGAGAAATTTCCTGCCTTTTCTACCTTGGGGGTTTTGGGGATTGTGTTTGTAGCGATGGCTCTAAAAGCTAAAACGGTTTTAGCTAATCCGGCTATATTAGTGTCTTTGTTAGTTCCCTTAGTCATTATTTACGGCTTTAACTTTGTGTTGAGTACCTTAATCGGTAGGGCTTTCTTCGATCGCAATGATGCGATCGCCCTGGTCTATGGTACAGTGATGCGTAACCTCTCCATTGCTCTGGCGATCGCCATGACGGTTTTTGGCAAAGAAGGCTCAGAAATTGCCCTGATTATTACCATGGCTTACATTATTCAAGTACAAGCGGCTGCATGGTACGTTAAGCTTACTGACCGCATTTTTGGTAAACTGCCCACTTCAGAAGCGGTTTAAACCCTGATAAAAAACCCTGAGATTAGGGGTGTTACCGTGGCGGTTAACACCCCATTTTTGCGATCGCCTGTTAAACCTCGATGAATGAATTGGAGAATTATCAGGCGATCGCCCCTTCAGAACTGTGGCAATTCGC
Organism: Roseofilum sp. KMC-1; assembly: GCF_057802075.1. Classification (NCBI taxonomy): domain Bacteria; kingdom Bacillati; phylum Cyanobacteriota; class Cyanophyceae; order Desertifilales; family Desertifilaceae; genus Roseofilum; species Roseofilum sp. KMC-1. The sequence goes on from NZ_CM173605.1 coordinate 2,431,060, forward strand.
GAATGTCAGGTGAAGGATCTGATACAATGGATATCAGGATATTCATTTATTTCGATATAACCCCCAAAAAGGATATGTGTATATCTTGGCAGGTGAAACTTTAGAAATTATAGTCACTGGCAATGGAGAGTGGAGGTTTATTAATGAAATCGAAATTTGATGAAATGTCGATTAAAGAGTTAAGATCCTATGTTTTAGAGCATCGTGACGATATGGAGGCATTAGAGGCTTTAGTAAGTCGTCGCAGTCCTGACTCGGAAGCGACTTGGTATCCTGCACCTTTAACACCGGAAACGATTAAAATTACAGAACAAGCGATTCAACAACGCATCCAAGAAGTTGATAATCAAAAGAAGTGATTTTAGGACAATTGCCCGATCGCATTCGTGAAGCTCTAGTCGCTCGCGCAGTTGAAATAGAGTATCCAGTCGAAGCAGTCGTGGAAATGGCGATAAAACTCCGTTTCGCTTCGCGATCGCCAGTTTCCTCGATAGTGAAGCATTAGGCTTTGCAGACTGTAAACCAGGACGCGGGCAATAATAAAGCTGGTTCAGATTTCCAATTAACCAGATTTGATATCATTCATTTTTGGCAGTCTAAAAAACCAGATCTTTCAGCCAACTTAAAATACTCACACCAAAAAAAATAATCCCGACAGAAACTGTCCCCGCAAATAAAGACAATCCTAACCCCGCCAAACTAATAAATCCATCATCCTCAGATAAGCCAAATCCAATCACCCAAATTCCCATCGCTGGTAAAGTATTCGTTCCCGGAATCGGAATCATCATTGAAATCGACATCAGGGCGATCGCCACCCCTAACAGCACTCGACCCGGTAAACTCGTACACACCCCACTTAAGCGAGGTTTCGTTAACCCCTCAATCCTCTGAAGCCAGGGAATCCCCGCATCTAGAATCCCCTGAACCTTATCGAGGGAGATTTTCGTCTGCAAAACTCGTTTGGGAAACCAAGGCTGCTTCGCACCCCAAATCAGCTGCACTGCCAGTAAAAACATCACAATCCCAAAGGGAGTAGAATACCCTGGCGCGGGGAGGGGTAAGGCAGAAGGAAAAGACAAGAGAACAAACAAAAAACCAAAAATACGCTCTCCTGCCAGTTCCAGCATTTCTGCTAAAGTCACCTCAGAAGAGCGGTTTTCTTGCCAAAAATAACGTTTGAGTTCTACCGAAAGTTTAGGCATAAATGGAGAAAAGGGTAGGGGAATGGGGGAATGGGGGAATGGGGGAATGGGGGGTTTAACAAAATCCTCCCTCTCCCTGTCCCCCTAACGATTTAAGTTCCGACTGTCCAGCTATTCATGTATTCCACTTGCTCTGCGGTGAGAGTATCAATAGTGATACCCATAGCTTGCAACTTCAGGCGAGCAATTTCATGGTCAATTTCCTGGGGAATCGAATGCATACCCGGTTCGAGTTTACCGTGATTTTTCACCAGATATTCACAAGCCATGGCTTGGTTAGCAAAACTCATATCCATTACCGCGCTGGGGTGTCCTTCAGCAGCAGCCAAGTTAATTAAACGACCTTCACCGAGAACAACCACAGATTTACCACTCGACAGAACATATTGTTGAGTGAAGGGGCGCACATCCTTAACTTCTGTAGCCATTTCAGCCAGGGTTTTCAGGTCAATTTCAATATCAAAGTGACCGGAGTTACAAACCATGGCTCCGTCTTTCATCACTTCAAAATGCTCTTTGCGGATCACATGCTTATTCCCGGTTACGGTAATAAACAGATCCGCTTGGGGAGCAGCTTCTGCCATAGGCATTACCCGGAACCCATCCATGATAGCTTCGATACCACGTACAGAGTCTACTTCAGTAACAATTACATTTGCCCCGAGACCCCGTGCCCGCAGCGCTGCACCTTTACCGCACCAGCCGTAACCGACGACAACCACATTTTTACCGGCTAACAGGACATTGGTAGCACGAATGATACCATCGAGGGTAGATTGACCGGTTCCGTAGCGATTATCGAAGAAGTGCTTGGTGTCCGCATCATTGACATTCATCGCGGGGAAGGTGAGAACCCCATCTTTGAACATAGCTTTTAAGCGCACAATACCGGTAGTGGTTTCTTCTGTTGTGCCGATAATTTCGGGAACTTGTTCTTGACGTTCCTTGACCAATTCAGCGACGACATCACTACCATCATCGATGATAATTTGGGGATGGTGATCTAGGGCGACTTGTACATGGCGTTTGTAGGTTTCGGTGTCTTCCCCTTTCTTGGCATAAACCCGAATGCCATAATCTTTGACTAAGCAAGCGGCTACATCATCTTGGGTAGAGAGGGGGTTACTTGCAATTAAAATTGCGTCTGCACCTGCTGCTTGAAGGGCGATCGCCAAGTGCGCCGTTTCTGTAGTAACGTGACAGCAGGCAACTAGCCGAATTCCGTCTAAGGGTTTTTCTTGAGCAAACCGTTCCCGAATTTGCTTGAGAACTGGCATTTCCCGTCCTGCCCACTCGATGCGCTGTTTGCCTAGAGGAGCTAAGGAAATGTCTTTGATGTCGTAATTGAGCTTTTCGGCTATTGCAGTCATAAGATCTACTGAAAATAAATGGTTCACAAGTGTTAGGTGGGCATCATTAACCTGAGACTGATAGCAAGCCTAAACCAGCATACAGTTGTGGGTCTGAGTGATTACCACCCCTACCTCGACTGACCTATCAAGATGAGGTCTTGCTCAGGATTGCGATCTGGCGCGGATTGTATTCAGGATGACATAAGTACAAGGCGCAAGTTTTCCCATAGAATAGTTTATCATCTCGATTGACCAGCCAGGGATTTTTTTGGGGCTGTCTAGTGCTTCAGTTTAGCCTTTGTCTTTCCCGGATCGGGCAAATGGATGTTTTCAGTAGATGGCAAAAAGCCTTAAACCCAGAAATTCAGAGTTCGTAGCCATCACCAGGGCTTTACTTTATCGCTGCCCCTCACACTTCCGGATTAATCATCAGCGATCCGTATAGGGAAACGACATCAAACCCTGCCAACGGATTAGGAACAACAATGAACTCAACCCCGACTCAACCCTTCTCCACCTGGATTCAACAGTGCTGGGTTCATTATCTCTTAGATTATCCAGAAGAACTAGCTCAACATATTCCTCAATTACCGGGTTTATATGGTTTAGTTGCCGAAAGCCCGGATGGTGAAAACTGGATTTTACTCCATATTGGCCAAACTCAAACCAATTTGCGGGAATCTTGGGGTTATTACCGTCAGTTACCCATGGTGAAAATTCTGCATCAGTTATCTCTAAAAGTCAGTTTCGCCGTCTTTGCTCTGCCTATCCCAGCTCTCCCAGGATTATCTTTAGAATACTTACCCGATTGGGAAAAAGCCTTAATCGAAGCTTTAGAACCCATGCTCACTAAAACACCAGCCGCTCTACAAATTACGGTAAAGTAAGTGAGGATAAAAAGGTTTGAGGAAGTTAAGGTCTAGATCATGCAAGTTTCCCAGTTGTATATTTACCCGATCAAATCTTGTGGGGCGATCGCCTGTCAAAAAGCGACAGTCGCTGCCAATGGGTTAGCTGGCGATCGCCAACTCATGCTCGTCAATGCTCAAGGTCAATTTATGACCCAACGAGACTATCCGCAAATGGCGCAAATACGGGTAAAAATCGACTCAGAGACCCTAACCCTAGAACATGAAAAATTTGACCCTTTCCTGCTTCAACCCACCTTAGAAGGAGAACTACACCCCGTTAAAGTCTGGCACACCCAAACCCTAGCCATCGATCAAGGAGAACCTGCCGCCCAATGGTTTCAAACCGTCCTCCAACTCGATCGCCCCTGTCGTCTCGTCCATCAGTCTCCCCATCATCCCCGTCCCGTTCATCCTCAGTATGCCACCAGCCCCAAAGATACTGTCAGCTTTGCCGATGGCTATCCCATCCTCCTCACCAATACCGCATCCTTAGCAGACCTCAACCGCCGACTCCGGGAAACCTATCCTCAAAATCCCCCTCAGTTTCCCATGAATCGCTTCCGCCCCAATATTGTCATCGAAACCAACCAACCTTTTATAGAAGATAACTGGAAAACCCTCACCATCGGCCCAGTAGAACTACAACTGGTCAAACCCTGCTCGCGCTGTATCGTCACCACCACCGATCAAACTACCGGAGAGCGCAACCCCCAACACGAACCCCTCAAAACCCTCTCCAGCTTCCGCCAACAACCCGGAGGTCTCATGTTTGGTTACAACATCATTCCCCAAACCCTAGGTCAGATCCAAGTCGGCGATCGAATTACCCTTAAAAATTAAATCACCCTTCTTCCCCCTCTTCCCATTCCTACCTCCCCCTAGACGGAAACCTAAATCTTGAGTTATCATAGAGAATTGTGAGTTTTTAAGAAGTAGAAGCCCATGCACGCTCAAGAAATCATCCGCTCCATAGAAGCAGAGCAAATGAAACCGGAGCTTCCCGTCATTTACGTTGGAGACACCGTAAAAGTTGGCGTAAGAATCCGTGAAGGTGGAAAAGAAAGAACCCAACCTTACGAAGGAGTCGTCATTGCCAAACGCAATGGTGGACTGAACGAAACCATAACTGTTCGGAAAATTTTCCAAGGCGTAGGAGTCGAACGAGTCTTTCTCCTTCACTCTCCCCGAATCTCCAGCATTACAGTAACAAGACGAGGAAAAGCTCGCCGAGCCAAGCTCTATTATTTACGCGATCGCGTCGGTAAAGCTACCCGTCTCAAACAGCGCTTCGATCGTCCCTTGGATCGGACAATCAAGACCAAATAACCCCTTCCCCTTGACACGACTTCCAATTGAGCTGTACAATCAGAGAGCTGAGGTTACTCAAAGATTAATCCGTGCGCTCTTAGTTCAGTTGGTAGAACGCAGGTCTCCAAAACCTGATGTCGGGGGTTCAAGTCCTCCAGGGCGCGTTAGCTCATCATCTTCGCCAGCGTGTCATCAGTCCCGGTTAGGGCTGCCAGAACAGCCGCAAAGGAAGTGGTGTTAAAGGTCGTAAAAATCAACACCAGTTCGTTAAACTGGAAATTAACACCAGGGTAGAGAAAGAGTCACCCATAATTCTTCTATGGGAAAAGCTCAATCCTTACCCCATCGCTCAATTAGAAGGGAGATCCAAACACCGTGGCCAAAAAAGAAACCGCGCAAGTACAAGAAAAAAGCGAAAACCCCATAGAGGTTACCCAGAAATTTCTGGAAGGAACCAAAGACGAACTGCAAAAAGTCGTTTGGCCCTCGCGCCAACAACTGATCAGTGAATCGGTTGCTGTTATGTCCATGGTAGGACTATTCGCCTTCCTCATCTTTGCAGTTGATAAACTCTTTATTTGGACAGCCAGTCAGGTATTTTGATCATGGTATCAGAGGAGTCTTTCGAGTCAAACCCCAAAGAAACAGACCTTGAAGAAACCGAAAACAAACGGGCGGAAAAGCCTAGATGGTATGCCGTGCAGGTTGCTTCTGGTTGTGAAAAGCGAGTAAAAAACAACCTTGAACAACGCAAGCAAACCCTCAACGTAGCCAACCGCATTCTGGAAGTTAAAATTCCCGAAAAATCCACGGTTCAATTCCGCAAAGGAGGGAAATCTCAACAGACCGTAGAAAAAGTCATTCCTGGGTACGTTTTGATCCATATGGTTCTAGACGATGAAACCTGGCCGGTAGTCAAAAACACCCCCAATGTGATTAACTTTGTAGGGGCAGAACAAAAGCGTCGCTACGGTCGAGGACGGGGGCATGTCAAACCCCTTCCCCTGAGTCCAACAGAAGTGGAGCGCATGTTTAAACAGACCCAGGAAGACAAAACAGTGGTCAAAATCGATATGGCCCCTGGTGACAAAATCCTGGTCTTGTCTGGGCCATTTAAAGATTTTGAAGGAGAAGTCATTGAAGTGAGTCCGGAACGGAGCAAACTCAAAGCCCTCCTCTCAATTTTTGGTCGAGACACCCCAGTTGAACTAGAGTTCAATCAAGTCGAAAAACAATAAATTCAATTAGGATGATTGCCAATGGCTAAAAAAGTGGTTGCCATGATTAAATTAGCCTTACCTGCGGGTAAAGCTAACCCCGCTCCTCCCGTTGGCCCTGCCTTGGGTCAACATGGGGTGAACATTATGATGTTCTGTAAAGAATATAATGCCAAAACGGCCGATCAACCGGGAATGGTAATTCCGGTAGAAATCTCCGTTTATGAAGACCGCAGTTTTACCTTCGTTCTCAAAACCCCTCCCGCTTCGGTTCTCATTAAAAAAGCCGCCAAAATCGAGAGAGGTTCAGCCGAACCGAACAAACAAAAAGTGGGAACGATTACCCGCGCCCAACTGCAAGAGATTGCCCAAACCAAAATGCCCGATTTGAATGCTAATGATATTGAGGCAGCCATGAATATTGTGGCCGGAACTGCCCGAAATATGGGAGTCAAAGTGGTGGACTAGAAGAAAACTTCTTCTTGTGCTATCATAAGAAAATTGTCTACTCTTAAGACAACTTTATTGAACTAAAGCGGGGGAGAAGTCAAACCTTCGTTATCCACCCCAGGAGATTCAAAAAACATGCCTAGAAAGCAATCGCGTAGACTGCAAGAGCTGTACAAAAAAGTAGAAGAGCGGCCCTATGAACCTTTAGAGGCCATCCAGTTACTCAAAGAGACAGCAACAGCCAAATTCCCAGAATCGGCAGAAGCCCATATTCGCCTAGGAATTGATCCCAAATATACTGACCAGCAATTAAGAACTACCGTAGTTTTGCCTAAAGGAACGGGTCAAACTGTCCGCGTAGCTGTCATTGCTAGGGGGGAAAAAGTTTCAGAAGCCTCCAATGGTGGAGCAGATATCTTTGGTTCTGAAGAACTGATTGATGAAATTCAAAAGGGACGGATGGACTTTGACCGCCTAATTGCTACTCCAGACATGATGCCTCAAGTGGCAAAACTGGGTCGTTTGTTGGGGCCCCGTGGCTTGATGCCTTCACCAAAAGCGGGAACAGTAACCTTTGATGTAGCCCAGGCGATTTCTGAGGTTAAAGCCGGTAAACTGGAGTTTCGAGCTGACCGTACTGGAATTGTACATATCCTTTTTGGCAAAGCTATTTTTAGTGCGGAAGATCTTTTAGATAACCTGAAAGCTATTCAAGAAACGATCGATCGCAATAAGCCTTCTGGCGCTAAAGGCCGATACTGGCGCACTGTTTATATCTGTGCCACTATGGGCCCACCCATTGAGGTCGATGTTTCCCTCTTACGAGATCTCAAACTTGCTGAGGCTGCCTAAAGTTTTCAGATTGCAGTCTGTCTAAAACTCTAAACCTCTGAATTTTTTATATCGATTCAGCCCAAGATAGCAGGTGCGTGCTGCTTAATTTCCTGCCGAGGCCCATTGAAAATGTTCTTTAATCCCCCTATAGCCCTATTCATGTGGCTTGATGGGATAGATCATTCTCGCCAACAACGCCCCGGCTCCCCCGTCGGGGCGTTGTTATTGGGCTACTTAATGCCACAGTCAGAGCATACTCTGACTCAGACCATGGAGGTAACAGATCAATGGGGAGAACCCTCGAAGATAAAAAGGCGATTCTCGCCGAACTTCAAGAGAGCTTGAAGGATACCCAACTGGCCGTTGTGATTGATTATAAGGGGCTGTCGGTTGCTGAAATCACTGATTTACGGCGACAACTGCGCCCAACTGGAACCACCTGTAAGGTGACCAAGAATACCCTGATGCGGAAAGCTGTAGAAGGGAATGAAGCTTGGGAACCGATGAAGGAATTCCTCTCCGATGCTTCGGCCTTTTTACTGGTTAAAGATGATATTGGTGGCGCAATTAAGGCCTATCAAGGTTTTCAAAAAGCCACCAAGAAGACTGTCCTTCGGGGTGGGGTCATGGAAGGCCGTGCCCTCTCTGAGGAGGATATTAAAGCCATTGGTGAGTTGCCCTCTAAAGAGCAACTCATGGCTCAAATTGCTGGGGCCATTAATGGCGTGGCCACTAAACTGGCTGTTGGAATTAAAGAAGTTCCATCTTCAATTGCCCGTGGCCTTCAGGCCTACGTGGACAAAGAAGGGGGGGATGCTGGCAGTGATGCTGCTTAGAATCCCACCCCGATTGTGAATGATTAATACGGAGTATACCTAACTATGTCTGCTGTTACTGACGAAATTCTGGAAAAACTGAAAACCCTTTCTCTGCTGGAAGCATCTGAATTGGTGAAGCAAATCGAAGAAGCTTTTGGCGTAAGTGCTGCGGCTCCGGCTGGTGGCATGATGATGATGGCTCCTGGTGCTGCGGCTGCGGCTCCGGCTGAGGAAGTTGAAGAGAAGACCGAATTCGATGTGGTTCTGGAAGAAGTTCCTGCTGATAAGAAGATTGCGGTTCTTAAGGTGGTTCGTGCCCTTACCGGTTTGGGTCTGAAGGAAGCTAAGGAAATGGTGGAATCTGCGCCTAAAGCGGTTAAAGAGGCAGTGGCTAAGGATGCGGCAGAGGATGCTAAGAAGCAGCTTGAAGAAGCAGGTGCTAAGGTTAGCGTTAAATAGAGAACTATTGGCCTGAATTGATATAGCTTGAGGGGGGATTTAATCCCCCTTTTTTTGTCTATGGTGCATCAGTCATATCTTGCCCTCTCCCTATAGAGGGACTTACAGCGCTTATGCACTTTTGAAGAAGCGAATAATTTCTCTGGCATGGTTGAGAAATTGGGAGTCTTCATTGATTTGGGCTAGGGCGGTTTGGGCTTCTCTAGAAAGTTGCTGATGGGCGGCTTGGTTGGTGGCTTTGAGGTCTTCGTGGGCAGTGGCTAACCGGCTCAAGTCTTGGCGTAGGGTGTCTAGGTGGCGCTGATGTTGCTGATGGTTTTGATCGAGTGTTTCGCTTAAGGCTTCAAGGGTTTGTTCGATTTGGATGATGCGTCCTCGCAGTTCGAGGATGTCTTCGCGGGGATATTTGAAGCTTTGGTTGAGGTTGGTAAGACGAAAGACGAGATATTGATAGAAGGCAATCGCCGGTCTTAAACCGGTAAATAAGAGAGCTGCACCGGAGCTGATGTAGCCGATCGCACTAATTCCGGTGGCAGCTAATAAGTAGAGACCGATCGCGGAAATCAAATGAAGGGCGATCGCCATTTGCAGAGCGCGACGAGCAACGACATTGACATAGCGCTGTTGTTCTGGGTTAACCGGAATACCTTTATTCATCGATTCTTGGGCATTGTCTAAAACCGATTTAGCCGTAAAATAGACATTCCAAGGCACAGTAACAATGGCCATCAACCACCAAAAACTAGCGGTTCCCACTATCCAATCTAAAAAGCTACCCGTGGGAATATGGAGCCAAGTTAATAGGCCAAAAGTAACCAAAACAATCAGCACTAATCCAACACTAAAGGCAATGAAATTTCCTAAGCTTTTAGAAGGCATAATTCATAATTGAGGAGTGATTTTCTTGGATAGTAGCCAGGCAATTACGGATATTTTTGGTGCTTGTGACAGTTTCCTAAGTGGTTAAATGTGCCTTCATCTCTCAGACCCTCCTCCCACAGGAGAAGGGGAAAAATACAGGGCTTCGCTTGGTCATGAGCTACAGTCCAAAAGCTCCCCTTAAATCTCCCTTAAAAAGAGACACTTTTACTGCCTCCCTCTTTAAGCTAACGCTTATCCGCAACTGACGTTATTATACTGATGACTAATAAAATTCAGTGTGAGGAGTAGACTACTTATGTTTGTAAGGAACATAGCATTTCAGAGGAAAGTTTTCAGAACTCAATACGGATATGCTAACTTGTGGTGGCCGATCGTACCGGTTTTAGCCGTTTCTTCCCTGGTTTATCATCAAGCAGCTTTAGCCGATCGCCCTGACTCGGTTGAACATCAAGTTTCTCCAGTGGCTCAAACTGCGCCTCAACCTCCACCCATTCCCTCATCCGATCCGAATCGCGATCGCTTCCCTCAACCTGCTCCCGCAGAACCCCTTCCCGAAACCCTAGAGGAAGAACCGGTACTGTCTCCACCCCCGGCAGAAGGGACTCCCCAACTCCCAGAACCTTCAGTAAGTATTCCGGTCACCCGCATTGAAGTCATGGGGAGTACCTTATTTGATGCCACTGAATTCGATCCGATTATTCAACCTTTAGAAGGTAGCACAGTTACCCTAGAAGAACTCAGACAAGCAGCCCAAGCCATTACCCAACTGTATCTAGATCGCGGGTATTTGACTTCCAGAGCCTTGCTGGTGGATCAACCCATTACGGATGGTGTTGTGGAAATTCGCGTCATTGAGGGCAGTATTGAGCGCATTGAGATTCAAGGCAACCGTCAAACCAACCCCAATTATATTCGCCGTCGGATTGCCCCAGCGACGGATACGCCCTTGAATTCACCTCGGTTAGAAGAAGAATTGCGCTTATTACAAACGAATTCGTTATTCGATCACGTGGAAGCCAGTTTACGTCCTGGAACTGAAATCGGGCAAAGTGTATTAGTGGTACGAGTGAGCGAAACCAATCCCTTTGGTGGTGTTGTGTTTTTTGATAACAATTCTCCCCCTAGCGTGGGTTCAGAGCGCTATGGTATGGGTTTGCGGTATCGGAATTTAACGGGATGGGGAGATGAAATCAATCTGTCCTACAGCCGAACCACTACCGGAGGGGCTGATATTTTAGACTTTAACTATCGTATTCCGGTGAATGCCAAAGATGGCGCAGTGGCTGTGCGAATTTCCCCCACTTGGAACCGGATTACCGAGTCTCCCTTTGATGAGTTGGATATTACCGGCAATTCCCAACTGTATGAAGTCAGTTTTCGCCAACCCCTTGCCAGAAGTCTTCAGCAAGAGTTTGCCCTTTCCGTCGGCTTTGCCCATCAACGGGGGCAAACGTTTTTATTTGACGATCCCTTTGGGTTCGGAATTGGCCCGGATGAGGATGGTAATTCCTATACCAGTGTAATTAAGTTGGGTCAAGATTATACTTATCGGGATACCACAGGGGTTTGGTCTCTCAGGTCGCAGTTTAGTTTCGGTACAGGCTTATTCGATGCTACCTCTAACTCTGGCTCCATTCCCGATGGTCAGTTTTTCAGTTGGTTGGGACAATTGCAACGGCTGCAACGGTTCGGAGAACGGCATTTGTTGATTGTTCAAGGGGATTTACAGCTCACCCCTGATAGTTTATTGCCCTCTCAACAGTTTGTCATTGGGGGCGGCCAAACCTTGCGGGGGTATCGGCAAAATGCGCGATCGGGTGATAATGGATTTCGGTTATCTATTGAAGATCGGATTTCCGTGATTCGCAATGCTGAAGAGTCAGTTATTTTACAGTTTATTCCCTTTGTTGATATGGGAGCAGTTTGGAATCAAGGAGATAATCCCAACCAATTGCCTGGGCAAACTTTCTTAGCCAGTGCTGGACTAGGACTCATTTGGCAACCTTTCCCCAGTCTAAACTTGCGCCTAGATTACGGCTATCCCATAGTTGACCTAGATAATCGTGGTAATAATCTTCAGGATGACGGATTTCACTTTAGCTTGAGTTATCAGTTTTAACCCAGCAATTCGTGCGCTGGTATAGTAGGGGCGGGTTTGAAACCCGCCCCTACAACCATATAAAATCTGTGAGGTATTCTATGAATCAAAAATTAGTCCAGTCTTTAGTGCAAATTATCACTTCGCTCTCCGATGAAGAGCGGCAATATCTAGAACGTGAAATTCGGCGATTTTCTCTAGAAAAACAAATCAAGGATTTAGAATCTAAAATCAAAGAGTTTGAAGATAAATACCAGATGTCTTCAGATATTTTTTATTCTCAATTTCAATCTGGAAAACTTGAAGACTCTAGTGATTTTTTTGAATGGAATACTTATTATGAAATGTTGACTTCGGCACAAGTTAAAATATCTTAGTAATTTATGAATTTAGAGCAATATATTGCTGGTGTTAAGGCAAAATTATCTGGGAGTCCGATAATTACGGTTCCTGAGATTATTGATGAACGAATTTTACTCAATCAGGGCTATTTTCGGGCTAGATTGACCCTAATTAACACTGATTTCTTGGAAATTGCTGAATCATTCACACTTCAAGATAACCAGCTCTTAACGTTAGATTATCGTTACCAATGGATGAATGCGTCCAAACAAATTCTGAGAAAACGCTGGGATAGTGTCAAGCATTTTCCTGATTTACCCAACTTTCCCCATCATATTCATATTGGCTCGGAAACGAATGTAGAACCCGGACAGTCTCGAAATATTCTGGAATTTATAGATTTTATGGAATCTGAGTTGACTTAAAATGATATCAAATCCGATTAAACAGTTGTCATTGCGACCGCAGGGAAGCAATCGCCGAGACTAGGGAGACAGAAGAGATTGCTTCACTTCACTGCGTTCCGTTCGCAATGACTTTTGATAATTGATTAAACAGACTTGATATCACTTGTTCGATGGAGTTTGGGGTTCATTCCCCCTATCTCCCCATCCCCCATCCGTAGAATCTACCAAGGACTGCCAATCATCGTAAACGCTGACCAATAGAAGGGATGGGATAAATCTTCCTGAACGCCGGTTGCCGAGGGAAGGGGGATATTCCCTTCCGGGGTGATAATTTCTCCATTTTCGGCGCGAATATTGCCTTGAATCATCGCTAGTTGAGCTTGGCGCATGGCTTCAGCTTTAATCGGAGCAGTCGTCAATTGGCGGTAAAATTCGCTCATTAAGCCTAGGGTTCCCGTGTCGCCGACATACCAGAGACTAGCGACGGCTGTTTTGACTCCAGCTTGTACCGCTAATCCCGCAAAGCCTAATTCGGCTTTTTCGTCGCCAAAGGCACTGCGACAAGCGGACAGTACCATTAATTCTACGGAAGGACTATCGAGTTGCAGTTGCCGCAGTTCATTAAAAGCGAGTTTTTCATCCCAGAGCTGAATGTAGGTATTGTTCAAATCTCCCGGTTGGAAGTCGGCGTGAGTGGCGAGATGGACGATAGAGAACTGTTCCCGTTGGGAGCGGACGTTATCCAAGGTAAACTCTTCATTGAGCAACACTCGACCTTGACGCAATTCTTCGGCAATCTGTCTCACTTCAATTCCGGCGGCTGGTAGAGGAGATTGGCTTTGCTCGGCAGGAAACTGGGACGCTCCCATTGCCAAGACGGGAGCAGTTTTGATATCGACATACTCGGTGCTGGTGAGGGACAAGCTGGGAATTAACCCGACATTATAGTTTTCCACCAGGAACTGTTGACCATCATGGAGGGCGGCTAAGGGAGTGAGGCGCAACCCCACATCCATGGCAAAGGCAATATTTTGGATACCTTGAGCTTGCAATTCCGCTTCAATGGGCGCAATCAGGAGTTGATAGAGTTGTTGAGCCGAGTTCAAATAAGAGTTGCTATTCAGTTGACTGGGGTCGGAAACTTGTCTATAGAATTGGTTAGCCAGTTGCAGTACCTTGGCTCTGGTTGCCCCGGAAACCCTTTTTTGAACGGGTTCTCCCGTTGCGGTAATCATCACCAGTTCCAGTTCATCGCTGTCACTGGGGGTTAAGGTTTTGGCGCTGGCAATTCCGGGAATGGTTTGGGGATTAAAGAGAGCATAAACGACGGCGGGTTTGACTCCGGTTGCCGCTTGGATACTGGCTAAACTGGCTTGGGCTTCTGCCAAGGTGACAATAGAGCTGCCCTCAATGCCTAATGCTTGGGTGAATTGTTGGCTCAAGGGTTCATCTAAGCCTGCAACCACGGTATCGAGAGTGGTGGTAGTGGTGTCGTTCAGGTTGGGGAAATCAACTTGTAAGTTTTCCGTCTCTATATCGCTCTGTATATCCCTGGCAATTGTATTTTGCTGTTCATTGTTCAAGACAGGTTCGGTAGGTTCCGCAGGTTCCGCAGGTGGTGGTGGTGCAGGTGGTGCGGGTGCAGGTGCAGGTGCGGGTGCAGGTGCTGGAACTGTTGCTGGAGTTGGGAGTTCTGGCGTTGGGGGGAGTTCTGGTGTTGGAGGTGGTTCTGGCGTTGGGGGGAGTTCTGGTGTTGGAGGTGGTTCTGGTGTTGGAGGTGGTTCTGGTGTTGGAGGTGGTTCTGGCGTTGGAGGTGGTTCTGGTGTTGGTTCTACTACGGGTGGAGTTGGCGGGGTTGGTGGGGTTGGCGGAGTTGGTGTTGGTATGGTTGCTGAGTTTTCGATGGTGATATTGCCTTGGGTAAAAGTGCCTCGGATTTCTTGGGCAGAAAGTTGGTTATCACTACCGCCAACAATGACTCCGGTTGTGCCATTCGTGGTGGCATCGCCAATGATGAAGGGAGTCTCTAAACCCGGCCTTCCTTGACGAATCGTAATTGAGCCATTGCCTGTAGACCCAACAGTGTAAATAGTTGTTGGGATTTCATTCCGAGTAAACGTATCTGAAAGTCTCAAGAAGCTCTGAGTGGTAATGTCTACATCTCCACCTCTTCCTTGCTCACTCTCAGTGAGAATTCCTAAGATTTCAATATCATTTTCAGCGTTAATTGTAGCACGCCCTGAATTAGAACCACTGGATGTATTAATACCTTGATTCGTAATTGCTCCAGTTGGACTATTTAGACTAACGTTACCACCTGTACCATTAGACGAAGTGGTAATCGCTGAATCGGTTGTAATGGAGCCTGCTGTACTGGTAATGCTAATATCACCGCTATCGTTTGTTGTCACTGACCAGAGAAAACCAGTATTAATATCGCCACTAGCATTGAGAATAATATTGCCGCCATTCTCAGTTGTAAATAAGGTTAAAGGAGGATCAACTGTGCGGTCTACAACATTAGCTCCCCCAACTAAATAACCGGAGTTAATCGCTCCATTCCGACTGGTAATTCCGATATTTCCACCTTGGGTTCGTCCCCAAGCAATTGTATTACCTAGAGTAATATTGTCATTGGCTGTCAAGGTAACATTCCCGCCACTACCGTTACTTCCTTGAGTAAAAATGACATCTTGATTAGTTGGTAATGTAATTGTTCCATTCGCGTCTAGGGTAATATTTCCAGCACTTTCTTGATAGACAGATGATAGAATTCCTTGAATATCGATGTTTCCGCTCGTACTGTTGATATTAATATCGCCGCTCCGAACCGGTATTGGGGTGGGTGATGGCGTTGGAGTCACATTGGAAAAAATGGAGTTAAGGGTAATATTTCCGTCAGCAATTAAGTTAATATCAGAGAGAGTGGTATTGATGTCTCCAGTTGCATTAATTGTACCTCCTGATGCTGGCGATCGAATGGTTACAGGATCGTTAAAGGTGACGCTGTTGGGAATGGTAATAGCTCCACTGCTGTCATCACCCCCAATTGTGATGGAGCTAAAGCCATCTACTAGGGCAGCTAAGTCAGTTTGGGTAAGGTCTAATGTGCTTGTCCCAGAATCAGAAGTTCCTCCAATTTGAATAGCTTGCCCAGAAC
This sequence comes from Roseofilum sp. KMC-1, assembly GCF_057802075.1. Taxonomy (NCBI): domain Bacteria; kingdom Bacillati; phylum Cyanobacteriota; class Cyanophyceae; order Desertifilales; family Desertifilaceae; genus Roseofilum; species Roseofilum sp. KMC-1. Next base: position 2,446,503 of record NZ_CM173605.1, read on the forward strand.
TCAACGGTTGAATTTCAATTGTATTACCGAAAATGCTTCCTGAGCCTCCCGTAAAATCAATTTCATTTCCAGTAATAGTGATGGTTTGAGTTCCTTCTATTCTCTCTATTGTATCACCTACAATAATCTCTGAGGCATTTAAATTAATTACTCGTGGGTTTCCTTGTGCTGGAGCTGCTGGAGAAACAGGGAAAATCATGTCAATGTTAATAGAGCCATTACTGCTTATAAGGCTTATATCGTTTCCTGATGTCCGAAGATTACCAATATTGATGTTGCTATTAGCTTCAATCTCAATACTTCCTGATGTTATCGAGTTTGAAACTTCTGCAAAAACAAACTCCATAGTAAAAAGACCACCACTACGAATATCAACATTTCCAGATTCTACAGCCGATGTATCTATAGCAAGGAGGTCAATATTCCCATCAGTTGTTATTAAGACGACATCACCACCACTTAAACTACTACCAGTTCCTGTAACGATGATTGACAGATTTATGTCGTTTTGGGCTTCAAGGGTAACGTCACCTCCTCCACCATTAACTCCTCCATCAGAGATAATAAGAAAATCATTAGCATTGATACTGCCTTGACTACTAATTTGAATATCACCTCCATCTCCATCTCCACCGCTTGTGTTAATAAAAAACTCTGGGCCTATCATATTAACATTTCCTTGAGCTACAATTCTAACGTCTCCTCCATCTAAATTTCCTTCCGTAAATATAAATCCTGTTTTATTAATGTCACCACTTGCCTCTAGAATTACAGACCCTCCCTGACCTGAAGAATTCCTAGTATCAATATTTCCAACTTGAATAGTTCCAGGGCTGGTAACTGGACTACCTAAAGTAAAAGTCGTTCCTCCTTCAGTTAAACTTGAAGTCAAATTGGGAGGAGCATTATCTAAAGACGTTTTCCCAGCTTGCAGAATTAAGGCTCTTTCCGTGGTTAGAAGGTCAAAATGAGGGTCAGTTGCGGGAATAGAAGCAGGCGTATCCGGCCCGGTAATCGTAATATCTCCCCCAGTAATACTTCCCGTCGCTTCAACCTTGAGCGCTACTCCAAGATAATCCCCAAACGTCACGTCACCATCAGCACTAATAATGGGGTCAAAGAAACTGAGAAACGTTCCCGGTTGCCCTTTGGTGGTGAGCATCTGGAAATTTCCCCCAGAGGCAAAGTGAGCATCCCCAGAAATCAAACCATCGCTAATTAAGCTTAAGTTGCCACCACTTTGAAACGGCGTTTCCGGATGATTGAGCGCCAAAATATCAATCAATTGATTGCCCTGAATCGTCAAATCTCCCCCAGCATGGGCGACAAAAGGATTAGCAATACTATCGCGAATTTGCACCGCATTTCCTGCGGTTAAGGTTAAATTATTTCCCGTTTCTAAACGACTTTCCACTAATGTTAAATTCCGATGAGCCGCCAGAGTCGCATTTCCCGCGCTCACGTCTCTGGCAACAATATCGCCATTTTCCACACTAAAGCCCGAACCGGTTAAATACAGTTGCCCATTTTCCACTGTCACTCCCGTGGCTAACCCTTCGGCAACCCCTCCTCCTGTCAATAAACCGGGTAGAGTCGTAATCGGCACATTAGACGGATTAATCCCACTATCCGCCGATAGGGGTTGAAACTCCAGACTTAACAGGTTTCCCGCTTGCGACAGACGCACCAAACTTTCCCCAGGAACCGCCGCTACCGTGAGATTCCCGTCCGGCGCAGATAAGGTTCCCGGACTCAGGACACTCCCCCCCAATAGGGTTAAATCCGATCCAGGCGCAACGGCTAAGGTTCCTAAATTAACAATACTGCCCGGTTGAGGGGCAATAAAAGCAAAGCTGGTGGGATTGCCCAGGAGGGCGCTATAGTTATTCTCACCTGTGGCATTAAACCAAGTATTTTCACCAAAACCGATCGCATTAGCCGTAGAAGCGTTAAACGAAGCAGGAATATTTAAGGACGCATTGGGGCCGAAAACCATCCCGGCTGGATTCATCAAGTATAAATTAGGAGAACCCCCAGTCACTTGAATCAAGCCATCAATAAACGATGGACTGCCCCCAACCACCCGACCTAAAATATTGTGCAGATTGGGGTTGGCTAAAAAGTTGGCAATTTGATTTTGGTTGAGTCCAAATTGCTGAAAACTGTGGAATAGGTTTGCCCCATCTCCACTGAGTTGTCCCCCATGAATGTTAAATTGGTTGCCTTGGGGCGTAATTTGCGTTCCCGTACCGTCGGCTGCGGGGATGATGGGTTGTGCCAGGCTAGGTAGAGGAGAAAGGCTGACGAGGACGGTGGATAGGAAGGCAACGGGTTTGGATACAGACATGGGACAACTCCTGAATGGGCAAAAGGGATAGGGAATGGGGAATGCCCTCTCCCTAAATCCCTCTCCCATGGGAGAGGGACTTAACTGGCTTGGGATTTAATATAACTAAAAAACTGCTCTCACTTGAGTATGGAGCAGTTAAGTATTCATTAAATTGTGACCAGTGTGACCATTTTGAGTGAATTGGCGGGTTGTGGGGGCGGCCCCTACAACTCATCAATCGTCACCAACCCACCCTCCGTAAACTGAATGACTAATTCTTGCTCATCAAGTAGTGCAGTTCCAATCAATGGTCGTCGCCCTGTCGCAAACACACGAACATCTCGTTCTGCTCTATCCCAAAAGATCGTCGCTTGATGGACGGGCAAAACAACTGAGCTGTTGTCTGCCAGGTTTGCAGGCAAATTGTACAAAAACGGAAGTCTGAGCAAATTTACTGCCTCTGGCGGGAGACACAGGTGATCCGTAAAGCCTGTATCGATGACGAAATCGATCGGGAAAGTTGCACCATTGGCCAAAAGAAAGGTCAATGAGACGATCGCATGTCTGTCAGTCACCATACCGGAAATCACTGCCTACCCGCTCCATCACACCGCCGAAAGAAGCCGCTACATTATAGCCGATACGAATGCCAAACAGTCTTGCGTATGGGGACTTTGCCTGAAGGTTTTTAGCCGCTTGTAGTCCGGTTTCATCCAGGTCATAGTCACCGGTCTCAATATTGATGATGACCATTTTGCCAATATTTTCCTCAGTTTCAACCTTTTGGCGAATTTCACTTTCGTAGATTTGGTAGGCGCGTTTGGCAACTTCTTCACTGCTTAACAGGATGGCTTGCATAAGTTTGCGATCGCTACGTTAACATCTGAGAACTGCTCGATCATATCCCATGAATCAGAATTGGGTTCTTGTCTTCTAGAATCCGAAAGATTGGGGGCAGGTTCACAAAAGTTATTGGTAGGAAATGGGGGATATGGGAGAACCTGCCCCTACGGTATTTTGGGTTTGATTAGCTAAAGAGTCCCTGAAACTTAGAACCAGGGGCCGCCGCCACCGTTGGCTGGAGCAGGCTGGGGTTCTAGGGGAGCAGTAGGTGCTTGGCGAGCGGGCTGGGGAGAGGAGACAGGCTGCTCTGGCGTGGCTTGGGGTTGAGTGGGGGTTTCTTCCTCTTCCACCGGCTCGGAAACTTCGACCACAATATCCTCGCTGGGGTCTTCTTCTTCAACGATATTGGTTGCCGGTCGATTTTGCCCCCCTCTCATCGCAATCAGTCCTCCGCCCGGTAGAATGCCTGGCTCGGAACTGTCAAAACTAAGAGACAGGGTTCGCCGGGCATTGGGCATAGCTTCGAGGAAGGCTTGAATGGGAACACCTAAATTAAATCCGGTTTTAATATTTACCGTTCTAGAGGCACGGGCGGCTTCCTGTCCCGGTCTGGCATTGGGATCGGTTCCAACGATTTGTTCAGCATCCCCCATACCATGAATCGCTACCAAGCGCCCGGCAACATCGAACACGGGGCCGCCGCTCATGCCCGCCCGTGTGACATTGGTATACACGATCGCGTATCCACCCGGTAAGGGGCCGCTCTCTTCTTCCCCTTCAACGATGATGTCCTGGTCTAAGCGAGAGGAAACCAGAGAGGAAGTGAACTGAAATACCCGCCGCCGAATGGCTTCGCCTGGATTGGGAAAACCAGCGATATAAACCCCTGCTCCTTCAGTGGTAAAGTCAGAATCACCCAAAGTTGCCGTTTCGTAAGTGCGATCGCTTCTAAAGCGCACGATGGCTAAGTCTAAATTAGGCAACTTTTGAATATCTCTCGGTTCAATAGCAATTTTTTGTCGCTGTTTCGATCCACCTTTGGGTAAAGGCGTAATCACGCTGTAAAGATCGTCTGAATGTTGAACCACATGAGCCGCCGTGAGAACGACGTAGACATTACTCCCCCTTTCTTGATAGCGTCCAATAATTACGCCCGATCCGGGTGCAGCAACGGTGGGTTGAATTTGCACTACCGTGGATCTGGCAATATCTGCCACTTGAGTGGGGAGTAAGGCATTGGCTTTCACGGATTGAGCCGTCATTACAACAACTGCACTCACTAAACCACTGGCCAGAAGGGGTTGATAAAATCTCATGTTAGTTCCTCAATCATTAATTTGCGGAGCGTTGGACGCTTGAGCTACCAGAAAGAACCCGGACGGGGGGGAAGATTAGCGGGGTTTGCAGGCATTTCCTCCACCTCTCCCCAGATAGAAGAATGAGTTATGGGTCGATCGGGGCTTAATTCAACCGGAGTTGCGATCGCCCCTGTGCTTGCTTCCTCAGCACTTGGTTCTGTAGGAACTGGAGTCGCATTCACGGGAAAGGGAACAGGAGCTTGTGCGATCGCTGCAAATTGCGGCGCATACTGTAGAAAAGTCTGTACAGGAATTGCCCAACTCGAAGCATCCATTTCCTGTCTCACCGCCGCCGTCGGCGTGGAACCATCTCTGAAAATATAAGTATTTCCCCAGAGCGGATATTTATGCTTACCGTTAACACCAACCACCTCACCGTAGCGGTTGAGAACAGGCCCTCCGCTCATCCCCTTAAAGATATCATTGCTATAGCCCAGTTGATACCCTAACTTAAAGGGTTTAGGCAACAAGTAAGAGACTTGACCCATCGTAAATGTAAAACCTTCACGATCTGCGGGGAAACCAGATGCGTAGGTTGCGTCTCCCATAGCAATAGCTGATGATGTGGCTAAAGTCGCAATAGGATAACTTTGAGCGCTATTAAACTGCAACAGAGCTAAATCATTGCCGTCAAACTGACCCACAGACCGCACTTGTGCGGGATACACTTGTCCATCTGGGGTAGAAATCTGGTAACTGTTCCCTAAGCGCAGAACATGCTCATTCGTCAGAACTGTATAAGTCGAGCCTTGTCGCTGAATTAGAATACCAGAACCCCATGATTCTCCTGATGCGACTTTCACCGTAATCGAACGCGCTATAGTTTGGAGTTGTTCAACCGATAAAGGCGATCGGGGGGTTTGAATTTCTGATGCAGTGCCTGCACCTGTAGGTGGTACAACTTGGGCATAAATAACCTGTGCTGACGATCCGGTTAGAAACGCGCCAGCACAAGCTATTGAAATTAGTAACCTAAAGTTCATCGAATTCTGTTCTCAACAACAAGCTAACATTAGCTTAAGCGATCTGAAGACTAAAAGTTCCCACCCGGAGCCGGTTGTGTTGTCGGTTGCGGGTCTTCTTCAACACTGGGGATTACTATTTCTGAGCCAGCCGAATTTTCCAGGGGCGCTAACAGTTTCGTAACATCAATGTAAGGACGACCTCCACTTTCATACAGGGGGCCTGCACCTAAGTCACGAACATCAAAGAGTCTTTGCAATCTATCTGCCGCATTTTGACCGGGTTTCAGTGTAAATAACATATTGGAGCTATTGCAACTTCCTCCTGCTGTCGTCGCACACACTACAGGTAACCCGTTCACCACACCTGCTGTGATATAGTTGAGTCTTCCACTATCACGAGCGGATTGAAACCGCCCTGAGACTTCTTGGCAGCGAGTCATTGGATCATACCCAGAAGCACTAAAATACTCGGAGTACCAGCGAACTACAGCAATACTGTTACCTGTCTGTGTATTCGTTGCAATGGTTGTGGGTAAACCATCATACATCACGCAGCGAAACTGAATCGATTGAGCATAAGTCGGTTCGCTCACAACCGTTCCTAAGCCTGTCAATAAAGCCGCACCAGCTAAGATTCCTAAAGACTTACGCAACATCTGTATACCTCCTAGATCTAATGTAGATAATTAGAGATTATTGAGTGGGCAATTCTATCTTAGCTATGTTCAACCCCCTGTTCCTACCGTATTCATACGGTAATTTTTGATAGTATAAAGATTTTTATGCCTAGATTTCAAGGTCTGTTGCCTGTTTTAGGGGAGGCTAGAGACAAAATCGACATTACGTTCACTTTATTACCCTTATCAAATAAGTGATTCAACTCTATTTATAAGTAGGTTTTAATCAGATAACATCTTTGTTTATAACTGGAATCACTGAGAACAGGAGAAAGACGATCGCTAGAACGATGAGGAAGACCAGATCGATCGCTCTCCTTATTGAGTCTGACCCCCAAGATTGAGTACACTTTCTATTATGCAAATCAATGATGACCCCCAACCCGTACTCAACGACAACGTTGACTTAAGCAGTCCCCTGGATAACCTAGGGCCCATCAATGGGACTCCAGAGAGCGCCCCCCCCCCCGATCCAGAGGAAATGTTGCCTTTGCTAGAATCCTCGGTTCCCCAAGAGCGGATGTTGGCAGCGAGGGCATTTTGTGAAATCCAAGACCATCGAGCGATTCCCCATTTAATTAGGTTATTGGGCGATCGCTGTCCTTTAGTGCGCGTTAGTGCCGCCTATGCTTTGGGACGCAATCCCTCCCCAGAAGCGATCGAACCGATTATTGACCAACTGCAACGGGACTGGAATGGCTATGTCCGCAAGGGCTTAGTCTGGTCATTAGGCAATAATCGCGATCGCCGTAGTTTAGTCCCCCTACTTGACTCCCTGCGTACCGATATCCCCGCTGTGCGCCTCTGGGCTGCCAGTGCCTTAGCCCAAATGGCCCAAGTTGGCTATGAAGCCATTATTAGTGCAATTCCGCCCCTGATTGAAGGTCTGCGTCGAGACTCCATTCCCGCCATCCGCAGTAACTGTGCCTGGTCTATTGGCCAACTCGCCCGCGAACTGCCCTCAAATGTAGTTTATGCGGGGGCGATCGATGGTCTAATTGAAGCCTTTGTGGAAGATGAAGACCTAGGGGTACGCGAAGATGCGCGATCAGCCCTGCTGAAAGTGGGAGACCCCAGAGCCTTACAACTGATTGAAGAGTTAGAACAAGAAGGATGGTTTTAATTGGGTTTCAGGCAGGATTGAGCGATCGGATGTTCCTAGATAACCCTAAATAAGTCAATCCGATCGCAAAATGTATCCTATTCCGTTGATTAAATTTATGATTTAGATATATAACTTAAAAGCTCTCCCGAATCGCACTTGATATATACTGAATGATGTTTGGGATCTTTGTCCGAAATTATTGATTGGGAGAGCTAACTAATCATGCCTAATTATGCAGACCGAGATAAAGAAGCAACGATTGCTCTTTACATTCCCTTATGGATTCGTAAAGACATTGATTTAGAGACTTTCGATAGTTACTGGGGTAATGTTCACGGCCCCGTTTGTTCCCGTCAACCTGCCCTATACCAATATTGGCAACTTCGTACTAGCCCCAATGAAGGAGGCATTTGGCACGAGATCGAGGGAGTGCAAACTACCTCGATTGCTGAAGAAAACTTTGAAGGCATTGCTGAGTTGACTTTTAAAAGCCCAGAAGATATACCTGTATACATTAAGGCTGGATTAGAGTATTTGGGAGAAGATGATCCTAACTTTCTGCGCCGGGCGATCGCCTATGTCAGCACTCCCATTACCTACTATGATGAAATTGAAGACCCCACACCGACAATGGCAACGGAATATGATAAATTCCACATTATGATCCGTAAAAAAGATGATGTGAGCCTAGAAGTTTTTGAAGAATGGCTTCAATCCACTTTTGCTCCAAAACTAGCAAAGAGCGCTCCAGTAGTCAAGCTGAAGTTACATCTATTCCGTGAGGTAGACAAGAGTCGCACCAATCGAAGGGGAGTGAGCTATACAGAAGAAGCCGGACTAGATATTCAATCGGCGATGGAAATTGGCTTCAAAAGCCGTCTGGCCTTACAAACCTACTTAGCTTCTGAGGAATATAAGTCCATTACTTCAGATATGAGTCAATATGTTAAATCTTTCCAACCCTATCCAGAACGTAGCCGCTCGGCTTTGGTTTACAATGGGGAAGCAACCCTGGTTGGGCAGCGGGGTTTAGCTGGAGCGATGGCAATTGAAGCTGTAGGCGCAATTAACCAAATTCAAGAGGACTTCAAAGAGTTAATGTTAGGTAAACGTTAATTAAACCCTTGGGTTGGTCAACAGTTAATCGGATGGAGACTGGATGTATTCAGCATCGACTGAGTACATCCAATCTATTATTAGCAACCCAATAAAACCGTTAAGATTTGGGCCGATTGATGGCATTGAGTAGCCAGAGACTGCCGACAATAGAGACAAAATGGGAGACGGTGGTGTGAGTGTTTCCCAACAAAACAAATAAATCAATGGGTTCAATAAATCTACCTAAATCGGCTCCTGTGGGAATTAAACCTTGGGGTTGAAAGAGGGATTTACCCAGTAAAATGCCGGTAATGGCTTCGGCAGCCAAGAGGGAGAAGCTCATGCCCACGATATTACAGACTAGACCAAATTTAATCATTTGGATAGTCGCGGTCTTGGAGGGTCGAACCGTCGTATCGGGCGATCGCAGTTGTCGGGCTAACCGAGTGTAGCGAAACGCTTGAAAGATACTGAAATAGAGGACAAGAAGACCGCAAATGGCAAAAAATGCCCCCCCTCCACGACCGGGATCTTGGATTCCTGCTCGCGTTTCCTTACCAATCAGGGCAAATAGAAAGATAATAGAGGCGATCGTCCCTAACACCACTTGAGTCCAAAAGCTAATCCAAGCGGTCAGACGCAAGTTCCCCGAAAATTTCTCGACAGCGGGGGGAAGGGCATAGTATTCAGAGTTCTCAGGCATAGTGATTCGCTACAGCTCCACTCCTTAATCTAGCAGGAAATCTGGAGAGGCGATCGCCAGCCGATACAGAATTATTTGTAGCCTCAAGAATAATTATGTTATCCTGCATGGTTGATAAGGATAAAGCGTATATCTTAGAGCATCCCATTCTGGATTCTAAGGGAAACGTCTGTATTTATTGATGTAAGTGGTCAACTCATTAACCTCCCTGTGCCCATACAGGGCTTTAGACCTCAGCTCAAAGGATTCTACCTACCAATCGGGGTAACCATCAACGACTTAACCCAAAACCACTGGCATTTGGGTCAATCTGATTTAGGGCTTCTACCGGGTGTGCATCTCAAAATTACCCAAAATCTCTTTTCAAGTTAACCTGAGCCAGTCTTTAACGTTTTGTAAGGGAATTTTCATAACCAGGGCTGCATTTACTCAAGTCCAGTTCATTGACCTGATTTGAGTTCATTCATGCTTGTGCAGAGAAAAGCTATGACATTTGAAGAAATTTATCGTTTTTTCCAAAACCCACCACCGATTCATCTGAATACCGAGTTAGCCGTCTGTTATGTCTTGTCCGTCTTACTGAATAAAGATTCTTATGGAACCGAACTGATTCGACTGCTGAAAAAACAGTATCCCCAATACCGTCTATCGGATACAGTTCTCTACAGTGCCCTCAAGTTTTTGGAAGAGGAAGAGATGATCACCGGATATTGGAAGAAACTCGCCCGACGGGGACGACCTCGCCGGATGTACCAGATCCAATATCGCGGCCGCTCTCAAGCTCAAGACTTGGCGATCTTATGGCAGGAATATACTCGTAATGGAGCCGTGGAACTGGCTACTCCTACGTTGAATGTGCGGCAAACGGTCTCTCAATCTTAGGCCGTTTCCTAAGATTGAGAGAAGTGAGATCAAATAACTGATAACCATCAGGAAAAGTTGTAGAGGCGAACGCCGGTTCGCCTCTACCTCTAACCTTTTCAGGCATTCATTACAACACTCAATTCTCAACACCCAACTGATGACTGTTGAGGGTAGGATCTGGTAAAGGATAGTTTAAAGTGTCTCCATTTTGCTCAACTTTATCTATTTTTGGAGTTTCTTCTTCCCTTCCATGAAGGCGAATCAACTGAGCTAAAGTTTTCTTCAGTTGGGTACGGGGAACAATTAAATCCACAAAGCCATGTTGCAGCAAATATTCCGAGGTTTGGAAATCATCCGGTAGCTTTTCCCGTAGGGTTTGCTCAATCACCCGTCGCCCGGCAAAACCAATGGTGGCTTTGGGTTCAGCTAAAATGAGATCGCCGAGCATCGCAAAACTGGCAATTACGCCCCCAGTGGTGGGATGGGTGAGAACAGGTATGTAGAGCAAACCGGCTTCTTGATGACGCTCGACGGCTCCTGAAATTTTGGCCATTTGCATTAAACTGAGCATTCCTTCCTGCATTCTTGCCCCTCCAGAGGCACAAATGACGATCGCCGGTATTCGCTCTGAAGTGGCTCTTTCCAGCAGTCGGGTAATTTTTTCTCCCACAACCGATCCCATACTACCGCCCATAAAGCCAAAATCCATAACAGCTAGGGCAACTCCCAGGCTATCCAACTGACCTAAACCCGTTTGTACCGCATCATTGAGATGGGTTTTCGCTTGATATTCTTTGAGGCGATCGCTATAGCGTTTGCGGTCTTTAAACTTTAACGGATCGTCCGGGCGCAGATCGACATCCAAAGGAGTCCAAGTCTTACTATCGATCAATTGGGCAATTCGTTCATCGCTATCGACCCGAAAATGGTGTTCGCATTCCAAACACACCATTTGATTGCCCTGTAAATCCTTCGTATAGGTCAAAACTCCACACATGGGGCATTTTGTCCACAACCCATCAGCAATTTCCCGCTCTTGGCGTTCTGGGCTAATGGGAGAAGTTTTTTGTCTGTTAGCAAACCAATCAAATAAAGACATGAAAAATAAAGAGGTTATCTAAATGAAACATTAAATTATTCGTCCGCGATCTCTTCTATTTCGCTCAGAAGCAACAAAGCACTCCAACGATGTTCAAGGGAAACTTGCACAGTAGTCGGAGACCCCATACCTAGATAGGAAACTACCCCACAATCAACCAGACGGGTGGGGATTTCCTGGGCAGTCAGCACCTGTTCGATCAGTTCTGCCTCCCAGCGAGTTGAGGTTGTGCGAATCGCGATCCAAGACACTCGATTATCCTATCAGGTTCGGCGGAAAAAATAACTGCACATAAGCTGATATAATGCGATCGCCCCAGAAGATAGTAAGAGCTGCACCCAGGGCAAGAAAGGGGCCAAAGGGCATTTTTTGACGGCGTTTGAGTTGGCCAGAAGCGATCGCCCCCAAACCCACCACAGCACCGATCGAACAAGCGAGAAATCCTGATAGTAACAGAAATTTCCACCCCAACCAAGCCCCGATCGCCGCCGCGAGTTTAGCATCTCCTTCTCCCATGGCCGCTTGGCCGAGCAAAAAAGAGCCGACCATAATAATCATTTCAAATAACCACAAGCCTAGGATGGCTCCAAACATCCCATCGAGCAATGGATCGGCCGATCCAGCCCCTCTGAGCAGTTGATAGAGCAAACCGGCTACTAGGCCCAATTGAGTGAGGCTATTGGGCAAGGTGAAGGTATCCCAGTCAATCATCGCTAACACCAACAACCAACTCAAGCATAAGCAATAGCCCAAGGTTTCCCAAGAGAGGCCAAACTGGAGATAAACCCCTAGAAAGAGTAAACCGGTAATTCCTTCAATGGTGGGATAGCGCCAAGAAATCGGGCTGTGGCAGTAGCGACATTTTCCCCCCAATGCTAACCAACCGAACACTGGGATATTATCGGCCATACTCAAGGGATGGGAACAGAGGGGACAATGGGACGGAGGAAACAGGATCGATAAACCAGCCGGAACCCGATAGATGACCACATTCAGGAAACTCCCGATCGCCAATCCTAGCATTAAGGCGATCGTCATACTGGGAATTTCAATCCACACCCCGCACCTCCCCTAATAGAGTTTGGTTTCCAAATGGTTAAACGGAATCAGCACCTCTGTTGGCAATAGAGCCAACCCTTCCCTAAACACCAAAACCGCCCGATAGCTCACCTGATTCACCACTACACCTAGCGGCCGTTGAAATTTGTCCGCATGTTTCTGGCCCGCACCATCAGCCACTGTCCGATAGACCCCATAGGTATCACGAGCGACCCGCACTAAGGTTGGATCGACAACATCCATACCCTTCGGGACATGAATGGGATAATAGGGATAACTGGGGGATTCTAAAAGGACTTGTACCACTAATCAACTTTCCTCAGATTACAGGCCATCTACACCGACCAATCTTGAATTCGCCATTGACCCTCCTGACGAATCAACTGGTACTGAACTCGAATTTCTTCACTATAGGAAGCCCCCGGATCGCTCTCACCATTACGGTAAAACTCTACCGACTCCTTCACCGTAGCATCCACTGTCGCTCGGTCTTCGTCATTGCCATTCAGGGTGACTGCGTTAATTGTCACCTGATGCTCATAATCCCCATAGAAATTATCTTGCTTATCTTGCGTTGCCCGTTGTCTTTGAGCTGACAAAGCGGGATCGACCAAAATTGAAGACAACTGATCCACTTCATAACCTGAACCAAAGGCCTTAGCTTTCGCACTCAACCAAGCTTCAATTACACTCTTGGCTCTCTCTTCGGTCAATGGCCCCGTATCGGCTGTTGGTTGGGCGGGGGGTTCTGGAATTTCTACGGGAGGCTTATTCAGCATTAATTGTAACTGTTCCCCTTCTAAGGCAGGAGTATTTTTGAACAGGGAACCCACGAGTCCAAAAACTTGGCCGATCAGCCAAATCAAGATCCATAATCCCAGTAACCCTCCAGCCGCCAATAAGGCCAAGCGTCCCCAATGAATGGAAGACCCACCGGTTTTAGGACTACCTCGCCGACTCTGAACTCGTCTGTGCCCCCTAGGGACGGGGCGCTGATGCCCTCGTCGATCGCCGGAAACCGCTTGGGAAGGGCTATTTTTGGGGCGATCGCCCCCTTTGGTCGGTTGAGAGCGGGTTAACGTGGCCGTTGTTGCAACCGAGCGTTTCTGTTGCGTCTCCCCCCGTTCTCTCTGTGAGCTAGAAGGGACAGATTGCGTCTCCCCTATTTTCTTTATCGGGATTCCCCCTTCACTCTCAACCTTTGGAGTAGCTTCGGGTTTTGACTCCACCACACTCCATTGATTCTTTTCACTGCGATCTAAAGGTAGAGCTTCTAAATAGGCTTGTACTTGGTCATTGGCAAAATACTCTTTCAAAGTCTGCTTGCAATTCGCCAGATCCTGGAAATGGGGAAATACCTCTTCATGTAACCAACGTTCACTATATAAACACAAGCCGGGTAACAAATCAGGAGCGCCCTGAGAATTTTCGCGGATAAAGGCTAACTGTTCATATTCCCGACTTAAGTCTAGCGCTCTGCTGGCTTCGTCTGTTTGCCCCAACAGTAAACTACAAACCGCCTGTTCCAAATGGACATCCTGCCGAGACCCCAACCGCATAAGCATTCGTTTGGCTCGGTTAATCAAGGCCGGTTGTTTGTAGGCAAATCCCCGCACCAATAGGGCATAAACTGCTAAATAGGTGGCTACAGCCGAAGGGCGCTGGGCTTCTGTTTCAAACAGGGTTTGTTGTTCTAGGGAAGTCAGATAACTGCGTAATTGTTGGATAAAGCGCAGGAAATCATCAATACTCAGTCCCGATTGATCGTCTCCTGTACCATCTAGTCCGCCCCGTTCTTGAAGCATATCCCGCAACATTTGAATCCCATGGCGATGGGCAAGGGCATCATTGGCATTTTGGGATAATAATTCTAGAATGCGGTATGGACGTAGTTTATACAGATCTCCTTGCAGTTCTCCGCGCAAGCCCGGAAATACCCCTTCTTTCAACAGCAGTTTTTCACCCCTTTCTAGGGATAGGGCTGCTTGCTCATAGGTTCCCTGTTGCCATTGTTCTCGGCCCAATTCCAGACCAGAGAGTGCCACAGTTAATACAATATCAGCACGGGATAAGTGAGGAATGGCATTGAGCTGCGATCCCGTTTCCGTCTCAGAGGCGAGATTTTCCAGATACTCTTGCCCCAAATTTAACACTAATTCATATTCACCCAATTCTAGGAGAATCAACAGGGCCCCCAAGATGTGAGGGTTTTCGACTTCTAGGGAGGGTAAAGTGTCTTGAATCTGTGTCTCTTCTTGGGCTTGTCCGAGGAGAGAGTGAAAGGTTTTTTGATCGTAAGCCGTTTTTGCTTCCGGATTGGATAAAATACTGTAGGCCCGATCAAGCAGGGATTTTCGCGAACCGATCGCCGTTTCCGAGTATTCCCGCCGAGGCAATTGCATGGTGCGATCGCGGTGGGCCTGCTGCAACTGTTCGGCAGTTGCTTGTAGTGGTACGCCTAAAATTCGGTAATAATCGAGCGGAATACGCACAGTCTACTCCCTCAGCAGCAATGCTTACAGTTTAGGGTCTGGACAACCTGCCCCCCCTTCTAACCCTTAGAATTATACTTCCCACAACGATTCTTGTCTTGCCCCCCTTTAGTTTTTTTCATCAAGTTGCCCCATTTGCCTATCTCCCCATCTGCCTATCTCCCCATCCCCCCATTGACTTATACTAGGTCTTTGCAGAACAATAACGTCAGCTTGTAGTGGTAGAAAGGGAAGCATTCATGGCTCAAGAGAGGATTGTACCAGAGTTTGACTCATCTTCAGTGCAACTGGGTCAAGAAGAAGGACTCAGACTTTATGAAGATATGGTATTAGGGCGGGTCTTTGAAGATAAGTGTGCAGAAATGTATTACCGGGGCAAAATGTTCGGTTTTGTCCATTTGTATAATGGTCAGGAGGCTGTGGCTTCTGGCGTAATTAAATCCATGCGTCCAGATGAAGATTTTGTCTGTAGTACCTACCGAGATCATGTTCATGCCTTGAGTGCTGGAGTCCCGGCACGGGAGGTGATGGCTGAGTTGTTTGGCAAAGCCACCGGATGCTCTAAAGGTCGGGGGGGTTCCATGCATATGTTTTCGGCTGAACATAAGCTCTTAGGGGGTTATGCATTTGTGGCTGAAGGGATTCCTGTGGCTACGGGGGCAGCGTTTCAGAGTAAGTATCGCCGGGAAACCATGGGAGATGAAAGTGCCGATCAGGTAACGGCTTGCTTTTTTGGGGATGGGGCTTGTAATAATGGCCAGTTTTTTGAATGTTTGAATATGGCGGCTTTATGGAAGTTGCCCATTCTGTATGTGGTAGAAAATAATAAGTGGGCGATCGGTATGGCCCATGACCGGGCGACTTCGGTTCCAGAAATCTATAAAAAAGCCCATGCCTTTGGAATGCATGGGGTTGAGGTGGATGGAATGGATGTGTTGGCGGTGCGGGAAGTGGCTAAAGAGGCGATCGCCCGCGCCAGAGCTGGAGAAGGGCCCACTGTCATTGAAGCCTTAACCTATCGTTTCCGAGGCCATTCCCTAGCCGATCCTGATGAACTGCGCTCTAAAGATGAGAAAGAGTTCTGGTTTCCCAGAGATCCGATCAAACGGTTTGCGAGTTATTTAACCAGCAAAGGATTAGCCACTGAGGAACAACTCAAAGGTATCGATCGCAAAATTCAAGAAGTGGTCGATGATTCGGTAAAATTCGCCCTCGAAAGTCCTGAACCCGATCCCAGTGAACTCTACAAATATGTGTTTGTAGACGATTAATCAAGTAGGGGCGCAAAATTTTGCGCCCCTACAAATTTTATCAATACCCACCACCTAGGGCGATTAGCGAATCGCCCCGTTATAGTCAACCCTCACCCAAGAACCATCTTTAGCCACGGTAACCACACTTTCAACGGTGGGTACAGAGAAACCTGGTTCGCCGCCATAGAATTTAAATGTCCAACTGCCATTGCCATTATCCACAAAGGGAGAAGAGGTAGCATTTCCATGCATGGAAGTTTCGGCACGATATTTACTCAACCCTCCATTGGCTTGTTCGGCGGCTTGACGAGCCAGATTTTTTGCCCGACTTAAGCTGAAAATATCTTGGACTTCTACTCTAATTGCTGGATCGATGGGTAGGGGGTTTGGGGTTTGAGCAAAAGCACCCAGAGGGATGAAAGTTAAAACCGTCAGTGCTAATACACTCATTAAAGAATTAGGCATTTTTAGATGATCTCCTGTGAAGAATGAACCATTTTAACTACAATTCTAGAGACAATTCAGTGAGGGTTTAAGTTCCCCTTACTGATTCCTGATTATCCATTTTCTGGATTCTCTTTTTTAAAGTATAAACCAGACAATATCCTTCAGCAAACTTTAGGGAATAGCTGCTGACCAACTCCCAGCCACTTTTGCCGTATACATTTAAGATCTTGATCACTATTTTGGGTTTACAAATAACACCATTTTGGCGACGAAAGTGAGTAATTTGACCCTGGGGATAGAGCGATCGCACGGCGGTGATTTTCCCCGTGCGATCGCACATAACCAGCAGTTCTAAATAGCGCCAAATCCCCATTGATCTTCAGAAAATCCAATTTTTCACCCTCCGTTAAAAAGTTCACCCTTTTCCTAGGAGATCCGGAACTTACCTGATGCGATCGGATTGTTGATGGCCAGCAATCCGATTACCATAGTTTAGAGTCCCTCCATCGTGCTTTATCTGTCCTATGGTTAAGCTTCGTTCTACCTTATCTCACGTTCTCGGATATACCCTTACCCTGATGATGTTCTGGGGAGATACTCAACCCGCACAGGGGCAATATCAATATCAAAATCCCGGTGTACCTCTGCCTTCCATTGTGCCATTAGACACTAGATTATTGGTAGAAGTTGAACAAGGGAAACTGATGAAACCCAGTACAGGAGCAGTGGTTACGGAGAATACGATTGAAGAAGGTCGCTTAACTTTACCCAGTCTATGGTGGGCTGGTGAGCAATATGGCAAGGATCTACTGGTCACCTGGCTGGCCTATCCCAATGAGGGTTACCCTTATCCTGGACGAGTTCATTTAGTGGTTAACCGTCAAGCTTGGCGAGAGACTTGTTATTTTAATCAGTATGAGTTTCTGACTAAAATGGGGGCGATCGCCAGTGACTATGGCTATAATACCCGTCTGTTTAACCGCCAAGGAGAAATTTTAGCGACCTATACCTGTACCTTTGTAACGATTGACGGTCGTGAGAAGCCTCAGTTGTGCAATGTTCAAGGCTTGATTATTACTCAAGGAGTGAATCAAAATTGCGTAGTTAGTCCGTAGAACAGGGATCAAACTCCTATGATAGACTAGAGGGATAAACGTTATATTTTGACTTTCTCTAAACTCCTTTTATGAAAGATTGGTTAGAACATAGTGTACAAGTTGAAGTCGAAGCCCCCATCGATTTTGTGTGGGAATTATGGTCAGATCTCGAACAAATGCCCCGATGGATGAAATGGATTGAATCCGTTCATGTATTAGAAGAAAATCCCCAATTGTCTCGCTGGAAATTGGCTTCAGGAAATTTTGAATTTAGTTGGCTCTCCCGGATCTTAAAAGAAATTCCTAATCAAATTATTCAATGGGAATCGGTGGATGGTTTACCGAATCGAGGAGCCATTCGCTTTTACGATCGCCATGAAGGGAGTATTGTTAAATTAACGGTCGCCTATGCCATTCCTGGCCTGGTCGGCCAACTGATGGATAAATTGCTTGGCCCCACGGTAGAATCGACTATTCAAGCAGACTTAAATCGGTTTCGGGCCTATGCACTTCAGAAAATGAGCGATCGATAAACAGAAACTCAGGAGTAAACTGATGGTAATTAAAGACTATCCTAAAGCTGGCTTACCCTCGGCAAAAGATTTACCTGACTCGGATGATACACCTGTGGATAATGAACTGCAAGATTTGATTCCTGCGCTACTTAAAGCCATGCTCGCCTCAATTTGGTCAGAGAGAATGGATTGGTTTTTTGGGGTAGATATGGGAATTTATGCCGATCCCAACCAACCGGCTATTGTTCCAGATGGGTTTCTGAGTGTGGGTGTCCCCAGAATTATCGATTCAGATTTACGCTTATCTTATGTGCTTTGGGAAGAGCAAAAAGTGCCCACCTTAGTGTTAGAAGTGGTCTCGCAAACCCGAAGAGGAGAATATACCCAAAAAAAAGAACAATATGCCAGATTTGGTATCCTCTATTATGTCATTTATAATCCCTTACGAAAACAGAAGCAGAAATTGGAAGTTTATCAGCTTTCTGAGGGAGAATATCGATTATTATCTGGGGAACCGGTTTGGTTAAAGACCCTAAATTTAGGTCTTGGTTCAGCCGAGGGGACATATCAAGGAATTACCAGAGAATGGCTCTATTGGTATGATGAGACCGGTAAGCGCTATCTGACTCCGGAGGAAAGAGCAAATAGGGCTGAGTTAGAGCTAGAGAGTGAGCGTCAGGAAAAAGAGCGCCAAAAACAGCGAGCCGATCGCGCCCAATCCGATTTACAACAGCTACAGGAGAAACTCAGACAACTCAACATCGATCCGGATTCTCTATCTTAGTTTCTGCTAAATTGGCTACAAATTTCCAAGTTTATTCTCTAAATTAAGGAAATACTAAGAAATATTTCAGGATTCTTAGCATAGATCTGATCATTTTATTAAGAAATTGGCGATCGCCCTTTTTTGCCGTCAAAATCTATCCTACATCTAAAAGCAACGGTTTCCAGCTCAGGAGACAAGGTGTCAGGAGAATCAGGGATTGGACTTCAAGAACCCATAACCAGTGCTACTTTCGGCTATCACAGATGAACGGATCGATCGGCTTCATCCCTATTTCCTGTATCCGGTTCCCTCCTTCAAAGGACATTGAGGATTGAAAACCAACTATATCAAGACCATGAACAGAACCACATCACCCCAAAAACAGGGTCTATACGATCCCCAATTTGAACATGATGCCTGCGGTGTTGGCTTCATCGTACACATGAAGGGGGAAAAGTCTCACTCAATTGTTGACCAAGCCCTCACCATTCTGGTTAACCTGGAACACCGGGGTGCAGTCGGTGCAGAACCCAACACCGGAGACGGAGCAGGCATCCTGATTCAAATGCCCCATAAATTTATGGCTAAAGTGGCTGGGCAACAAGGGATCAGCTTACCGGAACCCGGAAAATATGCGGTCGGTATGATTTTCTCCTCTCCCGATCCCGAAGCCAGAAGCAAAGGACGGCAAATCTTCGAGGAAATTGTAACCGAAGAAGGGCAGAAGGTCATAGCCTGGCGGGATGTACCCACCGATAACAGCAGTTTAGGGGAAACCGCGAGAGGGAGCGAACCCTTTATGCAGCAAGTGTTTATTGCTCGAAATCCCGATCTCGCCGACGATCTAGCCTTCGAGCGCAAACTGTATGTGATCCGCAAACGCTCCCATACTGCCATTAAAGTTCCAGGAATCGATCGCTATTGGTATCCCACCAGTATTTCTGGCCGTACCCTGGTATACAAAGGGATGTTGATGCCGCCCCAAGTCAAAGCCTACTTCCCCGACTTAAGCGACTCTGACTTAGAAAGCGCCCTCGGCTTAGTCCATTCCCGCTTCAGTACCAACACCTTCCCCAGTTGGGAAAGATCGCACCCCTATCGCTATGTCGCCCATAACGGGGAAATCAACACCCTGCGCGGTAATATTAACTGGATGCACGCTCGCCAATCCCTGTTTGGCTCAGCATCCGAGGAATTTGGAGCCGATCTCGATCGCATCCAACCCATTATTAACATCGATGGTAGTGACTCTGGGATCTTTGACAATACCCTAGAACTGATGACCCTGGCTGGGCGCTCTCTGCCCCATGCGGTAATGATGATGATCCCCGAACCCTGGGCGGCTCATGAGTCCATGAGTGATGAACTCAAAGCCTTCTACGAGTATCATGCCTGCTTAATGGAACCCTGGGATGGCCCTGCGTCCATTGCCTTTACCGATGGCACAATGATGGGAGCCGTCTTAGACCGCAATGGTTTGCGTCCTTCTCGCTACTATGTCACTAAAGATGACCTAGTAATCATGGCCTCAGAAGCGGGTGTGCTACCGGTGGAGCCGGAAAATATAGCCAAAAAAGGGCGGTTAGAACCGGGTCGCATGTTCCTGGTGAATATGGAAGAAGGGCGCATTGTGGCGGATGAAGAAATTAAACATGAAATTGCGACACAAAAGCCTTACCGACAATGGCTAGATCAATACCAAGTTAAACTCTCCGATCTACCTGTAGGGGAGGGTCTCAAACCCGCCCCTACACCTGCCTTGCCTCTGGTGCAGCGACAACGGGCATTTGGCTATACCTTTGAAGAATTGCGGATGCTCCTGGCCCCCATGGCTCAAAATGGAGTAGAAGCAGTGGGAGCCATGGGAACGGATACCCCCTTAGCGGTTCTCTCTAACCGGCCGAAACTGCTCTATGAGTATTTTAAACAACTGTTTGCCCAAGTCACGAACCCGCCCATTGACTCAATCCGGGAGGCGATTATTACTTCGCCCATTACCACCATTGGTTCCGAAGGTAACCTGCTCAAACCTGAACCGGAAAGCTGTCACCTGATCCAGTTGGATACCCCGATTTTGAGTAATGCAGAATTGGCGCAACTGAAACAACTCTCCCAGGGTAAATTCGGGGATTTTGGCTCTATAACGTTGCCGATTCTGTTTGACCCCAAAACCGGGGTGGAAGGACTCGAAAGCACCTTAGAGGGGATATTTGCTAAGGCAGATGAGGCGATCGCCAAGGGGATTAACCTAATCATCCTATCTGACCGAGATATGGATGGCGATCGCGCCCCCATTCCTGCTCTGTTAGCGGTTTCGGGACTCCATCACCATCTAATCCGCGCTGGAACCCGTACCCGCGTGGGCATTATCCTGGAATCGGGAGAACCCCGCGAAGTCCATCACTTTGCCGTTCTGATTGGCTATGGTTGCGGGGCAATTAACCCCTATCTAGCCTTTGAAACCATTGGCTCGATGATTGAGCAGAAACATATACCGCCAATGGATTTTGAAAAAGCCTGCAAGAACTACATTAAGGCAGTGACTAAAGGAGTGATTAAAATTGGCTCGAAGATTGGGATTTCCACCATTCAAAGCTATCGGGGAGCGCAGATTTTCGAGAGCCTTGGTTTAAGTTCTGAAGTGATTAATAAATACTTCACTTGGACAGCTTCCCGCTTAGAAGGAATTGGCACAGATGTGATTACCCAAGAGGCGATCGCCCGCCATCATCAAGGGTTCTCTACACGGGCGGCATCCGTAGGGGCGGGTTCATCTAAATCTCGCCTGGAAGACCAAAATATGGGTGAACCCGCCCCTACCCCCACCCTAACCCTAGATGCAGGGGGCGAATATCAATGGCGCAAAGATGGTGAGCTTCACCTGCTGTCTCCGGAAATCATTCACCTGTTGCAACGGGCAGTCCGTGAAGGAGACTACAAACTGTACAAACAATACAGCGCCAAAATTAATCAGCAGGATAAAGAATTCTTCCGCTTGCGGGATCTGCTGGAGTTCAAAGCTAGAGATCCGATCCCCTTAGAAGAGGTGGAAACGGTGGAAGCGATTATGAAACGCTTCAAAACGGGAGCCATGAGCTATGGGTCAATTTCTAAGGAAACCCATGAGAGTTTGGCGATCGCCATGAACCGGATTGGCGGTAAATCCAATACCGGAGAAGGGGGTGAAGATCCGGAGCGCTATACCTGGACAAATGAGCGGGGAGACTCGAAAAACAGCGCCATTAAACAGGTGGCTTCCGGACGCTTTGGGGTAACGAGTTTGTAC
Organism: Roseofilum sp. KMC-1; assembly: GCF_057802075.1. NCBI lineage: Bacteria > Bacillati > Cyanobacteriota > Cyanophyceae > Desertifilales > Desertifilaceae > Roseofilum > Roseofilum sp. KMC-1. The sequence continues at coordinate 2,468,459 of NZ_CM173605.1, forward strand.
CTCAGCCAAGCCAAGGAAATCCAGATCAAAATGGCACAAGGGGCAAAACCTGGAGAAGGGGGACAATTGCCAGGAGGTAAGGTTTATCCTTGGATTGCTAAAGTGCGCCATTCTACCCCTGGTGTGGGTTTGATTTCCCCACCTCCCCACCATGATATTTACTCCATTGAAGACTTAGCCGAGTTAATCCACGACCTGAAAAACGCTAACCGGGAAGCGCGGATTAATGTCAAATTGGTGTCAGAAGTCGGAGTAGGCACGATCGCCGCCGGAGTTGCTAAAGCTCATGCCGATGTGGTGCTGATCTCCGGGTTTGACGGAGGCACGGGAGCGAGTCCCCAAACCTCGATTAAACATGCGGGACTGCCTTGGGAATTGGGTGTGGCAGAAACCCATCAAACCCTGGTACTCAATAACCTGCGATCGCGCATTGTTGTGGAAACCGACGGACAAATGAAAACTGGGCGCGATTTGGCGATCGCCGCCCTCCTCGGTGCGGAAGAATACGGCTTCTCCACCATGCCCCTAGTGACCTTGGGCTGTATCATGATGCGAGTTTGCCATAAAAACACCTGCCCCGTCGGTATTGCCACCCAAAACCCCGAACTTCGCAGTCAGTTTAGCGGCGACCCCCAATACACCGTCAACTTCATGACCTTTATCGCTCAGGAGTTGCGGGAAATCATGGCCCAACTCGGTTTCCGCACCGTCAACGAAATGATCGGGCGCACCGATGTTTTAGAGCCGAAAAAGGCGATCGACCATTGGAAAGCCAAAGGCATTGACCTCTCCAACGTTCTCTATCAACCCGAAGTCGGGCCGGAAGTCGGGCGCTATTGCCAGATTCCCCAAGACCATGGCTTAGAGAAATCGCTGGATATGACTGTACTGCTTGATCTTTGCAAAGAGGCGATCGAAAACGGTAAACCCGTTCGAGCTACCCTACCGATCAAAAATACCAACCGCGTCGTCGGGACAATTCTGGGCAACGAAATCAGCAAACGCCATTGGGAAGGACTCCCCGAAGACACCATTCACCTGCACTTCCAAGGTAGCGCTGGTCAAAGCTTTGGCGCATTTGTCCCCAAAGGAGTCACTCTAGAACTAGAAGGGGATGCCAACGACTACTTTGGCAAAGGATTAAGCGGCGGTAAACTGATTCTTTATCCCCATAAAGCCTCCACCTTTATCCCGGCTGAAAACATCGTCGTCGGTAATGTCGCCTTCTACGGCGCAACCAGCGGCCAAGCCTACATCCGAGGCATGGCAGGGGAGCGCTTCTGCGTTCGCAATTCCGGCGTACAAGCCGTAGTCGAAGCCGTCGGAGATCATGCCTGTGAATACATGACGGGCGGAAAAGTCGTAATTTTGGGCAAAACGGGACGTAACTTTGCCGCCGGGATGAGTGGCGGTGTCGCCTATGTCTTGGATGAAACCGGCGACTTCTCCACCCGTTGCAACCGGGAAATGGTGGATCTCGAAACCCTCGAAGATCCAGAAGAGATTCGCGAGATCCATGAAATGATTAGCAAACATCGGCAATATACCGAAAGCAAACGGGCTGAATTAGTTCTGGGATCTTGGGAAACCATGAGCCAGAAGTTTGTGAAAGTCATGCCTCGCGACTACAAGCGGGTTCTCCAGCATATTCAGAATGCTTTAGCCAATGGCTTAAGTGGTGATGATGCCCTGTCTGCGGCGTTTGAAGAAAATGCCCGCGATATTGCTCGCATTGGCGGCAGTTAGGAACGCTCTAGAGGAACAAGGGGCTGAAGCCCCTTGTTCCCCTGCAAAGTTTTTCAAAAGTTAGTGAGATAGCCATGTTTATGAAGTGGGTTTATGACCAAAATCAACTGGTTTATCAGTTACTCTATAGAGCCAAAAGATTTTATAGACAAAACTTTGAGTCATCGATTGACAAACATCGTAGAGAGCGAAAAGAAGCGGAATATTTACTGATTTCACCAACCAATTGCGGTAGGACTTGGCTGAGAATTATGCTGGGAAAAGTGCTGCAAAAAGTTTATAATCTTTCGTCAGAAGTGGATTTACATAATTTGTACGCTTTATCGGAAATCAATCCTAATATTCCCTTGATTAAACCGATTCACGAGCGATATGGCCAATTTGGTATGTATGAAAAACAAAAAGTGATTTTGCTGGTCAGAGATCCGCGAGATGCCATGATTTCCAAATATTTTAGGAGTAAAAGAAGAAATCAACTGGAAAATCCAAATGATTTTTCACAAGATCTTTGTGATTATTTCAGGAATAGTGAAGATCTCGAAGGCTATTATATTCAGTTGTACAATGATTGGGCGATCCATAAAAACTCCGCCCAGGCATTTTTGTTAATAAAATATGAAGAATTAAGAAAAAATACTGCTACTGTTCTATCCAGTATCATTAATTTTCTAGAAATCACTGCTAGTGAAAGTATAATCAATGAAGCGGTTGAATTTGCATCCTTAGAAAATATGAAAAAAATGGAAAAAAAAGGAAGTTCAGTAGTGCGTTCAGGGCCAATGGTGAAGAGGCAAACAGGAGGGGAAGAATCTGCTAAAGTAAGAAAAGGTAAAGTAGGAGGATATAAGGAATATTTGACCCCTGAAGTAATTAAGTATGTAAATGAAATGATCGATGCCACTCTGGATGCCTCTTATGGATATAACACCTTCACTGAATCAAGATAAAGATTCTTCATAAATTGAACTCTTTTCTGGTAAAAGTCCAGGATAGTTAGAGGTTGGAGAATTTCAATATCTTGAATTAATCTATTGTCGTTTTTGTAGGTAAGTAAATTATGGGAAAAGCAACAGGTTTTATGGAGTATCTGCGGGAAGTCGCAGCCGAGGTGTCGCCCCAAGAGCGGATACAAAATTGGGATGAGTTTCATCTACATATGGAAGACGATCGCCTGCAAACCCAGGGCGCTCGCTGTATGGACTGTGGCACTCCCTTTTGTCATACGGGATTAGAAATTAGCCGCATGGCGAGTGGTTGTCCAATTAATAATTTGATTCCAGAATGGAATGATTTGGTTTATCGGGGGTTGTGGGAAGAAGCTCTAGATAGATTACATAAGACCAATAATTTCCCCGAATTCACCGGCCGAGTATGTCCTGCACCTTGTGAAGGGGCCTGTGTTTTGGGCATTACTAACCCTCCAGTCACGATTAAAAATATTGAGTATTCCATCGCTGAAAAGGGTTGGGATGAAGGCTGGATCTCGCCGACTCTGCCCCCCCAACGAACGGGGAAAAAAGTGGCCGTAGTCGGTTCCGGGCCGGCGGGTTTAGCGGCAGCGGCCCAACTCAATCGGGCGGGTCATTGGGTGACAGTCTATGAACGGGAAGACCGTCCAGGGGGCCTGCTGATGTATGGTATCCCCAATATGAAGTTGGATAAGAAAGAGGTGGTGTTGCGCCGGTTGGATGTGTTGCAAGCGGAAGGGGTGACGTTTGTTTGCAATACGGAAATTGGCAAGGATCTACCGGTGGAGAATCTGCTTAATGATTTTGATGCGGTGGTTCTCTGTACGGGAGCAACGAAACCGCGCAATTTGGAGATTGAAGGCCGGGATCTCAAGGGCATTCATTTTGCTATGGAGTTCTTAACGGGTAATACCCGCACGGTACTTGAAGGGAGTCCTACAGAGGATTATATTTCCGCAGCCGGTAAGGATGTGATTATTATCGGCGGTGGGGATACGGGAACGGACTGTGTAGGGACTTCGATGCGTCATGGCTGTCAGAGTGTGACGCAGTTGGAAATTATGCCCAAACCGCCAGAAACTCGCGCTGCGGATAATCCTTGGCCGGAATGGCCGAAAGTTTACCGGATGGATTATGGCCAGGAAGAGGCGGCGGCGATGTTTGGTGATGATCCCCGCGTGTATACGACGACTGCAACCCGGTTTGAGGGGGATGAGCAAGGTCAGGTGAAGGCGGTGCATACGGTGCAGGTGGAATGGGCTAAAGATGAGCAAGGGCGCTTTATGCCTAAACCTATTGAGGGAACCCAGAGGGTGTTACCGGCGCAATTGGTGCTGTTAGCGATGGGATTTTTGGGCCCGGAACAACCGTTGTTAGAGGCTCTGGGTTTGGAACGGGACGGCCGCAGTAATGTGAAAGCTGACCATGGCAGTTTTGCGACTAGCATCAGGGGTGTTTTTGCGGCGGGGGATTGCCGTCGCGGTCAAAGTTTGGTGGTTTGGGCGATCAATGAGGGTCGTGGTGCGGCGCGGGAGTGCGATCGCTACCTGATGGGATCGACAGATTTACCTTAGTTTCTATTGTATAAAGGGATTTTAGGAGTGCGGGCATCTTGCCCGCCGCCCTTTCTCTAGGAAACCAGCAAGATGCTCCCACTCCCAGAGACAACCTGTAGTAGGGGCGAAAGATTTTTCGCCCCTACGCAATCCATGATTTTTTGTTGTTTTTCAGTGATTTATGGGTCGCCCGGGATTCGAACCCGGAACTAATCGGTTAAAAGCCGAGTACTCTACCGTTGAGTTAGCGACCCAGAGGTAATAAAACCAAACCTTAACTAAGGTAGCACAATATTTTGCGAGAAGTCAAGGCTTAGAGAAAATTTTTTTGGAGCTAGGGTTAAGGACGGTAGACGGGCAAGGTAAAGTGGAAACAACTGCCTTGGCGATCGGGGGATTCGACCCAAATTTGGCCATAATGGGCGCGAATAATGCGCTGACAGAGGGATAGGCCGATACCATATCCTTCTTTGGTGCGATCGCGTTCTAAGCGAAAGCGGTCTTCAAAAATCTTTTCCTGTTTCTCAGGTGGAATTCCCGGCCCGGTATCGCAAAAGCTCACTTGAATCTTTTGGCTTGTGCGGTGCAGAATCGAGACTTTAATCCTCCCTTGAGGAGGTGTATATTTAATCGCATTATCGAGCAAATTAGTCATCACTTGGCGAATTCGCTCTGGGTCAGCATAGACCAAAGGTAAATCTTGAGGGACATCAGTCTCCAGAGTTAAGGATTTATATTGGAGTTGCTCACCCAAATTTTTTAATACCGCCATACACAGCGCTCTCAGGTCTATTTTCTCTGGATGAACCTGGATTTGGGTATTACTCCCTTGGGCAACTTGCAAAATATCCGTAATCATCCGGTCAATGGCTTTAATTTGAGTACGAGCATGTTTAAGCAGTTGAGTCGTGAGGGTAGTGGTAAACCGGGAAGCGCGGCCATCATCTGCACTATAGCCGATTTCTAAGGTTTCAACGGCTAAAGCTGCTGCCGTTAAAGGATTTCGCAGATCGTGGGCTAACATAGCGATAATCCGGTCTTTGAACTGTAATTGCTCTTTTAGCTCAACTGTCTCTTGATGTAGGCGGAAAATTTCATCAGATAAGCGGATTAATTCAGCAGAATAGGCGATCGAAGAACTCAACTGTGATGGTTCTGACCCGACTAATGCTTCCTGTTCTAAGTATTCTTCCACCGACTGCACCCAGCGCGGCCACCAATTATCAATCAAATTAATTAAATTACTCCCGGCTAAGGTTTGCTTGGGTTGGGGATGAATTTTAATTAATGCTGGAGTGGCTACCACCTTAAAGTTTTCCGCCAGTTGGGGTTGTTCGCTGACATCGACCACCATTAGCTCAAAATCCAGATCTTGGGCAAGAGTGTCAATATGACAGCGAATTTGTCGAATTTGCTCTCCTGCATAGGGACGCTTATCCACAAATAAGAGCAGTTGAAGAGGGGGATCTGGTTTCAGTGGCTGTTCGGGAGTCGCCTGCATAGTGACGGACAAAGATGACCAATCTTTAGATTTACTTAAGAGTCTAATCCATATATTTACTAAATGTGGTAAATCGGCTGCATTTTAGAGCGGGAGAACCAAATGAGTGAACTTAACAACATGCAATATCATAAAAGACTATGGTTCGGTATGATGGATTTCTTAGGCTCAATCAACATATAGTTACTACACAAAAGTTCCATGACCGCTGTCCTCGCAATTAACAATTCCCATAAACTCTCTTCGCCTCGTTTAGAGATGCCTCCCCGTCTGCTATTGGGTGCGGGGCCGTCTAATGCTGACCCTAGGGTAATTGCTGCCATGAGTCGTCCCCAGGTGGGTCATTTAGATCCGTCTTTCCTCAAGCTGATGGAGGAAATTCAAGAGTTGTTGCGCTATAGCTTTCAGACGGATAATAGCTTAACGATTCCCGTGAGTGGAACGGGTAGCGCGGCTATGGAAACGACTTTTGCCAATACCATAGAACCTAATGATGTGGTTTTGGTGGCCGTGAAGGGGTATTTTGGTCGTCGTATGGTCGATATGGCCGGCCGCTATGGGGCAGATGTGCGACAAATTGATAAGCCTTGGGGAGAGGCGTTTTCCTTGGCTGAGTTGCGCTCTGCTTTGGAAACCCATCGCCCTGCTATTTTGGGAATTGTCCATGCGGAAACTTCAACGGGGGTTCGTCAACCGTTGGAAGGTCTGGGGGACTTGTGCCGTGAGTTTGACTGTTTGCTGGTGGTCGATGCGGTGACGAGTTTGGGCTGTTTCCCGTTGTTTGTTGATGATTGGAAAATTGATTTAGCTTATAGCTGTAGTCAAAAGGGTTTAAGTTGTCCTCCCGGAGCTTCGCCGTTAACGATGAATCAACGGGCACTCGATAAGATCCATAATCGGCAAACGAAGGTGGCGAATTGGTATTTGGATGTGTCCCTGGTGAGTAAGTATTGGGGTAAGGAGCGCACCTATCATCATACGGCTCCGATTAATATGAATTATGCCTTGTATGAGGCTCTGTGTCTGGTGGCGGAAGAGGGTTTAGAGTCTCGGTGGGAACGCCATCAAAAGAATGCCCAAATGCTTTGGGATGGGTTGGCTGAGTTGGGTTTAATCTGTCATGTGCCCAAGGAGTTCCGGTTACCGACACTGACCACGGTTCGGGTTCCGGATGGGGTACAAGAAGCTGAAATTCGTCGCCAATTGTTGAATGATTATAATATTGAGATTAGCGGCGGTTTGGGTGATTTGGCGGGTAAGGTTTGGCGTATTGGTTTGATGGGCCATAATAGCCGTCCGGAGAGTGTTGAACGGTTGTTAAGTGTTTTGGGTGAGTTGTTGCCCAGGGGTTAATGGGAAAAGAGAAGCGGGCAAGATGCCCGCACTCCCTCAATGCTTTGATCTTAGTGGAGTGGGAGCATCTTGCGCTCTGGATTTTTAATAAGGGTATTTCCGCTTCGCGGACATGAATAAGCGGACTTGATATCACTTGTGGATCTTGGAGTTAGACTGATGGCTGATTTAAAAGAGTATTTAGAGTGGGTCAACTCTCAGAGTTTAGAGGCAAAAAAGGATTGGTATTCATCGGTTGCTGAAGCCTACGATCGCACTCGACCTCGGTATCCGCAAATTTTACTCGATCGCGCTCTGGAATGGGGTGTTTTGTCTACTGATTCGCGAGTTTTGGAAATCGGATGCGGGCCGGGAATCTTGACGTTTGATTTGGCGGAAATTACGGAGTCTATTGTAGCACTTGAGCCGAGTTATGAGGCTTATGAAATGGCTCGAAAAAAGGGTGAAAGGCTGGCTCATGTGCGGTTTGTGAATTCTACGTTTGAAGAGTGGGATCGCCAGGGGGAAAGGTTTGATGCGGTGGTAGCTGCCTCCTGTTTTCATTGGATTTCCCCAGAAGGTCGCGATCGCAAGATTGTTGAATGTTTACAGGCGAATGGGTCACTAATTTTACTCTGGAATACTCCACCTCGACCGGAAGCCAAGGTATGCGCTATTCTCAATCGCATTTATGAGGATTACGATCGCTCCCTCAGTCATTTTAATGATTTAGAGGATCACCAACGAAGTTTAGACCAGTTGGGGGAAACCTTGAGTCGTGCTGAGGTGTTCGATCGTCTGCGCTCTGATAGGGTAATTTGCGATCGCCTCTATACTATTGATGACTATCTGGGCTTGTTAAGCACCTTGTCGCCTTATATTGTTTTAGAGAAATTAGAGCGCGATCGCCTTTTTCAAGAGATAAAAGATACCTTAGAAAATCAGGGAATCGAAGAGTTTGAAACTTCCTATTTATCGGTCATTCAAACCCTGTCGGTGATGAGTGAATCGGAAGGAAGCACGGAGACATAAAGGACACAGAGAGATTGTCTTCTGAACTCTTAAATTTTTCCCTGGAGTGCTTCTAATTGGGCTTGTAGGGGAGGGGGATTATAACCAAGGGCAAAGGCTTTGGAGCTGTCTAGGGAAACATCCTGGGGACGGGGGGCTGCCATGGGGACATCCTGTTGGCGGGCGGGTTGGATCAATTCCGTGGGTAGGTGTAGCACTTCTGCCATGAGTTGCCCAAAGTGATAGCGGGAAATACGCTCGTTTGCTCCAAGATGAAGCAATTCTCCTGGATGGTTGAGGGCAAGGAGGAGTCCCTGAGCAGCAGTGGTGGCGCTGACGGGGGTGCGCCATTCGTCGGTGAAGAGGGGGAGGGGTTGATGGGATCTCAAGGTGCGAATAAAGGGTTGGATAAAACTGCTACCCTGGCTAGGGGCAGCGCCAAACATCAGGGGCATCCGACAAATCGTAACTTGGGGATATACCTGGCGCATTGCCTGTTCTGCTTTTGCTTTTTGCTCTCCATAATGGTTTATGGGGGAAACGGGATCGGTTTCTAGGTAGGGGGCGTTTGTACCATCAAAGACGAGATCGCTAGAGGTAAATACGCAGGGAATCTGCCGTTGGGCACAGATGCGGGCAATTTTAACAGCAGCGTTGATGTTAATCTCATCGGTTTCTTGGGGGTGGGTTTGGCAATAGTTGGGACTGGATTGGGCGGCGGTATGGATGACGGCATCGGGTTGAATGTCGCTGAAAAGACGCTCTAGGGCGCTGAAGTCGAGGAGATTGAGGGCGCTTAGGTGAATCTGGGGTAAGCTGAGGCTATGGGTATGATATGTGCCGTAAACCTGCCAATCAGATTGGGCAATTTGACAGAGGTTCCAGCCTAAAAAGCCACTTGCCCCGGTGATGAGTAGTTTTTTCATGGGAGTTGTTTGGAGTAGGAAGAGCAAAGATTTGCCCTTATCCCCCAGCCCCTTCTCCCACAGGAGAAGGGGAGAAAAGTCCCTCTCCCGTGGGAGAGGGATTTAGGGAGAGGGCGAATCTCAATTGAAAGCGCTATATTTTGATAGAGTTGATTCTAATTATCTTATGTCTCAGGATGCCGACAAGCTATTTAAACAGGGAATTGAGGAGTATCAAGGGGGGAATTTAGAGGGGGCAAAGTCTCTCTGGGAAAAGGCTTTATCGATCTACCGTAGCCTGGAGAATGCCCAGCGCCAAGGGGCGGCTTTGGGGAATTTGGGGGCGGTGAGTCAGGCGTTGGATAGGGTTGAGGAGGCGATCGCCTACTATAAGCAACATTTAAGTTTAGCACAAGAGGTTGGCGATCGCCCAGGACAACGGAATGCCCTGAATAATTTGGGGAATGCTTATAGCAGTTTGCCCGATTTTCCCGAAGCTCTGAGCTATTATCAACAAAGCTTAAATTTGGCTCAGGAATGGGGAGATTTAGGGCTGCAAGGGCAGGCGTTGTTTAATCTGCGTCAAGTGTATCAAGCGATGCAAGATCGGGAGCAGGAACAGCGCTGTTTAGAGGAGCAATGGGCGATCGCCAAGCAGTTACTAGAAAAACAACCCCAAGATATTTTAGACATTGCTCAACAGGTGGGATTAGATCCCCTCTCGGATTTTGCCGGAGCCAATTTAGCCCAGATGAATTTTCATTATGCCAATTTAGGCGGCGCAAATTTAAGCGCAACCAATTTAAGCGGTGCAGATTTAAGTTTAGCTGATTTATCCCATGCCCAGCTAAGTCATGCCAACCTAGAAAAGGCGATTTTAAGTAATGCGAATTTGCGGGATGCTAATTTGCAGTATGCGAATTTGCAAGGGGCAGATTTACGCACCATTTTACCTCGCGCCGATCTGAGTGATGCCAATTTAGAAGCGGCGAATTTATCGGGGGCGTATTTGCAACGGGCGAATTTATCCCGCGCTAATTTAACGAATGCCGATCTTTCCTATGCGGATGTAACAGATGTGAATCTGGAGCAGGCACAGTTAACAGGAGCGCTGTTAAAACAGGTGAATATTGAGAAAGCAAATGTTAATCAAGCCTATTTTAAAGATAACCCCAAATTGTCCTCAGCCCTGAAGCAACATTTGCGCGATAAAGGGGCAATTGTGGAGTAATATCAATGAACAATGAACAATTTTCATTTCGGCAACATCCAATCATCGTAGTGGATTGTTTCATCTAATTTGATGCATTAGATTTTGTTTGTAGTGAGGGATTGAGCAATCTCCAGCTAGGCGGCGAGCAAACTAGCCCCAAATGAGACCTATTTTTAATTTTTAATTTTTAATTTTTAATTGATATAAGCCATGAAAAAGGGGCAGTTTATTACCACTGAATTTGCTGGAAATGGGGGAGAGCGGGGAGAGTTTAGGGTATGGGAAAGGGTGCAGGATGGGTTTGGTGAAAGATCCTGTCTTGCCTATTGGCGCTATCCCCTATTTTCTCCCCAGGGAAAAGGACGCAAGGAACCGGATATTCTGATTCTCGATCGCCAATTGGGAATCATCATCATTGAGGTGAAGTCTGTACGGATTCACCAAATTAGCCATATTAACGGTCATCGTTGGCATTATCAAGGATTTTACCAGAAAACGGGATCGCCCTATCAGCAGGCAGAACAGCAGGTTTGGGCGCTTCTGAAACGGTGTGAGAGGGAACCGGGATTAACGTCTGGTTTGATGAGTCGGGCGATTGTTGCCCTACCTTATATTACCCAAGAACAGTGGCAGGAAAAGCAATTCGATCGCCTCATTTCCGCTCCTCCTATTCTGTTTGAAAACCATCTGCGCTTAACTGCTATTACCCAATTTTGTCAGCAAGTTGAAAATATCAGCCCCCTCACTCCAGGCACATCCCTAAGCGAACAGCAATGGCAACTTTTGCTCTCTTTAATCAGTGGCACGCCCACTTTTCAACCTAACCCCAGTACCCGATGGCGCTTATATCCTTCTCCCAGTCGCGCCGAAATTTTAACCCAAGCCAGGCAACAGTTTTCTCAACTCGATTTAGCCCAAGAAACTATTGCCAAAACCATTCCGCCGGGAGTGCAAAGGATTCGCGGCATTGCCGGATCGGGGAAAACCGTGATTCTCTGCCAAAAAGCAGCTCACATGCACTTGAAACATCCCGATTGGAAAATCGCGATTGTTTTCTTTAGCCGCAGTCTTTACCAAATCATTACCGAGCAACTCGATCGCTGGCTCCGCCATTTTAGCGATGGGCAAGTGGGCTACAATTCTCGTAACCGCAACTTGCGGGTTTTTCACGGTTGGGGAGCCAAAGGACAACCCGGTTTTTATCGCTTTTTATCTCGTCTCTCTGGTGTCCCTCCCCGTACCGTTTCTGATACCCTAAGATCTGCCCCCCATGAAGCCTTAGCGGAGGTTTGTATTGATCTGTTACATCGAGGAAAAATCCCCCAAGTGTTTGATGCTATTTTAATTGATGAAGGTCAAGATTTTCTCGTCCAGGATAGCATAAAATTTGAACAAAAGCAACCCTTTTACTGGTTGGCTTACCAAGCCCTGCGCCCTTGCAATTCCTTGCATCCAGAGCAACGGCGCTTAATTTGGGCAATGGATGAATATCAACATCTCGATCCCCAGCAGGTGACGACGGTTCGCGATTTATTTGGCGCGGAGTTAGGACATCTTTTAAATGGGGTTTATCCGGGCAATATTGCCAAAACTGAAATACTCTGTAAGTCTTATCGCACTCCCGCGCAAGTATTAAGGGTTGCTTACGGTTTAGCCATGGGAATTTTTCGCCCCCAAGGATGTTTAAGCCAGCTCTGCCAAAAATCGGATTGGCAAGCTCTAGGTTTTGAAGTCGAGGGAGAGCTAATTCCTGGTAATCAGATTACCCTGACTCGTCCTTTTGATATCGATCTAAATCCCGTCAGTCAGTTAGCGTCAGGAGCGCTGATTGAGTTTCAAAGTTATGACTCGCGCCAGGAAGAATTAGCTCATTTAGCTGATTGTTTAAAGCAAAATTTACGCCAGGATGGACTAAAACCGAGTCGAGATATTTTAGTAATTTTGTTGGGTTCTCGCATTCAAACGCGCCAACTGGAGCCGATGGTGGTAGAGGTGCTGTTAAGAAAGGGTATTGATGTCTATCTTCCGGGTAAAAAGCAAGATTATGACTCAGAAAATGACTTTTGGTGTGAAGGCTGTGTGACGGTTTCATCGATTGAGAAAGCGAAGGGAAATGAGGCAGATATGGTTTATGCGATCGCCCTAGACAATATTGCCGAAGATGAGAGCAATTTATCCCTGCGAAATCACCTATTTATTGCCTTGACTCGCACCAGAGCTTGGGTTAGAATAAGTGGAGTAGGAAACTATCCTCTTTATCAGGAATTTCATCGACTGCTAAAATCGGACAATAGTCTAACTTTTACTCTTCCCCATCAGTCCCGACGATCGCTTTCTTTCACCGATATCAGTGAAGTCATCGATCGCTACACAGCCGGGGATAGAAACTTCCAAGGGATGAACTTAAAAGGCGCTCAACTGCCGGGAATTAACTTATCCCAAGCCAATTTTATCCACACCCAATTTCAGGAAGCCAACCTAGAAAACGCCCAACTTCAAGGCACTAAATTCATCTTCGCAAACTTAAGCCAAACCAACCTCAGAGGCGCGAATTTAAGGCAAGCGAAACTCATGGGAGCTAACTTATCTGATGCACAATTAGAGGGCGCAGATTTAACCCATGCTGACTTAAGCGATGCCAATTTAGACGGAGCGCAGTTTTAGCGTTTGTTTATCGGTTATCCTCATCCCCCAACCCCTTCTCCCGCAGGAGAAGGAGAGATAAGTCATTGCGAACGGAACGCAGTGGAGTGAAGCAATCTTTACAAGATCACTGATTACGGTAACGGATGCAGAGACAATAAACCAGAGTCACCAGCAACCATCCGCAGACGTAGTAACAAACCGAAGAATTGACGGGAGGAGGGGGTAAGGGATGAACTGGAATTTCAATCTGTTGATTCATCTGGGGTTCAACGAAATTGGCGTAGGCATCTTCTAAAGCTTCCCGTTGTTGTCGTAACGCTTCTTGCTGTTGTTTAATGCGATTCCATTGAGTCCCCATCTTTCATCTACCCGGTTTTATTGAGGACAAAACCTAGACTATTGAGATCTGAAAGAAGAGAATTGGAACGGGAAGTGGAATAAAGTGGAAAATAGTGTAACCCCTTATAATTCAAGGCTTTGAGTCGCAATTTTGAGTTAATGATTTAAACTAGAAAAAGAGTGCATGGAGTCAAGAGTATGGTCATGGATTGGCAAGACTTTCTCAAAAAAAAAGCCGAAAATCACTGTCTCTCTGAAGAAGCGAAAGAAACTTTATTGAAGCGATTCCCAGAGAAAGAGAGTTATATTAAAAATGAAGCCCAATTCACTCAGGTACTCAATGAAGGCATTTCAGAGAAGAAATATCAAATTGGTCAAGAGGCTGTCACCAAGCGAATGCAAGAGATTTATAATAAGTTTGGAAAAGATTGCCCTGCACTACAAAAGCCATCTCACGGTAAGCTGCCAATTTTGTACCAGTTCTTGCTGGATCAGTATGAGAAAAGTAATGCAAGAAAGCGCTGTATTTTAGGACTCAAAGGCAACTATCAACAGGCGCAACAGAAACTCACGGAAATTACCCAAACCCTGCAAAACCGCCTCAAGGATAAAACCCTCTCCATTACCAAGGTTGAGGAAGGCAGTATTATCCTGATTGTGGAGAGTTCCCAAACCGGGTATGAGCAGCTTAAAACCCTGATCAATGAAAAAATTGGGGAGTTTCAGGTAGAATATGTCATTGATGAATGGCAAAATATTTGCCGTCGGATGTTACTTAAACAGAAATACTTAACCATTAATGAAATTATCGGTCAGGTTGATGGAAATCGCAATCGCAACTTAATTGATGAGGATTTGTTTGTCGATTTAGCTTTGGTGAAACCGAAACAGAGTGAGAACCCAAAACACCCCCAAGATATTGACGCTGCAAAGGGTTCGGATTTTTTCACCAGGCAGGAAGTGGAGGAAACGGAAAAGTTCGCTTACGAAAAGTTTCGTGATAAAATCATCTGCGAACGCACCGAGAGAAATATTGTAATTATTGGGGAACCGGGGGCGGGGAAAACCACGTTACTCCAGAAATTAGCCTTTTGGTTATTACAAAAAACCGATGATTTAGTGGTTTGGGTATCCTTGGCAAAATTGGGCAATCAGCCACTTCACAAATATTTAAAAGAAAATTGGATTGATCAAACATTAGTTGATGCAACGGAGCAAATCAAAGCAGACTGGAGGAAAAAATTTGAGGCGGGTGCAGTCTGGTTGCTTTTAGATGGCTTCGATGAAATGAGTCAGAGCGAGCAACAGTCTTTAGATTTACAAGGTTGGGTGAGCAAGGCACAGATTATTATGACCTGTCGCTTGAATTTGTGGCAAGCCAACCCCAGCCAGTTACAGAACTTTCAAACCTATCGCCTTTTGCCAACAACTCACCGACACCGTAGCCATTGCCTTCCTCACGGAGGAACCCCTAGAAGCGCCCTTAAAAGGCTTTCCGCCGAATCAACCGAATCTGATATCGGCCATTGAAACCTGGTTAGAGGAGATTTGAGCAGCCAAGAAACCGGGTTTCTGCGAGAGTTTCTGCTACAAACCCGATATTTTGCTAGAAACCCGGTTTCTGAAATTTTAGGTTAAAATATCCTTTGATAGACAAAAAGAGGAAACAAGAGAAATTGCCACTCAACTCACTATTGAACTCGAACCTGACCTAGCTGAAAACTGCGAATCAATATTAACGAACCATGCTTACCCTAGAAATAGCCATCCAAAAAATTCGACAATTGCCCCCTGAACAATGGCAAAAGTTACTTGAATTCCTAGAATTCTTAGAATACCAATCTAGCCACCAGCAAACAGCGCCCAAAACCATAGAATCACCTGAAGTTTCATTCGCAGAAGCAGCGAAAGAATTTATGGGCTGTCTCGATAGTGACTTAGAGGATTTGTCCTACAATCCTCAATATTGAGAAGGAAAGGACAAGCAACTATCTTAAAATTAATCAAACAAGTATATCTGGTTATACCCTTTACTTTAAACCAAGAAATAGAAGCGATAGAGAGCCTCATGCAACGCTATGTTTCAGTCCCTATGTCGTTAGCCGATGCCTGTTTAGTGAGAATGAGTGAAATGTATGAAGATAGCCAAATTATCACCCTAGATAGTGATTTTACAATCTATCGAAAACACAGAAACCAAACGATTTCGATTATTATGCCACTGGTTAGAGGAGATTTAAGAAACCGGGTTTCTGCCATAACTTTTCCTGCTTACCCAAAGATTTGAAGAAACCCGGTTTCTAGGCCGCTAAATAGAAATAACTTTAATACTTTGAGTTCGATGAATTGACTTTTGAGATTTTTCAATAGCCTTACTTGCACCGCCACCGATGATGAAAATGTTGACAAAATAATCAACGTTAGTTAGGATAAGGGAGTAATGATGCAAGAAGCTCCCATCACCTATGGTTAAGAACACTGCTGTCACCCCTGTACCGACAACTAAGTTTGTCCTCTACAACCTTACCGGTGAGCCAAAGGCTTATTATCGAGTGGATCGCCAACGGTTAAGTCAGAAGCAAGAGAACTCGAATACGGAAGCAGTAGATGCGATCGCCCATAGTATTATAGCGATCGATCGCTCCGGCTCGATGTACCATGACATCAACCCCCTCAAGGAAACCCTCATCAAGCTTCTGACTCTAGAAGAATACACCCATAGCCAACTGGTAATAACCCTGATTTCCTACTCATCTCAAGGCAATTTGATCTGTCATTTTCAGCGCATCCCCATTCAAGAAGTGATGAAACTGAACTCTTCCTATCTTCAGGAGATTCAAAATATACAAGTTTCTGGTGCAACCTGCATATCCCAAGCGCTGCAACTGGCAACCGAGCTAGTTCAACCCGATGAATTAACCGCTATTACCCTGCATAGTGATGGTTATGCCAACCATCCCAACGTGCGATCGGAAGTGGAAACCCTCGAACAAATTTGTCAGAATTTGAACCAGAGCAATGTTTTTCTGAACACGATCGCCTATTCTGCCAGTTCTGACTTTAAATTACTCTCCCGTTTGGCAAACCTGGTGTCGGGAACTTGCGTACAAGCAGGCAGTGTAAAACAAGTCTATGATGCCCTCTATAACACTTCCAAGCTTCTAGGGGAGGCGATCGCCGAAGCCATTGAAGAACCCCTCTTCAAAGAATATGACTATCAGATCTTCCTCTCCCACAGCGCCCACAAGCTCAATGGTAATGCGGGCAAATTGAAAATTTTGGGACTCAAAAAAGACGATGATGGCATCTTCTACAAATATCAAAAACTCACCCCAACCGAATTTGAGCAATTAACCGATATTCCCCTCGCTCAAACCGATGAATCCGTCTTTGCCTTCGCCAAAGCGCAACTGATTGATGGCAACTTAAACCTGGCAAAATATGCCCTTGTCAGCACCTTTGATGCCACCTTATCCCAGCGCCATGGCAAAGCCATCACCAATAGTCAACTGGTCGAACTTTCCCAAGCTTTAGACCAGGCAATCTATGAACCGCAGAATTTAGCAGAACACCAAATTCTGTCCGAAGTTCCCATTAACAAAAACTTGCCCATTTTAGACCTGATCCAATTATTCGAGACCCACAAAGAGCAAATTATTCTCAATCTTAAACATCTCCAAGATTGTTATCAGCGCCGGGGAATTAAGCGCATTCCTGGCCAGCGAGACGCTGATGGTCACTTAGTCAAACCTTGGCTGAAGACTGAATATGTGGATAGTGGTGACTATGTACAAATGGGGTCATTTGACATCAATCGCAATACCGCCACCATCAATTTACTCATTACCCGTCCAGTCAAATTGGTCAAAGCTGAGGATGAAACCCCCATTACCGAAGTTGCTGGAATTTTGCTCAATGAGTTGAAATCTTACAACAACTATACTCTCATTGGCGATGGCGTATTAAATGTGGAGAGCTTAAGGGTAAAATTTAGTAACCCCAAAGTCTTTAAGGTGTTCAAAGAACAGCATTTACTCTCCAATGCAGATGCATTTGATAGTAATAGGGAATACGAAGTTGACTTAACCCCATTGCCCATTGTGCCCATGGCAGCCGATTATACTCAAGTCCAGGGAGTATTTTCACGATTGGCCATTTTGCGGGTATTGTCGAGTCTTTTTTCTGCCCATCTCAAAGAGGTTTCAGATACCTATACTGGGGATCAATTAGAAGCTCTTAAAGCGCATTATTTATCCAAGAATTTGTATCTGAACTTTCCCACAACAACTGAATATGCTGATTTAGAAGAAGCAATCAATACCGGTAAAGTTGACTCGCGGGTGAGTTATAAAATTGAGCTAGGCAATTGTGAAATTCTCAATCTGGGTCAATTGCATTCAGCCAACAAGTTTTTAGACCGGTTTTATGAAGTCTACAATCGGCAGACAGGAGAAAAACTCGATAAACCGACCTTCGATCAAACCCTAGATCATGGGGTAGTTTTTGGTCACAAGACATTATCAAAGCGCACTAAAGTGACCAAAGTAGATGACTTGATGAAGTCAATTTTTGATGAATTTCTGGGCTTGGAAAAAAATGGTAGCGTCACCGAGCTTTTGAACGAGTTAGGTGCAGCCGATCTCGTGAGTTTGCTGGAGAAAAAATGGCAAGAGGAAACAGTTGAAACAGAGCAGTTTGTGGAAGCTTTAACTGGAGGTTTGACCAAGGTTAATCAAGCCTTAGAAAAACTGTATCGAGAAAAAATTTCGCCCTTGGTGTTTTATATTGGAGCAACGGGACTGATTCCTGATGAGCTAGAAGCAGTTGCTTATACTGCCGATGAACTCGCTGCCAAATCAGGGGATTTGAAGTTTTCCAAGTCAGAAAAAGAGGGTCTATTTTTTGAAGTCGGGGATCTCATCATCAGTGTTTATCCTACGACTGAGTATTATAGCGTGTCTTAGGTGATTCCAAAGGATTAGGGGGCGATTTTGGCGATCGCCCCCAACCGGTCACTGTTTCTCATGTTAGCATAGGAGAAACAGTGCTTTATGCTTTTCAAATTTTCCCTAGACTCAATCCATGAATAAGGTTAGCACAAGCTATCTGCTCTGGTTCCTCGGCATGTTTGGAGCCAACGGTATTCATCGCCTCTATAATGGTAAGATTGCTACAGGCATTCTCTGGTGTTGTACATTCGGACTATTTGGAGTCGGTCAATTTATTGACTTACTCTTTATCCCCAATATGGTTGATGAATATAACCTTAAATATCGGGCCAAACATAATTTATCACCAACCGGTGTCCCTTTAACCCCTCGGACTATCCCCTGTCAAGTCGTGGAAGTGACCGAAAAACAAGCACCAGAACCCGCCAAGGTAAGATTAGTCAAAGCTGCTGCTGCACGGGGAGGAGAGATTTCTGTAACTCAAGCCGTAATCGATACCGGTTTAGATTTTGATGAAGTGGAACGCCTGTTGATGGAGATGCTCAAAAAAGGGTATGCAACGGTAGATAATCATCCCGATACCGGGGTGGTTTTGTACAGATTTGAAGAACTATAGAACGGTTATTCAACCCCCTCTGGGACGAATAAACGCTATCCTGATAGAGTTGCCCATCAGCACCTTGTTTGCAGAGGAGAACCGATGAATCCAGAAAATCCCCGCGATCCGAATCGCCGTCTGCGAGAGATCGAAGAACAACTCAATCCTCCATCTGAACCAACCTTCAGCTCTGGGTCGATTAAAGCCCTTTTGACCAAGATTCAAACCTGGTATCAAAGCCTATCCAATACAGGAAAACTGGTGGTCGCTGGCGTGGCTGTAGTGATTGGATTTGGGCTTCTCAGTCTCTTCCTACGCTTGGTTACCACGGTAATCACCTTAGCCGTATTGGGGGGAGCCTTGTACTTAGGTTACAAATTCTTAATTGAATCTGACCCCTCCCAAAATTAAGCTAAAGTGCAAAAAGCTTGATCTAGGGAAAGACAGACCAGAGGGAATAGGATCGGGTCTTTCCCTGGGGAACGCATTCTTTTAGTTCATTCCCAGTTCAAAACTCGACCCTATGGCAAGTTCAACGGCCCCGAAAGAGAGTAATTCCCCTTTTTCTAACCCCACCCTGAAGCTCCGTCGTCCTCCCTTATCCCTGCGTCGGTTTAGTGCTTGGGTGGTTGAAGTGTCAATGGTGGTGGTGAGTGCGGCAGTTCCCTATAGTTTGGGAAACCAGGTTAAAGATCGAGGGAATCAACCCCCAGTACCGGTGAATTCTATGGTAGCGACGGGCCAAGAGACGATCGCCAAAACCCTAGCCCTACAAATCAGCGATCGCCAACAACCGGTTTCTCCCCTCACCAACTTACTCTGGTCAGTCGCCTTTATTGCTCCCGTAGCCGTAGGAGGATGGCAACTCTATCTGCTGGGAACCACCGGCCAAACTTCCCCCAAACGCTGGTTAGGGGTGCGGGTGATCTCCTTTAATGGCGGCGTTCCGGGTATCGGGCGGGCTGTGGTGCGGGAGGCGATCGGGCGTTGGGGACTGCCCCTGGGGGTGGCCTATGGCATTTGGCGCTATAGTGGAGCTTTTCCGCAACTGGCAATTTTACTAGGACTATCGGGTTTAATGCTTACCGTGGAAGTGTTTAGCGGCCTCTTTGACCGCTATTATCGCGCTTTCCATGACCGCATTGCGGGAACCTATCCCATCTCCGAACCTCTCCCCATCAGCTATACCAGCTCGGAAGAAGACCCCCCTGGTGCTTTAGCCCTTATGCCTAAAACGGGGAAAGATGAACCCAGCTTATGGTATTGGATGCAAACCCATCCCGGTATCACCCTAGTGAGTGCGATCGCGTTAGGCTTGGGTTCTGTACTGATCACATTTGTGGGAACGCAAATTTTTATCCAGTCCCAAACCACGGTGCGCCAAGGGGATGCTCAGGATAATCAACTCTTCATTGAACTGGTGCAACAGCTTGACCCCTCAGTGGCGAATTCTGACCAAAAACGCCGCGAAGCTGTTTTAGCCATGGGTACGCTCAATAACCCAAAAGCCTACCAATTTTTAGTCGATTTATTGGTACAAGAAACCAACCCTAGTTTAGTCGATGCCATTCAACAGGCTTTGTTTAGCATGGGGCCCGATGCTCTACCCTATTTGCAACGGGCAAATTTAGCTCTGAGAAAGGACATGGAAACCCTCAGTCCAGGGAGTAGCCAAACCCAACAAAATACGATCCGCTTACGGTTGCGGGCGACCAAACAGGCGATCGTCAAAATCCTGACGATTGACCAAGGAAATCCCAACACCTTTTCTCTGGCGCAAGTTGATTTAGGCAAAACCTCTGCCCCCGTTGCCTTTGTTGCTGCCATGGAAAAAACCGATCTTTCTGGGATTAATTTTCGCGGTGCTATCCTCTCCCAAGCCAGCTTAAAATGGAGTCGATTTTATGGTGCTGGGGAAGATCAGCGCTTGGGTACATTTGATGACCTAATTGCCGATTTAAGTGGTGCAGACTTAAAAGAAGCAGATTTAACAGGGGCTGTTTTATCTAATGTTACCCTTCGCCGCACCAATTTAATTCGCGCTATCTTAAATAAAGCTAACTTAAATGAAGCACGACTAACGGGTTCAAATCTCAGTAGTGTCCAGTTAGCTGGTGCTACGCTCCAGTCTGCCCTCTTGGAAACCGTTAGTTTAACCGGAGCCGATTTAAATGATGCCAACTTCTCGTTTGCCAATTTACAGGGATCGCGCTTAGGACAAGTTCAGGGGATTTCCAGTCAATTTAAGTTTGCTAATCTCACAGAAACAACTTGGGAAAATGCCAATTTATCCCAAGCTAATTTCAGCAACGCCCAATTACAGTCGGCTGATTTTTCCCAAAGTCAACTAACAGGAGCTGATTTGAATAATGCCCAACTCCAAAATGCGAATTTTACGGGCGCAGTTTTAGTGAATGTAGACTTTCAAGGAGCAAAATTAGCGGGTGCTAACTTTGAGGGTGCTGTGTTTGAAGTCGGGGCAAAATCTCCCAACAAGGATGAATTTATTGAAAAACAATCTCCGGCAACAGCATCTAAAGGGTTTACAGGGGTTGATTTTAGTGAAGTCCAAAACTTAGATGAGAAGCAATTAAGTTATCTTTGCTCTCAAGGAGCCATTCACCCGAATTGTCAATAGCTTGGAGAATACCTGTTGGTTTGGTTTAGGGTGCGTTACGCTGTCGCTAACACACCCTACCATTTGTGCGGTAGTTTAAGTAAATTGATTCGCCCAATCTTTAATCCAATTGAGGGTTTGATGAACGTTTTCTAGGGTAGATGCTTCACAATAGAGACGTAAAACGGGTTCGGTTCCGCTAAAGCGAACCAGGAGCCAACTTCCATCTGATAATCGGAATTTGTAACCGTCAATGGTATTGCAGTCGGTGACGGTTTTGCCTGCTATTTCGGTTAGGGGATGGGTTTCTAATTCTTGTAAAAGACGCGATCGCACTTCCATACTGGCTAAGGGGAGATCGATGCGATCGTACATGGAGGAAAACCCGGTTTTTTCTTGTAATTTACGATATAAATAACCGAGGTTTTGCCCGGATTGCACGACGGCTTCGAGAACATAGAGGGCGGAAAGCAGGGCATCCCGTTCGGGGATATGGGTGTTATAACCAACACCACCGGATTCTTCACCGCCAATGAGAACGGACTGTTCTAACATGCGATCGGCAATATATTTATACCCGATCGCCGTTTCATAGACAGATAGGTTATAGAGTTGGGCGACTTTGGGCATTAGATCGGAGCCACTGATGGTTTTAACCACTTCCCCGGTAAACCCCCGTCGGGTGGCTAAGTGTTCAATCAGGACAGGGATCAGAACTTGGGTACTCATGTATGTCCCATCTTTATCAATGGCAGCGATGCGATCGCTATCGCCATCAAAAACTAAACCGGTCACTAAATCTGAACTTTCTCCAGAACTAGAAAAGGCTTTGATATCGGTCAATAATTGGGGTAAATATTTAGGCAGAGGTTCCGGCGCACCGCCATCAAATAGGGGATCGCGATCGCTATTTAATTCTCGAATATCCACCCCTAAAATTTGGGCTAGTCCTCCGGCTGCTGCTCCATGCATGACATCAGCAAACACGGTCAATTTACGTTGGATAATAGCCGATTGAATCGCTCCAATATCCACTTTAGAGCGCAGAATTTCACAATAGGAGGGCCAAGGATCGAACCGCTCTAGGGTTCCCGGTGCGGCGGCTGGGGGCGGATCTTGGTCGAGTCGAGCTTCTATTTTTTGGGTGACTTCTGGGGAGACGGAACCCCCAAAGGCTCCTTTGACTTTTAAGCCTAAATATTGACCGGGGTTATGGGAAGCAGTCATGACAATTGCACCGAGGGCCCCTTTTTCTTTGGCTGCCCAACTAAAGGCAGGAGTGGGGGCGTAGGTATTCGTGAGCAGGACATTAAAACCGGCATTTTGCATGGCTTCGGCAGCAACTTGGGCAAATTCTTCGGCTAAGAACCGGCGATCGTGGCCGACGATTATGGTACGGCTATTTCGATCGCCATATCGTTCTGCTAAAATTTGGGCGGCGATCGGGGCTACTTGAGCGACCCGTTCCATGGTAAAATCTGCCGCAATCACCCCTCGCCAGCCATCTGTACCAAATTTAATCGGGTTTTTAAAAGACATTCTTGCCATAAATGCTGCCTCTTTCCATAAAGACTTACTTCTTGAGTTTACCGCCAATTTTCGGCCCATCTGCTATCTAGAAAAATATCAATATTTATTACAAATTCTCTCAAAAGCAGAATAGAGCGCTCTGGGCTAGAGAACATACTGTAAAAGCGATTTTTTTTTTGCCCCTACTCCAGGATTAACGTTTAATT
Source organism: Roseofilum sp. KMC-1 (assembly GCF_057802075.1). NCBI lineage: Bacteria > Bacillati > Cyanobacteriota > Cyanophyceae > Desertifilales > Desertifilaceae > Roseofilum > Roseofilum sp. KMC-1. The sequence continues at coordinate 2,491,576 of NZ_CM173605.1, forward strand.
TCTGTATTTAAGCCAGATTTGATCAAATGTTGAATTTCTTTCACTTGAAAGCTATCCGCCAACTGTTGCAGCTTGAGCGCAAACGGGACATAGGCAGGATTATGGTTTTTCAGGGCGATCGCTTCTTTCCCCAAGCTATGAATGTTACCTCTTAGGGCTAAATCCAGCAATTTCTCTAAAATCTTCTGTTCCGGGAAAATCATCTGTTGTTCGAGATGATCATTTTCTGCTGAATGAACTATATCTTTCTGTACTCGTACCTCAGAATTTCCCGATCCTTGATGGGCATAAATCCATTCTAAATTCAAGTATTTTTGTAAGTATGAAAATAAGAGATCTACTTGTACAGGTTTGGGCAAAAAGGCATCGCCACCTACTTGTAAACTTTCTTCTTGATCGGCGGCAAAAACCTTAGCAGAAGACACAATAATCGGTATATTTTTCCAGCGATCGGATTGGCGAATATGTTGGATTAAATCTAAGCCATTCATCACCGGCATCATAATATTAGTAATCAGCAAATCAGGTTTATTATTCTGCATTATCTTCAAGGCTTCCTCCCCTTGATTGGCTTGAAGACACTTAAACCCTACTGATTCTAACAAACCGACGATAACTGACCGATTTTCCCACTTATCATCGACCATAAGAATCGTTTTAACTGCTCCTTGAAAACCGACAATTTTTCGATCTTGATGAGCATAAAAATTATCGGTTGCTTGAGCCGCGACCGTTAGGGGTAAATCAACCCAAAAGCGACTTCCTTCTCCTAAGCTACTGTCTACCTGAATTTGACTGCCCATCAATTCTGTAATTCTTTGACTAATGGTTAAACCTAAGCCAGTCCCTTCTAATCTTTTTTTTGCTTCTCCCACTTGCTCAAAGGGTTCAAAAATGTGTTTAATTTGGTCATCAGACATGCCGAAACCGGTATCTTCTATTTCAAAATGAATCCAGATTTTTTGATGAATAGTCAAAGTCTCCCCTTTAGAGAACTGATTGATAACCTTAAAAATTACTTGTCCTCGATCCGTGAATTTAATCGCATTTCCCAGTAAATTAATCAAAACTTGTCGCAGACGCTTTTCATCGGCATAAGCACCAACGGGTAGAAAGGGATCGGGCTGATAGATAAATTCTAGATTTTTTTGTTCTGCTCGCAAGCGAAATATTTCCACAATCCCCATCAAAAATGAAGGAAAATGAAAATAAGTGTTTTGTAGTTCTAGCTTTCTAGCTTCAATTTTTGATAAATCTAAAATATCATTAATTAAAGTTAGTAAATGAGAGCCGCATTGATGAATAATATGAATTCCATCAACTTGAGATTTGAGGAGATTATCCGATCGCTGGAGAATCTGCGTATAGCCTAAAATTCCATTGAGGGGAGTCCGTAATTCATGGCTCATGTTGGCTAAAAATTCACTTTTGGCTTGATTAGCACAATCGGCAGCAATTTTAGCCTGTTCCAATTCTTGGGTGCGATCGCGAACTTTTTGCTCTAAGGTCTGGGAATACTCCTGTAATTTTATATTCGCCTGCTGCAATTGCCGTTGATAGCGGCTATTCATAGCGAAAATGGCAGCAACGGTTAACCCAGAGAGGGGGGCAATCACCGGCATCCACCATCCCATTAAAAACGCACCATAGCCCGCCCCAAAGATTGTCAAGCCACTGACACTGACCGCTACAATGGTGAGACCGGGAAAACTGCGGGTTGGGGAAAATTTTATGGTAGGGAGTATCCAACTTAACAGCACTCCCACCTCAGACCAAAAAAAGACCCAGAGACCTTTTAAGGGTAAAGATAATACCAATAATAACGGGCGGCCATCTAGGGCAGAACTTAACATTAAGCTGGCAATATTGGCATGAATAAAGACTCCAGGCATTGGCTCGGAGGTCTCTTGATTGCGATTACTGTAGGGGGTATGAAAAAAATCGTTGGTACTTTCGGCAACAGAACCCATAAGAATGAGGCGATCGCGAATTAATTGGGGATCAAAATCCCCTTTAAGCAATTCTGTAATGGTGATGGAGTCAAACCGATCTTCAGTTCCCCGATAATTCAGCATAATTTGATAGCCGCCCAAATCCGCTTGGCGATAATTGCCATTTTGAGAGGTTAAAGGGCGAAATATTGCTCTTCCTAACCCATAAAACTTGCGCTCTGAATCAACCGTCTCTAGTTCAATTCCTTCCCCGCGTAAATAATCCAAACCCGTTCGCACACCCAAAGTCGGTAATAATTGTCCCTCTTCATCCACAGACACAATCAGCGCTCGCCTGACTTTAGAATCTGCATCTACCACCAAATCAGCGAGGGCAACTTGCTGGTTTTCCTCAAGGGCAGAAGGGGACGCAACCCGTTGTCCCACTGCCTTTTTAATGCCGATTAAATGGGGAGTTTGAGCCATAACCTGCATCCATTCTTGAGTCCCTGGAGCCACCGGTAGATCCCGATATAAATCTAAACCAATCACCCGCGGATGATGTTGATTGAGAATAGAAATTATTTGGGCTAATGTAGCATCACTGAGGGGCCAAGTGCCCATTTCATGGATATCGCGATCGTCAATGGTGATCGTGGTAATGCGTGGTTCTGGATCTTCCAGAGGACGATAGCGGAAAAATTGGTCTAGGGTTGCCCATTCGAGCAGTTGAAATCCTCCAGCCATTCCCGCAACCATCACCGTAGCGGTGACACTCGGAGCAATGGTGAGCAAGGGTTGCCATTGCTGAAAATATTGCTTGAGATGATGCCACATAGGGAGATCTTTACTGTTGCCACGGAGTATGCAGAGTTTAAGGTTGGGATTTGAGGATCGGTTGATCGGCGATCGCCTCTAGTCCAACAGATGATAATAGCTCTGTCCAATTTTCGGTCAACATTGGATTATCCGGTTGTTGTAATTTTAATTGCACTAAAGCAAAAACCGTGTCATACCAGAGTTGGGCTTGAGCGAGATCTTCCACTTGCTTTAAAGACAGATCGGAGGAAATAGAATACTCTTGTTGGGGTAAGCGACGAATCCACCCAGTATATTCTGGACTATCGGGTTGCAGCATTTCCCCGCAAATGAAGGCGATCGCCCATTTATAATTGACATTTTCTTTTAAAGCAGGTGCATCTTCTGGCAGTTGAAACCCCATAATTCCAGGGGTTCCTGGTAGCTCCATTTCCTGTTGATAATGGCTCTCTCCCGTTTCAGTTTGCAGACTAAAAAACACCTTTTGAGCTGGACTTTGGGGAACATAGATATAAATCGTTGGCTTGGCAGCCACCGTAAACCCGATTTGGCTCTCTGGAAGTAGAGGAGTCACGGGGAGCAAACCCTCTTGAACAGAAACACACTGCTGTAGATCGCGAGATCCTCCCCCCAATGTAGAGTCGGGGGCTGGATCTTCTGGAGGTTCAAAGATTACCGCTTGTGTTGAAGGGGCGATTAAACTCAGGGTAACTGCTGCGATTAAACTCAGGGTAACTGCTGCGATTAAACCCAGCAGTGGGGATCGCGAAACGGGATAGGCAGGTCTCATGATCAATCCTTGGATGAGGGTTTACAGGGGGCTTAGTTCTATTGTGCTGGCTTTTCCGATAAAAATCCAACAAGTTTTGGTAAAGAATGACAACCATTGCTTGAAGAGTTGATGAAGCGATCGCTCCCCTTCTCCTGGGCGAGAAGGGGTTAAAATGCCATAGAATCCTTAAGTATTCTGAAGTTTATCAATGAATTCCGCCTTAATTCCTTCAGCCTGATTGTTATCAATTTGACAAGTCCCGGCATTGGCATGGCCTCCCCCTCCATAGGCCAACATCAGCTCGCCAATATTCAGGGTTGAAGTCTTATTTAAAATCGATTTACCCATAGCAAAGACTGTATTTTGCCGTTTCAATCCCCACATGATATGCAGGGAAATATTACAGTCAGGATATTGGGCATAAATCATAAACCGATTTCCGGCATAAATGGTTTCTTCTTTACGCAGATCGATGACTACCAAGTGATTATAGGCTTGGGAACAGCGCTGTAATTGTTGCTTGAATTGTTCCTGCTGTTGTTGATAAAGATTGACTCGCTCTTGGACATCCGGGAGGGCGAGAATTTCGTCAATGGTGTGGGCTTTACAATAATCAATTAATTCCATCATCAATTGATAATTGGAGATTCTGAATTCTTTAAATCTGCCTAAGCCGGTGCGGGCATCCATGATAAAATTGAGGAGAACCCAACCGGTAGGATTGAGAATTTCTTCGGCAGAAAACTGGGCAGAGTCGGCTTGATCGACTGCCTTCATCATCTCTGCGGAAATATCGGGAAACTTTTCTTTTCCGCCATAATAGTCATAGACAACTCTAGCGGCAGAAGGAGCATTCGGATCGATAATGTAGTTGTCTGGTTTAGAGTCGATGCGTAGGGTTTCGCTCAAGTGGTGATCGAACACCAAGTGGGCCCCTGGGACATAGGGTAAATTGGTGGTAATGTCGCGATCGCTAATTTCCACTTTGCCATCCTGCATATCTTTCGGATGCACAAACTTAATCTCATCAATCAAATTCAGCTCTTTGAGAAGAACCCCACAAACCAACCCATCAAAATCACTGCGAGTAACTAACCGGTATTGTGAATCAACCATTACCAACCTCTTATTAAATAACGAACTGCCATCAACCAGGGACTCTGGGATAATCTTCGAGTATAGTATAGTCAATAGCCGTGCTATCAACCAATTAAGAAACTCATGAGACTCTGGATTAGCTGTTTTGTCCTGTTATTAGTGTTAGCTGAAATTATTCAACAGCTCCAAGAGCTATCGGTTCCCCTTCCTGTGTTTATAGTTGCCGGGGGACTCTTGGCTGTTGCCTCCAATTTTGAGCAAGCCAGGCAATGGACTCAAAAAGCGATCCGCAAACCAGAGACTAACCCGGCTGAACCGACGGAAGGGATTGACGCGATCGATGTTACCAGCTATGAAGTTATTGATGACCCACTAGATGGGGGGATGGGAGGATAGGGGTCAATTGTTAATTGTTTCGGCTGTCACCGACCTGAAAATGTTTAAGTTTTAATTGAATTGACCCCATCAGAACCTAATCCACTCTCTCAAGTTGCCATAGGATCTGATTTCCCTCACGTCGAACCCTAGAAACTACCCAGTTTCGCCAAACCCAGTGATCGCCGCGACTCGTTACCGCACTGGCATTGACATCCATTAAATCTGCCAACTCTGAGCTAGTAATGAGATAAGCATGACTGGCAATTTCGTCAGCAATGCGTAAGGTTTCGATCAGGTTTCGCAGTTGTCCAACTCGTACATCACGGGGCAAATTCTCCGTACTGTCGGAGGAAAGAGGATTAGAAGAAGCGCTTACATCTGTCATGCCACTGTTCAAAGCAACATCCGTGGATTGTAGCGCGTTCTGCCCATTTAGGGGGGAAAGGGTCGATCCCTTGTGAGTATCTAAAGCTTGTTTTAAGTTAGGAGAGCGACCACTGGCAAAGGCTTTTGCAATCGTATCACAGCGTTCATTATCGCGATCGCCCCTATGGGCTGGCACATATTCCCACACCACCATCTTCGAGTTTAACTGGTCTAAACTTTCCCACAAATCTTGATTTTGTACTGGTTTTCCTTGAGACGTTTTCCAGCCCTTATTTTTCCAGCCCTGAATCCATTGGGTAATCCCCTTACGCACATATTCACTATCTGTAAACATCGTCACCACTTCAGTCTGACCTAAAGCCACCACCAACCTTAAACCGGCGATCGCCCCCTGTAACTCCATACGGTTATTCGTCGTATCCGCCTCTGATCCCCCCATTTCATAGACAGAGCCATCCGTAAAATTGACAACTACAGCCCATCCCCCTGGCCCAGGATTTCCTAAGCAGGCTCCATCGGTGTAAACGCTTTTAACCTTACGTTCAGATTCCATTAATTGCACAAACATCTCAAGTTAAACCTAGACCTTATACTATACTCTGCTTTTCCTGGCCCTAAGCCTTCTCCATGGTAAAATCTTCCCAGACTTCTTACTCCCCCAACCCATGCCTTCCGATCTTCCCCGCTCCAAACCTGGGCGCAAAACCTCCCTCAGTCTAGAAAAATATGCTCGCCTCAAAGCCGAAGCTAAAGCTCCCTATCGAGGATTACGTCAGTTTATTTACGCCACCTTTGCCACATCCGGTTTCATCGGAGCCTTTATTTTCCTCGCTAAACTCGCTTCCGGAGAAGATATCAGCACCACTTTAGGCAACCTAGCCGTGCAAATTGGCGTAATTGCCCTGATGGTATGGCTTTATCGTCTGGAAAACCGAAAATAAATTATTCCCCATCCATAACAGATGGGTATAGGCAGAGGCAATTTAAGCTGACGAATCCATGGGAAATGCTATATACTAAAGCCCCATATCCCCAGTTACCCTAAAAGGAGCAATCATGGCCATTGCCCTGCAACAAGCCATTGAAGTCGGAAAATATTTAGTCACCCAAAGACTATTAGGGCGCAAAAAATTTCCCCTCGTCTTAATGCTCGAACCCCTATTTCGGTGCAATTTGGCTTGTACTGGATGTGGTAAAATTCAGCATCCCAAAGAAATTCTCAAACAGCATCTTACCCCAGAACAATGCTTTGCTGCCGTAGAAGAATGTGGTGCGCCCGTAGTTTCCATTCCCGGCGGAGAACCCCTCTTACATCCACAAATTGGGGCAATTGTCAAGGGATTAATTGAGCGCAGAAAGTTTATTTATTTATGCACCAATGGATTACTCCTAGAAAAATATTTAGACCAGTTTCAACCCTCCCCCTATTTAACCTTTAGCATTCACCTAGATGGCTTACGGGAACAACACGATCGCTGTGTAGACCGCGAAGGCGTATTTGACATCGCCGTACAAGCCATTCGCGCTGCTAAAGCCAAAGGATTCCGCATCACCACCAACACCACCGTATTTGAGGGCACTAACCCCCAAGAAATGCAAAAATTCTTTGACTTTCTCGCCACCCTAAACGTTGATGGCATGATGATTTCTCCTGGTTATAGCTATGCCTGGGCCCCTGATCAAGATCATTTCCTCAAACGGGAACAAACCAGAGCGCTATTCCGGGAAATTCTCGCCCCTTTCAAATCCGGCCAAAAAAACTGGAATTTCAACCATAATCCCCTATTTTTAGACTTTCTCCTCGGAGAAAAAGACTATGATTGTACCCCTTGGGGAAGTCCCAGCTATAGCGTTTTAGGTTGGCAAAAACCCTGCTATTTACTCAATGAAGGCTATTATCAAACCTTCCAAGAATTGCTAGATCAGACCGATTGGGATCGATATGGTCACCGCAGTGGCAATCCCAAATGCGCCGATTGCATGGTACATTGTGGCTATGAACCCACCGCAGCCGTTGATGCTTTAGATCCGAAGAATATGGGGCGCTCTTTTGGTTCCCTATTTGGCATAGCGCGTTAAACCCTATGTCGGGTTAAGGCTCCATAATGCCTATCAGGGATGAATAACATAGGTAAAATATTTGCAAGTGTAACAAACTGAAACAAAACCCATCCGTTGTCAGGGTGCTAGATTTACAATAGTTAAAGACGTTGTAATTGAGAGATTAAAAACTCCCAATTTCTCCATGAATTGATGGAGTAGATGCGATAGGATTCATCCCTCTACAATCACCTATGAGTAAGGCCAGCCAGTATAATCATTCTCAAAATCCTTTTCAACCCTTATCTGATTTAATTGCGAGTCATGAAGAGTGGTTAATGCATCAAATCTTGCACTATGCCAAGCAACAGGGATATGCAGTCTATACCTCAACCTTAGCTGAAGCTTGGCGCGTGTCGATTTGTGGGTTATCCGAACCTTTGATAGAGGCGATCGCCGAAAATTCTGGCATTCAAGAATTAAGTCCCAATCCCTCGCAAACACCAGATATTGGCACTGAGTTTGGCATGGTAGAAGCGCAACGCCATCGGAGTCGAGGAATCACTATCGAGTTATTTTTGGGGTTATTTAAATATTATCGGCAATCCTATCTTGATTTACTCGACATGGGAAATTTTAGCCCCCACCAATGCCAATTATATCGCTTATTTATTAACCGTTTTTTTGATAGAATTGAGCTAGGATTTTGTGGAGAATGGGTGAGTCAAAATCTTAATCAATCTATCGTAGAGCTACAGGAAGAAAATCGCAATTTAGCCAATATTAAGAATAAGTATTTGACCTTATTTGAAAGCCTTGCCGATGCAGTATTTTTATTGAATCAAGACAATAAAATTGTTAACTTAAATGCCTCTGCTGCCCGCACCTTTACAGAAATGACTGTTCCAGGTTCCCTTTATTATAGCCCAGAACCGATTGAACTCGAACTGCCTTGGCTCAATCAACAGGTACTCAATTTTATCAACTCCGAGGAATCAGAACAGCGCTATGAAACTCAACTCTGGACTCAGACAGGTCAACGCTGGTTTGAAGTCAAATTTAAGCGGATGTTAGATGTCAGTGGTAAATTTACCGGCACAATTGCCGTGTATACTGATATTAGCGATCGCTATCAAGCGGATCGAGACCTGCGTCAAAGCGAACAACGGCTCAAAAATATTATTTCCACTCATATTCATGGCTTAGTGGTCTTAAATCAAAAAGGGCAAATCATTTTTGCTAATCCAGTGGCAGAGAACTTATTAAACCAGAAAAAAGAAGATTTAATTGGAACTTACTTTGCCGTAGACAGATCAGGGAAGACTACAGAAATAGTCTTAGAAAAATGGGGACAAGTCCCAGTTATCTTGCAAGTGAGAGCTGTAGAAATTCCTTGGGAAAAAGAAATGGCTCATTTGGTTTCCCTGATTGATATTACCAGTCTCAAAGAAGCTCAAGAAAAATTACAAATTCTCTATCAAGCGTCTGAACAAAGTCCTGCTTCTATCGTCATCACTGATGCTGAGGGAAATATTGAATATGTGAATCCCAAATTTGAAAAAGTGACGGGCTATAGTGCCGAAGAAGTCAAAGGACAAAATCCCAGAATTTTGAAATCCGGTCATACCAACGATCAAGAGTATAAGATGATGTGGGAAAGGATTGCATCCGGACAAGAATGGTATGGAGAATTTAAAAATAAACGCAAGAATGGCCATCTCTTTTGGGAATACGCTTCTATTTCGCCCATTAAAAACCTTGAAGGAGAAATCACCCATTTTGTTGCCGTCAAAGAAGATATTACCCAACGCAAGCAAAATGAGGCACTCCTAGAATATCAGGCTAATTATGATATCTTAACAGCCTTACCGAATCGGATCTTAGCACGGGATCGCCTTCAGCAAGCTATTGCCCAAGCCGAGCAGAAAAAAAATCAGGTGGCGATCTTACTTTTAGATCTCGATCATTTTAAGCAAATCAATGAAAGCTTAGGCCATGAACTCGGTGATGAATTGCTGCAAGAAGTAGCCCAAAGACTCCTTCTCTGTATCCAAAAAAGCGATACTCTAGCGCGATTAGGGGGAGATGAATTCTTGATTCTTCTACCTAACGTTGAGTCCATTTACGATCCTGAAAATATTGCCCATAATATCTTGCAAGTCTTTAAGACATCCTTTGAGATTCAAGGAGAAGAAATTTTTATTTCTGTCAGCATTGGGATTACCCTATATCCTGATGATGGACTTGATGCAATCATGCTCATGAAAAATGCTGATTCTGCCATGTATGAAGCAAAAAACGAAGGACGCAATACCTTTAAGTTTTTCACCCCTAAAATTAATCAGCAAGTGCAGACGCGCAACTTAGTCCAAAAATATCTGCGCCATGCTATTTCTCAAAATGAATTGTATATGGTCTATCAACCCTTTATTGACCTGAAATCTGGATGTGTTGTGGGTGCAGAAGCCTTAATGCGATGGTCGAATCCAGAACTGGGTGAAGTTAGACCCGACCAATTTATTCCCATTGCCGAAGAAACGGGATTAATTGTACAATTGGGAGCTTGGGCCCTAGATCAAGCCTGTGCAGAAGTGGCTCAATGGCAAGAGTTTCATCATGATTATCCCCTCTGGGTTGCGGTCAACTTATCTCCCCGCGAATTTCGGGAATCTAATTTTATCAATGAGATTTTGGCAACTGTTAAACGCTATCACCTGAGCAACTATTGTTTAGAGTTGGAAATTACCGAAAGATTGCTGATGGAAGATATTCCTAATGCCAAAGAATTAATTCAAGAATTACACGATCGCCAAATTCGGTTAGCGATTGATGATTTTGGCACTGGATATTCTTCTCTAAGTAGTCTCAAACGCTATCCTTTCCAAGTTTTAAAAATCGATCGCTCTTTTATTACGGAAATTCCCGAAGATCCAGAAGCGGTATCTTTGGTAAAAACGATTTTGGGAATGGCCCAGTCCTTGAGCTTAAAATCGATCGCCGAAGGAATTGAAACGGCTGAACAGCAAGCATTTTTGCAAAGCTTAGGTTGCGACTATGGGCAAGGCTATTATTTTAGCAAACCATTAACGGCTGAAAAGTTTCGGGACTATCTTAGGGGAATAGGGAGATAGGAAGATGGGGGAATGGGGGAAGATTACTCATTACCCATTACCCATTACTGAGTTATTTCCGGCTGGCTAAAAAGCGAGCAGCGAGAACACCTCCAATGAGTCCAAAGAGGTGACCTTCCCAGGAAATACCGGGTTGTCCGGGAAGGACACCCCAGATGAAACCCCCATAGATAAAACCGACAACTAGGGAAAGGGCGATCGAGGCTATATTGCGCTCAAACAAGCCTCGAAAGAGTAAAAACCCCAAATAGCCAAAAATTAAACTACTCGCGCCAATATGAAAGGCTGGGGCCCCAAAGAGCCACACCCCACCCCCGGCAACTAACATCGTAATGGCGGTGACCCAAAAGAAATCTGTGGTTTCTTGCACCATCACCAACCATCCCAAAATGAGAAACGGGCCCGTATTGGCGATTAAATGGGGAAGATTACCATGCAAGAATGGAGACCAGAGGATGCCGCGTAAACCGAAAATATGGCGGGGATAAATGCCATATTGATCCAGTTTGCCTTGATAAAAGAGCAAATCCACAATTTCCACTACCCAGAAAGTGGTGACAAACCCAGCCAAGATCGAGATCTGGGTTTTTAGTTCATTAACGATCGCCTTTCCTTCCTGACTACTCATCTTTCATGACTCAAAGGATATCTTCTCCAGGGTAACAATTTCTCTGGGCCTACTGGCGAAAATAGGCCTTAAAAATGGCTTGAGCTACGGGTAGAGCCGTCGCCCCACCATAACCGCCATTTTCCACCACAACGGCGATCGCCACTTGGGGGTCACTAACCGGCCCATATCCCACATACACCGCATGGGATTTTTGCCCCAAAACCTCCGAAGTCCCCGTTTTTCCAGCCGTTAGGGGAATCGTGCCATCATTCATCCCTCGTCCCGTCCCCTTTTGCACCACAGCAACCAAACCCTCACGAATGGCCCCTATTGTGCCAGGAGATAAACCGGTGGGTTCCGGTTTAGTGATTTCTGTATTCGTTTGCGAAGCCAATAAATGGGGTTTAACCCGCATTCCCCCATTAGCAATACTACTCACCATCACCGCCAACTCCAAGGGAGAAGCCAACACCAACCCCTGACCAATCGCCATACTCACCGTATCGCCGCTATACCAAGGCTCATCATAGAGTTCTTGCTTTTGTTCGGGGGTGGGAACAGAACCATTACGTCCTCCCTCCAACCCCAATAAATTTAAGTCTGTGGTTTTACCAATTCCCATCTTCTCGGCCCATTCCGCAATTGCCTCTACCCCCGCTTCCATCCCCACCTGATAGAAAAAGGTATTGCTGCTGTAAGCCAAAGCATCCCGAAAACCAATCACCCCATAACCGCCGCTATGTTCGTGGAACTCAATACCTCCCACCGTAATATAAGCGGCAGTCATCAATGTAGAATTGGGGCTAAACTTACCGGACTCCATCCCTGCTGCTGCGGTGACAATCTTAAATGTACTCCCTGGAGGATAACCCTGAAGAGCGCGATTCAAAAAGGGTTCATCTTCCCCCTGTAGCTCTTCCCACTCCTGAGTGGTGACGCGACGGGTGAAAATTTGGGGGTTAAATGTCGGCCCGCTCGCCATCGCTAGGACTCCCCCCGTTTTCACATCGAGGGCGACTACCCCACCCCGGCGATTTCCTAATGCTTGTTCGGCTGCCTTTTGCAACTCTAGATCTAAGGTGAGCTGCACCGAGTCTCCAGAGCGAGGCTCATCTAAGCCTAATTCTCGTAACTCTTCTCCTTTCGCATTTACCTCCACTAACCGCCCCCCCCATTCTCCCTTGAGCTGCTGATTGGCTAACCGCTCTACGCCCATTTGTCCGACAATCATCCCCATGGGGTAATCGGGATTAGCTTGCAGTTCTTCTAGGGTGGCTTCTCCCACATAACCAATGACATGGCTGGCTAGGGTTCCATGGGGATAGAGGCGATTGGATTCTGAGCGAATTTCGATTCCTACTGGGTCTAATTCGGAAAGAGCTGTAAATTGCTCTAAGCTCAAATTGCGGTAAATGCGAATGGGTAAGCGAGATTGATAATCATCAGCGGCCAGTTTTTCGATAATTTCCTTTTCTGGAATATTAAGAATAGTGGCTAATTGTGGGACTGCTGCTTTCCAGGCTTGTGGAGATCGCCCCTTGGGCCAAACATAGACCGACCGCGAAAGACGATTAGAGACTAATATTTTTCCCTGGCGATCGAAAATATTGCCCCGGTCTGAGGGCATAGGAACTTGGCGAATGCGATTACTGTCTGCTTTTTCTCGATTTTCTTCTCCATGAATAATTTGCAGTTGGCTTAATCTCCAAGTATACGCAGCGAAAATACTGGTAAAAATTAAAACAAAAGTCAAGGTTTGAGGCAACCGTTTACGGGCGATTTTGGCTGGTGTGCTTTGGGCAAACCAAGAAGAAATAGAAGTCATAGAAATTGGGTTTTGTTGTTTCTTCGGGTTATTGTTTTTTTCTACTGCACCCTAGATCGATCCGGAGGAATCACGGAACCAATCGGCAACAATTGTTTTTTTTAGCACTCTATGACAGGACTGTGGAGAAATCTTTATTATCCGCTCAACTTTCAGTCCTGTGGGTCATGCTAGAATCACTCTCAATTCTTTTTCTTATTTAAACCGAAAGAGGTGGATTATGCCACGAACTTGGACAGATTCGCTCAAAATTGGTATTCCGTTACTCGACATTCAACATCAACAACTGCTCGATGAAATGGATCGGTTATTAGAAAGTTTAAAAACAAAAAAATCGAACCAGGAAATTAAAAGTATTTTAAAGATGTTAGATGGTTATGTAGCGGTTCATTTTCGCTATGAAGAAGGCTGTATGAATAATTATCAATGTCCTGTTGCTTGTGATAATCAAAAAGCCCATCAGAATTTTGTGCAGATGTTGACCCAAATTAAGGGAGAAATTGACACTCATCAGAATTTCGATCTAGTCGCCAATAAAGTCCAGAAAAATTTACTCGATTGGTTTGTGAATCATATTCGCGGTATTGATAAACAGTTGGAACCTTTGGTGAAGTAGAATAAGCGTATGGTTAGTTAGTTGGGGAGATGGGGAAATGAGCAGGAGACTCTTACTTATTACTCATTACCCAACAATCGCCGCTTCGATTTCCTCTGGAGCGGTGGGAAGTTGCGCCGTTAGCACCTCGGAACCTTGGTCTGTAACCCATACATCATCCTCAATGCGAATGCCGCGCACATCCTTAAATTGGGCGAGTTTTTCCCAGTTGACCACATCATTATATTGACTGCCCAATTGGGGATTGTTTAAGATAGCGGGAACTTGATAAAATCCGGGTTCAATGGTGACCACCATCCCCGATTTTAGAGGACGATTTAAACGCAAAAATTGTAAGCCAAAGCGATCGCTTCTTTTGCGTCCTGGAGCATAACCGGCTAAATCCCCCAAGTCTTCCATATCATGGACATCTAAGCCCAGTAAATGACCGATACCATGGGGAAAAAACAGGGCGTGGGCATCCCGTTCGACCAAGGTTTCTGGATGGCCGATTAAAATGCCTAAATCCACTAATCCTTCCGCTATGGCCAAAGCTGCCTCTAAGTGGATTTTCTCATAGTCTTGACCCGGTTTGATTTGGGCGATACAGCGATCGTGGGCGGCTAAAACCACCTCATAAATTGCCCGTTGTGTGGGGGAAAATTGCCCATTCACCGGCCAAGTGCGGGTAATATCGGCTGCCCATCCGCCCAGGGTTTCTGCTCCCGCATCCACAAGCAATAAATCACCAGGGGTTAAGGGATGGGGGGAGCGATCGCAATGTAAAATCTCCCCATGAACTGTAACAATACTGGAATAGGCTGGGGTCATTTCATGGGCGATAAAGACCCCTTCAATGAGCGATCGCACCCTAGCTTCCGTACCCGCTCTCATCGTTCCCCTCATCCCCGCTAAGTGCGCTTCCACACTCACCTTCACCGCTTCGCGAATTTCTGATAACGCCGGTTCGTCATGGCACAAACGCAACTCAACCACCGCCCTAGCCAACTCTAAATCTTGACCCTCTAGAGGAGAGAGAGAACGGCCTAAAATTTGCCCCTGTTGCTGGCGAGTTGTCCAATCTTGCACCGGTAGCGTCGCCCCATGGTTCGCCCTCTCAGCTAAAGCAGACAAGGGATAATGGGCATCCGCACCCATCCGTTGTGCCCATTCAGCACCCGTCGGTTGGGGGCCATGCCACAATACAGAACCTGGCTTAGGATCGTCAACAAATAATTCTAACTTGCCTTGATCTAGACGAATCGCTGCATCGGGAATGGAGAGACCAGCAAAATAGAGAAAATGACTATTGGCGCGAAAGGGATAAACATTAGCCCGAAAGTTGCGGGGACTCGGTTGACCTGACCACAAGATAACCGGAAAATCGATGTGTTGACAGAGGTGAGAGCGGCGCAATTTCATTAGGTTAGCCAAAATCATAATCTTTCAAGTAGACAAGGGACAAGGGACAATAGACAATGAGCAATGGAAAATTAAAGACCAACTATAACATTTTCCTATTTATCCAACGGTTACGCCCTCATCCCCCTGCCCCCTTCTCCTGTGGGAGAGGGATTTAGGGAGAGGGCATCCATTATCCCCCCATCGCCTGAACATGCCATGAGTACGCTGCTGAAACAAGTGCGGGCCATTAATCCCATCGCCCAAACTGACCAAATTCAAGATGTATGGTTAGACCATGGCGAAATTAAAGCCATGGGTGACTCCATTAATCAGTATCCCCCAGATACCGAAGTGCATGATGGCCAGGGGTTGATTGTGGGGCCGGGATTGGTGGATTTGTATAGTCAAAGCGGCCAGCCAGGGTTTGAGGAGCGGGAAACTCTGGAGTCTTTAGTCCATGCGGCTAGGGCTGGGGGATTTATTCGAGTGGGTATTTTGCCAACCACTGACCCCCCCATCGATAACCCGGCAACGGTGTCTCTGTTGAAGGGGAAAACGCCCCAGATATTGGGGGTTAAGCTCTCTTTTTGGGGGGCGCTCACCCAAGGGGCAAAGGGACAACAGATGAATGAGTTGGGCGAGTTGGCGGGTGCGGGGGTGGTGGGGTTTAGTGATGGTGGGGCGATCGCCAATTTACTGCTATTGCGCCGACTCTTGGAATATGCGGGGCCTTTGGGTAAACCGGTGGCGATCTGGCCGTTGGCGCTAGATTTAGCGGCCGATGGGGTGATGCGCGAAGGGCTAATTTCTACTCAGTTAGGCTTACCGGGAATTCCCGCAGCCGCCGAAACCGCAGCATTGGCGGCGCTTCTGGAATTGGTGGCCCAAATCCGTACCCGCATCCATATTATGCGGGTGTCTACGGCTCGATCTGTGCAATTAATCCAGGAGGCGAAGGAAGGGGGGCTTCCGGTGACGGCGAGTACCCCTTGGATGCATTTGCTCTTGGATACGGAGGCGATCGCCCCCCATAATCAAGGTGGATTTATTCCCTACGATCCCAGTTTCCGTCTGGCTGCACCTTTGGGCAATCCGGAGGATCGAGAAGGGTTGATTTGGGGCATTCGTCAAGGGGTGATTGATGCGATCGCGATCGATCATACCCCCTATACTTACGAAGAAAAGACGGTGGGCTTTGAAACTGCTCCGGCGGGGGCGATCGGGTTAGAATTAGCCCTACCCCTACTCTGGCAAGGATTAGTAGAAACTGGGGCACTTTCAGCCGTGCAATTATGGCGCAGTTTGAGTACCCATCCCGCATTATGCTTAAATCAAACCCCACCCAGTTTAAATGTGGGTCAACCAGCCGAGTTAATTGTCTTCGATTCCCAAGCCCCTTGGACTCCAGATCGCAACACTCTCAAGTCTCTAGCCCATAATACCCCTTGGTTGCATCATCCTTTACAGGGTCGAGTGATGCGCCGATTTGATGGGTATCCTGAGATTAATGAACGGAGTTGATAGGCTATTATAGTCTCGATCAAATCAATCAGATTCTTAGGAATGATGATGCGGTTTTGTTATCAGAAGGCGATCTCTTTTTGTGGTTTCAGGTGGTGGGAACGGCGAAGTTTCGTTTTTGTTGTCCTCTTGTTCGCTACCTGGAGCTTCGTCATCAGTTGCAGCTCATCCGTGAACTCAGTCAAAAACTTGCAACTGGGTCAAGGAGAGCAGATTATTGTTTTGGGTGATAGCATTGCCTCTGGCTATGGACTGAACCCAGAGCAAGCTTTTCCTAGTGTTTTAAGTCGCCGGTTGAATGTGCCGATTCTGAATAAGGGGGTAGCAGGAGATACAACAGCCATGGGTTTGGCACGTCTGCAAACTGATGTGCTGGATGAAAATCCCTGGTTGGTGATGGTGGAGTTGTCTGGGAATGATTATCTACAGAGCATCGCAGAAACCGAGACTGAGAAGAATTTGCGGCAAATTATTACCCAGATTCAAGCTCAGGGGGCGATCGCCGTAATTTTGGGCATTAATGTGGGAGTCGTGGGAGATAAATACGATCAGATGTTTGTGCAATTGGCAAAGGAAACACAAGCCTATTTGATCCCTCAGATTCTCAAGGGTTTGCTCAGAGAGGAGAAATACCGACAAGATGATATCATTCATCCCAGTGCTGCTGGCCATGAGATCATTGGCGATCGCATCTTTGAAGGTCTACAACCCTTACTCAAAGCGGCTAAGATTCCCCCAAACCTTGAGAATCTGGCGATCGAGCCATAAGCAAAAGTGTTAACCTTTGTAACGTATCAGGGGTCTTCCAAAGAACCTGGTAAGATACCTGTCGAAACTCTCCGATCTATATTAAGGGACATCGTTATGAGCTGGGAAACTGTGCGCCGACATCTTTCGGAATTAGCGGAATTAATTAGTCAATTGGAGTATGAGAACTTCAACGCGGAACAAAAGAAAGTCAAAGCTTCCCTAATTGAGACCTATGAAGCTATGAGAACCAGTGTCATAGAAGAGTATTGGCGCGAGATTGAGATGAAAGGCGCTTATAGGTCAGAAGAAGGGGGATTAATTGGGGTGGCAGAAGAATTAAAAGATGTTTTAGAGGCTGATGGCAATTATTTAGGTAAAACTCAAGAAGCAGTTGATGCCTTTATGGCGGATGTGCAGAAGTTGCGCTAAACCTTGGGAGAGTAGAGATAAGCGAGGGTTTGCCTCTACCGGTTGACTAGAGGATCTGGCGTAAATCGAATTCTGAGGGTGACTCTTGGGGATGCCTTTGTTTATGCAACATCAGGGGAAGATGATGGGTAATATCAATAATACCGCGCAACTCCTCTTGTAGGATCTGTAATCCCCCATTGGCATATTCTTCTAGGATCTGAATTTGTTTGGCGAGCGCCTCTTCAGAGGACAGGGAAAGCACACTAACATCCTCCGTTGTGGCGATCGCCAATAGGCGAATGGCGCGATCGTATCCCCGCGAGCGAAAAACATCCCAAGCAATGGGAGCAGGTTCTTTAGCAATCACATCATCCAGGGGCACAGTTTGATGGCGCTCATATCCTAAACTAGCCGCAAACATCACCACATCTGCATAAGTTTCAAACGGTGCATTATCTTCATCAGACTCCACCAACCGCTTAACCAACTCTCCCTTATCCTTCGCTAATCGAATGCGGTAGACTGCCATCCTAACTTTTCCCCCTTCAGAAGGTGAGTAGGGACGATATTCGCCCCAGTATCGCGATTATGCTTTCTGAAACCCTAAACCATGCTCTTTGCCGTAGCGTTCCATAAAGCGCATAAACCGATCCCACTCATCCTCTCCCCTCATCACATAAAAGGCTTCTACCGTGGTGGGTTCACCATCAACAAACTTAGCGGTTACCTCCCGACTGATGATTTCCCCTTCTTCATCAATCAGATGTAAGCCCGTGACTTCATCGGTATTGCCTTCCTTAAAGACGGTGGGATCGGAAAAAATAAATGTTGCTGTACCACTACTTTTATCTTTAGCACGGGTTAGACGCACTTCAGGAACATCTTTTTCTGTGATTCCTTTGGTTAACTGGATTTCTGCCATATTTTTTGTGATTTAGGGTAATTCAAACCAATTGAAGGTATTTTACTATCATGTCAGTCCCAGGGAACTTGTGCAACTTAGGCACTGGGTGTTGCTAGGGAGTATGGGGGAGAATTTGGCGAGGATACCTCCTCTCCATTCAATCCTGATGGCTAAGGCATACATCTAGTTGACTTACGTCTTCGGTTTGGGTTTGATTAATTTGGCGATCACTCGCGATCGCCTTAATTCTCCCACTAAACGGGCTGCTTGATGAAGATAGAGCCGTTTCGGCAAGATTTTGGGCAGATTATCCATCAACTCACGAGCTAGGCTTAAACTATATCCAGAAATCCGAGCAATCACATTGGCTCCATCGAAAGCCGCATCCCTGGTTGGAGCAGAATCGATCCGAACTTTCCAAGTTGGGGTAATGATGGCTCCTTGTTCAATTCGTTTTAAGCCTTCAATGGAAGACAATACCACAATGCGATCGCCCACTCCCAACCGCAGATCGTCAGAAGGCATCAAGGTTGCCGTTTCTGGTGGGGTTTGGTGAAGAAGCACCACCACCCGATATCCATAAGCTACTTCACCAATGAGTAATCCATGTAATGTATCAATTTCTTCAATTTGATATTCTGTAACTAAAATGGTTTTATGATAGCGAAATAAACTAATAATATTTTCACCAAATGCTGCTCCCGCAAAGGCTTCTGCTGCCACTTCATAGGTTCCCAAAATTTGTATATTGGTTAATAAATGACTTAAATATTGGCTTAATCCTTGACCATATGTGCCCATTACTAAACGGGTATGGGGATTTAACCGCCGCGCCATCAGGGCAATTTCTAGATTCAGCATTTCATTATCGGTAGTGATAATTACACTTTTAGCGGTTAACACATTGGCTTTGGTCAGGGCTTCGGTTAAGTTACCGACAATGAGAGGAATACGGGGTAATAAACCCTGATCGAAATTGGGATTAAAGGGAATAGCCACGAGGGCTTGTTCTAGATTATCTAAGAAACCGGCGACTTGTTGGCCGAGGCGATCGAGTCCTACTAAGATTAAATGATCGGTTTTAGGAATGGGAGGACGGCGACGCAACAATTCAAATTTAGATGAAAGAATCGCTTCGGTAAGCAGAGCATACAGAACGCCCACAAATGCAGTTCCTACTAAAGTGAGGGTAAAGGCAAATAACTGTAACCCAGGATGAATTTTGGCGATCGGTTCCAATTGTCCAAATAATTCTCCATAGTCTCCGAGTAAAAGAATCCCAGTGGCATAAAAGGCATAAATCCAAGTTGTATGGGCATAGTAAGACTTAAATAAAACCGTGCCTAGGATCAGTAAAATGATGACAATAATACCATTGATTGCAGCCACTTTTCGCACGCCAGTCATGAAGAAAGGGGTCTTAATTTTTTCCCATTGAAACTGCCAAAATTTAATATCTAACAGTTGTTTTTGTACAAAGTGAAGAACTTTAGATCCGATCGTTTCAGGTGTTCCTCGTTCAGACAAATTTCTCCTGAGTAGGGGTGCTTGTCGCTTATCGGTTAAGGAAAATTTTTCCACGACTTCCACATAAACAATCCGATCGCCAGGTTTCACTATGTCTTTGGGATTCCATCGATAAAAATGGGGGACTAATTCCGGTTTAGGAAGGTAAAAGAGAACCCGTCGTTTAGTGGTATTCAGGTCTTGAAGCGATCGCACATTACACCATCGATGACCCTCTTCAAGTCGATCGGCAATGACCTGGAGATTGTGACCCTCTAGCTCAAAAAAACCCAAGGTTTCTGCACCCAAACCCGCTAAACCAAAGGCACTGGCGATCATTTGCGTAGGTTCGGCTGCAAAAAAGTTACCCAACTGTTCCCTCAACAGTTGATTCAAGTTATGGGCCGCAGACCGCACCACAATTCTGACATGGGGATTGAGTTGCCTTACAGCTAAAGCGGTTTGGGCATTAACTTCTGCATTACTGGTGACAATTAAAACGGTTCGACAGGTTTGAATTTGAGCTTGTTCGAGAATGTGCAGTTGGCGACAGTCTCCTACAATTAAAGTATCTAATAATTCAGGAACTGTCGATAATTCCCACGGAATAGGAGAGATTTGTTCAATGGCACTGACAACGACTCCAAAGTTTTTCAAGGCTATGACACATTCTTGACCAAGACGACCTAATCCACAGATCAAAAAGCGATCGCCATGGGACTCTGGAGCATTGACTTCTGGTGGTAAGGGTGAAAGGCTTGACATAACCAGGTTTCTCGCTTGAGGAATGGGGAACAGGGGTTGAAACTTATGCTTCAAAAATCTAACTTAATTCTCTTCTATATCTTCAATTCGCCGAACAAGTTTTTTCACAGGTGAGCGATCTTTTTCACTCATTGGAAGGTTGCGGCCAAATATAAATTAAGCCTGAAATCCAGGTAAGGGCGACAGCACACCAAAAGAAGATTAAGATGGGTAAAGTCCAAGAAAGGGGAGTTGGCGCAATTAAAAAGGCGATCGCCCCAATTTGCACTACAGTTTTCAGTTTTCCCCAAATATTCGCCCCCGAAACCTTGGTTTGATTGACGCGCCATCCGGCGATCGTCAATTCCCGCGCTAAAATCAGAAACACTCCCCAAGCAGGCACTTCTCCCAACTCCACCAACGACAACAAGGGCGCTAACACCAGCAACTTATCCACCAACGGGTCTAAAAACTTACCCATCTCACTGACTTGATTTAACCGTCTAGCCAAATAACCATCCAACCAGTCCGTTCCCGCAGCCACCAAAAACACCGCCAAACAAAACCAGCGCCGCTCCACCGTCGGCTCCAGCAACCCGTAGAGCAGAAAGGGAACCCCCAGCAAGCGAGAAAATGTAATCCAATTCGGAAGCGTCATATCAATTAAAAACTATCTTAAGTCCGTTGAATCAATTATAAGTTATAATTTAAGGACGAATAAAATTGAATTAAAAACGATTGGTTGTAGCTTAAAAGAAATGATTGCTGGAGTAAGTGAAAATGAATATTACTATCCCTGACGAAATCCTTAACTCGGCTCAACTGTCCGAAGCCGATATTAAACTAGAGTTGGCGATCTCACTCTATCAACAACGGAAACTGAGTACAGGACAAGCCCGCCGTCTTGCCGGGATGCACTTGATACAGTTTCAACAAGAACTGTCTAAAAGAGGAATATATATCAATTATGATGTAGAAGATTTTGAGGCGGATATTCAAACCCTAAAAAGATTAGGAGAGTTATGATTGTTGTTAGCAATACCTCTCCAATTACCAACCTTTCAGCCATTGGTCAACTTGAACTCCTGCACCATCTTTATCAGACTATTCTAATTCCCCAAGCCGTCTATGACGAACTGGTGAATGTAGGGTATGAAGTTCCGGGAACAAGAGAAGTTCAAACTTTAGCTTGGATTCAGGTTGTCTGTATTTCCAATGTTGAGTTGGTTGAACAACTCAAAACAGACATCGATCCCGGTGAGGCAGAAGCGATCGCTCTAGCCATTGAAACCCAAGCAGATAGACTGATTATAGATGATGGACGCGGTAGAAAGGTGGCTTCTAGCCTCGATCTGAATATTATTGGTATTCTGGGAGTTTTACTCACCACCAAACGAAAAGGGTTAATTCAAGCTGTACGACCTATCATGGATGCGTTAATCAATAGGGCAGGATTTCATGTCAATCCTCAACTCTACAATACTATTTTGAATTATGCAGGTGAAATTAAATCTGGAGAATAAAATGTAAAATTAAAAATGGTACTTAACTCTTAACTCTAAAACCTATGACCAAACGTCGTTATCACATTACTACCTTTGGATGCCAAATGAACAAGGCCGACTCGGAGCGCATGGCCGGAATTCTCGACGATATCGGCTTTGAATCCGTAGAAGACCCTTATCAAGCGGATGTGATTCTCTACAATACCTGTACCATTCGTGATAATGCCGAGCAAAAGGTCTATTCTTATCTGGGCAGACAAGCCAAACGCAAACATGAAAACCCCAATTTAACCCTAATTGTGGCTGGATGCGTGGCCCAGCAGGAAGGGGAAGCGCTGTTGCGTCGGGTTCCGGAACTCGATTTAGTCATGGGGCCCCAACATGCGAACCGCTTGGGGGATTTGTTGGAACAAGTCCTAGAAGGTAACCAGGTGGTGGCCACGGAACCCGTTCACATTATGGAGGATATCACCAAACCCCGGCGCGATAGTAAGATTACAGCTTGGGTGAATGTGATTTATGGCTGTAATGAGCGTTGTTCCTATTGTGTGGTTCCGGGAGTCAGAGGGGTGGAACAGTCTCGGACTCCCCAGGCCATTCGGGAAGAAATGGAACAGTTGGGCCAGCAGGGATATAAGGAAGTCACGCTCTTAGGTCAAAATATTGATGCTTATGGTCGGGATTTACCCGGAATTACGCCGGAAGGACGACGGGAGAATACATTTACGGATTTGCTCTATTTTGTCCATGATGTGGAAGGCATAGAGCGAATCAGGTTTGCTACCAGTCATCCCCGCTATTTCACGGAGCGCTTAATTCAGGCTTGTGCCCAATTGCCGAAGGTGTGTAAACATTTTCATATTCCGTTTCAGTCTGGAGATAATGAGATTCTCAAGGTGATGCGGCGCGGGTATACCCATCAGAAATATCGCCGGATTATTGACAAGATTCGCGACTATATGCCGGATGCGTCAATTAGTGCGGATGCGATTGTGGGATTTCCCGGAGAAACGGAGGAGCAATTTGAGCATACTCTGGAGTTGGTTGATGAGATTGGCTTCGATCTTTTAAACACGGCGGCCTATTCTCCTAGACCGGGTACGGAGGCGGCAGTATGGGAAGATCAGTTAAGCGAAGAGGTGAAGAGCGATCGCCTACAACGGCTGAATCATTTAGTGGCCATTAAAGCACAGGAGCGATCGCAGCGTTATCTAGGACGCAGGGAAACCGTCCTCGTCGAAGACCAAAATCCCAAGGATGCAACCCAAGTGATGGGACGCACGGAGGGCAACCGGTTAACCTTCTTTACCGGGGATATTCACCAACTTAAGGGCCAATTGGTGCAGGTGAAAATTACAGAAACTCGCGCCTTTAGTCTAACCGGAAAGCAGATGATAGCCGTGGGTGCTGGCGATCGCTAACCTTGAGTTTAACCGTCTCCATTAGGGACGGGGAAAAGAAGGTAAATCGATCGCCGCAAAAGACTTGCGCTTTTTCTGCGGTCGCAGAGGATACACTAAGGGAGAAGGCCAATTCCCTTGGGGAATATTGAGGGGAACTTCGGGTTGCTCCAGTTGGGAAAGCTCTTCAGACGAGAGATCTGCGGCGGGTGGGGATGGCTCGGAGCTTAATTCAGCAGATTGGCTCGGTTCTTCTTGCTCCGTAAAATCCTCTTCTATCTCGTCAAATTCAGCACTAAAAGAGGGGGGTTCCGGTTCTAACTCCTCTGGCTCTGCTAAAGGTTCTGACTTGGGTGAAGCAGCGAGGGTGGGAAACTGAGTATCTTGGGAATTATGGATTACAGGAACAGGAGATGCCCCTATTTCTGGATTGGGCGATGATAACTCATCCGATTTGAACAGTTTTAAGTGAGGGCGATTGACCGGGAGTTGAGCCATCGACTCTAGAGCAGGGGTTTCTAAATCTCTCACCTCTTTTTCCTCTGATGTCGGATTCGGTAGAGGGGTTTCTGATAAAGAGTCTTGCCATTGATTCACTGACCAAGGTTGAATGGCGATAACTTTGGGAGTTAAGCCCTGTTCAATCTTGGTTGATTGGGCATGAGCTAGAGAAGCAGAGGAGTCATTGAGGATCTGTTCGCGATTCGAGGGAGATAATTCTAAACACCGATCCAGGGCATTTTTAAACTGTAGAGTATATCGTTGTTGACGGTGGAGACGGGTTTGTAAATCGATGCAAAATTTATCCCGTTGATTGAGTTGGGTGGCTTGTTCATGATAGCGTTGTTGAGCGATCGCACAATCTCGTTCGAGTTGAGCGACTTGGGTTTGGCTACTGTCGAGTTGTTCAGTTAAAGTTTGCACTAAAATTTGTTGCCGTTGACCCTTTTGACGGGACTTTTCTAACTCCCGCGCAAGCCGTTGATTTTCTTCCTGGAGGGTATTAATTTCTTCTAGACGCTGGGATAAGAGAGCTTCAGTTGCCGGTTGCCGTTCTTGATAGGTTTGTAGGGCTTGTTGAGAATGGGCGAGGGCACTTTCAAGTTGACTGATGCGATCGAGCAGAGCCACATTCTTATGTAACACTTGCTCCATCTCCTGTTGCAGAGCTTCTAAGATCTCTGGAGCAACATATGGATTAGCCGACTCTTCGATCCCTTGCCAGTTGAGACTATCATGGGTAATGGCATCTAGATTCAGCTCTACAGAAACATCCGTAAATTCAGCCAGATCGGCCGGGTTAAGAGTTTCATCCCGTTCTGGTGTTGGCTGATCAGAAACCGATTCAGAGGACGGGTAAGGCAAGTTAGGGGTATGCTCTTCGTTCATGGGATTGGCCTGAGAATAACAGGGAAAACTAATTACAGGATATCTAACTTTCCCTATTTAATTAAGCCATCAAGAATCAGGTATTCGCAATCAGCAATTGTCCATTCCCCCATGCCCCGATCGCCAGTACAATAAGAGAATATGCTTGTCAACCTTTTCTAAACCGTTCCCATGAATAGTGCCTTCCTGAACCGTCTACACAGTCCAGAACGTCCCGTCATCGTATTCGATGGTGCGATGGGAACCAACCTCCAAGTCCAGAATTTAACCGCAGAGGACTTTGGCGGCCCAGAATACGAAGGGTGTAATGAATATTTAATCAAAACCAAACCAGAGGCGATCGCCAAAGTTCACCGTGATTTCCTCACTGCCGGATGTGATGTCATTGAAACCGATACCTTCGGTGCAGCCTCCATCGTCCTCGCTGAATATAACCTAGCCGACCAAGCCTACGAACTCAACAAAGCCGCCGCCGAACTAGCCAAAAGCATCACCGCCGAATTTTCCACCCCAGAAAAACCCCGATTTGTCGCCGGTTCCATGGGGCCAACCACCAAACTACCCACATTAGGTCATATCGATTTTGATACCCTAGAAACCGCCTTTATCGAACAAGCCGAAGGACTCTATGACGGTGGCGTAGACCTCTTCATTATTGAAACTTGTCAAGACGTTCTGCAAATCAAAGCCGCCTTAAACGCCGTAGAAACCGTCTTTCAACGCAAAGGAGAACGCCGCCCAATCATGGTTTCCATCACCATGGAAGTCATGGGAACCATGCTCGTTGGTTCCGAAATTGGCGCAGCTTTAACCATCCTCGAACCCTACAACATTGACATATTAGGCTTAAACTGTGCCACCGGCCCCGATCGCATGGCCGATCATATCAAATACCTCTGCGATCATTCCCCCTTCATCGTCTCCTGCATTCCCAACGCCGGACTACCCGAAAACGTCGGCGGTCATGCCCATTACAAACTCACCCCCATGGAATTACGCATCGCCCTCAATCGGTTTGTCGAAGATTGGGGCGTGCAAATCATTGGCGGATGTTGCGGAACCCGTCCCGATCATATTCAACAATTAGCCGAAATTGCCGCTACCCTCAAACCCAAAGAACGCCATCCCCTCTTTGAACCCTCTGCTGCTTCCATCTATAGCCCCCAACCCTACGATCAAGATAATTCCTTCCTCATTGTCGGCGAGAGACTCAACGCCAGTGGTTCCAAACAATGCCGGACTTTACTCAACAATGAAGACTGGGATGGCTTGGTTGCTTTAGGTAAAGCCCAAGTCAAAGAAGGGGCCCATATTTTAGATGTGAATGTCGATTATGTGGGTCGGGATGGGGTGCGCGATATGAAGGAACTCGCCTCCCGTTTGGTGAACAATATTACCCTACCCTTAATGTTAGATTCCACTGAGTGGGAAAAAATGGAAGCTGGGTTAAAAGTCGTGGGTGGAAAATGCATCCTGAATTCCACCAACTATGAAGATGGAGAACCCCGCTTTTTTAAGGTCTTAGAACTGGCGAAAAAATACGGCGCTGGGGTTGTGGTGGGAACCATTGATGAGGATGGCATGGCGCGAACGGCTGATAAAAAGTTTGCCATTGCTAAACGCGCTTACGATCAAGCCATTGAGTACGGCATCCCCCCTTATGAAATCTTTTTTGATACTCTAGCCCTCCCTATTTCAACGGGTATTGAAGAAGACCGAGCCAACGGAAAAGCAACCATAGAATCGATTCGTCGCATTCGCGAAGAATTACCTGGATGTCATATTTTACTTGGTGTTTCTAATATTTCCTTCGGCTTAAATGCAGCAGCGCGAATTGTTCTCAACTCCATGTTCTTGCATGAAGCGATGCAAGCAGGATTAGATAGCGCCATTGTCAGCGCCAACAAAATTTTACCCCTAGCGAAAATCGAGCCGGAACATCAAGAAGTCTGCCGCAAACTCATCTACGATCAACGAGAATTTGACGGCGATATTTGCATCTACGATCCCCTCGCTGAACTGACTAAGTTGTTTGAAGGCAAAAAAGCGCAGCGCGATCGCTCTGCTGATGAAAATCTGCCCATTGAAGAGCGGTTGAAAAACCATATTATCGATGGCGAACGCATTGGTTTAGAAGCTTCCTTGAAAAAAGCCTTAGAACAGTATCCGCCCCTAGAAATTATCAACGTTTTTCTGCTCGATGGCATGAAAGTGGTTGGGGATTTATTCGGTTCTGGACAGATGCAACTTCCCTTTGTGTTGCAATCAGCAGAAACCATGAAAGCGGCGGTAGCTTTCCTAGAACCGATGATGGAAAAATCAGAATCGGGGAATAATTATAAAGGAATCTTTGTGATTGCCACGGTGAAAGGGGATGTCCATGATATCGGGAAGAATTTGGTCGATATCATTCTGTCTAATAACGGGTACAAAGTGGTGAATTTGGGCATTAAACAACCCGTCGATAACATTATTGATGCCTATCGAGAGCATAATGCTGACTGTATTGCCATGAGTGGCTTACTGGTGAAATCGACAGCATTTATGAAGGATAATTTGCAGGTGTTTAACGAGCAAGGAATTACCGTTCCTGTGATTTTGGGGGGAGCCGCTCTAACGCCGAAATTTGTCTATCAGGATTGCCAAAATACCTATAAAGGTCGAGTGATTTATGGAAAAGATGCTTTTTCTGACTTGACGTTTATGGACAAATTAATGCCAGCGAAAGCGGCGAATAATTGGGATGATTTGCAAGGCTTTTTGGATGAGGTAGATAAGGGAGATGTTGAAGGGGAGGAAGCAGCAGAATCAACAACGGAGTCTAAGCCCTCAGAACCAGAGGTGATTGATACTCGGCGCTCGGAAGCGGTAGAGATTGATATTCCTCGTCCGACTCCTCCTTTCTGGGGAAGTCGGATTTTGCAACCGGAAGATATTCCTTTAGAAGAGGTTTTCTGGTATTTAGATTTGCAAGCTCTGTTTGTGGGGCAATGGCAGTTCCGCAAGCCGAAAGAACAATCTCGTGAAGAATACGACGAGTTTTTGCAAGAGACAGTCTATCCGATTTTAGAGGAATGGAAAGAGAAGATTTTAACGGAAAATATCTTGAAGCCCCAAGCGATTTATGGCTATTTTCCAGCTCAGTCGGAGGGCAATACTGTCTTTGTTTATGATGCCGAGGAAATGAAGGGGGGAATGGCGAAAACGGTGCGACATACCTTTGAGTTTCCGCGCCAAAAACGTTCCCGTCGCTTGTGTATTGCAGATTTCTTTGCACCGAAGGAGAGCGGGGTGATGGATGTGTTCCCGATGCACGCGGTGACGGTGGGAGAGGTAGCGACGGAATACGCGCAAAAGTTGTTTGCGGGCGATCGCTATACAGATTATCTTTATTTCCATGGTATGGCGGTGCAAACTGCCGAAGCAATGGCGGAATGGTTGCACGCCAAAATTCGCCGCGAATTAGGCTTTGGGGATGAAGAACCGGATAATGTGCGCGATATGTTCAAACAGCGCTATCATGGTTCCCGCTATAGTTTCGGCTATCCTGCTTGTCCGAATATGCAAGACCAGTATAAGCAATTGGAACTGTTGGGGAGCGATCGCATTAATATGTACATGGATGAGAGTGAGCAAATCTATCCCGAACAATCCACCAGCGCCATTATCACCCACCATCCCGTTTCTAAATACTTCAGTGCTTAAGCGAGTTTGACATTCTCCCCTCTCTTAAACGCACAGGGAGGGGATTTAAGAAATGCCCTTGTGTATCTTCACCAAGATTTCGAGAAGATAAACGGCTTTCGGCAAAACCTCTAACCTTACCGTATCCTGAATATGACCTTCACCACAGACAATCCCGTAACTTGGCAATACCTGGAAATTGACGCTAAAAGTTGGGCAAAAATTGCAAATAGTCGCGTTTTTGTGTCCCAACTAATTCAAGAAAAACACGCCTACGGCTGGAGTCCTGAAGAACTGCGCTTGATTCATGGGGTTATTCAGTTAATAAAAGCATCATAAAGATATCAAGTTTAATCGTAAAGATCTGAAATAGTAGTCACCCCCTAGCTAATAATCTGATTTTGGTAACTCATAATACTAAAGAGTTTCAAAGAGTAAAAAGTTTACAACTTGAAGATTGGGAGGAAAACATTTAATTTTAGTATTTTTTTTTAGGAAGATATAGCAATTTCCTCTGCTATGCGGTACATAAATAGCGGTTTTTAACGATAGCCAGAATAGCCCAAAGCTAAATTGAGTCTGTTGTTCACTCCCCCCACTCCCCCATTCCCCCATTCCCCCACGGAGGGCGCGAAGCGCTGTATTAAGTTGTTTTGTGAAGAAGAAATATGGAGTCTGCGATATAGCTCTTGTTTTGAGGTTTTTAGATATTGGTATGAAAGTTTGTGTTTATCTATTCTACCTGCTAGTCCAGATATATATTCATTAATAATTACTCATATTGCTAAAATAAAAATGGGTAATACAAATAACGGGACAAGAAACCGGGTTTCTCTAAGACAACTTCTGCCACCCCACCGAAACTTACATAGAAACCCGGTTTCTGGGGTAAAATAATGACAGTTTTGAGGAGATGGCAATGGGTGTAGGGCGATCGCTCCTAAAATTAACTATTGGCACTGGTTGCGTTGTCGGCGGGTTGGTATTTCCGCCTCTCTTGGCTGGGCAAGAGATTGTTTGGGGGACAGTCTTGGCGACGGCTTTAGCCAGTGTTACGGCTGGGAATACCGCTAATGCCCTAGATGCTTTAACCGCAGGGCAAGACCCAGATAGGGTATCCTTAGAGAATCAAGATTTAACGAAAGCAGTGGGGAAAGCCATAGCCGCCGTCATCACCCTTGCGGCCAAATCACAACGGGGCAAAACCCGCCAACATCTCGAAAAAATCGCCGCGCAAGCTAAGGATAACTGGGTCAAAATCGCCCAACAGGAACTCACCCAGCAACGTTACCCTGAACTACGAGAAGCCCAACTCGACCAATTCCTCACCCCCGAAGAATACCAACTCACCCAACAAGGCAACCTCACCGCTACAGAATGGGGTGATATCTTCATCCGCCTCAACATGGCAGCCTGTAAAGGGGGTGGCTTTCCCATTCCCTCCGAGGTGCGTCAACAAGTTGCGGAATTACTCCATACCACCTTCCCCAAAGCCTTGCGAGAAACCCTCAAAGAAGATTTTGTCAAGGATGGGAAAGCCTTTGCGGGATTAACGTTGCAGTTACTCACGGGAATGCAGGCACAACTGAGCCAACTGCAAGCCAGTCAAGGGGGGGTCAATGTTGGGGAGTTAAGCCAAATCCTGCAACAGTTTCAGGAATTGGAAACCCAGTTACGGGGAAACGTCACCCAGCAGCAGGCGTTTTTTACCGATATTTCCGGCAGGATTGATTCCGGTTTTGCGGAGGTCTGTCAGCGGTTGGGGGTGATGGAAACCCAGATTACTCAGTTGTTGCAAGGACTGGAAAGGACTCTAGAAAGTTTGGTGGCAGAAATTCGCTCCCATTTTGATGCCGCTAACCCCCATCTTTCCTTGGCAGAATGGCGACCCATTGCCGAGTTAATGCTGGCTGAACGACAGGCATTAACCGCTAATCCGGCATTTAAGCGGGTGAATGTCTATGTGCCGTTGGGATTAGTAGAACGTCGCCAAACTCAGCAACGGAAACCGGGGCAAAGTCGGGAAAATCTGGAGCAAGAACGGGATGAAGAAATCATTACCCCAATCGCCGAGGATGAGTTTTTTAATCAGGTTTTGCGGCAGGGGAAAAGTCCCCAAAGTCAGGGGCGACGGATTGCGGTGATTGGCGAACCGGGGTCAGGAAAAACGACGCGATTACAGGCGATCGCTGATTGGATATTGGCAGAACATCTCGGCATCCCCATTTGGATTGAGTTGGCACGATTTACCGAACCGACCCTAGTGGATTATCTGCAAGAAAAATGGTTGAAATTAGCGGGAGTTGAAGGGGCGATCGCCTCTCTCCAAGACCATAAAGAGCATCTCTGGTTATTGATGGATGGCTTGGATGAAATGGTAGCCCGGATTGAACAGCCCCATGTGTCCCAGTTATTAACCGGGTGGGTGGGGTTAGGAAGGGCGATGATTACCTGTCGGGTGAATGTCTGGGAAGCGGATCGAAATGCCTTTTCTGGGTTTGATGTGTATCGGAATTTACCCTTTGAAGCGGATCAAATGGAAACCTTTATCCGGCGATTCTTTGCCCAGAGCGATCGAGAACAGTGATTCGATCTTGATTCTCCTTGATATCTTAGGATTGAACATCGAGCAACCCTTGACGACCCTTTCGGGGGTAGCTACAATGTAATCACATTTGCTTTTGAGATCGTCTAAGTATGAGCACAGTGATTAGAACCCGAATCGTTAAAATTGGCAACTCCCAAGGTGTGCGTATTCCTAAACTACTCTTAGAGCAAAGCGGTATTCAGACAGATGTTGAAATTGAAGTGGAGGGCGATCATCTCACGATTCGCACCGCACGACGGTTACGCAACGGCTGGGATCAAGCCTTTGCAGCAATGGCGAAAGAACAAGATGATGTTCTTCTCGATCGAGTCAACAGTACCGACTGGGAGGAAAGTGAATGGGAGTGGTAGCCAAGCGTTTCGATGTTTTTTTGGTTAATCTTGACCCTACAATTGGCAGTGAAATTCAGAAAACACGACCCTGTGTGATCATCTCACCGGATGAAATGAACCGCCATATTGCCACGGTGATCATTGCACCAATGACGACAAAAGGGAAAGCCTACCCGACGCGAATTTCCTGCCAGTTTCAGGGTAAGGAAGGGCAAATTGTTCTGGATCAAATCCGCACCATTGATAAAACTCGATTAGTCAAAAAACTGGGTCAAATTAGTCCAGATGAGCAAAGCGGAGTTCTCGACACCTTGGCTGAGATGTTTTCCGAATGAGCCAATCGAGGGGGGGATGCGATCGCTCATTACCGGGACGATAAACAATACTTTAATGGTTAGCGTTTGATTTTTCAAACAAGAATGTGATGACAAATTCAACTAGAAATCCTGCCGATGCTCTCATTGCCGCCCTCCATGAACCGGGACGGGAACACCTCCTTGATTTGGTCCGAAACCCCTTGCGTTTGACCTTGCTCTGCATGACTTGGGATGGGTCATCCTTGCCGGAAACTCAGGCGGAGTTATATGCTCGCTACCTGCGAAAGATTTATGGGTGGAATCAGAATTGGCATGAGTTGGAAGACCATGCTGAACGTTGTGGTACGACCACCACGAAATTAAAGCAGAATTTGAATCAGCAATTGGGGGAACTGGCAAAGGCGGCGCTGAATTTGCCCCAGGAGCGATTTCGGTTATCACAGGCTTTGGTGGAAGAGTATCTAGGGGAGGAATGGGATCAGACTTCCTTGGCTTATTTGGCGTTGCGGTTGGGCTGGTTAAATCGGGTGGGCACAGATGGGCGCGGCGATGCTATTTTTGCGTTTTATCATGCCACCTTTCAGGAGTATTTTGCGGCGTTGTCGGTGGAGGATTGGGATTATTTTTTGCCTCGGAATCATGTTAATTGTCCGGTGGCGGGGAAGCGGTATCGGATTTTTGAGAAGCAGTGGAAGCAGGTGATTTTGTTGTGGTTGGGGCGTGGGGATATTGAGGATGAGAAGAAGGAGGCGTTTATTCGGGCGTTGGTTGAGTTTAAGGATGGGGTCAGAGATTTTTATGAATATCAAGCCTATTTTCTGGCAGCAGCAGGAATTAATGAGTTTAAGGCTTGTTCCCTGGCGGCTGAGATTGTGCGGCAGGTGGTGAAGTGGGGGTTTGGTGAGTTTAATATTCAGAAGCAGAAATGGACAAGTTTGCTCGATCCTATTTCAAAAGGGGCGAGAAAGGCAATACCAGAAACCATTCGACGGCTGGCTATTCCAGAACTCAGTGCCGTTATGGAGAATTGCCCAGAAGAATATATCCGTCGGCAGGCGGCAGAGAGTTTAGGGGAAATCGGACAAGGCAACCCAGAGGCAATTGAGGCGTTGCTCAAAGTTATCGCCACCACTGAGGATAAAGATACCCGTAAGCAGGCAGCAGAGTGTTTAGAGAAAATCGGACAAGGAAATGCTGATGCGATCGTCGGCTTGCTCCAAATTATCTGCACCACTGAGAATGAATCTACCTGTTGGCAGGTAGTAGAGAGTTTAGGGAAAATCGGTGTCGGAAATACCGATGCCATCGCTGGGTTGGTCGAATTTATCCGCACCACTAAGGATGAAGATACCCGTTGCCCGTCGGCAGAGAGTTGGGGGGAAATCGACCCAGGAAGTCCCGATGCGTGGTTGCTTGAGGTGTTCCGCACCACTGAAAATGAATCTACCCGTATGCAGGCGGCAGAGAGTTTAGGGAAAATCGACCCAGGAAATGCCGATGCAATCGCTGAGTTGCTTGAGGTACTCTGCACCACTGAGAACAAACATACCCATAGGCAGGCGGTAGAAAGTTTAGGGAAAATCGGACAAGGAAATGCTGATGCGATCGCCGGGTTGCTTGAGGTACTCCGCACCACTGAGGATAAAGATACCCGTAGGCAGGCGGTAGAGAGTTTAGAGAAAATCGGACGGGGAAATGCCGATGCGATCGCTGGTTTGGTCGAAATTATCCGCACCACTGAGGATGAAAATACCCGTTGGCGGGCGGCAGAGAGTTTAGGGCAAATTGACCCAGGAAATGCCGATGCCATCGCCGGGTTGCTCCAAGTTATCCGCAATACTGAGCATGAATTGACCCGTTGGCAGGCGGCAGAGAGTTTAGAGAAAATCGGACAAGGAAATGCCGATGCGATCGCTGGTTTGGTCGAAATTATCCGCACCACTGAGGATGAAAATACCCGTTGGCGGGCGGCAGAGAGTTTAGGGCAAATTGACCCAGGAAATGCCGATGCCATCGCCTGGTTGCTCCAAGTTATCCGCACCACTGAGAATGAATTTACCCGTAGGGAGGCGACATATAATTTAGGGGAAATCGGACAAGGAAATGCCGATGCGATCGCCTGGTTGCTTGAGATGATCCGCACTGAGGATCTCTTGACCCTTTCTCAGGCAGCAGAGAGTTTAGGGAAAATCGGTGTCGGAAATGCCGAAGCGATCGCTGGGTTGCTCCAAGTTATCCGCACTACAGAGTACTGGACCCTTTCTCTGGCGGCTAGTAGTTTAGAGAAAATCGGACGGGGAAATGCCGATGCCATCGCCGGGTTGCTCCAAATTATCCGCACTACTGAGGATGAAGATACCCGTTATCAGGCGGTAGAGAGTTTAGGGGAAATCGGACAAGGAAATGCTGATGCCATCGCTGAGTTGCTTGAGATGCTCGCCACTACTGAGGATCAATCTACCCGTTGGCGGGCGGCATATAGTTTAGGGAAAATTGACCCAGGAAATGCCGATGCCATCGCTGGGTTAGTCGAAATTATCCGCACCACTGAGGATGGAGATATCTATGATATCCATACACTGGAGGAAAGCGTCGAAATTATCTCCACCTCTGAACATAAAGAGATCCGTACGCGGACGGCATGGAGTTTAGGGAAAATCGGTGTCGGGAATGCCCAGGCGATCGCTGTTTTGGGCAATCTGATCGCCACAACTGAGAATGAAGATACCCGGAGGGAAGCGACCGAGAGTCTGCAAAAAATTCTCGCCACACCGCAACAATATGCAGGGGTGGTTTCCGCCTTAAAAGGCTGCCTTAGCTATGAAGTTTACCCAAAAAACCTCTACAAAGTCATCTGGCAGTGTGCCGAAAATCTCCCCTATCCCGAATTTTATCAAGCCTGGCACTCCCCCACCACTCCTCACCCCCCAAAGCTTTAATATCGGCTTTTTCTAGGTGCAAAATATGATTCCTAATAAATATCCGGAAGGAACCTTAAACCCTTTGCAGAAGACAACACTATACAGGGTTGAGGACTTCTACTTATGCCTCCAAAAACTTGTTTGACCGATTGTTCCCAAAATAATTGTCCTTTTGTACAAGATCCCAGAAACCCGCGTCGCTACGTTTGCTTGAAATGTGGATTAGAGCGATCTTTGGATCGTCACGATCGCCATTATCAAGATTATGAAGGCGATCGCCCCTCCGCCCTGATCCTCGCCCTGATGACCGTCATTGTCCTGCTGATCCTGATTTAGATTAAACAAACTGAGTGATTTTTGGAAACTCTACAGAGCTTTGCGCCACAATAGAAGATATGGCTTTGTGACGTTTGACTTAAACACCCATGAGTAACAGCTCTAACTTTCTCAATGACATTCGCGAAGCAAAGGGACAACTCGTTGTTGGCCCCAATGTAATTCCTAACGCCCTTCCCTATGTCGGTGGAGGTCTGGTTTTAACCGCCCTCGGAACCTATGGCGGCTTAACCGTCATCAACACGAACCCCAGTATCTTCATGTCCAGCTTTATTGTGGCCATGATTGCTGAGTTAGTGCTTTTCTTTATCGCTAGAGGAGTAGCGGAAAAAGCCAACAACAGCACCGCTCTCCCCTTACTGGCAACCTATAGTCTCCTCTCTGGTTATACCCTCAGTGGCTTAGTTTACGTTGCCCTAGGGACTGATGGGGTGGGAATACAAGGCATTGCTTTTGCTGCTCTCGGTTGTGGCGTAGCTTTTATCCTTGCTCGCCAAATTGGATCAAATCTCTCTGAGCAAGATGGCTTGGCCCTAACCCAAACGATTCAAATGGCCTTAGTTGCCTTTGTCGTGGTGATTTTAGCCCAGTTTCTCTTTGCTCTGTTTGGCGTTTATACCCCCAATTGGTTAGAAATTGCTATTTCTGGTTTTGGGGTTTTCCTCTTCTGTGGGGTTGCGGTGGTAGATTTCTTTATTCTCCCCCGTACCTATCGAGATGAACAATATCTATCCGCCGCTTTGTCAATGTACCTGACGTACATTAACTTGTTTATCTTTATCTTGCGCCTACTAATTTCTATTGTTGGCCGAGATTAAGGGATTCCCTTTGAATAGTAGGGTGTGTTAGCGACAGCGTAACGCACCCTATAACTACGGTAAAGTTTCCTCCTAGAGAATCAGCAATTAAAAATACTCTTTTTTCTTTTTCTTTTTCTTGCTGATGAAGTTTTCCTGAATGAATTTATAGCCTTTTGTGCCTTGTTCGAGTAAACTGGCCACTTCTTCATCACTTAAGCCATTTTTCTTAGCTTTATAGATTAAGTCCGAAATTTCTTTATCGCTTAAACTATTCGTGGCCAGTTTTTCAAAGGTCGAGAAGCTTTTTTTAAAGGTCTTCCTGGCTTTTTTGGGATCGAGCAGGTCATCTAGCATGAAGGTTTTTGGGGGAGAGTAAGAGGATAGGATCTTGATTTTAGGGGCAATTCATCAATTGCCCCTAGAAAGCTATTGAATATACTCTACAATTTCTGCGGTGGGATAGCGAACTTTGGGCAGTTCACTGTATTTATCGTCTTCTGCCCGATATCCTACAGGACAGAGGAGGACGCTATGATAGCCTTTGTCGGTTAATCCCAACATTTCATCATATTTATCGGGAACGAAGCCTTCCATGGGGCAAGCGTCTATACCGAGCATGGCAGCAGTGGTCATGAGTTGACCGAGGGCAATATAGACTTGGCGGGTTGACCAGTCGTTGACGTTGAATTGATCGGGCGATCGCCCAATAAACCCTTTGATTACTTTCCCAAAGCCTTCTAATTGCTCTGGGGGCGTATTTCGCACTTGAGCTGTATAGTCGATATAGCGATCGACTTCGGCTACACCAAAGTCTTTTTTGATCGCTAATACGATTAAATGGGAGGCTTCAACCACTTGAGTTTGGCCCCAGGAATGCTCGACTAATTGCTGGCGCAGGGGGGAGTCGGTGAGGACAAAAAATTTCCAGGGTTGCAGTCCGAAGGAGGAGGGAGTCAGGACTAAGCTCTGTTCTAGGAC
Organism: Roseofilum sp. KMC-1; assembly: GCF_057802075.1. Taxonomy (NCBI): domain Bacteria; kingdom Bacillati; phylum Cyanobacteriota; class Cyanophyceae; order Desertifilales; family Desertifilaceae; genus Roseofilum; species Roseofilum sp. KMC-1. Next base: position 2,528,672 of record NZ_CM173605.1, read on the forward strand.
GTTCCATACTGCATCAGGGATTTTACGGGTAGGATCGAATTTTTTGGTGGCATAGCGCCAGTGGAGTTGATGGAGGACGGTATCAGCAGAGGGGGTGTCTAGAGTCATAGATGTTTTCTCAAGAAAGTTTAGTGGGGATGCGATCGCCCTGAATTATTTTAAGGCAAGGCTTAACGACCGATCGCCTTAACTAACCCAACTCCCCCAAAATATAACCCTAAAACGGCTCCTGCGAGTAAACTTTGCGTCACCGGATCGGTCGATGGGGTGAGGATCGCGCCCAGCAATACGCCTCCCATCACCACATAGCGCCATCCGGCCAGCATTTGTTGGGAGGAAACCATGCCTAATGCACTCAATAGCACTTGAATTACCGGCACTTGAAAGGCTAACCCGGTGCTAAACATTAGCAGCAGCACAAACTCAAAATAGCGGTCAATTGACCAAGCTTGCTCTACTACTTCTGCGCCATAGGTAATGAAGAAATTCAGGGCTGCGGGAATTAACACCATTTGGGCAAACAGTAACCCGGTGAGAAATAAGACACTCGACCCCACCACCACCGGCAGCACTAAGCGTCGTTCCCTGAGCGTCAGTCCGGGGAGAACAAACTGAATGATTTGATAGAGAATCGCGGGAGTTGCTAGAATGATGCCGCTATAGCCGGCCACTTTCATGGAAACAAAAAAGTATTCTCCCGGAGCCAATTGTAAAAATTTCACATCTCCGGCGGGAATTTCCAGGAATTGCACAATGGGCTTAACGAACAGAAAACAGCCTACCACGGCGATCGCCACCGCAATCAGGGCATAGAAAAACCGTCGCCGCAGTTCTTCTAAATGGTCAAACAGCGACATTTCCACATCATCAGGCAATTCATCCAGAGGGTCTACAGTCGGATCTTCCGTTGGCGTTTGGCTCTCTACAGTCATTTCAGGTTATCAGTCACCAGGTCTATGCCTCATTCTAAAACGAATCGACTATACAAGCTATTTCTGCTTCTTCCAAAGCTTGGCTACTTCCCACTTGCCAAGAGCGCTTAATAGCAGTGGGAATGATTTCTGTAAGATTAATTTGGGGAAATAGGGGGCTGGTTTTCGAGGCTCTATGTCCATCTTCTTGTAAGAGATAGAGGGTGAGATGTTGACCATCGTACACCCAGAGTTCTGGAACGGCGATCGCCTCATACGCAGCTAAGGGAGTCCGAGAGGTAATATCAATTTCAATGGCTAAGTCCGGAGGAGGATCGCCCGTTTGCAGCCGACGGCGACTCATTATACGCTCATAATTCTGAATATAAAAGCAAGCATCCGGCTCAACTGCTGCTATTCCTTCCTGCTTAAATGTAGTCGATCCGAAAGATTCAAAGCGCCTGCCTGCTTTGCGGAGTAAGGCTTTCACTAAGTCAGCAATCAGTTCTTTAGGTCGTTCGTGTTCCGGTAGAGGAACCATAATTTCTAATGTCTTCTGACTGTAGATTAATCTCGCACTGCGATGTTCGCCCCATTCGAGTAAAACTTGTTCAAATTCCTGCCAACTGACTCCAGGAATGGTTACCGTACTTCCAGGAGCGATATTAATTTGATGGATAGGTTGAGTAAAGGCAACAGTTGCAGTCAATGCGATCGCCCCAATTCATTAATGCAAGTTAATAAAATAACCCTTATGATTATAGCGCTTCTCTCTAACAATTAACAATGAACAATTAACAATTAACAACGAAGAATATCTGGCTGGTTGCTTCTAAATGATCGATAAAGAGTAACTTAGGATACAGAAATTTATACGATGTCATTACGAATGGAGCGAAGCGGAATGAAGCAATCTCGCCTATCCCGCTAAACTCTGCGTTTCCGCTTCGCGGACATGAAAGCGAAGCTTGCGTGAAATGTAAAGCGCGATTGCTTCCCTACGGTCGCAATGACAACTGTTTAACCAGACATGATACAGCGCTTCGCGCCCTCCGTGGGGGAATGGGGGAATGGGGGAGTGGGGGGAGTGAACAACAGACTCAATTTAGCTTTGGGCTATTCTGGCTATCGTTAAAAACCGCTATTTATGTACCGCATAGCAGAGGAAATTGCTATATCATCCATCAATATCGTAAACCCGCCCCACCCCTGTCTTCAAACAGGTTAAAATACCTGTATCTCGCTAACCGGATTAAGATCCAATCATGGCACTAACTCAAATTACTCCTTCTGGGGAAATTGTCCTACCCCCAGAAATTATTGACTGGTTGAAACTCAAACCTGGTGACTCCATCCATCTTGACATTTCCCCAGATGGTAAAGTGTACTTAGAACCCGCCAAAATTGATGTTCGCACCTTATCGGGTATCCTCTATCAAGAAGGACGAACACCTGTTTCGCTAGAAGAGATGGATAGGGCAATCTCAGATTGTGCAGGAGAGTCAGTTTGAAGGGATTAGATACTAACATCATTGTGCGTTTTTTAGTCCGAGATGATGAACGGCAATGGCAGATCGCTAATCAGTATATTGAGCAAGCCTTACAAGAGAATGAACCCTGCTTGATTAATAATATTGTGCTGTGTGAAGTCGCTTGGGTTTTACGCAGTCGCTATAAACTGGGCCGAGAAAGCCTGATTGCTACCCTAGAAAATCTCTTCAATGCTAATCTTTTTGTTTTTGAAAATCGAGAAGCAATTTCATGGTCAATTCAACAAATGAAAATAGGGAATGCTGATTTTTCTGACTATTTGATTACCCGCATTAATCAATTATCTGGTTGCCAGGAAACAGCTTCATTTGATGTAAAACTGGGTCAGTCAGAAGGTATTAACCTACTTGATTAGCTGATTCTGGCACTGCCCACCTTACTGTAGGGGCGGGTTTAGGATATTAATTGGTGGGAGTCCTCAATTTGGGTGTTTCATGTCGCGAAGCGAAACCCGCCCCTACAAAACCCATTCATTTTACTTGGTCTACTACAATAGGGGAAAATTGGGAGAAAAACAACTTATGAGTTACGATTTTGATTTATTTGTGATTGGTGCAGGTTCCGGGGGAATTGCCAGCGCTAGACGGGCTGCTGAATATGGCGCTAAGGTGGGTATCGCCGAATTCGATCGCCTGGGAGGAACCTGCGTGAACCGAGGCTGCATTCCCAAAAAGCTAATGGTGTACGCTTCCCATTTTCCCGGTTGGTTTGCAGATAGCCAAGGCTACGGCTGGAGTGCGGTAGAAAGTCACCTGGACTGGAAAAAAATGATTAGCGCAGTCAATGGGGAAGTCGATCGCCTGAATGGAATTTATCAGGGCATGTTAGAGCGCTCTAATGTGAAATTATATCAGGGATATGCCGAGTTTGTCGATCCTCATACCCTGAAAATTGGGGAAGATACGGTAACGGCGGATAAAATTTTGATTGCGGTGGGAGGTAAACCGGTTAAACCCGATATTCCTGGCATGGAACATACCTTAATTTCCGATCAACTTTTCCATCTCCCAGAGCAACCGAAACGGGTGGTAATTTTAGGGGGAGGCTATATTGGCGTGGAGTTTGCCTGTATTTTCCATGGACTGGGAACGGAAGTGACGGAAGTGATCCGCCGCGAACAGATTTTACCGGGATTTGATGGAGATCTTCGTACCCATGTTCAAGGGGAAATGGAGCGCCATGGGATTCGGATTTTGAATAAAAGTGTGATTCAGCAGGTGGAAAAAACGGATGAAGGTTTAGCGGTGACGGTTAAGCGGGAAAATGAGGAAGAAATAGTGATTGTGGATGCGGTGGGGATATCAGCAACGGGACGCATACCCAATATAGAGAAATTAGGGTTGGAGAAAGTGGGAATAACGGTAGAAAAAGGGGCGATCGCCGTTGATGCCAATAGTCGCACCAATATCGAGCATATTTACGCCGTGGGAGACTGTACGGATCGGGTGAATTTAACCCCCGTTGCCATTGGTGAAGGTAGAGCCTTTGCCGATACTCATTTTGGCGGCAAATCTCGGCAGATGGCTTATGATAATATCCCCACAGCCGTCTTTTCCCATCCTGAAGCAGGAACGGTGGGATTAACGGAAGAAGAAGCCCGCGCCCAATATGGGGATAAAATTAAGATTTATCGCGCCAAATTTAGACCCCTTTATCATACAGTGAGCGGCCGAGAAGACCGCACCTTGATGAAGTTAGTGGTGCATGAAGAAACGGATAAGGTTCTAGGAGCGCATATGGTGGGGGAACATGCGGGAGAAATTATCCAAGGGGTGGCGATCGCCCTAAAAATGGGAGCCACCAAAGCCAACTTTGATGCCACCGTTGGCATCCACCCCAGTTCAGCCGAAGAATTTGTCACCATGCGCTAAGGTCTGAGCGCTAGAGGTGAAAGGGTTTCTCTTCTATCAGGGGGTCTAATCCCCCTTTTTTTCTTCAGAAATAAGTCAGTTAAGATCGATCTATAGACTACATCCTTTTGGGATTTCTTCCGGAAGAAAATAGAAAATCCAATCTCAAAAACTTAAGGATCGGTTTTTCAGTCTCCATCGAAAACTCTAGCCACTCTCTTAACCAAAACTTCAAATAAAAATCCGTAGTTGCTCGGTTAGACAGGGAAAGGAAAAAAAAATAAACTGGTTATATTAGGATGTCTCTCCTTACAAGCCTGTGGATCGGGCAGGAGAAGACCCTTTAAATTGAGAGGTTTTAAATCTCACCCTTGAGTGCGTCCATCGTATAATGCAGGTCATCAAAAGTGAAAAAGAATACTCATTTATCAAAAATTACTTATCAATTAGCCACCTTAACCTTCCTGGCAACTCTGGGTTGGCAAAGTGCCTCCACTGCTGTGCCTAAATCTAGCTTTGAAATTGCCCAAGCCTTTAATCCTCCAGGAAGAGGAGCGCCCCCCAGAACGGCAGATGTGGGCACTCGCGGCTGTAGTGTTTCTGATACTAATGCTGAACCTTTAACGGCTTTAGTTCCAGTCAAAGATTTAGCCTTAACTTTAGAGAGCCATCCAACTCTGTTTTGGTATGTGCCCCAAGCGGAAGGTAAAACGCTGAAATTTACCTTATTGGACAAAAACGACCAAAACATTATCTACGAGAAAGAACTACCCGCTCCTTCTGCATCGGGAATTGTCGGTATTGAGTTATCTAAAGATGGGATGGAAGGATTAAAACACAATAAGTTGTACCATTGGTACTTTTCTTTAGTTTGCGATCCTCAAGACCGCACGGGTGATATCATTGTGGACGGCTGGATCAAACGTATGGAAGCGACTCCAGAACTAGCTGCCCAAATTCAAGCCGCTAATCCAGAAGCTCTACCCCAGATCTATGCCAAGTCAGGGATTTGGCATGATGCCCTATCTGCCTTGGTCAAGTTGTATAATAAAAATCCCCAAAATCAGGCGATCGCCAGTCAATGGAAAACCCTACTGCACTCTGTTCAACTCGATGCTTTTGCCCAAACCCCAATCCTTTCGCCGAGTGAACGTCAATAATTAGCCATGTCCCTGCGGATTGACAGATTGAATCCCCTGCTCACCTTGTCTTTGTGGTTATGCGGAAACTATTTCCTCATAGCGCAAGCTCAAACGATTGTACCCGCTCCTGATGGTACAGGAACCACGGTCATTTTCCAGGGGAATCAATTTTATATCCAAGGGGGGAGTTCTTCCTCTGATGGTGCGAATCTATTTCATAGTTTTATTCAATTTGGCCTCAATCCCCATCAGGTGGCCAATTTTTTATCGACACCGGGAATTGAGAATATCTTCAGCCGCATTAATGGGGGAAGTCCATCCACGATTAATGGGTTAATCCAAGTTTTAGGGGGCAACTCTAACCTCTACTTAATTAATCCTGCGGGGATTATTTTTGGCCCCAATGCCCAACTGAATGTTCCCGCCGCCTTTCACGCTACAACGGCTACCGGCATTGGTTTTGGAGAAAATCAATGGTTTAATGCATTGGGGGATAATAACTGGGAAATTTTGACCGGTACACCCAATGAATTTAGGTTTGATGGAGCGACTCCGGGGGTGATTTTGAATTGGGGTGACTTAACGGTTAATCCGGGTCAAAATTTGAGCTTAACCGGTGGCATAATCATTAACTTAGGAACTTTAAATGCACCAGGGGGAACCATCACCTTAGCCGCAGTTCCGGGCAATCATAGCCTACGCATTTCCCAAGATGGCTATTTACTCAGTTTAGAACTTCCGGTTGGCGATCGCCAGTCGGTTCCCTTTAACCCTCTCTCTGTTGCCGAATTGCTCTCTGGGGGAACATTAACCCATGCGTCACAGATTGAGGTGAATGCTCAGGGAGAGGTGCTGTTAACGGGTTCTGGAATTAGAATACCTCAAAATCCGGGAGTGGCGATCGCCTCCGGAACCCTGGATGTTTCTCATACCCAACCCACCCCTGGAACTATAAACATCCTTGGCACTCAAGTGGGTATCATTGACGCAAACCTTGATGCTTCTAGTCCTGAAAATGCCGGTCAAATTTACATCGGTAGCTCGTACCAAGGACAAGGCCCCCTGCCCAACGCCCAACAAACGCTAGTTAGTCCCCATTCCCAGATCCGTGCCAATAGTTTAGATCGGGGAAATGGGGGCGAAATTATCATTTGGTCGGATGGAGCCACCCAATTTTACGGCACAGCAGAAGCACGAGGAGGCGCATTAGGTGGAAACGGCGGATTTGTAGAAGTTTCCGGTCAAGAAACTCTCTCTTTTTTCGGTCTAGTTGATGTAAGCGCTCCTAATGGAGAAGGGGGAACTTTATTACTCGATCCGAAAAATATTCTCATCTCCAATACTTTTGATCCCCCAGAAATAGAGAAAAAGTTACCTGTTATTGAGTTTGATTTTCTGGCCGATGAAGACATTACTATCGATGCCCAAATCTTAGAGCAACAAACGGGTAAGATAGAACTACAAGCCACTAACAATATCACCATTGCTAGTGGTGTTTCCCTGAATTTTGTAGATGGAGGATCGATTACCTTTACGGCTGATGCAGATAGCGATGACACAGGTTCATTTATCATGGACTCCTCCGCCACAATTAAGGCTCCTAGTCGAGAGATTAATATTTTTGGCGCTAGTATTAGCCTCGGTAACTTGGATACGAGGAGTAATAATGACCCAGGGGGAGATATTTCTCTAACTGCTTTTGCAGGAAATATTACGACAGGAAATTTGAATACCAGGAGCAATAATAGTCGAGGAGGAGATATTTCTCTAACTGCTTTTGCAGGAAATATTGCGACAGGAGCGTTGGATGCTAGGAGCAATAATAATCGAGGGGGGGATATTTCTGTAACTGCTTTTACGGGAAATATTGCGACAGGAGCGTTGGATGCTAGGAGCAATAATAATCGAGGGGGGGATATTACTTTAAAAACTCAACAAGGAAACATTATTACACAAGATATTGATTCAAGTTCAAACAATGGTGATAGCGGTGATGTTACCTTGGAAATTCAACAGGGAAACATGATTACGCAAGATATTGATTCAAGTTCAAACAATGGTGATGGTGGTGATATTACGTTGCAAACTCAAGAAGGGAATATCACCCATGGAGACTTAGATGCGAGTTCAAATAATGGTGCGGATGGTATCATTACTATTCAATCAACCCCAACCCCAGCACCGACTCCCGCGCCGACTCCTGCTCCCGCGCCGACTCCCGCACCGACTCCTGCGCCGACTCCTGCTCCCGCACCGACTCCCGCGCCGACTCCCGCACCAACTCCTGCTCCAACACCAGCACCAGTGCCAACACCGACTCCTGCTCCAACACCAGCACCGACTCCTGCGCCGACTCCTGCTCCCGCACCGACTCCTGCACCAACACCGACTCCTGCACCGACTCCTGCTCCCGCGCCGACTCCCGCACCTGCACCTGCACCAGCACCAGCACCAGTGCCGACTCCTGCACCAGTGCCGACTCCAGCACCAACTCCTGCACCAGCACCAGTGCCAACTCCTGCACCAGTGCCGACTCCTGCTCCCGCGCCGACTCCCGCACCTGCACCTGCACCAGCACCAGCACCAGTGCCGACTCCTGCACCAGTGCCGACTCCAGCACCAACTCCTGCACCAGCACCAGTGCCAACTCCTGCACCAGCACCTGCTCCAACACCGACTCCTGCACCAGCACCGACTCCTGCACCAACTCCAACACCGACTTCTATTCTCCAGAATCAGAGTGATATCACTAATCGTATTAATCAGGCGATCGCCTCTACTCCCCAGGAAACCACTGACAAATTATCCCCTTCATCAGTAACAGTTGATGCTCAACAAGAAGTAACTGCCCTCATCAGTCGGGGCAGTTTACAACGGTTACTTGATGAAGGACAATTACAGCAAGCTGTCGAAGTAGGCGATCGCCTCTTAAGCCAAGAATTTGCCGATTACTTAAATAAACCCTTACCGCAACAGCAACTCACCTTCCCTCAGATTCAAGAGCAACTAGAAAAAATAAGCGCCCAAACTCAGAACCCTTCAGCCCTACTTTATATCATTTCTAATTCTGAGCAACTCGATTTAGTGTTAGTGCCACCCACAGGAGAACCTATTTATCGCTCCATTCCTGAAGCCTCAAACGCCGTATTAATGGCCAAAATCCAAGCCTTTCAAGCCGAAATTGCCGATCCCACTCGTCGCCGCACCACCAGTTATTTAGAAACTTCGCAACAGCTTTATCAATGGTTAATTGCGCCTCTAGAACCGGAATTAGAAGCCCAAGGTATTACCACCTTATTATTCAGTTTAGATAGTGGACTTCGTAGCTTACCCATGGCTGCATTGCATGATGGCAAACAATTCTTAGTTGAAAAATACCAATTTAGCTTAGTTCCCAGCTTAAGCTTAACCGATACGCGCTATCAAAATCTGCAAAATACCCCAGTTTTAGCCATGGGAGCTTCTGAATTTAGCGATCAGTCTCCCTTACCCGCCGTCCCCGTTGAACTGAGTACCATCTCTGAACAACTTTGGCCAGGAAAAGCCTTTTTGAATCAAGAATTAACTGTCGAAAACTTTAATCAACAACGCACTCAATCGAATTATGGTATTATTCATTTAGCCACCCATGGTCAATTCAAACCGGGTAACATTGAAGAATCTTATATTCAATTTTGGGATCGTAAACTGAGACTCGATCAAGTTTCCGATCTAAACTTAACTAATCCGACCGTAGAATTACTGGTATTAAGCGCCTGTCGCACTGCATTAGGCGATCGCCAAGCCGAATTTGGCTTTGCCGGTTTAGCCGTTCAATCTGGGGCAAAGTCAGCCTTAGCCAGCTTATGGTATGCCAGCGATTTAGGTGCATTAGGCTTAATGGCGGAATTTTACCATCACTTACAAACCTCACCCACCAAAGCTGCTGCTCTGCGTAGGGCACAGATGGCCCTATTGCGCCAAGAAGTCCAGATTAAAGAGGGTAAATTAATCGGCAATTTTGGCGAAATTGATTTACCCCCTGAACTCAATACCAGTATTCAACTTAACCTGATCCATCCCTATTATTGGTCAGGATTTACCCTCATTGGTAATCCTTAATTTGCCCTAGTGCCGTGACAACCCTAAAATGGTGGGTTATATCAAGTTCGCTTATTCATGTCCGCGAAGCGGAAATACCCTAATTAAAAATCCAGGGAGCAAGATGCTCCCACTCCAGTCATATCAAAGAATTCGAGGAGTGCGGGCATCTTGCCCGCTTCTTCACCCTTTATCCGGACTTAATATCAAGCCTTGGCAAACAGTTCAGAAAAACTTTTTTCTGTTGCTTGTTCTTGGGTGACAATTTCCACAATTTTATTCCGAGATTCTGGACAAAACAGAGCTTCTACGCAGACTTGAGCCACTTTTTGGCGAGGAATACTCCCTTCAAATAAAGTATCGGCTTTAGACATAACAATCGCCTGGGTATTCTCTTCATTTTTTAATCCTCCAGGGCGAACAATGGTGTAGGGTAAGCCACTTTGGATTAAATAATCTTCGCCCTGTTTTTTCCACCATAAGACTAACCAAAATAGATTGAGAGGATGGAAAAACTGAGACACGCAGAGGGAAGACACCAACACCAACTGTTGAATCTGCTTTTCTTGGGACACTTGTACCAGGTTTTTAATCCCTTCATAGTCTACCTGATAGGGGCCCGTAGGATCTAAACTCGGTCTTGCCCCCAGAGCGCTCAACACGACGGTACTATCCCCTAATGCTTGTTTGAGACTGTCCCGATTGAGAAGATTACCCGTGACGAGTTCGACTTCATCGGGGAGAATTGAGCGAGCAGCTTGCAGATCTCGTACGAAGGCGATCGTGGGAATCTCGCGCTTGACTAACTCATGAACAATCCGTTTTCCGGTTTCTCCAGTTGCTCCAGCCACAAATGCTTTCATGGTTTTCTCGGTTTTTTAAGATTTCTCTACAAATATTAACATTATAGGCTAAACCTTGGTTTGATAAGGGTTTTCAGAGGTCTATCGATCGAGATCGCTATCGAGGTGTGATCTCGATTATAGGAAAATAAAGGTAGATTTGTATACTAAAAAATAAGTCAAATCTATTGACTCAGTTTAGGCAGAAATCGGAGATCGCATCATTTGCATAATTAAGTAAATATGCTGGTGATAGTTTCTCAGCCAGCAGCCAGTTGTCCAAACTATGGGGATAGTTCAGAATTATGAAACTTCAATCGACTGTAGAGCAATACAAAAATTCATCGGATGTAGTTTTGGGTGCAGTTCCAGAGTACGCTGGCTGGGAAAATGGGCAGGAAGAGAGCCTGAAGGAACCGTTCCAATTTTCCACATTAGCCCAAGGGAAGCTCTTGTTTAATGCCCATCCCCAAACCGTTGCTGACTATCTCGACGATCATCAGGGATGGTTTTGCCGTTGTGCAGCACCGATGACTGTACGGCCGATTGGGAAGAATGGCTATGCTTTGGTGATTGGTAAATTCGGTTCGTTTGGCTATGAAGTGGAGCCGAAGGTGGGTTTGGAAATGAAACCCCAACTGCAAGGAGTCTATGCGATTGAGTCTATTCCACTGCCGGATGATGGGGATCTGGGATATGAGGTGGATTTTCGCTCATTGATGGAGTTAGTAGAAGCGGTGGATCGGGTGAGTGAAGAGGGCGTAATGACCTATGCCCAATGGACGTTGGATTTGAAGGTGAGGGTTTATTTTCCTCAGTTTATTCATGCTCTACCCCAAGGCTTGATTCAAAAAACGGGCGATCGCCTCTTAGCCCAAATTGTACGTCAAGTTTCCAATTGTCTCAATCATAAAATTCTCAAGGATTTTCATCGCACCTACGATCGCTCTTTTCCCCACCAACCGAAAAAATAATCTCAAATTGGGCTAAGGTGGGCACTGCCCACCTTATCTGTATGGGGTTAAGAGAACATTTTCTCTAAAATTCGGTTAACAATATCAAGACCGGTAACGGCTTGCCAGGCAAATAAACCAACTAAAACGGTATTGAGGGTAATGTGGCTATAACGAGCGAGATCGTTACCTTTTTGCATCCAGGGGGTAAGGGCAGCCGAAATAGAAATCACCCCAGTCATGGCTAAACCGACGATTAAATGGGGGCCAACAAATAGCTTACCATTATTGATGTAAGTAACGGCCATTCCTCCCAGGGTTCCCATGACCATGAGGGCTAAAATAATGGAACTGAGTTGATGGTGTCTGGCGTTAAATTTTCCTTTGATGAGTTCTTTTTTGGCATCGCCGGTAGCGCTGCGGGTTTCGCGAATTTTGAAGCCCAGATACATGCTATAGAGAATCAGGGCGAGTAAAACCCACATTAAGAAGGGATGGAAAAATTGACTCCATAGTTTAATGGATTCTGGAATCTCCATGGGTGTCTCCGTGAGAAGTCGTTTACAAAACTTAACTTATCACAAAACGATGGCTTAGGGTAAAGGGCCATTGATCTGAGCCTGGAAGCCATAAACTTGGCGACTGCCGACAAAGGGAATGAGGGTAACTTCTCTCTCGTCCCCTGGCTCGAAGCGGACGGCGGTTCCGGCGGGAATATCGAGGCGCATTCCTAGGGCGCGATCGCGATCGAAGTTCAGAGCCGAATTGACTTCATAGAAGTGGAAATGGGAGCCGACTTGAATGGGTCGATCGCCGTGATTTGCGACGGAAAGGATGACCGTGGGGCGATCGCGATTCAGTTCAATTTCTCCTGCTTCAACTAACAATTCTCCAGGAATCATAGACCTTACCTCATGCACGAATGGGATCGTGGACAGTAACTAATTTTGTGCCATCGGGAAACGTGGCTTCAACTTGCACTTCAGCTAACATTTCACTGATGCCATCCATCACATCTTCTTGGGTTAACAACGTTGTGCCTAATTGCATCAATTCTGCTACCGTTTTCCCTTCCCTTGCTCCTTCTAAAATGGCTGATGAAATATAGGCCACGGCTTCTGGATAATTCAGCTTCAAGCCTTTTTCTTTCCGTCTTTCTGCCAATAGGGCTGCTGTAAAAATTAATAATTTATCTTTTTCTTGGGGAGTCAGTTGCATAGTCGATTCGCCGATTAACCTATCTTTTTTTATAGCATTTATTGACAATTTTATCTCAAAATGCCAAAATTAAGCTTAGATGCTATACTGGCCATACTCTAGGCTTAAATAAGTTTTCCTGTCCATTAGCTTGAGCTAAAATCCGCCAAACCTCCATAAATAAACGCTTTCCAGTTTCAGTAGAATCCCCTCGATAGCGACAGAGGAGGCCTTGAGGCAGTCGAGTGACCCCAACAGAGAACTTTTTTTCAGAAGGGGGAAAAACAGCGCGTACCTCTTCTAGGAGCGATCGCCCGATCGCCCCCCCCAACCAACAAAGAGACCCCACCACCGGATAGCCCCCCAAACCATAATCAGACTCTAAAGCGCCCTGGGAAGTGGAGCTGTTCTGAGCATCTACCCAGAGGGGCATTCCCTGCTGGTTGACCTGAGTTCGGGAGCGCCATTGTCCGAGATCGAAGCCCTCCCCTAGGGCTGTGCGTCCCAACCTTGTCCACTCCCACCCACACCACATCGCCCCAGGAGACAACTCCACCTCCAGCTCTTGCTGATAGAAAGCCCCATCAAACAAAATCGTCTCTAGAGGAAACCAGGTTAAGCTTGCCCCTGGCTCAATCTCGATCCGTACCTGGGTTCGAGCCATCTGTCCCCCAGAGCGATACACCTTAGTCGCTGAAGGCGTAGTCCAGAATACAGATGTTTGTGGCATTAAATGTAAAGACAAAGAAAGGCGATCGCCCCCAACCAAACCCCCCGCCGTATGCAAAAGAACACTTTGGCAGTTTCCCGAACCGAGATTGTAAAATGGACGTTGAAGCTTCAGAGGCGCAACCATCTCCTCAACCACTGGATAAGTTCGGCCCGCAGACAGCCGATACTGAACCGATAACTTCCCTAGCCATTGAGTAGACCGGATGTTCAATCTTGCTCCTGTAGAATCAAGCATTTACCCATTGTAAAAAGTTGTAAACAGAAGGAGAGGGGATCTTCGAGTAAAATTTAGGTCTAGCATCTACCCTAAAACCTCTAAAATTAGACCCCAATGGGAAGACATCCTGGAAATAGATATCTGTGATTGGCTAGTCCCTAATCCTATCATGACCAGTCATCCCCTTAATTGCTGACGGACGCAAGAGTATGGCACAATCTGAATTTACCGACCTGACCATGATACCCGAACCCTTCCTGCTCTCGGTCTGGAATCAAACCTCAGTAGCTATGGGCATTCTTGACCAGGACGCAAGCTTAATTTATCTCAATTGTGCCTATGCCGAACTCCATAATGCTGCGGTAGGAGATCTACAGGGAAAACCGCTCAATCTCTTTTTTCCCTGGGATCTAAGCCAAGCCAATCTAGGGGACATTCTACCCAAAAGCGATCGCCAACACTATACTTGGACGCTCAAACAGGCTCAAGTCAAATCTGTTGATGTAGAAATCATGCCCTTATGCCAAGCTACCAAACGCTGGCTAATTCAACTGCATCCTCAATCGCCCCCAACTGGAGAAGTCAGTCAACTAGCCCTCAATATCCCTGGCATTATCTATCAATTTCGCCTCACTCCTGAAGGAAAAGCCAGCTTTCCCTACATCAGTCCCAGTTGCATTCATTTATTTGGCTTTGATGCACTCACCATTCAAAGTGATGCCTATACGATCCTAGAGCGGGTGCATCCAGCAGACCAACCCTATTTTCATCACCTCATTCAACAGTCAGCAGACCAACTTACCCCTTGGAAATGGGAAGGAAGATGGTTACATCCCCAAAAAGGACTGTGCTGGCTACAAGGAGCTTCCCAACCCACCCTGATGAATGATGGTAGTATTGTTTGGGATGGGTTACTGATGGATATTAGCGATCGCAAACAGATAGAAGCCCAGCTTCAAGAGAGCGAAGAACGCTATCGTCTCATGACCGAAAACACGCGAGACTTTATTGCTCGCTATAGTCCCCAAGGAATTTGTTTATATGCCTCCCCCGCTTGCGAGAACCTCCTCGGTTATACCCCCCAAGAACTGCTCGGAAGCCATGTAGAAGACCTATTCCATCCCCAAGATTTACAACGCTTACAAAAAGACCATCAACGCCTACTCGATCCCACCGATATTACCACCCTTACCTACCGCATGGCCCACAAACAAGGGCATTATTTATGGTTTGAAACCACCATTGGCCGTTTATACGATCCCCAAACCCACAAACTCCAAGAACTCATTACCGTTGCTCGCGATATTACCGAGCGTCAAGATACCCAAGCCACCTTTGAACAACAGGCGGAAAAAATTACCAAGATTTTAGAAAGTATCAGCGATGCTCTCTTAACGGTCGATCAAGAAAATCATGTAACCTATGTGAATAGCCAAGCCCAACAGCTATTCTTTGCCGACGAGCAGGAGTGCTTAGGCAACTCCCTATGGGATTTATTGCCCCAATTTTGGGAAAACATCTTAAAGCCCGAATGCGATCGAGCGATTCTGGAGCAAAAAGCGCGGCATTTAGAAACCTTTAATCCCACTTTACAAAAATGGTTAGATGTAGCCATTTATCCATACACAGAGGGGTTATCAATCGCCATTCGGGATATTTCCGAGCGCAAACAAGCAGAAGCTGCCTTATTAGAGCGATCGCAACTCTCTACTTTAGCGGCAGAAGTCGGCAAAACCCTGGGACAAGGGGGAGATTTACCCGCACTTTTAGATCGCTGTACCCAAATTTTCGTCGAGCAACTTGAAGCGATTGGCGCTAGAATTTGGACATTTGATGCCGAAACCCAAATGTTAGAATTACAAGCCTTATCGGGGCCCATTACCTTAACCGATCCCCTACAGGCTAGAATTCCATTAGGCATTTCTGTGATTGGATTTATCGCCACCCGCCAACAAGCCTATTGCACCAATCATACCACCAATGATGTCTGTATTGGCGCTCCCGCCTGGATTTCTGACCAAAATATTCAAGCCTTTGCCGGATATCCCTTAATCGTCGAAGAGCGACTGTTGGGAGTCCTTGCCGTCCTCGGTCGCTATCCCTTCAGCGAAGAACTTTATCAGATGTTAGCTTGGATTTCCGATGCGATCGCCTTGGCCATTGACCGCTCCTGGGCCAGAAGTGAATTAATTAGCCGTCGAGAAGGCTTATTATTTGGGTTAGCCAGTCAAATTCGTAAGTCTTTAGATCTCAATACCATTTTAGATACCGCCGTTCATGAAATTCGCAATCTTTTGCAAATCGATCGCTGCCATTTTCTCTGGTGTATTTTACCCGGAAGAGAGAGTCAAATTGAGCATCCTCCTATTTTAACCATTACCCATGAATCTCAAGAACGAGATTTACCCAGTTTATTAGGAGATTATCCTATTACTCAAGTGGGTGAGTTGATCGAAAAATTTCAGTCTTTGGAAATTTTTCGCATTGATGATACCCGCATCAATAGCGATGAACATCCCTATCATCAAGAATTATTAGACCTATTTGGGATTACCTCGGAATTATTAGTTCCTTTGCAAACCCATACCGGTCAATTGGGTGCTATAGTCTGTAGCCAATGTCATCAATCACGAGTCTGGACGGATAGCGAGGTGGAACTGTTGCGAGCCGCTTGTGACCAATTGGCGATCGCCATTGACCAATCGGAACTCTATACCCAAACCCGTGCCGCCGCCTTCCATGCCCAAGCCCAAGCCCAACAATTAGAACAAACTCTCAAAAAACTCAAACAAACTCAAGCCCAATTAGTACAAACGGAAAAAATGTCCGGCTTAGGGCAAATGGTCGCGGGAATTGCCCATGAAATCAATAATCCTGTTAATTTTATTAATGGTAATTTACTTCATACAGGAAATTATATTCAAGACTTGTTAGGACTCTTGGAACTCTATCAAAAACACTATCCAGAACCCGATGAAGAAATCCTAGACGAAGAGGAAGATATTGATGTAGAATTCCTCCGGGAAGATTTACCCAAAATGCTCAATTCAATGAAGGTAGGAGCCGATCGCATTAGTCAAATTGTGCTGTCCCTGCGGAACTTCTCCCGCTTAGATGAAGCAGAAATGAAACCCGTTAAAATTGATGAAGGCATCGATAATACTTTGCTGATTTTGCAGCATCGCTTGAAGTCCACAGGGTCATTTGGAGGAATTGAGATCATTAAAAACTATGCTGATTTACCCAAAGTGGAATGTCACGCCAGTCAGCTTAATCAAGTGTTTATGAATATTATTAGTAATAGCATTGATGCTCTGGAAAATCGAGACGATCCGAGGGAAATTACCATTACCACAGGAACAGGGAAACCCAATGAGTGGAAAATTCCCCATGTGGTGATTCGGATTCAAGATAATGGTCAAGGGATGACGGAAGAAGTCAAGCGTCGATTATTCGATCCGTTTTTTACGACCAAGCCTGTGGGGAAAGGAACCGGTTTAGGGATGTCGATTAGTTATCAGATTGTGGTGGAAAAACATGGGGGATTGATTGATTGTTTCTCAGAACCCGGAAAAGGAACAGAATTTGTAATTAGAATCCCTGTTAAACCTCTGGAGATCGGTCATAAGTAATAAGTAAATACCCCCTATCCCCCTATGCCCCCATTCCCCCACCTTAGAAGAGCAACTGCTGTAGGTAGTGGTAACAATCCAAGGATTGTGCTATAATGAAAGATGGTGTCTTAAGAACAGAGGTAAATCAATTACCCATGGCTAAAAAGGGTATGATCGAGCGGGAAAAGAAACGCCAAAGGTTAGTACAGAAGTATGCTCAGAAGCGTCAAGAGTTAGTTGAGCAGTTCCGGAAAGCCGATGATCCAGGGGAGAAATTTGAAATCCATCGTCAAATCCAACGTCTTCCCCGCAATAGCGCTCCCAGTCGTTTGCGTAATCGCTGTTGGGCTACGGGCCGTTGCAGAGGATATTACCGCGATTTTGGCCTATCTCGCCATGTGATTCGGGAGATGGCCCACGAGGGACTCTTACCCGGTGTGGTCAAATCGAGTTGGTAGATGGAGATCAGGGAAGGGATTGGTTAACAATCCCTAGCCTTGACCACAACAAGTATCAATCCCTAGACTTTCGAGCAATAAATCACTAATGGCATTGGCGATCGCAAACTCGCCATAGAAGCTTTCAGAAAAATCAAATCCCTGCATTTCAGTAACAATGGCAATCACCAGGGAACCAAGATCCGTTTCCCCTTCCAATCGATGTCTGACATAGACTTGGGTTGCTCGTTGGGCAATTTTATGATTGACCGGTTCCGGTAGAAACTCTTGATCGAGCCACTGATGCAGGTTTTTTTGTAACCACTTGCCCTCCTGTTGAGCATCTTCAGCTAGAGGTAAAGTAATCGGTTGAATCGGTTCAGTCATGAGATAAAGTACAGATCGGGTTGTGCCTTCAGATGGACGTATTATAATAGACGATTATGGATTATGATATCCCCTTAATTATCGATGGGTATCGCCAAGGCTTGTTCTTGATGGCCAATGATGAGGATGAAGAAGACTCCTCAGCTTTAGGTTGGTATTCGAGTAATGCTCGAACTCTAATTCCCCTCGACGATCGCTTTCGATATCCGAAATCCTTACAACGAGTTCTTAATCAAAACTGCTTTTCCGTTGCCATTAATCGCGATTTTGAAGCAGTGGTAGAAGGCTGTGCCGATCGCCCTTCCACCTGGATTTCTCCACAGCTTAAACAAATTTATTATGCTCTTCACCGGGCTGGATGGGCCCATAGCTTTGAAACCTGGCAAAATGATACCCTAGCTGGAGGAATTTTAGGGATTGCCATTGGTGGCGCATTTATTGGGGAATCAATGTTTTTTCGGATTCCCGATGGCTCCAAAGTAGCCATGGTTAAATTAGTGGAGTGGTTGCGCGATCGCCAATTTACAATCTTTGACGCACAGATGATGAACCCCCATTTAGCCCGATTCGGTGCTTATATTATCAGCGATCCACAGTATCAGACTCTATTACAAAAAGCGGTTAAACAACCTTGCGTATTTTACCCCTGATTGCCCAAAATGATCCCTTCAACTCACCCGTTGCTCTAAGGGAGCATATTGGCGAATTAACGCCACGATTTGGCTATCTTCAAAGGCTTGAGCTAATTCTAAAATGCGATCGGCAAATCGGGAATAGTCAAGATTTAAATCTTTCAACCGCAGACTTTCCTGCACAATTCCCTCAATATCCCCAATTTGAGCCGCTTGATGCAGAGCAATGAGTTCACGACTTGGAGGAATCTCAAACCCCTCTAAAGGCACTGGTGCGGAGGCTTCCCATTCCAAGGCTTCATCTTCCCAACATTCATCGCCATCTGTAGGATGAAGCATCTGATGCATACTGCGTAAAACATCATAACTACAGCTTTCAATTGAGCGTAGGTGAGCCTGTTGTTCTAGACTTAGATCGGATTCACTATAGAGCATTTGGACATGCCCTAAAATCCCATGTAATGGCGTGCGAATCTGGTGATTGAGACGATCGATCCAGTTCCATTTTAGGGGTGGGTTATCCGGGAGAGAAACCCAACGATCGAAATCGTTTTTTTTATGCCCAATCCCTTGCCAGCAAGAGCTTCCTTTTAAATGAGTTTCCAAGCGCGATAATAATTCTTCTGCCTCAAAAGAATTCAGTAAATAATCGATTTGATAATCCAAATAAAAGGGATAACGATCGATCAAATCTTCTAAAGTGGTCATCGCTACTACAGGAATCAAGTGCATGACGGCTTCACTACATAATGAGGCGATGTCTGATAAGTCGGCAGGAGGCTCACCGCCACGATCGAGTAGGATTAAGTCCGGCGGATCGGTTAAACTTTCCGTCGATCTTGCCTGTGTATAAGATAGGGTTTGTGTGCGATAACCACTCTCTTCTAATAGACTCAAGATCGGTTTTAAATCGCTTAAAAAGTTATAGATTACTAAAATTTTTTTCTCACTTGTCGGCATGGTTTTAAACTCCTGGATTAAGAAGATTTATTGGGGGGAAAATGGTCAGCAAAATGAATTTTAAATTGAGTGATTTCTTGGGCTAACGCTGAGAGTTGTTCTTGCCCTTGGATCGCCAGAGTTTCTAAGGTGGCTACCCGTTGTTCTAGGGCCGCGTGCTGTTCCGGAGTCGGTTGGTCAGAGGGAAGTACCCCCTGTTCGACACAGCGAATCATAAAGTTGATAAAGGCTTCTGTGGCTGTTGTTTTACCACAAACCGCTTTGAAGTCTTTCCAGAGTTTTTCGTCAGTCTTAAAGGTGACTAACTTACGTTTGGAGGTCATAATCCATCATATATACATCATATATATGATAGCATAGGCGAATCGGTAATGGGTATCTGAATCCCCCCATCCCCCCATCCCCCTATCCCCCTACCTCCCAATCAACATCGGCAGCATGATAGCCCCGATCTAGGAGTTGGGGATTTTCAAACTCTTGGAGTGCCTGTTGCCAAATGCTGTAACCCTGGAGACTCAGATGAATACCATCGGTCGTTAGGTTGCGATCTAGATTTCCTTGGTCGTCGGTAAAACGGGCATAGAGATCGAGATAGGTAGCTCCTTGTTGATGGGCGATCGCCCCTAAATGCCCATTGAGGCGACGAATACGGTCATTGGGAATCGCTGCTAACCGGGTGGGTAACAGGGATTGCAGGATAATTTCTGCATGGGGGTGTTGTTGACGCAAGGTTTGCACCAAGGTGCGCCAATTTTGGATAATCACCTCATCGGTGACTCCCTGACGCAAGTCATTAATTCCGGATAAAACAAAAATGCGATCGGGTTGGGTAGGTTTGAGGAAATGCAACCGTTTGAGGATATGGCCGGTTGCTTCTCCAGACACACTTTGATTGAGCCATAATTTACCTGGGGGGAGTTGGTCATGGGGAAACCAAACGCTGAGGGAGTCTCCCACCAAGACATTTAAGCGATTATGGCCTTGACCGGTGGCGATCGCCTTAGCTTCGAGTTCTAATAACCACTGCCATTGTTGATGGGTTGGCTGTTCTGTGGCTTTTAGGGCCCGATCTGCAAAACTATCAGCAGGTAGACGAGTATAGATCTTACCCGCTTGCAAAGCAGCCAGTCGTTGTTGATACAGTTGAATTCCTGATACCGGTCGCCAATTGACCGGCATTGGGGCAACCCTCGCTTGAAGAGGAAAGATCGGTAAAATCGGTGGTTGACTCCAGCTCGACTGAACCCCCCTACCCACTGAACCCAACTGGGGTTGAAAGTCCTCCACTGTGGGTAAAGTATCCAAAACTTCCTCAACAATCCTTGCTAAAGACCTCTCCGAGAAAGTTTGAGGGACAGGAGGGTCTAACTCATCGATTGGGGGAACTTTGAGCAGTCCGTCGCCGAGATCGGCTACTGTCCCTTGGGCCAGTAGACTGAGTGCCAATAAACTATAGTGACTCATACCAGGGGATGCTGACAAATCATCTTTTCTTTCTTTGACAGCCCTGAGTATCCAAGTCAGGATAAGTTGCTTTTGCTGTTGGCGAGGAACCGAAACCTTTTCTCTCCGATTCCTCCCCTACCCTAATGAACAGCAGGTGATTGTTTTCTCAAGTGCCCTCTAAAACGATTTGGCTTCTTGCCGGGCCCGTTCGGCTTCTTCGGGATGAATGCCTAAGCGCGTCAGATTGACTCGTCCTTTGCTATCAATCTCGCGGACTTTAACAATCACTTCATCGCCGACAGCCACCACATCTTCGACCTTACCTACTCGTCGATCTTCCAATTGGGAAATATGGATCATCCCTTCTTTGCCCGGAAGGAATTCTACAAAAGCCCCAATTTGGATAATGCGAGTGACTTTACCCAGATAAACCTCTCCAGCACTGAGGGTTTTGGTCATGCTTTCAATCATGAACTGGGCTTGTTTCGCCTTGTCTGCATCCGAACTATAGACCATGACTGTGCCATCATCTTCGATATCGACTTTAGCTCCAGTTTGTTCGGTAATGCCCTTAATCGTTTTGCCACCGGGGCCAATCACTAAGCCGATTTTATCCGGGTCAATTTTGAAACTAATGATCCGGGGAGCATAGGAGGACAACTCCTTGCGGGGAGTGCTGAGGGTAGCCAGCATCTTTTCTAGAATGTGCAACCGAGCCGGTTTGGCTTGTTTGATAGCATCGGCAATGATACTTACGGGTAATCCAGTAATTTTCATATCCAATTGCAGGGCGGTAATCCCGGAGTCTGTCCCGGCTACTTTAAAGTCCATGTCACCGAGAAAGTCTTCGATACCTTGGATATCAGTAAGAATCCGGACTTCATCTCCTTCTTTAATCAGGCCCATGGCTGCGCCGCTAACGGGTTTGGAGATGGGGACACCGGCATCCATCAGGCTCAGGGTAGAGCCACAGACCGATCCCATGGAGGTAGAGCCGTTGGAGGATAGGACTTCAGAGACGACCCGAATCACATAGGGGAAGTTCTCTTTTGCAGGTAATACGGGCATAATCGCCCGTTCTGCCAGAGCGCCGTGGCCAATTTCCCGACGGCCGGGCGATCGCATGGGTTTGGTTTCGCCGACGGAGTAGGGGGGGAAGTTGTAGTGATGGATATACCGTTTTTGGGCATCGGGATGGAGGTCATCGAGTTCTTGGGCATCCCCAGAGGTTCCTAGGGTGACGATGGACATCACTTGGGTTAATCCTCGGTTGAAGAGGGCACTACCATGAACCCTCGGAGGCAAGAGGCCGACCATGCAGGAGATGGGGCGCACTTCATCGAGTTTGCGGCCATCAACGCGCACGCCATCTGTGACAATTTGTTGACGCATCAGTTTTTTCGTCAAGCTTTTGAAGGTTTTGCCGATCGCCTTATCATCAGCTTCTGCGGCTTGACGAATCGGATCGTCTTCGGCTAATTGGGCGATCGCCTCAGAAACTTCATTAGCTTGAATTTCATCGAGCAGTTGATCGCGGGTAGGCTTATCCAGGTCGAATTGGGAGAGAACCCCTTTAATTTTCTCTTTAGCGCGATCGCTAATAAAATTGGTCAGGGTGGGGTCTTCCTCTGGCGGTGCTTCCGTCACTAATTCGATCCCCATATCTGCCATTAGTTCCCGTTGGGCATTGATTAAGTCACAAACCGCTTCATAACCAAAATCGATCGCCTCAATGATATCCTGTTCGGGCAGTTGGTTGGCTCCCGATTCCACCATAATCACCCCATCAGGCGATCCCGCTACTACTAGATCGAGGTCGCCATTTTCCACTTCTGTATAAGTGGGGTTAATCACAAAATCATCGCCGACTAAACCCACCCGCACGGCAGCCATCGGCCCGTTAAAGGGGATTTTCGCCAACATCACCGCCAGGGATGCGCCCGTGACCGCTAAAATATCGGGGGGAACCCGGTCATCCATGGACAGGGTAGTCGCCACGATTTGGATATCATCCCGCAACCAGGAAGGAAACAGAGGACGTAAGGGGCGATCGATTAAACGGCTAGTTAATATGGCTTTTTCTGACGGTTTTCCTTCTCGACGCAGAAATCCACCCGGCACTCGTCCGGCAGCATACAGTCGCTCTTCATAGTCAACCAGTAGGGGTAGAAAATCGATTCCTTCCCGTGCTGCTGCACGAGTTGCAGTGACTAAAACTGCTGTATCTCCCGATTGGATCAGAACTGAACCACCAGCTTGAGGCGCAAGAATTCCCACTTTTAGTCGAATATCCCGTCCGTCAAAGGATATTGACTTGTCTATCTCTACCATGCCATTCGTTACCTTTTTATAGACACTTCTTTTCGTTTCTTCTCTGTGGCAATCCTAACATTGATGTTTACCCGATGGTGATAGCGATCGGGTTTTTGGCTACGTTAGCAGGGAGAACAGGGAAGTAAAGTCTTTATTCTATCAAGGTTTGGCCCCTTTGATGTGGGTTCGTTCGCTACCTCTAGAACGATGAGGTAGGGAGGCAGAATTGGCGATCATCATCCTAGGTTGGGTTGAGAAAAATCGTAGACCTCTTGCAAAACTTTAGCCCAACTTTGAGCTAGGGAGTCGAGGAGGCGATCGCCAATTTCCGCTGTTGCCCCCGTCGGATCGCCCAATATGCCACTTTTACTCAGTTCATGGGTTGCCCAAGCAAAGGGCAGTTTACCTTCCATAGACAGTAAGCTATTTTCTGAGGGTAACCCTTGGGGATATTCTTTGACAGCGCGTTCCATATGCACCTGCTCTGGGAGTAGGGAGAGTAAAAGGCTGGTTTCTCCCAGATCGGCGTGAATACTGAGTTCTGGATGTTCCTGATTTTTCAGCAGTTCACCCGATGGGTTGGGAACTCGCCACACGAAGAGGGGAAAAATCATCAGATCCGGGTATTGAATATGCAAGTCGCGGGCGATAATGCTAATTACTTCGGGTTGTCCCCCATGGGCATTGAGAAAAACCAGTTTGCGAAAACCAGCACGATAGATGCTTTCTCCCACTTCTTGGAGTACCGAGAGTAGGGTTTGGGCAGTGAGGGTAATGGTTCCAGGAAAGTTTATATGTTCGTTCGATTTACCGTAATATTGGGTGGGTAAAGCGTAGACGGGGAGAGTTTCAGGCAGCTTTTCCATGGCTCTACCGAGGACTCCCGTGGCGATCGCCGCATCTACAATTAAAGGTAAGTGCGGCCCATGTTGCTCGATCGCCCCTACCGGTTGCACAATCACTACATTTTCCTTATGGGGCATATCCCGAATCTCTGTCCAAGTTAAATAAGGAAAAAAGCGCTGGGGAGGAATGAAACTATGCATGATTTTTAGGAAGATCTATAATAAGTCATCATACAATGGCGAAAGTTTTTCAACTCTCGATTCGATTATGACTGCTCTTACCCTGAACTTAAACTCAATTCACATGACTGACGAGCAATTTTTCCAACTCTGTCAGGATAACCGCAATTTAAGATTTGAGCGCAATGCTAATGGAGAATTAATTATTATGCCACCGACCGGAGGAGAAACGGGTAACCGTAATGCGGGTATCACAGCACAACTGTGGATCTGGAATGAGCAGACTCAACTGGGCCTAGTTTTTGACTCTTCCACCGGTTTTAAGTTACCCAATGGTGCAGACTGTTCTCCTGATGCTGCTTGGATACCGAAAGAGCGTTGGGAGCAGTTAACCTCAGCAGAGCGGAAGGCCTTTCTCCCCCTGTGTCCAGATTTTGTGATTGAATTATTGTCTCCTAGTGATAGTTTGAACTCCACACAACAGAAAATGGCAGAATATCGAGACAATGGAACTCGTTTAGGATGGCTGATCATTCCCCGTTCACAGCAAGTGGAAATTTATCGCCCTGGTCAAGAGGTGGAAATTTTAGAAAATCCCGATCGGCTATCTGGAGAAAGCGTTTTACCGGGATTTATCTTGACGCTCTAATCGATGGTTTAAGGACTTTTTCTTGACGATCAAACCAAAGCAATATCGACCGGAATAAGCGCTGGAATGAGTTGATCTGGAGTCACGCCATTGACTATACCCAAAATTTGATTCGTTTGAGTGATTTTAATCAGGGTGGTATTGTTCAAAACCTCTAAAGTAACATCAACAAAGGTTAATCCTCCCGTCAGACCAATAAAGTCTAGGCCAATTTTGAAGTCTCCCACAATATCCGCTGAAGGAATATCATCAGCAACTGCTCCGGTGCGTAGAACAAATAGATCAATTCCTTCTCCACCAAAGAGAATATCTTTACCCAAGTCACCACTGAGGGTATCTTCCCCTTGATTTCCATAAAGGGTGTCTTCTTGTTGTCCACCAAAGAGGATATCATTACCGGCTCCACCAGAGAGAATGTCTAGATGCTGGTTTCCGAGCAGGGAGTCATTATCGAGGTCACCGAATAAAACGTCGTTATTGCGATCGCCGTTTAAGGTATCGTTATCTTTTCCTCCATAGAGGACATCATCTTGTTGTCCCCCATGTATCCAGTCGGCTTCGGTGCAGCCATAGATTGTATCATTATCTTGATTGCCCAGGAGATAGTCACTACCGCGATCGCCCGATACAATATCATTACCGCGATCGCCACTAACGAGATCGCTATCTTGACCGCCATAGGCCCAATCATCCTCTTGACCGGCGAAAATAGTATCTCGTTCTGTGCCGCCAAACATAAAGTCGCCGCCCAGGTTACCAAACAGGATATCAAAACCGCGATCGCCTGAGACCACATCCCGACCCCGGTCTCCAAACATGGAGTCTTCGTTTTGTCCCCCAAACATCAGATCGGTTTGTTGTCCCCCATGCATGGTATCATTGCCACGCCCGCCAAACATCACGTCATAACAGGTATTCCCCATCAGGGAATCATCCCCATCATCCCCAGAGATCGTATCATTGTGGCGATCGCCAAACACCGTATCCTCATCTTGGCCCCCAAACACCACATCATGGCCTTGTCCCGCGTGGACGACATCCCGGTTTTGGTCGCCATAGATCCAATCTCGGTGCATTCCTCCCATCAAGGAATCATTACCCAGATTCCCGCGTACCGTATCGTTGCCTAAGTCTCCAAAGATCGTATCCGGGTGTTGACCCCCAAACAGGATATCCCAACCCCGTCCTCCGTGAATCGTGTCACTATTGAGACCGCCAAAGATAATATCCTGGTTGAAATGGCCCATGAGGGAATCATAGCCTTCTTCCCCAAATATCCAATCATTATCGCGATCGCCGATGGCTGTATCATTACCCAATCCCCCCAACAGCCAATCATTCTGCTGGCCGCCAAACTGAATATCATCACCCGGGCCGCCAAAGACCGTATCATTATCTTGGTCGCCCAGAAGAATATCTGCACCTTCCTGACCCAGCAGAATATCGTGATATCTGCCACCATAAGCAGTATCATTACCCGTCCCCGCAAACACCGTATCATTACTTTGGTAAGCCATGATCAAGTCAGCGCCACCATAACCATAGATGCGGTTATTATCATGATCGGCTCGCAGCAGTTCCGCTTGCTCCGTGCCAAAAAAGTCCTGTTCTTCTAGGTTTAAATTAACCCGCGCCTCCGAAGGGGCATAAAACTCTGGAGGCTGATCGATACAATCTAGATGGGAGCCAATCCCTAAAATCGCCCCCCAGTCAAATCCCAAAAACAATAGAGTTGAAGAGGTTTCAATCACCTGCGAAACCGTTTGATTCCCCCCTGGGGTTGGCAAAATCCCCGGTAGAATAAATGGCGGCACACCTGCATCCGGTTGAGGCGTTCCCCCCACTGTTTGTCCCACCACTGGCAACGTAATCACCCCAGGAACCCGGCTCACATTGCCCCGTTCATCCGTAGTCAGAAAAGTAAACGTTGCATTTCCCGTAAAATTCGGATTAGGAACAAACTTCAATTGGCTCGCTTGCTCTGGAGTCAGCAATTGTCCTGCAACTACAGGTTCACCATTGAGAAATAACGTCCCCTGTTCTGGAGTCGGTGGATTTTGAATCGTAAAGAAAGAAACAATTCCATCCGGGTCTGAACCCATCAGAGTTGGTACAGGAGCGCCATCTGTTGTTCCTTGAGCAATCGGTTCGCTGGTAGCTGAATTCGCTACAGGAGGAGCTGTAGGAGCTGCACCAAGCACAGGAATCGTCACCGTTCCCGGATTGGTACTCCGATTTCCTGCATTATCGATCGCATCAAATTGGAATTGTACATTACCCGTAAACGTCGGATTCGGATCGAACACCAATTGGCGAGCCTGATCCGGTGTAAAGCGATCGCCCACCTTCACCGGTTCACCCTTATAAAACAACGTCCCTTGAGCCGCAGTTGGTATAGAACTAATCTCAACAAACGCCACCTCACCATCTGGGTCAAACGCATTCAACGCCGTTACTGGACTAGGCGTATTATTCGGTACAGGCTGTTCCTCCGCACTCTGCGGAACCGGCGGCACACTAGAAATCGCAGCTTGAATCGGTAAAGTCACCCTAGCCGGAGTCGGGTCAGTATTCCCCACCCCATCTGTTACCGTATAATTAAACGTTACATTTCCAGTAAAATTAGGATTAGGATTAAAAATCAGTTGACCCGCTTGCTCTGGGGTAAATCTATCACCAGGTTTTACTGGCACACCATTATAAAATAGCGTCCCTTGCTGTGGTGTCGGAATAGAAGTCACCGTAAAAAACGAAACATCACCATCTGGGTCAGTTCCTATCAGCGTCGGCACAGGACTCGGTTCATTATTCGGGCGAATCGGCCCGCTTCTATCAATCGCCTCCGGGGGCAGTGTCGTCGATGGGCCAGACACTGGTAAAGTCACTTTTGCCGGACTGGAGTCAGTATTACCCACAGAATCCGTTACCGTATAATCAAACGTTACATCCCCAGTAAAATTTGGATTGGGCTGAAATACCAGTTCCCCCGCCTGGTCTGGCGTAAACGTCTGTCCCGGTTGTACTGGCACACCCTTATAAAATAGAGTTCCTTGCTGTGGTGTCGGAATAGAAGTAACCGTAAAGAACGAAACATCACCATCCGGGTCAGTTCCGGTCAGCGTCGGCACAGGACTCGGTTGATTATTCGGGCGAATAGGAGCGATTTTATCCTGAGCCTCTGGTGGCGCAGTTGTTACTGCGGCGGCTACTGGTAGAGTTACTGTCGCCGGAGTTAAGTCCGTATTCCCTACACTATCCGTAGCTGTATAGTTAAATGTGGCATTTCCCGTAAAGTTCGGATTCGGATTAAATACCAATTGACCCGCCTGTTGCGGAGTAAACTTTTGTCCCGCTTGTACCGGCACACCATTATAGAACAGAGTCCCTTGAGACGGCGGCGGCAGCGTAGTAACTGTATAGAACGAAACATCACCATCTGGATCGGTTCCGGTCAAAGTAGGAACCGGACTCGGCTCATTATTGGGACGTACGGGCCCACTCCTATCTATTGCCTCTGGAGGGTTAGTTGGTGTGGGAGCAACTAGAGGTAAAGTAATCGTCGCTGGAGTCGGGTCAGTATTACCCGCTTCATCCGTCACCGTATAGTTAAAAGTCACATCCCCCGTGAAATTGGGGTTAGGGTTAAACACCAGTTGCCCAGCTTGCTCTGGAGTAAACTTATCACCTGGTTTAACCGGTTCCCCATTGTAGAACAGAGTCCCCTGACTCGCTGGTGGAATCGTCGTCACCGTGAAGAACGACACATCATTATCCGGGTCAGTTCCTGTCAATGTTGGCACTGGAGAAGGTTCATCATTAGGGCGTACCGGCCCATTTTTATCTTGCGCTTCTGGCGGGTTAGTGGGAGTAGGAGCCGTCAAAGGTAAGGTAATCGTCGCTGGAGTCGGGTCAGTATTACCCGCTTCATCCGTCACTGTATAGTTAAAAGTCACATCCCCCGTGAAATTGGGGTTAGGGTTAAACACCAGTTGCCCAGCTTGCTCTGGAGTAAACTTATCGCCTGGTTTAACTGGCTCTCCATTGTAGAACAGAGTCCCCTGACTCACTGGTGGAATCGTTGTCACCGTGAAGAACGACACATCATTATCCGGGTCAGTTCCCGTCAATGTTGGCACTGGAGAAGGTTCATCATTAGGGCGGGTTTCTCCAGTTTTATCTTGCGCTTCTGGGGGAGAAGTAGGGGTTGGTGCTACTAAAGGTAAAGTAATCGTTGCTGGAGTCGGGTCAGTATTACCCGCTTCATCCGTCACCGTATAGTTAAAAGTCACATCCCCCGTGAAATTGGGGTTAGGGTTAAACACCAGTTGCCCAGCTTGCTCTGGAGTAAACTTATCACCTGGTTTAACCGGTTCCCCATTGTAGAACAGAGTCCCCTGACTTGCTGGTGGAATCGTCGTCACTGTGAAGAACGACACATCATTATCCGGGTCAGTTCCTGTTAAGGTGGGAACTGGAGAAGGTTCATCATTGGGGCGGGTTTCTCCAGTTTTATCTTGCGCTTCTGGGGGAGAAGTAGGGGTTGGTGCTACAACTGGAATAGTAACCGTAGCTGGACTTAAGTCCGTCTTACCATTGTTATCTGTTGCCGTGTAGTTAAAAGTAGCATTCCCCGTAAAGGCAGGGTTGGGGTTAAATACCAGTTGTGCCGCTTCCTCTGGAGTCAGTTGTTGGTTAACCGTAACTGGGTTGCCATTCAATAAAAGCTGCCCTTGACTGGGGTCAGGAATACTGGTGATGGTAAACGAAGTAATGGTATCACCAACATCTGGGTCAGTGGCTGTCAGAGTGGGAACAGGAGCAGGTTCATCATTAGGAATTGTTGCAGATAACTTATCTTGTGTATCTGGTGGGTTGTTATTTATACCTGTAATCGTAACACTGATATTGGCTTGATTAGAAGTATTACCCTCATTATCCTGAACCGTATAAGGAATAGTGGCTGTCCCCACAAAGGTTGGCTCTGGGTCAAAGGTGACTTGTCCCGTGTTGTCTACGGTGAAGGTTCCTTGTCCAGCAACGGTAAGGGTATTTTGAATACCTGAAGTGGTGGGGTCTAAGTCTACGGTGTTGGAGTTGATAGTGCCATCAGCATCTGTGTCGTTACCGGTGATGTTGAAGGTAACGTTGGTGTCTTGGGGTGTGGTGCTGCTGTCGTTGTTGGCGACGGGTGGGATGGTAACCGTTGGGGTAACTGTACCTTGGTTATTACTTTCGTTACTTTCGGCAATGGTGTTATTAGGGTCAACTGTGGCCGTGTTAGTGAAGGGGTTAGTGGCACTAGCGGTGACTGTACCGATGATGGTCAGGGTAGCGGTTTCGCCTGCGGCTAGAGTCCCTCCACTAAAGGTGACTACACCTCCTGTTTCACTAGCACTGAAGCCTTTTTCGACAGTGGCACTGGAGTAGGTGAAGCCGGTGGGGAGTGTATCGGCGACTTCGATGCTGCTGGCACTGGCTCCTCCTGTGGCGTTGCTGACGGTGAGGGTGTAGGTGAGGGGGTTGCCAGCAGTTACGGAGTTGCTGCTGGCGGTTTTGATAATGCTGAGGTCGGGTTGAGGGATGGTAACCGTTGGGGTAACTGTACCTTGGTTATTACTTTCGTTACTTTCGGCAATGGTGTTATTAGGGTCAACTGTGGCCGTGTTAGTGAAGGGGTTAGTGGCACTAGCGGTGACTGTACCGATGATGGTCAGGGTAGCGGTTTCGCCTGCGGCTAGAGTCCCTCCACTAAAGGTGACTACACCTCCTGTTTCACTAGCACTGAAGCCTTTTTCGACAGTGGCACTGGAGTAGGTGAAGCCGGTGGGGAGTGTATCGGCGACTTCGATGCTGCTGGCACTGGCTCCTCCTGTGGCGTTGCTGACGGTGAGGGTGTAGGTGAGGGGGTTGCCAGCAGTTACGGAGTTGCTGCTGGCGGTTTTGATAATGCTGAGGTCGGGTTGAGGGATGGTAACCGTTGGGGTAACTGTACCTTGGTTATTACTTTCGTTACTTTCGGCAATGGTGTTATTAGGGTCAACTGTGGCCGTGTTAGTGAAGGGGTTAGTGGCACTAGCGGTGACTGTACCGATGATGGTCAGGGTAGCGGTTTCGCCTGCGGCTAGAGTCCCTCCACTAAAGGTGACTACACCTCCTGTTTCACTGGCACTGAAGCCTTTTTCGACAGTGGCACTGGAGTAGGTGAAGCCGGTGGGGAGTGTATCGGCGACTTCGATGCTGCTGGCACTGGCTCCTCCTGTGGCGTTGCTGACGGTGAGGGTGTAGGTGAGGGGGTTGCCAGCAGTTACGGAGTTGCTGCTGGCGGTTTTGATAATGCTGAGGTCGGGTTGAGGGATGGTAACCGTTGGGGTAACTGTACCTTGGTTATTACTTTCGTTACTTTCGGCAATGGTGTTATTAGGGTCAACTGTGGCCGTGTTAGTGAAGGGGTTAGTGGCACTAGCGGTGACTGTACCGATGATGGTCAGGGTAGCGGTTTCGCCTGCGGCTAGAGTCCCTCCACTAAAGGTGACTACACCTCCTGTTTCACTGGCACTGAAGCCTTTTTCGACAGTGGCACTGGAGTAGGTGAAGCCGGTGGGGAGTGTATCGGCGACTTCGATGCTGCTGGCACTGGCTCCTCCTGTGGCGTTGCTGACGGTGAGGGTGTAGGTGAGGGGGTTGCCAGCAGTTACGGAGTTGCTGCTGGCGGTTTTGATAATGCTGAGGTCGGGTTGAGGGATGGTAACCGTTGGGGTAACTGTACCTTGGTTATTACTTTCGTTACTTTCGGCAATGGTGTTATTAGGGTCAACTGTGGCCGTGTTAGTGAAGGGGTTAGTGGCACTAGCGGTGACTGTACCGATGATGGTCAGGGTAGCGGTTTCGCCTGCGGCTAGAGTCCCTCCACTAAAGGTGACTACACCTCCTGTTTCACTGGCACTGAAGCCTTTTTCGACAGTGGCACTGGAGTAGGTGAAGCCGGTGGGGAGTGTATCGGCGACTTCGATGCTGCTGGCACTGGCTCCTCCTGTGGCGTTGCTGACGGTGAGGGTGTAGGTGAGGGGGTTGCCAGCAGTTACGGAGTTGCTGCTGGCGGTTTTGATAATGCTGAGGTCGGGTTGAGGGATGGTAACCGTTGGGGTAACTGTACCTTGGTTATTACTTTCGTTACTTTCGGCAATGGTGTTATTAGGGTCAACTGTGGCCGTGTTAGTGAAGGGGTTAGTGGCACTAGCGGTGACTGTACCGATGATGGTCAGGGTAGCGGTTTCGCCTGCGGCTAGAGTCCCTCCACTAAAGGTGACTACACCTCCTGTTTCACTGGCACTGAAGCCTTTTTCGACAGTGGCACTGGAGTAGGTGAAGCCGGTGGGGAGTGTATCGGCGACTTCGATGCTGCTGGCACTGGCTCCTCCTGTGGCGTTGCTGACGGTGAGGGTGTAGGTGAGGGGGTTGCCAGCAGTTACGGAGTTGCTGCTGGCGGTTTTGATAATGCTGAGGTCGGGTTGAGGGATGGTAACCGTTGGGGTAACTGTACCTTGGTTATTACTTTCGTTACTTTCGGCAATGGTGTTATTAGGGTCAACTGTGGCCGTGTTAGTGAAGGGGTTAGTGGCACTAGCGGTGACTGTACCGATGATGGTCAGGGTAGCGGTTTCGCCTGCGGCTAGAGTCCCTCCACTAAAGGTGACTACACCTCCTGTTTCACTGGCACTGAAGCCTTTTTCGACAGTGGCACTGGAGTAGGTGAAGCCGGTGGGGAGTGTATCGGCGACTTCGATGCTGCTGGCACTGGCTCCTCCTGTGGCGTTGCTGACGGTGAGGGTGTAGGTGAGGGGGTTGCCAGCAGTTACGGAGTTGCTGCTGGCGGTTTTGATAATGCTGAGGTCGGGTTGAGGGATGGTAACCGTTGGGGTAACTGTACCTTGGTTATTACTTTCGTTACTTTCGGCAATGGTGTTATTAGGGTCAACTGTGGCCGTGTTAGTGAAGGGGTTAGTGGCACTAGCGGTGACTGTACCGATGATGGTCAGGGTAGCGGTTTCGCCTGCGGCTAGAGTCCCTCCACTAAAGGTGACTACACCTCCTGTTTCACTGGCACTGAAGCCTTTTTCGACAGTGGCACTGGAGTAGGTGAAGCCGGTGGGGAGTGTATCGGCGACTTCGATGCTGCTGGCACTGGCTCCTCCTGTGGCGTTGCTGACGGTGAGGGTGTAGGTGAGGGGGTTGCCAGCAGTTACGGAGTTGCTGCTGGCGGTTTTGATAATGCTGAGGTCGGGTTGAGGGATGGTAACCGTTGGGGTAACTGTACCTTGGTTATTACTTTCGTTACTTTCGGCAATGGTGTTATTAGGGTCAACTGTGGCCGTGTTAGTGAAGGGGTTAGTGGCACTAGCGGTGACTGTACCGATGATGGTCAGGGTAGCGGTTTCGCCTGCGGCTAGAGTCCCTCCACTAAAGGTGACTACACCTCCTGTTTCACTAGCACTGAAGCCTTTTTCGACAGTGGCACTGGAGTAGGTGAAGCCGGTGGGGAGTGTATCGGCGACTTCGATGCTGCTGGCACTGGCTCCTCCTGTGGCGTTGCTGACGGTGAGGGTGTAGGTGAGGGGGTTGCCAGCAGTTACGGAGTTGCTGCTGGCGGTTTTGATAATGCTGA
This sequence comes from Roseofilum sp. KMC-1, assembly GCF_057802075.1. NCBI lineage: Bacteria > Bacillati > Cyanobacteriota > Cyanophyceae > Desertifilales > Desertifilaceae > Roseofilum > Roseofilum sp. KMC-1. Next base: position 2,562,272 of record NZ_CM173605.1, read on the forward strand.
GGTCGGGTTGAGGGATGGTAACCGTTGGGGTAACTGTACCTTGGTTATTACTTTCGTTACTTTCGGCAATGGTGTTATTAGGGTCAACTGTGGCCGTGTTAGTGAAGGGGTTAGTGGCACTAGCGGTGACTGTACCGATGATGGTCAGGGTAGCGGTTTCGCCTGCGGCTAGAGTCCCTCCACTAAAGGTGACTACACCTCCTGTTTCACTAGCACTGAAGCCTTTTTCGACAGTGGCACTGGAGTAGGTGAAGCCGGTGGGGAGTGTATCGGCGACTTCGATGCTGCTGGCACTGGCTCCTCCTGTGGCGTTGCTGACGGTGAGGGTGTAGGTGAGGGGGTTGCCAGCAGTTACGGAGTTGCTGCTGGCGGTTTTGATAATGCTGAGGTCGGGGGGAGTGGTAGCAACGACGTTGGTTCTGTCGGTGAGAATATCATCATCTTTAGAGGTGTCGTTGATTCCTGGAACTTCTACAGTGTTTATAATCGTGCTTGGAGTCATCGGGGTTCCAGCAGGAGCGATGACTGTTCCTCGTGCAAGAATAGTCAAGGTGTCATTTGGCCCGATATTGAGACTGGTGAATATTTCGTTGGTCGTGCCAGAAGCACCATTAATTATCTTGGATTGTCCTGAATTATTGGTGACTTCAGCATCCCAGGAGTCAATGTCAACACCACTTGTGGGAATAGAGTCTTGGACAATTAAGCCGACAACACGATTGGGGAGAGTGTTATTGGTGAGGCTAATGGTATAAGTGATACTGGCTCCAGTAGCAATATTATCTACACCGTCAGTTTTAGTAATTGTGAAGTCTACATCTGGAGTTGGAGTAGGAAGTGTTCCGAAGTCACCAGAGTTGTCGCTGGGGAGTAGAATCTCTGTAACAGTCTGAACTTTACCAGTAGCGTCTAGCTCGAACCGGACAAAACGTCTTTCACTATCCTTGCTGTTCGCTCTAATAACTGCGTAAAGGTTACCGTCTGCTCCAAAGCCGAGAGACCCAGAGTTATCAACATTGTTGATTCCGGCTGCCCCCGCGTAGGTCGCAGCCCGAGTGGTAATGTCAACTTGGTAAAGTCTTAATTGTCCACCAGCGACTACAGAAACATAGAGGATATTTGAATTATTAGGATCGAAAGCAGCATCGCCACTTCCTGCGGTGAAGGCTGGAGTTCCTCCTGATATTGCGCCTAAGTCTGTCGCTGCTCCAGTGATCGGATCAATGCTATAAAGGTTTGGAGTATTTCCAGTTAAACCATAAATTGTAGTATCTTGAGCTTGAGCTAGTTTGAGGAACTGAACATTTACACCTGTTCGCTGAGGGAGAGTGGTTTTGGTTTGAGTTTCAGGATCCCAATAACCTACTTGAGAACCTACTGGAGAAGCAGCATTAGTTTGCTCTCCCACATAGTAAATTCGTCCTGTTACACTATCGCGAGTAATCGCAAAAGTGCGAAAGGCAAGCTGTCCTCCAGGAATAACCGTCTGCTTTCCGTTCGTAATATCAACTAGAGACAGGGTAGAGGGATCGCCACTAACGGAATAGAAGGGATTGGGTTGGATATTACCTACAAAGGTATTGGCTGTGGCTTGGTTATTTGTGGCGTTTGGGTCGGCCTGGTTGGAAGCAGTGATTTGAGCCGTGTTACTCAGGATCGTGCCGCTAGTACCAGAATTAATGGTTGCCTTAATTTTCAGGGTGGCGTTGTTACCGTTGTTGATATTACCGACTGTCCAAATTCCTGTTGTATTGTCGTAGGTTCCTTGACTCGGTGTACTACCTGAAAAAGTGAGTCCGCTCGGTAGTGCGTCTGTAATTTCTACTCCTGTGGCATTATCGGGCCCGTTGTTGGAGAGGGTAATGGTGTAGGTGATAGTGTTCCCAACGTTGGGAACATTGTTACTGATGGTTACTCCGGTAATTTCTAGGTCGGCATTAAGAGTATGGGGGTAGGTGGCGATCGCCCCCTCGTCTAATGCCAACTTCGATCGCGTCTCTCCTGTCCGATATCCCAGATCCCAGGTTCCACCTAACGCTGTGTTTCCGGTTAGGGTGGTGGAAGCGGCGATCGCCCTTTTCGTTAATTGACTGAGGCGATCGACGAAAGACCGACCGATCGCATTTCCTGCCACTCGACACCCATACAGTAATATTTCTGCTGATTGACTCAGGATATTTGACCAACTTTGTAGGGTTTGGCTATAGTAGGGCAGGCTTTCTAGATTGAGTTGAGTAGAACCCAGGTGAATCTGTCCCCAAGTTCCATGGGAAATCAAGTGAATGGATTCAATAGAGTTTTCCTGATCGGTTCTCAAATACTGGGTGATTTGCTCAATTCCATCTTGATCTTTTTCCAGGATGACCACTTCTACGTTCGACTCAATCCCCTTGAGGAGAAGGGCATAATCTTTAACCTGGGGATCGAGAAAGGCAATCTGTTTCCGAAAAAGAGGAAATGAGGATAAGTTAGACATGGTTATGGTAGATTGGATCTGATGATTTTGAACTAAATAAATAGGATCGCCGAAGGATTTTTAACAGCTCTTTTTTACTGCTAAAAGAGCGCTAAAACCCCTGTTATGGAGTTAGGAAAATCTGTTTCTGGGACTCTATTCTTGGATTGAGATCGATATAACGATTGCAATTCAAAATAGATTGATAGCATCCTGATAATTGAGACCAACAAGACAAAATAAAACGTTAACCACTCTTTTAAAAGCCAAGAGTGGTTGTACACCCTGAATAGATATTCTTTAATTATATATCGAACTAAAATTATTTGGCAATTGATGGTGGGCTAAATCTTAATATTAAGAAACAAAGATTTCACGAAGGAATAGGTGGTATTTTTAGTGATTTATAATACTTATACTGTACGACTATCTGAAACCTACGTTACAATTGTGTAAACTTTTTTGTAAGGTTGATTTTATGGGTGCTTCACATCCTATCCGTTCAAGGTCTTATGCAATGCGAATTCTAATCTATTCCTATAACTATGCTCCAGAACCGATTGGGATTGCCCCATTGATGACGGAGTTAGCTGAAGGTCTAGCAGAGAGAGGGCATCAGGTGCGCGTAGTAACGGGAATGCCCAATTATCCAGAACGAAAAGTATATGAGGGATATCGCGGTAAAATTTATCTAACTGAAGTCAAAAACAAAGTCACCATTCAACGCAGTTATGTTTATATCAAGGGGCCAAAACCCGGATTATTGGATCGCCTTTTACTTGACGGCAGCTTTATTGCCAGTAGTGTAGTCCAAGCCTATCGAGGATGGCGACCGGATGTCGTGTTTGCTACGATTCCTCCCTTGCCAATTTCCATTCCTGTGAGTCTTTTTTCTGCCTCTCGACGCTCTCCAGTGGTACTCAATTTGCAAGATATCGTGTCAGAAGCGGCGGTTAGAGTGGGCTTACTCAAACGGGAGTCGGTGCTATTCAAAATGGCAGAAAGTTTAGAGACTCTGGCCTATTCTACGTCAGCCAAGATTAGTGTCATAGCGGAAGGATTCCGAGATAAATTACTGTCCCAAGGAATTAGCGATCGCAAAATCGCCTGTATTCCCAACTGGGTTGATGTCAACTTCATTCGTCCCTTTCCCCAAGAACCCAATCCCTTTCGGACACAACACCAACTTAATGGTAAATTCATCATTCTTTATGCTGGAAATATTGCCCTCACCCAAGGACTCAGTACGGTCATTGAGGCCGCTGCCCAACTCCAACATCTCGAAGCGATTCAATTTGTGATTGTAGGAGAACAAAAAGCCTTGGGCGCTTTGCAAACAGAATGCGATCGCCTCAAAGTTAAAAATGTTAAACTGCTCCCCTTCCAACCCCGCGAAACCCTGCCCCAAATGTATGCTGCGGCTAACATCGGATTAGTCGTCCAAAAACAGCGCGTTACAACCTTTAACCTACCCTCAAAAATTCCCCTAATTTTATCCAGTGGTCGAGCCATTGTCGCCTCGGTTCCCGATGATGGAACCGCAGCCAAAGCGGTTCGCGATAGTGGGGGTGGAGTAGTGGTTCCCCCAGAAGACGGTCAAGCCCTAGCGGAGCAAATTGCCCAACTCTATCATAATCCCACCGAAGCGGAACGACTAGGTAAACAAGGGCGAGAATATGCCCTACAAAACTTTTCCCTTGAACAAGCGCTCAATCGCTATGAAAGTCTATTTGAGGAGATAATCGGTAATGGGTAATCTCAGCATTCTCCATCTTCCCCACTCCCCACTCCCCAGATCTTCAGTTAAGATAAAGATTCCTGAGATAACCCCAATAGTGTCCTAATTCTTAATCTAGTTTGCATGTCCAACTTTGGCCAAACCCCTCTTTCACCTTCCTCGATTCCCCCTTCAACCCCCTCTAACCCCCTTTCCTTAGAGCAGAGTCAGCGCATGGCCCTAACCATAGCTGAAGCTGCTGATGACCGTAAAGGTGCAGATATAGCGATCCTCAAAGTCGATGAAGTCTCCTACTTAGCGGATTTTTTCATATTGGTGACTGGATTTTCGACCGTTCAAGTACGAGCGATCGCCAGAGCGATCGAAGATAGTGTAGAACAACGCTTCCAGCGCTTCCCCTTAAGAACCGAAGGAAAAGCCGAAGGGAGCTGGATTTTACAAGACTTTGGAGAAGTAATTGTCCATATCTTTCTCCCCCAAGAGAGGCAATTTTATAACCTCGATGCCTTCTGGAGTCATGCCGAACCCGTAGACTTTAAACCCAAGGACTCATAGAGAGAGCAAAGCCCGATGATGGAAAATAATACCTGGCCCTGTCCTGTCCCAGACGAACAACAACCCCTCCAAGAATATCAAGCACTCAAAGAATCGGGATTCTTTCGCTGGGGAACCCTAGACCCTCACCAATATTGGTTGAAGGTGATTTGGATTTGGGGATTAAGCTGGGTAATTACCGGGCCAGTAGCTGCGGCCAGTTTCCCAATCAGCAAAGACCCCATGCACTTTACCCTCTGCGCCAGTGCCGGAGCGAGTTTAATCCTAATTTTACTCCTGCTGCGCTTATACTTAGGATGGAAATATATCGGCGATCGCCTCAACAGTCCCACCGTCTCCTACGAAGAATCCGGCTGGTATGATGGTCAAATCTGGGAAAAATCCCCAGAAAGCCTCACCCAAGACCAACTGATCGTCACCTACCAAGTCAAACCCATCCTCAAACGTCTTCATTGGACATTTGCCGGACTAGGCACACTTTTAGGTACTCAAGCCATTAGTTGGGTCTGTTTCTAATCATTACCTGATTTTCTATTCATCCATTGATAAACTCATGACCAGGGGAAAACGTACCGCCACCTTACAAGTTAGTCTTCTCCGGGAAGGCATTACAGAATCTACCCACTGCACGCAAGCCGTAGTTTGCGACGACAAAGGACGAGTGCTTTCTGCTGCTGGAGATCCAGAAACTGCCACCTTCATTCGGTCTGCCCTCAAACCCTTTCAAGCCTCAGCCGTAACCAGCAGTGGAACCCTAGAGAGCTATAATCTGAGCGATCGCGATTTAGCCATCATTTGTAGCTCCCATCAAGGCACAACCCAGCAAGCTAGGCAAGTCTTTAACATTCTTTGGCGCTGCGAAATTGAACCCACCGCCCTCCAATGTCCCATTCCCCCCGGCGCTCAAAGCGCCCTCCAACATAACTGTTCAGGCAAACATGCAGGCATGTTAGCTGTTTGTCAACAACGCCATTGGATGAAAGAAAACTACTTACGCCGCAATCATCCCGTCCAACAACTGATCCTATCCAGAGTCGCCGAACTGCTCAGACTTCCCCCCGATGAACTCATCGGTGTCCATGATGACTGTGGCGCACCCACCTACTACATGCAACTTGGACAAATGGCCACCTTATACGCTCAGTTAGCCTCCGGCGAGCATCTCGACTTAGAACGAGTCGTGCGAGCCATGACCCATTATCCCGAATTTGTAGCCGGAGAAGAAACCTTTGATACGGAACTTATGCGCCTCACCCAAGGAGAACTGATCAGCAAATCTGGAGCTGAAGGCATTCAATGCATTGGCCGCATCGGTGAAGGCATGGGTTTAGCCATTAAAGTCACTGACGGCAGTAAACGGGCCAAATATGCCGCCGCCATTCATGCCCTCAAAGAATTAGGCTGGATCACTCCTATGGCCGCAGATACCCTCGGAGAACAGTTTATGACCCTTGGAGACTATAAACGGCTAGAAGTTAGTGGAGAATTATCCCTAATTTAGACCAAAAGGTTGCACAATCTCAATCCCCGATCTATACTAGATGAAGTAACGCGGGGTAGAGCAGTCTGGTAGCTCGTCGGGCTCATAACCCGAAGGTCAGTGGTTCAAATCCGCTCCCCGCCACCAAATTCTAAATTAACACAGTTAAAAACCCTGCTAACAAGTTAGTAGGGTTAAACTGTTTTATGCACAATTGAAGCTCATCTACAACAGCCCTAATTCTATCCCCCCAAACTCACCCGACTGGATATCACTCATGGTATTCTGAGCCAAGAATTAACCCTTTACTCGTTCTATCTCCCTATGGCACTGTTAGATTCAAAAGGTCGTTTATTTGGTAAACTCTCTATTCTCGATCTAGGCGCTCTAGTCGTCATTGGCCTAGTCTTATTCGGCATTTTCTTCTATCCAGGAACCTCTGGCTCGGTTGCCCAAGTGGGAGTCGCTACCAAACCCGTAGAAGTCGATGTTATCGTTCGGGGGTTAAGTGTACGCAGTCCAGATGCTTTAATTGAGGAATTTCGCAAGAGCCAGAAAACCAATATCATTATCCGTAATCAACCCTACGGAACAGTAAAAGTTAAATCCGTCGAACCTCTGGAACGTCCCGTACTGGTTCCCCAGCCTAATGGCACGATTAAAGCTTTATCCGATCCCAGAGAAGATAGCCGCTTCTCCCTAGATATGTTAATGACCCTAACTGGAAATGCCCAAATTACGGATAATGGGGTAGTTTTGGGCAACAGTAAACTCAAAATTGGCACTCCTGTAGAATTAGAAGGGTTTAGTTATAACTTTAATGGCAGTGTGATTGAAGTTCGCGTTCCTCAATAACTGATACAATGGTTCTCCCGTTCAGATTAGGTCAGATAATTCATCGGATCGACGGGAGTTCCATTTTCCCGGACTTCAAAGTGTAAATGGGGGCCCGTAGACAGTCCTGTAGATCCGGTAGTAGCTATCACATTTCCTTGGGTGATTTCTTGTCCTTCCTGTACATACACTTCACTGGCATGGGCATAAAGAGTTGTAATGCCATTACCATGATCGAGAATGACGGTATTACCATAACCCCCATACCATCCGGCATATAAGACAATGCCATTTTGAGCTGCATAGATGGGACTGCCATAGTCAGCCGCAAAATCCATACCGGCATGAAACCGTTGATAACCGAAAATGGGATGGGTTCGCCAGCCGAAATTACTGGAAAATTCGCCATAGCTGGGGGTGAGCATTTTCCCCGGTTGGAGCTTTAGCACTTTGCGTAAGGATAAAGATGAGGTTTGTAGGCGATCGCGAATTAAGGCTTCTAAACCTTGTGAATCTTGTTGTAATTGAAGATAAGCAGCTTCTAGAGCTTGTCGATCGCTATTCAAGCGTTCAATTAATTGGGTTTGAACTTGACTTTGAGTGGTATAATCGCTTTTTTGATTCACCAACTGTTGACGCATCATTAACAGTTGATTATAAGTTTGTTCAATGGCTAAGTTCTGTTGCTCAGTTTGATCTAAGGCGGTTTTAACTGTTAGTAGGAGTTGGCGATCGGCTAGAGCGAGTTGTTTGAAGCGATGACGACGACTGAGAAAGTCAGTGAGGGTTTCACTCTGAAGTAATACGGATAAGCCAGAATGACGCGGTTGCTTCTGGAGAAATTGAAATCGGGCGATCGCGCCTTCAGCTAAGGCTTGATAATCCTGTTTTTGAGTTTGTAACTCTCCTTTGAGACGATCTAAGCTTTGGGTGGTTTGTTCAATTCGATCTTCAATCCCCTGAAGTTGACCCTCTGTCAGTTTCAATGTACCCTGCAAACCCTTCAGGTGTTCTTTTGCTGCTTGCTCTAACTGTTTTAACCGCTCTTGTTCCCTAGAAATTAGTTTTTGATCCTGTTGCAGTTGTTCCTGTTGTTTTTGAAGCTGATCCACCGAAGGAGAAGCATAAGCAATCGCACTCAGTGAACCCCCCAGATAAAGTATGACCCAACCTGCCAAAAGCAGTTTCAGAAACCTTTTCTTTAACCTAGCCAACTCAATCAACTTACTCCACTCCAGCACTCATTCTTCTCTAAAACTTATAACCTAAAACCATGCTATTTTAGTCAATAATTCAAGATCTCAGAATTAGCCAGCCACAAAAAATACCCAGCCCTATCTCAATCCTTGGGAACTTAGACCAAAACATAAACTATCCCGATCGCTCGATCGGACTATACTATAACCCATGCCCCAAGATCCATCTATCCACACTCTCTTGTCGATCAAAGTCGTTCCCTCTTCCTCCAAAGATTGTTTGGCAGGATGGCTGGGAGAATCTTTAAAAATCCGGACTCAGGCCCCCCCTGAACGGGGAAAAGCCAACACTTCCGTCCTCAAAATGATCGCCCAAGCTCTGGGTATTCCCAAAGACTCCATTACCCTCATGAAAGGAGAAACTTCAGTGAATAAAGTCATCTCCATTACGGGTTTAACCCTAGAGGAAATTAAACAGAAAATAGGCAATTCATACCAATCCAATTGACCCGCAAGGGTGGGTGTAACCAGATCTAAATGATTAAAGATTCTGTCCATCCACCCTAACAGTCAACGATCTCCTTAACGTCCAATTGACCGTCAATGAGAATAGAGGGTTTATTTAACGCGCGCTACTACGAGATCTCGATAGTCTAGCAGTGCGTTGAGCAAACATCAACAGCACATACACAAACAGAAGATACATCGCAGCTAAGGCCACAATCATGAGGGGCAAACCAGTGTACATAGGGCATCAGTTAAGTAGCGGAGAAGGAACAAGCACAAGGATTTCAAAGCTGAGGTAACCTCCAGTTTGGCCAGCGGCCAGTCTGACTCTGGAGATAGACTTAAACCAGTCCACTCGATCGCTTTAAACTGCTTTGCCAAGGATTTTTGATCTTCTTAAATACAAGAAAATTGATATCTAGAAGCCCAAATCTCCTGACACACCTAAAAAAATATACAAACGCCGGCTCAGGCGCTGACCTTACCTCGATCTAACAGACTCGGAAAGACGCTTCACTCTACAAGAGTTCGATGTAAAACCTAGAAAGGCTTACTTCAAGAGAGTCTTTCCACCAACAAGACTTAATCGAGATTAACTTTTATCAGCCCTGACTTGTACGACTTTGCAGTTTTCCAGTTGGGTTACTGAGTGATTTGAAATCCTTATTATTCAATCTAACACAAAACTTTGCGATTGCTGAGAGAATCGGGCAAAATTGGCAAAAAAAATCTCCAACTAGGGAAGGTTGATCCGGATTGGCTCAATAGGTTGGGCTATGGACACTTGAGCCATGCTGTAGGTATTCCTTGCACATGGGTTCCAATTCCCTGACAAAGGGCAACATGGTATTAGAATAAATATGTAAAGTTTCGTAACTAACGGCAGAGTCAGCTTAATTCATGACCTCAACGACCTCCTTATTCCATCCAGTTGAAGCAGATGTTCATCTGCTGACGGAAAACTTGAAACAGTTGGTTAGTGCGCGTCATCCGATCCTCTTTGCAGCCGCTGAGTACCTCTTTGGAGCCGGGGGGAAGCGATTGAGACCCGCCATTGTCCTTTTAATCTCTAGGGCAACCACTGTCAATGAAGATATCACCGATCGCCATCGGCGTTTAGCAGAAATCACCGAAATGATCCATACCGCCAGCCTTGTCCATGATGATGTGGTGGATGAATCCGATCTGCGCCGGGGTCTACCCACGGTTCACAGCAGTTTTGGCAATCGTATTGCCGTATTAGCTGGAGACTTCCTATTTGCCCAATCTTCCTGGTATTTAGCCAACTTAGATAATCTCCCTGTCGTTAAACTGCTATCAGAAGTGATCATGGACTTAGCAGAAGGAGAAATCCAACAAGGTCTGAGACGATTTGATACCAGTTTATCCCTGGAAGAGTATTTAGAAAAAAGTTATTACAAAACCGCATCGCTGATCGCCAATAGCGCCAAAGCAGCCGGTGTTTTGAGCAATGTTTCCGAGGAGATGGCTCAAAACCTCTATCTGTATGGGCGCAATTTAGGGTTAGCCTTTCAAATTGTAGATGACCTTCTCGATTTTACCGGCTCAGACGAGGCCCTGGGGAAACCGGCAGCATCAGATTTGAAAAGTGGCAATCTCACAGCTCCCGTATTGTATGCCCTGGAAGAACACCCCGGTTTAGAAGCCCTGATTGAGCGAGAATTTAAAGAACCTGGAGATTTAGAGCAAGCCTTAAGTTGGATTCATAATTCTCAAGGATTACCTCGATCTCGCGAACTGGCAGCTAAACATGCTCGTCTGGCTCGCGAAGGTTTAGCCGATTTGCCGAAAACCGAATCTTACGAAACCCTAATCAATTTAACCGACTATGTGCTGCGTCGTTTATATTAGGCGATCGCCCACTTTGGTCTTCAGGAGGGGTTGAGATGTTCGCTACCGTTCGCCTTAGCCAAACGGTGGAGGTCGTTGCTGGGCATTTTATAGCGTGTAATGGGGGTGGATTGCCTATCCCCCCATCACACTCACTCAAGCCATATTTGGGGGAATCTTAGAGATGGGGGGAGCTGAACCCGAAGAGAGTTGAGCCAAATAAGATTGAATTAAATTTTTCACATCTTCCGATCGCACTTCGACCCCCGATTGTAAATTACCTGGTGTTTCAAAGAAAACCAAACTATCAATCGGCTCTAACGTCACCATTTGAAAGAGAAGAGCTGTAATAGCTTGTGGCACAGCCATTAAGTTCGGATCGTCTTTAGCTGAAGGAGATTGGGCGGCATCTTTGAGGGTGGGGAAAGCGTAAATCACTTTTTTCATCAGTTTGGGTTGCTCATTATTGCGGAGGGTGGTGAACACCCACTGCTGAGTGAGAGTTTGTAAAATATAATATTGGGAGTGTTGAAGCTGTTGGGCCAACACTTTTAGGGCTGGAGCGATCGCCGCTACGATCTGGGGCGTATGGCCATCTTGAGGGGCGCGATCGATTAAAGTTTGAATCTGGTCGTCTAAATCCATGGGTTGAGCTTCAATAGCATCATCCCTTTAGTCTAGATCCTCTCTCTAGGGAATGGAAAGAACAGAGCAAACAACAGTTAAGCCGTTCTCAAACCCATTCAAGCCCAGCTATGTTACGGTCATCTAAGCAAATCACTCTGGTTACGGGGGCATAAAGGAACTTGTGGATCAGATTTTTACAACCATCTTTGAACTCCTATGGGAGCAACTCCAAAAGTCAACCCAAGCGGGAAAGACCAACTGTCAGCAAATTGCCCATCGGTTAGCCGACGAAGTAACCCGCATTTGCATCGAGAGTCAACGCATCCAAGCCTCTGGGGAAATAGAAGAGTGGGCGACAAAGTTAGCTCAACTGCGCCTTAAACAATGTTTAGACTACTACGAACAAGGATCGGTTAAAGGTCGCCAAGATCTGCATAGTACCTTAGCGGCGATCGTCTATGGTTATATTAATCCATCTTATCGATCAGCCAGTTATCGCGCCCGCACGACGTTAATTGAGGATTTTTTGCAAGCCTTTTACCTCGAATCCTTCAATGCCTTCCGCCGAGAAACCGAACTTCCCCTCACCTATCACCCGAAAACCCGGCTAGACATTGCTGAATTCATGGCTTTTACCGAGCGCTATGCTAAACGCCGGATTCGTCTGAGAGGGAATCGCTCGCAACAACTAATTATTTTACGAGCGCAAACCTTTTCCCAACAACAACCCCTAGAAGATTTAGTCGATATTCAAAGTGCTTCAGAAGCAGGGGGTTCTGACTCAGATTCCGAATGGTCAAGTCCTGCACTCTCCCAAGTCCGAAAAGCCATGAGTAACCAGGAGCAAATCCCAGAAGTCAATGAAATTACCGAGAAAGTTGTGCAAATGCTTTTAGAGTATCTCGAAGAGCGGAAACAACAAGAATGTGCCGATTATTTTGTCTGTCGTTTACTGGATTTAGCCACCTCACAAATTGAATGGATTTTAGAGATTACCCCTAGGGAAAGGGATTATCTGCAACAACGGTTTAAATATCACTTAGAACGGTTTGCCCTTGGCCCCCATTGGGAATTAGTCCATGAATGGTTAGAAGCAGGTTTAGAGCAAAATTTAGGATTAATGCCCCAAGAGTGGAAAATCTTTACCAAGCAACTCTCTGAAGAGCAGCAGAAACATTTAAATTTAAGACAAAATAATCTTGACGATGAAGCGATCGCCAATGAACTCGGATGTACCCCCAATCAAGTTCAAAAACGATGGATTAAAATCCTAGCGCAAGCTTGGGCGATCCGCAATGCTTAAATTATTCCGGAGAATTCAGAATTTGCTATGAATAGAGACCCAGAAGCCCAAATTGAAGCCCTGTTTACTTGGCTACTCAATCCTCCAGTGGATGACTCTTCTTCAGGTTCAGAAGAGGTAATCTCTAGCCCCAACCCAGATGAAGATTCATCCCGATGGATGGATCAACTCGATGAATCATCTTGGGATTGGGAAGCGCTCGATCCTTTGGAGTCCGAAGATATCGATAGCATCTATCCCCCCCATTTAAATTCCCAGGGCCAACCTTTAGAGATAGGAGAGATACCCGCCGTGCAAGACCGTTTCCAGGCTTTATTAAAGCGACGAATTCAAGCTGAAATGCAATCGAATCTTCCCTTATTTCCTTGGGAGACCACGGTTATGAACTATGAGGATGATCCGAGTGAGATCCCCTCTACTCCAGTTTTTTCTCAACCTTGGATCTTACAGCTCAAACAATTAAATTTTCCCGTCCCTGTAGAACTGCCTGAATCTTTACTGTCCCAACTGCTCGATCAGTGTCAAAAAGTTGCCCAGTCTACTTTACAAGAGGGAGCCAAACTGGTGCAAGCAGTAGAAAATTTATTTCCCAACGAGTTTCTCACTTTAAACCAAATGACCAGTCGGTTATTGTTGGGAGAACTGCGCTCCTCCCCAGATACCCAATCCCGCCCCCCTTTAGTGTATGAGGAAGCACAACGATCGCAAAAAATGCTGCTTTCTCTGTTGGCCGCTCAAAAAATTCTCCAAACCCTAACCCTAACTCCTGTGGTTAATCAAGGGGTAACCGAACGGGACTGGGCTACAGAATTAGGACTACTCAGAGTAGCTGCCGATTATACTCTGGAGGAGAAGGGGAGGCAACTGCAAGTGGACGTGCTGCTTCCTTGTGCCGCAAGGGTACAGATTCAGGGGGAAGAGGGACAGGCGATCGCCAAACGCTACGATCCAGGATATGTAAGTGTAGCTTTATTTGATATTGTTGAAGATCGCCCCTATAGCCTAGTCATTGAGCTAGATAATAATGCCGAAGCGCCCCTAATGTTAGTGATTAAACCAACGGATAGGGAATCTTAAGGATAGACTAAACCGAAATTAGAGACGAAAAAGAAAAAATCTTGTTACACTAGCTCTTGACTTAAAATTTAGTTTTTCTGAGCCACTGTAACCAGACACGGACTATGGCAAACTCATCAGGGACGCGGCCATTTGCGAATCTGCCCCTCTTATCGGATCTGTGGAAGTATTTAGATCGACTTCCTAAACCCGTGGCTGAAGAATCGATGCTTTTAAGAATCTTGGTTCAAGCCTTGGTGAGTGTGGGGATTATAGCCACAGATGTGGCCGCAGGGACACAAATGAGCTTATGGGCCGTTCCCGTCGGCGCGATTGGGGCCCTGTGGAGTTGGTATCGACGCAAAGATCGCAATGTAGTCACCCAGTTTGCGATCGCCATTGGCATGTTAATTGCCCTATTTGTCTTCTTCGGAAACCTATTTACCCAGCTCAATGATACCCGCTTAGTTCTGGCGGAACTGCTGGTTCATCTCCAAGTCTTACATAGTTTCGACCTACCGCGCCGCAAAGACTTGGGCTATTCCATGATTATCGGGCTAATTTTAATCGGTGTCGCCGCCACCCTCAGCCAAACTCTAGCCTTTTCTCCGCTCCTATTTGTCTTCTTAGTGATTGCCCTTCCTACCCTAGTTCTAGATTATCGCTCGCGCTTGGGGTTATCTCCTCTAACCTGGAATAGGAAGGGCAAAGCCTCCAGAAACCCGATTGCTTTAGCGCCTGAACTCGCCCCCAAACAACTGGGATTTATGCTCTTAGTCGTTCTGGGGTTAGGTATGGCCTTGTTTGCCGCTTTTCCTAGGGTTCCCGGCTATCAATTCCGCAATTTCCCGGTCAGCGCTCCACCGATGATGCAAGAAGAAGAACAAAGCTTCCAAGGGTTACCGGGAACCATTACTAACCCAGAGACGGCCGAAGATGGAGAGGGTGAAGGTGCGGGGACTGGGGGAGATGCTCCGAGCGAGGGAGCCGGTCAAATGGATGAGACCTTTTACTATGGGTTTAATAGCAAAATTAACCAGAATTTGAGAGGTCAACTGATTCCCAAGGTGATGTTACGGGTGCGCTCTCAAGCGGAAGGATTTTGGCGGGTTTTAGGGTTTGATTATTATACGGGTCAAGGGTGGGAAATTCGCCAAGAGGATACGGCATTGGTTGAACGACCGGGTTGGTCGTATAAGTTTTATCTTCCTCGTAACCCTTCTCTGGCAAGAAGTCGGGAAGTCGTACAAACCTATACAGTAGTTGAATCTTTACCCAACCTGATTCCCGCTTTGTATGAAGCGGATGATTTATATTTTCCGACTAGGGAAGTAGCGCTTGATAAACATGGAGCCTTGCGATCGCCCCTAAACCTCCGGGAAGGATTAACCTATACCGTTATCTCCGAAGTTCCCTATCGCGATCGCTCCGTCCTGCGCCAAGCCTCAACCAACTATTCCAAAGAAATTCGCGACCTGTATCTACAAATTCCCCCAGAAATTGCCGATCGCGTCCGTCAGAAAACCGAAGAAGCATTAGCGACTTCAGAAAATCCCCTAACCGATCCCTATGAAAAAGCCCTTTATCTGGCCCAATACCTCAAACAGCGCTATAGCTTAGAGCCAGAATTACCCTTTTTTGATGACAGTGAAGACCTGGTAGAATCCTTTCTATTCAAGTACCAAGGTGGATATCCCGATCACTTTTCCACTACCTTAACCCTGATGTTAAGGGCGATCGGCATTCCCGCCCGCCTAGCGGTAGGATTTGGCCCCGGAGAATTCAACCCCTTTACTGGGTTATATGTCGTCCGCAATATTGATGCCTTTGCCCTCACCGAAGTCTATTTTCCCCAGTATGGCTGGTTTGGCTTCGATCCCATTCCCGGCCATCCCCTGATTCCTCCCTCCATTTCTGACTATCAAAGCTTTACAGTTCTACGCCAGTTTTGGAACTGGGTGGCGGGTTGGTTACCCTCCCCCGTCAAAAATGCATTTACGGCGATCGGGGCATTTATTATGGGAGTTTTAATCCAATCCCTGATTCGCCTCTGGCAATTGATTTCTAATGGCTGGACGGGTTTCTTTATCGGTGCAATTTTGGCGATCGCCCTCTCCTTCTTCCTCTGGGTTTTATTTCAGCAATGGCAACAGTGGAGACGACAAAGATGGCTCTCCAAATTGCACCCCATGGAGCGTATTTATCAAGAATACTTAAACATTCTTAGGGAAGCCGGTTATCCCAAACATCCGGCCCAAACTCCCCAAGAATATGCCCACAGTTTACAAGGTCAGTATGGGTCAGAAACAGAAGCGGCGATCGCAGCCATTCCCCAGGCTTATGTGGAATGGCGCTATGGCGGTATCGAAGCTCAGTCTATCCCTGATTTGCAGCAGGGTTTGCAACAGTTAAAACAGAGTTCTCGCCAGAGGAAACTTCAGAGCTTAAGGGAGATAGGGAGCTAGACGCTCCTACTCCAGTAATATTAAAGGATTCTAGGAGTGCGGGCATCTTGCCCCCTTCTTAGTCCATTAACCGGACTTGATATTACCCCTGAGTAGCGCCATCGAGTTACAGTCGCACCGAGGCCAAATTCGCCCTCGGATTCTCGGTGCGGAGGGTTTTCAATTTCTCGTAACACTCCCGCTCGCTTTTACTGAGGATTTTGGGAACGGCGATCGCAATTTTCACCAACTGATCCCCACGAGCGCCTTTCGGATTTGGCCACCCCTTACCCCGTAAGCGCAAAGATTGACCATGACGAATACCAGCCGGAATACTCATCTGCACCCGTCCATCAGGAGTCGGCACTTCAATACTAGCCCCTAAAACCGCCTCTTCTGGAGAAAGGGGTAGCTCGCAGACTAAATTATCCCCTTCAAACTGGAAAAAACTATGGGGTTGCAAGGACACGGTGAGATACAAATCTCCCTGTTCTCCGGTTTGAGGATGGATACTCCCCTTTCCTCGCACGCGGATGCGAGTCCCCGGTTTCGCTCCGGGAGGAATCCGTACTTCAATCACTTCTGAACCTAAGTTAATCCGCTTTTGGACTCCATGAAAAGCTTCTGCAAACGACAGCACAATTGAAGCCTCTTGGGACACATTACTGGTTTTTGGAGGTGTTCCATAACTGGCAAAATCTTCAAATCCACCAAATCCAGTGGTACGCCCATTGCTCCGGTAATTATAGGAAGTTTTGCGCCCCGCAGTTGCTCCAGGGGTTCCGGTTCCCATGCGTCCCAGGAGTTCATTAATAAACTCATCAAAGGTCGTATACTGACTAAAATCAAAGCCGTTAAAGTCCACACCAGGAGCTGCGCTGCGTCCGTAACCTGAAGATGTACCCGCTTGCTTCCAATATTGGCCAAATTGGTCGTATTTTTTGCGTTTGTCCGCATCCGATAGCACTTCGTAGGCTTCGTTAACTTCCTTAAACCGAGCCTCCGCTTGCTGATTTCCAGGATTCATATCCGGGTGGTATTTCCGGGCTAGACGACGGAAACTCTTCTTAATCTCATCGGCACTGGCAGTGCGACTAACCCCCAACACAGAATAGTAGTCCTTAAAATCAGTAGCCACCATATATGCTCCTTAACGCTGTTGTGTCTTTAGTTTAATGGGTTTATATAGCAATATCAGCTTAAGGGTATCAAAGGTTGAGGGTGACTTGCAGTTCGGTTGCGATCGCAATTTCCGAACTCGATCGAGAAACCGGGTTTCTCCGGCTTAAGAAACCCGGTTTCTAAAACTGAGGCGATCGATCGATCGATCATTGTTTAACCCCAGTCTTTGCCGCTCTCTTCCTTGACGCTACTGTTTTCTGGGTTGATAAAAAATTAAGCGATCCATTCCTTCGCTCAAACTCGGAGCAGCACCCCAGAGCTGGCGATACATGGTTAAGATAACTTCTTCGGGAACCTGGCGATCGCGCGATCGATTTCTGATCAAACACTCCTCTAACCTTGTCCTGATCCAAATCCCAGTAATTGAAGCAAAACCCAACTCCCGGCCGAGCGCAATCACTTCATGGCGGTTGGCTCGTTTCACATTGGTGGCATCATAAATTGTCGGTGCATTGTCTAACAGAGCCGATTCAAACTGCAACCTCACTTGATTCCAGACTAATCGCCAATCCCCTTGAATAGCCGGATCGCCAAATAATTGTCCTCGAATCGCATCCGTAGAAACCAGTCGATAGGTCGGCCAGGCCGCCATCAACTGGTAAGCTAGGGTAGATTTCCCGCTACCTGGAAGACCAATTAAAATAATCAGTCCGCAGGAGTCCGTCATATCCTAGAACCCTAAATCTGGAGGAGACTAAATCACTGTGCCATCGGGAATCGTGGCATTTTTGATAATCACCACTACTCCGCCACGAATGAGGAAGCCTAGCTTTTCAGTCTCTGTATTGTTTCCTTCCTCCACATGGTCTTTATTGATAATTTGCACATGGCGACCAATGCGGGCATTCTTATCGACAATCGCACCTCGGATAGTGCTGCCTTCACCAATACCGACAGGAACCTTTCCTTGTTGAGTCCCCGATTGACGTTCGGCAAAGGGTTCGTAGAAGTCTGCACCCATGAGCATGGAGTCTTCGATCACACAATTGGTTTCTATGCGCGATCGCACACCCAAAACCGAATGATGGATCGTACAATTTTTGAGAATACAACCCTCTGCCACAATCGATTCTGTCACCTTCGCATCCAACAATTTAGAGGGCGGTAAGAACCGGGAGCGGCTATAGATTGGAGCAGTTTCATTATAGAAGCTAAACGGAGGGGTCGGTTGTTCCGTCAGCGCCAGATTCGCGTCATAAAACGCTTTGATCGTTCCGATGTCTTCCCAATAATCATTAAACAGGTAGGCCTGCACTCTGTAATCCTTGGCGGCAAAGGGAATCACTTCTTTCCCAAAGTCTTTTTGATCGGGATTCTCTGTCAGCAGTTTACCCATCAAATCTTTATTAAAGATATAAATCCCCATGGAGGCAATATAGGGCTTTTGTTTTGCCTCTTCTGGAGAAAGTCCCAAAACCGTGGTATCTACGGCCATCTTCTTGAGATCGTCTCCTTTGGGTTTCTCGCTGAAGTCAATGATGCGTCCAGTTTCATCAATTTTCATTAACCCAAAATCAGAGGCCCGTTCTTCACTGATGGGAACCACTGACAGGGTAATATCAGCTTGACTTTCCCGGTGGTAGTTGATGAAATCCCGGTAATCCATGCGATACAGATGATCCCCGGACAGGATCAAATATTCATCAATATTCCATTCTTGCATTAACCACAGGTACTTACGCACCGCATCGGCGGTTCCTTCAAACCAACTGGTTTCGTCACTAGCGGTTTGTTGAGCAGCCAGAATTTCTACAAAGCCTTCCGAGAAGCTCGAAAAGCTATACGCACGAGTCACATGGCGGTTCAGGGAAGCTGAGTTGAATTGAGTCAGAACGTAGATTTTGTAAATCTCGGAGTTGACACAGTTACTGACGGGAATATCAATCAAGCGGTATTTACCTGCTAAAGGTACTGCCGGTTTAGCCCGTAGTTTAGTCAGAGGGTACAGTCTGGTTCCTGCCCCTCCTCCAAGAATAATCCCTAAGACATTTTTCACGAAAAAAACCCTCTTATATCAAAAATCAATAGCGTTCCTAGTCCAGTGTCTGACTGAACCGGGCAGTTGGCAAGGGGGATCGCCGAGAAGCTTGGGTTAAGGGAAGTTTATAGTGCTGGGCACTAGGGTATCGGGAAAGGTAGGGATCGTATTCCTACTTATGGGAGATCGCAGGTATAAGGGAAAATCCAGAATTTGTCTTTATAATTTAAGTAAATTCACTTTTTTGTGTCTGTTGCTCTCTCCGAAGGGTCTCAGGTTTGATCGTAAAAATTCGTATATTTTGTACCAAAAAAACTGGATGTGGTGTAAAAACTAAATAATTTTACTGAATCTTAAAATCAATGCTAGTATTCAGCCACACTTATCTAAACCTAAAAAATCCTGTATGCTAGAAGAGATGCAAAACAGGGATCTTAGATAAGAAAACTTTCCCGGAGTCTCTATTTACCTTGAGTTTAAACTGGGGAAAATTTTTTGTCCTTCAATTCTTAATCTTTTTTAACTTAACATCATGGTTATTCATCAAAATCCATTAAGAAAATTTGAAATTTACCAGAAGTCCACGCGCAAAAAACGGTATATCAGTGTGGTGGCTTACTTTGACCGCCATGGTATTATTAATGATTATGTTATGTTGGATGAAACACTGAAGGTGGATTGGGCTAGGGTGATTTTCCAAACGATTTCTCTGAAACTGTTGATGGGGTCTTTTCTGGGTTTAGAAGGATTCCAACAAGTGACGGTTAAAGGGGAGGGATTTAAGGCGGTGGTGATTCCAATTCATACTGGGTATCGAGCGATGATCTATGAGCAATGCTCGGATCTAGAGGAAAAAACGAGTGATGTAAGTCATGAGTATACCTTGCCTCTGGTTAATGCTCACTAGGAATGAAGGGGATTGAGGTTTTAAAGATACGGGGAAAATCCGCAAAATTTTTAACGGATCTCTGGGGGTTTGACTCGATGAAATTCTCAGCGTAAACTCAGAAAACTAAGGTATTAAATCCATGGGTGAATTGGGAAGCCTTTTAAACTGGTTTTCCCTGAACAACTGGCTAGAAATTAATGAGTTTTATGAAGCGCTGGATTAAACTGATGGTGTTGGGGGGCTTAACCCTAATGATGATGATTTCTTGTGGTCAATCTAATCTTGAAAATACGCAGATAACGGAACTTAAATTTGGTGTAGCCCCGTATTTTCCGACCCCTAGTGAAAACCGCAATCAATTTGAGCCGTTATTTAACCAACTGGCGGAAGGGGTGAGTTTGAAGGCGAATGTGACGGTGACGGAAGATTGGGTGGGGATTTCGGAGGCTCTGCGATCGCGGACTCTGGATGTGGCTTGGTTGGGCCCCTGGGGCTATGTGTTGGCGAACCATAATGACCCTTCGATTGAGGCGATCGCCACGGTAAAATACAAAGAACAACCGGTTTATTACTCTGTGTTGATGGCGAAAGCTGATGCGCCCTTTGATACTCTAGAAGAGGCGATCGCCCAAAGTCAGAAAGGGCCAAAACTCAAACTCAGTTTAGCGGATGTTGGCTCGACCTCTGGTTGGCTGATTCCTCAAGGCGAATTTAAGCGGCGCGATATCGATCTAGAAGCTGTATTTGACTATACAGAAGGTGCATCCCACGCCGCTCAGGCGATCGCCGTTTTAGAAGGCCAAATCGATATCGCTTCCGACTATGACCGGAATCTGGATGTCCTCGATAGCACTGGACGTATTGACCGCTCCCAACTGAAAATTATCTGGCAATCCGATCCTCTCCCCAACGATCCAATTGCGGTGCGCGGTGGACTACCTCCAGAGCTTAGAGCTTCAATACAAGAACAGTTAGTGAATATTTCGCTAGAAGAGGCAAAAACCCTATTACCGGAGAACTATACTGGGTTTGTGCTTTCCGATGGTAGTAACTATGCACCCATTCAAGCAGCCGGAAAATCGG
Source organism: Roseofilum sp. KMC-1 (assembly GCF_057802075.1). Lineage (NCBI taxonomy): Bacteria > Bacillati > Cyanobacteriota > Cyanophyceae > Desertifilales > Desertifilaceae > Roseofilum > Roseofilum sp. KMC-1. Next base: position 2,583,450 of record NZ_CM173605.1, read on the forward strand.
TGGGAGCGCTTCGTTCTGGTAATGGGTGATGAGCGATCGGTGGGAGTTAATCCTCAATCGTCATGAGCAAGAGCAGCGCAGTTTAGGACAATTGCTCAAATATGCTTGCTGGTATTAAAATTAAACCTTCTTGTCTACTTCCTATCTCTTATCCAAACCATAACCTCAATCCGTAAACTCATCCCCTATACTGGGGCTATCACTGTTCATTTTTTCAGCTTACAGAGTATAACTTGGGTGGAAGACTATGAAAAGACGATATTTCCTCGCCTTCTCCCTAGGGTTGTTGGTTAGTTGTGCCCCGAAGCAGACTCCAGACTCCATTTCATCAAATAGCACCCCTACGGCAAATGATTCTTTAGCGCCCTTAAAATTAGCCATTAGTGATGTTCAAGGACTCGAAGACCTCAAAAGAGACTATGAACCCTTTCGGATGGCTCTAGAGGAGAGTTTGGGGCGTTCAGTAGAATTTTATCCAGTTGATAGCTATACAGAAGTGGCTTCGGCATTGCAAGGGGGAACAGTGGATTTATCTGTTGTGGGGCCTTCGGAATATGTGTTAATTCGCGCTCGCACTAATGCCATTCCTGTGATTGCGATTACTCGACCCAATTATCATGCGGTGATCGCCCTTCCTCCTGGCTCTCCGGTACAATCGATCGCCGACCTCAAAGGCAAAACCATTGCTATGCTCAAAGTTGGCTCCACCAGCGGCCATTTGGGGCCCACGGAGATGTTTATGAGTGCTGGACTCGATCCGAAAACCGATTATCAGGTGAAAATGTTAGGTCGAGAAGGGTCTTTAGCGGCGCTGAAAAATGGAGAAGTGGACGCTTGGGCTGGGCCAATTATTGATTATGAAGTATTCTTGCAAGAAGAAGAGGTTTCTGCGGATGAGTTTCGGCTGCTGGCAAAAGGGCCAGCTTTACCCAGTGATGTGTTAATTGTTAATAGTCGGACTAAACCAGAGGAACTAGAGAATTGGCGCGATCGCCTGCTGGCCGATCAACAGATGGTGATTACAGCTTTAGCTTCTACCCCAGGGAACACTAAGTTTAAGGAATCTACGTTAATTGCAGTAGAAGATCGAGATTACGATATGATTCGCAATGTGTATCGGGCGATCGGAGAAGGCAATTTCCTCTAAGGTCAAAGATAGTTTTTTATCCTGGAAGATTGGAGTACACTCGTAGGGGTAACCCTCGAAATTGGGCGATGATTAACCAGTTGAACCAATGGTGGACGAACTCATCCTTCCGGGATCGGGTCATAGAACCAATCAATCATCTCAGCATTGGTCAAAAAATTGCGATCGGCTATGGGGTTTCCCTCGGAGTAGCCATTGGCGGTTCCTTAGCCGGACTGCTGATTGGAGACTATTATCAGCATAAAGCGATCGATGAGTTGGCGATCGCCTCCCGCCAACAACTGCTCTTGAAAGATCAGGAAAATGCTGTCATTGCCATCCGCTTACATCCCCAAAAACTGATCGCTATCCTCGGAGATACCATTTGGTTTAGCTATGAAACCGATAAATTTCTGAGTGATATCAATCGGGTAGAACAAACCATCCAAGCCTTTGAAACCTTTTTGCAAACCTACGCCTACGCCTCCGATGTCGATCTACCCAAACTGAAAAACACCTTAACCCGATACCGTCAAGTCACCCAAGAGTATCAGGATCTGATCTTCAAACTCTGGGAAAAACTCGATCCTCCTAACCTCACAACCGATCAAATTGCACCTGCACAGCAAACCATTGTCGATACCCTCACCTCCAGAGAAGCCACGAAAATCGAAATTGAATTTGACCGGTTACTGGAAAATTTAGTTTGGATCAAAGAAGTCATTGATAATCAGTATCATAGAGCCGAAAAAGAACGCATAGAAGCGGAATATCTGCGGCTCTGGATTATTGTTGCCAGTATCTTTAGTTCCCTGCTCCTGTCTAGTGTACTGGTTTTCCTCACCAGTTCGGCGATCGCCCGTCCCCTCCAGTCCCTCGAACAAGTCGCCCTCTCCATTACCCAAGACTCCAACTTTAACCTCCGTTGCCCCGTCACCACCCACGACGAAGTAGCCACCCTTGCCAAAACCTTCAACCAACTCGTCGAGCGCATCAGCACCTATACCCAAGAACTCGAACAAGCCCGCCTCACTGCCGATGAAGCCAACCACGCCAAAAGCGAATTTCTCGCCAACATGAGCCACGAACTGCGAACCCCCCTCAACGGCATTCTCGGTTATACCCAAATCATGGAACGCACCTCAGATCTCAATAGCCAACGCCATGGGGTAAAAATCATCGAACAATGCGGTACTCACCTACTCAACTTGATCAACGATATCCTCGATTTAGCCAAAATCGAAGCCCGCAAACTCGATCTTATTCCCCAGGAATTTCATTTTCCCGCCTTTCTTTCCGGTATTTCCGAAATGTCTAGAGTCCGGGCAGACAACCAAAAAATTCAATTTGAATATAATGAAAATCCAGGCTTACCCAAAGCTCTTATTGCCGATGAAAAGCGCCTGCGTCAAGTTCTCTTAAATCTCTTAGGTAATGCCATTAAATTTACCCGTCAAGGGCGAGTGATCTTAAAGGTTGAACCCCTTGAAGACCTCCCCAAAACTTCAGACCATCATCTTTGGTTAAGGTTTACCATTCAAGATACTGGAGTGGGCATGAATGCAGAGCAACTCGAAAAAATATTCTTACCCTTTGAACAAGTCGGTACGAAAAGTCAACAAGCCCAAGGAACTGGACTCGGTTTAGCCATTAGTCAGCAAATTGTACGCTTAATGGGTAGTGAAATTAAAGTCACGAGTGTTCTCGGTGAAGGCAGTCAATTTTGGTTTGACTTAGAGCTACCTACGGCTGAATCTTGGGGAACTATTCTGCATGAAGAACAGAATGAAATTATCGGTTATCTTGGCCCCCGACGAAAAATCCTGATTGTTGATGATAAGGAAGTGAATCGGCAAATGTTACGAGAAATTTTAATGTCTCTAGATTTTGACTGTCGGGAAGCTGCCAATGGAGAAATGGGACTAGCTCAAGCTCAAGTCTTTCACCCGGATGTCATTATTACGGATTTGGTCATGCCCGTTTTAGATGGCTTTGAAATGACCCGCCGACTTCGCACCAAATCTGAGTTTCAAGGGGTGACGGTCATTGCTTCTAGTGCTAGTGTGTTAACCCAAGATCAAGCGGCTAGTATCGAAGCAGGATGTGATGATTTTCTCACAAAGCCAATTGATTTTCAGATATTGTTTGGTTTATTGAAAAAGTATCTCTATTTAGATTGGCGAACTCGCGCTTTAGTCCCTTCTACGGCTACCTTTGAAAGTATGCATAATTCTGAAATTAAAGAGGTTCCCCCTCTAGAAGCCCTAGAAAGAATTATGGATGTAGCAAAAATTGGAGATATTGAAGGCATTGAAATGGAGGTTAAAGCGATTCAAGAGAAGAATAGGGATTATCAGGGTTTTTGTCAGCAAATTATGAAGAAACTCCAAGAATTTGACGATCAAGGTATTATTCAATTGATCAATAGCTATACGAATTCTTGATTAACGGATGGAAAATTCTAAGGAGCGAACTTTAGATTCTAAGGATCTGACCTGGGATTCTAGCTGTCGGACTTGTTGATTAAGCTGGCGTATTTCTTGAGATAATATTTGCAGATCAGGAGAGGGCGGATTAGGATTAAGGGGTTCAGGTGGCTCTGACTGGCCGAAACTGGGAAAGGAGAGCAAACCTAAAATAACAGCCATTACGACTAATAAACTGATGAGAAAGGTATGGGGTTTCATGATAGGGAGAATTTACTGTTATGAAGGTTCGCCAGTATCCAGAGATTGAATTTGCTCGGAAAACCAAGAAGCAACGGCTCCATTACTGGCTTCTTGTAAACGGCTCAGGCACTTTTCCAAAAGATCTATGGGTAAGCCGGATAATGTCTGAGATCGATCGCATTCTTTATATTGGTTGTTTTCTTGTAACTGAAAAGCAAATACTCGTCGCCCAATGACATCAATCACCCAATATTCAGGAATGCCTAAAGAGGCATATAAGTGCTTTTTTTCATCTAAATCACTCGATAAGGTGGTATCTGAAATTTCGCCGACTAAAGTGGGGACTCGCCAGGAATCTAAGTCGATATAGCGTCTTTCTCCAGGATGCCAAGTAGGATAATTGTCTCCAATGTAGAGAACGAGATCGGGTGCAGCCGAGCTTTGATTGGCTTTTTCCAGCAAGCAGCCCCCAAAAGTGCTAAAGGTTTGCTTTTGCTTTTGACTGAACCACATAAGAAAGAGCATGGTAAATAGATCGCCGATGCTAGAGTGGTTAATTCCTTCTGAACCCATTTCGACTAAGAGTTTATTTTGGTAGTAGTATAGCTTGATTCGTTCCGGGCGATCGCTATCCCGCCAGGCTTGATAGTTTTCCCAACTAGAGGGTTGCCACAGTTGCAAGGGCAGTTTATTTTGAGTAGGCTCACAAAGTAACGAAGTCATAAGGATTAGGTGTAATAACTTTTAATATGATAATTAAGGAATGGGGGCAATGGGGAATGGGGCGATCGGATTCGCTTCTACTATTCTTGCCTTGCCTGCCCTATGATGGCTATAATAAAGTAGAATGGTAAGATAAGTTTTAATCTCTTCTGTCGATAAGTTGGCAATTACGGTCTATGAATCCGGTACTTTCGCCTATGATTCGCAATATGGCAACTGCTCCTACCCAAGCCCCTGAAAAGTCAGGACAGACTATCCGTAAGCCTTATCCGAATTACAAAGTTATTGTTCTCAATGACGATGAGAATACATTTCAGCATGTCCATGATTGTCTGGTGAAGTATATTCCGGGCATGACGAGTGATTTGGCTTGGGAGTTGACGAATCAAGTTCATTATGAGGGACAAGCTACGGTTTGGGTTGGCCCTCAAGAGGCGGCTGAATTGTATCATCAACAGTTAAGTCGGGCGGGTTTAACGATGGCTCCTCTGGAAAAGGCTTAAGGGTTGGGGAGCCTGAGCATGGGTAAGAAGAAGAAAAAGAAGTCAGAATGCTCTGAGGCTCCATCAAAGTCTGCTGAATCTTCGGGCCGTTTGGTGTGGAATCATTCAACCCATTTGGAGGGGTTGATTCCGATTTTGGAGAAGTTGACGACCTATGAGGGGGTGTCTACGGTGACTCCAGGGGTTATTGGTCGGGTTAAGAGTCATATGCCACAGATGAAGTTGAAGGTTTCGGTTCCGATTCGGGGAGGGTTTAAGCTGATTGCTCGCCAGGGGAAGACGGTGCAAGAGGTGTTTATTGTGACGACTTTATCCCAAGGGGATCTGGAGGCGGCGATCGCCTCAATTCTGTGTTCTTAGTTGGGACAGGCTCAAGATGACTAGACCATCTATTCTCAATCTAGAAGAAAGCTACACCTTTAGCCGATATGCTGAATTAACATTTGACCCTGAAGATATTCTGGCAGAACTCGGTTTTCGTTTAGAGAAAGCGGCTCTTGCACTTCCTGAATTTTCTGGCAATTTAGACTGTAGGGCGCTGAAAGAAAGATTGGAGCAAGATTTGTTATGCGTGGATCTGACGAGTGAAATCGCCCGTCGAGAGGTGCTGATTGCACCAACACTACTAGAGGTTTGTCGTTTATCTGGGTCTAAGTTAAAAATCGAGTATCCAGTGATGGTGAATAATTTTTTGAAAGGAACGCTTGACTATCTAGTGATCTCTCGGACGCATTTATTAGTGGTGGAAGCGAAAAATGCAGATATGCCTAGAGGCATGACTCAGTTGGCGGTAGAATTGATTGCGATGGATAGCTGGACGAATCTAGATGTTCCCCATCTTTATGGTGCAGTGGCGACGGGAGATATTTGGAAGTTTGCTGTGTTGCAACGGGAGCAAAAATCTATTCATGTGGATGTGAATCTCTATCGTGTTCCCGCAGATTTAGATAGTTTATTGCGGATTCTCCTAGGAATGATCCAAGGAGCCTAGGGTACTGTTGTATCTGGCTGGCTGTTGTGTGGGGTCTCTCAAAAAGGGGGTTGACTTAAAATTCAATATTGGGTATAGTGATAATGTTGATGAAAATATCAAGTTTGTGAGGACTACGGTAATGACCCCCCCATCATCGAGTAAAAGTCAGTTAATGCAAGCGTTTGAGAAGATCATCCAGGAGAGGAAATCCCCCAATGCACGGGTGGAAACGAAGGAAGAGGAAGCGCAACGGGAACAGAATCAGCAGCTATTGGCGAAGGTTTCGGGTTATAGTCGCGATCGCCTAATTACGGGACTCGCCACACTCCACTTAGATTTAGGGGATACCATCGAGCAGTTAGCTGAGAAGTTATCGACGGAAACGGATAAGCTTAAGGAAATCAATCAGGCGATCGCCGTTAAAAAGGATCAATTACAAGATCTAAAAAATCTCCGTATTGTGGCAGATGCGCTGCATCTTTTAACGCAAGAGCATAACGCTAAAGTCAATACATTTGAGGCTCAAATCACCAGCCAGGAAGAAGAACTACAAAAGCAGCAGGACTCAGTTCGGAAACTCTGGTTAAAAGAGCAACAAGAGTATGAGAGTGCCCTAGGGGAGAAGAGAGAACAGATTAACCGCGATCGCCAGCGCCAAGAAACCGATTATCAATATGAACTAGAGCGCGTGCGTCAAATGAACTCAGATGACTATGAAGAGCGCAAGCGGCAACTCGAACACGAACTGCGCCAGCGCCAACAACACCTCGAAAAAGACTGGCAGCAGCGCGAAAAACTTCTCAGCGATCGAGAAGTCGAATACACCGAATTTTGCCAAAAAATTGCCGGTTATGAAGATGAACTCAAACAAGCTTATATTAAAGCTAAAGAAGAAGCGATTCAAGATGCTAACCGTGAAGGAAAAGTTAAATCTGACCTCTTAGAAAAAGAATGGACAGGAACTCAACAGGGATATGAATTGCAAGTTCAATCCTTGGAAAAAACCATTGAACGGCAAGCCGAAGAAATCACTGCTCTTTCCGAACAACTGCAAGCTGCCGTTAATCAAGCGAAAGAACTGGCGATGCGTGCTTTTTCCAGTTCTGGTAATCAATAATTTTCCCCTCATCCCCCAGCCCCTTCTCCCACAGGAGAAGGGACGAAAAAGTCCCTCTCCCGTGGGAGAGGGATATAGGGAGAGGGCAGCATTTCCCCTCATCCCCCAGCCCATTCTCCCACAGGAGAAGGGGAGAAAAAGTCCCTCTCGGAGTGAGAGAGGCATATAGAGAGAGGGAAAATCACACCCACTATTCATTAATTTGACCTATGACTAAAAAGCCCACCGATCGCAATACCAAAGCAGAAATTCTAGCCGCCTATGAAGAACTCCTACAAGAGAAAAAAGAGCTGGAAAAGCAAGTTTCCCAAACCCCACCCCAAAAACAACCCCTCGTGAAACCTACCCCTGTGATTGAACATCCTAGCGCCCAGAACTCAGTCAATCGAGTGACTGAACCGATGAAAAAAGTCTTGCAAGACTTAGAAAAAATTCAAGCCACCTTTGGCGGAGCTTTAAACGAACTCTCCGAGCAACTGTTAAAAGAAGCCAGTCAACTGGAAGATGTTGAAGAGCAGGTAAACTTAGAACAGGAGCAATTGCAACAGTTATATGATTTAGAAGTTTCTGAGACAACTTTAGATGAACTGATCGAGCAGTATCAAACCCAGGCGAAAACCTTTGAGCAGGAATGGGAGGAACAGCGAGAAATTCTAGAGCAGCGTTTAGCCGAAGCGCGGCAAGGGTGGCAGAAAGAGCAGCAAACCCATCAACGAGAGATTCAAGAGCGCAACCAAGCCACGCAGACGCAACAAATCAGGGATGCAGAAACCTATGACTATAATGTGCAACTACAACGCAAGTTGGATGAAGAAGCCTATCAGCAAGGGCGAGAGCAGTTAGAGCAAGAGCTGGTGGAGCTAAGGGAAACGCAGGAGCAAGCTTGGCAAGAACGGGAAGAGGCGATCGCCGAACGGGAAAAAGCCTATACTGAAGCGAAAGCCAAAGTCGAAGCCTTCCCGCAAGAATTGGAACAGAACATTAAGCAGGGTAAAGAAAACGGTCGCAACATTGGTCAGTATCAAGTTAAAATCAAAGCCGATCTTCGCGCCCAAGAAATCGAGAGCCAGAAGAAAATCTATGAATTGCGCTTACAAGGCTTATCGGAAACCATCCATAATCAGGAAAGTCGGATTCAGAATCTCTCCAAACAATTGGATTCTGCCTTGAAACAGGTACAAGATTTAGCCGTGAAAGCTATTGAAGGCGCTTCTAATACTAAATCTTCTGAAGCCCTGAAAGAAATTGCCCTAGAACAAGCCAAGCAAATGAAAGGCAAATAAGTTTGAGGGGTGCTTTAACCCCTCACGATACAGATTTGGGAGGTGTTTGGGAATTGCAGATGCAGGTGGATGCAAAGCAATTCCCAATTTTTTGATCTCATAATAAGTTATAAACTGCCCTCAACCCCCAGCTCCCCTTCGGCTTCGCTCAGGACAAGCAGGGCGGCGCTTCTCCCACGGGAGAAGGGGAGCAAAAGTCCCTCTCCCACTGGGAGGAGGTATAGAGAGAGGGCAAGGTCTTAATTCATCCAACCCATAACCATGACACAAACCACCTCTTCCTTTGACTTTGTACCTCAAGCGACTCAAGACCGGGAAACCTTAGAACAATTGGGTTTTCTACCGGGTGTGAAAGAACTGTTAATGGTGCGCCAAGTTCATGCCTTAGAACATGCTACCGTCTGGGTGCTGACGGAGTTAGATCGCAGTGGTGAACTGTTGGGAGGCATGTCTACAGAGCAGGGATTTTATCTGTATGGCCAGGTTAACCCTCAAACCTTGCGGCAAGCCGTGTATAACGCCTTGAACCGCATTACAAGCGGAGAATGGAACCTGGCAGTACATCCGAGATGCGGAACTAATCTTTCCGTAGCGTTACTGCTGACGGCTGGTTTTACCCTAGGCGTGAATTTCATGATGCCCAAAGACCCCTTCGGACAATTACTCGGTGTAGGAGTCGCGGCAATGGCGGCTTCCCAATTAGCCCCCGATGTCGGGCCCATTGCCCAACGCTATCTGACGACGGCGATTCCCTTTAACCTGGAAATCGTCAGAATTGAGGAAAGTCAAGATATGTGGGGCAAACCAGCCCATTTTGTGCGCGTGCGATGGCAGGATTAGTAACAAAACTTAAAATACTAAGCGTGCAGACGAGAGCCGTTGAGTAGTACCCTGAGAGACAATACCCGTTAACAAATACTCAAAGGAAACAGTCATCATGGTTCAACGTGGTTCTAAAGTCCGTATTAAGCGCAAAGAGTCCTACTGGTATAACGAAGTAGGCACAGTAGCCAGCATCGACAAAAGCGGGATTAAATACCCTGTTGTGGTTCGCTTTGAAAAAGTGAACTATACCGGTTTTAGTGGTAGCCCTTCTGGACTCAATACCAATAACTTTGCAGAAAGCGAACTTCAAGAAGTTAAATAGTCTTTTAGCCAAGCTGATTGGGATGAGTAAGAGTTGTGCCTGAGCTACCAGAGGTTGAGACGGTTCGTAGAGGACTCAATCAACTGACGCTAGAGCAGGAGATTGAGGGTGGGGAAGTATTGTGCGATCGCCGGATATCTGGCTTAAGTCACAGCATTGCCCACCCTTCTTCTGTGGATGAATTTTTGCAAGGGGTGCGGGGTACGAAGATTAAGCAATGGCATCGTCGCGGTAAGTATTTGTTAGCTGAGTTAACTCGGAAAGGAAACCCTGGGGGATGGTTAGGGGTGCATTTGCGGATGACGGGGCAGTTGTTATGGGTGACTCCGACGGAACCTCTGGCGAAACATACGAGGGTAAGATTGGGGTTTGAGTCGCAGCAAGAGTTACGGTTTGTGGATCAGCGTCGCTTTGGTCGGGTTTGGTGGGTTCCGGCTGATGTGGCTCTAGAGAAGATGATCACAGGATTGGGGAAGTTGGGGCCAGAGCCGCTCTCTGAGGGGTTTTCGGTGGAGTATTTGCACCGCACCCTAGAGAACCGCAAGCGCCCGATTAAAACGGCTTTATTGGATCAGAGTTTAATCGCTGGCCTGGGTAATATTTATGCGGATGAGGCGCTTTTTCTTTGTGGAATCCATCCAGAAACGCGCTGTTGCGATCTGTCTCATTCCCAGGTGGAGGGGTTAACGAGGGCGGTGGTTCAGGTGCTGGAAGATAGCTTGCGGGAGGGGGGGACGACGTTTAGCCATTTTCTGAATGTGCAGGGGGTGAATGGCAATTATGCGGGGGTGGCGTGGGTGTATGGTCGTAGGGGTGAACTCTGTCGCCGTTGTCACACGATAATTGAGCGCATTAAGTTGGGGGGGCGATCGAGTCATTTTTGTCCCCAATGTCAGGCAATTAAAAATTAAAAATTAAAAATTTTCATGTCGGCGACAGCCGAAACAATTAAAAATTAACCTATTTTTTGTCTTCGGGATCGACGCGAGCGATGACAAATAGGGTTTTAGGATCGCCTCCGGGTTTGATTTGGGTTTTGGTGCTGAGAGGTTGAGCGCTGGCAGTATCTGCTCCGTCTGGTTTAACTTGGGTAGTTTTGGCTTTTTGAGATTCTGGAGTGGATGGAGTTGCTTGATCTCGATCTGAGGTATCGGTGTCTGAACTTGCCTCTGATTTAGATTTATCGGTAGTCGCTTCTTGTTCTGGAGGTTTGGGAGGTAGTTCTGTAGTACCATCCTGTTGCGGTGCAGAAGGTTGAGCGTTAGCGCTGCTCATTTTAGCCATTTTTTTCAGCATGTCTTCGATTTTCTTCTGAGCGACGGCTTTGGGGTTACCTTGGGCTAAAACTTTATACTCAAAGCTACTCGCACCAATTTCAGTGTAACCAGCAATTTTCACTAAGTCTAGGTCAAATTTGAGGGCGACTTCTGGTAGTTTTTTCTCCACAACTTCTCGTCTAGGGTCTTGGCGGAGAATGGTTTCAATATGCTTGGCGATTAAGGTGCGGGTAAATTCGGGAATGCCTTCACTATCATCGGCCATGTCTGCCATTTGTTGTTCTGGGGTGCTTTGATGTTGAGGTTTCTGCACCCGCACAAAGACTTCCATTGTGCCTTTTTTCTTATTGATATCTTTATAGACATCCACATCAGCTTTCAGGCTGGATGTGCTTTCCATTACTGTGGCCGCAGTTTCTACAGCAACGGCTCCAGCAACAACGGCAGCTTGGCCCAGATCCAGGTCTCCGTCTTCATCGCGCTGAATGACTAGACTGCTCCCTAGATGACTGAATAGGGGTTTGGGTGGTGGCCCGTCTCCTTGACGCTGTACCAGGTTTTGGGGGAAGAATGGACTGCGCTGGACTTGGGGTTTATGACCCGATTGTTGCACAACATGGGTGAGTTCGTGGGCAATGAGGTGGCTTCCGGAGGAGGTATCGGGACGATAAGTATTGCTGCGGAAGTAGATATCTTGGCCAGTGGTGAAGGCTTTGGCGTTGAGGGAGCGACTGAGGGTATCGCCTTCTGTTTTGCGGTGAATTCTGACTCCGCTAAAGTCTACGCCAAAGGCTTGTTCCATGGGTTCGCGGAAGGCATGGCTCAGGGGTTCGCCTTTTCCTTGCGATCGCTGAATGCGTTGTTCAATCGAGTGACTAACCGGAGCCGCGAGTTTACCAGAAGCCTCTTTACGACTAGCTTTCGTGTCCTCCTGGGGTGGCACTTTGGCCGTAATCTCATATTCGATTTCGCGATCGAATTTATCCATCAACCCCGTCTTATCATCTAGATCGATACTCGTCAGGTCATACTGTTTCTTATATTTCGGTAATAGGGCTTTGAAATAAGTGACCGGTTTCTTATCCTTAATTTTCCGCGCTTTTGTCTCGATATCTTTCGCCAAGTTGTACAAAACATCAGATTCATCAATCACTTTAGCCTCCAGCTTAAATTGACTGGAACTCGACTGATCATCAACAATTAACTTATTCTTTTTATCTTCCCACTTCGAGGGCTTACGTTGAAGTTTTTGTAGAGGAAATTTACGCAGTGTGACTTTCGGCTGAAGTTCTAAACCCTGAAGCTGAAGCGCCTCTTCAGGAACGGCTGATCTTCCCGCACTCGGTTGTCGTCGGATCGCCTGACCCGTCTTCTTATCAATCTTGAGTTTTTTAACTGTTCCCCTTAACGAATACTGGCTAGACCAAAAATTTCCCCCACTTACTTTTACACTGCTGACAGAAACATATTCCGTACCTTTCTCTGCGGCCGTCTCCACCGTTTTCAGTTGTCCTTTAACTTTTTTCGGGTCTCTTTGTTTCTCAATAACTTCTTCTCCTTCCTTTTCCCCTTGAGAGATCGCCTTTTCTACTTCTTTTTTCTGCTGTTTTTGGGCCGCTTTGTAGCGAGCCTTCTCCCGATCTTTTTCGGTTTCCTCTTTCTTCTTCGTTTTCTTGTCAGCAAACTTACTTTTTACTTTTTCTTTCTTCTCATTATACTTATCTTTAACTTTCTGCTTCGTATCTTCGTATTTTTTCTTGGCTTTTTCTTTCACATTATTATACTTTTGCTTGCCTTTATTAATCACTTTTTTGATCGGCTTGATAATAGGAGCGAATAGTTTCTCTAACCCTTTCCGGAAAGATTCACTAATCTTCTGGATAATCTTGCGAATCTTATTAGCAATTCCACCCAAACCAATCAAACTCGCCATAAATCCCAGAGCAATTGGAATAATCGAGGCTAAGGATAATTCCACTGTTTTTGAGAAAGTGGCTGTATCTCCTCTAGCAATTGCACTTAAACCAGCAAAAATAGTCTTAATCAGTTCTATAATTTGCTCATAGTTTTGAGCAAACCAAATGATCACATCCACAATAGCTTTGATGATTTTTATAATCCCGGCGGCTGGATTGAGCATTCCAATCAGCCAGGTGACTGCTGCTTTGATCACTTCAATACTTACCATGATGCTCAGTTCTTTGATAAACAGCATCTTCATTTCACTGAGAATATCACCCAGGAAATTCCAGGCTGCGGAAATTCCTTTCGTCAGTAAGGTATAGAATAGCTTAATCACCATAGCAACTTTCTGATCCATCCCTTCGAGGATTTCAGATAAGTTTGCTCCCTCAATCGCGGCCCGAATTCCCCCAACAATATCGTGCCCCATAATCTCGCCAGCGATATAAAAAATAGCATCTTTGGTAAATCCCATTACCTGCATGAAAATATCGAAAAATCCGGCGAGGTCAAATTTTACTGGTAGTTTGATGGGGCCGATATTGCCAAATAGCCATTCGACTAAACCATTGAGAAAGTGTTTGGGAAAATTTTTGGCGAAATTGAGAAAACCATCTTTCAATCCGGTGAAGAAATTTTTCATAAATCCACCAGGATCGTCAATAATGGCATCTAAAATCGATCCATCCACTCCAAATTTAGATAAAATCCATTTAATGGGAGTTAGTAAGGCTTTTATAATTGCTTTGATTAAATCACCAATAAAGGCTAAAGCTTGTTTAACTAACCCTTGGTTCGCAGCCTTGAGAGCTTCTATACGATCGTCAATTTCTTTTAAGCCTTGTTTATAACTTTCGGTAATGTCGTTAACTAAGTTGTCTTGATAGGATTTAACGTTATTTTCTAGATTATCAAATTGCCCTTGAATGTTGGAAATCGCGCCTTCTGCGAGTTGCTTTTCTTCCGGGCCCAATTTGTCTACGGCTGCCTGAAATTTGGCTTTTCCTTCGTCAATGGCAGCCTTGGCTTCGAGCATTTTCTGTTCCACATAGGGCGCGATCGCGTTCGGAGCCAGTTGTTCATACAACCCAGTCACTTTACCCAGAACATCTTTGACTTCGCTCGTTTCCACTTTCGGCTTAAAACCAGCATCTCCAGCAATGGACTGTCTCAAAAAGTTGACGTAAACTTCTCTGGCATCACTATAGATTTGATTGACTTCATCCGGCAGTCCCGTAAATAGCTTCTCTTTAGCCCACAGGAAAATATTGAAAATCTTAAAGGTTTTCCAGAAAATTTTAATTTTAATGCCGTGGCGATGGTAGTAATAGTTTTTCTGCCATTTCTTGAAGGCGGCTTTTTGCACGATCTCAAAGGCGCGGCGAGCGATCGCCTTTCCTAACTCCATTCTGCGTTGCACTTCAGCATCCATTTCCCCCAAGATCCCATCTACTTTGGCTTGAGATTCGGTATAAATGGCGTTCAACTCTTCCGTAATTTTCAGCCGCGCCGCTTCATTTGCACCCTTAGTTTCCTCTTTCTTAGTGGTCATCTCCGTCATGGTTTGGAGGCGCTGATCTTTCATCGCTTGCGTGGTTTGTTGCGATTTTTCTTGGTTGCGCGTTTTGGTATCGGCGATCGCCCCTTCTTCCTCTTTGCGGAACTCCTGCGGCCCTTCTTGACTAAATTTTTCCGTCTCCTGCAACCCTTCTAGAGCTTGATTTCCCCCCATATCCCCGAAAGTTTCCATATCTTTCGTCGTCAGGGTTTTCCCCGTCCCCGTCCCCAGATCCACCGGTTCAGCTTTCTCCGGTTCCACCTCCTTTTCCCGTTGCAAAATCCACTGGGGAGAGCGATGGATAGCTTCAGCGATCGTCTTTGCTCGCAGGATCTGTCGGGCGATATCTGGAGAAGGTTTCGTCTGTGCGGTTTCCGTAGGGGCGGGTTCTGTAAGGGCGGGTTCACCAAGATCTCGCTTGGAAAACGAAACCTTGGGTGAACCCGCCCCTACATCTGACGAAACTTTGGGTGAATCCGCCCCTATATCTGACGCTTGCACCGGTTGTGAGTGGGGATCGGGCATCTCCATCACCCTATCCGCCATGCGATCGGCTTCCACCTCATACCGATCCTGGGGCCCGCCCACCATCAACTTCGCCTGGCCAAAATCCCCAAATGTTTCCTTTAACCCCTCCTGCTGCTCCGTTAACTGATCCTCCACCTTCTCCGTAGAAGTCTCTGGGGGAGCAGCCTTATCCACTTCAGGAACAACATCCTGCATATCATTAACCTTGTCTTCAACCCCCTCGATCTCCTTAACCGGCTTAATATCCTCGTCTTTCATCTCTGGAGGCGCTTGGGCTGCCTCCGGCATTCCACCACCCGCATCAGTCGTCGCCGAACCCACTTCCTGATCAATAGTGGCTTCCGCTTCCTTACCAACCCCTCCACCACTTTCGACTTCCTTCATGTTCTTGGGTTCTTCAATACCCAAAGCCGCAAACAGCTTCTGTACAAACGCTTCTCGGTCAAAGGTGGCTGGATCTTGACTGGCTGCGGTGTCCGTTTTCCGACCCTTCGCTTTTCGGTCAGCTTGGTTTTCATCCACCACCGCATCCTGAACTTCCACCGCTTCCTGTTTGGGGTCATCATGCTTAGAAAACTCTGTCCCCTGTTGTTCAATTTGCCCAGTAACTGCCAGGAATGCCGGGTTCTGGTGGGGGTCGTCAGGAACCTGGCCGGGAACCACATCAGGGACAGCAACAGGAGCGGCTGTGTCGTCTGGAGAAGGTGGAGGCGCTTGTTTTTTCAGGTCTTCCGTAACATCTAGCTCGCTGGAGTCATCAGTTTCTTGAGGGGCTACTTCGTCTTTTGGTTGATCCTCATCCTCTGTTTCTTGGTTATCGCCTCCGCCCGCATCGTCACTTTTTTTCTTATCTTTGTCTACCTCATCTTCAGTTTTATTGGCATCTTTCTCTAAATTTTCAATGTCATCTTCACTATAGTCATCGTCACTAATTTCCGTGGTCTTTTCGTCAACTTCGCTAATACTTTTCTTCTCTTCATCCTCATCCCCTTCTTTCTGAATATCGGGCTGAGTTTTCACACTGGGGCCGGTTTGTTGAATAGTGTGGGTGAGTTCATGGGCGAGTAAATGTTTGCCACCAGTAGAGGTGGGGTTATATTGTCCAGAATTAAAATAGATATCTTTCTTATGAGTAAAAGCTTTCGCGCCCAAATCTTTATTCATCTGCACCGAGTCACTATCGGTATGGACGCGAACCCCGCTAAAGTCATTATTAAAGCGAGATTCCATGAAACTTTTGGTCTCTTTGGGTAAGGAGGAGCCGCCCCCTTCTTTACTCTTAATGGTGCGTTCTATGCCACTACTAGCCTGAAATGAGCCATGGCTATCGGGTTTGAGGGTGATGTTAACGTTCTGTTCGTCTTCGCTTTCTTCCTGGCCGCCTAAAATGGCTGCATAGGGGATGGCTTTAGGGCGACGACTTTTTGGCCGACCATTGCCGCGCTGTATTCTCTCTTGTAGGGGTTTGAGGTTAACGTCAGTGCTGGGTTCGGGTTCTGGGTCTTGTTGTAGGGTGGAGGAGCGATCCATGACCTGATCAGCTATGCGGTCTGCTTCTTGTTCGTAGCGATCGCCTGCTGCACCTACAATTAATTCTGTCTGGATCTTCTCCCCATCTGTAGCCCTTCGCTGGATCTGAGCCGCCAGGGGTTTCAGGTTAACATCAATACCGCTTGATTCCTCTTTGGGTTGCAGACTACCCCCCAAAGGCTTCAAATTCACATCTATCCCACTGTATTCTTCTTGACGTTGAATGATTTTTGCTAAGGGTTTACGCTTGATTTCTTGTGTGTTTTTATTCGGTTTTTTGAGCTGAGTCTGGGCTATTTTAGGTTTTAGTTTCGCCCCCTTTTGCTGAATCGTGTGGGTTAGTTCGTGGGCTAAAAGCCTTTTACCGCCCGTCGATCCGGGGTTATATTGCCCAGAGTTAAAGTAAATATCATGACCATGGGTAAAGGCTTTAGCTTTTAGGTCTTGGCTCAGTTGTACTGCTGTACTATCAGTATGAATTCTAACTTGACTAAAATCATTCCCAAAGCGATCTTCCATAAACGATCGCGTCTTATCCGGTAATGGTCTGCCTTTCCCTCGTTTCGCTTGTATCCGTTTTTCTACAGATTGACTCGTCTCGAATGTACCATTTTTCCGGAATTTGGGTCGGTCTTCTTCCTCCCTTTCCGGTTGCAATAGAGCCGGATTCATCCGAGGGGGAGCCACGGAAATTTGACTAAATTGATACCCTAGGTTTGAGAGTTGGGGGCGATCGCCTTTACCCGTTCCCTCCTCATTCGGAGGCGTAGCACTCATGGCGCTCATCTGTACCGTTTCACTCTCCGTATCCGTTTCTACAACAGGAACAGACTCTGTAAACGGTTTCGGTGTCGGGAGAGCATTTTTAGCCGGAGTTGCAGGAGTCGGAGTTACCGGAACTTGGGTTTTAACTTTAGTTGCCATAGCCGATCATCTCGCTTGTGGCCCCAGAAGGAGATAGATGTCTTCAATGGTAACACGGCGATCGTATTTGTGGCTCTGAACAGACTTTGGTATAGTAAATAAACTAATTTTGAATTCTTACAGCGCTTCGTGCTGTTATGAAGTACAGTAACAACAATGAACAAACCAATTTCTGAAATGTTTCGGATTAATTAAGTCAAGGGCTACAGCCAGAAGAGTATCAATTATAGAGGGGGTAGTTGAAGCCAAATCCAGAATAAAAGACTTCAACGGTATCTAACAGTCGTTCTCCTTGTTGCAGATAAACCAAGTCTACCTCGATTTGCTGCTGGAACCGTTGAAAGGTGTGATCGGTTTTATCTCGCCAAACACTTAAATCACTTTTTGTTTTTCGGCAGCGCTCCCTAGGGTTGGCTCTAGGGTAGAATGTTGGTTTTGTAGGGGTTCAGCCGCAGTGATACCGATATAATTTCCATACCTTACCCCGGTGGTTTGAGCTTGAGCCAATTGTGGGGGGTAAATCGCCCCACCAATCCCCCCCCAGAAGGCGAGTAATCCGATCGCTTTACACCCTGTATGGTTCATATTTTCTCCCTTGGGTTGATGGCAATAATGGTTAGTTATTATAACCCAAAGTTCCGGAAAACTGTTAAAATCAAAATAATGTTCTGATGAAATTGACGGCGATCGGTGAAAAGTTACCCCATTGTAGAAACATTTCATTCTATCCAAGGAGAAGGGTATTGGATGGGACGAAATACTTTTTTTATTCGCCTCGGAGGATGCGATGTGGGCTGTTGGTTTTGCGATACAAAAGAGTCTTGGCCGATAGACAAACATCCCTTTTATTCTGTTGAGGAATTGGCCCAACAGGTTTTAGCCGTTAATCCGAGCATGATCGTGATTACTGGAGGTGAACCATTAATGCATAATTTGGATGAATTAACCGAGGGATTAAGGGCTTTGTGTGGTTTACCTTTGCACTTAGAAACCTCTGGTGCTTATCCCTTTTCAGGGGTATTTGATTGGGTGACCTTTTCTCCCAAGCGCTTTAAGTCTCCCCATCCCAGTATTGTCCCCCATGTAGATGAATTGAAAGTAGTAATTACTGGCCCCGAAGATCTAAAATGGGCAAAAGAACAAGCTCAATGGGTTAATCCCAAGGGGATTAAATTCTTGCAACCGGAATGGAATAGTCCAGAAACCATTGATTTAACGGTTAAGTTTGTAATGAATCATCCAGACTGGCGCATGAGTTTACAAACCCATAAGTTTTTAGGCTTGCGTTAAATCTCGATCTTCTATTTTCTCCTCTTTGAATTATGAGCGCTAATTTTGAACCCGATCGCAAGGAAATCGATCGCTGGCAACAGCAAATTGATATCGCTAACCAGCATAATGTCTTTGCTCACTGTCATCAGTGCGGCTATGAATGGGTTAGTTCTTCCCAGAATCAGCCCTGTCCCCAGTGTAACAGCGATCGCATTGAGCGCATCTTGTGTTGGCAGTTCCCCGATGGGTGAGGGAGTAATTTGGTTAACAACTCTTGAGGGATTCCCCGCGCAACTGAGTAATCCAATCATCAATCCCTTCCACATTCAAGCGATAACTCAAAGGATGAGCAATCAAATAAGCGGTACTATCAAATAACTTCTTAATTTCCACTAACCCATTTTCCCTCAAAGTTTTACCCGTAGACACCAAATCCACAATCGCCTCCGACATATCCGTAATCGGCCCTAACTCTACGGAACCATACAAAGGAATAATTTCTACCGGTAAATCCAAGCCATGGAAATATTCTCTGGCACAATTAACCGATTTCGAGGCAATGCGGCAATGGGCGGGTAAATCCAGCACATCTTGATAATCACTCGACTCTTTCACCGCTACCGACATGCGGCAATAGCCAAAACCGAGATCCGCCAGTTGGGCAACCTTGGGGTTCTTTTCCCGCAGCACATCATAGCCCACAATACCCAATTGGGCTTGTCCGTATTCCACATAAACGGGCACATCTTGAGCGCGAACCAATAGCCCTTTCATTGTTTCCGTCGGATCGACAATTTGCAGTTGACGATTACTGGAGTCGAGAAAAGCACTAAAATCTAGCCCCACTTGCTGGAGCAGTTGAATCGTTTCTTTCAGTAAAGCCCCTTTGGGGATGGCAACGGTAAGCATGATTTTGGATAGGATGGGGGAATGGGGGAATGGGGGAATGGCTTATTTCCTATTCCCTATTCCCCATTCCCTATGTCTTAGTAGTTTACCATCTATGATACGCAAGCGAGAAGCCGGATTTCTGCTAGAAACCCAGCTTCTCAGAACACGAGAGTATTAATTTTCTGGACTAAACTGGGCTAACAACTCCTCACGATCGGCTTGCATACAGACAGGAATCAACTCTTCTAGAGACAGTTTCATCATGCTGTCTATTATTGCCACTAACTCCTCATCCAAAGAACCAAACCGAGTCCTCAACAACGTTTCAATCGTCATTCGTTTAGCTTGTTGAACACCTTGTTGGATACCTTGTTGGATACCTTGTTGAACACCTTGTTGGATACCTTGTTGAACACCTTGTTGAACACCTTGTTGAACACCTTCCTGGATCGTATCTTCTCGCCATTTTAAGTAAGCTGGTGATAACTCCATAAGTAACTCCTGCTCTTCTGTGCTGAGGTCTATTTTAGCTTGTACATTAATTCGCCATACTCCAATGAGTTCTAGGATATTAAGCCGTTGCGGATCATCTTCTGGTAGATCTAGCACTTGTTGGATGGCTCTTTTTTGGGTTCCCCCTTTTCCCAAGAGTCTTAACCAGAGGGTTTCTGGGATTTCTGGCAGTTGATTAATGGCAATAATCCCTGTGTGGAAGAGCGCGGCCAACCGGTAAACTCCGGTACACCAGTTTTCTGCGTCTCAATTAAAAATTAAAAATTAAAAATTAAAAATTAAAAATTGGAGGTGGTTGGTGTGGGGGAGTGGGGAGTAGGGAGTAGGGCTAGAAAGGGGGTTTTTTCCCACTGCCCACTGCCCACTCCCATTCCCTAGGGTGAAGCGCTCCCTATCCCCTAAAATTAAGCGTTAACAGGAGTAGGTTTCTTTTGGAAAAAGCGATCGCGGATCGAATCAGCCATTTGTGCTGGCATCAATCCTAAATCCGTTTTCGACTCATCCGGTGTCGCATGATCCACCAGAATATCAGGAACACCTAAACGCTGAACCGGAACGACAATATTAGCATCCATCAGCGCTTCTACCACACCCGAACCAAAACCACCAATTAAACTCCCTTCTTCCAAGGTGACGACGCGGCCTATTTTTTCCGCTAAAGGCACAATCAACTCCGTATCTAAAGGTTTAGCAAACCGAGCATTCACCACCGTAGTTTCAACCCCATGTTCGCTCAACAACTCAGCCACCTGGAGGGCAGGATGCACCATAGAACCATAGGCAACCAAGAGCAAATCATCCCCATTGCGTAAGATTTCCCCTTTACCAATTTCCAAGGGTTCCCAACCTTCTTCCATCAGAGGCACACCGTAACCATTACCGCGAGGATAGCGCATGGCGATCGGGCCATCTGTATACTCAATTCCCGTCACCATCATCCGTTGCAGTTCCCCCTCATCTTTCGGAGCCATCAGCACCAAATTAGGCAAGCAGCGCAAGTAAGAGATATCATACATCCCTTGGTGAGTGGGGCCATCTGCACCGACAATTCCCGCCCGATCTAAACAGAAGAAGACGGGGAGTTTCTGGATACAAACATCATGGATCACCTGATCATAGGCCCGTTGCAGGAAGGTAGAATAAATGGCAGCAACCGGCCGCATTCCTTCGCAAGCCAACCCCGCAGCGAGGGTTACCGCATGTTGCTCGGCAATACCGACATCAATATACTGATCAGGTAATTTGGCGTGCAGTTTATCCAAACCTGTCCCTGTAGCCATTGCGGCCGTAATGCCGATAATCTTAGGATTATTTTCTGCTAATTGGGTGAGGGTATGGGCAAAGACTTTAGCATAGGCTGGGGGTTTGGGCTTACTGGAAGGGATCGCCTTACCCGTGGCTAAATTAAAGGGACTTTGGGCATGATAGCCCACTTGATCTTTTTCGGCGATCGCATATCCTTTCCCTTTCGTCGTTGCCACATGCACCAACACCGGCCCCTCGATTTTATGCGCTTGCTCAAACGTAGCGATCAGTTCCTGTAAATCATGGCCATCCACCGGCCCCATATAAGTAAAGCCCAATTCCTCAATCACAGCGCCCACTTTAGACATCGCCAAGCGCTTCATCCCTTCCTTAACTCTCTCCATCTCTGGAGTAAAGGTTTCGCCCAAGAAAGGAATATGCTTAAATTGCTCTTCCAGATTATCGGTCAAAAACTGCATCTGCGGACTCAGACGCATTTTATTCAGATAGCGGGAAATCGCGCCTACATTAGGAGAAATGGACATTTCATTATCATTTAAAACCACCAACAGCTGCGTATGGGGTAAATGTCCCGCATGGTTAATCGCTTCTAGGGCCATTCCCCCCGTCAGCGAGCCATCCCCAATGATGGCAGCCACCTTATAATTTTCTCCTTTCCTATCCCGTGCCAAAGCCATGCCCAGCGCCGCAGAAATGCTCGTAGAGGCATGTCCAGCGCCAAAATGGTCAAATTTGCTCTCACAGCGTTTCAAATAGCCTGCAATCCCATTTTTTTGCCGTAAGGTATGAAATTCGTTGTAGCGTCCCGTAATCATTTTATGGGGATAAGCTTGGTGACCCACATCCCAAACGACTTTATCATGGTCAAGATCCAGGGTTTGATAGAGTCCTAAAGTCAGCTCAACTACCCCCAAACCGGGGCCCAAATGACCCCCCGTAGCGGCGATCGTTTGCAGATGCTTTTCTCGGATCTGACGGGCGACTTGTTCCAATTGGGCAATGGACAAGCCATGCAATTGGTTGGGATGAGTGAGTTCACTTAAATGCATAGGTAAGGTGTCCTCTGTTTTTCATAAACTTAGTTTTCCATACCTTATCCACTGTAAGTTATTAGAGAGCAGTTGTAGCTTCTAATCTCACTTCAAGTAATAATTAGAAACAACAGCTCGCCCTGTTGTGTTTTGTGAGGAGTCATAAGGATGTCTAATCCTAAGTTTCGTCTAACTTCTGCCTTCCATCCCTTTATTGGTGGGGTTTTGGTCGCCTTCAGTGGGGTATTTGCGTCCCATCAACCAGCGATCGCCAGTAATGGCTTTGAAACCTGCAATTACGAGTTAGCCCAGATGGGTATCTCTGCCTCAGATCGCTCCAGTGCTTGCGGTGCAGCCTTATATCCCAGAGATATTTCTGCCTGTGTCATTAGAATTGTCAATGATAATGATGATATCAATCCCTCAGCCGCCTTATCGACCTGTCGCCAAGTGCGTCGTCCCTTAGATTTAGCCAGTTGTGTCACCGATATTAATCGCCTAGATGAATCCGATCTCATCGCTACGACTACTCTAGAAACTTGTCGGCGAAGTCTTTTACCCCGACGCTTTGCCCAATGCGTCGTCGGGATCAGCCGAGATATGGACTTAACCCCCCAAGCGGCGATTAGCGATTGTCTTGAAGCTCGCAGTCAACCGAGAGGATTTTATCCCGATTTATCCAATCTGGGACAACCCTTAGCCCCCACTCCCGGAGCGCCCCCACCCCTACCCCTAATTCCTGGTATTGAACCTGATTTAGATCGGTTGAATATTCCCACTCCATAGAGAATGGGGGAATGGGACTCAACTATTCCCCTGTCTTCTCGCTCCCTATCCCCCTAAATCCTGATAAATCCTCACCAAGCCATGGCAAACTATTAACGGCAACCAAGCGAACCCATGAGGGTGTGAACGAAACCATGAGTGAATTTTTAGATTATCTCAAACCCAACTATAAGTATGCTTATGTGGCGGTGGGCGAATTTAAGCCCGGTAAGTTTGCTGAGGCGCGAGAATTGTATGAAGAGGCGATCGCCACCTATAGTGAAGGATTTGAGGGAGCTTACTTGCTCCAAGAACCGGGAACTGACCGGGGTATTGCCATCATTTTCTGGGATCATATTGAGGATATGGAAGCCAATAAGAATGAGGCGAACGAAAAGATTTTACACCAGATGTTACCCTTGTTCGTTGAGCCTCCGGTAACCACCTTTTATGAAGTCTGTAGTGAAATTAAACCCAAGTAGGACAGGTAAGGGCGAAAGAAAAAGGTTTCTTTTGCCCCTACCAATGTCGCCTTATTGATACAGCCAGAAATAGGTCACCATAGGAATCACCGTTGCCAGAATCAGCAACACAATCACCCAAACCGTAGCATTAGATTCTTTTGTTTCTTCTGCTGAAGCAAAGGTACTTTCGGCTTGAATGGTGTCTTCAACCAGGGGAGGGCCGGGATCTTCATTACCGGATAAAATAGCGGTCAGGCGATCGCTTGCTGCTAAAAACGCCCGATTGTAGCGATCGCCACTTCGCAAGGGGACTTGCACGGTTTCACTCGACACACTCTCCGCCATCTCATCGGACAACCAATCCTTGGTTCCCTCTCCCGTCCGAATCGCCGAATTATTGGTCACCACATCCAAAACCAACAACACTTGATGACTCTGTTCCTCTGGAGTCGGAAACCACTGGGCAAACAAATCTTCAGTAAAACTACCAATCGTTTCCCCATAATCCAAACGGCGAATCGTCACTAAACGCACCTCATTCCCCGTTTCTTCAGCCAACTGACTCAACTGATTACTCAATTTTCCCTCATTTAAGCGACTAATTACATCCGCTTGATCGAGTATCCAAGTCGCCTCTCCCGCTTTCACCACAGGCATCTGATAAACCCCTATTGCTTTTGCTGGTTGGGGATTCATCCACCACAACAACAGAGTTAAAATACTTATTAAAAATCCTGAAACTGTTTTTTTCATCGTCATTTTGCCTCATTTAAACTCTATCTATCATTTTCATACAATTGATCGACAGTTGCCCCGATCGCCTATTGCCCACATTCTCACGAATGCACCCAATACACCGAACCAGAAGCATGAAGATTAAATTAAGACTTAAACAAGTTAGGGATCAAGGCTTCAAAAAAAATATACAGCGCTTCGCGCCCTCCGTGGGGGAATGGGGGAATGGGGGAGTGGGGGGAGTGAACAACAGACTCAATTTAGCTTTGGGCTATTCTGGCTATCGTTAAAAACCGCTATTTATGTACCGCATAGCAGAGGAAATTGCTATATCACCCATTACCATCATCCCATTGGCTGAATTGGGGAGGGTTGAGAGCCGATTGGAGGGCGATCGCCAAGTTTTGGTAATCCGCTTGGATATTATAGGCTTGGGCACAGACTCTGAGCAACCGATGGTTGGCTCGGGGAAAGGGCATAATGGCAACTTCGATCTGGCACTGTTGGGAAAGATGGTTATAGAGAGGGAGCGCTTCACCATCGGGCAGGGGAAGGGATACCATAGAACCGATCAGAGATTCTGGGGTATTACAGGTAATTCCTAGGGCTTGAGAGAGTAGGCTTTTCGCCTCCATAATCAGGTGATGATTCTGCTCCATCAGTGCCGTCCATCCCCCCGGAAATTGGGTTTCAACAAAATCAATCGCCGTGGGGATACACAGATAGGGGGTGAAATCTTGGGTTCCTGTCCAGTCAAATTCTAGATGAAATCGGGAGCGATCGCTACGGGGGGAATTCGCACCATGGCTAATGCTCAGGGGACGAATCAGATCTTGTCGCTCAGGGTTAACATATAAAAATCCCGCACCTTTGGGAGTCAAGAGCCATTTATGACAATTGCCCGTGTAATAGGTAACTTCTAATTCTTCCAGGTTGAGGGGAATTTGACCGACCGTATGGGCCCCATCCACCAATAATTCTATACCTTGGTTTTTTAAGGCTTTTCCCAGGGTTTGAATCGGAAAAATGAGACCGGTCATACTGGCAATATGATCGACCAGCACCAAGCGCGTGTGAGGGGTAATAGCGGATAAAATGCGATCGCCCATGTCTTCCTCATTTTCGGGAGGAAAAGGAATAGAAACCACCACAATTTTAGCCCCAGTCCGAGCCGCCACAAACTCTAGAGCATTGCGACAGGCATTATATTCTTGATTCGTGGTCAGCAGTTCATCCCCAGGAGCTAAGGTAAGGGAGCGTAAAACCGTGTTCACCCCAGTTGTGGCATTGGGAATTAAGGCTAAGTCCGAAGGTTTGGCTCCTATAAACTCGGCTAAATGGTTCCGCGCTTGGTCTAAGAGCCATTCCAACTCATGCATAATAAACCCAGTGGGGTTTTGCTCCAATTGTTCCCGTAACTGGCTTTGTCGCTCTAATACGGGGCGCGGACAAGCCCCAAATGCTCCATGATTCAGGTAAATACAATGGGGAGCAAGCCTCCACCAGGATTTCCAGGGCGATTCTGCCTGATTTCCCGTTTCTTTCATGGGTTCAAAAAGGACTAATGAGTTAAACTCCCCAGGCCGGATTCGAACCAGCGACCAATCGGTTAACAGCCGACCGCTCTACCACTGAGCTACTGAGGATCACAGTTTCTTAATGTAGCGCTAAGACTATGAATTTGTCAAGGGTTTAATTGAATTTTTTTCTGAGGCGATCGCCCTCTAAGAGGGTAAACCCATACGCAAAGCAGCCA
Organism: Roseofilum sp. KMC-1; assembly: GCF_057802075.1. Classification (NCBI taxonomy): domain Bacteria; kingdom Bacillati; phylum Cyanobacteriota; class Cyanophyceae; order Desertifilales; family Desertifilaceae; genus Roseofilum; species Roseofilum sp. KMC-1. The sequence continues at coordinate 2,609,463 of NZ_CM173605.1, forward strand.
AACGCTCTTGAGCCGAGGGACTCAGACCATGAGCTAAAAAGCGGCTAGAGGATTTTTTCGGACTTTTCTGTTGCCGACGCAGCCGAGTCTGACTACTGCTAACCTCATGGGCTAACCGACTGGCTGACATCCATTCCGCGCCATAACCGATCACCGTCATTTGTTGAGCGCGATCGGAAGTTGCTACAATCAAGCGCTTTTGATATTTTTCAATTGAGCGACGGAATTTAGCGCAAGCAATCTCAATATAAGAATCTGCCGTTTGCCCAAAATGGGTGTAATGGACAGATAATTGATGGGTAATCGCTTCCCGATGACTCGGAGTCTCTTTCAGATAAGCATCAAAAACAATCCGGGTATCATAGCCCCGGAAAGCACTGTAGTTAGTGAACACTTCGATCAGTTGCTGGCGAGCAACTTCTAGTCCTTGGCGATCGCGGATAGCTTGCAGATCGCTCCAAGCACCAATGATGTTATAACCATCAACAAACAAAATAGCGACAGTTCGAGGTCGTGACATGGGTCTGGATCGTCAATTTTCAGTTCCGGAATTGGGCATCTTAAGATAGTATAGTGGCATGATGCTGGAGTAGTCCTGTTTCAATACCAGTCCAAAAGCCATTAATCCTTTATGGCATAAGGGTTTAGTAGATTTAATATTGAATATAAGAACTCCCTCCAGAGTCAAGGTCAATCCAGACCCATTAAACCCTCAGTCAGTTCCTGAAGGAATCTTTTCTGAGCGTTTACCCCATTAACAACCGTGAAGGAGTGAAACGGTAATGAACAAAATAGCAGCCTTCATTGGTGCGTCACTCATTCTCCTGATGTCAGGACAAGCCTCTCGGGCCGAAGAAGTCCAAGCAGAGGGTCGTCCCGTTTGTGAAGCCGCTCAAAAACTAGCCCAAAGTCCTGAAGGCGCAGAACAAACCGTTCGTGGCATTGTCCGGAGTATTGTCGGCGATATGGTCACCCTAGAATTAGCCGACGGAGAAGTGCGTACCGTATATCTTGACCGCAGAGAACGAGGATTCATTGGCAATATCTTAGGTGCTGATGTGGTGGTTACTCCAGTTTTCTGTAGCCGAGTTTCTCTTTATCGGGAACCTCCAGCGCCCGCTAGAGCTTTTACTATTCCTGCACTGCCCCCACCGCCGCCACCGCCGAGTCTTCCTCCTCTTAATCCCCCGCCTCCGCCCCTGCCCCCGGCTCCGGCTCCGTTATTACCTCAAACCTGGTAACTCAATTCTGGTATGGATTAATCGGAAGATTCTTCAACCTAAAGCACAAAAGCGAGACATAAACGGTCTCGCTTTTTGTCTGGTTTCTAGAAAAACCATTATTGTCCTGTCTTTAACACTTTCTCGGCTGTCAAGTTCAGATTAGGAAAAATTGTAGAACTGATGGCTTGATGGCCTCTCAGAAGTTGAATATCATACTCTTTATCAATGAGGGTACAGACAGAAAGAGTCGGTTGTTTGGGATCTCCGATATAACGGATACCCCCCAGCTCGGCATAATCCACAATCCAATATTCCGGAATCCCTAGAGTCGCGTAATCTTCCAATTTACGAGCATAATCATTTTGCCAATTTCCGCTCACGACTTCAGCAATGAATTTAATCGAACTGCCCTGGGTCAAAATCGACTGGTTTGCCCAAAGTCGCTCTTTGGATAACTTTGTACGGTCAATAACAGCGATATCTGGGCGAAAAGCGCTCATTCCAGCATCAGAAGGACGCAATAGACCACGCTGAAGAACAAACCAAGGCAATTCTAGTCTGTCAATTTCCGCACAGACTTTGGTCGTTATAAAAGCAGCTACTTCTTCATGCTGACCGGTAGGTTCCAAGTCAAAAACCTCTCCATCAATTAGTTCATAGCGCTTATCACTGCCATAGCCAGCGAGAAACCGATCAAAAGTCAACCGCCCCTGTGTTATGGGTGAGTCAGTGGCAAGAGTCATAGGTATCAGCTCATGTTGTAGTTTCGGTTCTATCGGCTCATTTTAAATTCACGGTTCCACAATGACTTGGGTTCCCACTTCCACTTTCTCGTAAAGGGCAAGCACATCCTTGTTAAACATGCGGACACAGCCATGGGAAACCGCATTGCCAATAGAGTCCGGGTTATTGGTTCCATGAAAGCCCACTTGAGTTTTACCATCAGTCCAGAAACCAATCCAACGGGGGCCGAGGGGGTTATCGGGGCCGGGGCCAATTTTGTTCCCTGTCCATAGACTGAGAAAAACGGGATCGACTTCCATATTAAAGACTTGAAAGTTGCCTGTGGGGGTTTCCCATCCCTCTTTACCCACAGCTACGGGATAGCTGGCTAGTTGCTCATCTCCTTTATAAACATAAACCCGCCGTTCTCCTAATCTCAAGACCAGATGCACTGGGGTTTGACCGGGTAGGTATTTGTTCGCTTCTCCCAGAGCCGGAATTTGGGTTAGGTCTTGCATGAAGGGCAGTTCACCCAACAAGGAAAGAGGTTCAGACTCTAGGGGAACTTCTCCCTCTAGGGCGTGCGTTGGCTGCATCAGGAGGGGAGAGAGCAGCCCTAAACCGATCAGGGTTAAAGAATGAATGGGTGACCGTCTGTTTTTCATAGTGTTGCCTGATTGGATGCTTTGAAGTTGATCGATGGGAAGCTTAGGAGCTTGATGTACCGAAATTGTAATCCCAGGATGGGAATTTTTCATCCGGGTTTTAAGAATTCAGATGGGTGGCCATCAAGCGATTTTTTAACCGATGGGGGTTTCCTTGGTCAATCACTTGGCCTTGGTCGAGCAAAAATGCACCATGACAGTGGTCGAGTTCGTCGAGTCGATGGGTGACCCACAGGGCGGTTATACCGCGTTGGATGACCAGGTTTTTGACTTGGATTACCAATTCAAGTTGGGCTTCTCGGTCTAGGAGAGCGGTAGGTTCATCCAGGAGGAGAACTTTACAGTGGCGGGCGATCGCCCCAGCAATGGCGATCCTCTGTTTTTGTCCACCACTGAGGGCATAGATGGGCCGTCTTTTCAGATGAAGCAGATTGACTGCTTCTAGGGCTTCGTCTACCCGGTGTTGGACTTCCTGGAGGGTGAGTTTTTCTACTACTAGACCAAAGGCAATATCGGCTCCGACGGTGGGCATGACCAGTTGATGATCTGGGTTTTGAAACACAAATCCTACTGGTGATTCCAGAGCGATCTGACCGGACTGGGGATGAAGCAATCCCGCCAGGGTTCGCAGGAGGGTAGATTTACCGCTACCGTTGGTTCCCAGAAGCATCCAAAATTCTCCTTGGGGAACTTCTAAGGAGCAGGCTTTGAGGACGGATTGGCCGGAGGGCCAATCAAAGGAGAGATTCTGAACCTGAATTCCAGGAGAGTTAGGAATGGCTCCAGTCATTATTGAGTGACGGCGAAGAATCCAGGGGGTCTACCCGAAGCGGCTGTGGTTCCAGTTTTCTCGGCTTTTTGGACGGCGGTAATTTCGCTGCTGAGAAGGGCGACGGTTTTTTCTGTTTGGCGATCGCACTTCAGTTCAATCACTTCTGATTCTGAGGAGCGCATGGCTTCTAAAAGCTGGGTATAGAGTCCTTGAGCGTCTTCTTCGGATTTGCGCTCGACCGACAGAGGAATGGGATTATTCCTTAAAACAACATCAATCACGTACATAGGGCTGTTCTGGGAAGCAAGAATTGGACTTATTTAACTTTAGTATCTCAGATTCTCCTGATTTTCCCATCTTTACCGCAGGTGAGATTGAGGTCAAGATTGAAAAATTGATCATTTACCTTATAATTGAGTAAAGAATCGTAAACTAGACTGGCTAAAACCGCCGTTTTCTGCTGAGAACAGTCAGGTCAAAGGTCGGCTAGGGCGCGATCGCACTTATTTATGAGAATTTTGGAGAACATCGCTTTATGACAATCGCAGTTGGACGCGCCCCCAGTGAAAGAGGATGGTTTGATGTCCTCGATGACTGGCTAAAACGCGATCGCTTCGTCTTCATCGGATGGTCAGGACTCCTACTCTTCCCCTGTGCCTACCTCGCCATCGGCGGTTGGCTCACCGGAACCACCTTCGTCACCTCCTGGTATACCCATGGGTTGGCCTCCTCCTACCTCGAAGGCGCAAACTTCCTCACCGTAGCCGTATCGAGTCCCGCAGATAGCATGGGACATTCCCTGCTCTTCCTCTGGGGGCCCGAAGCTCAAGGCAACTTCGCCCGTTGGTGTCAGCTCGGTGGACTTTGGCCCTTCGTCGCTCTCCATGGAGCCTTCTCCTTGATTGGCTTCATGCTCCGGCAATTTGAAATCGCTCGTTTGGTCGGCATCCGTCCTTACAATGCCATTGCCTTCAGCGGCCCCATTGCCGTCTTCGTCAGCGTCTTCCTCATGTACCCCTTGGGACAATCGAGCTGGTTCTTTGCCCCCAGCTTCGGAGTCGCAGCCATCTTCCGGTTCATCCTCTTCCTACAAGGATTCCATAACTGGACGCTCAACCCCTTCCACATGATGGGAGTAGCTGGAATTCTCGGTGGAGCCTTACTCTGTGCCATCCACGGAGCCACCGTCGAAAATACCCTCTTCCAAGATGGAGAAAAAGCCAATACCTTCCGCGCTTTTGAACCCACCCAAGCGGAAGAAACCTACTCCATGGTCACCGCCAACCGGTTCTGGAGCCAAATCTTTGGTATTGCTTTCTCCAACAAACGCTGGTTGCACTTCTTCATGCTGTTTGTTCCCGTAACCGGTTTATGGATGAGTTCCGTCGGCATTGTCGGACTAGCCCTCAACCTGCGGGCTTATGACTTCGTATCTCAAGAATTGAGAGCAGCAGAAGATCCAGAATTTGAAACCTTCTACACCAAGAATATCTTGCTGAACGAAGGTATTCGCGCTTGGATGGCTCCCGCTGACCAACCCCATGAGTTCTTTACCTTCCCCGAAGAAGTTCTTCCTCGCGGTAATGCTCTGTAATTCTCAATCCTGAGAATTCTGGTAGGGTGGGCTAAATGCCCACCCTAATTTTTCCCTCTTCCCCCAATCTCCCCAAATACCGTAATTCTGACCAATCCTAACCCGATTCTAGAACTCTGTGCTAAGGTGATTCACAGGTGCAAGGCACTCAGAGCTAGATGCTCTTTGATCTCATTTATGAGTTTAATGTTGAAATTTTTAGGAGGTGATGCCTATGTCAGATAGTAGTAAATGCATGGGTCTTCAGGTTGGAGTAGACCGGCTGTGGGCCGGGGCTGTTCTCTAGACGCTAGTCTAACTTTGGCAAACCTGTAGTCCAAAGGACTAGCTGGGGTTCCTCCCGGCAGTCAGGTTTCAAACTGAAGACCCGCTACACCGCTCTCACTCTCAACTGTTCAAAATTCTATCTTTCAGAAAGAACTTGAACGTCTACCGGTGAGAGCGGATAGTTTTGAAGTAGAGGAGAATCGAAAAGGAATGACTAAACTGACTCAATCGGAAATCCAGGAAAAGGCCAAAACCCTATCAGGGTGGGAATTAGTTGGAGAGAGTCTACAGTGCCAGCGCCAGTTCAAAAACTTCATTGAGGCGATCGCCTTTATCAATCAAGTAGTCGAACCCGCAGAAAGCGCCAACCATCATCCTGACCTCTCTATCTCCTACAATCGAGTCAGCATCACCTTGACAACCCACGATGCAGGTGGTTTAACAGAAAAGGATTTCGCTTTAGCACAAGCGATCTCCCAGATAGAATAAGGTAAACTAAAATAAGCTTCTAAAGTTAAAAAGCTTAAAGGTGTGAGGAGCAAGTAAAATGTCAAAATTTCTGTGGAAGACCCTGTTGGTAAGCCCAGCAGTCCTAACTACATTGATCTCTGGTTCTTTGGTTCAGGCTGCTGAAAGCATCAGCAACCCGTCCCTAGTTAACCCCCAATCCCTAAATGTAAATATTGATGATTCCTTCTCCGTTGGAGTCCCGGAATCCTTCGATCTCAATCTCCAACCCTCTCTCATTGCACAAGAACGCTCTACCCTAGATCAGGTGATCGAATATAGCAGCGATGGAGAAGCAGTTGAAGAAGAAGTTGAGCAAGTCACCTCCGTCTCCCAACTGCGAGATGTCCGGCCAACAGACTGGGCCTTCCAAGCCCTACAATCCTTGGTAGAGCGCTACGGCTGTATTGCCGGTTATCCCGATGGAACCTATCGGGGAAACCGGGCAATCACTCGCTATGAGTTTGCTGCCGGGTTAAATGCCTGTTTAGATCGCATCAATGAACTGATTGCCGCCGCAAGTGCCAATGCGGTAACCCGTGAAGACTTGGCGGTACTCCAACGGCTGCAAGAAGAATTTGCCGCCGAATTGGCCACCCTTCGCGGTCGTGTAGATGCCCTCGAAGCACGCACCACTGAGTTAGAAGCCAATCAATTCTCCACCACCACCAAACTGGTTGGGGAAGCCATTTTTGCCGTTACCGATGCCTGGGGCGCAGATATAGATATAGAAGACTCCCGCTTTAATGTGGGTCGTCGGAGAGCCTTCTTAGGCGTTCCCCAAAGTTTTGTCTTGAATAACTCTAATGTACAAGGGTTTGGGGATTACTCTAGCGACAACGAAACGGCACTGATGGGTAGAGTGCGGCTAAACTTGAATACCAGCTTTACTGGTAAGGATCTGTTGCTCACTCGCATACAAGCTAATTCCGCAGACCGGTTTAACTTCCAAAAAGAATCCGGCCAAGGAATGCAAACCTTCCAGGTGACCCAACCTAACTCGGCAACGGCAACAGGGGATGTTTATTTAGATAAACTTCAGTATTACTGGAGCTTGAATAACCGGGTGAATGTGGTCGTATCTGCCCTAGGCGGTACATTTGATGATTTCGTTCCCACTCTAAATCCCTACTTTGAAGATTACGACGGGGGTAGTGGTTCTTTACAGACCTTCTCCCAACGTAACCCCCTCTACCGCATTGGGGGCGGTGCTGGAATGGGCTTCGATATCAATTTGGGCAATTTCAAGTTTCTCAACTTAGGAGCAGTGAACCTAAGTGTAGGATACTTATTGGACGATCTGGGGAATCCGGCCAGATCGGAAGCCGGTGATTCTGGGTTCCTGACTCAATTGACCGTTACTCCTTCAGATAGCTTCTCCATGGCCTTTACTTATGCCAATGGCTATCACTCGGAAAATCAGCCCATTTTTGATAATGGCTATGGTTATGATTTAGTTGGGACTCCACAAACCCGTCTGATTACGGATATCGGCCGGACTTCGACTAATTCCTATGGTGGAGCCTTCTCTTGGCGCTTAAGTCCTAAATTTGTTCTCAATGGGTTTATCGGCTATACCGATGCCCAAATGCTGAGTGCAGGACGACGGGGTAGCGCGGAAATCTGGACATATGCTCTCAATATGGCCTTCCCTGATTTATTCAGAGCCGGTAATGTGGGTGGACTCTCTGTGGGTGTCCCGCCAACTTTGGCCGGTGTCAGCTTGATCGGTGGCGTGGATAATGCAACTCCCGTCAATATTGAAGGCTTCTACAAAATCCGGGTGTCGGATAATATTTCTGTAACTCCTGGTGTAACGGTCTTAATCAGTCCTTTCCAAGATGCTTTGGATGAGGATACAACAGTGATTGGAACCCTGAGAACGACGTTCTCGTTCTAGATTGAGGTTCTCTAATTGGGTGTAAGGTCTTGAGGTGTAACCTGAACCTTACACCTAGTTAGAAGAATAGGGCTGGAAAGGAAAAATCAAGTTACAATCGAAAGCAACTCGCCGAAGTCCTGCCAAAACTCCGATCGTGGTGCAAGATAGAGGACAAGGTAGAGTTAGTAAAACCTAACATGAGTATCCTGACATTCCAGCGTTTAGGTGATAAAATCCCAGATGGGAAGTTGACGATTCTTAAGGTGTGAGGAGAAAAATCAATGAAGTCAAAGCTTCTATGGAAATCCATCAGTCTGACCCCTGCTCTGTTGGGGGCGGCTTTATTCGTTTCTAGTGGTTCGGCTCTGGCCCAGTCCACAGAAACCAACAATTTAGACCAAATTCAAGAATATTCAAGAGGAACCCGCACTAGCGGTTCTATGGGTCAAGTGACCTCAGTTTCCCAGTTGCGGGATGTTCGCCCTACAGACTGGGCGTTCCAAGCCTTACAGTCATTAGTAGAGCGCTACGGTTGTATTGCGGGTTATCCCGATGGAACCTATCGCGGAAACCGGGCCATGACTCGTTATGAGTTCGCGGCTGGGGTTAATGCTTGTTTAGACCGTATCAATGAATTGATTGCTGCTGCTACCGCTAACTTGGTCACTCGTGAAGACCTGGCGGTACTACAACGTCTACAAGAAGAGTTTGCGGCAGAATTGGCTACCTTGCGGGGACGGGTAGATAGCCTGGAAGCCAGGGTAGACTTTCTGGAAGAACACCAGTTCTCGACAACGACTAAACTCAATGCTTCGGCTATCTTCGCTGCTGGAATTACGTTGGGAGAAGAGAAACCCCTCAGAGGTTGGGGCCCTGACCGACGGATGATTCCTCGTTCTACAACTACGGGTGGTAGACGAGCTGATGTAGATGAAGAAATGACGTTGGCTGGTCGTGTCCGCTTAAACTTCGATACCAGTTTTACGGGTGAAGATAGCTTGAGAACCCGTTTACAAGCTGGAAATATTGTGGGCACTCGTTCTGCATTGGGAACCAGTACGGCTCGTTTAGCTTATGAAACCAATACTGACAGTGGTTTTGAGCTAGATATCCTGACTTATCGCTTCCCCTATGGTGGTTATTTTGAAGATGGCACACCTAGAGGACGGATGCAGATTGGTGCAATTGGGCAAGCTCCAGATGATATCATCCCCACGTTCAGTATTAACAGTTCTGATAGTGGCCCCATCTCTCGCTTTGCTCAACTGGCTCCGATTTATGGCGGTGGAGATGCAGGGATTACAGGGATTTATTATTTCACCCCTAGAATTAGCTTGGGTTATTCCTACTTAGCGGGTGATGCGGAATCTCCTACAGAAGGACGAGGACTCTTTGATGGTAGCTTCCAAGCTTTGGGTCAGTTGAGCTATGAGGGAGACCGGTTTGGGATTGGTTTTACCTATGCTCGTGATTATGTTTCAGGGACAGCCCGTGAAAGTGTAAGTGGTTTGTCTGGCCCCCTCAATAATGGGATTGGGGTACTGGCTTCCGATCCTTTCCGTAAGGCTGGAGAGGCTATCGCTTCTGATTCTTATGCTATCTCTGCGGAATGGAAAATTAGCAATCGCTTCGTTCTCAATGGCTGGGGTCAGTATACCAATGCCCAAGACCTGGATCGCGAAGGCCGCTATCGGTATGACGATGCTGACATCTGGAACTGGATTGTTGGTTTCACCTTCCCTGACCTCGGTGCAGAAGGGAACCTAGGTGGATTGATGGTGGGTATGCCTCCCCATGTTAGTGGAGGAACGGGAGAAGCTCCTGATACCCCAATTCATCTAGAGGCTTTCTATCGTCTCCGCTTAACTGACAATATCTCGATTACTCCTGGATTCCTGGCTGTATTTAATCCAGAAGGAGATAGCAGAAACGATACGGTCTATGTGGGAACCATTCGGACTACCTTCAAGTTCTAGAGTTCTCAGTTAATCTCTAGAAAACCAAGAGGGGGGTGTGCTGTGAGTGCGCCCCCTTCTGTTTCAATACCTAAATAAGTTGGCATTCAGACTTGTTCGGCGCGATCGCTTCTTGGAATTCCCGTCAAGCCTCGAATATACAGCGCTTCGCGCCCTCCGTGGGGGAATGGGGGAATGGGGGAGTGGGGGGAGTGAACAACAGACTCAATTTAGCTTTGGGCTATTCTGGCTATCGTTAAAAACCGCTATTTATGTACCGCATAGCAGAGGAAATTGCTATAATAAAGTTTGTATGAATTTGTAAAACAACCATGACATCAGTAGTGAGATTGTAGTTCCTCAAGCAGTGATTATAAGAGCAATTACGCCAATCAGGTATGTATCTTTCAGATCGAATTTTAGAACAAGCTCTATCCCGTGTTGGTGAGTAAGGGGAGTGTATTTACTGCGATCGCTAGGAGGTCTAGAAACCGAGCTTTCCCTACTGTCGATTGCCGATTGCCTACGGCCTTCTGTTATAATGCCATATTACCCATTACCAGCACCATAGCATCAACCGTGAGTTATTCCCCTACTGCTTCGGAAGATTTCAATATTCCTAATGCTGATTATCGACAGTTGGATCGGGATAAACTTACGCCGATGCTTCAGCATTATGTGCAGGTGAAAGAACAATATCCCCATGCTGTATTGCTCTACCGAGTGGGGGATTTTTTTGAATGCTTTTTTCAGGATGCGGTTACCCTTTCTGTAGAGTTAGAATTAGCGCTTACCAGTCGGGATGGGGGGAAAGAGATTGGCAGAGTGCCGATGACGGGGGTTCCCCATCATGCTCTGGAACGGTATTGTCCGCAGTTGGTGGAAAAGGGTTATCCGGTTGTCGTCTGCGATCAAACGGAAGATGCGGCAGTGGCACAGGCGGAAAAACGGATGGTGATGAGGGAAATTACGAAAATTTTGACTCCTGGAACCCTCACGGATGAGTCGATGTTAAGCGCTCGTCAGAATAATTTTTTAGCGGCAGTGGTGCTGGCTAAAGACTACTGGGGATTAGCCTATGCGGATATTTCTACGGGAGAGTTTTTTACGACTCAAGCGAGCGGTTTGGAGCATTTGCATCAGGAATTAATGCGCCTGCAACCTTCGGAGGTTTTGATGCCGACGGATGCCCCGGATCTGGGCAAAATGCTGCGCCCTGGGGAAAAGTCTGAGCAACTGCCGGAAGGGTTGCCGGACTGTTTTTGCTATTCTTGGCGATCGCAAGTAGCCTTTAGTAAGCAGGAGGCAACCGATCGCCTGTTAAGTAAGTTTAAGGTGCGCTCTTTGGAGGGGATGGGATGCGATCGCATTCCGTTGGGGGTTCGCGCTGCGGGCGGACTCTTAGAATATGTGGAGGAAACGCAAAAACAAAATGCGGTAACCTTACAATTATTGCGGAGTTATTCTACTCAAGATTTCCTGATTTTAGATCATCAAAGTCGCCGCAATTTAGAAATTACGGAAACGGTGCGCGATCGCACCTTCAATGGTTCTCTGTTATATGCCATCGATCGCACGTTAACAGCTATGGGGGCACGTGCCCTGCGGCGCTGGATCTTGCAACCCTTAATGAAGTTGAAAAGCATTGAAGCGCGACAAGATACGATCAGCGAATTAGTTGAAGATACGGAATTAAGGGGCTTAATTCGGCAAATTTTAAAGCAAATTGCTGATTTGGAGCGGCTCACCGGGAAGGCGGGATCGGGCAGTGCTAATGCTAGGGATCTGGTGTCTTTGGCAGCATCTTTAGCCCAGTTACCCCCATTAGCCCCATTAGCCAGTCAGGGGCGATCGCCGTTTCTCAAAGCGCTGCAAACTGTGCCACCGGAATTAGAACAGTTAGCTCATAAAATTAAAGCCTATTTAGTGGAAAATCCGCCCCAACAGTTGAAGGAAGGGGGATTAATTCAAGGGGGGGTTAATGCAGATTTAGATCGGATGCGATCGGAAGCGCAAGAAGATCAAGAATGGTTAGCTTCTTTAGAAACTCGCGAACGGGAAAGAACAGGCATTTCTAACCTGAAAGTGGGATATAATAAAACCTTTGGCTATTATATTAGTATTTCTCGCTCCAAAGCCGATCAAGTTCCAGAAGACTATACCCGCAAACAAACTTTAGTGAATGAAGAACGCTATATTACTCAAGAACTGAAAGAACGGGAAGCCAGAATTCTGACTGCACGAGAAGATTTAAATCAATTGGAATATGAATTATTCGTGCAATTGCGAACTGAAGTAGGTGAAGAAACAGAATTAATTCGCAGTATTTCCCGTGCGGTTGCTGCGATTGATGTCTTATGTGGATTAGCGGAAGTGGCAGTGTGGGAAGAATACTGTCGTCCCACTTTAACTGAAGGCAGAGAAATTATGATTCGAGATGGCCGACATCCGGTGGTTGAGCAAACTTTGGGACGGGCATTTTTTGTGCCTAACTCCACCCATTTAGCTGAAAATAGTAAAAAATCATCTACAGATCTAGTTATTTTAACGGGGCCTAATGCCAGTGGTAAAAGCTGTTATCTGCGGCAAGTGGGCTTAATTCAACTGATGGCACAAATCGGTAGTTTTGTGCCAGCAAGATCGGCTACATTGGGGATTTGCGATCGCATCTTTACCCGTGTTGGTGCAGTAGATGACTTAGCCACCGGTCAATCTACCTTTATGGTGGAAATGAATGAAACCGCTAATATTCTCAATCATGGAACCTCTCGTTCTTTAGTTTTATTAGATGAAATTGGTCGCGGAACCGCCACCTTTGACGGTTTATCTATTGCCTGGGCTGTAGCCGAATACTTAGCCACAGCAATCAAAGCACGAACTATTTTTGCCACCCATTACCACGAACTCAATGAATTAGCCTCCATTTTAGATAATGTCGCTAATTACCAAGTCACTGTCAAAGAAATGCCCGATAAAATCATCTTTTTGCACCAAGTTCAACCCGGTGGTGCAGATAAATCCTATGGCATTGAAGCTGGAAGATTAGCCGGTTTACCCCAGGTGGTGATTGAACGAGCTAAACAAGTTATGACTCAAATTGAACAACATAGTAAAATTGCCGTTGGTTTGCGTCAAGGTATTTCCCCATCCAGGGATTAATAGATCTTGTTATATAAAGTATCCCGTTGTTGGGGATATCGTCCTAGGGAGCTAATGGCTTTTTCGAGAGTTTCGACTTCCATACAAGTGCCTCCCTTGGCCCCGGCCATGGTGGTAATGTGTTCTTCCATGAGGGTTCCTCCGATATCATTACATCCCCAATTGAGGGCTTGGTTTGCCCCTTTTAAGCCCAATTTTACCCAACTGGGTTGATGGTTAATAATCCAATTGCCGAGAAAAATTCGGGCGACGGCAGTGAGTAATAAAGCATCAGATAAAATGGGTTGATCTCGTTTAACTCGATGGCGAATAATGGGGGGAGCATCTTGGCCGACGAAGGGGAGTAGGATAAATTCTGTGATGGCGGATGGATGGGATTCTAGGGAGTTTTGCTGTAAGGTTCGTAGATGATTTAAGTGGGTGATTTGCTGTTGGGGAGTTTCAATATGTCCGGATAATAGGGTGCTGGTGGTGGGCATTCCTAAACGGTGAGCGGTGCTGATGATTTCTAGCCAGGTTTGGGTGTTGATTTTTTCGGGACAAATGATGGCTCGCACGCAATCGTCGAGAACTTCGGCGGCAGTTCCTGGCATCGATCCGACACCAGCTTGTTGTAAGCTGGAGATGACGGTTTCATAACTGATTTGATCTTGTCTGGCAATAAATTGGATTTCTTGGGGAGAGAAGGCGTGCAAGTGGATTTGGGGATGGTAGCTTTTGATGGTTTGGACGATTTTAAGGTAGTATTTTAAGGTTTTGCCGTCTATTTTGGCTTCTGGATTTAAGCCTCCTTGCATACAGATTTCGGTGGCTCCTCGTGCTACTGCATCGGCGGTTTTCTGGAGAATAGTTTCTAGGGTTAACCAGTAGGATTCAGGGGTATTCGCATCTCGACGAAAGGCGCAAAAACTGCAATGTTGTTCGCAAATGTTGGTAAAGTTGATGTTGCGGTTGATGACGTAGGTAACGGTGTTTCCTACTTGTTTTTCTCGCAGGCGATCGCTGGTTTCTTGAATGGCTTCAATGGCTCTGGGATCGGTTTGTTGTAATAATAGCACCGCTTCATCGGTGGAGATGTCTTGACCGGATAAGGTGCGATCTAAAAGGGTTTCTATGGGATTAATGATAATCACTTGATTTTCTCTTTAAGTTTGAGTGCTAACTCTTTTAGTGTAATACTTTTATCACTATGTTAGGATAAAATTAGATCATTTAACTGTACAGATAGCGACTATTTACTCCTTACTTATTCCTATGCCCCTAACTCTCCAATTCCAACAACTGGATATTCCCCCTGGTCAAAGATTGCTCATTCATGACCTGAACTGGGAAGAATTTGAGCAATTTTTAATTGAACTGGGAGAAAAACGTGCCAGTCGCATTGCTTACAGTCATCATACCTTAGAAATCAGAATACCACTACCAAAACACGAACGCGCTAAATCTTTAATTGGGGATATGGTGAAAATTTTATTAGAAGAACTAGAAATCGATTGTGAATGTTTCGGATCGACGACATTCAAATGCCAAGAAATGGGATTTGGACTTGAACCGGATGAATGCTTCTATATCGAAAATCATCAACAGATGATTGGCAAAGATAAACTTGATTTAGCCATCGATCCGCCCCCTGATTTGGCGATTGAAGTTGATGTCACGTCTAAAACTCAGACAGATGCTTATATCCGCTTGGGAGTTCCGGAGTTGTGGATTTATGGCGAGAAGGAACTGAAGATGTACGCTCTAGAAAATGGGGAGTATCAAGAGATAAAACAGAGTAAAATTTTTCCGCAGTTTCCTATAATAGATTGGGTGGAAGAGGTGTTAGAAAGAAGTTATGCGATCGGGCGAAGTCCGGCTTTACGGGAATTTCGTCAACAGATCCGACGGTTGGAAAATTGATGTATGTTATCGTCATATTTAATGATTCAATTTTAATTAATTGTATCTATTTTATCTAACTTAAAACCCTCATCCGGAGGTTGAATACCTAGAAATTCCCGATAGATTCTAGGTTTATATTCTTGGCTTAATTCGTTGACCGCTTGAATAAAGACTTCATAAGTTCCTTCTCCACCGAGTTTATCCCAAAACTCATTACCAATTAAAACGACTACATCCTCAGTCATATTAAACCACCGGTAAGGAGGAGTCCAACCATAATCTTTTTTAGTAATATAGGGATTATAGGGCAGGGCAAAATAAGCTTCTGAAATAACTGAAGGTTCCATGCTATACAACTTTAGCAGTTTTTCCTTACTAACCTTAGTTTGATCGCTATTGGGAAGAGGGGCTTTTATCTCAAACGCATATTTTTGACCTGTGGTTATATTCTCGGCATAAACATCACAAACAACGGTGATGGGAATATTTTTACCTTGACATTCCAAAATAGAAGCAATTTCTTCATTCCAATTAGGATGAATCCGTTTTGCAGCTTTACCAGGGTGTTCTAGACGATTTAATATTTCAGTAATACGATTAAGTCTCCCTTCTTCAATCGTTCCATGAATTTTATAATTCAATTGCGCTGATCCTAAGCTTTGCTCTGCTGCAATAACTGCTAATTTTTCCCAGACTTTACCAAAAGGAGTAACAAATTTGCGCTCAAAGTGAGATCCCTTAAAGATTTCATCAGGAACCAGAGCAGCATATAGAGGTTTGGCGGCGCGATGTTTTTCGGGGGAAAAAGGTTTGTCATATAAAACATTCTCCATCACCCGATCCATCATGTCTCGAATGACAGATTGAATTGCTTCTTTAATTAATTCTTGACTGAATTTACTCATAACTCTTAAAATAAGACTTTAACTAAGGATTGAGCTAAATAATAAACAACCGGCACAGAAACTGCATTACCTAACTGTTTCTTGGCTGTACTCTCTCGCTGGGCAAGCTGAAACCATTCAGGGAAACCTTGTAAGCGGGCATAATCTTGGGCAGAAATAGGTTGGTATTTTTGACGCTGATAAACTCGCTTAATAAATTCCTGTTTATAGCGCTTGGGATCTTGGCAATCAAAACAAATCGTAGCGATATAATCTCTCATTCCAGTAGCAGTTAAGGTTCCAATGGCATCCGCATGGGCAAGAATGATTTTAGCGACTCCATGAATACCGGCAGAAATTTTAGAATTGACAAATTCATAGCCAGAAGAATCAGTTCTGAGAATTTTTTTGGCAATTAATGTTTCTAATTCGTCTTGATACAGGTCTGGAATTAGTTTAACTAAATGATAAAATTTCAATGGATTTCCATCTTTAGGGCCATATATTTTTTTGCGTCTGTTTTTAAGAATAATTCTGCAAATAGACTTTTCGCGATCACTCGTTGGGATCAAATCCCAAGAATGAATCGTGGTATGACCATCGCGAATATCAGCAAACGTAAAGAAATCATTGAGTTCATCGTTTTTCTGAAATCGATTTCTGGAAGCGGGAGGGCGATCGCCAAATAAAACAGAAGGTGATATTTTTTGCTTGTGTACGGGTTGCTTAGAGACCCCTTCAATAAAATCATAGAGTTTGGGATGTTGATTTAAGGGTTTAGGAAACTGAAATTGATGCTGATTTTCAAGCTGTTGATGAATACCAACAATAAACACGCGATCGCGGTCTTGCGCTAAACCAAAATCATAGGAATTGAGTACCTGATAGTCTACCCAATATCCAGATTGTCTGAGTTGGGTTAAAATTGTTTCTAAGCTCTGTAAATGTCTGGGTTCTGTTAAGCCTTTGACATTTTCAAAGATAAATAACTTGGGTTGATTTAACTGTATTAAACGAATCACATCAAACCATAGTTGACCCCTTTTATCTGCAAATCCCTTAATTTGTCCGGCAATTGACCAAGGTTGACAGGGAACTCCACCTACAATTAGATCGACAGAGTGAGGTAAATAGCCCAATTGGGAAATATCCCCTAAATTGGGTTCTTCTGCATTAATGTAACGGATAAAATTAGTTTGATAAACTAAAATAGCCTCTCGATCGATCTCTGCATAGCCCAAACACTTCCCCCCTAGCTGTTCGAGTGCGAGTCTAAATCCACCAATCCCTGCAAACAAATCAATAAACGTAAATTTTGGGTTTAGACTCACCCCAGAATGGGGATTTAAGGGATTAAATAATTCAATCTGGATGGGGGATGCAGCTTGCATCTGGGTAATATAAGAATTCAAAATTAGTTTATTTACTATACCAAAGTCTGTTCAGAGCCACAAATACGATCGCCGTGTTACCATTGAAGACATCTATCTCCTTCTGGGGCCACAAGCGAGATGATCGGCTATGGCAACTAAAGTTAAAACCCAAGTTCCGGTAACTCCGACTCCTGCAACTCCGGCTAAAAATGCTCTCCCGACACCGAAACCGTTTACAGAGTCTGTTCCTGTTTTAGAAACGGATACGGAGAGTGAAACCGTACAGATGAGCGCCATGAGTGCTACGCCTCCAAATGAGGAGGGAACGGGTAAAGGCGATCGCCTCCATCCCTTTATCATCCCCGTTCTCGTGAGCTTTATCTCTGCTGGCTTAGTCTGGGCAATCTTCCAACGCAAGACCTGGTGCAGTGCGATAAAATGGATCGGACGCATGGTGAGGGGGCGATCGGGTTAGCTGATGCTAATTTCCGTGAATATCAGATAGTGTATCTTCCTGTGCAAAAGGTTTCTCGACTTCAGCTCCAGGTAAAGCCTCTTGCTCATGGCGATCGCTCTTTTCCTCAGATCCTTGCAGAACTGTAGCTAAATAGGAATTGGGATTTTCTAATACCCATTGGTCAAGAATATCTTCAATCAGCAATCGTTTAACCCACACCTGTGCAATCACAGCTAAGGGAAGAGCTAAGAACAGACCAATAATGCCAAACAGTTGCAAACAAATAATTTGAGCCAGTAGCGTTGCTGCCGGTAAAAGAGACACTTGTTTCGCCATTACAGTCGGGGTTAACCAATAGCTTTCCACCTGCTGAATCACCACATATAGAATCAAAACCAAACCCGCTTTAACAAATCCTCCGGTATCCAAAAGAGCCACAGTCATGGGTAAAACAACACTTAAAGTTGGGCCAATATTGGGGATAAAATTGAGTATTCCTGCCAGGAGTGCATGGGCTAAGACCAAGCGCACGCCAATAATCGATAAGCCAATAAAACTGAGCGTCCCAATAAAGAGGGAGTTAATAATAATTCCCCCAAACCAATTATCCAAAGAAATTTCACATTCCGATAAAATCGTATCAGCTCGCCGCCGGTAAAAAGAAGGAAAAAGACGCACCAAAGCTTTACGATAGGAGAGGGGATCGCCTAAAAACATTAAGGTTAAGACCATCACCAGCAACAATTGACCGACGGCAATAATTGAATTGGAAAAGAAGGAGTAAAAGTTGCCAAAAACTTGAGTAAGGAAAGGTTGAATTTGTTGAAATCCACTGGATAAATCTGGAGGTTCCGGCAACCAAGAGGGGGTATCTTGCCTCCATTGATTGAGGAGAATTCTTAATTGTTCAATTCCCGTGGGAATCAAATTAATTAGAATTTGAAATTGTTCAATAAAGGGAGGAACAATAATCCAATAAAAGAGGAGAAAAAAGAGAACGGTTACACTGAGGGTGACTAAAACAGATAACCCTCGACTGAGGCCAAATTTTTGCATTAGACGCACTCCCCGGTTAAGGGCAGTAGCCAATACAATGGCGGTGAAGACGAGTAATAAAACACTGCGGATTGTCCAGAGGATATAAAGGGATGTAATTAAACTAAAAAAGCCAAGTAATTGACCGAGTGTCACGGGGTTTCCTCCTCACCTTTGATGGGTAATTGGGTAATGGGTAAGGTTGTTGTTCGGCTATTTTACTTGAGTAGCGGTCGATCGCGGCAGAAATTGCTTTAAAATTTCTAGAGGTTTACGATCCCAGGTATCCACATGACGATGAATGAGTCCTTGAGGATTGAGGGTATAGGTAGAATAGCCATTAAAGTTGATTTGTGCTTTCCAGGGGACTCGCAGTTTACCGCGCACTGTCCAGTCTACATGCAGAGTTTCAGGGGGCAAGAACTGCATGTCATGGACATCAAAGTATAGCTCAGTGAAAAACAATTGACCATGAAAGCGCAGCGTCCAAAAGATAATCCGGTAATTGAGTTTTCCTTTAAATTGACTAATGGGGTCTTCAAAGAGGATATCTGGGGTATAAATATCGTAGTCAATATCCTGCTGAAATAAGGTGGGTAAGTCTTGTTGCAAGATCTTCATTACGGGTTTAATCTGGGGCGGTAGAGCGTCAGAGTTGATAGATAGGGCGGATGGTGAGTTCATGATTGAGTTGGGGGACTTTGTTGATCATCTATACTAGGAAATTGTTCTACAAGGGTGGCAAAACTAACTAACAGCAAATCCATTATAGGCACGCATGAACGGTGCATGATAGGCTAAAACAATGCGATCTTTGGGGATTCCCCGTTCTGTGAGTTCATTGGCGACTCCCACTTCAGTGCCATCATACTCAATCCAAATTTTGCCGTCCTTAATATCAATATGAATTAAGGCTCCATAAACGCGCCGTTTATTCATCCATCCCGTCCGCACGACTTGATAGCGATCGCGCTCTACATCAAAAACCACACCAATTTCTACCTCCCCAAAGATGGGTTTTACTTGACTATGGCAAAGCAAAATTTCTTGAACAATTTGGCGATAGGTTGCTATTTGATCCATTGCACGATCCTTGTTTCTTCTATATCATAAATGAGCAAATGGAGCTGATATTCCCGGACTCCCTCTTCAATAAATCGGAGACGAAAGAATTCATCATAGGTTGGATGAGGTACAGCCAAATACAGAGTACGTGAGGGATCTTGTACTCTCAGAGCGCGTCGATAATTGAGATATTGACCGACGGCTGTGTGAAACTCAGAAATAGCAGAGGGATTGATGAAACTCTTGACCTCTACGGCAATTTTATCGCTATCTCGTTCGGCAGCCAAGAGAAATTCAGCACCCAAATCAATTTGCATTTGTACCTCTCCATAATCAAGAGGAAATGGATCGTGGGTAATCAACCACCCTTGAGCAATTAAGGCATCTTTGACTACAGAGTGGAAAGCATCTCTAGCCATCAGTGATTTGGCCTCTTCTTAGATTTTTCTCTATTTTATAGGGGTTTGGAGGTCGATTAAACTCTATAGGCGATCGCCATTTCAGCCAATGCCTTCATTGACGACAATGCGATCGCGTCCTTGACTTTTAGCTTGATACAATGAAGCATCGGCTGTGGCAATGAGGCTCTCTGGGGAGAGGGCAATACTGGGAATCATGGAAGCTACGCCTAAGCTTAGGGTGACATAGGGTTGGACATCAGAAGCAGCATGAGGTAATTGTCGCTGATGCATTCCCTGATAGATGCGTTGGGCAACTCGGAGAGCGCCTAAAGAGTCAGTATTGGGCAATAAAACAACGAACTCTTCACCCCCATAGCGAGCGACTAAATCTCTGGAGCGTCGCACAGCGTCTGCCATCACTTGAGCGACTTGGCGCAAACAGTCATCCCCAGCTAAATGACCATAGCAGTCGTTATAGCGCTTAAAATAATCCACATCTGACAAAACCAGGGAGAGGGGTTGTACTTCCTGTAATAATCGCGACCATTCTTGCTGCAAGATTTGATTAAAATGGCCTCGGTTGGCTACCTGGGTTAAACCATCGAGGGTGGCTAACCGAGTTAATTCTTGGTTGGCTTGGCGTAAATCGGCTTCTGCTTGTTTGCGTCGCATTAGAGAGGCTAACTGATTAGCCACGGATTGGATTAAGGTTAAGGAGCGTTGATGGGGATAATAGGGCGATCGCGAAAAAAACATCAATACGGCTAACACTTGCCTCTGCCAACAAATCGGCACAGCCAAAGCACCCTTCAAACCCACCTCTTTAGCTTGCCGCATTCGGGGAGAAATCAGACTAGGGATTTGGGAGATATCCTCAATCCATTCCAACTCCTTAGACACCCAAACCCGTCCCGGTAAGCCTTCATGGGGGGTAAAGGCGATCGCCTCACTCAGATGACGAAAGCTCTCAAACTCCGGACTATGGCTATACCCTCCCCGACTTAAGCGTAACTGTGTCCCTCTTTGAGTGGGCATCCAAGCCTCGCCAAAATCCCAATGAATGGTTTGACAAATTTTAGCCAATACCGCCTCTAAGGCACACTCAATATCAATGGCATCACTGAGAGCTTCCGTTGTATCGAGCAGCAACTGTAACTGGGCATTTTGTTCTTCTAACTCCCGTTGGTATTTACGCAGTCGGAGCTGATGTTCAATGCGTACCACCACTTCGACGGGTTCAAAGGGTTTACTAATATAATCGACTGCCCCCACTTCAAACCCTTTGACTTTATTGGAGGTTTCATCCATGGCACTAATAAACAAAACGGGGATATTAGCCCCCGACTCCATCGCCTTTAGATGTTGACAAAGCTGATAGCCATCCATACCAGGCATCATCACATCCAACAGCACTAAATCTACTGAGCCAGCGAGGATATAGCTCAAGGCATCTTCTCCATTGGAGGCAACTTTGACTTGATATCCCTCCTTGACCAAAATCCGAGTCAGTAAACTCAGATTCCCTGGCGTATCGTCAACCACAAGGATGGTTGGTTTTAATCGCTGCGAGAGTTTTCGACTCATGAATGGGTAATGGGTAATGGGGAATGGGGTAAAGGGTGATCGCCACTTGGCAGTAATCATTCCTTGAAAATTAAAAGAAGATGGGCCGATCATACCCAAATCCTGATATATAACCAGTAGAGATTAGTCGAAAAAAATAGGAAGTTTCTATGGAATTAGAATATCCAGATGATCTAAAATACCTCGATAGCCATGAGTATGTGCGGCTCGATGGCGAGATTGCCACCATTGGCCTGAGTGCTTTTGCGATCGATCAACTGGGTGATATTGTTCATCTTGAATTACCAGAAGTCGGAGATGCCTTAGAAAAAGAGGAATCTTTCGGTTCCATTGAATCGGTGAAAGCGGTTGAAGATCTCTATCCCCCCGTTGCGGGTACAGTGATTGAACGCAACGAAGAGCTACTTGAAGACCCAGAAAATATTGGCGACGATCCTTACGGGGAAGGATGGTTAGTCAAAGTCCGCATTGATAGCAATGAAGACTTAGAGGGTTTACTCTCGGCCTCAGAATACCGCGCTCAACTCGAAGGGGATGAGGACGAGCATTAAGTTGTGACAAAAGTAGGCTCTTTGTTACACACTAAGTAAAGGAAAGAGTGTCATCCAAACGCTTATGGCACTCTGCAAGCCTTTGATGTGAGATATGGATCGCCCATGCACAATTCAGACGTAACCCCTAAACCTAACATGAATACCGGATCGTCCTCCTTCAACTCTTCGTTACCCGCGTCTGAGTCACAGACCCGTTCATTTTGCGATCGCCATTTAGGCCCGAATCGCAACGATATTCAGCAGATGCTCAAACTGTTAGAAATCGATGACTTAGATACCCTAATTGAGCGTACTATTCCCCCAGCGATCCAGCTCACTCGTTCTCTTAACCTCCCCACTGCCCAAAGTGAATCGGCTGCCCTGAATACCCTCAAAGCCATGATGGGCAAAAACCAGATTTTTCGCTCTTATATTGGCATGGGCTACTCTAACTGTATCACCCCACCGGTCATCCAACGCAATATCCTGGAAAATCCCGGCTGGTATACGGCTTATACTCCCTATCAAGCGGAAATTGCCCAAGGTCGTCTGGAAGCCTTACTCAACTTTCAAACTTTGGTGATTGATTTAACGGGGTTAGAAATTGCCAATGCTTCCTTACTCGATGAAGGTACTGCCGCAGCCGAAGCCATGAGCATGAGCTATGGTATTTGCAAAACTAAGGCTAATCGCTTTTTTGTCTCCCAAGACTGTCATCCCCAAACGATTGAAGTGGTGCAAACCCGCGCCCAACCTTTGGGTATAGAATTAATTGTTGGAGATCATCGCACCTTTGATTTTAGCCAACCGATTTTCGGGGCCCTGCTCCAATATCCGGCAACCGATGGCACAATTTACGACTACAGTGATTTTATTGCTAAAGTCCATGAAGTCGGCGCTCTGGCGACTGTTGCGGCTGACCTTCTCAGCCTCACCCTGCTGAGACCTCCGGGAGAAATGGATGCGGATATGGTGGTGGGGAATAGCCAAAGGTTCGGGGTTCCCCTGGGCTATGGCGGCCCCCATGCGGCCTATTTAGCGACCCGCGAAGCTTATAAGCGGCAAGTCCCCGGTCGTATTGTGGGTCAGTCTAAGGATAAGGATGGCAAGCCTGCTCTGCGGTTAGCGCTGCAAACGAGGGAACAACATATCCGCCGGGATAAGGCGACGAGTAATATTTGCACGGCTCAGGTGCTGCTGGCGGTGATTGCGTCGATGTATGCAGTGTATCACGGGCCGGAGGGCTTGAAGGCGATCGCCGAAACCATCCATCAACAGACGCTCTGGTTGGCGGAAGGTCTCAAGCGTTTGGGCTATAGTTTGCCCGATAGCCAGGTTTTTGATACATTACGGGTAAACTTGGGTGAAACCGCATTAGAGAGCCTATTAGCCGCCGCTCAGGAGAAAAAAATTAACCTCCGCACCCTGGATGAAAAGACCGTGAGTATCTCTTTGGATGAAACTACGACCCTTGCGGATGTGGTGGACTTGTGGGAGATTTTTGCCCGTTCCCTTCGACTCCGCTCAGGGAACGGTGAATCAGAGAACGGTGATTCAGGGAACGGTGAATCAGAGGGCGAAATGGTCACCGAGCGGAGTCGAGGTGACCTACCGTTTACAGTAGAAGAAATTCAGGCTTCTGCACCGGCTCCAGATTTTGGCAACTTCACGCGCCAAACCCCTTACCTGACGCATCCGGTGTTCCATCAGTACCACTCGGAAACGGAATTGTTGCGCTATCTGCATCGCTTGGAAGCTAAGGATTTGTCCTTGACTACCTCCATGATTCCCCTCGGCTCTTGTACGATGAAACTAAATGCTACAGCCGAGATGATCCCGGTGACTTGGCCGGAAGTGGGGCAAATTCATCCCTTTGCACCCTTGGAGCAAACCCAAGGCTATCAGGAAATGTTCCGTCAGTTGGAAGACTGGTTAGCGGAAATTACCGGATTTGAGGCGGTTTCTCTGCAACCTAATGCTGGGTCTCAGGGGGAATATGCGGGATTACTGGTGATTCGCGCCTATCATCAGCATAACGGAGAGGGCGATCGCCATATTTGCCTGATTCCAGAGTCCGCCCATGGCACGAACCCAGCTAGTGCGGTGATGTGCGGGATGAAAGTGGTGGGGGTAAAATGCGATCGCCAGGGTAATATCGATTTAACTGACCTCAGAGCCAAAGCCGAGAAACACAGCGCTAAACTCTCCGCGCTCATGGTGACCTATCCCTCGACCCACGGTGTATTTGAAGAAGCCATTCAGGAAATCTGCGAAATTATTCATAGCCATGGCGGCCAAGTTTATCTCGATGGCGCTAACATGAACGCCCAAGTCGGTCTCTGTCGTCCTGGAGACTATGGCGCAGATGTCTGTCACCTGAACTTGCACAAAACCTTCTGTATTCCCCACGGTGGCGGCGGCCCGGGCATGGGGCCCATTGGCGTAGCTCCCCACTTGGTTGACTTCCTCCCCGGTCATAGCGTGATTGATTTGGGCAAGACTGAACAGGGAGCCGTAGCAGCAGCCCCTTGGGGAAGTTCTAGTATCCTGCCCATTTCCTGGATGTACATTGCCATGATGGGGTCTCAGGGGTTAACGGATGCGACGAAAGTAGCGATTTTGAATGCCAACTATATCGCCCATCGTCTTGACCCCCATTACCCGATTTTATACACCGGTAAGTTCGGCTTAGTCGCCCATGAATGTATTGTGGACTTGCGCCCCCTGAAAAAATCAGCCGGTGTGGAAGCGGAAGATATCGCCAAACGGTTAATGGACTACGGGTTCCACGCGCCTACCATGTCTTGGCCGGTTGCGGGAACGATTATGGTTGAACCCACCGAAAGTGAGTCTAAGGAAGAGTTAGACCGCTTCTGCGATGCCATGATTGCCATTCGCGAGGAAATTGCGGCCATTGAGCGGGGAGAGATGTCTGCGGAGGATAATTTGCTTAAAAATGCGCCCCATACGGCCCAAATGCTGTTAGCGGATGAGTGGACGCATCCCTATTCGCGCCAAGAAGCGGCCTATCCTGCGCCTTGGACAAGGGAGTTTAAGTATTGGCCTCCGGTGGGACGGATTGATAATGCGTTCGGCGATCGTAATTTTGTCTGTTCCTGCGCTCCGATGGAAGCGTATTCCTAGGGGATAGAAAGTCAGTAGAAACTGGGTGATAAGATGGCATGTAGGGGCGAAAAATGTTTCGCCCCTACAGATTTTGGAAACACACCAGCAATGGGTAGAAGGGACTGATGCTTAATGAAACGAACCGAGCCAGACTGACAACAATTAAGGGGATGCTCACTGATTTTCTTGAGGGCGTTGTCGGCGATCGCGATTGCGCTACTGAACTCACCCGCATCTATATCTCAGAGTTAGCCGAAATCATGAGTCGCTATAAACAGAAACCTCCATCAGAAGACGACAAAGTTACAGCCTTACCTAACATAGACTTATCTTTCCGTGATAGAACCATGACTATCAATCTGAATTGGTCAAACATATACGCAACATTACAAGCAATATCCAGGGGCACTGAACTAGAGATGCTTGTAGGAACCAAGAGAAACGCTCAAGAGCAGGTGGAGCCAATTATGAAGAAGTGCTATTCAATCCCCATCAAGCCAGAACAACTCAAAGGGGAGTACGACTTTTAACAAAGTCTCCAGACTGAATCCTATCTAGCGATCGCAGAAATTTAAAATTTAAACCTCCTTACACATGACAGTATATAAGGAGGTTATTGGTATGTTTAGTTATTCAACCTTGCACTCTACAGGTGAAAAACAATGAAATATCCAGGTTAGTTTCCTTATCCACGCTGTTGGTTGCGATCGCTGCTCACCTGGGTGGGGTTGGTTGTGTGGGGCGCGATCTTTGTTGTCATGTTGTATCCGATGACCAACTCCCTAAGTTTCTTTGCCATACTGGTAGATAGTGAAATCGTCACCTCTATTTCCGGGTGGGGCTTCTTCTTGTCGTTTCTCTTTGCCCTATGGATTGTTCTCATTCTCCCAGGAACCATTATGGGATACATCAGGAAGACGGGAGAACCCATAGTAGAAAAGTGGAGAAGCTACACGGCAAAAGCGGAGAACCAGCCCAAGAGGAGAACAGCACCATTTTCCTATTGGCTGCAAGGGTTTGGGGACTTCTCCATTGGCGCGATCGCCATATATCTATCCCTACCATTTTTGACCAGTAGATACAATCATGACTTGACTAATGGAGAAGCTACTCTCATGTTAGTCTCTAACTTGACCATACAAGCTTACTTCTATCAAGCCCGTAACCTAATCCAAGAAGTCAGAAATCGCCGACAAGCCGAGCAAGAAGAAAAGCGAACAGCAGCTAACCGCCAGCGAGAGGAGCAACGCAGACTCAGAGAAGAACGTCGCGTAGCTCGGCTACAGGAGCAGGAAGAGAAGCGGCGACGGAAACAGAAAAAAGTCCAACCGCAGAAGAAACAGACTACAATTAAGACGAATGGGACGAAACTGAAGGGCGATCGCCAACCAGCCAAGAAAAAAGCTGCTCCGCCCCCAGCATTTCCAGAAGAATTCCTAGAGCCAACCGATCTTATAGATACCGAATTAGAGCAACTGCGGAAGCAAATGGAGGACAATCGATAATACCATCTAGAGAATTGTTAGATAGTAAATTAACCACTAAAGGAATTACAGCGTTTTGCGGGGTAATGAGGTACAGCAAAAAAAGATCCCCCCTTGCCCCCCTTAAAAAGGGGGGAATAGGAAAGTCCCCCTTTTTAAGGGGGATTCAGGGGGATCTAGATGTACCGCATAGCAGCGAAAATTGCTGTATCACTTCGCTCTCCGATGAAGAGCGACAATATTTAGAACGTGAAATTCGCAAATTTTCTCTAGCTAAACAAATCGAAGATTTAGAATATATAGCGCTTCGCCCTCGTCTAGTTACAAGTTAGAATAGAGAATGTACAACTTTCGAGCAGGTCTACTCGCGATGGCAAGTGCTTATAGTCAAAAAATCCGAATACGGGCCTTGGAGCTGATAGGAAATGGTGTACCAATCAGCCAAGTGAGTCGGGCACTGAAAATTAGCCGCCCAACCCTTTATAGATGGAAAGAAACCAAAGAAAAAACCGGTTCGACAGTTCCTAAAAAAGGCAGACCTCCAGCTCAACCTTGTGGGATTAAAGACTGGGAAAAGTTCAAAGAATTTGTCGATGCTAACCCTGACAAAACTCAAAAAGAATTAGCCAAATTATGGGGTGATGTCAGTCATCATACAATTAGTAGAGGGTTAAAAAAAATGGGTTACACTCGTAAAAAAAAAACTTATGGTTATCAGGAAAGATGTGAGGAGGAACGGTCTGAGTTTAGGCGTAAACTAGCTCAATATAGATCAAAACAGGTAATCTACATGGACGAAAGCGGGATAAATAATAATGAAAGCTATCCTTATGGATGGAGTCAAAAAGGGGAAAGATTATATAGTATGCGACCCGGAAAACGCCAAGATAGATTAAGTATTATCGGCGCTTTATGTGACGGAAAAATCTTGGCTCCGATGGTATATCAAGGATATTGCACAGCCAAGGTGATCGAGACTTGGTTGGAAAAATGTTTATTGCCAGAGGTGGAAAAAGGTCAGGTAATTATTATGGATAATGCTCCTTTCCATAACTCCCGTAAAATTAGAGAACTAATTGAAAAAGCGGGATGTGAATTGCTGTTTTTGCCTACCTACTCTCCTGACTTAAACCCAATTGAACATTGGTGGCAAAAAGTAAAGACAGCAATTAGAAAAGAGTTGCCTCTTCATGACTATAATATTCATAAAGCAGCAGACGCAGCATTCCAGTATTTGTAAATAGACCAGCGCGAAGCGCTATAAGCCTTGTTTTTCGACAACTTCTAGCAGGGAGTGGTAAGTTTTCTCAGATAAAGTAATCGTATAGTTTGACATAATTATACTCAATTCGCTCGATCCTATCTTAACCCCTAGCTTCTGATTCGTCATAGGATTTAGAAACCGGGTTTCTCCCTGGGGATGCTGCCTCCTATTGAGGTCGAACCAGAAACCCGGTTTCTCTGCGCGGGTGGCGATCGCCAAATTTTAACTCAAGGAATAACTTCAAAAGCATCTTTATCATATAGTCGATAAACATAAAAATCACTGTCTAATGTAAAGATTCGCTTAATCTTTTGACTTTCTGCCACAGCAACAAGAGAAGCATCAGCTAAATCCATAGGCAAGTCTTGATATTTTTCCATCAAAACTTCCATGCGTTGACATTCCGCTTCATTAATTGCATAAAGAAACAAAGCTTTTCTATTGATGAAATTCCATAAGATTGCTTGTGCTGACCAACCTCGTAATTCTAATAAGAAATACATCGCTTCAGTAAAACAAGGCCATGTTGTTAAGAGAGGCTCAGTTAGGGTTTTGTAAGTTGCCACACATCGAACATGGACTTCTCCCTGGCTTTTATCAATGAGAGCAATGAGAGGCCCGGTATCAACTAAAATCATGGTCTGTGTAGTCCTTGTTTAGATAATTTTCTGGCAATCTGTTCCCCAAAATCAGTTGGCGTAAACTCATGATGAGGCTCTGCGCTACTCTCAATAGCCCCAATTAAATCATCTATTTTTTCCCATAAAGGTGGCTCTTCCGGCTGGGGCTTAGGAAGTTGAGCCACTATCCAAGCTTCAGGAGTTAAGCCTTGTTTTTCGACAACTTCTAGCAGGGAGTGGTAAGTTTTCTCAGATAAAGTAATCGTATAGTTTGACATAATTATACTCAATTCGCTCGATCCTATCTTAACCCCTAGTTGCTAATTCGTCATAGGATTTAGAAACCGGGTTTCTCCCTGGGGATGCTGCCTCCTATTGAGGTCGAGCCAGAAACCGGGTTTCTCTGCGCGGGTGGCGATCGCTTGAGTTAGAATATAGATGTACCCTCCATCCTCCGAAACTATGACTCCAACTCAATATCAACTCTCCCTCAACTTTGAGCAAGTTTTAACCTTAGTCAAACAACTCCCCGAACCCGAAAAACTACAATTAAGTCAAGAACTGGCTAGAGAATTGTTAAATAGTAAATTAACTGCCCTTTTAGAGTCTTTCAAAACGGATGAACTATCCCTAGAGACAATTACTCAAGAGGTTGAAGCTGTAAGAAGTGAAATCTATGCTCAACAATCAGCCCGTTAAAGTTATTATCGATACTAATCTTTGGATTAGTTTCCTGATTGGCAAGGAATTAGGGAATCTCAAAGAATTACTCGTCAGTCAGAGCATTGAAGTAGTCTTGTGCGAGCAAATCAAAGAAGAAATTAATCGGGTGACGCAAAGACCAAAAACTGCAAAAATATTTTTCAGCAGAGAAGGTTCAAGAACTGCTAGAGTTTTTAGGGATTATTGGCGTATCTATAGACATTGTATCAGAAGTTTCTGTTTGTCGGGATACCAAAGATAATTTTTTGTTAGCATTAGCTCAAGATAGTCAAGCCGATTTCCTGATTACAGGAGATGCAGATTTATTAACTTTAGGGGAATTTGCCGGGACAAAAATTATAACTTACCAGGATTTTTTAGCGAGGATTTAGAAACCGGGTTTCTCCCTGGGGATGCTGCCTCCTATCGAGGTCAAACCAGAAACCCGGTTTCTTTGTACGGGTGGCGATCGCCACCCAATGACTAGAGATTTTACGCAATTTTCCTGGGTTAAACTGGAATCAGGCGGTAAAAAGTTTAGCAGCAGAATTTTTAGCCCGTAGCAATTTACCCATTAGAGCAAATTAGCAGCTCTTCAAGCAAACCCCACCGGTTGATAGGGTTGTCTCTCTCCTCCCCATCTCCCCACTCCCCCATTTCCTTGTACGATAGAAGATCGCCCGATAAAAATTTGAGGATAAACCCCCATGGATGACAGCTTAATGTTAATGATTCCCGGCCCTACTCCAGTGCCCGATCCAGTGCTGTTAGCGATGGCTAAACCCATTATTGGTCATCGCAGTGGCGACTTTAGCTTGATTATGAAAGAGGTGACCGAAAACCTCAAGTGGTTACACCAAACCCAGAATGATGTGCTAATCGTCGCTGGTAGCGGAACCTCAGCCATGGAAGCCGGTATAATTAACTTCTTGAGTGCAGGCGATCGCGTTCTAGTCGGAGATAATGGTAAATTTGGCGAACGTTGGGCAAAAGTTGCCAAAGCCTACAACCTAGATGTAGAAGTAATTAGCGCCGAATGGGGACAACCGCTCGATCCAGAAGCCTTCCAGGAAAAACTCGAAGCAGATACCCAAAAGCAAATTAAAGCGGTAATTATCACCCATTCAGAAACCTCGACAGGGGTACTCAATGACTTAGAAACCATTAACCGCCATGTAAAAACCCATGGAGAAGCCCTAATCATGGTGGATGCAGTCACCAGTTTAGGGGCGATTAGCGTTCCCATTGATCGATGGGGGTTAGATGTGGTGGCATCCGGTTCTCAGAAAGGGTATATGATTCCTCCCGGTTTAGGATTTGTCTCCGTCAGTTCTAAAGCATGGGATGCTTATCAGAATGCCACTTTACCCAAATTCTATTTAGATTTGGGCATGTATCGCAAATCGGCTGCTAAAAACAGTAATCCTTTTACCCCCCCTGTCAATCTATTTTATGGTTTACAAGTGGCTTTACAGATGCTCAAAGATGAGGGATTAGAGAATATTTTTAGCCGTCATCAACGCTCAAAATCTGCCATTCGCGCAGCCGTAAAAGCCTTGAATCTACCCACATTTGCCCCTGATGAAGCCGCAAGTCCTGCCGTGACTGCGGTTGCACCGGAGCGAGTGGATGCAGAACAAATCCGTTCAACCCTGCGGAAACAGTTTAATATTGCTTTAGCCGGTGGACAAGACCATTTGAAGGGTAAAATTTTCCGTATCGGTCATTTAGGATTTGTAGGCAATCGCGATATTCTCACTTGTGTTGCTGCCCTAGAAAGTAGTTTGCAAATCTTAGGGGATACTGGTTTCACCCCTGGTGCAGGCGTAACCGCAGCCGCGAAGATTTTAAGTTAAAGCACTACTGTTGTGCTTAACAAGGGGCCTCCAGCCCCTTGCCTCCTATTTCCAATAGTTCAACCGATTCCTTGTTTATGGTTTAACAGCCAAATCCAGCAACTCATCTAGAGAATAGGGACACTCTTCTGGAAAATCCACCTTATTTTGAGTTTTGATCTTGACAAAACCTAATGCATCTTGATAGATAGAGTCGAGTTCTGATTCCAGATAATGTCTTAAATTTGTGGTTAATTTGCGCTTGAGTTGCACTCGGAACGTATACAGTTCTCCTTGCCAATGAACAGAGTTATATTCCGCTTCAGTTTTCCAATAGTCTAGAAACAGTAAATGACGAATGATTTGCTCTAAAAGACTAGCAACAGCATTTTTCTTTTCTCTACCCAACTCTTCTAATTCCTCAACTAAATTATCTAAATCTAGATGTTCAAAATTTTTATTTCTCAGCAATTCAATCGTTTCTTCTAACCATTGAAAATCATCCACTTCATAAATCAGTTTCAAGTTATTCATATTACACTTCCTTTGGTTGTCATCAAATTCGATCAAATTATAGTCATTTTCAATACAAATTAGACATAGTTTTAGGGGCGAACGACTGTTCGCCCCTAAATATTGTCCCATGCTTAAAAGACATTAATTCGGAGCTAACTCAGTATTCAGCTCATTCACCGCTTTAGGAACACGAGGTTGAGTATTTTCTCTGGGGGGAAAATCAAATAAATCCCGTAAAGCATCATCAACCGTTTCAAAGGGTACATTACCCGTGGCTTCAAAGACCACTTCACCTTGGGGATTGAAGAGGACAGTTTGAGGAACTTTGCCTTTATAGTAGTAGGCAGCTTTAGTAGTATTTTTACTCGAATCAAAGATGATTTGATCTACACTCAGGGGCACAAAATCCACAATACGCCCATAATAGGCCTGAAGCTGGGAGACCACTGATGCATACTGCTTACAATCTCGGCTATCATCAAGATAGAACACCAATAAGGTGGCCTGGTCTCGTTTTAGGGAATCTTCAAACTCGACTCTAGGGGGAACAAGGGAACCATTACCCCCATAAAGAGCAAAAATATTACCATCAAAGGTATCTTGGTTCATTCCGGCAATCGCCTGTGGTGTCCCTAAACCCAAGAACCAAGTAATACACAGTACCATCAGCAACAAACATTTACTCACGAACGTCTGTTTCCATCGATCAATCTGATTCAATAGCATTTTATTACGGATTCCCAACACACTCAATGGATAAGGAACTATAGGATTACCCAAAGGCTACCATACTTTCGGTCAATTCTCCGAGCCAATTGAGGCGATTGTCCCTAAGTTCGCTGAGTTTCTGTTCTCACGCTTTACCCTTTTCCTGTTAATCTATTTCTATTTTCTATGCTAATTATGACTCGCGATCGTATTCAAAAACTTGGCTTGTCTTTAAGACCGATTCGCCAAAATTTATTAAAATTTGACCAAGATCGGGGTATTCTGCGCTTTTGGTATCAGGGAGAGGAGCCTTATTTTGATGTTTTTTTTGAGATTCAGAATCAAGAACTAATTTGGTTTCAGTTGACCTTAAGGGGAAAGTGCTTAACTTGGCATCAAGGTCAAGGGATAGAAACGGGATTTACGGAAGAGGTAAATATTAATCCAGAACGTTATCCTGCGAGTAAATTGATCAAACCTGAAGCACGGCTAGACCATGCCTTTGTTGATTTAGCTCACGAAATTTTGCTTACTCGATCGACGGAATATCCTTTTGATTTAGCCTTGCAAATTTTTCAAGATGATAATTATCGCCAGCAGCAATGAATGCTTTGCGAAGCGCTATATTAATCATTTGGAACGATCGCCATTACCACTTAAGCGACTGTCTGACCAAGAATTACCAATCCCTTGCAGCACTCCCCGTGCAACTAAGCCAATTCCTCTGCCAATAATATGAGTTAAAACATAAATTAAAACTTGACCCACTGAAGCGACTAAGGCTTGCAAACGGGGAGCGATCGCATCTCGACCTTCAAGGACTAAAGTTACCACTAAAGGCCAGCCTTTTAGTCGATCTAATTCTTCGCGTCTGGGGGCATAAATAGAGACTTTTTGAATCCCTCGACCCTCTAAAACCAATAAGGAATACTGGCTTTCAAAAATAGCTTTTGGTTCTCCTAACCACTGTTGTTGCCGAGATCTCCAGGATAAATCATTCCGAAAACGCTCAATTTTGCGACTGGTAATTAATTCCTGATCGTAAAAAATTTGTTTAACGGCTAAGACATCGGCAAAATGATTGAGCAGAGGATTAACTACCCCATTTCCGAGCTGAATAATTAAGTTTTGGGTTAACATTTCTGCTCGCTTTTGAGCTTCTGGGGTTCCGGCTGCATATAAGCGGTTATCAATCATTAAGGGCAGTTCATAGACTAAATAATTAATTAACTCTAGAAATAGGGGTATTTTATCTAAATATTCTGCTTGAATTCGGTCTATATCCTCTAATAAAAGGGGAACAATTTCTACTTCTTCCCCTTTGACCATAATCCGTGAATATTTGCCGAAAAATTGAGTAATTGCCCCAGACCATAAATCCCGTAATAAATCTATTTTTTTGCTGACTAATTGAGCATCTTTAATCTGGGAAAATTGCAAATCTTGCAGGAGGACTTCAATTTCTTCTAAAATCACTTGCAAGAGTTCTTGGCGTTTTTGGGGTTTTAAGATATCTAACTCTAGGGGAGTGTGGGTTAAATTGTTAAACTGAAATTGCAAATGAGCCGCCGTGGTTTCCAGAACTTGCTGACGGGGGGAAATGGGGATTAAGGATTCACTTGAAGCTAGATCTAAGATAGGGGGCTGAGAGGGAACTAGGGGTGGGTTAGGAGGGAGATTGTTTTCTCGAATGTCCTGAAATTCTACGGTTTTTAAGCGGGGGGCTAACAACCACTGAATACACCATCGGGCGGTTGATAGCTCCCGCAGTCGTCCGCGAATTACAGCTTGTTCTAATACGGATAAATTCGGTTGCTTAAGTTGCAATTTTAACTTAGATTCGACTTCCGAGATGGTTCTGAGTCCCCAAAGATACCAGCGATGTTTAACCGTTGTCCACCAGGAAGAGCGATCGCCTTTTGATAAGCCCTCTGATAAAGAAGGATCAACCCTCACCTGATAGGATTCTCCCATAGCCACCTGTTTGAGCGTTGCCAGCAACTGGCTCCGATCCGCCGTTTTGGGACAATAACCCTCTATACCCACCTCTTGAGCCGTTTGCCAACTGACGGAACCTGGATCGGTTAACAACACCAGTCGATATTGGGGATACCAACGTTTCAGATTTTGGCAAAACCTCAGTAGAGCATCCTGGGTTAACCCAGATGCTAGGGCAGAATCGAGGACAATGATATCTACTCCGGGGCGATCGCTAACAGATAACCGTTGGGCTTGCAGATAGTTGAGGGCAGCACTAGGGGTTTCCAGTTCAGCGATCACCTTAATCTCAGGATACGATCCCAAAGCGGTCTGAAGCCCCAGGCGGAAAATCCGACTGGGAATGATTAGCACTAGGGAAATAGAAGAGGGTTGAGAATTGCTCATAGGACACTTGATGAAGAGACCAACGGGAGGTTTACCAGCTTAGGGGAAAACCAACACTTTGCTCAACCCCTCCTTAGAACTGTGGCTCTGGACTATAATCTGAAGGCTCAGATGCCGGTTCATCAACGGATTCCGGCTCCTCATAAACCGGCTCCTCATAAACCGGCTCCTCATAAACCGGCTCCTCATAAACCGGCTCCTCATAAACCGGCTCCTGATTAACCGGTGGTTGATCAACCGGCTCCTGATTAACCGGTGGTTGATCAACCGGCTCTTGATAAACCGGTTCTTGAGGTACGGGTTCCGGCTCTCGATAAACCGGTGCAGGAGGAGTATATAAGGCATCTAGTTTAGCCTGCCAACGGGCGATCGCATCTTGAGCCTCATAATAAAGCGGTCTACCCCAACCGACCCGAGAAGCCGTGCGAATCGCTTCATTGTAACGACCCAAAGACGCTAAATATTCAGCATCCTTGAGATTAGACTTATCTTGAGCCGTTTGAATTTCCAACTCCCACTTATAAATAATATCTTGGGCTTGACCATACAAAGCGCGATCGGAAGCAATTTTTTGCGCCATCTCAATAGCTGCCAATAAATCTCCAGCCTTAGCCAAGGATTCCGCCCGCTCCAGAATCGGCCCATCCTCAATAATCTCAATCCGCTTATTCCACTCAGCGATTAAGGTTTGAGCCTCCAAGCGTAGAGGATGACCCGGCTTGATCTCGGCAGCTAAAGTTTTAGCTTGTTGAAAATCCTCCAGGGTTTCCCTAGAGGCCAACTGACGAGCCATAGCCAAAATGGGGAGAGCTTCTAGACGCTCAACCTCTTTGCGCCAATGGGCGACTTTCGTTTGAGCTTGAATGCGTCGAGGCCGGTCAACAGAGATCATTTGGGCAAAATCTTCTGCCTGTTTGAGCGCGATGGGTTGCCCAACACTAGCAATCAGATTAGCAAACTGAAGTTGGATTTCATCTTGCACCTGCTGTTGCCAATCCTTAATTTTGGCTTGGGCTTCTTCATAGAGGGGGCGATCGGGTTTAATGCGAGCGGCTTGGGTTTGGGCGACTAAAAAGGCTCCTAAATTATCCTTTTGAACCGTATTAATGGCTTCTCCTAGACGGACAAAATCTTGAGCCTCTGCATAGCGAGGGGAATAGCTAGGAATTTTCTGGGCAATAGAGATCGCCCCTTCGAGATCGTCTTCTTCTAACCGCTCTTCTGCCTTTGCTAGGAGTGCGCGACTCCAAGTGGCGATTTCCTGCTCTGCCGTTTTCCGCATCAAACTATCGGCCGGAATTTTATTCACCCGCTCCATCGCTTCGAGCAAATCCGCCACTGTGTCATAACTGGCAAAAGTGCGGGCATCCTGCAACTGTTTCAGCTGTTGTTTTTCCGAGGCGATTAACTGAGAGACTTCTAAAAACCGTTCTTGACTCCAGAAGGGGTCATCTAATTTACCCAACAGAGTCACTTGTTGGTAGGCTAGAGTCCAATTTTGAGTTTCTATAGCCTTAAGCGCCTTCTGATAAATCTCTTGACCCGTTTCCCAGTCCGTTTGCCATAACTCAATTTTAGTCTGAGCCTCAGAATATAAGGGGCTAGTCTCAGGGACTTTACGAGCCATCTCGATCGCCTTTTCCAGATTACCCGCCTGTATTTCCTGGCGGGCAAACTCTAAAATTGCCTTTGACCAATTGGTCATCAAGCGCTGACTTTCAGCATAGAGGGAATGGCTAGAATCCCATCGATCCACAAAAGCGATCGCCGATTCTAGATCCTCCAATTTGCCCGAAAGGGCCTGCTGTTCCACACAATAGAGTTGCTCCCCATCAGCCGCCAATGGAGATAGCTCTTTACAATCTGGAGTGGGAGGAACACGAGTTAACAGCCAAGTAGCCACAAACCCAGCACTACCAAACATGAGGATAATCATCAACCACAACAGGGATAAGCCCATGGCATTGAGGGTTGTGTTTTGGCTTGAGGGACTCGATGGAGTCTGTTGGGGGGGGTTAATAGCGGTTGAGACTTCTTTCATAGACTTTGGGAGAAATGGGGTAACGGATGTACGGGATTAAAGATCGAGATGTAATTCAAGTTATTAAACTGTGTTTCAATCGTTTAGAAAAGAGGTAAATCCTAACCCAGAGTTGGAAATCTGGATCAAGTCAAGGGAGATGGACGATATAGAGTTATAGACCAGTTATAAACGAACCAGAGACTCTAGAGTCTCTGGCCTTGTTCTAAAGTTTAACCGTTGTTTAGTGTAATGGGTTTTAGTTCGTAAAACCCATCCCACTCATCTATCCCCAGCTTACCCTTGTGTCCTCTAGGCTTCGTTCTGTATAGTTTGAGGCATAAAGAAAGGGATGCAGCAGTGCCCCGATTGAGAAAGGTTGTCTTAACCCTTCTCCTTTTCCCCTATTCAGAGGGTTTTGGGGCAATTCAGGCAGCCCCACCCAGATGTCACCCCTATCTTCCGATTGTTAATTTGGGAATGGTAAAGATTAATGAATGCTCTTATCCCTTACTCTCTCCCCAATTAGCTCTCAGACTATTTGCGATCCGGAACCTGTAGTAATGAACTTCAAGATTTATGATTGGCTTCAAACTTCTAATATTAGTCTTGGCTCTCCCCAGCCAAGTCGTTCCCTGGTCAGTTCTAGCTCCATACCTGATCGAGTGAGGGACTCCTATCCTACGCCTATTAACCTTCATCACTTGAGCCAAGCTGATTTAGCGGGTGTAGCGTTTCGACTGGTGCAAAGCCTGCATCAACAACAATTAACCAGTTTCCACACCAATATTCTGGCAGAATTTCTGGAAAGACCCCTATCCATTGGGCGATCGCATCTTCGTCCTTTAAGTCAACTCACTGGGGCGATGATCCAGGTTGAAAGTCAGTATAAACCCATGCCACGCAACCATAGCACCTGGTTAGCCTTAGAAATTGCCTATCTCGATGGCTTAGAGAATCTCTTGATTCAAGAAGAAACCCTTGGCAAACCCTGGTTAAATCGCAGTTGGATTACCCAATTTACCGCTTCTCCCTCAACAGAACAGGGCAATACCCCTTGGGTTTCCCAAATTGAAGTCATTCACCGCAAACGACTGACTGATTTAGAAACGGAAAAAATTCTCTCCAATTTAGCCCATGCTCCCATTATTGGCCAAATTCATCAAGCCATCCAAGCTTGGTTAGTCGCTAATGGTGCAGAAGAGCGAGAAAGCCAATTATTAGGGCAGCGACTACATCAAGGCTTATTCGGACAATTGCTGAAAACCGTTGCCCAATATCATATTTATTTACCTCAATTGCAAAAATTTGTTCGCATTGGCGATTCGAGTCAGGGATTTTATGGTGTCGGAGCAGGAGATTATGAACTCTTAGAACCGGCCTCACCGGGGGCACGAGCGATTATTGATTTACCCAGGGAATTTTATCGAGCAGATTTGCAAATTAATCTGGCTAATCCCTGTTTTGAAGAATCTTTTTCTTGGTCTAAACTGTATGTCATCCCTAAAGGATTACCCACCAATAGTCCTGAATCAGAAAAAAGTATGTCCTTACTGGATTGGGCGAATCAACAACTTGCGGATACCTATAGTTTAGCTTTAATTGAAGGGGCATCAGGCTTAGGGAAAACTAGCTTTTGCCAATGGTGGGCGGCAGAAATTGCCCAAAAGGTTTATCCTGAATGGATGCCCATTGTCATTTCTTTGGGTTCAATTCAGTTAGGAAACTCCCTAGAAGAAACTCTCGATTCAGCATTCAAAAGAGCAGAATTCACCCGCAATGATGGCTGGTTAAAACCAGGATTACCCCCTTGTTTATTAATTTTAGATAGCTTGGATTCCATGCCCTATGGTTGTGTGGGTGACGATCCTTATCAGAAATTACTCGAACAAATTGCCCAATTTCAACAACAACACCGCGACCCTAGGGGATGGCCTCGTCATAAAATCATTTTAACCAGTCGTTCTGATTTTCGCTCTCGCCTCGCTTTAGAACAAAAAATTCAACCGATGGGAAATCAGAAACTAGAAGCCGGTGTGGGATTACTCAATGGGGTTTTAAAAACAAGATCTCCATTAAAAATATCTCGATTTAAGCTTGAGCCAATGGATTTAGACGCGGTGCAAGAATGGTTTAAAAATTGGTCAAGATTACAAAGTCGAGAAATTGCTAAATCCTATTTTGACTTTCTCAAACAAGCGGGATTATTCAGTAGCAAAACAACAGCTAAGGAATTAGCAGCAATGGTGCGGCAACCCTTAATGCTGTATTTATTAGGAATTTTGCACCGGGATGGCTTTTTTGAGCAAGATTTAATTGAAATTCCCTTTCCAGGGGTAAAATTAGAACTCTACGATCGCCTAATGACCTGGCTGTTCGGTGAGATTACCACTGGACGATTGCGGGGTAGACAAACCCAAAAACTGATTCGCATCGGTTTAGGCCATGCGGGCAGATCCCAAGAAACTATATCCCGCTTCCTTAAAGGTCGCTCCCCCTTAAATTTGCGTATTCTCTGCCAAAATGCAGCCCTTACTTTACTCCAAAGTGAACAACAAAGCCTCAGTAGTGCCCACCTGAGAGACAAGCTGAATATACCCCCATCTGAACCCTTAGATTTACCTTCCTTTTTATTTCAGGCAACCCCGAAGCCGCAAAAGGGAACAACGGAATATCAATTTACTCATCGTAGCTTCGGTGAATATTTGGCAACGGAGGCGATCGCCAAACAACTGCAACCCCTGCTCGATCCCAGTCAAGAAATCGACCTGCAAACCATTGCCCAAATCCTCTATCCTCTGCTGGGATTCGGCCTGCTGCCTTACAATAGCGAAGATCTGCTGCTAGAGCGACTGCAACGGGATCAAAAAAATTATCCCCATTCCTTCAATCTCACGACCCTATGCGATCGCCTGGATCGGTTCTGGGCCAGTTACTGCCAAGGCCAATGGATCGATACCCCCATTCCTAAACAAGCCTACGATGGCTTCCAATCCCTGGGCAATCCCATCAACCTGCTGCAAGTCGATGCTGTCCTAGGAGTCAACCTTCTCCTGCTGCTGGCTGTCCTGGCTCGCGCCACCTCCACCCCCTTCTATCCCTGTGGCATTCCGGATTATCCGATCTCCCCTGAATCTTCCACAGCCCTCGATCTCAACCTACAAACCGGCCCTAAACCCCTCGGCCGTTGGCTTCCTTACAATCCCAATCAACTCCTCACCTTAGCCGGCCGGGTTTCCATCCTTGCCCCCCTCATCTTTTGGCAACGCCTGGGGCGTGACTTCCGTGACCTTCAGCTTCCCTGGGTCAATTTACAACATGCCATCTTACCGAAAAGCCATTTGCAAAAGACGAATCTCCAAGGCGCTAACCTCAGTGGAGCTACCCTCAGTGGGGCCCAACTTCAAGAGGCTAACCTATCGGGGGCTGACTTATCGGGGGTTGATTTATCGGGGGCTGACCTATCGGGGGCTAATCTGAGCCTTGCTAACCTCACGGGAGCTAAATTACAAGGTGCAGCTTTAGATGGAGCTAACTTTAGTAACGCCTGTCTCTACCAAGCTCTGATCGATCCCCAACATCAACACTTTATTCAATCCCAAGGTGTTTTTTGGACTTGGGAACAATATTGTGCTTATCAAGAAGCGAGTTGGACGGAAAATGCTAATGGATCTAATCCGATCCAATCTCCCCAGGATGCTGACTTCTTCCCCTTGATTGAAATCGCCGAAGATGAAACGGTCGCTTTTGAACCAGGGGCCTATTTCAATCGATTAGACCAATCAACGATTGATGATATGGACATTTCGGAGTCTGGTAATGATATGCTGACGGCTGCTTATATGCCCGATCAAATGCCGGATGACGATGAAGATCTCGATGATGAAGAGGATGAGAGTGAGACGGTTTTATATACTCCACCTCCTGGGGAAGAGGCGGACGATGATGATGGCAGTGAAACGATCATTTATCAAGCTCCTGGTGAGGGTTAATCATCGCTATTTTCTTTCCCATCCTCGGACTTCGGCTAGGGTATAGAGGGGACGACCTTTGACTTGTTCGTAGATGCGACCGATATATTCCCCTAGAATGCCGATGCTGACGAGTTGTACGGCTCCGAGAAAGAAGATGGCGATCAGGATGGTGGCAAACCCGGTGAGGGGAGCAGTGGGGGCGACAATGCGCCAATAGAGGACGAGTAGAGCCATGAAAAGGGCGATCGCCGCCGCTCCTAAACCGACATAAGT
Organism: Roseofilum sp. KMC-1; assembly: GCF_057802075.1. NCBI lineage: Bacteria > Bacillati > Cyanobacteriota > Cyanophyceae > Desertifilales > Desertifilaceae > Roseofilum > Roseofilum sp. KMC-1. The sequence goes on from NZ_CM173605.1 coordinate 2,650,333, forward strand.
AGAGAGGCGTAGGGGCACTTTGGAGAAGGAGACTAGACCATTAATGGCCAAAGATAGGGACTTAGTAAAGGTATATTTCACTTCACCCGAAAACCGGGGGCTACGCTCGTATAAAATCGCCGTTTGATTGAAGCCAATCCATGCTCGCAGTCCTCGAATGTAGCGATCGCGCTCTGGCATCTGATTTAATACCTCTACCACGCACCGATCCATCAAACAAAAGTCTCCCGTATCCGTGGGAATATTCACATCTGCCAGATGTTTCAGCATCCGATAAAATATATAAGCCATCCATCGTTTGCGCTTTTTTTCTTCATGTCGGCGCGTTCTTTGAGCATAAACCACCTGATACCCTTCTTGCCATTTTTTCACCATTTCCGGAATTAATTCTGGGGGATCTTGCAAATCTGCATCTAAGATGACCACCGCTTCACCCCGCGCATAATTTAACCCCGCAGTCACCGCAATTTGATGACCAAAATTACGCGCAAAACTGAGATAACAAACCCGCTTATCTCTCTGATGCAATTCCCGCATAAAACGCAAGGAAGCATCCGTACTGCCATCATTGACTAAAATTAATTCTGTCCGTCCTTCTAATTGCTCCATCACTGACTGGAGGCGCTTGTAGAGTTCAGGAATATTGTTTTCTTCATTATAAATGGGAACAATGAAAGAATAAGTCGGCTTGACAAAAGGTTCCATTTCTGTTTAGGATTGCTCCTTATGTATTCAGCAGGCATAATCGGTAATCGGTAAACCTCTTTTCATTATGTCAGAAGAAACCTTCAAAAAAGAACGAGAATTTCACGATCGCTGGGCTGCCACCATTGATATTGACCAAATTCAGGTGGCAGATTATTTTGAAGCTTGCACCGCTCCCGAAAATCGCTTTATCTTGCATCACTTAGGGGATGTGAAAGGTAAAACCCTATTGGATGTGGGCTGTGGAGCGGGGGAAAATAGCGTTTATTTTGCCCAAAAGGGCGCTGAATGTGTGGCTTCTGACTATTCTCCGGGGATGGTGGAAGTAGCGTTAAAATTAGCTGAAAACAATGGGGTGAAGATTGAAGGGCATGTGGGCAATGCCATGGCGTTTGATTTTGCCGACGATAGTTTTGATATTATTTATATCGCTAATCTTTTACATCATCTTCCCGATCCAGAAGCAGCGATTAAAGAATGTCATCGGCTGGTGAAACCGGGAGGAAAAGTCTGTTTTTGGGAACCGTTAAAACATAATCCAGTAATTAATGTTTATCGGCGCATGGCCACTGAGGTACGCACGGAAGATGAGCATCCTTTAGATATTAACATCATACCCTTTGTCAAGTCCTTATTTGCTCAGACTGAATGGGATACCTTTTGGATTGCCACCTTGTGGATTTTTCTGCGCTTTTATCTCATTGAACGGGTGAACCCCAATCAAGAGCGCTATTGGAAAAAAATTATCCTAGAAAAAGAGCGATTGCAACCGGAATATCGGCGACTGGAACAGATGGATCGGTGGCTGAAACAGATTCCAGGGATGAAGCGTATGGCGTGGAATTTGGCCGTTGTAGCAACGAAATAGCACAGGTGAAAAACCTACTCGAATTTCATCGGCAGACGGATAATAAAGGTTGTGCCTTGGTTCACCTTGCTTTTAACTTGAATGGTTCCCTGTTGCAGTTCAACAAATTGTTTAACAATGCTCAGACCTAAGCCTGTACCAGGAATATTGCTGACATTACGTCCTCGATGAAATAACTCGAATAAATGGGGTTTGTCTTCTGGAAGAATGCCAATTCCTTCATCTTGGATGGTGAGAATAATATAGTTTTGACGCTTGGAAAATTTGAGGCGAATGGGTTTGTTTTCTGGGGTATAGCGGAGTGCATTGGAGAGGAGATTATTAAGAATAGAGTGCAGGAGTCGTTCATCGCAATAGGCGATCGCCTGACGAGAGCGGCTGATAAACTCAATGGGAGACTGGGGCCGAGTATACTCGCGCTCGGCTAACAACTGGCGGCAAAATTGGACTAAATCCAGGCGTTGGGGGTTGATTTCTAGCACTTTTGCCTCAATTTTGCCGATCACGAGGATATCATCAATCATTTGAGTCATGCGTTCTACATTGCTGTTAATCGCAAGCAGATAATCCGTTTTTTCGGCAACGGTGAGTTGAGAATCATAGCGTTTGAGGGAAGAAATCGACAAGGTAATATTATTGAGTGGATTGCGAAATTCATGACAGAGCATGGCAATAAACCGCGATCGCATTTCGCTTAACTCTTGCAATTGTTGATTCACTTGTCGCAATTTGGCCGTGCGCTCTTGTACCTTAATCTCTAACTCCTCATTGCTGCGCTGTAGAACTTGCTCGGCCCAACGACGCTGGGAAATATCCCGAAATGTTACCACCGCACCAATCAACCGTCCATTGTCCTCTCGCATGGGGGTACTAATATATTCGACAGGAAAACTCGTGCCATCTTTGCGCCAAAATACCTCAGTCGTCACCCGATGGGTACTGCCATCTCGTAGAGCAGCATAAATCGGGCAATCTTCCCGACAATAGGGGGTTCCGTCGGCATGGGAATGATGCAATACAGCGTGCATCGACAGGCCAATCAACTCGTCAATTGGCCAATCAATCATAGCAGCAGCCGCCGGATTAACAAAAGTGACTTTACCCTCAAGATCGAGACCATAAACCCCTTCTCCCACAGCATTGAGAATCAACTGATGCTGACGCAGTAATTGGCTAAAGTCTTGGGCTACCAATTCATTGAGGGCAGTCGATGGCGCAGTTATAGAAGGGGGAAACCAAGCATAATGGGTCATTGAAGTTGTTCTAAAAAGTGTGAGCTACTACACTATATAAGTGCAGATTTTATCTTAAATAAACTCAAGAAAAAGAGTTCTATCGCTATGACCTAGGGATGTAATGAAAATGATCCTCATTATTGAAGATGAACGTCAAACTCGCAATATTTTTTTGAAATCCCTAGAATTTGAAGGATTCTGTGCCTATGGTGCAAGTAATGGTTCTGAAGGGGTACAATTCGCTCGCGATTATCAGCCGCACTTAGTGGTGTGTGATATCATGATGCCCGATATGGACGGCTATACGGTTCTGTCCCAACTTCGCAGTTCTCCAGAAACGGCAGGAATTCCCTTGATTTTTCTAACGGCTAAAGTCACCATGGCTGATTTACGTCAAGGGATGGAGTTGGGAGCCGATGATTATTTAACGAAACCTTGTACTGTAGAGCAATTTTTGGCGGCGATCGCCACCCGCCTGAAACGTCAAGATGACCTGCTAAAATTGTATAGCGAAAAATGCCCAGAGCCTCAACCCTCTAGCATTTTTCCCCATTGTCCCCAATTAACTCAAGTCTTCCGCTTCATTGAAACCTCCTATCACCAACCCATCAATCTTAAGGATGTGGCCGACGCGGCCGGATATTCCCCAGCCTACTTAACCCATCTGGTGCAAAAACAGACCGGACAGACCATCAAACAATGGATTATTAAGCAGCGAATGGCTAGAGCTTGTCAACTCTTGCAAACCACCCAACAGAGCATAAAACAAGTTGCCGAACTCTCAGGTTATCCCGATCCCGGATACTTTACTCGCCAGTTTCGCCAGATTTATGGCATTTCTCCCCTCCGTTGGCGACAACAATATCATGGGCAAATCAAGGATCGATCATAGCTAAAAAGAATAATCTGTATCTCAGTTAACATAATCTAGATCGATTTTCAGTCCTAGAAAATCTGCTAAAAAAAATCCCAATTTTCCCCAAATAAAATCCAATGCATTTCTAGAATCTACCTGATACATTACTGAGCAATATTCACCGTAAATCTTAATAGAATTGCCCATTGGTATTGGGTAGGTTTAGCATTTTGTTCCCTAGAGATGGACATGGATCTATGACTTTGATTTCGGCACAGGAGACATTCAAAAATTGGCAATCTGCCCAATCCGGTAATCGCAAATGGTCTAATTTACAGCCCTTGTGTCAAGTCTGCGGAAGGCAGCACTCCAGCTTTGACCATTGGGACTTTATGCAGACCTTGCCCCAAGACCCCGTTGAATTGGTAGATGACCTGGTAAAAATGGGAGTCTATAAAGAAAACCAACTGCGGGCAGCAGATGCAGTTAACGCCTATGAACTTCGCAAGACCCTATTTCTGAAACGGGTGGGTCGGGGCGACCCGAAACGGGAAAAGCTGATTTTAGCCCTTTGTCAACAAGCGGGTGGTTTAGAAAATGCCTTTGCTGCTGCCTTTGGCCCCCAAGCGGGGCAATTCTTTGGGGATGCCATTCGTAATGGGAAATCCACCCGGCGGGAATTCCTACGCAATATGGCGGTAGGGGCAGCCCTGGTTAGTTTGGCCAGTTGTGCCGAGCCGGATTCAGGGGAATCGGAAGCAGAAGAGGAACCCGTAGCCACCGCAGACCTAGAGAAAACCGATCTGCAAATTGGCTTTATCCCCATTACCTGTGCCACCCCCATCATCATGTCGGAACCCTTGGGCTTCTACAAAAAATATGGGTTTAACGCTAAAGTGGTGAAAATGCCCAGTTGGGGTGCAGTGCGAGATTCGGCGATCGCCGGAGAACTGGACGCTTACCACATGCTGGCCCCCATGCCCATCGCCATGACCCTCGGTTTGGGGTCTGCCGCCTTCGGAGTCAAACTCGCCAGCATCGAGAACATCAACGGCCAAGCCATCACCATCGCCGAACGGCACAAAGGCAAAATCAACGGCCCCGCAGACTTCAAAGGCTTTACCATCGGCGTGCCCTTCCCCTACTCCATGCATAACCTGCTCCTGCGCTACTACCTCACCACAGGCGGAATTAACCCCGATGTCGATGTGCAAATCCGCCCCGTTCCTCCTCCCGATAGCATCGCCCAACTGGTCGCCGGAGACATTGATGCCTACCTGATGCCCGACCCCTTCAACCAACGGGCTGTTTACGAAAAAGCCGGTTTTATCCACATGCTCACCAAAGAGCTATGGCCGGGACATCCCTGCTGTGCCTTTGCTGCCAGCGACCAATGGATTGAAGCCCATCCTAAGACCTTCCGCGCCCTGAATAAATCGATTATTGAAGCCGCAGGCTATGCCAGCAACCCCGCCAACCGTCCAGAAATTGCCGCCGCTATTTCCGAACGCGCTTTCCTCAATCAACCGGTAGAAGTGGTCGAAGCTGTCCTCACCGGCAACTTTGAAGATGGCAATGGCAATACCTTAAGCATCCCCGATCGCATCGACTTCGACCCCTATCCCTGGCAAAGCTTCGCTAACTGGATTTCCTCCCAACTGGTGCGCTGGGATCTGCAAGGAGACGGTTTAGCCGCCAAAGCCATTCCCGAAAAAGGCTATGACACCGTAGGCAAAGATATCTTTTTAACCGATCTGGCTCGCGAACTGGCCCAAGAACTCGGCCAATCTCCCCCGTCAGAAATCTATCGCACAGAAACCTTGAAGTTTGATACCTTCGACCCCACCGATCCGGCCACCTACGTGCAAGCACAAATCGATAAATATGGTGTTTAGTAAAATAGAGATTCACCCATGACCGTTAGTCAATCCACCCCAAACCTGACCAAACGAAGGAAACGAAAAAACCCCCTTTTAAACGAGAATGTGCAGGCCTTTGCCCTGTTTATCGGCTCCTTAGCTGTCTTCCTCCTGTTGTGGGAAATGGGCGCTCGTGCAGAACTCTTTGCCAAAGGAGTACCTACAGCCTCTAAAACTCTGGCTGAATTATGGTGGTGGCTCACCCATCCCTTCTTTAACAATGGCCCCAATGATTTGGGGATTGGCTGGAATCTGCTGATTAGTTTACGCCGAGTGGCGATCGGTTATCTTTTAGCCTCCGTCGTCGCCGTTCCGTTAGGCATTTTAATCGGCATTTCCCCCGTAGCCAGAAAAGGCTTTAATGCCTACATTCAACTGCTCAAACCTGTTTCTCCCCTGGCTTGGTTGCCCCTGGGTCTCTATCTGCTCCGAGATTCTGAGAATACGGGTATTTTTATTATTTTTATCTCTAGCATTTGGCCCACCCTGATCAATACTTCGTTTGGGGTTGCCAATGTGAACCCCGATTATTTAGATGTCTCGAAAACTCTGGGCGCTTCTCGGCTCCGCACCATTTTTAAGGTGATGATTCCCGCCGCACTGCCCAATATTATCTCTGGTTTGCGGATCAGTATGGGCATTGCGTGGTTAGTCATCGTTGCCGCAGAAATGTTGTTGGGAACCGGTCTAGGATATTTTATCTGGAATGAGTGGAATAATCTCTATATTCCCAATATCTTGGTCGCGATTTTCATTATCGGTTTAGTCGGCCTGATTCTAGATAGTCTCTTTGCTACTGCTGAGAAATTGGTCACATTTGGTCGCAACTGATGAGTATTAGTCCTTTGAATTCTAACTCAGTGACTCCCACGGATATTTCCCCTTCTGCTCAACTGTCGATTCGGCAGGTGACTAAGGTCTTTGAGGGTAAGCAGGATATCTTTAGTAAGATTTTGCGGAAAACCTCTAGAGACTTTGTGGCGATCGCCAATATCAGTCTTGATATTCAACCCAATACCTTCGTAAGCATTATCGGGCCGTCAGGTTGTGGCAAGTCTACCCTACTCAATTTGATCGCCGGTCTTTCTCCCATTACCAGTGGTGAGATTTTACTCAATGGTTTGCCCATTGAGGGGCCCGGGCCCGATCGCGGTATGGTCTTCCAAAACTATGCCCTCATGCCCTGGATGACGGTGGAGGAAAATATCTATTTTGCGGTGGAAACGGTCTATCCCAAACTCTCGAAACGGGAAATCGGACGCATTGTCAAAGAACACATTCAATTAGTGGGTTTGGTGGGTGCAGAAAAGAAACATCCCCATGAAATTTCTGGAGGGATGCGTCAGCGCGTGGGAATTGCTCGCGCTTTGGCGATTAATCCCCAAATTCTGCTGATGGATGAACCCTTTGGCGCTCTTGATGCTCTGACGCGGGGGTTTCTCCAGGATGAGATCGAGCGCATCTGGGAACAGGAGCGCAAGACGGTGATTATGATTACCCACAGCATTGAGGAAGCGCTGTTGCTTTCCGATCGCATTGTGATGATGACACGGGGGCCGGCCGCTGGGGTTGATGAGATTCTGGAAGTGCCCTTTCCCCGACCCCGAAACCGGGAAAATATCGATCGCCATCCTGCTTATCATGATTTGAAAGCCGAGATGGAAAGTCATCTGTTCCGAGAAACTCGTGCGGTTGAAGAAGCGCGGGTGAAGGGGTAATTAAGTTGAGATCCTGCGCTTTAAGATCCCCCCAACCCCCCTTAAAAAAGGGGGGCAGTAAAAGTCCCCCTTTTTAAGGGGGGCAGTAAAAGTCCCCCTTTTTAAGGGGGATTTAGGGGGATCAACATCTCTCACATAAATAGCAGAAAAAACTGCTTATAACCCTAATTTGCACACTTAAAACGAGGAATTTAACGATGGCTATTTCTGAAGTGACTCAAAAACTGTTAGCAGCTAAAAAAGCGGCTGGTGTAACCTTTGCCGATTTAGAAGCTAAGGTCGGTTGTGATGAAGTTTGGATTGCTTCTGTTCTCTATCGTCAGGCTAGTGCTTCTCTAGAAGAAGCGACTAAAATTGTGGAAGCGATTGGCGCGGATGCATCCCTGATTGAACCGTTAACGGAGTGCCCACTAAAAGGGTCTCTAGAGCCGGTGATTCCTACTGACCCTCTGATTTATCGTTTTTATGAAATCATGCAGGTTTATGGTCTGCCGATTAAGGCGGTGGTGCATGAGAAATTTGGGGATGGGATTATGAGCGCCATTGATTTTTCTCTGGATGTGGAGCGGGAACCCGATCCGAAGGGCGATCGCGTCAAAATCATTATGTGCGGTAAGTTTTTACCCTACAAGAAGTGGTAGCTTGTTCAAATCCGGTAGGTATCTATTCTGTAACAGTGAAACATTTTTGTAGGGGCAGGTTTGAAACCCGCCCCTACTAGATTCAAATTTGAGATTACTTTCCCCAAGTATCGAGGAGGGTAATCATGCGCTGAACTCCGAGTCCTGGAATCCGATCGATCGCATCGCTGAAGGACTTAAATGGCGCTTTTTTGCGGGCTTTCTCGATCCCATCAATGATTTTATCGGCTGTTTTACCCCGTATATTGGCGATCGCCAGTTTTTCCAGCAGTTCCCTTGAGTTAGCATGGTTCAATAGCTCCAGTGGCTCAATTTTCGCTGGAATTTGTTCCTGTAAGCCATCAATTTGCTGTTGCAATTCCTTAATTGCCTGTTGGTGCGTCTGTTTCATGTCTTGCAGTGCGCGATCAAAGCGAGATTCCAGGTTATTCAAACGTTGCTCTACCGCTCTCGTCGCTCCAGCATCAGTCGAGGTATTCCCCTCCTGAGTCGGTGTCGGATGGAGCGCCGAAACCTGCTCTAGGGCTGCCTCTTGCAACTTGGGAGGAACCACAAACGCATTCACCATTTCCCCTGCACGCAGATTGATTTCCTTCGCTCTGACGGCTGCATAATATTGGCGATCGCCCGCCAAAACTTCATAAGATTCCGGCCCAGTTTGCTTTAAAATCAGGGGAACCAACAAACCACCAGCCTGCAAAATACTTTGAGCCAAACTTTCCAACTCGTCTACAGCAAACTCTGAACGAGAAACCTTTGACTGAATACTTTTAACATCCACTAAATAATACTTGCTCATAATTACAAACCGATTTTTTGCATCACTTCAGACGATAGATTTCTAAATTCTTTCACAGAATCCCCATCCCGTTCAAACTCAAACACCGATTTTGGGTCAGGAATTTCCATATCGCCTCGACTCACCGTTTGATTCACACAATGAGAAAGTGCCACCCTCTCATAGATTACCGTCTTCAACATGGGAAACTGATACCGTTGCAAAACCGCTTCTTTCTGCTTAGGAAACACAAATTCCAAGTATTTACTATTGGTTAAAATTTTAGAAGCCAAAACCCCCAACACTTCCAAAGGTTCTTTACCAATCGTCGATCGAGTTTCATTAATTTCACGAATAAATTTTTTCACATTCGTTAGTCCCTGATTAGAAAAGGGTTTCATATCCGAAGGAATAATCACATAGTCAGCAGAAATTAACGCAATCTGAGCATAGAGGTCTCTCGAAGGGGGCGCGTCAATAATCACAATATCATAACGATCCTCGACTTGTTGTAGCTTAGTATTCAGGCGAAACGGAACAGCACTGATACGATTGAGCCTATCTTGTTCATCAATCAGGGTAATATGGGAGGGAATTACATCAATTTCTGGAACATTAAACCCCTTGGATTTACGGGCAATTTCGGGAATAAAATCTAACTCCCCCGAACTCAAGATTTGTAGAATATTCCGATCTTTCAGGTTATCATCTTCTTCAAATTGAAACTTAATTAACCCCGTAGCAAACGTCGAGTTAGCCTGAGCATCAATATCAATGAGCAAGACGCGCTTATTTTTGTTACTAAAGGCAGCAGCAAGATTCACGGCCGTGGTGGTTTTCCCGACTCCGCCTTTGTTGTGGTAAATCGCAATGGTCTTCATGAGGTGTGGGAGTTATAGTCCGTTCTCGATTTTACACTTATGGGTCATGGATGTGGGAGAACTTGAAGAAATTTTACGGAGTTCTTCACGTACCTGCATCAAAATGACTCCTAACCGATTTTTGCCGCTTCCGTCTTTCCCGCATCCCCAATAATAGTCAATGGGGGAGTTTTCAACAATTTCTTCTTCTCCCGTTTCTAACAAAATCTGCCGTAGCTCCTCATGGGTTGTGAACTTTTGCAACACTCCCTGAAACATAATCTCCTCTTTCACCTGTTCCCAATCTTCTCGTAGGGGATGGGTGCGATCGCGTCCCATTTTTGCCGCATCTTTCGGGGTTTTCGCCCTTTGAATCTGCTCAAACCACGCTGCATCGGTAGTTACAAACTTTTGCGCTTGAAAATAATGCTCGCTAGTGGGCCACCATAACTCATCTAGAGTAAACCCATGGGCTGAAAAATTGGAGAAACAGCCATAAGGCTTTTCACGAGTAGAATAGAAATAAATCGTCATCATTCTGAGTTTACAAATTATTGAGGATAAGTCTAACTTCCATTTTATCCGGTAAACTAGACCCGTAAGCACTAAGCACATTGCTAATGCTATTATGCGAGGTAAAAGAGAAAGACTATGCCGTGCTTATGGCTACGAGCCTTCAATCATTTGTACTCCAGAAGAACTTATAGAGGATGAACAATGAAACATGATCCAATTGTCGAAGAGATTAGAGCTATCCGCGAGGCCTATGCTGCCCAATTCAATTGGGATCTGAAAGCCTTATACGATGATATTAAAAAGCTTGAAGAAATGAGCAATAAACCCCATCGTCGATTGACTCCAAAGCGGATTTTGAGTCCCTCACCGTAAAATCAAGAATTGATACCCCCATTACCAACCTATGAAACGCCCTATTTCTCGCCGTAGCATTCCCCCGAAAATCAGCACCATCCCCCGTCAACAGTCGGAAGCATCGGATTATCTGAATCTCTATCAACTCGCAGTAGAAAGACAAAGACTTGCTAACGAACTGCAAACCATTGAGCAACGGGGTCAGCAAATTGAGAAACGCTTGGCGATCATCAATCGTCAGATGGATCAACTAAAAAAAAACACCCCGCCTCCCGGCGCTACCAGCGCTTCTAATCCTTCCTTACCCGGACTCAATCCGACTAAAAAAACATCAGGGCGATCAACTAATTATGAGACATTCTTGTTAGATTACTAGAGAATTGAACGACTGGTTTTGCTTTGCATCACTCGCCAACTCCGCTATCATTCTCCCTCAATCTCCAGTCGATCCAAAATCCTTTGCAAGGCTACCTTGAGAGCAGGTAAATCTAACTGTGTAGTTTGCCAAACCACCTCTAGATCTACTCGAAAATACTCATGAATTACCATATTCCGCATTCCTCGAATCTCATGCCATGGAATTGTTGGGTCGGCTGACTCCCAATCCTCAATTGAACTCGCTACTGCTTCCCCAATTACAGCGAAACTGTACAGCACTGCCCGCAGTGCTTGCGGATTCTGAATAAACGCCTCAAAACTCAAGTTGGATGTAGTTTCTTCGACTAGGGTAATTTCAGTTAATATATCCTGTACCCGTAGCTTGAACTCTCTAGATTGCACGAATTCTCTCCTTTAAAACCGTTTCCCGCAAGTGGGGACGCAAGGAACTCGGTGTCCCTAGGTCTACTGAACACCCCAATAACTCTTCCAAATAGGCCTGCAATCCTAGCAGTGTAAATAACCCAACGGGGCGGTTAAATTCTACCAAAACATCTACATCACTCTCTGGGGTTGCCTCATCCCGTGCCACCGAACCGAACAAAAACAAGGCTTTTACCGCAAATTGTTCCAGGTTCTCTCTATGGCGATTTAATTTGTCTAGAACCTCCTGTTTCTCCATGAAATGGTCTCCATTTTTAATGGGTATAGTTTATAAATGCGTACTGTACAGACAGTGGGTTCGTGCGGGTTTACAAAAATATGGGTATAACCCGCCCCTACAGATGAAAACATACCTTGTTTCTACCCCGATCGCGATCGGTAATGGTTCATTCTTCGTTATTTTCTTCTTCTAATTCCTGAATTGCCAGTAAAAGAGCCTCTTCTTGTTCTTCAAATTCTTCTTCGGAAATATCACCCATATCAAAGGCCAACTGAAGGGTGAGCAATTTCTTGTTCAAATCTTCCTTGTCATTTAACTCGGCGTTGGCATGTTCTAGAACTTGTTCGCCAATCCAAATCATCCCTTCAATGGGGCCAAGAATGGGTAGGGTGAGTAATTTGATAATCATGTTGAAATCCCAGAGGTTAATCCTCTAATTTGGCAAAGTTGAATGGAGCGGTAAAATTATTATACCGAATTCGCAAACGGCCTTCAAAGTGCAGATCTAAATGCTCGACTTGCTGTGAGAATTTGGGTTCATCATCCCAAGGAATAAGATAAGCGGTATTATAAATCATGGCATCGGTGAGGGTGTCGTTTTCAATGACCTCGATCGCCAGAGGATTCAGCACCTGTTGAAATTCGCCAATAATCCGATCCTGGCGACGCTGCAAAGCTTGCTCCAGCGCTTGACCAATGCCAATCACCTGCTCCATCCCTAGGGGTTGTCCCTCCAGGCGATCGCGCTTTTGCCTTAACTGCACATTTTCTGCTAAAACCTGTTGTAACTCCTCCTCCATGTCCCATAACACCTTTACGCTCACCTCTCGGTAACCCTTCAGTTTCTCAAATAACATCGTTAACTGGTCTCGATAAGGCTTAATCAGCAGCGCTTGAACCTGCTGCCAATTCTCCACTGTTAACCCAAATTGTAGGGGTAAAACTGTGCGATATCCCGCTTGCATGGCCTCTTCTAACACCTGTTCGTGGCACAACAGATTGCGCCGACTGGCCAAATATCGCTCTTGTTTGGCTTCAGAGCAAAGAAATGTAAATCCATCCACTTGATGAGCATGAACGGGTTGTTTATCCAAGCCTACTAAATCTAAATTTTGCGGGCCTGGAGAGGGAAAAATACCATAAAGATAAAAGGCGGAACAATCATTCATTCCAGACACTGACATGAGGTTGATGGATTCATTCTATCAGTCGGGGCGATCGCCGCGCTCCTTTCTCCCTCCTCAAGTCATCTTTGTCACCCATACGGTAAACTGGGATAGCGCTTTTCATCTGCTATAAACTTCATGGGTCGCAAAAAAGCAACTGTTAATTATCTGATCGTCGATGACCTCAGCGTTCCCCCAGAAGACCAAAAAGGAACCCTGATCGCTGTTGAAGGTCGTCGCAACACCGAAGGCAATCGCCAAAAAGCCTTAGATAAGGCGATCGAATTGTGGCAAGAAGGGCAATTAGAGGGCTTTCCTGACGGGTTATCCCTAGAAAATGTTCTTTTTGCCCCTGGAACTTCTGGGGATGTTACAGAGCCATCTAGCGCCGCTAACGAGGAAGAATTACCCCTCCAAAAAGCGGCCAGAGATGTGATTACCCTAATCGATTTACTGATTAATCGTGGGGAGGCCATCCAAGAAGCCACACCCCTGTTACCCATTTTAGAAGCCGCCGAAAGAGGGCAAAAACTGACTGAAGAACAGACGATTCAGGCTAGGGATAAATCCTTTAGTAAAATTCTCACTCGCCTAGCTACTTCAGTCACCGAACATCAACAATTTGTGGAAACCCCAGGGGTGATGGAGTCGATTAAAATGATTATCGCCATTATCCAAGACGATCGCCTGATCACTCCAGAGCAAATTTTACCCCATCCTGCGAGGGAAACCGAGGAAGAGGAAGAGGCAGATTCCCCATGAGCCAAGTCTCCCCCCAGGAACTGATTGTGGGTGTAAAAGCGGGTCAGTTAGTCAGCTTCCCCACAGATACTGTACCCGCTTTAGCCGCTCTGCCCCAGTGCGCTCCCCTGATTTTTGAGGCTAAAAACCGCAGTTTGGACAAACCCTTGATTCTGATGGGGGCTGCTCCGGAAGATCTTTGGCCTTTTTGTCAGGGAACGCCAGAAGAGCAGCAAATTTGGCAACAGGTGGCCAAGCAACATTGGCCGGGAATGCTGACGCTAGTGTTACCCGCATCCCCGGCCGTCCCCAAAGAACTGAATCCCCAAAATCCCACCAGTATTGGCTTGAGGATACCCAATTGTGCGATCGCCCAAACCATTCTCGCTCAAACCGGGCCTCTCGCCACCACCAGCGCCAACCGCTCCGGCCATCCTCCCCTAGAAACTCTAGCCGAGATTGCCGCCGAATTCCCCCAAGTGCTAACCCTGAACGATGAGTTTAACCCTGAAAACTTAGCCAGTGGTATTCCCTCAACCGTGGCCCGTTGGACAGGGAAAGATTGGGAAGTTTTACGGCAAGGAGCCGTTAAGATCAATTAAAAATTAAAAATTAAAAATTAAAAATTAAAAATGGCTATCGGTTGGAGGCTAGTTGGCTTGGTACGGCACTAGAATAAACACAACATCAATTGGGGATACACGCACTACCATGACTTGGGGGAATTGGGTACAGTTTACATCGGGACTGATCGTAGGCATGGCGGGGCTGAGTATCAGTCGCACCCTGTGGAAGAATCGGAAACGCTCAAGGAAAACAAAAATGAACCGTAATCACTCTGCTTCTTCATCCGATGGAGATGATGTGCAACAGCTTAAATTAGCCTATCAAATGGCAACGGAAATGGCCCAGTTCAAACAAGGATTTTTAGGCAGAATTTCCCATGAATTGCGATCGCCTCTCAACGGTTTGATCGGAATGCATCAACTGATTCTCAATGACCTCTGTGACTCCCCAGAAGAGGAACGGGAATTTATCGCCAAGGCCCATGATTCTGCCCTCAAGCTCATTAAGCTCATTGATGAAATGGTGATGATTTCCAAAACCGAGCAAGGAACGGATGTGATGGAAATCGAAACCATTCCCTTAACTGAGGTCTTTCAAGACATCTATGATTTAACCTATTTACAGGCAGGCAATCGCAATTTACACCTCGATATTGTCATGCCCGATCCGGAAATTTACGTCCAAGCGGATTTACGTCGCCTCAGACAAGTCTTAACCAGCTTAGTCGATAGTGCGATCGCCCACATGAGTGAAGGTTCTATTCACCTTCATGCCCATCCAGTTCCCGAAACCCAACAAGTTTATCTCTATCTCGAAGATCAACGCTCCCCCGATTGTTGGCAAGAACCCATTGATTTATTAAATACTCCCCCTGACTCGGAATTGACTTGGAATGGCTCCCCGTCCCCAGGACTCACCCTCATGGCGAATAAACTGCTCTTAGAACTGATGCACGGCAGCTTAGAATTACTTGAAGTTCCCTCTCCTGAATCCTCCGCAAAACGGGGAACCAGTCGCATTTTGTGTAAATTGCCTTGGGGTAGCATGGAAGTTGAAGATCTAACCGATACAGCGCTTCTCCTGGGGGAATAGGGGAATGGGGGAGTAGGGGAATAGGGGAGAGGGTAACTTTTATCGAGTTAATGGTCTGACACAGGTTAAGATGATCTCAGTAGATGGCAAAGCCTTTTAAAAATAAGAACCCTTTGACCAGCTCCTTTAAGAGTTAAACCATGAAAAGACGAGATATACTGCGCTGGGGAACATCAGCCGCGTTGGGATGGAGTGCAACTTCTGTATTGAATGCCTGTCGCCGTTTGTCCCCCCCTTCTGCCGTTCAATTATCCCTGGAAGCCACTCGCGGTTCCCAATCAGCAAGTATTGTAGGAACTGATGCCTATCACTTTCTCAAAGACGTAGGCAAAAGATTTTCTGGTACGACTCTACGATTGGTAATAGAAGATGTACCGGGTGTAAGAGTCGCTCGCGAATTAATGCAAACCGAATTCACTCCCCTAACGGGAATCGATGTGCAATGGGATCTACTTCCCCTCCATCGCGTTTTAGGACGAATTGAGCAAGATATCGCCAGAGAAGCCGGAACCTATGACATCATGTATTGGGATCAGGCTTGGATTGGTCGTTTTCTTGAGGTTGGGGTCAATCCCAAAGAACTGCTGGAAAACAGCGAGCTGCGATATCCGAACACCAATTTTGAGGATTTTTTCCCCTCTTTAGTCGCTAACGTTGCCTCTTATAAAGGACAGTTGGCTGCCATCCCCTATGATATTCCCATATTTATCATGTTCTACCGCCCCGATATTTTGGAAGAATTGGGGTTATCTGTGCCGACGACGATGGCAGATTACTTGGGGACGATGCAAGCCATTAATGAAGCCAAAGCACCGCAAGTCTATGGAACAGTCGGCCAGTGGAAGCTAGGGCATTATAGCTTGCATTGTAATATGACGGCTTGGTTGTGGGCCCATGGCGGGTCAGTTTATTATGCCAATGGAGAGCCAGCCATTAATGACGATCGCGCGATCGCCGCCCTAGAATACATGCTGGCTCAACGACAATACGCTCCCCCCGAAGCCATAACCTGGGACTGGGATGGGGAAGGAGAAGCCTTTCGCCAAGGTCGCGCCGCCCTGTTTATCTCTTGGGGAGAAAGGTTTCCCTGGTTTGAAGAATCCTTTGGCTCCCAAATATCCGGAAGAGTCGCCGTTGCTCCTTGTCCCCAAGAAAAGGCGCTGCGTCCTTCCACTCAATGCGGCTTTGGAGAAGTGCCGGGAATCAGCCATCAAGGGGGTAGTAGTCTAGCGCTCTCTCGCTACAGCAAAAATCGAGAGGCCGCCTGGATCTTTCTGCAATGGCTCACCAGTGCCGACATTCTCACCCGCACGGCGATTCTAGCTAAAACCAACAGCACTCGCCGCAGCACCTATAGCGATCCTCGATTGAAAGCGGGGTTTGGAGACAATCCGCAAGTTACCAATTATTTTCAGGTTACCCTAGATGCTATTGAAAATCGCATGGGAACGGAACCCCACCATCCTAATTGGATTAACTTGGGTTTCGATCGCTTCCCTGTAGAACTGGGAAAACTGATGACCGACCAACAGAGCATCAAAACTACCCTAAACAATATGGCAGAAGCGGCTGCCAGAGCAACAGAAACCCTCTAACTCAATACCATGAACCCTATCCCTGGGACGATTCGCTCGCGAATTGAGCATTTCTTCAATCATTACAGCTTGCGCCATCAACTCTTAGGCGTATTTTGTTTTATTGCTCTGACTCCCCTTGCGGGCTTCGCTTGGTGGAACTACCAGACGACGCGCACCGCTTTGATTGCATCGGCCAATCAATCCCTGAATGCGGCCGCATCCCAAACGGCTGCCACCCTCGATGCCTTCATTCGCATCAATTTAACGGTTATTTTTACCGAAGCGCAACAGGAGATCCTGGCCGCCTATCTACAAGCCACACCCAGCCCGGCTGAAACGCTGAAAGAGCAGGCTCTCAATACCTTAAATAGTTTAATCGCCAAAGATAAAGTTTTCTTGGTTTCCTCCGCTCTGCTCGATACCGAGGGCAAGAATCTCCTCGATACCCAGTCCTCTCAGATGGGACGAGATGAGTCCAATCGCGACTATTTCCAAATTGCCCTAGAAACGGGAGAGCCTTTTATTTCTCATGTAGAATTTTCTGAAGTTGACGGTCAGCCTTATTTATATTTCAGCCAATCGATCCGCGATCGCCAAACCGGAGAAGTCGTTGGCGTGCTTCGCAGTCAGTACAGCGCGGCTAAACTCCAATATCTGATCCTCGAAAGTAATAATTTAGCCGGTTCTTTTTCCTTTCCTATGCTGCTTGATGAATATAATTTGCGCTTGGCCCAAGGCTATCGAGATGATGGCAATCTGCCTCAAGAAATTCTCTTTCAATTTCTCGCTCCTGTCGAACCCGAAACCCTTGAGCAGTTACAAGAAACCTATCGCTTGCCCGCTTCCCTCGCAGAAGAGAGTGCCACTCAACTAACAGAATTTGACAAATTGGCGGCCAATTTTAACCCCGATCGCCCCTACTTCAGTACCATTCTTTCTCAACAGCAGGAAATAGAATATGCTGGCGCGATCCACCTGAGCCAAACCCAACCTTGGAAAGTCGCTTATTTGCGTCCGAAATCCGTTTTTCTGCAACCAATAGACATTCAAACGAGCCATAATCTCCTGCTGGCTTTGGGAACCACTCTTGCCGCCCTTGGTGTAGGGTTTGGCATGGCGAATGTCATTTCTTCTCCCATTCAACGCTTGACTGAGACTGCCAAGCAAATCGCCGAGGGTAACTTAAGCGCCCGTGCAGACCTAGAATCGGGTAATGAAATTGGCCAATTGGCTCGCGCGTTCAATACCATGACGGCGCAGTTGCGCTCGGCAATCGATACCCTAGAAGAAAAAGTGCGCGATCGCACCTTAGAATTGGAAGCGGCTAAAGAAGCAGCAGATAGTGCCAACCAAGCCAAAAGCGAATTTTTGGCCAACATGAGCCATGAGTTGAGAACTCCTCTCAACGGCATTCTTGGCTACGCCCAAATTTTAGGACGCTCTAAAACCCTCTCCGACAAAGATAGTAAGGGTGTGAATATCATTTACCAATGCGGTTCTCACTTGCTGACTTTAATTAATGATGTCTTGGATCTCTCCAAAATCGAAGCTCGCAAACTGGAGTTAAATCCTACTGCCATTCATTTGCCCTCCCTGCTGCAAAGTGTGGTGGAAATATGCAAAATTAAAGCGGAACAAAAAGGAATTGACTTCATTTATCAGCCCAGTTCTCGACTGCCGGAGGGGGTGAAAGCCGATGAAAAACGCCTGCGACAGGTGTTAATCAATCTGTTGGGCAATGGGATGAAATTCACCGATCGCGGTTCCGTGACTCTGCGGATCGATGTTCTCGACGAGTCGGAAACCACTGCAACCCTACTTTTCCAAGTCATTGATACGGGAGTCGGCATTGCCACAGCCGATCTGAGCAAACTCTTCCAAGCTTTTGAACAAGTCGGCGATCGCCAAAAACAATCCGAAGGAACTGGGTTAGGACTAGCCATTTCCCAGCAAATTATCGGCTTAATGGGGAGCAAAATTCAAGTCAGTAGCCAATTCGGTCAGGGCAGCGAATTTTCCTTCTCGGTGTGCTTTCCCCTAGCTTTAGATTGGGCAGTACAACAGATGGGTTGGCGGGGAAGTGATAATACTGGGTATCGCTGGCGCGATCGCATCATCGGTTACCAGGGCGATCGGCTCACCCTCCTCGTCGTAGACGATCGCTGGGAAAATCGTACCGTTCTCTCCAGCTTACTCGAACCCCTCGGCTTTCAGATGATCGAAGCAGAAAACGGTCAGGAAGGTTTAGAAAAACTACGGGAGGTACAAGTCGATTTAGTCATCACCGACCTCGTTATGCCCCTCATGGACGGTTTTGAGTTCATCCAAAACATCCGGAGTTCCCAGGACTGGCAACATCACAAAATTATTGTTTCTTCTGCATCGGTGACCGAAATCGATCAATATAAAGCCATGGATGCAGGGGGCGATTGTTTCCTCAACAAACCTGTCAATTTTCGAGAGTTATTGGCAGCTATCTCGGAATGCTTGGATTTACAATGGATTTATGACGACCTAGAGGATACAGACGCGCTCTGTGAGTCAACTTCAACCCAAATTGTACCGCCAGCACCCTCTATCCTCACAACCCTATTGGATTTGGCCCAGCAAGATCGGATCAAAGATTTATGTGAGTCTTTAGAAGAACTCGCTCGGAATGATTCGACTTATATTCCTTTTGCCCAACTCTTACTCGACCTGTCCAACCAATTTGCCACTGAGGAGATTGAAAATATCCTACAACAATATCTCAGCGAAGGAGAATCTGATGGACAATAAAGCCGAAATTTTAGCCATTGACGATATACCAGCTAATTTGCGTGTCGTTGCGGATGTCTTATCTCCTGCGGGTTATATTGTGGCGACTGTAACCAGTGGCGATCGTGCCCTCAAGCGCTTACAAAACTATATTCCCGATCTCATTCTTCTGGATATTCAGATGCCAGGTATGGATGGATTTGAAACCTGTCGAAAAATTAAGGAAAACCCCGATACTGCCAACATTCCGATCATTTTTCTGACTGCCCTATCCGATGACGAGAGCATTAGGAAAGGATTTGACTTGGGAGCGGTGGATTACATTACTAAACCGTTTCGCGAGGTGGAAATGCTGGCGCGAGTGAAAACTCATTTACAGTTGCGAAACTTCATGGCACAACTGGAGCAACAAGTCCAGGAGCGCACGGCTGATTTAACCCAGGCGCTGGAAAAATTGCGATCGTCGCAAATGCAATTGGTTCAACAGGAAAAAATGGCTACCTTGGGGAATCTCGTCGCTGGTGTTGCTCACGAAATTAACAATCCTTTGGGGTTTATTGGGGGCAATCTTAGTATGCTTCAGGAATGTCTGGTCGATCTGATGGAAATTTTTAAAGGCTATCGCGAAGCATATCCTGAACCGAGTCCTCAACTGGCAGAAGCAATTCAATCCGTGGATCTCGATTTTTTGCTGGAGGATATTCCCAAAAATATTGCTTCTATGCAAAAAGGAGTGAAACGAATTGCTAATATTAGTACATCTTTGCGAACTTTTTCTCGCACAGATATGGAGGTAAAAACCGAGTTTGATTTGCATGAAGGTCTTGAGAGTACCTTAATGATCTTAAAATATCGCCTGAAAGCCAATGATAAACGCCCCGCTATTGAAGTAGTGAAAAATTATGGCGATCTTCCGGAAATCAAATGCTATCCGGGACAGCTTAATCAAGTCTTTATGAATATATTAGCGAATGGGATCGATACCCTAGATGAAAAGAGTCAAAAAAAGTCTTTTGAAGAAATAGAGAAAGAGCCTAATATTATTACTATTAAAACCGAAATAAGTGAAGACAAAAATAAAGTTATAATCAGAATTATGGATAATGGAATGGGGATGTCAGAACCGATAAAAGCTAAAATCTTTGAGCAGGGATTTACGACTAAGGAGGTGGGAAAAGGAACAGGTTTGGGCATGGCGATCGCCTGTGATATTGTCAGAGAAAAACATGGGGGGACAATCACTTGTTTTTCAGAATTGGGAGAAGGAACTGAATTTGTGATTTCCCTTCCTTTTGATCAGTAATGAGTTGAGTCATCTTCCTCGTCCCCCATTCCCCCATCCGGTTGCCTTGTGTCCCCTTTATCCGGAAAATAGAGAATAACCTCATCAAGGCTCACTAGGGATTATGGCTTTAAACTATTCAGATATTGATATCGCTGACTATATTGAACATTCCCTGTTGCATCCAACAGCAACCCCGGAGCAGGTGCAACAGTGGTGCGAACAGGCAATGGCCATGAATTTTCCTACAGTTTGTATATCTCCGGTTTATGTGCGGCAAACGGCGGATATCTTGCAGGGCAAACCGACTAAAGTGTGTACGGTGATTGGCTTTCCTACGGGTGCAACGACTCCAGGGGTGAAGCTCTATGAAGCTCAGGAAGCGGTTGAGCATGGAGCCGTAGAATTGGATGTGGTGATGAATATTGGTTTACTGAAGGCGGGAAAAACGGAAGAAGTGCATCGGGAAATGGCCCAAATTTGCGAGGAAACGGGGCAAACGGTGAAAGCGATTTTGGAAATGACGGTGTTAACGGAAGCTGAAAAACGATTAGCCGCAGAGCTGTGTTTAGATGCGGGGGTGGCATTTTTGAAAACGAGTACGGGTTGGCAAGGGGGGGCAACGGTGGAGGATGTGAAGTTATTGAAGTCTATTAGCCATGGGAATGTGGGGATTAAAGCTGCTGGTGGGATTCGGAATGTGGAACAGGCTTATGCCTTAATTGAGGCTGGAGCGACAAGATTAGGGACTTCACGGGGGATGATGTTGATTGAGGAGCGGGATAGGGTAATGGGTGAGGGGTAATATCAATGAACAATTAACAATTAATGTTGATATTATGAGTCAAACGTATAAGGCGACGGGTATTAATTTGAAGGGAATGCCTATGGGGGAATCTGACCGGTTGTTAACGGTGTTAACTGCGGAATATGGGTTAATTCGGGCGATCGCCCCTGGAGCAAGAAAAGCGAAATCGAGTTTGGGGGGGCGCAGTGGGTTGTTGGTGGTGAATGAGTTGTTGGTGGTGAAGGGGCGATCGCTCGATAAAATTATTCAGGCGCAAACGATTCAATCTTATCCTAAATTAAGTCAACATTTACTCAAACTGACGGCGAGTCAATACTTAGCTGAATTAGTCCTCTGTCAGGCTCTCACAGATCGCCCCCAAAGTGACCTCTACGATCTGCTGCTGCTCCATCTCGATCGCCTGGAAGCCAGCAGTCTCAATCTTACTTTACCCCATCTGATCCAGGGGATCTTTCATCTGCTGGCCCTGGCGGGGATTGCCCCCCAAGTGCAACAGTGTTGCCGTACTGGAAAGGCGATCGCGCCTAATTTCCACGATCCCCATTGGCAAATCCAATTTAATCTCGTCTCCGGGGGCATTGTGAGCCAGGAAAAAGAGCTACAACAATTTCAGGCTAAGGAATCTGGAGCTAGGTATCAAGTACAAAAGCAGTCGCGGCGATTGGGGCAACCTACAGAATTTTCCCTCAATGCCACTCAATTATGGACGCTACAACATCTAGCGGGGCCAGAACTCCCTAAACTAGAACAAGGAACAGAAAATCTCTGGACTTCCCTAGAAAACCTCCTGCGTGCCTATGCCCAATATCACTTCGATCGCCCGATCCGAGCCGCAACCCTTATGGAACCTTGCCTTGCTAACTTGCCGAAAGACCACTGAACCTTAAATCCTATGGCCCTATCCAAAACCGATGTAGAAATTCCCACTCAACCCCCTACCCCCAATCCTCCCCCGCTCCCTCCGAGTTTGGGTAAAGTGCTAAAAAACCGCAACTTTCTGACCTTGTGGAGCGGTCAAGTTTTTTCCCAGTTAGCGGATAAAGTCTATCTGGTATTAATGATTGCGATTATTACCAGCCACTTTGAACATCAGGGACAAAGCATTAGCGGTTGGGTGTCGGCGATCATGATTGCGTTTACCATTCCTGCGGTTCTGTTTGGTTCCTTAGCGGGGGTATTTGTGGATCGCTGGCCGAAAAAATCGGTCTTGGTTCTGACCAATTTACTCCGGGGGGCGTTTGTGCTTACGATTCCCTTGTGTCTAAGCCTCTCTAGGGGTATTAACTTGGCGATCGATATTCCCCTTGGCTTTGCCCTGCTCTTGGGGATTACGTTTGCTGTCTCTACCCTCACTCAATTCTTTGCTCCTGCTGAACAGGCGATCATTCCCCTGATTGTCAAGCCCTATCTGCTGTTGCCTGCCAATTCCCTCTACACTTCCACGATGATGGCCTCAATTATCCTGGGGTTTGCTCTCGGAGATCCGCTTCTCAATCTGGCTGGCCTCTGGTTGGCTCCCCTTTTAGGCCATAGTGAACTGGGTAAAGAATTCTTGGTCGGTGGTGCTTATCTGTTGGCGGGTTTGATTTTGTTGCTGGTGAATACCCAAGAAAATACTTATCCCCCAGACCACGAACACCCCCATGTTTTGCAGGATCTGCGGGATGGGTTGCAGTATTTGCGCGATCGCCATCGGGTGCGTAATGCGATTTTACAACTGATTATTCTCTCCTGTATTTTTGCGGCTTTAGCTGTTTTGGCGGTGCGTATTGCAGAAATAATTCCCAATCTGGAACCCTCCCAATTTGGCTTTTTATTAGCTGCTGGCGGTATCGGTTTAGGCATTAGCGCTACACTGGTGGGAGAATTTGGCCATGGTTGGGGATCGAATGCCCAATTGAGCCTGATCGGATCGATGGGGATGGCTGGATCGTTGGTGGGTTTGTCGTTTACGGTTCAATATTTGGGATGGTCTCTGTTTTGGATCAGTTGTTTAGGGGCATCGGCTGCTTTAATTGGTATTCCCATGCAAACGACGATTCAATCCCAAACATCGGAAGCGATGCGCGGTAAGGTGTTCGGACTCCAAAATAATGCCATTAATATTGCCTTGAGCTTTCCCCTGGCTTTGGTGAGTGTGGCAGAAGCTTGGCTGGGCATTCAGTTGGTTTTACTGGCTTTAGCCCTCTTGGTCTTCGCAGGGGGAGTCTCAACCTGGTATATTTTCCGTACAGGAGGTCGAGATACAGGGCGATCGTCTCCTACCTAATCATGTCGGGCCATCGTTGGCGATACGGCAGTTTGGACGACAAAAGACCCCCTATCCTCCCATCTCCCTATCCCCCCATCCCCTTTTTGGCAATTGAATGCATATCGCTTGGCTTGGTAAAAAATCTCCTTTCTGTGGTAATGTCACTTATTCCCGTGAGGTGACGAATGCGTTGCTCGATCGGGGACATCAGGTGAGCTTTTTTCATTTTGCTGCGGAGGATGGATTGGCGGAACTGCTATCAAATAGCAGTCAAGGGTCTGGGAAAGGATGGCCGGATTGTCCAGAAGTATCGATTCCTTGTTTGTATAAATCGACGATTTATACGATTCCGACGTTGAGTTCGTCTAAGGTTTTAGCGCGATCGCTCCATTCCCTAAAACCGGATTTGGTTCATGCGTCTTTAACCCTGTCTCCTTTGGATTTTCTGTTGCCGGAAATCTGCCAAGATCTCAACTTACCTTTGGTGGCGACGTTTCATCCGGCCTTTGACCGCAAGTTGCGTAATTTTTCTTCGGGAACTCAACAATTGACTTATCAACTCTATGCCCCTTGTTTGGCTAATTATGATAAAACGATTGTTTTTTCTCAGATCCAGCGCGAGATTTTGATTAAGCTGGGGGTTCCTGCTTCTAAAGTGGTGGTGATTCCGAATGGGGTGGATGCGCTGAAATATTCCCCCGGCCCGTCTTTGATTAAGCAGGATTTGCAGGCAGAGCGGTTATTTTTGTATCAAGGACGGATTGCGATCGAGAAAAATGTGGAGTCTCTGCTGAAGGCTTGGAAAATGTCGGATTTGGGTGCGGGCTGTAAGTTGGCGATCGTGGGAACTGGCCCCCTGAAAACAGCCCTCAGCGCTTCTTATGGCTCAGAACAGGGCGTGATTTGGTTGGGGTTTATTGGGGATGAGCAGCAACGGATAGAGATTTTACGAGGAACTGATGTATTTATTTTACCTTCTTTTGTGGAGGGGTTATCCCTGTCTCTGTTGGAGGCGATGGCCTGCGGAACGGCTTGTCTGGCAACGGATGTGGGGGCGGATGGTGAGGTTTTAGAAAAGGGTGCAGGGGTGATTTTGAACGCAAACCGCGTTACCACGGAGTTACAAACTTTGCTGCCTTTGTTTCGAGACCATCCGGAATTCAGTGTTATGCTAGGACAAAAGGCTCGGCAACGGGTACTAGAGCGCTATACCCTGAATCGTAATATTTCTCAGGTGGAACAGCTTTATGATGAGGTGATTAAACAGGGTAATGATGCTGCTTATGGGAGTTTGGTGAATTAAGTGCCCTCTCCCTATAGCCCTCTCTCAGTGGGGGATGAGGGCAGGCGACTTACGATAGGGTATCGGGATCGATGTTTAACTGTCGGAGTTTTTCCCGGAGTTGTTGTAAATCGGATTCTGCGCGATCGGCTCTTTGTCGCTCGGCTTCTTTTTCCTGGCGTTCGCTCTCTAGCTCTAATTCAGCAGTATCGGCTCTTTCTTGTTGGCGATCGGCTCTTTCTTGTTCTCGCACTGCCACTTCTTCCGGCAACAGTACCAAATTACCCTGAGCATCATAAAAGCGCAACCAAGGGGCATTTTCTTTCATCAACTCCCCATTCCAGGTTCCCAAGTATAAACCCAAACTCTCACACCATAGCCAGCCGCGATCGTTTGGCGCTATTTCATCATACTTGCGCTTTCCGCTTAAATTCCATCCCTGTAATGACTCAGAGTCGAACGGATCGTAGATAAAATAATCGTTAGTTTTCCAGACTTTTTCATACAATTCTTTCTTCTGATTGCGGTCAACTTGTGCCGTTGAAGAAGACATCAATTCCACAATCACATCGGGATACCGTCCTTGCTCTTCCCACAAGATCCAACTGCGGCGCTCAAGGGTTCCATCTACATCTAAGACTACAAAAAAATCGGGGCCGCGAAAATCCTGGTTTCGTGCTTGTGCGCTACTGTAGTAGACGAACATATTCCCACCCGCGTAATAGTCATTGCGTCCTTGGTAGGCTTGATGTAAGGAGGCAATCAAGACATTCATGGCGATGCGATGGCGGTTGCTTTCCAAGGGTTCTCCGTCGTCGTAAGGTAAGTCGGTTGGCGGAAGGGGAATGACTTCTTCTGCTTGTGGTTCAGTCTGAGGTAATTTTTCGTCAATAAGTTGGACTGACATGGCTTTTTCCCTCAACACTCGGTTATCACAGTATAACTGAATTTCCCCTCTGGATTATGCCCGTGATTTATCAGAGTTTGAAACGGTTGCCTAATGAGTTTAAGATTCTTGTATTGTTAAGGGTACAGATCTTAATGCCACAATTAATTGTTATTGCTGGGCCCAACGGGGCGGGAAAATCGACAAGTGCGCCGATCTTGAATCGAGAAACCCGGTTTCTCATCCCCTTGTTTTAAAACAGCGTAGTAAAATCATCTTCATTTTCTGGAATTAAATATAAGCTGCAAATTCGTTCAACTTCCAGCCTTTAATGGTAAAAAAAGCTGTAGCAATCCGAATAGTGTGATCGGTCTTTTGTAACTGTTCGGTAATCCACTCTAAGGATTCGCCTGACTCAAACCAACATAAGGGTTTTGTGTTAGATGGAGTAAGTGTATTCATTTTATGCTGTAGTGGTAAGATATACATCCACTATAGCAATAATTTACTGTAATCAGTAACCACCCTTATCATGGAGATCAAACTTAAGGTTTAATGTTTGATCGCTCTTATGAGATAATAATAAATTGGTCTAAATGGGAGCAATACAGAATGCGACTGTCACAAATGCTGTTTAATACCCTGCGAGATGACCCAGCAGAAGCAGAAATTCCCAGCCATAAGTTGTTGGTTCGGGCGGGATATATTCGTCGAATTGGTAGCGGACTCTATGCTTATCTTCCCCTAATGTGGCGGGTTTTGCAAAAGGTCTCCCAAATTGTACGCAAGGAAATGAATGCGACGGGGGCCCAGGAATGTTTGCTACCCCAACTCCAACCGTCGGATCTCTGGCAAGAGTCGGGACGGTGGGATACCTATACGAAAGCTGAGGGGATCATGTTTGCGTTGCAGGATCGGCAAAAGCGGGAGTTGGGGTTGGGGCCTACCCATGAGGAGGTGATTACGGCGATCGCCCGTGATATGATTCGTTCCTATCGGCAATTACCGGTTCATCTGTATCAAATTCAAACCAAGTTCCGGGATGAAATTCGCCCCCGGTTTGGCCTGATGCGGGGTCGAGAATTTATCATGAAGGATGGCTATTCCTTTCATACTGACCGGGAAAGTTTGCAACAGACGTATCAAGATATGGATCGGGCCTATCGGAATATGCTGCGGCGCTGCGGTCTCAAGTTCCAACCGGTGCAAGCGGACTCTGGAGCTATTGGCGGTGGTGTTTCCCAGGAGTTTATGGTATTGGCTGATGCCGGAGAAGATGAGGTTCTTTACACGGAAGATAGCCAGTATGCAGCCAATGTAGAAAAGGCTGTTTCTCTTCCGGCTGAGGCGCAACCCTCTCCATTTACAGAGTATAAAAAGGTGGAAACGCCGAATACGAACACCATTGCCACCCTGTGCGAGTCCCTTAGTTGTGATGCGACCAATACGGTAAAAAATGTACTGTATCAGACCGTTTATGATAACGGCATGACGGTATTGGTGCTGGTGAGTATTCGCGGCGATCAAGAGGTGAATGAGGTGAAGCTCTCCAATGAGTTGACTGCTCTGGCTCCAGAATACGGCGCGAAGGCGGTTTTAGCCCTCACCGTTCCCGATCCGGAAGCGCAGAGCAAATGGGCGGCAAAACCTTTACCCTTGGGGTATATCGATCCGGGATTAGGGGATGAGTATATTACGCAACAGGAGAATTTAGCGCCCAAGTTTCTACGCTTGGTAGACAAAACGGCAGTGGATCTGCAAAATTTTGCCACGGGAGCCAATGAGACAGGGTATCATGTGGTGGGTGCAAATTGGGGCGCACAGTTTATTTTACCCGATCGCATTGTGGATGTGCGAACAGCAAAAGCGGGCGATCGCGCTGTGCATGACCCGAATCAAATATTACAAACTGCCAGAGGGATTGAAGTCGGTCATATTTTCCAGTTGGGAACTAAGTATTCTGAAGCCATGAATGCCACCTTTACCAGCGAACAGGGGGAAGAATTGCCCTGTTTTATGGGCTGTTATGGGGTGGGCGTATCTCGCCTCGCCCAAGCTGCGGTGGAACAGTCCTATGATAAAAATGGCATCATTTGGCCGGTGGCGATCGCCCCCTATACGGTAATCATTTGTGTCCCCAATATTACCGATTCTCAACAGATGGACGTTGCCGAAAAGCTCTATCAAGACTTGCAACAAGCGGGAATAGAAGTCTTACTCGATGACCGAAATGAGCGAGCCGGGGTAAAATTCAAAGATGCCGACTTAATTGGCATTCCCTATCGCTTAGTCACCGGCAGAGCCATCAAATCTGGTAAAGTAGAGTGTGTAGAGCGAGCAACCCTCGCTTCTGAGGAAGTGGCTCTAGACCAAGTAGTTTCGGTTCTCCAAGATCGGATTCAAACGGCTTTAAACCCCTAAAAACCGCATCAGTGAGACATTTTCAAACAGGCACAGTACCATAGGAGAGTTCATCGCTAAATGAGGACTTTCTGGACTGTGCCTAAATTTTAGGGATGCAGACAGGATCTAAGCTCATCATTTATTCTGTCAGAAATTAATGGAACGCCGAGAACTGATTCAATTAAGCGCCTTTATCCTTTTTCCAGGGATAGTATTCACCCTACTTGATAGTTTAATATCTGGTATGTTTGCGGGCATAGTGGGGGGAATAATGGGTTTTTCTTATACCTATCCTGCCTTGGGACTGTGGGCTTTTTTAATCTACATGCCATTTGGTGGAACCGTAACTCATGCAATCGCCGACAGTAACCCCATACTCCACCTCGTTAAAGATTTCTTTTATCTCCCTGCTCTCATCTCCATCTTAATCCACGATCGCGACTATCTCAAACCCTTTTGGCACAAAATAAAACCCCTCTACATTCCCCTATTTGTCCTAGTCTTAATTACATTCGCTCACTTTTTCTGGATTAACATCATTAGCGAAAGCTTCAATCCCACCCTAGGCAATCAAACCCTGATGGGAATTGTGGGGATTAAAACTTTATTAAGCTATATTCCCCTCATCCTTTGCGCCTATTACCTCATTCATGGTAAAGAAGAATTATTCTTTTTTCTCAGACTCCACACCATTCTGATTTTAATCTGTTGCGTCCTAGGATTTATTCAATATTTACTCTTAACCAAAGGCATTTGTCCAGGCAGTAGACCCCTTTCCGGAGAACAGCTCTATCGTGCCAGTCTAGATGCCCATTGCTTTATCGGTGGAGCCGTTTTATATAATCCTAATGCTGGATTAATTCGGTTGCCAGGCACATTTGTTGCCCCTTGGCAATGGGGCTGGTTTCTCATCTCTAGTGTCTTTTTTCTCTTCGCTCTTGACATGAGCGATCCAGACAAGAAATGGCGGATTATGAGTGCCATTGGCACAGGACTTTTAATTATCATGGCCATTTTTTCTGGTCAAAGAATTGCCCTGGCATTAGTGCCGATCATTTTTATCGTTTTACAATTGCTCACTACTTCAAATAAAAAACGATTACCCTTAAAATGGGGAGCCGCCATTGTCGCTAGTGCCGTGATTATTCAAACCGTGAATCGAGTAGAACAGCGCATAGAAAGCCTGGTGGATCGCTGGACTGTTTCACCACCCCTAGATTTTATGAGGGATCAATGGCAATGGGTTTTGAATCAGCAAGATAGATTTTGGGGAAAAGGCATTGGTACAGCCACAAATGCGGCACGAAAATTTGCCCCAACTCGGTTAATTGAAACTTTCCATGCTAAGGTTCTCTATGAAATTGGCCCTTTTGGGTTGCTGGCGTTTTTAGCTCTTGTTTTTCTGGTGGCTTTTCTGACTTTTCAAGTCTATCGTTCTTTGCAAAATTCGGGTTGGCAGAAAATGTCCCTTTGTTTGTGGATTTTTATTCTAATTGTCAGCTTTTTTCCCTATTATTATCCTTTAGATGTCGATCCCGTAGCCGTGTATTATTGGTTTATTGTCGGAGTCTTGCTGAAGTTACCAGAGATAGAGATCTCCTCAAAATCTCTCTAACATACCATGAGGCTCTTCCTATACCATTGTAGGGGTTTTCCGGCCGTTTTCGGTTGTCGCCGACATGAAACGCTTCGCGACATGAAACGCCCCTACACCCTGTTTATTTCTCCTTTGAAAACCCTATCGCATTATGCATCAACCCTTCCAGTTTTCGATCCAAGCCCAATGCTCCCAAACGCAAGCTAGAGCAGCAACATTTTTAACTCCCCACGGGAAAGTAGAAACGCCTAAATTTATGCCGGTGGGAACCTTAGCGACGGTAAAAGCGCTGACTCCTGCCCAACTAAAAGGGACGGGCGCTCAAATGGTTTTAGCCAATACTTATCATTTGCATCTGCAACCGGGAGAAGATTTGATTGCTCGTGGGGGAGGGTTGCATCGGTTCATGGGATGGGATGGCCCCATGTTAACTGATTCTGGAGGGTTTCAGGTTTTTAGTTTAGCCAGCTTACGCACAATTCAGGAAGAGGGGGTAAAATTTCGATCGCCCAGAGATGGACGAGTTATTAATCTTACCCCAGAAAAGGCGATCGCCATCCAAAACCAGCTCGGTGCAGATGTGATCATGGCATTTGACGAATGCCCCCCCTATCCCGCCTCCAAAGAGGCAGTGATAGCTGCTACAGAGCGCACCTATCGCTGGCTAAAACGCTGCATAGCCGCCCATAATCGCCCCGATCAGGCCTTATTTGGCATCGTTCAGGGGGGAGTATATCCTGGCTTGAGAACCGCCGCCGCCGAGCAATTAGTCGCCCTCAATTTGCCCGGTTATGCCATTGGTGGCGTGAGTGTGGGGGAACCGGGAGATCTCATTAACCAAATTGTCAAAGTAACCGCTCCCCTTCTACCCGCAGAAAAACCCCGCTATCTCATGGGAGTGGGAACTTATAAAGAAATGGTACAGGCGATCGCCTCCGGCATCGATGTCTTTGATTGCGTCATCCCCACCCGGTTAGCCCGTCATGGAGCCGTATTCGTGCGGGGAGAGCGCTGGAATATTAAAAACGCCCAATTTAGAGAAGACTTTGCTCCCCTCGATGCCGAATGTCCCTGTTATACCTGTCAAAATTTTAGCCGCGCCTATTTGGGGCATTTATGGCGCTGTCGCGAACTGTTGGTATATACGCTGCTGTCGATCCACAATATTACTGAATTAGTGCGCTTTACCGAACGCATTCGAGCAGCTATTTTAGGCGATCGCTTCCTCACTGAATTTGGCCATTATCTTGCCCCTCCAGAAAGCCATCAGTACCATTGAAATATAACCCTTCTGAAAACCTCTTTATGCCCCCTCTCCCGTGGGAGAGGGAGTTGGGGGAGAAGGCAATTCTCTCTAATCTCCTCAACCCTAAATATGATAGGCACTAAATCCATTAATCCAAAAGTAACCATTCCTCCCCTAGAAAACGGCGACAAGCTCACTCGCACAGAATTTGAACGCCGTTATCATGCCATGCCTGATCACAAAAAAGCCGAATTAATCGAAGGAAATGAACAACATATTAAACTGCAACCCAATACAGACGGGATTATAAAATCCCAAATTTTCCCTCGATTATACCTAAACAAAGCCGCTTTATTAGCCGGTGACTTAGCTCAGGTATTCGCTACTCTCCAAATTGGATTCGCCACCCCTGAACATCAATCCTTTGTAAATTAATAAACCATGCTAACCTACCAACCCAATTTTCTATCATTATAATAATATAATGTCACAAAACTTAATTGATCGCAACTTGACAATACAGAAAGTTAAATATAGCATTAGCGTATAATCCTGCAAGAGAAAAAACTCCCAGGAAAAACAAACATCGAAGAGGGAAATAATTTATGAAAACCCAAAAACTGACTCCCGCAACTGTTGCTCCTGTTCAGCGCCAAAACATCGCTACTGTTTCCGTCGATCAAAATGGCATATCTGCCCAAGTAAAACAGGTGTTAGATAGCGGCATTATTATGCATTATCCTTTTGCTGGAGACGACGCTGAATAAATTTCCTCTGATTTCACTGAAGCTTAATTTAACCCTATATTTTCAGTGAAATAATTGTAAATTATTAGGAGAAACAACCCCTGTTATGGAGCTTGACACCCCTTCATTAGCATAGGGTTTTCTCCTTATTTTTATGCCTTTAATAATGTTTAAAATAACTACAATTTCTGGACTTTCAGAACTGCAAAAAAAAACTCAAGGTACATCCGATATTAGCATTGCTATCCTTGATGGAGTAGTCGATACCAACCACCCCTGCTTTGAGAGCGCTAACCTTACCCGACTCCCCACTCTAGTACAACAGCAAGCCACTACCGGAGAAATGTCCACCCATGGTACTCATATTGCCAGCCTCATCTTTGGCCAACCCAAAACCGAATTAGAAGGAATAGCCCCGAACTGTAGAGGGATACTCGCTCCTGTATTCGCAGACGACAACCGCAAACTCTCCCAAATTGACCTTGCCCGTGCTATCGAACAAGCGGCTGAAAACGGCGCAAACATCATCAACATCAGTGGCGGTTCCTTGACCGAAATGGGAGAGTCTGAAGACTGGCTCGATAAAGCCGTTCAAATGTGCCGGGACAGAAATATTCTCATCGTTGCGGCTGCCGGAAACGATGGCTGCGACTGCCTTCATATCCCTGCTGCCCTTCCCGCCGTTTTAGCGGTGGGAGCCACCGATGCCAGAGGTCATCCCCTTGACTTTAGTAACTGGGGAGAAACCTACCAAACCCAAGGCATCCTTGCTCCTGGCGAAAACATTCAAGGGGCCAAACCTGGAGGAGGCACAGTCTGTTTGAGCGGTACAAGCTTTGCTGCTCCTATTATTACAGGAGTCGCAGCCTTGTTATTGAGCTTACAAGTGCAACGGGGAGAAGACCCCAACCCGCAAGCCGTCAGAGAAGCCCTCTTAGCAACTTCCCTCCCCTGCGAATTTTCCGGGACTGAACATCACCGAAAATGCCTAGCCGGAGTGTTAAACATTCCCGGCGCACTAAAACACCTAACAGGAGAAACCATGTCTGACTCTCTAGAAACACAAGATACTCCAGCCCAAACGGAAACTGAACAGATAGAAGCCTCTGGCTGTGGTTGTGGGGGGACACCAGAACCCCCTGAAATGGTTGCCAACATTGAAAGCAAGCCTGGAATTATAGCAGCACAAACCCCTGCCCCCGTAAACCCTGTTATGTCTCAAGGAGTCTCTATGCCAGAACCAAGTAACCCTATCTTCCCCAGCCAAAATGCTCAACCCGCAGGCGGCATCGTCTACGCTATTGGAACCCTAGGGTATGATTTCGGAACAGAAGCCCGCAGGGACACCTTTAAACAGCTCATGCCTGCCATTATCCTGGGTGGAACCCAAGTTCCCGCCAACCCCTATGATGCCCGTCAAATGGTGGATTACTTAAGAGAAAACCTTTCCGAAGCCAAATCCTTAATCTGGACGCTCAACCTAGAACTAACCCCCATTTATGCCATTGAACCGGTTGGTTCTTTTTCCCGTGAAGTCTATTCGTTGCTGCAACAATTTCTTTCTGGCCAAGTGCAAGCAGAAGATAGCGAAGACTATATTGAGCGCATCAGTATTCCTGGACGCATTACCGGCCGCACTGTTCGTTTATTCTCTGGTCAAGTTGTGCCCGTTATTGAACCAGAAAGCCCTCGCGGGATGTATGGTTGGCATGTCAATACCCTGGTCAATTCTGCCCTAGAAGCAGTTGGTGCAGAACATACTGAAGCTGACGAAGGACAAATGCGCCGCACCCTGAGCAGTTTCCTGAACCGTATTTACTATGACCTCCGCAACCTGGGGCAAACCTCCCAAGACCGCGCCCTTAACTTTGCTGCGACCAATGCCTTCCAAGCGGCTCAAACCTTCTCTGAAGCTGTGGGGGCAGGGATGGAACTCGATAGTATTAACGTTGCTAAGAGTCCATTTTGCCGTATGGATAGTGACTGCTGGGATGTACAATTAAAGTTTTTCGATCCCGAAAATAGCCGCCGGGCTAAGAAAATCTTCCGCTTTACTATTGATGTGAGCGATTTGATTCCGGTTACTTTAGGTGAAGTGCGTTCTTGGTCTTCTCCGTATTAGTAAGGATGAGTAGGTTGGATATTTTCAACCCAACCTACTGTTTTGATCGCAACTGGAACTGTTAAAACTTATGAAACTTCCGAAACAATCCCCACCGGTTAAACGCCCCCATTTCATCCAAACTCATGACTGTGTTGATGTGATTCATGGTCGCGGTGATGACTTACTGCATATTCGCATGGACTTGATGCATGGTGCTAACTATAATGATCCTGGGCCCTTTGAATATCCTCAATATGGTCAGTTGAAAAGTTCTTGATGCCTAGGGCTGAGTTAATAGCTCGATTAAAATAACGTTATTTCAGGAGAAAAGTATGGTTGAACCGAAAAGAAGCCGCAAAAAAGCAACTGAAGTATCTCAAGAAATTACTCCTCAAACGGATACTGAAATTGAAGCTGATGAAGCTGAGAGACAGACGATTTTAGCAACGGGATTAGAAGATTATGGTCGTTGGAAAGCTATGTATAAAGATTACCAACGCGATCCCAATGAAAAGCCTTTCCGTCGCGGTCGGATTTGGTGTTAAATGAAGAGTTGAAAGGTGATTTCCCATAAGTGTCGAGAAACTCATCCCCCCACGGGGGGATTAAGGGGAGAAAAATCTTGTGTATATTAACTTCTAAATTCTAAAAAAATGCCCGATTTAGCTGATATTGCTGGACTCTCTGTGTTGCGTTCTTCTACTCAAGGAGACCCGCGAGTTAAAATTGCTGTTCTTGATGGGCCCGTTGATTTAGAACGGTCTTGTTTTCAAGGCGCTAATTTAAGGAGAATCGAATCGTATTGGGCAGAAAATATTGAAATCGATTCGCAATATTTACAGATTTTTCTAGACATTGAAGGGAGTGGTAAGAGTGACGAAGAAAAAAAGGAAATGATGGAGCTGGAGATTCCGGATGAAAATATTAGGGGGAGTCTCCATTTACGTTTCCATGCCAATCATATTATTAGCACAATTTGCGGACAACCCAATTCACCCGTAGAAGGAATTGCACCTAATGCTACAGTGATTAATATTCCGATCGCCTACAGGGGTGAGGATGCAGTGAATCCCCTAAATTTATCTCGTGCCATTAGTACCGCGATTGAACAGGGCGTAAACCTTATCCACTGCGCGGTTTGTCACCCCACACAAAGTGGACTTGCCCATGAGTTTATTGATAAAGCAATCCGCCAAGCCCAAGAGCATAATATCCTCATTATTGCTCCTGGGGGTAATGATAAAGGGGAATGTTGGTGTATACCAGCAGTGTTGGACGATGTTCTCGCTGTGGGTGCGATGAAGGATACGGGAGAGCCGTTTAAGTTTAGTAATTTTGGTGGAAAATATAGTCGCCAAGGAATTCTTGCACCGGGAGAGAATATCTTGGGGGCACAACCAGGAACAGATGAACCGATTCATAAACAAGGCACGAGCTGTGCTGCGCCTATTGTGACAGGAGTAGCAGCTCTGTTAATGAGTGTGCAATTGCAACGGGGGGCTGTTCCTGATGGGGAGGCAGTGAGAGCGGCATTATTGAATAGTGCGATTCCTTGTGATGGGGATGAAATAGAGGAGCAGGAACGGTGTTTAGGGGGAAAAATTAATATTGCGGGAGCTTATGAGTTATTAACTGGGGAATCTTTATTCGCTGAAAAGATGACGACTCAGGTTGATCGTGATTCTATCTCTGCTGGTTCATGGAATAGGGCACAGATAGCGGCTAATTCTATCGCGGCTAGTCAACGCTCTCAGTTGGTTTATGCTCTGGGAACTCTGGGCTATGATTTGGGCACAGAAGCCCGTCGGGATACGTTTAAGCAGTTCATGCCTGGGGTTACGGTGGGTAATGCTCAGGTTCCGGCAAATCCCTATGATGTGCGGCAAATGGTGGATTATTTGCAGGGGAATTTGTCAGAGAGTCAATCTTTGATTTGGACGTTGAATTTAGAGGAAACTCCTATCTATGGGATTAAACCAGTGGGGGCATTTGCTGCTGATGTTTATGAAAGGATGCAATATATGCTGGCGGGTCAAGTCTTGCCGGAGGGGGATGAGGATTATATTGAACGGGTGAGTATTCCGGGTGTGTTAACAGATGACAGGGTGAGGTTGTTTTCGGGGCAAGTGATTCCTGTGATTAAGGTGAACAGCCCTAGGGGAATGTATGGTTGGAATGTGAATAGTTTAGTTGAGTCTGCCTTGCAAGCGGTGAGTCGGGAAGGGACTGAAGATGATGAAGTGAGGCTGCGTCGTTTGTTGTCTAGTTTTCTGAATCGGGTTTATTATGAGTTCCGAAATTTAGGACAACTGGCACGCGATCGCGCTCTAAATTTTGCGGCGACTAATGCGTTTCAAGCGGTGCAAACGTTTTCAGAGGCGATCGCTCTCGGAATGGAATTAGATCGGATCGATGTGGAAAAAAGCCCTTTCTGTCGCTATGGTAGCCAATGTTGGGATGTGAAATTTAAGTTTTTTGACCCGGAAAATAGCGATCGGGCTAAACGAGTGTTTCGGTTTACGATTGATGTAAGCGATCGCACTCCAGTGAGTCTAGGGAAAGTCCGATCTTGGGCTGTCTCAAAATAAATGGGAGTCGCTTTTTTCTTCCTTGCCCATCTCTGAGTATTTCGGTTGTGCCCTATTCCCTGGTGCAGCACTATATGTTAATATTTTTTTCAATTCTGAAAACCATGCCCCGTACTGTTGGAGAGGAAAACACACTTATGGAAGCAGCACTGCTGTTGGCAAAATTACCTGAAGCCTATTCAGCGTTTGGGCCACTAATCGATGTTTTGCCTGTAATTCCTATCTTTTTCCTACTGCTGGCCTTTGTTTGGCAAGCGGCAGTTGGGTTTAAATAGATCTTAAGATAAATGTAACATTAGAAGCATTTATTTTACAGGAGACAGGCTTAAAGCCTGTCTCATTTTTATGAATCTAGCGTTTGCCGAGGGTATTTTGGAAAGCGGGACGTTGGGACAAGCGCTGAATATAGTCGGTAATGGCGGGATACTCGCTTAAATCAAGTTGGAGCATCACCGGCATGTAGAATAAGAAGGCTCCCACAGCCACATCAGCCACAGTAAAGCGATCGCCGAGTAGAAAGGACTGTTCTTGGAGACGTTGATTCAGGGGAGGCATAAAATCCGCTAAGGCGCGATCGCGAGAAGCTTCAATAAATACCCCAGGGCCTAAACTAGCATTAGCAAAGATCACCCACTGATTCATCTGGGCAATCTCTTGTACCGATCCCTGAGCATTACCATACTGGAGAGCCAAATACATTAAAATCGCCCCAGATTCCCAAACCGTAAAGTCTCCATCAACCAGAGCAGGAACTTTTCCCATGGGATGAATGGCTAAATATTCCGGTTTCTTATGGGCTTGTCCTTGGATATCCACTACAATTAATTCATAGGGAACACCCAATTCCTCCAAATACCACTGAACCAAAGTGCCGCGAGTGCGGGGGCCACCATAGAGTTTAATCATTACCTTAAAGCACCTTATGGGTATATTCGTGTTGTTTTACATTATCTTCTGTGCGAACCACATTCGTCATATTTAAAACTCGTTTGCGCTCCGTGGAAAAATTGAAATCCTGACGACAAGTACCCAGGGGAATTTCCGTTCTTGCCTTTTCATGGCTAGGAACCTTATAGCTCCGCACTGCGGCGATCGCCCGTTCCCCAAACTCATCACAGAACTGGGCATTCTCCGGGAACTCCCTCGGTTTTTGGGGGGTCTCCTCAACTAAGATCGCGCCTAATGTAGTTCCCAAAGCCATTTCATAGGAAGTGGGAATACCCTTGAGCAGAGCTTCCAGAGCGGCTGAAGGGATCGGTTCTATCACTTTTACCGGATAGACCTCTCCATCTTCCTTAATAAAGCAAGTGGCCAAGCCAACCACTAAATAATCTTCCCCGGATACATCGGGGGCTTGGGGATAGGTTTGTTTAACAGTCATAAGGGTGAGGGATATAAACCAATGGATCGGATATCAACTTAACGAGGAGAAAGGGAGAGTTTAGCGCTCCGCCCTATTCCATATGTTGCATCTTACCATCAGCCACCTGAGTAACTGGTACATTCATGCTCTTTCCGTGAGGATTTTCCCCTTACAGTGAAGGTATCAAACATCAAGCACCGTCTGTCATTGAGGTACAGTTCATGGCCATCCATCTTTCTCATTCTAGTGTTGATTCTTGCACAGGTTTATATCCCGGACAACCTACAGCCCAAGAGAATATCATCCCCATTGAGCGGCAATTGATCTGCCAAGCTAAAAGTCATTTACAACAAGGAGACTATCTAGGGGCTATCGATCTCCTAACTCATCTGATTGAATCCGATCCGACTTGTGCCGATCATTATAACAATCGGGGCTATGCCTATTTTCACGAGGGAGAGGTGGAACTGGCGATCGCCGACTATAATCAAGCCATTGAACTCAATCCCCAACTCGATCAAGCCTACAACAATCGCGCTAATGCCTATGCCCTTCTGGGGGATCTCTACGCTGCTCTACTCGATTACGATCAAACCTTAGATTTAAATCCCTTAAAAATTCAAGCCTGGATTAACCGAGGTATCACCTTCCGTCAACTTCAGATTTATGAACTCGCCTTAGATAACCTCGATTTTGCCCTGCGGATGGGTCGTTTAGAAGGCTATATTTACGCCGAACGGGGACGCACCTACCATCTAATGGGAGATTGGAATTGGGCGATCGCCGACTACCAAAGAGCGATCGACCACTTCCAAAATTCACCCCATCTCTCCGGAGCCGAACAACGGCAATATCAACGGGTTATCCATTGGCAAGATCAACTCTGTTTATCAACCCCTGCAAGGATAAAGCTACTTTAGAATTTCTTAGTCATGTACAGCTTCCTTTTTCCAAACCACAGAACGCCTTTGGGGATCGATGCGGTGACTTTGTTCTGCCATCACCTGTTTGGCTTGCTCTGGATCAAACGATCGGTCAAAATCCTGTTGTAACTGCGTGAGACGATCTTGAGTTTGTTCCACCTGGATATCGACAATTTCTAACTTTTCTTCAATCGACTGATAATAGGGAATCAGACGCATCACAGCCCCCATCCCTACGGTGGACAAAACCAGATGTACACTTAACTTCATCAGGGTTTCCCAGGCGATCGCCCCAGCTAAGGGAGGTGCGTGACGACGCACTCGCTGGCGCTGGTTGCGAATTCGACGAGGATCGTCGGGTTTAATTCTATGAGGGTTTCTCTGGGGGGTTGGCTCACTAGCAAGCATGGGCGTTTTAGATGATTACAGCGCAACACAATTTATGCCCTGATAATACACCTTCGAGCTAACCCTAACCGCCTATTCTCAAAAGTTTTTCCCCTATTCCCCCCAGAATACTCAAGAGCTTCTCGATTAAAGCCGACTGCAACCTTACTTATACAGTTCGGTAGACAGGCGGAAAGCCAAGATCCCTGGAATCAGAGCCAGGACTAGAGCCACAAATACTTGGGTATCAGATAAAGCCATAATTAAAAACTCCGCTTAAACAATAGGTTTGTTCAACACTGTTGCTCAAATTGCCCCCTAGGGGAATAGGTTTGTTACATACCGTAATATTTTCCTTCACAAAGCGCAATCGGTAATGGGGAACTCAGGAATTGGGTTAAGCTTCAATTAAATCCGGCCGTTCTCAAAGCAAATCGCTATACTGATGGAATTCAAGCGCAATCATTCAGCATTAGTTGGGAGAGGATAGCTGGTGGATATCCCAACATCAACCTCAAGTCTAACAAGAACCTATTTTCAACGTCAGTTGCGGAGCTTGCAGCGGGATGTTCTGCGTATGGGCGCTTTAGTAGAAAATTCTTGCTGTCTAGCGCGTCAAGCCCTATTTGAACAAGATCTAGAAGCGGCCAATCAGATTAAACCCCAAGACAAGCGCATCGATCAACTGTATCGGCAAATAGAACTCGACTGTGTGACTACCATTGCTCTTCAGTCCCCAGTCACCCAAGATTTAAGGCTCCTGAGTTCAATGATGCAGTTAGTCCGAGATCTAGAGCGTATTGGGGACTATGCCAAAGATTTAGGAGAGATTGCCATTAAGCTCTTTGCCTATCCTCCTCACCCCATGATTGGGGACGTGCAACTGATGTACGATCGCTGTCAATCCATGTTAGCCATGAGTTTAGTCGTCCTATCTAATCTTGATGCTGAGGGCGGATTAGAAATTAAAGTCAAAGACGATTTAGTGGATGCAGACTATGAACACCTGTACCAAAAATTAGCCAATCAACGCAATATTCAAGGGGAAATTGAACCCATTTTATTGCTCGTTTTAGTCATTCGTCATTTAGAGCGCATGGCGGATCACGCTACCAATATTGGCCAGCGCGTGGCTTATATTGTTACAGGTGAGCGCCATTAATCGTCAATTCGATCCCAATTAATGATAAACTCAAAAATAGTCAATTTAATCCTCGGATCAATTGACCAGCAATTTGCCCAACGTTAGCAGGTGGCAGCCAGTTAAGGGACGCGCTCCGGGTCTACTCTTTCCGGTTTCCCCTAACCTGAGCCATATTCCCAAAGAGAAGCTCCTACGATGCTCTCCTCCCTAGAGGTCTTAGTAAAGACCATTAGCCGCAACTAATCATCTCCGTTGGTGCGGGTAAGTCCGAGCAAAAGACCCTAGGCAGATCCACCTGATTCCCGATTGGGTTGCCCTTAGATGATGGCTGAATCGTTTCAATACGGGGTTTGCTTCTGTACAGATTCAGACTCTTGTTAAGCAACAGCCTACCCTAAAGGCAATCCCTTGGATTAAGATCGTCCCCCTTAGACCCGATCTAATCCAGACTTTAGCTTCAGGCTGGTTCAACCGCCATGAACCGCCTCGCCCTATCCAGATAGCCAACTGGCTGTAAAGACACAGACAACCCAAGGACGTATCGCTACATGGAATTCACGATCGCCAATTTGCTCTCCAATTTCACTGATGATAAATTGATCGCGCCCAAAGTCCTAGAAAAAAAACTAGGATTGACCAGTGAGATCAGTCTACGTCAACTCCAAATCGCTCTGGATGCCCTAGAGAAAATGGGGATACTGATCAAAGACCGAGGACGGTATCGCCGGGCCCCAGAAAATGGACTGGTAGAAGGAAAACTGCGCTGTTCTAGCAAAGGATTTTGCTTTGCCATTCAAGATGATGAAGAAGCTGAGGATATTTATATCCGAGAAAGCAACCTATCCACGGCTTGGAATGGCGATCGCGTCTTAGTGCGCGTCCTCAAAGAAGGTTCTAGACGACGCTCTCCAGAAGGAGAAGTTTACCTGATCGTTGACCGGGCGATTAGCTCAGTGCTGGCTCGGATCAAATGGCAGGAGGGGGAGTATAAAGCCGTTCCCCTGGATGACCGGCTGCTGTTTGAATTGAGCTTGCCGAAAAATGAGACCCTAGAATCGGCGATCGAGCATCTGGTGCATGTCGCCATTCAGCGCTATCCCCTTGGCCCCTATCCCCCCATTGGCGAAGTCACCCAAGTGCTGGGACTCAACGCTGAAGAAGCCGCAGATACGGAAATTGTGCGCTGTAAACATGACCTCCCCAATGTCTTTATGCCTGCGGTTCTCCA
This sequence comes from Roseofilum sp. KMC-1, assembly GCF_057802075.1. Taxonomy (NCBI): domain Bacteria; kingdom Bacillati; phylum Cyanobacteriota; class Cyanophyceae; order Desertifilales; family Desertifilaceae; genus Roseofilum; species Roseofilum sp. KMC-1. The sequence goes on from NZ_CM173605.1 coordinate 2,691,963, forward strand.
AGAAGCAGCCCGCTTACAACCCCAAGGAATAGGCAGATCTGAAAATCGTCAAGACCTGCGCTCTATCCTCACCTTCACGATTAAACCAGGGGAATATGCCCATCATGCCGATACCTTTGATGATGCCATCAGTCTAGAACGCTTAGAAGGGGATAAGTGGCGCTTAGGCATTCATATTGCTGATGTGGCTGATCTGATTTCCCCCAACTCTGCCATCGATCAAGCCGCAGCCAAACGGGGTGTATCCGTGTATTTGGGGCAAAAAGTGCTACCGATGCTGCCTCCAGAAGTGACCCAGCATTGCGCCCTGATTAAAGGGGAGGATCGCTATAGTCTCTCCGTATTGATTCGTCTAGATCGGCAATGTAATGTAGAAGAATATACAATTGAGCCAACAATAATTTGCGTCGATCATCATCTGAATTATCAACAAACTCAAGCCCTACTGGTGGCCGAAGAGGCGATCGAAGACCTACCCGCAGTGCTGGGAGAAACGGTCAAACAACTCTACAGCGTAACTCAAAGTCTGCGTCAACATCGTCTAGGGCGGGGGTCTTTTGAGCTGAATTTACCCGATCAAAAATACTACTATGATGATGAAGGCTCTTTAGGCGCTCTGGTGGTTCCCTTCTCCTTACCGGCTAGAGGAATGGTGACGGAACTGATGATTTTAGCCAATCAACTGGTAGCCAAACACCTGAGAGAACTACAAGTACCTGCCCTTTATCGAGTTCATCAAGCGCCCCATGGGGAAGAAGTCCAGGAACTGGTGAAACTGGCGGCGAATTTAGGGATTACTTTGGAACTCGAAGATGAGGAGGATATTAAACCCCAAGATTATCAGAACTTTACTCGCCAGTTTGATGGCACGTCAGCGCAGAAAGTTCTGACTTATTTGTTGCTAGGGGCCCTCAAACCGGCTTTCTATAGTATTACCCCTAAACCTCATTTTGGTTTAGCCCTCGATGAAGGTTATACCCATTTTACAGCACCTTTACATCGCTATTCAGACCTGTTGATTCATCGGGTTCTGCATGAAGTGTTTACTCAAGGTCGCGATCGCCGCACGGCCCGTGCTAAAGAAGGAGTAGACTTAACCAGCAGTACCTGTCATGGCAAAATTAACTGGAATGTGCTGCCCCCCGATACGCAAGCTGAGTTAGAAGAGCAATTTAGCAATATTGTCGCCCATTTAAGCGAAACTGAACGGATTGCCCAAGAAGCCATCGATGACCTAGATGGGCTGCAAAAAGCCGAGTTTATGAAATCCCACACCGGGGAAATTTTCCATGGGGTGATTACTGGGGTTCAATCCTATGGATTTTTTGTGGAACTCGAAGATGTCCTGGTTGAAGGTTTGGTGCATGTTAGCTCCCTGAAAGATGACTGGTATGAATATCGCGGCCGTCAACAGATGCTGATTGGACGTAAAAATCGCAATCACTATCGATTAGGCGATCGCGTGGAAGTTCAAGTCAAGAGTGTAGACTACTATCGTCAGCAAATTGACTTAGTAGCCATTAGTGGCGGTAGCTATAGTCCCGATACCTTCGACGAGGAAGAAGAAGAAGAAGAGGATTACTATAGCTAGGGAATCGGTTATCGGTAATCGGTAATCGGTAATCGGTAATGGGGTCTTAACCTCCCCATCCCTCCATCCCCCCACTCCCCGTGTCCCCCATCCCCGTGTCCCCCATTCTCCCATCCCCCCATTCCCCCACTCCCTTAATCCTAGGGGTTTCTGGAGCTTCTGGTCTCATCTATGCCGTTCGCGCCCTTAAGTATCTGTTAGCGGCAGAATATCCGATTGAGTTAGTGGCCTCTAAAGCCACTTATCAAGTGTGGCAAGCGGAACAGCAGATTACTATGCCTGGAGACCCCGAAAAACAAAGCCAATTTTGGCGAGAACAAGCGGGAGAAATGGACAAGGGACAGTTAACCTGTCATGGTTGGCAAAATGTCGGTGCGGCGATCGCCAGTGGTTCCTTCCGAACTCAGGGTATGCTAGTGATGCCCTGTAGTATGTCCACTGTTGCTAAACTAGCGGTAGGCCTAAGTTCAGATTTGCTAGAGAGAGCAGCCGATGTGCAAATTAAAGAAGGGCGTAAACTGGTCGTCGTTCCCAGAGAAACCCCTTTTAGCTTGATCCACCTGCAAAATTTAACCACCTTAGCCCAAGCCGGTGTCAAAATTGTTCCCGCCATTCCTGCATGGTATCATCAACCTCAAACCATTGAGGACTTAGTGGATTTTGTCGTGGCTAGAGCCTTAGATCAATTTGCCATTGATTGCGTTCCTCTCAACCGTTGGCAGGGTGGGTTAGATAGAATAAACAGATGAATCAAAAAACAGTGCTATTGGGAGTTCTAGGGGTCAGCCTTCTAGTTGTGGCGCAAAATTTGACTCCGTTAATGTCCGTGGTGTTTTTGGGAGGGCGATCGCCCTCTCTACCCCTCGGTATCTGGCTCTTTATTGCTTTCACCTTGGGATTGATCAGCTCTCGCCTGATTACCCTAATTTTACAAGGATCGCATTCAGTCAGAGACGATATCAATGATCCAGAACCTGACTCAACCCCCAAAGATAAAGTCTCTCCAGGTAAGACTTTCTTTTCTAAATCGAAGCGCCCGATGAATTCAGAAGAGAGGGAACAAGCCTCTAAAGCTCCAGCAGAATGGCAAGAAGAGCGCCCTAATTCCGTCAGTTGGGGTAATGGAGAGCAACAAAACCAGAATATTTATCGCAGTCGTCCCCAACCCTCAGAGCGTCCGACGGAAAAACCCAAGGATACAGTTAAGGATACAGTTAAGGATACAGTTTATGATGCTGACTACCGCGTGATTATTCCTCCCTATGGCAGCCCGCCCCCATCCCCTCCTCCTGCCCCTCAACCTGAAACAACGGACTGGGATGATCGGAGCGCTAACCTCTCGGAAGATGAAGATTGGGTTTAGAGCTTTAAGGTGGCCCTCATCCCCCTACCCCCTTCTCCCACAGGCGCTGCCCTGAGCGAAGTCGAAGGGAGAAGGGGGAAAGTCAAGAATCCCGTGGGAGAGGGATTTTCCGCAAGCGGACATGAAAGGGAGAGGGCATTTCCCATTGCACAACTCATTTAGACTAGCTATAACTCTCAATCTCTTCAATATCGCTCTAACAACATCTTTACTTCAGTAGACAAATCCCAATCTTTCATGATTTCCCATTCCGCTTGGCGCACGGCTAGATAGGCTTGGGCTAGGGGCGGACTCAAGGCTCTGAGTAAGACTTGATTTTCGCGCAAAGCAGTTATGGTTTCTAGAAGGGTTTCTGGTAGCCACTGAATGCCCCGATGTTGGCGCTCGTCTTCCGGTAATGTGCCGGGATCGCAATCGACGGGTTGGGGGGGTTCGATTTGGTTGCGGACTCCATCTAAACCGGCGGCAATGACGGCTCCTAGGGCTAAATAGGGGTTGGCGGCGGCATCGATGGTTTTAAGCTCAAAATGGCTCGAACCTTTGCCTTCTGGGTTACTGATGACGCGGATGGCGGCTTCTTTGTTGTCTAATCCCCAACAGGAAAAGGCTCCGCTCCAGGCATGGGGTTGGAGACGGCGATAGGAGTTGGGGATGGGGTTGGTGAGGGCCATGAGGGCGCGATGGTGATGGAGGATACCGCCAATAAACCAGCGGCCGCGATTGGATAATCCCAAGAGTCCGGAGGGGTTGGGGAGTAAATTTTCGCCTTTATGCCATAAACTGAGATGGAGATGAGCGCCGCTTCCGGCTTGATCGGGGAAAATTTTGGGTAAAAAAGAGGCAATACGATGATGATAGTGGGCGATCGCCTTTACTGTTTCCCGAAACACCACCTGCTGGTCAGCGGCTGCTAAAGCCTGAGTATACAACACGGAAATTTCATGCTGTCCCGGCCCCGACTCTGGATAATACTGCTCCACTAATACCCCTTGCTCATTTAATGCCGTGGCAATATCATCAATAATCTGTTGCTGAATATCCATGGCATAGGTGGAAGCATAGGGTGCTTGGTCAGTGGGAATAATTTCTCCATGGGCAGAACGCTCTAGTAAATAAAATTCATTTTCAAAGGCAGCAATAATTTCCAATCCTTCCAGTTTGGCATCAGCGGCCATATCCCGTAAAAACCGGCGAGGGCAGAGGGGCCAAGGTTCGCCCTGTTTAACCATATTCCCCATCACTCGCGCATGACTGGGGGTATAGGGCAGAGCCATGAGTGTAGACCAATCCGGAATCAGTTGCACCTCTCCTACGGGCCCCAACCCACTCCCAGAGGCTGGGGTACTGCCAATGGCGGGCATCCCTTGTTGAGCCATGGCCAAGCCTACCCCTTGCTCTCGGTAATCGGATAACATGCCCCTGTGAATGGCTTTGGCTCGGATCAGATTGCCATTATCGCACCAGAGAACGCGGATAAATTGGACTCCAGCTTTTTTGAGGGATGCTTCAATATCGCGATCCATGGGATTGGTTTCAGGGTTAGGGGCGATTCCGATCATTAGGATACAGTGCTTCGTGCAGTAATGGGGGCACTATTGGCGATCGTTGATCCAGTAAATCTGGCGATCGCCGGATTTGCTAAACTAGAGCAAATCTATCGGGTAAGAAAATGATAAAACTCATACAGAGCGAAGTGCTTTAGGCTAAAATCATAGGTGTAACAATCCTCTTTGTATTATGACCTATCGCGACATCATTACCATTGAGCCAGATAAACGTGGGGGCAAACCCTGCATTCGTCGGATGCGAATTACAGTTTACGATGTTCTTGGTTGGCTTGCTGCTGGCATGTCTATTGCTGAAATTATTGATGATTTTCCAGAACTGACAGAGGCAGATATTAGAGCTTGTTTAGAGTTTGCCGCCGATCGCGAACATCGTTTAGTTGCTGCGGTGAGTGTTGCTTGAAACTACTTCTCGATCAAAACTTGAGTCGAAAATTGATCCCTTGCTTGGCTGACATTTTTGCCGATGCTAGTCATGTACAATTTCATGGGTTAGCAGAGAAAACAGATACAGAGATTTGGGAGTTTGCCAAGCTAAATGATTTCTGCATTGTGACTCAAGATGCAGATTTTGCGGAAAAAAGCCGACTCTATGGTTTTCCACCAAAAGTGGTATGGCTAAGATGTGGAAATGCACCCACTCAACAGGTTGAAACTCTTCTTCGCTCTGGGCAAGAAGCCATTGAAGAACTTTTAGGAAATCCTGCTGTTCACTGCTTGGAACTTTACTAATCTCAATAGGGATTAGTCGGGGGGTTTAACTATTTCCCTCAACCCTCTCCCCACCACGATGCAAAGGGGGATGGGGCAGGTTCACTAATTGAATGGTGGGGATTCCTAAACCTGGGTGAACCTGCCCCTACGGTGGATATCGAACTATCGATTATCTTCTAATAAATTCAACGCTCAAAATATACTTGTCGATATATCTGTAAACCAGCCTTCCATCAGCAGTAGAATGATATTCACTTCCTGTGGGATAGGGATTTTTCGCAAGCAGACATGAAAGGGAGAAGACATTGCTTACTAATTCTCCATCACCTCATCTAACTGGGCCGTTTTCACCCGAAACTGTCGGGTTTGATTGCCCCGTTGCACTTGAATCGATAGAGATGTACCTAAACTACTTTGATCGACTTTGCGCTGTAATTCATCAGCCGTTTTAATCGGTTGATTATCAATAGCAATGATGACATCGCCGCGACGTAAACCGGCTTCAGAGGCTGGGGTATTGGGAATCACTTTCATGACTAAAACTCCTTCAATTTCGGGCAAGAGTAAGGGAGCGTTGGGGTCGCGATTATTTTCCTGGGCTAATTCGGGGGTGAGGTTGACAATTTGTACGCCAATGTAAGGATGGGCGACTTTTTCCCCTTTGGCGAGTTGTCCTTGAATGGCTTTGGCTTTATTGATGGGAATGGCAAATCCAATGCCCATGGCGTTAGCACGAATGGCGGTGTTAATACCGATGACTTCGCCTTGATCATTGAGTAGGGGGCCGCCGGAATTTCCGGGGTTAATGGCGGCATCGGTTTGGATAAAGTCTACTCGTTTGTCGGGAATGCCGACTTCTGAGGAGGGGCGATTGAGGGTGCTGATAATACCGAGGGTGACGGTGTTATCTAAGCCTAGGGGGTTGCCTACGGCGATCGCCCAATCTCCCACTTGTAGGCGATCGGAATCTCCCAAGGGGGCCACCGGTAATTGTTCTTGGGGGTCATCAATTTCTACTACCGCTAAGTCCGTGACCCGATCTGTACCTAAAACCTTGCCTTCAAAGGAGCGGCCATCCTTGAGCGTCACTTGTACCCGGTCTGCACCACTGACCACATGGGCATTAGTGAGGACAATCCCATTGGCATCGATAATAAATCCTGACCCTTGTCCTCGTTGCAATTCTTCGCGGGGCATGGTATCAAAAAATTCTTGACCAAAAAACCGTTGAAAGAAGGGGTCAGTCATAAAGGGGTCTACATTATGGACAATGGTACGCTCGGTATCGATCCGCACGACTGCCGGCCCCACTTGATTGACGGCACGGGTAACAAAGTTGTTGGCTCCCGGTTGAGGGACTTGGAGGGCTAGGGCAGAGGGTGCGGTGAAGTTGAGAAAGAGAGCGAGAAGGGAAATCGACAGGAGAAATAAAAGGTTTCCTGAACGGAGTCGAAGGAAGAATTTTCTAGACAATAAAGGCATAATCAAGGATGAAAATTAAGGTTTACAATGTTTAGTGATAGGACAAGGGTTTGGGTGTCGGTTTTCCTATTCCCGATTACTGATGACTGATTACTTGATAAATTTTAACGGGTGCAGTGCGACCTTTAAGGGAGACCGATCCGATCGCTTGGGTCGGGAATTTCTCCTTGATATTTTCATAAGTTTCTTCACTAATTAGAATCCGACAGAGACCGCCATCTAAGGTTTTATCATAACTTTCCAGGCGGGCAGCCACATTAACGCTATCGCCAATGGTGGTATAGTTCATCCGTTGGTTAGACCCCAGAGAACCGGCCACCACTTCCCCGGTAGCAATACCGACGCGCATGGCTACAGTTGGCAGTCCAGAGGCCTTCCAACCCCGATTGAGCGATCGCAGTTTTTTCCCCATTTCTACAGCACACTGTACCGCTAATTGGGCATCTTGGGCGATCGCCTCGGTCGTCGTACTCGGAATAGGAACCCCAAAAACTGCCATCACCGCATCCCCAATAAACTTATCCACCACTCCATCATGGCTTAAGACAATATTGACCATGGCATTCATATACTGATTTAACCAAACCATCAGGGTTTCGGGATCTATACTTTCACTAATAGTGGTAAAACCTTGCAAGTCGGTAAATAAAACTGTGGCCGTTAGTTTGCGGCCAGTGAGCTTCCCCTCATTCAGCAATTGGTGGCGGTCTCTCCAAACTGCTTGGGCAATTTTGGGGGTCACATGGCGTTCAAACAATTGCATAATCGTTTTCCGGTTATTGCGCTCCAAAAGGCCGATATAGGCTGTAATTGAAATGGCGGCTCCGAAGAGACTCACCAGGGGAGGAACCACCGGTAACCACCACCCCAGTAAAAAGGCTCCATAGGTAATGATGATTAAGCTCATGCCACAGAAAAATACCCCGATCAGTTTCCAACGGATACGCAAGAAGATCCAGCCTAAAATAGCCCCCCACATTGACCAAAATCCAATCCAAAGGCTTTCTTCAAATTCCGACCAAAACTGGATTTGGGGACGGCCATCTAAGGCGGCACTGATGATATGACTGGCGAGATCAGCATGGACTTCAACCCCTGAACGAATACCCCCTTGCTGGAAACTATAGCCAAAGGGAGTAATAAAGCGGTCATTGAGGCTGGCGGCTTTGCCACCAATGAGGACAATGCGATCGCGCATTAGATCGGGCGGCAGGCGATCGTTTAGCACATCACTTAATGTTACGGTTTCAAATAATTGGCAATTCTGCTGGGAATCTCCACAAAATCGACTGCGAAAATTTAACATGATCTGATAGCCGCCCGTATCGGCATTCACATAACCCCCATCATGGTTTTGCAGAGGCATAAAAACCGCTTTTCCCAAACCCACCTTACTTTTCGGTGGATCGAGAACCTCTAATGCAATGCCTTCTTGTTTTAGATAATCTAATGCCAACCTTGTACCCAAGCCAAAAAACGTTTTTCCTTCACTGTCGCGAACCGACAACAACATCCGCCTAATTTTGCCATCCCCATCCAGAATTAAATCGGCTGCTGCCACCTGGTTCAGTTGCCCTAAAATGGGTGAAGAAGACACAGACTCGCCCAGGCGATCGCCCTCCACTTTAGCGATTCCAATTAAGTTAGGCGTATTTTTCGCTAACTCTACAAACTGCTGATAACCCGGTTCTACAGGCAAATCTCTATAGATATCCAAACCAATGACCCTAGGATTTTGAGCCTTTATTTTTTGCAGTAATTCAGTCAACACCCGATCGGATAACGGCCATTTTTTCATTTGCTGAATATCTGATTCCGTAATCCCAACAACCACAATTCTTTCATCCACTGGTTCTAGGGGTCGCCAGCGAAAAAAACAATCCAATGCTGCCCATTCTAACAGTTGCAATCCTCCCATCATTCGCAAGATAATTACGGATAAAGCAATAGTTGGAGCAATGAGAATAACCCCCTTCCACTCCTCTATATTTTGTTGTATTTTTTTCCACATAAACCGCCCGACAAAGACAGGACTAATCCTCACAACACTCAATCACTGGAGTATCTATAACTAGGGGGTCAATATCTGTCATTTGGGTTTGCAAAAATAGCTGCCAAGTTTCCAGTAATTTCTCATTGTCTGGATATTTTTTGAGTTCTTCATACAACAGACTTAAGGTGTCAAACCAAATCCCTTGTTTAGCATAAGAGGCGATCCGATCGAGGACTGAAGAATGATCTACTTTTTGCAGCAGGTTTTCATCTAGACTAATTTTTTTGATCCAACCCGAAGAGGGTAAAGCAAATGAGGGTTCACTGCCCGGATTCGTCTGGGGGCATTTTAAGTAAATCGCCCATTCATAATATTGGTCATCTTCTAAATTGCCTTCCAAGGTGATTCTGACAATTGCTGGTTTTTTAGGAATATCGATCACCCGCTCATCAATAATTTGCCCATTGGGATAAGGCTGATTATCCGTCACAATAAATTCGATTTGAGTGGCTACTGTGTCCGGGATATAAACAAAAAAGTCCGGGGAAGGATCGACCGTTAAACCATACTTAATCCCTTGAATTGTTTTCGGTACTAATACGGTAACTGGCATTTCTTCGGGTAAACACTTGGGGCCTCGGCTGGCTCCACCTACGGTTTCACGGGGGGCCCCTTGACCGGGAGGGGGTTCAAAGTCAATTTCGATCGCCTCTTCTAAGAGGCGACTGGCTCCCCCTACAGTTTCATTGGGTCTACCTGCTCCAGGGGGAGGTTCAAAATTCGGGTCTGTGGGCAGTTGAGCAACTGAGGCTGGGCTGAAAGGGAAAATCCCTGTTAAAAGGGCGGCATAGCAGCTCAGATGCATTAAGACTATAGAAAAAGTTTTAGACATGGTAATTGAATGATTCTCCCAAATATATCTCTAGAAAATGAGTCCGAGTCTCTAGACTTCAAATTGCCAGAGATGGCTCCTAATACTGTTATATCTTGTTGGACGATCGAGCAGGGTTGATCGAGCGCAGTTGAGAAGGGTGTGATATCGTTAGGTTTGGTCAGGAGTTAAATAAAGGATACTACAACAACACAATGCCGAATTACTCCCTGCTTACGAAGATTTCTTATGTTATCGGGCCCATACTGATTATCGTCAGCCATGTGGGATCGTTAATGCTTTTACTCACTGGCTTATCATGGGGTGCGATCGCCTGGATTATTTTTTTATATTTAATCCGAATGCTGGCTACCACAGGGATCTACCATCGACTGCTTACTCACAAAAGCTATCAAACCAATGATTTTATTCTCTGGCTAGGATGTATTGTCGGTGCATCGGCCGGACAGATGGGCCCGAGTTGGTGGAAAGCTCACCATCTTTGCCATCATCAGTATGCGGATCACGCGGGTGATCCGCATTCTCCGTATGAACCCTATCAGGGAATACGCGGATTTTATTGGTCTCAAGGGGGATGGTTACTCTCGAAAAATTTCTTTCCCGCTAAACTGCCGAGTGATGTGGAAAATAATCTCCCCTTAAGGATACTCGATCGCTTACATTTTCTGCCTCTAGTTGCCCTTGGAGTTCTCTCTTATTTCATGGGTGGTTTAGAATACTTAGGCGCATTTTTCCTCAGTACCACTTTGTTATTTCATGGAGTCCAAACCGTTAATTCATTGTGTCATATTAGCGGATCTGAATACTTTGAAACCGATGATTTTAGTCGCCATAATGGTTGGGTTGCCTTTCTCACATTAGGAGAAGGCTGGCATAATCTTCATCATGCCTTTCCCTCTTCAAGTCGCCATGGGATTATGCTGCGGGAGAATGAGGTGGTTTATCTGCCCGATCCCACCTATAGATTTATTAAATTGCTAGAGTCTCTCAAGTTAGCCTCTAAATTAAGAATTCCTAGCGAAAAAGATCTACTCAAACGGGCGAAGAAGGAGCCAGAAGTTCCCGTTTTAGTCAACAATTAGGTCATTATTCTAGGCTAAATGAAGATCCTTTCAAAACAAGTAGAGATAAGGTGAGCGCTGCCCACCTTATCTCTTTTTTGGGGGTTAACTATTAATGAATTATTAATTACGAATTATTTTTTCGATAATCAAAGCTTAATCGAAGACTGATACAGTCAGAGTGGCAAAATCCGATCGCTAAACTGGCTAACGATGACACTCCAACGCAGACAATTTTTATTATTCCTGGGAGCAACCGCGACTACTGTGGCCTGTGGTTCCTTGGGGCAACAGGGAGGCTCTGCTTCTGTAACCGGAAGTTCAGCTACGGCAGTTTCCTCTCCTAAAGCCTTAGGTTTAAAGTTCCAACCGGTAAAATACCCTTGTCCCCTATCCTATGAAGGGTTACCGATAGAGCAACAAAAATCTTTCTACAATACCTATGAAGTCGTTGATGATGTTGTGCTGCCTGAAGGCTACACTTATCAGGTGATTGCTTCTTGGGGAGACCAAGTAGGAAATTCTCGCTTTGGCTATAACAATGATTATCTCTCCTTTCTGCCCACGGGGCCAGATACGGGCTTTTTAACGATTAATTTTGAATATGTGAGTGTTCCCACTTGGGAGCAAACCTATCCGATGGTGATGGGTAAAGCTCTGCCCTCGAAAGTGCTACCCGCCTTAGAAAAAGCGGGAGAGGAAGGAGTTAATGCCTTTGACTTAAAAGATGAGGCTTTGAAGGCTGAATTCTATGACTTTTTTAAAGAAACCCTGATCGATCAAGGGATTGGTGTTATTTCTTTGCGTCGGAATGCTGATGGTCAATGGGTGCGGACGTATTCGCCCCAAGACCGCCGGATTACGGGGATCTCTGGCTTAGAGGACGGTAAGTATCTGCAAGCAACCGGGCCCGCAGTAGCGGTTTTCCGGAAGACGAAAGGTATGGGTTATATTGATACTCTGGGCGATAAGATTATCGGTACATTTAATAATTGTGCTGGGGGAACCAGTCCTTGGGGTACGGTCTTTAGTGCGGAGGAGAATTACCAAGATTTTGTCCCGGAAGGGGTTTATGCAGATGGTACATCTTTGCATCCCAAGGAAAAACCGGTTAAACGAGAAGAGTTTAGTGGCCAAGGAAATCCGTTTGGGTTGGCGGGTAATAAGTATGGTTGGATGGTGGAAGTCGATCCCAGCAATAAGGATGATTATGGCACTAAGCATACTTGGTTAGGACGCTTCCGCCATGAGGCTGTGGGTATTCGCGCTGAAGCGGGTAAACCTTTGGTGGTTTATTCAGGATGCGATCGCCGGGGGGGGCATGTCTACAAGTTTGTCAGTACAGGACTGGTGCGTAATCCCCAAGATAAAGCCAACTCGCGCCTACTGAGCGATGGAATGCTCTATGCAGCTAAGTTTAATCCTGATGGTACTGGGTCTTGGATCGCCCTAAAAGCTGATACTCCGGTTAATCCTGACTTACCGAGCGAGTATCATGGGGGGATGATTCCCCTACCGAAGGGCGATCGCACCCAAGGGGGATTTGAAGCCATTCAACAGGATGGGGCGATCGCCGTTTTCAAGCAAAAATTCCCCACCCTCGGCGATCTCTACCAAGGCAATACCCCAGAAGAAGTGCAAGGAGCCATCCTCATTGATGCCCACTTTGCCGCCAATGCTGCCGGAGCCACCTGTACCGCTCGCCCCGAAGATACCATGATCCGTCCGGGAGATGGTGCATTGTTTATTACCTTCACTTCCGGCAGTCCCGGTGGAGATGGGGGCGCTCATAAGGCTATATTCTCCAACTCCAAAGGCGAAAGCCACGAACACGGCTGGATCGTGCGTCTGGAAGAAATGGGTAATAATCCTGCCTCCATGACCTTCCGGTGGGAAAATCTGGCTATGGGTGGAGAAGCAACGGAGGGGGGAATGGGTTTTTCTAACCCCGATAACCTAGAATTTGATGCCCAAGGTAACCTTTGGATGGTTACCGATATGTCCACTGACAAGCATAATCAAGCTGTGCCCTCCGGACGAGTCGATATCAGTCAATCCAGTTTGCGGGGCATTTTCGGCAATAATTCCATGTGGTATATTCCCCTCTCTGGGGATTATGCCGGAGAATGCTATCCCTTTGCCCTCTCTCCCATGGAAACGGAGTCCACCGGCCCGTTTTTCACCGCCGATCAAAAAACTCTATTTTTGTCGATTCAACATCCTGGGGAACTCTATGGAATGCGACAAAATATGGCATCAGAAACCCGTAAATTCTCTATGATGACTACTGATGGTCAAGAATTTATGCAAACGCGCACAGTGCCCATCGGTTCTAACTGGCCGGGTAAAGGGCCTAATGACCCCCCTAAACCCTCTGTGGTAGCAGTACGTCGGCTGAATAATCAACCTCTGATTTAAGTAAAGTTTTCCTCTTATCCTTGATTTTCTGGCTAATCTCCCTCTGGTTTTACTGGGGGGAGATTTTTGGCGAAATCGCTTTTTAATTTTTAATTTTTAATTTTTAATTTTTAATTGATGCAGGGAATCTAACCGATCGAGAACTTCCAAGCCACCAGCTACATCACCCTGCATTGCCAAAGCTTGGAATCTGGTCTGAGCATCAAATTCAGCCAGTGCCAGGGTTGAGAGTTCTTCCATGAGTTTATTTACACTGATTCCACGAGACTGAGCCATTGCTTTCAGGCGAGAATGCTTATCATCAGGTAAACGAATGGTTAATGTTGCCATATTTGACTTACTCCGTAATCAATTCTTCGGGTGTGAGGACAGAGATTTGGGGGAAGAGAAGTTCCGCTCTCTGGAAATTCCTAATATTTTGGGTAACAATTGCTTCTGCATTGCCCGCGATCGCCAATTCAATCAGATGGTTGTCTGCTTCATCAGTCAAGTTTGGCCGCCACAAGTAATAAATCTGAACCCACTGACTGGCTGACATGAAAGCGGCAAGCAGGGTTTCGACATCAGTTCTGGGTAGCGGACAGCGTGCCATAACCTCCGATCTGCTTAAAATTGACTCATACTCCAGAAACAATGCTGTTCCTATAAGCGGCTGATACTTTCCTTGCAAGCAGGCACGAAGCAAAGCGCGACTGGCTCCGGTGGGACTAATTAAGGCACTGACAAAAACGTTGGTGTCAATAACCAGTTGGCTAGACATGAGTCGATGATAGCATATACGCTATCTCTCTAGGGTGTAGGGGATGGATGGACAAATTCTTGCTATCTTATGACTTATAGATCAAAATTCCCCGATGAGGGTTATCTAATCCATAATATTTCTGATTTAAACTCAAATGCCCTTAGAATTTAAACTGAACGATCGCCATCAGCGCGTTTTACAAGCAACGGTTAATCATTATGTGGCCACAGCCGAACCCGTGGGTTCAAAAGTTTTAGTTGAAGAATATAATTTTTCTGTAAGCACGGCTACGATTCGTTCTTGTTTAAGCTATTTAGATAAATCTGGGCTACTTTATCAGCCCCATACTTCCGCCGGCCGCGTCCCCTCGGATTCTGGATATCGCTGGTATGTAGACCATTTGATGACCCCCAATGTTAAGACTGGGAAACAGGTAGAAAGCCTGCTACAAGAAAAGCTCAATTGGCAATGGAGTTTAGAATCGCTTTTTAAGTCAGCCGCCCAGATTTTATCGAGTTTAAGTGGCTATATTACCTTGATTACCATGCCCCAACCGCAGAATTCTCGCTTGCATCATTTGCAATTGGTGGCAGTGGATCGCGGCCGCGCCATGTTGATTTTGGTGACCGATAGTTACCAAACCCATTCGACCTTAATTGATTTACTCCATACGGGAGAAGAGGGAAGCGAAACGATAGAACAGGTATCGAGGGAATTGCAAATTCTCTCTAATTTTCTCAATCATAATCTGAAAGGACGGTTGCTAACGGAGCTAGAACGTTTAGATTGGACGGAGCTAGATAGTGAGTTTGAGCGCTATGGAGAACAGCTTACCCAGGTTTTAAAGCAGTTTAAACAGCGCCATTCTTCCTCGGTTTATACGGATATTTGGATTAGTGGAGTGGCGGAGTTATTGCGACAACCGGAGTTTTCCCAACTGCATCAGGTGCAAACTTTAATTCATTTGCTCGAAGAAGAACCGACTCAATTATTACCCCTAATTTTTCAAGTTCCAGCTCAGGAGAATAAGGGCAATCGGGTACAGGTTTGGATCGGCTCAGAAAATCCCTTAGAACCGATGCAAAGTTGCGCTTTGGTGACTTCTTCCTATTTTCGCGGTTCGGTTCCCGTGGGGAGTGTGGGGGTTTTGGGGCCAACGCGGATGATGTATGAAAATGCGATCGCCGTGGTGGAAGCCACGGCGGGTTATCTCTCGGATGCTTTGAGTTAGGAGGTTTTAGTCGGGATCTTTGGATTGGGCATCCTTTTCAGTACGGGGAGCCGTTAAAATTTCCCAAGCTGCCTTAGCGGCTTCCGACAGGCGATCGCCAAATTCCTGAGCTTGCTTAAGAATGCTCTCCCAATTTTTCTCAGCATCTTTTTGCAGGATTTTGAGGGAATTCTCAATGCGCTCCGGATCGAATAGATTTTCTTCTTCTAAGCTGGTTTTGGCTTTCTGGACTGAACTGAGATAGGTTTCCAGAGTATAGTTTCTGGCTTTGTGAATTTCCGACTGGGCCCTGGTTTTAATGGCTTCAATCAGAGCCATGGTTTCATTTTTAACTTGTTCTGTGGCATCTTTTAGACCCTCATCTTCTTCCACCATGGCCTTGGTTTCGGGGCTAACTTCTACTATGCTAGATTCTTTTGGTGCATCAGTTTCGCTCATGATTAGATAACCTCATATGGATATTCACCCCGATTGTAATGGAGTAGTCAATTTTTTGCACAGTGATAGAAATACGAGTTTATTGTAACGGGCGATCGGCGATCGGCGATCGGCGGTAAACTCTCCATTCTTGGTACGGTTGACTCGCCTTTTAAGATCGGTAGAGTGGCTCAATTGACAAAAAGAAGATTTGGAGATAATCTAACTCGTCAGCTTATTGGGAAAAATCAACAACGGTAATGTTCAAAAAAATAGCAGCGATCGCCACCAGCTTCGGTATCCTTTTAACAACGGCTGGAGCCAGTCCAGCCCAAGAAATTCTCGCAGAGATTAGAAATACCGGAACCTTAAAAGTCGGCATTCGTAAAGATGCCGCTCCTTTTGGCTATATGGAATCCGGAGAATGGAAAGGACTATGTTTACAAATGATGGAGTCTTTTAGCCAAGAGCTAGAACAAAAATTAGACCGGCCCATTCAACTCCAAACTATTGAATCTACCCTCAATGAATCCTCCCCCAATGGTCGCTATCGCAGCGTCAGAGATGGACAAGTTCACCTAGAATGTGGCCCCAATACCATCAGCACCACTCCCCCCCAAGGAACCCAGTTTTCAACCCGGTTCTTCATTACCGGAACCCATTTTTTGATGCGTCCTCAAACGCGCATTTTATTCAAACCTTCGGGATTTCTCGAAGGTCTAGATATTGGGGTTTTAGATGACACATTGACGCGCAAATTTATCGAAAGTCGCTATCAATTGGCTACTCCCATTCCCTATACTGGAAATCAAGGTAGACAACAAGCCGTTCGCGATGTAATGAGCGGCACAATTGATGCCTTTGCTAGTGATGGTATTCTCTTAGTTGGAGAAGCCCAAAGACAAGGGTTAAGCGATACTCAATATAGTCTTTTACCCAATGAACCCTTGACCTGTAGTTCCTATGGTATGATTTTGCCCTCCCATGATGAAGAATGGAGACAAACAGTTAATCTGTTTATTGCTGAAGGAGATTCCAGAAATATTATTACCGATCTGCTGACGGATTTAGTTGGGGTTACTTCTCCTTATATTGATTTGACGATCGCGGCCTTAGACAAGTGTAATTAAGCTGGAAAATGTTTTTATACTCCTATCCTCCTCTATTTCCGGGTATCCTCAAACGCCGCTATAAACGATTTTTAGCGGAGATTGAGTTGGAAACGGGGGAGTTAATTACGGCCCATTGTGCCAACACGGGGCCGATGACTGATGTTTGTGAAATTGGCGCTCCGGTACAGGTATCCTATCATGATCATCCTAAGCGTAAGTTGGCTTACACTTGGGAAATGATTCAATTGCCAACCCCCGAACCGGTTTGGGTGGGGGTGAATACAAGCTTACCCAATCGAGTGATTAAATTAGCTCTAGAGCAGCGCATTTTTCCAGAATTAACAGACTATAAAAGTCTAAAAACTGAAGTCGTTTATGGTCAAGATCGGCGCAGTCGAGTAGATTTTGTCCTCACTGGAGAGTCGCCGATTTATGTGGAAGTTAAGAATACGACTTGGGCGAAAAATGGGCTGGCTTTATTTCCGGATACGGTAACCGATCGCGGCCAAAAGCATTTACGGGAGTTGATGGAGCTACCCCCAAAAGCCAGAGCGGTGATGCTCTACTTTATTAATCGTGCGGACTGCGAGCAGTTTTCCCCTGGAGACTGTGCCGATCCTGTCTATGGGAAACTCTTGCGTCAGGCGATCGCCAAAGGAGTCGAAATTCTCCCCTGTCGCTTTTCCGTCACTCCAGAAGGGATCGAGTATCTGGGTTTAGCCGAACTCTGTATTGATCGAGGATGTTAATCTTTGAATCCATTAGATACAGCGCGAAGCGCTGTAGTGGGGGAGTGGGGGAGTGGGGGAATGGGGGAACAAATAACAGATTGGGTAGCGCTTTGAGCCATTTTAGCTATCGTTAAAAACAGTCATTAATGTACCTCATAGCAGAGGAAACTGCTGTATGTCATGCTTTAGGTCGTATCTCTGAATATGGGGATCGCGTACTCCGAGTCATTTATAATCCAACAACAGAGCCTTGGCGTATTATCACTGTTTATTTCGATCGGACTCAAAGGAATCGACTATGAAAATCCAATTTGATGAACAATCTGATGCTCTTTATTTACGACTTGATAATTCAACGATTATTGAATCTGAAGAAGTAAAGCCAGGGATCATCTTAGATTATAATGAACATAATCAAGTGGTAGGGGTGGAAATCTTAAACCTTAATCATAGAGTTACCCTTGCTGATTTTAAAAAAGTGGAATTGGACATTTGCTAATCCAGAAGGGATCGAGTATTTGGGTTTAGCCGAACTCTGTATTGATCGAGGATGATTAGCATTAATCTGAAACTGACGGACGACGAATCCGAGTTTGTGTTTCATCAGCAACGACCAAACAGCCTTGAAAATGAGTTAGTGAATATTCTCGGACAACTCTTTCTAGAACATCAAGAACAGCTTGACGACTTTTACTTCGAGGACGCAATAATAAAATTCCTGGATGAGTGCCTAGGGGGAAAAGTCGGACATCAGAAAAATCCAAGTCAAGGGTAATAAAAAATCTGCTCTCAGTACAGACTTGCTGCCATACCACCTCATCATCTGCACCGGATAATCCTTCATCTGTTACGCGATCGCAATCGTAACCCTGGCTTCTCAGAAACTCCTGATGAGTAACACTCAAATTTTCATCTAGTTTGACCAACATTATCTCGATCGCAAAGGTAACAGATCTTCTTCTCTTGCTAAAGCAGCAGCATAGGCGATCGCCGATCTAATCTGCGCTACATTCAAGGGTGGATAATCGGCAATAATTTCCTCTAATGTCAATCCCTCTGCCAAATTATCTAAGATTACAGAAACCATAATTCGAGTTCCCTTAATACAAGGTTTACCATGACAAATATTCGGGTTAATCTCAATTTGTTCTTGCCAAGTATAAGTATTCATAATTCACTTTATCAATGGGTAATCTTGATTATAGCCTAGTTTAGCCAAACTCAATCTTGCTGATATCTAGAGCATTTCTCAAATTAGCCGCGCACTTTGCCATCCTCGAACGGAGTTAATCACATATAAAATCGAGGAAGGGTTAATCATCTCCAGAGTAATCGGGTATTCCTGGATCAGATTCCGATCTAAAAGCCAAGCGCGGAATGTCCCTCCTAAGAGTCCACAACTTAAGGGAGGAGTAATCCATTTTCCCTGCCAATAGAGGACAACATTGGCAATACTCGATTCCGTAATTTGATGGTGTTCATTCCACAGCAGGACATCATCGCAGTCCGTAACCGCAGCACGAGATCGAGTATAGACCTGGCGATGGGTGGTTTTATGGTAGAGCCAAATATTGCCAGAGTCGATGGCTTGGGGGGCAAGTTTGAGGGTGATGGGAGTGAAGGGGGAGGGGGGAGAAATGGGGGAGGATTCTAGGGTTAATGCTCCTTGGGAGTCGATCAACAGGCGGATTTTGTGGGGAGAGGCTTTGAGGGTGGGGGCGAGGGTTTGCAGATGGTGGAGCAGTTGGGGAAGGTCGAGGGGAATATTAAAGTATTCGGCAGAGTCCTGGAGTCGTTGCAGGTGGTAGGAGAGCAGGAAATAGCCAGCTTGGGGAGTCCAGAGGAGGGTTTCCAGGAGGGAAAAGGGGGGCTGTTGTTGGCTGAGGATCAGGGATTTGATGTAGCATTCTTGGTATTCTTCTTGACTGTTGGAGTCCGCGATGATGCCGCTACCGATGCCATATTCGACTTGTTGGGTCTGTTGATCGATGAGTAGGGTACGAATAGCAACGTTAAATTGCGCTTTGCGTCCGGGGCTGAGAAGACCAATCGCCCCGGTATAGATGCGTCGGGGAGAGCGTTCGAGTTCTGTGATGATCTCCATGGTGCGGGCTTTGGGTGCGCCGGTGATGGAGGCACAGGGGAAGATATTGGTGAGAATTTGGCTCAGGGGCGATCGCGTTTGAGCAGTGACGGTTGAGGTCATTTGCCAAACGGTGGCGTAGCGCTCGACTTCAAATAAGTGGGGCACTTGGATGCTGCCAATGGTGGCAACTCGCCCGATATCGTTGCGAACCATATCCACGATCATGACATTTTCGGCGCGGTTTTTGGGGGAATGGTGCAGCCATTGGGCAAGCTGACGGTCTTCAGCTAGGGTTTTTCCCCGTGGGGCGGTTCCTTTCATGGGTTTGCTGGTGAAGGTGGAACCATCGAGGGTGAAGAAGAGTTCGGGGGAGCTGGAGGCAATGATATAGCGCCCCATGTCGAGGTAAGCGGAATAGGGAGCTGGGGGCGATCGCCTGAGAAAATTGAGCGCCCAACCTGGATCTCCCCTAAAGGGCGATCGCAGACGGAAGGAGTAGTTGACTTGGAAGGTATCCCCTTGGCTGATGTAGCTTTGGATGCGGGCGATCGCCTGATGAAACTCCGCTTCTGTCAGTTCACTTTTCCAGTTTATGTCTGGATCGGTTGCCTTCGTATGCAGGTTGATGAAGTCTTGGGGAGTGAGGATCTGGCTGGGGCGATCGTACAGAGCAAACCAGAGCTGAGGAAAATCCGGATCTGCATGAACCCTTAAAGCGCTATCAAAGACAGGAGAGGCTTCATAACTGAGCATTCCCACAGCATAACAACCCTGTTTTTCTACTTGATTTTCAATTTCCTCTAAAGCCGAGATCGGATTTCCAGAATTGGCGGTTACACAATAGACTTCCATCGGCTTTTCAAACTGTAACCAATGGTCGGTTTCCGATTCGTAAATATAGGCAAGATAGTGGGTCTTCATTCCCAATTCTTCCAGTTTATAGGGGGAAAATCAGCAGATTCCTTGAAAGGATATCTCATATCATACTATATCTTCAATCTATCCCGTTCGGTTGAAATAAGTGATTTCACCCATTTATTCTAGTGGGGCTGACAAGAAAGATATAAAAAGGTCTATAATTGTAACAATCCTATTGTTCTCTAGAAGACATCTTTTATCTTAAGAATAGGATGAATAGGGTCATCTATTCAAATCAGAGGTGCTATCGAATGTTAAATTACCCATTTTCTGCCCTGCACAATTCTCCTTCTACTGCTCAACAGAGCTTATCCGTTCACGATCGGATTGAGGGGTTTAGTCAGTTAGTCTCTAGTATGATTCAGTCCCTCTCTACAGTGGATCTACCGGAAGGGGTAGAACGGGAAGATCTAGAAAAGGCTTTAGAGTCCTTCCGCGATCGCAAAATTCAGCAAATCCAAGAGCAATTATCCCTCAATCCTTAACTCTCATCTTCAATAGCCCTGAGAAGCCTTGTATCCTATACCCATTTTCCTCGATCGCCTTACTTTTTTATGTTGTTTTAACCGGGGTGTAAAGGGACTTGGTGTAAGGGCAGTTTAATGGTAAACGTTGTCCCCTTTCCCGGTTCAGATTCACAGGATAATTCTCCTCCATGATGATCGACAATAATGGCATGACAGAGACTCAAGCCTAGACCTTTTCCCTTACCCACCGGTTTGGTACTATAAAAAGGGGTAAATAAACGCTGGCGAATTAAGTCTGTCATCCCCACCCCATTATCAGCAATGGATATTGCGATCGATTCCATGGACTGACTTTCCGTAGTAATAGTAATTTGGGGAGGTTCTCCATGGGAGTGTTTTTCCCAAGCACTATCAATAGCATCAATAGAATTGACTAATAGATTCATAAACACCTGATTCAGTTGTCCAGCATAGCATTCAACGGGCGGTAAAACACCATAATTTTTAATCGTTTGAATCATGGGGCGATGGGTATTAGCCTGTAGACGGTGATTAATAATCATCAAGGTACTTTCGATTCCATCATGGACATTGACTCGTTTCATCTGGGATTCATCTAAACGGGAAAAAGTTCTCAGAAATAAGACAATTTCCCGAATGCGAGAAGCCCCATTTTTCATGGATTCCAATAAATCGAGACAATCTGATTGTAAGAAGTCTACATCAATATCTTCACGAAATTTTTTCAGGGCTGTTCCAGGTTCAGGAAACGTCTTTTCATAGAGCTGAACCAAGTCTAATAAATCCTTAAGATACGCCTTAGCAAAATCAATATTGCCATAGATAAAGCTCACGGGATTATTGATTTCATGGGCAATTCCAGCAACCAATTGGCCAATAGAGGATTTTTTCTCACTTTCAATGAGTTGAGCCTGAGTTTTTTGCAATTTGAGTAAAGCCAGTTCTAACTCATGAGCTTTTTCTTCAGATTCTTTAACAGCTTGTTGGGATCGATCGTACAAATTAGCTTGATAAATGGCAATAGCTAATTGTTTAGCCACATGAATTAATAGGGTAACCTCTGATTCTTTCCAATGGCGCGATCGCTTACATTCATGGGCAATGAGTAACCCCCACAATTCCTCTTTAATAATAATCGGGACAATTAGATTAGATCGGACATCAAATTTTTGTAAGAAATCAATATGACAGGCATCGAGTTGAGAGGAAAAAATATTATGAATCACTCTGACTCTGCCCTTTTGATAGAGACTGGCATAGTCTTGAGAAAAACAATTATCTGCGCCTACTTTTCCCAAAGTCGATCCCCAGTTTCCCACCACTTTTTCGACGATCACTTCTCCTTTCCAGTCAGATTGAAATTGGTAAATCAAGACTCGATCGGTGTCCAAAATATTTTGGATTTGATCGACCGCAGTTTTCCAAATCATTTTTAAATTTAAACTACTGCGAATTTGATCAGTAATTAACCGTAAGACAGACTCTTGTTCTTGAGCTTTCTTAAATGAAGTAATATCCGTATGAGAACCGGCTAAACGATAAGGAGTTCCATCCTGGTGGCGATAACATAATCCACGGGCTAAAATCCACCGATAACCCCCACTCGGACAGCGCAAGCGGTAGGTACTTTCATAAAACTGATTTCCTCCTTGAATATGGGCTTGGAGAGCCGCTTGATGGATCGGTAAATCTTCAGCATGAATTAAGGCTTCAAATTCGCTAAAGGTTTGGGGCAATTCCGATTCGGAAAAGTCCAAAATTTTTTGCCAATTGGGATTGAAAAATATGCGCCCAGTTTGCAGATTCCAATCCCATAATCCTTCTTTAGAACTGGGCAGTGCTAGATGGAATTGGGGGAGATCGGAAGACATGGGATCGTGAATAGACGGTAATAAGATTCCAGTGAGGCTCTGATGCATAGGTTTAGGCGATGGTGATAGATATCAGGTTAATCTTGGCGATAGGCGATCGCCGCATAAAAGGGATCTCCTCCTCCCCAACCCATGAGTTGCAAGAGTGCTGGAACTTTAGGTAGATGGACAATCAATTCAGGTGCGGTAAATCCAGATACGGATTGAATATACTTTTTAACCAGCTTGAGGCGAGTTTGATCTGTGCCATCCCGCCAAATTTGAATGGCTTTTTGATAGAACATGCGGTTAGAAAAACTGACAATGAGAACTCCACCAGGTTTAAGGATGCGGTGAATTTCGCTAAAGATGGCATCAGGATATTGTAGATATTGTATGGAGACACAATTGAGAACCGCATCAAAGGTTCGATCCTCAAAGGGCAGTTGCAGAGTTTGATTGAGATCTTGTACCCAATAATGGTCTAAGCGGGAATTTTTAGCTAATTCTTCCTCATTCAGACCATGACCTTCCACATGGTCAAAGGTTATCTCGTCAGGAAGATGGGATACCCAACTACTCATTAAATCTAGGATACGAGTTTGAGGTTGGAGGCGATCGCGATACAGATCGGTTAACTGCTGGATAAACCCCTCATCCACATGGGTGACAAACCGAGGAAAGGCATAAAACTGGCGATCGTCGCTAGAATCAAGTTTAGTCCGGTCTTGGGGGTGTAAGAGCATGGTTAATTCAGTTCAACCTTAAAACTGTAAACTTAAAATTAAATATGGCTTCCTTTTACACTATAAAGGATTCCCCAGGTTTGGCCCGATCCCTTTTTCCCTGGTGAGGATAGTTTGATGACGAGCAGTATTATTTCTAGTATTATTATTATCTTTCTAGTGGCGATCGCCGGTCTGTCGGGTTCCTTGATCATTATTCAGGAACCCTATCAAGCGTTAGTGGAGCGCTTGGGAAAATATCACCGTACCCTAGAGCCTGGGGTTAACTTTATTATTCCCTTATTCGATCGGGTCGTCATCCGAGCCTTGATGAGCGAGCGGCTATTGGATGTTCCCCCCCAACAAACGATCACCAGAGATAACGTATCCTTAGCCGTCGATGCGATCGTTTACTGGCAAATTGTCAACCTAAAACGGGCTTATTATGCCATTGACAATATTGAAAATGCCCTAGAAAACTTAGTTTTAACCAATTTGCGGGGAGAAATTGGTCGCCTAGGAATGAGTGAAACTTTTTCCGGTATCAAAGAAATTAATCGATCGCTACTAGAGCAAATTGACTCAATTACCGACTCCTGGGGTGTGAAACTCATCCGGGTAGAAGTGCGGGATATTACGCCACCAAAAACGATTATTGAATCTTTAGAAAAAGAGCGAGCAGCAGAAAGTACACGACTGGCTTCTATCATTGAAGCGCAAGGCGGAGCGCAATCGATGAAAATTCTAGCTGATGCTTTGGGAATGGATGCTAAAAGCCCTGAGTTTATTCAATTTATGATTGCCCGACATTATCTTGACACCAATGAAAAGCTCACCGCTAGTCCCAACTCCAAGATTTTCTTTATGAATCCTAGCGTTCTCAATGAAACCCTCACCAATCTACTCGAATATGAACGGTCAAACGTCAAAAAAATCGATCTCCCTCCCACTTCCTCTTCAGAAAATAGTTCAGAATGCAACCCTGATGGCTAAAAAATATAGCCTAAGCCTCTTCTTCTTGGGAATTGGCTAAATGGAAAACAATACGAAAGGCTTCATCTAAAGTGGTATGCGCCTCGGTTTTAATGCGTTTGATCTTGGTTTTATCCAATTTAGCAATTAACTCTTTATAGGCTTCTTGTTCAGCCGAGGCATCCTGACGGTTAATGGGAGAAATAATCCGATAATTGCAGCCATAGCGCTGACACTCCAAGCTACCATATTTGCGGAGTCTACCATTCGGATTAATGTAAGAGAGAACTTCAAAATCAACCACTCTAGTTTTCATACCCTTAAACTCTGTAGGATTAGAACCAAGGATTAATCCGGATGTAGACCGCGATTAACTCTTATGCTTTAATCATTCCAGATTTCTGGTCAAATGGCTGTGACTGATGCAAGTTCATGGGGTGATATCTCGGAGAGAAGGAGCTGATCCTGTGCAACCGATCGCGGTGAGCGATCGCCTTCCCCCCATGAGATCCCGATCACATTGAGATCAACTCTGATAACCCGGTAGTCGTCCCCTCGATCCCCGTTGAATGGTGGTCATTTCCTCCACATTGGGGAAGACTCCCACACCGACAATACCGGAGAGTTCCGGTTTCACCTCCACTTTCACCACCCTAGCCATACAGATCCAAATGGTGCGATCGAACAAATGAAACGTT
The DNA here is from genome assembly GCF_057802075.1 of Roseofilum sp. KMC-1. Taxonomy (NCBI): domain Bacteria; kingdom Bacillati; phylum Cyanobacteriota; class Cyanophyceae; order Desertifilales; family Desertifilaceae; genus Roseofilum; species Roseofilum sp. KMC-1. The sequence goes on from NZ_CM173605.1 coordinate 2,717,012, forward strand.
AACCAGGGTCGCTCCAATAGCAAATTCACCTGTTTTTGAAACTCCTCTGGAGCAATAGGTAAACTAAAAGACTCTGATTCTCCCGTGTCGTAGAAAAAGGTAATTTCTGTTGCGTCTGTGTCTTCAGAATACATCAGTGATTCGCTCCTACTTTATCCTGGATACTATTCTACCCCCTGATGGGAGATGGAGAGATCGGAAAATGATTGATTTGTGTCTATTCGCCCCATGTTTCATAGACTCTGGGGCTTGACAAATGAACCACTATTCTGTCTACTACTATGAACTTACTCAAGAGATTCCCACTTCCCCCTGGGATCTCAATCGGCCCTCATCGATTAAGATAAACGAGGATCGCCCAGGATTCACCCGATTAGAGTATCCTAATTACCCGAAGATCGCGACACCCATCTTGATGTAGACGGTATCCCTGCTGTGTCTAAACTCTTACCCCTTGAGCCAATGAGCGCTGTGCCAATTCCCCAACCCTCTCCCCAACCCCCAAGCAATTCCACTCCCCAATTGCCTAGCAGTTCCCCTAAAGTCGCGAGCGAGGATCAAACCCCAGTCCATGCTCTCAAAGAATTGGTCGCCCGTTTGCGCCGAGAGCAAAATAAAATCCAAGATTTGTTAATGTCCTTGGGGTTTGCCCTGCGAAGTTTTAACAACCTCAATCAATTTCTGGAATTAATTCCCTTAATGGCAGGACGGGTAACGGATGCCGATGGAGGCGCTCTAGTTTTATTTCAAGCCAATGGGCAACTGAAACTCGAACAAATGCATTGCCATGATTCCCACCAATGCCAAGATATTCGCCAAGCCCTAGAAACCGTTAACCGTCAACTCAGAAGTCGGCAAGGAGAAGGGGTGAGCATGGAAGAGATGACCGTTTTGCTCGACCGGGAAGTGGGTCATTATTTGGGTTGCCATACCCAATTATTTGGCACAGCCGTAATTGTAAGGAAAACGGAACGAGCAAGATTGTATGTGTTCAGTCGCAATCCAGAGTATACCTGGACAGAAACCCGTGAGAAACTGCTGCGTTTAATTGCCGATCAAACGGCAGTAGCCATTGAAAATGATGAACTGTCGGTAGAACTAAGGAAAAAAGAAAGACTAGATCGGGAATTAGAAATTGGGGCAGAAATTCAAAATCAACTGTTGCCCAATACCTATCCCCAGATAGAAGGAATGAAACTGGCAGCTCGCTGTCAAACAGCGAACCGAGTCGGGGGGGATTACTATGATTTTATTCCCATTCATTCCCCAGAAGGGTTAAAAGGCTCTGGATCTGATACTCAGGTGAATCCTTTGGGACGCTGGTGTATTACGGTGGGAGATGTGATGGGAAAGGGCGTGCCTGCCGGTTTGATCATGACTATGTTACGGGGAATGCTGCGGGCGGAAGTATTGAATGGACATTCGCCAGCCAGAATTTTGAAACATCTCAATCATGCTATGTATCAGGATTTAGAACAGGCGAACCGGTTTGTCACCCTGTTTTATTCTGAGTACGATCCCTTAACTCAGGTGTTATCTTATAGTAATGCGGCCCATAATCCGCCTCTGTTATGGCAGGCCTCGAATCAGTCGATCCAGCGTTTAGATACGATGGGAATGCTGATTGGTTTGGATTTGAACTCAGAATATGAAGATGCCCAGTCTAAACTGTGTCCAGGGGACATTATTATTTACTATACAGATGGGTTTACAGATGCATCCAATCGTAAGGGCGATCGCTTTGATGAAGAAAATCTAATTGAAGCTTTTCAATTGGCTTGTCAGCATTACCCCAGCCCCCAAGGCATTTTAGATTACCTGTTTGAGCGGGTGAATGAGTTTATGGGGCCGGGTAATGATCATCGAGATGATATGACTCTTGTGGTGATGCAGATCGATCCTCAGAGACAATCAACGGTTAATTAGGAAGGGAATTATGACTTTAGGTTCTAAGTTTAGCTTGTATGGTATGGGTGGTTTCTTGAGTGTCATTTTAGCCCAACAGACCGATGCGGATTTGCTTGCTAATGTGAAGACTGCTTTTGCGAATTTCGTGGAAAGTGGCCAGGTTTGGGCATTTATCCTAGGAATTATTTTAGGCTACATTATTCGCCAGATTACCACCTATGGTGGTTAGGTTTAGTTAACGAGGAAACACGACTATGACTGAGAAAAAAACCTGGAGCGATCGCTTTGAGAGTGCTTTACATCCGGCGATCGCCCGTTTTAATGCGAGTATCGGATTTGATATTGAATTAATTGAATATGATATCGCCGGTTCCATTGCCCATGCTCAAATGTTAGCCCACACGGGGATTATTTCCACTTCGGAAGGGGAGCAACTGGTTCAAGGCTTAAAACAGGTTCTAGAGGAGTATCAACGGGGAGACTTTCAACCCACGATTGATGCAGAAGATGTGCATTTTGCGGTCGAACGTCGGCTTACGGAAATTACGGGTGATGTGGGTAAAAAACTCCATACTGCTCGCAGTCGCAATGACCAAGTAGGAACAGATACGCGCCTTTATTTACGGGATCAAATTGGTAAAATTAAATCTCAGTTGCGGGAATTCCAGCGTGTTTTGATTGAGTTGGCCGAGCAGAATATTGAAACCCTGATCCCCGGTTATACCCATCTGCAACGGGCCCAACCTCTGAGTTTAGCTCATCATTTGTTGGCTTATGTGGAAATGAGCCAACGGGACTGGGAACGGTTAACGGATGTGGCCAAACGGGTGAATATTTCCCCCCTGGGTTCAGGTGCTTTGGCAGGAACGACGTTTCCCATCGATCGCCACTATAGCGCTCAATTATTGGGCTTTGAGCGGGTCTATAACAATAGCTTAGATGGAGTGAGCGATCGCGATTTTGCCATCGAATTTGCCTGTAGCGCCAGCCTAATTATGGTGCATTTATCCCGGTTAGCCGAAGAGGTGATCCTCTGGTCTTCGGAAGAATTCCGGTTTATCACCCTTAAAGATAGCTGTGCCACCGGTTCAAGCATTATGCCCCAAAAGAAAAACCCTGACGTTCCCGAACTGGTACGGGGCAAAACCGGCAGAGTTTTTGGCCATCTACAAGGCTTATTGGTGTTAATGAAAGGCTTGCCCCTAGCCTACAATAAGGACTTGCAGGACGATAAAGAGGCACTCTTTGACACTGTTAAAACCGTACAAAGCTGCTTAGAAGCCATGACTGTTTTAATGGCAGAAGGCTTAGAATTCCGTCCTTCCCGTCTCCAAGAAGCAGTTGAGTCTGACTTCTCCAATGCCACCGATGTAGCGGATTATCTTGCAGCTAAGGGGGTTCCTTTCCGAGAAGCCTATAATTTAGTCGGGAAAGTAGTGAAAACGAGCCTAGCGGCTGGAAAACTGCTTAAAGACCTGAGTTTAGAAGAATGGAAAGCCTTGCATGAAGCCTTTGAAGCTGATATTTATGAAGCGATTGCCCCTCGCCAAGTTGTCGCCGCCCGCAATAGCTATGGGGGTACAGGATTTGAACAGGTTAAACAAGCCTTAGACAAGGCTCGGTCTCGTTTAAACACTGATACTTAAGGTTACTTAAGGTGGCTTGGCAACCCCCCCACAAACTTTAGGGCGGCTTTTTTAATTGGAAATGGGGCTAATTAACTGGATTTCTCTAGAATTAGTCCCCATGAGAGCTTACATCAAGCTCACTTTCCTCCTTCTCTTTCTCCTCTTTCTCATTTTGGAGACTATCCATCGGAGAACGTCTGCTGGTATAACCTCGATGAGTCCGTTTACGAAACTTACGAGCGTATGCTAGGTTTCTTTGAGCCTTTTCTTTTTTCGGATTACGGCGTTTCGCCATGTTCACCTCATTGGAAATCACTTATGGCACAGAAGAGCTATTATAACGCTGCTGTGGGTAAATAAGCAAGCTTTGTCGGTGACCCGATGCCATCTCAACTCAGAAAAATTTAAGCTAATCTGGGCGCTTGCTTCATCAAGTCTTGGACTTGTTCGGCATGGTAGGAACTGCGGGTGAGGGGAGAAGAGACAACTTGCAGAAAGCCTAATGATTCTCCAAATACCCGCCAAGCCTCGAATTCTTCGGGAGTGACAAAGCGGTTAAGGGGATAGTGTTTGGGAGTCGGTTGCAAGTATTGACCGATGGTGAGGATATCGCAGTCCACTTGACGCAACTCCCGCATCACTTGGCGCACTTCCTCGTCAGTTTCGCCTAATCCCACCATGATCCCGGATTTGGTATAGATTTGGGGGCATGATGCTCGCGATCGCCTCAAAACCTCCAAAGAACGCTGATAATCACCTTGGGGACGCACGCGCCGATACAACCGGGGAACCGTTTCTGTATTGTGATTGAGAACTTCTGGACGAGCGCTCAAAATCATCTCCAGAGCCTGCCAATTGCCACAGAGATCCGGAATTAACACTTCTATGGTCGTTTGGGGCATCAAGGCGCGGACAGCCTCAATACAACGGACAAATTGACTCGCCCCTCCATCGGGTAAATCATCCCGATTGACCGCCGTAATCACCACATGCTTGAGTCCCATCCGTTGCACCGCTTCCCCTAACCGTTGCGGTTCAGTGGGGTCAAGGGGTTGGGGCTTTTTCTCAAAGTCGATATCACAATAGGGACAAGCCCTAGTACAAGCAGGGCCCATAATCAGAAAGGTCGCTGTACCAGCACTGAAACATTCACCGATGTTGGGACAGGACGCTTCTTCGCAAACTGTATTTAAGCCTAAATCGCGGAGGGTGGTTTTCACTTCACCCACTCGCTGCCATTGCGGGGCTTTTACCCTGAGCCAATCTGGTTTAACCGTCACCGTATGCCCTCATCCTCTGCTGAGTTACTGAAGTTTATAGTAGCAAGATTGGGGAATTTTCACCTTAATGGGGCGATCGCATGTTAGGATAAGGAGACCTAAATGGTTTTTCGGGATGTAGCGCAGCTTGGTAGCGCACCTCGTTCGGGACGAGGGGGCCGCAGGTTCAAATCCTGTCATCCCGATTTTTAAGAGCTGCTAACCTAACATCAGGTACATTTTTCCTACGCCTCTTGGCCATAAGCTTGCCAAGCCAAATCCACCAACCCATTCATAATCGCTGAAGCCACCACCGCGCTGCCCTTACGTCCCTCAATGCGAATATGGGGAACCTGGGAATCATTCAAGCGGCCCTTCGTCACATCCGCTTCCACAAAACCCGCCGGTGCGCCTACAATCAAAGCCGGTTTAATCACCTCCGTTTCCACTAATTCTACTAAAGCAGCCAAAGCCGTTTGAGATTCACCAATCACAAATATCCCTTCTGGGTATCGTCGAGCTAAAGTTTCCACCCCCCAAGCCACTTGGGTTTTTTCCTTTTGGGGACGGGTAAGAGTCTCCATACTGCAATAGACCGGATTAGCAAAGGTCTCCTGAATTAACTTAGCAATACCCACTTGTACCATCGGCACATCAACCATAATCGTTGTGCGGGCGGCTAAAGCGGCTGCACCTGATTGGAGAGATTGATCGGAAAAGCGAATCAGGGACTTGTACTCAAAATCGGCAGTGGAGTAAATCACCCGACGGACAATTTCATATTCTGCTGGTGAGAACCCGTGATAACCAACTTCACGGTCAATGATTCCCAAACTGAGAGCGTCTGTGATGTGCCATTCCATATTTGAGTCGCAAGGCAAGATTTAGGTGGGCTAATTAGCATTCAGAGGAGCCTAACCCCTGAATGCTTACGGTATTAGCTTACCAGTTTGGGCAACTCTGGTTTAGGTTTCTGAAATTTCAGATTGGTTGAATGCGGGAGATAGGTAAGCAACTAAGGCTCCTAGGGCAAATCCAATGATGTTGCGAACCAGGGGTAACCATTCACTGGTACGGGATACAACCGGCCCAATGCCGAAGGCAATGAACAGGATGCCCCACAGGGGAGAAAAGATTAGGGCCCATTGCCAGGCGAAGATTTGACCTCTTTCACGAGGAATGGCGGCAAAGCCGAAGATCACGCCGCCGACGAGGGAGGTGATTAGGGTGAGAATCCATTGTTCTTTGGGCAGTCCAGGAACGACATTGCACCCCCCTTGAATGAGACAGGTTTTAATGGATTCGAGGGATTGAATGATGGATTGGTCGGAGCCGTTTTCGCGGACGAAGAATTGGTTCCCGTAGCGGGTTTGCAGTTCAATCCAGAAGGTGCGGGGCAGGAGACTATAGACATCATCGCCCACGCTGAAGTTAAGGATGTTGCCGCCTCTGGCATCGGCGATGAGGAGGACGCTTTTATCGTTGAGTCCCCAGAAGTCTTTGACGGCACGGCCGGGGGTTTGGTCGAATTGGGTTAAGACTCTGAGTTTCCAGCCGGTTTGTTGTTCAAATTGATTCAGGTCGTCAGCAAGGTTGGCTTCTTGGGTGTCGGTGAGGTTGCGTCCCAGGTCGATGATGGGTGTGGGTGTGTCGGGTAGGAGTTCTGGGTTGTTGTAGGCGTGGGCGGCTGGAGCGATCGCCCAAATCAACAGTGCTAGAATTGCCGCTAAACAGGTTTGCCAATATGTTTTTTTATGTGTTTTTTTCATCCTTAACCCCTCGTGCAATGGTCAGTTGTGGGAATAGCCGATAGTTTTGTGAGATTATCTTAACGAATCTTTACATTTTTGACTAGACTTTCATCTTAGGGAGAAGTGGGGCGATCGTCAATGGGTGGCGATCGGGATCGGTTTTTCTCCCCTGGCAGAGGGATACAGTGCTTTACGCTGTGATGGGGGGATGGGAGGAGAAGCTCTCCACCTTTTTAGCTATCATTAAAAACACTCATTTAATGTTGTGGGCGGGTGGATGGTTGGTGAACCCGCCCCTAAACTGCCAATTTTTAATCGTGCCTTAGAGGGCTGCTTTTAATTCGGTTTTCGCCGTTTCTAAAGCCGTGGATAATTGACTGGGATCGCGTCCTCCCGCTTGGGCTAAATTGGGTCGTCCACCGCCACCACCACCGCAAATTTTGGCAATTTGACCGATAAATTTACCGGCTTGTAGGCCCTTTTGATTGACGGTTTTACTGAAGGCAGCCACTAAGCTGACTTTATCCGTTTCGGGAATAGAACCTAAGACGACAGCGCCTTCACCGAGTTTTTGTAATAACCGTTCGGCGGCGGTTTTGAGGGAGTTGGCATCCACATCGAGCTGGGCGACTAATATCTGAATGTCGCCCACAGATTCAGCTTGGGAGAGTAAGCGATCGGATTTGGCGATCGCCAATTCTGCTAGTACCTGCTCTAACTCCTTCTGTGTCGCCTTTAACTCTGTTTGCAGACTACTCACCCGCTCCACCAACTCCTCCGGTTTGGCTTTGAAGCGATCGCCCAATTCCCGAACTACCGCATCCCGCACTTGCAAATACTCCCGCACCGCAGCCCCGGAAACTGCCTCAATACGGCGCACACCGGCAGAAATGCCGGTTTCTGAGATAATCTTAAACAAGCCAATTTCCGCCGTATTCTGCACATGGGTTCCCCCGCACAATTCCATGGACACTCCTGGATAGTCCACCACGCGCACCGTATCGCCGTATTTCTCCCCAAACATGGCGGTTGCGCCCTTATCTCTCGCTTCATTTAAAGAGATAATTTGCACATCGCAATTGTGGGCTTCACTGATCCAAATATTGACCTGATCCTCAATCTGCTCTAGCTCCTGAGCGGTGAGAGGGCGGGGACAGTTGAAATCAAAGCGCAGACGGTCAAACCCCACCGCAGACCCCGCTTGACCAATATCGGGGTCAACAATTTTCTTCAGGGCAGCTTGTAACAAATGGGTTGCCGTATGGTTAGCTTGGGCCCGTATCCGACAAGCGCGATCGATCTGTGCGGTTACGGAGTCTCCCCGGTTTACTGTACCCCGTTCAATGCGGCCAAAATGGACAAAGAAATCGGATTCTTTTTGAACGTCATCAATACGGATGAGCAGATCTGAACCGGACAAATAGCCGCGATCGCCCACTTGCCCCCCAGATTCTGCGTAAAAGGGAGTACGATCTAACACAACTTGTACCTCCATCCCCGCTTCCGCCACCTCTACCGATTTTCCCTCCACTAAAAGGGCCTGAACTTGCGCCATGCCCGACCGTTCTGTATATCCGGTAAACTGGGTGGGATGGATATGTTCAGCCAATTGATCCAAAGACCCCTGCACCATCAAATCAATGGTTTCATGGGCCCCTTGGGAAGTCTCTATTTGTTGCTGCATGGCTGCTTTAAAGCCTTCTTCATCCACCGTTAACCCTTGTTCTTCGGCGATTTCCATGGTCAATTCTAAGGGAAAACCATAGGTATCATAGAGCTTAAAGGCATCTTCTCCGGCAATTTCCGTTTCAGAAGCTTTTAAGACCTTTTCCACAATCTCTTGCAGCAGCTTCTCACCCCGTTCTAATGTGGTCAAAAAGCGCGATTCTTCCTGCTGTAATTGGGATTTAATCAGGGTTTCCCGCTCTCGCACATTCGGATAAGCGCTTTCAGAAACAGCGATCGCCACTTCGGCCACTTTTTCCGTAAATAATTCCGTAATTCCCAACAACCGGCCATGACGCACCACCCGACGAATTAAGCGGCGCAGAATATAGCCCCGGCCAATATTCGAGGCACTCACCCCATCCGCGATCAGATGCACTACTGCTCGCACATGATCCCCAATTACCTTCAGGGAAACCTTCGTTTTTTCATCACTTTTGTGATAATTAATTCTGGCACAGTTTGCGGCTGCTTCAATAATCGGAAAAATTAAATCCGTCTCATAATTATTGGGCACACCTTGGAGAATTTGTGCCATCCGCTCTAACCCCATTCCGGTGTCAATATTTTGGTTTTGTAGTGGCGTTAAATTCCCTTCAGCATCCCGGTTATATTGCATAAAAACCAGGTTATAGAACTCAATAAACCGGGTATCATCTTCTAAGTCTAGGGTTTCATCCCCTAATTCTGGGTGAAAATCATAGTAAATTTCCGAACAGGGGCCGCAGGGGCCGGTGGGGCCAGATTTCCAGAAGTTATCCTCTTCTCCCATGCGCTGAATGCGATAAGCTGGAATGCCAATGCGATCGCGCCAGATAGCAAAAGCTTCATCATCTTCCTGGAAAACACTGACGACTAAGCGCTCTGGGGGGAGTTTAAAGACTTTTGTGGAGAGTTCCCAAGCATAGGCGATCGCCTTTTCTTTAAAATAATCCCCAAAGCTAAAGTTACCCAGCATCTCAAAAAATGTATGATGTCTGGCAGTGCGCCCCACATTCTCGATATCATTGGTGCGGATACATTTCTGAGAGGTCGTCGCACGGGGAACTTCCGCCACACGCTGACCTAAAAAGATAGGCTTAAATGGTAGCATTCCGGCGATCGTTAATAATACGGTGGGGTCTTCTGGAATTAAAGACGCGCTCGGTAAAATGGTGTGACCCCGTTGCTGATAAAAATCAAGAAAAGTTTGCCGAATTTCAGCACCGCTCAGGGAGGGAAAAGATGAAGCCATAGCAGTTTCCAAGTTATAATACATCTTTATTTTAAGAGAAAGCTGGAAGGTTTCCCCTCCGATCGGGTAACGCTGCACAGTGGGAGCGTCTCGCTTGCTAAAGAAACCCACTCACTAGAGAAACCAGCGAGCAAGATGCTCGCACTCCTGTATTGCACTATTTTAATGCGGTCATGGGACTACAATTTAGAAAGAGAAAGCGAGCAAGATGCTCGCACTCCTCTAATAACCCCCAACCCAGACCCATTTTTAATTTTTAATTGTTGATTGATATAACTGGCGATCGCCATACAACAGCTCTGGATACTTTTCTCCCAACTCAGACAACACCTTAAAATGCACCTCTTCCCCAACACCCAAAGAAACCCGAACCCTGGTTAACAGCTCCAAAGACTCCTGAGAACTGGTCATCTTTCTCTCCAACATTTCCCACAAAATGCCTTTATAAACTTGCACCTTAGAACTCTGACTAAATCCCGGTAATACCTTAGCTAAAACATACACTTCTTCTGCTTTTAAATCTTCTAAAGAACCTCCTTCTAGAAACTCGGTAAAATCGAACTCTAATTTACTTAATTGGCGACGCAAACTACTCGCTACACTCTCCTTATGATAGAGACTTAAGGAACGATTCCATGTGCGATACAACCATGCAGCACTTAAAAGCGGAACCAGAGCTTGAAGACCCCATTCGACACATTCTGGTAATAACTCTAAAGTAGAATGAGTTCCCACAGAAAATAGAAAATTAAAGGTAACAAAAGTAGAAAAGGAAAATAGATGATGGCGGACTTTTTCGGCTGAAAAATCTTGATGATGGTGGAGATAATAGGCTTTATAAGATTTTTCTAGACGGCATAATATTTTATAGCTCCCTAAACTGAATGCTGCAAAGGTCAGGGGAACGGCAATCAGTCTCGGAATGGGAATTGACCTATTGAATCCGTAAAAACCAGGGGTAAATAATCTTTGTACTTGTTCAGTATCATGAGTCCAAACTCCAGAATAAAAGTAGTCTAAATCTCCAGCATAGAAAATGTAATACAAGTAAAAGGCAACGACTAATCCCACATAGCCATAGTGGAAAAACTTGCGCTCTGATTCCTGTAAAGAGTTCCAGTAACTGCGTTCTGAATCAATATCAAAACAGGCAGATTGACAGGCAACACAAGCACTTTTTTCTTTCCCCGTTTCATCCATTGTCCGACACATGGATTGGGTGATTTTAGATGTAGTTTTCTCATGGGCTGGACTGCCCCATAATGCCCTGGGCCCGGTGTAAAAGACTTCTATGGGGCCCATGGGGCAAATGTATTGACACCAGGTTTTACCCGCGAATAAGTAGCCAACAATGAGACTCGATAGAATGGTTGCACTCAGAAAAGCAGCTAACAGCAAACGATGGGAGTCTAAAAATAACATTCTTAGGCATAAGCCGACAAAGAGAAATCCAAATTGAAACAGGATATAATGGCGACCGAGCCAGGAGTTGGGGTCAATTTTAACTCCTTCTAAACGGATTTTACCTGTGAGAGGATTGGTGATTTGTTTTTGTCGTTGAATTCCCCATAAACGGGGGAGTTGGGAAAAGAAGGAGAGGGGGCAAATTCTGCGCCAACTTTCATGACCGAAGAAAAAAACCATACAGATGACTGCACCGATAATGACCCCCCAAAAGAGTCTTGTGGCGATCGCATAGGGACGCTGTACTAAACATTGTCCTTGCACTGTCACCACTTCATAACACTCTTTGGGGTCAAAGACTCTCGGATCGAGACGCAGTAAGCTCCAGTGGGTGTCTGGATGGGTTAACAGGGGTGAAATGGGGTCATAGAGCAAAGATGCTATGAGCAGCAACCAGGCGATCGCCAGCAGCGATCGCACCCTTATCATCTGTTTCTCAGGAACCTTCTCTAACATCGTCAGTACCTCCTTGAACTTGCTTCCATCCTAGGAAATACCACCAGAGAATCGCCTGACTCTAAACACCCAAACCTAGCTCACACCAGCACTAACCCTCCCTTCACAAAAAGACTAAAGCGGTCTAGTCCCAAAGAACTAGGCGATCGGTAGTAGAGTTATAATAACAACGAACTCATGACGTAATTCTACTTCTTTAGGTTGTATATTCATATGCCTAATCAACTCAGACAACAAGCCTTAAACTTTCTACGCATTGCCCTCAATAACCCTGTAGCAGAATTTAGAGAGGGACAATGGGAAGCCATTGAAACCCTAGTCGAAAATCAAGCTCGTCTGCTCGTAGTACAACGCACCGGTTGGGGCAAAAGTCTAGTCTATTTTCTCGCAACTCGACTTCTACGCGATCGAGGAAATGGCCCCACCCTCCTCATTTCTCCCCTACTTGCCCTCATGCGAAATCAAATCGCCGCCGCCTCCAAAATTAACATCAAAGCTGCTACCATTAACTCCACCAACCCAGAAGAATGGGAATCAGTAACAACTGAATTACTCACAGGAAAAATTGATATCTTACTCATCTCTCCCGAACGACTCGCCAACCAAGCATTTCGAGAAACCATCCTCTTACCTATCTCTCAAAAAATTGGCTTATTTGTTGTCGATGAAGCCCACTGTATTTCCGACTGGGGACATGATTTTCGCCCAGATTATCGGCGCATTGTCCGTATTTTGCAAGCCCTACCTCCCAACATTCCCGCCCTCGCCACTACCGCCACAGCCAACAACCGCGTAGTTAACGATATTAAACATCAATTAGGGAGAAATTTACAACTATCCAGAGGAACCCTCACCCGCAAAAGTTTAAAACTACAAAACATTTATCTTCCCAGTCAAGCCGCGAGAATGGCATGGTTAGCCCAATATCTTCCTCACTTACCCGGAAGCGGCATTATTTATGCATTAACCGTTAGAGATGCCGATCGCGTCGCTGAATGGTTAACAACCCAAAACATTCACGCTGAACCCTATCATGCTGAGTTAACTAATCAACAACGGGAAAATTTAGAAGATCGACTTCTCAACAACCAAATTAAAGCCTTAGTCGCCACCACCGCTTTAGGCATGGGTTTTGATAAACCCGATTTAGGATTTGTCATTCATTACCAGCGTCCCGGTTCAGTCGTCCATTACTATCAACAAGTCGGACGAGCTGGAAGAGCCGTAGAGCAAGCCTATGGCATTCTCTTAAGTGGTGAAAAAGATGACGAAATCACCGACTATTTTATTAATACCGCTTTTCCTCCAGAAGCCCATAACCAACAAGTTTTGAACGTCCTTAATCAAGCAGAAAATGGTTTATCTATACCTGACATAGAGAAAAAGTTAAACCTTTCTTACGGACAAATTGACAAAGTATTAAAACTCCTCTCTTTAGAATCCCCTGCACCAGTCACTAAACGCGGTTCCCAGTGGTATGCTACCCCCACAGCAGTGAACTATAAACCTAACACAGAAAAAATTGCCCAACTAACCCAAATTCGCCGCGCTGAACAAGCTCAAATGCAAGATTACATGAATAGTCAACAATGCCTGATGGTATTTCTCGCTCAAGCATTAGATGATTTTCATACAACGCCCTGCGGTCAATGTGCTGCCTGCTTAGGTCAAGCCTTAATCCCCACAACTTACCCCAGAGAATTACTCAATCAAGCGTTGCACTTTTTGCGCCGTAACCATTTTGTAATTGAACCGCGAAAACAATGGAAAGCTCAAGCTTTATCAAGCTATAATTTTTCGGGTAACATTCAAAAAACCTTAATGCCAGAACCGGGAAGAGCCTTATCTCTTTGGGAAGATACAGTATGGGGAGAACTCGTCAGAAAAGGTAAGTATCAAGATCGGCATTTTGATGATAGCTTAGTGCAGGGTGCATTAGAGATGATTCAACGCTGGCGACCCCAACCTTTTCCCACTTGGGTAACTTGTGTTCCTTCTTTAAAGCGTCCAGAACTGGTTCCCAACTTTGCCCAAAGATTGGCTCACCAGCTCAATTTACCCTTTGTACCCGTGGTGCGGAAAGTGCGACAGAACAAAGAACAAAAAGAGATGAATAACAGTTATCAACAAGCGCATAACTTAGATGGTGTATTTATAATCGACAGTTGGACAGGAATTAGGGGGCCAGTATTCCTTGTTGATGATATTGTAGATTCTCGTTGGACATTTACTGTAATTTCGGCGCTCTTAAAACGTGCTGGAAGTGGTGCGGTTTTTCCCCTAGCTTTAGCCTTAAATTCTTTTTAGAGAGCTGAAAATAATTACAATACTTCTCACTGCAATGAGCTACAGTAGGGTAAGATCCCCCCTACCCCCCTTAAAAAGGGGGGAATAAAATAGTCACTAACCCCCTCTTTAAAAAATGGAATAAAAAGTCCCCCTTTTTAAGGGGGATTTAGGGGGATCAAAACGTACGCAACAAAAACAAAAAAGCTGTATGGAAAATCATTTACTTTCGTTAGATACTCAAGCAATTTTACTGCTCTGTGCCAGTTTTGGTGAAGATCGACTTTCTTTTCCTCAGCCGTTAAAGTTGAGTGAATACAATACTTTAGTCGGGTGGCTTAAGGAAAATAAAATGCGTCCTGGCGATTTGCTCGATTCAAGGGGTAAAGAAAAGCTCCAAAACGCAGCTATTTACAACCTGGATAATTCTCGCATTGATGCTTTACTAAAACGAGGGTTTATGCTGAGTTTATCTGTAGAAAAATGGACTCAACAGGGCTTATGGATAGTGGGACGGGGCGATCCTAACTATCCTCAGCGTTTTAAGGAGAGATTAAAACAAAAGTCTCCCCCCATTTTGTATGGAGTGGGACAACCGGATTTATTGGAAAAAGGAGGTCTGGCAATTGTCGGATCTCGTAATGTTAGTCAAGAAGAAATTAATTATACTCATCAAATAACCAAGATCTGCGCTCACCAAAATATTCAAGTGATTTCTGGTGGAGCGCGGGGGATCGATCAAGCCTCAATGTTGGGAGCTTTACAAGAATCAGGAACTGTCCTTGGCGTTTTGGCCGATAGTTTAATTAAGACGGCTCTGAATAAAAAATATCGTAGTTCTATTGCTGAAGGAAGATTAACCTTAATTTCTCCTTACGATCCCGATGCTGGCTTTCATGTGGGTAATGCGATGGGTCGAAATAAATATATTTATAGTTTAGCGGATTATGCGTTGGTGGTTACTTCTGATTATGAGAAAGGAGGAACTTGGGCGGGAGCAAAAGAAGCGCTAGAAAAAATCAAAGATGTCCCAGTTTTTGTCAAAGTTGAGAATTTTATCCCCGAAGGCAATCAACAGTTAATGCATCAAGGGGCTAAATCTTTTCCAGCCCTTTCTTCTTCTGCTTTGAGTCAATCCTTAAAGGAAGAATTAGAACGGCTTAATTTAGAAACGACTACTGAGAAATTGACGCTCGTGAGTCATCCCATAGAAGAGGATGAAAATAAACAGAAAGAAAGCGCTCCACATCCAGGTGAATTGACGAATGATGTCACTAAAGATGGCGTGAGCAAGCCTCAAGATATTTATGAGGCGGTTTTACCCTTCATTCTCGAAGCCCTAAATCAACCTCTCGATCTCAAGTCTCTGGTTGAATGTTTGCAGGTGAGACCAGGACAACTCCAAGATTGGCTGAAGAGAGCGGAGGAGGAGGGGAAGGTGAAAAAAACCAAGAAACCGGTGCGGTATGTGGCTAATATTGACGAGAATATACTGAATCTATAGCTATTTGTAGGGGCGAGCGGCCGTTTTCGGCTGTCGCCGACATGAAACGCTTCGCGACATGAACGCCCCTACAATGATGTCTCATTGCTATTCCAATTCAATTGGGTATACAAATTTTCCTTTCTATTCCTGCCCACCCTACCCTATTTCCTTGTCTATTTCTTAAAAAAATCCTGATTTTTTAGCCTATTCCCCCATTATATGATACTCCTGATAGAAAGCATTTTTCTTAACGAATGCTTAAAACAAGATTAAATCTAAAGAGGCTGAAAATGTGTTTAGCAGTACCCGGAAAAATTATTAGCATCGCTGGTGACGATCCCCTGACAAAAATGGGTCGGGTGAGCTTTGGCGGTGCGATTAAAGAAGTCAGTTTAGCCTATGTGCCCGAAGCCCAGATCGATGACTATGTATTGGTTCACGTCGGTTTCGCCCTATCAATTGTCGATCAAAGTGAAGCCCAAAAAACCTTAGCCGATTTACAACAAATTAATACATTCAGTTAAATAAGATTAAGAACCTAGTCCAAACTCTATAAAGGTATTAGATGATCGAAGAAGAATTGACTGGACTAGGAACCCAACGAATCACCCAAAAATAATCCCTGCACGATCCTAGAGTTAGCCCAATTGAATCTCTCAGGGGAGTGGCAGTTTTCACCCCCATAAATGAAGTCGAGAAAAACAATAGGATGGTTGTTTTAACTCTCGAATTAAGACCCCCAACCTAGGGAAAAAGGTCAGCAGCCCTGAGCTGTATCCATTCATCTTCAATCGTAGACCGAAAGGACTCGAAACTTATGAACACCAAAAACTATGCAACACTAGACGGCAACGAGGCAGTGGCCCGTGTTGCTTACAAACTCAGCGAAGTCATTGCCATTTACCCCATTACCCCTTCATCTCCCATGGGAGAATGGGCCGATGCCTGGATGTCAGAGGGCCGGCCCAACCTATGGGGAACCGTACCCTCAGTAGTCGAAATGCAAAGTGAAGGGGGAGCAGCAGGGGCAGTCCATGGATCGCTACAGGGGGGGTCTTTAACCACCACCTTTACGGCATCTCAGGGGCTGCTACTGATGATTCCCAACCTCTACAAAATCGCTGGGGAACTGACGGCGGCAGTTTTGCATGTGGCGGCTCGCTCAATTGCCGCTCAAGCCCTATCCATTTTCGGCGATCATTCTGATGTAATGGCTGTCCGCGCTACAGGTTGCGCCTTGCTCTGCTCCGCATCGGTGCAAGAGAGCCATGACTTAGCCCTCATTGCCCAAACCGCATCTTTGAAGTCCAGAGTGCCCTTTATCCACTTCTTCGACGGGTTCCGGACTTCCCACGAAGTGCAAAAGATCGAACTGCTCGAAGAGAGTGTTCTCCGGGCGATGATTGACGATCAGACGGTTTTTGACCACCGATTGCGCGGCCTCACCCCGGATCGCCCCGTTCTGCGCGGAACGGCCCAAAACCCGGATGTTTACTTCCAAGCCAGAGAAAGCGTCAACCCCTTCTATGATATCTGCGCTGATGAAATCCAGAAAGCCATGGATCAGTTCGCCGAACTGACGGGACGCAGATATCAACCCTACGAATACCATGGCGCACCCGATGCCGATCGCGTCGTCATTCTCATGGGTTCCGGCTGTGAAGCAGCCCATGAAACCATCGATTATCTGATGGCTCAAGGGGAAAAAGTGGGCGTGCTAAAAGTTCGCATGTATCGCCCCTGGGATGGCAGCAAGTTAATTAACGCTCTTCCGGAAACCGTCAAGGCGATCGCCGTTTTAGACCGCACCAAAGAACCCGGCGCATCCGGCGAACCCCTCTATCTAGATGTAGTCACCGCTTTCTACGAAACCGGTCGCCCCGCTCCTAAAATTGTGGGCGGACGCTATGGCTTATCCTCCAAAGAATTTAACCCCGCCATGGTGAAAAGCGTCCTAGATAACCTCAACCAAGAGTCGCCCAAAAATCACTTCACTATTGGTATTAACGACGACATCAGCCACACCTCCCTCGCCTATGATGAGAACCTCTCCATCGAACCCGATAGCGTCGTGCGGGCCATGTTCTATGGCTTAGGTTCCGATGGTACAGTGGGAGCCAACAAGAACTCCATTAAAATTATCGGCGACGATACCGACAACTACGCCCAAGGTTATTTTGTTTACGACTCCAAGAAATCCGGCGCGGTTACCGTCTCTCACCTACGGTTTGGCCCCGATCCCATTCGCAGCACCTATCTGATCACCCAAGCTAACTTTGTGGGTTGCCATCAATGGACATTCCTAGAAAAACTCCAAGTTTTAGGATCAGCAGCACCCGGCGCAGTCTTCCTGCTCAATAGTCCCTACGGCCCTGAAGAAGTCTGGGATCAACTGCCCTTGGAAATCCAAGAAGTGATTGTGCGCCAAGGTCTCAAATTCTACGTCATCGATGCCAACCAGGTAGCACGGGATACCGGTATGGGGAATCGGATCAACACGATTATGCAGACCTGTTTCTTCGCCTTAGCGGGCATTTTACCCAGGGATGAGGCGATCGCCCAAATTAAGAAGGCGATCGAAAAAACCTATGGCAAGAAAGGAGCCGAAATTGTCAAATTAAATATCAAAGCCGTCGATCAAACCCTAGATAACCTCTATGAAGTCAACGTCGGCCAAGCCAATAGCACCCTGCATATTTTGCCCTCCGTTGGCGCTGCGGCTCCCGAATTCGTGCGGGAAGTCGAAGGCATAATGCTTGCCCGACAAGGGGATAGCCTACCCGTGAGCAAACTCCCCTGTGATGGAACCTATCCCACCGGAACCTCGAAATGGGAAAAACGGAATGTGGCCCAAGAAATTCCCGTTTGGGACCCCGATGTATGCGTGCAATGTGGTAAATGTATTGCCGTTTGTCCCCATGCCACCATTCGCGGTAAAGCCTACGATCCCAGTGCGTTAGCCAATGCCCCAGAAAGCTTCAAGTCCATCGATGTCAAAGATAAGGCTTTTTCGGGACAAAAATTTACCATTCAAATCGCTCCAGAAGACTGCACCGGATGCGGCGTTTGTGTGGATGTCTGCCCCGCTAAAAATAAATCCATGCCGTCCAAACGGGCGATTAACATGGAGCCGCAGATCCCCTTGCGGGAACAAGAGCGCCAAAATTGGGAGTTCTTCCTCGGTTTACCCAATCCTAATCGCGCGGCTCTGAATTTAGAGCGTATTCGTCAACAGCAATGGCAAGAACCCCTATTTGAGTTCTCTGGAGCTTGCGCCGGTTGTGGAGAAACGCCCTATATTAAACTAGCGACTCAGTTATTCGGCGATCGCATGGTCATCGCCAATGCCACCGGTTGCTCCTCCATCTATGGCGGTAACTTACCCACCACACCCTACACCGTCAACAGTGAAGGTCGGGGGCCAGCCTGGTCAAATAGCCTGTTTGAAGATAACGCCGAATTTGGCTTAGGCTTCCAGTTAGCCATTTCCAAACATCAAAAATTTGCCTGCGAATTGGTGCAAAAACTAGCCGGAACCCTAGGGGATAACTTGGTCAGCCAAATCCTCAATAATTCTCAAGGGACAGAAGCCGATATCTATGAGCAACGGCAATATGTGGCTCAAGTCAAAGAAATCCTCGCCGGGAATAGCGACCCAGACGCACAGCAACTGCTCAGTTTAGCCGATTATTTAGTGAAAAAATCCATCTGGATCTTTGGCGGTGATGGCTGGGCCTATGATATCGGCTACGGGGGTTTAGACCATGTGCTGGCATCCGGACGCAATGTTAATGTGCTGGTCATGGACACCGAAGTATACTCCAATACCGGCGGTCAATCCTCCAAAGCCACCCCCAGAGGAGCCGTCGCTAAATTCGCAGCCGGTGGTAAGCCTGCTCCCAAGAAAGACTTAGGTCTGATTGCCATGACCTACGGCAATATCTACGTCGGTTCTGTAGCTCTAGGGGCGCGGGATGAACATACCCTGAAAGTCTTCCTAGAAGCCGAAGCCTATGACGGCCCCTCCCTGATTATTGCCTACTCCCACTGTATCGCCCATGGTATTAATATGACTACTGCCATGAGCCATCAAAAGGCAATTGTAGAAAGCGGGCGCTGGTTGCTCTACCGGTACGATCCCAGACGCACAGAAGCCGGTGAAAATCCGTTACAGTTGGATTCAAAATCGCCCAAGAAAGGCGTTAAAGACTCCATGTATGCTGAAAACCGCTTCAAGATGTTGACCAAAACCAAACCGGAAGACGCAAAACGCCTCTTGCAAGAAGCTCAACAGGATATCGATACCCGGTGGCAAATGTATCAATATCTCGCCGAACGGAGTACGAAGCCGGAAGAATAACTCCCCTTGGAGTAGGAAATGGGGAGATAGGGAGAGATTACCCATTCCCCATTCCCCCACTCCCCCATTCCCCCATTCCCCACCCATTACCCATTACCCAACCAACGTAATACCATGGATTTAACTACTACTTATTTAGGTCTGAATTTGCGATCGCCCATTGTTCCCAGTGCAGCCCTACCCCTCTCAGAAGATATCGACACCATTAAACGCCTTGAAGATGCCGGTGCTGCTGCTGTTGTTCTCCATTCCCTCTTTGAAGAACAACTCTTGCGGGAAAAATTTGAACTCCATCATCACCTGGAATATGGTACAGAAAGCTTCGCCGAAGCCCTGTCCTATTTCCCAGAACCCGATGAATTTCATGTTGGGCCAGAATTGTACTTAAAGCACATTCGCCAAGCCAAAGCCGCCGTCGGTATTCCCATTATTGCCAGTCTCAATGGCTTTTCCTCCGGGGGTTGGGTGGAATATGCCCAACTGATGCAAGAAGCAGGAGCAGATGCGATCGAGTTAAACATCTATTATGTGCCTACGGACTTCAATATGACCGGCGCACAGGTAGAGCAAAACTACATTGATACTCTCAGTGAAGTCAAAAAAGAAGTTACCATCCCCGTTGCCCTCAAACTGAGTCCCTTTTTCAGCAACATGGCTAACATGGCTAAACGGTTGAGTGAAACGGGAGCCGATGGGTTAGTGCTGTTTAACCGCTTCCTGCAACCGGATATTAACCCCGAAGATTTAGAAATAGAAGTCGGTTCTGTCCTCAGCAGTACCCATGACTTGCGCTTACCCATGCGTTGGATCGCCATTCTCTATGGTCGCATTGATCACTGCGATCTCGCGGCCACCAGTGGCGTACAACGGGGTCATGATGTGATTAAACTCCTCATGGCTGGGGCATCGGTAACCCAGGTTTGCTCGGCTCTGCTGCGTCATGGCATTCATCATATCCAAGTGATGGAAGAAGAAATTAACCATTGGATGGAAGAACATGGCTATGAATCCGTGAAGCAAATGCAAGGTTCTATGTCTCAACTCCATTGTGAGGATGAGTCCGCCTACGAACGGGCCCAATATATGCGGGCGATTACTTCGTATAATCCGACTCATAGTTTAGTCTAGTTCACTAGCCCATTTTTGGGGAATGAGGAATAGGTAATAGGGTATTTCCCCCATTCCCCGATTCCCCCATTCCCCTATCCCCCCATCTCCCCATCCCTCACCTACAGAAAAGCTGATGGAGGATCTGTTGATGTTGCCGGGTTTGAGTCATGATCGCTTCAATTTGTGCAGGGAGGAGCGGTTGAGGATGATGATAAAAATTTGTCCAAGCTTGGCTGATTTCCTTGGGGTTTTGGGGGAGCTGATCGAGTTCCCAACCGGGAAGATGAAGCTGTGCCATTAGTTGGCTGACTTTGGGATCGTAACTGAGAGCAAAACAGGGACAGCCGACAGCAGCAGCCATGATTAAACCATGGAGTCGCATGGCGATCGCCATTTGCACGTTCTGAAAAATACTTTTATACTGCTCCGGCCGATCGCCGATCCAAATTTGGCTCACCTTCGGCATCGCTTGATACAGTTTTTGGGCCATTTCTAAATCTGTTTTGGGCTGAAAAGGCAAGAATAACAGATAACTTTGGGTTTGCTCCTGTAGCTCCATTAGCGCTTGTGTCAAGGTTTGCAGGCGATCGCCCGTCAGTTGGGGATGGGGCCGTAAAACCACGGCAATAGTACAACCGGGTAAGGGATCTAAATCAGCAACGGGAGCGGGTTCTAAGGCCCAAACGGGATCGGGGGCGAGGGTAAAGGGAATGTTCCAATCCGTTAACAGTTGAGCAGACTGGCGATCGCGCACACTCACTGCCGTACATCCACGGAATAAGGATTGGGCCAGTTGGCGGGTTATAGCAGCCTTTAAGGGGCCGATTCCTTGTCCCCAAGCGAGGGTAATTTTCCCCATCCGTTGCGCTAGGGCCATGAGGGCGAAATAATAAAGGGGCGATCGCCAACTGGTGACATCTTGAATTAAACTACCTCCTCCCCAGATAAACCCATCCGCAGCAGCTACAGTACGCCACAGATCGGGTATAGAGGTGCGATCGCAGGTTTCCACTCCATACTCTTGCTGGGTTTGTTCCTCATTAGCTGAGATGACCACAGGAGTCACATTTTTTGGCAACATCTGCAAGAGTGTCACCAACAGGGCCTCATCTCCGGCATTGCCCTGGCCATAATACCCGCATAAAACCACACGCATGTCAATTAAAAGTTAAAAATGGACATCCGATCCCCTATTCCCCAGCATGAGGGGTTGCAAGCAACTCCCATAACCCGACTGTGCCAACAAAAAAGATATAAATGCAGGTTTTCAGGGGATTTTGCTGACGAGAGGGAGCCAAACAAGCGGCGGAGATCGCCTCTAGGATATGGATACTCACCGCAATGCGCTCTAGTATAATTAACCCAGTAACCCCGATCGGCAGAGAGGGAGAAATAAACGGATAAAGTAGATTATAGGATTCTAAGGCGATCGCCCCACTCATCAGCAAGGTTGATGCCGTTTTAATTCCTCCGATCGCACGCTCAGGCAATATAGGTGATTTCATGATCGCAACTTATGCAGCATCAATCATTAAATCATGAATAATGGCTTTACCACCCGATCCCCCTATTCCCCCATTGGAGTACCCTTGAATGCCAATTCGAGTGATTATTGTTGAAGATTCCCCCATTGCGCTGACGATCCTGAAGCGGATGCTCAATTCTTCTCCAGATATTGAGGTGGTGGGGACAGCACGCACTGGAAAAGAGGCGATCGGCTTGATTGCCCAAGTTAACCCCCAAGTCATTTGTACGGACTTACACATGCCAGAAATGGATGGGTTAGCCTTAACTCAGGAAATTATGTCCACTCGACCGAAACCGATTTTAGTGATTAGTTCTTCGGTGCGGGAACAGGACACCCATCAAGTCTTCCAACTGTTGGAAGCAGGAGCGGTGGATGTCTTTCCTAAACCGGAAGGGGGACTAGGAGTAGATAGCGATCGCATTCAACAGGCTTTAATCAATAAGGTTAAGGTGTTAGCTGGGGTGTCTGTGTTTACCAACCGCAAGCGCTCTCGAACATCAATTACTCCTGCTGCATCCGCGAGTAAACCGACCTCTAGGGTTCTCTCTACACCTCCTTTCCTGTCTTCTGCTCAATCCTTAGCCTTTAGAAGCACCCATTTGGGTCTGATTGCCCTAGGAGCCTCCACCGGTGGCCCGCAAGTGCTACAGACGATTTTAAGCCAATTTCCTGCCCATCTACCGGTTCCGGTGATTTGCGTGCAACATATCAGTGAAGGGTTTTTACAGGGGTTTATCGATTGGTTATCAACCCATTGCTCTCTTCCCATTAGTATTGCCCTAGCAGGCGATCGCCCCCAACCCGGTCATATCTATTTTCCCCCTGAGCTATCCCATCTTATCCTGGATCATCAAGGCTGTTTTGCCTACAGTCGCACCCTCGGATTTGGGGGTCATTGTCCCTCCATTACGGTGACCTTTAATTCTGTGGCTCAATATTATAAGAGCCGCAGTATTGGCGTGTTGCTCACGGGAATGGGCCGGGATGGAGCGGATGGTTTGTTGTCTATTTTTCAGGCTGGAGGCTTCACTTTAGCCCAAAATGAGGCGAGTTGTGTGGTCTTTGGAATGCCGAAAGAGGCGATCGCTCTGGGTGCAGTCCGCCAGATTTTACCCCCAGAAGCCATGGCCACCAGCATTTTGAGGAAATTAGGTCATGGGTAAGAAAAAAAAATTCCTCCAACCCTAGCCAATTTTGTAAATATTTGTTAAGATAGTTATCATAAAGAAACCCAGGAGTTAACAAAATGCCATATACCACAGAAGAAGGCGGCCGTCTCAACAATTTCGCGAAAGAGCCGAAAGTATATCAAGCAGAACCTCCAAACCAAGGTCAAAAAACCCAATATGCCATTATGGGGGGTGTCGCCGCAGTATTCGTGGGTCTTCTCGTATTTATTTCCTTTGCTGTTAGCTAGTGTGCAGCAAGCGTCAAGTTTGGTAGTAGTGATTCTCTCTCCTCTCTCCCCTCTAGATAGTATTCTAGAGGGGTTATTCTTGTTCCTATTTTCTCGTCGATTGCAGATACGCCCCCAAACCCATGACTCCAGCGATTCTGATTCAAAATCTCAAAAAACGATATGGCAACATTGATGCAGTTAAAGATGTATCCCTAGAGGTTCGACCAGGAGAAATTTTTGGTTTGCTAGGGCCCAATGGAGCCGGAAAAACGACGACGCTGCGTTGTTTATGCACCCTCAGCACTCCGGACAGTGGCAAACTGGAGGTAGCCGGGATTTCTGTGGTTGAATATCCGAAAGCGACTCGTCAATTGTTAGGCTATGTGGCTCAGGAAGTGGCCCTAGATAAAGTGTTAACGGGTCGGGAATTACTGGAACTCCAAGCCGCTCTGTATCATATTCCTCGCCCTGAAATTGGCGATCGCATCCAAGAGATGATTAATCGCTTGGGTATCCAAGAGTTTGCCGATCAGAAAACGGGAACCTATTCTGGCGGAATTCGCAAACGCCTAGATTTGGCCGCTGGACTGTTGCATCAACCCAAGGTTCTGGTGTTAGATGAACCTACCGTCGGCTTAGATATTGAAAGTCGGGTGGTGGTGTGGGACTTCCTGCGAGAGTTGCGCCAGTCAGGAACCACAGTTCTAATCACCAGCCACTATTTAGAAGAAGTCGATGTTTTAGCCGATCGCGTCGCCATCATTGACCAAGGTCAAGTGATTGCCTGCGGAACCCCTTCAGACCTAAAAACCCAAGTCGGAGGCGATCGCATTACCCTAAGAATTCGGGAATTTTGCCCCCCCGATGAAGCCGAACAAGCTAAAAGCCTACTCCAAGGCTTACCCAGGGTTCAAGAAGTCATTATCAATAGCGCTCAGGGCAATTCCTTAAACCTAGTCGTCAACAGCGATCCAACAGCCCCCCAATCGACCCTATTAATTGAAGTACAACAGTCCTTGAATCAAGCCGGATTACCCCTGTTTAGTATTGCCCAATCTCGACCAAGTTTAGATGATGTTTACCTGGCAGCAACTGGACGCACCCTGATGGATGCCGAACTCGCCGCCGCAGGTATGCGGGATTTGAAGAAAGAAAAAAAACAAAATATGCGTTAATCTCAAAATGCCCTCTCCCTATATCCCTCTCCCACTCCGAGAGGGACTTCTACTCCCCTTCTCCCGTGGGAGAAAGGGTTGGGGGATGAGGGCAAAAAATGTTATAAAACCATTTAACCCAGATAAACCGATGACTGTTACCTCCCCTCAATCCCATCTTGACCTAGATATCAGCACCCTAAAACAACGTTCCCAATTCTCCTTTGGGGAACTGGTGCAAGAAACCCTAGCTCTGACGAAGCGCCTGTTTATTCAACTCCAACGCCGTCCTGCAACCCTGATTGCTGGGGTGATTCAGCCCCTGATGTGGTTAATCCTGTTTGGGGCCCTGTTTCAAAATGCCCCAGAAGGATTTTTAGGCGATCGCCTCAACTATGGGCAATTCCTAGGAGCTGGGGTAATCGTCTTTACTGCCTTTTCCGGGGCCCTCAATGCCGGACTCCCCATCATGTTTGACCGAGAATTTGGCTTTCTCAACCGGCTATTGGTTGCTCCCTTAAGCTCTCGCTACTCCATTGTCCTCGCCAGTGCCATCTATATCGTTACCCTAGCCCTAATCCAAACAGCCGCCATCATGATCGCCGGGATCTTTTTAGGCGCAGGATTCCCCACCCTCTCTGGACTAGCTCTGATTACCCTGATTGTTCTCCTGTTAGTCTTAGGTGTAACCGGAGTCAGCTTAGGCTTAAGCTTTGCCCTTCCCGGCCATATTGAACTGATTGCCGTGATTTTTGTCGTTAACCTGCCCCTACTATTTGCGAGTAGCGCCCTAGCCCCCCTCTCCTTTATGCCCCGGTGGTTACAAATCATCTCTAGCCTTAATCCCCTCAGTTATGCTATTGAGCCAATTCGCTATCTCTATATTCATTCTGATTGGGGATTCGGTAATATAGTAATGGCTGCTCCCTGGGGTAATCTTTCCCTCGGAGGGTGTTTACTGGTGCTATCGATCGTCGATGCGATCGCCCTCCTCGGAATCCAACCCCTACTGCGTCGTCGTTTATCCTAGTTCTCGATTTTCCGGAGGTTCCATGTCCATCAAACCCTTCAAGTACACCCTGTTTACCCTCCTCGCTGGCCTAAGTCTGGGCCTGGGGACTCAAGCCAGTTTTGCCCAAAACACCATCGATCCCCTCGGAGATGTCCAAACTCAGGATGGCGGTTCCGGCCTCTTTTCCAACCAGGGCAGCAATAATCCCTTTTTTGACTTGATCCACAACGTGCAACGGGGTAACCCGATGCAAGACTCCCAACAGTTCAGCATCGACCAACAAGAAAATCTCAATGATGCTGCCGCTAAATTTCGTCAGCAGCAACTCGAACGGCTCAACAACCGTCCTGAGTCTACTCAACCCCCTGAAGAAACTAACCCATAATTTCTATACTTCTGTTTAAGAAGTGGGATATTGTTTTCTAGGTGCGCTACCCTAAGCTAACGCACCTTTATTTTTCCTAAGCTTAAGTTTCTAATTGTGACTGAAGTCTTGCCAATGATCAAACTCTGCTCTAGTCTCAAGTAGGTCTGAGCATTAGCAAATGAGGCTCCCTTGATTAGTGATGATCAACTAACCCTCCTCACCCAGACCCCTTTAATCTGATTGAGATTGAGAAAATTATGCAAAGTAAAGAACCAGAAAAAACCCCTACTCCAGCCCCAACTCCAACTCCAGAGCCAGTATCGGCCCCTGTACCGACTCCGAAAGCTGAGTTAGTCGAGTCTCCTGCGACTTCTCCCGTTATGGCTTCTTCCTCTGGACAAGATACGGTTAGCCAAATGCTGACCATCCTCTCTCGGTTAACGGACTATATCGGTGAATTCTTTGTTACCTATCAAAAACCCTTAGTTAACGTAGCTTTGGTGATCACCGCTTTGGTTGCGGTTTATCTCACCTTAGCGGTATTGGATGCGGTCAATCATATCCCTCTTCTGGGCTTTGTTCTCGCACCCCTCTTTGAACTGGTGGGAATTTCCTATACGGTTTGGTTTGTATGGCGCTATATGCTTAAAGCCTCTACTCGCCAAGAACTCTACAAGACGATTTCTGGGTTAACCTCTCAAGTTATGGGGGGGCAAAAAGCCGATTCATAAGTCCGGGTTGCGATCGGAGATTTGGCGATCGGGTGGTGTCAACCACCCGATATTTTTTAGGCGGATACAGCGACTATGGGCGAAAAGTTGGGTATGACTGGCGGGCAAGATGCCCGCACTCCTGGAATCACTTACAGCAGTTTTCGCTGCTATGCGGTACATTTCGATCCCCCTAAATCCCCCTTAAAAAGGGGGACTTTTACTGCCCCCCTTTTTAAGGGGGGGTTGGGGGGATCTTTTCCGACTGTACCTCATTACCGCGCGAAGCGCTGTAAGATTACTGGAGTGGGACTATCTCGCTCCCTAAATTTTTAGGCTCAAATTACCCGGTCATTCCCTCCATCAACGGGGACTTGTGCCGCCGTGGTTTTTGCAAATAAAGGGCCGCACATTTCAGCAGCGAGTTCAGCGACAGAATGGCTATCAACTTCAACTTTTAACACATTGTTGGTTTTGTATTCTTCCACCGTTAACCCATAATGGGCAGCACGGGAATTGAGGACTTCTTCTGTCCATAAACCGGTGTCGAATACGGCATTGG
The DNA here is from genome assembly GCF_057802075.1 of Roseofilum sp. KMC-1. Taxonomy (NCBI): domain Bacteria; kingdom Bacillati; phylum Cyanobacteriota; class Cyanophyceae; order Desertifilales; family Desertifilaceae; genus Roseofilum; species Roseofilum sp. KMC-1. Next base: position 2,744,411 of record NZ_CM173605.1, read on the forward strand.
GATGGAGGGTGTTAAGGCGAATGTTATCTTTGCCCCATTCTAGGGCAGCGACGCGCATCAGTTGATTAAGAGCGGCTTTAGAAGCAGAATAGGCAGCCGCTCCAGGGCCGGGGGCGGGGACATTTTTGGAGCCAATGACCACGACTCGACCCCCTTGGGGGGCGAGTTTGAGCAGGGGATAGGCTTGGCGCAGGAGGGCAAGGTTGGCATCTAAATTAACGGACATGACTTTGCGCCATTCGCTACTACTGAGGTCGGCAATGGGGCAGCCTCCGGGAAAAATTCCCGCATTGAGAATGAGCATATCTAAGCCACCAAACCGTTGTACGGCTTGTTCTAGGGCAGCATCAAGGGCGGTTTCGTTGGTGACATCGCCCGTGATGCCACAGAAGTCGGCACGGTGATAGAGGTCTTCAATTTTAGGATCAATATCTAAGCCAATAACGGCTGCTCCTCGCTTTAAGAGGGAGTCTACGCAGGCTTTGCCAATGCCGGAGGCTGCGCCGGTGACGAGGGCTATTTCGCCAGCGAATAGGGGAGGTTTGCCGCCTTGGCGGAGCTTGGCTTGTTCTAAGTCCCAATATTCGACGGCGAAGATGTCTTTGGCACAGAGGGCTTGATAGCCGCCCAGTTGGGTGCTGGCGCTAATAATATCGATGGTATGGTCGTAAATGTCGGCAACGATATCGGCTTGTTTGGCGGTTTTGCCGACGGTACACATGCCGAGTTCTGGGTCAAGAATGACTCTGGGGATGGGGTCGAGGATGGTTAGATCTGGGGTGGCGTGGGTGTGGAAGTAGGTTTGATAGGCTTGGACGTAGCTTTGAATGTCTCGCCCGATGAGGGGAAGGCGTTTGGTGCGGATGACGTGATCTGGGGTGGCGGGGCCTTGTTGGGAAATTTGTTGAATATCTTTTCTTTGGGAAAAGCTGAGGGTTTTGGGGTTGCGGTGGGTGCTGAGGATGATGGGAAATTGGGCGGTTTTGGAGAGGGTATGGCGCAGTTGGGCGAGGGTTTGACTCAGGGGAGGGGGTTGGGAGATGGGATGTTGGGGGATGGAAAAAATAGCCCCTTGTTTTTGCAGATAGGTTTCGGCTTGACTGACTAGCTCAATCATGCGTTCGTAGGATTCTTGGGCGGTGTCTGCGAAGGAAAAAATACCATGATTCATCAGTACCATGCCTAGGGTCTGTTCCCCTGCTTCTAGGGCAAATTGGCTGGCGCAGACTCTGGCTAGGTCGAATCCGGGCATGACGTAGGGGATGAGGATCAGGCGATCGCCGTAAATCTCTTTTATCCGCTCTCTGCCATTGGCTGTATTGGTTACAGCAATGATGGCATCGGCATGGGTATGATCCACATATTTGTAGGGCAAAATGGCGTGCAAAATGGTCTCAACAGACGGCGCAGGGGCGCTGGCACGGGTCATCTGGGTTTTGAGTTCATTGACCATTTGTGGGTCGGATAATTGCTTGAGTTGTGCCAATTTAAGCAAGTGGGGAATCCGTACCGGAGCGAATCCTTCGGCTTCAATGGTGGCGAGATCCCATCCGCTCCCTTTGACATAGAGAATATCTTCTTCTTCTCCGAAGAGGTTCTTTTCTTTGACTTTGACGGAGGTATTCCCCCCTCCATGGAGGACGAGGGAGGGGTCTTTTCCTAAGAGGCGTGAAGTATAAACTCTTTGTTCTAAATCCGTTTTATATTGGGCGGCTTCGCTTGGATGCCATAAGTTTTTAACCATGATTTTAAAATTTAATACTTAATAATGGATCAATTGGTGAATTGCCAAGATCTTGCCCTCATCCCCCAACCCCTTCTCCCACGGGAGAAGGGGAGCATTAGTCCCTCTCCCATGGGAGAGGGATATAGGGAGAGGGCTACTCGCTGAGGATTTGGGGAACTTTAAAAAAGTCGCCATCGCGATCGGGGGCATTCTCTAAAAGGGCTTCGCGAAATTCATCGGGGGTGAGTAAATCTTCGCGAGTGATGTTGCTTAATTCGATCGCCCTTGTGGTGGGGGGAACCCCTTCAGTATCCAATTCGTTGAGCTGTTCCACATATTCGAGAATCTGGCTTAATTCCCCACTTAATTGGGCTTCCTCTTCCGGAGTCAGGGCTAAACGGGCGAGATGGGCAACTTTATGAACTTGTTCTTGGTCGAGCATAGGGGTTGTGTCAGACTACAGCAGTAAAATAAACTTAGAAAAAGACTTCGCCTTGCGATCGCCCGGTATTTTTCAACCAGTTTTGGGCTTCAATATAGTTATTGGGAGCCATTTTAATTGCCCGATTCCAATAATCAGCAGCGATATCAAACAATTCTTCAGCCGTTTCATTATCACCTGATGCTTTGGTCTGCTCGCCCTTATAGTGATAGATAACGGCAATATTATTTAAGGCTTGGGGCATCTTATCATTCAACTCCAAGGCTTGCTCATAATAGTCGATCGCCTTGTCATGCTCTCCATTACTGGCATGAATTAAGCCCACATTATACAAAATATAGCTGCGATCGTTAGGATCTTCCTCTAATTCCAAAGCTTCATAATAATTATCTAAAGCTTCCGCATACTCACCATCAGCCTGAGCCGACATCCCATCCCGATAATAGGCGAAGGCAGTTTTCGACTTATGGCTGGTGGGCAGAATCTTCAGAATAATATCTGCCATTACCGTAAAGCTCTTATCAATAAAGTTATCGTTGCGCTGAGTTCTGGGCATAACCGTTTAGATTAAAGGGTTTCGACTTCCCATTGTAACAAGGATGGACAATTAAACCATAGTTGCTTTTTGACCCCGGTCTATTCCCCAGGAACAAGAGATCCGGAAATTGCAACTGCTTTATTCGGTTCTACTCCTAGTCAGTAGACCCAAAATACAGATACCTTCACAGATAAGATCTGTCAGCATTTGCAGAGATTGGGGGAAAGGGTTATGTTTAAGTGGATGATGCCAACTTTAAGTGAAATATTAGCCAGATCGGAATTAATCCCGATCGCCAATAGTCAGAATAAGGCCGAACGATCTTGGTGTGGGGCGATCGCTGCCTTGAATGATTTACTGGCTCAACACCCAACGCCTCAAGGTCTGATCCTCTCAGGCTCTCCCCTATTGGCACATCCCCATTCTCAAATTGCCTCTTGGCTGTTTTCACCCCTTCCAGAGGCGCACGCTTCCTTATTCCAGCTCCCTCCCTCTGCATCCTTACCCCTCTCTCCCGTTTACCCCCCCCAAGAGGGCGATCCCCTCTCGTCTGATGAGCGAGTTTGTCCCCTCACTCCGACTACCCTCTTGCTACCCCAAGATCCCCTGCACCATGAACAATTTGCCCTCGTCTTAACCCCTTCATTTAGTTTAGTCATGGCCATCGCACCCCAGGGGAATGGAGAACTGGGGTTTCAGTTTTCCTTTGATCCTCAAGAGGTAGAAATGGCTTGGGTTGCGTTGCGATCGCGAGTTTGCTTAAATGGAACCCCCGATCAAGTAGAACATTTCGATAACCTTTATCATCAGTTTCCCCCCCTTGCGCCGGGATATCAAACCGTGATGACGTTTAGTCGGTTGATGGTTTACTATCTCCCTGAACCGGCGGTATCCACTGCCGATCCATCCCCTGAAAAGGATAAAAAGAATACTGTTTCATCTCCTGTAACCCCTAATCCTCAACCGGATCTCGAACTGCTTCAGGCGATCGCCCATGAAGTGAAAACCCCCCTAGCAACCATTCGCACCTATATTCGGCTCTTACTCAAACGTTCTAATTTGCCCCCCGAAGTCCTCAAGCGCCTGCAAACCATTGACCGAGAATGTACGGAACAAATCGATCGCTTTAATCTCATCTTCCGAGCCGTAGAACTAGAAACCACCCCAACCAAGTCTTCCTCTACCCATCTCACCCCAACCTCTCTGTCCCAAGTCTTTCAAGAGAGCATTCCTCGGTGGCAAAAACAGGCCAGCCGTCGGAATGTGACCTTGGATGTGATTTTACCCCAACATACACCTACAGTCGTCAGCGACCCCAATCTCTTGGATCAGGTGTTAAGCAATGTGATTCAAAATTTCACCTCTACCTTACCCACGGGTTCCCATGTGCAAGTGGAAGTCACCCCCGCAGGCAGTCAACTGAAACTACAATTAGTCTCAGAAACCGCTCAAGCTTGCTCTAGTTTGTCTCCCTTTAAGGCTTTGGGTCAGGTGTTGATGTTTCAGCCGGAAACGGGGAATTTGAGCCTTAATTTGAGTGTAACCAAGAATTTGTTTGAGGCGATCGGGGGCAAATTGTTGATCCGTCAAAGACCTAAGCAAGGTAATGTCATGACGATTTTCTTACCCATTCGGTAAAATTTTTAATTTTTAACTCAATTACCGGTATCCTAGATTCAGGGAAAAATTCCTCTGTAACTTCTTCTCACCTCGATCCATGAACAACGCCCTTAGACACTGTAGCCTTTTCCTCGTTGGCATGATGGGGGTTGGTAAAACCACAGTGGGTCAGGAGTTAGCCCGACGGCTCAGTTATCGCTTTTTTGATACCGATACCTTGATTGAACGAGTGGCTGGGACAGATATTCCCCAATTCTTTGCCACTCAGGGAGAAGAAAATTTTAGGCAACTGGAAACCCAAGTTCTGGCCCAATTATCGGCTCAGTTGCGCTCTGTGATTTCTACCGGTGGGGGTATCGTGCTGAAACCGGAAAATTGGGGCTATCTGCGCCATGGGATTGTGGTGTGGCTTGATGTTCCCCCAGAAGTCCTCTACGATCGCCTAAAGACTGATGAGACTCGTCCCCTCTTAAAAACAGCCAATCCTCTGGAGACTTTACAAACGTTGTGCGATCGCCGTCAAGATCTTTATGCACAAGCCGACTTACATCTAGTCCTAACCGGAGCTGAGTCCCCCAAACAAGTAGCCGATACAGTGCTTGCCCAACTACCTCGGATTTTGAAATCCGATTAGTTAACCGGTATCGCCAGTTAACCTCTAGTCGATTATCCTGGTAAGAGTGGAGCAATGTACTCTAACAACTCAGGAATGTTCGTTTGAACCACTTGCCACACTAAATCAAGCTTGACCTCATCATAGTCGTGAATTAGGCGATCGCGCATCCCAGCAATTTGTCTCCACTCTACTGCCGAATGGCGATCGCGGAACTCGGAAGAGAGACGTTTGACCACTTCACCAATAATCGTAATTTCATACAAAACTGCAAGTTGCGTTCTTTCGTCATGCTCAAAATCAACTTCAGTCATATTCTCGGTTAATCGGAGGATAGTCCGACAGAATTTAGCGATATCCAGCAAATAGGATTCGTCCCGACTCATAGATAATCCGTGCTGTACTTAAAATATTGTGGCGACGAATCCAATTATGGCTCTCGATCACCGAGCATTTCTCAATCAGATCTACCTTACGCCCTAGCCAATCTTCAAGCTCATATTCTATCTTTACCAAATCCATTAAACTCATCTGCACTCTATGACGGGGGTCAAAAACCACTAAAAGATCGATATCACTCTCCTGGTGAAAGTCCTCTCGGAGAATCGAACCAAACAAAGCCAATTCCACAATACTCCAGCGCTGACAAAAATCAGCTAGTTGTTCTGGAGTAATACCCAAACGGTTATAAAGTCTGTCCTTAAGGAGGACATCCCCAATTGTCGTACTCATTGCTCCTGTTCTATAGCAGACGATATCTTCTAGGTTCGATTAGTTTGAACTGTTACTGTTCAAACTAATCGAACAGTAGATGAGGGTATCATAAGACGGAAGCGCAACTATATAGCCCTACGCGCCATATAGTGATCCTATCCCATCTAAACAAAAATCACCTAATTCTGGGAGCGCTAAGTCTAAATTAACAGTTGAGCCACTCGGCCTTCATCCACAATCAAACCTTTGTAACATCAAGGAATCCATTTATGTCCACAGAAGCAACTACTCATCTAGATGAACCCACCCGTGTTCGCGTCTTAAGCGAAGCTCTGCCCTATATCCAGAAATTTGCCGGCCGCACGGTCGTGATTAAATACGGGGGAGCGGCAATGAAAGATAGCACCCTCAAAGATAAAGTGATGCGGGATGTCGTCTTTCTCTCCTGTGTAGGGGTGCGTCCGGTGCTGGTTCATGGGGGAGGGCCAGAAATTAACACCTGGTTGGGCAAATTAGGCATCGAAGCCCAATTTAAGAATGGCTTGCGGGTGACTGATGCACCCACCATGGATGTAGTAGAAATGGTGTTAGTCGGTCGGGTGAATAAGGAGATTGTATCCTTGATTAATCAAGCGGGGGGGCAGGCGATCGGCTTATGTGGTAAAGATGGTAACTTGATTACCGCTCGTCCCCAAGGTCAAGAAGGGATTGGATTTGTGGGAGAAGTGAGCAGTATCAATACAAAAGTGCTAAAACCTCTGCTGGAAAATGGTTATATTCCCGTCATTTCTAGTGTGGCGGCCGATCCTCAAGGGCAAGCCTATAATATTAATGCCGATACTGTAGCTGGCGAGTTGGCTGCCTCTTTATCGGCAGAAAAACTGATTTTGTTAACCGATACAGCCGGTATTTTGAGAGACTATAAAGACCCCTCCACTCTGATCGAGCGCCTGGATATTCAGGAAGCACGCCGCCTAGTTGAGGTAGGAATTGTGGCTGGTGGGATGATTCCGAAAGTCCAATGTTGTGTCCGCAGTTTGGCTCAAGGGGTAAAAGCTACCCATATTGTAGATGGCCGAGTTCCCCATTCCTTGCTGTTGGAGGTGCTAACGGATACGGGAATTGGTTCAATGATTGTGGCTTAGGGAGGAAAAATGGAACCGTTAGAAAGAGGAAAACAGGCTTTTGAGCGGGGGGATTATCGGGAGGCGATCGCCTCTTTAGAAGCAGCTAAGAGCCAAGTCGCCAAGTCTTCGCCCCTAGGAGGTGAAGTGCAAATTTGGTTAGTGACAGCCTATGAAGCAGCCGGAAATAGCAGCGAAGCCTTATCTTTATGCGAAACTCTAGAAAATCATCCCGATTGGCACACCCGCAAACAAGCGCGGCGCTTATTGGAGATTTTGAAGGCTCCCCAGCTTGTGCGTCGTTCTGAATGGAATACTACCATTCCCGATTTATCCGCTATGGATGAAAGCGAACGCTTCTATCGTCGGGGAACCGGAATGACTCAGGTTAAGCGTCCTAAGTCCAAAGAAGACTTAGAACCGGTGGATCTTTCTTCAGTGGAGACAGAAGATAATCGGTTTCTCTGGGTGGCTTTAATTGCGGCGATCGCCTTCATGATTGGGGGATGGATTGGCTTAGGATAGGGGGATAATGGGAATAGTGCCAACACAAGATAGACCAAAATCATGGGAAAACATCGATCGATTGTGCGGATTTTCTGGCCGTTATATTTGATAGTGGCGATCGCCCTCACTGGATGCGTTAAGTACGATGTGGGGGTCAACTTTCAAAGCCAGACCTACGGGCAAATGGTGCAACGGGTGCAAATCTCCGATCGCCTGCACGATTTCAGTCAAGTTGTTGCCGAACAATGGTTAGAAAGTTTGCAAGAGCGCACTCGGAAATTGCGAGGTAAAACCCAACGCATTTCCGAGCGGGAACTGCTCGTCACCATTCCCTTTTATAATGGCGCAGACCTAGCCTCAAAATTTAATGAGTTCTTTAACCCCACTCATCCTCAAGCCCAACCAGAGGATGAAACCCTACCCCAACTCACCTCGGAATTGAGCCTTGCCCAAAATAATTTTTGGGTCGCCATTCGCAACCATCTAGAAATGGATGTAGACTTGCGATCGCTCGCCGTTCTATCCTCCGAAGGCAACGTTCTCGTCAGTCCCGGTTCCCTCTTCAATCTCCAATTCGCCCTCACCACCCCTTGGAGTGCTAAACCCATTACCGACCCAGAAACCAGCCTCACCCCCATCTCAGACCCCGAAAATCACCAATTAATTTGGACACTCCAAGCCGGAGAAATTAATCACCTAGAAGTCATTTTTTGGGTTCCCAGTCCCATCGGAATTGGAGCATTAATCATCCTAGCCGCCGTTTTTGGCGGCATCACCTTAAAAGATTGGTTCCCTCAGAAGGGGTGATGGGGGGATGGGGAAGATCAACTTTTGCCTTTTGCCTATTCCCCATTCCCTGTATACTATCGTTTTTTGGAGATTTTCATGGAAGCCTTAAAAGGAAGAAACTTATTAAAGGTTGATGACTTAACAGTTAGCGAACTGCAAGATTTATTAACCTTTGCAGCCCAACTCAAATCCGGAGAAATCAGTTGGACTTGTCGTAAAATTCTCGGACTCCTATTTACCAAAGCCTCAACCCGTACCCGCGTCAGCTTCACCGTTGCCATGTATCAACTGGGCGGTCAAGTCATTGACATGAATCCCAGCGTCACCCAAGTCAGTCGCGGCGAACCCGTAGCCGATACCGCCAGGGTTTTGGGGCGGTATTTAGATATTCTTGCCATTCGCACCTTTGCCCAACAAGAATTAGAAGACTATGCGAAAGATGCCGGAATTCCCATCATCAACGCCCTCACTGATTTAGAACATCCCTGCCAAATCTTCGCCGATTTACTCACCATTCAAGAATGTTTTGGAACTTGCGAAGGCAAAACCCTATCTTATTTTGGTGATGGTAATAATGTCGCCAATTCTCTCTTACTCGGTTGCTCTATGATGGGCATGAATGTACGCATTGCTGTTCCTTCCAAAGAGTATGAACCCAACCTAGAAATTGTCGCCAAAGCTAAAGAATTTGCTGGTGATAAAACCGAAGTCATCATTACCTACAATGCCCAAGAAGCCGCCCAAGGATGTCATGTCTTATATACTGATGTTTGGGCAAGTATGGGACAAGAAAAAGAAGCTAGAGAACGTATTCCCTTATTCAAACCCTATCAGGTCAATTCGGAGCTATTAAAATTAGCCGATCCTGAAGCGATTGTACTTCATTGTTTACCCGCCCATCGCGGTGAAGAAATTACCGATGAAGTCATGGAATGTTCCCAATCTCGTCTATGGGATCAGGCCGAAAATCGGATGCACGCCCAAAAAGCCCTCCTAGCCAGTATCCTCGGTAACGATGAATAGCTAAATCTTGCCCTCATCCTTCGACACCTGGACTGTTTCAGTCCAGTAGTGTCGTGACCGTGCTAATTTGGTGCTTTAGGAATGCGAGCATCTTGCTCGCTAGGGCACACAACAGCGAGCAAGATGCTCGCACTCCTCTATTGCCTCATTTTAGTATTGTTAATCATTAATTGAAATGTCTAATCCAGAACAACTTAACCTATTTGATAACTCAAGTATTGCCAGTAATTCTGGGTTTTCTTCCTTAGAATTAATTCCCAAAGATAGTAAAATTCCCATTCCCCCAGGAACCTATCAAACCTTAGACGCACTCACCCAACATTGCCAACAGTGTCAGCGTTGCGAATTAGGACAAAATCGTACCCATCCTGTCATTCACCGGGGAAATCATCAAGCTTCCCTGATGATTATCGGAGAAGCTCCCGGACAAAATGAAGATGAACAAGGCTTACCGTTTGTGGGAAAATCCGGTCAGTTATTAGATAAAATATTGGCTTCTGTAAACTTAGATAGTCAACGGGATATTTATATTTGCAATGTCAATAAATGTCGCCCTCCAGGCAATCGCAAACCCACCCCCTCAGAAATGGATGCTTGTAAGCCTTATTTGTTAGAACAAATTCGCTTAGTGAATCCGAAAATTATTTTATTGACCGGTGCAACTGCCGTTCAAGGTATATTAGGGGATAAACGAGGAATTAGTAAAATTCGCGGTCAGTGGTTTGACTGGGAAGGACGGTTTTGTATGCCCATTTTTCACCCTGCTTATTTGCTACGAAATCCCTCCCGCGAGCAAGGAAAACCGAAGTGGTTGATGTGGCAAGATATTCAAGAAGTCAAGCGCAAATTAGAGGAAATCGAGGTCATGTCTCATTCTTATTTGAAATGACTCTAGGGAGCAAGATGCTCCCATTCCAGTAATATCAAGGGAGCGTAAAGCGCTATAATCCCCTGAGACTTTTGAGTTCGGTGTAGGCTTGCTGGAAGTCGTTGCTAGTGATATAAAGTTCGCTCACGGGTTGGTTGAGGGTACGGAAACGGCGAACGGCTTGCAAGGCAGCTTGGTTACTGAGAAGCGCCAGATCTGCACCGCTCCATCCCAGGGTGAGTTGGGAATAGTGGGAGAGGTCAACACCGGACAGGGGCCGGTCTTGGTTGTGGACTTGGAGGATAGCGAGGCGACTGGGGGTGTCGGGGAGGTCGATTTTCAGTTGCAGATCAAGACGGCCGGAACGGAGGAGAGCGGGATCAATCGCCTCTGGACGGTTGGTAGCAGCAATCAAGATCAGGTTTTTGGTTGCTGATAAGCCGTCAATTTCCGTCAGCAGTTGACCCACCACGCGATCGCCGACTCCCGAATCGCCGCTATACTGACCTCTAGTGGGTGCTAAGGTATCGATTTCATCAATGAAAATGACACAAGGAGAGGCTTGTCTGGCTTTGGCAAAGAGTTCGCGCACCGCTTGTTCTGAGGCTCCCACCCAACGACTGAGCAGCTCTGGCCCGGAAATAGCGATAAAGTTGGCTTGCGCTTGGGAGGCGATCGCCTTGGCTAACAGGGTTTTACCCGTTCCCGGTTCTCCCATCAGTAAGATCCCTTTGGGCGCTCTGGCTTGCGTTTTTTGATACAGTTCAGGATAGAGTAATTGCCCTTCTACGGACTCTTGCAACAGGCGTTTAATTTCTTCTAACCCGCCAATTTCCTCCCAAGCCACTTGGGGAGATTCCACTTCCACCGATCGCAAAACGGCTGGTTTAATGGCACTTAAGGCTTGGTCAAAATCATCCCCATTGATGGTTAAGGGGGCAGTGGGTTGGGTATTTAGGGTGGGCACTTGGCGACGCAGAGCCTGATGGGCCGCTTTTTGACACAGGGCCTTTAAGTCTGCACCGACAAATCCGACAGCGCGGGCGGCGATCGCCTCCAAATCCACAGTAGACTCTAAGGGCATCCCTTGGCTGAGAATCTCCAGAATCTGGACTCTTTCCTCACTTCGGGGCACTCGAAACACAATTTCGCGATCGAATCTTCCCGGCCGTCGCAAGGCGGGATCGAGGCGGTTGGGGAGATTGGTTGCCGCTAAAATAACCACAGAATCCTTAACCGAAAAGCCATCCATCAACCCCAATAATTGACCGACTACCCGCTTTTCTACCTCTCCTTCCACTTGAGAGCGATCGGGCGCTAAACTATCAATTTCATCAATAAAAATCAGGCAAGGTGAACTACGCGCCGCCTTCTCAAATAACTCCCTTAATCTTCCCTCCGATTCCCCATAATATTTACCCATAATTTCCGGCCCCGTAATGGCGATATAATTCACCCCTAATTCAGCAGCCAGACAGCGAGCAATCATCGTTTTTCCCGTACCAGGGGGCCCCACTAATAACACCCCCCGCGTCGGTTCTAGACCCAATTGAGCCAGTAATTCGGGACGTTTGAGGGGCAGTTCCACCAGTTCCCGCAATTCCTGTTTCACATCCTCTAAACCGCCAATTTTCTTTAAGGATAAGTTGCCAGAAGTTGGGGGCGTTTCCTTGCTCCCCTCCGTTCCTGATGGTGGGGGCGTAATGATTACCTCTGGTGAGGGTTTACTAGGGGCACGTTTAGGAATATTACCCCCCTGGGGAATATTGCTCAAGGATCGAAATTGAATATCAGTTTTGAGTTCTCCTTTTTCTGCTTTTTCTTCTAGTCGTTTAGCCAGTTCTAATAAATCTTCAAATCCTTTAAATAAATCATTCATGGTAATGACGATTGGGTGAAATTCTTGAGTTAGGCATCTGGCATTCTATCGTGCCATGGACTAGGCAAAAAATTTTAGAGCATTAACCAACCCAGAATTTCCGAGACACTCAACTGTAGCTCAATACCCTCTAAAATCGGCAGTTGTGCATCAGTTGTAAATAAATCAATCCGTTGATGTTCTCGAATCACCCAAATACTTTCTTCTGCGGGATTAATTAACCATCCCAAAGCTGTGCCCGCTTGGGAACAATGCAAGAGTTTATCTAAAACTTGAGAGTGACTTTGATCCGGTGATAAAATTTCAATTACCCAATCGGGATGAAGTTCAAAACGATTGGCAATTTTTCCAGCATCCGTTCGGGGAATTCTGTCCCAACGAAAAACGGCAATATCGGGAACCAGGGAACGCCCCCCAAAGGTACAGCGCAGTTCGGGGAAGGCTCTAGCAATTTTAGGCGATCGCGCAACTCGGTTAATAACTTCACACAATTCACCTTGGAGTAGACTATGTTCACCTTGGGGCATGGGCTTTTCCACAATAGTTCCATTAATATATTCTAGAGCGGGTTTGCTTTCTGGATGCTCTAGAAATTCTGCTAAGGTTAGAGATCGAGTCAGGGTTTGAGTCATTGGGGATGAGAAAATGAATCGGCCTTCTATTGTAGCAAGTTAACGGAGAAAATGAAGTTAGTCAAACACGGTGGTATGGCGAGGTTTAAGATAAACTTTCTGATGGGTTTCTAGTTGCAGATGGTCAAATTGCTTGCGACTGAGATAGGCATTAACATTCATATTCAAATCCCCTGGTAAAAGCAGTTCAAGTTGCACTTCCGGCCCTAGGTAAGTAATGCGTTTGACTTGGGCAACCGCGCTATTGGCTTGGGCAAAGGTTTGTACTTCCCAGTCATGGGGGCGAATAAACACTGAGCCGAACCTCTGATTACTGGGTGTATAATCTTGCAGCCATTGGGCAGCCGGAGAACTGCCCGGTAATACATTGACTTCGCCGACAAAACTGATGACAAAAGCGGAAGCGGGATGATCGTAAATATTGGCTGGGGTTCCCACTTGTTCAATGCGGCCTTCATTCATTATGGCAACTTCATCAGCGACTTCCATGGCTTCTTCTTGGTCATGGGTAACGAAAACGCTGGTAATACCGACTTCATCATGTAAGCGTCGGAGCCAAGTACGGAGTTCTTTGCGGACTTTGGCATCGAGGGCCCCAAAGGGTTCGTCGAGTAGCAGCACTTCGGGTTGAATAGCTAAGGCCCGGGCTAGAGCAATACGCTGGCGCTGTCCTCCGGAGAGTTGGGAGGGGTAGCGATCGCCTAAACCTTGCAGTTGAATCAGTTCTAGTAATTCTTCCACTCGCGCTTTAATTTTGTGAGCATTAACCTTACGAATTTCTAAACCAAAGGCGATATTTTGACGCACGGTTAAATGTTTGAATAGGGCATAGTGTTGGAACACAAAGCCAATATTGCGTTTGCGGATATCTAGATGGGTGGTATCTTGACCGTTAATGATAATGGAGCCAGAATCTGGGGGTTCTAGACCGGCGATCGCCCGTAATAGGGTAGATTTTCCCGATCCAGAGGGGCCCAGAAGGGCAAATAATTTACCGGATTTCAGATTTAAGGAAATATTATCCAGGGCTTGAAACTGACCGAAGCGCTTAGATACATTCTGAATTTGAATCGACATCATTTTTCTCCTGAATCAATAATTAGTGGGCAGACCGACGCTGAGTTTGTTGCTCTAAAATTTCTTTAATCAGTAGAGTCAAGGCTGCCAGCAATGTGAGAATGGCGGCTGTGCCAAAAGCGAGTTCTGATTGATAATTTTTGTAAGCTTGTTCAACCAAAATAGGTAAAGTTGAAGTCTGGCCTAAAATGTTGCCAGAGACAATAGAAACGGCTCCAAATTCTCCCATCGCCCTAGCATTAGTAAGTAAAATACCATAGAGGAGACTACTGCGAATATTGGGTAAAATCACGCGCCAAAAGGTTTGCCAATCATTAGCCCCTAATGTATGGGCGGCGGCTTCCTCTTCTTGACCCATTTCTTCTAAGATGGGAATAATTTCTCTGGCGACAAAAGGCAAAGATACAAAAATTGTCGCTAAGACCATTCCCGGCCAAGAAAAGATAATTTTAATCCCCAAGGTTTCTAAGGTACTCCCCAGCCAGCCTAACCGTCCATAGAGCAAAACCAGCATTAATCCAGCAACAACTGGAGAGATAGAAAAGGGTAGATCAATGATACTCATTAATAGGGCACGTCCGGGAAATCGGTTACGGGCAATGGCCCAAGCAGCACAGAGACCAAATAGGGTATTTAAGGGTACGGCAATGCAGGTCATCATTAAGGTAAGTTTTAAGGCTTGCAGAAATTCATGACTGGCGATCGCCTCTAAAAAGACGTTGAATCCTAGATGAAATGCTTCATAAAAAACGATAATTGCCGGAATAAAGAGAATGATTGCTAGATAGCTCACCGCGATGAGAATCAACCAAAATGATGCAGATTTAGGCAATAGTTTAGGCATCATAATAACGGCTCCATTGCTGTAGGAGGTTGATCAGCAGCAGCAAGATTAAAGAGGTAGCGAGTAAAACCACTCCAATGACCGTTGCTCCAGCATAATCATATTGTTCTAAGCGCTGAAAAACTAAGACAGGAGCGATTAAATCTTTGAGGGGAATATTGGAAGAGATCATCACGACCGATCCATATTCTCCTACGGCTCTGGAAAATCCTAGGGCAACTCCCGTTAAAATAGCAGGCAATAAAGGGGGAAAAATGACGCGCCTAAAGGTTTGCAAGGGAGAAGCACCTAAAGACCAGGCAGCTTGTTCTAAGTCTGAATCTAGGTGTTCTAAAACCGGTTGTAAAGTTCTGACGACAAAGGGCAGAGAGATAAATAGCATGGCAACAAATACCCCTAAACGAGTGAAGGCAATTTTAATGCCCAATGGGGTAAAAAATTGACCGATTAACCCTTGAGAACTATAGACAGTGGCGAGAACTAAACCCGCAACTGAAGTAGGTAGAGCAAAGGGTAAATCAATGGCTCCATTGATGAAGGTTTTACCGGGGAAAGAATAGCGGCTTAAAACCCAAGCGACTAGGGTTCCCATCACGCCATTCACTAAGGCTGCACCTAGGGCGGTTAAGAAGGTGACACTATAGGCAGATAGGGCAACTTTACTAAGAGCAATTTGCCAAAATTCAGACCAGCCTACGGTGAAAGATCGCATTAAGAGAGCGGTTATCGGTAAAATTAACATCCACCCTAAATAGCTGAATAGGATAATCCAAGGCCAGGGTAATTGGGTTAGTCCCTTGAGTCGATCTGAAAGTTGGCCGATCATGGTTATTTCTCGTCCTTCAAAATTTGATCGAAAATTGCACCATCATCAAAAAATTGACTTTGAATTTTATCCCAACCGCCTAGTTTTTGAACGGTAATTAGATTTTTAATTTGGGGATATTGGTCTGCAAATTCTGAAGCGACGCTTGGCTCTATGGGCCGAAATCCGACTTGGGCAAACTCCCGTTGTGCTTCGGGTTGAAAGAGGTAAGCAACAAAGGCTTCTGCTACTTCTCTTGTGCCATGTTTGTCTACATTAGTATCTACAATGGCTACGGGGTTGTCAATGGAAATATTCACATCTTGAGGCACAATATAGGGTAAATTTTGTCCTTTTTGTTGGGCTAAAATCATTTCATTTTCATAGTTAATTAAGACGTTGCCTTGACCTTGTTGGAAGAAAATATCAGTGGCTTCTCTAGCATCTTTGGGCAATATGGGTGCATTTTGATAGATGTTTTGTACAAAGGTTTGGGCATCGCTTTCACTGCCTCCGGTTTGTAAAATTGAACCCCAGAGAACGAGAAAATTCCATTTTGCTCCCCCAGAGGTTTTGGGGTTAGCGGTAATGACTTGAATGCCCGGTTGAGTTAAATCTGACCAGTTTTTTACGGGTACGGGAGTATCGCGGGTAACTAAGGCGGCGACGGATTTGTGAACGATGGATTCATGGGGAAATTCGCTTTCCCAACCGGGTTGAATGAGTCCAGCTTGTTCTATTTGTTGGGTATCGCTGGCGAGGGCTAAGGCGACGACATCAGCTTCTAGTCCATCAATAACGGCACGAGTTTGGGAGCCGGAACCGCCATAACTTTGATTAAAGATGACAGTTTGTCCCGTTTGTTCTTTCCATTGCTCGATAAATTTGGGAATGATGTTGGCGTAAGCGCTTTGAGTAACGGCATAGGAAACCAAGGTGAGAGTAACGGTTTCTTCTGGGGGGCTACTGGCGGTTTGGGTGGGAGCCGTGCAGCTAGAGAGGGCCAGAGTGCAAAGGCTTCCGACGAGAATTGAGTATTTCCATTGCCATGGGTTGGGGGTAACCATATCGACATCCTAACCAAGGAGTTTTTTTCTTAATTCAATTATAACTTTTTTCGGATTGTATCGCAATACATTTAAAGATGATTTTGGTTTTTAGTCGATCTGTGGCAAGATTGAAGGCAGTTGTACCCCTCCCCTTGTCCAATGTCTAACCCCGTTGAACCTGTTGAAAGCGATATCCTCGAACAACTGGTTAAGAGGAACTGTCTATTTCGAGGTCTTGAACCTGACTGGCTAGGGAACTATCTGAGTGCAGAGGAACTGAAAGTAGAGAAGTTTTTCCCGAATCGCCCAATCTATACAGCGTTTCTGCCGGAGGATCATCTAGAACATTTATACTTAATTATTAATGAGGGACTGGTAATTATTCGGAGTGCCCCCCTGGATCGGATCATCAGTATTAACTATCCAGGGAGTTGTTTTGGCATGAGAAGTCTAGACTTTAGCTTTGGCCAAGCCAGTCGTGCGTTTCCGAGTCCGGTGGAAACCTACAAAACAACGCATGTGGTAAAAATAACCGTTGAGACTCTAGAAAGAATTTATACAGATAGTGAGGAGGTGCGCGATCGCTATCGTCTTCTGTTTGAATTACGAGAAAAATTCCAGTACCATTTGCTCAATTGCAGTACCTATCCCCCTCAAGCGGTTGCTGCTCTCCTGCGAGCTTTAATTTACCAAGAACGAGAACTGGGCAATCAACCCAACAGCGAAGGCATCTATACTTTTGACTTACCGGTAGATGTGATTGCCCGTGCCTGCCAGTTAAACCAGCGCACAGTGGAACAAGTTTTGAAGGGAATGCAACAGGTGGAGTTAATCCGATTACCTAAAGGGGAAGAGGTTTCTAAGGATATACTCTATGTTTTGGATGGGGAACGCCTGAAAGAAGTCTATAGCGCGACTAGGGATAAGGTGGCTTGGTGGCCGTTGCGGTGATGACATGGAGTCTGGTTAATGGCAAAAGAGAAGCGTAGGGGCGAAAAATTTTTCGCCCCTACATATACCGTCATTGTAGATATCTCATGGTGTCTCATTCGTATTCAAATCGACGATATTACTGGAGGGGGAGCGTCTTGCTCCCCGGATTTTCGATCAGGGACATCATGCTTACAAACCCCGAACACGGCTGTACCAACGCAATAATACTTTCGCCAATTGATGGGAATCATGGCGGACTTTGTGGGCGATCGCATCTTCATCCATCACATTACTCATCACCATCCGATAGCCTAACTGGGCCACATTCTCCCGATCCAAGAATACGGGATGGGAACCTTGTTTGGCATATCGAATCAGAGCCGCTTCAGAAGGGGGGCGTTTATGCACCAAAACCGCGTCAAAAATTCGCCTTTGCACCACCTGCTCGATCGCCCGAATATGATCGGCAACCGTATAGCCATCAGTTTCTCCCGGTTCCGTCATAATATTGCAGACATAAATCCGGGGAACCCGTTTTTTGGCGATCGCTTCCACAATTTCCGGCACTAATAAATTGGGGATCACACTCGTATACAAACTTCCCGGCCCAATAATAATATAATCGGCATCCTCAATGGCGGCGATCGCCGCAGGCAGAGCCGGTGGCGACTCCGGAACACAACCAATCTTGACAATTTTCCCCTTCGCCTCCGGAATCCGGGATTCACCATCAATCCGGCGGCCATCCTCCATTTGCGCCCATAAATACACATCCGCCAACGTCGCCGGTAACACCTGACCCCGCACCGCCAACACATGGGAACTGGCGGCGATCGCCTGCTCCAAATCCCCCGTCACCTCACTCATCGCCGTCAAAAACAAATTACCAAAGCTATGACCCGCTAAACCATCCCCCGTCTTAAATCGATATTGAAACAACTCCGTCAACAACTTCTCCTCATCCCCCAACGCCGCCAAACAATTGCGAATATCCCCAGGGGGCTGCACTCCCAACTCCCGCCGCAACCGTCCCGAAGACCCCCCATCATCCGCCACCGTCACAATTGCCGTAATATTAGCGCTATACAGCTTCAACCCCCGCAACAGCGTTGATAACCCCGTTCCTCCTCCCAAAGCCACGATTTTCGGCCCCCGATGCAGACGACGATGGTTCATCAGCATATCCACCAACTCCTCATCCCCAGGAGGCATCAGCACCTGACTAATCGAATTGACCGTTTGACTCTGACCCCACAAAATCAGTAGAATTCCCCCAATCACCACCAACGGCCCGCTAATCGTACTTGGAACCAACTGAGCCAAACCGCTCAATACAGCCTCCGTTAATCTTAGTAAATAAAAAACCGGGGTCATCTTCGTCCAAATCGCCAATCCAAACGTCGCCAGAATCATGCCTCCAGCGCTAATCACCATCCAACGCTTAACAAACAATCCAGGGGATAACCACTTAAACCACTGATTCAAGCGTGAAGACTTGCCACTGCGTCGGCTAATGGCTTGGGTATAGTAGTTTTTTCGCAGTCGTTTGAGCAGACCAAAGGACATAGGCTTGAAGATTCAGGTTAAAGAGAGTATCAGGAGGCAGTCAATAGAAAGATTAACCCTTCTACATCCTATTCACAACCGAACACCAGAGGCTGAGGGCATCCGGCCCTTAGTTCTAACCTGAGTTTGTATCACCAATGGTTAGAAAACAGAGGAAAATGAGTCTACATACTGATGCTCTCTTCACTAACCCAATCCAAAATAAAACAAGTCTGTTCAGTAGAACAGACTTGTGATTTGAGAGAATCAATGGACGCAACACAAGCAGAGAAATAGAAATCAACTGGCGATATATTCGCGCATATCTGCTTTCCGCTTGCGTAACTTACCCAGAGCTTCCCGTTCAATTTGACGGACACGCTCACGACTGATATTAAGGCGATCGCCGATTTTAGCTAAGGTCATCGATTGACCCGTTTCTAACCCAAACCGCAAAGATAAAACCTGCTGTTGTTGGGGCGTTAAATCAGCCATCATTTGCTCTAATTCAGCTCGCAGAGAAGTATTCATCGTGAAATCCTCTGGAGATGGCCCAGTATCTTCCAAAAGCTCTCCTAATTCTGTATCCTGGTTATCTCCCACCCGCAAATCTAGGGATAAAGGAAGGCGAGAGCGCTCTAAATATTCCCGCACTTGTTTGGGAGTCAGATCCAACTCTTCAGCTAACTCATTAATGGTTGCCGATCGCCCCAAGGTTTGGGATAATTGTCGTTGAGCTTTCTTAATCTTATTCAGTTTTTCCGTAATATGAATGGGTAGCCGAATGGTGCGTCCTTTTTCGGCGATCGCCCGTGTAATCGCCTGGCGAATCCACCAATAGGCATAAGTAGAGAACCGATAACCCTTGGTGGGGTCAAACTTCTCTACCCCCCTTTGCATCCCAATGGTTCCTTCTTGAATCAAATCCAACAAGTCCACATTGCGTTTAATATACTTTTTCGCCACTGAGACGACCAGACGCAGATTTGCTTCTACCATCTTCCGCTTGGCACGTTCTCCCTGGGCGATCGCTCCCCTTAGCTCTTGCATAGAAATGCCAGCCATTTTGGCCCATTCCTCTAGACTAGGTTCGCGGCCAATTTCCTTAGCTAATACTTCTTTCTTTTCCTGAAGGTCAGTCAAATACTTCACTCGCTTACCCAAGGTGATTTCCTCCTCATGGGTTAGCAGAGGAACACGGCCAATTTCGCGAAGATAAGCACGAACGGGATCGGTTGGATTTTGGGCGGTTTTCATAGGTCTGCGTCTTGGGTTGACAACAATGGAAAGCTAGTTCAAAAACTAGGAAACAATCGCTCGATGGAGATCGCGCAGGTCGTTGGCGAGCATCATCGCCATCGACTCAAGAGACATAACAATTAAGTCTCATCAGTTCTGACTGGGATAGGAAGAGCTTCTACTTCTGGGGCAGATTCAGATTCCTGTTGGAGCAGTTGCCCAGCAACGATAAGACCTAAAACAGATGTGGCTGTGACTAAAATCAGTTCGCTTGTCATTGTCTTTATCTACCGGAATTCTATTATGTTAAGTATTGTAACATTCTTTTAAGTTAGCGTCTACTGTTTCAGAATTAGCACCTCCAGAGGTCTGTCCACCTGCGATTCCCCATAGGTTACCCAGGAACTTCATGAAGAAATGCATTGTTTACAACATTTTTGTAAATTTTTTGAGGAAAAATCCCCATAGACCTTGAGACCAGTAGGGGCGAAACATCTTTCGCCCCTACCTTACGATCGCATCTATCAAGACCTATGGGGCGGTAGGTACAGATATAGGAAAGGAGAAGTCAATACTATCCATAAGAACTAAGTATTAACCCCTCCTACAACCTCCCCAAACCCTAACGAACCCTATAATCCTGCAACGCCTTCACCTCCAACTCAGACCCCTGCAAAGACCGAATCGCCTCCACCGTAGCCTGCGCCCCCGCAATCGTCGTAATAATCGGCAGCTTATAGGTAAGAGCCGATCGCCTGAGCAACTGGCCATCCGCTTGGGCCTCCTCTCCAGAGGGCGTATTCACAATCAACTGAATGCGCCCATTTTTAATCTCATCCAGAACATTCGGTCGGCCCTCATGGAGTTTATAGACCCGCTCGACCCCCTCTAACCCTCCTTTGAGCAGAGCCGCCCGCGTCCCCTCCGTCGCCATCACCTGAAAACCCAGGTCAATGAACTGAGCCACCACCGGCAGAATCTCCTCCTTATCGCGATCGCTCAAACTGACGAACACGCAACCGGACAGAGGCAGCCGCACCCCCGCCCCAATCTCGGCTTTAGCAAAAGCGCGGGCAAACGTCGTATCGATTCCCATCACCTCCCCCGTCGAGCGCATTTCTGGCCCCAGGAGCGTATCGGAGCCAGGGAACTTCTCGAAGGGCAACACCGCCTCCTTCACCGACACTTGGGGAGGGACAATCTCCTGGGTGAACCCCACCTGAGCCAGAGTTTGTCCCGCCATCAGCAAACTCGCCAACTTGGCCAAAGGAAACCCGATCGCCTTAGAGACAAACGGCACAGTCCGAGAAGCCCTAGGATTAGCCTCCAGAATATAGACCACCTCCTGTTGCACCGCGAACTGAATATTCATCAATCCCACCACCTCCAGGGCCTGAGCCAGGTCAATCGTAGCTTGGCGAATCGTAGCCAAAACCCCATCAGAGAGGGTGAAAGGAGGAAGAGCGCAGGCAGAGTCCCCCGAATGCACCCCCGCCTGTTCGATATGCTCCATGATGCCGCCGATCGCCACTGCCCCCGTGCGATCGCGCAGAGCATCCACATCTACCTCAATCGCCTTCTCCAGGAACTTGTCGATCAGAATCGGATGGTCTGGCTCCACCAGCACCGCCGTTTGCATATAGCGCTCCAAATCCCCATCAGAATAGACAATTTCCATCGCTCTACCCCCTAGCACATAGGAAGGACGCACCACCACCGGATAGCCAATGCGCCCCGCAACGGCGATCGCCTCCTGACTCGACCGAGCGATGCCATTGGGCGGCTGCAAGATGCCCAACTCCTGGCAAATCGCCTCGAACCGCTCCCGGTCTTCCGCCTGGTCGATAGAGTCTGGGGATGTGCCCCAAATCTGGGTTTGGCTCCCGGCGATTGCCCGTGCTAGGGGAAGAGCCAGCTTGAGGGGTGTTTGTCCCCCAAACTGAACAATGATGCCCTCCGGCTCCAGGCTTTCGACAATATTCAGCACATCCTCTAGGGTGAGGGGTTCAAAAAACAGACGATCGCTGGTATCGTAGTCCGTCGAAACCGTCTCTGGATTGGAGTTGACCATAATCGTCTCAAACCCCGCTTCAGAGAGGGCAAAACTGGCATGACAGCAGCAATAGTCAAACTCAATCCCCTGACCAATGCGATTGGGGCCGCCTCCCAGAATCATCACCTTGGGTCGGTCTGAGGGTGTAATTTCCGTTTCCCCCATCTCATAGGTGGAATAGTGGTAGGGAGTGAACGATTCAAACTCGGCGGCACAGGTATCGACGGTTTTATAGACGGGCACAACCCCCAGTTCCTTACGCCTCTCTCGCACCTGTGCCTCCAGGGTATGAGTAGCAAAGGCAATTTGGCGATCGCTAAATCCCAACTGCTTCAGCCCCCTTAAATCCTCTGCCCCCATCTCATGCAGGGGAGTCCGCTTGCACCAGCGCTCCGCTCCTAGGATGTCTTCAAACTGGTGCAAGAACCAAGGGTCAATCCCCGTCAGCTCGTAAATTTCCGCCACACTCATCCGGGCCATTAACCCATGGCGCACCGCAAACAGGCGATCGGGGTGGGGAGTCCGCAACTGTTGGCGAATCGAGTCTAGGGCGGGCAGGACTTCCGCTCTGTCGCACCCCCATCCCCCTCTCCCCGTCTCCAAAGAGCGCCAAGCCTTCTGGAACGATTCGGCAAAAGTGCGCCCAATGGCCATTGCTTCCCCCACCGACTTCATCTGGGTGGTGAGGATGGCGGGAGTCCCGGCAAACTTCTCAAAGGCGAACCGGGGAATCTTGGTCACTACATAATCTAGGGTTGGCTCAAACGATGCCGGGGTTTTCTTGGTAATGTCGTTGGGAATCTCATCGAGGGTATAGCCCACTGCCAGTTTCGCCGCAAACTTGGCGATCGGAAACCCCGTGGCCTTAGAAGCCAGAGCCGAGGAGCGCGATACCCTGGGGTTCATCTCAATCACAATCACATCCCCATCTACCGGGTTGACCGCAAACTGGATATTCGACCCCCCCGTTTCTACCCCAATCTCCCGAATAATCTTGATCGAGGCATCCCGCAACCTCTGATATTCCTTGTCCGTCAGGGTTTGGGCTGGGGCAACCGTGATCGAGTCTCCCGTATGCACGCCCATGGGGTCAATGTTCTCAATGGAGCAAATAATCACCACATTGTCCGCCAAATCTCGCATCACTTCCAGCTCGTACTCTTTCCAGCCAATGAGCGATCGCTCAATCAGAATCTGGCTCACCGGCGAGCAGTCCAGCCCATACTGAGCCATGCCCTCAAACTCTTCTTGGTTATAAGCTATGCCGCCCCCGGTTCCTCCTAATGTGAAGGCGGGGCGAATAATCAGGGGATAAGACCCAATCTCTTTGGCCACCTGTTTGCTCTCTTCTAGGGTGCTGGCAATCCCCGACGGACACACCTGCACCCCAATGCGCCCCATGGCTTCCTTGAATAACTGCCGATCCTCTGCCATCTCGATCGCCCCCAGTTTCGCCCCAATCAGCTCCACTCCATAGCGATCGAGTACCCCCCTTTTGGCTAGGTCTACCGCTAAATTGAGGGCTGTTTGTCCCCCCATGGTGGGCAGCAGAGCATCGGGCCGTTCTTTAATAATTACTTTCTCCACAACCTCTGGAGTGAGGGGTTCGATATAGGTGCGATCTGCTGTTTCTGGGTCGGTCATGATGGTGGCTGGGTTGGAGTTGATTAGCACCACTTCGTAACCCTCGGAGCGCAAGGCTTTGCAGGCTTGAACACCGCTATAGTCGAATTCGCAGGCTTGGCCAATGACGATGGGGCCGGAGCCGAGGAGAAGAATTTTTTTGATATCGTTGCGACGAGGCATAGTTGTTGAGTTTTATCCGTGCGAAGAGACAGTATTTTTGTTGCCAGTCATCTGTTGTCTCTGGTCTGGGATGGAGACCAGAGACAACAGTTTCATGGGCAAAAGCCATTGTACGGGTTTGGGGCGATCGTACTGTATTTCCTTTAGCTAAATTTTGGTATCGGATCTATTAAGGATGGGGATTTTTGCTACTTATTGTCTGTAGACTTATCGTCATCTTTTATGAGATCTTCCCAGGTTATGAATGATAAAGATCCAAGATATATATTAGGTAATAATGTTCGCAATCTTCGTCAAAAGCTTGGCATATCTCAAGAAAAGCTTGCTGAGGCTTGTGGATTACATCGAACCTATATTGGTGCTGTGGAGCGGGGTGAACGGAATATTAGTCTTTTGAACATTGTTATTCTAGCTCGTGCGCTCAAGGTCAGACCGGCTGACCTTTTCGATGGGCTGTCCTGATGAATTCTCCCTATACTGGTCTATCCGTCAACCAATGGCTGAATATTACGCAAATGCTGGTTGATAATCATCCTCTTGATTCGCAAGAAATAGTCGAGGTTGTTTTGTCGTCTTGGCAATCAATTTTTGATTCTAAGCTGGGAACACAAGGTTTTCAAATTGGCAAAGATATTTTTCCCAAACCTCAAATAATGGGTTTCTTTTTACATGAACTCATACCCTTAGAACTAGCAGCCAAGTATCCAGGGATTTGGAGAGGAGATCAAATGGTTACTGACAAAGATCTTGTCTATTTGCCCGATGAGTCTTTTTCAATTGAGGTCAAAACATCCTCTAATCCTAGGCATATTTATGGCAATAGAAGTTATGCACAAGAAAATCGGCAAGGCAAGAAAGCTAAGTCTGGATACTATCTTGCGATCAATTTTGAGAAATTCTCTAGTTCTTCAAAACCTTCTATTTCTCTGATTAGATTTGGCTGGTTGGATGCTAAAGATTGGATGGGACAAAAAGCATCAACAGGCCAACAATCAAGACTCTCAGCAGATGTAGAAAGCTATAAGCTTCTGCTACTTTATAAAAAAGACTAGAACAAAGAACCTTGAATATAAGCCAGTGAATCTTTCTTTTGTTGTTGAAAAATCTTGAATCTTTCAACAGCTATTTCACAATAGTCTTGTCTGATTTCAAATCCCAAAAATATTCGTCCTAAACCGATAGCTGCTATACCAGTTGAAGCCGAGCCAGCGAATGGGTCTAGAATTAGTTCTGTTGGATTAGATGATGCTTTAATAACTCTTTCGACAACAGTTAAAGGGAATTGCGTTGGATGTCCAGTTCTTTCTTTAGAAGACCGTTTTTTACCGGTAGTAACTTTAGGGAAATCCCAAACATCAGAAGGATTTTTTCCTAAAGGGTTGCAACGATATTTTCCTTTTTTTTTCTGATTAGGATATTTAACATTTGGATCTCGTATGTCATCTAGATTGAAAGTATATTCTTGATAATTTTTAACATAAAACAACCATTTTTCATTCCGTGGACTTAAACGATGCTTGGTTGAAACACCTGCTCCATATTTCCAAACCACTTCCTGTAATAAATAAAAAGGTGACTTATCCCACAAGAGATAAGGAATAGGAACGCACAGACCTTTATCAGGTACTTCTAGGTAACCAAAATTTAACCAAAATGAACCATTGTTTTTAGTCACTTCGTATATTTGATTCATCCATTTAGAACACCATTTAATATATTCATCAACTGACATGGGATGTTCATATTCTTTTCCTATATTGTAGGGAGGCGATGTAACAGTTAAATCCATACAGAGATCGCAATGAGATAGTCGATCTAAGAAATTCATCAGATCTCCTTGGTAGAGAATAAAACCCGCATCGGCATAAAAGGGTTCACCCAAATGATCGATCAGTTGCTCTTTGACGGATTTAAATCGAGAGATAAGCTGATTTTCTAGTGCTTTAGAAAAAGGTTGGAGTAATGCAGAAGGAGCAACTTGGGTGGCTTGATGGGATTCAATGCCTTCCGAGACATAAGTATTATAGCTTGGGTTATCAATTTTCCTAGAATGGTCTTGGGTTAAGGAAACTTTGCACATTTTTTATAGCTTTACCCACTCATGATTACTAGATTACTCAATAATATTTGATGATGCAACCCTGAGTGCTATTACCGATCGCCGAGGAAACCTTTGACTTGAGGGTTAATGGCGGATCTTTGCCTGATGAGTTTGGGTTAGGGGAGTCCAAGGTCAAAGGGTGGTGGAAATGGCTTGTACGGGACAGGTGGGGATGCATTGCTCGCAGACGACACAGCGCGATCGCATGAAGGTTAGCTTAAAGGTTTCTGGATCGAGGGTGAGAGCTTGGGTGGGGCAAACTCCGGTACAGAGTCCACAATGGACACAGGTTTCTTCATTAACGATAATTTCGCTGGTGGCTTGAGAGACTTCGATATTTTGCGATCGCATCCATTCGATGCAATCTTCAAGCTGATCGATGTCTCCAGAGAGTTCTAGGACTAGCTTTCCTACTTGATTAGGCGCGACTTGAGCGCGAATAATATTGGCAGCCACATTAAAATCTTTGGCTAAACGGTAGGTAACCGGCATTCTTACCCAACGCTGGGTAAAGGTAAGGGTGACTCGTTTTTTCAAGCTTGACTGCCCCCTGATTTGGTAGAATTTGACTGCTTATATGTGATAGCAACTTCCTTTAAACTCTACCATTTTTAATCTCTTATGGCGATCGCAATCGATTTTGGCACATCCAATACGGTTATTAGCCGTTGGAATTCAGCGACGAGAACCCCGGAAACGATCAAAGTTCCTGGCTATTCTCTACAACAGGCTCCTAATCCTCCCCTGATTCCTAGTCTGGTTTATGTAGAAAATGCTCAGTTAGAACAAGTGATGATTGGTCAAATTGTGCGCGATCGCGGTTTAGATGTGGCTCAAGATACGCGATTTTTTAGCCATTTTAAGCGAGGAATTGGCACACCGATTCAGGGGTTTTTACCCCAACTTGATGGGGTAACCATTCACTTTGAACAAATTGGCACTTGGTTCCTCAATAATTTGCTTAAGGAAATTAATCTGGAAGAGTCTCTGATTTTGACTGTGCCGGTAGATAGTTTTGAAACCTATCGCCATTGGTTAGGGCAAGTGTGTCAAACTTGGTCGGTGGATAAGGTGAGAATCATTGATGAACCCACTGCTGCTGCTTTAGGCTATGGTATGGGGGATAAAAATTTAGTTTTAGTTGTCGATTTTGGTGGTGGAACCTTAGATTTATCTTTGGTGCAATTGAATAGTAATGGAGTGAAAAGTGAAGATAAATCAGCTAATCCTTTAGGGTTTGTTCTGAAATGGGGGGAAAAATCCTTTGCAGAACAATCGAGTCAACAGGTCAAAATAGCACGGGTCATTGCTAAAGCGGGTGTGAGTTTAGGTGGTTCGGATTTAGACCATTGGATTACTGATGAATTAATTGCTAAGTATGGTCTGATTCAATCTTTGTCTTTAACTCGCTTGGCGGAAAAATTGAAAATTCAGTTATCCTCTCGTCCTACTGCTACGGAGGTTTATTTTGACCGAAACTCTTTAGAAAGCTATGAGTTGAAACTCACTCGTAAACAGTTTCAATCGATTTTAGAAGACCGTAATTTTTTTGGTCAGCTTGATGCTATTATGGATCGAGTTCTGCAACAGGCCACCCGTCAAGGAGTGAATAAATCCCAAATTGATTCGGTGTTATTGGTGGGTGGAACTTGCCAAATTCCGGCGGTGCAAGATTGGGTGAGTAGCTCTTTTGATGAAAAACGGGTACGCTGTGATAAACCCTTTGAGGCGATCGCCCATGGTGCGCTGCAATTGCTTCAAGGGATTGAGTTGAAAGATTTTCTCTATCATAGCTATGGGATTCGCTATTGGAATCGACGCACAAAATCCCATAGCTGGCATCCGATTATACAGGAAGGACAACCCTATCCCATGTCTAAACCGGTTGAGTTAATGTTAGGGGCTTCTGGGGAAAATCAACCGAAAATTGAGTTGGTTTTGGGAGAATTGGGGGCAGCAAGGGGGGGGACGGAAATCTATTTTGATGGAGATCGCCTGATTACTCGCATTTTGAGCGGTGATAAGCGCTCGGTAACTCCTCTCAATGATACGGAAAATGCCCGTACTATCGCTAATTTGAATCCTCCGGGAATTCCTGGCAATGACCGGATCAGGGTGTTGTTTCAAGTCGATGGAGAGCGATTTTTGAGGATGACGGTGGACGATTTGCTCACCAATCAAACTTTGCTCAATAATCAAGTGGTGGTTCAATTAAGCTAGATTGGGTAATAGGTAATGGGTAATCAAGAAAACATTAAACTTTTAGTCTTAGATATCGATGGGACGATCGCCGGTTTATCCAATCAAATCCGTCAACCGGTAATAGAGGCAATCGCTCAAGTCCAAGATCGGGGAATTTTAGTCGCTGTTGCCACAGGGCGCATGTTCTGCTCGGCTTTGCGCTTCTATCAGGCGATCGGTGGTGAGCTGCCCTTGATTTGCTACAACGGAGCCTTAATTCAAGACCCCAAAACTGATAAAATTCACCAACATCTTCCCATCTCTATTCCCTTAGCAGGCACAGTCCTTGATTTTCTAGATCAACCCCACTATCGTGATCAGATTACGATTCATTTCTATATTGATGATTGTTTGTATGTGCGGGCAATGGGAAAAGATACCTGCAAATATCTAGAGCGTACTTCTGCACCGGTTCGATTGGTAAAGGACTTAAAAGAGTCGCTAACGGTAGAGCCGACGAAAATTTTAGCTCTGAGTGAAAATCTTGACTTAATTGATGAACTTGCGGCGGATTTATGCGTCACTTTTACTCAAGATCAACTGCATTTTACCAAATCTACACCGACATTTCTTGAAATTACCCATCCTCAAGCAAATAAGGGGTTAGCGGTGCAATACTTAGCAGAAACTCTGTTGGGATTGGACGCAGAAAATGTGATGGCGATCGGCGATAATTTTAATGATTTAGAAATGCTCAAGTATGCTGGAATGGGTATTGCTATGGGTAATGCTCCTGCCCCAGTTCAAAGGATTGCCAATTGGATCGCCCCCTCGATAGAAGAGGATGGTGTGGTTGCTGCTATAACTGAGTTTTTGGTCATGGGTAATGGGTAATCTTCCCATCTCCCCCATTACCCGTTACTCCACTTTGTGCGGTGATTCCTCTTCAATGGACTTTGACTCTAGGGGAGCATCAAGTACCTTAGCAATGCGATCGCGGGTTTTTTCTAAATGGGCCTTAGTATAAGTATCTAAGCCTCTTCCCTCTCGGCGCAAGGTGCGATCGATTTGGTCTTCTAATTGTCGTAGGTTATACCAAGCTAGGGTAACGGCATCTTCGGGAACCCTAACTTGTCGTAGGCTCATCTTGCTCAAAACTTCCACATATTCCCGTTGCAAAGCGCGACGGATACTCGATAGGTTGGCAATATCTCCATCAATCACTTCTGTCCAAATGCTCTCTTGCAGGGTGCTGAAGAGTTCGGGTAATCTGAAAACTTCTTCTGTGGCATCGGTTTTTAGCTCCAGATCTTGCAGACGCGATAGACGGGTGGGGGAGAGCAGAGAGCGCAAAACAACTTGCTGTAAGAAAAGGAGGCGATCGCTAATCGGATAATCCAACTCAAACAAATCTGGGAATGCTCCCCAATGAGACCAACGAGAGGGGGCTAATTGGTTCAGCAACTGGGGTGAAAACTGAAAAGCTTCTGCGGAAAACACATATTGATTTATTGCCCCTAATGCCCCTCGTTGCTTCTCGGCCGATAGGGGTTGAAAGGGTAGTCCCCCATTGGGATCGCCCGCATAATGGCGATTAAAGGATTGTCCCCCCACATAGAGGGTCAAATCCATGGCATTGCGGAAATAGTAGAAAAATACGGTATCGAATAAGTCCCGCATTTCACTAAAGCTTTCACCCGGAGCTGGCGATCGCCGGTTTAACCGAGACCACATCGCTTGAGCGTTTTCCAACTGCCATTGGGCATAAGTGAGCGGATCGTTACTGAGATCGAAAGTATTCACCGCCGGATCGAGATGACTGATGTAATCCTCATCTGTACCATAAGCTAATTCTGGCTCGGCTGCTCGTTGGGCAATTTGGCGTAATTCGCGCAACTCTGCTTCTGGAGAAACCGCATCTAGGGGTTTATAGCCATACTCGATCGCCCAAATATCATAAGGCCCTAATTTCGTCGAGAAATAATCCCCTTGAGGTTTTCCAGGAGGAGCTAAATTAGGCGCTACATAATCCATAACTGACCCCACCATACCCAAGGTGCGGGTAATTTCTGGGTTTTGTAATTCTTCCGGACTCAGGAGGGTACTGCCATGAAAATTATGCCGTAATCCCAAGGTATGACCGACTTCATGGGCGACTAAAAAACGGATGAATTGTTGTACATAACTCTCCATTTCTGCGCTACTGGGTAATACATTTTGAGTCAAAGAGAGGGAAGTGGCCCCAATCGCCAATTGCCGGTTAAACTCTTTGGCAAAACACAAATCCCGGTCTAAAAGGGATTTGCTTAAGGGAAACCCAGCAAGCGGATCTTTTTTCTCTACAGACTCTTCCGAAAGGTCAACCCCCCGTAAGTAACTGTTTTCTAGGGTGGCTCGGCAAAAGGTAGAGAGTAAATTCTGTCCTTGTGCCCCTCCTGCGTCGGGATTAACTAGGGTTTGATATTGGCCTTTAATCAAGCGCACCACATTGGCATCGATCAAAACATCCGCATCTAAAATTTCCCCAGTTAGGGGGTTGGTTCGGGAAGGGCCAATACCGTAAAAACTGGGTTCAAAGGAACTCGACCAGCGCACTACATTGTAGCGAATATCCGCCGGAGTCCAATCGGCATTATCGGGCATTTGTCGCGCTTCGATTGCTTGAGGTAATCCAGCTTGGGTAAAGGCTTCATTCCACATGAGAATCCCTTCTTTGACAGCTTCTCGATATTCCAGGGGAACGGTATTTTCAATCCAGAAGACTAAGGGTTTTCCCGGCTCGATGTTCCAGCGATTAATGTAGCGGACGAAGGGATCGCGGCGATCGCTATTGGAAAATGTCTTATAGGCTGTTATAAAATAACCCACGCGCTCATCTGCTAACCGAGGGCGATAGTTATGGGTGGGTAAGGATGAAAAACTATAATGCACTGCTAAATTAAAGGCGCGGCTATCAGGCAAGCTGGGCAAGCTAATGAAACCTCCCCCTACGCCACTAAACCCGTAGAGAGCTTCAATTTCCACATTTTGAGGAAAATTTTCGACTTGAGTAATATAGGAATTCTCTGGGGATAGGGTATAGGCTCCATTGAGGAGATAGGGTAAGAATGTGGATAAGCCACTGAGATCCCCTTCTCCCATTACCATAGTGCTGGCATCAATGAGTAGAGATTTTCTTTCTGGGTGAATACTTTCGATCTTCAAGGAATAGAGAACTGAATCACTAAAGCCTTCATTGAGCGATCGCGCTAAGGGATCGCCAGGATTGGTGCGAAAATTGGTTTGGGGAACCACAAATTGCACCCGGTCTTGCACTTTGCGAAACTGAAATAAGATCTCCCCCATGGGCATTCCGTTTAATAAAAATCCTTCACCAATGCCATTGGATAGGGTCATCACGCATAAGAAATTCTGATTGAGCTGTTCGGGGGCAATTTCTAAATAGAGATGCTCATTATTTTCGGTTGGATAGAGGGGAAATAAACCGTCCTGTTTCTGGGTTCCTGCAATTAAATCATCAAAGGATTTGGGAGTTTTAGCTTCTGGGGATTCTTCGGCTTTGAGCTGATAGGAAAGCTTCGGGGAAACTTGCACCACTGGGGTAACTGGTCGATCCGCAACTATCCCCCAACTGGGCAAGATGGCTACAACTAAAAATCCCAGAATTAAACAGGCAATTAGATATCGTTTTTTCATACCCCAGTCCAATATTTGAATGTTCTTGTCGATCCCATGGTTCGATCCCCCTAAATCCCCCTTAAAAAGGGGGACTTTCTTCACTTCCCCCCTTTTTAAGGGGGGTAAGGGGGGATCAAACCGTCTCTTGATGACCCCTTACCCATTCATGTCCGCTTGCGGAAACTTGGTATAATCCCCAGATGGCCATAGCCCGCAAATAATGGCTGGCGCGGAAGGTTCCGGCTGCGGTAATGGCTTCTGGGGTGCGAAACTGTAGACCATGGGTATAAATTTGATTGACTACGGCTTCCGCGATCGCAAAAGCTTCGGCTTTCATTCCCTGTTGTAACATAAATGCGGCTAAACCGAAGTTAATCCCTGTCCAAATTTCCAGGGGGTGGGTGGCGTTGGGGTTTTCGGGTGAGCCATCGGGGTTAACACCATTGGCTACACCGAGGGCAGCGCGATCGCCGTTTTGGGTCTGGTTAAAGAGGGTAAAACAGGTGTGATAGATGGTTTTTAGGGTGGTCTGAGTGCAGTCTTCTGGCACGATGGGCGGTAAATTTAATAACTGGGCATAAAATTGACCGCAGAGCTGATCGGCCATCACCACTTGCGATCCGCTTTCGCTATCGAGGTTATAGTATTGGCCATTCCAGAGCGTTTTTTGATACAGGGGCTTGGACTGGGTTAACCAGGTTGACCATTGTACAATCTGAGCTTCAAGATCGGCAGAGGGAGAATTTTGGGCGGCTTGCAGTCTTTGTCCGATGGCAATCGCCCCCTCTAAAGCGGCTAACCATAACCCCCCACAATAGGCGCTAATGCCTTTGAGTTGCCAATCATCAAAGGTTTGATCGGGCGCTCCTGAGTTTTCGGGAATGCCATCTCCATCGAGATCGAAGGTTTTTAGATAGTCTAAAGTTTCGACAATGGCTAACCAGCACTCTTGCAAAAATTCTAGATCCTCTGCCCCTGTCCAGAGAAAATACCGATACACTTGTAGCACAAAATCACAGCCCAAGTCTTTCCAGAGGTTGCAGTCTTGATAGCTGGTGTAATTGGTTTTTTCCCAGGGATGTTCGTTAGGAGCGCCTAAATCGTGGGGGGTGGCACTGGCAATTTTACGGACTGCTGTAGCTTGATTGTAGCCAATAATTCTTGGGGTATTGTCTCCCTGGGGAATGGCGCGAGCAAAGGCTAACAGGACTGATTTTTCCAGTTTGGGCCACAAGAGGGTGAGGGCAAAGCCGCCATAGAGCCGCACGTCTAGACTTTCATACCAGCGATAGTCTAGGCATTCGAGTACCCCAAATTGGCCGATGGGATCGTTTTCTGTGCCTGCTGTCCAGAGGGTTCCCCCGTCGGCAAGCAGGTAGAGTTCATTAAAGAGGGCCATTTTGAGGGTTTCGGGAAATCCGCGATCGCCTAGAATCGGTTTGCGCCATTCGTTAATCGCCTCTTTCCAGGTATCAGAATGTTTGAGGGCTGTGCGTATCATTGACCAGGTATTTTTGCCATTGCGCCCGAAAAAGTCGGTATAGCGGCGATAGTATTCGATCGGTTTACCGGCGTTTTCTATACCAGTTGAGGGCAGTTGCCCTGAAAAGTCACTGCTGTTTTGAGTATAGCCAAATGCGGTAACGGGGAAGTCCCAAGCGAGGATAAAGGGGATCTTGCGGCTGCGTCCAGGTCTGAGCGTGAAGCGGACGGCGATCGCACAGGCTAGACGTTCTCCGGATGCGGCTGGGGTTTCGTCTTCTGAGTCGGACAAGGAGCCATCGGTGGCAAAGGATGACCAAATGGCATCCCCGCTAGTGCTGGGGTTCCAACGGGTATGATAAAACACTTCCACGGCTGGGTTAGAGATGGTGGCGATCGCCCATTGTCCTTCCCCTTCTTCCGGGATCTCATGGGTACTTAGGCGACTCATGAGGCATCCCACCCGAAAGTTATTTTCGATCCACCGATTATAATTATCCGTACTTTCTCCCCATCGAGGTTGATACTCATAAACCGGCGATCCATCATCCCGAACCTTAATTTCTGGGGTTTTAATCCTATTGGTAAACCAACCCACCGTATTTTCCCAGGTCAGCATTATGCTCAAGGTGAGGGGTTGATCGGTGGGGTTATGGGCAGTCCATTCAAAGATGGCTAGGGGATAGCTGGTTTCTTGATAATTGTGAGGAATGACGGGGGAAAATTGCTCGCACACCAGTTGGGAATGGTACACCCCTTGGTAGTGATACCAGCTTTGCGGATAAAGAGCGCTATAGGTTCCCGTTTGTTGGATGGCACTGGTGGGGGGATACCATTGCCAACTGCTTAGGGTTCCGTCTGTGGGGGGTTGGGTGCTGAGGGCATAGGTTTTGCTGCGTCCGTCTTCTGTTTGTTCAAAGACGCTAAACTGACAGGCAGGTAGGGTTTTGAAGATATGCTCTCCCCCGTCAATATGCCAGAGGTTGAAGTCTCCCCTGGGCGATCGCCCGATACATCCTGCACCTAAGCCACCGAGGGGCATTCCATGCCAAGGGCCATCATCTAAATTGGAAGCATAACGCACGGTGTAAGGGTTATCCCACCCTAAGCCGAGGGGGCGTTGCCATGCACAGGAAGGAATCTGGGGTTGAAAGGGTTGATTGGTCATAGGGTTTAATTTACAGGTCTCGGCGCGATAGTAGGGCGATTCTCCACGTACCGAGGACAAAGGAGAAACAGGGCTGATCTCCCACAGGAATCAGGAGTTTGGCTACTGGTAAGTGCCCCAAGGGAGCCTCAAGGCTAAAGGTCAATTGATCATAATTTAACCAGACTTCTTGCGATCGCCACCCGACTTTTTCCCCAAACTCAGCATAATTGTGATGGGTGAGGTTCCAGATCTGCTGTTGGATGATAAAGCCAAAATGACTGTGGCTATGTTCTCTCCACAGGCGATTGAGCTGTTGTAGATCTGAGGCATCGATCGCCAGAGCATGGGATTTTCTGATGTAGCCTTCTGAAGTGCGATCGCTTAACTGCAATAATATCCTACCGGTTTCTCTATCCGCCGCTTCCCATTTTTGTTCCCTCAGCAGATGGTCTAGCGTCTTATAGGTCGAGTCACGAGGATTGAGTGTTTCCATTGGCGTATTTTTCCTCATTTTTTCCTTAAATTTATAATATCGCTTTTCGGCTCTTTTCCTCCATCTACTCCCCTTGTAAATCGTGAACTCATCATGATATAAATAAGAGTCTTGACTCAATTATCCCCTACTGCTTTATGTCTTCTTCCTTTGCAATCTGCCCTTTGGCGAACTTAGACTATATTCCCTATCTTGACGATCAGGGCCAATTTCCCGAACAGTTCTCTAAACAGATAGGAGTCTATGCCATCTTCGATCGCAATCAGGTTTTGCAGTTGGTTCATTATTCGCGGGATATTTATCTGAGCCTCAAGCAACATATGGTACGCCAACCTGAAGCCTGTTATTGGCTTAAAGCCTATATCATTGATAAGCCAAACCGCAGCCAATTAGAACAAATCAAAGCAGCTTGGATTGCTGAAAATGGCTCAATTCCCTTGGGTAATGGCGAAGCGTTTAGTCAATGGACTGATCCCATTGATGCTAAGGTTTTGATGACCGATGAGGAGAAGTCCACCTATGAAACCAGTGATGAATTAGAAAGAATTAAGCTCTTAAAAAATGTGTCTCGTCGAGTCCAAGCAGAAATTTTAGCCCGCTTGGAACCTCGCCATATTCAAGATTCATTTCAGTTTAATTCTAAGTTAAAAGAAAAGGGACTATTGGATTTGAAGTAGCAATGTAGGGTGGGCATTGTCTAACTATGGTCGCTCCGATTCATTAGATTGCCAGAGAACTTTACTCACTTTCTGCCAAGTTTTCTGGGCAGCTTCCTTGATCTGATTGCGGTTATACCATTTCTGAAACTCTTGTTCATATTCCGCATCCGTCATTTGGTAAGTATTCCAGGTTTTCAGACCGAGGAGCAATCCCCAGATTAGAACCACATAAATAGACCAGGAAAATGTACCCACACTGACTAAATTGATGACTGCCAGAAAACTATTGGCAATAATATATTTTCCGGCATCTTTCTTTAGAGTTTGATAGCGCTGAATATCAAACTCTTTACGATATTTAAGCTTGCCTTTTTTATCCTGCCATTCTTGCTCGGCCGCCTTTAACTGTTCAGGGGGAATTTCTAGCTCGGTGGCAATTTCCACTAACTGTTCATAAGAAAACTCTTCTACATGATCTTGGCGGGCGATCGCCAACTGCAAAATCTGTTGAATATCCTCTTGGCGATAGGAGCGAGAGATAGGCGACGAAGAACCAGACATCATCTTAAGTTAGGCTTCACTGATAGGGTAAGAACAATCCAATCACCGATCGGGTGAGGTTTGTGAGGGTACAGATGGGTAATCGTTTTTCCCTTTCTATTATGCCGAAGTTGAAGCGATTTAGACAAGCCAGAGAGATTTAGTCGATTAAAGCTATGATTGATGCACGGGTTGAAGTGTAAGAAAAGTATACTATGATTAAGCTACTGTCAATCTAATTACAATTACACAGCACACAGCCTTGATAATCGGGAGAACAAGGCACATCCTCCCCCGATGCGATGGCGCAATCTCAAAATCCGAGGTGTCTTATGAACGGCAATATTCGTGACGGCAATATTCGTGTGGGCAGTCTGTTGGGTATTCCCTTCTATATCCATCTATCTTGGTTTCTGTTTATCGGTTTAGTGATGTTCAACTATGGAACTATCGGATTAGGTACTTCTCTGCTGGCCTTTTCTTCGGTTATACTCCACGAACTTGGTCATAGTCTGGTTGCCATTCGTCAAGGTATTGGGGTGAAGTCCATTACCTTGTTTCTGTTTGGGGGACTGGCGCGTTTTGAAAAAGAAGCGGAAACTCCTAGTCAAACGTTTTGGGTGGCGATCGCCGGCCCTACGGTCAATTTAATTCTCTTTGGTCTCTGTACTGCCATCGTACTGTTGATGGGCAGAGCGATCACGACTCATTCCCTGATGATTGCCCTCTTAGCCTCAATTTTTGGCTCTCTAGCGTACATTAACCTGATTTTAGGCCTTGTTAACCTGATTCCCGGTTTACCCCTGGATGGGGGCCATATTCTCAAGGCTGTGGTGTGGAAAATTACCGGTAAACAGAAGCGGGGCCTGGTGTTTGCCAGTCGTATGGGACAACTGATTGGTTGTTTTGGTATGGCGATCTCTATACCCTCCCTGTTAGATATGGTTGTGTTGGGTATTCCCATTTACGATGGTATTTGGATGTTCATCATCAGTTGGTTTATGCTGCAAAATGGGGCTGCTTTTCACAAATTAGTAGATTTTCAGACGAAACTCCACTCTCAGCTCCATGAATTTGTACAGGTTGATGCTCAAAATTTTTCCCATCTCGATTTGAAGTTTTACCAGCAGGCACAAAGGCAATTAGAACGTTTAGGTTTTGAGAAACTGGCAGATATTGAAGATGTGACACTCTCTGAAGCCAACCGAAGTCAACCGCGTGTTTTGATTCGGGTGATGCTCAGTCGAGATCGCCGCACAGTAGCTGGAATTTATCACTTTCCTTCCCCCCAATCATTTAAAGTCTTTCAGGTGATCGGTTTAGCTCCCAAAGGGAGTAAAATTGTAGAGCTAGAATCTGAATTTAAAGGCGGGACATTTCTGATCACTGGCAATACTCAAGGTTTAAATAGCGCGCCATTTCCCAAAATTGAGAATCAGCAATTTCCTGGAGAGACATCCATTTCTGAATTGGTTAGAGAGCATCGCATTCGCGTCAGAGATCTCAATCCCCATACTCCCGCATTAATCATACGAAACTTTGACCAGGCGATCGCCATGGCACATCGCTTACAAGCTCTTAAAAATAGCCACAAACAAGCTCAAGGCTACCTCACTCGCGAAGATATTGAACGTCAGGCCCAAAAAGGTCAAGAAGCAGCAGCCGAAGCTCTTGGGAATGCTCTTGAAGGCCTTAAAACTCGAAAATCAGAAGAAGAATAATGTCTAGAAAGTTTCGCTGTCGAACTCACATTAACATCAGATTGTTGGTAACCATGAATGTCCTATAAGATGGGCATCAACTGTAGACAGTGTTAATCCATAGTGAATAGCTGTAGCCGCAATAAATCGATCGGCTGGATCTTGATGAGAGAGGGCAATTTTGCGACTGAGAGTAGCAATGGCATAATTGAGTTTTGCCTCATGAGTGGGTATGGAGTGTAAAGCCAAACCAACCCATGTATTATCATCAGGCTGTAAAGTCATCCGTCCTTTTTCTGATCAAATAAGCGTTTCCCAAACACTAATCGGACTCAGCCAAAGTTGAGTTCTAGGATCTGCTATTAGGGTTTGTAGGTGTATGAGTAATCGTCGATCGCCGAGTAAGTACCAAAGCCCGGACGTGCAACTGCGTTAGTGGCAGGATAAACAATGGCTAAGGGTTTGCCTTCATGAAGAATCGTGAGGGGAATTTTGCTCTGTTCAACTTCTATCAGTAGATTTTGTAAGCTCTCTGGTAATTCAGTTGTGGTAATTTGTGTCATTTTCTCACCCTATAGACTCGATCTAGTTTAGCATTGACTGCAAGTGCAACTTTGACCGGGCGATCGCCATGGAACATCGCTTAGAAACAAGTCTTGAACCGGATTTGATATTAAGAAATATCAGCCGAAGCTCTGGCGAATGCTCTGGAAGACCTGAAAAAGGGAGATTGAGCGTGAAGAATAGGCAGATTTTAAACCCATGAGCCGAACTTTTCAAGGACGGATAATCCCCCTAAAATACCCTTAACTGTCCATGAGGCGATCGCTACAATAGAGAGAGCGAGGCGCACCCCTCCCCCGATGTGATGCAATCTGAAAATCAGAGGTGTTTTATGAATGGCAATATTCGTGTGGGCAGTCTTTTTGGCATTCCCTTCTATATTAATCCTTCCTGGTTTCTCGTTCTCGGTTTAGTGACGTTGAACTATGGAACCACCCTAAGTGCTAATTTTCCCCAACTGGGTTCAGCCCTACCCTGGATTTTAGGATTAGGGGCTGCTTTGCTGCTCTTTTCTTCTGTGTTGGCACACGAACTCGGCCATAGTCTGGTTGCTATCCGTCAGGGCATTGGCGTAAATTCGATTACCCTATTTCTGTTTGGGGGACTCGCGAGTTTAGAGAAAGAATCAAAAACTCCTGCTGAAGCCTTTTGGGTGGCGATCGCCGGCCCTGCGGTTAGTTTAATCCTCTTTGGTCTATTTACGGGTTTGGCCCTATACATCCCCCTGAGTGCCCCCATAGCCGCCATTATTGAGCTTCTGGCCTACATTAACCTGGTTTTAGCCCTTTTTAACCTCATTCCCGGCTTACCCCTGGATGGCGGCAATATTCTCAAGGCTCTAGTGTGGAAAATTACCGGAAACCCGAACCGGGCGGTGGTGTTTGCCAGTCGCATGGGACAAATCATTGGTTGGTTTGGCGTAGCTGTTGGCGGACTCTCTGTGTTGAATATTCAACTGGTTCTGTTTGGTGTGCCCATTACCGGTAGTATTTGGACGCTCTTAATTGGTTGGTTCCTGCTCCAAAATGCCGGTCGTTCTGCCCAGTCTGCAACCTTGCAAGATATTCTCGCTCACCTGAAAGCCGAAGATGCCGTTCATGCAGAAAGTCCTATCGTTACCTCAACTCTCTCCCTGCGCGAGTTTGCTAATAACTATGTGATTGGTCAAAAACAATGGAAAAAGTTCTTGGTGGTGGATGAAGAGGGTTGTCTGTTAGGCACAATTGCCATTGACGATATGCGATCAGTTCCCACCTCCGAATGGCCGGAAACCACGGTTCAATCCTTGGTTAAGCCGACTCCCACTTCAGAAATTATCCAATCGAATCAAACCCTTTTGGAAGTTGTACAACTCTTAGAACAAAAACAATTATCTGAACTTCCTGTCGTCCGCGACAACGGTGTTTTAGTTGGCTTACTGGATAAGGCAGAAATTGCTCGCTTAGTTCAGCAACAAGCCTGATTGACGATTTATTGTCGGCGAATGGGTGATGGTAGAGAGTCTTCATCACCCATTTCCCCATTTCCCCATAACCCATTACCAGAGGAGTTGCTATGAACAATCAACTTTCGCAGCTCTACGACAAAGATTTTAATTTGTGGATTGAGAAAACGGTCAATACTTTAGAGGTAGGTGAATTCAATGCCCTAGATGTGGAACACTTAATCGAAGAAATTGCTGATATGGGGCGCAATACGAAGCGGGAGATTTTTAGTCGCTTAAAAGTGTTATTAATGCACTTACTCAAGTGGAAGTATCAACCCGAAAAACGGACATCAAGTTGGATAAATACCATTGATGAGCAACGAGAACAACTAGAGCTGATCTTAAATGATAGCCCCAGCTTAAAACCCTATCTTGAAGAGATCTTCTCAGACTGTTATCAAAAGGCTACTCGTGCAGCAGTGAATGAAACCCATTTACCGAAGCAGGTGTTTCCCGTAGATTGTCCTTTTTCTCAAGCACAGGTCTTAGATATAGATTATTTCCCCAACGAGGAGGGGTAAATCGACTAGAAAACCAGATATCGCTAGTCCAAATGAGTTGTGTATATCCCTCTGGTCATTGAGTGGGTTAGTGGCTTATCCTGGTTGTATCACTGTAGGGTCAGACCCCATAGGGCTGACTCTCTGTTGAAAGTGGTTTCAAGGACTCCAGGCGAATTGCCATGTTAATGTTACTCTTCTATCTGGGAAAAGATTCTTATGCCATTGAGAGTTCGAGGGTGGTAGAGGTCATTCCTAGAGTGCCCTTGAGGAAAATTAATCATGTGCCGGATTATGTGGCGGGCTTATTTAATTATCGAGGTAAAATTGCTCCGGTGATCGATCTGTGTCATCTGATTCAGGGAAAACCCAGTGGGGTGAAGTTGAGTACCCGCATTATTATGGTCAATTCCATGACTGAGGATCGGACAATGCCTTATTTGGGATTGATGGCTGAACGAATTATTAAAACTTTGGATAAACCAGATACTGATTTGGTGAATTCGGATGTATATATGAATGT
Source organism: Roseofilum sp. KMC-1 (assembly GCF_057802075.1). Lineage (NCBI taxonomy): Bacteria > Bacillati > Cyanobacteriota > Cyanophyceae > Desertifilales > Desertifilaceae > Roseofilum > Roseofilum sp. KMC-1. The sequence continues at coordinate 2,785,294 of NZ_CM173605.1, forward strand.
TGCCCCTTATTTGGGGGGGATTATTCTGGATCAAAATGGTATGATTCAGCGCATTCACCTGGATCGGTTATTCACGGATGCTAGACAGTTTTATTTAGCCGCAGCAGGAGAAGTGAACAGGGATGAGCCTAGGGAATATTGAGGGTTTATTGAGTCGGAAAATAGGGATTTCACCCCAGATCGTTGGCTCTGGAAAAATTGCTAAGGTGGCTAGAGATCGTCAACTCGCTTGTGGTTTACCCAGTTTAGAGAGCTATTGCTATTTTTTACAACAGTCCGATCGCGAATGGCAAGCATTCATTGAACATATTGTGGTTCCGGAAACTTGGTTTTTTCGCGATCGCCGCCCATTTGATTTTCTCGCCAATATTCAGGACTGGCAGGACTTCCCAACCTTGGGTTCTCAACCCTTGCGTCTGTTGAGCGTGCCTTGCTCCACAGGAGAAGAACCCTATTCCATGGCGATCGCCCTTTTTGAGGCGGGTTTATCCACTCATCAGTTTACCATAGATGCTGTGGATATTAGCCAACAGGCGATCGCCAAAGCCAAACGTGGAATTTATACCAAGCGAGCGTTTCGCGGAGAACAGAGCATTAGGGGCGATCGCTATTTTCAATCCACCCCAGAAGGTTATCAAGTCATCTCCCCAGTTCGCCAAACCATCAAATTTCACCAGGGCAATCTTTTAGATTATTTTCCCATTTATCACCCTCAATATCATATTATTTTCTGTCGTAACCTCTTGATCTATCTAGAGCCAACTGCCTGTACTCAAGTGTTCAACATTCTAGATCGTCTATTATTGCCAAATGGATTACTCTTTATCGGAGCCGCAGAAACGGGAAAAATTCCCAGCGCTCGATTTACTTCCATTCGTCAACCTCTAACCTTTGCTTATCAAAAAATGAACTCCCCTCGACTTCCTCCTCCTAGGGAGGCGATCGATCTACCCTCATTAATTGTCAACCATAACTTATCTCAAACCCCCGATCATCGGCATTCTAACCCCAAACCTTCATTGAGCCAAACCCAAAACCCTAATCTTCTGAATAGGGACTTAGAATTAGCTCGACAATTAGCAGATGGGGGAAAACTTGACGAAGCCCTAAACCATTGTCAAAACTATTTAATCCGACATAATACTAATGTTGAAGTTTATCTCTTAATGGGGACAGTCCATCAAGCTAAAAGCGAAAATCCTGAAGCAGAACGGTACTTTCAGAAAGCTCTTTACCTGAATCCTAACTGCTATGAAGCCCTGATTTCTCTCTCTTTACTCAAAGAAAATCGAGGAGATCTAATCGGTGCAGAACGCTTAAAACAGCGAGTCGCAAAAATATCACAAACTTCTCTGTAAAAAAAAGGAGTATTTATTTTGAACAGCTTATTAAAAAATCAATCCTTGCAAGGTCGAATCAAAACAGCATTTAACTTTATGGGAGCCTTGATTTTAATCGTCGCCTTAGTCGGTTTTACTTCCACAATTCGCTTAACAACTAATATCAATACCTTAAGTAATAATAGCTTGCCCAGTTTGGTTGGACTGTGGAAAATTAATGAAGGCCAAACCCAAATTGAATCCTCTGAACGCGCTCTCTTAGTGACAGGACTGACAGCTCAAGAACGACAGAGCGAGTTAGAACGTATTGATACAGCTTGGGATCAGATCGAGGAAGGGTTTAACCAATATCAAGTCACCCCTCGCACCGATGAGGAAGAAAGAAATTATCAGAAACTGGTGAGTAACTGGGAAAGATGGCAAAGCGATCATGAAGCTTTTTTGCAACTCAATCAGGAGTTTGAGAGTTTAGGCATTTTCGATCCCTATGCTAGAGCAGCCGAATTACTCGCTCAAGAACCGAATAATCCTGTGGAACTTCGTAGAGTAGAAAATGCCACTAGAATTTTAGAACAGTTACGCGATCGCGCCAAACAAAACCGTACCTCCTTTGAAACTGCCACCGCATCCCTGCTCGAAGCAATCACTATTAACCAAGACACAGCCATTAGAGCCGAAAATAACGCCAAGCAAGCCATTCGCCAATCCCAATTTTTAAGCATCGTTGCTATCATTCTGGGGCCCATCTTGGCTGTGCTATTTGGTCTTTTTCTCAGTAATATCCTGATTGAAAGCTTACAACGTTCTGTCGTCCAAATCACTAGCTCTGCGACCCAAATTGCTGCCTCTGGAAAACAATTAGAAGCCACCGTAGCCGAACAACTCGCATCCACCAACGAAGTTACTGCTACAGCCCAATCTATTGCCAACACCGCCAAAAATCTAGTCAAAACCATGGAACAAGTGGGAGGTATGGCTCAAAATACCGCCATTTCTGCTAATGATAGCCAGAAGGAATTGGTGGAGATGGAAACGGTGATGCGACAACTGGTAGAAGCGACTGCCTCTATCTCCTCTAAACTAGGGGTCATGAATCAGAAAGCCGGTAACATTAACAATGTTGTCATTACGATCACGAAGGTTGCCGATCAAACCAGTCTCCTGTCTCTAAATGCTGCTATCGAAGCGGAAAAAGCCGGAGAATATGGAGCCGGTTTTGCTGTTGTTGCGCGGGAAATTCGCCGACTAGCCAATCAAACCGCCGTTGCTACCCTAGAAATTGAGCAAATTGTCAAAGATATGCAATCAGCCGTTACCGTGGGAGTGATGGAGATGGATAAGTTTAATCACTCGGTTAGCACCAGTGTGGATCGAGTGAGTAAAATTAGTGATGAAGTCGCGAAAGTGATTCATCAAGTCCAAAGTTTACCCCCCCGATTTGAACAGGTGAGTCAACGCATGGAAGAGCAATCGGAAGGAGCGCAACAAATCAGCGAAGCGATGGAGCAACTGAGCCAAGCTTCCCATCAAACGGTGGATGCGCTCAGAGAAACCAATAATGCTTTAGAACAACTCGATGATACAACCCAAGGACTACGCCGGGAAATTTCTGCATAAGTTAATGCGTAATCTCAACTCCCCCATTCCCCCACTCCCCCACTCCCCCATTCCCCCATTCCCCCACTCCCCCACTCCCCCACTCCCCCACTCCCCCACTCCCCGATGATAGAAACTCAGCCAATCGAAGAACATCTAATCTGGTATGACTGCTGGAATCAAATTGGAGTCAGGGGCGATCGCTCCTGCGGTCAATTGGAAACCGTTATCCATTGCTATGAATGCCCCGTTTACACTGAAGCTGGGGACAGCTTACTGGAGAGAGAACCGCCCCCCAATTACCTAGATGAGTGGCGGGATATCCTTGCCGAAACGGCGATCGCCCAAGAAGACATCGAAGGCGATGACATCGTTATCCATACCGTTGACACCATTTCCGTGATTATCTTCCGACTCGGTAATGAACGGTTAGCCCTTCCCGTTAAAATGCTCCAAGAAGTCACCTCTGGCTGCACCATTCAACCCCTACCCCATCGCAGTAATCAGCTATTTTTAGGACTGGTTAACATTCGCGGTGAAATCTTGCTCTGTGCTTCCCTCAGCCATTTATTACACTTAGAAACCACCCTCCTAGAATCCCCCACCAAAACCCAGCGCATGATGGTTGCTGGACAAGGAAGCGATAAGTGGGTGTTTCCTGTCGATGAAGTTCATGGAGTCTACCGCTTCCCCCTCAAGGAATTACGGGATGCTCCCGTGGTCATTACCAAAGCCACCCAAGCCTATACTCAGGGTATTATTCACTGGCAAGGGAAACAGGTGAATTATCTCGATTCTGAATTGCTCTTCTATACCCTCAATCATAAAATTTTGTAGGGGCGAAAAATTTTTCGCCCCTACTCATCCCCCAGACCCATTTTTAATTTTTTCGGCTGTCGCCGACATGAAAATTTTTAATTTTTAATTGACATCATGAGCGGCTACTCAAAACTGGAACTCTTTCGAGAAGAAGTGGAAACTCAAGTCAACTTCTTCAAACCAGTCATTCCTTTACTTAAAACTCAACCCTTACCGAAGCAACAACTGGGGCAAGCGATTCAAGCTGTTCATGCCGTTTGGGGCGCAGCTTGCCTCGTCAAACGGCAAGATACAGCCGATCTAGCGCAACTGCTTAAGGAATGCTTCATTGCTGCTCAAGAGCAAACCGTTGTTTTGAGTGATGAGCAAATCGATCTTTTGCTTCATGCTGGGGATTTACTCTTAGCCTTGAGTCGAGTAGAGGGAGCCGATCTGGAACATTGGATGACTGAGCATTCTTGGGATGTGGGCATTACTCAACGGGGAATTGCTGCATTGTTAGCTTCGCGATCGCCTGAGCCAGAAGCTTCTCTAGACAGCAATAGGGAGATTCGCCCAAGTCAAGAAACCACCCAGACACCCGAACCTCTTCTAGAGAGTCGCGCCGAGTCTGCCCAGCACCCAGATGCTCCAACTGCGCCCAGTGAAGAACCCACCCAGACACCCCAAGCGCCTACCCTAACCCTAACTGGCGATGAGTCGATGATTGACATCTTTCGTTTGGAAGTAGAAGCACAGGTGGCGATCTTAAATGAGGGCTTACTGGCTTTGGAAAGTCATTCTCAATCGACACAAGCTTTAGAGCAACTGATGCGAGCCGCTCACTCGATTAAAGGAGCAGCTCGGATTATTGGACTCGATGCATTTGTGAATCTTGCCCATGTCATGGAAGATTGTTTTGTGGCGGCTCAGAATGGCTCCCTGGTTCTAACTGCCGATGATGTGGATATTTTATTGCAAGGGGTGGATGGGTTGGGTAGTGTTTGTGATATTAGTAATGATGAATTAGCCCGTTGGTTAGCTGGGCAATATTCATCTATAGAAATGACGAGACAACAGGTCAATGGGATTTTAAACCCTGGGGATAGACCCAAAAGCCAGAAGTCAGGTTCGGTGCTGGTTGCTACTCCTGAACCTTCATCTCTGGTGGAATCGGCTCCGTCTTCTCCTTTGCCAGAAGATTCGGGTGAGGGAGCGATCGCCCTGCGGTTATCTGACGGGACGGCTCGTCCAGCCCCTCAACAACAGAGCCATACGAGCGATCGCGTCGTTCGGGTTAGCGCTGAAAACTTGAATCGGATCATGGGATTAGCTGGCGAATCTCTGATTGAAGCCAATTGGCTACAGCCCTATGCTGATTCGATGATGACCTTGAAACGGCGCATGGTACATCTATCTCGTACCCTAGAGCAGTTGGAGGATAGCCTAGGACATGGGATTTATGAGCAGGAAGGCAAGGAACTTTTAGCACAGGCTAGAAGCCAGGAACAGGAATGTCTGGATTTTTTAGGCGATCGCCTAGAAGAACTAGAACTCTATGCCCAACGCACCGCCAACCTCTCCGATCGCCTTTATCGAGAAGTGATCACCTCCCACATGCGTCCCTTTGTCGATGGAGTCCAAGGCTTTCCCCGTATGATTCGCGACTTAGCCCGTAAACTCAATAAACAAGTACGCTTAGAAATTCTCGGTAAAGCCACCCCCGTCGATCGCGACATCCTTAAAAAACTAGAAGCTCCTTTAACCCATATTCTCCGCAATGCCACTGATCACGGCATCGAACCCCCCGCACAACGGATCGCAGCCGGTAAAGCTCCCGAAGGCACAATTCGCCTAGAAGCCTTGCACCGTGGGGGAATGCTGGCGATTACCATTACCGATGACGGCAAAGGCATCGATCCAGAGCAGTTACGCCAAAAAGTCATCAATAAAAATCTAGCCAATGCCGAAATCGCCGCCAAGCTCACCGATACGGAACTGATGGAGTTTCTCTTTTTACCCGGATTTTCCACCGCCCAACAAGTGACCGAAATTTCTGGCCGTGGTGTCGGTTTAGACGTAGCTAAAAGTATGGTGCAGGAAGTTGGGGGAACAGTGCGGGCCATATCCCAGCCGGGGAAAGGAACCAGTTTCCACTTCCAACTCCCCCTGACGCTCTCCGTCGTTCGCACCTTGCTCGTAGAAATTTCCGGCAAACCCTACGCCATTCCCCTAGCTCGCATTGATCAAATTATAACTCTGGACAAATCAGAGATTTCCGAGGTCGAAAATCGCCAATATTTCACCATGAACCAACAGCATATTGGCTTAATTGCTGCCCATCAAGTTCTAGAGTTAGCTCCACCCCTATCTAATTCAGGGGCGTTATCCGTGGCAATCCTCAGTGATGGGCCCCATACTTATGGTTTAGTGGTAGACCAGTTTTTAGGGGAACGGGATTTAGTCGTGCGTCCCCTCGATCCCCGCTTAGGTAAAGTCCCTGATATTAGTGCCACGTCTTTAATGGGAGATGGATCGCCGATTTTAATTGTAGATATCTCGGATATGGTCAGATCTATTGATACCATTCTTAATACGGGGCAACTGATCCGAGTAGGAAATGAAACTCAGAATCTTCCGGGAGACAAGCGCCAACGGGTTTTAGTTGTTGATGATTCGATTACCGTGCGGGAGATGGAGCGCAAGCTTTTGGAAAATCGCGGCTATAAGGTGGATACCGCAGTCAATGGTATGGAAGGATGGAATGCAATTCGCACGAATTCCTATGATTTAGTGATTAGTGATATTGATATGCCCCGGATGAATGGCATTGAATTGGTGAAGCAAATGAAGAGCCATCCCCGTTTATACGATATTCCTGTCATTATTGTCTCCTATCGCGATCGCGAGGAAGACCGAATTCAAGGTTTAGAAGCGGGCGCAGATTATTATCTCACCAAAAGCAGTTTCCATGATGAAACCCTGATTGATGCTGTCATAGACTTAATCGGGCATTGATGGGGATGGGGGGATGGGGAGAAATTGCCTCTTCCCTATTCCCTATACCCTACCCAATTCTAATTTTTGGCTTTACGTGCCATCTCTAAAAAGCCTTTCATGTTGGCTCCAGGACGACGGCGACTCAGAGTTTCCCCTAATCCCGTATTCATATACTTGGTAGCAAACCCTCCTTCTACCACGGGTTGAGCCGGTTTAGTTTGTGCCACCGGTTTCGGCGCTGGTGCGGGTGCAGGTGCAGGCACAGAAGGGGCTTCTGGTTTCGCTGCTTGCTGTGTTGCTTTTCTGAAGGTTTTGGTTTTAGTTTTCTTCGCTGGAGCAGAGGTTTTAGCCGGTGCAGGCGCAGGTGCAGCAGGTGCAGCAGTGGCTACCGGTTTAGTCTCGGTTTTTGGGCTGTCATCAAATTGAATCTGAAAGTTGTCTTTTTTGCCGCCGAGTAAGTTTTTGAGAAATGCCATAGTTAAAAATACTCCCAAGAGTTCTAAGGGTTGATGGGGTAGATAGGGATTGGGTCTATCTATACATCATTAGCTTCTGGACAAATCTTAAGTTTTGTTTGCATCTAGCACAAGATTCATGAAAATTTCTTTACAATTCTTTACAATAAACCGAATTTTTTCAGAACTGTAATGGTTTTGCGGCAATTTTAGGCGATCGCCTGTTACATTCATTTATATTATCCTCAGTTGTGCATCAGCCCATTACCCTTGAGTTACACTCAAAAACTTCATCTCGATGAAAAACTCTTTATCGATCGTGTAGACAGCACCCAAGAGTTAATGAGCGAATCAGAATATCACCGCCAAATTATTAGTCAGCTACCCCTTTCAGCGTCTTAAGATTGAATCGATAATTATGAATCGAGCCACCCCCTGGATCAACCACATTACCAAAACCTGCAACGCTCAACCCTCTCCCTCTCTAAGTGACGGTCACATTGCTGTCAAAACAGAACCCTGGGGATTAGGAGGAGGCAGTGCGATTGCCCAACTCTATCTCCCCCTGAGTCGTCAACAATGCTGGCAAAAAGTCACTAACTATCCCCAATGGGTCAATTATTTTCCCGATATTACCCACAGTCAAGTCTTAGCCAAAAACCAACAACTCTATCAAAAAGGCATCAAAGACTTTATTCTATGGCGTATAGAAGTAGAAATTTATCTACAAATCCGGGAAACTCTCAACCAAGCTATAGAATTCCAACTTCTCAAAGGATCTTTCTCCGAATTTCTCGCCTATCTTCATCTTCAAGACTATCAACAAGGAACCCTGGTCAGCTATGCGGTTCAAGCCACCCCCAACTTTCCCGTGCCTGCACCCTTAATTGAACAAGCCTTGAAGATTGAATTGCCCGCAAATATGCGCCACATGCGCCAAGTGCTTTGTCCCTTAACTGAGGATACGAAATAACAGAAACTGCGTTTTTTGATCGGCATTAAAATTATCATCACTGACCACAATTAAACTGGGACTACCATCTGCAAAATGGGGGCCAAAGGTCATCCCTTCTAGGTTGTCTAGGGAAATACCTAAAGTGTTTAAATCTAACACCAATTGTTTCTGAATCGCCTTCAATTCTCCCAGAGTTCCTCTCAGAGATTGAACATTAGAAATATCAGTGGCTGCTCCGGTAACCCCTTGAAAGAGTTTGCACTGAAAACCCGATAAACCAAAAGAGCGCTCTAGGGTGAGAAAATATCCGGGTTCATCTAGGGCCAAAATTTCCGTTAATCCTTGGGAGATGATACCTGGTTCAGGGGGATCGAGTTCATACAGGTGTTCGGAAACGAGCAGGGGTGGCCCTTCACTGAGAAGATAATGCATCCACCGCGTTCTGCTATTGAATAATTCTTTGGCTTCTGGATCTCGATCTTGGGTTAAGGCTGCTTCTGTGGCAACGAATACCCGCAAGGGTTCCCCTCTCGTGGGAACCGGGCCGATAGGGTTAGTCGTTAAGGACTCAAACCCTAGGTTATTTTGTACCCCCTTTTGTTGCTCCTTTCCGAGAGCATCGGGAATATAGCGCCTAGGAATAGGAAGCTGATTGAGCCATTGTCCGGTTTCCCGGTCATATTCAGCTAGGGCTGGGGGGATCTGTTGGTCGAGTATGCCTTCACTGGCAATGAGTAGGGTTTGGTTGGGGGTGAGGGCTAACCCTTCTGGATCGAGGGTATTTTCTGGATAAAGTGTACCTTCAGGGGTTTTTAAGGGGGTAACGGTTTCTAGGTCGATTTGAAAGGGGTCGAGATTTAGATTAAAGGTATAAAAACGAGTAGGACTGTGGAGACTGCGGTCATCGGAAAGTGCATAGAGGCGATCGCCTAATCGATCGTAGGCGATCGCCGATAACCCGCCGACGATCGTTCCCTCAAACTCTTGTTTCCCTAGGGTTACCTCTCCCACCCATTCCACCGATAAAGGCAAAAATAGCCGCTCTTGGGCGCTCCCTTGAGGCACAGTACAACCACTGAGCAAACCAACGATAGACAGACTCAATAATAACAGGGAAACTAAGAAGCGCTTCATTAGAGCCACACTAAAACCATTCAATACAGGCATCTTAACCGATTGTGCTACTGAATCAATCCGTTGACAACTCTAACCCATAGATTAATCCTATGCCAGATAACAGCACCAAGCCCCTGTATCCTAATTTCTTTCCCACACTGTCCCCAAAATACTTTTATTTAGTTATACTACTAAATAGTAATTAAACTATATAAAAGAGTGAATCCGATGTGGCCTTTAATCTTGACTTTAACCACCAACTTACCTAACCCGAATTCGTTATCTGCGATCGATCCCCCACAAACCCTATCAGAGGTGAAGCCAATGATGCATTCAACCCCTCGTCTAGCTTTGGGCAATCTCAGTTCTTCCGAAACAGAAGGACTACTCTATATGCGAGAAGAGGAAAAATTGGCCCATGATATCTATGTAGCTCTATATAGACGTTGGCAAATGCCCATTTTTGACAATATCGCCCAAAGCGAAACTCGGCATATGAGCGCTGTTCTTAGCGTCCTCAACCGTTATGGACTCAACGATCCCATCGCTGGTAAAAACCCAGGTGTTTTTACCAATCCAGATTTACAAGGATTATACAATTCTCTGCTCAGAACCGGTCAGAGTTCCCTGGCGGATGCCCTCAAAGTGGGTGCAGAAATTGAAGAACTCGATATTGCCGATCTACAAGAGAGGAGCAGTCAAACTGAAAACCCCGATATTAAGCGACTCTATCAGAATTTAGAGCAGGGTTCTCGCAATCATTTACGCTCTTTTGTCTCCACTTTAAATCGTCAAACTGGTGAAACCTACCAACCCCAACATTTACCCATAGAAGAATACAATACCATTGTCAGTTCTGCTCATGAACGAGGACGACAAGGACGCAACCAGGGCAGAAAAGGCTATCGAGGGGGTAGGAGATGGGGATGGGAATAGAAACCGGATGACTCCCCTGGATGCCATCAACTGGGGGGAGACTCATGGGCAAAAGCTTGCAGTTTCACGTAAAACTCAGAAGTCGGTAAAGGGGGCGATAATTGATCGATGGGGTGTTGATGGGAGTCCTCATCGATCTGCTCCGATTCTAAGGCAACGGCGATCGCTCGATCGCCAGTATTTTCGGCTTCTGTAATAGCCTCATCTAGGATCGGTAAACTCTGTTCAGACTCATCCTCATCAGAGACTATATTAACCTCCTGTTGCCGATCTTGGGGAGGTAAATCATAGACAGGAGTGGAAATTTCTATAGCCATCGTTAGATATTCTAAAGGTAATAAATCTTCCGGCAACTTACTACAGACAATTTGTTCAAATTCATGATTAAAATGACAGATAGGTTGTCCTCGTCTTTGCCAAAGCGATAAGATTTGCTCAATAGAAATCATCTTATATCGGCCTTGATATAAAGCTTCCACGATCGCCAACCGCAGCCAATCCCCCTTAAACCGATCGAGCCACCGATAGACACATTCCTGCACCTGATAGCCACATAAATCAAAACTATAGTAAATCAGCAAAGCCGGAACATAGGAGAGCGATCGCATCTCGGAGACACTTCGCCCAGCCGATATGCTCTCCAGAAAAGTAATCCATGGGTTTGCTGATGCCGTCATGGGAGAATGGATAATGGGTACTTAAAAATTAGAAAGATTGAATTACGGTTGGAGTCGCTTGGCGAATATTGGGACTTGAAAAAGACTGACTCACCCCGCTCCAATTAAAATCACCTAAGCGAAATCCAAGAGCAGCTAAACCCAACTCTGGATTATAGCGAAAGGTCACGCCATAAGTGCGGCGACTATATTCAATCATATAATCCGTGCTGATACTTTTACCTGTATCTAGATTAAACCCAGCACGAGCGGCAACGCGAATGGGGCCATAAAGTTGTTGATTAAGTTCTAGCTGTAGAACCCGCACATCCGCCACTCGGTCAAAGCGAAACGGCGATTCTCCCGTGGGAATGAATTGGGAATAGAGCAAACTAAACCCAGTGTAGTCCAGCCAAGAGCGAGAAAAATGGCCAAATTGTCCCTGAAATCCGACTAAACCTTGCACATAGGATTGACTTTCGCCATTACTATAAAATCCGGCCGTTCCGGTCAATCCCGTTAAAAATTGTACATAAGGAACTACGGGTTTAGGGGTATATTTGAGTCCTTCTGTAGGAGTTGCAGGTAAAGGTTCTCCTTTCCACAGAGAAAAGGGACGGCGGACGGTAGCACTGATCTGGGTACGATTTAAGGTTACTCGGTCATTACTCAAATCTGACAAATCCAGTAATTCTAGGCGATCTGTCGGGGCGTAGATGTTTTGGAAACTGGCTTGATAATTCAGAAAAATTCCCGTATCAGCAATGGACTGAATGGGTGAAGCAAAGACGACTCCGACACTGCGATCGACGGTTTGAAAGCCGAGGGAGCCATTATAAAATCGATTGCGATAGGTATATTCGGCGCTTAAGGTATGATTGGCAATTAAGTGTTGCAATTGTACATTAGCCCTAGCTGTATCTCCGGTATTATTGAGTCCTGCTAAACTGACATTCGCTTGCAAATTGGTTTGAGAGGCTAACTTAGCGTCAAAAGAAGCTCGTAAACCGATCCAACTCCAAAACGAATCAGTTCGTAAATCTTCTGCTGATACATTCTCGTCATCTCGGTTATCACTGGAGAAGCCTAGAGCTTGTTGAACCAGGAATTGGGGGGCTAAACGGAGGGCAAAACGGCGAGTTTCAATGATTTCAAAACTGCGTTCAATGAATAGACCGCCCCGATCGCGGCTATCATAGCCTAAGTTGGCGATCGCCGGATCGCGCTCTTCTCGGCTAATGATCAGGCGATCGCGCAACAGGGGAACCCCTACGCGCTGGTCAAACACCAACCGGGGACGAGTCGCTAAAACCTCATCTTCTAGGGGAGAAATGCGCGTTAACTGGGCCCGATCTGCTCGTACCTCCAATTCTGGCGGCGAAAAGGGATCGTTCGTAAACCGAATATTAACCGCTTGCCAACCTTCAGGAGTAAAATCCAACCGTTCGGCCTCAAACCGCACCCGTCGTACCTGTCCCCCTTGTTGAACGCTAGTGTTAGCCCTGTTACTCCCCCCCCCACCAACATTAATAATCACACCTCCCGCATCCCTAACATCCGTGGGCGGTTGTTCTAAGATAATGCGCTCTCCCGGAGGTAAAGCTTGGGAACCCGAGTTATCACCGGTCAAATTAAAATCTGTTCCAGCCGTAGGAATATAGACTACACCCCTCGCCTCTTCAATCGTTCCCGTTCCTTGGACAAAGTTATAGAGAAAGCGAGACCCTAATAAAATTTGTTCGCCACTGACTAAAGAAACATTACCCACCGCTAGAGCCAAACGGTTCATCAGGTTAACCTGTAACTTATCCGATCGCAAAACCGCCTCATCAAAAACCATTTCTACATTACCTTCGGCCGTAAAAATCTGCCGTTGATCGTCAAATTCCTGGCGATCTGCGGTTAATTCAATCACCGACTCTTGACCCGGAGGAGCAATAGGGATTTCGACCGCTTCCGGTTCCGCCTCTTCCACAGGAATCTCCCTTTCTCTAGGAGAAATAGGCTCAGGGAGATCCGGGTTAAGGGGCATAATTTCTGAAGCTGGAAGAGCCTCCATTGCAGGAGTTTGGGCAAGAGTTCCCCGGTTCTCTGATAACCCTTCTTCTATCGACTCAGAAGCTGGGGTAGTTTGCCATGGGGAAATCAGATCGGGAATCGGTGGTAATTCCGGCTCAGTCATCGGTTCCAGACTCGGATCTTTACTCCCCTTGACCTCCCAACTCACCGACAACTCACCCCCTAACGCTGAAGCCTCATTACTCGCCACTAAGCGTTCATCATCGGGAGAAGACAATTCTGGGGGAGAAATGTTAGCATCCATCTCCCCACCCACCCAAGTTAACTGTTCCGGTTCAACAGCCCCCCCGGCTGGAACTGAAACGGCTTCAGGACTCTCTTGAGCTGCGGAAATAGCCATGGGTGCAGGAGCTGCCCAATCTAGTCCTTCAGTTGACTCGGCAATACTGACACTTTGATGGGGAATAGCATGAACAACCGGCGGAAGTTGAGGGGGGACAGGATAAGGCATAGATTCTACAATTCACTCCAACACCTTGCCCAGTATAGCGCTACACGCTAGGGTCTAGATCTAGAGGAAATTTGCAACATTTAACCTATTCTTCAATCAACAGGGCAATTTTGCCGATCATTGAACCTTTTTCCAAGAGTTCATGGGCGGCTGAGGCATGTTTGAGGGCAAAGGTTGTGCCCAAATGGATTTTTAAATCTCCGCGATCGATCAAACGGGCGCACTGCTGAAGAATTTTGGCTTGATCTTGTTGGGCAGAGACTAAACCTTGCAGCATAGGGGTGAGCATTAATTCTAAACTAATGCTTAGATTCCGATCTCTGGCAATTTTCCAGTGGGTATCAGCCGCCGGAGCAAGAATACTAACCAAATGGCCATAAACCCGGACGGCGGGAAAAGTTTGGGCAAAGGTTGACCCGCCGACAGTATCGAAGGCAACATCAACCCCTTCTCCTGATGTCCAGTTGAGGGTTTCTTGCACCCAGTCCGTATCTTTGTAAAAGATGGCTCGGTCTGCCCCTAGGGATTGGACAAACTGGGCTTTTTCTGGGGAGCTGACTGTGGTGCAAACCGAGGCCCCTTGAAGTTTGGCCAGTTGCACCGCCACATGGCCGACTCCTCCTGCACCGGCATGGATGAGAACCGTTTGCCCCGGTTGCAGCCGGGCGCGGTCATAGAGGGATTCCCAAGCGGTAATTAATACTAGGGGTGCGGCCGCCGCTTCGGCAAAGCTAAGGGAGGCGGGTTTGTGGGCAACAAAGCGTTCGTCAATGGTGGCCCATTGGGCGTAGTTTCCCGGATGCCCGCCGAGTCCAGCGTTGCAAAAATAGACGGCATCACCCACTTTAAAGTTTTGTACTCCTGAACCGATCGCCTCGACCATGCCCGCCCCATCACAACCGAGAATAGCGGGCATTCGATCAGGGTAAAACGTTCCTCGCTGGCGCAGTTTGGTGTCAATGGGATTGACTCCCGCAGCTTTGAGGCGAACCAGCAGTTGCCGATCGCCCTCAAGTTTAGGTTCGGGCACATCCTGGAGTTGTAGCACCTCGCTGCCTCCAGAAGCGGTCATGACAATGGCTTTCATCAGTTCCTCCGAATGATTAATGATGGGAAACTAGAACTCCGGGTTCTTTTTGAATGGGTAAAACATTGATGCTGTCGAGTTGGGCGCAATACTCAATATCTTCCATACCATTTAAACCGAGTAAGCGCTTGCCATGACTGGCTTGTTGCAGCAGATCCACTAAGGTTTCTTGCCATTGGCGATAGAGGGCTACAGAGGCGATTACCTCATCATTGACTTCCGAGACAGGAGAAGCGAGGGTAAATTCCGTTAACAAGCTATGGGCGATCGCCCCAGCACACACCGTATCTTCTAAGGAGAAACTCCCTTCCCATCCCGATCCAATAATCCAGATACTCTCCGGTTGGTGGCTAGTAATATAGTTCACCACTGACTGACGATTAATTAAGGCTCCGGTAATAACAGTTGGGGCTGCTTCCACTCGTTGTAGAGCGCGAGTACCATTGGTTGTACTCATAAAAATACGCTTTTCTTTGACCACCTCTGGCGTACAGCTTAAGGGAGAATTGCCCAGATCGCATCCTTCCACCTTTGCCCCACCGCGCTCTCCAAACCGCAGGCGCTGGTCTTGGGGCCATTGGCTACTCACATCCATTAGCTTTTGCATATCGCTAAAGACTTGTACCGCTTCTGCCCCAGCGTAGAGAGCTGTGGCAATGGTTGTCGTGGCTCTGAGAACGTCAACGGCGATCGCGCATTCGGGCAAACGATCGGTAGGGGTTAATTCGGGCGTATGGTAAACAAAGAGTTTCACAACCTAACCTGGAGTTTTTCAGTAAGAGTCAACATCCCATTGTAGAATTCTTTGAACCCTTCCCCGATAAATCTTAGGCAGATATCTATTGTTAAACTCAATGGTGATTAATGAGAAAGCAATTGTACACTGGGAAGAAACCCCTAGAGCATTTATGCTTGCTAAGGAACAAATTTGCTGGTCTGTAGGAGTGTCTATGTTTAGTTGGTTCGTTCTGCTCTTGTTTGCCTTCGATGGTCTGCTGTGGGCAGAGTGGATGAATACTCTCGATCGGTTGAGCTGGCTGAGTCTAGGCTGGGGCTTACTGGCGATCGCCTCCGTGGAGTGCGTCCGCGA
Organism: Roseofilum sp. KMC-1; assembly: GCF_057802075.1. NCBI lineage: Bacteria > Bacillati > Cyanobacteriota > Cyanophyceae > Desertifilales > Desertifilaceae > Roseofilum > Roseofilum sp. KMC-1. The sequence continues at coordinate 2,800,853 of NZ_CM173605.1, forward strand.
TACTTATCATGCCCTAGCCCATGTCTGGAAACCCCTCTACCGCTTGCATGTATGGCATCATCGCGTATTTCGCCCCGATTTAAACCCAGTCAGTACAGACATTTATCAAAAGGCCCATTGGTACAATGATGTACCAGAAAGCTTGGTCATGCTCGTCTCGGCGAGTTTAGGATTGATTGGTGCTGTATATTTCAACGATCAGCTTTGGGGAGTAGGAGCTGCCATCATCTATTCAGCGACCTTTCTATTGACTGCCATGGGGCGCGGTACAGGCATTCCCGGAATGGAGAAATGGACAGACTCAACCCACCGTCCGGGGGCATTTGATGCCATTCCCAGTCACACCCTCGTCAATCGCAGTTATCATTGGCGGCATCATTTTGATAATCAGAATGCTTATTTTTGCGGCACATTTACATTCTTGGATCGGATTATGGGAACAGCTTTATCTTTGAAGGGGAAAACCGTAGCAGTAACCGGTGCTTCTGGAGCCTTGGGGCGATCGCTACTTTATCAATTACATCAACAAGGGGCAAAACCCATCGCCCTCACCTCTGGAACCTCAGAGATTGAAATTACAGTTAACGATCAACAAGTGGCTATCCCTACCCTCCCTTGGCAAGTCGGGAAAGAGTCCGAACTACAAGAGCATTTACAAAAAATTGATATCCTGATTCTCAACCATGGCATTAATGTTCATGGCGATCGCACCCCAGAGGCCATCGAACAATCCTATCAAGTTAACGCCTTCTCCACTTGGCGCTTAATGGAACTCTTCCTCAACACCATACACACCAACCGAGATATGGCCTGTAAAGAAATTTGGGTCAACACCTCCGAAGCCGAAGTTTCTCCCGCCTTTAGTCCCTTGTATGAACTCAGCAAGCGCACCATCGGCGATCTAGTCACCCTGCGCCGTCAGGATGCCCCTTGTATTATCCGCAAACTCATATTAGGCCCCTTCAAAAGTAACCTCAATCCCATTGGAGTATTATCTCCCCAATGGGTCGCTGCACAAATTATGCATCAAGCCAAAGCCGACAGTCGCAATATTATAGTCACCATCAACCCCATTACCTTTTTAGCTTTTCCCCTTAAAGAAGGAATTCGTTCCTTATATTTCCAACTCTTTACTCAAAAATCCCCCGAACTCAATCTCGACCCAGAAACAGAACAACAAAAGACCTGAGCCAACCAAGGGGTTAGTTTAAGCCGCACCTTTTTTCAGAGCCACAAGTAACTGTTGTAACTGCTTGTGATTGAAAGAAGCCATCAACACTTGAGCCGCCGCTTGAGGTTCTAGACTAATGGCTACTCGTTTAGCCCTTGCGGATGCCGCTAATTGAGCCAATTCAGGAGAAGGCTTGACCTCTTGAGTCCGACCCACATTAATTAACTCTGAAGCTATTTTTAACTCCTTAATCACCAAAGGGGCTAAAGTTTCATAGGAGGCTTGGGTATTAGCAATCGCCGTTTGCGCCGTTTCTACCAAAGAGATCCATTCCCCTGATTGCTCATCCAAATTCAAAAGCCCAGTACAAATTTCCTCCAATTGCTGACGATTCGTGGGGGTCGTCTTTTGCTTAAACACTTGCAACATTTCTCGCAAAACGCGGGTAACTTGATGCGGAAAATCAGAACTGGTGACCGGTGCAGGCGCAGGCGCTTTCTTCGGAGGGGGAGGCGTGACATCTTCCGCAATTCCCGGCCCGCCCTTATCAAGACTTTCTAGATGGGCTTGCAGTTGTAACAAACGCGGTTCAGCTTCATCTAGGATCTGTTTCGCTTCATCATCCCGAAGTCCAAAAGGCCCCTGCACTCGTTCGAGCAAATCTCGCAGCACATCAAAGCCACTGAGAAACAAATTTTCTAGCTTATGGTCAACTGCAATCTTCGGATTTTCTTTAAGGATCTTAAAACTATCCTCAAGTCGGTGAGAGGTTTTCTGAATACTGCTAAAGCCCAACATAGCCGCGCCCCCCTTAACTGAGTGGGCAGCCCTGAATAATTCATTCAGACTTTCTTGATCTTTCATGGTGGACTGGAGGTCTAACAGTCCTTGTTCAATCGTATCGAGATGTTCCTTAGCTTCTTCGAGAAAATAACCGACAATTTGTGAATTAGCACTCATGGCGATCGCCCCCAAAACAATAGAATAAATCTGAAGCTCTCAACTTGGTACTCCCATGTTACCAACTCAGTGTACAATCGGAGCCGAAATCATCCAGGATGCAACGGGCCATAGGGCCCCACCCTTAAGAACCCATGACTGATACCGCCCTCGATCAATTTTGGCATCTCGTAAGCAGTGCATTAACCCTCAACCCAGAAGCCTTTGAACTCATCAATACCTTACCGTTAGGGGGACGAGTCGCCCTGCTAGTGGTACTGGCTGCGGGCATGGCTCAGGCTATCGGTCAATCGATTGTTCTCTACATTAACCAAGTTAAACCGATTCGCTTTGGCTTAAGCTTAACCTTTGCCGCCTTTTTATTTGCGATCGCCTATGGATTTTGGTCTCTAAGCATTTGGTTTGTCGGTAACCTCATCTTTAGCCTCAACCTCGAATTTGGGGAAGTAGCCCCCATCATTGGACTCAGCTATGCCCCTCAAATGCTGGGTTTCCTCGTCGCCATCCCTTACCTAGGCGTACCCATCGGCGTAATTCTCTCCATCTGGAGTTTCCTAGCCGTTATCGTTAGCTTTGAGAGCCTCACCCAACTCGACACCTGGCCCGCCTTTAGCTGCGCCGTTTTAGGATGGCTATTCCACCAACTATGCCAGCGTACCATTGGCCGTCCCATCACCGCCCTCGGACATTGGCTGATGAATACAGTCGCTGGCACTCAACTGGTTCTTAGTAAAGCCGAACTCCAAAACCGAATCAGAGCCGGATATCAAGGTCGGAAAAAAGCCAATTGGGTCACAGAAAAATCCCAATCAACCTCCTCAAAAACATCACTACCCGGCTACACCAAAATCCTGATCGCCATCTTCATTGGTATCATACTATCCTTCCTACTTTCCCCCTCATCCTATCAACTCCTAGCCAATTGGTATAATTCCTTAAGTAAAACCCTTGATTTAATATTTGATCTGAGTATTATTAGTTTTATCGCCCTAGGCTTTGCCATCATCCTCACCCCCACCGAAAGCCTCGGATGGTGGGCTGGCTGGTATGGCGATGAAGAACTCAGCTATCCCGGAACCCCCGTTCGTCAAGCCTCCACTTCTACAAAAATATCCCGCTATGTCATTTATTTAGATGGCATATCCCAAGGAACCTACGAATACTTACCCGATGTCGAACAGCTCCTCAATCGTTTAGCCGATAAAGTTCCCGACAATATCCTCATTGTTAAAGGGATTATGCCCTATTCGGTTACCAATCGCTCCTTAACCGAAAATCGTCCCTTCGCCTTCTTCTGGCGCATTATTGACACCATTAGACTCAAAACTCCCGATAGTCCCATTGGTTTTATCGTCAATGTTCGTAATATTGTAGCCGTAGCCGTAGCCGCCGACCCTCGTTATGGCCCCATTCAAAACCAAGGACTGGCTCAAGTTTTATTCGAGAGTCTGATTAACTTTGGCTATCAAGTAGAGAGCAAAACCCCGATTACCCTAATTGGCTATAGCGGTGGTGGACAAATGTCTATGGCGGCAGTTTCCTATCTCTATGGAGCCACAGCAGCACCAATTGAAGTCATTTCTCTAGCAGGCGTAATTAGTGGAAACACTGGAGCGATGGAAGTCGAGCATCTCTATCATCTAGTGGGAGAAAAGGATAATGTGGAGCGCTTGGGGCCAGTTCTGTTTCCGGGACGTTGGCCCCTAATGGTGCAATCGAATTGGAATCGGGCGAAACGTCGCGGCAAAATTAGCTTGATTAATTTGGGGCCTGTGGGCCATGATGGGCCGACGGGGCCGTTAGATGATTATACTTTCTTACCTGATGGGCGCAGCTACTTAGATCAAACCGTGGATTTAATGACCGGTATCCTCTTAGAAGATTGGACAATGGGCACAAATCCCCATGAAGTGGCGATGAGTAATTATCAGCGCTATCGGAGTGTGTTATTTAATCAACCAGAGACTTATCCGTTCTATTATCCCCTGGAGCAAACAGTTAATCGCCAGTTGTATAAACCAGTGGGGACTTGGATGGGACGGCTATTACTGCCAAAAGCGAATCAACGGCAGCGCCTGCGCGGAGTTTTGTTTGAAGTTCACCATACGGAAGAAAGATATCAATATTTGATCGGTCAAGTAGTAAATTTACGCTGGAGTGACGATCCAGCCGATGCCGCTTTGTTCCAGGAAGTGACCAAAGATGTACATTTTGTCGATCAGGTGCGGGTGAGCAAACAGCAGGGTAATGTCCATCCCGATCGCCTCAATCATTGGTTAGCGGTCACCCCCTTAGAGTCATTAGCCGGTGCAAGACCAGTAGATGACGTACTGGTGAAATTATCAGGGCCGGTGGTCGTGCTGGAAGAGGTAGGATTACGTCCCACCCTCGTCATTCGCCGGGAACCCGTGCAAATTTCCGGTCGCTTCCAAGGATTCGTCACCATTTTAGGCCCCCTGGGGGATGACCGCTTCCAAGTGAAGCATTATAATCCCCAGTCGGGACGCTTTGACGGCCCAGAGGAACCCGTTTATATTCCCTCTGTGGTAGCCGATCGCAATGGGGTCTTTCCCTCCACTAACTATCAGCTCGAACTCTCCCCAGTCAACTCCCAAGGATGGCGAATTACGGGAGCCAAAAACGATCGGGGGGAATTTGTGGTGCTTTCCTTGGCTCCAGCGAGTCTGTTTACAGTAACTGCCGATCGCATGATTGAAGGGAAACGGGACACCCAACGCTATATTGACCGGGACTGTTGGGCCAATTTAGCCACCAAAAAAGGCACAATTTCTAAAGTGCTATTGGTGAATGACCCCAATCAAGCCAGTTTAAGCAATCGGGGCATTTATGCGGGCGATCGCCTCTTACTGATTCATCTCTATGGTGGCATTGGCGGCCAAAAAGCTGAATTTGCCCCCATGGGCATCTTCTTTGGCCATTTTGCCTATGGGATCGCCCATGTGGTAGAAGATCCCTTTACCGGTATGCTGAAATTTGAGATTGAATATCGGCAAATCTATACCCATAACACCGATGGCATTATTGCCGGTTCCTTGTCTTGGGAACGCTATAGCGGCGATCGCCAATGGGGATGGATGGGATGCCGTCCCATTGGCGATACATTGATTAAGTATAGTCCCTTGACCGATGACTATAACTTTGACGGCCTGCGCTTTTCCGTTCTCGATAACATCATCCTCGAATTAGACATTATGGCCGCTCGTTACCGCATTGGCGATGGTACAGGAACCACCTTTGTCACCCCCATCAATTCCTGCTCTCAAGATTCATCTCAAGCCTTATATCGGGCGATCTCCCGGACAGTAGAGCAGTTCCAGGGACAATCGGAAATTCAACGGTGGTTAGAAGCCAATCCTAACCACGAGCAAAGTCAACGGTTTGGGCAGCTTGTGCAATTGGGCCCCCACTTAAAGCAACAGTTGGCTCCCTTAAAGATTGTCAGGGAAGATTGGCGATCGGATCGGGACACTTTGGGACAATTTGCCATCGAGCAACCCGCAAAAATGATCTATAGTACCTTAGCCAGTTGGCGATCGCTACTACCCAAACTAGCCCATGATGCAGTCACCAAAACCTTCCTCGATCGCGGAGCCGTCTGTTGGATGCTCCGCACCAATCAAGTCGGGGGATTCGATCCGGACATTGAACCCGTTGCACCCACCGATTTTGGCTTAGGGTGACAACCTTCCACCCCTAACCAATCGGGCAGTCCCCGGATAAACCCCATGAAACCAGCGACTTCCAGAGTGGGGCGATCCTACGCGCCTTGGAGAGGCTTCTGTAGTCCCCTCGCCCTACTGGGTTAGCTCAGTAACCGTTTGCTGAAGTTGGGCGATCGCCTGTAACTGGCGATCGTTAGCCGATTGAATCCCCCCAATCCCCTCTTGCAGTCGCGCCACTTTTTCTCCATATTGGGCCAATCGATCCTGTAGAGGTTGGAGCATTTGCTCATAAATTCCCACTTTACCCCTCGCTTCTAACCAGCTTTGCTCTTGCCCCGCCAAGGTTTTCTCCAACTCCTTAATCTGATTGCGCTTCTTTTCTTGCTCGGCCATTTGGCTATTTACCAGTTCCTGGGCTGCCCGAATCGCCCCTTGGATCTGGCTAATTTCCCCCTCCATCCCTTGCACCTGCTCTAACAGGAACAGTCGTTGACTCTGGGCCCCCTCCAAAACCGGGCCAAAATCAAGCAGGGCCTCTTGACCCGGTTCGGCTGGAAAGCCTTGTCGTTGGCGGAGAATACTCTCATGGACTTTAAATACTACTTCTCGCTCCGCCAAATTCCGACGAGAACCCACCAACGATTCATTCAGGAAATCATAACTTTCTTGCTCGCTTGCCAACTCTGTCTCTAAACTGAGGCGATCGTACTCACTCGCTTGTTGGATCTTCTGCTTCAGTTCATCAATCGCCTCCAACTGAAAACGTAACTCCTCCTCCTGATCCCTCACAAACCCCGAAGCCCGTCTCAGGTCTTCCTCCAATTCCCCCACCCGTTCTTGTAGCTCATCAATGGGCATATTCTCCAGCGCCTGCCGATCCACCGTCACCGTCGGTATACCCGCCGCATCCGACAACTGCCGAATCTCTTCACACAACCGCTCCGTCTCGCTTAATCGACCTTGCATCTGGGGCAATAAATCCCGCTTGAATTGCAACAGACTCTCTTGAGTCCTCAAATCAAATTGCGCCCTTTCCAGAACCCCTTGCGCCTCATTCCACTCTTGCCAACGGCCATCAATCCTAATCCTTAAATCATTCACCTCCCCCTCCAGTTGACTCCTTTGCCCCTTCGACTCCTCCAGTCTTTGCCAAAGATCGTCAAGCACCTGCTGCTGTTCAGAGATAGCCGCCGTCATTTGCCCCACCGCCTCGCGCAGGGTTTCCGTCGGCGCTACAGCCTCTGACAATGACTGTAAAGACTGGCGAATTTGGCTCGCTTTCTCGTCATCCAGAACCGTTGCCGCCGACAGTTCCCCCTTCAGCTCCTCCAGCCGTTCTTGCTCCCCTCGCAAATGGGCCCAAGCTCCTTCCAATTCCTGGCTTTTGCGTTCAAACTCCTCCCGTTGTCGCTGGGCTTCCTCCGATAACCGCTCAATTTCCCCCCGTTTCTCCTCCAGTTTTTCCGCCTCCTCCTCCAACTGAACCAGCTCATCCTCTCGCGCCACTAGCTCCATTTCCCGGCGATTCAACTCCTGAGCCTGAAACGTCAGGGACTGTTTCCATTGCTCTATCTCCTCTTCTTGGCCTTCAAACTTACCTTGAAGGGTAGAAAACTTCTGCAAAATTCCAATCAAAGGACGAGCCGCATCTTGAGGGGGGCGTTGAATCTTCTTATTCGCCACCTCTACCAAAACCAGCGCTCCATCTTTCAAGGTTCCCGGTTCTGCCAGTTCAATCAATTCTTCCGAGACCGAACTCCAATTCTGTTCGCTGCGCTGACACGCCAGCAATTTAATCATGGTTTTATTACCCATGAACCCCTTTTGGATTTGCACTTCCGCTAAATAAAGCACGCTGATAGTCCTCGTTTATGCGTCCATCAATCAACCGATCCTGGGGTAAAGTATCCCTGATCTTTACTTTAATTTTGACTGCTCTAGCCAAAATAGGAAAACTCCCTGCCTAGGTTGACCTTGACCTCATCCCTGAAATTGGGCATCAGGCAGAGGTTTTTTAGCCATTTTATTACAGTCAATGTAACCTGGGCCTGTAATCCCTCCGAGTTGTGAATGGGGGCCCACCAACCGCTTAACAAAACTTATTACTCTCTGAGGGCCCAATTACCCACTCCCCGTTAGCCATTAACCAGGATAAGCTAAGGGATAATTATCCAGTTTATTTCCCATTGCCATTAGTTTAGCTTAAAACTCACCACCCGTTATTAACCGCCTTCTCTTATTCTGAGGGCCAGGGGAATACCTGCCATCGGTAGGACTTACAATAGCATTAGGGCAGTGGGTTCTAGTTTGAGGATTCAGCCTGGATTCAAGCGATAGCGGCATGTAACCAACGTAATGAACACCTAATGCAGGGACAGTTAAGCGAGATTGATATTCGCAGCATTTTCCAACTCATTGAATTGGGACAGCGCACCGGAGAATTGTGTGTTGAGAGCTATAGTCCTCAACCCCATTTTCATCGCCGCGAACCCCCCCAACGTCTGACCCCTCAATGTTGGTTTGTCTTTTTTGCCAATGGCAAAATCATCTATGCGGGTTCAGACGCAGACAGCTCATTAGTACGCCTGCATCACCATCTCCATCACTATGGAGTCACCGCTACCCTCGATCCGATTAAGGTTCCCACGATTGCGGCTACCAATGCTCCTGAATACGGTTACCTATGGGCGATGCTGGAAAACCACAGTCTCACCCCCGCCCAAGGAAGAAGTATTATTAGAAGCATGGTTCAAGAGACCCTCTTCGATCTGTTCTCCCTCCATAATGGATCGTTTATGTTTGAACTCGGCCCTCCCTTAGCCCCCCAACTGATTCCCCTAGAAATTGGCCCCTTAGTTACCAAAGTTCTTAAACAAGTTCAAGAATGGAATCAACTCCATCCTCACATTCAATCTCCCGATCAATGTCCAGTCCTCTGTGATGCCCAAGAACTCAGCCAAAACCTGAATGAAAAGCGATTTAAGATACTCGTTTCTTGGGCGAACAAACAAACCTCCATCCGCCAAATTGCTCGTTATTTAAATGGGGATATGCTCACCGTTGCCAAAGCCATGTATCCTTTTGTGCTAAAAGGTTGGGTGCAATTGGCTTATCTGAGCGAACCCGACCCGGATTGGATGCCGGAAGAACTGAAGCCAGTTCGTCCTCCCCGTGTGGTTTTTATAGATGATGGGGTAGCCTTATGTAAAGCCGTTGAACAGATTCTCAAAACCAGTGGTTATGAAGTTGCAGGGATTACTAATCCTCTTAGGGCCTTGAGTTTGGTGTTTCAACTCAAGCCCGACTTGATTTTGTGTGATATTGCTATGCCAGAATTGGATGGCTATGAGATCTGTGCTATGTTGCGGCGATCGAGCCTATTTCGGCAAACTCCCATTGTTATGCTCACGGGCAAAGATGGGTTTATCGATCGCCTGAAAGCGCGGATGGTCGGAGCAACGGACTATCTCACCAAGCCCTTTGGCCAAGGGGAATTGTTAATGGTGCTGGAAAAATATATTGGAAAAGGAGGAGGTGCTGATCCTTCACCCGATCGCATTCTGGATGATGAGATCGCCTTGGAACTGGACTTAGACCCCCTAACTCCTCCCTCTGGAGACACGACCAACCCCAGCAACTCGTTTCCCCCTCTCGCACAGTCCTAAAAAATTGATTCAGTCTCCAGAGATGCCCCTTTATTCGATAAATTAGAGATACTTGAACAAATGGGCCCATAGTCTCGTTCGTTAGACCATCAAACCCAAAATCTAGGACACGATAGCCAAGGTGTAGGATAACCCTATGAGTAGCGTATTAGTAGTAGAAGATAGCCCCGCCCAACGAGAGATGATTAAAGATCTACTCAAAGATAGTGGACTGGATGTCACCACTGCCACCAACGGAGTAGAAGCGATCGCCAATATTCAAAATCATCGACCCGATTTAGTCGTTTTGGATATTGTTATGCCCCAGATGAATGGTTATGAAGTCTGTCGTCGCATCAAGGCTGACCCCAAAACCCAAAATGTTCCTGTGGTCATGTGTTCCTCCAAAGGAGAAGAATTTGACCGCTATTGGGGGATGAAACAAGGGGCAGATGCTTACATCGCCAAACCCTTTCAGCCGACGGAGTTGGTAGGAACGGTTAAACAACTGCTCCGCAGCTAATCACTATCCTTGACCTGTTTGCCCAGACCCCCTAAACCGACAAGATTATGGTAGGTAATTCGGAATTTTTAAATGAGTTTAACTCCGAGCAAGTCACTGAATTTCAGGAGCTGCAAAACCCGGAGGGAGAATTACATCTAAGATTTTTTCTGCCCTCTGGCCATGAACTGGCCCTGAGTGCTATTGGCATTAAGGAGGTGTTTGAATCTCCCCCAGATCGCATTACGCCTATTCCTAATGTTTCTCCCCTGTTGTTAGGAACGATGAATATTCGCGGGCGGGTGATTTGGGTGGCTGACTTGGGACAGTTTTTAGGGGAGCAGACTCCCTTAAATACTGATCGCTCAGAACTGCCGGTAATTGCGATCGAAGACCAAGATACTATGTTAGGTTTGGCCATAGATCGGATGGGAGGTATGGATTGGCTAGATGTGGAACAACTGCAACGAGCAACCAATGTTGCGGATACCATGGAGCCGTTTGTGCGGGGAGAATGGGTCATTGATGAGGAAAATAACCAATATTTATGGCTCCTCAACCAAGTGGCTATTTTGCGATCGGCCAGGTGGGCAGCTTAAAATTGGGATAACCTTGAAGCCGAGCGATCAATAACCGGGCTAATCAATCGGCGATCGTAATAGAGTCAAGTTAGTCGCTTAATTTTACCACTGGTCACACTATCTGTTTTGGGGGTTATGGGATGGATTATGCAACAGAATATCAGCAAGCAGAAACCGCTTACGTTCAAGGGCGCTATGAAGATGCCGCCTCAATTATCGATCACTTAGTTGAACATTTTCCAGAGGATGCCAATTCTCATTTATTAAGAGGTCATATTTATTGTTATGGATTACAAGAATATACGGTAGCAAGACAAGAATATGAATCTGTTTTAGCCATTACCTCCGATGAGGTATTCATGGATTATGCTCACCAAGGATTAGCGGATGTCGATCAATTCTCAACCTATCATACTGTAAGTGCAGAGGTAAATACGGAGACGGGCGAAATTCCCCCCATGGAGGACGAGTATATCAATGAAGAAGAAATTGCCTCTGAATGGCAGGATCTAGACCTCAATGGAGATGGGGAAGAAACCGACGAGATCTATACAGAAATGATCGGTAATCCTGCTGTGGGTGAGTCAGATGATTTAGATGACTCTAACCTGATTAGTGCCAATGGCATGATGGAAGATGGGGAGATGGAATCATTAGATGCTTCCTTGGTGGAGTCAGAAGAGAGTTCCTGGGATGAAGACTTGGCTGATGAGGACGATCCGTTTACAGTGGCGGAACAAAACCTAGAACAATTGCAAGAGGAAGGGGAAGACTTTGAGGATGATATCTTTGGTGGAGAGTCCTTAGCGGAAGTGCAAGAAGAATCCTATGAAGTAGAAGAATCTTTCTCTCCATTTGCAACGGATATAGAGATAACGGAAGATACAGGGGGATTCTTTGAAGCAGATGAAGGGATTGCTTTCGATCCATCAGAATTTCCAGATGGAGATGAGGCTTTTCATCGGGAAAACTCTGGAGAAAATGATGACCAAGATTTAACTCCAGAGGATTTACAAGATCGAGGATTAACCATGGGTGAGAGTCCCACTTTATTTGTAGGTGGATCGTCTCACTCGATGAATGGACATCAGGAAAGGGGGGCTGAATTATCTCTGAGTAAAAATGGTCGTAAGAGTGCGATCGCTGGCGATCAAACCCTATCGGATAGTCATCTCTGGAAGGGGATTGGAGATGATGATAGTTTTGACACGAATGGAACTCATTCAGAAGTCACCGATGAGTTTACTGAATCGGGGTTTCAAACTCAATCGGGATTGCATACGGAAAGTTTTGGCTTTGATGATGATATCGATCAATTTGATACGGATGCGGATCTCTCAGCGCCTAAAAATGGGAATGGGGCGGTAGACTTTCTGGATGAATTTGATGCTTTTGATGATAAAGTGCTGGATGAGTTTTCTGGTTTTGATGAACCGTCGTCCGACTTCTCCAGTGACTTTAAGGATAAGTCCTTTAATGGCAATTCCATGAATGGTATGAACAATCATGGACTCCAACTTGATGATGACTTCGATCCGAGTGATGATAATTCTGCATTACTCGAAGAGGAGATGTTTAGTATCTCTAGTAATACGAATACCATTCCTACCTTTGCGGGCAAGTCCCAACGACAAGTAGAACCTAGTGTATCTGTGGATCAGGGATTATTGAGCTTTTTTGATAATGCTCCTCTGATGACCAAAAATCTTTATAGCGCGATCGCCACTGGTCTGAGTTCTGCTTTTGCTATTGCTGCCGTGATTTATGCTACAGCAAGTGATGCTAAGGCCTTTAGTAAACTCGCCATGATCTTGTTACCCGGTGGCTTATCCGGTGCAACCACATATGTATTAAGTAGAAAAGTTACTAATCAAGTTAGGAAAACCACGGATGAGCTGCAAACCCAATTTGAAAAAGTAGCTTCTGGCCAACTGGGAGCGCAAGCTACCGTCTATGGCGAAGATGAACTAGGCTATTTGTCAGAGAGTTTTAACATCATGGCCAGAAATGTGCTGACGACCATGAGTGAGTCCCAACGCAAAGCGGCCGAAAACGAATCAGCCAAAGAAGATCTACAAAGGCAAGTTATTCGCTTACTCGACGATGTAGAAGGAGCGGCTCGTGGAGACCTCACGGTTCAAGCGGAAGTGACTGCCGATGTACTCGGAGCGGTTGCTGACTCCTTTAACCTCACCATTCAAAACCTGCGGGAAATTGTGCAACAGGTAACGGTAGCAGCTCGGCAGGTGAACAAAGGTTCGGCAGAAAGTGAAGCCTTTGCACGGGGACTAGCCGCAGATGCCTTGAGACAAGCGGAAGAACTGGCTGTCACCCTGAATTCAGTCCAAATGATGACCGACTCGATTCAACGGGTAGCGGAAAGTGCCCGTCAAGCGGAAGCGGTTGCCCGTTCCGCCAACGATACGGCTCGCCGGGGTGGAGAAGCGGTAGAGAGAACGGTAACCGGTATTTTGGAAATTCGAGAAACAGTAGCAGAAACAACGCGAAAAGTCAAACGATTAGCGGAATCTTCCCAAGAGATTTCTAAGATTGTTGCTTTGATTGCCCAAATTGCCTCGCGAACCAATTTGCTGGCGTTGAACGCCAGTATTGAAGCCGCTCGTGCTGGAGAAGCTGGTCGCGGATTTGCCATTGTTGCGGATGAAGTCCGACAGTTGGCAGACCGGGCGGCTAAAGCCTCTAAAGAAATTGAGCAAATTGTTTTGCAAATCCAAAGTGAGACGGCTGGGGTAATGCAAGCGATGGAAGAAGGAACGCAACAGGTTATTCAAGGGACAAACTTGGCTAAAGAAGCGGCGAAGTCTCTGGAAGATATTATTCAGACTAATAACCGGATTGATGTGTTGGTGCGCTCCATTGCGGCTGATACGGTGGAACAAACGGAAACCTCACGAGCGGTGGCTCAGGTTATGCAATCGGTGGAATTGACGGCTCAAGAAACTTCTCAAGAGTGCGGACGGGTTTCACAAGCGTTAGGGAATCTGGTGAATGTGGCGCGAGATTTGCTCACAGGTGTGGAACGATTCAAAGTCGATCCACACAAAAGCCGTTAACACTAAGATTAAGGTTAAGGTGGAGTGAACCGGTGAAGCTTTTTAAGGCGATCGCTCAAATCAAGGGAATGTTGGGAGAAGAGGAAAAACCATGGCTCAGGAACAGGAAAACTTAAACCGGATTATGGGGTATTTCCTAGAGGAAGCCAAAGACAATCTCAGAATCATTGAGCAGGGATTGTTGAATTTAGGAGCCACAGTCCAGGATGCGGAACTGATCAATGAGATCTATCGGGCTGCCCATTCCATCAAGGGTGGATCGGCGATGTTGGGAGCCAGTAGTGTGAGAAAAACATCCCATAAGTTAGAAGATTATTTCCAAGTTCTGAAAGAACGACCCCCTAAAATTGGGGCAAAGTTAGAATCCCTACTCCTACAGGTCTTTGATGGACTGGCTGAATTAGTAGATAATCTGGAATCGAGCGATCCAGAGGATGTAGTTCATGCCAGGAATGTGCAGATTTGCGACTCGTTGGCTCCCTTGTTCAAGTCCTTGGATCGGATGATGAAGGTTGAGAATAATGGAGCGGAAGAGCAGATAGAAGAACCTACAGCTATCTCTCCTTCGCCTTTTCTGGCTTCTCCAGCAAGTGGCGGAGGGATTGAACCTCGATCCTCCAACTTGCCCGATCCAGAAGAGAGTGCTAAACATTTGGTGTTTAAGAGTGATGTGCCTACTCAATTACGGCAAATGCTACAAGGGTTTAAGCAGCCGGATACAGCAGAAAGTCGAAGACAGTTAGACCAACTTTGTGTGAAGCTCAAAGCAAGCGGAGAGAACTTTGAACTTTCTCCCTGGATAGAATTAGTCAAACTGGCTCAAGGGGCGATCGCCAATCGTGATAATCTCTATGCGGATCTGGCTCCCGTTGTCATTAGAGAACTCAAAAGGGCTACAGATTTGGTTTTAGACGGGAAACAAACGCAGATTAAACCCAGTTCAGCTCTGTTAAATCTTCAAACTGAGCAATCCCTTACGACTGCCCAAAATGATCCAGAACTCGATACCTTATTAAGAATGGGAACTACTCCCACAGAAGAATTTTCTATGGAATCCTCATCTATAGGCGATCGCTCTCAAAATACTCAACCTCCGCTCGATCCCCCTAAATCTTCCACACAACGCATAGGGCCAGAAGTCGGACTGAGTGAACTCAACACCTTAGCGGATCTGTTTGAAGGAGAAACATCCGATCTTGAATTAGCATGGGAAACAGAGATCTCCTCTATTTCTCCAGACCATCCCGGAAACCCGGAAGTCTCAGAAGTTGACGATATCAGTGACTTCTCAGACTTCTTCATTGATGAGTCCCCCAAAAATGCGACCGATCCCTTAAATAATAATCTGTCAAAAAAAGAAAATTATGACCTAGAAGTAGAAACTTCTGAAGATGATCTAAAAGACTTACTAGAAATTGAGCCAAGTATTATGTCAACTCATCCCAAACCCACTCAAGATTCTGAATTTTCTAATTTATTTTCTAATTCTGAAAAAACTCAAGATCTCGATGATTTACTAGAACTCAATCTAGACTCATCAGAAGAAACTCAATCTATAGAAGAATTCAATCTTGAAGAATCAGACTTAGAATTAACTGAAGATGAAGATTTTGAATTGGATTTGGACTTGGAATCTCCTGAAAAATCTGACGCATTATCTACAATGGATGATATGTTTGATTTAGAAGAACCTGAAAAAGTAGAAGAATTAGATCAAAACTTTGAAAATCTAAATCAGTTATTTGATGGTTTATCTGAAAAATCAGAGTTGAATATGGATTTAGATGCTCTAGGAGAAAGTGAAGGGTTAGATGACTTGTCTCTAGACCAAGAAGAGAGTAGCAGTAGTTCTGAGGAGCTGTTTGATTTAGACTCTTCTTCAGATGAGTTGGATATGGATTTAGATGCTCTAGGAGACAGTGAAGGGTTAGATGACTTGTCTCTAGACCAAGAAGAGAGTAGCAGTAGTTCCTCAGAATTGTTTGATTTAGACTCTTCTTCAGATGAGTTGAATATGGATTTAGATGCTCTAGGAGACAGTGAAGGGTTAGATGACTTGTCTCTAGACCAAGAAGAGAGTAGCAGTAGTTCCTCAGAATTGTTTGATTTAGACTCTTCTTCAGATGAGTTGAATATGGATTTAGATGCTCTAGGAGACAGTGAAGGGTTAGATGACTTGTCTCTAGACCAAGAAGAGAGTAGCAGTAGTTCCTCAGAATTGTTTGATTTAGACTCTTCTTCAGATGAGTTGAATATGGATTTAGATGCTCTAGGAGACAGTGAAGGGTTAGATGACTTGTCTCTAGACCAAGAAGAGAGTAGCAGTAGTTCCTCAGAATTGTTTGATTTAGACTCTTCTTCAGATGAGTTGAATATGGATTTAGATGCTCTAGGAGACAGTGAAGGGTTAGATGACTTGTCTCTAGACCAAGAAGAGAGTAGTAGTAGTTCCTCAGAATTGTTTGATTTAGACTCTTCTTCAGATGAGTTGAATATGGATTTAGATGCTCTAGGAGAAAGTGAAGGGTTAGATGACTTGTCTCTAGACCAAGAAGAGAGTAGCAGTAGTTCTGAGGAGCTGTTTGATTTAGACTCTTCTTCAGATGAGTTGGATATGGATTTAGATGCTCTAGGAGAAAGTGAAGGGTTAGATGACTTGTCTCTAGACCAAGAAGAGAGTAGTAGTAGTTCTGAGGAGCTGTTTGATTTAAACTCTTCTTCAGATGAGTTGAATATGGATTTAGATGCTCTAGGAGACAGTGAAGGGTTAGATGACTTGTCTCTAGACCAAGAAGAGAGTAGTAGTAGTTCTGAGGAGCTGTTTGATTTAGACTCTTCTTCAGATGAGTTGGATATGGATTTAGATGCTCTAGGAGACAGTGAAGGGTTAGATGATTTGTCTCTAGACCAAGAAGAGAGTAGCAGTAGTTCCTCAGAATTGTTTGATTTAGACTCTTCTTCAGATGAGTTGGATATGGATTTAGATGCTCTAGGAGACAGTGAAGGGTTAGATGATTTGTCTCTAGACCAAGAAGAGAGTAGCAGTAGTTCCTCAGAATTGTTTGATTTAGACTCTTCTTCAGATGAGTTGGATATGGATTTAGATGCTCTAGGAGACAGTGAAGGGTTAGATGATTTGTCTCTAGACCAAGAAGAGAGTAGCAGTAGTTCCTCAGAATTGTTTGATTTAGACTCTTCTTCAGATGAGTTGGATATGGATTTAGATGCTCTAGGAGAAAGTGAAGGGTTAGATGACTTGTCTCTAGACCAAGAAGAGAGTAGCAGTAGTTCTGAGGAGCTGTTTGATTTAGACTCTTCTTCAGATGAGTTGGATATGGATTTAGATGCTCTAGGAGACAGTGAAGGGTTAGATGACTTGTCTCTAGACCAAGAAGAGAGTAGCAGTAGTTCTGAGGAGCTGTTTGATTTAGACTCTTCTTCAGATGAGTTGGATATGGATTTAGATGCTCTAGGAGACAGTGAAGGGTTAGATGATTTGTCTCTAGACCAAGAAGAGAGTAGCAGTAGTTCCTCAGAATTGTTTGATTTAGACTCTTCTTCAGATGAGTTAGATATGGATTTAGATGCTGATTCCGAGGATTTAACTTCCCAGGGAAAATCAGATATGCTCGATTCTGCTTCTGAAGTAAGGGTAGAAGCTGAAGAGGAAACGCAAGAAATAGAAGAAATTTTAGCTCCAGAAAATAAAGATGAATTTGATTTCATGATGGAGACTGAGACATCAAATTTACAAGGGTATTCCTCCCATTCAGATGCTAGTGTTGATGACTTTTTTGAGATATCAAATTCTTCGAGTCCATCTACTCTATCCCATTCTCAATCATCAATCGATTCAGAGGATTTCTTTCAATCACCATTAGTGAAATTAGATGATGATGAAGAGGTTGAGACAGCAGAGTTAGAATCATCTAATAACATAGACGATCTAGATTTAGGGGAGTCTTCGGAGTTGGAAGAGTTGAGTTTAGAAGAGGAGTCAGAGGAATCTTTGACAGGGGAGATGTCTCTGGATTTAGGGGAGTCTTCGGAGTTGGAAGAGTTGAGTTTAGAAGAGGAGTCAGAGGAGTCTTTGACAGGGGAGATGTCTCTGGATTTAGGGGAGTCTTCGGAGTTGGAAGAGTTGAGTTTAGAAGAGGAGTCGGAGGAGTCTTTGACAGGGGAGATGTCTCTGGATTTAGGGGAGTCTTCGGAGTTGGAAGAGTTGAGTTTAGAAGAGGAGTCGGAGGAGTCTTTGACTGAGGAGATGTCTTTGGATTTAGGGGAGTCTTCGGAGTTGGAAGAGTTGAGTTTAGAAGAGGATTCAGAGGAGTCTTTGACAGGGGAGATGTCTCTGGATTTAGGGGAGTCTTCGGAAGATCAATCATCGGCATCCGCAGATCTATTTGATTGGAATTCTGAATTAGGCGATGAAGATCCCAGTCAAAGGACATTGATTCAAGAAGTGGATGATTTTGAATTGGGGGATGGGTTAGAGATAGATCTCCTGGATGAGTCATCAGATTTAGTAGGAGATGGGGGTTTAAATTTCGATGAAGGGGTGATGGGAGAAGGCTCTGAAGATCTAGAGGATTTAGATTTTGCCTTAGAGATGGAAGAGAATGAAGGGGAAGACTTGTCAACTCTGTTTTCAGATGAACAAGAGGTGTTAGGTGCTGGGGAAGTTCTTGAAGATATCGATGAACTGAACTTATTTGGTGATGATTTAGGGGCGACGGATGAGACTTTAGAGAGTTTGGATTTTGGTGATGATTTAGAGCCAGTGGATTCTGGTTCTAGACTATGGCAAGAGTTAGAAACATTTTTGGGAGTAGAGGGAAAGCAGAGTGAAAGTCTTGAAATTTTTACGCAATTGGAGACATTTTTAGATGAACCGGTGACTTTACCGAGTCCATCTCTACACCAAGAAGTGAGTCATGAACCGATGGAGGTTCCGCAAACGACAGATGGGGAGTTTGATGAGCTGGAAGATTTGTTAGCGGATGCAGATCAGGCGTTGGGGGGGCCACCAACGGCTAATGTGGCAACGGCGCGATCGCCTAAATCTGCAAAACGAGTTGAGCAGAACATGCGGGTTCCCATTAAACAACTGGATAACCTGAGTAACTTGGTTGGGGAATTGGTGGTTAACCGGAACAGTCTAGAGCAGAACCAGGAACGCTTGCGGCAATGTCTAGATAACTTGCTATATTTGGTGCAGCAACTGAGCGATGTGGGGGGCAAAATGCGAGATCTCTACGAGCGATCGCTTCTAGAAGCTGCATTGCTCAGTTCCCGTCATGGTAATCGTTCCGCCTTCTCTTCGGGAAATGGATCGGGAGATTCTAATCAGAATGGTGGTTGGGATCACATCGAAATGGATCGCTTTACTCCCTTCCATACCCTCTCTCAAGAAACCATTGAGTTAATTGTGCGGGTACGAGAGTCTTCTTCCGACATCGAGTTTATCGTCGAAGAAACCGATCAGGTAACGCGCCAATTCCGCCAAGTGACGACCCAATTACAAGAAGGCTTAACCCGCACCCGAATGGTTCCCTTTGCCCAAACTGCTGACCGTCTACCAGGAGCGGTGCGGCGAATTGCTACGGGTTTGAATAAACAGGCAGAAATTCAGATTGAAGGGAAAGATACTTTAATTGACAAGATGATTCAGGAGCAGTTATTCGATCCGATGACTCACCTGATCAATAATGCCATGACCCACGGGATTGAAACTCCCCAGGAGCGTAAAAAGTTAGGTAAAAATCCAGTCGGTAAGATTACAGTTAGAGCCTTCCACCAAGGAAACCAAACGGTAATATCGGTTTCTGATGATGGAGCGGGAATTAATACGGCGCGAGTGAAATCGAAAGCTCTGGAAAAAGGTTTGATCGTGGCTAAAGAAGCAGCATCAATGTCCCGTCTGGATGTCTATGATTTGTTGTTCCATCCTGGCTTTAGTACCAAGGATAAGGCAGATAATTTTGCCGGTCGAGGTGTGGGGATGGATGTAGTACGAGTGGCTCTGCGGGAAATTCGCGGGGTGATTACCACAGACTCAATGGAAGGACAAGGGACAACATTTACGATTCGTCTGCCGTTAACTTTGAGTATTTCTAAGGCCCTCTCTTGTATTAGTAATCATGCCCGCATTGCCTTCCCGATGGATGGGGTGGAAGATATGCTCGATGTGCCCAAAGAGCGCATTTATGCCAATTCGGAAGGACTCAATTGTATTAAATGGCGGGATACGGAGCTACCCTTTAGACCCCTATCAGAGTTGTTGCAGTATAACCGGACGATTGGCCGAGGACGGGTGTTTGCCGGTTCTGCTGATGATGATATTATCTCGATTGTGATTTTGCGAAGTGCGGGTCAGTATTTGGCGCTTCAGGTGGATCAGGTGTTAGGAGAGCAGGAAATTGTAATTAAGCAGTTAGAGGGGCCGATTCCTAAACCGGTGGGGGTAGCTGGGGCGACGGTTCTTGGGGATGGTCGGATTATGCCGATTGCCGATGTACTGGAGTTAATCGATCTGTCTATGGGTCGTTCTCGACGGGATTCTCGGATGTGGCAAGAAGTGGTTCCCCCTGAACCAGAACCTATTGATAAGTCTGAACCAACGGTGTTAATTGTCGATGATTCGATTACGGTACGGGAGCTGTTATCGATGACGTTTGTGAAGTCGGGATATCGGGTAGAACAGGCTCGAAATGGGTTAGATGCTTGGGAGAAATTGCGAGCAGGTCTACCTTGTGACATGATTTTCTGTGATATTGAAATGCCGAAACTCAATGGTTTGGAGTTGTTGGAGCGTCTCCAAGGGGATGAAGTTCTCAAGCAAATTCCGATGGCAATGCTCACCTCACGGGGTGCATCTAAGTTTCAACAACACGCGGCTTCTTTGGGAGCAAAGGGATATTTCACCAAGCCTTATCTAGAGGAAGCACTGTTAGAAGCGGCTCAACGGATGCTCAAGGGTGAAAATCTGTTAGCGGCAATGTCGCAGCCGATTGTTGAGGAGGCGATCGCCGAAAGTTAGCCAGCCTTGTACATCAATGGGATAAGATAGTGTTGATAGACAAACGGTGCAATGGGAGGCTCGACTATGGCAATGATCACCATCTCCAAGCAGACAATTTCTAACATGACTTCCGAAGATATTACCCTGCTGGCAAACCGTTTGGAAAAAGATGAGTATAGTAATGCCTTTGAAGGATTAAGGGACTGGCATTTATTGCGGGCGATCGCCTTCCAGCGCCCCGAAATGGTCGATATCGTTCAACCCTATCTCTATTTATTAGATATGGAACCCTACGACGAGGCATAGATCGTAACAGGAATAAAGAAGAAAAAGGATGTCGCCTGTAATGCCAGCGTTCATCCTTTTTTTTCTTCATTAATTCTTTGATTGAGTTTGAACGATTGGGGGGGTTCCTGCTGGCAGAGTTTGCACAATACGGTTAGCAATATATTGGGAAAAAATTTGATTACCGAGAAGGTTATAATGGCAGCAATCATCACTATAAACCGGTTGAGACTCAGAATCAAAAACTGTTGTTCCATTAAAAATATTCACCTGATTTTGTTGCAGTTGGGCAATAGCTCGGATTAATTCCGGGTAGCCTTGGCGTACTCCTTGAGCATATACTTGTTCGGGATTAATAGCCTGTTTTTGCTCTTGGGGAGTAAACTGGCGTTGGGTAGGATAGTATTGATTCGGTTGCAAAAAATGGAAGTATAGCGCATTTTGACTGTGCAAAGTTTGATGCATTAAAAGAGAACTTTTGACCCAAGTTTGGGCAATTTTGCTATACAGATTTTCAGCCGTTGTATCGGGATCGGGAGGATTGAGATAAAACAAGCTAAAGGGGGTAGATGTAGGTGCTAAAACCAGGGTTTCTGACGTTTGATTTTGCTGTTGTTTTAAGAAATTTTGATAATCTAGACGCAAAATTTGATAATGCAACAGTTGACTGATATAACAAAGTGCCAACCCACAAGCATTTTGTCGATTTTGAATTTTACCAAGGGTAGCATTATATTCACGGATTTTAATCAACATTTCCAGATCTTTGGCAGAAAACTGATGATTTCCTAGGTTAACTAAGGCTTTCATCAGGGAACCATTGGGTAAGGATAAATGGACATTTTCAGGATAATTGAGGCTCGATAATGCCACTTCATTAAATCCATCAATGTTAATCACCATATCAAAGCTTTGCCCCAGGGATAAAAAATAGTTAAAGACGAGGAGTTGCTGGGGTTGTTTATACCCTCCCTGGGAAAAATTTAAGATAATAATCTCTTTATCGGAAAATTGGGGCAGTTGCTGAAGCGTATTGGTAATAATTTGATACTGGGCTTCTGTATTGGCGATCGCCAGGGCAGCCGAGCCGCCGAAAATACCGATGATGTACTGGCGATCGTTTTCTTTGATCGCAGGATAATCCCTAGATGAGCCAAATTGATAATTATTAATCGTCGGCTCGTCTGGCTTAAAATCAGTATAACCAAAATAAGGATGGAGTCTTAATAGCAAACTATCATCTAACTCAACTCCCATATTATCTATTTCCTGAAGTGCCGAATAGGTAGGTTTCGAGTCTTGGGAGCGAGTATAAAACCATTGCTGCATTTTCAGTCCATAAAACCCTAAAGACAGCAGTTCTAAAGAGAGCAAAACACTGCCCATATTAATTAAGATGACTTTAATCCATTTTGGCTTAAACTTAAGCATGATTGCTAGGGACTGGGTTGATTAAGAGTAAGTGCAATTTGACTGGCGATAAAATTGGCGAAAATATTTCTTCCTTTTTGATTATAGTGGCAGCAGGTATCAATATAAACGGTGTCAGGCTCCCGATCAAAAGCCGTAACTCCATTAAAAAAATGTACGCCCTTGTCTGATAATTCTTGGCTCGCTTTCACTAAATATGGATAACCCAACTGTACGCCGTTGATATAAGGATTACGGGTATTTTTCTCTGGTGCAAATTGCTCTTGTTCTTCAGCACTAAACTGGCGTTGAGTGGGATGATATTGATTGGGTTGCAAGATATGAAAATAGGGAATATTTCGGCTTTTGAGAACCGAATACATGGCTAAAGAAGACTGTAACCAAATCCGGGTCATATTTTCATAATCTGTTTCTATGCCTTGACTTTCCCAGGATTGGAGATAAATTAATGATTCATCTGGAGTCGCTGATTTTTTGCGTCGATTGTCAAAGTCTTTTAGGCGATCGTAATAGTTTCTCATGAACACTGTTGAACGGATTTTCTCCCAGAAATAACATAAGGCTAACCCACAATCTTGTTGGGCTTGCAAGCTATTTTTGAGTTTTTCCTTAATTTCAATCACCTCTAGCATGATTTTCATCTGTTCTGTAGAAAGGTTATTATTGGTTAACTCTACCAGAGGCATGACTTGCAAGGCACTCGGCATAGAAGGAGCGATATTCTTTTGGATATTGTTGCTGGCGATCGCCACTTCATTGAAACCATCAATATTAATGACTAAATCCAGTTCTTGTCCTTGAGATAAGAAATAATTCAATACCAGTAATTGTTGCGGTTGCTTATAGCCCCCTTGGGAAAAATTTAAGAGGACAATTTCTTTATCAGCAAATTGAGGTAAGGTTTTCAGAGTTCGGGCAAGGGTGGGATTTTCGATTTCATTCATATAGTAGAATGTGGCGACAGAACCACCAAAAATGCCCACGAGAACCTGATTAGGATGTTTGCGGATGTAGGGATAATTAACTTGAGAGACTAAACCATAATTATTGGCATTAAAAACCGACTGAAATCCAAAGCCCCCAAATCCTGCACCGGGTTTGGAGATATAGCCA
The DNA here is from genome assembly GCF_057802075.1 of Roseofilum sp. KMC-1. Classification (NCBI taxonomy): domain Bacteria; kingdom Bacillati; phylum Cyanobacteriota; class Cyanophyceae; order Desertifilales; family Desertifilaceae; genus Roseofilum; species Roseofilum sp. KMC-1. The sequence continues at coordinate 2,824,318 of NZ_CM173605.1, forward strand.
AAAAAGGGATGTAGGATTTCGCTGATATTCTGTTCTAAGCGAATGCCCTGTTGATCGAGGTGGAAGGGATCATCTTCGGGGTTTTCGGCATTTTCCGGCGATCGCCCATAATAGAGTTGCTGATGTTGAGCGGCGTAAAAGCCTAAACACACTCCCTCTAGCAGAAGAAACATCAACACCAAATTGATGCCCAGAATTTTAATCACATTGCCCAGAGGCGGCAAATTTTTCAGTCCCTTCATCGATCGACTATAGCAATTTCCAATCAGTGTAAATCAGTTTTCCTCATCCCTCGTCTGAATGACTGCCTACTCCTCCTCTGAAGCGGTAAACATCTCCTGTGTCACCTCCCCCATAATCTGAATAATGCGAGCGATACAACCCGTCCAGCCCGTTTGATGGCTCGCACCAATTCCAGCACCATTATCGCCATGGAAGTATTCGTAAAACAGGATCAAATCTTTCCAGTAGGGATCGGTTTGGAATTTTTCCGAGCCACCATAGACTGGACGGCGATCGCGATCGTCAGGCAAGAAGATGCGGATGAGGCGATCGCTTAGTTCGTGCGCCACTTCAAACAGAGTCATATACTGTCCCGATCCAGTGGGACATTCCACCTTAAACTCATCCCCGTAGAAAGCATGGAGCCGATATAGAGCAGTCACCAGCAAGAAATTCACTGGCATCCAGACAGGGCCCCGCCAATTGGAATTACCCCCAAACATCCCAGAGTTAGAATCACCGGGCAAATAGTCCACCCGGAACTCCTGACCATCATGAACAAAGATAAAGGGATGATCCCGATGATAAAGGGAGAGAGAGCGAATACCATAGGGGCTGAAGAACTCATTTTCATCTAACATCCGCGCCAAAACACGGCGCAGTTTCGCTTCAGTGAACACCGACAACATGCGCCGACCTGCTGTACCCTGTTGACTGGGTAAGTGAATATTGACGAGCAGTTCGGGATGGCGGCGATAGAATTGTTCAGCCCGCTTGACAAAATTAGGCACTTTGGCAAGATCCCCTTCTTTAAAAATTGCCACAGCCGCTAGAGGCAGCAGACCAACCATCGATCGCACCTTGAGGCGAAAGGCCTTACCATCGGGCAAACGCAGGACATCATAGAAAAATCCATCTTCCTCATCCCACATTTCATCTTGATGTTCACCCAGTCGATCCATAGCTCCAGCAATCCACATCGTATGCTCAAAGAACTTACTCACAAACTCTTCATAAAGCGAGTCGTGTATTGCCAGTTCAGTCGCAATCAGCAACATCTGCTGACTGAAAAACACCATCCAGGCAGTGCCATCTGCCTGCTCAAGGTAGCCCCCCGTTGGTAGAGGTGAACTGCGGTCAAACACCCCGATATTATCCAACCCTAAAAAGCCGCCTTCAAAGACATTATTACCACCCCGATCCTTACGATTCAGCCACCAGGTGAAGTTGACCAGCAATTTAGAAAAGGCATACTTGAGAAAGTCGATATCCCCTTTACCCCCATTGCGGGCCTTATCCATCAAATAGATCTGCATAGTGGCATAGGCATGGACGGGAGGATTGACATCGCCAAAGTTCCACTCGTAGGCGGGGATTTGACCATTGGGGTGCAGGTAGTCATTACGCAGCATCAAGTCTAACTGCTTTTTGGCAAAGTCCGAGTCTACAATGGACAAGGGCAGCATGTGGAAGGCCAGATCCCAAGCTGCAAACCAGGGATATTCCCACTTATCCGGCATGGAAATGATGTCATCGCAATAGGCGTGGAACCATTCACCGTTGCGAATCCTCCGGCGCTGTTCGGCTTCTGACCAAGGAGTAATCTTATGTTCCTCCAGCCATTGATCGACATCGTAGTAGAAATACTGCTTTGTCCAGAGCATCCCCGCCAGAGCCTGACGCATGAGATGAGCCTTTTCTGGGGCAGAGGTTTTAATCGCTACTGGCATGATTTCATCGTAGAAAGCATCGGCTTCCTGTAGGCGGGTTTGGAAAAGGCGATCAAATTCGGCAAAGGGATTAACCCCCTGGGCTGGAGCCGTGCGAGTTAGGCGCAGGCGGACAATTTCTGTTTCTCCCGCCCCAACCGTCAGTTGGTGGTGAGCGGAAACCTTTGTCCCTGTTTGCAGGGGATTGACCCCATGGTTTTCTCCCTGCACGATGTAATTATTAATTCCATCCTTGACGTAGGGACTCGGATTTTCTGTACCAAAGATGCGAGCATTATTGGTTTCATTTTCCGTAAATAACAGGGGGACATTTTCAGGGCAGTAGAGATAGTAATCGACCAGAAACTTCTGAAATAGTGCGTCGGTGTGATGGGCATGAACTACACTGCCTTCAGTATTTTCTACCTTTTGCAGGACAGGCTTAGAACCACCATCAGCCCAAGACCAGGTATTGCGGAACCAGAGGGTTGGCAATAGGTGTAAGGTTGCCGCTTCAGGGCCCCGATTGGAGACGCTAATTTTAATCAGGATGTCTTCTGCATCGGCTTTGGCATATTCGACAAAAACATCAAAATATCGGTCTTCGTCAAAAATGCCTGTATCTAGCAATTCATATTCTAATTCTTCCCGGCTGCGTTCCCTATTGGTTTTAACCAAATCCTCATAGGGGAAAGCGCTTTGGGGATACTTGTACAAATATTTCATGTAGGAGTGAGTCGGCGTGCTGTCAAGGTAAAAGTAATATTCTTTGACATCTTCGCCGTGGTTGCCTTCGCTGTTGTTGAGTCCAAACAGCCGCTCTTTTAGGATTGAGTCTTTGCCATTCCAGAGTGCTAGGGCAAAGCAGAGGATCTGGCAGTCGTCGGAAATACCCCCCAAGCCGTCTTCTCCCCAACGGTAGGCCCGCGATCGCGCCTGGTCATGGGTAAAATAGTTCCAAGCATCCCCATTCTCGCTATAATCCTCCCGCACCGTACCCCATTGTCGCTCACTTAAATAGGGCCCCCATTTCTTCCAAGGGGTTTGGGGATTCTCTGCTTCTTGCAGTCTGATTTGTTCAGGTGTCATCGTTGCCTTGTCTTCTCAATCAAGAGATATCGGATTTAGAAAGTCAATTGGTAAAATTATTCAGATCTCTGAATTCGGGGTATTCTCTGAGACAAGATTAGGGGTTTCTTCTCCGTCTGGCCATCAGAACTTCTTTTTAACTTTCCAGACTCGATTATCCCATAAAGTGAAAATCGTAATCCTGAAAATAGGGAAGGTATCGGTTCAATCCTCCTTCACCCCTCGGTAAATCCCATCGGCCACCCGACATACCTCTACCATCTGCGGCACATCGTGGACTCTCACTACATCTGCCCCCCCAGAAATGGCTGCACAACAGGCGGCGGCTGTGCCCCAAACCCGTTGTTTGGGGTCGGGCTGGTTTAAAATATGACCGATAAAACTTTTGCGCGATGGGCCAATTAATACCGGATAACCCAATGCTCGCAACCGGGGAATCTGGCGCAGAATTTCTAAATTTTGGTCGGTGGTTTTGGCAAAGCCGATGCCTGGATCGATGATGATCTGGTTAATTCCTGCCTTTAGAGCTTTCTGGATTTTTGCCTCTAAAACCCGCAAAATCTCGCCCATTAAGTCCTCATACTGGGTCAACTGTTGCATGGTTTCCGGATTTCCCCGCATATGCATTAAAATAATTGGCACTCCCAGTTGAGCCACGGTTGCCAACATTTGCTCGTCAAAGTCTCCCCCAGAAATATCATTGACCCAATCTGCACCAGCCTCTACTGCTGCCTGGGCTACTTCGGAGCGGGTCGTATCAATGGAGACTGGAATATTACTATAGGGTTCGGGTAATTCTCGGATGTTTTGAATGACTGGAATCACCCGGTTTAACTCCTCATCCAGGGAAATTTGGGGGCTACCGGGGCGAGTGGACTGGCCGCCAATATCGACCACATCCACCCCATAATCTACCAAATATTGAGCGTGGGCGATCGCCGTTTCTAAACCCTGAAACTCCCCCCCATCGCTAAAACTATCTGGCGTGACATTCAGCACCCCCATTACATGGGTTCGCATCCCCCAATTAAAGGAGCGTCCCCGCACCATCCAACCCATATCCTATCCCTATAAAAATCTAAGAACTGTAGGGGCTTTCTGGCTATTGCCCCTACCGCCTATTTCTTGTTACCTATTCCCTAGGGCGAAGCGTTATAATTGACGATCCGGGCAAATCCTGGTGCATCCAGACTCGCACCACCGACAAGAACCCCATCAATTTCCGGTTGAGCCATAATCTCATCAATATTTTCCGGTTTAACTGAACCTCCGTATTGAATGGGTACATCTTGATTCGAGAGCTGGGAACGAATTAAACCAATCACCCGGTTGGCTTCCTGAGAATCGCAAGTTTTGCCGGTTCCAATGGCCCAAATCGGCTCATAGGCAATCACCATTTGACTTTGATCGATGCCGACTAAATCTCGATCCAACTGGGAGCGAATATGAGATTCGGTGTCCCCATTGACTCGCTGTTGCTCTGTTTCTCCCACACAGAGAATGGGGATTAACCCATGTTTTTGTGCCGCTTTCAGACGTAAATTAACGGTTTGATCCGTTTCGCCAAAATACTCCCGGCGCTCGCTGTGGCCGATGACCACATACTGTACGCCGATTTCTGTCAGCATGGGTGCAGAAATTTCACCGGTATAAGCGCCCTGGTCTTCCCAGTGAACATTTTGCGCCCCCAGATGCACAGGAGTACCCTTTAATTTTTCTGCTAGAATCCCTAAATCGGTAAAGGGAACGCACAAAACGACGGTGCGTTCTGCGGGGGTTTGTTCCAGTTGAGAGAGAAATGCTTGCACAAAATCTAGGCTCTCGGCCTGGGTTTTGTACATTTTCCAGTTACCTGCTAAAACTATCTTTCGCACTGATGATGTAATCCTCAGACTAAAGCAATATTCATAAGCTCAAAGGAGCATAGTACCTTTTTTTGAGGGACTCCTGCAATCATTCCTGGGGCGATCGCCAATTTTGTATAGAATTGTAAAGGAATTGGATTATGGGAGAACCACAACGATTATGGCAAAAGTTGAAATTTACACTTGGAGAACCTGTCCCTTTTGTCTGCGAGCCAAAGCGCTATTAGATCGTAAAGGCGTTGACTATATTGAGTATTGTATTGATGGAGACGAAGAGGCAAGGGATGAAATGGTAGAACGTACAGGCGGCCCGCGATCGGTTCCTCAGATTTTTGTGGACGATCAATATATTGGTGACTGTAGCGGCATTTATTCCCTGGATGCTCAGGGCAAGCTCGACCCCATTTTAGCTGTATAGAGGATCTGGTCTGGGCGTTTCATTTCCCTTCGGCAGATGAAACGCCCCTAGAGATTGTCTATCCACTCCCCCACTCCCCCACTCCCCCACTCCCCTATTCCCCCACTCCCCCATCTCCCCACTCCCCCACTCCCCCATCCCCCCACTCCCCCACTCCCCCACTCCCCCACCCCCCCATTCCCCCATCTCCCCAGTTTCCGGAATCTACAACCCCCACCTGTAGATAAACACAGGACATGAAAACCTAAACCACCGATTAAATTTCCAAAATTTTCCGATGTGGGTAGACACATTTTCAAAATCTGGTGGTATCATTGTCTCTGTCACCTGCCGTTAGAGTATTTGGGTAATATTCCCATTCCTCTAACTCTGAGCCATTAGGCTATACTGTGACCTGTACCCTAGAGCAAATCTCCTGGAATGATGCCCAATTGGCAAATTTTCGGTTATCATGCTCAAGGACAGCTAAATTAAAATGTGTCTCTGCACAAGAATAAAAGTACATCTAACAACGTTGTGGAGTGAACGATGAGCGGATTTACACCAAGAATAACTACAACTACCCCTCAAATTCGTGAGTGGTTTGGAACTAACGGTGATGATAGAGGACTTCCTAATAATCAAACGGGTCTTCTGACGACGCAGGATATTGCTTATGGCTACAAAGGAAATGATACCATTGATGTCGGTTTCTCTGCTGTTTCCCAAGTGTTCGGTGGTCAAGGCAATGACAGTCTGATTGGTAGCCCCGTCTTTCTTTCCATCACCAACCTGTTTGGTGACGACGGTGACGACACCATCATCATGAAAGGTGGAACCGCTGCCTTTGGAAGTGGAAACAAAGGAAACGACGTTCTCATTGGTTCAGATGGGTCAAGCATTGACAGCCTTTTTGGAGGTCAAGATAATGACGTAATCCGAGGTTATAGTGGCAGTGATTTCCTCTCTGGAGACGCAGGCGCGGATATCATCTGGGGGGATGAATCCCTATCTGGTGATACAGGTAATGCCGACATGATCCTTGGCGGTACTGGCAGCGATAGTATGGTAGGCGGTGGCGGTAATGATACCATCTATGGTGGTCAAGATAATGACTATCTAGAAGTAGACGCTTCCCTCGTTCGTAGCGGTACTCCGCCAGTTGACCGTTTCCCTGCTGGTGATGCTGGGGTGGTTTCAGGGAATGATAGAGTCTTCGGCGACCTTGGAAATGACACCATTGGCCGGTTGGGTGCTACTGGTGGAGCAACTGGAACTGACTGGTATGACGGTGGTGAAGGAAATGATAGTATCCAAGGGGGAAATAACCAGACTCTTCCTAATGTCAACGTTGCGGGTGATACCCTAATCGGGGGTAATGGGAATGATACCATTCGTGGTGGTACTACCAATTCCGGTTCAGACTCCATTGTTGGAGGAGCTGGTAACGATAGTATTTCTGGTGGTAGTGAAGCTGGTGGACAGACACTTGCATTTATCATTACTAACGGTGTTTTAGGGGGTGATACTATCCTTGGTGGAGATGGTGATGACAACATCCAAGGTGAAGGGGGTAATGACAGCATCGAAGGTGGTATTGGTAACGACTTCATCGATGGTGGTAATGATGCTGACTGGCTGTTAGGTGGTGACCAGATCGACACTATCCTAGGTGGTGCTGGCGATGATAGCATCGTTGGTGGTAACGACGCTGACATCCTTGAAGGCGGTGCAGGTAGTGATACCTTAACTGGGTTTAACGGGACTGATAACAATGATGGGACAGACCGCTTTGTGTACAACCTCAGTGGGATTTTAGGAAGTCAGGCAGGTAGTTATAGTATTACTGCGGCTGGTACAGTAACGGTTCCTGCTGCTCCTGCTGCTGCTGGGACTACGGTCTACAACAACGTTCCAGGCGCAGTAGCTCAAACTGCGGCAGACTACATCACCCGATTTGATGTTAACCAAGACGTTATCCAAATTAGCAGCCTGACTAACGTAACTGTGACAACTACGACAGGAACTACCGCTTTAGCGTTTGGGGGTAGACCAGTGAATATTGGAACTACAGGAGGCGTTCTTAATCCCGCTTCTGCTACAGTTGGTTCCACCAACATTGCTGCCAGTCCTGGTAATGCTGCTGATTCCCTAATTTACATTGAACGGGATGGGTTAGCTGGGTATGATGCAGCAGATGACATTGCCCTAGTTACCCTGATTAATACTGCTGCTACCACTTTAGGCATTGCCAACTTCGTATAACTCCCTAAAATAACCCCCTCCAAAAACCACGATCGCAGGTATAATACCTAAGATCGTGGTTTTTCCATTCCAGGGAAACAGAATGCAAACCCCCCAACCCCTCCATATTGACCTCAAAACCCTCAACTACGACTTCGCCGGAGTCTACTTCTGGGAACAAGTCACCGGCTTCTTCTCCATTGCCGAAGCCTTCGCCCTCCAATGCCTCGTCAAACAACTGCCCCCCAACTCCACCGTCGTCGAACTCGGAGCTTTCCAAGGGCGCAGCAGCATCGCCATCGCCTCCATCCTTCCCCCCGGCTCCATCCTGCACAGCATCGACAACTTTCAGGGAGCGCTCCTAGCCCCCGGTGAAGCCCGCCCCCCCATGGCAGAAGTCATCCGCCGCAATAAAGAAGCCTTCCTCCACAACGTCACCGCCTTCGGAGTCAACGACAAAATTCAACTCCATGTCATGGACACCACCGCCGCCGCATCCCTCTTTGCCGACGCATCCCTAGACCTCATCTTCATCGATGCGGGGCACAAATACGACGACGTGAAAGCCGACATCACCCACTACTACCCGAAACTCAAACCCGGCAGCTACATGCTCTTCGACGACTACGAGGAAAAATGGCCCGGTGTGATGCAAGCGGTGCAAAACTGCTCCCTTGCGGGGGAACTTATCGCCCCCTCCCTCTGGTGTCACCGGAAGGGCAATTAAAAATGAACAATGAACAATGAACAATGAGAAACCGTAGGGCATTGCCCACCTTATCCAAGACTTTGCCCTATAGAGTTCCCTTAAAGTCGATTTTCCCAGTAATGGGGTTTGCGTTGCCAGTGCATCAGTGCCACAATTAAGAGTTTTTCTTCCTCTTGAATTTGATACAGCACTTTGCGCGGTAATGAGGTACAGCCGAAAAAGATCCCCCCAACCCCCCTTAAAAAGGGGGGAATAAGAAAGTCCCCCTTTTTAAGGGGGATTTAGGGGGATCAAAATGTACCCCATAGCAGCGAAAACTGCTGTAAATAATGCTATAGGGAAAACGATTCATACGGCAACACCGTGTATTTGCCGATAACAAAGACCAGGCTTCAGGAAACTGTTTAATACGCTCTAAAGTGCGATCCAATTCATCTAAAAAAGCATCACCCAAGTCAGGATTAATTTGGTCGTAGTAGTCAATAGTATCATTTAACTCTTGTTGAGCAGCAGGGTGAAAATCATAAGTCATTTTTGATGTCTTTCCCGCAACTGCTGCATAACTTCTGACCCAGAAATCGGTGTCACTCCACCTTCTTGAATCTCTAACACTCGTTTTTCTGCTTCTTCTGCCCAAGCTGCATTGATTTGATTTTGTTCCACTGGATCGAGACTGTTTAATAGATGTTCTGCTAACATCACTCGTAAATGGGGAGACAAGTTGATAGCAGCGCTCAAAACATCATCGTAAGTTGCATTAACCATAGCAATTGCCCGATCGGATACGGTATTTTTTATGATAACATTTAGCATTCAGTAGTATCAAGCAGCTTATTAACCTAAAAGCCCAAATCAACCCCGACACTCCCCAACTCAAACCCCGCAGCCCCATGCTCTTCGACGACACCGAAGAAAAATGGCCCCGTATCATGCAAGTGGTGCAAAACAGCTCCCTTGCGGGGGAACTTATCGCCTCCTCCCTCTGGTGTCACCGGAAGGGCAATTAAAAATTAAAAATTAAAAATTAAAAATTAAAAATTTTCATGTCGGCGACAGGGGGTGGGGGCGGGTTTACCAGATTGATTTGTAGGTATCCAAGATTTGGGTAAAACCCGCCCCTACAATATTTTTAATTTTTAATTGATATAATCAATTATCCGCTTAACTCCAGAAGAAAGAGTCAATAATTGGTTAAATTTTCTTCAATCTCTTCCCGCCCATCCTAGAAGTTTGCCAGAAGAAGCTCTTCATCGAGATAGTATGTATGATTAATCTAACCAATGAACTTACAGCGCTTCGCGCGGTAATGAGGTACAGCCGAAAAAGATCCCCCCAACCCCCCTTAAAAAGGGGGGAAATCAGAAAGTCCCCCTTTTTAAGGGGGATTTAGGGGGATCAAAATGTACCCCATAGCAGCGAAAACTGCTGTAGCTCTAGCTCAATCACAAGAAGCCCATTTTTGGACAGCAGATCGACGCTTGGCTGATGCTGCCAAGAATTGTGGAGCCTCCTGGGTACAGTAGTTTAACGGACTTGATATCAAAGGAAGAAAAGGATGACTGCTCAAATCGTAACCCATACCCCTTCCACCAACCCATTATCTACCCATATCACCATCCTTCCAGGTATTCATTGGGATACTTATCAGAACTTAGTGCGAGACTTAGAATCACAACCTGGACTGCGACTCACCTATAACCATGGAGTTTTGGAGATTTTAATGCCCCTCCCTCCCCACGAAACCTGCAAAAAATTACTCGGTCGCTTTGTGGAAGTAATGACGGAAGAAATGGGCATTGAAATTCGCTCTTTAGGCTCCACCACTTGGACAAGAAAAGACTTACAAAAAGGTCTAGAAGCAGATGAATGTTACTATATTCAGAATGAACTCGCTGTACGGGGTAAAGATACCATCGACTTAACTATTAATCCGCCCCCAGACTTAGCCATTGAAGTCGATAATACGAATAGTTCCATCAATCGGATGGAGATTTATGCAGCCCTAGGAGTGCCAGAAATATGGCGCTACGATATGGAGAGTTTAAGCATTTTTCATTGGGTTAATGGTGAATATCAACTCCGTGAAACATCCTCAGTCTTACCCCTCTTTAATACCCCTGTGCTGATGCAGTTTTTAGAGTTAAGCTTAACCCTAGGGGAAACCAGTTTAATTCGCCAGGTGCGACAATGGGTAAGCCAGCAGTTATAGCGCTTTGAGCTGATTACTTATCGATTGTAGTAAAATCAAAAAAACGACCTCAAAACGGTTAGCGCAACTGCGACAGTTATCTCGTTCTGAAATAACGGTTGCAAACTCGCCCAACCCTCGGTAGGTTTTGGGTGTTATGGGGGCGGGTTCACACCATCGATGGTGGGGTATCCGAGACTTGGGTAAAACCCGCCCCTACAGGGTTGTAGGGATGTTGTAGGGGCGGGTTCACACCAGGGATGGTGGGGTATCCTAGACTTGGGTAAAACCCGCCCCTACGGGGTTAATTGTTCATTGTTCATTGTTCATTGTTCATTGTTCATTGTTTATTAAGCCACAGTCAATTCATAATGTAGAGCCAAAATTTCATTTTCCTTTAAGGTAGCCATCGCATATTCGCAGCCTTGGCGATCGCAAAATTCAACCAAGTATTGAGTCTCTTCTGGGCGATTGTATACGGCAACAATCGTTCCCACTTGTCCCGTGGGTAAACTCGAAATCAATTCATATTCTGGCTCAATTAAGGTCAGTCTTTCTCTGGGAATTGATTTCAGAAGAGCTACTGAATCTAGAAGTTTGAATGGTTTCATGGTAATTTAAGAAAAGCAGAAATCAAACGAGGGTTAGGATGAGTTGATGCAATTTCCCAGATGGTGCGGAGTGTAATTTCTTCTGGATGGGGAATAACCCAATCGACCTTAAACTGCTCACCAAATGGCGTATTATCCTGTTGGACGACTTCACCTTCAAGCGCTGCTCTTTCAATCATCTCTCTTAAAATATCTACATTTTCGGCCGTAATTCCTAAAACCGAGGCAAAAACCTGTGCTTTATGCTTACCACTGGAATGGTCTGGATTCAAACAGTAGCCAATCAGCTTTTGCATTGATATTTCAGCATTTTCACCATTGGGCAATCTCATCATCAATATTGAGGTCGGGTTAGCAGGGGGATGGCTTTTTATGCTCACATCCATTATACCGTTAAAAATTTTCATGTCGGCGACAGGGGGTGGGGGCGGGTTCACACCATCGATGGTGGGGTATCCGAGAATTGGGTAAAACCCGCCCCTACGGGGTTAATTGTTCATTGTTAATTGTTCATTGATATAATCTATCCATGACCAACCAACCCCCCCAACCCCAAGACTATTACGTTCTCATCGAACGAGATGAAGACGGTTACTACATCGGCGAAGTCCCTCAACTCCAAGGATGCTACAGCCAAGGTGAAACCCTCGATGAACTGATGAGCAACATCAAAGAAGCCATCTCACTCTGTCTCGAAACCCAGGAATACCATCCATTAACAGAATTTGTCGGTATCCAAAAAGTAGTGGTTTAAGCCATAGCTAAACTACCCACAATTACCGGCGAGCAAGCTATGTAAGTTGCATTAACCATAGCAATTGCTCGATCGGATACGGTGTTTTTTATGATAGCATTGAGCATCCCGCACCCCTTTCTTCACTCCTTGGGGGCGGTTGACTAAAAGATAAGGGAGATACGGTAAACTGTGCAGAGATGCCTTTAGAGCTTGGTGATACCTTCAATGAAACTCAGTGAAATTGTGGAAAAGTTGGGTCAGGTGGCTGGAGAAAACTCTCTACCGGATCTCGATCCAGAAATTATGGGTGTGGCTCCAATCGATCAAGGGACACCCCAGAGTCTGAGTTTTATTGAGGGTGCGAAGTTTGCCAGTCAGATTCATACCACAGAGGCGATCGCCCTTATTATTCCCCCCAGTTTAACCGAAACGGCTACAGAGCGGGGCATTGCCTGGATCGCGACTAGGGAACCGCGCTTGTTATTTGCCCAAGCGATTAACCTCTTTTATCAACCTTTTACCCCCCAACCTCAGATTCACCCCACTGCTGTGATTGCTGAGGATGTGGAGTGGGGAGAAGGAGTCTATATTGGCCCCCATGTGGCGATCGCCTCCGGAGTTAAAATTGGCGATGGAGTCTGCATTCATGCCAATGTAGTCATTTATCCCCAAGTGGAAATCGGCGATCGCACCATTCTCCATGGCAACTGTACCATTCACGAACGATCAAAAATTGGTAAAAATTGCGTCATTCATAGCGGCGCAGTCATCGGAGCAGAAGGATTTGGCTTTGTTCCCACCCCGAAAGGATGGTTCAAAATGGAACAATCTGGCATCACCGTATTAGAAGACGGTGTAGAAGTCGGCTGTAATAGCGCCATTGACCGTCCAGCCGTCGGTGAAACCCGCATCGGTCGCGATACCAAAATCGATAACCTCGTCCAAATCGGCCATGGTTCCCAGATTGGCTCCAATTGTGCGATCGCCGGTCAAGCTGGCATGGCAGGCGGCACAAAAGTCGGTAATAATGTCCTTCTGGCTGGACAAGTGGGAGTTGCCAATAACACCATCATTGGCGATAATGTAATCGCATCCGCTAAAGCAGGAGTCCATGGAACCATTCCCCCTGGCTCCATCGTTTCCGGCAACCCAGCCGTCAATCATCCCATTTACCTCAAAGCATCTGCCATTTACAAGCGTCTACCCGATTTATATCAGTCCTTAAAACAGTTGCAACAGCGACTGAATAATCTAGAATCGCGCTAACTCTGCACCTATTCAGATGCGTCCCACTGAACAGCCCCATTTCCCCAAACACAAACCCCCGCGCTTAAGTCGCCATCAAAACCAACACTATCCCGATCTAGCCATTGACTTGCTTCATGATATTGAGGCGATCGCTCGCCAATGGCAAGATGAGTTAGACCAGATCCACGATCAAATTACCCAACTCTATCACCAGGGGCCAATCGTTGAAGGATGGCTCGAATCTACCCCCAACTTAACTCCTAACCTTACTCCTGCCAGCCCTCGCACCACCTATCGACTCTGTAGACTCAACGAAAATGGAGAAGTTTGGAGTCGTCCCTGTCTACCCGAAGAAATCGCCTCCATTAGTCTAGCCCTTCATCGCTATCAGCAACTGCGACAGTTTCTGAACCAAAAGCATATCCTAGAAGAGCGTCTATCCCAGTTAGCCCAATCTTTAAACAGCCTGCATAGTCAGTTAGGGGATAGGGGGATGGGGGGATAGGGAGATGGGGGGATGGGGTGGTTGGACAAAATTGGAAAATTGAGTAAAACAGAGATGGCATCTATCAATCCCAGACAGTCCCCATTCCCCCATTCCCCCATGAGCGCCCAAATCTCAGCCATTATCTGTACCCACAACCGCGATCAATATCTCGGTGGAGCGATAGAAAGCTTACTCAACCAAGATCACCCCGATTTTGAAGTCATTGTCGTTGATAATGCATCGAGCGATCGCACCCAAGAAGTCATCGAATCCTTACAACCCCATCCTCGCCTCAAGTCAGTATATGAACCCATCACCGGCTTATCCGTCGCTCGCAACACCGGAGCTAAAACCGCCAGTGGAGAAATTTTAGCCTATTTAGATGACGATGCGATCGCCACCCCCACCTGGTTAAGCATCCTCTCAAAAGCCTACACAGAAAACCCTAAACTCGCCATTGCTGGCGGTAAAGTCACCCTCATTTGGCCCCCCGATATCACCCCTCCCCCTTGGCTCTCCGACGGTTTAGCGGGCAATCTAGGAGCCTATGATTTAGGCGATAAACCCCTGTTCATCACCCAACCCAACCACACCCCCAGGGGCTTAAACTACTCCATCCGGCGCAGTTTCCTCGCAGACATTGGCGGCTTTGACCCCAACTTGGGACGAGTCGGCAAAAAATTACTCTCCAATGAAGAACTGGTGATGACCGAATTAGCCCTACAATCCGGATGGCAAGTCAGCTATATTCCCCAAGCCTTAGTTGCCCATAACGTCGCGCCAGAGCGAGTTAACCGCTCTTGGTTTCTGCGCCGAGGCTGGTGGCAAGGGGTGAGTGAATGCTACCGCGAACAACTCTCCAACCGAGGCGGAATTCACCAGTTTTCGCGGGGAGGAGAGCGCCTCATTCGGGGACTCTATAAATCAGTCAAATACATCAGCGATCCGGCCCTCCGTTTTGATAACCTAGTCTATGCCTATGGTCAAATCGGTTATCTAATAACGGCGATCGAAGGATTACGGTCTAGCCAATCTCCATCAAAGTAAACTTATCTCTACTCCTTTGAACTTGGCCACAATACCAGAACTGCTATAACTAAAAGAGAAAAAGCAGATCCCCCAATCCAAACTTTGAGATCGATCTGATATCCTAAACGTTGCCCTTGTACCTCCAGTACCCTTATGACCTCTCAAGCTCCTAAAGTCCCGGTCTCGATTATTATCCCCGCAAAAGATGAAGAAGATAACATTGCCGCCTGCCTGGAGAGTTTGCAACCGGCTGATGAAATCTTCGTCGTCGATTCTCAAAGTGGCGATCGCACCGCAGAAATTGCTGAAAGCTTAGGGGCGACAGTTGTCCAATTTAAGTTTAATGGATCTTGGCCAAAAAAGAAAAATTGGTCTTTAGAAAACCTTCCCTTTCGCCATGAATGGATCTTAATTGTCGATTGCGACGAACGAATCACTCCCCCTCTATGGGAAGAAATAAAACAAGCCATCCAAGACCCCAATATGAATGGCTATTATCTCAATCGCCGCGTCATTTTTCTAGGCTCTTGGATTCGCCATGGAGGACGCTATCCCGATTGGAATTTACGCCTATTTAAACACCAAAAAGGACGCTACGAAAACCTGAACGTGGAAGATGTCAGAAATGCCGGAGATAACGAAGTTCACGAGCATGTGATCCTCGAAGGGAATGTCGGTTACCTCAAAGAAGACATGCTCCATGAAGACTTCCGCGATATCTATGCTTGGTTAGCTCGCCATAACCGCTATTCTAATTGGGAAGCCAGAGTTTATTACAATCTCATTGAAGGCATGGACGAAGGGAATACCATTGGCGCGAACTTATTTGGCGATGCAGTGCAGCGCAAACGCTGGCTAAAAAAAATCTGGGTGCGCCTCCCCTTGAAACCCACCATTCGCTTTATCTTGCATTATATTCTCCAACTGGGATTTTTAGATGGCCGAGCTGGATATATTTATGCCCGTCTCCTGAGTCAATATGAATACAACATTGGCGTAAAATTATTTGAACTGCGTCAATTTGGAGGTCATATTAATCCCAAAAAAGCGTCAGTTTCTGGATCTCAATCTTCCCCTACCCATGTCAACACCTCCCTTAAGTCCTGAATCCTCCCCATCCTATAGCTTAGACTCTCCTGCCTGGATCGATTTACGCCAGTATGACCAGTCCAATTTCGATCGCGGTCGTCCCACTTGGGTGATTATTCTTTGGTGGTTTGTACAAGCCGTTACTTTCCCCTTAACCCTCCATAATTGGCATCGTATTCGGATCGGGCTATTGCGGTGGTTTGGGGCTAAAATTGGTCGAGGAGTGGTCATTCGACCCACAGCTCGCTTTACCTATCCCTGGAAAGTCACCATTGGCGATTACAGTTGGATTGGTGATGATGTGGTGTTCTATAGCTTAGACCAGATTCAAATTGGCCAACACTGTGTAGTCTCCCAGAAAACCTATCTTTGTACGGGTTCCCATGATGTGAAAAACCCCTGTTTTCCCCTAGTTACTGCCCCAATTCGGATTGGCAATGGGGTATGGATAGCGACGGATTGTTTTGTCTCTCCAGGGGTGGAAATTGGAGCCAATACTGTTGTTGGGGCCCGTAGCAGTGTGTTTAGCTCCTTACCCGAAGCCTACATTTGTTGGGGTACGCCCGCTAAGGCCCATACCCCCCGCTCTCCTTTGCCGAAACAATAAAGGTTTTCTTGCTCAAAAAATAGGTATTTATACGGTTGAAATTATCCTCTTTTTATGGATAGAAAATCCCTTGGTTGTGGATAAAAATTCCCTTTTCTAAAATTCATGAAAATTGCGTAAGTAGGGGATATAATGATGCAATTGTTGACTGAGGAACATTTAGCATGGAAACAGCGATCGCCAATCCCTCGGCGGAGCTTATATCAACGGGAAGACCCCAACTCGATCGAAATTTGCGCTTAAAAGATGTTTTAAAAACTTTACCCAAAGATGTTTTTGTCAAAGACCAATTCAAAGCGTGGTTTGGGTTTCTCTCCAATGTCGTCCTCGTCAGTTTAGGATGGTGGGGAATCGCGATCGCTCCCTGGTACTTACTTCCCCTACTCTGGCTCTTTACAGGAACCTGTTTTTTTGGCTTATTTGTGATTGCCCATGACTGCGGTCATCGTTCCTTTGCCAATAAAAAATGGGTGAATAATCTCATCGGTCATATTGCCCTAACCCCCTGCATTTATCCCTTTCATCCCTGGCGGATTCAACACAACATTCATCATAAACATACCAATCATATTGACCGCGATAACACCTGGAATCCATTCTATATGGAACAGTATGAAGCCCTCAACGGCTTTGAAAAAATCGTTTATCGTTCCCTCCATGGAAAATTCTGGTGGTTAGGTTCTATTGTCCATTGGGGACAACTCCACTTTCAATGGTGGACAATTAAGCCAGGAAAAGAACGGGAACAATTCCGATTTTCAGCCCTATTAGTAATAACACAAATAGCGATCGGCTTTCCCCTCCTGATTGCCACCACCGGATGGTGGGGCTGGTTTTCCCTCTGGTTGATGCCTTGGCTAGTCTTCCACTTCTGGCTCAGTACCGTTACCCTTCTACACCACACTTTACCCGATCTCAGATTTGAACCCGACGGTAAATGGCATGAAGTCACCGCTCAACTCGTCGGTAGCGTCGATTGCAAATATCCTTGGTGGTTTGAATGGATTTGCCATGACATCAACGTTCATGTTCCCCATCATTTAACCACCGCCATTCCCTGGTATAACCTCCGTAAGGCCCATGCCAGCCTTGAAGAAAATTGGGGAGAATATATCACTCGCAAGCGCTTTTCCTTCCGCCTACTCTGGCAAATTACCGATGTTTGCCACTTGTATGACGAAGAAAAAGGCTATCGCACCTTCTCCGAATCCTAGCGATACAGCCCTTTGCTTGCTTAATGAAGTACAAGGGAACTCGATCTCCCCAACAGTAAAAGTCCCCCTTTTAAGGGGGATTTAGGGGGATCACCTCCACCCCCAATCGAGAACAATACAACAGGAAAATTTAGCATGACAACAGCGATCGCTCAATCGTCTGCACGGCCACAAACAGACGAAAAGCTCCGACTCGATCCCAAGATCCGCCTCAGAGATATCCTCAACACCCTTCCTAGGGAAGTATTTATAAAACATCCCCTCAAAGCCTGGACAGGCGTAATCACTAACCTCATCCTCGTCAGCTTAGGATGGTGGGCAACCGCTCACGCCCCCTGGTATTTACTCCCTCTCCTCTGGCTCTTCACCGGTAGCGCCTTCACCGGCCTCTTTGTCCTCGCTCACGACTGCGGACATCGCTCTTTCTCCAATCGCATATGGATCAATAACCTCGTCGGCCATCTTCTGCTCATTCCCTGCATTTATCCCTTCCATAGCTGGCGGATTCAACATGATATCCATCATAAATACACCAACTGCCTAGAAATTGATAACGCTTGGAAAGCCTATTCCCGCGAAGAATACGACAGCTTCCATCCCATCGAAAAAGGGGCCTATCGCGCCCTGCGCGGTAAATTTTGGTGGTTAGCCTCCGCCGTCCATTGGGCAAAACTCCACTTTCAATGGTGGACATTTTCAGGTAAAGAGCGGGAACAAGTCCGATTTTCCGTCCTCTTTGTCATCGCTCAAATGGCGATCGGATTTCCCCTACTGATTGCCACCACCGGCTGGTGGGGATTCGTCAACTACTGGTTCATGCCTTGGCTCGTCTTCCATTTCTGGATGAGTACCATCACCCTCCTGCACCATACCAAACCCAATATTCCCTTCAAACCCCAATCTCAATGGAATGAAGCCGAAGCCCAACTCATGGGAACCGCCCATTGTCAATATCCCCGATGGTTTGAATGGATGGCCCATGACATTAATGTTCATGTTCCCCATCATATCTCTACAGCGATTCCCTGGTACAATCTCCGTCAGGCTCATACCAGTCTTGAACAAAATTGGGGAGAATACATGACCACTAATGAATTTTCCCTCTCTTCCCTCTGGGAAATCACCAGCGTTTGTCATTTATACGATGAGGACACATGCTATCAACCCTTTACCCAGAAAGGGCAATCCTAGTTCAGTCAGGGCGGGTTCTCCGATCTTAGCCCCTCTGGTATTCATCCCCTAAATCCCTTTATCTTAGGTAATCTTTGATGATCAAAGCCATCCCTTCTGAAACAACCGTTCCTGAAACCGAAGCCTCTCCCCGTTTAAACTGGATTATCATCACGGTGATGATTGCCATGCATATCGGGGCCGTTTTAGCCTTCTTCCCCCCATTTTTTAGTTGGTCTGCTGTGGCCGTTTTTCTAGTCTTGCACATGATTACCGGCTCAGGAGTGGAAATTGGCTGGCATCGTTTAGCCAGTCACCGTAGCTTTACTTGTCCCAAATGGGTTGAATATTTTTTTGTCTTCTGTGGAACCTTTAGTGGTTTATCTAGCCCCATTGATTGGGCGGGAACCCATCGCATCCATCATGCCTATTCCGATAAGGAGGGTGATTATCATAATATTAATAAAGGATTCTGGTGGAGCCATTTTATCTGGATTCTCTACCATAAGCCTGACTTAGATGAGAAAATTGCTAAAGTCACCAAAGATATTAAAGACGATCCCTTCTATCTATTCTGCGATCGCTATCTCCTCGTTTTGCACTTCGGTTTAGCCGCCATCCTCTTTGCCCTCGGAGGCTTACCTTGGGTAATGTGGGGAAGCATCGTCCGCGTCGTTCTCCTTTGGCATGGTGCTTGGGGTGTCAACAGTTTCGCCCACGCCTTCGGCTATCGCAACTATGACACCGATGATAAATCCACCAACCTTTGGTGGTTAGTCCCCTTGACCTATGGACAAGGTTGGCACAACAACCATCATGCCTTTCCCTACTCTGCTCGTTGTGGCTTAAAATGGTGGGAAATCGATCCCAGTTGGGGAGTCATTAGCCTGTTGCATCGCGTTGGCTTAATTACCAAAGTTCGGCTTCCCAATCAACCCTAGTCTGCCTAACTAACCTTTACAGGGATGGAACTTCTGATATAACATCCCTTTAACCGGTTTTCCCCCCAGCAAATGTCGCTCCACTACCGCAGGCACTTCCTGGGGAGAAACCCGACAATACCAAACCTCTTCCGGTAAAACCAGCACCATCGGCCCATTGCCACATTGTCCCAAACAATGAACTGCTACTACTTCCACCCCATCCACATGATGCAGCTCAAACGCCTCAAATACCCGATCTGCTCCTAACTTACGACAACTTTGGTATTGGCACACCCGCACTTGTTGGGTTGCTTGGGTTTCACTCATTTTTCACCAGCCTTTTTGAGAACATGATAGAAGAGGAATAACAGCGATCGCTATTATTGCCGATACAATCAAGAAACCGATAGAGGCAATGAGTTATGGAACCTCAAGTTAAACCTCAACCGACGTTATTATATGACGCAGACTACCAACTTTGGTTGAATGATACCGTTGCTCAATTGAAGGCACGGAATTTCAGCAATCTTGACTTAGAAAATTTAATTGAGGAGATTGAAAGCTTGGGGAGAAGTGACAAGCGGGCAATATCGAGCTATCTGCTGCGACTCTGTGAGCATCTTCTCAAGCTCAAATACTGGGAATCTGAACGAGAACTCTGTTTCAGAGGTTGGATCTTAGAAATTAACAATTTCCGTTCAGAAATTGAGTTGATTCTCCAAGATAGCCCTAGCCTCAAGCCTTGTTTAAGCGAAGCTTTTTTAGCTTCCTATCAAAAAGCTAGAAAAAATATGTTGAAAGTGATAGATACACCCGGTGACTTCATTCCCCAAGAGCCTGATTTTACTCTGGAACAAACCCTAGATGAAGACTGGCTCCCCTAGCAACCCGAATAGTTGGCAACGACTTTAGTCGTGACTATAGCTAGTCTAAATGAGTTGTGCAACACTTCTGGCCCTCTCCCTTTCATGTCCGCTTGCGGAAAATCCCTCTCCCACGGGAGAGGGATATAGAGAAAGGCTATATTAATCCGGTAGCAAATTCTTCGAGGCTAACCACTCCCGATTATACAGTTTGGACTGATAGCGAGCGCCCCCATCACATAAGACCGTAACAATCGTATGTCCCGGCCCCATTTGTTTGGCCAAAGCAACAGCAGCCCCCACATTAATACCGACAGAACCGCCCATAAATAAACCATCCCGGCGCAATAACTGATAGATGACTCGGATACATTCAACATCATCCACCTGAATCGCATCATCAATGGGTACGCCTTCCATGTTTTTTGTAATCCGAGAATTACCAATTCCTTCAGTAATTGAACTGCCTTCTGGCTTAATTTCTCCGGTTTTCACATAGGAATATAAACCACTCCCCATAGGATCAGCCACCACCACCTGAATATTCGGGTTTTTCTCCTTCAAGTATAGAGCCACCCCCGCATAGGTTCCCCCTGTTCCAGTGGCAGCCACCCAACCGTCAATTTTACCGTCGGTCTGTTGCCAAAGTTCTGGCCCTGTGGTTTCATAATGGGCCAGGCGATTGGCTAAATTATCAAATTGATTGGCCCAAATGGCATTATCGAGTTCAGCCGCCACTCGCCCCGATAATTTTACATAATTATTGGGGTCTCGATAGGGTACAGCCGGAACCGTTTGTACCTCTGCACCTAGGGTTCTCAGAGCCTCAATTTTTTCCTGGGATTGGGTTTCGGGGATAATGATTTTACAGCGATAGCCTTTGGCATTACAGATATGGGCTAAACCAATGCCGGTATTACCGGCCGTTCCTTCCACTACTGTACCACCGGGTTTGAGGAGTCCTTGTTTTTCCGCATCTTCAATCATATACAGGGCGGCTCGGTCTTTGACGGAACCCCCTGGATTGAGGAATTCTGCTTTACCGAGAATTTCGCACCCAGTTTCTTCACAAAAGCTGTTTAATCGAATTAGGGGCGTATTGCCCACTGTGGCTATAAATCCTGCTTTGATATCCATCCGTTTGCTTACCGAACTTTCACCTATTCTACTTTTATCCTATAGGCTACTCTGCACGGATTAATTCAGTCTCCTACGATAAAGGATCGTAAAATTGCCCATCATAGACTTCAAGGATACTGTTATGCTGACACTTATCGATCTCTTATTTCTCCTTCGGGAAGCGATACAACCATTCCTTGTGCCGATTTGCTTGATCAGTGCTTGGGCTTTCATTGCTGGAGTAGCTTGGACATTAGGGCGAGCCATGGGAGATACTCTAGCCCAGGCCAAACAAATGCACCAGATTCCTTGTGCCTACTGTCAATTTTTTACCAATGACCATCGGCTTAAATGTACGGTACATCCTCACTATGCTAATTCTGAACGGGCGATCGATTGCCGGGACTATAAACCGCATCAAAGGGCCCAGGAAGTCGATAGAATAAAAACTTAGACGAACTAAACTTAAGTTAAGTGTGGAGTTGTCCTGACTGGGCGAAGCAGCGTTAATGAGTAATTACACTTCCGTGTTGGCAGACCTTTTAAAAAGGTTACCCCAACTGCGATCGCAAATCTATTTTAAGCCGTCTTTGACAGCCCTTTCCCATGCCATGGAAGACCAGGTACTTGCTGGAGAGGATCAGCCCCTAGTGATTGCTAATTTCCAGCGAGAACGGTTTTATCGCCAAGAGTCTCATCGCTATCGCCGCATTGCCCAAAAAACCGATCAGGTTTATATTCTGGCGGCTCCAGAAACGGAATTTAAGAGCGCTTCCCAAGAGTATGAAACGGTTGCTTTTGATGTTCAGGATGAACTCAAGCATGAATGGCATTTGGTGATTATTGGTCAGCAATATGCTACTTGTCTGATTTGTCGAGAACGAGATCCATCCGGGATCGGGTTGCCGGAAACTCCCTTGATGACCATGGATCAAGCCCGGCGCTTTGAGGGGATTTGGACGTTCGATCGCCAGGTGTGCGAACAAGCAGCCAAGGCTTTGCTCTCTCGAATTCTAGATTATCGTCCGGAATTAGCCCCTAAAGTAGAACAGGCCCGAAGGCGCATCACCCAAGGGCCTGTATGTCAAATCAGTCATGTCGATCCAGCCCCCTTTGCCGAACGTTTGGTGACCTATTTACAAGCGGGTCAATATAAACTGGTGAAAGCTTATACGGCGATCGCCAACCAAGAGAAAAAAGAACGCCTCGTCAATTCCATCACCGATGCCATTCGCCGTTCCCTCGATCGCGAAGAAATTTTTCAGATTGCCGCCAGAGAACTCGGCCAAGCCATGGAAAGCTGTCGCTGCCTGATTTATCCCTGTAAAGCCACCCAAAAACAGGTGACGATCGAATATGAGTATATGAACTCCCGTAAGCTCTCTTCCCTGAAAGGGAAAACTTGGCCCCTGACAGACCATCCCCTATTCTCCCAGGTGGTCGAGCAACATCATCGCGCTTACTTGAGCAACGTTAACCCGGATGTCCTTAATCATCCTACCCTGACCGCTCAAGTGACCCCCGCCAAAACCCATTCCTGGTTGATGGTTCCCGTACTCTACAAAGAGGAACTCTTAGGCATGATTGAAATTCACCACTGTGGGGATAGCTCCTATACTTGGGCATCGAATCAACTGGAACTGGTTCAGGCGATCGCCTCCCAAATTGGGGTCGCCCTGATCCAAGGGCAAGCCTACGCCAACCTCGAAGACCTCAATCAACAACTTGAAGCCCTTGACCGCACCACCCGCAACCTAATCGCTATTACCGGCCACGAACTCCGCACTCCCCTATCCACCATCCAAGTCTGTCTGGAAAGTTTAGCCAGCGAGCCAGATATGCCCCAAGATTTGCGCCAGGTGATGCTCAATACCGCCCTAGACGATGCCGAACGCCTACGAGAGCTAATCCAAGACTTCCTCACCCTTTCTCGCCTCGAAAGTGGCTCCGTAGACTGGAATCCCGAACCCCTACCTCTACAAGAATGTATTGACCTGGCGATCAGCAGTATTCGCAGCCATCAGCCCAATCAAGGGCTACCCCAGATTATTACCCATCTCCCGAAGAATCTCCCCCTGGTTCATGTGGATGGAGAATGGTTAGTGGAAGTTTTATCAAAGCTACTCGATAACGCCTGTAAATTCACCCCATCTCCAGGACAGGTCACCATTCAAGCCATCTCTAGTACCCAAAGCAAGCAGTTTGGAGCCTTCGTTCCTCCCCAGAAACGACCCCAGAATAACCAAGACATGATTTTGGTGACTGTTGAAGATAGCGGGCGCGGAATTGAACCTAACCGCCTAGAAACCGTCTTCGATCGCTTTTATCAAGAAGAAGGGGCCCTACGTCGCAGTACCGGTGGCACAGGTCTGGGTTTAGCCATTTGCCGTCAAATCGTCAGCAACTGGGGGGGACAAATTTGGGCCGAATCAGGGGGCAAGAACCAGGGGAGTCAATTCCGGTTTACCCTGCCCATTGTAGACAAATCTCTATCCCAAAGCTCATCTAGGGGCATGGGTACTTCAGGTTCCCGTCGTCGCTCTCCCACTTTTGGGCGATAAACGTTAAGACTTTTAGCCCATCAATTATGAACAACTGTAACAGTTCCTAACAAAATCTCTAGTCTACCCCCATCTCAGTGATAGGATGCCATAAAAATCTTGGTTTAGAGGAGAGAGCTTTAACCATGAGTGAGACACTGACCGGACAAGCGCCCCTATTTGGCGGCAGCACTGGTGGACTACTCACCAAAGCATCAGTAGAAGAAAAGTACGCCATTACTTGGACATCTCCCAAAGCTCAAGTCTTTGAGATGCCCACTGGCGGTGCAGCCACTATGCAAGAAGGTGAAAACCTTCTTTATCTGGCTCGCAAGGAACAATGCTTGGCCTTAGCCTATCGCCAACTGCGGCCCAAATTTAAGATCAATGATTATAAAATTTACCGGGTTTATCCCAGTGGTGAAGTTCAGTATCTTCATCCCGCAGATGGCGTGTTCCCTGAAAAAGTGAACGAAGGCCGGGAATTTTTTGGTAAAGTTGACCGCAATATCGGCAGCAATCCTGAGCCAGCCACCCTCAAATTTAGTGGCAAACAACCCTACGAGGTTTAAGTCCCTCAACTCATATTCCTTGAGTAAAACCGGCGAAAAGCTTCTCTAGAGGAGGTTTTTCAACGGTAAAACCCCAAAAAGGGCGATCGCAGCGATCGCCCTTTTTCCAGCTCATTTCTACCCCCTTGAGCCTACTTCCCGCGCCCCTTGGGTAAAATCGTCCGCCAATTGGTTCGCGCTCGCTTTAACTGTTGCTCCGTCACCTTCGCCCCCGTCAAATTCGCTCCACATAAATTCGCCCCATTCAAATTAGCGCTACTCAAATAGGCATAGCTCAAATCCGCGCCCCGCAGATCCGCCCCCTCCAGATTCGCATAATTAAAATAAGCCCGACTTAAATTAGCATCCCGCAAAATCGTCTGTTTCAAACGGGCCTTGGTAAAATCTGAGCGAAACAAATTCGCACGAGTAAAATTCGTCTTCACAAACTTACATTCTCGGAAATTCGCCTCTGGAAACACCATCTCCTGAAGATTAAGGGCACTCAAATCATGATCCACAAAATCCCTGCGGCCCTTAGCATAATAGGTGATCAACTCTTGCTCCTTCAAACGAGTGGGAATCTTTGGCTTAGTCCCCCCTGCACTCGTCCCTGGAGAAGAGTCCGAATTCGCTTGAGTTGAAATCGACGTATCAGAAAACCCCGTATTCCCAGCCCCTCGCAACTTCGATTGGCGAGAGCGAATCGACACCCCGAAACGAGACAGATGGCCACTTCCGCTTGAGCCAGAATTTCCCATATTCCGACCTCCTGTTGCCTTAGAATAGCTCTCGGTTGTCGGCTTCACCGGCCCCGTTAGCATTCCTTGGGCCAAACTATCCAAATAAGGCTCCAACTCTAACGCCTTCAAAATATCTTGGGCTGACTGGTAGCGGTGTTTAACCGACCCCTCCAGCATTTTCTTCAACACACGGGTTAAATGCTCGCTGATTTGTACCTGTCGTTCCCAGAGAATTTCTCCCGTTGCCGGATCGTAGCCCAAATCCTTCGGAGACTTACCCGTTAGCAAATAAATACAAGTCACTCCGACTGCATAAATATCACTGGCATAAACCGGTCTCAGAGCCATCTGTTCGGGGGGCGCATATCCTGGAGTCCCAATCGCAAAAGCCGTTAAAGCCGTTTGATCCGAACTATTCTCCACTGCCGTAGGATTCACCTGATCCTTAACCGCCCCAAAATCAATCAACACTAACTTCTTATCCTGATTGCGGCGAATCAAATTAGCTGGTTTAATATCCCGATGAATCACCTGATTAGAGTGGATATACTCGATTACAGGCAACAGCTCACTGAGAAACTGCTTAATTCCTGCCTCTGTAAATGGCCCTCCCCGCTTCACCTCCCGGCTTAAGGTCGCTCCGCTAATGTACTCCTGAACTAAATAAAATTCTTGTTCCGTCTCAAAATAATCGAGCAAACCGGGTAATTGGGGGTGATTGCCAATCTTGCCCAAGGTCTTCGCTTCTCGCCGAAACAGCTCTCTAGCCATTTGCAGCGTTTGAGGAGAGGTGGAAGCTGGGCGCAATTGTTTAATCACACAATAGGGATTCCCCGGAAGAGATATATTTTGAGCCAGAAAAGTCGCCCCAAATCCACCTTGTCCCAACATTTTAGAGATGTGATAACGCTCTCGAAGCAAGAGTTTCGAGCCACAAGCAGCACAAACTTGAGCATCGAGAGAATTTTCTGGATTTGGACAAACTGGGTTAACGCAGTAGCTCATTGAGGCCTTACTCGCTTCTTAAGTTTGACTGCCAGGATAGGACGATCCTAGATTGATTATGACTAAGTTAAGCATGTATTGGATCGTCATTATCGCTCTAATTGCTACCTTTATCTGGAAGTTGAGTGTAATTATACCAAGCGACTGGCAGAGCGATCCAATTATCAATCACAATCTAGGTATGACTTTTGAGTTATGCATCCCTACTTAATCATCATACCTTGTCTTTCAGGAACTTGACAGTTAACTGTATGGATCGCCTGGAATTTGGGACATGCAGGGCATAGCGCAAGAAAAAGGCTCTATACCCAACTTAACCCGAATGGTCGGAACCGACCCTTGTTGATCGCAGCAACCCGGATTTTGTGGGTGTCGATCGCATTCTATTGCTCATTACCAGGGCGTAACGCTGCAAATCGGCGTTCAAATTCAGCCAGGATGTGCTGCTGTTTGTCTAATGATAAGCGCCAGTGTTGAGGATATTTAGCGTGTCTTGGGCGATCGCCTGCCGTTTCATCTTCATCTCGATACCTCATTAAGGTCTGAAATCAATTCAGAGCGCTGTTTTGACCCAATTGCGAAACCGCTTGATTAATTCTAAATAATCTATCGTTTCGGCTTGTTGGAGAAATCTGGAAATGTCTGGGATGGGAATATTGGGGAAAAATTGACTGTTTGTGGAGGCAATATACTCTTCATTTTGTAATTGTTGGATAGTTAGAGTGCTGCCATCATAAATCCAAACTTCAGGGACTCCCAAAGAGGCATAAACCTGCAAGCGATCGCTCGAACTGCTGGTGATATCAATTTCAATGACCAGATCGGGGGGTGGATCTTCCGGTTTCAATCTTCGCCGGCCGCGAATGGCAGCAATATTGCGAATATAAAAACATTCATCAGGTTCTGCTCCGCTTAACTCTGGATGCTTGTATGTGGTCGATCCCAGAGGATAAATATTAATGTCTAATTCTTCTGCCAGAGTCTCGACAAAGCGCCCCATGACTGTTTTATGAAGTTCGTGTTCTGGTGAAGGAGCCAAGATTTCTAATTTTCCACGATAGTAGGTTAAGCGCAAACGGCGGTCTTGTAGTTCTTCAAGAAGATGCTCGTAGGTTTTCCAACTAATACCGGAAAGATGGATAATTTCAGGGGGGGGGGCTGTGGGTAAAGTGGCTGTCATCGCTCTTCCTCAGAACGCTCTGGATCGATTATAGGCGATCGCTCATTCATATCAAGTCCGGATACTTAACTCAAGGATCTGGGTTAGGTAGGCAGGGCATACTTGTTCAATTATGTCGCTTATCCCCTGCCCACCCTACGATCTGGCTAGATACAGTTATTCTCAAGAGTGAAATGAGGGACTGTGGCGAATCAAGCTCATAAACTCTTGGCGGGTTTTGGCATCTTCAGCAAAGATTCCCTGCATGGAACTGGTTACTGTCCAAGAACCGGGCTTTTGTACCCCCCGCATCACCATGCACATATGGGTGGCTTCGACAACGACAGCCACGCCTTTGGGTTGGAGCAAACCCTGTAGAGCATTGGCAATTTGTTGGGTGAGCCGTTCCTGAACTTGTAGACGACGGCCATACATTTCGCAAATGCGGGCAATTTTGGAAAGACCAATGACTTTACCGTTGGGAATGTAAGCGATGTGGGCACGTCCTAGGATGGGTAAAATGTGATGTTCGCAGGAACTAAAGAGATCGATATCCCTCACCAACACCATTTCATCGGTATCTTCATGAAATACAGCGCCGTTGAGCAATTCATCGAGGGATTGGTGATACCCAGAGGTGAGAAACTGGAGAGCTTTGACCACTCGTTTGGGAGTATCCACCAAGCCTTCGCGATCGGGATCTTCTCCTAATCCTAGTAACAAGGTTCGCACGGCTTGTTCCATCTCGGCTTGAGAAACTGGTGGCTGAGGTTGGGTAGCAATGGCAGCAATGCTTCGATCGAGAGAGCCGTTATGAGCAGGAATTTGGGCAGTCATAGAATTTAAGGTAAGTAAGGACAGTTGAAAGGTGTGGACTAAATGGAAAAAATCAGCTAACCAGGAACTCAGTAGCTTCACAGAGGGCGAGTTGGCGACGAATATCCTCGCTGTCGATCTGCCGCCCAATGACGACAAGCTGGTTACTAGGGGTGGCATTATCCCAGTCTTCAGCAGTGAGGGTACAGCGTTTGCCACAGAGCTGAAAGATATGTTTGTGGGGACTTTGGGTAAACCAGAGCAAACCCTTAGCCCGAAATATGTTGGAGGGTAAGGTATCGAGGAATTCTTCAAATTTCCGTAGGGAGAAGGGGCGATCGCTGCAATAGGAAACCGATACAAACCCATCGTTATCCAAATGATCGGAGTGATGGTGATGATGTTCATGATCGTGATGGTCATGACTATGATCGTGATGGTGGGGATCGTCGCGATCACTCTGGGTTTTTTCAATCTCTTCCTGGACGAGATCGGCATAGGATTCTGGGTTGTTATATCCCACATCCAAAATTACGGGCAGAGGCACTTGCCCATTTTGGCAGCGTATCATGCGCGCCTTTTCTTTTATTGCTCGAATATGACCTTCGAGTTCCTCGACTTTTTTAACTTCAACTAAGTCGGTTTTATTGAGCAGAATAATGTCCCCATAAGCAATTTGTTTCAGGGCCGCTTGGCTATCAAAATGCTCTGGGGTAAATTCAGACGCATCCACTAAGGTTATCACTGAGTCTAAATGGGTCATATCTCGTAACTCAGTACCCAGAAAGGTCAGCATAATGGGCAGGGGATCGGCTATACCGGTGGTTTCAATCACCATATAGTCAATGCGATCACTGTTTTCTAAGACGTTGTAAACGGCCTGCACCAAGTCATCATTAATCGTGCAGCAAATGCAGCCATTGCTCAGTTGCACCATCTCTTCATCGATAGACACCAGGAGTTGACTATCGATATCAATGTCGCCAAATTCGTTCACCAGTACGGCGACTTTCAAATCCTGACGATTGCTGAGAATTTGATTGACTAGGGTGGTTTTGCCGCTTCCTAAGAAACCGGTGATGATGGTGACTGGCATC
The DNA here is from genome assembly GCF_057802075.1 of Roseofilum sp. KMC-1. Lineage (NCBI taxonomy): Bacteria > Bacillati > Cyanobacteriota > Cyanophyceae > Desertifilales > Desertifilaceae > Roseofilum > Roseofilum sp. KMC-1. The sequence goes on from NZ_CM173605.1 coordinate 2,853,748, forward strand.
CCTCGCTTGGGAATCTCAATTGAGGATCGATTGATGTCGCTGGATGTAAGGGTCATAAATAAAAAATGATAATCATTCTCACAAATAGAATGATACCACAAACATCAAGTCAAGGATCGACCCATTCCCTACGCTTGTCGCCAATTCTCTGTTTTCAGACCTACAACGCGATTGAATTCTCGTTGGTTAGCAGTAATCACAATCAGGTCATGTTCTAGTGCAGTAGCAGCAATCAAGACATCATAAGCACCAATGGGCTGTCCTTGAGATTTGAGTATGGCACGAATTTGAGCTGCTTTTTCAGCTTCGGCAGTTGTGAAAGGGAGAATGGTTACAGAAGAGAGAAAACTGAGAATGATGGGTTGAATTTTTTTAGCCCGTTGTGGATTGAGGGCTAAACCATAGTTGAGTTCCATCACTGTAATTGAGGAAACAGCGATGTTAACTGGGGCAGTTTGCTTGATTCTGCTTTGAGTACCCGGTTCACCTTTGATGAAGTCACTAATAGTACAGGTATCAAGAAGATATTGCATCAAAAGATTTCCTGCTCGCGAGGGGGAAGCAGTTCATCCCGATAGGACTCGAAAGCGGGAAAATCAGGGACTCCTTGATAAGACAAGATCGCCTCTGGCCATTGGTAAGCTGAAATGGGTGGCGCTTGCATTGTGTGGCGTAATACTTGCAGAATTAAGGTCGATAGGGAAATATTAGATTGCTCCGCTTGACGGATGAGGTCTTGTTCCAGGTCTGGCGGTAAGTTGATGGTAATTTGCATCGATAATTTTCCTCAATCATTTAAAATGTCCCTAATTGTTGATTCATCAATACAATCGTCTACGGGAGTTTGTCCACCTTCTTTAATGGATTGAGACATTCCTGGTATAGATTGTAAATACAGAGTTTCTTGAATCGCATTCCACTCTGTTTCACTAATCACAGATGACTTCTCTATTTTAGTCTAACTCGACAGACCGTTGGGTGTATGCGAAGTTTTCAGATCATCCTGGTTGGAATACCCAATCGAGTTGCAAATAATCCTAGCTGGAGATGCTCCGATCCTTATTGCTGGCTGCAACATCTACGTGCCCATCTTGGCAAAGGGGCCGGTAGGAGCGCAAAATAAACAAAGGATTGAGAGAGATTTTTAGAGAACAAACCCCCATCCATGCGTATCTCACTGAACTGGCTGCAAGAACTCGTCGATATCACCCTGTCTGCCGATGAATTAGCTCATACTTTGACCATGGCAGGCTTTGAAGTAGAAGACATTGAAGACCGCCGCACTTGGGCTGACGGAGTAGTGGTTGGTGAAATTATGGAAGCTGCGCCCCATCCCAATGCCAATAAGCTGCAAGTTTGCCAAGTCAATGTTGGTGCTGCCGAACCCCTCAATATTGTCTGTGGAGCCTCCAATGCTCGCGCAGGTATTCGCGTACCGGTAGCGGTGGTGGGAACCCATTTGAGCAAAATTGATTTAAAAATTAAACCAGCGAAACTGCGGGGGGTAAAGTCTCAAGGCATGATTTGCTCCCTGTCGGAATTGGGATTAGAAAAAGAATCAGAAGGGATTCATATTTTTACCCAAGAAGGCTTAACCCTGGGGGCTGATGTGCGTCCCCTGCTGGGTTTGGATGATGTAATTTTGGATCTAACTTCGACAGCAAACCGTGCGGATGCCTTGAGTTTAGTGGGTATTGCTAGGGAAGTGGCGGCGCTCACAGGTGCGGCTCTGAAATTGCCCAATCTGGAGTCATTCAATCCCCCAGGGCAGAATGGAAAGGTGGTGGTGAAGCTCGATGAACAGCGCGGCAAGGGAAAGAATGATAGCTTTTACCCCTGTCCAGTGTATATCGGTACGGTGATTGAAGGACTGAAACTGATGCCGTCTCCGGCTTGGCTACAGCAGCGCTTGGTGGCTTCAGGGGTGCGTCCGATTAATAATGTGGTGGATATTACGAATTATGTGTTGCTGGAATGGGGGCAACCGCTCCATGCGTTTGATTACGATCGCCTCTTAACCCTTACGGGCACAGAATCAGTCACGGTTGGGGTACGCTTTGCCCACAAGGGGGAAACCCTGGTAACCCTCGATGGGCAATCTCGCGATCTCAGTTCTGCGGCTAAGTCGGAGACTCTGGTGATTACAGCAAATGACCAACCGGTAGCCCTGGCGGGGGTAATGGGGGGAGAAGCCACGGAAGTTCATGAGCAAACGACACGCATTTTACTCGAAGCTGCCCTCTTTACTCCCATCGTCACTCGCCGTTCTGCTCGCTCCCAAGGACTGCGAACGGAGGCTTCGGCGCGGTATGAGCGCGGGGTAAATCCGGCGGAGTTGGAAGTGGCAGCAGCGCGAGCGATTCAACTGTTGCAAGAGTTGGCAGATGGGGCAGTCGTCGCGGGGGATGTGGCGGATTTTCGACCCGATACCCGCACCGGAGGAAAGCAAATTTCTCTCCGTTTCGATCGCGTTAAACAGGTGCTAGGTTCCCCATTAGCCAATCCCGGAGATCCCGATGCCCAACCAGTGGAAGGGGAGCTTTTAGGGGAGGATGTGGAGCGGATTTTAACCGCTTTGGGTTGTACCCTGGAACGACAAGAACGCTCCCTGAGCGGAGTCGAAGGGAGCGCAGTCGAAGGGAGCGCTCCCACTTGGCTAGTCACTATTCCACCCTATCGCTATCGAGATTTAGAGCGGGAAATCGATCTCATTGAAGAAGTGGCTCGCTTGTATGGCTATGATAATTTCTGTGAAACCCTACCCGCTCAATCGGAACCGGGATATCTACCGGCTGATGAGTGGATTGTGCGGCAGTTGCGGGAAGCTCTGCGAGGGGTGGGATTAACGGAGGTGATGCATTATTCCTATGGGTTGAGCCATCTGCGCCAGGAGAGTTTGCTTTCGGCTGATTCGACTCAGGTGGCAATCTCCAATCCCCTGTTTACGGAATATTCCACCCTACGCACCGAGTTATTATCGAGTTTGATTCTGGCATTTCAGTACAATTTACAACAAGGTAATGGCCCTCTGAATGGGTTTGAAATTGGCCGAGTCTTTTGGCGTGAGGAAGATGGACTCATGGAAGCGGATTCTGTAGCCGGTATCATTAGTGCTTCTAGTGTGGGCAATTGGATTCGCGGAGGCAAACCGGCAACCCTAAGCTGGTATGAAGCCAAAGGACTTTTAGAAGCGGTGTTTGAGCGCGTGGGGTTATCCACACCCGGAGGTATTTTACCCGGTTCGGGGAGTCCCGAAAACCAAGTAGAGTATCAACCACATCAACAGGATAAGCGCTTTCACCCAGGGCGCACGGCTTCCTTATGGTTACAAGGGGAGCGGTTAGGAACCTTTGGGCAACTCCATCCCCAGTTGTGTCAGGAGTTAGAGATACCGGATGAGGTGTATGGATTTGAACTGGATTTAGATGTGATTTTAGCGGCACTGGAACAGGATGAAAAGCTGCAACCAATTTATAAGGGATATTCGACGTATCCGGGAAGCGATCGCGATTTAGCCTTCTTTGCCGATCGCCAAATTTCCGTCGCTGAGATTGAGAAAGTGATGGTGAAAGCAGCAGCGAAGGGACAACCGAAAGGCTCTTCGTTATTAGAATCGGTGGAAGTTTTCGATCAGTATCAAGGGGAAAATGTGCCCGAAGGACAGCGCTCTTTAGCCTTTCGTCTGGTTTATCGAGCAGGCGATCGCACGTTAGCAGATGCTGATGTGGAACCCATCCATCAACAGGTGCGGGATGCTTTAGTGGAGAAATTTAGCGTCACCCTCAGAAGTTGATCGGGTTTTTAGGTATCGTAGGGGTGGGTTTGAAACCCACCCCTACAATAGACCAATCAAAATTCTATCAATCTTAATCCAATCAACTGTAAAGCCAGCCATTCGGCGATCGCCTCCGTACCCAGTCCATAACTGAACATGGGAAGAATAGCTTGTAATATGGTGTCTAACCGCACTTGATATCACGATCGATCACCATCTGGAAAATCGGTAATTAAACTATCAATGCCTAAATTCATAAATGCAAGCATTTCTTTCTGCCAATCCCCAGAAAAATCGGGTAAAACAAACTGAGATTCACGGCGAAAAGTCCAGACATTCACTGTTAAATTGAGATCGTGACATTGGTTCACTAAATCTTGTCTACCCTTTGACCAAAGCAGTTCTTTATGTAATCCTAGACCACTGGCATATTGGGCGATTTGGGTTAATTGGGGTAAACTCAGTAACTCCTGATAGGTTACTGGATCTCCTTTGATCATGCGATCGTAGGGTCGATCTTCTGCTTGTGCCATCAGTTGAATGAGACGCAAACCGGTTAAAGAGCGCAAATAGTGCAAGCTCTCAATTTCAAACGATAGAATTAAAATCGGATCGAGGGAAAATTCATATCCTTTGTTTTTAAGTAATTCAATTAACCGCTCTTCAATGGGTAAGCCGAGGCTGCGAAAATAATGGGAATGCTTGATTTCTATATAGAGAGTGATGGGACGCTGGAGTTTTTGTTGGGTGACTTCTTGCCATTGCAAAACTTCGGAGAGGGTTAAAATCGGATATTGAAAATCATAATCAGAGGAGCGAAAACTGAAGGGTTCTTTGGCTCGTAAGGTTTTGATTTCGGCGAGGGTTAAGTCTTCGGTAAACCAACCTTCTAGCGTTTGCCCATAGAGAGTTTTAGGGGTTCGATAATGGGATAATTCTGGATGGGTGAGGATATCTGTAGTTTGGCTTAATTCGGAGTCATGGCGTACCACTAGCTTGCCGTCTTTAGTGGGGACAATATCTAATTCTATAGCCTCTGCACCTTGGGCGATCGCCAACTCATAAGCCGCTAAGGTATGCTCAGGGCGATATCCGCTTGCTCCCCGATGGGCAATAATCGCTGGTTTTGACATTGTACAAACTCCCTACCCATTTTTGATTTTTTAGGCTGTCGCCAACCTGATAAATTTTAATTTTTAATTTTTAATTTTTAATTTTTAATTGATACAATCCACTGTAACAGCGCTCGATTCACCTCTTGCGGTTGTTCATCATAAACACAATGCCCTGCTGCTTCAATCTCCACCAACTGAGCCTGGGAATTTTGGGCTACAAGCTCACGAGCTAGGTGAATTGAAAAAATGGGGTCTTGTTTGCCCCAAACCAGCAAGACGGGCATTTTTAGCTGGGGAAACACACGCCCCACATGGGGGGTATACTCCCGATTGTTTTTCGACAGGAAGAGGCGACAGAGAACATCTACCGCTCCCGGATCTTGAGGGGGAGTAGCGATACTTTCCACGAGCTGCTCATCGACGAGATCTTTATTCACATAAACCGAGCGCAACCCTTGACGCACAAAGGGAATCAATAAAGGGGGATAAAACAGGAGACGAAACAGGGGAACCAGCAAAAACCGGGGAGTGAGTAACCCTTCTAGGGAAGCGAGGTTAGCTTGTACTTGAGATTGAAACAGCTCTTCACGGGAAGGGGGAACGGTGAACAATACTAACCCTTGTACCATCTCTGGATAAGTATCGGCGATCGCCAGCGCCACCGAACCCCCCAAAGAATGTCCCGCCAAAATCACCGGGCGCTTAATCCAAGTGCGCCAAAATTCATACACCTGAGCCATCCATAACGGCGAACCATAGCGCTCTGGAGCCTTTTGCGACATCCCAAAACCCAGGAGATCCAAAGCATAAACCGAATGAAACTCGCTCAGGGGTTTGAGGTTATAGCGCCATTGGGCCAAACTAGAGCCAAACCCATGTAACAATAAAATCGGGATCGCCTCTAAGCGCGATAAACTGCGAATATAGGTATAGCGGATACGCCATCCTCGCCAGATCCAAGTCCGTTGTGCCCCTATCGATTTATGAGTAGATTGAAGATTCATCATCTGGATCATCCTCCCTATTTTCCTTGGCTCTGTTCAACTCATGTCCGAAACCATTGACCACGATCGCTTATTTAAAGAACTCCTCTCCACCTTTTTCGTAGAATTCCTGCAACTCTTCTTCCCTCAAGTCATCAACTATATTGATACCCAATCAATTATTTTACTCGACAAAGAAGTATTTACCGATGTCACCGAAGGCGAAAAACACGAAAGCGACTTAATCGCCCAAGTCAAATTTCGTGGTAAACCCTCTTATTTTCTCATTCATATAGAAGCACAAGCGAGTTCCCAAAAAGACTTTGAGCGACGCATGTTTGTTTATTTTGCCCGCTTACATGAAAAATTCGCCTTACCCGTTTATCCCATCGTCCTCTTCTCCTATGATACCCCTCTCAAGGAAGCCAAAAATCAATACAAAGTCACCTTTCCTGACTTGAGTGTTTTAGAATTTAAGTATCAAGTCGTGCAACTCAATCGCCTCAATTGGCGAGACTTCCTCAATCAACCCAACCCCATCGCTTCTGCATTGATGGCTAAAATGAGAATAGACCCTCAAGACAGACCCAAAGTCAAAGCCCAATGTTTAAGATTATTAACCACATTGAAGCTAGATCCAGCCCGGATGCAGTTAATTTCAGGATTTGTGGACACCTATCTCAAGCTGAATCGTTCAGAAGAGATACAATTTGAACAGGAAATTAGCACATTCACTCAACCCGAACAGGAGTCAAGTATGGAAATTATCACAAGTTGGATGGAAAAAGGCATTGAGCGAGGCATTGAGCGAGGCATCGAGCGAGGCATCGAGCGAGGCATTGAGCGAGGCATTGAGCGAGGATTGATTCGAGAAAAAGAATTAATTATCCGTCAAATTAAGCGTAAATTAGGCGGAATTGAGTCGGAACTGGAAACCCAAATTAAAGCTCTCGATATTGAGCGCGTAGAGGCTTTGGGAGAAGCTTTACTGGACTTTAATTCCGTTGAAGATTTAACGGACTGGTTCAATCAAATCTAGGGGGATGGCTCAGGAGATTCCTTATTAAAGGATACAATATAAAAAGTATACAATATGCCGTTTAATTGAATTGTCTCTATGGTTGCCCTAAGCTGGACAGAACTGGAAACCCTGACTGATTTTACGATCGATCGGGTGAATGGCCCCACCAATGCCCAATCCAATTTACGCCTATTTGGTCATTCAGAAGCCGATGTGCGGGTGACCCTCTATCGAGATCATCATGGTTGGTGTCCCTATTGTCAAAAGGTATGGTTATGGTTAGAGGAAAAACAGATTCCTTACCGTATCCGGAAGGTGACAATGTTCTGTTATGGGACGAAGGAAAAATGGTACAAGGAAAAGGTGCGATCGGGGATGCTACCGGCGATCGAGTTGGATGGCCGGTTAATTACGGAAAGTGATGATATTTTAATCGCTCTAGAACGAGAGTTTGGCCCCCTGAATGGTGTAGGAATGCAGGATGCTGAGGTGATTCCTCTGCGGAGACTAGAGCGACTGCTGTTTCGCGCTTGGTGTGGTTGGTTGTGCTATCCGACGCGCTCTCCCCGTGACGATGAACGACAAAAAGAAAAGTTTACCCCTGTGGTTGCTGATGTAGAAAAGGCTCTGAGCAGTACCCCCGGCTCCTATTTTCTCCAGGATTTTGGCATAGTGGATATCATTTTCACGCCCTATGTTGAGCGTATGAATGCCAGTTTGTACTACTACAAAGGGTATAGTTTACGAACGGAAAATCCCCATTTTTCCGATTGGTTTGATGCCATGGAAACCCGGCTGACGTATCGAGGAACTCAAAGTGATTTTCATACTCATGCCCATGATTTACCGCCGCAAATGGGGGGCTGTTATGCCAATAATGAACCTGAAACTCAAGAGAATCAGAAACGGGTGGATGAGGGGCCTTGGTTGGGTCTGCCTGATGTGACCTATCCGGAACCGGAAACGTCCCGGAAAGAAGCTCTGCACCGGGTGCTGAAGCATCGTCAGAATATTATTCGAGTTAATCCGACGGAGGATCGGATGTTGGATGAGGCGCTACGTTGTGCGTTAACCTATTTGATGACGGGAGAAGTTTGTACCCCGCCTTCTGGCTCAGATTTTGGGTTGCGTTATCTGCGCGATCGCATTAGTGTCCCTAGGGATATGTCCATTTATGCGGCGAAACGGTTACGGGAAGCTCTGGAAACGACAGCCGCTCTAGTGGGCGATCGCCAGGGAACTCCTATTTCAGTTCGCGATCGCCGGGATCAAGACCCCGCCAATTTTATCAGCAGTTAATGATAGGTTAGAGTCCCATACATTCGCCTGTATGGGGGGAATGGGGGAATGGGCTGATAGATTAATCTCCCCCTATCTTTTTGTAGTACCATTCCCCATTTTAAAAATTCCTTTCCAGCTATCTTCGAGCAAGGTATACAAAACGGGGACAACAATTAAACTTAATAAGGTAGAAGTGAATAAACCCCCCATAATGGCTACTGCCATGGGTTGCCGCAATTCTGCCCCTGCACCGAATCCAAGGGCAAGGGGCAGCATTCCTAGTAGGGTCGATCCGGTGGTCATTAAAATGGGTCTTAGGCGCACTTTTCCGGTTTCTAATAAGGCAGTATGGCGGTCAATTCCTTTCTGGCGTAATTGGTTAGCATAGTCCATTAAAAGCAAGGCATTTTTATCTAAGAGTCCTAGGAGAAAGATTAATCCTAAGAGGGAAATCATACCAAAATCACTTTGGGTGATGAGTAGGGCTAACATGGCTCCGACAATGGATAGGGGGAGACATAAACCGACAACGATTGGTTCTTCTAGACGACCAAATAAGAGCCAAAGTAATAAGAGCATGGAGACAATAGAGAAGACTAAGGTTGTGCCAAAGCTGCCAAACACTTCGCTACTTGATGCTCCTTCGCCACCGATAATCAGATGGATCGTTTTGGGAAGGATGTTATCAGCAATTTGAGTGATTTTATCGCTGATATTGCCGATCGCCGCTCCATCGGTTAAATTGGCACTCAAGAGAATCACCCGCTCTCCCTGGTAGCGATCGATGCGCGTGGGCAGATCTGCTGATTGATTCACTCCGGTTTCGGTAACCTCTAAATCGGCTAATCCGGGCAGTTGGGCTAACTGCTGCTGAAACTCTTGCCCGACTTGGGTTAGGAGCGCTAAATCATCTCCTGCTAACATCACTTGCACGGGTTTTTGATCTACAGTATCTACAAATTGGATCGTTTCGACGCTGATGGTAACCCTAGGGATTTTCGGTAGCTTATCCCGTAGGAATTGCTGCATTTCTAATGTGGTTAACTGGCGATCGCCTTTTAAGATCACCCGCATCTGTCCCTTATGCGCTTCTCCCCGTAACCCCATGATGGTATAGACTTTTTCCACATCGGGAAGATTCAAAACCACCTCTTCTAACTCTTCCGCCACATTGCGAGACTTGCGTAAGAGGATACTTTCGGGAGATTTAACCAGATTGGCTAACCAACTAAACGATCCCTGATTTTCAGCCGTTTCCATAGCAGGAGGAGGGCTAAATTTCGGCAATTCTGATGTATAGACAATGTTAAACTCTCCGCGATCGAGTTGAGGGATAAAACCTTTGGGAATAAAAGGAATGAGGGCAATCCCGGCGATGAAACTCAAGAGAGCAATTCCCATCACAATCCATCGGTGATGTAAACACCATTCCAGCAGGGAACCATAGGCGCTAGAGACCCCATATTGGCGTGCAGGCTTTTGTTTTAAGGTTTTTTGCCGTTTGAGCCAATCCACGGCTAAAATTGGCGTGAGGGTGCGAGCTACGAGCAAAGAGGCAATCACGGCGGCAGAAATGGTTAAGCCAAAGGGTTTGAAAAATTGCCCCACTGTGCCACCCATGAAGGCAACGGGGAGAAAAACTGCGACAATGGTAAGGGTAGAGGCAGATACGGTTAAGCCAATTTCATTGGTGGCGGCGATCGCGGCTTTTAAGGGAGATTTGCCTAATTCTACATGGCGGATAATATTTTCGACTTCCACAATGGCATCATCAACAATAATGCCAATTACCAAGGCTAACGCCAACAGAGTAATGGTTTCCAAATTAAACCTATAGATCGCCATTACCATGAAGGTTGCAAATAGAGACATGGGAATAGCTAAAGCCGCGATCAGGGTGGCAGGGATATTCCAGAGAAAAACAAAAATCACCAATACGGCTAAGGCGATCGCCAAAAATAAAGCATCAATTGTCGATTGAGTGGCTTCTTCAATATATTCTGCATCGGTGTCAGCTAAAACGAACTGTAAATCCTGATGATGCTCCTGTAGTTGAGAGACTTGATCCTCGATCCGATGTACCAGATCTAAGGTATTTGCATCGCTCCGTTTGACTACACTTAAAGCGAGGGCATTTTCCCCATTAAACCTGACTAAGGTAGGCGGATGTTGGGCAGCCAAAACCTCGTTTAACTGGGCATCTGGCGGTGTTTCTCGGTTTCGATCTAAGCCATCTCCCAGTAGATCCACCCGTAACACCCCCTCAACAGCCGATAATGGGGGGACAAACGAGGATACAGCAATCTCCCGTAGCTCTTCCAAAGAAAGCCTCTCGCTGATGATGGCATAACTGATCGCGCTGGACTCATTCAAATTTAGAGAAATGACCTTAAATTCGGTATCTTGGGGTAGAGATACCTGGTTTAAGTCTGCTTCTAATTGGGGGGCGATCGCTTCCAAATTTACCCCCACTTCAAAAATGCCACTGACTACCGTTTGTCCGGGATAGACTAAAGAGCGACTATGGTTTAATCCCGGTAGATCCTGAAGTTGTTCTTCTATGGGTTCAGTCAGTTGAGATTCTACCTCTAAGGCAGTAGACAAGGGAGCAGAAGCATGAACCACCACCACCGGAAAGGTAATATCGGGAAATAGGGCATATTTGAGGGAACTAAAGGCTAAAATCCCCGCCACTACTGTAGCGATCCAAAATCCCAGGGTGATTCTGGGGGCGGCGATCGCCCAACGGGAAATATTGAATTGCTGCCGCCATTTGTTCTTACTTTTCATCCTTTTGGAGGATTTCCTTTGGGTGTTATCCATTGTAATCTAGAATCATCAAATCAGCATTATACTCTTATCTCACTCACCCATAGCCAGTACAGTTATCTATTCTAAAGAATCAACGGTTTTATCGGACTCTATTGCAAAGGAGAAAAAGCAACAAACTACATCAGGTGATTATCGGCTTATTTTAACTGCATAAATTCAATAACTTTCCCACATTTTTAATTAATATAATCTTGTACATCTTGACAAAAAAATGATTTTATGTTAGCGTAATTACTGAGGCAAGATATTGTACAACACATCTCAAGAAGAGCAATTACTTAAACAGTATGAACGCACAAAACATTCCTGAAGAAAAACTCAATATCGTCAAATACCTGGCTGAATTTGCCGTTCGTCCAATGTTCCGAACTCCTGTTCATAAGAAACCAGATGAATATGGAATTACTGATTACGAGGATATCTTCTTTCCCTCTGCTGATGGCGTTCCTCTTGAAGGTTGGTTGATTCGTTCTAAGGGATCGAATAAATTAATTATTGCCAATCATCCCATGCCCATGAGTCGCTCAGGATTCACTGGTCACTGGGGTCAACCTTGGAGTAACGTTGATGATATCGAGATTGATTTTGTTAAAGCCTATGTTCATTTAGTTAAGGCTGGATACAATGTCTTAGCCTATGACTTACGCAATCATGGAAACAGTGGCTCTGCTAATGGTGGCATCTGTGGTATTGGACGCTATGAATGGAGAGATTGTGTCGGAGCCAAGCAATATGTTGATTCCCACCCTGAACTGCAAAACATGACAGTTGGTTTACTCAGTCGTTGTACAGGTGCAAATGCCCAATATGAGGCCATTCATCGGCAGCCAGAATTATTTGAAAATGTGAAGTGTATGATGAGTCCTTTACCCGTTTCTATGACGGCGTTAATGACTTCCTTTGCTAAACTCCAAGGCGTAGAAGAGTACATGGATATCATGGACTTTGAGCAAGTCAAGCTTGGTGGTTTTAAAAATAGTGAAATGACTCCTCATCTCTTTGCTCCTTCGGTGAAAATGCCGGTTTTTATGACTCAGGTACTCAATGACTTATGGACAGATAATCCTAAAGATGGTCAAACCACGTTTGACTTATTAGGATCTGAAGAAAAAGAGCTGTTCTGGATTGAGGGAACAACCCGGCGTTTTGATGGTTATAACTATTTTGGTAACTATCCTGAAAAAATGATCGCCTGGTTTGATAAATACATGAAATAAGACCAAATCTAATGGCCGATTCTGCCAGATAAAGCCTTAGAAGGTCATGGGCATGAAACCTACTGGTAAAAGGCAACGGGTAAAACCTAGTTTTCCTATTGCCTTTTGCCTCTTAATCTCCCCTTGAACTGGCGATCGTCCTTAACTTGTGACTAATCCCTATTACCTTAAATTAACTTAGCCGCGCATTCTTGACCAATTTCAGTAAATTGGGGGGGATCTTCTCCTTTTGCCTCAGCCTCACGAATGATTCTCTGATAGTCACCATAAGTAAACTGAGCTTGAAACTCAGTTAGCACGCATTGACATAAGGGTTCGACGAAATCTGCGGGTAAAAATGACTCCACTTTTTTGCCGCAATTGTCGAGAATTTCATTCACCGCTTTTTCGGGATAAGGATTGGGGGTAGACTGCGCTTGAGCGAGGGGAGTTACCAGCATCCCGAAATATCCCAGACTCATCAGGGTTGATAAACCCATTTTCCATAAATTCATGATCGCTATTGTCCTTGAATTCTCAATCGATTAGAATAACTGGGCAGTACAGAAGTTTGGGTTACTGAATAAGTTCCCCAGGGTTTACCCTGAGAAGAGATAACTTGGATCAGATCGACATTTCCTCACCCAATCTGATTTTAGTCCCTCAAGGGGCTGAATATCACGCCGTTCGTCGGGGTATTGCTTCTTTGCCATCATCTTCTGGGTTGCCCCTAGTTTATCCCATTCCTATGGGAGGGGAACCGGTTACGGGGTTTTGTTTACAGTGGATGAGAGAAATTTTACCCGATCACGTTAGCGATGCGGAGCATTATCGCCCCAAAATTCTGGTATTGGGATTAGCCGGAAGTTTGTCCCCTGACTACTCAGTGGGCGATCGCGTAGTCTATCAACAGTGTTGTCATCTGGCTCTGGGAGAGACTCTAGAGTGCAATCGCTCCTTAACCGAGTTTCTCAAGCTTCGACTGACCCCCCATACCCCACCGATCAGAGCCTTAACCAGCCCTTATATTATTACTCAAGCCAGTGAAAAACAAAACCTCGGTCAAACCTACAATGCTGCTGTTGTCGATATGGAAGGATTTGGGATCTTAAAAACCTTACAAAGCCTAGATCTTCCAGTTGGGATGGTGCGGGTGATTGGCGATCGCCATAATCAAGATCTGCCCAATCTCAATGCTACTCTGAATAGCCAAGGTCAACTCGATCCCATTCCCCTCACCCTAGAACTACTCAAACATCCCCTCAAAGCCATGAATCTGATTGAGGGAGCGCTGCGAGCATTGCCGATTCTCTCTCAAATGGCGATCGAACTCTATCAATGAATCATGACTCAAGACTTATGACTGATAATCCCGTCCTGAGCCATAATGCCAACCCTCTCGCCAACGGTGATAAGTATAGCGTTGCTCTGGAGAGAGGAATTTTAGATAGGGTTCTAAGGAATTACTCAATATATCCAATAGGGTATAAGCGCCTAAATTCTGATAATGAATCATCCAGTTAATCAGGGTGGGTAAGCCCACTTGGGGAATAATCTTTAGCACAGAAATAGGTTGTTGAATCCAGGTTTTAAGCAAGGTTTGGGTTAAGCCGGGAAACTGCACCACATCTTGCAGAAAAGGATGTAAAACATCATCCCCGGCTTCTTCCATAAGGGTGAAAACGCCCCGGAGTAAGTCATTGGGAGGTACGAGAAACTCTTTACTTTCCATGCTTAAACTCATGGAGCGCTGGAAGAGCCAAGTGACGGATAAACTGGGTTGATAAGGTTGGAGGAGGGATAATTGTTTTTGTTTGAGAGTATCGAGGGTTAAGGCTTCTTCAATGCCCAAGGTTAAGCGCTTTAAGTGGCGGATCATGGCTCCAAAGCCGCCAAAACTGAGAGGAGACTGGCTGCCACTACTATCGCCAATGGCTAAAATGCGGTCAAAGGGGAGTTTGAGGGGACTGTTTTGATAACAGGGAAAAAAGCCGAATAGGGCGCGTTGAAAGGTGAGGCAATCGAGGGAAATCTGTTGATATTCGGGCAGTAAGCGCAAGTATTCTTCATAGAAAAATTCGAGGCTAAATCGGTGAGGATGGGCATCTAAATAGGTGAATAAATAGGTGGTGCGTCCATCTTTGGCGGGGAAGGCTTCCCAGAAATATTGACAGTGATGTATGGGGGGGGTGAAGGAGACAAACAGATCGCCCGTGTCATTTTTGGGGTATCCTTGGGCGACGCTACCGACGACTAAACAGACGGCATCGGGTTGAGCGCCCGCTCTTGCTTGTTGGCTGATGGGGGAAAAATGCCCCATGGCATCGAGGAGTAAGCGGGCGTTAATGTTTTGATTTCCCACTTTGAGGATAATACGATCGCCGTAAATTGTCGCTCCTGCAAATGGCGTTTGCTCTAACAGGGTTCCTCCTGCATCCAAAAAACGCTGCTTGAGACACTCCAACAGAAACACCGGATCGATGCCAATATTGAGGATATCTCTAACCCAAATATCGCGGATACCGGGAAAACTAATCCGGGCTGGGTTATACTCGGTGGCGATCGCCTCCTCTAACTGCTCCTCAGTCAACAACCCCAACTCCACCAACACCCCCAATTCCCGCCGGGAAATATTCCACTCCTGCACCCTACCGCGCAAAATTCCCCGCTCTACCACCGTTACCCCGATGCCGCGCAACTGCAAAGCACAGGCCATCATAATCCCCAAAGTCCCCCCACAGATGACCACATCCGTATCTAGGGGTTCATCCTTAGAAGTCCCCGGATCGGCTACTGTAATCACTTCGGGAATCGGTATACTCGCAGAACGCAAACTCGACCAAAGTTCATCCGCCTTTCGCAAGCTTCCCAGCACATCCCCCGGTAGTTGAGATAAAATTGCTTCTGTTTTACTCATAACCCCTTTATTGACCATCATTATCCATTGTTAATTATTAACGTTTAATTAAAATGACTCGGCAACCTCACGATCAATTCGCCAAAGCCTACCTGAAAGAACTGCTCGAACCCCTAGGAACCGTCGAAATTAGCCGGGAAGTTCCAGGAGAAACCCTACAAATTGACCTCTTTTTCGATCCCTCTCCAGAGCCTCCAACTGATGCACCTGCCCTCGGTTTACTGGCTCAAATCGCTTCTAAGCCTTGTCTATTAGAACCCTATCGCAATTGTCCGAGTCGGTCAGAAATCCGCAACTGTATACTCAAACTCTTTTATGTTCACACCGAGCTAGAGCGTCAAGCCAGACGGGAAGAGGGGATTCTGGATGAACAACAATTACCTCAATTATGGATTTTAACCCCAACCGCATCCAAGAAACTCTTAGACGAGTTGGGAGCTAGAGCCGATCAAGAGTGCGAGTATGCAGGAGTTTATCAACTCGCGGAGATTAACCAAACAGGGATTATTGCCATTAACCAACTGCCGGAAATCCCAGAAACCCTCTGGTTAAGACTGTTGGGAAAAGGGGGAACCCAGAGAAGAGCCATTCAACAAGTGCTAGAGTTGCCAGAAGATGATCCGCAACGGCGTAATATTCTAGAACTGATTGGAGTATGGCGAATTAACGTACAAGCTAAAATAGATTTCAATCCAGAAGACCAGGAGTTACTTATGGAGTTATCACCGGCTTACTTAAAATGGCGAGAAGATACGATTCAGGAAGGTATCCAACAAGGGATACAAGAAGGCGTTGAACAAGGGGTTCAGCAGGCTAAACGAGTGACCATCGAAATGCTATTAAGAACAAGGTTTGGTTCCTTGGATGAGGCGTTACTGGCAATGATAGACAGGATGATGGCATGGTCTCTAGAAGAGTTGATTCCTATCTGTATGCAAGCCGATCGTGAGGAGTTGTTAGCCCAGTTTAGCCAGGAGAATTAGAGCCTGGTATCTGGTCTGCTGGGAAACCGAGTTTCTGAGCAATCCGGCTTCTGGTGGAGATTGCATATTACAATCAGATCGGTGAGTGTGATTGAAGAACGGAACGTGAAAATTATTGTTATTGGTAGTGGAGGGCGAGAACATGCGATCGCCAAAACCCTCTTACAATCTTCTCAAGTGCAACAGGTGGTCTGTATTCCTGGGAATGGGGGAACGGCACGGTTAAAGGGCTGCGAAAATCTACCCCTGAAGATTGACCAGGTTGATCAGTTTGAGGCGATCGCCGACTATGCTAAAACCCATGCCATCGATCTGATTATCGTGGGCCCAGAATCCCCCCTCGCCCTGGGGATTACGGATGTCCTCCAACGCCACAACCTCACGGTATTTGGCCCCAGCCAAGCAGGAGCGCAAATTGAAGCGAGTAAAGCCTGGGCAAAAGCCTTGATGACGGAAGCATCGATTCCTACAGCCGCCTGTGCCGTGTTTACGGAAGCTAAAGCCGCCCGCGCCTATGTACAAAACCAGGGAGCGCCCATTGTCATTAAAGCCGATGGTCTAGCTTCGGGTAAAGGGGTGACTGTAGCCATGGACTTAGCAGAAGCAGAACAGGCGATCGCCGATGCCTTTTCAGGTAAATTTGGTGCAGCCGGTCAAACCGTAGTGATCGAGACCTATCTCACCGGTCAAGAAGCCTCAATTTTAGCCCTCACCGACGGCGAAACCATCCGCCCCCTAATCAGCGCCCAAGACCACAAACGCATCGGCCCAGGGGACACCGGGCCCAATACGGGAGGCATGGGGGCCTATGCTCCGGCTCCTCTGGTAACCCCAGAATTAAGCGCTCGCATTAACCAAGAGATTCTCATCCCCACGATTAAAACCCTCAAAAAACGGGGCATTACCTACCGGGGCGTATTGTATGCTGGCCTGATGATTACCCCAGAAGGCGATCCGAAAGTGATCGAATTTAACTGTCGGTTTGGCGATCCAGAAATTCAAGCCATACTCCCCCTGTTAGAAACTCCCCTAGAAAACCTCCTTTTAGCTACAGCCAAAGGAGAATTAGCCCAACAAGAAATTACCTGGAAACCGGGAGCCTGTGCTTGTGTGGTGGCGGCCTCTGAGGGATATCCCGGTGACTTTGAAACCGGATTTCCCATTACCGGAATAGAAGTGGCCGAAGCTCAAGGGGCGATCGTGTTTGAAGCGGGCACTAGCTTAAAGGATAATCGTCCCGTGACCAGTGGCGGCCGAGTTTTGGGAGTCACTGCGGTAGCAGCAACCCACGATCTAGCCTTTGAAAAAGTCTATCAGGCGATCGCCTCCATTCACTTTCAGGGTTTATACACCCGTCGAGATATCGGCTATCGGGTGCGGCAAAAACTGAGCCAGTAACCCATAATAGAAACACAGCAAACAACTGTAGGCCTTCAGAACAATGCATCGGTATCATGGTGACTTTACTGAAAAATCTTAAAGGAGCGATCGCCCATTGGTGGTCAGAATTCACCCTGCAAACCCGACTCATGGCAGCGGCCACCCTAGCGGTATCCCTGATCATGAGCAGTCTCACCTTCTGGGCCGTCAACACCATTCAACTCGACGCTCGCCTCCATGATACCCGCTTTGGCCAAGACCTCGGACTCCTACTGGCCTCCAATGTCACCCCCCTAGTCGCCGAAAACAACCTAACGGAAGTAGCCAGGTTTTCCCAGCGCTTCTATAACAGCACCTCCAATATCCGCTATCTCCTCTATGCAGACAGAGACGGTAAGCTCTTCTTTGGCCTCCCCTTTTGGGACTCAGAAGTACAAACCTCCCTGAGCATTGAACGGCGCATTCAGCTCCCAGAGAATTATCTCATCTCCTCCCAAATTCCTCTGGTGCGCCAACATCAAACCCCTGATGGAGAAGTCACCGATGTCTTCGTTCCCCTGATCCATAAAAATGAATATCTAGGGGTATTGGCGATCGGTATCAATCCTAATCCCACAGTAGTCACCTCCTCCAACCTCACCCGCGATGTGACCTTAGCCGTCTTTGTCTCCATTTGGTCAATGGTTATTTTAGGTGGAGTCTTCAATGCTCTCGCCATCACCCAACCCATTAAAGAACTCTTATCTGGAGTTAAAAGTATTGCCGCCGGTAATTTTAAGCAGAGAATTAATTTACCCTTAAGCGGAGAATTGGGGGAACTCATTTGTAGTTTTAATGAGATGGCCGAACGGTTAGAGAGCTATGAAGAACAAAATATTGAAGAGTTAACCGCCGAAAAAGCCAAACTAGAAACCTTAGTTTCCACCATTGCCGATGGCGCAATCTTATTAGATACTGAACTGAATATTATCTTAGTCAATCCCAACGCTCGCCGCATGTTTGATTGGGAAGGAGAATCTGTAGTCGGTAAAAATGTTTTACGCTATGTCCCTCCCCCCATACAAGTTAAACTCACTCGCCCCCTTTATGAAATTATTCAAGGTAATTTTTTCCCTGGTGATGGTGCTTCTGTCAATGAATTTCGCATTACTGTAACTGAACCAGTTAAACGCACTGTAAGAATTCTTTTAACCACCGTTTTATCCCATCGCGCCACGGGAGAAGCCGCCTTATGTCAAGACTGCCTGCATGATGAGAATGATACTTGTGTGGTTCCCGAACGCCCCCTAGCCCAAGAATGCGTCTTATATGAGCATAATATTAAACCTAATTTAGAGAATGCTAATATTGGCAACTTGAAAGGCATTGCCATGACCGTTCAAGATATTACCCGTGAAGTGGAACTTAATGAAGCTAAAAGCCAATTTATTAGTAATGTATCCCATGAACTAAGAACTCCTTTATTTAATATTAAAGGATTTATTGAAACTCTCTATGAATATGGGGAAGAACTCAGTGAAGTCGAGCGGCGCGATTTTCTAGAAACCGCTAATCATGAAACCGATCGCCTCACTCGCTTGGTCAATGATGTATTAGATTTATCCCGGCTAGAATCCAGCCGTATCTATCACCTTGATGCGGTGTATGTGGGACAACTGATAGAGCAAACCCTCCGTACCTATCAACTCAATGCCAAAGATAAAGGGATTGAACTGCGCCAAGAGATTGAAACGGATTTACCGAAAATTTTGGGCCATTACGATCTGCTCCTGCAAGTATTGACTAACTTGGTGGGAAATTCCCTCAAATTTACAGAATCAAAAGGTAAAGTAATAATTCGCTCTTATTGTCCTCCGAGTAATAAGAAGGTCGTCCGCATCGAAGTATCGGATACGGGAATTGGGATCGATCCAGAAGACCAAGCTGCCATTTTTGACCGCTTCTATCGGGTGGAAAACCGGGTGCATACCTTAGAAGGAACGGGACTGGGATTATCTATTGTCCGCAATATTATTGACAAACATAATAGTTGTGTACAATTGGTCAGTGAAGTGGGAGTGGGAACAACCTTTTGGTTCGATCTAGCCTTGTATGAGGAAGCACGAGATTCTGAACCGGTCAAATCCTTAGAATCTTTATACCGAGGAACTCCCCTTAAGAGCTAATCTATTCCCTATTCCCTATTATCCCAAGGAGACCTAAAATGACCCATTCTTCTGACTCGGAGAGCCTTCAGGAATTTCAAGCGGAAATGACGCGCTTGCGGGAAGAGTTAACTTTAAGAGACCAATTGGTGCAACAGTTGTCTCAAGAGCTGTTTCGGTTAGTGAAAGGGAATGCCTCTTTTATCCCGGCTCAAACCCAGTCAGGAGATCAAGGGGAAAATATGCGATTGCTCCAAGCACAACTGCAAAAGGTGGAGGAGCAGGTACAGTTCTATCAAGAACAAATTCAAGAGCGAGATAGTGAAATCTATCAACTGCGCCAGTCTGTGCAAGAATTAAGCGATCGCTCTGGAATGCTCGAACAAGTCGTACAAGAACTTCCCCATCTGTATCGGCAAAAATTCGCCGAACGCATGGAACCCATCCGGGAAAAAGTGGCGATGCTGCAACGGGAAAATCGCCAACTTCATGCTGAACTGCAAAGCGTCAGCTATCGGTTAGCCATGCGAACCCGTAACCCTTCCCGCATTGATTTACCCAATTTTCCCATAACTTCTGGCCAAACATAATTTCCGATCATGTCCCATTCCTCTGTACAGATCGTTGTCGAGTCTGATGGCGATCGCTCCGCCCCTTTGCCTTTACAATTGCTACAAATAATTCAGGGAATCTCCCCCGATCTGAAGGCCACGATTCAATCGATTAAGACTCTCAAAACTTCAGAGGGGATTCTTTTCTGTCCCCTAACCCTCAATATTCCAGATTGGCTCCCTTTTCAAGGTCAAAAAACTTACCAATATTGTCGATCGCTAGACTCCCTACGGCAAACCGTTACCACCTGGGGATATGCGACTGGCGAAGGAGAGCATTGGCTACCGATTATGCTGACAACGAAAGGGCCTGTTTATGGTGAAGCCATTGAAAACAGGAACTCCAGCTATCATCAACCCCTACATTTAGGCGATCAAACCCGTCAAACCCTCTACCAACTGGGTTATCAACTGTTGCGCCATATTCGGGCTATTCCTGGCGTTTATTTGCTTCAGTTTGGGGGAATATCCGATCCCTGCTTTGATCGCCTCATTCCCTTTCCCGATACCCCAGTCTTAGCCAGTTTAGGAGTTCAGGAGCCAGACTTACTCACCAGTTACTGGTATTGCCAAATCGGAATCCCCCTCATTGACCTACAAATTAAACCCATTGCTTCAAGCAGCCATTAATTTATCGGCTTGAAACACCTCTAATGCTTCTTCGTAGGAAGAATAAACTTCAAAAACCCCCTCTAGTCGGGCAATATCCAAAATCAGTTTCACCTGTCCAGGAATATGACAGAGAACCAGGCGACAACCCTGCTGACGGGCGGCTTTGAGTCCAGAGACGAGCTTACCGAGTCCGGCACTGTCCATGAAATCGACTCCAGCCAAATCTAAACACAGGACAGAAGTCTCAGAAGCCATCGCCTCAATCTGGCGAGCAATTTGTTCCCCACCCTGGCGATCGAAACGCCCTTGAGGGTGAAGAACCGCAAACTGACCCATTACTCTATTTGTCATTGTAGTTATCCTTTTGATAAGTCCCTAGGAGATGAAAATCGTTGATTGATCCAAGATCTAAAGCCAAAAGAGTCCGGCAAGACGACCGAACTCTAGCTTAAGCAATCTTACTCTAGCGATCGCTCCTTTAGACCTTCTTAATATAAGCGTGAAAATTGAGAATTGTCAGCCCCAAAAACTACACTTTTTTAAAACTTCACTCCCTCGCTCAAACTTTCCCGAAGCCTCGATCCCCAGTGGAGATTGACAGTACCCCGATTCCACGCCAAGATCAGAGAAAGCTCAATCTAGCAACGTAACAAATACGTTCCCTTCTCCCCCAACGGTTTGCATGTCCTTAGAATTTCTCTCCCTCGATACGATTCAATCCCTAGCCAGTCAATACGGATACTGGACGATTTTTCTCGGTATTATGCTCGAAAATACCGGCCTGCCCCTACCGGGTGAAACCATTACCCTCGTGGGTGGATTTCTAGCCGGGAGCGGGGAAATGGTCTATTGGCGAGTTCTCATCAGTGCGATCGCCGGAGCCGTCATTGGTGATAGTTGTGGATATTGGATCGGTAGAACCGGAGGATGGCCCCTACTCCTGAAAGTGGGTCAATTCTTTCGGGTGGCTGAACATCAACTTGAAAACGCTAAAACCCAATTTCAGCAAAATGCCGCTCGTGCTGTCTTTCTCGGTCGCTTCGTCGCTCTGCTGCGGATCTTTGCCGGCCCGATCGCCGGGATCGTGGAAATGCCCTATCCTAAATTTCTCCTGTGTAATGTGGCCGGAGCCAGCCTTTGGGCTACCGTGATGGTGAGTTTATCCTTCTTTGTTGGCCGTGTTATCGCCCTAGAACAACTGATCGCTTGGGTGGGACAATTTGCCATCCTTGCCCTAGTTCTCCTCATCGCTTGGATTGTTGTTCCCCTCTGGTTAGAAAGTCGTGCTTCCCAAAACTCATAAGAGATCCGGAGATTGGATTAGCGTCCTAGAAAACTTTCCGGTACAATCAAAACCAACTTCGCAACTGATGGTAAGAATTACTTAAATTTTGGAGGATAGGGCAATTAATACCGTAATTTCAACTAATGTCACGACAGAAGTGACACAAAGCCATTCCCTGCTTCAGATTGAAGGGAAATCTCGTTTAAGCGGCCAAGTGCAAATCAGTGGGGCGAAAAACTCGGCCTTAGCCATTCTAGCCGGGGTGATCCTTTGCTCCCAAACTTGCCGATTACGCAATGTACCGAACTTGGTCGATGTCACCCGCATGGGCCAAATTTTACAATCATTGGGGATTAAGCTTGAACGCCACGGGGACACCCTAGAATTGGAGGCTACCCATATTAGCCAAGGGCAAGCCCCCTATGAAGTGGTCAGCCAACTGCGGGCTAGTTTCTTTATCATTGGCCCCTTGCTCGCCCGTTTGGGTACGGCCCAAGTGCCCTTACCGGGAGGCTGTGCGATCGGCGCTCGTCCTGTAGACCTCCATGTGCGGGGACTGCAAGCGATGGGGGCCCATGTGCAAATTGAACATGGGGTCGTCAATGCCTATGCTCCCCAGGGTAAACTCAAGGGAGCCAAAATCTATCTGGATTATCCCAGTGTAGGAGCCACGGAAACCCTGATGATGGCGGCTACTTTGGCTGAGGGAGAAACCTGTATTGAAAATGCCGCCCAAGAACCGGAAGTGATCGATTTAGCCAACTTCTGCCGTTCCATGGGCGCTCGCATTAAAGGGGCGGGTACAAAAACCATTTGGATTGAAGGGGTATCCCAACTCCATAGTACCGATTATGAAGTGATTCCCGATCGCATTGAAGCCGGTACTTTCTTGGTTGCGGCTGCCATTACCCAATCTGAACTGCTGCTCAATAATGTCATTGCTTCTCACTTGATTCCGGCGATCGCGAAGTTAGAAGAAACCGGAGCTAAAGTGATTAAAGAAGCCGAGCGACAATTACGCCTGATTCCGGCTGAACGCATTGTAGCCACGGATATCGAAACTCTGCCCTATCCTGGTTTTCCCACGGATATGCAAGCCCAGTTTATGGCGTTGCTGACTGTCGCCGAAGGTAACAGCATGGTGACTGAAACGGTGTTTGAAAATCGCCTGCGCCATGTGGCCGAATTGCAGCGTATGGGAGCTAATATCCGCGTCAAGGGTAATATTGCTGTTGTTAAAGGTGTGCCCCTCTTATCGGGTGCGCCGGTATTAGCCACGGATTTACGAGCTTCAGCCGCTTTAGTCATCGCTGGATTAGCTGCCGAAGGAACGACTATTATTCAAGATCTGCAACATCTAGACCGGGGCTATGAACAGCTTGAAGTCAAGTTGCAACAATTAGGGGCCCGCTTAACGCGCATTGAAAAAGCTTCTTAACGATCGGGATATACAAGAAATAAGTCCTGAAGGGTGCTGAACTGGATTTTGAACATTACCATAGGAGGTGAACGGTTTTTCTAGCCTATCGATCGCAGATATTAAGAGGTTCTTCTTGTGGCTCTCTATGCTGAACTCCACCGACACTTAGGCGGTTCGGTCGTCCCTCGCATTCTCTGGCGCTACTTTCACCGTAGCGGCTCAGAATGGTCTGAGCAGTTTCCTGAGTATGCTGAGTTTGAAGACTTCTATACTCGTCCTCGGACAACTTTAGATGAATATTTAGAACTCCATACCCTAGTGGAGAAAACGCAAACCTTAGACACTTTGCCCTATTTTATTTATCGATTGATTCGTGGGGCCTATGTGTTTGAAAATTTAGCTTATTTGGAATTGCGATATACGCCTTACCTGCGGACTCCAGAGGAGTATAGCCAGAGCGATCGCATTGATCGCATGGCAGCGATTGTGGAAGCCGTGGGTCGGGCAAGCCAAAATCATAACTATAGTATTATTACCAGCCAGATTCTCTGTACCCATTCCCGTCTACCCTATGAGGTGAACCGGGCGATTGTCGAACTGGCGGCCCAAATGCCTGAATATGTCTGTGGGATTGATATCGCGGGTGGAGATGCCCATTATGGCGATCGCCTCCCAGAATTGATTCAACTCTATGAATATGCCCGATCTTTGGGTCTCAAAACTACCGGACACCTCTATGAAACCCGTGATGGATGTTATCCGGAACTGCTTCCCTACCTGATGCGTATCGGCCATGGGATTCAAATTCCCCTCCACTATCCCCACCTCTTGCCCCAACTGGCGGCGCAAGGGCAATGTCTAGAAGTCTGTCCCACTACCTACCTGAAAACCGGCACTCTAGAAGACTTACACGAACTAAAAATCGTCTTCGATCGCTGTTTTGATGCTGGGGTAGACATTGCCATCTGTACCGATAACGCCGGACTCCATAACATGCGTCTGCCCTTTGAATACGAAAATCTACTTACCCTAGACATCATCGACTTTGAGCAACTGCAAGCCTGTCAAGATGCCTCATTCCGCCATGCCTTTGCTTGGCCTTATCCAGAGCATCCGGCCTCCTTATTAACGGGACTTTTGCAAAGCGAATCCCACCTCAATTTAACCCCAGCCTTAACCTAGACCAATGGAGGGGTGGGCTTGGCCCACCTCATAACTCTTGAGACTGGGCAACTAGGCTCCCCGTTTAAGCGCTGCTTCTACTTGGCGCAATTCCTGGTCTATCCGATTTTTCAGCTTCTCTGGAACCGGACGATTAGGATAGGAACTATAATGGCCTGCCAAGCTATTCAGGGCTGTGCGGATGGTCGTGAACGATGTTAACGTAGACACTGACTTATCCCGACGATATCGAGAGGCATATTGATTAATCAATTCCCTAGCCTCGGCTTGAGCTTCAGCCTTATTGGGAGCATCTTCGGGAAGTTGAATGGCTGTGCGAAGGCTATCAACCATATTCAAGGTATCTTGAGAATAGTTGCCTGTAATCAAGGAAGGGGTATTGGAACAGCCAACCAAACCCATGACCGCCACCAAAATCAAGGGTAGCAATCTGGCAAAAAATCGCTTCATAAGGATCATCAAAACCTGCATTATTGAGATTTACTCGTCAAACGATCCTATCGTGAATGGGGACATTGGCGATCGTTGGGTGATGATTAGTCTTAACCGAATCGTCCACTGACATACTGCTGAGTGGCTTCTTCTTGGGGATTTTGGAAAATATCTTCTGTGTTGTCATACTCGACTAAATACCCGAACCGTTTACCCCCTTCGATCGCCTTCGCATTGAAAAATGCTGTCATATCGGAGACACGGGAAGCCTGTTGCATATTGTGGGTGACAATCACAATGGTGTAATTTTCCTTCAGCTCATGGATCAGCTCTTCCACTTTCAGGGTAGAGATGGGATCGAGGGAAGCGCAGGGTTCATCCATTAACACCACATCCGGGTTAATAGCCACTGTACGAGCAATACATAGGCGCTGTTGTTGTCCTCCAGAGAGGGCAAATCCACTCTGATGCATTTTATCTTTGACTTCATCCCACAGGGCAGCTTGACGGAGCGATCGCTCCACAATTTCCTCAATATCTGCCTTGGTTTTTGCTAACCCATTAATCCGCACTCCATAGGCAATATTGTCATAAATAGACTTGGGGAAAGGGTTAGGTTTTTGAAACACCATCCCAATCCTGCGGCGCACTTCTACTGCGTCAATATTGCTTTCATATAAGCTTTGATCGTGGTATAAAATTTGCCCCTCTAACTTAAAAATGGGGATCAGATCGTTCAGGCGATTAAAACATCTTAAAATTGTACTTTTCCCACATCCCGATGGGCCAATAAATGCCGTGACTCGATTTTTGGGGATTTCCAGAGATACATCCCGAACCGCCTTAAAATCCCCATAAAAAATACTTACATTATCGGTTCTTAAGACCGTTTCGGTTTTGTTGACAATATTTGCATCTGAGTTGGACATGATATTTCCTCTATTCTTGGATGAATTGATCGACGATTAAAACTGACTTTGACGGGTGGCTAGTCTGGCAATAATGCTACTTATGAGAACCAAAAAGACTAAGACTAAAGAAGCTGCCCAAGCTAATTCCTGAAGCTTAAGATCGAAACTACTGGCAAAGTTGTAAACCAGGACGGCTAAGGAAGGAGTAGGAGCCATTAATCCTCTGGGCCAAAAATTGGAATTGAGGGCTGTAAACAGAAGGGGAGCCGTTTCTCCAGAAGCACGAGCTACTGCTAGGGTAACTCCAGTCAAAATGGGCGGGAGCGCTGCCGGTAAAACCACTTTGAGAACGGTTTGATAATTGGATGCTCCCACTCCAACGGAGGCCCAACGAATGTCTTGGGGCACAATTTGCAAGGCTTCATCGGTGGTACGAATGATGGTGGGGAGCATCAACACAGATAGGGCGGCTCCTCCGGCTAAGGCAGAAAAGGTTCCTGTGCTTAAAACGACTAAACTATAAGCAAAGACCCCAGCAATAATGGAAGGGACACCACTAAGGACATTAGTGGCAAAGCGAATCCAGCGAGCGACTTCGCGGGCAAGTTGGCTACTAGAGCTAAATTCAGACAGATAAACTGCTGCTAATACGCCAATGGGGACGGCAATGACGCTGGCAATGCCAACGGTGATAAAGGTTCCGAGGATGGCGTTAGCAATTCCTCCTCCCGTTTGTCCTGCGGCTGGGGGAAGTTGGGTGAATAGGGCTAAACTCAGACGCGATCCACCTTTAATCATCACATAAGTTAAGACCGCAAATAGGGGCAAGATGGTTAGTCCAATACAAATCCCCGAAAGGGTCGTCATTACGGTGTCAAAGATGGCTCTGGGGCGGCGATTATCTCGGATTAGGCTTTGGGCGAGGGACTGAGATTCTGTGGAAGGGTTCATGATGTCAGGGAATGGGTTCGTGGGGGAATGGGGGAATGGGTTCGTGGGGGAGTGGGGGAATGGGGGAATATTACCAATTACTCATTACCAATTACTCATTACTCATTACTCATTACCCATTACTCATATTTGGCTTTGACTTGATTAACGATCCATTCAGCTAGTACGTTGACGACTAGGGTGAGAATCATCAGAATTAAACCGGCATACATGAGGGCAGAAACCTGGAGTCCGGAGGCTTCGGGGAATTGGTTGGCCATTAGGGAGGCAATGGTATTGCCGGGGGCTAAAATTGAGAGGTTCATTTGGTTGGAGTTGCCGATGAGCATGGTGGCGGCCATGGTTTCTCCCATGGCTCGACCGAGGGCTAACATGATGCCGCCGACAATGCCGGAGAAGGCGGCAGGGAGGAGTACCCGAAAAATGGTCACCCATCGGGTTGCACCGAGACCAAGGGAGGCTTGACGCAGGTCTGGGGGCAGGCTGGCGAGGGAGTCGCGGGCGATCGCTGTAATAATCGGTAAAATCATAATCGAGAGGACGAGGCCAGCCGGTAACATGCCTGGCCCTGCCAGAGGGGTGTTAAATAAGGGGAGCCAGCCTAAGTTGTCATGGAGAAAGTCACCTATGGGTTTAAGCAGGGGAATGAGGACGAAAATTCCCCATAAGCCATAAACCACGCTGGGAATAGCGGCCAGCAGTTCCACGAGAAAGACGAGAATGGTGCGGATATTGACGGGAATAAAGTCTTCACTGAGGAAAACGGCGGTTCCCAGACCTAGGGGGACAGCGATTGATAGGGCAATGGCGGAACTCATCATGGTTCCATAGATCATGGGCCAAACGCCATATCGATCTTCCACTGGGTTCCAGGCGCTCTGGAAGAGAAAGCCCACATTAAATTTTTGTATGGCTGGAATAGCACGCCAACCCACCGTGAGGGTAATGATGATTAGGATCAGGGCAATGGAGAGGGCAAAAATCAAGGTGAGACCGATAAAGCTTCGGTCTAGGTTTTTTTCTAGGCCAGAGCGCGATCGCCCCGATTCAGTTTTTGCAATAGAAACCATAAGATCAAGACTAAACCATAACTGTAGAGTGGGGTTGAGGAGCAAGGTCTCCCTTGCTCCCAGAAGCATGAAGACGTTTAAGAGTCTATTTCACTTCGATGGTGTAATCTGGGCTAATGGCATCAGCCGCCATGGCCACCTTTTCGCGCACCTTATCGGGTAAGGGAATATAACCCAACTCTGAGCTAACGGATTGTCCTTCATTGAGACCATACTCAATCATGGCTTCCAAAGACTTAGCAATTTCGGGATCGTCGTATTGCTTATAAGCTAGTAGCCAACTGTAGCTGACAATGGGATAGGATTCTTCTCCGTCAGGGTTGGTCACAAACTCCCGCAGGTTTTCTGGTAATTCAACGGCGGCTAGGGATTGAGAAGCAGCTTCAGCCGTGGGATAGATAAATTTACCCGCTTTGTTTTCCAGAGCTGCCATGCTCAGACCGGCGCTTTTGGCAAACCCTTCTTCTAGGTAACCAATGGCTCCTTCGGTTTGGCGAATTTGGGCGGCTACGCCATCATTTTTGGCTCCCCCAATGCCTACAGGCCATTCTACGGTTTTGCCTTCACCCACTTGGGTTTTCCACTCTTCGCTCATAGCGCTGAGGTTTTTGGTGAATACTCCGGTGGTTCCGCTACCATCCGAACGATAAACGACGGTGATGTTGGTATCGGGAAGGGTGGCATCAGGGTTGGCTGCGGCAATTTTGGGGTCATTCCATTTGGTGATTTTCCCCAAAAGAATATCGATCAAGGCTTCTTGGGTTAGGTTCAGTTGTTCGACACCAGGAAGGTTATAAGCCATTACTATACTCCCCGCAGTCATGGGGAGCATTAATACTCCTTTGGTCACTTTGGAGATTTCTTCATCGGACATGGCTACGTCACTGGCTCCGAAGTTAACCAGGTTTTGCATAAATCGTTCTACCCCAGCTCCACTGCCAACGGACTGATAGTCCACTTGTAAATTGGGGGTGGCATTGCTGAAGTCTACGAACCAGCGTTGGTAAAGGGGAGCAGGAAAGGAGGCTCCAGCCCCAGTTAAACTGGTGTTGTTGGCTAGGGCGAGTTTGCTGGTTGATTTGGGAGAGGCTGCTTCTGTGGGAGCGGCTGCTTCTTCTGTGTTGGCTTCACCTGTAGTGGTGCTTTCCACTTGAGCGGTGTTGTCTCCACCACCAGCACAGGAGGATAAGGCTAGGGCAGTTAGAGCTGCGATCGACAGGGAAATGCTGTTACGCTTGAAGTTAGAAAGAGAAAACATAGGATATACAAGTTCGAGATTAGGCCGATCTTCAGTGTACGAGAAGATGTTGATTGCAGGTTAACCTTTTATGGTAATTTTTTGGTTAAGAAAAGGTAAACCAAACATTAAAAGACGGTTATTTTAGGGTAAATTAAGAATAGTTCTACGATCTCTTTTTACCTATTATACATTTTTTTATTCATTATAAGTCAAGGAGGCTGTCTCTCTCTTATCACAAGGATTTTACAGGTGGATAGGGTAAAAAATATAAAATACAAAGGGGAACCAAGTCTGTTGATAAGAAAGTTCGTTAAAATATTGATTAATAAGAGAAATGTATTGATCCCTAATCAGACTATCTGCAATCCCATTGCTTTTTGAAGATGTATATCTCATGTTTTAATCTGATCTAATAATAGATTTTTATCTATGATTAAGTGGGGATCGACCGACTCGGATGGCAAAGCTAGACTCAAAGAAACTTAAAAAACTTGGGAATTTGTGTATCATTTGATATAATAGATTCAAAAGGAGAATAAGAGGTAAAAAGGTTGTGGGCCCATGGGTTTGAGGAGATTAGTAAATACTCCTTATCTATCCCGGATCGCCAGGAAACCCTTACCCCTAAAGCTAGGAGGTCAACAGAGTCAAGCCTATAGTCTTCAGATTGAGTTTGGGGTGGGATTGGATTGACATCAACTCTTTTGTTGCTTGAATCAAGAACCGGCATATTCTCCTGAAAAGGGTTGACTCGGCTAGAGTTGCCAGTTTTTGATGATTCATGTAAAAGTGCCATAGGGATTTTCGCAGTGCAGCAACATTTTAAGCCAATTCAGAAATCTACCCTAGAAACAAACAACTTTTGTTGGCAAGAGGGTCATATGATGTCTGTGCTACATCATCAGGAACGATTTTTTAACCTCTCCCTAGAACTCTTTTGTACGATTGACTTTCAGGGATATCTCAAAAGTGTTAATCCTGCATGGGAAAGGATATTAGGATATAGCGCAGAAGAATTATTTGAGCAGAATTTTCTGGAATTGATCGATCCCCAAGACCAACCACAAACTCGCTTAGGGTTGGAGCAATTAATTTCAGGAGAATCGAGTGTTTCTTTAGAAAATCGCTATCGTTGCCGCCAGGGTTCCTATCGGTGGATTTCTTGGACTGCGGTTGTTTATGCAGATGAGGGTTTAATTTATGCTGTGGGTCGGGATATGACCCATCATAAGCAGGTAGAAACTGAACTGCACTCGCGTTTGCAGCAGCAGGCGGCGGTTTCAGAACTGAGTCAGAAGGCTTTAACGAATCAGAATTTAGATGCTCTGATGGAAAAGGCGGTGGAGTTGGTGAATGAGACTCTATCGGTAGATTGTAGTGGGATTTTGGAGTTGTTGCCCAATCATCAGACCCTGTTGCTGAGGGCGGGGGTGGGTTGGCAAGCTGAATTGGTGGGACAGGCGACGTTGAGCGCTCGCAGTAATTGTCATGCGGGGTATGCCTTATCTCAAGGGAAACCGATTATTGTGGAGGATTTGCGGGTTGAAACGCGCTTTAGTGGTTCTCCTCTGTTGCATAATCATCGGGTGGTTTCGGGAGTCAGTACGATTATTGCCGGGATTCCGGGTTCTGAGGGGCCGTTTGGGGTGTTAAGTGTTTACACGAGAGAGTGTCGCCATTTTACCCAGGAGGATGTGTCTTTTTTACAAACGATCGCCAATGTGCTGACAAGTGTGATGACTCGCTTGCAAGCTCAAGAGCAATTGCATCTGATGGAGCGGGCGATCGCTTCTAGTAATAATGGCATTATTATTACAGATGCGACGCGATCGGATAATCCGGCGGTTTATGTCAATCTAGCTTTTGAAGAGATTACGGGCTATTCTCCAGAAGAGATTCTCGGTCGTAACTGCCGTTTTCTGCAAGGGAGTTACCGAGATCAAACGGCTCTGGATCAAATTCGCGAAGCGATTGAGCAAGGTACTGAATGCCGAGTTGTTGTGCAAAATGTGCGTAAAGATGGCCAACTGTTTTGGAATGAACTGCATATTTCCCCGGTGTTTAATATCCAGGGTCATCTGACCCATTTTATTGGCATTCAAAATGATATTAGCGATCGCAAACAAGCAGAAGAACTGCTCGAACATAGCGCTTTTTACGATCATCTCACGAATCTTCCCAACCGTGCCCTATTAATCGAACACCTACAACGGGCCATTGAACAGCATCAAAAAGACCCCAATTATCAATTTGCCGTGCTGTTTCTCGATTTGGATGGCTTTAAGAAAGTTAATGATAGTCTGGGTCATTTGGTGGGAGACTTATTGTTAGTGGCGATCGCCCGTCGTCTAGAAAACTGTCTTCGTCCCTGCGATCTCCTGGCTCGACTGGGAGGGGATGAATTTACGATCTTTTTAGATAATATTCATACTCTCCAAGATGCTACCAAAGTTGCCCAACGGGTCTTAAAAAAACTCTCTCAGTCCTTTAACCTCAAGGGTCATGAAGTCTTTGCCAATACCAGCATTGGTATTACCTTAAGCACCATCGGATACGATCAACCGGGGGACATCCTTCGAGATGCAGACTTAGCAATGTACCAGGCTAAAACGGCTGGAAAAGGGCGTTATGCTGTCTATAATACGCTCCTGTATACTCAAGCTGTAACCCGACTGAAACTGGAAACCGATCTCAGAGGAGCCATTGACCGGCAACAATTAGAGCTTTACTATCAGCCGATTATTGACTTAAATAGTGGTCAACTCACTGGTTTTGAATCTCTCCTGCGCTGGCCTCATCCCGAATGGGGTTTTGTTTCTCCGGCTGAATTTATTCCCATTGCTGAAGAAACAGGATTAATTTTACCCATTGGGACTTGGGTACTCGAACAAGCTTGTCAACAATTGCATCTTTGGAATCTTCAATTCCCCCATTGCTACCCGCTAATCATGAATGTGAATTTGTCGGTGAAACAATTTGCCCAAGCCGATCTGATTGAACAAATTGATCGGATTCTGGAGCAAACGGAGATTGAAGGGAAATATCTCAAATTGGAAATTACTGAAAGTGCAATTATCGATAATTCTAAAGTGGCTAATCTCATTTTCCAGCAACTCAAAGCGCGTCAAATTCGACTCTGCATTGATGATTTTGGGACAGGTTATTCTTCCTTAAGCTATCTATATCGTTTCCCAGTTCATACCCTAAAAATTGACCGCAGTTTTCTGAATAATTTAGACTCTAAAGCTTCCTGCCAATATCGAGCCATTATTAAAGCGGTGATTGATTTAGGTCATAATCTTGGCATGGATATTGTTGCTGAAGGCATTGAAAAAATTGAACAGCATCAACTGCTGAAACAATTGGGTTGTGAGTATGGCCAGGGTTATTTTTACTCTAAACCTATGCCAGCAGAAGCAGTAACAGAATTATTAGGCTCAAGACTTAATCTAAACCCAGTTCTCGTTTCAGGCGATTAATGGAAGATTGATCGATATAACTGTCAGTTTGAATTAAACGAGGGGGGCGGATAATATCTTCTCTGGCTGCTTGGAGCGCGGCTTTCACGGCATCATAACTAGAGACATCGCTGACTATATATTGAACTGTTTTGACCATGGCTCTCAGTTTATAGCGGTCATCCCGATGAGCAGTCATGACTAATACATCATCTCCGCGCAAACTATGAATAATGACTTCAACGGCGCGTAAAATGCCATGGGAGAGACTAACAACTCCGAAATATGTGCCTTTGGGTAATCCTTTGACTAATTCAACTTCAGGGGCATAGTCATAAATTTCTACAGGAACGACTCGTGCAGATTTGGGGGCGGCAATTTTTTCGGCATCACCAAAGAAATAGCGACTGGTGACGACGGTGGCCGATCGCGTATGATTTAAGAGGTCATCTAGTTCTTCTAAGGGAACTAACTGTACGGGAATATGCAGGGCTGCTTGTAGTTCTTCCATCATCAGTTGTCCGACACCGATATCGTTGGTGGGAGCGGTGACTAAAACCCTGGCACTGCAACGCAAACGCCAATCGATTTCGGCTAAGAAGAGTTCCCGCGCTTCATGGAGAGAGCAGCCTTCTTGAATGAGCTGATTGACGCTATTTTGGACAATGGTTTGGGCTTGGGGATAGGTTTGCAAGAGTTGGGATTTATACTGAGCCAGAATGCCTTTTCCCTGCTGACGGACGTAAATTCCTGAGCCAGCTTGAGCTTCCACTAATCCGGTGTCTTCCAGTTGGCGATAGACTTTGCTAATGGTATTGCGATGTAAACCGGTTTGCATGGCTAAGGCACGGGTGCTGGGCAGTTGGGAGCCAGGAGGGTATTGACCGGAGGCGATCGCAAAGCGTAATTGATTAAATAACTGATTAGAAGCCGGAATATCACTATCCGGTTGAATCTGAAATTTGACCATCTCCCCAGATTTACCCCCAAAACATCATTGCTCTCTAGTATATAGTGCTTCGTACTAGGTCATAGGGAATAAGGTCGGAGAATGGGCGACGCGCCTGGCTATCACGAAAGATATCGAATTCACCCTTGAAGTGTATGAATATTGAAATCCTGTATCAACATCTAGGTATCGCCCCTGATCGACTCCAGCAATTTTGCCAGAATGCTCAGATTAGTGAATTGGCGTTGTTTGGATCTATCCTTCGTGATGACTTCCGTCCTGAGAGCGATATTGATATCCTAGTAAGCTTTGAACCTGACTGCAAAATTAGCTTGCTAGACTTTGTTGAACTTGAATATCAACTGCAAGACTTACTCAACCGAAATGTCGATCTTGTGAGTAAAAAAGCGGTTGAATGCGATCGGAATTGGCTTCGCCGCCAAGAAATTCTCAACCATTATCAAACGATCTATGAATCGCGATCCATTCTATCTACTTGATATTGCCCAAAATTCCCAAGATATCATTGACTTTGTTCAAGACATGGATGAAGCCACATTCTTAGCTGACCGGAAAGTGCAAAAAGCAGTTCTCTACAGTATCACTATTATTGAAGAAGCTACAAAAAAAACTTTCCACCCAACTCCGAGAGAATAATCCCCATATCCCTTGGCGACAAATTGCTGGAATGCGTGATACAGCAGTTTTCGCTGCTATGCGGTACATTTCGATCCCCCCAACCCCCCTTAAAAAAGGGGGCAGTAAAAGTCCCCCTTTTTAAGGGGGATTTAGGGAGATCTTTTCCGACTGTACCTCATTACCGCGCGAAGCGCTGTAAGTGCGTTCATGACTACCGACAAATCGATCTTTCTCAGGTCTGGGAGATCGCTCAAGGGCATATTCCTGAACTTCTAGAGAACATAAAGTTTCTGTTACCGCTAGAAGAGGAACAATCAGAACACCATTAAAATGGGAAAGACGCAATCTCAATTTTTCCAGCAATTATGACCGATTTAACCATCCAATCCACCCCTGTACAAGTGCCCAATGGGGACTTACTTATTGATGCCTATCTAGCTGAACCCACGACACCGGGGCCCCATCCGGGGGTGGTGGTGGTACAGGAGATTTTTGGCGTAAATGAACACATTCGGGAGGTAACCGATCGCATCGCCAAAGAGGGCTATATTGCCATTGCTCCCGCTATTTATCAGCGTCTAGCCCCTGGTTTTGAAGCGGGCTATACTCCAGAAGATATTAAAATTGGCCGGGAATATAAGGTCAAAACCAAAGCTGATGAACTGCTCAGTGATATTCAAGCCACTTTAGAGTATCTGAAAACCCGACCCAATTTGAAATCGGGAGGTTTTGGGGCGATCGGATTTTGCTTTGGCGGCCATGTGGTTTATTTAACCGCTATTTTGGAGGAAATCGAGGCGACTGCCTCTTTCTATGGTGCGGGAATTGCCACTCTGACTCCAGGAGGGGGCGCACCTACTGTTACTCGTACCCCAGAGATTAAGGGAACCCTTCACTGCTTTTTTGGCAATGAGGATGTCAGTATTCCTGCTGTCGAAGTTGAGCAAATTGAAGCAGCGTTAAGGGAGGCTCAGGTGGATTATCAGATTTTCCGATACGATGGAGCCGATCATGGCTTTTTCTGCGATCGCCGGGCTAGTTATAATGCAGAAGCTGCTACTGATGCCTGGGCTAAAGTGAAAGAACTGTTTCACTCCCAACTTCAGGCCTCTTAATTTCTCAGATCCTAGTTATGAACCCTGAATCTAAACCCGCTTCTAAAACTCCCGCTTCCATTGGTTTTTCCCAAGATGACTTTGCCAAAGCCTTGCAAGAGCATGACTATACCTTCCAAAAAGGACAAGTGGTACGCGGTCGGGTGGCCGTCCATTCCCCAGAGGGAGCCTATATTGAAATTGGAGGCAAATCTACTGCCTTTGTACCCATGGAAGAGGCAGCCTTAGAAAGTGTCAGTGATTTGTCTACCATTCTGCCACTTAATGAGGAATTAGACTTTCTCATTACTCGCGAACAAAATGAAGAGGGACAAGTGACGCTCTCCCGTCGTCAACTGGAAATCCAACGCCTTTGGGATACCCTCTTAGATAAGCAGGAAGAACAACAAGCGCTGCAAGTTCGGGTAACCGGAACCAATAAAGGGGGTGTGACGGTGGATGTGATGGGACTTAGAGGTTTTATACCGCGATCTCATCTGAGTCAACGGAATAATCTGAACGCTCTCAAGGGAGAAACCCTAACGGTTGCCTTTCTGGAAGTGAATCCAGACACTCGTAAGTTGGTACTTTCTGAGCGACTGGCAACCCAAACGGTGACCTTTAGTCAGTTAGAAGTGGGTCAACTGGTGGAAGGTCGAATTGCGAATATTAAACCCTTTGGTTTGTTCGTGGATTTAGGGAATACAACAGGACTCATTCATATTAAGCAAATTAGCCAAAGCTATATTGATTCCCTCTCCAGTAAGTTTTCCATTGGTCAATCGATTAAAGCGATGATCGTTAGTATTGATGAAGGGAAAGGACGGATTTCTTTGTCTACCCGCATCTTGGAAAACTATCCTGGAGAAGTGTTGGAAAATATGGAGGAGGTGATGGCAAGCGCTGCGGCTCGTCGAGAACGGGCGGCGAAATCGCTGCTCGATACCTAAGCTACAGATTTGACCCAGGAGGAAAGAAAGCGGATTGTTGGGTCTCGATCTTTCCTCTCTTCTAAGTTTTAAACTGCTCTACATTTGGAAATTTACCGGTTAGCTGATTAAATGAAAATCATTTGGGAACTCGATTTTTACTCCCGCCCTATTCTGGATGAAAATAATAAGAAAGTTTGGGAAATTCTGATTTGTGAAACTCCATCGTCAATCGCCACTGACCCAGACAGTTTGTTTCGGTATTCTCGATTTTGTGAGAGTAGTAAAGTCAACTCAGGAGAATTGAGGGATGCGATTTTAGAGGCGATGGATAAAGCCAATCAGCGCCCTAATAAGATCCGCTTCTTTCGCAGACAAATGAATAACATGATTGTCAAAGCTTGCAAGGATTTGGCGATTCCCTCGGCTCCCAGTCGCCGTACCTTAACCCTATATCATTGGTTACAGCAAAGAGAAAAGGAAGTGTATCCCCAAGAAGCTGGTTATGATGCTAAGGCCGCTTCTTCCCCTTCTGTGCAATATGAATCGGCGATCGCCCAACCCCTTCCGGATGCCATCCTCGGTCAAAAATGGGCTTTGGTTAGCCTAGAAGTCCAAGCCTTTGCCGAGATGCCAGAATGGGATATTGCGTTTCAAGAATCTTTTCCCTTAAGTCCATTTGGCTTATCAGAAACGACCCCCATTCCCGGTATTATCCTGTTTTCACCCCGTGCTATTCCCATGGCGGGATGGATGTCTGGGTTAGAATTGGGTTGTGTCAAAGTCCTGGATAATCGAGAAGATAGAAGTAAAAAACCTCGCTTGTTGCTGGAAACCGGAGTCAATGAAAGCTGGATTTTAGCTAATTTGAATACAGATCAATTATTAAAAGAGGGACAGAATTTTGAAGAGGCGAAAAAGAATTCTCAAGGGATTCATTTTATCGCTATTCAGTCTAATCCTCAATCAGAGTCTTTTGCTGGATTTTGGTTGATGCAAGAACAATTAATCATTTAAGCAGAGGGCTGAACGGGAGTGCGATCGCCAACGATTGGCACAACTGGGTATTGATCCAGACATCTAACGGAATGGGTGCGGCGATAGACTCCTTTTTTGGTACAGTGAACCTAAAGCCAGAATCCTAGGGAGGGTGGGAACGGAGCGTGAACGATCGCACAGGGAATCAAAAGTTAACCGATCGAGAGGATCGCAGTTCAAGGGGCGATCGCCTGGCCGAAAGTTTACTTTCCGCATCTCGATCCCCCTCCAGTGTCGATCCCTATGAAACCTCTTGGGATGATTATGGCGAGCAATTATTAGCTTTAGCCACTCGCCATGGGGCAGAAGCGGCAGAGGTGTTTTTATCTAAATCCCATTCAACCCCCATTGTCTTTGAAGCCAACCGCCTCAAAAGTGTTCTCACTCACCATAGTGAAGGGGTGGCTCTGCGCCTATGGAAAAATGGGCAACCGGGATTAGCTGTCTCCCATGGCTCAGTTGCCCCAGAAAAATTAGTAGAAAAGGCGATCGCCCTTTCTGCCCTGCAAGAAAAATCTGAATATTTGGAGTTAACTCCTGGAGGCAAAAAAGTTTACTCAAATCTAGGATCTTGGATCGAGATTCAGCAACTTTTAGA
Source organism: Roseofilum sp. KMC-1 (assembly GCF_057802075.1). Classification (NCBI taxonomy): domain Bacteria; kingdom Bacillati; phylum Cyanobacteriota; class Cyanophyceae; order Desertifilales; family Desertifilaceae; genus Roseofilum; species Roseofilum sp. KMC-1. Next base: position 2,891,794 of record NZ_CM173605.1, read on the forward strand.
TTGGGGAGAAGAGGCGATCGCCCAGTTGCGAGAAATCCAGAGCGATATTCTCTGTAGTGCTGAACTCGATAGTGAAGCAGAAAGTACCCGCCTGCTTAACTCGGAAGGCCTCGATTGTAGCTACACCGATACTACCCTTAGTGCCTATCTAGCCGTGGAATGGGTACGCAGTGATGATTTTTGCAACATCAGTGATGGACAGGTACAACGGGATACCCTAAATTTAGGAGAAATCGTCTCCAGAATCCAAGACCACCTGAAAGCCTGCGAACGTAATGTGGCAGCTCCCCAAGGGCGTGTACCGATTCTGTTTACAGCTAAAGCAGCCGATGTCCTCTGGGAAACCCTCAGCGCTGCCCTGAATGGCAAACAAGTGTTTGAAGGTTCTTCTCCTTGGGCAGACAAACGGGGAGAACAGATGACCTCATCCCAGCTTACCCTCTCCCAAGACCCGCAAATGGGGCCCTATAGTTGTCCGTTTGATGATGAAGGAACCCCCACCCAGCCCCTGATCTTTGTGGAAAAGGGGGTCGTGCAGAATTTTCTATGCGATCGCGCCACCGGTCGCCAATTAGGAACCGGAACCACCGGTAACGGGTTTCGCCCCAGTCTCGGCAGTTATCCGACCCCCTCCCTGTATAATCTGATTATCTCCGGCGGTCAAAACCGGACGCTACAAGACTTAATTGCCTCCCTTGCCGATGCCCTGATCGTGGATCAAATCTTAGGCTCAGGGGGCGGAATTTCCGGCGACTTTTCTATTAATGTAGATCTGGGTTATCGGGTTCGCAACGGAGAAATCATCGGTCGAGTCAAAGACACCATGGTGGCAGGAAATATCTATCACGGTCTGCGAAATGTGGTCGAACTCGGAGGCGATCGCGAATGGAATGGATCTTGTTATACCCCATCTGTGATTGTCGAAGGCCTATCCATTACCACTAAACTAGACAATTGATAACCGACCTAGGTAATACAGCGCTTTCTGCTTTCGAGTTTTTGTAAACCCTATAGCGCACAACGCTATAATTCTAAGGATTTTTAATTTTTAATTTTTAATTTTTAATTGAACCGTGCGTCCTCTCCTGTTACCCAAACGACGGGTCATGATTGCCGAGGCTTGTCTGATTGGATTGGTCTCTGGTTGTAGCGCCGTATTACTCAGAAATGGCATCGGCATATTGGGGGGATGGCGCATCTGGCTCACCCAAATTTTCCCCGCTTGGTTTGTTTTACCCCTCGTGGGGATGACCTTTGCCTTTCTTTCCGGCTGTTTAATTGAAGCCTTTGCCACCGAAGCTCAAGGTAGCGGTATTGCCCAAGTCAAAGCCGTCTTAGAAGGAACCCCTGTTCCCCTCAGTTGGCGCACGGCTCTAGTCAAGCTGATTGCGGGATTGCTCTCCCTTTCCTCTGGACTCACCCTGGGTCGCCAAGGGCCAACGGTACAAATTGGAGCTGCCTTAGCTTCGGAAATTGCCCGAATTTTCCCGACCTCTCCCAACCATCGGCGGCAGATGGTAGCGGCTGGAGCCGCCGCAGGACTGGCGGCTGGCTTTAATGCCCCGATCGCCGGTATGTTGTTTGTGTTAGAGGAATTACTCCATGATGTTTCCGAATTAACCCTAGAAACGGCGATCGCCGCCTCCTTTATCGGTGCAGTAGTCTCCCGTATCTTTGGGAATGACCTCAACCTCAATCGGGAAGTGAGCGCCTCCGTTGCCCATTTCTCTACCCCAGAAATCCCCGCCTTCCTCATCCTAGGTATCTTAGCTGGTCTTCTAGGTACACTCTTTAACCAAGGTATCATTACCAGCCTCACCCTCAATCGCCACCTGCCCCTAACTCTACCGGCTCGTATGGCCCTAGCGGGTCTAATTTCTGGCCTCTGTATTGCCCTACTCCCCCCAAGTTTTAATGACCATGCGGGCTTACGAGAACTGCTATTAATTGGCAATCTCCAAGCCTCTGAAGTCATTCTCGCCTTTATTGTCCATTTTTTACTCACCTGTTTAGCCTATGGTGCAGGCACACCAGGAGGACTTTTTTCGCCCACCCTAACATTAGGGGCAGCTCTTGGCTATTTAGTCGGCCATCTTCTGGGAATCCCTCTAGGCTTTTCTCCCGATACCTACGCCTTAGCAGGGATGGGAGCCTTTTTTAGTGCCGTGGGCAAAGTACCCATGACCAGTATTGTGATCGTGTTTGAAATCACAGCAGATTTTAATCTAGTTTTACCCCTGATGATTGTATCGGTGGTAGCCTATTTTATTTCCAGTTTGTTGGAGAAAAACTCCCTATACCAACGGCTGTTGATCTGGAATGGCATGGAACCCCAAAATGAGCAACGGAAAACCCCAGAAGGGTTTGATGAGTTGATTGCCGAGGATTTGATGCAACAGCGTGTGGAAACCTTGAATCTGCATTTACCCCTGGATCAGGTGGTGCAAGCCTTTTCCCGCTCCCATCATCGGGGGTTTCCCGTAGTCCATGAAGGTAAGTTAGTTGGTATTGTCACTCAGGGGGATTTAGAAAAACGTCCCCAAGATCGCAATGCGGTTTTAGCAGAAATTATGACTCCCGATCCGGTGAGTGTTCGGCCCTCTTGTCCCTTGAGTGAGGTGGTGTATTGCCTGAATCGGTATAAACTCAGCCGCCTACCGGTAACGGAGGGACGCAGGTTAGTGGGGATTATTACCCGCAGTGATATTATTCGGGCGGAGTCGGATTTGTTGAGTGGGGTGGGGCCAGCTTTGGGCCCGGCAGGGGGGACTTCTTATGTGATTTATCAAACCCATGGGCCGGCAACCGGTCAGGGGCGGATTTTGGTTCCGGTGGTTAATCATAGCACAGCGGCCCTATTGTTACAGATGGCAGGGGCGATCGCCGCCGAGCAGAATTATGAGTTGGAATGTTTACAAGTAGCAGTGGTCTCCGATCATACTCCAGTGGATCAAGCACGGGTGAATTTAGATCGATTTCGACGCTGGACGGACTACACCCACAAGTTGGGGGAAGAGTTAGGCATTAGCGTACATACGCAGGTGCGCGTAACCCATGATATCGGCAAAACGATTCTGGAAACTGTGAAGTATCGCCATGTGGATCTGTTGTTGATGGGATGGAAAGGCAGAGCTAGAAAAGACGGACGTATTTTTGGGGATGTGGTGGATACCTTGATTCGACAAGCTCCTTGTGAGGTGGTCTTAGTTAAATGGGCTACCCGTGGCCAGCAGGCAAAATGGCATTTTAATCGCTGGTTATTACCCTTAGCAGGAGGCCCGAATGCAATCGCTGGCGCTGAGTTGTTACCGGGTTTAATGCGGTTGCGCGAAATTCAGTTGAGATCCCGTAGGGGCAAGCCTTCTGCCCCAAGGAGGTTTTTTCCCCCAGAAATTCAATTATGCCAGGTTTATCCTCCAGACCAAAAAACGGAGGTTCCTGTCGTGTTAGAAGAAGTACAGCAGTTTTTACTCAATCGCTTAAAATCTCTGGGGGATAAACGCCACACCAACTTAAAATTACCGAAGTTAACCCTGGTTAAGTTAGTATCCGAACAAGTTAGCGAATCCATCATTGAGCAAGTGCAACAATCCGACATTGATGTGGTGATCATGGGGGCATCGCGGGAAGGTTTGCTCCAACAGGTGATTAAAGGCAATATTCCTGAAGCGATCGCCTCTGGATGTGATTGTACCGTGATTTTGGTGCGTCAAGCTATATACAGCCCTTCACGCACTAACGGGTAATACTTTCCCCACAGTGCCGGGTTCAAGGTTTAAAATAAAAGTAGATACAATTGTGGTTTTTTGTGTTGTTTTTTCTGATGAGGATCAATCGTTTATGTTATTTTCCTGGCTTGCGTCCATTTCCAGATCTCGACCTTACGGGGCTTTCGCCACCCTTCTCGCTCTGGGAATTACCATATTTCCTTTACCGACTCTCGCCCTAGAGGATTTACAACTCCCAGACGAGATGGGATTACCTAGCCGCCGTGAAGCTGGTGGAACCCGCGGCCCTTGCATTACTGATCGAAGCGGTCAACTGATGGCCATTATTCCAGAATTTAATGTCGGTCGAACCCTGAGTAATTCACCCACTGTATTTGTACATTTACCGAAGCATAGTACCGATCGAGGAATACTGATTGTGCAAGAATTGGATCGGGAAAAACTCGCCCAAGCTGGGTTAACTTTAGGGGATTTAGATGTACAAAATCAAGATCAATTTTTGAAATCAGAATTTGAAAGTTCCGTGTCTCTGAATCAGGAGGCAGGAATTTTAGGTGTGCCTCTGAGCCGTCATCCTGAGTTACCTAAACTAGAAGCGGGAAAAATTTATTTGTGGGCGTTTCAGTTAGTTTGTAATAATACCTTGAGCGACTATACCCAAGGCTGGATTCAGGTGGTCAATTTAGAGGACAATCAAGCTACAGTGAAAGCGCAATTGGATGGGGCCAAATCTGACCGCGAGCGAGCTAAAATCTATGCCCAAGCCGGTTTATGGTACGATTTGCTGACTACTTTAGCTCAGTTGCGCCAAACGGCTTCTGGCCCAGATCGCGACCAAGCAACGGCTGACTGGAAAAGCGTCCTCAGCCATCCGCAAGTGGGGTTAGAGCAGATTGTTGATGCCCCCCTGTTATCGCATCCTCTAACTTCGACCGTTTTAGCTCCCTAGTCTACCTGGGTCAACAGAAGGGTTCATTTTAAGTTATCAGTAATATAGCGCTTCGCGACCCACAATTTTAACGGATGTTTCGGACTTGATTGGAAACCAACAAAAAGATGAAAGAACCCATAGCTCGTCCAGGGCAAACCCTTAAAACTCACCTATCTAACGTCAGAGATCGCCTCCTCAGTTTACTGCCAGAACCCTATAAACCTTTATCTAGCGCTGGCCTGCTGCATGACGTAGCCAAGGCCTCAACAGGCTGGCAACACTATCTTCAGGAAAAGGTAGAGGGGAAAGACCCCAAAATGGTGACCCATGCAGCAGAAAGTGCTATGGCAGCCGCCATGATTTTAGGGTGGAAGTGGAAAAATCCGCCCCTGATTGCCTACGCGATCGCTGCCCATCATTCACAGCTCAAATATAGAAAAAATAGTGAGTGGTTCAAAACGCAAAAACAAAGAGATGCCGATCCAGAACTTAAGGACATGATTCTTGAGTCTATGGCTTGGTTTCGTCAAAGCTATGGGGAGTTTAATATTCCTGGCCACTTAGATTTAGAGAGCAGTGAGAAAGATGTGGCCATCCGCATGTTGACGGCTCTGTTGGTGGACAGTGATCGCCTGGATGCCCATTGCTTCTCTGGGGGGACTGTGGCGATCGAAGCCCCACCGCGATCGCCTCAAATTGTGCTGCCCACTCGGTCTACTGCCATCGACTCGATTCGGAATCGGTTCCGAGAGGCAATCTGTGTGGAAACAGGGCATCCATTTTACCGACTGACAGGCCCTTGTGGAGTGGGCAAAACGAAGGCGATTATGGAGGTGTGCGATCGCCTACAAGCGGAAAAAATTATTTATGTTGCGCCCTTGAAATCCATCCTGAAGCAATCAGCCGATGAGTTTCGGGTTGCCTATGGTGCAGAAAATATTCTAGAACACCATAGCGGTTACGATCCCCAAGAACATCAAGATTGGATTCTAGAACACCATAGCGGTTACGATCCCCAAGAACATCAAGATTGGCAAATCTGGAAAGCCCAGACGGAGCGATGGGAACCCCCAGTCATCGTAACTTCAGGGGTTCAGTTTTACGAATCCTTGCTCTCTAACCGGGCTTCTAAGTTGCGTAAATTAAGGGCGCTCATTAATGCAGTGGTGGTTTTGGATGAAGTACAAACCCTGCCGACTCAGGCGTGTAAATCTATTCTGGCGATCTTGGATCAACTCACCCAGCACTGGGGATTAAAGGTGATTCTCTGTTCGGCAACTCAGCCTAAGTTTGAGTTCTGTCCTAGGGCTGCCTCTGCTCCTGAACTTGTGCCTCTAGAGGTGGTGGCATGGTGTCGGGGGCAGATGAGAAACCGGGAGTATGAATGGGTGGGGGATCGGGATTGGCAGGCGATTGGCAAGCAAATCGATCGCTCTACCTTGATTGGGGTGAATACCCGAAAAGCTGCTCAAAACTGCTATTATGCGCTTCTGGCTCAGGGCATTAAAGCCCTTCATCTCTCATCGGCGATGTGCCCACTGCACCGGGAAGAGGTGGTTAAAGCAGCCAGACAACAGCTCGATCGGGGACAGTTATGTGTTGTGATTGCCACTCAGGTGATCGAGTCGGGGATTGATATTTCGTTTCCCCAAGCATTTAAGATGATGGCTCCACTCGATTCGATCATTCAATTTGGAGGACGGGTTAATCGGGCTGGGGAATATCCAGGCGCTAAGGTCTTTTTGTTTGATCATGGGGAAAATTTACATAGTCCAGAATATGCCCAGGCGATCAATGTAACCAGGGATTTACTTCAAGGGTATGACGATCCGTTCTGGGATGACCACGATCTAGCGATCCGGGATTACTATCAGCAAAAATTTGGTTTTGAGGGGGTTAATTTAGAAGAGTTGAGGCTAGATCTGAATTTTCCTGAAGTGGCTAAATTTCGGTGTATCGATGATAATCAAATCACGGGTTATGTTCAATGGGGTGGCGGTAAACGGCTGATTGAAGCATTGCAAGAGAAGATCAAAAATAAGGAGTATTTAACATTGGGGGATTGGAAACAGTTGGCACAGTACGCAATTTCGGTTCCTCAGTCGCAAGCTCGTCACGTTCAAGTTGAGGATGGTCTTCCAGTGTGGAGTGGAGATTATGATGATGCGATCGGTGCGGTGTTAGTGGATCGGGATTAGTTATAGCGCTTCGCGCTAGGGAATAGGGAATGGGGTATAGGGTGAAAAATGGTTTTCCTATTACCCATTACCCATTACCGCGCAAAGCCCTGTATTCATTACTGGATTTTCCGACGCTAGGGGGGTGTGGAAAATGAGAATGGTTCTCGAATGACTGGATTTATTGCCAGCTAAGGGTTCTGGCGTTTTGTCGATCAAAAGTAGCGTCGGAATAGACAGGGCAAGGGTTTCAGCGATTTTAGGCAAGAATGGAGGCGATAGTGATGCTAAAATTGAGGGGTGTGGCGCAAATGGGGACTCAGACCTTTACTGGCTCAGAGTTTCCGAGCGCGGCCTTTCAGAAAACCTTTGAGTTTTCTGTGAATTGAAACATCCAAGGAATGGTTGGAAGTCCCCTTAAATTTAACCTTTCAGAAAACCTTTGAGTTTTCTGTGAATTGAAACCTTTAGCGTACCTAATGGAGCTAGATTCATCCAGTCTTTCAGAAAACCTTTGAGTTTTCTGTGAATTGAAACAAAGCGCCGCCAATTACTGGATCTCCAGAGATACTTACCCCTTTCAGAAAACCTTTGAGTTTTCTGTGAATTGAAACAGCGAAGAAATTTACGAGGAGATTAAGCAGGAATGGACTTTCAGAAAACCTTTGAGTTTTCTGTGAATTGAAACCTTCTGGGTTAAGAATGGATTCTTCCTCCTCCCTTCTTTCAGAAAACCTTTGAGTTTTCTGTGAATTGAAACCAACAGCAACACAGGAACAGGTAGATGAATTAAAGCTTTCAGAAAACCTTTGAGTTTTCTGTGAATTGAAACCCGGGCTTTTTGCATTATTCTTCCTCCTTCTCTACTTTCAGAAAACCTTTGAGTTTTCTGTGAATTGAAACCAACAGCAACACAGGAACAGGTAGATGAATTAAACTTTCAGAAAACCTTTGAGTTTTCTGTGAATTGAAACGCTGAATTTCCTTCACCTCAAGGGGATTATACTATCTTTCAGAAAACCTTTGAGTTTTCTGTGAATTGAAACAGATGCGTGTAAACGCATACAAACTTTCGCGAAGCAAAGCTTTCAGAAAACCTTTGAGTTTTCTGTGAATTGAAACAAGCATAACGAACCGGGGCGCGGCTATATTGCGTTCAATCTTTCAGAAAACCTTTGAGTTTTCTGTGAATTGAAACACATTACTTCGATACCGCATTAGTTTTCATCCTCCTTTCAGAAAACCTTTGAGTTTTCTGTGAATTGAAACTCAAATCTCGCTAATATCGAGCAAGATTATTTTTTGGATCTTTCAGAAAACCTTTGAGTTTTCTGTGAATTGAAACATATCGATTACGTTTCCAGAAACACCATCTTTTAGCTTTCAGAAAACCTTTGAGTTTTCTGTGAATTGAAACTTTGTAGTGCTGCGCTCTATCAGCACAGAAGATTAACTTTCAGAAAACCTTTGAGTTTTCTGTGAATTGAAACGAAAAACGGTGGGGGGGAGTGGATGGAACACCACATCCTTTCAGAAAACCTTTGAGTTTTCTGTGAATTGAAACCTGCTCAATTCGGGGAGGATGCCAAGATTCTGATCTTTCAGAAAACCTTTGAGTTTTCTGTGAATTGAAACATTATGCACTGCTGCCACCCCCGCTTTCACGTCTCTTTCAGAAAACCTTTGAGTTTTCTGTGAATTGAAACTCCTGACCCACCTGATCCACCTGATCCAGATTTTTTCTTTCAGAAAACCTTTGAGTTTTCTGTGAATTGAAACCAAGAAGAAGTTGGAGTCCCTTTTGTGGTAGTTCATCTTTCAGAAAACCTTTGAGTTTTCTGTGAATTGAAACCAGAAAATCATTGTAGTAGCGGGGCGACTTCTCTTCCTTTCAGAAAACCTTTGAGTTTTCTGTGAATTGAAACAATTAGCGGTGATTTCTTCCCTTCTTTACGTTTTTGTCTTTCAGAAAACCTTTGAGTTTTCTGTGAATTGAAACGACTGTAAATTTAAGTAAAAAATCGACACTCTTGCAGCAAATATGCTACAATAGGTAAATCCAATTTCTCCAACGACGCAGATGAAAGTCAAATTCACTGCAAGCTGGGCGATATTCACTCGCCCTGAACTCAAGGTAGAAGCCGTTTCCTACCCAATTCCGCCGCCTAGCGCGATCGCCGGGATGCTCTCCTCGATTATCTGGAAACCTGAAATGCGATATCGGATCAACCAAATCATCATGATCAATCCGATTCAGTATGGCAGCATGATGAGAAACATGGTGAAGAACAAGGCATTTCGGCAAAATTGCATTGATATTGAAAACGATCGCACCCAGCGATCGCACCGATACCTAAAAGATCTCTGTTTTATTGCTGATTTCGATATTCTGGCAGACGATCCGATCAAATACATTGCCCAATTGAATCGCCGGGTTGACAAGGGGCAATCCTTCTCTGGAGTTTACGCCGGGACTCGCGAGTGTACAGCCGATTTTTCCTGTCCCACCGGAGAAGAAAAACCCCATTACACCTACGATGGCACGATGGACTTCGGCCTGGTGCTACACCACCTCAACTATATTCCCAATACCAAGGGTAAAGTCACCTGGAAAAACAAAGGGGAAATCGTCAAGGGAGATGTGGAACCCGTCATGTTCCACGCCATAGCCGAGCAAGGGGTAATCCAATGTTCAATCAGTTAACCGCTTTGGGCGAACGGCTCAATACCCTGGAACTGCTGCCCCCCAAAGGATACGCCATCCAAGAAGTGACGATCATTGTTGATTTAGATGCTCCCCAGTTGCCGCCTAAGATCGTTGATCCCATCCGATTACCTGTCCCTCACCTAGAGCGCAATGGGGCTAAACCCGTGTTGTTAGTTGACCGGGCTGAATATGTGCTACCCTTTTTCCCCAAGAACAAGGCTAAGGAAAAGCACCAGCTCTGGAGGGAACTAGCCCAGCAGTACAGCCAAGAGACCGGAGACGAGGGCGTACAACTGGCTCTGGAGTACATGGAAAATCTAGGAAATTGGATCGGTGAGATCTACCAGGAGAGTAATCAGAAAGACCGCATGAGCTTAGAAAAGTGGGTGGATTTTCGCTATAAAGGCGATCGCCTCTGCCAGTCCGCGACCATTCAGCAGTGGTGGCAACAGCGCTGGTTATCGGCCCAAGAGACTACCAAAGGCACTTGTCTACTCACGGGACAACAGGATGATATTTGCCGACTTTTGCCCTATAAAAACAAGGGCATTGCCGGTACAGATGGGGCAGGGGTGAAGCTCATCTCATTTGATAAGGCAGCCTTCCAGTCCTGGGGATGGGAAGGCTGCCACAATGCCCCCATCGGATTAACGAGTGCGATCGCCCTAACTCAAGCCATGCAATGGTTGATTCTCAGTGACAACCATTCCTTTAAGATGGGCAATCTGACCTACTTCTTTTGGTCAAACTTGGGGGATGGCTTCGATCTCAATCTGGCTGAAGATATCGAGGAAATCGATCCCAGAGAAGACCGTTATCAAGGGATTTTGGTTAACGCTACCGGCGATCGGCTCAAGGTTTCGGATGTCGCCGACCAGGACTATCACCTGATGGCCGTTCGAGGCATGGGCGCTCGTGTAGCGATTACCTCCTATGGCACAGAAAAAGCCGATCGCATTATCAATTCTATTCGAGAGTATCAGCAGATTCACTTAGATATCACCGCCCATACCCAGCATCCTAAGATCTACGCTTTATGGAAAATTGTCAGCACTTGCTTGCCCCCTGGTAAAGGAATTGAGGTCGTTAAAGCTCAAATTACCCGTGAGTTTTTAGACTACATCTTCACCGGCAAACCCATAAGTCAGTCGGTAAAAATTCGACTACTTGAGAGGATCGCCAAGTCAGGGGATATTTCACAAACTCAGGCGATCGCACTCAAGATTATCTGTAAAGGAGCAGCCATGGAACAACATGAAATTGCCGAACGTTACGGCAGAATTGCCTTCTTGATGCATCGCGCTGAAGTTGCAGTTAGGGGAACAGAAGACACTTCAGCATCTAAGGCTTTTGGGTCTTTAATGCGATCGCCTCGTACCGTTTTCCCTCGACTGTACCGCCTGCTAGATATTCATTTGAAGTCAGGAAAATCTCACAGAGAAGAGCGCTTACTTACGCCACTATTCAAAGGAATGCCCTCATCTTCTGAACTGCAAAAAATTCAATTTAACCTGGATGAGCAAACCGCATTTTGTGAGGGATGGTGGAAACAAAAAGCAGAATATTTCACGAAGAAAACTGAACAGGAAGCAGAATCAAATGACTAAACCAAACTGTGACCCAACCAAGCGCCACGATGCAATTGTATTGTTTGATTGCACCAACAGTAATCCTAACGGCGATCCAGATGCTCTAAATGCACCCCGTATGGATATTACTACCCAACATGGATTGGTCACTGATGCGGCTATTAAACGCAAAATCCGCAATTATGTTTTAGATAAAAAGCAGGGTGAAGAAGGCTACAAGATCTTTGTGACCCAAGGGGCAATCCTCAATGATGCCATCAAAGCGGGTTATAATGCCCTAACGATTGAGGTCTCCAAGACCGGAAACCCAGAACAACAAGCTCAAGTACAAGCCTGGATGCAGAAACAATACTGGGATATTCGCATGTTTGGCGCTGTTTTATCCACTGGCATGAATGCAGGGCAAGTCTGGGGGCCCGTTCAAGTTGGGTTTGGGTGTTCTGTCGATCCCATTGAACCCATGAGTGTTACCCTGACTCGATGCGCTGCCACGGATGGCAAAGAAGGCAAGGATAATAAAACCATGGGAACTAAAGAAATTATTCCCTATGGATTGTACCGGGCTGAAATTTCCTATAATCCGAACCGGGCCAGTGATGCCGTAACCTCAGCAGATCTAGAGTTATTCTGGGAAGCTTTGTTAAACTGCTGGGAAAACTCAGACTCTAGTAGTAAGCGTTTGGACTGCCAAGGATTAATGGTCTTCACCCATGAGAGTAAGTTAGGAGATATCCCACGACGGGACATTAATAGTGCAGTATCTGTGAGCAAAAAGGAAGATCAGAACGTGCCTCGATGCTTCTCAGACTACAAAGTGGAGATCGACTCCGATCTAGCTCATCGGTTTGCCACATTCAGGTAGTTAGAGCAATTAACAATTAACAATTAAAAAGTCTTGGGAGCGAGACGCTCCCACTCCACTAAGATCAAGTCCGGTTCAACAGTTGTCATTGCGATCGCTTCATTCCGCTCCGCGACCTTCGCAATGACATACTATAACTGATCCAACGGACTTTATATAACTCATTTAGGTTGGCTATACAAGCAGACCCTGCCCACCCTACCCGATACTTTTATCCTCTGGTTTTCCTGTTATCCATGCGATTCTCCTCAAGCTTTAGGAGAATTTCTTGATGCACGGTTTGGGTAATGGGATAGAAGTAAGCTAAACCCACACCCAGGATGACGCAGAACAGGGGAAGCAGGGTAATAGATAAACGAATGGCTAATAGTGCAGAATCAGGTTGGATAGGAGCGGTTGATCCGGCGATCGTCGATTGATATCCCGACCAACCTAAAATCTGGCCCACTAAGGCTAAACCGAGGGCCAGACCCATTTTTTGTAAGACCAACATAAAGGAATAAAACACTCCCTCTCGACGTTGACCGGTTTTCAGTTCATCCAAATCGATCACATCCGGGAGCATCGACCAGGGAATTAAATACCCGACAGAAACCCCAAATCCGGCAATAATCGATAACAAGAACATTAAGCCGACTTGACCGGGTTGCAGCAGAAATAGCCCCAATTCTGTGATTAGCCAAAACCCAGCACCGAGATAGTAAACGGCTTTTTTGCCTAACCGATAACTGACTTTACTCCACACAGAGAGCATCACTAGGGCAGTTCCTTGTACGGCCAAAGCAGCCATGAAAAAGAGAGAATCGGGTAATCCCATCCAACTGACAACATAATATTTAAGCACTGTAGCTGTAACTTGGATGGCTAACCAGGAGGATAAATAAATTCCCATCACGAATAGGAAGGGCCCATTGGTAAAGGCAATCTTGACTTGATCGATGAGGGGAATGGATGCTTCTATATGGGTTGATTTTCTCTCTTGTTCTATGCGTTTGACCGGTTGCCGAGTTCCCCATATCGATAAATAGAGGGGAATGACGGATAATACGGTGGCTAGAGCAGCGAGTACCAAATGTTGCAGTTGGGGATCTTTAATCAGTAAGGAGAGGACTAAGCCGAGGATTAAGGAGAAGATACTGCCGCCAATGGAGAAGGTGAACCGAAAGCTATTTAGAGTGGTACGTTCATTGTAATCTGGGGTGAGTTCAGCCGTGAGGGCCACATAGGGCAAGTTGACCATGGTGTAGCCCAAATTAAAGAATATGCTTACCACCACGTAGTACCAAAAGGTTCCCCATTCTCCGAAGGGGGGGACAACCCAACAGAGGAAGAAAAAGAGACCAAAGGGAATTGCGCCCCAGATCATCCAAGCATGTCGTCTTCCCCATCGAGATTGGGTGCGATCGCTTAAAAAGCCAATGATTGGATCGTTAATTGCGTCCCAAATTTTACCAATCATTAACACCTGACCCGCCAAACCGGGACTGAGACCGGCGACATCAGTTAAGAAGGGTAAAAAGATAAACACCAAGAGATTGGCGGTAATGGCTGGCCCTAAGTCTCCCAGGCCATAGGATAATTTCTGTAACCGGGTCAGGGGTGATGGTGATGGGTGGCTCTCAGAGGTCATAGGTTAAGATATGCTAAAACTATGGGATAATTGGGTTTCCATTTGACTAGGTTTCCCTGAGAATAAATCTTCTATGATGCTGCCCTGATACCCTTCCCTTATAGCTGTGATGTCTGATTTATTTGTTTCTTGGTCAGAATACCACCAAAAGATTGAACGATTGGCCGCCCAAATTTATCAATCGGGTTGGGAATTTAATCAAATTGTCTGTATTGCCAAGGGTGGTTTGCGCGTTGGAGATATTCTCTGTCGATTATATCGGAAACCCTTAGCGGTTCTTTCTGCTTCATCATACACGGGCCCGGATTATCAGACACGGGGTCAAATTCGGTTTTCTCCTCATTTGAGTATGACTACGGATCGTTTGCATTCTCCAATTTTATTGGTTGATGATCTAGTAGATTCTGGGATTTCGTTGCAAGAAAGTATTACTTGGTTGAAAAATTACGCAGAAGTGGAGGGCGATCGCCTCGATGAAATTCGCACGGCGGTATTATGGTATAAATCCTGCTCAGTCTTTGTGCCGGATTATTATGTGGATTATCTGACGGATAATCCCTGGATTCATCAACCCTTTGAAGTCTATGAGCAAACTCTCCTTGAGGAACTGGTGGCAAAATATAGTTCTAAATAAGAAACACATATCCTGTAGGGGCTGGTTTGAAACCAGCCCCTACAAAACCAGCCCCTACAGAATACTCCTAGTCCTGTTAAGTCTTCTCTTCACAGGATGTAAACCCAAAAGTCCAGAACTGAATACCCTTGAGCCTCTACCTCAAGATCCATTTATTCAAGTTTATTTTAATTCTTCTGAAGCCTCCAGTTATACAGAACCCTATCGCCCAATTACGCGATTAGGGGATAATTTAGAAGCGGTTATCATTGAAGAAATTAATCAAGCTCAAACTAGCATTGACCTTGCAGTTCAAGAGTTTCGTCTACCCCAACTTGCCCAAGCACTCGCCACCCAAGCTAAAGCGGGAGTCAAAATCAGGGTTATCTTAGAACATACCTATTCTCGCCCTTGGAGCGATTTTACTCCTCGCGAAATTGCCCAATTAGATAATGACAATCAAAACCGATATCGTGAGTTTGTTAAACTAGCCGACATCAACCAAGATGGTCAACTGTCTGAAGAGGAAATTAACCAAAGAGATGCCCTAGCGATCCTGCGTAATGCACAAATTCCGGTTATTGATGATACGGCAGATGGATCGCGAGGTAGTGGGTTAATGCATCACAAATTTGTGGTTATTGATAACCAGCGCTTGATTGTTTCTTCGGCTAATTTTACTACCAGTGGTATTCATGGAGATCTTCAAAATCCAGAGAGTCGAGGTAATGCCAATCATCTGCTGACGATCCAAAGTCGGGAACTATCGGAGAAATTTACCCAAGAATTTAATTTGATGTGGGGAGAGGGAAATTCGAGACCTGACACTCGTCTATTTGGCCTACGAAAACCTTTACGTCCTGCTCAAAGTCTTGTTATAGGGAATACTCCGGTTTCCGTTCAATTTTCTCCCACTTCTTCCTCCGAGTTATGGATAAATAGCGCTAATGGTTTGATTGGAAAAACGTTGAAAACCGCTCAAGAAACGACAGATTTAGCTCTGTTTGTTTTCTCTGAGCAACCTTTAGCGAATATTCTGCACATTCAGCATCAAAATGGGGTTGAGGTGCGGGCGTTGATCGATCCGGTGTTTGCCTATCGATACTATAGCGAAGCTTTGGATATGCGGGGGCTGGCGATCGCCAATCAATGTAAGTATGAACCTGACAACCTGCCCTGGAGAGCAAAGATTGATACTGTAGGCACGCCTAAATTAGCGATCGGTGACAAACTGCACCACAAATTCGCCCTCATCGACCAAAAAACCGTTATTACCGGCTCCCAAAATTGGTCAGAAGCGGCTAATCAAAAAAATGATGAAACTGTCCTTATTCTTACCAACCCTACCGTTGCGGCCCATTTTGACCGTGAATTTCAGCGCCTTTACCGTAATGCTAATCTCACCCTTCCAGAGCGCATCTCTGAGCAGATTGCCCGTCAAAGCCAAGATTGTCCCCAAATTGAAGCCCAAACCGACCACCCCATTCGCGGTAAAATAGTCAATTTAAATACTGCAACCTCAGAAGAATTACAAGCGTTACCCGGTATTGGAGAAACCTTAGCCGGACGCATTATTGCTTTCCGTCAACAGCAACCCTTTACCTCCCTCGAAGATTTAGATCGAGTGCCAGGGGTGGGGCCGAGTTTGTTAAGAAAATTGGAAGGCCGAGTAACTTGGTAGAGGATAGCCGCTTCTTCTCCCCTGCGATTGCCCTACAACTTGGTTGATTTTATTGGTGTAAATTTGGGGCGTTACGTCGGTTTTTTTAATGGACTGATTAAGTTCAAAATTTATGCCCGACTAACGCACCCTAAAAGCTCAAACTATTCCAGGTTTCGGCTGCATCTGATATGGCTTGCTCCACTGTTTTTTCGCCTAACATTGCCCCTTGCAGGTTGTCGTAAATGGCTCCTTTTAACTCGGTTAATCCCTTCATAGCGGGAATTAAGACTTCTGCCGAGTCCAATTGTTGGGAACCGATCAAGCGGGCGGTTTCTAGGGGAGTGGACTGGGAGGTGGATTTGAGTTGGGTTTGATACTCTTGTACGGATTCTACTGTGGAGGGCAAGACATTGGCTGCTTGGGCAAAGGCGAGTTGATTTTTGGGGTTGGTGACGAAGAGGGCGAATTTGAGGGCGTTTTCGGGTTGATCGGTTTGACGAGGGATGACTAAGTTCATGACGGCGACGTTGATTTTACCTGTATTCCCGGTAATTTGCGGAGAACTCTGGGTGACTTCGGCGATGGTAGGGGCGTTGGTGGCGATCGCATTCATAAATTCTGGCCCTGAGAATAACAGCGCCACTTCCCCTGCTTGATATAATTCAATGGCTCGCCGGTGTCCCTGGGTTAACACTTCTCTGGGTAACCAGCCTTTTTGGTACAAATCCACCCAGTATTGAAAGGCGGCTTTTCCTTCAGGGGTATTAAACGCGGCTTTTCCTTGCTCGTCTACTAAAGTCACGCCCATTTGTACCATGGACTCTAGGACTTCCGAGGAATCTTCGGGCACAAACGTTACAAAAAAGGCAAATTTTCCTGTTTTTTCCTTGACTTTTTGGGCGGCTTGTGCTAATTCGGCATAGGTTTTTGGAGGTTCGGTAATGGCTGCTGCTTGCAAAATCGATTGATTATGGAGGGTGATGCGGGTGGTGAGATACCAGGGTAAACCAAACGTCATTTCGTTGAGGGTATTGGCTTTCCAGATACCGGGTAAATAGAGAGTGCGATCGCCCTCACTAATGCGATCTTCTAAGGGTAACCAAGCTTGACGAGCTGCTAGAGTCGAGGCAAAATTGGGGTTTAAGTTGACCACATCTGGAGCGGTTTGCGCTGCCACCGCCGTTAAAATTTTACTCTCCATCGCCGCCCAAGGCACATCCACCCAACGAATGGTCACTCCCGGATTTTCCGCCTCAAACTCAGCAATTAGGGTATTAAAATAATCCGTAAACTTAGGTTGTAATTGCATCGTCCAAAACTCCACTTCCCCGGAAGCAGAATTCTTGGGTTGGGGAGCGCCACAACTAATGAGCCAAGTGAGACAAAAGGCGATCGCCATCCATACCCAAAACGATTTGCGACGAACAGAGAGCATCATAAACCAACCTAAACAGGAAAACCATAATTATCAAACATCTAGGCTCAATAATCAATTCACCAGTAGGGATGAGTTTCAAACCCACCCCTACAATCATGACCTTTTACCAGCCCTAGAGAACCTGTTCAACTTCAGCAATTTCCGGGATAAATTCGCGCAAACGGCGCTCAATTCCCATTTTTAGGGTCATTGCCGAACTCGGACAAGAGCCACAAGCACCTTGTAAACGCAATTTCACAATGGGGCCATCAATTTCGCTCAGTTCCACATTTCCCCCATCAGCCATTAGGTAAGGACGGAGGTCATCTAAAACTGCTTCCACATTTTCCGGGTTGAGTTCTAGGGGAGGGGTTAAAGTGCTAGACATAGGTTTAATTCACCACAAGGGACTTCAAATGCTTTCAATTATCCTAACGCGATTGATGAAATTAGGCGATCGCCCTAAACCAGACTCGGCTCTAACAGTTTAATCTTCGAGTAAGTAAACTGAGTCGTCACCTTTTCCTCTGGCCGTTCCGTACGCAGGGTTTGATGGGTGAGCATAAAATAATCACCAACCCTTTGATAGCGGTCTTCAAACTGCACCTGCTGAATTAACTCACCCGTTTCCGTCTTGCGGAACACGGCATCATAGCGGGTGGGTAGATAGCCATTGCCTGTATCCAAGGTTTCATGGGTATCAATATAAAAGGTCATTTGACCGACCACCCGTTTGACATAGCAAATCGTGCGATCGCGTAATTTATACTCTGAACCCATAGCTGCACCAGAAACTTTGATCTCTACCGCACCCGTATCATCCGTTTCCCCCAGAGTAAAACTATTTTTACCATGGGTATCCTCAAAAGAACTGCGTTTACGGTGGGTAATAATATCCTTGAGTTGGGTTTCCACAGATTTTTTCACCGTCTCATTGTCAATCCCCGAAACTTCAATCGTCAGATCTCGGTTAATCTGAATAGAACCGCTATAGATTTCATTGCCTTGTTCAACATCAATCTCAGCCGTCATGCCGGGAAACTGGTCATCCCAGGTATAGCGATTTTCGTAAGCACTTTGGAAAAGGTCACGCGCGTTGGTGGTTTGAGTCATCTTCACTACGATCTGATTCGGATCATCAATTTTGCATATCTACCATTTTTACATAATGGGGGGATTGGGAGATAGGAGATTGGGGGATAAGGGGTTTTAATCCTAACTCAATTAGTCATTACTCATGACTCCTGCCAACCAGTAGGTTTTCATTTTCCCCTTCCCCTTAACCGAAATAATTCCCCGCTCTTCAAACTCAAACCGGTCTTTAAGACACTGATAAAACTCCTCACTCACCTGAATTTTTCCCGGCATCCCCGAAGACTCCATCCGCGAAGCCACATTTACTGTATCGCCCCATAAATCATAACTAAACTTACGCACGCCAATCACTCCCGCGATGACTGGCCCGGTATGAATGCCAATCCGAATTTGTAAACATTCTCCATTTTCCAAACAAAATTTCTGCATACATTCTTGCATATCTAAGGCCATGGCCGCCATAGCCGATTGATGGTTAGCTTGGGGCACAGGCAATCCCCCGACAACCATATAAGCATCACCAATCGTTTTGATTTTTTCTAACCCATGTTTTTCTGCTAAATAATCAAACGTAGAAAACATTTCATTAAGCCAAGTCACTAGATTAATGGGAGCCAGACGAGAGGATAAAGAAGTGAATCCCACAATATCCGAAAATAGGATCGTTACCGATTCAAAATGTTCGGCGATCGCCTGGGTTTCTTGTTTGAGTTGTTTGGCGATCGCCTCCGGCAGAATATTCAACAACAGCGTCTCCGACTTCTCCTGCTCTCGACGTAAATCCGCCGTTCTCTCTTCTACCCGTAACTCCAATTCTTCATTACTTTTTTCAAGAGCTGTAAACGACTCTTGAAGCTGATTAGCCATTTGATTAAACGATTGAGCCAAAATTTTTAACTCAGCCACCCCTTTAACCTCCACATTCTCAGCTAAACTCTCATGAGTCCAGCGCGTTAGAGCAGCACTTGCTAACCGACGACTTCCAGCACTTAACTGCATAATCGGATCAGTGATCCACTTCGCACTCACCCATCCAAAGCCAGTGGCAACCAATAGGGAAATCACACAGAGAGCGATCGTCCGTTGCGTATTTTTATGAATTTGTCCCATAAAATCTGACTCTGGAACAATCACCACAACTAACCAATCTAAATTCTGTCCTTGACTAAAAGGAACCACTTGCAAAAAATATCGCTCTCGATCCACATTTAATTCTAAATTTTTCGCTGTCTTGATATTCTCCAAATCACCAAAAATATCGTACAAATATAAAGTTGTTTTTTGAATCACCTCATTCTCACTCTCAATAGCGGGCAATCGCTCCACCGTCTCCGGTTTAATCACAAAGGGTAATTCTGACGTAGAAGTTGCCACCAAAAACCCAGAGCGATCCATAATAAAAGTTTTGCCTGACTCGCCAATTTTAATCCCTTGTAAGAAAGTACGGATATGAGATAAAACAAAATCTACTCCTAACACTCCCCACAATTCTCCAGACTCTCGAAAAACCGGTTGAGCAAGAGTTACTTTTAATCGCGGTTCCTTAAAATCTGCATAAACATCACTCCAGGTCGCATCTTGAGTATCTACTGCTTTTTTGTACCAAGGACGCACCCTCGGATCGTAGGCATTTCCCTTTTCTAAAAGTCGAGCTGGATTACCTTTATTATCGGTAGCATAACTATAAAAATGAAACGCAGTTTCTTGACCCGATCTTCCCACTTGCCAAGTTTGATCGTTCTGAAATCCTAAACCCGTAAATTCTCCCCCTTCCGTACCAAAATAAATCGCTGAAACCTCAATCGGATCAAATAGATCTCTTTGTCGCCAAAAAGCACGAGTTAAACGGGAATAATCTTGTGGATCTAATTGCCCTAATTCTAGGCTATTGGTATTGACTTCAGCAATAATGCGAGGCGCTTCTAAATAATCATCTAAATTTTGTCTAATTCTAGCACTGGCTTCATCCCGAAGCTGTAAAGTCACCTGTCTTACCGCTTGTTGACCATTGCGTAAAGACAACCAACCCGTTAATCCAACTGCTCCTACAATTTGTAAAATAAAGGGAATTACTAACAGTAATCTTAAGGGGATATCTTGAGATAGGTTCAGCAATTGATTGGCTGAAATTTTATTTTTTTGTTTAGAAATTAACGGTTGATTATGTAAAGGTTCATTCTCTTCAATCTCTCTCATACTGTGTTCCTTCGGTTTGAGATTGGTCTCCACCATAGATGATGACAAGTGTTAATGATTTTAAACTTGATGAACCCTTAATGTCACTCTTTACCCATGGTTGGGATCGGGGTAGCTCTTATTATAACGCTTTCCCTAGAAAACCCAATCTTCACGAGAGACTTATTTTCAATATTGAATTTCTTCGATTTAATTCAATAAAACTTTACACTCGAAGGAGATTTAGATCGCAATTGTTACATTTAATCAGTATTTATATTTATATTTTTGTGATTTATTGAACCATAGATCGAGACAGGTAAAACATGATGAACCTAATCGCTGACTCATTTTCCAAAATCAAACTCATCTGACTACACTGTAAACAGGGGAGTAAAACCATAAGGATTAACTCTTGTAGTCATGCAATCCAGTTTTAACCTAAGATTGAGATATTAATCGTCTTCCTATTGTGGTTCTACAGAAAAAAATCTACTCTAATGTATTCCTTTACAGATTTTCAGAATGCTTTTCAAGATATTGTTATTCTCATTGTAGATGATAATCCGACGAACTTAAAAGTTTTATCGGATACTCTTAAAGATTTAGGATGGGAAATTTTAGTAGCTCTTGATGGAGAAAGTGCGATTGAACAGGTTGAATATGCACAACCTGATTTGATTCTTTTAGATGTGATGATGCCAGGTATTGATGGATTTGAAACCTGTCGTCGTCTCAAGTCTTCACCTTCTACTCAAGATATTCCGATTATTTTTACGACGGCTTTAGGAGAAATTGAGGATAAAATACGGGGTTTTTCTGTCGGTGCAGTTGATTATATCACTAAACCTTTTCGTCAGGAAGAGGTGTTAGCTCGAATTAAAGTTCATTTACAACTGAGAAGCTTAAATCTTAATTTAGAAAAACAAAATCAGCAGCTTAAGAAAGAAATTAAAGAAAGAGCAAGAGCAGAAAATGCCTTGAAAAAGTTAACTGAAGAATTAGAATATAGGGTTAAATCTAGAACTCTTGAATTGCAAATCGCTAAAGATAAAGCCGATCGAGCCAATCAAGCGAAAAGTGATTTTTTGGCCCGTATGAGTCATGAATTAAGAACGCCATTAAATGCAATTTTGGGATTTTCTCAAGTTTTAAAAAAAGAACCTAATGAACATAAAAAGAAAGATCAATATTTGGATATCATTCTTCATAGTGGCGAACATTTATTGCAATTAATCAATAATATTTTAGAGCTTTCTAAAATTGAAGCTGGAAAATCTCATGTAAATGAAGCAACTTTTGATCTATGTAAGCTGATCGAAAGTGTAGAAAAAATATTATCTCTTAAGCTTGAATACAAACCCGTGAGTTTGATCTTCCAAGTTCCAGATAATGTCGATCAATTCATAATAGCAGATGAAGGAAAATTAAGGCAAATATTGATTAACTTGGTGGATAATTCAATTAAGTTTACAGAAAAGGGATGGATTAAAATTGAAGTTGACCAGTATGAAGAAGAGACCCCAAACAGTGGAGAAATAAATCAGCGTCTCATGTTTAAGGTTCAAGATACGGGTATCGGGATTGCTCCAGAAGATCTCGACAACTTATTTGATGTTTTCTTTCAAACCAATCAAGG
The DNA here is from genome assembly GCF_057802075.1 of Roseofilum sp. KMC-1. Taxonomy (NCBI): domain Bacteria; kingdom Bacillati; phylum Cyanobacteriota; class Cyanophyceae; order Desertifilales; family Desertifilaceae; genus Roseofilum; species Roseofilum sp. KMC-1. The sequence continues at coordinate 2,914,020 of NZ_CM173605.1, forward strand.
GCTGAAAATGAACCAGGGGACAGGATTGGGCTTACCGATCGCTCGTGAATTTATTAAGTTAATGGGTGGTGAGATTTGGGTCAGTAGCACTTTGGATAAAGGGACAGTGTTTGAGTTTTATATTCCCGTCAAAGTGGCGGATCGGGTAACTGAAAGTTTACTGAGTCACCATCGTAATATTATGGGTCTGGCTAAAGATTGTCCAAGGTATAAGGTTTTAGTAGTAGAGGATCATTGGGCGAATCGGATATTGCTGGTGAATTTATTAAAACGAGTTGGGTTTGAAGTTGAGGAAGCCCTGAATGGACTTGAAGCCATAGAAAGGTGGCAAACTTGGCATCCTGATTTGGTTTGGATGGATATGAGAATGCCGGTGATGGATGGATATGAAGCAACTGAAAGGATTAAGTCGTTGCCAGAGGGGAAAGAAACGGTGATTATTGCTTTAAGTGCGAATGCTTTTGCTGAGGATAAGGAAAAGATGTTGGCGAGTGGTTGTGATGATTATTTAAGTAAACCCTTTGATGAGGTGGAGTTACTGGAAAAGATGGCCCAATATCTCGATCTTGAGTATGTTTATGAAGAGGAAAAAGCGATCGCCCAGGGAGATATGCAGGAGACGATCGCCCTCACCCCCGATCGCCTCAAATCCCTCCCTCAACCCTGGCTCGATCGCCTACATCAGGCAGCTACAGAAGCAGACAGCGATTTACTCCTGGATCTAATTGCTGAAATTCAAGAGCGCGATCGCCCCCTCTTTCACACCTTAACCACCCTTGTCAATAACTTTGACTTCGAGACGATTACCCAAGTTACCGAGGCGATCGCCAACTTAGATAATTAACAATTCATGTTCTGGTTCAGGCTCCCAACCGCAGCCTCCGGCAAAATCAGCATCGCATCCCCAAACGAATAAAAGCGATATCCCTGGGCGATCGCCTCCTGATATAACTCTAAAAGTCGCGATCGACCCACCAAAGCACTCACCAACATCAACAAACTCGAACGGGGCAAATGGAAATTCGTAATCAACCCCTCAACCACCTGCCACTTGTAACCCGGATAAATAAATAGATCTGTCTTCCCATAAAATCCCGATTCACCGCCCGACGTAGGGGCAGGTTTCAAACCTGCCCCTACAGAACCTGCCCCCTCCAACGCCCTCACCGAAGTCGTCCCCACTGCAATCACCCGTCCCCCCCGCTCCTTAGCCTCCTGCACCTTCCGCCAAGTCTCCCCAGACACCTCCAACCACTCCTGATGCATCTGATGTGTCCGAATATCACTCACCTCCACCGGGCGAAACGTCCCCACCCCCACATGCAGAGTCACCATCGCTCGCTCGATCCCCAGATTATCCAGCTCCTGCAACAACCGGGGCGTAAAATGCAAACCCGCCGTCGGCGCAGCCACCGAACCCTCCGCCTGTGCATACACCGTCTGATATTGTTCCGCCTCTGCCTGGGTATCCGTCACATAGGGCGGAAACGGCACATGACCATAATCATCCAACAGATCCTGTAACTCGCGATCGCCAGATAACTCAAACTCCAAAAACCTCCCCCCAGTCGCCTCATCCGTCCCCCGAATCTTCGCCCTTAACGGTGGCAAATCTAGATTCCTATGGGCAGAAAACTCAACCACCGCCCCCGCTTTCAACCGTCGCCCCGGCTTCACCAGAGCCAACCACACCTGACGCTCCACCCTCTCCAGCAGCAGCGCCTCCATCTCCATCCCCGTAGACTTACGGCCATACAACCGCGCCGGAATCACTCGCGTATTATTCATCACCAACAAATCCCCCCGCCGTAACCATTGGGGCAACTCCCGAAACACCCCATGATGACACCCTAGGGGCGAATTCACCACCAACAACCGCGAGCTATCCCTAGGAGTGACTGGATTTTGGGCAATACATCCCTCTGGTAGAAAATAATCATACCCATCCAACTCATAATCCTGAGAATTCATCGATCCCCATTCTCCATCCATCACAACAATTCCATCCCAGTTCTCCTTTAAAAATACCCCATCCCCCCATCCCCCCATCTCCCCATCTCCCCATCTCCCCATCCCCCCATCCCCCCATCTCCCCATCTCCCCATCCCAAATTGGGGGAATCTACCCAGAGCATATCGGGGAACTCTCCCCTACTCATGATCCCCGCTATCCAGAGAGAATAGAAATGTAGCATTTGCCAGGTGACCCAGGAAAAATTATGGACTATCTTTACTACCTCGCGAATGCCAGCTTAACCCTCCGGATTATTGAATATCTAAACCTTTCACCTCAATTCCAGGTCGATTTTGTTACCGTTATTCATCAAATCGATGGTTGGGTCGTCCGGATCAAGCTGGCCCGAGAACTAAACCCACAAGAAGCCGGTAATCTCCGCGCCGTCCTCAACGAATTAGGATTTGCTTATCAACCAGAGATCCGCGTACAAATGGCCCTATGGAGTCTAGAAACCGGCCAATCCCCTACCCATGTCATGCGCCGTTACCAAGTAGCCGTCGTCTCCCATGGCAGGCCCAGCCGCATCGAAGTCGAAACCTTTCGTAAACAATTTGTAATGGGTTTAGGCTATTGTCCAGAAACTCTGGCCTAAAACCATAAACAAGTTATAATGCAGCCAGCGATGAGAAGACCTGATTCAATATTTTTCAGTCTGTCCCCCTAACCATTCGCCTAGAAGGGATTTTAGAGATTCACTAGGGGGATTGACACAGTTCAGGGAGACTACTGCTATAATCTTCTAGGCGTACACCATAACGAAAGCCATAGAGTGAGGAGTGACTGATTATGGTATTTATACCCGGTACTGTTCCCGTTCCGTCTACTGGGCCCTTTCAGCCCGTTGTATCTGCACCCAATTTACCCGGTTTACCCGGTACGATTCCTGTACCTCCCTTCCCCACCGGTACAGTTTCCACTGTTTTAACGAATGATGTTACAGGGGTTAATGGCCTATCTCGGATTGTTGCTACCCCAACTCCTGTTGGTTTAGTAAACCCTCGGATTACAGCTCCCACTAATGACTATGTGAGTCTGGCGGGTAATTTTTCCCTTCCTACTGGCGGACTTTGGACGCTCGAAGGTAACGATACGGTAGTGGCTTCCATAGGGAACCAACGGATCTTAGGGAACGCAGGTGATGATTTGCTCTTTGGTGGCAATGACCAGGACAAATTAGCTGGCGGACAAGGTAATGATGTTCTAGTGGGTGGTCTTGGCAATGACTTACTCCTAGGAAACTTCGATAATGATGACCTCCTAGGCGATCAAGATGACGATACCCTACGAGGTGGTCAAGGTGGCGATCGCCTCGATGGTGGATCTGGAAATGACTGGTTGTTTGGTGACTTCGGCGTTGATGCCCTCACCGGTAGCGACGGCTTCGATACCTTTGTTATCCGTGCTAACGCACCCAACCCTCTGGCTGGAGTTCGTTATGTCAATCCTAACCTACCCGCAACCAGTCCTAACTACGTTGTCTTTGATCCAGGCATTGGCCCCGTTGACGGAAGTAATCCCTTCGCGGCTGATGTGATCACTGATTTCAATCCCCAAGAAGATATGTTGGGACTCGATAGCGGGTTGGTCTATTCTAACCTCAGATTCGATACCGGTCAAAATATTACTGGGGGTATCTCGAACGATACAGTGATTTACAACAACCTCAACAACACCGTACTGGCGGTGCTTGAAGACTATACCTTGGGTATCAATAGCTTTGATGTGGTTACTCTGACTCCGTTCCAACAAAATCTGGGATCGGATTTCTTTGGCCCCTATGTTGATGGCACAGTATAGCTATCCCCTACATTAATTCCCATGAGCGGCTATCCTATCGGTTTAGGATAGCCCTTTTTATTGCTGTTTACCGATTAAAAAATAGGTTTTGAGTTGGCCTTTGCCTTTGATGGGAATTTCTCCCCGTTCTTGAAATTGATATTTTCCTTGGAGCTTTTCATAAGTGGATTGGCTGACTTGAATCATCCCAGGTAAACCATGGGATTCCATGCGACTGGCGGTATTGACCGCATCTCCCCAGAGATCGTAACTAAATTTTTTTGTGCCAATGACTCCAGCAACAACTGGGCCGGTATTGATGCCAATGCGAATTTTAAATTGCTCTTGAGATTGGTGATTCAATTCATCGATCGCCTCTTGCATCTCTAAGGCCATATTAGCAATAGCTTCGGCATGATCCCTGCGCTCGATGGGAATACCGCCAACAACCATATACGCATCACCAATCGTCTTGATTTTTTCGAGATGGTGCTTTTCCGTCAGGGAGTCAAAGCGAGAAAAAATTTGATTGAGAAACTCGACTAATTCACAAGGTGACAACTGCTCTGCAAGCTCGGTAAACCCCACTAAGTCGGCAAACAGGATGGTGACTTCGGTAAAGCTATTGGCAATGGTAGCTTGGCCATTTTTCAATTGGGAGGCGATCGCCTCTGGTAAAATGTTGAGCAGCAAACGCTCGGACTTTTCCTGCTCCTGATGCACTCGACAAAACATTTGATGAAAGGCTTGCATGACTGCGCCTAATTCATCCGATCGCTCGGTGGAAAAAGAATAAAATTGAGGCTTAAGGCGATGAGGCTCGGATAAGACCTCTCCCGCAGCAATTAAATCATCTCTCAGGCGTAAAATGGGGATAATTACCGTTATGCCTAAAACCAATAAAGTAGAGGAAGTCACTACGATCGCGATAATGATCACTAATCCCAAAATCCGCCATTTATAAGCCGTGAGCAGAGGTTGAATGCGTTCCGCATTGTGGCGTGCCACTAGGGTATAGTTAATACTTAAATAATTGGCAGACCAAGCTACATCATAGCGCAATCCATTCCAACTGCGATCGCGAAAAACAGCCTCCTGTTGGGTTTGCTCAAAGGAAATTTCCGGTAATTCTCCAAACTCAAAAACGACTTCTCCCGTGCGATCGTAAATCGTAATCCCCACAATAATCGAATCTTTGGTTAAGGTTTCTACCTTTTGATAAAACTCTGAACCAGTATCCATTTCTAGATAGCTCAAGCGAACAATCGAATCAATAATCGCCCAAGATACTTCTTCAAGTTGCCTTAATTCTTGTCTTTCTTGCCGATAATAAGAAGGAATTAAAATAATCGTTTCGATCGCCATTAAACTCACAAACACCCAACCCGCAATTTTACGGGATAACTGAGCATTCAACAGCTTGACGAGAGTGGAAAACCGAATAGACATCCATGAGATCCTGAAAAGTACATGCCTTGGAGATCTCTACATTGGAGATCCCTATCGATCATGATGTCACCCAAAGTTAAAAGACGGCTGAATGGATAGAGATACAAAATGGGGTGAGGGAATCAGCTACCATAAGTCTAGACCAACCTCAGTGCATCTGATGGGGTTTGGAAGTCTTTCACTCGCTGCTATCCCTATGCTAGAGCAACAACCCAAGCCTGATACTCCTGCTAGTAATTTACCCCCTCGCTGGTTCCACAATCCGCTCCACCCCAATGATTCAGGACTGTTTCTTTCTGAAGCAGTCTTTAACCGAACCCTGCTGTTATTCCCTCTCGTGGGCTATACCATCTTGGGTTTAACGGTGATTAATATGGTGATTGTGTTGATCCCTCTCCAACCCTTGAATGGGGTTTGGGTGCTAGAAACCCAGGGATATTTGGTTGAGGGGTGTTGGTTTCCTTTATTAGGATTGGCGTGTATTCTTTATGGTCGCTGGGGTTATGTCGATCGCTGGGAATTGAGGTTATGGCGTTTTTTGTCTCGGATGACGCTGTGGGTGGGTTTGGTTTATTTATTGATGGTTCCTGTGGGGATTCGCCAAACTTGGCAGATTGATACGATGAACCAAGCTCAGTTACAGACCCAAAGGGTTGAATATAATCAGGTTTTTGTCCAGGCTCAAGAGCGTCTTGAAAAGAGCCAATCCTTAGAAGATTTAAATGCATTAAGGGTTTGGATGTTTCCCGATCGCATTTTACCTGTGCTTGAGAATCCCCAAGAGCTGAAGAAACAATTGCAGCAGGAATTAACCCAGACTCAAGCTCAGTGGGAGGGGCAATTAGAGCGTCAGAGAAGGATGCAACGGTTGACGCTCATAAAACAGTCGGTGAAGTGGAATTTGGGGGCTATGATTGCGGGAGCGGCGTTTTTAGGGATTTGGCATAAAACCCGTTGGAGTCGTCATGTGCGGTTGCGTTGAGAGGGGGGGATTTTAGGTGGGTTGTGTCCCCCAAGTTTCTTGGAATTCTAGATTACGGGACGATCGCATCATCTGTGCAAATTGCTCTGAAGTTATCGCTTGTTCCACCGGCCAAACCCCCGGTTTTTTGAGCTTCCCTTGCCAGATCCACTCGGCTAAGGCTCCCGTACCCCATCCGGCGGCGATCGCCGTGTGAGGATGGTAAAATCGGCTCTGATAGCTTGCCTGTGTACCATCTTTCTCGCCTTCGACTTCAACGATCATGACAATACCAACTCCAGAAAAGCGATCGCTCACCTGAGTCATGCGATAACTGATTTGTGAGAGTCCCTCAATCACCCAAGGATGATTAATCCAAGATTGAGGCAATCTTGCCATCAGAGCGGTTAAACGGTTGTAAAGATCCGGTGCAGAACCAAATTTTGTAATTACATTCTGTACCGGGAAACTTTCCGCTAATGTCCAAGCTTCCGGCACATCGTACCAATAGACTCCTAGGTGATGGAATGGGGGGCCAAAGTCGATGATTTGGCGATCGCTGTAAGGTTGGATGCTTTGCCATTGTCCCCCGATCCAGGCTAAAAAGGGATGTTGCAGACCTAAAAATGTCGTCCGCATCACCGTGATCCCTGCGCCTCCAGAGCCTCCCACAGCATAATACAGGCGAATGGTTTCTACTCGGTCAAATGAGTCTACCCCTTGCCGCACCATGCCATTAGAAATGCCTGGAAATACCCCTGTATTCACAATAGCCGTAATTCCCGCTTCTTGTGCTGCGGTGGCTAATTTGAGTGCTTTTTGGGTAAAGGAACGATGATCGCTCACATCCAAATAATCTACACCCTGTTCAATACAACACTTGAGGACTCTAGCATCCCGATGGTGAAAGGGGCCCGCGCAATGAATCACCAGTTGACTTTCGGCGATCGCCTTTTGGAGCTGCTCCCAGTTCCCTAAATCCAGGGGCAAAAATTCCCCAATTGGATCTCGATCCTTCCTGGGATATTGACGACCTGTAACCACGAGCTTTGCGTCCAGGTGCTGTTGCAAATCTTGGGCCACATGATGGCCAATTCTTCCCGTTCCTCCGATAATTAAAATCTGATTTTTAGCCAACTGCTTCACCTCAATGGGTTATGAAATCCTGACGCTTTCTAGGGAAAGGTCTTAACCATGATAGGATATTGGGTTGGCATAAGACTTGACCATCTTCTCGATCCCCCCAACCCCCCTTAAAAAGGGGGGCAATAGAGAAAGTCCCCCTTTCCAAGGGGAATTTAGGGGGATTAACATAGAGAAAGTCCCCCTTTCCAAGGGGGATTTAGGGGGATCGAGATGTATTGCATCGCAGAGGAAACTGCTGTAGGTGTCAAAGATCAAGGTGCAAAATCCTGAAAGCCTCTACCCTATCTTTAATTGAATTATGACCGATCCAATTCGCTTTTTAATGTGTCCTCCTGACCACTACGATGTGGATTATGTAATTAATCCCTGGATGGAAGGAAATATTCACAAATCCTCCCGTTCTCTAGCGGTAGAACAATGGGAGAAACTTCACCATATTATTAAAGACCATGCCATTGTCGAGCTAGTTAAACCCGAACAGGGATGGCCGGATATGGTCTTTACTGCGAATGCGGGTTTGGTGTTGGGAAAAACTGTTGTCCTCAGCCGATTTTATCACCCGGAACGACAAGGTGAAGAACCCCATTTTAAGGCTTGGTTTGAATCTCAAGGATTTACGGTACATGAATTACCCAAAGATGTGCCCTTTGAAGGGGCAGGTGATGCCCTCTTTGACCGGGAAGGAAGATGGTTATGGGCTGGGTATGGATTCCGGTCTGAACTGGATTCTCATCCGGCGATCGCCGAATGGTTAGATGTGGAAGTGCTTTCTTTACGGTTAATGGATGAGCGCTTCTACCACCTGGATACCTGTTTCTGTCCCTTAAGCGGTGGTTATTTATTATATTATCCTCCTGCATTTGATGGATATTCTAATCGCTTAATTGAAATGCGGGTTCCGGCGGAAAAACGGATTGCCATTAGCGAACCCGATGCTGTAAATTTTGCTTGTAATGCCGTCAATATTAACGATATTGTCATTCTTAATAAAGCCACTAAAAATTTACGCGATCGCCTAGAATCCGTGGGTTACCGAGTGATTGAAACCCCATTGACGGAGTTTTTGAAGGCTGGGGGCGCATCAAAATGTCTCACCCTGCGGATCACAGAACCGGTACGCACAGAATTCCATGGAACCACTCAAATCGATACCCGTACCATCCATATGGTGGGCCATTTACTCGATGCAGGCTTGATGAACCGAGCTTTAGACTTAATCGTAGAAGGTGGTGGTAGCTTTAAGGTTCTCAATTTCAACTTGGGCGAACAGCGTCAAAGTCCCTCGGAAGCGGATGTGAAAGTATCGGCTCCTTCGGCGGAAGTGCTGGATGATATTATGGCTCAGTTGATTGATTTGGGAGCAGTCCCGGCTTCTGAAGATCAGCAAGAAGCCTTGCGCGAGGCAGTTCCTCAAGCGGGTGTTGCACCGGATGATTTCTATGTCAGTACCATTTATCCGACAGAAGTAAGGGTTCAAGGTTCTTGGGTGAAGGTGCAAAACCAAAGAATGGATGGGGCGATCGCCGTTACTTATACCGATCTCGGGCCGGTGGCTCAGTGTAAACTCCTGCGAGATTTGACGATTGGTGAAGAAGTGATTGTGGGGACTCGTGGCATTCGCACCTTGCATAAGGTAGAAAACCGAGACCAAAAAGCCTCTCAAGAATTTAGCTTTATGAGCGGTGGAGTCTCTAGCGAGCGCCGCGTAGAACTGATGGTTGAGCAGGTGGCTTGGGAATTGCGCCATATCCGGGATCAAGGCGGTAAAGTCGTTGTAACGGCTGGGCCGGTGGTGATTCATACCGGTGGCGGACAGCACCTAGCGACGCTGATTCGGGAAGGTTATGTACAAGCTCTGCTCGGTGGAAATGCGATCGCCGTCCATGATATCGAACAAGCGATGATGGGAACTTCCTTGGGTGTCGATATGAATCAAGGGGTGGCTGTCAAAGGGGGGCATCGTCATCATCTGAAGGTGATTAATAAAATGCGTCGCTATGGCAGTATCGCTAAAGCCGTGGAAGCAGGAGTCTTAACCAAAGGGGTGATGTACGAATGCGTGCAGAATCAAGTCCCCTTCGTCTTGGCCGGTTCTATTCGTGATGATGGCCCCTTACCCGATACGCAAATGGATATGATTGCTGCTCAACAGCAATATGCCCAACTCTTGCAAGGTGCGGATATGGTGCTGATGCTCTCATCCATGCTTCATTCTATTGGCGTGGGCAATATGACTCCTTCTGGGGTGAAAATGGTTTGTGTGGATATTAATCCGGCTGTTGTGACTAAATTGAGCGATCGCGGTTCCTTAGAGTCCGTTGGTGTAGTCACCGATGTGGGCTTATTCCTGAGCCTCTTGGTCAACCAACTCCATCAACTCACCACCGTTTATCAAACCGTATCCTGAGCTGCTTGGTGAGGGAGATAGGGAGATAGGGAGATAGGGAGATAGAGATAATCAAAGTTCCTCATTCCCCCATTCCCCCATTCCCCCATTCCCCCACTCCCCCACTCCCCCACTCCCCCATTCCCCCACTCCCCCATTCCCCCATTCCCCCACTCCTTCATGACCCTATTGCCATTGATCAATAAATTGCTACAATTTGAGGAACAACTACCCACTCATTGTCATTGATTCTTTAACCAACATGGCATCGCAAAAAGTCCCCCAAGAAGTCGTCGATCAAGTGGCTGAATATTTTAGCATTCTCTCAGAACCGATGCGTTTAAAGCTTTTAAACCTATTGCGCGAGCGCGAGCAATGCGTACAAGAGCTAGTGGAAGCAACCCAAACCAGCCAAGCGAATGTATCCAAACACCTCAAGCTTATGTTACAAGCGGGCATTCTGCAACGACGAGCTGAGGGAACGTCCGCTTACTATAGCGTTAAAGATGAATTAATCTTTGAATTATGTAATTTAGTCTGCGATCGCCTGGCAAGTCGGATTGAACAGCAAGCCCGTCAATTTCGCAATTTTAGTATGACGGGCAAACAATTAGTCTCCTAGAGAGACTTTCTTACAAGGCAAACTCCTGGTCATAAAGGTCGCGAGTCATGGGTTGGAGAATTTCTAAGCCTTCGCCTCCTAAATACTCTAAAGGTTCACCTTCAACTGAGAGCCAAACCGGGACATCTGGGTCTAAAGAAGTAGCTGTATACAAAATTTGCCCTAATCGTCCTGTCATTGAGGCACTGCCGCCCCCTGTCGTGAATTCCTGGGACAAATTGAGGTGGATACCATCCGATTTTTGCTCTAAGCTTAACAGGGTTGTTCCTGGGGGAATGGTACTCGACACTTGGGGATCGACCGGTGACTCTAAAACCGTTTTTAGGGCTAGGGTCAACCCCTCTTCAGGCGATCCTAGGGTTTTTACCTGTACCGGTGTGGAGACCAGTTCTAAAGTATTGCCCGTATCTTTAATCCAATAGGCTTGAGGCGTATTTTGTTCTGAGGGGCTAGGTTGAACTTCCTCCAGGATAGAAGAAGAGCTGTTAGGGGCCTGCATAGACCGGAGCATCCACCAGGCTGTACCCCCTCCAGACCCTAGAATTAAGGCCGATAGTCCGACGACTAGGCCAATATGAATACCGCGATTTTGTTTGGGTTGTTCCATAATGACTGTCCTGATTGAGTTGGACGATATTGAATTGACTCTGACTGGGGAATATTAAAGACCGTTTTACGCCAGTCAAGGGTTCCTACATAAGATATGGATCGAGATCTACTCCTCTGGATCAGGATTATCTGAAGGGCCAAAGGGGGGCTGAACCCTAATAAATCCAGCAATTTCTAGTTGACCGGGAGTAATCTGCATCTGCAATAGGCGCAGGATTACGGAGTTGGATTCGAGGGTGCGGAGGTCAACTTGTTCGCGAACTCCCCGTTGGATGAGATTAATCACCAGGGGAGGAACAGGTTCTTGGTTGACGGTGACCTCCAGATCGACGAGTTCTAAACCCCACCCTTTTATGATAGTGAAACCGGATTCAACGGCAAGGCCCAGTTCAAAGGGTTGGGAGGAGGTGTCTGGGTTGGGGAGTTGCTGAAGTTGGAATTGCAGTCTGATCCGGTTGTCTAAAAAGGTGATTTCTGGGTTAACTATACGATAGCGCTCTAGTTGGGCGGCCGCTAGGCGAGGGAGGGAGGAGAGTCCGAATTGCCGCAGGCGATCGCTCATTTGGGGCGATTTTAACCACTGGTTCAGCGCGGTATCGGTGAATGCGATGCTGATTCCTGCTTGTAAGGGTTGCTCTAGAATATCTAGGGATTGGCGATCGCCAGAACCCTGAAGCTTGAGATCGATCGCATCGGTTTCTATCTCTAGTTTAGCGATTTGTAAATCCTCAGTTATCCAAATCTCCCGTCCAGCTATTCTCACCCGTTCTGCTTGACCTTGTAGCAGTCGATGAACCGGAGCATTGTCTACCCGCACCTGCCAAGTTTCTGCGCGATCGAAGGTTGATTTGAGTAGAGATTGGGTGATGCGATCGACCAACAGTCCAGAAGGCGATCCCACTAGGAATAAACTGGACAAAAGGATAGTTAATGTTTCCATGACTGCATGTGAGTAATCAATTTCAAATAGCCAACCCCCTAATCCTTAATGACTAAAGGTTCCACCAATTCCAGAATTTTATCTAATCGATAGTTTTGAGCCAATTCACTCATTCCCTGTTTAGCTAATTCAGATTCTGGTAACTCATCAAGTAATTCCATCACTTTCTGATCGTCGGCTTCACAACAAGCTTGATGCATTTTTTCCAGCCAGACCTCGGATAGGGATTCAACACCTATTCTCAGGGCGTTCCAAGATTCTATAGAACCACTCACTTCACGGACACTTTGGGGTTCTGTGTTAGATAGTCTAGTCTGATGTAAATGAAGTTCTACCTGAGCTTCTAGTTTTTTGCAGGGTAAAATAATGCTTACCTTAGTGCCCATACCCACTTGACTCTCCAATTGGATTTCACCCCCCATTTGATCCACTAACTTCTTACATAAGGGTAACCCCAATCCCATTCCCTCTTGAAATCTCCCAGTCTTCAGATGGCGAGCAAAGGGTTGAAATAAATTTTCCCATTCTTCTGGTTGAATTCCACACCCTGTATCTTGAATTTCCCATTGAATCCAATCGACAGGGGTTGAATTAAAAGTTAAATAACTGGGCATCTTTGCTGATAAGTGGTGGGTTCGATCGGGAGGCAATAGATTGACATCGATGGTAATTTGCCCTTCAGAGGTAAACTTAACAGCATTATCAACTAAATGCTTTAATATATTTTTTAAACAATACACATCGGTTTGAATATACTGCGGAACTTTGGGATCGATTTGGTAAACTAGGGACAAGTTTAGGCTTCTCAAGTGCCCCCTAAATTGCTCTACGACTTCATGAATTACATCATTAACAGCAACAACACTTAGGGCTAAAGACTCTTCTTTTTGATCTTGATTACACAGAGAGATAACATTATTAATTAATTCCAATAATTTGTAACCACTGGCTAAAATACTTTGAACAAAAGACTTTTTACCATCGGATATTTCATCATCTTCATCTAGAATTTGGCTAAATCCCAAAATACTATTCAAAGGGGTTCTTAATTCATGACTCATTTGGCTAATGAACTCACTCTTAACTTGATTGGCTTTTTCAGCCATCTGATTGGCTGTCTTCAGTTGATCGATTTTAATTTTTAACTCTTGATTGATTAGCTCTAATTCATGGAAAGAGTGATTCAGTTTTTCTGTCATTATATTAAAGCTTATCGCTAATGTACCGAGTTCATCTTTACTCAATACAGGGACATGACAATTTAAATTCCCTTGAGAAACTTTTATGGCTGCTTCAGATATTTCAGTAATTGGCTGTACCAATTTACGAGAAATGAAATAAACAATGAATAATATAAGAATCAATAAAAAACAACCAATTAAAAAGATTTGACCAGCCAGATTTTCGGCTAAACTGAATGCGTTCTTTTGCGTAATTTCAGCCACTAAACCCATGTTTTTATCTTCGATCCACCGATACAGTCCTAAGACGGGAATGTTTTGGTGATTAATATATAATCCCGATCCATTTTTTCCTTCAAGAACAGCATCAATAGCAAAACTATGAACAAAATCAATATTTTTTTCTTGTAAATTTAGCGAGTTTACAAATGTATTCTTGCCACCAATACGACCAACTAAGTAAATCTTTTTATCCTGCTCATAATTATTACTGTTATGCAAAAAAATATCGATTTCGCCTAAGTCTAGCTCTATGGAAATATAGGCAATTTTTATGTTGTCTTGATTATACACTGGAGTGACAAATGTAATTGCTTTATTTTGAGTAATAATCGAGTTATAAAATATGGGATTAATGGGATCTTTTGGATCGGTTATATAAGTGGTCAAATGACCTAATGGCTGATAGGTTTTTTCGAGTATAGAATTAGTTGAAATCAGGACAATTCCTTGATTGCTAACAACAGAAGCAATTTTTATATTGGATTTCAGTTGGGTCACTTGATTGAGGAGATTTTTGATTTCTGAATAGTATTTTATATATTCATAATCATCAGATTCTTCCATTAGAAAATCCGATCTTCTCAGGTTTATTAATGCATCTATTTTTTCAGTTGCTTCCGGTAATTTTGATAATAGAAACACATCCTGAAGTTGCAGCAAGAACCATTGATTTATTTCATTTTCTTTGAGTGAAATAGCCAAACCAAGCTGATTGATTACAGATTGCTTGAGGGAAGAGCGAGCTAGTATATAAGCACTACTGGCAACTAAAATGAGAATCAAAAATGAGAGGCCAGAATAATAAAGTGCGATCTTTCTTAAGAGACTTTTTTCCAATAAGCGCATCATGATAAGGCTTGAGAAAAATATTGGTTTGAGTTCATAATCAGGAAAATATCCAGGCTAGACTGGGGGCAAGGGATAAGGAAGATAACGGAAGGAGACTATGGTTTCATATCTTGTAAAAATTGTAGAAATGGCTGCCAATTATCATCGACCATAATTGAGTTCCAAATGGTTTCGATCGCGGGTCTCAAGAGATGGACTTGGGGATTTGCTTTTTGTAGGCGATCGCTAATTTTGACTACTTGTTCCTCCGAGTTTTGAGTTAATACCCTATGATACAATATTTTCCAAGCTTGCCAAATTGAACTGGGGCCAGCACTAGACCAATTGGGAATTGCATCTACCTGTTGTAACCAACTGGGATCGAAGCTATCCCGGAGACCGCTAAAAAATTGAGGGTATCCTTTTTGGGTATCTTTGAGTAATTTCAGGGTTAATTCGACTAACTCCTGGGCTTCTTGTTCTGGAATTTGATCGGGATCTAAGCCTAACCGACGTAACATTAATTTCTGGTAAGCCTGTTCATAACGAAGATTAAATTGGTCTAAACTCTCTTGCATGGCGGCTTTGGGGATCGCCTTACTCAGAGCCACACTAAGCAATTCTAAATTCAGTTGACACACCAGGGGTTGATTGCCATAGCTGTAGCGTCCAGAATAATCAAAATAGGCGGCGGTAAAATTGGGGTCGTAGTGGGGAATGAAGCCATAGGGGCCATAGTCGAAACTTTCACCGGTAATGGACATATTATCGGTATTTAAGACTCCATGACAAAAGCCTGCGGCCATCCATTGGGCGGCGAGTTGGGCGACTCGTTGCACCAATTGATCGTAAAATCGGATGTAGCCCTCTGGTGCAGGTTCCGGCTTGACTAGGGGCAAGGGAGCGGGATAATACTGTTCAATGACATGATCGAGCAGTTTGGTGATTAAATCCGATCGCTCAAAATATCGTAATCTTTCAAATGTGCCAAAGCGAATATGGGAGCGACTCCAGCGTACCATTACGCACGATCGCGTGGGTGATGGTTCATCCCCTCGCCATAAAGACTCTCCGGTTTCAATTAAACTCAAACAGCGTGAGGTGGTAACCCCCAACCGATGGAGCATTTCCCCCGCTAAGACTTCCCGCACTCCCCCCTTGAGGGTTAACCGGCCATCTGCCCCCCTGGAATAGGGAGTCATGCCCGATCCTTTTGTGCCAAAATCATACAATTGACCGTCGATGGCTCGCACTTGACCATACAAAAATCCCCGACCATCGCCTAACCAGGGGTTGTATTCTCCAAATTGATAGCCATGATATCTGAGGGCTAAACAGGGGAGAGCGCTGTTAAATTTACCGAAAAAGTCGATAAAATGGCGATCGCTCACCTGTTGGGGATCGAGTCCCATTTGGGGTAAGAGATCGTCATTACGCCATCGGAGAATATGCTGAGGAAATTGGGCAGCAGCTACGAGATCGTAATAATCATCCCCTAAATTTTCTAGGGCACTTTCAGTTTCGAGCTGCTGAAAAGGATTGTTCGCTACCCGGTCTGTCATCGTTGATCCTCAAGATTTCCTTCCCCTATTCTGACTCAGGATGAGCATCTTCTGCTTGTCCCAAACGACGAATATTGAGAACATCACTCATATTACGAATTTGAGTAAACACCGATTCGAGTTGGGGGCGATCGCGAATTTCCATCCCCAGATTAATCACTGCGGGTTTTCCGGTCTGGGTTTTCACATCCACATTCCGCACGTTAATCCCTTGGTCGCTTAACCGGGAGAGAATATCCTTGAGAATCCCCACTCGGTCAATGGTTTGGATTTGCACTTGCACAATATAAGTCATAGCAGTGGGCGCATTTTTATGATTCTTGCCATTCCAACTGACGGGGATCAGGCGATCGCCCTCCACATGCTCCACATTTTGACAGCCTTGGCGATGAATCGAAATCCCCCGTCCCCTGGTGACGACACCAATAATCAACTCTCCGGGAATGGGATTACAGCATCCAGCCAGATAATAGAGCAAGCCTTCAATGCCTACAATCGGAGAACTCTGATCCCCAGCAGAAGATGAAGCAGAAGAGGAAGAGGGAATCATGGCCTCACCCTTAAGTCCTTGTTTGCGATCGGGTTCCAGGGGTTGGGTAGCGCGAATGGCATCCCGCAAGCGGTTGACCACTAAATTTAGGGTCAGCTCACCATACCCCAAAGCCGCCAATAGATCATCAACAGCATGGTAATTACATCGCTCCACTACCCATTGCATGGGCTGAGATTTCAGCAGAGCTTCAAATCCCGATTTACCCATTTCTTTTTCCAGCAGTTCCCGACCTCTAGCCACATTTTCTTCCCGATGCGATCGCTTGTACCATTGACGAATCCGGTTCCTTGCTCCTGCGGTTTTGACAAAATTCAGCCAATCTAAACTGGGATGGCTATTTTTTTGCGTCAAAATTTCCACAATATCGCCATTTTTCAACACGGTACTTAAAGGAACCATGCGCCCATTCACCCTTGCCCCCGCGCAATGGTTCCCCACTTCCGAGTGAATGCGGTAGGCAAAATCCACCGTTGACGATCCCGAAGTTAGGGACAGCACATCCCCACGGGGCGTGAACACATAGACATCATCTTCAAATAGATTATCCTTGATACTCTCCAAATATTCCTGAGCATCCTTGAGATCGTTTTGCCAATCCAGCAGTTGACGTAGCCAAGTAAATTTTTCATCAGCATCCGTCATTTGGCTATAGTTCGATCCCCCTTCCTTATATTTCCAATGGGCTGCAATCCCATATTCCGCGACCTGATGCATTTCTTGGGTACGGATTTGCACTTCTAGGGGCCGTCCTGTGGGGCCAATCACCCCCGTATGCAAGGATTGGTAGCGGTTAGGTTTTGGCAGGCCAATATAGTCCTTAAATCGACCGGGAATCGGTCGAAAGGAATCATGAACAATCGCCAGAGCGCGATAGCATTCATCATGAGTTTGAGTAATCATGCGAATTCCAGCAATATCAAAGATTTCATGAAACTCTTTTTGTTGCTGTTGCATTTTGCGATAAATACCATACAGATGTTTGGGACGACCAGTAATTTCTACATTGGGAATCCCAATTTGTTCCAGACGAATCTGGAAAATTTCAATCACATTATCCAGGCGCATTTCTCGGTCTGTACGCTTTTCAGCAACTAGGGCTTGAACCTCGCGATAGGAGAGGGGTTCTAAATACTTAAAGGCCAAGTCTTCGAGTTCCCATTTAATCCGCCCAATTCCCAAACGATTGGCTAGGGGAGCGAAGATTTCACGGGTTTCTAAGGCGATCGCCTGTTGTTTATCCTCCTTCATAAATTCTAGGGTTCGCATGTTATGAAGTCGGTCAGCTAACTTCACTACAATCACCCGAATATCTTGGGCCATGGCTAAAAACATGCGCCGAAAATTTTCGGCTTGCCGTTCAGTTTTGCTGGAAAACTTAAATTTAGACAACTTTGTTACTCCTTCCACCAGGTGGCGCACTTCTGAGCCAAATCGCTCTTCTAGTTCTTCTGGGGTTACATCCGTATCCTCCACCACATCATGGAGAAAACCGGCCGCAATCATGGGGGCACTTCCCCCCAGTTCCCGCAATAATCCAGCTACTGCTACGGGATGGGAAATATAGGCTTCTCCTGATTTTCGGTATTGCCCTTGATGGAGTTGATAAGCAAATTCAAAGGCTTCTCGAATTAAACGCTGATCTTTTGCGGATTGACCAATGGGTGGGGCATCGACAGTGGCTTGCTCTGGGGTTAAACAAGCAGCTAACCAGTTGGGAAGGGTTAGATCGAGGGAGTTGGATTCAATGATGGTTTTCATAGGGGGTGGATGTTTGGGGATGATCGATACAATAGCCAATCCGCTCTCGAAATCGTCGAAGGTCTCCCGATTACGAGATGAGGATGATAGCAATGGCAAATAGCTGGTGGTGGAGTTAATGCAGAAGTTTACCCTGATGCCAGGTTACTCTAATGCTCTGTTATTGAATACTATAACTTTACACCTCTAAAAAAAGCGAGGGGATGAAATACTCGTATGTTATCTAAAGAGCATGTACAGATTTACCAGAATTTTCTGGAAATTTTAAATAAAGTTTTAATTTTGTCTACAACTGAGACGGCTCCAGACGGATTAATCCTTGCTTGTCAAGAAGCTGAGGATTTTTTTGGGCAAGAGATTGCACCCTTGGCTGGGGATGGAGTCGATTCTCCCCCAGAGATGGCTTGGCAGTCGATTCACACGGAGATGCATAAACAGATGAAATTATTGGTAACTGAGATTACATTTTACCAAATTAGTCACCAGAAATTGGCGAAAGAGCAGAGAAAAAAGAAAATCAGTAATTATACTCAGGCTCTGATTCGCTATGGGGAGATAATCTTAGGAATTGAGGATTAGGAGCGAGCGGGTAAGGTAATGGTAAAAGTGGTTCCTTGATTGACTTGGCTATCAATATGAATGGTTCCGTTGTGTAAATCAACGCACTTTTTGACAATGGAAAGACCTAGACCGGTTCCGCCAATATTGCCGATATTGCTGCCGCGATGAAAGGATTCAAAGAGGTGCTGTTGTTCGGATTCGGGAATACCAATGCCTTGATCTTGGATCTGAAATTCAATGGTATTGTTGAAACAGCGTACACGAATAAATACTTTACCCCCCTGGGGAGAATATTTAATGGCATTGGAGAGTAAATGAACGAGCATTTGTTCGATTAAGCTGCTATCAAGCTTCCAGGAGGATACGCAGTCTTGGGGGAGAAATTCTAGGGAATATTGGGAACCGGCGATCGCCTTCATCCTAGCGATGACTTGTTCAAATAGGGGAATTACCTCTACGACTGTGGGGTTAAATTCGAGCAGGCCAAAATCTGCATCCTTGATAAACAGGATATCCTCTAAGAGGCTAGTCATATGGTTAATGGCTTTATGAATGCGGTCAAAATGCTTATCCTGCTTTTCTTTATCCCATTTATCTCGATATCGCTCTAGCATCCCGACGGATAAGCCAATAGTGGTGAGGGGGGTTCGATATTCATGGGAAATGGTGGTAATAATCCGGGATTTTAGCTCATTGAGGGCTTGCAGGTGATTTAAGGCTTGATTCAAATAAGGGTCAATGAGGCAGCGATCTTGCGGATTAGAGATGCACAATAAGCTGGCAATCCTCTTGTTGAGTAGTTGAGGATGGATGGGTTTGGGTAAATAGTCATCAGCCCCCAGGTCTAAAATTTGGCTAATAAAATCCGTTTGGCGGCAGTCACTGATGGCTAAAATGGCCGGAGGGTAAGGTTGGCAATCCTTTTGATAGGCGATCACCTCTATGAGCGGTTTTAGGTTCTCACAGTGAACATCAACAATAATCAGATGGGGTTGTCCCCCAGTCAGTTCTGCGATCTCGCTGACTGCCTGAGTCACATACTGATGGGGGGCGATCGCCTCACCTAAAGGCGGATGGACAGATAAACTTAACTCTTGAGCTAACGGAGGATCTTCCTCAACAATGAGAATCAACGAAGACATCAGAGAGTGGGTATAGGGCTTAGAGGGTACATCTATCATCTCAGATTAGGGATCTAAGATTTAAGACCAGAGGGTGAGCATAGAAAATTTACTTAAAAGTGATTCAATCTTAAAACAATGAATGATTTTACGCTACCCCAGTCTAGATGCACCTTCAAGGGCATCATAACCCTAATTGACATAAATTGTTGAAAGCCTAAGCAAAACTCGAATAACTATCTAAGCTGAATCCATGGGTTTGAATCATATTCCGTCCCTGAGCTTTAGATTGATAGAGGGCTTCATCCGCATCGATCAGTAATTGGTAGGGTTCCCTATCTAGTTTAGGGGTTTGGCAAGCGACTCCTAGGGATAAGGTAATATAAGAGTGGATCGGGGAACCCAAATGCTTGATTTTGAGGTGATTAATCTGCTCCTGGATTTTATTGGCGACTTGTAGAGCGCCTTCAAGGGGAGTGTTAGGGAGAACCACTACAAATTCTTCTCCACCATACCGAGCGACTAAATCGGCTGGACGTTGAGCGGAGGAGGCGATCGCCTCGGCGACTTGCCGCAAGCAGTCATCTCCGGCTTGATGCCCATAGGTATCATTATAGAGCTTGAAATGATCGACATCGCAGAGAATAATCGATAGGGGAGCGCCCTCACGAGCCAGTCTGCCCCATTCCAGGACTAAGTATTGATCGAAGCGTCGCCGATTGGCAATACCCGTTAAGCCGTCTTGGGTTGCCATTTGTTGGAGTACGCGATTGGTTTGGGCCAATTGTTGATAGAGTTGTCCTTGACGGATGGCGATCGCCACTTGAGCTGTAATTTTTTGCAACAGTTCCAGTTGATCCTCCCCCCAAGAACGAGGGGACTGGCAATCCTGTAAGGCTAAAAGTCCCCATAAAGATTCTGGTTTTTTTTGTAATAATTCTTCTGGATATTCTAGCCCAAACTCTCCATCCGGTAGGGGTAACTCAAAGCATTTAATTTGAATCACCAATTGGGATTTTACATACCATTGCTGCAATTTTTCTTGAAATGCAGAACCCCCTTGAGTTTCTTCAATCACTCCCAATTTTAACTCTGATTCTGGTCTATAATCTAGCACTTCTTCGAGGTTCACTTTCTCAATGGTTTCCCCCATAATGGAGACACAACCCGGCGCTACTGATTCTACCAAAACGGTTAAGTTCTGTTCTGGGTGCAAACGATAAATTAACACTCGATCCACTTGTAGCAGTTTCTGTATTTCCTCAACTGTTGTTTTTAAGATATCTTGTAAATTTAGGGATTGGCGGATTTTTTGAGCAATTGCACTAAAGGTTTTTTCCTGTTGGGCTTGTTTTCTTAAAATCAATTCTACTTGTTTGCTATCCGTAATATCTCGACCCACTGCTTGATACTCAGCTAGAGTATTCTGGGAAGTGAAAATTCCTCGAATTGTCCAAGATTGCCAAATGACATGGGGAGTATGGGAATCAATCGGTAATTCTAGGGTAATGGTTGGACTTTTTGGAGTGATTTGGTTTAACTGATCCTGAAGTTGATGCCAGTCTTGGGCAAATAGCCCAGAGGAGAGACACTCACCCACTAAGGCTTCTGGGGACTGATAGCAAAATGAACTAAAAGCTCGGTTAATAAAGGTCAGGGTTCCATCGGTTAAAAATCGGCAAATCAATTCTGTTTGATCTTCAATAATGCCTCGGTAGCGAGCTTCACTTTGCCGTAATTTTTCTAGAGTTTCTTTGCGTTTGATAGCATAATGAATAGCGCGGGTGAGCATGTTGGGACGTAATTCATTCTTGAAAATATAATCTTGTGCCCCCGCTTTGAGTGCTGAGATTGCGGTCATTTCATCTTCTAAACCGGTGAGGACAATTAAGGGAATATGAGGCGCTCGTTGATACATAACCTGACAAGTTTCTAAGCCTCTGGCATCGGGTAAAGATAAATCTAATAAAATGACGGCATAGGAATTTTTGACCACCCATTCTATGGCTTGGGCTAGGGTTTCCACATGATCGATTTGGTAATAAAATTCTTGTGTTCGCCTGAGTAAGGTTTGAATCAGATGAACATCGGCAGGATTATCTTCAATCAAGAGTACATTTAGGGTAATTTGATCCACGTGCCTTAATCCCTTGACTATCTTCAATGCAACAGGCTGATTGATAAAGAATTATACATGACCTTGAGTTTAATTTGCTCTGATGCTTAAATTACCGTATTTTTGATGTAATTATTAGTATCATAATGATTTCATTATCAGGTTAGAATATTTTGCCCGGTATGGGGGGAAGCTTAACAGAAGTTAACCAAAATTTTTCGATCAGATGAACTAAGTGTTGGAACTGATAAAAAGAAGAGGGTTTATTCAGATAACAATTGGCCTGATTTTGATAACTTGCCAGAATATCGGCTTCGTTCTCTGAGTTGCTTAACATAATTACAGGAATGACTTGTAAAGAAGGATCGGCTTTGATTTCAGCTAAGACTTCTAAGCTGGTTTTAGTGGGTAGCTTAAAGTCTAACAGAATGATATGGGGGCGCGGACTTTGCTCGTAGGGGGGCTGCTGATGCAAAAAGGCGATCGCCTTTTCTCCATTGTCTACCCCATGAATCTGATGCTTCATGGAACCTTCTCGAAATGCGCGTATGGTTAAGGCAGCTTGGCTCGGAGAGTCTTCGACTAACAAAATATGAACGGGTTCAGAACTGTAATTCAAAATACAAAATCGTCATCGGGTGCGATCGGCAATTGTAAAATAAAAGGTTGCTCCCTGGTTCAGGTGGGACTCTACCCAAATCTTTCCGCCGTGGCGCATAATAATCTTATGACAAATGGCTAACCCAATGCCTGTACCTGGAAAGCTGCTTTGGGAATGGAGCCTTTGAAATAGAACAAAGATGCGCTCGGCATAGCGAGGATCAATACCAATGCCATTGTCTTGTACCCAAAAGAGCCAGTGGGAATCTTGACGTTTGGCTCCGAGGTGAATTTCTAGGGGGCGATCGCCGCGAAATTTAATGGCATTACTGCATAAATTTTGCCACAGTTGCAGCATCTGGGAGCGATCGGCGGAAATGGTGGGCAAGGGATCGCGGGTAATGGTGGCAGAACTTTCTTGGATCGCCACATTTAAGTTCATGAATACCTGCTCTATGACTTCCTCAAGATGGGTGGGGATCATTTCTTGAGCGCGAGTTCCTACCCGCGAAAAGGTTAGTAAATCCCGAATTAAGCCTTGCATCCGCTCTCCTTCACTGAGGATGAAGTGCAGATAATTTTGTCCTTCATCATCGAGAAGAGTGCC
The DNA here is from genome assembly GCF_057802075.1 of Roseofilum sp. KMC-1. NCBI lineage: Bacteria > Bacillati > Cyanobacteriota > Cyanophyceae > Desertifilales > Desertifilaceae > Roseofilum > Roseofilum sp. KMC-1. The sequence continues at coordinate 2,937,094 of NZ_CM173605.1, forward strand.
ATAATCTTCTTTCAAGAGTTGACTGAAGCTGACGACTCCTCGTAGGGGTTCCTGTAAATCATGGGAGGCAATATAGGCAAATTGCTGTAATTCAGCATTAGAACGGGCTAATTCTTGCTGTTGACGAATTTGTTGGGCGATCGCCTCTTGACGGGCAGTATGGGTATAGAGCATTTCTCCCACGACCTGTAAAATTCTGCCATCTTCGACTGACCATTGTTTAGGGTTTTCACCATTGGACTCACATTTAATCTGTCCCCAGAGTTTTCCTGATGCTGTCCAAATGGGAACGGCTAAGAGGGAGCCAATCTGCAATGATTCTAAATAGGTTTTCTCTAACTGGGCGATCGCTGGCAAATCATCGAGATGATTAATAATCAAAATATCCTCTTGGCGCAGAGTCTCAAACCACCAGCTAAAAGGAGCAATATCCAGATTTTGAAACCGATACCGCAATGATACACTCTGAGGATCGCACCATTCATCGGTTAAACTGAACTGGGTTTCTTCTGGGTTCAAGCGAATTAAATAGGCTCGACTGGCTCCCATGGCTTTACCCGGAATTCCCAAGAGATCGTCAAAGTTGAGGGTATCATGGCGGGTTAACCATTTCGAGACTTCTGATAGGGCCGTTTCTAGTTTAAGGCGATATTTTAAGGCTTCTTCGGCTTGTTTGCGATCGGTAATATCTTCTGCAATTCCTGCCACTCGTTCAATATTTCCCCATTGATCTTGGATGGGAAATGCCCGATCCCAAATCCACCGGGTTTGGCCATGGGGAGTGCGAATTCGATATTCACAAAAGGTATGTTCGCCCTGCATTTGTTGCTCTAAGGTGGCTTGGACACGATCGCGATCTTGGGGATCAATGGTATCTAACCTGGAAAAATGAGGATCGTAGACGGATGAGAGCGATCGCCCCCAAACTTCTTCATAGGCAGGACTGATATATTCTATCTGATAAGGATGGGTCGAAGCTAACCAAAATACATCTTGAATATTATCTGCTAACTGGCGAAACCGTTGTTCGCTTTCCCTGAGTGCCTCTTCTGCTTGCCTTCGTTCTGTAATATCGCGAATACTGACCACATAAACCGGTTCACCCAACCAATAGGTTTGAGAAACACTCATTTCTCCCACACCGATTATATTATTCCCTTGAAGTAAATCAATTTCCGTCACCTTCCCCACCGTCAGGGGTTGACCAAATTCATGATGCACTAAACTGGCGATCGGACGATTAAACAACTGAGCGGCTGAGGGATTCACAAATTGAATCACACCCTGAAGATCCACAATCAGTAACCCATCTGAAGCACTATTAATAATCGTATGCAGTCGTGCTTCACTTTCCCACAGTTGCAATTCACTCAATTTATGGGTGGTAATATCAATGGCTGTCCCTAAAATTTCGATCGGAACCCCTTCTTGATTGCGCTTAAAGACCATATTGCGCGATCGCAACCAAACCCAAGACCCATTCTGATGACGCATCCGATATTCGACTTCCTGAATTTCCCCATCTGCCAACCTTAACCAGTCCTGTTTAAGATTTTCAATTAACTCCACTTCACCCGGATGATAAATATTCCTAAAAAAATAAGCTCCTTGGGAATAAATATCTTCAGGAGCATAACCTAACATACTTTCTAGAGATCGATTAACATAAATATTTTTCTCCCTTTGTAAATCATACAAATACAGCAACTCCGGGGAAGCATCCGTCAGTTGTTCAATAAATCGTTTACTTTGGCGTAATTCTTCCTCTGTCCGTTTGCGATCCGTAATATCTCGATAAATACTCAAATACCAACATCGATCTTCTTCCCAAATTATAGAGGTAGAAACCAACAAGGTTTTCTCTTCTCCATCTTTAGTCCGAATTACAGTTTCTAGATCCTCTATTTTGCCGCATTTTCGTACTTGCAGAATCTGAGCGGTGGCTTTTCTTAAATCTTCTGGATTAGGATAAAGTAAACTTAAAAAATTATCCATTTTATTGACTTCTTCTTGAGTATATCCAGTCAGAGTTTCCATCTTGGGATTAAAAATACTAAAATATCCCCGTTCATCACTGAGGGTGATTCCTTCTCCCACTGTCTTAATCACCATTAATAGGCGATCGAGTAACCCCTTGATTAAATTAGAACTCTGCTTTTGAGCGGTAATATCCGTATCTGTACCTGCCATACGATAAGGCTTACCTTCCCCATCACGGAAAGCAATTCCCCTAGCTAAAATCCAGCGAATGCTCCCATCCTTATGCACCATCCGATGCTCAACTTCATATAGAGAACTTAACCCCTGTAAATGTTCTTGGGCTAACTTCAGGGTCATCTCTCGATCTTCGGGATAAACTAATTCTGACCAGGGTTCGATAAAATTAGGGATTTCCTCATCTCCATATCCTAAAATGCCTTTTAAGTTAGGAGAAATATAAATTTCATTAGTCTCTAAATTCCAATCCCAAACTCCCACCTGACTGCTGGAAATCGCTAGAGTATACCGTTCTTCAATTTGATTAAGTGAATGTCTTAATCTTTGGTTTTCTGCCCTGATTTGCTGTAATTCCATCTTCACACAAGCGAGACGCTCGCCCATCTGATGCATACAGGAAATGTTCTGTAGATTCCCAAAATCAACATCAGAGTATTCGGTTAGAGGATGGCTTAAACTTCCTGAGCTATTCATGAATCATTTCTCCTATTTTGCATAATTAAGTATCTAGTTTTATCGATCGACTATGTAGATCAAAAATCAGGATTAAGTTAACCTTACATCAATAGGAATATAGGAATAATTTAAAACAGTTCAGGAATTTAATTTATCAAAAAATTAAACAAATCTTGAAGATCTCCTAGAATTCTCTTGACTGATGAATTTTACGATAACTGAGCAACCAATTAGCCATCGTTGCTCGTCGAGTTTGTCGCGGCCCAAATTCGCCAATTTTATATCCTTTAAATCCTAATTCCTGTTTGAGAAGCTGTTTGTTTTCTGGAGGAATAGAGCGAGTCAGCTTAAGGGTTGCTGGACGGGAAGCAATAAAATCGGGAGGTTCAGGATATACTTCGCCCCAATCATCAATGACTTGGCTGATATTCCAGGTTTGGCTTTCCTGATTGTAGCGATAGCCTAAATAATGCCAGACTAATTCATTAGCGATTCGATCTTCTAGGCTATTGTCTAGGCTTTCATCTACGATCGCCCAAATGGTTTCATCAGTAAGTGGAGGTAAATTAGACATAGATTGACTATATGAGCTACTTGAAAATTTGATTAAGAATGGGTTATGACCAAGGGAGGGAAACGATCGCCAAAATATTGGCGATCTCTGACATCAATAGGAGATTGTTCTCTCGTTGCATTTTATGGATTAACGAGTCAATTATATCCGTTATTCATGGTGTTGTACCTCTGGGAAATCACCACAATTCATTGATGTCTCCTTAAATGCTGGGAGATACCATACCTAGCCCCCAATCTCTAGAGCCATTAGCACAAACCGCAAGGTAAAGATTGCTGCAATCACCCATACCGCAGGACGAACTTCATGCATTTTCCCTTGAAAGGATTTGAGCAAGGGATAAGTAATAAATCCGATCGCCAATCCTTCAGCAATTGAGAAACTCAAAGGTATAAACACTAACGTTAAAAACGAAGGAATAGACTCCGCCGGATCGTCCCAATGAATTGACCGTACACTCCCCATCATCAGCACCCCAATAATGACTAATGCGGGGGCAGTGGCAAAGGGAGGAATACCGGAAATTAGGGGAATAAAGAAGATTGACAGGGCAAAGAACAGGGCTGTAACCACGGCTGTAAACCCCGATCGCCCCCCCTCAGAAATTCCCGCAGCCGACTCAATATAAGTGGTTACTGTGGATGTGCCTAAAATTGCTCCGACTGTTGTTCCCACTGCATCTGCCATAAACGCTTCACTGGCACGGGGTAGCTCGCCCCGGTCATTAATCAAACCGGCTTTCATGCCAATCCCGGCTAAGGTTCCTACCGTATCAAATAGATCTACAAACAGCAACACAAACACAATGGCTAACAGATCCCAAAAGGGGACTTGATTCAGTTGGGTTAATCCCACAAACGCTTGGCCGAACAAATCGCCGGGCCATTGAGGAAAGGCCAAAACTCCACTGGGTAGGGGGGCAATACCCAAAATCCAGGCCAAAACTGCTGTAGCTAAAATTCCTAACAACAGGGCCCCACGAATCCGCCGAGCCAGAAATGCAGCCGTAATCAAGATACCAAAAATCGCCATTAATGCCACGGGGTTACTTAACTCTCCTAAAGCCGTTGTAGTGACCTCATTAGCCACAATCAAGCCCCCATTTTTGAGACCAATATAGGTAATAAATAAACCAATCCCGGCGGAGGTAGAGTGCTTAATACAAGCGGGAATTGCGGTGATAATTTGAGCGCGAATACTGGAGAGAGTTAAGCCGATAAAAATTAGACCTTCAAGCAAAACAGCTGTTAAGGCCACCCGCCAATCAATCTCTAATCTGAGGACAATGGAAAAGGTAAAGTAGGCGTTTAATCCCATGCCGGGAGCCAGGGCAAAGGGGTATTTGGCATAACATCCCATCACTAAAGAGGCGATCGCCGATGACAAGGCCGTAGCGATCACCAACTCTCCGAATAAATCACGACTTTCTCGTAAAAAAATAGCATTCGACAAAATATCGGGGTTGACGACCAAAATATAAGCCATGGTAATAAATGTCGTCGCTCCAGCCAGAACTTCCGTCTGCCAACTGGTATTCAAAACATCCCATTGGAAAAACTCAGCCATTCTTTCTAGGAAAGACAAGGAAGGAGACTGAGGGTGTTCTTGCTCTTCATTCATAAATGTTCAAACTAAGCGGTTCGCCCACACCATACCACTGTCTCCCCTCATACAGAGCAACCCTGAATACAAAATTCAGGGGGAGGGGGGAACATGGATTAAAAATGGAGCTGGGCAGAATCGAACTGCCGTCCGCAATAGTTATTACTCTCTGCTCATTCACAAGCTTATCCCATCTTAATCCTCTGGGAAGGAACCATTCTTGACCCCGAATGGCGGGGATTTCTAGTAAAGTCTTAACCCTTCAACTGACTAGAAACGGTTTCAGGGAGCATCCGTTGGGGTTTCACCACAGCCTTTAACGGAGTCAGACTATGATGGCTCGCGCCTGTTTGAGGCTAGATTTAGGCTACAGCAGCAGCCTTACGAGCAAAAGGAACGATGTTGTTCGCAGTTACATTTGTTTTGAGCCTTGATTTACGAGAGGGGACTCACTCTCGGCTTGTATCACAGAACAGCTTTCACTATCCCGTCGAAACCATTACAGCCCCAAGCGCGATCGCAATCACTGATTTTGAACACTTAACCCAATTATAACCCTAGCAATGGCTAAACGGCCAAATTCGTCTAGAGGGCATCTGAGCAGTTAGGGTCTAAAATAAAAAAACCATCAACAATTCTATCGATCGAAGTTCCAGTAGGGTCTAACCAGGGACATCATGTTAAACACCACAGAAATTCTGATTAACCATTTTGTTGAGCAAGTCAAAGAAGGGTATCGCCGTACCTACGGCGGCTGGAAACATGACTATGAAGATATTATTGGCTGGGCCGCTAACATGGCTTTGGAAAATATCGCTAATAGTGATGCCCTCTACCATAATGTAGAACATACGATTTTAGTCACCTTAGTGGGCCAAGAGGTGATCCGAGGACGACATATCCGCGAAGGGGGCGTATCCTGCGAAGATTGGCTCCATTTTATTATTTCCTTGCTCTGTCATGATATTGGCTATGTGAGGGGGGTTTGTCGCCAAGATCGAGAAGGTCTTTATGCTACGGGTAAGGATGGGGCAATGGTGTCTTTACCTCCAGGGGCTTCAGATGCGGGGATGACTCCCTACCATGTAGACCGGGGCAAGTTGTTTATTGAGGAACGGTTTGGAGGCCATAAGTTAATTGATGCAGATGTGATTAAGCGCAATATTGAACTGACTCGTTTTCCAGTTCCCAAGGATAGCGATCATCAAACTACGAGTGATTATCCGGGATTGATTCGAGCGGCCGATTTGATTGGGCAATTGAGCGATCCTCGATATTTGCAGAAAATTAGCGCTCTGTATTATGAGTTTGTGGAAACGGGAGCGGCAAAGGCTCTCAATTATCGCCATCCTGAAGATTTACGCAATAATTATCCTAAGTTTTATTGGCATGGGGTTTTTCCTTATATTAAGGAGGGTTTGAGTTATTTGGAGTTAACCCAAGAAGGGAAACAGGTGATTGCGAATTTGTATGCCAATGTGTTCCGGGTGGAACATCAGCCGAATCCGTCGTTACAGATGATTGTTTGATTGTTTAAGGGGAGGATCTAATCGGGATCGAAGTCTTGGGGGATGTCTTTTTCTGGCCAGAGTAATAGTACGGCCATAATGGCGAATCCTAGGGCGGCGATCGCCTTTAGCAGCTTTGTGGGTAAAATGGCTGCGGTTCCTTCACCTACAATTACCCCTAGAAAACTGGCTAATAGTAGCGCTGCTGCTGTTCCCAGGAAGACAGCGCGGGGGGAGCGGGATGTGCCACTGATGGCGATCGCCGCTACCTGACTTTTATCTCCCAATTCGGACAGGAAGACGGCCGCGAAACTTAAACCCAATAATTGCCAATCCATCGGTTTTCTAATTTTTTGACTACAGCCCATCGTATCGCGTTCGGCCTCTAGGAAACCATCTACTCCCTATCAACTCTACCTTGTTACTATGGGGTCATTACTCATCACTGATTACCCATTATGAACGAGTTTTATACCATTCGCTCGGAAGTCAATCAACGACCCAATAATGAAGATAGTTTTTTAGCTCTGGAGTTGAACCCCCCCAATAGCCCTTATCCCCTGTGGGTTCTAGCGGTGGCTGATGGCATGGGAGGCCATGCCAGGGGAGAGGATGTCAGTCGGGAAGCTCTACGCAGGTTGGGAGTGTCTCTATTTGAACAGCTCTGTCTGACTCCAGCTCTGAATCAGGAGAAAATGGATAGTCTGCGGATGGAAACTCTGGGTCTGGCGCTTCAGGAAGCCCTAGAGCAAGCCAATGATTTTGTGCGCCGGATGGCGAAGGCAAACCGGTGGGGGAAAGCGGGAACTACGGTAGTAGCGGTGTTAATTTGGAGACATCGAGCGGTAGCCACAGCGATCGGCGATAGTCCCTTGTTTCATTATCGCCGGGGCGATCGCACTGTAAAGCAACTCAGCCTCGATCATACCGTGGCGGCTGCTTTGGTGCGCGGGGGCATGATTACGCCGGAAATGGGCCGGTATCATGAGGGACGCAATCAGTTAGAATTTTATCTCGGTCGGGAGACACTGCCGGGAGATCCACTGATAGAGATTGCCTTGGAACCCGGCGATCGCCTCCTCCTTTGCACGGATGGCATTAGTAGCCCTATTGACAGCTTACAATTGCTCTCTTGTTTAACCATTGCCTCCCTTCCTGAATCTGCTCAAGCCTTAATTGATACCGCACAAAAAGCAGGATCGACGGATAATCAGACGCTGATTATCTGGCAATCTGGGGATTCGGCAATGAGTCAAGCAACCGTACAACAGGTCAATTAAAAATTAAAAAAGAGGTGAATTATGGCGGATACTTTAGCCGTGACAGTGGGTGGAATTATTCCTGTTGATATTAGTGAAATTCAGAAAGTTGAGTTGCTAGAATTGTTAGGGGTAGGGGGCTTTGGTTCCGTTTGGAAAGTTAAAGATTGTGCCAGTAATACCCTCTATGTTCTCAAGATTATTATGGGGTTGAAAGAAGGCAGTATTATGGTGGAACGGGTGCGGTTAGAAGCCTCAGTAAAAATCCCTTCGCCCCATATTGTGCCAGTGGTGGGGTTGCGAGAGTGGGATAGTCATACCTTTTTAATTTTGTTTGCCTATTCTCCAGGGAAATCCTTAGATCAATTCATTACCGAGGCAGGACTAACCGCCCGACAAAAAGGAACGATCTTTGCCGATATTCTCAAAGGCGTGAGCGCCGCTCACAACCATAATATTATCCATCGAGATTTGAAGCCTGCTAATATTTTAATCGAATCCGATGGCAAAGTCAAGATTATTGACTTCGGAATTTCTAAGTTTCGGGGTAAGGATATTACCGTCACTGGGGAATTTTTAGGAACCCCCCACTATGCCGCTCCAGAATTATTAGTCTATGGCTCCAATGTAGCCGATGCTCGTGTAGATATTTATGCCCTGGGCCATTTATTATATGAGTTATCCATGGGGGAACATTTTTGGCAGCATAAGGGCTGGAATAAATTAGAGCATTTTGTCGATTATGTGAACAAGCATCCAGGTCTGGTTGATGGGATTGAGTTACATGATTTTGGCTGTGCCTTTCATCCCGAAGCGAAGAACATTTTAGCCAAAATGATTAAAATCGACCCCGAACAGCGCTATCAATCGGTAGATAGCATTTTAGAAGATTGGGGCTATTCAGTGGAAATTCCAGAATTGCCTTCGGGACTCAACTTTGAGTATCCCTTGTTAATTGTCGAGTCGATTAGTAATCGGGATGCGCGGACATTTGTCAATATTGAGCCAGGAAAGACACTAGTTTTAGGGCGAGCGGAAATTGCCGGAGCTGATAGCAGTATCAGCCGCCAACATTTAGAGTTTTCCCGCCAAAGTAATACCTATTTTGTCCGGGATAAGGGTAGTAAGAATGGGACGCTTTTGCGGGGGAAACAATTGGGAGAAGTTCGCCAACAATTGCGCCATGGCGATCGGTTGAAAGTCGGCGATGTTTTTCTACATTTCTGTTTTAGCAATTAAGAAACCCGGTTTCTGGGTGTCGTGAATATTTGCCCTCATCCCCCAACCCCTTCTCCCCTGGGAGAAGGGGAGCGGAAGTCCCTCTCCCGTGGGAGAGGGATTTAGGGAGAGGGCTTATGCTACAATAAAATAACGTCTTGCTGCGAGGATCAACTCATGAAACGATGCGATGGATGTGGGGCATCCAATGAAGATAAAGCCAAATTTTGTCAGGAATGTGGCCGAGCATTTGCAGGAGCATCTTCTCCTAGCGCCACAGTTAGCAAAACTGTAGAATCTGCTCCTGCAAAAACTACGGGTGCTACCCTCAATTTAGCAGCAAGTTTAATGACGAGAGCGCAGCAACTCGACCAAAAACGCAAAGCCGATATTCTATTTGTTCTCGACTGCACCGGGAGCATGGGTGGGGAGATTGAAGCGATTAAAGAAACGATTAGTGAATTTGCCGATTTAATTGCATCGGAAGGGGTGCGGGTGCGCGTGGGATTGGTGGCATTTCGAGATAGACTGATTCGGGAAGATCATCAGGTGTTGACGTTTGAGGGAGAGGTGTTTACCCAGAATCCAAAACTGTTCCGCGAACAAGTGTCTAAACTGAGCGCAACTGGAGGGGGAGATGCACCGGAAAGTAGTTTAGATGCGCTGATGTTAGCCCTGAATCAACCCTTTGACACAGTAGGAAATAAGGTGATTGTGTTAATCACCGATGCGCCGCCCCATATTCCTGATTTGGAAACCCAGAGTATGGAGCAAGTGGTGGCGAAGATTCAAGCAGTGGGGATACAACAATGTTATTTGGTGATTCGTACCCAAGATCCCCAAAGTCAAGTTTATTTGAAATTATTAGAAGGCGTGCGGGGGATGGCGTTTGAGTTAGGAGAAGGGGATGATTTCCGCAAGCGTGCGGAGAATTTTAAGCGCACGTTGCGGGCGTTGGGTAAGACGATTTCGGAGACAGTTTAATGAACAATGAACAATTAACAATTAACAATTAACAATTAACAATTAACAATTAACAATTAACAATTAACAATTAATTCTGTAGGGGCGGGTTTATCCAATATTTAGGATACCCAACGATTGATTTTCTAAACCCGCCCCACCCCTGCGACGGTTTTTCCGATATATCCAATTGAATGGTATGGTAATGATATATGTCTTTGACACCAATATTTGGGTTGCTGCATTAAGATCGCGTAGAGGCGCTAGTTTTCTAGTCCTTAAAGCCCTTCGTCAAAGATTAGTTATACCTGCCGTTTTGGAAGCCTTGTTTTTAGAGTATACTGAAGTCTTGAAGCGAGATGAAAATCTACAGAACTTTTGGATTTCTTCAGAAGAGGTTGACGTTGTTCTCAATGTAATTGCTGATGTCTGTCAACCGGTTCCCATTTATTTTCAGTGGCGGCCGCAGTTATCAGACCCAGATGATGAAATGGTTTTAGAATGTGCGATTAATGCCCAAGCTCAAGCAATCGTGACATTTAACACTCAGGATTTTTTGCCTGCTGCCCAATTATTTGGAATAGAAGTGGTAAAACCTGGAAGTTTAGTTCAGTCCCTAAAATTACAGGAGGAAGTTGGCGAATGAATAGTTATCTTCTACAGTTACCCGACGAATTATTGAAGGAAATTAAACATTTGGCTGAAGAAAACCAAGTTTCACTCGATCGCTGGCTATTAAGTGCTATCACTGAAAAAATAGAAGCCCACAGGACGGTTCACCTGCTGGAGAGGTATGCCAAACAAGCTGATTATAGCCGTTTTGACCAAATTTTAGATAAAATTCCTAACGCGGAACCCCTCCCTGGAGATGAATTATCAATGAACAATTAAAAATTGATTCTGTAGGGGCGAGTTTATCCAACCTCTAGAACACAAACCGAGCGACTTCCTCAACCCGCCCCACCCCCGCAAATGGTTGGGGGCAGGTTTACAAAAGTTATGGGTGGGAATTGGAGGATATGGACAAACCTGCCCCTACGGTTATTTGATATGAAGCAATTAAAAATAGATGGAGGGGATAGGATGGAGAATCACACTTCTTTACCTGTGCTGGATACTCTTGTAAAACGATTGCAGGCAACTTTACCAGATTTGAAGAAACAGTATAACATTCGGGAAATTGGGGTATTTGGTTCCTATGTTCGCGGGGAGCAAACGGCTCAAAGCGATCTAGATGTGTTGGTAGCATTTGACCCGGATTATCGTTTGGGGTTGTTGACGTTTTGTGAATTGGAGAATAAGTTGACCGATTATTTGGGGGTGAAGGTAGATTTGGTGATGAAAAGTGGATTGAAGCCCCGTATTGGCGAACGAATATTAGCTGAGGTGTGTTATCTATGAGTCGGGATATTGTTGATTATTTAGAGGATATCTTACAGAATATTGATATGGCACAAGAATTTGTCGCTGATTTAAGTTACTCGCAATTTCGAGAAGATCGACGGACGATTTACGCGGTGACACGCGCTCTAGAAATTATTGGTGAAGCAACGAAAAGTATTCCGCAAGCTGTTCGAGATCAATATGCTGCGGTTCCCTGGCGGAGTATTGCGGGAATGCGCGATAAAGTAATTCATGAATACTTTGGGGTTGATGCTCAGGTTTTATGGGATACGGTGCAAGATGATCTGCCGATTTTGAGACCAATGATTCATCGAATGCTTCAGGAGAGAATAAGAGAGTAATCAATGAACAATTAAAAATTAATTCTGTAGGGGCGGGTTAATCGAATATTTAGGACACCAAACAATCGATTTTGTAAACCCGCCCCACCCCCGCAAACGGTTGGGGGCAGGTTTACAAAAGTTATGGGTGGGAATTGGAGGATATGGACAAACCTGCCCCTACGGACATTTGGTTTCTTGCCACGGGGCAGGTTATACTGAAACTGGGGTCACCCACCCACAAGCCAATCATTGTTAATTTTTTCGGCTGTCGCCGACATGAAAATTTTTAATTTTTAATTTTTAATTGACTCATGCGCTGCTTGAAATGTCATACCGATGGACTGCCCCTGAATACTGAAATTTGTCCCACCCCTGGATGTGGCGTGCATATTCCCTCCCTGCACCGGAACTTGTTAAAGCCGAGGACAAAGTTGAAGGGAGGAGAATATGAGATAGATTATGGACTCGGACAAGGGGGGTTTGGCATCACCTACCGGGGAATTCATACTCGGTTGGAGAAAATTGTGGCGATTAAAGAATATTTTCCCCAAGAACAGGTGGTGCGTCATGGAGCGACGGGGAAAATTACGGTTCCGCGGGCGCAGGAGGAGGAGTTTCAGCGAGGAAAAGCGCGATTTTTCAAGGAAGCAAAAACCCTCGCCCAAATCAATCATGCCAATGTGGTGAGAATTGATGACTTCTTTGAGGAGGGAGATACGGCGTATTTGGTGATGGAGCTGATTCAAGGAAATAGCCTGAAGCAAATTTTAGGGCAAAAGCGGTTATCCACCGATGAAATCGAGCGGGTGATGGCGCAGGTGGTGGCAGGGTTAGGGGCAGTGCATGAAAAAAAGGTCTATCATCTGGACTTGAAGCCCGATAATCTGATGGTGACGGCTGAGGGAGTGGTGAAGATCATTGATTTTGGCGCAGCGAAACAGGTGTTGGCGACGGTGACGCACAAAAGTACCCGGCTGTTTACGGAAGGCTACACTGCACCGGAAGTGATGGGGGATGGGGAGATTGGGGCGTTTAGCGATATTTTTGAGTTGGGGATGATTTTGCATGAGATGGTGACGGGAGAGTTGCCCCCATCTGCTATTTCCCGGTTGCTGGTGCAGAAGGCTTGGCAACCCAAAAATATCCCGGAGCCTTGGTTGGGGTTGTTGAAGAGTGCGCTGCCGATGGAGCCAACAGAGAGAGCGCAGGATGTGCGTCGGTGGTGGGAGAAACCGCCACCGCCACCACCACCGCCACCACCCATCTTCCGGTTTGAAGTGCTGACAGTCAACCGACGGGGAGCAGTGGTGAAACGAGAAAACCGGGAAGCGCAGTATTTCCAGGAGAATTTGGGAGAAGGTGTCTTTTTAGATATGGTGGCGATTCCGGGGGGAACATTCCTCATGGGTTCGCCACCGGAGGAAAAGGGACGATATGATAGTGAAAGTCCCCAACATTCAGTGACGGTGCAGCCGTTTTATATGGGAAAATTTGAAGTCACCCAGGCGCAATGGCGCAGGGTAGCGTCGTTTCCCCAGGTGAAGCGTGCCCTAGAGTCGAATCCTTCTTATTTCAAGGGAGAAAACTTGCCTGTAGAACAGGTTTCATGGTATGATTGCGAGGAATTCTGCGCTAGGCTGTCCCAATATACGGGAAATTCCTATCGCTTGCCCTCAGAGGCAGAGTGGGAATATGGCTGTCGCGCCGGAACGACGACCCCATTTCATTTTGGCGAAACCCTGACTACGAATCTCGCTAATTTTAATGGGTCGAGTTTCACCTACGCCGATGAGCCGAAAGGTGAATATCGCCAGAAAACCACCCCAGTAGGCAGTTTTCCCCCCAATGGGTTTGGCTTGTATGATATGCATGGCAACCTGTGGGAGTGGTGTGCTGACCATTGGCATGATAATTATAATAACGCTCCTACTGATGGGAGTATATGGCTATCTAGCGATGAATCAAAATCAAGAGTAGTTCGCGCTGGTTCTTGGTTCAACTTTCCTAGGTTCTGTCGCTCTGCGATTCGGCTCAACAACATTCCCGGCCATCAGTACAACGACATTGGTCTGCGGGTTGTCCGTCTCCCCCCCAGGACTTAATTGCCCTTTGCCCTTTTTGCTCTTTTGCCCTCTGCTTCTTCCGCCGAAGGCGGAAAATTTTTTGGGAAAAATCGGGGTCTATTCTTAATATATATGCGGACACATTTCCTGACTATAGATCCTAGGTTAGCAGAGAATGGGGGGAAAGTCAAGGCAATTAAAAATTTTCATGTCGGCGACAGCCGAAAAAATTAAAAATGGATTTTGTAGGGGCGGGTTTATCCAACCTCTAGGACACCAAGCGAGCGATACAGCGCTTCGCGCGGTAATGAGATACAGTCGGAAAAGATCCCCCCAACCCCCCCTTTTTAAGGGGGGCAGTAAAAGTCCCCCTTTTTAAGGGGGATTTAGGGGGATCGAAATGTACCGCATAGCAGCGAAAACTGCTGTATCCTGTTCATCTCGCGCAGCGAAACCCACCCCTACCGATATACCCTGCCACAAGAGGGTATTTTATCCTCAGTCTTCCTGGGGAATAAAGTTTAAGGCAGCCGAATTCATGCAATAGCGTAACCCAGTCGGTGCGGGGCCATCGGGGAAGACATGGCCCAGATGAGCATCACAAACCGCACAAAGAACTTCCGTACGCTTCATGAAAAAGCTCCAATCATCTTTGGTGGCAATGTGTTCTTCCTGACTAGGGGCCCAAAAACTGGGCCAACCCGTACCTGAATCATACTTGGCTTCTGAGGTAAATAATTCTGCCCCACAACAAATACACTGATAGATTCCCGGTTTTTTATTGTCGTGGTAAGCCCCAGTAAATGCGGGTTCTGTCCCGTGTTTGCGCGTGACCTTAAATTGCTCTGGGGTGAGTTGCGCTTTCCATTCGGCTTCAGATTTCGAGATTTTTTCCACTGGCTTTACCATAAGAAATTCTACAGGATTAAGATACCGCCCTCGATCCTAATCATTTTTTGGCGATCGCACTAGGTGAGGATTACCCGCTCTCAGACCAAAATTTCCGAACCCCTTACAGCGCTTCCCACTGTATATTGATGTTAGTGTAGAAAGTATCCATCATCATTCTAGCCAGCCAACTCCTCTATATCATCAACCCTTATGCCCACCTATACCGGAATCTCTAGCGAAGCCTTCCGTCATCCTCTAGACTGGGAAGCCGAACAGACTTTACGCAGTTTCCCCGGATTTGATTTAGTGGCTCGCAAATTTGTAGAATTTGTTTACGAACGCCCCCAGTATATTTATCTGATGGGTAACAGTATTGAAGTAGGGCCGCGCCAATATTCTAGCATTTACCAACTGTTTCGGGAATCGGTTCGCGATCTCGATGTTTCCCCAGAACCGGGGCTATTTGTCTCCCAAAATTCCCAAGTCAATAGCTATGCTTTAGGTAAAGATAAGCCGTTTATTGTCCTGAATACAGGCTTATTAGATTTGATGACTGAAGCGGAAATTAAAACCGTTTTAGCCCATGAACTCGGTCATATTAAGTGCGGTCATACTATTCTAATTCAGATGGCGATCTGGGCGATGAATACGGCGGCAGCCATTGGCGAAATGACCTTTGGTTTAGGAAATGTGGTCAGTAGTGGTCTGATCTATGCCTTCTATGAGTGGCGACGGAAAGCTGAATTATCCGCAGATCGGGCAGCTTTGCTAGTGACAGATAATTTGCCCCTGGTAATGAGTACAATGATGAAAATGGCAGGAGGATCGAGTAAATATGGCCATGAAGTCAACCTGCAAGAATTTCTGCGCCAATCTCAAACTTATCAAGACTTGGATCGGGATAATTTGAATCAGGTTTATAAATTTCTTCTCTACAATGGAGGTCAAGGAATGCTCTTAAGTCATCCTTTTCCCGTTGACCGGCTCCAGTATCTACAATCTTGGTATGATTCTCCAGAGTATGCCCAAATTCGTCAAGGAAATTATGCTCGACAAACCGCAGAAGGCTCTGTCAATGTGGATTCATCAGAAGAACCGAAGTCTACCCAAACTGAAGCTGAGGAATTGCGCCATCAACTTGAAGAGTTGCAGCGAGAAATTGAGCGACTTAAAACCCAAAAGCAGAAGGGCTAATCTTCTATTGCCATGTCACTGGTGATTCTGGTTGTTGAAGATGATCTCGGAACCCGTCTTGCGATTCAAGACTATTTGGAACAGGGGGGTTATACGGCGATCGTGGCGGAACATGGACAGGAAGCTCTGCAACAGGTTGAACAATATCATCCCTATCTGATCGTTACGGATATTGCGATGCCTTTGATGGATGGCTATGAGCTGGTGCGCCAAATCCGTAAAAAGCCTGAATTTCGTCTTTTGCCTGTTGTTTTTTTGACGGCTAAGACGGCGATGGAAGACCGCATTCGGGGCTATCAGTTGGGCTGTGATGTTTATTTACCTAAGCCCTTTGAACTTCAGGAGTTAGGGGCAGTGGTGCGGAATTTGATCGAACGCTATTCGTTAATGATGCAGGCAACCTCTAAAGCCCCTACTCCGGTGATTTCTGAGCCTTTAGAACGGGTAAGGAGTAAAGTGATTTCTCCGGTGTTGGAGCTGACAGACCGAGAATGGGAGGTATTGCATTTACTCACCAGTGGCTTATCGAATGGTCAAATTGGCCAGCGTTTACATCTGAGTCCCCGCACAATTGAAAAATATGTGAGTAGTTTATTGCGTAAAACCCTAACCAATAACCGGGCGGAGCTGGTTCATTATGCTATGCAGCATCGCTTGATTGATTGATGAAGGGGTAGATAGAGAAAAAGGTCTGTGGCGATCGCCACAGACCTTTTTTTCTTAATTTTTCATCGCCGTTTGCGTTTTAGAGGCCATCCAGAGATGGAACAGTAAGAACTCCGTGCGATCGCCCAATTCAACTAAGAAAATCCCTTCTTCAGCTTGGGGATTCGAGGTCAACCAAGTGCCTTGCAAGCTCACTTCCATATCATCGCCATCTACCCGATCTAGGGCAATCCGGTCATCCACCTGGTGGCGGACTTGATTCTCCAATAAGCGCATTTCCGGTAAATCAGCAGGCAGTAGGAAAGAGGCTGTGGTTTTGTCTAGGGAGATGGGTTCGCCGACGCGCAACAGGAAGGTTAAGCGAGCCGTAACCCAATCTTCCAGGGATGTGGCAAAGCGCTCTAGATGAAAATCATTGTCTAAATAGGTTAACTTTAACATGCTGGCTTTGCCTCCTTACGCATCCAGGTCTCTTTGATGTTCTCGCCAGAACTGTTCCGCAAACGCCACAGCCGGGTGGATGGGCGCTCTGGGTTCAGTTCGTAGTTTGAGGCCCGATTGTTCTGGGGTGCGATCGCCTTTGCGAGAATTACAAGATCCACAAGCAATCACCACATTATCCCAAGTGTGTTGACCTCCTTTTGACCGAGGGATCACATGATCGATCGTCAAATTCTTCTTACTGCCACAGTATTGGCACATATGTTTATCTCGCCGCAACAGCTCTTTACGGTTAACGGGAGGCGTTTTCCAAATGCCCTCTGTTCCTGCAAAAGTCAATCGGATATGTTCGGGAACCATCAGCACTAAATTAGGAGAGTGAATCATCCACTGTTCTCCTTTGACCAGATCGAGAGGTTCGGCTTTGCCAGTCACCAAAAGGGCGATCGCCCGTTTGAGATCGATGCGACTGACGGGCAGGTAGTTCTTGGAAAATACCACTACCGATTGACTTAAAACATGGGTTGCACTGGTCACGACTAAGTTCCTCATAAAATTACCCCCGCTTCCGGTTAGGAACGAAGCGGGGGTAAACACAACAGGAGAAGGTTTTGAGTTTTACCCAGGTACACTCTGAAATTTGTACCGTTGGCTTCGTTGATTGGTTCGGATAATAGCCTGTAGCATATCCGGGATGATGCAATTTGAGGGTTCAGAATCGACTCTAAAACCTTCAGATATCTCGATCGCTCCCATTTTTTTACCCCCATTCCCCGTCTCTCCATAGAGACTTAAGCCACTTAAACCGTATGCATGACGGTTAGGGCTAGAGTGGGTCGATGGGGAAAAATTAGGAATCACGGGAATTTTTAGCTGTAAGGTGTAAGGATTGACTTTTAAATACTACACTGATATTACAGAGTTGTCCACCCATTGAGGAAAAAATTATGTACACCCTCCCAAGAACATCAACAACCGACATGGAAGTCACCAGCATTCGCTTAGAAAAAGAACTCAAACAGCAGCTTAAGAGGCTGGCTGGCAATCAGGGCTATCAAGCTATGGTGCGAGATATTCTCTGGAGTTATGTGCAACAGCGATCGGATGACTATCAATGTCAATATCATCCGGAAGACATTCGCTCTACTGTAGAGGCGATCGCCCATCAAGAAGAACGCTGTGCCATCACTGGCAACCCCATACACCCCAATCAACCCATGCTCCTCGGCCTCACCTATCACGGAGATTTTGTGCCCCTAAGTCCCCACGCCCTACCATAGCCCCTTCCTGAATGAAACAATAAGCCACAATGTACCCCGCGATCGTCCTGCCCAGATGGATTGCGATCGCGGGGGGCTGTCATCGAATTGATCCTTTATTTCTTCAAGCCACGCCAAAATCTGTGTATTGACGCACATAGGGAGGATGGAAGCCTAAAATAATATCCTCTGCGGGAACGCCTTGCTCGACTAACTCTTCGGCTACAGAAATATTGGTTCCGTCGTGTTGAATCCAGATTTTGCCGTCAATAATATCAATATGAATCACGGAACCATGGACGCGCCGTTGGTTATCCCAACCTACATGCATTAATTCATAGCGATCGCGCTCTAAATCCAGGATAACCTCCGGTTCAATTTCCCCATTAGAGGGTTTATATTTCCCATATTTGAGGATCAGATTACGCACCAGTTCGCGATAGTTTTCTAGGGTATCCATTCAATTAAAAATTAAAAATTAAAAATTGGTCTTTGGTCAACAGCAGATACAGGACTACCATGGCTATCATCAATGAGAAGTTGGACGACGAGATCGTGGTAGAGATCCTTTGCAGGCATGGAATCAACGGTTACTGAGTCTTCTGGATTTTATGATATCGCAAGGCGATCTCAGATAGGGCAGATTAGGAAATTTAGACCCTATCAAATCGCGATTGACTCAAACCCTGGCTAACTAAAGCCATTAAATGAAGGCACGCTGATAAATGAGGAAGCATTAAAGGCGGCTGGGTTAATTCCATTGACAACAGCGAGGACTTGTGTATTACCATTGGTGGTAATGATGGTATTGTTATTGCCATCGGAGAAGATAGACAAGTTAGCAAAATTGGCATTTTGAGTTAGAACAATCTGATCCAAACCAATCTCAAAATCTTGAATGGTATCGGCTTCGTTGAATGTGGTGTTTGCTGTTCCCAGTCGTAAAACAAAGGCATCCGCACCACTGCCACCATTTAAGATATCTGCGCCAAAGTCGCCAACTAGGAAGTCGTTTCCTAGTCCACCACTGATAAAGTCATTACCTTGTCCTCCATGGAGCAGGTCGTTACCATCGCCTCCACTGAGGATATCATTATCGCGATCGCCGAAAACGCCATCATCACCGCGATCGCCAAACACATTATCATTACCTTGGCCGCCAAAGACGTTATCATCGCCTTGTCCACCAAATACATTGTCATCGCCGGTATTACCACTTACTAAGTCATTACCAAGATTACCGTTCAGGAAGTCGTTACCCCGATTTCCATAGACGTTATCGTTACCTTGACCTCCGAAGGCGCGATCGTTACCTTGGCCGCCAAAGACATTATCATTACCAGTATTGCCACTGACTAAATCATCTCCAGTATTACCATTGATAAAGTCATCAGCCCCTAAACCATAGACCTCATCATTACCCCCTAAACCTTCCATCCTGTCATTGTTCGGAGTTCCCAGTAAGATGTCATTTCCAGGAGTTCCCACATTAGCGAGTATGGGTTCATTGGGAGCAGGACTAGGAGACGGAGGAGCAGATGGTGGAGTAGGATTAGAAGGTGATGGAGAAGGTGATGGCCCTGGACTGGGTGGTGGAGCAGGTGGTGGAGTAGGTGAACCACCAGAAGCAAGAATAATAATCGGAGAAGTCTGATCGTCCTCACTAGGATTGTTATTGTTAGGAGTAGAGTCAGGATCGCCTTCATTTACTGCAATAAGTTCAGCAGCTACATTCAGGGAACTGGCAACATCTACACGAGCAACAATATTGAGGGTACGCTCCAGGTTATCTCGCATGTTACCCACATCCCAGATCCCTGTTGTTTCATCATAAGTACCCTGTTCGGGATTAGCAAATACAAAAGACAAACCACTAGGTAACAAGTTTTTGACCTGAATTCCTGTTGCTGTTCCCGGCCCTGTATTATTGAGAGTCAAGGTCAGAGTAACTTCATCTCCAACTCCTGGATTTAAATTATCAACCGTCTGCGTCAGTTCTAAGTCAGCTTCAGCAGGAGTCACAGGATTAACAGTTTGAGTGCCAATGAGGAAATTATTAATGACATTCAGATCTGTTTCATTGCTGGTAACAGCAGTGGTGCCAACCAAATTACCCGCAGTAAATGCATTAACCGTAATCTCTACTGTAGCTGATTCACCACTTGCTAAATCTCCCAACTCAGCAATAACATTACGGTTAAAACTTTGGAAAGTTCTCCCTTGACTCGAATCCGAATCAACAAAATTCACACCTGAAGGCAAAGTTTCGGTCAGTGTAACGTCTGTTGCCACTCCAGTTCCATTATTAGTGACGGTCAAGGTAAAAGTAAAATTATCACCAAGGTTAACTTCTTCCACAGCCTGACTTCGCGTTACTTCAAGTTCAACAGGCTCTGATTCAACTGCCTCCACGACAGTAGTCAGAATATCTGCATCATTTGTGGCATCTGGATCAAAAGTCCTGCTGATAATATCAGCAGTGCTACTAATGGTTCCCGGTGCTTCAGGAGCAATAACTATAAGATCAAGCGTTGTGCTTTCACCAGCTTGAAGATCACCTAAATTGAACGTCAGAAGATTATCTAACTGACTCGATGGATTCATAGTAGAAGATACAAAGGTAACTTCTTCAGGCAAAGTTTCTGAAAGAATAACCTCTTTAGATTCCAGGAAACCATTGTTGGTTACTGTAATCGTGTAAGTGAATTCATTTCCAGGATTAACCAACTGATTAACCGTTTGAGTGACTGATAAGTCAGCTTCTTCAGTAATCAATACCCGACCAGGGGAATAACCAAAAGCAGGTGGGTTATTTTCATCAATAACCATTGCGTAAATAAAATATTCTCCCGTAGGTACGCCTTCGGTATTCCACACAAAATTACCTGTACCATCGTTTTCTTGTAATCCATCGGCAATTAGAATTCCATCGAACCCTTCAGAATCTGTGTCGTAAAAAAGTTTAACTTCTGCATTAGAGTCAGAATCAAAAGCATTGTAGCTAATGTTGACTTCTCCACCACTAACATCCGTACTTGGGTCAATAATTTCGATGGTCGGTGCTTCAGAGTCAGTAGCAGCCGTATATTCTACTTGCCCTAAACCCGTATTATCTGCAACTTGAATATCCCAGATACCAGGTGAAGGATTAAAAGCAACTACTACTTTGGTTGTAGAATCTTTTAACTCATCAACGATAAAAATATTATTAGCTTCAAATTCTGCCTCACTTAGGATCGAACCATTAGGCAGTTCTACTTCAACAGCAACATCTCTGTTGGTTGGGTTTTCCCAGTCCGATCCTAGTAAAACCCATGGAGTGCCAGGTCTGACTTCAAAGCTACCAGTAGCCGGAATGTTTTTAGCCCCAATTCGTTCTAATCTACCATCAAAAAATCTTTTAAATCCTCCAACTATATTAGCTTCAAAACCCCTTTTTTGAATATTCAAAGTTCCCCACCCTGCGGCAAAGTCATCAGAGAGGTTTCCATTGTTGCTAAAATCTAACAAGAAATTACCTGAACCTATTTGCGATCCTCCAAACAAAGGGATAGAGCTAGGCACACCTACACTAGCTCTTCCTGCCATATTGACGTTAAAACTTGAATCTGCTTTAAAAGCACTATTTGTTTGTATCAGTCCATCTAGTATATTAAAAGTACCAGTGGCTGAGTAAAACTTCTGATTCCAGTTTAAGGTTGATGAGGCTTGGGCTTGAGCAATATTATCATTTATAATAGTAGCTGTTCCAGTTCCAGTAAATTGATCGGAATTTAGAGTTCCATCTGCATCAAATCGCACTAAAGATGTACCCAAAATTTGAGGGCCAAGAGTAGCACTAACCCCTCCACTAAATTGAATGGGATCGGGATCAGATTCTGCAAAATTCTCCGCTGATCCTCGAAAACCTTGAAAAAATACTGAAGGAAATTGAGGAATTGGTAAATTTAAATTATCAACACCAAGTGCCAACTGATTGAGTTCTAGAGGAGGTATTGGAAATTTAAATCCTATATCCCCATCAACTTTTACAGTTCTACCAACAGGAAGCGTTAATTGAGCGCCACCTCCAACATCTTTGTTAATTGTGTCAACGTTGAGTCTAAGTTCTTTTAATCCCCATCCTTTTGGAGGGAATTTCAAGCCAGTTTCTACTTTGATTTCACCTTTAATATCAGGATCTTGATTAGGGCGAATCCGAATGTAATTATCACCAGCAAGGTTTGCTTCTACTTTTCCACTTCTGGGCTTAGATAGAAGATCAACAACCAACTTACCTTGAATTTTGATTGCATCTTCTGGAGCAATATACTCAATTGAGAAATCAGAAAATTCTTCAATTGGCAAAATTCCCAATAAAGGATTTGTAAATTCAATATTGGGCGCAGAAAATTTTAAACTTTGCCCAAATTGAACATCATTTTGACTAATTAAAAGTGCATCTGAGTCACTAGAAAATATATCAGAGAACCCTAGTCCCAAAGCTTCTTCAATCTCAAAACTAGCACCTAATGCTAAACCATTTGGATTGATGGTCAAGCTGCTAAAATCAATATCTAAACCACCAACTTTATATTCAGTTGGTGAATTTAATTTGTTGTCTACAAATGAACTAATTGTTCCTGTTTCAGTATTGATTTCAAAAGATCCTTCAAACAACGGATCTGTAAGGATACTACCAGCACCAATTAAGGAACTGATCGTTCCATTAACCTTGATCTTCTCTTTATCATATTCAACCTCACCATCAACTTGAAGCATTCGAGAGATACTTCCCTGACCAGTACGTCCAATATATATTCGACCTTCTCCTTCACAAGTTCCATTTCCATCTGTATCCTCGAATTCACCACCTTCTAATTCAAGCAAGAATGGAGTTGTATCGGCACAATCCTCAGTGGTCACTCTATAATTCCATCCTGTTTGCCGATCATTGGTTGCAACAATAACTTCTAATTGATCTGACTCACCTTCAGGAATCTGTACTTCTCCAGACTGAACTCCACTAACAAAACCAGTATCAAGCAAGTTTTGACCTTCATATCGAATGATAAATTGATCGGCGATATCAAAAAAATCAAAGGTATATCTAGCTATCCCTTCTCCATTTCTTTCCTCACTATCAAGCTGAAGTGTTTTTTGGCTTCCTTCAAATCCACCACTATCTGAAACTGTTGCTTGCTCAATTTCAGTCAACTGTCCATCAATCATTGCCAGGGCAATATCATCTTCAGTTCGCAACTGGCTCAATTCTTCTCCCTTGAAGGGTTGTCCTTGAATCAAACGAGCAAAAATTGCACCCTCATCTCCTGGAGAGTCAACTTCATTGATAAAAGAATCAACAAAATGACCAATTTCTTCCAATACAACATCACCGACTGTTTCAACACTCTTTAAGCTACCCTTGAGAGCTTGTTCAGATAGATAGTCTTCAGACAAATAAATCGTATTGCTTTCTGAAGCAAATGCACCTTTGGCTCCATTAATAACAGTTGATGGCACGATCGCCACTGACGGTAAACGATCGAAATTCCCATTAGCCCAAGCCTGCTGAAGCTCAAGAGGAAACGTGCCATCAAACGCCAACTCCATATTGTCGATAAAATCAACTCTATTCGCAGATTGCTGAAGTTGTTGTTTGGCATAGTCAAGAGCTAATGGAACCAGTGTATTAAGCTCTAGCGCTGGTTCATTCAAGTTTCCAGCACCCTTGCTCAAACGATTGACAGGAATTGCTCCCAGGAAGTCTTGTGGTTCTAAAGTATTTAAGCTAGGAATCGCAGAAATGGGAATTAATCCTTCCACAAAGTTGAGATTGTCGGCTCGTCCCATGACTTGAAAGCCAAGCTGTTGTAAGTGAGGGAGCAAGCCAACTACATTGCTTGTGGTGATGCGAATCAGAGCGCTATTGCCGCCATTACTTAAGGAGAGCAGACTATTCTGGCTGGTGAAGGGTTGTGTGGCAGCGTTTTGAGTATGAACCTGATACTCATTAGCTAGATTCAACAAGTGGTGAGAAATGCCAGAGCGATTGTTAGAGGCTTTCCACCACAAAGCATTGCTTACATCCTGATTCAGATTATCCATGATATCGCTGCTCCTTTAAGCAATAAATCAAGGTTATTAGCTGTTTAATTCTATTGAGTTGTATCAATTTCGATAGCGCTTCAATCGTATCAAAGTTTTGATTTTTTGTTGATTAAGTTATTTTAAACTTCTTTAAAAAACAGAATTGGTTAACATTTTAGTAGCAAAAAGTAGCGTTTAGTCTCATGGGGTAGCATTTGGTGCAGTCTTTCCGGCTGTACATCTCCCAGAAACCCTGTGATAAAGTAAAGAAAAACTCCTCCTCAACCTATGCAACTCGAATACCACCCCAGAGATTACTACCCCTCAGCAAAAGATTTACCTGACTCGGATGAGACACCCGTGGATAACGAACTGCAAGATCTAATTCCCACTCTCCTCAAAGCGATGCTGGCTTCCATTTGGGCGGAGCGCATGGATTGGTTTTTTGGCGTGGATATGGGAATTTACACCGATCCTAATCAACCAGCCATTGTCCCCGATGGTTTTTTGAGTATCGGTGTTCCTAGAATTATTGGTGAAGGTTTGCGCTTATCCTATGTTCTTTGGGAAGAGCAACAAGTTCCCACTTTAGTGTTAGAAGTAGTTTCGCAAACGAGAAGAGGAGAATATAGCCAGAAAAAACAACAATATGCACAACTGGGAGTTCTCTACTCTGTCATTTATAATCCCCTGCGGATACAACAACCCAGATTAGAAGTGCATCAACTTAAGGGAGGTGAATATCAATTATTATCGGGGGAACCCGTGTGGTTACCGGAACTTAATTTAGGTATAGGTAGAGAGCGAGGGACGTATCAAGGAATAGAGAGAGAATGGCTCTATTGGTACGATGAAGAGGGAAAACGCTATCTGACTCCAGAGGAAAGATGCGATCGCCAACAACAGAGAGCCGATCGCGCCGAATCCGAGTTACAACAGCTACGGGAGAAACTCCGACAATTAAATATCGATCCCGATACTCTATTATAGTTGCCCAACCGTAACTCCCAGAAAAAACTCGGTTCCCTAAATCAGGGTAACCGAGCCTTTATATGAGTAAAATTTTACCCATAAATTAGAGGATACCTTAGCATTTACACGGCTTCAGCCTCATTCACCTCAACCGCATCCACTTGAAACGCAGCCTGAGTTTTCTGGCGATCCAACTTCAAATACAACACCCCTAACGGAGGCAAACACAACTCAATCGAATAGGGATAATTATGGAACCACCACTCATCCGTCCATTTACCCCCCAAATTCCCCATATTGCTACCGCCATATTCATAGGAATCGCTATTAAACAACTCCGTATAGAATCCCGGCTCAGGAACCCCAATCCGATAGTGAGAATGGGGTTGGGGCGTAAAGTTACAAACAATCACCAAAAAGTTCTCAGATTCCTTATCCCGACGGATAAAAGAAACCACACTATGGTTATTGTCATTACAATCAATCCAACTAAACCCTTCTTGACTAAAATCCTGAGTATAAAGAGCCGGTTCACTGCGATACAAAGCATTAATCCCGCTCATAAACCGCTTCAATTTTTGATGCTGTTCATACTGCAACAAATACCAATCTAAATCGCTCCACACATTCCACTCATTCCACTGACCAAACTCCATCCCCATAAACAAAGTTTTCTTACCAGGGTGAGCATACATATAACTAAACAAGGCACGCACACTAGCAAACTTTTGCCAATGGGTTGGATCGTTCGTCGGCCCAGGCATCTTACCAATAATGCTACTCTTACAATGCACCACCTCATCATGGGAAAGGGCCAGCATAAAGTTCTCACTATAGTGATACATAATGCTGAACGTCACATTATTTTGATGGAATTGGCGGAACCAAGGGTCAAGGCTGAAATAGTCCAACATATCATGCATCCAGCCCATATTCCACTTCAAATTGAAGCCTAAACCCCCCACATAGGTAGGCCAAGAAACCATCGGCCAAGAAGTTGATTCTTCCGCCACCGAAATCGTTCCAGGGAAATAACTAAACAAACAATGATTAACTTGGCGCAGAAAATCAGCCGCTTCAATATGTTCATGGCCCCCATATTGGTTCGCTACCCATTCCCCATCTTTCCGCAAATAATTCAGATAGAGCATAGAAGCCACCGCATCCACCCGCATTCCATCAATATGGAATTTATCAAACCAGAATAGAGCATTTGCCACTAAAAAGTTGCGGACTTCATTGCGGCCATAATTAAACACCAAGGTTCCCCATTCCTTATGTTCCCCTTTCCGAGGGTCAGCATGTTCATAGAGATGGGTTCCATCAAAGAAGGCCAACCCATGACCATCTTTGGGGAAATGTCCCGGAACCCAGTCTACTAAAACCCCAATGCCATTTTGGTGACATTGATCGACAAAATACATGAAATCTTGGGGCGTTCCAAACCGGGAAGTCGCCGCATAATAACCGGTCACTTGGTAACCCCAACTGCCATCAAAGGGATGTTCAGCAATGGGGAGCAGTTCAATATGGGTGAAACCGAGTTCTTTAACATAGGGAACCAGTTTATGAGCCAGTTCGCGATAAGTCAGGAAACGACCGCCAGGGTTAAGTTCCGACGTAATCACAACCGGTTCAGTTTCGCCGTTAGGCAGTTTGGCCGGCTCTTCTGAAGACGCATGGAGCCATGAGCCTAAATGGAGTTCATAGACAGAAACTGGCTTGCTTAAGGGGTCGCTATTGCGTCTTTCTTCCATCCAGTCCCCATCATTCCAGGTATAATCATCTAGGTCAGTGACGATGGAGCCAGTTTTGGGTCGGACTTCTTGTTGGAAGCCATAGGGGTCTGATTTTTCGTAGATGTGTCCGGCTGGATTTTTGATTTCGTATTTGTAGATGGTATTTACGCCTAGGTCGGGAATGAAGAGTTCCCATACTCCGTTACCGGTGCGTCGCATTTGGTGCTGGCGACCATCCCAGTTGTTGAAGGTTCCCAGGACGGAGACGTTACGAGCATTGGGGGCCCAGACAGCAAAATAAACCCCTTTTACGCCATCAACGGTCATTAGGTGAGCGCCGAGTTTTTCGTAGATGCGGTGATGGTTCCCTTCGGCAAATAGATGAATGTCAAATTCGGTGAGTTTGGGAGACCTGAAGGCGTAGGGGTCATAGATGATGCGCTCGTGGTCGCCTTCTTTGACTCGCAGTTGGTAGTTACTTAGTTCGGGAATGTCAATGCTGCACTCGAAGAAGTGGGGGTTGTGTACCGACTGCATGGGGTATTCTTGGCGTTTTTCCGGCAGGACGACCGATACAGCTTCGGCGTTGGGTTGATAGGCTCGCACGACCCAGGTAGATTTACCATTGTTTTCTATTTGGTGGGGGCCAAGAACTTCAAAGGGATCGTGATGTTGGTTCCATACAATGCGATCGATTTGGTCGGTGGCAATGGTCATTGACATTTAATTATCCTTCCTTAAGTTTAAGAAATTTGATTCGGTTTGGTGGGTGTCCCCAACTGGGTCAGGATGATTACATTTTCTTTATATTTGACCATAGATCCTATACCAATAGGAACAAATTTGGGGATTGAACATGGGGAACGATCCTGGGGACTGTATCACATTACCTTTAAAGGAGGTCACAGCCACAGGAAATATGTCCCCTATCTCCCGATTCCCTTTATTCCCCTAACCCTGGAGGTAAGGTTTCTCTACAGTGTTGATGGATTTCTCGAATTCTCTGGAATAACCAGGGATATTGGGTTCTGTAGTGGGGAATGAGGGCTAGGGGACTCAAGAGAGCAGCAGCAGTGATATCGGCTATACTGATTTTTTCTCCGATGAGATGGGGTTGATTTTGCCAAGAGTCGCCTAGGATTTTCAGTCCCAATTCTAGACGTTGGGTGGCGAGGGTGACGGCACGGGGATTGATGTTGTATTGGGTTTTGACGATTTGAATGACGGCTTGGCTAAACCAGGAGGGGTCGATGGCTTTGCCTTCTCTAGAGCGATAGTGATAGTAGATGAAGCGGGTGGCGACTCCTAGACTTTCGTCGAGCCAGTCTTCGAGGAGTTCGGCTTGCTGCTGTTGGTGGCGATCGCCTAAAATTAAACTTGGCTCAGGATACTCTTTTTCCAAATAGCGCCAAATTTCAGTCGAATCTCCAATGGCTCCACCCTCCGAGAGCAGTACGGGCAAAGTTTGCCCCCCAGTTAGGGGTTTTACTCGCAGAACATGAAGTCCAGGCGTTAAGTTCTCCACTTCATACGCTATCTTTTTATAGCCTAGTATTAAGCGAGCTTTACGACAGTAATGAGAGGTACTAAATTGCAGTAGACGCATAGTCATTCCTTCCCATAAAGATATTCAATTACTTGGTTAAAATAAATTTCTGCCACTTTATCCTCTGGACAGTTTCGTAAACATTCTTCAAAATGTGCCGCCGCTTGGTGAAATTGTTGCAGATAGTAAGAGGTTAACCCTTGTTCAAACAAAGTTTTTGTTTGCAGTTTAGCGACTCTCATTGGTTCAGGATCAGCATTAAAGACTTCAAAGACCGAAACCCGTTCTGATTTACCTTTAACTCTCACTTTATCAATGATTCT
This sequence comes from Roseofilum sp. KMC-1, assembly GCF_057802075.1. Lineage (NCBI taxonomy): Bacteria > Bacillati > Cyanobacteriota > Cyanophyceae > Desertifilales > Desertifilaceae > Roseofilum > Roseofilum sp. KMC-1. The sequence goes on from NZ_CM173605.1 coordinate 2,965,781, forward strand.
GATCTGATAGTCATAGTTATGTTGCAAACGTAAAAAGGTATGTTCGGAAATCAACAAAGGAACTTTATAATTTTTGGTCAAACCTTCTAACCGAGAGGCCAGATTGACAGCATCACTAATCACCGTACTATCCATACGGTTTTTTCCTCCTACGGTTCCAATCATCATTAAACCTGTATTAATGCCAATGCCAATCCTCAGTTTTGGTCGTCCAGGACGACCGCGTGTTTCATTATAATCATGCAGTTCATTAAGCATCGCAATGGCTGCTTGCAGAGCATCATCAGCACTCCCATCAAAGATGGCCATAATAGCATCTCCAATATATTTGTCGATAAATCCATTATTTTCGACAATTCGAGGTTCCATTCGGGATAAATAAGCATTAATAAACTTAAAATTATCTTCCGGACTCATGGCTTCTGATAAGCTGGTAAAGTCGCGAATATCAGAAAATAAAATTGACATTTCTTGCTGAACATGGTTGCCTATATCAACATCTAATATACTATCTTTATGCAAGAGCTGAATAAATTCTTGAGGGACAAATCTACCATAAGCATTTTTCAGTTCTTTTTCTAGATTTAAGGCATTTTCTAAATCACTTAAGGCAATTTCAAGATTGGTATTCACCTCAAACATATCTTCGATAAACTGTTGTCGCTCCGCTTCAGCAGATTTCCGTTCTGTAATGTCCTCAATAAACCCTTGATAAAAAATAAGATTACCTTGTTCATCATGAACGCTACGGGCATTCTCAGAAATCCAAATTACTGTACCATCTTTCCGATAAACCTGAGACTCAAATCCAGCTACTTCATGATTTTGAGTCATTAGTTCTAGAAATTCTTGTCGCCGTTCTTGATCTACATAGAGTTGTTCTTCTATATTGATTACACTATCCATCAGATCTTCTGGAGAATCATAACCATAGATTCTTGCTAAAGCAGGATTAGCACTAATATACTTACCATTTGGAGTCGATTGAAAAATACCTTCTAAGGCACTTTCAAAAATTCTCCGATATTTATCTTCTGCTTGCTTTAAAGAGTCAATTAAATGGGCTTGCTCTTGATTCAACTTTTCCAAATCATCATTGACTTTTTGCAGTTGAATATTCGTTTCAACTAACATTTGCTCTTGGGCATAGCTATTGAGAGCTTCTCGAATGGTTAACCTTAAATCTTCAATTTGCCAAGGCTTAGTTAAGTATCGATATAAGTTAGCATAATTAACGACATTACGAATACCTTCGATATCGGCTTGCCCCGTGAGCATGATTTTAATAGTTTTAGGACAAATATCATGAATTTTTTGGAGTAATTCATCTCCTTTCATCCTGGGCATCATATAGTCAGAAATAACCAGTACAACTTCATTACTTTCCCTCAGACAATGATCAATAATGTCTAGGGCAGAATGACCGCTTTCTGCTAATTCTACTTGATAGCTTTTACCAAATTCTCGCCTCAGCATCCTCTTGAGGCTATCTAAAATAAAATGCTCATCATCGACACATAAAATTACCGGTTTATTCATAACGAAAATATTGTCATAAAAATTAAAATTAAGTTGGTATTATGCTAAACAGCCTAAGCTTTATCTCCTCGATCTGGATTATGCATTTTTACTTTCTCAAGTCCAGATTTAATCGTTTCTATTAATTCATCTTGAGTCCAAGGTTTAGATATATATTGATAAAGGTTAGCATGTTTTCTTGCTCTTTCAATTGCTGAATAATCGGCTTGCCCTGTCAACATCACTTTAATAACTTTTGGGAATTTTTGATGAACATTTATTAAAAATTCATCTCCTTTTACACCGGGCATTAACCAATCTGATACAATTACAATCAACTGGTTATCACTGTCTTTGATCTCTTCAATAATTTCCCAGGCTTCATCTGCACTTTCTGCTAGTTCATAAAGATAGTTGTCTAAGAAAGCATTCTTGAGTTGTATTTTTAGACTATTGAGAACTACGCTTTCATCATCTACACATAAAATCATGGGTTTAGACATAGCAGTTAACCTCTGGTATTCAATAAGGGTAAGGAAACGATAAATTCTGTTTTTCCAGGAACAGAATTGACTTCTATTTTACCTTGATGTTTATCAATTATTTTTTTGACAATATCTAATCCTAGCCCACTTCCTTCTCCAGGAGACTTTGTTGTAAAAAACGCATCAAATATACGAGGTTTAATTTCCGGCAATATCCCCTGTCCTGTATCTGTAATTTTAACTTGGATATGATCCTTGTTAGGGCCAACCTCAATGATTAAAGTCCCTTGGTAATTCATGGCTTGTAAGGCATTATGAATTAAGTTTGTCCAGACTTGATTGAGTTCATCAGGATAACACCAAATTGGAGGTGTGTCTTGATAATTTCTAATTACATCAATCCCTCTTTTTAGTTTGTTTTGGTACAATGTAAGTACAGTTTCTAGCCCAGGGGTAATTTGGGTCAGCTCTTTGCTATTTTGTAAGTCATGTCTGGCATAACATTTGAGAGCAAAGACGACTTTTGCCGCTTGGTCTGTGGCAGTAGAAATGGTTTTCACGCTTTTTTGAATACTAGAGATTTGATAGACCATACTAATGATTTTGTCATTTTCTGGATTCGCCAGTTGATTCATAAGGTTAGCGATATTATTATAAATGCCAATATCAACTAAGGTATCGGCGATCGCTTCTGCTTGTGAAACTTCATGGGCTTGCAGTTGACCCATAAGTTGCCTTCTATATTGCCGTTTTTCTCGACTAGAGATATGTTCATTGGATCGATCAATTTGATGACTTAACTGATAAAAGAAATGTTTTTGATCTGAACTGATGTCTTGAAAAAATCCAGGCAGATTTTCCAAGGTCTGATGTAGGAATTCTGTTAAGTTATCAACGGAGGCACGAATGGCTCCTAAAGGAGTATTAATTTCATGAGCAACTCCAGCGATTAACTGCCCTAAAGCCGCCATTTTTTCAGACTGAATTAACTGAGATTGTGTTGATTTTAGTTGCTGTAAAGTTGATTCTAATTCTTGGTTTTTTTCTTGCAGCTTTTTTTGTAAAAAGCAATTTTCTAGATGGGTATTTACTCGCACTAAAACCTCTTCAATCTCAAAGGGTTTAGTAATATAGTCAACGGCTCCTAGATGAAACCCTTTGACTTTATCTAAAACTTCATTCATGGCGGTAATAAAAATTATGGGTATGGATTGAGTCTGGGGATTTTTTTTAAGAGTTTCACACACTTCATATCCACTCATACCGGGCATCATGATGTCGAGTAAAATCAAATCAGGGGGGCTGGCTTCAATGGCAGAGAGGGCTAAGTTTCCACTAGGAACGGGTCGAACTTTATAGGATTTTTCCCGTAGAATTTTCACCAGAAGTCTAAGATTTTCTGGGGTATCATCAACAACTAAAATATCGGGTTTATTAGGTGAAGATGGCTGGGAATTCATGGGAGTTAAGAACTAAGGGTAAAGTCAAAAAGAAGGTTTAAGCGAAATGTTGGTTAGAGTGGCCGATCGCCAGATGAGGCCAGACCTCCATATTAACGATCGCCTCCCCATTATCAATCTCTCGATCATCTGATGCTCACAGCGTAACCCCCAGATAGTAGACTAAACAGTACCTAGGCTTGACCCCATTGTAGAGCCAGAGGTAGTCGTAAAAATATCGAATTCAGAAGCACACTTAAACCTATGACCACAACCGATCCAGTAAAATTGATGAAACAAGAGGTGGGTAAAGCCGCAGCATCCAAGGTAAAATCGGGGATGATTGTTGGCCTAGGAACCGGCTCAACTACTGCCTATGCTATTGAATATATCGGCGATCGCCTAAAATCGGGTGAAATTGAAAATATTCTTGGTATCCCCACCTCCTTTCAGGCGGAAGTTCTGGCTAGACAATATGGTATCCCCTTAACCACCCTAGATGTGATCGATCGCATGGATCTGGCCATTGATGGTGCTGATGAAGTCGATCCTAACAAAAACTTGATCAAAGGCGGAGGAGCTGCCCATACCCGTGAGAAAATTGTGGATACCTTGGCCGATCAGTTCATTGTGGTGGTAGACTCCGGTAAGCTCGTCGATCGCCTGGGTTCTACCTTTCTCCTCCCCGTCGAAGTAATGCCCATGGCTATGACTACGGTGATGAAAGCCTTAGAAAAACTGGGTGGTAAACCCCAACTACGGATGGGAATCAAAAAAGCAGGGCCCGTGATCACTGACCAAGGCAATATGGTTATTGATGTCAAGTTCGACTCCATTGATAACCCGGCTGAACTGGAAAAAACCATTAATAATATTCCTGGAGTCCTCGAAAATGGACTTTTTGTCGGCGTAGCTGACCTGATCCTAGTTGGAGAAGTCAAAAACGGTCAACCTTCAGTACGGGAATTTTAAGAGCGCTGTGCCCTGTTAATAAGTAGTGGGTAATACCAATTCCGGTTACCCGGATTAAAAATTTCCGGTTACCCGGATTAAAAATTTAGGGAGCGAGACGCTCCCACTCCACTAATATCAACCCATTCCAGCAGTGCGGGCATCTTGCCCGCTTCTCTTTTCCCCATTCCCCCATTCCCCCATCTCCCCACTCCCCATTCCCCCACTCCCCCACTCCCCCACTCCCCCATCTCCCCACTCCCCACTCCCCACTCCCCACTCCCCATTCCCCCATTCCCCCATTCCCCCATTCCCCCATTCCCCCATCTCCCTAACTCAAAGAACCCCCGAAGCTCCCCAACTCAAGATCAACCGGGCAATATTGAAATAAATCAATACCCCAATAACATCAACAGCCGTGGTAATAAAGGGGGCAGACATGAGGGCAGGATCGAGACCGAATGAACGGAAGACGAAGGGTAGCCCGGAACCCGCCACAGAGGCTAAAATCGAAATCCCCAACAGAGAAATTCCCACAGCTATAGCAACGGCGAGGTTGACCTTGAGTAAAAATAGTCCTCCTAGAGTGGCTAGAATGCCCAGGGTTGCCCCTAACATGGAACCAGCGATCGCTTCCCGAATCACCACTTGAAACATGCCTAGAGAGCGAATTTCGTCGGTATTCAACCCTCGAATCACCACCGTTGAAGACTGAGACCCCACATTCCCCCCAGTTCCCGTCAGCAGGGGAATAAAGGCGGAAAGGACAGCGTATTTAACAATTAAGTCTTCCTGCGATCGAATAATAAACCCCGTAACCGCATTAGTTCCCAATAAAATCAGCAGCCACATCACCCGTCGCTGGGCCACCCTCCATAAGCTCATCTGGAAATAATTATCACCATCGGACTGAACCCCCCCAAAGGCATAAATATCTTCTGTCGCCTCCCGTTCAATGATATCAATGACATCATCAACGGTAATGATGCCCACTAAACGCTCTTCTCGGTCTACCACCGGAACCGCTAAAAAATCATAACGCTGGATCAGCCGAGCCACTTCTTCTTGATCCGTATTCGTTTGCACAAATACCGTTTCGCGGGTCATCACATCACCAATCTTCTGATGGGGTTGGGCGATGATTAAATCCCGTAGAGATACAATTCCGGTTAAACGACGGGCGTTATCAGTCACATACAGATAAAAAACCGTTTCACTGACATGGGATAAATTGCGAATGCGTTCGATACTCTCACTAACCGTATAATCCTCTTTCAAAGAGATATATTCTGGGGTCATCATCCGACCAGCAGTATCCGGTTCATACCCCAGCAGTAAGTTAGTTGTCGCCCGTTCTGAAGGACTCATATGATCGAGTACCCGTCTGACAATTTTGGCAGGGAGTTCGTCAAACAGTCTCGCTCGGTCATCGGGAGACATTTTATCAACAATATCGATCACTTCTTGGCGCTGAAATTTCTCTAACAGGGACTGTTGCACCGAAGACTCAAGATTTTCGTAGACATCGATCGCCTCTGCTTTCGAGAGTAAACGAAAGGCGATCGCCTGCATCCCCTCTGGTAACCCTTCAATCGCTTCGGCAATATCAGCCGGTTGTACAGGCACTAAAATAGCTTTAGCCCCCTGATAATCTTGGGCTTCCAGGAGAACTTGGAGTTGTTTACGCACCAATTCTCGTAACTCACGACGAGAGGGCAGGGAGGTGGTTGTTTCTTCAGTCACAGGTTACCCTCCTAAACTGAGTCCATGGCTGGATCTAGTTTAGTGGGTCTTGGGGAATGGGGGAATGGGGAGATGGGGAGATGGGGGATGGGGGGATGGGGAGATGGGGAGATGGGGAGATGGGGAGATGGGGAGATGGGGGAGTCGGAAGTAGCCCAATAATTGTTCATTGTTAATTGTTCATTGTTCATTGTTCATTCATATGAAAATTCTGTTAGTTGATGATGAAGTTGCTTTAACCGAGTCTCTCAGTCAAGTTCTCAGACGGGAAGGATATGAAGTAGATATTGCCACTGATGGAGAGCAGGGAGAGCAATTAGCCGTCAGAGGAGACTATAATTTACTCATTCTCGATTGGATGTTACCCCATCGCTCCGGGTTAGATATTTGTCAGGCGCTGCGCGATAGTCAATTATCCACTCCGGTGCTATTTCTCACGGCTAAAGATACCTTAGATGATCGCGTGATGGGACTTGATAGTGGCGCAGATGATTATATGATTAAGCCCTTTGAGTTGCGGGAATTTTTGGCTAGAGTTCGTGCTTTATTGCGTCGTTTTGCTGTGCCTAACCGTTCTGTATTGCAGGTGGAAGATTTACGGTTAGATTTGGATAATCAAATGGGCGATCGCCAAGGACGCTTAATTCCACTCTCGGAAAAAGAATGTCGTCTGCTTGCCTATTTCATGCAACATCCCGGTCAACTCCTCACCCATGACCAAATTTATCGAGCCACCTGGAATGATGATGAATCCCCCAATAGCAATGTTTTAGCCGCTCAAGTCCGTTTACTGCGGCGAAAAATCGAGTTACCCGGAGAGTCTCCCTTAATTCATAGCGTTTATGGAAAAGGCTATCGGTTTGGCTTACTCACTGATTAAAATGGGTCTAATCGGTTACCTCTCTAGGGCAAATTCAATCAACTGATGTACCAATTTGGGGAAGGGAATACTGGTATTCGCCCAGAGTTGGGGGTACATGCTGGTGGAGGTAAAGCCGGGTAGGGTGTTGATTTCGTTAATGAGGACTTCTCCTGTAGACTCAATATAGAAGAAATCTACTCTGGCTAATCCGGAGGCATCGACAGCTTGGAAGGCTTGAATCGCCATCTCTTGAATGCGATCGCTTACTTCGGATGGTAAATTAGCAGGAATGAATAGATCGGCTTTGCCGGGTGTATATTTGGTTTCGTAGTCGTAGAAGTCGCTCTCATAAGTAATTTCACCAACGACTGAGGCTTTAGGATAGTCATTGCCGAGTACCGCACATTCCACTTCTCTGGCAGTGACACCCGCTTCAATGATAATCCTACGGTCATAACTGGCGGCATTATCGAGGGCGGTTTCCAATTCTTGGCGCGATCCCACTTTAGCAATACCCACCGACGATCCCAGGTTAGCCGGTTTCACAAAACAGGGATAACCCAGCGCCTCTTCTATCTCATCGCAGAGTTTCGGAAACACACAAGGATTAGACCATACTTGAGCGCGAGTCACTGCCTTATAGTTAACTTGGGCTAAACCCGCTTGGGCAAATACCATTTTCATCGTAATTTTATCCATCCCCACCGCCGATCCCACAATTCCAGAACCCACATAGGGCACTTGCATCAGTTGCAGCAAGCCTTGAATTGAGCCATCTTCACCATTCGGCCCATGTAAAATCGGAAACCATATATCAATCTCGTTCACTTGCTGGGGAAACTCCCACAAACTCCCTACCGGTGGGATCTCTGTAGATAAGGGTATACCCGATTCCAGAACTTGGGCGGCGGTTTCTGGTTCATACCAGTAACCATCTTTACGGATATAGAAGGGAATGACTTGGTAGCGATCGCCATTTTCTCCCATTTGCAGCGCTGCGGCGATCGCCTTTGCCGAAACCATCGAAACCTCATGCTCCCCCGAACAACCCCCAAACAACAGCCCTATCCGCTTCTGGCTCATAACCCTGTTTTCCTCTCCATCTCAACAACAAAGAATTTATTATATCAATTAAAAATTAAAAAATTTAGGGATTTTCTCTTTCTCAATACTGTTGTTTCGCGATGAGATACAATATTGACACGATCGTATATATAGCCTATTCCATACTATGTTATGGGAAATCATACTTCATGCAGAGTTTGAAAAATGGTTCTTTGAACAGGAACAAGCTGTACAAGATTCAATTGCTACAGCGATTGATGTTCTTGAGGAAAAAGGGGCACAATTGGGAAGACCCTATGTTGATACACTTAAAGGCTCTGAATTTCCGAATATGAAAGAACTAAGAGTTCAACATGCTGGAGAACCTTATCGAATCATTTTTGCTTTCGATCCCAAGCGCCAAGCCGTTCTTCTCCTTGGGGGTAACAAAGCAGGAAAAAAACGATGGTATCAGATAAATATTCCCATAGCCGATCGACGATTTCGAGAATATCTAGAAGAGACAGAAGAAGGCGAATTAGTATGAGAAAATATAAAACTTATAAAGAAATAAGAAGTACCTTTTCTCCTGAGTCTCAGCAAAGAATTGCTGCGGGCGCTCAGAAAATAAAGGAGGAGCTAAGAATACTTGAAACTGTGGGAGAAATGGCCGGAATATCACCAGATGAACTGGCAGAAAGGTTCAATATAAAGCCACTTGACCTTTCACCAGTGGAGGGACAAGAAAACATTACATTCAATAAGCTTATAGCTATTATTTCCACTCTGGGGGGTTCTGTAGATATCGTCATTAATTTTCCAGAAAAAGATCCCGCACATTTTTCTGAAGTTGAGACTTTTTTGTATCCTAACGCTGTAGATTTAGGAGAGAGATGAAACTTTTAGATATACCGCTTCGCGCTAGGGCATAGGCAAAAGTCTGGTTTGATTGATCATGCTTTTAGCATTTACCCATATCCCCCATAGCAGCGCAAAGCGCTGTATCATTGCCTTTAAATCCTCAGAAAATAGGGGTTTGAACAATGACCCATTACCCATTACCCATTAAAAAATAGGGTGAGACGCGCTCACCCTATACCATACAGCATCAATAGAAAAAGAGAAGGAGAAAGATAAATTATTCCTTAGCTGCCATGGCTAAGATTAAATCTACCATGCGGTTAGAATAACCCCACTCATTGTCATACCAAGCGACAATCTTGAAGAAATTAGAGTTTAATTCAATGCCTGCGCCAGCATCAAAAATACTCGAATGGGGATCGGTGGTGAAGTCCGACGAAACAACTTCATCTTCTGTATACCTTAACACACCTTTCATTTCCCCTTCTGCCGCTTTCTGCATCGCTGCACAGATTTCAGCGTAGCTTGTGGCTTTTTCGGTCTTGAACGTTAAATCTACAACGGAAACATCAGGAGTGGGAACCCGGAAAGCCATACCCGTAAGCTTACCTTTGAGTTCCGGTAACACCAGAGTTACGGCTTTAGCCGCTCCAGTAGAAGCAGGGATAATATTTTGGGTGGCACTGCGTCCGCCGCGTAAATCTTTACGGCTGGGGCCATCAACCGTCGGTTGGGTAGCAGTCATGGCGTGAACCGTAGTCATTAGACCCTCTACCAAGCCAAAGTTATCATTAATCACCTTAGCAACGGGGGCCAAACAATTGGTGGTGCAACTGGCATTAGACACTACCGTATGTTTGCTGGGGTCGTAGCTGTTATGATTCACTCCCATTAAGAGGGTGGGGACTTTATCTGGGTCTTTTTCCTTAGTGGGGGCAGAAATCACCACCCGTTTAGCGCCCGCTTGCAGGTGGGCAGAGGCTTTTTCATAATCGGTAAATAAACCAGTGGACTCAACCACGAACTGCACCCCAGTCTCACCCCAGGGCAGTTCGGCTGGATTTTTCACCGAGTAACAGGGGATTTCTTTACCATTAACCACAATCGCCCCTTCTTTGGCTTCCACTGTGCCCTTAAATGGGCCGTGGGTAGAATCGTACTTGAGTAAGTAGGCAATACTTTCTGGAGGAACCAGGTCATTAATTCCACAAACTTCAATTTCTGGATGGGCAACGGCTATCCGAAACACTAGCCGCCCAATACGACCAAATCCATTAATACCAACTTTTACTGTCATACTGACATGACTCCTGTAATCGCAATAGGGAAATTCCTTTCCCCGATCTACTTTGACACTTCCTTTTGTGAACCCTAGCTATGGCAAGAATGTTTTAATGATCGGGTGGGAATGGGGGAATGGGGAGTGCGAGCATCTTGCTCGCTGCCATAGGGGGAATGGGGAGTGCGAGCATCTTGCTCGCTGCCATAGGGGGAATGGGGGAATGGGGAGTGCGAGCATCTTGCTCGCTGCCATAGGGGGAATGGGGGAATGGGGAGTGCGAGCATCTTGCTCGCTGCCATAGGGGGAGATGGGGGAATGGGGAGATGGGCGCACCCATTACCCATTACCCATTACCCATTAACCATTACTAATCAAGCTTTGGCCCGGCGTTGATAATTTCGGGTGTAGCAGTTTTGAAGCGTTTGAAGTTCTGGATGAACTTCTCGGCTAAGGTTTTGGCTTGGAGATCGTAAGCTTCTGGATCGCTCCAGGTATTTTTGGGGTTAAGAATCTTCGGATCGACATTGGGGATGCTCTCTGGAATCAACACCTTAAAGATGGGGTGAGGATAGAAGTTTACATCCTTGAGATTCCCATTCAAAGCTGCCCAAACCATATAGCGGGTATCTTGAATATCAAAGCGTTGACCCACACCATAGGGGCCACCTGTCCATCCGGTATTGATCAAATAAACTGAGGTGGTATCCTTATGCTCCTCTAGGCGTTGGGACAGCATCTCCCCATATACCGTGGCAGAAAGGGGCAGGAAGGGCTTACCGAAACAAGCGGAGAAGGTGGCTTCAGGTTCCGTCACACCCCGTTCTGTGCCTGCCAGTTTGCTGGTATAGCCAGACATAAAGTGATAGATGGCTTGCTCAGTTGTCAACTTAGAAATGGGAGGCAGTACGCCAAAGGCATCCGCAGTCAAAAAGATGACGGCCGTAGGATGGCCGCCAATACCCGGAATTACACAGTTGGGAATATAGTTGATGGGGTAAGCAGCGCGGGTGTTTTCCGTTAACCGGCCATCGTCATAGTCTGGAGTCCGGGTTTCTTCATCAAGGACGACGTTTTCTAAGATTGCGCCATAGCGGATAGCATCCCAAATTTCCGGTTCTTTTTCTTTCGAGAGGCGAATGGTTTTGGCGTAGCATCCCCCCTCAAAGTTGAAGATGCCATCAGAAGACCATCCATGTTCATCATCTCCAATGAGGCGACGGCTGGTGTCGGCGGAGAGGGTGGTTTTTCCGGTTCCGGAGAGTCCGAAGAATAGGGCAGTGTTACCTTCGTCATCCATGTTGGCACTACAGTGCATGGGTAGCACATCCCGCTTGGTCATGCAGTAGTTCATGTAGGAGAAGGCGGATTTTTTGATTTCCCCTGCGTAGAAGGAACCGCCGACAAGGATCAGTTTTTTAGAGAAACTAACGACGATGAAGGCTTCGCTGTTAATACCGTCAATACCGGGATCGCCTTTTAAGCCAGGGACGGCAATGATCGTGAAGTCAGCATAATGGGTGGCTAATTCTTCTGCGGTGGGGCGAATGAACATCTGATGCACGAACAGATTTTGATAGGCTAGTTCGTTGATGATTCTTACGCTCATCCGGTAGTTGGGATCGGAGCCGATATAGCCATCGAAGATGTAGAGGTCTTTGCCTTGGATATAAGCAAGAACTCGTTTGTGGAGGATGTCGAATTTTTCCGGGGATAAGCCGACGTTGACTTTGTTCCAGTGGACTTCATCATGGATGAAGGGTTCATCGACGATAAAGCGATCGTTGGGCGATCGCCCCGTATACTTGCCCGTTTCTACACACAGCGCCCCATTAGAGGCCAAAATCCCTTCTTTTCTGGCTAGGGCATGTTCCAGCAGTTTGGGAACTGCTAGGTTGCGATAGACCTTTTGCAGATTGAGAAAACCGAGTTCGCCGAGTCCGTAGTAGGGAGGACATAGATGGGGCGCTTTGCTATTGCTTTCTAGGTTGGTGGCGATCGCCTTAACTGGAGTTTGAACCATAATCTCATCTCCTTAGATTCATGTAACGTTAGTTCTTTGTAAATCTTTATGAACCCTCACTTGAATTCATTCGATTTAGAAGATTTGACTTACACTTTACCGTTAATCACCAGGAATGTTACATCAGTCTTTAATAAAAGTTATGTCGAAAAATTACTGTTTCTATAGTTTCTTGAATTAATACTAAGCAAATTCCCTTTCAAGTCATAAAAGCCTAACAAAAATTTCCCACTAATGGCTAATTTTTAATTTTCTGTAACTTAGACTACAGAAGCCAAAACCCTCGAAAACCCCAAAATTTTACCTGAATTCGCTTACGGAAAGGACTGTAACCCATAATTCCCCTACTCAATAACCATTACTCACTCCAGACTCTTCTTAAGCCCAAATCTTAAGAAAAACTAAAGTCAAGAACTCACCCAAAAACAACTCAAACTTACTTAATTAAACTCAATAATACCCTATTCTTTTAAACCATCAATATTTTATTATCTACCGTTTCCTGTCCATTAGAACAATAAAGAAGAAAAAAGAAAAAAGAAAAAATAAGTAATAATGACTTATCCCCGCGTCCCTATCATCCCCCCATTCCCCCATCCTCCCATCTCCCCACCTCCCACCCCCCACAGGCTATGATGGAAACGAACTCACGGGATTGACAAAAAAGGTCAAAACAATGGGTAAGCTTTGTTATAGTTGGTTCTGTACAAAAGGTATGGGGTGAGGACAACATGGGAATTAATAGTCAACTGCCATCAAGCACCGCACAAACACCACAAGACGACGTACTTCTAGCATCACAAGCGTTCAACGCGCCCACATCTACGTCTGTTTCTCCAGAAGCAAGGGCACAATTCACCGGCCAACGGCCCCTCAGCTTCATTCAGAATAACGGGCAAGTCGATGACTCCGTATCCTTCCATGTCCGTGATGGAGACGTAGGCGAAGTTTTCTTTACTCAACGAGAAATCGTCGTTGCTAATGGTGATGATGTCGTTCGGGCGAACTTTGTTGGTTCTAACCCCAATGCCGAAGTCAGAGGATGGGAGCAACTCCCCGGTATTGCCAACTTCTTCATCGGTAATGACCCCTCTAAATGGCGCACCAACATTGCCACCTTCGAGGGCGTATGGTACGAAGAAGTCTATGATGGCATTGACGTTAAATACTCCGGGCAAAGCGGACAAGTTAAACGGGATATCTACGTGGCTCCCGGTGCAAGTGTTGACAAGATTAAGATTGCCTACGAAAATGTCAAAGATATTCAAATTCGGGAAGATGGTTCCTTAGCTCTAATTACCGATACAGGAGAGCTGACGGAGAAAGCCCCCATTGCCTATCAAATTATTGACGGTCAGCAAGTTGATGTCGAAGTTGCTTACAAGATTTTAGAAGGGAACCAGATTGGGTTTGAAGTTGGCAGCTATGACTTCAATCATGAATTAGTCATTGACCCCATTCTGGAATACTCCAACTACTTGGGCGGCAGCGTTCGAGAAAGCCCTATAGATGGAGGTGGGCTGGTTGAAGTTGATCTACAACCGTTTATCAAGACTACGGTCGTTTTTGTGGAAGAACAACAAGTAGTAACTAATCCGATAACAGGACTACCACAAATTGTTATCATTCAACGACCAGTAACACAAACCTATAAGGAGCGTGATTATATTGCTAGTGCCGAATACTTAGCTGCTCCTGTCCCTTCAGAAGATGCTGGTTATGCGATTACCGTAGATAAATTTGGAGCCGCCTACGTTACTGGGGAAACTAGATCAGTTACATTTCCCACACGCCCAGAAGAAGATACAGAAGATCCTTTTGCTCGGCCTTTACCTGACCCCGGAGCAGGAAATGATGTTCGCGAAGCGTTTATCACCAAAATTGATAATAATGGACAACTGGTCTACTCTACCTATATAGGTGGATTAGATAAAGACCGGGCCAATGATATTGCCGTAGACAGTGCGGGGAATGCTTATATTGTTGGGGAAACCGAATCGACAGACTTCCCTGGAGCATCTGGAATTCCACAAGCTCCTCCCTTCCAAGAGTTTGCTGGCGGTTCCCAGGATGCTTTTATTCTCAAGCTCAACCCCACGGGAACCCAGATTGACTATGCTTCTTACCTCGGTGGTGCTGGGTATGAGCGCGGCTCTGGTATTGTCCTAGATAGTAATGGTTCCGCCTATATTACCGGACAAACTACATCAACCGGGTTAGGAACGGCTGGAGTATTCCAACAAAATACTAACCCCACCAATGGCAGTGATGCTTTTATTGCCAAAGTCAACGCCACCGGCAACCAGTTGGTTTACTTCACCTATATCGGGGGGCCTGGATTTGAAGAAGGGATTGGTATTGACATTGATGGAACGGGTAACGCCTATATTTCTGGTACTACCCAATCCTCCGGTTTAGCCACCTCTGGAACCTATCAAAGGAACTTAGTTGGCCCTAGTGATGTATTTGTCTCCAAAATTAACGCCGATGCCAGCCAACAACTGTATTTCTCCTACCTCGGTGGGGGTGGGGGTGATGTAGCTGCGGGTATTGCGGTAGACTCTACCGGAGCCGCTTATGTGACTGGGATTACGCCCTCGGCTGACTTCCCCACAGGGCGCAATCTAGCATCGGGACAAATTCGCAATTTTAGCCAACCCACATTCCGACCCGAGTATCAAGGGGGAGCCTTTGATGCCTTTGTCACGAAGTTTAATCCCAATGGTCAATCCTTAGCCTATTCTACATTTTTAGGGGGTACGGGTGATGAAGGAGTAGCATTCTTACCCCTAACGGCCTCCACTATTGGTTTAGACCAAGCAGGACAGGCTTATGTTGTTGGTACAACCACGTCCAGCACAAGCTTCCCGATTACATCCAATGCAGAACAGCCTAATTTTGGAGGCGGACTAACAGACGCTTTCTTAACTAAGCTGAAAGCAGATGGTTCTGATGCAATTTACTCCTCCTTTTATGGTGGCAATGGCGATGATTATGGCTATGGCGTAGCAGTCAACCAGTTTGGTGCTGCCTATACCACAGGTCAAACAGGTTCGAGTAACCTGAATCAGAACCGTACACCTCTACCTGGAAGGAGAGCAGGAATAGATTTTTCAACTGTATTAGGATACGAGTTCACCGATCCAAGTCCGGCATGGGGGCCCTATACTATTGAAGAACACCCCTTTGTTGATGTTATAACAACAGTTGATGTTGTATCTGTGCCCAACTTCAAAGATTCATTCGTCAGCAAACTCTCCTTTGAAGGGGTAATTGTCACACCCTTTGGCGGCACGTTAGACATCACCGAAGGGGGAGTCACTGACTTTATTGCCTTAGAACTCACCACGCCACCAACTGCCCCGGTTACCATTGTCCTCGCCCCCGATAACGAATCCACCATTGCCCCCAATACCGTCACCTTCACCTCTGCTAACTGGAATCGCCCCCAGGTGGTACAAGTCATTGCGGTTAATGATGCAGATGTGGAAGGAGCGCACCAGAGTAACATCAGTTTCCAAACCTTTAGCGCTGACTCCAGCTATAACCAGATTTTTGTTCCCCCAGTTGTCGCCAATGTCACCGATGACGATACCAGAGTATTTGTAGACGAAAACGAGCAGCCCGGTGGCACGAGGGGTTTACTGGTGTCTGAAAATGGAGACACCAATACCTACACTATCCGACTTGCCCAACCACCTGCTCTCAACACCACGGTGCAAGTGGTATCCTCTCCCAATGCCCAACTGACTGCGGGTGCAAATGCTAACTCTTTAGCCAATACTCCCTTTACCCTCACCTTTAGTCCCAGTGACCCTCGTACCCTCTGGAGTCGGCCCCAAACCGTCACTGTAGGCGCGGTGGATGACCTGGTGCAAGAAGGCAACCATACGGGACAATTGCAACTCTCGGTGATTAGCCAAGATGCAAGGTTTAACAATACCAACGCCATTCTGGTGAATGATACGCCGCTCACCCAACAGGAGAATCAGCGCAGCACCCTTACAGCGAATATCCTAGATAACGATCAACCAGCCATCTTTTTAACGGTTCCCACGGAGGAATTAATCACCAGTGAAGACCGCACCGGGTTTAATCTATCGGCCAGATTGGGCAGTATTCCGACGAGTAATGTGGTTATCCCCATTGTCATCAGCGACCCCACAGAAGGAAATGCCGTTCCTGCGAGTCTGACGTTTACTCCCCAAAATGCCACTCAACTGCAAACGGTGCAAATTCTGGGGGTTCCCGATGACATCATCGATGGAGACCAACCTTATGTGGTGACTGTTGCTCCAGCCCAAAGTGCTGACCCCAACTATAGCGGACGGCAAGCAGCAACTAATGAATTTAATGTCCTTAACTTGGATATTGATACGTTTGGGGTGAATGTGACTCCAGTTACGGGTCTGCGAACCTCTGAAAGTGGCACAACTCAGACGTTTGATGTGGTATTGTCGAGTAGTGAAGCGCCCCGATCCGATGTCCAGATTGACTTTAGTACCTCCAATGCAGAAGAAGGCTTAATTTCTACTGATGGCCAAAACTTTGCCGAGGATGTGTCCCTAGTCTTCAATGCCCAAAACTTTAATGTTCGCCAGACGATCACGATTAAGGGGGTTTCCGATGGTGTGGTCGATGGCAACCAAGCTTATACAATTCTCAGTACCCCCACGACTAGCACGGATACGCGGTTTAATAATGTGCCGGTGCAGAGTGTGGCGGTGATTAATGAGGATGTCGATAAGATTGGCTTGAACTTTACGCCTAGCAGTGGCTCAACGACGGTGAGTGAGGATGGGGCATCGGTGGAATATTCGGTTTCTCTGCAAAGTAGCCCCAGTTCTGATGTGGTGATTACTATTCGACCAGATGTACAAAGCTTGGTGACTCCCCCAGTGCTGACGTTTACATCAGAGAACTACAATAAGGTGCAAACCGTTAAGATTACGGGCTTTGATGACCGCATTGTGGAAGGAAACCACAGCAGCACGATTAATTTCTCGGTTGCGTCTGGAGATGCCGATTATGGTAATTTAACAATTAGCCCGGTGACGCTGACGGTTCTGGATAATGATACCAGTCGCCCCGGTATCACACCTTCACCAACTCCGGCTCCTTCTCCGTCTCCCAATTTCCCCACCTTCCCCACCTTCCCCAGTTTCCCGACGTTCCCAGGAATGGGTACACCTTCGCCAGCTCCGACTCCAGCTCCGACTCCCAGTCCTAGCCCTGCCCCCGGATCGGGAACGGGAACCGGACGCGCAACTCCTGGTAATGATATTATCGATATGGGGGCGCTTAATCTCAGTAATATTTCTGCCCTGCAAGGCAATGATGTGGTTACGGGTAGCCCGGCTAATGATTTCATTAATGGTAATGCGGGTAATGATTCCCTCTTTGGTGCGGCGGGTAATGATTTCCTCTATGGCGGTCAAGATAATGACACCCTGCGCGGCAGTAGTGGCAATGACAACCTGAATGGAGATTTCGGAAACGATTACCTGGAAGGCGGTACAGGTACAGATGCCCTCAATGGTGGTGCTGGCAATGATGTATTTGTTTTGTCTAGTAGTGGCGCGGTAACTACGGTGTTCCAAGCTGACCGGATTAAGGATTTTGGTAATGGGTTTGACTTGATTGGTTTAACAGATGGTCTGACTCAAGGGAATCTCCAGTTGATCCAAACTGGCTCGGATACGGCGATTCTGTTTAATGGTTTATATCTGGGTGTGGTGGAACGCACGACTCCAGGAGCGTTAAATAATCGCTTTATTCCCGTTTCGTTGTAAGGGTTAGTCGCCCCCCTCTCCCATGGGAGAGGGTTTTTTTTTATGGCTTGGATGGGTAGAAGCGAAGCGCTGTAATATCAATCCTAGGATTGATCGGGATCACAGCAGTTGTCTTCGCCTACAGCTAAGATTAAGGTACAGTTAAGAATTCGTTTAAGAAATCGTTAAACTATACTGCGATCGGCAACTATTTTTGCCTCTGGAGGTCGTTCTATGCTGGTATACAAACCTGAAGTCATTTCTGCTCGTCCCCATCTCTGTGGGGTAAACACCAGAGAAAATAGGGAGAAAAAGACCCTGAAGGCAGTTTGGGTTAAAGAAGGGGGTCATCTGGTTCAGCATTGGATTAAAGAATAGGACAATCCGAGTAGGGAGTATGCCCAGGATTAGCGATCGTTAATTCATCATTCATTCATGATTCCGACTGCATCAGCTAGGGTGTCTAAGCCTTGGAGATCTAACCGATCTAACAAACCCTGTAAAATTCTCTTCACCATCCAGGGGCCTTGATAGACCCAACCGGTATAGACTTGAATTAGGCTGGCTCCGGCAGTAATTTTCTGCCAAGCGTCTTCTGGGGTAAAAATGCCCCCTACGCCAATGATGGGTAACTGACCTTGGGTTTGTTGCCAAATCAGACGGATCACTTCTGTGGAGCGATCGCCCAAGGGCAGGCCGCTAATTCCTCCTTGCTCTTCCTGAATGGGAGTACCGGTTTTGGGGTTGAGCTGGGTTTTCAGGTGGCGCTTGTCAATGGTGGTGTTGGTGGCAATGATGCCGGATAACTGGTAAGTTTGGGCTAAGTGGACGATTTCGGCGATCGCCCCATCCTCAAGATCTGGGGCAATTTTCACCAATAAAGGCTTACCCTCTTGGTTTTCGGATTGAATAACCTCTAAAATAGGACTCAGTTGGCTGGCATCTTGGAGCGATCGCAAGCCAGGGGTATTGGGAGATGAGACATTGACCACAAAATAATCTCCCCAATCCTTGAGTAAACGAAAGCTCTGGCCATAATCGGCTGCCGCGTTTTCTAGGGGTGTTATCTTAGACTTACCCAAATTAATTCCAATGGGAATAGGATGGGGGGTAGGGCAATGCTGGCTATCTTTCAATCGTTCTGCCATCGCCTCAGCGCCCTGGTTATTAAATCCCATACGGTTTAAAACGGCTCGGTCTTGAGTTAAGCGAAACAAACGGGGACGGGGATTACCGGGTTGAGGATAGAAGGTGACTGTGCCGAGTTCCATCGATCCAAAACCTAAACGATCCCAAATGCCTACCGCTAGGCCGTCTTTATCATAACCGGCGGCTAATCCGACCGGGTTAGGAAAAGTTAATCCCCAGAGGGTCTGCCCAAGGCGATCGTCCGTTAATCCCAATGTTCGATCGATAAAGCTGGCATAATGGATCGTTTTTCGGTGACTGAGCCAGCTTAAGGCATGGATAACTAAGTGATGAAGATCTTCGGGATCGACTTTAAGTCCTGCAAAGATAAATTGCTCAAGCATGGTGAACACTGCCAATTTAAAGTGTGGATAATGGAGGAGAGGAGGGTAGCGTGACTCGCTTGTACAACTGATTCAAAGCAAGCCATTGTTGAGGATGGATTCACATTATTTCCTATCCATTGTTCCCTATTGACTATCCCTTGTCCATTATTGATTTGTCATTCGCCCTTATTCACTATCCCTAGAAACCTCGGTCTATGCCTCAGCAGTCCATACCGAAACAAAGCGAAAAACAACTCGTTACCCTAGGTCGAACTCTCCAAACCTTACGGGAAGAGGAAAATCTGGATGTTTTGATTGACACGACGCTCAACTATATTGAAACGGAATTTGAATATGATTTGATTTGGATTGGTTTGTATGACCGGCGAGAGCATCGCTTGTTTGGTAAGGGGGGAACTCTGCCATCAGGAGGCGATCGCGCTATTCTCAAACAGACCTTTGCCCTCAGTCCTGGAGACTTGTTCGAGCAAGTGGTGATTCAGCAAAAACCCGCCGGAGTGCCGGATTTGCGGGAAGAACGACGGGCTGGAGAATGGCGGAAGTTAGCGGAAAAATTGAATATTCAAGGGACGATTGTGTTTCCCCTGCGCTATCGGGCCCTGTGTTTTGGGGTGGTGATTTTGGGATCGACTCTGTGGGGAACTTCGCCGCGCTCCGATGAAAAGGCCCGTTTATCCATGATTTTTGGGGAGTTGGCAGCTACGTTAAATGAAATGGAAGCCAATTGGCGCAGGCAGTTGGCGAAACGGCCGGATAAACCCTTATTAGAATTATTGGATCAGTTGCGATCGCTCTCCGATTTTCGTCAACGGTTAGATGTGGTGGTGGCTAAAACCCATGAGTTTTTATCCCCGGATCGCACCAATATTTATTGGTTTGAGCGGGAACGGCGTTATTTTTGGCGCAGAACGACCAATCTTCAGAAAACCCCCAGCCAAGGGGTGGGAAATCAGGTGGCTTCTGGGATTACGGTACAAGAAGTCATCGGGTTTTATAAGGCTCTGGTAGCCGATCAGGTGGTTTCTGTGGGGGAAGCAAGGAGTTCTCTAAAGGCAGACACGACCAGTCGGTTAATGCAGCAAATTAAGGCTCGCTCCCTGTTAGCAGCTCCCATTATCTATCAAAATGAGTTACTGGGATTTTTGGCGATCGAGGGCAATGAACCTCGGATCTGGGAGGAGGCGGAACGCAGTTATGTGCGTGGGGTAGCCCAGTTGATCGCTCTGATGGCTCCCCTAGAGGCGATGGAAGCAGCAGTGGAGCGCACGAAACAAGACCAGGCACTGACAGCAGAATTGGTGCGTTCGATTTCTTCTGAGGAGGATTGGCGACAGACTCTGGATCATTGTGCCCATTTATTGTGCGATCGCCTGGGGGTAGAGCGGTTTTTAGTGCTGCTCTACGATCGCGATAAGAATTATTTTGATATTGTTTGTCAAAGTCAACCGGCTAACCGTCGCCCGGTTCCTTCTCCTTTGGCAGTTCCCGATCCCCAGGACTGGGAGCAGCTCGAAAAGTCGAGATCGGCGATCCCGATTGAGAATTGGGAGGAAGATGGGCAATTGATGACTTGGCAACCCCTGTTTACCCAGGTGGGGATTAAGAGTGTTTTACTCTGTAATACGGCGATCGGCCATGAGATGGAAGGGGTATTGATGGTGGCCCATGATGTGGCTCGCACTTGGGATAGTGCAGAATTAGAATTGGTGCGGGTAGTGGCCCAACAGTTGGGATTGATTCTCCATCAATGGCAATTAAATAGTCTTCAACAACAACAGGAAAAGCTACAATCTTTGATTCAATGGGGACAAACGGCAATTGGGTCTAGGGGCAATGGCTCGGAAACCCTGGAGGGGGAGGCAATCCGGCAAATTGCCCAGGCGTTTAAAGTTCCCCTGGCGCTAAAAATCAGTTGGTCTTTGCAGAGTCCTCATCTGGGCCGTATTACCAGCGTTCAAGTCACGAGCAGCGAGTTTAGTATACAGACGAAAGGGAAGATCGATGTGGCTCACGATCCCTTGTTGCGAGCGGTTTTAGCCAGTCCAGAGGTTTATCAGGTTTCTGCGGATGCTCTTTCTCCTGTGACTCACCAGTGGTTGACGGGATCGGGAATTGGGGAGATTGCGGCGATCGCCTTTCGAGCTGATAAACAGGCTACTCCTACGGGGATTATTATACTGGCAGATGCTCCCGGTCGCTTGTGGTCAGAGCGCTATCTGACGGCATTGGAAATTATGGTACACCAATTGGCTTGGTCTGGGCGGATCATAGAACTACAAACTTACTTTGAAGTTCAGCAAGATCGAACGCAAAAATTGAATTGGTATAAGCAACGGCGAAGTGAGCTGACCTATCGTAAATTGAGTACGGAATTAAAAAAGCTGGCGAGTTTGGGGACTCCCAAGGATGCTCTGACTCTTACTCGTTATCAGCAAGGATTGCGATCGATTAATGCCACATTGGGGAATTTGGCGCAAATGCTCAAAGATGAGCAATGGGAATTGCATTGGTATCAGATGGCCATGCCTTTAGTGAGTTTAATTAAACGGGCGATCGAACGGGTAGATGTTTTGGTGAAAAAGCGAGAGCTATTTATTCGCGTGCAGGGACAAACAGGAGCATTTAATTTAATCGGCGATGTGATGAAAATTGAGTTGATTTTTCACGAAATCTTAGGGATTACCTGTAAAATGGCCAAGGTTAAAGAACAGGTGGATATTTGGTGTAATGGCATTTCTCAGACTGAACTTCCCCCTGCTCAGGGGAGAATAGCGAAGCATTTGCGGCAAGACTCCACGAGTCAACTGAAACCGGTTTTATTATTTGATGTCTCGATTGTTTGTCCTACGGTATTAGAACCAGAGTTAATTGCAGAGTTGCAACAGGGGCGATCTGCTGATTTATTGAGTCCCTCTTTACTGGATCAACCCCCCGGCTTATATTTGCTCATTTGCCAATCCCTGATTCGGAGTTTGGGGGGATATTTTAATACTTACTCTTTGGAGAACGAGCAAGTGATGTTTCAGTTATTATTACCGGTAGAACCGAGTAATGATTGAGGTTTCAGCCAGGGGGGGCAATACTTCCAGAGTAACCGTAGCAGTCGTAAGGGATAATAGAGGAAGAATAAACCGGAGGGTAAGTCCAGTATTTCCCACTCTAGAGGTGTTGGTGTTACTACATAGTCTAACCAGTACCAGAGGCGATCGCGCCCTGAATCCATCGTTTGTACATAAATTTGTCCCATTAATCTCAGTCTACTCTCATCAGATTGACCGTTAAACCATTGTGCTTCTATTAATTCTCCTAACTCCTGAATTTTAGAATTACGCTCTAATCTTTTCAGCCAATCTTCAGGAATCGGCGCATCTAAATAAGTGTGAGCTAACCCTAAACCCAATTCTAACATGGTTTGCGTGCCTAAATGACCCACTTGCCCCTCAATCCATAGCCAATCTAAATCTTGATGTCGATTCAACAGTTCCCCAATATCACACACCCAAGATAAATGAGACCAATCATGTTTTGCTCCATGAACACATAAAAATAATAACAAAGCTTCTGGCGATAACGTAAGAATCGTTTGATTAGCTAATTTTACTCGATCTTGATAGGTTTCATCTTCCCAAATCAATTGGGGATTTTCGTGAAACGAGAGCGCCGAAGAAATTAATGACCAATGCAAATCAATACTGAGATCTTTTTCTGATGAATAAAAGTTATGCTCCGGGCGAATTTGAGTATAGCGATTTTCTTGCCATCCCTTAAACTGAAACTGAGGCAGATAACCCTGTTGAGTTAAAATTTTTGAGGCTTGACTCACAGACTTTTGAGGGATTAAAATATCTAAATCAATAAACTGCCTCAATCCCAGATTTTGATAAGCCACTTGAGCTAAAACTGGCCCCTTAAACGCCAACACTGGAATTGTTTCTGCCTCAAAAAGTTGAATGATTTTAATCAGTTCTTGGGTTAGGGATAAGTTGTGATAGGCATTTTGTTTAAATTGGGTATGGATGACTTGAAAAAAATTGGGATCGACGAAATCCTTAAATTCTTTGATTGTCCAGTAAAATAGGGGGATTAATCCATGATAGTTAATCCAATCGAAGATATAATTCCAATCGATATCCCTGGAAAGTAATTCTAGAATTTTGTCTTTATTTTCACCCGAATGGTACGTGCGAGCGCAGTTCAAAATCAGTTCATTTTCAAGACGCATTGTTAATATCCTCTCCCTATTTTTAAGCTTGTGATTCTAGTAGGGTAGGCACTGCCCACTCTACCTCTGTAAGGAGAAAAAGAGTTATAATATTTATCGATAATAGTGAGCTTGAGTATTAAAGAGTGTAGCATAGATCCCCGATCTTTCCATTAACTGTCTGTGATTTCCTGTTTCTACAATTTTACCCTCTTTTAAAACTAAAATTCGGTCAGCAAATTTCACCGTTGACAGACGATGACTAATGATGATAGACGTTCGCTTTTGCGTCAGTTGATTCAACTGTTCTAAGATTTCTGCTTCTGCTTGCGGATCTAAGGCACTGGTGGGTTCATCTAAGATTAAAATGGGGTGATTTTGGCGCAGAAAAGATCGGGCGATCGCCACTTTTTGCCATTCCCCAATACTTAGTTCTTCTCCATTAATAAATTGTTTCCCTAAAATGGTATCATATCCTTGGGGAAGTTTCAAAATTGTCGGCTCAATTTTTGCCCATTGAGCCGCTTGCTGAATTGGGGCCAAATTATCCCAGTGCTGAATATCTCCGACACCAATATTCTCTTGCGCCGTTAAATGATAATGGGCATAATCTTGAAAGACAATACTAATATTTTTTCTGATTTCACTGGGAGATAAATCTCGCAGATCGATCCCATCTAAGCGAATTGCACCAGCCGTCGGATCGTAGAGGCGACATAATAGTTTAATTAAGGTAGTTTTTCCGGCTCCATTTTCCCCTACAATGGCGATGGTTTCTCCCGGTTCAATGGTAAAATTAAGCTGTTCGAGAACCGAGCGTTCACTGCGAGGATAGGAAAAACTAACTCGATCGAATTCGATTCTGCCTTCAAGAGTTGCCGGAAGTTGAGCTGGTTTTATAGGTTCAACAATCATCGGCTTGAGGTCGAGAAATTGGTAAAAGTTGGCAAGGAATAAACTGTTTTCATACAAAGAAGCCAAGTAACTTAAACTTTCTCGCAGTAAGGTTTGTCCCCGTTGAAAGGCTTGATAGTACATCACTAAAGAGCCAATGGTAATTGCACCCATTAATGCCCGATCTGCCATCAGTGCAAAGGCGGTAAAAACGGCTAGGGTGGCACTACTTTGGGTGATACTTTCGGCAAAGGAACGACGAGCAGATAGGGATATTCTTTGCTGACGAATGGCTTGACGCAGGGTATTAAATCGTCGCCCAAATAGTTCGCCTAAGTCAAATAAGCGGATTTCTTTGGCATGATCGACTTGGGTGATTAAGGTACTATAGTAATGGGCCATGCGCTCTTGGGGAGTCCATTGTTGCCATTGCTGATAAAGCTGTTGGGAAAATCGGAGCCGGACGAGAAAAACGGGGATAGCGGCGATAATGAGGATGAGGGCGATCGCCCAATCAAAGGAAAATAGGAGCAATCCAATGCCAATTAAGGATAAACTGCTATTGCCTAATTGGATCAGTCGGTTTAGAATTAAAGGTGGACGGTAAGATGCGTCGGTCTGTGCCTGATGAAAGATATCGTAGTATTGGGCATTTTCGTAGTATTCTAAATCCACTTCAACCGACTTAGCGTGGAGCAGATTTTGCACGTAGTCGGTGACAATTTGAGATTGTGCTTCGCTTACCCATCCGGCTAAAGATATCAGTCCATCGCCAATAATTGCTACGAATGCAGCAATGGCAATCAGCAGGAGTACCGGTTTTAGGGAGGTTTGGGGAGTGGAAATGCCTTCGGTGATGCGATCAATAATCAGTTTGGTGAGGTAGAGGGAAGCTAGGGGTAGCACCGATTGCAGGAAGACGAGGACAATGTTCGCCAGCGTTAGCTTGGGGGTACTCTCCCAAACCAACTGCACCGCTTTTCTCAGATAGAGCAAGCGCTGCAATCGAGAGGCGATCGCCGCTATCATCCTATTCACTGTACACTGTTGAGAATTGCCCCACCCGTGTTAGAGCCTCTTTCGGAGTAGAAAACGCCTCTGGAAATTGCTCCATTAACACTCCTGCAATCTCGCTCACCGGTTTTCCTTGCCCCATAGATGCTAAAACCACTTGCGCGATTTTACCATCTTGATTCAACTTGGGTACAAAATTCCCTGCCTGCTTCCGCAACTGCTGAGGAGAAAGAGATTCGGCAAAAAATGTAGACTGCTTAAATTGAGCTTTACACTGGCTTTCCTTCCCTTGCTCTAACACCTGAGTATCCCAACGAAAGATATAGCTACTATTTACCAAATTAGCTTGTAAATTCACGGAAACAGTATCGCCCAAATGAATATCAACCGGCTCTAAAAAGGGGAAAAACGCCGTCCCATACACCAATTCCGGCATTCCTGGAGCCGTGGAAAAGCCAATGCTATCAATCAAGGTGGCATCAAACCATACACTCAACCCATGGGCAGTGCCACTGCGCGACGGTTTAAAGAGGATCTGATTGCCTACATTCGGATTCTCAATAGTTTGATAATTCAATGTTGCCCAAAGTTGCGGTTGTGCCAATAATTGGGAAGGCATTACCCAGCCTTTTCCCCAAACATTATTGACGATCTTTTTCGCCGCATTCATATTAAAGCCATAGCAATAGTTATCCCAAGGATCGTTAATTTTATTCCACCAATTGGGCGCTTCTACCACACTCACCCAGATGTTATCCTGTTGGGGAATTAACACGCCTCCAGGACGTAATAATCGCGTTCTCGCGTCAGCTAAAGAGCCAATATGTTGCTGAAATAAAGGTAAAATTCCCCGCAAGTCGGAGATGATCACATCGGCTAATTCGGGTAATTCTACTTTAGTGGATAAATCTTGGATAAATTCAATTTTATCGCTATAGCCATTCGCAACTGCCGCCTGTTTTGCCACTTCGATCGCCGGATTTGTTTCAATGGCGTAGACTTTCTTGGCTCCAAATTGACAGGCAAGCAGGGCAAATATACCGGTTCCCGTGCCAATATCGAGGACAACACAACCGGGGGTAATGGATTGTTTCAGAGCTTGCGTATAGGCTTCCATGCGGCCGCGATCGCCGATCATGGAGCCATAACCCGATACACTATACATGGGATAAGTTCTCTAAAATCACAGATGGAATGTTGAATAAATGCTCAGAGTCAGGGTGAGCATTCAGTTGATAAACCGGTACTTGATTGACGGTATGGCTGAGAAACTGAAACTCCTGTTCGCGCATGGTTTTATCGAGGAGTAAGTTAGCGTAGGTATTGGCAATCAAGTCAATTAAGGCTTTGCTTTTTGGCAGTTGTGTGAGCGCTGGTATGGGAGAAGAACCGGTGCGATCGCCTAAAATATAAATGCCAGCTAGAGGTAGGGGAGTTTCCTGAAACTTATATTTATCTTGATTCAAGTCGAGATAGGCTTTATCCCAAGTGGGGTTAGTAGGAACAAGACGAGGCAGTGCATCGGGGTTGTTGTAGAGGATCTCCACAGAAGAGGGCCAAAGTCTGAGTCGGGGATAAGCAGGCTGAACTAGAATCTGGTTATCTTGGTCTACCAAAGCCACGATATCATCAGAAAGAATAGGATAGCCTAACTCCGCAAAAGCTGCCGCAGTCGTGGATTTTCCTGCACCAGAATGACCGACGAGTGCGATCGCCCGATCTCCAACGGCGATCGCGCTTGCATGAAGACAGGTTACTCCCCGCAAACGCAAAACCAGGCCTATCACTGGGCCCAGCAAATAAGTGGCTGTATCCTCTAGGGTGAGGTTTTCTGGCCAGGTTCCCCAGACTTCAGTTCCTTTACGGTCTATGATGAACTGAGTTCCGTCATCATAGGTTAACCGCAGATAAGATCCTCCTAGAAGTTCCTCAACTATCCACAGGGGATTGCCTGTTTCTGTTTGGTATGAACTGACAGACCAAACCAGTAAACCTTGTTGCAATGATTGATTTAACCAACAGGGCTGACTATTCAACCAAACTTCTAAATCAATCTTTTTAAGGACAGAATATTCAGTTAAACCTGGAAGTGGATAGTGAGACTTTACTGACAAGCCAAACAAACGGTAAAAAGCCACCAAGCTAACAACCAAGAGTCTAAATCGCTATCCATTATAGCCAGTTTTGTTATTCATACCCACCATTGGTGCGCCACCGGCATAATTATCTAAGAGTTGAGGGCTAGTCTCATTATTCTGTTGAGTTAATTGGCTAATGTCACCATAGACAATTATCTTAGGTGTACTGTAAAGCTTCTTCAACATTCTGTTAGACTGCGAGTGTGAGTTCATTTGAAATCTCCTGTGCTAATTTTTCTGGAACTGATTGGAAATGCTGCAACCAATGATTTAAGCTGATCGGACGTAGATTAACCCAGGCTTCAGCAGTATTGGCTGAAATTCCGCAAATGGGGTCAATCCCATCCCTACAAATGTATTTCGACAGGTTAGGTGTAGATTGAAAATTATCTAACCATACCATTTCTGGCTGACGTAATAATAAGGACATATTATCACCAAGAGCAGGTGTTTTCGGGCGGATTCTTACCTGCCTAGGCAAGTAATGTGTCATAGACACTCGTAAAAGTTCTTTAAAAAGCATCCATGGTATTACTGGTATAGACAACAAAAATAGAGCTAATCGTATATCATAAAAAGGGTATCTCGCTTCTATTATCGTCTTGGTCACACCGCAATCCCAACTTTCCATCGAATACTGAAGATGTAATGCAGTAAGACGAGCATAGGCATCTGGCCGAACTTCGTGTATCAATTGCCCCTTATTTGGGGTAAAAACTGTTTCCCATCTCCTCTTCAAATTTAATTCCTGCTCTACATCAGGATTAATCCATCTTGGATAGGGAGGTCTCCAAGAAGACATACCCAGTCTTTCCTTGATCCGAGCGCGTATTCCTGGTTGGGGGAAACACCCATGAGACTTCCAATAGCTAAACCATTCTGTGAACAACGTTCTAATTTGGCCCGATTTAATTAGATGTAATCCATAATGGTAAGCTCCTTGATTAGAAAATACCGCATCTCCACCTTCACCCCCTAAGACGACTCGACTTTTTGTAATGAGCAATTTATCATCTTCAGTGTTCCTGCGAGTGAGAGAAATTACACTAGGTTCCGGGGTACACCCTTCTATCTCTTCAACTCCTTTGCACACCTCCAAATCATCAGCAACTTGGTAGTGGATGGGAATGTCTAGATGTTGGGCGACTAAACCGGAGTAGTAGCGCTCTTCATCGGGAAGGAGACGGTCGAAGACAGTGGTGTAGGCTCTGAGGTCGTAGGTGGGGTAAGATTTGGTGAGGAGTTCTTTGGCGATCGCCGTTACACTGGTAGAATCTAATCCTCCACTCATGTAAACTGCGACTTTATTGGTTCTCAGTCGATCGCCGACTGCCAACCGCATTAAGTCCAAAAACTGCTCTACATACTCTTCATCCCGTTTATACCGGATATAGCCATCCGTGGGCAATGTCCAGTATCTCTCCACCTTAAAGCTCTCTGGAGTCCAGATTAACCGATGGGCAGCAGGCAGGCGTTGAATATCGGCAAAGGCGCTGGTATCCACTTCCTGATTATAGCCGAATAGCAAAAAGTCGGCGATCGCCAAATCGTTGAGTTTATCCGATACAGACGGATGCAATCTCACACAATTGAGCGTATTACTCAGCACCAACTCCTTACCTAAATTAGCGTAGAAAAACGGTTTTACCCCAAAATGGTCTCTGGCGCAAAACAAACGCTGTTCTGGCTCATCCCAGATGGCGAAGGCAAAATCCCCAATCAAGCGATCCAGACAATCGATACCCCAAACCAGATAGGCATGGAGGATCAGATTCGGATCGGGAGTATTTAAGTCAACCGGTTCTCCTCGGTCTTGAAGACTTTGGATCAACTCTTTGCGACCATCCACCCGCGCATCCGCTACAATCCACACCCGTTGATCTACCGTTAGAGGCTGGGTTTCGTTCGCCGATTCGTCAGTCGTCCTCAGCAGGGTATGGCCAAACCCAACAGAACCCTCTGCCCAAATTCTCTGGACATCCGGCCCCCGGAAGGTCATATATCCTGTCATCCTTGCCAAGAGTTCCCGGTCAACCAGGGCCCGATCGGCATTGACGATTCCTACGATTCCGCTCACTTGCTTCACCTCGATATGGTGTTTAAACGGAGTAATGGTTAGCTTAACCTGGTCGCTTAAAACGAGCTGATTATACTTTACCTTAACCTGAACTGTAAACCGATTGGGCTTATTTTTTTCCCAGTGTACTTATAGCACAACTGAAGGGTTAAACGGACTCATTTTTATTCAACGTTGAACAGAAATTTACCGATCGCCCCCCGCTTTTAAGCTGGAGTTAGGGTAACCAAGCCCTGATCCACCATCTTTTCAATCAATTCAAGCAAATCCTGGTGCAGTTTTTCCGGTTCCACTTCATACTCCTCTAAAAGACGATCGCTCGCCTCTTGAATCGAAGCAGAACCCGTCAACACGGATAACATCCGCGAACCCACCTCATCCAAACCGAAGTATTCCTCACTGTCTAAGTTGAGCAATACCGACTCTCCAGAGAGTTCCTGAACCAGGACATCTGGAGCTAATGTGATGTTTTGTTGATTAGAAATAGGGACTTTCACCTGAGTTATGGGGTTAAGTGATTGGCGATGGCTTTATTGAACCGATCCCGGCCATAGGATTCAGCTCATAGTATAGCCATTCCGTAAAACTTAGCAAGGCCGGTTTTTGAGTCCCTTTGGGGAAGGGGCAGGAGGATGAGGGCAGCGTTACATAGAATTGCCCTCTCCCTATATCTCTCTCCCATGGGAAAGGGACTCCTGCGCCCCTTCTCCTGCCGGGTAAGTCCTGCCGCCTAATAATGGTTGCCCACCTTACGATGGTGAACAGCCGTCAGAGCATCCGGGTTGCTGACTCGTCCGCTATCAATGGTGGAATAAACCAACCAATGATCGGACAGTTCCATCCGACTGGCGACTTGACATTCCAGATAGGCTAGAGCATCGGTCAAAATGGGACTACCATTAGTCGCGGTTTGGGTTTTCACCCCTTCAAAGCGGTCTGCACCAGGGCCAAAGCGCTTCAAGAAATGACGCATCAAACTTTGATAGTTATCTTCGCTGAGGATATTGAGGACGAACGTATCGCCCACATGCATCAAAGATTCGATCGCCCGATCCTTAGCTACAGCAATGGTAATTCCCAGGGGCTTAAAGCTGGCTTGAGTCACCCAAGAAGCGAGCATGGCGCTTTTCACTTCGCCTTTTTGGGCGGTAATAATATAGAGTCCGCCACTTAAGCGACCCAAGGCTCGGTCTAGGTCATTATCCAGGGACTTCATATGCTTAATGGTATCCTTGAGTCCCAAGAGTTGCCCCATATCGGTTCCTGCTTCTTCACAGGCTTGATAGATGGCTTCGGTGGGTGCTTCTTTGATCAAGATAGCGGGGAAGGCTTCTTTGAGTCCCAGTTCTTGGAACTGGTTCCGCAGGGGATAGATGGAGTGGTCATCTCCTCCACCGGACTCGAACAGACCGATCGCCTGTTTGTTGTTGGCAGCTACTAAAATCGTACTCAGGGCGGCTTCTGCTTCTTTGCCCACTTCTCCCGACTGGGGAGGAGCGCCAATGATGAGAGCTGAGGCCATTTCCACCAGTTCCCGGACTTCCTGGGGATCGGTCGATCGCAAGTCCATCATTTCTACGGCGATCCCGGTTTTGGTGATCCCATGGGCGATCGCTTGGGAGAGGCGATCGCTATAGCCATAATCAGAAGTGTAGAATAGGGCGACGGTTTTTTCCGCTTTAGTTTTTTCCTGACTCCAGCGATCGTATCGGCCGGTGAGTTCCTCTAGGTTATGGCGTAAGAGGGGGCCATGACCGGTGGCGATCGTGGTAATTTCTGGGAGTTTGGCCATCCGTTTCATGGCGTTAACCACGGAGCGGGCATTGGGAGCCATTAAACATTCATAATAAAAGCGAAAGTCGGCTTCAATGTCGCTCAAGTTCTCATCATAGGTATGCTCGGAGCAATAGTGCATTCCAAAGGCATCGCAGGTATAGAGAACAGAGGTTTTATGGTCGTAGGTAAAGATGGTATCGGGCCAATGGAGATTAGGAGCGCTAATGAATTCTAGAACATGGCCCTGACCCAAATCTAGGGTATCGCCATTTTTGACGAATTGGCTTTCAAAGGGTTTATGGATCAGGTTTTCTAAGAATTGAACCGCAATTTTTGCCCCAACTACTACCGCATGAGGCGCGAGTTCCAGGACATCTTTGACTAAGGCACTATGATCGGGTTCAGTATGACTAATCACAATGTAGTCAATGGTGGCGGGATCGATTTGTCCTTTGAGGGTATCGAGATAGAGTTGCTCAAATTTGCGATGGGAGGTATCCACCAGGGCCGTTTTGTCTCCTTGAATGATGAAGGAGTTGTAGGTGGTTCCATTTTGCAGGCCAAACTCGATGTCGAAGCGATCGCGATCCCAGTCTAGGGAGCGGATCGTTGTCGTATTTGCGGCGATCGGAGCCGTTTCTATTGTTAGGCGTTTTTGAGGGTGATCGGTCAGTGCTACCATAATTTTCTGTCTTCAGTATGGGCGGTGAGGGACGACGGCGATCGTCGTTATCTCTGGTTCTATTGTCTCTTCATTGTTACAAAATCCTGGGATTTCGGGAAGGTAAATCCAGTAAAAAGAATTAATCACACCGGTTAATTGAAGATATATAGCAAACCTAAATGAGTTATGTAGGACTTCCTCCCATCCCCCCATCCTCACTAATCCATTCAGCAAAATGACCATGGTATAACCGATAACTCGGCTCCCCCGCTCCTTCCTCCAGGATTAAAAAGGGTCTCCATTCCTCTAGGATAGTTTCGATGTCGTACTCATCTGCATCGAGAGCCATCCCTAGAGCTTCCGCAGAACAGCTATCAACAGCACTAGCCAAGTGCTGGAGGAGCGCCGGTTTCAGACTTGATGAAGTCAGGTTCATCTGGGTCAGGTGCTGTTCATAGTACCTGGCTAAACCTGGTGGAGGGGGTTGGAAGGGGTAGGATATTTGCGAAATATTGGGTAAAATTTGACTCAAAAACATAAAATTATGTTCGCTCAACCTTACCAGGTCGTCGTAGAGTTGGGGGTTATTGGGGAGAAAGAGCGTATCAAAATAAGCATCAATATAGGCGCAAATCGCCTGACGGGTGCTGTCGGCATGGTGAACCAGATGCAGGTGCTGGTGGGGACTTTCCGTTAACAGACCCGATTGACCGGGGGGGAAGGGACGACGGGCCAAGAGAAAATAGACGCGATTGGGCACATAGCGGGGCAGATAGAAGAGATTGGAGCCGGGGGGTTGGGAGCGCAGGTCAATTTGGTCACAGCCGTCTAGGGCAATGATGAGCTTGTCCTGGGGGGGGAGATGGTCGCTGAGGGTTTGCAGCAGGTGGGAAAACTGGCTACTGTCGGCTCTGGGGGAAGGCACGGGGATGCCGTGGGTGCGGGCAATTTGGGCTA
This sequence comes from Roseofilum sp. KMC-1, assembly GCF_057802075.1. Taxonomy (NCBI): domain Bacteria; kingdom Bacillati; phylum Cyanobacteriota; class Cyanophyceae; order Desertifilales; family Desertifilaceae; genus Roseofilum; species Roseofilum sp. KMC-1. The sequence goes on from NZ_CM173605.1 coordinate 2,999,013, forward strand.
GTTGGGTGCAGAGGGTATGCAGAAACGTCTCGGCTTGGGCTTTCCCTGGCCGTTGGGCGCTGTAGTAGATGACCAGGGGACGGGTGGTGGCGATGCGGGCCAAGAGAGCGGTTTTACCGGTTCCGGGGGGGCCGATGAGGGTGAAATAGCCCCGTGGGTGGCGAGTACAAAACTGGTCAAAGGCAGCCGAGACCTGGGGACGGGGCTGGAACAGGGTCAGCACCTCCCGGAGATGGGTGTGAAATTCCCTAGGGGTAGCCGCAAGCAGGGAAGCGGTGTTCATGGGTTTGGCTCCAGTCCCACCAGGCGCAGGAAATGGATGCGACCGGATGATTCACCCGCGATGAGGGTTTGGCCATCTGGGGAAAGGGCGCAGCAAAGAATAGGACTATCTCCAGGAAAGCTGGCGATGATTTCCCCCCTGTGCAAATTCCACACTTTCAGGGTGTTGTCGTCTGAACCCGAAATCACCCGCTCCCCATCGGGGGTCACTGCTAGGGCATTAACCGAGTCGCTATGACCGGAGAGGGTCTGTTCTAATTCCCCCCTGTGCAAATTCCACACTTTCAGGGTGTTGTCCCCTGAACCGGAAATCACCCGCTCCCCATCGGGGGTCACGGCTAGGGCACTAACATAGGAGCTATGACCGGAGAGGGTCTGTTCTAATTCCCCCCTGTGCAAATGCCACACTTTCAGGGTGTTGTCGTCTCCGAATAAATTCCCTGAACCGGAAATCACCCGCTCCCCATCGGGGGTCACTGCTAGGGCACTAACATAGGAGCTATGACCGGAGAGGGTCTGTTCTAATTCCCCCCTGTGCAAATTCCACACTTTCAGGGTGTTGTCGTCTCCGGATAAATTCCCTGAACCGGAAATCACCCGCTCCCCATCGGGGGTCACTGCTAGGGCACGAACATAGGAGCTATGACCGGAGAGGGTTTGTTCTAATTCTCCCCTGTGCAAATTCCACACTTTCAGGGTCTTGTCGTCTGAACCCGAAATCACCCGCTCCCCATCGGGGGTCACTGCTAGGGCATTAACCGAGTCGCTATGACCGGAGAAGGTCTGTTCTAATTCCCCCCTGTGCAAATTCCACACTTTCAGGGTGTTGTCCCCTGAACCCGAAATCACCCGCTCCCCATCGGGGGTCACTGCTAGGGCACTAACCCAGTAGCTATGACCGGAGAAGGTCTGTTCTAATTCCCCCCTGTGCAAATTCCACACTTTCAGGGTGTTGTCCCCTGAACCCGAAATCACCCGCTCCCCATCGGGGGTCACTGCTAGGGCACTAACCCAGTAGCTATAACCGGAGAAGGTCTGTTCTAATTCCCCCCTGTGCAAATTCCACACTTTCAGGGTGTTGTCCCCTGAACCCGAAATCACCCGCTCCCCATCGGGGGTCACTGCTACGGCACTAACCCAGAGGCTATGACCGGAGAAGGTCTGTTCTAATTCCCCCCTGTGCAAATTCCACACTTTCAGGGTGTTGTCCTCTGAACCGGAAATCACCCGCTCCCCATCGGGGGTCACTGCTAGGGCAGTAACCGAGGAGCTATGACCGGAGAGGGTCTGTTCTAATTCTCCCCTGTGCAAATTCCACACTTTCAGGGTCTTGTCCCCTGAACCGGAAATCACCCGCTCCCCATCGGGGGTCACTGCTAGGGCAGTAACCGAGTGGCTATGACCGGAGAGGGTCTGTTCTAATTCTCCCCTGTGCAAATTCCACACTTTCAGGGTCTTGTCCCCTGAACCGGAAATCACCCGCTCCCCATCGGGGGTCACTGCTACGGCACTAACCGAGTAGCTATGACCGGAGAAGGTCTGTTCTAATTCCCCCCTGTGCAAATTCCACACTTTCAGGGTCTTGTCCGATGAACCCGAAATCACCCGCTCCCCATCGGGGGTCACTGCTACGGCACTAACCGAGTAGCTATGACCGGAGAAGGTCTGTTCTAATTCCCCCCTGTGCAAATTCCACACTTTCAGGGTCTTGTCCAATGAACCCGAAATCACCCGCTCCCCATCGGGGGTCACTGCTAGGGCAAGAACCGAGTCGCTATGACCGGAGAAGGTCTGTTCTAATTCTCCCCTGTGCAAATTCCACACTTTCAGGGTGTTGTCCCATGAACCGGAAATCACCCGCTCCCCATCGGGGGTCACTGCTAGGGCATTAACCCAGTGGCTATGACCTTCCAGAGTACGGAGGAGCGCACCGCCTGGAGGGGTTAAACTGGGGGTCAAGGGGCGCAGACCGGGGGTTTGGCTCTGGTTGGCCCGGGTGAGCAACTGTTGAATCTCTGGATGCTTAAACCCCAACATCCGTCCCAGGAGTTGCCCCACCAGTTGGCTACTATCGTGCCGCAACACATGGGCCGACAGCCGCAGCGCCCCTTGCACCAGTGGCAGCGCTTTGGCGTTGTCTGTCTCTGCATCGATTAAGTCATAATCCTCAATCAGGGCCTGCACGCCGAATTCTGGATGGTTAATCTTGGCTTCGATGAATTCAAAGTTGGTCAACAGTTGTCGATACTTTTGCCACTGCTCAGTCTGGGCATATTGATAAGGGAGTGTCCCCAGGTACACCCGTCGAAAGGAAGGCGGTTTGGTGGCCAGTTTCCCGGCGATGGTCTTTTGCTGCACGATGTTCATGGGGTTGTTGGGTGGGTTGTGTAGTGGGTGTGCCCTCATCCCCCAGCCCCTTCTCCCACGGGAGAAGGGGAGCAAGAAGTCCCTCTCCCGTGGGAGAGGGATTTAGGGAGAGGGCAAGCGCTTGATAACTCATAGACAATTTCGGTTTACTCCATTTCTCCTTCCAGGTAATCAGCAATGCGTTGATTCACTTCCCGAAATAACTGACGATTTTTTTTCAACGCTGTCTGCTTCTCCAGAAAATTCAAGAAACTGGCATGATAGATGCTATAGCAACACTCTCCCTCCTGATGCTGCATCCTTAAATATTCAAACCAACGGTCTAAAACTTGCTCCACTTGTGCCTCGTCTTGCTCGGCAATTTGGGCAATCATTTCACTGGGAATGGGTGTCCCCACTTCCTTCAAGATAAACAAAATAATCACCATAAATTCTTGCGGTGCATCTTCCATGCCCATCCGCACCCAATGGGTTTGATAATATTCCTCCAAGCCCTTGGGTAACTCAGCTAACTGCAAATCATTATATTGACCCTTGGCAATCACCGGTAACAGATAGCGCAGATACATAAAGTTATTCTCACTTTTGTCTGCTACCTGCTCCACAAACTCTTCTGTTGTGGTACGCTCGGCTATCCAATGCTGCAAATTATCCCGATGCTCTGGGTCTTGTAAAAATAACTGAATATAGGCTTTAATGTCAATTTCACTTAACTTCATATACTTCTCTTCCCTCAAGTCCAACTCAGAATAAGGAATCCCAGGGGACAGATTTAACCGCTTATTCCTCAAGGTATAGGGTCGCCGGGTCAAGAAAATATAAACCCGCTCCGGCAGCGTCATGGGCAAATATAAGAGGTTGCTTCCTAGCTCTTGATTGACTTCATCTAAGGCATCAATGACTAAAATCAGTCGCTCTCCTGCGGGTAGCTTCTGACTGACTTTTTCCAGCAATTCCGGTAGATTGTCCGCTTCTGCATTCTCCAACCCATATCGCCCAATTAACTGCCCGCGAATGCTCCTGAGAAAGGACTCTGGGGTGTTGATGCTCTGGGCTAAAATATTAAAATAATGGGGATAGTGTTGCTCCGATACCAATTTTGCGGCTAGGGCAGTTTTCCCCATCCCCGCATCGCCAATGACGGTAAAATAGCCTTTGGAATGGTCTTGAATAAACTGGTCAAATGCGTTAAAGACAAATTCGCGCCCACAAAAGCGCTCAATTTTCTCTTGAATCAGGGCCTTAAATTCATCGGAGTACAATCCTTTGGGTTGGGGCGGAACGATAGAACCGCAACTATTGCGATATTGTTGTCTGAGAAAATCCTGTAAGCACTTAACTTTTCCTCCCTTCTTAGTTCGTAATTCTTCGCATAGGGGTTCAAATTTCTTATAAATTTCTGTCATTCTTGCCCCAACGCCTTGTTCTCCAAGATGAAGTTGCCCACCTAATTCATTTTCTGATAATTTACTATTTTCTTTAGGAAATCTGGTTAAGACTGTCTCAATCTGTTCTTGAGTGAGCAACTGCTGATTACAGATATCAGTTAGAAAGTCTTCCCAAGTGATGGTCATACGGCTTGCCCCCGCGATGTTCTAAGAAGCCCGGTTTCTTGGAGAAACCCGGCTTCTATCTCCACATCTATGTTACTATAAAGACAGCGCCACCACTCTAATATTAGATTTTGTTTAGACTCTTTAGACTTGAGTTAGACTTCAAATAGACTTTAGACTTTGCTGCTCCTTTACCTCAAAAAGTTAGACTCTTTTATAGATGTTGATTAGACCTATTCTCAAGAATTTTGTTGGAAACTTGAAGAGTAGATGAATTGAGGATAAAGCGATGAGCGTTTCTAATGCCAAGCCAGAACGACAACCGGAAAACCAGGGTGAAAATTGTCAGCACAATAAGCATAAATGGTGCATTACTTTGGGGGTTATTTTGCTGATTGAATTGCCCCAAGTCGCTGCGGCTTGGGTGACGCTGGCTGACCGGATGGCTTGGCCGCTGCCCAACCCGGAACACCCTCAAGTGGTCGAGGTGAAAAAGTCTAGGGATATTAGTGACTAAGTTCCTGCATTTTCGCTTCGGCAAATTGCCGGAGCGATCGCGCTTCCTCCGTAGCCGTTGTACCTGATTTTACTCGATCTAAGTCATAAATAATTCTTTGCAGTCCACTAACCAATACCCCTTTATTGGTCGTAGAAGTAGCTAACTGTTGCCAGGTAGTAATTTGACTCTTAGCCTGATTCAGAGCTTGCATAGAATTTTGTTCATTTTCTAGACGAATCCGCGCCATAGCCGCATTTTTACGGTACTCAGCTAGTTTTTTCTGGGCTTCCACATAGGCTGGGTTATCATCCGTGACTCGTTCCAACTGCTGGCTTCCCTGATCCCATAAACGGATAATTTCTTGCCATTGAGCTTCAGAATGGGGCGGATTTTGGGACATTTCGGCCGCTGCCATGCCATACTGAGCAGCAGCTTGGATCAGAGTATCGGTTTTCTGGGTTCCCACTGCCCGGCCAGAGGCCTGTTCAAAATCGCGCTGATAGGCTCTTTTTTGAGGCTCTGACATGCGTCCGGCGACGGTTTGGGGAGGGATCTGATCGAGTTTATCCAGTCCCGCTTGCCAAAGGGAGATGGCCTCCTGTTTGCTCGTCTCAGCATTAGCCTGTTGATATTGGCTTTTCCCTGCTTCGATTTGGCTTTGTCCTTCTTGCAAAAGGGTTAATGCATTGCTTTCTTGGAAAGCTTTAGCTTCTATACGGGCAATGTGTTTGCGAGCAACCTGATATTCATCTAGGGTAAACTGCCAACTACAACTAAACAGGGTACAGTAGCGCTGGGGATAATAGCCTAGGAACCACACGGGTAAACCATCCAGGTGTTTTTGCGCTAGGGCAGCTTTTTCGGCTCCTAACTCAATATCGGCAGCGCTGGTGGCTTGGTTAATGAGCTGATCTGATTTTTCCACATTGGCGATCGCTCCCCGATAATCATAATCCATTTTCATATAGCTGGGCAGTAGCACCAAGGGTATGGTTTTCGCTACGGGCCAGCGAATCATCGGGTAAGGGAGATTAAGAATATACACCAAACCCACGCATCCCGCTAAACCGACAACCCCCCAAGACAAATATCCCAGGATTCCCGAAGAGGGTTGATTGGCTTTTACTGCTTGCTGAATCACTTTGTTGGAGAAATCTGGTATCAGATCCTGAATCGTTTCCTGTAGATGTTGTACCGAAACTGGATCGCCTGTTTGTTGCCGTAATCGCTCCAATCGTTTGAGGACTAACATTTTTTGAGGAGCATTTAGGGGATCGTTGCCTAAGCAGCGCTCTAGTTCCCGCACAAGAATAGCATATGCCTTATGATTGAGACGGGCCATAAAATGATTTGTGAATGTCTTATCACCATTATGCCTGATTTGTTATCCAGAAATCTTGCGTTATTTTACGCAAATATCTGGAAATAGGACTCCTCGTGATTGCGTACAATTAACCAAGGAGTCCCCTCGAACATCCTTTTTAATCCATTGTGTCCCTCCCTAGGAGTTATTCTAGTGATACTCCTGCTGTGCAATCCTTGGCCATCATTAGGGTATGTTGAAGCTCTTCCGTTTACTCCAATCCAGTGAGACCTCTTTTCGCCGTATTTTAATGTGGCGGATTTTGCTGATGACTATTCCGGTTCTCTGTTTACTCCAATATGCCACTTACCGTAAGGCTCGTTCGAGTTTATTAGAAACAGCTCGGTATAATATCGTTGAAAGTGCCATTGAAAAAGGCGATCGCCTTGATCTCAGTATTAATGCTCTGACCCAGCAAGTCAAAACGGCTAGTGAAAGCGGAGTTTTACAATCGGGGAAATCAACGCAACTCGATTCTTACCTCAAGGATCTCAGCCAGCGTTTTTGGGGTTCTGTAAGATGCGTACAATTGCAAAATTCAACGGATAATAAAGTAATTTCCAGTACCTGTGAAGAAGCGGCGATCGGTAACTTCAAGGCTGAAAAAATCACCCAAAAACCTTATCCACAATTTGCCCATCAGGTGGAAGTAAAATTACTTTTAGATGATTCCTTATCTCTTCTCTATAACTATGGTAAGGATCAACTCCATTTTTTAATTCGTTCGCCAGTCTATAATTTATCTGGAGAATCCCAATTCAATCTCGTGGTTGAAGCAACTATTCCCCTTCAACAAACACAAGAACTCAAATCCTTATCTGGGTATACAGTAATTATTAATCAGGAAGGAACAATTATTGCCCATATCGATAGCACAAGAATTGGGACTAATATTCGTGATGAGAAAGATAAAAATCTGCAATCTCGATTAGAAGCTATCATCCGAGCTGCTACCTCTGGTCAAAGTAATTTTCTGCATTTGTCGGCCTTCGATCAAAGTGGTAAAGAAGCGATCGCGGGATATACAGCTATTCCCAATCCCACCACAACGGGATTAAGCAATGAAAAATGGATTGTTTTAGCTGTAACTCCTCTGAATAATGCCCTCTATGGTCTTCAAGAAATTCGGCAAACGTTAATTAATTTAGTTTTGGGATTAATTGCGGCTAATTTAATTGCTACTTTGATTTTAGCCCGCTCTTTAGTGACCCCCGTTGAACAATTAGGAAAGTATGCTCAAAGTGTAGAATGCAGTGTTTCTCCAGAACCTATTCCTCAGAAGTTCAAAATTCATGAATTTAATCAACTGGCTAAAGCGCTCAATAGTATGGTAGAGCGTTTAATTAGTTGGGCTGAAGAGCTGGAAGTGGCTTGGCAAGAAGCAAAAAGTTCTAATCAGCTTAAAAGTGAGTTTTTAACCAGCATTTCCCATGAATTAAGAACTCCTCTAAATGCCATTATTGGTTCGGTTCGATTGGTTAAAGATGGATTTTGTGACGATCGGGAGGAAGAGTTAGAGTTTTTGCAGCAAGTCGATAATGCTGCCCTGCATTTACTCTCAATTATTAATGATATTTTGGATTTATCGAAGATTGAAGCTGGTAAACTCTCTCTGGAGTTAGCACCGGTGGATTTAAATCATATTCTGAGAGAAGTAATTGATATTGAAGTGGCTCCTATTCAGGCGAAAGGGTTATCTTTAAGTCATGAAAGTCTAGCTGAACCGATTCCAGTTTATGCGGATACAGATAAACTCAAGCAAGTTTTACTGAATGTTATTGGCAATGCAATTAAGTTTACGGAAAAGGGGGGAATTACTATTATGGTAGAGAAAATTAAGGCAGATTTAGAGTCTAACTCTCAGGGTGATTCTTCTGTGGTATCTCAAGTTAGAATCTCTGTAAAAGATACGGGAATTGGAGTCGATCCTGCTTCACAATCAAAGCTGTTTCAACCGTTTGTTATGGCTGATGGCACTCGGACTCGGAAGTTTGAGGGGACGGGTTTGGGATTGGCAATTTCTCGAAATTTAATAGAGATGATGGAAGGTCAGATTACTCTGTATAGTGAGGGTGAAGGAAAGGGGACAATGGTGGAAATTGTGTTGCCTTTGATTGAGGTGAAACAGTTGGAGCGATCGCAAGCTTTGCATAGTGAAGTGTAAGGATAACGGAAGATTAGGATTTGACGACGATTAAAACGGCGATCGCCAGCAGAAAATAGCCAAAGCCTTTCTCTAGTTGCTTTCCAGGGACAAACTGAGTTAAATATGACCCTAAGATAATCCCCATACTTGCAGCGACGATAAAGGAGAATACCAAGGGGAGATTAATCGGGATCTGACTGCTGAGATACCCCCAAAACCCAGTCACGGATTGAAAGGAAATTACCAATAGGGATGTACCGATCGCCTCCTTCATAGGAATCTTTACCAGTAATACCAAGGCTGGAATCACCAGAAAACCGCCACCAATACCCACAAATCCGGTCACTAATCCTACACTTAAACCCGCTAAGGGAATCAGTAAAAACCTCTGCCAAATACTGGAAACTGGGGGAGCTTTCAGGGTGTCTTCGCTCTTTTTTTTCCCACTTCTCTGAATCATTAAAATACTGGCTGTTACCATCATCACCACAAAACCCATCAGTTGTACCGTAGCACTAACGATGGGTAAGGTGGCAATTTTAGCCCCTACATAGGAACCTACCATGGCTGGGGGGGCAAACATGACGGCTGCTTTTAGGTTCACATTACCCGATCGCCAATGGGAAATCACCCCAATTAAGCTGACACTGCCGACAATAGCTAACGTCATGGCGATCGCCGATTTCGTTTCTACCCCCATCACATACATTAACACCGGCAGGGCCAACACCGAACCCCCACCACCAATTAAACCCAAACTCAAGCCAATACAAACGGCCAAAGCATGTCCCACCAGATTAATTAACATCTGATTTTCCTCATATTTTCGTTTGCCCTCTCCCTATATCCCTCTCCCAGGGGAGAGGAATTTTTACTCCCCTTCTCCCACGGGAGAAGGGGCTGGGGGATGAGGGAAAAACCCACTCTAAACGCGCTGATTGTAAGGCAATTTACCCAATAACTCTGCCATCATACAGGTATTACTAATTCCCGCAAACATCAATCCTGCACCGACAAAACCACTCAAAAATAGGAACCCAGGAGCCACAAAAACTCCCAATAAAGTCCCCGTCAAAACCAAAGAACCGGCCACAATTTGCACCTGACGCATAATGCTAATAGGAGCCTTGGGATTGACATAGGTAGGATATGCCTGCCGTTTCCATTCCTCTAATCCTCCTTGCAAGTGAGCCACGTCTTCAAATCCGGCTAAAAAGAGCTTTTGGGCAGCAGTCGCTGAACGATTTCCGGTTTGGCAATAGAGAATAAAGGGTTTAGTCGGATCGAGGAGAACATCATCCGGACTAAATCGAGATAAGGGTCGAGAAATCGCCCCTGGAATCCGTTCTCCAGCATATTCACTCGGTTCGCGAACATCGATGAACTGAATCTCATTTTTTTCCCACAATTCTTGCACTGAAGAACTGTCGATCGCTTGGAGTTTGTCTTGCAGATTTTGATGGCTCGCCATAGTTGATAAAAATTAACTCAGGAAATAAGAAGATACAGCATTAATTAAACTAAGACGGGCACTTTGCCACATCTTTGATTAGCAGGAACCGCTTCGGCAATTTTTTTCGGGTTCGGTAAATTTAAGCCTTCCATGAGGGTGATGAAACTCTCACGGGTTTGACCGGCTAAACGAGGATTAAATTGTTTTTCTTCGCCAATGGTGGAAACCATACATCCCTTATAGTCATGACCAGGATAAACTTCGGTCTGATTAGGAAGCATAAATAGTCGTTGAGTAATGGCATCATAGAGCAGACCTGGATCGCCGCTTTGGAAATCAGTACGACCGCAACCTCGAATGAGCAAAGAATCACCCGTGAGCAGTTTTTGTCCATTCACCAGATAGGCCATGTGGCTATCGGTATGACCAGGAGTGGCGATCGCCTCAATCTGAACGGCTCCCACTTGCAATAATTCTCCATCAGCTATAAAGCGATCGGCACATTTTGCTCCCGCGTGTTGGGGCACAATGGAGGTACAACCGGTTACTTCCCGGAGCTGGCCGCTACCGGTAATGTGGTCAGCATGAATATGGGTTTCTAGGCAATAGCGAAGACTTAACCCTAATTCCTGCAATAGCTTCAATTCACGACCGACTTGCTCTAGCACCGGATCGACTAAGACTGCTTCTTGAGTCTTCAGGTCAGCTAACAGATAAGTATACGTGCTGGTTTCTGGATCGAACAATTGACGAAATAACATCCGACGCTCCTTCATTCACGCTCAACTAAAAATTATATCACTATTTAGGGATTTAGCAACTTAAAAAAGACTAGGAAAGGATGCTTATTTTCATCCCAGGGAAGTATCATAAACTCAGCCCTGTCTAGGCTTTGTAATCCCTGCATCAATTCATGCTAAAATCAGCCAAAATTGTCCATCACAGGTATAAACTATCCGAATTTAAACCTTGACCCATTTCTCTAATGAATCTCACTCTGCTGTAGATTCCATTTACATTCACCGGTGCATCCAATTAGCCCAGCAAGCCCTTGGGCGGACGGCTCCTAACCCCTTGGTGGGGGCAGTTGTGGTGGCAGAAAATGAAATCCTGGGGGAGGGCTTTCATCCCCGTGCTGGAGAGCCTCACGCTGAAGTTTTTGCCCTACAGGAAGCGGGCGATCGCGCCCAAGGTGCGACAGTTTATGTGAATTTAGAGCCTTGTAATCATTATGGCCGCACTCCCCCTTGTACGGAAGCCCTGATCGCTGCCGGAGTCAGGCGGGTGGTGGTGGGCATGGTAGACCCCGATCCTAGGGTTTCTGGGAGTGGTATTCAACGACTCCAAGAAGCAGGAATCGAGGTACAGGTAGGAGTAGAAGAGCAAGCCTGTCAGCGCCTCAATGAAGCCTTTATTCATCGCATCCGCCATCAACGACCTTGGGGAATTTTTAAGTATGCCATGACCTTAGATGGCAAAATCGCTACAACTACCGGTCATAGTGCTTGGGTGACTGGGGAAGACTCTAGACGGTGGGTACATCAGTTGCGAGGAGCTTGTGATGCGGTGATCGTGGGCGGGAATACCCTGCGTAAAGATAATCCCCAATTAACCACCCATGGAGTCGTGGATCGTAATCCGGTGCGGATGGTGATGAGTCGTTCTTTGAATTTACCCCCATCTGCCCAATTGTGGGAGCCGGTTGCGCCAACGGTGGTGTTAACGGAGTCGGGGGCTAATCCTGAATTTCAGAAACAGCTCCGAAACTGGGGGGTTGAGGTGGTGGAATTTCCCCAACTGACTCCGAGAGCAGCCATGGAGTATGGATATCAACGGGGTTTTTTATCCGTTTTGTGGGAATGTGGAGGACGACTCGGAGCAGAGGCGATCGCCTCTGGAATGGTACAGAAAGTTTATGCCTTTATTGCCCCTAAGATTATCGGGGGCGATCTAGCTCCCTCTCCTGTGGGAGACTTAGGATTAACCCAAATGACCCAAGCCTTGAACCTGACCGAGGTTCACTATCAATCTTTAGGCAACGATATATTAATTGAGGGTTATTTAGTCAACCGCGATCCCTATTGATGATTTCAGTATGCTCGAATTAGTGATTGGTAGCTTATTTTTCAGTAGCTTGGGGTGTCAATTGTTGATGATGGGCGATAGTATTCATCGCAGTCAACAAGAAACCCAAAAACGCCATGAGGAGGAGGAAGAAGTTTTGACCCATTACGAACCCAAAGAACACTTTGGTACAGAAGGAGAACCCCATCAGAATGGTTCAGCCAAAGCACGGGGATGGGAATTTAAGATTGTGCGAGCCAGTAGTGATTTATTTGGCAATCCTACGGTATTTCATCACCTCTGTCGTGAAGAAGCCCAAGCGGGTTGGATTTTTTTGGAAAAACTCGACGATCGCCGGATCAGATTTCGGCGATCGATCGCCACTCGACAAAAAATTCGCCCCGAAACCCTCCCCTTTGACCCCTATCGATCTCACTATGGATCGTCGGGTAACTCTAAAATTTGGTGGGCTACCCTTGTCTTTCTGATTGCCCTGATTATTCCCGCTTATGCTGGCTACCGGGTGATGTCTCAATATTTGGGTGAACCTCCCCCAGCAGAGAGCGACTCCCTACCCCAATTTCTGCCTAAATGAAAATCTCTGTTTCTCTTAGCTCTGCTATAGTAGAATCGTTATTCATCCAGGGTCTAAGTCTGTATAGACTGACGTAAAAATTTTTGCCCTTGATGCCCTCATGTCCAACAGACTCTCTTAAAAGTGGAAATCATGAAGAAGGTTCTCAAAACACTCACGGCTTCAATCTTGGCTACTGTTGCTGTTGCTGCTTCTCCTTTAGCTCTAAAAGCTCAAGAGCGCCCTAGTATTCAAGTAGACTACTATCGGAAAAATGCGTTTCAAGAACTCTATGGTGGCAGTTATGTTGGCCCTAGAGAATATGTAACCACAGCGCCCACGGGCAAAGTGCTACCTTTGCGGTTCAGCTTACCGATTGAAACCGCTATTTTCCAAGATACCAGCATTACCTCCAATACCCCAATTACGGATGCTTTTGGTGTAACCGCAGATACCAATGAACTGATCCGCTGGGCAGAAACCATCGGTGAATGTTTGCAAGAAAAACCCAAACTTGTACGGGTGTTAACTGGAAATATCATTTACATCAATGATGTTGAAGGTTCCATCGTTGAAAATGCTAATGGTGTTTTAGTTTGTCCCCGATAAGGGAAAACTCTACCGCTTGCTTTGCTCCTCCCACCTTCAACCCCAAACCCACCTCTCACTGAAGATTGAACTCAAGATTACAAAATCTGTGATAAAAACTTCTGGGTTCGTTCCTCCTTGGGGTTGTTAAAGAATTCATCAGGGGTTGCTTCTTCAACTAAGACCCCATCAGCCATTAGCACCACCCGATCCGCTACTTCACGGGCAAATCCGACTTCATGGGTGACACAAACCATGGTCATCCCACTTTGGGCAAGCGATCGCATGGTATCGAGTACCTCCCGTACCATCTCCGGATCGAGGGCAGAAGTCGGTTCATCAAAGAGCATGATTTTGGGTTGCATCGCCAGAGCGCGGGCGATCGCCACCCGTTGCTGTTGTCCTCCCGATAATTGTCCGGGAAATTTCTTGGCTTGCTCTAAAATTCCCACCTTTTCTAACAACTGTAGGGCGATTTCTTCCGCTTTTTCCTTCTTCCAACGGCGTACCCAAATGGGCGCTAAGGTCACATTTTGCAGAACAGTTAAATGGGGAAACAAATTAAATTGTTGAAACACCATCCCCACTTCCCGCCGTACAGCATCAATATTCTTGAGATCGTGGGATAATTCAATGCCATCGATAATAATTTTGCCTTTTTGATATTCTTCTAGAGCATTAAAGGTACGAATAAAGGTGGATTTTCCGGAACCACTCGGCCCCATAACAACAACAACTTCGCCTTTGGTAACCTCTAAGCTCACTCCTCGCAAGACATGAAACTTATTACTGGCGTACCATTTATGCACCTCTTGGGCAATAATGGCGGGTTCAGAATTCATCGCTACTGGAGTTTGGTCAGATTTGAGTGCAGGATCGGAATGGGTCATGGTAATGGGTAATGGGTAATGGTTAGAAGTTGGAGTGCGAGCATCCTGCTCGCTAAATATAACCTGCGAGCAGGATGCTCGCATTCCTTCGTTGTCATCCGTAATGGGGCGGGTTTAGTCAGGTTATCGTTTAGATTTTGAAGAACCCCCCCCGACTAGCGGTGTTCTGTATTCAGTTTCGTTTCTACCCATCGACTGACAGAAGACATGGCATAACAGAACAGCCAAAAGAGAACACCAATAAAGAGATACACCTCTGAAAAGCGCCCCAAGAACTGAGGATTGGCCAAAATAGAATTACTAATACCTAATAATTCTACCAAGCCAGTAATTGCCAATAGGGTCGTATCCTGAAATAGGCTAATAAACTGACCAACGATCGCCGGAATTACGGCTTTTAGGCTCTGGGGTAAGACAATCAAAATCAAGGTTAACGGGGTGCTTAAACCTAGGGCCCGTGCTGCTTCGGCCTGTCCCTTGGGAATTGATTGTAGACCCCCTCGCACATTTTCCGCTAGGTAAGCGGAACTAAACAGGGTTAAGCCCACAATCGCCCGAATCACCCGATCCGGGCGTATTCCGTCGGGGAGAAATAGGGGAATCATCACCTGGCCCATAAATAAAATGGTAATCAGGGGAACGCCCCGAATGAGTTCAATATAAGCAATACTGAGTCCTTTAACCACGGGTAAACTGCTGCGTCTTCCCAAAGCAGCAACTAAACCGATGGGAAAGCTTAGGGTAATTCCTACTACTGCTGTCAATACAGTGAGCAGCAGCCCTTGCCATTCATTGGTTCCCACGGGGGTTAAACCGAGTCCTCCACCGATGAGCCAAAGTCCGATTAAGAATACGCCAAACCAGCCCAAGGAAACCCATTTTCCGAGACCGGGTTGGATGTTACCCACCTGTTGGCCGATCCAAGCGTTGGCGGCGATCGCCACTAAACAGCCTACCAATAGGGCACGATAGAGGATGGGGGTAGGAGTAATAAAACAGCCTAGGGCCGCCATTCCCAAACCGATGAGAACTTTGCGGCTAAAGAGGGTGAGCGATCGAGCAATTACGCCCCAAGATAAGCCTGCAAAGACACTAATCAGAGCGGCTAAAATCCACAAGCGCCAATATTGTTCACTGGGATAGCGGCCCACCATAAATAGGGGCAGGTTTCGCGGGATTACATCCCACTGAGCTAGGGTGAATGACCAGGAGATAAAAGTATAGCCTAGGGTGATTAATACCCCTAGAATGATTGCCGTGATTAAGCCGTTATACCAGGGACTGAGGAGATTATTTTTCACCCAGTTCACTGGAGTATCGCGCATCTCCGGCGGCGGGCCTATATCGGTTGTGTTACTCGGTAAAGAAGTCATTTCAGCTAACTAATTTTTAATTTTTAATTTTTAATTGAATTACCTTTCTTGCAGTTGCACCAATCGGTTGAGTTGGTTCATGCCTAGAGAAATGAGCAAATTCATGAACAAATAGGTGGCCATGATAATTAACATGACTTCTACCGGTCGCCCACTTTGGTTGTAGGTGGTATTGGCTACGTTGTAGATTTCCGCATAGGCGATCGCCGCTCCCAAACTGGAGTTTTTCGCCAAGTTCATATACTGACTACTCAAGGGGGGAATAATCACCCGTAGGGCTTGGGGAAATACGACCAAACGCATCATTAAACCGGAATGTAAACCCAGGGCGCGGGCGGCTTCCCACTGACCTTTAGGCACAGCTTGAATTCCCGCTCGGACAATTTCGGCAATGAATGCAGCCGTATAAAAGACTAATCCGGTGAGCAAGGCGGCGAATTCTCCGGTGAGGCGCAATCCTCCGGTAATCTGACCGAGTTCAATTTCTGTGGGTTTTTCCCATCCAAAGGCTACTGTAATAATCAGGAGTGCGGCGATCGCCATGATCCATAAAGCCCTCAACTGAGCTTGTCCAGAACTACCGCGCTCTACCATTTCCTTGATGCGGATTTTCCAAACTATTACCGCAGCGATCGCCAGTCCCAGCAACAGAGCGCACCAAATCGCCAGAGACCAACCCACTTTTGGCCAAGGGAGAAACACCCCTCGGTTGCTCAAGAAAGCCAATCCCATCACCTCTATGCGCTCTGTGGGTATCGGTAACTTAGAAAACACCGCCCGATACCAAAAAAACAACTGTAAGAGTAGGGGGATATTGCGGATTAATTCCACATAGATCTCGCTCCCTTTTCGCAGTAACCAATTATTAGAAAAACTAGCAATTCCCACGGTAATTCCCACCAAAGTTGTGAGAATAATTCCAGCAGCGATCACCCGTAGGGTATTGACTAAACCGGCTAATAAGACCCGGCCATAACTATCTTTTGCGGGATCGTAGGGAATGAGGCTTTCTCCAATGGCAAAAGAAGCTTGAGTATCTAAAAAACTAAACCCAAACTCTATACCCGCTCGTTTGAGGTTATTGGAAACATTATAGGTTAACAAACTAATCACAGAAATGACGATCGCGATCGCCAAAACTTGCAGTGCGACTCGCCAAAATCGCTCATCGCGCCACAAAGGAACCGTATGCTCATTGGTCATAACAAGAATAGATTCAACTGGAGAACTTAACACCCATCACCCATGATCCCATCATGGATGACGGATGACTGTTTACAGATAACTTAATTTAACGGAAAGGAGGAGAATACAACAGACCGCCACGACTCCAGAGGTCATTTTGGCCTCTGGGTAATTTAAATTTGGATTGTTCTCCTAAATTGCGATCGTAAACTTCTCCATAGTTGCCTACAGCCGAAATTGCCTTAACCATAAAATCATTATCGAGGCCTAAACCTTGACCTAAATCCCCTTCAGCACCCAAAAAGCGTTTTATAGTCGGATCTTCTTTACCCTTCATCTCTTCTACATTCGCTTGGGTAATGCCAAGTTCTTCGGCTTCAATTAAACCATAGGTGACCCACTTGACCACATCAAACCATGCGGAATCATTATTGATCGTTACGGGGCCGAGGGGTTCTTTGGACATGGTGACATCCAACAAGATATGATCTTCGGGGTTCGGTAAGGTACTGCGCCGAGCAACCAACTGGGATTTATCGGAGGTCATGCCTTCACAGCGCTCTTCTGCATAGGCTGCATAGGCTGGATCGGCTTGTTGGAAGGTGACCGTTTCAAAGGTAACTCCAGCTTTACGCATATTATCGGTTAAATTCAGCTCGGTAGTGGTTCCGGCTTCTACACAAACGGCTTTACCTTCAAAATCGGCTAGGGAGGTGATACCACTATTCTTGCGAACCATCATTCCTTGCCCGTCATAGAAGGTGGTGGGTGCAAATTCCAGACCTACAGAGGTATCTCGGCTAATCGTCCAAGTGGTATTACGTGAGAGCATATCTACTTCACCGCCAGATAGGGCAGTAAACCGTTCTGTAGAATCTAGGTTACGGTATTCTACTGCCTCTGGATCGCCTAAAACAGCAGCAGCAACGGCTTTACACACATCGACATCAATTCCTGAATATTCTCCGGTTTCATCGACAAAGCTAAATCCAGGAATGCCACCATCTACTCCACAGATTAGTTTTCCACGAGTCTTGACCACATCCAAACGGCTTTGGGGAGCGACGGTTTCTGAAGCTTCTTCACCTCCATCGGTAGTCTCAGAAGGTGCAGTGGTGCAAGCTCCCAGGGGGAGTGCCAGCAATAGAACCGACATTAATAAAGATTGCCATTTAGCCATATGCAAAAGAGTTTCTCCTCACTGATGGACAGGAATCTTGAAGCAGACCTTGAGAGTAGTGCCTTCAAGATTCTTTAACTTTTGTTTTCATGATATTAACAGTATCTGCTCGATTTGGTATCCGCAGGAGAAACTTTTTCGTGTTCCAGAACACATCATTTGGGCGATCGCCTTGATCGGCACAGCTAAAGATTCTGCCTGATGCGTGAGGCGCTGCAAAAGGGCGAGTCTTTTCACTGAAAGAGGGGCAACCATCGGTTAGGGCAGTAATTCTGGCGATAAGCGCTGTTGAGCTAAATCCCGGATCAGGGAAGATCGCGATTCAATATAGTGAGAGAGCAAATCGGCTTCTTCTCCATTGAGCGATCGCTCTTGAGCCAGATTACCTAACAGCCACTGAACCAGACTTGGATCGTCGAGTCTCAGTAACCGTTGGGGTTGAGTTGTTTCAATCAAAGACCAAAGTTGACGTAGCAGATGGGGAGTCATCACGATCCCTCCTTAAGGATTTCTTTATAATCATACCTACTTTGAATATAGAATTCACTGATTTGACACAAGATCTCATCAAAGGTAGTGAACCTTAACAAAATGATTCATAACTTGACATTCCCATGAGTCTGGAGGTCTGACTGTTAAGATTCAGTTTACAGAACATAGCTGTGCAACCCTGGCAGATAGAACCTTGTTGAGATTGTTCAGAGAGGATCGTCAATAATGGAGAATAACCCTCTTGTTAGTTAGAGGTAAACCAGGTTGGATTGAGACTGATGAGTAATGTATCCCCTTACTGGATTTGGGTGAGAGTAAATGCGTTTGGTACAGGACAACGGGTTGAAGACCAAATAGCCCATGATTTTTTTCAGGATCGGTTTTCAGATCTGCTGTCAAAAATGCCTTTTCCGCACCCAGAGATCCAAGCACAACTTCAGCAATGGAATCTGGCTTCAGACCCTTCTCTAAGACCGGCAGAGCGGTGTTTGCGCTGTTTTATTTCTAATCAGATCAAACAAATTTGTGTGGACTTGGAGCAGCGTTTTGGGGCGACTCATGATTTTACCCACCGGGAACTGTTGCCGTTTGTGTTGTCAGAGTCTCCGCGTCCAGTTTTCCAGGCTTCCCATTCTGGTTTGGTCGATCGCATTTTAGAATCCTTTGATCCGAGTAAAAGTACGCTTTCGGCTTGGTGTACGAGGTTATTTAAGAGCGATCGCCTGGTGAAGCGTTTTCTGCTCGATCATGGTATTGAACAGGTGACGGATTGGTTAATTCTGAACCGTACTTCTTTAGGGAAACTGACGGAAGTTTTGCAGCAACAACAAGCAACACAGAGGGAGATTGCAGACGCAACGGAGCTGTTGGAGCAGTATCACCGAGTCTATCGCCAAGACTTGTTGCAACAGCGAGCGGAGGGTACGAAGCGCCGTTTTCCTGAGCCGACAGAGGATCAACTTCGGGTAATGGCTGATGGGGTAAAGGATTCCCCTAGACAAGTCTTAAAACAGCTTAAATATTTGGCGGGAGTGATGCGGGTGGCGCGTATTCAAGCCAGGGGGGGGAATTTGCCTCCTTCTGTGCAACCGCCACCGATAGAATTGACTCCTGCTGTCGATCCTCCAGAGCAGTTGGAATTTTTGGATCGATACGATCGAGAATTTCAAGAGGCTTTGCAAGGGGCGATCTCTCAAGCAATCAAAACTCGCTTACAAAGCTATGAAACTGGGAAAACGGAAAAGCAAAGGCAAAAAGCCAAAGAAAAACAAGCGCTCTTTCTGAAAGGGTTGTACTTATTCCACTGTCAGGGAATTTCCATGGGTGAGATTGCCCAACAATTGGAGTTAGGAGATCAACCGAGAGTCAGTCGCCTGCTTCAGCTTAAACGACTGCGAGCAGATATTGGTCGATGGACTTTACAGTTACTGGGCGATCGGGTTTTAAATCTGGCTCAAGCTTATGTTGATGGGGAACAATTATCGCAAGTGGCGGCTAAAATTTACGCCATTTTAGATGAAGAAGTACAATCAACTTTAGCCGAAGCGATCCGAGAATCGAGTTGTAACCAGCGTCCTGTGGTTCCCAGTCAACTTACCCAGTCTATTTGTCACTATGTTAAAACTCAACTGGAGTGAATTATGACTATCTCTACTCTTTCTCCCCTGGAATTTTCTGAGGATTGGGTTGAATTTTCCCCAACTTTAGAATCGTTTGTGTTCGCAGAAGCGGACTATGAAGCGGCTAAACCTTTGGCTGACAATTGGTCAAATTATACTCAGGCTTTGGCGGTTTTGGGATTTTATGGTTGGTTGGGCGATCGCGAACCGACATTAACCTTAGATTCTGATCCTCTGCATCTGCTAAATCTCGTCTATAGTCAGCATCTCAATGGGGTTTTTCATGTCCCGGTGAATGGCTTTAGGGTTTGTCTTTTGCCCAGTTTATCCTGGAGCGAGGAAGAGATTGCTGTTCCGAGGGTGGGGATTGAGCTATCGGAATTTACGGATCAACTGTATGTTATTGTTGGCTTGGATGAGGAGTTAGAGGCGATCGCCATTCGCGGATTTCTTAACTTCCCTGAACTAACGGCTTTAACGGCTCCAATGACTCCTAGCCCAGATTGGAATTACTATCTCAATATCGAGCAATTCCATACTAATCTTGACGACCTCCTATTAACCCTACAATGCTTAAATCCAGAAGCCATTAAAACTCCAGAAAAAACTCTCGATCTTGCCAGTTTACAACCCTATCAAAAAAGCTTAAAAGAGCATCTTCCTCTGGTTGAAAATCGTCCCCTCTGGCAAATTTTAACTTGGGAAGAAAGTCGAGCGATCTGGCTCTATCCCGAATTATTGCAATGGTTAAACCCTCAACCCGAAGCAGAACGGGAAACTCTAAAAAAGCATCTAGCCGATCTTCTTAACCTCCTGATTCAGCCCGCCATCGATCTCACCAAATGGCTGCAAAATGAAGTAGAAGGACTACAAAATCAAGGGAATGAGGGGGGATGGCAACTGATTCCAGCCAGTGTCTTCCGTCGCCATTTACCCCTCTCTCCAGCTACAGATTTAAGCAGCTTACTCACCCAAATTCACCAAGAAACTGGCGTGAGTGTACCTTCAGATGCCGGTCGTGCTTATCAGGATTTAGATTTAGGTTTAGGAGTCAGACTTTATGCGATCACCTGGTGTTTATCTTACGAAGATAGCTGGACTTTATTGTTGATTTTGGGCAGCAATTCCAGACAAGCCTTAAACTCAGAGATGGGCTGGCGAATTAGCGACCAAACGGGTATTTTAATTGAAGAGAAGGTTAACCTTGCCCATCCTAGTGCCTATCTGTTTACGCAACTGATTGGAACCTATGACGAGAAATTTGTGGTAACCTTATTCTCAACAGACGGAACCCCGGTGAGCTTACCTCCGTTTGCTTTTCCTTGGGTAAAGATTAATCCGGGGTTGGGTTCTAGGAAATAATTGTTAATTGTTAATTGTTAATTGAACCCATGTTTTCCCAAGTCTATAAACTACGAGTCCGACAAGTTAATGAAGTTTGTGACTTTGAGCTAACTTGGGGAGAAGGGCAAACCCTATGGACAGAATTACCTTATCCGGGGAACTTATCCCACAGTTATCAACGATGGCAAGAAACCTATTTGCAGTTTTATCGGCAATTGCGGGGGAAGGTTGTTAAGCGAGGACAGGTGTCTAAACCGTCGGAAGATTGGCGCTCTTTGTTGGTGCAAGCGGAAGCGGAATTACTCGATCAATTTCATTATTGGTTACTCTCTCCGGAATTAGTCGCCATTCGCCGACAGTTGGCAACAACGGCGGTCAAGAGTTCTAAATCTATCATGGTATGTTTAACTTGTACGCCTCTAGACTTGGCAAGATTGCCTTGGGAAACTTGGGAAATTGGTACGGATTTAGGGGCTGCTGATTCGATTTGCTTGGTGCGAACTCCGGGAAATATTGCCCATGAACCGGTTTATCCTCGGCGTAGAAAAGGGAGAGTATTGGCGATTTTGGGCGATGATACGGGATTGGAGTTTCAAGGCGATCGCACGGCGGTGACTTCCCTGTCTCGACTGGCTACAGTAGAATTTGTGGGATGGACGGGAAAAGAGGATATCCAGCAACTTAAACATGATATTTGTCAGGCGATCGCCGATCCCCGTGGATGGGATGTTCTCTTTTTTGCCGGACATAGTAACGAAACAGCCTTAACTGGGGGAGAATTGGCGATCGCCCCTGGGGTTTCCCTCTCCATTCACGACATCAGCGAATCCCTGCATCTGGCAAAAACCAAAGGCTTACAATTTGCCATTTTTAACTCCTGTAGCGGTTTGGCGATCGCCCAATCCCTGATCAACCTCGGCTTAAATCAAGTTGCCGTCATGCGCGAACCCATTCACAACCGCGTTGCCCAAGAATTCCTGATCCAATTTATCAAACGCCTGACCGAATTTGACACCGTTTATCAAGCCCTTATTCAAGCCTGTCACTATCTCAAACAACAGGAAAAACGGCTTACCTATCCCAGTGCCTACCTCATTCCCTCCCTCTTCACCCACCCAGAAGCCGAACTCTTTCAAATTCAACCCTTTGGCTGGCGAGAACATCTGAAACAATGGATACCCAACCGTTGGGAAAGCGCTGCCTTAGCCACCCTTACCACCCTCAGTTGTCTCTTTCCCCTGCAAACTTGGCTCCTGAATCAGCGCGTGGGAATACAAGCTGGCTATCGTCACCTCACCCAACAAATGGAAACGACTGCCACCCCATCGGTGGTGATGCTGCAAATCGATAATGAATCGATCGCCAAAGCGGGAATTTCTAGCCCAGTGCCCATGAATCGTACCTATCTCGCCCAACTGATCCAGCAACTAACGGAACTGAACACTAAAGTCATTGGTATAGATTATCTCCTCGATCGCCCCCATCAAAACTTAGACAACGGCAGCAGCGACACCATCCTTACCCAAACCTTACAAACCGCCGTTGAAAATCACCAAACCTGGTTTATCTTCGTCAGCAAACGCGATCCGCGCCAAGGCTGGATCGGTGTTTTACCCGAAATAGCCGATCCCCATTGGAGTTTACAAGGACGGATCAATATCTTTAAACAGGGATACATGCAATTGCATATTCCCCAAACTCCTGCAACTCCCTTACCCTTCTCCTATGTTCTCGCCCTGTCTCATTATTTCACCACTCACCCAGATCGCAACCCACCCCAACCCGATCTCAACAGTACCCAAGACTTTAAGCAACAAATTCTGTCCTATCTTTCCCAGTCTCCCCACCCCCTCCCCGCAACTGCCCGAACTTCTGCCATCACCGCATTTTCCTACCTACTCAAACAAATGTGGTTGCATCCGATTATTGATTATTCCTTGCCCCCTTCCCAAGTCTATTACTGTCTTACTGCTTGGCAATTTTTAGAGGAATCGGGATATGGGCAAAATTTGGATAGTCATGCTTGTCAAACTCCACCTAGCCCGGAAACCCTCGCCCACTCCGTCGTCATTATTGCCCCAGGGGGCTATGATGAAGCCGGAACTACCCCCGGTGGTGATAATCTTACGCCTCCTCCGGCTGCTTTTGAATATTGGACAAAACAGAATTTGCTCACGGGGGGAGAAATTCATGGGTATATGCTCGATCATCTCCTTAAGGGTAGGCTAGTGGTTCCCCTTCCCGATCTGTGGATGACTTGGGTTGCTGCTCTATGGGCAAAAGGACTAATATTAATGGTGGGGTTAACTCGCTATGGTGTCCGTCAAACGGCGATCGCCCTCTCCATCGGAACAATTGTGTACGGCTTACTCTCATTACAAGTCTATATTTCTATGGCAATCCTCTTACCCTGGTTTTTTCCTACAATTATGGTATGGGGGTTTGTCCTCTCACAAACCATCCGCAACCGAGAATAAGGAATACTCGTAATGGCTAAAACGGTGCAATACGCTCCCATGGGTTTACTGAGTGCGATCGCTGTTGGACTGATGGTAACCCATGCCATGACCAGCTTTGCCCAAACCCCAGAGATTACCGAAAAACTGCGTAACCTGATTGAATTGAAACCTCCAGCCGATGAAGGAGAAGGGGGATCGCGGGGAAGTGCCACCAGCGCGGTTGACTTAATTTGTGCCATTTCCCCTACCCGTGAGAGCGATCTTGATACTTTAACTTGGTTAGAACCGGAAGTGATTTGGAGCGATCGCCCCCTATTTTTGTGGCATCCTAAAATTGAAGGTGTTGTTATCCAATCGATTCAAGTGTTACGAGAGGATACGGAAGAAATAATCTGGGAATCTGCTGTTACTGGCGATCGCCACTTCATCTTGTATCCCCCAGATGCTCCGCCCTTAGAGCCAGGAGTTGCCTATTTTTGGCAAGTGGTAACGGATCGTCCCTACATACAAGCTACCTTTCAAATTTTAGATGGCGCGGAACGTTCATCTATTGATAACCAAATGCAAGCTATTTCTACCCAACTCACCCGCGAAGGGGTAACTCCTGCTGATGTTGCCTTGGCTCAAGCTCTTTACCTTGGAGAACAAGAGTTAGTATCCGATATGCTGAACAGTATCTATTCAGTGCCTAACCCTTCTGAATCGGTTCAATCTCTTCAAAATAGTATTGTTAGTCAATTTTGTCCCTCAGACTCTTAGGTTTATAAGAATCAGTGACTTCATTAGCGATCTGTGTTTGGAGTACAACTTATAGTCAATTCGATTGTTGAAGCTGCCCCGCCCCTTAGATAACAACCCGTTGATCTGTTTTGTAGATAAGCCAACTCAACTGAACACAGGCAGTCTAAAAACTGGACAGTATCTAAGGCACTCATGAGAGCATAGCCTGTATTAACTCTCGTTAGTTACTGCTCCTGCCTGTGAGTGCTATGGGCAAAATACCCTATGTGGGGACATACAGTGCGAAGCGCTATATACTCAATCACAGGTTTAAGATTGCCCCAATTGATCCTTAAGATTCACCAAAGCCGACCAACGGGCATCTACACCAGCATCCTCACTCTCAGCCCCTTCCTCCTTCACCTCAATTCCCGGACAACCCTTATCGCATAACTGCCGATGGGGAAGCCGCAAACAAAGCTGTTCGTAGAGCCAGGTTTCCGGGTCAAAATGGCCTTGGGGCGAGAGAGTTTCCACCAAATCCTCTAAGGGCACTTCCCGCTCCAAGGGCAGATTATCATTGAGGGTATCCGCATTAGGATCGAGCCAAATCAATTCCTTCGCCTTCGCCCGCAGTCGATAATTATACTGTTGCAGACAGCGATCGCACTTTAGCGTTACAATCGTCTCAGCCATCGCCTTCACCTCCAGATAACTCCCTTGGTGAATCATCTTCATCCAACCCTGAACCGGCATCAAAGAATCCAACCCCTCCAAATACTGATCCACCTCAATCCTCAGTTTTCCCTCTGGACACTTTAACAACCCAGGAATATAGATCCTCTGCATCATCCACCTCCTTCTTGGGAGCGCTGTCGGACAATCAGCCGTCGGTGAGGCTCCTTACCCACACTCTCCGTTTCCAGATCCTCATACGATTGCAGAAACTGATGTACCTCCCTCCTCTCCGCCGATGACAACGCCTTCATCTCAAACTCAACCGCCGTTTGCCGCACCGTATAAGCCGCCATCTCAGACATTCGCTGCACTTCCTGCTGTCGCTGATGACGATAGCCATTCAACTCCAAAGTAAACGAACCCTGTTCCTCCCGGTCTTGTCCCAAATTCAGAATCGCATTAATCAGATACTGAATCGCATCCAAACTTTCCCCACCTGTACCCACCAACTGTTCAATCTGGGACACACTCAAGGGTGAAGGGTCAATAATTAACCAAGACGTTTCCTGACCTGACCATCCTTCAATCACCTCCACCCTCACAGCAGTAGCTAGTCCCATCTTTTTTAACAGATCTTCTAGCCACTGCTGGCCCCGCTTTTGCATGGTTTCCTTCATGGCTACTACCGATGCCTATTTCTTCTTAGATTCTGGTTTAGTCTTCTTTTTAGACCGTTTTTCAAAAGGCAGATCCGTGCGATTCTCAGATATTGTACCCGCAGGACTAACGCTCAAACCTTTTTCTTCAACCAACTTCTGGAGATTTTCCGGCAACGGTTCCTTGGACAAAATAAACGTTTGCGCCGTTTGGAAAATATTGGCAATCACCATATACATCAAAACTCCAGCCGGTAAAGGAAAGAATAAAAACATCCCCGTAAAGATTACCGGCGTAATTTTATTAATCGTTTGTTGCTGAGAATTCGCATCATTACTGCTTCCTCCCTGGCCAGACAGCACCTGGTTCAGATACAAACTGACCCCAAAGAACAACACCATCCCCAGGATATCGAAGTTAATGTTGCCATTCTCATCAAAAGCCCCAACTCGTCCCAGAGCTTTAATAAATAAAAATCCTTTCTCTGCGGCTAATCCCGGCACTGTCCCTTGAAAGGTGACCTCTCCCGGTTGTAGAGCCACCAGCGTACCATCAGGATTAATGTCCACCAGCTCTCCACCCTTGGTTACCGTCCAAGTTGGTTGTAGCTTTTGCACCTGATCGGGATACTGCGCCACCAATTCTTTAACCGTTTGTCCTTCCACCGTTTGCAGGTTAATTTGAGCCTTCTCGCCCACCCCAATCTTATTACCTCCGGTCAAAATCGCCGCGACTTTAGCGTGAACCCCATCTTCAATATAGATATTCTGAGGTTTAGTGGCATAAATTTGGGGTTGAATTCGCTGGATCTGTTCCTGGGGAAAAATCTGTACATCCACTGTATAGTTGACATCCGAAAACGGCGATCCGCGCAACGTGGCAAACAAGGCAAATAGCACCGGCATTTGAATCAGCACTGGCAAACATCCGGCTAAGGGATTACCCACTTCTTTGAAGAGCTTGGCCATCTCTTCCTGTTGTTTTGTGGGGTCATCTTTATACCGATTGCGAATTTCTTCTTGTCGCTTCTGCATGTACGGTTGTACCACACGAGTACGCCGCATACTGCGAATTGATCCGGCGCTCAGGGGATACAGAGCAAACCGAATTACTAAGGTTAGGGCGACGATCGCCAAACCATAGCTAGGTACGATCCCGTAGAAAAAGTCCAGGATCGGTAGCATAACGTTGCTGGAGAGAAAACCAATACCAAAGTCCATTCGTCGTGAGTTAACCTTTTGCGCTGAGGAACTGCCTCTTCAGTGTATCTGATTGTCGGAGGCTTGATCTAATCGATTTTCACCGAGAACAGTGAAGGAGCCAAAATGAGATGACATTTACTGTTCTCGGAGAATAGGGAGAATATAAGGATTAGGCCTTAACCTTACCCCTAGAGCTACTTTTCGCTTGGGGGTTTTTAGAGATTTTGCCATTGATATAGTCATACAGTTCCCGAAATCGGGGGAGCGATCGCATTTCTAGACGGCTACCATCCTTGAGGGTGATCACCATATCCCCCCAAGATCCCAACCCCCTAGGAACGACCACCACTTGGGCCATTTCCGAGTAAATCACATCGGTACGGTTGCGTCCCATCCATCCTCCCGTCGTCGAAATCCGGCGATTGGTAATCCGATATCGAGACCAAATCGCTCGAATAATGGAGCCAATCGTTAAAGGGAGAGCAATGATCGTAAAACCAATCAACACATTGAAGAGCAAATCTCCAACATGGGGGCCACCCTCATAAACCACATCTTCTTTAATTCCCATTGAGTACCTCTGCCTGTACCAATAACTGCTCTAATTCTTGCAGAAATTGATCGGAATTGCAGGATTGGACATTGGGGCGCACAATAAACACCAATTGCCATCCCCTCTGAATTTGGGGGAGGAGTTGACGTAGGGTTGCCCGAATTTGCCGTTTGATCCGATTGCGATAAACCGCTCGTTTATCGACTTTTTTGCCGATCACAATACCGATTTGAGTGGGATGACTGGGACGGTGGGCACTTTGGGAATAGGAAATTTTTGGCCCTAAAGCTCTTAGGGTCAAATGGTCAGTTTCGTATCGGACTCCTTGACGATAGACTCCAACAAAATGTCGTCGATTTTTAAGTCGGTTCGCCTTGGGTAGCATGATCTAGGGATTTGCTAATGGGTAATCGGTAATGGGTAATCGGCAATTTCTCCCCATTCTCCCATTAGCCATAAATCTTAAACCGTTAACCGATGACGACCTTTCTTACGACGGGCCTGAATGACTCGGCGGCCGGTATTACTCCGCATCCGGGCCCGAAACCCAGATGTTCTCTTTTGTTTGCGATTGGTTCCCTCTAAGGTGCGTTTACTCATAGAATTGTTTTTCCTAAATGGTTAGCAGATCGAATAAAAATGCCACGATCGCTTATTGTACCATCGATCGCGCTTTCGATCTTCCTAAATTGGGCTGAGAAATGGAGAATTAGGGGCTGATCTGGAATTCCCACGTACCGATATAGCGGGGCATGGGCACTTCCCCAGGGGTCAAGATCAGACACTTAAACCGATACGTGCCAAATCCGGGGTTTTTGACGTTGGAAAAGACCAATTCTAAGCCTGCCGTCCCTGCGGGGATGGACTTTTCTGGATAAATCTCCACCAGTTTATTTTCCTGATCCCAAACCACCTCTTGTAGGGGTTGGGCCTCTCCTTTGATCCGCACTTCTATTTGATCGGGGTCTATTTTGCCTGTATAGTTAGCAGGACTTTCGGAGTAGGAAATGGTAAAGGACTGCACCGCTTCAGTGAGTTTCTTCTGAGGAACCCGGAACCGATAGCGATCCCACTCATTGGCAATTCCCTCGAAGTCGAAACGAAAATCCAGGGTATTCTCCCGTCCAGGGCCGCCAAAAATGGTTAGTCCGGGTAAGCCATTGGCGAGGGTTAGGGTGGGGATGGCGGCCACTAGACCGGTGGCGATTGCCGCAGCTAACAGGGGAAGCTTGATCGACTTTAAAGTTTGGATCATAGGAAAACCACTAAATTGACTCATATTGATTGAAAACACCGTTACTAAACTTTACCAAAAGAAATGACTAGATTGACAAAAGTCACCAACCTAGGGCCCTAATGCCGACGCAAGGCGGGGTGCAAAAGTGCCAAAAATACCTAATTCATAAAACAAGTTAAAGATCCCCCTGGGTTTTCGGGGATCGGCCTACGATCCATAAAAACCAAATGCGATCGCGCAAGTCCAGTCGGTGCTATCCATCCAGCCAGCGTGCTAGTTCACCAATAGCTCATCGATCACTATAGAAGAGGAATATCCATGAAAATAGGAGTTGCTAAAGAAGTTGAATATCGAGAACGCCGAGTTGCTCTAATTCCCGATGTGATAGCCAAGTTAACCAAACAGGGTTTAGAGATTTGGGTCGAGTCTGGCCTGGGCGAATCCTCCTTTTTTGCGGATTCTGCCTATGAGGAGGCCGGAGCGCAAGTTATTTCTGATAAAGAGAAATTATGGAAGGAAGTGGATGTCCTCTTAAAAGTTGGATCTCCTCTAGAAGAAGAATTAGGGCTATTGACTCCCGGAAAGGTTTTAATCAGCTTTTTAAATCCTCTGGGGCAACCGGAGATGATGCAAAAATTGGCCGATGCTCAGGTAACAGCCTTGAGTATGGAATTGATCCCCCGTACCAGTCGCGCCCAAAGTATGGATGCTTTATCCTCTCAAGCGGGGGTAGCTGGCTATAAGGCGGTGTTGATTGCGGCGGCGGCACTGCCTAAGTTCTTCCCCATGTTAACTACGGCTGCGGGGACGATTCGACCGGCTAAGGTGTTTGTGATTGGGGCGGGAGTTGCCGGTTTACAGGCGATTGCCACGGCAAAACGACTTGGCGCGGTGGTAGAAGCCTTTGATATTCGTCCGGCAGTCAAAGAAGAAGTGCAAAGTTTGGGCGCTAAATTCGTAGAAGTGCAGCTCAATGAAGAAACCGTAGCTGAAGGGGGTTATGCGCGAGAAATTTCCGAAGACTCGAAACGGCGCTCCCAAGAATTGGTCGCCGAGCATGTGAAAACGGCCGATGTGGTGATTACCACCGCACAAGTTCCGGGGAAAAAAGCGCCCCGGTTGGTGACGAAAGAAATGGTGGCGCAAATGAAGCCGGGTTCAGTGGTGGTTGATTTAGCGGCTGAACAAGGCGGAAATTGTGAAGTGAGTGAAGCGGGTAAAGATGTTGTCTATGAAGGTGTTACCGTGATTGGCCCCATCAATCTGCCCGCATCAATGGCGGTTCATGCGTCACAAATGTATGCTAAAAATATCTCCACTTTGCTGAATTATCTGGTCAAAGAAGGGGAGTTAAATCTCGATTTCTCTGATGATATTATCAGCAGCACTTGTGTCACTCATGGGGGAGAAGTTCGCAATCAAAGAGTTAAAGAGGCGATCGCCAGCGAACAGTCTGCTGTAGCCAGTTAAATGCCCTCTCCCTATATCCCTCTCCCACAGGAGAGGGACTGATGCTCCCCTTCTCCCGTGGGAGAAGGGGTTGGGGGATGAGGGCAACCGTTAACCTCATTACCTATTACCAAAACCATGACAGAATCATTAATTGGCGCGTTATTTGTCTTTGTGCTGGCTAGTTTTGCGGGCTTTGAAGTGATTAACAAAGTTCCGCCTACTTTGCACACTCCTTTGATGTCCGGGGCGAATGCCATTTCTGGAATTGCCTTAATTGGGGCCTTAATTGTGGCCGGCGATCGCACCCTCAGCATTAGCGTAATCCTCGGTCTGATTGCCGTTGTCTGCGCCACGATCAACGTGGTAGGCGGCTTTTTGGTCACCGATCGCATGTTGCAAATGTTCAAGAAGAAAGAAGCGTGATCGAGATCCCCCTAAATCCCCCTTAATAAGGGGGACTTTCTCGATCGCACTTTAAAAAGTGGGACTTTTTCGATCCAATTCCCCCCTTATTAAGGGGGGCAAGGGGGGATCAATTGTAATTTGGAAAGACAAACAGTCATGACAACATTCATGGATTATTTACCCACAGGGATTCAACTGGTATATCTAGTTTCTGCTTCTCTGTTTATCATTGGTTTGAAACAATTAGGCTCTCCAGCAACCGCTCGCAATGGGAATTTATTAGCCTCCATTGCCATGTTTTTAGCCGTTGCAGCTACCCTGTTAGATCGGCAAGTCCTCAACTATGAACTGATTCTAGTGGGGATTATTATTGGTTCTCTCATTGGGGCGATCTCCGCCAAACAAGTTGCCATGACCGCCATGCCGCAGATGGTAGGCTTGTTTAATGGTTTAGGGGGGGCTGCATCTGCTCTAGTGGCGATCGCCGAATTTTGGCGGCGCTTAACCGAGCAGCAACCCATTCCCATCGATGCCAACCTCTCCATTATTCTCAGTGTCTTTATTGGTGGTATTACCCTCACCGGTTCTCTGATTGCTTTCGGAAAACTGCAAGGCTTACTCACCGGAGCGCCGATTAAATTTCCCCTGCAACAACCCATTAATATCCTGTTGTTAATTGCCTTCCTCGGTGCAACCGGCTATTTACTCTACGACTCCCTCAACACCCCCATTTTCCTCGGCATGACCGCAATTTCCTTACTCTTGGGAGTCTTATTTGTGATTCCCATTGGTGGCGGTGACATGCCCGTAGTTATTTCCCTGCTCAACTCCCTTTCTGGTTTAGCCGCCAGTGCCGCCGGATTTGTGGTGATGAATAATGTGCTAATTATTTCTGGTGCATTAGTCGGAGCCTCTGGTTTAATCCTCACCCAAATCATGTGTAAAGCCATGAACCGCACGCTTACCAATGTTCTCTTCAGTGGCTTTGGAACCGCAGAAGGAAGCAGTAGTGCGGGAAGTTCCGGAGGCGCGGGGCAACTCACCGTTCACAGCATTGACTCAGAAGAAGGAGCGATGATGCTTGGCTATTCTAAATCTGTGGTGATCGTTCCTGGATATGGCATGGCAGTTGCCCAAGCCCAGCATGTCGTCAGGGAGTTAGCGGATTTACTGGAAAAACAAGGGGTTGAAGTCAAATATGCCATTCATCCCGTTGCTGGACGGATGCCAGGACATATGAACGTTCTGTTAGCAGAAGCCAATGTTCCCTACAACCAACTCTATGATATGGATGACATCAATCCCCAATTTGACCAAACTGATGTTGCCTTGGTGATTGGAGCGAATGATGTGGTTAATCCCGCAGCTCGCAGTAATCAGGATAGCCCCATTTATGGAATGCCCATTTTAGAGGTAGACCGAGCCAAGCATACCATTGTGATTAAGCGCAGTATGAATACGGGGTTTGCCGGGGTTGATAATGAGTTGTTTTACAAAGATAAAACCATGATGCTCTTCGGTAGCGCCAAGGATGTGGTGAATCAACTGGTGTCGAGTGTGAAAGAGTTGTAGTTAACCCATCTGATATCAAGTCCGATTAAACGGTTATTAATTAGGTTGGTTGTAGATACTCTCTTGGATGTCAAGGGGTGGCGATCGGGACGGCGATCGTGTAATTGGGGTCAAAAGGCTTTTGGGACTTCAACAAGGCGAAAGCCAAATGAAGAAGTTTACGCATAATGGCCCCAATCACCTGCATTTTCACCTTCCCTTGACTCAATAGCCTCTGGTTGAAAGCCTTGAGAAGGGGAATAGAGGTTAAAAGAAAATAGTTTTTCTTTTAATGATGAATGGGAAGATTGCCCACAATATTAGGACTGGATGAAATGGGAGTTTTAGCGGTTCCTGTATAAAGTTGGGTCTCCCGATCTAAAACAGAAATAACTTTTTGATGAAAAAGTTCGCATTGGGCTAAAGAATCGCCAATATTGGTTAATCCCAGTTTACCAAACTCAGATAAAGTTCCTATTAAATGAAAAATGGTTCCCGTTTCTGTCCCGGTATCAAAATGCAGATTATGATGGGCGATAATATCAATTAAATCGTGGGGCAAGAGTCCTTGATATTGTTTTTGCTTTAAATTGTCGGTAGCCAGATAATATTTGGGCCGCCCTTTTTGGCTATAAAATAGGCCATCCTCAGAATTATAAGATCCTCCGGTCAAATATTTTAAGGTCATAAACGGATGGGTGGTTCCACCGCAGCGTAAGTTGATTTCAATGGCGAATATATCCCAATCTGGGAAAGAGGAATTTCCAGAGGGAACGGCGATAAAATCTACAGCAAATCGCTCTAAGGCTCCTTTTTCGGCTAAATTCTGGCCAATTAGGCGGCCATATTCTTGAATTTTCAGGCGATAGGCTTCGTTGGCGGGAAATTGACAGCCTAAGTAAATTTGACCGTCGGGCCCGCCTAAAATTTGGTCATGGGTGGAGAGAATTTCTACGGTTCCTAGGGGGGTAATTTGGGCTTGGACACTGGGCGATCGCTTTTTTTCTCCTTCAATAAAGGCTTCGACAATAGCGCCTAATTCGGGGATACGGGAGCCAAAGGTGGGCCAGGTTTCTCCAAGTCCTTGGAATCTGAGATGCTGAAACTGGTTTTTAATGGCGCGGAGGCGATCGCGATGGGAAGCTTTCCCCGGTTGATAATCAGCAATAGAGGTTAAATTGAGCAAGGCATTACCTTCACCGGAAAACCCCTCATTGAGTTTAATCACCATGCGCTTTAGGTGGGGTTGTCGTTCCCATAAGTCGGCGGAGGCTTCGGCTAAGTCTTGGGAATTCCACACCGAATGACATCCATCGGGATGGGGAATATTACATTGGGCAAAAATTTCCCGACTGCCGGATTTTGTACCCCAATAAAGTAAATCCGGATCGCAAGCAAACAGGGGTAGCTGTAATCTGACAGATAATTCCCGTTCCCAGGAAGTAGAGTTAAAACAAACCATATAGGATTGGGAAGAACGAAGAGATCGCCGAATGCGCTCAATTAAGCGGGGACGGTCTAAAATTTTTTCTGTTAGAGATTTACAGGAGCGATCGTAAGCCGAGAAGAGTAACAGGCGATCGCGAGCATGGGAAAAGGGAATACCGGGCAAAAGATGGAGATAATAATCAACAATAATCTCTGGTAGCGGTTCCGAGGTAACATAAACTAAGCGAGTGTGAGGATTTTTTAAGCGAATCAGGGAAAATAGCATTCGTTCTTCGTAGTGCATTACCCCTTCAACTTTCTGAAGTTCTTGTTGATCTAAGCTCAGGGAGGGAATAACCAAGATATCATAATCATCAGGTTCAGTTATAGGGCAAGTCTGCCCATTCGGGGCGATCTGACTTTGATCCAGGCGTTGGGGTAACTCACAACTGTGATAAGAGAGTGAATTTCGCCACTGAGTTTGAAGATATTGAAATTGCTCAATAACATCTGGTCGATCTTTACATTCGATTCCGTGGTTGGAGTGGTGCATGAGGTTAACTCCACAATAAAGTCTAAACAATAGAACCTTATCAGATCGGATGTGTGCTATTTGATGAATAATCTTTGAGCAAATACCAACCCTTTTAGACTTAAGTCCTTTCCGTCGATCCCAGGTGAATCATGATCATCGAAGATGAAGAACTGCGGCAACTGTATAAAGTCTCTAGCGAGGAACACCTGCAAAATTTAGAGGCAGGTATTTTGCACCTAGAGCGATATCCAGAAGATAGAGAAAAACTCCAAGAAGTGTTGCGAGAGGCTCATACCCTCAAAGGAGACTCGCGGATGTTAGGGGTCAAGGATGTGGAATCTTTGTCCCATCAAATCGAGCAAGTGGTCGGTAAACTCAAAGAGAATAGCACGGCTCTTGAGGGGGGTATGGGCGATCGCCTCTATTATGGCTTAGATGCCATGCGCCAAATGGTTCATGAAGCTGTAACCGGTGAACCTTCAAGGATTCAAGCCTATAAAGTGTTGGCTGTACTGATGGGGGCGAATATCCCCGAAAGTCCGACTTTTCAAGGGGAAACTGTCGTCGAGCAACCCATCGAGAGAGCAGAACCAGCATCAGCAACGGATACTCCCCAGCCAGAGGAGCTAACAGAGCCAGCAGAAGCACAATCTGAGATGGAGGTCTCCCTTCCCGAACCGGAACTAGAGCCTGTGTTAGAGAAGCCACCTGTACCCGCAGAACCAGTTTTTAAAGCCTCCTCTACTCCCTCTGTACCAGAACAATCCATCAGCAGTTCTCCACCCGTCCTCACCCAAACCCCCTCAAAACCAGAAACACCTGTGATGGGATCGAGTTATCGGATTGAGAGTGTGCGGGTGGCGACTCGCAATCTAGATGATTTGATGACCCAAACGGGGGAGTTAACGGTTAGTAAAATCCGCATGGCCCATCATATTAATACCATTAACGATATGGTGAATTTGTGGGAAGAGTGGAACCGGCAAACCTATGGCAATTTGAGTTTTGAGCAGAGTGTGGATAAGTTGCAAGCCCTCAAACAAAGGCATGAAGAATATTTAGAAGAAATGGGTAAGCTCTTAAATCAGTTGCGATCGCGAGCTTCGGAAGATGTGGCTCGCTTAGAGGCGATCGCCAGTCAACTCGATTTTGGGATTCGCACCCTAAGACTATTACCCCTATCTACTATTTTTAACCTATTTCCTCGCTTAGTTCGCGATTTAGCCAAACAACAAGGAAAACAAGTTAACTTAATTATTGAAGGCGCAGAAACCAAAGCCGATAAACGCATTTTAGAAGAAATGAAAGACCCGTTAATGCACATGATCCGTAATAGCATCGATCATGGCATTGAAACCCCAGCAGAACGCATTGCCCAAGGTAAACAACCCCAAGCAACTATTCGTCTTAAAGGGTTTCAAACTGGCAATAGTATTTTGATTGAACTAGAAGATGATGGTCAAGGTTTAAACCTAGAAAACATTAAACGCACGGCTAAAGAAAAGGGATTGCGGCGACCCGAAGAACTCGAAGCCATGACTGAGGCACAAATTCAAGCTCTGATTTTTACCCCTGGATTTTCTACTCGTCAATTCGTCACCGAAGTTTCTGGACGAGGTGTGGGGTTAGATGTGGTACGCACCAATGTAGAGCATTTGAAGGGCAATATTCAGGTTGATTCAACACCGGGTAAAGGGTGTAAATTTACGATCCAACTGAGTACCAGTCTAGCCACTGCTTCCGTTTTATTGGTATCAGTTCAAAGCTCAACCTATGCTATTCCTGTGGAATTCGTGAAGACCACACTGTTAATTCCAGAACATCAGATTTTTGCCATTGAAGGTCGAGATACTTATGCTATGGGGGATCGGCCGATTTCTATTGCCCGGCTAGAAGAAATTTTAGAATTACCTATTCCTTCTGAATCTAAGGGAGAATCAGGTAAAACCAAAACCCTAGAATTTTGGCCTTGTATTATTTTGCAAGTGGGGCCAGAGTTATTAGGGATTATTGTAGATGAACTGCTCGATCAACAGGATATTATTCTCAAACCCCAAAGTCTCCTCCTGCAACGGGTGCGAAATGTTTCTGGCGCGACGATTTTAGGCACGGGAGAAGTTTGTATGGTCTTAAATCCCCAAGATCTAGTGAAGTCCGTCCAGAAGAAAAATATCCAGCGTAAAGTTGAGTCTTTACAGGTGGTGAACCCGAAGGAAGAAAATCAGAAATCAGCCGTTTTATTGTTAGCAGAAGATTCTATCGCTACCCGTACCCAAGAAAAACGAATTTTGGAAAGTGCGGGGTATGAGGTGGTTACGGCGGTGGATGGTTTGGATGCTTATAATAAGTTGAGAAGCCGTCATTTTGATGGGGTGATTTCTGATGTGCAAATGCCTAATTTGGATGGATTGTCATTGGCTGCTAAAATTCGGGAGCATAAGGAATATGAAGACCTGCCGATTATTTTAGTTACGTCTTTGGCTTCTGATGAGGATAAACATCGGGGTGCAGAAGCTGGGGCAAGTGCTTATTTAACGAAGGGGGGATTTAGTCAGGAGTTGTTGTTAGAAACGGTGCGCCGTTTGGTGTAGATTTTGCCCTCATCCCCTAACCCCTTCTCCTGTGGGAGAAGGGGAAAAAGTCTCTCTCCCGTGGGAGAGGGATTTAGGGAGAGGACAAGGTTTACTCAACTTCAACCGTTTTAGTCACATTAATCAGGGTTCGATCGCCCCGTTTAAGTTGATATTCCCCGCGCCAAGTGCCGGGAATTAGGGGGCGATCGCGGGTGTTTTTCTTGCCCGCATAGGCTAAGGTGATGCGATTGGGGCGATCGCGCACTGTCTTGTTTTCGGCGATTGTCTGACCCTGGGGATCGACCACTCGCAAGTATTCCTCATCTCCCTGTAACACCCCAAACCCATGCACCCAGAACACCAAGGCTCCCCCCTGCAAGGATAACTGCTCGTCCCGAAACTCACCCGACCACACCCGGTTGAGATCCGGCACTTCACTGGCAAAACCCGCCCGAATTAACCCCGTTGGAGTATATTTGATTTCCTGACTCCACAGAGAACTACCTGAAACATTACATCCCGGCCCCGCTTCTGGCCCCACAAACGGATCGACCACATTTCCCTGATAGCGAAGGGTTAAATGGACATGGGGAAAGGAAGACTCACCCGAAGACCCTACCATGCCCAATACTGTGCCTGTTTTGACCTCTGTTCCCGGTTGTACGGATACACTCCCCTGGCGTAAATGACAATATTGGCTTTCCCAACCCTGACCGTGATCGATGACCATACCATTACCACAATTGATACCATCAATGACCGCTAAATCTGCTGGAGAAGCGATCCGCTTATCTTCTACCCCATCCCGCACCCGCAATACCCGGCCAGGAGCAGCCGCAAGCACTGGTACACCTTGTTTCATCGCCCATTCATCCGGGATACCAAAATCGGTTCCAGAGTGGCCATCTTCAGTCATCCGACCACATCCCACATCCACATAACCCGGCCCTGGGTCGCGGTCTACATAGCGGAGAATATAACAATCCTCTCCTAAAGAACACTGAATGGGCTGGGCAAATTTCGGCCAAGTTTGGGTTTGTGCCTGACTATTACTCAACAGGCTACAACTGGTAAAGAAGATTACGCCTAGCAGAATAAATACTATAGTAGATATACGGATTCGTTTGAGGAGCTTCATCAGTAAATATCAATTAACAATTAACAATAGATCGGTCAGCGATCGCCGCTTTTCTGAATAATATCTCAAATCTCTGTATATTTATGTAAAGAAATAAAACAATCTCATTAGAAATAAGACATTTTTATTTAAGTGAGTTACGATGTTCAATGTTGCTGTATTATACCCACAACCCTGAGATCATGACCGAATCCGCGCTCCAAAAGGCTTGGTTATCCCTTCCCCAAAATGCTCAAGAATCTATTGTTAACCATAATTTCATGCCCATTTTATTAGAGGCCCTAGGGTTTGCCAAAAATGAGTATTTTCCGGAATATCCTACGGGTCGAGGCAATGATAAGGTTGATTTTGCTGCTCGTAAAGATAGGAATAATGAGAGTTTTTTAGAAAAGCCTCAAGACCCCTTTTTATTGATTGAAATCAAAGGCAGAGAGATTAATTTTAACCAGTCTACTCGATATCAAGCAACAGTGAATCAACTAAAGCGTTATCTTTCTCCTGACTCCACCAACTGTAAGTCTGTGCGTTGGGGAATCATTACCAATGGAGACTCAATTCAATTGTTTCGCAAGCATGGAAAAGTCGTTTTTCCAGTTACCCAACTCACGCCTTTGAATGCCGACAATATCGATCAAAAAGTTGCCGACATTAAACAGCATCTCAAACAGACAGCTAGGGCCCTGTTTGTGGTCTGTTACAATAATAAAGGAGGAGTGGGCAAAACTACCACAACCATTAATGTAGCTGCCACCTTAAGCTTATACGCCAAAAAAGTCTTAGTCATCGATTTTGATCCCAATCAACGAGATTTAAGTAATAGCTTGGAGATTCAACCGGCATCAAGTCGATTATATCAGTGTTTAGAGGATTATAAAAACCATCCGATTCAAGAGGCGATCGTTCAGTATCGTCAGACGCTTAAATCGGGGAAAAAGCTCGGATTTGATGTGATTCCAGCCGATGAAACTTTTTTGCAATTGAAAGAACAAGAGTTAACGGCAAAAGTGACCAGGGGGAGATTAAGACAAGTTCTGCAAATTCTACGCAATGAGTATGATTATATTTTGATTGATTCTCCTCCCAATTGGCAACTGTTTAGTCAAGAGGCAGTGATGGCAGCCGATGTAGTATTAATTCCGACAAAGCATAATAATTTAGCTTCTTTAGAAAATGCAGCTTTAGCCATCTCCCAATTTTTGCCGGAAGTGGGGAACCGCAGGCGAGATATTTTATCCCCAGATGCGGATAATCCTACCGCATTACCTATATTTTATAATGGAGAAACTATTAGTGATGCCCAACAAAGACAAGCTCAGGAGGCTATTGAGACCATTATCAAATCCCATAAGAAAAATTTTGGTGTAGATTTACAACCCTATTTTTTCCCAAAACATACCCAGGGAAATAAAAATATGGATGTGTTTACGCTCAAAAACTATGCTCCCATTTCCAATGCAGTGTTTAAACGTAAGCCAGCAGCCTATCTGTATAAGGGAGTTTATGAATTTTATAAGGAATTAGTTCAGGAGTATTTTATCTAATGAAACAGGAAATTGGCGCTCTTATCTATCTCTATTTAGAGGAAATTGAACCGGGAGAACCGGTAAAGATGCATGAATTTTTGATTAAGGAGACAGCTAAGGCAGTGAGTCGGGCTGGCGATCGCAACTGGCTCCCGATTATTGTTAAGCAAACCGGTCAAGATCGCTACCAAGTCATCAGTAATATGTTTGCCTATGCCGTGGCTGAAGAAGCGGGTTTAGAGAAAGTCTGGTGTATCATTGCTGATGATTCAGAAGCGACACAAACCGCCTCAGTGTTACTCTCGCAAGAACGGTTACCGAAAATCAACTTAGCCACCGCAACGGTTGATGACATTCACTCTGGATTAGACTACTTAATTCATCGTACTGTTAATCCCTTAAAAGGGGTAACACTAGCTGTGGCAACCAACCGCATTTTTGAAGCACCACGCCACCATTGGAAACCGAGTTTAATGGAGGTAACTCAACTCAAGTGTGGCATTACCAAAGGGGCAAAGTTGAATGCATTTAAGGAGATCTTTTATCTGTCTGCTCAACTGACTGTGCCTGTTGAGACACCTAAGAGCAAGCAAAAAGAGACGGTTGAGCCAAAGGCGCTCAAGAGTTTAACGGTTGCCGAATTGAAGAAAATCGCCAAAGAACGGGGTTTATCGGGCTATTCTAAATTGAAGAAAGGGGAGTTACTTGAGTTGTTAAAAGCATAAGCTGAAACTCCATCCCGGCTATTTGGGATCGAGATTATTCTTTCCCCTGATGCAGCGTTCTTGGCTGGGAAACTTGAGGATTGAGCCAGAAATGGGCGATAATGCGACCCATCGCTGACGCGATCCCCATGCCCCAGGCGATCGCCAGCAGTTGTTGCAGTACATACCCAGGGGTGAGGGGGTTCACCGGGAGATCGAATGAGCCAATACCGTAGGAAAACTGCTGCAAGAACCACCAAAACAGATAAAAAGTGGCTGGCAGTTGAATCGGGATAAACACAATCAGCAAGGGAAGCAGCGTTTCAATTTTAGCTTTGGGAAACCGGATGACATACGCGCCGAGAATAGCGGCGATCGCCCCATTTGCACCAATAATCGGTAAAGCCACATCCGGATCGAGGAAAACTCGCACTACACCCATCATCACACCACTGAACAGATAAAAAACCAGAAAATCCCATCGCCCCATGTCCTTTTCGAGCCGTCTGCCAAACACAAACAAGAACAATAAATTACCTAGAATTTGAGCATAACTTTTATGCAGAAATAAGGCAGGTAAAATCGCAAAACAGCGCCATAAAAAAGCTACCCATACCGCCGGATTTCCCCTAGCGATGCCCTCTTGCCATAATCCTGTAATCTCGTTGGGAATCATGCCCCAATAGCCTACCCAATCCCTTAATTCTCCCCCTAAATCTAAGCGAATTTGAGCTAGAAATACCATCAACATCAAACCGATTAAACCATAACAAATAACCGGAGAGTAGGCACTAGATTGGGTATCGCGGATAGGAATCATAACAGTAGGGAATGGGAGTAGAATAACCCCGATCTTAACAAAATCATTTCCAATCCGTTGCCTGATTTCTCCCTCAGATAGAGACATCCGGTAAAATTAACTATGGCCTCTATACCCATTCCCAGAAATTCGACATGAATATTTTGACCAAACTTCTCTCTCAACCCGCGATCAAACCCCTATTTAGCCAAAGGAATCGAGGGATCGAACTCAAATCAGCAGCCGAAATTGAGATCATGCGAATTAGCGGTAAAATTGTAGCTACCGTTCTCAAAGAAATTGCGGAAATAGCCCAGCCGGGAATGACCACTGCCGATCTAGATGCCTATGCAGAACAACGGATTCGCCAGATGGATGCCACACCGAGTTTTAAGGGCTATCATGGCTTTCCGGCTTCGATTTGTGCCTCCGTTAATCATCAAGTGGTTCATGGTATTCCCTCCCGCAAACAAATCCTAAAATCAGGGGATATCTTGAAGGTAGATACAGGAGCCTATTATCAGGGGTATCACGGTGATTCTTGTATTACAATTTTCTTGGGAAAAATTCCCGCATCAACCCAAAAACTGATCGACGTGGCAGAACAAGCCCTGTATGAAGGCATAAAACAGGTAAAACCCGGTAATACCTTGCTTGATATTGCGGGTGGCATTGAAGATTATGTGCAACCCTATGGTTATACTATCGTAGAAAACTATACCGGTCATGGAGTGGGACGCAACTTGCATGAAGAACCGGCTGTATTTAACTTTCGCACCCAGGACTTACCGAATGTCACTCTGCGTCCAGGAATGGCTTTGGCGATCGAACCAATTGTGAATGCGGGTTCAAAAATTACTCGTGTTTTACCCGACCAATGGACAGTAGTTACCGTGGATAATGCTCTCTCTGCCCAATTTGAGCATACAGTTCTAGTGACGGAGAAGGGTTACGAAATTCTCACCGATCGCACCCTGGTGTAGCAGCAGGTAGGGCCATAAAAAACCCCCAGCTTGTAAGAACTGGGGGTGAGATAGGAATCAGGGTGCATCTATTAAATGCTCTTCCCCTAGATAAAAGATGGCTCCGGATAAAATAACCATCCGATTTTGCTGGAGACTAGGACAATTGGCAAACTGGCCAAGCGATCGCCGCACCAACAGCTCGAATCTCCCATAATAAAGCATCTTCTTATCCCCCTCTTAGTCCCCATGAACTCAACCGACCTCGCCTTTACTCCAGCCACAGAACAAGCCCAACTGATCCGCTCTAAACAAATTTCTCCCCTAGAATTAGTCGAACTCTATCTAGACCGCATCGCCACCTATGACAGCCAACTCGGTAGCTACTTCACCGTTATGACTGAAGAGGCGATCGCTGATGCCAAAGTCAAAACCGAAACCCTCGCTAAAAATCCCACCGATCTCCCCCCCTTCTTTGGCGTTCCCATCCCCATCAAAGACCTCAAACGAGTCCAAGACGTGCGCTGTTCTTTTGGAGTCGCCGCCCTAAAAAACGAAATGGCCACCGAAGATGATGGCATCGTCACCAAACTCCGACAAGCCGGATTGATTCTCCTGGGCAAAACCGCCACCTCCCAACTCGGTTCCATGCCCTTCACCGAACCCCCTGGCTTTCCTCCCACCCGTAACCCCTGGAACCTAGACCATACCTCCGGAGGCTC
Source organism: Roseofilum sp. KMC-1 (assembly GCF_057802075.1). NCBI lineage: Bacteria > Bacillati > Cyanobacteriota > Cyanophyceae > Desertifilales > Desertifilaceae > Roseofilum > Roseofilum sp. KMC-1. The sequence continues at coordinate 3,041,283 of NZ_CM173605.1, forward strand.
CAGTGGGGGCGCTTCCTCTGCCCTCGCTGCCGGTTTATGCCCCATTGCCCATGGATCGGATGGGGGCGGATCGGTACGGGGGCCAGCCGCCTGTTGTGGACTGGTGGGTTTAAAGCCCTCACGAGGGAGAATTTCCTGCGCTCCGGCTGGTGATAGTCTCCATGGGTTAGCCACGAACGGCATTTTAGCCCGCACCATTGCCGATACCGCCACCTTACTCGATGCCATGGCCGGTTATGTTACCGGAGACCCCTATTGGTTACCCGATCCCCCTATTCCCTTCGCCCAAAGTTATCAGCAACCTCCCGCTTCCCTACGGATCGCCTTTAGTCCCAACCTGTCTGACTTCGGTCAAGCGACCCCAGAATATCAGCAAGCAGTTACTGATACCGCCAAAGTGTTAGCGGGTCTGGGTCATCACTTAGAAGAAGCTTGTCCCGTAGTCGCGGATATCAAAGAACCCTTTACCACTATTTGGCAGTCTGGGGTGGCGGCATCCGGTCTACCCCTGGAACTGCTGGAGCCGATTAATCAATGGTTAGCCTCTCGCACGGTGAATGCGGGACAATATCTGCAAGCCGTTCGGGAAATGCAGATCATCAGTCGCCGCATTGTGGGATTTTGGGATCGCTATGATGTCTTGCTGCTCCCGGTTTATCTGCATCCACCGATTAAAGTAGGAGAATGGTCTGGTTTAGACCCAGCTCACATCTTTGAAAATGTTACTCGTTGGATCGCACCTTGCGCTCCCTTTAATGCTACAGGACAACCGGCGATCGCCCTTCCTGTCGGATTCGGCGATCGAGGTCTACCCCTGAGCGTGCAACTAATAGGCAAACCCGGCGCAGAAGCCACCCTTTTATCCTTAGCTGCTCAGTTAGAAACCATTTATAACTGGGGTGAATATCGCCCCCCTATGGAATTAAAAATGAAGAGTAAATAAGGAAGAGCAGATCGCCATCTCCCCACTCTTCTATCCAGAGTGATATTCTGGGATAAAGACCGTTTCTGCTGTCCTTCCCCTATGGTCTGGAAATTCTGTGGTCGTTTAATCAACCCCCTGATTTATCGTCTTTCCCTGCATACTCTGCTAACGGTTCCCTTTATCCTGCAATTGGGGATAGTGACGGTAGTGATTACTGGATTATCTTTCCATAGTGGAAAAGACGCGGTAGATATTTTGGTCAAGCAACTGGGACGGGAAACCAGCGATCGCATTGCCCAAATTTTAGCCATGAAATTAGCGGCTCCTCATTCAGTATATCAAACGATTCAAGGAGCCATTGATACCGATCAAATTGATATTACGGATTTCGATCAACTTCAATGTTATTTTCAACGGTTAGTCAAACAAGATAATGGGGTAGAGTATTTACTCTTTGGTCGTCCTACTGGCGAACTCTTAGCCGTTCAGCAGCTCGAAAATGGCGAAACGTTGGTCAAAGTCAGGGAAGGTAATATTCCAGAGCGAGAAGTTTATCGCTTAGATGAGAACTGCGATCGCCAGGAATTTTTAGGCAGCCAACCCTATGACACTCGGCTTAAAGACTGGTATAAAACTGCCGTTGAAAAACGCCAACCCACTTGGAGTTCAATCTCCATTTCTGCTTATTCCTATGTCAACCCAGAAGAATATTTTCTTTATGCTACCCCGGTAACCCCTGTAGCCCGGCCAAATGGTGAAATTTTAGGGGTATTGGGTGCAGAAATTCCCCTAACTTACGTTAACGAATTACTGAAAAATTTACAAGTTAGTCCTTCTGGAATGGCCTTTATTGTCGATCGATCTGGACAGTTAGTCGCCTCATCAACGAACGATCGTCTTTATCAATTGAATCGAGATAAACCCCAAAGAATCAAAGCGGTTGAACTAGATAATCCTTTGATTCAAGAAACCAGCCAATATCTTCTGGATCGATTTGGATCTTGGGAAAATCTCTATAGTCCCAAACAATTACTATTTAAACGAAATCATCAAAATAACTTAGTTCATATTGCGCCATTGACCGATAATCAAGGCTTGGATTGGTTAGTGATTGTGGTAATTCCCATCTCCGATTTTATGGGCCCTATTTATACTAATCTTTATCATACTCTGCTCCTGTGCTTAAGTGCCTTCTTTATCGCTATTTTAATGAGTATGATTACTGCAAGGCGCGTAATCGAGCCGATCAAAAAACTCAATGGATCGGCTAAAGCGATTGCCAAAGGAGAATGGGATAAACGAGTCACTTTACGTCGGTTTGACGAGTTGCGAGATTTGGCTGACTCTTTTAATCTGATGGCGGATCAAATTCAACATTCATTTTCTGATTTAGAGAAAAAGAATCAAGAATTAGAACGAATCGATCGCCTCAAAGACGAGTTTTTAGCTAACACATCTTATGAACTCAGAACCCCGTTAAATGGCATGATTGGATTAGCTGAATCTATTCTTGACCAGAGTACAGAACCATTATCTGAACTCACCCAATTTAATTTATCTTTGATCGTCTCTAGTGGCCGGAGACTGCTCAATTTAGTTAATAATATTTTAGATTTATCTAGATTAAATTATCATGAATTAACCCTTAACTGTAAGGCGGTTGAAATTAGGGCGATCGCCAAGGTAACCTTAACGGAATGCCAACCTCTGATTGGCCATAAAAACATTGAAATTGAAAATCAAATTCCCCATGATTTACCTCTGGCTTATGCTGATGAAAATCGGATCGAACAAATTTTATATGAATTAATTAATAATGCGATTAAATTCACGGAATCTGGAAAAATAACATTAAACGCTATTGCAGTCAATGAGAATTTGCAAATTACTGTTAAGGATACTGGAATTGGTATTTCTCAAGAAAAAATCGATCAAATTTTTCATTCTTTTTCACAAGGAGATGAAACAATAACTCAGCTTTATGGCGGATTAGGGTTAGGATTAACCTTAACCAAATGTTTGATTGAATTGCATGGGGGACAATTACAAGTTGTCTCTAGCTTGGGGTTGGGATCTAGTTTTATCTTCACCTTACCCATTGCTAGCGAACCGACTTATTCTCCTGTAGATTTTGGCAGACAGCACTCTTCAGATCCGGGGGATTTTTCCACTGTTTATCAACCTTGTAAAATCTCAGAAAACCAGAGTGAAAAATCTAAAATATTGTTGGTTGATGATGAATTAATTCATCTCCAGTTTTATTCTAGTTATCTCAATTCTGAAGATCATGTGATTGTGCAAGCTCAAAGTGGTGAAGAAGCTTTGCATTTTATCGAACAAGGATTTACTCCTGATTTAATGATTCTGGATGTGATGATGCCGCGCATGACGGGATATGAAGTAACTCGCCAAATTCGTCTGAGTAAAAGTCCCACAGAGTTACCCATTATTTTGTTAAGCACTAAGAATCAAGTCGCGGATTTAGTCATTGGCTTAGAGTTAGGAGCGAATGATTATTTAACTAAGCCAGTGTCTAAGGATGAATTTTTGGCGCGGGTGAGAATGCACTTAAATCTAAAAAAGTTGAAGATCGAAAACTTGCGGTTAGCCACAGAAGTTGAAATTACCAGTAGATTGCAAAAAATGCTGCTGCCAAAAACTACTGATTTACAGTTGGTTGAAGATTTGGAAATTGCTGGTTTTATGGAAAATGCCGATGAAGTGGGAGGAGATTATTATGATATTTTTGCTCAAAATCAAGGGGTGATGGTGAGTATTGGCGATGTGACGGGACATGGACTCGAAAGTGGTGTTTTAGCGATTATGGTACAAACGGCGATTCGGTGTTTGAGTTATAGCCAGTTTGCCGATATTAAGGTGTTTTTTACGGTCTTAAATCGGACGATTTTAGATAATATTGAGCGCATGAATTCCGATAAGCATTTAACGCTGTTGGTGGTAGAATACAATCAGGGAATATTAAGGCTCAGTGGACAACATGAATCTTTAATTCTGGTGCGATCGACGGGAGAAATCAACTGTATTGATACCCTAGATTTAGGTTTTCCCATTGGTTTAGATCGGGATGTGGGCGATTTTTTTGAGCAAGTGGAGTTAAAGTTAAATCCTGGAGATGTGACCGTATTATATACGGATGGGATTACGGAAGCGGAAAATCTGGATAAGGTGCATTATGGACTCGATCGCCTCTGTAGCATTATCCAGCGCGATCGCCATCAGAGCGCCGATGAGATTAAAACCGCCATTATTGCTGACCTCAAGCATCATATTGGCACACAAAGGGTTTATGATGATATCACCCTGGTGGTGTTGAAGCGCAAAGTATAGCGCTACGCCCTAGGGGGGAAAGGGGAATGGAAATAGGCTGTTTTCCTTCTTCGCCTCCCCGTATCATTGTTAATTGTTAATTGTTAATTGTTAGAACTCGTCATCTGCTCAATCAACGTCAATACCGCAGTGCGAGAGAGCTTTTCCTCTCCGGTTTGCAACACTTCTAAGGTAGCATGGGCTAAAGCTAGGGGAATCTTGCAAAACTCTAGGGCTGGGCCAGGGGGCAATGATTCAGTATACTGATTAGCTAACTCTAAATTCCGACGGGCATAAGTTTGCATCTGAGCAGAAGTCCAACCTTGAGGAAAAAAATTAACCCCACGCTGGAGATCCTCATGGTGATTGCGGAGAATATTCACCGCTTGCAACCCTCGTCCAAAGGCGATCGCCTCCATCCGGTTCGTTTGTGTCCCATCATACCATGCCCACAGATCAGAAAGCATCAAACCCACAGCCCCAGCCACACTAAAGGTATAACAATCCAAATCCCGCTCCGTCACCACATTCCAGTTACACTCAGCCCAATTTGCCATCCGATTTGCCATCGCTGCGGTAGCATCCCAAATGCGCGGAGAAATATCTTCAGGTGCTAAAGTTGCCCAGTCATATAACCGTAAACTCACCTCTGGAATCTCAGACTCATAAACACCCCAATCTAAGCGAGTTTGTGCCAATGTACCATTATTTACTCCAGCCTGTAATCCCCAACTCATCTGACTCAAAATGTGGCTTTTCACCCCATTCTCCAAAGTGGGATGATCTTCAATCTCATCAATGGCACGCATACATAAATAGGCAGAAGCCACCGCTTCTTGTAGATTAGGAGGAAGACGGATAATCGGAATATAAAACGTCCGACTCGTTTCTTCCAAAATCTCTAAGGCACTTTTAAGGCCATTCATCCGTTCAACTCCTCACATTTGGCTTGTACTAGCTTATAATCCATTGAGGGCAGACAAGCAAGTATTTATCTCTGTTTTAGGGTAAATGCAGACAAGAGGGGATCGGGAGTACCGGTTAACTGACGAGCAAAGCGAGGGGCGATCGCCGGAACCAAAGTAATCGGAGCAGTAAACCCAGAAAAAACATATAACCCCTCTTGATTAGGTACAGCCCCCATCAGAGCAAAATTCTGATGGACAAACGCCACTAAACAAGAGTGCCAGGCTCCCGCTTGTTGGGCTAAGGCAGGTAAGAATTGTCCCACTTTTTGGCGAATTTCTCGCTCGCTCTTGTGTGAATTAATCTGAGCATGGGGATCGGTTACGGTGCGGCTCAATTGTCCTAATAATAGTCTACCGTCTTGAAATTGTACCGCACTGGTATCAACAATGGCGGGGGCTAACTCATGTCCTGGTTCATTCCAAAGGGGTTCGAGTTCTGGACGACTCGCATCAGTTTCGAGCTGATAGAGTCGGCTTTGGGAAGGCATAATAAAGGTGGCTAAACGATGGTTCGGTTCAGCAATTTCCACCAGTTCCGCATGGGTAAAATAAATAGGAATATCAATTCCCGCTTGTTTGAGCAGTTGGCGAGTCCATCCTCCGGCACAAATGACCGCGTTTTTCCCTCGATAGGTATCTTCAGACGTGCTTACCGAATAGGAACGATCCCGATGGTGTTCTAATTCCTGGACTTCACCCATTTTCATCACTCCCCCTTGACGGATCAGGGCTTGTTGATAGGCTTGATTGAGGAGAATGGGATTAACTTGAGCTTGCTCTAAGGTTAAGGCACAAACGATCGCCTCTGGATTCAGTAAAGGTTCGATTTCACCGGCTTCTTGGGGAGTTAAGATCTTAAAGGGATCGTCCATCTGCTCGTAAGCGGCGATGGTTTGTTCCACATCTTGTCCCGGATGGACGGTAAGTAGCAGATCCACCGATCGAAACTCCGTATCCATGCCTAACTCATCGGATAATTGCCCATGTCTGGCTTTGCCTTCATGGAATAATTGTCCCATTGCTCCGCAAGTGCCATACCAAAAGACTCCCCCATAACTATAACGAGTTGCCCGTTCGCCATCAGTGCTTCGATCTAACAACAGTACCTTGCAACCAAACTTACTGAGTTCATACGCTAGAGCTATCCCGGTAATGCCTGCCCCAATGACGATCCAATCATAAATTTTTGCCATATTCACCTCAACTTTTCCCGAAACGCCAACATTTTCTCTACAAAACGCTGAGGAATGTCTGGGCGATCGCCCCAGTGTAAATGGAGATAGGATGCATGAAGATTATAAATTTGCCATCCTTCGCTGACTGCAAGCGTATGGCGATCGTATCCTTTTAATTGAAATAAGGGAAGAGTTTCTTTCTCTCCCCTAGGGAAAGGGGGAGTCAGTTGGGAGCGGTGAAACTCATGGCCTTGAAGGGTTGTACCGGCTTGTACTAAGGGACTATCATTGAGGACGGTGGCTTGTCGATAGCCAAGGGTCAACTTTTTCTCCATGGTGACATCAGAAGGTAGAATTCCGACCATTTCCCAGGTTTTGCCTTCAAAGGTGGTGAGAGTTTGGCACAAGACCATTAAACCACCACATTCGGCATAGGTGGGTAGTCCGGCTACAATGGCTTGGTAGATGGCTTGGCGAGCGCTTTGATTTTCCTCTAATTCTTCAGCGAACATTTCTGGAAATCCGCCCCCAAAGTAGAGTCCATCGATATCTGGGGGAAGGGTGCGATCCTTTAAAGGACTCCAGGGAACGAGTTCTACCCCTAGGTTTTGCAAGATATCTAAGTTATCGGCATAGTAGAAGCTAAAAGCTGGATCTTGGGCGATCGCCAATCGGACTTTGGGCTTACAGTCGTTTCCTTGCAAAGGGGGACTTTTACTGCCCCCCCTTTTTTTAAGGGGGGGTTGGGGGGGATCTTTCACGTCCCTCCTAAGAGAGGAATTCGATCCCCCTAAATCCCCCTTGGAAAGGGGGACTTTTAAGAGTTGCTGCAACTTTTGCCAATTAAAATGATGTTTTCCTAAATGGGCTAATCGGTCTAAAATCTCGTTCAACTGGGGTAATTCAGCCGTCGGAATTAGCCCTAGATGGCGGTCTGGGATGGTAATTTGAGTTTGACGAGGAAATACGCCTAAAATGGGCAGATTGAGGGGTTCTAGGGCTGCTTCCAGGTATTGTTGATGGCGATCGCTCACCACCCGATTTAGCACAATTCCGGCTAATGGTATGCTGGGATTGAAGGTTTGGAAGCCATGGGCGATCGCGGCTACAGAATTAGACATGCTTCCGCAATCTAAAACCAGCATCACCGGTAAATTGAGCAGTTTGGCGACATGAGCGGTAGAGCCAAAAAATGGATCACCAGGATGACAATTGTAGGGCAAGCCATCAAACAACCCCATCACCCCTTCTACCACGGCACAATCTGCTGTTTGCCGATGCTGAAAATAACAGGTTTGCACCCATTCTGGAGAGGTTAACACCGGATCTAAATTGCGGCAGGGGCGATCGGTGATATAAGTATGAAACATGGGATCGATATAATCGGGCCCCACTTTAAACGACTGCACCGATACCCCTTGTTCTCGCAAACTCGCCAAGAGCGCTAAGGTAATAGTTGTTTTCCCTACTCCGGAGCGATCGCCCGCAATGATTAATCCCATAATCAATTAAAAATTAAAAATTAAAAATTAAACAGTTTATTTTCCACGATTTCGGATTTTACACCACCTCATACCAAAATCAGGCGGTGTTAAGCTAAGGGATAGCAATATTTTCTGGGAGATTAACAGAAGATGACAGTTGCAGTTGAGGCAATAAAACCCCTTCAGAGCATGAGTCTGGAAGAGTTTCTATCCTACGATAACGACACTGATATCTTGTATGAATTAGAGAATGGGGAATTAGTCGGGATGGCTCCAGAGAGTGACCTGAATGAACGGATTGCGATCGCGTTACTCATCTACTTTTCTCAGGTTGGTGTGGCTCAACCCTGCCTGCGAGTGAAGACGGAGGTTGTTGTCAGTGGAACGAAGCCAACGGTGCGTATTCCCGATTTGTCGATCTTACAGCACTTTACGCGGTAATGAGGTACAGCCGAAAAAGATCCCCCCAACCCCCCTTAAAAAGGGGGGGAATCAGAAAGTCCCCCTTTTTAAGGGGGATTTAGGGGGATCAAAATGTACCCCATAGCAGCGAAAACTGCTGTATCAGACGAGGGAGTGCAGGCCCTAGAGGGAGCCAGTCGTTCAACGGTAACTTTAGACATGCCACCACCTCAGTTAGTCGTAGAAGTTGTCTCACCAGGAAGTATTAACCGGGATTATCGTTATAAATTGTCACAATACCAAGCCAGGGGAATCCCGGAATATTGGATCGTTGACCCCATGAAGGATCGGGTCACCCTATTGGTACTGGTTGATGGGTTATATGAGTCGCGAGTGTTTACCGGTGAAGACATCTTAGAGTCACCGTTTTTACAAGAGATGGGTGGCGATACTCCTGCCCAGGCGCTTCGCGATCACCCTTTACAGCAGTTTTCGCTGCTATGCGGTACATTTCGATCCCCCCAACCCCCCTTAAAAAAGGGGGCAGTAAAAGTCCCCCTTTTTAAGGGGGATTTAGGGAGATCTTTTCCGACTGTACCTCATTACCGCGCGAAGCGCTGTATCTGCCGCTCAAGTGTTGAGAGGTAGTATCCAGTAAATAATCCCTAGGCGAGCCAGACATACTCCACCTCCTGGAGAATCTTGTCGCCGAAGTGAGGACTTAGGGATTCTGGTGTGACCAAATCTACCCTGCGCCCAAACAAATCTTCTAGAAAGAAACAGAGATCCATAAAATTCCGAAATGTTTTTTCTTCTGGCTCAAACACCACGAAAACATCCACATCACTCTCATCATCTGCCTCCCCACGCTGAAACGATCCAAACACACCAAAACTTCTGACCCCATAAGTTTTAATCCTATCACGGTGTGCCAAGATAGATGACATTAGGTCTTGCTTTGTCCGTAGTCGTTTTAATTGATTCATTACTGCTTCCATTTCTTGTATCTTTACATTTGTGTAGAAACCCGGTTTCTTAGAAAGCTGGATTCAACCATCGCAAAATTTCGGCTTTCAACCGGGTAATATCCTTATAAATAAACTCCTGTTTCATCCATTGCCCCATAGCATCTAAAGGGCTAAACTCTGCTCCGGCTTGCCAATTAATATCCTGTCCGAGGGGCGTTAGATGATTACCAGGAAGCCTTTGTAAGCTGATCATATTCGCAAATTTGGCTTGCAAAATTTCAATTAACCGGCCACTTTGATCGATGTCGTCTTTCTGAAAGCGAATTAAGAGATTGCGCCGGATCTGATAGTCTTTTTGGATCAACTTTTCCGTGTCTTCTGGAGAGGGGGTAAATTCCAGTTGCAACAGGCTGGAAAGATTGAGTTCTTTACCTAGAGGAATGGATTGATTAACAGGATAATTATTATAGGCAATTAGAATATTTCCGGCGCGATTAATTTTGGGCAAACTACCGATGATCAGGTGCAGTTTACAACCCATACTATGGCCTAAACCGTAAAGGGGTAAATAGCGCCGTCGCAGTTTTCCTAACCGTTCTAGCTCACTGAGGGTGTGATTAAATTGCTCTAGAACCGATCGCGCAATTTGATAATGATCGAAGGTATTGATAAAGGGGGTGGTGACGATAATATAGCCTTGGTTGGCGATCGCCTCCAAGAGCCAGCGATAGGTCACATGGGGCGCTGCACCAATAAACGCACCGCCCAAAAAATGAACCACGGCGATCGGTCTAGGAGGTAGTAATACCCAATTGTCATTAATCTCTAACCAGTTCATATACTCAGCTTACAAAGACTGACGACGACGCAGTTGGGGAGACTGGGGATATTTTAAGGTTGGTTTTGCTGGTGAAGATTTAGACTCAAGATTGAGAGGAATAGACAGGGGACGACGAGGAATAGAATCCATAGATAAAGGAGATTGCATTCCCTTCAGACTATCCAAAAGAGCATCGCGCACCACCCCCTCCGACTCCCGACTGAGCATCAATCGTAGAGCATTAAAAATCATCCCCGACTCCTGTTGTCCATAGCGAGTATAGAGCAGTCGATTCACCCGACGCACCGCTAACAAGCGCAGTAGGGGTTCTGGGTGTGTCAAGTCCATTAATACCCGGTCAAGTTCGAGTTCTTGTTTCTGAGACTGGGAAAAGAGCGATCGCCCCACTAAAAGCCCTAAAATCGCTAAAATGCCCAACCCTTCCAGGATTTGGCTGGCAGCGATCCAACCATTTTCCGCCTCTATCCACACCGCGATCGCCATATAGGTGACTAAAGTTACAGCACCACCACCCATAACGGCGATCGCCAACTGACGATTCGGCCCAGTCACCCAGCGTCGCATTTGGGCCCATTGCCGTTCCCAATTCCAGGATTGCAGCCGATACAGAACTACCATCATCGTAATCCCTAAACCAGTTGCCAACACCAGTCGCCAGTTCCAAGCCATCAATACAGCAATCAGGGTGAGGAAAAACAACCAACTTCCTGACCCCTGAAATGGGGATTTCCTCATCAGGTTAACCTTTACCTTCCATAGTTGCTTATAATTTGCTCTGTCTATCTTAACCTGAGTCTGCCTAACCTTCAGAGGGAATTCAGATCAAAATCCTTAGACCCTAATCTCTCTCCAATGCTAAGAGCAGATCTTTTCACCCAAAATTGCTCTAGAATGATGCCGATACTTAAATCTTTATCTACTGAACCCTTCCCTAGTGTCCGCATTGAACAACCGTATCAACCAAAAAGTTTGTTTTATCGGGGGAACTGGCCATTCTGGTTCTACCCTGTTAGGGATTTTACTGGGCAATCATAGTCAAAGTTTTTTCTGTGGAGAAGGCAACAAAAGTCAATACATTGACCAAGAAAACGCTCCTTCACGGAAACGATTTTGTAAATTTTGCGGGCCCAACTGTCCCATATGGGGGAATCTCGATCTCAATTCAGAACGAGATCTCTACGAACACCTAGCTCAACGCATTCACCAGGTTTTCAGCACGCGCAAAACCCTGATGATTGACTCGACTTCCAAGGCCGATTGGATTCGTCAACAATCTTCTCGCTTACAGCAAGAAGGAGTAAGCTGTTCTTTTATTTTTCTGCAACGGGATGGTCGAGCGGTGGTCAATTCCTATCGGCGCAAATATCCCAATCGCCCCCTAGAAGAGATTATCCAGTCCTGGATCGCCAAAATTGAAGCAGCACAACAGTTATTTAATGACTTTTCTGGCCCTAAGACGATCCTTCATTATGAAGAGCTGGCCAGCAATCCATCTAAGGTTCTCCCTTTACTCTGTAGTTTCTTGGATATCTCCTATGAACCCCAAATATTAAACCCAATCAATCCTGAATATCACCTTTTAGGTGGCAATAATGGAACTCAATTTTGGGCGACTCGCCATCAAGGGCAGTCCGATCCTAAGTTTCTCAAAAATATGTCTGAGGTTAATCGTCACTATTATCAACATCATCAGCATAAAATTAGCTTAGATTTACGGTGGAAACAGGAGTTATCCCCAGAACAACAAGCATTGTTCGATCGGTTAGCAAGCTCAATCAATCAACCCTTTCAATGGGATATTTAACGAACAAGACATACATCAAAAAACTATGAAAAAAATCGATCTAGTCTTTCGGACAATCGGTGAACGTACCAGTCAAATTGCCCTAAATTTAGCTCTAAAAAATATTCAACCCCATCAGGTTCATATCATTGAAAACATACAGCCCTTTTCTGCGGCTGTACAAAAAATGCTAGAGATCGACTATCAGGCTGATTTTATCGTCTTCATGGATGCGGACTGCTTAATCCTAGAAGATATGACCGATTTTCTTCAGCGCAATCATTTCCCCTATGTAGACTGTTATGTGGTCGATAAGTTTCGCGGTCATGTGCATCAAGGAGTCCATATTACTCGTGGTGATGTGATTGAATTAATGCAGCAACTTGAACCCCCAGAAAACGATCAAAAATATGTATTAAGACCCGAATCTAGCCTCCGGTCTTTCGCCCTACAACAAATGAAGGCAAAAAAACACTTTAAGAGCTTTAGAATTTTACATGACCACTTTCAGTATTATCATCATGTCTATGCTAAACTCTCCTTGCGTCAATTACGCAGCCGTACCGATCAAAATCACCGACAACTCGATGCAGCTCGGCAATATTGGGCAAAACATTCTCAGGATCTTGATTTTCAAATTGCCCAGTTGGCCTTAGAAGAAACCGAAAAAGCTGTACCCCTAGAAGCTACACCAGAAGTAATTGATACTTACATTCAGAGTCTTCCTGAAATTGCCCAAAGAGCCGTATCATGTCTCGATTTACCTGAGCAAGGAGAACTCACTTATGAAGAGGTTAACCAACAAACCCAAAAAGTATGGTCATGGGAATTAGTGAAACTCGGTGGTGGTTCGATTGAACCTCCAGAAGCAGCGAAATCTCCCTATAAAGTGTTTGGTATTGGTTTGAGTCGCACGGGAACCAAAAGTTTAACCAGTGCCTTACATCTTTTAGGCTTGAAAGTGATTCATTATCCCAAAGATGAAACCATTTGTCGAGAATTAATGGAAGGCTATTATCAGTTTTCTCTCCTCCAGTATTTTGATGGGATTACGGATATTGTCGTGTCAGCATTTTATCCCCAGTTAGATAAGCTCTTTCCAGGGAGTAAGTTTATTTTAACGATCCGGGATAAGGAAGAATGGCTTGTTTCTATGGAGAAGCATTATGATAATAAGCCAGCCTTTGATGATGAGTCTATGATGGGTCGAGAGATTGAGATGAAATTACGTCGTTTTCTGCGGAGTACGGTCTATGGTTGCTATGAGTTTAACCGCGATCGTATGGCCTATGTTTATGACTGCCATTATCATAACACCCTTAACTATTTCCGCGATCGCCCAGAATCCTTGCTTGTTTTGAACATCACTACCGGAGAAGGGTGGGAAAAACTCTGTCCCTTTCTCGGATATCCCCCAGTTGACCAACCCTTTCCCTATGTGAAAAAGAAATCCGCTTTAGAAGCAATGCTCAATGCTGATGCTAAAGTGATTGATGCAACTGTGATTTAAGTCTCATAACTAGAGGATTGTAGCCGGAACATATGGGCATACATGCCATTCAAATCCATCAGTTGCTCATGGCTACCCATTTCTTGGATGGAGCCGTTTTCCATAACAACGATTCGATCAGCCATACGGACTGTAGAAAATCGGTGACTGACCAATAACGTAATTTTACCGGCGGCTAATTTACGGAAACGCTGAAATAAATCATATTCGGCGATCGCATCTAAAGCAGCCGTCGGCTCATCCAAAATCAGGATTTGTGCTGGAGTCATAAACGCCCGCGCTAACCCCACTTTTTGCCATTGTCCCCCCGACAATTCACGTCCCCCTGGAAAAATTTTTCCTAACAGAGTTTCATAACCATTTTCTAATCCTTCAATCACACTATCAGCCCCTGCATCAACCCCGGCTTTCTCAATTCGATCTCGATTATCATATTCTTGAATATTTCCAAAACCAATATTATCACTCACACTCAAATGATAACGGGCAAAATCTTGGAAAATCACCCCAATATTCTGCCGTAATTCCTTCAGATCCAATTGGGCGATCGGAATATTATCAATCAGAATTTCTCCAGAAGTAACATCATAAAACCGAGTTAATAATTTGAGCAAGGTCGTTTTTCCTGCTCCATTCCTACCCACTAAAGCAATACTTTCCCCTGGGGCAATCGATAAATTAATATTTTTTAAAGTCGGTTTGCTGGCTCCTAAGTAAGTGAAACTAACATTCTTGAATGTTAATCCCTGGCAGACAGGATAGGGAAAGGGTTGTGGATTGGGCGGATTTTTGACATAAGCTTTAAGGGCTAGAAAATCAAAAAATTGACTCACATAAAGATTCCCTTCATACAATTTAGCAATTTCTTCTAACAATCCTTGAATGGCAGTTTGTGATTGACGGAACGCCCCCGAATACATCGTTAAAGAACCTAGGGTAATTTCACTACTGAGGGTGGCTATAACAATCCAAACATAGGTAAAATAAAATCCAACTTTAGAAATTAGATTAGAACTAATCATCGCAAAAACTTGCTGACGGGACATTTCTTCCGCTTCCGTATTAAACTCCCAACGAATCTGTCGCCATTTTTCTAACAAGTGATCGCTTAAATTAAACAGACGAATTTCTTTGACGAAATCTTGATGGGTTAAAATACGCTGTAAATAATCAGCAAACCGCCCATTTTGAGTTTGTTTGCGAAGAATCTTAAACCGCCTCCCCGAAAATTGTACACTAATCATAAATGCGGGAAAGGAACTCAGCACTAATATGATCGTGGCCAGGGGACTAAAACTGATGATTAGGCCCAATAGAGTCAATAATTTCAGGGTTTGGCCCAGAAAAGTAGTGAAATAGATGAGGGCACGCACTGGATAGGTGCTACCGCTTTGTTGGGCCCGACTTAAGAGATCGTAAAATTCAGGTAGTTCATAATGGGCTAAATCCAGGTAAACCGCTTGCTTGAGCAGGAGCTGACTGGCATAGAGATTGAAGCGATCGCCTAAAATTTGATCCGTATAGCTCGATAATGACTTCAGACTATCACTCAACAGATGTAAAGCAAAGACCGCAAAAACCAAGATAAAGATAGGAGACCATTGGGAACTCGGCTGTTCAATCGCATTAATGATGAGATCGATAATCAGCTTACCTAGATAAAGCTGTACGGCTGGCAATATAGAAGCACTCAGAGTAGTCAGCAAAGATAAGGACAACCAGAGGGGACTAGCAGACCAAACTAAACGCAGCAGTCGAGGCGTATTACCGAGAACGGAAAAAAAGCGTAAGGACACTAGCTAAAGAGGTAACAAGAAAGCTATAAAACAGTATTGTAATAGGGGCAGGTTTCAAACCTGCCCCTACCACAACATCATGCAACCCCTAAAGAGAACTCATCACTTTACGAGCTGCTTCTAAGGTTTTCTCAATATCTGCCTCTGTATGGGCCAAAGACGTAAATCCAGCCTCAAACTGAGAAGGAGCCAGATAAATCCCCTGCTCCAACATACCCCGATGGAAGCGGCCAAACTTAGCCGTATCCGACTGTTTAGCATCGCCAAAATTATGAACTGGGCCAGCCGTAAAGAAGAAGCCAAACATAGCACTAATGGAGCCGCCACAAGCCTCATGGCCAGTTTCTTTGGCAATAGAGAGCAAGCCATCAATTAGTTTTTTGGTAATCTTCTCCAAATATTCATACTGACCATCCTTGTTCAAGATTTCTAGGGTTTTAATCCCAGCCGTCATTGCTAAGGGATTTCCCGATAGAGTTCCCGCTTGGTACATGGGGCCAGCCGGAGCCACTAACGACATAATATCCTTACGACCGCCATAGGCTCCCACGGGCAATCCCCCACCAATCACTTTACCCAAGGTGGTCAAATCGGGAGTCACTCCAAATTTCTCTTGCGCTCCACCGTAGGCAATCCGAAATCCGGTCATCACTTCATCAAACACCAGCAGGGCCCCATGTTCTTGGGTCAGCAGGCGCAATCCTTCTAAAAATCCGGCATCAGGGGGAATAAAGCCAGAGTTCCCAACAACCGGCTCTAGGATGACTCCGGCAATTTGGTCTGGATTTTCATTAAAGAGGGCTTTCACCGCTTCTAGGTCATTGTAGGGGGCAGTGAGGGTATTGGCGGTGGTGGATTTAGGCACTCCAGGAGAGTCGGGCAGGCCTAGGGTAGCGACTCCAGAACCGGCTTTCACCAGGAACATATCAGCATGGCCATGGTAGCAGCCTTCAAATTTAATAATTTTTTCCCGTCCAGTGAAGGCTCGCATCAGTCGGAGGACGGACATACAGGCTTCGGTTCCAGAGTTGACAAACCGAACCATTTCAATGCTGGGAACGGCATTAATGACCATTTCCGCAAGGATGTTTTCTTGGGCACAGGGAGCGCCAAAGCTGGTTCCTTTTTCTAGGGATTCGTGCAGCGCTTTAATGACATCTGGGTGGGCATGACCGCAAATGGCGGGGCCCCAAGTGCCTACATAATCGATATATTGGTTGCCATCAACATCCCAGATATAGGCTCCATTTACCCGGTCAAAAACGATGGGTTGGCCGCCAACGGATTTAAAAGCCCGCACCGGAGAGCTTACGCCTCCAGGCATGAGGGTTTGGGCGGCGGTAAAGATTTCTTGGGATTTGGTGGTGTTTAGTGTGGTTGCAGTCAAGGCGATCTCCTTGGCAAAAATACGGATGATTTTGGGTTAAACGCTTAAGTTGTTTTTTAGCAATAAGGGTTAGATTACACTAAAAGTTAGTCCCTTCGTTACTTCCTCCGTTGCAGAAGGGGTAATATTGGGTAAGGATGCTTACAAGGTTTTCAATCTCTGCAAGCGATCTGTTGTTTGTTGGGGAAATTGGTTAATTTTTATGTCTGTTGAGTCTTTTCCGTCCCAAGCGATTCCTGTCGATCGCATTCAGTATAACGATCGAGGATTAGTCCCTGCCATTGTTCAAGATGCTCTCGATGGCACGGTGTTAATGATGGCTTGGATGAATCAAGAATCGCTACAAAAAACCCTAGAGACGGGGGAAACCTGGTTTTGGAGTCGCTCCCGTTCCCAGTTGTGGCATAAGGGGGAAACCTCCGGCCATCTCCAGAAGGTGCGATCGCTTCGTTATGATTGTGATAGCGATGCTCTGCTCATTGGAGTCGAACAAATCGGTGATATTGCTTGTCATACTGGAGAGCGCAGTTGTTTTCATCAGGTGGAAGGAACCATTGCTGCCCCCCCTGCCGATATGCTCTCTCAAGTCTATGAGGTAATTTGCGATCGCCGCGATCATCCTACACCAGAATCCTACACTTGTAAATTATTGGCCGATGGAGACAACAAGATCTTAAAGAAAGTGGGTGAAGAAATGGCCGAAGTGGTTATGGCCTGTAAGGATGACGATCCAGAGTCCATTGCTTCAGAAGTGGCAGATTTGTTCTATCACACTTTGGTGGCCCTTTCTTATCATGGTGTGCCCTTAAAAGCGGTTTATCGACAACTGCAACAGCGTCGCCGTTAACTCCATTCTTTCAATTATTTTTTAACCATGCATCTTTCTCTTGACCTACCCGATGCAAAAGCAACCGACGAATTGGGGATTAAACTCGGTCAAATTCTCGCCCCTGGAAGCGTAGTCCTCCTCAATGGGGATTTGGGTACGGGTAAAACAACATTGATTCAGGGACTCGGCAAGGGATTGGGGATTGAGGATCTGATTGATAGCCCCACCTTTACCCTGATTAATGAATATGCTGATGGCAGAGTACCCCTCTACCATTTCGATCTCTATCGCCTCAGCCCTGCCCAAGTGCCTAGCCTCAATCCAGAATTATATTGGGAAGGGGTAGAAGTGCCCTTGGGTATTGTCGCTATTGAATGGGCAGAAAAGTTGCCTTATTCTCCCCCAGAGGTGTTAATTTTGGATCTGAGCTATCAAGGAGATCAAAGACGGGTCGAGTTGTGGGCAAAAGGGCCGTTAGCTATTGCTGCTCTAGAGGCGCTGTCTGAAGAGGATCAATCTTTCCAGGTTCGCTTATCTTACTGATTTTTGGGAAGGGAGAATAGGGAACAGGTATAGTGCCATCCCCCATCTCCCCATCTTCCCATCCCCCCATCCCACTAGAGCGGATAACGCCTGCCAAATTCCTCGGCGCAGCGCACAAACAGTTCTACCCCCATCTGTAATACAATTTCGTCAAAGTCAAAGCGGGGATGGTGATGGGGATAGGCGAGATCTCGTTCTGGGTTGGCTGAACCGAGGAAGAAGTAGCATCCAGGAACTTCTTCTAGGAAGAAGGCGACATCTTCGGCCGCTAGGGTTTGATAGTCGGGTAGGAGTTGATCGGAGGTTTCGACGACTTCTTGAGCGACAGAATATACAAAGTTGGCGATGCGGCGATCGTTGATTACGGCGGGATATTGTCGCCAATAGTTGAGATCGTAGGTGGCTCCATGGATCTGACAGATTCCGGCTATGGTTTGCTCGATGCGCTGTTGTAGATAGCCTTGCAATTGGCGATCGTAATAGCGAACGGTTCCACTAAGTTTGGCGGTATCGGCAATCACATTATGGCGAGTTCCGGCATGGAGTTCGCCGAGGGTAACGACGGCTGATTTTAAAGGATCGACATTGCGGGAGACAATCGTTTGCAGGCCATTGACAATTTGAGCGCTGACGATAATTGAATCTATGGTTTGATGAGGCATAGCTCCATGGCCGCCTTTGCCCATAATCAGGAGTTTGAAGGATTCGACGGCGGCCATAAAGGGGCCGCTGCGAACGGCAACTTTGCCCATGGGTAGAGAGTTCCACAGATGTAAACCGATGAGGGCATCTACATCGGGATTTTTTAGCACCCCAGCTTCGATCATCGGTTTAGCGCCCCCTGGCCCTTCCTCTGCGGGCTGGAAAATGATTTTTAGGGTTCCGGAAAAGTTTCGCTGGTGTTGGGCTAAATAGCGGGCGGTTCCTAGGGCGATCGCCGTGTGCCCGTCATGGCCGCAGGCGTGCATTTTACCCTCATGTTGCGATCGATACGGGACTTGATTGAGTTCATTAATGGGTAGGGCATCCATATCAGCGCGAATGGCTAAAACGGGGCCAGGGGTTTGGCCGCTAATGGTGGCGACAATACCGGTTCCAGCAATCCCAGTCTGATGCTCAATTCCCCATTGAGTCAGCAGTTTCGAGACCAATGCTGAGGTTAAATGCTCTTCAAAACCGAGTTCAGGATATTGATGAATTTGTCTTCGCCATTTAACCAGTTCGGGCTGTAATGCTCGGATTTCGAGTCTAACCGACTCAAGATTGACAGAGGGAGGAACAAGGGTGGATGAAATCATATTAGAGATTCCCTGGAAAGAAAAAACGTAAGAATTAAAGTGATATTGAGAACATACCTGTCAAGCATAACCACTTATTTAAGTTGGACTGAGTGAGATGCACTGACTGAACAAGCCATTCGTGGATAATTATCGAGACCAGGATTAAGTAAGGAAAAAAATCCCTAATCTTAGTATAACTGGCCAGGAGAGTCTGTTCCTGATTCTTGCAGAAAACAGGATATATCTGTTACACGGATGTTTTTTAAGGACAGTTTTGATATAATCAGGTAATAGAAAAACTTTATTTCATCTTTTCTGAAGCAATTGTTAACCCCATATTACTCCCTATTGAGGTGAAGCAAATGGAAAACTCAAGTGTAAATTAAACCCTGAGCAATTGCCCCGACCAAAAATTGTTTTAATACAGCAAAAACTTTTAATTTCTTATGAATCGTGAAGATTAGGTTGACGTTAACGCCATTTACACTCAGATCGTCTGGTTTTCAAATCTTGATTTGAAACCCTCAGATACTGTCCCCTTGTAATGATTAAGGATTTGAAGTTGTGATTGCTATTTCACCTCGTCCAGTACGCAAACAATGGAATACCATTAGTTTTGCGTCTACTTTATACCTGTGTCCCATTCTCGATCTACTCCTCACTCACATCCCTTCCCATGTGCCTCCTGACTGGCAAGAACAGGTTAGACTCGGACTACAAGAAGCTCTGGTAAATGCGGCTAAACATGGTAATAATCTCGATCCAGGGAAACAAGTTTATGTGCGGTTTTCGGTATCGGAAGGCCATCATTGGTGGGTAATTTCCGATCAAGGCTGTCAAAGTACGGATCAAAACAGGAATGAGTGTTCCTGTATCCCTATAGACTCGGCTAATCTTCCGGAACATGAAGCCGAATGTGGACGGGGTTTGTTTATTCTCCACCAGATTTTCGATCAAGTGCAGTGGTCTCCGGAAGACCGGGAACTGCGACTGTGCAAAAGTTGGCGATAATTAATTTAGTGATGATCTGGACAAGGAGGAGCGCTGATGGAGCGATCGAGCCAACCGGTGGCTTGTTGCAGTCTAGGAAGCGCTTCTTCTTTTTGGTTTTTTAATAGGAAAATAAGAGCGGCGATCGCCTGTTCTTGGGCCCTGGCTGTACGGTTAGACTTGAGTTTATGCCAATCGGCTGAAGAAATGGCCAACCGTTGCGCTAGAATTTGGGCGATCTCTAAGGTGCTGAGATCTGAGAGGCGATCGGCGATCGGGGTATCTACTGTGGAAAGATTAGACATAAGGGCAGATAATCTTGATAAAATACCGTTGTTCTTGATTTTAACCGAAAGAGGGTTTTCCTAGTTCCCCTATGGCCGATCGCTCCCCCTCCTCTGACAACGATCCCCAACCTAACTGGGAACAGAGCTTGATGGACTTAGAAGATAGTGTATCGAGTCTCAAACAACGGTATACCCAAGTTAAGGAAGGACAGCAGCAACAACAGCATCTTCAGGAACGCTTAGGACAACTGCAAACGGAACTTAAGCAAATTAAGCAACAACTGGCCGTTTTAGAAGTGGAGCTAGAAAGCCGTCTGCTTTCGTGGTTAACTGTAAAAGAACCCTTTTGGCAAGCGGTGAGGTTTGGAGGATTAGGCTTTGCGATCGGCTGGGGTCTACATTGGTGGTTGAGAAGATAAGTGATGTATAGCTCTCTCCCTATATCCCTCTCCCAGAGGAGAGGGACTTTGCCCCTGCTCCCGTGGGAGAAGGGGTTGGGGGATGAGGGCAACTGTTTATTTTTTATTTAGAAATGCACTATACCCTTCAGGAACTTCAAACCCAAATTACAGAAAACGCTGAAAAATGGCGGCCATTGGTACTGACAAATGGCTGCTTTGACTTACTGCATATTGGTCATTTACGCTATTTACAACAGGCAAAAGGGTTAGGGCGATCGCTGATCGTCGGCATTAATAGCGATCGCTCTGTCCGTAATCTTAAACCCGATCGCCCCATCGTACCGGAAGCCCAACGGGCAGAACTGGTGATGGGCTTAAAACCCGTCGATGCAGTTGTCATTTTTGACTCTTTGACCGCTATTCCCCTGATTGAAACCCTCCAACCCGATATCTATGCCAAAGGAGGAGACTATACCCCGGAAACCTTACCGGAAATGCCAGCCGTTAGAGCCTGTGGTTGTCGTCTAGAACTGATTCAGATGGAAGTAGCCACCTCTACCAGTGGAATGATTCACAAGATTTTGAGCAACGGAGGTTAAGATAGGCGATCTCTATTGTCCACATCAAACCAATGCATAACTCTTTGGGGTAATCTTAACCTAACTCGCTCCGTAGAAAACGGTCGATCGCCTGGAATGAGCGATCGCAGGGTTTTATCCGATCCCGCAATACGCACACTCAGCAACCATTCTTTACCCAAATCTTCCACCCAATAAACCGTTCCTTCCACCGATTTCTTGCTATTCTTTCGAGTCATCTGAATATTCTCCAGACGAATACCCAAAACTATTACTCGGGGTCATGATTTCTGTGGTTGCTTTCATCGATTTTATCCTAGGGGGGGCAGGCTATTTTTGTTAAAGTTGAATAATATGACTAATTTTTATGCCCACTCAGTAGTCATCATTAAGGTAGTGTAAGAGAGAAAACGTTATGAATCCATCCACTAAAACCCCCATGGGGAAAATTGAAACGACCTTAAAAGTAGCCAATCGCGCCGATCAGTCTGCGGCAACGCGAGGGTATATTACTCCAGAAGAAGTGCGCTCGATGACACTGACGGAGGTTCTCGTGGATACGGGAGCTACGTTATTATGTTTACCTTCAGATGTGATTGCCACTTTAGGATTGGAATTGCTCAAGGAAGTGAATGTCGCCACAGCCACGGGATTAAGTAAAGCACGAATCTTTCGTGATGCATCTATTTGTATCATGGGGCGTGAGGGGACGTTTGAATGTTTGGAATTACCCGGAGGCAGGGAGCCGTTAATTGGGGTGGTTCCTTTGGAAACATTGGGGATAGAGTTAGATTTAAAGAATCAGAAGTTGAAGCTGTTGCCCGACGATTCAATAGATACTTATTTAACAATTTTGTAAGGCTGATAGTGCTGATTCTCCTGCCCACCCTACCCGCTTTCTTTTGCGCCTCTTCTCCTGTGGGAGAAGGGGTTAGGGGATGAGGGCACAACTTCTCGACTCATTGCGATATTTTCCCTCTGAGCAAGAGGGCGCGAGTTTCTTTTGCTGCCATTTCCATGGCTCTCTGGGGCGTTTCTCGACCGGTTAAGGCGGCACTCAGATAGCGTTGCAGAATGTCAGAAGCTTGGGCATATTGGGGAATGGGAGGACGCAGAACGGAGTTATCGAGAACCGGAAGCAACCGGGGTAGATAATTAGATTCGGTAATTAATTGACCATCATAAAAGAGCGATCGCCTGGCGGGGACATATCCGGTTTCCTGAAAATATTGGCGCTGTACATCTGGCTGGTTAAAATACTCAATTACTTGCCAAGCTTCATCGGCATGTTGAGACGACTGAGAAATGCCCAAACCCCACCCCCCCAGACAAGCGCCACCGTTATTTCCGGGGGTATGCATCATCGGTTTAATCGCAAATTTGCCCGCCAATTCCGAATCCACAGCCAGGGAATACACATAGGGCCAGTTGCGTAAAAAAGCCGCTTTTCCATTCTGAAAATGAATTAGAAATTAAAGTCTTACAAAATGGAAAGTATGTGACATCAAATCAAAGTCCTACTTTTCCCAATTTTCCCATCATTGAATGGGTCAATCAATCTGTCCAGCAAAGTGAAGCTTATGGAAGTAGTCAAGCCTTGCAAATTTTTAGGGATTGGGTTCAGACTTTAGTCTCTGAATAGCTGTTTTTGTAGGGGGTAGGGGTGGGCAGGAAAAGAGGGTAATTGTATCCAATTTTATAACTCTTTCTTGCCCACCCTACAATGATAGGCTACGAATTACCGCACGTTTATATAGGGTTTAAATATTGGATTAGCCTTGAAAATAACTTTCGCTTCTTGTATTTCTTCTTCTACTAAACCTCGACGCACTAAAGATTGCACAGATTGCCATAACTCAGACCGAGAAAAAGCATTATCATCATAATCTTGAGCAACATCCATAGCTTCTTCTTGATCTGCCATCCAAAAGATCACTTTTTTTTCTAATGGTGATAACCGGTCTAAGTCAGATTGCAGCATAGGCTCTAAATCACCCAAAAAGACTGGATTTTGATTTTTGAGAAACAAAGACACCCTACCGCCAAATAACTCCAGTATCGTAGATGAAATGATATTTAACCAGGAAGGATGACCTTGGTACAGCTCAATTAACTCAGACCAATACTCTTGATCCTCTAACCTGTGTTGTCTTAATAATTCCTCAGCTTGAGAGTCTAACCCTTTGAGAGGTAATGCGTGAGTTGAACGTCCTTCTCGTTCTAACATAGACAGTTCTCTAGGTTTTTCTTTGCTGATAAGGAGTAAACAACTTTGATGAGATGTCCTAGCAATTTGTTTAAAAAATCCACTATAGTCTTGACTTTCTGTTAAATATTCACCAGCAAGTTGACCCTTTTGAAAAATATTTTGCACGTCATCAAGAACGATCAAACAACGAAACGCACGCAAATATTCCATCACTTGAGAAAATGTAGTAGTTTGCGATCGCCAGAAAAATTGTTTAAGTTTTATTTTTAATTCAGATAAGGTAGTCTCCGGGGTTAAATTTTGCCAGATAATATAATCAAAGTCAGTTTTGATCTCCTCAATAACCTTGAGGGCGATCGCACTTTTCCCAATTCCACTTAAACCATAAAGGGTTACTAAGCGAGCTTTTTCCTCAATCATCCATTGTTTGAGGAGAGAACATTCGGACACTCTGTTGTAAAAGTAGGTTAATTCCGGGGCTTCAGTTAGGTCAATGAAGGGTTCTAAAGGAGTCACATCCTCTTTATTGGAGTCTAGATCGTGGTATTTTTCCCCACAAATATTGATAGGACTATTAATATAACCTACAATCTGCGAACCATGATTATTATAAATGCCTGATAATGCCTTTCTTTCTAAAATCGATCGCACATTAGATTGTTTAACCTCTTCTTCCACAATCTTAGATAAGAGCTGCCATAACTCAGAAGCACTATTCTTCACATGGGACTTACTGCGATGATAGTTTTTGGCAATATCTTCCAGAAATATGATACCCCATCCTGCAATTCTACTTAAATTGCCACCTTTATGGGATCAGAATGTACAATTACGGGATGGGAATATACAAGTTTATGTCATGTATCCACATTTGCAGGAGTTAGGCTGTCCTATTATGGAGAATCGTTTCCTGATCTATAGTTGGGGAGAAACTCCTGAATTAGCGGTGCAGGAAGTAGGTTATCGAGATCTAGACGATTATTGGGATTGGATTTATGTACCAGAACGGAGAATATTAGAGAGGCTCAAAACTGGTATTCAAATCACAAAAATGGGATTGAATGTTTTTGGGCTTTTCCCTCAAGGACATGGACATATGGTGAGTGGTGCAAAAATGGGATTAAACGCTGCGAAATTTTTGATAGAGCAAGCGCTTAAAGGGTATAAATAATACTTGAACACAAACTTTTACTCTCCAACCGGGGGTTGTCGTTGCGATCGCGGTAAAATATCCCCAGGATTAAGTTTGAGAGTCAAACCCTATGAAATGGCGTGTCGTATTAGAAGTAGATCCCAAAATCCATGATTGGGCGGTTTATCGATGATCAAAGAGATTGACTATCTCAGAATGAACAGTTACGAAAGAGCGATCGCCAACTGACCTAACCGCTTCAACACTTGCAACACCCGATATAAGTCGTTACCCTGATTCAATAATGAAAACAAATTGGATCGAATATAATAGATTTCATTCGCCGATGTTTCTGTTCTCAATACTTTCAAAAGGGGTGAAAGCACCACCATTTTGACAATACTTTCCATCACTGGATATTCGAGCAAATACAGATAGTTGCGTTTAACCCGATCGAGAGCCTGTCGTTCAGCTTCATCTAGAGGAGGCAATGATTCTTGCCATTCTGAAAAAACGGACTCATCATCTGTATATTGAAGGTTAAACTGTTCTTTTAAATCGGCCAACTTAACTTTTCGAGCCACAACGGTTTCTGTCATAGCGATCGCCTGTATCCTGTCAGTTAACACCCTGTTACCTCAATGGTAGCAATCGAATTGTCGGATGTGCGATCGCTTATCGTGCTAAGGCATCAGAGATATTCAGGGAGTCGCCATACCCCCCTCTCCAATGATGGTGTATATGCTATCATTGGCTTATGTCTAGCAGTAATGAGGTACGCCCATGTGGAGATATCGTTTCCGCAAGCGGACATGAAAAGGGAAAAACGGGTTAAACTCTTACTTATTACTTATTACTTATTACTTATGGCGGCCAAACTTGCGGGATGAAGCCGATAATCATTTGATTGAGTTGGCGATCGCGGGTAATGCCGAGGCAATTGTCACCCAGAACGTTATTGTAGCATTCTAATAATCAACCTATGGAAAGGTCAACACTATGCAAGTAACTCTTGAACAATTAGTCATTCCTCCCGGTCATCAACTCTTGATGAAAGATATGAGTTGGCAGATGTACGAAGACTTGCTAGAGAATTTGGGAGAAAAACGCGGGTCTCGGATTAATTACAGTCAAGGAATATTAGAAATTATGACACCCTTACCAGAACACGAGGACGATAAAGTAATGATTGCCGACTTTGTAAAGGCAATTTTGGAAGAATGGGATATTGAATTTCGGAGTCTGGGTTCCACGACATTTAAAAGTAAACGGATGAATCAGGGACTTGAAGCTGATGATTGTTTCTATATCGAAAATGAGGCATCAGTTCGCGGTCAGAAGCGAATTGATTTAAGTATAGACCCGCCCCCAGATTTAGCCATTGAAATTGATATTACCTCTCGGACTCGGTTTAACAATTATGAAGCCTTGGGAGTTGGGGAACTTTGGCGCTTTAACGGTACAAGTTTAGAAATCAATGTGCTACAAAATGGTGTTTATATTCAAGCTGATGAAAGTCCTCATTTTCCTGGACTTGCTTTAACCCAAATTATTCCTGAATATCTGCAACGGAGTAAAGTTGAAGGCAGGAATAAAACCATGAAAGCATTTCGGGCTTGGGTGAGGGAGCTTCTTTAGAGGAAGGCGATCGCCACACCTACCCCAATATCGCCATAATCTGGAATGAGTCAATCCACAGTGGATTCTAAATTGAATCTGACTCTAGTAAACCATGATAAAACATATCCGCTCTCATCTCCTCATGTCTGGAGTGTCTTCCCCATTCCCCCATTCCCCCATCTCCATGCCCAAATTCGCGCTGAATCGCGATCAGGATGCTATCCTATTTTGGAAGTCTGTATCATTAAAAAAAACTAAAGGGTCTCCCCTTCCCTGAACCGGCTCATGTCCGCTTGCGGAAACTGTCCTCGTTACAGGAGGGAGAGGCAAGGAAACCGTTCAAACTCAACTAACTGCGATCGCTTATCGATGAGAACCCATGGTAGAAATCCTACAAGTCGGCAACCGAGTCATTCAGACAGACGAAATTTTAAAATTACTCACCCGCTATCAATTAATGCCCCATGTGGTACGGGGATTAGTGATTGATGGGGCGATCGCCGATTACTCTTGCACTCCCGAAGAAATTGAGGCAGCCCTCAAATCCGTCCACAACCAACTTCAGTTTACTACCCCAGAAGCCAAAGCTACCTGGCTAGAGAACCAAGGGATGAGCGCCGAACAATTCCAAGAAATTGCCGTTCGTCCCTTGCTGATCGAAAAATTTAAACAAGCTAAGTGGGGAAACAAAGTAGAATCCTACTTTCTCAGTCGCAAAACTCACCTCGATCAAGTCGTCTATTCCCTGATTCGCACCAAAGACCTAGGATTATCCCAAGAAATCTACTTTCGCATTCAAGAAGAAGAAGCCAGTTTTGCCGATCTCGCTCGTGAATACTCCCAAGGGCCGGAAGCTCATACCGGAGGCGTTTTAGGGCCGGTCTCAGTTTCCACCCCTCACCCAATCCTAGCCAAACTGCTCTCAATTTCCCAACCGGGTCAGCTCTGGCCGCCCCGTAATTTAGGAGAATGGTATGTTATTGTCCGATTGGAAAAATTTCTTCCTGCCAAATTTGATGATGCCATGAGACGACAGCTTATTGATGAATTATTTGAACTTTGGATGCGAGAAGAAGTCCAAAAACTAGGGCCCATTCGCTCCCTCTGGTCATCCGAGGAACAAGACAACCGATGAAAACTAAAGATCATCTACCCGATGCTTCCCCCCTGGGGCAACAGCCCTCAATCTTACCGAATCTAAGTTTTTTAATTTCTAATTTCTAATTTTTAATTGATATGACTCAAGCTGTCTCCCCTTCTCAAATCCAAGGATTTTTAGCTAAAATAACGCCCTTCGATCAGCTTAATCCCCATACCCTAGAGCAACTCACCTCTGGGTGTAAACTGCTGCGCTATGCGATCGGGCAACCGATTATCATTCGGGAAAAAGTACCCGCCCAAGTCTCCATTCTCTATGAAGGTCAAGTGCGGATTTTAGGCTATGACCAACGGCGACAAACCACTGTAAGCCTAAAACGAGCTGAACCGGGCGAGGTGATGGGATGGGCCAGTTTGTTGCGTCAGAGTGGATGTGAAACAGCCCTAGCTTCTACGGAAGTTATTTGTATCACTTTGGACTCTCAAGAGTTCCTGCGTTTAATCGATCGCGAACCCCAATTTAGGGAGCAGCTCTGGCAGCAAATTTCCATGAGTGAAATTTTTGAACTGCTCAGTGTAGAACTGGGAAGGCGAGCCGATGGTAGTGCAGACCTAAAAGAACTGACGTTTAAGGCGATCGCCAATGCGACCGCCGTTAACCTACCTTCTGGCAACCTGCAAGTCAGGGATTTGATTAATACCCTTAACCCCTCGCGCCTCTGGCTCGTCAGTAGTGGAACAGTAGGAGACTTTACCGCCGGTTCCTATATTCCTCTGGATGACCTGGCAGAAAACCCTAACCAAAGACTGCCCATTAAAGGCAGATGGGGAGCCAGGTTACTCGGCGTTTCCGTATTTAACGAGACAGAAGAGACCCTCACTCCTGAAGCCCAAACCTCTACACCAGCGACCGTCAAGCCCACGGTTAAAAAAGCCCCCATTAGTACCCTATCCCCCAGAAAACGGTTAGAGGAAGAAGACTCGGCTCTCGATATCAGCCGTGCCCCAGAAAATATCCCAGAATTAGAAGAAACCAGTGGCGATCGCATCACCTACCCCTTTGTGCGCGGCAAAGGAGAACTCGATGCCCCCATGGCTTGCTTTAAAATGTTAAGCCAGTTTATGGGCTGCTCCTTCCGTCGGGATGTGATTCGCAAAATACTGGAAAACCAACTGCGGAGCGTCGGCCAAATCTCGATAAACGCTTGTGGGGCGATCGCCGAAATGATGGGACTACAAGCCCAAATGGTGCAACTGCCCGCCACCTCCATCAACCGCATCAAAGGCCCCGCCATGATTCCCTGGGGGCAAAGCTTTGCCATCCTCTATCGGATCAGCGAGCGAGAAATCGTCATGGCAGTGCCCGAAAAAGGCATCGCCCGCAGAAGAGTCGCTGACTTTGCCGAAGAATGGGGCGTAGTCCAAGGACAAGTCTTACTGCTCCAATCCCCCCCAGACCGACAACGAGAAAAATTTGGTCTCAATTGGTTTGTCCCTGCCCTCATTAAATATCGGGGCATCCTCATCCAAGTCTTTATCGCCTCCTTCGTCGTTCAGCTCTTTGGCTTGGCTAACCCCCTAATCACCCAGGTGATCATCGATAAAGTGCTGGTGCAACGCAGCATTGATACCCTGGATATTTTAGGACTCTTTCTCCTAGGGGTGGCCATCTTTGAAGCCATCCTCACCCTTCTAAGAACCTATCTCTTTGTCGATACCACCAATCGCATTGACCTAGGACTCGGTTCAGAAGTTATTGCTCACCTACTCAGGCTACCCCTAGAATACTTCGATCGCCGACGAGTCGGAGAACTGGCCGGCCGGATTAACGAGTTAGAAAATATTCGTCAATTTCTCACCGGAACCGCCCTCACCGTCGTCCTCGATGCCGTCTTTTCCGTAGTCTATATCGCGGTGATGTTTGTCTACAGTTGGCAACTCTCCCTAGTTGCCCTAGCGACCGTTCCCCTGTTTGCCCTAGTCACCATCGTCGCTTCCCCCATTGTCCGCCGCCAACTGCGCCATAAAGCCGAACGCTACGCCGATGTGCAATCCTATCTGGTGGAAGTGCTATCGGGAATTCAAACCGTTAAAGCCCAAAATATTGAGCTAAAATCCCGTTGGCAATGGCAAGAACGCTACGCCAAATACATTAAATCGGGCTTTCGCTCGGTTCTCACCTTCAGTACCGCCGGTTCCATTAGTGGATTCCTCAATAAGCTCTCTGGGTTGTTGATTCTCTGGTTTGGGGCGCAAATGGTACTGACAACGGCGGCAACCGATAACCCCTTTACTCTGGGACAGTTGATTGCTTTTCGGATTATTGCCGGTTATACCACTTCGCCCCTCTTGCGCCTGATTCAACTGTGGCAAAGCTTCCAGGAAACCGGGTTATCCATTGAACGACTCTCTGATGTTCTTGATGCCGAACCCGAAGCTGATGAAGCCAACCGCTCCAATATTTCCATGCCTCCCATCCATGGCCATGTCAAGTATGAGGATGTGTCCTTCCGCTTTGCTAGTGCGAATACCTGGCAACTGATGAATGTGAATCTAGAATTTCCCCAGGGTAGGTTTGTGGGCATTGTCGGCCAAAGTGGTTCCGGTAAATCCACATTGATGAAACTGTTACAACGGCTATATGAACCGGGTTCAGGGCGTATCTTGGTAGACCAGTTAGATGTGAGTAAGGTAGAATTGTATTCCTTGCGTCGGCAAATTGGGGTGGTTCTGCAAGATACCCTGTTGTTTAATGGTTCGGTACAAGAGAATATTGCTTTAGCTAATCCTGATGCTACAGAGCAGGAAATTATCGAAGCGGCAAAAGTGGCTGTAGCTCATGAGTTTATTATGTCCTTGCCCCAAGGCTATAACACGGTGGTGGGCGAGCGGGGAGCCAATTTATCGGGAGGACAACGACAACGGATCGCCATCGCCCGTACCGTCCTGCAAAGACCTCGCTTACTGATCCTGGATGAAGCCACTTCTGCTCTAGACTATGACAGTGAGCGGCAAGTGTGCCAAAATTTAGCCCAAACGTTCAGAGGAGAAACCGTTTTCTTTATTACCCACCGCTTAACTACGGTGCGGAATGCTGATGTGATTATTATGATGGATCAAGGTTCCGTTGTAGAACAGGGAACCCATGATGAACTCATGGCTCTTAAAGGACGGTATTACTGTCTATTTGAGCAACAGGACTCTGAGTTGTAGATCAATTAAAAATTAAAAATTAAAAATTAAAAATTGATTCTACTGTATCCATACCCATTACTCATTACTCAAATGAAAGCACAAGCCAGATACACGGAAACTTATGTCGAACAGCCGATATTGCTAGAACGGCCGGTGATTTGGTCTCAAATCCTGGTGTGGCTGATCCTGTTGATTACGTCTTCGGGAATTGCTTGGGCGGCGATCGCCAAAATTGAACAGGCGGTTCCTGCTCAAGGACAACTCAAACCCCAAGGATCGGTCAATGAAGTGAAATCTCCCACCAGTGGCATGGTGCGGGAAATCTTGGTTAAAGATGGGGATGTGGTACAACAAGGGGAGCTGTTAATTACCTTTGACCCCACTACTCCGCAAGCTGATATTGAATCCCTGACTAAGCAACAAGTTACTCTGAAAGAAGAATTAAATATTTACGATCGCATCCTCTCTGGGGGAGATGTCCAAGGCGGCCCCCCAGAGCTGGCTTCCTTAGCTCGTTTGCGCCAAACCCTATTGGCGGAAAATGAATACTTCAATGCCCAACTCGATGGCTATAACCCCAATCAATCCGTTGAGGGCGATGTTCGCATCACCCAAGATAGGTTACTGAGTGCGTCCCGCGCTGAATACCAATCTAGGGTAGAAGCGGCTCGGCTGAAAATTGCTGAGTTGGAGAAACAGATTAATCTGATCCAACGCCAAGCCATGGCGATCGCCCCTCGGATAGATAAAACCAAAGAAACCCTAGCCATTAATGAGAATACCCTAGACCGCATTCGTCCCGTAGTGGAAGAAGGGGCGCTCTCCCAACTCCAGTACGATCGCCAAGAACAGGAAGTCTTGCGCTATCAAGACGAGTTGTTGGCTAGGGAAGGGGAACTCGAACAGCTCCAACTTGAGGAACAACGGTTGCGGGTGGAACAAGCCCAATCTCAAGAAGCCTTATCCAATGCGATCGCCATTTCTGCCAAAGATATTTTAACTAGGGTCGCCGATAACCAGCGCCGGGTTGCTGAGATCGACTCCCAACTAGCCCGCGCCAAAATTGAGACCAAAAAACGATTGGCGGAAGTGGAAGGAGAACTGATCAAAGCCCAGCAAGCCCTGGGTTACCAAGAATTACGAGCGCCCGTTAGTGGGGTCGTCTTTGATTTGCAAGCCGGTACGGGATATGTGGCCCAAGCCACAGAGCGCCTGCTCTCAATAGTGCCTAATGAGGCCTTGATTGCTGAAGTTTATATCCAAAATAAAGATATTGGCTTTGTCAATGAAGGGATGCAAGTCGAGTTAGATGTTTCCTCTTTTCCTTCCTCTGAATTTGGCACAATTAAAGGAACCCTGACCTGGATCGGCTCCGATGCCCTAGAACCAGAACAAGTGCGCCCCTACTACGCATTCCCAGCCAAAATTGAGTTGGAAAAACAGTATTTTACGATCAATGATAAGCAACTGAATTTACAATCTGGTATGGATATTAGCGCCAGTATTAAAGTGAGAAAACGGACAATCTTAAGTCTGTTGACCGATAAGTTTGACACCAAGATTCGTAGCTTAGAAACCGTTCGTTAATTGCTCAAAATTGCTCGTTTTATCATGCAGTGTATTCCCACAAAAATTCCCGATATTCTGATCCTAGAACCCAAGGTTTTTGGAGACGATCGCGGCTTCTTTTTTGAAAGCTATAATCACCAACGCTTTGCTGAACTCACTGGCCAATCTGTGGAGTTTGTCCAGGATAACCATTCCCGCTCCGTTAAAGGAGTTCTGAGGGGCCTGCATTACCAAATTGAGCAGGCCCAGGGTAAATTAGTCCGTGCTGCGGTGGGAGAAATCTTAGATGTGGCTGTGGATATTCGCAAAAATAGCCCCTATTTTGGCCAGTGGGTAAGCTGTTTGTTAACAGCCCA
The DNA here is from genome assembly GCF_057802075.1 of Roseofilum sp. KMC-1. Taxonomy (NCBI): domain Bacteria; kingdom Bacillati; phylum Cyanobacteriota; class Cyanophyceae; order Desertifilales; family Desertifilaceae; genus Roseofilum; species Roseofilum sp. KMC-1. Next base: position 3,073,936 of record NZ_CM173605.1, read on the forward strand.
AAATCACCGCCAGTTGTGGATTCCGCCGGGATTTGCCCATGGATTTGTGGTGCGGTCGGAGGTGGCCGAAGTATTGTATAAAGCCAGTCATTATTATGCTCCCCAGCATGAGCGATCGATTTTGTGGAACGATCCGGATATCGCGATTGATTGGCAAATTGAGGGACTAGAACCTACTTTATCTGCTAAAGATCGGGCTGGTAAGCTGTTGTCAGATGCTGAGGTATATTTATGACCCGAATTTTAGTAACTGGGGCCCAAGGGCAATTGGGCCAGGAGTTAGTAACGCTGTTGAAACCCTTGGGAGAGGTGACGGGAATCGATCGCGATGAACTGGATTTAACTGAGTTTGATAAAGTGGCAGCCTTTTGGCAAGATTGGCAGCCGGATATTGTCGTGCATGGAGCGGCCTATACCGCAGTGGATAGGGCTGAAGAGCAAGTCGATTTAGCCATGCAAGTCAATGGGGAAGCACCGGGACAATTAGCCCGTTTAGCGGCTGCTTCTGGGGCGAAGTTAATCCATATTTCTACGGATTATGTGTTTGATGGGAGTAAAAATCAGCCCTATCTAGAAACCGATCGGACAAATCCTCTGAGTTCCTATGGGCGCTCAAAGTTACGCGGTGAAGAGCTGGTGCAGGAGAGTGGGGCAATGTTTGCTATCCTCAGAACGGCTTGGGTGTATGGGAATGGGATCACTGGTAATTTTGTTAAAACCATGTTACGTCTCGGTCAAGAGCGGGAAGAGTTGCGCGTAGTCTACGATCAGGTGGGTTCCCCGACTTGGACGGTGGATTTAGCGGGGGCGATCGCCCAATTGATTCCTAAGCTGAACTCGGAAACAGTAGGTATTTATCATTACACCAATGCTGGTGTAACCAGTTGGTACGATTTTGCGATCGCCATTTTTGAAGAAGCCCAAAAGTTAGGCATTCCCCTCAAAATTAAACGAGTGCTTCCCATTACCACCGATCAATATCCCACTCCCGCCAAACGTCCCCCTTACTCGGTTCTCTCTGGTCAAAAACTCGCCGATCTCCTGGGAACCCCTCCCCCCCATTGGCGGCAAAGTTTGCAAAAAATGTTAGCCGAATATGCGGAAAAATTAGTTTATTAGGGGTAATTTTTATGAGTCAATATCCTAAAACCTCTGCTTTTCAACCAAGTCATTGAGGAAGAGGAATGAAGATTACTTGGAGTCCTAAATCTCTACGTCATTTAAAGGTTTAACACGCAAATCAATCATGAAAGCACTTATTTTATCTGGTGGCAAGGGCACTCGCTTACGTCCCATTACTTATACTGGGGCAAAACAATTGGTTCCTGTCGCCAATCAACCGATTTTATGGTATGGCATTCAAGGTATTGTCGCTGCCGGAATTACCGATATTGGCATTATTATCAGCCCAGAAACCGGGGAAGAGGTGAAAGCTACTACTGGAGACGGGGAACGATTTGGGGCGAAAATTACCTATATTTTGCAGGATAAACCGGCTGGTCTAGCCCATGCCGTAAAGGTGGCGCAGCCCTTTCTAGAAGACTCTCCATTTGTGATGTATTTGGGCGATAACATCATTCAAAGTGATTTAACCTCATTTTTGACCCAATTTAAAGAAAACAACCTAGATGGACTGATTTTACTGCGTCAGGTGTCTAATCCCAGTGCCTTTGGAGTAGCCCAAGTGGATGACCAGGGAAGGGTCTTAAAGTTGGTGGAAAAACCGAAAGACCCGCCCTCAAATTTAGCACTGGTGGGGATTTATTTCTTTTCTACTGCCATTCATGGGGCGATTGCCAAAATCCAACCTTCCCCACGAGGTGAACTCGAAATCACCGATGCTATTCAAGTCTTAATCGATCAAAAGCAACCCGTACAAGCCTGTAAAATTGAAGGATGGTGGTTAGATACTGGGAAAAAAGATGACCTCTTAGAAGCCAATCGCATCATTCTCGATACCCGCTTAGAATCAGAAGTGAAAGGAACCATTGATGCTCAAAGTCAAGTGATTGGTCGGGTGAGAATTGGTGCAGGGACAACAGTGATTAATAGTACGATTCGTGGCCCCGTTGCCATTGGCGAAAATTGTCATATTGAAAATACATTTATCGGCCCCTATAGTAGTATTGCCAGTGGCACAACCTTAACAGAAGTCGATATTGAACACAGCGTAATTTTAGGAGAAGCCACCTTAGAAAATATCCAGCAACGGATTGTTGATAGTGTAGTGGGTAGACGCGCTCGCTTAAATGTTGCGCCCCGTCGTCCCACAGCTCTAAGGTTTATGATTGGGGATGATTGTCAGATTGAATTGGTTTAAAACTTGTAGTGCTGTGACCGCATTGAAATAGTGTAATAGAGAAACCAGCGAGCAAGATGCTCGCTGGTTTGTTTAGAAAGCCTCTGGGTTTATCTTACTCACTTCAATTTAAATAAATGACTCCCGTGCCATGAATTCCACCCTGGGAATTAGGGGATCTTGAACTAAACCGACTCCCTGATATCCCCAACGATTTAAGAGAGCGCTTAATTGGGAACCCACTAAGGTTTCTACGGCGAATTGCTGGGCTAAATCTTTTGCATGGGTATTGAGATAACTGTAAGCTTCAAAATCTTGTTGAAAGAGTAAGATATATTGGTTATCTCCAACATGAGCGGTGATATATTGACCATCATTTCTAGAGCGAATGAGATAATAGATTGGAAAAGCCATAAGTGGGTTTATTTGAGGTCTTCTAAGCGAATACGAGGGTCAGCGAATTTTAACATGAGGTCGGCAATTAAGTTACCAATAATGAGCATGACTGCTCCCATCATCAGACTGGCCATAATTAAGTATAAATCTTGGGATTGGACAGCACCGAGAATTAAGCGCCCTAAACCTGGCCAGTTGAAGAAAAATTCGGTAATAAAGGAACCACTTAATAAAGTGGCAAATTCAAAGCCTAAAAGGGTGATCAGGGGATTGATGGCGTTGCGGAGAGCATGAACATAAATAACGCGATTTTCGGGTAATCCTTTGGCGCGAGCGGTGCGAATATAATCTTGGCGTAAAACATCTAGAAATTGTCCTCTGGTGAGGCGTTGGAGTCCTGCAAATCCGGTGAGACTGAGGGCTAATACGGGTAGAATCATATGCCAACCAATATCCAAAATTTTGCCGACTAAGGTGAGGTCAGAAAAATAGATACTGGTCATGTCTCCGACGGGTAATAGGGGGGAAATATTTTGGGCAAAAAAGAGGAGCGCTAGAGCAGTAATAAAGCTGGGAAATCCTTGGCCAATGTAGCTAAGAACTCGTAGACTTTGATCGAGTTTCGTGTTTTGTTTGAGAGCAGCAATAATGCCTAATGGTAGGGCGATCGCCCAGTTAATCACTAGAGATATAATCGCTAACAACAGGGTATTGGCCATGCGTTCCCAGAGTAGGGAGGCAACGGAGCGCTGATAGACAAAACTCTGACCAAAATCACCGTATCTCAGAATACGCCACAGCCAGCGAAAATACTGTTCATAAGCGGGCTTATCTAAGCCAAATTGTTGGGAGAGTTGTCCTAGGGTTTCGGGGGAAATTTGCGGATTTTGGCGCAGAGTATCAATATAGTTACCAGGGGCAAGTTGAATAATGGTAAAGCTTAGGGCAGAGGCTAATAAAAGGGTAATTAATCCTTGTAAAACTCGCTTGCTAACGTAAAGGAAGACTTCATTGCGAAGAAGTCCCCGGAGATTGTAAGAGAGGGTAGAATTCATGGATTGGAGTGGGGGAGTGGGGGAATGGGGGAATGGGGAGATAGCAATTACCCATGACCCAATTAGTATTGAATCAGACTAACAATGGGGACATCGGGGAGGTTTTTGCGTCCGTCTAGAGCTTCTAATTCAACCACAAAAACAAATCCGGCTAAGACTGCCCCGGCTTGCTCGATCAGCTCTCCTGTAGCTTTTGCGGTTCCTCCAGTAGCGATTAAATCATCAACCACAACGACGCGATCGCCCGCTTGTAAAGCATCTTGATGCATTTCTAACCGATCCTGGCCATATTCGAGATCGTAACTGACTTGATAAACGGGAGCTGGCAGCTTTTTCGGTTTGCGTACTGGAATAAAGCCACAATTCAATTGATACGCAACTGGCGTACCAAAAATAAAGCCCCGTGACTCCATGCCCAAAATATAGTCAGGAGAGAGTTCTCCACAGCGTTGAGCCAACCAATCGATGGTGGAGCGAAACCCTTGGGGGTGCTTCAACAGAGTGGTAATATCCCGAAACAAAATCCCCGGCTTAGGAAAATCGGGAATATCGCGAATGAGCGTCTGAATGTCTTGAATATCCATGATCCAAATCCTTCTGTGATTATCAAGTTATAGGAGCCGATGTTTCCAAATCCGACCCGATCGCTAGGGGAAGAGAACCGCCCAGATCGAATCTATAATAGGAAAGAAAGCGATCGCCTCTAGGGGTTACTCTAGAACAAAAGGTGAGCGATCCGGTAATATGCACTTAGTATCCTAGATTAACTCCTAAACTATTTAATAGCGATCGTGTTCCCCTTTGATGGTCTAATTAACCTGGTTCATTCGTCATCAGAGATCCTGATAGTATGCCCTAGCAGTTGAACAGTTCAGCACAAGGGCAGTCGCTAACACGATTTGAATGTTTCTTGAGAACCCAATGCAAACCAACAGTCCACCCCTGAATACTACCCCCCTAATTCTGGAGAATTTGGTCGATCCACCCCTCAATTCTCCAGAATGTCCCCGTCGTACTCGCTGGCATCTCGATTTAATTCTGCTGGCTCTCGAAGCCCTAGATTTAGGTGGCTCAGAAGCCATGCTTGCCGCATCCCAAACCCTGCAACTCCAAGAAATTATTAAAAATCGTGTGACTCTATGGCGCTTACGCAGCTCTAACCCCTTTCGGCGTGCCTATATGCGCCGTTCACTCAGTTTAGAAGAAGCCAAAGCCTTAGTGGCGATCGCCACGACGCTTGCCCGTAAACGCACCGTACTCATCCGTCAACTACTGGTTGCCTACGACCAACTGCAAGACAGAAATCTGTCCGTAGAACACCATTTTCGCCTTTCCGAATACCTCGATCGCTTCCGCGCCCATTTCCGCTCGCGTATGAACCTCAAACGCTCTGCCTTAACCCAATACCAAGACGATCAAACATTAAATGAACTGGGCATATCCCTGCTGAGTCAACTGCTATTTTGCACCGGAACCCAAGGAATGCAACGACTATGGATAAGCTTATTTGATGGAGAAGTGGCATGAGTATCGAACGTCAATATCGTTTACCCAACTGTACCTTGACCCTCTGGGGATGGAGCGATGCTAACCAGGGGAGTTCCTTAGACCTTCAATCCCTATCCATGCTAACCCATGTGGAATGCCAAATTGCCGGAGTCCAATTAACCGGGGGAAAAGAATTTTTTGAAAGCCTAGTTTGGGCCGTCAGCACCTATGCCCAACAAGTCCTCAGTGGCGTTGCCTATCCCCAAGACCGTCTTCCTGGCCCCAAATGGATACATTTAGAAAAACTCAACGGCCACTATCATCGCCTGTGCCTAGACCATCATAGCCCCGATCCTGCTGCCACTGCCCCGAACCCCACAGAAGTCAAATTAAGCGATGTCCAATTGTTTGACCTGGTAGAAGCGGTAGATCAATTTTTTGCCGATACCCAAACCCTACCCAGTCTCTCCTGCTCTCTGGCTCCCACCCCTAAACGCTATGGGCAAGCTACGATTCCCGTTACTCAACGGGCTGCCCCTGCGGCATTAGGAGTTGTGGGTTTGGCTGTGGCGGCTGGCCTGTTTCTGATTATGCCTGTACCTACGGTTAACCGGCCGAATCAACTGGAGGAAGTTAAACCCTCTGGTTCCTCCGAGTCTGGAGACTCTAATCAATCCCCTTCTCCTTCCCCAAACAAGGATGAGAACGAACAAGGACTTAATGGAGAAGGAGCTTTAAATGTTTCTGATTCGACTGCGGTTAAGCCTTTAACCACTGGGCAGACTTCCTCACCAAAACCGATGGAAGATATCGATCGCTTAGTGGAACAGCGACCCTCAATTGATGATCCCACAGCAATAGGGAGTTTAAACCGGAGATTACATGAGGATATTGACCGAGCTTGGCAAAGTCGCGAGGACTTGGAGAAGGATTTAACCTACCGGGTGGCTGTGGGGGAGGATGGGGCAATTTTGGGTTATCGAGGGGCAGATGGAGCGATGAGTCCCCAAGACGATCAATTAACGCCGTTGTTAGAGTTAGCTTATATTCCGACGGCTGATGGGGGGACAGAAACAGAATCTATTGCTGAGTTTAAGGTAGTATTTCGTAAAAAAGGGGTGGTTGAAGTCAGTCCTTGGAAGGGCTTTCCTCCAGGGTCTCAAAGTTTAGGCCCGGAAATTACCGATCCGTTTTTGCTGGAAAATTTGAATGAGGAACTCTACGATCAAATCGATCGGGCCCGGATTCGGCAAGCTGATTTTCCTAGGGAACTTAATTATCGGGTTGCGGTGAAACGGGATGGGGAAATTGCTGATTATGAAGCGCTTAATCAAGCGGCGTTTGATTATTTGGATCGGACTCCTCTACCGAGTTTGCTGCAAGTGACCGAAAATACCGACTCTGGAGAGAAAGAAGGTTCTAATGAACCCTTGGCTCAATTTAAGGTGGTGTTTACTCCGCAGGGGATTTTACAGGTGAGTCCTTGGCGGGGCTATTATGGGGTTAATTGAGTCTCTTGGAGGGCAAAGCCCGTTGTAAATGCTCTAGGGTGATGGGGTTTTCTGGGGATTCAAGGGCGGCAAAAATAGTGGCTTTATCGGCGATCGCCTGAATTTGCCCTCCAGTCAGTTTCCAGCGCTGCGCTACCTGTTCCCAGTTTAAGGAGGAATGGATCTGCATAGGGGGTGGAAAGGCTTTTTGCCAGAGTTTGAGGCGATCGCCTGCTTGGGGAAGGGGAAATTCTAAAATTTGCTCTATAATTCCTTCTCGAATCCATTTTTGTAACCCCACAGACCCTTGATAGGCGGAATCGAGGGTTAAAATAGTGATGCTTGGCTGTTGTTGGCGATCGCGCAAAAAGGAATAAATTGGGGTTTGAATGCCTCGTTTTAACCACAAATGAGCCGATTTAATCAGCAAAAGGGGAGCCTTGAGGGTCTGAAGATCGGATAATCCCCTTATCGGATCGGGCCAAAGCTGAAGATCGACTTTAATCATGTTTTCATTGATATCTGTGGCGATTGCTTCGGTAGCCGTCGTTTTTCCAGTTCCAGAAATTCCCGAAAATACGGTGATTTGTCCCGGATTGAGTCCCCTAACCTGTCCCCCCCGATCCCGTCGATATCGGTAAGCCATATACTTGAGATTTTCCTGTAAAGTCGAAGAGATAATTAAATCTGACCAAGATTTTTGGGGGTTATAGGATTGAAGGTTGATAGCTTCTGTTTTTGGGTATAATAAGTATTCTAAACTTTGCTCATCGGGGCGATCGGCTAACAGATAGTTAATTAATCTCGGCGCAAGTTTAATGCGGCTGTGGAGAAAGGTTTCCGAGTCTGGCGGCCAAAATTCGACTAAACCCAATTGAGTTAAACTTGATGTGGAAGTGAGACAGATTCTTGCTTCTCTCCATTGATAATCTCCCCGACAAAATAACCGTAAAATCAGATCGACTGTGGGTAAATCACTGTGCTGATTATCTTGTAAATACTGGTAAAGACGGGAATAGCGATGATTAACTTCTGGGGCTAAACTGGCTAATACTAGATGTTTTTCAAACAGAGTTAAAGCGGCGCGATCGCAGAGTAGGGGTAATCCTAATTTGATCCCTTGATCATGGCTGGCGAGAATCTTTTCTTGAAGCTGCTGCTGATAGTTTAAACCCTCTGATTTATGGGCAAAGACTTCGAGTTTACCGATCTCATCTCGTCCTATCGTTCCCTCTAGGGTAACTAAGCCTTTCCACCAATCACTACTGGCGCGATCGCCTGGGGTTTTAGCTACTCGATTAATGGCTGTTCTTTCCCGTTGTCGTCGAGCCACGGCCAAACGGAGAATGCGATCGAGCCAATTGAACTCGGTTCTTAAATAGCCCCAGTTATCATTAAATGCAGTGGTGCGATCGCTTGACATTCAGTTTTCCTTTTTTCCTACCGTGGAACTGAGGAATTGACACACTTGGGGAGTTAACACTTGGGCGGCGATCGCATGGCCTCGATCATTCCAATGCCCCCCACATTCTACTGCATTAGCAAACCCATGTAAGCATACCTGATTTTCTTGGGCGTAGGTTTGCAGGGTTGTCGCTAAATTGATCACCGGAAAATTGAGGCGATCGCCTAAAGCCTTAATCCGGCGATCGGGGTAAAATAAGTCCGTAATCCCATTACTAGCAACAAACCCATCGCGAAAGGCTGGATCGGGGTTAACTTGTACCTCATTGCTTAAGGTGACAACCATAAATTTTGCCTCTTTTTCTTGAACCTCTTGATTCATTAACCCCATTAAATCCTCGGTCACTCGCCAAGCATTTTCCCAAGTTTCATCCTCTGGTTCCCGATATAAATAATTATAAGTATACTGGCGCAGAGCTTCCAACTCTCGGTTTTTGATATCTTTTTCCACATTCCGCACCAACTGCAAAATCCGAGAATGATTCACTAACCAGTCTGGAAACCTATCCAGCCACGATAAATTATAGGGAGGTAAGGTTTTATCTGGATTGCGGAAAGACATATCTGGCTCTAACTGTCCCTGATTGTTATAGACAAAATAGGGACGATTGCGAGGATCTAAAGGTTTATAATTATCGGCGATATCATTACCGGTAAATACGGCTAACAGAACCATATCCGGGCTATAGGGCCATACATCTCGACGCAAGCGCAATAATTCTTGCGCTGTTCCGTAGTTGGTTACGCCAAAATTAATCACCTCTAGAGTTTTTCCCTGGAGTGCCGGACACTTTTGTAATCCTTGTTCCATTAACCACCAATAGGTTTGTTCTAGGGGGACTTGTAGCGCTTCGGAAAAGGAATCCCCTAAGATGGCAATGCGGAAGGTATTGGGTGGTTTTTCTAGAGGATGTTCGCGATCGCGCAATCCAGCGCTGTTAATCTCAATATAGGCTTCCCCCTCTGCTGTCCACCATCCCGACATCCCCGGTTGATGGCTCCATCCCAAATCTTCATCAGTGTGGAAAAAGTTCGGTTGAGGGGTTCCCGGTGCAGGTTTAGGGGGTGCATTCCTCTGGGAAGGTAGAATATTCTCCTGTGTAGGAGCAGGTGAGGGTGCTGGAGTGGGGGAGAGTTCCACAGGAGAAGGAGTCGGTTCTGGAGAACTCGATGCTTGGGGTTGGGGTTTAGCTTGAGGGGGAATATTAGCGATGCGTAACCCCACTTCAGCCATTAATAGGGCAAAGAGTACACTTCCTGCGGCTAACCCCAGGTTGCCCATCCATGTTTTTAACCCGTTTGTCTTCATTGAGCGTTTGAGCGTTGAGAGTTCTAGAAGCTCTGATTTTAGCAGTTGGTTGAGTTAATTGTAGTGCCGTGACAAGGTGTAGTTATCCTATCCTCCAATTTGGGACATGGTGCGGGTATATGTGCCTTCTGTGCCAGAGTCTCGTTGTTTAAAATTAATCTCTGGTTTAATCTGTAGGAGATCGGCGACTTGTTGGCGCAATTCGCTTAAGGGAAGTTGCGATCGCAACCCGGTTTTGAGATCGATCTGTCCCGTTTCATTCAACAGACAGGGACGCAACCAACCATCGGCTGATAATCGCATTCGGTTACAGCGATCGCAAAAACATTCAGACATCTGACTAATAAACCCCAATGTTCCCTGAGCGCCCGGAATTTGGAATACATCGGCTGGCCCATTTCCTCGCACCTCACCTTCTGTTAGTCCCCAACGCTCCCGAATCCTCTGACGCAATTCCTCCGAAGGTATCCAGGCTCGCTCGGTAAATAAATGACCATTGCCAATGGGCATAAACTCGATAAATCTGACATGCCATTCACGTTCTAGGGTCAATGCTGCTAAATTTAAAACCTCATGGTCATTGACCCCAGGAATCACGACTACATTCAATTTTAAGGGGTTGAACCCCACCTCATAAGCCTTCTGAATTCCTGCCCAGGTGCGTTCCCAGCGACTTTTTCCCCGATTGCCGATAATTTTGTCAAACGTCTCTGGTTCTAATGAATCCAGGCTAATATTAATCCGCCTTAAACCCGAATCATAGAGATCTTGCGCCAGGGTATCGAGTAAGAATCCATTGGTTGTCATGGCTAAATCTTGGGTTTGGGGCAGTTGGGCAATTTTCCGCACCAAATCTACGACACCGGGATGCAGTAAGGGTTCACCCCCAGTTAAACGAAAGCGAGTAAAACCCACAGGGATAAACACCTCTTTCAAGAGGGTGAGTAGTTCATCGGTAGTCAGGAGATTTTGATTTAAAATATAATTGAGTTCTTCCCCCGTTGGCATACAATATTCACACCGAAAATTACATCGGTCAATTAAGCTAATGCGAAGGTAATCTACGGTATTCATAGTATTGACAAGAAGGGTCGGATGAGCTGATGCAACTTATTCTAAATAGTTTTCTAAGGATTTTTCAATCTGGACAAATTGGCCCGGGCATTTCTTCTCCACATTTCGGGTTTAATGCGTCTGAGGGCGGAGGCGCGAAAGCGTCGATCCCACTCTTGTTCGGAGAGGTTGGCTAAATCGATCAGTTGGGGGGCGAGGTTTTCTGGATAGGGGTAGAAGTCTTGGATCTTGGTGGGTTGGGCAAAGCGTTGATTCCAGGGACAAACCTCTTGGCAAATATCGCATCCGGCTACCCATCCGTTCAGGTTTTTGGCGATCGCCTCTGGCAGTTCTGTAGCCCGGTTTTCGATCGTGTGATAAGCAATACAGCGATTGGCATCGACCACAAAGGGGGCGGCGATCGCCCCCGTCGGGCAAGCCTGAAGACAGCGCACACAAGTGCCACAATGTTCTGTATGGGGTTTATCCGGCTCTAAGGGCAAATTCGTCAAAATCTCCCCTAAGAACACCCAAGAGCCAAATTTACGGGTAATCAGGTTACCATTTTTCCCTACCCAACCCAAGCCTGCCCTTTGGGCCCAGAGTTTATCTTGAACCGGGCCGGTATCCACATAGGCTTTAAGTTGAATATTTTCTCCCTGTTGCTGTAACCACCCACTCAAAACCTTTAACTTTTTGCCCATGACTCGATGATAATCGCGTCCCCAAGCATACCGAGAAATTTTGCCATACTCCAACCCTTGGGGTTGAGCATCGGGCGCATAATAATTGAGTGATAAACTAATCATCGAAGCCACCTGGGGGAAGGCCGCACGAATCTCTTGGCGTTTCGGATTAGCCATCCAATCCATATCTGCATGATAGCCCTGGGCTAACCAGTTTTGTAGTCGTTGAGCTGCTTCTTGGGCGATCGCCCGATCAACTGCTGCTATCCCCACTTGACTAAAGCCCAGCTCAAGAGCTTTTTCTTTCACCTTTTCTGAACTTAAGGTTCCAGAATCATCAGACATGAATACTGCCCAAACTCACCTTTTATGTCTGAATTATTCTTTCTTCAAAGCGGGGACACTTGCCTCTAGTTTCAAGCAATTACGACCCTCAATTTGCAAGCGATACTCGACTCTATCCATCAACCGATTCATAATCAGCCATCCGTAACCCCCTTCCTGTTTTTGCTCTGGATCGGGAGGTAAATAGGTCGCCAAATCATAGCCTTGACCATGATCCCAAACCTCTAGGGCAATATCAGTATCCTTCATTTCTAAACACATCACCACCGGCAATTCAGCTTTTTCTTTATGGGCATGACGAACCACATTAGAATAGGCTTCTACTAAGGCTAATCGAAACCGAGTCGATTGTCTTGACCAATCGGGAGATTCCCCTAGTTCGACTTCCAAACATCCGAGTAACCAGGACTCAACTATTCCTAGAAATTTCAAATCGCTTGGCACATTTAGCTCAGTTTTCATCAGACCTACAAAACCTCCAAAGATAGCAGCGTTTGATCATCTTCTTGTATAGCATTATCTGCTCGAACACTATCAAGCAGTTGGGTTAAATTTAATTTTCCGGGTTGTTGAATCAACAACCTCCATAACCCTTCTTGATTGAGCATAGCCTCCGAACTTGATTGACCTGCACCCGGATCTTTTGCTTCTGTAATGCCATCACTGGTGAGTAACAGCACATCTCCCGATTCCATTTTCAGTTGTCCAGACTGAGCCTTCCAAACGGGTAAAATCCCCACTGGAATACCTCGCACTTTGAGAATATTGGGTTCTACCGTAACCGGTTCATTGGCAGCCAATTGCTCCATCAGTTTTTTATGAGACCAAACCAGGGGATAAACATGGCCAGCACTGGCATAGGCGAGTTCCTGAGTAGAAGGACGATAGCGAGCTACTGCCATGGTGATAAAAGAGTTATTACTGGTCAAATCATCGATCAGGGAACTATTGAGGTTGCGGATCACTTCATTCGGCTCCTGAGAAGTATCCTGAGACAGTTCTCGGCGCAGTACGGAAATGGCGCTGGCCATAAATAGGGCAGCCGGAACCCCTTTACCGGATACATCACCGACGGCTACCCAAATATCGCCTTGGGGATGGACATAGACTTCAAAGAAATCTCCGCCGACTTCCCGTGCGGGATAGCAATAGGCTTGGACATCAACTGCATCAATTTCAGGCCAACTTTGCCGCAGCAGGTTAGCCTGAAATTGACGAGCGACTTCGAGTTCCGATTGCAATTGATTGGCGAGTTTGGTGGCTCTTTCATAGAGTTTGGCTTGGGAGAGCGCTAAGGAGGCTTGTTCGATAATGCTCTCTAGCAGTTGAACATCCTCATCGGGCCAAAGGCCATCGGTGTCATATTGGTAGAGGGAGAGGATACCAAAGAGGCTCTCTTGATAGCTTAGAGGGACGGCTAAGTGCAGATAGGGGCGATCGCCTTCTCCATAGCGTTGACTTTGGGTTTGATGACTCTCTAGAGCCTCTTGAATTAAGGCTTGACTATCTGGGGAGTTCAGTAGATTAGCATCATCTGCCGCTTCGGACGGATTATGATAAGTAAACCGATGTTCCGTTAACTTATTCTCTTCGACAGACTGAAGACAACAAAAATCGGCTTCAAAATTCTTGCCCACTGTTTCGCTGATATTTTGCAACATGCTGTTGTAATCCAGCTTATCTCTGAGGGCGGTCATCACCGTATTTTGAATCGACTCCCGTCGTAGCGATCGCCTCAAATTATTAGTGCTTTGCTTAATCACTTCATAGGTTTCTGAGGCTTGCTCAATTAAGGCCTTCAGTTCCGTCGGGTTCCAGGGTTTAACAATATACTTAAACACCTTCCCCGCATTAATGGCCTCAACCAGGTCTTCTACATCTGTATAACCGGTCAACAAGATGCGGATTGTATCCGGATACTGTTCAACCGTTTTACCCAGAAACTCCGTACCATTCATTTCTGGCATCCGTTGGTCAGAGATAATGATCGCCATTTCTCCTTCTTGATCCAGAATCTCTAAAGCCACCTTTGCGCTTTCCGCACGGTAAACTTGAAAATCTCGTCGAAAGGTTCGATACAGTAGATCTAAGTTATCCCGCTCGTCATCAACGACCATTAATTTGGCTTTTTTGCCCCGTCTTTCTCGGCGTTCACCCTGACTCATGCCACGCTCCCATTGCAGGTTGGTTTGACACTATGGTAGAGAAAGTCACCCGGTGGGGATAAGACTTTCGGTTTAACGGGCCCTTCAAAGCTGCTATCTTTACTGGATTTCATGAGGTTTGTCAAGGTCATCTCAATCTACAGGATCATTTGCTCGAAGCAGTTGACTATTTTGGGATATTGATCCGCATTAGTAGACAGTTTACACTGACTCGCCTAGCCCTGAATAGGGGGGATGGGGGAATGGGGAGATGGGGAGATGGGGGGATGGGGGGATGGGGGGATGGGGAGATGGGGAGATGGGGAGATGGGGAGATGGGGGGATGGGGGGATGGGGAGATGGGGAGATGGGGAGATGGGGAGATGGGGAGATGGGGAGATGGGGAGATGGGGAGATGGGGAGATGGGGAGATGGGGAGATGGGGAGATGGGGAGATGGGGAATGAGGGGGGAGATCGGATATAACAAGGTAAGGGAAATGGGCGATGCCCATAAATCTTAATAATTTATCCCTTGACAATTGTACAAAAATCTTTCAAGTTGACAAACTAGCTAGAGATTCATTGATCCATCTCAGCCAATCTATTCCCCCAATGCCCTATGTCAACTCTCGTTATTGTTGAATCTCCAACCAAAGCGCGAACCATCCGCAACTTTTTACCCACAGGCTATCAAGTGGAAGCTTCTATGGGTCATGTTCGAGACCTCCCCTCTGCGGCTGATGAAATTCCCGCCAGCGTTAAAGGCGAAAAATGGGCCCAATTGGGAGTCAATGTGGAAGCGAACTTTGAACCCCTTTATGTGATTCCCAAAGATAAAAAGAAAGTGGTTAAAGAACTCAAGGATGCCCTGAAAAAAGCGGATGAGTTAATTCTGGCAACTGATGAAGACCGAGAAGGTGAAAGCATTAGCTGGCATCTGAAGGAGCTGCTAAAACCCAAGGTTCCCATTAAACGGATGGTCTTTCATGAGATTACCCAAGAGGCGATTCGGGCAGCCCTACAAAACTGCCGGGATATCGATCTGCAATTGGTTCATGCTCAGGAAACTCGGCGAATTTTAGACCGTTTGGTGGGGTATACGATTTCTCCTTTGTTGTGGAAAAAAATTGCGCCGAAACTGTCTGCGGGCCGGGTGCAGTCTGTGGCGGTGCGGTTGTTGGTGGCTCGCGAGCGGGAACGTCGAGGGTTTCATCAGGGGTCTTACTGGGATCTGAAGGCGACATTAGCACAGAGTAAATTGTCCTTTGAGGCGAGGTTAACCAGTCTAGATGGGACGAAGATTGCCACAGGTGGTGATTTTGATCCAGATACGGGGAAAATCATTAAAAACCGTAAGGTGAAACTGCTGAATGAGGCGGAAGCGAAGGCGCTGCAAAAGCAGTTAGAAGGGAAAGTTTGGACGGTGACGGAGGTGGATGAAAAGCCGACGACGCGTAAACCTTCTCCTCCTTTTACGACTTCGACTTTGCAACAGGAAGCGAACCGAAAATTGGGTTTGTCGGCGAAGGAGACGATGCGGACGGCGCAAAATTTGTATGAGCAGGGCTATATTACTTATATGCGGACGGATTCGGTGCATTTGTCGAAGGAGGCGATCGCCGCCGCTCGGAGTTGTGTTGAGGAGAAGTATGGCCCGGAATATCTGTCGCCCCAACCGCGCCAATACAGCACCAAAACGAAGGGAGCGCAGGAAGCTCATGAAGCTATCCGTCCTGCCGGAAATCGCTTCCGCACGCCCCAAGAAACGGGGTTAGAGGGTCGGGAAGCTAAACTTTATGACCTGATTTGGAAGCGTACGGTGGCTTGTCAAATGGCGAACGCCCAGTTAACCCAAATTGCGGTTAGTTTACAAGTGGAAACGGCGGAGTTTCGTTCCTCTGGCAAACGGATTAATTTTCCTGGCTTTTTCCGCGCTTATGTGGAAGGTTCGGACGATCCCGATGCGGCGTTGGAAAATCAGGAAGTGATTCTGCCGGAACTTAAGGCGGGGGATCATCCTGATTGTAAACAATTAGAGGCGATCGGTCACCAAACCCAACCCCCCGCTCGCTATACGGAAGCGTCCTTAGTCAAAACCCTGGAAAAGGAAGGGGTGGGCCGTCCCAGTACCTACGCCAGTATTATTGATACGATTATTGGCAAGGGGTATGCCCAGATGATTAATAAGGCTCTTGTGCCTTCGTTTACAGCTTTTGCCGTGACGAACCTGCTAGAGCAACATTTTCCCGATCTTGTTGATACCCAGTTCACCTCGCGCATGGAACAAACCCTAGATGATATTTCTACGGGGGAAGTGGAATGGTTGCCCTATCTGAAAACTTTTTATCAGGGTGAAACCGGTCTAGAAACCCAGGTTAAAGAGCGGGAGAGCCAAATCGATCCGAATACGGCTAAAACATTGGAGTTGGAAGGCTTAGATGCGAAAGTTCGTTTAGGGAAATACGGCCCCTATGTGGTGGTGGAAAATGGAGAAGATGAACCGCTTACCGCTTCTATTCCCCCCCACCTCACCCCCGATACCCTCGATCAAGAACAGGTAAAAGCTTTACTCAAGCAAAAAACTGAAGGCCCGGATTGCCTCGGTGTTCATCCGGAAATGGGAGAGGAAATTTTTATTCTCAATGGCAACTACGGCCCCTATGTGCAGCTTGGGGAAGTTTCTGAAGAGAATAAAAAGCCCAAGCGTGCTTCCCTTCCCAAGGGGATGAAGCCGGAAGAGGTGACTTTAGAGATAGCGGTGGGTTTATTATCCTTGCCGCGACTGTTGGGTAAGCATCCTGAAACGGGGGCTAATATTAAGGCGGGTTTAGGTCGCTTTGGCCCCTATGTTGTTTATGACCGGGGTAAGGAGGGCAAAGAGTATCGCTCCTTGAAGAAGGAAGATGATATCTTAACGATTGGACTCGATCGCGCTCTAGAATTACTGGCACAACCGAAACGAACTAGGGAAGGGGGTCGCGGAAAGGGGAAGGAACCCCTGCGAGAGTTAGGCAAACACCCCGATGATGGGGAGGCGCTTAATGTTTATGATGGCCCCTATGGCCCCTATGTGAAGCATGGTAAAGTTAATGCGAGTCTGCCCAAGGAGCGACCGGTGGAAGAGATAACTCTAGAAGAGGTTCTGGAGTTGCTCAAGGCTAAGAAAAGCACGAAAACGAGCAGTTCACGAGGTCGCAAGAAGGCCTAATTCTAAGTCTGTCTATCCTTCTCCCTCTTTTGTCAACTGGCCAGAAGAGGGTTAAGGGCTGTTTTCCTCAAATGCTTGTGGAAAAATTAAATATCCTGTGGAAAACATGGGAAAAACTGGGTTCGATCGGGGGTAAGAGCGTCTAGTTACTCACGGGCAAGGTGATGGTGATGGTGGTTTCTCGATCGGGTACACTGGCAATGGTTAAATCCCCCTGATGGATTTGGGCCATCCGTTTAGCGATGGCCAAACCTAAGCCCGAACCCTGTTGTTCGTGGAGCTTGCGATTAAATTGCATGTAGGCTCCCACTTGCTCGATTTGTTCTGGACTCATTCCCCGTCCTGAGTTAATCACTGTTAAGGTTACGGTGTTTTCTTTTACTTTTGTGGTTACCTGTACTGGGCTGCCAGCCGGAGAAAATTTGAAGGCATTCTCGATTACTTCTTGTACCAGTTTATGCAGTTGAGTGACTTCGATCTGGACGGGAGAATCTTCTAATTGATATTTTAGATCGCTTAAGCGCTGCCATTGGTCGGCAGTTGTGCTGATAACTTCTGCGACTGTATCGCGAATTGAGCCAGTGGATTGGGAGCGCCATTGATTGATGCGATCGCTATTTTTGCTGGCTAATTCTAAATCGGCGTACAGGAGAAAATTCTGAATTAAGCGGTGTAATCTTTTTCCAGATACTAGAATTTGCTCGGCCATATCGCGGATCTCTTCTGGTTTTAAGTCTTCTGCTTCGTAAATCATTAGTTCCGCAAATCCCATAATTCCATTGAGGGGAGTGCGTAATTCATGGGGAAGCGATCGCGTAATACTCTCCCGTAGCTCGTCTAATTGTTCCTGAGAGGCTTGTTTTATCAGGGCTTGTTTGTCTAAACGGGTGTTAATCGCTTTGAGCAATTCATCGGGTAAACAGGGTTTGGTTAAATAATCATCTGCTCCTAACTCCATACCAGAGCGGACATCATTTTTTTCTGCTTTTGCTGTTAAAAAAATAAAGGGAATCATCGCTGTTTTTGGATCGGAGCGCAATTCCTCTAATACCCCATAACCATCTAATTGGGGCATCATCACATCACAGAGAATCAGATCCGGGATTTGAGTTTTAGCGATCTCTACTCCAATGCGGCCATTTTCTGCTCCTAATCCTTCAAAATCTTCAGCATCTAAGAGATCGAGAATATTTTCTCGGATCAGTTCTTCATCCTCAATGACTAATACTTTAACCATCCCTATCATCTCCTCAAGTATTACACACTCAGTATTTTTTCTAGTTTAGCCTTAATGTTTGATGTATTTATCCCCATCTTGACCCCGATTAGCCAGGAGGATCTGAGGAAGTTGTTTTTGGGGTTTCAGGATCTGTTCTTCAAAATCCTCCTGAGCCAGAGGCTTGCTAAAATAATAGCCTTGAATGATTTCGCAATTCTGAGCCTGTAAAAATCGCAGTTCACCTTCCGTTTCTACTCCTTCAGCTACTACTTTTAAATCTAAGGCTTGTGCCATTTTGATAATGGCAGCCACTAGGGATTGTTGTTTCATATTATTTTCAATTCTTTTGATAAAACAACGGTCTATTTTTAAGATGTCAAAAGGAAAATCCTTGAGATATTCTAGGGAGGAGTATCCAGTACCAAAATCATCTAAGGCTAGTTTAACACCAATAGACTTGAGGGAGTTTAATATTTTTAAGGCCTCTTGTTTTTGTTCAACTAAGGCGGTTTCAGTTAATTCTAATTCTAGGGTTGAGGGAATATACCCGATTGAGATCAAAGCGTCTAAAAGCCATTGATGCAAGGGCAGTTGAGTCAGTTGACGAGGGGATAAATTGACGCTCATTTGAAAGTTGGGATCTAATTTTTGCCAGTGTTTGGCTTGTTCGCAGGCTTGCACCAGAACCCATTTACCGATGGTATCAATTAATCCGGTTGCTTCGGCGATGGGAATAAATTTGGCGGGAGATACCCATCCCCGTTCTGGATGTTGCCAGCGAATGAGGGCTTCTGCACCGATGACTTTACCGGTTTGTAGGCTGACTTGAGGTTGATAATGAACTTGCAGTTCTTGGCGCTCTAGGGCATATCGCAAACTGGCTTCTAGGTTTAGGCGATCGCCTGAACCGACATAGAAAGTGGGAATATAGAATTGATATTTATTACCTCCCTGTTCCCTGGCTTGATTGAGGGCACGACTGGCATTTTGGATCAGGGGATCGATATCTTGGCCATCCCTAGGATAATAGGTAATGCCAATACTGGCGGTAATTGCCAGATTTTCACCGTCAATGTTGAAGGGTTTAGAGAGTTCTGCGATTAGGACTTCCATCTGTTCCATGACTTCATGGCGGGGGATGTGTTCTCCTAAAATTGCCACAAATACATCATCGCTGAGGCGAGCAAGAATGGGTGAGGTGGCTTTGAGGGTTTCTCCAATGGATTGAGCTACAGCTTGCAGTAGGCGATCGCCTATATCGTAACCCAGGGTGTCATTAATGCGCTCAAATCGGTCTAAACCAATACATAAAATGGGGATCAGTTGTTCCTGTCCCATCACCAAGGTAGAGCCATTTTCTACCAGGTTTTGGAAGAGATCCCGTAGACGGGTACGGTTGGGTAGATGGGTAAGTAAGTCTTCTGAAGCTTGACGTTGAAGTTCTTGCAGATAGTGGGCGTTGAGGCTCGCTTTTTTATCCAACCTTGCTGCTACTGCTCGGAGAATTTCATTGGGGAGACAGGGTTTCATTAAGTAATCATCCGCCCCTAGCTCCATACCATAACGAAAATCCAGGCGATCGCTTTTTGCCGTCAAGAAAATAAACGGAATATGGGAGAGTCTTGGATTTTGTTGTAGCGTCGTTAATACCGCATAACCGGTTAATTCCGGCATCATTACATCACATAAAATCAAATCGGGCGGTACTTTTTCGGCTATTTTCAACCCATCTCGGCCATTTTCTGCACCCAGAGCTTCATATCCCTCTGATTCAAGCAATTCTAGCAAGTTTTCCCGAATTGCTTCATCATCTTCAATTACCAGAATTTTTGTCATAGCCATTTACAGATAAATTTAACGGTAAAACCACGGTGAACGTGCTACCCACTCCCACCTCACTTTCTACTGTAATCTCTCCCTGCTGCAAATCGACAGCTCGCTTAACAATTGCTAATCCTAACCCTGTTCCAGGGATATTTTCCACCTCATTACCCCGATAGAACGATTCAAATAAGTGTTCTTGTTGGGATGGATGAATCCCCATACCCCGATCCGTTACTTTCAAAATGAGCTTTTGAGCATCATTCGCCAACTCCAGGATCACAGGAGAACCGGATGGCGAGTATTTGACCGCATTTGAGAGTAAATTATAAGCAATATGCTCCATTAATTCTTGGTCTAAATAAACTTGATGAGTTCCTAAAGCATCGGTTTTTAACTCAATTTCTACCTGAGTTTTAGGAGAAGCTTGGATTTGCTCGATCGTCTGGGTACATAGATGTTGAATATCGATCCATTCAGGTTGTACTTTTAATTCGTCAGACTCTACTTTGCCAATCACTAAAACATCTTCTAGAATCTGAGTCATGCGCTGTACACCCGACTTAATCCGTTCAAAATGGACTTGTTTTTTTTCTTCTGTCCATTTATGGCTATACTTTTCTAATAAACCAGTAGAAAATAGAATGGTTGCTAAGGGAGTCCGAAATTCATGGGAAACCATCGTCACAAACCGAGATCTTAATTCCAGTAATTCTCGTTCTCTCAATAAATTTTTGGTCATTTCTGCTTCTACTTGAGCGCGAGACCAGGCGATTTCTAATGTGGTATGTAAGTCTCTTTCTTCAAAGGGTTTAACTACATAGCCAAAAGGATTGGTTTTTTTTGCTCTCTCTAGGGTACTGGGATCGGTATGGGAAGTTAGGTAAACCACGGGTATATTAAAATCATGCAAAATTTTCTCCCCTGCTTCTATGCCATCCATTTCTCCTTTGAGAACAATATCCATTAATACCAAATCTGGCTTAACTTGTTGGACTTTTTCTAAGGCTTTTTCCCCAGAATTAACTATCCCTAAGACTTCATATCCCATCCGCATTAAACTATTGCGGATATCCATCGCAATGATCCGCTCATCTTCAACTACTAATATTTTTATTGAATTCATTATTTTGATCCGCCTTTTTCTTATCAACCCAAGGAAAAGTAATCTGAATTTGGGTTCCTTGATTCCCGATAATTGTTAATTCTCCTTCCAGTTGCTCGACTAAATTTTGGACTAATTGTAACCCCAAAGAATTGATCTGTTCTAGATCAAAATCTTGGGGTAATCCGCGACCATTGTCTTCAACACAAAAATTAATGTAGGCATTATCTTTCTGGGCAAACTCAACCTTAACAGTTCCAGCAGATCGCTCTGAAAAAGCATACTTAAAACAGTTGGAAACCAACTCATTGACAATTAATCCACAGGGAATTGCTGTATCTACATCTAGGGCAATTGATTCTAGATTAAAGTCTATCTTAATTCGTTCTGATGATATGCCATAGGAACTGACTAGATTGTTCACTACTGTATAAAGATAATCTTGGGCATTAACTTCTCCCATTTCTTGGGAACGGTAAAGTTTTTCATGAATCAAACTCATGGATCGAACGCGATTTTCACTGTCTTTGAATAGTTCTCGATCTTGGGGATTTTGTACATAACTTGATTGTAATCTTAAGAGACTCGCAATGACTTGTAAGTTGTTTTTAACGCGGTGGTGTAGTTCTTTGAGTAAGGTTTCTTTTTCTTGGACTGATAACTGAAGTTTTTCATTGAGATGCCGTAATTGAGCCGTTCTTTTTTTTACTCTAGACTCTAGATCTTCATTCAAAGATTCTAGGGATTCGGCGGCTTTTCGTTGAGTGGTGACATCGCTAAAACAATGGACTCTACCGCGAATTTGTCCGCTAATTTCATAGGGTCTAGAGACCAGTTCAATAACGCGATCGTCAATGAGTTCAATGAGATTCTGGTGATTTTCTGTGGGGTCTTGATAATCTTGATTGATCAGGTTGATAAAGTCTTCTGGATAGCGGACTTGATCGAGTAAGAAGGCATTAACTAACTGGGAATTTCGAGAGGATAAGATGTCTGGGGGAATGCGCCACATTTGCACATATTGTTGATTAAAATTGAGGATATCCCCTTCTGGATTTAAGACTAAAATACCGTCAGCAGTAGAGTCTAATGTGGCTTGGAGCAGGGAAATCGATCGCTCTAAAGCGACTTCGGTTTGCTTGCGTTCGGTGATGTCTTCGGAAATGGAGGCTAAACGATACACGCGATCGCCTGCTGGATGACGGACGGGAAAACATCGGGTACGAATCCAGCGAATAACACCACTGGGGTGTAAGATGCGGTATTCCTGTTCCCAGGGGCTATGACGTTGAGCGGGTAAGGTGGCTTGAATGCGATCGCCTTCTTGAGGATGAATTACACTTAACCAGGATTGGGAGTTTTCGTATAAACTCTCACAAGATTTACCCCACACTTTTTCATAGGATGGACTGACATAAATGACCGCTTGACTCTCGATATCCATTAACCAAAAGACTTCATTGAGATTTTCCACCAAATGGCGAAACCGCTCTTCTGAATCTCGCAGCGCTTCAATATTGAGGGTATTTTCAGTTAAGCTATTACCTAAACAAACTTGACCGACAACCCTACCATCCTCATTTTTCATCACCATCCCTTTGATGCGGTAGGGAATCGGCCCTGCACGGGTGAGGAGCAGGGTATCAATTTCATTTTGTCCGTCCTGAAAGGCTTTTTGAATATGTTGGCGAATCATCGGTTGTTCTTCAGGAGGGAAGAGAATTAAAACCGATTGATGGATTAAGCGGGTTGGGTTTAAACCGGTCACTTTTTCTAGCGCTGAATTCCACCGTTGCAGATAATGTCCCGTGTCGATGGAATAGAGAATATCGGGTAAGCGGTTAAACTGGCCTTGACGAACATTTAAGCGTTGCGATCGCTCATAGGCCGATAAGACTAACCGTAAAAATTCCTCTTGTTGCTCCCTATTCTCCGGCCCTAAGTTAGCACAGGCCATCTGATGGCCATGCACCACATCTACCACACTGACCCCAGAAGCTAATGCCAATTGTCCTAAAAAGATATTGGCGGATATGGGAAGGGTAGGAGCAAGCAAACCATTTTGCTGACCCATTGCCAAGGTTTCGCAGGACTGAGCCTCCTCTGAATGAGTGGCTGTTCCCTGAATATAGGCCTTCAATTCTATAGCATAGCGCTGATGGAACTCAGCTAATGTCTCATCTTTTGAGACCATTATCCCTCCAGACTACCGATATTGTAATAAGTTCTATAGAGGTTTGGGCATTTTGATTGCATGATTATTATTCTACCGCAGTTGGATCGATGGGCAATGGGCGATCGCTAATTGTAGCATGGGGGAATCAGGGGTCATGGCAAAGAAGAGAGACTATTCTTACCCATGACCCCATCAGGATTAATGGTTTAGAGTTAACTTACCCAGACGATTTTGGACTTCCAAATAAATTAACAGCGCATTCATATCGGCAGGATTAACCCCACCAATTCGAGAGGCTTGACCCACGGTCAACGGACGCACCCGGTCTAACTTTTCCCGTGCTTCCATCGACAAGGTTCCTATTTGGAAATAATCTAAACTCTCCGGCAATTTGTGATTGGCATGACGGTTAATTTGGTCAATCTGATTTTGTTGCCGTTGGATATAGCCCGAATATTTAATCTCAATCTCGGCTCCTTGTTTTTCTTCAGCCACTAACTGAGGATTTCCCAAGCCATAGCGCTCTAAATCTTCATAATGGAACCGGGGACGGCGCAACAAATCTGCCAGGGTAATAGACCCTTTAATTTTTTGGTCAGTATCGGCTACAATCTTTTTACCGATAGGATCGTGTTCTTTCACGCGAGTTTCATAGAGCCGTTCTTTTTCTCCGGTAATCTTCTCTTGCTTCTGGGTAAAAAGGCTCCAGCGCCGGTCATCAATCAAGCCAATTTCTCGACCCAAAGGTGTTAACCGTTGATCGGCATTATCGGAGCGCAACAGCAGCCGATATTCGGAACGAGAGGTGAGCATTCGGTAGGGTTCCCGCAGTTCTTTCGTACAGAGATCGTCAATTAATGTGCCCAAATAACTCTGTTCGCGGGCAAAAATAATCGGCTCTTGGCCGCGTACCAAACGCACCGCATTAATTCCGGCTACTAATCCTTGGGCGGCTGCTTCTTCATAACCGGTTGTGCCATTAATTTGTCCGGCACAAAACAAACCTTCGACTCTTTTTGTCATCAGGGTGGGATAACATTGGGTGGCGGGTAAATAGTCATATTCGACTGCATAGGCTGGGCGCAGCATGACACATTTTTCTAAACCGGGTAAAGAGCGCAACAT
Organism: Roseofilum sp. KMC-1; assembly: GCF_057802075.1. Taxonomy (NCBI): domain Bacteria; kingdom Bacillati; phylum Cyanobacteriota; class Cyanophyceae; order Desertifilales; family Desertifilaceae; genus Roseofilum; species Roseofilum sp. KMC-1. Next base: position 3,098,320 of record NZ_CM173605.1, read on the forward strand.
CCTCAATTGCAACGTTTCCGGTAAACCCGTAGAAAAGCCTTGGATATACAACTCCGGAATGGTGCGTCCTTCTGGTTCAATAAAGATTTGATGGGAGTCCTTGTCGGCAAAGCGGACAATTTTATCCTCAATACTGGGACAATAGCGGGGCCCTTTGGCATCTACCCATCCGCCATAGACGGGGGAAAGGTGCAAATTATCGCGAATGAGTTGATGGGTTTCGGCGGTGGTGCGGGTAATGTAACAGTCCATCTGTTCCCGTGGAATCCAAACTTCTGGGTCAAAGCTAAACCAACCGGCTTCCTCTTCTCCGGGTTGCGGCTCCATTTTGCTATAGTCTACGGAGCGCTTATCGACCCGCGCAGGGGTTCCGGTTTTGAGTCGTCCGGTTTCAAACCCTAAGCGGTTCAGGGTTTCCGTGAGACCGACGGCGGCAAATTCACCGGCTCGTCCAGCATCCATGGATTTTTTACCGACCCAGATTTTACCACCGAGGAAGGTTCCGGTGGTGAGAATGACGGCGCGACATCGGAAGGCGACCCCAAAGTAGGTTTCTACGCCAATAATTTCGTCGTTGTTTCCCAATATTAAGTCGGTAGCCATGGCTTCGCGCAAGACCAGGTTTTCTTGGTTTTCGACGATGTTTTTCATGACCGCAGCGTATTCGCGCTTATCGGTTTGAGCGCGTAGGGCCCAGACTGCGGGCCCCCGCGAGGCATTGAGGACGCGCTTCTGGAGATAGGTGCGATCGCTCATTTTACCAATTTCCCCGCCCAAAGCATCCACCTCATGGGTTAATTGGGACTTGGCGGGGCCCCCAACAGCAGGGTTACAGGGTTGCCAGGCAATTTTATCCAAATTCAGCGTCAGCAGAAGGGTGCGACATCCAAGGCGGGCCGAGGCGAGGGCTGCTTCGCACCCGGAATGGCCTGCACCGACAACAACGATATCAAATTCATCTTGGAAGTCTACGAGAGTCATGGCGTTGCGGTTGAACGGAAAACATAGACTTTTATTGTAGCAATCTTACAACCTGAAGAAACTTGATTTTCGTTAAGATATCAACTTGCTCGGATCGATCGCCTCAATTTGAGAACACCAAGCAAAATCCTTGGTATTAAAAGTATATATTGTGCTAATTTGATGGGCTAACATAATGGCAATATGAAGTAAATCAAAGACTCCTCCATTGGTGACAGGACGTTCTTCCAATAAAGCGATCCAACGTTCAAAGAGATCCACCGGAGTTGACAGCAAGCAGATATGGGGCATCTGACAAATCCGTTTAATGCGGATAATTGCTTCTGTTGGCTGTAAAGGGGTCGCTAAAATAGCCGGATTAGTAATATAGGAGTAAAATTCTGCTAAAACCTGAGATGAAAGACACAAAACTTCCCTGTCGGTAGGTCTAAATATTTCTAAGGCAGCTTGATGTTGAGGAGCTTTGATATTAGCAACATAAGTGAGGATATTCGTGTCCAGATAAATTCGTTTAGCTTCTGTTGCCATAAAGCATCGTCCGATTAAAGGGCTGGAGAATTTCGCTGGCAAAAAACAAGGAATTTAGGTCTGATTCTGATGGATTTTCTGGGGTTAATTGCTTCTGCTGTTGATTTCGCGTTTTAAAGGTTTCTATCATCAGAGAAATTTGCTCGATTTGTCCTGGGGTGAGTCCAGTGATATCAATAGTTTGAGTCATTTTTGAGTTGGGGTCTAGGGGGTGTTGACATTTTAGCTAATTTTGGCGCTAAGGGTCAGAAAGTGGGTTTCTTGGGTGCTTAAATCTCCTCTGATGCTAAGTTTACAAGAGTCATGGCACTGCGGTTGAACGGAAAACATAGACTTTTATTGTAGCAATCTTACAACCTGAAGAAACTTGATTTTCGGGTTGGCACTGCGAAGGTCAAAGATACGAGCCAAATAATAGTAATCTTGCTGTTCAGAAAAGTTCCACTCTGCTCGACTGACGTAAAATGGGACGCGATCGCACTGAGATTCATCTGTAACCGTTGTTTTCGCATCAATATACAAGTATTCTATACCTTGTTCATCAAGAATCACAAAATCATAAGGTTGGCGTTGTTCAGCCTGTTGGTTTAGCCAACAAACCCGATCTTCACCAAATTTTTCCACCAACCGATGATATAAAAATGCTTCCCCTTCTCGACCAATCTCAGCAAGATTTTGTTTATAATAACTGATATTGACTGGGGATAAATCTTGAATCGGCACAAAACTCGATCGTTCTGAAGTCCGAACCCTTTTGGGTGGAGCAAAGAGATTGAGTACAGCCTCATAAATTCCCAATTCATGCAAGGCAAACACCAAGCTAGAATCATCTCCAATTTCCACCGCATCTTGTAAAAGACTGACTAGCAATATTTTTTCCTTATTTTCGATTAACTCAGTCACTTCATCTAACGTGACTCCATCCAAAGAAATTTCTTTTGCTAAACGATTGAAACTTTCAAACTCTTGATCCGTCATCTCCTGTCTAACGGCTTGAAATGCTTTGAATTGCTGTGAATTTTGGGCAAAATACTCTAGATCTTGCTCAGAAACCTCTGGGTTTTCTGCCAAGCGACTTAACGCAGAGAGTTTTTCCTGGTGATTGAGAATTTTAAAGATGTCGCTACTGACTTCCGTATCGCTTAATGTCTTCAAAAATAGACTAGCTCTATTACTATAGAAGTAAGGGAATATCCGATCGATCAAATCATCGGATTGATAATTAGCCCATTGAATTAATGTCGCGATCACCTTAGTAAACTTAGCATCTCCAATCTTATCCTCTTTCTCCCAAGTTTTTAGCTCTTCATCAATCTCTCTAGCAATATCTTTAATGGTTTTGATCTCTTCGGCTTTATCAAATAGGTATTCAGCACCAACAAATCGCTTATCTAATAGAAAATTATTCCAATAGTCGGAAGTGAGCATTTCGAGGGCTTCTTTCAATTCTTCCGGAATATCTTCATCTTTCTTCAGCTCTTCCTTAAGCATAAATTTGCCGCATTGATTAGGAAGAAGAGAATAGAGTTCAAAAATTGGTTTGTCTTGTTGATGAAGAAAACAAACAAAGCGATCTAGCCATGGAATCACTCTATCTTCCTCCCAGTCAAAATATTTCACTAAACTGTCCAAATTTTCCTGGTCTTGAATATCAAAAGCAATAGAGGTGAAAATCCATTTATGAACAAGAGTCCAGGAAAAACCCACCAAATTTTGTAAATAGGTTTTATCGGGAATTTCTCCAGGATAAAAATCATGGGCAAATTCCCAAATTTGATGTTTTGTAGAGGTTTTATTTTCTGAGGTAGGGAAATAGCTAATCAGATGATAGATAGGGCGACTCAAGTTCCAATACTCTGAAGTATCTTCTTTTTCGTCCGCAGCTTCAATACATGCATTGATTTCATCAGAAATATTTTTGACCCCCTTGCGATCGATGTGATGTTCAAACCCTGTGATTCTGCGATCTAAGAGGATTTCTCGACAGGGTAAACTCAGCATTTCCATCACATCTTTCAGTTCTTCTGGAATGCGATCGTCAAAGTAGCATCTTTCATTATTGATTAAATTGATTAACTCACCCTTTTGATTGGGGAGAAGGCAGTATTTTGTCAGTAACTTATCATGATTATCCCTAACAAATTGAAGCACAGAGTTAAGCCATTCCAGAGTTCGATCGATATTCCAATCGAGATGTTCTGCCAGTGCTTCAACCGTTTTGAGTCTATGAATATCTTCTATAAAATTCTCAAAAGTGTATTTTATCTTCTCTGAAAATTTCTGACCCAAAGCTGATTTAAGAATGTCGTGCCAGTCGAGAATATGATCGGCTTTGGGTAAATATTCGGGATGAAATTCAGAGGCTAACTGGGAAAACTGTTGGACTTTTGCTCTGCTTGTGTAACTCGGAATGAGCGCATCTTTGAGAAGGATTCTATCTCCTGCAACGGTATCGACTAAGGTTGTATTGGTGAGTTGAGTGACCAAATCATCTAGGATTTGAGAGTGATACCAGGGTTCGTCAATATTGTCCGGGATTTTAGCTGCATTTTTCAATTTTGCTAATAGGTGAACTTGATGCCAGTTTGAGGAGACTAGATTGAGTAATTCAGCGTAAAGTAAGTTAGCTTCTTCTAGAATCTGTTTATTTTGAGGAGTTTTGATGGGATTATCAGGATTGAGTAAAATTCCGTCTCTGGGTTCGGTGGGATTGAATAAGGGGCTATTGATGACGACGGGATAGGGAAATGTTTCGGAACCAATGAGGGGAAATTCACAGAACAGGGTTGGGATTTGATCGGGAATTTCTTGGATCGAATAACTCTTATTTTCTTCTGCTTCGACTTGAACGGCAAGGGTAAGGGTTTGCTGGGAATTGGATAAGCAAGCAATGGTTTGTTGATGTTGTTCTGAATCCCCCTTTTGTTGTACGATCGCCACAATCGACAGAGTATTGATTTGATGACGCTCAAGGGTTTGATAGTGATAGGTTACATCTTCAGTTCGATCGGATACAGTGACAGAGGTAATGGTAGGGATAAACGCCAATGCATAGGCGATCGCGTGATGCAAGTCCTGAATACCGACTTCAGCTACTTTTAAGCCAGCTTCATCTAACACATAACGAAAGCAAGTATCACAGGTTTGGTTGGGTTGATAGTTGTCGATGGGAGGATAGGAGTGATTGTTATCAATATCTTCAAAGATGGAAAACGCAGCATCAACATTTTCGATCATTTCGTCTAAGTCGGTTGGACTTCTATCCAGAAGAATTTTAAATGGCTTGTAAATAAAGGTTTGATCTTCCCGATTTTGGAGAATCCCACTAATTTCTACCTTGCGCGAGAGTAAGTGAGTTGTCATGAAGCCTGTGCCAAATTTCCCTGTAGTTTTCGGCGTTTGGTTTTCTTCCCGTTTGCGCTCTTTACTGGAAACTTGTTCAATTAGGTAGGTAATATTTTCAATGGAGAAGGGATTGCCATTGTGTCTAAACTCTACATATTCTGGAGTGAAGATAATTTCTACCTTAACTTGCTCATTGGCTACATCTTTGGCATTTTGCAGTAATTCCCAAATCCATCGCCGTTTAGAAGATGCTCGATTAAAAAGCTGATCAATCCCATCCAGAAGCTTGGTGGCGATCACTTTCTGGTAGGCTTTTTTCCTCGCCTCTTCTGCCTGCTGTCGAATGCCCATATTTTCCCTGATGTATGAGTATGTTTTATGGTATCATACCCTAACTGGACTGCGATCGCACTCCGACAAGTGTTTAACTGAACTTGAGATCTGATCCTTATTTTGACTCACTCTCTAAAATTTCTCTAATTCTCTCCCGAAACAACCGCACCGCAGATCGTTGTCCCACCACTTTACTCTGCTCGATAAATCTGGGAATTTCATCCACAGGTAAAAACGGGAAAGCCAGACTTTTATCCGACTGTTGATATTCTCCCTCAACCAGTTGATAAACTTCTAAGGTTTCCTTCGTGTATCTCCACAGTTCCGGCACTTCCAATGCTGCATAAATCGTAAATTTCTTCATCGATGAGTGAGTGTAATCTGACTCAATTGCCAAATCTGGAGGGGGATCGTTGGGCAGTTTAATGATTTTATCTCTAACTAAAGCTTCATTCTGAATATAAAAGCAACTATCTGGCTCAATGGCACGACTTAAATCTTCTCGTTCTAAGAGCAATGCCCCCACACCCATCACCTCAATTTCTAATTCATCGGCGATAGTATCAATAAAACGTGCTATGAGCCAATTAGGGATTTCATGCTGTTGTAATGGCATCCTCAGTTCTAAGACTCCTTTATCATAAGCAATTCTCCACGCCCGATCCTCGCCAACATCTGCCATCAGTGCCTGATACGTTGACCAACTTACACTTCGCAAAATGATGCAATTTTCTGGGGAAACTTGCTGTGGTTTAGGAGGTAATGCGGTTTTAACCATTTGATGAAAACGATCTTTAGCCACAACTTTTAGGGTAAATCACTATACTAATAATAGTATAAAAGTGAAAAGATGGTTAAGGTAAGAGTTTTTGTTCTATTTTTGCTGATTAGCATCCTGTAATAAGGTATCCTAAGTGACGATCGCCAGAACCGATCCGGTTAACATTAAATCACTGAAGCGATCTTTACAAGTTAGAGGAAATTTATGACTGAGCCATCTCACGCCGCTAAACTCAATCCTAGCTCTAGTTTTAGCGTTAAAATTCGGGTTAAACTCCATAATCGTGCGGGCGCTCTCGCAACGGTTACTGGCGCGATCGCATCGGTTGGGGGTAGTTTAGGGGAAATTAACCTTTTGGAGCGCAGCCTCGATTTTACCCTGCGGGAAATTACCGTGGATGCTGCCTCAACTGACCAAGCCGAGGAAATTGTACAAGGGATTAAAGCCTTACCGGACATTGAAGTGCTGGAAGTCTCCGACCAAACCTTTGATATGCATAAGGGCGGTAAGATTACCATTAATAGTAAAATCGCCATTAAAGGCCAGTCTGACTTGGCGATGGCTTACACTCCTGGGGTGGGTCGTATCTGTAAGGCGATCGCCGAAAATCCCCAAAAAGCCTTTGACTTAACCATTAAAAGCAACACTATTGCCATTGTCACTGATGGTAGCGCAGTTTTGGGATTAGGCAATCTCGGCCCCTTGGGTGCTTTACCGGTGATGGAAGGGAAAGCCATGCTGTTTAAGGATTTTGGCGGTCTCGATGCCTTTCCTGTCTGTCTGGATACCCAGGATACCGAAGAAATTATCGCCACCGTTAAACGCATGGCTCCCGTATTTGGTGGCGTGAATTTGGAAGATATTAGCGCTCCCCGATGCTTTGAAATTGAACGCCGTCTCAAGGAAGAGCTAGATATTCCCATTTTCCATGATGACCAACATGGAACGGCGATCGTTACTCAAGCGGCCCTCTATAATGCCCTGAAATGGGTGAAAAAGAGCCTGGAAGAGGTGCGAATTGTGATTAATGGGGCCGGGGCTGCTGGAGTGGCGATCGCCCATCTCTTGCAAGAAGCCGGAGCGAAAAACATCGTCATGTGTGACTCCAAGGGCATCCTCTCTAAAAAACGATCTGACCTGAATACAGCCAAACAAGAGTTAGCCGTCGATGAATCCGGATCTTTAGCCGATGCCATGAAAAATACCGATGTGTTTATTGGTGTAAGTGTGCCAGGGGTGCTAACTCCAGAAATGGTCAGTACCATGACTAAAGATCCGATCGTCTTTGCCATGGCTAACCCCATTCCCGAAATTCAACCGGAGTTAGTCACCGATCAAGTTGCGGTCATGGCCACTGGACGCAGCGACTATCCGAATCAGATCAACAATGTGTTAGCCTTCCCTGGGATATTCCGAGGAGCTTTAGATTGCCGTGCCCGTACAATTACGCGCAAAATGTGTATTGAAGCAGCAGCAGCGATCGCCTCTTTAGTCAGTCCCATGGACTTGGGCCCCCATAACATCATTCCCTCTGTATTCGATCCTCGTGTTGCTGCTGCCGTATCTGCGGCAGTACAACAAGCAGCCCGGGCCGAAGGCGTTGCCCAGCGTTAAAAGAGTAGGACATGGGAATGGGCAAGATCAACTTTTGCCTATTCCCCATTACCCATTCCTTAAAAGAAGTCAAGAACGAAATTAATCATACAGATCCAGATTCAAACTAAATCCGGGTAATATGGACTCGCCCGATAATTCTGTAGGTAAATTTCGCACTTCGACTTCCTCTTGGGGCCGATAAATTTCGACTTGTTGCTGTTGAGGATTAATCAACCATGCCAATTGTACACCCACATCAATATATTCCCTCATTTTGGCACGCAACTGTTCCAAACTATCCGTTGCTGACCTTAATTCGATCGCAAAATCGGGCGCAATTGGCGGAAATTTACGCCGTTGTTCCGGGGTTAAGGCTAAATAGCGTTCCCGGCGAATCCAAGCCGCATCTGGAGAACGATCTGCACCATTCGGTAACTTAAAGATCGTAGAGGAACTGAAGGTATAACCCAGGTTAGTTTGCCGATTCCAAATACTCAAATCAGTGATTAGATCAGCTTCTCGCTTTCCGCTATCACCTCCTACAGGGGGCATAATAATGAGTTCTCCTCTAGCATTTCGTTCAAAGTTCAACTCGCGGTTATTTTGGCATAAGTGATAAAATTGATCGTCACTGAGGTTAACAGTATCTAAATTTAATGTCAAAGGATTCATAAGGGTATACTTAACCAAAACTGACGTTAATATTATATCCCTATTTAATTTACTCTTTCCGAAATTGTAACCTCCAGATTAACGATGAAAACTGCTTCTCATTGGATCGGTACTACTCTTAGCACCCTTATTCTGAGCTATCCCTTTGTTGCTTGGGCAGGGCCAACGCTATACTACGAAAAATTATGGTTAGATCTGTCGGTTTCGGCTTGTTTGCAAAAAGCGGAAGAGGCGATCGCCGCTACTGATGTTCCGGTGTTAAATGTCAATGCCAGCCGAGTTTTAGCAGTCAGTCCCACTGTCTCCGTGGCGATCGACTGTGAGGCGATCGACAACAAAACCCGTAGTATCATTATGGTCAGTAGTGACGGCGATCAACCCATGAGAGCCATTAACCTAACCCAAACCTTAAAAGAAGCCATGAGCCACATGAATGAGTTTCTATAATTCTAGGCGATCGTTCATTACCCGCTCCATTTGCTGACTATCATGGCTTGTCCAAATACAGCATCGGTCAGGATTTTCCTCGATCCAATTATTGATTAACTCTTCCACTTGTTCTGTCGTTTTTGGGTCGAGAGATGCCGTAGGTTCATCTAAGAACAAAATCATCGGATGCAATTGCAGAGCGCGAATTAAACTCAGAATTTGTCGCTCTCCTCCAGATAAATTCATCGCTGACTTTTGCAGGAAATCCTTAGAGCGATTCAGTTGAGAGAGCAAGGTTTGAACATAGTCCCGATTATACGCTTTATTTTGATGAGTAGCTAGGCTATAAACAATCTGCAAATTTTCTTCAACTGTCCCTTCAAATAGACTCGGTTGTTGATGAATATAGATCGCTTGCGACCGATAATAGGGTAACAGATTGGGGTTAAGATTACAGTTTTCTCTTCCCTCTTTTGACCATAAAATATGACCTTCATCCAGGGGATCTAATCCCGCCAGAGCGCGTAATAATAGGGTTTTCCCTTTTCCAGATGCTCCCACTAACCCCAGGCGAGATCCTGGATTTAGGCTAAAGGTTAAGTTTCTCCAGAGCCATTTTTCTTCAATTTTGCGCCCAACTTGATGAACTGATAAACCCGTCTTGTTATTCATAATCTCTCTTTCCTATTCCCCACGATTTACCTAACTTTGGCTATAGCGAAAGGCATTATCCCATAAATAATCTAAAATTTCCAAGGAATCATCTAAGGATTTAACTTGGCATTTGCCCCACTCATCATAGCTCAATAATGGAACATCAGATTGAGGTTTACCTTGCATATTCTTTAATCTTCCGCGAATATGATATAAGTTATTTAGGGGGCCATTAATATCAAAGTCGATGCGACGATCCCAAGTCGTTTCCATCCAGGATTCAATCCGATCGTCTAAGTCTTCTGGAGTCATGGGTTTGCCACTGGTGAGCAAATGATAGTAAACTAAAATAATCTCTTTACATTCTTCTTCCTCTGCGGCATCAATCAGTCCATGAAAAACACTGGTATTATTGGCTAAATTCTTAAAAAATAGGGTGTCAGTTACTTTTTTCTGAAATTTGAGCTTCTTGGTTTTGTAGCTACTATATTGCTTAAAGGCAAATCCTCCCAAGGCAACTAAAAGAGATAGGGTAGTGAGCAAAACTGGAGTTAAATTCCGTACCTCCTCTTCATTGGCTTTAAGGTCTTCCATTCCCGGTAGCGTGCCGGTGAAAAATAGGATAATACCGACAATAATTACGATTTGAGGCAACACCTTGATCAGCAGAGGAATGGCTGCACCAATGGCTGAAGCAATTAAGATTAATCGGTCTTTCCAAGTCATGCTAACTTTGACATTAGGAAATAGAAATTCTAAGTCAAATTTAGGGACATTTTGATAATAAAAAATGTAAATCTTTCCCGAACTAAAATTGAGATCTTTATGGTCGGTAAAATAGGAGTTATTTTTGAACTTCATCGCGATAACCACTCGCTCAAAAATATCCAGTTTCTCCTCAATAGTGCGAAACCACTTTCTACGGGTAATCAGTTCATAAATATCTCCCTGACAGTAGAATAGCATTCGATCGAAGTCGTTGAAATCAACATCAGTGTTCAGTTCAATCAAGGATCTTTGGTTAAAGGCTTGTTCGAGAGTCTCTTGGGAAAGGGGAAAATAATTGGCCCGTTCTAAAACTTGCTCAAAATGGTGAAAAAAATCAGCTTCCATCTGCTGCTGCTCCCTAGAGGTGAATTTCTGAAATTCAGAGAGAGTTTCAGAGGGATTAAAGGGTGTATAATAGTGTTTGAGATCTTCTAAAATTGAATGGAAGTAAAAATGATAATAGGCGGATAAAATTTGACAAAATTGGCGAAATTTTTCCCGATCGCCTTTGGGAAGTTTCCCATCTCTGAGACATAATTCAATCAGATGATGGCGGTCAAAAGGAATATGGGCTTCGCGATCGCTATAATGAGCCATAGGTCAGAGAAGATCGAAAATCAAAGGCAACTGAGGAGGAAACTTGTGAGAGTCGGTATCATAGCCATGGGCTTTGGCCCCATGACCCTGAAATTACAAGCATCCGGATACCGGGTCGCCTATAATCGTACACCAGAGAAGCTTAAACCTTTAGTCGCGATCGCTTCTATCTGCTTGATGTCCAAAAAATGCTCCAGATGTCATGAACTTCCTTCAAGACATAGACGAAGCAATAGTTCTGACTGACCTGAAAGCCCAAAAAGCAATTCTCTACAGCATCACTATTATTTAGGCAATTATGTTAACTCTGCGTCCCAAACAAACCGCATCCCTGCTCACCCGTGATGGAGTCAGACTCGATGCTGATATTTATCAACCTGAAGGAGAGGGCCCCTATCCGGTGCTACTCATGCGGCAACCCTATGGTCGGGAAATTGCCTCCACAGTGGTCTATGCTCACCCTGAATGGTATGCAGCCCATGGCTATATTGTCGTCATTCAAGATGTGCGCGGTCGGGGAACCTCCCAAGGGGAATTTCACCTGTTTACCCATGAAGTCGAAGATGGCATAGATACCATTAATTGGGCAGCCCAACTCCCCGGAAGTACGGGCGAAGTGGGAATGTATGGATTTTCCTATCAGGGAATGACCCAATTGTATGCCGCTTCAGCTAAACCGAAAGCCTTAAAAACCCTCTGTCCAGCCATGATTGCCTACGATCTATATGCAGATTGGGCTTATGAAGGAGGAGCCTTTTGTTTAACAGGTAATTTAAGCTGGGCTTTGCAATTAGCGGCCGAAACGGCAAGATTAAAAAAAGATGCGATCGCCCACCAAATTCTCTACAGTGCCTCCCGAAATCTTCCCATCCATGGCCGAGAACCCCGCTTAGATGAAACCCTGCGGAAATATTGCCCCGATGCCTTCTATTATCGGTGGTTAGAACATACTGAAGCAGATGACTACTGGCAAGACTTATCGCCAAAATTAGATGGGGTGGATCTGCCCATGCTCCATATTGGCGGTTGGTTCGATCCCTATCTGCGAGGCACATTGCGCTGGTATCATGAGTTGGCCGGACGCAGTAGTTATCCCCAGCATCTGATCGTTGGCCCCTGGGCCCATCTCCCTTGGGGGCGTAAGGTAGGAGAACTCGATTATGGTGCAGCCGCAGCAAGTCCTATTGATTTAATTCAGGTGAATTGGTTTAATCAGTTTCTCAAAGGTCAGGATACCGGACGGCTGGATATGCCCCCGATTTCACTATTTGAGATGGGAAGTAACCGATGGCGATCGCTCTCTAAGTGGCCGAAACACCCCCATAAATCCTATTATCTCTCCAGTACGGGACTGGCCAATATCAGCGATAAGGAGGGTTTTTTAACCGAAAGTCTACCTCCTAATCATAGTGTGGATCGCTGGGTTCATGACCCCTGGAGACCCTTTCCCGCTTTGGGAGGCCATGTCTATAGTCCCTTTGGAGCCTGCGATCGCTCCCACCTAGAGTGCCGCACAGATACCGTCACCTATACCAGCGAACCCTTAACAGAGACCCTATGCATCTTAGGAGAGGCGATCGTTGAAGTCTATGTACAAGCCTCTACCCACAGCTTTGACCTTTGCGCCATCCTCTGTGAAGTCAAACCCGATGGCCGAGTTTATAACTTTACCCAAGGTTATCTCTGTGTAACGGAACCCCAGAGCTATCAACAAATTCTCCTACAATCAACTTGTATACAATTACCCGTGGGCAGTAGTCTGCGTTTAAGTTTAAGTAGTGCTTGTTTCCCCGCCTATCCCATCAATCCCGGTACAGGCCAAAACCCTGGTCAAACCCGTTTAATTGATGCCCAGATTATCAGCTTCTCCCTTCAATCTGGCGGTGCTTATCCTTCCCATCTCCTCTTACCCCTAGAATCGAGTTTTTGAAGGTTCCTAATTTAATTGCGATCCCCGTAGTCATTGTTACCATATTGCCAAAAAGGGTGAGTTAAAATAGCCGTGGCTACAGGATAAGCTCGAACATAACTGCCTCCTTTTGTTTATAGAGGAGGCAGTTATTTTAAGGAATACAGCCGTTTTCTCTGCTATAAAGTACATTAATGACTGTTTTTAACGATCGCTAAAATGGCTCAAAGCGCTACCCAAGTGCTATATCGCCACCTGAATCGGCAAAACCATCGTAAAGCAAACAAACTTGCTCTCGCTGCTAACTTGAATTTTTCCCCCTAAACGCTCGCTCAACTTTTTCACTAAAGCCAGTCCTAAACCTGTACCCCCTTGCTTCCAAGGATCGGCACTGGGGATACGATAAAACTTATCAAAAATCCGATCTAATTCAGACTCAGAAATTTCTATGCCTGTATTTTTAACCTCAATCCAGAGTTTAGGACGACTCATCACAGTCCGATCGGGATTAGAGGGTAAAAATTCAGGAGGTTCCTGCAACCAAGCCTTAAATTGAATCGATTCCCCTGGAGGGGTATATTTACAAGCATTATTTAACAGTTCGGCAATCACTCGCTCTAAACTAAAGGTTTCTGAGAGAAAATCAGGAATCTCATCAGCAATTTCAACGGCAAGATTTTGTTGACGACTCTGGGCGCGATCGCGGAATGAGGGTAGAATTTTTTCCATAAAATTCTCTAAATTAATCCGATCGAGTTCATTGGGCGCTTCCTGATTTTCCAACCGTTGTAGATCAAGTAAATCATTAATCAGGTTGATTTCCCGTTCGCATTCAGCCCCTAAAATTTGCAAGTAATGGGTCACTTTTTTCTCTAAAGCTTCCCTCTGCGGGTTAGGAGTCTCCGGTGGGGGATTCAATTCAGGAGCCAGATATCGCTCTAAGGAAATATTGAGCATCCGAATTGCCATTTTCATATTAGACACCGGGGTGCGTAGCTCATGGGAGACGGTACTGAGAAAATCATCCTTGAGATTATTCAGTTTTTCCAATTCCTTCACTTGAGCTTGTGAAGATTGAAACAGACGCGCTTGACGGATGGCGATCGCACATTGATTCGCCACTTGCTGCACCAATCGAATTTCTAGCTCACTAAACTCATACTCCGCAGCATGAACCAACCACAAATCCCCCAGCACCCCTTGATTGTCAAAAATGGGACAAGCCAACATCGCCGATCGCCCCCGTTCCGGATTCGGCAATAAGGAGCAAAATTGAAAATACTGTCCTCGCAGCAGTTGTTGATACAGTTCAGGAAACTTAGCTAACTTCGCCACCCGTCCATGAATCGCGGGAATAGTAGTCGCATATTCCGAGCAAATGGTAGAGGTTCCCTTCTCTAAATCATACAAAGAGGCATTACACCCTTTAATCCCCAACACTAACGTCAATTCGCGAACCGCAGTTTGCCAAATTTGGGTTTCATCTAAACTATCTCGGACTTTATCCGTAATCCGCTTGAGCATAGCCTCAAACTCTAAAGCTTGCTCCAGTTGACTGGTTCGTTGCTCAACTCTGTCCAAGTTAAGTGAACTTTTGTCAGATGTTAAAGAAGATGGATCGGAATTAGGAGGCTGAATGCTCATGGCTGTGGCTAATTGCAAGTCGTTTAGAATCAAGATTGGCCTTAGTACCAGGTCTAAGAACTATCCTTTACCAGGGTATCTAACTTTAGACCGGTAATCCGTCTGATCTCGGTAAAAATCCAATGAGATGACAAAATCTGGAAAAGGACTTATCATTACTTAACATTAGATCCCTGAAAATTTCACGAAACTGGCAAAAAACTTAAAAAAACCTATGAAACCCGAACTCCAAACCAAAGTTGCCCAAGGATTAGTCACCGGCGGCGCTGCCCTATTTTTGCTCAGTGGTGGCTGTGTAGCTTCTGGACTACTCGCTCTCAAAAGTATCCCCCCTGGATTACCCGGTACAGCTCTGCTGATGGAAGTGGCTGGCTTAGGGTTAACGGAAAAGAATCGACAAGCTTAGACTTCAAAGAGACCATGGCATAGGGCACTGGCATCACTACACCAGCCCTTCTCTTAACGCTTTTACAGCTACTTGTACCCGGTCATCAACCGCTAACTTATTCATAATGCCCCGTACATGGGTTTTGACTGTATTGGGGCTGAGGTAGAGCTGCTCGGCGATCTGGGGATTACTATAGCCTTCTACCATTAACTTAAGCACTTCAGATTCCCGTTCGGATAAGTTGGCAATATTACCTTGAGGCGTGGGGGGTTTGAGATGACTAATCACTTGACGGGCAATTTGAGGATCGAGATAGGTAGCCCCTTCCTGGGCTGCTGCAATGGCAGCTAAAAGTCGGTCTACATTAGCCCCTTTAATGCAATAGGCATCTGCACCACTGGAGAGGGCCGCAATAATTTCATTTTCGGTGGTGTGGGAGGTGAGCATGACAACCCGCGTGTTGGGAAGTTCAGCTTTAATTTGTTGGGTGGCGGCAATGCCATCTAAGCGAGGCAGACCAATATCCATGACAATTAAATCGGGTTTGAGCTGTTTGGCGGCTTGCACCCCTAGATAACCATCTTCCGCTTGGCCAATAATTTCCAAGTGGGGAAATTCGGTTAGGGTTTGTTCTAAGCCAAGTTGCATCATGGGGTCGTCTTCAACAATGAGAACCCTTAAGGGAGTGGGGTGTTCTGGGGAAGGAGACATAAGGTAATCGTGCTGGATAATGAGTAAAAGAGGAAAGATTAAACTGGAGGTTGGGTTGCACCCGTAGTAGTGATCGCCACTACACCATAAACAGATATTCCCTGACGATGTAAGGCTTGGGTGGCAGAGTGTACCGTTGCCCCTGTGGTGTAGATATCGTCTAACAATAGCACAGGGGAGGAACGATAACGGGAAATCTGAGCCTTGTTCGCGGTAAAGGCATTTTTAAGATTAGCATGGCGTTGATCGGCACTTTTGCTAAATTGGGCTTCCGTTTGCCGAGTGCGAATGAGACCGTTGGCAGATAAGGGTAAACCGGTTACTTGGCAAAAACTGGCTGCTAGGCGTTCGGCTTGGTTAAATCCCCGTTGTTTGAGTTTTTCTGGATGTAGGGGAATGGGAATGACGAGGGGAGAGACTCGCTTAGAGGGCGTTGTTGCCTTCCAAGCTTCCCCCAACCATTGCCCCAGAGGTCGGGCAATTTCGGGATGGTTGTGATATTTTAAGCTGGCGATCGCCTGTTTGAGCTGTCCTTGATATTTTCCCCAAACCCATACGGGAATTGAGGGGGAGGAACAAGTGTAGAGCTGGCGACGGGAAGGGCAAAACTGCAATTGACGCAGGGAGCGACTACAAGCTGAACAGAACACTTCCCCATCTGTGGGGCGATCGCATAAAGGACAATTCGGGCGCAAAAATAGATTCAGAAGACTATCGGTGACTTGAGTCCAAAATCCCATAAAAGTTACCCTCTCTTAGTCTAATCATTTAGTTAGTGTTTAATTCTTGCGGTGATTATTATCAAACTCAATCCTTGTCCCCGCCCATTGGAGCTTATTGCGGAGGGTACGATAGTAGGAATGATCTTCTTGGAGGATAATAAACTTAGCTTGATGATCGGCCATTCGCACATCGACCCGATGACCGGGCCAAATCGCCGTACCCATTACGCCATCTGTCCAGAGTTTGGTACTGAGATCGTAGTCTGCTAAGGGCCAGACGCTGACGATACAACCGGAAGGAATAACAATGGGACGACTTGACAAGCTTAAGGGACAAATGGGGGTAACAGTCATCGCTTCCATGCCCTCATGAATGATGGGGCCATTGGCTGAGAGATTGTAACAAGTCGAACCGGTAGGAGTGGCCACCAATAAACCATCAGCTTGATATTGATCGACTACTTCGCCATCGATCTCAATTTCTAGCTTGGAGGTAATCATGCGGTCATGGGAAGCGGGTTTAATGCAGATTTCATTGAGGGCTAAGAAGCGATCGCTCACTGGAGGCACAAACCGCAAATTACTCTCATAAACGGCTGCTTCTAACATCATTCTACGCTGCACCGCATAGCGATCGCTCTGCAACCGATCCCAAACTTTTTGCGTGTCATAAAAGTTATCCGCCGACTCCGTTAAAAAGCCCAAATGACCACCAATATTCACCGCCAATATCGGGATACCTTCGGCGGCCAACTGACGAGCTGCCGCCAGAGCAGAGCCATCCCCCCCCAAAACTACCGCTAGATCGATGGGTTCGGGGGCTGAAGCTAAAAACACCGGATAAGGATTATCCTTAGCTCCGGATGGCCCCATTAGCACGCGACAACCCAGGGCATCCAACTCTTTCGCGCATCGTTCTGCCCATTTGCGACTGTCTGTATCTCCGGCTTTATGGGAAATGATGACCTGTTTAAGTTCCACAGTTCAATTAAAAATTAAAAATTTTCATGTCGGCGACAGCCGAAAAAATTAAAAATGATGTTTATTACTCATTACTCAATAACTTGGGGCTGGTTAACCCAACCCCTAAGATTTTCTCCTTACCATTTCAGTAAGTTAAACTGCTCCATATCCACCGTATTGCGGTTACGGTAAATGGATAGTACGATCGCCAAACCGACGGCTGCTTCGGCTGCGGCTACGGTAATTACAAATACCGTAAACACTTGGCCGCGAATGCCTTGCGGATCTAAGAAATTAGAAAAAGCCATCAGATTTAAGTTAACCGCATTGAGTAATAACTCAATCGACATGAGAACTCGCACTGCATTACGGCTAGTAATCAAGCCATAAATGCCAATACAAAATAGAGCGGCTGCAATGATCAAAAAATATTCTAGTTGTAAAACCATCCTGTTTCCATTCCTCTCAAGAAATTAATCAAGTTTAGAGCATTTAGGATTCATTTTTCTTAGCCGATGAGACTAATTCCCTGGGTCGTTCCGGCAATTGTAAAATATCAGGAATCCCTCTACCTTGGGCAGGTTGGTCGGGGATTTCTTCCCGACGAGCGAGAATAATTGCTCCCACCAAAGCCATTAATAAGAGGATGGATGCTAACTCAAAAGGCAGGAGAAAATCACTAAAGAAATGCAACCCGATCAGCACTGTTGCGCTATCTCCGGCGATCGCCTCTGTGGAGAGTTGCCAGGGGGTTTGCACAACCATAGTCCCTAAGAGAGCAAACAACCCCCCACAAACGGCTGCTGTTGCACCTTTACGAATCCAACCCCGCACCAGGGGTTGATAGTCTTCCTGTTTATTCACTAACATGATGGCAAACAGGATCAGGACATTAATTGCCCCCACATAGATCAGGGTTTGAGCTGCCGCCACAAACCCGGCATTCAGCAATAGATACAGCCCAGCCATACAGATCAACACCCCGGCTAATAAAAAGGCAGAGTGGACAATATTTTTGAGTAAGACTACGCCGAGGGCGGCGGCGATCGCCATGATCGCCAACAGCCCAAATGATACCAATTGAACCCCTTCAGCTAAATTCACGTTCTTTAATCCTTGTTTGGTGTTTCCGATTTTTCCAGAATTTCCTCTGGCCGCAGTCCAGCCCGTCGCTCCTTATGGGATACGGTATGAGGGTCAATGACTCCCTTGGGCAGATAAGCAAATTCACGCATCGGTTGAACCATGGGGTCATTGGTGACTTTATAGGGAATGCGGCCCAGGGCTACATTATCATAGTTCAACTCATGGCGATCGTAGGCCGCCAGCTCATACTCTTCCGTCGCTGACAAACAATTCGTCGGACAATATTCAATACAATTGGCGCAAAAAATACAGACTCCGAAATCAATACTGTAGTGCTTCAGTTGTTTTTTCTTCGACTCTTTATTCATCTCCCAATCGACCACAGGGAGATTAATCGGACAAACTCGCACACAAACTTCACAGGCAATACACTTATCAAACTCAAAGTGAATTCGTCCCCGATACCGTTCCGAAGGAATCAGTTTTTCATAGGGATATTGCACAGTAATGGGACGGCGTTGCATATGGTCGAAGGTCACCGACAGACCTTGACCAATATATTTCGCTGCTTCTACCGTCCCTTTCGCGTAGTCACTGACTTGTTTTAAGAACTTTAACATGATGGATTAATCCCTCGTAACTCCACAAAACAGGTAACTGTCCCCTACCCACCAAAGGCAAAGGGAAAGACTAACTTTAGAGCTGCGGTCAATAGAAGATTGACCAAGGAAACCGGTAAAAGGAATTTCCATCCTAAATCTAACAGTTGGTCAATCCGCACGCGGGGGAGAGTCCACCGACAGAGAACAGCAATAAACACCAGTAAATAGGCTTTGAAAATCACCATGGTAATTCCCAAACTGGCCATCAAGACTTGTAACCAGGGGGTAGTTTCGGGTATGCCTAACCACTGAGCCACTTGCTCAATCGGAATAATAAATTCCCATCCTCCTAAGTATAGGATGGCTACGAGCAGACCGGAGAGTACCAGGTTGACATAGGAGCCGAGGTAAAACAGGGCAAATTTCATGCCGGTGTACTCGGTTTGATATCCAGCTACTAATTCTTCTTCGGCTTCAGGTAAATCGAAGGGTAGGCGCTCGCATTCGGCTAAAGCAGCAATCCAGAAAATGATAAAGCCTACGGGTTGCCGCCAGATATTCCAACCGAGGATGCCATAACCGGATTGTTGATCGACAATATCGACGGTACTCAGGCTATTAGACATCATCACGATCGCCAGTACGCAGAATGCCAAGGGAATTTCATAGCTAATCGATTGGGCGGCTGCTCGCAGTCCTCCTAACAAGGCATACTTGTTATTGGAGGCATAGCCTGACATTAATAAGCCGATGGGGGCAACACTGGAAAGGGCAATCCACCAAAAGATGCCTATTCCCAGATTGGAGATCATCAGGTTTTGTCCAAAGGGCACAATCAGAAAGGACAAAAAGACCGGAATCACCACTAGGGCTGGCCCTAGGGTAAATAAAATCGGATCGGCTTTATCGGGGATGATATCCTGTTTCAGGAGTAGTTTCAGACCATCGGCAACGGGAACTAAGACCCCAAAGGGGCCCATATATTCGGGGCCAATGCGCTGTTGAACAGCCGCCGATACTTTTCGCTCTAGCCAGGTGGTGACTAATACGCCCACGGTTGCGCCCACCAGAACGACTAACATGGGTAGGGGAATCCACAAGGCTTTGGCAGCTCCCTGGGGTAGACCGAAGTTAGTCAGCAATTCGATAAAACTTCTTTGTAAGTCAATTCCTAAATTCATCTTTCCTCGCGATTCCAGTGAAAGGAAGTCAGACTTCCTTTATGGATTTTAGAGTTTATTGAGGGTTTTTTGGGTTGGATCTGCTAATTAGACCCATCAACATGGTTCCTATTTGACCATAAATAGTCCCCTGGCGGAATGGGGAGAGACCTGGCGGCCGGCGATCGCTCTATCCAAGCTGAGGTTATGTAAGATCAAAATAATGATAGGAGCGATTAAGGAAAAAATCGATGACTAGACAGCGTTGGGATGATGAGCGGTTAGACCGTTTAGCCGATCTGATTGAAAGTAATGCTCGTGCAACCGATAGACATGAGCGCATTCTGGAAAGTAATGCTCGCCTGATTGAAGCTCTAACCCATGCCTCAGCAGAAACGAGGGAAAAGCTGGATCGATACGATCGCCTGATTGAAAGTCATCATGAGAGAGCCGAAAGACACGATCGCCTGATCGAAAGTAATGCTCGTGTGATTCAAGCTCTAGCCAATGCCGCAGCCGAAGCCGGGGAGGAGCGGCGACAGTTATTTGAGAGAATGGATCAACGACAAGAAGAGATTCGGAGACTCCAAGAAGAGACTCGTGGACTGCAAACGGAGAATCGGCGCATCCTGGATATTCTGCTTAATCAACAGGAGCAGGAAGATGATGCTGCCGATGACTGAAATCGACAAGGGGACTTGATATGACTCAGAAAAGGGGTTAACCCGCAGATCCAGGTTAACCCACTTCTATAGAGAGTATAAAGAGGAAGTCTAATGACGAGATCGCCCTCTGAGTTATCGTTCAGACATGGGAAGATACTCAGCCTCATGGTTCCCCACATAGACCTGAGTCGGTCGGAAAATCCGGTTTTCTCCCAGTTGTTCTTTCCAGTGAGCCAACCAACCCGCCACCCGTGCCATGGCAAACAGGGGGGTGAATAAATCGCTGGGGATACCCATTTTTCGATACACCAGTCCAGAGTAGAAGTCTACATTGGCATAAATGCCTTTGCCTCCTAACTTTTCTTCTACAACCTTTTCGACTTCAACGGCAATATCGTAATAGCGATCGTGCCCTTTTTGCTTAAATAGCCGTTCCGCTAATTCTTGCAAAATTTTGGCTCTGGGGTCTTTGACTTTATACACTCGGTGGCCAAAACCCATGATTTTCTTCTTGTTGGCAATACAGTTTTCAATGTAAGGCCGTACATTATCCACTGAACCAATTTCCTCTAGCATTTCTAAAACTTCTTCATTGGCTCCTCCATGGAGAGGCCCGGCTAGGGTTCCAACCGCAGAAGCAACCACTGCATAAGGATCTGTGAGGGTGGAAGCAGTGACTCGCGCTGAGAAAGTTGAGGCATTCATGGTATGTTCGGCATGAAGGATCATGCTGGCATCGAATACCCTGGCGGCGATCGGATCGGGGACTTCTTCGGTCAACATATATAAGAAGTTAGTCGCATAATCCAAATCATCGCGCGGTTGAATGGGATCATTTCCCTTACGCATTAACTTAAACGCCGCTACCATGGTGGGTAACTTAGCAATTAAGCGAATCACGGCATCCCGAATGTATTGAGGGTCATCCAAAGCACGACGGGAATAAAATAAGCCTAATGCTGCTGCTGAGGCTTGCAGAGCATCCATGGGATGTCCAGATTCGGGAAAGCATTTCATCATGTCCCGAATCCGGTATTTAATACGTCGATGATGACGAATTTCGTCTTCAAACTGCGCCAATTCCTCTTTGGTGGGGAGTGTGCCCCAAATGAGGAGATAGGCCGTTTCAATAAAGTTGCTTTTGTGGGCTAGTTCGGTAATGGAAATGCCTCGATATTCCAAAAGCCCTTTTCCCCCATCAACATAGCTAATGCCTGATTGACTTGCGGGAATGCCTTCTAACCCTGGCTTATACTCACAAGCGATTGTCGCCATAGTTTTCTTTACCATGCCTGTGAAGTGTACTGTCTCAGAGTACCAGAACCATTTAGAAAATGTATGCCCATTTACACAAAATTCCAATTCTGGAAAAAATTCTGATCCTAGAACCCCACCGAGCCTTCTCTAGTCATCCCTTCGGCTATCTTCGGCTAATAACAATATCTGCCATCCTGTTTCGTCGTTTGTTCATGGGATGTTCGCATGGCTCCCAATAAGGTGGAGACAATCACGCACCGCAGAGGTCTGTGCTTATTGTCTGGATCGCTATCCTTAAAGCCTACTGTAATTCTACCTAGTTGACCGTTGGGATGACCGTGATGATTAAATTGCATCCGCCAGATGCCTTTATTTACACCACTGGTATATTGATAAAATGTGGTTTCATTTTGATTATTGCCATCGATAATGAGCATATTCCGATCTAAATCTTGCCAATTTAAGTGGGTTAAATCGGAGCCATTGGGTAATCGTTGATGCACGCTATATTGGGGATGGGGGTTATTCCGAAAACTGGTTTGCCACACGATTTTGTCCCGTTTGGCGTTGCTTTGGGCTTCTTTGAGGGCGAGATGAATCTGTTCTCTGGCTAAGTTGAGGCGCTGAATCTGGACGAACCGCAAATAACTCGGTAGGGCGATCGCCATTAAAATACTGATTATGGCAATCACCACCAATCCCTCAATCAGGGTAAAACCTGATTCTCTGCACCCACTTCTCAACATTGGTGACTGGAATAATTATGAAATCAGTACACCCATAAATTATACCATAATCCCAGAACAATCACCCTACAGAATCTTAATTTTGACTTAAATTGACTTGTTCGACCGTTAAATTAAGGGTTTCAGCCACCTCTGCTGCGCTCAGTCCCATGGCTAATAAGCGAGAAACTGCTGCTTGCTGAACTTGTTGAGCGCGAGATTCCGCTTCCTGAGCGCGTTCTCGCTCCTGTTGAGCAAGAGATTCCGCTTCCTGAGCGCGAGACTCCGCTCGTTCAGTCCGCATCTGTTCGAGCGCCGTTTGCTCCCATCCCGTCAGCAACAAATTCCCCTCACTATTCCACCATCTCAACCAAAGTTGGTGCTGATTCTGATAGTTTCCTTGCCATAAGCCTAACTCTACTCCCAATTGCTCAATGGGATAATGTCCCCGCTCATTCGGACTCATCCGTTGGTAAGAGCCACGAATTAGGTTATAGACTTCTAATTCTCCCGTTTGAATCACATAAATCCCATAATAGGGAATGCGGATAATATTCTCATACACCCAAAACTTTCCCGGTCGTTTTCCCTCATCTAAATTTTGTGGCGATAAAGCCGTTGTATCTCTCTCTTCGTCCCCATTACCACTAGCCAATTCTATGGCAATTAAGGGAGCAATAAATTCCCGCCACAAAACGTAAGAACGGCGGTATTTTCCATTAATATCTGGAGGGACATTGGGCACGTAAAACCAATCTGGTGCTTCTGCTCCCTCTTGGGGTGGGTTGGTTTCCCGCCAATAAATGCCACTATCCTGACCGATCGCATATTGCCCATCTGGATGTCGTTGTTCTAAAATTGGCCCCAAGGAATCCGTCAGTAAAATACTCTGGGGATGCTCCTGAAAGTTTTTCACAAAAGTACCATCCTCCTCTGGCAGTTGCGTATGGTCAGGGAAAGGAGGCGGTAATATAATCTTTTCGGCACTTTGAGTCATAGCACAATCCTCCTCTGCGCTTCGGCTGCGTCGCTTCTCTTCATTGTAGTGCGTTGGAGGTTGATAAACAGTAGTGCGTTTGATTGAGGCCACTTCTTAGCGCTTCACAAAACCTCTCCTATCCTCCCCTTCTCCCGTGGGAGAAGGGGCAGGGGGATGAGGGCAAAATGTTTACCCATGGTTTAGGATGGCGATAAAATCTCAATTAATAATGAATAATTATTCATTATTAATTGTTAATTATTCATTGTTCCCTCTAGCTATATTGATTACTAGAAGCCGCATCAATTTCTAAATTAAACAACATATTCAAGGTTTCCATCGCTTGCTTACGGGCTTCAATATCCTGTTGCGCTCGCAATTGCACCATAGGATCATGAAGAATTTTATTCACAATTCCACGGGTGAGTGCTTCAATCACTTCTTGGTGTTTTTCTGCAAACTCAGACCCCAAACGAGAAAGGGCTTTTTCTAACTCTTGCTCGCGAATGGTCTCAATTTTATGACGCAAACAGTTAATCGTGGGTACGGTTTCCAGACTACGCCACCACACCTCAAAAGCTTCGACTTCTTCTTCTAATAAGCTTTCCGCTTCCATCGCCATTTGACGGCGACTTTCCTGATTTTGGGCCACCACTGCCTTCAAGTCATCCACATTATAGGGTTTGACTGAGGGCAACTCACTCACATCAGCAGCCACATTCCGAGGAACGGAAATATCAATCAAAGTTAAGGGCTTTTCTGGGTTAACAATTGGCTCTAAATTAGCACGATTTAATAAGGGTTGAGTTGCTCCGGTACTGGTAAAGACTAAATCCGATCCCTGAACGACTTCTAGCATCTCTCCCATGGGATGAAGAGTGATAGAAACATCACTAAACTTACTCGCCAACTCTTCAGCTCGCTGCATAGAGCGATTGACGATACTAATTTGAGTCCCGCCTTTAGAAAGTAAGTGCTGCACCAACAACCGGGACATTTTACCCGCGCCGATAATGGCAATCTTGCATTCTTCCAGGCTTTCCAGTTTCATTTGTGCCAGTTCAACGGCTGCTGAACTAATCGAAACGGCTCCTGTACCAATATTGGTTTCTGTGCGTACCCGTTTCCCCGCAGTAAGGGCTTGTTTCATCAAGCGGTTGAGAATCCGACCCACACCTTTATACTGTTGACCGAGTTTATGGCTTTGTTTAACTTGGGATAAAATTTGCCCTTCACCGAGTACCAAGCTGTCTAATCCGGCTGCCACACGCATTAAATGCATAATTGCATCTTCATGGAGGAGGATAAACAAGTGAGGACGCAATTGAGCCAGAGGCAGTTGGCTATGTTCGGAAAGAAATTGGGTAACTTCCCAGACTCCCTGTTGATTGTCGCCGATGACCACATAAATTTCTAAGCGGTTACAGGTGCTGAGAATGGCTACTTCTTCGATATGAGGATAGAGCTTGAGGGTGGTTATGGCTTGTTCGAGTTGGGGTTCAGGAATACTGAGTTTTTCGCGAACTTCAACGGAGGCTGTTTTATGACTTAAACCGATAACTGCAACATTCATTTTTTAATGTTTGTTAATGGCAACTTGCTAAGATTTTGGGCAGATTATAAACGAAAGATAGATCCAATTAAACTGAATACTCTTCAGTTTAATTGGAGGGGTAAGCACTCCTATCTTAATTGGATGCTTTTTGGTGAGTCAAACAGATGAACGGTGTCTACAAACCGGGCGGTTTTAGACTGACTGGAAATGACCAAGCTGTGAGTTCTTGCGCCACCATGGAAATAGCGTACACCGTCCATGAGGGTTCCTGGGGTAATGCCGGAAGCGGCAAATAAGACGGTTTCTCCACAGGCGAGTTCTTCAGCATTGTATACGCGATCGGGATCTTCAATGCCCATGCTGTGTAGACGTTCGAGGTTGGTTTGTTTGCTTTCGCCAATTAAGCCGGTTTTGACGATTTCTGGATCGTAGATCAGTTGCCCTTGGAAATGACCGCCTAAGCAGCGCATGGCAGCAGCAGAAATGACTCCTTCGGGAGCGGCTCCAATTCCCATTAAGGCGTGGATGTTGGTTCCCGAAAAGGCACAGGAAATGGCGGCGGATACGTCTCCGTCAGCAATGAGGCGAACGCGAGCGCCAGCGCTGCGAATTTCGTTGATCAGGTTTTTGTGACGGGGGCGATCCATGACCACAACCACGAGTTCTTCTACGGAGCGGTTGAGGCACTCAGAGATGAGTTTTAGGTTTTCGGTGGCCGATTTGCGGATGTCTACATGGTTTCTAGCGGCTGGAGGAGCGGCGAGTTTTTTCATGTAGAAGTCAGGAGCGGCGAAGAGACCGCCTTTTTCGGAAATGGCGAGTACGGCCATGGAACCGGGTTGACCGTAGGCGACGAGGTTGGTTCCTTCGCAGGGGTCAACGGCGATGTCAATTTCGACTAATTCATCGGGGTTGCAGTATTCTTTGGCATCTTCGCGGGAGCAAATGCCGACTTCTTCGCCGATGTAGAGCATCGGAGCGTCATCCCGTTCTCCTTCTCCGATGACGATGCGTCCGCGCATGTGGATTTTGTTCATCCGTTCGCGCATGGCTTCTACGGCTACTTGGTCAGCAGTATTTTTTTCTCCTTTTCCCATCCAACGAGCGGAGGCGATCGCCGCTTGTTCAACGACTTCTATAATTTCTAATCCCAACGTAGTCTCAATCACGGTTTTTCTCCCTAGAGGTAATTCAGTGAAATGCTTATATTTAGCCGGTTTCAGTGTATCAGTCTATCAGAGTCTGGGGCCAAAGTTCGACGAGAGAGTCTCTGAGATTATGTTAAGTTTTGCATCTTCTGGGCGTTTGGCTCAAATCTCCTATAATTAATCGACAAAGACTCACTTGAGCTAAAAACTACAGGAGCCATACCATGTCTGAAACTCAAGGAAATTCAGAATCTCCTAAACCGGTGGAAACGGTGGTGGAAAAGAAAGAGGACACCAGCTTTCTGGAACCTCTGCAAACGAAGTTGGGCAATATCTTGGGCAGTTGGCAAGTCAAAGTAGGACTGGCAAGCGTGGTGCTGATGGCGATCGCTCTGACAGTTTTCTTTTGGCAACATGAAGTGGCTGGTTTAGGGATGAGGCTCTGGTCATCACAAGCAGGCGCAAACCCCATTGAATGCATGGTTAAAGATACCAATGGCGATCAGTATGTAAGCTGTAGCGCCATTCTCAACGATCAGGTTGTGCCACTAGAGTGTGGCGCAAGTATCTTTAATATTGGCTGTCGGATCAACTATGGCGCAGCCGCCCCTGGGGCCCGAAAATCGAGAGATTAGACGGAGAACAGGGAACAGGGAACTGGGAATTGGGAATTGGGAATTGGGAATTGGGAACAGGCAATTTCTCCCCATCCCCCCATCTCCCTATCCCCCCACTCCCCCACTCCCCCACTCCCCCATTCCCCACTCCCACCCAATAAGAGCGCTATCATGGTTACCAAGAAATATAAAGATTTGTAACATGATCGGCTTTTCCTCCCCTGGCTCCCAGAGTCTGTTTAAAAAACTGCTATTGGGCAATGAACCCACCCCAGAATTACTCGGCATTTTGCTGGTGTATTTCGTCCAAGGGGTCTTAAGTCTAGCCCGATTAGCCATTAGCTTTTTTCTCAAAGACGATTTAGGACTCTCTCCCGCCCAAGTTGCGGCCTTGACTGGCGTAGCCGCCCTCCCTTGGATCGTTAAACCCCTGTGGGGCTTTATCTCTGATGGTTTACCCATTTTCGGCTATCGTCGCCGTCCCTATCTGATTTTGTCCGGTTTGATGGGCAGTTTATCTTGGGGACTGTTGGCAACAGTAGTCGATAGTGCAGGAGCAGCGACAGGGGCGATTGCCCTTAGCTCCCTCTCCGTAGCCATCAGTGATGTAATTGCCGACTCCCTGGTAGTCGAACGAGGCAGAAGCGAAACCACCAGTCAAGTTGGCTCCTTACAATCCCTCTGCTGGGCAACATCAGCCCTGGGCGGATTAATCACAGCCTACTTAAGCGGATGGCTACTCGAAATCCTCACCCCCCAACAAGTCTTTAGCCTTACCGCCCTTTTTCCCTTAATCGTCGCCATCGCAGCAGCATTAATTGCTGAATCCCCCATCACCGACTTTACCCCCGCTTGGCAGACCATCAAACAACAGGTCGGACAACTCAAAAAAGCTATCTTGCTCCCCTCTATCTGGAAACCCACCCTCTTTCTCTTCCTCTGGCAAGCCACCCCCTCCTCCGACTCCGCCTTTTTCTTCTTTACTACCAACGAATTAGGCTTTCAACCCGAATTCCTGGGCCGCGTGCGTCTATTCACCAGCATTGCTGCATTAATCGGCATTTGGATTTTCCAAAGGTTCCTCAAAGCCGTTCCCTTTCGGAAAATCTTTGGTTGGAGTACCCTAATTGCCGTTCTGTTTGGCTTCACCCCAGTTATCCTCATTACCCATAGCAATCGGCTCTTAGGCATCGGCGATCAATGGTTTAGCCTAGGAGATAGCGTCATCCTCACCGTCATTGGTGAAATTGCCTTTATGCCCGTTCTCGTTCTCTGCGCCAAACTTTGCCCCCCCGGTATCGAAGCCACCCTATTTGCCCTCCTCATGTCCATTGCCAACCTAGCCCATGTTCTCTCCCAAGAGCTAGGTGCTATCCTCATGCATAGCTTTGGCATTACCCCTAACACCTTCGATAACCTCGCCCTACTCGTTACCCTTACCAACCTCTCCTCCCTTCTGCCCCTTCCCTTGCTGAAACTGCTGCCGAGTGACGACACTCTCAGCACCCCACAAGTGGCAGAAAATCTAATCCTTCCTCTTCCAGATGGGGCAAATGACCCGGAAAGCACCCCAGAGCCAATATCAATCGTCAGTTAACTTAAGGTTTAAATTCTTCCCTCTGGTCTCCATCCTTTGATAACCTGATATCAATAATCAAGTCCATGACTACCCATTAGGAACCTGAATTATTAATGAATCCAACTATCACCGCGCTACCTAACCTTGATACAGAAACCCTACACCAACAACTGTCGGATATAGAAGCTAGGGATATCGTTCAATGGGCTGCCAGCACGTTTGGCGAAGGTCTAGCCCTGAGTACCAGTTTTGGTATCCAATCGGCTGTGATGCTCCATTTGGTCACTTCTGTTGTACCCAATATCCCGATTGTCTGGGTCGATACGGGCTATCTTCCCCCAGAAACCTATCGCTTTGCCCATGATTTAACCCACAAGCTGAATCTGAACCTGAAAATTTACCAGTCTCCCATGAGTCCTGCCCATATGGAAGCGATTTATGGCAAGCTCTGGGAACAAGGTACAGTTGAGGCGCTCAATCAATACGATCAACTCCGCAAGGTTGAACCGATGCAACGAGCGCTAAAGGAACTTAAGGTCACGGCTTGGTTAGCGGGTTTGCGCCGCGATCAAACCGATCATCGTAAGCGTTTACAGTTTATCAACCGTCAAGGGGATATTTATAAGGTTTTACCGATTCTCAATTGGAATTCGCGGGATGTTTATCAGTATTTAGTTGCCCATGATCTCCCCTATCATCCTTTGTTCGATCGGGGATATATGACGGTGGGAGATTGGCATTCTTCTCGTCCGCTCAGTTTGGATGATGAACATGAACGAGATACGCGCTTCCAAGGTCTTAAACAAGAGTGTGGGTTGCATTTACCGACGAGTCAAGATGAGGCTCAAAGTCTTGATTCTAGTGGTTTATAAGAGCTATGGTCAAGGAAGGGGATCGGATTCCTCATTCTCCCTCTCCGGTGAAGCTAACCCCTTCTGTATTTTCTCGATTCAGGGGAAAGTTGCCGCCAGGATTGCTGATGGGTTTGGGGTTTACGATTGCTTTTTTAATTCTGGACTTTTCGCCCCTGATGAGTTTACTCTGGGGACTGGTGGGGGGAGTGGCGAGTTGGTGGATTGAAACCTCTTGGCAAACTGAGGAAGAAGTGAATGAGGAGGCTCGTGGTTTACCGACCGATCCAAGGGCAGAAAATAATTCTTTGTCCCAAAATCGCAGGAAGGGAGAAAAGTGGCGGAAGTGATGGTTAGGATGTAGAAAAAATTAAAGGTTAGCAATGTGAAACGTCAAAACTTTTCAAGCGGAACTCCTTGGGAACCTATTGTGGGATATTCACGTGCAGTTCGAGTTGGAAATGAAGTCTGGATAGCCGGAACGACTCCAACTAACGAATTAGGGGAGATTGTTAGTCCTGGTGATGCTTATGCTCAAACAGTACAAACACTAAGAAATATTGAAGCAGCACTGCACAAGGCTGGAGCTAATCTTGAAGATGTGGTACGAACAAGAATATATGTTATCAATATTGAGGATTGGGAGAGGATTGGGCAAGCCCATGGAGAGTTTTTTAGAGAGATTCAACCGGTCACTACAATGGTTGAAGTAAGTCGATTAATTGATCCAAAAATTTTAGTTGAGATTGAAGCAGAGGCGGTGATAGCAGACTACATTTAAGCAATACAAGCTTTTGCCTAGCACTTTGCGCTATATACCCATTACTAGCATGAAGCACCATTATGTTTTTATTTCTCTCTAAGTTACTTCCCTTATTTGTCTACCCGATGGGGCTAAGTTGTGTATTGATGATTGTTTCTTTGGTGCTGTTGTGGAGGTGGCCGAAAAGAGCGGCGATTTCCCTTTCTTTGGCGCTGTTGGTGTTATTGTTGGGGGGGAATAGTTGGGTGAATCGAGAGTTGATTCAGTCTCTGGAGCTGCGCCATATTCCGCCAGATGATTTGCCTGCTGCGGAGGCGATTGTGGTGTTGGGTGGGGGGATTAAGGCACAAGTTTATCCCCGACCTTGGGTGGATGTTTCGGAGGCTGGCGATCGCATTCTACATGGCTCCCAGTTGTATCTGCAAGGGAAAGCTCCCCGGTTAATCCTCACGGGGGGACGCATTGATTGGAAGGATGGGGGGCCGCCAGAATCATCAGATATGGCGAAAATTGCTACTGCTTTGGGGGTTCCCAAAGAGGCGATTTTAGAAGACCCCAGTTCCTTAAATACCCATGAAAATGCGGTGAATGTACGCCAAATTTTGGACAAAGAGGGGATTAATAGGGTATTGTTGGTAACGTCTGCTACTCATATGCCGCGATCGCTCCTCGTCTTCCAAAAACAAGGTATCGAAGCCATTCCCGCGCCTACGGACTTTCTCAGTCCCCCCGGTCGCAGTCCGGCTGAAATCGATACTACCTGGGAATCTGCCCTACTGAGTCTGATTCCCGATAGCAGTCGTCTCCGAGATACGACCAATGCCTTAAAAGAATATATCGGCCTATTTATCTATGGTCTCAAAGGCTGGATTTAAGCCCCAACCTTCTCTGCCTAGCTTGTAAAATGGATCATCTTGTGGTTATGAGTAGAAAGGGAAATAATTAGTTAATCTCATGAACTTAAGAAATAAGGTAGCCCTGATCACAGGTGGTGGCGTTCGCGTTGGCCGCGCTCTCGTTCTGGCTCTAGCAGAAGCGGGCTGTGATGTATTTATTCATTATGGAAACTCAGCTAATGCTGCCTCTGAAGTGAAGGAAAAAGCCGAATCTTTTGGAGTACGAGCAGTTACTTATTCAGCAGATTTAGCGGATGCATCTGCTACCGATAGGGTAATTCCTAAAGCCGTTGAAGTCTTCGGTCAAGTTGATATTTTGATTAATAGTGCTTCTATTTATCCTCAAGAGGATCAATTTAACCAGATTAATATAGAATCATGGGATAAAATTTTTGCTATTAATTTACGCGCCCCATTCCAACTTTCCCAAGGGTTTGCCCAACAGCTTCCCCCGGATAGTCAAGGAAAAATTATCAATATTAATGATGCTCGGATTCCCCATCCTAAACCGGGTAACTTTTCCTATCGATTAACCAAGCGAGGATTGTGGGATATGACGCAAATGTTGGCCTTAGAATTGGCTCCCAGAATTACGGTTAATGCTTTAGCCTTGGGTCAAATTCTTGAACCCCATAACGATCCCGACCCGGAAAAATTCATGCAAGATTATGCCAATCGGAGAATTCCCTTAAAAATTCCGGGAAATCCTCAAGTAGTCACAGATTGTGCCCTGTTTTTACTCCAACAAGATTTTCTCACGGGGAGTACAATTACGCTCGATGGTGGAGAATATCTTTTGAATTAGTAGACAACTATGGAACATCAATTATCATCTTCTCATCGAGCTAATTTTTTGCCTCAACTCGATGAGATAATAGAGCAGCAGAAAGATATAATCGTCAGGGCGAACAAGAAATTGTCAGACGATGGGAAAAACGCCTAAATCTTGATTTCGAGACTAAAGATGGCAATATTGCTATGGCTAGAATCAATATAGAACATCCTTAAACCATTGTTCTAGGCGATCGCCCAATGCTGGCAATGAATATTCTGTTTCTGCTCGTTGGCGACACTGATGGCGATCGATTTGATCAATCCGCTCAATCGCTGCAATTAATTCATCCAGGTTATCGGGTTCTACTAACCAACCCGTTTGACCATCTACCACAATTTCTGAGGGGCCACCGCGACGATAAGAAATGACGGGAGCGCCACAAGCAAGGGCTTCTAGCGCTACCCTACCCAAAGCCTCAACCCACTTATGAGTCATCAGCAAGGCTCGACATTTTCTTAATTCGCTTTGAAAGTCTTGGGTGGGTAAAAAGCCCATATACTCTATAGGCGCATTCGGGTATGTATCGCCAAGCCACTGCCAATACTCTCGATCCTGCATAAACCCAAAAATTTTTAGCTTAATGCCGGTAGTATTAGCCACTATAACCGCATCCTCCAATCCTTTTTTCGCGGTAATTCGTCCCGCCCAAGCAAAACTGTCTTCAGGTTCAGGACAAAAATCATATTGGGAAAGATCGATCGCACCCCCTAAAATTCTAAAAGCTTCAGGTCGTGAATAGGTAGCAGCTTGGGTTCTTGTATGTGCCCCTAGGGTTCCTGGACACAGGGAAGCAACTTGTTCGATCTGGCGATCGATTACCGCGATCGCCGCTCCGATACAAACATAATGAAGAAGAGGACGACTAAAAAAAGGTGACAGGTAAAACGGTAGCCATTCATGACTAAAGTTAATGATCAGGTCATAATCACCCTGAACTTGACGAACATAATCCCATATATTGGCAAGAACTGCATTATTAGGTACGATCGCCGGCCCTCCCTGTTCGGCTGTAGGAATACAGGGTTGGAGTTCTCCCTCCACTTGTTTAATCGGCAATACTTTATCTGTGGAACCTGTGGGCGCAACAATTTGCACTTGATGCTTTCGCCTCATCATTTCTTGGGCAATATTGCACAAATTTAGTTCTGCTCCTCCTACGCCCTCTAAAGGATTGTAGTGGATGGGCACGATTGGGCTAGAAACCAACATTAATTTCATATTTCTATCACCTTAATGGATCTGAATTGGCAATCTTAAACGCTTTGAAACCATTGTTCCAGGCGATCGCCGAACGCTGGTAACGAATATTCTGTTTCTGCTCGTTGGCGACACTGATGGCGATCGATTTGCTTAATCCCCTTGATAGCTGCAATTAATTCATCCAGGTTATCAGGTTCTACTAACCAACCCGTTCGACCATCTACCACAATTTCTGAGGGGCCACCGCGACGATAAGAAATTACGGGAACCCCACAAGCAAGGGCTTCTAGTGCTACGCGACCAAAAGCTTCTACCCACTTATGGGTCATCAGTAAAGCTTGACATTTTCCTAATTGGTTTTGAAAGTCTTTAGTGGGTAAAAAACCCATATACTCTATGGAAACTTGGGGATAGTCCCGGCAGATCTGTTGCCAATATTCTGCATCTTGAAGATAGCCAAATACTTGTAGATGAATACCTGTTTTTTGAGCAGCAGCAACTGCATCTTCGAGTCCCTTTTCTGCTGATATTCGTCCTGCCCAAGCTAAACTATTCCCAGGTTCTGGGCAAAACTGATATTGAGTTAAGTCAATCGCACCCCCTAAAATCCTAAAGGATTCGGCGACTGAGTAGGTAGCAGCTTGAGCTTTGGTATGGGCCCCCAGAGTTCCTGGGCAGAGGTGTGCTACCCTTTCAATCGCCCGATCCATCACACCAGTCCAGGAACCGATACAGACATAATGAAGAACGGGGCATTTAAAGAAGGGTGATAAATAAAACGGCAACCATTCGTAACCAAAATCAATAATTAGGTCATAATTAGCCTGGACTTGATGGGCATAATCCCACATATTGGCCAAAACTGAATTATGGGGAATAATTACGGGGTCGTTATAGGTAGGTTCGGGGATTAAGGGTTGCAGTTCTCCAGGGATTTCTTTGACGGGTAGGGATGGTACTGCGGAGTCTTTAGGGGCAACGATTTGGATTTGATGCCCTCGTTGGATCATTTCTGTGGCGATGGTCTTGAGATTTAGGGCGACTCCTCCCAGACGACCGGAGTTTAAGGAACTGACAGGACTAGAGACAAAAAGTAATTTCATCTTCAAAAATTTAAAGGGTAACTGATTCTAATTCGGGTTTTAACCAATCGGCATGGCCATTTTCGGTCAGGTCGAGAAATTGTTCAAGATTTTGGCATCGTCCGGATTCCATATACTGGCTAAAGAGCCGATTGAGGAGTAAATTTTGAGAAAATTCTTCATAGGCTATTTGCCGAATTTCTGGGGTGAGATCGAGTTTTCCTGCTTCTAATAAGGTGAGGATTTGTTGATAGGAGCGTTCGGCGGTTTCAAAGGCTTTAGTGGATTGGGTAATAGAGTTCTCGCGCTTGTAATATTGATAGAGGGGTTGGGGGTGAATGGCTACTTTTTGGATGCGACTTAGGAGTTCTAGGTTAAAGAGAACGTCGGCTGCAAAGGGAACTTTTGTCCAACCCTGACCCAAAAATTCCCGACGGAAGACGGGGAAGAAGGGAATTCGGGGTTTGAGGATGTCATCGGGGGTGGCAAAGGTGAGGGTAGTGCGATCTGGAAAAGGCTGTTTGTAGAAGATCAATTCTGTATTGTAGACCCCGGTGTTATCAATGGCTGCACCATATTCTAGGACTAAGGGAACCAGTTCTTGCAAACGGTTGGGACTGTAGGCATCGTCGGCATCGAGGTTGGCTAAAATTTCTCCGTTGCTGATTTCGACGGCTGTATTGCGTGCTACGGCTTCTCCATTGCCGATGCTGCCAGTGAAGGCTTGTTTGATGCGGGAGTCGGTGATGCCTTGTTGGGTGAGGAGGGCCAGATAGTTTATGTTATCATCGGAGGCGATCGCCGCTTCCCAATGGGTATAGGTTTGATTAATGAGACTTTTAACCGTAGAGGCGATCGTTTTTGTGGCTCTGTAGGCTGGAATAATAATGCTGACTAGGGGTTGAGTCTTGTCGGACATGATAAAAGTTAGAGCGTTTCTCTACATCAAACCATATTTGCAGTGAATCCCGAAACTGTTTTTAAGTGGGTGTGGAGTCCTGCTTGATAGATAGAGTGACTCCAGAACAGTCTATCTTTTTAACTAATTGGGCGATCGCCTCTCCAGAAATCGGTTCTATCCACTCTGGAGCAATTTCTGCCAATGGGACTAACACAAATGCTCTCTCGGTCATACAGGGGTGAGGTATTTGTAGTTCAGGGGTTGAGAGAATTAAATCTTCAAATAACAGGATATCTAAATCAAGGGTTCGAGGCCCCCAACGTTCTCGACGGACTCTACCTAAGTGCTGTTCGATACGGAGTAAATTCTTGAGTAAGGCTTGAGGCGTTAGCTCTACCTCCAAAATAGCACAGGCATTTAGGAAATCCGGTTGTGCAGGCCCGATCGGTGCAGTATGGTAGTAACTAGAGCAGGTTTGAACCGCAATTCCAGTTGTTTGATCTAGGATGCTTAGAGCGCTGTTGAGGGTCGCTTTCGAGTTACCCAAATTACTTCCCAAGGCGATCGCGCTCAGTGTTGGTTTTTGAGTTTCCTCATGATTGGATGTGACCATCCTTTATTCCCTGGTAGAGAGTAGCGATCGACAGTCTACCAGGTTATTTAAGGCGATCGCTTATAATCTTATTTCGTTGCTCAACTGCTTATTGTGACTCGATTCATTCACGATCAATTCGCCAAAGATTACCTCAGTGAACTACTCTCCCGGTTCGGAACAGTAGAAACCAGTAAAAAGATTGCCTCAGAAGTGCGCGAGGTCGATGTTTGGTTTACTCCCTCCTCTTGCGATCTCGATGTCAGGGAACTCGGATTATTGGGACAACTGATGGCTACTCCAGCACTCTTTGAACCCTTTCGTAATCCCATAACCGCCAATGAGATTCGCACTTGTCTGTTGAAGTTATTCATGGTGCAAGCCAAATGGGAACGGGATCAAGAGAGCAGGAGATTTAGGGAAACTGATCTGCCCAGACTGTGGATATTAACGCCAACCGCATCCAAGAATTTGCTAGATAATGCTCGTGCAAAGGAGGCAGAAAATGGCCCTCTAGGAGTCTATTATTTAGGCGATCTGTATAAAAGTGCCATCATCGTTATCCATCAATTACGGAGAACGCCAGAAACCTTATGGTTAAGACTTCTAGGAAGAGGAACAGTGCAACAACAAGCCATTCAAGAATTGCAGAGCTTACCCCAAACTAACCGATGGCGAGGGAATGTGATAAGATTGGTCTACAATCTTTTAACTATTTTAGCCACGCGGCAAAACCAAGAAGCCGATCGAGATGATGAGGAGCTAATCGTGACTCTAACTCAATTGTATGAAGAGGCGATCGCCCAACTGCGTGAAGAAGGGCGACAAGAGGGAGAACAAGAGGGAGAACAACGAGCAATCCTCCGGTTGATAGGAGATATTTTGCGCGTCCGTTTTCAAGAAGTAGATGAGGAACTGGCAGCCATAGTGGAGGAAATAGCAACTCTGCCATCAGCAGAGTTTACTCCTCTGTTGCTACAACTGTCTCGCGAAGATCTATTAGAGCGATTTACCAAGAAAAGACAATAGGGGGGGATGAGGAGCTAATCGTGACTCTAACTCTATTCTATGAAGAGGCGATCGCCTTGAGTCTCTCTCTGGTTTAAATTCTCCTAGACTTCAAGAATCCCCAACTCCCCAACAATAACAGGCCCAATACAGTAGAAGGCTCAGGAACTGAAGTCGGAATCTCTAGATTCGTTACTGGCGTTGGCGTTGGCGTGGGAGTGGGAGTGGGTGAAGGCGGAGGAAGGAATGCTAAAGGTTCAGAAATACTCGTCAGTTGTATCGGCCCATCATACAACAACAAATTGCTACTATAAGCATACATTCTCATCTGCCCAAAGGCTCCCACACAAGAGGGCCAATCAAATGGACATTGCAAGGTCATAGACAAAGAGGCATAAGCAAAGACAGTGGATGGCCATTGCGAATAAGAAGGGGATGAAGACCAAGGCCCACCGAAAACCGGCATCATCTGCCAAGCATTAGGTAATTTTGTCAGGCTGGCTGTAAAAGTAGAGTAAAGATTAGTCGCAGCTCCAGGATAAGTGGATTGCTTAACCGAAGCAGCGATCACAGTGTCATAGACAGGGAAGGAATTTATAGTTCCTCTGGAAATTAATCGATCCGGATCGAAGGAGAGATCCGTACTTATCCGACCATCGGGAGATTGAAAGTGAAATTGAAGTGCTGAGGTTGCAGAGGCAGTCAAACAGAGACCCAGGCAAGCACCTGTAAAGATTAAAGCAGTAGTTTTGAGGGCAGTCATACCCTTTCCCCGATTAACTCAATAGGTAAAGATACACCTCAGCCATACTAGATTCCCTAAATTCCGTACAATCAGTAAGGTGTTGTTATCTGGCTTCTATGACCTATTGTCTTGGCATTATCACCCGTTCTGGGCTTGTAATGGCGGCAGACTCGCGAACTAATGCCGGAGTGGATTATATTTCCACCTATCGCAAGTTGTTTGATTTTTCCCTACCAGGGGAACGAGTGATTATCTTTTGTTCTTCGGGGAACCTCTCCATTACTCAAGCGGTGATCTCCAGTTTGAAGAAAGATATTAAGGTGCAGCAGGATGTTAACTTGCATTCTCTGCCCACGTTCCATGAAATTGCCCGCTATGTGGGGAGCAAAACCCG
Organism: Roseofilum sp. KMC-1; assembly: GCF_057802075.1. Taxonomy (NCBI): domain Bacteria; kingdom Bacillati; phylum Cyanobacteriota; class Cyanophyceae; order Desertifilales; family Desertifilaceae; genus Roseofilum; species Roseofilum sp. KMC-1. Next base: position 3,135,981 of record NZ_CM173605.1, read on the forward strand.
CCAATTGCTAGAGCAAGACCGAGCTTGGTTAGAAAAGGATGGAATTGACTACCATTGTAATTTTTTGGTGGGGGGGCAAATTCAGGGAGAAGATCCAGAACTTTATTTGGTTTATACCCAAGGAAATTCTATTCAAGCGACTCCAGAAACTCCCTTTTTACAAATTGGGGAGACTAAGTATGGTAAACCGATTTTGGATCGCATTCTCCGTTCTGATACCCCGGTAGAGGTAGCAGCAAAAGCGGCGATTTTATCCATTGATTCTACTATGAAATCCAATATTTCCGTAGGGCCGCCTATCAATCTGGTGATGTACGAAACTGATAGTTTTGTAGTTCGCCACCAGCTTGAGCTACCCCTGAGAGATCCCTATTTGGGTAAACTGCGTAAAACCTGGGAAGCCGCCCTTAATCATGCGGTGGAAAGTATTCCTAATATTGATTGGGAGTATTATGCCCAGGGAGAAGAGATTGATTTAGCTACAGATTAATCTAAAAAGGCGATCGCCAAATCAAAGTCCATTTGACTTTGTACCTGGGAGCGGTGTAGTGTGCCAGAAACCGGAGCCGTATTTTGGGGAATAGCACTCGCTGCTACGGCAATATGGCCATTGCTGACTGCTAGACCGAGGGTGGGGTCATAACCCCGCCATCCCGCTCCAGGAAGGTATACTTCTGCCCAAGCATGGAGGTGACGGTTTGTCGTATCGCGATCGCCTTCTTGATAGCCACTGACAAATCTTGCCGCTAACCCCATAGCGCGACATGCTTCTATGAACAAAACCGCATAATCTCGACAAGTTCCCCCTTTTTGCTCCCATGTAATGCCCGGAGGAAAGGGATCGCCCGTATCGCGAATATAATAATCGCATTTTTCATAAATGTCCTGATTGATGGCACTGAGAAAGGGGACAACTTGATACTGGACGCGATCGGCTATTTCCATTGCCCAAGTATAGACCCTTGGATCGACCGGACTCGGTAAGGTTCTGGGTGCAAAATAGGGAGATAACCGAGCCAGCAGACTAGAGGAATAATCAATCGGAAATTGAACCGCCCAAGGCTCTAAGAGATAATTAAACGGATTCGTGCAATGGGTTTGGACTTCTGAAGTTGCGGTAATCTTCAGCGCTCTGAGTTCCTGACGGTCAAACCAAATTTTTTCTAGCACATTGCCTTCTGTATCTAGAACAGAGGATTGACCCGTAGGGGGGGGATCGATCTCTAGATGAAAGCGATGCAGGGTTTGTTGACCATCGGAGCGCGATCGCAATCTCAGCCAATGGGGACTCAGGGCCACAAACTCACTATAAGTATACCGAGTAGAGTGGACAATTTTATAGCGCATGTTTTAGCCTTTTCTTGATTTAACACACCGACTCTAAACAGAAATAGCTTTGATAAAGCTGCTCGCCCACAAAATTCAACTCTTGTTGTAAATGATCTACAAATTCATGTAATCCCTGATGAACAATTTCCTCAATGGTAAGATACTCTAACTCCGATCGCAGGCGACCTAGGGCCCGTTCCGCCGGATCGCTCCAGGTGGCTGGCGCTGTACCATTGATTCTATGCAGAGACTGTTCAGAGCGAAACAGACAAGAACGCACTGCACGAGGAAAGTCGCGATCGAGCAATAAAAATCCAGCTACTCCCATGGGAGTGATTTTATGACGGTGTATTTGTTTGCGATACATTTCATAAGCACTAGCGGATTTTAATAAAGCAATCCAATGAATTTCATCTAGAGTTGTACCCACATCCTGAGCTGAAGGCAACAAAATAAAATACTTCACATCTAAAATTCGCGAAGTTTTGTCTGCTCGTTCTAATAATCGGCCAATTAAACCGAAATGCCAACCTTCATTATGGGACATGGTGGCATCCATCAAGCCTGTAAACAAATGGCTACAGCGCTTCACTTCATCATAAAAATCGGATAGCTCCACCATGGAAGTCTCCGGTGAAGCCTCTTTAACCATATAATAAAACTCATTAATCTGCTGCCACATCTCCGAAGAAATGACCTCTCGAATGGAGCGGGCATTCTCACGAGCCATCCATAAACAAGATAGAATTGAATTAGGATTTTTAGCATCGAATGTGAGAAAATGGCGCACGTTCTCCTTCGTGGCTTCCCCATAACGATCCCAAAACACTTGGCGATCGCCTGTAGTAATGACTAACGGTTCCCACTGATGAGCGATACCAACCGGAGAATCCAAAATTAAGGTTAAATTTGCATCAATAAAGCGAGCCGTATTTTCCGCCCGCTCCACATAGCGATTGAGCCAGTAGATTGCATCTGCTACACGACTGAGCATAGTTTACCTGAAACGTTTACCTGAAACAGCAGTAAAATTCTAACTCCCGTATTATCAGATCGTATGGGTAAAATTCTGCTCATTGTAAACGGATCTTAAGTCTAAACTACATTCTTCCCCATCTCACCAACATATCCAACGTAAATCACAAACCTAGTGTGGGGGTTATCACCCCACAGTTAGCCAAAGCAGAAGAGAATAGGGATATAAGATGAGTTGATGACCAAAAGCCATGTTATCTCCAACCGAAAAGTTATCTGACCGCATTTCCGACATTTTTGGCGCAGTGGGTGCAACCGGTGTTGTTTCTTTCGCTGATTACCATACCCTGCAACTAGCTTCTAGTTATTCTCAGCTAGAACCCCATGAGCGCAAGTCCATTAACCGTTTGCTGCGAGCGGTACAGCGAGGTAAAGTCCATTTAATTCCTTCTTCTTTGGCAGGTTAAAGGTTTACCCCAGTGTCCGAAATTGATAATAACTCATACCATCTTTAAAAAAAGAGTATACAATAGCGATCGCTCCTGCACCGATACCACAGGAGCGATCGCCATCATCAACTTGCTACATTACAGATTAGAGTGCCGCCAAATAACCACTGGCAACCCAACCACCACCAGCGAGTTTAGCCCAACCGCTATCGTCAATGTATTCCACATTAACCGATTCTCCATAGCTGAGTCCAGCGATCACCTCAAAGGAGCTATCCCCTCCAGAGCGAACATTTAAACCGGCTCCAGCTACCACCATATGGGAACCCATGGGTACATTAGTGTAAGTTGTCGTGTAAGTCGTCGTCGTGTAAGTCGTCGTCGTGTAAGTCGCGTAAGTACCGCCACCTCCAAGGGCTGCAAAGGTTTGAGAGCCAGCAACACCATCTACGGCTAGACCCATATCATACTGATAATCTGCTACTGCTTTATAAGTGATTTCACCGTAGTAACCGGTGGAACTAACATAGGAAGGGAAGTAACCCGCATTTTTGAGTTGATTTTGCAGCGCCACAACACTCGGCCCCGTGTCTCCATAACTGAGGTAGGCCATGGCATTTTCTGCTGCACCGACAATCGATAGAGTTATACCTAAAGCCAAAATTCCTACAGCACTCTTAGGGAGGGATAAATCAATCGCCTCAAAAGAGCGTAACTGTGGCCCAGGGCTTGTATCTTCATAAGCCAGGGATGCATGGGTCAATGCAAGGGATTCCATCATAGTTTTTATGTCATAAAAAACTCATTACTATCAGCATAGGAGATGGTCTTGAGTTTCGCCAACTCAGGGTTAGCAATAATTAACGAAAATTTACTTATTGTTAAGTTCATGACATTCAACGTCGTTAAACCAACTCATCTCGCAAAACCCAAGTATCTTTACTCCCCCCCCCTTGAGAAGAATTCACCACTAGAGAGCCTCGCTTGAGGGCAACTCGTGTTAATCCTCCTGGCATTACAGAAATCTCCTCACCATACAGAATATACGGACGTAAATCTACATGACAGCCTTCAATATTACCATCCAACAGCGTAGGAACCCTAGATAAACAGAGGGTGGGTTGGGCAATATATTTACGGGGATTGGCCTTAATGCGTTGGGCGAACTCTTCCCGTTGATCGGCTGTAGAATTGGGGCCAACTAACATACCATAGCCTCCGGATTCATCGGCTGCTTTCACTACCAATTGCTCCAGATGGTTTAGCACATAGTCTTGTTGTTTTGGCTCCCAACACAAATAAGTTGGAACATTTTCTATAATCTGTTCTTCGCCCAAATAATAGCGAATCATTTCCGGAACATAGGAATAAATGACCTTATCATCGGCTACTCCAGTTCCTAGGGCATTGGCTAAGGCTACTCGTCCAGCCTGATAGACTTCCATTAAACCGGGAATCCCTAATAAAGAATCCGGATTAAACACAGTAGGATCGATAAAGCTATCATCGATGCGACGATAAACCACATCCACCCGTTGTAGTCCTTTGGTGGTTCGCATTTGTAGGTAGCCATCAACCACTACCAAATCCCGGCCTTCAACTAACTCTACTCCCATTTGCTGGGCTAAAAACGAATGCTCAAAATAAGCTGAATTATAGACTCCTGGAGTTAAAACTACTACAGTGGGTTCTGGGATATGGCTAGGGGCTAGGTTGAGTAAGGCATCGAGCAAACAGCCAGGATACTGATCTACGGGTTCAATATTCATCAGGCTGAAAATTTGAGGAAAAGTGCTTTTCATTACGCGGCGATTTTCCAGGACATAGGAAACGCCAGAAGGACAGCGTAAATTATCTTCTAAAACGTACCATTTTCCATCTTTATCGCGCACCAAGTCGGTTCCTGTAATATGACACCAGACTCCTTTGGGGGGTTTAAGGCCCATGCAGGGTTTGAGAAATCCGGTGGCCGAGTAAATGAGTTCTTCGGGAATGACCTTATCTTTAATAATTTTTTGCTGGTCGTAAATATCAGCAATAAATAAATTCAGACTCTCAATCCGTTGTTTGAGTCCCTGTTCTAGGGTTTTCCACTCCTGAGATAAGACCACGCGGGGAATGAGATCGAAGGGGAAAATCCGCTCAGTTCCTTCTTCTGCGCCATAGACGTTAAAGGTTACCCCCAGCTTGAAGAGTCCAATCTGGGCAGCTTGTTGCCGTTTGTGAAGGTGTTCGCGGGAGAGGTGGTTGAAATGGTCTATGAGGGGTTTACATTCGGGCCGAGGATTGCCATCGGGGCCGAAGAGTTCATCGTAGAAGTCCCCTGGATTGTAGGAATCAAAATTCACACTAATGGATAAAATTCGAGTGGGTTGAATACTTTATGATATAGAGATGAGATAGACTGAATTACTGTAACCGAGACTACGATTTTACAAAACTTTGGGTAAAGACACCGTTGCAGGCTAGTCAGGGAGAATGTCAGAATTTGAAAGCCATGCTCTGTGGAGTCTGGGATTGAGCTATTGTTGAGTGGTGAGAGGGGATGGATTTTGTTGAGGGCAAATAGGAGAGGAATGGGGTTAGAGGCGATCGCCAAATCTTGGGGAAACCGTCCATGGTTGCTTCAGGCTAACTTACTCAAAAGTTTAGTTCACCGGGATTTAGCTGCTCGCTATCAGGGTTCGGTGCTGGGAAATTTATGGCCATTGCTCAATCAGCTCTCTCAGTTGCTGATTTACACCTATGTGTTTTCCATCGTCCTGAAGGTAAAGCTTAATCTTCAGGGAATGGCGGCCAATAACCTCACATTTGGGTTATGGTTATTTGCGGGACTGCTACCGTGGACTGCTTTTATGACCGGTTTGCTTCAGTCCTCGAATGCGGTGATTAGTCAACCTAATTTAGTTAAGAAAGTGGTCTTTCCCCTGGGGTTGTTGCCCCTTGTACCGGTTCTGAGCGCCTTTATTGAAAGTTCTATGGGGTTAATTGCCCTGATTGTATTGACGGGATTGATTACGCAGACGCTGCATCCGACGCTGTTATTGTTGCCTTTAGCATGGTTACCCCAATTATTCCTCACGGCTGGTTTAGGGTATTTGGTTTCCGCGTTAACGGTGTTTTTGCGCGATATTCCCCAAAGTTTAGCGGTGATTACTAATTTGTGGTTTTATATGACTCCGATTGTGTATCCGGTGAGCATTATTCCTGAACCTTGGCAACAGTTGGTGTTTTGGCTTAATCCTTTGGCGGCAATTTCAGAAACTTACCGGGATCTGATTTTAGTGGGGCAGATGCAACATTGGGGAGAATGGATGAGTGCTTTGGGCGTTTCTCTGGTAATGTTGTCAGGGGGTTTGTGGGTCTATCGACGACTGCGCCCCGCATTTGCTGATGTGATCTAGGGGAGGGGGTTATGGCTATTCCTGGGAGAGTGTCAGGTAGGTTGACGATCGCGCGGACTAAAGATATTGTGTTTCCATGAGTGAAATGGTGATTTCACTAAAAGGTGTTTCTAAGTCGTTTAAGCGATATGCCCATCCGGGCGATCGCCTCAAGGAGCTATTGCTACCGGGAAAAATTAGGGGGCAAGAGTTTTGGGCGCTCCATAATATTGATTTAGAAATTCCTCAAGGACAAACCCTGGGCATTGTTGGGCGCAATGGTTCGGGGAAAAGTACCCTGTTGCAAATTATTGCCGCTACTCTAACTCCAACGACTGGGGAAGTGCAGGTTAATGGACGGTTATCGGCGCTGTTAGAATTGGGCAGTGGATTTAACCCCGAATTTACCGGGCGACAGAATGTCTTTTTTAATGGTCAGTTATTGGGCTTAACCAAGGACGAAATTCAGGCTAAGTTTGATTCGATTGTTGCCTTTGCCGATATCGGTGAATTTATTGAACAACCGGTAAAAACCTATTCTAGCGGGATGTTCGTGCGCTTGGCCTTTGCGGTAGCAACCAGTGTGGAGCCGGATATTTTGGTGGTGGATGAAGCCCTATCTGTAGGGGATGAAGCTTTTCAGCGCAAATGTTTTGCTCGGATTCAGGACATTAGCGATCGCGGCGGGACGGTGTTATTTGTATCTCATGCTGCTTCGTCGGTTGTAGAATTGTGCGATCGGGCTATCCTCATGGATAAAGGCGAAATTCTCCTGAGCAATAAACCTAAATTCGTCGTCTCCAAATATCAAGAACTAATTTACGCGCCCTCCGACAAAAGCCATATCCTGCGGGAAGAACTGAAAAAATCCCATCAACAGCAAACCATTACCACCTCAGAAAAATTAGAAACCAATGGTCAATCTTCCCCCCCTCAAGACTCGAAGCTATCCCCATCCATACCCACATTAGGAGACTACTACGATCCCCATCTCAACCCCGAACATACCCTTTCCTATACTACCAGAGGGGCAGAAATTATCGACCCTCATATTGAAACCCTATCTGGTAGACTCGTCAACCATCTGATTCGCAGACAACCCTACATTTACACCTTCCAAGTCCACTTTTCCAAAATGGCTCAAAACGTGCGCTTTGGCATGTTAATTAAAACCATCAGTGGGTTAGAATTAGGAGGAGCCTCTGTGAGCCAATCATTCCATAAAATCTCTCACTTTGAACCCAATCAAGTGATTACCGTTCAATTTTCCTTTGAATGCTTCCTTCATCCCGGAGTTTATTTCCTCAATGCCGGAGTTTCTGGAATAGTGGATGAAGAATTTATATATCTTGCCCGTTGTATTGATGCGGCTATGTTTCGAGTAAATCCAGATGAAGTCATTTGTGGCAATGGCACAGTCGATTTTAAGATTGAACCCAAGTTAACCTTAAACAGTAGCTGGGCAGAAAATTCACAGCCACAACTAGAAGTCTTCGATGATAATAGCTAGTTTTTTAAATCCCCTACAAATATCCTTATATTTCCTCGTCTAGTAGGGTAGTAAATCCCTACCCTACGATGATAGTTCACCCTCATCAATCCTAGAACTATGCATCCAATTGTCGATCGCTCATCCCGGTTAGATTTCATGAGATCCGTAGGAATTTCTCTGATCTTACTGTACAATCTCCCCGATTATTGCTTCCAATCCTATCATGTCCACCTGTTCGGCAGAACGGTTGATTTATCAGTCTTACACGATCTCAGCCTTCAGTGTAGTTTAGGGCTATTAGTCTTCCTTGCCGGAATCTTAACCAACCGACATCAATTAACTTTTCCCGATCTGCCAACAGCCGGGAAATTCTTGCTCAAAAAGCTGGCGAAACTCTTCCCCCTCTACTATCTCTCCCTTGCCCTATTTTGTTATCTCTATAGTATGTTGGATTGGGGGCAAATCCTGATCCATGTTTTGGGTTTACAACTCATTTTTGCTTCTAACAGCTATCCTCCCTTACCCACTTTATGGTATGTGGGATTAATTTTAGTCTATTACAGCCTCTTCTCCCTGCTCAATATTGACAAAATCCCCACCCTCTACAAAGGGCTAATTCTAGCTATTTTTCCCTTAACCTTGTTCTTCAGTTCCACCTATCTGAACGTTACTGATTTTCGGCTGATTTGCTATAGCTTACCCTTTTTGTGCGGAATTTTAGCCGCGAAAAATAATTGGTTTGAACATCGGCTTTGGCGAAAAGCCTTATCTCTAAACACGGGGGTATTTTTCGCGATCTTGCCCCTATGCTGGGTGTGGGAAAATAAATATCATCTACCCATTGAACACAACACTATTTTACTCAATTTGTTGATGTTCTCCTTTGTGCTATTGATTTATCGCCTTTCTGATGTGGTTTGTCAACATTCCCAATTGAACCGCTTTTTCCATGCCATTGCCTATTGTGCTTATGGGATGTTCCTCTTTCACCGTCCGATTTGGTTTGCTCTAGAGCAGATGATGCGATCGCTCTTACTCATTGACAATATCTATACCATCACTGCGGGCTTAGTCTTCCTCGGCGTTCCCCTGATCGTCGGAGTATCTTACATTCTCTTGACTCTATATAATCGTTATGCTATAACGAGCCTGTATAGAGTAAAACAATTATATCCGATTTACCTGGATCGCCTGCGTCAATCAAGATTCTCAATCAAGTAAAATTGGCACGCAGGTAACCATAACGCTAATACTTGTTTCAATATTCTTTAATCATGAAAAACATAGAAAATCGGCTGGTAGTTTTTGATTGGATGAGAACTATCGCTATATCGATCATTCTTTTTCATCACTTACCAGATTACTGCTTTAATTATTATAATTTAAATCATTTTGGTAAAAACTTAGATCTGTCTTCATTAAATGAATTAAATCGGTACTTTGGACTTGGGCTATTTGTATTTCTATCGGGATATTTTGTTAATATTAAGCAAGTCAGTTTTTCCAACTGGACGATGGTCAAATCTTTTTGGTTAAAAAAGATATTGAGAATTGTGCCCTTATACTATTTGGCTTTGATCCAATTCTGTTGGATGAATAATATATCTGATTTTTCCAGGATTGGCATTCATTTTCTAGGATTGCAATTAGTTTTTACACAATTCTACAAACCAATTATGACCTTATGGTTTATTGGACTCATCATAATTTATTATTCTTTATTTTGTATTTTAAATACAAAAAAGATTCAAGTTGTATATAAAATCATAATAGCTGTATTTTTTGCTGTAGTTAGTTTTTTATTGTCTTATAAGGCGAAAGTAATAGATGACAGGATTTATTTATACTATTTTGTTTTTTTGTCTGGGATTTTATCCATAAAGTACCAAATTTTTGGAGGATCTTGGTGGAAAAAAATAGCGATAATCAATTATTTGTTTTTTCCGCTCATATTTTCCTTATGCTTTTTTATGGAAGAAACCCAAAAAATTGATATAATTCAAGGCAGTGCAAGTCTCCAAAACTTAGTATGGACTATACTGATGCTGTCTTTTGTGGCTTGGATTTATGCAATTTGCGATTTAATCTACAAAAAACTCCAGAACTCAAAAATCCATAAATTCATAGGATTGATATCTTACTGTTCTTATGGTATATTTTTGTTTCACAGACCGGTTTGGTTTGTAAGTACCCTTGTATTGGAAAAGCTATCAATTAAAAACAATTATTTGAATGGTTTTTTGTTGGTTGCTTTCGGAATTCCGTTAATTGTTTTTGTGAGTTACACTATACAAAAATTTTACGATCGATATTGTTTTCCAAAATTATATGGTATATTTCAAAATTGATTGAAAAATAAAAACTTGCTATAAGTAATATCAAGTCCAGTTAATGGGAAGCAGAGAAGCGGGCAAGATGCCTGCACTCCTCGAATCGCTTGATATTACTGGAGTGGAAGCGTCTCGCTCCCTAAATTTTAAATTAGGGTTCTTCCCCTTCCGATGCCTATTCCTAGCGCATCACGCTATACAATATACGGTTAGCGTCCATAGAGTAGAGGGGAGTGTTAACTACCGTGAGTATGATTGATAGTCAACGTCTTGAGGAAGGAAGGAGCGATCGCATCTTAGCATCGTTTCTTGGAGCAGTGCTTCCCTCCTGCGACTCCTTCAACAGCACCATCTCAGAAAACGACGAGATGTTCCTCATGGCTCTAGAGAACACCAACGGCGACCCCACCCAAGCCGCTATCCGCTATCATGGCAATGGACTCCGCATCTTCCAAAGCATCCAACAAATTATCACCCATCACTTCGGCAGTTGGGACAACCTCTCCACCTTCCTCGACTTTGCCGGAGGATATGGACGCTTTACCCGCTTTCTCAATCAAGTTCTCCCGGCTGAAAAGATTTGGATCTCCGATATCTATCCAGAAGCCGTAAAATTTCAAATCGAACAATTCCAAGTTCAGGGTGTGCTATCTACCCTCACCCCCACGGAATACAAAATTAACCAAAGCTTTGACTGTATTCTCGCCAGCTCCTTCTTCAGTCACATCCCCGAAAGTACCTTTATCCCTTGGCTCAAAACCCTCTACCGTCATCTGAATGACGGGGGATTACTGATTTTTAGCACCCATGATGTTACCCTAGCGCCTAATCCCTTTTCCCTCTCAGCTTCGGGTTTTCACTTCATCCCCGAAAGTGAAAGTCGTACCCTAGATGCCTCCGTATACGGCACAACATACGTCAGCGAAGAGTTTATCCAACATGCCCTCTATCAAATTTTAGGGCCCAGTGCCACCTATCATCGCATCCCCAAAGGACTGGCAGACCATCAAGATTTGTATGTTGTGACTAAGAATAGAAGTGCCGACTGGTCTAATTTTACCTTCATCTATCCTCCCCAAGGCTCTCTGGAGAGTACAGAACTTAACTCTTCTGGAGATTGGGAGTTTAAGGGTAAAGTCTGGAGTCTAAATTCTGTAGGGGCAGGTTTATCGACATCTGATGTGCAAAATCAATCGATTGCTAAACCTGCCCCGACACCCGCTAAATCGGTTGAGTTGTGGGTGAATGATCGGATGATTCATCGCTGTGTTCCCCGTGTGGATGGTTCTTGGGTGTGTCATCTGAACCATAGTCAGGTGCAGCGTAACGATGTGGTGATGATTAAAGCGATAGGGGAAACAGGAAATTTAGAACGGATGCTAGTTTGTCAAACTTTGGCACAACTCGCCAGTTTGGAGTCGGGACAGTCGTCTGGTAAAGGGTTGGCTGAGGGTATCTTTATTCTGGGGGGAATGCATCGCTCTGGCACTTCCCTTACTGCGTCGTTGCTGAATAATTTAGGGGTTAATTTGGGCGATCGCCTCGTCGCCTCTACAATAGGTAACGATCGCGGTCATTTTGAAGATCTAGACTTCGTAGAATTCCACCAAAATGTCCTGCGCTCCCAAGGCTTAGAAATCGATGGACTCAGCCTAGAATCAGAAATGATTGTTGCTCCTCGCTATCATCAAAGCGCCAAACTCCTGCTCAAAGAGAAAACTAAACGCCCTCTGTGGGGATGGAAAGATCCCCGTACTACCCTATTTCTCAAGTTTTGGGCTGATTTACTCCCCTCAGCCTATTTTGTTCTCATCTATCGCTCCCCCTGGGAAGTGGTAGACTCCCTCTATCGTCGCGGTTCCGATGAAGTGGTCGCTGCTTATCCCGAAAAGGCGGTAGAGTTATGGATGCACTACAACCGGCTGATGCTCGATTTTGCCCAAACCTATCCAGAGCGTTGCTTCCTAGCAAATCTAGATGCCATTGTCCACAATCCGCAAGGCTGGATACAAGCGATTGAGGATAAATGGCAGTTATCTTTGGGTGTTGTGGATTCATCGGTTATTGAACCGGATTTGCTCCGACGGGATGTTTCTCAAACTGATAAACCGTTACTGATTCAGGCTTTTTTCCCAGATGCCATTTCTCTCTATAATGAGTTGGAAACTTTGGCGGGTGCTTGGGACAGTGTAGACTCGGTAATGCCTGCGGATCTCGATTTAGAGGCGGAATTGGCGAAAATTCAAGCCTTGAGTCCCCAAGATTGGGCGTTTCGGTGTTGGCAGGAAGTGGGAAGTGCGGCAAAATATGGGAAACGGCTGAGAATTAAACAGAAAGAACTCGATCAACAAGCTCAAGAGTTGCGACGGATGCGATCGCAGTATGAAGAATCAGAATACCAAAAGTCCCTGATTCAGAAGAAGATGCAGGAAAGTCAAGCCCTCTTACAACAAGCTGAAGAGTATAAGCATATAGCCAATCAACTGCGATCTCAACTTGAACAAGCGAATTATCACCTGGAACAAACCCAAAAAGAACTGAATCAATCCCACTCCGAAGCGGTACAAATTAATCAGCAGTTGATTAACACCAATGCTGAATTGCAACATACCCATAATCTTGCCGCCGATATTCAAGCTCAACTGAATGCTCAACTTCAAGACTTAAATAGTCAACTGCATCACCGTAACCTGGAATTAGCAGCGATTAAAGCGAATAAAGCTTGGCGCTTGCGGATGAAATGGGTACAACTGAAGAAAAATCTCGGATTAATTAAGGAGTAATTTAGTATTTTAGATTTTAGGAGTGCGTAGGGTAGCGTGTCTAAACAAGTAATGCGAGCATCTTGCTCGCTGCCTTCTTCTAGCGAGCAAGATGCTCGCACTACTTTAAATTGATATTTAATAGAGGACTCAGATGTCATATGACTGCAAATTCCCACCCCCGACTCCTGGTTTCTCAGCGTGTAGCGCTATATCTAGTTCCTTGGATCGTTTGCTGGGGAGGGTTATGGACTTTGCCCGTTGCAGCCGATTCTGTAAACGCTGAAGAGCTGGATACTTTCCATCAACAAGCTCTAGAGTTATTACAACAGGGCAATCAACCGGAAGCGTTCCAACTTTGGCAACGGGAATTAGAGTTACGCCAAGGATTGGGACTGATTGAGGAAATTCAAGCGCTCTCGCGAGTCGGAGCTATTGCTTGGTTGGAGGGGGAGTCGGCTATGATTCGACAAATTATTACCCGGTTAGATGAGATTCAAAGGGAAGTTGAGGATGGAGATACGGAAACTTTACAGGAGTTGGGAAGAGCTTATCAACAAGTGCGATCGCCCCAATCTGCTGTAGTAGTTTATCAAAAACTCTTGAATCGAGCAATCGAGCAATCCCATCAGGAGGAACAAGGAGCGCTTCTGGTGCAAATTGCCCAAACTCATCTCAATTGGTTTGATTATCCCCAAGCTATTGAAGGCTATGAAGCGGTTTTGAAGTTTGCCCAACAGCAGGAGGATGCTCTTACTCAAATTCAGGCCTATCATCAGTTAGCCTATAGTTATGAGCAGATGCAACAGTGGGAAGGGGCGATCGAAACTCGACTGAATCTGATTAACCTGTATAATCAGTTAGGGCAAGTCAGTGAAATTCCCAAGGAGCAAATGGCGATCGCCAAACACTACCAAACCCTAGGAAACCTCAAAACCAGTGCCCAACTCTACGAACAAGCCTACCTAACTGCCTTTGGGCAGCAACAACTTGCCCATGCTGCCCAGAGCCTACAATCTCTTGCCCAACTCTATCAACAACAAGAACAATTTCCCCAAGCCTTAGCGGTTTATCGCTCTCTTCTCGCCACTCAAGCCCAGGCTTATGATGCCTATGGCATGATGAACACCTATGAGCAAATTGCCCAAATCCATAGCACCCTTAATCAACGGGATCAAGCCATATCTGCCCTTGAACAAGGACTCAAATTAGCCCAGCATCTCAACTTAAAAACCGATTATTTCTCCAATCGGATTCAGATGCTTCAAAATCCTTAAGTTGTACTCCTAATTAAGCACTACGATTAATAGAAACAACCTTTAAATTCGTCTTCCCAGTTACTTCAGACTCTAATCCATATCGAACCCGAATTTGATAACAAGGAATGATTTCTATCGTTTGCTCTTCGCCCACCGATTGATAGTGAATCTGTAATTGGGCCATTTCTGGTGCTTCAAATGCCAATCTCTCTTCTGGATAAACCAGCCGTTCAAAGTACCAATCTTCCACATTATCAATAGTTAAGATTTGTAATGTTTGACTTTCATTTTTGTAGTAACACAGCATCCAGCTTTTTTGGTCAAAGGCTTGGGGATATAACATGACGAATCTCTCCTGAGTAAAAAGTAACGAATGGATTCAACGATGGATTAATGGTATTTATGCACCCATAGCAAACATTTTTTGATTTTTATACCTAAGCCATTCTTCGGTAAATGGAGAAGTTATTGGGCGATCGCTCTCTAATGGTCTCATCAAACTCACCGGCATTTCTTGATGGCAATGACTACAGTACCAATACATTCCTGTAGAACTAATATGCCTGAGTAATGGATAAGAGCAACAAGGACAATTTACTTCTAACATCATGTCTCCTCCTGTAAAGTTCAATCAAGAACCACTGAACACAAACCATTACACATAGGTTGGTTTATCCAGCAAATAAGTCTGAATACTTTTTCGCAATTGGTCAATAGTGACTGGCTTAAACAAATAGTTATCTACCGTATACAGAGATTGATTATGCTCAATAATATGGGCGGGATGGATAATCGCAATTAAGGGAATGTGAGGACGTTCAAAACCGCCATTAACCTGTTGTGAAAATTCATATCCATGCAATTCAGAAAGTTCAAAGTCCACAAAAATCATATTGGGGGATAGATAATCGCACAGCTGTAAAGCTAAGGAAGGCTCAGTGGTGGAAATGAAATTAAATGTTGCAAAAGATCGAATATCATTGAGCAACTTCCGAAGTTGTCCAGTCTGTTCAATCAATAGTATCTTCGGATACATAACTATTCTCCTAGGTGGACAAACGAGTTGAGGCAAAGAAGGCTGTAGTGTGAGGATCTGGATAACCCCAATCAGACTGGGATGCAGAAGATTGACCATCGAGCAGATCGACATAAGGCATCAAACAACCTGAATGGTCTAAGATCCACTGATGGGTATTGCTATCAATCTGAGCGAGTTGATCGACGGCATCTTGAAGGACTCCTTCGATTTGGCTGGGATTAGGCAAAACCATCAGGAAATCGGTCAGCGAATGAATGAGAGCGGGATCTTGAGTTTTGAGAACATCGATCGCCAGGTTAATATAGTCCGTGTCCGTCCATAGTCCGTCAACAGACGACGCTTGACTCTCCCCACTTTTGGGTCTCTCAGATTTAGAGCCTCTCACTGTTTGACCCCTGAATTAATCTTTGCCCCCAAACTATAAAAAACAAATGTGAGGATTTTGTGATTCTGTTTGCCCAGGGAATAAAACTTAACAATTCTTTATAATTCTGGCCAATGGAGCAGCCAACAAATTTGTTGCACTAACCCCATAGCATCAAAGGGTTTAGTAATCACCCCAGTCACCCCTAGATCTTCAATAAACTGCTGTTTTTCACTATTTTTGGCCTTAGCTGTAAGCAGAATGGTGGGAATCTTCTGAGTCAAAGGATTGGCTTGTAGCGCTTGATAAGTGGCCTTACCATCCATGCCTGGCATCATCATATCTAAAAGAATGGCATCGGGCTGTTCAATCGCCGCCTGCTCTATCCCCTCTTGTCCCGATGAAGTGGGGATCACCTCCCATCCAGCCGCCGCTTCTAGGGAAATCTGAATGATTTCCCGCACGCCATCATCATCATCAATCACTAAAATTCGTTTGCTTGCCATAATTTACCCTTCTCCTTGGCTATCAATGGGTAAAGAAAAAGAAAACCGACTACCTTGGTTTAACTGACTTTCTACCCAAATCCTGCCCCCATGTTGTTCGACGATACTGCGGCAGATGGCTAGACCTAATCCCGTGCCTCCCTTGCGACGGGAGTCGGAGGCATCCACTTGATGGAAGCGCTCAAAAATGGACTCTAATTTATCTTCTGGAATGCCCCGACCCTGATCTTCTATACTAAACGTGAGCTGGGCAGCAGAACCTACCCTGACGGTTAACGTCACCGAATCTCCAGGATCGGAAAACTTAATGGCATTACTTAACAAATTGGTCAGCACTTGTAACATACGGTCTACATCCGCATAAAACTCTACGCCTGAAGTCTGTTCCGAGACCACAAGGGTCACTCCGGCGCGGCTGGCCATCACCTGCATTTGCTCTACGGCAAGAAGCAAGAGTTGGTTGACGGCGATCGCCTGTTTTTGTAAACGGATTTTACCGGACTCTAGGCGCTCTAATTCCAGAATATCATTGACTAATCTCACTAAACGTTCTGCACTATCAGCCGCAATATCGATCACATGCTTTCCTTTAGGCGAACTGGGATCGACCAAACCACTCGACAAGAGATTCAGCCCCCCATGAATAGAAGTTAAAGGGGTACGTAGCTCATGGCTAACGACAGAAATAAACTCATCTTTCATCCGTTCAATGGCGTAGCGTTCAGTGATATCTTCACCAATACTCATTGTACCAATTGCCTCACCCTGGGCATTATGTAACTGTGTGCTATTCCAGGCGATCATTTTCTCTTCTCCCGACTGGGTAAGGAGGGTTTGTTGATAATGGGGATTGCCTTCGGGAGTGAGCAGTGCTTGTAGGGTACGACGGACTTTGGCACAAGCATGGGCGGGAATGAGGGTATCAAACCAGTTTTTGCCCATGATTTCCGAGGCTTGATAACCCGTTAACTCCAGAAAAAAGGGATTGACATATTCTATAGTTCCCTGGCGATCCAGCCCTACTACTAATAACCGTACATTTTCGAGCAGCGTCCGCCATCGGCGCTCGGCCTCCTCCAAAATGGCTTTACTTTGTTTTTGGGCCGTAATATCCTGCATGACGACCATACCGGCAAAGATCTGGCCCTGCTCATTTTTCAAAGGATTGGCGCGATAGTGATAGATTCGTTCTTGGTAGGTAATTTCTGTCGCTACGGTCTGGCCCGCTAAGGAGGCATGATAGATAAACTCGGTACTTTGGAGCAGCTCACGAGGGAGAACCTGGGCAATGAGTTGCCCTTCTAGTTCTCCTCTATCGAGTCCCATGGCGGCTAATCCTACACCATCGGCAATGGTATAGCGAAAGTGGCGATCGATGAGGAATACTGCCCCTTGGGGAAAATTCTGGACAAGGGTGCGATATTGTTGATGGGAATTTCGCAATTGAGCTTCTGTTTGTTGTCTTTGCTCGAGTTCAATTCTCAGTCTGAGATTGGCTGAGGCAAGTTCAGTCGTTCTTTGAGCCACTCGGACTTCTAGGTGTTCGTTGGTGCGTCTGAGCAGTTCTTCTGTTTCTTTGCGGGTAGTAATGTCTTTGGCAATGCCTGCTCGGCGATAGATCTGACCGTTAGCATCGAGAATGGGAAAGCCTCGATCCCAGATCCAGCGAATTGAGCCGTTGGGTTGCTCGATCCGATATTCGAGATCGAAGGTATAAGAGGATTTGAGCATGGCGATTACTCTGGAGCGATCGCTCGGATGTATGGCTTCTACGAAAGACTGGGGGCGCTCATACAAGCTCTTTTGGGTGCGTCCCCAAATTTTTTCATAGGCAGGACTGACATAGAGAACTTCCTGTTGATTGCCGCTTGTCATCCAGAAAACATCATCGATATTTTCGGCCAGTTGGCGGAATTTTTCTTCACTTTCTGCATGGGCATGATGGGTTCTCAAAGCCATAATCCCATAGGTAACATCTTCACTCAATTCAGACAAAAGCTGAATTTCAGAGGCATCAAAGGCATTAGCTTGACTGGAGTAGAGGTTAAGGACGGCAAATACGCCTTGGTCGGTCTTTAGGGGGAGAGCGATAGAGGAGCGATAACCCCGTTGGGCGGCTTCTGCACGCCAAGGGGTATAGAGGGGGTTGGTGAGGATGTTTTGGAAGGCGCAGGGTTGAACGGTGCGAACTGCGGTTCCGGTAGGGCCTCGCCCCAGTTCGGTATCAGCCCAGGTGATGTGGAGTAAGTCTAGATAACCGAGATCGTGTCCGGCTTTGGCTATGGGGGTTATGCTTTTCTGGGGGTCTTGTTGGACAGAGCCGATCCAAGCGAGGCGATATCCGCCACCATTGACCAGAATCTCACAGATACGATGGAGTAGGTCGGTTTCAGTGGTGACACGGAGGATCGTGTTTCGCATGGCTGAGGCGATCGCCTGGTTGCAGTTGCTGAGGGTATGCAGGGCGCGGTTGAGGCGATGAAGTTCAGCTTCATGGAGGATGCGATCGCTAATATCAGTATAGTGTTCGATCCGGCCTCCTGCATATAAGCCGGATTGGATGGGTTGGCTCAGGTGTTCTAACCATCGTTCTTGATGGGTTTCATGGGGGAGAATATGACATTCAAAGTTTTCGATATAGGTGTTATTCTCGTAGGTGGCCAGCACGGTATCCTGAAACCGTTGGGGATCGGCAAACAGGTATTGAATGCGATCGCGAATGAGGTCTCGTTTATCCCGACCAATAATTTCTTCTCGCTTGATGCCAAAAAACTTCTCTAGGGTTTCATTGACCCACACCACCCTAAATTCAGCATCAAGGATAAAAATACCCACAGCCGATTTATCTAGTACATCATTGGTTAAAGAACTATAGCGGGCTTCACTTTCTTTCAGGGCAGCTTCCGCTTGTTTGCGATCGCTAATATCGGTATGGGAACCCACCATTCTCAGCACATTTCCCCCTTCATCCCACAAGGCTCTGCCTCGATCTAAAATCCATTTATAACTGCCATCTTTGCACCGTAATCGATGCTCATTCATATAGAAAGGAGTTTCTTGGTTAAAATGCTTGCGAATGGCTCGCATCGCCCAGGGTAAATCATCGGGATGGACTCGTTGTGTCCATTCTTCTATGGTCTGACTAATTTCATCATCAGCATAGCCTAACATTTCTTTCCATCGTGGAGAGAAAAATACTTCATTCGTTTGTACATTCCAATCCCATATTCCATCATGATTGCCTTGAATTGCCAGTTGCCAACGTTCTTCACTCTGCCGCAGAAATTCTTCAACTTGCTTGCGATCGCTAATATCAATTACTTGTGAAATGAGATGTAAAGGATTTCCATTGTCATCATAAATCAAGGCGATTTTTAAAAGGGTATAAACAATTTCCTTGTTTTTCTTGATCAGTCTTTTTTCTATAGTATAATAATCAATGTTGCGGCTAATCAGTCGCTGATAAAGATCTTGTTCAATATGCAGATCGTCAGGATGAACAAAGTAACGACTGGGCAATTGCTTTAATTCAGCAAAATCATATCCTAAAAGATGCAAATAGGCTGGATTAACTTGTACAACTGTACCATCTAAATTATTTAAACTCATCCCAATAGGCGACTGCTCAAAGGTGATCCGAAAATGGGCTTCACTTTCCCGCAGAGCTGTTTCTGCTTTCTGGCGATCGCTAACATCTTGTACCAAAGAAAGAATCGATAGCACATTTCCTTCTTCATCCCGGAGAACAGAGTGATACCATTCACAATAAATAACTGTTCCTGTTTTAGTTAAATTGCGATAGCTAGAAATTTGCCGATCTTGACTGCCATCAATCAGATTAAAAACAGACTGCTTAAATTCTTCGAGATCGGGTTCAAACACAAAGGATAATTGAGACCAATGTTGACCTGCTACGTCCCCAAAACTCCAGCCTAAAATATGTTCGGCTTGCCTAGACCATTGACTCACTCGAAATTCCTGATTCCATTCAATCACTGCTAGGGGAGAATTTTCAAAATGAAACGTCAGTTTTTGAGCAACAAGCCTCAATTTTTCCAGAATAGCAGATTGGTTAATAGCAATACTCGCTTGATTACTTAATTGCTCGATCAAATCAATTTCCCAAGGCTGCCACTTGCGAGGATGGGCACATTGATGAAGAATAATAAATCCCCAGATTTGATCTTGACTAACAATCGGAATTACTAAATTGGCTTGAACTTGAAAATATTCCAAAAAATCCCGATAGCAAGAATCTTGACTAAGGCTATCAATTTGGTTTAATTGACTAATTCGGCCTTGAAGATATTGGGATTTATAGGACTCGAAGCAGGGGTCATAAATTTTCTGCCCTAATAAAGACAGCCATCCGGGTAAAACCGATTCTTGAATCACAAGAGCCGAGCCATCGATTTGCAGTTGTAAAATTAAGGTACGGTCAGTTTGGAGTAATTTACCAAGTTCAGTTGTGGTCGCTTCTAAAATATCTGCTAAATCTAAAGACTGGCGAATTTTGAGCGTGATTTCTGCTAGGAGTGAAGGAAGACTCGCCGGAGCAGAGAGAGAAGGATGGGGAACAGCAACCCAAAGAATAGTATTTTCAGCGTAAGGGTAAATTTGTGCTTGAAAAGAGCGGGTTAGTTGATGATTATGGGTTAATTGATATTGAAAAAATCGGGGGATTTGAGTTGCGATCGCCTCCTCCATGAGGCGAAACACCCAATCCCTTGATAATTCTTGTATCGTTAGTTCTATCCAATGACTCTGTATATGAGTGGGAATCACCTTAATCTGCTGGCCATTGAGATCGATAATCAGCATGAGGTGTTCCATAACAGCCAAAGCTTTATGAATTTCCCGATCAGTAGCCAGTTGAGTGCTAAACCGCTCTGAGCATGGGTTGCGGTTCGTCTCTTCTATAGAATTGCATCGATAATTTGAAAACACCATATCCGATCGCCTGATCAGGGTCATCTCTGTTTGGTTCCATGAACCGGAATCCCTTTATTCTATCTCTGCTCGTGGGTAAATTAGTCCCTAGGTAAATAGCGCTGAACTAAAGAAGGTTGTTGCGATCGACGCTCTAAACGGTTCAAAATGCGAGCAATCAACTCCGGTTCTACAATCGGTTTTTGAATATAGTCATCAGCTCCAGCTAAAAAAACTTGCTGAATCGTTTGGGAATCTCGATGACTCGATAGAAACAACACCGGAAGCGCCATCCATTGGGGGTCATTTCGCAGCACTTGACACAGTTCAATCCCAGTAACTTCGGGCATTTCAATATCGAGTAGGACTAAATCCGGTTGAACAGCTTGTAGGGTTTGCCAAAACCCTTGGGGATGGTTGAGAAGAGTAATTTCAAACCCCCAAGGTTTAAGGATTTGTTGCAAATAAGCTAAAAGTTGGGAATCATCATCTACAATCAGCAGTTGGGGAGATTGGGTTCCATCTCCTCTTAAAAACGGACGCACTGATGCGATCGCCTCTTGAGCCGAAATGGGTTTTTGCACAAACCCTTGTCCTCCCGCTCTAGCTACCGCTACCCGGTCATTTAAGGTATTTTGCTCCGCTAAAACTACCACTGGTATGGGGGGTTCAGCAGCACTGAGCAACGACATCCATTCTAAAATTTGCGTCTGGGTTGTTTTAGGTAGGCATAACTCCAGTAAGATCAAATCCGGTGGTTGTTGCTGAACTTGCTCTTTTCCCCCGGACAAGGTAGAGACGACCACTGGATCGAGATGAGCGCGGATTGCTTGCTCTTTTAATGATTCAGCGAAAATGGGATCGGATTCTACGATCAGAATTTGAGGTAAAGTAATGGGTTTAGGGGGAGGCGTGACCGGTTTAGAAGTTGTATTCTGGGTTAGACCTTGATCCAATTCCTTCATCTGAGGCGCTACCGTTTCTAGCAATGTGGTCGGATCTGAGGCTGTTTTTAGAGTATTCTCAATCTGTCGTGCCACTTCCGAAAGATGATTGAGGCCAAAACTACCCAGGGAACCAGCGAGGGTATGAGCTTCTCGAATGGCATCCTGGAGGGAATCGGCATTCAGGAAACCCGTAGGTAGATGATCTAGGGTGGTTTGGATCGCTTTCAGGCGATCGCCATATTGATGCTGATACCGTTCCCAAATCGGTAAAAAAGCAGGCGGAATAGCAGAATTTTGGGTCACAAGAGACTCTTGAGCTAAAGCCTTGAGGCGATACCCTAAACCATAGACGGTCTCAATTAAATCGTTGTCACTACCAGCTTTTTTTAGTTTTTGGCGCAAGCTTTTGATATGGGTGCGTACCGCATTTTCTGAAGGGGGGTCATCAAAAGACCATAAATGATCCAGAATGGCACTTTGGCTAAAAATACGTTGAGGATAGCGCAGAAACAGCTCCAGCAGCTCATATTCTTTAGCCGTCAGTTTTAAGAGGTTTCCATCGTAGGTGACTTGACATTTACTCGGATCGAGATGTAGCTTTCCCCAGCTTAGAGTTGGTAGTCGCGTGTCATTACCTCGGCGCAAAAGGGCCCGAATTCGGGCCAGAAGTTCCGGTAAATCAAAGGGTTTGGTTAGGTAATCATCCGCTCCTGCATCTAACCCGATCACCTTTTGGGTGCTAGAGTCTTCAGCCGTCATTAACAGAATTGGGGTGCGATCGCCTTTTTTACGTCGTTGCTGACAAAATTCAATCCCATTGAGTTGGGGCAATCCCACATCCAGTAAAATTAAATCGTAAATAATCCCTTCCGCCAGTTGCCAACCCAAATTGCCATCAAAAGCCACATCCACTAAGTAATGGTGAGTTGTCAGTTCATTTTTTAACAATTCAGCCAAGGCTTCATCATCTTCGACCAATAGAATTTTCATCCCCTGCAATTTCCGATAATGGTCTATAGTCATTAATTCTTTGATTGGGTGGAGGAGCAAGTACCGTTAACCCCTTGGGAATACATTCAACTTCAATGGGGGTTGTGCCAATAATTTCCCCATCCAAGACGACTTTTTGAGGAGGATAGGTTGCCACTTTCACTTTGCGAGTCCTTACTCCGAGGGTGTCTTCCCGTTGAATGGGGGTTTTCGTGAGTCCAGAACCAAATAAATCAATCATGGCATTCACGGTGGCTAGTTTAGTCTCTGCCGTAATAATTACGACTTCTAATAAACCATCATCAGGGATCACTTGTCCCATCCCTTGGGCCATCACCGACGTGGGAGGTGCAGCATTGGCAATGGTAATAGCTCCCGCTTGGAAGGTTTTTAAAACTCCATCGATTTCCATTTCTACCTCGAAGAGTTCATGCTCTCGCACTTGCTTCCATCCCGCCATAATGTAAGCTAGGGGGCCCCAACGGTTTTTGGCTTCGCGATCGGCTTTTTCAATTGCTCCCGCTTCATAACCCACACCGGCTAAGAGAATCATGGTTTTGCCATTACATAATCCCACATCAATCACACGAGTCATCCCGGTAATAATCACATCGCAGGCGCTACGAATGGGCGTTAAGTTGGAAATAATCCCCAAAGCATTAGCAAAAGCGTTAGCCGTTCCTCTGGGAATGACTCCTAGGGGAATATTGGTGTTAATTAATGCTCCAGCGACGGCGGATACTGTCCCATCACCCCCAGAGGCAAGGATGAGATCGGCTTCTTGGGCGATCGCCGCTTTGGCCAGCTCTTCTGGTGCATCATCTGGAGTCGTCATCGATACGGTAAGCTGAAAATAGGGTTCCAACAATTGCCGAATCAATAACAAGTCTTGTTGGGAGTTTCCTTGACCCGAAACCGGATTAAAGATTAAGTGCGCTCTACGGGTGCGTCGTAAACTGGTAATCACCGCTTCTGCGGTAGATAAATTAGTGGCAAGAGCCACATTATGCACTTCACAAATCCGCAACAGAGCATTAATATCCGGTTCATGGGGTTGGGCGTAGAGGGGATCGATCAGGAAAATCACCGCCCTGACTTTGCCGGTAGCTACTGCTGCGGCGATTTGAGCATCCCCTCCCATGGGGCCAGATAACATCCGTTCTATGGTTAATCCGGTTGCCGAAGCAATACGTTCTCCAGTGGTTCCGGTAGCCATGAGGGGATAACAAGCCAGTAATTTGGTATGTTTTTGGGCAAAGTTAACGATATCCTCTTTTTTGCTATCGTGGGCAATCAGAGCAATTTTTTGAGACATGGGTAATGGGTGAGGTTAAGAGAGTGGGGAGGTGGGATTGAGTTCTTGGTGGATATTTTGGATCAGAGGATTGAGATTTTGTCGATAAGCTAACCAAGCGGCGATCGCCTCTGGATCATTCCCTGCCTTTTGGCCCAATAAAACCACTCCATCTTCAAACCTGAGAATTCCATAACTGCGCTGTTGTAGTAGAGTATCAATGAGAACTACATTATAATAAAGCAAGTGCCGCTCTTGGGTAAAGGCAGATTGATATTTTTGCAAACGCCACAGATCGGCGACTACATACTCCACAGTTTGGCGATCGCCCTGTTCATTTCTAAAGTCAATTCCTGGCAACCGAATAAGCTCTTCCCTTTCGGAAAGATGGGGCACAATTTCGCCGGTTGCCGACACACTCGCATCCAATGGAATGCGATCGATAACTGACCGAATTTTAGACGCATGTTGCCATTGTTCCGGTAAAGAAACAAAAATCCAGGGATTCACGGAATCCGGAATCAGAAAATAAAAAGTCTGGCTGGGATTAGCCGTAATAGTTAGTACAATAGACACCATCATACACCCCAGCCAAATCCTCTGAAATCGCCGTGTTAACAGCCGAGGCTTAAGTTGATGGGGATTGTAGGTAAAATTATGAAATCCTTGGCCAGACCACCATAAAATAGCCCCATAAAATAGACCTGGAACCACACCCATCGTATAGCGAAGAGTAATCGATAACACTGATAATCCTTGTCCTAACAGTAAAAGAAGCAAAGGAAAACTGGAAATACACCAAGCCGCCGGAGCAAACACCGGAATAAATACTAGCGGTAATCCTTGATTCACTAAATAATTGAGCGTTCTCACTGGAGGAGAAATCAATTCCCATATCAATAACCAAGGCTGGGAAATCATTCCCCAAATCACTTCCACAACAGAAGCTTCATCCCGATTAACATATTGACCAAATTTATTAATCAGTAAACTCTGATTGATATCCGCCGAAAATAGGGGCATAATTGTATAGGTTACCGTTAAAATATAAGTAACACTTAAAACAGATAATCCAATTCCTAAGCGGTTATAGCGTTTGCTAAGAATTAAATAAACACCGATACCCAAGACAATTAAACCAGCGTCTTCTCGTACTCCTAAGATCCACACAATTAAAAATGCAAACCACCACCACAACCGCTTTTCTAAGGCGAGTAAGGCACTAAATACTAAGAAAGGTAGTTGACTAAGAGGATCAAAATTGGATAGAGTTGGCCCAAGTATAGCTGTGGCACTATAAAAGCTACAAGTAATCATCGCAGCCACTGGAGAATTAAGATACTCTCTGGCTAAAGCATACAAGACCAACCCTGCCAGTGTGACTAGGGTAACTTGAATGATCATCAAGGTTACTCCATGGGGAAAGAAACCATACAGAGGCAATCCCATCAGTATTGATGGGGTAAAATGCTGTCCTAGATAGTTATGGGTGACAGTGGGAATTTCTCCCCCATAGATTACTTCTGCTGAGACTACGGAAGCTAGAGAAGTCTTAAAAAAACGCCCATGGAGATTATTCCAGAAGATCTGATTGAACGATCCCTGACTCGTGGTGGAATAAAAGGTATAATGGCGGTGCAAAGTCAGGGTAAGGCTAAACAGAAAAAAAGCGATCGCCCCAAAAATGACCAGTCTTAGACCAGAAGACTTGGATTTCAGCATGTCAGACATGGGAGGATTACGAGTTTAACGCCCTGACATCATAGAAGAATAGACCCCATTGTATAGCACTGCTTCCATAGATGTAATACTTGGCCCATAAAGGACATCAAAAAACCCGGTTTAGATTTTAAACCGGGTATTACCAAAATCAGAGATTCATTTCTAACTCAAGAGAGCAAGATTTTTTAGGATTCAACCCATTCTAAAACCGCCTCTTCTTTCGTATTCGTATCGCGAGAAGGCGTTTGGCGAGTAAACTGCATATGTACCGAACGGTTTTGTACTCCATCAGCCGCAACCGCCATAATCGGATAATCAATTAAACCATCTTGGAAAGACATCTGGAAGCGGAATGTTCCATCTGGATTCAGTTTAATCGGTTTACCGCCAATAGTAACGGTAGCATCCGGTTCAGTTGCACCATACACAATCAGTTCCGCATCAGCAACTAGCCAGAACTTGCGCGGTTGAATAGGAGGTGCAGAGAAGCCTACCCCAGACATATGTACGCCAGACATCGTAGGCATTTCCATACCTACACCAGACATGGTTAAACCTGCACCAGACATGGTTTGTCCGACACCGGACATGGTTAAACCTGCACCTGAAGTAGTTAGTCCCATTCCCGAAGTGGTTAAACCTACACCAGACATGGTTTGTCCGACACCAGACATGGTTAAACCTGCGCCAGACATGGTTTGTCCGACACCAGACATGGTTAAACCAACACCTGAAGTGGTTAGCCCCATTCCTGAAGTGGTTAAACCAACACCAGACATGGTTAAACCTACACCTGAAGTAGTTAATCCCATTCCTGAAGTGGTTAAACCTACACCTGAAGTGGTTAATCCCATTCCTGAAGTAGTTAATCCCATTCCTGAAGTGGTTAAGCCAACACCAGACATGGTTAAACCTACACCTGAAGTAGTTAATCCCATTCCTGAAGTAGTTAATCCCATTCCTGAAGTGGTTAATCCCATTCCTGAAGTAGTTAATCCCATTCCTGAAGTGGTTAAACCTACACCAGACATGGTTAAACCAACACCTGAAGTAGTTAATCCCATTCCTGAAGTGGTCAAACCTACACCTGAAGTGGTTAAGCCAACACCTGAAGTAGTTAATCCCATTCCTGAAGTGGTCAAACCTACACCTGAAGTGGTTAAGCCAACACCTGAAGTAGTTAATCCCATTCCTGAAGTGGTTAAGCCAACACCTGAAGTAGTTAATCCCATTCCTGAAGTGGTCAAACCTACACCTGAAGTGGTTAAGCCAACACCCGAAGTGGTTAATCCCATTCCTGAAGTGGTTAATCCCATTCCTGAAGTGGTTAATCCCATTCCTGAAGTAGTCAAGCCAACACCTGAAGTGGTTAAGCCAACACCTGAAGTGGTTAGTCCCATTCCTGAAGTGGTTAAGCCAACACCTGAAGTGGTTAAGCCAACACCTGAAGTGGTTAAGCCAACACCTGAAGTGGTTAGTCCCATTCCTGAAGTGGTTAAACCAACACCTGAAGTGGTTAATCCTACACCTGAAGTGGTTAATCCCATTCCTGAAGTGGTTAATCCCATTCCTGAAGTGGTTAAACCTGCACCTGAAGTGGTTAAGCCCATTCCCGAAGTGGTTAAACCTACACCTGAAGTGGTTAATCCCATTCCTGAAGTGGTTAAACCTACACCTGAAGTGGTTAATCCCATTCCTGAAGTGGTCAAACCTGCACCTGAAGTGGTTAAGCCCATTCCCGAAGTGGTCAAGCCTACACCTGAAGTGGTCAAACCTACACCTGAAGTGGTCAAGCCTACACCTGAAGTGGTCAAGCCTACACCTGAAGTGGTCAAGCCTGCACCAGACAGGGTTTCAGCTATACCAGACATAGTTAAGCCAACACCTGAAGTGGTCAAGCCTACACCTGAAGTGGTTAGTCCTGCCCCAGATGTGGTTAAGCCTGCTCCAGATGTGGTCAAGCCAACACCCGAAGTAGTTAGTCCTGCTCCTGAAGTGGTTAAGCCTGCTCCTGACTCCGTTTGAACAGATGCTGCTGGAGCAGCCCATTTACCCACTCCAGAGGGAAAAACATAGGAACTAATAGCTTGGGCGGTTTCGGAACCGAAGACAGAACCAGCTAGGCGTTTGGCTTCTGATTCCCGTGCGAGTTGATAAAGTTTATCAGCTTCAGTCGTTTTACGGCCGGGTGGGTTGAGGGTGAGAAGTTGATCTCCACTGCCTAGAGTTTTGTCCCAGTTTACGGTCATAAACCGGTCTTCTACCCAGTCGGAGGGATAGATGGGGGGAATAGTGACGGGAGAAGAACGTGCCAGAATTAACCAGCGACCATCAGCACAGCGATAACCAATATCAACAACATAGATGCGATCGCTAATGGGAATGGGAATATACCATTCTCTGGCTAATTCATCGCAGGGATATTCCTGCATACTATGGGGACTTTCATAGTTGATGTTGAGATCAGTAACATCGTAGATTCGCAGTGCTAATTGTTGTCCACCTTGAATGCGTAATTGTTCTTTTTGTTCATTACTAATATCCCAGTAAGCATAAGCCCATTGAGGGTCACGAGGCATGAGGACAATGCAAGGCTGACCATAACCATTGGGTAAATCGGTTAACCCCTCATCTACAGAGGCGAGAACTTTTTGGTTAAAGGAGTTTCCCATTTCAAACTTTGCCGCTCCTACCTTTTCTTGAGTATCTACCGAGTCTGTTTGTATATGGTTATCCATAGATGTATCAGTAGAGTCTTGAGCGTTCATAATGGCTTCCAGGAGTTGGGACTTAAGCATCCGGCTATAACGGTAAATTTGGTATTCACTGGCGACCTTACGCAATTGTCGTAAGGTCATCTCAGATAAGGGTGGACGGTTATTGGTCATGGACAGACTCTCCTAATGTCTTAATCGTTGGCTCATGAATTGAGCTTGGGGATCAATTGCTTAACATATTGCAAAAAAAAACAGGGGATAGCAAGGGTTGAGTCGGTCTGTTTTAGGTATTTCGACGCGAACTCAGTCCTTTGGCCGCTTTTTTTGTCATCATTTCATGACTTTAGCGATCTCACTCCTCAAATGAAGTCATGAAATGATGACTTTACTTGAGGGATCGGACTAGATGAGTAGGTGAATAGGATAGAATACAATCCATTATGACGGCTTTAAATAAATACAAATACTCATTACTTAAGAGCAAAGTGATTTATAGATCCAGCCCCATCAACGATAATATTTAATGTCTAATTTCTCATCGATATGACTTCTACAGCTAGTAAACACGGTCTTATTAGTCGCGTTCTGTCTCCGGCTCTACAACTGTGGCTAAAATCCCAAGCCGAAGAGATCGAGGATCTACATCTGAGTATTGATGCGGGCGATCGCCAAATCCTATCGGGACTCATCCCCCACGTCACCATTCAAGCGAGTCAAGCCACCTACCAAGGACTCCACCTCAGTCAAATTCATCTCAGAGCCAAAACCATTCGCACCAACTTGCCCCAAGTCCTGCGACGCAAACCCCTACGTCTACTAGAACCCATCCTTGTCACAGGGCAACTGCAAATTACAGCCCAACAACTGAGGGACTCTCTCATCCCAGAAGGCCTGCTCTCTCAAGGACTCACTGAATTTCTGCGAGAATTGCTTAAAGCCAGTGGAGCAGATAGCAATGGAGAGCATTATCGCTTCCTAAACACTACTCCCCCCCAATGGCACACCATTACCCTAGGCGATTGTCAACTCACCCTGAGCGCCACCTGGCCCCAACCCCAAGATCCTCAAGCCAATTTGAAAATACATAGCGGTCTAGAACTGATCGACGGCCATAAATTGCGCTTTCATCCCCTAACTCTTAACGCACCAGTTGGGCTATTTCCCAAGCCCTTAAATACTCTCGAAATTGATTTAGGAACGGAAGTCACCTTAGAACAGATACAGCTCAGTCCTGAAAAAGTTTTTTGTATGGGCCAAATTACGGTTTTGCCCTAACCTCCTGGAGACAATGCCGGTAAAACCAAAGTCACAAAATAATAAACTAATGGTGCAGTAAAAACATAACTATCCGCTCGATCCAGGATACCCCCATGACCAGGAATCAGTTTTCCAGAATCTTTAACTCCCGCGTCCCGTTTCATCATCGACTCTGTTAAATCTCCGAGCAAACTGGCAATACCAATCATTAAACCTACGCTTAAACCGGTTAACTCCCAATAGGGCCACTGGAGGAAATAGGCTCCAACGCAGGCCACAGCAATGCTGCCAATTACACCACAAACTGCACCTTCAACGGTTTTCTTGGGACTAATTTCTGAAAGTCGAGTTCGCCCCCATAATTTACCAAAGGTATAAGCGCCAATGTCGGCGGCCCAGATACAGACAAATGTTAGGAGGGTCAATTTAAAACCAATGGGTAGCTCTTCCCAGAGCGGCCAATGATTGGGAAGAGCTAAAGTCCATTCCAAACTAGAAGCCTCGCCCATAGAGCGCAATCTGACCCAATAACTGGGTAAATAGCCACAATAAAATAAGCCTAAAATCGAAGCAGCAATATCGGCGATTGTGGCTAACTTCGGTTGAAAGAGTAAATAAAAACAAATTAACGTACCGGCCACCGGTACAATAGCATCGGCCAAAGAGGGGGAAATGGTACAGATAATCAACAAAATCTGGGTAATCACCAGGGTGGTTTTACCAGCCGGGAGAATTCCCTTAGCCCGTACCATCTGAAAATATTCGGATTGGCCGAGATAAACGATAATCCCAAATCCAAGAGTAAAATACCAGCCCCCTAAGAAGGTGACTCCTAGGGCAATAGGAATCGCCACTACACCCGTGATTACACGAGTCCAAGGGAAGGCAGAGTTGGGTTGCTGAGGAGATAATAGAGAGTTTCCGGACATTAGTAAGGTTAAGAAGATTTAAGAAATCCTTTAGGACATTATAATGTATACGCCGGAATGAGGGATGGGGAGATGGAGAGATCTCAACCCGCTCACCTAAGATCGGTAAGGTTGTGATATCTTACCGATCATGGCAGAAGAGGAATATAGCCATCTAAGGAAGCGTGAGAACACTTTTTGTTGCTTGTTCTCTATTGCCTATTCCCTAAAACTACAATCTTCTACATTCTTTCTAGTACCGATATCCCCAACAAAGATAAGCCCAACTTTAAAGTCTTCGCGGTTAAGTTAGCTAAAATTAAGCGCGAAATTTTATAAGGTTCTTCTGCTTTCAGGACGGGGCATTGATCGTAAAACTGATTGAATTTTTGACTGACTTCAAACAAGTAGCTACATAATCGATTGGGTAGCAAATCTTGCTCGACTTGTTCAACAATATCATTCATCTTGAGCAATAATCGAGCTAAGGATAGTTCTGTGGTTTCTGTCAAGCTTACCATCGCTTCTGGAGGCAAGTTTTCTAAATCAATACCTCCTTGACGACTAATTCCCTGCACTCGCACATAGGCGTATAACAGATAAGGAGCTGTATTTCCTTTGAGCGATAGCATTTTGTCATAGCTGAATCGGTAATTGCTGGTTCGATTTTGGCTCAAATCAGCATATTTGACTGCACTTAATCCCACAACTTGAGCCACTTTTTGCTTAAATTCTTCTGTTTCTGTACGCTCTTCTGAAATCAGTCTTTGGTCTAAATCTTGACGCGCCCTACGAATGGCTTCGTCTAATAAATCCCGTAATCTAATGGTTTCTCCTTCACGAGTTTTTAGTTTTTTCCCGTCTTCTCCTTGCACTAATCCAAAGGGAACATGAATGACTTCAACGCTATCTGGAATCCAACCGGCACGTTTTGCGACTTGGAAAATTTGGGCAAAATGATTGGATTGTCCTGCATCAGTGACATAAATAAGGCGATCGCCACCATCCTGTTTAATCCGATACTGTAGAGCGGCTAAATCTGTTGTGGCGTAGTTATAGCCTCCATCTGATTTTTTCACAATTAAAGGGAGTGGATCGCCATCTTTGTTGGTAAATCCATCGACAAATACACAACTTGCACCCTCATTTTCTTCGAGTAATCCCAAGTTATCCAAATCTTGGACTACACCGGGTAATAAGTCATTGTAAAAGGATTCTCCTCGCTCAGTGAGCTGAATATCTAGCCAATCATAAATCACTTGAAATTCTTGCCGAGATTGCTCGCATAATAATTGCCAAGCTTTATAGCTTTTTTCATCTCCACTTTGGAGTTTAACCACGGCTTGACGAGAGGTTTCTTTAAACTCTTCGTCTTCGTCAAAGCGTTTCTTGGCTTGTTTGTAAAATGCTACTAAGTCCCCTAATTCTAAAGCGTTGGCTTTGGTTAGGGCTTCAGGATAAGCTTCTTGTAAATAGGTGATTAACATGCCAAACTGCGTTCCCCAGTCGCCTACATGATTGAGACGCAAAACCTGATGCCCCCGAAATTCTAAGATCCGAGCAATGGAATCTCCAATAATGGTGGAGCGCAAATGTCCGACATGCATTTCTTTGGCAATGTTCGGACTAGAGAAATCTACAACTACAGTTTGAGGATTAGAAACTGGAGCCATGCCTAAGCGAGAATCTTGTTGGAGTTGAGAAACTTGCTGTTCTAGGTAACTGGGTTTAAATCTGAGATTGATAAACCCTTGTTTGGCAATTTCTGGTGTTTCGTAAACTTCTCCTAAATCGAGATGATTGATTAAGGTTTGGGCAATATCTTGGGGGTTTTGTTTGAGTTTTTTGGCTAGGGAAAGAGCGATATTACATTGATAATCCCCAAATTGGGGATCGCTGGCGATGAAGACTAGGGGATCGGTATGGGCAAAATCATTGCCAAATGCAGCAACGAGGGCGGCTGAAAATTGACTTCTGAGGGTGTCTAAGGTTGAGTTCATGGTTATAGGATCGATGGCAAGTGATGACCTTACCCTAATTTCATACTTAAGTCTAGCCAGGGCGATCGCGTAATGGGGGCACTGCTGGAAATATAGTCTACTCCAGTTTCGGCGATCGCTCGAATAGTTTCTAGGGTGACATTGCCAGAGGCTTCGATTTGAACTTGGTGAGAAGCTTGGCGGATAATTTTGACGGCTTCTATCATCAACTCAAGGCTCATATTGTCAAGCATGATGATATCGGCTTTGTGTTCGAGCGCTTCTTGGACTTGAGTTAGGGTTTCGGTTTCCACTTCTATAGTCAGGGGGTAGGGCATCCGTTGACGAATTTGGGTGATTGCCTCCCCAATTCCCCCCGCTACCGCAATATGGTTATCTTTGATCATTACAGCATCATCGAGTCCCATGCGATGGTTCACTGCTCCCCCAATTTGGGAGGCATATTTTTCTAAGATTCTTAAACCGGGTGTGGTTTTGCGAGTATCTACAAATTGAGTGGGTAAGTCAGCAATTCGATCGACATACTCGCGGGTAGCAGTGGCAATACCGCTCAGTCGCATGGCCAAGTTTAGGGCGACTCGTTCACCCATCAGTAGGGACTCTAATGATCCTTTGAGTTTAGCGATCGGTTGCCCTGGGGTACAGGCTTCTCCCTCTGAGAGCAGGGGAATTAGTTCAGTATTGGCATCTAGGAGTTGGAAGACTCGGTTGGCGATTGGTAAACCCGCTACTCTACCTATTGCTTTGGCTATCCACTCACCCTCAACATCCTGAGTGGAGTTTAGAGTTAAGCCTTGGGTGGTGCGATCTCCCCGACCAATATCCTCCATCAACCAATCCTTGAGCCAACCATCCAAACCGATACCAACAGGCATAAATACTGTTGAACGCATAAGCAACTTCCTCTATTCAGTAGAAAACGTCTATTTTCCTAAAATCGCTCAGTTTTTTCGATCCTGTCAAGCCTTAGATACCAAGGGTTGTAGCGTTTTTTGAAAAAATTTCCAAAAAAGTTTGAAAAAAGGGTTGACAAAGAAGGGAAGGATTGGCTATATTCGTATTTGTGCTTGAGAGGACGGCAGCGAATCGCTGACTCCCCCTCGAAGCCACCGAACCTAGAAAATTCTATAGTTTGAAAGCCTAAACTAAATGAGTTAGACCCTCGTTAGTGAATGAAACTGAAGCGACCTCCTTAAGGGGGAAAGCTAAAGTTAATGAAGATGATAAGGGAAAGAAGCGAAAGTTTCAATCCCAAAAGCCAAAAAAAACTCGAAAGTGTTAACACGGAGAGTTTGATCCTGGCTCAGGATGAACGCTGGCGGTCTGCTTAACACATGCAAGTCGAACGAACTCTTCGGAGTGAGTGGCGGACGGGTGAGTAACGCGTGAGAATCTGCCTCTGGGTCGGGGACAACCACTGGAAACGGTGGCTAATACCGGATGAGCCGAAAGGTAAAAGATTTATTGCCCAGAGATGAGCTCGCGTCTGATTAGCTAGTTGGTAGAGTAAAAGCCTACCAAGGCGACGATCAGTAGCTGGTCTGAGAGGATGAGCAGCCACACTGGGACTGAGACACGGCCCAGACTCCTACGGGAGGCAGCAGTGGGGAATTTTCCGCAATGGGCGAAAGCCTGACGGAGCAAGACCGCGTGGGGGAGGAAGGTTTTTGGATCGTAAACCCCTTTTGTCAAGGAAGAAGTTCTGACGGTACTTGACGAATAAGCCTCGGCTAACTCCGTGCCAGCAGCCGCGGTAATACGGAGGAGGCAAGCGTTATCCGGAATGATTGGGCGTAAAGCGTCTGTAGGTGGCGAACTAAGTCTGTTGTTAAAGCTCACAGCTCAACTGTGGAAAGGCAATGGAAACTGGTTAGCTAGAGGCTGGTAGGGGTAAAGGGAATTCCCGGTGTAGCGGTGAAATGCGTAGATATCGGGAAGAACACCGGTGGCGAAAGCGCTTTACTGGGCCAGACCTGACACTGAAGGACGAAAGCTAGGGGAGCGAAAGGGATTAGATACCCCTGTAGTCCTAGCCGTAAACGATGGAGACTAGGTGTAGCACGTATCGACCCGTGCTGTATCGTAGCCAACGCGTTAAGTCTCCCGCCTGGGGAGTACGCACGCAAGTGTGAAACTCAAAGGAATTGACGGGGGCCCGCACAAGCGGTGGAGTATGTGGTTTAATTCGATGCAACGCGAAGAACCTTACCAGGGCTTGACATGTCGCGAATTTCTCTGAAAGGAGAAAGTGCCTTCGGGAGCGCGAACACAGGTGGTGCATGGCTGTCGTCAGCTCGTGTCGTGAGATGTTGGGTTAAGTCCCGCAACGAGCGCAACCCTCGTCTTTAGTTGCCAATATTAAGTTAGGAACTCTAGAGAGACTGCCGGTGACAAACCGGAGGAAGGTGGGGATGACGTCAAGTCAGCATGCCCCTTACGCCCTGGGCGACACACGTACTACAATGGTCGGGACAAAGGGCAGCCAGCCTGCGAAGGTGAGCTAATCCCAGAAACCCGGTCTCAGTTCAGATTGCTCTCTGCAACTCGAGAGCATGAAGGAGGAATCGCTAGTAATCGCCGGTCAGCATACGGCGGTGAATCCGTTCCCGGGCCTTGTACACACCGCCCGTCACACCATGGAAGTTGGCCACGCCCGAAGTCGTTACCCTAACCTTTCGAGGAGGGGGACGCCGAAGGCAGGGCTGATGACTGGGGTGAAGTCGTAACAAGGTAGCCGTACCGGAAGGTGTGGCTGGATCACCTCCTTTAAAGGGAGACCTAATCCAAGCAAAGATAATGCTGGGAAGAATCCCAAGGTCGGTCGAGGTCAGCTCAAAAAGATTTAGAAATTAGGCTTTCAAACAGGTTGGGTTCGGTCAAGGGCTATTAGCTCAGGTGGTTAGAGCGCACCCCTGATAAGGGTGAGGTCCCTGGTTCAAGTCCAGGATGGCCCAGATTAAGAAAAAAGAGAGAGAAGGGACCCTAGCCCCTCAAGTTGCGAGAGCAACCGAGTCGGCTGGAGAGTAACTCCAGTAAAAAGAACCTTGAAAACTGCATAACTGAAAAGAAAATTCCAAGGGAGATAAATAGGCTGTAGCTTATTTATCTCAGGCAGAAACCGTAAAAAGCAGAAAAACTGACTTTTCGTAAAAAGAGAGTTAAAAAACTGGTCAAGTTACAAAGAGCTAACGGTGGATCCCTTGGCACACAGAGGCGAAGAAGGACGTGGTGACCGACGAAACGCTCCGGGGAGCTGGAAGCAAGCATTGATCCGGAGGTATCCGAATGGGGCAACCCAAAAACTCCTAGCTGAATCCATAGGCTAGAGAGAGCGAACCTGGCGAACTGAAACATCTTAGTAGCCAGAGGAAGAGAAAGCAAAAGCGATTCCCTAAGTAGCGGCGAGCGAAAGGGGAGAAGCCTAAACCAACCTCAAATTGGGGTTGGGGTAGTGGGACAGTCGCACGGGAGGGAGCGGATTAGACGAAGCAGTTGAAAGCTGCACCAGAGGAGGTGAAAGTCCTGTAGTCAAAAATCTCAACCCCCCGACTGTATCCCGAGTAGCTTGGGTTAAGTGAAATCCCGAGTGAATCAGCCACGACCACGTGGTAAGGCTAAATACTCCTGTGTGACCGATAGTGAACCAGTACCGCGAGGGAAAGGTGAAAAGAACCCCGGGAGGGGAGTGAAATAGAACCTGAAACCGTTAGCTTACAAGCAATGGAAGCTCGATTAAACGAGTGACCGTGTGCCTGTTGAAGAATGAGCCGGCGACTTATAGGTAATGGCAGGTTAAGGCGTAAATAGCTGAAGCCAAAGCGAAAGCGAGTCTGAATAGGGCGTTGAAGTCATTATTTATAGACCCGAACCCGGGTGATCTAACCATGTCCAGGATGAAGCTTGGGTAACACCAAGTGGAGGTCCGAACCGACCGATGTTGAAAAATCGGCGGATGAGGTGTGGTTAGGGGTGAAATGCCAATCGAACCCGGAGCTAGCTGGTTCTCCCCGAAATCTGTTGAGGCAGAGCGGTTGGTGTTCCAGACGGGGGGTAAAGCACTGATTCGGTGCGGGCTGCGAGAGCGGTACCAAATCGAGTCAAACTCAGAATACCCGTTGAAAAACCAACCAGTCAGACGGTGGGGGATAAGCTTCATCGTCAAGAGGGAAACAGCCCAGACCACCAGCTAAGGTCCCCAAATAACCACTAAGTGATAAAGGAGGTGGGAGTGCTAAGACAACCAGGAGGTTTGCCTAGAAGCAGCCATCCTTGAAAGAGTGCGTAATAGCTCACTGGTCAAGCGCTCCTGCGCCGAAAATGAACGGGGCTAAGTGGTTTACCGAAGCTGTGGACTTACTGAAAAGTAAGTGGTAGGGGAGCGTTCTGTATTGGGAGAAGCACTAGCGGCAAGCAGGTGTGGACAGTACAGAAGTGAGAATGTCGGCTTGAGTAGCGAAAATATGGGTGAGAATCCCATACCCCGAAACCCTAAGGGTTCCTCCGGCAGGCTCGTCCGCGGAGGGTTAGTCAGGACCTAAGGCGAGGCTGAAAAGCGTAGTCGATGGACAACGGGTCAATAATCCCGTACTCAATACAGGGGGGTGCAGAGGGACGGAGAAGGTTCGATCTAGCCGGAAGATGGTTACCGGTCTAAGCGTTCGAGGCGCTGAGGAAGGGAGAAAACCTTCCAAGCTGAGGCGTGATAGGGAGCAGCTACGGCAGCGAAGTAGAATCGGATCCAGCTTCCTAGAAAAGCTCTAAACACC
This sequence comes from Roseofilum sp. KMC-1, assembly GCF_057802075.1. Lineage (NCBI taxonomy): Bacteria > Bacillati > Cyanobacteriota > Cyanophyceae > Desertifilales > Desertifilaceae > Roseofilum > Roseofilum sp. KMC-1. The sequence goes on from NZ_CM173605.1 coordinate 3,173,399, forward strand.
AATGTCTTGTATTGACCTGTACCCGAAACCGACACAGGTAGGGAGGTAGAGAATACCAAGGGGCGCGAGATAACTCTCTCTAAGGAACTCGGCAAAATGGCCCCGTAACTTCGGGAGAAGGGGTGCCACCAGAAATGGTGGTCGCAGTGAAGAGGCCCAGGCGACTGTTTACCAAAAACACAGGTCTCCGCCAAGTCGAAAGACGCAGTATGGGGGCTGACGCCTGCCCAGTGCCGGAAGGTTAAGGAAGTGGGTTAGCCAAAAGCGAAGCTCGCGACTGAAGCCCCGGTGAACGGCGGCCGTAACTATAACGGTCCTAAGGTAGCGAAATTCCTTGTCGGGTAAGTTCCGACCCGCACGAAAGGCGTAACGATCTGGGCGCTGTCTCGGAGAGAGACTCGGCGAAATAGGAGTGTCTGTGAAGATACGGACTGCCTGCACCTGGACAGAAAGACCCTATGAAGCTTTACTATAGCCTGGAATTGGGTTCGGGCTTCGCTTGCGCAGGATAGGTGGGAGGCGTTGAGGGTTCCCTTGTGGGGGAATCAGAGCCAACGGTGAGATACCACTCTGGCGAGGCTAGAATTCTAACCTGAAGCCGTGACCCGGCACAGGGACCGTTTCAGGTGGGTAGTTTGACTGGGGCGGTCGCCTCCTAAAAAGTAACGGAGGCGCGCAAAGGTTCCCTCAGGCTGGACGGAAATCAGCCGATTGAGTGTAAAGGCAAAAGGGAGCTTGACTGCAAGAGAGACAACTCAAGCAGGGTGGAAACACGGCCTTAGTGATCCGACGGCGCTGAGTGGAAGGGCCGTCGCTCAACGGATAAAAGTTACTCTAGGGATAACAGGCTGATCTCCCCCAAGAGTTCACATCGACGGGGAGGTTTGGCACCTCGATGTCGGCTCATCGCAACCTGGGGCGGAAGTGGGTCCCAAGGGTTGGGCTGTTCGCCCATTAAAGCGGTACGTGAGCTGGGTTCAGAACGTCGTGAGACAGTTCGGTCCATATCCGGTGTAGGCGTAAGAGCATTGAGAGGAGCCTTCCTTAGTACGAGAGGACCGGGAAGGACGCACCGCTGGTGTACCTGTTATCGTGCCAACGGTAAACGCAGGGTAGCCAAGTGCGGAGCGGATAACCGCTGAAAGCATCTAAGTGGGAAGCCCACCTCAAGATGAGTGCTCTCACTAGGTTAACTAGGTAAGGTCACGGAAAGACGATCCGTTAAACAGGTGTTAGGTGGAAGCCCAGCGATGGGTGGAGCCGAGACATACTGATAGACCGAGGGCTTGACCTGTATTTAATTCTCAAGGTAGAGCCGGAATTTTCTTCACCGTTATGCAGTCTTCAGGGTTCTTCCCCCGACTGTCTTTCCTGGTGCTGTGAGCGCTGTGGCACCACTCCGACTCCATCCCGAACTCGGTAGTTAAACACAGCAGCGGCGACGATACTTTGGGGGTAACCCCAGGGCAAAATAGCTCAGTGCCAGGTTATTCTTCCTCAAAACCCCTTTTTACACAAAGGGGTTTTGTTGTTTTAGATTGGACTTTTGTAATATTTTCTGCTATAGTTAGAGATTGTGTGAATTAGTATGGAGTTAAGAAAAATATGCCAAAATTAAAGACCCGCAAGGCAGCGGCTAAAAGATTTAGGGTTACAGGCAGTGGTAAGGTACTACGTCGTAAAGCCAATAAGAATCACTTGCTTGAGCATAAGAGTCCCACTCGGAAGCGTCGTCTTTCTCAAATTACGGCGGTTTGTGAGAGAGATGAGGAAAATGTGCGCTTAATGTTGCCTTATCTTTAAGCAGGTTTGCTGCCTCTAGTTCAAGAGTTCAACTTAATTAGGTTAGGATAAACGATTATGCCAAGAGTCAAACGCGGTAATGTTGCTCGGAAACGGCGCAAGAAAATTTTAAAGCTGGCTAAAGGGTTTCGTGGGTCTCACTCTAAACTCTTTCGGACAGCTAATCAACAGGTGATGAAAGCGTTGCGGAATGCGTATCGCGATCGCCGTAAACGTAAGCGTGATTTTCGTCGTCTATGGATTGTGCGGGTGAATGCAGCAGCCCGTCAGAATGGAGTCAGCTATAGTAAGTTGATGGGTAATCTGAAAAAAGCGAACATCCAGCTCAACCGCAAAATGTTAGCAGAGATGGCCATTCTCGATCCCCAGGGTTTTAGCAAAGTTGTGGAGTTAGCCGCCCAAAAGAGTGCTTAGATCTTTATATTTGAAGGGAATGGGGTGTAGATCTCGATCGCAACTCCATCCGACCAACCGTTCAGAAGGGAAACTAGCGTCCCTTTTGAGCGTTTGCAGGTATGGGAAGTCGATATCTAGCCACCTTTATTTGAACACCTATTCTCAGGGATAACTCAGTGTAAGAGTCATGAGACTAATGGATTAAGAGTAAACGCAGTTGACAAAAGAAGGCCAAGTATTGAGAATTAGCTTTTACCCAGTATAATAAACCAGAGACTATTAACACAAATTTTGATGGAAAATTCACTGCCGATCGCCTACCTTTCTATATTTCTAGTTCTGCTGGCTGTTTCAGCTTGGTTTATCTTTCGTCAAGTGCTTAAAACTCAGCGTTCTGAATCCTTATTCTCTGAGTTACAAAAAAAGCTAAAATCCAATCAAGGGACAGCTCAAGAATACTATCAGCTAGGTTGTCTTTATTCCGATAAGAAGCTGTACAGTCAAGCTATTCAACTTTTTCAAAAATCTCTCAAGTCTGATGATATTCCAGAGCAAGAGAGTGCTTTGGTTTACAATGCTTTAGGCTATGCCTATGTGGCTAAGGAACAGTATGATGTGGCTATTCGGCAGTATAAAGAAGCATTGAAGATTGCTCCAGATTATGTAACAGCATTAAATAATCTAGGGTTTGCTTATGAGAAAAAGAATTTGACAAAGCAAGCTCTAGAAAGCTACGATCAGGCATTAAAAATTGAACCGAATAATAAAACAGCGAAAACAAGAGCTAACTCTTTAAGGAAACGCTTAATTCCATCAGAGTAAAAGTTACTTCACTATCTTAAAGAATCTGAAATAATTAAAATATTAACCCTGGGTGGTCTAGGGGGCTTTAAATTCAGTTTCCTAAGATGCTCTGTAGTCTTGTGTAGTCGATAAATTGGGAGCGTGAACTGTGGAAATTTCCCTCGATCGCCTTTGGAGTCAAGTTCTTGATCGACTCGAACAAAAGCTAAGTCAGCCAACGTTTGAGACTTGGATTAAAACAGCAAAAGCAATTGATTTGCAAGAAAATTGTTTAATTCTGGAAACTCCCAATTTATTTGCACGAAATTGGCTTCAAGCTAACTATATTAATATTATCAATACAACTATAGCGGAAATTCTAGGTCATCCTGTCAGAATTAACATTACCGTTGCTAACCAAGAAAGCTCATCTTCTAACTTAAATCTTCTGTGGTCTTCAAATCCAGCAGTTCCTAAAAACTATACTTACCCTAAGCCCACGGAACTTAATCCTAAATATGTGTTTGAGCATTTTGTAGTCGGTTCCAATAATCGCATGGCTCATGCAGCATCTCTAGCGGTTGCTGAATCTCCAGGACGAGAAAATCCCCTCAGTTTTAATCCTTTATTTCTGTATGGAGGTGTGGGGCTGGGAAAAACCCATCTGATGCAGGCTATTGGGCATTATCGGCTAAAAATTCGTTCAGAGGCTAAAGTGTTTTATGTTTCTACCGAGAGATTTACCAATGATTTAATCACTGCTATTCGTCAAGATAGTCGTCAAGGGTTTCGCGATCACTATCGGACGGCTGATGTGTTGTTAGTCGATGATATTCAGTTTATTGAAGGACAAGAATCGACTCAAGAAGAGTTTTTCCATACCTTTAATACTCTCCATGAAGCCGGTAAGCAAGTGGTGTTGGCATCCGATCGCCCCCCCAGTCAAATGCCGCAACTTCAAGAGCGTTTATGTTCGCGGTTTTCCATGGGATTAATTGCGGATATTCAACCCCCGGATTTAGAAACTCGCATGGCTATTTTGCAAAAAAAGGCCGAGTATGAAAATTTGGATTTACCCCCAGCCGTCATTGAATATATTGCCACCAATTATACCTCTAACATTCGAGAGCTAGAAGGGGCATTAATCCGCACAGTAGCTTATATGTCCATTTCTGGATTATCGATGACCGTAGAAAATATCGCGCCAGTTTTAAATCCACCGGCTGCTCATGCAGAGGTATCTGCGGATCTGATTATTGCCGTTGTTGCTGAAGAATTCCAGGTTGCCCCAGAGGATTTAAAAGGGAATTCAAGGCGCAGAGAAATAAGTCAAGCCCGTCAAATCGGTATGTATCTGATGCGTCAACATACGGACTTAAGCTTGCCCAAAATTGGAGAAGAATTTGGGGGAAAAGATCACACAACCGTGATGTATAGCTGTGAGAAAGTTGGGCAGAGACTAGAACAAGATCCAGACTTAGCCAAGCTCATGCGGCAACTGGGCGATCGCATTACCCTGGTTAGTCGCTCCCAGGGCAAGCGGTGAGGGGGATCGGCAACGCCTTGATCTGAGATCCTTGATAATTTTGACTTAGACATTGCTATGATTTGTGGAGTTTGACCCTGTGATTTTGAAGTCCTCTATAGTCTCTCCCATTCTTCTTTGGTGATGATGAAAACCGATAGCCTTTCCCAAAAGCAACAGTCCCTCTTGCGTCAACTGCTCAAAGCGATTCATAACAATCCAGGCGATCGCCAAGTCATCTACCCCCTGCTAGAACAAAACGCCAGCTTACTTAATGCCCAGTTTGCCGAAGAATTAACCACCTGGGCAACCGAAAAAGGCCAAACCTCTAAATCTACGACTGTCATCAGTTTAGCCCAAACCCTTTGTCGTTTTGCGGAACTGATTGCCTCTTGTCCCCAAGGGGATCATCGCCTCTATTGTCAAATTGCGATCGCCAGTTACCAAGTTGCCCTCAACCTATTTTCCCAAAATTCCCATCTTCCCCAATACAGTGAAACCAAAACCCTACTGACAGAACTAGAAAACCATTATCACACCCTACCCATGGACTCAGAAAGCCGCGCCTCACAAGCCTTCCCTAACTCACGGGATGGACTCTACCTATCCAGTCGTGTTGAAGAAAAATCCTATGAATTACTGCAATGGGGAGGATATGCCTTACTTCTGCTCACCCTATTCAAAGCGTTAGAATACCTGATCCACTTCGATCCCAGTTCTACCTCAAATCGCCTAGCTCTAGCCCATCACTTAATCGATATCGTCTGGATGCCTCTTCTTGGACTCATCCTTGTCTTTTACCGTCAACAAGGCTATGTTTCCCGAATGCACCTCTATTGGTTACGCTGCCTTTCTTGGGGATCGTTAGGATTAGCCAGTTTCTATGCAGTCTTAACCCTCTTCAGTTTTAACCTTGCTCTCAGTATCACTCAAAGTGACTTCCAACCCAAACTGACAAGGGAGCCAACCCTCACCCTAGGAAACCAAAGATCGATGAATTTAAACGTCTCCTCATCCATCCCTTTCCTCAGTGCCCCTGAAATTCCTAAGTTACCTAATAACCCTCCCCTCGGACTGTTGGGAGGAATTTGGGGTGTATTCGGGTTTAGCCTGATTTGGCGGATGACTCGGTGGACGAGGGCTTTTCGCGGTTAGTCGCTACTGGGAAGCCTCCTGACTTGCGGCTGGATCAGAGGAAGGGGGAATTTTTTCCATGGTAATCAACGCTTCCATGACGGATTTCACAATCGGAGCGGATACCGTACCCCCAAAAGCTCCTCCTCCTTTCGGTTCATCAACCACCGCGACGACGACATAGGGGCCATCTGGCAAAATACCAACAAAACTGGTAATTTTGGCCGACTCATAATAGCCACCACTGGCAGAAGCTTTCTGAGCAGTTCCCGTCTTACCGCCTACCTTATAGTGGGGAATATGAGCCGCCTTTCCACTCCCCCCATCAACCACGGCTTCCATCATGGCTAAAACCGCTTCGCTGGTCTCTTGAGAAAACACTCGGCGGGGAGGTTCAATCGTGGGTGTATAGTGCAAGTGTCCTTGCACATCTCTGAGTCCATGAACCACATGGGGAGTCACTAAAAATCCGCCATTGGCTAAAGTAGCATGGAGTTGGGCTAGTTTCAGGGGAGTTAAGGATAGTCCTTGGCCAAAGGCGACTACAGCCGGTTCAATGGCTGCATTGACAAATTGTTCTTTGGGTTTGAGATAACTAGCGGTTTCCCCTGGTAAATCAATCCCCGTTGTACTCGAAAGCCCTAAATTTTCCAGCCAGTCATAAAATACGTCAGGTTTTATCTGCTGGACGACTCTGACCATACCGACATTACTGGAATATTTGACAATATCGGTCAGACTTGATAATCCTCGGCCCCCATTAAAATCAAAGTCATAATTTTGAATGGGCCATTCACCGATATAAATCTGTCCTTCATCATTAAATTGATCGTTGGGTTTAACAGAATCGGTTTCTAAGGCGATCGCCACATTAATCGGCTTAAACGTTGAACCCGGTTCATATAAGTCCGTAATTGCCCAATTTTTTAACAGACCTAAATCTGCTTTCCAATAGGTATTGGCATCAAAAGACGGATATTGAACCATGGCCAAGATCGAGCCATCGGATGCATTCATCACAATCACTGTGCCTCGCTTGGCATTATACTTTTTCATATTCTCCGAAAGGGCCAAGCGTGCAACCCTTTGTAGGCGAGTATCCAGGGTTAATTGCAATTGCAAGGCATCCGTATTAAAGAGGGCAGAAGATCCTTGGTTGGGTAAAATATCTCCTTGTCCAGTACGGGTTACTTCGACCAATTGACTAGAGCGCTCTAGTATATTTTCATAGGCAGTTTCTACTCCAGATTGGCCCACCCGCTCCATATTGACATATCCCACCACTTCCGATACCAAATCTTCCTGGGGATAAATCCGCTCTTGATAAGCAGTTAACTCTAAGCCATCTAAAGATAAGTGTTGAATTCGCCGGGCAGCATCTTCGGGCACACTATACTGAATTTGAATCCCTGTGGGGCCTTCAGAAAAGCGTTGCATGAGTTGATTAATGGGTATCCCCAAAATCGGAGAAACTTGACTGGCAATCTCTGGGGCAGGTTTCTTAAACATCATGGGATGGGCATACAAGGTGAATCGGGGTTGATCCACGGCCAAAAAGTGTCCTTGGCGATCGACAATAGAACGGCGGGGGGTAGCCTTCTGTTCTCGACTTTTCTGTTGAAGTTGTGCTTTTTGGCGCAACTCGGAACTCTGAATAACCTGTAAAGTTAATAATTTTAGGCTTAATCCCAATAAACCCAAAATAAGCAATCCCCAAATCACTACCGATCGCATCTGAGGAACAGGTGCTATTTTTCTCCTAGGACTTCTGGAAGCCGAACCAGAAGAGAATATTTTCGCTTTACTCCTATGTTTGCTCGGCCGAGAGGTTGAGGTCATAATCGCTGCTAGAGAAACTCAATTAAGAATAGGGTTGAGGAGAAAGAGAAGGTAGGCAAAATTGGCTGACCTTCTCTGCTTTCAGAGATTCGCTCTTAGAACCTTAATATCCCAAAGGTCTTGAAGATAAAGGGTCTGGGGCTAAATGGGGTAAAGACTCAGAACTCCCAGGGACTTGGCGTTGTTGAACCGGATCAAGGAAAATCGTGGTTTCTGGATTTTGAGGCACTAAACCCGTTGCTGGAGTTTCAGCTTGGGAGGCCATGCGGTTTTTTAAGATTTCACTGGCAGTGACTAACTGACGCTCATAACGTTCTAAGGTTTGTAGATGATTATATTTTTCTATCCATTCTTGTTGACTTTGAACGGTGAGGCTATAGATCCCAATGGTCGCCGTACCTAAACCTAGGGTACAAACAAAGATGACTTTTTCAATCGCCTGTAGAGCTAGTACACTCTTAGGTAAACTATTACGCTGAGGATCTAAGCGCTTTACCGTTCCTGATTGGGTTAATCCCTCAACTGAAGTGGTCTTATCGACCATCCGTCGGCGGTCTTTGGGGTCTATCTGTGAAGGCAGTACGGGAGTAGTTTGCCTTGACGAAGATGGAGTTATTCTCCCTCCTTGGGGCTGGGAAGACACTAATCGCAGTCTAGAACGATTGGGGTTATGTAAACGGGGTCGGCGACGAGAGTCGGGCTGGGGAAAGGATTTAAGAGCAACCATGAATTCAATGACTTTGGGAGTGTTGAACAATCAGGAGCGATCAGGCTCCGTATCTCAGTTAAGAGTGATATTTAGTCATATTATGGGTGAAATGGGATAGGATTGTCTCCCTTTTACAGATGGATATGGATTGAAGATAGGGCACTATGGAGCAGGAATCGGGAAAGGATCAAAAACATCCCCGCGAGGATCGCGATCGCCTCATTGTGGATCAATTGCTTCGACATTCTGGGGAACCGACAGATTTTCATTTAGTGGAATTAGCGCGTCTGAGAATTCGTTACCAAGGCTTTCCAGGTGCAAGAGAGCTACAACAGGATTTAAACCTCGCCTTGCAACAGTGGAACTTGAGCGAAGAAGCTTTATTTGAACGAACCCGTGCCATTCATGCTCAAGGATTAGTCTATAAACGAGGAAGCAACCAACAGGAGGATTGGAGTTAATAGTCTATCAATATAGAACAATGGGTTGGGTATTTCGCAGAGGTTCAAAGCAGAAGTCGGGGTGAAAAATTTTTCGCCCCGACAAAACCCTTACCCTTTCACACAAACCACTTGCTTAAGAGTGGCCACCACTTCCACTAAGTCCGACTGATTTTTCATGACTTCCTCAATGGGCTTATAGGCTCCTGGAATTTCATCTAAAACTCCGGCATCTTTGCGGCACTCAATCCCCTCGGTTTGAGCAATTAAATCATCGAGGGTATAGGCTTTTTTAGCCTTAGTTCTAGACATTAATCTCCCTGCACCATGAGAACAAGAGCAATAACTATCTACATGGCCTTTCCCTTTGACAATATAGGATTTAGCGCCCATGGAACCGGGAATAATGCCATAATCATTTTCTTGCGCTCGAACTGCACCTTTACGGGTAACATAAACGGATTCACCGAAATGGGTTTCTTGTTCGGCATAATTATGATGACAATTCACCTCTAATAGAGGCTTCATCGGTTTACCTCCGGCGAGGTGTTTCTCGATAATTCGCTTCAATCTGGCCATCATTACATCGCGATTAAACCGAGCATACCTTTGGGCCCATTGTAGATCGTGCCAATAGGCTCTAAATTCAGGAGTACCCGTGACAAAATAGGATAAATCGGGATCGGGTAAGGAGCTTTCAGCTAATTTGGCTAAATTCTTCGCTGTATTAATATGATTTTGGGCCAAGCGATTGCCAATATTCCGAGAACCCGAATGGAGCATGAGCCAAACTTGCTCTTCTGCATCTAGGCAAACTTCAATAAAATGATTGCCACCGCCTAAAGATCCCATTTGTTTGATGGCTTTACCCTCTAAGTTTTGCACCCCTTTATGTAAATTCTTAAAGTCTTGCCATCCTTGCCAGTTGGTGACTGTTTTCTCGATGTCTTTATTATCATTGAAGCCTACGGGAATTGCCGCTTCAATGTCTTGGCGAATTTTTTTCAGTTTCCCATCAAGTTTATCGGCCATAAATGGGGTTTTAACGGCTGCCATACCGCAGCCAATATCCACACCTACGGCGGCGGGAATAATGGCTTCTTTGGTGGCAATGACGGAGCCAACTAAGGCTCCTTTGCCTAAATGAACATCTGGCATTAAGGCCACATGCTTGAAGACAAAGGGCAAGGAAGCCACATTTTTTGCCATGCGAGTTTCGTCGTGGGCTAGGGGGTGGTTTGCCCAAGAGAGTACGGGTTTGGCTTGGGCAAATTGCAGATGTTCATAAGGCATGGGAATTATCCTCTCATGTCCAGCATTGGGGCAGATATTTGTTTATACTACAGTATAATACAAAAAAGTCATCTGTCAATTCCTAGGGCTGCTACTTAATAAATTTACTATGTGCTTGGATGTGCTTGAATGGGCAAAATCTTGCCTGTCTTGGTAAATTTCCCGAAAAGCCCACCCATAATTGTAGTTAAGTTATCTTGAAAAACCAATTTTCTTGTGCTACAGTGGCCAACTAAGTAAACAGAACAAGTCAGCCTAGTTCCTAGTCTTTAAAAATGTGTAATTAAAACCTAGGAAACGGGGGAACCAAATTTGGGGCTTATTTCTAATCATTAGAGAAGAAAAACTCTCATTTCTAGCCCGTCAGCTAACCCCGTCGGCATTGAGAGAGGACTGGTGAATCAGCATTTAAACAAATGTTTTGACTTCATTCAGTGACTCAGTAAATAATGACGACGCTGTAAACCTATTCAACTGGATTGAATTGGAGTCAATTTATCATGGAAATGAATTTACCGGCGGTTATATCCGTCGCCACTTTTGTGGGGGTCATTGGGATTATTATGTCAGAAAAACTTCATCTGACAGTGGCCGCTTTATTGGGAGCATTAATTTTGGTATTTGCCCATGTAATGACCCTGAAAGAAGCAATGACTTATATCAATCAAAGCTATGCAACCCTAGCACTTTTTTTTGGGGTCATGGTCTTGGTTAGGGCGTTTGAACCCACGAAAGTCTTTGAATATATCGCCACTCAAATGGTAATGATTGCAAAAGGCAGTGGCAAGGTTTTATTACTCGCAATCATCGGCATTACTACCCCCATTTGTGCAGTTTTACCCAATGCTACAACGGTGATGTTATTAGCCCCTTTAATTCCGCCAATGGCTCAAGAAATTGGGGTGGATTTTGTGCCATTACTCATCTTAATGGTCTTTGTCGCCAATAGTGCTGGTTTACTGACCTTGGTGGGCGACCCAGCAACATTTATTGTCGGCAGTTCGATTAATATGAGCTTTAATCAATATTTAGTCAAACTTAGTTTTGGTGGACTACTAGCAATTTTGTCCGTATTGGCGATCGCCCCTTTCCTATTTCGGAAAATCTGGAACACAAAATTTGAACACTTAGAAGACTTACCCCATCCGAAAATTAATCATCCCAAAGTATTAATGTTAGGCGGAGTGATTATGGGTATCGTTTTAACTTTCTTTGTCATTGGAGAAACTTTACCCATTCCCATTGACCCCGCATCCGTTGCCCTATTAGGTGCGAGTTTAGCCCTACTATTAGCCCATCAAACTAAAATTGACACAGTGCATAATATCCTCCGAGATGTAGACTGGAGTACCCTAATATTTTTCATGTCCACCCTTGTCTTAATTGGTGGATTAGAAAAAACCGGAGTCACCAGTCAACTGGCTAAACTTTTAGCGGCTGTGATTGGGAATAATATCGCGATCGGTTCATTAATGCTCGTGTTTATAGTCGGGATATTATCTAGTGTAATTCCCAATATTCCCCTAGTGGTGGCAATGGTTCCCCTGCTGAAACAATATATCGTCAATATTGGCATGGTCGGGCCAGAAGTCCTCGATCCCAACTTTTCTGGGAATTTTCCTCCCGAAGTTTTACCCTTATTTTATGCCATGATGTTTGGGGCAACTTTAGGGGGCAATGGCACTTTGGTGGGGGCTGCTTCTAATATTATTGCTGCGGGTATTTCCGAACAACATGGTCGGGAGATTTCTTTTCATACCTTTCTGCGCTACGGTTTGCCTATGATGGCAGTGCAATTAATCATTTCTGCGATCTTTATTGCGGGATTATTGTCATAGGAAAATAGCAAAATAGAGGCTAGAGGAAATAGTAACATTTCATTGAAATTGTAACTTTTCACTTCTCCTCTATTCTTTTTGAATGGTAAGTAGCACAAGGTTCTAACAGATGCTGTTGATAAGCTGCCCATCCGCCATATTCAGAAATATCTGGCCAGCGATTTATTTCAATCAATTCTTGAGGGTAAAGCATGGCGGAAACTTCCGATCCATCTTTGAGTTTAATTTTCCCTTCATATAATCCTGGCGGTTCATTGGCCATGAGATTATTATATTGCTCAAGGGTGAGTTCATAGACTTCTCCAGGAATAGAAATTCCCCCTCGATCGACTTCATAAATACCTGGATGCATATCGTTAACGGAATGGAGGCGATAGAGGGCTAAGGTTTGGGTGGCACAAACTAAGGTTGCCCCTTGCAGATTTTTATGATCGGGTTGTCCAGTTAGGGCGGAACCACAGATAAAGAATTGTTTAGTTTCTTCCATAGGTCAAGGGATATTTGAATATTTTTTAATCTCTTATTTTAACAATAAGAAACTCACTTGTAAACAGCCGACAATGACTCCTAATACACCACCTAAGTTCACAATGGCTTGTAATTCACTGCGAACAATGCCATTGATCGCCATTTCTAGGTTAGCGGGGGAGGTGGCATTGACGCGATCGATAATCACCTGATCGATGTCTAAGATAGGAATAACTTGGGAAACAATCAGTTCTAGGTCTTTTTCTAGGTAACGGTCTAGGACAAGGGCGAGTTCTTGGCTGACAATTTCTAAGGAGGATTGCATAATAGGGGAATTTTGCAGCCGATTTAAAACCAGAGCAGCGATGTTTTCCCAGTTAATGGAGTTGCCTAAACCTTGAATTAGGTCTGCACCCCGTTCTTGTAAATAAACTCTCACGCTCTGGCGAATATTTTTCCGCAGTTGTCGCACGGTGAGGACGGGTAAATTTTGTAGGGAAAGGGTTTGTAACCATTGTTTGGTTTTGCGCTTTAGGGCTAAGGCATCGATGAGTTCTTGGATTTTTTGGTTGGCTTCTTCCCGTTCGTCTAAACAATAGTTGCGAAGACGATGTAAAGAGTTTTTTACCCCTAGGAGGTTGGCGACTACCCAGTATGTGCCGCTGGTTTTTTCCCGAAAGCCTTCATCAATGATTTGGATATTATAGTCGGTGAGAAAGTCAATGAGGGCTTGGCGAATGGTGTTGGGGGGAAGGACGACATGAAAGAGCCATTCAGAGAGCGATCGCGCCTGAACTTCAGTTAAACTGAAATCCAATAGCACTTGATCGAAGATATGGTTAATTTGATCTTCGAGGAAATCTTCTCGCCGAGCTAACACCCGAATTAAGCGCGGCAGGGACTGGCCGAGTAAATCTTTGAGGATACCGGCTAAGATTTTAATGGTTTTTTGTTCCTTATCTGCCTGGAGCTGCTTTAGGGCTAATTGGAGTAACCAGAGGATAGCCGCTTGGGTGCGCTCGGTTTGTAATAAGCGACGGGCTAAATTTTGCAGTTCTGTGGGAGTGAGCAAAGATCCCATGATGGTATCGGCAATTCTTTGGGCTAACCGTTCTTGGTTGCTGGGAATTAAGCCGGGAGTAAAGGGCAGCTTCTGTTTGCCGATATAGATGGCTCGATAGGGGCGAAAGAGCATTTTGATGGCTAAATCATTGGTGAAATAGCCAATAATGCCACCGGCAATGGGTGGGGTGATGTATATCCAAAGATCTAAGAAACGCAAGGCTAGGACTAGGAATCAACAGATTTGGTAGCGACCAATACTCCCATCATACCGCTTGCGATCGGATAATGAACGGCATGAGCAAATCCAGCTTGATAGGCGAGGTTCGCTTGTTCTGGGCCGAGGGGAAAGCGCTGGAGACTGGGGATAATGTAGGCGTATTCTTCGCTGAGTCCTTGCTGTTGGGCGTAGGGAACGACGACGCGATCGAGATACCAGTTTTGGAACTGTTGGAGCAAGGGTTGGCTGGGGCGATGGAAGTCGAGGATGGCAGCAGTTGCGCCGGGTTTGAGGACGCGATGGAGTTCTTGTAGGGCTTGGGGGATGCTGGAGACGTTGCGGAGTCCATAGCCCATGGTGGCAGTGTTAAAGGTGTTGTCGGGGAAGGGTAGATGGAGGACATCGGCGTTGATCCAGTGGATGGGTGTCCAGGTATAGTGCTGTTTGGCGATCGCCAACAAATTCTCACAAAAGTCCACCCCATAAACCTGACCACTCGGCCCCACTTGTCGAGCCAATAACCGGGTGATATCCCCACTGCCGCAGCATAGATCGATCGCCACTGAGCCGGGTTTTGCCCCACTCCATTGAACGGTCATCTGTTTCCAAACCCGGTGTTGTCCGAAACTGAGCCAGTCGTTCAGGCGATCGTAAACTGGAGCAATGCGATTAAAAATATCTTGAACCTGAGTTTGAGTCATTATCTAAGTAATGGGTAATCGCTTGGGTTTTTATCCCCCATTCCCCCATCTAACCCATAGCCGCAATCAGTAAACCCACCAGTTGGGCAGAGGTCTGAATGGAAGCTTGTTCTTCCTCACTCAGGTTATAGGCTTGCGTCCACTGTAGGGAAAGCAGTGCTAAGAGTTTTTGCTGATAGAGAATGGGAATAGCCAGATGTTCCTGGATCGGGCCATCCACCCGTTGTGAATATTGGGGGGTAGCCGAGGATAGGGCCTCTTGAGTTGAGGCATCGGTACTTAAGTCAATCGGGTTATCGGTACTGCTATAGTGACCTACAGGGGAACTTAATGCACCCTCTTGAACCAGATGCAGAATACAACATTGGGTTTCAAACGCTTGGGCAAACACTTCGGCGATCGCCCCTAAAGCGATCTCTAATTCTTGAGGCTCCTGGGTTAACTTCACTAAAGTCGAAAGCAGCAGGGTTTGAGCTTGACAAGCTTCCAACTCTTCCGTGCGCTGTTTGAGCAGCTCATAGGTTTGAGTCGCTCGATCGACCACAGCCTTTAATTCTGTCGGGTCCCAAGGCTTCGTAATATATTTATAGACCTGGCCCGAATTGATCGCTTCTACCAGGTCTTCCACATCCGTAAACCCAGTTAGAATAATCCGCATGGTATTCGGATATTGTTCTACTGTCTGACTGAGGAACTCTGTACCCTTCATTTGGGGCATTCTTTGGTCAGAGATAATGACCGCCACTTCCCCTTCTGCGGCTAAAACCTTGAGCGCTTCAGCTCCACTTTCAGCTTTCGAGACCTGAAATTCGCGCCGAAACGTTCGGTAAAGCAAGTCCAAATTATCCGGTTCGTCATCTACAACGAGCATTTTTGGCTTTTTCCGTCGGCTCATACTCATAATTTGGGAACTTGTGGGCAATGTGAGACCAGCTCTTAGCAACCGGTCATTTTTAATCATAATGGCTTTTGGGTGGTTCTCCAACTGCACCATGGGATGTGCAGAAGGTCTGGATCACTGAGTTGAGAGATCCCCTAGGTTGGGGTATCTACCAATCGCTCTACCTGCCCCCGAAGTTTGTTGAGCTTCATCGAACTCCACCAGCCAACTGAGGACTTCGCGGGGTTCTTCGATGGCCTGATCGTCGAGCCGAGCTGTTTCACTCAAATAGCCGACGTAATGGCCCATGAGAAAATAAACCGCTACCATGGCTACCGCAGCCCCTGCCACTAGAACCCCAGCTAACATCAGAGAGAATTCTCGCGTATGAATCGCCGATTCCATCAGATGTAAAGACCAGGCTACTAAGGCAATGACAATTATGAGAATAATGATCATTGCTCGTTTAAGAAATGTAACAATTCCTGTATTGTAACAAGTTATTGCAGGACTGTCGCGGTTAAATTCTTAAATTCTCCTAGAAATCTGTTCTTGCGGAACATCATGTGATGGATATCACGTCACCGGTTGTCGAATTTTCAAACCTTGGCTGGCCAAATGCGCCTTAATTTGAGCTACCGACAATTGCCCATAGTGCAGTAAAGAGGCCAAAAGGGCTGCTTCAGCCTTTCCTTCAGTTAACGCTTCATGGATATGTTCGCAGGTTCCCGCCCCACCGGAAGCAATTACCGGAATTTCCACCGATTCAGCAATCGTGCGGGTTAGTTCCAGATCGTAGCCCGCTTGAGTGCCATCAGCATCCATGCTGGTGAGCAGGATTTCTCCCGCTCCACGAGCAGCCACATCCTTAGCCCAGGAGAGAGCATCGAGTCCGGTATTCTCTCGTCCCCCGCGCACATAAACATCCCATCCTGGATTCTCTGGGTTGCTGCGTCGTTTCGCATCAATAGCGACAACAATACACTGATTTCCAAAGCGATCGCTGGCCCGATTCACCAAATCCGGGTCTCGGACTGCCGATGAGTTAATACTCACCTTATCCGCTCCAGCCCTTAACAAATTTTTAATCATTTCTAAGGATTGAATCCCTCCACCCACCGTCAGAGGAATAAACACCTGCTCGGCTGTGCGGTAAACCACATCCAGAATAATATCCCGGTCTTCATGAGTGGCTGTAATATCCAGAAACACCAACTCATCCGCCCCCGCGTCATTATAAACCGAAGCCAACTCTACGGGGTCGCCAGCATCCTGAAGATTAACAAAATTAATCCCCTTCACTACTCGCCCTGCCCTCACATCTAGACAGGGTAAAATCCGTTTAGCAACCATCTCTATCCTCTTAATTATTACTTATTAGTTATTACCCCATCATGATAGTCCACAATGGCTAGAACTAAGAGAATTTTCTGAAACAGATGAAGTTTTTGTATTGGATTGACAACTCACTAAACTGACGCTAATGGACAAGAGAATTATCCAGGGAGTCAATAAATTGTTTTTCATAAAAATACTAGATAATTAAGTTGGGGGATAATTTTGATTATAAGGCAAAACTGTGATTATCTATACTGATTTTATGCATCAAATGTTATACTCAGTACATGAACCTATTGTTTGCCTTCCCTCCCAATGACAAAATATTGGTATTGCTGTAAATGACTTGCTATATGCGTCTTCTCTTTACCATCCCCCACTTTTATAACCCCCAAGGGTCTCAACGACACGCCTCCCAACGTCCAAACCCCCAACCTCGGATACAAGCCCTAACCTCAAGTCTGGGGGCGATTTATCAACTCTATAGTCAATTCCAATGCATGATTGATATTGGTCAACGGGTGGTCGTACCCAGTAATCAACAATACATCAATCATATTGATATCGTTATTTGTACCACTGGGGAACATCACCTGCTCAAGGAACTGCCCATTCCCCAAGACTCTTACTACCATATGGCAACCCAATGCGAACCCCTGTTTCTGGGTTTTGAATGTCAAGGGGTATTACGAGATAACCTGGGCTGTTATGATTACTACTGCTTTCTAGAAGATGACTTGATTTTATCTGACCCTTGGTTTTTTATTAAACTGATGTGGTTTAATCGGATGACAGGCGATCGCAACCTTCTGCAACCCAACCGCTACGAAAGCGCCATCGGTGGCACATTCCGCAAAGCTTACATCGATGGCGACCTGAAACCCCATGTTACTCAACCCTTTCAAAACCTAGAAGAACATGCCCAACTGACCGGAAAAGTGATGGAATGCCCTGTTATTTTAAAGCGTCCCCTCAATCCCCACTCCGGTTGTTATTTTCTCAACGGAGCGCAGATGGATTATTGGGTGAATCAGCCCCATTTTCTGGATCGGGATACCCGCTTTATCGGCCCCCTAGAAAGTGCAGCTACTTTAGGGATTATGAAAACCTTCCGCATCTACAAACCTGCACCGCAAAATGCCAGTTTTCTAGAAATTCAGCATTTTGGCATGAGTTTTTTAAGCCTTATTGGTAAAGAAGTGAAAATTCCTAATCAGAGTAATCAGTGAGGAGTGATGAGTTGAGCCTAGAAGAGAGAATGAGCCAAATTGAGGATAAACTTAATCAATTGCTTCAGATGTATCAAGATCCTCAAGGTAGGGACAAAGAGGATCTCTTGAAGCGGGAAAATGATTATTTACATCAATCCTTAGAAATTAGCGATCGCCAGAAAACCCTACTCCAGCAAGAACTGATCCAGTATCAACACAATCTAGACACCTTAGAGACGCACCAACAGGAGCTACAAACGGAACTCGCTCAGGTGCGCCAAATCCTGGTTCAACAGCAAACCCAAATCGGAATGTTGCGACAAGCCCTAACCCAATCTCAAGAGTATGCCCAGGAGTTGGAGCTACAACTAGCTCAAGTCCAAAAAAGTCAACGACAAACCCAATCCCCAGTCCCACCTCGACCCCAAGGTATTTTGCCGGATATTTTAGCGGAAAAATTAGGTCTCTCTACCGCAGAACTTTTCCAACAGTGGCGAGCCGGTAAACTGCAAGGATGGCATTTGGGTCGAGATCAACGGTTTTATCCCGCCCGATAACTGCCATCCTGCCTTAATGTTTCTCTTAGAAGAAACTGGGTTGATGACGGATTAAGTTTAAAAATTCCTCACGGGTTTTTTGGTCTTCCTTAAACACACCTACCATGGAGCTAGTCACCGTCCAAGAGCCGGGTTTTTGGACACCGCGCATCACCATACACATATGATTGGCCTCGACTACTACTGCAACCCCTTGAGGGTCAAGAATTTCTTGGATCGCTTCAGCAACTTGGCGAGTCAGACGCTCTTGCACTTGCAAGCGACGGGAATACATTTCCACAATCCGTGCTAATTTACTTAAACCCACTACCTTTTGATTGGGAATATAGGCCACATGGGCCTTACCCATAAATGGCAGCATGTGGTGTTCGCACAAGCTAAACAGGTTAATATCGCGCACCAGTACCATTTCATCATGACCTTCATCAAAAATGGCTCCATTTACCAGCTCTTCCAAGGATTGATGGTAGCCATTGGTGAGGAAACGCATGGCTTCTGCTACTCGTTTGGGGGTTTTGAGCAACCCTTCCCGCTCTGGATCTTCGCCAAGTTCGGCTAACATTGTCCGCACAGAATCCATTAAGGCTTCATTGCTGACTTCAGAGGTAGGATGGCAGATTTTCGATTCCATACCATGGGTCGTCGTGCGATCGGGCCGGCTCGATAGCGGTTGATGTTCCTTTGTATTCTTATCCGCAGAATAACTCATGGAAGGAGAACCATTAGAGGAAGCAATAGTCATAAGATGAAAAACTCTCTTTTCATTTCAGGTGGGTGAGCAAGACAGACATCATTTTGCCTGCTTTAAGAGGGAGCCAGAGGGACTTAAGCCGAGCTGCTGGACTGGGGTATTGTTCCATGCCTCGATCGCTACTGAGGGAGGAAGCAATGGGGTTTGAGATCGTTTTGGAGCGATCGGATCTATGGGATCTAAAGGATCTAGGGTTCACATGACTAGAGATGCTTTGTCGCCGGATACTGGGGCTAGGTTTGGGATCGATTGGAATAAAGCCGAAGTGAGCTGGGACAGCCAATGTCAGTTTCCGATCGGCAAAACTCAAATCGGTAATGAGGGAAATGTAAATAATTGTTACTAGAAGCCATTATAACTCCGATCACTTCCGTTAACACAAACCCAGAGCCTAGGCGCTGGCTTCTAAAAAGACTCCAATATGTCTAAACTTCTGATATCGGAGGTCTCGACGTTGTTTAGGGGATAGGGTATCGAGTTCAGACAGATGACGGAGGATAGCGGTTTTAAGGATATTAGAAGCTTTTAGGGGATCGCTATGAGCGCCACCGAGGGGTTCGGGTAATAAGTCATCTAAAATACCCAACTGTTTTAGGTCTTCGGCGGTAATTTTCAAGGCTTCTGCTGCTTGGGGCGCTTTTTTAGCATCTTTCCAGAGAATGGCTGCACAGGCTTCTGGGGTAGCGACGGTATAGACCGCATGTTCAAACATCAGCAGGCGATCGCCCACACCGATACCCAAGGCTCCCCCCGATCCCCCTTCGCCAATGACGGTACAAATGATGGGAACATCGAGGCGAAACATTTCCCGCAAATTATAGGCGATCGCCTCTCCTTGCCCTAGCTCCTCTGCTTGCAGTCCAGCCCAAGCTCCGGGAGTATCAATAAAAGTGAGAATGGGCATCTGAAAGCGATTTGCATGATTCATCAGGCGCATCGCCTTCCGATATCCTCCCGGTGAAGCCATGCCAAAATTACGGGCTACATTATCTTTGGTATCCCGGCCCTTTTGATGGCCGAGCATGACGACAGGCCGTCCCTGAATACGACCTATACCGCCGACCAAGGCCGGATCGTCGCCTCCACAGCGATCTCCATGCAACTCGATCCACTCCTCACTAATCGACTGGATATAATCCAACGTCGAGGGACGGCGAGGATGGCGAGCCAATTGCAGTCGCTGTCCGGGAGACAAATTAGTAAAAATCTCCTGTCGCAGTTGAATGGCGCGTCCTTCCAACTGCTGAATTTGATCTGAGACATCCACACTATTTTCTTTAGCCAATTCCCGAATTTGTTCAATTCGGTTTTCTAGCTCAAACAGGGGCTTTTCAAAATCCAGGAGTAGGGGTTTACGTTCAGAGGTATTCACAATCAATAAAGGGGAATTACATTTTTTTCAACCCGCTTCCAATTTTATCGGATTCTGGCCCTCTCTACTCAACCCTAAGTTCAGGTCTTTGGGTAATAACAGGGGACGAAATCCATGTTTGCGTGAGGATCTGCCAATTTTTTCCATTTTTTCTACCGTAATTTGATTCCGGCCCCAAGAAAAACTCTCATACCACTGCTCAAACTCTAGAAGCATAGCTTCAGCAAAACAAGCAAATAGTTGGCGTTCGGGCACATCCATTTGCACAATATTCATGATTGTCCACTCAATATCTAGGGAATGCTCCACAATGCCACCATTGAGGACATAGATTCCTGTATCTTGCAGTTTCGTGCCCAAATTCTTCGGATATCCCCCATCAATCATTAAACAGGGATGTTTCAATGTGGATGGATCGATTTCTACTCCCT
The DNA here is from genome assembly GCF_057802075.1 of Roseofilum sp. KMC-1. Classification (NCBI taxonomy): domain Bacteria; kingdom Bacillati; phylum Cyanobacteriota; class Cyanophyceae; order Desertifilales; family Desertifilaceae; genus Roseofilum; species Roseofilum sp. KMC-1. The sequence continues at coordinate 3,194,150 of NZ_CM173605.1, forward strand.
TGGGCATACTGGCCACCCAAACCACCACATCGGCTAGGGGAAGGGCTTCTTCTAGAGCCAATATATTTCCTCGTCCCAGTTCCGATTGTAGGGCAATCAAGCGGTCTTGATTGCGAGCGACTAATAATAAATCGGCCACATCCGTTTTCTGATTCAGCCATCGGCAGACTGCACTGCCAATATCCCCAGTTGCGCCACAAACAGCGATTGTTGCTTGGGATAGATCGATGCCCAACTGAGCCGTAACCTGCTCGACCTGTTGGCAAATTATATAAGCGGTATGGGTATTGCCTGTGGTAAATCGTTGAAAGTCTAAGTCCACATCGCGAACCCGTGGACTGTCATGAAGATTAAATTCTTCAAAAATAATCGAGGAAAATCCACCTAAAGCTGTAGTATCAATATTATTTTTCTGGGCATGGGCCATCGCATTGAGGATTTTGCGGATTGCCGCTTTAATCCGACGATTGGCCAGCATTTCTGGCAGGAAACAGGATTCAATATACTTACCTTCAATAACTTGTCCGGTAACACTGGTGACTTTGATATTGTCTACGATTTGCGGGGGGGCAGAACACCAGAAATCTAACCCCTGATCTGCATATTCTGGATAGCCCAAATTCCTAGCAACGGATTGGGCATGTTCTAAGCTTGTAAGATGACCGATCAGACCAAACATGGATGTTCTTAAGTTAAGCTGTCTGCTTATTAGAGTAATGGAGAATGGGGCGATTTTGACAATGGGTATAAAAAGACCGATCAGATGGCTAGGTCTGACCGGTGGGTTGCTTTCTATGGAGAGAATGCTATAGACTCTAGATTTCCTACAAGGCCCGTAGACCATAGGCAGACATTCGCATGATTTCGCCGGTACTAAATCCAATGTTGCCGAGGGCTTGACCGTAGGCAATCATGAAGTCTTCAATTAAGGATTCTTTATCCATGGCTAGAATGGCAGCATCCTTTTCCACTTGGTTGAGCATTTTCCAGACGATGGGCAGATTTTGATTGTTCGCTTCTTGCAGCTCGGCTTTGGAGTCTTCAAAGTGGGCTTTGAGCCATTCTTCGCCAAAGTTGAGATGGGTATACTCGTCTTTGACAACTCCTTCAGTGATTTTGCGAGCGAAGGAGTCAGCTACGGGAATATAGATATGGTAGGCGGCGATCGCGAAGCACTCAATAATCAAAGATTGGATCAACAGACAGGTCACCACTTTACCTTCTGCTAGGGCATCCCGGAAGTTTTGGTGCAGTTGATCGAAGTATTTTTTGGCAAACTCCATGTCAGGAGTCACTTTCAAGTTGTCGCCACAAGCTTGGAAGCCTTTCATGTGGCGTTTTTCCATTTTCGCCAGCGTGGTCAATTCTTCTTTTTTGTCGGGCAGCAGACTAGCCAAGTTAATGTAATTGTCATAGGCTTCCTGTTCCCCTTCAATGACGATCGCATTGATCCGGCTATAGGCATCTTTGTATGTTTCGCTTTGATAGTCGATTTCAGTGCTAACTGCAAGCTGCTGCATAGGTGAGTAATCTCCTAATATTGATGATGTTAATCCTGATTGGATGGCAAATGTTTTCTGCCGATGGGAGGACTGACGAGTTTGGGTAGGTTTAAGTGTAACTTAACCCTTGCCCGTTTTCATCCTCTTCTGACTTGAGAAGGCTTGAGAGCCTATGGCGCTCTGAGTCTCGATTCCCCTATCCTAGGGGAGTTGGGATGAACGATCGGTATTTTATTGATTTATCTGATGATAGCGTAAAATTATCCTCTATTCATTTGTCCTCTGAACCGGATCTAAACATCTGATAGCCATTGTAGGCGGATGCTGGAGCGATCGCCCTCTTGTAGGGGCACTTCTAGGATCTCGCTGGTGAGGGGGCCAAGTTGATTCAGCATGGAGCGCAAATGGGGGGTACTCGCTCCGGTATCGACATAGAGGCGATCGGCCAAATTTCCCAACCGTTTCCAGGTTAAATATAACTTAGCCACGGTTTGTTCGAGTTGGGTGGCCTGTTTGAGCAATTCTGAAGCCGTACTTAAACAGCCTAAGCGCAAGCTCTCATCTAGGGCCAACTCCAAATCTACGGGGGATTGACTCAGGACTTGTACTTGGGCGGCTGCATCTAAGTATTTGGCTAGACTCCGGGCTTCAGATGTCATTTGTTTAACAGTTTCCACATCCGGGTTAGCGGCCACCTCTTCTTGAATGCTTTGTAGATGAGTATCGGGCAGTTTACCTAATTCTTTGACTAAAGGTGCTAAATGTTTGGCAGCCATCGTTCCAGAGGCTGCTTTTTCTTTCACTTCATTGGGTAATAAATCCGAAGACATAGCCATCCATTCATCGGCCAATTGTTTCACTTCTCGACGGGTAATGCGATCGCCGCGACTGGCTGCATCTGTGACTAATTGTTGCACTTCTAGTGGTGCTTTTGCGGTTTCCACAAAAGCTCGTTTACTAAAATTATTCACCGATTCCGGGTCTAATTTTCCCTCATCGACCAAAGTATCCGCACTATTGGCCAATTGAATTAAAGAATAGGCTTGGCTTTTCGTAATTTCTTTGGATTTTAACCAATTGATAAACCCCGTTCCGCGGCCATCTCCCCCTTTCTTTTCTCGATCGCGGATCGCCCGTAAAATCCTACCTCGCCAAATATCCGTTTGCAAATCAAAGCGATCGCAAACCAACCAGGCCGTATCCAGTTGTTGCACAAATTCCCCATCAGGAATTTGGTCATCTTCGGGATCGGGTAAATTAAATTCAAGTTGGGGTTGTTCGCCCCATAGGGCTAATAAGTCGGTGACAGACTGATCCATAAACTGGCCGGGTGTAGCTTTTTTCTTTCTAGGTTTTGATCATACATGCTTTCTTTGATCCTTGATCCTCAATCCTCGATCTGAAGAAATGGAGAGAACTGGATCATCATCTCCTCGTGATCTCCGTCCTTTTAAATTTCCAGACGATCAATCATAATGAAGATAAAACCCAAAAACAGCATTCATGTTAAATTTGGAAACCGCTCTAGACCCCAGGCAACTGAAGTTAGCGATTGTCAGAAATCCCCTCGTTGTATCTCCCAATACCAACGTGCGGGAGGCCATCTCCAAAATGAGCGCTACCCATTTGTCCTGTGAAACCCATAGAACACAACATAACCAACTCGATCAAGTCCATTTAGAGGCTCTATCGAGTTGTGTGGTGGTAGTGGAGGAAGACAAAGTGATGGGTATCCTCACGGAACGGGATGTGGTGCGATTACTGGCTGAAGATCGTCCCCTAGCCTATCTGCGGGTTGAACAGGTGATGAGTCCTGCTGTGGTTACGCTCAAAGAAGAAGATTTTGATGACCTGTTTTTTGCGATCAACCTGCTCAAACAGCACCGGATTCGCCATTTACCCATTCTGGACGATCGCGGACAGTTAGTGGGACTCGTCACCCACGAAAGTTTACGCCAGCTCTCCTGTCCCATGGATTTGTTGCGTCTGCGAGAAGCGCAAGAAGTGATGAGTCCCCAGGTGATTTGTGCTTCTACCCAAGCTTCTTTGTTTGAAATTTCCCAACTGATGGCCAACCATCGGGTGAGTTCGGTGGTGATTGTAGAAACCCAACCAACTGCGACAGGTTCTTTTGACGCTCCTGTGGGCATAATCACTGAGCGAGACCTGGTTCAATTTCATGGCTTTTGTCCTCGTTTTAGAGAGTACCGGGCTGTGGACTTGATGAGCTGCCCTATTTTTGCGGTTAAACCCCAGGACTCCCTATGGGCGGTACAGCAAATGATGGAACAGCACTTGATCGGGCGAGTGGTGGTGACGGGAGAGCAGGGGCAACTGTTGGGTATTGTCACGCAAACGAGCCTGTTACAAGCGCTCAATCCCCTAGAACTCTACAAGTTGGTGGAAGTCTTAGAAGGTAAGGTTAACCATCTGGAAGCGGAAAAGGTGGCGCTGTTAGAATCGCGCAACAGTGAACTGGTAGCTCAAGTGGAAGCTAGAATGGCTGAACTGGAAGGGCAACGGGAACGGGAGAGGGTGGTAGCCGATATTGCTAGGCGGATTCGCTATTCCCTGAATCTGCAAGAGGTTTTGGAGGTGGCGGTTGGGGAGGTTAGGGGGATTTTAGGCTGCGATCGGGTGGCGATTTGTAAGTTTGAAGATGAGGGTGATGGCCATATTATTGCAGAATCGGTCGATCCTCAATGGGGATCGAGTCTGGGCAATGGGATTGCTGATTGTTGTTTTGGAGACTGGACTAGGGATGAGTCTATTGCGGTCAACAATGTTTATACTGCTGGATATTCTCCCTGCTATCTGATGTTGTTGGAACAGTATCAGGTGAAGGCGAATCTAGTGATTCCCTTGGCTTTTGAGGATCGACCCTGGGGATTGTTGATTGGTCATCAATGTGGGGATTATCGAGACTGGACGGGGGAGGAGGTGTCCCTGTTGGAGGAGGTGGGGGTGCAGTTGGCGATCGCCATTCAACAAGCGAGTACCCACCAAAAATTAGCTTTAGAACTGAGGGAAAGACAACAGGCTGAAAGTTTACTGCGGGAAAGTCAGCAAAGATACGCCAGCCTAGCCCAGAGCCTACCTGTGGGTATTTTTCGTACCGATAAGAGGGGGAAATGGGTCTATGTCAATCATCGCTGGTGTCTGTTAGCGGGACTCTCGGAAGGGGCATCTATGGGGGAAGGATGGCTCGGAGCTGTGCATCCAGATGACCGGGAAAGGGTGGCGATGACTTGGGGAAAAGCGGTGGGCGATCACTCAACTTGCGAACTGGAATTTCGTCTGCAACGCCCTGATGGTCAGCTCTGTTGGGTCTATGGGCAGTCGAGCGTGGAGCGAAATAGTTACCGAGAGGTGATTGGATATGTAGGCAGTATCACGGATATTAGCGATCGCAAGCAAATAGAAGATGACCTCAAAAAAGCTACAGCACTCTTAGCAGAACTCAATCAAGATCTCGAAGATCGAGTCAGACAAAGGACTCTGGATCTGGGCAGGCTATCGGAGCGCCTAGAACTAGCGGTTTCCTCAGCTCAGATCGGGATCTGGGAATGGAATGTGGCCCAGAATCGGCTCACCTGGGATCGGAGAATGTATGCTCTCTATGGACTAGATCCCTCGAACCCTAGGAATACAGTAGAACTGTGGCAAAATGCTCTCTATCCAGAGGATGCCCCCATGGCTACGGAAGCGCTGGAAGGGGCCTTGAGAGGAGAGAGAAATTTCGATCCAGAATTTCGGGTCTTGCATCCGGATGGCTCGGTACGCTGGTTATCCGCCACAGCTATGGTGGAACGGGATGAGCGGGGAAACCCCCAACGGATGATTGGGATTAACCGAGATATCACCCAGGCTAAAATTGACTCCCAACAGCGTCAAGCTTTGATGGAGGAGTTGGCGAATTTTAAGTTAGCGTTGGATCAAGCGGCGATCGTGGCTATTACGGATGCTCAGGGGCTGATTACCTATGCCAATGATCGCTTCTGTGAGGTTTCTGGCTACAGCCAAGCTGAAATTCTTGGTCAAACCCATCGCTTGATTAAGTCTGATGTTCATCCCCCGGAATTTTTCCACAGCCTCTGGCAGACTATCTCTAGGGGGGAGATTTGGCGAGGGGAAGTGTGCAACCGGGCGAAGGATGGACGGCTCTATTGGGTGGATAGCACTATTGTGCCCTTCCTGGATGCTGAGGGAAAACCCCTGCAATACCTGGCGATTCGGGTGGATATTAGCGATCGCAAACAAGCTGAATTAGCTCTGTCTCGCAGCAACCAATTGCTCAATTCTATCAGCACTGCCCAGAGTCAATTTATCACGGCGGGTAACCGGCTCACTATCTTTGAAGGCCTGCTTTCCAACCTACTCGAACTTACTGATAGCGAATATGGCTTTATTGGTGAGGTGCGCTTTCGAGACGATGGTAGCGCTACCTTGGAAAAAGCTCTTCAGTGTGATGAAATTCTGCTCAAAATTCGTGGTGTTCCCTACTTAAAAACCCACAGTATTACTAACATTGCCTGGGATCAAGCGACCCAGGACTTTTACGAGCAAAACTACGAACAGGGTATGGAATTTGGCAATATGAATACCCTGTTTGGGGCGGTCGTCATGACCGGAAAACCGGTGATTGCTAACAGTCCGAGGACTGACCCCCGACGGGGCGGCACGCCCGATGGTCATCCCCCCCTAAATGCCTTTTTAGGTATCCCCTTTTACAGTGGGTCTACTCTGTTGGGCATGGTGGGTATGGCCAATCGACCCCAGGGCTATCATGAGCAGATGGTGGATGAGTTAGAACCCTTTCTGATTACTTGTAGTAATTTGATCGAGGGCTATCGTCTAGAGCGTCAGCGACAGGAGACGGAGGAGGAGAACGCGAGACAACTGGCGAGCATTGAGGCTGCGGTTGATGGGATTGCCTTGCTCAAGGGAGAGTTCTACGGATATTTGAACCGCTCCCATGTGCAGATGTTTGGCTACGATGGCCCCGAAGAACTGATCGGCAAAAGCTGGACAGTTTTATATTCTGAGCAAGAATTGAAGCGCTTTGAGCAAGAAGTGTTTCCGGTGTTGGCAGCTCAAGGGTTTTGGAAAGGGGAGGCGATCGCCACCCGTAAGGATGGCTCGACATTTGATGAAGACCTTTCTCTCACCCTCACGGAAGATGGCACGCTTATTTGTGTCTGCCGGGATATGACTGACTATAAACAGAGTATGGCTGCCCTAGAACAGACCACCCAAGAGTTAGACCGCTTCTTTTCCCTTGCCCTTGACTTGCTGTGCATGGCTAACTTAGAAGGTGAGTTTATTCGCCTCAATCCTCAGTGGGAGAAAACCTTGGGCTATCCTCTGTCTGAGTTAGAAGGTAAGAAGTTCTTGGATTATGTGCATCCGGAAGACCTGGACAGTACCCTAGAAGCTTTGGCTTCCTTGGGTAAAGGTCAGGAGTTGATTAATTTTACTAACCGCTATCGCTGTCGGGATGGTTCCTATCGCTGGATCGAATGGCGATCGCGCCCCTATGGAGATCTGATTTATGCTGCCGCTAGGGATATCACCGATCGCAAACAGGCCCAAGCCCAACTGCAACAACAAATGGCTGCAATTGAGGCGGCGATCGATGGTATCGGTATCCTCAAGGATGACCGCTATATTTTCATCAACCAAGCCCACCTGAGACTGTTTAATTTTACCGATCCCCAAGAGCTACTCGGTCAAAGTTGGCGCAAACTCTATGATACGGAACAAATCCAGTTCTTTGAAGAGCAAGTCTTCCCTGCCCTCTCTAGGGATCGTCAATGGCGAGGGCAAACCATTGCTCTGCGCCAAGGAGAACCCTTTGCCCAAGAACTTTCCCTCACCCTCACCGATAAGGGTTATTTAATCTGCGTTTGTCGGGATATTAGCGATCGCCAAGCTGCCGAACAAGAACTGCTCAGAACGAATCAAGAACTCGCCCGCGCTACCCGCCTCAAGGATGAGTTTCTCGCTAACATGAGCCATGAACTTCGTACCCCCCTTAATGCCATCCTGGGTATGACTGAAGGTCTGAGCGAGCAAATCTTTGGCGAAATTAACGACCGACAGCTCAAAGCCTTAGACACCATTGAGCGCAGTGGTTCCCATCTGCTAGAGCTGATTAATGATATTCTCGATGTGGCTAAAATTGAGTCGGGCAAAATCGAACTCGAATATAGCCGCGTCTCCGTTGCTCCCCTTTGTAGCTCTAGTTTGGCCTTTGTCAAACAACAGAGCCAGAAAAAAAGCATTATCCTAGAAACCCAGATCGCTGACGGTTTACCCGATCTGTGGGTGGATGAACGCCGCATCCGCCAAGTTTTAATTAATCTGCTCAATAATGCGGTGAAATTCACCCCAGAAGGGGGTAAAATCACCCTGAAGGTTGTGCGGAAGTCTTCCTTAAGTTATCAAGAAGGTATTAGTAAAGCGGATGTTTTTTACCCAGAAGGGGAGGCCCAGCCCCAAGATCCCGGATTAATCATCAACCATTATCTCCGCATTGCTATTATCGATACGGGTATTGGCATTGCTCCAGAAAATCTAGAAAAGTTATTCCAGCCTTTTGTGCAAATCGATAGTGCCTTAAATCGCAAGTATACCGGTACGGGTTTAGGTCTAGCCTTAGTTAAGCAGATTGCCGAACTCCATGGGGGTCAAGTTTCTGTGAGGAGTAAGGTAGGTTTGGGCAGTTGTTTTAGCGTAGATTTGCCTTGTGTGGATCGCTCTCCGACGGAGGATATTTCCTCCAGGGAACTCCAAAGCGATCGCGAAACCGTGCCATCTTCTGGGGTGAAATCGCCCCTAATCTTGCTGGTTGATGATAACGAGGCTAATATTACCACCTTGTCGAGCTACCTCAAAGCGAAGGGTTATCGACTCTGCATTGGTAAAAATGGCTCAGAGGGCGTAGCTTTAGCTGTCTCAGAGCAGCCCGATGTGATTTTAATGGATATTCAAATGCCGGGTATGGATGGCTTGGAGGCGATTGGGAAAATCCGCCAGGATCTCCAGTTGGTGGAGGTTCCAATTATTGCTCTGACGGCTTTGGCGATGGAAGGCGATCGCGATCGGGCCCTGGAAGCTGGAGCCGATGAATACCTAAGTAAACCGGTTAAACTCAAACAATTGGTGACTGCGATCGAGCAGCTTTTAGCTGATTCCCGTAACTAGGGTTAATGTTTAGATCCCATGATAGATTTTGATACGGATAATAGCGCAAGTTTATTATACACTATGGAAACGACTTGAGCTTCAATCTCCCCCAATCCTCCGGAGCAACCCTTGACATCCTATGAGCCATCTGACTCTCCCAAAGGCGAAGATTCTAATTGTTGATGACAATGCGGATAACTTACAAGTGCTTTTCCAAGTGCTTAAAGATGACTATACAGTAATTGCTGCCACCACTGGAGCAAGAGCCATGCAGATAGCTCAGAAAAAACCCCATCCAGATTTAATTCTTCTGGATGTGATGATGCCCAAGATGGATGGCTATGAAGTGTTTACTCAGTTAAAAGCCGATCCAGAAACAGCCCATATTTCAGTGATTTTTATCACGGCTCTTAGTGAAGACTTAGATGAAGCCAAGGGGCTAGAATTAGGAGCAATTGACTATATTACTAAACCCTTTAATCCTAGTGTGGTTAGAGCGAGGATTAAAAGCCATTTAAGGCTTCAGATGCTTAATCAGGAATTGCAAGAAAAAAATCATACTCTGGCGCGGGTAACTCGGTTGAAAGATGAGTTTTTAGCCAATATGAGCCATGAGCTACGCACCCCCCTGAATGCGATTTTAGGGATGACGGAGGGCTTGCAAGGTGGGGTATTTGGTGAGATTAATCCCCAGCAGCAAAAATCTCTGGATGTGATTGCCCGCAGTAGCCACCATTTGTTGGCGTTGATTAATGATATTTTGGATCTGGCTAAAATTGAGTCGGGGAAGATTGAGCTGGAATGGGCAAAGATAGCCGTCACTAGCTTATGTCTTTCGAGTTTGGCTTTAGTGAAAACCCAAGCTTATCACAAGAAAATTGAGTTGGTGACTCAGATTCCAGAGGGCTTACCGGATTTATGGGGAGATGAACGGCGCATTCGCCAAATTTTGATTAATTTGCTCAATAATGCGGTCAAGTTTACTCCAGAAGGGGGTAAGGTGATTCTTTCAGCCTGTTTGCTCAAGGAGGGAGAATGTCAAGAAAGTCATGGAAAGGAGTGCCTGCGAATTATGGTGAAGGATACGGGGATTGGGATTTCTGAGGAGGAGCGGAAAAAGTTATTTCAGCCCTTTGTGCAAATTGATAGTTCCCTGAGTCGTCAGTATGCGGGGACGGGGTTGGGTTTGGCTTTGGTGAAGCAGTTGACCGAGTTGCATGGGGGTTGGGTGAGCTTGCAAAGTGAAAAGGGGGTTGGTAGTTGTTTTTGGGTGGATTTGCCTTGTGTGAGGGTTGACTCTGCTCTGAAGCAAGAGGAGATGGCGTTAGCGCATAATGCAGAGGAGAGCCGGGAAAAAATCCTCGATAGTCATCCCCGGATTTTGTTGGTGGAGGATAATGAGGCTAATATTCATACGGTGTCTAGTTATCTGAGGGCTAAGGGGTATCAGGTTTTGGTGGCGAATAATGGGATGGAAGGGATTAAGATGGCTAAGGCTGAGTCTCCGGATGCGATTTTGATGGATATTCAAATGCCAGGGATGGATGGCTTAGAAGCAATTCAGTATATTCGCGAACTTAAGAGTTTCGTTGATGTGCCGATCGTTGCTTTAACAGCTCTGGCTATGCCGGAAGATCGCAATCGCTGTTTGCAAGCAGGAGCCAATCACTACTTGAGCAAACCGATTAAACTCAAGCAGTTGGTTTTAACAATTCAACAGCTCTTGCAGACTCAGAAACTCTGAAAGGAAGCGATAAACCTCGGTTGTTACGGAAAAAAAGTATTAATTATCACTTTTTTCTCCCTCGATCTATGATAAGATTGCTGCTCAAAAATTAAGCCGATTCCCTCGCTTCTGGTGAAAAAATCTGTTAAAGTATACAATTAAAAAAGTCCCTTATAATGCCCTAACTGTTATCCGTAGGATTAGCCAATGACTGTAGACAATGAGTTTTCAATCCTGATTGTAGATGATGAACCAGATAATTTTGATGTCATTGAAACCCTACTCGACCAGGACTATAGCCTTCATTATGCAGCCAATGGACAAGAGGCTCTGGCTTCTCTAGAAACCTATAACCCAGGCTTGATTCTCCTCGATGTCATGATGCCTGGAATTGATGGAATTGAAGTTTGTCGGCAAATTAAATCCCTTCCTCAATGGAAAGTTGTACCGATTATTATGGTGACTGCCCTAAGTGAGAAATCCGATCTGGCTCGCTGTTTAAATGCTGGGGCGGATGATTTTATTAGTAAACCAGTTAATGGGATGGAACTGCGTGCCCGTGTTTCTTCCATGTTGCGAATTAAGCAGCAGTATGATGAGCTGCAAAGCTTGCTTAAATTACGAGAAGACATGGTTAAAATGGTGATTCACGATCTGCGAAATCCTTTAGGTGGAGTATTATTTGGTTTAGAGTTACTCAGAAGTCGAGAGTATAGCCCGGAAAAACAAAAAGATAAAATTAATAAAATCTATAATTCAGCCCAATCGCTGCAAGTTTTAATTGATGATTTATTGAAAATTGCCCTGATGGAATCGGGCAAGGTGCGGCTGAATTTGCAAGAAATTGATCTAGCCGTGCTGGTAAATTCAGCCGCCTTTAATTTTGAATCCATAGCCGCTAACAAGAATCAAGTTTTAGTTCCCCTTTGTTCAGAAGAACCGAGAAGAAGAATTGCCGTTGATGAAGCGATGATGCATCGGGTTTTAGATAACTTGATCTCCAACGCGATTAAGTTTTCTCCCGCAGATAGTCAAATTGTGATTAACTTAGATGCTCCTCTTTCTGGGCAGGTAACGTTGGAAGTCTTTGATAGTGGTTCTGGGGTTCCAGAAACCCTAAAAGAGAAAATTTTTGAGAAGTACGAAATTGGTAATATTTTACCAGAAATTTCCCAAATTGGATTAGGGCTGGCCTTTTGTAAGCTGGTGGTAGAAGCTCATGGGGGGAAAATTCAGGTGAGAGATAATCAGCCCCAAGGGTCAGTTTTTAAGATTACTCTAGGCTAGTGGGTTAATACAGCGTTTCGCGCCCTCTGTGGGGGAATGGGGGAATGGGGGAATGGGGGAGAGGTACGCCCATGTGGAGAGATCGTTTCTGCAAGCGGACATGAAAAGGGAAAAACGGGTTAAACTCTTACTTATTACTTATTACTTATTACTTATTACTTATTACTTAACAGACCCATGGCCGATCGCCCATTACCCGACCTAATGACCGATGTTCTTTAATCCGACAATCTGGACTAAACGAGGGGAGGGTTACCGCGCTATTGTTCGGGAACCTTTGGTGGTATCAGCAGATAGGCTGGTGCGGGAGGCGATCGCCCAAATGAGTACGGTGCATATTAACTGTGACTTGACTCAAGGTGATTCTAGGGGGGCGGAAGATCTGCATAGTCAATCCCTGTCTAGTTGTGTGATGGTGACGGAAGGAAAGAAGGTAATCGGTATTCTGACAGAGCGGGATCTGGTTCGCCTCTTGGCTCAAGGGGAAAGGATAGACTATTTGCGGATTGGGGATGTGATGACCTGTCCGGTGATTACGTTGCGGGAGCGGGAGTTTACTGATTTATGGGTGGCGCTTAATTTGCTCAGAACGTCTCAGATTCGCCATCTACCGATCGTTGACGATGAGGAGAATTTGGTAGGATTGGTCACTTATGAGAGTCTGAGGCAGTTGTCCGGGCCGATGGATCTATTGCGCTTGTGTCTGGTGGAAGAAGTGATGACTCGGCGGGTGATTTGGGCTAGTCCGAAAGCTTCTCTGTTGCAGATTTCCCAGTTAATTGCGGAGTATTCGATTAGCTGTGTGGTGATTGCCGAAGAGGGTGTGCCTTTGGGGATTATTACTGAGCGCGATTTAGTTCAATTTCATGCTTTGGGGGTGGATTGGGTACGGACGATCGCGGAAGATGTGATGAGTCATCCGGTGTTTACGGTGCAGCCCCAGGATTCTCTGTTGGCGGTTGTACAACTGATGGAGAAGCATTCGATTCGCCGGGTGGTGGTGATTTCGGCTGAGGGAAAACTGGGGGGAATTATCACTGAAACGAATTTGTTGCGATCGCTTAATCCTCTAGAATTGTATAAGTTAGCCGAAGAGTTTGCTATTCGACAGGCTATGGCTTATGAAAAACTCGAACAAGAACTCCGGAAGAAGGAAGAGGCTCAAATTCGTCTGCACGAAAGCCAGCAACGCTACGCTAGTTTGGCTGAAGCGGTTCCTGTGGGTATTTTTCGTACAGATCGAGAGGGTAATTGTGTTTATGTGAATAGTCAATGGTCGGTGATGACGGGGGTTCCTGCACAGGAAGCGATGGGGGAGGGATGGATAGAGGTTATCTATCCAGAGGATCGCCCAAGGGTATGGTTGGCTTGGATGGAGGCTGTACAGAGTTGCAGTTCTTGCGAGTTGGAGTTCCGGATACAACATCCAGATGGACGGGTTATCTGGGTCTATGGGCGATCGGTGGTGGAGCGAGACGATGGGGGAGTGACGATCGGTTATGTGGGGAGTCTGACGGATATTAGCGATCGCAAATCTGCCCAATTGCGAGTCGAGCAGGAAAATCGCTTTTCGGGGCAAATTTTAGACCAAATGGCGGAAGGATTATGTGTTTGTCATAACATAGATGAGTTTCCCTATGTGCGGTTTACGGTCTGGAACCAGCAGATGGAAAGGATTACGGGTTATACTTTAGAGGAAATTAACCGCTTGGGTTGGTATCAGAGTTTATATACACATCCAGAGATCCAAAGGCAGGCAATCGCTCGCAGGTCGCGGATGCGAGAGGGGGATAACCTGATAGCTGAAGAATGGGAGATTGAATGCAAGGATGGCTCTAAACGACTGATCGCCATTTCTACTTCTCTACTCCAGAGCGAAGAAAGAGAACACCATGTGTTGGGGTTGATGCAAGATATTACGGAGCGCAAACAAACCCAAACAGCCCTAGATAATTTGGTGATGGGAACGGCAGCAACGACTGGAGCCGATTTTTTTCCGGCCTTGGTTCAATATATGAGTGAGAGCCTTCAAGTGGCTTATGCCATCGTCTCAGAAAAGGTTGAGGATCGCCTCTGGACTTTAGCCGTTTGGGGACAAGGAACATGGCAACCCAGTTTTAGCTATCAGATTGCCGAAACTCCCTGTGAATCAAGCCTTGAAGAGGGAGTTTATGTTTGTGTGGAGTCTATTCAGCAGCAGTTTCCGGACGATCCCCATTTAGCCGAGATGTCTGCCGAGAGCTACTTGGGGGTTGCCCTCTATAATACGCAAGGAGAGGCGATCGGTAATCTTTGTATCTTAGATACCCAACCCCTGCAAAATCCCCAATGGTTAGAGAAGATTCTCAGAGTGTTTGCTGCTCGTGCCGGGGCAGAATTGGAGCGTCAACGGGCAAGTCGCCTGCTGGAAGAACTTAATCGAGACCTGGAAAATAAGGTGATTGAGCGTACAGTAGCGTTGCAGGATCGAGAAGCTCGCTATCGAGCGCTGATGGATGGAGCGGGGGATGCGATCGTGTTAACGGATCGCCAGGGTAATATCCAGGAAGTTAATCTCAAGGCGGAGGAGTTATTTGGCTATAGTCGGTGGCAACTGGGCTATATGTGCTGGTGTGATTTGTTTCCATCCCAGGATTTACAGATGGCTCTAGAGGGGTTTGAGGCGATCGCCCGTCAGGAGATCCGTCAATTATTGGATAGACAGTGCCAATGTGAAAATGGCGATCTTGTCCCCGTCGATGTTTCTGCTTCTGTAATTACCATCGCCGGAGAAACCTTAATTCAGGGTATTTTCCGAGACATTACCAACCGTAAACAAGCGGAACTGGAGCGGCAAGAGCGGGAAACCCAACTGTTGTTGGCTTTGGAAACATCGAAGGCGATCGCCTGGCAAAGGGATCTGCGAACCAATCAGATCTATTTTTCTTCAACGGTTAATTCCGATCTGCCCGTAGAACTCTCTTATCAAGACTCTCTGAGGATGATTCATCCCGATGATGTTGAGAAGGTCGATCTCGCCAATCAAAAGGCGATCGCCGAAGGGGGATCTTTTCAAATTGACCATCGAGCGCTAGTTGGTGAAGATTCAGACCATCCAGTTTATCTTTGGTTTGAAGTCAATGCCACAGTCGTCCAAGATGCCCATGGAGAACCGATCCGAATGATTGGCATGTCCGTTGATATTACCGATCGCAAACGAGCCGAACAAGAATTACAAGAAGCGAAGGAAGCGGCCGAATATGCTAATCGCGCTAAAAGCGAGTTTTTAGCCCTGATGAGCCATGAGATTCGTACTCCCATGAATGGGGTTTTAGGTCTCACCCATTTGATCTTGAAAACCGATTTAAATGACGAGCAAAAAGATTACTTACACAAAATTCAGAGTTCGGCACAATCCTTATTATCCATCCTCAATGATATTTTGGATTTCTCTAAGATTGAAGCAGGAAAAATGCAGTTAGAAAATGCTCCCTTCCAGTTGCAATCCATTTTAGATAATTTGCACAATCTGTTTTCATTTAAAGCGAAAGAAAAGGGACTTGATTTGTTGTTCGAGGTCGATAGTAATGTCCCCAGCTATTTAATGGGTGATTCTTTGCGCTTGAATCAGGTCTTAATTAATTTTACCAGTAATGCCATCAAGTTTACGGAAAACGGCTGTGTGATGATTAGCATCGAGACCATAGCCTTAACTGAAAAGCTGGTTAGGCTGAAGTTTGCAGTCAAGGATACAGGTATTGGTTTAACCCCCGATCAATTGAAGACTTTGTTTGAAGCCTTTACTCAGGCAGATGCTTCTATTAGTCGTAAGTATCGAGGAACGGGGTTAGGATTGGCTATTTGTAAACGTCTGGTGAGTTTAATGGGTGGGGGGATTGAGGTTGAAAGTAAGATTGATCGAGGCAGTACCTTTTCCTTTGAATTGGAGTTTCCTTATCTGTGTGCTTTGGGGGATTATGCACAATCTTTGGAGTGCGCGAATTTAGAAGGTTTAAAAGCTTTGGTGGTTGACGATCATCCCTTCTCTAGGGATAGTCTCATGAAGCTCCTAAATTCCTTTGGCTTGCAAGCGGTGGCGGTGGGTTCTGGAGAGGAGGCGATCGCCACTTTAGAAAGGGTAAGAGAGTTTGCACCCTTCGATCTGGTCTTAATTGATGCCTATATGCCCAAAATGAATGGTTTGGAAACCTTAAGAGAGATCAAAGCCAATCCTAGCTTGGCGGCTATTCCAGCGATTTTGATAGTCACCGCTCATACTCAAGAGCGCATCCTAGAAGCTGCACCCTGGCTAAATCAAGAGACTTTAGTGACCAAACCGATTAATCGCTCCCAATTATTAGAGACGATTCTACTGGTTCTAGGATACAGTATCCCCCTTGAGGCTAACCGGGCGATCGCATCCTCTTCGGGTTTGGAGGAACAACTGCAACAGATCCAAGGCGCTCAGATTTTGCTCGTTGAAGATAACGAGGTGAATGCCTTAATTGCACGGGAGATATTGCAAAGTGTGGGGTTAAAGGTGGATCGGGCAATGAATGGACAAGAGGCGATCGACAAGGTGCTATCCCATGCTTTCGATCTGATTTTAATGGATATTCGGATGCCTGAAGTAGACGGTTTAACGGCAACTAGAGAGATTCGAGCCATGGCAAAAGAGGGAGATTTAGAAACCGAAAGGTTTGCTACTGTGCCCATTGTTGCCATGACTGCCCATGTTATGGATGGCGATCGGGGTAAAAGTTTAGCCGCAGGCATGAATGACCATGTGGCTAAACCGATCGATCTCGATGAGTTATACTCCGCTCTAGTGCGCTGGATTGCTCCAGATCTGTATACTCCAGTTACAGAAGCTGAGGAGCAGTCAGAGCCGTTTCTCTTCAATGAAGACCCACAACCGGCTCATCCCTCTCTACCGGGGATTAATGTTGAGGTGGGTTTATCCCGCATGGGAGGCAACTGGGCAGGATATCAAGGATTACTGAAGTTATTTTATCAGCAATATCAAGACTTTAGCTTGGATTTCGAGGGAACCCTTAGCCGTCAAGAGTGGTTGCCTGCCCTTGAACAAATCCATAGTTTGAAAGGAGCTGCTGGTAATATTAGCGCGGATCGGGTGTATGTCTGGGCAATAACTCTTGAAGAGATGTTAAGGTTAGATGCTCTGAATACTGAACAGTTACAGCTTGCTAAGGTGGGGCTACTCGAAGCTTTGGAGCTGGTTTTAGAGAGCATTCAAGATTTACCCGATAGGGATCGAGTTCAGCAGCAGAAGCAGTGGAACCGGGGGCGCATCACCGAGTTGATTGGTGAGATTCTGGATTTACTGGAGACAGATTTGATTGAGGCGATCTCCTTAGTCGATGATTTGAAGCAGGAGGCGATCGATACTCCCCTAGAACCCAAGATAAGCCGACTCGAAGAACGACTGGAAGACTTTGACATCGAAGAAGCACACCGCTTATTTGAAGATCTCCGCAGCATGTTGTAGGGGCGAAAAATTCTCCACCCCTACAAAAAATGGGTTTAGCGATCTCACTGTCGATCAACCTTCCGGTGCTGCTTCTGGTGCTGCTTCCGGTGCTGCTTCTGGTGCTGCTTCCGGTGCTGCTTCTGGTGGTGCTGGGGGAGCAGGTGGGGGAAGATCGGCAGGCAATAGGGCCTTAATTTCCATATCTGTGGTCAGCTTAGGCGTATTCCGGGCCACTAAACTGCCCCCTTGGTACAATACCTCTTGGGAGGAAGGATCGACAGTGACTGTCATGGACTCAACCACCAGCAAGGGTTGAAGCCGTTCAATATTCAGCAACACTAAACGAGTCTGATCGAAAGTGCCCGAAAATTGCAGACGATAACCCTGGCTTTCGAGTTTTCCATCCACTTCTGTTCCCAAAGAGCCATCGGTGACCAATTGTATGCCATCAGCATTTGGCTCAAACTGCATTAACTCCACTCCCCGCTCCCTGAGAATGCGGTTAATATCCAATAACAGCGTATCTAGGGAAGTTTCATCAGCAAAGAGGGTTTCAATTTCTTCACTTTGCCGCTTGGCTAACTCTTGGTCTTCCTGAGCTGCCAGCAACTGATTTTGCAGCTCTTGCTCTTGTTTAACTTGAATTTGTTTATCATTGACTTCCGTTTGCAGTTCCTGATTTTTCTGCATAGCTGGCAGCACTTGGCTATAGGCTAAAAATCCAGCAATTCCTAACCCAAGGACACCAATACCAATACCGATAAACAGATTCGTTTGATTGCCGCCTTTACCTTCAGCTTCAGCCCCAACCGTTCCTAAATCTCCTGCGAGTGTCATTATTCTAAAATCCCCTTTTGTTTCAAGGTTTCAATCCGGCTGACTAAGCCAATGGCTCCTTTACTTTCGAGTTGGGCCATTAATTCTGATGCCCCTTTATCGGAAAAGGGTGTTTCAATGTTAAAGGCGACCACATCCGGCAGCTTTACTTCTAACTCACTGCCTTCTGGAACTTCAACTTGAGTATTATCGGGTTGCCGGTTAGCCCGAAGGAGTTGCGTTTGGTCTCCACCGAGAAAATCTGAGTTTTTCAGCAGCAGCATAAAATCATTGACATCATCAAAACTGCGGGCGGTTCCAGAGATTTGTAGTCCTTTGACATCTATGGTTGCGTCCGGGGTTTCTGGAGGGGGATTGGGGTTAGGCAGTTGTAACTCGATTTGTTCAATGCTGATAATTTGAATCGTAGCCGGGGCGCGATCGCGGATTTCTTGCAGCAGGGCTGACCAGGGTTTAATCTGATTAAATACCGTGGCCAGAGACCCCGTTTGGGCGCGAATAGCATCCGTTTGCGCTTTTACCGCCTCAATTTCCTGGGCTTTAGAGGCTTGTTGTTCAATATTGGCATTAATGCCCTCTAACTGAGCTTGCAGTTCGGCATTTTGCTTGTCAAAGATAGCAATTTTCACCCCCAAGGTTGCGCCCACAGACGCAGCACCCACCACCAAACCGACAATAATGGGCAGGGCATCCGCAGGACTTGCACTGCTACCTCCCCCCCCTTTTTGGGTGGTTGAGGGAGTCTCTAAATATCCCGGTCTATCCTTAAGGAAATTAATATCGAGTCCATACATGGGTGTTTTCCTCTAAATCACATATCGTAAACCTAGACCCAAAGCGATACCCAATCCCGGCCGTTGGGCAGGGGGAATTTCCTGATCGATTTCCAAAGATAGGGCTTCAATGGGATCGACTTGGGAAGTGGGAACACTGAGCCTTTGAGTTAAAAATTCATCTAGTTGACCAATGCCCGCCCCACTCCCAGCTAGGAGTAGTTGGGCGACTTCTTGGTTTTCTCCTTGGTTTACATAAAAGTCAATGGATCGCCGCAATTCATCGGCCAATTCTCCCAATACTCTTACCATAGCAGCCGCGCCGGGGTTGGAGCCAGTCATCCCGGTTTGCACGCTATCAACGGGAGTGAGGGGAATAGTCATACCTTGGAGAATTTCCGGGTTGCGGGATGGGGGTAGGTTCATCGCTTGACAGAGGGCATTTTGGATCTGGTGGGTTCCGATGGGAACGGTACGGGAAAATTGGGGGACACCATCGACGACGATCGCAATTTCTGTGCCTTCAAATTCTATATTAGCGATCGCCACCGCTTCTCCTAGGGCAAATTGTCGCAACTCCTCACGAATAGTGCGAATCAGGGAAAAGCTACTGATTTCTAAGACATCCAGGCGCAACCCGGCTTGTTCAAAGGTATTAATATAATTATCGGTGACTTCTTTGCGCGTCGCCACTAGCAAAACCCGTACCTTTTCAATGCCATCATCATCGATCATCAGATCGAGTTTTTGGTAATCTACATCTGCTTCTTCTCGTGGGAAAGGTAGGTATAATCCCGCTTCTTGATTGAGTACCATTTCCCGCAGTTCATTATCATCTAACTCTGCTGGAACCGGGATTAGGCGGGTGACGGCTTCCCGTCCGGAGACCGCAGAAGCCGCATTTTTAACAGTAATTTTATTTTCTGCCAAACAGGATTGGATCAGTTCTGCCATGGCAGGAGCATCTAAAATTTGTCCGTCTTCATAGATGCCTGCTGGCACTTCTATGGAGTGAAAGGATTGGAGTTTGTAGGCTTGACCTTTTTTCAGGACTTGAACAATATTAATCTGTTCGGGAGTCAGTTCAACACCAATCCCTTTTGGCCGTTTAGAGATTAAACTTTTCAGGTTGTCAAGAAGATTCACAGCAGTAGCTTCCCTAAGTTGGAGTTAGGCGATAATACTCCTGTTATAGCTTATAGCGTTACACCCTGGTAATGGCTCACCCGTTTTTCACTTGTTCAACCCCATTTGCCTATGGATTTAGACATCTTCGTGGGCGAAGCGACGATAGAGGAAATCGAGGGCGTAGTTTCGCAATTCGTAGAAGCGAGGATCTTCCATAATGCGAGCGCGATCGCGGGGTCGAGGGAAAGGAATATCAATAATATCACCAATGGTGGCGGATGGCCCATTGGTCATCATCACCAGGCGATCGGCTAAAAACAAGGCCTCATCGATATCATGGGTAATCATCAGCACTGTGCAGCGATTGTTTTGCCAAATCGTGAGCAATTCTTCCTGGAGTTCTTCTTTAGTAATGGCATCGAGAGCGCCAAATGGCTCGTCTAATAAGAGCATACGAGGATTCATGGCTAAGGCGCGGGCGATCGCCACCCGTTGCTTCATCCCCCCAGACAACTCATGGGGGCGCTTATGGGCTGCGTCACTCAGGCCAACCATGGCCAAATATTCCTGGGCAATAGCCAACTTTTCCCGTTGAGATTTGCGCTTAAAGGCAGCATGAACCCCTAGCCACACATTTTCTAGAGCCGTTTTCCAGGGGAGCAGGGAATAATTTTGGAACACCATCATCCGATCGCAGCCCGGTTGGGTAATGGGGCGATCGCCGAGATAAATTGTCCCTAATGTGGGTTGGATAAACCCCGCCACCATATTGAGTAACGTAGATTTGCCGCACCCTGAATGGCCGATGAGGGTAATAAATTCTCCTTCGTGTACCGCCAGATCCAGATTTTCAATCACAGGATAAGGGCCATTCGGTGTGGGATAAATCTTAGAGATATTCTGAACTGACAGCAAGGGCTGGGTAAGCATGGACTGAGATCGAGGAATAGAGGATAGAGGGTTCATGGCAGGAGAAGGGGATAGGGGGTTTAAAATCAAAACACTTAAGTTGAGCGTCCTAGGAGCTTGTTGAACGCTCTGAGGAGCTGACAAGCTTGCCTCTTGCTCCTCAGAGCGTTCAATCTCGTGCTTCCCAGGACGCTCAAGCGGCTTGTCTGGAACCGTCGAGATTCACTTCTTCAATACGGAGATCCCGCTTGATCGGCAATTGGTACAAGTAATCTAAGGGATTATTGGGATCAAAAAGGGTACTATCAAACACAGAGAAGGGTTTAGGGGTTGGCTCTACGTCTGGCAATCCCAAGTCTCGTGCTGCCATGCTGAATAGATCCAAACGGCGAATCCGTTGCAAAGCGTCTACCCAGTTTCTGGGGAAGGGAGTGATGCCCCAGCGAGCGAGTTGGGTCATGATCCAGAGCGCTTCTCCGCGGTTGGGACAGTTGGAGCGATCGAAGAAAAATCGGTTGAAAGAGGGTAACATTTCTGGTTCTCCGTCTTTTTCTCGCAGGTAAGGCTCCAGGAAACCGGGAGCCGTATAGACGCGATCGCTACCCACATATTCCGGCAGGCAAAGGGTTTCTAGGATTTCTGGGCGATGACGGGGATCATCGCAATACTCACAGGCTTCTAAGAGAGCTTTCAGCAAGGCCAGGTGAATATCTGGATGCTCGTTGGCATAGTCTTCCCGCATTCCGAATACTTTTTCGGGATGACTGGGCCACAGATCGGCGCTAGTGGCGATCGCAAAGCCTAAATCTTCATGGATAGCGCGAGAGTTCCACGGCTCGCCCACACAGTACCCTTCAATATTGCCTGCCTTGAGGTTAGAGACCATTTGGGGAGGAGAAATTACACTGAGGTTGAGATCTCCATCGGGATCGATGCCCCCGCAGGCCAGCCAATGGCGCAGCAAGAGATTATGCATGGAAGCGGGATGAACCACGCCCAAGGTGTGGGGTCGATCGGGGTTAGCCAGGAAAGCAGCTTTGAGGTCTGCTAGGGTTCTTACGCCCTGTTGATAGAGTTTCTTGCTCAGGGTGATGGCATTGCCGCCGCGACTGAGGACGAGGGCGGTGACGATGCTGACGGGGGGGGTTGGCCCCATGCCTAGGGTGAGGGCAATGGGCATCCCGGCCACCATTTGGGCGGCATCCAGGCGGCGGTTAATTACGCCTTCGGCGATCGCCGCCCAACTGGGTTCTCGACTGAGGGTGACTTGTTCGAGGCCATGTTTTTTGAATAGCCCTTTTTCTTGGGCCACGATGAGGGGGGCACAGTCTGTGAGGGGAATAAATCCTATTTCAATCGGCTTTTTCAGTCCAGAGGTGACTACTGCGGGGGCAGAGATAGCTTGTCGGCGTTTTGCCCGTTTTTGTTGGTTGAGGAAGTAGATAATTTCGTTGCGTAGTCCGTAGTAACTCGGATGATTGACGACTTCCAACCGTTCGCGAGGGCGGGGGAGGGGAACATCGAGGATTCTGCCGACTCGCGATTCTGGCCCGTTGGTGAGCATGACGATGCGATCGCTTAATAATAAGGCTTCATCTACATCATGGGTAACCATGATACAGGTGGCATGGCTTTCTTGGCAGATTTGCATCAGGCGCTCTTGCAGGCTGGCACGAGTCAGGGCATCGAGTGCGCCGAAGGGTTCGTCTAATAGTAACAGTTTGGGGCGAATGGCGAGAGCGCGGGCGATCGCCACCCGTTGCTTCATCCCCCCTGACAATTCGTGGGGGAACTTATGCTTGGCATGGTGCAAGCCTACCCAGTCAATATGTTGGTTAATCACCTCCCGTCGCTCTCCTGTGGGCAGGTGTTTCATAACCGAATCCACCGCTAAAGCCACATTTTGATACACCGTTTTCCAGGGAAGCAGAGAGTAATTTTGGAAAACCACCATCCGATCTGGCCCGGGTCGATCCACTTCTTTCCCGGACAAAATTACACCACCGCTAGAGGCTCGGTCTAATCCCGCCACAATCCGTAATAAAGTAGATTTGCCACAGCCAGAATGACCGATTAACGAAATAAATTCTCCTTGTTCGATGGTGAAATTGATGTTTTTCAGAGCAATATAGGGTTCACCCTTGGGCAAGGAAAACACCTTATCTAGGTGGTCAATCTCAACGAAGTTTTTCATGATGATGGGGAATGGGTAATGGGTGTACTCAGATTAAGAGGGTTCTCCGGGGACAATACGGTTGGCAATAAAGACAACCAATTTATCGAGGAGCAAGCCGACAATGCCGACGTAGACAAGGGCGAGAATAATTTCACTAATCAGAGAACTGTTCCAAGCATCCCAGATGAAAAAGCCGATACCGACACCACCGATGAGCATTTCAGCGGCAACGATCGCCAACCAAGATAGACCGACTCCTATTCTTAAACCCGTAAAAATATAGGGGACGGTGGCAGGAAATAGGACTTCAAAGAAATAATCCTTTTGCGATAGTTGCAATACTCGCGCCACGTTTTTATAGTCTTGGGGAATGCGTTGAACGCCCACCGCCGTGTTGATAATGATCGGCCAAATTGCAGTAATAAAAATTACGAATATGGCAGAGGGTTCACTGTTGCTAAAGGCGGCTAAGGAAATGGGCAACCAGGCTAGGGGTGGGACAGTTCGCAACACTTGGAACATGGGGTCTAGGGCATCGTAGAGTAAACTGCTACTGCCAATGGCGATGCCGAGGGCAATTCCCGCGATCGCCGATAAGGTAAATCCGATCGCCACTCGTTGTAAACTAGCGAGAATCTGCCAAAACAAACCCTTATCGGTTCCCCCATTATCAAAGAAGGGGTTAATAATCAGTTCCCAGGTGTCTTGCAGAACCTTAATTGGGCCAGGTAAAGGTGCTTGTGGACTTGCACACAGCAGTTGCCAAAGGGCTAAAGTAATCAATAGAGCGATCGCAGATACAAAAAACTGCCGTGTATTTTCAGAGAACCATGCGATCAAGGCAGCCCCAGGATAGCGACGGGATCGGCGGCGAGAAGAAGATGGAGTCATAATTCAGAAAAGAGGATAATGGGGTAATGAGAAAAAGGCTAGATTTTCTTAATGTCTAACGAGTCTAGATAAGCTTGAGGATTCTCTGGGTCAAATGTCTTACCATCAAAGAACGTTTCTACGCCACGGGAGGGACTGCTGGGAATCTCTGCGGCTGATACCCCTAGTGCTTGGGCAGCTTCGCGCCACAGATCCTCACGGTTGACTTGATCGACTAAGGCTTTAGTATCGAGGGTGGGATCTAACATTCCCCAACGGATATTCTCAGTCAGGAACCAGAGATCATGGCTCTTGAAAGGATAGGAAGCATAATCGCGCCAGTATTTTTGCATCAAATCCTGGTTTTCCATCTCCCGCACCCCAAAATTGAACTTACCAACAGAGCGATCGATAATATCCTCATAGGGAACCTTAAACCATTCCCGTTTAGCCAAAATCTGACACATTTCTGGCTTATTTTCATCCTTATCGCACCATTGTTGAGCTTCTAATATTGCCATCAACAATGCCTTAGTTGCTTTGGGATTTTTATCCACCCAATCTGCTCGCATTCCGAAGGCTTTTTCTGGATGATCTTTCCACAATTCCCCGGTTGTTAAGGCTCCATAACCAACCTCTTGATTCACCGTTTGCAACGGCCAAGGTTCTCCCACACAAAAGGCTTCCATGGTTCCAGTTTTCACATTCGCCACCATTTGTGGAGGAGGAACCACAATCGTGGATAAATCTTGATCTGGATCAATTCCTCCTGCGGCTAACCAATAGCGCATCCACATATCGTGAGTACCCCCAGGAAAAGTCACCGCCACTTTAATGTCTTTGTTATTAGCTTTTGCTTGAGCAAAGACTTCTTTGAGGGGAGAGCTATCCAGACTCACTTTCAGATCTTGGTAAGTATTAGCAATTTGAATCCCTTGCCCATTGGTATTCAATCTGGCCAGAATATACATGGGTAATGGTTTGCCATCAGTGACTTTACCTGTGGAAATCAAGTAGGGCATGGGAGTGAGGATATGTGCCCCATCAATTCCGCCTCCAGCAGAGCCGAGGACGAGGTTATCACGAGTGGTTCCCCACGAGGCTTGTTTGACTACCTGTACCTCTGGCATTCCATACTTGGCAAATATCCCTTTTTCTTTGGCAATAATTAGGGGGGCAGAGTCCGTGAGGGCAATAAAGCCTAAAGTCGCAGTAGTTACTTCCGGGGTTTCAAGGGCAGCCGTAGGAGAGGGGGCGGTAGTTGAGGGAGCAGCAGCAGAGGGGGAAGGGCTGCTGGTTGCATCGGGAGTGCTGGAAGTGCCTCCACAGCTATGCAAGAGCAAGGCACTGGTGGTAGTAGCGCCAGCGGTGAGTAGAAATTTGCGTCGAGAAAAGTTAGACATGGATTGGTAAATCTCCTTGGAAGGGGGCGGTTGCCTTACTCCCTCTGTAGGGTAGAGATAAAAAATCCAAGATTTCGTGACTAACGTTACAAAATGTTGCTGTTTATTGCGAATTCAAGTAATGTTATATGCGGTTTTTGCATAGGTAGAGCGATCGCTTCTCTGAATGTTTAGGGAGTAGGGAAGGGGCAACAAGCAATTAGGAATCTTTTCTAGCTACCCAACAAAAAACGATCGCTACTCTGAATGAGGCGATCGCGTGCAATACAATAGGTTAGTGTGATTTGTCATCTCCCAAAAAGACCAACGCCGTAATAGCAATAAGACTCTGAACAACGCGCCATCGAAGTTTTCACATAGAAACGACCACTCCGGCTAGGTGACACCTCGACGATGGGATAATCATCGCTGCTGGTATCAGAATCAATTAAGTTTCCATAGCCATCGTAGAGATACAGATCTAGATCTTGGCAATCTTGATCGCACACTCCCAGTAGAGCATAGGAGTGGCCAGAATAAAGGGTGACGGAGATCGTTTCTGAGCGATTATCATCTAAGGTATTTACATAAGGAGTATCAACTACTTGATGGTTACTTAAAATACCCAAACCAATAGCAGCATCCATTAACTGTTGGTAGACGACATCCGTATAGCGGTTCGCAAACGCGGCGGTGGGAGCAGCAACTAGCAGACCAGAAAAGAGGGCGATCGCGGTTTTAATTGTAGCTTTAGGTTTCATAAAGTTGGTGGTAGCTTGGTAAACAGATTGCACAGAAGAGGTGATAAAAGAATTCATAACGTTGCGCCTGGAATGAACGAGTAGAGTGAATTTGAACCTGAAGCTTGATTAGCTTCTGTACTCTTATAGGGAAAGGTTCAAGAAATTATGCAGATCAACCCAAAAGCTGTTTTGGCAATTTGTAGCGTTAAAGAAAACCCCCAGTTGGTTAACAACTGGGGGTTTACGGTAGGATAGGCTATTCAGATTGAGCCAGATCTACTCCGATAGTATGCACTCTAACTCTGGGAAATCGATCGTTTTTTAGGAAATGACTCCAGAGTTAGAGGGCAACGAACTGAGGAAATTGAGATCTGGGTCAATCTTCGCTTTGCCGTACCATCCACACTAAAATCCCTAAAATCTGCTCTACGGGGGGTAGGGGATAGTCAGCCAAGTCGAGGGCGATTGGCCAATCGTGTTAACTTAAAAGGCATAGTTAGGCTACCACAAATTCCATCCCCACTAATTTCGTTACCATCACTACTAACTGTCCCTACCCATCTCATAGGACTTCCTCCTCTAGCTTCAAACTGATTTCCTAATAGAGTCCCATAATCCATTGGAACTGGCCCATCAGGTGACATACTCAGTTGGCTGCCATTTTGGTTAATACTCATGAGACCAGTATACGTTCCTGGAGAAACAGATTCGCATTCACCACTGGTGGGTGAATAAGTAAACCAACCAAAATCAAATTGCCAACTACCATTTAAATCAATTCCAGTGGTTGATGCTGTAGGTTGGGTATTGGGTTGACTACTTGGAGCGGGTGAAGCGATTACTGGAGAACTCGATCTTGCAGCCGTCGCTAATTCAGTTAACTGGGCGACAATACTACTTGCTGCTCTATCTGGTAAATCAGGTGATGACCAGTTATTGGGATTTAAGAAGTCTCGCATTCCTGGAGAATTGAGAATAGCATTAGAATCTATGGGAGTTACTGTATCTTGAGGATATTCATATCGTTCTCCTGCTCTAATCAGTCTGCCTTGGGGATATCGGTCTGACCGAACTTGCACATCTCCAATTAAAAGATCAACCACAACTCCAGTAGGACTATCGGCAGTTTGCAGTAAACTTTCTCCTGGAGTAGGGACAACAACAACTTCATTTCCACTTTGAGCAGTTTTGGCTCTCTGTGTTAATAATTGACTGGTAGTAGAATCACTCCGTTGCACTCGAATTCCTTCCTCACATCCCCTATCGCCGCCTCGTTGCCAAGCAATGGTAAAACCGCCTCTGGCTGTACAAGGAAAGCTCCATTGTGAGGCAGTACGATGGGGGCCGGCTCGGACAATTAATCCGGTTGAATCTTTCGGCGCATTGGCGATAAATGCCAGATTTGCCCAATGTTGATTATCGCCGGGAATATAGAGAATGCGATTTGATTCTAGTCGGTCTTGCAGTTGGATGGGTTGGCGGTTGCGGCTGTTTCCTATGCCTAGGGTTAAGCGAGTACCTTGGAATTTGACAATGTAGGCAGCATCGGGGATCAGTCCGTGACTGGGAAGGCTGGTTAGGAGAATCAAGGTTAAGGTCAGGAGACTGACAAAAGCAAAGAACAATCGCTTAACTCTGCCTAGAATATAAAGTCTATTGATCATGATTCTAAGTACAAATTCGTGTTGATTAAAAGCGCTAAGAATTAATCGCTCTTCCTTAATGTGAAAGGGCCAGATCTACCATCACAAGCGCTGCCTACTACTCTTGCAGTTCCTTCAACTACTCCTTGTTCCTTAATTGAACCATTTAGTATATAACCATAAGTATTACCTGGCTCTGAGAATCTTAATTCTACTTGATCTCCATTAATTGAACTATTTATAGGAGTAGTTCCCACCAGAGAATTATTCTCGTCAACCCACATGGCTTCACCATTGAAGGAAGAACCAATTAAATTTAATTCTAGATTACTTTCATAGCTTTGACCGCAAGTATTAACATCGAAATGTACATTATGTGCAGTAAATGATAGATTCCACTTATGACTGGTCTGAGTGGGTGTAGATTGACTGGCTGTTTGCTGTGGCAATTGCCTCAAAGCTGTTTCTAATTCAGTTAACTGTGCCACAATACTACTGGCGGCTCTATCCGGTAAATCGGGTGATGTCCAGTTATTGGGATTGCGGAAATTTTGCAGTTCTGGAGAATTGAGAATCGCATTGGAATCTATGGGAGTTACAGTATCTTGAGGATAGGCATATCTTTGTCCTGCTCTAATCAATCTGCCTTGGGGATATCGGTCTGACTGAACTTGCACGTCTCCAATTAAAACATCAACCACAACTCCGGTAGGACTATCTGAAGTTTGAAGAAGATTGTGGTTGGGAGTGGGAACCACTGTAACTTCATTTCTGCCTTGAGCTATTACAGCTTTGCCTGCTGATAATTGGCTGGTTGTAGAACCACTCGGTTGCACTCGAATGCCTGATTCACATCCCCTATCGCCGCCTCGTTGCCAAGCAATGGTAAAACCGCCTCTGGCTGTACAAGGAAAGCTCCATTGTGAGGCAGTACGATGGGGGCCGGCTCGGACAATTAATCCGGTTGAATCTTTCGGCGCATTGGCGATAAATGCCAGATTTGCCCAATGTTGATTATCGCCGGGAATATAGAGAATGCGATTTGATTCTAGTCGGTCTTGCAGTTGGACCGGTTGACGGTTGCGGCTGTTTCCTGCACCTAAAGTTAGGCGACTTCCTTGGAATTTGACGATGTAGGCAGCATCGGGGATGAGTCCGTGACTGGGAATACTGGTTAGGAGAATCAAGGTCAAAGTCAGAAGGCTCACCAGAGCGAATAGAATTTTCTTGGTTTTCTTGATGGTATGGAGTAGGTTAATCATGGTTGTTTGAGGGTTGAATTTAAGTACAGAATTTGGTGCTTTTGTGAGAGAGGTTTTGATCCCCTCTAGCCCCCCTTAAAAAGGGGGGAAATGGAGAAAGTCTCTTTTAAAAAGGGTGAGTAAATCAATAAAGTCCCCCTTTTTAAGGGGGATTTAGGGGGATCGAAATTCACCGAATAAGAGGGAAAATGGCTAGAAGAGTTAAGAGAGGCAGGAGCATGGGTAACATCACAACTATTCAGGCGATTAATCGCCGCATCAAAAGGAGGAACGAGGAATATTTTCATGGTTAGGGTTAATCCATCTAATTCTTCACATTTGGCAGCTTGATAAGCAGAATCTTGAGCAAACCAACCACAGCGATCGCCAGTATGCTTGCGCCAGAGCGCGTCGATCGCCTTTAATAGCTCACAAGGGAGATAGTCGGCTTCTTCTGGGGTTTGCAGCTCCCCATTGTCATTCAAATCCGCTTTAGTCCCCCATTCCCGCAGCAAAATGGCGTAAGTCGTCTTTAGCGCTCCTTCCGTATATTGCTCCTCATAATCGAGTAAAGAAGTCTCATCGCGCAATTGACCGATTTCGCCCTGACTCAGTTGTGCTTCCAGTTGAGGTAGGCGATCGCTGATAATGGTTTCGACTAAGGCTTGTTCAGTGTCTAGAGCCAGGTTTTCTAGCTGCTCTCGCTCGGTAGCACTCAGTTGAATCACCTCATTTTCGGCAGGCTGGAGTAATTGCTTGGACTCAGTTAAAATTGTGCGGTAGTAGGCCAGAGCGCGGTCAAGGTCTCCCCTACGCTGCTGTCGGTTGGCAATCTTGAGAAAATCCGGCAAAAGCGATAACAGTTGGGGTGTCCCCACCTCAATCCCCGCCGAAACATCCTGAAGAATGCGAAGAGACTGCTGTCGCTGCCACCAGGAAAATCCCCCAGCAATGAGTATAATCAAAAACGATGCAACTGCGGCGAGGGTCGTTCTCTGGGCGGCAATTCTGGCTTTGCGCTCCTGCTGTAACTCCCGCTCCCGTCTCTCTTCTTCTTCCTGGAGGAGGCGATCACGCACAGCCTGGCTGACAATAATATAATCTCTCGCCAAACTTGACAGCGCCATCCCTTCCGTTTCCGAGTCTAGGAAACCCTCCGCATCAGCTAACTTCACCCCTTGGAGCAAATAACTTAACTCCTCTGGTTCTCCCTGCTGTTGCCACTCTTTCGCAGCTCCCTCAATGGCTCGCTGACGGTGCAATTGTTCTCGGTTTTCGTCTAACCACTGCCGCAACAAAGGCCAGTGGCGAATTAGAGCTTCATGGACGATATCCACCGAGGTTTCATTCGTCACCACCAACTTAGCCGCCGCTAATTTCTGAATTACGGACTCGACCAACTCTTCTGTACCCGACACAGAAGGAAAGGGGGCAATTTGCTGTAACTCTTGCTTCGAGACTTGGCGGCGCGTTTCTTGCGCTCCTGCTGCCAACTGAGTTAACTCCAGAACTATCCGTTTGGCAATCTCTTGCTCAGTAACATCAAGTCGGTCGTAAACCTCCTGAGCATAGCGAGTTAGGGCAAATTCTACGCCGCCAATGTCTTTATAAGCTGCATGATTGAGACGACCATTTCGGGGCTGTTCCCAGAGTAAAGTTAAAGCAAATTCGAGCAGGGGGAGATTGCCCGGTTCTGCTTGCACAGCCTCTAAAATGCGATCGCTTAACCCTGGCTCAATCAGCATTCCCGCCTTAGCTGCGGGTTGGGTAATGGTTCGCTCCAACTCCTCCCGATTCATGGGGCCGAGTTTGACATCGGCATTTTGCAAGGCATCGGTTAAGGGTCGGTCGTTGATAGCTGGAGCGAAAAAATCAGCTCGTAAAGTGATGACGACTTTCAGTTGGGGAATGAGGTTAATGGCGCTTAACCAACTGTCTAACCAGTCCTGGCGCTCTTGAAGATTCTCAACCAGAGTATACAATTCTTCAAACTGGTCAATCACTAACAAGATTTCGGTAATATTGGTGGATCTCGATAAAATGCGTTCGATGACTGCTCGCAGTGATATGGCTTGAGAAGATAAGGCGCTGGCCAGTTTTTTCGCTTCAATCAGTTGGTCAGTTGCGCTCAGTTGGGGGTCTAGGTGGGAGATAAGAGCAGTGGAGAGAGAGACAAAGGGCTGATCTCCAGGACGTAGAGTGAGAATGAGGCGATAATCTGAGCGCCATTGAGGAATTAAACCGGCAAACACCACAGAAGATTTCCCACTACCTGATGCGCCAATAACGGCCACCAAAGGCTTCTCGCGAACCGCCTCGACTAACTGTTCAGTAAAGGTTTCTCGACCAAAGAAATAGGGCGCATCTTCTTCCCGAAAAGCAGATAACCCGCGATAGGGACAAGCAAGGATTTTTTCTTGGCTAATATCGGCACAAATTCCCCCCAAATCTTCCCAAGTGGGAGGAAGAGTTGCCGGGTTTTGATAGATAACTGGTAACCAAGTGGCGCAAGGAAATCGATCTTCTATGCCTTGCAGTCTTTCCCTAGCTTCTCTGACCGATAAGTATAGGGATTGACCTCTGGCAAAGGCTTTGAGGAAATATTTAAGAAACTCCTGAGCCACCACATCGGGCACGGGTTCGCGCATGACGATCGCCTGGGGAATATGCAAATCGGCTAGATTTCGAGCTAATCCCAAGCCATCACAAGAGTTGAAAATGGCCAAGCGCAATCCTTTGGCAATAGAAGTTTTCAGGGCATTTTTTAGTTCAGCAACGGTTAAACTATCCGTCTGATTAATCGCTAATTTTCCGGTCTCGCCCTCCGTTGAGCTATGGCCAGAAAAACAGAGAATATCCCATCCTTGGGCCCATAAAGTATCTGTGAGTTCTTGGCGCTTCGGTTCCACCAGAAAGGTGACTTCTGCCCCAGGGAGTTGTTCAAGTAAGCGGCGATCGGCTTGAATATCAATGCCTTCACTATTGCCCAAAATGGCCAGAATTTTAATCTTCTCTTTGGGATGCTCGATCCTCTCAACCTCTTGGTATTCGGGGGAACTGAGGGCAATTTCGGCTTTGGTGTAGTCTTCAACTAAAAGTGTCCAAAAGTGCCAAGGTAGTTGCTGATTTTGCAGGTCTTGGGTTTGGATAATAAAGCGAATGATTTCTGAAGCTTGCAATTTTTTCAGCAGTGCTTCTTTGACGGGCCGAAATTCTTCCGAGTTGAGCCATTGATTGAGGTGATCTTTAAGCTGTTGGGCTGCCTCAGTACAAGGTTGAGTGACTGAAACTTGGGTCTTTTGTTTTTTCGGTTTCTCTAGCCGTGCTGATAGTCCTAAGCTGCGATAGGCGACTTGCCATTGCGTATAGCGATCGCCCAATTTCGGAGCTGGAGGCAATGTCCCAGTTACTTCGACTGACGGACGCGAAGTCTCTTCACCGATCTGGAGCGTAACCGGAAACCCTTGGGCAAAGCTACCGCTCCCTAGTTTGAGAATGACTAATTGAGTCATGAATGTGGCCTTAATTGTGTAGGGTCAACAGTCTTTGACTTTAGCCGCTATCCTTATAGTCACGGAGTATACACTAAATTCGCTGACAAGAATGTAACTTTTCTTGTCAGCGAATGTTTCAGAATGTGAATACAGCTCAGGATTAGCGATCGCCCAATAACCAAGCGCCTAGGGCCAGTAATCCCAGTGTGCGGGTGGTTCCCAAGGTCGTATCTTGGACAATATTGCCATGGGTATCAACCACCATCGCTTGCCGGCCATTGCCGCCATCATAGATGATAATAAAGCCATTTTCACCTTCTTGATAACCGAGGTAGTTGGCAAAGGGATGATATTCGGCAACCAGATTAGCAAAAATTTGGTGCATGACAGTTTCAGAAGCAGACATCGGAGTGACTCCTAAATTTTTCCCGACATCTACTTATTGGGATGACCTAATCGATTTATGCACTCAGTCCGATCCCGTCTTTTTAGATGTAGCCAGCATTTAAAGATTTCCTAGGAGAATAACACCTGCATAATTGGCTGAATCCTTTCCAATAACAGAGTGTAGATCGCAATAAACAAGTGTTATGAACGCTCTGAAATCACGACCAATTGCCAATGTCCTTCTGGTGCTAATGCTTGCTCAATCTGGACTGACTTTTGCTCGAACTTCATTGGCAAGTGAACAAGGATTCGTTAGCCCACCACCACCACCTCCTCCTGATGAGCCAATTGTTCCCACCAATTAATCCTCTTTTGAGATTCTCCGAAAAAAGTGGGTCAAACTCTGATTCTTTTCTTTCCGCAGGGTGCGTTACGCTTTTGAGACACCCTGTTTTTCTATGTAGGGGCTTTCCGGACGGAAAGCCCCTAGAAAAGCGTCGGGAGAGGGCAAGTCCGTTAAATCACGAATGCCTCTGTAATTGCCGTCTCTCCAAGGGCGACTCGGACGCTAAAGTGTTCGCCGCGATCGCCCCCTAATTTAAGCTGAATGTAATTATCGCGCTCTCGGCTTTCGGTTTCCAAGAACATATCCCCTTCGTCATCCAGCACCGTTAACTGGACTCCAGGAGGGAGATAGGTCTGGTTTCCCATCGGATTTAATCGCAGGAGAATCGCCCGATTGTCGTCTCCTTTGGGCAAAATCGCCACCATTAAGGCTAGGGGATAATCGCCAAATTGCATTCCTAAATCAGCAATTCTGCGAACTCCCGATCCGGGATGGTCTGGGGAAATTGTCCATAAACTTTCGGCTGCGGCCCAACGAGTTTCTTCGTCCTCTGTAGTTTGAATTAAATTGACCAGAATGGGAATAATTTCGGGATGACCTTGACCCATTGTGCCTAACTCTTCCGCCGCGATTTTCACTTGACCTTCATCGGCACTGGTTTGTATCCGGTTAATCAAAATGGGAATACGTTCTTCTGGATTTACGGTCATTTCTAAATTGCGAAAGGCCAAACTTAAATTACCTGTTGAGTATGCCATAAATTGCTCCAGGGTTTGCCACTGAGCTTCAATCTGGTTTTCTAACCAATTGGATAAATGAGTTAGGGTTTCAGTGGCGATCGCCTCTACTCTCTCTAGAGGAGTAGTTGTTTTCCATACCTGCTCTCTCCAATGGGATTGAGTCAACAAGGCGGCCCACTGGGGAAAAGGAAGCCTAAACCGGCGTGAATTAATGGCTTGCGAACTCAGTTGTGCTAACAACTGTTCGGCTTCTTGGGCAGATAAAACCGGTAAAGCTTCGATTGCCACTTGTTCATTCGGACACAGTTCCATCGCCACCCACATCACATTCAGGTCTTGAATGACATCCACTCCATCTAAACTGTAGGTGCGATCGCCTGTATCATAGACGGCCAAGGTTTTTAAGTGTTGATGGGTGGCATATCCCCAAATTCGCACATAGCTATCATCGGGACAAACTTGTACAGCGAGATAATAATTAGCTGTCCAATCTGGAATATCCACCCATTCTTGGGGGACAATAAATTCCTCAGTATCAATAGCTTCACTGGGAATGACCACAATTCTAGTCTCTCCCAGGGCGATCGCCGTTCCATTGATACCTTCCCACAATTTTTCAGCGTCCCTCTCATTGGGCAAAATTTGCGGTTCAATTCCCGATTCTTCAGCCATCCAAGACAAAACCGCCTGGAGACAGAGGCAGTTCAAATAGGCATTCCATCTTCCAATTTCCGTCGCAAATCGATCATGGGGCGGCCAAGCTGCTTCCCTCTCCTGCGGTGAGATTTCCAGCCAAACTTGGTTAGAATTGAGTGTCAGTGATTCATTCATCGTTAACATGGTCTAATTCCTCCTGTTGATTAGTTAAAGAGAGCCATAAGGCAATTTATACAAATATGTCTCCACAAAATTAGTGATCGCTTTCTGGGCTGCTTTATTTTCTTGTAAAGAAAGCTGAAACTCCGTTTCGATCTGATGGTATAATTCTTGCTCTAGCCTCGATCTGATTTCGGCGATCGCCTGCACAATTTCCCCTTGTCCCCATCCCATTTCCTGGGCAACATCTTCAAGCTTCAAGCCTTTACCAAAGTGTAACTTAAGGAGTTTTAGTTCATCCGACTGGCTGCGATCGATTAGAGATTGTTTTAAGGGACTGCACAAGTTAGCAAAACTCATTTTTTCTAGCCAAATATCCAACACTTTGGACATCTCACCCAGTTGGTTAGAGCTAATTGCAATCGCCAGAGTTTCTTGACACCATTGAGCTAAAGATTTCAGCAATATTTTTTTCAGTTTGTCTTTTTGACGAGACACTTGATACTGCTTTTCAAAGCCAAAAATCAGCGCCAAATCTGATTGAGTCATCTCCAAGCCATACCAGAGCTTAAGTAGCCTGCGATCTGCTACTGGAAATTCCTCCAAAGTCCGAGACAGAACTGCACCAATTTGTCTAAAGCGCTCCGTTTCTGCTTCTGTCTCTTCTACCTCTTCTAGAGATGGCTCAGACATACTCACCGGTTCATACGGACTATCATCTAGCGCTACAGTCTTGGTATTAAAACTCTCTCGAATCGCTTGAACTGCTAGATCGAGTAAGGTTTGAATCATTGCACCATCCGGGATAAAGTCCTCGGAAGGATAGTGTTGGCGATAATAAGAGGCGATTGTGTCTAGTTCTTGCCGATTCGGGGGTTGCAATTGTTTGCTACCATCAGCTTTCTTGGGTACATACTGTTCCCGAAAACATTGCCAAGCTTGCAAACAACGAGAAAAAGTAGGCTCTTTGACATTAGCTTTAGACAAAGCATCTTTGAGTTTCTTTTTCGTGATGTTTCGTAGCAGTGCCGGCCAACTATATTTACCTAATTCCAGACCTTGACGCAGTTGTTCGCGAACAGCACTTTCCAAGGGAAAATGAGCATAAGTTCTTACACTGCTACTTTTATAATCATAGCTTCTGAACAGCTTGACTGGATTCAGCACCACCATTCTAGCCATCTGGAAAACATCCACTTTTCGCTCTGAATGCTGCTGGGAGACTTTCCACGCTGTCCGATGACAGGCTTCTTCTAAATAGGCAGCCAGATGTTCTCGTGCCAGTCGATTAACTGAGGCTTCTACCATCGATGCTCTGAGCCAGTATTGGGCCCAATATTCTTTGTGCATTCCTGGCTCTTTCTCCACCTTCTGAGTCATGGACTTGGCCAAACGGGGCGATTTTTGCCACCCCGGCCCAATTCGGTCAAATTGGTCATCAATATCAAGAAATGTTGAAAATAATTCAACAATATCTTTGCGCGATTTCATGGTACATTCATCTCCTTCATCCTTGATGTGTTATTGAAACTTTACATAATCAAGCCTATCTATTTATTAGGGTAGTTTTATAGAATTATGCAATATTGCAGGGAGAGATACAATTTTCCTTAGAACCTGCGAATCCGGCATTAGCGTTTCTGCAACAAGTGAAACAGCGATCGCCCAGTCCCTCTTACAGCCCAAAGTGCTGTAGCCCTACGTTATCCTTAAATTCCTTTGGAGAGAGTATAAGAATTAACTATTCCAGCCTTTAGTCTCTTTTTCGGTTAACAAGCGCTCTAGTTTAATATATTCACTTTTTGTCGCTTCGTACAAATGTTTCATGCTCACCGGTTCGCCAGCATCGGCGGCTAAAAATGCGGCGTTGAGGGCGATATTGCGGATGTTTCCCCCAGCCACATTCAGGTTAGAGAGTTTGCGGGGATCTAAGCCTTCTGTAGGGGTTTTGGTGGGGAAAATTCGCTTCCAAATGGCTTCGCGACTGTCCCGATCTGGGAAAGGAAATTGAACAATAAAGCGGATACGGCGCAAAAAGGCTTGATCGATCGCCCCTTTTAAGTTAGTGGTGAGTACGCATAATCCCTGATATGCCTCGATGCTTTGTAGTAAATAACTCACTTCCATATTA
The DNA here is from genome assembly GCF_057802075.1 of Roseofilum sp. KMC-1. Classification (NCBI taxonomy): domain Bacteria; kingdom Bacillati; phylum Cyanobacteriota; class Cyanophyceae; order Desertifilales; family Desertifilaceae; genus Roseofilum; species Roseofilum sp. KMC-1. Next base: position 3,230,939 of record NZ_CM173605.1, read on the forward strand.
GCGTAGCGATCGCGGCTATCCTGCACTTCGGAGCGTTTCCCGAAGAGAGCATCGGCTTCATCAAACAGCAGGATCGCGCCTCCGGTTTCGGCAGCATTAAACACTTGTTTTAAGTTTTTCTCGGTTTCCCCAATATATTTACTGACTACTGAACTCAAATCAATGCGATATAAATCTAACTTTAGCTCGCGGGCAATAATTCCTGCCGCCAAAGTTTTTCCCGTGCCACTTGTCCCCGAAAAGAGGGCACTAATCCCCAAGCCACGGCGCTCATTCCCGGCAAAGCCCCAATCCTCATAGACTCGTACTCTCTGACGTAAATGAGCCACCATTTGATACAATGTTTGTTTGTGTTGCGTTGGTAAAATTAAATCTTCCCAGGTTGCCTTAGTTTCAATCCGCACCGCTAGATCATCTAAGTGGGGGCGAGCTTGTAGGCGGCAAAAGTGCCAGAGGCGATCGCCCACTGAATCTCCTTCTTTAGGTTCGATTTCTAATGTCGAACAAGCCGCCTTAATCGTCGTTGAGGGTAAATTAAACTGGGAGGTAATCACCTCTAAATGACCGTTCAATTCCTTCGTTGCTTCTCCTAAATGGGTTTGCCACAGATGCAATTGTTCATAATAAGAAAGCTTGGGCACATCAAACGTCAGCAGGGGAAGATAAGGAGAAGAAAACCGGATCGAAGTCGAGATGATAACCGGCGTTTTTAAGTCCCGGATAAAATCGGTTAAAATTGCCTGTTGGCTCACTTCTGAACCCTTGATTGGATCGTATTCCAATAATAGTAAAGTAGGAGCCAAGAGCATCACCCGTCGCCAGCGATACACCAGATGTTTAAGCTCTTTAGGATCGCTAGGTAGATGGCGACTAGAAAGCACTTTTACGGGCATTTGAAAATAGTCGCCAATCTGTTGGCAGATCGCCCGTTTATCCTCGACATTCCAGCCGCAGAGTTGCACTGGATGGGAGGTTAATAAACCCGAAATTCCTAACTCCACAATCTCTTGATGGGATAGAGATAAAGAGGGAGCTGGGGGCGCAAGGGATTCGAGCAGGAGGGCTAAGTCTTGATCTTGATAAAGACTTCCCAATAAATAATGTAAAATACTCTCATCTATCTCTAGTTTAGTGTGGGTAATATCTTCGTTTTCGGCTAAATTGAGCAAGTTCCATAATCTGAGTGGTCTTTGGGGATGAAGGGCTTCCCAATGGAGATCGGGAAAAAGGGCGATCGCCAACTGAAACGTAGGATAGGTTAAATTCGGATCTCCCTGAGCATGGGCACAAAGCGCCGGAACTTGGGGATGCAACGTCCGCGCTACACAGAGCAATAGCACCTTACGCTCAAAGGGGGAGAGTTCAAACACTTTACATAACTGCTCTAGAGCGGGAAGCGGTTCACCCGTATCGGAGGGGAGAATATCAAGATTAATGAGGGGAGTATCGGGAAGAGCCAGATCGGGATTTTGCCGTTGACTAATGTGGCGATCGAGACGACGATGGATCTCACCAATACAAAGACTCAAATACTCCATAGGCTCTCGATACTCACCTCTAACCATCAAAACTTAACACTTAAATCTCCACTTCAACCCATCATATTCTTAAGTTGGATGCAATTGGGGCTGCAAGCAACCCTTAAGCTTAAATTGAACTGATATAATAATAGCAAGCTTGTTTCTATGGGTTCCTCCATTATGCGTTCCTACATCCGTCGCAAAAAAACCGCCCAACAGAGTTCTGCTCCTCAGAAGTCCTCCACTCGGTTTGCGCCCAAAATTTTGCCCTCCGTACAGCGCAAGCAGAGCCAAGAAAAAACCCTACCGCCCTTTAAACCCGCATCGAACTATAACTATACCAGCCTCCATGAAATGTATGGCCATCCCGCTCCCGTACAAGCCAAACTCACCATTGGGGAACCGGAGGATGTTCACGAACAACAAGCGGATGCAGTAGCCAGTCAGGTGGTTCAAGAAATTAATCAACCCGAACCAGTATCCACGGAAGGAGTACAGACTAAAGAAGATGAGGGGAGCATGGGAATACCCGAACAACTGGGTATTCAGCGCAGTGAGGATGAGGATGTGGAGATGAAACCCCTTGATTCTGCGGTGCAGCGAAGTGAGGATGAGGATGTGGAGATGAAACCCCTTGATTCTGCGGTGCAGCGAGAAGGAGATGACGAAGATGTAGAAATGAAGCCTAAACCGGGAGTGCAACGGGATGCATTAGGAGGAGGAAGGGCTACCCCAGAGTTTGAAGGAGAACTCAAACAAGCCAAAGGAGGGGGAAAACCCTTAGATCCTAAGTTGCAAACCAAAATGGGAGAAGCGATGGGGGCTGATTTTAGTGGGGTGAAGGTGCATACCGATCCCAAATCCCATAGTTTGAGTCAATCCATACAAGCGAAAGCCTTTACCACGGGACAGGATGTGTTTTTCAATGAGGGACAGTATAAGCCATCAAGTCCTCAAGGTCAGGAGTTAATTGCCCATGAACTCACCCATGTGGTGCAGCAAAAGGGGGCAAGTGTACAGCGTAAAAAAAAACGTTAAAGGACTCCGCGAACGCTGAGAATACATCCATGATACAGCGCGTGTATCATGATGCAGATCTGAATAAACATTACAGCCATGCTCTCAAAGGACAAGTCATTGATGATTCTAATGGTGTAATTACTGCTGTTTCTACAGCTTCAACCATGGGGCATACTATGCTATTTACGGAACGATTGAAAGGTGGTGTCCCCGAAAGCCATAAAATTGAATTAAGAGTGGCTGGAAAATCTGATGGGTTGTCGGCTAAAACGGATGCGTCTTCTACGGGAACTGTGAGTAGTTCTAGTGGGGTAGGATATAAAGAAATTCAGATTACGAATAAGCCAGCTTCAGACGATAGTTTAGATCGGATTCGCTCTAGTCCAGTCAGACGAAGCTGGGTAACGACTCCAGATAACATTGAGAAGGCTCAAGATAAAGCGAATGACGTGGCTGCCAATAAAGCCAAATATAGCTATACCCTATTAGGGGTTTCTCCTTTTATTAAACAGGCAATTAATTGTGCCCGCTTTGGGGAAGTGGTACTGAAAGCGGCTGGAATTGATGAAGCTTCAGCCGGGACGGTGATTAAAAAGCCGGTGACTTTGGCTTCTGGAAAGGATGTAGACTATACAGAAGATCCTGATTATATACAAAATGAGAACCGTAAGAGACAAGAAGCGGAACAAAGAAGACAGCAAGCGGAACAAAGAAGACAGCAAGCTGAATTAAATCGGGCAAGATATGCTGCTTTGCCTAAAGTTCTTAAAGGGACAACTTTTACGGATGGTAAAACGATTATGGGATCGTCTACACAGGAGGGGCCGTTAACGACTCAATATACATTCCGAAGTATCCCCGATGAAGGCATATCAGCGATGAATGATAATGAAATTGAATTAACACCCTTTAAAATCGTGGTTCTGGTTGATGATGGTTTAGCAGTAATTGAGCGACAAAGCCCTAGAGGAACGGTTTACGTTAGTTTGGATGCTTTATTTAATTTAGATACTCAGCAGGTGATTACCGATTAGTGGAGTTGAGTAGCGGGTAGGGTGGGCAGGAGAATAAGGGATAGACTTGATATCACTCGTCCATTTCAAATAAGGCTTTTAGATCTCGATACCCGCTAACAATCCTTAAAATTTCGACTCCCTCGGCGGATGCCCGATAAAATACAGCGCTTCGCGCCCTCCGTGGGGGAATGGGGGAATGGGGGAGTGGGGGGAGTGAACAACAGACTCAATTTAGCTTTGGGCTATTCTGGCTATCGTTAAAAACCGCTATTTATGTACCGCATAGCAGAGGAAATTGCTATATGAGATAGTTGCTAATGGGAAAACTTCGCGCATCTGGCCAAAGTTCATCTCGTCTGCGACCTAATCCTGGAAACTGAGTGAGTCTCTGGCAAGTTTGGTTCACACGCTCCATCAGTTTCTCGGCAGCATCAATACTCTGATTTTCAGCAATGTAGTCAAGAATTGCTTCTAAATCTCGACTGGCTGGAATGGTAAAGCGACAAATTTGAGCCATTATATCAGCTTAAACCCCGTTTAGCCCTTAGTTTCTGCTCTAGATGCCCGAAGACGACTTCTGCATCTAGTAATTCACCCCTATTTGCAGCTTCTGTGCCTATTTGTACTTCTTTTTGCAGTTCTGCATACCGTCCTTGGTAGATGCGGTTAATTTCTTGTAAGAGCTTGACTCCTGCCCAAACGACTTCACTGGGTGAAGCATACTGACCCGTCTCAATTTGATTGGCAATCAGTTTTTCTAACTCAGGGGTTAATAGAATTTCCATTATTTTGTCCTTATTTGCTGTTTGCCTAGAGCGTGGCGCTATATCCTACTTTCGCATGTCTAGATAAAATTTGATGCGATCGCCCAATTGATCCATACTCAGTCCTTGAACCCAGTATTCTACCAGGGCATGACCGAAGGCCCAGGCGTTTTTATCGGGGGTTGCGGGGTTCTCCAACAGTTGGGGCCAGAGGGTCAAAAGTTCAAATTTTACTTCTAATTCTGGGTCATTACTCAGGAGCAAAAATAAATCGTAGGCCATCTGTAACTTGCCAATGACTACCGGTAACTGCTCAATGGGGATTTGTTCGGCCAGGAGATAGGCGAGGGTGGGGGAACCGGTGGCAAGAGTTGATACAAACCGGAGGACGGGACTTTTCAGGAGCGCAGTTAGGCCTTGAGTCGTCGCCATTTGGAAGGTGTAGCGGTCGATAATTTTGGCGGCGGCGAGGGTACGGGCATCGCGATCGCGTAAAAATCGGGCTAGTCTCTCTTCTTTCACCGGCCCGATCGCCTCCACGAGCATTGCAGAAAGCTTGTCGGTATTCCAACCCTGGCGACCCATCTGAGTATCCGCAGTAACCACAGGGAGGAGGCGATCGCACCACTCCCATAACTGTTGCTGACGATACTCGGTCGCCTCCCGAATGGCTACCTCCTTCGGTCGCTGCCCAAATTTCCAGTAATAAGGGGGCGACCATTCCCGGATGGGGCGCAAGCGGTCAACTTGAGTCACCAAGGTAATCACGGGTAACTCCCCATTCGCTTCCCGCAGTTGCTTCAGGAACGTCACATCCATTTGCAAGGCGGGATCGAGGGCAGGAGTCACCAATAAGACTAAATCGGCTTTAGCGCCAAATTCCAACACCTGCTCCGCCAAGTCTGCCCGGTTCACCTGTTCGTAACCGGGAGTATCCCACAGATTCAACCCCTCGCCATTGGCTCCCTGCCAGTGATAATTCTGAATTTTGTCCGTGCTGGGCAAAACATCGACTTCCGCCTGTTCTGCTTGAAATAAGGTGTTAATCAGGCTACTTTTACCCGCCCCTGTCCGTCCGACTAAGAGCAGATTGAGGGGTTGTTGCTCGACCTGTTCCTCTGGAGAGGCTTTAGCAATAATGGCGCGGAGGGTTTCGGTTTTGGCTTTGGGTAGGGTTAATTCGGAGGCGGAAACATTGAGTTCCGGGGGGGTGATGTTACCGTAGAGGGCGATCGCCTGGCGACAGAGATTCCGCAGAGCCGACTCCCGTAACATTTGACCCAAGTTTACCAATAATTCCTGAGTTGCTTGATTGCCCCACTTCTTTGTTGCTCGTTTCGCTACGGCTGCGGCCGGATTGAGCAACCATTGGGCCCAATCCCAAACCTGTAGCACTTTACGCGCCGAGGGTTCTAACTGGCGATACATTTCATAGGCTTGATAGGCTTGGCCAACGGTCACTTGATTGAGAACGGGGGAGAGTTGGGTAATGGCCCGTCCCACATCCTCCACTGTGCCTTGAATTAACCCGTAGGCTTGGGGGATGTAGATATTGAGCAGGGGATATTGGGCATTCTGGCCATAAGCTTCGGCTACACAGACCACCACGGCTTGACAGCGTTGGAAAAAGGCGGTTTGATCTTGCCAAAGGGGGCGATCGCCTTTTGACTCCTTGAGAATCTTCTCCAACTGAGTCTCAATTTTTGCTCCGATTTCCGCATTGCCGATGGCTGATTGGGTTTCTGCCGTCACTGCGTCCATATCCGCACTGACTGCGGCAACGGCGGCTTCGAGCTGCTCCACCATGGGGCGCGTCCACAGCACCAACAACCAGCGCCATCCTAGGAAGACCAGAATAAAGACTGCCCAGATCCAACTTATACCCCAGGTGTGGATCTGCCATGCAGCAGCGAGGAGCAGTAAAATGAGGATGGAGGCGATCGGGGTAATTAAAATGACCCATTGCCACAGCTTAAAGCGCACCATAATCAATTAAAAATCAGAAATTCTCTTAATTATAGAATGAATTTTTGCCTTGATTACTTTGTTCCTTCAAAACCAACAAAGTAATATCATCAAATATTTTATGATTCCCAATAAACCCTTGCACATCACCAATAACCGCCTCTTGAATATCTTGAGCCGACTGAGACCAATGCTCTTGAATGACCTCACATAATCGCTCTAATCCGTAGAGTTGACCGGCTTCATTTTCTGCTTCCGGAATCCCATCCGTATACAGAACTATGCCATCTCCTGGTTCCAGTTTCACCGTCACTTGAGAGATAAAATCAGCAATATCATCAATTAACCCCACTGTCATCCCCAAATCCATCGTATCGACCATTTCTAAGTTACCATCGCCACGCACCACTAACACCTCTTCATGTTGTCCGCTAATCGTTAAATAGCCTTTCGTATAATTGAGAATAGCTAAGGTCAATTGCCGGTCTACTTCCATCCGTTTCAGGTTTTTGTACACCGTCCGATTCACCGTATTTAAAAATCTCACGGGGTCTTTTTCTTGCACTTCCTTCATTGCCCGGATTACCGTTTGAGCCATCATCATCACTAACCCACTTTCCAGACCATGACCGGTAACATCCCCAATCCCAATAGTGGTGACATCATCTTCGATTAACACATCATAGTAATCTCCTCCCACTTCATCGGCTGGAGCCATGTACCCAGCGATATCTAAGCGGGGAATCCCTCGCAGTTCTTCTGCTTTGGGTAGGATCATTTCTTGGACTCTGCGGGCAATATCGAGTTCTGCACCTAAACGCAAATTTTCTGCTTTGAGTCTTTCATTGAGTTGGGTGATTTCTTCATTGGCTGTTGCTAGTTGAGCCGTCCGTCGGGCTACCGTATCCTCCAGAGTTTGATAAAATCGAGCATTATTAATCGAAATCGCCGCTTGAGTCATCAGCACATTTAGAACTTTCATTCGGTCTGGGGTAAAGGCATCTGAAGTCAGACAATTTTCTAGGTAAAGAATACCCATTAATTGACCTTGATTGAGAATCGGTGAACAAACCAAACTTTGGGGTTTTTGTTCCAAGAAGTAAGTATCCAGACTAAATGAATGCTCTTCTTCACTATGGTTAATTAGTACCGTTTCTTCAGTTCGTTTTACCCAGTTAATCAAACTTTTGGGTAGCTTTCGTCCTTCTTCTAAGGGAATACTTAAAACTTGAACATTTCCTTCAGTATACTGGGCTGTAATTTCCCAATTCCCAGAATTATTCAAAATTAAACTACCCCAATCCGCTCCCGCATTTTCAATCACAATATGCATTAACTTAGAGAGTAAACTATTGAGTGATATTTCTTCCGAGAGAACTTGAGAAGCCTTAATTACACTGGTTAGATCCAGGAAATCCGAAGTTCCTGTAGATGTACTTTTTAGAGTTTCGTTTTTCCTGGGTTGGCTGGAACTACTAAGAATAGCAGAGAGCAGTTGGGGATATTGATTTTCCAGATCGTCGGTTTTTGCTTTGGCTCCCCATTGAGCATAGCCATAGTAGGCTTCTTGTATATAACTTGCGGCTACTTTTTCTCTACCCCAGTTAAGATAAAATTTAGCTGCGCGTTCATTACTCAGAGCTTCTTCGTGTAAAAAACCATGTTCTTTAGCTCCGGCAATGGCGCGATCGTAGAGTTCCATTGCTTCAATTTTTCGATTGAAAACACGACTTTTTTCTGCTTGTACTAAGTCATATTTATGTTGGAAATTCATCGGTGCAAATTCAGCCCATATTTTTAGCTTTTGCTCATAGGTTTCTAACCACTCTTCCTGCTCTGTATTTAACTCATCTTGAGCTAAAATAACTAGGCTATAGTAAAATACATACTCAGATAAATAAGTTGTTGATACAGCTGCCTCGTAATACTGCCAACCTTTTTGAGCTACTTCTAGAGCCTGTATTTGATCGTCAAACAAATAGAATAATCGAGTTTGAGCTTCATAAAATGAGAAAACTAAAAGAGCAATGTTTTTTTCGATCCATACCGGTAAATTACTTTTTGAATCTAAGTGTTCGCCTTGAAGATATTTCGGATCATCATTTTCTCCGAGCAAGTTAGCAACCGCTTGTTGATAAATACGAATGGCATTTTCCTGGTAGTAATATTGAGCCTTAATAACGGGGGGCAAGTACCGTTGATGAGCTTGAATAACAGTTTCTAATGGAGCGCCAGTGTAGAAGAGATAATTACATAGGTGAGCGGAGGCATAGCATCCATATTCGATATCCCCATTCTCAAATCCACTTTGAACTGCTTTCGGGTAATCTTCGACAGCATTCTTCAGATGTTCTTTCCAAGGCCGAATAAACAAATTAAACATATTTCGTACCTTGGTTTCAAAGGATCGTGCATTGAATTTATCGATCAGTTTTAATGAGAGCAATCCAAATTCATATCCATCTTCAATATTATCGTGAATGCCACATAAAATACTTCCATGCCAAGTGTATGCAGGTGCAGCAAGATCGGAATTACCATATTCCATACAGTATTGGACGCTATGAAGAATCATGAGGGGATAGAGAGTGGGCTGGGCAATATAAGCCGCAGATCCGGTATTCATCATAATACTAATCACTGCTTTTTTTTCCTGATTGCTAATTACAGGAAGATGTTCTAATCTAGCAATTTCTTCTGTAGGGATTTCAACAGCTTTACGAAGTATGTCAGTTTCATTTTTAACTTGTTGTGGATCAGTTGGTAACGTGATGCCAAGGGGAATAAGGACTTGGCGAGCTAGAGCAATTGATTCATTGAGTTTATTGTCATTAATTTTAAATATAATTTCAAATTCATGGATATGAGTTTTATGCAATAAAGTCTTCGCTTTTTGTAAAGCAGATTGACAGAGTTCTGTAGCTTTTTTTAAGTTATAATTAAGATGTTCAGCTTGAATGGTCGCTATGGCTAAATCAAATCGCAAATCATAATTTGTTTCCCAACTTTGTTCATCCAGAAACTTTTTTCCTTCATAACAATAGCCTCGACTGGCTTCATAAGCAACCGCATTTTTGGCTTTCTTACTTGCTTTTAAATTTAAGTTAGCTAACATTTCTCGTTCACTTTTTTCTATAATCAGTTCTCGCGCTTGATTGAGGTGATTGACTATGGTAAAAAGTTGATCTTCTTGCTCTTCTTCTGTTAAATTATGTAATAATTGCTGACCGATTTTTAAGTGTGTAACTTTTTTTTGATCTTCTGCAATCAAAGAATAAGCAGCTTGTTGAACGCGATCGTGTAAAAACCGATAGCCTACCCATAACATCTGCTCATCTAATTCTTCTTGGAAATTAAATTTTTGAAAGAATTTATAGTTTTCACTAATGGGTAAAACCAAACCTTCTTCTAGAGCTTCCCAAAGATCGGTTGCTACCTGTTGTGTGGATTTTTCACAGACAATGGATAAGGTTTCCAGATCGAATTGATTGCCAATACAAGCGGCTAATTTTAGCATAGTCTGCGTATGTTCTGGTAAGTTACGCAACCGATTAGCCATAAACTTGACAACATCATTGGATAAAGAAGCTTTATTGATTTCACTTAAATCCCATTGCCAATTGCCTAAATCAAAATTAAATTTTACAAATTTATCTTCATACAATCCCTTAAGAAATTGAGTAGTAAAAAAAGGATTTCCTTTGGTTTGTTTATAAATAAAGTGAGTAAGTTCTTGAACTCTATTTTCACTTAAAAATAGAGTATCTGCTATCAATCTATTAATGTGATCAACAAATAATGGCTCTAAGGTTATTGTAGAAATTAATGCTTTATTTTGTGCTAATTCTTCTAGAGATAAAATTAAGGGGTGTGTAGGAAATACTTCATTATCTCGATAGGCTCCCAGGAGTAATAGATATCCAGTATTAGGATTAGACATCAAGACTTCCATCAAATTGAGTGAAGCAGAATCTGCCCATTGTAAATCATCCAGAAATATAACCAGGGGATGGTCTTGGGTAGCAAATATAGAAATGAATTTTTGAAAAAGTGAATTAAACCGATTTTGTGCGGCATTACCTTCGAGTTCTGGTGCAGGGGGTTGGGGGCCGATGATTTTTTCTAATTCGGGAACCACTTCGATCACGACTTGGGCGTTATCTCCTAATGCTTGTAGGATTTTCTGTTTCCATTTTTCTAATTCTTGATCAGATTCTCCTAAGAGTTGACCCATTAATCCTCTAAAGGCTTGCACAAAGGCGGAAAAGGGAATGTTGCGATTGAATTGGTCATATTTGCCTTTGATAAAGTAGCCTCTTTTTTTGACAATGGGTTTGTGAACTTCGTTGATGACTGCGGTTTTGCCGATGCCAGAAAATCCGGCCACGAGCATCATTTCTGTCTGATTTTCTGCTACTCGATCAAAAGCTTTGAGTAGGGTTTCTACTTGATTTTTTCTGCCGTAGAGCTTTTCAGGAATGATAAAGCGATCGCTCCGATCTTCTTGCCCTAGAAGAAAACTGGCGATCGCTCCTGTGGTTTCTAATCGATCTAAACACTGTTCTAGGTCGTGCTTTAATCCTAGGGCGCTTTGATAACGGTCTTCGGCATTTTTGGCCATCAGTTTTAGCACGATTGCTTGCACCATTTCAGGGACGTTTGTTTCCCCAGGAAATTGGGCAATTTGGGCAATATGACTGTGAACTAATTCCATGGGGTCATTACTGGTGAAGGGCAGTTGACCGGTGAGTAGCTCAAATAGGGTCACTCCTAGGGAATAGAAGTCGGTACGGTAGTCAATTCCGCGATTCATCCGTCCGGTTTGTTCGGGAGAAATATAAGAGAGACTTCCTTCGAGAACATTAGGACTGAGGAGTTGTTGTTCTTCTTTGGGTAATAAGCTGGAAATACTAAAATCGATGAGTTGAATTTGATGAATTTCTGGCTGAATAATGATATTAGCGGGTTTGATATCTTTGTGGATAATTCGTTTTCCGCTTAAGTAATGGAGGGCTTCTGTCAATTGAATCACGAGAGTGAGGATTTCTGGTACAGAAAGTTGATATGAATGTCCATACTCGGCGAGGGAGAGGCTTCCCGAATCTGGCATAATGAGTGCATATCCGTTACCATAGCGTTCTAGGTCTAGGGGTTGTATAATGTGGGGATGTTGTAGCTTGCGAGCGATCGCATACTCATTGCGGAACTGGACTAATTCATTAAAGCTAGGGTTGGCATGGCGTAAGACTTTAATCACAACTGGCTGGCGATCGCTCTTTCGGACTCCTCGATACACTAGGTTTTGGCTTCCTGTATAGATCAGTGCCATTTCTTCATAATTAGGTGAGCTGAGTATCATAAAAATTAGTAATTAGTAAGGGTTAATTTTTTTCTTTCAGAACTAACAAAGTAATATCATCAAACACTTTATGGTTTCTAATAAACCTTTGCAAATCAGCAATCACCGCCTCTTGAATCTGTTGAGCCGATTGATGCCAATGTTGTTGAATCACCTTACATAATCGTTTTAATCCATAGAACTCACCTGCTTCATTTTGGGCTTCCGGAATGCCATCTGTATACAGAACCACCCCATCTCCCATTTCCAGTTTCACCGTCACTTGAGAAATAAAATCAGCAATATCATTAACCAAGCCCACCGTCATTCCCAACTCCATCGTATCAATACTTTCTAATGTTCCATCAGCACGCACCACTAACACTTCTTCATGTTGTCCGCTAATCGTTAAATAACCCTGGGTATAATTGAGTATGGCTAAAGTCAATTGTCGGTCTACTTGCATCCGTTCCACATTTTTATAGAGGGTACTATTGACCGTATTCAAAAATCGGACTGGATCGTTTTCCTGCACTTCCTTCATCGCTCGGATTACAGTTTGAGCCATCATCATCACCAACCCACTTTCTAACCCATGACCCGTGACATCCCCAATCCCAATAGTGGCGATCCCATCTTCGACCAATACATCATAATAATCTCCACCAATTTCATCAGCAGGAGCCATGTATCCAGAAATATCCAAGGTGGGTATTTTTTCAAGTTCTTCCGGTCTCGGTAAAATCATCTGCTGCACTTTGCGAGCGATGTCTAATTCTGCCCCCAAACGCAGATTTTCTGCCTTCAATTTTTCATTCAGTTGCATGATTTCTGCATTGGCAGTTGCCAGTTCAGCCGTGCGTCGCGCTACTGTCTCTTCTAGGGTTTGATAAAATCGAGCATTATTGATCGAAATTGCCGCTTGAGTCATCAGCAGATTTAGCACCTTAATTCGGTCTGGAGTAAAGGCATCTGAAGTCAGATCATTTTGCAGGTATAGAATACCAACCAACTGACCTTGATTGAGAATTGGAGTACAGACTAAACTTTGGGTCGGCTGCTGCAATAAGTATGAATCCGTACTCAATGCATGATGATTTGAGATATTATTGATCAGCACAATTTCTTTTGTCCGTTTAACCCAATTAATCACACTTTGGGGTAAATCCTCAACCTGCTCAAGAGGAACAATAGATAGATTACAATTCCCCTGAAGATACTGAGCCATGATTTCCCAAGTACCAGCATTATTTAAAATTAAAACTCCTTGAGTCGCTCCTGCATTTTCAATCAGAATATGCATTAACTTAGAGAGTAAACTACTCAGAGAAATTTCTTCTGATAGCACTTGAGATGCTTTGATCACACTGGTCAGATCCAGTATATTAGAGCTGCCTGTAGAGGTACTCGTCAGAGTTTTCTGTTCAGATGCTTGGATGGAACGATTAATAATGGGAGCAAGAAGTTGGGGATATTTGGCTGCGAGATAGTCAGTTTTCGCTTTAGCTCCCCATTGGGCATAAACATAATAAGCTTGTTGCATATAACCGGCAGCTACTTTTTCTTTACCCCAGTTGAGGTAAAATTTAGCTGCCAACTCATTGGCTAAAGCTTCTTCTTGGAGAAATTTATTTTCTTTAGCTCCGGCGATCGCGCGATCGTAGAGTTCTGCTGCTTCAAATAATTTCCCTAAAATCCGACACTTTTCCGCTTCAATGAGATCGCATTTATGCTGAAAATTCATCGGTGCAAACCCAGCCCACATTTGCAACTTGCGCCGATCATCTTCTAGGATTTTCCACTGCTGTTCTGTTAAACTTTGCTGAGATAACAATACTAAACTGTAATAAAATAGATTCTCAGAAACATAAGGCATAGAAAGGGCTGCCCCTCTATTTTTACAAGCTTTTTCGCCTACTTCTAACGCCCTAGGATAATCTTCAAACCAATAGAAGAGTCGGGTTTGAGCCTCATAAAAGCAGTATGCTAAATGAATATTATTTTTTTCCCACTCTTCTAGATACAACTCTCTATCAAATATAGAGCCTGCAAGGATTTCTGGCGTTTCATTTTCCCCTAGCAGATTAGAAATAATCTGTCCATACATCAGGAAGAAACTTTTCTGAAACTCATATTTTGCTTTAACAATTGCGGGAAAATATTGCTGATGCATTTTCCGGACTTCTGTCAACACTCCACCACTAAAATAAAAATAATTAGAGCGGTGAGTTGCTCCATAAAAACCAAATTCTAGATCGCCATTTTCAAACCCACTTTTAACCACCTCAATAAAATCATCCACAGCATTTATAAGCGGTTCTTTCCAAGGTCGAATAAAAACATTCATCATATTTCTAGCCTTGGTTTCAAATTCCCGTGCGTTGAGTTTCTCAAGCACTCTTAAAGAGAGCTTGCCAAACGCATATCCCGCTTCAATCTCATCATATACTCCACACAATACACTGCCATGCCAACTATAGAATGGAGCCGCTACTGGAGCTTGTCCATAGTGGATAAAGTATCGAATTCCATGAAGAATAATCAAGGGATAGAGGTTGGGTTGGGAAATATAGGCCGCAGATGCCATATTCATCAGAATCTGGATCGCTGTTAATTTTTCTTCATCCTCAAGTATGGGGAGATGCTCTAGATTGGCAATTTCTTCGATTGCTAATTCAACCTGCTTACGAAGAGATTCAACATCAGCTTTGATCTCTTCTGGATCTGTAGGTAAATTAATCCCTAGAGGAATGAGAGCTTGTCGAGCAATATCAATAGCCTCATACATTTTATTTTGATTAATTTCAAACAGGATTTCAAAGGCATTTATTTTGGCGCGATCAACTACGCTTTCAACCTTCGGCAGTATTTTTTTACAGAGGATTCTGGCTGCCTCTAAATTGTGATTAAGATGCTCACTTTCAAGGGTTGCTAGGGCTAACGAAAACTGGAAATTATAATCCGTTTCCCAAGCTTTTTCATCTAATAATTTTTGCCCTTCATAGCAGTAAGAAAGACTGGCTTCGTAAGCCACAGATAATTTTGCTTTTTTGCTTGCTTGCAGGTTGAGTTGGGCAATTGCTTTGCGCTCGTTGGGATCGGTAATTAAGTCTCGCGCTTCATTCAGGTGGTTAACGATATTAAAAAATTGATCTTCTTTTTCTTCGTCCCTTAAGTTGTGCAACAGTTGACGACCAATTTTTAGATGAATCTCCTGTCTTTTGTCTTCAGCAATTAGAGAATAAGCCGCTTGTTGAACTCGGTCATGTAGGAAACTATAGCTTACAGAAATAATGGGAATCGTTTCGTTTTCATTCTCAGTTAATTTTTGGAAAAATTTATAGCTTTCGTTGACGGGTAAAACCAAACCTTCTTGCAGAGCATACCACAAATAATCAGCAACTTCTTCTTTGGTCTGTTCGCAGACTACTGATAAGTTTTCTAAGTCAAATTTATTGCCAATACAAGCGGCTAATTTTAAGACTTCTTGTGTTGCTTGTGGAAATTTCTGTAAGCGTCTTGCCATAAAATCAACAACATTATCGGGCAAGGTTGTATTATAAATTTCGGTTAGATCCCAAGTCCAGTCTCCTGAAACTTGATCCAATCGAAGCAGATTTTCGTTGTATAGTCCTTTGATAAATTGAGTGGTAAAGAAGGGATTACCTTGGGCACTTTGATAGACTAAATGGGTTAAAGGTTCTACTTTTTCTAATGAATTATTGAGGGTATCGGCAATCAGTTTATTGATATGGTGAGAGGCTAAGGGGTCTAGGGTGATGGTAGAAATAATGGCTTTTTCTTTTTGAATTTTCTCCAATTGCAACATTAAAGGATGAGAGGGAAAGACTTCATTATCTCGATAGGCTCCTAGGATGAGTAAATAGCCAGTGTTGGTATCATCCATGAGTAGCTTTAATAGATTTAATGAGGCAGAGTCTGCCCATTGTAAATCATCTAAAAATATGACTAAGGGATGTTCTGGTGTGGTGAACACATGGACAAATTTTTCAAAGATAAAATTAAACCGATTTTGTGCGGCATTACCTTCGAGTTCTGGTGCGGGGGGTTGGGGGCCGATGATTTTTTCTAATTCGGGAACCACTTCGATCACGACTTGGGCGTTATCTCCTAATGCTTGTAGGATTTTCTGTTTCCATTTCTCTAATTCTTGATCGGGTTCTCCTAAGAGTTGACCCATGAGTTCTCTAAAGGCTTGCACAAAGGCGGAAAAGGGAATGTTGCGATTGAATTGGTCATATTTGCCTTTAATAAAGTAGCCTCTTTTTTTGACGATGGGTTTGTGGACTTCGTTGATGACTGCGGTTTTGCCAATACCGGAAAATCCGGCGACTAGCATCATTTCGGTTTGCCCTTCTGCTACACGGTCAAAGGCTTGCAGGATGGTTTGCACTTGAGCTTCTCTTCCGTAAAGTTTTTCGGGGATAATAAAGCGATCGCTGCGATCTTCTTGTCCCAGAGTAAATAAAACTAGCTCTCCCGTGGTTTCTAGCTGCTGTAAGCATCTCTCTAAGTCATATTTTAACCCCAAGGCGCTTTGATAGCGGTCTTCTGCATTTTTGCTGATCAGTTTCAAGACGATCTGTTGCAGAATGAGAGGAACATTGCTATCTGTAGGAAATTGGGGGATTTGGGCAATATGCTTATGGACTACTTCGATGGGGTCATCACTGATAAAAGGTAGTTGACCAGTCAGCAGTTCGTATAAGGTGATTCCAAGGGAATAGAAGTCGGTACGGTAGTCAATTCCCCGGTTCATGCGTCCGGTTTGTTCTGGGGATATGTAAGATAGACTTCCTTCGAGGACGTTGGGACTGAGGAGTTGTTGTTGTTCTTTGGGGAGCTGAGTAGAAATACTAAAATCAATCAGTTGAATGTGATGGTTTTCTGGGTGAATGATAATGTTGGCGGGTTTGATATCTTTGTGAATGATCCGTTGTCTGCTTAAATAATGTAGGGCTTCTGTCAGTTGAATGCTAAGAATAAAAACGTCTTTGGGTGAAGGTTTCAATGAGTGGCAATACTGGGACAGAGCGATCGCCCCTGAATCAGGCATAATTAAAGCATAGCCATTGCCATAGCGTTCTAATGCCAAGGGTTTCACAATGTTGGGATGCTCTAGCTCACGAGCAATGACATACTGGTTACGGAACTGTACTAATTCCTTAAAGCTGGGGTTGGGATTGCTTAACACTTTGATGATTGCTGGCTGGCGATCGCTATTTCGGACTCCGCGATAGACTAAGGTACGGCTGCCATCATAGACCAGCTCATCTGCTTGATAACCCGCTAAGTTCAGCATAATTACTCCGAAATCCCGTTCGATCGCCCAAAAGACTCATTGATCCGTACTTAATTATGCCACTTCTTGACTCAAGATATTACTTTGTTCCTTCAAAATCAACAAAGTAATATCATCAAATATTTTATGATTCCCAATAAACCCTTGCACATCACCAATAACCGCCTCTTGAATATCTTGAGCCGACTGAGACCAATGCTCTTGAATGACCTCACATAATCGCTCTAATCCGTAGAGTTGACCGGCTTCATTTTCTGCTTCCGGAATCCCATCCGTATACAAAACTATGCCATCTCCTGGTTCCAGTTTCACCGTCACTTGAGACACAAACTCAGCAATATCATCAATTAACCCCACTGTCATCCCCAAATCCATCGTATCGACCATTTCTAAGTTGCCATCGCCACGCACTACTAACACCTCTTCATGTTGTCCGCTAATCGTTAAATATCCTTCTGTATAATTGAGAATAGCTAAGGTCAATTGCCGGTCTACTTCCATCCGTTGCAAGTTTTTGTACACCGTCCGATTCACCGTATTTAAAAATCTCACGGGGTCTTTTTCTTGCACTTCCTTCATTGCCCGGATTACCGTTTGAGCCATCATCATCACTAACCCACTTTCCAGACCATGACCGGTAACATCCCCAATCCCAATAGTGGTGACATCATCTTCGATTAACACATCATAGTAATCTCCTCCCACTTCATCGGCTGGAGCCATGTACCCAGCGATATCTAAGCGGGGAATCCCTCGCAGTTCTTCTGCTTTGGGTAGGATCATTTCTTGGACTCTGCGGGCAATATCGAGTTCTGCACCTAAACGCAAATTTTCTGCTTTGAGTCTTTCATTGAGTTGGGTGATTTCTTCATTGGCTGTTGCTAGTTGAGCTGTTTTTTCTGCCAATTCTGAAGTTCTCTGAGCCACCTTATCTTCTAAGGTTTGATAGAACCGAGCATTATTAATTGAAATCGCCGCTTGAGTCGTCAGCAAGCTGAGAACTTCGATCCGGTCTGGGGTAAAGGCATTCACTGCCAGATGATTTTCTAGGTAGAGAATACCCATTAATTGACCTTGGTTGAGAATTGGAGTACAAAACAGGCTTTTTGGTGGCTTTTTTCGTAAATAGGGGTCAGTTGTGAAGGGATGATCTTCTTCCAGATCATCAATTAATAGGGATTTTTGTGTTCGTTTGACTGTATTAATAATCGCTTGAGGTAGGTTAGTTACTTCTATTAAATTTCTGGCTATGACATTACAAGCATTGTTTTTATATTCAGCAGTTACTTCCCAATTTTCATCAGTGTTTAAAATTAAAATTCCTTCGTCAGCTCCCGCATTTTCAATCAAAATACGCATCAGTTTTGAGAGTAAGGCATCTAAGGAAATTTCCTCAGAAATCACTTGAGAGGCTTTCATCACTGTTTTCAGATCGAGATTATGAGAACTGCTTGATGATGTATGGCTAAGGGTTTCATTACTGATTGGGCGACTCGAACTTTTGGCAACGGAAGCAAGCAGTTGGGGATATTGCTCTTTGAGGTGAGTGGTTTTGGCTTGCGCTCCCCATTGAGCATAACCATAATAGGCTTCTTGCATGTAGCCAGCCGCCATTTTTTCTTTGCCCCAGTCTAGGGCAAATTTAGCTGCGAGTTCGTTCGCTAGAGCCATTTCTTGTAAGAAACCATGTTCTTTTGCTCCTGCGATCGCGCGATCGTAGGCTTCGAGAGCATCAACTCTTCTGCCTAAAACTCGGTGTTTCTCTGCTGCCACTAAATCCACTTTATGCTGATGATTCATGGGGGCATAATCTGCCCAATACTGTTGTAAATTCCGTTGATTGTCTTCCACTCGCTGTAAAATAAGAGTATCGTCTTCTAAGGAGTCACTCACTTGACCAAGAAGAATCAAAGAATCATATAAATAGAGTACCGGTTCAGCAATTAATCCGGGAGAAGTCCGCAGATATGTTTTGACCTTTTCAGCATAGCTATGGGCTATTTTTAGTTCTCCAAATAGGTAACATAAAAACATTTTGTAGAGACAAAAAACATATAATCCCAGGGAATTATTGACCGAAGTCATCGCCGATATAAACTGCTCTTCGGTTGATACATCTTCAGATAAAATTGTGGGGTATAATTCCTTCTCTAGTAAATTTACTATACATTGCAAACAACTGCGACACCAATCACTTGCTGCTAATTGATTGATTTGAATTAACCCATTATAGTATATCCGCACATCCTCTTCTAAAGAGACAAGGGGTTGACTGCACCAAAAGGCTTGAAAACAAACTGCATGGGCGTTATATCCGGCAAACTCTAATGTACCGACTTCTAGACCAATACGATAGCCATCATGGGAAGGGGCTATGGTTTCTCGAATATGAAATTGACGATGAACGAGGAAAAACATGACGACATGCAAGGCTAATGGTTCAACGGCTTTAATATTCAGTTTCGAGATAACTTCTAGGGACAAACGACCAAATTTTACACCGGTATCAATATCCGAGAGGAGATTACAAGAGACAATTCCATAGCAAGAGTAGATATGAGCAGAAGCAGAGGTATTGCCGTATTGAATCGATAATTTAACGCCTAAAGATACAAATAAAGGATACAATAAAGATCCGGAAAGATAGGCGGCTGGGATAATGCTATTGATCGTTTCAATGATGGCGATTTGTTCAGGATCGCTCATGAGAGGCAGATCCACTAAGTCAGCAATTTGGCGATCGCCAATTAAGGCTTTGATTTCGCCAACAATGTTATCCGTATCTTGGGGGGTTGGGTGTTCTGGGAAAGTCACGCCAAATTGTGCTAAAAACTCTTGGGCAATGGCGATCGCTTCTGTGGCTTGTCCTTGAATGTTATAATACTGAAATTTAATCCGATAAACATTAACCTGTTCGGATAAAGAATGGGCTTGATCAATGACCGTATCGATAAACTGATTCATTAACTCAAAGTCACTGGAGAGAAAGGTTAATTCTGCTCCTAATTCATTAAACTCCAGCGCCAGATCATAGCTCTCTGTCCAAGCGGTTTCACCTAACAAAGATAGACCCGTTCTCACATACTCTAGAGCTGTTTCATAGGCATTATTATCCTTGGCTTTCCGACTGGCTAATAAATTGAGATGGACGAATTGATCTCGTTCTTTTGGTTCAGTAATTAAGCCAGTTCCATAGTTGAGTTGATTCACCAGTTGAAAAATATGATTGATTCTAGACTCTGGGGGAATATGGTCTAACAGTCTTTGGCCAATATGATAATGGGTCTGGGCTTTTTCCACTTCTGGAATCAGAGCATAGGCCGCTTGTTGAATGCGGTCATGGGAAAATTTATAGGCTTGAATGAGCAAATTTTCATCCAGGTTAGATTGCCCCATGATTAATTCTTGGTCTAGGGCAATTTTTAGGTGAGGGAACACTTCTTTTGCAGTTCGCTCTTGAACCCAGGAGAGGGTCTGTAAATCAAATTCTGTCCCTAAATAGGCGGCGGTTGAGAGGACAGCCTGCACCGTTTTCGGTAATTTTTGTAACTGTCTTAGCATGAGTTCCACCACATTATCGGAGAATCCCATGGTTTCGATCGCTTGCAGATTCCATTGCCATTTTCGGCGATCGCGATTAAACTCTAGCAAACCCTCGTTATACAAGGTTTTCAGAAACTGATTGACGAAAAACGGATTACCTCCCGTTTTGCGAATAATGAGTTGAGCTAAATGGCTGACGGCTTCCCGCTTTTCATACAAGGTATCGCCAATTAATTCTTCAACTTTTTCTTGAGATAAGGGAGTTAAAGTAATGGCTTCAATCCTCACATTTTGGCGCTGAAGTTGCCCCAGGGTGATATTAAAAGGATGCCCTTCAAATACCTCATTATCCCGATAGGCTAAAATGGGCAAAAAATACCGAATTTGAGTATTGGCTAGGAGAATTTCCAGCAAGTGCAATGTCGCCGAATCAGCCCATTGCATATCATCCAGAAAGATCGCTAAAGGATGCTCTGCACGACAAAACACCTTGACAAAATCTTGAAACACCAAATTAAATCGGTTTTGAGCCTCCGTTCCCCCTAATTGGGGAATAGGAGGTTGCGCCCCAATAATCCGCTCTAGATCGGGAATCACATCCACAATCACCTGTCCATTATTCCCCAAAGCTTGCAGCAGGGAGTCTTTCCATTGTTGCAAACTCTCATCCGATTCTCCCAGCAGTTGCTTCACTAACCCTGCAAACGCATCCACCAGAGCGGAATAGGGAATATTACGCTGAAACTGGTCAAATTTCCCGGAAATAAAATAACCGCGCTTCTGGGTAATGGGTTTATAGAGCGATCGCACCAAAGCCGACTTCCCAATTCCGGAATATCCCCGCACCAACACCACTTCAGCCCCCTGAGCTACCGCATTTTCTGCCGGAGATGCTACCCGATCAAACACCCCCAGCAGAGTCACAATTTCCCTCTCTCGACCGTATAATTTTTGCGGGATCTGCAAGCGATGGGAATAATCCTGAGTTCCTAACACAAACGAAGCAATACAACCCGTTTCTTGCCACTGTCTCCAACATTGCTCTAAATCTGCCTTCAGTCCCCAAGCACTTTGATAGCGTTCCTCTGCATTTTTTGCCATCAATTTTAACACCAGATCTGCCAACACAGCCGGAATATTCTTTTCTACCCCCTCCCCCTCTAAACTTTGGGGATACTGGGCTAAATGAGCGTGAACCAACTCCATAGAATCATCACTCTTAAAGGGCAACTTTCCCATCAGCATTTCATAAAAAGTTACCCCCAACGAATAAAAATCTGTGCGATAATCCAAAGCCCGATTCATTCTCCCCGTCTGCTCTGGAGAAATATAAAGGAGCGTACCCTCTAGCGTATTTGCAGACTGTAAAGATGGATTTTCTTGGCTTAATTGCGTCGCTAGTCCCAAGTCAATAATTTTCAATTCTAGAGTTTCTGGATTCAGGGCAATATTGCTAGGATTAATATCTTTATGAATGATATTCTGACTATGGAGTTGTCCTAGAGCATCTGCAATTTTTATCGCTAAAGGTAAAAAATCCTCAATTTTCAATCCTTCCCCATGAGCATTCAACCATTCTTTCAGAGAAATAGCCCCAAAGTCTTCAAAAACAATGGCTAGAGTTCTATACTGCTCTTCTAAACTATAGGCTTGAATCACATTAGGTAGATCAAGACCAGATGTGAGATGATATTCCTGTCTATAGCACTTCAGTTGTTCTGGTGTGGGATAATTGGCATTTAAAACTTTGATGATAACACTGCAACCATCTTTTACTCGTTGGGCACGATAAACCTGGGAATTTCTCCCATTATGGATTTGAACACCCGCTTCATATCCGGAAAGAGAAAAGGTTGTCATAGGTTAGGGCTAAAGGAGTAGACTATTATTTAATAGGCTATATTATAAAGCACTTTTAGGATAGTCAAGTCATTAAAAATACATAGTAGGGGCATTTTTTGCTCCTACTGATATCGCCTTTCTAGATAGATACTCACATGACCTTATTGGTTTTGCTTACCCTAATTAAAAACCGTTAAGCTCTTCGTCCCACTCAAGATTCATTTTAACCTTTAATCGAGCCTAGGGTATTCTTCCAGGCTAATTCCTTGCGGAGGATTTCTAGTGCCCTTTGATCGGCTCCCGAAAATAGATTTTGCTCAATGAGTTCCCCAATCACTTGTTGCACCAACTGGGAGGCAAATATGCCCCCACTGCGTAGGACATGGGCATAGTAGCCTAAATGGGGGCGACCTTGGGCGTTTAGGTGAAACTGGTGAATTTCTTGGGGACTCATTTTAAACACTGGGGTATTGACGGGAACTACGACCCTAGGGATACCTTGCTCTCCGTAAAGGCGATCGCCCCCTGGCATCAATTCCCCAATCAAAATTGTACTCAGTAACACCCGTGTTTCCACAATCAAATCTGGTGTAAATAAGGGATCGGGATCGTTGGATAACCGAGGGCCGGTGTTGAGAAATTGGGGATTAAACAATTGGGAATTATACACCAAACCCACCGCCCAATGGCGATCGTTTATCTCTTCGAGTTTGACAAAACAACCAAACCCATAATCCTCTGGTGCTGGTGGATGCAAGAACTCACCCTTGGCATCCAATTGCACCACATAATCACAATGGGAATTCGATTTAACAACTTTACCTAAACGCATGAGATCAATTAAAAATTTAAAATTAAAAATGATTGTATACCTATTTTTCTCTTTGTCTCCCCATCTCTCCACTGCTAACTTATAGTCTATCGGTAATGTAACAAAACCTTACTTAAAAGTCTGTAAATCTTAAGATTTATCACAATTTTCCTCAATACTGCATAAAATAACCCAGATTTTCCTGAGAGATCTATAGAAGGTCTCAAATTCGGGATGAATGAACACCAAACAACTGCTACGGGTTGCAGATGCCCAGCTTTATCGCCAAACCCAAAAACACCTGACGGATATTGAGCGACAGGTGTTATCTGCCTGCCTACGGGGCATCTCTTACAAAACAATGAGTAAAGAGATACCGAGAAGTCAGGAGCAACTGAAGAGGATTGGCGCTCGTTTGTGGAAAAAGTTATCTGTAGTTTTTGGGGAAGAGATTCATAAAAATAACATTTGTGGCGCTCTAGAGCGCTACTTGGAAGATCGGGAGGCTGAGGAGAGTTCCTGAGAGGATTTTAAGCTTTTGTTAAGTTGCACCGAACGCTACCAAATGCCCCTAAATGCTACTGACAAATTGAGCATAGAAGATTACTATGAATGTATGTGTTTATGAGAAAAGATCGAGATGAAAAAGTTATCTGTAATACAACTGTTGACTGCTGGAGTGATCGCCCTGTCTACGGCAACGATCGGCACTCCATCAAGCAATGCACAACCGGCTCCTGGGGAAGCTGGATTCTGGTGTGCCATGTCTTCCGGAGCGCCTGCTACCCTGTACCAAAATCGGCAAGGAGGGGTTGAACCTTGGATCTATTGGACTTCTGATGCCTTCTCTGATTCCGGGTATACTCCGGAGCGTCGCTGTCAGGAAGTCAGTTCTCGTCTAGAAACCTATCGCCGCAATCGCCAATTGCAATTTATCACGGTGGGACGGATAAATAATCAGAGGGTGATTTGCACCGCGAGTCAGATCAATGGACGCTGCGAAAATCTGATTTATACCCTGAAAGCGGGTCAAGATCCGATCGCCACTTTGTACAATTTGTTGGCATGGCGCGAAGGGCAAGCCGCTACCCCGTCGTTGTTTGAGAGTTCCCAATCTATAGTTCCCTATATTGATGTGCGCGATCGTTTAGGCGATGATAGCGCTCCTGCTGCTCCCGTTACCCAACCCTCTAACCCGGTGACTCCCAGTCGCCAACCGGTTGCCCCATCTCAACCGGTAGCTCCTCCTCCGAGCAATTCGGGTGGAATGCGGGAATTGTAGAGCCGCATTTTTTGGCCGATGCCACGGTAGGGGCGGGTTAACCAACCCATTGGGAATCCCACCGATAACCTTTGTAAACCCGCCCCACCCCATGGGGCGATCGGTGAGATGGGGGCGGGTTTAGGACATTAATTTGCAGGTGTCGTAGATTTGGGTATAACCCGCCCCTACGGGGTTTGATGGGTTGTAGGGGCGGGTTAACCAACCCATTGGGAATCCCACCGATAACCTGGGTAAACCCGCCCCACCCCATGGGGCGATCGCGTGGATGGGGGCGGATTTATATTATTGATTTGTGGGTATCGTAAATTTGGGTATAACCCGCCCCTACGGGGTTGATGTTATGGAAAATGGGATGGGTACAGATGAAGAATCGACGCAGGTTTTTGTCTCTGGTGGGGAAAGGCACGATCGCCGCTTTCGGAGCGATCGCCGCATCGCGCTTAACGACATCCGTCACCGCACAGGAGATCGCCCCGGTTCCCGTGGATGTGGAGCAGTTAGCCCGATTGACCTCAGTTCGGATTTTAACTTTGCGATCGTCAGGTTCCGGGATTCTGGTGCAGCGCCAGGGCAATATTTATACCCTATTGACTAACTGGCATGTATTCGCCTTTAGCGATCGCCCCTCCATTCTCACCGCCGATGGACAGCGATATGCTCTGCTCGAAGCGCCCCAACAGTTGGGCGGTGCAGATATGGCGATCGCCCGCTTTTCCAGTCACCTTCCCTATGAAGTCGCCCCCTTGAGTCCCTATCCAGCCACCGTTGGAGAACCCGTTTATGCGGCTGGATTTCCCATGTATCACTGGGGAACGGTGCAAACCACCTTTGATTTAGGGGTACATGCCTTTCGCTTAACCTGGGGAAATGTTTCCCTCGTACTGAATAAATCCCTAGCTCAAGGGTATCGTTTAGGCTATACCAACCGCATCGAATCCGGCATGAGTGGCGGCCCGATTTTTAGCGATCGCGGTTTATTGCTCGGTATCAACGGCCGTTTAGCCAATCGCGATCCCGGTTTCGGGGTCTATGTCTTCGAGGACGGAACTGCCCCCTCCCCAGCCTTGTTAGAACAAATCTTACAAGCCAGTTGGGGTATTCCCATCGATACCTATCGTGTCACCCGTCCCTATCCCAGGCAAAGACCCCAACCCCTCTATTGGTGAACCCATGCCAAAAATCCGGCACACCATCCGTAGGGGCGGGTTATACCCAAATCCAAGACACCCAACCATACCTTCCCTAAACCCGCCCCCACCCCAGCCAAAAACACCATCAAACCCCGTAGGGGCGGGTTATACCCAAATCCAGGCCACCCAACCCTACCTTCCCTAAACCCGCCCCCACCACCCCCCAAAACCCGGTATACCATCCCACCACCGAAAAATCAAACCAAATGACCTCATATTATGGAGAAACCATCATGAGAACATACCAACATCTTCAAGCTATTTTAGGCGGAACGGCGATCGCCACCGCCCTAGTCATCACCATTCCCCAAGCAGCGCACTCCCTCACCGGACGCGAAGTCAGCAACATCGCCAGAGAAATCACCGTTCTCATTCAGAGTAAACATGGAGAGAATGGATCGGGATTTATTATTGCTCGTAACGGTAATACCTACTCCGTTCTCACTGCCTATCATGTCGTTGCTGGGCAGGGTGAATATGGTTTAATTACTTCCGATAAACAGGCCTATGAAATTGACTATAGTAAGATTCAGCGCTTGCCTGGTGTTGATTTAGCTGTGGTTGAATTTACCAGCGACAAAGAGTATCAAGTCGCCAAACTCGGCACAGCCGAAACCTCAGAAGGTCAAGATGTCTTTGTTTCCGGTTGGCCAAAACCAGGAGCTTCTGGACAACAAACAGGAGGAACTACTCGCCAATTTACAGATGGCCGTATTTCTGGTTACTTATCCGAACCTCACTTAGGCTATAGCATGACCTATACCAATGTTACTCGCGGCGGTATGAGTGGAGGCCCGGTTTTAGATGCTGGCGGTCGTGTTGTCGGCATTCATGGTATGGGGGAGAAAGAGAATATAGAATCCTTACAAGAGGCAGGATTCAGCCCGGAAGCTTTGGCCGTAGCAGGACAGATTAAAACTGGATTTAACTATGCCATTCCCGTCAGCACCTTCTTGCGCCTTGCCCCCCAAGCAGGCATTTATCTCAGCGTCCAAGTAGACAACTCCCCCGCACCCGAACTTGGTGAAGTTTACGTCGCTCAACCTCCCGATGAGCGAGACACCATCGATAACGTAAACCGCACACTCGACACCATTAATCGAGGCATTGGTGTATTCAGGGGAATTCGAGGCATTATCGGCCGCTAATCCCCATCCATCCCCGTAGCCGCAGCGTAAGGTGGGCAACAGCGACCCCATCAATCCCTGAGTGAATTCACTATGATCGGCTGTTGCCCACCCTACTAACTTCGCCCTTGACAGAACCGAACATACGGGATGGGCAACTAACTACTCACTTGAATTTACCGAAAACTATGGCAGACACCAATCGATTCAACTTCCACAAACATCTCAAACCTGTCCGGCTGGTATTAGCCGGGATACTGGCACTGATGTTAGTCCTAGTCACAGGCATTCACAGCTATGCTTCTATGCCAGAAGCAGCCATTATTGCCGGAGTCAATGGCACTGACCTATTCGTAGGCACTGGAGCCAGCCGTTCCCGGCAAGCAGCACAGGTAAAAGCTGAACTGCGGGGCAATAGCATTTTATACGTTCCCGGAGGGAGTCGGGGTTGGGCAATTCTCGGTTTTATCTTTAACGCCCCTTTAGATAGTGCTGGTCTGTTGGTGCAAGCAGGTCCCCATAATGTCGCCTCTCAATGGAGTTTTCCTTGCACTGCCAGCGGTGGTTTCAGAATTGCTTGGAAACGAGGCAGCGACAGGGGATGTGAAGAAGGAGTGCGGGTCACCCGCAGTGGGGCTAGGAGTCAGGGGCAAATTGACCTGAATAGGGAGAGTATTCTAGGAGCCAAGGGGATTTTAAAGGCGCAAGGGGGTAGTGAAGAGGTGATAGTAGCCCCACCGAGTAGCGATAGCAGTATGATCCAGGCTTATGAGTCAGCCAATGGCATAGAGGTAGAAACTATTCTGGGAAATATTTTGGTCAAGTCCGCCAAATATCCCCAAGGCCGACTTATCTCCGAAGGGCAAAGATATTCCTATCCTCAAGATAGCACGATGCCCATAGACCGGAATGCCATAGCCAATTCACGAGAGATGCAGGATTTTTTGAATCCGAATAATTGGTCATCCCCCGACTTGCCCCCCAGGGTAGCTGATGGCATTGGCCAGCAGTTGGGAGAAATGCGTACTGCTTTGGGACAGGGGTCGCCAGTGGCAGGCAATCTCATTGCGATCGCCAGTGGCTCTGGTCGCATTACCCGCAGTGAATATCCCAACGTTTTCCCCGTGGGAACCAGCGTCAGTCAGGTAAATGGGGCATACAACCCATCTGCGGGCAAAATTCTGCTTGAAATTGAAGGCAGACAAGCCGAAATCACCCTCAATGCTCCTTTAAATGATGGCACGCCCATTCCCTTCACTGTCACCAGAATCATCCCAAGAGATGTGAGAGATTCAAGCTGGAGTTATGTTCAACAATTTCCTAATCTGGTGATAAATGCTTTGGTTAAAGATGGGATTCAAACTCAGGGAACCATAATTAAGCAAGGCAATCAAATTCAGGGCAAGTTTTCCAGTCAAGCCAGGTGGCGAGCGAAACCTTCTCGCAGTGCAGCCGATACTACAGTAGCAACTAATGGGGTAGTGGATGGTGAATTCACGCTCACTCTCCAACCGGGAGTAATGGCTAATGCTCCTGTTTTCAGGAATTATACAGCACCCACATGGGATGACACTGTAGTTCCAGGAGGTTGGTAACTATTGACAGCCAAATGATTAAAATTTATCTGGTAATTTCAAAATGGTTGGCTGGCTGGGCAATAGCCGGAGTTTTAGTTATAAGCTCCCAACCATTTTTCCTAGCTCAAACCATAAGTCAACCAACTATTCACCCGGAAATTCCAGATGTACGAGCTACTCGCTTAGAAGTTATTCTTCCTCAGCGTCAGGTCATCGTATATCGGGACTCGGCTGAGGTGAATCGTTACCCAGTTGCCGTTGGAAAAGCTGGATGGGAAACACCAACCGGCAATTTTACCATCACTCAATTGCTGCATAACCCAGCTTGGAAAAATCCCATCACAGACGATATTCTCCTTCCAGGAGACCCAGAAAATCCATTGGGGTCATATTGGATTGGATTTTGGACTGAAGGTTGGATTTGGTATGGCTTTCACGGCACTAACGAGCCTGAATCCATAGGAAAGGCAATTACTCACGGCTGTTTACGGATGTATAACAAGGATGTGGAGGAGCTATTTTCCCAAGTGAGTCTTGGAACAGTCGTGACGATCCGCGAATAAGGTTTCTCTGATGATAGCCCAAGCCGTTTTTGCTATTTTGTAGGGGCGAAGCATGACCGCAGTTAATTTTGGGTTCAAAACCGATAAATTATCAGCGGTTATGCTTCGCCCTTTACATTCTGTTCAACTGCCCATTAGCTCCTAAATCAACCATCCTCAAATCGTGTTTACAGCGGTTTTCAGATTACTGAACCACGGTAGGGCGAAGCATTCCGGTATTCAGATGAATATTTTCAGCAATAGGTTATCTGCCGGAATGCTTCGCCCCTACAGGTATTTGTGGTTTATTTGCGGAGAAAATTGCTGTAAGCATTGAGGATACGGCTTTTCATCAGGATAGTTCTCAATAATCTCGCCCAGAAACACTGAAAAGTAGATTTCATCAAAACTTGATTTTCTTAAAAATCAGCAATCTGCTGATTAAACCAAACCGCCGCATTAATATTATTTCCATCAGTCATCTGTTCTAACATTTCCGATAACAGGGAAATCGGCAACCCCGCCAAAGCTACAGAAACAGCAATTTGCTGATATTTCCCATCCGATTGTAACCGAAATGCCAGCACTTGCCGTCCCTTAATATCCACTACCCAATATTCAGGAATTCCCAACGCCGCATAAAGCTGTTTTTTCTCATCTAAATCCGTGGCTAAAGTAGTATCAGCAATTTCCCCCACTAAATCAGGAACTCGCCAACGTTCCAGATTAATTCGGCGCGGTTCTCCCTCTGACCATTGAGGCGAACCACCACCGATATATAAAACTTTATCAGGAGCCGCCGCTTGCTTTGGCGGTTTTTCAATCACACAACCGCTCAAAGAATCCACTAGCAACCCTTTTTTCCGAGCAAACCAGACAAAAAACACGATAGTAAATAAATCGTTAAATCTGGCGTGGTTAATTCCTTCGTTACCTATGTTAGCCCAAAGATATCCCTGGTTAAAAAACAGTCTTACATCCTGCTCCAAACTAGGATTATCCCGCCATGCCAAGTAATCATCCCAGGTGGCGGTTTTCCATTGGGGGAAAGCCAGATTAATGGTGGGTTTTTCAGCAGTTGTAGGAGTCATTATGATCCGCTCCGCTATGGATCTTCATCGTTTATTATATCCTACAGCCAAGAAACCGGATTTCTATCATAGCTTTTGCCTTTCAACTAATAATATCGCTGAAGAAGCCCGGTTTCTAGCCCGGTTTTTACTTCATCGGTGGCATTTTGTCAAGATCAGTAAAGATCGGTTCCAAGTGATCTTTACTGATCTTGGCAACTAATTGGCGATCGCTGAAAATGAAAGTAAGTTAATCGTCAGTTGAATTTACCAGGAGGCGATCGCACCAGGGAGCATCACAATAATCTATGCTTCGTACCGATAAGTTGGTTAAGCCTGCCCCCGCGAAGGCGGGGGAAACCCGGTTTCTGAGTTCCTGAAAGCAAAGATTTATTACGGTTATGCTTCGCCCTTACTCCCGGAAAGATCGTGCCCCTACGATCGTCTCTCAATAGAAGCCGGTGGCAGGGTAAAATCCTCATCTCTGAAAAGATTTTGGGAATTTTTGGGAATTTTTGGAAAGTTTTGGCTCGATCGAGCGTTATAGCTGATAAGAACACAGGAAAAATTCATTTTCTCGGTCGCTGACCCTAAAAACCCGGTTTCTGAATCCTCTGACTCTATGACCACTTACTTTTAAACTTTTCACCCAAATATGATGTCACATGAACCTGACAGTAAGCAGACTAATATTGACGAGGTTTTTGCCCGAATTCAAGACCTTTTGCTTCAGACTTGGCAAGAGACAGGTTTTGGCTGTTTATCCATTGAAAGCGATCGACCTAGAAATGAAAAAATTAGGATTGTGATTAAGGGAGGAACCCATTATCGTTATGTGATTACCGATGAAGAAGTGAGGCGGTGGCTTGGCAATAAATCTTAACAATAGGAAATTATTATCTGTGGTATGATTGCCATATTGGTGCGAGGAAAAGCCTGCACCAATATCACATCAATCAATGGGGCAAAATGCCGGAAACAACCGGAAATATAAAGCCCATGCCTTGATTGGGATGATTCAAAAGCAACGACGCTGTACGGTTGTAAGTATCGACAGCTAATCATTTTAAATCAACTGAATAGTTAGCTCATCTAGTCTGAGACGAATGGGAGTTTCGCGGGACTGGGGAAAGTGGCTAAGGAACCGAGTTTTTCCAGGGATATTACTTCGGTGAATTTGCTTTGCCAAAAAACCCGGTTTCTGAATATATCCAGCTTTTTATGTTTGTCACTCAGTAGCTTGATGAGGAATTGAGATTATGAAATCGCTGATAAGTGATGCTGAATTGTTGAATGTTCAAGTTTCAGATGCGCTGCAAGATGTTGAGAATTCTCTGAAAAGTTTGGCGACCAGTCCAGATTTGCTGACTAAGATGCAGGGGATATTTGGCGATCGCCTGGATGGGGAAAAAGCACGAGTTTTGGCAGCATCTTGGGCCGCTAGAGATTTTAGCGCTTTTCCTGCGATCGAGGCAAGCAATTGGCGATCGCGCAAGATGAACATAATCTAATTTTTCGTTGAATTTACAGGGTTGCGATTCCCGTAGGGTTGCCTGTGGGTATCTGATGATTTGTGAATGATCTGGACATTTGGACAAATTGATGGCAAGAACATTTGGGGATTCAGGATTAAAGATTGGTTGCGCTAACCGCGAATTGCATAAATTTTCAATTCTTGCCCGATAAGTTAGTGAACGCAATAAATAGATGGAGTCAAAACCATGCAAGTCAATCATACGGCTAAAGTCACTTTTGCTCTGCTTGCTAGTGCCTCGCTTCTTGTTCCCACGGTGGCGATCGCAGGCAACCGTTACGAAGAGCAAATACGCGGTCAGCTAATGATGGCCGCAATGGCGTTGGGATTGGAGGATTATCAGCTTTTTTACGACCCTTATATTGATAGCTTGGGCGCTAACAGTGAGGATCGCCTAACTTTCACCCTGAAAAAAGGCGGGACTTATGCCATTGTTGGCGTTTGCGATGAAGATTGCAGCGATATCGACCTGGAAATTTATGACGAAAATGGGAATTCAATTGCGGTCGATCGCGGATCTGATGACTACCCAATCCTCCAGATTTCTCCTACTTGGACAGGAGAGTTCAGTTTAGAGGTAGATATGTATAGTTGTTCAACTTCTGATTGTTATTACGGAATTGGCGTTTTTAGTCAATAATTGATTCACGAATATTGATTCACCTTTAAACAATCTGAATCAAGATTTGGCATCTGATTGTAGCGATCGCCGATAACCCCATAAACTTTCGGCGCTTCAAGCGATCGCAATCATTATTCAATCATTTTAGTCTTTAGGAGTTCATAACATGGTGACATCAGCCCCTTTGGAAAGTTTGCGTGACAAAATCCAAAAACACTTACCTGATGCTACGCCCGATCAGGTAGGACGTTTTGCCCTTCAGGTTGAGCGACTGAAAAAGCTGCAACATTTTTTTACAGATTATCCTGAAGAGCAAGAAGACTTTAAAGATAAGCTGGAACTTGCTCAAAAAGCACTTAAATACGAAAAGCCTTACCGCATAGCTGTGATTGGCAAGGCAAGAACTGGCAAAAGCACAACAATTAACGCCATCTTAGGACGGGATTTAGTGCTGGCAAAAATATCAGGTAAACCAGCAACAGGAGCAGCTTTAGAAATTTTCTTTGACGCAGCTAATGCTCAACAGGAAACAGCCCAAGTTATTTACCGTGATGAAGCCAATATTCGTAGCCTGGTCGCAGATTTTGTCAGTCGCTATAAAGCATATAGATTGAACGAATCCGGGCTGACTGGCAATCTTGATGCAGGTTACGCTATAGCACTGGAAAAGTTACAGCCAGCCATTCAACTTCCCGATCAAGCAAACAGAGATTTTGAGGAGTTACGGTTGAGTTTGGCAGATATTGTTAGACAGTATGCCAATAATCTTGGGAAGGAATTGCGGCAGAATTTTTCTCTTGCCAACCGAAGAGATATTGAAGAATTGATGAATTTAATTGATGAGAATAGCGACATCAACAGCCCTGGTTCTTTGAATCGTCGAATCGGCTTAGTCAAGTCCGTTACATATCACATTGTGCCAAGCGAAAGCCCTGATGGAATCGCTACACTAAAATTGCCCAAGAATGTATGTTTAGTTGACTTACCAGGGCTTGATGGCACTCCCCTACACGATATTATTATCAGTGAAGGAATTAAAGAAGCTGATGCTGTAATTTTTATTCAAAGCCCAAACGGGATTCTCACTCGTGGCGATGGTTATCTGCTTGATAGATCGCGAAAATATATTAGCTTTGAAGGAAACGAGCGGGCGGGCGAGCGGATATTTCTAGTCCTTAATGCTAAAGATAGCATTATGACAGACAGCCCAGAGAAACAGAATATTCTGCGGAGACAGATGGGCGAGTTGATGGAATTGTTGGTTTCAAATTATGCGATAAATTTTTCAAATCGCGGGGGAGATCGTCCTTATTTTGAGACATCCTCTTGGATTGCATACTACGTTCAAAAGAAACTTAAAGGAGAGACAATTGAAGATACTAACACTTATGAAGCCGCCACCCTCAAACTAGGTGTTCGAGGGAAAAGCGATCGCGAAGTCCTAGAAGCCAGCCAAATTCCGAAGCTGGTAGAAGAATTGACTAAATTTGCCCGCGAGCATCGGATTGAGGGACAAATTCGCGACGGGAAGTTGGCTTTGGACAGTATTGTAGAAAACCTTTTGAGCAACTATGAAAGTGAACTGGATAAACTAAAGCAAGACCAAGGAGAACTAGACGTTCCGAGTCAAGAAGAGCAGAAGCTAAACGAGAAACAAAAGGAGGTTGAACAGTTAGTAATTGAATTCCGAAGGTTACAAATCAAACGCTTTGAAGATTGGCACAAGCAATTGGAACAAGAAGCCGTAAAAATTTGCAACGAGATCGATGATGTGTTGAAGCAAAAAATGCCCCATATTTGGGAAAATAGCTTTGATGACAAATGGAATCTTGTAGTTGCTCAACAGATCAGTCAAAGAAATGAGGAATTCATCGTCAGCGAAACTCAGCTTGAACTTTGGAAACAACTAACGTTCTATGTACCAAGACTAGCCCAGCAATTAGTAGTAATTTACCAGTCGAACTTACAATCGTACCAACTTGCACAGAAAATTGCCAATGGCTGCGGTGGCTATGATGTAAAAGCTGGAGAATTAGAGTCAATGATTAAACAGTTGATTGACAAAAAGATGAAGCACACCATGAGGGAAGTAGCTAGTCGCATTGCCATAACCTTAATTACAGATCCAGAATTTGATTTAACAGCTAAGGATGCTGAGGGTAAACTAAAGAACCAGAAACTATATGATATTATTCAGTCTATTCCTCGCCAGAGTACACCGGAAACTTTTCGCTCATTTGTTGCAGAATTTCGCAATTATTACCAAGACACAATTACTGAATGTGTGATTGCCTTGCTAAATCTTTATCGCTATGAAATGTTGTTGATTGAGAATGTTCTGTTGGCTCAGATCCGAAAAATATTTGGGAAAATCCGTAAAAATGATAATTCTCATCTAAAATCTCAAATTCGGGAGAGTCTGAATCTTGACCCCAACTGGCAGCGACAGTATTCACTCGAACATAAAATCACTGCCCTTAAACCCATCAAGTCGTAATCAAGTCAGTATTCCGAAACAGGAAACCACCATCAATCAATTTTTTGCTATAGCTCAATCAGGAGATTTATGAACAACAACAACCAGTTATTACAATTACGAACGGCTTTCACCCAATTGTTCGTGAGAAATCAACAGACTTCACCAATCAGACCACAGGATATACGCATAGGAATTTGGGGAACGTCCGGTTCTGGAAAGACGACTTACTTAGCAATGCTTTACTATGCGCTGCTTCTATCAAAGGATTGGCAAGTTACTGCGGATCATGAAGCTCGCCAGTTTGTAACAAAATCTATTAATGAAATCAAAGAAGGAAACTTCCCACCTGCCACCCAACCGACTGAAAAGCTCAATATTTTCACTTATACCCTAAGATGGCAAAATTCTTCTACGACAATAGGCCCTAAAGTTGTCCTGAATTTTATTGATGCTCCAGGAGGGTTTTATGAAGACATACATTCAACAAAAGTGCAAATAGTTGAACCTCCGAGTCAGGTTACAAGTGCAGAGACGCAAGTCGGTCAAAACCAGGACAATTCAATGGGCATCGTGGATTATTTACTTAGTTGCGATGGAATTATTTTCTTACTAGATCCCATGCGAAGCAAGGAAGAAGGTAATTTGTACTGGCGTTTGTTATTCGATTTATTTCTGGAGTTTCAGGAACAATCTCAACAAGAAAACATGACGAATGCGCGACTACAGCAGTACATGGCATTCTGCGTGACAAAGGTTGACAAAGAGGAGATATGGAGTCAAGCAAAGGAATCAGCAGATTTAGCTAAAGATGTGATGGGTCAGGCTCTATTTACCAGTCTGGAAACTGGTTTTTGTTTAGAAAATCGGTATAAGTTTTATTCTGTAGCATCTATTGGTCGTTATCTTGATAAAGATGGCAAGTCATGGAAAGAAGCTGTAATTTACCCAGACATCCTAGACATCCCAGATAGCTCAAAAACCTCAGAAACTCAGACAAATCTATCATCGCCACCATCGCCAAGGCGCCGATATTCACAAGGGAAATCTCAAAACTCACAAGCTACTGATGCTTCGTCAGAAGAACCTAATACTCCACCTAGTTTGTCATCAGATGATGAATGGGGATCGCTCAACCAGACATCAAACACTCCAGAACCACCTTCGATACCCCTACCGACTATTAATACAAAAGTGCAATATGAGCCATTCAATGTCATCGCACCGATTGAGTGGTTAATCGATGGCATTCAAAAACAACCACCATCTCGGCCACAACCTAAACAAAAGTGATAGCTAGTGGTCGGAGCATTTTAGAACAGCTACATTCACACAACATAAAACCTTTTGATCTATGTACTCACAGTTTATTTACGGGAAATTGGTTAGCAACAGAGGCTCTGAGTATCAGCTTGTTGCTCGCAGCGCTGACTTGACCAATGAACTTAACCTCAAAACTATGGCAGAAGGAAACCATCGTTTTTGGGGTGCAACACCGCCAGAGAGAATGGTAAAAGCAGTTGGTATCTTTTGTGAAGGGGATAATTTGGTATTAATTAAAGCCGAAACTGCTGTAGACCAAAACAATCAGTTGGCTGTCAATGGAGACAGAGGATTTGATCAGCACCGCTATGTTTTTATTCCCGTCACATCCATGTCAGCGTTGCAAGGTCGGACACTCAAACTACTTGTCTGGATGCTTAATCAACCCATCCCCCTCTTGACAGGGTTTAATGCCAATTTAGAACCTTTATCTATTCCAATTGTAGAAGAGCCAATATCAGCCGAAACTACTATAGATAAAGAAATTGATAAAATTCGGCAATGCTGGCCAGATGGCAACGAGCAAAAGCCTTTAGTTTTATCGGCGTTAGCAGCAATAATTAACGGCAAAAGGCTCCTGCTCACCAATGAGCAAACAGGTATTCCTTTTCAGAACTGGATGGAGAGCATTTTGCTCCTACTACCTGCTAGTATTCGCCCTCAAATATCCGTTGCCGTCGGAACCCTTGATGAGCAGCAATGCCCTTGGGCAACACTGGTGGTGAAAACTAATCAACATTCTTCTCGCTCATTGCCCGAAAATATGATTTGGCTGAATCGTGCTAATCAAACATTTCAGGGACAGGCTGACGATAATACATTTGAGAATCCTTATGTTGATTATATACGCGACCATATAGCAACAGCCCCAGAGACACTTAAGCAACTGCTTGAACAACTGGATACAATTGCTGACAATGATATTACCCTGGAGTCCCTAGCTGACCCCAAAATAATTGTCCGCCTGATTCGCGCATTAACTGAAGAAAAACAAAACAAGTTTTTGACAAAATATCTCTCTGAATTGAGTATCGATATTTGGGATGTGTTAATTCGACTAATAAGCAAGGAAGATTATCAACAGGGATTTGTGTTTGCCTGTAAAGAAATTGTCCGGTTAATTCCCGCATTACCTAAACAAAAGCAAGATGATTGCTTGACTAAATATCTCTCTGGATTGAGTATCGATATTTGGGATGTGTTAATTCAACTGATAAGCAAGGAAGATTATCAACAGGGATTTGTGTTTGGCTGTAAAGAAATTGTCCGGTTAATTCCCGCATTACCTAAAGAAAAGCAAGATGAGTGCTTGACTAAATATCTCTCTGGATTGAGTATCGATATTTGGGATGTGTTAATTCAACTGATAAGCAAGGAAGATTATCAACATGGACTTATGTTTGCCTGGAAAGAATTAGGTAAAAAGGCAATTTCAGAACTTCAAGCGATTACCCTAATGTTGCAGGCTTGGAGTCACCTTGTCCATGCAAAGTTAATCCTGTTGTTAGATGAACTCAATAATAATTTGCCACTAGCGGGGATATTACTTAAGGACAAGAGCTTATTAGATCAGCCCATCCGCAAATCTGAAACTACTACAATTCCAAGGAGATCAGATAGCTTTAACACATCAGAACCTCAACCATATCAACCATATCAACCATTGCCACAGAATGTTTATTCAGAGGGTTATTGTCCCGATAATCCATCAGGGATATCTAATATTCCCCCTAGTTCTAGTTTGTCATCTACTGCAATTGTAGAAAAATTAATTGCACTTTGTAAAAATGTCGTAGCTGATAAAGCTCGATCTAATTGGTTAGAGTCATGGAAATTTGCTACTAATCTTGCGACTCACAAATTTTTTGCCGATGAGAAAGAGACTTTTTCGTTACTTGATACTACCCTGTTAGGTGAAATTACTGTTAAAGAGTTATACAACTGTTTCACCTTAAAGCTGGCAATTTTGTTGCCTAGTATTGAGGCGGAACAGTTCAGAAAGAGTAATTTGTCCCAACAGCTTACAACAAAAAATCTACAAGTAGCTAATTGGCTTACTGATTTACTTGCAGAGCGCAATTCAGGTCTAGCAAAACTGCCGCAGATAGCCAAGTTAACAGAGATGAACTATGGGGCAAAAAATAATTTGTACGAGGCGTTTCTGAGAACATGGTCGCCAAGTAAGGAGAATGCAAGACCCTTGTTAGTGGCGGTGATTAAAGAAAATCAAAACCTCCCTAACAATTTCAGTCGGCATGAGTTTAGTCAAACCTATACTTGGTTTGAGCAACAGCAGCCTGGACTCAAGGCAATTTTCGACAGTCTCCAGCAAAATCCTATCTGGGAAAATTGGGATAAACTGGCTCAAGCTGTTTATGACAATCCACAAGAGCAGACTGAATTTGTGGACAGCATAGTAGGAAAGAGCTTTCCTATTAAGGTGATGCAAAAATGGCTACCGCTAATCGATGATAGTGAGAATATCAGGAAAAATTTTCTTATCACATCTTCTGCATGGCAAAGTCTCACCATTGACGATTTCAATCAGCTTGTTCCTAGTTCCCAACAGTATGTTACTCCGTTGACGCGCTGTTTGCGAGATGGCTCGCGCCTTGACTGGATTAAGGGTGACTTACTGCATTACCTTTGCCAAACCTGGATACGACAAAAGAGAGTTGATGCGGACTTGATAAATGTAATCACCAGTCCTAGCGTGACTGATACATTTACAACTCAGGATTGGTTAATTCTACAACGCCTGAGTTGGGAACCTGAAATTGAACTAGAACTGCCATTAGGGGTGAAAACTGCTTTGACACCTGAGCAGAAGAAGTCTTTGCAGAACGATGCTAAGACAATAGTAGATGGCTACACTCGTCCCGAACAAACGCGCAGGTTGCTTAATCATTGTGCAGGATGGAGTTTGGGTTTAATTGAACAAAAAGAGATTCTCAAAGTTGTTCAACCTTCAACCTGCAATGTTGACCTAATAATTCCCTACCTCTATCGTGAAGGTAAAGCCATTAATCCTGCGGAAGAACAGCAGTTAATAGGATTGTTACTTCAACTGCAATTAAATGACCGAGAAAGACCTGATTTAGAAAAATTATCTGTTGAGGTTTTTACTCAATACATATTACCCAACAAAAATATGACCCTGCTCAAGTGGTGGCGAGATAAAGCGGTCGAAAAAGAGCTTTACAAAAAAGCATTTTACAGTGCTGCTCAAAAATATGTGCAGAACATCTCTATAACGGATTTTTTCAATTACATTCAAGATTTGAAAACAGCCTCGCTAGTTGAAGAGTCTGGCTTGATGTTCAAGGCAACATTTAGCTGGATACCAGTACCAGAATCTTTAATTAAACCCATCATTGAGTGTATTTCTAACTCCACATTTTAAGGAAACTCAAATGACTGCACAGCCACCTAACTCTAGTCCACCTTGGAAATGCACCGGCGTTTCTACCAATCCACACGCGGAGGCGATCAATAATACTAAGAAGTGCCAATACTGTGATAGAACATACGATGATTATCTCAAAGACCATAAAGCTGCCATCAAAAGGAGGAATAGGCTTCTTTATTTAGGTGAAAAGCAGGGTGCATATCAAGCTGATATAATATTTAACTGTGGTATAGACCACGGAGTAAAGATGATGAGAAAAAGCATTATAGACGGCTTAATTGCTGCCCTGGTAACCTTAATATTCCTAGGATTGTTCGGTGTCACCGTAGGTTTTGCTTTTGGTGAATGGGTAATACTCATATTGATTTCGGGAATTGGTTCTGGACTCGCATTCCGTTTTTTCTATAGTGCGAAATTTAGTAAATTAGCTAGAAAAAACCAAGACCAAATTGTTATAGCCAAAATAAATGCCTTGATTGCAGAAGGAGCAATAAAGCCAGAGATAGGAATTGAAGTTAAAAATGCAATTGTTAACCAAATGTCAAAGCAAAGCAAGTTCTGAAGAGCGATCGCTCCGACTCAAATTACACAGTGATTCTATGATGCCCGAAGAAATCAGAGCACCTAATTTTAAGGAAACTCAAATGACTGCACAACCACCTAACTTTAGGACAACTTGGAAATGCACCGGCGTTTCTACCAATCCACACGCGGAGGCGATTAATAATACTAAAAAGTGCCAATACTGTGATAGAACATACGATGATTATCTCAAAGACAATAAACTTGAGATTTTTCAGAAAAGACTACTATCCTATTCTGGTATGGCCGCGATCGCTGCCTTATTGCTACTTATTTCTGCTGGTATGTATGCAAGACAAAAATTTGCGGAAGCCGATCGCGCAATTAGTCAGATTAAGCAGACACAGGCTGAACTTGATCAAGTCAATGCCGACTTAGAGAAAGCAAAACAAGACTTAGAGAACGCCAAAGAAATACTCAAACAAGTTCCTGAACTACAAAAGTTACTGGCAGACACTCAGAATAAATTAGATTCAACCAAACAGCAACTGCAAAACACCCAGTCTAATTTGACGCAAACCAATCAAAAATTGACTCAAACCAAGAATAAATTACAACAACGGGATCAGCAAGTTACTGAAGGAAGTAAATGCGTTAAGTTAATCGGGGAAATTAACAATGTCATCTGGGAAGGTGCCGCGTTAAATCCTGACGGAGTTATGAGGATTCAGCAAACTTTGCAATCTGTTGGTTTCTATCAAGGTGAAATAGATGGAATTTTGGCCTATAGCACCAGAAAATCTATTGAGAATTTTCAGCGAGATTGCCAAGCCAAGTTGGAGCGGCAGTAGTGGCTAAGTCTTTGAATAAATTATGCATAAAAAAATTATCAAAAAACTCGATTTTTGTTCTCCCGCTTTCAACCCAGAAACCGGGTTTGTAGCATAATCTCTGCATCCCTACCAAGATTTAATTAAGAAACCCGGTTTCTTTTTTCCCATCAAAAATTAAGCCACGGCAAATTCAGTAAACTGCCGCACATAAGGGGAACGAAATCCCAAAACAATATCGGTTTTTGGCACTCCTAATTCCATCAACTGATTTGCCAATCCTTCTTCTGTAAAATCGCGCTGAATCCAAATCTTGCCATCTTTGATATCGATATGAATCGGACATCCATACATTCGTTCTTCATCATGCCATCCCACATACAACAATAAATAGCGATCGCGTTCTGTATCAAAAACAATTTCAGTAGTTTCTACATCTTTTTCTAATCGATCGCTGGCGTGTTGAGAGATAACTTTCTGAACTAAATCTGGATAATTTAACTTTTCCATAAGATGATCTCCTGTTTTTCTGCATGAAATACCAATAGTTTTATTTGATATCGTTCCAACACCGTTTGCACAAACGAATCTGTGAAAAACTCTTGATAAATATCGTTGGGTACAGCCAAATACAGAACTCGTTCTGGTGCCAATTTTTCCAAGGCTAATTGATAGTTAAGAAACTGACCAACAGCAGTATGAAATTCTGATATAGTCGATCGGCCAACAAAACTTTTCACCTCCACTGCTATTTTTTGTTCTCCCCTTTCAGCCGATAATAATTTTTCTGCGCCTAAATCTATCTGAATGCTAACTTGCACAGTGACTTTGACAAACAGAGGATCGTGAGTAATTGTCCATCCATCTTTTTCCAGGGCTGAACGCACGGTATCGTGAAAGATATCTTTGGCTGACATGATTAGAAAGATTTATTTTCATCATTATAAGTTAGTCAGTAACCTTTAATAACTTAAGCGGTTAGCCTTTCTACTAAATTATAGCTAAAATCTCGTCATTTTCCCAAGCGATCGCCCCAAAATCACCCTATCTCAGAACCCAGAAACCGGGTTGATTCCTGGGTGTTCAGAAACCGGGTTTCTTAACCAAAATTTTGGTTGTGATGCAACAGTTAACGCAGAAACCCGGTTTCTTTTCAGGGAAGCGATCGCCCCAAAAGCCCCCTATCCCAGAACCCAGAAACCAGGATCCAAAAAATAACATGAAGCATCAGCCCCGAAATGTGAACAAACTCGGTTATTGAATATTTTTAAATTAAAGTCTATAATAGATAATGTTTAACTTGCTGTCAGCTTTTTCCAATCCAACTCTAGTAGATGCTATCATTTTTTATGAGTAAAATTACCTTAGAAATTCCCGAAGCATTAATGAATCAATTACAAAATAAATCCGATTCTATCCAAGATATTTTGCTTAAAGCATTAGAGGATTATTTAAAGCGAGAAGAGTCAGATATTACCAAAACTCAGACATGGAACCTCTGTGGAACTCTGGAAGTTTCTAATCCTGAACCCGAATTTATTGTCAAGCAAAGCGGAACGGAATTCTCCACCAACTATGCTGAAAACAGCGATCTAACTCTGTATTAAACCAATAATATGACTCAAAATATAATTGTTGATACGTCGGCATTGATTGCTTTTTTCGTCAAATCGGAAACTCATCATCAAAGAGCGAAAGAATATGTGTTGAATCATCAAAATGATTCTTGGATTATTTTAGAAACAGTCTTTGATGAAACCGTAACTTGGATTAGAACTAAAATTTCTAGTGAGGCTTCGATTAAAATTGGTCAAGTTTTAAGACTAGAACATCGCTATGTCAATATCTCCGATCAAGATGATCGGATGATTTGGTCAGTTTTTTGTAAGTATAGTGATAAAAAATGGAGTTATACAGATTGCTCTATTTTAGTCATGGCTAATCGGTTGAATGTCTTTAGGGTTTTTGCTTTTGATGAACATATTCGTCAAATGTCAGGATTAGGAATTATTTGCGTTCCCGATCCAAATTAATCTCAGGCGAGATTTTCTCCTATCCCAGAGGCCAGAAACCAGGTTTCTTTTTATCCGCAGAAACCCGGTTGATTGGGGTGTTGAGAAACCGGATTTATTGTATGTAGGGGCGATCGCCGCCATCGGATCGCCCCATAAACCCGGTTTTTTCTTAACCTTCTTGCTCCAAATCAGCAAGCTGCTGATTAAACCAAACCGCCGCATTAATATTATTCCCCTCAGTCATCTGTTCTAACATTTCTGATAACAGGGAAATCGGCAATCCTGCCAAAGCTACAGAAACGGCAATTTGCTGATATTTCCCATCCGATTGTAACCGAAATGCCAGCACTTGCCGTCCCTTAATATCCACTACCCAATATTCAGGAATTCCCAACGCCGCATAAAGCTGTTTTTTCTCATCTAAATCCGTGGCTAAAGTGGTATCGGCAATTTCCCCCACTAAATCGGGAACTCGCCACTTATCCAGATTAATTCGGCGGGGTTCCCCCTCAGACCATTGAGGAGAATTACCCCCGATATATAAAACTTTATCAGGAGCCGCCGCTTGGGTTCGTGGTTTTTCAATTACACAACCGCTCAAAGAATCCACCAGTAAACCCGGTTGTCGAGCAAACCAGAAACCGAATACCAGTGTGAATAAATCGTTAAACCTCGCATGGTTAATTCCTTCATTACCCATATCAACCCACAGATACCCCTGGTGAAAAAACAGTCTTACGTCTTTATCTAAATCAGGATTGTCCCGCCATACGACATAATCATCCCAGGTAGCGGGTTGCCATTGGGGGAGAGCTAGAGTCATGGGAGATGAAACAGCAGTTATAGGAGTCATATTAATCTTTGGCGCCTGTACCAGTCGGCCTCTGATTGGAGCTGATAGTTTATTCTAGCATTATCGGCTGTTGCCCACCCTACTAACTGCCACTGCTCAGAGGAGGGCGAAGCATTCTGAGAATAAATTCTTGGGTTTAGCGAGAGACTCCTCGCCAGAATGCTATGCGCTGCGCGCAGGCTGCGCCAACGCCCCTACATACGTCGGGATGCACCCGAGGCAACCTCGCAACACGGCGGCAGCCCTTTCTCACCCAGAGAGGACATCCCCGCCAGGGACCCACCCCCAACAAATTTTTTCATTTCCCCCCACACAAGCTGCATACTTTTTCATTTTGCTCCCAATAAGTAGGCAAAGGGTAAAACAAAGCTACTTAATTAGGAGCCGATTATGACTATCACCACCAGTTCAGCCGCCGCCGTTGGTTTAGCCGCTCTTCTCGCCGCTAGTGGGTTCGCTTATATAGATGCCCGCAACCAACTGGATCAAACCGAAACCCGTCTCACAACCACTCAAACAGAACGGGATCAGTTAACCAAACAAGTGGATGACCTGCAACAACAGGCAAGAGATTTAGAGCAGCAAGTTAGCAGTAGCAATAGCTCCGTCAGTAACTTGCAAGGTCAACTGGGTGAGAGGGAAAGAGCGATCGCCGCTTTCGATGGACAAATCGATACTCTCAGCACTTGCCTCCAAGGGGTAGTCGAGGGAATGAGTGAAATGTCTAACGGAGATCAAGCAGGGGCGCTTCTTACCTTCTCCTCAGTTTCCGCCACTTGTCGCCAAGCCGATCAAATCATTGAACAGCGCAACTCTAATAATTCTGGCACTAGCTACGGACAAGGCCAGTCTCTCACGACCCGCTCTTTCTAGAGATGTTGATGATGCAGACCATGCAACGGCTGTCCCTGGACGAATTCACCATTATCGGCTGTTGCATTCCGTAGGGGCGAAGCATTCCGGCAGTTAATTCAATATTCCCAACCATAATTTATCTACCGGAATGCTTCGCCCTTATGCTGGGGAAGAGCAGGGGCGGGTTCACCCTATATTAGGAAACTTACCAAGAACCTTGATAAACCCGCCCAACCCTCTGATTAAGACATGGCTTGAATCAGAAAATCAAAATAAGGAGCCGCTTCCTGAGCATCGTCCACACTCAACAGAGCTAAAGACGCTTGCTTTAAGCAACGCATGGCTTCTGCCATACCTGCTAGGGGTACGCCGAGGGAATTGTACATTTCCCGCGCTCCTAACACACCAATCTGGTCAATGGTCTCGATGCTACCATCGAGAACCCCATAGGTCACCAGACGCAAATACCAGCCATAATCACGGATACACTGACTCCGTTCCCGTTGACCAGAGGCATTACCCCCAGGAGCAATGAAATCGGGTCGTCTG
Organism: Roseofilum sp. KMC-1; assembly: GCF_057802075.1. Classification (NCBI taxonomy): domain Bacteria; kingdom Bacillati; phylum Cyanobacteriota; class Cyanophyceae; order Desertifilales; family Desertifilaceae; genus Roseofilum; species Roseofilum sp. KMC-1. The sequence continues at coordinate 3,275,860 of NZ_CM173605.1, forward strand.
CGCCACAGCTCTTGAGTAGCCTTGTCTACGATCTTCTTTTCATTTTCCGTGAGAGTGGAGGCAATACGAGTGCGCTTTTCTCCGGTGGTTAAGAAGGCTTCAATATTTTGCAGTTCCCCTGCGCTCGGATAGCGCAGTTCTTCGTCCGCATTGAGAATGATTTGAGTAACGACGCTCATGATTATGTTTGAGTCCCTATCCTAAACAGAATATCAATATCCTGTTAGTTTAACTATTGGGTGGGACACAAGGGAAGAGATACTTAACAACATGAAAACAGAATCGAACTGGAAACAAGGTGAAGTGGTGGAAATCGAGATCGCTTCCTTAAGCGATACAGGTGATGGGGTGGGACGGGTGGATAACCGGGTGGTGTTTGTGCCGAATACGGTTCCGGGCGATCGCCTCCGAGTTCGGTTACTCTATGTTAAGCCCCAATTTGCCAAAGGAGCGATCGAAGAACTCCTCGAACCCTCCCCCCATGGCATTCGTCCAGCTTGCATCGTCGCCGATAAATGCGGGGGATGCCAATGGCAGCATGTACGCTATGAGTATCAACAACAGACCAAACAAACCCTAGTGACAGAAGCCTTAACTCGGATTGGCAAATTTGCCGATCCTCCTGTTTCTGCTATTATCGGCTCTCCCCAGTCCTTCGGCTATCGCAACAAGGTCTCCTATCCCCTGGAAATCTCGGATATTGGCATCTTTAAAGCAGGATATTACCAAAAAGGAACCCATAGACTGATTAACCTCAATCAATGTCCCGTCCAGGATGAGCGCTTAAACCCCCTCTTAGAGCTACTCAAAGAACACTTCGATCTGGCTCAGTGGTCAGCCTATGATGAGAAGACCCATCAAGGACTCTTGCGCCATTTATGTCTGCGTATTGGGCAACGCACAGGAGAAATTTTAATTACCCTAGTGGCGACCAAGCGCCGATTACCCGGTTTAGAAACCCATAGCCAGAACTGGTTAAAGCAATATCCAGGGGTAGTAGGGGTTTGTCTGAATGTTAACCCTGATAAAACCAATCGCATTTTTGGCGATCGCACCTTTCCCATTATCGGCCAACCCTATGTGCGCGAGGAATTTGCCGGTTTAACCTTCCATTTGGGAGCCGATACCTTTTTTCAGGTCAATACCCAAGCCGCAGAAGCCTTGTTAGAGATGACTATGGAGCATCTCAACTTACAAGGTACAGAACGGGTAATTGATGCCTATTGTGGCATTGGCACATTCACCCTACCCATAGCCCGTCAAGCACAGCAGGTGATGGGAATAGAAGTCCAAGCAGAAGCCATTCAACAAGCCAGGGAAAATGCCCAGTTAAACAACATCGAGAATGTTACCTTTGAGTCTGGCAAAGTGGAGGATATTTTACCCCAATTAGACCATCAACCCGATATTGTCCTACTCGATCCCCCCCGTCAAGGCTGTAAACCGGAAGTGCTGCAAACCTTATTAAAACTGCGCCCTGCTCATCTGGTTTATGTCAGTTGCAAACCGGCAACTTTGGCGCGAGATCTTCAAATTCTTTGTGAGGATGGAACCTATCGTCTGACACGAGTACAACCAGTGGATTTTTTCCCCCAAACCGCTCATGTGGAAGCCGTGGCGTTTTTAAGCCGTGAAAACTAACTAAAATTGCTGTAAGAAACCGGGTTTTTGATCTCGCTTCTTCCTTGTATAGAGCGGTCAGCAAAAACCCGGTTTCTAGTCTGTCTGCTATAGAGTTAAAGATTCGGGATTATTTTCAATTAAATCAGCCAAATCTTTCAGGAATGCCGCCGCATCTGCACCATAAATAATGCGATGATCGCAGGTAATATTCACCTTCATTTGTTGGCGTACACCCATTAAACCATTATCCATCGCTACCACTTGGGGTTTAGATGCACCAATGGCCAGAATTGACCCTTGACCAGGAGGTAAAATTGCATCAAATTGATCGACCCCAAACATCCCCAAATTGGAAAGGGTGAAGGTTCCGCTATTGTATTCTGCGGGTTGTAATTGCTTGGTGCGGGAGCGAGCCACCAGATCTTTCCAGGTGCGCGAGAGGGAATAAATATCCATCTGATCGGCATTTTGCAGTACGGGAGTAATTAAGCCCCCATCATCCATCGCCACAGCTACAGACACATTGATACTGGATGGATACTGAATCCCTTCCTCTGTATAACTAGCATTAACAATGGGATGTTTGGCGACAACTACGGCTACGGCTTTAGCCAGCAGGGCGGTCATGGTGACTCCCTTGGACTTAATCTGTTTATAGAGTCGATCTAGGCCATCGGTGGTGATGCTGTAGGTTACATGGAATGTGGGCACAGTTAAGCTGGCCACCATGTTACGGACAACGGCTTGCTGCAAGGTATTGAAGCGTACTACTTGACCGGGGGTAACTGCGGGTTTGGGGGCAGGAGGAGCTACGGGTTTAGGGGCAGGAGGAGCAGCCGGGGCGGCTACAGGGGCGGCACTAACAGCTACACCAGCAGCAGATTCGACATCTTGGGCGACGATGCGTCCATGGGGGCCACTACCGACTAAAATCCCTAAATCTACCTTTAAGTCTTTGGCGAGTTTCCGGGCCCTGGGGGAGGCAATAATGCGGCCATTGCTGCGGGCAGTTGCGGCAACGGGAGCGGGGGCTGGAGCTGGGTCAGCAACGGGGGCTGGGGCTGGAGTTGGGGCGGCACTAGGGGCGCTCTTGGACTGTTGTTTGGCGGTTTCGATTTCGGCTTCGGTTTCGGCAATGAGGGCGATCGCCTCCCCGACGGGGGCAACCCCACCTGCATCTACAATAATGGTGGCGAGATAGCCTTCATAGAAGGATTCCACATCCATGTCTGCCTTATCGGACTCGACGATAACCACAGTTTCCCCTTTCTCAATTTTATCTCCTGGGGACTTTTCCCAAGAGACAATTTTGCCTTCAGTCATGGTAGAACTGAGGGCAGGCATGAATACTTCATGAATCATGGCGCTGTTATCCTTAAAAATTATCGTTCATTCTAGACTAAATCTGACCGCGAATTTCCTCAACGATCCCATCTCGGAGGACAATTTCTACCTGCATTTTCTGGATCAGGTTTTCTCCTGGGGTAATGGTAAAGAAGCTCTCCATTTGACCTTGATCGACTTCCCGGTCTAACTCTAGGGTTTGTACCTGATTGAGTTGGTTCAGAAGTTGATTTTTTTGTTGCAGTAACTCACTTTTCTTCTGATTCAACTGAGCTTGAATCTGGGGAACCTGTTGGGGATTTTGATTTTGCATGTTGACAATCACGCTCTGGCCCTGCATCTCGACCTGTTGGATTTGTCCATCCATCTGGTTGAGTTGGTTTTGGAGTTGTTCTTGGACTTCTTCTTTCCATCGAGGAGTCACAATCACTTTAATCCGAACGGGTCGTTTGAGCAGCAGCTTTTGGGTATCCATGTTTAGCAAATTCACTCTATTTAAGTCCAGTGCAATTGAGGGTCAAAAACAGGCGATCCTGTTTTCCAGATGATTAAGTGAACATCCCGTTAATCATATCGCGATACTGTTCTTTGACAAGGGGACGTTTAATTTTCAAGGTTTGGGTCATCATGCCATTGTCAATGGAGAAGGGTTCGGTAATCAAACGGAAGGGGCCGATGCGGTCGTCGGGTCGATATCCTGGGCGATTTTTGACTTCCCGGTTGAGTTCGGCTCGGTATAGGTCTTGAATGGCTGGATGCTCCAGGTTGAGTTTCAAGGTTCCATCGTCGAGGGTTTCGGCGATCGCAGCATCGGTGGCATGATGTTGTTTCACCCAGTTTTCTAAGGCTGGGAGGTTGGGCACAATTAAGGCTCCGAGCGATCGCTGATCTTGTCCGACGAGCATCATTTGATCGATATATATACTGCGGGTACAAGCATCTTCAATGGGTTGGGGTTCGATGTTTTCCCCATTGGTCAAGACAATAGTATCTTTTGCCCGTCCGGTAATCACCAGTTGTCCCTCTGGAGTCAGGAAGCCTAAATCTCCAGTATCAAACCATCCGTCGAGGTCAATGGCTTTAGCGGTGGCTTGGATATTGCCATAATAGCCTTGCATAATTTGGGGGCCTCTGGCGACAATTAATCCGGTTTCGCCTTGGGGAAGGGGTTGGCGGGTTTCTAGATCGATAATGCGGATTTCGGTTCCGGGTAGGGGGAAACCTGACGATCCGCGTAGATTGCGATCGCTGCGCCGAGCCGTTAATACAGGAGAAGTTTCTGTGAGTCCATAGCCGACTAAAATCTCGAAGTCGATCATTTCAAAGAACTGATCGATATGCTTGGCCAAAGAACCGCCCCCACTAATCACCTGTTTCATCTGTCCACCGGTGGCTTGTCGCACTTTTTGATAAATTAGGCGATCGCCTAAATAGTGTAAAGGAGCCAGCAGCGCTGCTTTTACTGTAGCCGAGGCCCGTTCCGACCAAGAGGGGCTGAGGTTCTCTAGTTCTAGCTGTTCCTTTATCCGTTTGGCGCTGACATATTGCTCAGAAATGCTGAGGAAGGTTTGAATTAATTTTTGCCGACTCTGGGGCTGTTCCCGGAATTCTTTCTGAATGCCTTCATAAATGGATTCCCACAACCGAGGCACGCCAACCATGTAGTGGGGTTTGTAGCTCTTCAGGTCTTGTTTGAAGTGGCGGATACTGGTATACCTTTGGGAACAGCCTTGGGAGAGCAGATAATATTCAATGGTGCGTTCGTACACATGCCAGGAGGGCAGAATGCTCAAGACGCGATCGCCTGGATCGGGAGCCACTACTACCGCTAAGGTATTCACTTGATAGAGCAGATTGCCATGGGAGAGCATCGCCCCCTTGGGTTTACCCGTGGTTCCAGAGGTATAAATGAGGGTGGCTAACTGCTTGGGATTAGGGTCTACGGGTTGATAAGATTGTCCTTGGCCATGATGGCACAATTGCCCAAAATTCAGATATTGGGGAGCATCTCCAGAAGAGGAGGGTGGCGGATCTTCATCACTGAGGAGAATAATTGCTTGTAGGGTAATGGAGTTTAAGCGAGGAGCGAGTTTATCTAGGGTTTTGAGATTTTCGACGATCAGAAAGCTGCTGCCGCTATCTTGGAGAATATAAATCAGTTCTTCCACATCTGCCTGGGAACTGCGAACCGCATTTACGGCTCCAGCCATCATGATTCCTTGATCCACCACAAACCATCGGGGGCTGTTATCGGCAAAGAGGGCAATGCGATCGCCCGGATTCACCCCAAGCTGTTGTAGGGCGATCGCCACCTGTTGCATCTGTTCGCACATCTGGCGATAGGTGAGGGCGATCTTTTCCTGACTGTGAATGTCTTCGAGCGCCACAATATCGCCAAACTTCTGAGCGGCGATCGGCCAAATTTGGGCGATCGACCCCAGATAGCTATAATTGACCGCATGGTTTAAGTTTGCCTTTTCTGCGGGTGATAGATTCGGATAATCAGAGGCCACAAACCCATTACTCATCTTCGTTTTCATCTCAGACTGAATTTTTTCCCAGTTTATCGGACGGGATGGGGGAATGGGGAGATGGGGGAGTGGGGGAGTGGGGGAGTGGGGGAGTGGGGGAGTGGGGGAATGGGGGAGTGGGGGAGTGGGGGAGTGGGGGAGTGGGGGAGTGGGGGAGTGGGGGAATGGTCTTTTGCCTATTCCGTGTTTATTGACAAAACCTTTAGATTATGCATTAACCGGTTCACATTTAATATTGGTGAAAATCTCCCTTGAGAGTTGGTCTAAAGACCCCACAGTGGCATGATATTCATAATGAAGATCAACAGTGATGGTGATGATCCCAAGTCCAGTAGGTATTTTACCGATTATCGGTCTTGGGTCGGCCAAGGTGTTGAAAATTCCAATAACAAAATGTCATAGTCTTTGAGGGAGAACCATGCTAAAACGATACATTGTGCTGATATTAGCCACTGTATTTCTGGCCCTGAACGTTGTTGTCGGGAGTGCGACGGCTGCCAATATTTCGGAACAGAACCGCACCATTCCCATTAATGAATCCGGTGAGACAACTACAATTGCTCAAGAAGAGTATGTATTAGGCAAGAGACTGTTTGTAGATACCTGTTCCCAGTGTCATGCAAGCGGGATGACCAAAACTAACCCGAATGTGGGATTGGGGGTTGAGGCTATGGCTGGGGCAGAACCCCGCCGTGATAATTTAACGGCTTTAGTCGATTATATGAAGAATCCCACGACCTATGATGGAGAGGTTGAAATTTATGAACTCCATCCGAGTACCCGGAGTGCGGATATTTTCCCAGAAATGAGAAACCTCAGTGATGAGGATTTAGAAGCGATCGGCTCCTATATTCTGGTGGAAATGAATGTGCGTCCGAATCAGTGGGGAGCGGGTAAAAATACTCGTTAATTCTCAAGGGTGGCATTCCTACTCCTGGGGGTAGGAGTGGCTCTTTTCCCGGTTCAATAGCAGCAGTCCTGGGTACTGCTGCTCTTAATGTTTATTTATCTAAAGTTCATGATTAATTTCCCTCAATTCAAATTGGGTTTAAACGCTTCTGCGGCTGAGAGTAGCCGACGATGGATGAGTTGGATGCGTTCGGTGGTGGCGATCGCCTTAACGATCGCTTTCCTCTGGACTCTGGCTACTCCATCTGCCTTGGCATCGGATCGGTATGTGATCCGTTTCCTGAAAGCTTTGGAACCGGTAGAGGTTCCCTTAGATACGGCAGGTAATATGCAAACGGTGACTCCAGATCAGTTATCCGAAGGCAAAATCCTGTTTAATAAAAATTGTGAAAATTGCCATTTAGGGGGGACAACTCTGCTGAGTGAATTTGAGTCTTTGTCTCTAGAGTCTCTGCACAATGCTACCCCTCCCTTAGATAACATCAGTAATATGGTGGGCTATCTCCGCGCTCCCTTGAAGCAAAAAGGGGAATACCAAAAGTATGCCTGTCGTGAAGTTAGTCCAGAGTGGATGTCTTCGGAGGAGTTGGAGAATTTATCGGCTTTTGTGATTCGTGCGGCTCAAGAAGTTGAAGGTTGGGGAGCTGGAGAGTTTTAGGTTAGGGAATGGGGAAGTGGGGGAGTGGGGGAATGGGGGAATGGGGGAATGGGGGAATGGGGAGACACGGAGAAATTGCCAGTTGCCAGTTCCCTGTTGCCAGTTCCCAGTTCCCTGTTCCCTGTTCCCCCAATTTTTAATTTTTAATTTTTAATTGATATAACGTGACAGAGTTTGTACATATTCCCGTTTTAGGGTCGGAGTTAATCGAAGGTTTAGGCGTTCGTCCAGGGGGTAAGTATCTGGATGCGACGGTGGGAGGGGGCGGCCATAGTTTGCTGTTGTTTGCCCAATGTGGGGATATCTGGGTGACTGCGGTTGACCAGGATCGGCAAGCACTGGAGGCGGCTAAACTGGCTCTATCAGAGTATGGCGATCGCCTAACTTTTTGGCATGGTAATTTTGTGGATTATCCTGGCGAGACAGGACAGTTTGATGGCATTATTGCTGATTTAGGGGTGAGTTCTGCCCAGTTTGATATCCCGGAACGGGGGTTTAGTTTTCGCCATAGTGCGCCTTTGGATATGCGGATGAATCAACAGCAGTCTTTGATGGCTGCGGATTTGGTTAATCATGGGGATGAGAAGGAGTTGGCGGATATTTTTTATCAGTATGGGGAGGAGCGCTTGTCCCGACGCATTGCTCGCCATATTGTGGCCAAGCGGCCTTTTAATACAACGACTGAGCTGGCCCAGGCGATCGCTTCGTGTTATCCCCCTCGCGCCCGTCATGGGCGGATTCATCCGGCAACACGGGTTTTTCAAGCCCTACGCATTGCGGTGAATGGAGAGTTAACGGTTTTGCCCCAGTTCCTCGATCGCGCTTCAGACTGGTTAAAACCAGGGGGGATCGTGGGGGTGATTAGTTTTCATTCTCTAGAAGATCGTTGTGTTAAGCATTACTTTAAGGACTCCGCACAGCTTGCGGTTCTGACCAAAAAACCGATTATTCCCCAAGCAGAAGAAATCCAAAACAATTCCCGTGCGCGATCGGCAAAATTAAGATTGGCAAAACGCATATAAGAGCTAGTCGGTGAATTCAGGCGCTTCAAACCTCGATCCAATTCTTTATAAAACTTAGAATCCTTGTGAGTATTTCTCTTATCCATCTCTTATAAATATTCATTATTGATAAATTAAGCAGTAAAACCGAAAAAAACTGGAAATTATTGAGGATCGATCGAGATCGTCTGAAATGATAGGGTTAGAGGATCAATAACATATCTATCTCAAGAGAACCCAAACCGTTAGCAGCTCTTGAGCCACCAGTCACTTGGTTTAACGGGAATATGGAAACTTTAACAAACAGCGTTTTAGTCTTAGGGCAAGAGCTAGACGATCTCAATCTCTTGCAATCGATGCTTAATCATGTGCCTTGTCAAGTCGCGATCGCTAAGTCACCCGAACAAGCGGTTACTCTATCGAGTCAAACCCTTCCGTCTTTGGTGATTCTATCTGGCAATTGTCATCAATGGTCGTCAGATTTTGTTTATCAATTGCGGGAGCAAGCTAAAAAGTGTGGGGTGACGATTATTGCCCTAACTGATTGTCATGCTCCCAGTTGGCTACATCAAGAATCCCATCTCGGACTTGATGGATACTTAGTCAAACCCCTAGCCACGGATATTCTGATGTCGATAGTAGAATCCGCTAGACTACGGAGATTTTGTTGCTTTCAATAACAGCTAGAGAGGCGATCGGTTTTTTTGATGAGAGATCGCCCCTCTAGCATGATCGTTTGGCTGTCAGTGGAGTTCAAGGTTTAATCGCAGATACGGTTCACAGTATGGAAAACCGTATCTTGGCGATCGCGCCGTTTCCAAAACTTCAAGACTATACTAGATGCAATAACCATTACCCATAATCAGCGCACCGCGCTATAGCGTTGAGCGTTTTGGAGATTGAAAATTGTATGTCTTACTATAGCTCCTATCTCATTCTGATCCCAGGAATACTGTTAATGTTTTGGGCACAAAACCAAATTCGTAGCACTTATCAGCGCTATGCCCAAATCCCCTCTAGTATGGGGATGACGGGTGCAGAAGTGGCTCGAACCATTCTCTATCAAATGGGAATAACAGATATTAGTATTGAACCGGTTTCTGGGGAATTAACTGACCATTATGACCCCAATTCTAAAGCCGTTCGCCTTTCGGAGGGTATCTATAATTCCTCTTCTTTAGCTGCGGCGGCCGTGGCGGCCCATGAATGCGGTCATGTGCTACAAGATAAGCAGGGTTATAGTTTTATGAATCTGAGGGCAAATTTAGTGCCAGTGGCTAATTTAGGCTCTCAGTTGGGCCCGATGTTGGTGATTTTAGGGTTATTTATTAGCGGTTTAGGCACGATTTCTAGCTTAGTGATTAATTTAGGAATTGCCCTATTTGTAGGTGCGATCGCCTTTCATCTGGTTACCCTTCCGGTAGAATTTGATGCCTCTGGTCGCGCTCTGAAGTTAATTGACCAGCTTGGCATTCTACAAGGACAGGAAAATCGAGCAGCTAAAGCCGTTCTACAAGCGGCTGCCTGGACTTATGTCGCCACTGCCCTCTATTCCGTGTTGCAACTGGCACAATTACTACTGATTAGCCGCGATCGCTAATACAAAGCAAGGAGTGCGAGCATCTTGCTCGCTACCTTTCCAATACAGTAGAGCGTAATCCACATAACATAAAAACTGATCCCATAGAGTTAACATAGTTGGGTAACCACCAGTAACTGAGCGACTAAACACTGGAGACCAACTCATGAGCGATTCTCAAGCCTCACCATCGCTTCCTCTACGCCTTGTTCTGGTTATTCCCTTCGCGATCCAGATTTTCGCCGCAGTAGGATTAACCGGTTATTTTTCCTTAATGAATGGGAAAAAAGCAGTTAATAATGTTGCCTCTCAACTGCGAACGGAAGTCACCGAGCGAGTTCAGAGTTATCTAAACAACTATTTAGCCATTCCCCATAAAATCAACTCAGCCAATGCCCATGCTATTCAACAAGGATGGCTAGATTTTAACAATATTCAGGCATTAAATCGCCAATTCTTAAATCAGAGTTATGCCTTTGGTCAAAATCACCCACTTTATATTTATGTAGGGAATAAAGTTGGAGGATTTGTAGGTGCTGGTCGATACGATCTCAAAGAGGTCTTTGTTTGGGAATTTACCGAAAATCTGAAACCTGGAGAATTAATGGGTTATCCAGTTGATCTCCAAGGTAACTTAGCTGAACTACCGATCATCTCTGATTTTTTTGATGCCACAAAACGACCTTGGTATCAAAAAGCCGTTCAAGAAAATCGCCCCATCTGGAGCGAGGTCTATACCTACGCTGATAATATTCTAGGCATTACAGCCGCTCAACCTATTTGGGATCGCCAAGCACAATTAATTGGGGTTGCCGGTGTCGATATTCCCTTAGATGTTATTAATCAATTTTTAGCTTCTATCAAGGTGGGTCAATCAGGAGAAGTATTAATTCTAGAAAAATCCGGTTATGTGATTGGATCTTCTACCCAGGAATCACCTTATATTCAAAATCCAAAGACCAAAGAATTTAATCGCTTAGAAGCTAGTAAAAGCTCAATTTTACCCCTTCGCAAAGCGAGTCAATTTTTAGAACAAAAATTCTCACAACTGAGTCAAATCAACCAAACTCAACAGTTAGAATTTTTTATCGATGGGGAAAAATATTTTTTACAAGTCACTCCTTTAGTTAATGAGGATGGATTAGATTGGTTGATTGTCGTGCTGATTCCAGAATCAGATTTCATGACAGAAATTAATGCCAATACAGTAAGAACTATCTGGCTCTGTTTAGCCGCATTGGGAATTGCTACAGCACTGGGAATTTATACCTCTCGTTGGATTAGTCAACCCATTTTAGCCCTGATCGAATCTTCAGAGGCTATCTCTCATGGCGATTTAGATCGGCAAGTCAAAAAGGGTAATATTTCTGAACTGAAGACCTTAGCTGATGCGTTTAATCGCATGGCTACTCAACTGAAAGCTTATTTTACTGATTTGGAACAACGGGTAGAAGAACGTACAGCAGAATTAGTAGAAGCGAAAAAAGTAGCCGATAGTGCCAATCAAGCTAAAAGTGAATTTTTAGCTAATATGAGCCATGAATTGCGGACTCCTTTAAATGGTATTCTGGGTTATGCCCAAATTATGGATCGCGCTCAGGATCTCAACGATCACCGCAAAGGGGTTGCTATTATTCACCAAGCGGGTTCTCATTTGTTGACCTTAATTAATGATATTTTAGATCTGGCTAAAATTGAAGCCAAGAAAATGAATTTAGTCAACAGCGATTTTCATTTACCCTCTTTTTTGATCGCTGTAGCAGAAATTGCGCGAGTGCGGGCAACCAGTAAGGGAATTAATTTGCAGGTTTTGATGGCTGAAAATTTACCTGTGGGGGTAAAAGGAGATGAAAAGCGTCTGCGACAAGTGTTATTAAATTTATTGGGTAATGCCGTTAAGTTTACAGATCGAGGAGTGGTGACATTTAAGGTGGATCTGTGTAGAAAGGATCTAGAGTCTCGACAGGCTAAAATTCGCTTTACTATTGAAGATACGGGTATTGGCATGACTCCTAAGCAATTGGAGAAGATTTTTTTGCCGTTTGAACAAGTGGGATCTCAGTCTCGGAAGTCAGAGGGAACGGGTTTGGGATTAACGATTTGTCGGCAAATTGTGGCGATAATGGGAAGTACCCTTGAGGTGGAAAGTGAGTTAGATCGGGGGAGCCGGTTTTGGTTTGAAGTGGAGTTAGAGGTTTCGGATGAATGGGTTAGTCGTGCTACTGTTTTAGAGCAAGGCAAAATTATGGGTTATGAAGGGGAGCGGAAAAAGATTTTAGTGGTGGACGATCAAACTCTGAATCGGACGGTAATTTATGAAATTTTAACGCCCTTGGGATTTGTAATTTCGGAGGCTAAAAATGGACGGGAGGGGTTAGAAAAGTTGCCGGAGGTTAATCCGGATCTGGTGATGACGGATATTATGATGCCAGAGATGGATGGTTATGAGTTGTCGAGGAAGATTCGTGAAGTTTATTCAGAAACTTTGCCGGTGTTGGCTGTGAGTGCGAGTGTGTCTTTGGGAGATCAAAATTTGGCGATTGCTGCTGGATGTGATGATTTTCTGGATAAGCCGTTGGATATGGAGAAGTTGTTTAAGGCGTTGCAGAAGTATCTTAAATTACAATGGATTTATGACCAGAAGCGATCGCCTATGGCAGGCTCATCATCCCCGATGGTTATACCCAAGCCAGAAGCCTTGAAACCTCTCTATAAAGCGCTCAAAATTGGGGATATTGAGGCGATTGAGAAGACAGCGTACCGACTTAAAGAAGAGGAAAGGGAGTATGAAGCGTTTAGCGATCGCCTTTTAGAGTTAACGGCTGAGTTTGATGAGCGTGGGATCTTAAAATTGCTGGAAAGCCATACTTAGGTCTGAGGTGATATTATACGGCTTTTTGGTTTACAAGCCTGTAGAAACAATAATAAAACATACTACCAAGGCGATTAATATAAACAAAAAAACCTCATTGCCATTAGAGTCATGGATTTGCTGTTTTTCTAACTTAAAAACACAACCATTTTTTAAACAAACAGCTTGATTGCCTGATATTTTTCTCAGTTTGCAACCGACTTGATCGCAAGACGACATAACACGATTAGCTCCTATTAAAAATGATGATCGTTGATTCCCTTAACCCCCCAAAAAGGGGGGAATCAGTGTGATTAATTTGCTTTTGAGACAATAGGGTTGAGAGGTCGGGAGTTGTAGAGAACCACAGCTATTAATAATAATAAAATTGCAGTTCCTTGTAATAAGCTGACCGGTTTGTGATCAATTAATACCGCAGAAATAAACTGCACCACTGGAGACAACACGCCTAACATTCCTACCTGAGAGCAGTCTATCAGTTGACTCGCTTTGGTTTGTAGAAAGCTTGCGGTTGTTGCTAAGGCACAACCGCCAACCAACACCAATAAAGCATTCCCATTAACAGCAGCTAAGGGTTGAGAATTAACTACCCCATGGCAAAGAAAAACTACAATTAACACTCCCGCGATCAAACTTTGTTCAAGCCAGCTATAGGACATGGGGTTATCCACCTCTTTTAGCGCATCTTTCTTTCCACATAAATATCCCCCCCAAGTTAACGCAATTAATGGGGCAAAGCGTGGAACTTGGTGTGCCTCATGGAAGAAAATAATTACGGCAAATACAGAAATGCCAACACAAAAAAGTTTAAAAGGGTTGAGTTTTTCGTTTAAGAAAATTGCAGCTAAAATCGCCGTGGCAGCCGGGGCGAGGAACATTCCGATCGCCGCTTCTACTTGATAGCCCAGGGAAATCGCCCCCATAAAAAAGCCTAAGTGTAATGTTAAGTAAAAGGCAGATTTAGCCACCTTTACAATTAGACTGCCACTGAAATACCGAAGGGTATCCCATTGACGAGTGATCAATAGGATTGTCCCCAAGGTGAGAAAGGTAAATAAGCAGCGAAAACCAATTAAATGTTCTGTGGGGAGGGGGACATAACGCCAGAATAAAGGCAGCAGTCCATAAAATAAAGGGGCAATGATGGCATAGAGAATGCCTAAAAGTTGGGATTTAGTAAACATTTTACTGTCCTCAATCATTCGACTATTCGATGATCGAGCCAGCCAAATAGAAATAAAATTAGCAGCAAATAGAGTTAAATAGAATTAAATAGAATTTAGCCAAAAATCCTGTTTTCAGAAAAAATTAGATCGATTTATTGACAAGTTTGGTTATGTTGTGTAGAATATAAATTGCTCTTACTAAAAATTGCAGAGTTGTTATGAATGCAGACAACAACTTAACAGAGAGACAAGGATTTTTGCAGGAGTTCGCCGCAGAGTGTGAGTTTTATGGCGATACTCTGGAGATTTTTCTGAAGAGATTTGAACCGGGTAAGGAGAGTTTAACCAATGAAAGGTTAGCGCAATATATTACATGGGGGAAATCGCCACAAAATGGCGAACAAAAAATTTTAGATGAGTTAAGAAAAAATATTTATCCCGTCTTACAGAAGAAAGGCTGCGAATTACCAGATGGCCAACGTGGACGACAAGCTAGAGGTTGCAACCGTACAGAAATCGCCAGAAATTGGTTATGGCAAACTAAATTTCCTGAATGGCAAAAAACCCAAACACCTGTATCCTCAATTTCTAATATTGACTGGTGCGAAATCTGTCAAAACGCATTAGCAGAAAGACAAAAACTCACTACTAATCCCCTCACTACGGGCGATGGGTTAGAGCATACTTTTGATGATATTTATGTGCCTCTGGGATTGGTGGAAAAGGTAAAGAAAGAAAAACGCCCTGGGGAGGTTTCGCCAGAGGAAGGTTCCCAATTTTATCAGCCAGAAAAGGAGTATGAAGTCACCCGCACTTATAAAAATGATGAGTTTTTCGCGCAAGTGCTGAAACAGGGGCAAAGTCCCAAAAGTCAAGGGCGCAGGTTAGGGGTGACGGGGGAACCGGGGGCGGGGAAAACCACGCTATTACAGAAAATAGCCCAATGGGTAGCCGCAGAGACAGAGCAAGATGTGGCAATTTGGGTGTCTTTGGCAGATTTGCAGGAGCGAACTGTTGAGGATTACCTACTGCAAAAGTGGCTCAAGGATGCTCTGGGGGCGGTGCGGGTAACGCCGGAAATGAAAGAGGCGCTGGCGTTGCTGTTTAACAGTGGGCGAGTGTGGCTGTTGCTGGATGGGGTGGATGAAATGGGGAGTGACAACCCCCTGGCGACGGTGGCGAATCAGATTAGCGGTTGGGTGGCTTCAGCGCGAGTGGTGGTGACTTGTCGCCAGAATGTGTGGGATGCGGGGAAAAATGCTCTGGAAGGGTTTGATGTTTATCGCAATCTCGATTTTGACTACCCGGAGGGGGTGGGGCAATTTATTGGGCGCTGGTTTGCGCGTCACCCAGAGTTAGGGGAGCGGTTGCTGGCAGAATTAGCCCAAGCTGGAAAAGAGCGGATTCGGGATACGGTGCGAAATCCCCTGCGGTTGGCGCTGTTGTGTCGCGCTTGGCAAATTCGCCAGGGGGGTTTACCGGAAACCAAGGCGGGGCTATATGGGCAGTTTGCGGAGGCGCTGTATGAGTGGAAGCAGGAGGCTTTTCCTACGAAATCCAAGCAGCGAAAGGATTTGAATGCCGGGTTGGGCAGGTTGGCGCTGCGGGGGATGGAGCAATCTGAGTCTCGGTTTCGGTTAAGGGAAGGTTTGGTAACGGAGGTTTTGGGGGAAACTGATGAGCCGTTATGTCAGTTGGCTTTAGATTTGGGTTGGTTGAATTTAGACTCTAAAACAGCAGTCTCCTTAATATTGGAAGAATCTGCATCTGTGAATAACCAAAGTATTACTATGTTAGTGTCACAGTTAACTCACCCTGATTTCGACAGTTGGCGTGAAGTGACCAGCAGTTTAATGCAAATAGCACTCAACAATGAACAGGTTATTTTAGCTTTAGAAAAATTGTCCAATGATCCCATAATACAGAGGCAAGTTTTTGAAGTATTTGAATTGATGTCGAGTAATTATCAAACCAATCAGATTGATACAAATGAGATGATTAATGAGCGAGGAATACTGGAATTAATCCAAATGTTAGAAACCACTACAGATCAAGGTGCTTACATGGAAATTGCCAACAGCTTGGTAAAAATAATCAAAACAAAAAACCAATATGCAGATGTTGTTTTTTCCCTCAAGCATAACCTAACCGATGAAGTTTATGATAATAATTTTAATCTTTACGAAGAATCCTACAAACTTATTTGGCACTGTGCCCAAAACCTCTCTTACCCAGAATTTTATACGGCATGGCATCACCAACAGACAAGCACTCATCCAGAAGCACCCGATAACATCCCCGTTGGCAACACTCTTTTAACTCAATCTCTGGAAACCCAAATTAATGATATCCTCTCCCAACTCCAACCAACTACCCAAACTTACCCCCTATCTCTCAACATTCAATCCCTAACCGATGAAACAGACACCAGCGCTATTTGCCAAGAACTTTGCACCCTAATTTACTCCCTCGCACTCCCCGATACAGACATCCCCACTGTCAGCAACTTTGCCCAACTCAAAAAACAGATTCTCACCGTAAAAAAACAACTGCAAAAACGCCACCTAGCCCTAATTTTCCATAACTGTAAACCTCATCCCCCACTCCTCACCTGCTGTCGCAAAATCGCCGATTCTATCCTGGGTTTACACATTCTCTGGATAACCGATGAACCCCTGGAAGCACCTTTGCGGGGGTTTCCCCCCAGTCAGGATAATTTGTTAGGGGCGATGCAAAGTTGGTTAGAGGAATTTTAGGGAAGAAACCGGGTTTCTGTTGTGGGTATCAAGAGTTATCTGTGGGATGCGAAAAAGAAACCCGGTTTCTAGTCATGCTTCCCTTAAAGAGGGCGAAGCATGACCGTATATAGGTTATGGGTTTTATCAATTAGCCTAATGATTTTGATGCGGGGGGATGAGTTTGGGGTAAAATTGGCTTTGGGTGATGCCGAAATCACTGAATATTTTGTGGTGTAAACCCCAAATACCTTTAGGGGCGAAGCATTCTGGGAGACAAGTTATTGCTGAAAATATTAATCTGAATACCGGAATGCTTCGCCCTATCAAAACTCTCATCTCTCATTCTTATACCAATTGACTCTATGTCCCGACAAACCTTAAATCTAACCCCTGAACTGTACAATTATTTACTACAAGTTTCCCTCAGAGAGCCGGAAATTTTAGCCCAACTGCGAGCAGAAACCACTCAAAACCCTAGGGCACAGATGCAAATTTCCCCGGAACAAGGTCAGTTTATGGCCTTTCTGGTGCGGTTGATGGGAGCGAAAAAAACCTTAGAGATTGGGGTATTTACGGGATATAGTAGCTTGGTGGTAGCCTTAGCCTTGCCTCCAGAGGGTCGGATGGTGGCTTGCGATCTGGATGCAGAGGTAACGAATATAGCGCGTCGCTATTGGCAAAAAGCAGGAATTAGCGATCGCATCGACTTACGCATTGCTCCCGCTCTAGACACCCTAGATCAATTAATAGCAAACGGGGAAGAAAATACCTTTGATTTTGCCTTTATTGATGCCGATAAACGCAATTATCTAAATTACTACGAAAAAGCCCTAACTTTAGTGCGTCCAGGAGGAATCATTGCCCTTGATAATGTGTTATGGTCAGGAAAAGTCGCCGATCCCCAAGCAGACGATCCCCACACCCAAGCCATTCGAGAATTGAATCAAACTCTACAGGCAGATCGACGCATTGAGTTAACTTTAGTCCCCATTGGCGATGGCTTAACCTTAGCCTGGAAGTGCTAAATCTTACCCTAAAATCCGTCCCGCAAGAAGCGCCTACCGTTCAGGAATCCATACAAGTCGGGTTAATAGCTTTTAATTTTTCATTGATAATAGGGAATCATGAAAGAGAAATCAATACTCGGTTATCGCTATGTGGAAACGATTGTGGGACTCATTGATCGGTTGGGTGAGGAGATTATGGGGGCAGTTATTTGGCGATCGAGGGAGTTTAGGAGCAACCCCTCCTCAGAGGAAAGAGTCTCCAACGCCACTCGATCGCACGGGATATGAGTTTGTATTTATGCAACTGCTCGAAGGAGTCGATCAAGGATGGGAAATCCCTCAAGTACAGCAATATTTGAGTACCTTATCCGATCGCACTACCCCAGAAGGATGGCTCAATTGGTTAACAGAATTTGGCGATCGCCTCCTAGAAAATCCGGTTCCCAATCATCAACTAGCTTCCCGGTTGTTGAAGTTGGGAGCAGTGGAACTCGGAGCCATAGGCCAAAAAGCGACTCAAGTGGGGCGATCGCTATTACAAAAAACCTTTACCCCCGACAATGTGCAACCAATGACAACGGAGGCTCAGGAGCTATTTTATCAAGCCAATAGTTTCTATGAACAGAGCCAGTATGCCAGGGCTTTGGCCCTTTGGGATCGGGTATTGGAGATGAAACCTGATTTTTATCAAGTTTGGACGAATCGGGGGGTAGCATTCAATCAGCTTAAACGTTATGAAGAGGCATTAGCCAGTTACGATCAGGCTCTAGCCATTAAGTCCGATTATGACATGGCTTGGAGTAATCGCGGGGTCGCCCTGAGAAATTTAGGACGCTATCAGGAAGCCTTGGATAGTTATGAACAAGCGCTAAAATTACAACCCGATGCTTTCGATCCTTGGCTCAATCGAGGAACAGTTCTGAGTGGCTTTGAACGGTTTGAGGAAGCTCTGCAAAGTTTTCAGAAGGCTACCGAAATTCGCCCCGATGCCTTTCAAGGGTGGGTGGGAAAAGGGCGAATCTTAACGACGCTTCAGCGCTATGAGGAGGCGATCGCCGCTTGGGATCGAGTAATTGCCCTCAATGAAACCCTAGCCGACGCTTGGCAACATAAGGCCATTTGTTTATATGCTTTAGAATGCTATCACGAAACCATCGCCTGTTGCGATCGAGCCTTGCAACTCGAACCCGAACATGAAACCACCATTTCCTATTGGAGTAAAGCCCAAGCCCGACTAAGTGGTTTAGCCGCCCAAGAACAGGAGCGCCAGAAATCGGAGCCACCCCTAAAATCCCAACCCGAAGCAGAATGAAACAGCGGCAACAAAGATACCATAATAGAGATTGAACCCTTGTACCCTTGCTGATCACCGATCGTGAAATCCCCATCTTCTGCCTCTTCCTCCTTATCTGTCGATCAACTCCAGGATCGAATTGATACCCTCAATCGCGATCGCCTGAACCTGTTAAGTAAAATAGAAAAGCAACAACATAAAATCGATCAATTTCAGGAAGATCAAAGAGCAATCATTGCTAAAATCGTTCAGAATATTCATCCCATATCAACGAAAATTAGCCAAGTCGATCGAGAAATTCATGATTTATTCAGAGATATCTTTAAAAACCGTGGATTGAGCAACAAAAAACAGCAAAAAGTCCTAGATATTTACCACAGTATTCAGGAAGTAGGTTTAATTAGTAATCGCCTAGATCGCCAAGTAAAAGCAGAAGAGCGAACCCCAGAAAGTGATGAGCATATACTCTGGGAAAACTTGAAAGCTAATCCAGATTTCAGTCAGGTTCGACAAAAATTTTTGCAACTAGCCGCTATTTTTCACCCGGATAAAGTAGCCCAGGATCAAGACCGGGATTACTATACAGAAGTGATGAAGGAAGTGAACCAAGCCTACAAGACTGGAGACTTAGCCAAGTTACTCCAAATTGAAGCACAATACCATCAGGGGAAAATTCGCCCGATCGGTCAAGATTCCAACTTAGATTTAAAAGAACAGATCCATCGACTGCAACAAGAAAATCAAATTTTGAACACCCAGTATCAAACCCTCAAGCAAAATTGGAAATCCCAGCGCCGTACCCCAGAAGCTAAACTCGTTAAAACTTATCACACTCTAGAAGAAAAAGGAGTTCATCCCATTGCTTATATGAAACAAAAAAGTAAAGATCGTTTAGTCGAATTAGAAAAAATACGAGACTTTGTAAAACGGTTTAGGGATAAAAAAATCAGTACTCAAGAATTCCTAAATGAACGCAATCCGTCTAAAGAGATCGCCAAATTTGTAAAAAGTGTGTTTAGATTCCCCTCTTTCTTTTGATAAAAACAATACAATATTAAGGAACTTAGGAACAAAAATTATCCCCTCTCCTGTAAGGTGAGGGGCTGGGGGAGGGGTCAGAGGAATCAGTCTTGAGAACGAAACAGCCCTGAATTAACTAACAGCACTGAGTTTAGTCAATCCTCCGTGATAGTTAATTAATTTAGATTCAGCTTTGCCGATTTGAGCTAACCGAAATTGCCACTCAGAAATATCTTCATAACTGAGGTGGTGAGTGTCACAACTAGGTGTCCAAAAACCACCAATAATTGAGGGATCGTCAAAGCGCAATAAACCCGATTTGCGGATATTTTCTCCTTGGGGTGTTCCAGGTATGGGGGAAATGGAATAGGAGGCGACTTGAAATTCTAAGTCTGGGTTAATTTCTCTGAGTTGTTGATGGAGTTCTAAAACTGCTTCCTCAAGACGCGATAAACTGTCGTGGTTGTCATCAGGAAACCCAATGATCAAACCATAAACAATAACCGGAAGACCCACTCGAACGATCGCTCGCATCATCTCACAATGTTGTTGCCAAGGGAGAAGCTTTGCATAGGATTCTCGGCCAAAAACCGGACGTTCGGCGGGAATATAACCCAGAAACCCCCCAACTTTGCCATCCCATCCCCAAAGCGCTTCGATCAATTCTTCGTCCGGTGTGAGGTCGGTATGATCATAGTTACGTCCTCGTCCGACCGTCGCTTTTCTCAGTTCTAAACCATTGGGCCACAACAGCGGCATTCCAAGTTCTCTAGCACCTTTAGTAATTTTTAGCACTTCTTCTCGTCCCTCTGGAAACAAAACGCGACCGAGAAATTGATCGGAACCCATAACTGTACATTTTGCCCCAGCTTCCTTCTGACGGGCAATCCATTTGAGGGTAGTTTCCGGTGACATCCGCCGATAACCTGATGTGTAAGTTGGGGTTTGGCAAAAATCACATTTGCGATCGCAGCCAATATCCGGATAAACTGAGCCGATGGGTACTAAGTCTTCAATAAAAGGTTCTTCTGAATATTCTTGACCCAGACATTCCCTTGCGACTTCCACCGATGGCAGTGCCCACTCATCGGGACTCATGGCTTTAGTGCGGTTGGGATGATAACGACCATCCGCAAAAAGCACACCCGTCAGCTTTTCTCGTGGTGTTTTTCCCAATACATAGTCGAAAATCGGCCAATTCGCAGCACCCGACTTATCAAGTACAACTGCTGTTGCACCCGCTTTGAGATAATGATCGGGTTCGGCAATGGCATCAGAACCCCCGACAACAACGGGTTTACCTTGACTAGCAAGATGCTTGATCGCCATACAGGTCACTTGCCGTTCTTGGGTGTAGTTAACAGTAACACCCCAAGCGTCATAAGCTTCTGGATCGACATCAAAAATTCGCCGCCCCACATAAGCTTTGGTCAGATTCATCCCTTTCCAGGTGACTTCTCCAAACGGTTCTTGACAATCACCATCTTTGAGATTAACCAATTGAGCATCGAAACCACCCGCTTGTAAGTCAGCGATTAAAACCTGCTTACTGAGTAGAGTATTGCGTCGATACAAAGCCGTCCAGTTATGCCCATCTTCGTCATATAGTCCCAAGGCGGGGACTTCGACGAGTCCAATCGTTGAAGCTTTTTGCGATAGTAATGTCATTTGGATTTTGGATTTTAGATTTTGGATTTTCTACGTCCTTCAGAACGTAGCTTGTAGGTTAGGTTGAGGGACGAACACAACAACGATCGGTGTTTGATGCGTTCACTCCGTTAAAGTCATCAAACGCAATAATTATGTTTGTTGACTGAATGCGATGAAAGTCTCCTAATTTGTAGCATCAATTTAAGGTCTTTATTAACAGTTGACAAAGCCGAATGCAAGAATATTTAATTAATCTTCACTTTTTCCCGGATGAGAGGATATAAAAGTTATGTTTAAGGGCTAAATGGGCGATCGCCTCCCGCAGGTCTGGCAACCCTTGAGATTTACCAAAGGAGTAAATAGGGATCGTCCAAGGTTTGGTATGAGCCTTCCAAAACGGCCTGAAATTGATGATGCATCATCCGATTTTGCTCCGAATTGAGGATATATAATCCGGTTTCTGTTTGTCGGCTAAATAAGGGTTGATTCAACGCCCTATCTCCCCAACTTTGCCCAGATTCAAGACGTAAACCAGGGGGAAGATCCCCCCTAAGTAATTGCCGTAGGCGATCGCCACAAACAGCCGTATTAATCCCCCGTTGCTCTAATAAGTGGAAAATTTGACTTTCGGCGATCGCCTCATCGGGCATCACCCGCAGTAATTCTAACAAGAGAAAATAATCACTATATTGATGGCGAACCGCATTCAGGACTTGAGGATAAAGGGGTAAATTCGCCAATCCATAAGCCACCCGACTACATTTAGGCAATTGTCCCTGTGGAATACGGTCTTGAATAATCGCCGCACTAGGTAGTTTTTGCCGCAACCAACGGGCGATCGCCACCAAAGACGCACTGCCCCCCGTACATAAGGCTTGACGTATCCCTTGGGGAGCAACTCCCGTCTGACTAAACAGACGATTAACCTCCCGACTCAGCGCCCGTAAAAAAGGCACAAACACCTTCATCTCCAAATCCCGGCGCTTAAGCCTCCATTGCTGCTGCTCTAGGCGAACCGTAATCTCATTTTCGATCTGAAGTCTATATTTCGCCTCTCTGGCGATTTCCAATAATCCCCGACCCCACTCTGAACCCGCCAAATACTCCGCCAACCGATAACGAGCTTCTAAATCCACCTCTCCCGGCTTAGGAAAGCTTATCTCCAGTTCCCCACCGGATGCCCCCGGTAAAAATCGATTCTCCCCACTCAACAACAACTGACCCACAATATCCTGATCGATCGCATCTCCCCCATAAGCCAAAGATCCCAGATGGAAATCCTCATACTTAAGCTCAGATCTTGGCAACGGCAGATCCACCACAGCAAACTCCGTCTTCGTTGCCCCCGAATCCAAAATCAACGTCCCTCCTTGCCATTGCGTCCCCTGGGCCGTATCCCGCAACTCCGATATCACCAAAGCAATTGGCTCCTCCAAAAACCAAACTTGGTAAGGCCGCTCAACCCAACCCGTCCTTAAAATCGCCTCTCGCAGATTAAATCGATAGGCATCACTCCAACGGGCCGGACAGCCCACAATCACCCCCCGCAACTGACTCCAAATCTCTGGGTTATAGCCTTCTCGATCCCTCATCCCCTGCAACTGTTTAGCCATCTCCTCAAGGATTGCCCGATCGCAAAAGCGCCCAGGAGCTATCCCCGCTAAACCCCAATCTAAGCAAGGCTTCAGGGAGACTCCCGCCGCACCTAGCCGAGTCGGGAAACGCTCCAAGGGATAAAAACAGCGTGTTGAGTAATTCAGTAAGACGGCTGAAATACCCGTAGTTCCCCAATCAATTCCCAAATACCAGAGTCCAGGCTCGCGATCGGGGCTACGTTGTGCCCATGAGTGATACGTCACACTTAAACCCTCTCTCACATCTTCAGAATTAATCTCTATTCAAAAAATTCAATGGTGGATCGGGATCGTTATCATCTGCAAACCCTTCAAAGACATCCTCTAGAGTAAAGGTTTCTTCCTGAGTTTGGCTATCCATATCACTTGAGGCAGGAAAACGCCGATCTGGATCTATACTTCTATTTTCCCCCAGCAAAAACCCATCAAACATATTTTCTAGCGTCGATCTCCCTCTCCCAGTTGATGGATCGATAGCGTCCCGATTCTCCTGATTGTCTCCCTCAAAAGCCTGATCTAAACTAATCGATTTGTCATATTGTGGGTCTAAAGTTCCGGCTTCTTCCCCAAACACCGTATCGATCGTTAAAGATTCCGGCAACCCGTTTTCATCCTCCCACAAAGGATTCAAATCGGTTGCTTCTTCCTCTGGAAGCAGCAGAGGCAATTCTGGATCTTCTCTGAATCCTGCAAATAAACTCTCTCCAGTTTCTGCCGTTTCAGCATTCCCTCGATCTTCAAGTGCTTCTGTAGCCTCTGGACTCTTTGGCTCAGGGGTCAAAATTTCATTGAGGAAATTCTCGGTATTCAACGCCGTCTCTTCTTCAGGAAGAGAAGGAGCAGCCTCCACCGACTCTAAAGTACCAAAAAGATCCTCCTCTCGAAAAGCTGGAGGAGGCACTGGCGCAGTTCCCTCACCTTCGAGACTAAATAAATCTTGACTTAACTGCTCTAAGACTTCGCCCTGTAAGTTTAACTGACTAACCCCCTGGGTTTCTTCGAGATCCGTAGGCAACAAGACTTCATCGGGAGAAGCGGGAATATAAACATCTTCTGTGGAGTTCAAGGGCATTTCCTTTGCCCAGTCCGTTTCTAGGTTCTCTGAAGTCATCTGGGGTGGGGGATCTTCTTCACCAAATAGCTCCATGAAGGTTTCTAGGGAAACCGGATCTTCCACTTGGGAGGGAGGAGGAGCTAATTCAAACAGGCTCGATTCGACCACTGCACTCTTTGAGGGTAAGTCTTCAACTTGGGCAGTTTCTGCTGAGTCTTCCCTGGCTGCTTCCCCCTCATCTAACCCTTCAAACAAATCTGTTTCTAAAGTTTCGGCGATCGCCTCTCCCTCTACTGCTCCTGCTTCTTCCATCTGGACGATCGCCCCTAAATCAGGTTCTGGCTCCGCCTCCGGTAATATCCGATCCGATTCTGCTGCCCGAACTAACTCTTGCAGGGGATCGCCCGACTCTCCCTCCTCTAGAACCTCAGCCGTCGTAAACTGATCCGAGCCAAACAAAGCATCATAAAACTCATCCCCTTCAATCACTGCTTCCGGTTCCAGCTCTTCTGACTCTAAATCCACATCGGCTGAAGACTCATCAGAGGGTCGATCTTCCACCTCCTCCGTAACATCAACAGCATCTTCTGACTCCTCCAACTGTTCAAAAAATTCCAACGCCATCTCCTCATCCAGAACCCCTAACTCTTCTAAATCCTCCGGCTCTTCCTCCTTCATGGATTCCGCTTCAAAATTATCCCAATCCTCCACTTCTGTCATTTCCTGGGGCTGGGGATCGGTTGGTTGGGAAACAAGGTGATCTGAAGTAGAGAGGTGGGCACTTCGATCCGTTTCCGGAGAGCGCACCGAAGGATTCAAAGATTTACCCCCACTCGATTGTTCTAATGTTCCCCCAGAACTCTCTTCTGAGCGATTTTGAATATAAGATGACGCTTCTCGCCCTAACTGGGATGCCAACCGGTTCACCAAAGCACTAAACATCACCTCACCCTGTTGGCCCAAACTATACATATGTTCAATGCCTTGAGTCATCGACTCACCATAGCTTTGAAGATTACTTTGCAGCGTCTCAAAGACCACATTAATCGACGCATCTAGCGTTTTGAGTAGTTTATCCGATTGAGCTTGCAGCGCCCGCAGTTGCTCTAGCCGTTCTTGGGGAGTCAACAGCGCCGGATCAGCATTACTATCGGGAGCCAAAATCGGATCATGGGGTTCAGAGGATCGATATTGCAGGTACTCCACCTGCAAATTCGCCAAATTTTCAGCCACTTGTTCCGTTAAACTTTCCGCACAGCGATCGATCAGAGATTGGAAAAACTCCGTCATCATTTTCTGAGATTGACCAGACATCGAACTATTGCGGCGCTGTTGATCCATATATTGCAGCTCTTGACGCATTTGTTCCCGTTGGCTAGACAGAGCCGCAATTTCCGCCTGTAAGGGCATGAGAATACTAGAGCGCAAATCCTGCACCACCGCTTGCACAATTTCTTGATTGGCCGCATTCTGGGGTTGGGGTGCGGGTTGGCTCTCTTGGGAGAGATCCGCCCCCAATAGGGAAAGACGACGGCGACTCTGAGGAGTCGGACGGGTGGAGGAAGGGAGTTGACCTTTGAGAGCCGGATGTCCAGTTGGGGAGGTCGGCAAACTCGCCAAATAGTCCCGAACCCGTCTTAACACCCGACGTTGTTGGGTCACCTCTCCCGCCATCACCCAAGGGAGGCGAGACTGGGTTTTGGATAGCACGCTATCGATTTCCGTTATCAGTGCTTGACGCGGGTCAGTCTGAGGTGTCACAATCGTCATCCCTAACTATAAGTTCGCTCGGTTCTGCTGAAGGTAGGCATACTGCAAGCAGTGTAAGTCAAAATTGGACGGCTATGGCAGATTTGATGCGAAAATTAACTTTATCTCACGTTATGGGTTAGGGTCATTGAGGGCGATCCCCCCTATTGACCCCCTATTGACCGGTAAATCTTGTAGATTTTGAAGCACTTTACGTTATGATGGCCCTTATTGTTTAGGTGTAAACCCATGGCCTGCCCTCCAAACCCATTTTTAATTTTTAATTTTTAATTTTTAATTGATATTACCCTTATGGTAGAACGACACAAGTCCCGTGGTGAATTGAACCAGCGTGAACTCATTAAATCAGCACCCTTTTTTGAAGGCTTACCGGAGGAGATTGTTGAACGGACAACAGCACAAGTCGTAATACGAGAACATCCTTCTAACCAAGTCATTCTATTGGAAAATGATTGGGGGAGTTCTGTTTATTTCATTCTGGAAGGATGGGTTAAAATTCGCACTTATAATTTAGATGGTAAAGAAGTAACCCTCAATATTATTGGTAAGGGGGAATTGTTTGGAGAAATGGCTCCCCTAGAAGAAGTCCCCCGCTCTACGGACGTGATTACCCTGGCCCCAACAACGATTGGTAATATGCCCGCTAGTGATTTTGTTAACTTGATCCATACGGAACCAAAGGCAGGCATCCGCTTGGCCCAATTGATGGCTCGACGCTTACGCCAAGTCAACCGACGTTTAAGACTGCGAGAATCCGATAGTACCTCCCGTGTCGCGGATATTCTGTTATTTTTGGCCGATGGTCAAGGAACTAAAACGGCTGAAGGGGTGGAAATTCCCAATTTACCCCATCGAGAATTAAGCTCTTTGAGTGGATTAGCCCGTGAAACGGTGACTAGGGTTCTGAGTAAATTAGAAAAGAAAAAGCTGATTGTGCGCCCCGATCGCGATACCCTATGTATTCCTGATTTGGGTGCTTTAGAGCGCTTGATGGTATAGCGCTATGCACCGGTAATGAGTAATTAGGTAATAGGTAATGGGTAATCAGAAGCAGGAGAGTCAGGTTAATCTCACCTTACCTCTAGTAGAATCAGCATTTTTAGCGAGTACCTCTAGTCTAATTTGGTTGGTTAATTACTATTTTCCCCCAGGGCCATTGTTGCGGATCTTTTTTCCCGTACCGATCGCCTTAGCCTATTTGCGCTGGGGAAGTCGCAATGCTTGGATGACAATGACGGTAACGGGTTTGCTGTTAACCGTGCTAATGGGGCCAACCCGCAGTATCCTGTTTCTGATTCCCTTTGGACTGTTAGGGGTACAGTTGGGGATGATGTGGCGACGGGGATCAAGTTGGTGTCTGTCTATTGGGTTAGGAACGCTGTTGGGGGCGATCGGGTTTTTCTTCAAAATTTGGTTAGTTTCCATTCTCCTCGGTGAGGATTTATGGCTGTATCTGATGGCACAGGTGACGGGGTTACTCGATTGGGCATTCCTGAAGTTGGGACTCTTGGCCGAGCCAGATATAATGGTGGTACAGGCGATCGCCGTCGTTATGGTTTTAATTAACAATTTTATCTATCTGTTCGTCGTCCATTTAGTCTCCAGTCTACTCCTAGAAAAGCTCGGTAACCCCATTCCCCTACCCCCTGCTTGGGTTGAAGTTTTATTAGATCGAGAGTAGTTTGGGGAGATAGGGAGATAGGGGGACAGCAGTGATTAGGGTTTATACGGAAATCGAACGGGGAGAGCATTGGTTAAAAAAGTATCGAGGCAGTCGGCCCCATTTCGCTTGTATTCTCGGCTTTACCGAAACAGCCTTAATTCCAGGAATTTCGGCGGCAGGAGCAACACCAGCAGACCGACGTTATACTTGTTTAGCGGATGCTGAATTTTTGCTTAAAGGGGTGAGTCCTGAATATGCTTATCCCTTACCTCCCCTACATGCAGGCATTTCTCCCGTGTTTATTTCCCGTGCCATTGGTGAAGCGCTTCAGATTCCCATTACCCTGTTTAATGCAGGATTACCCGATCGCCCTCCCGTAGAAGCAGTCGAATTAGGGGGAAATCCCGCCTTATGTGTCAGTAGCGGACAAGCATTAGATCTAGAAGTAGTCCGTCATTTATTTAACCAAGGTCGAAAATGGGGAGCGCAATTGGCGCAACAAACCGATTATTTGATTATCGGTGAATGTGTGGTTGGGGGAACAACTACCGCTTTGGCGATTTTAACCGGGTTAGGATGGCCAGCATCGGGTAAAGTGAACAGCAGTCATCCCACCTGCAACCATCATCAGAAGATCCAGGTAGTCAAGCAGGGTTTAGAACGAGCAGGAGGTTGGGAAAAACAGCGATCGGTGTGGGAATTAATCGCAGCAGTAGGCGATCCCATGCAACCGGTAGCTGCTGGGATGGCGATCGCCGCCAGTCAACAACATTGTGGCGTACTTTTGGCTGGCGGTACTCAAATGTTAGCGGTTTATGCATTAATCCAAGCCATTGCTCAGGAAGAAAACTGCATTTGGGATACGACAGAAGTGGTAGTAGGGACGACGCGATGGGTAGCGGAAGATCCCACTGGAGATACGGTGGGTTTAGCGAAACTGTTATCTCCAGTTCCCCTAATGGCAACTCAACTGAGTTTTGCACAGTCTAATTATCCGCAATTGCAAGTCTATGAACAGGGGTTCGTCAAAGAAGGAGTAGGCGCAGGAGGTTGTGCGATCGCCGCCACCCTAGGGCAAAATTGGACAGGAAAAGACCTCCTTAAGGCGATCGAAACCTTAGTTGAGCTATATTCCTCAGTCTTTAGAGCCAGCTTATAAATGAATCCGCTTAGAGAGTAATTGCTCTTCTAGAGCCGCAATCCGATTATAAGCCGCAGTTAGTTGAGCCGTTAAGCGCTGAACCTGGAGTTCCGGGGATAAATAGGCATCCGATCGCGAATCCGAAAAATCCCGACGAATCTCATAATCGTCATCCACTAACACATCTTTATGATCCCAAATGGGTAGATCGGCTAAATCATGAGCATAGGAGTGGCTACTGGAAGTCCGTTCTGGTAGACGAATCCCCTCTTCTGGGAGATCGGCTGATCCAGCTTGCGATTCTAGGGAAGAGAATTTAGAATTAAGCCGTTCAATCGCATGGGACATGCTTTCTATTTTTTCCATCAGCATCATGATTTGGGTTTCTAGGATTTCCATTGGGGACTCCAGATGTTATAGGTGAGGATTGTTCATTATGATTTTAGATAGGCTTTGAGAAGATTCTTGATTTATTTTTGAATCATTTAACTTTTAGTAAAAAATGTAAATAAATACTTAATATTTTCTCAGTTATGGATCGTCGAAGTTTTTTGTCAGGAAGTCTGAAAACAACCGGTTTAGCGCTCTCAAGCCTCTCGTTGTCCTCAGTTTTGACTACCGGATGTAGTCCCACTACCCGCTTAAGGATTTATATCTTAAAGGGGTCGATTCCGGCCACATTGATTAATGAACTCAAAAAAGCAGTACCTGAGAGCGCGAGTTTAGAAGTAATCCCCGTGAGCCAACTCGATCGCCTGTTTGCCTCTCTGAAGCAAGAACCGACAGTTTCTAGCAATGGGGGATTTCAGGGTTTAGCTTTTTGGCAAACCGCTCCCCCTCCTCCAGATTTGGTCACCCTTGGAGATGCTTGGTTAACAGAGGCGATCGCCAATGAACTTATTCAACCCCTTGATACCTCATTGCTGGCTTGGGATCGATTACCTACGGGTTGGCAAAGCCTCGTTAGGCGCGATCGCCAAGGGAATCTCGATCCCAATGGAGAAGTCTGGGGAGTCCCCTACAGTTGGGGCACTACGGCGATCGTTTATCGACCCGATAAATTTAAATCCTTGGGTTGGGAACCCACCGATTGGTCTGATTTGTGGCGCAAAGAATTACAAGGTCATATCTCCCTACTCAATCAACCCAGGGAAGTCATTGGTTTAACCCTAAAATCTCTCGGTTATTCCTATAATTATCCCGATTTAGACCGTATTCCTGAACTCCCTCAAACCCTGAAACAACTGAATCAACAAGTTAAGTTTTATAGTTCTGACCAATACTTACAACCCTTAATTGAAGGCGATACTTGGTTAGCATTGGGATGGTCAACGGACATTTTACCGATCTTAAATCGGTATAAACTTAAAGCCATCATTCCCCAATCGGGAACCGCACTTTGGGCAAATATTTGGGTAAGTCCGAACCTCAGTCCTAAAAACTCTGGTATTCAGGAATGGATCGATCAGTTTTTGAATCCTGATTTAGCCCTCAAACTCTCCCAATTTAGTGATGCGGTTTCACCCCTGTTAATTACGGCTAACCGCGAGAAGCTCACCCCATCTATTCTGAACTCTGGGATCAAATTCCCCGATCCTACGGTTTTATCCAAGAGTGAATTTCTCTTACCTCTGTCAGAGCAAACCCTCAGCAGCACTCAAAACCTGTGGGAAAAGATGCGGAGTCAGGGTTGACGGGAGGAGTGGCGTGACGGCACTCAAATGAGGTAAAGCGAGGAGCAAGTAGGGTGGGCAGTGCCCACCCTACGGTGAAATCCGAAGCGACAGAATTATAAATCGTCGGTCACTGCACCCCGGCTGCTGGAGGAGACTAACTGAGCATACTTGGCTAACACCCCTCTGGTATAGCGCGGTTCCTTGGGTTGCCATTGGGCGCGACGTTGGGCTAACTCTTCGTCGGAAACATGGAGTTCTAAGCGCCGCTCTGGTGCATCAATGGTAATAGTATCGCCTTCTTGGACTAAAGCGATCGCCCCACCCACGGCTGCTTCGGGAGCCACATGACCCACCACCATGCCATAGGTTCCACCCGAAAAGCGACCATCGGTAATTAAGCCGACCGAATCGCCCAATCCTGCACCAATAATGGCGGAAGTTGGAGCTAACATTTCCCGCATTCCCGGGCCGCCTTTGGGGCCTTCATAGCGCACCACCACCACATCCGAGGGTTTAATTTTACCCGCGAGAATGGCGGCTAAACATTCCTCCTCAGATTCAAACACCCGTGCCGGCCCCGTGATTTTAGGGTTTTTTACGCCAGAAATCTTGGCCACGCTGCCCTCAGTGGCTAAATTGCCCCGCAAAACGACCAAATGGCCGGTGGTATAGAGGGGGTTATTCCAGGGACGGATTACGTCTTGGTCTTCCCTAGGGGTTGGGGGCACATGGGCGAGAATTTCGGCAATGGTTTGACCGCTCATGGTGAGGCAATCCCCATGGAGTACGCCATTTTCGAGTAAAATCTTCATCACTTGGGGAATGCCGCCCGCTTGATGGAGATTGACGATCACATAGCGACCGGAGGGTTTGAGGTCGCAGAGGACGGGGACTTTGGCGCGGATGGTTTCAAAGTCATCCAGGGTTAACTCTACACCGGCGGCATGGGCGATCGCCAGTAAATGCAATACCGCATTGGTCGATCCTCCCACAGCCATGACCACGGCGATCGCATTTTCAAACGCCTTCCGGGTTAAAATCTGGCGGGGCAAAATTTGCTTACGAATGGCATCGACCAAAACCTTAGCCGACTCCGCCGTACTATCGGCCTTTTCCTCATCTTCAGCCGCCATCGTCGAAGAATAGGGTAAACTCATGCCCATGGCTTCAAAGGCCGAAGACATGGTATTCGCGGTAAACATGCCTCCACAAGATCCCGGCCCCGGACAAGCATTTTTCTCGACCGCATTTAATTCGGTCTCATCAATCTTACCGGCACTATATTGGCCCACCGCTTCAAAAGCACTGACTACGGTGAGATCGCAATCCTTGTAACGTCCGGGTTTAATCGTTCCCCCATAAACAAACAAGGCTGGAATATTCATCCGGGCGATCGCAATCATCGCCCCTGGCATATTCTTATCACAACCGCCGATCGCCAGAACCCCATCCATACTCTGACCATTACAAGCCGTTTCGATCGCATCCGCAATCACCTCCCTAGACACCAAGGAATACTTCATTCCCTCCGTCCCCATGGAGATCCCATCACTAACCGTAATCGTACCAAACAGTTGGGGCATAGCTCCCGCTTCCTTCAGGGCACTTTCCCCCCGCAGAGCCAAATCATTCAGACCCACATTACAGGGCGTAATCGTGCTATAGCCATTAGCAATCCCCACAATCGGTTTGGTGAAATCCTCATCACCAAAACCCACAGCTCGCAGCATCGCTCGGTTAGGCGCTCTTTGTACGCCCTGGGTGACCACTTGACTTCTAAAATTATCAGACATCCTGATATCCATTCGTGACAACTGAATAAGAATTATACTCTCCCCTCCTATTGTCTCAAAAGGAAAGACCCTTTGAAAACCTTTGAGTGAGATCAGTTATTGGGTTAGAGTCAGTATGATACTCTAAAATTTTTCATAGGCTTCTTTAAGCGTATCTCTTTCCCTAGCAACTCAAGCCTCACGCTAACCCATGGATCTAGACGAACTCAAGCAGCTATACGCAGAAGGACAACGAGATTTTCGCCAAGTGGATCTGAGTCGCCAACTTTTAGTCGGCATTTCTCTTAACCAAGCTAATCTACGAGAATCGAAATTGATGCAGGTCAATTTGAGCAAAGCCAAACTCAAGGGTGTAAACCTCAGAGAAGCGGATTTACGAGGGGCAAATTTAAGTGGGATTGATTTACAAGAGGCTAATTTGATTAGTGCTAATCTTCAAGGTGCTAACTTAATGGGAGCTAATTTAAGCGGGGCAGGAATGCGAGGGGCAGATTTACATGATGCAGATTTAACGGGGGCCAATTTAACCCAAGCGAATCTCAGTGAATCGATTTTAACGGAAATTCGCCTTTATGATGCCAATTTAAGTAAGGCAACCTTGACGCGATCGAAGTTAGACGAGGCCATTTTAACTAAGGCTAATTTAGAAGGGGCAAATCTGACTTATACTTTACTGACTAAGGCCCATTTAGAAGAAGCTAATCTGACCAATGCCATGCTCAGTGGGGCGAATTTAGAAGAAGCCAATCTTACCAAGGCAGATTTAAGTTTTGCTAATGTCAGTGGAGCTAATTTAAGGGCAGCAATTTTATATCAAGCGAATCTGCGCCAAACTAATTTAAGTTGGGCAACTTTGCGTCAAGCCGATATGCGCGTGGCCAATTTATTTCGGACTAACTTAAATTGGGCGAATTTGGGGGAAGCGAGTCTAGCTCAAGCGATGATGATTGATGCTAAACTCAATCAAGCTAATTTGCGGAATACGGATATGACCAGCACAATTATGCCCGATGGTTCTACTCATGAGTAATGGGTGATTAGATCAATTGATGACTTAATTCCAGTTGCCAATCAACGTATAGGCTGACCAATAATAGGGATGGATGAAGTTTTGAGTTCTAGAAAATTGATCGGGCATTTCAATCGATAAATCTGAAGATAGAAAAAGGCGATTATGATCGATACGGATTAAGCCGTTAATCATATTCAGTTGTGTTTTTCTTAAGGCAGAAATCTTTACTGTGGCATTTTGGAGGTGATGATAAAATTCTGCCATTAATGCTAGGGAGCCTTCATCGGATGCATACCATAAACTACCGAGAGCGGTTTTCACTCCTGCTTGCAAGGCTAATCCAGAAAATCCTAATTCTGCGTCTTCACTTCCGAGGGCAGTACGACAGGCACTAAGGGTTAATAATTCAACTCTAGGATTTTGATTCCATTCCGAAGCTTGGGATAATTGACGCAGTTGATCTAAGCCCACATTGCGATTCCATAATTGAATGAAAGAGTTACTCACATCTCCAGGTCTGAATTCGGCATGGGTAGCAATATGAATCATCCGAGTATCTGGATCTTTGCTATATTGCTGTAAGTTTTCAACGGTGGCTTGTCGATCTAAAAAGGTTTGATTTTGCCAAATTTTTTGTAACCAAGAGAGTTCAATGGGAACAGCAGGCAATGGAGGGAGTTCTTGATTTTGTCCGCCATCGGATACCCCAAATCCTAAAAGGGTTGCGGATGCAATGGAGCGATAGGTGGGATCGATGAGGCTAAAGCTGGGAATTAAACCGACTTGATAGTCTTGGATGAGAAAATGTTGGTCATGGTAGAGAGCAGTAATGGGAAGAGAGCGAATTTTTTTGTCTAAACAAAAGATTAAGGTATCTGTTTTTTGAGTGGATAGGGATTCTTCTAAGGGTTGAATTAACCATTGGTAGAGTTGACTGGCATAGGGTTGATAGCTGGTGGTGCGGACTTTTCTAGGATTACTGACTTCTAGGCGGAATTGATTGATGGTTTCTTCTAGAGAAGATCGAGTAAGGTCTTGAACTTGAATTTGGGCAAAAGGAGAGGATTGGGAATTTTGTTTGTTTAAGAATTTGGGAGAGGAACAAGCGTTATTTTGGGGGAAAATGGTGAGGATGTCGAGTTGGTTTTCGAGGGCAACGACATAAACAATAGCGGGTTTTTGTTGAGTTTTTTGAGCTAAGTTGTCGAGAGTTTGGGCAATTTCACAGGCGCTGGCGGTTCGACCATAAAGTTTGAGATCGAAATATTTGGCGTATTCGACGGCTTGAAATTCTTCAAAGAGTTGAATGGCTTGTTCAAAGTCGGATTGGAGAAATTGACTTTCAAAGGCTTCTCGATCGATTTCTACTTCTTTGAATGAGGTGTTGTTGTTATCCTGAGAAGTGGGATCGGATTCTGAGGGGGGAAAGGAAAAGGTTTCTTGAATATTGGGGCCGGTAATATCGGATTGATTGCCACTTTGGGGGTGGGCACTTTGTAGGGAGGATTGGATGAAGATGAGGATGAGGATGCAGCTAAACCAGGCTAAAAAATGAATAATTTTCATGATATAGGGGAGGATATTTTAAGGGTTTAAAAGGAGAAAACATAGCCGATGCCTAAGATGAAGCGACTGCCATCTCCGGCACTGCCGGTAATATCGGTGAGGGCAGGGGTAATGACGAAGGGAATTTTGGAAATGGGGACGATGGATGCGCCTAGGGTGAGGTCTTGACCTGTCCATTCAACGATCGCATTGACTGAAGGAATAACCCGCACCGCTACCCCCCCAAATACACCGATCGCGTCTTGTTGCTGCATAATGTTGTCTTCTGAGCGAAATTGTCCCCCACCAACTCCAGCAGAGACATAAACGCGACTGAAAGGATCGGAGATATTGTCCCGCAGATCGAACCGTTTCGTGACGACACCATAAACGCTCGATCCGCCGTCTGTATTGCCCCATTGAATCGCATTATGGACTCCAACGGCGATCGCCCAATTTTGGGGCAGTTGGCGATGGATTTTTACACTGACCGATCCATCTTGCCCCGTATCGCCAATTAAATCCACAATGCTGACCCCCACATCAACCCCGACTCCAGTTTGGGGGTTTCCCAATCCCATACCAATGCCTAAACCCCCATCAGCATGATGGGTATAGCGGGTACGAGATTGTAAACCTAATGCCATGCCTACTTTGCCCCACTCTTGACCATAGGCTGAGGGAATGGTAATTGTAGCGGTGGGAGAAGCAGCAACTGGAGTTTGAGTGGGATGGGAGACGGGAAGGCTTGAGGGTTGGAAAAGTTCGGAGTTTTGGGGAGTGCTATCGGGAGCGAGGGAACCAGAGGAAACTGCTCTTTCGGGTGCTTGACTGATGGGGAGGGGAGCAGAGAGGGCTTCTAGGTATGCTTTATTTCCCACTGCTTTTGCCTCTGCTACAGGTGCGTGGGGGGTTGCCAAAATTGAAGGGGTTGCCGCAATCGTCTGATTTTCTACTAGAGGCTGGTTTAAAGCAGGGTCAATTGGGGACGGATCTGGAGTTGAGGAGGGAATCGATCCGGTGAACCATTGCTCATAATTGGCAATCAATGCGGACTCAGAGGGCAGTTGAATTGACCAGCGATCGCTTGGGGGGGGCGGCTCTGGTGGGGTAGGGGATTCTGGCAATTTAGAAGGGGCAATGTCTGGTATAGGAGGAGGGCTAGAATCCTCCTCAGAATCGAGTCTTATGGAGGCAGGAGTAGGGCTAGAAGCAGGATTTTGAGAATTTTGGTAGAAGGCAAAACTTTCCTTAATCAGGATGCCGCTCAAAAGACTCAAGACTAAACCTCTGAGCAGAGATGGCTTAAAATTTACATCTGCCATAGACTCGTTACACTTATGCTAGGGGGCGATCGCCAGGATACCCATACTGTAGCACTGGAGCGAGGATGGGGGAGATGGGGAGGATTGCCTTTTGCCTATTCCCTATTCCCTATTCCCCATTAAATGACTTCTAATTCATCTTCTTTCAAATGGGCTTTAAACCGTTTACTAATCTCTGGAAATTGAACGACCACAGGGAAATTAGCGCTGATGGCGACTTCTTGACCTTTTAAATTGTATGTAGAAGCTAAATCAACTACATCCCCTTCATGATTTTGCAGATCGAACGGTTCATTCCGATGTTGGGGATGGTGATAAATGACTAAAGAAGTTTTAACCCGAACGCGATCGCCAATTTTCAGATTCATAAACTTTTGCTCCACAATAATACAAGCTTAACTTGCTTTTCAGTTAACTTTTCTGTTGATTGAGTACAATGTTTGATTCTCTCATAAAAAGGGAAAATTATTTCTCCTGTGTCGGTTGGGGAGTATTTAACCCAGGAATATCCATTAACCCGGAATACCAGAGTCCGAACCCTGCTCCAAGGAGTAACAGCAGCAGTAATCCCCAAAGCATTAGCCCAACTCCCTGGGATGGCACTTTCTCTGGTGGGGAGGGGGCAGGCACTGGCTCGGCTTCGGGTTCTGGGGCAACTTGCTGCAAGACAAACTCTGGAGAATCTGGTAAAGATAACTGGGCATTAATGGTTCCTGGGGATAAGGATTTTTGCCCAGTTCCTGCCTGGGGAATTAACCCTTCTCTTTCCTGTAGTGGAGAAACCTGACAATGCATTAAGACCACCGATACATTATCAGGATTCTGGTCTGAGATTCCTAACGCTAACCAGCGATTAATGGACTCTTCTAAGGTAATCTCACCGCTCAAAACTCGATTAATCTCTGGTTGCCAATACTGTTGTATAGTTTGGCGATCGCTTAATCCATCTGAACATAAGAGTAAAATTCCCTCTTCTTCGATGATCAGCCGTTGTACATGGGGCACTAATTCATGATGATCGGCGTGTTGAGTTCCCAAAGCCTGAATGAGTTGCATGGCATTGTCCCTAGCAACGGCTTGACGGTGCAAACATTCCCCTTTGGCGACTTGCCAATGGGCAAAATCATCATCCTGGGTTAATAATTGACAATAATCGCGGGTAATCCAATAGGCACGACTATCTCCCACATGGGCTAAATAGAGTTCATGACCATTGGGAAACTCTAAACCAAAGCTGGTTTTCACCTTTTGGGCAATTTGTAGAGCCATCACTAAGGTGGTAGCCATCCTTTCCCGACTGGAGCGCCCCTTAGCGTCATTTTGGGTGGCGATCAAGTTATTGACAATGCGAATTACAGAGGTGATATGGTCGATCCAGATGGTTGGCTCGATGATTTCGGTTTGCTCTGCCAATTCTAAGAGTAAGCCTTGGAC
The DNA here is from genome assembly GCF_057802075.1 of Roseofilum sp. KMC-1. Lineage (NCBI taxonomy): Bacteria > Bacillati > Cyanobacteriota > Cyanophyceae > Desertifilales > Desertifilaceae > Roseofilum > Roseofilum sp. KMC-1. The sequence continues at coordinate 3,313,299 of NZ_CM173605.1, forward strand.
TTGTAATTTGACGCTGCGAACCGCCAATTCGCTGGCCACTTCCCCCCCTTCATGGCCATCGAGTCCATCGCAGATGATCCCCAGTTGGGAGATGCGATCGAATTCTGGGGTAAGATTCCCTTTTTGGGAAACGGTGACCGGATAACAGCTATCTTCATTATGCGATCGCACTGTGCCCCCATCTGTCCCCCCAGCCGTAGTCATCTTTAAGGGCAATTCGGCCGCCAATTCTAATAAGATTTGATTCAGGGAAGCTGTAATCTTGTTCCAATTTTGACCTGTCCCCATGTCTTCACAGAGGGGACTAAGCTGCTCCCGGATATCTGGATCGCAAGACTCTATCCAGGTTTGCCAACACCGGGAGAGGGCGCTTAAACTCAACTTTGAACGAGTAAAAATCAGTTCCCGTAGTCCAACTCGCCAGCCTTGGACGCGGATATTATCAGCCGTTAGCAGACTCGCACCTGCTCCAAAAGTATTTAAGGGGTTCCAGAGTTGGCTCAGTTGCCATAACCAATAGACTTGACGCACGGGAGCCGTTTGGCTCCAAGCTTCGGTAAGGGAGGGGTAGAGGGTTCCTTCTGAAGTAATGGGGATGCGATCGAGCAGTAAAATGAGAGGATGACCGGGGATTTCCACTGCTCCGTAGAGTTGGGGCAGGTGGAGATGATAGGGAGAGAGTTTTAAATAGGCTAATACTTTTGGGTCGGAGCGATCGGGAATTTCGGGCATCTCTTGCGGTTGGGTATCCCGCCAAATTTGTGACCCAACCACCTGATAGCGGTTGGCGACAATTTCCCCCACAGGAACCGACGATCCATTGACGGCCCAGAGATAACACTCCGATGTGTTCATGTAAACCCTCCAACCCTAAAGATTAGGTTAATTCTTCTGTGCGATCGCTCTTTGCATAGATTAGGCTATTTTTAGGGATTCATCGATCCCCTTTTATTACAGAACTCTTGGTTCATCAATCTGCATGGCTCTCAATCCGATATTAATTTGGCTGATTGCTGGCTTTATCCTCTGTGTGATGGAACTGGTAACCCCCACCGCCTTTATTGAGTTGCTGATGGGACTCGGAGCATTTGCGGTGGCTGGGGTTTCCTTGCTGTTTCCTCAACTGGGGTTAGGAATACAAATTCTGCTCTGGATGGTGTTCTCTTTGGGTTTGGTTTTGGGAACTCGCAAACTCTTACCAAAGCGGACTGCCTATAGCATTCAAGACTCTAAGGAAGCACAAACCTTAACCGAAATTTTACCCGGTCAACCGGGCAGAGTGTTATATGAAGGGAATTCTTGGCGGGCTAAGTGTGATGATCCTCAATTGGCGATCGCCGCCGATGAAATGGTTTATGTTCTCCGTCGAGAAGGGAATACCTTAATTGTGATTCCCCAAAAAATGCTCAATTCTTAAATAATCTAATTTTAATTTTCTGGAGGTCTACTCATGGGTGAATTATTTGGTCTACTGGTTGCTCTTTTTTTAGGAAGTAGCGCTTTATCTTGCGTCAAAATTGTTAAACAAAGCGATCAGATGCTGGTAGAAAGCCTCGGTAAATACAACGGTAAAAAGCTAGAGCCGGGATTGAATTTTTTAATGCCTTTTGTCGATCGCATTTCTTTCAAAGAAACGACTCGCGAGAAAGTTCTCGATGTGCCGCCCCAACAGTGTATTACCCGTGATAATGTCTCAATTAGCGTGGATGCGGTAGTCTATTGGAAGATTATGGACTTGGAAAAAGCCTATTATAGGGTGGAAAACTTGCACGCGGCGATGACCAATTTAGTCCTCACTCAAATCCGCGCCGAAATGGGTAAACTGGAGTTAGACCAAACCTTTACAGCTCGTTCAGAAGTGAATGAAGTCCTCTTACGAGAATTAGACATTTCCACTGATCCTTGGGGAATCAAAGTCACGCGGGTAGAATTGCGGGATATTGTGCCATCTAAGGCGGTGCAAGATTCCATGGAACTGCAAATGTCTGCGGAACGGAAAAAACGGGCAGCGATTTTAACTTCGGAAGGGGAAAGAGATGCTGCGATTAACAGTGCTAAAGGACGAGCAGAAGCCCAGGTTTTAGATGCAGAAGCACGGCAAAAAGCGGCAATTTTAGATGCGGAAGCACAACAAAAAGCGACGGTCTTAAGGGCGCAAGCGGAACGGCAACAAGCTGTTTTAAAAGCCCAAGGAACGGCGGAAGCCATGCAAATTATTACTAAGATGCTGAAAGCCGATCCAAAAGCTAAAGATGCCCTGCAATTTTTAATCGCCCAAAACTATATGGACATGGGCATGAAAATTGGCAGTAGCGGCAGTAGTAAGGTGATGTTTATGGACCCTCGTAGTATTCCGTCTGCACTCGAAGGAATGCGGGCAATTGTCGGTGATGCGGCAACCTCCCTGGATTCAGGAGAGTTGAGTACGATGTCTGCTGATTTAGACCAAGATTTACAAGCGCTGCGATCGCATTCTTAAACCTCTCAAGTAGGGTGGGCAGGAGGATAAACGACAGGATTCAACTTTTACAAGCAAACCCTGCCCACCTTACAGCGCTTTGCGCTGTTAAGTAATAAGTAATGAGTAATAAGTAATAAGTAATAAGTAATAAGTAAGAGTTTAACCCATTTTTCCCTTTTCATGTCCGCTTGCGGAAAAATGCGGCTTTTCAAGGCTTGCCAGCAGAATCGCTCGCCAACCAATTCTCTAGCTGCAAATTGGGAATTTCTCGAAAATGACGAATATTACAGCGTTTTGCGGGGTAATGAGGTACAGCAAAAAAAGATCCCCCCTTGCCCCCCTTAAAAAGGGGGGAATAGGAAAGTCCCCCTTTTTAAGGGGGATTCAGGGGGATCTAGATGTACCGCATAGCAGCGAAAATTGCTGTATTGGTCACCACAATATCATGGCGTGATCGGGCGATCGCCGCAATCAGGGCATCTAAGTCTTCGGTCGGTTTTCCCAATTGTTTCAATTCGCCTTGAATTTGGCCAAATTCCACTGCTGCCTTGTAGTCAAATTCGACAATTGTAGGGATTAAACTGAGAAAATCCTCAATATCTTGTAAGTTTTCTGACAATTTTTCAGAACGGTAAGCCCCCTTATACAGTTCCGCGATCGCAATTGTCGGCACACAGCACTGAGCATATTTACGGTAGAATTGCTGTAATACCTGGGGATGTCGATCAATTAGGGCGATGCAAATATTAGTATCCAACAAATACACAAATTTTTCACCTTAATCATCTACATTGTTCATTCTTTTTTCAAAGGCATCATGGCGTTCCTCATCTAGTTGCATTAAAGTTTTTACTAGCTCTTGTCTACCTTCGCGATCGCTCTCTAAGAATTCTTTCATTTTTTCTAGCTTGTCCTCAATGGTCATTGTCTCAACCTGTTTAACTTCGATAACCACTTGAGTTCCGTCGGGAATATTCAGATTTTCTGAAATTTCAATAGTGTTGCCATATTTAATCCCGGTTAGTTTCATGGGCAGACCTCCAATAATTAAGCAGTGTTTTAATTATAGCCTAGGCAACCCACGACCATCAGAAAGAGCAACTATTTAAAGTAATTTTCCTGATAATAGGTGTTCTTCAAAAAATCAGCAATCAGATTTTTATGAAATTCTTCTGACTCTGCGGGATTAATTTGCACCAGTAAGGTCTTGAGATTGGTTTTAAAGCGTTCAATCTCAGTACGATTAGGCTTAACTTTCAGAAAAGCTTTGTTTAATGCTTGTCTTGGTGAAGTTTTGCTCATTGTTATCCCCCGGTTTTACCAAATTGGTTATTTAAAACTCGGAAGCGGGTAAGAGTTGGCACTGCTCACAGAGTCCAAAGAATTCCAGGGTATGATAAAAAATCTTGAACTCGTAGTTTTTTTGCAGGGCGATTTCTAGGTCATGCACGGGACATTCAGGAAGCAAGATCGACTCACCACATCTTAGACAAGTTAAATGGTGTCGATCTTGCTCAATAGAAGTATAGACGGCTTCTCCGTTGGCTAAGGTGCGAGATTGGATCGCACCTTTTTGTTTGAGTCCTTCGAGAGCGCGATAGATGGTTGCTAGTCCAGTGGTTTGACTGCGACTGCGGAGTTCAATATAGATATCCTGAGCAGAGAGCGATCGCTGTATGCTTTTGAGCAGGGTAATAATTTTTTCTTGACTGCGAGTATACTTAGATTTCATGACCACTTCATGAGCTAGGCTTTTGGCCCCCCACTAATAGAAAACGCACGGGTAACCGCTATCATAACGGTTTTGAGCCTATTCTTCAATTAAGATCCCCTCTCCTTTTAAAACTGGGTAGAAACTTCTACTAAACGACTACCCTTAAGCATTTCTTGCGCTTTCATCGCTTGACTAAAGGAATCCACCGCTTCTTTATACTGGTGTAATTCTGCTAAAATATTGCCTTTGAGCCTTAAAGTTTCAGGATGATTGGGTTGAATCGACAAGACATGATTATAGATTTTTAGAGCTTCTTCTGGACGATTGATTTGGTCTAGAAGATGGGCAATTCTTAACCATAAATCGACCATTTCCGGTTGAAGAGCTAAGGCTTGCTCATAGGATGCGATCGCCTCTTCATATCGATTTAAGCCCTCCAGGGTAACCCCCCGATTGCGCCATAACCCCTCTCCCTGTTTGCCTAAAGACACCGCGATATCATAACCAGCCAGAGCCTCCTGATGGCGACCTAATTTGGCTAGGGCTAAACCCTGTTTATACCAAGACTCGCTATTCTGAGAATTCAGATTAACGGATTTATCATAGGAGAGGATCGCCTTTTCGTACTCTCCTATCCATCCCAATAAATTGCCCCGATGATACCAAGCTTCCCAACTTTGGGGATGGAGAATTAAGGCGCGATCATAAGAGTCGATCGCCTCTGCATAACGGCCTAATTTCGCTAAAATACTACCTTGATTATACCAAGCTTCATAGCGTCCCGGATGAATTGAGAGCGCCCGATCGTAGGCAGTCAGAGCGCGGGGATAGTTTTCCAATTTACTTAAAGTATTTCCTAAATTATACCAGGCTTCATCTCGATTCCCATCAATATCAATAGCTTTTTGATAGGCTTCTAGAGCGCGATAATAATTCTGTTGCTTAACATAGAGTTTCCCAATGGCTAACCAAGTTTCATAGGAATCAGGAACCCATTCCAAAGCCTTATAATAAGCAGCGATCGCATCCTCATAGCGATGAACTTCCGTTAATTCCTGAGCTTGGTGTAAATAATCTTCCATCGTCAACTCTGCCGGATTCACCGCAGGTAAAGCCTTAGAAGCACCCGAAACAACCGTCCGGTTTAACTGAGGGGGAGAAAAATTAGGCACTTCAGAAGATAAATTGACTGGCACAGTCTCCAGCATTTGGGAGGGCCGAGTTTGGGAAATTTCCCGGAATAAACTCTCTTTTTCTGCTTTCGCTTCCCCTAGCATTTCCTGAAACTGACGCATCATTTGCCGCTTAATTTTATCGATTTCCTCCAAGGAAATCTGAGACTGTTGTGACTGTTCATGAACCGTGGTTAACTCATCGCGAATATGTTGTTTATATAAATTCAGATGACGATATAACTCACCCATCCAATCATCCGCTCGCAACTGATAATCCTTTAACTCCCGATCTAAATCGTTGAATTCTTCTAATTGAGAATGGATCATTTTCACTAAATCTTGAACCACCCAACCCCGAATGAACCCAAACAAAATCACCGCCATCACTGGCACACTTACAATTAAGGCCATCAACAAATTTAAAACGGTAATCGTTCCTTCAATTTTCGGCAGGCGATCGTCCCCTCCCACTAAGGCTAAATTTTCTTGGGCAATAGAGGTATCAACCACCTGAGCAATCATCGTCTTCAGGTGTTGAATATCTTCCTGGGATAAAGAAGTGCGATCAAAAGCTTCATCCCTCGATTGGGGGACTAGAGGAAGCACTTCCGGTGGGCTAATAGAAGCTAGGGCCACCGGCATCACCTGTTGCACAATAGACTGAATAAACTGAGGATCAATATCCGATTTTTGGCCAGTTCCATTATCCCCTATGGGTTGAATTGGAGATTGGCTCAGATCGGACGAAGACCGAAATTCTGGTGCGATCAATGCCGCTAAAGTAACAAGGGCAACGGTTGACATCCGCATAACATCCACTCCCATTCATCTCCAGTAGAGGCGAACTGTGGTTCGCCCTTAAAATTCTTAGAATTGCGCTATTCCTTGATACTGAGTTTTTGATCGATATCAGGATATGATCTATGGGAAGATAGAATCATTTTGAATTTTGCATTTTGTATTGGTAATTTTTGATTGATTTTGGCTAAACAACGACTCGATATTTTACTGGTAGAGCAGTCCCTCTGTGACTCTCGACAACTCGCCCAGCGCTTGATCCGGGCTGGGGAAGTGATGGTTAATCAGGTGGTGATTGATAAACCGGGGACTTTGATTTCTACAGAAGCGACGATCGCCGTCAAGGAGCGATCGCCCTTTGTCTCTAGAGGAGGAGAAAAGTTAGCCCATGCTCTTAAGTATTTTCATCTAAATGTAGCCGGTAGAATTGCCCTCGATGGAGGCATTTCTACCGGAGGGTTTACAGACTGTTTATTGCAACAGGGAGTGAAACAGGTTTATGGGGTGGATGTGGGTTATGGCCAAGTGGATTGGCGTATTCGCAACGATCCTAGAGTGGTGTTGAAAGAGAGAACCAATTTACGCTATTTGAGTGCCGAAGCGTTATATAGTGGGGAAGAACCCGCCAACTTAGCGGTGGTCGATGTGTCGTTTATTTCTTTAACCAAAATTTTGCCGGCCTTATGGACTTTGTTAGCTCCTCCGAGGGAGTTGCTTGCTTTGGTGAAACCCCAGTTTGAGGTGGGGCGATCGCGTGTCGGTAAAAAGGGGGTTGTCCGCGATCCCAAAGACCACAGTCAGGCGATCGCCACAGTTTACGAGAGCGCGTGCAGTCTGGGATGGTCTTATCAAGGCTTAACCCATTCTCCCATTACGGGCCCAGCCGGAAATATTGAATATCTGCTTTGGTTACAGATGACTTCCGGCGATCGCTCGCAAAAGCTAGATGTGTCTACAATCGATCAATACACCCTAGCCGCTAAACATTTTTTTCTGAATCTTTAACCCCTTACCCCCATGGATCGGTTAAAACTTCTTTTTCGCATTGTCCTCTATATCCTGATCATTCCTTTGGTGGTCAGTTTGGTGGTCTTAAGTAAACTACTGTTTATCTTTCTGGCCGATCAGCATATCTATTCCCTACCGATCGTGGGCGATATTTTTCGCATGTTAGACTTGAGCGAGCTGTCTAACTTAATTTCCTTTGCCATTTTGGGCTTGGGGTTTGGACTCTCGACCGTCTTTTTGCCCCCTCGTATCCGCAAACAAGTCAGTCTCCTCTTACTCATTCCCACCATTCCCTTTATTCTCAGCATCCCCACCGTCGTTCGCTATAATAACTGGCTCAATGATATTGCCGAAAATACTCAGTTGTCTTCTGCGGAAATTGTGCAAAAAACCGATCAGTTTCTAGAAGAGAAAACAGGAAAAACCGGCATGTTTGGCTTTTATCTCTATACCGCTAAATTCCCCCTTTTACCTACTCAATTGGATCGCCTGAATCAGTTAGAGGCTGAAGATAACCGCCTCAAGTCGATTTTAGCTAATTTTTTAGGCGATCGCGCCCAATGGCTCGATTGGGTGTTTGCCGTTCAAGGATGGTTGCTAAGAGTCGTTTATGGAGCGATCGCGATCGTCACTACCCTGATCCATTTCCAAGAAGGGACTGAACAACTAGAGCGCTTTTTTACTCGGAAAACATCACCAAAAACAAAAGGGAAGAATGAAGAATTATAGCTAGGACAATAGCAGTAGGAGCGAAAAAATTCTCGCCCCTACTCCCCCGTCTAATCCACTATTTGCTGGCAACCGGGTCGATCGACGATCAGTCATTAATGAGTTTAAAACGACAGCAGCACCCGGATTACTTACTCCCTGAGCGACTTCCTGTTATTATTTGAGCCTATCTGGAGTTCAACTTTCTTCACCAAAATGGGCGCGAATACTTGCTGATTTTCCTCCCTGTTTCTCTAGTTTAGGAAGTTTCAAGTTTTAGTAGGGGTGCTGCCGTTTTGCCTTGAGACAGATAACAGTTAATCAGCGATTTATTTACCTCTTAACTTTTAACTGGGTTTTGTACAAAGTGGCTGTTAATCTGCCAACGAAGCTTTACTTGCTTCATGTTCTTACTATAAACATTTCTCGGCATTAGATCAAGGGATTGCAACTAAACTTTACACAATCACTAATCTTTAAATTTCAGCCTATTTATGATTGATTTAAAGCCATTTAAAACGACAACAGCACCCGGATTACTTACTTCCTGAGCTACTTCCTGTTATTATTTGAGCCTATCTGGAGTTCAACTTTCTTCACCAAAATGGGCGCGAATACTTGCCGATTTTCCTCCCTGCTTCTCTAGTTTAGGAAGTTTCAAGTTTTAGTAGGGGTGCTGCCGTTTTGCCTTGAGACAGATAACAGTTAATCAGCGATTTATTTACCTCTTAACTTTTAACTGGGTTTTGTACAAAGTGGCTGTTAATCTGCCAACGAAGCTTTACTTGCTTCATGTTCTTACTATAAACATTTCTGGGAATGAGATCAAGGGATTGCAACTAAACTTTACTGAATTGCAAGTAATTGATTACGAATATATTAATAATTCATGATTCATTGCTTTAAAACGACAACAGCACCCAGATTACTTACTTCTTGAGCAACTTCCTGTTATTATTTGAGCCTATCTGGAGTCCAACCTTCTTCACCAAAATGGGCGTGAATAACGATTGATTTGCCTCCCTGCTTCTTTAATTTAGGAAGTTTCAAGTTTCAGTAGGGGTGCTGCCGTGCTATCATGAGACAGATAACAGTTAATCAGCGATTTATTTACCTCTTAACTTTTAACTGGGTTTTGTACAAAGTGGCTGTTAATCTGCCAACGAAGCTTTACTTGCTTCATGTTCTTACTATAAACACGGGTTTAGTTCAGATCAAGGAATTGCAACTAAACTTTACGCAAATGCAAGCATCTGATTGCCAATATAAGGATCTGCTGTTACATAACGGAAATTTGAGTGTAAATTCTTATGGCTAAATTCACCGATATTACCAACCATTGGGCCCAAGCAGTAATTGAACAACTAGCAGATCAAAAGATCATCAGTGGCTATCTCAATGGACAATTTAAGCCAGATGCTCCCATGAACCGGGCAGAATTTGCGTCCTTACTCTCTCGTGCTTTTCCCCATCATGCCAAAACGGGGCAAACCGGGGTTCAATTTAAGGATGTGCCTCCCTCCTATTGGGCCTATGGAGTCATTCGCAACGCCTATGAATCCGGATTTCTGCGCGGTTATCCCACTGGGCGTTTTCAGCCCACAGATCAGATCTCGCGCTTACAAGCCTTACTAGCCTTAAGTAATGGCTTAAAGTATGAAGCCAAAAACCTGGTAGAGATGACCTTAAATGAAACCTTTGAGGATGCGGATGAGATTCCCGAATATGCCCGATCGGCGATCGCGGCTGCTGCGGAAAACGAATTAGTCGTCAACTATCCAGAAGTCAAACAACTGCGTCCCCATGCGATCGCCACCCGCGCCGAAATTGCCGCTACGATCGCCCAAGCGCTACAAACAGCCAACAGCGTCTCCCCCGTTCCCGACCAATATATTGCCAAAGTCACCCTTTCCCCTCCCGTACAACTGACGGGAGAACTGCGGGGACTCTGGTTAACCCAACTGCCTCCCCACCTACGCTTCTTTCCCAACAGCACCGAAACCGCCATCGACTATTTATCCCAATTTAATCTCAACACCCTCTATCCCAGCCTCTGGACTCAAGGGCAAACCCCGTACCCCAGTACCCTCCTGCAACAGCTCACTGGCTTGGCTCAACCCTCGGATGATCCCCTAATAGAACTGATCGGAGCCTCTCAGCGCAAGCGGATCGCCATCATTGGCTGGTGGCAAGGGGGGCTAAAACTTCCCGCCAACTCCCCCTTATTAGAAAACCGCCGCCATTGGATCGCCACCCGTCAAGATGGCAGTTTCCAATTTGGCGCAGCAGCATCAAGCTATGTTTGGCTCAACCCCTTTCATCCCGAAGTGCAAGCCTTTATTCTCAATTTAGTCAAGGAAATGGTCAGTCAGTACGAAATAGAAGGCCTTCAACTCGACTCCTCCTTCTGTCCCCCCATTGAATTAGGCTATGATGCCGTCACCCTAAAACTTTATCAACAAGACCATGGGGGAAAACAACCCCCCAGTAACCCTCCAGATTCAGCCTGGGTCAAATGGAGACGCGATCGCCTCACCGACTTCCTCAAACAAATTTCTACCCGCATCAAAGAACACAAACCCTACGCTATCCTCAGCTTTGTGGCGGATCTCTCCCTCTCCGATACCCTCCAAGATCCGCAACTGTGGCAAACGGATCGCTTTATTCAAGAACTGATGATCCACTCCGACTCCAAGCTATCCTTAGACCATCCGACCATCGCCCTAGCCAAGTATAAAATCCCGGTCAGTCTCGGTCTATCCACTCAAAACACCTCCCTAGGACAAATTAAACAAACTCTACAACAGGTGCGCGATCGCAACTTAGCCGGAGTCTGTTTCTTTTCCTACACCACCCTCATGACCTTACTAGCACAAAAGCAAGCCGAAACAGAATTTAGCGCTCTCTTTCCCGAACTCATCGAACGAGCGCAAATCGTCCTCTCCCTATAGATTTAAACGCTCGGATAGACTTCACAAAAGGGGAGATATAATAGCTCACTCCCTAGATTGAGTCAGCTATTCATTCCCTCAAGCCTCTTGTAACTCGATAATATTGCCATCGGGATCTGCCGTAAATAAAGCCGATCGCCCGGAAGAACTCAGTTGAAATTTGCAGCCATAGGCAGTTAATTGTTGCTTCACTTCCTCTAGGGAATCAACAGCAAAAGCCATATGGGCATTGCGCCCCCACTTTTGCCCATCCCATCGGGTAATTTCCACATCAGGTTGGATCATCAAGTGCAGTTGATAGTCACCAATTTGATACCAAATACCCGGAAATTTGAGTTGGCGATCAATTGGGGTTAAACCCAGAACCCTACTATAAAAATGCTCGGCTTTGTCTAGGTCTGAAACTAAGATCGCCATATGCAAAGATTGTAGAATTTTCATATTAATTTTTAACCGGTGCTGTCCACCAGGCAATCGCATAGGGTTGTTGTGCCTCATTCACCTGTTGACGATAGTAAACCCGGATTTTATAGCTTCCTGTGCGGGGAATTTGATAAAAAATATGTTCCACACTATCAACATCACTAATCGAAGACCCAATACTATCGCGAATATCCGTAGACTCTGCGGGCATCAAGAAAACATCTAAATTATTCAGTCCCCGGTCTTCAAAGGTTTCCCCAATATCATAAGCCTCATTTTGATTGCCATCTTGAAGTTCCACTAAACGATTCCAAGCCAGGGTAACACTGAGCATACTCCCCTGTGGCAAATCTGCTGCTAACACATAATCTTTATAAGTCCCAGGGTTTTCAAGACTATCATAATTCCAACCGATCGCCGGAACCGGGTTATCTGGAGTCCACTGGCCCGCACTAAACTGTTCATAGGCACGACTGGCATTTAAATGACCCGCCCCCATCTGAATATCCAGAGGAATCTGAGCATTACTATAAGCTTCTGAAGTCAACCAAGACTGATGATTTTGATCGTACAACGTGCGCGACATGCCCAAATTTAAGCCATTCCCCAAATCCTCAATCTTATCAGCACTATTGAGTAAAACCGCCTTCATCACCTCTTGTTGACGAGCAGCCATCGTCCAGGGGGGACTCAGTTCTGATTTTAAGGGATCGGCTTTAATTTTTGCCAATTGGCGATCTCCATACTCTTGTAACAAAGCGATCGTTGCCGTCACATGGGGAGCCGCAAAACTCGTCCCACTCGAATAGCCCACCGTACCATCCAAATTCACCAAAGGAACCTGATGTCCTGGAGCCACCAAACCAATAGAGCGCCGGTTATCTGTATTCGTTTCATAGCCAATAATACGACTCGAATTCCCCAAATTCGGATCGCCAATATTAGCAAAATCGATCTTAGAATAGCGATCCTCATAGAGCTTCGAGAAGGCCACCGTCACCCCATTATAAGTATCCGTCGGAATCGAAATCCCCCCCCGGCCCTGATTGCCTGCAATCACATAAAACACATTATGTACCCGTGCTGACCAATCAATACATTGAGTCAACAGCGCATTACCATCCAACACAGCATTCGGTCGGGGATCTTGATTCAAAGACTCCCCAAAACTAAAATTAATCGCCCTTAAATCCCCGCTATTTTGCATCGCTAGATGTTGGGAAGCCAGACACTCCTCCGCTTGGCCACTACGCCGCAAAGACCCCACAGCAGTCGAATACAGTCGCGCATCTGGAGCCACCCCAGGAAACTGCTTATTGGAGCTAATCATCACACTGGCTACATTTTGGGCATGGGGGTCAACATGCTTATTATGTTCCGCAAAAGCATCCCGAAAAAACACCCGCATCGGGCTAATCTGCTGACTCGGATCTATTCTCTTATCAACGCCAAACATCCCAGGACGACCGATTTCTACCTGGCCAATGGCGATCTTTTTCCCTGTTAGGTTATACGGAAACTCATGCAACCGTTGAGCTTCAATTCCCGCATCTCCCACCGATGATCGGAGCAGGGGAAAGGCAAATACGGGAATCCCTAACCCAGAAATTGCTAGGGTGCAGAGCATTAATTTCAGCTTGTCGATCATCGGCTATAACTCCTAGGAAATTGTAGTTAACCCCTAATTTACCAATAGATTTGGGCGATCGCCCTTAAATCCCCTAAAGCGTATCCGGATCGATACCCAACTCCCGAAGTTTCGCCAAAGCTTGGTTAAGCTTCTCTTGTGCCTGATCTCGTTCCGCTTGCGCCTGCTCTTGTGCCAATCGCGCTTGATCGCGCTCTAGCAAAACCGCTTCCGGTTCCCTAAACTCCTCCCCATCTGGATAGAACACCGATAACCCATCCTCAAATAACTCAAACCGAATCTCTAACAGGGGCGATGTCCAAGGTAAATATAATGCCGTGATTAACGTGCAAACCTCATCCGGAGCTTCACGCACAAATCCCCAAAAATCTCGGCGTTCAGGATCATAGTAATACGCTTCTAAAACCCCATATTGCTCATAAAACTTCTGCTTTTCTGCCATTTCCCGGCGGGTATTCTTCGGTGAGAGAATCTCAAACACCACTTGCGGAGCAATATTATCTTCTTCCCATTGTTTATAACTGCCTCGGTAACCGGGGGGACGACCAAAAGCTACCATCGCATCGGGTGCTTGGCAGGGTGCAGGGGGTTCCTGTACTTGCAGGGGATACCACAACAAATCTCCGGCTACAAAGGCTTCTCGATCTTTCAATAAATGTTTGAGATTGCTCACTAAACGGACAATCCACTGATATTGCTCCGTATTTTCGGCCATCGGTAACCCGTCAGAATCTGGATAGAGGAGGTCTGGAGAAAGGGCAGTTTGAACCATGAATCCTACGCACAACGGTGAATAAGGGTTAGCTTATTATAGCGTTCCTAAAAACTGGGTTTCTGTAGAATTCCTTGACCAAGGGCTAGGGTAATGCTAAAGACTTTGTTAAAATAATAGAGATTCACAACGCCTTGGAGAATACCAATCGTCATGTCCAAACCCATTGTTATTGCCCCTTCGATCTTGTCAGCCGATTTCAGCCGTCTGGGAGAAGAAATTAAAGCTGTGGATGAAGCCGGTGCGGACTGGATTCATGTGGATGTCATGGATGGCCGGTTCGTTCCTAATATTACCATCGGCCCGTTAATTGTAGATGCCATTCGCCCTGTCACCCAAAAACCTCTGGATGTCCACTTGATGATTGTGGAACCCGAAAAGTATGTGGAAGACTTTGCTAAGGCAGGTGCGGATATTATCTCAGTTCATGCTGAACATAATGCTTCTCCCCACTTACACCGGACTCTAGGACAGATTAGAGAGTTGGGCAAGCAAGCAGGAGTTGTGCTGAATCCTTCTACACCTCTAGAGTTGATTGAGTATGTTCTGGAATTATGCGACTTGATTCTGATCATGAGTGTTAACCCTGGGTTTGGGGGACAGAGTTTTATTCCGGAAGTGGTTCCCAAAATTCGTAAGTTACGCCAAATCTGCGATGAGCGCGGACTCGATCCTTGGATTGAAGTGGATGGTGGCTTGAAGGGTAATAATACTTGGCAAGTTTTGGAAGCTGGGGCGAATGCGATTGTTGCTGGTTCTGCCGTATTTAAGGCTCCGAGCTACGCTGAGGCGATTTCAGGTATTCGTAATAGTAAGCGTCCTGAGTTGGTAACGGCTTAACAGTAGGTAGGGGCGAAAATTTTTTCGCCCCTACAGCGTGAAAACTCTTCACCGAATGATCGAGAGATCGACTTTACCGAAGTTGGTACTCAGAGCGATATTCATATGTTCGAGAGCATGAACCAACCAGGAAACAGCCGATTGAGTGGAGGTTTCATAGTGGTTATAGAGAATGGCTAACCGCTTTTCTAAGTAGGGTTTAACTTTACGACAGACTAGGACAATTTTGAGCAATAATCCAATGGTAGCCGTGGGCCCATTGTTGGAGAGCAGGTCAATAAAGGTGTAGTGTTGGGGATTTTTTTGACCTTGAACCACCATAAAGTTGAGCAGTTGACTACAAGTACGGATGACTAGGAAATCACTGGGTTTTTGATTGTCGCTGTCGGAGAGGGTATTACTGAGCTGATCGTAAAGCTGATTGTTAAATTTCCGCTTACCATAGCTAGAGTCTACGGAGGTGGAGAGATATTCATAGAGGGTATCTTTGTACTCTTTGAAGGTTCTCACCTGATGGGTATGGGCGATAAAGGATTGGGCTAGGTCTTGATGGGTATACGATCCTTCCACTTTACCCACATAATGTTTAAGGGCCCCGACTAATTCGCGATCGCCTAGTAAGGTAGGATTTTCTTGGGGTTTGAGCATTCGTTTGGCTTTTTCTGGGGAAGATAGGCGCACCAGTTGGCTTTGGCGAACTCGATAGGTGACATAGTGGGATAGGTTTTGCTCAAATTTTTGTTGCATTTGAGTTTGTACCTGTCTCACCGTATTCTGTTGCTCTGAACTGCTTTGGTCGCTTAACATGCAGTGGGAATAGAGGTAGGGATAGCGGTGGATGAGCTGTTTTAGAGGAACTTGATCCCCAGCTTTATAGGATGATTCACTAAAGACTTCTGCTAACCGAGATAGGGTTACATATTGTTCTGTGTCCGTAAAGGATTGGACTAGGGAGCGCAGACGATGAACCGAGCGCATGTGAGATAAGCCTCCACCAGCACTATTGCGGGTATGGTCAAAGAGGTTCACTAAATCGGGAATGCTGCTTTGGTGTTGGGGATGGGTTCGCCACTGGTTAATCAGGATGTGACAACAGCGATTAATCACAAATTTGAAATCTTCTTCTGCTCCTTTACTCGCTGTTAGGCTATTTAAGGCAGCTACCACTTCCTGATTATCGTATCCGAGTCCATGAATAAATAATCTTTTAAAGCGATCGACGAGTTGATCGGGTGTTTCCGCTTGGACACAGGCCAATAAGTGGTCATAGATGACCTGTTCCTGTGCCATTCGATTGGATGGATTATAACCAGTAATCATCGTCCTATTCATTGTACATCCCCCTAGTTTCCATGTGTGTGGGGGTTATCCCCTTAATATTTTACTCAATCAGTATGTTGACCCTATAGATTAATAATTTTCAGTAAAGGGGCTGCTTCTAGCCTCAAAACCAGACTAACCCATTTTTTTTGAGTAAATTATATAACTGTGTTTATTCCCTATTTTCTCCCTGAATGGGGTCACCCTGCATCCGTTGATTTTGGTAATTTTCGATCATAGATAGTGATCGCCTGATCGGGAGAAACCACGAGTAACGGGTCGATCTGACGGATCAAATGATTCGGGTTAATGATACCTTTCTACAATTTACCCGTAGTTGAGCCAATTTTTTGTAAATTTTTGATAAAGTTCCTCCTTTTTATCCGAGTTTTCTATAAAGATTACGTGAATTTATGAGCTATCCTGGAAAGGTAAGACTTCAGTCATGAAGGCCCGCGTCTTGCTTAAAGAAATAATTAAGTTTTTATGACATTTCAGCTAACCCTTGCCCAGTTAATTGACGTTTTAGGGGCTACGGTCATCATGGGCCCGCAATTAGACCCAACCTTAGAGGTGACGGCGATCTCGACAGATACTCGTTCTCTCGTTCCTGGATCGGCTTTTGTGGCTTTGCGAGGAGAAACCTTTGATGGCCATGATTTTGTGGATCGGGCGATCGCCAAGGGTGCAGTCGCCTCCATTGTCGATACTCCTCTTCCCCATGACGGTCTTCAATTACAAGTTGAAGATACCTTAGCTGCCTATCAAACCCTAGGCAGTTGGTGGAGAAAGCAGTTTAAGATTCCAGTGATTGCCGTCACCGGATCTTGTGGCAAAACAACCACGAAAGAGTTGATTGCTGCTGTTCTCGGATATCTTCAGGGTAGCAATTTTACAGGGGATATTCTAAAAACGCAACAAAATTTCAATAATGAAATTGGAGTTCCGAAAACCTTATTAGAATTATCAGCAACCCATAAGTATGCGGTGCTGGAAATGGCCATGCGCGGCCGGGGTCAAATTGCCTTACTTTCGGAGTTGGCCCAGCCGACTATAGGGGTGATTGTGAATGTGGGAACGGCTCATATTGGGCTGTTGGGGTCGGAACAGACGATCGCCGAAGCCAAGTGTGAGTTATTAGCAAAAATGCCTAAAGAGTCGGTAGCGATTTTAAACGCGGATAATGAGCGGTTAATGAAAACTGCGCCCACAGTCTGGTCAGGAAAAACCATCACCTACGGATTCACGGGAGGAGACTGTCATGGCAAACTGATCGATCCAGAAACCCTGGAATTAGAAGGAATTCGCTTACCCCTACCGCTTCCGGGCCGTCATAATGCCTCCAACTATTTGGCGGCGATCGCCGTAGCCAAGGTTTTAGGATTAGACTGGAAGCAGCTACAACGGGGATTATCCGTCACTCTACCCACGGGACGAGCAGGACGCTATGTTCTACCCAACGATATCATCCTGCTCGATGAAACCTATAATGCCGGTCTAGAATCCATGAAAGCAGCCTTAGAGCTATTGGATCAAACTCCCGGAAAACGCCATATCGCCGTCTTGGGAACCATGAAGGAATTAGGCGAAAATTCCTTTGAATATCATCGTCAACTAGGGGAATGGGCCGAAAAACTGCCATTTTTAGATAAAGTAATCGTCTTACAAAATGACCCAGATGTAGAAGGTCTTCATGAGGGTATCCGGGAGATTCCCTGCGAAGTCTATATAACCCATGAACAGGTAATTGAGCGGATCAAAGCCATTCTACAACCGGGCGATCGCATTTTATTCAAAGCGTCCCATTCCGTCGGTTTAGATCGGGTGGTAAAGGCGCTCCTTCAGTAAAATTATCACAGTTTTAAGATGTTTCCTCGTATTCCTGATGCCATTCAACTGCGACCCTATCAACAGCAAGCGGTGAAAAATTGGTTGGCCAATCAAGGACGGGGAACCCTGAAAATGGCCACTGGAAGCGGTAAAACCATTACCGCTTTAGCCATGGCCACAGAACTTTATCAATGCATTGACTTACAAGCCCTAATTGTAGTTTGTCCCTACCGTCATTTAGTTGCCCAATGGGGGCGAGAATGTGAGCGTTTTGGACTGAGGCCCATTTTAGCCTTTGAAAGTGTACGCCATTGGCAACAAGCCTTATCCACCCAACTGTATAATATCCAAACCCAGAGGCAACCCTTTCTTAGTGTGATTACCACCAACTCTACATTAATGGGGGATGGCTTTCAGTCCCAATTGCCCTATTTTCCCCCCAAAACTTTAATCGTCGGAGATGAAGTCCATAATTTGGGAACGGTGAAACTAGAGGAAAGTTTACCTGTCCAAATCGGACTGCGGTTAGGTTTGTCGGCAACACCAGAGCGGTTTTTCGATCAAACAGGAACCGATGCTATTTTTAACTATTTTGGCCCCGTAATTCCTCCAGAACTAACCTTAAAAGATGCCATAGATCAAGGGGCATTGGTACATTATTTGTATTATCCCGTCTTGGTGAATTTAACGGAAAGTGAAGCCTATAAATATGCCAAATTAACCACCCGTATTGGTTGGGCATTGGCGGCGGGGGAAGATTTAGAGGACAATGAGACATTAACCGCATTATTGATCCGGCGATCGCGGTTAATTGCCAATGCAGAAGATAAACTCAAGAAACTGCGAGAAATTATGCAACCTCGCCTGAAAACCAGCCATACCCTATTCTATTGTGGTGATGGAGCAACCGAAAACCAAAGCCGTGCCTCCAATCGGCAAATTGCTGCCGTTACCCAATTATTGGGTGTAGAATTGGGCTATCGAGTCAATACCTATACCGCTCATAGCTCCTTATCTCAACGGGAAACCCTGCGCCACCAATTTGAACAAGGAGAACTACAAGGCTTAATTGCCATGCGTTGTTTAGATGAAGGCGTTGATATTCCCGCCATTCAAACAGCCATTATTCTCGCCAGTAGTCGCAATCCCCGACAATTCATCCAGCGTCGC
Source organism: Roseofilum sp. KMC-1 (assembly GCF_057802075.1). Taxonomy (NCBI): domain Bacteria; kingdom Bacillati; phylum Cyanobacteriota; class Cyanophyceae; order Desertifilales; family Desertifilaceae; genus Roseofilum; species Roseofilum sp. KMC-1. The sequence continues at coordinate 3,332,117 of NZ_CM173605.1, forward strand.
GGGCGAATTTTACGCCCCCATCCCCATAAAAAACGGGCCACCTTATTTGATATGATTGTCGTTCCACCCCCTTTAGATAGACAAACCTGGGATGTGGAGCGTAACCTCTTGAGGAAAGAGTTACAGCGCTTTGTCGAGTTTGCTGATTTAGCCGATAATGCGGGAGAAGCTCGCAGGCAATTATTAGGACTTCAGAAAGAATACGGACTTTTAGATCTGTAAGATTGGGTACAATAGAGAACAGTCTTGTATGGATCGCTTATGAGTGTGACTTATTCTAATGGTTTTATGGGGCGGATTTCCCGAATTTTCGCCGCGAAGAAATCGGGCTATGAAACCACCTCTACTCACTCCCATTCAACCCATGATTCGGTTTTAGAACCCCTTAAACAAGCCTCTCCAGAGGTACAAGAGGTAGTCAAACGGGTATTGCAAGCGGAAAAAGATAAGCTACATTTGTCTAGTCCTCGTAATATTAAGGAGGATATTCTTAATATTATTAAGGAAGAAGTGCGAGAACCTTAGTGATGGCATAGGGGAATGGGGGGATAGCGTCGTGGGAGAGGAATTGAAGGAGAGGACAAAAATCAGGGGGATAAACTATGAAATTACTATCGATTAGGCTATGCAACTTCCGGCAATTTTATGGTCAAACACCAGAGGTTAAATTTGCCAGTGGTGATCGGAATATTACTGTTATTCATGGCAATAATGGAGCAGGTAAGACAACACTTTTAAATGCATTTACTTGGGTATTATATGAACGATTTACAGCAGCTTTTGCAGCTCCCGATCAGTTAGTCAATAAACGCTCTCTCTCGGAAGTAGAGCCGGGTAAACCCGTTAAATGTTCTGTAGAATTACAGTTTGAACATGATTATCAGCGCTATCGGGTTGAGCGGCTTTGTCGAGCTTATAATCGGGGAAAAACCGTAGAATATAGTCAAACGGAGTGTTCTCTGTGGGTATCTGGAGATGATGGACGTTGGCAGTTAACCAAGCATCCTTTAGATGAGGTGATTGGGCGAATTTTACCCAAGAGTTTACATCAATATTTCTTTTTTGATGGGGAGCGAATTGAGTCTTGGGGACGGGAAGATAAAAAAGGAGAAATTTCGGAAGCAACAAAGGAATTGTTAGGGGTGGAAGTTTTTGAACGTGCCCTGCGACATTTGAAGGAAGCCCAGAAAAGTTTGGAAGGGGAATTAGAGAGTATTGGCGATCCACAAACCAAACAATTTTTAAGAGAAAAAAGTGATTTAGAAAAACAACGGAAAAGTTTAAGCGATCGCCAAGCAGAAATAGACCAAGAGTTGAGTTATCATGGTCATATTAAGGAAGAGTTAAATAATGAGTTACGCAATCTTAGTGGTGCGGAAGATTTACAACAGCGCCGCGCTGATTTGGAGAAGCAACAACAGGAGTTAAGGCAAAGATTAAAGCAGCTTAAATCGGATCTAAAGCGAGAAATTTCTAATCAAGCTTATACTGTATTTTTACCCTCAGCAATTGAAAAGTTTAGAGCCTTAATGGAGCAGTTACGCCACCGGGGGGAGTTACCGAGGGGAATTAAACAGCAATTTGTTCAAGATTTACTCGCCCAACAAAAATGTATCTGTGGAACCCATTTAGCGGCAGGAAGTCAAGCTTATACTTTAGTCGCACAATGGATGAATAAAGCAGGAGTAGGGGATGTAGAGGAAAGTGCTTTAAAGCTGTTGGGAGAAGTCTCTGAGCTGGAAAATAGGGCGGATTCATTTTGGAAAAATCTTGACTCATTGCACGATGAAACGATGAAAACGCGGGAAGGTTTATCTGCCATTGAAACTCAATTAGATACGATAAGATCCAACTTGAGAAATTATCCTGATTTGGATATTCAAAACCTGCAAAAACGTTTGGATCAAACAGAATCCCGCATGAGTGAGTTGGAGCGGGAAACGGGAGGCAATGAGCAGAAAATTCAACGTTTAGATGGAGAAATTGCCCAAAAAGATAAGCAAATTTCTAAGCATCAATCCAATGAGAAAAAACAGCAGTTAGCACAAAACCGTATTCGGGTAGCGTCGGAGGCAATTGGTTGTATTACGGAAATGAAAAATCGTTTGGATACGGAGTTTCGTTTAGAGCTAGAACGGCGGGTGCAAGACATTTTTCAGGAGATTTCTTTTACGCCTTATTCTCCCCAACTGAGTGAAAAATATGAGTTAAGCTTGCTGGATAAAACGACGTTATTTGAACAACCGGTAGCTGCATCTACGGGAGAAAATCAGATTCTGAGTTTATCCTTTATTGGCGCAATTATGGATCGGGTGAGACAATGGAGCCAGGATCAAATGCATCTGGGGCCAGATAGTAGCACGTTTCCGATGGTGATGGATTCTCCTTTTGGCAGTTTGGATGAGGTTTATCGTCGTCAAGTGGCGAAGAGTTTGCCGAAATTGGCTTCTCAGCTTGTGGTTTTGGTGAGTAAAACTCAGTGGAGAGGGGAAGTGGAGGAAGAAATGGGCGATCGCATTCAGGAAGAGTATGTGTTAGTCTATCATTCTCCTAAACCCGGCTGTGAAGCTGACTTTCTCTCTAGATTCGGTCAACAATATCCCCTGGTCAAAGCCAGCGATAATCAATTTGAGTATACTGAAATTATCGCCATTCGGGATTAGTCACCGTGCTTCCCTCGGCATAAGGGTGAAGGGTCATTAATTGAGTTTATGCTCCTGCCCACCCTATTTTAGATAAATTTAGATGAAACCGCCTACCGGGATATTCATAATACCCGGATGACACTGGGTACAGAGTCAATTGCCTCTAAACCCTGGACTTCGGCTAATGCTTGTCTAAAATTGCCTTCACGGGTTTCATGGGTGACAATGACGATCTCCGCTAAATCATCCCTGAATCCAATTTGCACCACCGACTCTAAACTCACTCCCTGATCGCCAAAAATCATCCCCAAATGACCGATGACTTTGGGACGATCTTTGGCAATAAGACGGATATAAAAGCGGCTTTCTAGCTCTTCAATCGGGGTTAGGGTGCAATAGTGCTGATGGGTGCAACTGAGCAGGGGGTGGGGAATGGGTTCGCTTTCGGTTTTGAGGATGGCGGCAATATTGATGATATCAGAGGTAACCGCGCTGGCGGTGGGGCCAGATCCTGCTCCTTGGCCGTAGAACATCACCGGGCCGATGGGGTCACCTTCGACTAAGATGGCGTTAAATACACCATTAACGCTGGCTAGGGGATGGGTATGGGGTAGTAGGGTGGGATGGACGCGAATTTGGAGATGATCGATCGCATCTGGGGAGGGATCTCGACGGGCGATCGCCAAGAGTTTAATCCGAAATCCCAGTTTTTCAGCATAACTAATATCGGCTGCATTGATGGAGCGAATGCCTTCACAATAGACTTGCTCCCGCTTGACTCGACCGCCAAAGGCTAGAGCGGCTAAAATGGCTATTTTATCGGCTGCATCTAAGCCATCGACATCTGCTGTCGGATCGGCTTCTGCATAGCCTAAACTTTGGGCATCGGCGAGAACTTCCCCAAAGTCCGAGCCTTCCTGCTGCATCCGGGACAAAATATAATTGGTTGTGCCGTTAATGATACCAGTGACCGATTGAATTCGGTTCACCCCCAAGGCTTGTTTGAGGGGATTAATCACCGGAATTCCTCCCCCTACTGCCGCTTCGAGCATCACATATACGCCCTGGGCATTAGCCGCATCATAAATTTCATCACCATAGCGGGAAATTACGGCTTTGTTGGCGGTGACGATATGCTTACCATGGGCGATCGCCTGAAGAATGAGCGATCGCGCTGGTTCCAAACCGCCGATTAATTCCACCACAATATCCACGGCTTCATCAGTCACAATGGCTTCGAGATCGGTAGTGAGTAACTCATCGGGCACTTTTACCGCTCTCGGTTTATGCAGATCTCGCACACCAACCCGATACAAGTTTAGGTCACCTAAGAGGGGATGCCGTCCTTCCGGGTTCAATAAAATATCAACCGTTCCTGCTCCTACGGTTCCTAAGCCTAGCAAGCCAATGTTATATGCCACAGTACCAATCTTAAAAACAATGGATTATTCTTAAAAGTTTACCATTAAAACCCAATCGGTTCACCGCGATCGGTAAATTTTACCTCTTGGATATTCCACTGGGAAGACTGGGTTAAGGTTTGCTCTAAGCTACCCAAGAGGGCCATTCTCTCGCAAGTAGAGAGGGAGACAAACAGACGCTCAGATTGGGGAGAGAGGCGAAAATCAATAGTGAGGCTATGGTGTGCTGGGTTGGGTTGCAAACGATAACCGGCGATCGCAAAATCAGCCGTTGTTCCCTCTTCTATGAGCTGATGTATCGTTGCTTGTAGGGCATTTTGTTCGGGGACTTTAATCTCCTTTTTGACAAAGGTTTCACAAAAGAGATCGAGCTGGTATGTTGTCACCGCGATCGTCTCCACCGGAGAAGCATCAGGGTTTTGGGCGAGTTCGGACAGGGACACAGGGGTAGGAGTGGGTTCTGTGGGATGGGTGGAGATACATCCAGACAGACTCAGGGCGATGGCTACACTTAGGGGGGCGATCGCTTGGCGATAGATTAAGGGCATGATCCGGGAGTAATGAGTGACACTTCAGACCCTTCATCAAAACCTAGATTCGATCCGCCTAATTTCCTGTAGAGTAGCTATGGCAGTTTAGCGATTACCCATTTCTCCCCATGTCGTTTAATCATCCCCATATCCTGTCCTTAGCTGACTTCACTCCAGACGATTACAACACCGTTTTACAGACCGCCGCCAGTTTTTCTGATGTCCTTTCTCGACCCACTAAAAAAGCCAAAAAACTGCCCACGCTTCAGGGACGAGTCGTCACTAACCTCTTTTTTGAACCCTCCACCCGCACCCGCAGCAGTTTCGAGTTAGCCGCTAAACGCTTATCTGCTGACACCCTCAATTTTACCCCCGGTTCCTCTTCCCTCTCCAAAGGGGAAACCATCTTAGATACCGCCAAAACCTATCTAGCCATGGGAACCGATATTATGGTGATCCGCCATCAAGAATCAGGAGTTCCCCAGGCGATCGCCGCCGAATTGGATCGCCTGAATGCTAATGTCGGCGTTCTCAATGCGGGGGATGGTCAACACGAACACCCCTCCCAAGCACTGCTCGATCTCTTTACTCTCTGCTTCCTTCTCGATCCTCAAGCGCCCCGGTTAGAGTTACTTTCTGGTAAAAAAATTGCCATTGTCGGCGATATTGTTCATTCTAGGGTCGCCCGTTCTAATCTCTGGAGTTTAACCGCGACTCAATGTGAAGTTCACCTAGCTGCACCGCCCACCTTATTACCCCCATACTTTGCCCACTATGTATCATCTCAATCTCAAGAAAGACCCGGAAAAGTCTTTGTCCATTGGTCATTAGAACCGGCTTTACAGGATGCTGATTTTGTGATGACCTTGCGTCTGCAAAAAGAGCGCATGACTCAACATTTACTACCTAGTGCCAGGGAATACCATCATCGCTTTGGCATTACCCGCGATCGCCTCAAACTCTCTTTACCTAGTGTTAAAGTTCTCCATCCCGGCCCCGTCAACCGAGGCGTTGAAATTAGCTCCGATCTCATGGACGATCCCCAATTTAGCCTCATTTCTCAACAAGTCAGTAGTGGAGTCGCCGTCAGAATGGCCCTACTGTATTTAATGGGAGGCGGAAAGTAGGGCTTCATTGCATAAGCCTGAAGAGTGTGCCATAATTCCCTCCTGGTGATGCTACTATAGTCAACAGGCAATAGGTGAAAAATGGTCACCTATTCCTGATTTAAAGACCCAGTACCAAGAGTCACTCATGCTTATCGAGTTTCGTGTTGGCAACTACAGATCTTTTAAAGAGACTGTCACTTTCAGTATGGTTGCCGCTAATCTCGTCTCTAAACATGAAGAAATTGATGAAGATAAGAGTTTTAAGGTCAATGAAAATCTAAAACTGCTCAAGAGCGCAGCTATCTATGGAGCAAACGCCAGTGGGAAAAGTAATCTGGTAAAAGCGTTAGGTTTCATGAAGTGGTTTATCATTACAGCGCTTCGCGCGGTAATGAGGTACAGTCGGAAAAGATCTCCCTAAATCCCCCTTAAAAAGGGGGACTTTTACTGCCCCCTTTTTTAAGGGGGGTTGGGGGGATCGAAATGTACCGCATAGCAGCGAAAACTGCTGTATAGCTCTCAATCAGTTTCTTTGATGATACTTTCAATTTTTAACTGACATCACAGAGTCAGGAAATTGACGCTTTAAGGCATTAAATACAGGACAAACCGGTTGCGCTTGAAGACTCATTTGGCGATTGACATTAAACTTACTCCAAGTAAAAGGAGATTTCTGAGCCGCAGACATCCATAAGAGGCGTTTAGCACGAGTCATGGCGACATAGAGTAGGCGATATTCTTCGGCAGTTTTCAATTGTTCTGCTTTTTCCCAAGCTTCGTTTCCCTCTGGAATGGCTTCACCATGCAAATAAGCGCGTATTTGGGCGCGAGCGACTTCGGCTAAACTAAATTCTCCTAAAAATTGGGTTTGGGGAGGAGTCCAGAAACTGCCAGGAATCATGTTTTGGTGCAAGAAGGGCAAAAAGACATAATCCCAGTCCAATCCCTTGGCTTTGTGCATGGTAATAATGGTAAGCTGATTGGGCCGCATATAAGGGGAATCATCGGCGGTCTCTACTTCCACTGGCTCAAATCGTTCTGATTGCACAATTTCAGTTAGAACTCTCAACAGGGCTGATAGGGACTCCTCGCCTAGGGTTTGCTGGGCGACTCGTTCTGCGAGTTTATCGGCAGTGGCGAGTTCGTTTTGGCTATAGCGTAGGGTGAGACCGAGAAAAGGAATGAGTTGGTGAGGGGGGAGGTCTAGTTGGGCCCGCAGGAGGGCACGACAGGTGCGCCGGGCGCTTTTGCTGGTCTCGTCTCCGGGAGAGTCAAGAGGGCCGGGATAGAGAAAGACTTCGGGTAAGCTGGCGAGGGCGTTGAGGTCTTGGGGGGGAATGAGGCGACGCTGGACGAGGACGGTGAGGGCTGCTTTGAGTGCGTCGGAGGAATGGGGACGTTGGAGGAAGTTGAGGAGATTGAGGATTTCGGCGGGAACGTGGGAGTGGCGATCGCTTTCAGCCACTTCAAAGAGGTTGATTTCGGTTCCGTAAAGTTCCCGCAGTTGATGGGCGATAAACCTGCCTTGGTCGTTGGTGCGTACTAGGACGGCGGCATTGTGATAGGGGTCTTGGATAAATAGGCTTTTAATGCGATCGCCAATCCATTCTACCGTTTGGAAGACATCACGGGGAGTATAGAGTTCTAAACCCTTGCCTTCAGGGGCTGGGTTAGCGTTCGGTTGCGGGTCTTCTGGGGGTACGGGTTTAATGAGTTGGACGCTGAAGGGCAAGGGGGCGGATTGATTTTGGCGCTGAATATGCCGGTTAACCCATTGCAACATGAAGTTAGCAGCGTCGAGAATAATGAGACTACACCGCCCGGCACAGTCAAGGGCGATCAGTTGGTTTTGGGTGCGTAGGCGATCGCAAAATTGGCGAAAATAAATCGGATCGGCTGGCGTAAATGTGGAGTTAATGGCTTGGTTGGGATCGCCCACCCGCATCAGATTGATGGTGGGTTTAGAGGTGGGTTGATCTGTATTTTCGCTAGAGGTAAGGGCGGGTTCACTGGTTCTCTGGTTTGGAAGCCAAGATCTGGGTGAACCCGCCCCTACGGAACCCGCCCCTACGGAACCCGCCCCTACAAAAGCACCATCCTCTTGGGCTAAAATCTCTAGCAATTTCGCTTGTAGGGGACTGGAGTCTTGGGCTTCATCTTCAAACACAGCAAACACCTGGTTTTGCCATAACCGTCTCGCGCCCACATCTTCCAGAACCCGCAAGGCTCCCAGAATCATGTCATCATAATCAATTAAAGAGCGCGATCGCAGTTGCTGTTGATAGGTTTCGTAGAGTCCAGCAGCAATGCGTAAAATCGGGTAGTCATCTCCTGAGTGTTGGCTTTCCTGAATTTGCGCCAGCTCCAAGAGATCTGAGGGCAATAAACCGGAGCTTTTGGCTTCATGGATCGCCGTATAGGCTAAGTTGGGTAATACTTCAGTCCGCAGCACCCCTTGACGGCGCAACCGTTCCGTTTCTTCTCCCTCTGACTGGTTGCCTTCTAGGAGCCTTTGGTAGAGTCGGGGATGGCTATTAGCCCAGTATTCCACACTTTGGCGCAGCAGTTGGTGCGATCGATTGGGGGAAATTAGGGTAAGCGCATCTAAACTGAGGGTAGATAACTCTGGGTGGCGTGTGGCAATTTGTAGGGCTAATCCATGGAGCGTATGCACCACAAAGCCGGTGGAGGGTAAACCCAGGGTTTGCAGATGGCGGCGAATTTTGCCCTTCAGACTAGCGGCGGCTGAACGGGTAAAGGTGACGACAACCAGTTGATGACGGATATGGAGACGATTTTGGGCAATGGCGATCGCCGCAGCTCCTGCCATCCCCGTAGATTTACCCGATCCAGGCACAGCAGAGACGGCCAATTCTCCACCCTGCCAGTCTGTCATTTCTCGCTGTCCTGCCCGTAACTGGCTGCGGATCGCATTTAATCCGGTTTCTAAGAGTGGGGTTGAGAGTAAATCAGTCAAGGCAATTTCTAAAGGATAGCGGAAATTTCATTAACCGTATGGATGCGGCCTTTGTAGACAGCGTGCAATAACCGATCGATGGCAGCACGTTCTTCATCAACGAGGGAATCTTCGAGGACAGCAGCTAAGAGTCCATAACAGTCAGCTTGGGTAAGGGTTCGCGTCGTGCTGGCTTGGGCGAAGAGTTCGGGTATGGCAAAGGGGAGTAGGCGTAGTTGAATCATAATTAGGGATTAGAACTCATACTATTTTTAGTATGAGAGAAAATGAAGAGGATCGGGGTGATGACTATCGGGACAGGGTGTGATGTTCATCAAGATTTGGGTTGATGGAGATCACTCAAATAGGAGTGCGAAATTCTCCTAAATAATGCTTTTTAAGCTTAAGGAGGCTTCGTTGAGTTTTTGTGTGCCGATGCGGGTTTGGGAGATACTGGTGGCGGTTTCTTTGGCTCCTTGGTTAATGGCATTCATAGCTTCTACCACTTGTTGAATGGCGATCGCCTGCTGTTTGATGTTTAAAGAGATTTGCTGGTTATTCAACACCACATCATTAATCGCTTCAGCCACTCCACTAAAGGCTTGAGCCGTTTTTTGGGCAATATCTACCCCAGTCGTCACCGTTTTTGTTCCTTCTTCCGTCACCATCACCGTTGAATTAATCGACCCTTGAATATCCATTACTAAGGCATTAATTTTATCGGCTGATTTGCGACTTTGATCGGCTAATTTACGGATTTCACTAGCGACGACAGCGAAGCCTTTACCATGTTCTCCCGCCCGTACTGCTTCTACCGCAGCATTGAGGGCTAACATATTCGTCTGATTAGCTAGATCACTCACCAAAGCGGAAATATTACCAATTTGTCCGGTTTGTTCACTGAGCAAAACAATTTGTTGGGCGATTGCACTCACCTTTTCCCGTAAATCCTCCATCCCTTGCAGAGTATTGTCCACTGCTTGACTGCCCCCTTGGGCCAACGCCAACGCCTGTTGAGCCGCCGATACCGATGCTTCCGCTTGCTCCGAAACCTGGCGCGAAGAAGCCCCCAATTCATCCATCGTTGTCGTCGTTTCATTCACCGAAGAAGCCTGTTGAGTCGCTGTCCGCTCTTGCTGCTCCACCGTAGCCGCAATTTCTGAAGAAGAAGAGGCAATTTCTTCTGTAGATTGATTAATCACCTTAGCCAATCCCCCAGCAATCCACAAGGCGAAAGATACCGTCACCACAATTAAACAAATCGTTCCTAAAGAAATCACCCAAATCAATGTATTCAGAGCATCAGTTGCATTTTGAGTTTCTAACTTGAGAACATCTTCTTCCACCGCCGAAAATTGATTGGCTAACTGATCGAATACTGTTACAAACTCCGTACCCTGACCAGAATTAAACAGGGCAATTGCTTCATTCTTTTTCCCTTGATTGATTAAAGTATGTGTCCGATCTGAAAACAGTTGATATTGATTTTTCAGATCGATCATCTCATTTAAACGAACTTCTTGCTCCGGATCTTCTACCACAGCCCTTAAATCCATCGCCACCGCATCAAACTCACGAGAATATTGTTCATATTCTTGTAAAAACTGGGAATTTTCAACCGCCAGATATCCTCTGCTGCTGCGAATTATTCCCTGTCCATTCAAGCTTAAACTCCCAATATTTATAATGATTTTTTGAACTCGCTCCACCGTTTGAAATGTATCAAAAACCTGCTCTGCTGTCACATAAACCCAGCCTGAAACTAACGCTGTAAAACCAATAGGTATGGCATAGCTAAACAGCAGTCTTTCTCTTAGTTTTAAATTAGAAAACATCTATATCTTCTCCTCAAAAATATAATTAACTAGCTTCATTTACCCTTAATTCTGATCGGCTCAAAATTTTTTTCAAATCGAGTAATCCCATCATTTTTTTGTCGTAAGTAACTGTTCCTCTTAGATATTCTTCATCGACTACATGCACTGCTGTGGGAATCGGTTTAATTTGGGATTTGGATAAGTAGATGACATCAAAGACTTCATCAACAACTACACCAACCACTAAGCCTTCGGTAGAAACCACCACTGCTCGCACAGGAACCCGATCATAGTTTAGATTTAAAACAGAGCCAATATTCACTAAGGTAACAATTTCACCTCGGAGATTAATATTGCCCACAATATGCCTAGGACAGCAAGGAATGGGGGTGACTCGTTCAATAGGCGTAAATTCTCGCACCAATTCTAAATCTATACCAAAATACTCTTCATTTAAGCCAATCACCGCAATCGGCATTAAGCCTTTTAGATCTTCATGAGCTAGAGTCTCTCTTAAGTTTTTCGCCCTAGAGCGAAAAATTTCTCGCTCTTTTTCATTAGCATGGGGGCAAAATAAAGGCCGATTTAGGGTATAAATCGTCTCATTTTCAGCATCGGCTGCTTCTTCTTCTTGAATCTCTGAATCAACAGGAGTCAGATCGATATTTTCAACTGGTTGAATCAAGGCTTCAGCATTTAAAACCATGATAATATCTTGATCGACTTGAGCTAGTCCCTGTAAACAAGGGGTAAGGGAGAGCAAATGAAGGGATTTTTTTTTGCCGAGAGTACGGTTTAGTCGTCTCTGGGAAAATTGAGTTGAAATTTGCGATATATCAATCATCTCCACTTCATGGACTTGATTAACAATAATACCCATTCGCATGTCTTCATAATGCAAGACGATTACACTATCACTGACTTTGTATTCCTGAACTGCATATCCGAGTCTACACTCAAGATCCATAACGGGAATAATTTCACCCCTGAGATTGAGAACTCCAGCAATATCTCGTGCAACTTCAGTGACTGGGGTTAACTCCGGTAAGAAGAAAATTTCTTCTACATAGAGAGCATCTATCCCGTAGCGTGAACCGTTCAGGCTAAAAGTAATAAACGGTTGTTTTTCCATACTCACCATTCTGAACTTTATTGAAGTTCTTTTAAGCACTTCTTAATAAACATCAACAATTCTTCATTAGAATAGTCTTCTGATGCTGTTATTTTAGCATCTTGGGGATGTTTTTGTAATAAGTCTAGGGCAATGTTCCAAAACTTACGGGCTTGTATTTTATTTCCTTGTTGAGCGTAGAGCGAACCCAAATCTAAGTAAGCAGAGATTAACTTCGGTTCTAGATAAATGATCCGTTTTAAGTATAATTTTGCTTGCTCTAGTTCCCCTTTTTCTTCGGCAATTTGGGCGAGTAAATAATAAGGATCGATGGCAAAAGCGCTAACGGATAAACACTCATTCGCATACTGAATGGCCAAATCTAATTGGCCTAAGTTAGCATAGGACTTAGCCATGGACAGTAAGGTAACAAAGTCCTTGGGATTCTCCTGTAAGTATATCCGGGATTTTTTGATTATATTTGTATAATCTTTTTGATTAAACAGATGTTCTAGCTCTTGGCTTTTCTGATTGTTTTTTGGAGGTAAATTACGGACTACAGGAGGTTTTGAAGCATAGGATTTTAGCGGGTAAGGGGTTGTGGAAGGGTTAGAGGGTAAGCCTTGATTCCCTTGAGCGGGAGGAAAGGGCAAAGGAAAAACCGGTTGATGGGGTAAGTAGCGATCAAAAGAGTTGCTTTTTTTCTTTGGATAAAGATGATTTTCTTTGCCCAAAGAACATTTTTTCTGATAAACAATTGATTCGGGAAGAACTTTAACTTGAAAGCAATTTAAGTTATGGCCATATAGTTCTGTGTGGCTGGTGATCAAATAGGTATTATCTTTGAGAGCATGGCAGAATTTTTCCAAACAAATATCAATCGCTTCTTTGGTCAAGTAGATAAATACATTACGACAGATGACTAAATCAAAACTTATGGGTTGACCCTTGTGTTTGGGGACAGAATCTAGACTCAGGTTATGGGTTTGAAAATCAACTATTTTTTGCACATCTGAATTGATTTTCCAGTATCCTTTTTGAGCTTGAAAGTAGGAATTTTTTAATCGGGGTTCCACCAATCGAAATGACCAATCATTGTATAATCCTGTTTTAGCTTTAGCGATCGCCAGAGCATTGATATCGGTTCCGAGAACTCGCAGATGCCAATTTCTCCAGTCCGGGAGCAACTCCATGAGCAAAATAGCTAAAGAATAAACTTCCTCTCCTGTAGAACATCCAGCACTCCAAATATTTAAACTGGGGCGATCGCCTCTTTGCTCCTCATCCTGATACCGTTGCTTACGAATCAACTCTGGCAGTAAATCGTTACGCAGGAGCTGAATTTGTCCCTGATCTCGGAAAAAATAACTTTCTCCCGTCGTCAGGATATCAATCAGAGTCTCCCACTCTTGATCGCTGCGATCGCTGCGATTGGTCAACAATCGATAATAATCGTCAACTGAAGGCATCCGTAAACACCGAGTCCGGTCAATAATGTTCTCACATAACCGCTCCCGATCTTTATCCCGGATCGCCAATCCCGTCTTCTGGTTAATCAACTGAATCAATTGCTCTGCCAGGAACACATTTATCATTAGACCCTAAGTTTTCTCCCTTAGCCTCGATCGATACTTCCTCTTAACATAGCATCACCCGGTTGTACAGTTGATACCTCTTAAAATCTACCTCTAATCCTTGACCAATCCCTCACCCTTCCTCTGAGTCACCCTTCCCCTCTCATTCAATCCTTCATGAAGTTTACTTGACAATCGCCACATCGGAGAATTGCAGACACTATAGTACAAATATCCCCTTAAATCCCATTGTATTACTTGTTGTTGTTGTGTCATCTTTTAACATGACTGATCATGAAACCCGAAACGATCCTACATCTTTCCCTTCCTCCCCCTCTGCTAAAACCGCCATCAGCTTTGGACAAATACCCCTTAGCCTGAACTCTAACCACACTCAACTAGACTGGATTGAGGGAGTTTTGTGGTCAGCTCATCCCGTCACCCTCAATCTGCAAGAGATCAGTCCACAGATTGAAGCGATCGCCCATTATCCCCTCAAGAAATTCCAGGAAAATCCCCATTTTTGGCTGGATCTGATTCATCCTCAAGACCGGCCAGGTGTTCAACAGCAGCTTACCCATCTCTCCCACCATAACCCATCTCTGCTCAAACTCCGTTACCGTATTCTCACCCGCACCGGACAAATTCAATGGGTACAAACTCAAGTGCGACTACTCAGTACCGATCGAGTAAATTCTGGTAGTGGAGTTCACTACCCAAGTATGCTCCAAGGGTTTACCACAAGCGTTTATCCTCCAGTCGATCTCCCCGATCCCCTTGAAAGCTGGTTATCCTGTGTAAAACCCCTATTATCTTCGGTTTTGGCCCAGTTACCCCATGTAGCAATTGCGATCTTAGATCGCGACCAAGAAGTCTTACGCATGGGTGAACTTTGGCAAACCGGGGACAACTCCGATGCATTCGATCCCCTAATCCAATGCTTACTCAAGGGTAAAGAACAAGATAAATCGCAAATATGGCCCGTTGGCGATCGCCTCTATCAAGGCTCTTTTTCCCAAGCAATCGCCCCTGAATCCATCCCTTTTGGTATCATCCTCATTCAAGAAATCTCCCCCAGTCAGCAAAAATACCAAACCCTCTTTGACCTCCTCCCCATTGGTATTGTGTTCACTGATGAACAGGGAAAATTTATAGAAATCAATGCTGCTGCTGAAACCATTTTAGGCGTTCCTAAAGACCAAATTGAGCAATGGTCTTATGAAACCTTTGAGCAAGTTATCTTTTTTTCAGAAGCAGAATATGACAGGCAAAAAAATCAACATTATGAAGCTGGGATTTTAAGTCCTGCTGGGGAAATGACTTGGTTACAACTAGATGTTTATCCTATGGCTCTCAGGGGATATGGCAATATCTTAAGTTATAGTGATATTACGGCTCAAAAACTCGCCGATTTAGCCTTAACCAAGCAGGCAGAACGAGAAAAATTGATGCGGATCATTACTCAAAAAATCCGTCAAAGCCTAAATTTACAAGAAATTCTAGAGACTACGGTATCCGAAGTTCGGTTAATCTTAAATAGCGATCGAGCAATCATTTATCGCTTTAATGCCGATACTAGTGGTGTCGTTATGGCCGAATCTTGCCGTTTAGGGACTGCCTCAATGTTAGGCTGGAAAATGAGTAATTTACGGACTTTTTCTCCGGAATGGTTGAAACACTATTGTCAAGGTAAGATTCAAGTAATTGAAGATATATCCAAAGCGGGCTTAGATCTTGCGTATTGCCAATTATTGCAAGCTTTTCAAGTCCAAGCACAACTGAGTGTACCCATTATTTTAACCGCCCTACCGACTCATAACGATCGCCCTTTTTCCTTCTGCCATCTAGAGGATGAAGCCCATAAATCCCATTATCTTTGGGGACTCTTAATTGTCCATGAATGCGATCCATCCCTGGGGGAGATCGCCCATCACCAACATTGGAAACAATTAGATATTGATTTGCTTAAACAGTTGGCAGCTCAAGTGGCGATTGCCATCGACCAATCGTTTCTCTATCAACAACTAGAGAAAGCCAATCAAGAACTCTATGGTTTAGCCACCAGTGATGGATTAACCCAACTGGCTAATCGTCGTCATTTCGATCAATCCCTTTGCCAAGAATGGCAACGATTGACCAGAGAAAAACAACCGCTCTCTTTAATTTTGTGTGATATTGATTTCTTTAAGCGTTATAACGATACCTATGGCCATCAAGCCGGAGATGATTGTCTTAAACAAGTAGCTCTAGCCATTAAAAAAGTGGTTAAACGTCCTGCGGATTTAGTCGCTCGCTATGGGGGTGAAGAATTTGTGGTAATGCTGCCCAATACTCCAGCAGCAGGAGCGATTGCTATTGCCCAAAACATCCAAAACCAAGTGCAAGTCTTGCAAATTGGCCATCGGAATTCCAGCGTCAGTCTAGTGGTGACCTTAAGTCTAGGAATAGCCACCTGTATTCCCTATCCAGAAATGGAGCCAGTAGCGTTACTCAAATCTGCCGATGAAGCTCTATATCAGGCAAAAGCTCAGGGACGGAATCAGTGGGTTTATGCGAATCAATTAACAATTAACAATTAACAATTAAAGAAGCCAGTAGTGTTAGTAATCACTACTGGCTTGAAAAGGAGGAAATTTTTAATTTCAGTTAAATCTGAGGTGCAGTCATCCCTTGAGCGATATCACCAGGAAGTTCTTGAACCGCAACCGATGAAGATTCAACCAATGTGGGTACTGCATTGCGTAACCTTGCCGTATATTCGACTGTGGTTGGATCGTAAATTTGGGTCACAATTTTGGGATAAAGTCCGATCCCGATAATGGGAACCAGCAAACAGGCAATAATAAAGACCTCGCGGGGTTCCGAATCGACTAATACCTCATGTTCGACTAACTCCTTGTTTTCTGGGCCATAGCAGATTTCCCGCAGCATGGACAACAGATAAATTGGGGTTAAAATCACGCCAACGGCAGCCAGGAAGACCACCAAAACCTTAAAGGTGGAACTGTAAGCATCACTGGTGGTAAAGCCGATAAATACAGTTAACTCAGCCACAAAACCGCTCATACCGGGCAGAGCTAAAGAAGCCATGGAGCAAGCTGTCCACATGGCGAACATCTTCCGCATCTTTTGACCAACTCCGCCCATTTCATCCAACATGAGGGTATGGGTACGGTCGTAGGTTGCTCCCACAAGGAAGAAGAGACTCGCCCCAATTAAGCCATGGGAAATCATTTGTAGCATTGCGCCACTGAGTCCCAAGTTGGTAAAGGAACCTAAGCCAATGAGGACAAACCCCATGTGGGAAATGGAAGAGTAGGCAATTTTGCGCTTCAGGTTCCGTTGGGCAAAAGAGGTGAGGGCAGCGTAGACGATATTCACTACCCCTAGGATGACCAAAACGGGAGCAAAGACGGCATGAGCATCGGGTAACATACCGGCATTCATGCGGATGAGGGCATAGCCTCCCATTTTGAGGAGGATACCAGCAAGTAGCATGTGTACGGGGGCTGTGGCTTCACCATGGGCATCGGGGAGCCAGGTATGGAGGGGAAAAACGGGGAGTTTGACGGCGTAGGCAATGAAGAGGCCAGCATAGAGGAAGAGTTCTAAGTTTAGGTTATAGTCCTTAGCGGCGATCGCCTGCATATCAAACGTAACCGTATCCCCATAAAACGCCATTGCCAAAGCCACCAGCAGGATAAATAGGGAGCCACCTGCGGTATAGAGGATAAACTTGGTGGCTGCATAGAGCCGTTTTTTCCCGCCCCAAATAGAGAGCAGCAGATAAACCGGGATTAACTCCAATTCCCAAACCAGGAAAAAGAGCAACATATCCTGAACCGCAAATACAGCAATTTGTCCGCCGTACATCGCCAGCATCAGGAAGTAGAAGAGCTTGGGCTTCATAGACACGGGCCAAGCGGCTAACATGGCTAAAGTGGTGATAAAGCCCGTGAGAATAATCAGAGGCATAGATAAGCCATCTGCGCCCACTGACCAATTGAGGTCAATTTGGGGAACCCAGGCATATTTTTCCACTAACTGCAAATCTGGGTTGTTTAAGTCATAGCCCGTGCAGAAGGCATAGACAATAAAGGCAAAATCAATCAGTCCGACAATCAGAGAGTACCAACGTACTGTTTTCCCCTCCTCGTCTGGGATAATCGGCAGCAGTAGAGAAGCCGCAATGGGAAACAGAATGATGATCGTTAACCAAGGTATATCAGTCATAGCGTGTTTAGTAGGTAGGGGTAGGGGGATGGGGAGATGGGGAGATGGGGAGATGGGGGGATGGGGGGATGGGGGGATGGGGGGATGGGGGGATGGAGAACTCCCAATACCTTATTACCCATTACCTGTTCCCTGTTCCCTATTCCCCATTACCCAATTAACTGATTCCAGAGAAGATCACTAAACCCAAAACTGCGCCAAAGACGATGAGAGCATAGAATTGGGCGCGACCATTTTCTAGATATTTGAGACCTTCACCGGTAATTAGGGTAACAAACCCGGTTAAGTTCACCGCACCATCGACGACTCGGAAATCGACTTCCATCACCTGTCTGGCAACCCGGCGCATTCCCATCACAAAGACGGAATCATAAATCTCGTCAAAATACCATTTGTTAAGAGACAACTGATACAGGGGTTGAATGGATTTGGCGATCGCCCCTGGATCGATTTTACGACTCAGATACATCAGGGATGCCAGGGTAATGCCGATTAAACCCACACCGACCGAGCTTCCTGCCATGGGCAAAAATTCTGACCATTCAAACTCAGCCGCCGCTTCAGCCATGTCGAAGGTTTCACCGGGAGCATGGATAAAGGCTTCAAAATAGTTAGCAAAGGGTGTGCCCACCAAGCCAACTAACACGCTAGGAATGGCCAGCGTCATCAGGGCAAAGGTCATAGAGAAGGGGGACTCATGGGGACTATGGGCATGATGATGTCCATGATCGTCATGATGATCGTGGCTCCCTGAACCAGCAACACCGGCTGACTCGCGCACCTGTTGGCGGATGGCTTCATCATTGCCCTTAAATTCGCCTTCAAAGGTGGAGAAATACATGCGGAACATATAGAAGGCGGTAATTCCAGCCGTTCCCCAACCAATGGCCCACAGGAGGGGATTGGCGGCAAAGGCGTTGCCGAGAATTTCGTCTTTTGACCAGAATCCCGCAAAGGGAGGAATGCCACAAATGGCCAGAGTACCGATTAAAAAGGTGGTTGAGGTAATAGGCATATATTTACGCAATCCCCCCATTAACCGCATATCTTGGGCTAAAACGGGGTCATGACCGACGACTCCTTCCATGCCGTGAATGACGGAACCGGAGCAGAGGAAGAGCATGGCTTTGAAGTAAGCATGGGTCATCAGGTGAAATAATCCCGCGCTATAGGCTCCAATGCCCATGGCCATAATCATGTAGCCCAGTTGGGAAACTGTGGAATAGGCTAATCCTTTCTTAATATCATTTTGCGTAATGGCAATAGTCGCGCCTAAGAAGGCGGTAAAGGCTCCTGTCCAGGCGATTGTATCCATGGCGACAGGGGTATGCTCGAAGACGGGGTACATGCGAGCCACTAAGAACACACCAGCCGCTACCATGGTGGCAGCATGGATGAGGGCAGAGATGGGGGTGGGGCCTTCCATTGCGTCAGGCAGCCATACATGGAGTGGGAACTGGGCTGATTTGGCTACGGGGCCTAAAAAGACCAAAATGGCAAATAGACCAGCCAAAAAGCTAGAAATTACGCCCTCTGAGATTAAATCGGCTAGGTTCTCACCCATGGCTTCAAACTCGAAGCTACCGGTGGCCCAATAGAGGCCGAGGATACCGAGGAGGAGGCCAAAGTCACCGACGCGGTTAACCACAAAGGCTTTTTGACAGGCTTCGGCGGCGGCGGGGCGATCGTACCAAAATCCGATGAGTAGGTATGAACACATACCCACTAATTCCCAAAAGACATACACTTGCAGCAGGTTGGGACTGACGACTAAACCTAACATGGATGAGCTAAACAGGCTCAAATAGGAATAGAAGCGCACATATCCGGGATCGTGGGCCATGTAGCCATCGGTGTAGATCATCACCAGGAAAGCTACAGTGGAGACGATCGCCAACATCACTGAAGTTAGGGGATCGATCGTATAGCCCATCGTTAGATGAAAATCACCAGCCGATGCCCAGTCTAGGGTGTAAGTATAGACAGCATGGCCTTGAATTTGGCTCCACAATAAGGCAAAAGACCCTGCCATGGCAGCCCCTAATAGGGATACAATCACCACAGCATTGGCCTGCCGTAAGCCGTTCGTTGCTTTGTTGAAGGAGATGAGACCTAGGCCAACCAGCATTGCGCCCACTAGGGGCAGCACGGGGATTAACCAGGCGTATTCATAGAGGTATTCCATTGAAGATCAGCCAACTTGAAAATGTCCTATTTCTGGTTGAAAACCGTTCATTATTGTGGCACACCCCTTGCCGGGTTGGAACTAAAGATTGTTTTAAGATCGGTCGGGATGGGGGAATGGGGGGATGGGGAGATGGGGAATTGATTACGAAAAGATGTAAAAAATTGATAAAAATTCATTAAAATTTATTAAAAATCATACTCGTTCATTTTAGTTCAAGAAACTAGCCCAATTGCTTTAAAAGAGATTGCAATTGGTTCAATCTCAACCGAGAAGAGGTAACCTCTAATGTAACGAATCGATGGTGCTGCCCTCCCATAAGCAGGAGTGTCCATCGCACCCTCCTTTACCTTACAGAATTGAGGAGAATCTGATGAAAGAAACAGGAGTATTTGCGGCCCGTAATGTGGCCATTGTTGGCCCATACATGAGTGGGAAAACGACGCTGCTCGAAAGTTTGGAATATGTTAGTGGGGCAATCTCACGCAAAGGCTCGATCAAAGAGGGAACGACGATCGGAGATGGATCGCCTGAAGCGCGATCGCAACAAATGACGGTTGAAATTAATGTAGCCTCCACAGATTACGAAGACATTCACTTCACTTTTCTGGACTGTCCCGGTTCCATAGAATTTGCCCAAGAAACCTACAACGCTCTCATCGGTGTCGGTGCAGCCATTATCGTCTGCGAAGCTGAACCCGATCGCATTCTCACCCTTGCCCCCCTCTTCAAATTCCTAGATGACTGGGAAATTCCCCATCTCGTCTTCATCAACAAAATGGATCGCGTCTGTACCGACGAAGAACGCTGTTTAACCAGTTTTTCCACTCTACTTACTGCTCTGCAATCTGTATCCTCTCGCCCCATCATCGCCCACCAATTCCCGATCGCAGCACTTGACCAAATTATCGGCTATATCGACCTCGTAAGCGAACAAGCCTATCATTATCACCCCGATGCACCCGCCGATCCCGTTCCCCTTCCCGAATCCCTCAAAGAAGCTGAACATCAAGCCAGAAGCCAGATGCTGGAAACCCTAGCTGACTTTGATGACCATCTGTTAGAAGAACTCCTGGAAGAAATTGAACCTCCCCAAGAAGAAATTATCAAAGACCTAAAAATGGAATTGGGAGCCGATTTAATCGTGCCCGTATTCCTTGGTGTCGCTACCGAAGGCCATGGCGTGCGTCCCCTCCTGGATGCCCTCAAACGGGAGGCTCCCTCACCGGATGTCACCTCAGAGCGGCGAGGCGTTGACTTAGCCAGCGATACCCCCATTGCCCAAGTCTTAAAAACGTTTTACACTCCCCAAGGGGGCAAAATCTCTCTGGTTCGCGTTTGGCAAGGAGAAATTACTGAAGGTTTATTCCTCAATGGGGTGCGTCCTGGTGGAATTTATCGCCTATTCGGACAACAACAAGAGTCGGTTCCTAAAGCTGGAATGGGAGAAATAGTCGCCCTAGCCCGGATGGATGGCGTATACACCGGTGATACCCTTTCGCCAACTAAAGATGTGGAAGCGATGCCGAAGGCCCATGTTGTCCAACCAGTCTATGCTCTGGCGATCGCTCCCCAAAACCGCAAAGATGAAGTAAAACTCACTCCAGCTCTCAACAAACTCCTGGAAGAAGACCCTTCTCTCTATTGGGAACAACAGGTCGATACCCACGAGGTAATCCTTTGGGGACAAGGGGAAATCCATCTCAAAGTTAGTCTAGAGCGCCTCAACCGTAAGTACAACCTCCCCATGGCTACCCATTTACCCAAGGTTGCCTACAAGGAAACTATCCGCAAACCCGTTGCCAATGTTCACGGCCGCTATAAACACCAAAGTGGGGGCCATGGCCAATTTGGGGATGTCTACCTCAATATCCAGCCCTTAGATCGGGGAGATGGCTTTAGCTTTAATGAAACGATCGTTGGTGGGGTAGTGCCCAAACAGTATATTCCTGGTGTGGAAACGGGGGTACGGGAATACCTCAGCCAAGGGCCTCTGGGCTTCCCCGTCGTTGATGTGGGTGTTACCCTCACCAATGGCAGTTACCACAGTGTGGATAGTTCCGAGCAAGCCTTTAAACAAGCGGCTCGGTTAGCTATGACTACGGGTATGAGTCAAGGGTTACCTACCCTACTCGAACCTATCGCAGCTATCACTATTTCCGCACCTACGGAATTTACGGCTAAGGTTCTACAACTGCTTAGTGGTCATCGGGGCCAAATTCTCGGTTATGAACCCTTCGACTCTTGGAAGGGATGGGATCGCACTTCTGCTTATCTTCCCCAAGCGGAAATGCAAAACTTTATTATTGAGTTGCGTTCTTTGACCTTAGGGGTGGGTTTCTTTGATTGGAAGTATGACCATTTACAAGAAGTTCCCGATAAAATTGCCGATCGCGTTTTGGCTGCTACTGCTGATTAGTTGAGAGGGGGGGATGGGGGATGGGGGATGGGGGAATGGGGGAATGGGGGGATGGGGGTCAATATGGCTCACTGGTTAACAAATACGCGGTAGCTGTTCCCCACTTAACCAGTCGAGAATCCGACTCGCGCCAATCTGACTTTTGAGACTCACTTGAGGGGAATACTCAGAAGCAGATGCTTCTCTGACTTCCCCAATCACTGATGGAGTGGTATCTTCTTCTGAAGTTTCTTTTAAGATGGATAGGGCTAAGTCCACATCTGACTGGGGAATAAAGGCGATAAATCGCCCCTCATTGGCGACATAGAGGGGATCGAAACCGAGAATTTCACAGGCTCCACGCACATCTTCCCGAACCGGAATTAAGGATTCATCAATGTGCAAGTTCAATCCTGAACTGAGGGCAATTTCATTTAAGGTACTGGCTAATCCTCCTCTGGTTAAATCGCGCAAACAGTGAAGGTTAACCCCGGCTTCGAGTAACCGCAGCACTTGCTCGGCAACTGGAGCGGAATCACTCTTGATGGTGGTTTCAAATTCTAAGCCTTCGCGCACAGCCATGATGGCGATGCCATGTCGGCCTAAATCTCCGTTAATAATCATGGCATCTTGCGATCGCACCTGTTGAGGAGAAATGACGGTGGGCGACTCAATCACTCCTACCCCAGAGGTGTTAATAAACATACCATCCCCTTTTCCCCGATCTACGACTTTGGTATCGCCGGTAATAATCCGTACTCCGGCTCTCTGGGCGGCGGCTTGCATTGATCGCACCACATGCCAGAGCGTCTCCATCGATAAGCCTTCCTCTAGGATAAATCCTGCACTCAGATACAAGGGCCTTGCTCCTGCCATGGCTAAGTCATTGACTGTTCCATAAACCGCCATGGAGCCAATATCGCCCCCTGGAAAGATGAGGGGATGGACAACATAGGAGTCTGTGGTTAAGGCTAGGCGATCGCCTGGCACAGCAAATACACTGGCATCATGAGAAACTTCAGCACGGCCAAAAACCGGTAAAAACATCTGCTCAATGAGCTGATGCATGAGTTTACCGCCCCCACCATGGGCTAATAGCACCTGGGGATAGTTTTGTAGGGGAATGGGGCAAGAGAGGGAAAAATCAGGCGAAGAAGCCATATTCATATGAGATTGGGTGCGAATAGGGGAATGGGGAATGGGGGGATGGGGGAATGGGGGAATGGGGGAATGGGGTGATTTTAAACTATGGTCAAATGGCTTTGTCTAATGTACACTAAAATAGTATAGGTAATAACAAGCAGGGGGTACAATGAGTGACTCAGACCATCAAACACCGCACTGCTGCTGTTATACCACTGACGGAATCGATTAATGTCCGTACAACTCTTTCTCCAGAACATATTCCTGCATTAAGAGCTGGGTTTTCCCTTTATCCTTCTAATCCCCGATGGAATATTTTTAAATTTCGGGCTTGGCGGTTAGGACGACAATGGCGCTATGCCCTGCAAGCTGGAGAAATGGAGGTTTGTCCAACCAACCGTCTGTTGGTTACAGCAGATCCCAATAAAAAACCAGAAGATGAATCCTCAGACAGGCGTTTCTCGCCAGAGAACGTCATTGTTAGCTTAAACCCTGTCTCCTGTTAATTTCTATCTGGAAAACTGAATCGGGGGCACTTTTATGTTTGTGCCCCCTACCCTCAAATGGGTTTGAAAAGACTTGCAACTGGTTTTAACTTGAAAGCGACCCCTAATACCTCAAGCCAATTCCAAAAACTGCTAATCTATCATAGAAGCTAAATGTGCAACAGGATGGGGCAATCATGAGGCAGCTTTGGCAATGGTTTAAGAGTTTCTTGGGGCAAATCTTTAATCCTGGAGACAAGATTTTAACCGGGAGTCCTCCCCAGGGGAGTTCTTCGCAATCCAATCCGCATCAGACGTTATCAGAAGCAGTGCTTGTGCCTCTGAGTGATGCGGATTATGAGTTTTTGTTTTCCCAGTTAATGGAAGGGGTTGCCCAGGGATGGCAAGCGGAGAGGGTGGCGCTCTTTTTTGAAAAATTAGGCGATCGCACGAATTCGGATCGATGGCTAGATTGGTTAAAAGTCTATCGCGCTCGATTATTAGGTATGCGATCGCCCCAAACTCAGCACGCCAATCAGATGATGAAAGTTGGGGAAATGATGCGATCGCTCCCCCGATGGCAACCGGTAGGAGAAGCGACTTATGAAATTGGACTGCAACTGCGTTTACGCTCCCAAGGCAGTTCTTTATGGGAATATATGAGTCCGAGTCTAACCGCCAATGCTGCGCCTACCCCATCAGAAATTCCCCCATCTCCACCTCCTGCTTCAAAGACTGTTGTCCCCCCTATCTCTTCGGAACTTCTACAGGAAAAAGTTGATGGCATTGATACGGTTAATGTGAATTCAAGCGATTCTAAGAGTAGTCCTCTGTTTTACCCAGCAATGGTGGCTGATTTATGGGATGATTCCCCAGAAACCCCGGAACTGGTGAATGAAGCGCCGATAGATGCGCCAGGGGAGAGGGAGATAGCACCGGCACAACCCCTATCTGAACCAGTGAGCGATCCTCAACCTGAATCGGCTACTTCCCTAGAAGATTATCTTCGGCAACAACCGGTGATTAACTTAGCCTACAATGCCCATGGAAAACAATGGACAGAAACGGTTAGCCTGAATGAATTGTTGGAAAAATTAACGGAAATGCCTAATTTAATCGCGCAATTTTCGCAGCAAGTGGGCATCAATAGCCAAAGTCCTGAAGAAATTGTGGAAGCAATTTATCGGCAGCTTTATCAAATTTATCAACAACGTCAAGGCAATAGCACTGTGGATGAAGCCATGCTGTTATTTAATGAGGGAATACAACAAGCTAACGCGGGACGATATGCGGATGCGATCGCTACTTGGGATCGCGCCCTAAGTCAGCAACCGGGACTTTATAAAGCTTGGTTAAATCGTGGCAATGCCTTAGTGATGTTGCGGCAACCCCAAGCGGCGATCGAGTCTTATGATAAAGCTTTAGAATTGCAACCGGGACTGTATGAGGCTTGGGGAAATAAAGGGGTTGCTCTACTGAACTTAGGGAAGTGTGAAGAGGCGATCGCCGCTTTGGATCGAGCCATTGAATTCAAATCTGATTATCATCAAGCTTGGGATAATCGCGGGTTAGCCTTGCGGGAACTGGGGCAAATTAATGAGGCGATCGCATCTTTTGATCGAGCCATTGCCATTAACCCAGATGATCCATCGGCTCTCAAACATCAAGTAGAAACGCTGAAATTGCGCGGATCTCAAGAATAGTAAAGTGAGAAACCCGGTTTCTAAGTATAGGGTTCAGTTTTAGCCTAGGATGGAGGTTGACTATCTGTTTCTCTTTTGTACATGGCAAAAAATGAATTGGTTCCAGGCTATCGCATTCGCGCTGGATGGGTGATGGAGCGCGAATTGCTGATTAGTTTTATGCACAAAACCTATGGGGAGTTATTTCCAGGACAGGATTTTGCCCATTTAAATCAGGCGATCGAGTTACACTTTGCCCAAACCACTCCCCTCTGGTGGGTAGAGAAGGTGGAAGATCCGCAAATTTCCGATTTTCTCTCTTCGACTCCTCGTTCTCAACCCCTTGGCTGTTTATGGATGGGGAAAGCCGTCGATCAGGTGAATGGACAGCAGCATACCCATATTTTTCTGCTCTATATCTTACCGGAACACCGCCGCCAAGGACTCGGCTCGGCATTGATGGAGCAAGCGGAATTTTACGCCAAGCAGCATGGAGAGCAGCAAATTAGTCTACAGGTCTTTTGTCAGAATACACCGGCGATCGCCTTGTACAATAAGTTGGGCTTTCAACCCCTATCGACTTGGATGGTGAAAAAACTGAGTTAACTTGACTTTTGCTGTACTGAAGAGATCTTTACAGACAGCATGTAGGGGCGAAAATTTTTTCACCCCTACATAGGGTAAATCTAACTCAACCAAGGACGGGTGACTTCTTCTAAATCATCCACATCTTCTGGTTTCAAACTCCATCCCAAAGCACCCGCATTATCTTGAGCTTGCTTGGCATTTTTTGCCCCTGGAATCGGAATTACCCCTTGGCAAATCAGCCAATTGAGCGCCACTTGAGAGGGAGTTTTTTTATATTGATCGGCAATTCTCTTTAAGCGGGAAATCACGGGGGCAATTTTGCGTAACCCTTCCCGGCCAAATTCTGGGCTAAGTCTTCTTGCTCCCGTAGGCGTATTAACTGAGGTATATTTTCCGGTTAATAACCCTTGAGCTAGGGGACTATAGGCTAAAATGGTAATACCTAACTCGTGGGCAGCCTCTAGGATTCCATTCACCTCTATTTTCCGACTCAGTAAGGAATATTTCACCTGATTTACGGCTAAGGGAATCCCTCTTTCGGCTAAGATTTCGTGAGCTTCCCGCATTTGCTTGGCGGAATAGTTGCTCACTCCTATACTTTGAATTCTGCCTCTTGTCACTTCATCAGCTAACCGATTGAGCAGAGTTTCTTGGCTCATCAAAAAACTGACCGGTTGATGGATCTGATAGAGTTCAATATAATCGACTTGCAGGCGATTTAAACTATTGGTGATTGCCTCGGATACGGTTTCCGGTTTAATGCGCCAAGGGACGGGAAAATATTTGGTGGCAATTTGCGGCGATCGCCCAGTTTCTTTCATTAATCGACCAATCAAAGATTCTGACTCGCCTAACCCATAGACTTCCGCCGTATCAAAAAAACTAATTCCCCCCTCTAGGGTTACTTCAAATGCCTTTCTAATTTCTGTTTCGCCATAGGTATTACCATAATCCCAAAATAGTTTATCACCCCAAGCCCATGTGCCAATTCCCAAGGGAGTGACCCGAATATCCGTTTGACCCAGTTGCACCGTTTCCATGGCTAAGTTTTGATGACGCAATACTTGTTTATACTAGAATAATTGTACCAAAGTCAAGATATATTATCCTCAATTTACCCTAACCTATTTTTTCCATGTCTAATCTTTCTGATACCTACCGAGCCTTCCGGGGGGCGATCGCCGATTTTATCCATAACCCCTTTCATGATCGAGAATCAGAGACGGTGCGCTATTTTCCTGACGGCTTACTCATTCTAGAAAAGGGACAAATTAAAGCTATTGGCGATTATCAAACCCTGCGTTCTCAATATCATAATTTAGAGATTACCGACTATTCGGGAAAACTCATTTTCCCCGGCTTTATCGATCTCCATATCCACTGTCCGCAAACCGAAATAATCGCCTCCTATGGAGAGCAGTTATTAGCCTGGCTGGAAAAATATGTATTCCCAGTAGAGCAAAAGTTTCAAGATCCAGAATATGCCCAAAAAATTTCTAATTTTTTCCTCGATGAACTGCTTCGCAATGGCACAACTACAGCCGTCATTTTAACCACTATTTTTCCTCAATCGGTTGATGCTTTGTTTGCCGCAGCAAAAGCACGAAAGATGCGAATTATTGCCGGACAAATGCTCATGAGCCGCCATGCTCCTAATTTCTTGTTAAATGCTCCTCAAACTGCCTATGAGCAAACTCAAAGTTTAATCCAAAAATGGCATCATCAAGATCGATTGCTCTATGCAATTACACCCCGATTTGCTCCGACTTCCACCCCAGAAGAATTAGAAATGGCGGGTAGTTTCAGTGAATATCCAGATCTGTATATTCACACCCATTTATCGGAAAATATTAAAGAAATTTCATGGATTAAAGAGCTTTTTCCCCAAGCATCTGATTACCTCAATGTTTATGAGCAATTTGGATTAGTCACAAAACGCTCTATTTTTGCCCATGGAATTCACCTCAGTGACTCGGAACTGCAAAGATTAAGTCAAAGTCAAAGTGCGATCGCTTTTTGTCCCACTTCTAACCTATTCCTCGGTAGTGGATTATTCAATTTACAAGCAACCCAAACCCAAGCTCCTCCCATTCCCGTTGGTTTAGCTACAGATGTGGGTGCAGGAACTAGCTTTTCCCTGCTCAAAACCATGGGAGATGCTTATAAAGTGTTGCAACTGCAAGGACAAGCTTTTTCACCCTTCCAAGCTTTTTACTTATCTACATTAGGCGCAGCTCAAGCCTTACATTTAGAGGATAAAATTGGGAATTTTGAACCGGGAAAAGAAGCCGATTTTATTATTATTAATCCATCGGCAACTCCCTTAATGAAATTACGAAATCACAACCCAATGCCGCCAGAAAATCTATCGCAACTTGCGGATCAACTGTTTACTTTAATGATTTTGGGAGACGATCGCAACATCGAAGCTACCTACATTCTGGGTAACCTCTGGAATGAGTAATGATTCAGTCCCGATTTCCTAGCTCATCACCTTACCTAGAACGGCTTCTAGGACATCAATCACCCGATTCAAGGCAGATTCATGTTGTAAACTGGATAAGACACAACTGGTTAACCTGGGTTCCACAGGATCGACGGGCAGGGATAATCCAATGGCGCTAAACTGATTTCTTAAATAGTCCCATTCTTTCTTTTGATTGAAAGGGGGTAAGGTGGCATAGCTTCTAGAGGAAACCTGAAGTACACCATCAATACTAATACTAAAAAACTCACTTATTTCCCCATTGGAGGGTGAAACCCAAACCGAAAAACCGCCATAGGTATCTCCCATACCCCATTTAATTTTCAAAGGTTTATGTTGGCTCACCCAATCATATAACCGGCGGACAATTTGCGCCTCCTCTTGGCCTTGTCGAGCCTCATATTCCCGGAAAAATGAGGTTTTATCCCAACGCCTGCGCTCTAGGGCTGTACTGGATTTTTTCTGGTGGGATTCGGCAGTTTTGCCGATTACACGAGGGACTAAGGTTTTTAAGCCATTTTCGCTGACATATTGCTTGACTTCTAGAGCTAAAATTTCCAAGGGATCGATTTGGGTATTGAGGAACTCAATCATTACCCGAAACTCTGGGGAAATGTCATCGGAGACGAAAATTAAGCGCACTTGTCCCGCTTGCAGATTAGTTTTTACCTTTTGCCAGAATTTTTCTTCATCTACATCCATTCCTAAAAAGGCTTCAAATACCTGTTCTGGATCTCGTCCTTGCTCCCGACAATTGAGTTCAAATTGGGCAATAACAGCTTCTACGGGCCAGTGTAGGGGAAGTTGGGCGGCATATTCTAACATTGTGCCCATCATTTCCCGACGCGATCGCTTACTATCTTCTTCCTGAACAGCAACTAGGGTAGGAATACCATCTTGATCCACAAACAGATGATCTAAAGACCAACTGTTATCATTTTCTTCATCTAGGGTGGAGGTGACTTCACGAGTGATCCCTAACCAGCGTCTAGGGGTGGCTCGATCGATTTGATCCCCTGCTAAAAGATTGGGATATTTTTCAATTAATTCTTGCAGGCGCTCTTCTGAATCATAGGATTGTTCCATCATTTCCACCAAATGATCCTCATCCTGAATCAGATAAATTCCCCCACCCATGAATCGTCCTCTTTAGATTACAATTTGGCCAGTAAACACCGCTTGAGCCGGGCCGGTCATGTATAGTCGATCGTTGGCAGCCCACTCGATGTCGAGATCGCCACCGGGCAATTCGACTGTGGTATGGCGATCGCACTTCTTAGAGAGTACCCCAGCTACAACCGTTGCACAAGCCCCCGTTCCACAGGCTAATGTAATCCCAGCTCCTCGTTCCCAAACCCGCATTTTTACCCGGTTGGAGTCGATGACCTGTACAAATTCGGTATTAATTCGTTCGGGAAAGACCGGATGATGTTCAAATTGGGGGCCAATTTGTTCTAAGGCGATCGCCTCCACATCCTCCACAAAGGTCACACAATGGGGATTTCCCATATTCACACAGGTCACTAGCCAAGATTGTCCGGCCACCTCCAAAGTATGATCCACTACCGGAGTTGTTCCCGATCCCAAGGTCGTGGGAATCTCTGTACCGCCCAATCGAGGAATGCCCATATCCACCGTTACCTGACCCTCTGACCCCAGTTTGGGAACCATTACCCCGGCCAAAGTCGAAATTCGATATTCCTCTTTTCCAGAGCCATCTAGGTGGGCGACAAACTGAGCAAAACAGCGAATCCCATTGCCACACATCTGGGGTTCCGAACCATCAGAATTAAAAATCCGCATGGTGTAATCTGTCCCCTCTTCTCCAGGGAGAGCAAAAATCACCCCATCGGCTCCAATTCCAAAATGGCGATCGCACAACCGAATCGCCTGCTCCGGTGTAATCAAGAGGGCTTCATCACTGGCCCGATTATCCAGCAAAATAAAATCATTCCCCAATCCCTGATACTTGGTAAATTGCAGTTCCATAACCTTGCTCTACTCAATTCTTATTATGGTAATCGGTAATAGGCAATCTTCCCCCATCTCCCCATTCCCCCATTCCCCCACTCCCCTACTCCCATTTTCAGACATCCCTTGTTAAACTTTGTTCGGGAGACTCTCATTCCCAATTAAACCATCATTAGCTCTCTTAAACTATGTCCGAGTTCGATACCAGCCTACCCAGTATTCGTAATATCCAGAACTTCATCCAAGATAAAAATGAAGTGGAACTCAAATTAGTCACCGATGACCTGATTGTAGGTAAAATCGTGTGGCAAGATGCCAACTGTATTTGCTTAATGGATCACTACGAACAACCCACCATCGTCTGGCGACAATCCATTGTCTTCATGAAACCCAAACCCTAAACTTGTTGTTCTTACACCTTAGTTTCCTAGACCCGCGATCGCCTGATGAATATCTTTAACCCATATCCCTTTCCCCTGCTTACCCTAGTCTCTTGGGCGGCTCTAACCCAGCCCCTACAAGCCTTGCAAGTTCAAGTCAATCCCCAATCTGCCCAACTCGGAGATACCATTTCCGTGCAAATTCAGGTGACCAACCCTGAGCCTCCCACTGTGCAGATGGGCAATAAGACTTACCCTGTATTTCCCTTAAGTGGCAATCGATTCCGGGCCTTGATTCCGTCAAGTCCCTTAGATCGACCCGGTACTTGGTCGATTCAGGTTCAAGGGGATGGAACCAGCCAAACCGTTAGCGTCCCAATGGGCGATCGCTCCTTTCCCACCCAAAGCATTTGGTTATCCGAAAGTGATGCCGCTCTTGAAGGAACCGACTACGAGTTTGACCGCGTAGATGAATTTAAGCGCCTCGTCACACCTGAAAAATTCTGGAATGGCCCCTTCTTGCGTCCTAGCTCTGGCGAAGTGTCCACCGTCTTTGGGGTTCAACGGTACTACAATGGAGTGTTTGCTGACGATTACTATCATCGAGGTGTGGATTATGCCGCGCCCACCGGTTCCCCTGTGGTCGCTCCGGCTGCGGGAAGAATTGCCCTGGTAGATAAAGAGGCAAACGGGTTTGAAATCCATGGCAACACAATCGGTCTAGATCATGGCCAAGGTATCCTCAGTATTTTTATTCATCTCCACACGATTAATGTTCGAGAAGGAGAGATGGTCAAAGCCGGCCAAGTCATTGGTACAGTAGGATCGACTGGCGCATCTACTGGCCCCCATCTCCATTGGGGACTTTATGTCAATGGTGTTGCTGTCGATCCCGTGCCTTGGCGCACTGAAGGAATTGAATAAACCCATGAATCCCCAGGAATGAAAGTGTTGCACAATGTCAAGTTGATCCCGATCATAGAAAATCCTGGGGCAAACTAGAGGAAGATGGAAGAACACTATATCGTTAATGGTGAGCAAGGAAACTGTGGAGTAAATCAGCCTTATGAGTATCCAAGAGATTGTGGAACAGGCCCTCAAGGATGGCTATTTAACCCCAGCTATGGAAGCTGAGGTGGGAAATATTTGTGATAACGCCTCAGAGCTATCTATTGAGGAATACATGGCTTTAGACCGGTTAATGGGGTGTTTATTGACGGGCGAAGTCGTGGCCGTCCCCCGGAAACAATTTATTAATGTGATGGAAGAATTAGTGCTAACCGAGTCTATGACGCGGGTAGCCACGATCGAGGAAAAAGAGGGAATTAAACTCGATTTGGGGGATGTGGCTGCCTATGCCCTCAATCGCCTCCCACCCCTCTATGCGACCACTGAAGAAGGGGCCAGCTATCAACGCGATCGCGCTAAAAAAGAGCTAATGGAGTTAATTCAACAGCAAGTGGATGCGGCTGTCTCCAAAAACCAAGAAAAACCCCAAGAACCGGAACGGCAAGCCTTGGGTAAAACGGAAAATGTCCTCTCTCAGGTCAGCCATTTGTTACAAGATTATGCTCGGAATTACGAAAAAAAATCTCAGCCCCTAGAATAATTGATGGGGCAACCCTAGGGAGAATTACCTCATTTCAGGTACACTAGGGTGAGATTCAATGGGAACCTAAGATCTAAGCCTCCCGTCATTAAAGACTGGAGTGTTGGCGACCTAAAATTGTATCCATGAGTCAATCTGTTTCTTTATCCTGGTCAACGGTTGGGGCAGGAGTTCCTCAAGCGCCTGTGCAGCCCGAAAAACTCTCAAACACCGATCTTATCCTTCGCTGTCAGGCCGGTCTTCGCCCTGATAAATCGGCGTTTGCTGAATTAGTTAGACGGTATCAATCCCATGTTAATCGGATGCTTTATCATTTAGCTCCAGATTGGCAAGACCGGGCAGATCTAGGCCAAGAGGTCTGGATTCGGGTTTATCGTAATGTCAAACGCCTGAACGATCCGGCTAAATTTCGGGGTTGGTTAAGTCGGATTACTACCAATTTGTTTTATGATGAACTCCGCAAACGTAAACGGGTAAGACCCCCGATTTCTTTGGATGCGCCGCGCCGGTTTGATGATGAGGAGATCAGTTGGGATATTCCCTCTGATGATCCAGGGCCGGAAGAGAGCCTGACCACAAGTGAGTTTTATGAACAATTGCAACAGGCGATCGCGGATTTACCGGAAACTTTCCGCACAACCATCGTGTTGCGGGAAATTGAGGGGATGGCCTATGAAGAAATTGCCGAAATTACTGGAGTGTCTCTGGGGACGGTAAAATCCCGGATTGCCAGGGCCCGTCAAAGACTACAAATTCAACTCCAAAAGTATCTCAACAGCTAAGAGTAAAATCTTACTCGTTCAAAATTTCTGTTGAGAAATCTTAAGATTAATTAGAAACTTAAAATACCCCTTTTAGGATCATTAGGTGTACACTATCTTGGGTTAGTCACTAAGTGTGATCCTCAGTTTATCAACTTGGTAGGTGACCCCCATGACTCCTCACTTTAATTGTCAACCCCATTCCCAGAAGCAAGGATATTTATCCCGTCTGACTTCCTGGAATGACACCAATCCCAATTCACATATGGGTGTACCGGATATGTTAAAACGCGATCGCTTTGAACTGCTCAGTGCCTATCTCGATGGCGAAGCCAGTGCCTCAGAAAGTAAACAGGTGGAAGAATGGCTAGACAATGACCCCACGGTTCAATGTCTCTATCAACGCCTGCTTAAACTTCGTCAAGGTTTTGAAAGGCTACCGACTCCTCCCCAAGATCAACCGGTGGAGGACATGGTGACTCAAGTAATGGGCCGCTTAGACCGACGACCCAAACGCACTGCCCTATTATGGGGTACAGGGGCGATCGCTGCGGCTGCTGTGGCTGCCTTATCGACAACATTTGCGGATTCTGGGCAACTGTTCCCCAAAATCGCTAACACTCCTGCTGCTCAAGAAGGAGCAGCTCTGATGCGTATTGCTCTCGATCAACCCTTGATTAATATCCCCAAATCGGACAGTAATCCCTTGGGAATGCCTAATGCCACCGGAGATCTCCATCAAATGCTCCAGAAAGACCGCTAACCAGATACGGGAGACCAAAAACCATCCGGTAATTCTGTCCCCCCGTATTGCTCAATCTTCTCTACACTCATCAAGTAGGCAAAGGCATCACCCAGAGGTTCACCCGTCAGCCGAAATATAGGAATGGACTGGCGTAGATATTGGTTATCCTCTAAGGGCGAGTCGGGGTGATAGCCCTCTAGTTGATCGAGCTGATTGAGCAGATATGCATCCTGGAAATAGAGCAAGTATCCTTGAATGGGGTTGGCTCCTACCGTTAGGGCAGGATAACCCATAGGCATAGGCAGTAAAAATAAACGACCCCAGGCGATCGCCTCCTCTTCCTTGACAATCTTTCCCTCACAGTAGCGCCGGTAATTCACCTCACCCGGTTTGAGCGTCCCATAAACAAAAACTTTGAACATCTGCTTGAGCCAAATTTGAATAAAACATCAATAATATTATTGACTAATATGTTATACAGGGAAAAGCAGCATGGCTTAACCCTAAACTATGACCTTAAGCTTCACCTCTTCTCCCCCCAGCGATCCACCCTTACCGGCTCGTGAAACCCTACCAACCATGTATGATTTACCGAGTGAATACCCGGAGGAACCCGGTTTGGCCGATGAATTTCATATTTGGCAACCCCAAATTTTGCTTTTGACCTTTAAACCCCCGAACTGGGATTGCGATCGCGTCTTTTCAGCCGCAGATATGAACGTTTATTACAATTCTAGCCATCCCCTATGGCATAAACGTCCAGATTGGTTTGCCGCCATCGATGTGCCTCGATTTTATGGGGAACAAGAAGACCTACGGCTGAGTTATGTCTGTTGGCAAGAACCTGTCAATCCCTTTATCGTCGTAGAACTTCTGTCTCCGAGTAGCGAAGATGAAGACCTGGGAAATACGACCCGAAAACCAGGAGAACCGGCAACCAAATGGGAAGTTTACGAACAGATTTTACGCATTCCCTATTACTTCACCTTCAGTCGCTATACCAATGAATTACAAGCCTTTCAGCTCGTGGGAGGTCGTTACCAACGAGTTCCCCTAACTGATGGATGCTTGGTAATTCCCCAAATTGAGTTAAGTTTAGGCTTGTGGCAAGGGACTTATCAAGGTCTCGATCGCCTGTGGTTGCGTTGGAGAACCCTAGATGGTGAGTTGGTTCTGCTCCCTCAAGAAGAGGCCACTGTTGCTAGAGAAGAGGCCACTGTTGCTAGAGAAGAGGCCACTGTTGCTAGAGAAGAGGCCACTGTCGCTAGAGAAGAGGCCACTGTCGCTAGAGAAGAGGCCACTGTCGCTAGAGAAGAGGCCACTGTCGCTAGAGAAGAGGCGAATCTAGCCAATCAAAAAGCAGCTAAACTAGCCGCAAAATTGCAAGAGCTGGGCATCGATCCGACAGAGATCTAAAACCATGGGCTAGGGATGGGGAGTAATCCAGTAAGGAGTAGCAATAATCGGTTATCTCCACGTCCCCCCATTCCCCCATTCCCCTATTGCCCCATTCCCCCATTCCCCCACTCCCCCATTCCCCTACTATGTCCGATCAACCCCGTACCCGCCAAGAACTTTACGATCGCATTCGTACCATGGGTCGTGAAGCCTTCATCCTCGAAGAAATGATTCGCTATGGATTTTGGCCCGAACAGGGAGAACTGCCCCAAGATCCAGCCGATGATATTCGCCGTCTCTCAGAATTGCATCAGCAGCTCAGACAACTACGGGAAAAAAACAATCAACTGCAAAACGAACAAGCTATTCGTCAGCAGTTGCGAAAACAACGGTTAGCCGAATCTCGGCGTAAGCGGGAAGAAACGAAGCAAAGACGGGAACAGGAACGACAAGGGAGGGCGCAAGCTTGGCAAGAGCGTCAACAACAGGAGATTGTTTATTTAGGTGAAGAGGTTTCTGGCGGTTTAGGAGAGCAGCAGAGCAACCCCTCAGCCCTCGATCGCCAGGGACTCCCTCCACTGGCCACAGCCGCCGATATTGCCCAAGCTATGGGGGTTACTCTGGGTGAGCTAAGGTTTTTGGCCTTTGACCGAAAAACAGCTACTGTATCGCACTATATTCGCTTCAAAATGCCGAAAAAGACGGGGGGTGAACGGTTGATTTCTGTGCCGATGCCTCGGTTAAAACGGGCGCAATATTGGGTTTTAGCTGAGATTTTAGAGAAGATCCCCGTCCATGAAGCGGCCCATGGATTTCAGCGCGATCGCTCCATCGTTACCAATGCTACTCCCCATGTGGGCGCAGAGGTGGTTATTAATTTAGATCTCAAAGATTTCTTTCCCTCCATCTCCTATCGCCGTGTCAAAGGTTTATTTCGCTCCTTGGGTTACTCAGAAGCCGTAGCAACAATTTTGGGCTTAATTTGTACTGCTCCGGATGTAGAAGAAGTGAGCTTAGATGGTCAAACTTATTATATTGCCCTCAATCAGCGCCATCTTCCCCAAGGTTCTCCCGCAAGTCCTGCCATTTCTAATCTGATTTGTCGTCGTTTAGATGACCGCTTAACCCAGGTTGCCGAGCAACTCGGCTTTACTTATACCCGCTATGCTGACGATCTCACTTTTTCTGCTTCTGGTGATTCCCTGAGAAATATTTGTAGGATTTTGCGCCGCACAGCATCAATTCTGGACTATGAAAGCTTTACCCTTAATGAGCAGAAAACTCGCATTTTGCGCCGCAAGTCTACCCAATTGGATGTTACAGGAATTGTGGTCAATGAAGGTTTAAATATAGACCGCAAAACCCTGAGAAAATTTCGCGCTACCCTACACCAAATTGAAACTCAGGGGTTAGAAGGAAAACATTGGGGTCACTCTGGCAATCTGTTAGCTTCGATTCAGGGATTTGCCAATTTTATCGCTATGGTGAATCCAGAAAAGGGCGCTCAACTTCAAGAGCAGGTGAATCGCATTCGTCAAAAGTATGGGCGAAAGTGAACCCTAATCTGGGAATGATCGATTGATTCGTAGGAGCGGGTTATACCAACATTTAGGAAACCCACCAATTCATGTCGTAAACCCGCCCCCACCAACAAGTCAATCCCGGAAATTATCCGCGCTCAAGTTCGGCAATATCCAACATTGTCTTCAACACTGAATCGGGATTCAAACTAATCGAATCAATGCCTAACTCCACTAAAAAGCGGGCGAACTCTGGATAATCACTCGGTGCTTGACCGCAGATGCCGATTTTTCGACCTTCTGCTTTTGCCGTTTCAATAGCCATTTTCACCATCCGTTTTACTGCTTCATTACGTTCGTCAAACAAGGGCGCAACTAAGCTAGAATCTCGATCTAAGCCTAATGTGAGTTGGGTTAAATCGTTGGAACCAATGGAAAAACCATCAAAAATTTGGGCAAATTCGGAGGCTAAAATTACATTACTGGGTAACTCGCACATCACATAAACTTGCAGGCCATGTTTACCCCGTTCCAGTCCATGTTTTGCCATTTCTGCTAACACCTTGCGCCCTTCTTCTGGAGTCCGACAGAAGGGAATCATGGGGATAGCATTGACTAATCCCATGTCATCACGAACCCGTTTTAAAGCTTGGCATTCTAAGGCAAACGCTTCTCGATAATGGGGGTCATAATAGCGGGAGGCTCCGCGCCAACCGATCATGGGGTTTTCTTCCTGGGGTTCAAATTGCCGACCGCCTAAAAGATTGGCGTATTCGTTGCTCTTGAAGTCGGAAAGCCTGATAATGACGGGATGGGGATAAAAGGCAGCCGCGATCGCCCCCATTCCATAGGCTAACTGATCGACAAAGAAATCGGGTTTATAGGGATAGTGTGCCGTGAGTTCCTCAATCTCGGCTTTTACATCCGCATCTTCGAGTTCGTCAAAGTGCAGGAGCGCCAAAGGATGGGTTTTAATTTGGTTGGCAATGATGAATTCTAGGCGAGCTAAACCCACCCCGTCGCAGGGAATAGCCGATAACCGGAAGGCTTCCTCTGGGTTGCCCACATTCATTAAAATCTGGGTGCGGGTTTTCGGGAGTTCATCTAACACCGTTTCTTGCACTTCAAAGGGTAGCAAACCAGCGTAAACATTGCCCTGTTCCCCTTCGGCACAGCAGACGGTAATTTCCTGACCATTGGTTAACCGCTCGGTGGCTTTTTCGCAACCGACAACGGCTGGAATGCCCATTTCTCTAGCAATAATGGCGGCATGGCAGGTGCGTCCCCCGGTATTGGTGACGATCGCACTCGCTTTCTTCATGATCGGTTCCCAATCGGGATCGGTGCGATGGGTAACCAGCACTTCCCCGGACTGGAATTGATCGATTTGCGACACATCCAGGATGACTCGTGCAGGGCCGGAGGCGATCGCCTCTCCCACTGCTCGACCTTGCACCAACACCTCGCCCTTTTCTTGCAACTGATAATGGCGCAAAACCTGGCTCGACTTTTGGGACTGCACCGTTTCCGGCCGCGCTTGCACAATAAACAACTGCTCCGTTGTCCCATCTTTCGCCCATTCAATATCCATGGGAGTATAGGTTTGGCGCAATTTAGAGTAATGATCTTCAATCATCACAGCCCACTGTGCCAACTTCAGAATTTCCTCATCACTGAGGGCAAATTGTTGTTGCCTTACCCAAGGAACCGGTACAATTTTGGTCGCATGATTGCCATCCTGACGATAGACCATTTTAATCGCCTTACGACCCAGGCGTTTTTGCAAAATCGGTTGAAACCCTTCCCGTAATGTCGGTTTAAACACCAGATATTCATCTGGGTTTACGGAGCCTTGCACGATGGTTTCCCCTAAGCCATAGGAAGCGGTAATCAAAGCTGTATTCTTAAATCCGGTTTCGGGGTCGATGGAGAACATCACCCCCGAAGTCGCGAGGTCAGAGCGTACCATTTTTTGCACGCCCACAGACAATGCAACTTCAAAATGGTCAAAGCCTTTATGGGTGCGATAGGAGATGGCACGATCGGTAAATAGGGAAGCAAAGCAGCGATGAACCGCTTTAACCACTTCGTTTAAGCCGGAAATATTCAGATAGGTGTCCTGTTGACCGGCAAAACTGGCATCGGGTAAGTCTTCTGCTGTGGCTGAAGAGCGCACTGCTACATCCGGATCTTGACCGTAGAGTTCGCCTAAGCGCTTATAGGCAAGGGCGATCGCCATTTCGATCTCTTTGGGGAATTTGGTGTTCAGAATCAGCGATCGCACCTTTGCTGCTTGCTGACGCAACAATGGCCCATTTTCCACATCCAAATCCGTCAACAGTTCCCGCAATTGCGGCTCTAACCCCGCCGAAGAGATAAAATAACGATAAGCATGGGCCGTAATCGCAAAT
The DNA here is from genome assembly GCF_057802075.1 of Roseofilum sp. KMC-1. Classification (NCBI taxonomy): domain Bacteria; kingdom Bacillati; phylum Cyanobacteriota; class Cyanophyceae; order Desertifilales; family Desertifilaceae; genus Roseofilum; species Roseofilum sp. KMC-1. Next base: position 3,371,274 of record NZ_CM173605.1, read on the forward strand.
CCTTGGGGCACATTAATTCCTTTCGGCGTTAACTGACGGATCAGTTCTCCTAACGATGCATTTTTACCACCAACTAAGCCAATATCTTCCAAGCCGACTTGATCGAACCAAAGGATAAAAGCATTTTCTTTCCACAACACCAAAGCCTTGGCTTTAGCTTCTGGGGTATAAGTGTTTCTTAAAGCAACAGTTTTTAACATTTTTTTGATCGCTCCAAAAACTGGAATAATATAGCGTTTTCAAATCAGATACGCCCTCTCCCTAAATCCCTCTCCCGTGGGAGAGGGACTTTACCCCCCTTCTCCCACAGGAGAAGGGGTTTCGGCTGTCGCCGACATGAAAGGGGGATGAGGGCGCAACCGTTTGCGACTCATTGGCAATGCCCTCTCAAAAGACGATATCGAGAAGCAAAAGCGCTGAAATATCAAAACTTGAATCAAAGAGGTAAAGATTCCAAGAATGAATTAAGGGGGGGTAGGGGAGGGGAAGCAACGCCACCCCTACCGGGAATCTTTACCTGAGAATAAAATGGGATAAAAGGGACTTAAAATTGATCCCTGGATGTTAAAAGGCAATTTCAAAATTGATTATCTCAATTCTAGCAAAAGAATCTTAAACGAGACAAGAAAGTTGGGCTAGTTTGTAACAGAAAAACACAATTCAACTACGGATATAAACCGCGATCGCTTAGAGCCTGAGCCACACGACCCACACCCAACGTATACGCCGCCAACCGTAAGGGAATTCCCCGTTGTTGTGCAGTTTCATAAACCCGATGATAAGCTCGCACCATCAAGCCTTCCATCTCTTGGTTCACCCGTTCCTCATCCCAGAACACATAGGACTGGCCTTGTACCCATTCCAGATAACTCACCACCACACCACCAGCATTGGCTAAAATATCGGGTAAAACGGTAATGCCGCGACTGTGCAACATTTGATCCGCCACCAAAGTCACCGGGCCATTGGCTGCCTCTGCCACCATTTGCGCCTGAATTTTAGGGGCATTATCTTCTGTAATCTGATCTTCCAGAGCTGCTGGAATCAACACATCACAAGGCAGAGTTAACAATTCCTCATTGGTAATCAGTTCGCCACCAGGGAAGTTGCCCATATGGCCGTGATGTTCAACCACATGCTTGTACAGAGCCGGGATATCTAAGCCATTTTTGGCAAACACGCCACCGGAAACATTAGAAACCGCCAACACCTTAGCACCTGCTTGATGGAGCAACAGAGCAGCCGCGCTACCCACATTACCGAAGCCTTGAACGACCACGGAAACACCCGCCAAGGATTTCCCTTGTTGCGCCAGAGCTTCCCTTACCACAATCATCACTCCTCGACCGGTGGCTTGTTGTCGTCCCTTAGAACCCCCCACAGAGAGGGGTTTACCGGTGACAATACCCGGAACAGCATGACCGACATTCATGGAATAGGTATCCATCATCCAAGCCATTTCCCGCGCCGAAGTTCCCATATCGGGAGCTGGAATATCAACGGCTGGGCCAATGTCTTTAATCAGTTCGCTGGTATAGCGGCGGGTAATGCGTTCTAGCTCACCCACACTATATTGATTGGGGTCAATGGCAATACCGCCTTTGGCTCCGCCATAGGGAATGCCCAGTAATGCACATTTCCAGGTCATTAGCATGGCTAAAGCTGAGACTTCTTGTAAGGTGACGGAGGGATGATAGCGAGTTCCGCCTTTGTAGGGGCCGAGAACATCGCAATGTTGGACTCGGTGTCCGGCTAAAACTTGCACTTCTCCGGTATCAAGCTTAACGGGAATGGAAACCGTGACGACTTTGCGAGGATTTTCCAAAACGGTCAGGATGCCGCGATCGATATTGAGTTCAGAACCGGCTTGCTGTAAGTAACTACAGGTGCGATCCATGGGGCAAATATGGGCCGGAGTCGGAGGCTGGGGCATCTTAACTGAGGTGTTCATCATCAGAGTTTACCTCTTATGTATGGTGTTAATTCAACCTTATAGCTTTACGTTAGCTCAGGATTATAAAGAAAAACAAAAAACAGTAAAGTTCGTAACAATTTGACATTTTTTAACATAATTCTCATAATTGACCTCCTACTCTCTAGTTATAAACACGCCACTCCCCATCTCCCCATCTCCCCATCTCCCCATCTCCCCATCTCCCCATCTCCCCATCTCCCCATCTCCCCATCTCCCCATTCCCCATTCCCCCATTCCCCATTCCCCATTCCCGTATCATAGATAAAGAGTGAAGAGCTTGATGACCTTTGAGATCTTAGAAACATGGGAAGCGAAACAATCGTATTATTATCGCGGCGCGAAATTGACAAAATGCGCCAAGCCGGAATCTTAGCCAGTCAATTACTGGATCACTTAGCGCCCATGGTGCAACCGGGAGTAACCACTTTAGAATTAAATGATGAAGCTGAACGCTGGACTCGCGAACATGGCGCTATCAGTGCGCCTTTGGGATATCATGGGTTTCCTAAATCCATTTGTACCAGTGTGAATGAGGTGATTTGTCACGGTATCCCCAACAGCAAACAAAAACTCAAAGATGGGGATATTATTAATATCGATGTGACTCCGATTCTGGATGGCTATTATGGGGATACATCACGGACGTTTTTTGTGGGAACTCCTTCACCGGTAGCTAAACAGTTGGTGGAAGTGACCTATGAATGTATGATGCGCGGGATTGCTGCGGTAAAACCGGGTGGCAGAATTGGGGATATTGGCGCAGCGATTCAAGAGTATGCAGAAGGTCATGGCTTTTCCGTGGTGCGCGATTTTGTCGGTCATGGGATTAATCGTGAGTTTCATACAGCTCCCCAGGTTCCCCATTATGGGGTAAGGGGTAAGGGGAAACGGTTGCGTAAGGGGATGGTGTTTACTATTGAGCCGATGATTAATGAAGGCACTTATGAAGCGCAGGTTTTAGAGGATAATTGGACGGCAGTGACCAAAGATGGCAAGCTCTCGGCCCAGTTTGAACATACGATCGCCGTTACGGAGAATGGCGTAGAAATCCTGACTTTACCGGAATCCCAAGACGAGGTGAAAAGCGCTTAGAACCATTGAGGAGTCCCTTGTTTGATGATACGGGGACTCTTGAGGGTTGATAAACTGGAATAATTCTCAATAAAATTGTTTTTTTGCAAATCAGTAATTCGCGCTTTATAATTTTGAAAACAGCACTATTGTTGAGAATCCCCCATGTCTCTATATACTCCCACCTCTCTCAAGGCTGAACTGAATGCTAAAGGTTGGCGCTTAACCCCCCAGAGGGAAACGATTCTGCATGTTTTTCAGAATCTTCCTAGGGGAAATCATCTGAGCGCCGAAGAACTCCACGATCTGCTGAAACAGAGGGGTGAGCGGATTAGCCTATCGACGATTTATCGCACGGTCAAACTGATGGCCAGGATGGGGATTATTCGGGAATTGGAACTGGCAGAAGGTCATAAACACTACGAATTGAATCATCCCTACCCCCATCATCATCATCACATTGTCTGTGTTCAGTGCAACCAGACCCTAGAGTTTAAGAATGATGCGATTCTTAAGCACAGCTTAAAACAAGCCTCGAAAACTGGGGTACAGATGATTGATTGTCAATTGACGATTCATGCTATTTGTCCGGAAGCGATTCGCAAAGGATGGCCAGCCATGTTACCGAGTAGTTGGTCTTGTTCGATGGCGATCGCCTCAAGTCATAATCATAATAATCTAGAAGAGATTCAAGAATATCTCGATCAAGAAGAATCTGAAGACCTATCGTAGAAGCTAAAGCCTATGTCTGATCGTCTGCCCCCTGAATTTTGGCAAGGCATTGAACAATTTAATCAACAGGAATTTTATGCCTGTCACGATACCCTAGAAGCCATTTGGCTTGAAGCCTCGGAACCAGAACGCACCTTTTATCAAGGTATCTTACAACTGGCTGTCGGCATTTATCATCTGGGCAATCAAAATTTACGGGGAGCGATGATTTTACTCGGTGAAGGGATCGGCCGCTTGAGTCGCTATCAACCGGACTATGCAGGATTAGATATTCGCCAACTGCTCCTACAAAGCAAGACTTTACTCACTCAACTGCAACAAGCCAGCCTTAATTCTACGGATCGGGTGAATATTAACCAGTATTCTCAACTCTTGCCCAAAATTGAGCGAATGGATCGGCGATCGCTCTAAGGGTTAGCTCTTCGCTTTGCCCATGGGACAATGGGTTGAATCTAGCATTTTTTTAGGAGAGATTGTCTTGTACGGTCTCGACGGGTAAGGATAAGATTTGGGCGATCGCCTCTGCATCGAGTCCCATTGCTGCTAAGGGGGCGATCGCCTGACGCTGGGCTTGCTTGAGCTGTTCAATCTCTTCCTCCTTTTGTTCAATCTCTTCCTCCTTTTGTTCGAGTTCTAAGTCTTTTTGTTCGAGTTCTAGGTCTTTTTGTTCGAGTTCTAGCAGGGTATTTTCTACCCGTGCGATCGCCTCTACATAAGTCGCAAACCTCTCACCCGTAGGACGATACAGTTGCAATTCTCCTGCTTCTGTTAGCACAAACCGCACATTTAACAGGGGACTGACCCAATTTTGCATGGATGCTATAGGAAGTAAATTACCCTGTTGTTGACGCATCCATCCTTTGAGCTTGACTCGCTCTGGGTCAAACAGATAATATTCCTGGACTCCATAACGGTTATAAAACTTCAGCTTTTTCTCTTCTAATTCTTTGAGCGTGTTACTTGGCGAAGCAATTTCAAATACCACTTGAGGCGCGATATTATTTTCTTCCCATTGTCGATAGGAACCGCGATCGCCTTTAGGTCTACCAAATGCCACCATTACATCCGGAGCCACACGAGTTTGATTATCTCCTTCGACAGGATACCAAAGCAAGTCTCCCGCGATAAACACATTAGGGTCATTAGCATACAGGGCATCTAGACCGCCTTGAATGGTGGTAATGTAGCGAAACTGGATCGTATTATCAGCCAAGGGTAACCCGTCGCTTTCTGGATACTCAATTTGAGGATGAACTGAAACCATGATAGAAGGATGGGTAGCACTGAGGAAAGAGATGATCCTATTTTAGGGCAGAGCAGGCAGGGTATGATGGTTACCTTAAGGATCGATGAAGAACGAATTTTATGAGTGTCTTATCCAAAACCTTGGGCATGGCATTAGTTTTAAGCCTATCCTCTGGACTCACCCCACCCGCCCAAACCCGAACCTTCGCACTAACTCCCGAATTCACCCTGGTTGAGGATGGGCGCAACTATGCCTTTGAAGCCGGGCAAGGTATTTATCGGGTGCGATATAACTACACGGGTAAAAACTGGACTCATGCCGATGTTGCCCCCATTCGCATCAACACCAACCGCCCGATCGCCATTTTACCGATTCAGTATACCGCTAACTCCATGCAACCGGGAGCCAAAGTTGATGATTACCATGTGGGACTCTATTGGAATACGGTGACCGCTAATGAACTTTATCAACGGTTAACCGCCCTTGGATTTTATGTCCTGGTTCCCACCATTCAAATGTATGGGGAAAATCTCGACGGGTTTCAAGCTTTAGAACACTATATCGCTGGTGTCCATAAAGGCAACCGCAATGTGCAGACCCTAATTTTAACCGCCGATGCCCATGTTGTCAGTGAAGCCAATCCCTTTCCGGGGGCACAAATGTTAGTGACTGGCTTGCATCCGCGCGATCGCCAATGGGAAAATCGTATTCAAGCCAAGCTGCAACCCTTCTATCAACAGCAAGGTTTACGCAACATCGGGCCGAGAGTAAGGGGAGGAAAAAGCGATCGCGAGGGTCATGCCCTGGCTTGGCATCCCCTCATTGAGCGGGCAGCCGAATATAATCCCCATGTTGCGATCCTAGAAGTGGCCCAAGCCAGGGAAATTCTTGCTAAAGTTGGATCTTGGGAGAGGGCTGCCCAATGGGCAACGCCTGTATTTGACGCAGTAGCCGCAGCCATGGCAGAACAAGCTTGTGTGGATGGGGCAGAACTTCCCCAAGTTTGTAGGAATGTAACACCAATCCCTTAAAAATAACTCTATCTGGAATTATGCGATCGCAGTGGCAAAACCTCTTAGAAAACCTCGGCATTTGGGACGGTTCCTTTACCCAATTCTCGCCCCTGGGCATCCTGGAAAAAGATACCCCCACCGTGGTTACCCTCGAAGGCAGAGATAATAACCAAACCGTTTATCAAACCGTGCAGCGATTTCCCCCTGGGGAAACTCCACCCCCCATGCTCGAACTTGAATACAAATCTCTCCATCGCAATATTCTCTTCTTCGATGATGGGCATTTTTCCCAAGGCAGTGCCCACCATAACCCTTTTGCCACCTTTGGCGGTGAATTTGGCTTTATCCACCAACAGCGCCGCCTCCGCTTCGTGATTCTGTATCAAAAAAGCTACCTCGATCAAATTACCCTGATTCGGGAAAAACTCCGAGGAACAACCCTTCCCGAACGTCCTCCGTTAACCATCGATCAACTCTTAGGAACCTGGGAAGGAGAAGTGACGACTCTCTATCCTGACCTACGTCCCCCAGATCGCACTCAAAGCACTCTGTCCCTCTCGCGAGAGGGCAATCAAATCACTCAAACCCTGAACAGTAATGATTTTAAGCTTACCTCAACGGCAACCCTAGAGGGGTCTAGATTAGAATTTACGGGAAGATACCAACCGGTACAAGTTCTCTTGCTTCCCGACGGGGGGTCAACCACCAGCCCCGTTAACGTGGAATCTGGAAAACCCTTCTTTTTAGAAGTGGGGTGGCTCATTTCCCCCAGGGAGCGCCTACGGTTAATTCGCAGTTATGATCGCCAGGGTGCTTGGCAAAGCTTAAGTTTAGTGACGGAGAAGAAAGTGAGTTCTTAGTCTGGAGTGTTGATTCAGATTAGATAACATCGGCTAAGGGAGGAACTTCAACCCAATGGTTGGTGGTATGGGATTGATGGGTTAAGTCCATTAACAGTTGGGAGTATACCCCTTCTCGCAGGGTGGGCACGGTGGGTGGAGCAGATGGGTTTTCCAGGGTTTCTACCCAAGCATCAACGACGCGCATAAAGGCGGCAATGCGTCCATCGGGGTAGGTTTGGGGAAATTCTAGCCGTTGGGGAATTTCTAGTGGGTTCAAGGGTTCGCCAAATTTGGCTCCTTGCAGGGTAAAGCCATAGATATAGTCTTTTTGATTGGCACTGCCTAAAATTAGGGTAGCGCGATCGCCATAAACTTCCACCCAATGCCCCCGTCCTTGATAGGCGATGGAACTGAGGGAGACTTGACAGGGTGTACCATCAGCGAGTTCGAGCATGAGTAAACAAGTGTCATCTGCATCTACGGGTTTGAGTTCCCCCGTTGTCGGATCTCGGCGCTCGGCAATCGCGGTACTCAAGCGAGCGGATAGGCGCTTGATGTCTCCAAAGAGCCAGGCAATATAGTCAAAGGTATGGGAACCAATCGCTCCTAATGCGCCGCCGCCTTTCTCTTTTTGGGAATACCAATTCCAAGGACGACTGGGATCGGAGCGTGAGGGGGCGAGCCAATCAATTTTGATGAACCGTTTTTTACCCACATAGTTATCAGTAAGCAGTTCTTGAAACCGTTGCCAGGCGGGGACAAAGCGAAATTCAAAATCCATGGCAGCAACTACCCCTTGAAGCTCCTGCAATTGATAAAGTTCTTGGGCTGATTCAACGGATAGGGTGGTGGGTTTTTCTAGTAATAGATGTTTTTTTGCCTTTAGAACTGTTTTCGCCATCTCGTAGTGTAGGAAGGGTGGGGTAGAAATGCTAACGGCATCTACTTCTGGTAAATTGGCGATCGCCTCCACGGTATCCACAGCATGGGGAATCTGATGTTGGGCGGCGATCTTTTGAGCGGTAGCGAGATCGCGATGATAGACTGCCATTATTTGAGTGCGATGGTGATGCTCAAAAGCAGGAATATGGACTTTTTGCCCAAATCCTGTGCCCACAATGCCGATACCAATAGAAGACTGACTCATGCTATTTATGCTGTTAAATTTACTGTTAATTATATAGGAAACAGGGAACGGGGAGTGGAGAGAAACCGGGTTTCTAGTTTCTAACCTCCTTGTGTCATATACGGTTATTTAGGTGAAAGCCTTAAAGGACTTGATGAATGCTTTCAACGACTTGTTCAATAAAATCAACTGCATCATTAACCATTATGGCATTAATGGGCCAGCGATTCCCGATGCCAAAACTCGGATCGATATCAGCTTCATGGGCAATTTTATTGCGCCGATCCACAATTAAGCTCAGTTGTTGCTTGATATCTTTTGCCGATCGCCCTAAGAGAGCTGACACCTCATCCCATAGCTTTTTATCTGAAATTAGTCGAATTGCATCAGCAATCTTTTCCGGTTGCTGATAACTTTGGTAACTGAGTTTCTGCCTAGTTTCATCTTCTAACCAAGAGCTACGATTCAGTTTATTGACTAGGCTATCCGATAGAATAGGCAGTAAGGACGATACTGTATGAGATTGCTGCAAAAATGATGAACCTTGACTTTGCTGGATTTCATTCTCTAACCAAGAGGCAATATCGTTGAGGATTATTCGTTCTTGTCGTGCCCCACCCAAGGATACCTGAAACCGGGAAAAGGGGGAATGGAAACTATTTGGTGGGACTTGCGGTTCAGTACGTTGCCCTTGATGGATCTGTATCATGCCTAGGGTGACGACTTCATGAATATAATAGTCTAAAGCACTCACAGATAACACTAAAGCTGCTCTCAAAATATCGGATAAATCTAGAGCAGCAGTGGATTGTGCTTTAACAGAATTATGAATAGAAATCAAATCGCGAACACGGGCAATGCTAATCTGGAATTGATCAAGCGCTGATTGCATGGGCAGAAGAAGTACGAGTAATAATTTGATCGGCTAATTCTGAAAAGGTTGCTCTAAATTGATCCTGTTTTTCTTGGGCTTTCTCCAAAACCCGACCATACCAAAGGGCAGATTTTAGCTGTTCGGATGTTAAGGCATAAACTGGTTTTTGGTGCTGTTGAGATAAGGCAATCAAACTATTAAAATCTGGAATTTTTGCCAGAACAATACTGTTCTGTGTGTTGTTTATATAACTTGAGTCTATCATGTGATTATGGGCTAAAACTGGAATCATTTTTTGAGCAACACTTTCTTCTATTGTTTCGATCCAGTTTTGAAAAGCTGCCGTTTCCTTACCTCTAATAATGCGATAATTTTGGACAATGATTCCTAAAAATTTCAGGTTCACTTCGGGAAATGGATAAACCGCTTCTTTGAGAATGGGAAGGGAGCTGGCGGTTTTAGCCCAACTATACCATTTAGGTAAAACCTTACTTAAAGAATCAATTGCCATGACGGAAAAGAAATCAGCTGTTGTGGGAATGATAAAAAAATCGCTGGTCATCAGTAGGTTCTGATTGATCGGTCCCAAACTGGGACTCATGTCAATCAAAATATAATCAGCCTTATACTTTTGTGCCGTCTTGTTTAATAACTCTGTAATCGATCCGGGTAAATTTTTCAGAGCTTGAATTGAGCCACTTAGCTCTTGGGCAATGCCTAACGTTACTTCATATTCAGCAAAGCCAACATGACCTGGTAATAAAAATAATCTTTCTCGATCTTGCACCGGAATACAATCGACCGCTTCAATGGGTTTGGGCTGTGATTCAAAAGCGGGAGCTAAAGCAGTTTTGATATTGGAGGAGGTTTGGTAAATGGCAGCAATTCTCTGTTGATTCTCTTCTGTTCCTTCCCCCAAAACCATGCCGGTCAAGTTACATTGAGGATCGGTATCAACGAGAATGACGGTTTTCCCTTTCTCAGCCAGCATCCAACCTAGATTAAATGTGGTGGTGGTTTTGCTGACCCCACCTTTATGATTAAAAAGGGCAATCTTTTGAACCATGAGATTGACTCCATATTGAGGGATAAGAATTGAGATAATTGAATATTATTATAGACCATGGGAGAGGCTAAAATTGAGACTCTAGTGAGCTGAAGATTTTCTGATTTTTGACCAATGACTTCCCTAAGATCGCCTCTAACCCCTATCATTAAAAGGTCAGTCTGAGAAAAGTTTACATGCTTAACCCTAATGCTCGTCAAGTTGCCTTTTCCATTCTCAAGGAGATCGATCGCCAGGATACTTATACTGATGTGGCCTTAAATCGGGGGTTGAGTGGGGCGAAATTGGCGACGGTAGACCGGGGTTTGGTGACGGAGTTGGTTTATGGGGTGGTGCGACGGAGGCGATCGCTTGATGCGCTGATCGGTCAGTTTGCCCGTAAACCGATTGAGGAACAACCGGCAGATTTACGGTTGATCTTTCATCTGGGATTGTATCAACTGCGCTATCTGAATCAAATTCCAGCCCCTGCGGTAGTGCATACGACGGTGGAGTTGGCCAAAAATAATGGTTTGCGGGGTTTATCGGGGGTGGTGAATGGGGTATTGCGGCAGTATATGAGGTCACCGGGCGATCCCCTGAAGTTACCCGATCCAGTCGCCCAACGGTTGGCGATTCTCCATAGTTACCCGGATTGGATCGTGGAACAATGGTTAACCCAACTGGGAGAAGGGGAAACTCAACAGTTATGTGAGTGGTTTAACCGTCCTCCGACTCTGGATCTAAGGGTTAATATCCATAAAGTTTCGGTGGCAGAGGTGGAAACAGCGTTTCAGGAGGCCGGTATTCCGGTGGAGCGTTTACCCTATTCTCCCCAAGGGTTGCGATTATTGAAAAAAGTGGGAGCGGTGCAGCAGTTGCCCGGTTTTGAGCAAGGATGGTGGAGTATCCAAGATTGTAGCGCCCAATTGGTGGGCTATTTGGTCGATCCACAACCGGGGGAGGTGGTGATTGATGGCTGTGCTGCTCCTGGGGGTAAAACGACTCATTTAGCGGAGTTAATGGGCGATCGCGGTACAATTTGGGGATGCGATCGCCAACATTCGCGGTTGAAAAAGGCGATCCAAAATGCCCAACGTCTGGATTTACACAGCATTAAAACCCGTGTGGGAGATCTGCGGGAGATTGGGGATTTTGACAAAAAAGGCGATCGCGTGTTGCTAGATGTCCCTTGTTCTGGGTTAGGCACGCTCCACCGTCATGCCGATGCTCGGTGGCGACAGTCCCCAGAGTCCATCGTGCAGTTATCCCTGCTACAGCAAGAACTGCTGGCAAAAGCCGCCTCTTGGGTGAAACCGGGGGGAAGTTTGGTTTACTCCACTTGTACCCTCGACCCCCAGGAAAATGAGCAGGTGATCAGCAACTTTTTAGACCAGAATTCCCAGTGGAGTATTGCACCAGCGCGATCGCTTCAGCGATGCGGAGCATTATCGCCCTCCCCCCTAGCCCCTTTATCCACCCCTGAAGGCTGGATTAAGGTTTGGCCCCACCGTCATCAGATGGATGGCTTTTTTATGGTGCGCTTGCAACTCAGGGAAGAATCTACTTAAGAGTCTTTTTTATCTTTATTCATGTCGGGAATATAATCTGGTTTTTCCGCATTTTCCCATCCTGCGGGACGCTTAGAGTTGTACCAGGCGATCGAACCAATCACTACCGCAGCAATAAATCCCACCACATAAACCAGAGTAAAGGCGAGAGGAAACGATCCAGCTTCCATGAGGATTAACATCGTAGTAAAGTCCCATTTTTAAAGGTTATCTTTCAGGATATCAGCTTCCTAGGACAAGGAATTAATCTGAGCTTGAATTTGGAGAATTCGATCGATGATATAATGCCATCTAAAAGGGTTTTCATCTTATGGCAAAAATACTCCTTACCCTAGCCGTTCTAGGGACATTGGTGGCCCTGGTGGCTTCTATTATCATTGAGTCCTATAATTCTTTGGTTAAGTTACGCAATCGCTATCAGAATGCCTTCGCCCAAATTGATGTGCAGTTGCGCCGTCGTCATGATTTGATTCCTAATTTGCTGGAAGCGGTGAAGGGGTATATGAAGCATGAGCGGGAAACGTTAGATGCGGTGATTCAAGCCAGGAATGCGGCAGTAACGGCTACTTCCCAAGCTTCTCAAGATCCAGGCGATCCAGCCGCCATGCAGACGTTAGGCAATGCGGAGGCGGTGCTGACGGGTTCTTTGGGGCGGTTGTTTGCCCTAGCGGAGGCGTATCCAGATTTGAAGGCGGATCGGAATATGAGTGAGTTGATGGAAGAGTTGCGATCGACGGAAAATAAAATTGCTTTTGCTCGTCAGGCGTTTAATGATGGAGTGACACTATACAATACGAAGCGCGAAGTTTTTCCTAGTAATATCATTGCCGGTATGTTCAATTTTCGGGCGGCACAGTTACTACAAGAAACTGATCCCGATGTGAAAAATGTGCCTACCATTTCTTTTTAGCAAACGATGAACTTTTTTGAGCATCAAGAGCAAGCACGGCGGAAAACGGTTTATCTGATTTTCTTGTTTGCGATCGCCATTTTGGGGATGATTTTCGCCCTTTATGCTGTAGTAGCGATCACCGTTTACATGGAACTGCAAACCCGGCGATCGCTCATTTCACCCGAACTCTTAGTTCTCATTACCCTCGCTGTATTGCTCATTGTCGGCTTTGGTAGCGGCCATAAAATCCTGCAATTGCGAGCTGGAGGTAAAATCGTAGCCTTCAGTCTGGGCGGGCGTTTGGTTAAACCCGACACCCCCGATCTTCTGGAGCAACAACTGCTGAATATCGTCGAAGAAATGGCGATCGCCTCCGGAACCTCCATTCCCCCCGTCTACATCCTCGATAGCGAACCTGCCATTAACGCCTTTGCCGCCGGATTTACCATTAATGATGCCGTCATCGGCGTAACCCAAGGCTGCCTAAAAGAACTATCCCGCGATCAACTTCAAGGCGTAATTGCCCATGAATTTAGCCATATTATTTACGGCGATATGCGACTCAATTTATATCTGATCGGAGTCATTCAAGGCATTTTACTCATTCACATCCTAGGGCGCAAGATCTTAGAAGTCATTCAAAATTCACCCCGCACCACCCGAAAAAACCAAGGCTTGTTAGAAATCGGGGGTTTAGCCCTTTTAGCCATCGGATATATCGGCTTTCTTTGCGGGCGAATGATTAAAAGCGCCATCTCCCGTCAGCGAGAATTTTTAGCCGATGCTTCCGCCGTTCAATTTACCCGCAATCCCCTTGGACTTTCCGGCGCTCTGCGTAAAATTGGCAACGTAAAAGATGGCTCAAAAATCAAAACATCTACAGCCGAAGAAGCCAGCCATTTATTTTTTGGCGAAGCCATCCGCAACTTCAATCACCACTTCTTCGCCACCCATCCACCCCTAACTGAACGAATTGAACGATTAGAAAATCTACCGGCGGGCATATTATCCGAGGATATTTCCTTACCCGCAAGACCACTTACCGCAACTTTAGAAACTCCAGAAACGCCAGAAATTACCCAATTACAACATACCACCATCCACGCCAACCCTAAATCCATTATCACTGAAATTGGCACAACCGATCGCGCCCATCTCAACTATGCCCAATCCTTACTTTCTCAACTTCCAGAAGCCATTAAAACAGCCATCAAATCTGAGCAAGGTTCCCAAGCCCTCATTTATGGACTATTATTAAACACACAGGATAAAGCCGTCCAGGAGCGCCAAATCAGTCACCTCAGAACCACCGAACCCCCAGAACTCCTCGATCATCTCTGGCAGATTTTTCCTTATTTTCAAGACTTAAATCCTCCTTACCGTTTACCCCTAATTGACTTAACCATTCCCGTCCTCAGAAATTTATCCATTGAACTTTATCAACATCTGAGCGAACAAGTACAAACCTTAATTGATGCAGACGGCAAATTATCCTTATCAGAATATACCTTACAAGTCATTTTACTTCATCGTCTCGCCCCCTATTTCCATCCTCCTCGCAATCCCAAAACTGCATCCACCACTATCCATGAAATTTGGAATGATTGCCTGATCGTTTTATCCGCCTTAGCCGAAGTTGGACATCAGGATGAGCAGCAACAAATTCAGTCCTTTGTATCTGGATTACAACGACTTCCTGGGGCAGATAAAAAAATACTTCCCAATCAACTCATCCCCACGAATATTATTAGTATTCGTCGCAGTCTAAGACGGCTGATAAACACCACACCTAAACTAAAACAAGCCATTGTCGATGCTTGCGCCCATACCGTTTTATTTAATCATCAAGTCAATATTGAAGAAGCAGAAATCTTACGCACGATCGTTATTCTCTTAGATTGTCCCATTCCTCCTTTTTTAGAAACCTTATAGCTACAAAAAGCTTTCTCTCTGACTCTATGGGGGGATAAAAATTAACGAGAACTTAACCAAAGCTTAACTTGACATTTGACCATTTTTTGAAATGATAACAAGTGGGTCTCTAACGGTAGAGTGGTAAATTATGCGATTCATTCTGAAAACGGCCAAACCATTCATCGGGTTCTTCATCTTAGCTCTAGCGTCTACCGCTTTACTCAATGGGTGTCAACCCTCTAGTCCTCAATCCTATCAACCCATTAATATTGATGGTTCTAGTACCGTTTATCCAATTACGAAAACGGCTGCTGACCGCTTTAACCAAGGTCAGAATGTTCCAGTAGAAGTAACGGTAGGATTTTCTGGAACCGGGGGAGGTTTTGATAAATTTTGTGCGGGAGAAACTGATATTAATAATGCCTCTAGACCGATTAGCGTATCCGAAATGGAAGCCTGTAAGCAGGGAAAAGTATCTTATATTGAGCTGCCCATTGCCTTTGATGCAATCACCGTAGTGGTTAATCCCCAAAATACTTGGGTTGAAGACATTACAATCAATGAACTGCAACAAATTTGGCAACCTGAAGCCCAGCAAAAAATCACTCGATGGAATCAAATTCGACCCTCTTGGCCCGAGGTTCCTTTGAAATTATATGGCCCCGGTACAGATTCGGGAACCTATGATTATTTTACTGAGGCCGTTATGGGAACTGCGGGATCGAGTCGCAGTGATTATATTTCTAGTGAAGATGATACATTACTTGAGCAACAAATCAGCTCAGATGTTAATAGTTTGGGTTATTTTGGATTAGCCTATTACGAGCAAAATAAAGACGAGTTAAAAGCCCTGAGTGTCGATAGTGGTAATGGGCCAGTTTTTCCTTCTCAAGAAACAGTGGAAAAAAGTGAATATAATCCTCTCGCCCGTCCCTTGTTCATCTATATTAATCTGACCTCGGCTCAAGAAAATCCAGCGATGAGGGAATTTGTCTATTACTATTTAGAACAAGCGGCGGGAATTGCACAAGAAGTCGGTTATGTTCCTCTCCCAGAGGAGGCTTATCATATTAACCAAGTCACGTATAATAAGGGAGAAGTTGGCACGGTTTTTGAAGGTCGATCTCAATTTGGCCTCTCTATTTCCGAGCTGCTGCGTAAGCAAGCTAAGTATTAATATAAAAGGGAAGAAAAGTCTATGACGAATAAAGTTAACCCCAAGGCAGTCAAAGCTGGAGGAACGCTCAGTATCTTTGAAGCTTACCTCACCCTTTGGGTGGCTCTTTGTATTATTCTGGGTATCATCTTAGGGCGTATCTTTCCTAGGGTCGCAGAAGCATTGGACTCGATGAGTATCTATAATGTTTCAATTCCCATTGCCATCTGTCTATTTTTCATGATGTATCCGATCATGGTAAAAATAGATTTCTCCCAAGCCGTGAAAGCCTCGAAAAGTCCAAAACCTGTGCTTTTGACATTAGTTATTAATTGGCTAGTAAAGCCCTTTACAATGCTGGTTTTTGCCCAATTCTTTTTAGGATGGTTGTTTTTACCTCTATTAAACTCAACGGAGATTATTCGAGGTTCAGAAGTAACCCTATCTAATTCCTATATTGCTGGGTGCATCTTATTAGGAATTGCACCTTGTACGGCAATGGTGCTGATGTGGGGATATCTTTCCTATAGCAATCAAGGGCATACTCTAGTTATGGTTGCTGTCAATTCATTAGCCATGCTTTTCCTCTATGCTCCCCTAGGAAAATGGCTGCTTTCAGTCAATAATTTAGTGGTTCCTTGGCAAACCATCGTCTTTTCAGTTTTAATTTATGTAGGTTTGCCTTTAGCGGCTGGAATTTATAGTCGTTATTGGATCTTCAAATACAAAGGAAAAGACTGGTTTGAGCGTCGTTTTTTACACTATCTGAGTCCCATTGCCACAACAGCTCTGTTATTAACTTTAATTTTACTTTTTGCTTTTAAAGGAGAACTGATTGTCAATAACCCCCTGCATATTTTATTAATTGCAGTTCCCTTACTTATTCAAACCAACTTTATCTTTTTAATTACCTATGTTGCCGGATTGAAATTAAACCTTACCTACGAAGATGCTGCCCCTGCTGCTTTAATTGGTGCAAGCAATCACTTTGAGGTAGCCATTGCCACATCCGTGATGTTGTTTGGTCTTAATTCTGGAGCTTCTTTAGCTACAGTTGTGGGAGTCTTAATCGAAGTGCCTGTGATGTTACTATTAGTAGAAGTTTGTAAGAAAACAGCTTTTTGGTTTCCGAGAAATCCAGAAAAAGCAACTTTACTCGATCCGCGCTGTATTGATTCTTTGAGATAGTTTGAGGTTAATTTCCATGAAAAAAGTCATGTTTGTCTGCAAAAGAAACTCCTGTCGTTCCCAAATGGCAGAAGGATTTGCTCGCACCCTAGGTAAAGATAAAATTGAAGTCACCAGTTGTGGTTTAGAAGCCTCCAGAGTTCATCCTACTGCCATTGAAGTCATGCAAGAAATTGGCATTGATATTACCGGTCAAACCTCCGATCCCATTAGTGAATTCAAAGCAGAAGATTATGATGTGGTAATATCCCTCTGTGGCTGTGGGGTTAATTTGCCCCAAGATTGGGTTTTACGAGAAATCTTTGAAGATTGGCAACTCGACGACCCCGACGGTCAACCCCTAGAGACTTTTCGCCGAGTGCGAGGGGAAATTAAGGAACGGGTAGAAGGGTTAATTGCTAATATCAAATCCGTTTAAACACTTGTCATTGTGACCACAGAGAAGCAATCGCCGAGACTAGGGAGATTATGAGATTGCTTCACTCCACTGCGTTCCGTTCACTTCGTAAACGCAATGACATAGTGTAACTGATTATTCGGATTTGATATAAATTTTAAAGTCATAGTCAGTCCGATTAATGGGTTAAGAAGCGGGCAAGATGCCCGCGCTCCTGAATACTTTGGATACCCCTCTTTTGTCCTTCTCCAAAAAAGAGGGGTAATTGCCTAGTTGTAGATCGGTTTGAACTGGTTTCGAGCTAGATTTGCTCTTGAAGCTCAGGCTCATCTTCAGGTAAAACTAACTTGAATGGCTTCCATAATATCCAGTTTTGGATATAGAGTAGTTTTCGCAAAGGACTTTTAATCACGACTAATAATAATCCAATCGACATTAAACACCAAACTGCGGGCCATTCATTAATATTATCGGTTAGAAGCCGAGCCAGGACTGGCCCCACCATAATATGGTAAACAGTAAACTTCCAAGAACCATAGAAGACAGGAACCAGAAAAACGGGAATAAAATACCCTAAATAAAGCCATTTTATATCGTTAAGAGGCGCTCCCCAAGCAATGTGCCAGTTTCCAGAAACTGAACATAGGTGTTCGCTGCAAAATGGAACATGGCCAATATCACATCGATTTGCCCATTCAAAGGGGTAAATCATCAGCAGTAGCATGATTGTACCGACGAAGCAGGTTCCATAGACAAAGGGACGAATTTGCTTATAAACTGATTCCGGTATGAAATGCATGGAAAATGCATTCACAAAAAAGGGTTGGAATGCAATATGCAAGCTTCCCAGTAGAGTTAAGACTTGGTTTAGAGGTAAACCACATTGATCGATGACTATATATGTGGCTGCCTGTAGCATTTCCATCAGGGAAAAATAAGCCAGAGGCATCCACAGTTTCTTGTCTTCGCCCTTGATGGCAATATATAGAGTGCTTGTAAACCCTAACGTTGCTAATGTTGCCGAAGCTTGTCCATTCCAACACATAATGGTCAATCCTGAATCGCTACACACATTCTAAACAAAAATTTCAGAGTTCGTTCGGATCGATACGGAGTTTTCGTCACTTAGTCCAAGATCGTACTCCTCGATCGCTGCTTGTGGATCTTTGAACGGTTCCCCATTGGGATAAAACACCGCTAAACCATCGGCAAACAACTCAAACCGAACTTGCAAAAGGGGAGAAGTCCAAGGGGGAATTAAACTTGTGGAGATTTCAGCACGCCAGAAACTAACATCCACCAGGGAACATAGAGACTCGGAAGCCAAGAGGAATAGGGACGTAACTGGGGCAGAACCATGGGCAAAATAAACTGTAAAGAACGCAAAGATGCCGGTTGATTTCCAGCTCGGTCTACAACACCATAGCGTCGGGCTTGTTCGGCGACAATCTGGACTTTTCCCGTGCGTTTTATGATGTTAGAATCAGCAGCAAGACAGGCAATTACCCGACCGGTTAATAAGGGAGTTTCCCAATTAAAACCATCGGCAAAAGGGTTACCTCTCTCTGGCAAAGTTCCACCTGATGCTTGCTCTTGGGCAAATTGGATGAATTGTTCTGTACCCACGATTCCCGGCCAAATGGAGAGGGAGGTAATGTTATGGGGTTTGAGTTCTAAGGCTAATTCTAAGGCTAGGCGATCGCAGCCCGTTTTGCCTACCCCATACAGCACCCCAAATACCGGAAACAATCCTCCCCAAGAGGACAGAGTACAAATCACTCCCTGTTTGCGGGGAACCATCATCCGCGCAGCATACACACTGGTAATATAATGCCCCCGCAATCCTACGTGATTCACCCGATCCCATAAGTTGGGTTCTAATTCCCAAAAGGCTTGACGGTAGGTCTCTCGAAGGGTGGAAACCGCAGAATAGGCATTATTCACCAACAGATCTAATTGTCCGTTTTGTTCATCAGCGATACGCTCGAATAACAGGCGCACCTGCTCGTCATCGCCATGATCCACTTGTACCGGAATGCCTACCCCACCCACTGCTGCGAGTTCTTTTTGGGTTTCTTCTAAACTTCCCATTCCTTCTGAGGAAGCATGGAGCGTTCTACCGGTAATATAAACGGTTGCCCCGGCTTCTGCTAACCCGGTGGCAATCCCTTTTCCTAACCCGCGAGAGGCTCCGGTAACTAGGGCAATTTTTCCTGCAAGTGGTTTTGATATCATTGTTTTCTGCGATTATTCCTATGTCCACAACAATTCTTCTGCTTTAATGGTAGTAGGCTTCATAGAATTGCTTGTATTTTCAGTAATAGGAAATAGGTACAATTGAGGCTACCTTAAAAATTATAACTCTTTTTTACGAGTGAGTACACCACAAATCTAGCATTTCTCTAATTTTACAACTGATATAATACTTCTCGTGAGTCCGATCGCCGATTTTGCCCAGAGGCTCGAAAGATGATATAATTAAATATTACCCCCCTTGCTCTTCGCCCCCTTCCCCAGATCCATGTTTTGTGATTATCTCGTCCAAATTCTCACGGCTCGCGTCTATGATGTTGCCCAAGAAACACCCCTAGAAGTGGCGAGCAACCTTTCGCGGCGACTGGGGAATCGGCTGTTGCTCAAACGGGAAGATATGCAATCGGTATTTTCATTTAAGCTGCGGGGAGCTTATAACCGGATGGCGAAATTGCCTCCAGAGCAGTTGACACAGGGGGTGATTGCTTCTTCGGCGGGGAATCATGCTCAGGGTGTGGCTCTGGCTGCGCGACATTTGGGAACCCGTGCGTTAATTGTGATGCCGGTAACGACACCGCAGGTGAAAGTGGATGCGGTGCGATCGCACGGTGGAGAGGTGGTATTATACGGTGAAACCTACGATGAAGCCTATGGCCATGCCCGCGAACTGGGAGCCGAGAAGGGGTTAACATTTATTCATCCTTTTAATGATCCTGATGTGATTGCTGGACAGGGAACGATTGGTATGGAAATTTTACGCCAATATCAACAGCCCATCCATGCAATTTTTGTCGCCATTGGTGGGGGCGGTCTCATTTCTGGCATTGCTGCCTACGTGAAACGCCTGCATCCAGAAACTAAGATTATTGGGGTAGAGCCGGTGGATTCGGATGCCATGAATCAATCCCTGAAAGCGGGAAAACGGGTGAGATTGCCGCAAGTGGGCTTGTTTGCCGATGGGGTAGCGGTGCGGGAAGTGGGTGAGGAAACCTTCCGCCTCTGTCAGCAATATGTGGATGAAATTATTCTGGTAGAGACTGATGATACTTGTGCAGCGATCAAAGATGTGTTTGAAGATACACGCTCCATTGTGGAGCCTGCGGGAGCTTTGGCGATCGCCGGAGCAAAAGCTTATGTAGAGCGGGAAAACATCCAAGGACAAACCCTCGTTGCCATTGCCTGCGGTGCGAATATGAACTTCGATCGCCTCCGGTTTGTGGCGGAACGAGCGGAATTTGGGGAACGCCGAGAAGCCATCTTTGCCGTCACCATTCCGGAAAAACCGGGCAGTTTACGCCGGTTCTGTGACTGTTTAGGTACGCGCAATCTCACGGAATTTAACTATCGGATCGCCGATCGCAGCTATGCCCATATCTTTGTGGGCGTGCAAATTAAAGATCGCTTAGATGCTGCCCAAATCGCTAAAACCTTTGAGGAAACGGGGTTTAAGACTCTAGAATTAACCGATGATGAGCTAACTAAAATGCATCTGCGGCATATGGTGGGCGGGCGATCGCCCCTAGCTGAACATGAATTAATATACCGCTTTGAGTTTCCCGAACGTCCTGGGGCGCTGATGAAGTTTGTCGCTTCCATGAGTCCAAACTGGAATATTAGCCTTTTCCACTATCGCAATAATGGTGCAGACTATGGGCGCATTGTCGTTGGGATGCAAGTACCGCCCCAAGAAATGGCAGAATGGCAAGCTTTTTTAGAGACTTTAGGCTATCGCTATTGGGACGAAAATCATAATCCTGCCTATAAGTTATTCTTGGGTTGATCGAGATCTGCCCCACTCCCCCATTCCCCCATTCCCCCATTCCCCCATTCCCCCATTCCCCCACTCCCCCACTCCCCCACTCCCCCACTCCCCCACAGAGGGCGCGAAACGCTGTATGCAAGCTGGATCGGTTTCATTCTCGCGGAAAATGGTTAATCAATCTTATGTCTACTGAGGAATTATTAAAGCAAGGATTGGGCTATCACCAACAGGGAGAATATGCCCAAGCGGAAGTGGTTTATGGGCAGATTTTGCAGCAGGAACCAGAGAATACTAATGTGTTGTGTTTATTGGGGATGGTAGCACGGGGACAGGGAAAGTTAGAGGAGGCGATCGCCTGTTATGAAACAGCCCTCGCCCTGAAACCCGATTTTGTTGAGGCGCGGTTTAATTTGGGAAATGCCTTGAATGCCAGTCAGAAGAGAGAAGAGGCGATCGCCTGCTATCAAAGGCTGCTAGAGCTACAACCCAATCATGCCGGAGCTTACAGCAATCTGGGGTTACTCTACCATCAGCAAAATCGGGTGGAAGAGGCGGAATCGGCTTATATGCAGGCGATCGCGATCGATCCCCATCAGGTGGAAAGCTTCTATAATCTGGGTAATCTCTATAAGGCGGGGCAGGACTTCGATCGAGCCGTTGCCTATTATCAGCAAGCCTTGAGCCTCAATCCTAATTTTGCCCAAGGGCTGCTGAATCTGGGCAATACCCTACAAGAGCAAGAAAAAGTTGCTGGAATTAACCTTAACCGTCGTCAAGAGGCGATCGCCTATTATCAGCGTGCTATCCAAGCTAATCCCAACTATACAGAAGCTTATTATACTCTCGGCCATGCCCTGATCCAACAGGGGCATATCGCCGAAGCTATCCTTGCTTATCAGAAATGCCTAAGATTGAACCCCGAAGAACCTAAAGCTTATACTGGACTGGCTTTTGCTCTGCTGAGTCTCGGTTTTCTCGAACAAGGGTTTAGTGAGTATGAATGGCGCTGGAAAACGGAAGAGTTCAGCGCTAGTAATCTGACTCAACCCTCTTGGCAGGGGGAAGCCCTAGGGGGAAAAACCTTGATGCTCTATAGCGAACAAGGGTTAGGGGATATGATCCAAATGATCCGTTATCTTCCTTGGGTGCAGGAACAGGGCGCTAAAATTATCCTGGAATGTCGCCCACCTTTGAAGCGTCTGTTTGCTACTTTGCCCTATGTTGAACAAATTGTTACTAGGGAAGAGACGCTACCCCCTTTTGCTGAACATGCCTCTTTCATGAGTTTGCCTTACCTGAGCAAGACTTCATTACAAACCATTCCGCCCCCCCTTCCCTTCCCTTTGCCGGATCTGCCGGTTAATCTGCTCCTTCCAGAAACGCCGGGTAAACGGAAAGTGGGGTTAGCTTGGCAAGGGAACCGGGAGCATCCTAATAATTATCTGCGCTCCTGTTCTTTGTCTGATTTAGCGCCTTTGTGGGATTGCCAAAAGGTGCAGTTTTATAGTTTGCAAAAAGAAGGTTCTGAAGGTGAGCATTGCCAGCAACTGGAGTCAACCTCTATCTATCCCTTTCATCCAGACTGTGAGGATTTTCTGGATACGGCGCAGATCATCCGGCAACTGGATA
This sequence comes from Roseofilum sp. KMC-1, assembly GCF_057802075.1. Lineage (NCBI taxonomy): Bacteria > Bacillati > Cyanobacteriota > Cyanophyceae > Desertifilales > Desertifilaceae > Roseofilum > Roseofilum sp. KMC-1. The sequence goes on from NZ_CM173605.1 coordinate 3,393,960, forward strand.
TAGTGATTACGGTGGATACGGCGATCGCCCACTTATCGGCTACATTAGGCAAACCCACCTGGATACTATTACATTTTAGTTGTGATTGGCGGTGGATGGTTTTGCGGGTGGATAGTCCCTGGTATCCTACTGTGCGCCTGTTTCGGCAAACCCAACCGGGAGATTGGTTTACTGTTGTCTTTCAGGTAAAACAAGCGCTGGAGGAGGAGTATCTCGGCGGTGAATCACACCGCGATAACTCTATCTTTTTTGCCTAAAATCCGACGCTAGGGGGGTGTGGAAATCGCCCTTGGGTCTAAAATGGCTGTATCGCTTGCTCAGTCTGCCTTGCAGCGTTTTTGATTTTAAAGGTAGCGTCGGACTATACAGGGCAAGGGTTTCAGGGATTTCTGCTTGCTTTTTGGCCGCGGGTGAGCTATGATTAGGGGTGTGCGTCGGAAATGTACCTTGAAAACTAAATAGGGTAAGGGTCTCAGGAGCCTGCGGTTGAAACCAACATAAATCCCTATTAGGGATTGAAACTCTGTCCCATTCTCCTTTAGCATATAGTCGAAGTGAGTTGAAACCAACATAAATCCCTATTAGGGATTGAAACTATCGATTGCCGATATACGGGTGACCTAGCTATCAATCTCTCGTTGAAACCAACATAAATCCCTATTAGGGATTGAAACTCTCTGGGGCGGTGAAGAGCATCCCGCCAAATTGAGTCAAGTTGAAACCAACATAAATCCCTATTAGGGATTGAAACCCCATTGCCTTATCCGGAAAGTCCGGCGTAACTGTTGAAACCAACATAAATCCCTATTAGGGATTGAAACATTATCGACGATACTTCCATTGTTGTCGCACCGTAGTTAAAGTTGAAACCAACATAAATCCCTATTAGGGATTGAAACAAACAAGCGAAGGACTGGGCAAAACAGCAATTGATGTTGAAACCAACATAAATCCCTATTAGGGATTGAAACTTGTTGTAAATATCTCGGTCTGCAATCTCCATCCAGAGTTGAAACCAACATAAATCCCTATTAGGGATTGAAACCTCGTACCCACTCAAGAGAGCTACGAGCGTACTATCGTTGAAACCAACATAAATCCCTATTAGGGATTGAAACAAACAGGAGTGGATTCAGACGGGTCGAGCCATGTTGAAACCAACATAAATCCCTATTAGGGATTGAAACAGATATCATGAAATTGTGCCGGAATGTATGCGAGCGTTGAAACCAACATAAATCCCTATTAGGGATTGAAACTGGGATGAAAATTTATCCGGTGTTATCCTGGTTTGGCTCGAGTTGAAACCAACATAAATCCCTATTAGGGATTGAAACCCAAGAGGCTTTTTTGGTGGTAGCCAGCTCGATCGTTGAAACCAACATAAATCCCTATTAGGGATTGAAACATAAAGCGCTCGGCCTCTCGGATATGAAATCCGGTTGAAACCAACATAAATCCCTATTAGGGATTGAAACTTGTTGGCTTGCTAACCACATTTTACCAATCTCTAGGTTGAAACCAACATAAATCCCTATTAGGGATTGAAACGTACATCGCAAACGACCCAAGATAATAACCGTTTGCTGCGAGTTGAAACCAACATAAATCCCTATTAGGGATTGAAACACCTATTCTAATAAAACCTGACTGTGAGGGGCTTTCTGTTGAAACCAACATAAATCCCTATTAGGGATTGAAACAAATGGGCAGATGAGAATTCCTACAGATTGAATGGGGTTGAAACCAACATAAATCCCTATTAGGGATTGAAACTCAAGGTCGATGGTTTGCTGTTCGGTCTTTTTGACTACCCGGGTTGAAACCAACATAAATCCCTATTAGGGATTGAAACTTCCACCCTGTACTGCTCCCAGGCAATCACACGAAGGTTGAAACCAACATAAATCCCTATTAGGGATTGAAACTCCCTGAAATACAGCCTCCAGTCCATGGGATCGACGTTGAAACCAACATAAATCCCTATTAGGGATTGAAACAAAAGCAAGAGGAAACAATATGAAAATGACGATCAAGGTTGAAACCAACATAAATCCCTATTAGGGATTGAAACGAAAGATCCCCAACCCCCAATCCCCAATTCCCAATCCCCAATTCCCCAATACAGCGCGAACATCACTCACTTTCCCCAATACCCCAGGCTTCGAGTTGTTCCTGAATTAACGCCATAGGATAAACAACTCCCATCTCCGTAATCGCTGGAGTAAAGGGAGTCTCAGTTTCTGGGCTAACGACTCCCACATAGCCTAACATCGCGATCACCTGTCGATCTTCATTAAAAATGGGGCTACCTGCATATCCTTGGGCTAAATTAGCTGCAACCTTAACCCGTTGAGCATCAAGATCTAAATTGCCGCTCAGAGTTTGCCAAGGGTGAGTATTAAAAGGATGACCAATTAATTCTACGTCGCGATCGCCTAATTCCGTACTCACCTCCAACGGTTGAATCGTTTCAGGAAGCCCCGTAACTTGTAACACGACTAAACTCGTGGCCGCATTTTCTGGGGTAATATGCATCAGTTGGGCATTATAGCGGGGTAAAACTTCCGCATCCGTAGATTGAAAAAACTCCACCTGAATGCGATTATTTTCTAAAGAAGAAGCATAGGCGATCGCCTCCCGACTCGTGACAACCAGGGCGCGATCCTCCCTCCGCTCCACCACCCAACCCGTACCAACATTCACCCCATTAGGAATCGGAGTAATAATCCGGGCAATGGGGGCTAAAGCAGGGGCAGTTTCAGGCTCTTCTTCAGGCTCTTCTGAAGTTACCTCATTTTTGTCATCCGAAGCGTTAGACCCACCTTCTAGAGCCAATAAGCGCTGGGATTCAAGCAGATTGTAGTGGGCCAGCACCCCATTCGGATTTTGATTAATAGCGCTTTGATAAGCCGCGATCGCCTCTTTCCATTTCCCCAACTGTTGCCAACCATAGCCCAAAGCCGTATACACCCGGTAATCAGCTTGCAGCCTCACCCCCGCTTGGTAAACCTCCACCACTTGCGGCCAATCCTGTTGTTCATAATAAACATCGCCCAAACCAAAATAGCCAGAGGGATCGAAAGCATCCAACTGAATAGCACTTTTATAAGCCTCGATCGCCCGATCCAGTTGATTATTTTCTCTCAGAGCATTCCCTAAACCCACATAACTAGAAACATACTGCGATCCGAGACCAATCGCCTGATTATAAGTCGCGATCGCCTCCTCCACACTGCCCAACTTCAGCAGCGCAGCCCCCAAATCATTATAAACCGGTACAGAATCGGGCTTGAGCTTCAGGGCAATCCGAAATTGGGCGATCGCCTCCTCAAAACTCCCCAAATCCGCCAACACATTACCCAAATTCCAATACACCCCTGGCAAATTTGGATTTAGCTCAATCGCTTGTTCGTACTGAACTTTAGCCGCTTCCAACTGATTACTTTCTCGCAAAGCATTCCCCAACCCCACATAGCCAAAAGCATAATTCGGATCGACTGCGATCGCCCTCTCATAAGCGGCGATCGCCTCTTCCAATTTATTCTGATCGCGCAAACGATTCCCCAACCCCAAATAAGCCGGAGCATTATTCGGATCTTGCTCAATCACTTGTCGCCAAATTTCCTCAGCCCCTTGATGATCTCCCGCCTTTCGGGCTTCCTCCGCTTGGCGAAATAAATCTTCTAACCCTTGTCCCCAAGCCAACTGGGGACTTAACACCATGCCAAAACTTAACAGCATTGCCCAGATTTTTCTTAAATCACGCTCCTTTTGTTGAATCATTATCGTTATCCCCTAATTTCAATGGTCATTCTCTTCTTTTAAGCCACCACCCGCCAAATTTTCACCGTGCGATCGAAACTTCCCGTAGCCATGGTGTCACCATTGGCACTAATCGCCACCCCAACCACATAATTGAGATGATCCGTAAAAGTTTGTAATAAGTTGCCCGTCTGTAAATCCCACAACTTCACGGTAGAGTCATCACTAGCACTGGCGAGAATCTTATTATCAGCTGTAATCATCACCGAAGTGACGGCCGCTGTATGCTCGGAAAGCACCTGTTCGACTTCTCCTGTTTCCAAATTCCATAGGCGAATGGTTTGGTCACTACTGCCACTGGCTAACCGTTGACCGTCCGGACTCATGGCTACAGAGCGCACGCGATCGCTATGGCCAGTTAAAGTATAGAGTAACTCCTTGCGGTCTAAATTCCACACCTTAATACTTTGATCGTTACTCGCCCCACTAATTTTATCCCCTTGACGACTCATGGCGATCGAGCGCACGCCCCCCGCATAGCCTGCTAAGGTACTGGTTAACTCTCCGGTTTTCCAATTCCAGAGCTTAATCGTTTTATCCTCACTTCCTCCCGCCACAATTTGATGGTCAGGACTAATGGCTACCGTCCAAACTTCTCCAGAATACCCAGCTAAGGTACTCATTAACTCGCCCGTTTGTATATTCCAGACTTTAATCGAGTGGTCGCTACTGCCACTGGCTAAAATTTCTCCATCAGAAGAAATCGCGACGGATAAAACTGAACTACTATGGCCAGTGAGAGTGCGGTACAGTTCCCCTGTTTCCGCCTGCCAAAGTTTAATCGTGTGGTCATTGCTGCCACTGGCCACCCATTGGCCATCTGGGGAAATAGCGATCGCCCGTACCGGTGCATCATGTTCGCCTGTATACACACAAGAAAACAGTTGATAACTCTCTAGTCTAAAGGCTTCTATTGCTCTGCGGGCCTTAACCGAAGCACTGCGTTGCAGCAATAAATAGGCCACTCGTTTCATCTGAAGCGATCGATCCTGTAGGGCCTCAATCATTAAATCTAAGCCATCCGAGCCAATTTGAGCTTGGGCTAATTCTAGTAACTCCTGAGCTTGACTGAGTTCCTGTTGCAGTCGGGTTTGGGTTTGTTGCAACTCTAACAGAGTTTCTCCCCCATCCGTTTGATTGACGAATAAGGCCTGGAGTTGGGCTGGACTAATTCCCTCGATTTGCGAATATACTTGAGACAGTTGACTTTGGAGGAGCGATCGCTCTTGAGTCGCCAACTCTAACTGAGACTGTAATTCCCCCAGTTTCGATTGTAACCTCACCCGCGAGGCCAATTCCCTCGCCCTAGCCCAAACCCCTTTGGCCCAGGCCAAGCGCAAACGCTCTCGTTGCAGGAGGACTTGCAGGACTTGATCGGGAATAGACTCCGGGGTTAAATCCCAACCACAAGTTTTACAGAGTTTCGTGGTTCCTTCAATATAATCTGTACCACAAACAGGACAATTGGTCACAGACCCTCCCTAGGCGATTGGCAACAGGACAAACCATTAAATTTTACATCCGGGGCCCATAAACCCCATCCTTGAGACGTTAGCTTCAAAGCCAACCTCCTCTCATTTAAAATAAAGACTTCTCATCTGGCAAGCCTTTAGGTTCCTATACAACTCCACTTTCTCACGATCCGAAGGAAAGTCCACCTTGAGGAAAATCAATCCACTCCTTAGCTCGTTAGTCATCCCTGTTATGGCCAATCAAGAACATTTAGATTTACTTCATCAAGGAATAGATGCTTGGAACACTTGGCGCAAGAGCCATCCTGAAATTGTACCGGATCTTAGGGGAGCAATATTGAAAGAAGGAAATTTCAATGGCATTAATTGGAGTGGAACCCATTTAGAAAAAGCCAATTTAAAAGGGACATTTTTGTGCAAAGCGGATTTAACTGGGGCAATTCTTCGCCATAGTTTTCTGAGTGGCATTAATTTAAGTGACTCTAATTTAAGTCATGCTAATTTGAGTGGCGCGTTACTCAATCAAGCCAATCTCAGACGAGCTAATTTGAGTCATGGCATTTTACGACGCACCAATTTAAGCCAATCCTTTTTTACTCAAGCGAATTTATCCCATGCTAATTTATTTCAGAGTAATTTAATGGGCGCTTTTTTAAATCAAGTGGATTTTTCCCAAGCTAACTTGGTGGGAGTTGATTTAACTCAAGCCTTCTTAAATCAGGCTAATTTAACCGAAGCAGAGTTATTTCAAGCTGACTTGGAGCGAGCTTTTTTAAGTGAGGCGCTCCTGTGTCGGGCCAATCTTTCCCAAGCGAATCTTTACCGTGCAGATTTAAGTGATGCCAATTTGCGGGAAGCCGATTTCACTCGCTCTAATGTTCAGGATGTTACCTGGAAAGATACCATTCTTACTCATACAGAGTTTAATCATACTAAGGGAATTCCGGCACATTTACGCTTTCAGTTTAAGGATTTAGGCGCTTTGTTTCTGGATTAAGTCTATAGATTCGATAAACTCCCAATCTTAGACTGGAAAAACTCCTCTAAGGACTGACGGGCTAACTTTAACTCCAGAAGTTCAGCATCCATGAGCCGCAAACTGGCGATAAAATCATAGGGATTCCCTTGAACTTCACCCACCCAACAGCCGCGATCGAAAGCGAGATCAGGAATCCAGCGCTTAATCACCTCTAAAGTGCCGCCTTTGCCTCGCGCTTGGTAGGATTGCACTTGACCTAATAACTCATCTAAGGAGCCACAACAAATTAAGTTCCCTTGGGATAAGATGGCGATGCGATCGCAGACTTGCTCCACATCGGACAAAATATGAGAATTAAAGAATAGGGTTTTGCCTTGTCTTTTCAAGGATAGAATGATCTCGCGGATCTGATAGCGGCCAATGGGGTCTAACCCAGACATGGGTTCATCGAGAAAGACGACTTCTGGATCGTTAATCAAAGCTTGGGCAAAGCCAATACGCTGTTTCATTCCCTTGGAATATTGGCGCAGTTGTTTATTTTTGGCAGTTTTAAGATCTAATCCCACTTGTTCTAGAAGCTCTGGAATACGGGTGCGAGTAACCGTTGTGGGAATTTGGAATAAGCCCGCCGTAAACTGCAAAAACTCCCAACCGGTGAGATAATCGTAGTAATAGGCATTTTCGGGCAAATAACCAATCCGTTGCTTGATCTGGCGATCGCCCAAAGGACGACCCAACAGTACCCCCCGTCCAGAACTGGGGCGAGCAATTCCCAGTAACGTCTTCAGGAGCGTGGTCTTTCCTGCCCCATTGGGCCCGAGTAAACCAAAAGTTTCTCCTGGATACACCCTCAAAGAGCAAGATTTCAGGGACTCAATCTTCTGGTTTAACCAAAACCCTGTCCGGTAAACCTTACTCAAATCCCAAGTTTCAATAATACAAGCAGTGTCTTCAGTCATAGATCGCGTTAAGGAGTCAAAAGTAACCATCAACAAGCAGGGGCAGGTTGGCCGACTCTCTTCATTTCCCACCCATAACTTTTGTAAACCTGCCCCCAGCTAACTTTTTTTCCCTTAAAGTCTAGCTTGTTCAGGCGCTTGCTCTAGATCATAAACCATTCAGTCAGACTAATATCCCCAAGGGATACTTTGATGGAAAAGCGATCGCCCGTTTCGGCGCTAAAATCCAGTTGTATAGATTTTGTACTCCGAGAAGAGGCTTGCATCACCACCTCATCTCGATCGTCTAAAATGGTCAATTGTAGATCTGGGGGTAAATGGGATTGGTTCCCTAGGGGATAAACTTGAACAGAAATATCAAACTCTTCCTGCACCATCGGATGAATACCGACAAATAATCCAATTGGCTCGCCATTGGGGTCTAATTGGAGCTTTTTTCCTCGTTCGCAGAGGGTAGGTGCAGAGGGGATAGGACTAGGACTTCTAAAAGCGAATTGGGGTTGGGATGACCAGAATTCCCTCCAGATTTGCCAACCGGATTCCACCATGTCATCTAACCATTGGGTGAGTATCACTGGATGCAGGTGTTCCAAGAAGGTGTCGAGGGCATGAAATTCAGTTAAGGGGACTTCTGAGCGATAAGCATGGGGGAGATATCCAAGAAGGGTAGCTTCGGTGAGATCTGCGTTCAGTTGAACCGCAATATACGCCAGGCGATCGCCCCAGGTTTCCGGTGGAATAATACACCTAGATTCTCCGGGCAACACCGGACGGCATTCTACCCGACCTTTGCCCTCAATCAACAAGTCTGCACTATCCGATAGGGATTGGAAAATGGGATTACTACTGTTGGAGTCTTCCCAATTGGGAGCGAGATCCAACCATTCTAAATAGGTTTTCACTGCCTGGATCGCTAAGGTATTCAAATAGACCTGTTTGCCCTTACGGGGATCGGCTTGAGTATGGGCAGATTTGGCTGCCTGCTCATGGGCAATTAGGGTTAAGGGGATTGCCATTTTCGGATTAGTTTTCATCATCGTTCGAGTTAGGGAGAGTTTGGGTCAAAATATAGTCTTGGATTAGGGCAGAAAATCGAGCTAAACACCGGTGATAAAACCGATTGAGCGTTGCTAGAGAAATGCCCAATTGATCGGCTATTTCCTGCCAGGAGTAGCCCTCAATAATTCTGAGGGCAAGAAACTGGAAGTGAGCAGCAGGTTTACCTACAATATGGGTCTGCTTAAAGAGTCCATCTGGATCGGCCCGAATCCAGGCAATCACCTGTTCCGAGAGTAAGGGCATTCGTTCTGGATAGATTTGTTCTAAGGTGACCGGATTTTCTGGCTGATTGAACTGTTTTTCTAAATCATCAAGGCTAAGTCGTTGTATACCCCTGGGAACGCTTTGCAATACCCAAGAAGAGGCTTCAATGAAAAATCGTCTGTCTAGAAGATAGTTCGCCCATTGTAAGACTTCGCCTCTGTCGGGATCGTAATCATCGATTCGGGAGCAAAGATGATAAAAAAGTCGCTGTTTTGCTTCTATATAAATCTCTGCATAGTGGTTTTTGAATTGATTGCGTCTGGGTTTTACAAGTTGATTGGAGCCGATCAGAATCCGGAGCAGTTTTTCCAAAAGCCGCTTTCGGTGCAGACTTTTGGGCGGCTGCTGTTTGGCGGCGATCGCCAATTCTCTTAACATTTTGTCGAACTCTGGTAAGTCTGACATGCTTTCCGCACTCATGAGAGAACCTCTAAGATCGAAGTGCTGCATGACACCTCTATAGGGTTCTCAGTTTTTAAGGGCGGTTTTTATGCAGACTTTACAAAAATTTACATTTTTAGGGTTTAATGTTAAGTTTTATTGCAATTTACCAGGGTTTTGCATAAAATTACCGTGATTTTCCTGAGAGATCTAATGAAGGCTTCATGAAGGTTTCACAGTTTTAGTATTCTCTAGGAGTTCCATCCCATGGTTTTCATTCGCGATATTGTCAAGCAAACCCAAATGGCAGGATACCTCTCACGGAAAAATGAAGAGCAGCTTCGGTATCTTCTCCAATGTACGCGCTGGGGAATGGGGGAATGGGGGAATGGGGGAATGGGGGAGTGCGGGCATCTTGCCCGCTAGTTTAACTCATTTTCATGTCCGCTTGCGGAAACCGGACTTGAGATTACACCTTGGATCTAACTCAGGCTCGCCAGTGTTCCCCATTCCCTGTTCCCCACGGCGAAGCACATAGCCTCTTAACCAAAACTGACGTTAATTAAACAAGCTGCGAATTTCTTCGATGCGTTTGCGGTTGACTCCTAAATCCGATTGCCCTAACCGGGAAGCGGAGCGCACCTGGATCAGTTGGGCATTTTGATCGACATAAAATTCCGCATCATCCACATAGCCCATCAGTTTGCTGGTAAACTCAGCATAAAGATAATTCTCCGATTCAGTAATAATGGCGGTTCGGGGCATTCCTTGGATAATAGATTTTAATTTATTGACTGCTTCTGAAGGAGTGCCAGCATAAGAGAAAGGCTGAATATAATGTTGAGTATCGGTGGTTGAACATTGGCTACAAACGCAATTGGGAGAGGATGGACAGGGGGCGAGTTTTCCATCTTTAACCCCTAGATTTGTGGGACGTTTTCCAGAAAATGAGAACATAAATTAAGGAGATGCTTGTAAATAGACAACAGATTCATGCTATCATCACCGGAATAATTTTTAATTTTTAATGGATTAACTAGAGGCACTGGTATAGTAACGTAGGGCAAATTTCCAGAAGGCATTAGAGAAAATTAAGAGGGCGATCGCCAGTCCCAGGGAACCGATTAGCCAAATGATGTTGATTTCCCCTAACAGGGCTTGGGTGGGAACGGTAGTTAAAAAAGTAACGGGAATGACAAATGTAAAGAAAATCCGGTAAGCGACAGGATAGGCGACGATCGGATAGCGTCCCGCATCTAAAAACGCTCTTAGGACTTCCGTTATGTTATAAATTTTGACAAACCAGACGCTAGTTGTACCCAAGAGAAACCAGAGACTATACAGAATTAGAATCCCGAAAAACAGGGCAAATAAGCCGAAAATAAAGTCAGATAGGACTAAATTCAGGCGATCGCCAGCATAGAGAATCACTCCCAAGCCTAAAGCCACATCGGGTAATCCCCAGGGGGAAATCATCCGGGTAGAGAGCCAAAATTGGCTGCTAATGGGTTTGAGCAAGACAAAATCTAGGGTTCCTTCTTCCACTTGGTTGACAATGCGATTGAGATTAGGGGCAAGAAAGGCATTGGAGATGCCTTGCAGCAGGGTAAAAAATCCCATGACTAATAAAGCTTTTTCCCATGACCAACCGTCAAAAGTGTAGCCGGTTCGGTAAAATAGGAATAGGCCAAAAATTCCGCCCGCGAGATTACCGAGACTGGTTAAGGTGGCGATCGCAAAATTGAGGCGATATTCCAACTCAGCCGCGATGGATGTTGCCCAAAATAACTGAACGATCTTAAAATACTGCATTATTTTACCAATTCCTGATGACTCATTACCCCACGAAGCACATTAATAAGGATTTTGAACCCATTCTTGATTTTGATTAAAGGGTAGCTCTTGATTAATAGCATCAATTTGTAATTGCTCCGCTTCATTAATTTGATCGATGTGAGTTTTCATAATCTGCATTAAGCGCTGATTGTAAAATCGATGCAGGCTATGGTGGGGAGTCGCTGGAAACCCGCGCCGCTTCTTGTGTCTGCCTCCAGCACCGGGATCGAAGCGTTGAATCCCGTTGGCGATCGCCCACTCAATGGGCGTATAATAGCAAGCGTTAAAGTGTAGACAATCAAAATCTTCAAAACTGCCCCAATAGCGTCCATAAAGTTGATCGCCTTTCGTCACACAAAACGACATCCCCACCGGTTGGCGATCGTTTCCTTCCCGATAAGCCGCACTTAAAACCAGGCGATGGCGATAACCATCATACAGCCGCTCAAAAAACGTCTTGGTTAAATATTTGCTCCCCCACCAGCCAAATTGATCGCAGTGATGGCTATAAAATTGGTACATATCCGAGAGCAGATGATGGCTAATCTCTTCTCCCCTATGGACTTTCATCGTTAATTGCGCTTTCTCAACCGCTTTACGCTCCCGCTTAATATTGCGCCGTTGATTGGCATTAAACATACCCAAATAATCATCAAATGTCTGGAAGCCTTGATTATGCCAGATACTGCTATGGTGCAACCAAGCAGAAAATCCATATTTTTGAATCATCGGTTTCCATTTGGGGTCAACATAGAGGAAATTACAGCCAGAAATATTATGGCGATCGCAAAATTGATCGATCGCCCCTACCATCATTTCTGTTAACTTATCCTCATCCTCAGCCAAATCCACCAAAAACCGATAGCCCAATGCTGGCGTAAATGGACTCATCCCCAACAGTTTCGGATAATATTCAATCCCTAGACGATAAGCCAGATCTGCCCATTGGTGATCAAAGACAAACTCACCATAACTATGACCTTTAACATATAAAGGAGCCGCAGACACGAGGGTATCCTCTCTCCACACCGTTAAATGGCAAGGCTGCCAACCCGCTTGCACTGTAGCACTACCAGAGGACTCCATATTGTGCAACCATTCCCACTCTAAAAAAGGAGTCTTCAACGGTTGCGCCAGAGCATCCCATTCAGGTTGAGGAACTTCAGAAATTTGTGAAATCCAACGAATTGAATATCCCATAAATTAATTAACAATGAACAATTAACAATTAACAATGAACAATTAATGGGTTATTCCTCCCCATCTCCCCATTCCCCCATTCCCCCATTCCCCCATTCCCCCATTCCCCCATTCCCCCATCTCCCTAACCTAACCGATAGTGTAAAAACACCTCTTGCCCTACAGGGTGAGCAGAGAGCAGAGTTAAAGATTTAGGTATACTTAAGCCTAACCCATCGACTGGAGTAGGGGCAGTTGCGCCGCCTAAAAGCACTGGACATATGGTTAACCATAATTCATCAATCCAATCTCCAGCCAGTAAACTGGCTACTAGCGCTCCTCCTCCCAATAGAGCCAAGCGCTTAATCTTCAGTTGGGCAAGCTTGACAAAAATTCCACTCCAATAAAAGCCCCCTTCATGGGTAGGAGCCGTGAGAATGTGGTCAAATTTGGGCATTAATTCCCGTTGATTTTCCCAAGGAATAGCTCCCTCTGGGGTGGTGAGAAGCCATCGGGGAACCGGTTGTTGAAAAAAGCGACAGGAAGCATCTAGATTACCCGTCTGGGAGACTACAATTTGTACGGGTTGGGGCTGATAGTATTGTTGCTGGCGTTGGCGTAGGAGTTGGGGATCGCTAATACTTAGGGTGGTTCCGTAAGCGCGAAGAGTTCCCGCACCAAATAGAACCGCATCGACTTTAGCGATTTGTTGTTCTAGATGGGCTTTATCGATCGCCGAGCCAAACCGAGCCGGAGAGCGAGCCACGTCTGAGATTTTACCATCGGCGCTCGTGGCGAGAATAGCTGTAATGTGGGGGCGATCGACGGCAGAACCAGTCATAAGATAGGAGTAAGGACTTTTACGAAGTATACAATATGTTGCTTTATGTTGCCGTTGGCAGAAATTAGCTTGCCTTCAGGTGAAGATTCTTGATAAGCTAGGAATGGGAAAATAAACCAACTCTTGGCTCAAGCTTATTCCCTTCAATTCCCAGATCGGAAGCAGGGTGCAAGCGATCGCGAATAATCCTTACTCTAGAAACTGTGATAAAGAACACAGTCGGATCGCTACTGAAGTCATAGCCTAAAATCATAAAAACATTTAAAATAAAAATATAGTGGTATATTAATTGTATTTTTGCATGACCTCACCATTTATTTCTCAACCTTGAACCAATCTACCAAAACCCAACTGAGATTATGACAACTTCAGCTTCCCAAAATTTTAAAAATGAAAATATTGATTTGCTCTCTGCTTATCAACACCAGCCTTCCCTAGAATTGCGGAATAAAATTGTCAAATCGAATATGGGTTTAGTGAGGAAAGAAGCCCATCACTGGATGCACCAATGCAGTGAAGGGTATGATGATTTACTTCAAGTTGGGTGTATTGGTCTGATTCGCGCCATTGAACGGTTTGAACCGGGTAAAGGCCATGCCTTTAGTTCCTTCGCCATTCCCTACATTCGCGGCGAAATTCAACATTATTTACGCGATCGCAGCAACACCGTCCGTATTCCCCGACGCTGGTTAACCATGCAGCGCCAAGCCGAAACCACTATTCGCGATTTGCAAGTGCAACTCAACCGCTATCCCAAAGACACCGAAATCGCCCAAGCCATGGGCCTATCGGTAGAAGAATGGCAGGAAGTGAAGCTTGCCTCTAAAAACCGCTCCCTCCTCAGTCTAGATGCCCCCGTCAGCGACGAAGGCGAACAAGCCACCAGCTTAGGCGAACTGGTTCCCGACCATCGCTATCGCAGCTTCCAGTTAGCCCTAGAAGACCAAATTCGCCTGCAACAAGCCCTAGTGAAACTCGAAGACCGCACCCGCAAAGTCTTAGAATTCGTCTTTCTCTATGACCTCACCCAAAAAGAAACCGCCGAACGGATGGGGATTAGCGCTGTGACGGTCTCTCGTCAGGTGAAAAAAGGTCTAGAACGGTTGAAAAAAGTGATGACCACGGAGATCTGAAAGCCGTTTCGATCCCCCTAAATCCCCCTTAGAAAGGGGGACTTTCTTGATTCCCCCCTTTTTTAAGGGGGGTCAGGGGGGATCTTTAATTCTGGTCGTTCCCTAAAAATCAGCCTAAAATGGCAGTACCATTAACCCAGTAACTCAAATCGCCAGCTAATCGTGCTAAATCGTGGGGGGTTTTCCATGCGTCCATCGTTCTTACTCCTATTTCTGAGCGTCTTAACGCTAGGCTTATCCAGTTGTGGTTTCTTCGGTGGGGGAGGAGAAGACCCGGCCGCTGAAGCGCCCCCACCGGAACCCGTAGCGGCTGCCCCCCAAACCACCCCAGCAGAAGTATTTCCAGAAGAAGAACCCAAGGCCGAAGAACCGCCAGCGCCCCCTCCCCCCCAATCCGCTCTGGAACAATCCACCAATGCCGAACAGCGCGTTCAGTCAGTGGGTAATACCACGGGGAAAAAAGACCCTTTTAATCCTCCGGGGATTATCGTTACGGGGGGTTCTGGTACAGGAGTTGCGGAAGGTTCTGGCACGGGAGAAGGGGGGCCAGCAGGAGGTTTGCCAGCGATCGAGATTGTCGCGCCCCCACCGCCAACGCCCCCGAATAATGCGGCTGGGGGAGGTGGTTCAGGTTCCGGTGTCCGTGGCGGTTCAAGGACGAGAGCAGCAGTACCAGCGATCCCTAAAATTACCCCTCTCTCCATACCCGAACTGCCCCAAGTGGAACCCCCACCGAATTTAGGCATAAATCCAAGGTTTCGACCGGTAGTGGCTCAAGTGCCCTTTAATCCGGGGCCACCTCCTCCGAATACGGCTAGAGCGGTGGAAGTGTCGGCAGTGGTACAAGTGGGCCAGGTGGTGAAGGCCATTGTTAAATCTCCTGGCGAACAGAGTCAGTATGTAGGCGTTGGGGAATATATTGGCGGCGGTTCGGTGTATGTGAAAGATATTAATATTTATACTCCGGCTGAACCGGTGGTGATTTTAGAAGAGTTTGGGCAAGAAGTGGCTCGTGCAGTCGGTGCTGCTCCTTTACCCCCAGAAACTCCTCCCCAACCGGCAGGAGGGCCGGTAGAAACGACGGTTCGCGGTGTGCGACTCGGAGATGTGAAGTTAACGGAAATCTCAGGTGGATTCCTGATTTCAGGAACTCTGCAAAATATTGGCGACGAAGATCTAGAGGTTAAACGCCTGACCTTGCAACTTCAGGAAAAGGGAACTGGCACAATTGTTACTGATATTGATATTAATGTAACCGCTAATCTCAAGCCTGACCAAAAACGGGAATTCCGGGTTCCGCGTACAGGATCTAATGTCAAAGCTGTAGTATTGGGGGGGCGTGATGCCTCTCAATTGGTCGCTATTCTTTTAGACTGGGAGTAAGATTATGGGGGTACTGATAAACAAGAATCAATCCTGCCTAAACCTTATGGTGAGATGCTTAAAAACCTTGGGATATTCGGGTTTAGCTGCCTTGAGTTTAAGCTTTGCGAGTGTAACACTGATGACGGAGGGAGCGATCGCCCAATTGGGAGGAGATTCCCTGGGGACTCCAGATGAAGAATTAATTCCCTCTTGCGTCCCTGACATTGCTGATGGGGTCGCTAAATGTAATTATCCCAACGGAGATAATTATCAAGGGCAACTTCGGGGCGGATTACCCAACGGTCAAGGGGTTTATGTTTATGCAGAAGGCGATCGCTATCAAGGAACATTTCTGAACGGTAAACCCCACGGTCGAGGAGTCTTTCTTAGAGCCGACGATTCTCGTCTAGAAGGAGTCTTTGAAAACGGAATTTTAAAGATTGGCCGGGCCGTATTTCCCGATGGCCAATACTACGAAGGAACCTTTGAATTAGTAACGAACATTGGTACAAATGTCACCAGTAGTCAACCAGATGGTAGAGGACGGTTTGTTTATCCCGATCAAAGTCGCTATGAAGGGGAATTTTTTGCCGGTCAACCTTTTGGTCAAGGTACGCTGATTCGTCCGGATGGAACCCGTTGCCAAGGTCGGTTTTACAATGAAGGATTAGATGCGAATGTTCAATGCGTCTTTCCTGATGGCACAAGATACGAAGGAGAATTACGCGGTGGCATTCCCCATGGACAGGGTGTAATCATTGCTCCCAATGGTCAACGCACCTCTGGACGCTTCCGCGATGGTGAATTGGTCAATTAATCTAGTAGGGGCGGGTTTCAAACCCGCCCCTACAAAAATGTCTCACTGTTATTTACATTGACTATGACTGATTAATCGCAAAACTAGAGTAAGCCAACTCACTCACAGCGTGCCAACCAAAAATATCAGCTTGGAACTGTTGCCAAGACTCATAAATCTCCTTAAAAGCCGCATTGCTATTCGCTTCTTGGGTTAACAACTCCTGAGTGGCTGTACGACAAGCCGTTAAAATTTCCGGGCTGAAAGGCTGTAACTGTGTGCCTCCATCCCGAAGCCGTTTCAATGCCTGCGGATTGAGGGTATCATAGCGAGCTAAACAATGAATATTAGTATCAGCCGTGGCGCTTTTGAGAACATCTTGGTATTCTTTCGGCAACTGATTCCACTGGTTTAAATTTACCTGTAACTCAAACGTAGAGCCGGGTTCCCACCAACCAGGATAATAATAATATTGGGCCGCTTTATTCAAGCCTAACTTTTCATCATCATAGGGGCCCACCCATTCGGCTGCATCAATCGCCCCCCGCTCTAGAGCGAGGAAAATTTCGCCTCCAGGTAAGACTTGCACATTTACCCCTAAACTGGCTAAGACTTTGCCCCCAAAGCCAGGAATTCTCATTTTGAGGCCATTTAAGTCAGCGACGCTATTCACCTGACGCTTAAACCAACCCCCCATTTGTACCCCACTATTGCCCGCAGGAAAGGCAATCACATTAAAATCGGCATAGAGCTTATTCATCATCTCTAAGCCACCGCCATAGTAGAGCCAGGCATTTTGCTGTTGAGCATTGAGACCGAAGGGAACAGTAGTCCCAAAAACTAGGGCAGAATTTTTACCGATATAGTAATAACTAGCACTATGGCCACATTCGACAGTTCCCGCTTGCACGGCATCTAAAACTTGCAGTCCGGGGACAATTTCCCCAGCCGCAAAGACTTCGATGATAAACCGGCCATCGGTGATAGCTTCGACTTTTTCGGCTACCATTTTAGCTGACCCATAGAGGGTTTCTAGGGAGGTGGGCCAACTGGTGGCCATTTTCCACCGAATGTTGGGGAGAGCGCTACTGGTAGGACTGCTGCTCGTCTGGGGTGAGGTGGTTTGGGCGCTACAAGCCGCCAGAGCTAAGGTGGTAGCTGCTCCTGTGGTTGTATAGGCTAAGAGTCTACGGCGTTTCATCGGTTAAATTAATATTAAAATCGGATTGAAAAGTCCATCATACCTCTGAACCTAGGTCACTACAACAGAAACCCAAACCGTTAATCTAGAGTTCTCAGACGCTGGAGAAATTCTTGGACAACTTTTTGGGGGTTCTTTTGGCATTGCGCCATCCCATAGGAGTCAATGAGGACTATGCCATTTTGATACAATAGGCGATCGCGTTTGAGATCGAGATAGCCCGATTCAGAGTCAATTTGCAATATTCCACATTTACCTCGATCAATGACCAAAAAATAAGGACTATGCTCTAGTTGTCCATCTAAAATGGTTCGCACATGGGGATAAAATAAGACTTTTTCTCGGTGTAGAGCTTGGGCAATTTCTAATTCAGCCTGAGAAAAAAATTCTAAGCCTTGCCACTGATAGGGGGAAATTTCTGGCTCATTGAAAGATCGATCTAAACCTTCCGCATGAACCAAATGGGTATCGGTTAAATTCGTATCATTCAAATTGGTGCTACGAAAAATGGCATAGGCGGCATTACAGCGTCCTAAGTTGGTCTGATTTAAATTGGCTTCACTTAAGTCTGCTTTAATTAAGTTCGCTCCACTGACATTGGCGCGACTTAAATCTGCCCCACTTAAATTAGCCCCACTTAAATTAGCCTGAGCCAAAGAAGCCTGAAGTAAGCAAGCTCCGTTCAAATCAGCTTGCACTAAGTTAGCAAAAATCAAATTTGCCCCACTTAAATCGGCATGGGACAAACTAATATTAAATAAATAGGCACTACTGAGATTTGCTAGGGTCAAATTCGAGCCACTGAGCAAGGCCAAAAACAAATTTGCACAGCTCAAATCGGCATGGGTCAGATTAGAGTGGCTGAGATTAGCATGGGAAAAGTTAACATGAAAGAGATTGGCGCGGGCCAGATTACTCTGACTTAAATCAATACCACTTAAATCGGTGTAACTGAGATCGATCCCAGCTAAATCCAGACCGCGAAAATCTCGTTCTCCTCCCCGATAACAGTCTAAAAGGGTTTGTTTATCCATGGACAAGCACCCAAATGGTTCAGATTATGTAAACGCGATTAACTCGCTTTGGAGAGTTTAACTGTGGGTTTGTTGGGCGAGCAGTTCTAGGGCAGCTTGATATTGGGGATCGGAAGCGGTGGCGATTTGATTCCGGGCGATCGCCTGCATGGGAACGACTCGATCGGGTTTAATGCCCAACTGATTAATATCATGATGATCGGGGGTTTCATACTTGGCAATGGTTACGGCTAACCCAGAACCATCGGATAAATCAAATAAAGATTGAATTAACCCCTTACCAAAGGTGGTTTCGCCCAGTAATTGAGCGCGATCATTATCTTGGAGGGCCCCAGCAAGAATTTCACTGGCACTAGCGGTTCCATGATTGACCAAAACCACGAGCGGATCGTCAGTCAGCGCCGATCCAGTGGCCTCAAAGCTTTCTAAAACTCCTTGACGGTTAACCACATAAACAATCGTACCGCGATCGATCCATTGACGAGCAATTTCAATGCCTGCGGTTAATAATCCGCCTGGATTATTGCGTAAATCGAGGATATAGCCTGCGGCTCCTTGTTCTTCTAAACGGGCGATCGCCTGGCCGAGTTCTTGGGAGGCATAAGCATTAAACTGGGTTAAGCGCATATAGCCAATGGGAATTGAGGCAGATTGGGAGTCGATGGAGCGCAAATCGGCAACCACCGGATTTAGGGTAATATGGTCGCGGGTAATCTCCAAGGTCTCCTGCTCTTGGCGATCGCGTTCAATGGTTAAGGTGACTACCGTTCCTCTGGGGCCCCGCATCCGGTTAGCGGCCTCTTCAATAGTTAACTCATGGGTGGGAACGCCATCAATGGCTATGATGCGATCGCGCGGCTGAAGTCCGGCCATTTCTGCGGGCGATCCGGCGATCGGTGCAATCACCGTCAACAGACCCGTTTGAGCATCCAAAGCAATTTGTAAACCTACGCCACTCAACTCTCCCGAAGTCGTCACCTGCAAGCTGCGATAGGATTCTGGAGGTAAAAACCGGGTAAAGGGATCATCTAAACTCTTGAGCATTTGGTCAATGGCCGCGTAGGTCTCCTCACGAGTCCTGAGCGGCTTTTTCAGAGCCTTCTGGCGCACAAACCACCAATTTTGATGATTAAAGGTCTCATCCAAATAAGACCGATTCACAATGCGCCAGACCTCATTATAGAGCTTCTGTTCTTGAGTCAGAGCATAGGCCGGGGAGATCCAACCCCCAAGGGCGATCGCCAGATACAAAACCAGAAAACATACCACCCCAAAAAATCGCTTTACCATCACCTGTTTTATCATTACTTTGGCTATGTTACATTTCTATAAGAGCGCATTAATCTTTGATAGGATCGTTAACCGCATGTTTACCAAGCAGGTAAGAGACTCAAAAACCTTTCAATGGTTTCAAGAACGTTTGGAGATCCAAGCCATCTCCGACGACATCACCAGTAAATACGTCCCTCCTCACGTTAATATCTTCTACTGTCTCGGTGGAATTACCCTCGTGTGCTTCCTAATCCAGTTTGCCACGGGATTCGCCATGACCTTCTACTACAAACCCACGGTAGCTGAAGCCTTCAGCTCCATTCAATACATCATGAATGAAGTCAGCTTTGGATGGTTAATCCGCTCCATCCACCGTTGGTCTGCCAGTATGATGGTACTGATGATGATTTTGCACATCTTCCGAGTTTACCTTACCGGAGGCTTCAAAAAACCCCGCGAGCTAACTTGGGTAACCGGAGTTGTCCTAGCGGTCATCACCGTAACCTTCGGAGTCACCGGCTATTCTCTACCTTGGGATCAGGTCGGATATTGGGCCGTTAAAATCGTAAGTGGTGTTCCTGCTGCTGTTCCTGTGGTTGGAGACCTCGTAGTTGAACTGATGCGAGGTGGTGAAAGTGTAGGTCAAGCCACCCTAACCCGCTTCTATAGCCTTCATATTTTCGTCCTTCCTTGGTCGATCGCCGTCTTCATGTTGGCTCACTTCTTAATGATTCGTAAACAAGGGATCTCTGGCCCCTTGTAAAGCGCCCAACACTAGGTGATGGGGGAATGGGGGGACGCTCCACCTGGAGATTACCCCCGACTGCCCACTCCCAACTGCCTCGATATAATCATCCCATTTACTCATTTGTTGAACTATGTCCATTCAAAAGCCACCCACCTTATCCGATCCCAAGCTCCGGGAAAAACTCGCCCAAGGCATGGGCCATAATTACTATGGTGAACCCGCTTGGCCCAATGACCTGCTGTATACTTTCCCCGTTGTAATTGTGGGAACCCTCGGCTGTATCGTTGCCTTAGCGGTACTCGATCCCGCCTTTATCGGCGAACCTGCCGATCCCTTCGCTACTCCTCTGGAAATTTTGCCAGAGTGGTACTTCTATCCCGTATTCCAAATCCTGAGAACGGTTCCCAATAAACTGTTGGGTGTTGTCATGATGGCTTCCGTTCCCCTTGGCTTAATCCTAGTTCCTTTTATCGAAAGCGTGAACAAGTTCCAAAATCCGTTCCGTCGTCCTGTGGCAACTGCGGTGTTCCTGTTTGGAACCCTGGTTACCCTATGGTTAGGTGTTGGAGCTGCTTTCCCCATCGATAAATCTCTGACCTTGGGATTATTCTAAATTCTGAATCCTTTTTTTTCTAAGCACCGGTAGGGGAACTGGCGATCGCTCGATCTTTAGCTCCTCTGCCGGTGTTTAAGTTATTTACTAATTATTTAGAAGAATGGCCAAACCCGCAGATATTGGCAGCAAACGCTTGATTGGATTGAATCCCGATCGCTGGGTAGAATGGGTAACACAAATGCCTGACCTCCAGTACATTGGTATGGAGTCCACCAGCTTTGAATGGGTGAGCCGCCAAACTGATGTTTTATTGAGAGTCCGGTCTCCCCAACAGGGAGAATTTCTCGTCGTCAATGAGTTGCAACTGTACTACAACGCTCAAATGCCCAGGCGGATGCAAGCCTATGCCGCCCTCGCCGAAGAGAAATACCAACTTCCTGTATACCCGGTATTAGTCAATCTGCTCAAACCCGACGGAAAGCAACCCATTCCCACTCGTTACGAATCGGAATTTGGGGGTTTGCAGGCACTACGAGAATACAAAGTCATCAATCTTTGGGAAATCGAAGTGCAAACGGTTCTCAACCCTCCCATTCGCCCCCTGATTCCCTTTGTGCCCTTGCTCAAAGATGGTAACCAAGAACTCGTGGTGCAAGAAGCGGTGCGAATTTTGAGAGCCGATGAACAGTTGCAAGACTTCGAGACGTTGCTCGGTTTTTTTGCTAATTTTGTATTGGACACCAATCTAGTTAAACAAATTCTGAGGTGGGATATGTCGGTACTAGAAGCATCACCTTTATACCGAGAATTACTGGAACAGGCGAGAAAAACGGTTTTACAACAAGGTATTGAACAAGGTATTGAACAAGAGCGCCGAAAAACGGTGGAAAACTTGATGAGGTTGCGTTTTCAGACCATTGACTCTGAATTAGAGGAGATTGTACCCAAACTGGTCGCTTTGCCGACTGAAGAAGTGTTTTCCTTGATGTTGCAAAAGTCTCGGCAAGAGTTACTGGAGCAATTTAGAGATCGCAATTGACTTAGGATTTTTTCATTAAATCAGCCGACGATCGGAATTAGACTGAATACCCCATAGAGCAAGAAAACTGCTGTATCTTCCATAACTGAGACTCCGAATCCCATGGTTCAAACTCCCCCTATCCCCCAAACTCTCTATCCAGAAACTGATGGATTACCTATGGCTGAAAATACGGTTCAATATCGCTGGATTGTTCGCTTGGTGAGCAATTTAAGGCGCTTATTTGCTAACCAAAATGTTTTTGTGGCTGGCGATTTATTCTGGTATCCCGTCCAGGTGGAAGCTCCTCCGGTTCCCGTGCAAGCTCCGGATGCGATGGTGGTTTTTGGCCGACCTGGGGGCGATCGCAAAAGCTATAAACAATGGGAGGAAGATAATATTGCTCCTCAAGTGGTGTTTGAGATTTTATCCCCCAGTAATTCCCGTAATGAAATGATGGCGAAACAAAGGTTTTATCAAAAATATGGGGTGCTGGAGATGTTTTTTTATGACCCAGAATCCCGTGATTTTTGGGGATTTGTACGGGGGAGTGAAGGGGAAGAGTTTAGGTTAATTACGCCTCTGAATTTACCCTGGAATTCGCCCTTGTTACAAATCCGTTTTGAGTGGTTGGGGGAGGATTTAGCGGTATTTTATCCGAATGGGGAACCGTTCCAAGACCCAGAGGAGGTGATGGAAGAGCGCGATCGCATTCAACAAGAGCGCGATCGCGCATTTGCTAAACTGCAAGAACTCGGCATCGACCCCAACCAACTTTAAAATGGAACAGTAAAATGACAAGAGGATGGGGAGATGTTCAGACAACTTCGGCGCTGGTTGAATCAAGTTTGGCAGTGGTTTAAGGGTTTATTCTCTTCCTCCCCTAGCTCCTCAACTAATACCCCAACGACTGAGCCGACAGATACGGACTATGAAATGCAGTTTATGTCCTTTCTAGAG
Organism: Roseofilum sp. KMC-1; assembly: GCF_057802075.1. Lineage (NCBI taxonomy): Bacteria > Bacillati > Cyanobacteriota > Cyanophyceae > Desertifilales > Desertifilaceae > Roseofilum > Roseofilum sp. KMC-1. The sequence goes on from NZ_CM173605.1 coordinate 3,416,838, forward strand.
GGTGTGGATCGGGGGAAAAGCCAAGTCCTTCAAGAATGGGAAAAGTTAAAACAGGACTATTCAGAAGAGCAATGGATCGCTTGGTTAAAACGCTTTGGCCAAAAAGTCACCCAAAGTTCAGAACCCAATGAAGAATTGGCACAGCGCCTGCTCCGCTTAGGGGAAGTCGGTTGTGGTGAATTGGGAGCAGTGGCTCAAGCAATTGGGGAACAGTTACAACCCGCCAGTCCTAAAATGGCTTTAGATGAGGATAATCCTCAAGTTTGGTTCGATCGCGGTAAACAATTACTCGATGAAGCCGATCAAAAGGCCTTAGAAGCCTTCGATCGCACCCTGGAACTAGACCCCAATCACGATCGCGCAGCCATTAATCGCGGGAATGCGCTGATGAACTTGGGCCGCCATGAAGAGGCGATCGCCGCCTATGACCATGCCTTAGAATTAAACCCGAATGCCGATCTAGCTTGGGCAAATCGCGGCAATGTATTCTTTGATCTTGAAGATTATGAACAGGCGATCGCCAGTTGGGACAGAGCGCTAGAATTAAATCCTAAAGATCTCGAAACTTGGCATAATAAAGGCATCGTTCTAGGGGTCAAACTCAATCGATTTGAAGAAGCCCTCAGTTGTTTTGACCAAACCCTGGCACTGCAACCGGAGGATGTACAAACCTGGTTTAATCGAGGGATTGTCTTAGCTGCCTTAGATCGATGGGAAGATGCTCTAAAAAGCTGGAGTCGAGCAACCGATCTGCAACCGGATTTTCAGGATGCTTGGATTAATCAAGGGGTCGCATTGCAAAAATTAGGTCGCTATGCAGAGGCGATCGCCGCTAATCAACAGGCGATTAATCCTAATCCGTAGGGATTGGGATAAAATACCTGTATTTGTCAGTGGATTAACTGTTTTACTCCCCAATTACCCTTATTTGTCAGCGACCATCTCCATGAATGACTCGGTATTAGATGTTTGTAACCTCACAGTTGAATTCAAGACGGATGAAAAAGTGATTCAAGCGGTCGATCGCATTACTTTCTCAGTCAAGCGAGGACAAACCCTAGGCATTGTGGGAGAATCGGGATCGGGAAAATCGGTGACTTCCCTGGCGATTATGGATCTGATTCCCCAACCTCCGGGAAATATCGCTAGTGGTGAGATTTGGTTTCATCCTCCGGAGGGCGATCGCCTGAATTTGCGGGATCTTTCCCCACAACAGATGCAACGGTATCGGGGAAGCCAAATCTCGATGATTTTTCAGGAACCGATGAGTTCCTTAAATCCGGTGTATACGATTGGCTTTCAATTGATTGAAGCCCTACGATTTCATCAATCGATTTCCCCTTCAGAAGCCAGACGACAGGCGATCGCTCTGTTGCAAGAGGTGCAATTGTTGCCCAAGGATGAGATTTTAGAACCACAAATAGTCGGTGAATTTACGGAGCCACCCGGCGATCGCCAACGGCAATCTGCAATCAATCGCCACAAACAAGCCATCCTCGATCGCTATCCCCATGAACTCTCCGGCGGCCAATTGCAACGGGTGATGATTGCCATGGCCATCTCTTGCAACCCTACCCTATTACTTGCCGATGAACCCACCACAGCCTTAGATGTTACCGTGCAAGCCACGATCCTGAATCTCCTGCGGGACTTGCAAAAAGCTAGGGGCATGTCTCTGATTTTTATTACCCATGACTTAAGCGTAATCGCTGAAATCGCCGACAATGTGGTAGTCATGTATCAAGGGCAAATCGTTGAATCTGGCTCCGTTCTCGATATTTTTTCCCGCCCCCAACATCCCTACACCCAAGGTCTCTTAGCCTGTCGCCCTCGACCCGATTTACGCTTAAAATACTTGCCCACCGTGGCTGATTTTCTGGAACAAAAGTCTGCTGAAAGTGTCACAAAAGTTACCGAAATTAATCCCCAGGAAGTCGAACAGCGCCTAGAAAAACTCTATCAACAATCCCCCCTCATGGTGGTGAAAGACCTGAAAGTGGGCTTTCCCAGGAAAGGCATCTGGGGACAAACCCAACGCTATACCATGGCGGTCAATGGGGTATCCTTTGAAGTCTATCCGGGGGAAACATTAGGCTTAGTCGGAGAATCCGGTTGTGGCAAAACCACCCTAGCGCGGACGCTCTTACAGTTGGTTCCTTCCATGGGTGGGATGATAGCCTTTGAAGGTGAAGAACTGCAATCTTTAAGCACTAAGGCTTTGCGCTACTTTCGCCGACAAATGCAGATTGTGTTTCAAGACCCCTATAGCTCTTTAGATCCGAGGATGTCTATTGGGGATGCAGTGATGGAGCCGTTGGTGATTCATCAGGAGTTGGAATCTGGGTCTAAACGACGCGATAAAACTCCGTTTCGCTGGCGCGACCGCGTGCGGTATCTTTTAGAGAGGGTAGGCCTCGATCCCAGTTGGATGAGTCGCTATCCCCATGAGTTTTCTGGAGGACAGCGCCAAAGGGTCTGTATTGCCCGCGCTCTGGCGTTGAATCCTAAGTTTATTATTTGTGATGAGTCCGTGTCTGCGTTAGATGTCTCGGTACAAGCGCAGGTGTTGAACCTGTTGAAAGAGCTACAAGACGAGTTTAACCTAACCTATATTTTCATTTCCCATGACTTAAGCGTAGTCAAGTTTATGAGCGATCGCATCATGGTTATGAATCGCGGTAAAGTAGAAGAAATTGGCCCCTCTGAGCAAATTTACAACCATCCCAGCCAAGAATACACCCGCCAACTGATTGCAGCCATTCCCACCGGGAGTTTAGAGAACATTAAACAGCGCCAAAACGCCCCCGGTTAACTTCTGATGATGCTCACCCTAGAAATAGAGAACTGGCAACAACTCGAACAAGATTTAAGAACCCAAGTCCTCACTCAACCTGCTGAACTCATCGAAACTACTCCCTATGGTGAAAAATACAGCGCTTTGCGCTGTAATTGTAGGGGCGGGTTATACCCAAATCTTGTAGACTGACAACTATTGCAAGTAAACCCGCACGAACCCACCATGTCTCCTAGGTCGCTCGTGGAGGGAAAGAAACCGGGTTTCTGGGACAAGTTTTTTGAAAAACGAGTCGGTGGAAGCAACCCGGTTTCTGGCTGGTGGGGTAAAATCAGAGTGGCAGATCCTACCCGGTGCGTGGCGATGGATGAACAACGAGCGCAAGCCTATCTCTCCCTGATTCAAGAACTCCTCGACTGTGACAGTGGGGAGGAAGTGGCGATATTGAGTGCTAATCCGGAACTGGTGGATGCGGGGTTGGTGCAGGTGATGCGTGCAGAAGCAGACAAGAGGGCACAACAGGGGCGGGGGAATGCCGGGTGGTTGCGGAATTTTGCCCAAAAAATAGAAACGGCTAATTATGAGTTGCCACGGCTAGAAATAAAACTGACAGCAGATGCTCTATTGCAGCAGGGTTTTCAACAGTATGAACATTCTGAATATTCCCAAGCCTGGGAATCTTTGCAACAGTCTCTCGCATTGTATGAAGCAATCGGGGATAAGGCTAACATCGCTTTATGTTGGGGACAGTTAGGTTCTGTTCAGCGAAATCGCGGCAACTGGGATGAGGCGGAGCGTCTGTATCAGCAATCTTTGGCATTGAGAACCGAATTGGGCGATCGCTCCGGTATGGCAGCCGTTTGGGGAGTGTTGGGAGATATCCAGAAACTTCGCGGCAACTGGGATGAGGCGGAGCGTCTGTATCAGCAATGTTTGGCAATTGAAACCGAATTGGGCGATCGCTCCGGGATGGCATCCTCTTGGGGAGTGTTGGGAGATATCCAGCGAAATCGCGGCAACTGGGATGAGGCGGAGCGTCTGTATCAGCAATGTTTGGCATTGAGAACCGAATTGGGCGATCGCGCGGGGATGGCATCCTCTTGGGGACTGTTGGGAGATATCCAGCGAAATCGCGGCAACTGGGATGAGGCGGAGCGTCTGTATCAGCAATCTTTGGCATTGAGAACCGAATTGGGCGATCGCGCGGGGATGGCAACCTCTTGGGGACTGTTGGGAGATATCCAGCGAAATCGCGGCAACTGGGATGAGGCGGAGCGTCTGTATCAGCAATGTTTGGCATTGAGAACCGAATTGGGCGATCGCGCGGGGATGGCAACCTCTTGGGGAGTGTTGGGAGATATCCAGCGAAATCGCGGCAACTGGGATGAGGCGGAGCGTCTGTATCAGCAATCTTTGGCATTGAGTACCGAATTGGGCGATCGCGCGGGGATGGCAACCTCTTGGGGAGTGTTGGGAGATATCCAGCGAAATCGCGGCAACTGGGATGAGGCGGAGCGTCTGTATCAGCAATCTTTGGCATTGAGAACCGAATTGGGCGATCGCGCGGGGATGGCAACCTCTTGGGGACTGTTGGGAGATATCCAGCGAAATCGCGGCAACTGGGATGAGGCGGAGCGTCTGTATCAGCAATCTTTGGCATTGAGAACCGAATTGGGCGATCGCGCGGGGATGGCAACCTCTTGGGGACTGTTGGGAGATATCCAGCGAAATCGCGGCAACTGGGATGAGGCGGAGCGTCTGTTTCAGCAATGCTTGGCAATTGAAACCGAATTGGGCGATCGCTCCGGGATGGCCTACAGTTACAATAGTATGGCATTTGTCTATAAAGGGTTAAACCAAATCCCCGAAGCTCTCCTCGCATGGAGGGCGGGTTTAGCCGCTTGTCCCCCAAACCGATTCCCTGTAGAAGCCTTACGTCTCGCTCGGAACTTAGGCGATACCGCCTTTGATACTCAAGACTGGGAAACTGCCATCTATGGCTATGAAGCAGCCATCACCGCCGTAGAAACCAGTTGCACTTTCGCCGCATCCAACCAGGAAAAACAAAAACGCCGCACCGCTCAAATCGGAGTTTATGAGAAACTGGTACAAGCCTGCATCAATAGCGGCGATATCGGTAGAGCCTTAGCCAGTGTGGAACGCAGCAAATCCCGCAACCTCATCGAACTTCTGGCAAACCGGGAACTCTATCCCAAAGGCGATATTCCCCCAGAAATCCTCACCCAACTGGATACCCTGCGTCGGGAAGTCACTGCCAAACAGCAATTGTTGGAAACTTTGGATCGTCCCCAACCTCCCCTTCAAAAGGGGGGGCAAGAAAACTCAGAACCCCCCTTAGAAAGGGGGGCAGGGGGGATCTCTCTGGGGCAACGGGGCAGCAGCAGTAGTGGTTTGACTCCTGATGCCATTGAGACGATTCGCCAAGAATATCAAAAGGCAGAACAAAAGTTAAACAAACTCCTGGATATCATCAAAACCTATGACCCCACTTTTTCCCTGACGCAGCGAGTGGAACCCATCAAATTTTCTGAGATTCAGGGTTTACTGGACGAACATACTGCCCTAATTGAGTGGTATTGTACCCGCGAGCAGATTTATGCCTTTGTGGTGACGGGTGGAGATCCCCCCCAACCCCCCCTTAAAAAGGGGGGGCTAAGAGACTCAGAACCCCCCTTGGAAAGGGGGGCAGGGGGGATCTCAGTGTGGATTTCCACCCCAGAAGCCTATACCCAATTACAAGAACTCCGCCAAACCTATCTCGACACCTATGCCCAGAAAAAATCCGACTGGGAAGAGCAATTTAATCACTACCTGCATCGTCTCGCGGATATCCTGCATATATCAGAACTGATTGCCCCCCTGACGGACAAATATCGCCAACTGATTTTAGTGCCCTATCGGGACTTGCACCTATTTCCCCTGCATATTTTACCCCTGGACAACAGCAGCAACCCGCCATATTTAATGGATAAATTTGCCGATGGGGTAAAATATGCCCCCAGTTGTCAATTTTTGCAAAAAGTATCCCGCCGCAACCGCAAAACCACCTCAAGCCAGCGCCTCTTTGCTATCCAAAATCCCACGGAAGATTTAGCTTATGCCGACTTAGAAGTAGAGGCAATTTTACCAAAATTCCCCACCACTCCCCGCCATCTCGCCCGCCAGCAAGCCAGCAAAACCGCCCTCCAGGAACCCAACACCGTCAAGGATTTGCGCGAGGCAGAATATGTCCATTTTGCCGGACATGGGGCGTTTAACTTTGCCAGTCCCTTACTATCTCCTTTAGTCTTAGCGGGAGCGGTGGTAAAACATAAAGACGGGCAACCGGAATCATCACCCAGGGAACAATCAAGGGAAGAATTAACCGCCAATACTCGATATATTCCCTGGCGCAAAGGTAAAACCCTGGATTTAACCTTATGTTACACCTTGGGGGAATTATTCCAGCTTGATTTACCCACCTGTCGCTTAGTGATTCTCTCCGCGTGCGAAACCGGGTTAATGGACTTTTCCCCACAGTTAGAAGAATACATCAGTTTAGGACTGGGTTTCCTCTATGCCGGAGCCACCAACGTGATTTGCAGCCTCTGGGCAGTGAATGACTTATCCACGGCGATTTTAATGGTAAAATTTTATGAGGAAATGCAGACTCAACCCTCGATTGCTCTGGCTTTAAAGCAGGCGCAACAGTGGATGAGAACGGTGACGAAACAGAAGTTAACTGAGTGGTTAAACCCCCCGGCTGAAGATTTAACTGCCCCGGCTAAAAAAAAGCTGCGGGAGAATCTCTATTTAGGTTTCAAGCAGCCTGACTATCAACCCTATCAACACCCAATACATTGGGGAGCATTTTGTGCCATTGGCGTTTAATTTTTTGGTGGTGTATAAAATTGACCCATTCTGTGATATAGTGAAAATGCACGGTGAATAATGTTAGTTTAGCCATATATTGCGAGTACGCAATCAGCAATCTGCAATAATATCGAAAATGAACACCAAGCATCTGTAGGGGCGAAGCATTCGGGCGGAGAATCTCTCGCGACAAACCGAGAATTTATGACCCGAATGCTTCGCCCTGCCAAGAGTCAATTGTCGGGTGGGCAATGTCCCCGAAAATTATCGGTTTAGATAATCACTTTGGGCATGGCCCACCCGACATTTTCTGTTATAATACATAAATTTAGTGGTTCAAAAAGGCTCTAAAGACGGGATAATTATGAAAGACTCAACCGAAACCCTGCTCATGTTAGCGCAACTGCTGGAAACGGAACCTTCCATATTACCCAAAACAGCCTATCAATCAGTCCAGCAATTAGCCACGGAGTTGGTAAGTCTCCCGGAAACAGATACAGAGGAAGCGGCGGCAAAAATTATTACTTGGATGCAGCAATTTCCCCAAGAGCTAACAACTTTTGAAAATGCTCTTGCTTTTGAAAATGCTCTTGCCAAACTGCGCGGACAAGTGGGTGAAATTGAGGAGCCAAATAACCAGGAAATGCAGTACACGATTCCCAATTTCCAAATCATCGAATCAGGAGAAACGACTGTGGCTGAGGTGATTCTCATTGCTCCGGGTTCATCTGCTCCCAAAATGTCTCTGTTTCTCTATGTTCGCCAAAGTTTAACAACATGGATCGGAAAGAATCAATAGCCAACCGGGTTTATGCTCCTAATTTACATCTGTTTGCCTTTCATCTGTGGCGAGGATTAACGGGTAAAACCGATTCCACCGCCCCAAATCCACATTTTTTGTGGCAAAAGGGTGATGAAATACTGGAAAATTTAGGGTTTGAGGAACGGCTTAAACTCTATGGTTATCATCATCCGGAGGAAAAATCAGAACCTGTGGGGGCGGTGGTGAATCTCTATCCCGATAAGTCGGTGAAGTTACAGGGTAAACTCGCCGATAATGACCTAGAAATTACTGGGAGAATATTTGCCCATCGGTTGTATGATAGTTATAGCTTAACGGTGAATTTCCGGCGAGATGAGGAAGTCAACGGGGAAAAAACTGCTGATGTAGAGATTTCTTTCTGGCGAAATTTGAACCAGCAAGTCAATCAGCAAAGGATATTTTTGCCGGAGTTTGTCCAAAGTTCATTAGGACAAACCCTGTTGTTGACGGCGTTTCTCCCCCAGGAATATCAAGAGCCATCGGAGGCAAGTGTAACAGAGTTTGTCCAACGGTGTTTAAGGCAGTTGATTCCCGAATCAAAAAACCGTCCACCTTTGCACAAAATGGGGGAATTGTTTGGCAGCCCGATTTTTGAGTTTGGCGGGCAAATTTTGGATTTTGACTCCCACGGGGAACCGGATGTTACCGCTCATGTGTTAATTTGGTTGTTTCGGGAAGAGTTACCGAGTAAAAAGTTTGTGGCGGCTTATCGGCAATTTATCGATTTATTTTACTATCGCAATAAGATTTTATCGGCTTATCGAGATAGCCGCTTGCTGTATAGAAAAATCTATGCTGAATATACAGATTTAGAGAAACAAGTCAAGGATTTTCGATATTTATTGGTGCAGAAACCCAAGGATATAGAGTTAAGCAATGAGCAGTTAAAAAACCTGAAAACGGTGTTAAAGGAATTGGCGGCGTTGGATTTGGAATATGCGCGGTTGTTGCGGAATTACAAGCATAACCGAAATACGATCGCCATCAATACCAAAAATTACGAAGTGACGTTAGGGGCGATTCTTCGCCAACTCCAGGATAAGGATCATGCTGTGCAACCGGAGGAACTGGAGTTTTTCCGCGAGTTTACCTGTGTTACTGCTCCCTATTTTCAAACTCGTATCGCTGACGAAATTAACTATTTTGTGGAGGGTTCCAGTTTAGCGGATAAAGCTATTGCCTCGATTCGTGGGATTGTGGAGATTGAGCAAACGCAACGCGATCGCAGTTTACAGGAACAAAACCAACAACTCCAAGACCAAATTCAGGCTATTGGTATGGGAATCGCCGTGGGTGCGATCGTTGCATCCACCTCCACCCTCATCTTCCAGGAACCCTGGACATTTCCCTGGCAAGAGCATCACGGCGATCGCCTCCATCCCTTTATCATCGCCGTTCTCGCCAGCTTGATCTCTGCTGGCTTAGTCTGGGCAATCTTCCAACGCAAGACCTGGTGCAGAGCGGTAAAATGGATCGGACGCATAGTTGGGGGGCGATCGGGTCACAAAAATCCTTAATATCAAGTTAATATTTGTATCATAAAGCAAAAAGCCCTGAGAGTTAAAGAGCGATTGCAACAAGCCAATTCGGGAATAGTTAATTGTTAATTGTTAATTGATATGAGTGTCGCGCGTACCATTTGTCTTGGTTTCTTAGCCGTCATTGCGATCGGTACATTTTTATTAATGTTACCCTTTGCTATTACCCCAGAGGGTGTTACCACCATTGACGGGCCCCTAGATTATGTAATGAAGGCCCTATTTACCTCCACCTCCTCCGTCTGCGTCACCGGATTATCTATCGTCGATGTGGGGAAATTCTACTCCTTTTGGGGACAATTATTCCTGTGCTTGCTCTGTCAAGTGGGTGGCTTAGGCTACATGACCGCAACTACCTTTCTACTATTATTGTTAGGGCGACAATTAGGCTTGAGGGATAAACTCGCCATTCAGCAATCCCTAGATACCCAAGGGATGGAAGGGGTAGGGCAGTTGGTGCGATCGATTATTGCCGTCACCTTAATTTGTGAGATTACCGGTATTTTCTGCTTATGGCAAGTTTTTCAATCCGATTATGGCGATGCTCAAGGATTCTGGTTAGCCGTTTTTCACAGTGTTAGTGCCTTTAATAATGCCGGATTTAGCTTGTTTAGTGATAGCCTCTCTTCCTATGCCACATCCACCCCCTTAGTAGCTGTGATTACTGCCTTAATCATCGTTGGGGGCATTGGCTATCAAGTGATTATGGAGTTATATACTTGGTTTTATCGCCGTGTCATTAAGCGCAATCAAGGGTTTAATTTTTCTTTGCATTTCAAGATTGTCACCAGTACCACAATTGCCTTATTACTGATCGGTACACTCGCCTTCTTACAGACAGAGTTTTATAACCCAGCAACCTTAGAACCCCTGAATTTATGGGAAAAAATTCTGGCAGCTTGGTTCCAGTCGGTGACCACGAGAACGGCTGGATTTAATACCATTGATATTGGTAAAATGACCACAACTTCCTTGTTTATTACCATTCTCTTAATGTTTATTGGTGCTAGTCCCGGCAGTACCGGAGGAGGAATTAAAACCACCACGTTTAGAATATTACTCAGTGCCACCAGAGCCGCTTTGCAAGAGCGCGAAGAAGTGTTATGTTACAAGCGCCAAATTCCCAATATTTTATTGATTAAGGCAGTAGGGGTAATCGTTGCTTCTTTGTTTGTAATTATTTGTGGCACAATCTTAGTTAGTGTGGGTTCTCAAGGCATCGATTTTTTACCTATTCTTTTTGAAGTCGTTTCTGCTTTTGCTACCGTTGGTTTATCTACAGGAATTACGGCGAGTCTATCTCAGTTTGCTAAGTTGGTTATCATTTTAATTATGTATATTGGTCGGGTCGGGATTTTGTTACTGATGGCTTCATTTTATCAAAATACAAAACCCAAGGTAATTCGCTATTCTGAAGAAGACTTATTAATTGGATGACTCGATGGGGAAAACTATTGGATTTCATGTTGTTGAGCTTCATTGAGCATGGTATCCTTAACGGCTAAAAGACCCGATCCTCAATGCCTTTCCACCACTGGCCGAGTTTCATCAGATCTTGGTGAATTTCGGTTAATTGCTCCATGTACTCTTGGGGTTCGAGTTCGTGGCGACGCTCTTGTAGCTTTTTTAAGCGTAACTGGACGAGCAACCAGGGTTTTGAGATGCCATCGGTGGCTTCTATATAGCGAGCTAAGGATTGACTGTTCACGATCGCACACTCCTCAAGGATAAAACACTAATCTCTATTATGATCCCCTAACGCCAAACTTGCTGGGATTTTCCCGTAATTAAGTCCCATAAGCGGATGGTTTGATCCATGCTACCGGTAGCTACAGTGCGGTTATTGGGGTGAATAGAGAGAGCTGAAACACCTCCGGTATGACCCTTTAAGGTATGCATCAATTCCCCGGTGACTAAGTTCCAAACTTTGACTTCTGGGCTACTTGACCCGGTGACGATATAGCGGGCATCTTGGGTAATAGCAAGCGATCGCACCTGCGCTCCATTTTCCTGTAAACGACGACTCGTGGGAATCTCCAGTTTTCCCTGCTCAACTGGTCGCAAATCCCACACCCGTACCTGGCCGTCTTCTCCTCCAGATGCTAATAATTTACCATCTCTACTCAGGGCTAACCCGTATACTGCTCCCCGATGAGCGGGAAAACTGGAGACCAACTCTAAACGATTTAAATCCCACAGGTGAACCCTGCCATCGGCGCTACCGCAGGCTAACCAACGGCGATCGCCACTCAAGGTTACCGTATAAACCGTTTCCCTGGGGCCATCTAGGGTTGTCAACAACACCCCAGTTTGCAGATCCCATAGCTTGACGGTGCGATCGTCTCCTCCACTAACCAGCAGTTGACTATCGGCGCTAATGGCTAAACTATACACTCCCCCCTGATGAGCGGTAAGAGTCTCAATTAACCGTCCGGTAATCAAATTCCACAGCTTAATTTTGCCGTCAAAACTGCCACTAGCCACCACCGGTTGAATGGGACTGATGGCTAAAGACCAAACAGAGGTTTCATGACCAGAAAAGGTATGCAGGGGAGACGAATGATGAGCTGTAGCAACGGGCCAAATCTTCAAGCTTTGGTCTAAACTGCTACTAATTAATAAATCTCCTGTCCCGGTAAACCCTAGGGCCGAAATCATATCACCATGGGGGGTGAAATTATCGGGAAAGAGACGAGTATCGAGATTCCAGAGATTGACGATAGCATCATCTCCCCCACTAATGAGGGAGCGACGATCTGGGGTAAAGGCGATCGCGCTCACTCCGGTTTCATGACCCGAAAAGGTTTGAATTTCCGATCGCGTGGCTATATTCCATAACTTCACCGTGCCATCATCGCTACCACTGGCTAAAATATGTCCAGTGGGACTAAATTTCAGGGACAAAACTCCCAAGCGATGACCGGTTAACAGGGTTTCAAGTAATCCCGTCCGCACATTCCAAAGAGCGATCGCCTCCTCAAACCCACTACTAGCCAAAACCCGTCCATCTTCACTCAAGGCCAAAGCTAAAATACCACCGGTTGGCGACTCTAAAATCTGTTGTTCTTCACCCGTATAAAGATTCCAAAAGCGAATGGTTGCATCTGCACTGCCACTAATTAAGGTATTCCCATCCGGTGTAAAAGTTAACGCTTGCACCCAATCTTCATGACCTTCTAAAACCCCGATCGCCTTTCCCGTTTCCAGATTCCATAAATGAATCATCCGATCCAAGCCCCCACTGGCTAAAATCCGTCCATCCCGACTAATGGCTAGGGCTAAAATACCATTACGATGACCCGTAAATGTGGTCATTTCCTCTCCTGTTGCTGTATTCCATACCTTAATCGTGCGGTCTAAACCAGCACTAGCCATCAATTTACCCCGTGGACTCATAGCCAACGCTAACACCGCTTCCGTATGACCCGTTAGCATCCCTATGGGCCGACTTTCCCACAAATCCCACAGATAAATTTGATTCTCTTCCCCAGCACTGGCAACGATGCGAGCATTAGGACTCACCGCAACGGCTTTCACTGCTTTTGTATGTTCTGATAGTCGTTGCGTGGGTGGAATTCCAGGGGGAACGCTACGCAAACGCTGCACCGGTTGAGCGATAATGCCACCCATCGGTAATGCCATCGCCCCATCCCTTCTTAAGGCTATTTCTGAACTTTGCATTAGCACAGAAATAGCCATCATCCATAGTATCTTAAATAAGCTTGAATATTTCATACAATTGATATTAATCCCCAAAGTTCAGCTTACAATGGAAAATGGGAACTTAAAGATTACTTTTTAAGTCATTCTATTATAATCTATCACTTCAGGAGTCAATGGTCATGAATTATTTTGCCATCATCATGCAGATGCTACGGGAGCGAAATTCATTCATGGAGGAAATTTATCAAGGTGTTAAAATCAAATCCAAAATCACGGGTCTATTTATTTCTAGTTCCCTACTTTTCGGATTTTATGGATTGATTATGGGAGCCTATGGTCATTGGTATCAATCCTTAGTTTCAGCCATGAAACTCCCTGCACTCTACCTACTCACCTTAATCATCTGTTTCCCCACATTATATATCTTCAATGTCTTATTTGGCTCTAAATGTAAAGTTGAACAATATCTCTGTTTACTCATGAGTGCCATGGGATTGATTAGCATTTTACTCTGTGCCTTTGCTCCCATTACCGTTTTCTTCCTCTTAAGCATCGCCGATTATCACTTCTATCTCCTCTTAAATGTTGTTATTCTAGGAGTGACTGGATTTTTCGGAATTCAGTGGTTTTATCAAGGCATGAAACAACTAATGAAGGTTGATGAAATTGGATATGAAATTCGCCACAAAATACTTTTAGGATGGTTATTCTTATATGGCATCATTGGTAGTCAACTCGGTTGGACACTGCGTCCTTTTATGGGAACTCCAGGAAGAGAATTTGAACTTTTCCGTCCCTTAGAAAGTAATTTTTATAGTGCGGTTTTCAAGTCGTTTATTTCTTTATTTAACTAATTTCACTCAATCCCATCTGTATTTTGTCCCCTAATTGTTATGAATTCAGACTCAGAAGATCTGCAAATATCCGATGAAACTCTGCAAAAAATAAGTGGTATTTCTATCCATGATAGTTTCCTGGGAGAATATTATCGGGTTTGGGCGAAAGTTAGTCATCAGGAATCTAATGAGGAAAAAAGAAATGCAGCTTTGCTAAAATTTTCGGGACTAGAGTTAGGCTTATTTTTTCTTACCTTAGTGATTGCTTCTGGCACAACCCTACTGGTGATTAAAAATTCCTGGAATAGCGCTAATCCTAATTACTGGATACCCGTCGCCTCTAGCTTGGGGTTGACTGCTTTTTTGTTTTTCATCATTAACCTGTACGTTTATTTGAGTTCTAAATCTTTGATTTACTTACTCAATCTTTTAAATGAACTGGACAATTATGAGCGCATTGTAACCATATTCTATCGTATGGATGGGTTGATTACTGACGGTTATATGGAGCAAGATACTGAGAATCGTAATCAAATGATTGAAGCACTGAAAATTACGAAAGATAGCTTTATCCATGCCCTGAAAGCCGAACGACTGGTGCGCGAGTATCATCAAATCCAATTACCCGATGATTTGTTCCATCAATTGGATCGCAATTTATCGGATTTAATTGATTTTGATGTCCAAGGTCAAGATGGTCATTATGGACGCTTAATTAATGAAACTTTGGAAATTGGCATTAGTGTTCATCGGGAACTGCGGAAATTGCAACAGGTGAGTGGGAGATAAAATAATTGAAAGTTTGGGGATTTTTAAGCCTAAAAAAGGTTTACCCATTACCGATTATCAGGGTAAGGGCAAAAATGAGGAATCATCATCAATGCTGATTAAAAAGCAAGCTATTTTGAATTTTTTATTTTGCTTTCATTATGAATTCATTTTAGATTCATTTTTTAAATTGATTTCCCCAAATTCTTAGCTCTTTCCTGTCATTTCTAAACACAACTGGCGAAAATGATCGCCCCGTTGTTCAAAATTGGCATATTGATCGAAACTGGCGCAGGCAGGAGAAAATAATACCCCTTTAGCTTTATACTGTTGGGCTAGGATTAAGGAGCGGGGGATGGCTCGATCCAAGGTTTCCATAATTTCATAGGCATCATAACCGAACGTTTCTAACCGTTGGGCAAAATGGGGTGCTGCCTCACCGATGAGTAACACTGCTGCTGCTTTAGATTTAATCCGATGCAACCATTGGGTATCATCGCCTTCTTTGGCTTCTCCACCAGCTATTAAAATCACGGGAGCTTGCACCGCCGATAAGCCAACTTCAGCAGCATCATAATTAGTGGCTTTGCTATCATTAATAAAGTCAATTTTATTCAGGGTACAAATGAGTTCTAAACGATGGGGAACGCCGGGAAAAGTGACAATCGCCTCCGCAATCGCTTCCCGTTCAATACCCGCTAACCGAGCCACCGCCACCGCCATTAATAGGTTTTGCTGATTATGGGCCCCCACCATCCTTAAGCTGGCAGCCGGTAAAATGGGGTCTCCTTGCACCATCACCCATCGGTCTTGAATGTAAATACCTTTCTGGGGAGAACCCACTAAATGCTGTTTGCCTTGAGTGCTTGTCCAATAGGCATCAGGCCATTCTTTGAGGCCAACTTGATGTAAATAGGCATCATCACCATTCAAGACTTGCTGATGCGATCGCCGCAATAACTGCGCTTTAATATTGTAATAATTGTCCAGGGTTTTATGGCGGTTGAGATGATCGGGGGTAAACGTTGTCCAAACCCCAATTTGCGGGGACAGGGTAGAGGACGATTCAATCTGATAACTACTAATTTCCGCAATCACCCAATCGGGCCGTTTTTCCCCCAGGGCCAACTCGCAGGCAGCGTAGCCAATATTACCACAGGCGGGAGCATGGAAGCCAGCCCTCTGAAAAATCGCAGCAATTAAAGCCGTAGTCGTGGTTTTGCCATTGGTTCCCGTGACTCCCACCCAAGGAATATCCTTGAGATCTCGCCAAGCGAGTTCCATTTCTCCTAGGGTTTCAATGCCTTGCGCTCTAGCTTGCACCAACAGGGGAAGATCCCAGGGAACCCCAGGACTGACCAAAATCTGTTCAGGAAGCGGAGCATCCTCTAGACTAAAGGAATGTCCAATCTCACAGGCAATTCCCAGATCCTGAAGGATTTTCTGTTGTTGGCGTAAGGAGTCGGAGATTTGGCGATCGCTCACTTGCACCTGCCATCCTTGGCGGTGTAGCAATTTAGCGGCTGCGATTCCCGATTTACCTAAACCAATGACATGAGCAAGGGGCATATCTTTTTAGCAACAAGGGTTTGTTACTTAATGATAAGGGTTTGTGTGATATTCTGAACCTTTGAATCGGAGTTAATCACACTTCGCCCCTATTAAACATAGCCAACACTCAGAGGAATCATGGAAAATACACAAGTTTTAGACTGGATCGCCGGGGGATTAGCGATCGCCATTGCCATCGGCGGTTTAGTCATGCTCTTTCAAGGATTAGCCGGTTTTAATGAGCAGGATAAAAAGTGAAATCAGGGCGTTTAAACCTAATTCGGTTTTACTCTCATTAACACCTGTCCAAACTCAATGGGTTGGGCATTGTCCACCAAGATTTCTACCACTTCTCCAGAGACTTCCGCCTCCAGCTCATTCATCAACTTCATCGCCTCAATAATACACACCGTATCTCCCACCCGAATGCGAGCGCCCACCTCCGTAAAGGGCGGCTCATCCGGAGCTGGAGCGCGATAGAATGTCCCTACCATGGGGGACTTAATCTCTTCTAGTTTTTGCTCTAGAGGAGGTGGAGAGGGTTCACTCACCGGAGGTGTGGGTGGAGCGATCTGCGTCAGGGTAGGCACTGGACTTTGGGCAACTGGAGGAGAGACGGCAACATGAGATACACTGGCGACCGGGCCAGTTTCTCCCTTGCGAACCGTCAGCTCAAAGGCATCACTCTTTAACGTCAACTCCGCAATATCGGTTTGACTTAAAGTAGTAAGTAGTTCACGGAGTTCGTCAAAGTTCAAATTCACAGTTGCTTCACCCTTTCTCTAGTGCTTGGTATACAATGGTTTTAACCGGTTTAAGTTGATGGAATTACTTTTCTCGGCCTAAATAGCTATCGTCACGGGTATCAATTTTAATCTTTTCACCAATGGAGATAAACAAAGGAACCATTACCTGAGCGCCGGTTTCCACAGTAGCCGGTTTCGTTCCTCCCGTAGCCGTATCTCCTTTCACACCGGGATCGGTTTCTATCACTTCTAAAATAACGGAGTTGGGCAATTCCACATCGATTACTCTCTCACCCCAGGTAAGAATATTCACTTCCATACCTTCTTTGAGATACTTAACGCGATTGCCAATTTGGTTTTCATTCAGGCGACTCTCTTCATAGGTCGCCATATCCATGAACACCAACTGATCTCCATCGCGATAAGTAAACTGTTTTGTGTTCTTCTCCAAATTTGCTTGAGGGACTGTTTCCCCTGCCCGGAACGTCCGCTCAATCACGCTACCCGTTTGGGCATTCTTCAGCTTCGTGCGGACAAAAGCAGATCCCTTACCGGGTTTAACGTGCAAGAACTCGATTACCCGCCATACACTGCCATCGAGTTCGATGGACACGCCCGTTCTAAAATCGTTACTCGAAATCATAAAAACGCTGGGTCGATTTAGATTATGCAATCATTGGCATCCTATTTTAACCCCCGTTGGGCCATTTCCCGATCTTCTTTTTAGGTTTATTGGGAGTAGGGGAGTGGGGGAATGGGGAGATAGGGAGCGGGGACACGCAGATCTGGGGAATGACTCCCTTTTACCTACTCCCTATTACCCCATCACCCTTAAGTCGTATACTCAGCATTAATTTTGACGTAATCGTAGCTGAGATCGCAGCCCCAAGCCTTCGATTTTCCTGGGCCATTACCGATGGAAACCCCAATTTTCACCGTATCCTCTTGTAAATATGCCCCTTGGGCCGCTTGTTTCATGTATGCACTAGCCCCATCGCGGTCAAACACCAGGGGTTGGCCATTTTCCATCATCTTGAACTCACCTAGCGTAATATTGAGGTTTTCGGCTTCAAAGTGGACTCCAGCGCGACCGGCTGCTGCTGCAATGCGTCCCCAGTTGGGGTCACGACCAAAAATAGCCGATTTCACCAGGGACGAACCGACAATGGTTTTCGCTACTTTACTGGCTGCTTCTTCATTATCTGCACCAGTGACTTCGACTTCCACTAAACAGGTTGCGCCTTCTCCATCACGGGCCATAGCCTTAGCCAGATGCTGGCAAACGGCAGTTAGCATGGCTTCGAGCTTTTCGGCTTCTGGCCCCATAGTAGTAATGGCAGGAGTGCGAGATTGACCATTGGCTAGGGCGATCAGGGTATCATTAGTGCTGGTATCTCCATCGACAGTAATTTGGTTAAAACTGCGGTTAGCGGCTCGACTGAGCATTTCTTGCCATAGATGGGGGGAAACTGTGGCATCACAGGTGACGAAGGAGAGCATGGTGGCCATATTGGGATGGATCATGCCAGAACCTTTGGCAATACCGCCAATACGCACGGGGCGATCGCCAAATTGAGCTTCTAGAGCAATAGTTTTCGGCACTAAATCCGTAGTCATAATAGCTCTAGCGGCTGTATTTGAGCCGTCACTGGATAAACTGGAAACCACTTGGGGAATACCCGATCGCATAATATCCATTTTGATCCGTTGACCGATCACCCCTGTAGAAGCCAAGAGGATCGAATTGGGATCGACATTGAGGGCGTTTCCCAAGAGGGATGCACACTCTAGGGCATCTTGCCATCCGGCTTCCCCTGTGGCGGCATTGGCTTGACCGGAGTTACACAAAATCGCTTTAGCGTTCGGTTTTTGCTCTAAGCGCTGACGACAATAGTCTACGCAAGCCGCGCGGACTTGTACCGTGGTAAAGACTCCGGCGGCGATCGCCTCTACATCCGATACAATTAACGCTAAATCCGGTAATCCTGAAGCTTTTAATCCGGCTGTAATGCCTGCGGCTTGATATCCCTTGGGTGCAGTGACTCCACCTTCTATTACTTGCCAGTCTGACATACCTGTAAATTTCCCTGCTGTCAATCGGTACGAAAGGCAATTATAGCGCCTCATGTGGGGAATGGGTAATGGACGGGTCACCCCTTAAGATTCTATATAATAGATAAGCTTATAGCGAAACGATCGCCCGTTATCTTAAACCATGCAACCAACCGACTCATCTAAATTTACCAATAAAGCTTGGGAAGCCATTGTCAACTCTCAGGATATCGCTCGACGAGGGAAACATCAGCAGTTGGAAGTCGAGCATGTGGCGATCGCCCTTTTGGAGCAAGGGGGACTGGCGAAAACGATCCTCGAAAAGGTGGGAATTGAACCAGGGCGGTTATTACAGCAGTTAACCCAGTTTGATAGTCGTCAGAAAACCACCTACAATGTTGACCAACTCTATCTCGGTCGCAGTCTAGATAAACTCCTGGATGAAGCCGAAACTGCCCGGCAAACTTGGAATGATGAATATATTTCTGTCGAGCATATTTTACTCGCTTTTGCCGAAGATCAACGGATTGGGCGGGAATTGGTGCGCCGATTTAACCGCACCCGCACCCAACTCGAACAAACCATTAAGGATATTCGCGGCAGTCAGACGGTCTCGGATCAAGCCCCAGAAAACCGCTACGACGCTTTGGAGAAGTACGGGCGAGATTTGACAGAATTGGCGCGATCGGGCAATCTAGACCCCGTTATCGGGCGGGATGAGGAGATTCGGCGGGTGATACAAGTCCTCTCCCGCAGAAGGAAAAATAATCCGGTGTTAATTGGGGAACCGGGGGTGGGAAAAACGGCGATCGCCGAGAGCCTAGCCCAGCGCATCGTCAATAATGAAGTGCCAGAGTCTCTCAAAAATCGGCAACTGATCGCCCTGGATATGGGCAGTTTAATCGCTGGAGCTAAATATCGCGGGGAATTTGAAGCCAGACTGCGGGCTGTTTTGCGGGAAGTCACCCACTCCGAAGGGCAAATTGTCCTGTTTATCGATGAGCTGCATACCGTAGTCGGAACCGGTTCCGGCCAATCGAGTGCCATGGATGCCTCCAATTTACTCAAACCCATGTTAGCGCGGGGCGAGTTGCGCTGTATTGGAGCCAGTACCCTGGATGAATACCGCAATTATATTGAAAAAGATGCGGCCCTAGAGCGTCGCTTCCAACAGGTGTATGTAGATCAACCCGGTGTCGAAGATACCATTTCTATTCTGCGGGGGTTAAAAGACCGCTATGAAGTTCACCATAGCGTTAAATTTACGGACTCGGCGTTGGTTGCAGCAGCAAAGTTATCGAACCGCTATATTACGGATCGGTTTTTGCCGGATAAGGCGATCGATTTGATTGATGAAGCGGCGGCTAAATTAAGAATGGATATTACCTCTAAACCGGTGGAACTCGAAACCATAGATCGCCGGATCATGCAGTTAGAGATGGAAAAAATTTCCTTGGATGGGGAACAGTTGAAAGAACCTCAAGAAAAAGTCAGACGCATTGAGCAAGAGATTACGGAACTGAAGGAAAAACAGAAAAAATTCAACGATCAATGGCAAATGGAAAAGCAACTGATCGATGATATTAAGATCCTCAAAGAATTAGAGGAACAGTTGCGGGTGCAAATTGAACAAGCAGAACGGGCCTATGATTTAAATCGGGCTGCCCAGCTTAAATATGGCAAATTGGAGAAAACGGAACGGGAGCGGGAAACCAAAGAAGGGCAACTGCAAGCCTTGCAAGAAACTGGATCGACTCTATTGCGCGAACAAGTCACAGAAGCGGATATTGCCGAAATTGTCGCCAAGTGGACGGGTATTCCAGTCAATAGTTTATTAGAGTCAGAACGGCAAAAACTGCTACACCTAGAAGATTATTTACATGAGCGCGTCGTCGGTCAACATGAGGCGGTACAGGCGGTTGCTGAAGCCATACGCCGTGCCAGGGCGGGAATGAAAGATCCCGGTCGTCCCATCGGTTCGTTCCTGTTTATGGGGCCGACAGGGGTGGGAAAAACGGAATTAGCCCGCTCGCTGGCTGCCAGTTTGTTCGACTCGGAAGAAGCCATAGTCAGAATTGATATGTCCGAGTATATGGAGAAACATGCTGTTTCCCGCTTAGTGGGTGCGCCTCCGGGATATGTGGGATATGAGGAAGGGGGACAGTTGAGCGAACAAGTCCGTCGTCGCCCCTATTCTGTGGTGCTGTTAGATGAGGTGGAAAAGGCGCATCCGGATGTGTTTAATATTTTGCTGCAAGTCCTCGATGATGGTCGAATTACGGACTCCCAAGGACGGACGATTGATTTCCGCAATACGGTGATTGTGATGACCAGTAATATTGGATCGGAGCATATTTTGGATGTTTCTGGGGATGATACCCAATATGAGGAGATGCGGAAGCGGGTACAAAAAGCTCTCCGCAAACAGTTTCGTCCAGAATTTATCAATCGTGTGGATGATATTATCCTCTTCCATGCCTTGGGTAAAGGGGAATTGGCTAGTATTGTCCATATTCAACTACAACGCACTCAGCAGTTGTTAGCGGAGCAAAAGATTAGCCTAAAAATTACCCCGGCTGCCGTTGACCATTTGGTAGAGGCGGGCTACGATCCGGTGTATGGGGCCCGTCCGTTGAAGCGGGCGATTCAAAAACAGGTGGAGAATGCGATCGCCACCCAAATCTTAGACAATACGTTTATAGAAGGCGATACCATTACTATTGATTGCCAAGATGGTGCGCTCACCTTCAATAAACTCAAGGATGTCATCCTATCCCCAGAACCCGAACCGGTTGCCTCTGTCTCCGAGTAAGGATTAGAAAAATGTCTGTACAATTTACAGTTGCTATTCCCACCTATAACGGCGCAAATCGATTCCCAGAAGTGTTGGATAAATTGCGCCAACAAACTGGGGTTGATGCGCTCTCCTGGGAAATTATCCTAGTGGATAATAACAGTACAGACAACACTGCCCAAGTTTTTCAAGAGTACCAACAAACTTGGGATTTAGAGATTCCCTTACGATATGTCTTTGAGCAACAACAAGGACTTGCTTTTGCTCGACAATGTGCTTTCAAAGAAGCTCAAGGAGAATGGGTGGGATTTCTCGATGATGATAATTTACCCTATCCCAATTGGGTGACTTCAGCTTACCAGTTTTCCCAAAAATATCCTAAATTAGGTGCATTTGGGGGGCAAATTCACGGATTATTTGAATCCCCTCCTCCAGAGAAGATTCAACCCCTTTTGCCCTATTTAGCTTTGGTGGAACGAGGGGCCGATCCCCTGTTATACTCTCCTCAGAATAACCTACTACCACCGGGTGCTGGCATGGTCATTCGTAAACAGGCTTGGTCAAAAAGTGTGCCCGAAAAATTAACCTTAAGTGGCAGAATTAACGGAAAATTCATTAGCGCTGAAGACTTGGAATTATTATCCTACATTCAAGAGAAAGGATGGGAAATTTGGTACAATCCAGAAATGGAACTCGATCATAAAATTCCCCCATGGCGCTTAGAGCGAGATTATCTGATTCCGATGATTCGGGGAATTGGTCTGAGTCGTTATGTGACTCGCACATTGAAAGCTAAATCTTGGCAAAAACCCTTGATTTATCCCCTTTATATGCTTAATGATCTAAGAAAGCTGTTAATATTGCTTTTACAGTATCGAAATCAAGTGAAGTCTGATGTGGTGGCTGCCTGTCAGTTAGAAATGCTCATGGGAAGCTTAAGCAGTCCATTATATCTGTGGAAACAAGGTTATTTTAATCGCATACAAGGCTCTTAAATTTTTATGGTATTGAAATTATGAAAGTTCTTGCCTGGCCAGCTTTTAAGACTCGATATCTTAATCCTTATAATTGGTTATTATATCAACCCATGGCTCATCAAGGGGTAACCGTTGAAGAATTTTCTCCCCAACAGTTACTCCTAAAGGGCTATGATATTTTCCATCTCCATTGGGCTGCTGAAACTATTGTGCGCCATCCACAAAAAACGGTGGCCGCTCTACGCGCTCGCCTGATGTTAGCTTTAATAGATTGGGCTAAGTTTAGAGGCACAAAAATTGTTTGGACATTTCATGATAAGATTCCCCATGTAGTCTTGCATCCAGAGTTAGCCGAATGGTTTCAAGCAGAGTTACTTAAGCGTATTGATGGCTATGTGAGTATGTGCAAAGTCGGACAGGCGATCGCACAAGAGTGCTATCCTAGCTTAAAGAACTGTCCCTCTGCTATTATTCCCCATGGTCATTATCGAGGAGAATATACTGATGAAGTGGATCGGAGCAAGGCTAGGAAAATCCTAAATATTCCAGACTCTGCCACTGTATTTGTGTTATTGGGGAATATTGCACCGTATAAAAATGTCCCTCTTTTGATCGAAAAGTTTCGAGAGCTTAACGAGCCTAATTCTATTCTTTTAATTGCCGGCCGTCCTAACTTTCCTCAAACTCAAGGAGAAGTTGAAGAGGCAGCAGCAGGAGATTCAAGGATTCGCTTATCATTTGGATACGTTGCCAATGAAGATCTTCAACTGTATTATAGAGCAGCCGATTTAGTGGTGCTTCCATTTGCAGAAATTCTCAACTCTGGAAGCGCCTTATTAGCTTTATCTTTCGATTGTCCTATCTTGGTTCCTAATCAAGGAGCCATGGCGGAACTGCAAACCTGGGTCGGCTCTGATTGGATTAAAGTCTATGAAAATGAGTTAAATCCTAATCTACTCAAAGAGAGCTTAGAGTGGATAAAAAACACCAGATCTCAACATGCACCTTTAGAAGAACTTGATTGGAAAAGATTAAGTTACGATACGATAAAATTGTATCAAAAATTATGCTCTAAGTCAATATCAAGTTTAGGAAGTATTTCATGAAACTGGCTTTTGTGACCCATTTGGATCTCTACAATCCTAAAAGTTGGCCTCGTCAAGCGGTGGGGAACTGGGGAAGTAGTTACCGGATGGCAAAAACGCTAGAAAAACAAGCTGATTCTTTTACCTATATTGGTAATCTTGCAGAAAAGCATTCGCTAGTGGCGAAACTGGAACGGCGGTTTTATGAAACCCTATTTCCCGATCAACTCTATCATTACTGGGCAGAGCCTTCTGTTAATCGGAATTATGCTAGAGAAATTAGGCAAAAACTACTTGATATAAAACCAGATATTGTTTTTTCTCCCAATATTACCATCTTAGCTTATTTAGAATATCCTAGACCTAAAGTGTTATGGACAGATACGACTTATTGCGGTTTTCCAGAAGGATTTGGAGAGAGTTGTTTGGCTTCTAAAACCCATTTACAAAATATCGATCGTTTAGCGTTAAGCAACTGTGATTTAGCTATTTTTTCATCAGATTGGGCTGTAGAAACGGCTCAAAAGCTCTATGGGGTGAATCCGAAGAAGCTAAAGGTGGTGACTACAGGGGAAAATATAGAGTGCGATCGCACCCCGGAAGAGATTCAGCGTATCCTTCAAGGAAAGTCGAAAGCCACGTGCCATCTGTTGTTTATCGGTGTAGACTGGTATCGTAAAGGGGGTAATATTGCCTTAGAGGTGGGGCGATCGCTACATCAGTCTGGATTTCCCGTCCACTTAACCTTTGTGGGAACCCGTCCTCCCCAGGATGAACCTCTACCCGATTTTGTCACCGTCATTGAGTTTATTGATAAATCCACTGACAAAGGACGAGAACAACTTGATGCTATCTTTGCACAATCTCATTTTTTGATTTTACCCTCTAGAGCGGATGTCACACCAGCCGTCATCCGAGAAGCAAGTTCTTTCGGACTCCCTAGCTTATCAACCCAAGTCGGAGGTATTCCTACATTAATCCGAGAAGGAAAAAATGGCAAAACCTTTTCTCTCAATGCCAAAATTGAAGAGTATAAGCAGTATATTCAATCCACATTCTATGATTGGGAAACCTATCAGGCTTTAGCTATTTCTTCTTTTCAAGAATACCAAGAGCGCCTCAATTGGGACAAGGCTGGAAAATTAGCCTATAAGCTGATGCAAGACCTCATAGAAAAACTTGGAAATGGGATCAAATGATGCAACTCGATTATATAACAACCTATGATGTATTTAACCCTTCTAGCTGGCCCAAACAACATACGGGAATGTATACGGCTGGTTCTTATTTGTCTCAAGAATTAGCAGATCAAGAAGTTTCCCTAAACTATCTCGGCCCGTTAGCAAAATTCAAGACTCCAGTTACACGCTTAAAATGGCTGTTTTATCGCAAGTTCTTTAAGCAAGATTATTATAGCTGGGCAGAACCGATAGTTTTAAAATATTATGCTAAACAGATTGAAAAAAAGTTATCTACTTCTGGCTCTAGTCTGGTACTCTGTCCAGAAAATGCCATCCCCCTTGCTTACTTAACAAGCCCTAAACCCCTGGTTCTATGGACAGATGCGCCTTTAGGTAGTTTGATTAATTTTTACTCTTATTTAAAGAATTTGTGTGACGAAACAAAAAGCAATATCTATAGACTAGAAAAAGCCGCTTTTGAGAAATGCGATCGCCTCATTTTCACTTCCGATTGGGCAGCTCATGAATCGATTAAAATTTATAATTTATCTCCTGAGAAAGTTAGCGTTATTCCTTGGGGCGCTAATCTAAAAAGTACCCGAACTTTATCAGATATTGAATTATCGATTAAAAAGCGAAATCCCAATCAATGCCAACTGTTGTTTATCGGTGTAGATTGGCAAAGAAAAGGAGGGGATTTTGCAGTAGAAGTTACTCAACACTTAAACAATGCAGGGGTAAAAACAACCTTAAATGTGGTTGGATGTCAACCCCCTAAATGGACATCGAGTCTAGATTTTGTGAACGTCATTGGATATATCGATAAGTCTACAGCATCTGGAAAACAACAATTAGATGATTTATTTTCTACGTCTCATTTCTTGATTTTACCTTCACAGGCTGAAACTTATGGTCATGTTCTGATTGAAGCAAATTCCTATGGTGTGCCTTGCGTCGCTACCAATGTTGGCGGAATTCCGACGATTATTCAAGAAGGAAAGAATGGCAGGACTTTTCCCTTAGAAGTAGAAAGTTCACTGTGCAGTCAGTATATCCTAGAGATGCTACAGAATCGAGAAGCTTATCAGTCTTTGGCTCTGTCTTCATTTCAGGAATACGAGTCTCGACTGAATTGGAAAATAGCGATCGAAAGATTCAAAAAATTAACTCAACAAATTATGGGTTAACTCATGTTAAATTTTAAATAGAAATGACAAGGAACGATCAAGGAATGAGCCGAAAACAAGCGCAAATTGGCATTACTGGGGGAATTGCGACGGGTAAAAGTACGGTGACTCAATATCTGGAACACCGTTATGGTTTGCCGGTGTTTGATGCGGATAGTTACGCACGGGAAGCAGTAAAACCCGAATCGCCCATTTTTGAGCGCATTGTGCAACGATATGGGGAGTCCATCGAGTTACCGGAAGGGGGATTAAATCGTCAGCAGTTAGGGGAGATTGTGTTTAATAACCCTGTTGAGCGACAATGGTTAGAGGAACAAATTCATCCCTATGTACTCGATCGCCTCTATACTATCCTCAATCAATCCTCTCCCCAGGATACCCTCGTCTTCTCCATCCCCCTGCTGTTTGAAGCTCAGATGACTGATTTGGTGGAAGAAATCTGGGTGATTTACTGTTCTGAAGAGCAACAAATCGAACGACTTATGAACCGCAATCATTTAACCTTTGAACAAGCGCAGATGAGGATAAATAGCCAAATGCCGTTAGCTGAGAAAGTTCAGCGAGGCGATCGCCTATTAGACAACTCTTCTACTGAGTCCGAATTATTTCAACAGGTCGATCGACTGCTCCAGCACTCTGGACAATTGAGATCGGGGATTAGCGGCGATCGCCAGTTTTCGGTTACACTGAAGCGATCGAACTCCCGAATATAAGTCAACTCAATCACGGATGGACAAGGATTTAGACCCTAGTGTACAACCCTGGAAACAGGAACTCAACACCACTCTGGAGCGGATAGAAACCTTAGCCGCGACACACGAACAAGATACCCTTACCTTATTAGCTATCCTTCGCAGTCTCGAACACATGCATCGTCATATTCGAGACACCTGGTTTCAAGACTCCCTTCCCGATAACCGTCAAGCCTTATATTCGCTGCTGCGAGACATCGAAACTGAAGGAGGATGGCCCTATATTAGTCGAATTCAATTACAAACCATTCTCAGAGTTTGGTTTCAAGCTGAGGTTGTCCGTAATTTGCCTACATCTTTAGAGTCTGAACTCCTTGATGACTGATGAAAATAACCACCTTAAACAACATCCCCCAAGAAGGGGTTTCTCACAATCTCAAGATTCGCAAACAAGTGATGTTACGCATGGGGGATTTACCCCATTTAACTAACTTTTCCCAAGCCAAGTTTCCCCCTGGAGAAGTGGCTAATGCTCATAGCCATCCCGATATGTGTGAAGTATTCTTTATTGAATCGGGAACCGGAATAATTACGGTAGATAATCAGGAATATCCCCTTTCTCCAGGCACTTGTATTGCCATTGATGTCGGTGAAGTTCATGAGCTGCGAAATACGGGTGTAACCGAATTAGTCGTGACTTATTTTGGCTTAAGAGTTCCTTTATAATGGTAGAGTTGATACAACGATCTGCCCAAAAAATAGAAACATAAACGATGGACTTATCCAATAACAATACCGCGAAAAACCTCGAAGCTGCCTTCGGGGGCGAATCAATGGCTAACCGTAAGTATTTATTTTTTGCCGAAGTAACCAAAAAGTTAGGGATGTCAGAACTGGCGAAACTGTTTAGAGAAACAGCCAATCAGGAAACCGAACATGCCTTTGCCCATTTTCGCTTAATCCATCCCGAATTAGTAGTCGATGATGCGGCATCTTTGACGGAGGAACAGAAAAAGGCGATCGCCTCCCGGTGCTTAGAATTAGCCATTGAAGGCGAAACCTACGAATACACCATCATGTATCCCGAATTTGCTGAAGCAGCAAAGCAAGATCGCGACAGTGACGCGGTGGCTGAATTTGAAGCGCAAACCCAAGAATCCCAAGAACATGCCCGAATCTTCCGTAAAGCAGCCCACAATTTTGGCCTCCTCACCAGCATTGAACAACATCATGCCCGTCAATATACGGATGCGCTGAGTAGTTTAGACGGTCAACCCCCCACCAAACAAGCTCCTAGCGATGATGAAATGACGCAAAAATGGATTTGTCGTCAATGTTCCATGATCTACGATCCCGTCAAAGGCGATCCCGATTCGGGAATTGCTCCGGGAACCCCATTTTCTGCCATTGCCGATGATTGGACTTGCCCCATCTGTGGAGCGCAGAAAAAGCTCTTTATTCCCTATGAAGAACCTGCCGCAGCGTAGAACCATCATCTAAGAATTAGGGTGGGCAAAGTCGCCAGAGAATAGATGGTTTGAGAAGTAGGGGCGAAAAATTTTTCGCCTCTCTAGCTAATTCAAAATTGGATCAGTACCGAAAAGGGCTGTGGAAATTTCCCGGAAATTGACTCATAAGAGCCGACGATCTGTTAAGGTCTATTAAGATTTTCGATAACGTACAGATTCTTTAACGACTCCCACTCAGGATTGATTTTCTATGGCTTCTGTGTTCAGTATTTTCTTCATTCCCTTTCAGTCCCTATTGAAACCCCTTAAACCCCATTGGTGGCTCACTACCCTGCTCTGGATGGTGATGGCTTCTTTGGCGAGTGCGGCGGAAGTAGAATTGCGGGTCGCAATTCAGGAAGATGCCGATCAAGTCAAAATTGGCAGTTCTACCGCCGCTATTGTCAAAGATGGCAATGGTCAGGTGATTGGGGAGTTAAACCCCATGGATGGGTTTACGGCTCAGTCTGATTATAATGGAGTTTCTTTAGCCCAGTGGCGAGCGGGACAACTGTGGATTGAGCCAGAAAATAATGGGTTGGTGTGGATTGGCGATCGCTGGTATCGAGGTAGACTGCTCATTATGCCCACAGATGAAGGAATTACCGCCATTAATTATGTCGATATTGAACATTATCTCTACAGTGTGGTCGGCGGCGAAATGATCCCCTCTTGGCCCCTAGAAGCGCTGAAAGCTCAAGCCGTATCGGCTCGCAGCTATGCCCTCTATCACCGAGAAAAAACAGCCGATAAAATTTATGATGTGGGTAATGATACCTTCTGGCAGGTCTATGGTGGCGTACAAGATGAATATGTCAGCACTCAACAAGCCGTAGATGCCACCCAAGGGCAAATCTTAGCCTACAATGGCGCAATTATTGAAGCAGTATTTCATTCCTCCTCTGGCGGCCATACGGAAAATGTGGAGGATGTTTGGTCAGAAGCCCGTCCCTATTTGCGAGCCGTTCCCGATTACGATCAACAAGCTCCCGTTTATCAATGGACAGAGATGTTTACCCTGGCTGATATCAGCGAGTTAACGGAAGGAGTGGGTAATGTGGTGTCAATTACCCCTCAAGAAAAAACGCCCCAAGGTCGGGTTCGGACGCTAAAAATTATTGGCGATCAGGGGGAAAAAGTCATTACTGGGGCCGAGTTTAGAAAGGCATTAGGGTTGAGAAGTACCTTGTTTACGATCCAACCGGTTAGCACGGGGGATAAAGCGACAGGGGCTAGAAGTTTCCAAGTTCAAGGCCGGGGATTTGGCCATGGTTTGGGAATGAGCCAGTATGGAGCCTATGCGATGGCTTCTCAAGGGTCAACCTATCAGGATATTCTCCGCCATTATTATACAGATGCTTATTTGGCTAGGGTGCGGGTAGCTGAATAGGCAACCCCCCCCCTATTCCCCTATCCCCCTATCCCTCGACCGTTTTGGTTAAATTCCAGGACGGTCTTTTCCGATAGGGGATGGGTGGTCATCTGTTGCAGCAGGTTTAGGGGTACAGTGATGACAGTTGCGCCAGCTTGTAGGGCAGATGCTGCTTCGTCGGGAGATTTGAGGCTGGCGGCTAGGATTTGAGTATTCGTGCCTTGTAAAATTTTAGCCATGGATTGGACGAGGGCGAGTCCATCCCCTAAAAGTCGGGTGGCGCGGTTGACGTAGGCGATCGCATATTTGGCTCCCGCTTCTTGGGCGATTGCCGCCTGTGCGGCACTATAAATAGCAGTCACCGAACAGTCCATATGGCGCGATAAGTAGGCTGTGGCTTGAAATCCGATCGCCGTTGCCGGGATTTTTAACACGGTTTTTTCGCCGACGATCTCATACGCTCGTTTGCCTTCCGCGATCATGCCCTCATAAGTAGAGGCGGTGAGCTGATAAAATAACTCTTGAGGTGCGATCGCCGCCAGTTGGGTTAAGGTTTCTGCCGGTGAACGATCGCTTTTCGCTAATAAGGTGGGGTTGGTGGTAATGCCTTTCACCCATCCCCATTCAATAGCGGTTTGGGCTTCAGAAATTAATGCAGAATCGAGATAAATGGCCATGGATTTTATCGTCAGTCAAAATAACAATTAGACATCATTTAGGCGCTTTCCAGCCCTTCACCCCTACAAGATACTCTAGAACAGAGGGAGAACCATGCAAACTTACCCTTTAGGCAATACCGATATTCAGATTACCCCACTCATTATGGGCACTTGGCAAGGGGATAAAACCATGTGGGTGGGTACGGATGAGGAGGAACTCATGGAAGGACTCAGAGGGGGGTTTGAAGCGGGAATAACGACCGTAGATACGGCATCCGAGTATGGTGAGGGAGATTCGGAGCGTTTAGTCGGGAAAGCATTGCGGGATGTGCGCGATCGCATGGTTTTTGCCACTAAGTTATGGGTGAGTGATTTTCGCTATGATGCGGCGATCGCCGCCTGCGAGCAGTCCTTACAGAATTTACAAACCGATTATATTGACTTGTATCAATTGCATTGGCCCTCTGGCAGTTGGGGCAGTGAAATCGTACCGATCGCCGAAACCATGCAGGCAATGGTAGACTTAAAGCAACAGGGCAAAATTCGGGCGATCGGTGTATCTAATTTTTCCGTAGACCAAATGGAAGAAGCCCGGCAATATGGCCCCATCGACAGTTTACAACCGCCCTATTCTCTCTTTTGGCGCTCCATTGAAGCCGAAATTCAAACCTATTGCATCGAGCAAAACTGGTCAATTCTCGCCTATTCTCCCCTCTGTCAAGGACTCCTCACGGGCAAATTTGGCCCCGATCATCAATTTCTCCCTGGCGATCATCGGGCGAAAAATAAGCTATTTATCAATCCAGCTCATTACCAACGGGTACAACAGACCCTAGAACAATTACGCCCCATTGCCCGCCGAAAAGAGTGTACTTTAGCACAACTAGCCCTCGCCTGGGTAATGGCTCAACCGCGCACCCATGCGATCGCCGGTTTTCGCAATCTACAACAGGTGCAAGATAACGCCAAAGCCACCGAAATCGAGCTTTCACAGGAAGACTTAGAGCAGATTTCCGCGATCGGCTCCAGGGTTACAGATTATCTAGAATATCATCCCGTTCTTTGGGATTTTTAATAAAATCTTATAGCTGGGAAATGAGATAGCATGTTATATGTCCATATGGAAAAGTGTTGATTCGAGATCCTTGGGAAGGCACTAGATATAAAATGGAACCAGAAGACTTTTTCAATTATTGGAATACGAGAGGAGTTTATCAGGAAACTAATGTATGAAAACTAAGGTTATTTCAATCGAGTCCATCCAAGGAACTCAAGATTTTCGAGTGTTGATCTCTTTGGGGAATGACCAGCAAGAATTTATTTTTACAGTGGATAGCTCCCCAAACGATCCATTTGTAGTCGTGGGGGGCGATCGCCAATTTGGTCAATTGTTTCGATTTAATCAACATCTTGCGGCCCAGGTGGGAGAATTAGTTGCCGATGTTTATTACCAGAAAGCTGTGGAGCTTCCTCTAGAGATCGGATACTTTTTTACCCCTGAAGAAGCGATCGCCGAGCAACAACGCTTTCACTCCCCCAAAATCCCTTGCTCTTAATTCTTTTCAAATAAAAATACCCTATCGAGCAAAGCATCAATATCTTCCACCAAAAAAATAGGCACACCTAACTTTTCTGCCACCTCTTCTACACTCAGATCATCTAAAAAACAACGTTCACCATGCTTTAACATCACCGTCGGCAATAAAATACCATCCCCTAAATCTTTTCCCGACAACTTATTGAGCAAATCTTCCCCAGTCAACAAACCAGTAACCGTCATTTCTTGTCCCCAATAGTCGCTATTCAAAGCTTGTAACTGAATCCTCAAGCCTGACACCTGATTTAACTGTTCTACCAGGGGAGTAAACGCTTTCTCTACCGTATTTCCCACCACCCAAGATAAAGTTCTAGGGGGAGAAACATCAGAAATCATTCTTTCTTTTATTTTCTCCTCAAACTCCCGAATAAATAACCGAATCGATCCCACCCCATTCCCAATTTGCGGATAATCCTGATAATGGGATTCAGGAGGTAAATTGACTCCAGCAATTAAAAACCATTCATCGGCTAACCAAACCACCGTCGCATCTTTTTCTTGTTGAAATTTATCCTGCAATCTTTGCACTTGTGCAATCACTTCTTGAGCCTTTTCCACAGTTACCGGAATCAATTCATCTTCAGGAGGGCGAAAACGAGTTAAACCCACAGGAACCACGGCAATTGAAGCTACTGTAGGAACCTCTCCTTGATGAAATTGGGCTAAATCTAAAATCGTTTGTTCTAAATGATTTTTATCATTAATTCCCGGACAAACAACCACTTGAGCATGAATTTGTAAGCGCCGTTCTTGAAACCATGCCAATTGCTGAAGAATTTGACCAGCGCGGGGATTTTTTAATAAGCGACTTCTAAGTTCTGGCTCCGTAGCATGAACGGAAACATAGAGGGGAGAGAGGCGCATGGCTTCAATACGGCTCCATTCCCGCTCTGATAAATTGGTTAAGGTTAAATAACTGCCGTAGAGAAAACTAAGGCGATAGTCATCATCTTTGAGATAAAGGCTTTTCCGTTTTCCTGGGGGCTGTTGATCGATAAAGCAAAAGGGACAGCGATTATTGCATTGAATTAAGCTGTCAAAAAAAGCAGTTTCAAAGGCTAGACCCAGATCCTGATCGTAGTCTTTTTCAATTTCGATTTGATGAGTTTTGCCCTTAATATCAATGACTTCTAGATCGAGAATTTCATCAGCACATAAAAACTGATAATCAATCAAGTCTCGTGGGGCTGTCCCATTAATAGAAACAATGGCATCACCGGGTTCAAAACCGATTTCGGCGGCGATGGAGTCGGGGAGAACTTGGGAGATTTTAGCTGGATGAATGGTACTCATGGTTTAGCTGTTTGGGATCAGTTGGGTGCTAAGGGCGATTAAAAGAATGATGCCAAAAATGAGACGATACCAGATAAAGAGCCAGGTGCTACGGGTTTGGAGAAAGCGGATCAGCCAAGCAATGGCGACATAGGAGAAAAAGGCGGAAGAAATGAGGCCGACAATTAGGGGAAATAAGCCCACTCCGCTAATTCCTTCATCGAGTAATCCGGCGAGTTCGACTAATCCGGCGAGGGTGATGGCGGGAATGCCGAGGAGGAAGGAAAATCGGGCGGCACTGGCGCGTTCTAAGCCCATGAATAATCCGGCGGTAAGAGTCGATCCGGAGCGGGAAACGCCGGGGATAATGGCGAGTGCTTGGGCACATCCCATGAGGATGCCGTCTTGCATTCCGAGGCGATCGAAGTCCCGTTGGCGACTGCCCCATTTTTCGGCTAATCCGAGTAGGATGGCCATGACGATGGAGGCGATCGCAATAGAAGAGAGTTTGCGAATGGGCGATTCGTCGAAGTTGGGTACAAGTATTTTAATCCCTAAACCGATAATGACAATGGGTAGGGTTCCGATCGCAATCCCGAATACTATACGGGCACTATGGGATTGATAGTCTTTCTTCTGGATGGCTTCAAGGGTTCCTAGGGTAAGTTGGCTCAAATCTCCCCAGAAGTACCAGAGAACCGCAGCTATACTGCCCAGTTGAATGATGGCAGTGAAAGCTACACCCGGATCGCCCCATCCCAGCGCCACGGGTATGACTTTGAGATGTGCGGTGCTGCTGATGGGAATAAATTCGGTCATTCCTTGTACCAAGCCTAAAATGAAGGCTTGAAAGATATTAATCTGTCCAGAAATGGTTTCTGTGGGACTTTCTTGGGCTTGCGCGAGGGGGGGTAAAAGTAGGGCGGATAGGAACATCAGCAGTATTAGGAGGGGGCGATCGCCACTTTTTTTGAGCATGGGAAACCATCCATGAATAACTGTCCCATTATTGCTAAAAACTGCGAGTCATCGTTTCTTCCTTTCATTTCTCTGGCGATCGGTTATCATAACCTTATCCCCCCTGGGGGGATATTTCCAATAATGGACAGGATTGAAAAATCTGATATCTTAAACAATGTAAAGTTAAGTAACGAAACTTAATTGTGGTTCATCCAACCTTCCCCCCCTACTCTTCCTCAACATCCCAGTCAGCCCCAAATCCTGTAAAGGAATGGTGGAAAGGTCTGGCACTCCCCCAACATTGGCAGATCTGGCTGGCATCTGGGGGGTTGGTGATTGTGCCGGTGTTCTTCCAAGCTCCCTTAGTAAGACTGTTCCCAGAGTTAAGTTTTGTAATGACCCTATTCTGGATAGGCGTAAGTTGGGCACTGAGGACTCGATCCTGGGGTCAAGTTTGGGGCGATCTCTGCTTAGGATTCAGTTGGAGTTGGTTAGCAGGTTCGATTTATTGGGGGTGGTTGAGGTGGGAACCCCTCTATCATTTACCCATCGAGGCGATCGCCCTACCCTTCGTTTTACTCGATTTAGGACTGCGCTGTAGACCCGCTAAACATCCTTGGGGATTAATCGGTCACTTCTTCTATCTCGGTTCCCTGTTGGGGACAGCAATCACCGATATCTACTTCTACTTGGTCGATCTGATCCCCCATTGGCGACAACTGATGCAAGTCGAACCGGAATTTGTCCGTCCCGTCTTTCAAGAGGCGATCGCCCAAATCTATACCCCCTGGGGGGGATTTTGGGCAGCAATGCTAGTCATACTCCTGCTCCTGCTCGGTTTGATTCCCCTACGCTCCCAACCCATCCACTGGTGGGCCTTTAGCGGTGCAGTCCTCAGCACCCTAATCGTCGATGGATTATTCTGGGTTGCTGCGGTTTGCGCCTAATATCAATTACAGCCTCTGTGGGGGAATGGGGGAATGGGGGAATGGGGGGAGTGAACAACAGACTCAATCTAGCGAGTGAGCTATTCTGGCTATCGTTAAAAACCGCCATTTATGTACCGTATAGCAGAGGAAACTGCTGTAAAAAGGGTCGTTTGGTCGTTATCGTGACCAAAATCACAATCAAATTCCCTCTTCATCACGGAATCAACAGAGAAAACCAAGGAAAATAACCTTAAAGTCCCTTACCAGTGCAATCTTGCCATCGAGCCATGGAATTCTCCTTAAATCTTCTCCCCTGTGCCCTCAGCGATGTGATTGTGCAAGCCTATACTAAAGGCCAACTAACCCAAGCAGACCGATATGGGCTAATGGCAGCTATTCTAGAGCAAAACCTGAGCGAAGAAGAACAACATGCCATCAATCGCCTTTTCTATCTTTATCATCGGGGACGTTTACGGCTCACAGATGAACTCTCAGCCATAGAGGGAGAATAGAAACATCTGAATCCAACGCCCATTACCCATTACCAGAGGAAAGCGCGATATCATTGATCTTGTGCATAAACAGGACTATATTTGCATGGCTACCCCTGTTCTATCTCCCGTTCGGAAAAACTTAGACAAACTAAGCCAAACCTAAACTAAGCTGTACATAATCTGATGTTTCCTTCCTGCTTCGCTGTGCCCGCCATGCCTAAGCATTACGTTGTTTTGACACTCCACAGGCTGACACGGGAGAACTTCCCGCCCTTCGGCTTCGCTCAGGGCAAGCCTTCGACAAGTTTATGGCAGCATTTAAATCTCGGTCTAAAAAGAAGCCACAAGATGGACAAACAAACGTCCTCTCTTTTAGTTTTAAGTCTTTCTTGATTTCTCCACACTCTGAACAAGTTTTAGAAGAAGGAAAAAATCTATCTACGACTGTTAACTTGCTGCCATACCATTGACACTTGTACTCCAGTTGCCGCCTAAACTCATAAAACCCACCATCGGCTATCGCTTGGGCTAACCGATGGTTTTTGAGCATTCCGCTCACGTTTAAGTCTTCTATCACTACTTCGCTGTGGTTTTTAGCTAAGTAGGACGTTAACTTATGAGTTGCATCTTTGCGAATGCAACCGACTCGATAGTGAGCTTTAGCTAAACGCTTGATTGCTTTTTTGCGGTTGTTGGAACCTTTTATTTTACGGCTGATGCTTCTATTGAGTGAGGCTATTTTTCTCTTAGCACTCCGATAAGCATGAACCGCCGGGAAGATTACTCCATCAGATAAGGTGGCTAGAGTCTTTACTCCTAAATCTACACCCACAATGCCTTGAGGATGGTCAATTTTTTCTGGTTCTACATCCCTTAATGCTTGTTGAGGAGCGCATTTAGACACTTCGTAGTACCATTTGTATTCAGATTTTACCTCAGCTACCAAGCGCTTGTGTAAGGTGTTCGCGCTGGGGCGCTTTTCACCTTTTTCTTTAGCTTCTATACAGATGGCTAGTCCCCAATTATAGGCGTGACGGCTCGTTCCTGCATGTTTCGCCATTAGGGTGCGTTGCTTGTTGTTGAGGTTAAGTTCTGTTTTGAATGATTTCACCACAAAAATTGTTGGCGACTTCCTTTGGTTGTTGTACTATCTATTTATTCTACGGCATGTAGTCTGGCCTTGACACGCCTTCGTGTTCTGCTGCTTCCGATATTCGGGCATAACTTAAACCTATTATCTTTATATCGCTCTATATGTCAAATTTATCCAATAGTGTACAATTTTAGAAGCACTGCCTGCAAACCCCCGATCCATGATTTACCCCGATTTTTCCCAATTTAAACAGCTTGCCCAACAGGGTAACTTTATCCCCGTGTGTCAGGAATGGGTAGCTGACTTAGAAACTCCGGTTTCCGCTTGGTATAAGGTTTGTGCCGATCGCCCCTACAGCTTTTTGTTAGAGTCGGTCGAAGGAGGCGAAAAAATCGGTCGCTACAGTTTATTAGGGTGCGATCCTCTATGGATCTTAGAAGCAAGAGCAGATCGCAGCACCCAAACCTTCCGAGATGGGACTCAAAAAGAATTTCAAGGCGACCCCTTCAAGCACTTAGCCGACTGTTTAGAACCCTATCATCCCGTCAAACTGCCCCAACTGCCCCCCGGAATTGGGGGATTATTTGGCTTTTGGGGCTATGAGTTGATTCGTTGGATTGAACCAACCGTTCCCGTCCATGAAGGTAAAAAGAACGATCTGCCCGATGGGATTTGGATGCAGGTCGATCACCTGTTGATTTTCGATCAGGTGAAGCGTAAGATTTGGGCGATCGCCTATGTAGATGTGAGCGATCCGAAAACCAAACTCAAGAAAGCTTATAAGAAAGGGTGCGATCAGATCAAATCCCTCCTCAAAAAACTCAACAAACCCCTCTCGCGCCAACATCTCTCCCTTGAATGGACACCCCCGAACCGGGTTAACTCAGACTCCACCCTACTCTACGCCAGCAACATTACCCCAGAAGCCTTTTGTGCCAACGTCAAAGCAGCTCAGGATTATATTCTAGCGGGCGATATCTTTCAAGTCGTCCTCTCCCAGCGTCTGAGTACCCCCTATAACGGTAAACCCTTTCACCTCTATCGCTCCCTAAGACTCATTAACCCCTCACCCTACATGGCCTACTTTAACTTTGGCTCCTGGCAACTCATCGGTTCCTCCCCAGAAGTCATGGTTAAAGCCGAAAAAGACCCCAGTGGCAAAACCCTAGCCACCGTCAGACCCATTGCCGGAACCCGTCCCCGTGGTGCAACCCCAGAGGAAGACCAAGCCTTAGCCACCGAACTCTTACAAGACCCCAAAGAAATCGCCGAGCATGTGATGTTAGTCGATTTAGGGCGCAATGATCTAGGGCGAGTCTGTAAAAGTGGCACAGTTAACGTCGATGAGCTGATGGTGATTGAGCGCTATTCCCATGTCATGCACATTGTTAGTAATGTTGTTGGGGAATTAGGGAGCGACCATACAGCCTGGGACTTACTCAAAGCCTGTTTTCCGGCCGGAACCGTCAGTGGCGCACCGAAAATTCGCGCCATGGAGATTATTCACGAACTCGAAGGCGATCGCCGCGGCCCGTACTCCGGTGTATACGGATACTACGACTTTGAAGGACAACTCAACAGCGCCATTACCATTAGAACCATGGTAGTACAAGATAAAACTGTATCTGTTCAAGCTGGAGCCGGTCTAGTTGCCGATTCCATTCCCGAAAATGAATACCAAGAAACCCTGAATAAAGCCAAAGGATTATTACAAGCCATTCAATGCTTAGATCCCTAAGCTTTCCCCATAATCTCAACCCCAACAACAGTTATCTTAGCTACGGATTCCAACCGTGAAGTATAAGCAATTAGAAAATCAAATCACCGATCTGATTCAAATTGTTGATTAAATTAGGGTTGCAATTTGTCCAAAATCACGTAATATCAAGAAGGAAGACAAGCAATATTACAAACGATTGAGCTAATAAAGTGTCTATCGTTTGTATTAATCAAGCTTATACTCATTCAACCAATCTCTGAGGAGTAACACCATGGCTACATACAAAGTTAAATTAATAACCCCCGATGGCGAAAAAGTAATAGACTGTCCTGAAGATGAAATTATTCTAGACTTTGCTGAAGAACAAGGGTTAGACCTGCCTTACTCCTGCCGTGCCGGTGCTTGTTCCACCTGTGCAGGTAAAATTGTTTCTGGTACGGTTGACCAAGAAGATCAGTCCTTCCTCGATGACGATCAAATCGCAGCCGGTTGGGTTCTCACTTGTATTGCCAAACCTACATCCGATTGCACGATTGAAACCCATAAAGAAGACGATTTGCAGGATTAAAACCCATAAAGAAGACGATCCAAATTAGTTCTTTGCTCTCAAGAGCCAAGTCGGATAAAGATCGAAAACTGGCTCTAATTTATACCAAATTCCCTTTTGCATTAAAGGGAATTTGGTTGTTTTCTGAAGTATAATTTTGGGGGTCGATAAAACCTAATCTAGACCCGATCTATATAGTGTCTTAGTCCGAGATAAATCTTTAACTCATAGGCTAATCTGTACATCATGAGCTAAATCCCCAAAATTTCATTTGCCCCTTAACCGTGGAAGCAGGAAAATGGCGAAGAAAACCTACAGCGTTCGATTGATCAACGAAGAAGAAGAACTTGATGAAACAATTGAAGTTCCCGAAGATGAATACATTCTAGTCGCAGCAGAGGATCAAGGGGTCGATCTTCCTTATTCATGTCAAGCCGGAGCTTGTTCAACCTGTGCCGGTAAATTGGTATTACCGGAGAAAAAGTATCCCGAAGATTTTATCGATCAAACTGACCAGTCCTTTTTAACCGATGAGCAAATAGAAGCCGGTTATGTCCTCACCTGCGTAGCCTATGCTAAAGCTGACTGTACAATTATTACGGGTCAAGAAGAGGAACTCTATTAACTAACTCCTCACCTCCACAGATGGGTCTCTCTTCACCTGGGATCAATCTCAAGTTAGCTAAGGTAAGCTTTAATGGGATGAAGGTCTACATCTCTTAATGCAGTCGTGAGGAGGCTTAACCATGCCAACAATTAACGGAACTCCCAGCCCAGATTTACTCAACGGAACGGAGCAGGGAGATATTATCTCAGGTTTTCAAGGCAATGATAACCTGAATGGACTGGGGTTTAATGATGTCATTTTGGGTAATCAGGACAACGATCTGATCGATGGTGGGCCAGGTAAGGATAGCCTATTTGGGGGCCAAGGAAGCGATACTATTTTTGGTCGCACAGAAGCGGATGAAATCTCAGGAGATTTTGGAGATGATTTCCTAGCTGGAGGAGATGGCATTGATTTAATCCTGGGAGGGCCGGGTAACGATCAGATTTCTGGAGGGACATTTAATGACTTGCTCTTTGGGGGAACCGGTGCAGATGCCATTGATGGCAATGGCGGAAACGATCTCATTTATGGCGGTCAAGATGATGATTATCTGGTCGGTAGTGAAGGAGATGATGACCTCTTAGGAGATTTAGGCAACGATACCATTGAAGGTGGAGATGGCTTTGAAAGTATTCGAGGGGGTCAAGGGATTGATTTCCTCTTTGGAGGGAATGATGGGGATGTGATTTTTGGCGATAATGATAGTGATGTGATTTCCGGAGAAGCGGGCTTTGATAGTCTCCTCGGTGGTAATGGGGCAGATTTTATTTCTGGGGGTACGGAAAATGATACTCTGCTGGGTAATCCGGGGGATGACTCTCTGTTTGGGGGACAAAATGAGGATCAGATGGAAGGGGGAGATGGGAATGATTTCCTTTCTGGCGATCGCGGTAATGATACCCTACAAGGCAACGCCGGGAATGATGCCCTAGCTGGAGATTCAGATAATACGATCGCCGGGGATGATTTTCTCTATGGCGGTACGGGTGCGGATATTATGCTCGGTGGTGCGGGCAGAGACACCTTTGCCATTGCTCCCGACTCCGGAAGCTTCCAGATTTCTGGTGCAGATATTGTCACAGACTTCTTCGTGGATGCGGATGTCAACAAAGAAGACAAAATTGGCTTAGGAGGCGGACTCACCTTTGCCAACCTGTTTATTACCCAAGGAACGGGAGCCAATGCCAATGATGTCGTCATTCGCCAGATTATTGGCACGGGTACGACAACCGGGCCCGTACTGGGTGATTATTTAATGATCTTGCAAAACGTCAATGTGGCCCTGATTGACGAAACGGATTTTGTCACCGTCGAACTGCCAACCCCAACGCCAACGCCAACCCCAACCCCAACCCCAACGCCAACCCCAACCCCAACCCCAACCCCAACTCCCAGCGATCGCCCTACCCCACCGCAG
Organism: Roseofilum sp. KMC-1; assembly: GCF_057802075.1. Taxonomy (NCBI): domain Bacteria; kingdom Bacillati; phylum Cyanobacteriota; class Cyanophyceae; order Desertifilales; family Desertifilaceae; genus Roseofilum; species Roseofilum sp. KMC-1. Next base: position 3,457,576 of record NZ_CM173605.1, read on the forward strand.
TTAGTCGGGGGAGAAGTGCTAACGGTTAGTAATGCTACTGGCATTGATGCCACCCAACCAGGAACGGTAATTGGGAAAATCCAATCGTCGGATAATTCCGGAATTCAATCCTATGAAATACTCAGCGTTACTGGGGGGGCGACTAGCTCTAACTTTAGGGTGGATGCCAATGGCAATATTATCCTCAATAGCGCTCCTGGTGGTACGGGGCCCTTTGGGTTGGTGATGCGTTCTACCAATACCGGCGGCAGAACTTCTGAGAACGCTACGATTAATGTTTATAGCACTGTCGGCGCAGCCAGCAGCGATCAAGTTCTCCGGAATAGTCAAGATGATAGCTTCCCGACAGCCGGTGTATCGGGTCAAGATACGATTATTGTGTCACCGGGTAAATACAATGAAACCAGTTTGAGCATTACCCAGGATACCACCCTGCGCTTTACTTCTCCTGATAGTACGGGACGGGGTGTTGCTCGATTGACTTCACCAGCAGTTCCGACTCCAATTACGGGAAGTTTGGTTGCGGGTACAACGCTACCGGAGAATTTCCGAGGCAATAGCTCTTCTAGTGATTTGTTCTTTGGCGGACAAGGGCCGGATACGCTCAATGGGGTGTCTGGACAAGATTATTATCTGTATACCTTCCTGGATGAGGGCACGGATATTATCCAAGGCTTCGGCACTAGCAGTGTCATTTTGGTGAATGCACAGACATTTGGTGCAGGCCTGACGGCGGGACAATTACCGGTAGGACGTTTGTTCTTATCGACTTCTGCCTTTAATCCGGCTAATCCTCCGGCTGCCTATGAGAATGCCGAAAATGGCGCAGATTTCCGCTTTGTTTATGATTCCCAAGGTCAATTGTTCTTTGATAATAATGGCTCTGCTGCGGGCGGTATCTTGAATAATCAACCTCTAGCGGTGCTGACCGCTCCCGGTCGTCCTTCGGTGAGTAGCTTTACGAATGCCAATATTTTTGTTTATTAACTCAATTGGGTCATAGGTAATGGGTCGGGTAATGGGGAATCTTGCTTGGAGCCTATTCCCCCATTCCCCCATTCCCTAAAAATAGTATCCTGTGATACAGTTTCGGGTTAATTTCTGAAAAAAATCCTCAAATCCATAGAAATTAAAGGTTTGGCCGATCCATATTGGGATGACAGAGATTAGAATAATCCAGTGAAACTCTGAATTAATGGGAGTTTCAGCAGTTTAACCTTTGAAGGAGATTCAACATGAATAAAGGTGAGTTGGTTGATGCGGTGGCTGAAAAGGCTGCGGTGACTAAAAAACAGGCAGATGCGGTTTTAAGTGCGGCTCTGGAGGCGATTATGGAAGCGGTTTCTGAGGGCGATAAAGTGACCTTGGTTGGCTTTGGCTCGTTTGAGTCGCGGGAGCGGAAAGCGCGGGAAGGACGGAATCCGAAAACGGGAGATAAGATGGAAATTCCGGCGACTAAGGTTCCTGCCTTTTCGGCAGGTAAGCTGTTTAAGGAAAAAGTGGCTCCTCCGAAAGACTAAGAGAGCTACCGGTTGATATCATCAAGCCAATGTCTTTAAAGCGTCCGGTTCATGGTGGAAATTTGGTTTGGGCAGCCTCAATTGCAGGCTGTTCACCCGATCGCCTGCTGGATTTTTCGGCTAGTATCAATCCGTTAGGCCCTCCACAATCGGCGATCACCGCGATTAATACCCATTTGAATCGGATTACTCTGTACCCAGATCCCCGGTACGCCGAGTTACGGAAACATCTGGGGTGGTTTCATCAACTTCCCCCAGAGTTCGTCTGGCCGGGGAATGGGGCCGCAGAATTACTGACTTGGATGGCTCGTCAGTTTCGAGGCTGTAGCTGTGTATATCTGATGACTCCAGCATTTCGAGACTATCAACGAGCGCTACAAGCCTTTGGGGTTCCAATTCAAGCCTATCCCCTAGATCTGTCTAAGTTAGCCTCTCCCTTTCCCGATTCCTGTAATCCTGGATCGGGCTTATTGCTGAATAATCCCCATAATCCGACGGGCAAATTATGGCGACAGGAGGAGATTATCCGGATTTTGGATCGATTTGAGTTTGTGGTCATTGATGAAGCCTTCATGGACTTTCTAGACCCGTCAGAAGACCAAAGTTTAACCTCCCTGATCCCAAATTATCCCCATCTGGTGGTGGTGCGATCGCTCACTAAGTTTTATAGTTTGCCGGGTCTGCGTCTGGGTTATGCGATCGCCGCTCCCACCTTAATTGAGCAGTGGCAAAACTGGCGCGATCCTTGGCCGGTGAATGCCCTGGCGGAAGTGGCGGGCATAGCGGCGATCGGCGATCGGGTGTTTCAAGAGCAAACTTGGCAGTGGTTACCCCCCACCCGCGACCATCTTTGGCAAGGGTTGCGATCGCTGCCGGGGTTCGATCCTTACCCAGGAGCCGCTAATTTCTTATTGGTGAAAACGGATCGGTCGGTTACTGAGCTACAGGAGTGGTTATTAACAGAATACCAGATCTTGATCCGAGACTGCTTGAGTTTTCCTGAATTGGGCGATCGCTACTTCCGTATTGCTGTTCGTTCCGAAAGTGAGAATCAAAAGTTACTTGATGCCCTTGGCGATCGTTAAGGGTGAATTGATACAATGGCAAGGTGGGGGGATGGGGGGATAGGGAGATAGGGGGTTTTTATCCTATTTACTCATTACTGCCTGACAAAAAAATAGGGACAAACCACTGTTCGCCCCTACTTGCGATCTAATTCTAAGCCAATTAGCTCAAGTTTTCTTCCACGCGACCGTAGAAAACTCCTTTAATTTTCACATCTACAGGCTCTTTGGCTCCTAAATCATTATCTGAAGGTTGGACACTGATAAAAATTCCCCCAAATTCTCCCGTACTGGGGTCAACTTTCGTGACTTGTAAAGAAATTTTTCCTTCACCGACTTGAACCCGTTTCACATTAGCCAGGGTCAAATCTTCATCATCTGCACTAGAAGGTAAGGCAACGGCATTATCGTAACCCGTCGCTACGCCTCTACCTTTAGGATCGAGGAAGGTGGCTCCCCGATAGGAAGGAACGCGGAATTTACCTTCAAAATCAGTGGAAGTATTGATGCTGTCTGCACCCGGTTCAGTTTGGGCAAGTAGACTTTTGATAGTGAAGAAGAAGGGAACTTCTTCGCCTCCAGGTAAGAGTACAGTAATATTTTGGAAATCAATTCCGCCTTTTTCAGCAAAAGTCAGAGCTTTATCTGAGGTAAAGGTGAGGTCTCCATAGACTTGAGTGAGGCTGGATGTTTTACGGGTAAGGACTTTACCGGGTACAAACTCAGCTTCTTTGCGCTTGCTGGCAGCTTCTTCTTTAACAAAATAGTCGTTAGGTTGCAAGCATAGATCGGTCAAGATGTAGCTCTTGCTCGAATCTAGGGGGATAGAACCTCTCGCGGTTTCTTCCAATTGGGGACAGTTGTTAGCTAAACCTGTGTTTCTAATGTCATCGTAGGTATAGTCGCTGCCTACGGCTGGGCCTTCACTACAGGCTGTAATTAGACTCAAACACAGGGCTAGGATGACAGAAATAAAAGCGCGGTATTTCATAGTTGGGTTGTTAGGGTTGACCAAATGTGCTTTCCGATACTTTTTTTGTTAACAAACGTTAACAAATACATCAGTTGAGATGTTCTCTCAACCAAGGCGTATCAACCAATGCTCTTGAGATAGCCTCAAAAGGCAGTTATATGTTTTTTGCTCTACGAACTGGGTTGTCGTCAGAAGAGCCAAACTCTTTTAACCATAATTTCATAAAATGGTACGGCTAAGATCCCGTTCAGGGGGTTCAGTGAGCAGATGGCTGGTTTAATCGTTGATAGACGGTGGCTAACCCGTGGCGATCGCCCACATTTCCGGGAAAGAGAACCACGGGTAAGTTGGGGAACCGGGGATGATCGATGGGGGTACGCACGAGGGAGCATCCGGGAAGAATTTGGCCGAGCAGACGAGCCGATCGCAATCTTAACCCCTGACTGAGAACATCATTGGAGGTAATGCCGCCTTTACTAATTAAATAGCCGATGTCTTCCGGGAGGTTCTCGACCACGGTCATTAGCACTTGGGATACCTGTTTCCCAAAGTCAAGTCGCGCTTGAATGGTGGGAAAGGTGAGTTCTTGGCGCGAGGTGTAAATAACGGGGGTTCGCCCTTGGCTGTGGATGTCCTGAATCTGGCTTAAAATGCTCTGGATGAGGCTTTCTTGGCTGTTAGGGTCATTTTTAAGTAAATGGCTTACATCGACCTCTATACCCGTAATTTCTGGCTCTTCTAGGAGTTGGGCGAGTTGTTCGGTGGTTTTTTTCACATGGGAACCAACCAAAATTACGCCGGGTTTGCCTTCGCGCACATATTGATTCATATGTTCGGCAATTACGGGTTGGGGAGGCAGTTGGGCTAGGGAGGTGAGGATGCTGGCGGCACTGCGGAGCAGGAAGCGTTTACCATGGGAACTGGCTCGCAATAGGTCACCGGCAAACCAGTCTAGGTCAACTTGGTGTTCTGCGTCTACGACTCCACATTGATTATCGGTTAAGGCCATGAGACGGTCAAAGCTGCCTTCGCGAATGTCTTCGAGGAGAAACCGTTGGACGCGATCGCGGAGAATTTGACCTTGGGTTTTTTGGGCGACATAATCGGGAAGATAGGAGTGGGAATAGCCAAATACGGAATCTTTAGCGAATTCGGTTTCATGGACGGGGGTAGGCGTGCCGTCAACGATCAGATAATGGATGCTATCGCGGGTGATCCGTCCCCCTTCAAAGAAGGCGGGAATGAGGAAATGGGCATCAAAGGGGCCGAGTTCGGAGGCGATCGCATCGGTTTCAATGGGATAATGGCCCCGGAGGGTGGAGTCTGAGCGACTGACGACTAAGAAATTTTCGATCTGTTCGGAGGCGATCGCTTGTTTCAGATTTTGGCACACCTCCACCGTCACCTGCCGCGCTTCCTCCGGAGTCAGTGCCCTCGTATTCGTCAAAATAAACACGATCGGCGAATCATCCGTTAAGCCAAACCGCAGGGTTTCCACATCCCACTGCATCAGCAACAAACAACTATGCACCGTTTGCGATCCGGTGGGATCGTCGTCAAGAACAATGATTTTCGGTTGGGTACTCATGGGTTGGAGTTTAGCAAGAACTCGTCAAATTATACCAAACTCTGCTCTATCCCCATGTTAAACTTGAATTCATTAATGGATATAAGTAACCCTTGATGGGGTTATCTTTTCCTTGGATATCAGGGTTAGTGGGACGTTGAGTGAAGAGAAAATTGAACATCATCCTTGCTCCTATTACTTTCATATTTTTAGGGTATACATAAGCCAATTGGATTGCAAGCCTTTTTAAATATAACTTTTTTTTATCTTTAATAAGGTAAGCTTACCCCAGATGACCCATTGTCCACGATCCGCTTCCAACCCTACAATCGGTCATCTAAGATGGTGTAGATCTCATCTCGATGCAGATCCAGATCGGGACAGTAATCAAGGGTTTTTTCCACAACAGGAGGTAGATCTTGGGCTGTAATACCATATTGCCCAAGCCGAGGAATCGGCAAGATTTGCACCCATGCTTCCACAATATTGACCAAGGCATCACAATAATAATTGTGGCTCTGCTGAGTCCGGCCATCAAAGAGTTCGCCAACCTTAGAGATTTTGAGCAGTATCGGATTTTGGGCATAACGGGTACGCAAGGCTCGGAGGCTCACTCGTAGAGCGGAACCGGCTAAGGTGCTACAAGCAACCCGATAGGGAATGGGGCAAAAACTACTCAGGGTGAGGGCGAGTCCTTGCAATAGTCCAATGGAGCTATTGGCTTGACTAATACCAGAGGCACAGGAGGCATAGGCCATTTTTCCCCGTACTGCCTTGCTAGTGGCTCCCACTGCACAGGCTAGGAGTAAATTATCTTTGAGCGCTTCTAAGCCGCTCCAAATAATGGCTTCGGTTAAGACCGAGGTATGTAGGGCAAATTCGGCTTCCATTAAATGGGATAAGGTGACCAACCCACAGGCGGCAGTGAGTTCGGGAGGGCAAGAAATGTGCAGTTCTGGGTCTAGGATAATGGCATCTGGGGTAAATTGAGGATGGCTGAAAAAGGCTTTGGTTCCTGGGACTCCTACTCGGTCGATCGCCATTCTGGGGGTGACTTCATTTCCTGCTCCAGAGGTGGTGGGTATGGCAATTAAGGGAATTTTGGGGTGAGTGAGCCGTGGGTTCCTGGTTAGGCTTTGGATATAATCGATCGCCCCAGACTCTGGAGGAATATTACAGGCGATCGCCTTGCCCACATCAATCACACTCCCCCCACCAATGCTGACGATCGCATCAATGGACAGGTCGCGAAGTTCCGCACTGATGTCATCAATTAGAACATCCGTCGGCTCGCGATCGCAAATCCGATGATACACCTGCTGACCCGAACCACTTAAACTCCTCTGAATCTCGTCTAACTTCCCCGACTCTTGCAAAGACTTAACCCCCGTCACCAGCAACACCCTCTTACCCTCCAATTGGGTCATTAAATTGGGCAATTCTCGAACTTGGCCAGCACCAAAATAAATCGGGGGAACCTTGGCAAAACTAAAGGCTTTCATGAACAGGGGTTCTCAGTTCTAGGGGGGCAACCAGGTCAATCAGAGAGTGACCCGCCTTGTGAAATACAATTTTAGCAAGGGTTCTTACTCTGACTCCATGGCAGAGGAAATCTTCTTTTTTCAGTATTTTTCTATGGAACAAGCTTTATCTATAAACTTTTATTAATAGTTTTCCCAGTAATTAACCAATAGACTCTCCTCAATAGACTGTCCGGCAACATTGTAAGATTTATTTAACGATCTCCAACCACACCAGAGGATTTTTTTACCGATGACCGTCATTAGCACAATTCCATCTTTTTGTCAAGGTATTCAATGTTTTGCGGACACCCTCCCAGAATTTGACACCTACGGAAGTCAACCCGCCATTGCAGCCGGACAAACAGCGATCGCCTCCCCCAGCGACGAGCAAGCCGCCTACCAAACCCTATTAGCCGCCGATGCCCTGCGATATCTCACCCTACAAATCACCGCATCAAAAGAATCGGGACATCCGGGAGGATTTGCCAGCATTGCTGAGGCGATCGCCGCCCTCGTCATGCTCGGTCACAAAAACATCCTCACCGAAGTCGGTCACCACGCCCCCGGCTTCTACAGCAATATGTTCCTCGACCGCTCCCTCGAAGACATGGGCATCCAAACCGTCCAACAAATGCGCGAACGCTTCCGGGAAATGCATGGACTCCTCGGCCACCTCTCCGGCCAAATCCCCGGACTCCTCAACCCAGCCGGCCCCCTCGGCCAAGGACAACACTTCGCCATGGCCGGAGCCAAACTCCACCCCGGCCTCCTCTTCCCCGTCACCATCGGTGACGGAGGCCTCGGCGAACCCTACATCATGAGCAGCCTCGCCCACTTCCACACCGCCTTCCCCGACATCACCAACTTCCTCCCCATCCTCGTCTGGAACGGCTACTCCCAGGAACACCACAGCATGGTCTCCACCAAAACCAACGAAGAAATGATCCAATACTGGGAAGGCAACGGCTTTAAAGAAGTCATCCTCGTCAACGCCAAAGACTTCGACGACACCAACCAACCCGGAGACTATGTAGACAGCACCGAATTCTCCTTCAAAAACCGCCTCCAATTCGTCCAAGAAATCCTCGAAGCCACCCACCAAGCCGCCCAATCTGCCCTAGGGGGTAAACTCACCGTCCTCATCGTCAAACAACTCAAAGGCGCAGGAGTCCACAAACGGGGCGCAAAATCTCACAACCTCTATCCCGGAGACAGCACCGAAAAAGACTACATCGTCAACGCCCTCCAACAACGGGCCCTCACCCCCGAAGCCTGGCAACTCGTCCGCACCAACTTCGAGCGCTCCGCCGGAGGCCCCGCTTCCCACCATGTCGTCACCGAAAAAGAACTCCCCCTACCCGAACTTGGCCAACTCCCCCTCACCGAATATCCCGTCAAAGGCAACAAACAAGTAGCTACCACTGCCATGGGTGAATTAATCGTTCATGTGGGCAAAACAGACCCCAACTTCCTACTCACCAACGCCGATGGTAACGCTGCATCCGGGATTAACAACGTCAACATCGGCCTAAAAATCCTCCACCCCACCCCCGATGAAGACTATTTCCAAGGGCCCCAAGGTCAAGTCTATGAACCCTTAAGTGAAGATGCCTGTGCGGGTTTAGCCGCAGCACTTGCTCTCTTTGGAGCGCGTACCCTCTGGTGTTCCTATGAATCCTTTGCCATCAATGGCCTGCCCATTTGGCAAACCGTCACCCAAGCGATGGCAGAATTGCGCCGTCCCACCCCCTCCACCATCACTCTGTTTACTGCCGGAGCATTAGAGCAAGGACGCAACGGTTGGACGCACCAACGGCCAGAAATCGAAAACTATTTTGCGGCGATGATGCGAAATGGTAATGTCTTCCCCCTCTTCCCCTGCGATGCCAATAGTATTCAAGCCTGCTATGAATGGGCATTAGGCACAAGAAATAAGGGAATTACGATTACTGCTAGTAAATCCCCTTTACCCGTTCGCACTACCCTCGACGAAACTCGCCAAGGTTTGCAAGATGGGGGAATTATTCTCCATGAAACGGAAGGCAAGCAGAAGGTGGTGTTTGCGGTTATTGGCGATATGCCCTTAATTCCTGCGTTTGAAGCTGCTCTAGAGTTGGAAGATGAGGGAATTGGCGTGCGTATTGTTTCTGTGATTAATCCCCGACGGTTATATCGTCCGACTGATGTGGCTTGGGAAACTTGCACGGAAAAAGATAGCCATTTCTTAGATGATGCTGGATTTGAACGGTTGTTTGCCGGTGATGCTTTGATTGGTATCAGTGGAGGAGCGAGTGCGCTGCTCGAACCCGTTATTTTACGCAGTACCTGTAAGCGCGATGTCTTTGCCTGGAAACGGGGAGAAACGGCTGCTAGTGCGGGCGAAATTATGGCTTATAACGGTTTAAGTGCCGAAAACTTGGCCAAGCGAGCCGAAGAATTGTTAGACCGTTAGAGGATTGGGGGGAACGACGTATAGCTCATTCCCCTTCTGCCCCACAAAGGGCTATAATTTCTTGGGCAAATCTCTGGGAAGCTCCTATGGGGCCAATCCGTTCTTGGCCATTTTTAACACAAGTTTCTAGATACTGCTTATCGCCGAGAATGTGCAAAATTTTGGCGGCCGCTTCTGCTAAAATAGCCCCAGTCGCCGGCCCTGTGCCTATGGTAGTAATAGATGGCCCTAAAAGTCGCATTTGAGCTTCGGCAAATCGATAGGTAAATTGGGGGCCTTTACCAGCAATTTGCACAATGGGTTTTCCTAGTCCAACAGCTTGTTCTACGGCGGTTCCTGCCATACCAATCACTAGATTACTCTGATGGAGAATGTCGGGAAAGGCATCAAAATGATAGTGAATAATGGTGTTATTTTTGGTCAGTGTTCCGGGGGTATAGTGCCAACTTTCTTGAGTGGCTAAGGCTTGTAATTGACTCTCTTTAATATTGGGAACTAAGGCCGCTTGAAATTGTAGGGTTTTCTGGCATGAGAGCCGTTCACACAGGCGCAATTGTAGGGTAAAGTTTTCTAAGGCTTCGGGAAGACGACTACCGGGTAAAAGGGCAATCATGGGTTGATTCGGTTGTAGATTTAAGGATTTTCCGGTTGGCGTGAGGGTATCCATAAAGGGACAACCGATAAATGTGGTGTTGGTGTATCGCTGTTGCTGTAAGTGCCTGGCAGTCAAGGCATCGCGGGTATAGATTTTTTGGCATTGGGGCGAGCGCAAACATTGGGCTGTCAACCAGGGTAACTTAACCTGACCCTCATAGTAGCTGGATGTAGACACCACAAACGCCACATAAGGGCGACCCGTTAACTGAGCTAACCCAATAGGCACAATATCCCCAACGGCCACCAGCAAGTCACATTTCTGACTATAGCGCTGCACTGCCCGCATCTGTTGCCAGGTTAACCCAATCAAACCCGAAAATAGGTCTTTGAGCAGATAAAGGGGATTCATATACCATATCCCGCCAGAGGGTAAAGTGCGCGTGGGGCCAATAATCGGCACATCCAACCGGCGATAGGCTCCCCCTGCTCCCACTAAAGGCATCGCCGCAACCTTCATCTGGGGGTAAGATTCTTGCAAGGCCTTAACGATTAAACTGCCATTAAGGTCTTCCCCATGGCCATTACTGAGAAACAGGAGGGATGAGTGATGCATAGGATGAAGCTTCCAGAGGGTAAGTCAAGAGTATCAAATTCTCATCCCCATTTTGAAGCGATAAAAAGGGCGGGTCTTGCCTAAAGCTGTCCCGCCACCTGGTCACCAAGGAGAAACCATAGACTGGTGACGATTGAGTTAGGCAGAAAGTTCCCAACTCAGATAAAAATCGGCCTAAAATGGGTTATTCCTTGACTGGCAACGTTACCGTAAAGGTGGTTCCTTCTCCAAGTTGCGAGGTAAAGTGCAGGCTTCCTTGATGTTTGTCTTCAATAATTTCACGGGAAATGGCCAATCCTAATCCTGTCCCTTTATTCACTCCTTTAGTTGTAAATAGATAATCAAAGATTTTCTCTTGAATTTCTGGTTTCATGCCTATACCATTATCTTGGATATCAATTTTCACTCGATCTTGATTGGCATCATAACTGGTAGTAATCACAATTTTATTGGGCTGATTTTGGATTTCTTCATAGGTTTTTCCTTGATTAGAATCTTCTAGGGCATCAATGGCATTAGCTAACAGATTCATAAAAACCTGATTCAATTGTCCCGGATAGCAGGGGATGGGGGGTAAATCGCCATAGTTTTTAGTAATTTGAATTTCGGGTCGATAGTCTTTCGCTTTTAGGCGATGCCTGAGAATCATGATTGTACTGTCTATGCCATCATGACAGTTAAAGTCCACTTTTTGATCGCTATCAGCACGGGAAAAGGTACGCATGGATTGACTAATGTCAGTAATGCGATTGGTTCCTTCTTCCATAGATTTAAGGAGTTTGGGAAAGTCTTGCTGCAAATAGTCAAAGTCAATGGCTTCTAATTCATCGAGAATTTCATCATCGGGTTCAGGGTATTTTTCTTGATAGAGTTGAATCAGGTTAATTAAGTCTTTGGCATAATTTTTGGCTTCGGCAATATTGCCCGCAATAAAGCCGACTGGATTATTGATTTCATGGACAATTCCGGCTACCAATTGCCCTAAAGAGGACATTTTTTCGGTTAGCACTAATTGAGATTGGGCTTTTTTCAGTTCCTTGGTTCGTGCCTCAACTTTTTGTTCTAAGGATGCGTTGACATGGGCCAATTCTTGGCTGAGAGATTGTAATTTTAGATGCAGATTAATTCGGGCTAAAACTTCTTCTTGTTGAAAGGGTTTTGTGATATAATCAACTGCCCCAGAGCTAAGTCCTTTAACTTTATTGTTAGCATCGGCTAAAGCGGTCATAAAAATAATGGGAATCGTATTAATTTTGGGAGTTTCTTTGATGCGACGGCAGGTTTCAAAGCCATCGATTCCCGGCATCATGATATCGAGTAAAATTAAATCGGGCTGGATAGAAGTGAGTTTTTCTAAGGCATTTAAGCCATCTTTGGCGACTAAGACTTTAAATCCTTCTTCTTTGAGGAAGTTAAATAGAACTTTAATGTTGGTGGGATTATCGTCAACCACCAGTAGGGTTTTTTGATCCAGATAAAAAGTGTTCATAGGTCAATTCATGGGGTAATGTTTGGATAAAATGACTGGCTGATTCAGGATTTAGGGGTTTGGAAAATAAAAATCCTTGGCCAAATTCGCACCCTATTTCTTTGACAACTTTCAGTTGTTGTTCAGTTTCTATGCCTTCAGCCACCAGATCCATATCCAGATGATGAGCTAAGGAAATGATGGTTTGAATAATTGCCAAACCTTCGGCACTATCGAGACGAGAAACAAAGCATCGGTCGATTTTTAGCGTATCTACAGGAAAGGAATGTAGACGGCTTAAGGAAGAATAGCCTGTGCCAAAATCATCAATGCAAATTTTGATGCCTTGATGATGAATTTCTTCTAGAATTGTATTGGGTATTCCTTCATTTTCTAAAAAGGCACTTTCGGTAACTTCGAGTTTGATTTGATGGGGTGAAATATCATATTGGTTACAGATGTTCGTGATGGTTTTAAGGATCTGAAAGTTTTGTAGTTGTAAGGGGGAGAGATTGACATTAATGACTAAATTTTGGGTATGAGAAAATTGTTTGTGCCACTGTTGGAGTTGTTGACAGGCTAAGGTAATGGCAATAAATCCTAGTTCTTCAATACATCCGGTTTCTTCGGCTAGGTCAATAAAGTATCCGGGGGGAATGAGTCCCCGTTGAGGATGCTGCCAGCGAATTAAGGCTTCAAAACCAACCAGTCGAGGGTTGTCGAGGGCAACAATGGGTTGATAGTGTAGCTCGAATTGATGGTTGTAAATGGCAAGGGGTAATTCGGCTTCGAGTTGGATGCGCTCTAGGGCGCGAGATTGGAGATGGGGATTGAGGATGCAATACCCGGTTTTGACTGCGCGTTTGGCTTCTGACATGACGATATCTGCATCGCGGAGAATGTCGGTCATTTGCTGATAGCCAAGGATGGATGGGATGATGCCGATGCGAGCATGGAGGGCAACGGGGTAGTGACCGATGGTAATGGGCGATCGCAAATGGTCTAGAATACGGTTGGCGATCGCCTCTAAATCCGTATTTTTGTGTTTTTCTAGTATCAATAAAAACTTATCTCCCCCTAAACGGGCCACCTGTCCTTGTCCCCGCCAACATCCTAATAGCCGCTCTGCTACCACTTTCAGCACCTGATCTCCAATGCGATGGCCTAAATGATCATTGACGCGCTTAAAATGTCCTAAATCTAAGAAAAAAATTCCATAATTAGTCTGATAAAAACCCGAACAACTATCTAGCAATGTCGATAAATATTGAGTTACCCATAGCCGATTATATAATCCTGTTAAATGATCGTGAGAGGCTTCATAACTAAGCTGCTCTTCCCTGGCTTGCAGTTCCTCTAAGGCAGATGAGAGAGCCTCTGTACGCTCTATTACACGACTTTCTAAATCTTCATTGAGATGTTTTAATTGAGTTTCTGCTAATAGTCTTGCTTGAATCTCTTTGTGCAGTTGCTCATTCTTCTCTCGTAAACTTTGAGTTAAGGAGCGTAGCTTAAGATGGAGTTTAATTCGACTTAAAACTTCTTCTTGATAGAACGGTTTAGTAATATAGTCCACCGCACCGAGTTTCAATCCCTTTACCTTATCTTCGTTCTCGGATAAGGCGGTCATAAAAATGATCGGGATATCCTGAGTCTGGGGATTCCCTTGTAGTTGACGGCAAACCTCAAAACCACTGATTTCTGGCATCATCACATCCAAAAGGATTAAATCTGGATGGGTTTGATATACTTTATCTAGGGCGTTTTTGCCATCTGTAGCCACTAATACCCTAAACCCTGCTTTTTTCAGTAAGTTAAATAGTACCCTCAGATTGTTGGTATTATCATCAACAATCAAAATGAGTCCAGACTGAGTTGTATGGGTTGGGTTAACCATATCTGCATATCGCGATCTGAGTGCTGGTGTACCTGACTGGTTGCTCCATCAATCTGTACATTTTCTTTCTAATTTTAATTGTAGCATCATTATTTTTCTTTTACTGGCCAGCAATCTCCTGTCTTCCTCAACTTTAATTTTAGATTAAATTCACGTTAAAAGTTTGCCAAAGAATCCACTATGAGCCGTTATCAACACTTGTTAACAATCAGAAAAGGAATCATTCTCTTCATTGCCTCTGGAGGGCTATTTACCCTATCTACTCTAGGTTTTAGTCGATTCCTTCCTGCCCAAGGAACTCCCCTACCCAAGCAAAATGTTCACTCTGAACAGATTGCCGAAAAAGAACCCTTATCTTTGGCGATCGCCGATGTAGTACAATTAGTGATAGAAAATAATACAGAGATCAAAAATGCCTATCTCGATCGCATTTCTCAACGCCAAGATCTCGGAGTTGCAGAAGATAAATTTAACCCAAATATTACCCCTAGACTATTACTTAATGCTCGTCGAGAATCGATTGGCCCCATTATTACCCAAAGTGAAGGCTTAGACATTGGTGCATCCCTCAATACCCAACTCCCCATCGGCAGTGAAATCACTCTAAACTGGAGAACTTTACGCCGTTTAGAACGACGATATAGTGCCACTGATCCCTTTGATCAAAGGGCATTAAACCATGAAATTCAACTGCAATTCAAACAGCCCTTATTGCGAGGTTCAGGAGTCGAAGTTAATCAAGCCTCTATTGAGCGTGCCCGATTGAGAAATCAAGTCCAGATTTTACAAGTGAAATCCACATTGATCAATAAAGTTACTGAATCTATTTTACTATACCGTCAACTCTTCCAACGTCAAGAAGAACTGAAAATTGCCCAATTAACCCTAGACAACTCTCGCCGCCTTTTAGAAGTTACTGAAGCTTTAATTGAAGCAGGAAAACGGGCCCCAGTAGAGCGTATTCAAGGAGCAGCAGATGTCGCCAATCAAGAACTCAATGTTTTAAATGCTCAAAATGCTTTAGATCGAGCTAGATTGCAATTATTAAACTTATTAGAGCTTGAGCAAAACTTGCCCATCGTTGCTCAACCTCCCAATTTAGAAAATCGACCGATATTAGATATCCAAGAATTGTTAGCTTTAGCCCTGGAAAATAGCCCAACCTACTTGGCAGCACAACTCGACCAAGAAATTGCCCATTATGATTTCATTGAAGCAGCAGATGAGCGGCGCTGGAATTTAGATTTAGAGGCGGATTATAATTGGTTGCCCAGTAATTTGGTTGACACGCGATCCGATCTGAGTCTAGCATTGACCTTGAGTAAAACCTGGGGAGATTTGCAGCCGGAACAGCGCTTTCAACAAAGCCAAGTTAATGTAAGTAAAACTCAAAATACCCTCGATCAAATCTATTCTAGTTTGAATATTGATCTGAATAATCTGATCCGCGATATTCAACTCACTTGGGAGCAGGTCGAGCAATCTCAAGCTAGGACTCAGTTGGTGCAAGAGCAACTGGAAGCAGAAGAAATTAAACTGCGTTTGGGCATTCAAGGGACATCCCTAACTGATATTATTCGTTTTCAAAATGAATTAGCCCAGGCTCGACAAAATGAATTGCGGGTTTTAATTGAGTATCTTAATGCATTAACTCTCCTGGAACAGAGTGTGGGAATCGCCTTAGACCGGTGGAATTTAACTCCACAAATTCAGTAATTTTTCAGATGGTTAATCCTTTCATGTAAGGTTAACTGAGCTAGAATCTTAACCCAAGAGATGGGGCTTGATCCTCTTAGATTGTCAATCCCTGAGAGAAGTGGTAAGATAAGAGGAGAAAAAATCTACACCTTAGACCCTCTTCCTGTGAACGTAATATTATAACATCAGAAATGATACTTACTCAACTATGAGTTCCTGACAACTTAATTATTCAGATTCGGTTAACAAGTTCTGACGTTTACCCAGTTCTGGGAAAACAGAACTTTCAGAAGTTGAAGATCGAAGGAGAGAACCAGCGATGAATCGTCTATTTAATCAAACTTTAAGCCTTAAATATAAAGTAACTTATTTGATCGTTAATCAAGAATTTCTGATCGCAGATGTTGACAATAATTTTGACTGTGTTCTCCCTGAAATTAGGATTAGTTATGGTTGCGATCTTAGGGAAAAATTGCCCTTTTTGAGCGCTGTAAATTTAGAGAAGTTGATCCCCAACCAATCAGTAGAGAAAGAAGGATATTTAGGTGAGACTCACTTCAAGATCGCCTTGATGGCAATTCCCAATCAGCAAGAAACTAAGGGAGAATCGGAATACTTGGTAATCATTGAAGATCAAACTCAATCCGATCGCAGGCAAGAGCAACTGAACCAACAGAACAAAGCCGATCGCCTCTTACGAGAGATGATTGAAAAGATTCGCCAATCCCTAGGGCTGGAAGAAATCTTGCAATCAACGGTCGATCGAGTGCAAACCCTCTTGGACTTAGACCGAGCCTTTATCTACTATTTTAATCCGGATTGGAGCGGTACAGTCGTTGTTGAAGCGCTCAATTCAACCTGTACTTCTATTCTCGATCAGCCCATGGAACAGTTTTACACCAAAGACCAAGTTACCCTCTATCAACAAGGACAATGGAGCCAAATCAACAATCTAGAAACGGCGGAACTACCAGAAACTGACCGCCAATTTCTGAGTAAGCTGGACGTGCGATCGCAATTGGTCTTTCCAATTCAACTGGGAATTCCCTTAACCCAACCCCCCCAAAACACCTTTAAATTGGGTCAGTCCAATTTACCCATCACCTCCCATCACTATCATCTCTGTGATGCCTATCTCTGGGGACTGCTAATTGCCCATCAATGTCATCAACCCCGAACCTGGGAACCCTGGGCAACCCAACTGCTCAAAGACATCAGCCATCATCTCAGCATTGCCATTCAACAGTCCCAGCTCTACGAACAACTCAAAGAAGCCAATCAAGAACTCAAACAACTGGCAGATTCCGATAGCCTGACTCAACTGTTTAACCGCCGCCGTTTTGAGCAGGTGCTGCAAAAAGAATGGCGAAGACTAGCCAGAGAGCGATCGCCCCTCGGTCTCATCCTCTGTGATATTGATTACTTCCGACTCTACAACGAAGCCTACGGTTACCTGAGCGGTGACTTTTGCCTACAACTGATCGCCGATGCCGTGCGCGAAGCCCTCAAACGCCCTGCTGACCTAGTTGCTCGGTATGGGGCAGAAGAATTTGCCGTCCTCCTCCCCCATACCGACATTTCCGGCAGTGCCCATGTCGCCCATATGATTCAAAACAACATCATCAGCCTCGATCTAGAACACAAAACCTCCCCCGTTGCCCCCCAGGTTACCCTCAGTATGGGGGTAGCTGCCCTCATTCCCCGTATTGATGCCCAACCCCAATTTCTCCTAGAACTTGCCCGCTATGTTCTTGACCAGGCCAAACGCAACGGCCATAACCAAATTGTGGCCGCCAATTCCTCCGTGCTGCTCGACTTTTAGCCAGAACCGGTAAACTAGAAAAAGATTGAGTTAACTCCTAAACACTTCCCTATGCTTAAGCGCCCTTCCATAGACAACAAAGAATTAATGCGTCGTGCCGAGGAACTCATTAGTGCTGCATCCAACCGCTATCGAATTACAGTACAAGTAGCCCATCGCGCCCAACGTCGCCGCTACGAAGAATTTGATAGCCTCGATGATCCGAAAATGAAACCCGTCATTCGAGCCGTAATCGAAATGTCAGATGAGTTAACCCAACCCGAAATCATTGGTGAATGAAACAAGGACAATTTTTGGTCATTGGTTTAGCTGTACTAGGGCTGATGGGGTTATCCTTCATGCCCTTACAGCCGTTCAATTCCTCAGCCGCCCTAGCCCAGACTCGGATCAGATCTAGGGATCTTTGGCGGTTGGTGTATGAACAACTGCCAGACTTGCCCCTAGAAAATGATTACGTCAGCCAGTTGACTGGGGAAGTTAACCCAGATAATACCCTAGTCGGGAGACTGATTCGTTATCATCTCTATGTGAAAAAACGCACGCCCATCTATCGATTGGATTGGAAGTTAACCCTAGCCGATTATTTGGGAGCTAATGAGATTATGTACGAAAACAGTTATCCCAGTGTCGATGTACTGACGGAAAATCCCTTAAATAGAGACCGTCAAGCCCTGGAAAATTTGACGCGATCGCAACGAGACGCTTTAATTGATGTCCTGGTCAGCATTTATCAGCCTCAAAATCAACAGTGATTAAGCAAGGGCCCCAATGGCGCGTTGGCTGGAAACCCCAAGCCTCAGCATATCCCGCTTTACTCGGTGGTGCAGATTGGGCGATCGAACTGACTGCCCTAGAACTACAAGAATTTCAGAAACTCTTGCAACAACTGATCCACAGTCTAGAGCAAATCGCCCCCGAACTCATGGACGAAGAAAAAATCACCTGTGAAACTGAAGGTAGCCTTCTGTGGATGGAAGTTCAAGGTTATCCCCATAGCTTTAGCCTCCGTTTCATCCTCAACACCGGTCGTAGAGCTGAAGGAGCTTGGCCGGCAACCGTCACTTCAGAAGTGATTCAAGCTTTAAATACCTTAGAGGGGTTTTAATTTTCAAAATCCTGTGTTATTATAGAAATCTGTGACCGGGGCGTAGCGCAGCTTGGTAGCGCACCACTTTGGGGTAGTGGGGGTCGTGGGTTCAAATCCCGCCGCTCCGATTGATGAAAAAAGACAATACTAGAATTTGAGCTTCACCAGCGGCCCTCAAAAGTCGTGCGCTCCCACATACAGCGCAAAGCGCTCTCCGTGGGGGAATGGGGAGAGGTTACACCCCCCGCATTTTCCGCGTCATCCAGCAGTAGAGAAACGTCACCAGCAACCAACCCGAAGCACACCCAAACCCAACAACGGGATGAGCAGGAATAGTGGGGGTGTGAGTGGGAAAACTCGTCATTGTCTGAATATGGGGGTCAACAAAGTTGGTTCCCAGGTTTTCCAGAGCTTCCCGTTGTCGAAATTTAGCGAGTTGTTCTTCCATGATCAACCTACCTTTAAGCTGTGTTGAGCGCATCATCGGTTTGGGGTAGGAGGGCGAAGCAAACGGTAGGTTACATTGGCTAAAACCTGGATATAATCGGAGTTAAGCTGGTTTGGGGTAGCTGCTAAACTTGGGAAACCCCCCAAACTTTTTGTTGAATTTTGATTGAGTACAGCGATGCCAAAATCTAGTTATGGGAGAGAACCGAAGAAACGAGCTAAACGCTTACTAGAGGCGCTGTTGGCTTATGTTGATTATGAGTTCGACAATGTTGACGGTCTCAATCTGAGTTATCGGTGGAATGAGAAAATAGGAGAGCCACCCCAGTTAGTTGTTGAGACGCAACTGAGAAAACTGGTTTATCTGACCGAAAAAGATAGCTATGAGGGACAATTAACCAAAGATCAGATTCGCCAAGCACTTAACGATCATTTGAAGGAATTCTTGCAAATTCTGGAGGATAATCGAGCGCAAACTCAAGGTAACGAAGATTGGAATTTTACGCTCAAACTGTGGAGTAAAGACAAGCAAAAAAATTTAGACGAGTTTGAACGAGTTTGGGAAGAAAAGCGATCGCAGAAATCGAAGCAACAAGAAAAAGTTGAACAAGAAGAAAGTCAGGACGGAACTCTTGACAAATGGCGAAAACTCTGTACCGACGCATTCAAGCAGGAGCGAGAACGGCGCAAGCGTGCCACAGAAATGGGGCATGAGGTGGAGGTTTATGTGCCCTTGGGATTGGTGCAGCGCCAGCAGCAACCACGACGGACGGGGGAAGAGATGCCGGGAGCGGAAGCGGGGATGCAGCAGTATGCACTCAGGGAAGAAGAGATTCAAAAAAGCTACGAACACCAAGAATTTTTAAACCAAGTGATTGGCAATGCGGGAAAAAATTTGGCCATTATTGGGGAGCCGGGAGCCGGAAAAACGACCTGGTTAGACCAGATTGGGCAATATTTAATTGATCAAAAAAAGAGCGAAGCTTATCCGATTTGGATACCCTTGGCGCGGTTGCAGGGGATGACGCTGGAGAATTATTTACGAGAGGAATGGTTAAAGGAAAAATTGCAGGTTTTGCAGCCGACAGGGGAACAGAAACAGGAGTTCATGGAGTGGTTTAAGACGGGGAAAGTCTGGTTATTGTTGGATGGAGTCGATGAAATGTCGGCTGCTCTTCCCGTGGTGGAGATTCGCGACTCGTTGCAGCGGGAATGGGTGAAGCAAGCGCGGGTGGTGTTGAGTTGCCGGTTGAATGTGTGGGAGAGTAACCCGACGACGTTAGAAGGTTTTGAAACCTATCGGACATTGTGTTTTGAGCCGGAGCAGGTGGAGCAGTTTATTGGTGCTTGGTTTGCGCGGGAGCAGAAACCGGAGTTAGGGCAACAGTTGGCGCAGAAGTTGCAGGAAGCGGAAAGTGCCCGGATTTTGGATTTGGTGAGAAATCCCTTGCGCTTGTCTCTGTTATGTAAAAGTTGGGTGAATAATCCGGGGGAGATTCCGGTAACCAAGGCGGATTTATATCAGCAGTTTCGCCGGGATGTTTATGGCTGGAAACAGGATAAATTTCCGACAACCTTTGGGCAGCAACAGCAGTTAAATCAAAAGTTGGCAGAGTTGGCGCTGCGGGGGATGAGGGAGAATGTGCCGTTGCGGGAATCGTTGGTGCATGAGGTGTTGGGGGAAGGGTTTGAGTTAGCGGAAAGTCTGGGCTGGTTGAATGTGGTTTATCGGGATATTCGCACCGATGAGCCGGTTTATGCCTTTTTCCATTTGACGTTTCAGGAGTATTTTGCCGCTTGTGCAGTGGCAGATGGGCACTTTTTTCTGCCGTCGGATCATTCACCAGAACAGCCTTCGAGCCAACCCTATCGCATTTTTGAACCTCGTTGGCGCGAGGTAATTTTATTGTGGTTGGGGCGTGGGGATGTGGAGGATGGGAAGAAGGAGCAGTTGATTCAGGCGTTGGTGAATTTTGATGATGGGTGTAACCAGTTTTATTGGTATCGTGCTTATTTTTTAGCTGCGGCTGGCATTAGTGAGTTTAAGGCTTGTTCTCTTGCGGAGGAAATTGTCCGACAGGTAGTCAAGTGGGGGTTTGGTGATTTCAATATTGAGAAACAGAAATGGCAAACCTTTCTCGATCCGATTCAATACGGAGCTAGGGACATTCTACCCCAAACTGACCGACAACTGGCAATTAAAGAACTCTGCGATCTCCTCAAACATCCTCAATTTCCTGAATCTATCTGTATCTGGGCGGCTGAGACTTTAGGAAAAATCGAGCCGAGAAATTCTTGGGCAATTGCCTTCTTGACGCAAGTCTTGGAGCAGACTGATGATGAATCTATTCGTTGGAGTATAGCTGAAATTTTAGGAGAAATTGATCCAGGAAATCCTGATGTGATTGCTGTATTAGTACAACTTCTGAAGCCAACAGAGAAAGAATCTATTGAGAAAGAATCTATTCGTTTTCTAGCTGCTAAGAGTTTACGAGCAATAGACCCAAGAAATGCTTGGGCAATTACTGTCTTGATGGAACTTCTGGAGAAAACAGAGTCTGAATCCTCTCGTCAGCGGATTGCCGAGAGTTTAGAGATGGTAGACTCAGGAAATCCGGATGCAATTGCAGCTCTAGTCAAACTTCTGGTGCAGACTGAAAATGAAAATTTCCGTAAGCAAGTAGCTGAGAGTTTAGTAAAAATTGATTTACGAAATCATCAGGCAATTGTTTCCTTGACACAACTCCTAGAGGAGACTGACAACCAAGTTACTTGTTGGGGAATAGCTGAGAGTTTAGGAATCGTAGACCCAGGAAATTCTGACGCGATCGCTACTTTAATGCAAATCTTGGAAGAGACTGATAATGAATCTACCCGTTGGCGTGTGGCTGAAAGTTTAGGAAAAATCGATCCAGGAAATCCCCAGGCAATCGCCGTCTTGACGCAAGTCATGAAGCATACTGAACACGAAAGTGTTTGTTGGTTCGTAGCTTATCGTTTGGGGCAAATCGACCCAGGGAATCTCCAGGCAATTACTGCCCTAGAGAAACTTTTGAAGTATACTGATAACAAAGGTATATATTCTTCTGTGGCTAAGACTTTAGGGGAAATCAACCCAGGAAATTTCCAGGCAATCACTGCTCTATTGCAATTGCTGATACAGACTGAAAGTGAAAATGGCTGCGAATGGTTGGTAGAGAGTTTAGGGGAGATCATCACCAGCAACCGACAACGCCAAGGTGTTGTCTCTGCTCTCCAACCTCACCTGAGCGATGAAACCCACAAAAACAACTTTGACCTGTTCAAATACTGCTACGAACTCCTCTGGAAGATTGCCCAAGATCTGCCCTACCCCGACTTCTACCGCGCTTGGCATCATCTCGACACTACCCCCCATCCCGAAGTCGCCGATCAAACCCCGGTGGGCAAAACTGCCCTCACCGACACCCTCAACGCCCAACTGCGGGATCTCCCCAACCAACTGCACCCCACCCCCCACACCACTCCCGTCTGTGTGGATATCGAACATTTAACCAAAATTACCGATGAAGATAAACTCGCCAAAGCCTTGAGTAACCGTATCTTTCGGCAACTCTTCCCTGGGGAAACCCTCCCCCCAATTACCGACTGTTTCGACTTGGAAGCCGCACTCACCAACGCCAAATCTCGCCATCCCCACATTGCCCTCATTCTGCACAAGGGCGAGCCGCAAGCGTGCCTGTTGGATCTGTGCCAGTTCCTCGCTTCCACCGTCTCCATTGCCTGGATTACCCCGACTCCCCTCAATGCTCCCTTGCGCGGCTTCCCCCCAGAGCAGGAGAACTTGATCTCGGCGCTGCAATCTTGGCTGGAATCAATTAACAATTAATAATTAACAATTAATATCCAATTCTTACAGCACTTTACGCGGTAATGAGGTACAGCCGAAAAAGATCCCCCCAACCCCCCTTAAAAAGGGGGGAATCAGAAAGTCCCCCTTTTTAAGGGGGATTTAGGGGGATCAAAATGTACCCCATAGCAGCGAAAACTGCTGTAAATGTTTGCACTGATTGAACGGGGGTGAAATGGGTGAAGGTAGCCCTGTAGAGCCTGTATTAGCCTCTCTAGAGGCAAATTGTCCCCAACCCATACCCATTTTTAATTGAAATTATATCAAATCTAAAAGAGAATGCTACAGATCAATCTACCACCGGCATATGTAGGGGCAAGCGGCCGCTCGCTCCTACAGCTTTTCATTGTAGCAAACATTTAAGGATTTGATATTAGAAAACCAGTTCTGGCGATCGCTCAACAGCAAATTCCGCTAAAATAGGATCAAACCTTCTCACATTGTCTTCTTCCATGAATCCAACGGTCGATCTCACTGGACTTACCGCACAACAAATCCAGGGACGCTCTCTGAATATTAGAAAAAGTGAAATTCCTCTTGAGGAGATTGCCAACTTGTGCCAGAGCTGGCATATTAATAAGCTATCCCTGTTCGGGTCTTTCTTGCGCGAAGACTTTACCCCAGAGAGCGATATTGATATCTTAGTAGAATTTGAGCCGGGTTTTACTCCTGGATTCTTCAAACTTTACCAAATTGAAGAAGAACTGTCCAATTTATTCGATCGCCGCCCCATCGATTTAGTGACTCCTAAGTTTCTGAACCATCGAATTCGCGATCGCATTCTGGCTGAAGCAGAGGTTTGTTATGTCGCACAAGGATAACTTTGTCTATCTCGGACATATGATAGACACTGCCAATAAAGCTCTTAGTTTTGTGTCAGGCGTGAGTCGAGAAGAGTTTGATCGTAACGAGCAATTGCGTTTAGCGTTAACTCATCTCCTACAAGTTATTGGAGAAGCAGCCAGACGAGTGTCCCCTGATTTTAGAGAAGCTTATCCTGAAATTCCCTGGAAAGCGATTGTGGGAATGCGAAGTAAAGTAGTTCATGACTATCTCAATGTAGATGAAGATGTGGTTTGGGATACAGTAACTAACGATCTGATCTCCTTAGTTATTCGCTTAGAAAACATCCTTAGAGAGATAGAAGAAAATGGATAGAGTAGAAAAATATCGTCAAATCATTCCCTCTGTATATGACTCAAACCGTCGATTTCACTGGACTTACTCCCCAACAAATCCAACAAATTTCCCTGCTGGATTGGGATTTCGGTCATTAGCCAGATTGAATTCCTGGCATTTTCCGGGTTAACCCATTCCCCCACTCCCCCATTCCCCCACGGAGGGCGCGAAGCGCTGTATTACGGTAGAATCAGATCGATCGCCTCCTCCCGAAGATTATGGCTCCAGTCTCCACCTTAGAGGATACCCTCAAGCATTATTTTGGTTACGATCGATTTCGTCCGGGCCAAAAGGAAATTATTGAAACCACGCTACAGAACCAGGATGTACTGGTGATTATGCCCACGGGAGGGGGAAAATCCCTCTGTTTTCAGCTTCCCGCGCTGTTGCACTCTGGGATAACCTTGGTAGTGTCTCCCCTCATTGCTCTGATGCAAGACCAGGTGGATGCCTTGCAGGATAATGGGATTGGGGCTACGTTCCTGAATAGTACCTTGAGCGGCGAAGAAGTGCGATCGCGCCAAAATGCCATCCTCAACGGTAAAATCAAACTGCTCTACATTGCCCCCGAACGCCTGATGGCTGACTGGTTCCAGCCCTTTCTAGCCAGCATACAGGAAACCATTGGCATCTCTGCATTTAGCGTCGATGAAGCCCATTGTGTCTCCGAATGGGGCCATGATTTTCGCCCCGAATATCGGCAAATGGCCCAGTTTCGGCGCTGGTATCCCCAAGTGCCCATTATTGCCCTCACCGCTACCGCAACAGATCGGGTGCGTCGAGATATTGTCCAACAACTCCATCTCCAGCATCCCTATGTGCATATCGCCAGTTTTAACCGTCCTAATCTTTTCTATGAGGTGCGGACGAAAACCCGCCAAAGTTACGCCGAGCTGTTTCAATTGATTCAGTCTGGGGGGTCGGGAATTGTCTATTGTCTCAGTCGTCGTCAGGTGAATGAGTTGGCCCAACGGTTGCAAAAAGATGGGGTTTTAGCCCTTCCCTACCATGCCGGATTAGAGGATAGCGTGCGTCAAAATAACCAAAACCGCTTCATTCGCGATGATGTGCAGATTATGGTAGCAACTATTGCATTTGGTATGGGAATTAACAAACCCGATGTGCGCTTTGTGGTGCATTATGACATCCCTCGCAGTTTAGAAAGTTACTACCAAGAAGCAGGACGAGCCGGACGAGATGGGGAAACTGCCCGGTGTTTAATGTTTTTGAGCTATAGCGATGTGAAGCGGGTGGAGTGGATTATCGATCAAAAGAGTGATGAAAATGAACAGCGCATCGCCCGTCAACAGTTGCGCCAGGTGATTGATTATGCCGATGCGACGGATTGTCGGCGGTCTATTATTTTACGCTATTTTGGCGAACATTTAGAGGGCAATTGCCAGGGGTGCGATAATTGTGTAAACCCGAAACCGACCCAAGATTGGACAGTTGAGGCGATGAAGTTTCTCTCTTGTGTGGCTCGGTGTAAGGAGCGCTTTGGTATGGCTTATATTATAGATATACTTAGGGGTTCCATGGGTGAGAAGGTGTTGCGTAATGGTCATGACAAACTCTCGACCCATGGTATCGGAAAAGACCGGAGTAAGGATGAATGGCGGTTCTTGGGGCGATCGCTCCTCAATCAAGGTCTTGTCAGTCAAACCACGGATGGCTACAGTATCCTTAAGCTCAATCCTGAAAGCTGGGCCGTCATGCGTCGTCAACGGCAAGTTTTAATCGCTATTCCTCCCCAGCGCAAGCAACAACAAACCGTCAATTCTTTAGCCAGAGAAGCAGAACTCTTATTCCAAAACCTGAAAAAACTCCGCAAACAACTCGCCGATGAACAAGGAGTTCCTCCCTACGTGATCTTTCCCGATTCTACCCTGATGCAAATGGCCCAACAGCGTCCCCAAAGTCTAACTGCCTTATCCAAAGTTTCCGGAGTCGGCAGTTACAAATTACAGCAATATGGGGAAAAATTTCTTAAGGAAATTTGCCAATATTGTCAGGAACAAGGATTAACAGAACCCCCCAAATCTCTACCCATTCCCCCTAGTGAAAATGAACCCTCAGAAACCCAAAAAGTCACCTTAGAATTGTATCAGGAAGGCTTAAGCATTAAAGAAATAGCCGATCGCCGAGAATTGAGAACAACCACCATTATTCGCCATTTATCCGAATTAATTGAGTTAAAGCAACCGGTCGATTTAGATCGCTTAGTCGAACCCGAAAGACAAGAGAAGATTCTCAAAGTCCTAGAAAAGCGCGGCGCAGTCTCCTTAACCTTGCTCAAAGATGCCCTAGGAGAGTCCTATACCTATGATGAAATCCGCTTAGTGCGCGGTAAATGGCAAGGTGGAGGGATGGGGGGATAGGGAGGTTTTATCCTATATAGTAAACCTAAATGAGTTGTGTAACGATTGCCCCTCATCCCCCTACCCCCTTCTCCCACAGGAGAAGGGGGAAAGTCCCTCTCCCGTGGGAGAGGGATTTAGGGAGAGGGCATTTCCTATGGCACAACTCATTTAGACTAGCTATATATTAAAAGTTTCTTTTTGAAAAAAGCGCTATAAACCTGGAAAAAAGATAAATCCTTGACCCCTTTGCCAAAAGGATCTGGTAGTCTGGTACGTGCTTAACCGAACACGGGCAAGCATAAATCCTTAATCTCAGGAATGATTACCCTATGTACGAGAAAATCACCCCTCCCGAAACCGGCGAAAAAATCACCTTTGCTGATGGTAAACCCATTGTTCCCGACCATCCCATCATTCCTTTCATTCGTGGAGATGGTACGGGGGTAGACCTTTGGCCCGCTTCTCAGAAAGTCTTTGATGCTGCTATTGAAGCAGCGTATGGCGGAAAACGCAAAATCTCCTGGTTCAAGATTTATGTCGGTGATGAAGCTTGCGAGCAATATGGAACCTACCAATATCTACCTGAAGATAGCTTAAAGGCGATTGGTGAATATGGAGTCGCCATTAAAGGCCCCCTAACCACCCCCATCGGTGGCGGTATTCGTTCCCTCAACGTCGCTCTGCGGCAAATTTTCGATCTTTATGCCTGTGTACGTCCCTGTCGTTACTACGCTGGAACCCCCTCACCCCACAAAACCCCAGACAAAATGGATGTCATTATCTATCGGGAAAATACTGAAGATATTTATTTGGGCATTGAATGGCGCGAAGGCACAGAAACGGTTAAAAAGCTGATCGAATACCTCAATACTGACCTGATTCCCTCTACCCCTGAGCATGGCAAAAAACAAATCCGTCTCGACTCTGGTATTGGGATTAAACCCATTAGTAAAACCGGCAGTCAACGCCTGGTGAGACGGGCCATTGAGAATGCCCTGCGCCTTCCTAAAGAAAAACAAATGGTTACCTTGGTTCATAAAGGTAATATTATGAAATATACCGAGGGAGCCTTCCGGGACTGGGGCTATGAATTGGCGACTACCGAGTTTCGCCAACAATGTGTGACCGAGCGCGAATCCTGGATTTTGAGCAACAAAGAAGAAAATCCAGACATTAGTTTAGAAGACAATGCTCGCAAACTTGAACCGGGTTATGATGCCTTAACTGTCGAGAAAAAACAAGAAGCTTGCGCCGAAGTGAAAGCCGTTCTTGATGCGATTTGGGAAAGTCATGGCAATGGCAAATGGAAAGAGAAAATCATGGTCAATGACCGGATTGCTGATAGTATTTTCCAGCAGCTACAAACCCGTCCTGGAGAATATTCTATCCTGGCCACCATGAACTTAAATGGGGATTATCTTTCTGATGCTGCTGCTGCTATTGTCGGGGGTTTGGGCATGGGGCCGGGGGCGAATATTGGCGATAGTTGTGCCGTTTTTGAAGCCACCCATGGTACAGCCCCCAAACATGCTGGTTTGGATCGGGTTAATCCGGGATCTTTGATTCTTTCTGGGGTGATGATGTTAGAATACATGGGCTGGCAAGAAGCCGCCGATTTAATTAAAATGGGCATAGAAAAGGCCATTTCTAATCGAGAAGTGACCTATGATTTAGCCCGCCTAATGGAGCCTCCGGTTAAGCCTCCTCTGAAGTGTTCGGAGTTTGCCGACGCGATTATTAAATACTTCGGCTAAGTCTATAGAGTAGGGTGCGTTACGCTGTCGCTAACGCACCCTACCCGCTAATTTAATTATTCAGAGTTTGAACTAAAATGCGTAGTAGGTCTTCTAGATCGGCAGGAACACGATAAAGATTAAGGTCTTGAGTCACTTGACGAGAGTGGCGATCGAATTGACCAAATTGCCAGATATTGCCGGTGGAAATTGCTCCGTGGAGCAGGGTTTGATCGGATTCGATCCATTGATCGAGGGCGATGAGTTCGATCGCCAGTTGCACAAAACCCCGTTCTAGATCTTCATTTTTAGCTTCGATCACGAGGAAAACACCATCACTTTGGAGCAAATAATCAAGGGAACCATTAAGTTGATGGCTCACGACAATAGGATATTCAACATTGAGGGTTGCTTGGGTATAGTGGAGCAAGTCGGTTAAAACCGGGGCAATCAAAAATTCTCGCCTTGCCATTTCACTGGTGAGACTAAGACGGGGGAGACTTTCCTCAATGCGGGTTTTGAGGTCGAGTAGGCGATCGAGAGTGCCAGTATACTGGGGAAATTGTAGCGATCGCCGTTGCAAGGAAACCTGAAAATAGGCCAGAATATCTTGCGGTGCAAAGTTGAGTTTAAAGTAATCCGCAAAAGTATAGGATTGGTCTGGCTTGATAATGGTCAATCGAGACATAGTGAGTTATCGCCCTTGCAAGAATAGTTTAAATCCCTAATGTCAACACCCAACCTCTTAATGTGCCCGTATTGCCTAAAGCATAATCAATCACTTGTAATTTCCAAACCCCTTTAATCGAAAGATTTACGAAGTCTTTTAATAAGGGGCGTTCCGAAGAAGTATAGGTATGTTGCAATTGAGTTTGTCTGCCTAATGTGCGATTTTGGAGCAAAATCATTTTGTTGTTAGGCGCAATTAAATTAACTTGAATATCGCCCAAGAAACTGTGATCGATATCGACAGTGACTTGGATATCTCTTAAGGCATTGGTTTCAGAAACATAAATCGAGCTACTAATGCCGCGACTATCGTAATCCGAAATCGGGACACTGGCATAGTTTTGTCGTTGAATCCAGCGACTGACACTTGCAGGAGTGGGGCGCGATCGCACAGCCGCCAAAACTGCCTTATAGGCATTCACTTTACCATAGCCAAACCATTCAGAGTGGCCCCGACTATCATAAGTCCCCTTGCGAAAGCCAAACTGAGGATCGGGATCGGGGTCAGTAATTTTATCGGTATTGGAGATCAGAATTTGCTTCACCTGGGCAGCCGTTAAGTCAGGATTAGCCGACAAAACCAGGGCCGCAGCTCCTGCAACAATGGGACAAGCACTAGAAGTTCCCCCAAATGTGCCCGTAAAATCCCCAGTTCCATAGCCTGCCCCCCCTACCCGGTCAGTCGTAAAAACCCCCAACCCTGGAGTAGGACTGGTGACGGCCGGAGGGGTGGGGATAAATCCAGTTTGCTGTAACCAAATACCGGGAGGGGCATTATTGGAGGGGGCACAAACGGCGATTTCTTTACCCCAATTGCTGTAAATGGCTTTTTTGCTCAAACTGGAACAGGCAGACACGGCAATGACATTAGGATGAACGGGAAAACCGGCTAACCATCGGGTATTGCCAGAAATGACGTTATTGGGCCATCCTTGCTCATAAACCGTATCGTTAATGGGGCGGTTGGCATTGCCGGAAGCAAAGACAATCACACAGCCTTTCCCCTGCCTACCTTGGGTGGCAGCTTTGGTGAGGGCGGCACTTTGGCGCAGGGAGAGGGGAAAATTAACGGCGGCTGGCCCCCAACTACAGGAAATGACGGCAGCGCCGCGACTGGCACACCAATCAAAGAGTTGTTCGATGGAATTATCATCGAGGAAGCCGGTAGTACGGACGGGCATCAGGGAGCATCCGGGGGCTACGCCAACGATGCCAGAGCCGTTTTCTTCGGCAACGGCGACTCCGGCACAGGAGGTTCCATGGTTTTCGACCAGTCCTTCAGGTTGGGGGATAAAGTCTTGGCTTTTAAAGTCTTTGGGGGCCACAATTTTGCCGAGTCCTTGGAAGTCAGGATGGTTGAGATCCATGGCATCATCGGCAACAGCAACGACAATGGAGCGATCGCCCCTAGTTATATCCCAAGCTCGTTCTGCATCAATATGAGATCCACTAGCCAGGGCATTTCCCCCATTATGGTTCAGATACCATTGCTGACTATAGAACCCATCGGTGGGGCGATACATGGGTTGGCTGGGAATAATTAAATTGGGTTCAGCCACAACTACGGCGGGAGAAGCCATCAGGCGGTTGGCAATTTTAATGGGGTTTTCGGTAGCCTTTTCCGTGAGTTGATAAACCCAGGTATGGGCCAGAGTCTCTACGGGTTTCACCTCCCGCAGACCATACTGTTGAATCAGGGCATTGCGGGTCGCTTTATCGCTCGTTTCTGACCATTGAATCGTAATCTCATTGGACAAATAGGTGTAGGTTCCCGGCGCATTTTTGATTTGATAGACATGGCTGGCAAAGGCTACATCTTGGGAATTACGAGCCGAAGTAATGGCGGTTTCTAAGCTTTGGGGATCGACGGTTAATTCGGAGAAGTTGGTGGCAATGGGGCGACTGGTTAAAGAGGGCAGATCCTTGTCCCAACCTGAAGCAGTGTTAGACTTGAGGGCCACCGTCAGCCGATCTGGAGCCTTTTCTAGAACCCATTCTTCACCTCCCCGTTGCAACACTAACCCAATTTCGGATTCGGGTATGGGAGCTTTAGCCTGAATGGGATCGGATGACTGATCCGGGGAAGAACTCCCTTGAGAGCCAAGAAAGCGCCTCAACTGCTCGAAAAATTTAACCATCTTCACCACTGCTTTGCGATCGTTTATCTCTTGCTTTTGATTGGAACAGATCAAAGGGGGAACTGTCTGCTAAATTATGTTTAGATTTGTTTTATGTTGTTCGTCTTCACCCTATCTCTGACAACTCATGGTATCTTTAAAACCCTCTAGACTGCTACAAGCCACCACCCTAGCCCTGTGTACTTCTGCGATCGCCTTCAGCAGTTCTGCCTTTGGGCAATCGGCCAATCAGCAGTTAGCCGCAGAAGAAGCGGGGCCCAGCAGCCATCAATTTCGCCCCCTGAATCAAGAAAACAGCTTAATGAGCAGGGTTGGGGCCCAGAGTCTGATGAGTCAAGCGGCTGAAGCGGTGGGTAATGAAAATTATGCCCTAGCCCAGCAAAAACTCCAAGATGCCCGTCAGGTGTTTAACCAACTCTCTAATTTTTATCAAGAGTTAGCGGCTAGTTTTTCAGGGGTTGATAACCGCATTGCCAATAGCCAACGGGATTTAGCCGTGGAAACCGCTCAAAAACGCGATGAAGCCACCTACCAGCTTGCCCTCGTCCATCGCGCTCAAAATGAAGGCGATCTTGCAGTTCCCCTGCTTGTACAGGTGATTCGCTCTCAAAACCCGACTACAGAAATGGGTAAAAAGGCATACCAGCAACTGTTTGAATTAGGCTTTGTCGATCTTCCCTATCCCAAACCCGATGATAGCGAACAGTTAGCCACAGAAGAAGCGGGGCCCAACAACTCTGAATTTAGCCCCCTGAATCAAGAAAACAGCTTAATGAGCAGGGTTGGGGCCCAGAGTCTGATGAGTCAAGCGGCTGAAGCGGTGGGTAATGAAAATTATGCCCTAGCCCAGCAAAAACTCCAAGATGCCCGTCAGGTGTTTAACCAACTCTCTAATCTTTATCAAGAGTTGGCTGCTAGTTTTTCAGGCATTGATAGCCAGATTGCCAATAGTAAACGGGATTTAGCCGTGGAAACCGCTCAAAAACGGGATGAAGCTACCTACCAGTTGGCCCTCGTCCATCGCGCTCAGAATGAAGCTGATGTTGCAGTGCCCCTGCTCGTACAGGTGATTCGCTCTCAAAACCCGACTACAGAAATGGGCAAAAAGGCATACCAACAACTGTTTGAATTGGGTTTTGTCGATTCTCCCTATCTCAAACTCAATGATAGTGAATCGACTTCTGCGGCTCCTCAATAGAAGCCATAAGGCCATTCACGGGGTTATCCCCTTGAGTCTCTGACGGGCGATCGCTACAATAAAAGACGATAGAGTATCGCAAGGAGTCCTGTATGATTCATCCGGCAGAGGTGGAAGCCCTGATTAAAGCCAAGCTTCCTGATGCCCAAATTCAACTTAAGGATATGACCGGAGGGGGCGATCATTACGAGGCGATCGTCATTTCCCGTGAGTTTGAAGGCAAAAGACCTGTACAACAACATCAGTTGGTTTATGCGGCCGTTCAGGAGGCCATGGCCAGTAATGCCATTCATGCCTTGGGTTTAAAGACTTATACCCCAGAACAATTTGCAACTGCTCAGTAAAATTCTTAAAAATTAGTTAAGATCGATATTCCTTACCCCGTTTAAGGTTGCTGTTCTACTTTCCTCTCGTAATAACTATGACTCCAGAACTCAAAGAAACCATTGATAATGTGATTAAAGAACACAAGATTGTTGTGTTTATGAAGGGCAATAAGCTGATGCCCCAATGTGGATTTTCCAATAATGTGGTGCAAATGCTCAATACCTTTGGAGTCCCCTATGAAACCATCGATGTATTGGCTAATGATGCTATTCGTCAGGGGATCAAAGAGTATTCTAACTGGCCCACCATTCCCCAGGTTTATATTAATGGGGAATTTATTGGTGGCTCTGACATCATGATTGGGTTATACCAAAGTGGAGAACTCCAGCAGATGCTGGAAGTGGCGTTAGCCTCCTAGCAAAACCCCGCCATCGATCAATAATCCCCCGGTGGTTATTCAGGGAACGAGTTGCTCTGAAAACTACCGAGGGATATCATTTTGTATCGAAACAACCTAAAAACCAGCGATCGCCCATTGTCTCAATGGGCTAGTAAAATT
Source organism: Roseofilum sp. KMC-1 (assembly GCF_057802075.1). Classification (NCBI taxonomy): domain Bacteria; kingdom Bacillati; phylum Cyanobacteriota; class Cyanophyceae; order Desertifilales; family Desertifilaceae; genus Roseofilum; species Roseofilum sp. KMC-1. Next base: position 3,490,416 of record NZ_CM173605.1, read on the forward strand.
TGGTCTCTGGTTCGGGTAAGGGCATTTCAAAATTGGATCTGTCGCGTAAATACCGATAGGCTTCTTCTTCCAGCCGATGGACTAAATAGGTTTCAATAGAGTTAGAATGTCTTAATGCCGCTAGATAGCCTTCAAGGTACATACGCAAATCGTCATAGCGGTATCCTCGACTCCACAAGTCCACGAGGGAATCAGTAATTTTTTGGTAAAAGCGGATGGTTTGAGTATCTTGAAGCATCATAAGGGTTGTCTCCTGAGAATAGCTTGAACCTAACTGTAGGTATTTTAAGGGTCGGTTCTATGGTCTGTTCACTTCCCTAGAGCCAAAATCCGGATGGGTCAATCGAAGAATGGCCTAGGGTTGATATTTTTATTTTAACGAATCTCCCCCCAGAAGCTAGATAGAAAATCCAGTAGAGTTTATTAAACTTAGGATACCCAAAAAAACAAAATTGTGTTTCGATCCTTGAAAATTAGTCAACCGAATACTCGGTATCGACAACTACAGAAAATTTTGTCAAACTTTGTTAAGGTAGACGGGTTACATGCTGCATAGTGTGATAAGGAAAGTAAACCGAAGTGATCTCGATCGGTATTCAGATTATTGAAAGCAACCCTCATCTGCGATCGCTTCTCGGTTGGCACTTACAGCAGGCTGGCTATAGCATTTACCAATCCGCAGATAGTGCCAGTGCCCGTCATGTCTATATGGTGCGGGAACCTACCCTAGTAGTTTTAGATAGCAGTATTTCTGGAGGACAAGGGTTAGAACTTTGTCAGTGGATTTACAATCAACAAAAATCTTTGATTTTAATGCTATCAGCTCGTGATGCAGAAACCGATGTGGTGGCGGGACTGCAAGCGGGGGCGGATGATTATCTGACCAAACCGTTTGGAATGCAGGAGTTTATGGCACGAGTGCAAGCCCTAATTCGCCGACAGAAAAAACTCACGCCTCCAGCCTATCTCAACTATGGAGATCTCAAAGTTGATTTGGTGCAACGGCGGGTTTCTCTGAAGGGGACATCGATAGATTTAACCCCCCAAGAGTTTAGCCTGCTTTATGCCCTCGCTCAAGTGGGAGGTCAACCGCTCAGTCGCTCCCAACTGCTGCAAAGAGCTTGGCCGGATGAGATCGATAATCCTCGGACTGTGGATACCCATATTCTCTCTTTACGCAAGAAAATTGAGATCGATCCCCGGCAACCCCATGTGATCCAAACAGTGCGTAAAGTTGGCTATCGATTTAATCAGGATGCCCTATCCCAGCAAATGCGATCGCCGTTTCCTACCCGTTCCCCTTCCCTCTCTGCCCAGCATCGGTTACCGATGAAACAATCAGATTAAGGAGAAAAGCTCCCCAGAGTTAGGGCAGTGGCGATCGTCCAACCATCGACCCCCAGGAGCATCAGACTAAATCCGAATAACAGGCCATACATCCAAGGTTGGGCTAAGGGCTTGACATTACGGGTATCAATTTGGGTTTTTTCTTGCACTTGCCGCACCAGTTGGGCAAACCCAGCAATTCGCATGGGGAGTAAGTAGGCATCCCCAGATTGAGCCAAGAAATAATAAACCAATCCCCCTTGTCCCGTAGTTCTGGGCTTCAAGGCTTGGATCTCTGACCAAGGGAGAGACCAATGACGATGTTTAGCCCAAAAAACCCAGGAGGCATAGCTGACGGCGATCTGATCTTCATCTAGGGTGACTCGTTCGCTCAGAGATCCCCAGAGAATCACCGCTCCTAGGGCGATTGCCACCCACAGAAGCGATGGAGAAATACCCGATGAGGTGGTTACCCTCGCCAAAATGGGTAAGGGTACAGTCAGGGCGATATAGAGGGTGAATAGGGGGATGCGAATCAGAGGGGAAATTCTGAACTGGGATGAGGGTTGTTGGGGGCGATCGGCCATAATTCGGGTTGATTCAATCAGGGTAGATATTTTTGTACCACACTCCACCCAGTAATGGAAACCCAACTCAACCCCATAAACAGGATAGTGTTAGCGATCAGATGTAGAGGTCTAGCCCAAGGTCTTTGGGGACTGATTTGGGTGGCACTGGTGGCAGAAATCAGCACTAAGACCACCACCAGCAGGCCGGCAAAGAGGTGGGAGGAGTGGCCTAGACTACCATAATGGCCTAGGGTTCCCACTATCCCGATCGCCAGCAGTAAAAGCACCAGAAATACTAAAATGGAACCGAGAGTATAGTGGAACCATCGCCATCCTTGAGGCAAGGGTTGGCGATTTTGTCGGCTCCACCAGATACCTGTTCCACTCATGGCTAATAAGCCATAGGAAAACACGGCCAAGCCCATTGACCAAGCCGCTATTTTCCAAAGCCATAAAAAAGAGGGTAGATCCACAAATACAAAAAGGGTTTATTAAAGGCAACCGTCTAAAGCGGAAATTTTAATCACGATTAGATTTAGGGGCTATCCCTAATCAATGGCTGTTAAAGCTGGAGCTTTCCGGGTTGTTAAGGTGTTAATAACTTTGGGTAAAGGCTTGGATTCGTTGATGATTTGTCCTTCCCCTTCTGCAACTAATTCTTGCAGTTTTAAGCGATCGCAAGGGATTTTATCCGATAAAATTGCACTGGCCATCATACCGGTGTGAATTTCCAATAGGGCTTCAGGAACGGATTCAAAGACTAAACGCTGTCCGGGAAACACCACCCGTTCAAAGTACCAATTTTGAATATTACAGATTCGAGCAATTTGTACTTTACTGGTCGCATTTACATAGCAGCAAAGAATACGATGAGACTGCTCTGGGGGTAGGGGATCAAGAATTTGTGCCATATTCTATGCAAAGATCAAAAATAACGCATATTAGCTTACCTAGACACTCTAACACTTCTAATCCCAAGTGGTTGTAAACGCGACTACCATTAATCCTTTTTTAATCTCTATTTTTGATCCCTCAATCACAGTCCTAGAGACTTTCATAGGGTTTTTCTCTGGATTTCTCTATCATCATCTCTAATCCTGATGATTAGCAAATCTAATGTGAGTCCCGACTCCCTGGGCAAAAATTCCCCCTAACAGATGCCAAAACCAATGTTATCGTAAAGTTATGTGAAACATTCTCACAAATCCAGCTTGAGAACAGGAAACGCTCTATGCACGCTACCTCCGTTACTGGCGATCGCCTTCTATACGTCCGCCTGCCCTGCAATCCCATCTTTCCCATCGGTGTCGTCTACCTCGCCGATCACATCCACAAACAGTTCCCCTCAGTAGAACAACAGATCTTTGACCTGGGAACCATTCCCCCCCTAGACTATAAACCCGCCCTAGACGAGGCGATCGATCGCTTTCGCCCCAACCTCCTCATCTTCTCCTGGCGGGACATTCAAATCTATGCCCCCGTAGGCGGAAGAAGCGGTAACCCCCTACAAAACGCCTTTGAATTTTACTACAGCCTCAATCCCCTGATTAAACTGCGGGGGGCTGTGGGCGGCTTGCGATTAGCCACCGCCTACTATGGGGAATTATGGCAGAATCTCAGCCTGATTAAACGGGGATTAAACCGGGCGAGGCGCTATCACCCCCATATCCGCTTAGTGGTGGGCGGAGGTGCAGTCAGTGTCTTTTATAAACAACTCGGCCGCTCCCTTCCCCCAGGAACCATTATTTCTGTTGGCGAAGGAGAAACCCTGCTCGAAAAACTCTTAAAGGATCGAGATATCAGTGACGAGCGCTGTTATGTCGTGGGTCAAACTATACCACGCGATCGCCTGATTCATGAACAACCTACCCCCCTAGAAAAAACCGCCTGCAACTATAGTTATATAGAACAAATTTGGCCCGCCTTCAACTACTACTTACAAGATCCGGATTTCTATCTAGGCGTACAAACGAAACGCGGCTGTCCCCATAATTGCTGCTACTGCATCTATACCGTCGTCGAAGGCAAAAAAGTCCGCATTAACCCAGCCGATGAAGTCGTCAACGAAATCCGCCAACTCTATGACCGAGGAGTGCGGAACTTCTGGTTTACTGATGCCCAATTTATTCCTGCTCGTAAATTTATCCCCGATGCGATCGAACTGCTACAAAAAATCCTCGATGCTGGGTTAACCGACATTCATTGGGCCTCCTATATTCGTGCCGATAACCTCACCCCCCAACTGTGCGATCTGATGGTCAAAACCGGCATGAACTACTTTGAAATCGGCATTACCAGTGGCTCCCAAGAATTAGTTCGCAAAATGCGGATGGGCTATAATCTGCGCGTGGTGTTAGAAAACTGCCGGGACTTAAAAGCAGCCGGTTTTAAGGATATCGTCTCCGTTAATTATTCCTTTAATGTAATTGACGAAACCTATGACACCATTCGCCAAACCATTGCCTATCATCGCGCCCTAGAAGAGATCTTTGGAGCCGAGAAAGTCGAACCGGCGATCTTCTTTATCGGGTTACAACCCCATACCCACCTCGAACAATACGCTTTTGACCAAGGCATCCTCAAACCCGGCTACGATCCCATGAGTATGATGCCCTGGACTGCTCGCAAATTACTCTGGAATCCAGAACCATTAGGATCATTTTTTGGCCAAGTTTGTTTAGCGGCATGGCAGCGCAATTCCAATGATTTTGGCCGGGAAGTGATGAAGATTTTAGAAGAAAGGCTCGGTTGTGCCAGTTTGGATGAAGCTCTCAGCGCTCCCCTTACTCCTAAAGTGGAGAGCAGCAAGCAGTTAACCCAGGTTGGCTCTTGAAAAAGCTTTATATCCCCATTCCCTAACCTGGTTTTTCTTAAAGCCAGGTTTTACAATGTAATGCAAGCCTTAAAGATGAGTATTTCATAAGCAACTGATAAGATAAAACAATGTTAACTGGTTCAATCCTGCAAAAACTGCATACGGCGCACCAAAAGACCCAACCCCTGAACTTTGGGGTCTATTACAAAAATACTCTGGTTGCCCTCTGTCATGCCTTAGAAGATTTTATTCTCCAATGTGAGGATCGACCCTTGCTGATTGCAGCCTTTCAGCAGGGGAAATGGTATGAGCAAGAAGCGGATCGCTACCGGGAATTAGCCCAGAAGTCCTCAGAGGTGGTTATTTTAGCCAGTGGAGAGAGTGGATTTACTCAACATCCAGCGAGTCAGTTTGCCAATGTGGAATTAGTGGGTTTAGAGAGTCACGATCCGGTTTGCCAGGAATGGCATCTGATTATTCTATCCACCCATTATACAGCCATGGTTTTATGCCAGGAATTATCGGCTGCTGATTATGGGGCAAAAGGATGGCCAGAAAATGACTGCGAACGTAAATTTTACGGTTTTTGGACATTTGAACCCAATTTAGTCCAGGAAACGGTGGCGTTAGTGGCGGATCATCTCCAAGGCTACGATCCGAAGTTAGCCCAAAAGCTGGGCGATCGCCTCCATAGCCTCACCCCTCAACCCCCAAATGCCAATTTGCTCAATACCGTTGTCTCTTCCGTTGTAGACTATCTGCAAAATAGTCAAAACCAACTCAATCCCTATACCCAGGATTCCCCCTTATATCAGTTTCAAGACCTGACGGATAACCTGCGATCGAATAAAGTGCAAGCCTTGTTGCGAATGGCGCAAGTCACCGATCAAGCAGATTTGTGCAGTCCCTATTCAACAACAGAAGTGGCAGCTCTAGCAGAAGTGATGGGGCAACTGCTCGACTTACCCGTGTGGCAAGTGAAACGCTTACGATTAGCGGCTTTGTTACATCGACTGCCTAGCTTACAAGGGATGCCTGAAGCCCTCGATCCTTACCAAACTAAACGGCAACAAGAACTTCAGGAGAAAGCGTCAGAGTTACCCAAGCCTTCAATTTTGCGGGTGATGCCGCAACTTCAGGCGATCGCCCATATCATTATTCATCAAAAGGAACATTGGGATGGTTCCGGCAAGCCCGAAGGACTAGCCTACGATCAAATCCCTATTGAATCCCGAATTCTGAGTCTGATCGCCACCTTTGAAGAGCAACTCCAGGATCGGAAGTCCCCAGAGGCAATGAGTGCCCTAGAATATTGCCAATCCCTAGCCGGAACTCAATTTGACCCCAAATTAGTAGAAACCCTAACCTTATTAGTGCGGGGAATGCAACAAGGCTTGCAACTCTCCAGCCTGCCCCCTAAAATTGCGTCAGGGATCTGGTTACTCGACGAACATCACACCCCCCTGGCTTCCCTAAACTCAACCTACTCATAACCCTAAGCAATACCATGGATTTAGATCTTGTAGCCCTTCGTGCGGGTCGTCTGAAACAGCTTCCAGGAGTCAATTTAGAAGATGAAGACTTAACAGAGGCCGAACTTTCCCAAGCTAATTTAGCCGGAGCTAACCTGGTGGGAACGATTCTTTCCTATGCTACCCTCAAAGGAGCCAGACTCGACGGAGCTAATCTAATGGCAGCTCAACTGATTGGAGCAGATCTGCGGAGTAACTTACTCGGATCGAACTTGATGCAAGCGGATTTAACCCAAGCAGATTTACGAGGCAGTAACCTCAGAGGGGCTAATCTGATGAGTGCTACTTTAACTCAAGCTTCCTTAGCAGGAGCTTTTCTCAGTGGTGCGAATCTGATGGGGGTTAATTTACAAGGTGCAGATTTACGAGGTAGCGATTTGCGAGGAGCCAATTTGAATAATGCTAATCTTAAAGGTGTTGATTTAAGTTATGCCGATCTCCAAGGGGCTAGTTTAAATCAAGCGAATTTAGAAGAAGCGGATTTACGCGGTGCGAATTTGCTTGGTGCGAACTTAAAAGAGGCCCATTTACTTTGTGCTGAATTAGAGGGTGCAAATTTAACTGGGGTGAATTGGCAAGGAGCCTGTTTAGTGGGCACAAGCCAGAGTTCGGAATAGGGTTATCCAGGGGGGTTGATGCGATCGCCTCTAGTTATTCTTCCATTGAAAGGGTCATCGCATTGTCAGTTAAAAGTTCTATGCAAGCAATTCAATTTGAGCCATCCCAGTATACGATTCTTGTGGTTGAAGATAATGCCACTAATATGCGCCTGCTGATTGAACTTTTGCTCGATGATGGTTATCAAGTAGAAGCAGCAGTCAATGGTCTTGAGGCTCTGGAAATGGCACAAGCCATGCTACCTGATTTGGTACTTTTAGATGTGATGATGCCAGGACTCAATGGCTATGAAGTGTGTGAAAAACTTCAGAAGAATCCCCAAACCCAAGGGATTCCCATCATTTTTATTACGGCAATCGCTCAGGTTGCTGAGAAAATAAAAGCCTTTGAACTCGGAGCAGTTGACTATATTACCAAACCCTTTAATACCAGGGAAGTCATGGTACGGTTAAAGGTGCATCTGATCCGGCGATCGCAGCATCAGTATCTAGAACAGAAAATTAGCATCCTAGAACAGGCTTTATTGGATTACCAAAGTCATGAGTTCACATGAGCAGAAAACTTGAGATTGAGGAGGGGGAGTTTTAGAATGGGGTGTACTGATTTAATTGGATTGATTCCTCATGTTCAGTGCTAACCCCGATCACTATTTCCCCAGAGCGCCTCTATCACGACGGACAGCCGCCTTTGCGATTGATTTAAGTACGATCTGGCTCCTTTGTGCGATCGCCGGTACAAGCCTATTTTTGCCCGTCTTTGTGTTCGCTTGGTTTACCGCTCGGATTTTTATTGTGCTGAAAAATAAGGGCCAAAGTCTCGGACGCTACGCCTTCGATCTGCGGGTGGTAGACTCCACTGGACGCACTCCCCTCTTTTCTGACCTCTTGAAACGGGAAGCCATGTTAGGACTCGGATCGATGTTAGCTCTAGCGGGATTCAACGCCCTTAATCCGGCCAATGCCTGGTCACTGCTTTTGATTCTACCCCTAGGGGGCGATTGTGGCTTGGCCTTTGCCGAAACTAACTGGCGACAAGCCTTTCATGACCAAATCGCAGGCACAGTCATGATTCAAAGTCGTCGCGGTTATTCCTTGGATTTGAAACTTAAACAGATAGTTGCACAATTTCAAAGACGTATGAGACAATAGTAAATTGTGTTTAATTAACTCTAAAAACTTTTAGTGCCCGTAAAGCTATGGCTAAGAATAAAGGTGTCCGCATTGTTGTCACCCTAGAATGTACAGAGTGTCGCAGCAACCCTGCCAAGCGATCGCCAGGGGTCTCTCGGTATACAACCCGAAAGAATCGCCGTAACACCACGGCCCGATTAGAACTGAAAAAGTTCTGCCCCCACTGTAATGCCCATACTGTCCACAAGGAAATTAAATAATCTCCCGTTGCTCGCCGAGTACCTGGAATGAATCCAATTGTCCCCTAAACATCAACTGAGATCAACACTATGTCAAATTACTACAGAAAACGGGTTTCCCCCATTCAACCCAAAGAACAAATTGATTACAAAGATGTGGATTTACTCCGTAAATACATCACGGAAAGAGGCAAGATTCTCCCCCGCCGTATAACGGGTCTCACTTGTAAGCAACAACGGGCCCTAACCGCAGCCATCAAACGGGCGCGTCTTATTGCTCTATTGCCCTTTGTGAACCAAGAAGGTTAAACCCCTCAATGGGGATGGGTAAAAGTCAGCACATCCAAGAGGAATCCGTCAGACAGCTCGAAATCCCTTTAGGGAAGTCAAAGAAGCCAAAGACTGGTAAATTAAGGCTGTGATGTTGTGAATCAATGCCTAGGATAGTGCTGTGGAGAAGGGAAGGCTAATCGAATTTAGACTCAACGGGGAACGGCGACTGGCAGTAGCCGACCGCCCAGAAGGAAAGAAAAATTGGGTGGTGATAGATGAAGGCGCTCATCCTCATACGATTAAGCGCCAGCAAATCACCTATGAAGTAGTGGGAGAAACCTATACCCCGTCGGATATTCCCCAGTTCCTCAAAGAAGTAAACCCCTATCTTGACCCATCCAATTTAGAAGTGGCCTGGGAACTGTTGGTCGAAGCGGGGGAAGCGGTAACCCCCGAAGACCTGGCCCAATTGATCTATAGCGATCAAAGTCCTCCCCTGTGCTATGCTGCCCATTGCTTATTGGTCGAAGATAAGATTTACTTTAAGCAGAAAGGCGATCGCTATGAACCCCGTCCTAGTAGTTTAGTCGCGGAAATTCAGCATCAAAAAGAAGTACAACAACAACGGCAACAAGAAGCGATTGATTTCCTCGATCGTATCAATTGTGCTTTATCGGGAGTAAGGGTAGAGTGGAGCAATAGCGATCGCACTCGTCTAGAGGCAATCGAAAAATATGCTATCCATGGTAATAGTACCGAAGGATTCAAACCTTTGGCGATCGTGGGGGAAACCCTAACCGCTCTCAATCGTCCCGATACCCCCCAAGCTTGTTTTGAACTCTTAGTGGCCTTGGGGCTATGGAGTCCCCATGAAAACCTATTTCTGCGCCGGAGTCAAATTCCAACTCAATTCTCAATCAAGGTACTCGAAGTGGCCCAAGGTTGTCTTCACAATCCCCCGGATGACCCGGACTCCAACCGCCTAGACCTCACTCATCTCAAGGTCTATACGATTGATGATGAAAGCACCAAGGAAATTGATGACGGACTGAGCATCGAATACCTCGACAACGAGCAAATTCGCGTCTGGATACACATCGCCGACCCCACACGCTGGCTCACCCCTGGAGATGAGCTAGACCTGGAAGCCAGACGCAGAGGAACCACCATCTATACCCCCACTGGCATGATCTCCATGTTTCCCTCAGAATTGGCCACCGGGCCCATGAGCCTGATTCAAGGGAAAGAATGCTGCGCCCTTAGCTTTGGCGTAATTTTAGACACAGAAGGGGCGATCGCCGACTACACCATCCACGCCAGCCGGATTAAACCCACCTACCGCCTCACCTACGATGATGTAGAAGAAATGCTCCATCTCGGCGTTCCTGCCGAACCCGAAATCGCCACCCTCGCCCAACTCGCCAAACTCCGGCAAACCTGGCGCACCGCCCAAGGTGCGATTAACATCTCCATGCCAGAAGCCTCCATCAAAGTTAAAGACGATGAAGTAACCATCACCCTCCTCGAAGATGCCATGTCCCGGCAACTGGTGGCGGAAATGATGATCCTTGCCGGAGAAGTCACCGGACGCTATGGCTGTACCCATCAACTCCCCTTCCCCTTCCGTTCCCAGCCCCAGCCGGAACTTCCCCCCGCCGAAGAACTGATGCAACTGCCCCCCGGCCCGGTGCTATCCTGCGCTCTCCGTCGGTGTATGCCCCGTAGCGAAATGAGCATCACCCCCGCCCGTCATGCCAGTCTGGGACTCGACTTTTATACACAAGTCACTTCCCCCATTCGCCGCTACATGGACTTACTCACCCACTTCCAACTCAAAGCCCATCTACGCGGAGATCCCCTACCCTTTTCAGAAGCCAAACTGCAAGAACTCATGGTTGCTGTAATGCCAACCACCCAAGAAGCCAACTGGGTCGAGCGCCAAACCAACCGCTATTGGGGACTAGAATTCCTGCGTCGCCATTCCGAGCAAGTCTGGCAAGGCTTAGTGCTGCGCTGGTTACGGGAAAATGACAATCTAGCCCTCGTTCTGTTAGAAGAACTGGGTCTAGAAATGGCCATTCGCTTTACGAACCCAGTGGCTCCGGGAGATTATATCGAGCTTAAAGTGACCTATGTCGATCCTAGGGAAGATGTGGTGCATTTTCAGCATGTCCTAGAACCAGCCGCCGTAGGAGAGTGAGACATTTCTATAGGGGTGGGTTTCAAACCCACCCCTACGGATATTCCCGATTCCCATTAATGGGACTCAAGATTGATCGCCTGTCCCCAATTGCCGGAGAGACTATAGTTTAAGCTTAAGATCTTTAACCATAATCCCGGATAGCGATCGCCCATCCATCCTCTACACCATTGACTAAACCCTGGAAACCAGGGACGCAATAGGGCATGAATGAACGCCTTAGTCGTAAAACTACCATAGGTCGATAGCCAGCGCAGCAGATCTTTGGGCCCTGCTAACTCCCAGATCCAGAGGATTAAGGCAGGATTTTTTACGGCTGCTTTTAAGGCTAATCGATTAAATAATAGCCAAGTGGTGCGATCTTTGATAAAGGTATCGGCCACTTCTGGGGATTCATCCGCCAATAAGCCGAAAAAGGTATTCAGCATGGCGTTAATGAGCTGGGGTTGAATATGGCGATGGGTGGGAACCATCATTCCCTTAGAAAAGAGCCAGGTAACGGCAGTATTATCTTGATAGGCGCGAATGGCGGCTAGATGCTTGCTGGTGAGGAGATCGTATTTTAGAGCTGCATCGAGCAGAGCCGTTAACCGGGGTAGATTTCGCACCAAAGAGCCAAACCCGGTGAAGACGAGGGGAGACTGGAGGGAGGCGGCATCGCCAATGGCCAATATCCGATCGCTGGCTATAATGCGATCGCTATTTCCTAAACTAAAATGTCCTGGAATATAGCCAAACGTCGGCTTTTTCCAGACCAATTGATCCAGATCGCACCGTCGATACTCTGGCAAAATCGTAAAAAAGTCCTCATACATTTCTAGTAAAGATCCGGGATTATCGGGATGCACTTGATGATAGTGGAACAGATAAAAGGTTAACTCTTGACCCGCCCCAGGGAACAATTCCCAAATAAGTTGTCTTCCCCTCGAAACATCCCCGTGGCTATTCAAAACATCCCCATAATCTGCATCCCAAACCCCCGGCTCAAACCCGCCATCAATCACCGCACCTACGGTGGGACAGACACTATCAAATGCCCGATTTCCATTCAATTGCCAGGCAATGGGAGAAGCTGTTCCCATGGCATCAATCAGCAGACGGCCTTGCACTTGCGACGTTTCCCCGGTTCCCAAATGCTTTAAAGTTAGCCTCACGCCATTGTCGGCTACTTCTACATATTGAAATTCTGTTTCATCGCGAATTTCACCGCCAGCCCTGAGCAGTTTTTCTCCGCAACTTTGCAAGAGCTTATCGGAGGCGATCGCAATATTCAAAACCTTGGGCGTATGCAAAACTTTGGCTCTGAGATGCTCTGGATTATTGCTATCAAAAAACTTATTAAATCCATCTCTATATTCTCTAGCAATCAATCCTGCAAACTCTTCTTCTGTAAACAAGTTTAACTCAATTAACCGAGCGAATTCATCCCTAGAAATATTCCATTCCCGATTCATCCGACCATAGGACAAACGCTCGATCAATAATACCCGATAGCCCCGCGCTGCCATCACTGCGGCATGGATAGCACCTAATGCACCGCCTACATAAATTAAATCATAACTATTCGGCTCTGATAAAGGGGTTTCTAATGGCCGAATAACTGGGGTAGGAATTTGGGGATTTCGCACATTTTCTCGCCATCGTTTTTCCCACCAATACACCCGTTTTAGGTCATATTCTCCTTGAGGCATTTTTTGGAAATAATGCACGGTTTGCGGATAATAGGGGGCTAAGGCTTCAAAAATAGACGCTTGGGAAAGGTCGATTTCTGGGGGTTCTGGGTACTCATGGGGGAACTGTTGCTGAAGTTGGCTTTTTAGGTGATTAATCACTCTCTTCTCTTGGGGGATGGGAGTGTTTGACCAGCGAAAAAGTTTTAGGTAGGTGGTGCGCTGGACTGACCAAACGAAGAGCGACAGGGGATCTCGTTGCTCAAAGTGGAGCCTGAGACCTTCTGGGGTGAGGAACTTCTGGCCGATGGGGGGGTCGTAATGCTGCTGTAACCAAGTCCGCACAGCAGATGTATCGGGTTGGGGGATTTCTAAATAGAGGAGTTCTTCCATGAATTCTGAAGGATAACTTAAATATACAAAAATAGACTTGACAAAATCAAAAAGTATGTTATTATCGCGGTTACATGATTAAAACAATGTTACAAAAGTTTACATTATTCTCATAATCCCTTCAATAGACGTAAGGCGGATTCAGATAACAATGAACTACCCGATTCCAGAGCATTCTCAAGATATCATAGCCTTGCGCCACAAGCCTGTAGATGAGGAGTTAGTGGCAGCAGCGATCGCCGGAGTGATTAAGATTTCTCGCTCCCAGGGGCAATCCTTAGAAGATCTGACCCAAGAAATATTAGCCGATGATGGATTATTAGATGCCTGTGGTCGGAATTGGTTAAGTCATGTGATGGCCCATGCCTGGCATTTAGGACTAGGGACATCAGATTAGATCCCCTAATTTAGATACACTAATAAGTAGGGAAAAGTAAGGGAGGGAGTTGCAGATCGGGAGAACTCGATCTGAGGAAAGTCCGGACTCCCGAAAGACCAAACCTGCTGGGTAACGCCCAGTGCGAGCGATCGTGAGGAGAGTGCCACAGAAACATACCGCCGATGGTGCATTCAGCACACAGGTAAGGGTGCAAAGGTGTGGTAAGAGCGCACCAGCAGTATCGAGAGGTACTGGCTCGGTAAACCCCGGTTGGGAGCAAGGCAGATGGAACTAAGGTTGGTCTTTTACCCGTTCCAGCAGTGTAAACCGCTAGAGGTATGGGGTAACCCCTATCCCAGATAGATAACTCCCCCCAAGATCTCATGGCAGATCTTGGAGAACAGAATCCGGCTTACGACTTACTTTTCCCCCTTTTTTTAATGAACAATTAACAATGAACAATGAACAATGAACAATTAACAATTAACAATGAACAATTAACAATTAACAATTAACAATTACAGCGCTTCGCGCGGTAATGAGGTACAGTCGGAAAAGATCCCCCCAACCCCCCCTTAAAAAGGGGGGCAGTAAAAGTCCCCCTTTTTAAGGGGGATTTAGGGGGATCGAAATGTACCGCATAGCAGCGAAAACTGCTGTAACAATGAGCGATCGGTGATGGGTGATGACTTAACTTGTAATAACGCTGTAAAATAAACCCCATTCCCCCACTCCCCCACTCCCCCATTCCCCTAATGCTTCGTCTCTGGAACTGGCTAAAACGACTCTTTAACCGGTGGTTCGGCAAAAAACGCCAACCCCCACCAACCGCCGCGCCACCGCCCCCTCCTCCGCCGGATAATGCCCAATGCGAAGCCGTATTCATGGAACTGTTGGAGGGAGTCGATCAAGGGTGGACAAGGGGCAACGGTAAAAGCTTCTTGATGGGGAAAAATATCAAAGAAGCGACCCTGATCGCCTGGTTGCGGGGGTTTGCCCAGCGCGTGGGGCAGAACCCAGAACAGCACCGGGAACTGGGGAGACGGTTGCAGAAACTGGGGAATTTGGCATGGGGGGATCTCTCGCCAGTCGCGGCACGTTTGGCGCGGGAGTTGCTGGTGGTGGAGGAAGAAGAGAAAGGCGAGGCAGAGGTATGGTTTGAGCGGGGTAATGCTCAGTACATGCAAGGTGATTTTTTAGGTGCGATCGCCTCCTACGACCGGGCAGTGGAGATTAAACCGGACTTCCATCAAGCTTGGAACAACCGGGGGCTGGCGCTGGGTGAGTTAGGCAGAACAGAAGAGGCGATCGCCTCCTACGACCGGGCAGTGGAGATTAAACAGGACAAGCATGAAGCTTGGTTCAACCGGGGGCTGGCGCTGCGTGACTTAGGCAGAACAGAAGAGGCGATCGCCTCCTACGACCGGGCAGTGGAGATTAAACCGGACTACCATTACGCTTGGTACAACCGGGGGGTGGCACTGTCTAAGTTAGGCAGAACAGAAGAGGCGATCGCCTCCTACGACCGGGCAGTGGAGATTAAACCGGACTTCCATCAAGCTTGGAACAACCGAGGGCTGGCGCTGCGTGAGTTAGGCAGAACAGAAGAGGCGATCGCCTCCTTCGACCGGGCACTGGAGATAAAACCGGACTTGCATGAAGCTTGGAGCAACCGGGGGGTGGCGCTGGGTGACTTAGGCAGAACTGAAGAGGCGATCGCCTCCTACGACCGGGCACTGGAGATTAAACAGGACTTGCATGAAGCTTGGATCAACCGGGGGAATGCGCTGCGTGAGTTAGGCAGAACAGAAGAGGCGATCGCCTCCTTCGACCGGGCAGTGGGGATAAAACCGGACTACCATAAAGCTTGGCTAAACCGAGGAATAGCCGCAGGAAGCGCTTCCTATTCTGCTCCTCTACAACTTTCTACCCTCACCCTCCAATATCCCCAACTCAACCAACGGGGTTTTGAGGGCGCACTCGCCAGCTACGAGGTAGGCTTAATCTTCTGTACCCAAGAAAAAAACCCCCAAGGTTGGGGACTCTTGCACCATTGCATCGGTCGCGCCTACTATTACCGAGGACGCAAAAGCCTCTACAGTTACGACGCAGGAGGCTCCGACTTCCAGGAAGCCCTCAAGCACTACCACCAAGCCCTGCAAACCCTCAGTCCCCCACAAAAAGCCCCCTCTCCCCTGACAGAGGACAAAAAAGCCCCCTCTCCCGTGGGAGAGAACAAAAAAGTCCCCTCTCCCGTGGGAGAGGACAAAAAAGTCCCCTCTCCCACGGGAGAGGACAAAAAAGCCCCCTCTCCCGTGGGAGAGGACAAAAAAGCCCCCTCTCCCGTGGGAGAGGGGGTTGGGGGAGAGGGCTACTACCTCGAACTCATCCAAGACCTAATCCGAGTCTACAACGCTCTCCACAATGAATACGAAGTGAAACAATGGCGCAGTAAAGGCTTAGACTTTTGGAGTCAACTCCTCAACGACCCCCATAAATCTTCCCAACAAAAACGCCAACTCGCTGTCAAATTCATCTACTTCGCCCAGATACAGGTCGATGTCCTCCTCGAAGACAACCTACCCCTAGAAGCCTTCCGCGCTGCCGAAGAACAAAAAAACCTCTATCTCACCTGGATCTTAGACCGGCAAAAGCAACATATCCTCAGTCCCAGTTATGACGAGATCCAACAAAACCTCCTCAACCCCACCACTGCCCTCATTTCTTGGCATCTCAGCGACCTCAACCTCACCACGTTCCTCGTCCTCCCCGGCGCACCTGAACCCATCCCCTTCACCCGCAAAGTCGAATCCCTAAAACGCTGGCTCCACACCTGGGACACCACCTACGAGGAACACCGGAAAGCCAAAACCAGCACCGAGAGCGACTGGCGCAATACCCTCCCCCAACAACTCGAACAACTCAAAGAACGGCTGGATATTTCCACCCTCTGTTCCCATCTGCCCAACAACCTAAACCACCTCATCCTCATCCCTCACCTGGACTTACACCGCCTTCCCCTGCACGCTCTCTTCCCCGAAACCTTCACCCTCACCACCCTCCCCAGCGCCCAAGTCGGCATCCAACAAGCCCCCTCTCCCGTGGGAGAGGACAAAAAAGCCCCCTCTCCCGTGGAAGAGGACAAAAAAGTCCCCTCTCCCGTGGGAGAGGGGGTTGGGGGAGAGGGCCCCACCCTCCTCAATATCCAAAATCCCGACAGCACCAGTGAAGACGGCACGCGCTTACCTCCCCTTGCCCATGCCGATGTCGAATCAGCATACATTACTCGCTGTGTCTCCTCGGCTCAGACGTTGGCCGGTAATACCGCTACGTTAGAAGCTGTCACCAACTGCCTGAAAACCAGCAAGGCTGCTCTCTTCCACTTTACCGGTCATGCTTCCTACAACGACCAAAACCCCCAACGCTCCGCCCTCTACCTGAGCCAAAAGGAACGCCTGACGGTGCAAACCCTCAGCCAACTGAACCTCAGCACCTATGAACTCGCCTGTCTTTGCGCCTGCGAAACCGGAATTACCAGTAGAGAAGCCTTTAAAAATGATTATGTGGGTATCAGTAGTGCCTTTCTCGCTCAAGGAGTTTCCCATGTTGTCTCTACCCTCTGGACGGTAGAATCACAAGCCAGCGCTCTGTTCATGATGCGCTTTTACGAACAGCGCCAAAGCCTTTCCCATTTATCGGATGTTGTGCTGTTGAATCAGGTTCAACGGTGGTTTAAACAGGTTACCTATGATAAGTTGTGGCAATGGTACGATCGTATTCTTGCTGATCTACCTTCTGATGAGGGCACGATTAGACCGATGTTACAGACAGAGTTGCAGCAGCGAGAGGCAAAATCCCCAGAAGATTGTCCCTATTCCCATCCCTATTATTGGGCAGCGTTTACCATTTCTGGGCGAGTTTGAAACCCACCCCTACAGATACAGGTGTTCTAGACAGGTTGTGCGTGTACCTAACCCTGTCTCAATACCAATCAAGACGATGACTAGCACAGAGCGCTACAATAGTACAATGTTTCGCCCGAACCGCTATGAATGATAGTGAACGTATCACGGCTATTGCTGTAATTGTGGCATTGGCACAGCAAAAAGCGCCCCTGTCCCCAAAGCTGCAAACTGAACTGAAAGAGATTACTGACGTTCAGCCCTTAAATTTTGGCACTCTGCATAAGTTTGGCACTCAAGAGCCGCTCAACAATATCTATTCCCAAGCGCGTAAATGGTTGCAAAGTCAAGCCAGCCAACGGGCAAAAGGTGCGTTGCCGATTCAAGGAAAGGCGGATGATTCTTGTAATTCGCTGCTGGTTAATTATATTACTCAGTTCGAGAATAAAGAGAATACAGATTTAGAGAAGGATTTAAAAACAATATCTGAAGCTGAGGATATGATTGCTGCTGCCACAGCAACCTTGACGATGACTGGCTTCCCCGGTAATCTATGGTCATGGATAAAACGCAACTTATTTACCCGACGCTAAATTTATTTCTCTATGATTTACTTCATGGATTAGGAAGCGATGAAGCCCAACTTCGTGAGAATCGCTTGGGTTTTTGGCGCAAAGTTTACCCGAAGTTAGAGATAGAAAAAGAGGTAGAAATACAGGCAAGCCAGGAGAAGGTGAATCAAGATTTTGCTTGGTTCAATCCCCTGCCATTTGAGTTACCGCTTGATGGCTTTTCTCAGCCTGTGCAATTGCGAGATACTTATGGCTTGTTGGTGAATTGTTCAGTCGATAAAAAAGGGGAGATTCCGGATTATTCGCCCCAAGATTACGATGAACTGCCTAAACTGAGAGATAAAATTCTCAAACAACTTGCCCATGGAGAGGATATCCGTCAATCGGAAAACTGCTATGGCACGATAGGCGAGTCTTGGCTATTATGGGCGCAAGTGCCGACAGATACAGATACAAAATCGGTGGCTGAAGCTTGCTGGGAAAAGTTAAGCCCGGATTCTAATTGGACGGCTAAACCCCGCTATCTGGGACATTGGCAGGGTGCAGATATTTATGAGGTGCTGAGATTTCCGCAAAATTGGCAACAAAATTGGCGGGAATTCCAGCAAGATTATCATCATCTGGTGCTGGTTTTATTTGATGATTCTGGCTCAATTGAAGCCCATCAGGAAGTGATGCAACAGAATTATAAAACTTTTCTAAAGTTGTTGTGTTTCCATAATAAAATGATGTGTTCGTATTGGCGACATCAGCGACAAATTAAGCGGTTGCATGATCAATATGGCAAGCTGAAAAGTTTGATGGAAAATGTGCAAGGGGAAGATCCTAAACATCTGAACGCTATGCGGGAAAATTTGAAAAAGAGCTTGCAATTTTCCTCGACTTATGCTATAGGGTTGAAGGATATTCAAGACCAAAAACATACGATAACGGTGAATGCCCATAACCATGGGAAAATCTGGCGACAGTTTGAACTGAATTCATCGCCACAAATTCGGGAATGGATTGAGGATACTTATCTGGAACAAATTAAAGCGGATTATGAGAGTTTAGCGCCGGTTCTGCCGATGACGGATAATTTGATGCGATCGCTAGAAGGGATGATTAACTTAGAGCAAACCCAGAGCGATCGCCAACTGAACGAAACCATTCAAGTCTTCGGTACGGGTATCGCTTTCGCCAGCGTCACTGCGGCGATCGCCTCTACTCAAGTCAGAGATCCAGAGCCACCCGGTTTATCTTCTTGGCACGCTCTCGGATTGAGTATATCTATAGGCGCTTTAGTCGCCATTGGAGTCGCTTGGTTTGTCAGATCGGAACGGAAGAAATAGCGATGTTCATTGTTAATTGTTAATTGTTAATTAATTCCTGCATCTTCGTACAATTGCTCAAAAGACACCTCTAACCCCAAACTCTGTAGCGCAAACGTTCCCGAATCTGGAGTATAGGATTGAAAAGACCAATGCTGTTCGCCACTACGCCGGAAAATATCTACTCGCTGCTGTTTCGCGTTCACTAGCACATATTCTTCCAACGTCTCCAAGGTTTGATAATCATTAAATTTATCCCCGCGATCGAAGGCTTCCGTACCGGGAGATAATACTTCTACAATTAACTTAGGAAATCGCTTATAGACCGGAGTTTCTCGATCTCTCGGATCGCAAGTCACCATCAAATCGGGATAATAAAACCGATTTCGTTTCTCTAAACGCAATTTTACATCGACACAATAGACCTGACAATCCTTTCCGCGTAAATGATTCCGAATCAAAAACACTAAATTTAAGCCAATCACATTATGGCTATCTGTGCCGCCTGTCATGGCATACATTTGACC
Organism: Roseofilum sp. KMC-1; assembly: GCF_057802075.1. Taxonomy (NCBI): domain Bacteria; kingdom Bacillati; phylum Cyanobacteriota; class Cyanophyceae; order Desertifilales; family Desertifilaceae; genus Roseofilum; species Roseofilum sp. KMC-1. Next base: position 3,509,871 of record NZ_CM173605.1, read on the forward strand.
ATCAATATATTCATGTCTGATGGCATTCTTCTCTTCGATCTCCAGATAGTCTTCTGGACTGATAAAATAGGATTTAGAGAGCGCAACCATAATTCCCACTCGTTCCTAGCTTACTCTGTCTTAAACTCGCGTCTGTTCCTAGTTTAACCGATCGCCCCCATCTTACCAAAGGGGCAGGTTTACAAAAGTTACCTCTAGGATTCCTCGATATGGGTGAACCTGCCCCTACAGGTACAATACAAAAACATCCTTTGAATTTTGAATTGAATCCATGAGCTACTGTCTCAACCCGGAGTGTTCCCAACCCCAAAATCCGCCCCAAACCCAATTTTGTCTCAATTGTGGGTCAGCTCTGGGGTTGCTGAACGGGCGCTATCAGGTAATTCAGCTCATCTCCAATACCAGTGGATGCGCTCGCACCTACTTAGCTCTAGACCGGGAACGGGGGGATGCCAAATGTGCGATTAAACACTTGGTTCCTCTGCCGGAGGTGAAAGGAAATCCTGAGCTTTATCAAAAGGCGATCGCCCTATTTGAACAGGAAGCCGAACGACTCACCCATCTGGATACCCATCCGCAAATCCCCAGTTTATGGGACTTTTTCCAAGAACAGAACCAACGCTACTTAGTGCAAGAGTTTATCCCTGGACAAAATTTAGCCCAATGTTTGCAGGAAAAGGGGCCATTTACAGAGTCCCAAATTCGCAACTTACTCCAAGGACTCCTACCCGTACTGCAATTTATTCATAATCAGCAAATTATCCATCGGGATATTAAACCGGCTAACTTGATGCTCAGACAGGGACTAGAATCAGCTCCAGAAGGCTTTGTCTTGATTGATTTTGGCATTTCTAAGCAACTGGCACAAACCCTAATCGCGCAAACGGGAACGGTAGGCATTGGCACACAAGGCTATGCGCCCTTGGAACAAATGCTGACTGGTAAAACCTATCCAGCCAGCGACTTGTATAGTTTAGGGGTCACCTGTTTATGTTTATTGACGGGAATGGAACCCGATCGCCTCTACGATCCCAGTCAGGGGCGCTGGTTATGGCGGGAAGCCCAATTACAGGGCAAGCCTATCAGTGAAAACTTGGGGGGAGTGTTGGATAAATTGACTCAGGTGGCGATCGGCGATCGCTATCCATCTGCCCAATCCGCCCTTAAAGACCTCAACAGCAGTCCCTATAACCGTCCCACCCTTTCCCAACCCCCAGAAGAGGATGCCGAATTCCTAGACGCACCGCCCCTAGTGGTGGCTAAACTGGGGGCGGCGAATTATCGCACCCTGAATGAGGCGATTAAAAATGCTCTTCCCTATACCATCATTAAAGTCCGTGCGGGTTTTTATGCGGAAAGTCTACGGATCGATAAACCGTTGCAAATTATCGGTGAAGGGAATAAGGAAGATATTATTATTGAGAGTCAACTGGCCCCTTGTCTACGAATGGCAGGCGATCGCACCCTGATTCGGGGTATAACCTTTCAGTACCGCAACTGGACGCAAATTCACCGGGCCGACTCCCTCGGTCGCTTCATTGGTCAACGTCTCCATAGTCCCTACGCTATCTCGATCACCAACGGTAACCTTACCCTGGAAGAATGTATCATTCAGTCCACCGGATTAGCCAATATTTACATTCAAGGCAAAAACACCCATGTCACCCTGCGCCGATGTGAAATCACTGGAGACCCCCAATATGGGGTTTGGATCAGCCAACATAGCCGCTCTAGCCTAGAATTTTGTCAGATTTCCGGCCAGACTATCGGTATTAAAATCGATTGCCACGGGGAAGCGAATTTAGAACATTGTCAGATTTCTGGCATGAGTCAGGAGGGAATTCTGGTTTCTGAACAAGGTCACGGTAGTGCCTCCTTCTGTGAGATTTTCCAAAATGGCGGCCGAGGGGTGCAAATTAAAAAAGAGAGTAATTTAAGTTTGAAACAATGCCGGTTATATGGCAACCAAAAACAAGGCATTCATGTGGCTTCTAATGGTGCAGGGCCCATCGAACAGTGCGATCTGCGAGGGAATGGGGGCGGCCCTTGGTGGATTGCTCCCCGGTGTGCAGTTGCTCGTCGTGCTAATATTGAAACCTAGAGAATACTGGCGATTAGCGGAAAGCTTGGTTTAAGATATGGAGAGAAATTCCATCAGTTGACTTGATGTTTCATGCTTAACTCTTTAGCTACTTCAGGTAGCGGTATTCGTTTTGTATTTAGCTTGTTAATGGCGATCGGTCTTCAGACCGCAGCTCAGGCCCAATCAGATATTTATAATCCCAAGCCATTACCTACGAGCAACGAAATTACTGATACCCTCTCTCAAAAGGATATTCCTACGGGTCAAGGAGGGTTTGCGCGGGATTATATCGTTCAGTTGAATGAGGGCGATAATGTCGTCATTGACCTCTATTCCGATCAGTTTGATACCATTGTTACTCTGCTGGCCAATGATGGGACTACAGTGGCTGAAAATGATGATGGCCCCGATGGCAGTACCAACTCCTTGCTTTTTGCCCGGATTACCAAGCCCGGTAACTATGTTGTGCGGGTGCGTGCCTTTGGGGAAACGGCAGGGGGAGAGTTTAATTTGAAGTTAACTCGCTTACGCCCAATTTAACTAAGAGGGGAAAGGCGATCGCCTTTCCCTGAAAATTCCCTCTTGAGGGGATTGACAACCCAAAAGTTTGAGTGTTACATTAGTTAAGCATTGAAAATAAGCCGGGATAGCTCAGTTGGTAGAGCAGAGGACTGAAAATCCTCGTGTCGGCGGTTCAAGTCCGCCTCCTGGCATCATCACAAAGTTAATATAAAATCAATATAAAATCGTTTTAACCCCTATTAGTGGTTAATGGTTAATTGGCCTATGTCCCCTTCTTCTACCGATCGCCGTTGGCACATTTGGATCGATCGCGGCGGAACCTTTACCGATCTGGTTGCCCTGCGTCCCGACGGCCAAACGGTGGTACATAAATTGCTCTCGGAAAATCCAGAACGCTATACAGATGCTGCCATTCAAGGCATCCGGGATCTGTTAGGGGTGGGAGCAGATGAACCTATTCCCAGTCAAGAAATTGCAGTGGTGAAAATGGGAACAACGGTAGCGACAAATGCTTTACTAGAGCGAAAAGGCGATCGCACCGTTTTGTTAATCACCCAAGGCTTTCGGGATGCTTTGCGTATTGGCTATCAAAACCGCCCCGATCTATTTGCTCAACACATTCAACTGCCAGAATTGCTCTATGAAGTAGTCATTGAAGTCCAAGAGCGTGTCAGTGCTAAGGGGCAAGAATTGCAACCGGTTAACCTAAATGCTCTTGCGCCCCAACTGCAAGCTGTTTACGATCTCGGCATTCGCAGTTGTGCGATCGCCCTTTTGCATGGCTATCGCTATCCCCACCATGAGCAGCAAGTGGCGCAACTGGCTGAAAAGATTGGCTTTACTCAGATCTCCGTTTCCCACCAAGTCAGCCCCCTGATCAAACTCGTCAGTCGCGGGGATACCACCGTCGTAGATGCTTATCTTTCCCCCATCCTCCGACGCTATGTCAATCAATGTAGGGGTGGGTTTCAAACCCACCCCTACAGTTCGGAAAATTCCGTGAATCTGATGTTCATGCAGTCCAATGGCGGGTTGGTGGATGCCGATCGCTTCCAAGGTAAGGATAGCATCCTATCGGGGCCAGCCGGAGGCATTGTCGGAGCCGTGAAAACCAGCGCTCAAGCCGGGTTTGAGAAAATTATTACCTTTGATATGGGCGGCACATCTACCGATGTAGCTCATTATAACGGAGAATATGAGCGACAATTTGATACCGAAATTGCCGGAGTAAGAGTGCGATCGCCCATGATGGCCATTCATACAGTCGCGGCTGGGGGCAGTTCCATCGTATTCTTCGATGGCTCCCGCACCCGAGTCGGCCCCGACTCAGCCGGTGCAAACCCCGGCCCCGCCTGCTATCGCCGGGGCGGCCCTTTAACCATTACTGACTGTAATGTACTGCTAGGTAAACTCAATCCGCGCTTTTTCCCCGCCGTGTTTGGCCCCCAGGGAGACCTGCCCCTAGATGGGGAACAGGTGCGCGTCCAGTTCCAAAAATTGGCTCAGAAGATACAGAAAAAGACCGGAGATATACGCAGCCCAGAACAGGTAGCCAACGGTTTTATTGCGATCGCCATTGAAAATATGGCCAATGCCATCAAAAAAATCTCCCTACAACGGGGTTATAATGTCTCTCATTATACCCTCTGCTGCTTTGGCGGTGCAGGAGGTCAACATGCCTGTCAACTCGCCGATACATTAGGCATCCGGCAAATTGTCATTCATCCCTACGCTGGGGTACTCTCAGCCTATGGCATGGGATTGGCCGATATTCGCATCATGCGCGAAAAAACCCTAGAGGAAGAATTAACCGAGGATTTAATCGTACAATTGCAAGACCGGGTAATTCCCCAGTTAGTCAAAGAAGCGCAAGCAGACCAATCTAAACAACTCTGCGATCGGGAAAAAATTATCGCTAAACTACATCTAAAATATCAAGGCAGCGATAGCCCCTTATTAGTCGATTTTTCCGCTCCTTCCCTAGAAAGTCTCAAACAAGACTTTGAGCATCAACATCAGCAGCGCTATGGATTTACCTTAACCCAAAAATCCTTAGTCGTGGATATGGTTTCAGTGGAAATTGTACAAACCATGACCCATCCTGAACCGGAGATCCAAGAGCCAGCTACCGAAAGTTTTCCTCCAGAAATGGCGCGAGTTCCCGTTTATTGTTCCCGACAAAATCCCGTAGGGGCGGGTTCACCAATATCTTCACTTCCCCACCAAGATATCCCTGAACCCGCCCCTACAGCAATAGGTTGGCAATATGTGCCGGTTTATGACCGCCAAAAATTGCAACCGGGACATAACATTATCGGCCCAGCATTGATTATTGAACCCACCGGAACCAATGTGATTGAAAGCGGTTGGCAAGCCCAAGTTCATCCCCGTCAACATTTAGTTTTAAACGCGATCGATGCAGGAGATGTAAGGGCGGGTTTACCTATATCTTCGCTTCCCCACCCAGATCCTCATAAACCCGCCCCTACGGGAATTGTGAAACAAGATCCGGTGCTGTTGGAGATTTTCAATAACCTATTTGGGGCGATCGCTGAACAAATGGGCGTAACCCTCCAAAATACGGCAGTTTCTGTCAATATTAAGGAGCGTTTAGACTTCTCCTGCGCCCTATTCGATCCCGAAGGAAACTTAGTCGCCAACGCACCCCATATCCCCGTTCATTTAGGCTCCATGAGCGAAAGCGTAAAAGCCTTAATTCAGGATAAAGGAAATGAGATTAAACCCGGAGATGTTTATCTGTCTAATAATCCCTATAATGGCGGAACTCATTTACCTGATATAACCGTAATTACGCCCGTCTTTTTACCTCAAAATCCCAGAAAAGCCTCCTTTTATGTCGCTTCAAGGGGACATCATGCCGACCTCGGAGGCATTACCCCCGGCTCCATGCCTCCCCATAGTCAAACGATTATGGAAGAGGGGATTTTATTCGATAATTTCCTGTTGGTTACCGAGGGTAAGTTTCAAGGAGATTTGCTCATTGATCGGTTATTAGCACCCCCCTATCCCGCTCGCAAGTATCAGCAAAATTTAGCCGATCTGCAAGCACAAATTGCTGCTAATAATCAGGGTGTTCAGGAATTGATCAAAATGGTCAATCAGTATGGTCTCGACACCGTACAAGCCTATATGGGATATGTGCAAGATAATGCAGAACAGGCCGTGCGAGAGGCGATCGCCCAATTATCCAACGGTGAATTCACTTATGAATTCGATCATGGTGCAGTTATCCATGTTACTATAACCGTCAACCAGCAAGGGAGAACGGCAACCCTAGATTTTACCGGCACATCTGCCCAACTCCAAAATAACTTTAATGCCCCCACTGCTGTCTGTCAGGCTGCCGTATTATACGTCTTCCGCACCTTCGTTAACGACCCCATTCCCCTCAATGCTGGTTGCTTGAAACCCCTGAATATCATCATTCCAGAAGGCTCCATGCTCAACCCCCAATATCCGGCTGCCGTCGTTGCAGGTAATGTAGAGACTTCCCAGGCGATCGTTGATACCCTCTATGGCGCATTAGGCATCCTCGCCGCTTCCCAGGGAACCATGAATAACTTTACCTTCGGCAACCCCGATTATCAATACTACGAAACCATTGGCGGCGGTTCAGGCGCTGGCCCCACCTTCCACGGCACAGATGCGGTGCATACCCACATGACCAATTCAAGGCTTACCGATCCAGAAGTCCTAGAACACCGCTTTCCCGTCCGTTTGGAAGAATTTGCCATCCGTCCCCAAAGTGGCGGCAAAGGGCAATTTTGCGGCGGTAATGGCATCATTCGCCGCATCCAATTCTTAGAGCCGATGACAGCAGGTATTCTTTCTAACCATCGCCAAATTCCGCCGTTTGGTCTCGCGGGTGGAGAACCAGGAGCCGTTGGGCGTAACTGGATTGAGCGCAAAAATGGTTACAGGGAAGAACTCGACAGCACCGCTACCGTAGAGTTAGATGCAGGGGAAAAAATTACTATTGAAACCCCAGGAGGGGGAGGATGGGGGAATAGGGGAATGGGGGAATAGGGAGATGGGGGGATGGGGAGATGGGGGGATGGGGAGAAATAACCCATTACCCAAATTGTTAATTGTCATAGATCGAAAAAAAGAAAGACGGTTGAAGTTCAATCAACCGTCTAAATTTAAGTTAAACGCAAGGATTAATTTTAGCTTTCCTTAATCCGTAGCCTTGGTTAATACTGGAGTCTGTTTATCTTGGGCAATGATCTTGACTTGTCCCGACTCATCAATATCCACGGTAGCCGTAGACCCTTCACCCAAGCGGCCAGAGAGCAGTTCCTCAGCCAGGGTATCCTCCAACAGGCGCATAATTGCCCGGCGCAGGGGACGCGCACCATAGGCGGGATTATATCCTTCTTCAATTAACCGGTCTTTGAACTTATCGGTCACTTGCAAGGTAATGTCTTTTTCGGTTAAGCGCTTGAAGACATCCTTGAGCAAGATTTCGGCAATTTCTTTGACTTCTTGTTTGTTCAACTGGCGGAAGACGATAATTTCATCTAACCGGTTGAGGAACTCAGGACGGAAGTAGGCTTTAAGTTCTTCGTTGACTAAGGAACGGATGCGGTTATATTGGGCATCTTCGGCGTTGTCCTCGAACTCGAACCCAAGTCCACCGCCACCTTTTTCGATCACCTTAGACCCGATGTTACTGGTCATGATCAATAGGGTATTTTTGAAGTCTACGGTGCGTCCTTTCGCATCAGTGAGGCGACCATCTTCTAGGATTTGCAGTAGCATGTTGAAGATGTCAGGGTGTGCTTTTTCGATTTCATCGAAGAGAACGACAGTATAGGGACGACGGCGAACGGCTTCCGTGAGTTGCCCCCCTTCGTTGTATCCTACATATCCGGGAGGAGACCCGATCAGTTTGCTGACGGTGTGCCGTTCCATGTATTCGGACATATCCAAGCGAATCATGGCTTCTTCGGAACCGAAGAAGTAGGAAGCCAGAGCTTTGGTTAACTCGGTTTTTCCAACCCCGGTGGGCCCGGAGAAGATGAAGCTGGCAATGGGTCGGTTGGGGTTTTTCAGACCAACACGGGCCCGTCGGATGGCACGGGAGACGGCTTTGACGGCATCTTCTTGACCGATGATCCGGGTATGGAGGGTGTCTTCCATATGGAGGAGTTTTTCGGATTCGGTTTCCGTCAGTTTGTTGACGGGAACGCCCGTCCAGGAGGCGACGATATGGGCGATATCTTCCTCGGTAACCACGGGGTCATCGTTGACAGAACCTGCGTCTTTGCCTTTGTTGGCAATGGTGCGAATTTGGGATTTGAGTTCCATTTCGCGATCGCGTAATTCCCCAGCTCGGTCAAAGTCTTGGGAGCGTACTGCGTCATCTTTTTGCTTGAGAACTCCGCGCAATTCGCGATCGAGTTCTTTGGCTGCGGGGGGCAGTTGGGAGTTGATTAAGCGTACCCGCGAACCCGCTTCATCAATCAAGTCGATGGCTTTGTCGGGAAGGTAGCGGTCAGAAATATAGCGATCGCTTAATTTAGCGGCTGCTTCCAAAGCTTGATCGGAAATTTTCAGCTTGTGATGTTGTTCGTAGCGCTCGCGCAGTCCGTGCAAGATCTCGATAGTTTCGTCTACGGATGGCTCACCCACCATTACGGGTTGAAAACGCCGCTCTAGGGCCGCATCCCGCTCGATATGTTTGCGATACTCATCTAAGGTGGTAGCTCCAATGCATTGAAGCTCACCGCGAGCGAGGGCGGGTTTGAGGATATTGGCGGCATCGATGGCTCCTTCTGCTGCTCCTGCACCGATCAAGGTATGGACTTCATCAATGACCAGGATTACATTGGCTGCCGAGCGGATTTCATCCATAATTTTCTTCAGCCGCTCTTCAAACTCCCCTCGGTACTTGGTTCCAGCTACCAGCAGACCGATATCGAGGGTCACCACGCGCTTATCTTCCAGGATATCGGGGATATCACCATGAGAAATGCGTTGGGCCAATCCTTCGGCGATCGCCGTTTTACCCACCCCTGGTTCACCGATCAGTACCGGGTTATTTTTAGTCCGCCGACCCAAGATTTGGATCACCCGTTCAATTTCCGTTTGCCGACCAACTACCGGATCGAGTTTTCCTTCAGCGGCCAATTGGGTTAAATTTGACCCAAATTCATCTAATGTCGGGGTCTTATTGGAGGATCTGCCACCCACAGCCGAAACCTCGGCGGTTTCACCGAGCATCCGGATCACCTGAGTACGAACCTTAGACAGATCCACGCCCAAATTTTCTAGGACACGAGCGGCTACCCCTTCACCTTCGCGGATCAACCCCAAAAGTAGATGCTCTGTGCCAATATAGTTATGGCCCAATTGACGAGCTTCTTCTAAGGATAACTCTAGAACCCGCTTGGCTCTGGGGGTAAATGGAATCTCGACGGCGACAAACCCCGAACCCCGACCGATGATCTTTTCTACCTCAATGCGGGCATCCTTAAGATTAACCCCCATGGATTTGAGGACTTTCGCGGCTACTCCCGTTCCTTCTCCTATTAAACCGAGAAGGATCTGTTCTGTACCCACGAAATTGTGACCCAGGCGGCGGGCCTCCTCCTGAGCTAACATGATCACCTTAATGGCTTTTTCTGTGAAGCGTTCAAACATGGCGTTTTCCCATCACCTGCTGCTTTCTGGTAAGCTGATTCTAGCATAGGAAAATCGTTAGGCTATTGTGCGGTCAGTAACAGAATTTAGTCCGGTTTTCCGCCCTTCTCTGGAAAATGGGGATGGGGGAATGGGGGAATGGGGGAATGGGGAAATCCTCAATCACTAGGGTTCAGTGTATTGGGATCGATGCCCATGGCTTGCAAGCGCTCCTGTAGTTCTTGTAATCTGGCCTCAGCAGTATTAGCCCGTTCCCGTTCTTGTTCAGCCCGTTCCCGTTCTTGTTCAGCCCGTTCTCGCTCTTGTGGAGCTAACTCTTGAGAGAGCAGAATTAAGTTACCCTCGGCATCAAAGAACCGTAACCAAGGAGCCTTTTCTTTTGTCAGCGTTCCGTCCCAAACGCCTAACCATAACTCCAAACTCTCACACCATAACCATCCTCGTTCGTCAGGAACAATTTCCTGATAGCGGCCATTACTGTCTAAATGCCATCCTTGCAAAGACCGGCGATCGAAGGGATTATAAATAAAATAATCTCTTGTTTTAAATGTTTGCTCATAGATATCTTTTTTTCGACCTCGATCCTCCCTCGCTGTTGAGGGAGACATCAGTTCAACAATGACATCTGGATAACGTCCTTCCTCTTCCCAAACCACCCAACCTTGACGCTCTTTTGTGCCATCGACATTTAAGGCTACAAAAAAATCTGGCCCTCTAAAATCGCGATCGCGGGCTTGCCGACTACTGTAATAGATAAACATATTTCCACCGGTAAAATAGTCATCGCGTCCTTCATAAACTTGGTGGATGGCTTCAATCAGGACATTCATGGCGATGCGGTGGCGATTACTTTCCAATGTCTCTCCATCATCAAAAATTAAGTCAGTAGGGGGTAAGGGAGGAGTCCATTCTTGCTCGGTTTCAGTTTCTAAAGTTGGGGTCAGTTCAACAGACATGGCTCACCTCTGGAATCATGGACTATTGAGTTTTAGTATACTCTTCTTCATCGAAAACTTGTGCCACAATAGAAATAAGCGTTAGTCAATTTCGGGATAATACTCCCCTTGAATCTCCAGCCTTTCCTAACCTCAATTTGACTGCCACCCAGATTTTTGGTAATTCCTAAACAACAGGGGCTATAAATCCTCTGGTGTATTGCAGTTGTGGAGCATCTGAGCGACTGTGACATCTACGGGTAAGGGTTGGACTCGAATGGAGGATAACCACTGTTGAAAGGAGTTACCGCCATTCTGGAGAAAGGACTTTAAATCAGATTGAAGTTCGGAACTGTAAAATCCACACAAGGGTTCCCAGTGCTTTCCCTGAAGAGGCACAACCGCTAAGGTAGATTGAGGAATCTGGGACAGTTGCGCGATCCAGTGCTGTAGGAGTTTGGGGTCTAAGTTGGGTAAATCGCAGCCTAGGAGTAAAATCCAGGGATTTTGAATGCTTTCCCAAACTTGAGAGAGGGCACTTAATGGCCCTTTTCCGGGGTGAGATTCGCCGAGCCATTGGCACTCTGGGGGGGCGATCGCCTGATAGCGCTCTGGCCAAGGAGTGACAATATACACTTTCTCTGTACATTGTGCAGCCGCTTCCGCTACCCGTTGCAGCAAAGGAACCCCATTCCAGGGGATCGAAGCCTTATCCTCTCCCATACGGGAACTTTGCCCCCCGGCTAAAATTACACTGGCGACAGTAGCACTGGGAAATTTAGACATCGGTTATTGATAGCTTACTGCCGTTCCACTTGCCGCAACCATCAGCATACTACTACCGCCGGAAACAGAAATGGTTTCATAATCGAGATCGACACCGATAACCGCATTTGCGCCCATTTTCTGAGCGTCCGCCATCATTTCTCTCATAGCGGTTTCTTTCGCTTCCCGGAGCGATCGCTCATAAGCTCCCGATCGCCCACCCACAATATCACGAATACCGGCAAAAAAGTCTTTGAAGATATTCGCCCCTAAAATAGCCTCACCACTGACCACACCATGGTAAGTGGTGATCTGATATCCCTCTAAACTATCTGTGGTTGTCACTAGCATAATAAAACTCCTCATCAAATCAGAATTTTGCTCGATCTTAACTGATTTATGCCCTCGCCCTACATCCCTCTCCCACGGGAGAGGGACTTATGTTCGCCTTCGCGGAGTAGATCGATTGAAAAATAGTTTTCCCATTCCCTATTACCGCGCTTCGCGCTGTAACTCTTGATAGCGCTCTTGCACATCCTTAATCGTAAATAAACTCTCGAATTTTAACCCCATGGACTGGTAAAACTTTGCACCTCCCTGGAGGCGATCGACCAATGCCATCACCTGGTTAACCTCATACCCCACAGCCCGCAAACGTTCTACCGCTTTCATGGCAGACTGTCCCGTAGTCACCACATCCTCTAAAACCACAACCTTAGCGCCCTGGGGTAAACTGGGCCCCTCAATATAGGCTTGGGTTCCATGACCTTTGGCTTCCTTACGCACAATTAAGGCTGGGATGGGACACTCTTCATAAGCAGAAACGACACTAACGGCTGTCACAATAGGATCGGCTCCCAAGGTTAAACCGGCAACAGCTTGCACTTCTGGCGGTAACTGCTTAAGTAATAACTTCCCCACCGCAACAGCTCCCTGGGGATGGAGCGTAACCGGTTTACTATTGATATAGTAAGAACTTTTTTGGCCCGAAGAGAGCAAAAAATCTCCCTCTTGATAAGCCAAATGACAAAATAAATCCAGCAACTCTTGACGTAGGGTCACATTATCCATCATCTGCTCCCAGGTTTCCTCTAAAAGTGAGTGCGATCAACACTTTATCAGAGGCCAAGACAGACAGGAGAATTGGAGACACACCCATTGAACTCTGACCAAATCAGCTATGATTGTCTAGAAATCGTGAGGAGTAGTAAACATGCTAACTCGACTCAGAGCCATCAGTTCCCTCTGTCTGTTCGTTTCCGTTGGGGTATGTAGCCTCAGCTCTAGAGCCAATGCCCAGTATAGTGCCGATCCCTATCCGGTATTACCCGATCAAGCTGTGGTTTACAAATCGATTCCTGAACTCTTTGATGCCGCTTACTATAGTAATGGTGGCGACTACTTTTATCAGCGATCGTTTATCGGTCAAATCCAAACTTTTTTAGGTCTGCCCCGATTCTCTGAGCATAATACTCGCAGGAGTACCCAACTGGTTCATATCCTCTACAAAAATATTGGCCAAGTGCAAAATACCAGCGCACCTATTGTTCGCACCCAAGACTTATATAACCCCTTCGATCAAAACCTAGTGGTTTCTCCGAGTGCATCCGTAGAACCCGATCCTATTCCCCCTGCGCCTGCACCCTTTGTGCCCTTTTTCAATCCTCCTCCTGTGGCTCCCTTACCCCCGCCTCCGGAACCGATTCGACAACGGCCATCTCAGCTCTTCTAAATTCTCAAGGTGCAGTTGCTTGCCCCTAGGGGGATCGAAACAGAAACCGGATTTTAACTTAGGGGTTAAGTTAAAATCCGGTTTCACTGCGCCCTACTGGAATCGAACCAGTCTGAAGGCGAATTATGAGTTCGCTGCCTCCCCAATCGGCCAAGGGCGCAAGAGATTGATAGACTCAGAGTAAAGTTAGGGAGTGAACGATTTTCTTTGGGTCGATCTCAATCCTATGGATTATCCTAGCACAAGGTGGCAGTGAACACTATAGGGCTGATGAGGAGGTTCAATTGTACTCAAGTTAGCGTACACTAATCGGATAATTGAGATCTTGACTGAAGAGCATAAACACGGAGAATAACCTAGGTAGACGAAGATGAGATTAAATTCTACAGTTGCGCTGACATTGATTTTGCTGTCGATGATGTTTGGTGCAGGGATTATTAGTGCTGCGCTAGGGTTTAATATTGGTCGAGAAGCGCTGAAGGGGATTACTCAGCCGGACTCTAGCCCCACTAGCACGATGGTGAATCGTCAACCGGGTACGAAGGGTAAAACTTCAGTCCCGATTTTGAAGGAAGAGGATATCTTACAACGGGTAGAAACTTATATTGAGGGTGAAGAGGCTGAAGAGGCTGAAGAGGCTAAGGAGCCACAACAGCAGAGTTTTCAACCGACTCCAGAAGCTCCTAAGCAGGCGAAAGGGGAGCCAAAGGAAACGGCGATCGCCTTACCGGGTTTTCCGATCGCCGCTCAAGATCGGGGTATTACCCTGGAAGTCTCGGCGGCCCATCAAGCACAGGATAATCTAGAACTGGATGTGAAAATTCGCAACGATAGTCCCCAGATGGTGCGCTTTCTTTATAGTCTGTTGAATATTACGGACGATCGCGGCCGCTCTCTAACGGCTATGACTTCCGGTTTGCCCTCCCAACTTCCCCCTAATCAGGAAGAGTTTTCTGGTAAGGTGAGTGTACCGGTGGCTCTGTTGGCTGATTCCCAACACCTGTCCATGAAGCTCACGGATTATCCTAATGAAGAGCTGAATCTTCAAGTTTCGGGTATTCCAGTCGTTCGCTAAATGGACACAGAGATTCTGTTGACTCCGTTTATGGGAATACCTGCTTATTTGGCTGCATTAACCCTGGCCGATGGTTCTATTCGCCTTTTGTCCGTTTTCTTGTTAATTGCCATTAATGCCTTTTTCGTTACGGCTGAGTTTTCCATTGTCTCCGTTCGGCGATCGCGGATTCAACAATTGGTTTCTACGGGAGATGTTCCGGCACAAACGGTACAAAAGCTACATGCTAATCTAGAGCGCCTGCTCTCGACTACCCAATTGGGCATTACCCTATCGAGTTTAGCCCTAGGATGGATTGGGGAAAATACGATGGCTTCGATTTTACAAGAGGCGATCTCAAATGCCCCCCTATCCCCTTCGATTCGCCAAACCTTAACTCATTCTCTCTCTATTCCCCTGGCTTTTATCCTGATTGCCTATTTACAGATCGTTTTAGGGGAATTATGCCCGAAATCGGTGGCGCTCCTCTATTCGGAAGAGTTGGCCAGGGTTTTAGGCCCTCCGAGTTGGGCGATCGCCCGCTTTTTTAATCCTTTTATTTGGATACTCAATCACTCGACTCGGTTCTTGCTCGGTTCGGTGGGGGTTCGCTACTCTGCCCAAACCTGGCATACCCGCGTGACTCCAGAAGAATTGCAACTGATTATTAGTACCTCTACCGAATCTATGGGTCTACAAGCTTCTGAACGGGAGCTGCTCAATAATGTGTTTGAATTTGGGGAAGTGGTGGCTGAAGATGTGATGATTCCTCGCACCAGTATTGAAAGTATTGCCTATGATGCGACTTTTCAAGATTTACTCGATGAAGTGGCACAAACAGGCCATTCTCGCTATCCAGTTATGGCGGATTCCTTAGATGATATTCGAGGAATTGTCAACTTTAAACAACTCGCTGGCCCCTTAGCTAAGGGCGATTTATTGCCAGAAACGGCGATTCAAGCCTGGGTACGTCCAGCGAGATTTGTACAAGAAAATACTCCTGTATTGGAATTATTGCGGTTGATGCAGCGATCGCACCAAGCGATGGTGATTGTGGTTGATGAGTTTGGCGGGACAGCCGGATTAATTACGATTCAGGATATTGTAGCCGAAATTATCGGCGATACGGAAGAACCGGATAATGGCCAAGAACCCCTGATCCAACAACTTGATGAACAAACCTATCTGGTTCAAGCTCAACTCGATATTGAGGAAGCCAATGATATGCTCAATCTGGATTTACCCCTAGATGATGATTATCAAACTTTGGGGGGATTTGTGATTGCTCAACTCCAAAAAATTCCCAACGTAGGGGAAGTCCTCATTTATAACAATCTAGAGTTTACTGTTGTTAAAGCAGAAGGGCCACGCTTAGACCAAATTCGTATCCGTCGCGATGAGCAGTTGCTCAATCCTCCAGAAGGGTAAGATGGGGAGATAGGGGGATGGCCTGTTCCCTATTGAGTGTTCTGAGGTAAAATTCTGGGGTCTAATTCAACCGGCGATCGCATTTATGACTGTTAACTGGGAAAGCGTTAAAACTTACGAAGATATTCTTTATCACAAAACTGATGGTATAGCGAAAATTACCATTAATCGCCCCCATAAACGCAACGCCTTTCGTCCCAAAACGGTATTTGAACTCTATGATGCTTTTTGTGATGCTAGGGAAGATGCTACTATCGGCGTAGTTCTATTTACGGGTGCTGGCCCCCATACGGATGGAAAATATGCCTTTTGTTCTGGTGGAGACCAGAGTGTACGGGGGACAGCCGGATATGTGGATGATGCGGGAGTGCCTCGGCTGAATGTTCTCGATTTACAGCGATTGATTCGGTCGATGCCCAAGGTGGTGATTGCTTTAGTGGCTGGATATGCGATCGGGGGAGGTCATGTCTTACACCTGATTTGCGATCTCACTCTAGCGGCTGATAATGCTATTTTTGGGCAAACGGGGCCAAAAGTGGGCAGTTTTGATGGCGGATTTGGAGCGAGTTATTTAGCTCGTGTTGTGGGTCAAAAAAAAGCGCGGGAAATCTGGTTTCTCTGTCGCCAGTATACTGCCCAACAAGCCCTAGAGATGGGCTTGGTTAATCATGTGGTTCCCGTAGAAGAATTAGAAGCGGAAGGGATTCAATGGGCGCAAGAAATTTTACAAAAAAGCCCGATCGCCATTCGCTGCTTAAAAGCTGCCTTTAATGCGGACTGTGATGGTCAAGCGGGATTACAGGAGCTGGCGGGGAATGCGACTCTACTTTATTATATGACGGAGGAAGGAGCGGAAGGTAAACAGGCATTTTTAGAGAAAAGGCCGCCCAATTTTCGTCAGTATCCTTGGTTACCCTAGGCTGATACAGCGCTTCGCGCTGTTAAGTAATAAGTAATAAGTAATATCAAGTTCGCTTAAATACCCTAATTAAAAATCTAGGGAGCAAGATGCTCCCACTCCAGTCATATCAACGAATTCGAGGAGTGCGGGCATCTTGCCCGCTTCTTAACAAATTTTCATGTCCGCTTGCGGAAACGATATCTCCCCATTCCCCCATTCCCCCATTCCCCCATTCCCCCATTCCCCCACAGAGGGCGCTGTAAGGGGAACAAAACGGTTAATCTTCCGGTAGCTTATACTGATTCACAATTTTTTTGGCAAATTCTGGCACATGCTGCTGCAATTTTTGCGGATAGTTGCGCTTGGTATACAGATAGTTGCGGGTAAAGTGGGAATCGATGGAAAATCGGGCGTATTCTAAGCCTTTGGGGCCAAATTTTTCGATGACTACCCCCATTAATTGGGCTGCCCACATGGGTAAGGTAACGCCTCGATCGTAGGCGGGAATACTTTGTTGTACGGCTCGATGGCGATCGCCTTTGGACATGACTGGCTGGGTTTCCAGTTGCTCCATCGCCATCTCTAGCATTTCTTTACCCGTATCATTACGAACGACAATCCATTGCCAGCCGAAGGGTGCGCCCATATAGCCCACCACTAAATCAGCGAGGGAGTTCACATAGTCAAAGCAAGTCATACAGGAGGGCGCAAACACATCCTTGAGTTGATTGGTCTTCAGTCCGAAAAAGGGCACGGTTTCCGTAGAGCCATCCTCATGTTTGAAATGTACCCGGAAATCCTGCATAAACTCATAATGAACCACGGTTTCCGGCGATCGACTGGTGGTTTCCAAAAACTTTTGCAACCCAGCGCGGGTGACATTATCTACACAAGGCGTTCCTAACACATAGAGTTTTTCTAATCCCAATTGCTTCTCAACCGCTCGCAGGGCTTGAATTTGACAGCCTACCCCGATCGCCAGCAAGCGCTTCATCCCCGACTGTTCCACCTGTTCCAAAATCGACAAATTGGGCGAAAGGGTGGGCTTATTGACTCGTGCCGCCAGAATTTCCTCTGGAGTGCGGGCAATCACGGGCATGGGTTGAAATCGATCTTCGGGGGTGTTTTGCACGCACACAACCCCTTCTACCTTGCCCTGAGTCAACATTTCGATGGCGATTGTACTGACAATTCCTGTCCATTGCGCCCCCTCGATGGGTTCGATTTTCCGAGCGGCCATCATTTCCTGGTGAACGCCAAAATAGAGTTCATTTTCATTCTCCAAATCCCGCGCTCTGCCGTGACTTTCCGTTTCCAGTTCCGGAATCTGTTGATTAATAAAGGCGCAGGCTTCCTTAACGTAGTGAATATAGTAAGTATCGCACAGCCCACATTCACTACAGAGTTCTTTCGCCGGACGCACACTACCGGGTTTTAGGGCTTTGGCTTTATGGTGCTTAGGAGCAGTAGAAGTCATGAGGGCAATATACAATCACAATGAAGATCACTCCTTATTACCATACCGCTACTGGCCAGCCTCGCGCTAGGGATAGAGCAGAGAAAAATCAAGATTGAGTGAAGCCAAAAAAAAACGCTCCCCTTAAGGAGAGCGTTTTTTGATTAAATCAGTTGATTAAAACTGGAATTAACCGTTGATAGAAGGAGCAGTTAAAGCTACAGGAGCGGCTTCACCAGCAGCCAAGTCTAAGGGGAAGTTGTGAGCGTTGCGCTCGTGCATTACTTCCATACCCAGGTTAGCGCGGTTGATTACATCTGCCCAAGTGTTGATGACATGACCTTGGGAATCCATGATGGATTGGTTGAAGTTGAATCCATTCAGGTTGAACGCCATGGTGCTTACGCCCAGTGCGGTAAACCAGATTCCGACTACCGGCCAAGCTCCTAAGAAGAAGTGAAGGCTACGGCTGTTGTTGAAAGAAGCGTATTGGAAGATTAAACGTCCGAAGTATCCGTGAGCGGCTACGATGTTGTAGGTTTCTTCTTCTTGTCCGAATTTGTAACCGTAGTTTTGAGATTCAACTTCGGTGGTTTCACGAACTAAGGAAGAGGTTACCAAACTACCATGCATAGCGGAGAACAGAGAACCTCCGAATACACCAGCTACTCCCAGCATGTGGAAGGGGTGCATGAGGATGTTGTGTTCTGCTTGGAATACAATCATGAAGTTGAAGGTTCCGCTAATTCCTAAAGGCATTCCATCAGAGAAGCTTCCTTGTCCGATGGGGTAGATTAAGAATACAGCAGTTGCAGCAGCTACAGGGGCGCTGTAAGCTACGCAAATCCAAGGACGCATTCCTAAGCGGTAGCTCAGTTCCCACTCACGACCCATGTAAGCGAATACACCGATCAGGAAGTGGAAAATAACGAGCTGGTAGGGGCCTCCGTTGTACAACCACTCATCTAAGGAAGCAGCTTCCCAGATGGGGTAGAAGTGCAGACCGATCGCATTTGAAGAAGGAACAACTGCACCAGAGATGATGTTGTTTCCGTACAGCAAGGAACCGGCTACGGGTTCGCGGATGCCATCGATGTCTACGGGAGGAGCTGCTACGAAAGCGATGATGTAGCAGATGGTTGCGGTTAAGAGGGTGGGGATCATCAGTACGCCGAACCAGCCTACATAGAGGCGGTTTTCGGTTGAGGTTACCCACTGGCAGAACCGCTCCCAAGCGCTCGCGTTGGAGCTTTGTTGAAGAGTTGTGGTCATGTTTTTATGATTGCTATTTATTTTTCTAGGTTCTGTGGCGGTTTTTTTCCGTCCACATTTCTAATATAAACAATTTTGTGTAGTTTTGTAAAGCCTTTTTAATTTAGCGATCCTGATGATTGACATTAACTGAGCTTATCGGTTTAATAGCGAATTCTCGGATCGACATAAGCATTGAGAATATCGATCGCAATACTGGCGATGACGACAATGGAGGCGAAGAAGACGACGACCCCTTGAACGGTGGTATAGTCGCGATCGCTAATCGCCTCATATAACCGATTCCCCAAACCCGGCCAAGAAAAGGTCACCTCCGTCAACACCGCCCCTCCTAACAGAGAGGCTAACGTCAACCCCAAAATCGTAATCACCGGAATCAGCGCATTTTTCAGCGCATGGGCTAACAAAATCCTCACCTCTGGAATTCCCCTGGCTTTTGCCGCTTCGACATAATCCGCCTTCAGGGTTTGTTGCAGATTCACCCGCACAATGCGCTCAAAAATCCCACTGAGCAACAACCCCAACGTCAAAGAGGGCAGCGCCAAATGATGAATTGAAATCCAAAACTGTCCCAAATTCCCACTTAACAGACTATCGATCGCATAAAGCCCTGTTAACCCCTGGGGAGGGGTTGCTCCCAGGGCAAAGCGAGTGCCGAGAGGAAACCATTGCAGCTCGACCGCAAAAATCAACTGCAAGAGCATCCCCGCCCAAAACGGCGGCACTGAATAAGTAATAATGCTAAACAACCGAGCCACCCCATCCAAAGGCGTATTTGGCCGGGAAGCTGCCAATGTACCAATCGTAATCCCGATCGCCAGGGCCACCGCCATACTACAGATCGCCAACTCCACTGTTGCCGGAAAATGCAAGCCAATGATCTCCCAAACCGTTTGTCCGCGACTGGTTAAGGATGTACCCAAATCCAACTGCAACAAACGGCCCAAATAATTCAGATACTGTAACCCCAAAGGCAAATCTAACCCCAACTGTTGCCGTAGCTGTTCCTTCGCCTCTGCGGACGCTCTCGCCCCATAAATAGCATCCACCGGATCTCCCGGAGTCGCCCTTAATAACAGGAAGACCAGGGTAACAATCAGCCACAACATCAGGGGAGCCAACAGCACACGGGTCAGAATATAATACTGGAGAGCCTTAGAACGGGACATAAAAGGGGTAACTTAACAATCAGTCCTTATTTTAGGGGCGATCGGGGGCCTCAATGATTATTATGGGCTGTTGTGGAGGTATTTCCATCATTACAGAGGCCAGTGCAGATGATTTCTGAAATTGCTACCCATTATCAGGAGTGCCCAAACTCGCCAACCTTTCCCCTCGTCGCAAAAGCCGATTTGTATCACTTTTTAGAGCAAGCCCAAGACGATGAAATTTCAGCCGAAGAAGCTTTACGTCAATTCATTGGGGAAAGAATCGTTTAATTAACGTCCGTTTGAGTTAACTCCTAGGATTTTGCCGTCTGTTGTTTGGCTTTCCAAATAGTGTAAATCAAGAGAACTGTCGCACCAGCAGCGTAACCATAGCCACTAGGAATACCGGAAAAGGCGAGGGCAAGACTACCCACCCAGAGGGTGAGGGCATAGATAAACAGAACGGTTAAGCGATGGGATAAGCCTGCTTGTAAGAGACGGTGATGGAGGTGGCGTTTATCGGCGATAAAGGGAGATCGTCCATTGAGGAGGCGATCGAGGATTACGGCTGACATATCCAACAAGGGCACAGCTAAGATCAGATAGGGTAACAATACTGCCGTCACTGCCGTAGTTTTCACTAATCCGATTACCCCTACACCTGCCAGGGTAAAGCCCATAAAATAAGCTCCTCCATCCCCCATAAAAATCTGGGCAGGATTGAAATTGTAGCGTAGAAAACCCAGCGCCCCACCGGCCAAAGCTGCTGCAATCAGAGCGGCTGCTGATTGATCCATAAACAAGCTCACAATCAGCATTACTACAGCCGCAATGCCACAAACTCCGGCTGCCAAACCATCTAAACCATCAATCCAGTTAATCGCGTTCACCATGCCCACTAACCACAAGATAGTAATGGGAATGCTAATCCAATCCGGTAGGGTTACCAATCCCATGAAGGGAATACTTAAAAAGCTAATTTGTACCCCCATCTGCCATGCACCGAGGGCAACGACCACTTGCATGAACAAGCGAGAAAAGGGGGAGAGACTAAAGAGATCGTCGGCTAAACCGATGGCAAAAAAGGCTAAACCGCCAATGGTTACGCCCCATACTTCATATTCTTTATGGGGGGGTAAAATTCCAAATCCACCTGCCCACCAGACAATTAAGAGAGCGGTGAGCGTACCGAGAAAAATGGAAACTCCCCCCAAGCGTACCATGGGTCGGGAGTGAACTTTGCGTCCACTGGGTTGGTCAACTTTCCCACTTTTCAGGCCAATATGTTTGACGATGGGGGTACTCCCAAGGACAACTAAAGTGGATACGGCGAAGGCAATCAGATGGTACATCTGTAAGGGCATCTGAAATTCTGTGGATAAGACCGAGAGCAGAGTCAAGGCTTTAATTAGGGGGTCTACTAGGGTTCTACTACATTTCAGACATCATTGATTACAGATGTCAAGGGAGGAGTGGGGGCATGGGGGAATTAACCCTTCCCCATCTCCGCGTCACCGCGTCACCTCGTCCCCATCTCCCGCATCACACCAGGGCAGGGGTGCGAATTTGCAGGTGGGGATAGAGGGGGAAGCGATCGCACAGGGTGGCGACTCGGTTTTTACACTCTTGGCGGACGGCTTCATCCTCTGGATTAAGCAGCAAGTCGCTAATGATATTACCAATTTCCGTAAATTCCCATTCTCTCATCCCCCGTGTCGTCATGGCAGGAGAGCCTAAGCGTAGACCACTGGTAACAAAAGGCGATTCAGGATCGAAGGGGACGGTATTTTTATTAGCCGTAATATTGACCGTACTCACCAATTGATCCGCTTGTTTACCGGTCATGTTTACAGAGCGCAGATCTACCAGCATTAAGTGGTTATCTGTACCTCCAGAAACGATTCTCAGACCTCGGTTTTGCAGTTGCTTGGCTAGGGCAGCCGCATTTTTGATGACTTGCTCAGAATAGTCTTTAAATGCCGGTTGTAGGGCTTCCCCAAAGGCTACGGCTTTAGCTGCGATCACATGCTCTAGGGGGCCTCCTTGGGTTCCAGGAAACACGGCTTTATTAAAAGCTTTGCCTAGCTTATCATCATTGGTCATGATTAACCCACCCCTGGGGCCGCGCAGGGTTTTGTGGGTGGTAGTGGTAACCACATGGCAATGGGGGAGGGGGTTGGGATGATGGCCGGTGGCCACTAAACCGGCAATATGGGCAATATCGGCCAGCAGGTAAGCTCCAATTTCATCGGCGATCGCCCGGAATTTTTCAAATTCTATCCTTCTCGGATAAGCAGAATAACCACAGATGATGAGTTTGGGTTTATGCTCTAGGGCAATTTCCCGAATTTGGTCAAAATCTAGGCGTTCCGTCTCTTTATTGACCCCATATTGGACAACCTTAAACCATTTTCCAGAGACATTCACGGGGGAGCCATGGGTTAAATGGCCGCCATGGGACAAATCCATACCTAAAATGGTATCTCCCGGCTCTAGCAGAGCCAGAAAGACGGCAAAATTGGCTTGGGCCCCAGAATGGGGTTGAACGTTCACATGGGCCGCACCAAAGAGTTGTTTGGCCCGGTCAATGGCTAGTTGTTCGATTTGGTCAATAAATTCACAGCCTCCGTAATAGCGCTTTTGGGGCAGTCCTTCTGCATATTTATTGGTCAAAACTGAACCTTGGGCTGCCATAACCGCAGGTGAAGCGAAGTTCTCACTGGCAATGAGTTCCAAGTGTTCCCTCTGCCGTCCCAGTTCTTTTTGTAGCAATTCGGTTACGGTGGGGTCAGTTTGGTTTAACAAGTCTAGGTTAGATAGATTCGTTTGACTCACGGGTTGGGTTTCCTCTTATGGGAACAATGATCTAGTTTACGGCCAAGGGGAAGGGAATGAGGTTATGGTTTTCTCCCTCCCTTATCCTGTCGATCATAGCTTGGTTGTGGCTCAAAACTTCCTTCAAATTTTTAGGCAAAAGTTCTTTTTCCTACCTTGTCTCTGCCCAGCGCTTTTTCCAATGGGAACTCGGCTCTAGGGTGCTGTTTTGCTGTTCCCGTTTTCGGCGCTCGTGAATGACTTCAGCCGTATCCGTTAAGCTGGGGTCTCGATAGGGAATAGCGGCGCGGGTTTGCAGGTGTTCTTGCTCTTGCTTGGATAAGGGGATCAGATCTTCTGAGCAAAATCGGGCTAAGGTTCCTGGTGATTTTCGGCCTACTGGTAGGGTTGTTCCGATCTCAAATTCGGCTAATTTCAGAGCAGCGCGAACTGAAGCTGCACAGGAGTAAGTGGCCAGATAACCCTCTGGTTTGAGGACTTGGGCGACTAATCTTAAGAACTCCACTGTCCAAAGTTGGGGACAGGTGGGAGGAGAAAAGGGATCGAGGAAGATGGCATCGGCTTGGAAACCTTGGGCAATGATAGCCTTTAGGGTTTGCCGAGCGTCCCCGATGTGCAGTTTGCCGGTGAATTGGGGTGTGGTGGCTCTTCCGGTGCTGGCCAGTTGGGGCAAAATGGTTTGAAGGGGAGGGGGCCAATTTTGGTGGAATTGGTGGGCGATCGCCATTTTGGGCACTCGCTCATCTACTTCTAATCCCACCCAATGCACCTGACACTGGGGATTCTCTGACCACAGGGTTTCTAGAGCGCTGGCGCTGTTATATCCCAGACCATAACAAATATCGAGCAAACCGACTTCACCTTTGGGCGATCGCTCGGCCAGTCGCGTCGGTTCTACAAACTTCTTTTTGGCTTCCTGCTTTGCTCCATGATGGGAGTGAAACATTTCCCCAAATTCAGCAGAAAAAAATGTCCACGATCCATCACCCGTAGGTTGAGGGGTAAAAGGGGTTATTCGATCCATTCTCGATCCACTACCCTATTTTAGGTATTTTGTCAAATTTTGCTTAACATTAGGCGCTTAAAAAAGTGACTCGTTTGCGGGCAAAGTTGGAGATTTTCGAGATTAACTTAACGAATTAATCAGCTTTGCAGTTAATCTAATGCGTTTAGGCAAAAAGAACCTTTCGATTTTCAAAATCATAAATCGGTCTCAAACCCTTGTCAACCCGTTAGGCAAAAAAAGAGCCGCCGAAATAGTAAACTTTTACAACATTTTGTAACGATACAAAAATCAAAATATTTCCAGCTAATCCAATAAGCCAACATAATACTATCCGCCTCCATACCCCTTGCTGGAGACTCCCCGATCGCGGTACATTAAACATCGGCCTCATAACGAGGTAACTTGACCCCAACCCAGACTCCTTTTTTAATCTTTAATATTTGATGTTTAATTGATTATGACATGGCCCTCTCCTCTGGTTTCTCCACAATGGTTATCCAAACACCTAGAAGACCCTAAAATCGTCGTCATTGATTGTCGCTTCTCCCTCGCCAACCCGGAACAGGGCAGAGAAGAATACCAAGCCGGACATATTCCCGGAGCCTTTTATCTTCATCTCAATGAAGATCTATCCAGCCCCGTACAGCTCCATGGCGGTCGTCATCCCTTACCCGATATCGAGATATTGGCGGCTAAACTCTCTGAACTGGGCGTTAAATCTGGGGAAACTTTAGTGATTGCCTATGATGACTCCCGGATGGCCTTTGCCTCCCGCTGTTGGTGGTTGCTGCGCTATCTCGGCCATGAGCAAGTGGCCATTTTAGATGGGGGTTGGAAAAGCTGGCAAGAAGCTGGATATCCTACCCGTCAGGAACCAGGGGTGGCCAAACAACCCGGAGCCTTTACGCCTCAGATTCAATCCGATTGGGTCGTTGATTGTGAAGCAATTAAGCGATTAGGAGAGCGATCGGATGTGATTCTTGTGGATTCTAGAGCCTATGACCGATACATCGGTAAAACTGAACCCATCGATCCCGTAGCCGGTCATATCCCTGGAGCCATAAACCATCCGTGGCAAGAGATCACCACAGAATCGGGAACGACCAAACCGATCAGTTATCATCAAACTCTATGGCAAGACTATCCTGCGGATTCCGAATTCTGGGTATACTGTGGTTCTGGGGTCACGGCTTGTGTGAACTTATTTTCCCTAGCTCTAGCAGGAAGACCCCAAGAAAAACTTTATGTGGGCAGTTGGAGTGATTGGTGTTCCTATCCCGAACACCCCATCGTCACAGAATTTCCCAACTCTTGACCAAACTCTTGAGCAAAAGCTAAGACTTTCTGTCATAATAGAACCAGAATTTAGAGACCTAAATCGGATTAGAGATCCTTCTCTAATGAATTAAGTCTCGTTATTCTTGTATAAGTTTTAGGCGATCTTATCGCTTTGTTTTTTCTATTAAAACCCTTACAACTCAACTTTTACCCTCAATTCTATTGACTTAATTTTCAGGATAATTTCTCTCCTGAACCTCGTACTCTAACGCTCAATAGTGCCCCCCAGAATGGGTCAAAATGACCCGACTGGACGGGGTGGGTTTTGTGTTTGAACGGTTAGCAACTTTGCCGACCGTTAATGATCTTGTATGCACATCAAATCGTCTAGGACAACATTTTATGGGATATAAAAATCGCGTATCAATCTTTGTCGATGGAAACAATATGTTCTATGCCCAACAAAAAAATGGCTGGTTTTTTGATCCCAAACGGGTTTTAGAATACTTTGCGGGCAAGGAAGAGATGGATCTGGCCAATGCCTTTTGGTATACGGGGATTAAAGACCCCCAAGATCAAAGAGGGTTTCGAGATGCTCTGATTAGTTTGGGCTATACAGTACGGACAAAAATCCTGAAGGAATATTATGATGATCATTCAGGGCGCTACTCCCAGAAAGCAAATTTAGATATAGAAATTGTTATTGATATGTTTAATACGGTAGAGCAGTATGATCGGGTGATCTTATTTAGTGGGGATGGGGACTTTGAACGGGCGATCGAGCTGTTGCGCTCGAAAAGTACCCATATTACCGTGGTATCCACCGAGGGGATGATTGCTAGGGAACTCCGGAACGCAACAGACCGCTATATTGACCTTAATGATATTCGACCGTTAATTGAGAAAACGGATTTATAGATCTTAGATTATCGACTGGAAATCATTTCTGGGAAGATGACAAAAATGAGGAGAGCAAAAATTGGGTGAAATTCTGAAAGAATTCGCTCTCAGATAAACGACCATCGCTATTTTCATCACTCATCTTCCAGAAGTCTTGAATTTGAGCCGAACTAAACCCTAAGCCTTTGAGTTTGGCTTCAATTTCTGCCAATTCTAATACCCCATCGTTGTTGCCATCGATTGATTCAAAGGCTTGGAGCATGGAATCTTTTAAAAGGGCTTGAGAAACGGCATGTCGCAAGGCTTGTTCAATGACATCAATAAATGAGCCTTTGTGGGTATCGGCTAACCAAGGGTCCATAATCGTCGATCGCAAAACGGTAATGGAGGAACCGGCAGATCCAGCTACCCCCAAACGGCGTTTATAGTCCTCTAGAAAGACCTCTCCATAATGCTCGGCATCAAAATCGGTGGTACTGACAATCAAGTTATAGCTATAGATATCCTGGCCGGGTTTAATTCTCAGATAATCGTACATGGCTTGGTTTAAACGATTGGTCAGGTTTAAGTCGGTGTTGAGCGTGCCGTCAGGATGTTTGAAATTGAAGGCATAGGTGAGGATATTTTGATCGGGGCCAATTTCAGATAAGAGGGCCATGGCTTCTGGATCGGCTAAAATGTCCTCGTTGCTGCGGCGATCGATGCGATCGCGAATAAACTGAAGTTGGGCTTCTAGATCGGCTCCCGAAACTTCTGCGGGTAACCGAGGTACAGGAACGATGATAAACCGGTCTTGAGCAGTAGCCATAGATAAGAGTCGGGCATAGAGTTTCTTACAACTAAAGAGCGCCTGACCATGAATTTTGCCATAGCCGCTTTTGGTGGGGCGAATCACCCGATGACTGAGATAAACGGCGGCTGCTGCTGCACCCGGTTTAGAGCCTTCTACCCCATAAATGCCAATAGTAGGTTCAGCATCCCCATGGGAAACATAGGGTGCTTTAAAGGTGACTAGATCGCGCAGGGCTGAGTTACGATAGCAGATGGCTCCGGCTGGATAGGGAATATAACCGGATTTATGAGGATCGATGGTAATGGAGTCAGCCTGAGCGAGGGCTTCAAATTGTTGAGTAACATAGGCGCTTAGGTTCACTTCGGCACTGGGGATGGAACTGGGGGCATACTCTCCTTCATCCTCGCGCAGGAGGGCAGCAAAATAGCCTCCCCATGCAGCATCCCCATGGACGGTAAATTCTAGTCCCTTTTGACGCAGGCGCTCTCGCAGCTCTAAAACCTGGTGAATGGGGTCAACGGCGCTTTCTTCGGTGCTACCAATCACGGAGACGACGGTATAAACAGCCCGTTTTTGGGCGAGGCATTCTTCAAGGATGTTTTCGAGTGCAGGAATGGACATGCGGGCATCTTTGTCAATGGGAACATCGAGCATCTGGGCTGAACCGATGCCTAAAAGAGCAGCTGCTTTGGGAAAGGAGTAGTGTTTGGTTCCGGGCACGAGGAAAGCGGGGGCGGGGATATGCTGGAGAAATTGACGGGAAAATTCTTGGAAACCGAGATTTTGTAAGGAGTAGGGAGAGAGGGCTTGGGCGATCGCTTCTGGAGAAATTTGGTAGTCTTGGGTGAGACGATGGGGAAGGGCGAGAATTTCATCTCCTTTGAGGTTGAGCAGCGACCAAGTATCCAGATGAATTAAGGGTTGAGTCTCGCCAGTGGGTAACTTAACAGCGATATCCTGGGCAGCCGTAAGGGAGGATTGATGTTGCAGGGCTGCTTGCAGGGCAAGGGGATAAAATTTGAGGTTTCTGGCTGACCAAATGGCTTCAATATTGGCGATGGTTCCCCCACAGGTGAGGTGTCCCCAGGGGCGAATGGCTCCCTTTTCGATCTCCTCTGGGCTAGGAATGGTGTAGCCTAACATCCGACAAAGGTCATCGCCAACCCACATTTCTAGGAGGGTGGTGGCGGTTGAGCCTTCAAAGGCCACATTGTTGGGATTGTAAAGCATGGCTCCCACATAACCTAGGATGGCTGGTAGGGTGGTGTCCCAGTTCATATGACCCTGATAGCGACTGCTGAAAAAGGGTACGGATTTTTTCAGAAAAGCTAACAAAAATTGGAAGTTTTCTTTTAAGGAGGCGATCGCCTCAATATACTCAGGTTGTTGTTTAATTTGCTCCGTAATGTGACTGGCATCCCCAGGGTGAAAGTTGCGCCGCCAAAAGGCTTGGTCGCGAATGGCTTCTACAATCAGTTGTTCGAGTTGATGGGCATTTTCGGCTTTTGAGCCTAAAAACCAGGCTTCAGGACAGCTACTGCCTGAATCTTGGGCATTGAGCAGATTAAGCAGTTCTTGAATTTGAGAACTATGGGGGTTCATGATGGTTTTTTCCTGACGTTGAATGGGGACTTTAAGTAACTCAATAATTGGGGCGATACTCAGGCATAGAATCTGGGCTAAAATAATATGAACCTGTTTTTGTCGAATAGCTTGTATGACTATGCAACCTCAACACGACCGTATCATTATCTTTGATACCACTCTCCGCGACGGCGAACAATGTCCAGGGGCAACTCTGAATGGTGATGAAAAACTGGTGATTGCTAAACAACTGGCTCGTCTGGGAGTGGATGTGATTGAGGCCGGTTTTCCGTTTGCAAGTCCGGGGGATTTTGATGCGGTGCAGAAGATTGCCGCAACGGTGGGAACTGAAACGGGGCCAACCATTTGTGGGTTGGCGAGAGCGACGCGCCAGGATATTAAGGCGGCGGCGGATGCGGTGAAACCGGCGGCTAAACCCCGGATTCATACGTTTATTGCGACTTCGGATATCCATTTGCAGTATAAGCTGAAGAAGAGCCGGGAAGAGGTGCTGAAAATTGCGCCGGAAATGGTGGCTTATGCGAAGTCGTTTGTGAATGATGTGGAGTTTTCGCCGGAGGATGCGGGACGTTCCGATCCAGAATTTTTGTATCAGGTTTTGGAGGCGGCGATCGCGGCTGGCGCAACGACGGTTAATATTCCCGATACGGTGGGGTATACGACTCCGGCTGAATTTGGGGCGTTAATTCGCGGGATTAAGGAGAATGTGCCCAATATTCACCAGGCGATTATTTCGGTTCACGGCCATAATGATTTGGGTTTGGCGGTGGCCAATTTCTTGTCGGCGGTGGAAAATGGCGCTCGTCAACTCGAATGTACGATTAATGGTATTGGTGAGCGGGCGGGGAATGCGGCTCTGGAGGAGTTGGTGATGGCTCTGCATGTGCGCCGTCAGTATTATAATCCGTTCTTTGGCCGCCCTCCGGAGTCACCGGAACCTCTGACGAATATCGATACGAAGCAAATTTATAAGACTTCGCGGTTGGTGTCGAATTTGACGGGAATGTTGGTGCAGCCGAATAAGGCGATCGTGGGGGCGAATGCGTTTGCCCATGAGTCGGGTATTCATCAGGATGGGGTGCTGAAGAATAAGCTCACCTATGAAATTATGGATGCCCAGTCGATTGGCTGGAGTGAGAATCAGATTGTTTTGGGTAAACATTCGGGCCGTCATGCGTTTAGTAACCGGCTGCAAGAGTTGGGTTTTGAGCTGTCAGATACGGATTTGAATAAGGCGTTTGTGCGCTTTAAGGAGTTGGCGGATAAGAAGAAGGAGATCAGCGACTGGGATATTGAGGCGATCGTGAATGATGAGATTCAACAAGCGCCGGACTTTTACCGTTTGGAGCTGGTGCAAGTGTCCTGTGGCGACAATTCGCGACCAACGGCAACGGTAACGTTGCGGACTCCGGAAGGGGAAGAGCTGACGGATGCGGCGATCGGTACGGGGCCGGTGGATGCAATTTATCGGGCGATTAATCGGGTGATTAATGTGCCCAATAAGTTGATCGAGTTCTCTGTGCAGTCGGTGACGGCTGGAATAGATGCGATCGGCGAAGTCACCATCCGCGTGCAACATGAAGACCGGGTATATTCGGGTCATGCAGCGAATACGGATATTGTGGTTGCCTCTGCTCACGCTTATGTGAACGCGCTGAACCGTTTGTCGGAAGCGTTGAAGAAAGACCGCCTGCACGCGCAGCACGAAACCGCCGTGGTTTAATTGATGTTCTGGGTAAGGGGGAAGATGGATTTTCCTCCTTATCTGTTCAGAAAGATCATTGTTTTGTAGGGGCGGGTTTTACCAAGATCTAGGAGAAAAAGGATCGATATCCTAAACCCGCCCCCCACCCATACGCTATTTCAAATAGTTGTCTAAGTGTTGCCTTAGACTTTCAAGATAAGCATGATTATCACCGTAGATTTCTTTGAGTCTTTGGAAATCATCATCTACTTGACCACTCAAGTAACATTTAGCTTCTTGTTGTGAATTGAATAAGCTTTTTTGTTTGAGTCGTTGAGGAATATTTTTAAGAGAATTTATACATTCACAAGATAACTGGTAAGCTTTCTCAAACTTCTTATCTTCAATAAGTTTGAAAATCTCCAACGCTTGATCATCTAAACCTTGATTTTTGAGAGATTCAGCATGTTTACGGGATTTTATCGACCCCTCTAGAATTTCTGCTGAATATCCTAGTGTGTTGGCAGCCAAATTACTTGCTTCTTCAATCAGTGCTGTTTCTTGTAATGTATTTTTTTGTAATTTTAATTTTTGTTTTCTTTCGAGTTCAATACGCTTGCGATGTTCAAACTCGCGACTAATTTGTAAACCATCTTTAACTCGATGTCGATTTTCATCAACAATACGATATTCAACATCTAAAGGATCAAGATCTTTGGGCAAATAAATAATGGGAACCTTTTGTAATCCAGCTTCAATAGCAGCACGGCAACGACGGGTTCCTGATATAATATGAAGACGGCGCTTATTTGACCATACTAAAATTGGCTCGGTTTCAAAAAAACCATTTCTCTGTATTGATTCAAGTAAATCATAAATATTATCATTGTCACCATATATTTCTTTGTTTAGGAGATGTGGCACAAGTCTTTTAGGATCAATACTCTCACTTTGTCGAAAAACTGGAAGGTGATTCTTATCACCCTCAATACTTGTATATAGTTTAAAGTTAGCAACTAATAACTCTTGTCCTTCTCTAGATCTACGTCCTTCAAAGTTAGTCATTCCATATATTTTTTCCCATGGATAGATTTCAGCCCATGAGTATAAATCTCTGATCTCTTCAGAATTATCAATTGTCATTAGCCATAAATGAGGACAGCTTTTGAGTTCTGCGGCCAGATGACCATGATTAAATCCACTGTGTAAATTACCGCGTTTACCATATAGTTTAGATTGTTTAGCTGATAAATAAGGTGGATCTAGAAAAATAAATACGTTTTCACCGGTTTCACGAAGAGATTTAGAATAATCATCGCAGGTCAATTTAACATTACTAAGTTGATTAGATAAACTTCTTAAGCGTTCAATACTAGAATCTGTAAATCTTTCACAATAAGCTAAAGGGGTTAAACCTCCAGATTCGGTAGCTCCACTCGCACTACTACGATTTAAAATGAAGAAACGAGCTGCACGATGAATTAGATCATTTGGCAGATTATCCAACTTTTTTAAAAAGTTGCGACGAAACTTCACCCATTCTGTGCTTTTACGACGGGGGCCATCATAAGGTTCTCGAATTTCCTCAACCTTTGTACACAAAAGTTCAACATCATCTTGAACTTGATGCCAAAAATCCATCAACAGAGGATTAGCATCATTACCCCAGTAAGAATCAGCCAAATTATGACTTAACGCATAAAGTAAGACACAGCCACCACCCAGAAAAGGTTCTCGAAAATCCTTTATGTTCTCGACTTCTTTAACTCTATGAATCACTCGCGACAAAAAAGGAATATCCTTTTGTTTGCCGCCAGGATATCGTAGTGGAGACCGAAGAATTTTCTTACTCGCCATCAATAAGTTCATCTGATGCGTCATTTAATACTTCCTCCCAATCCGGATGTTCTGGAGTTAGGGGAAAACCTCTTTTACGAAATTGTCTGCGTGCAAAGTGTTCAAGTATATAAGGATGTATTTGGGCAAACCCTCCATCTGATCTTATCAGATCTTTGATGAATTGTTCAATCCGTGCATCCGAAAACCCATTTTGCATAAATTAGCACCTCAAGATAACCCCATAGTGTGAGCAGCAATATCAACCGCGTCAATCCATTTAGGATCATCAGTAGAACACGAAAAATAACCTAACTGCTTATCAACTTCCAATGCTGCCTTGTCAAACATTTTGCTGTCAATGCCACAGAGTCCACTATTTATTAAACTCTGCTTAAATTGGCGAAGTTTATACCAAGGAAATGGAGCTTTTATTTCGACACTCAAATGATAACAAGTTCTCCGTTCATTTTCTGGGATATCAGGATTCCATCCACTTCTAGGTTCCCCTTGAATAGTGTCAAATACCCACCGTTGGTTTTTAGCTTCTTTCATTATTGTTTTGGCTCGTCTATGTTCATCTTTTGATGCTTGACCATACCAGCAGCGTTTGAGCCTCATAAAAATCCATTTTGGTGCAAATAACTCGAAAAATTCATCGAATGTATAAACGTTAATATCTAGTGGATGTTCAATTTTTTTCGGATGGGTTAAAATTAATTTTGCTGGATGCGAAGATTGACCTTCTTTAGGATTCATAGACATCATCAAAGTGTGTAACATCGATTCAAAGCATTTTGTCTCTATAACATCTTGCCAGGGAAAACGTTGAGTAATCAATCCATCATGACACTGAAGTGTTTTGGTGTCATATGGTTTTGGATCAATTTTAAAAAAGTCAATCAATGAAGATCTGTATATTCTATTGAACAAAAAAGAACCTTCAACATCTTTAAAGGAAACGTTTTTATCGTTAATTCTGACATCCGCTTTTTTCTTACTATCATACATTTTCCCAATTGGCTCAATGTTACGAACTGTGCCGATATGGGGAAGCCAAATTCCCTTTTGCTTTGATAACCAGTTGATTGCATCGTCTTCAGATCCCTTAGTCATGAGCTGGAGTGTTATAATCAGTATGTTCATTTTATATTTTACATAATAAAACTTAGATAGCAAGGGATAATCACTAACTCGATCGCTTTGACCCCCTTGATACTATCTTCGCAATTTGCTAAGATATATTAACTGGTAAAGTTCAGTTGATCAAATATCGTTTATTACATGGAGATTAATCATGGACTCTTCTGGGTTAGATATTTATGCACATCATCACCCGCTCTCGGCTTGTAGAGTTTTGGGAGAAACACCCGGACTCCAAAACTAGCTTACTTCTTTGGTACAAGCTTGCTACTACTGCAAAATGGAAAAACTTTGTCGAGTTACGTGAAGTTTTTTCATCTGCCGATCAAGTAGGAAGCTTTACGGTGTTTAATATAGGTGGTAACAAGTATCGTTTAATAACTTTGATTGATTACACTTACCGAAAAGTCTTTATCCGCTATATTCTCACTCATGCAGAGTATGATAAAGATGATTGGAAAAATGATGAGTGGTATGAGTAAAATTTTGTTAGATCGCCGTCAAAAATGAGCGCAAAGAATATGTTGAAAACTCAATCTAGCAATTATATTGACCTTCTGCAAGAATTCCCCCCTCGCCCGATTAAATCAGAGGAGGATCTACTGGCTGTGCAACAAGTGATTGACACTTTACTAGACTCTGCTGAACTCACACCCGACAAACGCGATTACCTGAACCTCTTGGGTCTCCTGGTTCATGAGTATGAAGAAAAGTATGTATTGATTCCTGATTTAAATGGGGCTGAGTTACTGAAGGCACTGATTGATGAGTTGGGTTTGAAGCAAAAAGATTTAGTCCCAATTTTCAAAACAGAGTCTATTGTTTCTGACGTTCTCAAGGGTAAACGGAAGTTGACGGTGGAACATATTGAAAAATTAGCTGATTTCTTTAATGTGTCTCCATCGGTGTTTTTTAAGAGATCATCTAATGATTACAATGAAGAGTGACACACAAATTCTACAAAAAGGGCTGGAAATTCTTTTCGCCTCACGCTTATGTGAACGCGCTGAACCGTTTGTCGGAAGCGTTGAAGAAAGACCGCCTGCACGCGCAGCACGAAACCGCCGTGGTTTAATTGATGTTCTGGGTAAGGGGGAAGATGGATTTTCCTCCTTATCTGTTCAGAAAGATCATTGTTTTGTAGGGGCGGGTTTTACCAAGATCTAGGAGAAAAAGGATCGATATCCTAAACCCGCCCCCACCCATACTAATCAAATTGTGTGATGCCTAAATCTGGGTGTTCATGGCGACGACAGCCGAAACCTGCCCCTACAATACAAAGATTAAGAATAGATTAAAATTACCATGAACTCAGAGGTCACTATTCCTACTTTTGACTATTTCTTTGAGCCAATTATCAGGGTACTTCAAGCTTTGGGATCATCGGCAACAGTACAAGAAATTTATGATCAAGTTTGTCAATTAGAGTCTTTTTCGGAAGAGCAGCAAGCTATCTTACATAAAGAAGGGCCACAAACAGAAATAGGTTACCGTTTAGGTTGGGCAAGAACCTATCTCAAAAAATACGGAGCGATTGAAAATATTGGTCGAGGAGTTTGGACTTTAACCCATCAAGGTCAATCTCTAGACACAATCGATCGCATAACAATTAAACGTTTTGTCCAGAATCAACAGAGTTCCTCCAACACTCCATCGGTCAATTCAGAAGACAACCTAATTGAGGATGAAAACGATCCTGAAACAAATTTTGATCTGTCTCCCATTCCTGTTGATTCTGAAGTGTGGATTGATAAACTGCTCTCAATTCTGCAAAATATCCCTCCAGATGCTTTTGAACGATTATGTCAACGAATTTTGAGAGAGTCAGGATTTATTAAGGTAGAGGTGACTGGAAAAAAAGGAGATGGAGGAATTGATGGCATTGGAGTCTTAAAAATTGCCCTTTTGAGCTTTCAGGTCTTCTTTCAATGTAAACGTTATTCTGGTTCTGTGGGTGCTTCCGAGATTCGAGATTTTCGAGGGGCAATGGTGGGCAGAACCGATAAGGGACTTTTTATGACAACTGGAACCTTTACCAGTGCAGCGAAGACAGAAGCAACACGCGATGGTGCGCCAGCACTGGATTTGATTGATGGTCAGCAGTTGTGTACGATCATCAAGGATTTAAAGTTAGGAGTGAATACGAAAATGATTGAAGTTGTTGAAATTAATGAGTCTTGGTTTAATCAACTTTAATGGTAGAACGTCAAAAGATGCAAATAATCCTCAATGGATGGCTGAAGCAGAAGTGACCCAACCTGTGCCAAGGCGGATAACCGACAATCCCAAAGGTTTAATCTAAAGATACTTTAAAGAGAGGAGAGTATGATTCCACTTCTCCTCTAATTGTAGTAATTGAGATGTTCAAGAGCATAACTGATGAAAAACCAATCTTGGCTCAATCGAAAAACCCCATGGAAATCCTTGGTACTCATGGTTTTAATACTTGCCCTCACCTTGGGCAGTGCCAGCAGCGCTCTAGCTGCCAGAAGTGGAGGACGCATTGGGGGCGGCTCATTCCGCGCTCCCAGCCGCACCTATAGCGCCCCTAGCCGCACCTATACGGGCGGTGGATATGGGTTTGGGGGGGGATTCGGTTTTCCCTTTTTGCTGCCCTTCTTCGGCTTTGGAGGGGGGTTTGGTGGGCTGTTTACGATCCTGATTTTTGTAGCGATCGCCAACTTCCTGATGCAAACCGTACGCCGTCTCAATGATGGGGACACAGAAATGCTCACCGGTAGCTCTAATCCCACAGCCTCCGTTGCCCAAGTGCAAGTGGGACTCTTAGCCGATGCTCGCAGCTTACAAACCGACCTAGACCGAATTGCCCAAACTAGCGACCCCAGCACCGGTGCTGGACGGGCCCAAATTCTGCAAGAAGCAACCCTTTCTCTGTTGCGTCATCCGGAATATTGGGTGTATGGTAGTGCAGAAAGTTCTCCAGGACGGTTAGATACGGCAGAAGCGAAGTTTAACCAGTTCTCCATTGCCGAGCGCAGTAAGTTCACCGAAGAAACCCTATCGAACTACAATAACCAACTTAAGCAAGGGGAAAGTAAGGGAGCATTACCCGGTGATGCTACGGATGAGTTAGCCCAAGTTTCTGGGGAATATATTGTGGTGACGTTAGTGGCAGCCACATTAGGTAAATTAGAGCTACCCAGCATTAACGGTTCCCAAGACTTACGCCGTGCCTTAAGTCAAATTGGATCGTTGGGAGAAGATAACCTCTTGGCGATCGAGGTTCTCTGGACTCCGCAAGCGAGTGGGGATACCCTCACCCGTGATGATATTTTAGCCGCTTATCCCAATTTGAAATTGGTTTAAGGCTTGAGAAACTGGGTTTTGGTCACGGACATCCTCAAAACCCGGTTTCTTGGGATAAGCGATCCTCTCCTTCCGCCGTGCGATCGCATTACAGCAGTTTCCTCTGCTATGAGGTACATTAATGACTGTTTTTAACGATAGCTAAAATGGCTCAAAGCGCTACCCAATCTGTTATTTGTTCTCCCCATCCCCCCATCACAGCGCAAAGGGCTGTAAATCCCCATGATGGGCGATCGCACCACTATTTAGGAGACGCTCTAGCCGAAATGGGCAAAATCACTGAAGCCAGCCAATGTTACCGTCGGGCCTTAGACCTGCAACCGCAACTCGCTCCTCTGCCTACTACCGAATAAATCTCTGTAAATCCTGATTCCCGTTCAGCCAGCCATTAAGGTGTACCTGCTGGTCTCGATTGCGGCTAACCCGATCAATGTAAATTTATGTTGTCTTCAATACTGTTTATCTTGACAAAATGGACAAAATAATATCCATGTGCTAGATTAAGGCACAAATCAACCCAAGGGAAGCCCTAAAGAGCTTCCATCTTCTGAAATCGTGCAGGAGGAGTGAATATGGAAATGCCTGGAAAACTAACGCTTGAGCAACAATTCAAGATGAAAGTCTATGAAGATCAAGTTCAGTCTTTAAGCCACGAAGAAGCTCAAACTTACTTGCTGGAAGTGTTGCGGCAAATGATGGTCAAGGATAATATTGTTAAGCACCTGATGAAGAACGCTTAACCTCGCGAACGAACAATCTTCGTTGTTGCGCTCCCTTCGCTAGAGCGCAACAACGAAGGAAATATAATCAACCGTAAAAGAGAGATTATTAGTTGTCCAGAATTATTGGATAATCTATTGGTTTTAGATTATTCAGATTCAAAATACGTTTTGATTTCTTCAACGGATAGTTCGGTATCATGATTTTTGTCTAGCTTGATGATAACTTCATAGGCAGCACAAGCACATTCATGAAAAGGCATCCTAGTGAATCTCTGGATTAGTTGAGATAATTCCCAAGGATCCAAAGTGCCATCTTTATTTTCGTCGAAATAATCTAGAAGATCTCGTGAACTCGCTTTTAAAATAGCGATCACTCTATCCACATTAATTTCCATGTTTTTTGTCCAAATTACAGTCTATCTCAGATGGTACTTGAACATAAGACCGGAGTCAATGAAAATTTTTGTTAAAGATCTGATGAAGAATGCTTGATCGGCGAATCAATCCGGTGGTAGGGTAGGTGAGATACGAGGCTTCTTGAACAAATAGGGTATCTGGGCCTTAAGATTGCGATATCATCAGAATGAGATTTCCGAAGAAAATCAGGCAAAGTCCAGAGAAGAGAAGCCTAAAAACCGTGATTAAAGGATGCCCAAAGCTCTATAAAGTGACGCTGCGCTTGTTTACCTATCACTTGCAAACTGCAAGTTCAAGCAACTACAATCCTATTCATCTCAGCCGTTCCGACATTCAAGCCTATTATGAAGTGCTGTTAAGAGATTATCACGCCAGTGACTCCCAAGGTGCGCCGCTCCAGGTTCAGTGGCGCATGGATGAGCTTAAATCCCAATCTGGTTTGTTAGATTTACCCGAAAATAATGGACAACGCATTCAACCTTTTATTCTGGCATGGCAACCTCCTTTTAAAGGCTTTTTCTATCCCCAATTGTTTGATGATACTTATATGGGTTCGTTTACGTTCTATTTACCGGAGTTGAGCGGTAAAGATGGATTAACGGTTGCAGAATTACAGGCTCTAAAACCTTCGATTCATTTTTTCGGTGGTACGACAGTGAGTACAAAGGATAATCTAGAGCAGCAAAAGTTGTGTCAAACATTAAGAACCGCATTTTTGGGTAAAACTCTGATTCTCAGTGCCCAACTGATGGAAGAGCTAGAAGATTTAACGGAGTTTGCCCAAGTCTGTTTACTGAATTTTTTGGAGTTACCTTCTCTACAAGCTGCACCGCCGTTAAAAAATCGTTGGCGATGTTTTAATGGCTATGTGTATGAGTTTTGCAGCTCAGAAGCAGATAGCTATTATGGTAAAATCTGGTTGTTTCTGACGTTTCGCCAAGATAGTATTAGGAGATTAGACCGGGCACAACTGGAATTAGTAGAATTATTTTTCTACGATCATAAGATCTATAGAAGCTATGAAGATAGTCAGGTGGAATATCAGAAAGGATTAGAAAATATCAACAAGGTTGAACAGATTATTCGCGAATTTCCCCGTCATATTTCTGATGGTAATCCTTCTCAATTTTTCCCAGATAAACTTGACGCACTTAAAGAAAACTTAAAGACGCTGCTGGATATTTCCCTGTCCTATTCTCAAAATCTGCGGAGTTTGTCAAATTTCCACAATACCATCGATCTCCATCGGGAGAATTATGAACAGAAAATTACTTATATTGAAAACATTACCGACAGTAATTTAACTTCCACCCTGAAGTTAGTCGATCGCCAGTTTCGCCAGTTCCAAAAGCAGATCGCTGCTCACCTAACCTACCTGGGAGAAGGTGGGCGACTCTTGGATACGGCGATCGCCACTATTAGCGCTTTAGTGGCGATCGAACAAGCAGAAGGCGATCGCATCCTACAGCAGCAAAACCAAGCCTTACAAGACCATATTCAGGCGATTGGGGTGGGCATTGGTGCAGGGGCGATCGCCGCTTCTAGTTCTGGGTTAATCTTTAAACAACAAGCCCTGACGTTTCCCTTCTTAAGCAAACATCCCGGAGCCTATCCCCATCCCTTTGTCATTGCTGTCTTGCTCAGTTTTAGCTTTGCGATCGGCTTTTGGGCAATGGCGAAATGGGGTTTACCCCGAATTTTGCCCAAAAACAACTCTAAACCTTAAAAAGTTAAGGCCACAAGTGATTAATCATCCCTAAATAAAGGGGAATACCGATAATAATATTAAACGGAAACGTCAGAGCTAATGCCATAGGAATATATAACCCCGGATTCGCTTCCGGAACACTCATCCGCATCGCTGCCGGAACTGCAATATAGGAGGCAGAAGCACAGAGGACTGTAAATAATAGGGCATTTCCTGGGGACATACCAATTAATCGAGCGAGGAAAATCCCCACGATCGCATTAGACACAGGCATCAATACGGAAAAACCGACCAAAAACGAGCCACCTTTACGAAATTCTTGGATCTTCCGCGCTGCTACTAACCCCATATCCAGTAAGAAAAAGGTTAGCAAACCATAGAAAATTTCCCCGGTAAAGGGTTCAAGTCTATCCCATCCCTGTGTACTGGTAACCATACCGACTAATAAACTACTGAGCAACAGAAATACTGAGCCATTAAGAAAAGCTTCTCGCAAAACTTCTCCCCATGGAAAGACTTCTTGCTCTTCTTGTTGTTTATTCGTGAAAAAACGTACCAATAGCAAACCAATAATAATGGCTGGAGATTCCATCAGAGCTAAGGCAGCAACCATATGTCCCCCGTAGGCAATGGGGGGAGTTTGTTGTTCTAAAAAAGAGCTGGCAGTAACAAAGGTAACGGCACTGATGGAGCCATAGGCAGCCGCGATCGCGGCGGAGTTGTAGATATCTAATTTCAGCTTTAAAATAAAGAAGGAATAAATCGGTACGATCGCTGCCATCAGAATCGCCATCATTAGGGTAATGGCAATCTCCCCATTAATCCCACTTTCGTGAATTTCATGACCTCCTTTAAAGCCAATGGCAAACAGGAGATAGAGAGATAATAATTTGGGAATGGGAGCGGGAATTTCTAAATCTGATTTGAGAAAAACGGCAATCATTCCCATAAAGAAAAATAAAACGGGAGGATTGAGTAAATTGGATAAAACTAAGCTGGTGTTCATGGGTTAACAGACCCGAAGGAGATAAAAAAGGCAAAACTATAAGGAACTAACGCAACGAGTGGAACGCACTTCCATGACTTCAGAAATATAACAAGTGCCGCCAAATTTATTTAAGATCGGTCGAATTTGTTCTAAGACGGGTTTAACGTTATCAGGTAAACAATAGGCAAATACATAGGTATTCCCTAAACCAGTAATGGCACTATCATTGGTCACCATGCCTTGAAGATTTTTGTGCAGCACATTCTCGATTACCGTGTAGTTAGAAACCCCTGTTTGATCTAAAACTTGGGTAATTTTGTGCATTTCTACTTGATCGGCAATAATTTCAATGCGGGTGACTGGATGCATAAAGAAGACCTCTGGAAATGGGTATGGATGGCGATCGTAGCAATTCTTCCTAGGGCGCTATGGTGGCTGTGCGCTCGTGATGGGAATTGGTCATTACACCCATACGTCCCCACCCACTGCTATAGAAACCCTGAGAATAAAACAATCTTACTGGAGTCTGTTGCGATCGCCCATCATTTGATAGGCTAAATCATATAGAGAATTAATGCTTTCAAACCTTAATAACATCAACTTAGGATTATCAATGCTCAGTGTTTTGATCTGGGGCCCGGTTTTAGGTGCAGCAGCGATCGCCTTCTGGCCGGCTGAACTCAAACCGGAAACAGTACGCAACCTCGCCATCACCCTTGGCCTTCTCCTTTTAGGTTGGACAGGTGCGATCGCCCTCCAATTTAATCCTCATCTGTCAGAATTGCAACTAACAGAAATTCTCCCCTGGTTAGAAGCCCTAGGACTGACCTATAATCTGGGCATCGATGGCCTATCCTTTCCCCTGATTGTACTCAATAGCTTACTGACCTTAATCGCCATCACGAGCAGCGATCGCCAGCTCCAACGGCCCCGATTTTATTATGCCCTGCTCTTCCTGCTTAACTCCTGCGTCTCTGGAGCCTTTGCAGCCCAAGATTATCTCCTCTTTTTCCTCTTCTACGAACTCGAACTGATCCCCCTCTATCTCCTGATCGCCATCTGGGGAGGAAAGCGCCGGGGATATGCAGCCACCAAATTTTTAATGTATACCGCCGTTTCCGGTATTGCCCTGCTGGCCTCATTCCTGGGCATCACTTGGTTAAGCGGAGCGAGTACCTTTAGCTATAACCCGGCGATCGCCCAAACCCTACCCCTTGGAACCCAACTGATCCTCCTGGGTGGCATTCTCCTCGCTTTCGGCATCAAAATTCCCCTCGTCCCCTTCCATACCTGGCTTCCCGATGCCCATGTCGAAGCCTCCACCCCTATCTCCGTCCTCCTCGCAGGGGTATTGCTGAAACTGGGAACCTATGGACTGCTTAAATTTGGCCTCTTACTCCTCCCCGATGCCTGGAAAATCCTCGCCCCCAGCCTGGCAGTGTGGGCTGCCATTAGCGCCATTTACGGAGCCTTGAGTGCGATCGCCCAGACCGATATGAAAAAAATGGTCGCCTTCAGCTCCATCGCCCACATGGGCTATATACTGCTGGCTGGTGCAACCGCCACCTCCCTCAGTTTCCTAGCCGCGATCCTGCAAATGATCAGCCATGGCCTCATCTCCGCCGTTCTCTTCCTACTGGTGGGAGTCGTCTACAAAAAAACCGGAACCCGCGATCTCGACATCTTAAAAGGCCTCCTCAACCCAGAGCGCGGCCTACCCCTCATCGGCAGCCTAATGATCGTCGGAGTCATGGCCAGCGCCGGAATTCCCGGTATGATCGGCTTTGTCTCCGAATTTCTCGTCTTTTGGAGTAGCTTCCCCACCTTCCCCATCCCCACCCTGATCTGCATGGTAGGCACGGGCTTGACCGCCGTCTATTACCTACTCCTAGTCAACCGTACCTTCTTTGGTCGCCTCTCCGAAGTCGTGCAAAACCTGCCCCCCGTGCAATGGGGAGACCGCCTTCCGGCGATCGCCCTTACCCTCCTGATCGTCTTCTTCGGCCTCTTCCCCAGCACCCTCACTCAATGGAGCGAAGCCACCAGCATCGCCCTATTCCCGGCGGATAAAACCCTAGTCTCCCAATCCTACGATTAACCCCCATTCCCTCATTCCCCCATTCCCCCATCTCCATCCCAACCCTATGACCTCCCAAACCATTACCCCCTCCAAACATCCCCTAGCCTCCTACATCGAACGTCTAGAAGCGGGCGGTGACTTACTGCCCCACTCCCCGGAAAACCTCCTAGAAGTCGTCGGTATCCTCAAAAGCTACGGAGTCGTTCTTGATGCCTACTCCAACAACTTGATCTATATGGCTCAGGAACAGTTTTTAGTCCTCTTTCCCTTCTTTAAATACTTCAATGGGGAAGTCACCCTCAACAAACTGCTCAAACATTGGTGGCACGATCGCATTAACTATGAATATGCCGAATATGTCATGCGGATTATGCTCTGGCATGGCGGGGGAGAACTCGATACCTATCTCGATAGTCCAGAATTTGGTGAATATGCCGAACGGGCGATCGCCGCTAAAATCAAATCCAACCCCGCAATACAACTGCTCCACAAACTCTTTCCCGACTTTCTCCCCGAACAAGTCCGGCAAATGGTCTATACCAGCGCCCTCGGACAATTTTGGCGCATCATGAGCGATATGTTTATCGACCTCTCCGACCGCTACGATTGCCAAGAAATCCAATCCATCCCCCAAGTCGTCGAACATATTCTCGCCGGATTAGTCGCTGCTGCCAATACCCCCATCACCTATAGCGTCAACATCAAAGGGCAAACCTATGACCTCATCCCCCCCGCTCAAAACTTCAAATTCTTAATGGAAACCGCCGTACCCTACGTCGATACCATCTTCTTTCGCGGCGCTCCCTTCCTCGGAACCGTATCTTACAACGCCCAAGCCCGGCAAATTCCCCCAGAACAAGCCGAATTCACCTATGGGGCACTCTATGCCGATCCCCTCCCCACCGGAGGCGCAGGCATTCCCCCCACCTTGCTCATGCAAGATATGCGCCATTTTCTCCCCGACTATTTACACCAATTTTATCAACGCAGTCGTCGCGCCGAAGATGACCTTTTAGTGAAAATCTGCATTAGTTTCCAAAAGTCCATGTACTG
Organism: Roseofilum sp. KMC-1; assembly: GCF_057802075.1. Lineage (NCBI taxonomy): Bacteria > Bacillati > Cyanobacteriota > Cyanophyceae > Desertifilales > Desertifilaceae > Roseofilum > Roseofilum sp. KMC-1. The sequence goes on from NZ_CM173605.1 coordinate 3,553,208, forward strand.
CGTCACCACCGCAGCCATTAAGGGCTTGACTCCCTATCCCTTGGACACAACCGATTCGGAGCAAAAACAAGCCAATCGCGCCTATTTTGAATCTTGGATGGATCGCTTTCTGACTTCTCGTTTGCTAGAAGTGAATCAAGGCTAGTAAAGATCGTCAGTTACAGTTACAATATGTCATTGCGAGTGGAGTGCCAGCAGAACGAAGCAATCTCTACAATCTGGGTAATCTTGGCGTTAGCGAAGCTTGCGTGAAACGTAAAGCGCGAATGCTTCCCTGCGGTCGAGTGGCATAGAGACTGTAATTTTGAGGAATACTATCATAGGGGAATCACGGTGAGATGGCATCAGACAGGATGGACATTAATTTTTAGTATTGCACTATGAGTATCTCTCTAACTCCTGACCAAGAAGAATTGATTCAAACTAAGCTCGCTTCTGGGAAATATCAAACCTCTGAAGAAGTAATTTCCACGGCCTTGCGTCTGTTAGATGAATGGGAAAAAGCCCAAGCCCAATGGGTGGAAGATGTGGGGGATAAGATTGATGCGGCAGTATCTGTGTCCAAACACACACCACCCATTGATGGTGAACCCTTCATCAATGAGATTTTAGAGCGGCTGCGTAGAGCGCGTTAGGATACAACGATGAACCGCTATACCCTCAATATTCTAGCCACCCAAGATCTCAATCAGATTGCTGAGTATTTTGCCCAATCCAATGTAGACGTAGGAGAGCAGTTTTTCCTTGAGTTTAATCAGCGATGTAAACAACTGGTTGATTTTCTCTATTCCGGTAAAAGCCATGCTGATTTGCGTCCTGGACTCCGAGGTTTATCATTTAAGGGTTATATTATCTTTTATCGCGTTCTGGAGGATGGGGTGGAGATCTTGCGAGTTTTGAGTGGTCGTCGGAATCTTCCTCAATTCTTTGAGGAATCTGAATAAGCTGGTTGTTCCTATTCCCTTACACGGTTTCTAGCTTCTAGAGGGCATCAGACAGGATGCAGATTAAAGGCATTCTCCAGTTAAATAAGTCACTCTTGGGGGGGACGGCGCTGTTGGGGTTAGGCTCCATTGCGGCGGGTGCTTTGGCGGGGCCGTTTTTTGGAGCTGTGGCCAACTTTGCGGCGGGGATGGTGGCGAATAACTTGGGGGCATTGGTTGATAAGTTACGCGACAATCGGGATATTTTACGCAATCAAGATTTGGCGAAGGCGGCAGCACGGGCAATCGCCTTAGCTTTGGGGAAAATCAGTTATCAGTTTCCAGAAATTCAAGGTCAATTACAACACTTAGCCAGTCAGACCGAAGCCTATTGGCTCCAGTGGGAAGAACAAGCGCAAACAGAACAAGCCCAAAAGCTCACCCTGTTTGAGTCCGTGCGAGAAGAGCAACTGGTGAACATTTTTGCCCAGAGTCCGGAGGAGTTTAGCCAGTATGAAGTGTTGCAGCTTCCTGAATGGCACGAGTTGGCCACTTGGCTCTTCCAGCAAGGTTGCCAGCAGGGGGCGCTGTTGGGGGAGTTGGCGGACTATAAAGATATTATTGATTCTTTAGCTCAGGAGTTGCAGAAAAACTTTAATAAGAATCTGCGGGAAGTTCTCAAAGACGATGCCAAGAATGGGGGAGAAGCGTTTGCGGGCATGTTGCTCGATTTGCATGGCGCGACATTAGCCAAACTGGACAATCTTGAGCAGGAAATTAAGCAAGAGTTTCAGAAACTGGGGACTCGTGAGGATATCTGTCAGGCTTTAGAGCGGGTGGAGTCCGGCATTCATCAGGAATTGCAAGAGATTAAGGCCATGTTGGTGGTAGTGCTGGAGTTGCTGCATCAACGGGGGAACGAGCAGGAAGGGGAGCAACCGCCCAATTTGCGGTCTTTCGATGTTTTGCCCATGCAGCCGCCCCTGTCCTTACTTTGTCCCTATCTGGGTTTATCGGCGTTTCGGCAAGAGGACAAACATTTATTCTTTGGTCGAGATGACTTGATTGAGGAATTGGTAAAAGTTGTACAGGCTCAGGCCATTGTACCGGTGATTGGGCCGTCGGGGAGTGGAAAATCTTCCGTCGTGTTTGCCGGGTTGATGCCTGAGTTAGAGAAAAAGTCCGGTTGGTTGATAGAGTCCTTGCGGCCGAAAAAAGATCCCTTGTATGAACTGGCACGGGCACTGTTGCGGTTAACTGCTCCAGAGACGGAACTGCAAGAAGAGAACATCAACGCGCCTATCGTGGCTCAACGGTTGCGAAATGACCCCTCGACTCTAGAAAAGTGGCTTGGTTCCCTGTTGGAGAGGGAACGGGAGAAGCGGATATTGCTGGTGATTGACCAGTTTGAGGAAGTGTTTCCGACTGGGGAGCGAGGTTTATTTGTGCAACGGGTGCTGGCAGGGGTGAAAGCGCTGAACCAGAGGAGTCTGCGGGTGACGCTGCTGTTTACGATGCGGGCAGACTTTATGGAAGAGGCTTTATCTGAACCTAGATTAGCAGAGGTTTTGGATCGCGATGTGAAGGTGAAGCCCATGAATGCGGAGCAATTGCGGGCAGTGATTGAACAACCGGCTCAGGGGTTGGTGCAGATAGAGGAGGGGTTAACGGCGCGGATATTAGGGGATTTGTTGACGGAAAAGGAGTCATCCTCGGAGCAGACAGGGGAACCGGCGGGATGTTTGCCGTTGGTGGAGTTTGCCCTAGAGAAACTGTGGCAAGAACACGAGCGGGGATGGCTCACCCATGAAGCCTATGAGAAGATTGGCGGGGTGAAGGGAGCGATTGCCCAACATGCGGAGTCCGTGTTTCAGCATCTGGAGCCAGGGGAACAGGAGACGGTGCGGCAACTGTTGATTCAACTGGTGTATCCGGGAGTGGAAAATCGCCATACTCGGAAAATTGTAACGCGATCGGAGTTGGGGGAGCAGCAGTGGTCTATGGCTCAGGAGTTGGCGCGGGCAGAGTATCGGCTGGTGGTGACGAAACGCAATGAGGAGACAGAAACGGTTGAGTTAATCCATGAGGCGTTAATTCGGGAATGGGGACGGTTGCAAGGGTGGATTAAAGATGACGGAGAGTTTCGCCGTTGGCAAGAGCAGTTAGAAGTGGAGCGGAAATTGGGGGACTGGCTGCAAGGGAAGCGGTTGACTCAGGGGGAGTATTGGTTGCAGTCACGGGCAGGAGAACTGAGTGGGGCGCAGCAAGGGTTTATTCGGCAGAGTATCGAGGAGCGAGACAAGCAACGGCGACGGGTGGTACAAGGGGCAGTGGCTGTGGGAGGAGTGATGACGGTTTTGGCAGCAGCCGCAGGGTTGTTTGGATGGCAGGCAGAGCGACAGAGAGTCGAGGCAGAGCTGCGAGCCGATGCCTTATCTGCACAGACGCTGGTGGAAGTCAGACCTATGCCTGCTCTGACTCGTGCCATTGCAGCAACAGGGAGCAGCGAGCAGAAGCTCGGCCAGGTCTTGCCGTTGGTGCAATCGAGTTTAGCGGAAACTGTGCAAGTCAGCCGCGAACGTCAACATTTTCAGGGTCATCAGGATTATGTCACCTCTATCGCCCTCTCTCCCGATGGCTCGAAGATCATTTCTGGCAGTCGGGACAGTACCCTACGGGTGTGGGATATAGCTACAGGAAATTCTTTAGCTCTCCTAGAAGGTCATCAGGACAGAGTATATTCTATTGCTATTTCCCCCGATGGCTCTAAGGTGATTTCTGGCAGTCGGGACAATACCCTGCGGGTGTGGGACATCGCTACGGGAGAGTCCTTAGCTGTCCTGGAGGGTCATCAGGATTCGGTCACCTCTGTTGCCATCACCCCCGATGGCTCTAAGATTATTTCTGGCAGTTCAGACAATACCCTGCGGGTGTGGGATATGGCTACAGGAGAGTCCTTAGCCGTCCTGGAGGGTCATCAGAGTTGGGTCAGCTCTATCGCCATCACCCCCGATGGCTCGAAGGTCATTTCTGGCAGTGAAGACAATACCCTGCGGGTGTGGGACATCGCTACGGGAGAGTCCTTAGCCGTCCTGGAGGGTCATCAGAGTTGGGTCAGCTCCATCGCCATCACCCCCGATGGCTCTAAGGTCATTTCTGGCAGTGAAGACAATACCCTGCGGGTGTGGGACATCGCTACGGGAGAGTCCTTGGCCGTCCTGGAGGGTCATCAGAGTTGGGTCAGCTCTATCGCCATCACCCCTGATGGCTCCAAGGTCATTTCTGGCAGTCGGGACAATACCCTGCGAGTGTGGGATCTGTCTACGGGAGAGTCCTTGGCCGTCCTGGAGGGTCATCAGAATTGGGTCACCTCTATCGCCCTCACCCCTGATGGCTCTAAGATAATTTCTACTAGTGGGGATAGTGTGCGGGTATGGGATCTGGCTACAGGAGAGTCCTTAGATGTCCTGCAAGTCGGAGCTATCTCTGCTGTCCTCAGTGCCGATGGTTCCAAGCTTATTTCTGGCAGTTGGGACAATACCCTGCGGGTGTGGGACATCGCTACGGGAGAGTCCTTAGCCGTCCTGGAGGGTCATCAGGATTCGGTCAGCTCCATCGCCATCACCCCCGATGGCTCCAAAGTCATTTCTGGCAGTTGGGACAATACAGTGCGGGTGTGGGACATCGCTACGGGAGAGTCCTTAGCCGTCCTGGAGGGTCATCAGGATTATGTCAAGTCCATCGCCATCACCCCCGATGGCTCCAAAGTCATTTCTGGCAGTTGGGACAATACAGTGCGGGTGTGGGACATCGCTACGGGAGAGTCCTTAGCCGTCCTGGAGGGTCATCAGGATTATGTCAAGTCCATCGCCATCACCCCCGATGGCTCCAAGGTCATTTCTGGCAGTGGGAACAATGGAGTTAACACTGATGGCTCCGAGGTCATTTCTGAGAGTTGGGACAATACCAATACCCTGCGACTGTGGGATCTGTCTACAGGCGAGTCCCTAGCTGTCCTGAAAGGTCATCAGAGTCGGGTAATCTCTATAGCCCTCACGCCAGATAGCTCTAAGGTCATTTCTGGTAGTGGGGACAATACCCTGCGGGTTTGGGATGTGGTTACAGGAAAGTCCTTAGCCGTCCTGGAGGGTCATCAGGGTGCGGTCAACTCCATTGCCATCACCCCCGATGGTTCTAAGGTCATTTCTGGCAGTCGGGACAATACCCTGCGGGTGTGGGACATCGCTACGGGAGAGTCCTTAGCCGTCCTGGAGGGTCATCAGAGTATGGTCAGTTCCATAGCCATCACCCCCGATGGCTCCAAAGTCATTTCTGGCAGTTGGGACAATACAGTGCGAGTGTGGGACATAGCTACGGGAGAGTCCTTAGCCGTCCTGGAGGGTCATCAGGTTGGGGTCACATCTATCACCATCACCCCCGATGGCTCCAAGGTCATTTCTGGTAGTGAGGATAATACCCTGCGAGTGTGGGATCTGTCTACGGGAGAGTCTTTAGCCGTCCTCAAGGGTCATCAGGATAGGGTCAACTCTATCGCCATCACCCCCAATGGCTCGAAAGTCATTTCTGCCAGTTCAGACAAGACCCTGCGGGTTTGGCCGGCAATGTGGCAAGGGTGGTTAGAGGTGGGATGCAATAGAATGCGGTTCCATTCTTCATGGGTTCGCGCCCCCCTGGAGCCACCCTCAGAGGAACGGGAGATTACCTTAGAAGCAGTTCGCACCTGCGAGCGCTTAGTCTGGAGCGATAGGTCAATCGCCGAGTTGCGGATACAGCAGGGTTTAGCCGTAGCGGAAGCTGGCGATACAGACGGTGCGAAGAAGCTATGGGAACAGGCCCGGCGCTTGGATGAGGCGGTGTATGAGCAGTATGAGGAGCGCTTGGAGAGGTAGCCCTTCGACTTCGCTCAGGGCACGGGGATGGCGGGGTTTAGAAACCGGGTTTCTGGCAGAGATGAGGGCATGGCATCAAGGTCGTGAGAAACCCGGTTTCTCGCTCCCAGGGGATGGGGCGGGTTTAGAACATTGATTTGTGGGTGTTCTAGATTTGGGTATAACCCGCCCCTACATGGATAAGCGTTTAGTTGCCTCGCCGATAATCAGGAGTTGAAAAACGATCGCCGATTGGGTCTTTTCATCCCCTAAAAAGTCCTGTCGAGTCAGACCTTGCTTAAATTGATTAATTTTTTCAGCCGCTCGTTGAATGTCGAAGAGCGTTTCTTGATCTCTATCTGGCATAGCTCTGGTCGGTATAAACCACTTGGGCAGTGGAAAGGATTTCTTGGCGACGGATGGGATTTGGGCTGCGTAAAATGGCTCGTTTACTAATTAAATCAACTTTACGATGCAAAATTCCTTCTAATTCCTGTTGCATTTGGATATGGTCAAATAAACTCCAATCTGCATCCTCAGCAAAGGCAATGAGCAGATCGATATCGCTATCTCTATGAAAGTCATCTCGCAGGATAGATCCAAAAAGGGAGAGTTCAGTTACCAACCAGTGCTGGCAAAAGCGGTTAATTTGCTCTTGGGGCCAATCAATATGTCGATTGATGGGGCCAGATAGAGAGTTCATCACTAGAGACTTTGTGGAAAGGGGTATTCTCCCATCATAATTTAGGACTTACACAACGACTTCATATATAGCTTGGTGCGTTACACTTCGCTTTTCATGTCCACTTGCGGAAACACACCCTACGGATAGAGACGGCGATCGCCTCTCTCCCTTTGCTACAATTAAACCATCATCTCTTGGCTAACCCAATGTATGATTGCCACTCCCCTTTCTTCGGTTCATCTTCGGCTAATTACCACTGCTGATTATCATCGAATGGCAGAAATTGGCATTCTGGGAGCCGATGAACAGGTGGAACTTATTGCGGGACAAATTATCCAGAAAATGCCCAAAGTCCCTGCCCATAGTCCGTTGTGCAAACGGATGGAAAAACGGCTAGAACATCATTTGGGCGATCGCGCTGATGAAGTGTATTTGATCGTTAAAATTGCTGATACTACGATTGACCGCGATCTCAGCACTAAAGCCAATCTCTATGCAGTAGCAGGTATCACTGACTACTGAGTTTTCAACATTACCTCACAACAACTTCATATTTTTCAAGACCCTCAACCCAATGGTTACCAGCGCCAGCTCATTTTGCTCGGTCAACAGTCTGTAAGTCCTCTGGCTTTTCCAGATTGCACAATTACAGTGCAAGAGTGCTTTTAGACGAAAAGACGGCTCGTCTAGGGAATAAAAAAAAGGATGCTACACCATTGAGCGTCTCAGCTAAAGAGGAAAATACTTTACTGTTGCCACAATGAGGCGAACTGCAAAGCTAGGAATTTGGGTGTCCTGTGCCAACCTCTTCAACTGGCGATCGCCGAGTAGCATCCTCTCGGAAGGGTTTCTTTCGCTCTTTCTAATCAAGATGATAACGCAAGAATATCAATAAGGCTAATGCAATATTGATGATAATTATGATAGATTTATATCTATGAATTTCAGGTCTTAATTGAGGAAAAGGTTTTGAGGCAAGCGACTCTGCATCAATTAAAAGTTTTTGAAGCCGCAGCCCGTCACGGCAGCTTTACACGGGCGGCAGAAGAGTTATATCTAACTCAGCCTACCATCTCTATGCAAGTTAAGCAATTAACGAAAGCGGTGGGAATGCCCTTATTTGAACAAATCGGTAAACGCTTATATCTAACAGAGGCAGGTCAGGCGCTTTTCGCAGCTTGTCGTGATATTTTTGAGCGCATATCCCAGTTAGAAATGACCATTTCCGACTTAAAGGGATTGAAACAAGGACAGCTTAAACTGAGCGTAATCACTACAGCCAAGTATTTTGTTCCTCGTTTACTGGGGCCCTTTTGTCAACGCTATCCAGGTGTCGATTTTGCCCTTCAGGTACTCAACCATGAAGGATTACTCGCTCGCATGGCTGAAAATCTCGACGATCTCTATATTCTCTCCCAAGTGCCCGAAAATTTAGATGTTGCGGCTCATCAGTTCCTAGAAAATCCCTTAGTGGTTTTAGCCCAGCGAGAACATCCCCTCGTCGGACAAGAAAAGATTCCCCTAGAGCGCCTATCTGGGGAACCTTTTATTATGCGAGAAGAGGGATCAGGAACTCGTCGTGCTGTTGAGAAACTCTTTAATGAGCAGAATATTACCGTTAAAGTCAAACTGGAGTTAGGCTCTAATGAAGCCATTAAACAGGCGATCGTCGGCGGGTTAGGTCTCTCCGTTTTATCTTTACATACCTTAGCCCTAGAAGGAGCAACGGGAAAACTGGCGATCCTAGATGTGGAACATTTCCCCATTGAACGCAACTGGTTTGTCGTCTATCCCAATGGTAAGCAGTTATCTGTAGTCGCAACTGCTTTTTTAGAGTATCTCTTGGATGAAGGCAAAAAAGTGGCTCAAGAGACAGCCATAGGCAAAATGATCGGTTAACCCGCTCTGCTTACTTACTGGTTTATGAAACCGGTCTTTTGACTGGAGCCGATCCATTGTAAATTAGGAAAAATTAACCGGGTGAGCGCCAGTTGGAGATGTACTAGAAAGGACAAAGGTTTGCAGGCTGAGTGTGGTGTTGAGGAGTTTTTTACTAAACGGTTCGCTGCTATGGCAATATCGCCATTTGGGTGGGTAATGGGTTAATCTCCCTGTATCTGAGAGTTCCCATTTCCCGATTTCCCCAGTTTAGGGATGCACATAAACCAACCAACCTACTAGGGTGACAAAGAAGCTAACCCCAAGCAAAATCGTGAGGACATAAAGTTGGGACTGGCCAGCCGAGCTATACTTTAAGCCTTCGCCACTAAACAGGGTGACCATACCCACCAGGTTAACCAAACCATCGACAATATAGCGGTCAAACCAAGAGGTCAGTCGAGCAGATTGTTCTACGGCAAACACAACGGTCATCCGATAGAGGCGATCGATATAAAAATCATAGGCTAACAGATCTTGGATCAGCTTAACCGGCTTGATAATTGACCGAGCTAAACTACGCTGTAGGGGAATCTTGACCCCAATCACACATCCAGCCACACCCGATAGAATCACTAGAATCACCGTAGCTTTATGAACATAAGTGAAGCTGGGAATGAGGGATAATTGATGTAATAGCCAGGGACAAACTAAGGTGATAATGATTAAGCTCACCATCGGTACAGCCATGGGCCAAGGAACTTCAGGGGCCCGGCGGGTTTTGGGTTGGACTTCTCCAGCAAAGACGAGACGATAGACCCGTGTTAAATTTACAGCACTAAGGGCATTCACCAATAAGAGGACGACCAGTAACCAAGGTTCGTAATACCAAAAGTCATCCGCACCTAAGCGCAAAGCCCAAAAACCGCCTAGGGGTAAAAGTCCCACTAAACCGGCACTACCAACCAGAAATGAGGTGGTGGTAACGGGCATTTTGGCCTGTAGTCCCCCTAACTCGGTTAAGTCTTGGCTACTGGTGGTGAGGATAATCGAACCGACACTCATAAACAATAGAGCTTTGGCGATCGCATGGGCAAACAATAACATCAAAGCAAATCCCGTCCACTGTGTCCCCACCGCAATAAACACTAAGCCTAAATAGGCACTGGTGCTGTGGGAGAGGGCCCGTTTAATATCCACTTGGGCTAAAGCTACTAAAGACGCTCCGATGGCCGTCATAATGCCAATGACCACTAATGTTGCTGAAGCCACCGGAGAGAGGGCTAAAATCGGTTGCAGCTTAATCAACACATAAGCCCCACAAGCCACCACTACCGAATTTCTCAAAATGGAGGCTGGATTTGGCCCTTCCATGGCCTCATCTAACCACAAATGGAGGGGAAACTGGGCACATTTTCCCGTTGGCCCGGCAATCAAGGCTAACCCTAGCACCGTAGCAAACCAGGGGGATAATTGGGCCGTTTCTGCCCACACATAGAGGCGATCAAAATCCAGGGTTCCGGCGGTAGTTCCCAAAGTCACCAACCCCATCAGCAAGAGAATATCGCCCACCCGTTTGGTCAAAAAGGCATCTCTAGCCGCCGTCACCACCAAAGGCTGGGCATACCAAAAACCGACTAACAGATAGGTCGATAGGGTCAGCATTTCCAGCAAGCCATAGGTCAGCAACAGGGACTCACTGAGGGCAATACCACTCATCGCTGCCTCAAAAAAGCCCATTAAGGCAAAAAATCGCGCCAGGGCCCAATCTTTTTCTAAATATCCCAGAGCATAGAGTTGGGCTAACAAGCTTAATCCCGTAATCAGTGACATTGCCCCTAGGCTAACCGCAGAAATGCTTAAGGTGAAGGCAAAGTCAATATCAATTACCTTGAGCCAGTGAAAAACAATCAGATAGGGTTCTCTGTCCCAAACGAGATTAAAGACGATCAATCCATGCACTAAGGCTAAAACTGTCATCAGCAGGTTAAAGTAGGCTGCTGGTCTCGGGCCGGTACGCCGGATCATCCGAGTTGACCAAGGTAAGGTGAGAATGGCTCCGACTAAACCATAGAATGGAATGCACCAACTCGTTTCTAGAAAATATTCAGACATAAATTAAGATAATGAGCTAATCTACTGGATTTTAAGAATTGATTTAAAGTTTTAATCTTAGTTTCTTGACATTTTTAGGGTTTTGATCTCCACTACTCTCTTGGCTACGGGACGATCCTATCCCTTAGCCTACCCTAAAAGAGACTCGATCGAGTGACGATCTTGCCGGGTGATAAGCTTACCTATCCCTAGGGCGATCGCCCCCACTTTTATTAAGTATATTTACATATCTTATCTCATTTATTGAGTTGATCGATTATTATATATTAACTTTGTTAATAAAAAATTAATTTCTGTTAAGACATCACAAAAGTTAATTAATCAAATCAAGGGTTATTATGATTAATTCTATTGCCAGGAGAGTCATGCTTCCCATATCCTTAATAGAGAAGCAAAAATCTATTTTGCTTTCCTAGGAAATTTGGGTGTCCTAGTGCTATCTTTCGCTTTTTCAGATCAGGAGATTAACAATGCCCATAGCCGTTGGAATGGTAGAGACCCTAGGCTTTCCAGCCGTCGTCGAGGCTGCTGACGCAATGGTAAAAGCTGCCCGCGTGACTTTGGTGGGATATGAAAAAATTGGTAGTGGTCGGGTAACCGTCATTATTCGGGGAGATGTATCCGAAGTCCAAGCCTCAGTAGCTGCAGGGGTTGAATGCGCCAAACGGGTTGATGGAGGTCAAGTGCTATCAACTCACATCATTGCCAGACCCCATGAAAACCTAGAGTATGTTCTTCCCATCCGTTACACCGAAGCGGTGGATCAGTTCCGGAACTACTAGCATCATTAACAGCTTAGGATTGGGGTAGGTTGAGTGAGCAATCATCCCTCAACTTCCTCCTTAAGCTTCATCCATCTCCGTTAAACCGTTTAGGAGTCTTAAATCAATGTCAATTGCAGTTGGAATGGTAGAAACCCTGGGTTTTCCTGCCGTTGTAGAAGCCGCCGACGCAATGGTGAAAGCCGCTCGCGTCACCCTAGTAGGCTACGAAAAAATTGGCAGTGGTCGGGTTACTGTCATAGTCAGAGGCGATGTATCGGAAGTGCAAGCTTCTGTAGCTGCTGGGGTTGATAACATTAAGCGAGTCAATGGTGGAAAAGTCCTGTCAACCCACATTATTGCTCGTCCCCACGAAAACTTGGAGTATGTTCTCCCCATCCGTTATACCGAAGATGTACAGCAATTTGCCGAAAGTACGAACGCCATTCGGCCCTCTAGCCGTTAGGGTCTAATAATCAACAGATTAGATCCATGCAAATTGCTAAAGTTTGTGGCACAGTCGTTAGCACCCAAAAAGATCCGAGTCTAAGAGGGTCTAAGTTTCTGCTGTTGCAGTTGATAGACGAGCAAGGCCGTCTTCTGACTGAATATGAGGTAGCCGCCGATCCAAGCGTGGGAGCTGGATTAGATGAATGGGTACTGGTGAGTCGTGGCAGTGCGGCTCGCCAAGTTGAGGGAACCCAAAACCGCCCTGTAGACGCTATGGTTGTCGGTATTATTGATACGGTAACGGTTAATAATACTCGCGTCTATAGCAAAAAAGATAGCTATTAATATTCAGTCCTCAAGGGTCAGGGTTGGTCGAGGACGGTATGAGTGAGCTTCTGAATCTCAATCCAATCAACGTTTATCAACTTGAAATCCAAACCCTTTTGAGGTCAGATCGCATCCGAAACTCGACCCGTTAACCCATGACACGAGAGACAAAATCGCTATAGGAGGAAGATTATTTATGGTTGTGCGTAGCCATACAGCAAGTTATGCCGCTCCCCCCACCCCTTGGTCAAAAGACTTGGCGGAACCGAGAATTGATAGTAGTGCCTATGTCCACTCCTTCTCGAATCTAATTGGTGATGTCCATATAGGAGCCAATGTATTAGTTGCCCCTGGGACATCTATCCGAGCTGATGAAGGCGCTCCTTTCCATATTGGAGATCATACCAATGTCCAAGATGGTGTGGTTATCCATGGTCTAGAAGAAGGCCGCGTGGTCGGGGATGATGGCAAGAAATATTCCGTTTGGATTGGCAATCATGCTTCGATTACCCATATGGCGCTAGTCCATGGGCCCGCCTACGTGGGAGATAATTGTTTTATTGGTTTCCGCTCTACAGTGTTCAATGCCAGAGTGGGTAATGGATGTATCGTGATGATGCACGCGCTGATTCAAGATGTGGAAATTCCCCCAGGAAAATATGTTCCTTCTGGATCAATTATTACCAATCAACAGCAGGCCGATCGCCTGCCGGATGTGCAAAAAAGTGACGCGGCTTTTGCCAGCCACGTGGTCGGGATTAATGATGCCCTCAGAGCTGGGTATCGGTGTGCCGACAATATCGAGTGTATTACGCCCATTCGCAGTGAATTGGGCAACTCTAGTAATGTTCAAATCCAAAGCAATATGACAACTCTTAATTCAGAAACCGTAACCCAAATTCAACAACTCCTCGCTCAAGGCTATAAAATCGGTGCAGAGTATGCCGATCAGCGTCGTTTCCGTACTGGCTCTTGGAAGAGCTGCTCTGTGATTGATTCGAGTAATGCTAGAGAGGTTTTAGCTGCTGTTGAGTCTTGTATGTCTGCCCATGGGGGTGAGTATGTGCGCCTGATTGGCATCGATACTCAAGCGAAACGACGAGTCCTAGAAACCATTATTCAGAAACCTGGAGACCAACCGGCTGCCCCCAGAGCCAGCGCTTCTGCTCCCTCCAGAGGATCGGAAAGTGGCAATGGTTACGCTGCCAATGGTTCAGGGGTAGGGGCTGATTTGTCCTCGAAAGTTAGACAATTGGTGAATCAAGGATACCGGATTACGACGGAACATGCGGATCAGCGCCGCTTCCGGACTAGCTCTTGGCTGACAGGAACGCCGATTAGTGGAACTAGCCCGACAGCCGTTTTAAGTAGTATTGAAACGGTGTTGAGAGATTATGAGGGCGAATATGTGCGCTTGATTGCGGTCGATCCCAATGCTAAACGGCGGGTTTTAGAGGAAATTATTCAACGACCTGATGGTAGAGTGGCGGCGAGCAGTAATGGGGCATCGAGTGTGGCGAGTCCGGCAGCTCCAGTGGCTCGCAGGAGTAGCAATGGGGGGTCAGTGTCTGGAAAGCTGAGTGCTGAGGCGATCGAACAAGTCCGTGCCCTGTTAGCCCAAGGCTATAAGATTGGGACGGAACATGCAGATCCCCGGCGCTATAAGACGGGATCTTGGAAGAGCTGTACGCCCATTGAATCAAACCGTGAATCGGAAGTGTTCGCGGCTTTGGAAGCTTGCCTAGCTGAACATCAGGGGGAATATGTGCGGATGTTGGGTATCGATCCCAATGCGAAACGGCGGATGGCAGAGTCGGTGATTCAGCGCCCTTGAACTTCTGATGCCATTCCCTCAAGGGAATGTGCAGATGGAAAAAATGGGGGAGGTTTTCCTCCTCCAAGAAGTAGGTATCGGACTGAGGTTCGATTGAATAATGTGCTGCAACGGCGAGGTTCAATATTATTATGGCGGTAATGCCTTGGCAACCTCTTCATAACCAAAAGTCTTGTATTGATGGGGAGGTGAGCATTGATCCTAGCGCGGTGGTGGCTCCGGGGGTGGTGTTGATTGCTAATCCCCAGAGTCGGATTGCGATCGCGGCTGGGGCTTGTATTGGGATGGGAGTGGTACTTCATGCTGATGGGGGAACCTTAAGAGTTGAAGAAGGGGCGATCTTGGGTGCGGGTGTGTTGGTGGTGGGTTCGGGAACCATTGGTGCAAGGGCTTGTGTGGGCCCCGTGTCAACGGTCTTTAATTGTTCGGTGGAGTCAGAACAGGTGGTGGCTCCGGGTTCGCTGTTGGGCAATTGCGGACGTTCGCAAAACAGAGAGCTGAAGGTGGCTCCTAAACCGGTGGAATCGGTAGCGGAAGTTGAGCCTGTACCAGAGGTTACGCCGGAAGAGGACGCATCTCAAATTACAGTAGCTCCCCCTAAATCTAATCCTTCAGCGACTCAATCTTCGATTCATTCGGCGATCGCTCGTAACTTAATTGCTAATCCACCCACGAGCCGTATAAACCCTAATTTAGAGACTCCTAGCTCTAATTCCATGGATACTTCAACAGATAATCTGGGTTCGGAAGCAGTTAACCCCCCAGTTTATGGACATCAGCACCTGCAACGCTTAATGTCTACCTTGTTTCCCCATCGGCAACAATTGGATGTGGGTATCCAGGATTCTCCCATTTCTGAGGATAACGATCAATAAATGCGATCGGGTTCACCCATCGGGCATTTATACTAATAGTAGAGGAGTGCAGGTGACGAATATCCCTCTCAAGTCAAAAGCATGAGTAGATTGAATACTCTCAATGGAAGTGCATTAGGTTTAGTATCAACCCGGAGCTTTCCTGCCGTCATTGCGGTAGCCGATGCCATGATTAAGGCGGCAGAAGTCGTGTTGGTGGGCATTGAAAAAATTGGTAATGGATATTGTACGGCGATCGCCAGAGGTAGAATTGCTGATATTCGATTAGCCGTAGAATATGGCTCCCAAACTGCCCGTGAATTTGGCCCCGATCAACTCGTCAGTAGTAGCGTCATTCCCAGACCCTTACCCAACCTGGAAGTGATCTTTCCCATTAATCCCCAGTTTATGGAAGTAACGGCTTATAACCAAGAAAAGCGCTATAGCCGTCAAGCCATTGGATTACTCGAAACCATCGGCTTTCCCCCCATGGTAGGTGCAGCCGATGCCATGCTCAAATCCGCCAATGTAGAATTAATGTCCTTTGAAACCATCGGTTCTGGACTTTGTACAGCCATTATCCGGGGTTCAGTGGCGGATGTAGCCATGGCTATTGAATCTGGAGTTTATGAGGCTCAACGCATTGGAGAACTCAATGCCATCTACATTATCCCCAGACCTCAAGACGACTTAGAACAAATTTTACCCGTAGCCCGTGCATTAATCGAGGAAAAATCAGAACCCTTAATGTTACCGGTCAAGATTGAGCAGGAAGAAATGGAGCAAGAATTGGTCAAGTTACCCGAACTGGAAAAAGTCCCCCTGAAAATCGACGAACCCTAAAAGTAGAACCCTAAGTTAATTTTCTATCCTGTTATTTTGGATTGATTCGGCAAGGGTTGATCGTTGTTCCTTGCCGCTTTTACCTTGAACCACAATAGAAAAGTATCAAAGTAAAGAAGCAACTGAAAAAAGTCTCAAATTATGGCGATCGCTACATCTAAATAAAAATACGACTTTTCAAGCTAAAGTTAATACCTCAAAAAAATGTGATAAAACTTAATTAAATTTGGGCAGATTTAACGAGAAAATTTGGGCATAATTAACCTGAAATACATTCAGGAACCCTTAAATCCTGGTTGGCGTGCAATTAACCCCCAGACTTATCCCAACTCGTTTATTCATAGAGAAGCTCTAAACTCCATTTTTCTGCCGTTGAGACTCGGTGCATCACTACCACAAACCACCCCATGTTTAGGGATTAGGATAACTTTTCACTCATCACGTTCCAGAAAACAAAGCCTCAGATGAATTGAGTTGAAATCACTCACAACATTAGCACTTTAGGAGCATTAGCCCAATGGCAAATATTACCGCCCCCAATAACAACGATATCCTCCTTTCAGGAACCAATGATAACGACCAAATTACCGGCTTAGGAGGAAAAGATACCCTAGACGGACTAGCCGGAAATGACCTACTCAAAGGGGGATCAAACAACGATCGCCTCCTCGGTGGTGACGGCAACGACACCGGAGAAGGGGAAGACGGCGAAGACTTCATTGATGGAGGAAACGGAGAAGACTCCCTCTTGGGTGGCAACAATAAAGACACTCTTTTAGGCGGAAATGACAAAGACTTTCTCAAAGGAGACGGGGATAATGACTCCCTCGAAGGCGGAAACGAAAACGATACCCTTCTCGGAGGAGACAATGAAGACATTCTCTTTGGGGGTAATGGTGATGACTCCTTAGAAGGAGAAAACGGTAACGACTCCCTCTTTGGCGAAAACGGCAAAGACATGCTCAAAGGGGGTGAAGGCAATGATACCCTAATTGGTGGCAACGGTAAAGATACCCTAATTGGCGGCAATGGCAGCGATTACCTCGATGGCGAGCGCGGCAAAGATTCCCTCGTCGGCGATGCCGATGACTGGATTCAAGGCGACACAGGCAATGATACCTGTATCGGAGGTCAAGGCAAAGATACACTGCAAGGCGGTGACAATGAAGACTCCCTTGAAGGCGGTGAAGATGACGATGAGATTGAAGGGGGCGTTGGCAACGACAAAGTTAAAGGCGATAAAGGCAAAGACAAAATTGATTGCGGTGATGGAGATGATGAGTGTGAAGGGGGCGATGACGATGATGATGTGAAAGGCGGAAAAGGCAAGGACAAGATTAAAGGCGATAAAGGCAAAGACAAAATTGATGGCGGTGACGATGATGATGAGTGTGAAGGGGGCGATGATGAGGATGAGGTAAAAGGGGGTGGCGGTAAAGACAAGATTAAAGGGGGTAAAGGTAAAGACAAAATTGAAGGGGGTGATGATGATGATGAGTGCGACGGTGAAGATGATGATGATGATATAAAAGGTGGCAAAGGCAACGACAAGATCAAAGGGGGTAAAGGTAAAGATAAAATCAATGGAGAAGATGGCACAGACGACATCGATGGCGGTGAAGATGATGACGATATAGACGGCGGTGGCGGCGGCCAAGATACGCTCCTTGGCGGTGCGGGCAATGACAAAATTAAAGGTGGCGTTTACTGCGATGGCGGCGATGGGGATGATGCCCTAGACGGCGGCGGTAGCGGTGATTCTACCCTCATCGGGGGTGCGGGAGTTGATATTGTCTCCTTTGCTTCCGTCAGCGTTGGCCTGAAAATCAAGATTTCCATTTCCATCTCCACGGAAATTACCCTCAATGGATTCTTCAAGAATAAAATTGAAGGATTTGAAGGAGCCATTGGTTCTAAAGGCGATGATGAAATTGAAGGAGATGATAGCAATAACATCCTCGAAGGGGGTGAAGGTAATGACATCCTCAAGGGTGGAAAAGGAGATGATATCCTTGAATGTGGTGCAGGTAATGATGTCCTTGATGGGGGCGAAGGCTTTAACTTTGCCTCTTTTGCCAAAGCTCAATTGAGTGTCGATATTAATCTGTCTACGGAAATCGCTATCTTTGGAACGGCTAAGAATACCTTCAAGAATATGAAGGGATTTGTGGGGTCTAACCAAGATGATGTGATTACTGGTGGTGCGGTTGCAGGCTTAAATTTGAACTTGGGCAAAGGCAATGACAAGTATAAACTGAGCAGCAAAAACATCAAAGGTTCTAAGATCAAGGATGTTGATGGTAAGAATGATCTAGAGTTAGAAGACCTGAAGTTATCTTTAGATGGGGCAACGGATACCACTAAAGTTCTCAAGGATGGCACAAAATTGGTGATTGATGCCAATAGTAATGGCCAAATTGATGCTGAAGATTTGGTGATTGAAGATTACTTTGGTGCAAATGGAGGTGCAGGGGCAGGGGCATTTGCAACGGTGGGTAATCTGAAACAAGAGGACATTGTGCAACAGTTAGCGCCGCCCCCAGTTGCTCCCCCGACTTCTGGTTCTCCGAGTACGAGTACAGGTTCAGGCAGTTCGGAGCCTCAAGCGCCTAGCTCTTCTACTCCTCCATCGAATTCTACCCCAACTCCTCCCAATGTTGATATTTCTATCGTGATTGGCACTGCTGTCAATGATATTCTCACGGGTAGTGCTTTGGCTGAGTTTTTCGCCGGTTTGGGCGGAAATGACCGCATTGATGCTTTAGCTGGAGATGATACGGCTAATGGCAACACGGGTGATGATGAGGTCAAGGGTGGAACCGGAAATGATACTTGTAATGGAGGTCAGAATAATGACTCTGTAAGCGGAGGTGACGGAGATGACAAAGTTTCTGGAGACCTGGGTGATGATATCGTTAATGGCGACACCGGAAATGATAACTGCTTGGGTGGTCAAGGCAATGACAATGTAGATGGAGGTGCTGGAAATGACAGTTCCTGGGGCGGTCAAGGTGATGATGTCATCAATGGTGGTGCTGGTGATGACCTGATTAGTGGCGATATGGGAACCAACCAAGCCATTGGGGGAGCAGGGATTGATACATTCCTGTTCCGAGGTAGTATTGCTGGTCATATTACTTCGATCTTGGATTACCAAGTGGGTGTTGATGTGGTTGGTTTAGCAGGTATTGCCCGCACTGATGTGGGATTGAGTATGGTGGGTAATGATACGGTGATGACTCAACTGAGTACCAGTCTGACGTTAGGTGTGGTGGTTAATTTCAACTTCAATATCCAGCAATTGAGCTTTGCTCAAGTGGATGTGGGATTAACCTAAAATCAGTAGGGGTGGGTTTGAAACCCATTCCTGCACCATGTCTTCTCTCTATGTTAGGGAAATTGACACGATCAATAGTCAATTTCCCTATTTTTGCAGGCCATGGCTTACTATAGACCAGAATGCAACAGTTTTGACTGGGAGTCTCTGTAAGACAAGGAGGTGTAACTATGGTAGCGATTATTGCCGCAGATAACCAAGATACTATTCTTATTGGAACGATAGACAATGATGAAATTTTAGGGAAAGAGGGGAATGATTACCTGTTTGGTTTAGAGGGAAATGATTGTTTAATGGGTGCAGGGGGACGAGATTTACTGAGTGGCAATACGGGCAATGATTCGATTATTGGTGGGGAGGGTAATGATCTTTGCTATGGAGGACAAAATGATGATTGGATTAATGGTAATGATGGGGATGATTTTCTTTATGGAGATTTAGGCAATGATATTCTCTATGGAGAGTTAGGGAATGATTACTTTTTTGGGGGAGTGGGGAACGATACTATTGAGGGTAGAGTGGGAGATGATTTGATTTTAGGTGGAATGGGAGATGATTCGCTCATTGGCGGTGCAGGGAATGATTTTATTTGGGGCGGACAAGACCGTGATATGATTTCTGGGGGGGATGGAAATGATACTCTCAGTGGCGATATTGGTGGCGGGATTTTGTCTGGAGATGCAGGTGCTGATGTTTATATTTTACGCGCTTCTCTAGCAACTGATTCTAGAAGTATTCCTTTGATTGTTGGCTATCAAGAAATGGATAGGATTGGTTTAGCTGGAATTGCTGTGAATGATGTTAGGGTGGTCAGAACGGGCCATGTTGAAGCCAGAATCGATCAAATCAGTACAGGGAGATCGATCGCCTCTATATACGGTATAGACTTCCGTTTGATATCTAATAACCAAGTAGCATTTGTAGAAATGAATGTGGGATTGGCTTAAGAGTGATAAAAAATTGAAATTTGTCGAGAATTTATTTAATCAAATAAAAATCACTTGAATAAATTGGTACAACCTGCCGATCCGCAGTATGAAAATTAGCCAATTGATATCAATTTAACTTAAAAAAATTTTTAAGTTAAAAATCCGTAATCGAAAAAAGGGAAGATGTAGAAATGGGTGGACAGAAGATAAAGTGCTGTCCAGTAGAACAGGACAAGCTAGGTAGAATTCTATGGATATGATTATAAATTCCGAAGAGGAACCGTCGCCCAAAGTTTGCAGAGTTTGAGGGAGTGCGATCGCCTAAAATCCCCTAACTCCTTAAATTCTTGCCATCAGATGGGATCTATCGCAGATCTCGTCCACTACGTGCTGAATTTCTCAAGTTGCAATCGGTGTAATTTATGCTCTTGTTAACCACCCTAGATGACCCAGATCGATCGACTAGAATAAACCCAAAATTAAACTTCTGTGTTGGTCTGGAACAACAAAAAAATATGGTGTGGCAACCGGGACATCAACTCCAAAATGGTCATACGATCGCCGAAAAACTAGGCGAAGGTGGATTTGGGATCACCTATCTCGCTCAAACCCAAACCGGCGAACCTGTAGTGATTAAAACCTTAAACGAAAAGATCCGCCATCAAAAAGACTTCGAGAAATGTCAACAAGACTTTCTCAATGAAGCCTTGTGGATCGCCAAATGCTCCCATCCCCATATTGTCCGGGTTGAAGAGTTGATTCAAGAAGACCACCTTTGGTGCATTGTCCTGGAGTATATCGAAGGAACCAATCTCGGTACTCTAGTGGATAGGGAAGGAGCCTTACCCGAAGCAGAAGCGCTCCACTATATCCAACAAATTGGAGATGCTCTGAATACCATCCATCATCAAGGGTTCTTGCATCGGGATATCAAACCGCTTAATATCCTGCGACGCAAGGGTGAAGCCTCAACCACACTGATCGACTTTGGCATGGCTCGCAAATTTATGCCCAATTTAGTCCAAGGTCATACCGCTTATGTGAGTCGAGGATTTGCCCCCATAGAACAGTATGATTGGCGATCGTTTCGAGGCCCTTACACCGATGTCTATGGGTTAGCCGCTACCCTCTATGCCCTGTTAACGGAAGAAGTGCCAGAGTCGGCAACCAACCGCGATCGCCGCGTGGCTCGCAACCAACCCGATCCACTGATTCCACCGAAACAACTTAATCCGGTAATTAGCGATCGCACCAACACCGCCATCTTAGCAGGCATGGCCCTGGAACCCGAAGACCGGCCCCAGTCCATTCAGCACTGGTTCGATCTATTAGGAATTGCCCTCATTTCTCCCCCTTGGCAAACCCCCACCCCGATCAACGATACCGAGCGTCAATGGAGTTCGGCGGTAGGCATGGACTACAGCCGGTTAGAAGAACTCCTAGCAGCCGGAAACTGGCAAGAAGCCGATCGCCAAACCGAGCAGATTTTGCTCGAAATTAGCGACCGCACCTCCCAAGGCAGCCTCACCGAAGAAGAGGTGAAATACTTGCCCGGTCGAGACTTGCGAACAATTGACCACCTATGGGTGCAATACAGTAACGGTCACTTTGGGTTTAGTGTGCAAAACCGGATTTGGCGCTCTTTAGACAAAAATTATCAAGAATTCGGCGATCGCGTCGGTTGGAGATCGCCCGATCAATCCTGGTTAGCCTACGCTGATCTCACCTTTAATCTTGGCGCTCCCCAGGGCCATCTTCCCACATGGGGAAGACGAGGACGCTTATGGCCCTACCTTGGATCGCGACTCAAACGCTGTGGACTCTAAACATCCCGGCTCCTAACCAACATCTAAAGAATCAGGAGAATCACAACATGGCATTCATTACCACTGAATCCACCCTATCCGTTGAAGCTCTCACCTTTGTCAAAGTCAAATACAAAGCCGAACTGCAAGCTCACTTTGGTCTAGCTGTCTCAGAACTCAGCGATGTTCAAATTGCCGAATTTGCCCTCGACATCTCCGCCACCGTTCTCGGCAAAGCGATTATTTCCGTCGATAGCAAAGGAGAAGGCAGCGTATCGGGCGGTTTAGACAAAGGTCAAATCCTCATTGGAGGCGGAGGCAGCGATAAACTCAGTGGCGGCAAAGGCAGTGATGTCCTCATTGGTGGATCGGGAAAATCTAAAAAATCTGGAGGCGGCTCTGGTTCTGGAGGCGGCTCCGGCAAACTCTCCAAAATTTCCGGCCTATCCGGTGCTGACGGTGACGACGAAATGGATGGTGGAGAAGGCGATGATACCTGCCTCGGTGGAGACGGTAACGACTCCTGCGCTGGAGGTGCAGGCGATGATTCCTGTGTCGGTGGCGATGGCAAAGACACCTTAGATGGTGGCGATGACAAAGACACCCTCGATGGTGGCAAAGATAACGATACCCTCATCGGCGGTAAAGGCGATGACTCCTTACTCGGTGGTGATGGGGATGACTCCTGTATGGGCGATGAAGGTAACGACACCCTCGACGGTGGCAATGGTAAAAATACTCTCGAAGGCGGTGAAGGCGATGACTCCCTCATCGGCGGAAATCAGGATGACACCCTCATAGGTGATGCAGGTAATGACACCTGTGTGGGGGGTGATGGTGAAGACTCCTGCGTGGGAGGCGATGGCAATGACTCTCTAGTGGGTGACAACGGTAAAGATACCCTCGTCGGTGGAGATGGCGACGATACCCTCGTTGGTGGTAACGGCAATGATTGCCTCGTGGGTGGAGAAGGGCCAGATAGTCTCGTTGGCGGTAATGGTAAAGATACCCTCATTGGCGGTGATGTGCTAGATGGTGGAGCTGATGATGATGTCTTAATTTGCGGTAAAGGCACATCTAAAATTAATGGGGGTGCTGGATTTGATCTGGTCAGCTTTATCAATGTAGAGCTGGATGTATCCGTTAATGTGGGATTAGAAATTAATCTCTCTGCTACCGGTTCTACCACCGTTACCGGAAGCCTGGTTGGAGGAGTGCAACTGAATAATCAACTCGAAGGCATTGAAGGCTTTACCGGGTCTAAGGGTAATGACAAGATGACCGGTAGCGAAAATGGCGATGAACTCAATGGAGGAGCCGGTGACGATACCCTTGATGGGGGGGATGGCAACGATACCCTCAGTTGTGGAGAAGGGAATGATAGCTTGGTCGGCGGTAATGGCTTTGACTTCGTGTCCTATGTGGAAGCCTCGGTCGGTGTAGAGATTAACTTACAGACTGGTATCACAGTTGTAGGTCAATTCCAGAATAGCATGGCTGGGTTTGAAGGGGCGATCGGTTCTCAGTTCGATGATGTGATTACTGGCGGTGCAGTGGCAGGATTAAATCTGCAAGCTGGCGGAGGTAGCGATACTTATAAACTCAATGCAACCAATGCTGTCGGAACCACCATCAAAGATAGTGGCGGTAGCGGTGATGTCATTGAGGTGGAAGGGGTTACTCTGTCCTTACCTCCCCAAGGTGAAAATGCACCACCGGCAACGGGAACGAAGGTCTTACGCAATGGTACAGATTTAGTCGTGGATCTGGATAATAATGGCCAGGTTGACCCGGCGAAAGATTTGGTGGTTCAAGACTTCTTCTCCTTTGAAAACAATTCGGGAGGAGCAGGGGTTGTTGAAAAAGTCGCTAATTTAACCAGTGCAGAAATTTTGGCTGCTTTCCCCAACCCCCAACAGTCCGCTCCTGGTTCGGGTACATTTACTGACCCCGTTGCCCCTCCGAGTTCTTCTTCTACAACGACTACGACTAATATTTCTGTTCAAGTCGCGACTGAGTTTAATGTCAGCATCGGTAATGATGTGGTCGTAGGTACAGCCGAAGCCGATACCATCTTTGGTTTAGCTGGTAATGACCAAATTGATGCTGGCGCAGGTGATGATTTTGCCAATGGGAACCAAGGTGAGGATACGGTTAACGGTGATGAAGGAAATGATACCTGCCATGGCGGACAAGAGAATGATGCCGTCAGTGGTGGCGATGGTAATGATGCGGTTTCCGGCGATCGCGGCAATGATAGGGTTTCCGGAGATCGCGGTAATGATATCGTAAATGGAGACGCTGGCCAAGACCAACTCACCGGCGGCGAAGACAGAGACTTCATGGACGGTGGCGCAGACAACGATAACATCTTTGGCGGTCAAGGCAATGACCTGATCAACGGTGGCGATGGCGATGATGTCATCAGTGGTGACTTCGGTAGAGATATCCTCATCGGTGGTGCAGGTAATGATGTCTTTGTTCTTCGCACCGGAACCGCAGCCGCTAACACAGGCGAAGCCGACCTGATTTTAGACTACCGCCAAGGCGACACCATCGGCTTAACCGGTGGCATCACTCCCAATAACCTCACCTTCACCACAGCAAGCGGCAGTACCATTATCGAAGTGAACAATAATGGCGTAACCTCCGTTCTCGGTATCGTTAATGGTGTAACTCCCGAACAGCTCACCTTTAGCACTGCCGATATTCAGGTTAACGTTACCGGTAATGTTTCCGTCATGAGCAGTGTCTTTGTCGGTGGCACTATAGGGGGTCAAGCCTTTGCCGTCGGTGCAACCGCTTTTGCGAGTGTTGACTTTAGTCAGTCCTTTGCTCTGGTGTAGGTTCTCCTTTCTCAGAGTTTCGGCTGTCGCCGACATGAATTAGGTTAGATTAAACCCTAATCCAGTAGGGGTGATTTATGAATTGCCCCTACTTTTGGTTCAGGGTGAAAAGTGCGTTTTATTAGAATAGGTGACCAGGGACTCGAACCCTGAACCAAGAGATTAAGAGTCTCCTGCTCTACCGTTGAGCTAGTCACCTAAATTTTTAGAGTTCTAAGTCATTATTATAGGCGATCGCCCCCAGTCAGGCAACCTTAAGGCAACTCGACGGAAGTCGGTTTAGCAATATGGGGCAATCCCCAGCCCAATTTTTCCCGCAGAATGCGGAAAAACTCCGGAGACTGTAGGCGAATAAACCGAGCCGAATAGGGGGATTTTTCAATCACCACCTCATCTTCAGGAGAGACATAACAGCCTCCATTGCCATCAACCACCATCACTAACCGATTCGGATAGACAGGATAAATAGTTACTCGATCGCTATCATTAAAAACCAGAGCGCGTGAGGCCAAGGAATGGGGACAAATGGGCATCAGTTGAAGCACAGGCACTCCAGGGGTTACCACCGCTCCTCCTGCACTCAGGGAATAGGCAGTAGATCCAGTTGGAGTTGATACAATCACTCCATCAGCGGCCATATCCACTGCGGCATGGTGACCAATTTGGATTTCAAAATGGCACATACTGGTGAGGGGTTCTCGGTGCAGCACCATTTCGTTTAAGCATAGGGCTTCCCACATACTCGGACGTTGGGAATTATCCGTAGTCTTGGGAGAATTCTGAGCATGATCGTTATAGACACGCACGGTTAACATGGTGCGGTCTTCTATGGTGTAATTGTCATTCTCTACCCGATCGATCGCTTCTGAGAGATGATTAATATAAGTTTCCGTCAGAAATCCCATGTGGCCAGTATTGACCGTTAACATAGGAATGCCACAAGGAGCCACTTGTCGAGCCGCAGAAAGAACCGTACCATCCCCACCCAAGACGATCGCCATTTTCATCTGTGAATTAAAGTTAGGGGGAACCAGATGATCGATCGCCGTATGGCATGTGGGACGATCGGGATGGGAATATCCCAAGATTCCCCCTGCACCTGTCGCCAGTTTCACACTCCATCCCCGTTGGATCAGTTGCTGTTCTAGTTCTTCTGCGACTCGGCAGGCGGTTGGTTTAATGTCGTTGTAAATAATCCCAGCTTCGGGCACGCTAATACCAGTATTGAGAAGGTTGTCTAAAGGATTGGTCTAAAGATTGTAATTCAAAGGGGTTAAATCTTGTTCACCCATCTAGGTTTTTTTAGGAACGAGATTTAAACGGGCTTTTGCGTTTTTTGCTTTTTTGCTTCATTTTTTCGCGCTCGTATTCGACTTCTTTCAGTTTCTTCAGAATACGGCTAAAGTATTCCTGCATATAGGAGTCTAAGGTGGTGGTGTCTTTGGGGTCAAGGCCAAACACATTATAGACTTCATCCATGGGGGCGATCAGGGGTTTGCCACTGGCTTGAACTTCAGCAAAGGCGAGGCGATCGCTAATATTCCATGTCCATTGGAAAAATTGCGCCATTCCGCGTACCGCTCGCAACAACCCGATCGGCATTCGGGAAACTCTCGCTTGTCTTCCAGAGAGTCTTTCGCACAGAGCAATTATTTCATCCCCACTCCAAGCTTTTGTCCCCACGAGGGGAAACGTGCGCCCTTCAGTTTCTGGTACACTCAGGGCCCGAACAGCAAATTTGGCGATATCCTGGGTATCCATATAGGCAATGGGTGAGGATTTTCCCATCACCCAAACCCCCTGTTGATCCAGGATGGGGATAGCATACTGGGGAATTAGTCCCTGCATGAAGCCTGCTAATTGGAAAATCGTATATTGAAGATCCGCTTGTTTTAAGAAAAGTTCTGTACAATGCTTGATTTGCATCAAAGGTACTTGGGGATATTGGTCAGCATCCAGAATTGAGAAAAAGATGTAGCGTTCAATACCTGCTTCTTTCACCGCTTGAATGAGAGAAACTTTGGCATCCCAATCTACTTCTTTCATGCTCAGGGAGTCAGTAGGACGGGATGCGGCTGCATCAATAACGGCTGTGACTCCTTCGAGTGCTTTTTTGATACTTTCAGGTTTACATAAATGCCCTGGAACAAGTTCGGCTCCCCGTTCTTTGAGAAATCCCGCTTTTTGGGGATAACGGACTAGACAGCGAACTGAATGGCCTTCTTCTAAGGCCCGGAAGACGATCTGCCTTCCCAGTGTGCCTGTGGCTCCAACGATTAATAAAGTCATTGATTATAATTTACAAAACGTAACTTTTTATAAGAGTCTATCAGAAAACTTCAAGAATCTTGACATTCATTCATAATTTTTCTGGATGGGGGGGGGAGATTGGGGGGCTTATCCTCCAGATCTAATGGAGATGAAGAAGGCGGGGATGCTTCCCCGCCAAGGATGAGAGCGTTACAGCCGCTCGCTGTGAACTTGAGTTAAGCTTCTTCAGATTAGCCTTCGACACTATTCTGAATTTTCAGCAGCAGGAAGCCTAAACCTAGGCCCACCATAATTAAACTGGAAGATAGGAATGCAGCATTAAAGATTTCAGCGCCCATGGTTTAAGTAATATCCTTTAAGGTGAATTGATGGACAGATACAGGCTTAGACTCCAGACCTCTGGGACTAAGCGCCTAGGTTGATTGTAGAACAGTTTTGACCCATGGGGTCATAGGTAATAGGTAATGGGTAATAGGTTGAACCATTTAGCAATTACACTCGGCGATCCGATGGGAATTGGCCCGGAAGTGATTCTCAAAGCTCTGGCCGATCGCCACCTTCAGGAGCAAATTCAGATGACGGTGGTGGGATCTGCATTCATTTTACAGGAAACTTACCGCCGTTTAGTCTCCCAAGGACAACCTTTAGCCGATCCGGATGACCTCTCAATTCTGGATATTCCCCTACCGGATGAGGTATCCAAGGAACTTAGATTAGGAGTGGGGAATGGGGCGAGTGGATGGGCGAGTTTTGCTTATCTACAAGAGGCGATTTCCCAAACCTTAGCGGGTAACTTCCAGGGAATTGTTACCGCCCCGATCGCCAAATCAGCTTGGAGTGCGGCTGGATACCATTATCCAGGACAAACGGAACTTTTAGCAGAAAAATCGGGTACAGAGCAATTTGGGATGCTTTTTGTGGGGCGATCGCCCCATACCCAGTGGCAATTGATCGCCTTGTTAGCAACCACTCACATTCCCCTGGCAAAAGTTCCAGAAATCTTAACACCAACTCTCCTAAGCCAGAAGCTACAATTGTTAGTTAATGTTTTGCGCGACCAGTTTGCACTAGCCCAACCTCGGATTGCGATCGCCGGACTCAATCCTCATAGCGGCGAACAGGGGCAACTCGGTACAGAAGAGATCGACTGGATCGTTCCCTGGCTAGAAGCGTCTCGCCAGCTCTATCCCCATCTCATTTTAGATGGCCCCGTACCACCAGACACCTTATGGGTTAAACCCGCTCAAGCCTGGCATGGTTCCCCCATAGCTGCTCAAACCCATGATGCCTACATCGCACTTTACCATGACCAAGGATTAATTCCTGTCAAAATGATGGCTTTCGATCGAGCAGTCAATACCTCTATTGGTTTACCCTTTGTGCGTACATCACCCGATCATGGCACTGCCTTTGATATTGCAGGCAAAGGACTCGCCCATGCTACCAGCATGAAAGCCGCCATTCAACTGGCAACTGAACTGGTTTACCAGAAAAGTGGGATGGGTTGATGACTTTTGCAAGATATCTTAATATAATTAGAGGCGGTATAGCGCAAAGATAGAAAAAGTTCAGTATTCAGGAATACAGAACTTAAGTTAAAATCTAATGGAGGGCGATCGAACGCCTATCTCCTACCGTTCTCATACACAATCATTCCAAACATCAAGAGGGTGAAAATGCTTCAATCTATTCGTTACTCCTTAAATATGATTCAAGACGAGGCCCGCAGCCTCGTACAAGACGGAGTGATTAGTCGTCAACAACCGATTTATGTTCTTTGTAAATATATTCCCGCCCGTGAATGGGGTTATGTAGAGTGTGAATTAGAAAACGGTAATTTTTTGCTTAGAGACCGGATTGGAGACCTCTTAGGACGCGAAGAATGGGATAATGACTAGATTTCAAAGCCAGACAGGGGATCGACGATCGATCCCCTGTTCGTTGAAAACTCTAATTTTCTTCTTGGCGTAACTTTTCTAACTCAGAGCGTAAAGTGGCCAGTTGTTCCGTCAACTCTTCAATTTCCGCTTGAGGATCTGAATCCGTGAATGTTTCTGGTTCTTGACTGAAGTCAGCAGACTCAGAATCGGCATCAGAATCGGGTGGATTAGTTTTTTCCTTCATCAAATTATCAACAAAATTTCGCGCCTCCTCTTCCGTAATTTTGCCCTTTTCTGACCATTCTTGAGTCAGTTCAGCTAAATTTTCGGTGAGTTTGCGCCAGCTTTCTTGGCGTTTCTGCTCATCTTGCAGAACTTCAGCAAAAGAAGCGGTTGCTCCTAGGGTGACATGAAAGCTTTTTTGTAACAGTTGCACTAAGGTTTCAGAATTCATATTCTTGTTTTAGGCTTGAGGATATGGGCGATATTTGTGCCCTGATTCTACTGTAATCTTCAAGAATATGTCTGAGCGACCAATTTATCTTGACTGTCATGCCACTACACCAGTGGATGAACGGGTTTTAGCAGCGATGCTACCCTATTTCACGGAGCGCTTTGGTAATCCTGCTAGTATTACCCATGCCTATGGTTGGGAAGCGGAAGCGGCCGTTAGCCACAGTCGGGAAGTTTTAGCCCAAGCCATTGGTGCTACTCCAGAAGAGATGATCTTCACCAGTGGAGCCACTGAAGCCAACAATCTAGCCATCAAGGGTGTAGCCGAGGCTTACTTTAACAAAGGTCGCCATCTAATTACTGTTACTACAGAACATAATGCCGTTTTAGATCCCTGTGAGTATTTAAAATCTTTAGGCTTTGAAATCACCTATTTGGGAGTTGATGCTCAAGGGTTAATCGATTTAGAAGAGCTAAAAGCAGCCATTCGGGAGGATACCATCTTAGTTTCTGTGATGGCGGCCAATAATGAGATTGGGGTGATTCAACCTCTAGCCAAAATCGGCCAAATTTGCCGCGATCGCCAAGTGCTTTTTCACACCGATGCAGCCCAAGCTCTCGGTAAAATTCCCCTCAATGTCCAGGATATGAACATCGACTTAATGTCCCTGACTGCCCATAAACTGTATGGCCCCAAAGGGATTGGAGCCTTATACGTTAGAAGACGCAACCCCAGAGTCAAATTAGCTTCTCAGATCCACGGAGGCGGCCATGAACGAGGACTGCGATCGGGAACTCTTTATACACCTCAAATCGTAGGTTTTGCGGAAGCTGTGCGTTTAGGCAGGGCAGAACAAGATAGGGAAGCCAAACGCCTAACCCAACTGAGAGAAGCACTTTGGCGCGCCCTAAGTTCCCTAGACGGCATTCACCTCAATGGCCATCCCACCCAAAGATTACCCGGTAACCTCAATATCAGTGTAGAAGGGGTAGACGGCTCCGCCCTACTGTTAGGATTGCAACCTATGGTTGCCCTATCCTCCGGTTCCGCTTGTACCTCCACCAAAATTGCTCCCTCCCATGTTCTCTTAGCCTTAGGCCGAGCCGAAAAACTCGCCTATGCTTCCGTAAGATTCGGTATCGGCCGATTCAATACCCAAGCAGAAATCGAGCAAGTCGCCCAATACTTCATCTCCACCGTCACAGCCTTACGCAAAGCGAAATAACATTGATAGATAGGTAGATAAGTAGGGTGGGAACTGCCCACCCTACTCAGTGTCATCCTACCATTAGCCCTCTCAAACCTAACTAACCATGAGTTTCATCAACAATACCACCGCTCAATGGACAGTAAATAGCCCTTTGGGAAATAATAACCACTATCTCAACAATAACTTTTCAACTGCGGGAAACCCCCTAGCAGGAACCATTGATGGCGGGCCGGTGGAATATCAGGCATCCAATGGCATAGTAGTCCACAATTATAACAATGGTCTAGATGGAGCGAAAAGCGCCCTAGAATTGGGCAGCTATATCTTCTTTACCGGAGATGATGCCCAAGGGATTCGCCGTATCGATAATGACTGGTCGAGCAATCTCACCGGGTATCAAGCCACAACAGAGAAAACCGAGTCTATTACCACTGATGGCACATTTATCTATGGGAATGATGATGTTAATCGCGACCAAATCATCAAATGGTCGGTAACCCATAATCCGACTAACTTTAGCCTAACGCAGCAATGGGCGGAAGATGTGGGGACTGGGGGACGGTTTCGTGGGGTTAGCTATTTTGACCATGGCAGTGGTAGCGATTATATTTACGCCAGTGATGGGGGAGCGAGTGGAGCCAGCGATAAAATTTGGGCGTTTGATGCGGATACGGGGAGCGCAACGGCGGTTAAGTTTGGAGGTACAGATATTACTGTACCGGGTACAGACTTAGTGTATCAGGCGATCGCCCACAAATACAATGGTCGCACCACCTTAATTGCCCTCACCACCCATGAACTCCATGTTTGGGACATGGATACCCCAACCACAGTCACTTCAGCAACTCCGACAGAAACCTACACCCTAGGTGCAGGAACTACCCAACTCCTCAATAATAGTGCTAGTGCATTAAGCGGCAACTTCTATGGTGCAGGAGCCAAAAATAACCAACTTTTTCTACTACATGGCTCCCAACTCTCTGCCTATCAACTCGGATTCCCTCTGATTATCTCCGAAATCATGTACGACCCCAACAGTGCAGAACATGACTGGGAATGGATAGAAGTCTATAACTCCGGCAGCAGCACCGTCGATTTATCCGGCTAC
This sequence comes from Roseofilum sp. KMC-1, assembly GCF_057802075.1. NCBI lineage: Bacteria > Bacillati > Cyanobacteriota > Cyanophyceae > Desertifilales > Desertifilaceae > Roseofilum > Roseofilum sp. KMC-1. The sequence continues at coordinate 3,584,607 of NZ_CM173605.1, forward strand.
GTCCTCGATGATAATAATGGTGTGGCTCATGCTGCCGCTAACATTGCTAGTGGCACTATCGCTGCTGGAGGAAGCGCCATCCTTTTCAACGACGATGACCTCAATGCCTCGGACTTTGAAGCCGCCTGGGGAAATGGCATCAACCTCATTGGAGTTACCGGTTGGGGTAATCTACCACTCAACAACATTGGTGATAAGGTTAGTTTGTGGAGCAGCTTTGCCAGCTACATTGGTGACCATACCACTCATGCTAACGCCATTGAAACCGTTGACTATGGTAGCGCAGGCTTTCCCGACCCTGTAGGCGCATCCATTTATCTTACTGACCTCACTGCCAATAATACCGTCGGCTCCAACTGGGCAACCAGCACCACGGGCGGCTCCACTCCGACAGGTATAGGCTATCTCAGCGCTAATGCTGGTGGAAACAGTGGCAATGATATCGGTTCCCCTGGTGGCACAGTCTCTGCTGTAAACCTCTCCTCTGGAACACTCGCTGCTGCCAGCGTCGCATCAGGCACAACCAACCATCCCCTCTATCAACTCAACTTAGCCGTTACCACCGCCAACGCCCAGTTAACCGGCGCAACCTTCACCACTGGTGGCACTTATGTTGCCAGCGATATTGTCCCCAACAGCTTTGAACTCTTCTACTCCACAGACACCACCTTCGACGCGGGAGACACCTCCCTGGGTACTCAAGCCGTTGTTCCCTCCGGTAGCACCCTCGCCTTTACTGGGCTTTCCCAAACCATCAACAGTGGCAACACCGGTACACTCTTCCTCGTCGCCGACATCGCCACGGGAGCCACTGCGGGCAACACTATCAATATCGCTACACCCAACCTGAGCAACATCACCTTCACCTTTGCCAGGAAAACCGGAATCCTAACTGCTTCCGGAGCGCAAACCTTCGACAGCCTCCCCACAGTCACCTCCATTACCTCCAGCACCACCGACGGCATATTCGGAGTCGGAGGCACTATCAATGTTACCGTCAACTTCTCCGAAAACGTCACCCTCGCTGGTGGCAACCTTACCCTAAATCTCGACAGTGGCGGCACAGTCAGTATTGCTCCCTTTACCAACGCCAACAGTGTATCAGCCACCTACACCGTAGGTGCAGGACAAAACAGCACTGACTTAAACGTAACCAGCTTAACCCTCGCTGGTGGCGCAACCCTGAAAGATGTTACCAACAATACCGTTACCCTCACTATTCCTGCGGGGCAGTCCCTCGCCGATAATAAAGCTCTAGTCATCGACACCACAGCGCCTGCCGCTCCAGGGACTCCCGACATGAGCGCTGCTTCTGACACCGGAAGTTCAAACACCGACAACATCACCAGCAACACCACCCCCACCTTCACCGGCACTGCTGAAGCCAACAGCACTGTTACTCTTACCAGCAGTATTAATGGCACAGTGGGAACAACTACCGCCGATGGTGCAGGAAATTGGAGCATCACTGCCAGTAGCTTAACAGAAGGCAATCACAATATCACGGCTACAGCTACAGATACTGCTGGTAATACCAGCACTGCCTCAACTGCTCTTGGCATCACCATCGACACCACTGCACCTACCGTAACGGTTGAGCAAGGGGCGGCACAAGCTGACCCAACTAGCAATTCACCCATCAGCTATACTGCTACTTTCAGCGAAGTTGTAGCTGATTTTGTCTCAGGAGAGGTTAATCTCGCTGGTACAGCAGGAGCAACTACCGATGCAGTGACAGGTAGCGGCACAACTTATAATATTGCCGTTAGCGGGATGACGGCTTCGGGAACCGTCATCGCTAGTCTTGCCGCAGGAGTTGCCACCGATATTGCCGGAAATACCAGCAGTGCCAGCACCAGCACCGATAATACCGTTACCTTTAATAATGACCCGACACCACCGACGTTAACCAGCATTACTCGCCAGACTCCTAGCACTACCCCAACCAATGCCGATACTTTGGTTTTCCGCGCCACGTTTAATGAAGATGTACAGAATGTCGATGCCACCGACTTTTCCATAACGGGAACAACGGCGACGATTACCGGAGTTAATGCCGTGAGTGGCTCAGTTTACGATATCACGGTGTCGGGAGGGGATTTAGCCAATCTTAATGGAACCGTAGGTTTAGATGTTGCAGCAGGACAAAATATTACCGACTTGTCCGTAAATGCTCTACCCACGGCAGAACCGGCAACGGATGAAGTCTACACCATTGATAATACGGCTCCAAGTGCGCCAACAACCAGTGGCATCACCACAGATACGGGGACGAGCAGTAGCGATGGGGTGACGAGGGACAATACCTTGGTGTTTACTGGAACCGCAGAAGCTCATAGCAAGATAGAGGTATTGATTAATGGTGGTTCTATCGGCACAACGACAGCCGATGGTTCTGGTAGCTGGAGTTTTGACTATACGGGAACGACTCTAGCTGATGGCAATTATAACCTGACTGCTGTGGCAACCGATAGCGCTGGGAATGGGGGTTCAGCCTCCAGTGCTTTGGCGATAAGGATTGATACGACTGCACCGACGATTACGGTTAATGCTCTGTCTACATTCGATACAACTCCGGCTCTAACGGGAACGGTGGATGATAATGGTGCTGCGATTCAGGTTACGGTTAATGGCAATAGTTACACGGGAACGAATAATGGGAATGGCACTTGGACGCTGAGTGATAATACCATAAGTCCGGCTCTGAGTGCGGGCACTTATGAGGTGGCTGTCACCGCGACGGATAGTGCGGGGAATGGGGGAAATGATAGCAGTAGTCATGAATTGGTTGTTGCTACTCCAGAAATCCAATTTGCTGAAGCGAGTTACGCTGCCAGTGAAGGGGATGGTACAACGAATCTGATTACGCTTACCCGAAATACGACGGTTGGCACTTCTAAGGTAGAGGTGAGTATTACGGGGGGAACGGCAACGGAAGGCGCAGATTATACTGATAGTGGTTTTCCGTTGATGGTTACGTTTAATGAGGGGGACAATAGTAAAACGGTTGCGGTTCCGATTCTTGATGATACGGTTGATGAACCGGGTACAGATGAGACAATATTGTTTGAGCTGACTGCTCAGAGTAACGCCATTATTGGCACTCAAAGCAGCACAAGTCTGAATATTGTTGATAATGATGCTCAACCGATTTTATCGATTAATGATGTAACGGTAAATGAAAGTGCAGGAACTCTAACGTTTACCGTTTCTCTTGATGGAATTAGCACCGAAGAAGTTACCGTTGATTATGCCACAGCAGATGGTACAGCTATAGCCGGAAATGATTACACGAGCGCTAAGGGTAGCTTAAGGTTTGCAGCCGGAGAAACGAGTCAAGAAATCACTATTGATATCTCTGACGACAGCTTAGAGGAAAAGGATGAAACGTTTACGGTTGAGCTAACGAATGGGAGTAATGGGAGTATTCGCGATGCTCAAGGGGTGGGGACGATTACGGATAATGATGTGGCGGTTGTGCCGTCTCCGTCTCCATCCCCATCTCCGGTAATGCCTCCGTCTCCTGTGGTTCCTCCGTCTTCATCTAACCCGCAAGTGCCGGTGGTTCCTCCTTCTAATTCTCCGGTTTCTTTAAGCTGTTCGTTCTTGAATGCTCCTCCGGTTTTTTCGACGCTGAATCTGACAGAAATGACGCGGGAAGGAACGAGTTTTGCGGATGTTTTGTTCGGAAATAATCAGGGTGAAATGTTCTTAGCTAGAGAGGCTGAGGATTGGGTGATTGCCCTGCAAGGTGATGATAATATTTATGGGGAAAGTGGGGATGATTGGTTAATTGGGAATCAAGGTAAGGATTGGATTGATGGGGGTTTGGGGAATGATTGGATTCATGGGGGACAAGATAATGATGGGGTGCGCGGAGGTGAGGGAAATGATGTGTTATTTGGCGATAGGGGAAATGATGTTGTAGAGGGTAATGATGGGGATGATTTGATATTGGGTAATCAAGGAACAGATTATATTGATGGTGGTTTAGGGGATGATTTTGTTCATGGTGGACAGGATAATGATGGGTTGCTGGGGAATGAGGGGAATGATACGTTGTTGGGAGATTTGGGTGATGATTGCATTCAAGGTAATTTAGGTGACGATTCGCTCCTGGGAAATGCTGGAGATGATAAGTTGTGGGGAGGTCAAGGGAATGATATCTTGTGGGGGGGAGTGGGGAATGATATCTTTGTGTTGGCGATGGGGGAAGGTGTGGACTGGATTATGGATTTTGGAGTGGGCGATCGCCTCGGCTTATCCAATGGTTTAAGCTATAGTCAGCTCACTCTATCCCAAAATGGTCAAAACACTATCATTTCAACCAATAACCAAGTTTTAGCCATCCTGGAAAATGTAATGATTAACACTCTACAAGAGAACTACTTTGTCAGTGTGGCTTAGGTTCTTACAGCAGTTTTCGCTGCTATGGGGTACATTTTGATCCCCCTAAATCCCCCTTAAAAAGGGGGACTTTCTGATTCCCCCCCTTTTTAAGGGGGGTTGGGGGGATCTTTTTCGGCTGTACCTCATTACCGCGTAAAGTGCTGTAATTTTTAATTTTTAATTTTTAATTTTTAATTGATTAGTCTTGTTGACTGGTGAATTCACGAGCGCCAACTAGGGAAAGGGCGATCGCCATAATCAGCAACGCTGGGATACAATACCAGGGAAACTGAGCCATATTATAAGCCGCAGATCGCAAGCCCAAGGTAGTATAGGTTAACGGCAATAAATAGACAATCCCTTTGAGTATACTGGGAAGGGTAGAGGGATCAAAAAATGTACCCCCTAAGAATGACATGGGAATAATCAGAAAATTATTATAAAGTCCCACGGTTTCTAACGATTTCACCTGCAAACCGACTAACACCCCTAAGCCGGCAAAAACAGCACAATTGAGGATAATCAAGAGTAAAAATAACGGATTCAAGAAACTCCAAGCCTTGCCTGTAAACAAGACAGCAACTAAAATTACTGAACCCGAAGTCATTAAGCCGCGCACCACTCCCGCCAGCATTTTCCCCAAATATAAGGCTAAGGGGTGAACGGGCATAAGCAACATTTCCTCAAAGTTTTTCGTATACAGACGTTCCCCACAAATGGAAAATACGGTTCCGGCAAAACTAATGGTCATCGAAGAAAGGGCGACCATTCCCGGTAAAATAAACTCTAAATAGGTATCGCCTACTGGGGGAGTCATTGCCCTATCGAGGGTTGAACCGAGTCCGAAACCAAAGGCGAGAATATAGATGAGGGGAGAGACTAAGCCAGAAGCCGCGACGGGTACAAGTCTGACCCGCAAATCGAGCCATTCTCCCCATAAAATGGTCATACTATCTGCCCAGAGAGTAGACAGTTGGTAGAGTGAGGGATAACGACGATATAGAGGTTTGAGAAAAGCCACGGCGAGTTAGGGAACAGTCAAAGTTAACAAATTTTAATATATCACTTTAGTGTAGATTGTCGGTTAATGGGGGAAAAAATAACAGATTGGGTAGCGCTTTGAGCCATTTTAGCTATCGTTAAAAAGCGTATCTGTAGGGGCGAACAGCCGTTTCGTTTCGCGACATGAACGCCCCTACAATTACAGCATTGAGTGCTGTAATGAAGTACATTGGAAAGATCCCCCCTAGCCCCCCTTAAGAAGGGGGGAATAAGAAAGTCCCCCTTTTTAAGGGGGATTTAGGGGGATCGCAATGTCCCACATAACAGCGAAAACTGCTGTATGTCTCACTGTTAACCGAATTGACTATAGTATCGATAAACTGCTTAAGTGATACAACTTAAGCCATCGGCTTTTTTGCTAAAGCGGGCATTTTCTCGATAGTCTACAGGACAGTCAATAATGGCAGGAACATCTTGTTCTAGGGCTTCTTTGAGGATGGGGAGTAAGTCTTCTGATGACTCGACTCGATATCCTTTTACTCCCATGCTTTCAGCAAATTTAACGAAGTCGGGGTTGGTAAATTTAATGAAGGCAGATTCCCCATATTGGTCTTCTTGCTTCCATTCGATTAAGCCGTAACCGCCATCGTTAAAGATGATGGTGACAAAGGGCGTTCCTACTCGCAGAGCGGTTTCGAGTTCCTGACAGTTCATCATGAAGCCGCCATCACCGGTGACAGCAACGATTTTGCGATCGGGATACACCAATTTAGCGGCGATCGCCCCTGGAATGGCAATGCCCATGGCAGCAAACCCGTTAGAAATAATACAGGTGTTGGGGCGATCGCAATGATAATGGCGAGCCATCCACATTTTATGAGCGCCCACATCGGAAATCGCAATATCATCCGGTCCCATCACTTGCCGCAAATCATAGATAATTTTTTGCGGTTTTACCGGGAACCCTGGATCGTTAGCATATTGTTCGTAATCTTCGCGAATATCTGAGCGCAATTGCTGAATATAGGGATCGGCTTTTTCCGATCGCTCACAGCGCCGCAAAATTTCCAACAGCGAATCAGAAATATCGCCCACCACTTCCACTTGAGGAATATAGCTGCTATCAACTTCGGCGGGGTTTGCACCAATATGAATGATGGGAATTTTGTTATCAGGATTCCATTTTTTCGGGGAATATTCAATCAAATCATAGCCAATGGCAATCACTAAATCCGTGCGATCGAAGGCACAACTAATAAAATCCCGTTGTTTTAATCCGGTTGTCCACAGAGACAAGGGATGATCGTAAGGAATTACGCCTTTACCCATAAAAGTATTAGCCACAGGAATATTCAAATGGGTAGCAAATTCTGTTAAGGCTTCACTGGCATTAGCTCGAATGGCTCCATTCCCTACTAAAATCACCGGAAATTTGGCTTTAGAAATCACTAAAGCCGCTTCATTAAGACTATGATAAGCGGCAAAAAATTTATCTTTTTTATCCCGTTGCAAGGGGTCACCTTCTACGGGCATAGCGGCAATATTTTCGGGTAAATCAATATGAACTGCACCGGGTTTTTCGGTTTGGGCAATTTTGAAAGCCCGGCGGACAATTTCCCTAGTATTGCTCGGACGTACAATTTGGGTATTCCATTTGGTAACCGCACTAAACATGGAAACCAAATCGAGATATTGATGGGATTCAATATGCATCCGGTCTGTACCCACTTGGCCGGTAATGGCGACTAGGGGAGCGCCATCGAGGTTGGCATCGGCAACCCCAGTCATGAGGTTGGTGGCTCCGGGGCCGAGGGTGGATAAACACACCCCGGCTTTACCGGTAAGACGACCATAAACATCGGCCATGAAGGCTGCACCTTGTTCGTGGCGGGTGGTAACAAATTGGATGGAGGAGTGGGTGAGTGCTTTTAGCACTGCCATGTTTTCTTCTCCAGGGAGTCCAAAGATATATTCAACGCCTTCATTTTCTAAACAACGAACCAGTAATTCTGCGGTATTCATGGGAAAGGGGATAGGGGGATAGGGGGATAGGGGGATGGGGGGATGGGGGAATGGGGGAATGGGGGAATGGGGGAATGGGGGGATGGGGGAATGGGGGAATGGGGGAATGGGGGAATGGGGGATAGGGGGATAGGGGGATAGGGGGGATGGGGGAATGGGGGAATGGGGGAATGGGGCGATCGCCTATTACCCATTACCTATTACCTATTACCCATTACCTATTACCTATTACCTATTACCCATTACTCATTACCCATTACTCAATTATTTGATCCAAACCGTTTTGAGGTTGACAAATTCGCGGATGCCTTCGACGCTCAGTTCTCGGCCGTAGCCCGATCGCTTGATGCCACCGAAGGGAAGACGGGGGTCAGATTTGACCATGCCATTGATAAAAACGGCTCCTGCTTCTAGGTCACGAATTAGGCGATCGCGCTCTTGCTCGTTGCTTGTCCAAGCACTAGCCCCTAGTCCTAAAGAGGTCGAATTAGCTACGGCAATGGCTTCATCGATGTCTTTGACCCGGAATAGCAAGGCTACAGGGCCGAAAAATTCTTCGGTATCGGCGGGAGTTCCGGGGGGAATGTTGGCTAAAATGGTGGGCGGGTAGTAGTTTCCGGGGCGATCGCCTAAAGGTTTGCCACCAATAAGCACTTCTGCACCCTGACTAACACAGGCTTGTACCAGTTCATCAACTTCTTTAAGGATACTGGGAGTGGCTAGGGGGCCGATGTCGTTGTCCTCGTCCATGGGGTCGCCAATACTGAGTTGATGGTATTTTTCTACCAGGGCATTTTGGAAGCGATCGGCGATCGCCTCCACCACAATAAACCGTTTTGCGGCAATGCAGGACTGGCCGTTATTTTGCAGTCTCGCCGTTACCGCAGCAGCCACCGCAGCATCGAGATCGGCGCTCTCCAGCACAATAAAGGGGTCGGTTCCACCCAGTTCGAGAACCGTTTTCTTAATGTGTTTGCCCGCAATAGAGGCTAAACTAGCGCCTGCGGGTTCCGATCCGGTTAAAGTAGCCGCTTTTACCCGGTCATCCGCGACAATTTGGGCTACCTTATCTGCACCCACGAGCAGGGTTTGGAAGGCTCCAGGGGGGAAACCGCCTTGGGTAAAAATTTCTTCCAGGGCGATCGCACATTGGGGCACATTAGAGGCATGTTTAAGCAGTCCCACATTACCCGCCATTAGTGCTGGAGCAGCGAAGCGGAAGACTTGCCAGAAGGGGAAATTCCAAGGCATCACTGCCAGAATCGCCCCCAAGGGATCGTAGGTGACAAAGCTTTCACTAGCATCGGTTTCGGTATAAGTTGGACTGAGGAAGCTTTCAGCATTATCGGCATAGTAGCGACAAACTAAAGCACATTTTTTCACTTCGGCGATCGCTTGTTTAATGGGTTTCCCCATTTCTAAGGTAATAATTTTACCAAATTTCTCCGCCCCTGCTTCCACAATATCTGCCGTTTGCTTTAACCAAGTGGCTCTTTGGTCAAAGGAAGTCTGACGATAGTCTAAAAAGGCTTGTTGTGCTAAAGCTAATTTCTTCTCTAGTTCAGCATCTGTGAGTGCCGAAAACGTTTTACAAGTTTCTCCGGTTGCTGGGTTAACAGTAGCAATGCCCATGCCGTTTCTTCCTCAAATGTATCATGCGATAAAAAAGCCTTTTGCCTGATTGGAGACTTGTCTTTCCGGCAAAAGACTTTTACAGATTGTCTTTATTTAAATTTTAGATACAATGGAGAATTCACAGATTGAAACTCTACAATTTGTATCACTTAGGGATTGTAGTCACTCCATTTAATGTTAAGAAATATGTCTGATAGTCCTTAATCTGTGGATCGATACTCAGGGATTCGTGACAAGTCCCCGCAGTTCAGGCACTTGTGCGGCAATTTCCTGACCAATTTCCAAAGAAGCCGTTGCCGCAGGAGAAGGTGCATTACAAATATGCATTTTCCGCTTATCCTGGAGAATCAAAAAATCATCCACTAGAGCGCCATCCGGTTTCAACGCTTGAGCGCGAACCCCCGCATGGGTGGGAATCACATCTTCTGCTTGCACTTCGGGAATTAATTGTTGCAGACTATGGACAAAAGCCGCCTTACTAAAGGAGCGGATAATCTCTTTAATCCCTTCTTTCCCATGTTTAGCCGCCAGTTTCCACAGTCCAGGATAACTGAGCATTTCGGCCACATCCGCCAGATCCACATCTGTTTTTCGGTAGCCTTCCCGTTTCAAACTTAACACTGCATTGGGCCCCGCATGGACAGAGCCATCGATCATGCGGGTAAAGTGAACGCCTAAAAAGGGGAATTCTGGGTTGGGAACCGGATAAATGAGGTTTTTGACCAAATACCGTTTTTCCGGCTTTAATTCGTAATATTCACCGCGAAAGGGAATGATTTTGGCTTGGGGCTGCACCCCACTCATTTCGGTGAGGCGATCGCTAAATAATCCCCCACAGTTAATCACAAATTTAGCTTCAATCTCCCCTTGGGAAGTTTCTAAAATAATAGTTTCCACCCTCTCGCGCCAGTTTTCCACCTTAGTATTCAGGCGAATCTCGCCCCCAGATTGGGTAATTAACTGGGCATATTTTTCACAGACTTGGCGATAGTCAACAATGCCGGTAGTTTTGACCCGAATTCCCGCTAAACAGCTTACATGAGGCTCAATTTCCTGCACTTCTTCAGCCGTTATTTTCGCCACATCTAACCCATTTTCTAACCCGCGCTGATAGAGTTTTTCCAATTCGGGCTGTTGCTCTTCTGCCGTGGCGACAATCACTTTACCACACACATCATGGGGAATATCATGCTGTTGGCAAAACTCAACCATAGATTTTGCTCCAGCACGACTCAATCGCGCTTTCAAGCTTCCGGGTTTATAATAAATCCCGGAATGAATCACACCACTATTATTTCCCGTTTGATGGCAGGCTAATTGAGGCTCTTTTTCTAACACGGCTATTTGGGCATTGGCAAAACGATTTTGCAGTGCTAGAGCTGTAGCTAAACCCACTATTCCTCCGCCAATCACGGTAAAATCATGCATCATGGATCTCCTCTATGATGTTGTTATCGGGAAAAAAACCGGGTTTCTACCCAAGTTTAAGAGACCAACACAAAGATTAGCCAGAAACCCGGTTTCTAGTCAACTCCTTAGAAATCATACAATTGCCGATATTTCTGCTCAATATAATCCACAAACGGAGTAATGGTCAGATCGCTACCGGTGACTTTTTGCATTAACTCTAGGGGGGTATAGACACTGCCAAATTGATAAATATGCTCGATCAACCACTGATGCAAGGGGGCAAAATCACCTTGGGCAATGTTGTCTTTGATGTGGGGAAGATCCTGAAGAGCCGCTTGATAAATTTGGGCGCTCATGATGTTGCCTAATGTGTAGCATTGGAACATGGCTCCAAGGGTGGAGGTATACCAATGAACATCCTGAAGCACACCCTGGCGATCGCTCTCTGGACAGACTCCGAGATCGGACTGATAGCGAGCATTCCAAGCTTCGGGCAGATCTCGCACTTCTAAGGAGCCTTCGAGTAATTCTAACTCCAGGTCAAAGCGAATCATCACATGGAGATTATAGGTCACTTCATCGGCATCCGTGCGAATGAGCGATCGCTCCACCCGGTTAATGGCTCGGTAAAATTGATCTAAAGCAACATCTTTGAGTTGCTCCGGGAAAATCCCCTGTAATTGGGGATAAAAATACTGCCAAAATTCTGGCGATCGCCCCACCAAATTTTCCCACAGCCGCGACTGACTCTCATGGACTCCCGCCGATGTCCCTTCTGCTAAAGGCGTACCTTCTAAACTCGGATCTAATCCCTGCTCATAGAAAGCATGACCCATTTCATGGATTGTACTAAACAGAGCCTCCGTGAGATTATTTTCTCGAACACGAGTCGTAATTCGCACATCACCAATGGAAAAACTGGTGGTAAACGGATGCAAGCTTTCATCCTGACGACCGCGACGAAAATCATACCCCACTTGCCGCAACAGATTCAGGGTAAATTGCAACTGTTTTTGGCGGTCGAACCCTTGCTGTAAACAGGAAACATCCGGTTGGGGACAAGAAGATATAGCCTCGACCAACGGTACTAACTTCTGGCGCAACTGGGCAAACAACGGTCGCAAAGTTGCCGTCGTCATCCCATAATCCACCTCTTCAATTAATGGATCGGCAATATGGTCATACCCAGAAAAAAAACCAGCATACTCGCGAGTAAAATCCAGGGTTTTTTCTAACTCCGGTTGCACCAGAGCAAAATTGTCCTCTTCCTTCGCTTTCGCCCAAGCTTCATAACAGCGACTGCGATGGGCCGAAAACTGGGCCACAAAATCCCCAGGCACTTGAATGGCTCTCTGATAATTCCGACGAGTGATGCGAATTAAACTCGCTTCTGGGGAATGATAATCCCCGTTTTTTTGCCCAGTTTCTAAATCCGCCAACAACTGTCCCAACCGAGGATCAACCAGCTTTTGATGGGCCATTTGCCGCAATAGGGCCATTTGTCTTCCCCTCGCCCCGGCCCCACCAGAGGGCATATACGTCGCTTGATCCCAAGAGAGGACAGAAACAGCCGCATTAATATCGTAGATCTCAGTGACCCGCGCTTTCAGTTCTTCTAATTGAGGGGTTGTGGAATTCAGGGTTGCTATCATGGTTCACAAAGAATGGAGTGAATGAGTTTGGATTCAGCTATGGGGAAGAGTTACTCAAAGCTTCCCAATAATCATGATGACACCCTGGATAATGTTGTGCTGTTCACTCAAGTCTTGACTCAAGAATGAGTTGAGTTTAGCACTCTGGCGAGAGTTTTTGAGTTTAGATAGGTTATCTTATCCCATCTTTGCTTCGATTCTACACAGACCACTCCCCCGACTCCCCCTTTACAAAGAATGGGTCGTTTGCGAGCGATCGATCCAATTGACCGTGCGTAACCAATGCCACACTCCCGTCGGTCTGCGAGTGATAATTCCCTGACTTTGTTCATGGGCCACCTCTTCCAGTTCCCCTGCTTCAAACTGGTATCCCAACTGGTGTACCATCTGAATAAATGCCTGGGGGTCAGCCGCTTCTTCCAAAGAAGTCCGTAAATCATGATCTTGATTCACATCTTTTAAAAACCGCATCACTTCTTCCTGTGACATAACAAGCATCTCCTCCTGATTGCATAGATCGAGTAGCTACTCTTGTACAGCTTACTGAGAATAATTTTACTGCATTCATCCAATGCCAGAACTGAAACTTTTCCAACTACTGCCAATCCCTTGGAGATTGGTGGGTATCATAACCACCCGTCCTCATTAACCGATCCAACTCACCCGGATCGGCAGAACTCTTTTGGGCTTCCTCAATCGTAATTCGGCCGTCTAAAATCAGTTTATACAGAGATTGATTCATGACACACATGCCATCCATCTGACCCGCTTGCATTAATTGGAAGGCTTGCTCTTCAGCCCCTTTTAATAAGTAATCTTGCATAGCGGGAGTATTCACCAAGATTTCATGGGCCGCTGTTCTGCGACCATCCGTAGTCGGCAGTAATAATTGGGCGACGACACCCACCAGAGAATCGGCGACTTGAATACGAACCGCGTGCTGTTCCTCTGCATTATAGAGGTTTAACAGCCGGTTAATGGCATTAATCGCATTCCGAGTATGGAGAGTTCCTAGCACTAAATGACCCGTTTGAGCTGCTTGCAGAGCCGTACTGATTGTAACGCGATCGCGCATTTCTCCAATTAAAATCACATCCGGGTCTTCCCGCAAAACGGCCCGCAAAGCCTGGTGAAAATCATGGGTATGTAAACCCACTTCCCGTTGACTGAGCAGACACTTATAGGACGGATACACATATTCAATCGGGTCTTCAATGGTGACAATATGCTTATGTTCAGTCTTATTAAGAAAATCAATCATGGCCGCCAATGTCGTTGATTTTCCTGACCCCGTTGGCCCCGTGATTAAAATTAGACCTTGTTGACTACAAATGAGATCCTGTAGCACTTCGGGTAAACCCAATTGCTCGATGGTGGGAATCTCCAAACTAATCAACCGCAACACCATTGCTCCCCCAGTCAGAGACTCAAAACAATTGACCCGACAGCGCACCAATCCTTCATAAAATACGGCGGTATCTAATTCTTTATCTTGGGCAAATTTTTGCCGTTGTTCCGGGGTGAGAATATCTGCTAGATATTGTTCAAATAGTTCTGGAGTTACGGCGTTTTGTTCTTTTAATTTCATCATCTTGCCCCGGACTCGAAATCGAGTCACCTGCCCCACTCGAATATGAATATCAGAGGCTTTATTGCTGTGGGCGTGCTGCACAATTTTCTTGATTAAATTTCCCGGTTGAAAGGGTTGAGAAATCTGTCCGTGACTAGGGGGGGGCAAGGGTTTTTTAGTTAAATTTTGACCGCGATCGGTATCAGAAACAGTCATGTTAGGATTCTCCTCTCTTTGGCTTTAACTAGGATCGATTTTAATATTCTGGCACATAAATCATCCGGTTGTCCTTGGGGGAAGCCATGTTAGAGGTATACTTTTTTCTCTAGGAAACTGAGGAGCGCGATCGCACTCTCGATAGTTTTTTCTGGCAGAACTATATTTTGTAAAGACTCTCATCACCGCTCTTTGGTAAAATGGAGTTTTTTCTATCCCCCTTCGCACTTAGCCTAATTTAGCATCAAAACCCACTCTTAAATGAAGATTCCACCCATTCCTAGCCATGAAACTGAGCGCTTGCAGGCCCTAGAGAAGTACGAAATCTTAGACACTGCCGCAGAAGAAGCTTTTGACGATCTTACCCAACTGGCTGCATATATTTGTGAAACTCCCATTGCTCTCGTGAGTTTGGTCGATCAAAATCGGCAGTGGTTTAAATCAAAAGTAGGCGTAGATGCCACAGAAACGCCCAGAGAGATGGCATTTTGTGCCCATGCTATTAACCAACCCGATCGACTTTTAGTGGTTCCCAATACTCTAGAGGATGAGCGGTTTGCGACCAATCCCTTAGTCACCTCAGAACCCAATATTCGCTTTTATGCGGGCACTCCTCTAGTCACCCCCGATGGATATGCTATCGGCACACTTTGTACCATAGATCGAGTTCCTCGCCATCTGAGTGACGAACAATTGAAGGCCTTGAAAGCGTTAGGGCGACAGGTCATCTCTCAGATGGAATTGAGGTTAAAATTAAGGCATCTTCAACAGACCCAAGCTCAATTAATCCAGAGTGCTAAAATGTCAGCTTTGGGACAGTTGGTTGCGGGGGTTGCCCATGAGATTAATAATCCAACGGCATTTATTCAGGGAAATCTCCATCATTTGGGAGAGTATTCACAAGAATTACTGTCCTTAGTTCAAGCTTACCAAAACCACTATCCGCATCCACCGAAAACTTTACAAAATTTACTGGAAAATATCGATTTAGAGTTTTTGAGTCAAGATCTTCAACAACTCCTTAAATCGGCTCAAGTGGGCATCGATCGCATTCAAACCATTGTTAACTCCCTGCGTAAATTTTCCCGCTTGGATGAATCAGATTATAAAAAAGTCGATCTACAGGAAGCAATTGAGCATAATTTATTACTATTGGGACATCGACTCACCAATGATGGCGATCGCCCCCAGATTACCGTTATCCGTGAATATAGTAACCTTCCCCCCATCTCCTGCTATCCTCGACAACTGAACCAGGCGATCATGCATATCCTCAATAATGCGATCGATGCTTTAGAAGAACATGCAGTGCCAAACAAAACCTTAAAGATTGCCACATTATCCCTTCAAGAGCGAGGAGTGAGGCTTGCCATCACCGATAATGGCATCGGGATATCAGAAGCCATACAAGAGCAAATTTTTCAGCCCTTTTTCACCACGAAGTTAGGTAAAAACCATAATGGTCTCGGTCTCTATATCAGCTATCAAATTATTACCGAACAACATCAAGGTAAACTCTATTGTCACTCTAACCTCCATCAGGGAACAGAATTGATCGTCGAATTACCCATTACCTAGGGTAAAGCGCAGTTCTCAGAAAGCAGATTTTTCATCCCTCTTACCGCTCCCGCGCCAACCGAGCATGAGCTTGCACAAACTCCCCCGCAGACAACGCCCCAATAATTGACAACTCCCCCGCCAACGCCAACCCCGCGCACAGTTCAGCAAACGCCCTTGCCTTACCCGCACCCGCTAACCCCAAAATCTGCAAACAAGCCTGCTGACTCGGTAACCCCGTACCTCCCCCTACCGTACCCACAATCAAATTCGGCAACGTTACCGCCCCATATAAATCTCCCTCTGGCGTTAACTCAAACCGCGTCACCCCCACCGCAGACTCAGCCACACAAGCCGCATCCTGACCGCAAGCAATATACAACGCCGCCAACCCATTGGCATAATGACCTTGAATGCCTATCGTCCCGCTCATCGTTCCCCCCAAAGCCGACATCCGCCAATAGTTCACCATTTGTTCTGGAGTCGTATGCAACCGTTGGGCAACCCAGTTAGCGGGTACGGTTACTTCTGCGGTCACTTTTTTTCCTCGCACTCCAGAAAACGATTGGGCGCTGGCCTTCTTATCCCCCGATAGATTCGCCTCAATAAACCAATATTGCGGAGTTACAGGACTCTGACGGAGCATGTACTGACATATCGCATCCGTCGCTAAAGTCACCATATTTTGACCCGCCGCATCCCCAGTCGTAAACTGAAAATCCAGATAAACATGGTTGCCCTCTACTGTAATCCGGGTATCAATTAACTTTCCGTAGCGCGTCGTCTTTTCTGCTTCTTGCTTAAAAGTTTCCTGTTGCCCCACCACCCAAGCCAAAAATAAACCCACCTCTTGCAAATTGCGAAAGGCAAACCCAGGAGTGCGATTTACAGCTTCATTGAGCAATAAAACTTGACATCCTCCGACTTCTGAAATCAGTTGACATCCCCGCGAATAGGAGGCAACTAGGGCCGCTTCAGTCGTCGCTAAAGGCACATAATAATCCTCTTGGGCAAACAGTCCATTCACCCGTAGGGGGCCAGCAATACCGACGGGTAGTTTCACTGTACCGATAAAGTTTTCAATATTATACTGATAGGCTGGCAATTGAGAGAGGGTTTGCCCATCTAACAAATTCGCTTGGGTTTCTGGGGAAGTATCCAGTTGCTTCCAATGCTGTTCCACTCGCTGACGACTGAGACGAAACGCGCCACGAAACTTGCGCGGTAAAGGTTTAGGGTTAGGTTGGAGTTTCTCTGAGAGTTCCGTAAGAGGGTTCTCATCTAGGAGTTCTCGGATATATTCGTTGGCTTGACGATGGGAGGTAGACATAATGGGCTTAATAGTTAATGTTTAAGGCATAAGTTGCAGAACTGTTCCCACCCCTATGACAGCCTTTTAATGGGTTCTTGGGTTTTGGCGGTAGTCAATCCAGTAGGGCGCGTTAGCGACAGCGTAACGTACCCTACAATTTTAATTGCTATTATTTACTTCCAAAGGGCAATGCCACCTAAAAGACCCTTAATGTTAGGAACAATACTGACATTTTTGGGCAGTTCAAAGTCCACTTTTTTTGCTTCTCCTCCCCCTAGATAGAGATGATCGGTGTTAAACAGATGTTGGAGTTGGACGATCGCCTTTTGCAAGCGTTTATTCCATTTTTTTGACCCTACTTTCTCTAGGGCGGCGCGTCCCAATTGTTGCTCATAGGTTTGTTCTTTACGGAAGGGATGATGACCCCCTTCTAGGTTGGGAACCAGTTTACCATCCACAAATAAGGCAGTTCCAAAGCCGGTTCCCAGGGTGATCACCAGTTCTACGCCTTCACCACAAATGGCTCCAAAGCCCTGAATATCGGCATCATTGGCGACTCTTACCGGTTTACCCAAGGATTCAGAGAGGGTGGAGGCGAGATCAAATTCGACCCAATCGGGATGGAGATTGACGGCGGTATAAACGATACCGTGGCGGACGACTCCGGGAAAGCCAACGGAAACCCGATCGAAAGCTCCGGCTTGTTCGGCTAAAGGGGCGATCGCCGCTAAGACTGCCTCTGGTGTAGGGGGTTGGGGAGTCTCTACCCGGAGGCGATCGCCCAGAGGATGCCCTTGTCGATCCAATACCATCGCCTTAATGCCACTGCCCCCAATATCAATTGCCAGGGTATGAGCTGTTGATTTCGATTTAGCCATGGTTCCCTCTCTCTCTGAGAAATATTTCCGTTACAATCAAATTCTGAATTACACCCAATTTTCACCCATGTCTGAACCCCTACCCCCAAAACCCGTGAGTGTTTGGCACTATAAGCCCTGGTGGTGTCAACCCTGGTCTATCCTTTTAACTGGAGTTATGGCGATCGCCCTCAGTTGGATTATCCTTCATCGCTGGTGGTTTTCCCTGCTCTTCTCCCTACCCATACTCCTGTGGATGAGCTACTTTATCCTCATTTGGCCCAAACTGATCCAACAGAGCGGCTTATTACCCCTCGATCCCCCTTTAGATCGATCGGAAACTTAGGCTCCCTGAAACTCAAAACCACGATTTTAGTGTCAGAATTGGGGCGTTTTCGCAAACTAATACCGCTAATTTCTTCTGACGTTCCTTCAATAAATTCTACAGAGATAGTCACGGTTTGGTAAAAATGGAGTGAATGGGTTACTCTTAATTTTAGCATTGAGTTTCATCCGGAGGATAGGGTTACGCAGAATACTCGTCTAAATGAACTCTTCAGCGTTTTGAGTCAGGAGATCGCTAGGGTATTACGCAATCCTTGGCGGCGCTTGTCCTTACTGACCATTAGTTTTTTATTCGGTTTTTTCCTCGGTACAGCCCTGTCTACCCTCGCCGGTCAAAAGGCACAAGAGGATATTGTGGTAGCCGCCATTTTGGTGATTGGCGTGGAAACTCTTAATCGCCTCATTTATGGCTCTAAGCTTTGGAGTCAAGATAATCTCTGGCGAGATGTAATTAATGGCTTGAAAATTGGTTTAATGTATAGCTTATTTGTCGAAGCCTTTAAGTTAGGGTCTTGAGAATCGGGAATAATTGATCCCCCCATCCCCCCATCTCCCCATCTCCCCATCCCCCTTGCTGGAATTCTAAAGAAAGAGTAAATTTTGTTTACAAATCCCTCACACAAGATCTGTTGATTACCAAACATGCATAAATCCAGCTTATTCTTAGCTACTCTATTGGTTTGGGGAGGTTTCCAGGGGGTTGCGCCCTCAACCGCTCAAGCTTCTGAAGGGGTAGAATGGATTGCCCAGCGATCGCCCAATGATGCCCAACTTGATGCTCTCTTGGAGCAGGGGAATCAGTTTGTGGAAGCGAGAGATTATCCTAGGGCCATTCAAGTTTATCAACAAGCCCTGAGATTAGATCCCCAAAATGCTCGCCTCTATTCCGGTATTGGCTATTTGCAAGCCATGCAAGGGAATTTTGCCGAATCTGCCCAAGCCTATCGTCAGGCAGTAATTTACGATCGCGAAAATGGAGACTTTTACTATGCCCTCGGCCATAGTTTAGCCAAGATTGGCGATAATGCCTCTGCCCAAATAGCTTATCAACAAGCCATTCAGCTCGATCGGAATAATTTAGATGCTTATCTGGGTTTGGGTGTAGTGCAATGGCGACAAAATAATTTTGCGGCTGCTAAACAAACCTATGAACAGGTACTGAGGGCTGATCCTCGCAATTTTCAAGCCCATGAGTTACTGGGAGCCATGTTACTCAAAGAAGGGCAACTCGATCCAGCGATTCAACACCTACGACAAGCTGAACAACTCAATCCTCGTTCTGGGAGTATTCAGATTAAGTTAGCTAGTGCCTGGTTGGCTCGCGGTAATCTGGATTTAGGCCGTGAAGCTTTGGAAAAGGCGGCTCAATTGGATTCCCGCAATCCAGCCATTTATATGACCATTGGTAAAATTCAAGAGAGCTTTGAAAATTGGCCAGAAGCCTATCAAGCCTATCAACGGGCGGTTTCTTTGGATCGCAATTTGGTAGATGCCCATCGAGCTATGGGGGATATTCTGATGAGGCGCAATGATATCCTATTGGCGATCGCCACCTATCGTCAAGTGGTGCAACTGGCTCCCCAAGATCCCCAAGGCTATTATAAGTTGGCGTTGGCTCTGAAAGAGCGCGATCGCAAACAGGAAGCCCTTGCTGTTTTACAAAGCGCCCTACAACTCTATCAGGTGGCGGGCGATCGCGAGGGCATCGATCAGGTCAAAGCCTTGATGGACGAGCTAGATTAAGCGATAGATTCAGATCGCTGTTGCAGAATGCGCTCGGCGATCGCCAAATCACTGGGAGTAGTTACCTTAATATTGGTTTCTTCTCCCAGTACAATTTTTACCGGTAATTGGCATTGCTCAAATAAGGCTGCATCATCGGTGACTTCCCAGCCATGAGCGCGTCCCTTTTCATGGCATTCTTTAATCACATCTACGGCAAACCCTTGGGGAGTTTGGGCAGCCCAAAGATTGGCGCGGTTAGGGGTACTTTCGATCCAATGTTCGCTATTGACGACCTTAATGGTATCTTTAACCGGCACAGCCGCAATTAATCCTTGGCACTCTTGGAGGGCGATCGCACATCGGTCAAAGAGTTCCGGAGTCACCAAACACCTCGCCCCATCATGGATCAAAACCCCTTTAGCGCCCTCTGGCAGCCCCTGTAAGCCGTTGTAAACCGATTCTTGGCGCGTCGAACCCCCCACGATCAAATGGACGGGTTTTTGCAAGCCTAAGCTGCCGATAATCTCTTCAAAGGCTGGAAAATCCGTCGGTTGTCCCATAATGCCAATCCACTCAACCCTTTCAGCCGCTTCTGCTGCTCTGAGCGTCCAAGCCAGCAAAGGATCGCCTAATACTTTCAACAGCATTTTATTGCGATCGCTCCCCATCCGCTTACCCATCCCTGCTGCTGGAATCAATACATGCATAGTCGTTAGCAATTAACAATTAGTAATTTTCAATGAATTTGTAGGGGCGGGTTTTACCATGAACTAGAATACCCACCAACCAATTCCCTGTTCATGTCCGCGAAGCGGAAACCCGCCCCCCTTCTGGAGTATCTCAGCAGTTTACCATTGATCGTACACAAGCGAGAAGCCGGGTTTCTTCAAGAAACCCAGCTTCTTTGAACCTTATTACTCTAATTCTCTAGACTAAATTGGGCTAACAATTCCTCACGAGACGTTTGCATACAAATAGGAATCAACTCTTCTAGAGACAATTCCATCAAGCCATCTATAATGCCCACTAACTCCTCATCCAAAGAACCAAACCGAGTCCTCAACAACGTTTCAATTGTCATCCGTTTAGCCTGCTGAACACCTTGCTGAACACCTTCTTGAATCGTATCTTCTCGCCATTTTAAGTAAGCTGGTGATAACTCCATAACTAACTCCTGATCTTCTGGATTGAGGTCTATTTTAGCTTGTACGTTAATTCGCCATACTCCAATTAGCTCTAGGATATTACGCCGTTGCGGATCATTTTCTGGCAACTCTAGCACTTGTTGAATCGCTCTTTTTTGGGTTCCCCCTTTTCCCAAAAGTCTTAACCAGAGGGTTTCTGGGGTTTCCGGAAGTTGGTTAATGGCGATAATTCCGGTGTGCAAAATCTCGGCAAACCGGTAAACTCCGGTACACCAGTTTTCTGCATCTGAGCCAGCGCCACACAGTTCTATAACTCTTTTGGATATGGTGGGGGTTAAAATCCACAGGGTGGGTAAGGTTTCGGTCTCGATAGGTTGTGCATCTCGCTTTGCCTGACGGTAGAATTCCCCATGGATGTACAAGATTTTGAGCAGACAGCTACTAATTTCTCGTTTACTCGGACAGTTGCGGAAAGGTTCCCACAGGCAAGGAGTAGAGGCAAGTTGAGCCAGTAAACCCAAAGGTGAAGGGTTGCTGGGAGGTTCGGGGGAGGGTTGGAAAAAGAGGTCAATTTGTAGGGTTTCGCCTGGAATTTCCCGGCTAATTTCCACGGTTCCTAGGGGTTCGAGCAGTTCTTTGAGGTAGGCTTTGGCAAATTGATCGTGAGGTTGCCGAGTCATTTCAATTCAACATTAAAAATTAAAAATGGGGTTGGTAGGGGCGGGTTTTACCATAATCAATTATAACAAGGTTAAATAACCAAACAAACCATCGCAGGAGAGGCGAAACCCCGGTAAAATGCTCAAGGTGGGGAGAATGGCTTCCCCTTGGTGAACTTGGGGTTGTTGTTGAGGCTCGAAGCTCATCACAGAACGTACCTCTGGGTCAATTAACCAGCCTAACTCTGTACCATGATTCAGACAAAAGAGAATCTTTTCAATCACTTGCGTAGAACTTTGCTCAGGGGAGAGAATTTCAATCACCCAATTGGGGGCAGCAGTAAAGGTATCGGTAACTTCTCCTTCTGGGTTTAAGGGGATGCATTGCCAGGAAAAGACGCTAATATCGGGAACCAGAGAACGACCAGCAAATGTACAGCGCAGTTCGGTAAATGCTAGGGCAATCTTTTCCGGTTCTGCCACCTGATTGAGGGCAGTAGCTAAACCCGTTTGCAACCGGCTATGTCGTCCTTTAGGCATGGGTTTAGAAGAGATTTGGCCATTACTATATTCTTGTGCGGGTTGGGTTTCTGGGAGGTTGAGAAAGGCTTCGAGAGACAGTTGAGAGGCAACAACCATAATCATGAGCAATGAATAATGAATTAGTGTAGACCACTTGGGCGGGTTCACCCATAACCACGCAGGAAAATCCCTCTCCCAGGGATTTTTGGTTTTCCCCCTTCTCCTGCGGGAGAAGCGCCGTCCTGAGCGAAGCCGAAGGAGGGGTAGGGGGATGAGGGACAGTCGTTATGAGAGATTAAGAACCGGTGAACAGAGCTTTGATCGTACCACCAACTAAACGACCAGCAGTGTGCCACGCATGGACGGTAGGGCTTTCATTGGGGTGTTCTTTGACTTCGATTCGATATTCTTCATCGTAAGTGTTCTCAACTACGGATTGAGCGACACCGGAAACGAAAGCAATTAAGGATTGAGACATGATTTTAACCTCGTAAACAATGGGATAAACTAGACAGAATTGGGACTGGGGAGTTTAGATTAACCACAGCCGTTGGAGATGGCGCTTGGCATCAGAGTAGGCAGTGCGCGAATGGAGCATTCGATGGTTATTGATAATCAATAAACCGTTTTGAGGAATGCGGATAGACTCGCAATTTTGCTCGAACCAAGCGACAATTTTATTGCAGATGTACAGCAACCAAGGATCGGTAGCCAAAGGCGAAGTTTGGGTCATCTCTGGGGAGGGAGTCCCATAAATCAGGGTGTTGTAAGAAAAGCGAAATAGCGGTTTACTCTGATTCAGGGAGAGGATGCGACTCACCTGTTTTTGTTTGCCGTCTTTAGAGACAAAAGAATACTGATTTTCGAGCATCTTTTGTTGGTCACTCTCCGTGAGAGACAAGAGCAAATCTTCACCATCGGCAAAAGTCGTATAGCCACCGCCAAACCGGTCAGGGTGGACACCATGCAAAGCCAAATAGTTCGGAGGAACCAGTAAATCACTCCCATCGGTATGGGGACGGAGGGGGTTCTGGCTTTGGGAGTCTGACTGCTTTTGCTTGCTGGAATTGGCTTTGACATCATAGACCGTTTGACCGTTTTCTTGGGTCATGGGTGAGGAGTCAGTAATCTGTTTTGCCACGGTTTGCCAGGTGTTTTGGGGGACATTGGCAAGGGAGACCCAACCCTTTCGATACAGGCTTTCGCTGATGGCATCAAAGCCATTGAGTTTGAGTGATAACATAATAGTGTTGAAAATTAGTGTGTGACCTTAAGTCGAAATTTCGGCTTAAGGTTTTTTGTTGAATTAAAAACCGCGAGCAGCAAGATACTGGGCTTGCGTGATTTTATGGTATTCCCATAAATTGCCGCTATACAGGAATGTCCCCACCAACTGCAAACCCAGTTTCCGGGCTACCTTGATTGAGGCATAATTTTCGAGCTGAATTAACGCTGCTAAACTGGGTAAATTCCACTCCCGAAAAGCCCACTCTATAAGCTGAGAAGTGGCTTGGGTACAAATGCCTTTGCCTTGGGATTGGGGGTGGATTCGATAGCTAATTTGGAAGATATCTCCTAGCCTTTGCTCCCGAATTTGGTTACAGCAAGAACACTCAATCGAAAGATAACCTTCCTCCTTAGATTGGCGTACCGCAACAATACCTTTTGGCTCAAGAGGATTTTCTTCAGTAACAACGAATGCGTGGGGATTATTACAATGTTCTTGTACTTTCTCCTCAAGGAGACGTTGATCTTTAATCGGTTTCCCGATATGCCGCATGACTTCAGGATCTTGAACCAACTCCCCAAAAAACTCAGGAAAGTGAGGATGATTGGCGCATGGGATCAAGTTAATCTTGCCATTACAGCGCTTTGGGGAGGGTAATAGTGCCGTTTTCTCCATAACTGGAGTCTCCTAAACTCGACACCTTTAAGATATCAGATTGATTTAATAGTTATGTCTACTTTTGTCTACTTGTTTTTAAAGAAAAAGGCGCGTTTTTATCAATTGTCTTAGCTTGTCTTTGAACATCTTTAATTGTCTCAATTGTCGTATTTTGTCTCTGGATATCTCCAATTGTCTCAAAATGTCTCAAAATGTCTCCGTTCTGAAGAAATCCCTGTTTTTGCTCGGCACAATCTCTATAATAAGGCTATGGAAACCGACAAGATAGAGGTGAACGTTATGGAAGAACTTAATGTAAAGGTAGTGAATTCTATCAAGATTCCAGAACGCTATGAAATGGAGTTTCTGGAGAGTGTGGCGACGAACCTGAACCTTTCTCCGACTGCGGCTGCTGTCTTTAAGACGCGGTTATGTAAAGATAACTTAACGAAGCAGTGGGATGAATTGTTTTTATCTTCGATCGATACTGAAGCTGCGCGGAAAAATCATTGGGGGAAAAACGTTACCAAGGCTCTGAAAAAGGCGAGGTATCCGTATCAAGAGAATGGTAAAAAGCTTTGGCTGAAGGTGCGCGAATGGTTGGAGCAAACGAAGTATGAACCCTGGTTATGGGAGATGCTTAGGCAGAAGGCGCAACCGACGCAGCAAATGGGGTTTCTTGAAGTACCTGCACAGGCCGAGGTGAGTCACTTGGGGGCACGTCATTCCTCTTCTCAGCGTTATGTGGAGCGGGTGAAGAAGGGCAGCGAGTTAAAGTTGGAGATGACGGTAGCAGAATCGACTCATCTAACCCTATTGGAGCAGGAACCGAATGGGACGGTGGTGTGTTTGTGTCCGTCGGAGTATGCGCCGCAAAGTCTGCTTAAGGATGGGGTGCATCAGTTTCCCCAAGAGAAAGCACCCCATCCAACATTTGCCGCAACGGAGGTGGGTAAGGAGCAGTGGTTGGCGCTGCTGACTCCAGGGAGTCCTGGGTTTGAGTGGTTGGAGCAAAGCCGCCAGGAGGCGTTGGTGTTGCAACCGACGCAGTTAGAGCAGGTGTTGGATTATGTGGGCAAGGCGACGAAAGGACGGTTATTGTATACGGAATATGAGGTGTATTAGCCCTCTCCCTTTCATGTCCGCTTTGCGGAAAATCCCTCTCCCTAAATCCCTCTCTCACGGGAGAGGGACTTCAACATCTGCTGCTGTCGCCGACCTGAAAATTGTTAATTGTTAATTGTTAATTGTTAATTGAACCATGGATGAACAACGAATGTGCAAATTCATCAAGCCTGTCCAACAGTGGTTTAAAAAGATCATCCAGCCCTTAAGGTGGAAATCACTAAACCAGCAAATCGTACAACTGTACCAACAGGGACAATATGCAGCAGCCCTTCCCCTAGCAGAGAGAGCGGTAGAACTAGCGCGGGAGCGGTGGGGAAATGGGCATGAAAACACAGCTACCAGCCTGAACAACCTGGCTCTGTTGTACCGGTCTCAAGGCAGATACCCAGAAGCGGAACCCCTGTACCAAGAGGCTCTTGAGATAGTCCGCATCGCCCTGCCCAAAAACCATCCCGACCTTGCCACCCACCTGAACAACCTGGCAGCGTTGTACGAGTCTCAAGGCAGATACCCAGAAGCGGAACCCCTGTACCAAGAGGCTCTTGAGATAGTCCGCATCGCCCTGCCCAAAAACCATCCCGACCTTGCCACCCACCTGAACAACCTGGCAGGGTTGTACGAGTCTCAAGGCAGATACCCAGAAGCGGAACCCCTGTACCAAGAAGCTCTTGAGATAGACCGCATCGCCCTGCCCAAAAACCATCCCTCCCTTGCCACCCACCTGAACAACCTGGCAGGGTTGTACCGGTCTCAAGGCAGATACCCAGAAGCGGAACCCCTGTACCAAGAAGCTCTTGAGATAGACCGCATCGCCCTGCCCAAAAACCATCCCTCCCTTGCCACCCACCTGAACAACCTGGCAGGGTTGTACAAGGCTCAAGGCAGATACCCAGAAGCGGAACCCCTGTACCAAGAAGCTCTTGAGATAGACCGCATCGCCCTGCCCAAAAACCATCCCTCCCTTGCCACCCACCTGAACAACCTGGCAGCGTTGTACGAGTCTCAAGGCAGATACCCAGAAGCGGAACCCCTGTACCAAGAAGCTCTTGAGATAGACCGCATCGCCCTGCCCAAAAACCATCCCTCCCTTGCCACCGACCTGAACAACCTGGCAGGGTTGTACGAGTCTCAAGGCAGATACCCAGAAGCGGAACCCCTGTACCAAGAAGCTCTTGAGATAGTCCGCATCGCCCTGCCCAAAAACCATCCCTCCCTTGCCACCCACCTGAACAACCTGGCAGGGTTGTACAAGGCTCAAGGCAGATACCCAGAAGCGGAACCCCTGTACCAAGAAGCTCTTGAGATAGACCGCATCGCCCTGCCCAAAAACCATCCCTCCCTTGCCACCCACCTGAACAACCTGGCAGCGTTGTACGAGTCTCAAGGCAGATACCCAGAAGCGGAACCCCTGTACCAAGAAGCTCTTGAGATAGACCGCATCGCCCTGCCCAAAAACCATCCCTCCCTTGCCACCGACCTGAACAACCTGGCAGGGTTGTACGAGTCTCAAGGCAGATACCCAGAAGCGGAACCCCTGTACCAAGAAGCTCTTGAGATAGTCCGCATCGCCCTGCCCAAAAACCATCCCTCCCTTGCCACCCACCTGAACAACCTGGCAGGGTTGTACGAGTCTCAAGGCAGATACCCAGAAGCGTTGCAGCAATTCCAAGCCGCTCTAGAGTGCGAACAAAACCGACTGCGCTATATCTTCAGCACCCATTCTGACCGGGAGCGCCGGGACTATCTGCAATCCAACCGGGCAACCTATGATTTATTCCTGAGTCTCATTTCCCAGCATCTCGCCCAGAGCCAGGAAGCGGTGGGGGCTGCCCTCGATGCCCTGTTGCGCCGCAAGTCCCTGACGATGGCTGCTCTGACAGCTCAGAGTGCGGCTATCCATGGGGGGCACTATGGAGAAAGGGTGGCTGCTCTGTTCCGTCAGTGGCAAGAGGCTCTGGAGCAACTGCGGGAAGCGACGTATACCCCACCCGCTTTCCAGATTGACCCAGAGGTTTACCGACAACAGCGAGACAGTTATCGCCAGCGCCTCAAAGGCCTGCAAGCGCAAGCGGAAAGCCTGGAAAGACAACTGGCGCAGGAAATCCCGGAACTGCAACTGAATCTACAAACCATCGACCGGCAAGTGGTGGCCGAGCAACTGCCAGAAGGCTCGGCACTGGTGGAGTTTGTCCGCTTCCAACGCTATGATTTCGGTGCAGAAAAAGGCAAGAAATGGCAGGAGGAGCGCTATCTGGCGTTTACGGTGATGGCTCATCAACCGGAGCAGGTGCGGTTAATTGATTTGGGAGAAGCGGAGGCTCTCGACGAGTTGATTACCCAGTTTCGCAGCTATTTCACTGGCCCAGGGGATAACCTGGCGCGTCCTACACCAGAGTTTTTGGAGCAGAAGAAAAAGGAGCGGGAGCAGAAAGCAAGGGAACAGTTGCAGACGGAAGAGCAAGTCTATCAGGTTCTCTGTCAACCGTTAACTGAGGCGTTGGCTGAGGCTTCCCACTGGTTCCTGGCTCCGGATGGTGAACTGAATGTGCTGCCGTTCCAGATTTTGCCGATGCCCTCACCCCCAGCCCCTCTCCCACGGGCGAGGGGAGATAGGTCTTATCTAGGCAATAGATATAGTATGAGTTATCTGAGTTCAGGACGCGACCTGCTGCCGCGCCAGCTACCGAAGCGTAAGCTGAATGTCTGTCCGGCAACGATTCTAGCTGACCCTGACTACAACTGGGATGGGGTTCCCTTCGACTCCGCTCAGGGAACGGGAATGGCTCAGGGCGCGGGAATGGCTCAGGGAACCGGAATGGCTCAGGGCAAGTTGGGAGTGGAAACCCTGGCGACGCTTTCCGGGTTTAACCGTGCGGTGGGAACGGATATTTTTGGTCGCCAAGCGGCTGAACGGCTGAAGACGCAACCCTATCTGGATAAGGAGGCGGTGTCTACTCGTCTCACCCATAGCCCCTGTCCTCGTATCCTGGTTATTGCCACCCACGGCTTCGCCCGCACGGGACGAAAGCCTTATATTCAGTTGGTTCAAAAATTACTCGTAGCTGATGCAGGACAAGAAACCCAACTCTTTGAGAAACATCCCAACTTAATGAACCCGCGCCTATTGGAAGTGGTCGAAGAATTCGCCCAATACTTCGAGGCTGATAGTCCCCAAATTAGCCAACAGCTCCGCGCTCTCACCCCCAAAATCCAAGCCTACCTCAACGACCATCCCCCCAGCCGCCTAGATGGGGAAGATGCGGAGGATGCCATGCATCGGGCGGGGGTTGCCCTAGCGGGAGCGAATGCCTGGAACCAGGGTAAGCCGCTCCCAGAGGGGATGAAGGGGATTCTGTTTGCTCTGGATTTCGCGTCCTTAGACCTGTGGGGCAATGAACTGAGCCTCCTGATGGCCTGCGAAACGGGACTGGGTGAGGTGGCCTCTGGGGAGGGCGTATTTGGCTTACGCCGGGCGTTTGTGGTCGCTGGGTCAAAAACCCTGGTTATGAGCCTGTGGTCGGTTCCTGCCAGGGCTACGGCGTATCTAATGGAACGCTTTTTCCACGCCCTCGACCAAGGTTTGGGAAGGAACGCAGCCCTGGCTACGGCTCAGTCTGATGTCCGCAGGGTGACGGCGGGGGAGTTGCGCCAGTCGCAGTTGGGGCAGGAAATTTTACAGGAAATTTTACAGAGAATAGGGAGAAATTACGCAGATGAAGAGTGCCCCCTAGCCCATCCGTATTATTGGGGTGCGTGGGTGTGCCAGGGTGACATTGGGGGATTGGCAGTTAATGTTTGATGGGGGAATGGGGGCGTGGGGGAGTGGGGCCCCGTCACAGGAGTTATCAATTATTCATTATTCACTATTGATTACCCAATACCACCAGAAACCGCTATACAATGCAATCGTTCATACATTCTACAGAAGGTCATGAAAGTAGTAGCCCTTGTTCCTGGTGGCATTGGCGATCAAATCTTGTTTTTCCCGACGCTCGATCGCCTGAAACAATCCTATCCCAAAGCTGAAATCGATGTCATCGTCGAACCTCGCTCGAAGGGAGCTTACCGCGTCAGTCAGTCCATCAATAATATCTTTGCCTTTGACTTCAAAGACCGCAACTCCCCCGCAGACTGGGGGAATTTATTGGGTATTTTACGCGATCGCGAATACGAAGTCGCCATCTCTCTCGGTCAACGCTGGGCCGTAGGCCTGCTCCTCTGGCTCACCGGTATTCCCAACCGCATCAGCTATCAAGGCCCTGGGTCTATTTTCCTCTCTAACCCCATTCCCCTCAAAACCGAGCAATACGCCGCCCATATGTACTATGACCTGCTCCAAGGTCTCAACATCACCGGCCCCTGTCCAGAACTCTCCCTCAGCGTCCCCAAAAAAGACATTGAATGGGCTGAACAAGAGCAACAAAAACTCGGCATCGGCGAAGGAGGTTATGTTTTAATTCATGGAGGGTCGAGCCAACTAGCCCAAACCAAAGGCATTGATAAAATCTATCCTGTCGCCAAATGGCAAGCAATTCTCCAAACCCTCAGCCAGCAACAACCCAATTTACCCCTGGTTGTGCTGAAAGGCCCCGAAGATGAAGCCCTGGTGAGCCAACTCATCCAAGGAAGTCCCAGCTTAAAAGTCACCTCACCCCCCGATATTGGTAAACTAGCTGCCATGATTGCCAATGCCAATCTCATGCTCTGTACCGATAGTGCCCCCATGCACTTATCTGTAGCCGTGAAAACCTTTACCATTGCCCTCTTTGGCCCCACAGACCCGCAAAAATTACTCCCTGCCAGTGATAAATATATCGGTATTTCCTCCCCTACGGGCAAAATGGCAGATATTACCCCCCAAATGGTACTGGAGAAAATCTTAGGCAGTTAGCTCTCTATCGTTTGCCCTCATCTCCCAGCCCTCTTCGACTTCGCTCAGAGCGACGCTCCCGCAGACCCTGCCCTGGGGAAAGCCGAAGGGAGAGGGCAGAGGTACTTCGCGCTAGGGAATAGGGAAGAATAGAGGGGAAATTCATCGCTTTGCTTCCCACGGATTAACCCAATCAATTCCACAATCCAAAAAGTCGCGGATGTTGCGGGTTGCTAATGTTGCCTGGTGAACTCGGCAAATGGCGGCAATTTGTGCATCAAATTGTGAGATGGGGCGACCGAGTTGTTTGCGGTTAGCTCCTATTTGGGAATAAAGTTCAGCAGCTTTTCGATCGAATGCTAAAATTCGCTCTAGCAAGTAATGTTCAAAGACGATCGATGCTCCATGGAGTAATTTCTGTCGTCGCTGTCCTTCTGGGAGTATTTGAATACCATAAAGAATCTCGGCTTGGGTAATGCTCGTTGTGTACAGTGATGCACCGTTTTGGCTGACTAACCATTCGCGGATCATACTGGAACCCATTGGCTGAATGAGTTCTGAAATGACGTTGGTATCGAGAATGATTTTCATGGTTCGTTAAACAGGGTTTCGTCAACTCGGATAGGTTCCCGTGGCTCTATGGGAATTTCCCCCGGTTCGATCTCGCTGAAGTGTCGCTCAAAGACGGCGATGAGCCACTGGCCCTCGTTTTGAAAGTTTTCGGGTTGAAGTTCTGGGGCTGTTGTGGGGGGGGTTGGGTGCAGTTCGCGATCGAGAATCTGGAATAATTTTTGCTTGTCGGTCGGGTTGAGTTGATGAATGGCTGGCAAGAGTTCGTTGAGTGTCATGTCTGGCTCCTGGTGTGCTGTATCTATTTTACCTTCTGGAAACGCTAGGGGGCGATCTCCGAGCGTTGGACAGTCGGGACTCACCCCTATTATTGGGCAGCGTTTACGATGATTGGTACGTCTTGGTAAGGTTAATTCATTCCCCCATTCCCCCATTCCCCCATCCCCCCATTCCCATGAGCAAACCCGCAGTATTTCTAGACCGCGATGGAGTCCTAAACCAAGAAGTTGGCTACATCCATCGAGTAGAAGATCTCAACCTGATACCCGGTGTCGCTCAAGCTGTGCGCCGGTTAAATGACCAAAACCTATTCTGTTGTCTGGTGACCAATCAATCGGGGCCGGCGCGATCGTACTATGGAATGGATCATATAGATGCCCTCCATCAGCGCCTCTGTAGCCTCCTAGAAACCCAAGCTGGAGCCGTCTTAGATGCCCTCTATGTTTGTCCCTATCTCAGCCCCCCAGAAGGCGGAATTGACCCGGAATTCGCCCGATGGAGTACCTGGCGCAAACCCAATACCGGCATGTTAGTTGCAGCCGCTTGGGAACATGATTTAGACCTCAGTTCTAGTTTTGTCGTCGGCGATAAAGCCACCGATGTAGACATGGCCCATAATGCCGGATGTCAAGGAATTTTAGTCCAAACCGGCTATGGTTCCCAGGTACTCTCTGGAGACTATCAGCACCATACTCGACCCGATTATATCGCCACAGATTTAGCCGATGGCGTGAATTGGATTCTTGGACGAGGGAATAGGGAATAGGATGTTTAATTTTTAATTTTTAATTTTTAATTGATCATGCTACCGAGCGAATTACTCATTTATCGCTATAGCGGCGAAACTATTATTCCCAAAAGACTCAAACTAGACCGCTATTGGATAGGCATAGCTACCGATTTAATCGCCTGTTTTGAAGATCATATTGGAAAACCACAAAAAGATCTCGATCGCAGCTTACAAGAGTTTGAAGGGGAAAGCCCCGATTTTCGCATCAAGCGCGGACTTGCTCATTTACTCAAAAATAGCTTTTCCACCTTTGAAATTATCAGCCCCCTCGACCCTCCCCTACTCAGAGAGCGCATCTTTGCCGCAGCAGCCCAAGGTCGGCCGGGACTCGACTGGACAGAACAAACTTTAACCCAAGTTGCCCACAGTTTGAGCCAAGAACTCAAGCGCGAAGTCGTGACGGATGAACTGCGTCAAGGACTCTATGCTGACTTAATCGAAAATCGCATCTTAACCCAATTCGATCCCCCAGAACCGGAGTCACTTTTGCATCGCTATAACCTCTCCCAAGTGCAAGGAGTCTTTTATCGTGCCACCCATATTAAAATTAATGCCCATCGCAATGTTCCCGGAGAATATAAGCTCTTATTTCGCTACTTAAAACTGTTTCAACTCATGTCTTACATTGAAGGCGATGCTGACCATGGATTTACCATTACTATTGATGGGCCCTCCAGTTTACTCCAGGTCAGTACGCGCTATGGACTCGCTTTAGCTAAGTTAATTCCCGCTCTCCTGCATGTTACCAAATGGAGCATCGAAGCGAATTTACAAACCCGCGATTTCTACACCGGCGCACCCAAACAGGGTAAATTTTCTTTAGATTCCCAATGTCAGTTAGTCAGTCATTATCCCCCCGGAAAACCTTATGATAGTATGATTGAATCTGCCTTTGCCGATCGCTGGGAAAAGCAGAAAACCGATTGGTCTTTAGAGCGAGAAGTGGATTTAATCCCCATCCCTGGTAGTGTGATGATTCCCGATTTTCGCTTTGTTCATCCCGATGGGCGATCGGTTTTATTGGAAATTGTAGGGTATTGGCGACCGAGTTATTTACAGAAAAAATTTTATCAAGTCAACTATATTGATGATAAAGCGTTAATTTTAGCAATCTCTGACCGCTTAAATCTGGAAAAAGCTGGGGTTAAAATACAAGATTGTCCCATTCCCATTATCTGGTTTAAGGATAAGTTATTGCCTAAGTTAGTTCTGGAAGTCTTAGAAGAAACCCGATTGTAGAAGTTCTGTCTGCATTGTTAATTGTTAATTGTTCATTGTTAATTGTCCATATACTGAATAGCCCAATCATGCATCGCTGTTAAAACCGGTTTTAAACTCTCTCCTGTGGGCGTTAAAGAATACTCAACTTTTGGCGGTACTTGAGCATAAACCACGCGCTCAATTAGGCCATCTTCTTCCATTTCTCGCAATTGTTGAGTGAGCATTTTCTGCGTCACTCCAGAAATAGCTCGTTGTAGCTCTCCAAAGCGTTTTACTCCAGAGAACAGCTCGCGCAAAATCAAGACTTTCCACCGTCCCCCAATCACTTTGATCGTGGTTTCTACGGCACAGGTTAGGCGGGTTGAAGACTCAAGGGGACTGTACATCGTTACTTTTTGGGTACTAGGGCACTTTGAAGTGCCGTCTTTACAGGCTCAGTTGAGCTGGATTACACTCAGAATTGATGGTTGAGTTCACAGGTTAGATTATGGTTCATACACCCCTACAAACCCCCCAAATCACAGTTCGTCAATCCTCAGAACGAGGCTATGCTAACCATGGATGGTTGAATTCTAATCATACTTTTTCCTTTGCCAATTATTACGATCCAAAGTATCAGGGATTTCGCCATCTTTTGGTCATTAATGAAGACCGAATTAAGGGAGGTTCTGGCTTTGGAACCCATCCCCACCGAGATATGGAAATCATTTCCTATGTGATTGATGGTGCTTTAGAGCATCAAGACAGCATGGGCAATGGCTCGGTGATTCATCCGGGAGAGATCCAGATTATGAGCGCAGGAATGGGGGTTACCCATAGCGAGTATAATCACTCTAAACAGGATGATGCCCATTTCTTGCAGATTTGGATTTTACCGAATGAAAAGGGGTTAACTCCAGGTTATCAACAACAATATTTTAGTCCAGAATCGAAACAAAATCAACTGCGATTGTTGGTTTCTCCGGATGGAGAGGAGGGTTCCGTGGTGATTCATCAAGATGCAAAATTGTTTGCATCAGTGTTAGATCCAGGAGTAAAGTTATCTTATGATTTTGCCCCAGAGCGTTATGGATGGATACAAATGATTCGCGGGAAACTGTCAATTAATGGTACAGTATTGGCAACTGGAGATGGGGCGGCGATCGCCCATACCCAAACCTTGAATTTACAAGCCCAAGAATCCTCCGAGTTCCTGCTGTTTGATTTGGCGTAGTTTCTGTTAATGCCCTCTGCTTATCTGCCTCTCCCTATATCCCTCTCCTGCGGAAGAAGGGGTAGAGGAATGAGCGCAACTGTTAACCCCTTATTTTTTACTGAATGAATCATGGCTAATTCAACTAAAATTCTCGCCTTTGCCGGTAGCGCTCGCCAGGAATCTTTCCATAAAAAACTGGTGAAAATTGCAGCTCAAGGAGCCACCCAAGCGGGCGCAGAAGTGACGTTTATTGATTTGCGGGACTACCCGATGCCGATTTATGACCAAGACTTAGAAGAAAAAGAAGGCTTCCCTGAGTCGGTTGTAGCTTTGAAGCAGTTATTTAAGTCCCATCACGGGTTGTTAATTGCCTCTCCAGAATACAATAGCTCGATTACCGGTTTATTGAAAAATACCATTGATTGGGTGTCCCGTTCTGAACCGGATGAACCCCCTTTGGCGCTCAGTTGTTTTCAAGGTAAGGTGGCAGCCATTATGAGTATTTCCCCTGGAGGTTTAGGGGGTTTAAGGGGATTGGTGCATTTACGGGCAATTTTGGAGAATATTGGTGTGATAGTTTTACCCGATCAAAAGACGATTCCCAATGCCTTTGAACAGTTTGATGGTGAGGGAAAATTGAAGGATGAACGGCAGCAGGAATCGGTAAAAACTTTGGGGAAAAAGTTGGCGGAGTTGGCGATGAAGTTGTCATAGGTGATGTTTACTCTCTTCCCCCTGCTCCCTTTTCCCACGGAAAAAAGGGGGAATGTTTTGTCTTACTTTTGGCGAAATCTCTATTAGGTTTTGAAACTCCATACTTGACTACACGAGTGGGCCAAGGATTCAATCTTGAAATCTATCGAAATCTCTATTAGGTTTTGAAACTTCAAACTTGAAATTCGAGCTAAATGACATCGCGATTGCGGATATATTCTATCAGAGTATCAGAAATTAAATATCCCGTATCCATCATATTTTTGCCTTCAGAAAATAGGCTATATCCATCTCCTCCTTTGAATAGAAAACTAGAGGTGACTACCCGATAGGTTTGCTCTAAATTCAGGGGAACATAAGAGCCATCTGCTTGTCGAGTTTCGATACTAATCATCCGCGAGCCAACGGGTAAATCCGCTTGCCAATCTACTTTCAGTCCTGCCACTTGAGGAAAACAACCATCGAGCTTATCCACTTGACTCACCCCATATTCCAACAGCTCTTTAATCTGTTTTCCCGTTAAATCTACTTCAATCACCGTATTGGAAAATGGAAAGGCTTCTAAAACATCACCGATGGTAATTTCTCCGGCTGCAATACTCCCCCGAATTCCGCCCCCATTAGTAATCGCAATTTCAGTATTATTAAGGGCTGTTTTTGCTAGTAATGCCTCTCCTAAAAGAGTTCCTAAATTAGTTTGTTCTTGGCGAATATCCGGGCGATCTCCATTCAGTTTAACCAGAGTTTTCCCAATCACTTTAGCCTTCATTTGGTCAATCGGTTGAGCTAAAGTTGCTAAAATGCCCTCAAATTGAGAATTATTCGTAATTTCTGCATTCACAGGATGAAGATTTCCCTGCCAGTTTTGGAGATTTCCCTGGCGATTAAACGTAATATCTAAATCCCCTAAATATTTTCCCCATTCCCAAGCAGTGACAACTAAAATCGGTTGACCATTCGGTGTTTTTTCGACGATAGGATAGGGATAACTTGCCTCTGACATATCTCCCACTCTCGTATGAGAATGACCGCCAATAATCACATCAATCCCATCCACTTTCTGGGCTAATTCCAGATCTTCGGTAATTCCCAAATGGGTAAGGGCAATAATTTTATTAATTCCTTGCTGGGTTAACTCAGTCACGGCTTGTTTTGCCGCTAGAACTGGATCTAAAAATTCCACTCCTTCCCCAACTTCTGCCATACTCATAGTTTCTGGAGTAGTCAGTCCCAAAATCCCAATTTTTTGCCTGTTTTTTTCCAGAATAGTCCAGGGTTTGACTAACCCAGACAGAGGAGAGTCAGAAGCAATTTTGAGATTCGCTGAAACTAGGGGAAAATTACTCCCTTGAATAAATTTTGCTAACACCTCTTGTCCCCGATCGAATTCATGATTGCCCAGGGTCATGGCATCATAGTTTAAAGCATTATAAAATTTACTGTCAGCTTGCCCTTGATAGGTGTTAAAATAGAGTGTCCCCTGAAATACATCCCCCGCATCTAAGACTAATACAGGTTGATTGGCGATCGCGCTTTCTTCTCTGAGTTGATCGATCAAAGTTTTGCGCCTAGAAATTCCCCCTAATGTCCCGTTTTCTCCCATTTCCACCGGTTCTAAATGGGCATGATGATCGTTGGTGTGTAACAGACGCACTTCAAAGGCTGAAGCACTCCAGAAACGCCCACTGACTAGCCCAATAATGACAGCAAGAACAATGCCGAGAAGGACTTGTAGGCTTCTTTTCCAATAGACTGAAGTTCGATTCATAGCTTTGTGGTTTTAGACGTTAAATTTTTGATAAACTAAAATACCATCCCATACTCATCTAACTTTCCATGGCTTCTGTTCCCTTTTATATTGTTGATGTCTTTGCCGTGAAACCCTATAGCGGTAATCAATTAGCTGTCATCCTCAACGGGGGAGATTTGACGACGGAAACCATGCAAACTATCGCCAAGGAAATCAACTTTTCAGAAACTACATTTATTTTAGGCGATCGCCCGGAAAATGGCGGCTACCCAGTCCGCATCTTTACTCCAGCCCAAGAACTCCCCTTTGCAGGACACCCTACCCTAGGAACTGCCTATATTATCCAGCAAGTGATTCTTGATTCAGCCATTAATCAAGTCACCTTAAACCTCAAAGTTGGACAAATTCCTGTCCATTGGCAAGCTGAGAATCAGGGTTCAGAGGTTTTATGGATGACGCAAAATCCTCCAGAATTTACCGAAACTTATTCTAGGGAAGAAATTGCCCCTATTTTAAGTCTAGAACCTCAAGATATTGACGATCGCTTTCCCATCCAAACAGTTTCTACTGGTACTCCCTTTGTGATTGTTCCCCTGAAAACGCAAGCCACCCTCAAACAATGTCGAATTCAACCGTCTCTCTATTACGAGTTTATAGAAGATAAACCGGTAAAAATGATTTTTGTGTTTTCTCCAGAAACCAAACATCCCGAAAACACTTTTAGCGCTCGCATGTTTGCCGACTATTTAGGGGTTCCTGAAGATCCAGCAACCGGGAGCGCTAATGGCTGTTTTGCAGGCTATTTAGTCGAACATAATTATTTAGGAACTGAGGAGATTAATGTGCGGGTAGAACAAGGCTATGAAATCAATCGCCCCTCCCTGTTACGCCTGAGAGCAAAACGGACTCAAGAAAAGATTTCTGTTGAAGTGGGAGGTTCAGTCATCCCCATCGCTAAAGGAGAGTTTTTCCTCTAGAATTCTCCTAGTCCTTATTCCTGAATTCGCCCCCAAAGGGCTAACCCACCCCCGCGCCCGCGAGCAGCAATCAGGTTCTGTTGAACTAAAAAATAGTTGAAAAAAGCCAGCTCGCGGATAGGCGCACCATAGAATCGAGCATTGCGGTTTTCGCCGTTGCGAATTAGGGTAGAAAAGAGGATTTTATCGAAAAATTTGACTTGCATAGTGGTAAAGTCAAATGCTAGAATAGAATTAGACTTTAAATGTTTAGCAGGGCCGAAAACGACTAGGGTAAACAAGCCGATTTGAATCCGATTTTCGACTTCTCCTGCTTCAAATCGATCTGGATCGAGTCCGTCGAAATGGGGTAAAGGACGATAAACCAACTGAATCGGAATCCATCGCAGCAGGAGTTGTGCTAACTTCATTTGGGTTAAATTGAGCGATCGCCCCTGTTTTTCCCCCGTAATCCAACACAAGCGCCAAGCCCCTGTGAGTTGCTCGAAGCCATAGGGCGCTTTCTGCTTTTTCGCCAGCTTTTCCCAAGCCAACAGCCCCTCAACCACCTCCCCCGCACCGGGAGCAGCCACTTGAGGATTCAACATTGATGCTACCGTCTGTTCCAGTGCCGCCAAATTCATCATTTTCATTCCTGTTCAAGGATAGATAGGAGATTCCAGAGGCGGTGCAATCCGCCCCTAAATCCCCCATTATTTCAGTCTGGATAACCCTTGCAAATCAAACTTTTGCAGCCAAACCTGGCGATCGCTCTCCGTAAAAGACTGATCGCGGGATTGGACTTTTACTTGAAACCGATCCGCCACCAAAACCCCCGTAATATTGCTCCCCTGGCTTGCCGCAGGAAATCCCCCAATCCTCTGACTACTATTTTCATACTTTTTCCGAGCCGCAGGTAAACTCATCGTATCGGAAATCGACAAAACCGCCCTATCTGTTCCTCCCTGCTTCAGCTTATACTCAGAAAACCCCTTTTTCTCCTGAGCCGCAACCACCTCATACCCATCCCCAGACTTGGGAAAAAAGCGGTTAAAACTAGAACCTGGAAGTGCCTCCTGACTCACTGCTGGAGCCGGATTCCGTTGGCTCGTCCCCCCTGAAGTCTTCTGGGGTTGAGTTTGAGTCGTCGTATTCCCTTGAGGATTACTCGAAGAAGACGATCCCGTACTACCCGCACAACCCGATACAAGCAGCACGGTTGCCAGAGCCAACGCAACCCACCGTTTCCGTTGAGATCTAAATATCATCAGCATATTCTCCACTTAAATTGTAATCTCTTCCTATTCTGGCCGATCAACCTTACCCTCTGTCTACCAAGGAGAACCAATTAGCGTAAACGCCGACCAATAAAATGGAGCTGCTAGATTATCAATAGCCAAATTCTCTAACTCTGAAGGGAGTTGTACCGCTCCCCGACTTCCTCGCAATTGGCGATCGCCCAAACTCACCTCTCCTCGCAACAGAGCCAGTTGCGCTTGGCGCAACGCTTCCGCTTTCATCGAAACCCTAGGTAACTGCTGATAAAATTCACTCATCAGCGCCAACGTTCCCCCATCACTCACATACCAAAGACTCGCTAGAGCAGACTGTACCCCACTTTCAAAAGCTAATCCCGCAAACCCTAATTCCGCTTCAGGATCGCCAATAGCCGTCCGACAAGCACTCAACACCAGTAAATCCAAAGGCGGATCATCCAAGGGCAGTTGACGCATCCGATCCAGGGTAAGCTGAGTATCCCAAAATTGAATATAGGATTGATTCGGCTGTCCCGGCTGAAATTCTGCATGGGTAGCTAAATGAACAATATCAAAATCCTGGGCTTGCAATTGAGCTTTTAAATTCTCTAACGTAAATTCCTCATTCAAAAAAGCTCGACTTTCCCAGGCATTTTCTCCCTGCACCATCCCCTCACGGAGTAATTCTAATTCTAGAGCCACTGCCGGTAGCGGCGCTAAATCCTTAAATTCCGAAGCTCCCATGGCCAAAATTTGCGTCTTTTCAGGGTTATCTGTTCCCACCGTCATTAAGTTAAACGCCGGGATCATCGCCAAGCTATATTTTTCCACTAAAAATTGCTCCCCATCCAATAAGGCGGCAAACGGAACCGATCTTAATCCCTTCCCCGTACATAACAGTAAAGTATCGATCCCTTCCCTCTCCAACTCGGCTTCTATGGGGCGAATAATCCACTCATAGAGTTGTTGCGCTGAGGATTCATATCGCCTCGTGCGAAGATATCGCGGATTCGTCACTGTAGAGCGAAATTCATCCGCTATCTTCACCAGATTACTCCTAGAAGCTTCTGGAATCTGACGATACGTCAGATTACCCTGAGCCGCAATCAACAGCAACTCTAGCTTTTCCGGCATCGGATGGATATACAGAAGGGCTGGCGTTTTTCCCGTTTCTTTCTCCTTCTGAGCTAGAAACTGGACAATTTCTGGTGCTTGCAGCCCTTGGGTATCTCTAGCAGGGGATTGAAAGTAGTTGCTAAATTCTTCTTTCCACATCTGCTCTAGATGGTTAACCACTTTGATTAACTCTTGTCGATCTGAAGATGCTTTGATCTTAGGGGATAGACTCCAGCTTAAATCACTGGTGACTAAAATCAGAGTGAATATAAGTGAAGATAAGATCAGGCTGGAGATCCACTGGGTTGCGCGTTTAGGCATGAGGGCATACTCAAAAATGAAAGGATCTCCTCTGTGATAACAAATTTAGGATAGCGATCGAATTATTTATCTACACAGAAAAAAACCTGCCCAAGCAGGTTTGAGTTATAGAGGCAGAACAATTGAGAATCATTAACCAATCACTGCCCGTAATTTCTCCAGCTTTTGAGGGGAAACAGAGGCTAAAGCTTTTTGCCCTTGTTCAGATTCAATTAACTTGACTAACTTCTGAACTGCTAGTTCAACTTCATTGGAAATGGGAGGATTGAGAACTTCATCAGCTTCTGGATGACAAACTCCAGCATCACACACCAAACCCAAGTCATGCCAATAGCGAGTGGGAATAGCGGTTCCCCGTTGCCCAATATGTTCGGCATTTAACCACTGGGTCTCTAGGTAAGATTGGGGAGATTGATAATATTTCTGCGATCGCGCATAAGGAACCGTAAAACAACCGAAAACTTTTCGATATTCTTCTGAATCCAGAATGGCAGTAATGAGCTGATCGACACCTTTCGTCGTTAAAATCTGTGAATAGTGCTGGATTTCTTCTTTATCCTTTGGCGCACGACCGAGAAAGTGTTTTAAGCAGATTTCTAAGAACTTCACATTGGAGTAACGGTGATAAAAAGACTCTAGATATACTGACGAATGACCTAGCTCTTTTAGAAACCGGCGCACTCCAATTTTATCATGTAAAAACTGATCTTCAGCTTTCTGCAAAACCTTGCGTTCATACTGATAGGGCTGACGCTCTAATACTTGGTAATACAGCGCGGTAAGTGCCTGTTGCCGTTCTTCAAGCGATGAAGTGCGGCTCACAGTTATGGGTTTAGGGGGGCAGTTCATGGGTTCATTTTCCTCCACAACAGGATGGGTTTACTTAAACATGAGAGTTCAACATCAAGGTGATAATTTTGATATAAGGATGGACTAAGCTACTACAGTCAGATGGTAATAAGTCATCGACTTCTTTATGCAAATAGTCGTAAACTCTCGTACAATGACTACTGCGTTTATACGCCACTAAAATCGTATCCAGCCAAAACATCATTTGTTCCTTGAAGAATAACTCGTCATTCCGCAGAATTGACAAGGCAATGTAACGAATTACAGACCCCATATCGTATTTGCATCGAGCGCCATGATTTTTGATCAACTCTGGATAGGCTTGGGCAAATTTGCGGAGGGTATTCACAATCAGTTTTTCACTATTTTCACTGAGAAGCTGATAGGTCTTGAGCCGAATTTGATAGCTTTGAAAATACTGCTCTAAGGAATACAGTTCTTGTGTATTTAGGTATCGGCCATCCGCTTCTATAAGTTTAGTATCTAGATCGTGATTTAAAGTATGCATGGTTATACCCTCGGAAGATGCTTAGAATGGGACTTAACTAATCCATGAATTGCTCAATTCTGGCTTACCTCTCTTCTACTAGGTTGCCTCAACCTTAAAATATTCTCAAGGTGTTGAATTGATTCTTAATAAAGATTTTTACATTTTTTGATGAATTCCCCCCCCAATAAGCCCTGAGTCTTGACGATTTTATCCTCGATCGCAGGCTTTAAGACGCTAGAGTACCCCTTTGTCCTATTCCCAGATGCCCAAACCCGCCCTCAGAGCTAGATTGGTCTCTAGCGAGAGGTCAGCCGGTTGTCGGTTTCTTTACAGTTTGTTACATTAATCGAGTGTAGAACTTGTATCTAACTCAAAAACAGCATGTTTACTGGTGTCACCGGTTTCTTTGGCAGTCCTGGAAATACAGATATGGGAGAGAAGCTCCTCAATACCGTGGCGAGCCAGTCTCTTCGTCATCTGTTTACCCGTAGTGAATCAATTGAGGTGTCTATTCGCTGTTATCCATCCAGCAAACTTCTACAAGGGGCGATCGATGGTTTACAAATGCACGGGCGCGGTTTGCTCATTCGTAATGATTTTCCAATGGAGGAGATGTCTTTTCAGACGGACGCTGTAGCCCTCGATTTTAGCGCTCTCCTGGCAGGTAAATTGCGCCTGAAGCAACCCACTCAAGCCGTTGCCCAAATTACTCTGTCTGAGTCTGGCATTAACCAATCTTTTCAGGCAAAATTGGTGACTAAACGCTTGGAGAATCTGAATCAACCGGCTTTGATGGAGTTATCTGGAGGCCATCCGGTTTCGTTTAAGGAGGTTTCGGTTGAGTTGCTCCCAAACAACCAAATTCGACTCTTTGCTAAAACAGATGTGGGCAGTTCGGATTTAATTCCCATCGCTATGAGAGCCACGTTAGGGGTCGAACGCCGCCGACGTATCCTATTTAGTGATGCTCAATTTGAATCGGATAACATTCCTCCACAACTGTGCGATCGTGCCCAATCTTTTACCCAAGTGCTGGCTGACATCTTGAATGATATGGTTGATCTAGATCGATTTAACCTAGATGGAGTCACTTTGCGGATTAATCGCCTAGAAACCCAAGGCAAAAACCTACTCTTTAGTGGCTATGCTCAAATCGATCGTTTTCCCGGTAATTAGCTTCTCATTTCTTCGCTAAACGTGATCGATAACCTATCTTCCTTTGGTGGAATTGTCATTGTGCCGTTGTTAGGGTTTTCTCTCCTAGCAACTACTTTGATCTTAGAACGTCTTCTGTTTTGGTGGCAGGTTACTCGCCGCCAAAAACAATTGGCACAAGAAGTGTTACGGATCTATCGTCAGGATGTGAAAACAACTTTGATTAAATTAGATCAAAATCGAGATTTACCTCTGGCCAGAATTTTTTTGGCTGCCCTAGAACTCGATCAACCTACCCCAGAAGAATTTCGATTAGCTCTTGAAAGTGCTGGACAAGCAGAAATCCCCATCCTGAAGCGATTTAATACTCTGTTTGAAACCGTGATTACGGTTGCCCCTCTTCTGGGCTTATTGGGAACCATTCTCGGCCTGATTCATGCTTTTTCTTCCCTGCGTATTGGAGACCTCGGTGGTATGGACAATCTTGGCGTAACCGCAGGAATTAGTGAAGCCTTAATTTCCACTGCTGTTGGCTTAGTCGTGGCGATCGTTACCCTGCTATTCACTAACCTATTCCGAGGCTTATATCGCCGACAAATTGCCTTGATCCAAGAATATGGTGGCCAACTAGAACTGATGTATCGCAAACGATCAACTCATTAAAAACCAACTTAACTTGAGCGTTTAAAACAACAAAACCCCTTTGTGTAAAAAGGGGTTTTGAGGAAGAATAACCTGGCACTGAGCTATTTTGCCCTGGGGTTACCCCCAAAGTATCGTCGCCGCTGCTGTGTTTAACTACCGAGTTCGGGATGGAGTCGGAGTGGTGCCACAGCGCTCACAGCACCAGGAAAGACAGTCGGGGAAAGAACCCTGAAGACTGCATAACGGTGAAGAAAATTCCGGCTCTACCTTGAGAATTAAATACAGGTCAAGCCCTCGGTCTATCAGTATGTCTCGGCTCCACCCATCGCTGGGCTTCCACCTAACACCTGTTTAACGGATCGTCTTTCCGTGACCTTACCTAGTTAACCTAGTGAGAGCACTCATCTTGAGGTGGGCTTCCCACTTAGATGCTTTCAGCGGTTATCCGCTCCGCACTTGGCTACCCTGCGTTTACCGTTGGCACGATAACAGGTACACCAGCGGTGCGTCCTTCCCGGTCCTCTCGTACTAAGGAAGGCTCCTCTCAATGCTCTTACGCCTACACCGGATATGGACCGAACTGTCTCACGACGTTCTGAACCCAGCTCACGTACCGCTTTAATGGGCGAACAGCCCAACCCTTGGGACCCACTTCCGCCCCAGGTTGCGATGAGCCGACATCGAGGTGCCAAACCTCCCCGTCGATGTGAACTCTTGGGGGAGATCAGCCTGTTATCCCTAGAGTAACTTTTATCCGTTGAGCGACGGCCCTTCCACTCAGCGCCGTCGGATCACTAAGGCCGTGTTTCCACCCTGCTTGAGTTGTCTCTCTTGCAGTCAAGCTCCCTTTTGCCTTTACACTCAATCGGCTGATTTCCGTCCAGCCTGAGGGAACCTTTGCGCGCCTCCGTTACTTTTTAGGAGGCGACCGCCCCAGTCAAACTACCCACCTGAAACGGTCCCTGTGCCGGGTCACGGCTTCAGGTTAGAATTCTAGCCTCGCCAGAGTGGTATCTCACCGTTGGCTCTGATTCCCCCACAAGGGAACCCTCAACGCCTCCCACCTATCCTGCGCAAGCGAAGCCCGAACCCAATTCCAGGCTATAGTAAAGCTTCATAGGGTCTTTCTGTCCAGGTGCAGGCAGTCCGTATCTTCACAGACACTCCTATTTCGCCGAGCCTCTCTCCGAGACAGCGCCCAGATCGTTACGCCTTTCGTGCGGGTCGGAACTTACCCGACAAGGAATTTCGCTACCTTAGGACCGTTATAGTTACGGCCGCCGTTCACCGGGGCTTCAGTCGCGAGCTTCGCTTTTGGCTAACCCACTTCCTTAACCTTCCGGCACTGGGCAGGCGTCAGCCCCCATACTGCGTCTTTCGACTTGGCGGAGACCTGTGTTTTTGGTAAACAGTCGCCTGGGCCTCTTCACTGCGACCACCATTTCTGGTGGCACCCCTTCTCCCGAAGTTACGGGGCCATTTTGCCGAGTTCCTTAGAGAGAGTTATCTCGCGCCCCTTGGTATTCTCTACCTCCCTACCTGTGTCGGTTTCGGGTACAGGTCAATACAAGACATTGGTGTTTAGAGCTT
Organism: Roseofilum sp. KMC-1; assembly: GCF_057802075.1. Taxonomy (NCBI): domain Bacteria; kingdom Bacillati; phylum Cyanobacteriota; class Cyanophyceae; order Desertifilales; family Desertifilaceae; genus Roseofilum; species Roseofilum sp. KMC-1. The sequence continues at coordinate 3,629,405 of NZ_CM173605.1, forward strand.
TTCTAGGAAGCTGGATCCGATTCTACTTCGCTGCCGTAGCTGCTCCCTATCACGTCTTAGCTTGGAAGGTTTTCTCCCTTCCTCAGCGCCTCGAACGCTTAGACCGGTAACCATCTTCCGGCTAGATCAGACCTTCTCCGTCCCTCTGCACCCCCCTGTATTGAGTACGGGATTATTGACCCGTTGTCCATCGACTACGCTTTTCAGCCTCGCCTTAGGTCCTGACTAACCCTCCGCGGACGAGCCTGCCGGAGGAACCCTTAGGGTTTCGGGGTATGGGATTCTCACCCATATTTTCGCTACTCAAGCCGACATTCTCACTTCTGTACTGTCCACACCTGCTTGCCGCTAGTGCTTCTCCCAATACAGAACGCTCCCCTACCACTTACTTTTCAGTAAGTCCACAGCTTCGGTAAACCACTTAGCCCCGTTCATTTTCGGCGCAGGAGCGCTTGACCAGTGAGCTATTACGCACTCTTTCAAGGATGGCTGCTTCTAGGCAAACCTCCTGGTTGTCTTAGCACTCCCACCTCCTTTATCACTTAGTGGTTATTTGGGGACCTTAGCTGGTGGTCTGGGCTGTTTCCCTCTTGACGATGAAGCTTATCCCCCACCGTCTGACTGGTTGGTTTTTCAACGGGTATTCTGAGTTTGACTCGATTTGGTACCGCTCTCGCAGCCCGCACCGAATCAGTGCTTTACCCCCCGTCTGGAACACCAACCGCTCTGCCTCAACAGATTTCGGGGAGAACCAGCTAGCTCCGGGTTCGATTGGCATTTCACCCCTAACCACACCTCATCCGCCGATTTTTCAACATCGGTCGGTTCGGACCTCCACTTGGTGTTACCCAAGCTTCATCCTGGACATGGTTAGATCACCCGGGTTCGGGTCTATAAATAATGACTTCAACGCCCTATTCAGACTCGCTTTCGCTTTGGCTTCAGCTATTTACGCCTTAACCTGCCATTACCTATAAGTCGCCGGCTCATTCTTCAACAGGCACACGGTCACTCGTTTAATCGAGCTTCCATTGCTTGTAAGCTAACGGTTTCAGGTTCTATTTCACTCCCCTCCCGGGGTTCTTTTCACCTTTCCCTCGCGGTACTGGTTCACTATCGGTCACACAGGAGTATTTAGCCTTACCACGTGGTCGTGGCTGATTCACTCGGGATTTCACTTAACCCAAGCTACTCGGGATACAGTCGGGGGGTTGAGATTTTTGACTACAGGACTTTCACCTCCTCTGGTGCAGCTTTCAACTGCTTCGTCTAATCCGCTCCCTCCCGTGCGACTGTCCCACTACCCCAACCCCAATTTGAGGTTGGTTTAGGCTTCTCCCCTTTCGCTCGCCGCTACTTAGGGAATCGCTTTTGCTTTCTCTTCCTCTGGCTACTAAGATGTTTCAGTTCGCCAGGTTCGCTCTCTCTAGCCTATGGATTCAGCTAGGAGTTTTTGGGTTGCCCCATTCGGATACCTCCGGATCAATGCTTGCTTCCAGCTCCCCGGAGCGTTTCGTCGGTCACCACGTCCTTCTTCGCCTCTGTGTGCCAAGGGATCCACCGTTAGCTCTTTGTAACTTGACCAGTTTTTTAACTCTCTTTTTACGAAAAGTCAGTTTTTCTGCTTTTTACGGTTTCTGCCTGAGATAAATAAGCTACAGCCTATTTATCTCCCTTGGAATTTTCTTTTCAGTTATGCAGTTTTCAAGGTTCTTTTTACTGGAGTTACTCTCCAGCCGACTCGGTTGCTCTCGCAACTTGAGGGGCTAGGGTCCCTTCTCTCTCTTTTTTCTTAATCTGGGCCATCCTGGACTTGAACCAGGGACCTCACCCTTATCAGGGGTGCGCTCTAACCACCTGAGCTAATAGCCCTTGACCGAACCCAACCTGTTTGAAAGCCTAATTTCTAAATCTTTTTGAGCTGACCTCGACCGACCTTGGGATTCTTCCCAGCATTATCTTTGCTTGGATTAGGTCTCCCTTTAAAGGAGGTGATCCAGCCACACCTTCCGGTACGGCTACCTTGTTACGACTTCACCCCAGTCATCAGCCCTGCCTTCGGCGTCCCCCTCCTCGAAAGGTTAGGGTAACGACTTCGGGCGTGGCCAACTTCCATGGTGTGACGGGCGGTGTGTACAAGGCCCGGGAACGGATTCACCGCCGTATGCTGACCGGCGATTACTAGCGATTCCTCCTTCATGCTCTCGAGTTGCAGAGAGCAATCTGAACTGAGACCGGGTTTCTGGGATTAGCTCACCTTCGCAGGCTGGCTGCCCTTTGTCCCGACCATTGTAGTACGTGTGTCGCCCAGGGCGTAAGGGGCATGCTGACTTGACGTCATCCCCACCTTCCTCCGGTTTGTCACCGGCAGTCTCTCTAGAGTTCCTAACTTAATATTGGCAACTAAAGACGAGGGTTGCGCTCGTTGCGGGACTTAACCCAACATCTCACGACACGAGCTGACGACAGCCATGCACCACCTGTGTTCGCGCTCCCGAAGGCACTTTCTCCTTTCAGAGAAATTCGCGACATGTCAAGCCCTGGTAAGGTTCTTCGCGTTGCATCGAATTAAACCACATACTCCACCGCTTGTGCGGGCCCCCGTCAATTCCTTTGAGTTTCACACTTGCGTGCGTACTCCCCAGGCGGGAGACTTAACGCGTTGGCTACGATACAGCACGGGTCGATACGTGCTACACCTAGTCTCCATCGTTTACGGCTAGGACTACAGGGGTATCTAATCCCTTTCGCTCCCCTAGCTTTCGTCCTTCAGTGTCAGGTCTGGCCCAGTAAAGCGCTTTCGCCACCGGTGTTCTTCCCGATATCTACGCATTTCACCGCTACACCGGGAATTCCCTTTACCCCTACCAGCCTCTAGCTAACCAGTTTCCATTGCCTTTCCACAGTTGAGCTGTGAGCTTTAACAACAGACTTAGTTCGCCACCTACAGACGCTTTACGCCCAATCATTCCGGATAACGCTTGCCTCCTCCGTATTACCGCGGCTGCTGGCACGGAGTTAGCCGAGGCTTATTCGTCAAGTACCGTCAGAACTTCTTCCTTGACAAAAGGGGTTTACGATCCAAAAACCTTCCTCCCCCACGCGGTCTTGCTCCGTCAGGCTTTCGCCCATTGCGGAAAATTCCCCACTGCTGCCTCCCGTAGGAGTCTGGGCCGTGTCTCAGTCCCAGTGTGGCTGCTCATCCTCTCAGACCAGCTACTGATCGTCGCCTTGGTAGGCTTTTACTCTACCAACTAGCTAATCAGACGCGAGCTCATCTCTGGGCAATAAATCTTTTACCTTTCGGCTCATCCGGTATTAGCCACCGTTTCCAGTGGTTGTCCCCGACCCAGAGGCAGATTCTCACGCGTTACTCACCCGTCCGCCACTCACTCCGAAGAGTTCGTTCGACTTGCATGTGTTAAGCAGACCGCCAGCGTTCATCCTGAGCCAGGATCAAACTCTCCGTGTTAACACTTTCGAGTTTTTTTGGCTTTTGGGATTGAAACTTTCGCTTCTTTCCCTTATCATCTTCATTAACTTTAGCTTTCCCCCTTAAGGAGGTCGCTTCAGTTTCATTCACTAACGAGGGTCTAACTCATTTAGTTTAGGCTTTCAAACTATAGAATTTTCTAGGTTCGGTGGCTTCGAGGGGGAGTCAGCGATTCGCTGCCGTCCTCTCAAGCACAAATACGAATATAGCCAATCCTTCCCTTCTTTGTCAACCCTTTTTTCAAACTTTTTTGGGAATTCACTGGAAACTCAATGAAATCAAGGGTTACAGCCAATCAGCAAAAATATAGCTTCGACAAGCGATCTGGCTCTCGCTTAGTAAAATGAGTCTAAATGCTTAGTTAAATTGTCCAAAAGCACGATATAAGTGGCTGGAACAGATACAAAAAAGAGGAAGGATCGAGTTCCCTCCTCTCTATAAGGTTTTTACCCAAAACTGATTGAAGTCTATTGAGCGGAAGCGGTGGTAATATCCGATTTCACACAGTTGAGCATCCGTAATGTGGCGGCTGCGGCGTAATTACGACGAGCGTTATCATTGGGAACAAACCGAGTCCCAGATTCATTCAATGGGGAAGCGACAGAGCAATAGGTAGACATCTGGGTAATGAGATCGGAAGCCCAATGATTGTTAACATCGCTAAAGGATTGGGGATTTTGTTTGGCTTCAAGTTGGGGATTCAAACCACTGGTTTTACGGGCAAATTCGGCTGCACGACGTTGGACAGCCATTAATTCTGCACGGGTGACAGATTGGGCGGGCTTAAATGTACCATCTGTGTATCCACTGACAATATTGTTGTCTTTTGCCCATTTGATTTTGGCTGCACTCCATCGAGAGGAAACAACATCAGGATAGGGAGATGTGGTGGTAGTTGTGGGGATGTTAACCTTAGTGCCCGGAATGGTTTTGAGAGATTCTAAAACCATGGAGACTAATTGTTCGCGTGTGAGGGGGTTTTGGGGACGGAAGGTGCTGTCTTCAGCAAAACCAGAAATAAAGCCGATATTGACTGCTTGATTGATTTCCGTGGCATAAATGTCATTGGCAATATCTTTGAAACTGGGAGTGGTGGGTGCAGGAGGATTGGGATCAACTGGGTTGGGATCGACTGGGTTGGGGGATGTACCAATCAATGCACTCAGTTGTTGATCGTTAAGTAGATAAACATGGCCGAGGGTTTGACCTTCATAGGAGCGTTTGGCAAAGCGCCAACCAGGATTGAGATAAATTTTGGCAAAATCGGAGGTTGTGCCATAGGTGCGACCAATTTCTATTTCTGGGCCTCCTGGGGTATTGGATGAGCCAACTAAGACTAAATCATTATTGCGATTAACAATTCGTAGGCTGTACTCGAGAGCGAGATCTTGATTATCAACGCGAATAGAAAAGCCATTACTATCGGTACTGCGACCACAAATACCGGTAAAGTCAAAATTAAGTAGAAGGGGATTAACAATGGTGGGGCTTTGGCCGCTTTCACTCCAGCATTGGCGGGTATTGGATTTTTGTTCCAAAATGAGGAGTTGATGGGCGTTTGTTCCTCGTGGAGCGGCGATCGCAATAAAATTATCCTGTTTGACTTCAGTATGATCGAAGAAGGCGCGAGCAATAGATACCCATGTAGTCATCCCAACCACAGTGGTGGTGGCAATAGCAGCTAAACGGGAGAGGAGTGATTTATTCATAATGGTTATTCGTGAGTAGACTTAATGTAAGCAGTGTACAAGAGAGGTGTTCTGTTCTCCAGTACCCCTCCAGTCGAAGGGTATCCGCAAATTGTTTCTAGAGGGTGTGACACTTTTAGAGCTGTCTATGACTGAGGATCTCCTGATATAAAGTCTGTAACTTGGCTTCTACAGGAGGCGGTTTAGAGGTAAAGCGGATAGAAAACCGATCTTTAGACTGATGATTATCTAGCACTTTGGCATAAATATCTTCTCTATTTTCCGGTTGCTCATCCTTAAAGAAATTAATTTTTAAGTTAGTTAATCCGGAGGGGATTTGATCGGCATACTCTGGATTAATCAGAATGGTTGCCCCTTTTTCTGATAAGGCAATTAACTCACCGTGATTGACCCGATCGCTAATATTTTTGCCCTCTAGGACAGCATACTTAAGAGGAATGGCTTGGGGTAAGGGAAAGAAATGCTCTTCTTCTTTGGGGAGATAAAGCTGGTACTGGCCGGCAATTCCGCCAATATCATAGATAGTAATTGGAGTTTTTACGCCTTTGGGGGTGACTTGTTTTTCGCTATTAATTTTGACCTCTGGGCCGGCTTCTATGAGAGTTGATTCAGAGACTAAAATTTGGCCGGCAGTCGTGTAAGACTCAATACGATAGGTCAAATTGACTTGAGAGCCAACTACACCATATTTTGTGCGCTTCTCGGAACCAATATTACCGACAACAACTTCGCCAGTATTGATGCCAACTCCCATTTCTAGGGAAGAGAGACCCCATTCCTTCATCTGCACATTCACTTGTTTCATGGCGAGTTGCATGGCTATAGCACAGGCGATCGCCCTTTGAGCATCATCTTCACGGGGAATGGGAGCGCCAAATAAGACTAAAATTCCATCCCCCATAAACTCATCGATGGTTCCCTGATATTCAGTAATTACATTGGCCATATGGCCGAGATAAAAGTTGAGGATTTTAATCACTTCTTCTGGAGAAAGGCGTTCAGAGAGAGCGGTAAAGCCCCGTAAATCGGAGGTGAGGATGGTAATTTTGCGTCGTTCACCGCCTAATTTTAAGCCTTCGGGATGCTCTAATAGGGTAGCGACGATTTCCTGGCTCAGATAGCGGCCAAAGGTTTTGCGAATATCTCCGGCACTGCGGGCAATATAGCCTGTAATGACCACTAAAGATCCAACTAAGCTGAGGAGGGGGGGAACCACAGGTAACCACCATCCGATTAAAAAGGCTCCATAGGTTGTCAGGATTAATAGGGGAAGGGTAGCAATAGGGGCGATCGCCTTACGAATTGTAGAGGGATTCAACCCTACACTATGGCGTAATCTCCAGGTTAAAATGGCTCCAACCCAAGCCCAGAAGAGAATCCAGAGGTTTTCTCCTATCTCATGCCAGCTTTTAAGTAGGGGTCGGCCGTCTAGGGCAGAACTGAGGATTAAACTGGTAATATTGGCGTGAATTTCCACCCCTGCCATGCGTTCTGAGGGAGTCCGGGTATAGGGTGTGGGAAAGAGGTCTTGAAAGGATTCTCCCACTGCCCCAATTAAAACAATCCGATCTTTAGCCCAATCTTCGGGGACTCGATCTTGCAAGACATCCATCAGGGAAACTGTCTCAAAGGATTTATTGGGCCCGTGATAATTGAGCATTAATTGATATCCACCTTCTGCTTCACCCAAATAGGCTCCTATATTGGGTGGAAGAGGGGCAAAAACAGTTTTTCCTAACCGCCAAGTTTTTTCACCTAGGACTTCAGGCCCAATGCCTTCCGGTTGCAGATACAGTAGGGCGAGATAAAGAGGGAGACCATAAATGGTTTCCCCTTCTGGAGTATCTAAAGAGACTAATGCCCGACGCACTTTACTATCAGCATCGGGCAATAAATCATTGGCTCCTACCTGATTTTTGGCTTTTAAGGCAGGAGGGGGATCGACGCGATCGCGTTGGTTATCTCCTACAGCCTTTTGAATACCGATCAAATAGTTAGTATTCTCAAAAACTTCCACTAGGCTCTGATGTCCGGGTTCAACTGGTAAATCCCGGTAAATATCCAAACCAATCGCCCTAGGTTCCATAGCAATTAACTTCTGGAGGAGATCGGCATAAATCTGATCGGGAATAATCGCCTGACCAATTTCTTGCAGATCGGCTTCATTAATACCCACAATCACAATCCGGCGATCGCGAGGTTCTAGGGGCCGCCAGCGCATATACAAATCAAATAGGGCCCATTCTCCCCCTTGTAATGCGCCCATTAACCGCAACACAATAACCAGTAAGGTTACTGAAGGAGTCGCGATCCAGACTCCTCGCTGTTGCCATAACCAATCTTTAATTGTTTGCCACATAGAACCTAGGGTTACAGTAGTCTTCCGTTATACGGTCTGTGAAGTACGCACCCTACAATACTGAACAATGCTAAGGATTTCCGGTGATGCTTTCTAAGGAAAGCATGGGGGTTTGGGTTAGTTTATCCAAACCTACGGATTTCAAGAGACTTTCCCAAGGTTCAGTATCTAATTCTCGTAATTGAGCGGCGATCGCTAGACTATCGTACCAAACTTTAGCCTCGGCCAGCAGCTCTGCTTGTTTGAGTAAGTCTTCTTCAGCTTGGGCGGCTTGCAAAGCTGCCATTACATTTGGATCTAAGGTAACATGACGAATCTGCCCTTGAATGGATTCATCACCTCCTCGGTCACTGGGATTACAAACCAGACTAAATAGCCAGGTATATTCGCTTGAATTTCCCATCGTTTCGGGTAGATTCATGGTTACACTGACGATCCCACCATCTTGGGAGAGTTGTATATCCTCCTTGATATAGACATCTTTCCCATCCCCATCAACTAAAATAAACTCCGCCGATTGTGCTTTGGTTTTAGGCACATAAAAGAACATGGTCGGGGTATTACTAGCGGTTTGACCTACATAATTGGCAGGTTGAGGGGGTTTTAAAGCCATCAAGGAGAGTTCATTTTGGGGGGTGACGCAAGCGGAAGCTCCCCTAACTCCACCACCCGCACTTCCTCCTGTAGGAGCGCCAACGCCACTTGTGGGAGGAAATTCTAGAGCGATCGCCCCTGGAGGTATTAGAATGGGAGTGAGTATAAGTGCCAGGAATCTCAGGGAGGAAGGAAAAAGTTTGAAGTTCATAGGGTGAATAGATCTCCTTTGGGCAAACAGTTGGGTGGGTTTCTCTACCCTGGCATAGCATTATGGGTAAAGTCTTCACCCGATAGGCTAAACTCTAATGGGCAATTTTAGAACAGCAATGCGATCGCCTGACTAGAGCAGGAGCAGAGAAGCTTTATGTTCATATTGACCGTGGGCTGCTAAGAATCATTATCCCCAGTTCAAGGACTGACGAGATCAAAAAGGGTAAGTTCCATAAAATTAGAGAAGCTTTTTTTAGTGGTAGAGTAAAACTTAATCGGGTTTTACCGATCATTGGTAAATCCTATACAACAAATTGTGAAGTTTATTCAAGAGTCCCCGGGTGGAAATTTAGGGATGAAAATTGCAATTATTGGATGTGGTTATGTGGGAAGTGCCTGTAGTCGATATTGGCTCGAGCGAGGGCATCAGGTGACGGTGACGACAACGACACCGGAGCGGGTTAGGGATTTAGAGGCGATCGCTCATCAGGTTATTGTTCTAGAGGGGAGTAATACCCCAGAACTCCAGAATGCAATCCAAGACCAGGAGATTATTCTTCTCAGTGTAGGGGCAAAACGCACTAATCGCAGCCCAGAGGGTTATCGAGATACCTATTTGGGAACGGCTCAAAGCCTAGTTTGTGCCCTAGAGAATGCACCCGAAGTCCGCCAGGTTATTTATACCAGCAGTTATCAAGTGTATGGCGATCGCCAAGGGAACAGTGCTGATGAAAACACCCCCATTGCGCCTGTCTCTGAGAATGGTAAAATTTTAGCCCAAACGGAGCAGGTGCTTTTAAATGCCAATACTCCTGAGCGTAAGGTCTGTATTGTTCGCTTGGGGGGAATTTACGGCCCGAATCGGGAATTAATTAAAATTTATCGTAGCATGGCAGGAACGGCACGTCCTGGAACCGGACAAGAAGCCACCAATTGGATTCATCTAGAGGATATTGTTGGGGCGATTGCCCATAGTTGCGATCGAGGGTTGCAGGGCATTTATAATTTAGTCGATGATGCCCATTTAACTCGCCAAGACTTTCTCGATCGCCTATTGAGTTTAAATCAATATCCTGCCGTGACTTGGGATGCCAGTTTACCCGACCCTAGACCCTATAATGTTTGGGTCTCCAATCAAAAAATTAAGGAGACTGGTTATTTATTGCGCTATGGCGATCGCCAGTTAAATTAGTCCTCAAACTCTCCTGCCATCAAACTTAAACTGATTAGTGCTAATTTACGTTACGATCAACCCGATCGTGGCAAGGGGTATCGATCTCCGATCGCTTTCTCGTCATAACCAAGTGTTACTCAAATAACAGTACATTGCAGTAACATGGGACATCATTCATAATAACCCCTAGGGTAAAACCCTAATCTGAATTTATGTAAACCCTAATTTAACCCTTTTATAGATGAGCAAAATTTCTTACTTTGTCGGTGGTGTCATGGGTTTGGCGATCGCCAGCACTTTTCTGATGGGGGCTTCCGCTCAAGGCTGTTTCCTAAGCAAGTCTGTTGGTGAAGGGATCGGTGAAAACCAGGCTTCCCATAGCCATATTACTGACTTGGCGAAAAACAAGCCCTTAGCTCTAGTAGCGGGTTTAGCCGGTATTGGTGGACTCGGTATTGCGGGAATGATGCTCAAAAGCAAAGCTTCAGCTCTCGTCAATAGTGGAGTCACTGAAACCCCAGAACTCGACTACGAGGTAGAGACAGTGGTTACCAATGTAACGGCTGAATTAGATCCCGATCTCGAAGGGAGCGATCGCACCCTAACCTCCGTGGGTTGATATCGAAGTGGTAGGGTGGCCATGATCCATCCTACCTAGACTGGGTTAATACTGCTAGAGCAAAATGCTAAAACTCCATGTCTCCCACCTCCTTAACCTCTCAACCCTTTTCCCTGCGTCAAGCCCTAATTCAAGGGTTAGGTATTGAGACCCTCTATGGAAAAATAGTTAACCTCAGTCTGATTAGCCTAGTGCTGATCTCTGCCGCCATTTTTGTGATCCAAACCTATGATATTTCCCCCAATATCCATCAAATTCTCGATCGCATCAACACCTGGATTTTGATGAGCTTTATTGTGGAATACCTCCTGCGGTTATGGTGTGCCCCACAAAAAATCAATTATTTATTTAGTCTTTATTCCCTCATCGATCTATTGATCTTTATGCCCTTCATTATTGGGCTATTTGGCATCGAAATCGGCATTTCAGAAAACCTGATTTGGTTTAGAATTCTCCATTTATTACGCTATATGCAGCCGAAAACTTTTTTGGGAATTATAAACTCAGAAGATAACCTCATTGTGGCTCATATTCTATTCACTCTATTTTCCATTATTTTTGTCTATTCTGGCTTAATTTACCAGATTGAACATGCCATCAATCCCCAAGCCTTCCGCCATTTTTTCGACGCTCTTTACTTCTGCATTGTCACCATGACTACCGTCGGGTTTGGAGATATTACCCCCCTTTCCGAAGCCGGACGCTGGATCACTTTAGCCATGATTTTAACCGGAGTCGGATTAATTCCTTGGCAAGTGGGCGATTTAGTAAAGCACTTTGTCAAAGATGCTCAAAAAGTGCGCGTGGAATGTCACAATTGTGGTTTGTTCTTTCATGATTCAGATGCTAAATTCTGTAAACATTGTGGCTCTAGTTTAGTCCAGTTGACAAATCATCCATCCCAGGAAAATCAAAACTCCCTGACTTCGCGATCGCCCTAAATGCTTAGATTTCTTCTGTGTCTAAGCCAACTTCGTGCCGAAATCGGAGCAACTCCAGGGAGCGATCGCCATAAACCCCCTCAATTTGCTCTTCGCAGCACTCGATGGCAAAATCATTCAACTCCTGGGCTGTAATTCCAAACATCCGCTCATAAACATCCGGTTGCACCCGACAGAATTGGGGACGGTCTAGATAAATCGTACATTCTTTGCTTAAATGGTCAAAGTGGATGCACCAACCATCAGGGCCCACCAAACTATAGTAGAGTTCTAACTCACTAGGGGATAGGTATTGGTCGAGATCCGGTCGTTCGTCTGGATCGAGATGGCAGCACGCACCACACTGTTTAATACAACGCCAAGTTGCCATAAAGCTACTCCGTAAGCTGGACTGGGGAATTGGGCTAAACTTTATTGAGTTTTGTTAACTTCCTTAAAGCTTGGGGTCGATCCCCATGTAAAATCAGAAGTTGCATTCTGTCTATATAATTGCATCAACTCCTAGGGTTGAGAGTGGAGGAGCCATGGATTTTGTCACAAATTTGTTCACAGGTATTGCCAGTATCGATTGGGTACTCATTGCACAGCTACTAATGCTAACATTAGTAGTGGTAGCTGGCCCAGCCGTTATCTTTGTTTTATTTTTACGAGGTGGCGACCTCTAGTATATCGTTCACTCCTTACGCACTAAAGCCCGATCGCATCGGGCTTTTTTTTAACTAGCGCTACGTCCTATCACCGTTTGAGTCTATGGAGGCTAATCATGGCTAAACTCACCATTCGTACTCTACATAAAACCCTCGCTCCCATTGTCCTGCTTCCCCTGTTTACCACCGTCTTTACCGGAGTTTCCTACCGGTTAGCCAAAGATTGGTTTGGACTCACCCGCGATCAAGTGCATATCCTGATGGCGATCCATGAAGGAGAATATTTCGGTAAATCCTTTGAATCCTTTTATGTTTTGCTCAATGGCTTAGGTTTACTCTGGATGTTAATTACTGGGTTAACCATGTTAATTAACCATTGGCGCAAGCAATGGCGCATGAAAGCCAAAAGTGCTGATAGTTGAGGTTGCCTATTCCCTATTCCCCCTTAAAGTCTTACTCCGATTAACTCTAGCTCAAGAGTGGTATTACCGTTCCAAGTATTTTCCCGCAAACTATAGGCGATATCTAATCTTGAGGGCAAAGGAAAATAATCTTGCCAGCGCCAGGCGATCGCCCTCAAAATTCGTTTAGATTTTTCCTGGGTTAACGTCAGCTTAATATGGCCTTTGCCGACGATTTTTTGCTCTAAAATCCGCACATCTGGAGTCCAAAAAATGGGCAAATCATTTTCGATACCACAGGGATGCAAGCGATCGATTTCCCGATATAAGTCCAGATCCAATTGACTAAAATCGGCTAATCCGTCAATACGAATCAAGGGTTTCAGCCATTGCGGTTGTAAGCAGCGATGGGCAAAGTCGCTCAGTTGTTCTTGAAAAGCTTCTAAATTTTGGCTCGGTAAAGAAAATCCACCCGCCGCTTTATGTCCCCCATATTTCCCTAACAGAGCATCACAATATTGTAGCGCTTCAAAGACATGAAACTCAGGAATTCCTCGCGCTGAACCCCGGATGCGATCCTCGTCTTCATAGGTTCCCAGAAAGACGGGAACGCCATATCGCTCCACTAAACGGGAAGCGACAATTCCAATGACTCCATGATGCCAACCGGGGTGAACTAAGACCAATACGCGGTCATCATAAAGGGAAATTTTCTCTCGTTCAATTCTATCAATAGCTTCTTGAGTAATTTGCTCACAAAGTTCTTGACGACGGCGATTAATTTGCTCGCATTTCATCGCTTGTTCTAGGGCAATTCCGGGTTCATCTGTGGTTAATAAATCGATGACAATTTGCGGATTGGATAAACGACCGATCGCATTAATCCTCGGCCCTAAGCGAAAGCCAATATCCTCCGGCTTGAGGGATTTCTGGCTATCATTGACTCCAGAGACTTGAATTAAGGCTTGTACTCCTGCCAGTTCCGAATGGGGTAAACGGCTCAGTCCCCGCTTTAACCAGCGCCGATTGACTCCGGTTAAGGGAGCGAGATCGGCGATCGTCCCTAATGTAAATAATTCTAAACAGAGGGGATAAATGGCTTTTGCTTGTCCCAACTCTTGTGCTAGAGTAATAGCCAGAATATAGGCTACCCCAACTCCGGCCACAGAAGCGTAAGGTGAAGTTTTGGGTAACAGTTTGGGATTTAAAATAGCAGTCGCTGGGGGCAATTGGCTGGGCAATTCATGGTGATCGGTAATAATCACCCTTAAGCCTAATTCCACCGCCCGCGCAATAGGGTCATAGGCAGAAATCCCATTATCCACCGTTAAGATAATTTCGACCCCTTCTTGATGAAATTCTTCCACAATCCGGCGATTAATTCCATAGCCTTCACTCATGCGACTGGGAATGGCGTAATCGACTTGAGCGCCCAAATGCTTTAAGCTGCGTAATAAGAGGGCGGTACTCGTCATACCATCAGCATCATAATCTCCACAAATAGCTATTTTTTCCCCTTTGCCGATCGCCTCTTGCAGCAACGTAACACTTTTTTGTAAATCGGGGAATTCTGCCAGGGGATGGGGGAGTTTGAGCCGATCTGGATGCAGATATCCCTGGGCTTCTGAGAGGGTTTGAATCCCTCGATTGTGCAAAACTTGGGCAATTAAAGGCGATAAATTCACCTGTTGAGCAAATGCTTCGAGCTGCGGATCGGGATCGAAAATCTGCCATCGTTGCTCAGGAAGTCGCCCCACCCTTGACAAGTGTCGGTTTAAGGTTTCTGGGGTAGGTGTAGGGGAAGAGAGGGAAAAATTGGAATTATCCATTCAAGGGAGCGATCGCCAGAGCAGTACCATCTCCGTTTAGCGTATCATACCCTGAGTTCCGGAATTAACCGATCCCAAAACCCGTAAACTGTCGGAGATAAGGCGATCGAAACCCTAACACAACATCGGTCTTCGGGATGCCTAATTCTGCTAATTCGTTGCCAATCCCTACCTCAGTTAAATCGCGCTGAACATCGAAAATGAGTTGTTTTTCAGTCCCATCAGATAAGTGATTTACTGTATGTTTTTGCAACACAGTTTGAACGATCTCTGAGTAGTTTATTCCTTCCATAAAATAATCTCCTGCTATGTACTAGACAAATACCAGTACCGCTTAAACCTGCCAATGGACTTGGGGTGCATCCGTTTTCACCCGAATTTTCCCCTGAGAAATCACCACCTCCACCGTTGCTCGTCGGCGAATAGCATCATAGGGACTCTCAGCATCGAGAATAATAAGATTGGCGGGTTTCCCCACTTCTAGACCGTACAAATCAGAGACATTTAAAGTTTTTGCCCCTCCTGTCGTCACCATATCGTAACAAGCCTTAATTTCTGCCAGCCCCGTCATCTGACAAACATGAACCGCCATATGTGCAACTTCTAACATATTTCCCGTTCCCAAACTATACCAAGGGTCTTGAATACAGTCATGGCCGAGAGACACATTTAAGCCATTTTGCCATAATTCTTTAACACGGGTAACCCCGCGCCGTTTGGGATAGGTATCGGTGCGGCCTTGTAGAGTAATGTTGATTAAAGGATTGGCAATAAAGTTAATCTTTGCTCGTTTGAGTAAGCCCATTAACTTAAAGGCATAGGCATTATTATAGGAGCCGAACGCCGTTGTATGACTGGCTGTCACTCGTGAACCGAGTCCGCTACGAATCGCACAAGCAGCGACGACTTCTAGAAATCGGGATTGATCGTCGTCGATTTCATCACAGTGAATATCGATTAATTTGTCATACTGTTGCGCCAGTTCAAAGATGCGGTGAACGGATTTTACCCCATCTTCACGGGTTAATTCGTAGTGGGGAATACCTCCAACCGCATCTGCTCCGAGTTGCAGGGCGGTTTCTAAAAGCTGTTCATTGTGGGGTTGCCCATAAATACCATCTTGGGGAAAAGCCACCACTTGCAGGGTTAGCCAGTCTTTCACCTGCGCTCTGAGATCTAATAAGGCTTTTAAGGCGATTAAGTTGGGTTCGCTGACATCAGCATGGGTGCGTACCCAAAGGACTCCTTGTGCGGCTTGTTGCTTGAGTGCTTTTAAGGCTCTGTGTTGCACTTCCTCGTAGCTTAAGGATTGCTTGCGATCGCCCCAAATGGCAATCCCTTCAAACAGGGTTCCGCTCTGATTCCACCGAGGATCGCCCGCAGTCAGAGCTGAATCTAGGTGAATGTGGGACTCCACAAACGGAGGGCTGATTAACTTACCCTCTACCCAGAGTTCCTCTTGACTGGGAGCATTGATTTCTGGGGCAATAGCAGCAATTTGACTGCCGGAAATGGCTAGATCCAGGCGATCGCCCTCCGGAAAACGCCCCCCTTTAATCACCAAATCATACATACGCCGACTCAATTAAAAATTAAAAATTAAAAATGGGAAACCGCTAATCATCTACCTGCTAACGTACATACTAAAGCGCTATAAACAATAATAAGATAGAGTAATGTACCTGCCCAACCCATGCTATAATATCAGGTTTCTAAATGTTTGCGACAATTGCATAAACCCTGCATGAGCCGGTACTAGCTTTGCTAGAGCCAACTGGCGACCAACCGATACCCATTTTAATTTTTTTCGGCTGTCGCCGACATGAAAATTTTTAATTTTTAATTTTTAATTTTTAATTGATATGAGATATTGCCTCAACCCGGACTGCAAGCAACCCAAAAATCCTGACGGCAATGCCTTCTGTCAAAGCTGCCACAGTGCCCTGTTGCTCAAAGACCGTTATAAAGCACTCAGATGCATTGGTCAAGGGGGTTTTGGACGCACATTTCTGGGTATCGATCAAGATAAACCTTCCCAACCCTATTGTGTGATCAAGCAATTTTTTCCCCAAGCCCAGGGAACCAATAATGTCCAAAAAGCAACCCAGTTATTTGAACAAGAAGCAGTCAGGTTAGACGATCTAGGGCAACATGCCCAAATTCCCGCCCTATACGCCCACTTTACTCAAGATTCTCGCCAATATCTGGTACAGGAATTCATTGATGGGGAAAATTTAAGCCAAGTTTTAGAGCAAGCGGGGAGATTTAATGAGAACCAAATCCGCGAGTTACTCTATAATTTGCTGCCGGTTTTAGATTTTATCCATCACCATCATGTGATTCATCGGGATATTAAACCCGAAAATATTATTTTGCGCGAAAATGGGCAACTGGTTTTAGTGGATTTTGGGGCGGCGAAATATGCTACATCAACGGCTTTACTGAAAACAGGAACGACAATTGGGACACCGGAATATTTAGCTCCAGAACAGGGAAGGGGACGGGCGGTTTTTTCTAGCGATCTCTATAGTTTGGGAGTTACTTGTCTGCATATGCTCACGGGCAAATCCCCCTTTGAGTTATTTGATATTCATGAGGATACCTGGATTTGGCGGCAGTGTTTGGCGGATAATCCAATTAGTCAACCCCTGGCAGATATTATCGATCGCCTCATTGCTGATGGGATTAACCATCGCTATCATTCTGCCCAAGAAGTGCTACGGGATTTACAAGGTTTACCAACTCTAGATGTTTCAGCGAATTCCGCCAAGACAACGACAACCATACAACCGGTTGTTTCTCCGTTAGCCTCTAAGTTAGCTTCAACTTCTTCATCAACTCAATGGCACTGTGTACATACGCTCAGTGGTCATACGCAATGGGTGCGGGCAGTAGCGATACATCCGAATTCTAGGGTCATTGCCAGTGGATCGGAAGACCGAGCGATTCGCTTTTGGGATGGGGTGACGGGTCAACATGAGGGAACTCTAAAACGTCATGCTTTATACGTGAACACTCTGGCATTTAGCCCCAATGGTCGATTTTTAGCCAGTGGGGGAGACGATCGGGTTATTTATGTGTGGGATTTGCAACAGGGAGAATGGGGGCCGCAGTTGGGAGAGAGCCATACAGGGGACGATCGCAGCTATGGAGAGGCGATTAATGCGATCGCCTGGAATCCCCAAGGAACTCTATTAGCCAGTGCCAGTAAAGACCGCACAGTAAAGGTTTGGCAACTTGACCCCAAGAATGCTGGCTACGGAGAAGCCATCTATACCCTAATTGGCCATTTAGCCTCCGTGCGAGCCGTGAGTTTTAGCCCCGATGGGCGGATTATTGCCAGTGGCAGCGATGACAATAGTATTAAGCTTTGGCATTTAGGGAGAGAAGTAGAATTTGCCACTTTGGGAGATTTGGCTTCCCGGTTAAATATTGTCAATGCTTTGGCTTTTAGTCCCGATGGACAATGGTTAGCCAGTGGGGGTTGGGATAATTTGGTGAAACTGTGGGACTTGGAGACCGGGAAAACCATGCAGATTTTTGAGGGACATCAGGATTATGTGCGATCGCTGGCGTTTAGTCGAGATGGTCAATTTTTGGTCAGTGGTAGCGACGATCGCACCCTGAAAATTTGGCAAGTAGAAACCGCTACCCTATTAACCACCCTAGAAGGTCATCAAAATTCCGTTAATGGAGTCGCTTGGAGTGCCGATAGTCAAATTATCGTCAGTGCAAGTGCCGATAAAACCCTCAAAGTTTGGCAAGGAGAATCCCGCCAACCCCAAATTCAAGATCGAGCCTGGCAACAAATCCCTCGCTCCACACCGGTGACTCCTGTCCAACCCAAACGCCCCATCTATCGCCCTTCAGTTCATCAACCTTGGTTGGACTGAACCGGTACGCCAGGGTTTAAAATGGAAGATATGGAAGATGCTGAAGGCAAAGGTATAGCAGATGAATGAATTGCAGTGGACAACTGAGGCTCAGGTTAAACTAAAGAAGATTCCCTATTTTGTGCGATCGCAAGCCAGAGGACGCATCGAACAGCTTGCCCGCGAGTCAGACTTAGAAATCATTACCGGTGATTTAGTCGAACAAGCTCGCCTTGAGTTTGGCCAATAGTCTTGGCTCAATGATTAGGGGTCGTTTTCCCCTCTCCCCAAATAGCTAACGCAACACCCAGTAACAAAATGACTGCTCCCCCAAAAACTAATGGGGGGGGAACTTCAGCAAAGATGAGATAACCGAGCCAAGTTGCCCCTACAGGTTCACAGAGGATAGCTAGAGCAACCATAGTCGGTGAAATCCAACGCACCGCCCAATTCAAGGAGGTATGACCCATGAGTTGGGGAAGGGTAGCCATCAGAGCAATATACAGATACACATCAAGGGGATAATCCGTATAGGGAATGCCCAAGAGGACGGGGATGGGAAGTAAGCACAGGGCGGAAAGAGTATAAACTGTAGCAATATAATGACCCAAACTCAACCCTTCCTGTTGGGCTTGTTGCCCCAAAATGAGATAAAAACTAGCAGACCAAGCCCCCATTAAGGCTAAGGCATTGCCCAGAAGAGAAAGAGAAGGGCTTGTGGTTGTGCTGTCTCCTCCAAAGGCAATCAGGATGCCCCCACTTAAGGCAATCAAAATGCCCAAAACCGTCACTTGAGTAGGTCGTTTGCCTTGCCAAACCCAAAGAATTAAGGCTACCCAGAGGGGGTTAGTGGTGACTAAAGTGGTGGCAGCAGCGATGGAGGTATAGGATAAAGAGGTAATCCAGAGGGAAAAATGGATAGCTAAACAAAATCCAGCCGCGATCGCCCATTTCCAGGCTTGAACTGAGGCTCGACTCTGCTGAACCCCTTTCCAGAGGGGAACACAGAGAAACGAAGCGATCGCCAGGCGCAAAGCCGCCAAAACCAGGCTAAATCCCGCCCCAGTGATTCCCGCCGCCTCAATACACAAGCGTACAAAAACGGCCGATGTAGCAATAGTTAAAATGCCAAACCCCAAAACCAGCCCAACCCACCACTTCGCTGGTTTATTCATGATTCATTTACAGGAGAAATAGGGTGAATATGTTTTTCAATTAACTTCAGCAATTGATCCGGTTTCGCCGGTTTCGTCAAGAAATCCGTTGCCCCTGCCAACTTAGCCTTAGTGCGATCGATAATATGATCCCGACTGGTCAAAATAATAATAGGAGTATCACTAAACAAAGAGGTTTGCCGCAAAAAACTGCACAAATTATAGCCGGTCACCGTCGGCATCACCACATCTAACAAAATCAGATCCGGTTTGTGTTTAGCCAATTGGGCAATACCAGCAATTGGGTCATGAATTTTGAGCAATTGATAACCGGCTGGAATCAAAATATGGCTTAAGGCATGGCCGACTAGGGGACTATCATCAATACAAGCAATTAAAGGGCCAGAGGTTTGGGTATCCGATTCCCCATTCAGAGTTTGATCCATCCGAGGCGTTGTCCAAGAAACCGGGGGATTGAGATCGGGTAAGGATTGGAACTCAATGATCCCTTGTTTCCAAAAATGCCGAATACTACGAGATAAGCTATACAAGGATTGCTTCATTTCTAAGGCAATATCCCAAATGGGATTTTCGCCATTAAATAACTCAATTAATCTAGTTGAAGTTTCTGCATTGAGTCGTTTAGGCAGCTCCGCGTGTAATCTGGGGGCTAAATCCGGAGACAGGGATGTTAACTCCATCTTCTCCCATTGTTTCGATAAGTTTTGAGTTCTTTCAATGAGGGGAGGAATTTTCAAGGCTAGAGACGATCGCGGAGTAGCCGTATTGCCTGATAAGCGCTTGCTGTGTTTCCAGCGACTGGACAAATCATCTGAGGGTTGGGAGAGCAGGGCAAATAAGATTTCAATGGCACTATAAGCAATCACCGATTGAGCTTGACTCAGATTGATTTGGTGTTGCTGTAGAGCGTAACGCAGCAGATAGTATTCCCACATGCCTGTGGGTTTTTTCAATTCGATCGCACTCCAATCAACGGCAAACAGCTTAATATATCGATACCAGCGACGGCTACGATGCACTCCTCCAGTCGCATAGAGCAAATGGCCCAGATAAAAGAATAAGTGCCAAGTTTGATCTTGAGCGGTAACAATTAACTCACCCGTGGCTTGTTGGTGGTAGATTTGCCGGAGATAACGCTCCATGAGATAGCACCCATTGCGATCGGAATCGAGCAGATTAAAGGAAGACAGCATCCAAGCACCACTCAATCCTAGAGGAAAGAAAGTTGTTTTTATTCTAGATGGGTTCACAAATGCTCGTAAAGAGTAAAGGGATCTCAACCACGAAGTTGGGTAAACCCTGAATCTTAGTTAAAATTGTTAAAAGTGGTCTGTGAGTTATGTTGTTTGAGGCTTCTGTTGTGCCAAAACCGATTTATATTGCTTTGTTGGTGTGCTTGTGGAGTGGGTGGAGCGGTCTGCAACCCGCCTGGGGTCAGGCGATCCTTCCCCATACTTTGCAGCTAGAGGGGGATGAGTTGGAGGAAGAAGGGATTAAGTTGGCTCGACAAGCGGAACAACTAGCCCAGTTCCAACAATATCAACCAGCTCTTCCTCGCGCTCAGTTGGCGGTTCAACTTTTACCCGATGATATTCGGGCTTGGTTTTTGCTGGGTCGTTTGTATTTACAGACGGATCGTGTGGAGCAGGGGATCGAGTCTTTGGAGAAGGCCCGATCGCTTGAACCCAAGAATGAGTTGGTTTTATTTACGTTAGGTTCGGCCCATTTCCAAAAAGAGGACTATCAAAAGGCGGCCTATTATCTCCAGGAAGGTTTAAAGATAGAACCGAATCAAGTCGCGGCCCTGTTTGATTTGGGCAATACTTACTATAAGCTCAATCGCTGGAGTGAGGCGATCGCCCAATATCAGAAGGCTATTAGCCAAGATGAGGAGTTTTGGCCAGGGGTTAATAATATTGGCTTGATTGAGTATGAGCAAGGTCAACTGGATCGGGCGATCGCCTCTTGGCGTAAAGCCGTGAGCATTGCACCAGAAGCGGCTGAACCCCAGTTAGCTTTGGCGGTCGCTTTGTATGTAAAAGGCGATCGCGAACAAGGACTGAGAATGGGATCGGCAGCGCTCGAACTCGATCCCACTTATGCGGATCTGGAGTTTCTCGAAGCCAACCTTTGGGGTCAACGTTTGTTAGCCGACACCAAAATGTTTTTGGCAACCCCTAGAATACAAGAGACCCTTGCACAACTCTCTGAGTCAGAATTGCACCCGCAACGTTGATAACAGTTATTAATTATTAATTGTTAATTATCGCCAGCAGTGTAGAATACTCGGACGCGCAGCCGACTGAGGAAAGATTTTTTCCCAGTCCGCTTGGCGTTTTTCTGGCGACTCTGCGCTCAAATTCCAGAGGGTTTCATAGAAAAAGAAGGATACCCCAGCAAACTGACCTTTTCTAACTTCAGTCACCTGTTTTTCAATTTGGCTCATTGGGACTGAACGATTTTTTAATCCCGTTAACACCCCAATTCCTACCGGAATATGATCTAAGGCAATTTGTACTTCTGGCCGGTTGAGTTCTACTTGAAACCGGTCAAGGTCATCTCGATAGATTTGAATTAATAACTCTTCCACAAACCCTTGTCTTTCCCAGCCAAACCAATCCTGAAGGTAGCGGGTATAGGCAAAATGTTGGGGATTAGGAGACAAAGAAAGAATAGCATCAGGGCGTTTACCTTTGACGGCAGCAAAAATTCGCGCCATAACTGTAGTGATGCGATCGGCTCTCCAACGTATCCAATCTAGATCTTCTGGATTTTTTGGCGGGAGTTTACCCTTGTGTTCCGACTGATAAAGCTGCCGAGTATAGGCATCATAGCCCAACTCTACGGGCAAGCCAAAATGATCGTCCAACTGAATACCATCAACATCATAGTTCGTCACTAACTCAGTCACCAAATCCACCATAAACTGCTGAACTTGGGGATGAAAGGGATTTAACCAAACTCTTGGATGAATTCCCTCCATCACCACTTGAGAACCATCGGTACGGTTAGTAATCCACTCTGGATGACGCTTAACCAACTCAGACTCGGCTGGGGCCATAAATCCAAATTCTAACCAGGGTAGCACGCTCATCCCCCGTTTATGGCCTTGCTCGATCGCCTCTTTGAGCATATCTCTCTTCTGCAAACCAGGGATATTCAGTACCGAACGTCCCGTGACTTGCTTTCCCACTTGACTGGGATAGAGGGTATAGCCCTCATTCCACACTGTCGGATAAACCGTATTAAAATGGAGCCGATCGAGTTGTTCTAGAGCATCTGTGAGGCGATCGCTCGAAAACAGAACATCACTATCGACATTGGTCAACCATACCCCACGTAATTCTGTAGCCGGTACAGGTGGAGGCTGAGAAATTGCTGGAAACACCCCCACCATCACGGCCAAAACCAGGCTCATCACCCCACTCAGGAGCAGAGTTCTCTTTTGGAAATGACGCAAAAATCGCCCTCTAGAGGCTTCCCCATTAACAGATAACATGGTTCTAAGCCTGGGGCAATAGGGATTTGATTTTATCCACAAACTCCTGATGATCGATCACCGGTTTCGAGATATAGCCATCCGCTCCACTCTGTTGAAGGAAATTTTCGCGATCTCCCTGCATCGCATGGGCAGTCACTAGAATAATCGGAATTCCTGATGTAGTATCATCCCCTTTAATCATTTGAGTAATTTTAATCCCATCAACCGGTTTCCCCTGATACATACTGTTGGCTAAGGACACATCCATCAGAATAATATCTGCTCCCTTGTTCCTGACAATCTCCATCACTTCCTCGACATTTTCGGTATGCTTAACATTTAGCCCCCCACGTTTGGTGAGAATTTTCGAGAAAACCCGTGCATTAATGGGATCATCTTCTACGATTAGAACAGTTGTCATGATACTTTCTCTTAATTTTCAAGTCCAGAATACATAAAAGCTCAGGTTCCCAGTTGCCTTATGCTTGGCTAGATACACCTGTCTAGATACACCTGTATGAGTGTATGAGACAACTCCTACTCTTGCATAGATAGAGAGGCAATGAGGAATCAATTGAGCTATTCATCTCCCCCTAATTGCCCTGTCCCACCGAACCCAGAGCTGATGCTGACCCTGCTCACCTGCACGATCTCACTTAGATTCATTTGGCCCCCACATTGGTTACTTTTGGTATTCAGGTTTTCTCTCCTATTTTACAAGAGAAAGAGAGTAAACCCGAATCAATGGGGCGATCTCCGGCCATTTTGGCTCAGTCAGGTGTACCCTAAAAACTTACCTGATACCGCATTCTCAACCCTGAGTTCACCATTACCTTCATCTAACCCATGGCTAAACAACTGCGACTTTTCCAGAGCGAACAAATTATTCCCACCGCCTTACATACCGAAATGGAGAGGTCTTATCTTGAATATGCTATGAGTGTAATTGTTGGCCGTGCCCTCCCGGATGTTCGCGATGGGTTAAAGCCAGTACATCGGCGGATTTTATACGCCATGCATGAATTAGGATTAACACCCGATCGCCCCTATCGTAAATGTGCGCGGGTGGTTGGGGATGTGTTGGGTAAATATCATCCCCATGGGGATCAGGCAGTTTATGAAGCACTCGTGCGGATGGTACAGGATTTTTCCTGTCGCTATCCCCTACTCGCGGGTCATGGTAATTTCGGCTCAGTCGATAACGATCCCCCAGCAGCCATGCGCTATACAGAAACGCGCCTTTCTCCCATTAGTCATGAGAGTTTATTGGCGGAAATTAGCGAGTCTACAGTCGATTTTATTCCCAACTTTGATAACTCACAAGTCGAACCCGTGGTGCTACCGGCCCAATTGCCGATTTTACTGCTCAATGGTTGTTCTGGCATAGCCGTAGGGATGGCGACTAATATTCCGCCCCATAATTTGGGGGAAGTGGTGGATGGGTTAATTGCTTTAATTGATAATCCAGAACTCTCAGATGAGAAGTTGATACAAAAAATACCTGCACCGGATTTTCCCACGGGTGGGGTAATTGTAGATCGAGAAGGAATTGAGAGTGCCTATCGGACGGGAAAAGGCAGTATTCCCATGCGCGGAGTGGCAACTATAGAGAAAATACAACCGGGGAAACGCAAGCGCATCCGCGATTGTATTATCGTGACGGAGTTACCTTATCAGGTGAATAAGGCGGGATGGATTGAGAAAGTAGCCGATTTGGTCAATCATGGCAAGTTAGAGGGAATTTCGGATATTCGGGATGAAAGCGATCGCTCTGGAATGCGGGTGGTATTGGAGCTGAAAACGGATGCCCAACCGAGTGAAATCTTAGCCCATCTCTATCATCAAACGCCTTTGCAAACCAATTTTGGGGCGATTTTCTTGGCTCTGGTGAATGGAAGTCCCCAGCAGTTGAGTTTACGCCAAGTGCTGCAAGAGTTCCTTAGTTTCCGGGAACAAACCCTAACGCGCCAATATAATCATGAGTTGGAACAAACGCGCAAACGTTGCCATATTTTGGAAGGGTTATTATTAGCGCTGGCTTCTTTGGATCGGGCGATCACCATTCTCAGAAATGCTGCCGATGGGACAACGGCAAAAGCTCAACTACAAGCCCAGTTAAACTTACAACCGACTCAAGCGGATGCTCTGTTAGCTATGCCCATGCGTCGGTTAACGGGATTAGAGCGACAAAATTTACAAACGGAGTTTGACCAACTCACTCAACGGATACAAGAATTGGAGCAATTGCTCAATGAAAGGTCAGAACTCCTCAAGTCTTTGAAAAAAGAACTCCGTAGCCTGAAGCGTCGCTATGATAACCCCCGACGCACGCGCATTGAAGAGCCAAATCAGAGGATCGAGCAGTTGGCTCGTACTAGAAGCCAGCCGAACTCAGGGCAATCAGAGCCTTCATCGAGGCGATCGAAACATTCCCAGAAGGGCCAAACTTCCGCTCCTGAACAACAAATTATACAAGAGTTATCCGTCTCTTTGGAAATGAGTTATCTGGAGATTAGCTATGGGGGATATATTCGCCGAGTTCCTGAGATGAGCGCTGATGCAGGGGAGGGGATGGCTTCGGCTCTAAGCTGTTATCGAGCGGGAGCCGATGCGGATTTATTGCTATTAACAGTAGATGGGAAAGGCTATGGGGTGAAGGTGGGTCAAGTTCCTACCAGTAGCAATTCCCAGGGAATGCCCCTCAGTAGTTTATTGCCCTATGGGGGTACGGGACAACCGCCGGATGTGGTGGCTCAGTTTGTGCTGACGGAGTATGCTGAGGATCAAGATTTGGTGTTGGTGACGGAGGAGGGACGGATTAAACGGTTGCCTTTGGTGGAGTTTGCCAATTTGCGAGCCAGTGGGTTAACGGCGCTGAAGTTGAAGGAGGGCGATCGCCTCAAGTATGTGTATTTAGCGGGGCCGAGGTCACAATTATTGTTAGGAACATCGGGAGGCCGGATCTTACGCCTAGATATGAATTCGGAACAAGTGCCGGTTTTAGGCCGCACTGCCCAGGGTTATCAAGCTTTGAGGTTAAGAAAACAGGAGCAGTTAGTCGGTTGTGTGGTGGCTCGTCCCCAGGATAAAATCCTGTTGGTGTCCGAGATGGGATTCGGAAAACGGGTTCCTGTGGAGGTCATTCGCCAAGGAAACCGGGGAGATATTGGTACGCAGGCGCTGCAATTTACCGAACGAGGCGATAATGCTCCGCATCGCTGGCGCGATCGCCTGGTGGGTATGGTATTAGCGCCTGCGGGCGGAAAAGTACAAGCAGTGAGCAGCAGTCAACGGTTTTGGCGGTTAGAGGTGGATCAGGTGGAAGAGATGGGTAAGGATGGAACCGGCGATCGGTTGTTTAAGTTACAGTCTCAGGAAACTTTGAAGGATCTTTATCTCTTGGAGAGACCGCGATCGAAGTAGGTCAATGTCAGCAAATATGCAACAATTATCTCTACCTCTGGAAATCCCCAATTCCAAATCTGATCCTAACAATTGGTTTGAACAGATCTTAGCCACTTTGAGTATCAACCCAGAGAAAAACTGGGGCGATCGCTTTGGTCAGTCCTTGCGTCAATATTTACAAGCCCAAAACATCCCCCTAGTTAAAACCTTGAGCCTATTTTCTGGCGGTGGCGGTCTAGATATTGGCTTTCATGATGCTGGATTTGATATTATTCATATGGTTGAGCTAGAACCTAAATACATTCAAACCCTCGAAAAAAATTCTCAACCTGGACAATGGTTAGAAGGCACTAAACCCATTTGTACAGATATCAGAACTTTTGTTCCAAACCGCGATCTGAAGGTGGACTTTATCATCGGTGGGCCACCTTGCCAAACATTTTCTGCTGCTGGACGGAGAGCTTCTGGAGTCACCGGTACAACTGATCGTAGAGGGCGGCTATTTGAAGAATATGTCCGCCTTTTAAAACTGCTTCAACCTAAAGGATTTTTGTTTGAGAATGTATCAGGAATTATAGGAGCAAATCAAGGACAAGCATGGAACGTGATTCAAGATGCTTTTCGAGAGGTTGGCTATAAGATTTATTTTCGTATTTTAGATGCGGCTGATTATGGAGTTGCCCAACATCGAGAGCGTTTATTTATTGTCGGACTACAAAAGGGAGACTATTTATTTCCTTATCCGACTCACGGGTTTGACTCTTTGAATAATCGACCTTATTACTCGGCATATGAGGCAGTTCAAGGGGCTGATCTTTCAGATAGATCATTAAGTTTAGGTGGAAAGTTTGGTCATTTACTAGAAGATATTCCTCCCGGACTGAATTACAGTTTTTATACGAAAGAAATGGGATATCCCCATCCAATCTTTAGTTGGCGATCGAAATTTTCAGACTTCCTTTATAAAGCTGATCCCGATCGCCCCGTCCGAACCATTAAGGCGAAAGGAGGCCAGTATACAGGCCCTTTTAGTTGGGAAAACCGAAAATTTTCTATCGCTGAATTAAAACGTCTACAAACTATTCCTGATGACTATCAAATAATCGGGAGTAGACAAGTTGCAGTTGAGCAAATTGGTAATTCAGTTCCACCTCAATTAGCGAGAATTCTGGCTCTGAGTATTTTACATCAAGCCTTGGGTAATAAATTACCTTTTCAAATGGCTTATTTGAACTCTAATCAACCTTTAACCTTTAGAAAACGCAAAAGAGAATTAACCAAGGTTTACGCTCAAAAAGCTAAATCAGCTATTTCAGAACTATTAGAGGAAGGAAAAATTGCAGTGGTCGATCCTTCTAGTTATCACGGCAAAAAGCAGTTCGTAAGGTTTCTATCTATGGCTACTTTCTCATGGACAGAAGAAAAAGTGGATCAAAGTTTTCCCATTTATCTGAATTATGACTTAAATTCCTCTGATTGGAAAATTACCGCCAGCATTCATAATGAGGTGGATGACAGAGATAAGTTTTGGATTGATATTTGTCCCTGTTCGGACGATCGGGATTGGGTTTTAAGTACAAAATCAGTTAGATTGTCTGGTAAGCAACTTAATAAAAGGCTGTTTACTTCTCTTTGGAAAGCTTTTGAAGAAAAGGTTATTGAAGCGACGGGTCAAGCCGATTTAGTCCAACTCTCTGGCTATTATCAGTATAAGCCTCGTATCAGTGGAATGATCAGTTTCTGTCCTCAGATTAAGGTGGATGTGTTTTGGCATGTAATTCAATGGGTAACCCAATGTATTGGTACGGGAACTCAACTGAGTACGAAAGACTTGGCTAACTATTGGAATGTCAATCCAGAAGATATCTTAGATTACTTAAAATCTCTAAAATCGATAGGTTATGAAGTGAGAAGTTACAATACTAATCCCCAAATCCCTGTCAATTATTATTTAATCCCTTATGCTTTTCCCACCCTAAATCCCAAGAGTGTTCAACTTCACAAAAATTTATAATTTAGCTATGAGTGAATTATATTTAAGAGTTTACACCAATAAAAGCGAGCTGGTTCTCCCAGATGGAAGCGTGCAAATCTTTGATGAAGGAGGAATGAGTCAATCTGCACAGTTACGATATCAAAAAATATCAGAAGAATTGTCGAAGGATTACTTAGAAAGACAAATTTTAATTTGTAGAGATCGCTGTTCCAATCTTGATTTTTCACAATTAAGACAAGAACATCAGAATCTATTGGAGCGACTACTGCAATCAGTCACCAGTGAGGTGGGTAGAGCTTTAGTGGGACTGACTATACTACAGCTCTGTGTTAAATCGATTGAACCCAAACAAAATATTAGATTACATAAAGGGAGTAAAAGCACCAGGGATTTTTCGTGGCGTGATGGGATTTCCATGCGTTCTCTTGATAAACGCTATATTACACCTGTACTGAGAAAATATGAATTACTCAGACTTAATGCTGATGGTTTTATGATGACTCGAAGTCTAGCTGAAAATTATCCATATTCGAGAGTTTATAAGGCGAAGATAAGGGGTGCGCGTTCTGAATGGATCAGTATTGTTGAGGCGATAGAGGAAGAAGACCTTGATCCTGCGTTAGGATTAAAATACTTGTTATCTCAGTTACTCAACCAAGCAGATAATTTTAGGCAATTGTCTATAAAAATAGTAGATAATCTTAACCTGTTTTTAGACTCAACAGTTATTAATCAGAAAATGGTTTTTGATTTAATCACGGAACATATTAGCCGCTCGGATTATGCCGCTCGGTTAATGGAAATTGCCATGCATAGTTTGATGCAAGCTGTGCAAGAATATGATGGTTTTCCGAATAGCTCTTTAAAACCACTGTCACAAATGCGATCGGCAAACAAAAAACAGGGTAATGTTGGGGATATTGAGCTTTTGGAAGATGGAGAAGTGATAGAAGCTTGGGATGCTAAATATGGTAAATCCTATCTAAGAGATGAGATTGAAGAATTATCAGAGAAACTGGAAGTGATTTCTACGGTTAGAAAAGCTGGATTTGTTACCAGTGTTGAACCTGAACGGCTGGAGGAGTTGAACTCAAGATGTGAGGAACTTGAACAGATCTATGGGGTATCCATTCAGGTGTTAAGGTTAGAGCAGTGGATTGAAGAACAGTTTAAGGGTGTGTTGATGGTTGCGACTGCCCTAGAAGAGGAATTGGCTACTGCTTGGCTCAAAGCCTATGTAGAATCTTTAGCACAGCAACGGAGAGATCTGGCTCCGATTGATGAGCCTTGTTATCAGTGGCTGCTGAAATTAGATGAAATTTTCACTCAAAACCTAGTAAATTAAGGTAAGTAAATTAAGGTGATTTTTTTAATTTTTGATTTTGTGAGATAACGTGGCAACAGTAGTTTTAGAAAATGTTTATAAGCACTTTGATCGGGCTGTTTCATCAGCTCCATCTGAGATTGAGGGTAAAAATGCTCAGAACCAGAAAGCTCCGGTTTTGCGGAATATTAATTTGACGGTGGAGGATGGGGAGTTTTTGGTGCTGGTGGGGCCGTCGGGATGCGGGAAGAGTACCCTGTTGCGGATTATTTCGGGTTTGGAGAGTTTGACGGGGGGACAGGTTTGGATTGGCGATCGCCAAGTCAATACCTTACCGCCAAAAGCTCGGAATACGGCCATGGTGTTCCAAAATTATGCCCTGTATCCCCATATGACGGTTTATGAGAACATCGCCTTTGGGTTGAGACGGACTAATTCAGCCCCCTCGATGGAACACTGGATGAAGCGGGGAGGAGTGGCGCTAACGCGATCGCTTCCTCCCGGTTTGCGCTATCTTTCCCCAGAAGAGCGCCAAATTCAAGCACAAGTGCAACAGGTGGCGCGGTTATTGGAAATTGAGACCCTCTTGGAGCGCTTACCCAAGCAGTTGTCTGGGGGACAGAAGCAACGGGTGGCTCTGGGACGGGCGATCGCCCGCAATCCCCAAGTTTTCCTCATGGATGAGCCATTATCCAATCTAGATGCTCAATTACGGACGCAAACGCGATCGCAGATTGTCCAACTTCAACGTCAAGTCGGAGTAACCACCATTTATGTCACCCACGATCAGGTCGAAGCAATGACCATGGGCGATCGCATCGCTGTCATGAATCAAGGGGAACTGCAACAGGTAGCCCCCCCCTTAGACCTCTACCATCGACCCACCAATCAGTTCGTCGCCCAATTCATCGGTTCTCCATCGATGAACTTTATTCCGGTCGAGTTATCTGCCCCCCTATTATTGCTCCATCCCCAATTTCGCTTAACCTTACCCGAAGCCTGGAAACACCCCTTAGAGAAATTAGGCGAAACCGCTTTAATCTTAGGGATTCGCCCCGAACACCTTCAAGAAAGTAACCCCGCTCCTAAAAATTTACCCATTCAGATACAAACCGTGGAGCAACTCGGCCATGAAACCCTAGTTTCCGGAAGTTTCCCAGAAGCATCGACCCGGCTTAATCTCAGATTGGCTCAACCTCGCTCTGTTCAAAACGGCGAAACCCTTTGGTTTTCCCTGATGCCTGAACATATCCATCTCTTTTCTGCCCAAACAGGATTAGCTATTTTCCCCATTAGGGATCAAAACCATAAGAAGTTTTGAACAGTAATCAAAATTACAACTAACCGTCTCTCATTTTGTTAATATTTATTTACACGAACAAATTTTGCATAAATGAGGACTGTAATCCATGGAAGATCAGGAAACTGTACCCAACCGCAACGCTTGGAAGGTTGGCTTCACCCCCCAAGCAGAAATCTGGAATGGCCGTTTAGCTATGGTTGGCTTTGCGGTTGCTCTAGGGATTCAATTGGTTTCTAGTGATGGATTTCTCGGTATTTTTGGACTGTAGGCAAAAGACGGCAGATGAAGATCAATCTGCCGTCTTTCAAAGTAAATATCAATCGGGGAATCTAGCCGATATACTCCCGTAAAATGCTATTGCGGTTGGGGTGGCGCAATTTACGCAAGGCTTTAGCCTCAATTTGCCTTATCCGCTCCCGCGTCACATTAAAGATTTGCCCAATTTCCTCTAGGGTTTTCATCCGTCCATCATCTAACCCATAGCGCAGACGCAAAACATCCCGTTCGCGAGGACTGAGAGTTCCTAGGACTCCTTCTAAGTCTTCCCGCAGCAAACTCTTAGAAACTTGGTCTTCTGGGGTTTCGCCATCGGATTCGATAAAGTCTCCTAAACGGGAGTCTTCTTCCTTACCAATGGGGGTTTCTAGAGAGATCGGCAGTTGAGCAGATTTGGCAATAAACCGCAGTTTTTCGATGGTCATTTCCATGCGTTCTGCGATTTCTTCCTCGGTGGGTTTGCGTCCCATTTCTTGGGAGAGCAACTTAGTGGTCTTTTTAATCCGAGAAATGGTTTCGTAGAGGTGAACCGGAAGGCGAATGGTTCGAGATTGATCGGCGATCGCCCGCGTAATGGCTTGACGAATCCACCAAGTGGCATAAGTTGAGAACTTATAGCCTTTCTCATGATCGAATTTTTCCGCAGCTCGGATTAAGCCTAAGCTTCCTTCCTGGATCAAATCTTGGAAGGATAGACCGCGATTCATGTATTTTTTGGCGATCGAAACCACCAAACGTAAGTTGGACTGTACCATTTTGTCCTTGGCCCGTCGTCCCAGATGCAAACGATACCGAAACTGGGGTAAAGGCATTCCCACCGATTCAGCCCATTCCGCATCACTTGGCTCTCGCTCTAGCCCTTCTTCTAAGTCGTCTCTCAGACGCTCTAATTCTAATAAATCAGCAATTTTACGGGCTAGTTCAATTTCTTCGTCAGCCCTTAACAGTCGAATTCGACCAATTTCTTGTAAATACAGACGAATAGAATCTTCTGTATAATGCTTTTTCTTGACTGGGGTCTTTCGACGTATCGAGCGAACTTTGCCAGACTTACCGTCGTCCTCATCCGGAGTGGTATCTAGATAATCATCCAGTTCTTCCTCCTCTATTGCGTACAGTTCCTCTTCAAGTTCGGGGGGTTCGAGGGTTGGGAGTAGGTTTTTAGCCTGGGTCATGCCGCGTTCCTCATGCTCCTTTTAAGTATCTTAAGAAATCAAGTTGAGAATTTGTGTTGGTGAGGTTTTCTTCACCTTTATCTACCAACAAACCTTTCAAGTTTAACAACACTTGAGGGATCTGTGTGTCAGATTTTAGAAAATTAGATGCTTTTCTCTAGTCCCAACTCTATTGGAGGGTATAACACCCCATACTGATTAAGAGGGGGTTTACCCAATAGGGGTCTAGAGATGCTCCCCAGATGATCCCAAGCCAGCCGCTTGGGAGATTCAAGAACTCCCAGCTCAAGGCTGGATTTAGGAGTCTCAGCACTGGTTTTTGCCAGGCAGTTGCATGGAGGGGAGCAAAAATTAGGGTTGGCTTTGTCATACTACAAAAACACGAAAATGTAGTGGTTTTTGTAGTATGACTCTACTGAGGTAGAACCTCACAGTTAGGGAGCAATTGAATTGCCCTAGGGGACTCAATTACCATCTATTTTCTGTTAAGTTAACTCACTTTTGGCCAAAATGGGGGGGGGAATTAGGTTAAGTTAATTGACAAAATTAACGTTTTAACAGCAAAATTGATTCTCCTTGGCGCTAAGATGGGGGCAAGGGATCGGGAAAGTCCTTCTCTGGCAAGGTATTGGGCAGATCTAAAGGGAGTCCATCAATGAGAACAGCTTTGACAATGGGATCTCGTAGGCTCACCCATAAACTGCAATGCTGGTCTGTAATGCTAATGACGACAGGGGTTCCATTTTGAGTGAGCTTACAGCCAAACTGATAGAGTTGGGCCCGGCATTGAGGCGCGAGGGTGTATAACCGACAAAACATTTCCTGTTGGTAGTTCATTCCCTCTTGAATCTGGTCATTGAACCAGAATTTAAAGGTAAAAAGGCTATTTTCCTTAACGACCAGAGGTAACACAATAGTTTGGCTGTAAAATCAACAGGCGAGAGGGGAGGATTCAAGACTAGGATACAGGAGGTGAGTTCCTAATCTTGAAAATCACTGGAATTAAACACAAATGGTGCTTTGAGAGCGGACATGCTCGACAAAGTTAGAGAGGATTTGTAGTCCAGCGCGGTCGGATTTTTCGGGATGGAATTGAACAGCCATGAGGTTGTTTCGGGCGATCGCCGCTGTTACCCTTTGACTCCCATGGGTAACTGTGGCTGCACATACCACTTGATCTTGGGGATCGACATAGTAGGAATGGACAAAATACATCCAAGAGTTGCTCGATAAGTGCTGCCATAGGGGGATATCCGGTTGGGTAAACTCTAGGTGATTCCATCCCATGTGAGGAATGGTGATTCCTGGCTCCCAGTGAAAGCGACGAACAGCTCCAGGAAGAATTCCCAAACCGGGTTGTTGTCCTTCTTCGCTATAGTCAAACAAGATTTGTAATCCCAAACAAATCCCTAGAAAGGGTTTACCACTGGCGATCGCCTCTTTAATCGGATCTTCCAGGTAGCGCGATCGAATATGCTCTACTGCTGGATCAAAGGCCCCTACTCCTGGCAAAACCACAGCATCTGCTTGGTGGATTTCTGTAGCCAAGTCGGTTACTTTGGGAGTTGCACCGGCTTTTTCTAGTCCCTTACAAACCGAGTGCAAGTTACCCATATCGTAATCGATGACGGCGATAACTGACATGGTATTTTATCCTTACTGAATGGGCGAATATGCCCCTATTGTAGGCGATCGGTGATGTAAATTAATGTAACAATTTCCGAGCATTTGCATAAAAAAGCCAAATTTCAACGGAGAACCCTATAGGGGAAATCTTTCTCCTGCGATCGCTCTCTTCAAAACTTATGAACTCTCAATTTATACTGGTTTTTCCGAATATGTTTGGCTTTAAAGGCGGAATTCAGGTCTATTCTGCCTTTCTCCTTCAGGCTTTACAACAACTCTATCCTGAAAGTCAATATGATGTCTTACTTAAATATGACCGAGAAATTGCCTCATCCCATAGTTTTCTTGCTCAAACCCGATTTTGGTGCTTTGGCCGCTTTCCTCGCTGGATGCAAAGCCTACTTTTGGCTGTTACATTAGTGAAATTGAGTTTACAAAAGCCTCCCCAGCTCATGATTTGCACCCATGTTAACTATAGTGTAGCGTTCCATTGGATTAAGCGCTGGTTGGGTATTCCTTATTGGATAGTCGCTCATGGAACTGAGGTGTGGGATATTTCGGACCCTCGATTACAGCAAGCCTTGTATCATGCCGATCGCGTAGTCGCAGTTAGTCACTATACGCGATCGCGGCTACTGCTAGAGCAAACATTAACACCAGCACAAGTCGTTGTCTTACCCAATACTTTCGATCATAGACGGTTTCAGATTAAACCCAAACCTCAGTATTTACTCAAACGCTATGGACTCTCTCCAGAACAACCCATTATCTTAACCGTCAGTCGTCTCGGACGTTCCGCTCGATATAAAGGGTATGGCATCCTCTTAGATGCTCTAGTCTTACTGCGCCAAAACATTCCCAATATTCATTATGTGTTGGTTGGCAAAGGAGACGATCTGCCCTGGATTGAAGCTAAAATTGAGACTCTAAATCTGAGTTCATCCGTCACTCTCACCGGTTTAATTGCCGATGAAGAACTCTGTGACCATTATAATCTCTGCGATGTCTTTGCTCTTCCCAGTCAAGGGGAAGGATTTGGCATTGTCTATTTAGAAGCGATGGCTTGCGGAAAACCCGTATTGGGGGGAAATCAGGATGGGGCGATCGATCCCTTAGCGGGAGGAGAATGGGGCAGTTTAGTCGATCCTGAAGATGTAGACGAGATTGCTAATACTCTTGATCAAATTTTACAAGGAAAATACCCCAATCCTCGATTCTATGAACCCGAAGCTCTCCGGAATTATGTGATACAAACGTACAGTATCAACCAATTTGTAAATCAACTCAATCGCTTACTTTCTGAGCAATATTTTCGTTCATGAAGTCCTCTTGCGCTAACCTCAATCAAGCCTTACTGCTGCTTCTGTTGGTATCATCTCTGCTATCACGGATTCAAGTTCCCGGAGTAGAAATGAGTATCCATTTTATCCTCATTGCCGGTTTTGGATTAGTTGCCATTTTCTACAATTGGCCGGCTCTCATGCAAGAATTGCGCGGTCATCCCAACCTGTGGATCGTACTTATTTTGTTTTACAGTTGGGTATGGATTGCTGCAATTTTGAGTGATTGGAGAGCGATCGCCCTTCACCATACCTTAAAATACTCAATCTATGCGATCGCTTTATGCGCTTTTGTCGCTCTGCTGAGGGCAATACCCCAGACTTCAAATGCCGATAAAATAGTGTTGTCTATCCTGACTCTGATCGGGATGGGAGGATTTCTAGAACAAGCCTTCCCCAACAATGAGCTAATTAACCTCTTCAGCTATCCAGACTCCTATCCCCGCATCCGCTCCATCGTGCAAGGCCCCAATCCCTTTGGCGTGCTGATGGCCATCAGTGGTATCATCACCTTATTGTGGAATCGCGATCGCTCCTATCTTCCTCGACAATATTGGGTTTATCCCTTTATTATCCTCATCGCCTTATCCGGCAGTCGGAATGGTTGGCTAGTCTTTGCGATCGGCTTAGTTTTAGTCAGGATCAAAAACTTTATTTCTGTTCGATTAGCAACCAACCTTTTCCTGTTTCTAATCATTTGTTTACTCCTCATTCAACCCTCCTCCGAGCGCCTTCTTCCCCAACTCTGGGCGCAACTCAGAACCCCCCAAGCGGCGATCGCCCAGACTTCCTCCATCAACTTAGCCACCCTTCACCCCCCAGCAGTCCCCCACACCTCCATAGATGATCGATTCATTTTATGGCAAAAAGCAACAGAAATCGCCTTAGAACATCCCATTTCTGGAGTAGGAGTTGGCGTATTTCAAGAAGTCTTTTGTCATCAAATCTATGGTCACTCTCGCTTTAATACCCACAACCTATTCTTAAGTATCTGGGTTGAACTAGGCATTGTTGGTATTGTATTATCTTTATTGACATTAGCCATTTTGTCGCGAATAGCGATTACAGACCATAAAACCTTACTTAACTGTATCCCTTTAATTCTATTTTTAGGATCTCAAATGGTTGATTACTTTATCTATGAATATGCAGTGACGACAATAGCCATTTACTGGTTTGTGCGTACCTTAATTCAGTCTCCTACCCCCATAATATCCCATCAACTTCATAAATGATAAACTACTATAACCGGATAATTCCCTAAATTCAGAATCCATGCTTAATCAACCCTCTTGGATTTACCTAGCAGCTCCCTTATTTACACAAGCCGAGCAAGAATTTAATGCTAGGTTAGCACAACGATTACAATCTGCTGGTCACCGTGTTTTTTTACCCCAAGAAGAAGCAAAAGACCTGACTAAAACTCAAGACATATTTGAAAAATGTTTATATGGACTCAATCATGCTCATCTAGTCTTAGTCATCTTAGATGGTGCAGACGCAGATTCTGGAACCTGTTTTGAAATGGGTTACGCTTACGCCAAAAAAATCCCCATTATCGGCTTAAGAACCGATTTTAGGGGAACCGGAGATGATGGAGGATTAAATTTAATGCTGCTCCAAAGTTGCAATCATTTGCTCTTAACACAACGGAATTTACCCCCAAAAATCCCCCTTAACATCACAACGATTTTTCCAGGAGAAGATTATTTTCCTATTTTGCTGAAAATCATCGAATAATCAGCAGCAGGAATCACTAGGCTAGATATCATAAGATTGAGCATCTAAATTTTCCAGTTCCATATCTTGGAAATCTTCTTCCAGTAACAGGGAAGGAGTTTGGATTAAAAACGGTAAACCAGCGCCTTGTAATCCCCGTTTAATTCGTTCCGGTGTTTCTGGAAAGAGAACAAAGATCGGAAAAATTCGGTCTGAACCTTCACTAATAATATGGGAATAATGCAGAGGCATCACCCACTGATAATCTCCATCTAACCAAATTTGAGTTTGTCTCCAGCGTCCTAAGAGATCGGAAAAATCTTCTCCTGGCCGATGAATAAATACAAAAATTTCTACTCCCGTTTTAATTTTCCACTCCGGATCGCACATCAAAAAACCCAGATCGCAGAGGAGCTGCGTTAATCCAATGGGAGGCTGATGAATGCCTTCCGAGATGATTTCCCTGGGCTTTAAATCCACAATAGGTAATGGAATAGAAATCAAGCTCTCTTCCGGTCGTCGGAGACTGGGCAGAAATTCCACATAGGGGCGATATTGGCGCAATAGGGCGATCGCAGACTTCAGATTACTATATTCTGCTAATAGAGCTTCATAATGGGATTTTTTGATCGTCATCATCCTTAATTGATACCGTTATCAAGAGACAGCACAACGGAGAATCCACCCTACCATAGGGTCACTTCCCCGTTACGCTTCCAGAGGTTACATCGTTTCAAACACCTTAAACATAGGTAAATACATCGCCAGCAAAATCGAACCCACCATACCCCCGATGACCACAATCATCACCGGTTCGAGCATACTGGTTAACCCTTTAACCGCTTGTTCCACTTCATCTTCATAGAAGTCAGCCACCTTCATCAGCATCTGGTCAATTTGCCCCGTTTCTTCCCCAATACTAATCATTTGAATCGCCAGGGCAGGAAACACCTTAAATCGATCGAGAGCCGTGCTAATCATCCCCCCCCCTTGAATTTCTTGGCGGGAAGCTTCTACCGCATCCGCAATCGTCTGATTTCCGGCAGTATCCCGGACAATTTCCAAAGAAGTAAGAATAGGAACACCTGCACGGGATAGAGTCCCAAATGTGCGGCAAAAGCGAGCCGTCGCCGTTTTTTTAATCAAATCCCCAAACAAAGGCAATTTCAGGAACTGCTTATCCATAATTTTTTTACCTTGAGGAGTTTTGTACCAGTTATCATAGACAACCTTGGAAACAATCAAAACCACAAACAAAGTTACCGATTTTTTAGCATCAACCAAAAAGCCACTAATCATCAACATCATTTGCGTAAAGGCAGGTAGCTCTACCCCAATATCAGCAAAGATATTGGCAAAAGTAGGAATCAGAAAAATCGTTAAGGCAAGGAAAATAATCACCGCCAGAGTCCCCACCGTAGTTGGATAAGACATAGCTGACTTCATCTGGTTTTGCAGCCTAGCCGAATCTTCCAGTAACTTAGCTAGACGGTTGAGGACATCATCGAGTACCCCCCCAACTTCCCCAGCAGAAACCATGGCTACATACAGCTCATCATAACAATCTGGGTGTTTGCCCATGGCTTCGGATAAACTCGATCCCTCTTGCACTTCAGCAGAAATTTGTTTAAGTGCCCTTTTCAGTTTAGGATTTTCACATTGTTCCGTTAAAACTCCTAGACAGCGCACCATTCCCACCCCAGCATTAACCATGGCAGAAAATTGGCGGGAAAAGATAGCTTTATCTTTAACGGTGACACTCGCAGTTGCCGCCGCAAAATTTTCGTTTAACTCATCCATGTCAAGGTTAGCAAAGTCAATCCCAAACAGGGGGGCTTTTTTCACTTCGCCGACTTGCAAACCTCGACTAATTAACTCAGCACGAGCTGCACCAAGGGAGTCCGCTTTGACCGTTTCTCGCTTGGCCTTTCCCATGGAATCTCGAACATCAGCAACAAAGTTAGGCATGGTTCATTACTTCATCAAATGATTGAGGTGGGTGAATAGATTCAGTTTAAAGTTTTTGTTTGGCAGGTTGAACCAAACGCATCAGTTCATCGACCTTATTACATTTACCGATCGCATCTTCATAGGAAACCTTACCATCATTAACCAATTTTGCCAGGGCCATTTCCATCGTTTGCATTCCCATTTTTCCACCGGTTTGAATAGCTGAGTAAATTTGAGTCGTTTTCCCTTCCCGAATCAAGTTAGCAATAGCCGGAGTATTCACCATAATCTCCTGAGCTGCACAGCGTCCGCCCCCAATTTTTGGCACTAAGTTTTGGGAACAAACACCCACCATAGAGCCAGACATTTGCGCTCGAATTTGGGGCTGTTGAATAGGAGGGAACACATCCAATAACCGGTCAATTGTACCCGCCGCATTATTCGTGTGCATAGTTCCAAAGACCAAGTGACCCGTTTCTGCCGCCGATACCGCTAGACCAATCGTTTCCAAGTCCCGCATTTCTCCCACTAGAATAATATCAGGATCTTCCCGCAAAGCCGCTTTCAGAGCATTAGAGAAACTCTTAGTATCTTCTCCCTTTTGCCGTTGATGAAACAAACTCTTAATATTAGGGAAAACATATTCAATGGGGTCTTCTACCGTCAGAATATGTTCACCACGGGTGCGGTTAATCAAATCCAGAATCGCCGCCATCGTTGTCGTTTTACCCGATCCCGTCTGTCCCGTCACCAACACCATGCCACGGGGTCGTTCTGACATTTCCCGCATAATATCCGGAACTCCCAATTTCTCAAAGTTAGGAATTTTAGAAGCCAGTGCCCGCAAGCAAGCCGCATAACAGCCCCGTTCCCGATACACATTCACCCGGAAGCGAGAAAGTCCTTTGACCCCATAGGCACAGTCTAACTCCCAGTTTTGTTCCAAATCTTTACGCTGATTATTGTTGAGCATCGAAAAGATCAGGCGCTGACAATCTGCACCATCAAGCATTTCCCCAAACTGAGGTTGGGGGGTTAATTTACCACTAATGCGAAAATAGATCGGTGCGCCCGCTTGAATATGCATATCCGATCCCCCTTGTTCAACCAAGGATTCCATCACATCTTCGATCATGTAACTCATGGGTGCTTCTCCTAAATGTTTGGTGAGAGTTAACATCTAAGCCAGAACCATCTGGCTATAAATTAGGTCATATTAATCACTAAATCGTGGGGTCATGCAATAGGGACAATCAATCCATTCTTGCTGAAGTCCGGCTCCA
The DNA here is from genome assembly GCF_057802075.1 of Roseofilum sp. KMC-1. Classification (NCBI taxonomy): domain Bacteria; kingdom Bacillati; phylum Cyanobacteriota; class Cyanophyceae; order Desertifilales; family Desertifilaceae; genus Roseofilum; species Roseofilum sp. KMC-1. The sequence goes on from NZ_CM173605.1 coordinate 3,669,309, forward strand.
CAAACACGACAGGTTAACCCAACTTTTCGTTTGGCTTTGAGTTCTGCCTCTAAACCAGTATCAGTAAAGGTTACCCGCTCGACTTCTTCCAGAGTAGTCGATCCTTCTCGAACCAGGTTTAAGCTATAGGCTAACAGAGTAACCATGCCTTCTTCCACGGCTGCTTCTTTAATTCGTTCCGTGGGTGCGCCTTGGTTAATCAGAATTTGTAGATTTTCCGTCACCCGCAGCAGTTCATAAACCCCACAGCGTCCTTTATATCCTACCCCATTACATTTGGCACAGAGTTCTCCTTTTTCTTTTAATGCCCCCCGTTCATCGGAGGGAATGGTATTGGCTTTATAGAGCGTTAAATTCCCTTCTTTAGAAGCCGATAAGCCAAAGCGAGAGAGTTCCTCTGGAGTGGGGGTATAGGGAATGCGACATTCGCTACATACTCTTCGCATTAGCCGTTGAGCGACTACTCCGAGGAGGGCCCCAGAGACCATAAAGGGTTCTACCCCCATTTCATCTAACCGGGCGATCGCACCCGACGCATCATTGGTATGCAAGGTTGTCAATACCAAGTGTCCCGTGAGCGCCGCTTCAATTGCGGTTTTTGCCGTTTCCTTATCCCGCGTTTCCCCCACCAGAATCACATCCGGGTCTTGCCGCAAGAACGCCCGCAGAATCGCGGAAAAGTCCATACCTTTTTCCCGAATCACCTGCACCTGGTTAATTCCGGGCAGAGCATATTCAATCGGGTCTTCAGCCGTAGAAATATTGATACCCGGATCGTTGCGTTCGGCTAAAATCGAATACAAGGTAGTTGATTTCCCCGACCCCGTTGGCCCCGTCACCAGAATCAGTCCAAAGGGACGAGAAGCCATCTCTCGCACCATTTCCAGAGTTTCTGAATCGGTAATCAATTTATCCAAGCCCAACTGCGTTGAGGCATTATCCAAAATCCGCAGGACAATTTTTTCACCATAACGAGCGGGCAGAGTATTCACCCGGAAGTCTACTTTACGACCTTGGAAGACCCGGCGAATCCGACCATCTTGAGGCTTGCGTCGTTCCGCAATATCGAGATCGGAAATAATTTTGAATCGGGAGGTAATAGCAGGCACAATCTTTTTCGGAAAGGGCGGAAAGGGTTCTTGCAGTACCCCATCCTTACGGAAGCGCACCCGCAAGTTTTCCTCTTGGGGTTCCACATGAATATCAGAGACACCTTCCGATAAAGCTTTAGCAAGAATCTGGTTAACCGCCTTAATCACGGGGGCACTTTCGGCATCTCCCAGGGCTTTATTCAGGTCAGCATCGGAGACTTCATCATTCCCAGCATCTTCGAGATCGAAATCTCCAAACTGGCTAATATCAATCTCCAGTTGTTTCGCATCCACCTTTTTCGGATCGGGTGCTTTTTTAACCTGTTCATCCAGATATTTAGAAATGATCGCTTGGAAATCTTCTGGAGTGATCACCATCCGGTTCATGGTCAATCCCTGGGGACGCAAGACTCGATTGAGATCATCTTGAGCAGCCAAGTTATCGGGATCGACCAAAGCCACTAATACCGCTGGAGGATTAGCATTATTTTTAGATAGGGGAACCAACTGATAACGGCGACAGAGATCTAACGGAATCAAGGTATCAATCAGTTCATTGACTTGATTGGTATCAATGTCATTAATTTCTGGATCGAGGGAATCAACACCGTATAGAATTTTGAGTTCAAAAAGTTGTTGCTTTTTGTACTGGCGAACCAAGTCGGGGGAAAGTTGTTTACCGGTGAGTTGCTCCACAACATCTGTAAGCGATCGCTTACTTTTGCGGCTTTCCACCAGAGCCTTTTCCATATCATCCTTCTCAATAAAACCAGACTGCACCAGTTTATTGCCAAAGGGAGAGAGATTATTGGCAACAGCAATCAAGGCTTTAGACTGCTGTCGTCGTTGCATGGGGGATTTTGTCATAGGGGGTGGAGATCTCCTCTAATATGAATTAATTTAGATATCCTCGGAAGAAACTAGGGATTTCTGAGGAGTAACACCAAGGGAGCTTGCAGCTAATCCTTTCATGCTACTATTATGCATGTTACCTAATGGTGAAAGGAACCGACCAGATTAAGACCGACTTCTGGAACAAAACTTAAGCCAAAATTTTATTCAATCCTCCCGTCAAACCGTCAAAAGACAGGATAAGCTAAAAAATTAGAGCTACGGCGATGGGTCAAGATTCAGACCCTTTACCGGCGGCATGATAATTGTAGATGTAGCGAGTTAGATTAGGTTAGCGCCCATGATGGATGAGTCAAAGCAAGTCGAAAATTCTCAGAATCAGACCCCCGAAGACCCCTTGAATACAGCAGAAAATCCAGCTAGTGTTTCTGCAACCCCTCCAGAAACCGCCAGTTTAGAAACGGAACAGGGAACAGAACAGACTCCAGGGGAGGAAAATAGGGCTTTTGAAGCAACAGAACCCTCTTCAGAGAGTCCTTCAGAGGCTGTAGATCCGGCTGTCCATGAAGTGGACTTTGCACAAGCTGCTTTTTTAGCCGAAGTCCTAGCCAGTAAGGAATCAGAATTAGCCACCTTAAAACAGAGTTACGAGGAAGTTAAAGCTCAATACCAACGTTTAGGAGCAGACTTTGATAACTTCCGCAAACGGACACAAAAAGAAAAAGCGGACTTAGAAGATCAAATTAAGTGTAAGACAATACAAGAAATGCTGCCCGTAGTGGATAACTTTGAGCGGGCGCGATCGCAAATCAAACCCCAAAATGAGGGGGAAATGAATATTCACAAAAGTTATCAAAGCGTCTACAAACAATTAGTAGACTGTCTCAAACGCATTGGCGTTTCCCCCATGCGAGCAGAGGGGAAAGAATTTGACCCCAATCTTCATGAAGCGGTGATGAAAGAGGCCACATCAGAATATCCTGAAGGCACAGTAACCGAAGAACTGGTACGAGGCTACCTGATCAACGAGCGGGTATTACGCCATGCCATGGTTAAGGTCGCCACTGCTCCAGAAGAAGAACCAGAACCCCCAACTGAGGACACCAGCACACCCAGTCAGGAGCCGGAAGCAGAAAACCGTGATAGCAGTGATAGCTAAAACCCCGATCTAGAATCAACGGTAATCGGTAAAGTCAGGCATATCTAACCGAGTAGAGATCGAGAATTCATAATTTGATCCGCGATCCCTGACTCACCACCCATTACCGGTTATTAACCTCAACATCTGGCAGCTTAACATGGGAAAAGTTATTGGGATTGATTTAGGCACAACCAATAGTTGTGTATCGGTATTAGAGGGAGGTCAACCGGTCGTGATCTCCAATGCAGAAGGGGGTAGAACCACCCCCAGTATGGTCGGATTTGGCAAAGCGGGCGATCGCCTCATCGGTCAACTGGCCAAACGGCAAGCCGTCACCAATGCCGAAAACACCATCTATAGCATCAAACGGTTTATTGGTAGACGCTGGGAAGACACAGAAATGGAACGCTCCCGCGTCCCCTACAAATGTATCCAGGGTCGGGATAACACCGTTGATGTGCAAGTGCGGGGACGGAACTATACCCCCCAAGAAATTTCTGCCATGATCCTGCAAAAACTGAAACAGGATGCCGAAAACTACCTGGGAGAACCCGTTACCCAGGCCGTCATCACCGTTCCCGCCTACTTTACCGACGCTCAACGGCAAGCCACCAAAGATGCAGGCAACATCGCCGGTTTAGAAGTCCAACGCATTATCAACGAACCCACGGCTGCCGCCCTATCCTATGGTCTTGACAAACAAGACCAAGAACAACTAATCCTCGTCTTTGACTTGGGTGGTGGAACCTTCGATGTCTCAATCCTCCAACTCGGTGATGGCATCTTTGAAGTCGTCGCCACCTCCGGCAATAACCATCTGGGAGGCGATGACTTCGATAACTGCATCGTCACCTGGATGATCGAAGAATTCAAAGATCAAGAAGGCATCGATCTATCTGTAGACAAAATGGCCCTGCAACGGCTGCGAGAAGCGGCAGAAAAAGCCAAAATAGAACTCTCAACCCTACAGTCCACCTCCATCAACCTACCCTTTATCACCGCCGACGAAACCGGCCCCAAACATCTAGAAATGGAGCTAACCCGTTCTCAATTTGAAGAGTTAGCCCAAGACATGATTCAAGGAACCCTAGAACCGGTTGAGCAAGCTCTCAAAGACGGTGGTAAAAGTAAAGACGATATCGATCGCATTATCTTAGTCGGGGGTTCCACTCGTATCCCCTCCGTGCAAGAAGCCCTTTCTCAATACTTTGACGGCAAAAAACCCGACCGCTCCGTCAACCCAGACGAAGCCGTAGCCCTCGGTGCTGCCATCCAAGGCGGCGTGATGGGTGGCGAAATTAAAGACCTACTGCTCCTTGATGTCACCCCCCTATCCCTGGGCATCGAAACCCTCGGTGAAGTGTTCACCAAAATCATTGAGCGCAATACCACCATTCCCACCAGCAAAACCCAAATCTTTTCCACAGCCACCGATGGGCAAACCTCTGTCGAAATCCATGTCCTACAAGGAGAAAGGGCTATGGTGGCCGACAATAAAAGTCTAGGAAAATTCCAGCTCAACGGCATTCCTGCCGCCCCCAGAGGCGTACCTCAAATTGAAGTCTCCTTTGAAATTGATGCCAATGGTATCCTCAAAGTATCAGCAAGAGACAAAGGAACCGGACGGGAACAAAGCATCGAAATTACCAATACCGGCGGTTTAAGTCAATCGGAAGTCGAAAAAATGCGGCAGGAAGCTGAAGTCTACGCCGAATCTGACCGAGTGCGTCGCCAATTAGCCGAACTAAAAAACCAAGCCGAGGGTCTATTCCAGAGCTACTATTCCACCTTAGAAAATAATCGAGATGTCATTCCCGAAGATTTGCAAGGGGAAGCTCAAGGCCGAATTGGGCAACTGCGAGCCAGCTTGAATGCTCCCGATAGCTCAGTAGAAGCCGTCAAAGAACAAATGAATGGCCTGCAACAAATCTTATTTACCATCGGATCGTCTGTATATGCAGGTTCAGGTGCTACCGAAGACTTTAATCAAGGAGAAACGGTGATTGATTCAGCAGCAACCGTTCAAAGTCCGGTAGAATCGGCTCCAGAGGAAGAAGATTTTAGCTTTGATGAAGAGGAAGAAACCGTTTCGGCTGATTATGAAGAAATTGAGTAAAGCCTGCAATTGTTTGTCCCCCTAGTCGAGTTCCACGTCAAACTAAGCTGTCTCCATACCCCAAGAGACCGCTATAATAATGTGGAGTTTATATGCCCACTTGTTGAGAGATCCCCGAAAGACAGAGCGCCCTATGGCCGACTATTATCAAATTCTCGGTGTTTCCCGCGAAGCAGACAAAGAAGAGATCAAGCGAGCCTACCGCAGGTTGGCGCGAAAATATCACCCGGATGTTAATAAAGATCCCGGAGCTGAAGATAAGTTCAAAGAAATTAACCGAGCCTATGAAGTCCTCTCTGAGCCAGAGATGAAAGCTCGATATGACCGCTTTGGTGAAGCGGGAGTCAGTGGTGGAGCTGGAGGCCCTGGCTTTGGGGACTTTGGCGATATGGGTGGTTTTGCAGATATCTTTGAGAGCTTCTTCAGTGGCTTTGCCGGTGGTAGCGGCATGGGAACCCAAGGAGCAAGACGACGGGGCCCAGTCCGAGGTGATGATTTACGATTAGACTTGAAGTTAGACTTCAAAGAAGCCATTTTTGGTGGTGAAAAAGAGATTCGGATTAATCATCTAGAAACTTGTAAAACCTGTAATGGCTCGGGAGCCAAACCCGGAACGAAACCGGTAATTTGTCAAACCTGTGGCGGTTCAGGGCAAATCCGTCGAGCCACTCGCACGCCTTTTGGTAGTTTCACTCAGGTGTCTGTTTGTCCAGCTTGTAATGGTCAAGGACAGGTGATTCAGGATAAGTGTAATGATTGTGGAGGGAGTGGGAATAAGCAGGTTACTAAGAAATTGAAGATTAATGTCCCGGCTGGGGTCGATAATGGTACTCGGCTACGAGTTTCTAATGAGGGAGATTCGGGACAGCAGGGTGGCCCTCCTGGGGATTTGTATGTGTATTTGTTTGTAAATGAGGATGCGGATTTCCGGCGCGATGGGATTAATGTATTGTCGGAAATTAAGGTAAGTTATTTACAAGCGATTCTTGGCGCTCGCGTGCAGGTGAAAACTGTCGATGGTACGGAAGAGTTAACCATTCCGGCCGGTACGCAACCGAATACGGTGTTAACTCTGGAAAATCGAGGGGTTCCTCGTTTGGGAAATCCGGTCAGCCGGGGGGATCATTTGATTACGGTGGCGGTGGAAATTCCTAATCCTAAACAGTTAAGTGCGGATGAGAAGGAACATTTGAAGGAGTTGGAGCGCTTACGGGGCGATCGCCAAGATAAGGGGGGTGGATTTTTCGGAGGGATCTTTAATAAATGAGTCCCCAGAAGGATAAGAAGACTCCTGACGCTCAACTGGATTTACGGGGGACACCTTGTCCCCTCAATTTCGTCCGCACAAAGCTACATCTGGAAAAAATGGCTCCGGGTTCCCTATTGGAGGTGTGGTTAGATGGGGGTGAACCCATTGAGCAGGTTCCCGATAGCCTGAAAATGGCGGGTTATCCTATTGAAGGACTAAAAGAGTGTATTCAGGGTGAAGATGAACCATTTTTTAAGCTGCAAGTTCGTCGTCCCGATCAGGAAACTCCCTCTCCACAATGAATCAGGTTTGGGTGGGTACGGTATTAGCTGTTCAAGCAAATTTTTATCAAGTTCAGCTTGATGGGGAAAGCTTGAGAACGCCTTTGTTGTGTACTCGCCGATCGCGGTTGAAGAAAATTGGTCAACGGGTGATGGTGGGCGATCGCGTGCGAGTAGAAGATCCAGATGAGTTAGGTTTACAGGGGGCGATCGCCGAAGTTTATCCCAGAACCACAGAACTCTCTCGCCCTCCCGTAGCCAATGCCGATCAAATTTTACTCGTATTTTCCGTCGATCAACCGGCCCTTGACTCCTACCAACTGAGCCGCTTTTTAGTCAAAGGAGAATCAACCCAACTCAAGTTATGTCTCTGTTTAAACAAAAGTGACTTGGTTTCTCCTCAGTGGCAAGCAGAATGGCATCACCGGTTAGGACAGTGGGGTTATGTACCCCTATTCATTAGTATAGTGAGTGGCCAAGGATTAGCCGAACTCGCCGAGCAGTTAGCCCAACAAGTCACTGTGGTGGCCGGGCCCTCTGGAGTAGGCAAATCCAGTTTAATTAATGCTCTGATTCCCAATGCTCATCTACGGGTGGGGGAAGTATCAGGAAAACTCCAGAAGGGACGACACACGACCCGCCATGTGGAGTTATTTAAGTTACCTAATGGCGGGCTATTAGCGGATACACCCGGATTTAATCAACCGGATGTAGACTATCCCCCAGAAGAATTAGGCGATTATTTTCCAGAAGTCCGCCAACTGCTCAGGGAAGAATCTTGTCAATTTAGTGACTGTTGGCATCGAGAAGAACCTCATTGTGCGATTCGGGGAGAGTGGGAGCGCTACGAACATTATCTGATGTTTTTGGAAGAGGCGATCGCCCGCCAAGATCAGCGCGATCGCCAAGCCGATCCCGAATCCACCCTCAAGCGCAAAGGGGATAATAGCTATGAGCCTAAACTGAATACCAAAAAATATCGCCGTCCCTCCCGGCGCACGCAACACCAACAACTGGAAGAATGGTACAAAGATGCCGACTTATAGGGCTGAATTATGCCTGTAAAAAAATGTAGGGGCGAAATATTTTTCGCCCCTACAGATTTAGTGAATACACCAATCCTAGAATTTAGATTTGGGGAATGTAACTTTCCTTCTCTGGAACAGCAGTATATTCAGCCACGATTTGGCGGAATTCTTCCCCATCAATGGTTTCCTTTTCAATCAGCAGGTCTACCAAGCGGTCAATCACACTACGATTGTCGCGGATGATTTGCAGCGCTTTGTCATAGCAATGTTCCACAATAGTGCGGACTTGGGCATCAATGCGAGAGGCAATTTCTTCTGAGTATTCAGAACGAGACATCAGATCCCGACCTAAGAACACTTCATTGGTTTGACCTTCCAAGGATAAGGGGCCCAGATCGGACATGCCAAAGCGGGTAACCATTTGTCGGGCCATTCCCGTCACTTGTTGTAAGTCTCCTCCTGCACCCGTTGTCACTTCTGCATCGCCAAAAATCACAGCTTCGGCAGCTCTTCCACCCAGGGCCCCAGAGATCCGAGCGGTGAGTTGGGCACGAGAAATCAGACTTTGTTCTTCACTAGGAGTAAACCAGGTTAGCCCTTGAGCCTGCCCCCTAGGAATGAGGGTAACCTTCTGTACGGGGTCGTGGTCTTTAATTAGGGTTCCGACGATCGCATGACCGACTTCATGATAGGCAATTAAGCGCTTGCTCTTGCCATCGATCAGGGGAGTCCCTTCCATTCCGGCCACTACTCGGTCTACCGCATCATCAATTTCCAACATAGTGATCGCTTCTTTGCGCCGTCTGGCGGTGAGAATAGCCGCTTCATTGAGCAAGTTGGCTAGATCTGCACCCGTAAAACCAGGGGTACGCCGGGCGATCGCCTTGAGAGAAACTTCTGGGGCGAGTTTTTTATTGCGAGCATGGACATCGAGAATTTCTAAGCGTCCCTTGACATCGGGAGCATCCACCGTTACCTGACGGTCAAAGCGACCGGGACGTAGCAGAGCTTGATCCAGCACATCAGGGCGGTTGGTGGCAGCAATAATAATAATTCCCGTATTGCCTTCAAACCCATCCATTTCGGTCAATAACTGGTTTAGGGTTTGTTCGCGCTCATCGTTTCCACCGCCAATACCGGCCCCCCGTTGGCGGCCAACGGCATCAATTTCATCAATAAAGATAATACAGGGGGCATTATCTTTGGCTTTCTTGAACAAGTCGCGCACCCGTGAAGCGCCGACTCCGACGAACATTTCTACAAACTCGGAACCAGAGATACTAAAGAAGGGAACACCTGCTTCTCCGGCGATCGCCTTAGCCAGTAAGGTTTTACCGGTTCCAGGAGGGCCCACCAACAACACCCCTTTAGGAATGCGAGCGCCGACGGCCGTAAACCGTTCCGGTTTTTTCAGAAACGTGACGACTTCTTGTAATTCTTCTTTAGCTTCTTCAATACCGGCCACATCATCAAACATCACGCCGGTTTTGGCTTCCATTTGAAATCTAGCTTTAGATTTAGCGAAATTCATCGCTTGTCCCGGGCCCCCCGGTACATTCCCAGAACGGCGGAAGAGGAAAAATAATCCAGCAATTAACAACAGGGGGAAGACTAAATTACCCAGTAGTCCCCAAACGGCTCCATCGCTGCGAGGGGGATGGATATCGAGGTTAACATCCGCTTGACGAATTTGGGAAATCACTTCTGGGGAGTTGCCCGGAAGGTCTACCCGCAAGTGTTGCACCAGGTTATCGAGTTCGGGATCGACGGCTTCTACAATGGCAGTGCGGCCGCCTTCGTAGAGGTCAACCTGATTGACTCGACCCGCTTCTAGGTATTCGATGAAGCGGCCATAGGTCATGCGGGTGGTAGCGGCATTACGACCGCTATCAACCACATTGGGGGCAAAGGCTCCTTGCCAAACAAAGAATCCAATGACTAGGGCGGGCAATGTCCACAGAAGTATGACTTTCCAAGATAATTTCATAATCAAGAAGCTCTCTCTTATATGAATACAAAACAGATATGATGACTAAGGTGCTTATTTTTGGGCGATCGCCTAGTCGGTCTGGGGAACGAAAATTTTCCTTCTCCAGGAATCTTAATTAAATTTAACGTAATTTTCATAAATCCAGCAACTGATTCTGTGAGAGACTACCCCTTTAGGGGAGTTTGACCTATAATGGGAGAAGTTATGTATCCAGACTGTGGGCTCTTAGTTCAGTCGGATAGAACAACTGATTTCTAATCAGTAAGTCGGGGGTTCGAGTCCCTCAGGGCCCGTTCAAAACCCACCTACTGAAAATCCGTGCGCTTCTAAGAAACACACGGATGGTGTAAGTTTAACAGTGGGTACTCACTTTACTGCGATCGCCGAGATTGAGAGCTAGAACGACTACCTGAACTTCGGCTGCTGCTTGTTTTACCACTGGTACGACTCCCAGAGGTTTTGCCTTTGGTGCGGCTACTGCTGCTCCCACTAGCACGAGCCGTTTTACCCGCAGGAGGAGGGGGCGTTGGGGCATGAGTTTTTGTCTTAAAGGTTACATTGCTACCCTCATTGAGTTGCTCTAACACCAGTAAGGGGGTAGGTTTTGCCTTTTGATCCCAATGTAAATTAGCTAACCTTCCCTGAATAGCCGGTTGCCAATTGGGGTCTGGATGGGGACTCAGATAGGTTTCAATACAATCGATAATATCCTGAATGGTTTTTGAGGTCGCTTGAGTTGGCAAACGAGTCATATTAATTTGAATCCGGAACAAGACCCGCTTTTGGGTGGTTGAGCCTTCCCCGGTTTCATAGGTGACATCAAAGACTTCACTGACTTTACGGGGAGATGTAGAGGTATCGCCAATTTTCCCTTCCTTAGCTTGGGTAGGACGTAGGGCAATAGTAATTTGTTCTTTAACTTTAACTTTAATTTGATTGACAATAGCGAAATGAAAGACTTCCTCATCCATCCGCATTCGCAGATAGTCGAGGTTAAATTCCCGTGAGTGAACCAAGTCCGGGTTAGTCTCCATTTTAGTAATGGTACTCAGGGCAAGTTTGAGTTTTTTCTGGAGTTCTTTATTCTTAAAATCCTCAAACTTGACTTTTTTATTGGCTTTATCGATTTCAAGTTTAGCGTAGATCCCACCTCCGACCAAAGCAATGAATAGGACGGCCGACAAACCCATAAAGATTGTCGGAAACATACCCGCAGAAGGGGCATCCGGTTTAGCGCCAGGAGACGCTTGGGCTAGGGTAGGTGGAACAACAAGGATACGATGCTGCATAGGGTCACCGACTAGGAGCTTTGTTCTATTGTAGGCGTTGGTTCTTTTTCAGCGTGTTTTTTTAATGGGCGATTGAGATTTGGAGATTGCATCTGGTCTCAAATCTTAGTGAATCCATCGCGCTCGATAGCTACGAGCGTCAATATGGGCAATATAGGGATACTTTTGATATCGGCCTAAACCACCAGGCCACCAGGGATCGAGGAACCAATAAATTTGATTTCCGGTGAGGCCATCACAATAGAAGTCAATGGCATCTCCCACAATATGCCGACTATTGGAAACTCCCCCTACGCGCTGATTGATATCGGGGGGACGATACCAACTGGTGATATAGAAAGGACGACCGATGCGATCGCGGGCTTGCTGTGCTAAAACAGCAATCCTTACCATAGCATTAACAGTGGCTTGGTTGGGAGGCAAGCGCGTCCCGCCATGGGTTGCTTCAGCCCAGGTAAAATATCCCCCCGGAATAATCGAGGCATGGAGTTGAATATTATTCGGAGTCCAACGGTTGGGACGGGGAGGTAAAACGACAGGCCCGGGTTGGCGAGGAGCATCGGGACTATTGCGGTGAGTATTATTCATCCGCTTCAAGTCTTCAAAGAGAGTATAAATGGCAATTTCCCGCGAGTCCAGTCCTCGCCACAGTTGTACCATGCGAATTAGGGCATTGCGCTGGTGTTCTTCTTCGCTGTATGTAAAGGGAACACGCTTAACAAAATTCAGCAATTCTCGATCCAGTTGGGAGGCCGTATTGGCGAGTAAATTGGGGTCTGTGCTGCTGGTTTTGAGCGTTTTGACCTCTAAGCCTAAGTCCGCCAACGCTGCCGTGCGGGAGGGGAGTTTGTGCCAGATGCGGAAGGCTTCGGTGAGGGCTTGGCGCTGGTATCCACGACCGGTGTAGTATTGGGGCATCCGTTGGGCAAAGGCAATGAGGGCGGGGTCGAGATAAAAGAGGGCGGGTTCGGGGGAGGTGTCTCGTTCCAGGGAGGCGATGGCTTCTTCCCTAGAGTCGAGGTTACGCCAGAGTTGGGTGAGGCGGATCAGCGCTTCCCGTTGATGGGGATAGCCGAGATAATTGGGAGATAACCTAGAGAGAAAGTCGAGTAGGGGGGGATCGATGTGGGTTTCTTCCCAGTTGGGGGCTGTGGAGGGGGCGGTATTGGTGAGGGCGGCGATCGCCTGTTCACGGGTATCAAAGTTACGCCAGATCCGAAACACTTCTAGCAGACCATCCCGTTGATGGGACAGGCCTTGATAATATTGGGGGATGCGCTCGACCAGGGATAAGAGGGCAATATCCAGATAGGAGAGATTCGAGGGCAGATTTTCTAGGCTATAGTCCGTTTGTAAATCTTTGACATAGATTTCATAGAGTTTTTTGCCATTACAAGGCTCTAAACGGGCTGCTTTGACTTCCTCTGGTGGCGGAGAATAGCCTTGTGCTACCCGCTCAATAAATTTTTTACTGTAATAGCCCAGGGTAGTATCCCAGAGGTCGTCCCCCTGCCATCCTTGACCGATCAGGGTATCCGTAATCACTCGTATGGTATTAGCGGCATAGATGACCTGACCTTCAAACTCATCAACGGATGCTAAAGCAATACGGTTAGCTGGGGAAATCCCCAATCCCGTTTCTCCATCCTTAAGTTGGGGTTTTTGCTGCACCTCATATAATCCTGCCAAAATGGATTTATGAATCCCTACCCGTTCCGATTCTACGGTATACAGGGCGTTACGTTCATCTGGTGATAATCGGGTCATGGAGCATCTGGCCTTATGAGCGAAGGATTAACCATGGATATTATAGTATTGCGCTTTGGGGTATTTTGGGCGATTTGGGTATAATCGAAGGTAAACTAAAAGTTGCCAATGACACAATATACGCGATTATGACTGTCATGGAAGATAAGGAGAGTAAGAATCATGGCTTCATCAGATTTTCTCAATTTACAGATAGAGATGAACGAAATTTTACAAGCTTGAAACTTAAAGAAAGGAATGATTGGAAGGATTCAAAAATATTCTAGTATCCCATCATCTAAAGATTTTGCAGATGAGCGAGGAAGCGAGTCAATATGGTGATTTGTTTGGTCAAGCTCTTCAAATTGGCATGAGCGTGCAAGAAGAAATGCAAGCTCTCCAGAAAAAGTCATAAGTGATATCAAACCCAGTCATTGCGAATGAGCGGAATGAAGCAATCTCAACAATATTCAGGAAGATGAGGAAAACTTAAATGAGTCAGCGAGATAAGCTACTAATGAAAATCTTGCTGGGGAATTCTGACACCAATATTCCCTTCAATCCACTCTGTGAACTTCTCAAGAGCTTAGGTTTTGAAGAACGAGTGCGAGGGAGTCATCACATTTTCTCAAAAGTCGGTGTGGAGGAAATCATTAATCTACAATCCAAGCAAGGAAAAGCCAAGGCTTACCAAGTCAAACAAGTGCGGAATATATTTTTGAAATATCAATTGGGAGATCAAAATGGTGATTCGTTATGAAATTATTCTCTATTGGAGTGAAGTCGATCGCGCCTTCATTGCAGAAGTTCCTGAACTGCCTGGATGTGCAGCCGATGGAGCGACTTATCAGGAAGCGGTGCAAAATGCCGAAATTGTGATTCAAGAATGGATAGAAACAGCAAAAGAACTGGGGCGCTCCATTCCTGAACCCCAAGGTCGATTATCTCTATCGTAATCGGAACCCATTATTGAGTAAATATTTTCGTATAGATTTGAGTAAAAATAATCTGTAGGGGTGGGTTATACCCAAATCTAGAAAACCAAGCGATCTCTCTTGTGAAACCATCTCCACCCCATCTAGTCGTAAGGTGCGTTATGCTTTCGCTCACACACCCTACAAGAAGTCGATCGAAGGTTAAGAGGCCTCTGATTTAGTTGAAGGCAACTCCAGACAATAACCCGCTCCATAAACGGTTTTGATATAGCGTGGATGGCGAGGATCGGGTTCTAATTTGGTTCTTAGATGGCGAACATGAACCCGAATGGTTTCAATATCATCATCGGGATCGTATCCCCAAACCTCCTTGAGAATTTCGCTCGGAGAAACGGTTTGGCCATGGCGCTGAAGGAGACAGTGAAGTAATTCAAACTCCAAATGGGTGAGTTTCACAGTAGAGTCAAACCAAATGACCTCAAAGCGCTCTGGAATGAGCGTTAGGGGGCCATAGTTGAGAATTTCGCTGTGTTTAGCGGCTTGGGGGATGCGATCGGTGCGTCGTAGCAGGGCCCGCACCCGTGCTAACATTTCCTCAATTTCAAAGGGTTTGGTGAGATAATCATCAGCACCAGCGTTAAATCCTTCTACTTTGTCTTGGGTTTGGCTGAGGGCCGTTAACATGAGGATAGGAATATCGGCGGTGCGATCGTCTCGACGCAGCCGTTGACAGACCGTAAAGCCATCAACTTTGGGCAGCATCAAGTCTAGGACAATCATATCTGGAAGCAACTGAATAGCTAGGGCTTGGCCTTTAATGCCATCGGGTGCTTGGCTGACATCATAACCAGCCATTTCCAGGTTGACAGCAACTAATTCTGAGATGGCGGGATCGTCATCAATGACTAATATCCGGGGCATTGCTAAGGTAGTTTTCTAAAGTGGGCGGTTGGCTCTCTCTACGATCAAGTTAGGAGAGACAACAATAACAAAAGGGTTGGCGATCATGGAAATCTTAACTTAAGTTGTTCTCATTTTAAGTAGCACTCAGAAGTCGGTGGCTATCCTAAGATTTCCTTACAGATTATACGCAATTGTGGCCATGGGTCATGGTTCATGGGCGATCGCCGCCGCCGCAAGCTATAATCGGCAGTTAGGCGATCGCCTCTAAAACTACCAGTTGGCTCAGATACTCATGACGTTGGCAGCCAGATTGAAGTATGATTTACGGCAAGTCAGGAGTGAAGCATTTTCTGTCTTGCCTATTCTTGGTCTCTTGAAAACAAGTCCACACCAACCACAATGAAGAACAATCTCTTTGATGCTCCGCCAGGGTTCACGCCAAAAGGACAGAGGGTCGATCCCATGGATGATATTTTCCAACAAGCTCGCCAGGGTAGTGTTGCTGCCATTATTCAGGTCTTGAATGAAAAATTAGCCAACTCAGGGATTCGTACCAGGGCAGTTTTAGATCGGGGAATTCTGCAACTGTTGTGTGAAGCGGAAAAAGAGAGTCAGTTGGAACAAACCCCAGTGGTAGAGAAGGTAACCTATATTCTAGAGGAAATTGCCCCTCGCCATATTCGGCGCGTGAATATTAATAGTCGTATTGTGCGGGAGCAACAACTGTTGTGGTTAGAAGAAATTCAACAAGATCCAGAAGGTCAATTGCTCTGGTCAGAGTTAATCTTACTCAAGAAACCTGGGTTATTACAGCAATGGTTAAATAATCGTCAGGCTAATCCTTCTCGCAAGCGTAAGACTCCTCTACCGAACTATACCCCCTCTCAGTTAACAAGGGAACAGCGCCAATTCCGGAGAGGGATTATTGGCGGTGCGATTTTCAGTAGTGTGCTGGTTTTGGCGGGATTAGGGGTGATGTCTTGGTGGACTACACCCAAGGATTCTAATGCGGAGGATTTACCCGTAGCTGAAACCCAGCCTTCCACAACTTCTAGCACTGCTGAAATGCCTACCACTGACCCCTTTGCGGAAGCAGTCCGTCTGGCTGAGGCTACGGCGAATGAGGGACAGACGGCGCAAACTGAGGCGGAATGGTTAGCTCTAGCGGATAAATGGCAACAAGCGAGTGATTTAATGGCCCAAGTTGCGGCCTCAGATAACCGATATCAGATTGCTCAAGACCGAACGGTGCGCTATCAGGAGAATAGCCAAGCAGCTCAAAGGAAAGCGGAAGAATTGCGGTAATGGGTAATGGATTATTCCCCATCCTCTATCCTAATCGCCAAGCGATTAATTTCTCGGATTTGCCTTTAGCGCTGATGGGTTCACAGGGTTGAACTTTTAAATCTTGACTCATGGCATGATAGACGGCATCAGAAAGGGTGATTTCTCCGGCTGGGGTAGCACTTTCTAAGCGTTTGGCTGTATTGACCACATCTCCGATGACCGTATAGGTGCGTACATCTTTACTGCCAAATAAGCCTTCAGTGACTTGACCACAATGGACGGCACATCCTGCACCAATGTTATAGGGAGTGAGGATGTTTAAGGCGGCTTTTTGCATGGCTTGAGCGGCGGCGATGCCTTGTTCTGGGGTGGCATAAATGGCCATGACTTCATCGGCAGTAAAGGTGATTCTTAGGGGTTGATAGCGAGAGGCGGCGGGTTCAACTTGGGTATAATATTGATTGAGAACGGAGGCGACTAAATCGGGTGAGGTGGTTTCGCACCAATGGGTAAAGCCGCGAATATCCATAAAGATAATGGTGCGATCGCACTTTTGAAAAGCTAAAGCCTCTGGATTGCTCAGGGCAGTTTCCACCACATGAGCGCCCATGCCCCATTCTGCCATATTCCCTAAGAGTTTGGCGGTCTCTTGTAGTTCTTCTCGTTGTTTGGTAATTTGTAAAGATTGCAAGCCTAATAGTATCCCCACCAATAGCATACTAACGACCAAGAAAATATGAGATCTTTCTTCCCAAAAATTAGAGGTTAACTCAAAATAGAGTGGGAGTTCATAGGACTTAACTTCTACAGCAACATAGAAGGCAACAATCATGCCACTGCGGGCTAAACTTTCTAAGGGAATAATCCAATTTTGTCGATTTTTATTCCCCTGAAACCGCAGGTGTTGTAGGGTAGCAATGATTAAGGAAAAAAACCAAAAAATGATATGAAGATAATCTCGGAAAAACCCTAATCCATCTGCGGGTATATCAATGATAGTGTAAATGGAAACGCCTAAAATATTGCCCCAAAACCGATGGGCTTTGGGTCGCGATAAATACCAAGTTTGAACCATCATGACGGCAATTAGGATATATTCCGTCGGGTCATGAATAAACTCTAACCAGCCATCCAAGATAATATCAGTTAAGATTTTAACAATTAGAAAATGTCCACTATTTCCTAAAAGTTCGCTGATAAATCGAGTCCATTGACTATCATTAAGACGTTTCCTTAAGATATTCTTGGATGAGGAATCAATTGATGTTCTCGATCTGGCTCTCCTATCCTGCGCCATGGCAGCTAACCTCTATGAATGAACCCTATTTCTTGTATGCAACCGTGATCTAAAGGCGGATGTTCCGATTTTAGCGTAGGTGGATCGTAAAACGGTATAGAGGAAAAAGGGGTAAATTTTAGCCAGGAGATAAAAAGGGGTAAATTTGAGCTACTCTTGGGGGCGACGTTGGCGAAAAATGCCGGTCATCTTAATGCCTGTCCCTAACATGGCGATTAATCCTAAGCCGACTAAAAGGACATAAATGGGTTTACCGAAGTCGCCAAAATATTCGCCTTGGTGAATTTCCATAAAAATTTCGGCTTGCTCGGAAGACATGCCAAACCAACTTTTGCCTATGCGATAGAAGATGCCGGTAAATGCACTGAGGGTTAAGGGCAGAAAGATGATGGGGGCAAATTTGCGGTGAATTTGGCGAAAGGCGGGTAAGGAACTGGAGGCTTTGGGGTTGGAAGGTTGCCAAAATCGGCTCATGGTTACGCCGGTGATAATCATGCCGATTAAACCGATGCCTAGAAGCAAAACATAGATGGGTTTGAGTGCATCGCCGAGATATTCTCCTTGATGGAAGATCATGAAAATATCGGCAGCTTCTCCAGACATGCCAAACCAGCTTTTTCCTAAGCGGTAACCGATGCCGCTTAAGGCGGAAATCATGAGGGGTAAGAATAAGATGGGGGCAACTTGACGATGAATTTTGCGAAAGGTGCGCTGATCCATGGGGGTTCATTCTCTCAAATCTGACTTATTAGCAGTTGCCTCAAGGGGTGAAGCATAGGCTTTAAAGATCCCCCTAAATCCCCCTTAAAAAAGGGGGACTTTTACTGCCCCCGTTAAAAAGGGACTTTTACTGCCCCCCCTTTTTTAAGGGGGACTTTTACTGCCCCCCTTAAAAAAGGGGGGTTGGGGGGATCAAAATGTCCCTCGAAAGAGTGAAAACTGCTGTATTGTTCACTTTAGGGATGAAAGGTAAAAAACTCGGAAAGCGTCAGAAATGAATGGGCAGAAGGACTTGGAAACAACTGCCTACATTTAATTGACTGGTGACTAGAATTTGTCCTTGATGTTGTTCGGCGATGCTTTTGGCGATCGCCAAACCTAAGCCGGAACCGCCTGCGCGACGGGTGCGGGCTTTGTCAGCTCTCCAGAGGCGATCGAAGACGAGGGGCAAGTGTTCGGGGGCAATACCGATGCCGGTATCCTGGATGGAGACAGCGATCCAGTCTTCTTGTTGCTCTAGGGAAAGGGTGACTTTTCCGCCTGGGGGGGTGTAGTTTAAGGCGTTTTCGAGGAGATTGGCAAATAGGCGCTGTAATAAAAAGGGATCTCCTTGTACGGTTACTGGGGCGATAATGCTCCGCATCGCTGGCGCGAGCGCATCGGCTCGGAGGATAATGTCTTTGGCTTCAGCTTGGGGTAGCCATAATTCGATCAAGTCTTCTAAGAGTTCATCAAGGGGCAGGGCTACCCATTCACTGGGATGGCTGCTGTTATCGGTGCGAGCTAGGATGAGCAGATCTTCGACTAGCCGTGTCATTTGCTTGAGAGCGCTGGCGATCGCATCCATTTTTTTGACATCGGCAGGATGGATGCGCTCTGGATGGGAGAGCATGACATCGACGGAGGTTTTGATGGCAGTTAGGGGCGATCGCAATTCATGGGAGGCATCGGCGGTAAACTGTTTGAGTTGGTTAAAGCTGGCTTCAATGGGTTTGAGGGAGCGATCGGTTAACCAGATGCCTCCGACTGCGGTTAAGCTGGCGGCGATCGCCCCTCCTAAGAGCATCCCCCAGCGCAATTTTGCCAGCACCTCCTCCACCGCTTTTGTAGATTGACTGACGCGCACATAGCCTTCAATGTCGAGATCTTCCTCATCCTGCTCATGGGCAACCCAAGTCAGGGTACGAATTCCACCGTTAACTGTATGTCCAGAACCCTCATTAGAAGTACGGGTAACCAGGGGAGCAGAGGGAAAAATTCGCCCTTGTCTAGCCAAGAGGTTACCCCGTTCATCAAACCATTCAATCCCTTGAGCGGGTTGGCGAAAGTTTTGCCAGGGAATATCGAGATCTCCATCATTATCTAACCGAGGGGCGATCGCCTCATAATCATGATGATCCTCATCATCCTCATCATCCTCATATCCCTCCTTAACCGCCTCTAAACCATGCACCCCAGCATCCGCCAACGTCAACAATTGACGATCTAACTGGGCATATAAACTATTGGCAAAAAACTCATAAACCGCCAGAGTTGAACTGCCCAAAATTGCTATCATCACCCCTAAATAAGAGAGCAACAACCGCCAGCGCAAACGATTAAACGGACGCTTAGATATTTTGATTGAGTCGGTATCCCAAGCCATAAACCGTTTCAATATAATTAGCAGGCGCTCCCACAGCCTTTAATTTTTGCCGCAAGGAGCGTAAATGAACTTTTACCGTTTCTTCCCCTGGTTGTTCTTCAAAACACCACACCTGATCTAAAATAATACTCCGACTTAAACACCGGCCATGGCTGCGAAGAAATAATTCTAATAAACTATACTCTTTAGGCGTAAGTTGCAGCAGTTGCCCTGCATATTCCACCTTACAAGTATTGGGGTCAAGTTGCAGTTCTCCCCATTCCAGGATCGGCGGTAAAATATCATGATTGCGGCGCAAAAGTGCCCTCACTCGCGCCATCAATTCTGGTAAATCAAAGGGTTTAACCACATAATCATCTGCACCCGCATCTAAACCCATCACTTTATCCGTGCTAGTATCTCTAGCGGTGAGCATTAGCACGGGAATAATATAGCCCTTTTGTCGCAGTCGCTGACATAATTGAATTCCATCAAGTTTGGGGAGCATCACATCTAAAAGAATGAGATTATAGGGCACTGATTCTACAAAAGCCCAACCGAGTTCCCCATCTTCGGCAATATCAACCGTATAGTGGCGATCTGTTAGGGCTTCTGCTAAGGCTTCGGCAATGCGATGATCGTCTTCTACCAATAAAATTTTCATGTTTATTTAATTGACTGCGAAATCAGTATATTGGCGCACATGGGGGGCATGATAAGCGAGAACAATTTCCTTTGTGGGAACCCCTTTTTCAACCAATTGTTCAGCTATGGCATCTTCAGTGCCATAAGGGAATGGAGTTTTTCTGAATCACGGTTTGAATAAACGGATATTTGAAAAACCGCTTGTAGATATCTAAAGGAACGGCCAAATACAACCTTCTATCAGCCTCTTCTTCCTCCAAAGCAATTTGATAATTGATAAATTGCCCGATCGCTGTATGAAACTCAGAAATTGCTGAGGGAGCGAGAAAAGTCTTAACTTCTATAGCAATTTTATCATGATTGCGCTCTGCTGCAATTAATCCCTCTGCTCCTAAATCAATATATAGCAATTTCCTCTGCTATGCGGTACATAAATAGCGGTTTTTAACGATAGCCAGAATAGCCCAAAGCTAAATTGAGTCTGTTGTTCACTCCCCCCACTCCCCCATTCCCCCATTCCCCCACTACAGCGCGAAGCGCTGTAAAAGTCCACAAATCCCAAGTCAATGTGATAGGGATCGTGAGTAATCATCCAACCCTCATTTTTCAGGGCGGTTTTTACCAGTTCATGATATAAATCTTTGGCAAGCATCGTTACAAGAGTATCCTAAAGTCGATCGGTGAGCGCTTTTTCTACGGTAACTAAGGTGCTGTTGCTGCGTACCATCATTGCATGGGGAAAGACAGAGAGTTTAATATTTTTGCCTACGGGCATTATAGAGCTTTGTGCTGGCACAATGACAAAATCGTAGGGAGTCCAGAGAGAACTAAAGTTGACTTGCTCTAATTGCTGTACATCTTGATTTAAATCGGCTAAAAAATCACTACCTGGACGCATTTGTACAGAGCCAATAAAGGGGAGTAAGTAAGCCATGTATGTTCCATGATGGGGGGAAGCAATGGTAATAAACCGTTGAATTTTATCCAGTCCTCCCAAACGCTGCACATAGTATCGACTGATTAAGCCCCCCATACTCAAGCCGATTAAATCAATGGGTTGATCTGGGGCAAAGGTTTGATCGACATAGGTTTTAATTTGTTGAGCAAGTCGATCTAATCCGACTATTGAGGTATTGGGAACTATGTCAAATCGATGTACATCCCATCCGCGCTCTTTGAGGTATTTTGCCATGCGATTAAACACATAGGCTTTGCGAAAAATACCATGAATTAAGACGACAGGATTACGAAAATTAGTCATAGAGAGTTTTAAATAATTAATAGATTTTTAGTCAATGGGTAGGGTGGGCAGTGCCCACTCTACTTTCCCTATTAAGATCGGGTTTGACATTGCCTTAACTGACTGTGTAATTCCTCTAGGGAGGTTGCGGTTTTTTTACAGGAGAGTCCTTGACAAACAAAGGCGATCGCCCCTTCGGGTAATGACTGTACTTTTTGGATCATTACGGTTGGTAAATATAACCTCCTGAGCTGCTCTAGTTGCTCTTCCCTAATCCGCACTAAGGTACAATTGCGATACCAGTCTAGGGCGGAAAATAAACTGGGACAAGCTTGGGGAGATTTGTCTAAAAGGGTGCTGAAGGCGAGTAAGCCTTGTTCGGCGCGATCGAAATAATCCAGGTTTTCAGTTAATAGGAATAGGCGCAGTAAATTGGCAATGGCAATGCCGTTAGCGGCGGGGGTGGCATTATCTGTATAACTCCGTTCCTGGATAATTAAATCATCCCTTTTAATGCTATTATAATAGCCGCCCAATTCCACACTCCAGAGTAAGTCGTCAAATTCGGCTTGAATCTCGATAACTTTGGCTTGTAAATCGGGAATTTCTACGCTTGGATGACACCATAGACTGGCTTGCTGAATGTCTAAGATAGCTTTAATGAATAGGGCATAATCTTCGGCTTGGGCTAAAACATCGGGAACTCCATCATAGTTAAGGCGATGACAACGACCATCAACCCATTGATTGTTGAGGAGAAAATTGGCTCCTTGAATGGCTAAATCTAGATAATCGGGACGTTGCCAAACTTTGGCGGCTGCGGCTAACCCGGATAAGATTAAACTGTTCCAGGATAGGATCATTTTGGTATCGGTTACGGGGGGAATACGTCCGGGCCAAGTTTGGGTTTTGGCTTCCTGGTTATTGCGGGCAGGGGGAAAGGTTTCTAAGGTGTTAATTTCACTGCCATAGCGCAGGGCAAAGAGTTTATTAAGGGCGTTTTCTAGGGGGGTTGCAAAGGAGCCTTTTTGGGTGCGCTGTAGGACGATTTTGCCTTCAAAGTTTCCGGTTTTGCTAATGTCAAATTGTTGCTGAAGTTCGGCAAGTTCTTCTGGAGTTAACTGGTTTTCTAATGTGCTATATTCCCAGATGTAAAAGTCTCCTTCTTCGGGTTCTAAAGCGGTGGAGGAGGTGAAGTTATCGGCATCTTGGGCGGCCCAAAAATAGCCTTGGGGGTCGGTCATTTCTCGTTTTAACCAGGTGACGGTGGAGCAGATCGCCCTCTCAATGGCTGCATCCTGTATGCCCGCATCCCACAGGTGAGCCAGATATTCGAGGATCTGACCATTGTCATAGAGCATCTTTTCAAAGTGGGGAACTGTCCAAGTGCCATCAACGGTGTAGCGGTGGAAGCCTCCGGCTACATGGTCGAAAATGCCCCCCAGCACTAGGTCATAGCCCCTCTGAGCGCAGATTTCTAGGCTATCTTGGGGGGGAGTCATCCCAGCAAAACGGGTGGCTCTGAGGGCAGTTTCGGCGTAGGGCATCATGGGAAAATTAGGGCCCATATCCCGCGCTCTGATGATACTGAGGCTGGTGGAGAGTCCTTTGTGCAAGAGATCTTCGCCTAATTCTCCGGTGCTGGGAATGGTGGCTGCTTGGTGTAGGGCTTCGGCGATCGCCTGTTTGCGACTGGCTAATTTTTCCCGTTCCTGGTCATAAAATATCCGCAGCGCTTGCAAGACTTGTAAAAATCCGGGCCGACCATAGCGCGGTTCTACGGGAAAATAAGTGCCGCCATAAAAGGGAATGCGATCGCCAGGAGTCAGGACAATATTTAACGGCCATCCCCCTTGCCCCGTCATCATTTGCAAGGCTTGCATATAAATGCTATCCACATCGGGGCGTTCTTCTCGATCTACTTTAATCGGCAGAAAATGAGCATTCATATAGGCAGCAATTTCTGCATTACTAAAGGCTTCCCCTTCCATCACAGTACACCAATGACAGCTTGAATAGCCAATCGACAGAAAAATCGGTTTATTTTCCTCCTTCGCTGTTTGTAATGCTTCATCACACCAGGGCCACCAGTCGATGGGATTTTCAGCGTGTTTGCGGAGATAGAGACTTTTGGATTGAGCCAAACGATTGGTCATTTATCTATACTGTTTCTGAATGAGTTGCCAACAGTTTCCCCCTCATCCCCCAAACCCTTCTCCATCCGAAGCAGGGGGAAAGTCCCTCTCCCGTAAGAGAGGGATATAGGGAGAGGGCATGTCACATTTCGGCTGTTACCGACATGAACATGATCGATGATGATGAAATCTATTTTACCTATAATTGGAATCCCTGAATGAACAGGCGATCGCCCTGGCCTAGCTGGCTTCAAGACAAGGTGCTTTTTAGAAATGTAGAGTCCTGTAGTTTACGGAAATTAACTCAGATAGGAAAACCGATTTAAATTTGATATAACAGAAAACAAGCACCCAATTGACAAAAATGCCAATTCTACAGGATTCATTTTGAATAGTAAATATGGCGTAAGCCCTCGACTCTCTGGCTATTATGCACCCGTCTAATTCCCAAATAGCGACTCTTACAGAGGATGAGTGGATTGATTTTCACCCTCTCACCCTAGAGCCTCAGATGCTATTGTTAGAGGCAATTGCCCGTTGGCAACTCTATCAGCAGTGTCAATCTGTGCCAGTTCCGCCCTCCTTAGCCTTAGTCGTCAAAGACCAGCGCTTAGTCGGCTTGTTGCATCTGTCTCGTTTTCTACCTTACCTAGCTTTCCCAGAGAGCATTGAAAAGATGACCGTTGAGGAACTGATGCAACCGGAAAGCATAACTCTAGAAATTTCTGACGGGGAAACTTTCAGCACTCAAGATTATCTCTCAACCCTAATTGAATACTTCCAGCAGCACCAACTTACCCATCTGCCTTTAGTTACCCCAAGTCGTAAATTAATCGGTCTTGCTTGTCTGTCAACTCTATTACAAAATCTGAGTAAACGAGCTGAACCCAGATTACCCGATCTCCCTTCCTTAGTCTCTTCATCTTCCCAGACGGCTTTCGATCAAACCTTTAGCCAAGCCGTCATTGGGATGGCTCATATTGACCTACAGGGAAACTTTATTGAAGTCAATCAGAAATTTTGTGATTTAGTGGGGTATGGCAGTTCAGACCTAATTCATCACTCTTTTTTTGAACTCATGGTTCCTCAAAACCTCCAGAGTTCAGAGAATCATAACTATGAAGCTGTGACTCGACGTTATTTAGATCGACTGTTAAGTGGTACATTACCCTTTATTAGTATTGAAAATAACTATTGTAGCCAATCGGGGGTTCAGAATTGGGTAAATATTACGATATCTTTAGTGCGTGATTTATCTGGAAGTCCCGCTTACTTTCTCAGTACGATCCAAGATATTAGCGATCGCAAGCTATTAGAACAAAAGTTACATAGTTCTGAAGCGGAACTGCGATCGGTTTTTGCCGCCATGACTGAAATTGTCCTAGTCATGGATTGTGACGCAGACGTCATTAAAGTTTCTCCCACTTGTCCAGCCCTATATTATCAAGAAAACGCCGATCTCATTGGAGAAACCATTAATCAGATCATTTATGGAGACTATCGTTCAGAACTGATTCAACACTTACAAAAAGTTGTGAATGACAAAAAAAGTCTCGACTTTGAATATTGCTTAACCCTAGATCAAGAAACTTTAGTATTTTCTGCCACCCTATCTCCAATGTCAGAAAAAAAAGTGATTTTAGTCTCTCGCAACATCACGGAAAGACAACAAAACGAAGAAAAGCTCAGACTCCTGCAACGATCCGTAGAAGTTTCTGATAATGGCATCTTAATTAGTGATGCTCAAAAGCAGAATATGCCCATTATTTATGTCAATCCTGCCTTTGAAAAAATCAGTGGATATTTATCCGAAGAAGTCCTGCAAAAATCCCTTTTGTTTCTGTATGAAAACAGATTGCAGAAAACAGAATATAATACAATAAAAAAACAAATATCTCAAGGAAAAAGTTTTCAATTTACTTGCCCAAGTTATCGTAAAAATAACCAAATATTTTGGAGCCATTTATCCCTATATCCCTTACGAGATCCCATGGGAAAATTAACTCATTATGTGATGCTCCAATCTGACATAACAGAGCGCATTAGCGCAGAAGAAGCTTTGAAAAAGAGTGAAAAACGCTGGCAACTCGCTCTCAAAAGTAACAATGATGGCATCTATGATTGGGATTTAGAAAAAAATACCATCTTTTATTCCGCACGCTGGAAAGAAATGTTGGGCTTTTCTGAATCAGAGATTAGCGATCATCCTAGCGAATGGATGACTCGTTTACATCCAGATGATTTTGAACAAGTCATGTTTACCAATCTTCATTATCAGCCCAAGGAGGACAACCCCCTATTTACCACTGAATATCGGATGCGCTGTAAAGATGGAAGCTATAAATGGATTTTAGATCGGGGTCAGATCTTGTACGATCGTCAAGGGGAAGAAATTAGAATTATTGGCTCATACACCGATATTACAGAACGAAAAGAATCTGAAGAAAAGCTCCGAGAATCTCAGCAACGCTTAGAATTTTTAGTCGATCAAACCCCTTTAGGAGTGATTGAATGGTCGGTTGATTGGCAAATTGTAGAATGGAATAAAGCCGCCGAGCGTATTTTTGGCTACCGTCGCTTAGATATTTTATCCTCTCCCCATAGCTTTGATATTTTATTTACTGACCCTAAAAAAACTCAAGCTTATAACTTAATGCAAGTCTTGGAAACCGAAGAAGATACCACCTATGCTATTTGTGATAATGTCAGGCGCTCAGGGGAAAAGATTGTCTGCGAATGGTATAATACTGTCCTCATGGATCGCCAAAACAATGTCATCGGTTATGCTTCTATGATAGCGGATATTACTGATCGCAAACAAGCAGAAATTGCCTTAATCCAGGCAAAAGAAACCGCCGAATCTGCCAACCAAGCCAAAAGCAATTTTTTGGCGAATATGAGCCACGAGTTAAGAACTCCCTTAAATGCCATCTTGGGATTTACTCAATTGATTGACCGCAGTCCAAACTTGGACTCTATTCATCGCCAGCAATTGCGGATTATTAATCGCAGTGGAGAGCATTTATTATCCTTAATTAATGATATTCTAGAAATGTCAAAAATTGAAGCAGGCAAAATCACCCTCAACGAGAGTGAATTTAATTTATGGACGTTGTTAGATACCCTCAAAGAAATGCTACAAATCAAAGCGGAAAGTAAAGGGTTAACTCTGGCCTTAGTTCGCTCTCCTCAAGTGCCAGAATATGTAGAGGGTGATGAAAGTAAGCTGCGTCAAGTCCTGCTCAATCTTTTAGGCAATGCCATTAAGTTTACCCAACAGGGAGGAGTGAAATTATCAGTTTCAGCAGTTCCCTTGCCAGAAAACTCCCGCCTGAAGCTCACCTTTGAAGTAAGCGATACCGGCCCCGGAATTGCAGAAGAAGACCTAGATAGCCTATTTGAACCCTTTGTGCAAACCGCAGTTGGCCGACGATCTCAACAAGGAACAGGATTGGGGTTACCGATTAGTCGTCAGTTTGTGCAATTGATGGGAGGAGACCTTGAGGTTCACTCTCAAGTGGGTGTTGGTACTCAATTTACCTTTGATTTACCCTTCCAAGAAGTCTTATATCAACCCCATAGTCTCAGAACTTCCAGTCGAGTAATCCATTTAGCCCCCAATCAACCGACCTACCGTATTTTAGTAGTAGATGACTCCTTAGATAATCGCCTACTCTTAGAGTCTTTATTAAATAGCGTGGGTTTTGAGGTGCAACTAGCCAACAATGGACAAGAGGCCGTTTCGATTTGGGAAACCTGGAATCCCCATCTAATCTGGATGGATATTCGGATGCCTGTAATGGATGGACTACAAGCAACTCAGTATATTAAATCCCTTCCCCAAGGACAATCGACCCGGATTATTGCCCTAACGGCTAGTGCTTTTGCTGAAGAACGGGAACAAGTCTTGGCTGTAGGATGTGATGATTTTCTCAGTAAACCGTTTCAAGATCAAGAATTATTTGAAAAAATGACCCAACATCTAGGTGTGGCCTATGTCTGTGATTATGTTGATCGTACTTCCCCATTATCTGTCTCAAACTCTGATTGTCTAGAATCGGCTGCTCAGGTTTCCATCAAATGGGAATTGATGCCCCAACCTTGGTTAGAAAATCTTTACCAAGCCGCTATAGAAGCCGATGCTGAAATGATTTTAGAATTGATTGAACAAATTCCCAACGATCAAAAAAATCTAGCTATATATTTGAATGATTTGGTTGATAAATTTGAATTTGAATTAATTACTCAAAATTTAAATTTAGTGTTATATTAAAACCAGAAACAAGGAAAACGAATGAAGAAAAGTGATTGGTAAATTCATGATTTTTTCAAACTCAGAAGATTCCAACAAGTACAATATCTTACTGGTTGATGACACTCCAGAAAATTTACGTCTGCTCTCTGATTTACTCAGTCAACAGGGTTATAAAGTGCGTAGCGTTATGAATGGTAGAACAGCGATTAAAGCAGCTCAAGCAAAACCACCTGATTTGATCTTACTCGATATTAATATGCCCCAAATGAATGGGTATCAAGTCTGTCAGGAACTTAAAATAATTGATGAAACTCAAGAAATACCGATTATATTTATAAGTGCATTAAATGAAGTTTTTGATAAGGTTAAAGCTTTTCGAGTGGGAGGATGTGACTATATTAGTAAGCCCTTTCAAATTGAAGAAGTTTTAGCGAGAGTTAAACATCAATTGAAACTCAAGGCAACCCAAAATGAACTGAAAGACTTAAATTTACAACTCGAAGTACGAGTTCAAGAACGAACCCAAGAACTGCAAGAGACCAATCAAGTCTTAACCCAGGAAATTATGGAACGCAAGCGAATTCAACAGAAACTGTTGGATATGGCTCTCCATGATTCCTTAACGGGACTGCCAAACCGGGCCCTATTTATGGAACGACTCGAATCGGCGATTCAAGGACTCAAAATGAGTCCAGATCGCCCATTCGCGGTCTTATTTTTAGACTGCGATCGCTTCAAAGTGATCAACGACTCCCTCGGCCACCTCGTCGGCGATCAATTGCTCCAGGCGATCGCCCAACGAATCAATAGCCTTCTAGACCCCAACATGCTCCTCGCTCGCCTAGGAGGAGACGAATTTACCATTCTCATCGAATCGAGCGGCAGCCTAGAAGAGGTGAAAAAACTAGCAGAAACCATCCTCAAGAGCCTCTCCTACTCCTTCCAACTCGAACACCACGAAGTCTTTATCAACGCCAGCATCGGCATCGTCCTCAGCCATCCGGACTACCACAAACCCGAATATGTCCTCCGGGATGCGGACACCGCCATGTACAAAGCCAAAGCCATGGGTAAAGGACAATACCATGTCTTTGACCCCACCATGCACCAACTCGCCCTCAAACGGCTCACCCTAGAAACCGAACTTCGCAAAGCCATAGAACATCAAGAATTTCTCATTCACTACCAACCCATCATTAACCTGCAAACCGGTAAAATCATTGGATTTGAAGCCCTCGTGCGCTGGCAACATCCCCAAAAAGGATTAATCAGCCCTGGAGAATTTATCCCCATCTGCGAAGAAACCGGACTAATCAACGACATTGGCTATTGGGTCTTTCAGCAAGCCTGTCATCAACTCAAAATCTGGCAACAAACCCTAAAAAACGATAGCCTTAAAATCAGCATCAATCTCTCCGTCCGCCAATTTTCCCAAATGAACCTGATGGAAAAAGTGGCCGAAACCGTCACGAAAACCCAGATTTTGCCCCAGTGCCTCACCATGGAGATTACCGAGAGTGCCTTGATTGAAAACCCCATGCACGCCCGCACCCTCCTCCATGAAATCCGAGATCGAGACATTCATATTTCCCTAGACGACTTTGGTACAGGCTACTCCTCCCTGTCCTACCTCCATACCCTACCCATCGATATCCTGAAAATCGATCGCTCCTTTATCAACACCCTCAGTCAAGACCCCTCAGATCTTGGCCTGATTCCCCCCATCATCCAAATTGGCCAAACCCTGAACATGAAAGTGGTTGCCGAAGGGATAGAAACCCCAAAACAACTGGAAATCCTCAGACAACTCAACTGTGATTTTGGCCAAGGCTATTGGTTTGCCAAACCCCTCAATATCAGAGAAGCGACTGCCCTGCTGCAATCTAATCCCCAATGGTAGACTTCTACGATAAGCTATAACCGTGACCATCCCAAGCGGCATCTACACCCCTCATCCCTAGCATGAATTCTCTGATTCCCTAGAAGCATGTCCAGATCTCCCTTCTTCCCCATTCTTTTAGTCACCCCGTTATGTCTCTCAAGTGCGATCGCCATCGGACTAAGCGCATGGGTATACTTAAGAAGTGGACTCCCCATCCCTCCAGTCATCCAGTTAATCTGGATTTTTCTCCTCTTAACCACCGCTTTAGGGATCAAAAACGCCTACAGCTTACACCGTCAGCTTCGCCAACCCCCGAAAACCCCCGCCCCCCCCCCAGACAACCCTCAGTCCCCAGAGGTCTCTCCCAACCTGCTTCTCGCCCTAGAACAGACCTTAAATACTACTACTGACTTTTCCAGTACCCTCCACCTGATCCTCGAACAAATTTGTCAACTTACCGGCTGGACTTATGCCGAGGCCTGGATTCCCACTGCTGATAAAAGTGCCCTCCAATGCAGTCCCATCTGGTACAAAAATACCCAAACCCTCTCCCCCGATCATCTCAGTACCCTACAAGATTTCCGCAACTACACTGAAGGCCTCATCCTCCTACCCGACGAAGATATCCCTGGACGAGTCTGGCATAGTAACCAACCCCAATGGTTTGGGAACCTCTCCCAAGACAACGATATTTTTTCTAGGGGAACCCTGGCCCACAAAGTCGGTCTAGGAGCTGCCTTTGGCCTGCCGATTCCCATCCCCGCTCAAGAAACCTTAACGCCTAACCTAATTCCTAGAAGGTCTGCCACCTTGGGGGTTTTCGTGTTTTTTACCCATTATTCTTCCTTCCAAGATCCCTACTGGGTAAAACAACTCTCCTATCGGGCCCTCGACTTTGGCCGTATTCTCCATCAAAAACAAGTCACTACAGAATTTAAAACCCTATTTAGTGCGATCACTGATGTTATTCTCGTCTTTGATGCCCAAGGCTACATTCTCAATATTGCTCCCACCACCCCCAAACCCCTTTACCAAATGCCTTCTGACCTGATTGGTAAAAGTGTACAAGATATTTTTGAACCGGAGCAATCAGCTACTTTTATCAATTGGATCTGGGAGAGCCTGAATACTCAAACCCCCTTACAAACGGAATATCAACTCACTATTGAGGATCAAACCCTGTGGTTTTCTGCCACGATTGCCCCAATTACGGATGCCTCTGGTATGGGAGATGCCGTAATTTGGATTGCTCGTGATATTACTGAGCGCAAAGAAGTGATGGAAGCCCTCTCTAGGGCTAAGGAAGTCGCCGAAATGGCCAATCAGGCCAAAAGTAATTTTTTGGCAAAAATGAGCCATGAATTGCGTACTCCCCTCAACGCGATTCTAGGGTTTACACAGGTGATGATCCGCCATTTGAGCGCCAATCCTTCATCTCTGAGTCCAGCTCAAATTAAAGAGCATTTTGGCTATCTGAAAGTGATTCATAACAGTGGGGAACATTTATTAGACCTGATTAACGATTTGTTGAATTGGTCAAAAATAGAAGCCGGAAAAATGGAACTCCATCGGACTCGCTTCAATTTGTACGATATGCTCAGTACCCTCTATCAGATGTTTAAACTCAAAGCAGAGCATCAAGGGTTGAGTTTATCCTTTGATGTGTCAGCTAAGGTTCCCCCTTTTATTGAAGCTGATTCGGGAAAATTACG
This sequence comes from Roseofilum sp. KMC-1, assembly GCF_057802075.1. NCBI lineage: Bacteria > Bacillati > Cyanobacteriota > Cyanophyceae > Desertifilales > Desertifilaceae > Roseofilum > Roseofilum sp. KMC-1. Next base: position 3,700,727 of record NZ_CM173605.1, read on the forward strand.
GCAAGTGTTTATTAATTTATTAGGGAATGCGCTTAAATTTACTCCCCAAGGGGGGATTAATGTACGGGTAGATTTCTCCCGTGATAGAACCTTGGAGGAGGCCACCTTAATCTGTGAAGTTCAGGATACGGGAATTGGAATTGCTCCGAGTGAGTTGAATCAATTATTTGAACCCTTTGTACAAAGTTCGAGCGATCGCGGTTTTCAAGAAGGAACGGGTTTGGGTTTGCCCATTAGTCAACAAGTGGTCGAACTGATGGGAGGCACGCTAACCGTAGAATCGGAGGTGGGAGAAGGAAGTAAGTTCCGGTTTACTCTACCCGTCAAACTCGATGTTTCTTTAGTCTCCACTGTCCCTTCAGGACTTATCGAGTATACCATACCCGACCATCTGAAACCGATCAACACAGGTTTGGAGATCAAATCTAAATTCTTTGAACCAGAAGATCTCAGTTATGTTCAATCTTCAGACTGGATCAAACTTCAACAAGCAACTTTAGCGGCTGAAGAAGAATTACTCCTCAAGTTAATTAATGAAATTTTTATTCCTAACTCACAGATGCGTGAGTGTCTAACTGAATGGGTTCATGATTTCCAATTCGATCGAGTCCATCAGTTAATTAGCGAGCAGCTCTCTCAACAGGTAAATTGATGATCGCAGTGGGTAATATAACTCGTCAGATCAAACAGCAGTGGAAGCGTATTAGGTTAGGGCGTATCCGAGACAAGATTGGATCGGGCTATGTGTTAGCTATTAGTACGGGATTAGCCGGTTCTTTAATTGGGTTGGTGGTGGCGGATTATTATCAAGGACAGGGAATTGTAAAATTGGCGGATGCAAATATTCAGGCGCAACTCTTGGTTCATTTTCAGGTGGAAATTGAGCGATCGCAACGACTCGCTCTTTTACTCACCACTATAGTCGGCGATCGCCAAGCCCTACAACTCTACCAAAACCGCCTCAACGACAACCTAGGGCAGATCGACACCATCCATCAAAACCTACAAACCTTTATCACCGGTAATCCAGCCTGGTTAGCCGCTCCAGTAGAAACCTTTGGGCCATTTTTAGACGAATATACCCAAACCTTAGCCCAATATAGCGATCGCATCCAACAGATTATTAATCAACCTCATATTTCCTTAGAAGAACAGAAAAATCAACTCAGATCCCTGATTCTCTCCCAACAACAAGAATTAGAAGACTTAGCCACTACCCTCGATCGAATGCTGACTATGGCTCAACAACAAGCTCGGCAAGCCGAAGTAGAACTCGAAAATGCCCAAGGTCTAGAAAAAGGCATTATTATTACCAGTAGCCTATTAGCCGTGGCGATCGCCGGTTGGATTGCCCTACGCACCACCCAAGCCATTCTCAGCCCCCTAGAAAAACTCACCCATTTAGCCGCTACTGCCACCGAACAAGAAAACTGGCAACTGCGAATACCCATTCACACCCAAGACGAAATCGCCACCTTGGGTAAAACCCTCAACGCCCTCATGGAAAGAGTGCAAACTCATACCAGTCAACTTCTCCAAGCCAAAGAAGCCGCCGAAAAATCCAACCAAGCCAAAAGCATATTCCTCGCCAAAATGAGCCATGAATTGCGTACCCCCCTCCATGCCATTCTCGGCTTTACCCAAATCATGGTTAAAGAGCAAAATTTACCCGGCAAACATCAAGAACAACTGCAAACCATCTACAGCAGCAGCCAACATCTACTCGGTCTCATTAATGACATTTTAGACTTATCCAAAATCGAAGCCGGAAAACTGGAGCTTTTACCCCACACCTTTAACTTACCCACATTCATCCATCATTTAGAAAGTATCTTACTATTCAAAGCCAAAAAGAAAAGCCTGAATCTAGACATCGCAATTCAAGAAAATGTCCCCGATCAACTCTACACCGATGAACAGAAACTGCGCCAAATCCTACTGAACTTACTCAGTAATGCCATAAAATTTACCGATCGAGGTGCAGTTTCCTTAACCATCGCCCTTGCCGATCGAGCGGATACTCTACAATTTACCATCTCCGACACCGGTATGGGGATCGCCAGCGAAGAGCTAGACCAACTTTTTCAACCCTTTGAACAAACCCAAAGTGGCAAACAATCCCAGGAAGGAACTGGATTAGGATTAACCATTAGCCGCCAATTAGTCAATCTTCTCGGAGGAAGCCTCACCGTATCGAGTCAGCTCAATTTAGGAACAGTCTTTAGCTTTAATCTTCCCCTAATCTCTAATCCACAGACAACAGAACCGATACCTAGTGTTGAGCGTAGAGTCCAAGGGATTGCCTCCACAGACCAAACCTATCGCATTTTAGTCGTCGATGATAAATGGGAAAATCGGGAAATTCTCCGTTGCTTGCTCACTCCTTTGGGCTTTGAAGTGCAAGAAGCCACTCAAGGAGAAGAAGCCCTTGCGCTGTGGGAACAACAATCAGTAGATTTGATTTTAACCGATATTCGGATGCCTATCCTAGACGGTTATGGTCTAGTCGCCACTATCCGTCAGCGAGAACAACAACAGGCTCTCTCCCCTGTGCCCATCATTGTCACCACTGCCAGTACCTTTGAAGAAGAGCGCCAACAAATGTTGGACAGTGGATGTAATGATTTAGTGCATAAACCCTTTCCTGAAGCCCTGATTTTAGAGAAAATTGCCCAGTATTTAGAATTAGAATATACTTATGAATCAGAAGCAGAAGGTGATGTCGATCCCAACTCCTCGACTCAACCCCCTAACTTCTCCCTAGCAGATGCTATGGCTCAACAGCCGATAGAATGGATTGCAGCCTTACAGAAAGGAGCAACTGAAGCCGATCCGGATCTGATTGTGCCCTTAATCGACCAACTCCCGACTTCTCAATTAAAATTGAGACAACAGTTAGTCACTTGGGTCGATAATTTCCAGTTTGAAGCGATTTGTGAGATAACAGAAGAGTGTATTCTCCAAGAAAGTCGCCAGTTTATTACTCGCTAATATCTCTAATTGTTAAACTTTATAATGCTGCTTAACTTGCTTTCCCGCTCATGAATCACTCTACCGATCATCTAGAACTCGCTAATATTTTATTGATTGATGATATGCCCAACAATCTTCGCTTGCTGTCGAGTTTGTTAAGTAAGCAAGGATACAAGGTCAGAAGTGTGATTAATGGAGCCATGGGACTGAAAGCGGCTCAAGCTAAACCACCAGATTTAATTTTACTCGATATTAATATGCCTGACCTCAATGGTTATCAAGTCTGTAGCCAACTCAAGGAACATGAAATAACCCAAGAAATACCCGTCATTTTTTTGAGCGCTTTAGATGATGTGATTGATAAGGTGAAAGCGTTCCGCGTCGGTGGCTCAGATTATATTACCAAACCTTTTCAAATTGAAGAAGTGCTGGTACGGGTACAAAATCAGTTACAATTGCGACAAGCACAAAAAATGCTGGCCCAACAAAATGTGATTTTAGAGCAAGAAATCTGCGATCGCAAAAAAATTCAGGCTTCCCTAGAAGAAAGAGAAACAGAGCTGAAACAACAAACTGAGCGTTTAGAAGCGGCTTTAACTAAAATTCAGAAAACTCAATTACAACTGGTTCAAAGTGAAAAAATGGCCAGCTTGGGACAACTGGTTGCGGGTATTGCCCATGAAATCAATAATCCCATTAGCTTTATTTACGGGAATCTTCATTATGTCAAGGATTATTTAAATAATTTAGTCGATACAATAAAAATATATCAGAAAAATTATCCTGAACCGACAGAAAATATTAAGGTTTTTACAGAAGGAATTGATTTAGATTTTGTGATTGAAGATCTCAAGACGATGATGACTTCCATGGAAAGTGGTGTAGAAAGAATTCATGGGATTGTTTTAGGACTGCGGACATTTTCCAGACTGGATGAAGCAGCGATTAAATCTGTAGACTTACATGAAGGACTTGAGAGTACCCTATTAATTGTTCAACATCGATTACACCAGACCCCTAATCGACCAACTATTCAAGTGCTTAAAAACTATGGTGAGTTGCCTAAAGTCACCTGCTATTCTGGACAAATCCATCAAGTTTTTCTTCATCTGATTGAAAATGCGATTGATGCCCTAGAAGATCAAACCTTTGATGGTTTAGCTTCGGATGACTTTATTCCTACTTTAGAAATTAGGACTCAAATCACGGAAGATGAACAAGTACAAATTTGTTTTAAGGATAATGGAGTCGGCATTGCAGATGAGATAAAAATGCAAATTTTCAATCCATTTTTCACAACTAAATCGGTAGGTAAAGGCAGTGGTTTGGGGCTTTCTATTTGTTATCAAATTATTGTGGAGCAACATCAAGGACAACTGAGTTATACCCCATTGCCTGATGGGGGTAGCCAATTTACGATTCAAATTCCGATTCATCAAAAGTAGATCATACCCTGATATCCATCATTCCCATTGTTGTAATTCTTGGAACCAGGCTTGGATTTGTTCGCGCCGAGTTTCAAATGTGGCGGCAATCCAGATGAGGGAAATACCGGCTCCTAGGGCGACTAACCATTTGGAGAAGGGATGGTCAAAAATGAGGAGACCTAACTGATAGAAAATATTGAGTAAAAAAGTGGTAGTGCCGACATAGAGAAAGGCGCGGGTTTTGAGGGAGAGTCCGGCAAAAATGGTGAGTAAACTGAAGGTTCCGGTAAGTGTGCCAATCCATTGTTGGGTAGTGAAGGAAATTAAGCTGATGATGACAGAAATTAGGGTGCGGAGATTGTGGCGAAGTTTGCGGTTTAGGGGAGAGTTTAGGAATGGGTCAACTTGGATGATGTAGAGGAGGGAAAGGCTGAGGGTGAGGGTATACCAGAAGATTTCGGTGATGGGAAAATCGAGGAACCATCGCCAAATCATCCAGTTGAGGACGGCTAAGGTAAGGTAGGTAAAGCGGATTTGTTTGGTGGCGATCGCCAATCCGATATAATAAGCGGCAATCACGACGAGACTGGCTTGATTCAAAATAGCGGGATTCTCCAGCATGGCATAGAGGGGAATGATAATCCCGGCGAGTTGCCAAGGGCGTTTTGACCATCCCCAGGTTTCCCAGGGGAGGAAGTAGAGAAAGTAGGCAAACAGGGTGGCGATGGCTCCTTTCCAAGCCACTAAGGGCCCGCCTAAGAGTTGGGCGATGGGGGTATTGAGCCAGTATATTCGCATTCCGACAGCTTCTAAAAATCCGAGATAGACCCAGAATTCTTGGGGTGTGACCTCTCCCTGGTGAGGTGTGCCCTCTCCCCCAACCCCCTCTCCCACGGGAGAGTTTGCTCTAGGCACGGGAGAGTTTGCTCTACGACCTTGACTGATGGCGTAGAGAGTTAAAGCTGTACCGGTGGCAAATCCTAGGGTCATTCCGTTTTGAATGGGGTTAAAGGTTGCCCCAATGAGGAGTAGGCTAGAGGCGAACCAATGGAGATGACAAATCGAGCGAAATTCTCTAGGGGTAAGTTGGAAATAGGGGCGTAAAAATTTTCCTAATAGACGATAGGCATAGAGGATGCTACTTCCTAGGGTGGCCATGAGAATGAGGCCATCGCCAGTTGCTCCTGGGGGTTGTAAGGAGAGTTGATAAAAGAGAAGTTCATAGGCACAGGCGGTGATTCCAGCGAGGGCAAGATAAATGAGGGGTTTAAATTGGGGCGATCGCTTGCCGATACCGAGGATAATGATGGCTAGGGCTAGGGTGGTAATTCCTGTCCAACTGGAAATTGTGCCCCAACGGAATAGGGCCCCTAAAATTCCGTAAACTAGGGGGATAATATGCCAAGCTGCACCTAGATTTTGGGATAGGCTGGGCTGTTTTGAACTCCACCAGTCGCCGAATAATTGAGCGCATAAGCCCAAAATCAGGTTAACTACAGCAAGGTTAATAATAGGTGATTCAAAACTTGCTAGAGTTTCGATGGCTAATAGTTCAATTGTCCATCCGATGGCGAATAATTTCCAGTTGCTGATAGTGGGGGCGGGTTCACTGGTTTTTTGGCTATTTTCCCAAAATCTGGATAAACCCGCCCCTACGGGACGACGCGACCGTTTTTTCTGACTATAAAGAAGGGCAATAAAGAGGAGAATTAAGCTGATAAAAACGCTGTTGTGGGGGCTGAGATAGTTGGTGTAAACGAGGACACCATGGAGGGTGAGGAGGGTTAAGCAAAAGAGACAGAGGGCGATCGCCCATCCCTGGAAAGTTTTACGATAGAGTCGGGTTAACTGTCGCTGCCATTGCGCTCTACCCAAGTGCAGGGTTTTGGCTCCTATCCATAATCCTAAAACATTGACTGCACCAACGATCCACCAAGCGGTTAAGGGAATATCAACCCAGTCGGAGAGGATGACACGCTCGGTGACTAATCCTAAGCCGACAGTTATGGCAGTCAGGTAGAGTTTAGGATGATAGCGACTATGACCGATGGAGATTAAGGTAGAAACCAGTAAACTTAGACACCTCAGTGAAAAAATGTTCATCGTGGTTAGGGTAGCTACCATGATGGCAGAGGTACTCCATGTAATGGCGGTGGGTTGCGGTTTCGGATACCAACTGCGATAGGCAGTTGCCCCACTGAGGAGCATACTGGTACTGATGGAGAGATAATTGGGGCTGAGTAAATCTTGACTCATCCAAGTGCCTTGGAGGGTGAGAACTATACCACAAAGGGCGATCGCCCAAATATCTAAGGCTTTAGTGTAATGAGGGCTACTTTTATGTAGCGTATAATGACGGATTCCCCATAACCCAGAAACGGCGATCTCTCCCAGCATCAACCACAGGGTATTGGGCAAGGGAGGCATTCCCAGAACCCGATCTGATAATCCTAATCCTAGGGTACTTAAGGCACAACCAATGGTAAGGGTAGCGGTGATAATATGGGGCAGTTTATGGGTATTAAAAACCATGATTAAGGTGGTAACTACCAACCCAAACACTCGCCATCCTGGAGTTTCTAACAGCAGAGTTTGAGCTAAAAAGAGCATCATTATACTTAATTTAGGCGTAAGATCAAACTTGTGGGAGTGGGGCGAATAGCTAATCAGGGTAAGGGTTGCGGGAACTACGATCCAAATGAAATGAGCGAGAGTAAAGTTATACGGTTTTAGAGTGGCAAAGAGGAAGAAATAGGCGATCGCCCCTAATCCTAATCCCATTAACCAGGCACTTTCTTGCCAGATTTTTTCATACTGATTCGGTTCTGGAGAAAAACGCAGCTCAGAAAACCACCATTCCAGCACCGTAATTGCCAGCAAAATCAGCGCCCAAGTGTTTAAGCTTAAGTCAAATCCGACATAATAGATAATGCTCAGAATTAGGGCTAATCCGGTTAAGTGATTGAGATAAACCAGCAAGTAAAAAGAGTGCAAAATTTGCAGATCGTATCGCCGTTTAGTCACCCAAATGACCAGAAAAATTAGGTTAGTTAAACAGAAAATCCGTAAAATAGAATTGGGAAAACTTAAGATCAGTAAACTAATCCCCAATCCTAGAGCAACAAACTCGGAAAAATGGGCAAGTTTTGCTTGTTCTTTGCGATAGAAGCGATCGCCCATATTTATAAGCCAAATTAAGTAAGGCAGTCCGATCAGACTGACGAGAGCGATCGGAAAATCTTGGGCTTGAGTAATTTGTATTGTTGTGTTTATAATCTGGGCTTGGGTGATTTGAGGAATAAAGCTCCACAATAGAATAGAAAGTTGAGCAACCATCAGCCACAAGCTCGCCAAATCCCGCCGTTTTTGCCAGCGATCAATAAAGTTTTTGTAGATTTGGATGGCGATTAAACTAATGATTACGCCTTGCCAAGGAAGCCTAACCCAAATTGATACAAACCAAGCAAAAAACAGCAGACTTAAACCCAGACGATTGAGCGGTTTATGGGGTGATGAACGATGAGTGAATGAGAGCCAAATGATGAAGGTTCCGCACAGGGCGATCGCTAATCCTAAATGGGGTAAAATAACTCCTTGGACAAAAATAGCACGAAAGAGTAAAATTCCTATAGCATAAAAGCTTAGGCGGTTGAGTTGCAGCGTTTTGTTGAGCGAACCCTCCGGATCTTGAAACTGATAGATGTAGAATCCTAAACTGCTAATTGTCGCTAAATAGACAGAAAAAATAGGAAAATTTGGTATTCCCCAACCCCAATGGAGATAGCTAACAGAAATGTAAATCAGGAAAGGGAGCGAAACCCTAATTTGAGTCTGCCATAAAGAGCGGGCAATGACGGTTAAATAGATCGCCGATCCCATACTTACTACTGCATTAAATGGATGACTCCATAATCCAAAATCATCCATCGCCCAAAAATTGACTGGAATTAAGAGTAATGTGACTAATTTTAGGGCTTGTGAGGTTAAGTTTAAGTTTTCTTTCTGACTGACTAAACGACTAATCAACCAAAATAATGAGGTATATCCTAACAGTACCCCATATTGGACAAGGGCGGGGAAATTTTCCCATTGACTGGCGGCAAATACTCCAGAGGAGAGAACGACGAGAAATAAGCCTAAGAATAATAACCAGCGCACGCTTAATTCTGCTTTTAAAGAGTCTAACCTTTGACTGATCCAATTGGATTTAGGGATGAGTTTAGGCTGGGGAAGACTGGGCGCAGTTTTTAAAACTGGCTCTGATTGTATCGGGCTTGACTCTGCAATGGGTGGCAGGATCACCTGGAGTTCTGGAATGGCAGAACAGAGATGATTACGGGCAATCTGTTTTACCCATAGATCGTTGATTAATCCCAAATTTAAGCCAATTTCTAATCCTTCTAAGAAATGGGGATGATGGGTATCAACTTTTAAACAGAGATAGACAGAATCCTCGGTTAAAATCCCCAAATCTTGCCAAACTTTCAATCCTTGGAGTAGAGAATGGATAGGTAAGGCTGGATCTAGCTTAATTTCAACGATCGACTCAGGAATAGGAGCCATGGTTTCATGTGCAGTTAGGATAGCATCGATTGTAACAGTTAGTAAGGTTTATAAGCTTGCAAAACTTGCAGACTTCCCCCTCCGTAGAGGGTGGGAGGTTCCACCTGAAACCCGATCTCCTTTAAGGTTTGCCTTAAGTCGGTTTGTAATAACTGCCAGGCAGTTTCGGTTTCAAACAAGAACAGGAACAGATATAATCCGGGGATAAAGATCGGGTTAGTAGGAGGATGAAAATCGGCGATCGCCAAAACTCCCCCCGGTTTCAACACTCGATACACTTCCCGCAAAATCTGCTTAAGCTGCTCTGGGGACATTTCATGCAATGCAGCGCTCGTATGCACCAGATCAAAACTCCCATCATCCAAAGGCATATTTTCCGCAAACCCTTCCACAAACTTCGCTTGCGGAACATTCCGTTGCGCTCGTTCCAGAGAAAGGGGAGATGCATCTAACCCCGTCACCTTCTCCGAATACGTCACTAAAACCTCTGTCGCTTGACCGCTCCCACAACAGAGATCTAAAATTTCCGTATCTGAATTGATCTTTAAACCTTTGAGAGCCAGACGACGAAACCGGTATTCTCCCCCCACTGCTAGGGCAGATACCCGCGAAATAGCATCATATAGCCACTGATATTGATAACTTAAATCTCTTAAAAACGTTGCCATAGTATAATTCTTTCCATAAATTTTCCCCTTCTCCTAGGCGGAGAAGGGATAGAGAATGAGGATATCAGATTAAGAGAGTCCGACTAACTTTTCGCTCAACTCCCATAGACGTTGTGCTTTTTCCATATCACTGCCTTCGGCTGAAAGCTCTTGGGCGAAAGCTTTGCGCCCCTCTTTTTGCCGGTTTCCCCAACTCCAATGGACTCCAGACTCTTGATATTCTGGCTCTGCCATCACATCAGCAACCCGTTCCCCAGCTAATTCTTGGGAAACATAGCCACCGGTAATATTTTTTTGGAAGAGAGGGAAAATCGTCTGGAAGAGGGGATAATGGTTGCGGAATAAAGGCGTATCTGCCACACATCCAGGATAGAGGGAATTAAACACAATTCCAGTCGATTTATAATACCGGCGATGGAGTTCGCGGACGATCAGCATATTACAAAGTTTGCTATCTTTGTAAGCTTTACCCGACTTAAATTTTTTGCCATCAATCATAGCAATTGGTGCTTTAAATCCTTGCTCCAATCCTTTCATATCTCCTAAATCCGGAGGTGCAGGAATGGGAATTTTACCGCCTAATTCTTTGGTGTTTGCCGTAACTGTTCCCAGGATAATCAGGCGGCGATTGGAGAATTTAGACTGAATCAGATCATCCATGAGTAGGTTGCACAGGAGAAAATGACCGAGGTGGTTGGTTGCTACACTGATCTCATAGCCATCTACCGATCGCTGGGGTTCTTTGAGTAACGGTAGATACACCGCCGCATTACACAACAGCACATCTAGAGCGCGTTTGCTCTGGTGGAAAGTGTTGACAAAGTTACGCACGCTCTCTAGACTTGCCAGATCTAAGTGCATAACCGTATAGGCATCCTTGGGAATGTCTAGTTCCCTAGCAGCCGCTTCTGCCTTCTCCAGATTGCGGCAAGCCATGATCACATGCCAGTTCTCTCGTTGAGCCAAAGCTTTAGTTGCGTATAAGCCAACTCCAGAGGATGCCCCTGTGATAATTGCAGTTAAGTTACGTTTTTGTCCCATATGATTGATTAAACTCGATTGACCCAAGTGTGTGAGATTCGCTCTAGACTTATTAGCATATGGGCAAAAGGGGGCGATCGCAACTGCCACAACCAGTAATTAGCGATTGGCAATCCTAAGATTCAAGATTAAAATCCGAATCTCACCTTTTCTCCGTCTATCTAATTCCTCAAGGAAAATTCCCTGAAAATCATCTAAATTCGCATCTTTATTATGTAGTTTTTCCATGACTAACCGGATTGTAAAAAACTCGCTATAATAAAATTGGGCTAGTCATTGTTTTCAATGTGCCCCTACTCTGAACCCAGGGTCAGAGAAACCAACCGTTTAGTTAAAACTTGATTAATCTCCTCTTAACATGAGCCAAATTCTTGATGCCTTGTCTAAAACCAATTCTCAGCGCCTCGTCTGTAGCTATAGAAATAATGGTGAATCGATTCAGATTGCCCGAATTGCTAACATTCCTAATTGGTATTTTGAACGGGTAGTATTCCCCCAAGAATATCTCTTATTTGAAGCGCCTCCATCCGCTCATCTGGAAATTTATCAAGGGGAGGAAACAGAAGAAGTGAAGTTAGTCACCGAGATCCCGTGCGATCGCCTCTGCATCAGCGAACCCGAACCTCTCCCCATTTAAATCTAACTCCAAAAGCCTTATCATAGGCCCAGGAAAACACTAAGGGCCCTCAACTCCGGATGCAAGCGAATTTCCCTCTATTCACCCCTGGCACATTAAGCGATCGCATTAGCGAACAAACCCAGTATGCCTTAAATTGCGGGGCCCTACATCCCATTCCTACCGACTACGAAATCATCGAAGACCAGGGTATCCCTTTTCTCGTTAGAATGATTACCAACCTAGCCCGTAAAGAAGCCCAAAAACGCAAACAACAAGCAGCTTCAGAATCGAGCCAACCGGTTAATCCCTTTCTACCCTGCGATCGCCACCTCTTCGTCAGCGACATCTCCCCCACCCACCACTGTCTGCTCAACAAATATAACGTCGTCGATCGCCATCTCCTCATCGTCACCCGTGACTTTGAACCCCAAGAAAATTGGCTCACCCTTGCTGACTTTCAAGCCTTGTGGTTTACCCTCGCGGAAATTGACGGACTCGGATTTTACAATGGTGGAACCCTTGCCGGAGCCAGTCAACCCCACAAACATCTCCAACTGGTTCCCCTCCCCCTCATTCCCCAAAGCATTGCCATCCCCATCGAGACAGTATTCGACCCCAAATCACCCCAGAGCAGCCCCTATCAGAGCCATAAACTGCCCTTTCTCCATGCCATTACCTTTTTTGACCCTCAGATCGTAAACAGCCCAGAAAACGCCGCCCAGGTGAGCCTCAACCACTACCATCAGCTCCTGCGTCATGTCGGACGCTTAAAACAAGACAACCCAGGAACTCAACAAACCGGAGCCTATAATTTACTCATCACCCGTCGATGGATGATGATTATTCCCCGCTCCCAGGAATCTTGGCACTCCATTGCTGTTAATTCCCTAGGCTTTGCTGGAGCCTTATTAGTTCGAGACACTCAACAATTATCAGAACTTAAAACCCTAGGATTAATGAATCTATTACAGCAAGTATCTGGATTGTGAATGAAAAAACCAACAAGAATGGCGATCGCCTAAAATTGATTAAAATGGGAGCGTAATCACCGATAACACAACAAAGCATACATGATTATCCCTCCCGGTTTTGAACAAAACTCCGTGGTGACCAGCTTAGGCCGTATGGTCTACTACCACCCCAGTGAGTCCCTTTGGGGTTCTCAGGTAAAACTACAACCCAAATTAGTCTTTTTACATGGCTTTGGGGGAGGATCATCCGCCTATGAGTGGTCTCAAGTTTATCCCGCATTTGCAGCCGAATATTATACCCTCGCTCCCGACTTAATCGGCTGGGGTCGTTCCGACCATCCAGAGCGCAACTATACCATTGAAGATTATCTCACCACAATTCGGGAATTCTTAGAACTCACCAGCGACCAACCCTGCACCGTAATTGCCTCTTCTTTAACCGCAGCCTTAGTAATTCGAGTAGCCATCGACCATCCCCAATTATTCCAGTCTTTAATTTTAACTACTCCCGCCGGATTATCGGATTTTGGTGAAGATTATAGCGGCAGTTTATTTGCCCAATTGATTAAATTTCCCCTTGTGGATAAACTCATTTATAGCAGTGCGATCGCCACCGAAGCCGGAATTGCCTCCTTTCTGCAAGCTCGCCAATTTGCCCAAAGCAGTCGCATCTACTCAGAAATCATTGAAGCCTATCTCGAATCAGCCACACAACAAAACGCCGAATATGCCGCCCTCTCCTTCGTTCGGGGCGATTTATGCTTTGATTTAGCCCAATATATACCCCGTTTAACCACCCCTACCGCCATCCTTTGGGGGAAAAAATCCCAATTTACCGGCCCAGAAATCGGTCAACGTCTCGCAAGTCTTAATCCTGAATATATTAAACGGTTTATGACCCTAGACAATGTAGGACTCACCCCCCAATTAGAAATGCCCGGATTAACCATTGGTTTAATTCGTCAACTCTGGAAACAACTGCGGTCTTAACAGCAATGATCGTTATAAATTAGCAAAAAACTAGCCATGCCTCCCTTATTTTTTCCCTGCTATCATAATAGTTCGCAGCGCAAAGCCCTATATCTTCCCTTACTCATTTTAGCCTTAACCACAGGAACCTTTATTTCTGGGTGTCAAACCTCACAAACAACTCAATCCTCCGTCACTCAAGCGGCTAATATCCTCTCTGGACGCACCCTAGAATTTACCCTCACGGAAAAAAGACGGGTTTCTTTAGGTATTTTTAATACCGAAGGTTTTTTAGTGCGGGAAGTGCTGAGGGGTGAACCCTATGAAGCAGGAACTCATCAGGTGACTTGGGATGGCTTAGATGGAGAAGGAAATCCTGCTCCGGCCGGCGAGTATACTTGGAAACGGGTCACCCATCCGGGGTTTACCTCCCGCTATGTGACCCATATTGGAGTCAATCCGCCCTCAGAATCGTATCATTTATGGCCAGGAGAACATACGGGAGTGGGAACCGTGGCGGTAGATGATTCTGGGGTTTACTTTGGCGCAAGGGTGACCGAAGTGCCGCCAATGGTGGTGAAGCATTCCCCGGATGGTAAAGAGCAAATTTGGACGAAAGAGCAGTATTATCAGGGCGGCCGTCTGAAACGGTTGGCGGCCGCAGGGGGTAAGGTGTATTTGCTTAAGGATGAGGGGGGAGGAAATACGGAAACCCATTGGATCAGGGTAGTGACGGCAGATAGGGGAAAACCAGCAGGAGACTGGCAAATTACAGAGGGCGGAATTCAGGTTAGTGATGTTGATATTGAAGGTGATAATTTAGTCGTAGTTTTGCCCGATTTAGGGGAAATCCGATGGCTCGATCCGGAGAATCCGAGCATGGTTTTATCGACGGTTAAGGGGTTGGAGGGGGTAAATGCCATTACAGCAGTAAGCGGCGATCGCCAAGGAGCTGTCCTGGTTCATACTCAAGGTCAAGTAATTTTTATCGATCCCGTCCAAGGCATTCAGGAAACCCGAATTACCGGGTTACAGGGAGTTGTCGCCCTCGACCTCGATCATACTAGCGGGGATCTCTATCTGAATGAAACCAGCCAAGGGTCTCAGGTTTGGCGCTATGACCAGGAGTTTCGCAAGGTGCAAGAGTATGGCTCAGAGCGGCGACCCTTTGGGGTATATCAACAGGAATTATTCGGGGATCTGGCGGATGTAACAGCAGATCAAAATGGTGGATTTTATACGACAGAACCGGGAATATATCCTCGGCAAACCTCCCATATTCGCAGCGCGGATGGCTCGGTTTTAAATGCCTGGTTTGGAGGATTAAGCTATTATTTAGTGCCCACAGTTGACCCCAAAGACCCCAGCATTATTTGGTTAACCGGTCATGCTCCAGAAGTGGTCAAACTCCGGCTAAATGTAAACCAAGGAACCTGGGAAGTGTTAGAGGTTTATTCTTTTGCAGAACCGGGGGATAAACTCTTTGTGGAAAATCGGGCGATTGGTTCCCGTTGGCAACCCGTTTATTGGCAAGATGAGTTATATTTATTTGCCACAAAAAGACCGGCTATTTTAAGAGTCGATCGCCAGCAAGGGAAATTATGGCCCGTTTCCTTAACCACAACCGTCATTCACGACCCCAATAGTGACCTGTGGAGGGGGTCTGGAGAAGACGGTTTTCCCGCTCCATGGGTGGAAGCAGTGCGGGCCCAAGGGTTTCAGGACTTAGGTCAAGCACCGAGGAGCTTTGCTTGGGGCGATCGCAATCAAAATGGCCTCATGGAACCCGAAGAATTCCTCTTCTATCCCCAGGAATTTCGCTGGAATTTCGCCGGTGAGGGTGCTTGGGATGACCAATTTAACTATTATTTACCCACCCAAAACTTTGGCAGCTCCGATCCCCAATTTGCTTGGTATAAAGTCCCGGTAGCCGAATGGCTCGGAACTGACCCAAAAATCCCCTTTTACAACCTACAAAACATCGAACCCGGCCCCCCCATTCCTGAATCCGTGAATAATGCCTACTGGGCCAGAGAGCTAGAGCGAGACCAAGACGGCAATATCTATCTCGTCAGTCAATCCCATCTCACCATTCATGAAAGCTTAGGAGGACGTTGGCCCACGAGCCAAAATCGTGTCAATCGCCTGATCAAATGGAATGAAAACCAAGAACTTTTAGGCTTAATTTCTCGTAAAGTCTTCGATCATCGAGAAAAAGATAGCGGCAAACTCTATTATCCCATGCATGTCCGCTCTGGCCCAGATAATACAATCATTGTTGTCGATCAAGACTATACACCAGCCGCCGTTTATACCCAAGATGGCTTATTTATTGGCCCCCTGTTAGACCAGCGCACCTTAGATAATTATCCGGATTCTGTTTATCAGGCTTCCAATCATCAAGATTTTCAAGGATTTGCCTTAACAGAATTTGCCGATGGTCGTCGGTTTTGGGTTGGCTCACAACCAGGAGGGCTACCGGTTTATGAAAGCTTGGGATGGGACAAAATTCAACAAGCAACCGGTCAATTGAAGCTAGATCAACCCGTCGAAACCATAGGATTCTCTGGAACCGGATTAACAGGAACTCTCTATCAAGATATTCAGGGTAAATCAGCTCTGGGCGAGTTTACTTTTCCCAAAATTGATATCGAACCCTATAACCCTTCCCCGATCTCTGGGGTTGCACCCGATAATTTTAAAATGGTGTGGGAAGGAGAAGTGCAAGCCAAGTTTAGCGAAAATCATCAATTTTATCTGTATTTGAAAAAAAACCAAGATGCGGGTAAAATATGGATTGACGATCGATTAGCATTTGATTCTCAAGATTTAGAAAATCCTGTCCCTAAAATTCGTCTAGAGAAAGGAGAAAAGTACCGGATCAAAATTGAATGGATTAACCAAGACGGAAATCCAACAATCCGAGTGATTTGGAGCAGCACCACTCTCGATCCTGAAGTCATTCCCCCAGAAGTTTTATATCCTTAGTCAAATCACCATAGCCCAAGGCAGCAATCTTTCCGGTCTTCTACCATAGTAGGGTTTAGGCGGTCACTGACCTAAAAAGTGAACCTGGGGTTAAACGAAACCTGGAGGAAGGGAGGGGTTGAGAGTTAGCACTTTTAGCCGACTCCCTTTGCTCCCTTATCGTTATCCTTCAATATTCTTTGCGATCTTCGATCAAAAAAGTAAGCACTCTGGGCAGACTGGTGTAGAATAATAAGAAATGTTACAGAGCGAAAAAGAAACTAAATGCGAGTTGCGATCGCTGGAGCTGGATTAGCAGGACTCTCCTGCGCCAAATACCTCACCGATGCGGGTCACACCCCCATTATCCTAGAGCGTCGGGATGTCCTAGGGGGAAAAGTGGCAGCCTGGAAAGACGAAGACGGAGACTGGTACGAAACCGGATTGCACATTTTTTTTGGGGCCTATCCCAACATGCTGCAATTATTCAAAGAATTGGATATCGAAGACCGGCTGCAATGGAAACAGCATACGATGATCTTCAACCAGCCCGAAAAGCCCGGAACCTACTCCCGGTTTGACTTTCCGGACTTGCCTGCCCCCATCAACGGTCTAATTGCCATTCTCCGCAATAACGACATGCTCACCTGGGCAGAAAAAATCCAATTTGGCATCGGCCTAATTCCAGCCATCCTCAAGGGACAGAGCTACGTTGAAGAAATGGATCGATATTCCTTTAGCGAGTGGCTCAAAAAACAAAACGTCCCCCCTCGCATCGAAACTGAAGTTTTCATCGCCATGTCTAAAGCCTTGAACTTCATTAACCCCGATGAAATTTCCGCCACCATTATCCTCACTGCTCTGAATCGATTTCTCCAGGAGAAAAACGGCTCGAAAATGGCCTTCCTCGATGGTTCTCCGACAGAACGACTCTGCCAGCCTTTAGTCGATTATATCGGCGATCGCGGCGGCCAAGTGCGACTTAACGCCCCCGTCAAACAATTCCTCCTCAAAGACGACTACAGCGTAGGCGGTTTCTTACTCCGAGGACTTGATGGCCAACCCGATGAAGTCCTCACCGCCGATATCTACGTCTCCGCCATGCCCGTAGACCCCCTGAAAACCATCCTGCCCCAACCCTGGCAAGGGATGCCCTACTTCCAGCAACTGCAAGGCTTAGAAGGGGTTCCCGTGATCAACCTCCATCTGTGGTTTGACCGCAAACTCACCGACATCGACCATCTCCTCTTCTCCCGCTCTCCCCTCCTGAGCGTTTATGCGGACATGAGCAACACCTGCAAAGCTTACGCTAACCCCGACCGCTCCATGCTGGAATTGGTGCTTGCACCGGCTAAAGACTGGATTTCCAAATCCGATGAAGAAATCATCGCAGCCACCTTAGCCGAACTCAAAAACCTCTTTCCCCAGCACTTTACTGGCGACAACCCGACCAAACTACTCAAATCCCATGTCGTCAAAACTCCCCGCTCCGTCTACAAAGCCACCCCCGGACGGCAAAATTACCGCCCCTCCCAAGAAACTCCTATTCCCAACTTCTATCTCACCGGAGATTACACCATGCAGCGCTACCTAGCCAGCATGGAAGGAGCGGTCTTATCGGGTAAATTAACCGCCCAAGCTATTGTCAGAAGTCAGGAATTAGGAGAAACTCCAATAAAGTCCCCGGCTAAATCTGAGTCCGCACTCTAAGTCCCCCACCGCCGAATCTCTCTGTAACCCATGCTGCAATTACCGAAGCCTGCTCGCATGAGACCGCTTGTCTCCCTAGAAGAATCCTATGAACTCTGTCGTCAAATTACGGCAACCTATGCCAAAACCTTCTATTTAGGAACTCTGTTGATGCCAGAAGCCAAGCGCAGCGCCATCTGGGCCATTTATGCTTGGTGTCGCCATACCGATGAATTAGTCGATGGCAAGGAAAGTCAAATTACCACCCCAGCCACCCTTGATGATTGGGAAGAGCGCCTAGAAGAAGTGTTTAAGGGCCATGCTCTGACTGATGAGGAAGTAGCCCTCGTCGATACCCTGGAACGGTTTTCCCTAGACATTCAGCCCTTCCGCGATATGATTGCCGGGCAACGGATGGATTTATGCCAAAATCGGTATCAAACCTTTGATGATTTGTATTTATACTGTTACCGAGTTGCGGGAACCGTGGGGTTAATGTCTACTTGCGTAATGGGGGTGGATGAGTCGGGTTCCGTTGCGCCTTGGCATAATCAGCCCTATGTGCCCATCGAAGAGGCTGTAGCTCTGGGTATTGCTAATCAGTTAACCAATATTCTCCGGGATGTGGGGGAAGATATTGGGCGCGGCAGAATTTATTTGCCTTTGGAAGAGTTAGCCCTATTTGACTATACGGAAGAGGATTTACTCAATGGGGTGATTGATGACCGTTGGCGTGAGTTTATGCGCTTCCAAATTCAACGAGCGCGGAAGTTTTATAAACAAGCGGAGGGGGGAGTACGCTATTTAATTCGGGATGCTCGATGGCCGGTTTGGTCGGCATTGATGCTCTATCAACAGATTTTAGGGGCGATTGAACGCAATGATTATAATGTATTTAATCAGCGTGCTTATGTGCCTTTACCGAAGAAATTGGTGAGTTTACCGGTGGCGTATATGCGATCGCAAATTTTCTAAACTTCAGTCGGTACAGTCTTGGATGTCAAGGGGAGGCGATCGCAGGGCAGCGATCGCAATGGCATCAAGCCCTTTTTTACCAGAATGACAAAAGAGGGATATTTGACCTCATCTTTAACGCTCATCTGGCGTAGCAATTTGGCTATGGTGAATGACTCCCATCGTTCCACAAGCATCCGTATAATACCAGGAACCATCATCAGAGCCATAAGTATTGATTCTCCTACGGCTGTTTACTGAACACAAAATTTCTCCATTGGGAACAATTCTCACATTTGAGGGAGGATCAAAAACTACCGCTTGACGACCTCTAGGAATATTGGTTTCCTGGCTGCGATAACGGCAAACAATCTCTAGCATTCTCTGGGTTGCTTCTGACTGAGGACGGTTAATTTGTCTCTCTGGAAATGAGATCCAAGAGCCTTGCACACAATTGGCTTGACTAACGACTTTCTCATTGCCCAAGAAATATACAAAGTCCACACTTTGAGGACTTGCTGGAGAAATGGAACACAGATCGATATTAATACTTTGTCCCCCAACTACTCTACCTGCGAAATAGTTACAAGTCTGGGCTACACTTGGCTTACTGTCTAGGGTCAAGAGCAAGGTTAATAGGGTACAGCTAACCCCCAAAAAGAAACCTACGTTTTTCATGATTGGCATCTTCCATATCTGTATTAAAAAAGCTGTAGGGGCGAACGGCCGCTCGCCCCTACATTATGTCTATTTCTGTCTATTTATGTCTGGGAAAACTCTAAGAATTAAGAGCGAGAGCGACGACGAGTTGACCAGAAACTCGCACCTAAAACACCCAATCCCAACAGCATAGAAGGTTCGGGAACATCAACGGCTCCAACCGTCACGACGAAATCATTGTAATCGGCATCTGAGTTGTCTAACGCCAGGTCTTCAAAGGCAATGATGAATTCATTATCCTTAATACCCTTATACACTACGGCTTGTTGATCGCCCCCTGGGTTTTTAGCACTTTGGGAGTAGAATGTACCTTTACTGTTCGTCAAGTAGAAGCCAAACCCATCACTAAAGTCTGCACCCAAGCTAACAGTTTTTGAATCTGGAGCGCTACTTGGACCACCGAACAGTTGCATCATGTCGCCTTTTCCGTTGTAGATCCCGAAGGCATTTTTATTGGAGAAACCAGCAACTTCAAACATCAAAGAGCTAGTGATCTCATCGTCGAGAGGAGTAAACCATTCTTTGCCAGTTTGATCGGCCACAACATCAATAAGGCCAGGGCCAACAGTTGCATCTAGAAGATCCTGAAGGTCGCAACTGGCTGCACCTAAGTCTACACAAACTTGATATTCAGGTTTACCAGGAACATCCCAAGTCGAGCCAAAATTTACTTGTGCTTGGGCACTACCACCAGTTAACCCAGATAAACCTAGGGTGATTGCGGTTAATGTAGTAGCAGAGAATAGGCGTTGGGGGGATAAATTTAGATAATTCATTAGAATTCTCCTGAAATTAAATAACAGTAGTTTGAGTAAAAGATCGTAGAAGCGTTCAATACGGAAGGGGATTTTACAGAATCGCCTCGGAGAGCGATCGCAATTTCCTTTCCTCGTTGACAATTCCCATCGTAGACAATCCCCCGAAAGATCGCCTAGGGTTTTTCGTAGAATTCACGGAAACTTTAAATTAGAGGGCACAAATTTAAAGATTGTGTGAAGTTGACCCCCTAGATTCCGAAAATAGCTCCTTATTTTCACATACATTGAAGAAATGTAACGGTTTATCAGGAGTCAAATTATAATTTTTCTAGAGCTTTTGCGTAAAATTCTATAATTGAGTCGAAGAATGGGAAGCTAAACCGTAAGAAGGGGAGGGATGAGTATGGGGACTGGGACTCTGCACAACTATATCAATGGAGAGTGGCGGGTTTCTGGAGCAACGGAATCGATGCCAGTGATGAACCCAGCGACGACAGAATTATTAGGGCAGGTTCCGGTTTCTCCAGCAACTGAGGTCGATCTTGCAGCCACAGCAGCGAGTGCAGCGCAACAGGATTGGCGCAGGGTTCCCCCGCAAGAAAGAATTCAGTATTTGTTTAAGCTCAAAGGGTTGCTAGAGCGAGACGTTGAGAGTCTCGCTCAGACGATTACGATTGAGTGCGGTAAAACCTTGAAGGAGTCCGAAGGGGAGTTACAGCGAGCGATTGAGAATGTGGAAGTCGCTTGTGGCATTCCGACTCTGATCCAGGGGTATAACCTGGAAGATATTGCCCAAGGGATTGATGAAATCATGATCCGCCAACCGGTGGGAGTTGCGGCAGTGATTGCGCCGTTTAATTTTCCGGCGATGATTCCCTTTTGGTTTATGCCCTATGCTCTGGCTTGTGGCAATACTTATATTGTCAAGCCTTCGGAGAAAGTGCCCCTAACGATGGAAAAGGTGTTTCATCTGTTAGAGGAAACGGGATTACCCAAAGGGGTAGTGAATTTGGTGCATGGAGCGAAGGAGACGGTAGACGCAATTTTAGATCATCCCCTGATTCGGGCGATTAGTTTTGTGGGTTCGAGTCCGGTGGCTCGATATATCTATCGTCGAGCAGCAGAGCAGGGGAAGCGGGTGCAGTGTCAGGGGGGAGCGAAAAATCCGATTATTGTGCTGCCGGATGCGGATTTGGAGATGACGACGAGAATTGTGGCTGATAGTGCGTTTGGCTGTGCGGGACAGCGCTGTTTGGCGGCTTCAATCGCCCTGACGGTTGGTTCGGTGCGAGATGATTTTCGGGAGGCAATCGCCACTACTGCCACGAAGCGCAAGGTGGGGTTTGGTCTGGATGAGGGCATTCAGATGGGGCCAGTGATTACCCACAGTAGTCAACAGAGAATTCACGGAATCATCGATCGCGGTACTCAGGAAGGCGCTCAACTGCTGGTAGATGGCAGAAATCCGAGAATTCCCGGTTACGAAAATGGTTACTTTGTGAAGCCAACGATTTTAGATGCTGTAGAGCCAGAGAGTGCGATCGCCACCACAGAGATTTTCGGCCCGGTTCTTGGTTTAATGCATGTGGACAGCTTAGAGGAGGCGATCGCCCTCATCAACCAAAGCCCCTGGGGTAACATGGCCTGTTTATTTACCAGCAGTGGTGCAGCCGCCCGTAAATTCCGCTATGAAGTCCAAGCCGGAAATATCGGCATTAACATCGGTGTAGCTGCTCCCATGGCCTTTTTCCCCTTCAGTGGTTGGAAAGAAAGCTTTTTTGGCGATTTACACGGTCAAGGTCGTCATGCCATAGAGTTTTTTACTCAAACCAAAGTTGTGATTGAACGCTGGCCCAAAACCTGGTCGCGGCAATTTTAATGCAGTAACAGCCATTGATGTCCCTCATAACAGCACCAAGTGCTGTATTATCTCATTCTGAATCCTAGGGAGTCATAACCTCATGTTGATTACCATGTTTAAAAGCAAACTTCACCGAGTCAAAGTCACAGAAGCCGAACTCTACTACGAGGGTTCTATTACCGTTGATGAAGAACTCCTCAAAAAAGCGCATATTCTGGCCTATGAAAAAGTGCAAGTTGTCAATCTTAACAATGGTTCTCGTCTAGAAACTTACGCCATTCCTGGTGCGTGGGGGAGTCGGACAATTTGTCTGAACGGCCCAGCCGCTCGGATGAACTCAGTAGGTGATGAAGTCATTATTATTGCTTATGCTCAAATGACAGAGGAAGAGGCATTATTACACCATCCTAAAGTAATTTTAGTCGATGACAATAACAATCCCCTCAACTAAATTTTACACCATGAGGACTGATGACTATCATAGGGTCTTATAAAAAGAGTTAAAGTTGAATTCACATCAAGAGTCATTCAGCCGAGAACAACAGGGTTGTCGTTTATAGTGTATACAGCAGCGCTTGATTCTCCATGAACTGCTGTTGATATTATGCCTGGAATCATCATGAGTGAAACCAAAATTTGCCTGGACAATTTAATCAAAATCTACGGAAAGCACCCCTCAAAAGCCCTGCAAAGGTTTCGAGAGGGAGCAACCCGTGAGATGATCTTGAAGGAGATGGGTAATGTGCTGGCGATCGCCGATGTTTCCCTGAACATTCATCGTGGGGAATTGTTTGTGATCATGGGATTATCAGGATCGGGGAAATCAACCCTGGTTCGTTGCATTAATCGCTTGATTGAACCCACCAGTGGCAATATCTATATTGATGGCGAGGAAGTAGTGCATACCAGTGAAAAGCGAATTCAGGAAATTCGCCGCACTAAAATTGCCATGGTGTTTCAGAAGTTTGGCTTGTTTCCCCATAAGACAGTAGTTGAAAATGTGGCTTATGGGTTGAAGGTGCAAGGGATGGATCTTAAGAAACGGCGCGAGAAAGCTATAGAGATTTTAGAGCGGGTGGGATTAGCTGACTGGCGCAATTATTTTCCCTCATCTTTGAGTGGGGGAATGCAACAACGGGTGGGGTTAGCGCGAGCGTTAGCGACGGATGCGGAAATTTTATTAATGGATGAAGCTTTTAGCGCTCTCGATCCCTTGATTCGCCGAGAAATGCAAGATGAGTTGATTCGCTTGCAGGCAGAATTACAGAAAACAATCGTATTTATTAGTCATGATATTCAAGAGGCGCTGAAAATTGGCGATCGCGTGGCGATCATGAAAGATGGAGCAGTGGTGCAAGTGGGAACACCTGAAGATTTGGTTTTACACCCTATTGATGATTATGTGAGGGACTTTACCCAAGATGTCAATCGCGCTCAAGTATTGAAAATTGGCACAGTGGCGCGGAAAACTAGCCCATTGAATGGACATCAACATACCATTGAGATTGTTCTAGAACAGATGAAACAACAAGGCGTAAATCAACTCTATGTGGTGAATGAAGATCGAGTTCCTGTAGGGTTGTTGCAAAAACACCATCTAGAATATGCCCTCAATAATGGCAATCAAAATTTAGCCGATCTGATGGTTAATGATTTTCCGAGACTTGAAGATTCCCATTGTTTAGAGGCTGCTTTTTCGCTCTCGGATTCTGAAATGGCGATCGCCGTTACCAATGCTGAGGGTCAATTCCATGGCATCCTGACTGCGAAGGAGGTGCTAATGAGTTTGAGTATGGCTCAATAATTAGAGCTAAACCCTGGTCAAAGACCATTGCGATCTCCCTCTGGCCAGAAAAGCACAACATAGGATATCACTCTGTCCAAGCAGGATGGGAGAGCAGGGAATCCATCACCCGAACCCCTCGCAGTTGGTTGGTTAAGGGTAAATGGCCCTTGGGAGCGGTCAAATCCCAGATAAATTCACCGGGATACCTTGTCCAAGTTTTACCCGTGCGCCACTGAATTTTGGGCCAAAGTTTATCCCAGTCTTTGCCCAAGGATAACCAGATCTCCCGTTGTACGGAGAAGCCAAATTTACCCTCGGAATACACGAGCCACAGGGTATTAAGGGTGCGTAAATCCGTGCGGGGAAATTGGTTGACTTCAGAGAAATACAGCCACTTACGAGTCATGGCACTTTCTCCAGCGAGTTCACACATTTTTAATAGGGTGAGGCGATCGCCCTCTAAAAACTTCTGCTCGATTAACAGCGTTTGTAGAGGACTGTAATCAACATCGCGATCGGTGTTTAAGGGAACTATCCCTTGGGGAAACTCACGACTGAGAAACTCTTGCACAGCAGCAGACTCAGACTTTTTGAGCTTGAGGAATGCCGTTCCTTGTACCCAAGTGGGATGACGGCGATCGCCCTTTTCTAAAAAATCCATCAGCACCTGTTCCCCCGAACTCCCTAAAGTGCTGAGAGTCTCAATGGTTTTCAGTTGGGTTTTCCCATTCGGCGACGAGAGCGCAGTAGACAGTTGTTCGAGATCGGTAAGTTCAGGCACAGAAACAGTAGTTATATCCTTGTTAATCCCTTAATCGGAATCATTGTACCACGGGGCGTGGGATGGGGAGATGGCCAGACGCAGGGATAACCCCTTACCTCACCGGAATTTCCACTACAAATTCCGTACCCTGTTCCGGACTCGATGCAAATCCTAAACGCCCCCCATGTCTTTGAGTAACAATTTGTCAGTAAAACTATTTGTAAAGATTTTTAAATCTATATATCTTCAAAAAGATTTAAAAAGCAAAATTTAAGTTTTTTGTACTCTTGGTCGAAATGGGAAAATTCAGCCTATCTTAGAAACGGATGACACCCAGTTGTCCTCCTTAACATGAGGTTTGCTGGACTTAACTCATATGAACCTTTTACTGATTTTTATCCGTTCTCTCTGTTTAGCCGTTATCTTAAGTTTTGTTGCCCCTTGGATGGTTATTGGAGGGGTAATGCTCGGCCTAGATTTAGGGACTCAAATTCCCGGATTAACCACCCTCTCCCAAACCGGAGAAAGTCTCATTTGGCATTTCTTAGCCATTTTTGGTAATGGAGAACCCCTAGAAGGATTACTCGTTCTTGGGGTAACCTGTAGCCTAGTCGGGGCTATGTTTGATGCCTTTGCCTTTTATCGAGAACAAATCTGGCATAGTCATTAGGCCAAATGGCCTAATGTCCCAACTTTCCTAATTAATTTGAAGTTTCTTTAATGAGTAAAGCCACTGGAAACACATTCAGAATATCTCGTATCCACAGAGTATTTTCTCCTTGGATCTCTTGTCCAGTCAGGGCATCTTTCCACACCGCAGAAGGCCCCGTCGGTAAAGAAATCCGGGTTTCATGCCAAACTTGTTCACCCAGAGGATACTCCTCTTCCTTAATTAACTTCGTTAAAAACCGAGGTGCAATCACAATCGCGCTTTGCTCGTTCCAAGTCCTCATAAACGTGACAATATGATATTTGAGACTCCCATTCACCGGCAATTTCTGGTAATCTCCCCGTTGAAACAAATCTTGATATTCTTGACGAGCTTTCAGAGCCTGAACAATCGTAAACAGCTTAATTTTTCCATCTTCCGGGTGCTTGAGCAAATCGGCAAATAAAGCCGACTTATTCTTTTTCCATTGCGCCTTGATCTCATTAAGTAACTTTAATCGCTTCTTAAAGTCTACCGGCCGCCGATTATCCGGATCGACCAATGTTAAATCCCACAACTCCGTTCCCTGATAAAAATCAGGCACACCCGGAACCGTAATTTTTAGTAAGGTTTGGGAGAGAGAATTAAAAACACCATAATGTTGAATTTTTTGCTGGAATTTACGGAAAGAGGGCAAAAACTTATTTTGCTTCGTCTCCTTAAGTAAACTATCCACAAACTTCAGAAATCCTTCCTCATAGGCCGTATCCGGACGCAACCAAGCCGTATTCACCTTCGCTTCCCGAATGGCCTTAATCAAATAATCCTTAATCCGTTGCACAAACTCCCCCTTATCTTGGTCATCAAAAGGATAAATCCCCAAGAGAGTCTGATAGAGAAAGTATTCATCATTTGCAGTCGGGACTTCTACCTCCCGTACCATATCCTTATAACCCCCATTCATCTTTTTCCAGGCTTGTAGATACTCATTCCATTCCTCCGGAATTTCCGACAGCACATTAA
Organism: Roseofilum sp. KMC-1; assembly: GCF_057802075.1. Lineage (NCBI taxonomy): Bacteria > Bacillati > Cyanobacteriota > Cyanophyceae > Desertifilales > Desertifilaceae > Roseofilum > Roseofilum sp. KMC-1. The sequence continues at coordinate 3,727,128 of NZ_CM173605.1, forward strand.
TTCTAGCTCGCATATCTTCCCCCCGTTTCGTATCATGGGTTGAAGTACCATTCATCGCATGGGGCCAATCTGAACACCGCTCTTGATTAAATCCATGAAAATCTTCTAGAGAAAAGCCAAAGTGACCGGGTGCAGAACCAACCTCATTCAAGGACACCAAGCGATTATAGATATATAAAACCGTATCTTCTACCGACTTGGCCATGAGCGGCCCCGTAAACTGTTGCTGACGCATGACAAAATGCAGCCACTGCTTCTTATCCTCTGAGGTCAAATGTTCATCAAATTGCAGCAACAAGAATTTTTGAATAAAACTAATTTCATTAATTAGCTCATTCAAAAAGCTGGGAATATTTTCTTGAGTTTTGGCAATCACTTGGGCAATACATTCTTGGTCGAGTTTGCTCACTTCATAATTAACTTCCTCCCCACTGACTTCACCACTAATATAGGTTCGATAAACCGAGAAGGCCGCCATCACTTCCACCAAAGCCGCTTTCAAGCCATAGATGGTAAAATCACTGGAATAGCGATACTGGTCAGCAATCCGTTTGAGCAAATGGGCCAGGTTATCAACATCTCCAGCTAGATGTTTCTCTAGAATCTTGCGCTTATTTTCGTCAACTAACTTATCGCACTTCAAAACATCGCCAATAAATTGGCTATAGCACCGCTCAAATTCTCCTTCAGATTCTTGGTAGCAAAATATGCCATTAACGTAATTGAGAAAATCATAACCGGTCGTGCCCTCAATGGGCCAATTTACTCTTAATTTTTCATGGGGTTCCAGAATCTTCTCAACGACAATATAGGCATTTTCTGCTTGATTCCGGAGCCGAATAAGATATTGTTTTGGATCGTATAAACCATCAATATGATCGATTCTTAATCCAGTAATTTTGTTTTCTTCGATTAACTTTAGGATAAGCTTATGACTTTCATCGAAAATATCTCGATCTTCCACCCGCACGCAAATCAAATCATTGACGGTAAAAAAGCGCCGGTAATTCAGTTCTTCATTGCCCACCTTCCAAAAAGCGAGTCTGAAAAATTGATCGTCGAGTAAGTCATCCAAAAGATCAAAACTTTCGGGTTTACCAACCTCTCCATTAAAAACTTCAATATTTTTTTCGATAAAGGCTTTGATTTCCAGATTATCATTCCACAATTCCCAAATCATACTTTTAATAAAGCTGATCTGTTCGTACCGCTCTCGATGGCCGGAACCAGGGGTAATATATTGAATGGCATTAATGGCATATAAGACACCTAAAAATTTAACAAAATCTGGATTTGTTCTCCCCAGTTTATTTCGTAGATCTTCGGAATTATAATCTAGTATTTTACCATAAGATTCAATTTGAATAGGAAATCTCCAATCCCAATAATTAATCGTAAATCCATTTTGATTGTACTGAAGTTTAAGCTCTCCACTTTCTAAGCAATCACCATAGAATTTACCTAAAAATGGGGCTAGAACTCGGTGGCGAATGCCTTCGTAGGGATGTTCCCAATCAATATCAAAGTAGTCTTTGTACTGGGAGTTAGGGCCATTTTCTAACACATCCACTAATAGGGGATTTTGGCTACTAAAGGCCATATGGTTGGGGACAATATCTTGTATCCAACCGAGTTGATATTTTTGGACGCTTTCAATGAGTTTTTCAAATTCTTCTTCACCACCGAGTTCGGGATTGATTTGATTGGGATCGACAACATCATAACCATGGGTGCTACCCCTTTGCGCTTTTAAGATGGGGGAAGCATAAATATCGGAGATCCTTAATTCTGATAAGTAGGAAAGAATGGACTGGGCCATTTCAAAGGTAAATTGGGGAGTAAATTGGAGTCGATAAGTTGCGGTGGGAATTTTCATAGAGTCGTAAAAGTAAATTGGAAAAACTGTTAGGATTGATTATAGCGTCAATCCTAACATTAGGTACAGCCTTGATAGAGTTGAAGGCTAGGATTGACTATATAAGACAAATCCCCAACCCGATAGGGTGATGGGTGTACCTGGGTTGAGTTGTTGAGGGTGAGTTTGTCCGGAAACGCTCCATTGTGGGTCGGCAGAATCAAGAATATTTGTCCAAATTCCAGGGGGAATGGAGGGGGTAAAAGTAACCGGATCGAGGTTGAAGTTTAGACAAGCATAGAGAGGGGAAGCGCTAACCTGACGATGGAGGATAATTACGGAAGTATCCGGGGGTTGAATGATTTGGGTATGCTCTTTTTTCAGGGATGCTAAAGCGGGGTGGGTTTTGCGGAGTTGTATGAGGGTTTTGTAGAGCGATCGCAAAACGTGATGATTTCCTTGTTTCCCTAATTCCCAGTTTAAAGTAGATTCCTCAAATACGGCCACACTTTGCGGGTCAGGCACTTCTTTTTGCCAACCAAAGGACTTAAATTCTTCAGCTCTTCCCTGACGCACCCCTTCAACTAAATTGGGGTCGCCATGGCTGACAAAATACTGGAAGGGAGCGGTTTCTCCATATTCTTCGCCCATAAAGAGCATGGGAACAAAGGGAGAAAGCAAAACGGCTGCTGCCGCTAATTTTAACCGATCGAAGCCGACTAAGGTAGAGAGGCGATCGCCCGCTAATCGATTTCCCACTTGGTCATGATTTTGGATACAGACCACAAAACACTCCCCAGAGAAAGCTTCAGAGGAATTTCCATGACAGCGCTGACGATGAACCGAATACTCGCCAGAATACACATAACCCTCCCGATAAGCCTTCGCCAAGTGGCTCACCTGACCAAAATCCTGATAATATCCCGCAGTTTCCCCCGTTAACAAACTATGCAGAGCATGGTGAAAATCATCACACCATTGACTATGATGACCCCATCCTCCCGTCTCCCTAGACTGAAGAACGCGCACATCATTTAAATCACTTTCAGCAATCAAATAATGGGTATATCCCAACCGTCGATCCAGTTCTGCTACTGCTGCGCCTAACTGTTGCAGAAAAGGCTGGGCGCTAAAATCATAAATGGCATGAACCGCATCTAAACGCAGGGCATCAATATGATACTCCTCTAGCCAATAGAGGGCATTTTCGATAAAGAAATTGCGTACAGGGTCGCTATGGGCATCATCATAATTAACCGCATCCCCCCAAGGGGTGCGATATTTACCCGTAAAATAGGGGCCATAACTCCAAAGATAGTTACCCTCCGGGCCAAAATGGTTATAAACCACATCAAGAATGACAGCAATTCCGGCTTTATGGCAAGCATTGACCAAAGTTTTCAGACCATCCGGCCCCCCATAGGACGCTTGCACCCCATAGAGATAGACCCCATCATAGCCCCAGTTGCGAGTGCCGGGAAAGGAAGCAACGGGCATGATTTCAATGGCATTAATGCCTAAATCAAGTAAATCAGGGAGTCGGTCAATAATGGCTGCAAAGGTTCCTTCTGGGGTAAATGTGCCCACATGCAGCTCGTAAATCACATATTGGTCTAAGGGCAGACCTTTCCAATCCCCATCTTGCCAGACAAAAGCCTGATGATCGACCACTTGGGATGCATCATGAACCCCGTTCGGTTGTAGAGAGGACGCGGGGTCAGGACGGTCTAGGGTGTTGTCGAGTTGATAGAAGTAGAGACTTCCAGGTTGCACATCATCGACAGTTGCTGACCAATATCCCTGTTCATCTGCTGAGAGAGGTATGAGTCGGTCTTGGGGGTAGACCAGGTGTAGAGCAACTTCTTGGCGTTGAGGGGCCCAAACTCGAAATGCACACTGGTTATTTCCCAAGTATTGAGATCCGATTTTCATTGGTTTATGGCCCTTGACTGCATCATTAAGATATTAATACAGGATTGGCCGAGGTAGAAACCGGGTTTCTTGCCCAATCTGGCATCCCACCAGGAAAATCCTGAGAAACCCGGTTTCTTTTGCACCCCAAATGAAAAGCTATTTTAGGATTGTGCAGGTGTTGGATTTTTCCACCGAGCCGGAGGAAACGCTATAATCCTAAAAGAAATATCGCCTCCTAGCCATGCGCTGTCTTTCTTGCCATACCGACGGCATCCCCCTATCTACAGAAATCTGCCCTCAGTGCAGAGTGCATCTGCCTACTCTGCTGCGAAATTGCCTACTACCCGGCACGAGATTGCAGGGAGGGAGATATCAAATTGACTACGCCCTAGGACAAGGAGGATTTGGGATTACCTATCGAGGGAGTCACAGCCAGCTAGAGAAATTGGTCGCTATCAAAGAATACTTCCCCCAAGAGAAAGCCTTCCGAGATGCTAGGGGCAGTATCACCATACCTCGCCCCCAGGTAGAAGACTTTAAAAAAGGAAAAGCAAGATTTCTCAAGGAAGGGAAACTGCTGGCAAAAATCAACCATCCCCAGGTTGTCAGAGTAGAAGATTGGTTTGAAGAAAGAGAGACTGCCTATCTAGTGATGGAGTTGGTTGCGGGGAAAACCCTGAAGAAATATCTGGAAGAGAAGAAATCTCTGTCAGCGCAAGAGATAGAAAATATGATGGCGCAAGGGGTAGCGGGATTAGGGGCTGCCCATAGGCAAGGGATTTATCATTTGGATCTCAAGCCGGATAATCTGATGATAGACCCAGAGGGGAAGGTCAAAATAGTTGATTTTGGGGCAGCGAAACAAGCTTTAGCGACAAGGGCGGGCAGTCGCAGCACCACCCGCATGTTTACGGAAGCCTATACAGCTCCAGAGGTGATGGGCGCAGGAGCCATCGGGAGTTTCAGTGATATTTTTGAAATGGGGATGATTTTGCATGAAATGGTGACGGGTAAGCTACCGCCTTCAGCCCTTCAGAGGTTATTGGTTGAGAAAGATTGGCAGCCGACAGGAATCGGGGAGCCGTGGTTAGGGTTAATCCGGGCTGCACTATCGATGGAGCCGACAGAGAGAGCGCAGGAAATTCAGGGATGGTGGGAGAGTCGGCAGCACGGGAAGCCGACGGCTACGCCACCCCCTGCTCCTGCGCCTCAACCGGGGGATGATTTAAAGTCAGAGCGAGGGGTGGATTATACTCGCTTGCAGAGACTGTTGCAGGAGCAGAGATGGAAGGATGCGAATCAGGAAACCACCCGCAGAATGCTGGAAGCGGTGAAACGGGAAAAAGAGGAGTGGTTTCGTGAGGAAGATTTGCAAAGTTTTCCGCGTACTGACTTGAGAACCATTGACAGATTATGGGTGAAATATAGTCAGGGTAAATTTGGCTTTAGCGTGCAAAAGCAGATTTGGCTTGACTGGGGAGGAAAGCTGGGAGAATATGATTATGATACTTATGAGAAATTGGGCGATACGGTCGGCTGGCGTAAAAACGGTTCATGGTTAAACTACAGCGATTACACTTTTACTACAAATGCACCACAAGGTCACTTGCCGGGGGGTTGTGGGGGGCGGTGGGTTGTTAGGTGGGGTTTGAGTGTTTGCCCCGGGCTGGGATGTACTTCTTTTCTCTTCTCTAGACTCTAGCACATAAGCGTTTCCGAGCATTCATAATTATTTCTTATCAATCTCATCGCTACGGTATTCCTACGTTTGCGGATTTCATTACCTGCCATGAATCAATGTTCAATGTGGCGAGGAGCCGAAGCAATGAACAATGAACGGCTGGTTGCCTCTAAACGATCGATAAAAAGTAATCTAGAATACAGAAATTAGACCTATTTTCTGAATTTAGACACACGAATCCTATTACCCGCCCCATTCATCAGTAATAATTGTCTAAAAAGTTGGCGACATGGGCACGGTTATAACAATTGGCTAACATAAACTTTTCCGCCACTGCCACCACCTCCGGATTATTTTGTCGCCACTTTTCATATTCCTCCCTCGCCTCTTGCTCTCGCTGACTCGGCTGTTTCTTCTTCTGTTTTTTGCTGGAATTAGACTTGTTTTTGCGCGTCAACTTCGGTAAAAGTTTATTGCCCCAGTAAAAAGGTTTAGTTTGTTTTTCCTTCGGCTGATACTGATGACAAAACTGGCGATATTTACGGCTGCACTCTTCCAAATCTTCTCCCAAAGTAGAGACATGGTGGGGGAGGGCGGGTTTACAAAAATAGTCGTCAGTCTACAAGATTTGGGTATAACCCGCCCCTACAGAGATCTGTAGTGTAAATAAATAGATTTGATATTACTAAAATCATAGAAAAATCCCGGTTGCATATTCGCCGCTTTGGGATTAGCATGAATATACCGAATCGTATTCAGAGCGCGTCGGCTATCAGAGGTAAGAAATTGCGTCTTATGGTAGCGTTTCTCCCAAAAATGACCGCAGCGCTTCAACATCCGATTAAAACACATGGCAGAATACCAATTGAGGTAATGCATAATTTTGGGAATATCCCCAGGATTTTGTGGCTCAATCAAATAGTGGATATGATTGGACATAATGCATAAACTATAAAGCCTAAAGTGATATTTGAGGATGGCTTTTTTGAGGATATAGAGAAAGACTTGACGGCATTCTAACCGGGTTAAGCGAAATTCCCGGTTATTACAGCGCACCGTAATATGATAACAAGATCCAGACATTTAAGAATTCGATATTTGCAGGTCAGGTGGGCATTGCCCACCCTACAAATTGCTACAAATTGCCTGCATCTAAACATTATTGTGGGGGCGGGTTTTAGCCATATCTAGGACACCAACCCATCAATAAGTGAACCCGCCCCCCCGAACAAATTGACTATTCTTCCGTGGGGGTTTCCTCGGAACGGGACTGTAGGAGAGGAATCAGATAGGACATATCGGAAACTTGCAAGAGTTTCAAGGTTCTAGAGAGGGGAATTTTCACCCAAGTGGGACGATGGGTGAGTTCGTAGGAAATGGCGTAGACCGATTTTTCCAGGATGTAAGCGTCGAGTAAGACTTGCATTTCTCTGGGAGCATGGGGGAGGAAGTTACCTTGACTGGCGGTTTGCAGATAGGCTTTGACAAAGACGAGGTTTACCCAACTGCACCAAAAATCTGACCATTGTTCCATTTCAGACAAGTTTTCGGGGTCAATCATGCCATTATCAACTTCTTGTTGCAGGGCGACGCTGGCGGCATAGTGGAAAGATTGGAGCATTCCAGCCACATCCCGCAGGGGCGATCGCTTCATGCGTCGTTCGCTTAAGGGGCGGTTGGTTTCTCCTTCAAAGTTAGTAATAACAAAATCTTTACCGGTATAGAGAACTTGTTCTAAGTGGTAATCCCCATGGCAACGGGTTCTCAGGGCGGTAATTTTTAAGTCAAGGACAGAGCCAAAGCGTTCTAAGACCTGTTCTTTGCGATTAATTAAGGCCATGGCAACCGGTTGCAAGTCTTCCGGGAGTCGGTTGAGGCGCTTTTGCAAGAACAAGAAGGTTTTGCCGCTCAGATTCCGCATGTATTGGTAAATTGACCGTTGATAGAAGGAAGAAAAGGGTTCTGGGGCAAAGTGGGGATTTTCGCGATCGGAGGCTAAGGCGAGATGAAATTCAGCCATATATTGACCCAGACGTTCGGCCGAGCCGAGATAAGAACCGATTAGGGAATAAACGATTTCAGGCATGTCAGCAATGGGATCGTTGCTGTCTAAGTCACCAGCTTTGGAGGTTACATCTAGGGTGAAGTCTTTGAGGGTGGGTAAGGGTAGATCGGCGATCGCCGTGGGAGTAGCCATGACTTGCTCGAAATAACCCCTGAGATTATCTAGGGTGTATGACCAACCGTCTCGGATGTCGGGGATGAAGTCCCGCAGTACCCCGATGGTCATGGAGGATTTACCGGGGCGACGATATTCTAGAGAACCATAAAAGGGGGTAATTTGTCCCGATCGCAGGGAGAAAGTTTTGGGATTTGGTTCTAGCTCTGAGCTAATTCTGCGGGTGAGAAATTCCCCAATTTCCAGATCGGCATTAACTCCTTCTTCAATTTGTCGGAAGAGTTTCAGAACCAGATGATGCTGATCGGCTTCGGTTTGGGCATTGCTATAGATGATAGAAGTATGTTTGTGTTCGCCTCGCAACATATGGGGATCGAAGGATTGAATCCCTTGCTCTAATTGTTCTGGAGTTTTGAACAGATCGGGAACCATTTTACCTTCAATGCCTTGATATTCCCAACCGTTGGCGATCGCCTCTAACATAAATTGGAGGAAGCCTGGATCGGCAGTGGCTTCATACAAAATACCGGTTTCGCCAAATTCCTGCATGTTAATTTTGGCAACGATCTGCTCCCCATAGATAGGGTTTTCATCATCGCTTATGGCTTCATAGCCAATAGAAAAGGCATAGGTTTCGGCTGCACCTTCGGTATAGTTCACCTGAATCAGCAGAATCTGAACTTCCCGGTTTTGATAAGGAATGGGAATTACATCAATGATTTGGGTAGATTGAATGGTGCGGGATTTACCGGTAAACCAGGAGCGGGTAATCAGATAATGGGGCAGATGCAGTTCAAAGCGGGTTTTGGGATCGTTTTGATAGAAGGCGCTCGGCCAGGGGCCGGTGGGCACTTCTAGAGTCGGCAGTTGGGTAACGGGGACGGGAGTGGGGATGATGTTCTCTTCTACCTGTAGGGTGAACCAGTAGAAGGCGTAGGGACTGAGGCTGAGAAAATAGGGCACATCCTGAATGGTTGGAAATTCGGTACGGCCAAAGATTTCTACGGGTTTCATCCCTTGGAAGGGAGTCAGGTCTAGCTCTACAGTTTGCACGAACCGGGAGAGGTTGGCCAGAATCAGGATATGTTCTCCCGCATAGGTGCGGGTAAACGCTAATACTTTGCGGTTGTCGGGATAGAGGAATTCAAAGCTGCCGCGACCGAAGGCTTGGAACCGTTTGCGGGTGGCAATCAGCCGTTTCATCGACCACCAGAGGGCATTGGTATTGCTGCGTTGAGCTTCGACGTTGATGGCTTCATAGTGATATTCGGGGTCGAGAATGGGGGGAGCATAGAGCCGTTGGGGGTTGGTGCGGCTAAATCCGGCATTGCGGTCTGCGCTCCATTGCATAGGGGTACGGACTCCGTTGCGATCGCCTAAATAGATATTATCCCCCATACCGATTTCATCCCCATAATAGAGGACGGGAGTTCCCGGTAGAGAAAAGAGTAGACTATTGAGCAATTCTATCCGGCGGCGATCGTTATCCATCAAAGGACTCAAACGGCGACGAATCCCCAAATTAATCCGCGCTTGCGGGTCTTGGGCATAAACCCGATACATATAATCCCGGTCTTCATCGGAAACCATTTCTAACGTCAGTTCATCATGATTTCGCAAAAACAGCGCCCATTGGCAATTATTCGGAATCTGGGGCGTTTGTTGCAAAATATCGATAATCGGGAAACTATCCTCCATCTTCAACGCCATAAACAGACGCGGCATCAGGGGAAAATGGAAATTCATGTGGCATTCATCCCCTTGGCCAAAATAGGCCGCTGCATCCTCTGGCCATTGGTTCGCTTCCGCTAATAACATCCGGTTAGGAAACTTAGCATCCATATGGCTTCGCAGAGCTTGCAAAAAGGTATGGGTTTGGGGCAAATTTTCGCAATTGGTTCCCTCCTCCTCATACAGATAGGGAACCGCATCTAAGCGCAGACCATCCACTCCCATCTCTAACCAAAAATCTACCACTTCTAAAATCGCTTGTTGCACCGCCGGATTTTCATAATTCAAGTCCGGTTGATGGGAATAAAACCGATGCCAATAATAGGCATTCGCCACAGAATCCCAAGACCAGTTAGAATGTTCAAAATCTTGGAAAATAATCCGAGCGCCTTGATACTTATTCGGGTTATCATTCCATACATAAAACTCTCGCTCTGGTGACCCTGGACTGGCTCTTCTGGCTCGCTGAAACCAGGGATGCTGGTCAGAGGTATGATTCACAATTAATTCGATAATCACCCGAATTCCTCGTTTATGGCTCTCCCGTAAGAACTCTTTGAAGTCCTCTAGATTTCCATAAATGGGATTGACGCTATTGTAATCAGCAATATCATAGCCATCATCTCTGAGGGGAGAAGGGAAAAAGGGGAGTATCCACAGAGCCGTGACCCCTAATTCTTGGATATAATCGAGCTTGTCCTTCAGCCCACAAAAATCACCAATACCGTCTCCATTACTATCGGCAAAGGCGCGGACAGGGACTTCATAAATAATGGCATCTTTAAACCAAAGGGGATCGTCTTTGAGCATGGAGTGGCGCATTTCTTCTATTGTCCAATGTTCTTGACTTTTCATTTTAATACCTGAAGCAAAAAAATAGGGGTAGCCTGGGAAAATGAGCAGATGAATAAAAAAGCAACAAGTTTGTCCCAGCGATCGTAGGGCACTTTTTGCCTTATTCTATGGAGAGGATCGATCGTCCGTATCTCTTGTAGAGTTTCTAATCACTATGGCTTTTGAACGCGCAAGTGGCATCTTATTACACCCGACCTCCTTGCCCAGTTCCTTTGGAATTGGTGATTTAGGAGAGAATGCTTATCGATTTGTGGATTTCCTCGCTCGCAGTGGGCAAAAAATATGGCAAATTTTGCCTTTGGGGCCAACCGGTTATGAACATTCTCCTTACACCATGAATTACAGCGCTTTTGCGGGTAATCCCTTGATGATTAGCTTAGAGCAATTAGCCGCAGAAGGATTATTAAATTCTGAAGAATTAACCCCTATAAGTGGAGAAGATATTTCAGGCAATCGGGTTAATTTCGATCGCGTGATTCCCCATAAGTATAGCTTCCTCAAACAAGCTTATGAAACTTTTAAAGATCAGTTAGAAACAGAAGAAAATCCCACCTTTACTGAATTTTGTCAGCAACAAGCCAGTTGGTTAGATGACTATGTTTTGTTTATGTCCCTGATGGAGGAAAATGGAGGACAAGCTTGGAATCATTGGGAATCGGCGATCGCTCGTCGCGACCCCCAGAGCCTAGCCCATAAAAAAGAAACCCTTGCTGATTCCATCCTATACCATCAATTCCTGCAATTCAAGTTTTTTGAACAGTGGCAAAATCTGCGCCAGTACACTAACGAAAAAGGCATTCAAATGATCGGCGATGTCTCCATTTATGTCTGCCACAATAGCGCCGATGTTTGGGCAAATCCCGAAATTTTCAAGTTAGATCCAGAAACTTTAGAACCGGCTTGGATGGCGGGCGTGCCCCCCGATTATTTTAGTGCTACCGGGCAATTGTGGGGAAATCCAGTTTACGATTGGGATAAATTACAAGAAACCAATTATGCTTGGTGGATTGAACGCTTCCGAGCGACGCTGCAATATGTGGATGTAGTGAGAATTGACCATTTCCGGGGCTTTGAAGCCTATTGGCAAGTGCCAGCCGGAGAAGAAACAGCCATGAATGGGCAATGGGTGAAGGCTCCGGGATTTGAATTTTTCCAAACCTTGGGCGAAGCCTTGGGAAATCTACCCGTTTTAGCCGAAGATTTGGGCATTATTACGCCAGAAGTGGAAGAATTGCGCGATCATTTTAACTTTCCGGGAATGAAAATTCTTTTGTTTGCCTTTGGGGGGGGAGCCGATAATGCTTATTTGCCCCATAATTATCCCCAAAATGCGATCGTCTACACGGGAACTCATGATAATGATACATCAGTGGGCTGGTGGCAAAATGCGAGTGAAAAAGAAAAACAGCATTTAGCCCAATATTTGGGTTATGCTTCCCCGGAAGAAATTACCGAGATTTCTTGGCTATTGATTCGCACAGCCTTAGCTTCTGTAGCAGTTTGGGCAATTCTGCCTTTACAAGATTTATTCAGTTTAGACAATCAAGGACGGATGAACGATCCCAGTGTTAGCGCTGGAAACTGGCGCTGGCGCTATGAAGATCCGGGGATGTTGAGCGATGAATTAGGCGATCGCCTGCGACACTTAACCCACTCCTACGGCCGCTAACCGTTGAAGACAAGGGGCTTAAGCCCCTTGCTCCTTGTCCATTCCTTGCTCATTACTCAAGACTCAATACTAACTCCTGACTTTCGCAAGTTGACTGGAAAATAGTACAGTAGATCTAAATCCTAAAACCTGCTGTTAGTATGAATCACCGTGGAGTTACAATCTGGTTTACCGGTCTCAGTGGCGCTGGTAAAACCACCATTACCCAAGCCCTAGAAAAAAAACTACGCGCTGCTGAGGTTAAATTAGAAGTCCTAGATGGGGATATTGTCCGTACCAACCTCACCAAAGGATTAGGCTTTAGCAAAGAAGACCGAGATGAAAATATCCGCCGCATTGGATTTGTCTCCCATTTATTAACCCGAAATGGGGTCATTGTTTTAGTCTCTGCCATCTCTCCCTATCGAGCTATTCGAGAAGAAGTGCGCCAGAGAATTGGCGATTTTGTAGAAGTGTTTGTGAATGCTCCTTTAGCCGTTTGTGAAGAACGGGATGTCAAAGGATTATACAAACGCGCCAGAGCCGGAGAAATTAAACAATTCACCGGTATTTCCGATCCCTATGAACCCCCAGAAAATCCCGAAATTGAATGCCGCACCGATCTTGAAGAATTATCTGAAAGTGTGGATAAAGTCTGGAATAAATTAGTAGAAATGGGTTATTTGCAGTAGGTTATAAGTAACCTGGCCTCCCCATGGATAGATACTACCTTAGATGTCAAGGGGAGGCTTTTTGAATGGTTTAACCGGACTTGATACAACATGAATTTTAAACCCCGCAAACGATTTGCCCAACATTGGCTCAACAGTGAATCGATTCTGAATAAAATTATTGCAGCTTCCGATTTACAAGCCAGGGATAAAGTCTTAGAAATTGGCCCAGGAATGGGAGTGTTAACTCGTCAATTAATTACCCGTGCAGAGGCTGTCGTTTCCGTAGAGATTGACCGAGATCTGTGTCAAAAATTAGCCAAAAAATTTGGAGAAAAGCAAAACTTTCTCCTTTTACAAGGAGATATATTATCCTTAAACCTCGAAGATTTGCTTTCTGCTTATTCCTTATTTCAAAATCTCAATAAAGTGGTGGCTAATATTCCCTACAATATTACGGGCCCCATTTTAGAAAAACTCTTGGGAAAAATTGCTTCACCTGTGCCGAAAAATTATGATAGTATTGTTTTATTAGTGCAAAAAGAAGTCGCCGATCGCCTCGTCGCTAAACCCAGTACCAAAGCCTTTGGTGCGCTATCGGTTCGCGTTCAATATTTAGCCGATTGCGAACTGATCTGCCCTGTCCCCGCAAAAGCCTTTTATCCCCCTCCCAAAGTTGAATCAGCCGTGATTCGCTTAACTCCCAGAAGTCTAGAAAAACCCGCTCTTAACCCCCGTCATTTAGAACAAATTGTCACTCTGGGCTTTTCCTCCAAACGGAAAATGTTGCACAATAATCTCAAAGGGATAATTGAGAGCGATCGCCTCAGCATCATTCTAGAGCAACTCAACATCAATCCCCAAGCTCGTGCTGAAGATCTCAGCCTAGAAAATTGGGTTAAGCTCAGTGATACCTTGCAAGAGAGTGACTTATAAATGACAATTGAATTCCTCAAAAATAGGCTTTAAGATCAGCTTAGGATCGTCCTTAAAAAACATATGTCCTCCTTCAAAGAGCTGTAAATCAAACCGAGCAGAAGTCTGTTGATTCCATTGCTCAAACTGCTCAGGAGTAGCCACCGGATCGTCTATGGCTCCAAACATCGTAACCGGCAATTCTAAAGGCTTTTCTGATTGATACTGATATTTCTCATTGACGATCAAATCTGACCGAAAAATAGGTAAAAATAACTCCATTAAATCCGAATTTTGCAGCACCGCTTCCGGTGTTCCTCCATATTGACGCAAAGCTTCAATCAAGATAGAATCTGGTTGGTGATAAAGGGGATTATCAATCGGAATTTGGGGGGCACGGCGACCACAAATAAACAAATGTTCCGGCAAAACACCACCTTGGCGGCGCAATTCGCGGGTGAGTTCAAACGCTATTAAAGCGCCCATACTATGACCAAAAAAAATAAATTTTCCTTGCTCCAAAGTGGGAATAACGGCTTGTGTAAGCGCTTTAATTAATGGCTCTAATTGAGTAAAACAAGATTCTTTTAAACGGTGTTCTCGACCGGGTAATTGAATAGCAAAAATGTCAATTTCGGGGGAACTGTAAGTTAACCAAGAACGAAATAAAAAAGCACCAGCTCCTGCGGGAGGAAAACAAAACAGACGCAAAGGAGCATCAAAGCGCTGAGGAGGAGAAATAATCCAAGGTGTAGAAGGGGATGACACAACCATACAATCAACTAAGGGTGAAGAAACAAAGAGCGATCGCCCATAAGACGACAAATCCCTATAGATCGCGTTAATTGTACCGTAAAATACTCGACCCAACGAACAAACCTCTGTTTCCCTTGATTTCCTCCCTTTCCCATATTCTCTCCACTCATTTAAGATAGAGAGACAGTCCTCAGTGCTTCTCAGTAAGCATCAGTTCTCAAATCAATGGGTTACAGTAATGGCAGATAGCAATAGGACAACCCCTGAAGAGATCGCAGTTTTCAGTAACGAAGCCAGCAAAATCTTAGTGGTAGATGATGTTCCCGAAAATCTACGTCTGCTCAAAGGTCTACTCAAAAATGAAGGATATGATGTAAGATTCGCCCCTAATGCTAAATTTGCCCTTGCGAGTCTGACTCGGTTTCTGCCCGATCTGATTCTCTTAGATATCATGATGCCAGAAATGGACGGCTATGAGCTATGCGTGCAATTAAAACGTAATCCCGAAACGAAAAATATACCGGTAATTTTCTTAACCGCATTAAATGAAGGAGCCGATAAAGTCAAGGGTTTTCAAGTAGGAGCCGTAGATTATATTACTAAACCCTTTCAAGCCGAAGAAGTCTTAGCACGGGTTGCCCACCACTTAAAATTAACTGAACTTAACCTCCAGCTTCAGCAACAAAATCAAACTTTAGTCCAGAAAAATCATCAACTGCAAGAAGCAGAGCGAGAAACACGGCTCTTATTAGAAGTAACTCAGTATTTAACTCATACCTCGACTTGGCAAGAGGCGATCGCCCAAATCATAAAAATCATTTGCGATCGTATTCTTTGGACTTATGGAGAAGCTTGGCTACCCCAGGAAGATCGGCAAACCTTATCTTATCTTGCTAATCCTTTTGCCAATGACCCTCATTTTCAATCCTTTTGTGAATTCAGTCAAACTCTACACTTTCAGCCAGGGGAAGGGCTACCCGGAAAAATCTGGAAAACTCAAACCTTAGAATGGATTCAAGATCTTAACCAAAATCCTGAAAAATTATGTATCAGACAATCCCAAGCCCTTGAAATTGGATTTAAATCTGCCTTTGGTCTTCCTATTATCGTTAATCAAAATGTCATGGCAGTCTTAGTTTTTTACCGAAATAAAAATACAGCTTGCCAATTAAATCTCGTCGCTCTGGTTCAAGCGATCGCCAGCCAAATCAGTCTCCTGATCCAACGCAAACAAAGCGAACTGCAACTCCAACAACAAGCCCAAGATCTTGCCCAAGCGCTCCACCAGCTCAAAACCACCCAAATTCAACTGATCCAAAGCGAAAAAATGTCAAGCTTAGGACAACTGGTAGCCGGAATTTCTCATGAAATCAACAATCCAGTCAGCTTTATTGCTGGCAATATCGAGCATCTGGAAAACTACATTCAAGATATCATGCATGTCTATTATGCCTATCAGCAATCCTACCCCACTCCTCCTCCTTCTGTAACCCAACTGATTACCGATCTAGAGCTTGACTTTACCCTAACGGACTTACCCAATGTTATCCTTTCCATGAAAAGTGGAACCGATAGAATTACTAAAATAGTGAACTCCTTACGTCGCTTTGCCCACTTAGATGAAGCAAAACTCAAAAAAGTAGACATTCATGATGAACTTGAAAGCGTACTGACTATTTTAAATAATCGCCTCAAACTCCAAAATTCTCCGAGAACGACTGAAGTTAATGGACTAGAAATTAAAGCTGAGCGCCACTATGGAAAACTGCCCAAACTCGACTGTTTTGCTGGAGAACTTAATCAAGCCTTCATGCAAATTATGATGAATGGGATTGATGCTCTTCAAGAAAGATATCAAGCAGAAAAAGAAGATCCTAAATTTCCCTATACCCTCACCATCAAAACCCAATGGCTTGAAGATTCAGGGCAAGCCCAAATTGAGATTAGGGATAATGGTATTGGCATTCCCCCAGAGATTAAACCCCGCATTTTTGACCCCTTCTTTACCACAAAACCAGTGGGTAAAGGAACGGGGATGGGCATGGCCATTAGCTATCAAATTATTGTCGAAAAACATGGGGGGAGCCTGAAGTGTGCCTCTTTAGCACAAGAAACCACCTTTATTATCCATCTCCCTAAAAGCCCATCTCAGTCATAATTGTTTCTTTGATTATGACCGGGCCGATTTTAGGGTTACAATAACCTACTGTTGTCCCGATCGCGGGTCATCGGTGAATAGGTCGGGTGTTCTTTGCATCGGCGATCGCACTTGACCTATACTTTCTCTATCCTAAACCCCCTGTCCATCTCACTCAACAACTTGTTCATCACGTTCTCCCCCGATCATGCCTAAAGTTCTCGTTTGCGACCCCATCGATCAAGCTGGAATAGATATCCTATCTCAAGTTGCCCAGGTTGATGTAAAAACCGGCCTGCCCGTAGAGGAACTGGTGAAAGTCGTTCCCGAATACGACGCTCTCATGATTCGCTCCGGAACCCGTATCACCAAAGAAATCATTGAAGCGGGCGTACAACTGAAAATTATTGGTCGCGCTGGGGTTGGAGTCGATAATGTCGATGTCCCCACTGCCACCCGTAAAGGGGTAATTGTTGTTAATTCCCCAGAAGGCAACACCATTGCTGCTGCCGAACATGCCCTAGCCTTAATGCTATCCCTGTCCCGCCATATTCCTGATGCTAACCAGTCCGTCAAAAATGGCCAGTGGGAGCGTAAAAAATTTGTGGGCACAGAAGTCTATAAAAAAACCCTGGGAATTGTCGGCTTAGGCAAAATTGGCTCCCATGTAGCAGGAACAGCCAAAGCCTTGGGGATGAAATTGATTGCCTTCGATCCCTTCATTTCCGCAGAACGGGCAGACCAACTGGGCTGTCGGCTGGTAGATATGGATGTTCTCATGCAAGAATCTGACTATATTACCCTCCACATTCCCAAAACCCCAGAAACGGCCAATTTAATCAATGCTCAGTCTTTGGCCAAAATGAAACCCACAGCCCGGATTATTAACTGCGCCAGAGGGGGGATTATTGATGAAGCCGCCCTTGCTGAAGCCCTCAAAAACGGTCAAATTGCCGGAGCAGCTCTAGATGTGTATGCCAATGAACCCCTAGGTGAATCTCCCCTAACTGAGCTAGGAAAAGAGGTGATTTTAACCCCCCATTTAGGAGCATCAACCACGGAAGCCCAGGTGAATGTAGCGGTGGATGTGGCCGAGCAAATCCGGGATGTACTGCTAGGATTGCCTGCACGCTCGGCAGTGAATATTCCCGGACTCCATCCGGATGCCTTGGAACAGTTGCGCCCCTATCTGCAATTAGCAGAAACTCTAGGTAATTTGGTCAGCCAACTGGTGGGCGGCCGCGTGGAAAGTCTCAATATTCGCCTGCAAGGGGAACTGGCTAATAATCAAAGCCAACCGATTGTAATTGCTGCCCTCAAGGGCTTACTTTCCCGTGCCCTGCGGGAGCGCGTTAATTATGTGAATGCCTCTATTGAAGCTCAAGAGCGCGGCATTCGCGTGATTGAAACCCGCGATGCCAGTATCCGAGATTATAAAGGTTCTCTGCTGTTACAAGCGAAGGGATCTTCAGAGGAACATGAGGTCACGGGTACATTGCTCGGTGATGGGGAAATTCGGATTACCACGGTGGATGGATTCCCCATTAATGTGCCCCCCAATCAACATATGTTGTTTACCCGTCACCGGGATATGCCGGGGATTATTGGTAAGATTGGTTCTCTGTTGGGTAGTTTTAATGTCAATATTGCCAGTATGCAAGTGGGTCGCCAGATTGTGCGCGGTGATGCTGTGATGGTGCTGACGATTGACGATCCCCTACCGGAGGGGATTCTAGAGGAGATTCTTAAGGTTCCTGGAATTCGGGATGCCAATACGGTAATGCTATAAACATTACTCGGTGGAGCCGGTGGCTCCACCAGGGAAGATTATGGGTTAGGTGTTGATGGATTCAACCATGGCCTGTTTTAAGCTGTGGCAAAAGGGGCCTACAGAGTCGATCCCCTGATCGGCTAACCGACGAACGATCGCACTGCCGACAATGACGGCATCGGCTCCCCACTCCACAACCTGCCGGGCATGTTCGGGCTGGGATATGCCAAAGCCAACGCCAATGGGTTTATCGGTGAATTGGCGAATTTGTTGAATTAAACCTGGCACTCTGGTGGCTACTTCGGTACGCACTCCGGTAACTCCGGTGACGCTGACCAAATAGATAAATCCTTGGGACTTTTGGGCGATCGCCTCAATTCGCTCTGGTGAACTCGTTGGCGCAACCAATAACACCACCTCAATCCCCCGTGCCGCCGCCGGTGCTAAGATACATTCTGCCTCTTCTAGGGGCAAATCGGGAACCACCAAGCCCGCTACTCCCACTTGACCAATTTCATCTAAAAATCGCTCTATTCCCCGATGGAGAATGGGATTGTAATAGGTAAATAAAATCACTGGAGCTTGCAACTGGGGGCTGACTTGACTGAGGAGTTCTAAGACCGACTCTAGACGAGTTCCCCGTTGTAGAGCGCGGGTAGCAGCCGCTTGAATCACCGGGCCATCGGCCAAAGGATCGGAATAGGGAACTCCGAGTTCAATGATATCTGCCCCTTGGCGATCCAGAACTTGTAAGGCTTGAGCCGTGGTTTCCAAATCTGGATCTCCGGCAGTAATAAAAGGAATTAACGCTGGAGTGTTTTGCGATCGCAATCGCTGAAAACACTCAGTAATCGCATGGGTCATAACAGTAATATTTCGTCAATCAGGGGAGATAGAAGGATCGGATTCTGAGGCTACCTCGGCTTCCAGTTTGGCTCTCTCCTCTGGAGTTAGGGATTCCCACCGTTTTTGTAGCAGAGCCTCTTCATAGTCGCGACGTTGCTGATTGTAAGTCATGTTCTGGGTTCCCACCCGAAATAAATAGGTAGACACCCAAACCAATACCCCACCCATAAGGATTGCTTGGCTCCAGCGGCCAGCATCCAGGCTATCTAACCCAGCCAGTTGAAACAGCCCATAGACTAAACCCCCTGTGGCCAAAAACACCACGCAATAGATCATCACATCAATTCGTCGCACGTTCTGGTTACCTTTAATCGATGGGGTTTACGAGATTTGTCGGGGTTTCGGTCTCAGATTAATTAGGGGAGCCAATAAGAGCATTCCTGGGAAGCACCAAAAGACCATGAAATACATCAATAACCGTTCGATGGAACTGGCTACATACCAACGGCGATCGAGGTAGAAGTAGATCAGAGCCGGTAAGACTAGGAGATAGGTTCCCCCCAAAATTCCGTAGAGCAGTAACGTGATTATGTCCATCTAGCTATACTTAATAAGTGAGCGATCCAGAGAGATCATACCACTTTTAGACCCCTGAGTTCCTCTCCCCTGACCCAGGTTTTTACCCCAATTTGATGTAGAGACTTGCCAAAACCTCAGATTCATGATGTAATTATATATTGTGTGACATCTTCGATTCACCATCCCACACTCACATTTAAGTTGGGGGGCATGGCGGAATGGTAGACGCTACGGACTTAGAAAACTGAGCCTTAGTAAAGAAATTTGCTAAGTGTAAGCTCTCAAACTCAGGGAAACCTAAATCTGGTAACAGACATGGCAATCCTGAGCCAAGCCGGAGAAAAAAATTGAGGATTATAATCCCCAATTGAGTATCAAAGGAAGGTGCAGAGGCCCGACGGGAGCTACCCTAACGTATTGAGTCGAGGGTAAAGGGAGGGTCCGATTCTCAAAACCAGCGAGCCATGTCTCAAGGCAACAGCGAAAGCTGTGGGAGAATGAAAATCCGTTGACCTTAAAAGTCGTGAGGGTTCAAGTCCCTCTGCCCCCATCAAAAAAGACCCTAAAAAGTAGGCCCTGTGTTTTTTCACAGACCTGCTTTTTCTAGTATTTGGCGTTAAGAAGTAACCCTCTAAAGAAATTCCAATCATACCCAGTTCAACCGGAAATAGGTTAACCTGATTGGTAAAGGAATAAAGAAAATGTCTCTTATTCCAGATACGATTTGATCGTATGGACGAGGCAACTAAAAGTTTTGAGTGTAGTTTAAGTATGGCAAAGCTTCAATCCAATACGCTGCGCTATAGGGCTTGGGGTGCAGAACCATCTAAAAAGGGGCAACTACCATGGGACCTAGTTTAATGGATGAAAATTATCCCCCCTCTGGTTTCAAGACAACAGAACTGAGGAAAAATATTGGTCAATATCAAGAGACCATATATCGTTATTTTTTAGCCATTGTCAAAACGGAGAGTCCCGATCAGGTGGTAGAAAAGTTTCGGCAGCTATTTATCGATCACACTGAGATCGACGATCCAGCAGTCAATCAAGCTTTATTTAATCTAGTTTTTGCCAATCAAGAAGAGAATTTTTCTCATACCTTAAAACGCTGTTGTTATATTTTAATTAATAACTGGGAAGCGGGCAGAAATCATAAGGCAGTCCGGGAGTTAGTGAATAGTTTTGAAGGAGAAACCATTGGTCGTAATAGCCATTCTATAGCGATCAAGCGCCTAAAAAATTGGACGAGCAACTTTGTTAAAAGTCCTGATTATCAAGAAATAAAGCTATTTTGTGCTAAATTTGACTTAGACTCAGACAATTGGAGCGATCGCTATACCTCCTATCTATTGGTTCCCCAATATATTAACCTCAACAATTCGGCTGAACAACGCCAAGCAGCCAAAGTGCGCTCTCACGAACTCAAAGAAAAGTTCAAATTTGACTTAGCCATGTACACTACCCGGTCTCAGCTCACCCATCACCAGGACAGTGAACCTCCGAAAAATCCCACACGCTTAGGAGATGAAGTCTTACACTTAATTAAAACAATTCTCCTCAGACGAGGGCCCTATAATTATGTCAATTTAGCCCATATCTTCTTGCAACAAACTCAGGATATCAGTTACCAGGAATTTAAGCAGGCTCTCCAGCGTTACCTCGTTTTTTCTGTAGATGATACTGCCTTTATCCATTTAATCGAAAAAAAATTATCAGTTCAGTTAAATAACCTTTACACTAACTATAACGATCTGCGGGTTAATAAAGCTTTATTGCTGAGAACTTGCAACCGAGTGGTAGAGTATTTGACCACTGAAGATCGTAAGACTCCCTCAACTTTATTTGTGCTGTGGGTGGCTCAAAATAATCCGTTAACTTTGGTTACTATGATGTTAAAACTGATTTTAATCAGTAAACCGACCAGAGTTCACCTGGAAGCGAGAATTGCAGATTTAATCCAATACTACAAAGACTATCCTGAAAATGAATGTAAGTGGCTGATTAATTTCATGGAAGTTCTGAATATCGCCTTTGCTATTTATGCGGATAATGTGCAATATAATTTGGTTCGGATTGACCAAAAAAGCTTAGGCAGTCAGTCCTTATCGAACTTAGATAAATATAAAGTTTTTTCTCAACTTCACAAAGATCAACCCGTTGATTTTGTCCATGAAATTCATGAAGATTTCCTGGAGGAAGATTAAGGGTAAATCCTAATGCTTAAAAGTGGATCGGGCTAATTCGAGGGCGGTTTGATAAACTTGTCGCCAGGGGAGATGCTGTTGGCGGGCGAGTCGGGCGCAGTCTTCATATTCGGGTTGTAGATTGGAGAGTTGATCGCCTTGCCAAGCGAGTTTAATCTGAACGGAGCCATAGGGGGTTTCGAGGGTGCGAAGTTCTCGACGCAAAATGGAACGGTCTTGGAGGGTGCGGCGAATGCCTAATGTGGTGGTTTCCTGGAATAATAGGGTTTCACAGGCGGTGATTTGAGCGGGGGGACAAATGACGGTTAAGAGTATACCGAGGCGAGATTTTTTCATGGTGATGGGTTGGGTAAATACATCTAAGGCTCCGGCAGCTAAGAGTTGATCTAAACAGTAGGCGATCGCCTGGGGACTGAGGTCATCAATTTGAGTCTCTAATACCGCTACCTGTTCTAAACCCTGCGGTTCTGCTGGAGAACCTACCCACAAGCGCACTAAATTGGGTAGGGGTAACTGGGCTGAACCGGCTCCTAAACCGACCTGTTCTAAGCGCATGGAGGGAACGGAACCGAAACCTGTAGCTAGAGTAGTGGCGATCGCCGCCCCCGTGGGAGTCACCAACTCCCGCTCAATCCCATTACTGTAAACGGGAACCTGTGCCATTTGCCACAACTTCAGCACAGCCGGGGCGGGAACCGGTAAAATCCCATGGGCTGCCTTGACTGTACCCCCTCCCGTGGGTAGAGCCGAACAAAACAGGCGATCGATTCCTAGCCACTCCAACCCCAAACAAGTCCCGACAATATCCACCAGAGCATCCGTTGCCCCCACCTCATGGAAATGTACCCGCTCCGGTTCAATGCCATGAACCGCCGCTTCCGCCAACGCCAACCGGTGGAAAATGGCTAAACTGCGCTCTTCCACCCGTGGGGGCAGTTGAGCATTCTTAATCATCTCCACAATTTCCGGTAAATGACGGCTGCCGTGGTGATGATCTCGATGGTGATGATCAGGGGAATGCTTGAGATCGACATGAACTTTAATGCCTGCTTGGCCGTGATGGGTCACTTTTTCCTGGCGTAACTGGTACTCATCCTCTATTTGTAAGGATTTCAAGCTCTCTTGCAGGTATTCTAGAGGAACTCCAGCATCTACCAAAGCACCCAAACACATATCACCCGCTAAACCAGTGGGACAATCGAGATACCCGATTTTATTCATTCATCTACCGTTCTGTAAAACTTATACAAAGTTGGACAAAAGCTGCCAACTCCTGTTTCTTCAACAGATGGCTGTTTACTTCCTGCTTCACAGCACCCGCTTTGCCGTAGCATTGCGTTTCTCTAGCGCTCCACAGGCTCACCCCAGCAAACTGCTGGTGTATATGTATTGAGAAGCAATTTCTCAATTGTCTTGTGAGGCTTCTAACTTCTCACTGTCTATGGAGCCTGTTCCACGCACGTAGCACCTTAAGGGCTGGTTCTTTGACCAGTGGTTTCATCCTCTGACGGCAACCCGACTAACAAAGGTCGATTGATAATATTGTAAAACTAGACAGACCTTTTGTCTCAAAATGTTGATAAATGTCCAATTTTTACGCTCACTGTCAGCTACCCCCAACCTATGGCCATCCTGTATACCCTACATCCAAAAACACCGCAACAGCGAATCCTCCAAGAGATCAAAGATGCTCTTCAAGATGGAGCGGTGATGTTATATCCCACCGATACTGTGTATGCGATCGGTTGCGATCTTAATGCTAAATCAGGCATCGAGCGCGTCAGACGGATTAAACAACTCTCTAATGATAAACCCTTAACCTTCCTCTGTTCCTCCCTCTCTAATGTAGCCAGCTATGCCACTGTCAGTGATGTAGCTTATCGAATTATGAAGCGTTTAATTCCTGGCCCTTATACCTTTTTACTGCCTGCAACCAAGGAGGTTCCCCGGTTGGTGATGTCTCCCAAACGGCGAACGACTGGAATTCGAGTACCCGATAATCCCATTTGCTTAGGTCTGTTGGAGGCGTTAGAAAATCCCATTATCTCCACCTCCGCGCATTTGGTGGGAGATGAGGAAATGTCCGCCACTCCCAGCGCTCCTGAATATACTTCTACCGCAGAACTCTTTGACCGCCTCGATAAACTGGTGGATATCATTATCGATGATGGTTTACCCGTCCAGTCTGAAGTTTCTACCGTTTTGGATTTAACTCAGATGGAACCAAAAGTAGTGCGTGAAGGTCTGGGATGGGAAGCAGCATCGGATTGGGTGTCCGAAGCAAGGCAAGTCTAGAGGATCTTCTAACGTAGGGTAGATGATCTTTCTAGAGATTAGGAGTCAGGGAACTCAAAAAAGGCATCTACCCCACACCAGTTTTTTTAGCCACTCCTGCAATTGTCTACTCATGACTTCTCTAGGGGGTTTGCTGCTCTGACCCCCAATTAGGGAATTAAAAATGGCTTAAAGTCTAGCGTTGACAAAGGTTTGGACGATCGCCCATCAAGGTGCGATCGCCAAGTCTTCCCCTGCGCTCTTGTTGTGGGGTTGATCTACCTGATCAAAGAGTGCCACAGCAGCACCCCTTTATTTTCTGAGGGACACCTACAGTCAGAGTATAGACAGCGCCAGGGATTCAACCCAAAACGATGTCATTACGCCGAGTGCATTTAACCTAAAGGAGATTGAACTCATGAATACTAAGTCCAGCCCTTCTGCTACCCTCTCTAACCTCGATTCCCCTAACTCTAATTCCTCTTTCACAGCTCTTAACTCTTGTGCAACGGTGAGCGCCGAAATTCCGGAGTCTTCTGCAAAGGTCATGGATGTAGAGGCTCTAGTAGAGTTAATGAGTGGCGAACTTGGCAGTGCGATGCAGATTAATTGTCGCTCTATTCGGGGGGTGGCTGAACGGATGGCACGGGAAGTCGATCGCATTTGTCAAAAGAGCGATCGTATTCAAAAATCGGGAATCATTGAATCTTGGCAACGGACATTAGCCCATAACCGGATTGAAAAATGCTTACAATATTACAAACTTGGCTCCCGTCAAGGTCGGAGTGAACTACACAGCAATCTGAGTGTCATGGTCTATCGCCATGTGGCTAAAACTAGCGCTCGCTTAGGGTTTAGGGCGCGCTATGGTTTAATTGAAGACTTCATGCAAGGTTTTTATGTGGAAACCCTCAAAGCCTTCCGTCGGGAAAATGAAGTGGCGGAAAACTATAGCCCTCGCACCCGCTTAGAATTGGCTGAATATATGGCTTTTACGGAACAATACGCTAAACGACGCATTAGTTTACCCGGTGGTATTTCCCAAAGATTGATTGTTCTTAGAGCGCAAGGATTTTCTCGCCGTCAACCCCAAGAAATTTCCGTGGATATGGAAATGGCAGTAGAATCGGGTAAGACGGAAGAGGCGCAACTGTACAGCCGCGATCCTGCCTTGCATCAAATTCGTGAGAAAATGGTCGCTGGTGCGATCGATCCTTCCGAGTCGGTACTGCGCGATCGCGTCATTCGCGAATTAACCGAGTATCTTCAATCTCAGGAACAATTTGATTGTATCGATTACCTCAACCTCAAGCTGCAAGATTTCTCCGCCACCGAAATTGATGAAACCCTAAGTTTAACCCCTCGCCAACGGGATTATTTACAACAACGGTTTAAGTATCATGTGGAAAAATTCTCCCGCATTCATAACTGGCATTTGGTTCACCAATGGCTGGGTGCGGATCTCGATCAAAATCTAGGGTTGTCCCCTTCCCAATGGCAAGAGTTCTTTCATCAATTGGCTCCTGAGCAACAACAACTGTTCCAACTCAAGCAAGCGGGAGTTGATGAAGCGCAAATTGCTACCACCATCGGCTGCACTCCCAAGCAATTACAAAAGCGCTGGCATAAATTATTGGAATTGGCTTGGAAAGCAAGGAATCAGGTTAACTCCTAGTCAGAGTCATGGGGTTAGGATGTAAGAAAGGGGATCTTGATGGCAGACTGTTCACCTCGAACACTCTATTCTCCCCTTTTTACCTTATGGTAATCTTGACGGTTAGCTAGTTCGTATATTATTAACCCATCCTTTTGTTTTCTCCCCTTCAAACCCGCTCATGGCAGGGAAAGTAAAAAACCCTTTGTTTCCAGAATCTAAACAAGTACCGCTTGGTTGGGTTCTGATTGTTCCTTTTCTGATTCAGATTTTTGCCGCAGTGGGCTTAACCGGTTGGTTTTCTCTGCGTAATGGTCAAACTGCGGTTGAACAGGTAACGACTCAACTGCGAAATGAACTCACCGCTCGCATTGAGCAGCATCTGGACACCTATCTACAGACTCCTCTGTTAGTTAATCAGATTAATGCCCAGGCGATCGCCAGTGGCGAATTAGACCTGAATCATGATTCTGCCCTTCGCACTCACTTATGGCAACAAATTCAACTCTTTCCCCATATTGCCCAAATTGGACTTTTGACCCCCAGTGGTTATTTTCGCGCCGTTAACCGCGATTTTTCTTCTCCCTCCTTTCAGTGGATTATCAGCAATAAAAATAACTTAAATGCTTTAAATATTTATCCCCTAGACAACCAAGGGAATCCTGCAAAACCAGCAATTTCCTGGAACTCTGGCGATCCTCACCAAGAAGAATGGTATCAAAGTGCGATCGCAAATCAAGGTTTAGCCTGGACACAGCAGAAAAAATTCCCTCCGGATCGAGATTCAGAATTAATTTTAAATGTAAGTCAAATTTGGTACAATGAAGAACAGGAAATATCTGGAGTTCTCAAAACCAGTCTCAGCCTGTCTCAAATCAAGGATTTTTTACAAGGACTACAGATTGGGCGATCGGGTCAAACCTTTATTATGGATAGTCAAGGCTATTTAATTGCCAGCTCCTTACCCGAAAAATCCGCCAATCCTCAACCCCAAACATCCTTCCCCAAAACGGCAGAAAATAGCCCTAATGCTCTTATTCGCTTAACCACAAAACAGATCCAAAATGAATTGGGAAATATTGACGAGATTCAATCCTCCAGTCAACTCAGTTTTTTATTTAAACATCAACGGCAATTTGTACAAGTCACTCCCATCGAAAACAATCAGGGCCTCGATTGGCTCATTGTCGTTATTATCCCCGATTCAGACTTTATGGGAGTAATTTATGAAAACATCCGCAATACCATTTTGCTCTGTTTTGTGGCATTAATGGTAGCGGCAAGCCTAGGATTAATGACTGCCCGTTGGATTTCCGAACCTATTCTAAACTTAATTAAAGCCTTGGAATCAATTTCCGCAGGCAACCTAGATCAAACCTTAAACATCCATCAATCACGCTTGCCAAAAATCCATGAATTGGAAATTTTATCTCGGTCGTTTAACCAAATGTCGGCTCGATTTCGTCAGTCCTACGAAGAACTAGAAATCCGAGTCCAATTGCGAACATTTGAATTAAAAGAAGCCAAAGAAGCTGCCGACGCTGCCAATTCTGCTAAAAGTGAGTTTCTGGCGAACATGAGTCATGAATTACGAACGCCTCTTAATGGCATTCTCGGATATACCCAAATCTTAAAACGTTCCCAAAATATTCCCGCAAAAGAACAAGATGGAATTGAAATTATTCATCAATGCGCCACTCACTTACTGACCCTAATTAATGATATTCTCGATCTCTCTAAAATTGAAGCCAGAAAACTAGAAATTCATTCATCCGATCTTAATTTTAGAACATTCCTAGAAGGAGTGGCAGAAATTTGTCGGATTCGCGCCGATCAAAAAGGAATTGGCTTTAACTATTTACCCGATCCAAATTTACCGAATAGCATCCATGGAGATGAAAAACGAATTCGTCAAGTTTTAATTAATTTATTAGGGAACGCCATTAAGTTTACGGATGTCGGAAAAGTGTCCTTTGAGATCAAGAGTTTAGAGAAAATCCAGCAAGAAGAACAGACTATCCATAAAATTCGCTTCCAAATTCAAGATAGTGGAATTGGCATTGCTTCGGAAAAATTAGAGGCTATTTTTTTGCCCTTTGAACAAGTAGGAGATGTCTCTAAACAAGCTGCCGGGACAGGACTAGGATTAGCCATTAGTGAAAAAATTGTCGCTATGATGGGCAGTAAGATCCAGGTGGAAAGTGAACTCGGCAAAGGAAGTTTATTTTTTTTCGATTTAGAGTTACCTGAAGTGTTAGCATATAAAGAAGAGAGCAATACCCTTTCTCCGAAAAAAATTGTCGGCTTTGAAGGACTTGAAAATGCGAAGATTATGGTCGTTGATAATCATTGGGAAAATCCATCTATTATTAGTAATCTTCTAGAGCCAATGGGATTTAGTATCACTCAAGCTAATAATGGTCAAGAGGCTCTTGAACGACTGCCCATGTTTGACCCTAATTTGATGATTACCGATTTAGAAATGCCGATTATGGATGGAATTGAGTTAATTAAAGCAGTGCGATCGCACCAAGATTGGCAAAATTTACCCATCATTGTATCCTCTGGCCGTGTCTTTGAAGCCGATCGCCATCGCGCTCTAGAAGTAGGTGCGAATGCCTTTTTACCCAAACCTCTAGATACCCATGGACTTCTGGAGCAGATTCAAACTTGGTTAAAGATCGAATGGATTACCGAATCCTCATCAACAGAAATAAATCCCGAAACTCTGGCTGTTCCCATTGCCCCAGATGCCTCAGATGAGCTGTCAATCCCCGATCGAGATAAACTAGCCGAATTATATCGCTTGGCCCTGGAAGGGAATCTAAAGAAAATCCAAAAGAAAGTGACTTTAATTGCTGAAGCCGATCCCGATCTCAGCCCCTTCTGCGATCAAGTGATTCGCCTAGCTAAAAGTTTTAAAGAAAAAGAACTACTCGAATTAATTGAAACTCATTATCAGAGCCTCAGAGGAGAAAACCATGAGTTATAACGATCCGGAATCCAATATTATTTTAATTGTGGATGACAATCCCAATAATTTAGCTGTTTTATCGGATTTTCTCGATGAATCTGGATTTGAGGTTAGGGTAGCTAGAGACGGAGAAAGTGCTTTAGAAAAAGTCAATTATGCCCCTCCCGATTTAATCTTATTAGATGTAATGATGCCGGGAATTGATGGATTTGAAGCCTGTAGACAATTAAAGGTGAATCCAGATACAGAACCTATTCCCGTAATTTTCATGACTGCTTTATCCGATACGGTAGACAAGGTTAAGGGTTTAGAATTAGGGGCAGTTGACTATATTACTAAGCCTTTTTCGCAAGAAGAGGTATTAGCTAGGGTTAGGCTACATTTAAGGTTGAGATCAATGGCGAAAGAATTGGCTGAACAAAATCAAATGCTCAAACAAGAAATTGAGGAAAAAGATCGAGCCGAAGCAGCATTACAAGCCTTAACTGAGGAATTAGAAGAAAGAGTCAAAGCCAGAACTGCCGAACTACAAAAGGCAATTAAAGATTTACAAGATGCCCAGGTGCAGTTAGTGCAGAGTGAAAAAATGTCTACCTTGGGTCAATTGGTGGCGGGAGTTGCCCATGAAATTAATAATCCGGTGGGTTTTATTTTGGGGAATTTAAGTCATGCTCAGGAGTATATTGAAGATATTATTGAACATTTGAGTTTATATCAAAATCATTATCCCGAACCGGTTGCAGAAATTCAAGATCATTATGAAGAGATTGAATTAGATTATTTATTGACAGATTTGCCAGATTTAATTGCCTCAATGCATGAAGGGACGGATCGGATTCGCAATATTAGTCAATCCTTGAGAACCTTTTCGCGATCGGATACGACGAGTAAGGTAATCAGTAATATTCATGAGGGCATTGATAGCACTCTGATGATTCTCAAACATCGCTTAAAAGCCACGGATGAACGGCCAGCGATCGCCATTATTAAAGAGTATGGAGAAGTAGCAGAAATTCCCTGCTATCCGGGTCAACTGAACCAGGTGTTTATGAATTTGCTGGCTAATGCCATTGATGCTTTAGATGAGTCCAATCAGGGTCGCACCTTCCAAGAGATTGAAGCTAATCCCAACCAAATTAGAATTAAAACCCAATTGTCCCCTTCGCAAACGGAAGTGATAATTAGTATTGAGGATAATGGTAAGGGGATTCCCGAAGAGATTCAGGATAAAATCTTCGATCATCTTTATACCACTAAAGCCTCTGGACAGGGGACGGGTTTAGGGCTATCGATTAGTCGGCAAATTGTAGAAGAAAAACATGGGGGTAAACTGAGTTGCCATTCCCTGACTGTTCGCACCAGGGAAACGGAGTTGGCGAGCGGCTCCGTCTTTACAATTACCTTACCCCTAAAGTAACCTCAGTTTTGGTTAAGCGATCGTTGAGTTGAGGGATTCTAAGTCGAGGGTACGCATCACTTCGCGATCCCCTTGGTGAGGGGGAAGAAACGGGGTGGGTGGAGATCGCTTTACCCGTGCGATCGCCAATTCGCTATGGTAGAACAGAAGTCTAGCGCGATCTGGAGTTAATGCTTGATGGATTCATCTTCTGCGTCTTTGTCTCCCCTAGAATTGAGTCAATCCCAACCCTGGCAGTCAACCTCTTCCCCCCAGGATATCGGTATTTCATTACTGATCGAAATGGCCCAACGGGGAGAAATCGATCCTTGGGATGTACAAGTCATTGATGTGATCGATCGCGTTTTAGAGCAATTGAGCGCCCGCGCTGCCCTGAGTGGGGAAGAGTCTGCGGTTAATCGGGCGGACTTATCGGAGTCCGGTCAAGTGTTTCTTTATGCCTCCATGCTGGTTCTCTTAAAAGCCGAAAGTCTAGAAGAAGAGAGTAATGAGCTTTCCCCAGAAGACTTCGCTGATGAAATGGAGAACTACGAAGATCCGGCGGATGGTTCTCGTCCTCGTGTCCCCTTTCGCTTAGAAAACCAACTGCGTCGCCGAGCCATTGCGCGACCGGTGAAACAACGGCGCGTTACTCTACAAGAGCTGATCGATCAGCTGCAAACCATGAGTCAAACCCTGGCAGATCGATCAGGGCGATCGCCCCGTCGTCGCGCCCTCTCCCGCGCCCAAACGGCCAAGGCTATCCGCCAATTAGCCCATGAAGAGAATTTATCAGAGGTGGCAGAAAAATTGGAGAAGTTTCTCAGTCAATATGGAACCACTGAGGAGGAGCAACCGGAATGGCTGGAACTCGAACAACTGCTGGTTTCCCATCCCCAATGCGATCGCGTGGGCACATTCTGGGGTCTGCTCTTGCTCTCAGCCCAATCTAAAGTCGAATTAAAGCAAGAAGAATTCTATCAAGACCTAAAAATCCGCGTCCTGGGCGAACTAAGTCCGGCTTAAGGATTTTTTGCCCAAAAATCGACAGATTCAGAGATTAAGGAGTAAAATCACTGATAACCTATACACATATGGATCAGGTTGTTATCGAACTCCAGAACCTGATCGGTCTAGTCTGATTAGCGTATTGGAACACCCGTAGTGAAGAAAGACCTGTGGTTGAGGAATAGACAATTATGAAAGCCATGATTCTGGCGGCTGGTAAGGGAACTCGTGTCCGGCCCATTACTTATACCATTCCCAAGCCGATGATTCCCATCCTACAAAAACCGGTAATGGAGTTTCTCCTAGAACTATTGCGCCAGCATGGTTTTGACCAGGTGATGGTCAATGTGAGCCACCTGGCCAATGAAATCGAAAGTTATTTTCGGGACGGACAACGGTTTGGGGTGCAAATTGGTTATTCTTTTGAAGGACGAATTGAACCCGATGGAACCTTAGTCGGCGATGCTTTAGGCTCGGCGGGAGGAATGCGCCGCATTCAAGATTATAATCCGTTTTTTGATGATACCTTTGTGGTTTTGTGTGGGGATGCCCTGATTGATTTGGATTTAACGAAGGCCGTGAAGTGGCATAAGGAAAAAGGAGCGATCGCCACGGTAATTATGAAATCTGTCCCCAAAGAGCAAGTATCAAGCTATGGGGTAATTGTCACTGATGAAGACGGACGGGTGAAAGCCTTCCAAGAAAAACCCCCCGTTGAAGAAGCCATTAGTACGGATATTAATACCGGGATTTATATCTTTGAGCCAGAAGTGCTAAATTATATTCCCTCCGGTCAAGAGTATGATATTGGGGGCGAACTGTTTCCCAAGTTGGTGGAAATGGGTGCGCCTTTTTATGGCATTTCCATGGATTTCCAATGGG
The DNA here is from genome assembly GCF_057802075.1 of Roseofilum sp. KMC-1. NCBI lineage: Bacteria > Bacillati > Cyanobacteriota > Cyanophyceae > Desertifilales > Desertifilaceae > Roseofilum > Roseofilum sp. KMC-1. Next base: position 3,759,058 of record NZ_CM173605.1, read on the forward strand.
TGGATATTGGCAAAGTTCCCGACTATTGGCGAGCGGTGCGTGGGGTGCTACTCGGAGAAATTAAGAATGTGTCGATTCCAGGACAGGAAGTTGCCCCTAATATTTATACGGGTCTGAATGTATCTATTAATTGGGATAAGGTAGATATTACAGGGCCGGTTTATATTGGCGGGATGACCAAAATTGAAGATGGGGCTAAGATTGTGGGGCCGGCGATGATTGGGCCAAATTGTCATATTTGTAGCGGGGCAACCGTAGAAAATAGTGTGATTTTCGAGTATTCCCGCCTAGGTGCAGATGTGCGATTGGTCGATAAACTGGTGTTTGGACGCTATTGTGTCGATAAAACCGGTGCATCCATTGATGTGCGATCGGCTGCTTTGGATTGGTTAATTACCGATACCCGTGCCGTGCCGCCCCCTGTGCCACCAGAGGAGCAACAGGCGATCGCTGAATTGTTAGAATTAGATTCTTAACCGCAAGGGAATAGGAGAAGTATACAGGTAGTTTACAGATCGTTCTTGCTCTCACACCAGGCAATCATTGTCGGGTGAGGAGGGCAAGAAATGATGAATTCTGGTATCTGTAAAGATCTCTACTTCCTCGCAAGGAGAAAGTTTCAGGAGAGAACCTTGCTATTGCTGATAGCCAACAAAATCGGGATGACAGGATTTGAACCTGCGACATCCTGCTCCCAAAGCAGGCGCGCTACCAAGCTGCGCTACATCCCGGATGAATCTCATTACAGTATAACCTATTCAAGTCAACTTTGGCTAGAGACAATCTCAACAAAAGATGAGTCATTCAAGGCGATAGACCTTACAGATAGGTAAAAATCTCAGCGACACACCCAAAGAGGAATAACGGAAGATCGCCCTTTCATTCACGGAAGATGAATCCTGATCGCCAGCAGTCAATCAATCTCGATCTCTCCTAGTTAGGATACCAAAACATCCCCTTAATCCCTTCTGGATCTTGGAGAAAACCCAGACTGCGGTAAAATTCAACCACATGGGGATCGGCAAACAAGGTAATGTTGCTAATATCTTCACTACGAAGTTTCTTAATCGTATGTTTCATCAGGGCTTTGCCCAAACCCTTCCCCTGGAATGCTGGATGAACCACCACATCCCAGAGCGTCGCATTAAAAGCATGGTCTGAGGTTGCCCTGGCAAAGCCAATCAACCGACGATGATTACCTCGTAAATCCCACATCGAAATCACGAGGAAGCTATGTTCGATCGCTTTTTTGACTTTCCGTAAAGGACGGCGAGACCAACCTACCGCATCACATAGCTCTTCGAGTTCGTATAGGTCAATGTCCCGATTGGTGCTAAACACAATACGTGAGATTTTGCCCGAATCGCTCTTAAGATCCAAACTGGCAAAGTCTTCCAGTGCTTTCACTGGACTTGGTGTTATCGGAGCATCCGAGCTGCTAAACAAGCTTTTCCAAAAACCCATGCAGGTGTAATTGAAGTAGTCAAAGTTAAATAAACAATATTAGCTTAGTATATCTCCCACAATCTTTTCCTTCTATTATGGCTCAGGGTTTAAAATCCTCTACCTTAGAACTGCTCAAACGCTTTAACCGGGCGTTTCCCCAATTCTATGAACAGTTTGTCAGTTCTGACATCCAATTACAAAACCTGAAGCTGGCCTATCAACTCTACAAAACCCAGAAAGCGATCATCGAAGTTCGGGCTGAAGGCTCGAAAAGCGCTCTCCACTTTGCTTATCGCAATCAATCCTTCCTATTGAGTGATATCTTTGGGGTTCTGGCTGCCTATGGATTAACGATTCATAGTCTGAGTCTCTATGGTCAAATCCATCCGCCCATGCTGGTATTTATTAAGCTAGTGGTTTCTAGGGGAGGCAAAACCCTGATGGAGAAAACCGCCGAAAATGTCTGTCGAGCGATTCAGGAAGCATTAGCCGGCCACTTTGAGGTGGAGGAAATGCTGGCAGTCGAGTTTAACCTGGATGCGGGTTTAGAGCAAGTTGATACAGAGTTTTATGTCGATCCAGTGTTCCATTTACCCGCCTTGCTCATTGAAGCAGATAATCAACCCGGCTTGTTCTACAAGGTGATGTATGCCATTTGGCAAGAAGATTTATTGGTGGTGAATGCCAATCTGTTGGTTTGGAGGGGACGCACTCGCTTGATTCTCTACTTGCTTGGGCCCAATGAGAGCTTGATTCCCGAATATTTGGGTCAGAAGATTGCCGAAAGTGTGAAGCAGAGGTTATTGGGGGATCTCAATTAGCCCTCAATCGCGATCGAAATTTCTCATGGGATCGGACTAAGACACGGTTCAGGATAGGATAGAAGGATGGCAAAAATCGATATCCTGGGCGTTTCCCATACATACGAATTAACTGAACCAAAAACGGCTAATCCGACGTTGGTGTTTGTTCATGGTTGGTTGTTGAGCCGGGCCTATTGGCGGCCTTTGCTTGAACAACTGCGATCGCACTATCAATGTTTAGCCTATGATTTGCGTGGCTTTGGTGAGTCCCATGCCAGATCGGGTTTACCAGATCATGAAGGTGGGCTAGTTTTGGGATATACTCCCAGCGATTATGCTAAGGATTTGGGTATTCTCCTCGATCAATTACAAATTGAGAAAGCTTGGCTGGTGGGCCATTCCCTGGGGGGCAGTGTGTCCCTATGGGCGGCTGCTCAATTGGGCGATCGCATTGAAGGGGTGATTGGCCTCAATTCTGGGGGCGGCATTTACTTAAAAGAAGAGTTCGAGCGCTTTCGTTCTGCTGGCGCTCAGTTGGTCAAACGGCGGCCTCGGTGGTTGGTGGATATACCTTTGCTCGATTGGCTCTTTACTCGCTCTCAGGTCTATCAACCCCTATCGAGAGTTTGGGGCAAACAACGGTTAATTGATTTTGTCAGCGCCCAGTATGAGGCGGCATTAGGGTCTTTATTGGATTCGACTACGGAGGAGCAGGTTCACCGCTTACCCCAATTGGTGGCCCATCTGCAACAGCCGGTTTATTTTATTGCGGGGGCTGAGGATAAGGTGATGGAGCCTCGCTATGTGAGACATTTGGCCAGTTTTCATCCGTTGTTTCGCTCTGGATATGACAATGTGTTGGAAGTTCCTAGTTGCGGCCATTTCTCGATGTTGGAAGCAACCAATCGGGTAGCCGAGCAGATCGATCGCCTGATTCAATCTCAGGAAATAGGCGATCGCCTGGCGAGTTAAGGGATGGGGGGATGGGGAGATTACCTATTCCCTAGGACGAAGCGCGATAAAGCATCTCCAGTTTAGATAAATCCATCCGCGATTGTACCCCTAGGGTTAAAGAAGAGCGATCGCCTTTTTCCCAATGAGCGGCTGCCGCACAAGCAATCATTGCCGCATTATCCGTACAGTATTTCATGGGTGGAAATAGCACCTCTAGATGATGCTCCTCTCCCGCCACTTTCAGGTGTTGCCGTAGTCCCCGATTCGCCGCTACTCCTCCTCCAATGGCGATCGCCGATAAATTGTGGTCAAGAGCCGCTCGGATAGCCCGTTTAGTTAAGGACTTAGCCACCGTGTCTTGAAAACTCGCCGCTAGGTCAGCGATGGGTAAATCCGGGTCAGAAGCCTTCAATTGATTCACCAGTCGCATCACCGCCGTTTTTAAGCCACTGAAACTACAGTCATAGGGATGATATCCCCCTTTCGGTAAGGAAATGCGCCCTTCGGGTAGGGAAAAAGCTTGAGGATTACCCGTTTGAGCCAATTGGTCAATCATGGGGCCTCCCGGATAGCCCAGTCCCAGCAAACGAGCCACCTTATCAAAGGCTTCCCCAGCCGCATCATCGCGAGTTCTCCCCAGAGTTGTATAGTTGCCGCATTGGTGAACCTGGATCAGGCTCGTATGACCTCCAGAGACCAGCAGACACAAGAAAGGGGGTTTTAAGTCGGGATTGGTGAGATAGGAAGCATAGATATGGCCTTCCAGGTGGTGAACGCCAATAAAGGGTTTATCGTGCAAGAGAGCCAGGGTTTTCGCCGCCGTCATGCCCACCAGTAAGGCTCCCACTAAACCAGGGGCACAGGTAGCGGCGATCGCATCAATCTCTGACCAAGAGAGATTCGCTTCTTCTAGGGCAGTGGCGATCGCCCCATTCACCATTTCCAGATGACAGCGAGAGGCCACTTCCGGTACAACCCCCCCATATTGACCATGCTCGGCCATTTGTGAAGCGACAAAATTACTCAGAACGTTACAATTTTTTACAATTGCCACAGAAGTTTCGTCACAACTTGTTTCAATTGCTAGAACCGTTACCATTGCCTGCTACCTTGTTGTAAGGGAAAAATCTTTTCTGAACACCACTCCCTTGTGGACAGGTCAGAAAAGCCGATTTTAGAGACTTTTTTAAGCTTAATCTTTACTGAGTCTCTTAAGTCCAGTATGATTGGCTTTCATAAGAGCCTTCGGTTTCTTTGTAACATAAAATTTGCACTTCGTAACAAAAGGAAACACTTCCATGCGACGATTGCTTGTTCTGGTTTTGATGTGTTGTTTGTGGCTGGGCTTTGTTCCCCCCGCTTCTGCTGATTTAGCCAACTTGGTTCCCTGTAGTGAATCACCCGCTTTTCTGCAACGGGCTAAAGCAGCTCGCGCCACCACCGATGATCCCCAATCTGGGGCCAAACGATTTGAACGGTATTCTGAAGCCCTCTGTGGCGAAGATGGCCTCCCCCACCTAGTGGTTGATGGTCGTCTGAGTCATGCTGGAGATTTCATCATCCCCAGCTTACTCTTCCTGTACATTGCCGGTTGGATTGGTTGGGTAGGTCGTGCTTACCTAATCGCTATCCGGGGTGAGAAAAACGCGGAAGAAAAAGAAGTGGTTATCGATGTACCTCTAGCGATCAAAATGATGCTCACCGGCTTTGCTTGGCCCCTGGTCGCAGCCAAAGACATGATGAGCGGAGAAATGTTCGCTAAAGATAGCGAAATTACGGTTTCGCCCCGTTAATATCCTGTTCAAGTCTGTGTTTTGTTTTGGAGTCTTCACATGGAAGGTTTACTTAAGTATCTGTCCACCGCTCCAGTTTTGATTATGTTATTACTAACAGTCACGGCTGGCATTTTAATTGAGTTTAACCGTTTTTACCCTGACTTACTTTTCCATCCGATGTAAGTTTAGGCAATACTCACCTAGCAATTTGCTGTGTTGGGAAGGAAAGATTGAATTAAACTATTACGCCTTTGGATTTTTTACCAAAGGCGTTTTTTTTGATTCAAAACAGGGAACAGAAAATGCCCTGATTTTTCCTAGATTAAGGGACTTTCTTCATCTTCTTCACTGACAATATAATCATAGTCAAAAACAAAAGCATTTTCATGGCGAATCACAGAAAATCCCAAGTTAGTTACTGTGTCTGTGGTAAATGTTGCCATAACCAATTCTCTAGCTTTCTTATCTGAAACTTGGGGCTTTTGGACAAAAAAGCTCCGTTTAGCAAAAAACAAGCGCTCATCTTTCGGGTTAATAATATGATTAATTTTATGGGTATGTTGAATCGGCTTAATATAACTATTGAGAAAAAACTCTTGGTTAATTTGCATGAGATAAAGCCGTTCATGCTGTAACCAACTCATACCAAACATCATTAACAACAGCTCAAAGCCAAGGGTATAAGTAAAAACATTATTTTTTTCTTCTGGATTAACCACCAGTTGTAGCACAGATTCTAAAAACTTTTGGGGCTTACATCGCAAATCATGGGCAGAATGAATATAAAACTGGCGGATATAAAGTCTTAATTGTTGTTCATCCAAAACCGTAGAAATCTGAAACAACTGTAAATAATATTCCACCTTTTCCTTTGTTCTCTGATCTTGGACTAATTTAGCCACAATACCATCGGCCGTATATTCATCCAAAAATTCAGCTTGCAAATCTGACGGGGCAGACAACAGCAGATGACATAGGGATAATACATATCTTCTCTGTTGCCAAGATAACCCCTCTGTCCATTGACGCGCTTGCAAAGGGAGTTGGGCAAGAATCGATTGCATAGTATCGAATAGAGTCATGATAAAGGATGGAGGAAGATGAGCAGATCGGTAACGGCTGATCATACCTTAAGTAAATTATACTCATAAAACCTCCCGACAGAATATCTCTATATGAACTCAGTGATATACTGAAGAATCATAATTTTTAAGTTCTAACTTTTAATTTTTAATCGATCATGACTCCTCTAGGTTCCGTTGTTCAAGGTTCCCTCTCTAAAGGATTAGAAGTCCGCTTGCATCCTGATGTCTCTGTGGAAGAAATGCGAGTGGGAAAATTTTTGGTGATTCAGGGCAGGCGATCGCGGTTTTTTTGCCTGTTAACTGATGTAACATTAGGAACGGCAACCCCGCGCATTCTAGCCAATCCCCCCGATCCCAATAACTTCTTTTTACAAGAAGTGTTAGCAGGCAGTAGCACCTACGGAACCCTAGAAGTGACTCCCATGCTGATGATTACCCCGCAAGAGCAGGAAATTCCACCCTCTCGTTCAGAAGCTCAATCCAATTTAGCCTCATTTTCAGCCCAAACCGCCGTTGATTTTACCCTCAAACCCGTTAAAACCATTCCCAGTCACTTTAGCCAAGTCTATGAAGCGCAAGAATTAGACTTTCGCACGGTGTTTGGTTGGGAAGATGATCCCCATCGTCATAATTTTTCCATCGGTCAACCCGTGGATATGGAGGTTCCGATTTGCATTGATTTAGACCGATTTGTGGAACGAAGTAACGGAATTTTCGGCAAATCTGGAACCGGTAAATCCTTTTTAGCTCGTTTACTGCTCTCTGGGATTATTAAACAGCGAGTGGGCGTGAATCTCATTTTTGATATGCATTCTGAATATGGTTGGGAAGCGGTTTGTGAAGGAAAAACGGCGAATACAGCTAAAGGGTTAAGACAACTGTTCCCTTCCCAAGTGCAAGTGTATACCCTCGATCCAGAATCTGCCCAACGGCGAGGCATTCGGGATGCCCAAGAATTATATTTAAGTTTTGAACAAATTGAGGTTGAAGATCTAGCTCTGGTGCAGCAGGAGTTAAATCTATCGGAGGCGAGTTTAGATAGCGCTCTGTTGCTAAAAAATCAGTTGGGCAAAAATTGGATCTTAGAACTGCTCAATATGAGTAATGAACAGATCCAAGATTTTTGTCTCGATAATAATGGTAGCAAGTCGTCGGTTACAGCACTGCAACGAAAACTCAATCGTTTGACGCAACTGAAATATTTAAGGGGAGTGACGCGCCAAAATCCTTTTGGGCAAATTCTAGATACCTTAGCTGCGGGTAAGCATGTGGTGATTGAGTTTGGTTCCCAAGCTAATTTACTCTCCTATATGTTAGCGACCAATATGATTACCCGCCGCATTCACCAATCCTATGTGAAAAAGGCTGAACATTTTTTACAGACAAAAAAATCAGGCGATCGCCCCCTTCCCCTGGTAATTACTATCGAAGAGGCTCACCGTTTTCTCGATCCAAGTATCAGTAGTCAAACTATTTTTGGTACGATCGCCAGAGAAATGCGGAAGTATTTTGTCACGCTTTTAGTCGTCGATCAGCGTCCCTCTGGCATCGATAAAGAAGTGATGTCCCAAATGGGAACCCGTGTGACTGCTTTACTGAATGATGATAAGGATATTGAAGCAATTTTTACTGGAGTTTCTGGAGCCGGAAATTTGCGATCGGTTCTCTCTAAACTCGATTCTAAACAACAAGCTTTGGTTTTAGGTCATGCCGTACCTATGCCAGTAGTGGTACAGACTCGCCCCTACGATCAAAAATTCTATACTGAAGTCGGTGAAACTGCTTGGGAAGATATCGCTGATGAAGATATTTTTGCAGCAGAAGAAGCTGCGATGAGCGATCTGGGGTTTTGATCCCTACAGCAAAATTGCCAGTTATATAGCACAATAGAAAAACGGGATCGATGGGAGAATAACCCATCAATTAGGCTGGAGATAGCAAATCAAGAATGTCGGGAGCGCCAGAGGATTGGATAGACAATTATACTATTTTCCTTCAGGAGTATCTTCAAGAGGGACAGTTGTCCCCTGGCATTGGAGAATGGGTACAAGAGGCGATCGCCACCCAAATTCCCTTATCTACCCTATCTTACTGGCATCATCAGAGTCTCTCTCAGTTTCTTCAACGGGATTTGCATCCCGAAAATTGGCCTCCCTTACTGGAAAAAGGAGCTGAATTTCAAAGCCATTGCTTAAGCCTTTATCACCAACAAAAAAAGCTCAAAACAACCGATTGTTGGCAAGTATTAGGACAAGAAAGTGCTGATATAATCTGTATTGAAGATTCTCAAGATCGGATTCTCGATATTAATCCGGCAGTGGAGCGAATTTTAGGATATGCGCCCCAAGAATTAATCGGTAAACTCGGCTTTGATTTTGTTCATCCCGAAGATCGAGCCTCCGTAATGGCGGCCTTTGCTGAACTTGCCCACCAACCCTACATTTCCCATCGGGTAGAATACCGCTTTCGTCATAAAAATGGCTCCTGGCGCTATCTTCAATCTACCGGCGCAAATTTACTCTATCATCCGAGTGTTCAAGGTATTGTAGTCTATAGCCGCGATATTACTGACCAAAAAGAACAAGAATTGAAGCTTAAAGAGCGTATCGAGTTTGAGCATTTAATCAGTAGCCTCTGTACTCAATTTATGCGTTTAGACTCTAGGGAACTCGATCAGGCCCTAGAAGCAGGGATCGGTCGTTTAGCTCAACATTATCAGTGCGATCGCGCTTACTTGTTTGACTTAGTGAGCGATCGCCAGATAGCCCAACTCTGCTATCAATGGCATCATCCTGATATTAGCCCCTTACCCCCCCTCTGGCATCAAATTCCCGTAGAATTTACCCCTTGGTGGATGAAACATCTCCAGCAAGAACAAGTCATCCCCATTCATTCTTTACAGGATTTTCCCCCAGAAGCCAAAGCTGAACATGCGATCGCCTCTGCTATGCAAACTCAATCATTGTTACTCCTTCCCCTGATCGAGAGCAATTATTTAAGGGGATATCTGGGATTTTCCACAGTTCGACAGCCTAAAACTTGGGAAAAAGATCAGATTAGCCAACTCAAATGGGCTAGTGAATTACTGGCCAATACCTTAAAGCGACAACAGGTAGAACTAAGACTAGAATATCTCCATGAACAGATGGAATTATCCATAGAACAGCGTACCCAAGAACTACAAAAAGTTAACGATCAACTCCAAGCGGAAATTCTTGAACGACACCAGATTGAAAATGCCCTGCGCCAAAGTGAAGTGCGATTTCGTCACATTTTTGAAGATAGTCCTTTAGGGATTGCTATCCTCAATCCTGAGTATGGTTTAGAACGGTTTAATCTCTCTTTGTGCCGCATGTTAGGCTACTCTACCGTAGACTTGAAATCCCTAACCTTAGTTGATTTACTCCACCCTGACGATCGCCAGTTGAGTCACACATTGCTGAATCGATTAATGAAAGGGGAAATTCCCTCTTTTCAAGTTAAACAACGCTGTATTCATAAGAGCCAAGAATTTTTGTGGGTAAAGTTGATTGCTTCAGTGATTTCCACCCCTGATTCTTTGGTGAAATCTTCGCCAATCCGTCCCACCCATGGGATCGTCATTGTCGAGAATATCACTAAGGAAAAACAGGCGGACGAAACTCTAAAGTTAATCCAATTTACCCTTAATCGGGTGATGGATTCTGTCTTGCTCCTTGACGATCGAGGTCAACTGATTTACGTCAACGATCGCGCTTGTCAGACCTTGGAATATTCCCGCAATCGATTGTTGCAGATGAATATTAGGGAAATCGATCGCTCTAGTGGCACTTACATTTGGACAAAGTTTTGGAATCAGGTCAAATCTGCTGGATTCATGCGAGTTGATTCTATCTATCAGAGCCAATCGGGTATAGAAATTCCTGTAGAAATTAATCTCAATTTCTTTCAGTATCGAGGATTAGAGTATAGCTGTGCGATCGCCCGCGATCTGCGCGATCGCCAAAAAGCCGAAGCTGCCCTAGAAAAAAGCCAACAATTGCTCGCAGCTTCTCAGAAAGTCGCTGGGTTAGGCAGTTGGGAATTTGATCTGCTCACCCAAGAAATTTTTTGGTCAGATGAAGTCTTTCGCATTTTTGGCCAAGATCCCACCTGGGATCAACCCCCAACCTATGCCCAACATATGCGACAATATCATCCCGACGATCGGAGCCAATTTCAATACCTGGTTGAGCAAGCCATTTCCGAGGGGCAAGAATACGATGTTGAATTACGAATTACTCGCGCATCCGGTGAAATCCGCACGGTTTGGGCCCAAGGACAACCCATTTTTAACGACCGGGGAGAGGTGATTAAACTCTTTGGATTGATTCAAGATATTACCACTCGGAAACAGGTAGAACTTGCTCTCAAAGACAACGAAAGGCGCTACCGTACCTTGGTTTCTCACATTCCAGGGATGATTTATCGCTGTTTACCCAATGAAGATTGGACAGTGGAATTTATGAGTGATGCCGTTAAAGAGATCATCGGTTATAGCGCAGATGAAATGATGTCTCGGATTGTACCAGGGATAGCAGACTTGCTTCATCCCGAAGATTTACCTAGGGTACAGGAGCAGGTGGAATTAGCTCTAGCCCAACAATCTCCCTTTGAGCTAGAGTACCGTATGATCGCCCGTGATGGGACGATTCGCTGGGTTTATGAGAAAGGTCAAGGAGTCTGGAATGAGCAGGAGGAGCTGCTTTATCTCGATGGTGCGATCTTTGATGTGAGCGATCGCAAATTCGCGGAAGCACAACTCAAAGCTTCCTTAGCCGAAAAGGAAGTTTTGTTACGGGAAATCCATCACCGAGTCAAAAATAATCTCAACATCATCTATAGTTTACTGGATATGCAATCTCGGCAAGTCAGCGATCCGAGCCTCAATGCGCTGTTACTCGATAGCCAGAAGCGCCTCAAAACCATGGCTTTAATTCATGAGAAGCTCTATTGCTCCAAGAGTCTCTCTCGTATCGATTTTGCTGAATATATCCATAGCTTGGTTATGAGTATTTCTGCTTCCTATCGGACGCAATCCAATCCAATTCAGTTAGAGATTGAAGCCGATCCCGTACAACTCAACATCGAAACCGCCATTCCTACCGGTTTAATCATCAACGAATTAGTCACCAATGCTTTAAAACATGCCTTTCCAGGCGATCGAGAGGGAACCGTTTGGATTAAATTCCGTGAAATTGACCATGGACAACTGGATTTAAAGATTATTGATAATGGAGTAGGCTTATCTTCTGGAATAAGTTGGCAACAGCCCCCTTCCCTAGGAATGCGTTTAGTGTCTATTCTAGCGGATCAGTTAGATGCCGATCTTCAAGTGGAAACCGAGAACGGAACCGGTTTTCACTTAAGGTTCAAACAATGTTCTTGATCGAGTTATTAAACCATGATTGATTTAGTTAAAAAAATTTTAATTGTCGAAGATGAATTAATAGTTGCTCATAACTTAGCTGATAATATCAAAGAATTGGGGTATGAAGTTTCTGGAATTGTCAAGACGGGAGAAGCAGCGATTAATCAGGTAATAAATAATCCTCCAAACTTGATCTTAATGGATATTAAGCTTCAAGGGAGTATGAGTGGAATTGAAGCTGCCCGCGCCCTTCAGGACTATGATATTCCCATTATTTATTTAACGGCTTTTAGTGACACCAAAACCTTGGAAGATGCCACGGAAACCTTGGCCTATGGATACCTGAATAAACCTGCAAAGCTAGAGGATATTAAATCGACGATTGCCCTGTCTCTAGCCAAACACCAAAAAGACCAAAGCATGAAATGCTTGTGGAATGAGCAGAAAAAGCTGAATGAGCTAAAATCTCGTTTTGTCTCGATGATTTCTCATGATTTGCGTGCCCCTTTAACTCATATTTTGGTATCCCTAGAAATTCTGCGGCAATATGGCGATGAGTTGAATTTATCTCAAAAGAGTAAGCAGTTCGACCGAATGCAAATCGCCATTAGAAATATGACTCTACAACTGGAGGAAATGCTGACTATCGATCAGGTAGAGTCCGGGAAATTGCCCTTAAATCCTGTGGCGATTGATATCGTTAAATTTTGCCAAGAGCGATTGGATTTTTTTGAGATTATTGCCGATAATAAATGTGAGTTGAAGTTTGACTACGATCGCCAAAGCTTGTGTCAATATCTTGATGAAGATATCCTTCAGCATATTTTAAATAACTTACTCTCTAATGCCATTAAATATTCTCCAGAAGGAGGAGAGGTTCGCTTGACTCTAACGACTCAACCAGATGGGGTTCTCTTAGAAGTCAGGGATCGGGGGATTGGAATTCCCGCCGAAGATCTAGAAAACCTCTATAGTCCCTTTGAACGAGCTACTAATGTGGGCAGAATTAAGGGTACAGGGATCGGCTTGTATATTGTTAAGCAAGCTGTGGAATGTCATCAAGGAACCATTGAGGTTTCGAGTCAGGTGGGAGTCGGTACAACCTTCCGGGTTCAGTTGCCTTCTTTGGAAAGGGGGAGATGGGGAGATGGGGGGTTGATTTAATCGACAAGTTACGCTATACTACAAATGAAGTCTAGGAAGGCTTGAGAGCTTTCCCATTGGGGTTTGAGGAACTCAAAGGGAAAAAATTCGTCATTCCAACCCATCGGCAAAGGTTCGGCAATCTCGATGATGAACCGAACTGACAGATCCTGGAAAATATTCGATCCTAGAGATGGAAAAGAAAAATGAGTTTCTGTAAGTCAAATAAGTAAAACAACTTAGTCTAATTGGCGTAAGAAAATAAAACTTCAAATTCACCTGAAAGGAGGAGGTATTGAAGTAGAAGTTTAACTTATCTTAGAAACAAAGCAAGTTAGATAACAGCCGGAAATTCACCCCATCTTTGAAAGAGAAGTTCAAGTTAGGGAATGTCCCAACGGAACCAGGAGCTAAAAGGTGGATGAACTGATTACTCCAGTCCGAGTTGTCAAGTTTTGGCAACGGATCGGGAACCCTAGGAATAGATACCCCCAATATAGATGTCCGGGAAGCGTCTACGACATAGAGTAGACGGTTTTTGGCTCTCAAGTTTTCAGCATTAACCCCGCTAATCCTATGCCTAAAACCATGACCAAGACACAGACTAAGACGCAAACCAAGGCTCCCACCTATACAGCAGATATGGTACGGACATACCTGCATGAAATCGGTCGTATTCCCCTGTTAAGCCATGAGCAAGAGATTGTCTTGGGTAAACAGGTTCAGCATATGATGCAGTTGATTGAAGTTAAGGAGAAACAAGAAGCCCAACTCGATCGCTCGATCAGTGACCAAGAATGGGCAGATCTCGTGCAGTTAGATCCTCAAGAGTTGGATCGGATTGTTAAGCAAGGTCAACGAGCTAAACAAAAAATGATTGAAGCTAATTTGCGTCTGGTGGTAGCGATCGCCAAAAAATACCAGAAACGAAATATGGAGTTTCTGGATTTAATCCAAGAAGGAACCCTCGGTCTAGAGCGAGGAGTGGAGAAATTTGACCCCATGAGGGGTTATAAATTCTCGACCTATGCCTATTGGTGGATTCGCCAAGCCATTACGCGGGCGATCGCCCAACAAGGTCGAACCATTCGCCTACCGATCCACATTACGGAGAAACTCAACAAAATCAAGAAAATTCAACGGGAACTCTCCCAACAACTCGGCCGCAGTGCTACTCCCACGGAAATTGCTGAGGCTTTAGATCTCAAACCGGCTCAAATCCGTGAATACCTCACCCTCTCCCGTCAACCAGTTTCCCTAGACCTACGGGTGGGGGATAACCAAGATACGGAACTCCAAGAACTCTTGGAAGATGACGGAATTTCTCCAGAACACTATGCCACTCAAGAACTGCTACGCCAAGATCTGCACCATCTGATCGCCGACCTTACCCCTCAACAACGAGAGGTATTGAACTTAAGGTTTGGACTCACCGATGGCCATGAGTTATCCCTTTCTCAAGTCGGTCAACGCATGAGTTTAAGTCGCGAGCGCGTCCGTCAACTGGAAAGACAAGCTTTAACCTACTTGCGCCGCCATCGGGGTCTGGTGCGCGAGTATTTAGCCAGCTAATGGTCTGTGGTATTTTGCCAAAACCCTCAGAAGCACCCAGCTTGAACTCAAAGAAACCTTATGGGTGCTTCTGAGGAAGTCAACCGATCCCACTGATTGATATCTATTCTTAAAGGAGGAGACTAGGGTGTTTCAATTTTTCTCATCTCAGATGCAACGCTTAACCTCAACGTTAGCTCACTCTTCAACCTTGCTAACGCCTCTGATGGTGGCTCTGATGGTCTCCTTCAATGGTTCTCCCTCCCTAGCCCAAAGGGTTTCCAACTCTGGCCAAGCCTCTGCCGAGTCTGAAAGTGTTGCCCATTTCCCAGATGGGGTTTATTTTTATGGAGAATCTCCTCAACCCGATCAGCTCGGCCAGGGCTATATGGTGTTTGAAGCCCGTCAGCACAAGCTTTTAGGAGCCTTGTATCTCCCCCATTCCTCCTTTGATTGTTTCTATGGACAGGTGGCTCCGAATCACTTAGCGATGACGGTGATTGATAGCTACGATCGCACTCTCCATCCTTATCAAATGGCTTTAGAACCGGTGGCGATCGCCTCTAGTCCAGACACTCACAACATCCAGTTTAAGCCACAAGGTATGCACCGCATTGCAGAAGTAAGGGATGCAGAGCTTGGCTATCTGGAAACCTGTCGCCAAGATGTACAACAATTAACAATTAACAATTAACAATTACAGCTCGGGATAAAATCTGATAGGCTTTGCGTTCAGCATGGCTTTGTTCTAAAACCGTTGTTAGGGTCATCACATCTTGATGAATATCATCAACGGATAGTAACTCCGCATTGGGTTCGGGAACTTGTTTAGTCATAGTTTACCTTCCGGTTTCAGACATGAATTATGCACGCCCTACCGTTTACAGAGACTTAGGTTTAACCTCAAATTCCATCCGGGAACGGTAAAAACACACATCAAATTCCATAAAAAAGTTTGTCTGTCCTAGAATCAGAGATGTATCGAGGTTTTTTGTCCAAGCAAACACTAACTGAATCGGTGGAATATCGCCAATTTGAACCACTGCCGAAAAAGGTATCGCGGGTTGCTTTCCTAAATTACCAGTCAGTTGAATGATTGCCTTGTTGTCTTCCCAGACAGCCCCTAATTGTTGTCCCATATCTAATGGCATAACGTTTACCGTTGCACCACTATCAACTAATCCAATGGCTTCAACCGTATGACCCTCTCGCCGAATAATCATGGGGATTCGCGGCAGGCTATCAAATTCATTTTGAGATGAATCAGTGGTAGAGTAACGAAATCCCATGGTCATTAAGCCTCATCACTGGACTCTATGACCTGCATCAGAATCGCCCCCGCACCAAAACTATTGTAAGGAGTTGGTAAATTATAGGCTTTACCGGGTTCTAAAGGGGCAATTTTTTCTCGTGATTCCATTTCTTCAGCCAACAAACGAATCAGTTTAATTTTGTCAAGGGGTGAAAGTTGTTTAATGGCTGGGAGTAGTTCTGTAAGTGTCATCATAAATTGAAAAAGGAGTGATTTGGACAGGGGGTTAAGTGGGACAGTTATGATTTTATCGCAAGTTTCCGCCAGAACCCCCCCTGCCCCCCTGCTCCCCCACACTCCCTCACACCCCCTCCAACCGCAGAAAATGCACCCGCCCCCCAGCATCCCCCGCCACCACCGTCACCCCATCAGCAGCAACAGCACAACCCAGAAACCCAAACTCGCCACTAAACGTCGCCACCTCATTTCCCGTTAATAAATCCCACACTTTCAGGGTGTTATCCTCTGAACCAGAAACGGCGAATTTGCCATCGGCGGTGATGGCGACTGCTCTTACCGAGTTATCATGCCCGGTGAGGGTGTGCAATTCCTGTCCCCGTGCCATTTCCCACACTTTCAGGGTACTATCCACTGAACCAGAAACGGCGAATTTGCCATCGGCGGTGAGGGCGACTGCATTTACCGAGTGATTATGCCCGGTGAGGGTGTGCAATTCCCTTCCCTGTGCCATGTCCCACACTTTCAGGGTGTTATCCATTGAACCAGAAACGGCAATTTTGCCATCGGCGGTGAGGGCGACTGCATTTACCGAGTGATTATGCCCGGTGAGGGTGTGCAATTCCCTTCCCTGTGCCATTTCCCAAACTTTCAGGGTACTATCCCCTGAACTGAATATATCTCCTGAACCAGAAACGGCGATTTTGCCATCGGCGGTGATGGCGACTGCATTTACTAAGTTATCATACCCTCTGAGGGTGTGCAATTCCAGTCCCCCTACCAAGTCCCACAGTTTCAGGGTTTCATCCGCTGAACCAGAAACGGCGATTTTGCCATCGGGGGTGATGGCTACTGCTAATACCGAGAGATTATGCCCGGTGAGGGTGTGCAATTCCTGTCCCCGTGCCAAGTCCCACAGTTTCAGGGTTCTATCCCCTGAACCAGAAACGGCAATTTTGCCATCGGCGCTGAGGGCGACTGCATTTACCGAGTTATTATGCCCGGGCGGGGTGTGCAATTCCCTTCCCTGTGCCAAGTCCCACAGTTTCAGGGTTTCATCCGCTGAACCAGAAACGGCAATTTTGCCATCGGCGGTGATGGCGACTGCTCCTACCCAGTCATTATGCCCTCTGAGGGTGTGCAATTCCCTTCCCTGTGCCATGTCCCAAACTTTCAGGGTACTATCCTCTGAACCAGAAACGGCGATTTTGCCATCGGCGGTGATGGCGACTGCTAGTACCGGGCCATTATGCCCTCTGAGGGTGTGCAATTCCTGTCCCCGTGCCAAGTCCCAAACTTTCAGGGTACTATCCCCTAAACCAGAAACGGCAATTTTGCCATCGGGGGTGAGGGCGACTGCTAGTACCGGGCCATTATGCCCTCTGAGGGTGTGCAATTCCCTTCCCTGTGCCAAGTCCCACAGTTTCAGGGTTTCATCCGCTGAACCAGAAACGGCAATTTTGCCATCGGCGGTGAGGGCGACTGCTAGTACCGGGCCATTATGCCCGGTGAGGGTGTGCAATTCCTGTCCCCGTGCCAAGTCCCACACTTTCAGGGTACTATCCCCTAAACCAGAAACGGCAATTTTGCCATCGGGGGTGAGGGCGACTGCATTTACCGAGTAGTGACTAGGCCCGGTGAGGGTGTGCAATTCCCTTCCCTGTGCCAAGTCCCACACTTTCAGGGTACTATCCTCTGAACCAAAAACGGCGATTTTGCCATCGGCGCTGAGGGCGACTGCTAGTACCCAGCCATTATGCCCGGGCGGGGTGTGCAATTCCCTTCCCTGTGCCATGTCCCAAACTTTCAGGGGATAGAACCGTGAGAACCGTGAACCAGAAACGGCGATTTTGCCATCGGCGGAGAGGGCGACTGCATTTACCGAGTCATTATGCCCGGTGAGGGTGCGAATCAGTGGCCCGCCGGGAGGGGTAAGGTTAGCGGTGAGGGGACGAAACCAGGTGTTTCCGCGCCATTGTTTTGCCTGTTCCAGTAACGCGACAATTTCAGGCTGAGAAAACGACAATAACCGCCCCAGCATTTGCTCCGCCAGTTTTGTCTTATCCCGATCTAAAATATGTGCCGATAGCCGCAACGCCCCTTGAATCAGCTTTAACGTCTGTTGTTCCGTTTCCGACACCAAGGGTAACGCCAAATCATAATCATCAATTAACGGGTTTATCCCCACAGCCTCTAACTTTTGCTCCAAAAAGCCAAAATCTGTGAGCCAAGCTACCAACCGCTGTACCTGTCCCCCCTTGGCAAAATAACTGGGTTGATGTCGGAGCAGGTGCAGGCGGTCTTCTGGTAACTGTTGCTGAATCCAATCTCCTAATTTTGTGGTCATAGGGGCGCTCCATCGGCTAAATTGTCACCCATACGGCGGTTAATCTCTTCTAGGTCAACTCCTGAATCTTTGGCTTGCTCGTTGAGAAAGTCGCTAAACGAGGCATGATAGACGCTGTAGCGAGGTTCTTCCTGAATCTTTTGTAACCGCAAAAACTGCTCCCATTCCTTCAACACTGGGGGCAGCTTCCCCAATGATTACTCCTGAGCCTCTGGAGTCGCTGGTGCTGGGGGTACAGTGGCTGTGGGTTCAGGCGCTGGAACTGGAGTGGGTAAGGGCGTTAAACCGGGAATTCCTAAATCCAGATTCGGTGCTGCGGGGGGTTGAACTTCTGGGGCACTCACCCCTGTAGGCAGGGTTGCCAAAGCGACGCGATCGCCCCCCACAGAGCGCATTAAATCCAAGATTTGGACAACATCTTCATAAAGGGCGGTTTTCGAGGCATACAGCACCATTAAGCCCTGGGGAGCTTGAATCTGATAAGCGAGTAGCCGTTGCCGCAATTGATCCCTAGGCACTAATTCCTGTTCGATATAGGTTTGCCCTACAGTATCCACACTGATGATGAGCATATCCTGCATTTGGGTGGTTCCTGTAGCAGCACGGGGCAAATCTACCGTAATCGCTTGCTGGCGCGTCAACCCCACCGCCGCTAGGATAAAAAAGGTCAAAATGCAGAAAATAACATCAATGAGGGGGATAACTTCGATCCGTACCTCTTCTGTTGGATTATCCCAGTTAATTTTCATAGTGTGGTTGCTTCTCGGTTTTCAGGTTTATTCGCTTTCGTCTAGGTGTTCGGCAACAGTCTGATAGAGATCGAGGATATGGCGATCGTCTAGATAATAATAGACTTTTCGGCCTCGTTTTTGGTAACGGACAAGCCGGTGAGCGCGGAGGGTTCGCAGTTGATGGGAAACGGCGGATTCGGTGAGTTCGAGGGTGCTGGCTAAATCACACACGCACAATTCCTCTGTGGCTAATAGGGATAGGATTCTTAAGCGATTGGGGTCTCCGAGGATACTAAAGAATTCTGCCATTTTTGTGGCTCTCCGAGGATGTAGAAGATGGGATTCTAGATCTTTGCGGTGTTCGGTGTCTAAGTCTTCGGGGGGACAGTGGGGGGAGCAGTGGGGAGAGTCTATGGGCTGGGAGAGGGGAGGTTGTGACATAGGGGAAGTAAGAATTAATGGGTGAGTGAATACACCGTTCTTGTGCTACTTATTTAAATTTAACAATATCTGAACAACTGTTCAATTATTTTATGATAACCTATGAATATCTGTTCAGATGTAAGTCAAGGAGACAAGAGTATGGCAACTGTAACCCAAATCAAATGTGCTTGTGAGTCTTGTAGCTGTATGGTTGACGAAGCGACTGGAGTAAAGAAAAACGGCCAGGTTTATTGCTGTGAAGCTTGCGCCAATGGTCATCCTGATGGTTCAGGTTGTGGTCATGAGGGGTGTAATTGTCACAAATAATCTCAAGTCTAGATAATCGATTAAAGCATCGAGTAGGGTGGGCAGGATATGCTTGTAGAAGTTGAATGATACCACTTCTTCTCCTGCCGACCCTAGGATGATGGGATATTGTATTGGCAGGAGTCAGTGTTGCTATGGCTAAACTGAAAATTCTCCAGGAAGGGCAATCCTACACCTTTCGGTCTTATTTTGAGTTGCCCTATGAAGCCGATGATATTTTAGCCGAGTTTGACTATACTCTGGTTAAATCGCGTCTCTCTCTACCCCAAACCACTCAACCCCTAGACCGTGTACCAGAACTCAAGCAACGCATTGAAGAGACTTTACCCTTTATTAGCTTGAGTAATGAGACGGCAAGACGAGAAACCCTAGTTTCCCCAGTCTTGCTAGAAACGATCCGCTATTGCCATTGTCAGATGCGGATTGAATATCCTTTAACTGTTAATAATTGGCTCAAGGGCAGTTTTGATTATCTGTTGCGATCGACTCATAATTTACTGGTGGTTGAAGCGAAAAATGATGACCTGACCAGAGGATTTACTCAATTAGCTGTGGAATTAATTGCCCTGTCGCATATTGAGGAACAAGCTGTATTGTATGGAGCGGTGACGATGGGGGATGTGTGGCGTTTTGGTCAATTGGATCGGGATCTAAAACAAGTGACTCAGGATCTGAATTTATTTAAGGTTCCTGATGATTTAGACCCCTTGCTCAAGAGTTTGTTGGGCATTTTGCAAGGGGCATAAACTCCTTATCATTCAATGAATCTTTGATGCCTTTCTAAGTTCTCATAAAGGGGAGCGATCGCCCCTTCATGTCCTTAAGGAGCATCAGAACCATCGGCTTTCACAGAACCTTTACCCAAAGTGCGGGGCGTTTTTTCCAAATAATCGCTTTCCTGATCTGACCAATATTGACGATACAATAGCTCCAATTCACTTCCAGCGCGGCGAAATAACTTAACCTGCGTAAAAATAAAGCCTTGAAATAAGCGATAAAAGGCCACAGAAGTAATCGCAATCACCAAACCCACGGCGGTACTAATTAAGGCTTCGCTGATGCCCAAAGTTACCCCACGAGTAGAAGATGTGGCTAAATCGGCAATACTAATGGAGCCGAGGGAATTAATCAATCCCAATACTGTTCCCAAGAGTCCCAACATGGGGGAAAGGGAAATCACCGCCTCTAGGATTTTATCCCCCCGGCGCATAGCCGCCAATTCATCATCGGCGGCTGCTTCTAAAGCCAACCGAAACGCCTCCGGATCGGCATTTCTTAGACGTAAAGGAGCATAGAGGAACCTGCCTGCGGGTTGATCGCTGGCGCGTCGGGCAATTTCCGGGGCCGTTCTCCAGTCTTCCCTTGCCGCTTCGAGGATTTGTCCAATCAGCTCTTTTTCCTTGGTTAAGACTGTCCACCAAAACCATAACCGTTCAATAATCGTGCTAAGGGCAAGTACGGATAAGAACAGTAATGGGCCAATGGTTAACCCCCCTTTCTCTAAAATTTCTGCGATCGTCATGGTTGCCTGATTCTCTGTGCCTAAACGCTGGGTAATGGATTGAGTGTTCTTCGATTGTCTTACATTTTAGGGTCTTCGGAGTTGATGATTGGGTTTTTATGGGCCATTGAAGCAGGTGAGGAAATCCTTACCCGCATTTAGGATAAGAGTTTGCCACAATAGAGTCAATGAGAGAAAGAGATCTTATGAGTAATCCCATTCAATCCCTGTATACCTGGTATCGAAACATGATTCGGAATCCCCAATATCGCTGGTGGATTATTCTAGGGACATTGGTTTATATTTTCAGTCCCCTAGACATCTCCCCCGATGTATTTCCGATCGCCGGTCAAATTGACGATGTAGCCGTTATGGTCATTTTGCTCTCCGAGGTCTCCCAACTGATTTTAGACCGAGTGAAAGCCAAAGCATCCTCCACTGCTGCCTCTTCGGGGGAAGGAACTGAACCCCAAAATACCGTTGATGTAGATGTCATTTCCCTAGATTAGTCCCCTAGACCAAGGGATGGGTGAGAGCCAAAATCCCCTATCAAGAGACGGTTATCAGCATAATAGGGTAGTATCTAGGAACCATCTGGGCAAGGGGCAAAACTGGGAGAATTGTCAGGAGCCACACGATCGCCATTAAAATCAGGATCTAGAGTTGATATCAACCCTAGATATTTATTGGCCATTCCTAGACACAACCCTATGATCACCCTAACCCCCTCCACCTGTCGCCGTCTTCAACAGCTACCTCAACCAGGAGAGAGTATTTGGGAAGGAGAACGCCGCGCTCTACCGATTTCACTACGGCCAGGATCGGGCCCGAGTGGGTCTCCTCCTGAATGCATTTTATGGGTGGATGGCTCAGAAGGGGCAGTCAGATCAATGGAAATGGTAAATTCTCAAGTTGGCCCAGAGGCAATTGTCCGAGCATTGATCAAAGCAATGGAAGCACCCTCAGCTCCTAGTCAACCCAGCCGGCCCCAAAAAATTGTAGTCTGCGATCGCGAAATCCAATTTTATCTCCGAGGCGTATTGCAAAACCTCGATATTGTCATTGAATATCGGCCCCAACTCCCCCTCATCGATCATCTCTTTGAACAGATGGCCCAAGAAGTGGCCCAACATCCCCCCCAAATCGCTCCAGAATATCTAACTTCGCTATCCAAAAGCGCCAAAAAAATTTGGCAAATTCAACCCTGGCAAACCCTAGCCGAACATCAAATTCTCTCTGTACAACTGAATCAATGGGACATTGAAAACTTTTATGTGTCGATCCTGGGAATGCTCGGTGAAGAATACGGAATTTTGCTCTACCGTTCCCTCGACTCTCTCAAACAATTTCGTCAAGCAGTAATTGACCATAACACCATGGAAGACATAGAAACAGCTCTGTTTCATCAAGACTGTTTTTTTGTCACCTTCGACCTAAAAGACGAGTCTCCCTTCGCCGATTTAGCTGAAGAAGAATGTATTCTAGATCTGCTCTCTTGGTCAGAAATTGAACCCTCTTTTGGCGTAATTCATCCCCTCGAAGGCTTACGCACTACCTTATATGATCGAGAACCGGTAGCCATAATGGTTGCCCTAGAAGCCTTACATCGATTCTTCAAATCCACTCGGAATTCCCTGGATCTAGAGAATTTTACATCTGTCGAGCAACGCTATCGCATTTCTCCCCCCAAAACCGATGAAGATCAAAAATCTTCCTTATTGGTTAAAGTGGAAACCCTGCCCGAAGTTGCCCTAGAACTCGATGCCATGATGAAATCTTCAGAAGCGAATGAAGAAGATAAAGAGGTCAATTTCCCCCTAGTACAAGATGATTTGATTCCGGAAAATGCCCTCTGTCGTCTGGATATTCTGTCTTGGGAAACTTGGGAAATTATTCATAAAAAAATTGAGTTTCATCCTGCTGCACCAGAAGAAATTCGAGGTGTGGGACAAGGATTACCTATAGTTATTATTCAAACCAGTAAACAGAATGCCAAGATTTTAATTCAGGATTTAGAACTGTTTGATGGCTTGTATGGCATTGGATTTAATTTAGGAGAAGATCCCTATACAGAAACTACATTAGATCTGGGGATTCTCCAAACTGGAGATGGAGATTTATACTTATTTGATGAATTTGAAATCACTTCTGCACACCAGAAAAACCGAGAAAATTGGGAAGCTCAGTGTCGTAAAACTCAAGGCTATTGTGGTTTAATTATTGCCATGGGGATGAGAGGTGAATCCCGTGGTAATCCTCAAGCAAAAGATATGTTAGCCTTATTTGAAGCCAAATTTTTGTCAGTTCAGGATCTAAAATTAGGGATTTTGCAGAAAAATCGGTATTTTTTGTAAAAAGCTGTGAATGAGCCATGTTTCCAGCTTGGGTTAGCGTACTTTTAGTCTTATCCATTCTGGGGGGATTGATGATGCTGTTGCGAAGTTATCAGCGTTGGAGATCTCCCCATCCGGAATGGGTGCGTAAATTGCTTCATGTGGGGATGGGGTTGGTTACCTTGAGCTTTCCCTGGTTATTTGATTCTCCGTTGCCGGTGATCGGTTTGGCTATGGGGGCGATCGCCTTTTTATGCAGTATTAAGTTTATCCCTTACTTTCATCAACAGTTGGGTAGTGTCACTGATGGAGTGGGTCGTAGCTCCTGGGGGGAAGTCTATTTTCCCTTATCGGTTGCCATCGTTTTTACCTTGTCCCAAGGTAATCTCGTCTACTATCTGATTCCAATGCTCCTGCTTACCCTCGGAGATGCAGTCGCAGCCCTCATTGGGGTTAGCTATGGATTACACACCTATAGTACCTCAGAAGGACGTAAAAGCGCGGAAGGTTCGATCGCCTTTTTCACCGTCGCTTTTTTAAGCACCCATATTCCCTTACTATTGCTCACGAATACAGGACGCGCTGAGAGCTTATTAATTGGCGTAATTTTAGGCTTGCAGGTGATGGTATTAGAGGCGATCGCCTGGGAAGGGTTGGATAATCTATTTATTCCTGTCGGCGGATTGATCATGTTACAATTATTTCTGCCAATGAATATCCCCGATCTCAGTTTTCGACTCATGCTCACCCTGATTGTGGGGATCTTAACCCTGAGTTGGCGACATCGAACCACCCTCAATGATAGCGCCGTTTTAGGGAGTGCTTGGTTTGGATATTTAACCTGGATATTAGCCGATTGGCGCTGGTTTATTCCCCCGGTTATTTTGTTTCTAGCCTATTGTTTGCTCTGTCCCTGGACTGCACAATACCGGGAACGTCGCCATGATATGCGTGCTGTATTGAGTATTGGCTCGACAGGAATTTTATGGTTATTGGTGGGTAAAATCATGGGTGAACCCCTGTATTTTTATCCCTATACCCTGGCATTTGCGGCTCATCTAGCCATCATTGATATTGCCACACCCGAAACTCATCTTCAATTGCCCAATGGAGCGTTTATCGGGCGTTCTGTCGTGAAGGGCTGGGGGTTAATTTTTGTACCCTTTCTCTGGATTGAAGGGTGGGCAGGTGAGGCGATCGCCTACGCTGGAGAAGGATTCGTTACCCTGGGATTGATTGCCATTGCCTTTGCTACCCTACAAGCCAATTACCGAGATCTGGATGAAACTTGGATGTGGATCGGGCGATCAGCGATCGTTGCCTTGGGATCGGCGATTAGTTTAAGCATTTTGGTAATGGGTAATAGGTAATAGGTATTTTTCTATGTACGAATATCGTTTAATCCAGAAAGCCTCTGAGCTAGAAACCTTAGCCAGTCTCGATGGAATTACTGCTTTAAGTTCAAGCCTTTTTAGCCAACATCAACCCGATCTCCATCTGGCAGTTTTGCAGGATCAAATATTAGTGGCTCGCTGTTCACTCTGGTGGAAAAATGCGCCAACATACAACCAAGAAACCTTGGGATTAATCGGTCATTATTCTGCTCAAGACGATCGAAGCGCTCAAGCTTTATGGAGTCATAGCCTAGAGATTTTAGCCCAACAAAATTGTACCTTAGCTGTTGCGCCCATGGATGGCAATACCTGGCGCACTTATCGCTGGATTACAGAGCGAGGAGAGCATCCCCCTTTCTTTCTGGAACCCGATAATCCTAATAACTATGTGGAACAGATTTTACAAGCTGGATTTACGCCCTTAGCTTGCTATTATTCTGCCCTAGTCACCGATTTAAATCAGGGCGATCGCCGCTTAGAGCGAGTGGGCGATCGCCTGAAAAAACTCGATATCAAGATTCGCCCCCTTAATTTAGAAAATTGGGAGCAAGAATTGCATCAAATTTATCAAGTGTCTAGGGTTGCATTTAAGCAAAATTTCTTATATACCCCCCTTTCTGAGTCCGAATTCATGGCCCAATATAACCCTGTCCGTGCCTATATTAACCCAGAATTAGTATTATTAGCTGAACAGAGAAAAAAAATTGTTGGTTTTTTATTTGCTCTTCCGGATTTTTGCTTAAGACAACGGAAGCTACCCATAGATACCCTCATTCTTAAGACAGTGGCTATATTACCCCAAAGAGACTATGCGGGACTCGGAAGTTTGCTGATTTTTCAATGTCATCAAATTGCCCAAAAATTAGGCTATAAATCGGTAATTCATGCTCTGATGTATGAGGGCAATTCATCCTTGAACATCAGTCAACGATATAGCCAACCCATACGTCAGTATACCCTATTTGCCAAAGCTATTTAGATCGCATATACTTGGGAATAAATTTCCCTGCAACTTTAATTGAAATTAATTCAATGGTTTTACTCCACCCCTTATCATCCCGCTTAAGAACACTATGCCGTACTTAATCTACGCTCCCCATAGTCAGGATGAAAAACTCTATGAATTACGTTGGGGAACCAATACCCTAGGGCGATCGCTCGATAATACGATCGTGATTAGTCATGCTAGTATTTCTCGCCATCATGCAGAAATTAACTGGACACCTAGTGGTGTAGAGATTTGCGATCTCCAGAGTAGTAATCATACCTTTATTAATGAAAGTAGAATTGAAAAAAAATGGCTCAAAGATAAGGATATTATTCGTTGCGGAAAAGTGGGATTTCAATATCGAGAGCAACTGGAAGTGGTGGAAGAAGAAACAGGTTTAG
The DNA here is from genome assembly GCF_057802075.1 of Roseofilum sp. KMC-1. NCBI lineage: Bacteria > Bacillati > Cyanobacteriota > Cyanophyceae > Desertifilales > Desertifilaceae > Roseofilum > Roseofilum sp. KMC-1. Next base: position 3,785,138 of record NZ_CM173605.1, read on the forward strand.
AACCAGGAGAAAATCGCACCATTATTAAAGAATTCTCGGTCAATCAAAACCCTGGGGGAATGCCTGAATTATTATCGGATAATGAACGATCTTTATCCTTACTGAAATTGCGAGAGCAAGATCAACAAAAGCGCAAAGAAGATAAGCTTAAAGTTTTGTTAGAAGTGGGTAAACAGCTTTCTTATCCAGAAAGATTAGATAAATTACTCAAGAAAATCTTAGAAATTCTGTTAGATTTAATGCAGATCGATCGAGCGGCAATTTTATTGATTAATCCCCAAACTCAAAAACTGCAAGTTAAAGCGGTTAATTCTCGACCTGGTATTCACGCAGATTATCAGTTTTATAGTAAAAAAATTACTGATTTTGTCCGTGAAAAGCAACAAACCATTATGACAGCAGATGCCCAAATCGATCGTCGGTTTAGTGATTCGGATTCGGTTATTAGTCAATGTATTCATGCTTCCATTTGTGCCCCTCTCAAACCCCGCGATACAGTAATTGGGGTGTTATATGTGGATAATTTGTCCTTAGCCAATGTTTATTCCGATGAGGATGTAGAATTTTTAACAGCTTTGACGAATCAGGCGGCGATCGCCATCGATCATAGTCAACTGTATCAAAAAATGGAATCTGAAGCCGTCTTGCGGGACAAACTAGAGCGGTTTTTCCCCAAAGCTGTCAGCCGTAAACTGCGGGAAGAAGGCAACCTCAATAAAATTGTCGATACAGAAGTTACCGCCTTATTTTCCGATGTCAGTCAGTTTACTCAGATGTCTTCCCTCATGTCTCCCCGCGCAGTCATTGAAATGCTCAATGAATATTTCGGCATGATGGTGGAAGAAATTGTATTTCCCTACGAAGGAACCCTAGAAAAGTATATTGGAGATGCCTTAGTGGCGGTTTGGGGATCACCTTACCAACGAGAGGATGATGCAGAACGAGCCGTTAAAGCGGCGATTGCCATGCAATGGGCAGTCAGACGGCTGAATATCCAGCGTCAACGCCGTAATCATCATCCCATTCATATTCACATCGGCTTAAATACAGGACGAGTCGCTTCTGGAAATATTGGTACAGAACGGCTCATTCAATATGCCCATATTGGTGATACGATGAATGTAGCTAGTCGCATTTGTAGTGAAGCGAAAGCCAATGAAATCCTCATTTCTGCCAGCACTCTAGCCCAACTCAAGTCCAAGAAAATCCCTGTAGAGTGTTTACCTCTTGTACAAGTCAAAGGCAAAAAAGATCCCCTACAAGTTTATCGTGTTCTTTGGGAAGAAATACCCTATCAAGACACCTTAAATGTAGAGGAAAATGCAGAGGGAGCCAGCGAAATTTAAGCCATGAGTTTCTTTTATTTTCCCCCTATCTCCCTATCTCCCCTATCCCCCCATCACAGCGCAAAGCGCTGTAATTTGACGGATGGGAGCATCACCGTTACCCTGTAAAAATGTCCATAACTTGGCGAGTTTGACTGTGAAAAAGATTTGGCTTTTGTGCCTTACCCTAACCGTAATCGGTTTATCCCTTCTGATCCCTCCTTCCGCAGATGCTAAAATTTCTCCTTGTCCCTCCCGTCCCCCTCAACTGAGAAGCCCTCTAGAATGCCAGATTGCGATCGCTGATTTACATCCCACACAACCCGTTGTAGGTGAGTATCAAGTGCAATATCAAGTCGCTTCTTTAAAGGTAATTGAGCTTGGAGAATCTACTGAATATGCCAGTGTTGAAGATTATGTAAAGGATGAAAAAGTACCGGTTGTTTTAGGGCCAGGCAATCAATTTTATATGGTCGATTCTCACCATACCATGAGTGCAATTTGGAACTATTATCAGGGCGATCCGAACATTCAGGTAAATATTGAAATTATCCAAGATTGGCGGCATAAACCGGATTTTTGGTCAGCCATGCAAGCCAATAATTATACCTATCTGGGAACTCCTGGGAATCAGATTAATCCTGAAGATTTGCCCCAGAATCTGGGTGAATTGAAAAATGATCCCTATCGAGCCGCAGTAGGAATGGCACTCAATTGGGGATTTTTTGAGCGACCGCAAGGGGAAAGAATCTTTTTCTATCAATTCAAATTAGCGGATTGTTTGAAAGAGTTTGGTTTAACTTTACCCGATGAGATTAATCGTTCCCATATTTATCAAACCCTGGCGATGATTCACGATCCTGAGTATACCTATGGCAACAGTTCTACCTGTAAAATTCCTCGACCTCAAGAGTTGTCTTTAGAGGAAATTGCGGCAAAACTGGAATAAGAAGTAAGGATGTTTACCACAGAGCCGCAGAGAACAGCAAGAAGGATTGAGTTAATGGGCACTGGTTTTGCGAAAGGTGAGCTGAATGGCTAGGGCTATTAATCCTACTGTAGTTAAGGCAAATACGCCAGTCGCTAATAATCCCATTCCCATGACAAGAGTACGGACGGCTGCGCCGATGTTGAGGGCGATCGCATTCTTGGTTGCGAGGGGCTTATTGGCAAAAGTCTGGATAATGGATAGGGAGAGGAAATAGAGAAAGGAGGCGATCGCCCCACTCATGAGAGCGCCGGTTAAACAGCGCACTGGGGTAACATTGCTGGAAATCGGGGGTTTCTGGTTTTCAGTCATGGTTACTATTCACTCACTTTAATGCCTGTAGGGGAAAATTGAGCCACCCACAACTTGAGATCGGGATGATGCAATTCTTGTTCAATGTAAGTTTTAATTCGCTCGGCTTCCGATCTAGACTCCGTAAGAGCAAATACGGTAGACCCGGAGCCAGACATCAGTGTACCCATGGCTCCCGCTTCCATAAACCGGTGTTTGAGCGTCACCAGTTGGGGATATTCGGGTAAAACAATTTTTTCAAAATCATTCCGCAATTCTTCGGTAATGATAGGATGATTCTTACTGGCGATCGCCCTTACCATCGTCCCAGAATGGACTTTTTGACCATAGGACTCAATATGTTCCGGGTCGCGAATATAGGACTGCTCATAGGTAGCACGATAGGTTTGATACGCCCAAGCAGTGGAGATTTTTACACTTTCATATTTTGCCAACACCACATAGAGTTGATCCAGATCCGGCAGAGGAGATAACTTTTCCCCCCTTCCCGTAGCTAAAGCCGTTCCCCCTCGGATACAAAAAGGCACATCTGACCCCAAAAGGGCCCCTAACCCCTCGCATTCTCCCTGGGTTAAGCCCAAATTCCATAATAAATCCATCCCCACCAATACAGCCGCCGCATTACTCGATCCTCCGGCTAACCCAGCAGCCACAGGAATGTGTTTATCAATACGAAGATTTACCCCCCCATACCGAGCAAAGTATTTGGGAAACTCGGAGCGCATTAATTCTGCCGCACGATAGGCTAAGTTGCTGGAGTCGCAGGGAACATCAGGATGGTTGCAGGTGACGCGAATGCTATCTGTACCGGAGGGTTCGATATGAATGCGATCGCACAAATCCACACTTTGCATGATCATAGCCAATTCATGATAGCCATCGGCGCGATCGCCGACAATCTCCAGATATAAATTAATTTTCGCGCAGGCTAACAGGGTATATGAACGCATGGTTTACGAGTTGGGGGAGAGGGGTTCAATATAGCGGGCATTTTCCGGCAGATCAGAGAACCTTTGCCCTTGGGTTCTGGCTTGGAACATATACAACCCCAAAGGAGTATTCACTAAGTCTACAATATCAGCCCTCCCTAAGAGCATTTTGGCGCTGGTGAGGGGGACTTCTTTGAGCATCCAGCGCATCATCCGATAGAGGGTTTCTTTGAGAGTCAGGGGACGCATCAAGTCTACCCCATGGAGTTGATGTAGATAGCGGTTAGATTCCCCGTAGCGATACCATTGTTTTTGCAGTTCTTTGAGGGTGCGACGGTGGCGATGTTTGACGGTTGCATCGGGGACAAATTCATGTTTCCAGTCGGTTTCGCGCAAAATACGCCAGCAGATATCCGCATCTCCTCCCGTGGTTAAATGGGGACGGAATAATCCGACTTGCTCGAAGATAGAGCGACGCACGGCTAAATTAGCGGTTTGTCCATAGGGACAGAAGGCGTTAGCGAGGGTATGTTTTTGGGAGAGGGTTTCTTGGCGATCGGCGTGTTGTTCCAGTAGAGTGTTACCAGCAAGAGCAATAATTTCGCCGACAGATAAACCAATTTCTGGCTTGGCAAAGGGTTGAACCAGGTTTTCTAACCATTGCGGTTGGGGGCGACAGTCGGCATCGGTAAAGGCAAGAATGTCATACTGAGCGGTTTTGATGCCGAGGTTTCGCGCTGCATAGGAACTTTGGATCTGGGTTTGACTGAGGGGTTTAAGGTTGGGCAAGTCAGCAGCTTGGAGGATTTCCCAGGTGCGATCGCGGCTACCGTTATCTACAATTAAGTATTCTAGGCGATCGCTCGGATAAGTCTGCTGCCGAAATCCCTGCAACAACTCCGGTAAATCCTCCTCACCGTTATACACCGGCACAATAACCGAAACCTGGGGAAAAAAAGGTGCATTCATGATTGTGGGAAATATAGCATTTTCAAAAGTTACCCTCATCCCCCAACCCCCCTTCGGCTCCGCTCAGGGTGGCGCTTCTCCTGTGGGAGAGGGATTTTCCTGCGGGCATAAAAGGGAGAGGGCAATATCTTGGCGATCCACATTATGATTGGATCGAGAACAAAGTTTATCTCAGGACACAGGTCATGATGTCATCTATTGTAGAGACAACTGGCGAACAACAGCTTATCCTTCCTGGATGTCACAGTTGGCAGCAGTTCAAAACCCTGCAAATCTGGGTAGAAGAGATCCCTGGTTTAAAGGTTAGTTATGTCGATGGCTATATTCAGTTTATGACCACCAGCCGACAACACGAACGGATTAAGAAATTAATTGCGATTTTATTAGAAGTCTATTTCTTTGAGATGGGGATTCCTTTTTTCCCCGTCGGGAATGCCACCTGCGAAGCCGAAGAACGAGGTGCTTCATTTAGTCCCGATGAATCCTATTGTTTTGGAGAGGATAAACCCTATCCGGATTTAGCCATTGAAGTCGTCTTCACCAGTGGTGGTATTGATACAGCGTTTTGCGGGGTAATGAGGTACAGCAAAAAAAGATCCCCCCTTGCCCCCCTTAAAAAGGGGGGAATAGGAAAGTCCCCCTTTTTAAGGGGGATTCAGGGGGATCTAGATGTACCGCATAGCAGCGAAAATTGCTGTAAGCTAGAGAAGTATCGGAGATTTCGTATCCCAGAGGTTTGGTTTTGGCAAAACGATCGCCTGTCGCTCTACCTGCTGCGATCGGATTTGAGCGGATACGATCGCGCCCAAGAGAGTCAATTTTTACCCGATCTCGATTTGTCGGTACTAGCAGAGTGTATGCAGATTCCCGATATTTTAGCTGCTCGACAATCTTTTTTGAAGCGATTGGGCGATCGCCAACTTTAGCTCACTTTTTTTCTCCCGATCTCCTCTATCGTGTAGACTCTCCAGAAGCTGCCATTTCCCCAGTACAACGGCTGTAATTGAGAAACCAAGGTTTTTAGAGAACCCCAGTTTCTCTTAAGCCAATTCGATCAGACGGCAACAAAATCTCCCGGATCGAGTTGATTGGGTGCAATATTGGGGAGAATGGCTAAAATATCGGTAGTTCCAGCGAGGTAAATTAGGGTGGCGTTGGCTGATTCTCCACTGCCAGAATTGAAGGTTAAACTATTAAATGATAACCCTGCGCTTAAGCCAATATAATCTTCAGCATCGTCGTAAAAGATTAAATCGGTAGCACCGGTACGCAGAACAAACATATCATTTCCTGCGCCTCCAATCATCACATCTGAACCCAGATCTCCATAGAGGATATCGTTACCTGCTCCACCATCGAGATAATCTTCGTTTTGGCCACCATAGAGGATATCATCGCCATTATCGCCGAAGACTTGATCGTTTTGGCGATCGCCAAACACAAAATCATTCCCCTCTCCCCCAGTGACAAAATCATTGCCCTGTCCCCCACGCACAGAATCATTACCGGCATCTCCGGCAACCTGGTCATTTCCTAGATTCCCATTGACATAATCGTTACCACTATTACCCGTGGCGATATCATCTCCCCCTAGGGTTAAAATAGTATCATTACCTGCCGTTCCCGTGATTTGGTCATTGGCATCAGTTCCCAGGTTAAAGGGACTAGCGGGATTAACTGGGGTAGGGGTAGGGGTAGGGGTTACAACACCACTGAGAGGATTCCCAAAAACTTGCGTCCAATAGTAATTGTAGTTAACATTACCCGTATCATTAGCTAAGAAAAAGTAACCCACTCCGATTTCTCGTACATTGGCATTGAGAATATTGGCTCGATGTCCGGGACTATTCATCCAACCATCAACCACTTGTTCTGGAGTTTGATATCCAGTACCGATATTTTCTGCCCAGGTAGAGGCTTGATATCCAGTAGCGTTGATACGATCGCCAACAGAACTACCATCTAAACCCGTATGACTAAAAAAGTCCTGAAAGGCCATATTTTGAGTATGGACTTGAGCAGCTTGGGTTAACTGTGCATTCAGAACCAAAGGAGCTAAACCGAATTGACTGCGCTGAAGATTGGTTAACTCTACAACTCGGTTAATAAATTCTTGACTCATAACATTCACCTCATTAATAAGTGCCTCTATAGGGATCTCAGAAAAATGAAGGCTATTTTATGCACGATCGCCAAAATTGTCATAAATCTTCAAACTTTATACCCGATCGCCGTCTCCGAGTCGGTCAATGTCTTGCTCCAGGATATCGGTTTCGGTGGTATAGGCGAGATGATCGGGGGCGATCGCCTCTTTTTTAGCCAAACCTTTGGCATAGTCGAGTTTCTGCTGCACTTCTGCGTTAGGATGACGGAGCAGAGAACGGCGATCGCGGCGCATTTGATTGCGTTGTTCTATCTTCTGATTCGCCTGTCCGATCCACAAATAGCGACCCAGGGGGATTGCTAAAAATCCCACACCATAGGCTAATAAAATTCCGTAAATCGACTCAACAAAAGCCACAACTCCCCCCACTTGAGCAGCAACTGTGCCATCGGATAATAAGCTGCCTAACACTAATGCGCCAATCAAATTCGCTGCTCCTAAGCCAATTGCCCACATAATTTGACTGGAACTAGCCGAACTAAAGCGCCATTTCTTCTCTTTGAGATAAGAATCCTGTTTTTTGTCCTCGTCTTCCTCCGTTGCGGTAATTTGTAAATCGGGAAACTGGTAAACAATGCCCCCTTCTGGGGTTACTTCTGGACGACCATTAAAACGCACTAAAACCGGTAATAGATAATTCTCATATTCCAAATCATAGCCCTTACCTAAATCATCCAAATAGGGAGCAAGTTGTTCAGCCACCACAGCGCCATGACGAGAACGGATCGTTGCGGCGATCGCTCGCCAACGGCGTTGTTCTAAATCGGCATTGGGGTTACCCTCTCCAAATAAAAAGGAAAAAATCGCCTCTAAAAAGTTCATTTCTGAATCGGAGGATTGGCGAGGCTGCTTACTCGAATAATCCGGAGAAAAGAACCAAAACCAATCGGCTAAATCTAGGGGAAACCAAAAGAAACGCACCGATGGCCCGCGATCGCTGCTACTATCAGAATCTCCGTCTTGGGCAGATTGCACGCTAATAACAATGACGGCGATCGCCACCAAAATCAAGACCAAAGACAAAACCAGCAAAATCCCAAAAGAAATCCGCACCAGATAAAACAAAATTCGCCCAATCTGCTGCATCGTCTTTTGCCAACGCAAGCGCCAAAACTTACTCTGTAGAATCATGCGAAAATTCTTCGGAAACTGATAGGCAATATCCCCCGACTCAGCCACCTGGAGATGTCCCCCCACATCCGCAGCCAGAGCCAAGAGTCCTTGTTGCGTTTCCTCCACATTCAACCCCGTACTAGCGGCAACATCACCTACCGTTACCCGGTAGCCCAGATTTTCCACCGCTTCCATCAGTTTCAGATTCGGAACAGCCATCTGCGCTTACCTCTTATGGTTTTCCCATTACCCAATTACCGCGTGAAGCGCTGTATAGTCCTCAGCCGCCTTCCCTATACCCTAGCAAAAATTCGAGGCGGGGAAAAGGGCGATCTCCAGGCATAGTGCTATACTACGATAAGTTCAGTATTGAGGAAAAAAACAATGTCGGTTCAATTGATAGATGAACAACAACCTCAAACCGAAACCCTTAAAGAAGAAGTCATTCCCCTTCCGCCCACCGATTTACCTTATGACGACGGAGAACCCTTGGAAAGCAATCGCCATCGCATCGGCATGAATGTCTTGATTGCCTCCTTGCACCAGGCTTATCAAGGACGCAATGATTACTATAGTAGTGGCAATATGTTCGTCTATTACAGTAGCGCACAAGTCAGAAACAAAGACTTTCGCGGGCCGGATTTTTTTGTTGTCTTAAATGTAGATGGAACCCTAGAACGCCGCAGTTGGATCGTGTGGGAAGAGAAAGGACGCTATCCTGATGTCATTGTTGAATTGATGTCGCCCTCAACCGCCCAACAGGATCTCAATGAAAAGAAAAAGTTATACGAACAAACCTTTAGAACCAGCGATTATTTTGTCTACAATCCCTTTGACTCTAACTCATTACAGGGATGGCGTTTAGGTACTAACCGCAAGTATGAGGAAATTAGCCCGAATGACCAAGGGTGGTTATGGTGTGCAAGTTTGGGATTATGGTTGGGCACTTGGCAAGGGGAATTGATGAAAGAAAATGCCCCCTGGTTGCGTTTTTACGATTCAGAGGGCAATTTGATCTTGTTACCCGAAGAAGTGGCTCTGTTAGAGCAAGAAAGGGCCGAGCGCGAACGGGAGAGAGCCGAACGCGAACGGGAGAGAGCCGAACGCGAACAAGAGAGAGCCGAACGCGAACAAGAGAGAGCCGAACGCGAACAAGAGAGAGCCAAGCGCGAGCAAGAGAGAGCAAATCAGGCTGAGTCCGATCGCGAGCGTGAACGGGAGAGGGCAAACCTAGCCGAAACTGTTGTTGAGGAACAAAATCAGAAGATTCAACAATTAAGAGAACGCCTGCAACAACTGGGTCTCGATCCGGATAATCTCACCTGAGATTATGTATGAACCTAGTCAGTTCAAGTAGGGGGCGGGTTATACCCAAATCTAGGATACCGACAAATTAATTCCGTAAACCCGCCCCACCCCATCAGCGATCGCCGACTCTCTTCTGATACAAGGGGCGGGTTCAGGAAAATCTGGGTGGGAGGACGAACATATGGGTGAACCCGCCCCTACAGATAATCTAATTAATACTTTCGCTCCTGCGGTTCAAACCGAGTCAGAGTCACCGGTCGATATTGAATATCAATCCCTGCGGCCGAATAAAACACCAGAGAATGCTTGAGAAAATTGGGATCGTCCCGTTGGGGATAATCTTCGCGGGAATGGGCCCCCCGACTCTCCTTACGATTGAGAGCAGAAGTGAGGATCATCCGTCCTACCACCATCAGATTTTTCAGTTCCAAAGCCTCAATGATTTCCGTATTCCACAAAGACCCCCGGTCATCCAGATAAATATTGCCATATTGCTGTTGCAAGTTTTGGGTAATTTCTAATCCTTGTTCCATGGATTCTTGGTCGCGGAATACCCCACAATATTGACTCATGGCATCTTGAAAAGCTTGGCGTAGGGGATTTATGCGCTGTTCTCCCTGTTGCTCTAACAAGGCTTGCAGTTGTTCTTTCGCCTCTTGCAGATAGGGTGCTTCCTCTAAGTCCGGTAACTTACGAGACTGCACATATTGGGCGATCGCCGCCCCCGTCCGCCGTCCATAGACCACGCATTCCAACAAGGAATTACTCCCCAAACGATTCGCCCCATGCACCGACACACAGGCGCATTCTCCCGCCGCAAATAGGGCTTCTACAAACCCTTCTACCCCACTGCGTACCCGGCCATCCGTATCCACTGGAATACCCCCCATCGAATAATGGGCCGTGGGACGCACCGGCATCGGTTCCTCCACTGCATCCACACCCACCAGGCGATGGGCTTCTTCCCAGCAAAAGGGAATGCGGCTCATAATTTTTTCCCGCCCCATGTGGCGCAGATCGAGATGGACAAAGGGGCCGCCCGCGCTGCCATCGGTATGAATACCGCGACCGGCACGAATTTCTAGGGTAATGGCTCTAGAGGTAATATCCCTGGGGGCTAACTCCATTTTGCTAGGGGCATAATTTTCCATGAAGCGATCGCCCTCACTGTTGCGTAAATAGGCTCCTTCACCCCGTACTGCCTCAGAAATCAACACGCCCACCGGATATAATCCCGTCGGATGGAACTGGACAAACTCCATATCCTGAAGAGGTAGACCCGCTTGAGCCACCATCGCCAACCCATCCCCAGTAGAGGCAAAATCATTGGAAGTGGTGTTAAACACCCGCCCATAGCCCCCAGTGGCCAACATTACTGCTTTCGCTCGCACCACCTTCAAGCGGCCATCGAGCATATGGTACATGACTAAGCCCTTCGCTTCTCCCTCTTCCAGGATCAAGCGCATCACATACCATTCCTGATACACCTGCACCCCATAGCGTCGCAGATTATTCACCAACTCATGCAGGATCGCATGGCCAGTTTTATCCGCAGCGTAGCAAGTCCGGCGATAGGAATGGCCGCCAAAGGCCCGTTGAGCAATGCGGCCATCGGGCAAACGGGAAAAGAGAACCCCCAAATGCTCTAAATCGATCACCACATCCGGGGCTTCTTGGGCTAAAATTTCTACCGCATCCTGATCCGCCAAATAGTCGGAACCCTTGACCGTATCAAAGGCATGAGCTTCCCAGCTATCCTCAGAATCCACATTCTTCAAGGTAGCAGCCATCCCCCCTTGAGCGGCCACCGAGTGCGATCGAATTGGGTGGGTTTTGGCAACAACGGCAACATTAAGGCTCGGATCAATGCGAGCAATTTCCACGGCCGCACGACAGCCGGCCAGTCCACCGCCAACAATGATTACATCATGGTCTAACATGGTTTAGTCGATCTTCTCCAACTGGGTTAAGAAACAGGCATGGGAGGGGCCAGTAGCCCCTACAGCAATCAAATAGGCATCAATTAGCCAGCAGCTTGGGCAGGCTTTTGGGCAGTTCCTGTACGAGAGGGCCGTTTTTGAGCTATCTCTTCAACTGGTATAAATTCAATATGGTTGAGTAAGGTGGTCACAAAGCTAAACAGCAGGAAGGGTAGGGAAAGAACGAGAATTAATCCCACTGTCGCTAAGGCATAAACCGGACTACCCGCGCCCATCAGGGCTAGAGCTGCCGCTAAACTCAGGAAAATTACAATTAACCAGACAATGATTTGTCCATAGATATCTCCAAAGGAGAGGGTGCAATGGAGGCGATAGGTTTGATTGTTCATCGTTTAATGGGGAAAGATTAACATTATTTAATGAACTAGGGTAAAGTCCCCAGGAGATTTTGGCCCATTTCTCAATAGTTTTAAAAGACTTGCAACATCTTGTTACATTACGGGATCGACATTTAAGATTTGACCACAAATTGGTTCCGTCCGTTCTTTTTGGCTTCGTATAACGCTTCATCCGCTAGAGCAATCAAGCTTTCTTTCGAGACTTCTGCGCTTGGAACCAATGTAGAGATCCCTAAACTCATGGTAACCGTAGAAGCGACTTTAGAGGTTTTATGGGGAATTTGCAAGTCTTCTATTTTAGACTGAATTAACTGGGCGACTACTTTTGCGCCTTCTTCTGAGGTATTCGGAAGCAGGACAACAAATTCTTCTCCTCCATAGCGAGCAACCATATCACTAGCGCGTCGGACTGAATGTTGAATGGCTCTGGCCACTTGAATCAGACACTCATCCCCAGCTTGGTGTCCATAGGTATCATTATAGAGCTTAAAGTAATCGACATCGCATAAAATCAGAGATAGGGGCAGGCGATCGCGTTTTAACCGCAACCACTCTTGATAGAGGCATTCATCAAATTGACGACGGTTAGCTACTTTAGTTAAACCATCGGTATTGGCGAGTTTGTGGACTTCATCAAGCATTTTTCGCAATTCAAATACCGATTTTTTCCGATCGGTGATATCTCGAAAGTTAACCGATAATCCATCGCCGAGTTTGACAGCAATGACATGAAACCAAGCCCGCTCATTTTCATGATCGTAGGGAAATTCTAATTCTAGAGTTTGCCCTGTTTCGACGACACTAACATAATGATCGAATAAGCTTCTCAGGTTAGGACTATTGATTTCTTGAAGCCAAGATTTTCCTACCAAATGAACGGTATTCAGATTGAAGAAGTAGACACAGACTTGATTACTAACAATCCACTCAAAGTCAATAATTCTACCTCGCCGATCGCGGAGGGCTTGAAATGCCATAATCCCATCCATAGAACTATTGATAATACTTTCTAGTAGGGATTGTGATTGTTGCAGCTTCAAGTTGGCTTTATCTGCTTTTTCCACCGCTTCTATTAATAAATTTGTGCCCGATTCTACTTTGTTTAATAGCTGTTGATTTTCCTCGGTGATTAACCCCATCATGCAAAAACCATAATCTACTAATTTTTGGGCACTGTTAATTAAGCGCTGAAGAGGATCGACCATGGATGATTTGGGGATTTTAAGCGTTAAAATTCCCTGGATTGCCAGTTCTACATTTTCACTTAACCGATCGAGAATACGGCTGACATTATTGATTAATAAACTTCCCAAAGAGATCGCTACTAATAAAGCACAGAAATTAATCAAAAGGTAATTACGCCACTTGATTTCTACGGCTTGAAAGATTTTTTTTTCAGGCACAATGATACTAATCCACCATTGGGTTTCACCTGGTAAAGGATAAGCAAAACTGAAACTCCAATAGTTTTGTTGGTTGTGGCTAATAATTTGTAAGGGTTCAGTGGATTTACTGGGGAGATGCTTTTGAAGGGCAGGCAGTAAATGGGAATCCATTAATTCTTGTTTTTGGGGAGTTGATTTTGAATAGATCAGAGGCTTTATTTGTTCATCTAAAATTAGGATATCTGCGGAGAGTTCTAGGGATTTTTTTTGAATATAATCAGCAAAATAGTTTAGGTTAAAATCAATTTTTCCTACTCCCGACAATTGTTGTTTTTGATTGTATAAGGGTTGGGTGATTTGTAGATTAACTGAGGGATTGGAGCGGGAGGGAAGTTGTGTTATTTTTAGGGTTGGTCGATCTTCAATGAGGCTATTTTTGTACCAAAATTCTTGGCGAACATCATAGGAGTTAAAAGAGGTTTGAACTGGTTCTTGAATATCACCTCGATCGTTCAAGGGATAGGCAAATAAACGATTGTCTGTTTCGCGGTTAACTTGAGTGCAAATAAGGTCACCGGTTTGAGTGCGATGGATGGCTAATAGTTCTCCAGTGGCTTGTAATCCGATGGAAATGCCTTGAAGGGTGGGAAAACTATTGAGGAGGGGCCAAAAACAATTTTGATTGGATAAGGCGATCGCCTCGTCTAGGGGTAAGGTTTCATAGGAGTTGAGGATTTCTTGAGGAAAACCGAGATCTTGGCTGAGTCTGGTTTCCAAACGATTAGCCACTTCCTGCATCCATTGCAGGGATAATTGTTTGACTAATTGATGATTTTGCCGCAAAGAGAGCCATCCGGTGAACGTCATCGCAAACAAGATGGGCAATACGACAGGTACAAGGATATAGATGGATAAAGGAATGGTTTTGGGGGGATGGGAAAACCGATCGGCCATGAGAATTGGCTCCCTGCGGTAGATGGGGCAAAGCCTACATTGCTCTTAAGGCGAGCTTGAGAAGACTTAAAGCTTCATTGTACTGAGTGCTGGCCCTGAAGTTAGAATGTAGGGGGTAATTCGAGGGAAAATAACCCTAAGTTGCCTTTGCGAAAATCATTGAGGAGTTGGCGGGCAGTGCGCTCTAAGTCTCCCAGGTATTTGCTTTTGGCTAGGTTATGTAAATAGTCTTCGCTAGAGAGGTTCTCTGGATCGACTTCATAGCGCGATCGCAGTTTTTCTAAGGTACTGACATGGGCATTGAGTTGGTAAAATAAGTCCAGCAGGGCGATCGCCACCCGTTGATTATCATAACTGGCTTCACCAATATCATCACAAATCGCTAACTTCACCGCATCGAGTTGATTCTCTAACTGCGCGGGAATTACTCCAGGAGCATCCAATAACTCAATATCTGAGGAAATCTTAATCCACCGCAGTTGCCGCGTCACCCCCGGACGGGCTGCACTCTCGACAACTTTACGATTTAAGAGGCGATTAATTAAGGCAGATTTACCCACATTGGGAAACCCTACTACCACTGCTCGCACGGGACGGGGAAGCATTCCCCGGCTGCGTCGCCTTTCATTCATCGCTGTACCAGCAGCGATCGCCGCTTGAGTCACTTGGGCAATACCCTTACCCAATTTAGCATTGGTAAAATAGGGCTGCTCTCCCCGATCCGTAAACCACTGTAACCATAAATCCTGCATTTCCGGCACAATCATATCCATCCGGTTTAGCACCAGAACGCGCTCCCGACTTCCTACCCACTCCTTCAGCTTTGGGTGTTGCGTCGTGAGCGGAATACGAATATCCCGAACATCTAAGACCACATCAACTCGCTTGAGTTGTTCAGCTAAAGAACGTTCTGCCTTAGCAATATGTCCGGGATACCATTGAATCATAATTAAAGTGAGCGTATCAGAAACATTAAGGGACAATCAAAACGGGGCAAGGAGAAAGATTAATCACCTGATTGGTAATACTATCCTTCGATCCATCTTCCGTCAGACCAACCCCCCGACTTCCCATGATAATCAGATTCACCTCCATTTCATCAGCAACATCACAAATGGTAAAGGCCGGTTTCCCTTCCCGTTCGACGGTTTTAGCCTCAATACCACTCTTAGCAAAGCCGCTTTTGACCTTACCGAGCAGTTCAGCAATTTGGTCATGGGAGATCATGGGGTCTCTGGACGCATCCTCTTCAGTGATCTCGTTCTCTAGCACAGAGAGCAGAATCAGATTAGAGCCATAGGTTTTGACGATATCCATCACCACCTCTGTGGCGGCTAGGGTTTCTTGACTTTTGTTAATGGGAAAGAGAACAGTCTTAAACATGGGTCTTACCTCCGAGACACGGACTCCTATACAATGTGGACGATGGCGTAATCAAAAACATAACGAAGATTTTTTTTGAAGGAGGTTTATCCTGTGCCCAAGAAAACGGTAGCAAACTTGTCAGCATCTGATCTTTCTGGCAAAAAAGTATTAGTGCGAGCGGATTTTAATGTTCCCCTGGATAATGGGTCTATCACTGATGATACTCGCATTCGTGCTGCTCTGCCTACGATTCAAGAGTTGACGGGCAAGGGTGCTAAGGTTATTTTAACCTCTCACTTCGGCCGACCCAAGGGAAAAGTGAATGAATCCATGCGCTTGACTCCGGTGGCTGCAAGGTTGTCTGAACTGCTGGGTAAAGAGGTCAAGAAAACCAATGATTGTATTGGTGATGAGGTGGCCGCTGCGGTCGCTAACATGGAGGATGGGGATGTGCTGCTGCTGGAAAATGTGCGCTTCTATGCTGAGGAAGAAGCCAACGATCCAGAGTTTGCTCAAAAGTTGGCTTCGGTTGCCGATCTCTATGTCAATGATGCCTTTGGAACCGCTCACCGGGCCCATGCTTCTACGGAAGGGGTGACTAAGTATCTGAGTCCTTCGGTGGCTGGATTTTTGATTGAGAAGGAACTCCAGTATCTGCAAGCGGCGATCGAAAGTCCCCAACGGCCTTTGGCGGCTATTATTGGCGGATCGAAGGTATCGAGCAAAATTGGCGTGATCGAAACCCTGTTAGAAAAATGCGATAAGCTCCTGATTGGTGGGGGCATGATCTTCACGTTCTATAAGGCGCGGGGGATGAATGTCGGTAAGTCTTTGGTGGAAGAAGATAAGCTAGAATTGGCGAAATCTTTGGAAGCGAAGGCTAAAGAACGGGGGGTAGCTCTGTTGTTACCTACTGATGTGGTGGTAGCGGATAATTTTGCGGCTGATGCTAATTCCCAAACCGTGAGCGTCGATAATATTCCTGATGGTTGGATGGGACTCGATATTGGCCCGGATTCGGTGAAAACTTTTGAGGATGCGTTAGCTGATTGTAAGACAGTGATCTGGAACGGGCCCATGGGTGTGTTCGAGTTTGATAAGTTTGCAGTCGGTACAGAGGCGATCGCCCGCTCCTTAGCTGCTTTAACTAAAACCGGTGCTTCTACCATTATCGGTGGGGGCGATTCCGTGGCAGCAGTGGAAAAAGTCGGCGTTGCTGACCAAATGAGCCACATTTCTACCGGTGGTGGCGCAAGCTTGGAATTGCTCGAAGGTAGAGAACTCCCCGGTATTGCTGCGTTAGATGAAGCGTAAGCCAATTTAATCCTCTAATGTTTGTCGATCTTCCCTTTTCCCTTTGACTCAGGGAAAGGGAGGATCGGGTTTATTCAAAGAATAATTGGTGAATACCAACTGAAATTACTCATTAACAAGATATCGTTTTAGCTTTTAAAGCCCCATATAAACGGAAATTTACTGAGTTTGCTGCAAGTTGAAGTCCATACCTATAGCACTCGGCAATCTAAGGAAGTATAGTAAGAGAAATCACCTTAGAATCCGTCATTGCGAATACAACCCAGTGCATCGATGGCAAACCCTAATCCTAAAAGTCAGAAAACGCGATCGTTTTCTCCATCAGTTACTCCACCTAAATATAAAAAATCCGCGTTTTGGCAGCAATGGCAAATCCATCAAAAGCATCTTTACCAATGCTGTCTTAGATGGATGAGATATAACTCAACCGATCTGGAAGATATTATGAGTCAGGCAATGTTCAAAGCCTGGAGGGAATGGCAAAAAGCCGAAGGTAAAATTAAATATCCTAAAGCTTGGTTCACTCGAATTATCTACAATGTCTGCATGGACATGCATCGAAAAAATAAACGAGAAGCACTAATAATTGAAAAAATTGAAGAGATTAAATTTGAAGATTGCCCAGGATTACCTGCTCAGGGAGAATTTCCAGAATGCAATATTCTAGAGCGAGAGATGCAGTTATATCTCCGCCATCAAATTGAATCCTTGCCTGCCAGACTTCGTGTGCCTTTTCTATTGTACTACTGTCAAGATAAATCCTATCGAGATATTGCCAAGCAACTCGCCTGCTCTGAAGACAATGTTCGCAAATGCGTTAGAAAAGCCTGCAAAATCCTGCAACAGCGTTTAGTCAAATATATTGCTGGGGAAGATGATGCGCCCCTAGATGCCCTGTCACCCTCTTTCAATGGGGAATCACTGATGCTCACAATTAGCCAGGATGAAGACATTAGCTATCCAGTCACCTTGCTTTGTCAAGAGAGCTTACCCCATCACTGGTACAATTCCGTCAGTCCTTGGGGCTGGAGATGAAGGAGGTATGGGTAAAAAAAACTTTTTTGCCCAGAAAATTTGCCCGTAACTTGAAAAATTCCTAAAATGGGGTTGGGAAACGTCTAAATGAAAGAGTGGTTAGAGAAAACCGCTTAGAGCGTATGCGTTAATTACATCTTCTTTAACGAAAAATGAATCCATCGCCCAAAATCCAAATCGCACTCAGTACCCTTCTCCTGTGGTCATTTACAGCAGTCGTCAGCTTTGCTGCAACCCCTATGAAATCTGGAGAGGATCAGTCAGTCGCCATTAAAGTTTCTGCTGAAAGCCTCACCCCTAGTCCGTTAAATCGGACACCAGATGCCCAGTTAATGGCTGGCCCGTTTAGGGATAATCTCATAGGACAACCGGGCGCAGATAAACTTTTATCTGACGCTGATGAGATCTGGAAAAATCCAGCAGACAGGAGCCAAAAATTATTGGATTACTGCAACACTCCTCCAGACAATATAGAAGCTAGTATTTGTCTTAGTTTTCTGATGGACTGGGCAATCGATCAACTTACCAGTGGTCAACTTTCGGAAGCAGACAGTGAAGAGATGAGCGCTCTCATGGAAGCAATTGCGGAAAAGATAGGTGGATAATTCAGGTAAAAATCCTGTTTTTCGCCTGAGATCTCTTGTTCTTCTCTAAAAGGGGGAAACTCTAGTCCTCCCCCTGACTAAGGGGGAGTGAGAGGGGGTTAAGCTCCTCCTAATTCGACAGTCTCAATTATGTCTAAACACATTGCCCCATCATTGCTACAGTTGGGGGAATCTTCTGAACTAGAGATGAATGTTCACCTTTTCTTAGAAGAAAAGCCAACTAGACAAGAGCAGAAATTGAAAACTTTAAGCAAGTATGTCCAGAAATATCCCCAAGGCTGGAAAAAAAGGTTAGAACTGGCTAACTTGCTTTACGAGATGGGAAACTGGCAAAAAGCCGTTACCGAATATCGCCAAGTGATTGAGCGACAACCTTATTTACTGGGCGTACGGCTGCAACTGGGGAAAATATTGCAGATCATGAGGCAAGAAAAAGAGGCTATAGAAGTCTATGAAAATGCCTTGTCTTATGCCAAAAATGCAGCGACTCAGCATCATATTCAGGGATTGATTGCTGTTTGTCAGGGTGAGAGTGAGACGGCAATTACTGCTTTTAATTTAGCGGCGAGTTTAGAGCCTGAAAAAGTGGTTCACTGGCTGGCTTTGGCACAGGTGCATCAGCAGCTAGAAAATCCTCTGGGTGTGTTAAATGCCTTGAAGCAGGTTTTGTCAATTAGCCCCGATGATATTGTGGCGTTGATTTACAGTTATGATGCACTGCTGGCAGTGGGGAATATTTCAGCAGCTAGGGCGTGTTTTCAAACTTCGCCGCCAGATTCAGATCCCCCCCAGCCCCCCTTAAGAAGGGGGGAGAATTCAGTCAAAGTCCCCCTTTTTAAGGGGGATTTAGGGGGATCTCTGAGTTTGAAAACAGACCTTAGAGGGCTGTTGAGCAAGGCTATAGCTCTAGCCCCCAATGATTTTCGGGTACTGCAACGACAAATTGAGCAGCGTTGTCAGATGAGGTTGGTTTCTGGTAAAGAAGGGAAACAAACGAAAAGTCTGATTACTGCTTTACTGCGACAAATTCCCCATGGCGCTGAGGCTCACAAATCGCTGGCATATTATCACATTCTGCGGGGAGATTGGGCGCAAGGGGTGGAAGTGTTAGCCAAATTTACCGCCGAACATCCCCATTATCCTTATGGTTGGTATTACTATGGGCGGTGCTTGTTCGACACCGGAAAATATCAACAGGCAGCACAGATGATGGTGAAAGCTTATCAACTGTATGCCGATGATGGTGCAATTTATCAGGGGTTATGTGAGATTTTATCTTTTGATCCCCCCCAGCCCCCCTTAAAAAGGGGGGAGAATTCAATCAAATTCCCCCTTAAAAAACAGGGGGAGAATTCAATCAAATTCCCCCTTAAAAAACAGGGGGAGAATTCAATCAAATTCCCCCTTAAAAAGGGGGAGGAGAATTCAATCAAAGTCCCCCTTTTTAAGGGGGATTTAGGGGGATCTCTGGGAGATATAGTCGAGGAGATGCTGAAACGATTTCCTCAACGCTGGAGTGTTTGGGCGACTGCGGGGCGGGTGTTGGTGGAATATTTTAAAGAGTTTGAACGAGGGTGTAGGGTTTCGGAGCAGAGTATAAAACTACAGCCTCAGTTAGCTGATGCTTGGTTTTGTCATGGGCGGGTGTTAGCTTTGGCGCTGAAACATCGGGAAGCAGTGGAGGCGTTGAAAATAGGATGGGAGTTGTTACCAGCCGGGGCTTATCTGCAATCCGTACCTGGGGCGGTGTGGTTGGGGGAGAGTTATCGGGTAATGGGGGATGTTCGGGCTAGTCAGCGATGGTGGAAAGTGGCTTGTCAGGGATGCCAGAAATTGAGGGCGTTTAACCCGGCTATAGCTGATTACTGGTTAGGGAGAGCTTTGTTGGGGTTGGGGGATAAGTTGGGGGCGATACAGGCTTATGAAAGTGCATTGAGTCAGCAGTTATTGTATCCAGCGCGTGGGGAAGTTGAGAAGAGTTTGCGGCGGTTGAAGGGTAAGGGGAGGAAGGGTTTTAGGGTTTGAGGGTGGATTTTTTGGGGGAGAAAAATTTTTTGTAACTCGAAAAAGTCCCAAATTGGGGTTGGGAAACGTCTAATAATAAGGTGTGGGAAGAAAAAACCACCAATCAACGTAAATTTCAACAAACGAGGTATTGTCCTATGAGTATTGTCAAAAAACTACCAGCCGTTTTAATGGCTGCTATTGGCATCTGTTTTAGATTAGCCGGTACAGCCTTAGCAGAAGAAGCCTTAGCAGAAGAAACGATCGTATTAGTACAGCAGATTCTCGGTCCTCAAGAGAGAGTCGACTTTGTTCCAAGAGACACGGGGAGAAATATAACGCTTTGCTTTTACACAACTACTAAATATAATGTAGAGCCATCATGGGCTACATTAGATTTAATGTATACCATCGACGACGGCGAATTAGACCCATCAGACGTAAGACAAGAAGTTTTAGAGGCTAACGAAAAGGAACAATGTATATCCAGGACTATGGGTGACTATGGGGTAAGTCTATACTATTCATCTGGAACATATCGGTTTGGTCCACCTGTTTATATACGTGCGACGCAGGAATAAAGAATTACCTCAGTGCGATCGCCGAATCTTGTAGGGTGTGTTAACGAAGTAACGCACCCATAGCATGGAGGGGCGAAGCATTTGGACAAAAAATCTAGGGTTTGAGGTGATAAATTGTCGTCCAAATGCTTCGCCCCTACCCTTAACCGAGTTATCGCGGGGTAGGCTGCGATCGCTTTTTTCTGGGAAAAGTGCGATCACAATTTAAGTTTCTGGTTCATCACCTAAAAGTGCGATCGTCAGATATTGTAGGGTGCGTTAATGAAATGTAACGCACCATTCCTATTATTAAACTCGGTGGGTTACGCTATCGCTAACCCACCCTACGTTTTAGTGCGATCGCCGATTAATAGCGATCGCTGTTTTGTGGGCAGAAGGGCGATCGCTAATCGGCAGATCTTTACCCTTTTCTTGATAATCTTCTTTAACCAATTCCCAAGCCAATTTTAATTGCTCCAAAGCTTCTGGAGGAGTATCACCAAAGGCTGAAATATTAGGCATTTCTTGAAAATGTGCCAGCCAATCTCCTTGTTCATCAACATATAAATTAATTGTAAAACCATTAAAGTCGTAGTTAGTTAAAGTCATTCCTCTTCTACTTTAGTCATAAGATAATTATATAGTGTTTCTGGCACTTGGGAATCTAGCCAATCTAAAACCTTTTGATTCGGGTGTTTGGCAACAACTTCAGAAATCAGGCAGGTATCAAGAAGGTAAGTCATGGGGTAAAGTTATCGCGGGGTAAGCTGCGATCGCGGCTAAAGTCCAGCTCTTCGCTAAATTCAGTTAGAGGAGATTGACGGAAAAACTCTGAGAGTTTACTGGGTTTGTCAGGGGGGGTTTTCTGATTAGGTACGGTAAGGCTTTGGGCGAGCAGTTGGATGATATACAGTTTATCATTGAGCGAAAGCTGTAAGAGTTGTTGTTCAAGTTCTGGGATAACCATGATGGGGTTTCAGTGGAGGATAATTTTATTTTATTTCACGTTCCGTATCATCGTAAACGTTCCTGACATCGTGTTTGTAGGGACAAGGCATGGAGGGGCGAAGCATTTGGACAAAAAATCTAGGGTTTGAGGTGATAAATTGTCGCCCAAATGCTTCGCCCCTACCCTAGGATTTGGTATCGTAATAAAGTTATCGCGGGGTAAGCTGCGATCGCAGTTATGAATAACACAAAAATTTCTAGAGTTTCTTATTCATCCAAAAACACAGACTCTAAATCTCTATAAGCACTCACTACCCGAACAATTTCTACTCCTTCTTCGCAAACTTGGTAAAAAATAATATATCCCATAACTGGAATTCCCCGTAAATTAGGTTTGAATTCAGCATAGCTGCGTCCAAGATTCGGAAATTGAGTTAAATATTGACACTTTTTTTTGAATTCACTAGTAAACTTTTCTCCAGCTTCTACACTCCTAGCGGCAAAATAATCGAAGATTTGATCTAGATCAGCTAGTGCTTCTGAAGAAATAAAATTTTGACTCACTGTTGACTCTCAGGTAATTTAGTAATCTTTCGATCTAATCTTTCAAACGCAACTTCAATCGGAAACTTTTCACCTCGTTCCAATTGTGCCACTCCTACATCTATTTTTTCACGAGTTTCTTCTACCCATTCTTCGTAACCTCTACTTTGTTCTTCTAACAAGCGTAAGGCTACCTCTATCGCCTGTTCTGCATTGGCAAAAATTCCCCGTTCAATTTGGGATTGAATAAATTGCTCTTGTTCTGGCTTGATAGTAATATTCATCTTATGTGTTGTTTTGTCTATTCTGTAAAAATTATACTCAAGTATATATCAATCAAATGGCTCTACAGTGCGATCGCCCAATTTTGTTCTGATTCGGTGGGTTACGCGCTTCCCTAACCCACCCTACGGCATAGACTAAAGATAACTGAGAATGGCAAGGATACCAACAACACCATAAAAGACTCCCACCACTTGAATTTCTGACCATCCAGAGAGTTCCAGATGGTGGTGGAGGGGAGCCATTTTCAGGATGCGCTTACCGATACCGTCGGGGCCTTTAGTGGCTTTATAGTAGCTCACTTGCAGGATAACCGAGAGGGTTTCGATGATGAACAGACCACTGAGGATAATTAAACTCCAGATGTTACCACTGATAAGGGCGATCGCCGCTAAACCGCCCCCAAGAGCCATGGAACCGGTATCTCCCATGAACACTTGAGCCGGATTCCGATTATAGGCGAGAAAGCCCACACAACTGCCACTGAGGGCGCAAGCGAGGATCATTAAACTGGGAGAAGTAGGGGCAAGCAGAACGCCGAAGGCTAAAAAGGCAATCGCGCAGGTTCCCCCCGCTAACCCATCTAAACCATCAGTCAGGTTCACTGCATTACTTTCAGAAACCAAGGCAAAAGCAGCAATGGGCCAAAAGAGCAAACCGAGAGGCAGGCTAACGGCTCCAAATAGGGCGACTGTAGTCAGATCTCCCGGTTGCGTCAGAGCCATCCACAGAGTAAAGCTCACCGCTAACAGGGTTTGCAAAATCAGCTTCATCCGGGGAGAAATGCCCTTATTCGAGCGACGGCGGAGAATTTGCCAATCATCAATCCAACCGATCGCCCCATAACCTAAAATAACCAGAGAAACCGCAAGAACACTGCGATCGCCACCCGAAGCCATCAGCGCCACCAACACCGCCACCGGCACAAAAAAGATCCCCCCCATAGTCGGAGTTCCCGCTTTCTTCAAATGATCTTGCGGCCCATCTTCGCGGATAATTTGCCCCGCTTTAATCTTTCTCAAAGTAGGCACAGCCCAAGCACCCACCAGGATAGTTACAATTAAACCCGTAAAGAAGGGCAGACTCAGACAAAACCACCCTTGAGAAAATTGATTCATCTGGAAATCTAGAGTCAAAGCCGTCAACCCCAGAGCCACAGCTAAGATTAAAAATAGGCGGGTTCCCCAGGAAAAGGAGAAACCCCCAAAGCTAAGTTTCGCGTCCACGGTTATTCCTCACACTCACACTGACAAAATAACTCAATCGATGAGTTATGGCCTACTCATCATCATCGATGGCATCATCCTCCTCCTCATAGCTATCATCTCCTCCTTCCATCAGTTCGGAGATATCCACATCATCATCTAAAAAATCCTGATCTTGGATATCGCGGGCAGACATGCGTCCCGTTTGTTCCAACCAGTCCACCAGGGACTCGGTGGGAGGAGAGGGGAGAATGGGAGCCAGTTGAGAGCGAGGGGTTTCTCGTAGGGAAGGGTTTTTGATCGGTACAAATTTAGAAGACATGGCCGAGAGAATGGGAAAATTAAAGGAGTAATATTGATCTCTTTTGAGTTTATCAGGATTCTGGGAAAAGAGTTGTTAGCATAAGCAGAGTTACTCCTTAAAGAGGTTTTTGACCTAGGGAAAATTATGATTGGTAAAGACCGTTTGTTAGAGGCGATCGCCGGTACGAATCGCGGTATCCTAGCTTCAGCCACGCAAAAACAGGCCATTTTGTCCTCTGTAGTGCAGTTGGAAGAGCGCAACCCCAACCCTCGTCCTACGGAGGTTCCCGAACTGCTCAGTGGGGACTGGCGCTTGCTGTATACCACCAGTGAGGAGTTATTGAATATTGACCGCATTCCTTTCTATAAGCTGGGCCAGATTTATCAATGTATTCGGGCGGATGAACAGGCAGTTTACAATATTGGTGAACTCGATGGCTTGCCCTATTTAGACGGACTGGTGAGCGTGCGGGCCAGTTTTTCCATAGTCAATGAGCGCCGAGTGAATGTGCGTTTTAATCGAGGAATTTGGGGACTGCAACGGTTTTTAGGCTATGAAAATCCCTCACAACTGATCGAGAAAATACAAGGGGGGGCAAAGTTTTGGCCGGTGGATTTTTCCATTAGTGAAGAAAACCAAAAAGGTTGGTTAGATATTACTTATTTGGATCGAGATTTACGAATTAATCGGGGCAATAAGGAGAGTGTATTTGTGCTGGCTCGGTGTTAGAGGATGGGGGGATGGGGGGATGGGGAGATGGGGGAATGGGGGAGAATGTCAATTAGATGAGGTTATAAAATGGAACAGTTGAACTTGCGTCTGTCTCAGGGACATTTAAATATATTGAGTGCCTGTGGGCGGAAATTTCAGTATATCTTTTTAGAACAAATTCCTTATGTAGTTTCTGTGGAGCAGCAGGAAAAATCGGACTGGGGAAGCCAGTTTCATGTGTTGATGCAACAGCGAGAATTAGGCTTACCCATTGAGGGCATTTTAGAGCGCGATCGCCAGTTTAAAGAGAGTTTAGACAGCTTGATGGCTGCTGCTCCCGCCTTATTTGCTGATGGGGAAGGATTTCGGGAGAGCGAACATCAAAGGACTCTGGAGTTTGAGGGCTATTGGCTGACCGTGATTTATGATTTATTGATTTGCCGATCGCAGGATGCCCAAATTATGGATTGGAAAACCTATGTACAACCCCAAAATAGCGATCGCCTCCAACAAAATTGGCAAACCCGTCTTTATCCCTTTGTCTTAGCCGAAACCAGTGATTATACCCCCGAACAGATATCGATGACTTACTGGTTTGTTAAAGGTAAAAATTCATTAAACAATCAAGCAACCTCCCTAAAATTTAAGTATAATAATCAGCAACATCAACAGACTCAAACGGAGTTAAATCAACTGTTACACCAACTCAGACAAGGATTAAGGGACTATATCCAGGGAGTTGATTTTCCTCAAGTTGCAGTCACATCCGGTGAATGCAACCAATGTCCCTTTGCTCGACGCTGCGATCGCCTTTCTGCCGATCAAGCCTCAGAAGGTACAGTTGATTCTAAATTATGGATTCTACCTTCTCTAGAAAGTATCCCAGAACTCCCCATTTAATCCCCTTACCCATCATGAAATCTCTTAGACTGAAACGAAAAAAACTAACGCCGATTTTGTTGCAAAAACTAGCGATTGAAAAATGGGATGGTCGCTTTCCAACCGTTATGGGGGGCCAAGGTGCGCTACCCTTTATTAATAGGTCGCCGGAAACCTTGTCAACTCCAGCGCCAGCAAAAACGCCTTAACTTTAGGACTGAGGAAAAATGAGCGATCGCCCAAATGATAACTTAACCGCACAACTCCATCGTTTGCATCAAGAGATTCGGGATCTGAAACAGGATCGCCAAGCTTTTGAAGCTCAGAACGAACTGCTCCGCACCTTTACGACTTTAATGCGGACTTCAACCGGTTCATTAATGCTGCGATCGGTATTACAGCAAACCTTGAAAATTGCCATTCAATTTACCCAAGCAGAAGCAGGGAGCTTGTTTTTCTTAGATCAAAAGGGAGCAGTGGTTGCCAGTGTCTTAGCGCGAGGGGCAACCATTCGGGATGAAAAACAAGCGATTATTGGCAAAGTTTTAGATAAAGGATTAGCGGGTTGGGTGAATTATAATCGAACAATTGGCTTAATTAACGATACCAAAACTGACGATCGCTGGTTAACCCTTCCCAATGAACCTTATCTGGTGCGTTCAGCATTAGGTGTGCCTATTTTTCGCGGTCAAACCCTTTTAGGGATTTTAACCTTGATGCATCCTCAACCGGGATATTTTACGGAAGAAGTGGCGAGTTTAATGGAGAAAACAGCCGAACAAATAGGGGTGGTGTTGGATAATGTGCGGCTGTATGTAGAGTATCAAAAAGTTGAACCCCCTCCTCTGCCAGAAATGGCTTCAGAAGAAGCATCGGGCGCAGAAGATTCCTTAACTCAGTTAGGGTTATATATTCTTACGGAGCAGGGAAAATTTTTGTATGCCAATCGTCAGTTAGCCCAGTTATTTGGCTATCGGTTTGGGGAATTGGTGGGTTTAGAGTCGTTTCTAGATTTAGTGGCAGTGGAGGGTAAGCGCTCTGTGTTTTATCAGATTCAAGAGTGTTTTCAGGGCGATCACAAGCGGTTAATCTATCAGGGTAAGGGTAGGTGTAGTGATGGTAAGCTGATAGCAATTGATCTCTATGGAGAGCGAACTAAACTTTATGGCAAATTAGTCATTATTGGTGTGGTACAGCAATGCTAGAGCAGGAGCAAGTGCAAGCGGTTACAGGGATGTTTGCCTTCGATAGTTATAACTGTATTGATATTCAAAAAGCGATTATAGAACCGATCGTCACTGGGCCGGAAACTCCCCTACCGGAGGCGATCTTGCAAATGAGTCAAGCCTATGGAAATACTTGCCCAGTGAGTATGATTTATGACTCCAGCTTGTTAAGTCAGGAACCTGCCAGTTGTGTTCTGGTACTTGAGAATAACCAGCTTGTGGGTATTCTCACGGAGCGAGATCTGGTCAAATTGGCCGTAACGGGCGATCGCATCAATCATCAACGCATTAAGGATGTGATGACTACCCATGTGGTGACGCTCAAAGAGTCAGAATTTACGGATTTATTCGTCGCCTATAGCCTCATGCGTCGCTATCATATCCGCCATTTACCCATTATCAACTCTGATGGATATCCCATCGGGATTATCACCGTTAATAGTCTCCGTCGCGCCCTCAATCTGAGCTATTTTTTACGCTTCCGTAAAATATCGGAAGTCATGAGTTATAACATTATTTTTGCTGCTCCATCAGACTCGATTTTACATCTGGCTTCCTTAATGAATCAGCATCGAATTAGCTGTGTGGTGATTGCCGAAAAAGAAGCCGGAAAACTCATTCCTAAAGGCATCATTACCGAGCGCGATATTGTTCAATTTCAGTCCATTGATTTAGACTTAAATCAACTTCAGGCAGCTCAAGTAATGAGTAGTCCCTTATTTTGCATGTCCCCTGAAGATTCCCTTGCCAAAGCCCATCTAAAAATGCAAGAATTGCGGGTGAGACGATTAGTGATTACAGGGGAAGAGGGAGAATTATTAGGATTAGTCACCCAAAGCAGCTTATCTCAAGTTCTCGATCCGATTGAAATTTACGGGATTTTAGAAATTCTCCACCATCGCGTCAATCAATTAGAACTCGCTCAAACCCAATATTTACAAGATCAACGCCTAGAATTAAGAAAAGCGCTGAAGAATCAAGAATTTTGTCTCTATTATCAGCCCCAAATCAGTTTAAAAACTGGGAAAATTATTGGAGTAGAAGCTTTAATGCGTTGGCAGTCTCCAGAACGAGGGATGATATCTCCGGCTGAGTTTATCCCCTTAGCAGAATCGACAGATTTTATTATTGATTTGGAAGAATGGGCTTTAGAAACGGCTTGCCGCCAAAAAGTTTTATGGCAACAGCAGGGGTTACCCCCTTGGCAAATGTCGGTCAATATTTCGGGTCGTCATTTGACTAAACCTAAGTTTACGGATAAAGTGATTGAAATTTTAGCAGCAACTGGGGTGAAACCCGAAGAGTTGAAGTTGGAGTTAACAGAAAGTTTGCTAGTTAAAAATGTGGAACAAACCCTAGATACCTTTCGCCAACTCCGAGGCATGGGCATTCAAATTGCGATTGATGATTTTGGCACAGGTTATGCTTCTTTGGGCTATCTCCAGAATTTCCCTTTTGATACGCTCAAAATTGACCGGTGTTTTGTGTCTGGCATTGATAGCAATCCGAAGAATGCGACGATTACAATGGCGATTATCCAAATGGCTCACCGATTGAAGTTCGAGGTGATTGCTGAAGGGGTGGAAACGGAAGGGGAGCAGGAGTTTTTGCGCTCCTATGATTGTGATGCAATTCAGGGCTATTTTATGAGTCGTCCTTTACCAGCTTCGGAGTTGCCCGTTTTTTGGCGATCACGTTTTAATTCCTAAAACCATTTAATAGACTCGTCCTTTCCAACCCCCACCCCGTCCTTGCCAATGACGCAAAGCTGAGTCTAGAGTCATGAGCAGATAAAAGGAGGCGATCGCCGGTAGCGCCAAACCGGTTAAGGGAAATTGGTGATAGAGCTTGGCAGTGGGGAAATAGGCGATCGCCATCAAGCCCCAAGTCAAGCCGCCAATCGCTGTTAAAACCGGCACACCAGCCCCCACACCCCATACCCAACCCACCACGGGCAACAGATACACCAGCCCCATCCCCAACAGCGTTCCCAGCAAAAACCAAGGAGAATAATTCAGTTGGGTAAAAGCCGTCCGAGCCACCATATCCCAGATCGGCCTTAAACTAGAATAAGCCCGCAAGCTGTAAGTTGTCTCGCTTAAACCCAACCAGATGCGCCCGGAACCCGTAGACTTAACGGCTTGAGCCAGGGTACAGTCATCAATCAGAGCATCGCGCAAGCTCTGCAAGCCTCCAATCCGGGTTAGAGCTTCAGGAGTAATTAAAATACAACCACCAGCCGCCGCAGCCGTAGATTTACCAGGATTATTCACCCAAGCAAAAGGATAGAGTTTCTGGAAAAAGAACACAAAAGCAGGAATCAGCAGATGTTCCCAAATGCTTTCACAGTGTAATTTAACCATCACTGAGACTAACTCTAGATCCTCCCCTTGGGCTTTGCGAACCAATTGGCTTAAATGCCCTGGAGAATGTTCAATATCGGCATCGGTGAATAGATAATAATCTGGCAGAGAACTTTGAGCTTGATAGGAATTTACCCCCTGTGCCATCGCCCAGAGTTTCCCCGTCCATCCAGAGGGTAAAGGTTGGGCAGAAATCACCGTCACCCCATCAAAGGCTTGAGCTTGGATAGCGGTATCATCGGTGCTGTGGTCATCGATGACCAGAATAGAATAGCACCCAGCATACTCCTGATTAACCAGCGATCGCAAACTTCGGGCGATCGCCTCAGCTTCATTCCGAGCGGGAATAATAATTCCCACCTGGGGATATTCCCCCCCCTGCTGCTCAGGATCGCCCTGAACCGAACCCTCCAACCGTTGATTCGCCCGCCAAAATCCTCCCCAAAAACAGAGTAAAATCACCCAAATTATGGCCGATATACTCAGGCTAATCATTAATATCATGGGATTAAAAATCAAAAACGAAAAACCCTCTTTCTGCCCCATCTCCCCCTCCCTATCCCCCCATTCCCGAATCCTTTGCTTTAATGGAGGATGGACTATCTAATGATCTCAAGAGGAGTAATCATAAAATTATGGTGGAGGCAGTGACCGTAAGAACTCCGGCAACCACAGCCAATTTAGGCCCAGGCTTTGATTGTATGGGGGCAGCGCTAACATTGTATAACGAGTTTCGCTTCTCCCCCCTTCCGGGTCAGGGTTCCCTAGAAATCGATATCCAGGGAATTGATGTCATGCACCTGACAACCGAGGCTGATAACTTGGTCTATCAAGCCTTTAAGCGGTTTTATGACCACTTAGGGAAGAAAACCCCAGGGGTAAAGATTGAGATTGATATGGAAGTCCCTTTAGCGCGGGGATTAGGCAGTTCAGCCACCGCCATTGTCGCCGGATTTGTGGCAGCGAATCATTGGGCAGGCAGTCCCTTAAAGCAAACGGAAGTGATGGAATTGGCGATCGCCCTAGAGGGACACCCCGATAATGTGGTTCCAGCTCTCTTAGGAGGATGTTGTCTAGCCACTACCGGGGAAAGCGGTTGGGTGATCTGCGATATTCCCTGGCATGAGAGTCTTATTCCTGTAGTTGCCATTCCCAATTTTGAGTTATCCACCGCAGACGCACGCAAGATTTTACCCACTGGGTATGATCGCCAAGATGCCATTTTTAATATGAGTCATGTGGGTTTATTGGTGCGGGCCCTAGAAACCGGTAACCCAGAATGGTTAAAACGGGCCCTAGAAGACCGCATTCACCAACCCTATCGTAAAAGTTTAATTCCCGGTTACGATGAGGTTAAGGAAGCGGCCCTAGATGCAGGCGCTCTAGGGTTAGCCATTAGTGGCGCTGGCCCCACCTTAATCGCTTTAGTCCAGGGAGATCGAGCGGCCGATGTGGGGATCGCCATGGTAGAAACCTGGAAAACCCATGGCTTCCATGTGGACACCTTATCCCTGATGCTCGATCGGAAAGGGACAACCCTGGAGTTGGGCTAAAACAGGATTCATAAGAACCAGAAAAGTTTTGTAGTCTAAACCACACAAAAACGATCGAATTCGATTAGAATTAATTCTTTGGCAGATTACTTAACGTTTTCTTAACTCAGGTAAGAGGAGTGTAACCGTATGGCACATCGTATTGGTCGGCGTAAGTTTCTCGTCTACGGTTCTGCGGCCGTAGGTACGAGTTTTTTACTCAAAGCTTGTGGCAGTCCCCCAGAAACAACTGAGGAAACTACAGATGAGGCTTTCCCAGTCGAGGAAAGTAACAGTCCTGCCCCAACTGCGGGGGATACGATTAAAGTCGGTATTTTGCACTCCCTGAGTGGAACCATGGCCATTAGTGAAAAAAGTGTGGTCGAATCCACTCAACTGGCGATCGAGCATATCAATAGCATGGGTGGGGTATTAGGTAAGCAAATCGAGGCAATTGTCGAAGATGGTGCGTCTGACTGGCCCACCTTTGCTGAAAAAGCCCGAAAATTGATCGATCAAGACCAAGTAGTAGCTATTTTTGGCTGTTGGACTTCCGCCAGTCGCAAGGCAGTGTTACCCGTCTTTGAAGAAAAAGACCATATGCTTTGGTATCCTGTGCAGTATGAAGGGCAGGAATGCTCCAAGAATATTTTCTATACCGGTGCTGCGCCGAACCAACAAATTGAACCTTCTGTGGATTGGTTATTAGCAGAAAAAGGGACAGAATTCTTCTTAGTCGGTTCTGACTATGTATTCCCTCGTACCGCTAATACCATCATTAAAGAGCAACTGGCCGCTAAAGGAGGAACCACGGTAGGAGAAGATTATCTACCCTTGGGGAATACGGAAGTGACCCCCATTATTACTAAAATTCGCCAAGCACTCCCGGATGGTGGTGTAATTTACAATACCCTGAATGGGGATAGTAATGTGGCCTTCTTTAAGCAAATGCAAGGGGCTGGACTGACTCCAGATAAGTATCCGGTGATGTCGGTGAGTATTGCAGAAGAGGAAGTTAAGGCGATCGGTGTGGAATATCTCAAGGGGCAATATGCGGCTTGGAATTATTTCATGACCGTAGAAAACCCAGCCAATGAGAAATTTGTGGCTGACTTTAAGGCGAAATATGGAGCCGATCGGGTCACCAATGACCCCATGGAAGCGGCTTATATTGGCGTACATATCTGGAAACAGGCCGTAGAAGTTGCGGGAACGGCGGATGATTTGAATGCAGTTCGTGAAGCTGCCTATGGTCAAACCTTTGATGCTCCAGAAGGGCCAGTAATGATGAATAATAGCCATCATTTATCCAAGTGGGTACGCATCGGAGAAGTGCGCGATGATGGTTTGTTT
Organism: Roseofilum sp. KMC-1; assembly: GCF_057802075.1. Lineage (NCBI taxonomy): Bacteria > Bacillati > Cyanobacteriota > Cyanophyceae > Desertifilales > Desertifilaceae > Roseofilum > Roseofilum sp. KMC-1. Next base: position 3,817,152 of record NZ_CM173605.1, read on the forward strand.
GAAATTGTTAATGCGACCGATAGTGCGGTTGCTCCCCTTCCTTGGAACCAGTTTGTCGCTGAAACTAAAGGCTTTGCTTGTGACTGGTCAGATAAAGCGAAAGGAGGCAAGTACAAGATTTAGAATTAACAATTAATAATTGTTAGCGGAACAGACAAATCCCGTAGGGTGTGTTAGCGACAGCGTAACGCACCCTATGTTCATTGTTCATTATTAATTATTCATTAGATGGGAGAAAACAGTGCAACTATTACTCGAAGGAATTTTTAACGGGATTAGTATTGGCTCAGTTTTACTCATTGCTGCCCTAGGTCTAGCGATTATTTTCGGCTTAATGGGTGTGATTAATATGGCTCACGGCGAGTTGATGATGCTGGGAGCCTATACCACGTTTGTGGTGCAAAATGGCTTTAAGGCTATGGGCGATCAATTTTTTGAAGTTTATATCTTTTTTGCCTTGCCTGCGGCGTTTGTAGTGGCCGCAGTGATGGGAATTATCTTAGAGCGGGGCGTAATTCGGTTCTTATATGGCCGCCCCCTAGAAACCCTGTTAGCAACCTGGGGCGTGAGCCTAATTTTACAACAGTTTGTCCGCAGTGTGAGTGGGCAAATGGTGGCTGGACTGGGGGTATTTTGTATCTTATTTTTTGGGGGTTGGTGGCTCATCTCTCGTCGTGCCAATTTTGAGCAGATCCGCAAATGGGCGATCGCCATCCTCTTACCCCTATCTGCGGGTATCGCCATTACCACAGGGATAATTCTCGGCAATATCTTCAAGCTCACAGTCACTCAACCCTGGTTTGGAGCGCAAAATGTGGATGTTACTGCCCCCTCTTGGTTACGGGGAGGTATTCCCATTATCAACTTCCAACTCCCCTACGCTCGGCTCTTTATTATGGGCTTGACGGTGATCTGTGTGGTGGGAATTTATGTGTTTTTACAGCGATCGCCCTGGGGCTTACGCATCCGCTCCGTCACTCAAAACCGCACCATGAGTGCCTGCTTAGGCATTCCCACCAACCAAGTAGACGCACTCACCTTTGCCCTGGGTTCGGGGTTAGCGGGAGTTGCCGGATGTGCCATTAGTTTACTCGGTTCTGTGGGGCCGAATACGGGACAAAATTATATTGTCGATGCCTTTATGGTGGTTGTCGTGGGCGGTGTGGGTAAATTAGTCGGTAGTCTAGTCGCTGCCCTGTTTATTGGTACATTAAATTATCTCATCGGTTCGGGCACTCTGGCCTTAGTCGCCACTCCGATTCAACCCATTGCTGATTTCTTTACTTTTTTCGCCACCACGAGCATGGCGAAGGTGATGGTGTTTGCTTTCATTATTGCCTTTTTGCAAATCCGTCCGGCGGGCATTTTCCCGCAAAAAGGGCGCACGGTTGATGCTTGAGGGGATGGGGAGATGGGGGAATGGGGGGAACTCCCTGTTCCCTATTCCCTATCCCCAAACCCCAAACTAGACCAAGGTCAACGAGTTGGTAAAGTCAACGCTGGCGAATGCAGTTGCACCAACTGCAAACTCTTGACCGGAAATACTGCCCCCGACAAACAGACTACTGGTTACCGAAACATTCCCAGTCATATTGACCTGAATATTGGCAGTGCTGAAGGTCAACTGTGCTGGAGCCACACCATTGACTATACCCAAAACAGAGGTTACGCCATTATTGGTGACTTGGATAATGGTGTTGCCATTTTCCACAGTAAGCGTGAGGTTATTGGGGGTAATACCACCGGTTAGACCAATGGTATCGCCGGGACGATAATCTAAAATGATATCTGCTGCGGCGGCTGTTGCTGCTGCGGTGCTGGTGCGGAGGACAAACACATCATTACCTGCACCACCGATAAGAGTATCTGTACCGAAGTCACCGCTAATCACATCATTACCTGCGCCACCATTGATCAAGTCATTACCTTGACCGCCGAAGAGTCGATCGTTATCAGCACCGCCATCGAGGGTGTCATTGTCTTCACCGCCGGTGAGTTGGTCTTCTCCAGCATCTCCATTAACCATATCATTGCCGCGATCGCCATCTCCGCGATCGTTGCCATCGCCGCCGTTCACTTGGTCATCCCCTTGACCGCCATTACAGGTATCGTTGCCTGTGCTGCCATTGACCGTATCATCACCGCGATTACCATTAGTGGTATCATTTCCTGCATCAGCATTGATTTGGTCGTTGCCATCTAAGCCAAAGATGACATTACTAGAGGCTGTACCAGAGAAGATATCATTACCATTAGTGCCTTGAAACGCTCCAGCCACTTCCACCACAATATTGACTGAGGGAGTTGGGGTTGGGGTGGGTGAGGGACTGGATGTATAGCAAAGAAAGGGATAGTTAGGACAGAATCTTAAAAGCTTCTATGATCGCATCATAAAGAGACTCACACTTGTGCTTAAGTTTTCCAACCTCTTTCTTCAAGCGCTCCCAAAAGTGTTCAATTTTATTCAAATCCGGGGAATAAGTGGGTAGAAATATCACCTCACATCTGGCCTGACTCACTAATTCCTTGATTTTTGCTTGAGGATGGAAACTGGCATTATCTATCACTACCATCTGCCCCGGTATTAATTCAGGTACTAAGAACTCTTTTACCCATTTACAGATCACTTGGCTGTTGCAGTAACCCTCGAACATCATTGGGGCGATAATCTCTCCTTGTCTCCACCCACTAACCACACTAATTCTCTTCTGCCGATGTCCTAATTTCTCTGCTACATATCTTTGGGATTTATGAGAGTAACCGTAAGGATAATCTATGGTATCATCTATACCCGCTTCATCCACATATACTAATCTCTCTTGGGCATACCCTTTGAGCTTCTCTATAAACTCTGCTCTGTCTTTTTCCTTCCTCTCTTGGTACAGGTATGTTTTTTTTTCGCGTAAACTCAATTTTCTTAAGTGCTTGTCCTATCAGCACTCTACTTACTCGACTTGACCACTTCTGGGCCATTTCTTGTTGAGTTAGATGTCCATTTTCTTTGGCAAACCCTTCAAACTCTTTCAGGTCATTGATTTTCGGTTTTGGCCCTCTACGGTAGGTCACAGGAGCCACGTTCCCCCTTTCCTCCCGACGTTTAAGCCACAGGTCTAAGGTGTTGCGACTGATGTCAAATGTTTTACACACATCGCTCTTACGCTCTCCTCTATCATAGGCCCCTACGGCTTTATGTCTTAGGTCTATACTATAAGCTGATGGCATCATCTCACGATCGCTAACTTCATCTTTATATTATGTCCTAACTCTCCCTTTCACTGCTATATCAGCTCCAAGGCCCGTATTCGGATTTTTTGACTATAAGCGCTTGCCATCGCGAGTAGACCTTCTCGAAAGTTGTACATTCTCTATTCTAACTTGTAACTAGACGAGGGCGAAGCGCTATAATTGTTAATTGTTCATTGTTCATTGATCTCACGTCTGACGGCGTAACTTCGGGTTCACCCACTCATTCAACCCTTCACCGAGCAAAGATAACCCCACCACCATCAACGTCATCGCCATACCAGGAAAAAACGCAGTCCACCAAATCCCTGTAGGCAGAACTTCTAGCGCTAATCTCAGATCATGTCCCCATTCCGGGACTTCTTCCGGTAACCCCAAACCGAGAAAACCTAACCCCCCTAGAGTCATGATCGCATCAGCTCCATTGAGAGTAAATAGGACGGGCACACTTTGAATCACATTCAGAAATAAATAGCGGGTGAGAATACGCCAAGTTGAAGCTCCCATGGCTTGTGCCGCTTCGACATATAGTTCCGTCTTAACACTGATAGTGTGGTTACGAACGACACGATAATATTGGGGCACATAGGCAATACTCAGGGCGATCGCCGCATTGAAAATTCCTCTACCCACCACAAACGCTAACGTAATCGACAATAATAGGCCCGGTAGAGTATAAAGAGTATCCATAGCGAATAAGACCAGGCGATCGAACTTCCCCCCCTTATAGCCACTCACCAACCCTAAGGGAACCCCCACCAGCATACTCAAGAGCGTAGCTAAAATCACCACCTTCCAAGCTGCCTGCGCTCCAAACAGAGTCCGAGAAAACACATCATAGCCCAACCGGGTTGTACCAAACCAATATTGGGCAGATGGGGGCGCTTGAGGGGGGTTCATCAGCGCTTCTGTGGGGTCTTGCAACCATCCCCAAGCCTGGAAAACCGGTGTAAATAAGGCAACAATCAGGAAAAATAGGGTAATGACAATGCCGATCGCCATTAACCGCATCGACAAATTCGGCGATCGCCCCATCACCCTAGACAACCATCCCGACTTAAGAGAAGTCATAACTTAAGCTACCGTATGACCCACACCGGCGATCGCCTGCTGGATCTCCTCCATAGACGAGCTAGTGTCCACCATCACTGCCTTAGTTTCCAGGACAACCTCAACTTGGGCAGCGCTATCAGTTTTGGCGATCGCCTTCTTCACCGTATCCACACAACCCTCACACACCATCGACGGCACTTTAAACTCCAACTTCATAACTCAACCCTAACAACATCGCTAAACATTATTCCCCTATTCTGTCACCCCCCGCGCCCCTAAGCAATCTCCCCATCCCCCCATCCCCCCATCCCCCCATCTCCCCATCTCCCCATCCCCCTATCCCCCTATCCCCCTATCCCGTTTCCTGGTACTCTAGTGGCCGACTGGCCTTTAATCAATCCAACTAAACAAAACCTTATGACCATTATTGCCGATAACTTCGCTATTGATATCAATAGCTACAAACCCCTCACCCTCGACCCCAGCCAACCCACCCTCACTGACGAACAACGGGAAGCGCTCAAATACAACATCCAACTCTGTCGGGACACCCTCATCTTCTTCACCGCCACTGGTGCAGCTAGAGGTGTCGGTGGACACACTGGCGGCCCCTACGACACCGTACCCGAAGTCATGATCCTTGATGCCTTCTTTCGAGGAGCGCCCGATAAATTTGTCCCCATCTTCTTCGATGAAGCCGGACACCGCGTCGGCACTCAGTACCTCATGTCCGTCCTTAACGGCGACATGCCAGCCGAAAAACTCCTCCACTATCGCGAAGCCCATCATCATCTCCCCGGACACCCCGAACTCGGTCTCACCCCTGGTGTAAAATTTAGTTCCGGGCGCTTAGGTCATATGTGGCCCTACGTTAACGGAGTCGCCCTCGCCAACCCTGGCAAAACCGTCTTCTGTCTCGGCTCCGATGGTTCCCAACAAGAAGGAAACGACGCAGAAGCCGCCCGGTTAGCCGTCGCCCAATACATCAATGTCAAACTGATCATTGATGATAACGATGTCACCATTGCGGGTAATCCTTCCAAGTATTTACCCGGATTTAGCGTTGCCCAAACCCTCGCCGGCCATGGCGTAAAAATTCTCGAAGGCAACGGAGAAGACATTGATGACCTCTATAGTCGTCTCTGCGAAGCCATCAACACCCCCGGCCCCGTAGCCGTCATCAACAAGCGCCCCATGTGTCCCGGTATTGAAGGACTCGAAGGCTCAAATCATGGTCATGATGTCATTTCCTTAAAACTGGCTCTCCAATACCTAGAACAACGGGGTCATACCGCCGCCGTTGAATACCTCAAGGCGATTGAACAACCCAAACAAACCTACACTTTCCTCGGTTCTAGCGACAAACTTGGCTCAAACCGCAACGTCTTCGGTGACGCGGTTGTTTCCATCCTCGGACGCATGAGCGAAGACGAGCGCAAACAAAATGTCCTCTGTGTCGATAGTGACCTAGAAGGCTCCTGTGGCTTAAACAAAATCCATGAAGCTCACCCCGAAATCTTTGTCAGTGGCGGCATCATGGAGCGGGGGAACCTCTCTGCGGCGGCTGGCTTTGGCATGGAGAAAGGCAAGCAAGGCATTTTTGCTACCTTTAGCGCCTTCCTGGAGATGTGCATCTCCGAAATCACCATGGCTCGCCTCAACTATTCCAACCTCCTCTGTCATTTCTCCCATGCGGGAATTGATGATATGGCAGATAATACTTGTCACTTCGGCATCAATAATCTATTTGCTGATAATGGGTTAGATGATGGCTATGAAACCAGGGTTTATTTCCCCGCCGATGCTGGACAAATGAAGGCTTGTGTGGAAGCGGTTTTCCATCAACCCGGACTGCGGTTTATTTTCTCGACTCGCTCCAAAGTTCCCTTCTTACTGGATAGCGAAGGTAAAGAACTCTATAGCAATGGCTATACCTTTACCCCTGGTAAAGATGAAGTCATTCGTGAAGGAACTGCCGGTTATATTGTCAGTTTTGGCGATGGTCTCTATCGCGCTCTGGATGCGGTTGAGCGGTTGAAGCAAGAAGGAATTGATGTCGGTTTAATTAATAAATCGACGCTCAATGTGATTGATGAAGAGATGATGACTAAGGTCGGTAATTCTCCCTTTGTCTTGGTGGTTGAATCCTTTAACCGCAAAACCGGTTTAGGTAGCCGGTTTGGTTCCTGGTTATTGGAGCGGGGATTAACGCCTAAGTTTGCTTACTTGGGTGTGCATAAGGAAGGATGTGGCGGACTGTGGGAACAGTTTCCCTATCAAGGTATTGACCCCGTTGGCATTATGGATAAGGTGAAGGCGTTAGTGGGTTAATTGTTGCCTTCTTAAACCCTTGTAGGGGCGAAGGGCCCTTCGCCCCTACAAAATTTGTATGATTTTCCTAAGATTGAAGTTTTGAGAACAGCAGATGGTCAGTGAAGATCATTAAGTGCGATCGCCCACAGCAGTCATTTCCCGCGCTCCAAAAATGGCTTCTGGGTGGCAGTAATGCTTGAATTCTAGATAATTCTCAAAGGGATCGGCTAAGAAAAAGGTAAAATGCTCCGTTAATTGCCCTGGAAACCGTTGTTTAGGTGGTTGAAAGAAGCGTAAATTCCGATCCTGCGATCGCTGCAACAGCTCATCCCAATCCGGCTTTTGGGGAAACACTAAGCCAAAATGACGGGGATAAATACCCGTTTGTGGGGCTAAGGGTTCATCCGTGACATGGGCCACCAACTGATGGCCATACAAGCTTAAAATAAGAGCATGGCGCGATTCTCGACCCATTCGGCAGCCCAAACCCTCCACATAAAAGGCTTTGGTCTCTTCCAGATTTTGCACGGGAAACGCCAGATGAAATAACACGCTGTCCATACTCTAAGCCTTATCCTCAATGACTGATTTAACCATCTTCTCCAATCCCTGGATGATTGCCGTAATTCTAAATACGGTCTTATTAACCATTGTGGCATTAGCACCGAAAAAATTGTTAACCCTGGCAGGAGTGATTCATGCTTGGATTTTGGGGGTACTCGTCTGGGGAACCCTGGGATGGCCCGGTTATGCGGTGGTCGGGTTTTATTTCCTCGTCGGTTCGGGAGTCACTCGCATCGGTTTAGCCCAAAAAGAAGCTGAAGGAATTGCCGAAAAACGCTCTGGTGCGAGGGGGCCGGAAAATGTTTGGGGGTCTGCTTTGGTGGGTGCAGTCTGTGCTGTGGGAGTATTGTTGATTCAGGTTCAAGGGGGGCCAGAGGAACTCATTCCCTGGTTAGGTTTAGCCTATGTGGCCAGTTTTAGCACCAAACTCTCCGATACTTGCGCTTCTGAGGTGGGTAAAGCTTATGGAAAACGCACCTTTTTGATTACTACCTTGCAACCGGTCGCGCGGGGAACCGAGGGTGCAGTTAGCCTAGAGGGAACCCTAGCCGGAATAGTGGGGGCGATCGCCCTTGCCTTAGTGGGTTGGTTAGTGGGTCTGATTAGCCTCCTGGGTGTCCTCTATTGCCTAGTGGCAGCATTTTTAGCCACAAACATCGAAAGTTTGATCGGAGCCACTTTACAGAGCGAAATCAGTTGGCTAACCAATGAGCGGGTAAACATCATCAATACGGCATTGGGGGCGATATTTACCCTTTTATTGGCCTACAGTTTGTCAGGATGGGGACTAGGCTAATCTCATCATTGTGAATTAATACTCTAAAACCGAAAATCCCCTGGTTGCTTTACCAAGGGATTGTAGGGGATTAAAATGGGGGCAAGTTATTGAAAGCTCAATGTGCAAAACTCGCCATTGTAGAGTTCATTGCGTTCCCGTTCCAATTGGGAAACTAGGGTGCGATCGCCTTTTTCTTTAGCCACTTGCAGACGGTGTTCCAAACTTTTGAGGATATTCTGACAATGGGTCGCGGCCAGTTCAACCGGCAATTCTGCTCTTTCTGACCGGACTTGACGGGACTGACGCTGTAAACTCGGATAGGTCGGCTCTTCACATTGATGAGTTTTATACTCAAGTCCGCGATATTTCAGATCCATGGGGGCTTGAGGCACAGGAAGGTGTCTGGGATAGCGATTGACCCGATAAGTACGACCCCGGTATTTGGCAATGATATCTTCTTCTTGTCCTTCGATTGGGAGATTTTTATGGTCGTATTCTATACCACGATAAGAGAGTTTCATCGTTTTTTCCTTTTCTGAGTTTTAAATGAATGAAGCAGTTTTGAAATCGTTTTTTTATTTCTGTATCCATCATGACATTTCCGGGTGAAGTTTGGGTGTGATTTAAATTAACATTAAGTTAAGAAATATAAAGTTAATCTAAAGTCCTTGGGGATCAGTGATCATCGGGACAAAAACAGGGCAAAACAGGGAATTTTGGAAGTTATCCCTGCTTGCTGTTGTTCATTGGCCACCCTAATTAAGAGCTACGATCCTTTAGCTTCTAATGCTTCAACTCGACTTTTTAAGGTTTGGTTGGTTTTCTTCAACTGCTCGACTTCTTGCCGTAGGGTTTCCAGAGCGCTATCAGAGCCGATCGCCTTCTGCACCTTTTGCACCGCTTCTTCTGCACGACGCTGCACCCGACCATCTGAGGTTGAAGCGGCGATATTTTGCAAAATCTCCATCGCTTTTGAAGTTTTCATCCCTCCCAAAGCTTGGATCGCTGCCATCTGTGTGAGGAAAAACGACTCAGCCGATAGAGCCTCTAACCGCCCTAATACCTGTTCGATCTGAGCTTCCTCTTGACCGGAGGATACCGTACCCAAGGCACGAATGGCGCTTAACCGTAGAGGTTGGGAAATACCGGCTTGGGTATAGTCTAGAATCAGCTCTAAAGCTGCTTTCGACCGATTCATTTGACTTAATCCGGCGATCGCCCCACCACGAACCACCTCATTCCAACCCGCTTTAGTCTCCAAAACCTTCTTAAGCAACTTGATCGCCTTACGGGGTTTAGGCAGATCCTCATCCTTAATAGCGGCGATCGCCCCCACAGCCTTCGCCGCCGCCGCTTCCACCTGATAAGACGGATCGCCATTAACCACAACCGACTTCAGCACCTTATAACTCGCCTTCGTTTTCATACTCCCTAAAGCCTCAACCACCGCCTGGCGAACCCTCGCATCTGAATCTTTCAAACCCGGTAACAGAGACTCAAACACCTGATCCAGGCGAATTTTGCCCAAACCCTTAGCAATTTCCACCCGTACCCCCCAAAAGGGTTCCGTTTTCAGCGCTTCAGCCAAAGCTTGAACCACCGGCAAAGTTCCCTTCTTCACCAAAGCACTAATAGCATAAATCCGAGAAATGGGGTCAGGATCGTAAGATAACTGAGCCTTTAACTCCGCCACAGGATAATCTAAAGCCACCGTTTTTAGATAGCAATTATCGATATCAAAACTAATAAAACTGGGCTTCTCTTCAAAGGGAAAATAAAAGCTCTCTTCCAGTTGATGAATCCTAACGGTATGGGAGGTTAGCAGAATTTCTGGCTTTTGACCCTCTTTTTCTGAAGGCACAACAGAGCTAAAGCCTATGGAAATATTCAAATCAAATAAAGCTTTTTCATCCCCCTTAGCTTGGGTTTGTACCACCGTCACCTTCGCCAGCTTATGGTCATGATCCCAACTGTAACTGACCTTAAAATCGGGATGACCTCCACGATAGACATATTGATCGAATAAAAACAGGAGATTGCGTCCTGTCGCTTGTTCAATCGCTCGCAATAAATCCACTGTTTCTACCGTACCATGGGCATGATTGCGAACAAAGGTTTGCATCGCCTTCAAAAATAAATCATCCCCCAATTCTGCCCGCATCATATGATAGACACAGGCTCCTTTTTCGTACAGATGGCGGTCATAGAGTTCAATCGGCTCCCGATAGACATGGGTGACGATGGGGCGACGATAACGAGTTTTATCTTCTTGTATATAGCTGCGGGCTTCTCTGAGGTAATAATAAGCGGCATCTTCTGAGCCATATTCATGTTCTGTCCACAGCACCTCACAATAGGAAGCCATCCCTTCTTTGATCCAAGCATGAGACCAATGTTTAATCACTACTAAGTCGCCAAACCATTGGTGAGCGAGTTCATGGGCGACTAAACTTTCGGTGAAGGGATGATCGAGTAAGGAGCGTTTATCGAGTAAACAGCGATCGGTTAACAGGGTTGTTGAGGTATTTTCCATGCCCCCAAAGATAAAATCAGCCACACAAACTTGGGCATATTTGGGATAGGGATAGGGATAATCAAAGATATTGCTAAAAAAGTTGATCATTCGGGGAGTTTTTCCCATACTTCTTTGGGCATCTTCTTTGCGACTTTTCTCCACGTAATAAGTCACAGGTTTATCTTGCCATTGATCTTTGATTTCTACGAATTCACCCACTGCTAGAGTGATTAAATAGGTGGGATGAACTTCTTTTTGAAACCAATGATAAATTTTAGTATCGCCTTCGGTTTTGGTGTCGATGAGTTCCCCATTGGAAATGGCTGTAAATTTAGCAGGGACTTGGACGCGAATTTCTGAAGTTGAGAGTTGTCCGGGATAGTCTAGACAGGGGAACCAGTAGCGGGAATCTTCATCTTCTCCCTGAGTCCAGACTTGGGTGGGTTTGTCTCGATAGTGACTATCAGGATGAATGAAATAGAGTCCTCTTTGGGGATGTTCGACGCGATAAGTAATCTGGATTTCTAGGGTTTGTTCAATTTGGGTGGGGGGGTCTAGATGGATGTGGAGCTGTTGACCATTGTAGTCAAAATTTTGGGTTTTGTGGTTGATTTTGACACTCTCTATGGTTAGATCTACTGCATCTAGGGTGAGGGTTTGAATACCGTTACGAATGGGTTTGAGATGGAGGGTACAGGAACCGCTATATCGAGACTGGGGAATGTCTAGGACTAAATCTAGGAAAATATGTTCGACTTGTCCGGGGCGATCGGGGGTGTAGTGGGGATAGGAACCGGGAAGTTCAAAGGTTTTATGTTTGGGTTTTTCGGAATCTAGGAAAGATTGCAATAGTTCAGACATGCAGTTACGGATCGGATTAGGAGTAGTTTTTTAGTTTAATACAGTTTTTGAAACTAATCTAAGAGGCCGGTTAATATTTCTAGTAATGAGGTGAGTTCTTCGGGGACTAGATAGCGTTTGGGATCTTGTTGGATCAAAATACGAGAGGAAGGCAAGATCTAACTCCGATTGATACAGCATGAATTTTAAGCATGAAAATAATAAGCCGCCCTGGAGAGGGCGCGGCTCGTTGTTTTCGCCATATTATTTTCAATGATGCCGTTAACGCAAGAAACTACTGACTAACCACAAAACAAAGAAGGCAACGACAGCAGCAAACTGATCGCTGTTGACTTGACTGACATTGGCTAAACCTGCCCCTAAGATGCCCCCAAGAAGCAAACCGGAGATCAGTCCACCCACTGTCAGTAAAACTGAGCGGGCAAATTTTCGTTCTTTGCGGTTGAGAAAGTAGATGCTGGCAACTACGCCTGCCAGAAGCGTAACTTGGAGAGGCGACTGGCTATCCTGGGTAGGGCGCAGGAGGGCAACACAGGTCATTAATACTAAATAGACTCCCATAGGCAAAAGAATATCGGCCTGACTGGGAGTATCCAGATAGGACTGCAACCAGTTGGGCATCGAATTTGGGGGAGCTATAGCAGGCTTGGGTTCGGTTACCGTTGTTTTTTCGGGGAACCGAATTTGATCGGGAACTTTTAGTTTGCCCTGTTGCCGTAGTCGGAGACGATCCATGAGAACGGCATCATAGGCAGTCTCAATGGCTTCCACTTGTCGGCGATCGCCACTGTGTCGATCCGTGAGGCTCTGACGGGCCTGTTGAATTTCGTCAAACGAGGCATCTTCCGTTAACCCCAAGGTTTCATAAGGACTTTTGTCACTCATCTTCTTTTTAATTCCCTCACAATCATTCAGCGCTCTGATCGAGGAGTCGTAGGAGCATAGACTTCCAGGTTACACAAGCCTGGTTTCTCGACTCAAGAGTTGACCCCATTAGCAGTGCTTGCCATGTTAGCCTAAAGTTTTTGCACTATTTTATTAGTGCCACTTTAACATAATTCTTAATAGAGTTGGCTACGCAAGCAATCACGGTCGATAATTAAGGAATCTAAGCTGATCGGCGGCGGATCGCCCCATGTTGATTAACTGAGGAATGACCCGCCGTGAGGCTTAGGCTGCCGTTAGTCTAACGGAAAACCTGTACCACAGAGCCACCATGGCCAGATACACTTGATGACGAAACTGCCAGTCTTGGGTCTGTTTGTCAACTCGCAAGTTTATAGAACAAGGTTATTAATATGGCTTCAGCCAAGATTCTTGTCGTAGATGATGATCCTGCAATTCGTAATCTAGTCTTTCGCTATTTGGGTAAACATGGCTATGAACTCGAAGATGCTCCTGACGGGAAAACCGGCATGGAAAAGTTCAAGCAGTTTCGCCCGGATCTAGTGATTTTAGATGTTAATTTACCGGATGCACTAGGTTACAATCTTTGCCAAGAGATGCAAAGCTTAACGGATGTTTTTGTGTTGATGCTCACGAGCCGCACGGATACATCGGATAAAATTATTGGCTTTGAAAAGGGGGCGGATGATTACCTCACTAAGCCTTTTAGTGTGGAAGAACTGAAATATCGGGTAGAAGCTCTGCTCAAGCGTCAGCGCACGGTGACGACTCCTGAGCGTCAACTGATTACCCATGGTCAGTTGTCTATCGATCCCGAACGTCGGGAGGTAGTTTTACAAGGGGAGTCCGTGCTGCTAACGGCTTTAGAGTTTGATTTGCTTCATGTGCTGGCCAGTAACCCCACAAAGGTTTTGCGGCGTTCAGAGTTAATTAGCCAAGTCTGGGACTATGAACACCAAGGGGATCAACGGGTTGTGGATGTGCATATTGGCCAAATTCGTAAAAAGCTGGAAGGGGATGGGCTACACCAGTTTATTAAAACGGTGCGCGGTGTGGGTTATAAATTTGAACCCCCCAATAAGATAGAAGATTAAAGGGATTCTGGATTTTCCTCTGATTCTGCGGGTACTCAGAGGTTGAGATTGGATGTGCATCTACCCAGTCTTTCCAGTCTTTGAAATAAGCGGCTCACTTTCTCTAGATCTTTGTCCCCCGGTTGTCGCTCAACTCCACTGGATAAATCAATGCCTTGGGGAGAGATCTGCTCTAAGGCTTGTTGAATATTATCAGGGGTTAATCCTCCGGCGAGAAACCAGGGTAAGGGGGGGCTGAAGCTGATTAAGTTTTGCCAATTTAGGGTTTGGCCGGTTCCGCCGAATTGGTGGGGATGATAGGCATCTAAGAGCAGGGTATGGACAGAGTTTTGATAGGCATGAATGGTATTTAAGGTTTCAGGGGTGCGGACTCGAAAGGCTTTGATCAGTTCAATTTGGGGTAAATGTTGGCTCAGGGTTTGGCAAAATGAGGGGTCTTCGTCACCATGGAGTTGAATTCCGGTGAGATGGCCTAAAGTGGCTGTGTGGTAGATCTGCTCTAGGGTGGCGTTGACAAATACACCGATGCGGTCTACTGATGGGGGCAGTTGGTTAGAGATCTGTTGGATTTGTTGGGGTTCGATGTAGCGGGGAGAGCTGGAAACACAGATGAATCCTAGGGCTGTGGCTCCTAACTCGGCGATCGCCACGGCTTGTTGGGCTTGGGTAATGCCGCAGATTTTAACGCGCATATTGGCTCCGGGTTTGGGAAATTTTGTATCAAAATTTTAATAAACTTTAAGGAATGACACAAAAATAAATTTTTGTCAGCAGGGTTCTTATAATAGTGAGGACTTTTTACCGGGATTAAGGAGCGAAAGACCCATGACCTCAGAATGGTCTCTTAATATTGGACTGATTATGATTGCTTGCAATATTCTAGCGATCGCCATTGGTAAATTCACCATTCAACAAAAAGGTGTTGGCCCTGGCCTGCCTGCTGGCCCCTTCTTTGGTGGCATGGGAATGGCTGAATTACTGGCGACCACCAGCTTAGGTCATATCCTTGGTGCTGGGGTAATCCTGGGACTCAGTGGTACGGGCGCGATTTAATCTCCTACGCAAGTAGGGGCGAGCGGCCGTTCGCCCCTACAGATATCAATGACTATTTTAGGCTCGGTTGCGCTCTAATCTCTGCCCATTCTTGTTCTGATAAGGGTTGTAGCTCAAGCTCCATCTCGAAGGTCTGACCGGCTGCTTGGGTAAAGGTATTGATGAGATCGTCAAGACTGAGATCGGCTAAACTGGGTGGGGCTTCTGGGATCGATTCAGAAAAGACTTGATGCCAGAGTTGGCGATCGGGATTAAGCCGCATAGAGCCATGTTGGAGAACGGTGGAACCCTGCCAAACTTGGGCGCTACCAATGAGTTTATAGCCTGAATCTAAGACTAAATCGGCTCCTGTAGCGGTGGCAAAACAGTTAGGAACTTGGGCATAGCCGCGACCGGCTGAACCATAGTGTAATTCAAAACCGAGCGATCGCCATCCTCGGATCAGAAACTCACAAATCTGTTCATAGGCGGCTACCCGATTCGCAAACCGACCCGAACACACCAGCGCATAAGTTAAATCACCCTGATGGAGAACCCCACGCCCCCCCGTAGGTCGCCTCACCTGCTCTACTGGTTTTCCTTGCCACTGCAAAGCTTGCCAAGACTCAGGCCAGCGCTTCTGGTGATATCCTAAAGAAATCGTCACGGGATTCCAGGTATAAAACCGCAAGCTAGGTGGCTGATGGCCCTGCTGATGCTGTTTCCAGAGCCAGCGATCGATCGCCATTTGCGATCGTCCAGACTCCTCAATTAAGGGAATAAACCGCCAAAGCGCAACCAACCCTACTGTCCAAACTCAGCTATCAAAGCTTCATCATGATCGTCAGCAATATTCGCTACCAACGTAATCGCTCGCGCAATTTCCCCAGGGGATAATTCCGCCACCGTGCGCGTGGCCACTACCACCACCCGGTTATCGACAATGGCAAAATGGGCCTCAAACGTGGTCAGCCAATTCATTTCTAACAACTTACGCATCAACTTAGGTTCCTCTTTAGCGGGTAAAGAGAGAACATAAGACCAGACTGTTAAGGTATCCTCATCCGTTTGGCCCGTCAGTTGTACATACACCTGAACTGAACCATATTGGAATTTCCATAAATACCCTTGCTGGGGATCGTGGCCCGCTTGCACCGTCTGACCTTCAGGAATCATCGTGCTGATGACCCCTTCGATCTCATGGGTGTAATTGGGAGCAGCCAGTTCTAGCTCCTCTGTCATTGCATTTTCTACCACTGAATCACTCATCATCCTAATTTTACCATCACCGATCTTACAAAAAGGCTCTGCTCTCAGAGATTCCTATACTTACCCATTATTACCATGCAGAGGAGGATCGAGTAATTTATCGTTACTCATCAGCAATCCACGCCATCTGGTTGATCTCCACTGAAGTTGTTTAGAGGTTCTACTGGAGACCGACTCTATTCAACTAGGAGTTAGTATACTAATTCCTGCGATCAAATCCCAAGGGAGACCTGGATTTTTACTTCCTCCATAATTTCTTTTATCCTCAGTAACAAGCTCTCCTGAATCACGAGAAATTCTTCATTATCACCTGTATCAATATAAGCTTGCATTTCGATAACTATAGCATACTGATTATATCCTACCAAGCGAACATACAACCCTTCTTCAAGAGTATTTTCATGATTGACTAAAAGATTATAGAACTCAGCTAAGACTAATTTAAGTTGCTCCGATGTGGTTTGATACTGACAATGGATTTTATGCTTAAACAAACTTTTTTTTGCTCGGCTTGTATTCGTTAATTGCAACTGAGCGAATTCTGAATTAGGCATAGACATCAAACTTCCGTCAGGCCCTTGGAGACGTATAGAACGTAGACCAATTGATTGAACAGTGCCTTCATAATCGCCAAATATACAATCTTCACCAGCAACTACTGGGCGATCAAAAAATAAAGCTAATCCTGCAATCACATTTTCTAGAGTAGATTGTGCCCCTAGAGCTATAGCTAAACCTCCAACGCCTAACCCAGCAAATAGAGGAAATAAGTTAACCCCAAGTCTTTGAACCCCAAACAAAAGTACCAACCCACCAATACCTAAACTGATTAAATCCGCAAAAGTCCTTATCAAAGTTGTGTCTACTTTATTTTCATTTTTCTCAAAGTAACCAATCACAACTTCTCCTACTGCTTGAGATAACAAAAAGAAGATTAAGGCGACCATCGCCCACCGAGAAAAATATATAAGATTAAGAATGACCATTAGGACATATCCCGTGATATTGAGTTGATAATTTATTAAGTCGCCAGCAATCCATAATATTACTAGAGAAATCGCAGGAGAAATAGTTCTAAATAGATATTTTTGGGTAAGATTCAGTTTTGCGGTCTGGCGTTGATTCAATTGGAAAATGAACAGAATAATCAAGCCAGTAATTAGTAATATAATTAGCATCCCCAACCACTGCCATAAGGTTTGATCCCAAAAAACAGCATGTAAACTTTTGGGCAATAATTTAAACCATTTTGGCGGCAATAATTGACCAGGGGTAGAGCTATAGAATTCATAAAATCCCTCGGTCGCATCTGGATTATAGGGGAGTCCCTTTACCTTCTGATAAAATTCAGCAGCACGAGCAACTGTCTCTGGTGAGAAGAGATATTCTCCAGCTCTTTCTCCTTTTTGTACCTTAGTAATTTGAATTTTAGTTTTGGGAACATTCCACTTGTTTAATTCTATCTCTTTTTCTTGCAAATCTAAGATCGTTTGCTCATCTGGAATCTCAGTATAATAGGGAAAATCAATGCGATCTAAAGTTTCTTTAAGTAATAAGGTGACTTCTGTCTTCACATTACTTTTTAGGCTATCCCCAATCTGGCTGAGGTCGAGACACTCTGAAGCTCGATCAAAGAAAATCTGGGCTGTATCAGCTTTTTCCTGAACTGATGCAGATGGAAAAAGATTGGGTTCCTTCAGATATTCATCATGAGCTTCCATTAATACTTCATAGGAAGCATTGAGATTATTGATGAAGCTCTTCATCGTTGCTTGAGGACTGGAAGTATCAGGCGGTTTTAGAGGATTATTAATGGTGGGTAGTGCTATAATTGCAGTCTGCAAAAACAAGACAAATAATAGGGAAACTAGCGCAAGACCATAGTATTTTACTTTCAATAAGTCCCTGAATATAAAACCGTTTAAAATCATAAAGCACCTAATCATTTTCTTCACATTCTTCTCGATGGGTTTCAGAGTTTTGCTTTTTATTCAAGGGTTAAATTCTGTGAATCAAACTCCGAGGGCAAACTCCGTTCCAGCTTGCTCAATAATATCTTTTATCCCAATTAACAATCTTTCCTGAATCAAGAGAAATTTTTCATAATTATCTGTATTGATATATGCCTGGAGTTCTATAACAATAGAATACTCACTATATCCCACACATCGAACATGAAGACCTTCTTCAAGAAGATCCTCATGTTCAACCAGGAGTTTACGGAAATTTTCTAGCACTAATTTGAGTTGTTCAGATGTGGTTTCATAGGAAAGATGTATTGTATGCTTGAATAAAAGTTTCTCAGATCGACTTTTATTGATCAATAACAACTGAGAAAATTGCGAATTAGGCATAGAAATTAAGCTGCCATCAACTCCTTGTAGACGGATAGACCGTAAACCAATTGATTCAACAATTCCTTCTTGATCGCCAAAAATACAGTACTCGCCTGCCACAATGGGCTTATCAAAAAATAAAGCCAATCCAGCAATGACATTTTCTAGAGTAGATTGTGCCCCTAGAGCTATAGCTAAACCCCCAACGCCTAATCCAGCCACTAGGGGAAGTAGATTAACACCTAAAGTTAGAAGCCCAAATAGAACAACAGCACCACCAGCGAGAAAACTGACCAGATCGACCAAAACTCGGATCAAATTACTCTCGACTTTCTCTTGTTTTCGCTCCAGATAAGCTACGATGACTTCTCCAATACCTTGGTTGATAAAG
Source organism: Roseofilum sp. KMC-1 (assembly GCF_057802075.1). Lineage (NCBI taxonomy): Bacteria > Bacillati > Cyanobacteriota > Cyanophyceae > Desertifilales > Desertifilaceae > Roseofilum > Roseofilum sp. KMC-1. The sequence continues at coordinate 3,835,507 of NZ_CM173605.1, forward strand.
AAAGCAACAAAACCACCCATATTCCACAGCAGAAAATACAAAGCGCTTAGAGTAGCAAAAAGAACGCTTCCGGTGAGATTCAGTTGGTTATCGATAAAATCACAGGAAAACCACAGAATGAACAAACTGATAAGAGCGGGCGTTGCCCTAGCAAAACTTTTATGAATGGGATGGAAGTTTTTAGTTCTTTTAAGATTCCATTTGAAAAGGGAAACAATAATGACAGCGTTAAGGATCAAAGTAATAAACATTCCCAACCATTGCCATAGGGTTTGATCGAAGTAAACAGCATTTAAGGCGTTGGGGAATAAAAGAAACCATTTGGGGGGTAATAACTGACCTGGAGTTGAGATATAAAAGTTATAAAAATTTTCTGTTGCACCTGGCTTATAGGGTAGGGTTTTGACTTTCTGATAAAATTCAGGAGTCCGAGCAACTGTTTCGGGGGAAAATAAATATTCGCCTGCTCGAACTCCTTCTTCGACTTTAGCGATCTCAATCTGGGTTTCTGGGATAATCCAGTTGTTAATTTCGATGTCTTTTTCTTTGAGATCTAAGATTTGTTGTTGATCAGGAATGTTACTATAATAGGGGATATCAATGCGATCAAAAATTTCTTTGAGTTGTAATGTTGCTTCTTTCTTCGTATTACTTTTAAATGAATCACCCACTTGACTCAAATCTAGACATTCTGTTGCTCGATCGAAAAAAAATTGAGCTTCATTAACTTTCTGGCGAACAGATTCAGATTGAAATAGTCCTGGATCATCTAGATATTCTTGATAGGCTTCCATCAACACCTTATGGGAAGCATTTACATTATCAATTAAGCTCCTCATGGTGGCTTGGGGACTTGATGTATCAGCCGGTTCTAGAGGATTTCCAATGCTTGGCATTCCCAGCACTGAGGTTTGCAAAATAATAACCAGAACAAGAGAGAATAGGGAGAGCCAGTATTTCCGTATTTTCAGTATTTTCAGTGAATATCCAAATCGGATGATAGATTCGATCATAGTATACACACCTGACAATGAACACAAGAATAGATTCGGCTGCTTATTGTACCATGAAAAATGAATTATGGATGGTAATTTTTCATCTATTTTCATTATTTATGGTTTACGTGCCACCCAATACTTACTTAGATAGTGGGTCTGAATTCTCACATCTATAAATCCAGCTTTTTGCAGACGATCGCCTAAATCATCCGTGAGGTAATGTGGATAATAGGGTTCATGAAAAGTTTGAGAAAACCAATTTAATAGGGGGGTAATTTCCGGGCTATCGTCTTTCTGGATCGAGTCACAAATGACTAAGGTTCCGCCCGGTTTCAGGACTCGAAAGCACTCATTGATCACCTGTTGACGGGCTGAAGGGGGCAATTCATGGAATAAAAAGACGCTGGTGATTCCATGAAAATAGTTATCTATATAGGGCAGCTCTTCACCATTTCCTTGGAGGAGTTGGGGAAGTTCTCCAGGTATTTTCGAGAGCAATTGATTGGCTTTGCGGAGATAATAGGGTGATAAATCGATACCGTATAGAGAGGCTTGAGGACAGGTATGGCGGATAAATTTCAGGGTGCGTCCTGTACCACAGGCAACATCGAGAATTTTAGCTGATTGGGGAGGATTTGGCCATTCAGAGATTGCCTGCTTCAGGGGTGCTAAAATCCTGCGGCGCATGGCATCGGCGGCTCCATTGAAGAGGATATCGACTTGTAGATCGTACAACTCGGCGGAGCGATCGCTCAAGTAGCCATCGGTCTGATGATGGAAATTTTGCAGATAATATCGAGGATAAGCCGAGCGATCGAGATCGGACGAAAAGACTTGATACTCCTTATGATTCTTCCGCCTCCAAGTATCAGGTAAATCGAACCAAAGCAGGGGATAAGTCGATAATAAGTATGGCCAATCTTCCTCAAATAACAACGCCATGGGATAAACCCCTAACGTTGCCTCTTTCCAATCGACTTTTAACAAAGCATTTAACCGTTGTTGAATAATGCTTAATACTTGGGCATCAATCGCAGGAGTAGAAGTCTCAGCCCGATCGATCAATAAAGTAGATAATTGATAGGACAGACTCTTATGAGTCAAACTCAACAGATTCTTGGTTTGTTGCCAGCCTTGATAGGCCAGTTCAGCTAACGGATTGACCATTAATGTTAGGCGTTAGAAACTCACTTTACTTGCATTAGTTTAACTCTAAATAGTATTTTTTTCATTAAAATAGCCACCTAGAGAGAGGTGGCTATTCTATGGGAGGATAACGCTTAATGGACTAAAACACTCTCAGAGGAGAATCCATTTTCTCTTCTAGACATCGTAGTACAGCGCAAACTCATAGGGATGAGGACGCAAACGCATGGGGTTGACCTCATTATCAAGCTTGTACTCAATCCAATTGGTAATGAAATCTTCCGTAAACACACCCCCAACCGTTAAGAATTCATGATCAGCTTCGAGAGCTTTGAGGGCATCGAGCAAAGAACCAGGAGTCGAAGGAACCTTCGCCAACTCTTCAGGGGAGAGGTCATAGATATCCACATCCAAGGGTTCACCGGGATCGATTTTGTTTTTAATACCATCAATCCCAGCACAGAGCATCGCGGCAAAGGCCAAATAAGGATTACAAGTAGCATCAGGACACCGGAACTCTAAGCGCTTGGCTTTTGGATTGGTTCCCGTGAGCGGAATGCGGATAGAAGCGGAACGGTTGCCTTGAGAGTAAGCCAAGTTCACCGGAGCCTCAAATCCAGGAACCAAGCGCTTGTAGGAATTAGTCGAAGGATTCGTTAACGCCAACAGAGCGGGAGCGTGCTTGAGGATACCGCCAATATAATGGAGAGCCATCTCGCTCAGATTGGCATAACCATCTCCCCAGAACAGAGGCTTACCATCTTTCCAGATGGACTGGTGGGTATGCATCCCAGAACCATTATCATTAAAGACGGGTTTGGGCATAAAGGTCACGGTTTTACCGTAGCGTTTAGCGACGTTTTTGATCACATATTTATAGGTCATCAAATCGTCAGCCGCTTTAATCAATTTCCCAAATTTGAAACCGAGTTCATTTTGACCTCCAGTTGCGACTTCGTGGTGATGTTTTTCAATGGGAACCCCACATTTCATCATAGTCAGCAACATCTCTGTCCGCATATCCTGCATGGTATCAGTAGGCGGAACGGGGAAATAGCCTTCTTTGTAGCGGGGTTTGTAAGCCAGGTTGCCACCGGGTTCTTCCCGTCCAGAGTTCCAGCGGCCTTCAATGGAATCGACATAATAGTACCCAGAACTCTGGGTTTGGTCGAAGCGGACATCATCAAAGACAAAGAATTCTGCTTCTGGCCCAACATATACGGTATCGCCAATCCCAGTGGCTTGGAGATAATCAACGGCTTTTTGGGCAATGGTACGGGGGTCGCGGCTATACCATTCTCCGGTGCGAGGCTCTTTAATGCTACAGATGACGCTTAATGTCGGTTCAGCCATAAACGGGTCAATCCAAGCGGTAGTCGGATCGAGAACCATGGTCATGTCAGACTCGTTAATGGCTTTCCAACCCCGAATGCTGGAACCATCGAAGGCGACACCATCGGTAAAGCTGGTTTCGTCGATTTGATCTTGATACAGGGTTAAATGCTGCCAGATCCCAGGCATATCGACAAATTTTAAGTCGATCATCTGGATCTTGTTATCTTGAACATATTTCAAGAATTCTGCTGCGTTTTGGAACATGGATTACTCCTTAAATTACTCCTTATGAGTTGGTATTGAGTCAGTCTTGAGGTTCAGAGCGCGAGGTTCCTTAAGGTTGAGACCTGCGTTTTCCGCTACCTGAAGAGGAAAGTTGACAACCAGTTAGGTCTGGAACGGTGACTGACCAGATGTTGGTTATATCCATCCTCTGCCTTGGCGATCGCCGTCCCGATTTTCTAGCTGATCCATCCTAGGGATAGGCGTGAGCCAGTTTTGTATTGACCATTACTAAAATATTTCACGAGCTATGGGGTTTTTTTTAGCAATGTCTTAACAATTGTCAGGGTTTGGGAGTCTCAGCTCTGCATCTGGGCCTTAACTGGGCAGGTTCGGAGTGTTTCCTGGCCATGAAAGCTGAAATGGGGATGCGTTTTATAGTAAACTCCAAATTGGATATTATGCATTAATCCCCTTTAATAACGAATACGCTGTGTTGGGAGAGTAATAAAAATGCGGGATGCAGTCACAAGCTTAATTTCAAATTACGATATTACAGGTCAGTATCTAGACCGGAATGCCCTAGACCAAATCAAATCCTATTTTGAGAGTGGTCTGGCTCGGATTCAGGCGGCTAATGTGATTACGGGTAATGCTGCCAGTATTGTCAAACAAGCCGGTTCCCAATTATTTGAGGAACTGCCTGAGTTAATCCGTCCTGGTGGTAATGCCTATACGACTCGTCGCTATGCGGCTTGTCTGAGAGATATGGATTATTATCTCCGCTATGCCAGCTATGCTCTAGTTTCTGGTAATACAGATGTTCTAGATGAGCGAGTGCTACAAGGATTACGCGAAACCTATAATTCTCTGGATGTTCCCATCGGGCCAACGGTTCGAGGAATTCAAATTATGAAGGAGATTGTCAAAGCACAAGTAGCAGAAGCGGGTATTGCTGACACCCGTTTTGTGGATCAACCGTTTGACCATATGGCTCGCGATCTGAGTGAGAAGAATCTGTAACTTTTAGTTTTGAGCTTCTCCCTGGTAGGGGTAAGTGATAACACTTGCCCCTATTGTCTATTCTGGGGATCTTTCGATTTTTAATTCATGAGTTGTCGATGTTATTTTTAATGGGTAGGCTGATGGTAAAGGTGCTTCCTTGTTGGGAAATGGAGTGACATTCGAGGAGACCGTTATGATGTTGAATGATTTGGTGGGCGATCGCTAAACCTAATCCTGTGCCTTTTCCGGAGGGTTTGGTGGTGAATTGATAGTCAAAAATTTTATCTTTAATCTCTTCAGGGATACCAAGTCCGTTATCGATAATGCGAATTTGGATAAGGGAGCGATCGCCGATAAATGCAGTTTCAATCGTAATCTGACAAGCCTGTTGTGAGGAGTCTGTTTGTTTTTCGCAGCGTTCATCTAACGCATCAATACTGTTTGCCAGCAAATTCATAAACACTTGATTAAGTTGTTCGGGATAACAGAGGATAAGGGGCAGCTCTTGATAGTGTTTTATGACTTCAATCTCTCTTCGATTACTATTACTTTTCAGACGATGTTTGAGAATCATTAGGGTACTTTCGAGTCCATCATGAAGATCGGATTCTACGGGTTTATCACTATTTTTTCGGGAAAATTTACGCAAAGAAATACTTAACTTTTGGATGCGATCGCTACCAATTTTAATGGAATTCAGAAGACTGGGCAAATCCTCTAACAAATACTCTAAATCAATGGTTTCTGAGTGTTCAACAATAGCTTCTGTAGGTTGGGGATATTCCTGCTGATAGAGTTGCAAATGCTCCATTAAACTTTGGACTCCTTCTTGGGCAAATTCTAGATTATTTGTAATAAATCCCAAGGGATTATTAATTTCATGGGCAATCCCAGCCACCAGTTGTCCTAAAGTGGCCATTTTTTCACTTTGAACCAACTGAATTTGAGTATTTTGTAAACTTTCAAAAGCGCCCAATAAAGCAGCCGTGCGGGCTTCAACTTTTTGTTCTAACTTAAAGGTTAATTCCCGAATCGTTAATTGATTTTTGACCCTGGCTAAAACTTCTTCACACTGAAAGGGCTTACTAATATAATCTACGCCGCCAACTTGAAAAGCTTTAACCTTATCAATGACATCATCTAAAGCACTAATAAAAACAACTGGAATCTCAGCCGTCTCTGGATTATCTTTTAAGCGTTCGCAAACCGTATAGCCATCTAAATCAGGCATTTTAATATCCAGAATCACTAAATCTGGAGGATCGGCTTGACAAGAATTTAAGGCCATTTCTCCATTGAGGGCTTTACGCACTTTATAGCCTTGTTCGGCTAACATCGTGGAAAGTAAGCGAATATTATCTGGGGTATCATCGACAATTAGAAGACTTTTTGAATCCGTATTGTTATTATTCACCATAAGAACAAGTATAATAAGATAAACATTAATAGTTTGGCTCCCGTTAAAGAGTTATCGATAGACAGAGTTTCTGCCTTTCTGTTTGGCATAATAGAGGGATTGATCTGCACTAGCAATTAAGTCTTCAGGGGATAAATCCGAATCGGGAAACCGACAAGCGACACCCAAACTAACGGTAACATAGGAACTCACTTTAGATTGACTATGGGAAATTTGGAGGGCTTCAACTTCCAAGCGAATCAGTTCCGCTACTTGTAGGGCGTAGTCGGAGGAAGCATTGGGTAAAATAATGGCAAATTCTTCTCCACCATAACGGGCAACTAAAGAGCCAGAGTGGGTAACGACTCGTTTCATGGCTTGAGCAACCTGTTGTAAACATTGATCCCCTTGTAGGTGGCCATAGGTATCATTATAAAGTTTGAAATAATCAACATCTGCTAAAATTAAAGATAGGGCTTGGGGATATCCTCTCGAATAAGAAGGTAAGGAAAATAAGCGTTTCCATTCCTGCTGAAGATAATCATTAAAATGGCGGCGATTACTGAGTTGGGTAAGTTCATCTAGGGTAACTAGCCGTTCTAAGTTTTGTTGTGTTTGCTGCTGTTGGCTGACCTCTTGTTTGAGTTTTTGTAGTTCTTGTTTGAGTTGTTTCTGTTGGCAACAGAGAATGAGTTGGTGTTGGACTCTGGCTAGGACTTCTTCCACTTGGAAGGGTTTAGTAATGTAGTCGAGTCCTCCAGATTTAAAGGCCTGTAATTTATGGTTGGCTTCATCTAAGGCACTCAAGAAAATAACGGGAATTTCGGCAGTTAGAGGGGAAGCTTTGAGGACATCACAGACTTGATAGCCATTCATGCCGGGCATATTAATATCGAGGAGGATTAAATCGGGAGGTTGAGCAGTGCAAGAGGCGATCGCCATTTCTCCATTGATGGCTTTTCGCACTTTATACCCCTGCTGGGTGAGCATTTGGGAGAGCAGACGCAGGTTATCGGGCAGATCGTCCACAATTAAGATATTGCCTCCCCTGAGTTCCAATTCTGTTTCTGCGGTCATGGTCTTACCTTTTCAATTAACGACACCACACAGTCAAAGCGAAAATTATGGGCCCATTCTGACAATTGCTGGGAAAGGGGACTTAAAGAGTCGGGGATTTCATCAATGAGTAGAACCATTTCATCGTCAAATCCTTTAATGGCAGTTTGATAGAGTTCCTCAATCCACTCAGGTTTCATTTCTGCAAGATAGTCTTCTAAGGGACGTACTGGAAGTTGTTCGGCTGGAGAGGGGGAAGGCTCACTCTCTTGATACAGATACTCAATTCCTAAATGTTGGGCAATTTTTTCTAAAAGGACATTTTCTCGGAAGGGTTTGCGTAAAAATTCATCACATCCAGCACTGAGGACTAGATTGCGTTCTTCTTCAAAGGCACTGGCAGTGAGGGCAAAAATGAGGGTACTGCGACCTTTCGTGGTGCTTTTAATTTGTCGGGTGGCTTCGTAACCATCCATGACGGGCATTTGCATATCCATGAGAATTAAATGGGGATACCATTTTTTCCAGATGGCGATCGCCTCTTGGCCATTAGAAGCGACTTCGACTTCAAAGCCTAAACTCCCTAACAGTTGTAGCAATAGCATCCGACTTTCTTGGCGATCGTCTACAGCTAAAATTCGCTTACACTCTTGTCCGGGAGCTAATCCCTTCACCTTACGAGTAGGAATAGAGGACTCAATTTCACTGGGGTCTACCTGTTTGGCCTGGATAGAAAATTTAAAGGTTGAACCGCGATCGACTTGGGAAGTGACGGTTATATCTCCCCCCATTAACTGCACAAACTGGCGACTAATAGGTAATCCCAATCCTGTTCCCTGTTGAGATTTTCGTCCGGTTTCAGTTTGGGTAAAGGGTTCAAACAGGTGTTCCAATTCTTCTGGGGCAATTCCTGGGCCAGTATCCTCAACCTGAAACTCGATCGCGATCGCTTCTTGCACAGTTCCTGGGGTTTTTCTATGGACTCGCAAGGCCACCCCCCCATCTTGGGTAAATTTAATGGCGTTTCCGAGTAAATTAATTAAAACTTGGCGCAGTTTTCCTTCATCTCCAGCAATAAATTGGGGAACATCTGCATCCCATTCAAAGAGTAGGTGTATTCCTCGCGACGTGGCTTTAAGCTGAAGCATTTCTTCAATGCTTTTGAGCAGGCGATAGAGATCGAAGTTACTGGGATTAAGAGTCACTCGACCCGCTTCTATTTTGGACATCTCCAAAATATCATTAATTAACTCTAGGAGATGTTCGCCCGATCGCCCAATAATGTCTAAATTTTCTTGGTGTTCTCGTTTAAGCGAGGGGTCTCGACTCATAATTTGGGTAAAGCCGAGGATGGCATTTAAGGGGGTGCGTAGCTCATGACTCATGTTGGCCAAAAATTCACTTTTGGCTTTATTAGCATGTTCGGCTGCTTCTTTCGCTTTGGCTAGAGCTTCTTCTGCTTGTTTGCGTTGGGTAATATCGTTGGTGACCGAGAGTAAACAATCTTCTCCCCTCAGTTTAATAATCTCCGCCGAGAGTAAGGTAATCCGACGCTCTCCGGATTTGGTACAAAATTCAAATTCATAATCCCTGATAAAGCCTTGATTAACCAGCATTTCAAAGAGGTTGACCCTCTGTTCCATTTTTGTCCATAATTGCAATTCTACGGCGGTGCGTCCAATGACTTCCTCGTTAGTATAGCCTGTGGTTTTTAGGAAGGCATCATTGACTTCCAGATGTCGCCCATCTTTCATGGAGGTGATGGTGATGGGGTGGGGGGTACATTGAAAGACGATGGAAAATTTGTCTTCTGAGGCTTGTTTATCGGTTTCGGCAAGGGTGCGATCGCTGATTTCTTGTTCGAGTTGCTTCGTTTTGGTTTCCAACTCTTGCGTTCTCGATTGCACTTGGGCTTCTAGGGTTTGATTTAAGTGTTTGAGTTGGGTAGAAAGGGAAGTGAGTTCTTGGCGATGCTCTTCTAGGGTTTGGATTTCCTGGAAGGAGCGTAAGTTTTTTAATAAACAGATCCCTAAAGTTTGTTGATTGAATTCTTCTTTATGCTGATAATCATTAATGTCATAATTGTGCAAAATAGAAAATTCCAAGGCTCGATCTAGTTCATTTGCACAGAGAATAATACGATAGGATCGGTTGCCTAGATCTTCTCGAATGAATTGAACCAGCTCTAATCCTCCCCTGGTTTTTTCTAGATCGAGATCGATGAAAACCAGGCTTAAATTTGGAGAGTCTGCAAGGTAATTTTGCGCTTGTTCTCTGTTCTCTATCCATTGCAAATTTAAGGGTTTGCCTTGAAATACAAAGTCATGGAATTGATCTGTCAAAAGCTTATAGATTCCTGGATCTCGATCGATCGCTACAATCGACCAGCAAGCTTTTGAAGACTGAGTTGATGCGCCCCGGTTAAGGTTTTCTGATGGGAAGAGTTCATCGGTTTTTTCCGATGATCCTCTCTTTTTTTTCTTCATAGTTCACACCAAAACCGTAAGTCAATCGATGTATAATGAGGGGTTGGGAGTTGACCGTTGATCGGTAGTTTTATAGTCGAGTTTTTTAGATCTCGGAAACCCCATAGACAACCGGTTATTACTCACTAGGGCTGAATAATCCACCCATTATATCAAGTTTTCTTGGATCTCCCATTCCCTTAAAGACTCGTTATATTTTTACTGAGTTGTATACTATACTTATTCTCGCGAGAATTAAGGCAATTGTTGGGCTAAACGGGCACTTCCATAAGCGGCTAGAGGACTGATGGGAGGGAGAAATGGAACGGATAAATAGGTTTGCCGCAGTTGTGACCAAGTATTACTTTTCGCACCACCTCCTGCTGTATACAAGCGTTGGAGGGGAGTGGCTCCGAGTTCGGAAAGTCGTTGATATCCAAGGGCTTCAATGCGGGCGATACCTTGTAGGAGTCCATGGAGAAATTCTACCGGATCTTCTGGACGGGGATGAAGACGAGGGGGGAGGTTGGGATCGTTGATGGGGAAGCGATCGCCTTTTTTCAGTAAGGGATAGTAATCTAAGCTACTTTCTTGGTGGGGATTAATTTGACTTGATAGGGTCTCTAATTCTACGTCAGTAAAAAAATGTCGCAGCACTGCACCACCGGTATTAGAAGCACCACCCACTAACCAGCGATCGCCGAACCGATGGCTATAAATCCCGTAACGGCTATCATTGACGGGGGTTTCACTGAGCAATTTTAAGACTAGGGTGGAACCGAGGGAGGTTACCCCATCGCCGGGAATGGATGCCCCACTGGCGATAAAGGCGGCGATACTGTCGGTGGTTCCGGCACAAATGAGACAATCAGAGGGAATGGAAAATTGTTGGGCAATTTCGGGCAAAATGGGGGCGATCGCCTCTCCTGGTGTATAAATTTTTGGTAATTTCAGAGTAGGGGGAAGTTCTGGAAACCAATCCGGATAGCAGAGATTCTGGACATCATAGCCCAGTTTAAGAGCATTATGATAATCACTAATGCCTAACTCTCGATGAAGTAAAGAAGCTAACCAATCTGCTTGATGGAGGAAATAAATCGGGCGATCCAAGGATAGGTTTTCTAATCCCCAAAAGAGTTTAGCCAAGCTCGATGTGGCGCTCAAAACCCAATGATCCGCAGGTGCAAACCTTTGTAGGTGGGGAATTACAGCTTTTCCTCGGTCGTCATTGTACATCAGTGGGGGGGCGATCGCCTCTCCCTGCTCATCGCAAAACAAAACCGTTGCCGATGTACCATTAATCAAAATTCGCTTAATCTGTTGCCGACAGTCTAACGGTAGTTGCGCCAATAAAGAAAACAGGCTCATTTTCCAAACTTCAGGAGCTTGGCGATTATAAGTGCAGGTAGCTTGTGCAAGGATATCCCGATCTGGGTTAATGGCGATCGCGTCAGCGATGCGGAGCATTATCGCCCTAGCTCCCGATGTGCCAAAATCAATTCCTAATGCTAAACCCATATCCAGCAACTTTATAGCAACACAGTCCAATTTCGTACATTTTCACGAACTCTTCAAAATATCATACAATAGCCTCTGAAAGCTTTGGCGATCGGGCAGTCATTTGTTGTAGAACCCAAAACCTTATGGCAGCTAGAGATAAATATCATTCTGCGGTTAGAATTGCCCTAGAAAAGGAGCAGTGGAACATTACAGATGATCCCTTGCGACTTGAAGTTGCTGGAACCAAGTTTGAAATTGATTTAGGCGCGGAGCAATTGTTAGCCGCAGAGCGAGGGGAAGAAAAAATTGCCGTTGAAATCAAGACATTTTTGAGCGATTCCCCCCTAACCGATTACCATGGAGCATTAGGACAGTTTTTAAATTACCAACTCGCTTTGGAAATTAACGATCCGACAAGAAGGTTATATTTAGCCATACCCACCAGAACCTATAAAGGATTTTTCCAGCGAGAATTCACACAAATATCTTTAGAAAGATATCAGATCAAACAAATCATTTACGATCCAGAAAAAGAGGTGATTGTACGATGGATATCCTAGAACAGTATCGCCAGATTATTCAGTCCATATTAACCGAGTATGCCGCCATCCCCATCGCCAACGGGGAGATTGATTGCTACACCGTTTTTGATACCCAACAAGACCATTATCAAGTGGTGAATATTGGATGGGATGGCGATCGCCGCGTCTATGGCTGTGTGCTGCACCTCGATATCATCAACGGCAAGATCTGGGTGCAGCACAACATGACTGAAATGAGAATTGCTCAAGAGTTGGTGAACCGAGGGGTAGCCAAAGACCAAATTGTACTAGGCTTCCAAGACCCTAACATGCGGCAATATACAGAGTATGCGACCATTTAAGGGATTGGCAGTTTTCCCTATTCCCTATTCCCCATTCCCTTATATACTTTTGATTAGCATAGAACCGGAGTAGAGATTAGCCGAATCACCATGCCAGAACCCTTAAGACTCGATGAAGCCGTTGAATTTGCGGAGAACCCAGAACCCCGTTGTCCCTGTGTCCTCTTGCTTGATACCTCTGGTTCCATGCAAGGAGAAGCTCTTGACGCTTTGCATCTGGGCTTAGAAACCTTTCGCACCGATCTCAATAAAGATACTTTAGCTGCTCGGCGAGTGGAAGTAGCCATTGTCAGTTTTAATAATGAAATTAAGGTGGAACTCGACTTTGTAACCGCCGATCAATTTGAAACCCCGAAACTTAGAGCATCAGGGATGACCTATATGGGCAGTGCAATTAATACAGGCTTAGATTTAATTGAGGCGCGAAAATCTGAATATCGCGCTAATGGAATTGCGTATTACCGACCTTGGGTATTCTTAATCACCGATGGAGCGCCCCAAGGGGAACCGGAAGAGGTGATCCAGAAAGCAGCCCAACGCATTCAACAAGCGGAAAAGAATAAGCAGGTGGCGTTTTTTGCGGTGGGGGTGGAAAATGCGGATTTAGCCCAGTTAAGCGAGATTGTGGTGCGGACTCCCGTAAAGTTAAAAGGACTTAATTTTGTGGAAATGTTCCTATGGTTATCGGCTTCTATGTCGGCTGTTTCCCATTCTAAACTCGACGATCAAGTGGCGCTGCCTCCTCCAGGTTGGGGCACGGTTTGACAGGAGTAATCAGTAAACTGTTTTAAGTTTCAGAAGTAATTGAGGAAAAAAAATGAGTAAACCAATTTATGAATTAGTCGATGAACTGCCCACGGATAATATGACAATTAACGCTTTGCGTGCCCTAGATTTTGTGATTCCGGGAGAGTGGAATAACTTGGTGGGGTTTGAGAATACCATCCGCACTGTTACCGGAGAGGAAGATCGGGAGATGATTCAGGCAATCCGCGATCGCGCCATTGAACTCTTCAATGATAGAAATGAAGGATATCAACGGGCGCTCTGGATCTATCAAACGGTTAGTGGAACGGGTCGCGCTCTCGGTGCGGCTACCTTAGCTAATATGGTGGGGGATAAAATTCCTTTGGTTGGGGGTTTATTAACCAGCCTGACTCCTAAACCGGTGAAAGCTCAAAGTATTGATTTATCCTTAAAAGTAGTGGGAGAATTGGTTGGGTTTTGCTCCATTAATGGTATTCCAGGTGATAGTATTGGGGATTTTGTCGGTGCTTTGGGTGATTATGGTGGCGAGTCTTTAATGCGGATGGCGGCTTTGGTTTGTTTTGATGGTTTGATTCCTTTGGGGCCAGATTTCTTAGGGGTGGTTTCGGATTGGATTAGTAATCTGTCTCCAGGTGATTTAGAAGAAAACGATCAATTCAAGCAGTTGAAATCAGTGATTCCTGGGGATAATTCAGCCAATAAGTTAGGCTTTATTGGGGAGTCTTTTCGTTCGGTTTCGGGTTGGATGGGAGATTTTGTGAACAGTCGCGGTATTACCCCGACGAGTGTCGCTAATCATCTGCAAAGTTTTGTAGAATTTAGTGATGATAAATTAGACTATTTGGGCGCATTTCTGGATATGAGTACCAATTATTATGAACATACCGGAATTCAAACCCTAGCCCATCGTTTGATTGAACGGGCAGTGGCGGAAATTTAATTTTTACAAGGATGAGATGGGGAGATGGGGAGATAGGGAGTGCGAGCATCTTGCTCGCTTATTACCCATTCCCCCATTCCCCCATTCCCCCATTCCCCCATTCCCCCATTCCCCATTCCCCCATTCCCCCATTCCCCCATTCCCCATTCCCCCATTCCCTATTAATCATCCAATTCTCGGCGGATATTAAAACAACACCATTCTTTTCGCCGCCAAAGGGTGGCTACCATCCAACCATGTTGTTCTAAAGTATCGGCAACGGGTTTAGCTTGGTCTAAGAGGATACCACTGATCACTCCCCAAGTCGTGGGTTTGGAGATGACCTCAAATTTGGGAATTAGGTCAATTACGACTTCAGCTAAGATATTGCACAAAATGCCATCTACGGGGCGGGAAAGGGTTTCGATGAGTTCGTTGATACTGCCTTCGGAGGTAATTAGGCGATCGCCTCCGAAATGGTTGATTTTGCCATTACAGAGGGTCGCCTGAATGGCTTGGGGATCGGTATCAACGGCGTAGACGGCATGAGCGCCCAATAATAGGGCCCCAATGGATAAAATCCCTGAACCACAACCAATATCAGCTAAAACTATATCTTGTTGTTCTTGGGGGTCTATTCCTAGACGCATTTCTAGGGATTCTAGGCACAATTGGGTGGTCGCATGGCTTCCTGTGCCAAAGGCGAGTCCCGGATCGAGGTATAAAACATGGCGATCTGGGGCTTCAGGGGGAGACAACCAAGCCGGACAGATAATGAAGCGATCGCCAATGGATTCTGGTTGCCAATATTTTTTCCAGGTAATTGACCAATCTTCTTCCTCAATTAAGTGCCAGTGAACCCCAGGAACCGGTAGGGAAACTGTGAGCGCATCTTGGCGAAAACCAATGGATAAGGCAGCTAAATCGAGGAGTTGGGCTTGTTCTTGGGGTAAATAGGCTTGTACTAACCGAGAGTTACCTTTGGCTTCGCTGCTGGTTCCTTGACAGCCAAATTGATCCAAACGCCAGAAGATTAGATCTTCTAAGGCTGGATCGCAGAGTATTTGAATTTCCCACCAGTGGTTTGCCAAAATGCCTGAGCCTCCATTAACCCTGAGCTAGTTGGATTTATTCTTGACTTTATCAAAAGATGGAATCTGAGGAAATCATCTATCCTGTTGCATCCATTGTCTTTGACTTTCGTAGAGAATGAGGGCAGCAACGATCGCCACATTCAAAGATTCTACCCCCTCGGCAATGGGGATGCTCACCTGGCGATCGGCTAACTCTAGCAGTTCTGAGGACAACCCCGCCCCTTCATTACCCAATAATACCCAAGTGGGTTGTCTCCAATTAATCTCCCAGTAGGTTTGGGTGGCATCCGCAGTGGTGGCGATAATCTGCATCTGCTGTTCGCGACATTGGGTGATAAACTCCAGTAAATTCGGTTGCATCGCCATGGGAACCTGAAACCAAGCGCCCGCAGAAGCTCGCAGGACTTTGGGATGGTCTAAATCGACACTATCTTGGCTGAGGGCGATCGCCTCTAATCCAACACCGGCACTGGTGCGAACAATCGTGCCTAAATTCCCCGGATCTTGTAGGGTTTCTAGGATTAGTCCTAGTCGGTTCAGTCGGGGAGAGAGGGGTTTGGGGGATTCCCGTTTTAGGGTAGCAATTACGCCATCGGGATTCACCGTAGTGGCGATCGCCTTCAAAACCTCATAGCTCACCTGCTCCACCCGTTGACAGCACTCTTGCAGTTTTTCCCCTAACCGGGGATTTTTTTGCAACCATTCTGGCGTATACGCTACACTGTCTAAAGCTGCATTCACTTGACAAGCGGCTTCCACCAAATGGGTTCCTTCTAATAAACATAATTGGGCTTGTTTGCGCCCTTTAGCTTGGTGCAACTTTCGCAGGTTTTTCACCCAAGGATTCTGTAGACTGGTTAACATTAAAAGAACGAATAATTACGGTTTAACTATGTCCATTGACTATAGGGATGACTGGCTAAATAAGAATTAAAATACCGGTAATCTTCGGAAACTTCTTGACCTACCCATTCCGGTAATTCGATTTCTTGATTGGCATCGGTGAGTTCTACTTCTGCTAAGATTAACCCTTGATTGTCTCCAGCAAATTCATCGATTTCCCAAACCATACCGCCCCAGGTTAGGGTATGGCGAATTTTATCGATTTGGGGGCGATCGCACAAATACTCTAACATTTCCTGGGCATCCTCTAGGGGAATGGGATATTCATATTCTAGGCGATGAATACCAGAAGACCCACTGGCTAAGGTTTTCAGGGTTAAGTAGCCGCAATCGCCAGCAATTCGGACGCGCACAGTTGCATGATTTTCAGTGCGAATATAGCCTTGCCGGTAGTGAGTCGCTTTGCCTAACCCTCGCCAGCTTTCTCCGTTTATTAGAAATTTCCGTTCAATTTCAATGGCCATGTGTAGCGTTGGTAATGGGGAATAGGGAATAGGGAATAGGAAAAACCCTATTTTTCTCTTAATCTCCTCAGTTTACCACGGAGCGTTATAATCAACGCCGTAGGCTATAGACTGCAATTCAAGACCGATTATGTTTAAAAATTGGAATGCGGATGATTGGATTAATCATATTGCCTTTACGGTAACGGTGGCGATTTTGGTGTGGTCGTTTCTCTAGACGGCTAAGAATTCCTGAATCACATCTTTACTCAGTTCTGCGGTTGGCCCGGAGGCTACAATACCCCCTTTTTGCATGGCGTAATACCAGTCGGCTTGACGGACAAAGTGCAGATGCTGTTCAACCAGGAGTACGGATATACCAGTCGTTTCAATAATTTTACGCACGGCTGCTTCAATTTCCAGGATAATCGAGGGTTGAATACCTTCGGTGGGTTCATCGAGAACCAGGAGTTGGGGACGGCCCATGAGAGCGCGGGCGATCGCCAATTGTTGCTGTTGTCCTCCGCTCAAGTCCCCTCCCATGCGCCATAACATGGTCTCCAGGACGGGGAATAGCTCGTAAATATAGGGGGGGATCTCCTTCTTTTTGCCTGCGCGTCCGGACTCCAAACCCAGGAGTAGGTTCTCTTTCACGGTGACTCTAGGGATGATTTCCCGACCTTGGGGGACATAGCCAATACCGAGTTTAGCACGGCGATCGGGAGAAAGACCGACAATACTTTCCCCTTGCAAAACAATATTACCACTGCGCGGTTTTAACACCCCCATAATTGTTTTTAGCAAGGTCGTTTTCCCCACCCCATTACGGCCAATTAAACAGACCATTTGTCCGGGTCTTACCCCCAAGTCCACATTCCGCAGAATATGGCTTTCTCCATAGTAAACATTTAATTGCGATACTTTTAAAATGGGTTGAGAAGATACTTCTTGGTTCATGATTATAGCGCTTCGCGCTGGTAATGGGTAATGGGTAATAGGTAAACTGTCTAAATTTAGAGTGTAATATTTGTTGTTTTCTGCTTTTCCTTAAGGCCAAGAAGGCGAATCACATAATCAGGGGGATTCTCAAGTTGCTGCCGTTCAGATTCTCGACAATAATTCAACCAATCGCTCATATATTGAGTTACATCTTCAGGATTATGCAAAAAGTACAGAATTGTAGCATAAATGTTTTCTAAGGGTAAGTGGGAGTAAAGTTTGTGAATATCTTCGGCGGTTTTGCGCTGATAAATGTATTCATACAAAATGGTTTCAATCCCGACTCTAGTGCCTTTAAGCCGAATATCATCTGGGGATAAAAAATCAAAATAGTCTTCTAACTGCATGATCTTTCCTCATTCTCGATTACTCTCAGTATAGCTAATTCATTTACTCATGGTCGTCTGCTTCTGATTCTCCCAGGTAGACTTCAATCACCCGTGGATCGTTTTGCACTTCTTCGATGGAACCTTCACAGAGTACGGAACCTTGGTGTAAAACGGTGACTTTACGGGCAATTTGGCGCACGAATTCCATGTCATGCTCGATGACAATAATGGAATGACTTTCGGCTAAACTGAGGAGTAAATTTCCGGTTTGTTCCGTTTCTTCATCGGTTAATCCAGCAACGGGTTCATCGACTAATAAAAGATCGGGAGATTGAGCGACTAACATGCCAATTTCTAACCGTTGTTTTTCTCCATGGGATAGGAGAGCAGCTTGAATATCGCCCTTCAGGGAAAGTCCAGTAATTTCCAAAAGGTGATTTACTCGCTGGCGATCGCTCTTTGGAGGGCGACTCAAGAGGGTTGAAAATACATTCTTATTCTGATTACAGCTCAGTTCCAGGTTTTCCCTAGGGGTAAGATTTAGATAAACCCGTGGCGTTTGAAACTTACGACCAATTCCCAAACGAGCGATTTGATGTTCCGCCAAACGGCGAGTATTACGACCTTTGAAAAAAACTTCTCCTTGTGTGGGTTGGGTTTTGCCCGTAATTACGTCTAAAAAAGTTGTTTTTCCGGCTCCATTCGGGCCAATAATTACCCGTAGTTCCCCTGGTTCCATACTAAAGTTAAGTTGATTTAGCGCCCTAAACCCATCAAAATCAACGGTTAAGTTTTTAATTTCTAGAATGACTTCGTTCATGATTTTTCTTCAAGTTGTTCCCGCTCTTTTTGGACTTCCGGGTCTTTTTCTAAACTGGGATAAGTAACCAGAGTTGTCGTTCCCAGCCTTGCCTGTAACCAACTCCAGCCATCGGTTCTCAACCATCCCACAACCCCATTGGGCAATACCATCACCACAACTAAAAATAATGCTCCTTGGAAAAATAGCCAAATTTCAGGAAACTTTTCGCTTAATCCACTCCGAGCAAAGTTAACTAAAAGTGCCCCTAAAATTGCACCGACTAAACTGGATCGTCCACCCACCGCTACCCAGATGACCATTTCAATTGAAAAGGCAATATCCATGGCTTTTGGGGAAATAATCCCGGTTTGTAGGGTAAATAATGCCCCAGCTAATCCGGCTAATCCGGCAGAAATGGCAAATACCAGAACTTTGTAACCGGTAGGATTATAACCGGAAAAACGGACGCGACTTTCATCATCTCGAATGGCAATTAGGAGGCGACCAAAGCGACCGCTAGTCAGCCAGCGACAGAGGCCATAAGTGAGGGCTAAAAAGAGGACGGTAATGATATAAAATCCGACTTGAGTTTTGGGATCGTTGACGGTAAAGCCGAGGAGCGTTTTAAAGTCGGTGAGACCATTGGTTCCATTAATCAGTTTTTGTTGTCCATTGAAGAAGTTGAAAAAGACAATGGTTGAGGCTTGGGTGAGGATGGAAAAGTAAACGCCGCGAATGCGATTTCGGAAGACTAAATAGCCTAAAAATCCCCCTAATAAAGCGGGAACCAGGATAACGGCTAAGGCAGCGATGGGGAAGGGGCCAAAGGGTTGCCAAAACCAGGGAAGTTCGGTGACTCCATAGAGGGTCATAAATTCGGGCAGTTGAATACTGGAGTCGGGGGAAATTTGCAGTTTCATATGCATGGCGATCGCGTAACCCCCTAGGGCAAAAAATACACCATGACCCAAACTCAACAAGCCGGTAAAGCCCCAAATGACATCAATACCGAGGGCAATAATGGCTAAGGCTAAAAATCTACCCAAGAGATTTAACCGAAAGGGTGAAAGAACAAACGGCATGAGGACGATCAAGATTAGGCAAATGGCGATCGCTAATCCCAATTCAATCCACAGGTTGCGGCGACGCTTTTTTTGTTGGGCAACTCGACCGACTTCTAGAATGGTTTCTGACATCTAAGGTTACTTCAGTTCGTCATATAAAACGGGTTTCATCTGTATAGGTTTTACCGCAGCATAGATGTTTAAAACTGTGTAGCTCGTTACCCCCAAGGCTCCCGTGTAATATCCTAGGCTATCTTGTCCTTTCCAAAATGTAAACTTAAAACCGAGACGGGCTTTGCGATCTGAGGATAAGGGGTTAAAAGCTAGGGCAGTAACTTCCTGTTGTTTGCTATCAATGAGATGAGCGAGGAGATCGTCGAGAACGCTATGGGCTAAGAGATCGGGGTAGAAGCGATCGCCGCTCATGTAGGGCTGAAAATCGGGATCGTTTGGGTCAATTTTATCACCTTTTAATTTCAGTTCACTTAAGGTTACTTCCTTGGTTTGCAGGTGGTAGCGATCGCCTTTCCCTAAATAACTAAGTCGAATACCATCGAGGTTAAATTCAGGGATTTTGAGGTCTTGATAGGCATCGGATAAATCCATCACTAACACCCCTTGATCGCCAACGACTTCTACTCGATCGTTTTGCACCACTAGAGCCGTATTTTCATCAATGCCAAATCCCAGTTTATAACCAATGGTTTGCATGATTACGAGCGATCGCCCCAACCTTCCCCGGACTAAAAAATGTTGATCGACAAAAAAATCCGGGCCAATAAAGCCTAAACCTCGGTTAATTTCTCTTCCCCAGTGAACCCCGAATTTCATCACATCTAAAATCTCAGGAGGATTGCGAAACATAGTGGTACTCATGATGGCTGCCCCTGCACTGGTTCCGGCAACGACTCCACCACGACGATAAATGTCCCAAATTACATTGAGCATGGGGGTATTTTCCCCTGATTCTGTATACAAGGCTTGGGTAATATAGGATTGATCTCCACCGGTAAAAAATACCCCATTACACTCTCGAACTTGGGCTAAAAGTTGGGGGTCATACACTGCTTCTCGGTAATCGATATCGCGATTTTTTACCGCTACGGGAATGGCGATCGCCTCCGCGCCCTGCCCCCTTAACGCATCTACAGTATAATTTGTTTTTTGAGGATTCCGACTTGCTGTCGGAAAAACAGCAATCCTAGCGCCTTTTCCTCCTGATAATTCCACAATTCGCTTCCAGACTTCATGATTATTATACCGGAGCGCCCCCCCAATAATCACGAGCGATCCAGTCGGTTTGGAGACTTCAGACATTCGTTTACCCAATCAGCTAACAGTCATCTTCTCGAAGATATGAATAGAGAAATCATTTTACAGGAAAAGGGGTGGATGACCTGGATCGGTTTTCGGCTCAAGTTAAGATTTATGACAATTTTCGGGTTTTGGCATAAAAATGACCTGAAATTTCTGAGATCTAGGTCGAAAAATAGGAGATAAAAACTTTACATGATCTTCATGAAAATCATGGAGAACTTTATCTAATCTTGATATTCATGAGAGAAAAACAGTGATACTTTTAAATCTAATCGTTCTCCTACTCCTCTAGATGTGCTATGAGCTGGTTTGATTTTCTCTTTAAACCCGTGTTTTCCAGTAATTCCGCCTCGAAAACTCATAAAACGTTCATATTGGAACCCATCCTTACTCCTTCCGGCATCATTGATTCTCTGGATGATGGGCCAGATTTTGATGGGGATGACCAAGAAAATCCTGTAGAAAATACGGAATCAGAGTTAGATAACCAGCCCATTGAAAACTCATCAGTAAATACCCCAGAAGAGAGTGATATTTTACCGGAAATCCCGGATGAAGATTTAGAGGAAGTTCCATTTATTTATGCATTAGGAGAAGAAACAGGCGCAGAGACTCAGGAGGAATCTTTAGAGCCTACCAGTACAGAGCAGAATCCGGCCTTAATTTTGGATTCAGAAACCGAACTGGATGGGGAAATTACGCAGGAACTCGTAGACTCTGTAAAAACAGATATCAAAGCAGATGTCAAACCAGAAAATTATCCTACCTTGGCTGTAGCAGAGGTTGAAGGGGATGGAGAAATTACTGAGGAAAGAGCTGAATTGACAACCGATACAGAAGGTGATGAACCATCATTAGATGACTTATTGGTTTTAGAAATTACAGAGGAGGAGGTTGCACAACCGAAGTTTGACTCCGGTTACTTCGTGGTGGGAGAAACGGGAGAGATAGAGGTTGACTATCTCTTTGATGGTGGGAAGTATCAGGGAGAATTGGGGATCTTTAGTCTAGACGGAATGGATAAGTATGACCCGGATACAGAGGATTTTATTGCAGAAGCGGCTAGAAGATCCAACTCTAATTCAGAACTCGGTCATATTATCATCTCAGACCGCACGGAAGGGGCACGCTTTAGTGGAGAACTCGGAGAAGCTGACCAAAATTCCGGCGAATATCAAGGTATAAAAACCTTCAACATGCGATCTGGGGACACATTCGGCATGATGCTTGTTCCCAAGGGAAGTATACAACGAGTGGTGGATAATCCTGGAATTGGCGGTGCTGCGCGTCCCCTTTTCTCCCTTGCTACCGCTAACCCAGAAGATAGCTTTCATATGGGACAAATTACTGATGTCACTGGAGAAGGTAATACCTTTGTCTTTGAAGATTTGCGTGTGGATGGCAAATCCGATGGAGATTATAACGATCTGATTTTTCAAATCAGAGGTGCAACCGGCAAAGCAGCCCAGTTAGATGATGTGATTGATACCGCTAAAGAGTGGCGCGACTCGGATTTAGGACGGGAGTTAGTTGAATATGTGACGGGGGATGATACTGCGGTTGCAGAGATTGATGATTTAGAGGATGTCACTAATATTGAGACAGTTATTGAAGATATTGCCATTACCGATAACCGTAGGGGCGAAAACCTCAAACCCGGTGAATTTATCGTTGGCGAAACCGGAGAAGTTACCGTTGATTTCCTCTTTGATGGAGGCGGATATAAAGGTGAAGTCGCCATCTTTAGCTTAGAAGGATTAGAAGATTTAGACCCCAACTCCGCAGAATTTAGAGCCGAAGTCTTGCAGCGCATTACCGATGACTCAGATTTAGGTCAAATCGTCATTTCCGACCGTACAGAAGGCGCGAAATTTACCGGCGAATTAGGCGAAATTGACCGCAACTCTGGGGACTATGCTGGCCCCAAAACAGTGCAGATGACACCGGGAGAAAAATTCGGCGTTGTCCTCGCCCCTAAAGGTAACATTGAACAAGCCTTAGAGAATCCCAATAAACCCCTCATGTTCTCTCTAGGTTCTCAACAATTAGCCGACGCGACTGGAGAAGGACAGACCTTTGCTTGGGAAGATTTAGATGTTGAGAAGAATTCGGATAAGGATTACAACGATCTCATTTTCCGAGTCAAAGGGGCAACCGGTAAAGCCGAGCATATAGATGATGTTATTGACTCGGAAAAAGTTTGGCAAGACACACCTTTAGGTCAAGCCATTCTCGATTATGGTCAACCGGAAACCCAATTAGGCAGCGCTGATCGATTGTACAATCCTACTGAACCCGTGATTATCCAAGGAAAAATCACCGATCCCGATGGAATCAATCAGATTGGAAAAGTAGAAATCTTCTTACAAAAAGATGGGGGAGAATGGATTGATGTGACTGAAGAAGTAGAGATAAAAACGACTTCAGACTATCAGAAGATTAGCTACCAGAAAGAAGGCTTAGAACCCGGTCACTATCAACTGCAAATTGTGGCTCAAGACAGTGCAGGCAAGGTTTCTGAGCCTACCGTAGAGCAGTTTACCGTGTTGTCGGTAGGTAAAGGGGAAGAATTGAGTGATCGCGTTAAATTTGCCATCGAAAAAGCCACCAACCTCGGCAGTTATGAACCCGACCAAATTGCAGGCGTTCAACAGTGGATTGTCAGCGTGCAAAATGGCGAAGGATCTCCCGAACTAGCCAGTCAATTAGGTGCAACTAACCTCGGAGAAACCGGCCATATTCCCCATACCTATATTTGGGAATTTCCTCAAGAACTAACCGCCCAAGAAGTCGCCGAAAAACTTGGCTCAGAGTACAAAATTGAGTTTGCCTATCCTTTAGTCGAATATCAAGTGAACTGGAATTCTCCCAGCAATGAACCTTTAGTCAAAAATGGCGATCAATGGCACTTAACTCAATCGGGATTACCAGAAGTTTGGAACAACCAAAATATTCAGGGTAGCGGTGTCGTGATTGGTGTCGTTGACAGTGGCTTTGAAATTGATGATCCCACTAGAAACCTACAAGGTCATCCTGACTTATTACCTAACTATAACCCAGATCTAAGTTATGACTTTGACGAGCAAGATGCCTATCCCTCTCGGCAGGTTGATTATGAGCTAGAAACCAACCTATCTAAACCAATTGTTAACCCCATTGGCACTCCCATTAAACATGAATTTAAACTTCGTTCTGTTAATGACGGCATCATCAACAGTCTCGCGATTAACCTCGATATTCGCCATCCCAATGTCAGCAATTTAGAAGCATTCTTAGTCAGTCCTCAAGGGATGAGAGTGCCCTTACCCAACCTTCAGCTTCAATCCTATTCCCTCTCTCTTCCAGAATTGCAAAATTACAGCGCCCAAGGAGAGTGGAAATTAGAAATTATCAGTAAAAATCCGGCAGAATCTGGAGTGCTAAAAAATTGGTCTTTAGACTTTGTAACCAATCACCTACATGGCACTGCTGTTGCTGGCATAGCTGCGGCAAGTGGCGATAATCAGTTTGGCGGTAGTGGGGTTGCTCCTGAAGCCGAATGGGCAGGATTACGCATGGGAGCAGATGGCACAACTGACATAGAAGTTGCTGCTGCTTTGTCTCATAATCGGCAAGAAATTGATATTTACAATAACAGTTGGGGGATTGGGTTCTTTAATACTTTACCCAATGGTGAATATGCCATGGAACAAAGCGCTTTATTAGGGCGAGAGGGTGATGGTAGTATTCCTGTTTTTGCGGCTGGAAATGGCGCACAAGCAGGTGGAAATGTAAACTACAATAGCTTTGCTAACTCTCCCTATGCTATTGCTGTTGCTGCCATTGGCAGTGAAGGAAAACACGCCACTTATTCAGAACCAGGTGCTTCTCTTTTAGTCTCTGCCTATTCTAGCGTCGCTCCCGGAAAAAATATCGTCACTACAGGCTTTTATCCTGAAGGCAACCCGGAAAAAGATTACTACATCAATAATTTTGGCGGGACTTCAGCAGCCGCGCCATTTGTTTCTGGGGTTGTGGCTTTAATGTTAGAAGCAAATCCCGATTTAACCCTGCGAGATGTGCAGCATATTTTAGCGAAAACTGCTGATAAAAACGATCCCACTCATGAAGGTTGGGTGAACAACGGCGCAGGATATCATGTCAATCATCAGTATGGTTTTGGCGCGGTGAATCCTGATGCAGCAGTGGCAATGGCGAAGACTTGGCAACCCGTCGCAGAGCTAGAAACCATCGAGGAATACTCTTATCTGGGGAGAAGAATTCCTGATGCTAAAGAAGTTCTAACCAATGGCTCTAAACAGTTAGTCACAGAACCTCTGACTGATAGCATTACCATCGAATCTAACCCCGAAAAAGACTTAACGCTGGAATGGGTAGAAGTAGAATTTAGTGGCAATCATCGTTATCATGGCGATTTAGAGATTGTGTTGGAGCATGAATACATTAATGCACAAGGGGAAAAGGTAACCACTTCCTCCATTTTAGCCGAGCAGCATAGGAATGAGGAGTGGAATATTAAGTACGACCCCAATAGTGCAGAAAATAATCAGTATTATTGGTTGTTTAGCAGCGCTCGTCATTGGGGGGAATCTTCTGAAGGAACTTGGACGTTGAAAGTAATTGATAAATTCTATAGCCCAAGCTCGATACATAAGGAAGGAGATCCCTCTCAATGGAATGTATTTACTGATTGGACGTTGCGTTTACATGGCACGAATCCTAACGCGGTTCCTAAACCCAAAGTAACGATTAGTTCCCTGGATAAAGAAGCGACGGAAGATGGGAATGCGGCGCAATTTATCGTCACTCGCACAGGAGATACGGATGAACCGTTGACGGTGAATTATACGTTGCGCGGGAGTGCTAAAAATGGGGAAGATTATCAGACATTAACGGGAACGGTGACGATTCCTGCGGGTAGAGAAACTGCAACCATTCCTGTAGTTCCTTTGTATGATTATGCTTTGGAAGGGACAGAAACTGTTGAGATTGAATTACAAGCAGCTTCGGGATATCAATTAGATGGTGTGGTTACTGCAACGGCAACTATTGCTGATAGTAAAACCACATCTCGCTATGGCCCGTTTGTGTATGTCAATCCTCAAAATGGTCATCAATATATTCTGTCTCAACCGGATACTTGGTTAGGCGCTCAGGAACAAGCGCAGGCTTTGGGAGGTAATTTAGTTAGTATTAATAGCCAAGCCGAGAATAATTGGTTGTATGAAACCTTTGGTCGGGGTCGTAAATGGATTGGCTTGAATGATAGTGAAATTTACGGCAATACAGAAGGTAATCATCGATGGGTGAATGGCGATCAATTAACCTTTACCCCGAATCGTTTTGGCAAGGATAATGTCCAGCGTACAGCAGAAGGTGAAGATTTCTATGAAACGAATTTCATGGAACCGGGTGGTTGGAATGATATGCCTCATAATTTGCCTTCTGTCTTAGGAGGAAATTGGCAAAATCCGGTTGGCATTATCGAAATTGACCCCACTACCCTAGAGAAACCCATTGTTAATGTCATGGTCACCGATGATCAAGCTGGGGAAGATGGCAATGCGGGGCAAATTGTGATTACTCGCGTGGGAGATTTGACGGAGGAATTGACGGTTAACTACTCTGTTGCGGGTGATGCTAGAAATGGCGTTGATATTACCAAGTTGAGCGGTGAAATTACGATTCCTGCGGGTGAGTCTTTGGTGACGCTGCCGATTCTGGCGCTGTATGATGGCGTGTTCCAAGAAGGAGAAGAAAAGGCGATTATTAAGCTTACTTCTAACGATAATTATGCGATTGGAACCCATGGCACGGGTGAAGTGAAAATTAAGGACAATCACAAACCTTTTCAACCAGAATTTGTCCGTCAATGGGGAACGCCTGGAGACGATCGCGCTACGGCTCTGACTTCTGATGCTGCTGGTAATATCTATGTCGTTGGTTCTACCCACGGAGACCTAGATGGAAATACTAATGCTCATAGTGGCATCAGATTCTGGCCAGATCCCTTTATTACCAAGTACGATGATAGCGGCAATAAACTCTGGACGAAACAACTCGGTACAACCGGATGGGACTACTATACGGAAGTTGCCGTTGACGACAATGGAAATATCTTTGCCATTGGTTATGCAGATGGGGTTGGAACTCAAGGAGGAGGCGATCATAAATTTGTCAAATGGGATAGCGAAGGCAACCTACTTTGGGATAAATACATTGGCACTCCCAACCATGAGTGGTCTAGTGGGTTAAAACTCGACCCTGATGGCAATCCTGTAATCTCCGGTTGGACTCAAGGAAACTTCGGCGGAAGTAATCAGGGAGGAGCGGATTACTTTATTGCCAAATACGACACCGATGGTAATGAAATTTGGATTCAACAGAATGGAACTGACGAACACGATCGCGGCCGGGATGTAGCGATTGATAGTGCTGGTAACATCTACGCTGTCGGCATTACGGAAGGGAATCTTGGTGGCGAGAATGCCGGAGAATCTGATGTTTTCGTCACTAAATACGACGCTGACGGTAATCAAATCTGGACAAAACAACTGGGTACAGAAAAGGCTGAGAGTCCGGGAACATACGGCGCATATCGCAATGTGAGCGTCGATATTGACGACTCTGGCAAGCTCTATATTGCCGCAGAAAGCCAGGGGACGCTAGAAGGACATGAAAGTGAGGGTTCAATGGATGCGCTTCTGTTCAAATTAGATGAAGAAGGCAATACCGTCTGGACGCAACAATTCGGAGGTGCAGGCAGCGATCGCACCACTGGCATTAAAGTAGATCCCGATGGTAACTTCTATCTCAACGGTTGGACAAACAGCTCCATCAATGGTCAGCCTGGTTTAGGCAAAAATACACCATTCCTGGCTAAATTTGACAGCGAAGGTAAGAACCTGTGGACAACCATCTACGGAACCAGCGATGCGGAAGATATAACCTACGATATCGAAGTTGACGCTAATGGCAATGTCTATACCACCGGCTATACCTTGGGTGATTTTGGCGGTGAAAATGCCGGAAACAGAGACATTTGGCTGGCGAAATTCCCCGCGACTCCCGTACCTTCGGAACCCACAATTTACACCAATCCCGTGACGGGGAGTCAATATTTCTTGACCACACCCGATACCTGGTTAGGCGCACAGGAACAAGCCAAAGCTGCTGGTGGTAATTTAGTTTCTGTTAACAGCGCCTCGGAAAATCAATGGTTATTCGATACGTTTGGCGGAACCATGCGCTGGCTCGGTTATACGGATAGTCCAATTTATGGCACTCAAGAAGGTGAATTTCAGTGGGTGAATGGCGATTCATCAACTTATACTAATTGGTTTCCTGACGCACCAAATAATGTACTCTTCTCTCCAGAAGGTGAAGATTTTGTTCATACTAATTTCCGTGTTCCCGATCCGAGTTCTCCCACAGGGTTTACTGAGTTTGGACAGTGGAACGATCTCATAGCAAATCATTGGAGTCTCGAAGGCATTGTCGAAATTCCGGGTACTCCTGAACCTATCCCCGATAATGCTTGGATACGTCAGTTGGGAACCGAAGGAAGCGATCGCACTTCCGGAGTCACTGTCGATGATTTCGGTAACGTCTACATCGTTGGTACTACGGACGGCAATTTAGACGGTGAGAATGCCGGACAAGAGGATGCTTTTGTTGCCAAATATGATGTCGATGGTAATCTCTTGTGGAAGAAACAACTGGGAACTGTCGCCATTGATGAAACTCGTGGCATTACCGTTGATCAAACTGGAAAAGTTTATATTACCGGACACACTTTTGGCGATTTAGGAAGCGAAAACCAAGGACTCAGTGATGTCTTTATCCTCAAATTAGATGCCGAGGGTCAAGAATTGCTGCAAAAACAAATCGGCAGCAGCAGCGATGATTATGCCACGAGCATTACCGTAGACGAAACCGGAAATATCTATCTGTCAGGATTTACCGGCGGAAATCTCCAAGGAAATAACGCCGGAGGTTACGATCCTTGGGTGGCTAAATATGATGCCAATGGAGAACCGATCTGGAGCGATCAGTTTGCCACATCCAGCCATGAAGGAGCGATCGATCTTGCTATTGACAGCTTAGGAAACACTTACCTCATTGGCCATACCTATGGCGAGATCGGTGGCGAAAATGCCGGTAGTCAAGATGCCTTTATCATTAAATACAATGCTCAAGGCGTTAAAGAATGGCAAAAACAGCTTGGCACAGCACAGTACGAAGAAGGTCATAGCCTGGCCATTGATAGCGAAGATAATGTCTACATCACCGGCAATACTCAAGGTTCCCTAGGTGGGGAAAATCAAGGCTTGCAGGATATCTTTATCACCAAGCTCAATCCCCAAGGCGATGAACTCTGGAAGCAGCAATTTGGCTCAATTTCTGAAGATTCAGCTTCCCGTCTGGCGATCGATCAAAATGATGTCATTCATCTGGCTGGATTTACTACCAATACCTTAAATGGTGAAACTGTAACCGGGGGTCAAGATGCTTTTCTGATGCTCGTTGATAAAGAAGGTCAACATTTAGAAACCCAAACCCTGGGAACAGTGAATAACGACACCGCTCAAGATATCGCCATTGACCGCAGTGGCAACTTCTATCTTACTGGCTACACAGAAGGCAATTTAGCCGCCGAAAATGCTGGCGGTAAAGATTTCTGGGTGTCTAAAAATCAAGTTCCCAAAGCCGGTTATAACTGGACGTGGACATATTTCGGCGAAGACTTACACAACGGAGACAATAACACTCGCCTAGAGTCCACCCCCAATACCGATGCTGCCAAAGCCGACTTTTTAGCCAATCTCGATAACATTGAAACCATTGATTTCGAGACCTTTAATCAAGGCGATAAACCAACCGTTCTAGACTTTGGCTCTACCAAAGCAACCGTCACCGGTTATTCAATCGTTCGCGACGTACCCACCGCAACCGATGGTGGCATGTTCCCCACCTCTGGCGACCAATTCTTGCAAAGTTCTGATGATACCCAATTAACCCTAGAATTTGACAGTCCTCAATCTGCCTTTGGATTCACAGCAACCGACGCTGAAGGAAATCCTTTCACACTTATCCTCCATCATGAAGATGGCACAACCAGCGAGTTAAATATTCCCGCTCAAGCCGTTTGGCCAGCAAATTCCGGTTCTGCTTTCTTCTACGGCATCACGGATATTGATTCTCCCTTTACCAAAGTCACCTTAACTCGACCTGGAGGGACTGAACGCATTGGACTCGATGATTTAGTCATTGGCGACCTTAAACCTGACGTTCTCCTGAAGACTTCTACCCCTCCCAATCAAACCCTGCATCTGGCTTATCACGAGGATACCCCTCTAGATTTGAGTAATATTATTGTTACCGACCCCGACGGAGAAGCTACGGTTAAATTAACCCTTTCTGAAACCGATGCCGGAAAACTTTCTACCGCAACTTCTGGCACAGTCACCTCCACTTACGACCCGGAAACCGGCGTTTGGACAGCAGAAGGTGCAGTCAGCGACTTGAATCAACTCTTAGCCGATTTAGAATTTAAACCCACCGCTAATTCTTCCGAAAGCGTCACCATTGCCACGGAGATTATCGTCCAGTCGGGTCTCGTTTTAACCGGAACCATCCAGTTAACGGGACTACCGAAAAATGACGATCCCACCATACAAGTTGAACCTACCCAGCAATGGGCGCGGCAATGGGGATCGCCTAATTTTGATGGCGGTATTTCCACCGCCATTGACTCAGATGGAAATCTCTACTCCGTTGGCTCAGTAACCGGAGAACTCGATGGTCAACCCTATCTGGGCAATGAAACCGGATACCTGGGAGATGGTGTTCTCACCAAACATAATGCCGAGGGCGAAAAACTCTGGACTCGCACCTTGGGCACATCCGGTGATGATGGTATTCAGGGAGTCACAGTTGGCAGTGATGGCTTTATTTATGTCACCGGACAAACCGAAAAAGCCCTAGAGGGACAAACCAATGCGGGTCTCACCGATGTCTTCACTGCTAAATATAGCCCAGAAGGAGACTTAATCTGGTCGCGCCAACTGGGAACCAGCAGCAATGATATCGCCTGGGGTATTGTCAGTGATGGTAAAGGAAACCTCTACACCCTAGGCGCAACGGAAGGATTGCTCGACGGTAACAGCACCCATCCCGGCTATGATGCACTGATTACCAAATGGGATGAAGCAGGTAATCAAATCTGGACGCGCCAACTCACTACACCAGAGCCAAGCACCTCCTTCGGTCGCTCCCTTGCCTACGATCCAGTCAGCGATAACATTATTATCACTGGGAATATCAATGGCAGCTTGGAAGGGGAAACCAGCAATGGTGATTATGATATCTTTGTTGCTCGTTATAACAGTGAAGGCGATCGCCTATGGAATCGTCAACTGGGCACATCAGCCTCCGATGTCGGTAATGTCGTCAACTTGGATAGTGAAGGCAATATTTATCTAGGGGGTTCTGTTCAAGCAGCATTAGATGGCCAAGAACATCAAGGCAGTAACGATGCTTTCCTGGCCAAAATGGATGCAACAGGCAACCTATTATGGACACAACAAATCGGAACTGCCGGTCAAGACTGGATTAATGGCATTAGCTTTGGTGCAGGAGGACAAGTCTATGTTGCCGGAGAAGTCAGTGGTGCTTTTGCTGGTAACTCTCATGCGGGTACATTTGATGCCTTTGTCGCCGGTTTTGATAGTCAGGGAAATCAGGCCTGGAGTCAGCAGTTTGGGTTCCCCGGTTGGGATGGTTTAGGCCCCATTGTCTCCAATGCTGAAGGCGATTTTTACAGTGTTGGTCGCGTTTATGGTTCCATTGATGAGCAACCCTACGCTGGTTCTCAAGATCTCCTCTTAGCCAAATACAACCACACCCAAACCTATCAAGAAGATACCCCAGTTGCACTCAATACCATCACTATCAACGATGAAGATACCAACGAAACCCTAACCGTCATCCTCGCGCTCTCGGATACCAACGCCGGAACCCTAACCAGCAATACCAGCAACAGCGCCAAAACCAGCTTTACCAACGGCACTCTCACCGTCACCGGAACCGCGCAGGATGTCAACGCTATCCTCCAGGATCTGCACTTTAATCCCGCCACCGGTTATATCGAAACCGTCACCATTGACACTTCCGTTACCGACGGCAAGAATAACCCGGTAACCGGTGCAACCATTACCCTCAAGGGAAATACGCCATCTAATCTCTAAATTTTAGGGGCTATACCTAGGTAATCAACGTTCAACGAATTCCTTTACACACTCGTCAAAACCATGGACAAAAACCAAAAATTCCACTTTAGGATATAAACCCAAACCCTGTAGAGGCGAAGAGCCATTCACCCCTACCATTAGTGGAATTTTTAGCTGATAAAATCACGACTTAGGAGATCAATCATGCCTTACTCTTTCTGGATCGAAGAAACTGACTATACTGCCACTGGAAATCATGAATTCTTTCAACAAAATAGTGGCTATTTGCAAATTCAAAATACTACCAACCCTGGCAGCGAAACCATAGAGCTACCCTTTCTCTGGTGGTTTTCTAACTGGAGTTACTACTACAATCCTTGGTTTCACTGGTGGAATGGCGAGCTAACTGCTTCTGAACCTCCTGCTCCTGATTATGTGAATGATTTGCGGTTTATCAAGTATGAATTAACCAGTACCTATGGCACAGAAGATTTTTACTATCTCATTGTGCCCAAAACTGAAACCGATTACTTCACCAATCTAGAGTTTTTGAGTGCCAGTCTAGATGAATACGATCCGACAGTCGATCCCTTAGCTTTTGCATCGATTCTAGAGGAGGGTTATCAAGTCGGGGATGTTACTTATTCAGAGTTAGGATCAGAGTTAGGGATTTGCGATTTAGCCGATTGTTCCCCCGCAACTTCCATACCTGAAGCGTCTTCGGTGGTGGGTGTGTTAGCCCTTGGAGTGGCAGTTTTGGGTGTGGGGATTAAACGCAAATTCTTCCCCAAGCAGGGCGCTAAAGCTTCTTGAAATAGCTGGACTTTCTCTAGGCTTGGTGTATTGTAGGGGTGGGTTTGAAACCCACCCCTACAACCCAATCGCTTCGGGAAGTCAAAAACTAGGCTTTCTTCAGCCAGCTAAACATAGCTCGCAAATCTTTGCCCACCTCTTCAATCGGATGTTCAGCTTCTTGGCGACGCATAGCTGTAAATCCAGCTTTACCCGATTGATTTTCTAACACAAATTCACGGGCAAATTGGCCGCTTTGAATTTCTTTGAGGATTTTCTTCATTTCAGCGCGGGTTTCGTCAGTGACAATGCGAGGGCCGCGAGTATAATCCCCATATTCAGCCGTATTGGAGATACTATCACGCATTTTGGCTAGTCCACCTTCTACCACTAAATCTACAATTAACTTGACTTCGTGGAGACATTCAAAATAGGCTAATTCCGGTTGATATCCTGCGGCTACCAGGGTTTCAAAGCCACTCTTAATCAGGGCACTTAAGCCACCGCAGAGAACAACTTGCTCGCCAAAAAGGTCAGTTTCAGTTTCTTCACGGAAGGTGGTTTCCAGGATACCCGCACGAGTACCACCGACTCCTTTAGCATAGGCCATGGCGCGATCGCGGGCTTGTCCCGTTGCATCTTGATACACCGCAAACAAACAGGGAACCCCTTCCCCTTGTTCATAGGTTCGCCTTACCAAATGTCCCGGCCCTTTTGGCGCTACCATAATCACATCCACATTCTCTGGGGGAACCACTTGACCAAAGTGGATATTAAAACCATGGGCAAAAGCTAAGGTATTACCTTCACTCAGATTAGGCGCAATTTCATTAAGATAAATAGTCTTTTGCGCCTCATCCGGCAGTAAAATCATAATCAGGTTTGCTAGTTGGGCCGCATCCGCAACAGGTTTAACCACTAACCCGGCAGCTTCTGCTTTAGCTCTTGACTTACTCCCCTCATACAACCCCACAATCACATTTACTCCACTATCCTTTAAGTTCAGAGCATGGGCATGTCCTTGGGAACCATAGCCAATAATGGCAACGGTTTTACCGTTGAGTAAATCTAAGTTAGCGTCCGCGTCATAGTACATCCGGGCCATAATCAGGATTCTCCTTGCTGATTCGTCTTTATTTTATGCCAGCCTTTAATTTTATCGCCTTGTGGGGAAAATGGAAAGGTGGAGGGATGGATCGCCATGAGCTTCTGGCTGATCAATTGAGAACAACCAGAGGAATCCATGGTATACAGTTACTAGGGGTCTCGTTCTTGGAGCATTGAGATCGAGAGAGCGAAGCCAACAGGTAAGAGTTCTTTACAGAAGTAATCGTCAAGCCTCAATAGTCTTAATCAGGTTAAGTGTTATGAATACAGATCTGCAAAACCTGCTCTCGGATTTAATCAAGCGCTATCGCTCTCAAGTCGATTTTCTAGCGATTCGTCTGGAAGAAGCAGAAGCGACCGATATCTTGCTGCGGGGGGATAAGGTGGAAACTCTCAGTGAAGGTATTGCCCTAGGGGGACAAGTACGAGCTTGTTACAAAGGGGGTTGGGGAATGAGCAGCTTTAACCAACTGGGGGGGTTATCGGAACGGATAGAAGAGGCGATCGCCTCAGCGCGGTTAGTGGGACAAGAAGAAACCATCTTAGCCCCCATTCCCATCATTCAAGATAGCCGGGTTTTGCCCCTAGGGGGAACCCATCCCAGGGAAATTCCCCTCATCCAGAAGAAAGAATTATGCGATCGCTACGCAGACATTCTCCACAGCACCCATTCCCAAATTGCTACTACCTCCGTGCGCTATGGGGACTCCTGTCAACGGATGATCCTGATCACCTCAGAAGGAACCCTCATTGAGCAATCTTGGGTAGACTTAGAGATGCGATTTGCCGCCACTGCTCGCCAAGGTTCCACCGTACAAACCGGACGAGAAACCACCGGATCGCGCAATGGATATGAAGATTTAACCCAACTTGATGACCAAGTGCGATCGGCTGCCCAGCGTGCCGTTAACGCCCTATCCCATCCCCCCATTAAAGGCAACACCTACACCGTCGTTATCGATCCCATTTTAACCGGATTATTTGTCCATGAAGCCTTCGGCCACCTTTCCGAAGCCGATATGGCCTATGAAAACCCCGATATCCTGGAAGTGATGACCCTAGGGCGCAAATTTGGCCCAGAAACCCTGCAAATTCTCGATGGAGCAGCGCCCCAAGGTCACCGAGGCAGTTATTTTTATGATGATGAAGGCACTCCAGCAACCACCACCCAACTGATTAAAGATGGGGTCTTAGTGGGCCGTCTCCATTCGCGGGAAACCGCAGGCAAACTGGGAGAAGAACCCACCGGAAATGCCCGTTGCCTGAATTATCATTATCCCCCCTTGGTACGGATGACCAATACCTGGATTGAGCGCGGCAAAACCCCGGTCAGGGATCTCTTTAGCGGGATCAAAGAAGGGGTTTATGCTAAAAACTGGCGCGGAGGCATGACCAATGGGGAAATGTTTACCTTTAGTGCCGGAGAAGCTTGGATGATTCGCCATGGAGAACTGGCTGAACCGGTGCGAGATGTGACCCTTTCCGGCAATGTGTTCAGTACCTTAGCGGATATTGAGGCGATCGGTGATGATTTTTACTGGGATGAGTCCGGTGGTTGTGGCAAAGGGGGACAGAATGGGTTAGCCGTCGGTTGTGGCGGCCCCTCCTTACGCATCAGTAATGTGGTGGTTGGTGGAGAAGCAGAGATTGAGTAATGTAAGGGGATTTCAGGAGTGGGAGCGTCTGGCTCCCTAGTCATATAGTCAATTCAAATAACCGTGAGACCTTTCTGTAGGGGCGGGTTTGAAACCCGCCCCTACAGATACGGGTGTTCTAGACCGGTTGTGCCTATACCTAACCGTGTCTTAACCTTGGTTAAGGGGCGATGGGGAAATCACTCCCCCATTCCCCCATTCCCCCACAGAGGGCGCAAAGCCCTGTATGGTGTTTAACTAGACTTGATATTACCCCTTACTCACCTAAATTAATGAGGGTCGTGGAGTTCCCCCTTCAACCGCTAAACGATAGGGTTCTACATTATCGTTGTAATCAATGGGGAGGACAGCAACAACGTTCTCATGGGGACGAGGAATAATCACCCAGGATTCTAGGGTCGCTCCATAAGCCTTCTCTACGGCATGTATTCCTGCGTCCATTGCCGTTTTGACCTCAGAAACATCTCCCCGGATATTGACCGTAAAGCGGGCGCTTCCAACGCGAATATAGCCGACTAAGGTAATCCGTCCTGCTTTTACCATTGCGTCAGCAGCAGCTAAAATCCCTGGAAAACCCTTGGTCTCAATCGATCCAACAGCTTGCTGTCCCATAATTGTTGCTCCTAATGTTAATCAATAACCATCTCTATGCAAGACTTTATTGTAGGGGTTTAGGGGGTCAGTTGAATGAAGAAAATGGGGAATGGGGAATAGGGAATGGGTTCTTGCCGCTCACCATCTAGCGAAAAGGTTCACTCACTTCCGTGTAGTCAATGGGAAGCACTGCTTGCACATTTTCGGGGGGATTGGGGACAATGTAGTGCATCATCACTTGACCCCCAAAGACTTTTTCCGCTTCCCGAATGCCTGCCTCAACTGCGGGTACAACTTCTGAAGTTCCTCCCCGAATAGCAACGACAAAGTTACCACTTTCAGCGCGATCGAAGTAAACGAGGGTGACTCGTGCTGCTTTCACCATAGCATCAGCAGCAGCGAGAATGGAAGGAAATCCTAGGGTTTGGATAACACCAACAGCTTCAGGCACAATGATTCTCCTTTGGGGGGTTTAGGTGATTTTCCTATTGTAGGGGAGAAATGCGATCGCGCTGCTTCAGCTTTAAGCTAATTTCGCCTCTAAAGATTTGAGCAACTCCGTATTCACCCCAGATTCACGGGTGAGGGCGATTTTACCGGTGCGAGCAATTTCCCGAATGCCAAATTTTTGCAGCACTTGGACAATGGCCACCATTTTACCAGGGTCTCCCACGACTTCCAGGGTGAGGGAATCTTCAGCCACATCCACCACGCGGGAGCGGAAAATGTTCGCTAACTCAATAATTTCTGAGCGACTTTGAGCCGGAGCATTGACTTTCAGTAACATTAATTCTCGTTCTACACAAGGACTGTCTGTTAAGTCTTGCACCTTCAGGACATTAATTTGCTTGTAGAGCTGTTTGGTGATTTGTTCAATAATCTTGTCATCTCCAGGTACAACCATAGTAATCCGGGAGACTCCGAGTTGTTCGGCCGGGCCGACGGCTAGACTTTCAATGTTAAAGCCGCGACGAGCAAATAAACCAGAAATGCGACTTAAGACTCCAGCTTCGTCTTCTACCAGTACAGAAAGGGTGTGTTTCATAGTTGCCTCATCCGCCTACGAGTGATACTATCAGGTTCTGAGTTTAGGTTTAAATCTTACACTATACATCATAGACTCAACTATAATATGAGCTTTGGCTAGGCGATCGCCTCCCTATAATCCTTTCTTAAGATTAATCTGGGGGCAACTCTCCCTGTTCCTGCTCTCAGAGACTCCAAAACTCCCCAAATCCTCCCCTAGAGGCAAAAACAAGTTAAAAAATGTAGAGCAACTCAAAACCTGTCAGTTACAATGGCAGAAACCCACTCAACTTTGCCCCCATACCCGACCCAAAGGGATTCTCTGGGTAGAGAGCAAAGATCTCATTGTTCAAACCAAGCTATTGGAGACTCAAACGGTCTACATTCCTAAAATCAGACCCAATTGAGTTCTTCTGAAATCATCAGATTCCAGATCTGACTGTTGTTCTATCCCCTATTTATCATTCAAAACGCCTGTGGTTGACAAAAAATCAAATCGCGATCTTCCCCAAATTAACGAACGGATTAAATATCCCAAAGTCCGAGTCATCGATGGTGATGGCACTCAACTGGGCATCATGTCCCCTGGAGAAGCTCTCCAACTCGCTCAAGAAAAAGAACAAGACTTAGTTCTGGTCAGCGATAAAGCCGATCCCCCTGTCTGTCGAATTCAAGATTACGGAAAATATAAATTTGAGCAAGAAAAGAAAGCCCGCGAAGCCAAGAAAAAGCAGCACACAGCCGATGTTAAAGAAGTGAAAATGCGTTATAAAATTGAGGAACATGATTATAATGTTCGCCTCAATCATGCCAAGAAATTCCTCAAGAAAGGTGATAAAGTTAAAGCAACGATTAGCTTTCGAGGAAGAGAGATTCAGCACAGCAATTTAGCAGAAGATTTGCTCAAGCGCTTGGCGAAGGATCTAGAAGAGGAAGCTGAAGTGCAGCAAGAACCGAAACGGGAAGGGCGCAATATGATGATGCTCCTTTCCCCGAAAAAAGAGTCATAAGTCATACTCTCCCTAGAGAAGAGACAGAAATCTTGAACCTAGGGAGAGTATGACCCATGTAAATTACCAAGATATGGAACTCAACTATCAGGGACGCAGCTTAAACAAGTGGGGACAAAGATTTTTCCAATGGTTTAACCTTCGGCCAGACGAAAGTGAACGCACCGTTTTAATGCTGGCGTTTTATACGGCAAGTTGTGTGGGCCTCAGTTGGACAGAAGCGAGTACCGCCGATTTGTTCTTGCAACGGTTTGGGGCAGAATCTTTACCCTGGATTTATATTGCCAGTGCGGTGATGGGTTCAGGATTAGGGTTTTTGTACGACTGGTTACAAACCATCATTCCTTTGCGTAAGGTGATTGTGCTGACGGCCATCCTCATGGCTATTCCCTTATTTTTACTCCGCTTAGGGTTAGATCTAATCATTATCGCACCCATCTTAATTTTTTTGCTGCGTCTGTGGTGTGAAGCAATCTTTATCCTCAATGAACTGAATACCAGTATTTGTGCCAATCAACTGTTTAATATTCGGGAAATTAAACGAACCTATCCCTTAATTTCTAGTGGGATTTTGATGGCGGATGTGGTGAGTGGATTTTCCCTACCGGTCATCTTGACCTTCCTGCGGGTGGAAAATATCCTGATCTGTGCCAGTGTATTGATGTTTGTGGGGGGGGCGATCGCCTTTTACCTCACCCAAAATTATCAACAATTTTTCCCAGACACCACTAACCGGGTATCCCAAGAAGAAGCCTCAGACTTTACCCAGAGGCGCTTGGGTCGCCCGGTGTGGCGCTATGTGATTCCCTTAATTCTCTTCTTTTTTGTCGCCCAAGGCTCTTTGCAATTTGTCGAGTTCCAGTTCTTTGACCAACTGGAAAAAAACCTGAATTCGGGGGAAGTGGCTAGTTTCCTGGGATTCTTTAATGGGGTTTTGGGCTTGTTTGAACTGGTTCTACAATGGTTTGTCTCTTCCCGCTTAATTGAGCGCTTAGGGGTATTTGTGGCGGCTTCCCTGCTACCGGGACTGATGGGAATTATTAGTTTGATTTCCTTGGGCCATGTGGCGGATCTATTTTGGTGTTTGATTACCCTGAAGTTTTTTGATGATTTGTTGCGCTATACGGTGGTGTTAGGGTTGGGACCGGCTCTGTTTCAACCGCTTCCAGAAAGCATCCGTAATGGCATTCAGGCTTGGCGGGCGATCGCCGAACCGATCTCAACTGGGGTAACGGGTTTGTTGCTGTTGGGAACAATTTGGTTTTGTAGCCAAATCGTTCCTCAACTGCAACCTAGACAGTCAGATATCTTTCTATTCCAAACCATCGTCATTTCCCTGTGCTGGTTATTGGCGATTTTCTTCCTGCGCTCTGGCTATGTGCAACTGTTGGTATCGAGTGCCAAAAGCGGCCGCTTAGGG
This sequence comes from Roseofilum sp. KMC-1, assembly GCF_057802075.1. Lineage (NCBI taxonomy): Bacteria > Bacillati > Cyanobacteriota > Cyanophyceae > Desertifilales > Desertifilaceae > Roseofilum > Roseofilum sp. KMC-1. The sequence goes on from NZ_CM173605.1 coordinate 3,874,986, forward strand.
GTCTCGGATGTGGATTTGCGATCGCTACAACGGAATGTGGCCGAAACCCTAAAACAGCCGGGAGCGGAGGAAGATAAACGCTCTTGTATTGAACTGCTCAACCGCTTTGACCCCCAAAATATCAATGAGGTACTGGTTCCCCTCTTGCCTTCCCTGTCTCCCGCTCTGCAACGGCAAAGCTTAGAAGTGCTGCTAGAACATCCCCAAACCAAGGATGTAGAAGCCATTCGCGCCCTCACCCAAACGGCGTTACTGCCGGATGTGTTAGCTCTAGCCCTGCGCTACATTTGGCTCACAGAAGCTGAACCGGATATTCGTCAGTTACGCAGCTATCTGCAACCGGCCGTCGATCCGGTGGTGCGGTCAACGGCCGCAGCCTTAATGTTACGACGGGGTAATGCCAAAGCAAAAGCAGAAGCCACCAATACCCTACGGCGCATGGTCACGAGCGAGCAGGAACGGGAACGGGTGATGGGATGTCGCGCTCTGGGGGAAGCGGTGTATATGCAAGCGCTGCGCCTCTATGTGCCTAATTTACTTCAGGATGATTCCCTGCGGGTGCGCTGTGCCCTGCTAGAGGCGATCGCCGCTACCCGTTTAGAAGAATATTATCCCTCCCTACTGCGGGGTCTGTATTACCAATCTACCCGCGAAGCGGCTTGTAAAGCGCTGGTACGTTTAGGCCATGAGTCGATTCCTCTGTTGTTAGATTTAGCCCGCGATATCTATAAACCCGATCTGGTTCGCATGTATGCTTGGATGACCATTGGGGATATTAGAACCCCAGAAGCCTTGCATGTATTAACCCAAAACTTGGTAACCTCTTGGGGAAGTACCCGCCGCAATATCCTCAAAATCTTGATTAAATTACCCGACGATCTGGGGATTGAAAAAGTACAGGCAGTCATGGGGCGATCGGGGATTGAATTATTGATTGACCAAGAACTGATGTTCATCGGCCAACTCTATGCAGGACGTTTAGATCTGGCCGAGGATCGGGTTTCGGGTCGGGAAGCTCAGTTATTGTTGCGATCGCTCATCGATCTAGAAACGGACTCCATTGAGCGCTGTTTCTTATTAATGAAGTGCTTGTATCCCATCCAGAGCGTACAAGCGGCTTACTTTAATCTCCAGTCTAATTCTATGAGCAGTCAGGCTAAGGGATTGGAAATTTTAGATAATATTGTCGATATTCCCCATAAAAAAGCCCTGTTAACGGTTCTCGATCAGTATGCGATCGCCGAAAAACTGACCTATCTAGAAGATTTAGTCCTATACCAACCCCTGAGTTCGAGCGATCGCCTGCGCCATCTTCTCGACTTACGGCATTTTCTCTCAGATTGGCCTTTAGCCTGCTGTTTCCATGTGGCTCAAGCCTTCCGTTGGAGTACCACCCCCGAACATATTCTTGCTGGACTGCGCCATCCTAGGGGATTTGTCCGGGAAGCCGTCTTGAATTATCTTAAAGTAGCAAGCCCTTCAACCTTGAGTCAATTGTTGCCTATGCTCAAAAATGATCCCGATCGCCTAGTCGCTGCCCAAGTTCAAGCTTTAATTGAAGAGTTTGGACTCTCCCATACCGAGGTGTCCTCAACCTCAATCTTCGGTGAGGTTTCTTCGGAGTTTCCTATTTCCCCATTCCCCTATCCTCCCATTCCCCCATCCCCCTAACCCCGATCCGGAGAAGTTATGTTAAGTAGCGTTGACCGCTTGCTATTTGTACGAGGTGTGCCCATCTTTAAAGAGTTACGAGATGATTTTTTGGTGCGCCTCGCTTCGATTATGGATGAGCTGTCTTTTCCGGCTGGACAAACGATTTTTACCCAAGGACAAGAGGGACGCTCTCTGTATATTGTGGTGTCTGGACGGGTACGGGTGCATATTGGCGATCGGGATTTGGCTTACTTAGATAAGGGAACGACATTTGGGGAAATGTCCCTGTTTGATGCCGAACCGCGATCGGCTTCGGTGACGGCGATCGAAACTTGCGACTGTTTAGTTTTAACTCAGCAACAACTCTATGATGCCATTGATGAAACCCCAGGCATTGCCGTTAATATTATTCGCTTGCTCTCCCGACGCATTCGGGAGTTAAACCAGAAAATTAACGCCCAAGAAAGTAAAATTCAAGAATTACAACTCTCGAATAAACATTAGGCGCTCCTTTCCTAGCTGACGGCATAGATTAGAATTCCCAGGATTTTAGCGATTTGGTTAATATAATATTCGACTGAATCAATATAAACCATTTTCTCTTCCAGTTTCAGGAATTTCCAGATATTGCCAGATGTGACCACTCCATAAATCACGGGAATTTGATTTCCTTCTTGTGCATTAAACACTTGAGCCGCTAACATTTCCGCTAAACATTGACCCAAACCAGATTTTATGTCTTCTTTTTTGGCTTCCACTAGAGTAACAACTGGCGAGGTAATAAACAAATTTTCTGGAGAGAGACTGATTAAGAAGTCACAGACTCCATTCAACCCTTGGGCACTATCTACATTAAAGTCTGAACCCGAAAAGAGACTGATTTGATAGTCTTTTCTGCGTCTTAATTCCAGTAAAATCGGGGTGATAATCATCTCCGATCGCGCTTTTTCCGTATTGATTCCCAGCGCTAAGGGGATATTTTCTTGCAGAAAAGTGGTCAGCATTTGACTCGGTTCCAATTCTGGTATTTCTGCAAAGAGATTGAGATTTTCATGAAGTTTCAAGTCAAATTGTTTAATGAGTTGGCTGATTTTGAAGTCACTGTAACCCATTTTTCCTTTCCTCCTGGGATAGCAAGGAAGTAATCATACTAACTAAAATACCAAGAATTTTTTCCCGTTGGTTAATGTAGTATTCAACACTATCAACATAAGCGATATTCCCTTCGAGTTTAATGAATCGCCAAGCCGTTCCTGATGTGACCGCGCCGTAAATGGTTTCAATATTTTTTTGTTCTTGTTGATTAAATTTCTGAGCAGCAACCAGAGTGGCGATACATTGCCCTAATCCACCAATGATATCTTCTTTTTTGGCTTCAACAATAATGAAAACTGGAGCGTCAATGATTAATTGAGATTCAGAAAGACTGAGGAGAAAATCACAAGCTCCATTCAAGCCTTGTTCTGGTTCTACATTAAATTCTCGTCCAGAAAATAGGCTAATTCGATCGGCAACTAATCGCCGCACTTCTAATAAGATGGGAGCAATAATCATTTCTGAGCGCGATTTTTCGGTGTTAATTTCACTGGCTAAGGGAAGATTGTAGTTGAGCGTGGTTGTCAGATACTCACTGGGTGTAATGTCGGAAGTGTCGGTAAATAGATTTTGCTTGTCTTTTAGGGTTAAGTGGAATTGTTTGATAACAGAATTGAGGCTAAAGTTGCTGTACGACATAAAGAGAATTTCAAAAACTATAAACTAAACCCGCCTCTATGCTCTTATCAAGAACGATCGCGGCGGGTTCCGGGATACTGATTCTATGGTTGTGTTAAATTAGCCCAAGGCGTAGGCTGATTGTAAACCCCACCAGATGAGAACGGCAATACCCCCTAAAACGATGATAGACGAGATGGCGATCGCCGCCGGGCTATCTGCTCCTTTGAATTTCATGATGCCGCGATTTAAGTCAGACATGGCGATTAGCCTCCATGAGAACAAATATAAATCTTGATAAGTGAGACCTAGCCCTAGGGTAACGGTTCCTGGCTTGAGCTTCCATCACCCAATTGGGCGATCGAGTAGGATAGGAAGGGTCAAATCAGGCAGATACTCCGAATCTATGGGTCAGATTAAAATTCTATTACTGATTGGGGCGATCGCCCTAAGTCTTTTTACTTTCTTTGAACTTGCTCTGCGTGGGTTCTTCGGTTTGGGGAAACCCTTAATTTACAAAGCCGATCCAGAGATTGGTTATTTACTCGCTCCCTCCCAAACCACCCGCCGGTTTGGTAATCGGATTACCATTAACCGATATTCCATGCGGAATGCTGAGATTAGCGACAAACCAGAACCGGGAACCCAACGAATATTACTCCTTGGAGATTCTATCGCCAATGGGGGATGGTGGACGGATCAGGAGCAGATTCTCTCAACCCTGATCGGCAATCAACGCCAGGAAGAGAGCGGGAAACCCGTAGAAGTGCTAAATATTTCGGCAAATTCCTGGTGTCCGCGTAATGAAATTGCCTACTTACGCAAATATGGCACATTTGGGGCAGAGCTGATTATTCTGTTGATTAATACGGACGATCTGTTTGGTACTGCACCGACTTCAATTCCCGTAGGGCGCGATCGTTTTTATCCCAGTCAATATCCTCCCCTCGCTATCGTGGAAGCCTTTACTCGCTTTGTGTTGCCCTATGAAGCGCCCCCAGAAATGGCCGCAGTTCGAGGAGAAAAAGGCGATCGGGTAGGCTTTAATTTACAAGCCATTCAGGACATTCAGAGCTACAGTCAAGACCATCAAGCCCAAGTCCTCCTAGCCATGACTCCCCTCAAGCGCGAAGTCGGAGAACCGGGCCCCAAAGACTATGAACTCCAAGCCAGAGCGCGACTGTTAGCGCTCACAGAAGAGTCACAAATCCCCTATATTGACTTTTTACCCATTTTTAATGCCCATGAGAATCCAGAGAGCCTTTATCGAGATCATATCCACCTCAGTCCCCTCGGTAGCCAACTTGTCGTCCATACCCTCTGTACCCAGAGTGAACACAAAAAGTCCCCTTTTTTAAGGGAGATTTAAGGGGATTAAAACCTATGGTGATGGCCCATAAAGTGGGGGTAAAAAAAATCGTCCCTAGCCAAATCCTTGGATGAAGAATAGGGTCTCACCAAACTGAAACCAACTTAAACGGATCGAGAACGGGGCGTAGCGCTATAGTAGCGTGAGACACTGTAACTGAAATCGGGTTAGATTTAAGATCTTTTTTATCATTGAAGCATCTATCCTGGACGAAAAACCCTTAGATGAGCGGGTAGAATATTCTATCGCCCTAGAGAAAATTGTACCAAACTATAGATCGAAAAATAAGGGTTACTCTCTAATGTTGGTGATTGAGGCACAAGTTGTATGACGTTGTTGATGAAGAATCTAGTGAAAGGCATCGTTAAGGAGCGACGAGATTATAATACTTGGGTGGCGAATGAAACCTTAGAGGATTATTCTTTGCGCTATGCCCCCAAATCATTCCGTAAATGGTCGGAATTTTTGGTGGCAAATACAGCTTTGGGAGGGATCTCATTTCTAGCCTTGGAGGCGATCGGGGCTTCTTTATTAATCAGTTATGGATTTGCTAATGCGTTTTGGGCCATTTTATTTTCGGGCTTGATTATTTTTCTGGCAGGTGTGCCGATTACCTATTATGCCGCCAAATACAGTATTGATATGGATTTGTTGACCAGGGGCGCGGGGTTTGGCTATATCGGTTCAACTATTACGTCTTTGGTTTATGCTTCGTTTACATTTATTTTCTTTGCCTTAGAAGCAGCCATTATGGCTCAAGCCTTGGAGTTATATTTTGATCTGCCTTTAGCTTGGGGATATTTGGTCTGTTCGGTGGTGATTATTCCCTTGGTTTTTTATGGGGTGACGTTGATTAATCAGTTGCAACTGTGGACGCAGCCGATTTGGTTATTTTTAATGATTTCGCCCTATATTTTTGTGCTGTATAAGGAGCCACAATCCTTTCAAAATTGGGTGAATTTTGCCGGTCATTCGGCTAGTGGTGCGGGTTTAAATACTCTGTTGTTTGGATCGGCAGCAACGGTATCTTTTTCTCTGATTGCCCAGTTGGGGGAACAGGTGGATTATTTGCGGTTTTTGCCGGAAAAAACCGCCGCCAATGCTTGGAAATGGTGGTTAGCCGTTATATTTGCTGGCCCAGGTTGGGTGATTTTGGGGATAGGGAAACAGTTAGGGGGGTCTTTTTTAGCGTCTTTGGCGATCGCCCATGGATTGGCGGAAAGTGAGGCGAAACAACCGATTCAAATGTATCTGGGTGGGTTTGCCGATATGTTTGACGATCCGGGGGTGGTGTTGCCTGTGGCTACCCTGTTTGTGATTATTTCTCAAGTTAAAATTAATGTTACCAATGCCTATGGGGGATCGTTGGCTTGGTCTAATTTTTTCTCCCGTCTCACCCATTCCCATCCGGGGCGGGTCGTGTGGTTGGTATTTAATGTGACGATCGCCCTCTTGCTGATGGAGTTGGGGGTGTTTGAGACTCTGGAGGCAGTTTTGGGGCTATACTCCAATGTGGCGATCGCCTGGATCGGGGCGCTAGTGGCTGATTTAGTCATTAATAAACCCCTGAAACTCAGCCCTTCCTATATTGAGTTTAAGCGGGCCTATCTCTACAATATCAATCCTGTAGGCTTTGGTTCTATGGCGATCGCCTCCCTCATTGCCATTATCGCCTTTCTGGGACTCTTGGGCCCCTATCTGCAAGCCTATTCCTCCTTTTTGGCTTTGGGTATTGCCCTGATTTTATCGCCCCTTTTGGCTTGGATAACTCAGGGAAAATATTACATCGCCCGTAAAAATGAACTGCGGGATCTTGTCAACCTTAGTCCCTCCCTCATTCAATGCTCCATTTGCGAACAGCACTATGAACCGGCTGATAGTGCCTATTGTCCCGTTTATCAGGGTTATATTTGTTCTCTGTGTTGTACTCTAGAAGCCCATTGTCATGACTCTTGTAAGCATACTTCAGAGAATCAATTATCCTTACCTTCCCCAGGCTGGTTATCCACTCTTCAAGAACATTTTTCTCCCCAATTTCTCAAACGGGCGATCCGGTTTTTAGGAGGCTTTTTCCTCTTAGCTGGAACCAGTGGAGCGGTTTTAGGCTTGGTGTTCTTTTTTGGAGTCTGGAAATCTGCCCAGTTTCCGGTGGAGGATGTCCGCTTAATTTCTACCCTATTTTTAGAGATCTATTCCTTGCTCTTGGTCTTATGTGCAATGGGGGCTTGGTGGTTTGTCTTAACTGAAGAAAGCCAAGAATTAGCCGAAGATGAGTTAGACAAGCAAAATTTACAACTACAAATAGAAATTCAAGAACGGGAACGCACCCATGAGCTGCTGCAAGATTTAACCCATCAGTTAGAGCAACGGGTAGCAGAAAGAACGGCAGAATTATCAGACACTTTACAGCAACTCAAACGCACCCAAACTCAATTGGTACAAACGGAAAAAATGTCAAGTTTGGGTCAATTGGTAGCTGGAATTGCCCATGAAATTAATAATCCCGTGAATTTTATCCATGGCAATCTTACCCATGCCGTCAATTATGTGGATGATTTATTAAAACTGCTCGATGCTTACCAACAGGAATGCAAACAACCGAGTCAGAAGATCGTCGAACTAGAAGATGAATTAGAGTTTTGGTTTATTCAAGATGATTTGCCGAAGCTCTTACATTCTATGCAGGTGGGAACCAATCGCATCCGGCAAATTGTTCTATCTTTACGCATGTTTTCCCGGTTGGATGAATCGGATTTTAAGGTTGTCGATATCCATGATGGACTTGAAGGTGCTTTGATGATTTTGGGGAATCGATTCAATAAAACGGGCAATAATCCAGGGATTGAACTGATTCGCAACTATGGACAATTACCCCTCATTGAATGCTATCCAGGACAGCTTAATCAGGTATTCATGAATATTTTGGTGAATGCAATTGATATTTTTGAGGAACAGAATAAACACCGCTCTTGGGAGGAGGTTGTCCAATGTCCTAACCAGATTACGATTACGACTGAGATTAAACAGCCCCATTGGGCTTCTATTGCCATTAGTGATAATGGGCCGGGAATTCCGGAAGCGATTCAGTCTAAGATTTTTGATGCGTTTTTTACGACTAAAGAGGTGGGTAATGGCACGGGTTTGGGGTTGTCTATTAGTTATGGGATTATTGTAGAAAAACATCGCGGGCAGTTACGTTGTGAGTCCGTTGTGGGTCAGGGAACAACGTTTATCATTGAGATTCCCGTTAGGCAGCTTAGTGTGCCCTCTCCCTAAATCCTTCTGCCCAGGGAGAGTTTTTTTACTCCCCTTCTCCCCTGGGAGATGAGGGCAAATTACCAAAAATAACCCTCTTTAATCGTGGTTTGGCTGGTGGTGGGGTCGTATTTGAGCAGGTATTCGCGGGTAATGGCTTCTTGATTGCGTAGATTTTCGACTTCCGTTTGGGCGATTTCTGTATCAGTAGAGAGGAGGATCACCTGGTGGGAGGCGCTGGGAAAGTAGCGCTCGATTAGGTTTTGGCGGTGGGAGGAGTCGAGACGACCGAGAGGGGTATCAATGGCTACAGGGAGTTGGCGGCCGGAGACTCTGGCGAGACCCCATAAAAAGGCGATCGCCAACAGTTGCTTTTCTCCGGCAGATAAGCGGTGTTTGGGCAGGGGTTGCCCTTCACAATCATACAGGGAGAGACTGAAATCCTTAGTATTAATAATGACGCGGTGAACGAGATCAAATTTGTGCAGCAGATAGCGGAAGCATTCAGTGACCTGGTTTTCGAGCTTGTTAATTTTTTTTAGCGTCAGTTTCTCTCGGTATTTTTTCAGTATATTTTTAACCCTAACAATGGAGTTGACGATGTGGGTGGCGTTTTCCCGTTCCAGAAATTTCTCGCTGTAGTCTTGGAGTTCTTTTTTGGCTTCATTAATGCGTAGCTCAAGGTCTCGCAGTTGCCGATTTTTGTATTCTAAATCGATTTCGAGTTTAGTCTTTTTGTCGTTCGCTTGTTCTTTTTTGTCCCTTAAGTCTTGATAGATTTCAGGCGAAGCAGCAACGGTGAGTTTGCGCTCGATATCCATCAGTTGCCGTTCTAATTTTTCTAGCGCTGCGGATTCAACTTTGGCTTTTTCTCGTTGGCTGGGAATATCGTAGGCGATTAGTTTTTCTAGGGTTTCAACTTCTGCGGATGTGGCTTGCAGCCAAGTTTTTTCAGGGGGTAAGATTTCCTGTTCTAAATGATGGTAATCTTGCTGTAAGAAGGATTCTATATCGGTGGTTTGGGTGTGGGAAAGTTCGAGGGTTTGCAGATAGTCGAGCAAACGGCGATCGCGCTCTTGAATGCGATCGCGGGAAATTTGCGCTTTTAAGGACTCCTGTTCCGCTTTTCCTTGGGCGATCGCCTGATTGATTAAAGGTTCAATCAGACTCAGGGGTAAGGAAGTAGCAGCTAAATTCACCAGTACATCGCGAGTCTGCTTAATTTTCCCTTCCTCACTCTTTTTCTGTAAATCAAGCTGATGGCGTTCAGCCGCGATTTTTCCCCCCTCGGAAACAAACTGATTTTCGGCTTCTTTAGCCTTGCTTATCGCTCGTTTGAGCATTTTTTCCGTATTTTTGATCTCTTGGCTTATGCGCTCCTTTTCCCCGTCATATCCCTTGAGTTTGCGGTCAATTTCTTCTAAATTGCCCAATTCCTGCTTATCGGCGATTTTCTTTTGCTGACGACGGGAGAGGATGTCTAAGTCGGTGTCTAGGCGATCGGCTAATTCTAACCCCAATAAAGACTGAATCGCTTGCACTACTAAGGGAGGGGGAGCATCAAGATCGGCCAATTCTTTCACCTGTTCCCCATCAAATAAAAACAGATTGGAAATACCCAAAGGTAACAGGTTTTCGATATAATCATCCCAAGTATCTCTAAGGGTATTTTCTGGAAATTCACCATTCAAAATTCCCAAGGTATCCTTACTATCTTGCTTTGTCCAATAGCGGATAATTCGCAGTTGCGTATGGAATTGAGATTCTGGGTCATCGGGGTTTAGGGTGTCGGTTTTGGCAATTTTGCTGCTATCCCCAGAAATAATCTGCACCAAAAGTTCTAATCGGGTTTTTTCTGAGTCTGGAGTATGGCGATTAATGCATTGTTTGAGAAAGTTACTATAACTGAGATTTCCTCGCGTGGAACATTCGGCTCGATGACCATAGAGGACTAAGCGAATGGCATCCATGAGGGTCGTTTTTCCGCCCCCATTCATTCCCCCTAAGAGGAGGATGGGTTTACCCTCGTTGGGGCGCAGGTTGAGGACTTGTCTACCACTATAGGGGCCAAAGTTTTCTAATACGAGTTCGAGGAAGATCATAAATCAATTAACAATTAACAATGAATAATTAACAATGAATAATTATTGCCCTCTCCCTGTATCCCTCTCCCCAGGGAGAGGGACTTTTACTCCCTTCTCCCTTCGACTTCGCTCAGGGCAGCGCCTGGGGGAGAAGGGGGATGAGGGCTAACCCTTCTGAGCAGAGGAACCAAACTTAAACTCTCCCCAACCTAAACTGAGTTGTTCGGTTGCGGGTGGGGGTTCGGATTTGGGTTGGTTGTCGGGATGGTTGGGATCGGTTTTTTCGGGGTGTTTAATGAAGTCTTCAACTTTTTCCGCGTCCCCGGCTAAAGCGGCGGTTTTTATTTTATGTTTAAAATGGGCCTGTTGAATGGCTTTTTCTCGTTCGCGAGAACTGCTTTCAAAGCATTTGCTCAGAGCCTCATAAATGCCGGAGCGACTGCTTTTGTTTTGATATTGGCGCTCGGTATTCAGGAGTTTGGCGAGTAGCTCGAATTCCATGGAATCCTTATCGGTGACTTCTTCGAGAACGCTCCATTCGTCTATACCAAGGAGTGTGCGATCGCCTTCTGGACGGCGATCGATAAATTCTTCTCCCATAACTTCTTGATAAATTCGGGGTAAGCTATCTTCAAATTCATGTTTTTCTTCTAGCCAAATGCGGCGAATTTCGCTTAATTCTTCCGGAGTAATCAAGGTTATTTCTCCCATTTCTGGCGGTGCGGTTTGGCGAATTTGTACCTGTGCTTCGAGCAGTCGTCTGAGTAAGTATTCCCGCCATTCTTTTTTATAGGGGCCGGGAATTGGTTCTAGTTTAGTTGAAGGATCTTTTTCATGAGCGGGTTGTTTTTCCTCGGTTTCAACTTTGCGTTCAAACAGTTCTACTTTTCCATAAATGCGCCGAAAATCTCGTTTATCGCGATCGCTTTTTGGATCGAGTTCATTGCGAAGATCTAAAAGCGGTTGCAACCATTCCTTTTCTTCATCATTTTGGATCATGGCTTCCATGGATTTATCCTTATCAACTAAGGTACAAACCCAGCACCCAAAGCGAGAACTGCCACAACTAGGGGTTGAGGTATCGACGACTAGGGGACATTCGTTATCAGCAGTTGCCCCCCGATACATGGAAAAGAGGTCTTTGTTATTGATTCCCCAAGGATTTTCCCATTGCATGAGGTACATCCAAACTTCATCCGTTCGCCAATCTTCAATTGGACTGTATACTAATGAATTTGGTAAGCAGGGATTAGGGCTTAAGCGTTCACGCAGTCTTTTAGCTTCATACTTTTGTATCCGTACTGCACGTACTAAGCTTTCAGCTTTACGAACTCCTAAAACAATAATAGTTTCTCCATAAGTTCTAATGACTTCCCGGATAAAGAAGTTAACTGGCTGAATTTTCATTCTTTCCGTACACCACCGAAAACCTGGGCGAGGCGCAGGATATCCTTTCCCAAGCAAACAAACCCAGAAACTATCTTTGAAATTTGGATAGAGTAAGTGAGGCTCAATCGGCATTTGCTGCTCTTTTGCCGACTTTCTAATATTTCTGATCGATTCTTTTACCCAAGTAGCAACAATCGGATTTTCAACTAGGGTATCTGTGGTGATAACATGAACCGTTTTAGTTCTGCGCTCTATCGGCAGTCTGGATAAGGCATTCCAGATAAGCTGTAAAATTACGGTTGAATCCTTACCACCACTGTATCCTATCACCCAAGGAATTTCATCGAGACAGTAAAGATCCTGAATTTCCTCAATGAGTTTCTCAATGGAAATGATAAACTCATTGACGGTACGCGGTGGCAAGAGTGAAGGCTTAGTTGCTGTCATGACGAAAAATAAGTATTTTTGAGGTTGGTAATGTTATATTTTTTTGTTACTATATTAAAATATCAGGTAATTACAACTTTTTACTACATTCTTAAGCATGTCTACACATAGTGACGCAAACACTCAACAGCCATTAGCACTTGAGCAAGTTTTAAGCCCCTACTTTGCTCAATACTACCAAGATAGGTGCTATCCTGCCTTGATTTTTCATCAGGGAGGCCGGAAGATGTTGCAAATCAATGTTCCTGCATATGATCTATCGAATCTTTTACAAGCTAAACCTTCTACTAAGAATAATCCTGATTCGGGAAAAAACCGCCCCGTGGTACAGCAACATGCTGAAGAAATTAAAAATTATATTCGAGAAAGGGTTCACAAAAATAGGCCATGGGTATTAGGCACAATTACAGCTAATGTTGATGATTCCCAAATTAAGCTTATTGAACTAGGGCGAGGTATGGGTTTAGTGGTGATTCCAGGTAATGTGAAGTTAGATATTACTGATGGGCAGCATAGAATCCGTGCAATAGATGAATTAACTAGAGGTTCAGAAATCCAAATCATTGGAAATCAATATTTTCCTATCACTTTGATTTTAGAATCCGATCTAAAACAATGTCAAACTGATTTTCGTGATATGGCACAGACTAGACCTTTGGATAAATCGCTACTTTTATCATATGGGGAATTTGAAGGGCGTATTGGTATAGCTAAAAATTTGATTGAAGCTGTCCCAATGTTTTTCAATAAAACTGAACAATCTGAAGTTACAGCAGCCACACGAAGAGAATATAAGCTAATTTATAAGATTAATTATATTGTTCAATTGGTTGGTTGTGCTTTCAGTAATAATCCCGACGCTGAACTAAAAGATTATGATGTTGAGGCTTCATCCAATGCTTTGGTGAACTGTTGCAACGAATTTTTCCAAAACTGTAGTGACACCAAATATATTTTTGAAACTGAGGTTGATACCTTAACTTGGGAAGATGTGGTCAGATTCCAAAATAAGTGTATTTTGAGTACAAGTGCTGGTTTACAAATTCTAGGGAAATTATTCTATATGACGTATGATTCCCATCAAAACACTTTTGATTCTCACAAAGTGCGGGAACTTTGTCAACTAGATTGGTCAATAGGTAGTAACTTATGGGTAGATAATTTAGTTAGACCCAACCCAAATTCTAGAGATCCTAACAAACGATATAAAATTTTATCGGGTAGGAATAATATGACACCAGCCGTTAATCGAGTTAAACAAGAACTAGGGTGGCTTGATACTGCTTCACTGTTCTAAACTGCTCTAAATCTTCATTCTGATTTTATGTCATGAGTTAGGTTAACCTCCTAACCTGACTCATGTTTCCAAAAACCCCATCAAATACTCCCGCATCCAAACCCTAGCAGCAGTAGAAACCGGAAAGCGTCCCTTAATCATAATCGAATCTTGCCAAACCGGGTTAGCCACCGACCAATCCACCGCCGCCAAACCCTGTAAGTAAATTTCCCAGGACTCCGGATACAGAGACAACAGGGTAACCCCTACCTCTGCCAACCCCCAAAAGGCGATCGCCTGACAACAAACAGAATCTCCTCTAACTTCCCACGCCCTCAACTCCCCCGTCAACACCGATCGCCAAACTGGTATCACCTCCCCTATCCCCCGCCAAAATAACACCGCTTGCGCCACAGTCACCCCCCGATCGAGCATATGCTGTATTGCCGGATACACCATCGACAGGGTAAACAGCTTACCTGACTTCGCCCCTAAGCGGCTCCGTTCCAAATCAGTTAACTCCCGTAAATTTCGCACATTGCGAACAACTTCTAATACCCAACGGTTGCCCCATTGCCGATGGTTATACAACCACCCCAACCCCGGATCGAGAGCTATGCTATGGCAATTGAGATCGTAAAACATTTGCTGCGATCGCTCCAATCCCATCGCCAAAAAGAAACACACCGCGATCGTCTCATATCCCAGCTCTGGATGCTCCTGTAATGCCCATTCCAGCGCCATCCGACGATGCCACCCATCATTAATAGTTAATGTGGCATCCATGGGCACATACAAGCGCCCCATCTTCCAATCTTCCCCTTCCTCACTCACCGGTTCAAACCGCGTATCCCCATCAATAGCCACCATCAGCGCCGGTAAAATATAGCTGTCTAAATTGTCTAAAATATAACGGCATAAACTCCTGATCCGAGACCGAGAAGGCGATCGCCCCACCCGCAACACCGGATCGCTCTCCCCCATCCCCACCGGGAATAGCTTCGGTAAAAACCGCAGAGGACACATCGATGTATAATACTCATCTCCCCCCTGAATCCCCCGAACCACTGGTAGCACATACTCAAACGCCGTCAACATCACCCTTTCCCCCCGCGACTCCCCCAGTATGACACACTTTTTAAAAAGTTGAGTCAGTTTTAGAAAACTTATTGCCCCTCTATCCCTCTCCCCAGGGAGAGGGACTTAAAACCCCCTTCTCCCGTGGGAGAAGGGGGCAGGGGGAAGAGGGCAAACCAACCAACATCAATGAGATAATCAACCTTAACCCCAATTTTTAATTTTTAATTTGTAATTTTTAATTTTTAATTCCCCCATGACCATTCTCGACCCACTCCCACCCCACCAACTCCTCGTTCAAAAAACCCAAATGGGACAAAGCCAAGCCTACCTCGCCTCCGTCACCCTCGAATGGCTCTCTAACCATGTCCGGTTTGCCCACCAACTCCCCCTCTTTCAACACAAATTCGACCCCCAAACCCACAACCCCATCCGGGATGCTGAAACCATCGAACACCTACAACAGCGCCCCCTTGACTGGTCGCGCCAAGCCCCCCTCGCCCAATATCTAGCTGTCCGTCGCAACCACAAATTCCCCCCCATCCTCGCCGTCGTCAGTCCGCCCTGGGTCGATGCACCCCATGCCCCCGAATGGGACAGAGAAGATCGGGCTACGGAGTCGGCCGCCCCATTTACCCCCCTCAACCGCGACCAAACCCTGGGACTGCTCGACCTCGATCGCAGTATCTCCCTTTTTGCCCTCGATGGCCAACATCGGCTCATGGGTATCCAAGGACTCATGGAACTCATCCGCACCGGTTCCCTACCCAAATACAAGAAAAACAGAAAGCCCACCGGCTCCAGCATCACCGCCGAAGACCTCTATCAGCACTACCCCATCACCCCCAGCCAACTGCAAAACCTAGCCCAAGAAACCATCGGTCTCGAAATTATGCCCGCCGTTCTGGCTGGGGAAACCCGCGACCAAGCCAGGGGGCGCATTCGCTCGATTTTTGTCCATGTCAACCTGATGGCGGTGCGCCTGAGTGCCGGTCAACTGGCGCTTCTGAATGAAGATGACGGCTTCTCTATTGTCGCCCGTCGTCTCGCGGTTAATCATCCTCTACTGAAGGCAGAGAGCGATCGCCACCCTAGAGTCAACTTTGACAGCGCCACTGTCTCCACCAAATCCACCGTTCTGACTACTCTTCCCGCCCTCAAAGACATGGCCCAAGCCTATCTCCAGCATCCCTACCCCCACTGGAAACCCACGGAAAAAGGACTGATTCCCCTGCGCCCGGAAGACGAGGAACTCGATGAGGCGATCGCCATCTTTTCCACCCTCTTCGACCACCTGGCCAACCTCCCCAGCTACCAGAGCCTAGAAACCGGAGCTTTGTGTACCGACCTGCGCCGCTTCAGCTTTGAAAGCACCGACGGCCAGGGTCACATGCTCTTCCGTCCTGTTGGTCAAATCGCCCTCATTCGGGCGATCGGTATCCTCATTTACCAGCACCATCTCACCCTAGACCGCATCTTCACCCAACTCTCCACCTACGACACTCAAGGTGGATTCAGTCATATCGATCACCCCGAATCTCTCTGGTACGGTATCCTTTTCAACCCCACCAAAAAGCGCATCCAAGTCTCCGGCCGGGATCTAGCCACCCGTCTGCTCATCCACCTAATCAACGACACCCCCGACACCCTAGAGAGGGCCCAACTGCGCCAAGATCTCGCCAATGCCCGCACCTTCCAAGACAAAGCCCTCAACTTCGATGGTAAACTGGTTCATCCCCGGCAACTCACCCTACCGAGTCAACTCAAAAGTAATCCTTAAAATTCACCCTCTCTCTGTCCCTCCCTGTCTTAGTGGTGTATCGCCCTCAAATAGGTCTAAATAACTTCACAGGGCAAAAATAACAAAAGGAGAGAAAACCTAGGGGCAGGCGATCGCCATTCTTGCTAGTATTTTAATTACACTATTTTTTCACGATCATGGACAACTACACTAGAGATATCGCGACCTTACAATCTCAGGCAACCCTCTGGTGGCCTGACACTCTAAAAAAACAAAATACAGCCATCAGTATTTTACCCAGATTACTAGAAACACAGGATGATTTTATTGCCCTGTTACAACTTAATAAAAGTAGTCCTACACAAATTTTTAATTTAATTAAAGCAGCCAATTTTCCTCCCAATTTATTTCTTAAGCATTTATGTATTCTTTCTGACTATGGTGGAGAACCTATGCAACGTCTAGGAAAAAGCTTTACCAATATTTTTACCAAAACTGATTACACAGGAAAGCGAGTTATGGATTATATGTGGCGAGGCAACAGTTATCAGTATCTTTTTGAGTCAATGCCTGTTAAAAGTTTGAGTAATGCAAAACTTCATATTGATGGTCGTGGATTACAAAAAAATAAACCTTTAGATGGACTTAAACGTGATATGATTATGGTATTGCTACATGCCAGCACTTCTAATGTATCAGATCGAGCGGGTTTAGATAATTGTCTGATTGGTTCTTTACTTGGGGATGAAGTTACATTACAGAATTATATCCGACAAAGATATATCGTTGTTAGTCGTATCACAGGTGGAGCGAATGCAAATTCTATGGGACAATTAGCCCAAAATTATGTTGTTCAATATTTAAAGCAAAAACTGGGGAATCAGTTAAATATTATCAGCAATGGTTCAATCGAAATAGAAACTCGACATCACCAGGAGACAATACCTTTTGATATAGTGGTCAGCAATCTAAACAAAAAGGTTGGTATTGAAGTCAGTTTTCAAGTCACGACAAATAGCACCATAGAGCGTAAAGCTGGTCAGGCGGTAACCAGAAAAACAGCGATCAATGAAGTTGGACATAAAATCGCCTATATTATTGATGGAGCAGGGAATTTTCAGCGCTCCGCCGCTATTTCTAACCTTTGTAAGAATAGTGATTGTACAGTGGCTTATTCCGATCAAGAGTTTGATGTGTTGGTTGATTTTTTGCGTGAGACTTTACTATGATCCGTTTTATTGATATTTTTGCTGGTATTGGGGGAATGAGACTGGGTTTTGAGCAAGCCTGTAAGGATTTTGGAGTGGACTGTGAATGTGTTCTGAGTTCGGAAATAGATCAAAAGGCAATTGAAACTTATAAACTCAATTTTGGGCAGGAACCTTATGGAGATATTCAGAAAATTGATCTTGTCCCTAACTTTGATTTTCTGCTGGCTGGTTTTCCCTGTCAACCCTTTTCGTATGCTGGCAAGCAAAAAGGGTTTGGTGATACTAGGGGAACACTATTTTTTGAAATCGAAAGACTACTGAAGTCTTATCAACCTAAAGGGTTTCTTTTAGAAAATGTTAGAGGTCTGACCAGTCACGATAAAGGTAGAACATTTAAAACCATTATTCATCGTCTCGAAAAATTAGGCTATGAAGTCAGTTATTTATTGTTAAATAGTAGCAATTTTGGCGCACCTCAAAATCGTATTCGTATTTATATTATAGGGCAATTAGGAGCAAAACCTATACTCACACTTAATTCTGATCGAGGTGCGGTGGATTCCCATACTTTTAAGAAACAGTGTTATCAAATTAATCTTTTTAATCCAGGTAAATATCTAGTTAAAGTCAAAGATATTTTAGAGACAAAAGTATCAGGAAAATATTTTTTGTCGCCACAATTTGAACATCAGCTATGTAATGCTGTTCAGGGTCAATGGGAAAAGCTCCATGGAGTTCGTTTAATTGATTTTCGCGGCGGAAATTCTCTTCATTCCTGGGATTTAGGAATTAAAGGTCAATGTAGCGAAGATGAAAAAGACTTTATGAATGCCTTGATAGCCCACAGAAGGCATAAAAAATTTGGAGTTCACCAAGATGGAAAAAGTTTAACCTTAGAGCAAATCAGGACTTTTTTCCATCGAGATAACATGGACAAGATTATCGATTCCCTTATTCAAAAGAAATATTTAAAAGAAGTTGAAGGTAAGTATAATCCCGTGAGTGGGAATATGTCCTTTGAGGTGTTTAAATTTCTCGATCCAGAGAGTATTTCTATCACTCTGACTTCATCTGATGCTCATAAGTTAGGTATAGTCCACAATGGTAGACCTAGACGTATAACTCCTCGTGAATGTGCAAAATTACAAGGATTCCCAGACAGTTACAGGATTCATCCAGATGATAGTGCAGCTTATAAGCAGTTGGGTAATACCGTAAGTGTACCGGTTATTCAAGCGATTGTAGCCGATTGGATCGGGAATAATTACTTACACAAAAGTAAAGTTGTCCATCAAAGGTAATCCTGAATCAAGGATTAGTCTGTTGACAGACCTTGCTCTTTTCAACCCCCACTTACAGCGCATCCAGGAGCGCCCGACGCATCACCCCAACGGGAACCGGTTCATCGAGCCAGATCTGGAGGGCGGCGGCTCCTTGCTGAACGAGCATTTCTGTGCCATCAATGGTGAGGAGATCGAGCGATCGCCCCAATTTCAACAACTGAGTTGGACGAGGATTATAAATCAAGTCGTATAATATCGCTCCCTTGGGCAACTGAGCCAACAGTTCCTGCTCCATGGGCGTATCATTAACATGAGGAGACATGCCGATGGGGGTGGTATTCACCAACAAGGTCGTCTCAGAGAGCAGATCCGGTAACTCATGCCATGGATGGACGCTCACAGGACTAGACCAACTCTTTTGAAAGGCTTGCAAGCGCTCCAGATTCCGTCCCACCACATGCACCTGCTTAACCCCTAACTCCAAACAACCCGCAACAACGGCTCGGGCTGATCCCCCATTGCCCAAAATGACCACTTGTGATTCTGACCACTTCTGACGCTCTTCTTTCAAAGGAGCAATAAATCCCAGCACATCCGTATTGGTTCCCTCCCATCCCCGCTCGGTGCGCCAAACCGTATTCACTGCACCCATGGCTTGGGCTAGTGGGGAAATCTGGGATAGATAAGGCATAATTGCCTGTTTATGGGGAATGGTAACATTAAAGCCAACCACCCCAACGGCTTGAAATCCCTCTAGAACAACGCCCAATTGCTCTTGTTTGACTGGAAAGGGGATATAGACATAATCAGCCCCTAGATGGGAAAGGGCCGCATTTTGCATAATAGGCGATCGCGAATGTTTAATCGGATCGCCAATAATTCCCAGTAAACGGGTGGTTCCTTGAATCTCTTGCATGGGTTTAATCTCTCGCCAAAAGAAGGCCTTGTACAATCAGGGTATCATTGAGATTGATTGCATAGCTAAATCCGTTCAGATTCAGGTTGCACGATATGATCGCCAATGAGAGCCACCCCCTGACTCCTTCTTCTAAATACTCTACTGGTCTCGATTTGGCCAGGGGAATGAAAGCCAAAACCCGGAATTATCGCACCCTGATTTCTACGGTGTTTTTCTGGACTTCTGCCCATCCCTTGCTGACGATTAAGGTATGCCAGGTGATTGCAGATGCTGAAGATGCGCCTATCATTGGTCGCGAAGAAGAATGGATTTCTAACTTAGTGCAAAGGGAATTAATTCAGAATTGGGAAAACCATGAAGAATTAAAGCATTTACGCAGTATTCGCGATCGCCTCTTACAGCCGCAACCGGCCACCTTAAATCTGCTTAAATTGTATAAAAAAGTATTGATAGAAAAGGCAATACTGGCTAACGAAAGTCCGGAACAGCGAGAGTTACGGACGATGGGGTTAGTGATGCGAGAAGAAGGGCGGTTATTAATTCATAACCGTATTTATGCCGGTATTTTTAATGCTCAATGGGTTGAGAAGGCGATCGAAACCATTGAAACCGAGTTAGAAGTAGATGAAACGGAATTCCTGAAAACCTTTACCCAGCTAGAGCGCAAATTACTCGTTTCTCAAGTCGATTTTCTCTCTGATGCCCAAACCCCGGAAGAAGGCCATCAATCAGCCCAAGCCCTCTATGAAGTGCTGCGAGATGTAACTTCTACGGTAGGACAGTTGCTCCGGGCCGAGCGCACCACTATCTTTTTGCTCAATGAGGAGAAAACCGAGTTATGGTCTTTAGTCGCTCAAAATGAACAGGGTGAATTTTTGGATATTCACGTTCGAGTGGGGGAAGGGATTGCCGGAGGAGTAGCCCAACTGAAACGGGTGATTAATATTCCCAATAATGTCTATGAAGACCCCCGATGTAAGTTGGTGAAAGAATACGATCAAAAGTATAATTATCGCACTCGTAATATTTTAGCTTTTCCCATTTTAGATGAGCAAAAGAATGTGGTAGCGGTTATTCAATTGCTCAATAAAATTCAGTCCAAATCGGCCAGTCCTCAATCGAGCCAAGTGCAAGGCTTTACCCGCAAAGACTTAGAGCGCTTGGTTAAATGCGTGCTTCCCATTCGTCAGATTTTGCAAGCCTGCCAATCGTCCTATAAAGCGACTAAAAAATTACGAGCGACTGCGGCACTGACGGAAGCGACGCGATCGCTCGATCAGATTAACCTAGATACCCAAACCGTGTTACATCGGGTGATGAATACGGCGAAAAAACTGATGAATGCTGACCGCTCCACCCTGTGGTTATACGATCCCCAAGCCGGGGATTTATGGACAGAGTTACCCGGAAAAGGTAAAGTTCGATGCCCGATTGGGGTGGGATTTGTCGGTGAAGTTGCCCAAACCAAACACACTCTCAATATTCCCTTTGACCTCTACAACGATCCTAATGCGGAAAATGCCAAACGCACTGATGCCCAAACCCGCTATCGGACTTGTAGTTTACTCTGTATGCCCATAGAAAGTCCGGAAGGGGAATTGCTCGGTGTTACCCAATTGGTCAATAAGCGCAAACCGGGTAATCATCCGGAATATAATAAAGACGATTGGCCGGCAGTTCCGGATTATTTGAAAGCGAGTTTTGACCGCAACGATCAACAAACCATGCAGTTATTTAATGAACGGGTAGCGGTATTGCTCCAGTTCATTAGAAGCCATGAAACGTTGAAAAAACAAGCCCAAATTAATCCGATTGAGGTGACCCAACAAAGCTTAATTTTGCTGAGTCAAATGGAGCTGGATCGAATCTCAAATCAGGAGGCTGCTTATCATTCTTTAGGGCATTTTCTTCAACCCTTACATCGTTCTATCGAACAGGCGATCGGGGTAGCTAAAGCCACTTTATTTGTTCTTGATTCTCACCGCCATCAACTCTGGTCTGTGGTTTTCGATGCTGACAGAAACCCTAAATTGATTACGGTTTCCACAGAGCAAGGGTTAGCAAAGACTATAGTCAGTACCCAAGACTTTAAGGGAACCAACAAATTGGGAAATTTAGCCGATCCCTTAGTGGTTCAAGGAGCTGGAAAAATTGCTAGTTATAGTCAGTTATTTCTCTTTCCCCTCATGAGTGAGCAGAAGGAATTAGTGGGAGTGGTGCGGTTATTTAATAAACAAACTGAAGGTCGTCTCGATCCCAAAGGATTTAACCGTAGTGATGCCGATCGCCTGGGAGAGTATACCCAGTTAATTACGCCTATTCTCCAAGGCTTCCAATCCTTCTATACTGAAATTCCTACCCTGAAAAAATCGGGTCTGATGGTTGATCCATTAACTCATGCTCTGAATCTGATTAAAAGCAGTAGTAGTTCTGAAGAAGAAATCATTCGTAATGTGATGCAAGCGGCTAAAACTTTAACCGATGCTGACCGCTCTACCCTTTGGTTAATTGATAGAACCAATAACCAGTTATGGACGAAACTGCCTCAAAGTGATGGCTCTTTAATTGATATCCGTATTCCTATGGGAGAGGGATTTGCTGGTCGTGTTGCCCTCACAGGACAACCCTTAAATATTCCTTTTGATTTGTATGATTATCCGGGATCGGAAATTGCCCAACAAACGGATAAGAAGACGGGCTATAGAACCTCTAGTTTGCTCTGTATGCCAGTCTTGTCCAAAGATGGGCAACCCTTGGGAGTCACCCAGTTGGTGAATAAGCGTAAATCAGGACAGTTTCCTGCCTACGATCCCAGCACTTGGCCCCAAGCTCCAGAACAATTTAAGACCAGTTTTAGTGTTAAAGATCAAGAGGATATGGAGGTGCTAAATGCCCAGGTAGGGGAAGTGTTACCCGGAATTTTAGAGGAGAGTTAGGTTTGGGATCTTCTAGGGGAGTGTCTATCGGGAAGACAACCACTGAGCATCGGGTTCTAAAATCCAGAGGGTATAGTCTGGAGAATTGGGGATAATGATAATTTTATCTCCCTTTTGGGTGAGACGTAGGGCGATTTCTGAGGCCTGATGAATATCAGAAAAGCTTTTAAACAGGCTGTAATATTGGTTGTTAAATTGGAGTCCTTCTAGGCTATCGTTTAAGTCGGGAACTTTAATATATCCGAGTTGATAGGCTTCTGAAGAACTAAGAATTTTATAGGGAGGTTCAGGTGGATTGGCAGGGGTTTGAGCTTTCTGTGATTTTTTTTCGGAACGGGAAACGGGAGATCCTTGGGCTTCTTCGATCCAAACAGCGCTTCCTTTGGGAGTGGGAGTAATAATGACTTGATCTCCCCGTTTACTGAGGCGTTGGGCGATGGTTTCGGCACGTTGGCTGTCTGTAAATACCTGAAATAGACTATAGTAGCGTTCGTTGAATCGAATGGCAGCAATGGCACGATCTAAGTCTGGTACGTTAATCCGACAAGGTTTATATTGGCTGCGATCGCTGAGAATTTGGTAAGAGCTTGCTGGGGAATTGACCATTTTAATTGAGAGAGAGATAGATTTAGGGCTTTTATTTATTGTAAAAGTGGTTGGCTATCAATGTCTTAAGGAAAATTACAGATTTTGATGGAGGATCAACCGATTACCATCGGGATCGTAGATATAAATTTCCTGACCATGGGAAGCGGTTTGAATTTCTCCAGCAGGAGGATAACCTAAATGATTGAGGTGGGCGATCGCCTCCTGAATATCGTTAACTTCTACACACAAACTTATTCCTCCTGGGGTAGAGGAGCGAAATTCCTGGCGATCGCGGGGCTGAAATAAGCCCAAGCGCAACCCCCCAACGACAAACTCTATGTACACCCCTGGAATTTCTCCCTGTCCTTGGATCTGGAGCAAGCTACTATAAAAAGCCTTGAGCTGTTCTAAGTTTTCTGTTGCGATCGTCACCCAGAGTTCAGAAATCATTGCACTGTAAAGAACTCCACTAATCCAACCAGTTTTGCATATCCCGGCTATGCTGACGAATATAGTCATCTAGCACCCGGTTATAATCCTCTTTTGTGGCTTGGGAAAAGCCAGAGGACTGATAAGCCTGCGGTTCAGGGGGGGTTGCCCTTCTCCAAGGGCGATCGCCCCCAGGTACGGATGGCATCATCAAATTTTGTTTTAACTTTAATTGCTCATAGGCTCCATTAAGCTGTTTAATTTTTTCTTGAGCTTTGTTATAGAGGCGGGGATGATGTACAAAGCGGTCAGGATGCCAGACCATAACTAAATCCTTGTAGCTTTGGTGAATTTCCTCAAAACTAGCGTTAGGGGCCACTTCTAGAATCTCATAACAGTGATGTAAGTGACGCATAACGACAACTCCTGTCGAGAAATAAACAATAGTTTGCAGCAAATTGGGTCAGTTCAGGGACTTTCCACACATCAGTTCAAAAAACATTGCGTTTCCAGTTTTTATTTAAATTAACTTCACACAAGGATTAGTAACTTCGATTACCGAATGTAAGGGCTATGTTACAAACTCAAAGGCTAAAAAAAGTTGAACCTCTACCAGAAACCCGGAATTCTCTGCCAGAATAGACAGTTGGCGATCGCCAAGCGACTGGGCAGGAGTATCGCCTTTAATTAACCTCAAACCAGGATCTGGAGGAACCATGAAGTTAGCATCTCGTGTGGCACAAGTAACCCCTTCATTAACCTTAGCCATCACGGCTAAAGCTAAGAAAATGAAAGGATCGGGGTTAGATGTGTGTAGCTTTAGTGCGGGAGAACCGGACTTTGATACCCCGGATCACATCAAAGCGGCTGCACAAAAAGCCCTTAGTGACGGAAAAACTAAATATGGCCCAGCATCAGGAGAGCCAAAACTGAAAGAGGCGATCGCCGAAAAGTTAAAGAAAGATAACGCTCTTAACTACCAACCCGAAAATATCATTGTCACCAATGGGGGCAAACACTCCCTCTACAACTTAATGATGGCCTTGATCGAAGCGGGAGATGAAGTGATTATCCCGGTTCCCTATTGGGTTAGCTATCCGGAAATGGTGGCTTTAGCGGGAGGAAAATCGGTTTTAGTTGAAACGGATGCCGCCACTGGCTATAAAATTACCCCAGAACAACTGCAAAACGCCATTACCCCCAATACCAAACTGTTTGTTCTCAACTCCCCCTCGAACCCTACAGGGATGGTTTACAGTCCAGAGGAAATCAAGGCTTTAGCCGAAGTGGTTGTCAAAAATAACCTGTGGGTGGTCTCCGACGAAATTTATGAAAAAATTCTCTATGATGGTTCAGTGCATCTGAGTATTGGTGCAGCCAGTCCAGAAGCTTTTGAGCGTACCATCATTAGTAACGGGTTTGCTAAAGCCTATGCCATGACCGGTTGGCGGGTGGGCTATCTGGCTGCTCCTGTAGAGCTGATTAAGGCCTGCAACACCATTCAAGGTCATAGTACCTCTAATGTATGTACCTTTGCCCAATATGGGGCGATCGCCGCTTTGGAATCTTCCCAGGACTGTGTAGAAAAAATGCGCCTAGCCTTTGATGAACGACGCAAAGTGATTGTAGAGCGTATTCAAGCCATTCCCAAACTATCGGTCGCTGAACCCAAAGGTGCGTTTTATGTCTACGTCAGCATTGGTCAACTGGGTCTGAAATCGGCTGATTTTTGCGATCGGTTCCTAGAAAACTACTATGTAGCCACTATTCCCGGTGTTGCCTTTGGTGCAGATGACCACATTCGCCTCTCCTATGCCACAGATATGACCTCTATCGAAAAAGGTATGGAGCGGTTAAGCCAATTTGTCGGAACTTTGTGATTTTGGCGATCGTTGTCAAACCCTGACTAAAATCAGGCAAAGAGAGTATAAAACAGTAGTGCAAACATCTCGCTCGCGGTCAAAAGTGAGCAAGATGCTCGCACTCCCGAAATTGGGAAAATAGGCTAGTCCATAACGCTCATTATTTCGGTAAAAAATCAGAGCAAAAAATATCAGTTAACTCATAGGGACAAGTGTCAGGAAAAATAGATAAACCCGTCTCTTTTTCTGCACTCACCATTGCCAAAGGATAGACGGTTTCTAAGATCTCACCCAGTTTGGGTCTTAAACTGGGATTTTCCGATAATAACTTCTCTAAGCGCAAGCGTTTTTCTTTAATGGTCAGTTGCCAACTGCGAGAGCGAAAATTAGGCTGAAATTCCCATTTCAGCAAGTGCATAATCAAGACTTCTAATCGACTCTCTAGTTGCCGCTTTTCCAAACGCCCCATATCTTCAATAGCTTCTGCTAAATTGCGCCAGTCGATAAACTTTTCCTCCTGATTTTTTAACCATTGAGCTTGCTGTTGTGTCCAACCATAAAAGTCTTGTTCGTATGGCATTCGATTCATGTTTCTATCCTGTCCTGCAAGGTATGCCCCCCTGCTGTGGGAGCAGGGGGATGAAGGCACAATCTTAAACTTACACTTTCGGTAAAACCACTTGGTGAGTTTGATCCTGATACTTACCTAACCGATCCTGATACGTGACATTACAGGGTTCGCCCTCAAAAAATAACAATTGGGCAATCCCTTCATTGGCATAAACCCGACAGTCAGCACTCGAAGAATTGGATAATTCTAAGGTAAGATGACCGCGCCAACAGGCTTCTGCGGGGGTAGTATTGAGGATAATCGAGCATCGCGCATATGTGGATTTACCCAAACAAATGACGGTGATATTGGGGGGAACCTCTAGACGCTCTAGGGCAACCCCTAAGCCGTAGCTATGGGCGGGAATGATAAAAAAGTCTCCCTGTTCATCCTGGTGTAGGGGAACGGATTCGAGGTTGTCAGGATTAAAGTTTTTGGGATCGACAACTGTGCCAGGAATGTGCTTAAAAATGAGAAATTCTTTAGGGCTTAGTTAAACTAAGCTAGAAGGTCACCCTTCTAACTCGTCTTCAAAACCGGACATGAGACTTTCACCTCATCCGGCTCCTCAAAAACTTGGCTATTGTCATTAGCACTAAAATCTAGTGATGTCTTTTTGTTGTGACAATGACCGTGTATTAGTTGGAGGTTTTTGTAATCATTCTTTCCTTCTCTGGATTTTGGAATGATATGGTCAACTTCCATCACGTCACCGTCCTTAAATGTTAACCCACAGATACTACATTTTCCTTTTTGCTTTTTAAGAAGCGTTGAGGTTCTTGTTGGCATTTGGGGGTGTCTACCTAATCTGGATGCCCAGTAAGTGTCTTCTCCATTAAAAGGGGAGGCATTACCTCTAACCTTTGTATGCCGTTTAATCTCTGTATCTCTAGGGTCGATTAGTTCACAGATGTCTTTAACTCCAAACGTCCATTTTTTACCCCCTCTTTGGAACCAATATTTGTCATTAATCCATTGTGAGGTTTTATTGGGATGTCTGTAGAATCCCCATCTTTTCAACTTCCAAAACAGTAAGTATTGTATTAAAGAAAAAGCCTCATTAGCGCAGGTCGTCGAGTAATAGTTACACCATCCTCTTATTATCGGGTTGACTCTCTTAATTAGAATCTCCTGTTTGGCGGCTCTATGTTTCTCAATTTCCTTGGCTAGGGTTCTATATACCTTCTTGATGCTTTCTTTAGAGGGTTTTACAATGGTTTTAAATCCCTTGGGTATTCCCTGGGTATTTTTACCACTGGAGTGTACGCCATGTTTATATTGTTTGACATTGAAACCTAGAAAATCAAATCCTACTTTACCTTCGTGTTCTACCAAGGTGTGAGTGATACTCGTCTTTTCGGGTTTGAGTTCTAGTCCTATCTCCGTTAACCATTCCGAAATGATTGTTTTACACTCTTGGATTACTTCCAATTCCTTGTGAAAAACCACAAAATCATCTGCATATCTGACTAATTGGAGTTCTTTCAGGTTCAGATTTTTTGTTCCCTTCAAAGTTGTTGCGAATTCCTTAATCCTGTTTTCCATGCCGTGCAAGGCGATGTTTGCCAGGAGAGGGGATATCGCTCCTCCTTGAGGGGTTCCTTCATCCGTAGGGAACCATTCTTTTTGGGACATGAAACCTGCTTTTAGCCAAGACCTTATCTGTCTTCTTAGAGAAGGGTAGGTATCAATCTTTTCTATCAGCTTATCATGGTTTATTTTGTCAAAACATTTGGCTATATCTGCATCCAACACATATTTTGGTTTGAACCTGATGGTGTTAAAAATTGCTTCTATAGCATCATGGACACCTCTACCTGGTCTAAATCCATAGCTATTGGGTTCAAAGACCGCTTCCCATTCTGGTTCCAGGGTGAGTTTGACCAGGGTTTGTTTTATCCTATCTTCAATAGTAGGAATCCCTAGTGGTCTTTTTTCTGTTTTTCCAGGTTTGGGAATCTCGATTCTTCTTACCGATTTAGCCTTTCCATCTAACTTAATGTTATTGGCGAGTTCAAGCCTTTTGCGAGGGTCAACAGATTTAATTCCGTCTATCCCTGCCGTCTTTTTGCCCCTATTATCTTGGGTGACTTTCCTCGTTGCCAACAACTTAGCTGACCAGGACTTACTTAGCAGTTTTTGGAGTCGGCGAACTAATCTGACGTTTCCACTACTTTTAGCTTGATAAATTCTCTTTTGCAGCTTGAACACCATCCTCTCGATTTGTCTCCAGGGGATGTCGTTCCATTTATACCTCAGATTGACTGGGTTCATAACATATACACTGCTACTTGTGACTTTATCTTCCAAGTTTTCGTGAGTCTGTCAGCTTATCCATCTCCATTACAGAGAGGCTTTCGCTTTTGACTCAATCCTGTCACTTATGTCCTTGCGCTGGTTACTGCTCAACTTTCGACCTTGGTTGAGAGAAACATAAGTGATTACCTCGTTCCTAGTATCCATTTTTTGTTAGCTTTAGAGCCTTCCTTTCCACCGAGAGTTATTTTGGGTACAAATGAAGTAATCCGACACTACTTCATCGTTTTTACTCTGTTGACTTTTGTCTCGCAGCCTATCAACCCATTTGGCTACTTCTACGTGACGATGGGTTACACGGAAGTTCGTCTCCTACTCATGGCTAACCTACTAGCTGGGGTTCTTCATCGGGTTTGAAGTTACCAACATTCCTTCCCGCTTCAACCAAGTTGATGACCAGTCGCCTTAGTTGGGGAAGTGTTTTCAACCATGTACCTTGGCGAGAGGGGTTGTCTTTAATAGACTCACCTCTATGGATACTAAGTTGTCATCGTGTAATAAACAATGTAAAGATTGGTTACATCCTTAATATTTATTAACACAATGCCCTGTGTCCCTGAGCAATAATGCTCATTTAACAGGAACGAGTCGCACATCTGATATCATAACCGTAGGAAGAAGCTCCATAACTTAACACTTTTCTGACTAATCCGCGATCGCCTTCAATCTCCCGAATTAACGCAGGTTCAAACGGGTCGATCATCCCCTTCAAGGCTCTGTCGGCAATCCACTTATCATTCTTGAGCATATTGGATTCTAGTTCACCAAAACTTTAGCAATCATAACCCTCTTGGCCCTCATCCCCCAACCCCTTCTCCCTAGGGAGTGGGGGGGAGGGCATTGTAAAGAAATATTACAGTTTTCAAGATTTCGCATAAAAACCGCCTCAAAAAACTGAGAACCCTATAGGAGGGAGTGAACGACTCAATCCTACCGCTATCCTCTCGAAGGAGAATCCCTTTCTCCTTCTTTCTTCATATCTATTGCGTCTATCCAAGAAGATGAACTCCGAATCATCCCCCCCGCTTTCAGAACCTCATACCCTGATTTGTCCCAACTTGGGACAATATTGGAAACTCGGTAAACTCAAAGACTCCGACCAAATTATTCTCAAAGCACCCGGAAAGCAGTTCCTATTTTCACCCGCAGAAGGCTATGCTTTGCGCTACTTTACCGGGCAATTTAGCCTAGAAAGTATCCAAAAGGCTTGTCAAGATGAGTTTGAAGATACCCTAGATCCGAGCTTTGCAGAGCAACTGCTGGAAAAACTGATCGGTTTGGGAATTTTGACCTTTGATGAAGTCGAAGCCACGGAAACGCCTAAACCTTCTAGTTCTGGAGGTTCCCAACTCAAACCCTGTCTAGAATGGATTGAACACCAGGACTATTGGGTATTGCGAAACCCAGAAAACATCACTTTTCTGCAAGTATGCGACCAAGATAAAGTGATTATCGAACAGATTGGGGTGCGATCGCCCCAAGCCATTATCCAAGAATTTTGCATTCCCCCCCACCATCTCAAAGGCTTGCTGCAAATGCTGGCAGCTACCGGCATGTTAGTGGGAACCGAACCCGCCAAGCCCCGTAGAGGCAAATTTACGCCCCTACAACTGCTCTTTTTCCGAATTCCCCTTTTCAACCCCGATCGCTTCCTCAACGCCCATATCGACAAAATACGCTGGCTCTTCTCCCAACCTGCCTTTGTTCTGCTCCTAGGCTTTCTCAGTTTTTCGGCTGCCTTCGGAGTCTACAACCGGGACATCATTGTGTATCAAGGGCAACAACTGCTCCAACACTACGGAGCATCACTGACATTACCCTTCATTCTCTCTAGCGCCTTTGTCGTCACCCTCCATGAATTCGGTCATGCCTTCACCCTCAAACATTATCAGGGAATCGTGCCCGAAATCGGTCTCTTATTCATGATGCTGATCCCCGCAGCTTATACCAACACCAGCGATAGTTACTGTTTACCGCGCTGGCAACGGGTACTCGTCGTCGGAGCGGGGATCTTAGTGCAAATCATTTTAGCGGCGATCGGATTTTGGATCTGGCATTTTTCCACCGACGGCATCTGGTTACATACCAGCAGTTTTTTGCTTATGGCAGCCTCCCTATTTACCCTCGCCCTCAACCTCAACCCCGTCGCCAAATTTGACGGCTATTATCTCGCCATTGCTGCCACCGGCATTAACAACTTAAGAGGTCGTGCCTTTGGATTATACATCAACTTTTTCACCGGTAAACCCATCCGCGAACCCCAAAAAGACCTCTGGATTTTAGCCCTTTACGCTCCTTTTAGTTTGCTCTATATCTGGTTTGTATTTGGCTTTCTCTTTTGGCAAATATTCACCTGGAGTTGGACTCAAATGCCCATTACAGTCTTGTTCTTACTCGCCATTTGGGCTGTTTACTATTTCTGTCCTAGAGACTAATTCCTTTTGCTGTTATTTTATTCTTTGTATCTACCATGACTAGCATCCCTGAAAAACAACCCCCTGCCTTAAAAGCCGTTCCCCCTAATCAGATCAAATCCTCAACCCAATCAGCACCCAAATCACGAGAAATGCCCGCCCAAGAATCTATGCCCGTTCCCGAAGAATCTGGCATCAACTGGGGCCGAATTGTCTTTCTTTGTGCTGTTTTGGGTGGTGGCTTTTGGCTGTCTCAACTGGAAGTTCCTGTTTCAGTGCGGGGAGAAGGAAACTTCACCCCTTTAAAAGAAAATACCCACTCTGTTTATTTGGAAGAACCAGGAAGAATTGTTAATTTCCTGGTTGAACATGAAGATGAAGTCAAAAAAGGAGACACTTTAGCCGAAGTGCAAAACGAAGATTTGAAAGATGAGATTGTAGACGAAAAATTTCAACTGCAAGAAGAACAAGCCAAGTTAACTTCTGCCGAGCAAAAGATTTGGATTTTAAGATCCCAAGAAAGTGAGGCAGAGCAACGGGTGAGAGCGATGCAGCGTCAAGTAGATGATGCCCAGGAAGATGTCAATCGATTATCCAGCAGTTCTCCTCCTCCAGAAATTGAGCGCATTAACTATCAAATTTCAGCCATGGAGGGCAAAATCATAGACTTGAGAAATGAAATTGTCTATCTTAACGATCAGATAAATAGCAAGCAAGAAGAAATCAAGGAACTTGAAGATTCAGGAGCAATTGACAGCGGTGCTATTTCTAGAACTTATCGAGCGAATCAAGAAAGGGAACTGAAACGGTTACAACAAGAGGCTGTTATTCCTAAATCCACAATTAAAGAATTGATGAACCAAAAATTATCTAAAGAAGCAGAAATTGAGGCGATCGATCAAAATCTAGAGCGTTCCTTGGAGAAAGTTCAAGATGAGTTGAGAATGGAAGAAGAGCGTTTGGCGACAGTGCGTCAGGAATTGGAGTCTGCGGAGGCAGAAAAATTAGCTCAAGAGGAGATAGTGCGAATGCGTCAACAAACGATTGAGAATCTGCAAGCTCAACAGGATAAAAATAAAACTCTTAAAGCCGAGCATGAGGGGACTGTTTTTGCGGAAAATTTGTCAGAAAATAAGGGTAAATGGTTAGAGCGCCACGATCAGATTATGAAAGTTGTCAAAATCGATCCACTGGAGGCAAGAATTTTTGTCGATCAAGCGGATCTTGATTTACTTCAACCCTTGTTTGATGCAAAATCGGCAGAAGTGAAATTAAAACCCAGGCAACCGGGTTATAAACCACAAACGATAGAACTGAGGGATATGGAACCAGTGGCACAACCCGATCCTTCTCAAACCACTAAACAAGTGGTTTTAACCGCAACGGTGGATAATTCAAACGGGAAAGAGTTGATCAATGGTGAATTCTATGCAGAGATTCCTGTGGGAACCCTGCCGTTATATGAGCGGGTGCGTCGAGAGGCGATAAAAGTGTTAAAATTAAGGCAATACTTCTAAGTATTTTAAGAAAATCTCGATCTCTTGGGATCTCTCCTGCGCTGTGTTAGGGGAGATCCGATTTGGGTTTAAAGGGGTTTTTGGGAAGGGGAGATCGCCCTAACCCTTGGCAAAACTCGCCCAAAATCGATTCAGAATTGCTCAAACGCCCAATAACATAATATCGTAGTGTTAAGAGTAGTTAAGTAAACTTTTGCAGCAGAATTCAGCGGTCAAGGAGAGTTACGGCACTTGGACAAAGAAAAAATTCTGGTTGTTGACGACGAAGCCAGTATCCGACGCATCCTAGAAACCCGATTATCGATGATCGGCTACGATGTCGTCACGGCTGGTGACGGAGAAGAAGCCCTAGAAACCTTTCGCCATATCCTACCGGATTTGGTGGTTTTGGATGTGATGATGCCCAAGCTCGATGGTTATGGAGTCTGCCAAGAACTCCGTAAAGAATCGGATGTGCCCATCATTATGTTAACTGCCCTGGGAGATGTGGCCGATCGCATTACCGGTCTAGAATTGGGAGCCGATGATTATGTCGTCAAACCCTTTTCTCCGAAAGAACTCGAAGCTCGCATTCGTTCAGTTCTGCGTCGGGTGGATAAAACCAGTACCTCTGGTATTCCTAGCTCCGGCGTAATCCAGGTGAGCAATATCCGCATCGATACTAATAAAAGACAAGTCTATAAAGGAGATGAACGCATTCGCCTGACGGGGATGGAGTTTAGTCTTCTGGAACTACTGGTGAGTCGTTCTGGAGAACCCTTTTCTCGTTCGGAGATTTTACAAGAGGTTTGGGGCTATACCCCAGAACGTCATGTGGATACCCGTGTCGTGGATGTCCATATCTCCAGGCTACGAGCCAAGTTAGAAGAAGATCCCAGTAATCCGGAATTAATCCTTACCGCTAGGGGTACGGGGTATTTATTTCAACGGATTCTGGAAGCGGGTGCGGAGGAATAACCCCAGAAAAATTGGCGATCGCCTTCAGAAGACGATCTCTGGGGTGAAACGATTTGGTAGAATTTGTAAGGCTTTTATGACTGGCGAGCAATGGGATCAACTCCGGCAAGAATCGCAATAGATGCAATGGGTGGGGATTTCGCCCCCGATGAAATTGTCGCAGGAGCGCTAAGGGCAAAAGAGGAACTCGATGTCCATATCCTGCTGGTGGGCGATCCAGATCGGATTGAAGAATCAATGGGTAAGCATACCCAATCCCACCAACTGGAAATCGTGCCTTCCGAAGGCGTGATTTCCATGGATGAGGAGCCTCTGGTTGCCCTCAGACGCAAGAAAAACGCCTCCATCAGTGTGGCGATGAATTTAGTTAAGGAAAATCGAGCGGATGCCGTGGTATCGGCAGGTCATTCTGGAGCAGCGATGGCAGCAGCTCTGCTGCGTTTAGGTCGCTTACCAGGGATTGACCGTCCGGCGATTGGGGCAGTATTTCCTACCCTGATGGCTGATAAATCCGTTCTCATTTTAGATGTGGGGGCTAATGTCGATTGTCGCCCCCAATTTTTAGAACAGTTTGCCCTAATGGGTACGGTTTATAGTCGGTATGTCTTGGGAATTGACCAGCCCAAAGTGGGACTATTAAACATTGGTGAAGAATCCTGTAAAGGAAATGACTTAGCCATCCGTACTCACCAGTTATTAGATGAAAATCCCCTAATTCCCTTCACCGGCAATGCTGAAGGTCGGGATGTCCTTTCGGGTGACTATGATGTGATCGTTTGTGATGGATTTGTCGGTAATGTGTTGCTCAAATTTGCAGAAGCAGTAGGGAGCGTCATGTTACAGATTGTGCGGGAAGAACTGCCCCAAGGCCTCCATGGTCAAGTGGGAACGGCGATTTTAAAGCCCAATCTGCGACGAATTAAACAACGTTTAGATCATGCCGAACATGGTGGGGCACTTCTTTTAGGAGTGGCGGGGGTCTGTATTATTAGTCATGGCTCTGCCCAAGCGCCAACCATTTTTAATGCTATTCGTTTAGGCAAAGAGGCTGTAGATAATCGGGTCTTAGACCGACTCCGAGGACAATACCAAAAAACGGTGGCCGGTTCAGGAGGAGTTTCAGGAGACCAGGAGAGTGAGGGATAACTTGGGTATTGAAGCCGGAAGAATTCCCTTAAGCAAATAAACAAAATATATGAAACATATGGGCATTGCAATAACCGGTAGTGGTTCGGCTACCCCTGGGGCGAAACTGACCAATCAGGGACTATCGGAGCGAGTGGAAACCTCAGATGAGTGGATTACTACTCGGACGGGAATTAAAAATCGCTACTTGGCTGGAGAGGGGGAGTCATTAACGGCGATCGCCACCCAAGCAGGACTCAAAGCCATAGAGCAAGCAGGAATTATCCCTGCCGATCTAGATTTAATCCTGCTGGCTACCTCAACTCCCGATGATTTATTTGGCAATGCCAGTCAAATCCAAGCCGCATTAGGGGCCCATCAAGCCGTCGCTTTTGATTTAACGGCTGCTTGCTCTGGGTTCCTCTTTGCTTTGGTGACGGCGGCCCAATATATCCGCACGGGAGCATACCAAAAAGTATTGGTGATTGGAGCAGATTTACTCTCTCGGTGGGTCAATTGGAGCGATCGCACCACTTGTGTTTTATTTGGAGATGGTGCAGGCGCTGTAGTCATGGAAGCTAATCCAGAAGATCGCCTTCTCGGTTTTGAACTCAAAAGTGATGGCACTCAAAACCACTGTCTCCAACTAGCCTACCAGCCCCAATATGAGGAAATCCTTCCCAACCTTAGCGTCGGCCAAGGAACCTATCAATTCATCAGCATGAACGGCAAAGAAGTCTATCGCTTTGCCGTGCAAAAAGTCCCTGAAGTTATTGAAAAAGCCCTCTTTCATGCTCAAATTAGCACCGATCAAGTCGATTGGCTCATCCTCCATCAAGCCAATCAACGGATTCTTGATGCTGTGGCTAAACGGCTCAATATTCCCGATGAAAAGGTCTTGAGTAACTTAGCCAACTATGGCAATACCTCTGCTGCCTCCATTCCCCTGGTACTTGATGAATTCGTCCGCTCTGGAAAAATTAAACCCGGCGATCTGATCGCCGCTTCTGGATTTGGCGCAGGATTAACCTGGGGATCGGCCATCTTTCGCTGGGGACGCTAACACTAGGGAATAGGGAATGGGGAATAGAGATAGGCTTTGATTCCCCATTACCTATTACCCATTACCCATTACCCAATAAACCTTATGACAAAAACAGCCTGGTTATTTCCTGGACAAGGATCGCAAAAAACAGGTATGGGTATCGACCTTAACGATACCCAAATCGCTCAAGATCGGTTGGCTCAAGCTGAACAAATTTTAGGATGGTCAGTTCTAGACCTCTGTCAAAGTGAACCAGAGATCTTATCCCGCACCCTTTATACCCAACCTTGTCTGTATGTAATCGAAACGATTCTGATTGACCTCTTACGAGAAAAAGGACATTCCCCCGATCTAGTCGCCGGTCATAGTCTCGGTGAATATGTCGCCCTTTATGCTGCCGGAGTCTTTGATTTTGCTACAGGACTAGAATTAGTTAAGTGCCGTGCAGAACTGATGGAAAATGCTTCCGGGGGCAAAATGGCTGCCTTGATTGGCTTTAACCCTGACGAACTCCAAGAAGTGCTAGAAAAAACGCCAGATGTGGTTTTAGCCAATGATAATAGTGCCATGCAAGTAGTAATTTCGGGCAAACCCGAAGCCGTTGAGCAGGTTATGGCCCAAATTAAAGTGAAAAAAGCCATTGCTCTACCCGTTTCTGGAGCCTTCCATTCTCCCTTTATGGAGGAGGCCTCGCAAAAGTTTAAAGCCATTCTAGAAACCGTATCTTTTGCTGATGCAGAAGTTCCGGTTCTCTCCAATGTCGATCCTTCTCCGATAACGGATGCCAACACCCTGAAAACCCGTCTACTAGAGCAAATGACCGGTTCAGTACGCTGGCGAGAAACCTGCTTAAAACTGGTGGATGAAGGCATTGAAAAAGTGATGGAAATTGGCCCCGGTAATGTGTTGACAGGACTGGTCAAACGGACCTGTCCGGGGTTAGCCTTAGAGAGTATTGCTACCTTAGCTCAAGTACCGAGCTAACTGAGATTATGGCTCAAAATAACGATCCATCTGCGTTTCTGTTTCTTGGCCTGTTTTTGATCTTGGGCGCGGGAGGAGGCTATTGGTTTTTCTTGCGCCAACCTTCTCCTGAGCAACCGGCGGAAATAGTTAACGCACCCAATCAAGAACCTACCTCTGCGGGACAAACTCCCCCCACTGCGGGACAAACTCCCCCCACTGCCGCAACCGCTCAATTTCCTAAACCGACATCGGTTGCTGGAGGTATGGTGGTTCGCATTGATGGCAGTACCAGTATGGTGACGCTGAATCAAACTTTGAAAAAGGGGTTTGAAGATCAATTTTCCAATACTACGGTAGCAACTCAGGCCAATGGTTCAGATAAGGGGATTCAAGGGGTGTTGATGGGACAGTTGGATTTAGCAGCAGTGTCTCGTCCCTTGTCGTCGCAAGAGATGCAGGAGGGGTTGATGGCGTTTCCGGTCTCTAGCGATCAAATTGCGATCGCCGTTAGCAACAGTAATTCCTTATCTGGTGGGTTAACTATGCAACAAGTGAAAGATATCTTTCAAGGTAAAATTACCAATTGGTCAGAAGTTGGGGGATCTAATCTTCCCATTCGCGTCATTAATCGACCAGTGGTGAGTGGAACCCGTCAGGCCTTCCAAGAATTGGTACTACAAGGGGCGAATTTTGGCACAGGCCCTAATATTACGACCCTAGACCGAGATGCTACAACTCCCATGTTACAAGCATTAGGTGAGGATGGTATCGGTTACGCTACAGCCGATCAAATTGTCAATCAGCAAACGGTGAGAGCGGTAGCTATTGATGGAGTATTACCAGGATTCTCCGGTTATCCCTATACCCGCACCTTATATTATGTCTATAAAAACCCACCGAATGAGGTCGTTAAGGCCTTTTTAGGCTATGTGGATAGTATGAATTGATGGGAGAAACCCTTGCAGAATTCTTTGAATGTGGGTCTCGTAGGCACGGGATTTGCAGCTCGCTTGAGGGCAGAAACTTTACAGAGTGACCCCCGCAGTCGTCTAGTGGCGGTGGTGGGTTATAATCCGGATAAAACGGTTGAGTTTGCCGAAAAATATGGGGCGCGGGTGCTAGAGTCTTGGCAAGAATTGGTGCAGCTTGAGGCCTTGGATCTGGTGATGATTAGTACCATCAATCGAGACCATGGGGCGATCGCCAAAGCCGCTTTAACCGCTCAAAAGCATGTGGTCGTTGAATATCCCCTAGCGCTTGACTTCGAGGAAGCTCAAAGCCTGTGGACACTCTCCCAAACCCAACACAAACTCCTCCATATTGAGCATATCGAAATCCTAGGCGGACTCCATCAAACCTTCAAACAAACCCTACCCCAACTCGGAGAAATTAGCTATCTACGCTATAGCAAAATTGCCCCCATTCATCCCGCACCCCAACGCTGGAATTATCAGCAAGATCTTTTTGGCTTTCCCTTAGTTGCCTCCCTTTCTTGTATCCACCGTTTTACGGATGCATTAGGCACTGTGGAAACAGTTTACGCCCAAAATCGCTATTGGCCAGAAGATGCCGACTATTACCAGGGCTGTTTCTGCACTGCCCAACTGCAATTTAAAAGCGGTACAATTGCCGATATTATTTATGGTAAAGGGGATATTTTTTGGCAACCTGAACGCAAATTAGAAGCCCATGGACACCAAGGAACCCTAATATTTGAAGGGGATAAAGGTTCCTTAATTCAACTTGACAAAAGAACAGAAATACCCGTAGGTAGTCGCAGGGGACTCTTTGCCCAAGATACTCAACAAGTGTTAGATTACTTAACTGAAGGTAGAGAACTTTATGTTAGTCCCCAAGCCAGCTTATATGCCCTTAAAGTCGCTTGCGCTGCCGAAAAATCGGCATTCATAGGAGAAAAAGTTACTGTAAATTAGGCGTTGATTTAATCTTCTCCATCGGTTAGGATTAACCTTGGTTTTATAGACAAAATTAGAAATGCCTTCTCCCATGGTATTCTTGACTTTCCCCCTTCTCCTGTGGGAGAAGGGGGTAGGGGGATGAGGGGAGATTAATATGACATCAAAACATGAACGCGCTAAACCCTTCTTAAAATGGGCGGGGGGAAAATCTCAACTGCTCTCTCAATTTGAATCACACTATCCCCCTGAGTTAAAACAGGGAAAAATCGAGCGATATATTGAGCCGTTTTTAGGAGGTGGAGCAGTATTTTTTGACTTAGCGCAAACCTATGATTTTGCTTGCGCTTTTCTCTATGATGTGAATCCGGAATTGGTGTTAGTGTATCAGGTGGTGAAGCACTATCGAGACGATTTGATTGCGGAATTAGAGAAACTGGAAAATAAGTATCATCGTTTGCTCCATTTTGAGCGCAAAGATTTCTATTTCTTGATTCGGGAAAACTATAATAGCCAAAGATTAGGATTTAACTATGAAACCTATTCTCCAGACTCGATAGTAAGGGCGAGTTGGTTAATTTTTCTCAATCGCACTTGCTTTAATGGTTTATTTCGCCTCAATAGTAAAGGGGAGTTTAATGTGCCTCCGGGTAAATATAAAAATCCGAAAATTTTGGATGCAGATAACTTGCGAGCAGTTTCTGAAGTCTTGCAAAAGGCAGAAATTATTGGCGGAGATTTTCAGAGTTGTGAATCGGTGATTACGGAGGATTCATTTATTTATTTCGATCCGCCCTATCGTCCCCTGAGTCGAACCGCGAATTTTACGGCTTATGCTCAATCAGAGTTTGGAGATTGGCAGCAACAAGAATTAGCGCAATTTTTCCGCCGGTTAG
The DNA here is from genome assembly GCF_057802075.1 of Roseofilum sp. KMC-1. Lineage (NCBI taxonomy): Bacteria > Bacillati > Cyanobacteriota > Cyanophyceae > Desertifilales > Desertifilaceae > Roseofilum > Roseofilum sp. KMC-1. Next base: position 3,913,980 of record NZ_CM173605.1, read on the forward strand.
ATCGAAGTTATGGGGTAAAAATGATGTTGAGTAACTCCGATCCTAAAAATGAAGACCGAAGCGACGATTTTTTTGAACGGTTGTATGATGGGTTTACAATTGAGAGGGTATCGGCTAATCGGATGATTAATAGTAAGGGCAAGAAACGGGGGGTGATTCAGGAGATTGTGGTCAGAAATTATTGAACAGATATAGCATGTGCTGTAGTGGGGGATGGGGGCAATCGTTGAGAACTCATTGAAAATACTCATTTAAAATAATGATGAAAGAACATATTTTAAAGGCAACCTGCGAGACGGTGCATGTAGGGGGCTTTTCGGAGCAAATTCCGCCAGCGCTTACGGTCGAGTCAGGCGATCGCATCCAGATCGAGACCTATACCGGATTTTACCTGATTCAGGAGCATGATCGCGCCAGCGATGCGGAGCATTATCGCGCCCCCCAAGCCTTCTTTCCTCCAGAACTGCTCAACATCTGTCACCATCTGCCCCCTGAGCGCAAAATCGGCCCCGGCCCCCACCTGCTCACCGGCCCCATCCACATCCAAAACGCCCAACCAGGGGACATCCTCGAAATTCGTCTAGAGCGCATTACCCCCAGTCTACCCGTTGGTTTTAACGCCATTCGTGCGGGTTGGGGAGCCTTACCCCAAAAGTTCCCCCATCCCGCACTGCGCTTTATTCCCCTCGACCTCGACCAGCAAATCGCCCACTTTCCCGGTCATCCAGAGATTAAAATCCCCCTTCAGCCCTTTTTTGGCATTTTAGCCGTTGCGCCCCCCTCAGAACCTCATTCTTCCGTCCCTCCGGGTACATTTGGTGGCAACATGGACAACCGAGAATTACAAGCTGGATCTCGGCTCTTTCTCCCCGTGCAAGTGCCTGGGGCCCTCCTCTCGGTTGGTGATGGTCATGGGGCCCAAGGGGATGGGGAAGTCAATGTCACGGCGATCGAAACCTCCATGAATGGCACAATTCAAGTTATTCTCCATCAAAACTTTCCCCTTCCCGTCCCCCTAGCCCAAACGCCAACCGACCTGATTACCATGGGATTTGCTCCCACCTTGGACGAAGCCTTAGAACAAGCCTTAGAACAGATGATCCAGGTGCTAGTATACTGCGCGGGTCTCACCCCAGAAGAAGCCTATGTTCTCTGTAGTTTAGCCGCTTCTTTTCGGATTACCCAAGTGGTGAACCAGCCCCAAAAAGGGGTTCATGGCCTGTTTCCCCTAAAGATGCTTCCCCAAGGTTTTCCATTCTGAAAATGTTTAACGTTTAATTTTTTCGGCTGTTGCCGACATAAAAATTTTTAATTTTTAATTTTTAATTTTTAATTGATTATGACCCTAACCCAAATCATTTTATTAGCCAGTGGAGGACTTTTCGCCGGAATTCTAGCCGGTTTTTTAGGCATTGGTGGCGGAACGGTATTAGTTCCCCTCTTAACCACATTAGGCTATTCCCCAGTCGAATCTGTTGCTACCAGTAGCCTCTCGATTTTAATCACGGCTAGTTCAGGAACAGTGCAAAACTGGCGCATGGGATATTTAAAATTATCCCAAGTCCTACTGTTAGGATTCCCCGCCATTATTACCGCTCAAGTTGGCAGTATTTTCGCCGATCGCATTCCCTCCTATCTTCTCCTATTCTCCTTCGGATTACTCTTATTGCTCAACCTCTACTTAGTCCAAGTCCGCAAAACAATCACCGAAACTGAAGCGACTCTCCAGGAACCCCAATTGAATCCCACTGTGGCAAGAATCATTACCGGATCGATCGCCGGATTGATGGCCGGATTTTTAGGGGTAGGGGGAGGCGTAATCATGGTTCCCCTACAGATTCTATGGCTCAGAGAAACGATTAAAGATGCCGTCCGCACCAGTTTAGGTGTAATTGTATTAACAGCCCTCTCCGCTTGTATCGGTCATACTCTGCAAAACAATGTCGTTCCCCTAGCCGGAATTTTACTCGGAACTGGGGGACTCATTGGAGCGCAGGTGAGTACCCGATTTTTGCCGAAATTAGAGGATCGCACCATCACTTTTTCCTTTCGTCTCCTCTTAGCACTACTGGCCATTTATGTTTTTTGGCAAGGTTGGATTGAGTTCAAAACCTAGTAATTTCTACTGAAGGGGTATACAATGTAGAGATTAATCTTTTTGGTGTCTATTCTATCTTAACAGTTAGCCATGTCCCGGACAAGCGGTGTGTTGTTATGTCTGGCGTATATCATGGGGTTGCTGCTGGTTCCAGTTCCTGGGGGAAATTATGGGATACTGGTTTTGGGGGCGATCGCCGCATTTATCCTCCCCCGATATTGGCCCATGGGGCCCAAGTCTGGGATGTGGCTGCTGGCGGCAATTCTGGGTTTTCTAGCTGGTTTTTATTTTCATTTTCGCACTCCCCAACCTCCAGTAATAAACCTGAGTAACTGGATGGGTGAACCGGTGACGGTGCAGGGAAAGGTACTCGATGAACCTCAGTTGACGCGATCGCAACGTATCCGGTTTACGCTTAAGGCCAGTCAGATTGACGACCAGCCAGTTCAGGGAAAATTCTACACTACTGTTCCGCTACTGCAAGCCACAGGATTACATCCAGGTTACCAGATAGAACTTACAGGACGACTGTATGAGCCACAACCCTCAAAAATCCCCGGAGGGTTTGATTTCCAGCAGTATTTAGCCCGCCAGGGCATATTTATGGGGCTGAGTGCCAAAACCGTCAAATTTGACGTTAATCAGGGTTCCTGGGGCTGGTGGTGGGTGCGTCAGCGCATTGTGCGTTCCCTGGTGCAGGGATTGGATGTGCCGGAAGGTGTGGTCATTGGTTCTATGGTTTTGGGCCGTCGGGCCGTGGATTTACCCTTTGATATTCGGGATAATTTTATTCAGGTGGGACTCGCCCATGTTTTGGCAGCCTCTGGTTTTCATGTGTCGTTATTGTTGGGGTTTGTGTTAACTTTAACTCGCCAATTTTCCAAGCAAACCCAGTTTCGAGTGGGCATGATGACCCTGATTCTCTATAGCGGATTAACTGGGTTTGCACCTTCGGTATTACGAGCGTCGTTAATGGGGTTTGGGGCAGTTTTAGCGTCGTTATTAGACCGTCGAGTGAATACTTTAGGGTCGCTCTTATTGACGGCAACGATATTACTTTTGATTAACCCATTGTGGATTCAAGATGTAGGATTTCAGTTAAGTTTTTTGGCGACCTTGGGGTTAGTGGTAACGGTTCCCGTGTTGATGGAAATGTGGGATTATGTGCCACCGACGATCACCTCTGCTTTCGCTGTTCCTGTCAGTGCTTTTCTTTGGACATTTCCCCTACAGTTGTATCATTTTGGCGTATTGCCTCCTTATGGTATTTTGGTCAATTTAGCAACTCTGCCCTTCGTGGTGCTGCTCACTCTGGGGGGTATGGTGGTCTCTTGTGTGGCGGTCATTTCCCCCTTGTTGGGGGGTTGGGCTTCTAGTGTTTTATATTATCCCACAGTCGGATTTTTATCGATCATTGATCGGTTTACTCAGCTACCCGGAAATTCCGTAGCAGTTGGTAAAATTTCGGCGCTTCAGTTGCTGGTGTTGTATGGTGTAATTCTCTTGTTTTGGGTGAAGGGGAGAATTGAGCTTAAGTCTAAAAGGGTACTGAATATAGCAGTGGGTTTGGCGATCGCCGTCATCGTCATTCCTGTATGGTATAGTCAAGTACATAAATCTCAGGTGACCGTATTTGCCACTCGTACCCCAGTGGCTACGATTCAAGACCGGGGTAAAGTCGTATTGATGAATACTCCTAATTTTGGAGTCGCTCAGTATACCCTAATTCCGTTTTTCCAATCTCAAGGAGTGAATCAATTGGATGCTGGGGTGATGCTGACAGGAAGAGAACCCACTATGGAGGGATGGTTAAGAATTTTGGACACCTTACCCATACGGCGATTTTATCAGATTGACAACCCTGGAACTCAGCCAGAGCAGAAGATTGAGGAGCGGGTAAAAACCTATCAAGTTTTACAGGTGAATCAGGGTTTAAACTGGAAAACTTTGAGCGTTGAAGGCTTGAGTTTAGATCCGCAGGTTTTGAGTTTTAAGTTAGATAATAAACGTTGGTTAATGTTAGAAGGTAAGGGTTTTACGGGGAAATTTTGTCAAACTCAGACCTGGTGTAATTCTGATGGTGGCGAGACAGTATTGATTGGATCAGGTCGAGAGTTGACAGTGGAGATCATCAAAAAAATACAGCCAAAGGTGGCGATCGCCCTTTCTGATGCTCTTGATGAGGACATTTTATCCGCATTGAGAGCGACAAATACCACCGTATTTTTAACCGAAAGAGATGGAGCCGTTCAATGGAATTCTCAACGAGGATTTCGCACAACTGCTGATTTACAATCTCAAAATGATTTCACTTTTTAAGTGTCTCCCTTTTTCTCTTCCGGTTCTGTAGTATAGGAAGAAGATTTCTCTGCTGCTCGCTGGGTTTGAGCCTCTCCTTTACCATAAATGAGACGCAAGGGAGTAAGCGATTTTTGCGGTTCTTCCCGACGACGTTCTGAGGTGCGCTCTTCCGCAGTATCTTCAGCAATAACTTCATAGAGAATAGCTTGTTTATTCTTTTGGGAACCTTTCCGCAAAACTCGCCCTAACCGTTGAATATATTCGCGCTTCGATGCCGTTCCGGATAAAATGATGGCAATGCGAGCATCGGGAACATCAACCCCCTCATTTAAAACATGGGAAGCCACTAAAGTTTTATATTCTCCTTGACGAAAGCGGGTCAGAATATCATGGCGTTCTTTAATCGGGGTTTGGTGGGTAATGGCGGGAATGAGAAGAGTTTCAGAAATCTGATAAACGGTGGCATTATCAGCCGTAAAAATGAGAATTTTTTCAGCATAATGTTGGCTGAGGAGGTCTTGAAGCACGCGAAGTTTACTGTTAGTAGAAAGGGCGATCGCCTTCGCTTCCCGATGGGCTAACATCGCTCTACGACCCTCTGGAGAGCGACAACTAGCGCGGACAAAGAGTTGCCAGCCTTTCACTGAACCGAGGAAAATATTAGACGATCGCAGAAATTGATTCCGCTCTTCAATTAATGCCTCATATCGCTGCTTCTCCTGCTGGGACAACTTCACCTTAATTTGCACCACCTCATGGTGAGCCAAAGCCTTACCCGATAACTCTTGCGCCGTTTTCTGATACACCGTCTCCCCCAACAAAAACGCTAAATCTCGATGTCGTCCATCCCCTCGCTCTAATGTCGCTGTTAACCCCAACCGATAGGGGGCGATCGCATATTCAGCAATCACCCGACTAAACTCTGTCGGTAAATGATGACACTCATCGCAGATTAACAACCCATAGCGAGATCCCAGAGCCTCTGCATGAATTGCGGCACTATCATAGGTGGCAATCAGAACCGGAGAGCGATCGCGCGATCCTCCCCCCAACAAACCCACCTCCACATCCGGAAAAGCCGCCTTCAGATGGGCATACCATTGATGCATCAAATCTAACGTCGGCACAACAATCAACGTCGTCCTAGGCGTAATCTGCATCGCCAACTGTGCCAAATACGTCTTCCCCGCAGCCGTCGGCAACACCACCACCCCCTGACGTTGGGCATCTCGCCACGCTTGCAGGGCCTCCACCTGGTGGGGATAGGGAGTCATTTCTAAAGCCGGAATGAACTCCACTGGATAAAATTCCTTTGCCCGATCCTCAAATACTGCCTCTTCCGACCATAACGTTTCCATTAACCGGCGATAATGGATAGCCAAAATTCTAAACTTTTCAATCCGGTCATCCCAAGTAGCATAATCTACCCAAGTTTTTCCTCTCGGTGGAGGATGTAAAATCAGCGTACCGCGATCGTAAGTTAACTTCGGGATACCCGTCATCAGAAAAATTGGGTCTGAAACCCCGCCCTTTCAGGGCGGCTTTACTAAACCATAGGCTACCACAATTACATCTTAGGTTCTACAATGTGAGAAGCCCTTTGACTCACCCATGGAAAGAGCATTTAAGTTTCGATTTTACCCAACTTCAGAGCAAGAGTCCCTATTGCGGCGGACTTTGGGTTGTGTAAGATTGGTTTACAATAAAGCTCTTCATGAAAGAACGGGGGCTTGGTATGAACGACAAGAAAGAGTAACTTACCCTCAAACCTCTTCAATGTTGACTGCTTGGAAAAAGCAAGAAGAGTTAGATTTCTTAAACGAGGTAAGTTGTGTCCCCTTACAACAAGGATTAAGACACCTACAAACCGCATTTACCAACTTTTTTGCCAAGCGTGCTAAGTATCCCAATTTCAAGAAAAAACACCAAGGAGGTAGTGCGGAATTTACTAAATCAGCATTCAAGTTCAAAGAAGGTAAAATCTATTTAGCCAAATGTAAAGAACCATTAGCCATTCGTTGGTCTCGTCAGATCCCATCCGGTTGTCTCCCAAGTTCTGTAACCGTAAAACTCCATCCGTCAGGACGTTGGCATATTTCCATTAGATTTGATGACCCCATCATTAAACCTTTACCTGCTAACGATAAAGCAGTAGGTATTGACTTAGGAATTAGCAGCCTGTTAACAACCAGTGATGGAAACAAGGTAGCTAACCCCAAACCCTTAAAGAAACATTACCGTAAGTTTCCGCAAGCGGACATGAAAAGGAGACTTCAAAAAAGCTTATCAAGAAAACAGAAAGGCTCTCACAATAGATACAAAGCCAGAGTAAAACTGGCTAGAGTTCACCAGAAAATAGTCGATACCCGCACTGACCATTTACATAAGCTAACCACTCAACTGGTGCGCGAAAACCAAACGATAGTGGTTGAGGACTTAGCTGTTAAGAATATGGTCAAAAATAGAAAGCTGGCACAAGGAATATCTGATGCAAGTTGGGGAGAGTTCGCCCGACAATTGGAATACAAATGCCGATGGTATGGCAGAAACTATATTGAGATAGATAGGTGGTTTCCTAGTTCTAAGCGTTGTAGCAATTGTGGGCATATCGTTGAAAAAATGCCGTTAAATATTCGGCAATGGGAATGTCCTAAGTGTGGCATACATTTAGATCGCGATATAAATGCCAGTTGTAATATCTTGGCCGCAGGACTTGCGGTGTCAGTCTGTGGAGCGAGTGTAAGACCAGAGCAGAGCAAATCTGTGAAGGCAACTGCGAAGAAACAGAAACCTAAATCGTGAGGCTTAGGAATCACCGTGGCTTCAGCCCGGTGAGGATGTCAAAAATTCACCCGTTTAGACCTCATAAATCAGTCAACACTTTTCGGTAAACTACTTCCAATCACTGGTTAAGATCCAACTCCTATAAACTATGCACATTTCCCTCGATCGCCTCAAAAAATCCATCCTCCCCCTCAGCCTTACATTAGCCCTATCTGCTTGTAATACTCCGCCTCCTCCCATCACCGAAACTCCCACTCCTAGCCCCTCCAGCACTCCAGTAGCCAACTTTGAAGGCATAACCCTTACCGTATTAACCGAAGTTGGCCCCACCATCTCCGAACCCCTCAAACGTCGAGCGCCCGACTTTGAAAAACTGACGGGAGTTAAGATTAACATCATTACCGTCCCCTTTGGCCAACTCTATCAAACTATTTTGGACGACTTAAGCCAAGGGAAAAAACAATACGATCTCATCGTATTTGCGCCCCAATGGATGGTCGATTTTGCCGCTCCCGGATACTTAGAAGCATTAGATGAGCGCATCGCCAACGACCCCCCCCTAGAATGGAACGACATCGCCCCCTTTTTCCGTGAGTTTAGCACTACCTATAACAGCAAAACCTACACCATACCCCTCGATGGCGATTTTCAAATGGTCTACTATCGCTCCGACCTCCTCGCACAAGCAGGACTCAACCCCCCGAAAACCTGGGATGACTATCTAGCAATCGCTCAAACCTTCCATGGAAAAGACCTCAACGGCAACGGTGAACCTGACTATGGCTCCTGCATTGCCAAAAAACCGAACTCCCATGCCTATTGGATGTTTGGCTCTATTCTCAGCCCCTTGGTTCAAAATCAAGGCACTCGTCAAGGTGTATTTTTCAATCCAGAAACGATGAAACCCTTGGTCAAAAATGAAGCCTTTGCCAAAGCCTTAGAAATTTATAAAAAAACCACTCAATACGCCCCCCCCAATGAAGCGGAACTGACCATTCATGATGTTCGTGATTTATTTGCTGCGGGGCGTTGTGCCCTCACCTTAGATTGGGGAGATACTGGCACAATTATGATTAACCCAGAAATTTCCCAAGTGATTGATAAAGTCGGTGCAGATATTACTCCCGGTTCGCGGGAAATTCTAGACCGAGAAACCGGACAATTAGTCCCCTGTGATAAGATTACTTGTCCCTATGCCATTAATGGCATTAATCATGCTCCCTATGCTGCTTTTGGGGGATGGTCAGGTGCAGTCAATGCGGCCAGCGAGGAAAGCCGCAAGAATGCAGCCTATGCTTTTTTATCCTATATGAGTCAACCGGCACAAGCGAATGTGGATGTGACCATTGGTGCAACGGGATTTAATCCCTATCGTTTTTCCCAATATTCTCGGCAGAAATTGTGGATTGATGCGGGAATGAGCGTCGAAGCAGCCCAGAAATATCTAGGAGCCATTGGATTAAGTTTAAGTAGTGCCAATGTGGTCTTGGATTTGCGGATTCCTTACAATAATCGCTATCAACAGGAAGTTTTAGATCGGGTACTAGCCGCTTATCTTAGGGATGAAATTACTACAGAAGAAGCGATGAAACAAATCGAACAAGGCTGGGAAAAAATTACCAATGAAGTGGGGCGAGATGCCCAAGGAAATGCCTATCGAGCCAGTATTGGGGTTAAATAACCTTGGGGGGTTTCATAGAGGAGGGATAATTTCGTTGGTTTTTATCAGTCGATGGTATAAGGGGATTCAAAACTGGAGTTTAAGTGCTAAGTTAACGGCTACTTATTCTCTGTTAATTACTCTGGTGGCCGGTTCACTGACACTCAGTTTGTATCTCCAATTTCAAAGGGCCCAACGGCAAGGGATTAAGGAGCGTTTGCGCGATATTATTGCCCTATCGGTTCCCCAGATTGATAGTGATTTTCATGCCCTGATTGTTACGCCTAGCGATCGCATCAGCTCCTATTATCAGATTACTCAACAGCGCCTGAAAGACATTCAAGCCATGAGTAACTCCATTAAGCATATCTATACCCTGCGGGAAACTAAAGAAGGACAAATCAGGGTGATTGTAGATTACGCGCCCCCTCCTGCCTCTATCCGTAGTGTAGGTACGCTCTTAACTCTTGTCACTCCCCTCTTAGCCAACGGGTTAGAGAACATTCAGGAACCGAAGGTAGAGAGCCAGTTTTTCACCAATGCCAAAGGAGAATTGGTCGTTTATGGCTATGCCCCCATTGTCAACTCCATTGGTCACCTCGATGGGATCTTAGCCATTGAACTCGATGCTACACCAGTCAGGGAGAGCGCAAAACGAGCGCGGGCGATCGCCTCCATCACCTTTTTGACCAGTCTTCCCCTCGCCCTACTCCTCGGATGGCTCCTAGCTCGCCATCTCACCGCCCCCATTGCTGACCTCTTAGAAGCCGTAGAACGCCTTGCCCAAGGCGAAAGGGACACCCTAGTTGAAGTTCGCAGTCAAGATGAAGTCGGCATCCTCGCCGAAACCTTCAACCACATGAGTCGCCAACTCAAAACCTCATTTAAAACCCTTGAAGCCACAGTTGCCCAACGCACCGCCCAACTCGCTCAAGCCAATCAAGCCATTACCGCCCTCAACCAGCGCCTACAAGAAGAAAATTTACGGATGGGAGCAGAATTAGAAGTAACGCGCAAACTTCAGCAAATGATATTACCTAAACCCGAAGAATTAAGCCAAGTTCTCGGCTTAGAAATCGCTGGATATATGGAACCCGCAGCCGAAGTCGGTGGTGATTATTACGATGTTCTCGAACAAGATGGGCACATAAAAATTGGGATTGGTGATGTTACCGGTCATGGCTTAGAAAGTGGCGTAGTCATGATTATGGTACAATCCGCCGTCCGCGCCCTCCTCGCCAATCATGAAACTAATCCCGTTAAATTTTTAGATGCCCTCAATCGCACCATTTATAATAACCTTGAGCGGATGAAAATAGATAAACATTTAACCTTCATGATCCTAGATTACTACGAAGGTATCCTTAAGCTCAGTGGTCAGCATGAAGAAATTATTGTTGTCCGTGCCGGAGGCATAATTGAACGCATAGATACCGTAGATCTAGGGTTTCCCATTGGTTTAGATAGCGAGATTTCCCCCTTTATTGCTGAAGAAAATATTCTTTTAACTTCAGGAGATATTGTTGTTCTTTATACAGATGGTGTCACGGAAGCCGAAAATTCAGATGGGGTACACTATGGAGTAAATCGTCTGTGTGAACTTCTCAGTCAAAGCTGGCGAAAGTCCGCCGAACAAATTCGGCAAGATGTGATTGAAGATATATTACGTCATATTGGTCAACAGAAAATCTACGACGATATTACCTTATTAGTCTTAAAAAAACGATAGCTCTTGATGACTCAATCCTAAAGCCTATGACTGCTGAAATTTGCTCTAAATCGGCTCTTTTTTATTCCGGAACATTTACAGCTATGGATATCCATTCTGAGTCTGTGTATCAATACCAGAAAGAAATTGAGAGGTTACAGGAAGAAATTACTCTGCTTAAGCAAGAAAAATATGATTTAGAAATTCTGCTAGAAAATACCGTTGACCATTCTGATACCATAGAAGCACTGCTCCATGAATCTAATCGGAAACTGCGGGTAGAAATTTTAGAGCGTAAGCAAATAGAAAAAGAACTCCAACGCTCGAAAACCGAACTTCAGCGTCTTCTAGAAATTGTCTCTAGGGATAAAGAAGATTTAGAAATTATTCTAGAGACTATTACTGAACATGGGGATTTTATTGAAGAGCAAACCCATCAACAAAGTCTTCATGATGCCTTGACTCACTTGTATAACCGTCAATATTTGCAAGAAGTTCTCGATCGAGAACTCGATCGCGCCGATCATTATCACTCTAGCTTAGGTTTAGTGATGATTGATATCGATTACTTTAAGGTATTTAATGACACTTTCGGCCATGATGCTGGTGATAAAGTCTTACAAATGGTTAGCCGATGTTTACAAGAACAAGTTAGAGAAAAAGGAGTAGCTTTTCGCTATGGAGGAGAAGAATTAACTTTAGTGTTACCCCATCATAATCTTGAGCAAACGGCTCGATTGGCGGAACATATTCGTCAAGCAGTTAAAAATATTGAGGTTCATCATCAAGAAAAACTCTTAGCCTCTGTAACCATTTCCCTAGGAGTAGCTTGTTATCCCGTCCACGGGCCAACCCCTACCGAATTGATGAAAGCAGCCGATCTGGCTTTGTATCAAGCCAAAAATCAAGGACGAGATCGCGTTATCCTTGCTCATTAGCTTCTCCGATCCTAAAATAAACATCCATAGTACAATGAACAAGTGTCATCTCATCTATCCCAATTTAAGGAGAAAGAGCGTAACCCTATAGTGTTTTCAATTGATTTGCATAACCGGACATGAATCTAAAGCAGCTAGATCTGGCCCTCATCCCCTGACCCCTACCCTGGCACGCACAGAAGAGGCATTTAGGGAAAGCCAGCTTATCTCAAGCTGTTCTTTCATGTGAAAATACTATACATATATAGAAGTTGATTCAGTAGAGCAATCCAAATGGTCAAAGGTGAACTCAAAAATGGCAGAATTTTTTGGTGATTATATCGATAACTTACCAGAGAGTCCAGAATACTTAATTATTGGATTTTCCCCCAGCTCTGTTCCCTTAAAGCAGCGTTGGCGAAATAATGGCTTGTCAGCAGACTTTCTGGCTGACTATCTAACCACCTTTTTCCCTGCTAAAGATGATGTTACCGAACAACAACAAGCAGAAGTAAAGAGTGCGGTCAGCTACATTGCTAATGAATTATTAGAAAATGCTATGAAATTTAATGACGAAACTTCAGAATTTCCAATTAGTATTCGTCTTCAGGTTCGGGAGGACAAAATTATATTTGTCACCTCTAATAGTATTCCCCCTAAAGATGTGATTAAATTCCAAAACTTCTTGCGAAAAATAGAGCAAGTTGATGCACAAACCCTGTACCTTGAACAACTGGAAAATAGTGTCAAAGAAGAGACTCACTCGAATTCAGGATTAGGACTATTAACCATGCTTAATGACTACCTAGCCAAGTTAGGATGGAAATTTGAAAACGTTTCCGACCATCCGGGTGTCGTTAAAGTCACTACTATGGTTCAACTGCCCATATAATGCCATAGAATCCTGAATCTGGTTTGAGGTTAACGGAAAGCAATCAAGGATAATTCATAGACAATCAAGGAGAATAAATGAATGACTACTGAACCCATTCACAGTATCAAAACAGAAGAATACAGAGTAGACTATGATGAGGGAACAAACACCATTAGCTTTCAAGGTTCTCTTCGTTTGAGCGGCATAGAAGAATATGCCCCAATTGTGGAAATTTTGGAAACTATTGCTAAACAAAATCCTCCGGCGATCACCTTAAATTTACTGGAATTAGAATTCCTCAATAGCTCAGGGATTAGTATGCTCTCTAAATTTGTGATTAAAATTCGCCAGAAAAAAGAGATTAATATGGTCGTCAAAGGATCAAAGAGTATCCCTTGGCAAGGTAAATCTCTGAAAAATTTACAACGGTTAATGCCTTCCTTAACCTTAGAAATCGAATAAAATATTTTAGACTTTGGTTATGCTCCCTCAATCCCATCGTGAATTTGTCGGTTATGGCCAAAATCCTCCCGATCCCAAATGGCCCAACCAAGCCAGACTTGCCGTTCAGTTTGTCATTAATTATGAAGAAGGTGGAGAAAACTGCATTCTTCATGGAGATTCCCATTCTGAATCATTTCTATCAGAAACCATTGGCGCAACTCCATTATATGGAGTTCGCAATATGAACATGGAATCGATCTATGAATATGGCAGCAGAGCAGGATTCTGGCGACTCCATCGCCTGTTTACCCAGCGCCACATCCCCGTGACCGTCTATGGGGTCGCCATGGCCTTAGAGCGCAACCGGGAAGCTGTTGCGGCAATGAAACAAGCAGAGTGGGAAATTGCCTCCCATGGTTATCGTTGGATTGACTATCAGCATATCAGCGAGGAAGTAGAACGGGAACATATCCAGAAAGCCATAGATATTCATACTCAAGTGACCGGATCTCGTCCTTTGGGATGGTATACCGGTCGAGTGAGTCCCCATACGCGCAAATTGGTGATAGAAGCTGGAGGATTTTTGTACGATGCTGATAGTTATGCCGATGATTTGCCCTACTGGATCATGGAGTATGGTGCGCCCCATCTGGTGATTCCTTATACTCTAGATACCAATGATATGCGGTTTGCCACCTACCAAGGGTTTAATAGTGGGGATCAATTTTTTACTTATTTGCGAGATGCCTTTGACTTGTTATACGCAGAAGGTGAAGAGCATCCTAAAATGCTCAGTATTGGTCTGCATTGCCGATTAGCAGGAAGACCTGGAAGAGCAGCAGCTTTAGCTCGGTTTTTAGATTATGTGCAACAACGAGAGCAGGTTTGGATTTGTCGTCGGGTAGATATTGCCCGTCATTGGCATAAATATCATGATCCGGAAGATCATTAGGGCTATATTGAAGGTTATTTAAGTATGAGGACTTCGTTTTTCATAGAATCGACAGCTAGAACAGGGGCCTTCTGGATAGACGGCACAACGAATCAATTCAGATAAGGCATTAAAGCGACAACTGCTATCACCAATAATCCACCGTCCATTGACTAAGCTTTGCTCACTGGGAGGGGAGGAAGATTGAACATAGAGGGCAATTTTCTGTAAACGGTATTGACCCGATTTGAGGGTATAGCGATGACGACGCTCTAGAACGGTATAGGTTTTGCCTCCAACATGGAGATAGTTTCCCGGTTGTGGAGTCCAATCCAGTTGAACTTTGCCGAGGTTCTGACGGGGATGGGTGACAATAATCTCTGTGGGTAATGAATCAGGTTCCATTGATAATCAGGTAGTCTGCGTACAACAATCCTTTAAGGTATCGCATTGAATGAATTATGGCAGTCTGGATTTTAGATTTTTTTATAAAATCTAGACTCTGTGAAGCCATAATATGGGGTATCCGGATCGGGACAACAGCGATGAGAATAGTCTAAACATGAGTTTTTAAGTAAACTATCTAGAGCGATCGCAGAGGGGAATCATGGTAGCACATAAACATGGATTAGGTTTCTGGAAAGCGTTTTTAGGTTTAGGCCTGACTTTGGGGCTGAATACAACCGGGTTGCCGGTTCAAAGTGTAGAGATCGATCGAGGCCAGGTGATACAATCAGTGCCCATGGCCACGATGGGCGGTTGGGAGAGTGCCTCATTTCCGGTGGAAAATTTCGTCGAGTATACCTCCCGGTTTGGGCCCCGCTCTGGAGGGTATCACTACGGTTTAGATTTGGCTGCTCCCTATGGGAGTTATATTCGCAATTGGTGGACTGGTAAGGTGGTGGAAGTGTGGGAAGATAATCGCTGCGGTACGGGAATTGTGATTGAGTCGGGATATTGGGAGCATATTTATTGCCATGTACAGGGACGGGTGGGAACCCATCAAGGCCGCCCCTATTTGATGGATCAGGGAGGGGGGATTGTTCTTTGGGAAGGTCAGATGGTGAGTGCTGGCGATCGCATTGCTAGAGTCGGTATGACCGGACGCACCAGCGGCCCCCATTTGCATTGGGGCTTGAAATATGCTGGTCAATGGGTTGACCCCAGTGTGATTCTATTGGCTATGTCCCAATCTCGCGTTGCTGGACGGTAATTGGGGGAATGGGGGAATGGGGGGGGGGATTGGGGGACGCGGAGACACGGGGAAATTGCCTTTTGCCTATTCCCTATTCCCTAGCGCGAAGCGCTGTAACTTTATTGATAAGGCTTTAAAAGGGACTGAATTAATTGGTCAGACGCAAAAAACGTGGTTTGCTGGAGACGAGCAATTGTATCGGGAAAGTCAATAATATTTTGTTGCGCTGCCTCGTTTATTCATTACTCCTTTAACCCGTCTGAAAAATATTCTTGACCATTCCCTTTTTCAAACCCGCAGCCCCTCGATCGAGTTCATCTATTTCCCCAGGATTTAAAGACCAACCTAACGCGCCGATATTTTCTTGGGCTTGTCTAATATTTTTAGCTCCAGGAATGGGAATAGTTCCTTTAGCCATACACCAATTTAAGGCAACTTGCGACGGTGTTTTTTGGCGAAACTTGCCTATTGCTTGCAAACCTTCTACAACCGGTTTCACTTGGGGTAATAATTCCCGAAATAACCCCTTACGCAGCCCTTGGGGTAATTGACCAGATTCCGTATATTTTCCCGTTAATAGCCCTAATGCTAAGGGACTATAGGCAATCATTTGGATACCCAAATCATCACAAACAGCTTTCAAATTGAGTTGGGTAATGGGAGCAGTAGATAAGAGAGAATATTGTACCTGTAGCGTCAGAATGGGAACACCTCTTTTCTGTAAGTGCTTGACTACTTTCTGTAATCGTTTCGGCCCATAATTGGATAAACCCACTGCTTTAACTTTTCCCTGTTCATATAAATCCCCTAATCCATCTAAAAGCGCCCATTCTTGCCAAGGAGCATAATTAGCAGTAGACCAATGCATTTGCACTAAATCAATGGGCCGTTGTAAGCGTTGAGCGGATGCTTCTGCTGCTTTAAACATGGCATTTCGGGTTAAGCGCCAAGGATAAGGGGCGAGTTTGGTGGCGATGCAAAGACTATCTCTATTGGTCGCTATGCAACCTTGGGCAAATTGTCCGAGGAGTTTTTCACTTTGTCCATTGAGTTTGCCAGTTCCGTAGGAATCTCCAGTATCGAATAGGGTAATACCGTTGCCCACGCAAAGATTAAAGACATTTTGTAATTCTCGATCCATACTGGGGTCATATTGCCAGAGTAACCGATTACCCCATGCCCAGGTTCCGCATCCCATTTTGGGTAAAGATAAGGTGGAAGTTCTTGCCATTTTGAAAAGTAAATTTGGATTGGGTAATTAATCAGGATCGCAGCGAATTTCGACGAGGAAACCATCTGGATCGTAGAAGTAAATGCCCCGTCCTGTGGGGCGAGTGACGGGGCCGTGATCGATGGGAACTTGATGATGGTCGAGGACGGAAAGGGCGCGATCGAAATGTTCGGGGGCGATGTCAAAGGCGAGATGGTTGGCGCGGGTAAATTGGGTTTTGGGATTAGGATCTGGCGGGGATAATTCGGGTTCCCAGAAGAGATCTATAATGATGCCATCGGGGGTGCGAAAGTTGGCAACTTTTCCAGCAGCAACGAGGTTAATTAGGGTTTCAGGCACGCGATTGCCGGTAAGTTCTTCTAAGCCTAGAATTTGGCCATAGAAGTGTCGGGAAGCGTCCATATTTTTGACGTTGAGGGCGATATGATGGACGGTTTTGAGATGACCTTGGAGGAGGGCAGGGGCGTTCATGTTTAGTATAGTTAAAGGGTCGATGATTGCTATGGTGTGATGTTAGAGCAGTTTAAAATTACTTACGATCGCCTCTCTTTAGAGGAAGTGTATCATTTGGCTGAAGATCCTGGCAATGGGGCGATCGCCTTGATGAGTGGTATGGTTCGCAATCAAACCGAAGGTAAACCGGTAATTGCCCTAGATTATCAAGCCTATGAACCCATGGCTCTAGAAATCTTTAAGCAGATTGCTAACCGGATTGCACAACTCTATCCTACCGTTAATCGAGTGGTGATTCACCATCGGTTAGGCTATTTGGAAATTGGTGAAGTGAGTGTGATTATTGCCGTTGGCAGTCCCCACCGGGCAGAAGCCTTTGCTGCTTGTCAGTATGCCATTGATGCGCTCAAGGAGGATGCACCCATCTGGAAACATGAATGTTGGGCAGATGGGACACAAAGTTGGGTAAAACCTTCAATGAGGATTTAAGAAACTGGGGGTCTGATTCTAGGCAGACCGTTTATTTATCTTTTTTTACCTCTTGACCCGATTTTTGGAATTTACACGAAATACTAGGAGGAATTCCGAGTTTAATATCAATAACTAAATCTTGGAGAATGGCAATATATACGCCTTCAAGTTTTTCATGAAATCCCTTAGCCATCAAAACTGCTTTTAGGGCAGCAACTAAGAGTTTATTGTTCTCATTTTCGGTAATGATGCGCTCAACAGTAGCATTATCGATATTATCGACTGAGCCAATGAGAGTGGCCTTGATTTCCGGTAAAATTCCGGCTTCAATATTAAAGCTCTCAAGGCTTAAACCCAGGTCTTCAGCTAGAGGTAGGAATTTGTTAAATTCATCAATAACTTTTTCGATTTTTTCCTGGGCTGCACCAGCAACTTCGGCCGCTTTTTGTTGAGCTTGATTTTTGATGTTGCCAAGCATAAATGATTTGACTTCAGAATGAGGGAACATTCTGTTTATTATCACAAGAATCAAGCCTAGTCAAGAAAGAAATTCTTAAATTCTATTAACCCCCTTTCAGTTGGGCAATGAGTTGGGTTTCATCCCAATAGGAGGATAAGGCTATTATTTTACCCGCTTCATTAAATTCAAATACGCTAATCCCTTCGGTTTGGGCGGTTTTTCCCGTTTTAGCGACCACCTTCATCTGCCATTTGACGGCTGCACCTGTACCCGAAATAAAAGGAGTTTCGGGAGTAATGTCTAGGCGGTCATAAAATTGAGCGAGGAATTGGAAAAAGGCGGTCGCTTTTTCATGGGCAATCGCTGGGGGTTTGCCGACAGGATCGGCAATTTTGGCATCGGGGGTAAAGAGTTCAACCCACCCTTCAGGGTTCATGGCACTCATTTGGGTGAAGTAACCCTTGAGGGTGGTTTTCATGAGTTCAGGGGACATAGAAATAGAGACAGAGATCGACAGCTATAGTTTACCCGTTTTTCCCGATTCAGAGATAATTGAGCATAAATCGGCGCAAAATTTCCGTGATTTCTGTGGTCATGCGAGCATCAATTTCTCTGGCTTCTTGGTTTTCTCGCTCCCTTTGATCGGGGTTATTTAAAGCTTTTGCCCCTCGTAGAGTTAAGGTTAAGGATTTGAGTTGATTTTGATCTTCAAATTGGATAAAACTGGTGTAGGTCATTTCCGTCCGTCTGCGGGATGAACTGTAACCAAAGCCCATTTTAGAGAGGATAATAGGGTTTCGGATCTCTACAGCTAAGGTGGCGATCGCCAGATCGACAAACCGAGCCGTATCTTTACCTAAACAAGAAGTCAATAACTGGAGTTTTTCCGAATCTAATCCAGGAATTTGGCTCCCTTCAGGGAGATGATAATGCCAACCTACCATAGACAAGATCCGAGTCAGAGCATAGGCAGGAATGAGGTTTTCTCCCGCAGGGTTGGGTTCTTCAACGGCTGAAAGTCTGACTTGATAAGAGTCAATGATTTCTGGGGTGGGGATAAAGGGGGGTTCTCCATAGCGTCCTTGGAAGTTTAAATCGGTCTGTCCAGTGAGGTCTTTCACCCACTGTTCTAATGCTGCATAGGTTTGGAAGCGTTTTAAGGTAGCGGCGATCGCATTGGAACTGGCATATTGAGCTTGATAGGTGACCAGATCCTCTAAAATTCCCTGGAAAGGATAGTATTGGTGGCGATCATGCTCCGCATCGCTGACGCGATCGCCAATTTTCAATCCCTCTAAAGTTCTCCTCAGTTGGGTTAGGGTATTAATCGCGGGAAAAATTTTGGTGGCGCTCCAAAACTGCACCTTTTCTAGAGCATTTCTACCTAACCATCTCGTTTTAAATGATCCCTCATGCCATCCCCCGACCGCAATACAAGCATTTTTAATATCGGGATGAAGGAAATCTAGAGCTTGTTCGTCAATGAGGTTCGGTCGCTCACCCACTGGGGGATACTCCTGATCATGGGTAGAGCCTAACTGAGGTACTTGTTTGAGGCGATCGCCATACTCCAGAATCTGATTCCCATAGGGTGAGCGATCAATTCCCCAGTCCAAAAAGGCCAGACGCTCAGAATTAAACCCTGCCTCTTGCTCCCAGAATTGGGTATACCACTGTTCTCGGCGATCGCTCAAAGGTACAGCATCAGAGCTAGTCATATAACTCGGTGTAGATAAACATTAGACATCATACCTCAAGGGGTCAACTTATATGATGAGGGGTTTGATCTCCTTCCGGATAGCATCGAAATCAGAGAGGATACAGCAATGGTAGATGCACCCTGATGAACTCCTCCAGTTGGGGACAACTGGGGGATTACTTTCTTTAAGCTTTCCCTTCATACTGCCCAAAAACCAAGGTATCCTAGACAGGGTAGATCTCAATTCCCCTATCTTTGAAATTATGGCCCTGGCTTTAGCGCTTCCTCCTCCCCTGCAAGTCGGAGATCGATTAACCGTTATTGCGCCTAGTGGCCCTTTGCAAGAAAAGCAGCGTTTTCAAGCCGGTCTCGAACTCTGGCAACAACAGGGATATCAGCTCAAGATAGATGAAAGAATTTATGACCAATGGGGATATCTAGCGGGAAAAGATGGCGATCGCCGCGCTCAGTTACTCGATGCACTCCACGATCCCGACTGTCGGGGCATTTTATGCGTTCGGGGCGGTTACGGAACCAGCCGACTCTTAGAACCCTGGATTAAGGATTTACCTTGGCAACAACACCCCAAATGGCTCATCGGCTTTTCTGATATTACTGGACTATTTTGGAGCCAATTTTACCAAGGAGTGGGCGGAGGTATTCATGCTCCCTTACTAACCACTCTGGCTCAAGAACCCCTCTGGTCGCGGGAGCGCTTATGGAGTGCTGTACGAGGAGAACCCTTAGCCCCTCTACAAGGTCAAGGATGGGGAGGCGGACGCAAGCAAGGAATTTTACTGCCAGGGAATTTAACGGTCGCCACCCATCTGCTGGGCACACCCTTACAACCCCCTGTAAAGGGAGTCATTTTAGCCTGGGAAGATGTGGCGGAAATGCCCTATCGAGTCGATCGGATGCTCACCCAGTGGCGGATGAGCGGTCTGTTAAGCCAAGTGCAAGGCATAGCATTAGGTCGGTTTAGCCAATGTGAACCCCCGGAAGGACGACCGAGTTTAACCCTAAAAGAAGTTTTAGGCGATCGCCTTTCAGATTTAGGGATTCCCATCATTTCCGAGCTACCCTTTGGCCATGATGGCGAAAATGGAGCCTTACCCGTTGGCGCTGCGGTGTGCTTAGATGCAGAAACAGGAAGACTGGAATTTATTTAAATCCCAGCACTCCAACTAGACAGACTTTAATCAGGCATTGAAAATCTAAACTTCACTCGCCTGTTTTGCCAATTCAGATCCTAATCTAAATCTTAAAATCTTCTCTTGTTACCTCTATCCTCACGGGGTCGAGCTTTATTCACCGTCAGTGTACGCCCCATCCACTCAGCACCATGAAGTGCAGAAATTGCACTGTCTTCTTCTGCCGCAGTAGACATCTCTACAAAACCAAACCCTCTCGCCCTACCGGTTTCTCGGTCTGTAGGTAGAGTAATCTGTTTAACGGTTCCATAATCCTTGAAGACTTCTTGTATATCTTCTTGCGTAACCTGGAAAGAAAGGTTACCTACATAAATTGACATCGAGACTTTCCTACAATCAAGGCAAACATCAAAGAATTAGGATTTGGGGAAAATGTTCTTAATATTCAAACGATTTCACCAATTTCTATTCCTGTCATCCATTCTAGCAGCATGAGATTAATTTTGGGAAGTCCCAAACTAATTCAAGTAGGGGAACTCGTAGAAAGAGGAAATCTCTTTAATGTTGAGGGGAATCTCCCTCCTTGAGGGAAGCCCAGGTAGAAGAGGATTTCAAATAGATTAGGATAGATTAGTAATGCGGATGAAAGGACTTGAACCTTCACTCATTGCTGAACTAGAACCTAAATCTAGCGCGTCTACCAATTCCGCCACATCCGCATAGGCATCACAATCTCTTATCATAGCAGAGAGCTATTCAAATGTCTAGCTTGATTTTGAAACAGAACAGAAAAAGGGAGCCATATGGCTCCCTTTCTTGTTCTATAGTTCAATTCGGAGGAAATCTGACTCTTTTACCCAACGCATACCAGCTTCACCAGCACTTGACCTAAGCATTTTTGCGGCGCTTGGCAGCAACAACCAGACCACCGATGGCAGCTAAACCAAGAAGAGTGGAGGGTTCGGGAACATCAGCTACTTCGCGAGTACCGACGGTAAATTCAAAGTTGCGGGTGTGGGAGAAACCATCTCCTTTGTCAACCACTCCAGAGAGGTAAGAGTTTTCGCCGAAGCTGTAGGCAAAATTCCAGTTAACTCCACCATCAAGGCTGTACTTGACGACTTCACTGGCAACCATGGAATTAAAAGCATTGTATTGAGCCAAAGCTGCGTTATAAGCCAAAGTACCTGTGAAACCGCTAGGATAACTTGACCGCACGGGTGCTGTCATTTTCAGACCACTTGCTAGGGTGTTGTGACCGGCTAATCCGAAGGTAAATTCTCCGCTATCTCCTGTAACATAGGCGATGTTGGGGTCACTGAGGCGTTGGAAGATGTTTTTGGAGGCAAAGGTGGTGTTTATAGCACCTAATACAGCGCTGCCGGAGGTGAGGTTAAATTGGTTAAAGATGTTGGCGTAGGTCGTGTAGGCTTTGTTTGTCCATGCAGCTGCCAAGCCACCATCCCAGTCTCCTTTACCCACGGAACCAAACATGATGCTACGACCATCATTAAAGTTAGCGGTTAAGGTTGAGGGGGTAGCGTTTGCCCAACCGGAGTCGATATTGTCATCTAGCTCAACGTTACCTTGAGATAAAAGCGCAGCAAGGGCGGTAGTGTTGCTGTTGCTGCCTGCGAGTTGGAGCTGGGTTGCATTAATTTGTTCAAATACGCGAACATCGCCAGTTGTGCTAACTCCAGTGAGTGTACCAGCGAATGCGGGAGCGCCGAGGATGCTGACACCAGCGACGACGGAAGCACCCATAGCAATTTTTTTCATAGTGTTAAACATAATCTCAATCTCCTAGAACTTTTGAGCGTGTTGGCTGTCTGAGTAATGGTTCAGGTTGTCGGGAAGTTGTCCTTCTCTCAACTGAATACCATCTTAAGCTGCTATTTGGGGAAGGGATGTGACCGAGTTCACGAGAGCAAGGTGATTGTTATTCTTTGCCGAAACTCTTCTTTTCCTACAGCTTTTGCTGGCTGAGTTGAGGAAAGTTGTTTCCTGTCAACTTGTTCCTATCATAGCCTGAAACCCTTGCCCTGTGGTGAAGTTACCATGAAGATTGCAACAAGTTTTCTTAAAGTTTGAAAGGAAATTTAGAGGGTATTCTCCGTATTTCTACGATCGCAGAAACTCACCGATCCGAGTGGCTGCCTGTTGGAGAATGTGGGGGTCATGAACGAGGGCAAAACGGACGAAACCCTCACCATTGGGGCCAAAACCGGCTCCTGGGGAGGCAGCAACCCCCGTAGTTTCCACGAGTTTAGTACAGAATTCAACTGAGTGTTTTTCCCATTTTTTCGGTAGTTTTGCCCAGAGGAACATGGTGGCGGCGGAGGGAGCAATGGCCCAGCCGATGTCGTCCATGGCATAGATAAAGGTATCTCGACGCTGTTGAAAGCGGTTAATCGTGGTCTGGATATGGGTTTGGGAGCCTTGGAGGGCGGCGATCGCCCCATTAAAGATGCCTTGATATTGATTAAAGTCTACCACTGCCTTGACTTGCCGCAGTCCGGCGATCAGTTCAGGATTTCCAATGGCATAACCGACGCGAAACCCGCCCATACTGTAGGTTTTGGACAGAGAAAAGAATTCGATGGAGATGGCTTTATCGGGGTCAGCTTGCAGCACGGAAGGGGACGGGGGTTTACCATCAAAGACGAATTCGGCATAGGGGGCATCATGAATCAGGGCGATGTTGTGGCGCAAGCAGAGATCGACGGCTTCTTTGAAGAAGGAGAGGGGAGCAGTGGCGGAGGTAGGATTATGGGGATAGTTGAGAACCATCATCCGCGCTTGGTCTAAGACGGAGGGGGGAATATCCCTAAAGTCGGGTAAAAATCCGTTTTCTTGGCGCAAGGGCAGGGTGTAGAGTTCGCCTCCAGCAAAGCAAACCCCGCCATAGTGGGAGGGATAGCCGGGATCGAGCAAAATGGCGATATCGCCAGGATTGAGGAGTGCTAGGGGGAGATGAGCGGTTCCTTCTTGGGAGCCAATAAGGGTGAGGACTTCAGTTTCTGGATCGACGGGAATATTGTATTTATCGGTGTACCATTTAGCGCAGGCTTGGCGGAAGGGGAGGGTACTGTTAAAGAGCTGATAGCCATGGGTGCGGGTATCGGGGAGGGTTTGGGCGATCACCTCTATAATGTGGGGAGCAGTGGGTTGATCGGACGATCCCAAGGATAAATCGATTACTTCTAAACCAGCAGCTCTGGCTTTGCCTTTGCCGCGATCCATGTCAGCAAAGACATTATGTTCAAAGGATTTGAGGCGATCGGCAAAACGAATCATGGGACAGGAAATGGGGAGATGGGTTATAGGTGGGGTTCGATCAGTTCGACTAATTTGGGTTTGGTGAGTGCCCCTTCTCCAGAAGCGGTTAGTTCTCCGGATTTAAACAGGCGCAATCCGGGAACTCCTTCTACAGCGTATTTTTTCACGGATTCTGGATTGGGGTCTACTTCCATTTTTACTACTTTTAGGCGATCGCCATATTCCCTCGCAATTTGATCGATCGAAGGACTCACTAAGCGACAGGGGCCACACCAAGCTGCCCAAAAGTATACCAGGACAGGTTTAGAGGCTTTGAGGACTTCAGATTCAAATTGAGAGTCAGTAATCGTAATCGGGGTACTCATAAGGAATCAGATAAACAATTCAGAACCAGTTCTGGAAGAGCCATTTTAGGTTAGCTTAAGTTATTATACCCCGATTCGGGACTTTCCCTTTAATCAACTAATTTGATGTAGGGGCGGGTTTCAAACCCGCCCCTACATCAAACCCTATTGCCTATTACCTAGAACGAAGCGCTATGATGTCCATGAATCCTATTTTTGCTTCTGAGCTGAACACCTTTACAGAAGAGACTTCTATCGGCATGATCCAAGCGATCCAAGAGCAGGCGATCGCCACTCCCTTAAGTCCTGAACCGATTATCACTTCCTATGTTCATCAGGGCAATGGAGGGACTCCGATTATCTTATTGCCGGGGTTTGATAGTTCCCTATTAGAGTTTCGGCGCTTACTTCCTCTATTAGCCCAATATCAAGAGACTTGGGCGATCGATTTATTTGGGTTTGGCTTCACCGAACGACGGCCTGATTTACCCGTTAGTCCAGAAGCGATCAAAACTCATTTACACTCGGTTTGGCAAACCCTGATTCAAAAACCGGTAATTTTAGTGGGGGTTTCCATGGGAGGGGGAACGGCGATCGACTTTAGCCTGAGCTATCCCGAAGCCGTAGAACAGTTAGTCTTAATTGATAGTGCCGGATTTGCCAACGGTCAAGCCATCACCGCAAAATGGTTAAAACCTCTCGTCTATGGTGCAGCTAATTTTTTACGTCAATCTTGGGTGAGGCAATCTGTCGCTGTGCAAGCTTATTATGACCGCAAATGGGCTTCTGTGGATGCCCGACTCTGTGGGGCACTGCATTTAAAGATGCCCTATTGGACAGAAGCCATGGTTAGTTTTACCCTCAGTGGCGGCTACAATAATATGGCGGACAAGGTAGAGAAAGTGACTCATTCCACTCTGATTTTATGGGGAGAAGGCGATCGCATTCTCGGTACTGCTGATGCGGCCAAATTCCAGCAGGCCATCCCCCATTCTAAACTGATTTGGATCGAGCAGTCTGGCCATACTCCCCATTTAGAGCAACCGCAAAAAACCGCCGAATTGATATTAGAACACTGTAGCCAACCCTCCTTACGCTATTGAAGTTAAAAGCTTTGTGGGATTATCCGATATTCAAGATCTGAAAAATGCTCTAGGTCAATTTATCCTTTACCAAGACTTACTGGCTAGAATTGAACCAGAAAGAAAACTTTTCTTAGCCATCCGAGATGTTGTATTTAGCGATCTATTTGAAGACTCAATGTCAATCGGTCAAGTTCTCTTAGAAAATCGTCGATTTCAGTTACTTGTTTTCAACTCAGAGCAGGAGGTAATCATATCATGGATGAGCTAGAGCAATATCGGACGGTCATCAAGACCTTACTATCAGAATTCACCACCCGTCAATATGCTAATCCTGATATCTTAGAACTATAGCTTAACAATGAGTCAAGATCGAGTCCAGTTATCGATGGGGTAGGGGCGGGTTTTGAAAATCGATCGTTTGTCTCCTAAAGATTGGTGAACCCGCCCCTACAATAGACCAATCATGATTGTATCAATCTTAATTGAATCAACAACCCAGACCCATTTTTTATTTTTAATTGATCGCACCCCAAACCCGACGCAAATTCAACACAAAATTGGGTAAAATATCCTCACCGGATAATTCAGTCGGATTAGATAAAACTTCGACTTCTAAACCCACCCGATAAACGGCCACCGTTCGATTTTTAGGATCGATCAACCAACCTAGTCTTGCCCCATTATCCATATACTCCTGCATCTTCTCTTGCAGAGACTTCAGCGTATCCGAACTTGAGCGCAATTCCACCACAAAATCCGGGCAAATATTGGCAAACGTTCCCTTTTGTTCATCAGTCAGTGCATCCCAACGCTCTTGACTCACCCAAGAAGCATCCGGGGCGCGGTTTGCACCATTGGGTAAGATAAAAGCAGTCGAAGAATCAAAAGCCTGTCCCAAGTTTTCATGTTCTTCGTCCCAACGATCCAATTGTCCGGTAATCCTACTATTTCGTTTTCCACTTTCCCAACCTGTCGGTGGATTCACAATTAACTCTCCTTGGGCGGTTCTTTCTAGTTGTAAGTCTCGATTACTCGCAGCTAGAGCTTCAAACTGTTCTTGAGTGACAGAAAGTTTTAGGCTTCTGGGTAACTCCAGTAACAGGGTTTCCGGTTTGGGGGGTGTCTGTACCATGTTAACCTCTAGGATCGAAGAAATTGGCTGATTAAATTTTAACCGATCGCACCCCAAAATCGGCGCAAATTCAACACAAAATTGGGTAAAATATCCTCACCGGATAACTCAGTGGGATTAGATAAAACTTCGACTTCTAAACCCACGCGATAAACGGCCACCGTTCGATTTTTAGGATCGATCAACCAACCTAGTCTTGCCCCATTATCCATA
The DNA here is from genome assembly GCF_057802075.1 of Roseofilum sp. KMC-1. Taxonomy (NCBI): domain Bacteria; kingdom Bacillati; phylum Cyanobacteriota; class Cyanophyceae; order Desertifilales; family Desertifilaceae; genus Roseofilum; species Roseofilum sp. KMC-1. The sequence continues at coordinate 3,940,410 of NZ_CM173605.1, forward strand.
TACTCCTGCATCTTCTCTTGCAGAGACTTCAGCGTATCCGAACTTGAGCGCAATTCCACCACAAAATCCGGGCAAATATTGGCAAACGTTCCCTTTTGTTCATCAGTCAGTGCATCCCAACGCTCTTGACTTACCCAAGAAGCATCCGGGGCGCGATTTGCACCATTGGATAAGATAAAAGCAGTCGAAGAATCAAAAACCTCTCCTACTTCACCCACATTGCGCCACCATATATACAACTCGCCAGAAATCCTACTATTCCGTTTTCCACTTTCCCAACCTGTCGGTGGATTCACAATTAACTCTCCTTGGGCGGTTCTTTCCAGTTGTAAGTCTCGATTGCTCGCAGCTAGAGCTTCAAACTGTTCTTGAGTGACATAGAGCTTCAGAGTTCTGGGTAACTCCAGTAACAGGGTTTCGGTTTCGGGTTGGGGGGGAGTTTGTACCATGACCTCTCCTATTCTAGAGATGGGCTAGTTACAGTTTATGATATATAAATAAACGGGCAAAGAATTTAGACTCAATCAAAACCTTATGGATACACTAACGCTCAAACGTGAAGTAGACTTGTTGTGCGATCGCCTGGGTAAAACCCAGGACTATCTTTGAGCTACCCATCCTCAATGCCAAAATCCAAGATTTAGAACAACTCGCTTCTCAAGCCGATTTCTGGGATGACCAAACCCAAGCAGGTAGAACCCTGCAAGAGCTAAATGACCTGAAATCCTCCCTGCAACAGTTTCAGCAGTGGCAAGGTACATTAGAAGAGACGAGGGCCATCTTGGAGTTGTTAGAGTTAGAAGTCGATGAATCACTACTCCAAGAGGCCCAATCTCATCTTTCCCATTTAAGCCACGATCTCGATCAATGGGAACTGCAACAATTGTTATCGGGAACCTACGATAAAAGTGGAGCAGTGCTAACCATCAATGCGGGAGCAGGGGGAACCGATGCTCAAGACTGGGCAGAAATGCTACTGCGGATGTATGAGCGCTGGGGAAATGCCCAGGGCTATAAAGTCCATCTAGCTGATATTTCTGAAGGGGACGAAGCGGGAATCAAATCTGCCACCCTAGAAATTGATGGGCGCTATGCCTACGGTTATCTGAAAGCGGAAAAAGGAACCCATCGGTTAGTGAGAATTTCCCCCTTTAATGCCAATGGCAAACGGCAAACCAGTTTTGCTGGGGTGGAAGTGATGCCAATTTTGAATGAAGAGGTAAAGCTGGACATCCCAGAAAAAGACCTGGAAATAACCACCTCTCGTTCTGGTGGAAAAGGTGGCCAAAACGTCAATAAGGTAGAAACAGCCGTTCGGATAACCCACTTACCCACCGGTTTAGCGGTACGCTGTACTCAAGAGCGATCGCAATTACAAAACAAAGAAAAAGCCCTCGCTCTGCTCAAAGCCAAACTACTGGTGATTGCCCAAGAACAACGAGCTAGAGAAATTGCCGATATTCGAGGTGATATTGTTGAAGCCGCCTGGGGAAATCAAATCCGAAACTATGTTTTCCATCCCTATCAAATGGTCAAAGATCTACGCACTAACGTAGAAACCACCGCCATTACCGATGTCATGAATGGTGAGATTATGGACTTTATCGAAGCCTATTTACGCCAAGAAAACTCACTTATCGAAACCAGCTAATTATCCATTACAAATGGGTCAAAGTGAAGTGGGAAATAGGGTGAAATTTCGATTTTCCCTATTCCCCCTTCTTCATCCTTTCTTTCCCCCGCTCGTACAACACTCGCGCATAATCTGTCCAAGTTCCCTGTCCCCAATATCGAAAGCAACTGGTTTCTAGCAGTAAGACATAAAGGAGGGACTCTTGATAATCTTCCTGTTGCGTTACGGTTGGATCTTGCGCCACTAAACCATCATATTTAGCATGAAATAAAGCGCTTAACTGATGCATTGGTTCTAGCACATTTTCATATCCTTTCACCCAACTAAGATCGTTCGTCCAAGATGCTCCATCGAGATGAAATTGAGGATCGGTTTTTCGTAGTTCTGTTAATACCATTTGCACCTTCTCTGGTGTGATAAGATCTCCCACATTTTGCCATATTTTATGCTGCTGTACTGCCTGACAAACGGGATAATTCTCTGGCTTGACTCCCCCCTGTTCGAGCAACTCTAAATATTCTGTACCATTCAACCCCACAACTCCTTTTTTCTCCTGACCATTCCCTTTAATTTCCTCCCATACCGGAATAAAATCGCGGGGATATTCATTCATCATCACACCCCCATTCTCGCCATCAGCAATTTGGGTGACACAACTGGGGATCTCTCCATTGCCTAAAGCTTTTCTAGAGCGCGTTTTTGCTTCATGATAGGGTTGCATTTGCGCCACTAATTTTGTATCTGAACCTTGGGTTTTAATTAAAGCAGTAATCCAGATTTCTTGTCCTTGAGAATTGCGAGCAATTAAAGAGTTAGGCACATATTTATCATCCTGATGTAGGGAACTCCCATCTAATCGCTCTACTGAATGCTCCTGCACCAATAACCAGCGATAGCCACATTCTTTCAAGGCTTTAATATACTCATAAAGGGTATCGGGATGGTTAGGAAGATGCATTTCTGGCGGAGAAAATCCCTTGACTCGTTTGAGGGCATCTGTACCAAAAATCGCCCTAAATTGATGCTGCCAAGCCAAGATATGCAGTTTAATATCGGGAATGGGTGTAGAGGGAACAACCGCATGACTCCACATTGTCCCCAACCATTCTACACAATCAGAATGAGGGGATTTTGTCAAGGTTTTTAAGGACTCTAGAATATCCTCACGCCCCATTTGTTGTAATCCCCACAGGAGGTTACCCGAATAATCTAACATGATGCGCGGATGACAGCCTTGATTGACTAATTCGGGGATAAATTCTCCCATCCGTTGATAACACCAAGCAAAGGGAGCTGCATTATGATTATCTCCTTCTTGGGGGTGGTCAAACATATATTGTAAATTGCTGATTAATGCACCATTTTCGCCTGCGGGAATGGTGGGTTGGTGCATATGTAGGGCACAGGCAAAGGCGGCACTTATCTGGTTGAGATTCCAGGGGGTAGAGCCATAGATGGGGGTTTGCTCTTGGACAAGGGCGGTGATTTCTGCTTCAGAGCCACAGATGGGAGGTAAGGAGATTGGAGTCATGGGATTTAGACGAAGATTTGGGTTTTGACTTAAAATTATTTTAGTCTTTATTTATAGGGTATCAGTCATGACCCCAAAAGTAATTATTATTGGTGGTGGTATTGGTGGATTAACTTGTGCCATTGCTGCTTTACAAGCAGGATTGGAGGTAGAAGTCTATGAAAAACGCACATGGGAAGGGATGATATCCGGTGCTGGAGGTATTTTTATCCAACGCAATGCCATGACTGTGTATGACGAATTGGGATTGTCTCCATCTCTTTATGAAAAAGGAGGAAAAATCAAGAAGGGAGGATTTAGCAATTATCAGGGAAAGCCGTTATATATTAACGCTCCTGAGTTTGTTAATTGCTCGGATTTAGGGGTTTGTCTGAGTCGTCCTGTGTTACAGAAACTGTTATATGATGCGCTACCATCAGACCTTGTACAAACGGCAAAGAAGTTTGTCAATTTTAGGGAAAAGGATGAAAAAATAGAGGTTGCTTTTGAGGATGGGACTTCAACTTGGGGCGATGTTTTGGTGGGTGCAGATGGACTTTATTCTCAAGTGCGGGCCTCTTTGAATTCAGACTCGGTGCTGGAGCAGCCTATGTATAGTGGGATGCGCTGTTGGCGGGGATGTTTTAACCCAGAAGGAATTGAGTTGAATCGAGAATATAGTTGGATGGAATACTGGGGAATAGGCGATCGCTTCGGCTATTTTACCATCGGCGACGGTCAATGCTCCTTTTATGCTTTTGATAATGTGCCCCTAGAGACTCCTGGGAGTAAACGAGGAACCCGCAAAGCTCTGTTGCGCCAAATCTTCCAACACTATAGCTCGCCGGTTCCTGAGATTATTGAGGCTCTTGAAGAAACCGATATTTATGAAGATCATATTTATGACCGTCCACCTTTATCTTCAGTTTGGGGTCATCATCGAGTCACATTAATTGGAGATGCTGCTCATCCGGTGCAACCCAATCTTGGTCAAGGGGGATGCATGGCGATTGAAGATGCCTATGAGCTAGTGTACTCGATTAAAATGGGTGCAGATTTATCCCAACTTGCCCAAGTTTTACGGGAATTCGAGCAACGCCGTACCCCACGAGTTACCCAAGTGTTTGCTACTTCGCGCCAAATTGGTTCTTTGGGTCAATTAGAAAATCCTCTAAGTTGTCACTTGCGAAACTGGATTTACCGCTTAACCCCTACTTGGTTAGGAGATTTACAGTTTAAGTGGTTATTTGATTATCAGCCTTCTGGGAGGGTTTGATAAGGCCACTCTTTGATAGAGCGGCTAGAGAGCAGTAGAGCCAGATTACCCTTTGTTTAGAGTAATATAACGCTGGGAGTCTAGGGTTAGCCATTCATCTTGACGCAATTCTTTCATTAACCGAGTGACGGTTACTCGTGTTGTACCAATGGTATTGGCTAAATTCTGATGGGTTAATTTAACGGGTAGGCGTATGCCTTGGTTATCTGCGGTGGGTTGGCCCATTTCTTGGGCTAATAATAGTAATAATTGTTCTAAGCGTTCTCTGACGCGCCGATGACTGACTAAAGCGAGAATAGATTCGGTTTGCCGTAGACGACGGCTTAATTCATGCCATAAACTCTTGGAGAGAAGGGGAGATTTTTCTACCTCAGTGAGGCTAAAGCGCATTAAGCTGATAGGGGAGAGGGCCACGGCTTGATAACCATCAATCATGGTTAACGGTAGGCCGAAGGGCATGGAAGGAACGGCAAAGCCTAATAAAGATTCTTCTCCATTGGTCTGAATTGCACTTAAACTGACCACTCCCCGACAGATGACCCAAAGATCATTAGAATGGAGAGGAATCATTTGCCCACCAGCAAAGTCTACTAGGCTCCGACCTTGATAGAGGTCTTCGAGTAGTTGACGAAACTGGATTTCAGGATTAGGGGTAGGCAGAAATGAAGAAACCATGCCAAAGTTGAGGTCGTGTTGTGAATATCAGCTCGCTTGTCAGTCTAGGACATTACGTTCACGAATAGGTAATCTTCAGGTTAAGCTTTGGTATATCCTGTGCTATGTACTGAATGTTGGGTTATTGGTAATGGGTAATTGTATTGTGAAATATGGTTAAAACCTTACAGGAAGGAAAATATACCCTTGATGAAGAACTGGGTCAAGGTGGGTTTGGATTAACGTTTAAGGCGACTCATCATTATTTACATCAGGTTGTGGTGATTAAAACTCTGAATCAGTCTATCCGCAAACAGCCGAATTTTCAGGAGTTTGTGCAGAAGTTTCAGGATGAGGCTCGCCGGTTGGCCCTGTGCGTGCATCCGAATATTGTGCGGGTGAGTGATTTTTTTACGGAAGATGGGATGCCCTATATGGTGATGGATTATATTCCAGGGCCGACATTGGCAGAGTTGGTGTATCCCGATCGCCCGTTAAATGAGGCTGTAGCTATCCATTATATCCGCCAAATGGGAGCAGCGCTAGAGGTGGTGCATCAGAAGGGCTTGTTACATCGGGATATTAAGCCCCAAAATATTCTCTTGCGGGAAGGAACCCAAGAAGTGGTGCTGATTGATTTTGGGATTGCCAGGGAATACGAGCAGAATTTAACTCAAACCCATACTAGCTTAGTCTCGGAGGGTTATGCGCCTATTGAGCAGTATATGCGATCGCAGCGTCGCAGTGCTGCTACAGATGTTTATGGACTCGCAGCGACCCTCTATACGGTACTAACAGCCAGAATACCTGTGGCTTCTATTTTACGCGATCGCCACCAAATGCCCAGCCCCAGAGACCTACAACCCCATCTAAGTCCTGCGGTTAACCAAGCGGTGCTGCGGGGAATGGCTCTCAATGCTGAAGACCGACCCCAAACTATTGGAGAATGGCTTAATTTATTACCCCAAACCTCACAAATTGCCATTCCGACAACGCCTCAAACTCCCGCCCTTTCATCCACCAGCCAAGCGGCAACTATTGCCCTGGTTCCCCCCCCACACCGCCAACCTGCGGTTGGCACTGCGCCCCCCCAAACCACGACTGAACCTCAGCGCTTACTTTGGCTGCCCCTACTGGTTTTAGTGGCGATCGCTGCTTTAATTGGAGGCGTAACCGCTACTCTACAATTGGCTAACTCTCCCTCTGACCCCATTGCTTCCCCCAGTCCCCAACCCTTACCAACCCCAACCCCAACCCCTGAGCCTTCCCCCTCCCCCTCTCCAACTCCTGAACCCGCACCCTCTCCCCTGCCTACACCTACGCCGACTCCCGCTCCCGTACCTGCACCAACTCCCGCTCCCGTACCTGCACCGGCTCCCATGCCTGTACCCACACCTACCCCGGCTCCCGTGCCCATTCCTACACCTGAACCTACAGAACCCGCGCCCCCTCCTGTCCCTAGAGGATTTCCCCCTGGAGCCTCAGAATCTCAAGTGCTAGAGGCTCTTGGAGAACCGAGCCAAACCACTTCCGGACTCTGGGGAACGGACGCAATCAGTTATGATTTAGGCACGATTAAATTGGGCTATTTACTTGACCCCAGTAGTCGTCAAATTCGCCAAACTGAAGCCTCTTTTGACCCAAACATCGATCGATTTATCAGTCGGGTTATGGTTAATGGCATGTTAGGTAGCAATGCCCCTGTAGATGTGATTGATGAATTTGAGCGGGTGCGCCAAGGTCAAGCCCAATATTATGAGTTTTCCCATGAGAACTTTAGGGGCGTAATTGAACGGGAAAGTGATGGCCGTATTTATGTGGGAGTTTGGGATCAGAAGTTAAAGTAACGGATACCGCCTTTTACTAGGAAAACTTGGTATTGATTAGGATAGCCGCTTGAGTGCGATCGCGCACATTTAAACGGCTTAAAATATTAGCGACATGATTTTTCACCGTGCGCTCGGAAATATACAAAGTTTTGGCAATTTCCCGATTGCTATAACCCGCACCAATCAGTTTTAATACTTCCTGTTCCCTTGGAGTTAAAAGTTGCAATTCTGGTGGCGCTGAATTCGCCTCTGGTTCGGGTTGACTAGAGAGCATTTTTTCTAATAATCCTGGCCCCAAATGGGTATAGCCTTTATGAACTGCTCGAATAGCTGCGGCTAAATCTTCTGAAGGCGTATCCTTTAATAAATAACCTTTCGCGCCATAGCGCACGGCTTGGGTGACATACTCATCATCGTCAAAGGTGGTTAAGACCAAAACTTTGATCTGGGGACACTGTTCTTGCAGCATTTTTGTAGCAGCAACACCGTCCATAACAGGCATCCGCACATCCATTAATACGACATCAGGTTGTAAAGATATGGCTCGTTCAACACCCATTTTGCCATTTTCAGCCGTTCCTATCACTTCGAGATCGGGTTTGGTTTGCAGGAGGCTACATAATCCTTCTCGGACTAAGCTTTGATCGTCTACTAATAATACTCTAATCATGAAAAAATAGGGATTAAAACTCCACAATTACAGGGGTATGATCGCTGGGTTGGGGTAATTTTCGCGGTTCGATATCAATGATACATTCTGAAGTTCGATCGCCTAATGGAGCTGATAGATAATGATGATCGATCCGCCACCCTCGCTGACGCTTAAAGGAGTTTTGGCGATAATCCCACCAAGTATATTGACCTTCTTCTGAGTTGAATTTACGGAAGGCATCGGCTAATCCCAATTTGAGAATTCGTTGCAAGGCTTCTCGTTCCTTGGCTGTAGTACCAGTTTTTTGGCTATTGGGAGAGACTTGAAAATGGACATCCTTATCTTCTGGAGCAATGTTAAAATCGCCACAAATACATAAGCCTTGGGGATGGCGTTGGAGGAGGATATCGAGATAATCTTGCAGAAGTGAGAGCCACTCTAGTTTATAGGAATATTTATCGCTTTCAAAGTCGCCGCCGTTGGGCACATAAACCGTGATAATGCGGATATTATCTAAGACTCCGGTAATTAAACGCTTTTGCTCGTCAAACTCTCCTACCCGATCCGCACCTAGAATGGGGGTAAAACCGGTACTGACATCGGATAGGGGCGATCGCGTAATTAGGGCGACACTATTATAGGACTTTTGACCAGAAATATAAACGTGATATCCTGCCTCTTCAAAGGGCGATCGCGGAAACCGATCGTCAGTCACCTTTGTTTCCTGCAACCCCAACACATCAACCGGGTTCTCTCGCAGCCAATTCACAACAATATCGAGTCGGGTACGAATTGAGTTAACATTCCAAGTGGCAATTTTCATCAACTATTCTGACGGCACAATCTTTCAAATTGTAGCGGAATGGGGGCAATGCAACAGCTCTCCTATGGATTAAAATAAGTAGAAAACAGATTCTTATCCCCTATGTCTGAAACCCAATCTGAAGCCAAAAATGTATTCGGTGAACCCTTACAACCCTGTTGCACTAACCCCATGACGGGATATTATCGCACCGGATATTGTGAAACTGGGCCGGGAGATTTCGGGCTGCATACGGTGTGTGCCCAAGTGACCGATGAATTTCTGGATTATACCCGCAAGCAGGGCAATGACCTCAGTACCCCTGTACCGATCTATGGGTTTCCGGGGCTTAAAAGTGGCGATCGCTGGTGTTTATGTGCCTCCCGTTGGAAAGAAGCCCTCGAAGCTGGGGTTGCGCCTCCCGTGGTTCTATCGGCTACTCATTTCAATACCTTAGCCACGATCCCCTTAGAATTGCTGAAAGAGTATGCGGTTGATTGAAAACCATCGATCGTCAGATTGTTGAAGACAGAAACATCACTCTTCTCGGCGATCTGGCTCTTGTACTGACGTAGCCACTTCATCAATTACTGTTTGGAAAGACGGCAAAGACTCGACTGTTACAGCTTGAGTCAACAGTTCTGCCAGCACTTCCAAGCTGGCGATTTTCCTCACTTGCTCTTTTAACTCGTCTGGAACCTCCACAAAACGAACTTCCAAGATCCGAAGGATAGATTCTTGTCGTTCCTCAGCACGTCCTTTCTCAATGCCAAAGCGTTCAACACTGGTAATATAAGGCATGACTTTCTCCTTCTCTAAGGTTTCCAGTTCTGTCCATAATCGCCGCTCTTCTGGTTCTGGAAGTTCCATCAGCCAGTCGATCAGCCGAAATAGCTCTACTATATCCTTGCGGGATAATCCCCGTTCATAGAGACTTTTGACTAACCTGAGTTTGTTCTGATAGCCATTTTCTGGGTTCTTTCCCATCGCTTGAGCTGCTCTATGGGCTTGAACTATGGCGGCAAAGGGGTTTCGGTTGCTGTCTAATTCACTCGTATTGTAGTCCAGAAGCTTAACGATGGGAAAGTTTAAGCTCGATTTGCATCCCCACAGTTTTCGTTTGTAGCGATGGGGTCGCCAGGAGGGGCGTTCGTCGGCTAAGACAGCTAAACTGACGACTTGCCGACGATAGGTGTCGAAGAGCCTAGAGTTGTAAATATACATGCGTTCGGCAAATTCGGATTGGGGCTGAGATTGAACTTCGATGTGGAGTAAAACCCAGGTTTCTTGTCCATTATGTTGCCAAACTTGGACGAGTTTATCGGCCTCTCGTCGCCCAGTTTCGGTTTCCCGCTTGATTTTCTGGAGTTCGGTGTCGAGGAATTGAAATCCTCGACTCCAATTGATGTCTGTGGCAATGTTGGGGAAGAAGAAGCGCATAAATTCTGGAAAATAGAGGGAGATGGCTTCTTTCCAGGGGGAGTCATAATCGGTCATTGCTTGTCCCTGAGTGGCTTTAGGAAAACTTGGTATTTATCAGGATAGCGGTTTGAGTGCGATCGCTGGTTTTTATCTACCACCTGTCGTCCTATCCGCTACCCATCTCAACACCTTAGCGGTGATTTCCTTAGAATTGCTGAAAGAATATACTGTTGATGTAGAAGCTTAAGCCATGACTTGGGGACATTTCCCCCTAAATATCATTAATTGAAACTAATCCCTTTTCTCGCATTTCCCGGATCTTATCTTTCAGGAAAATAATGATGTCATGTATTCTCTCTACAATTTGAGACCTATCGTTTTCCAACCCAAACTTAACAATATCAGACCATTCACCTTCTAGGCAGTCTTCAGCTAAGTTACTATACCAAATATGAGGGCCCTTATGAAAAGTAGCTGGTAAATGAAGAAGATTAGCAGGGTGATTCTCATAAAAATTAACATGCCTTGGGTGACCCTTTTTATTGTCTGGATGTACTGCCAAGAGTAACTTGCTAGTTTTGAATAAGTGTAGAGGAATTATATGATGTACAACATAACCTTCTACCTTTGATGAAAAACGTTTTAAACGTTTAACAGATTCTTTTATACTCTCTTCATCAAAGGTGTACTTATCCGTGTTGTTGTCAACCATTAATCGCATGATTTGGAATTCTTCAGGAGACATTTTCAACGTCAGCTTTTCCGTACCTCTTGGAGACAAAAATATTAAATCACCATTAACGTTGTCCCATTTCAATATATACTTGCCCGGCTGAATACTGAGATATTTTAAAATAGGGCTATTGCGCGGTACATTCATTTTAAACAGTTGAAATCCCATGGTTATTCCTCTATCAACATTACAATCAACATCAGGATAAACAGTCTTTCAAATTCTTCTTGACTCAACAGCGAGGTGATCTTTCTATCATACTTCGAGCGATCAAAAGTTCTCAACTTTCTGACCACCTCTGCTTGAGCCGGATCGAGCTTTCCTGCTTGCTCTCTTTTTTTTAGTTCTTCAAATGCATTACCATAATTCTCTAATAAATCTTGGAGAGAGGATTGTTCAAGAGCTTGATGTAACTGATCTCTAGTTAGCCTCCTAGTTTTTTGTTCAGGTAAGCTCACCCCCAAAAGGGATAGTAGAAAGATCAGCAATAATATCACCACATAAAATGCTGAAATCCAAGGGTATAAATACCAATACCATCCCGGATAATAAGGTCGGTTTCCTCGCATATAATCTATAGCTATTCCCAGTAACCCATAAAAACACAGCGCGGCTCCAAATAGGCTTCCATTGTAAGCTAGATAACCGAAATCTGGATCTTTTAGATCACCTGAAACTATAGCGAAAAAAGCAATTACAAATGTCAAAATAAAGTGAGAAACAAACCAGCTACTGACAACGCGAAGACCAAAGCCTGAAGGCAGAGCAAAAGGGCCTGGTGTAATCAATTTGATCAAGATATTCAAGGTAGCAAGCCTCCTGAGTCAAGAAGGACATTAGAATGTTGAAATTGAAGTCTTTTTTGTATGGTTATATACTCTCCTCTAGAAGGATAATTATTTATGCTCACTGTGTCAGTAGCAAAAAGTCATGAAAAAGTAAGGTAAATGTCAGGTGCTACCCCCATGTGAGGTAGAATGATGGAGGAACTTCACTTTTGGGTCTCTTGTAGATTGTGGCTTTTGACAACACCTGTAAATTCCTGGCAACCCAAAACCCAATCAGTTTTGTCCGTTTGCTGCTTCCCCAAGTCAATGCCAGCAATGTGCAAGTGATTAAAACTGAACTCTCTACTGAACCGGTTCGTGCTGACTCCTTAATCTTACTCAAAGCAGCCGATACTATCCTGCATCTGGAATTTGAGCGCGTTCCCAAACCTAACCCCCCCTTACCAGAGCGGATGATCGACTATTGGTTAAGGCTTTATCGGAAATATCACTGTACCATTGAGCAAGTGGTCATTTTTCTGAAACAGACCAACTCACCTGAAGTGTATGTCGATCGCTTCCAAGTCCAAAATACCCTTCACACATATCGCGTCCTCCGTTTGTGGGAACAAGATCCTGCTCCTTTCCTCAATGATGCTGCTCTTCTCCCTTTAGCCCCTCTAACCCGTAGCAATGCGCCGCGAGATCTGCTACAACAGGTAGCAGAGGCCACGCGCAAAATTCCTGACCCTAATCAACGCAAAGAAATCATCGCCTGTACTGCTATTATGTCTGGACTGATTCACAACCCGGAAATTATTCAAGACCTCTTCCGCGAAGACTTGCTGGAAGACTCTTCTTTTTATCAATTTATCCTGCAAAAAGGTCGCCAAGAAGGTCTTCAGGAAGGCCGCCAGGAAGCGGTCTTGATGATGTTACGCCACAAACTTGGGAAGATCGCAGCAGAGACGGAAGAGAAAATTTATAATCTGTCGTTCACCCAACTCCAAGGGTTAATGGAAGCGATGCCTAACTTCCAACAACAGCAGGACTTAACAGAATGGCTTGCTAGTATCCCCCAATGACCGTTGATGAAGCCTTGACTTGGGTGGAAACCATTTTGGACTATGAAGCTTTAACTCAAGTCCAAGAACTTGTCTTTCGGCAATCTTGGGAAGGCAAATCTTACAGTAAAATTGCCCAGGATGCGGGCTACGATCCCGATTATATCAAGGATGTGGGCGCTAAACTGTGGAAGCGGATCTCTCAGGAGTTAGGGGAGCGGGTTAAAAAAGATAATCTGAAAGCGGTTCTGCGTCGTTATCTCCACCGTCACAAAGTGAATATTCAGCGCAATTTGGTGATTGAGGTTAACTTGAGTGGTGCGGATCTCAGTGGAGCGAATTTAGCGGGTTCTCGTTTAGTTGCTAATTTAATTGAACCTGCGGTTACAGATTCTTCCTCGGATACCCATTCTTTGACCTATTCCCAAGATGCCATTCTTCGCTGGCAAATTTAACCTGTCATTGCTCCATTGTCGCCACACTTGCAGAAATTCTTGAGGCTCGCAATATCAATTTTCTGGTCAGTCCCCAATTCCGTCTGACGATCGCAAATAGCCGCCAAAGTTATGTTTTCGATCTCCTGGTGCAGCATCAAGATATAGCGCTTCGCGCTGGTCTATTTACAAATACTGGAATGCTGCGTCTGCTGCTTTATGAATATTATAGTCATGAAGAGGCAACTCTTTTCTAATTGCTGTCTTTACTTTTTGCCACCAATGTTCAATTGGGTTTAAGTCAGGAGAGTAGGTAGGCAAAAACAGCAATTCACATCCCGCTTTTTCAATTAGTTCTCTAATTTTACGGGAGTTATGGAAAGGGGCATTATCCATAATAATTACCTGACCTTTTTCTACCTCTGGTAATAAACATTTTTCCAACCAAGTCTCGATCACCTTGGCTGTGCAATATCCTTGATATACCATCGGAGCCAAGATTTTTCCGTCACATAAAGCGCCGATAATACTTAATCTATCTTGGCGTTTTCCAGGTCGCATACTATATAATCTTTCCCCTTTTTGACTCCATCCATAAGGATAGCTTTCATTATTGTTTATACCGCTTTCGTCCATGTAGATTACCTGTTTTGATCTATATTGAGCTAGTTTACGCCTAAACTCAGACCGTTCCTCCTCACATCTTTCCTGATAACCATAAGTTTTTTTTTACGAGTGTAACCCATTTTTTTTAACCCTCTACTAATTGTATGATGACTGACATCACCCCATAATTTGGCTAATTCTTTTTGAGTTTTGTCAGGGTTAGCATCGACAAATTCTTTGAACTTTTCCCAGTCTTTAATCCCACAAGGTTGAGCTGGAGGTCTGCCTTTTTTAGGAACTGTCGAACCGGTTTTTTCTTTGGTTTCTTTCCATCTATAAAGGGTTGGGCGGCTAATTTTCAGTGCCCGACTCACTTGGCTGATTGGTACACCATTTCCTATCAGCTCCAAGGCCCGTATTCGGATTTTTTGACTATAAGCGCTTGCCATCGCGAGTAGACCTTCTCGAAAGTTGTACATTCTCTATTCTAACTTGTAACTAGACGAGGGCGAAGCGCTATAAATCAGGCTTACTCATTGTGCAGTTAAAAGAGTTAGATCTTCCAGAATTAAGTGATTTGGAACGCCTTCCAGGTATCGATCTGATCCACATTTATGACCAAGCACAGTGTGCGAGTGAACCTGTCACTGTCATTGACCAGTTTTTAGAGACATTCTAAACCGGATCGGATTTTTAAAGAGACAAAGATCGCTCTTCTGGGTTATCTGGCTCTCCTGCTGACGGAAGCCAAATGACATGGTAGCTTAGAAGCAGGCCGTTTCAATTCCTCAAAAGCCTATGGTGACTGATACAGGCGATCGCACAACCCTTACGCTCAGTGTAGCTGACCGACTCAAATTTTTAACCGAGCTGGTCATCTTCCAAGATCTCGCTCAAACGGAGTTTCTAGAACAGTTAGCCACTCATTTAGAAGAGGTGCAGTTTCCCCCAGACCATACCATTTTTACTCAAGGCGATCGCGGCGACTTACTCTATATTCTCTTTTCTGGTCGCGTCAAAGTCCATTTTGATGACGTGCAACTGGCCGAACTCGGCCCCGGATCGTATTTTGGGGAAATGGCCATCTTTGAATCTCGGCCGCGATCAGCTTCCGTCACAACCCTAGACCCCTCTCAATGTCTGGTTTTAACCCAAGAACAAGTTTATCAAGCTATTAAAGAACGGCCCAAAGTAGCGATAAAAATGATTAATGTTCTTTGCCAACGGGTGCGTAAACTTAATCGCCTGTTTGGAGCCTCTGAAGACCTCTTTTATCACCAGGTACAACAGCAAATTTTATGATGATTTCTACGCAGTCTCTGGAACTGATTCAAGATATTCCTATCTTTAGCAATATTGAAGCCAAAAAAAATGAGTTTTTAACGGAAATTGCTCACCAATTAGGAGAAATCGAATTTCCTGCGGGCCACACTATTTTTCGCCAGGATGAGACTGGTTCCTATCTCTATATTCTGGTGTCCGGAGAAGTGGAAGTTCATATCGGAGGGCTGAGGCTGGCCCATCTGAAGCCAGGGGATTATTTTGGGGAAATGTCGGTTTTAGATTCCCAGTCCCATTCTGCTTCTGTGACGGCTATAGAAGAATGTAAATGTTTAGTTTTATCCCAAAAAAATCTCTATGAGGCGATCGAAAAATATCCGGAATTGGGACTAAATATTATTCGCATGTTGTGCGAAAGAGTGCGTACTCTGAACCATCATATTACTGCCTGGCTAAGAGGTTTACTGACTATTGCTTGGGCAGATGGTGAATATAATCCAGAGGAAAAAGAATTAATTGCTGAATTAATTAAAGATGAGTTGGGGAGTAATATTAATTTGGGTTCCCTAAAACCGATTACGGGCGAAGAATTGGCCGCTATTTTAGGGAGAGAAACTTCAGTGGCGGAGAATTTTCTGCGGACTGGGGTGATTATGGCGTTGGCTAATGGAACTTATTCTGAGGATGAAGATCGAGTTTTACAAGAGTATTGTGCGGCTCTAGAACCTTCGAGTGAGGTGTTAGATGTACTGAAGTTTTTGTTGATTACTTCAGAAACTCTGCCGGAACAAAAACGCCAAGCATTGATGGAGAAGTTGCAAGCTACTTTTCCTCAAGGAGATGTTTTACATCCGGTGCGCCAGTGGTTAGATGGTTTGGATATTAATACGCCTTATATGGCTAGGTTTCTCTGTAAAATGATTCCGCCCCAATGCCCATTTGAACGGGATATTAAGCTGTTTGGCCATAAAATTGTCCATATTCCTCCGATGTGTAAGTTAAATCCCTTGTATGAACAGTTGGTGGGGTTGCGTTTCCGCGCTTTGTCTTATCTGGCGGATGATTGTCAGGAGGATATTTCTCGGTATATTTAAATGAAGTCCGAATAATTAGTGATAACATAGTGTGACTAATGACTAAGGAATCATTGGAAAAAACTCAGCACCGTTGGTCTGAGAAGAATACGGGAACCGATCCAGTTTTAGCGCTGGGATTGATGATGTTTCTGATTATAGTGGGCGATCGCCTTTGGTTGGCGATCGATCGCCGGGTTCCGGCTTGGGATCAGGCCGACTATCTCAACTGGGTCTTAGAATATCAGCGCATCCTGCAAACTGCCCAACTTTTTTCTGGCGACTGGTGGCATCAATTTTGGCTCCTTTCTCCCAAAATTCCGCCCCTGGTTTATGTGACTACGGTTCCCTTTGTGCAGATTTTTGGCGCAAGTCCCGATTCCTCAACCCTGGTGATGCTGCTCTATAGCGCTATTCTCCTGGGTTCAGTTTATGGCTTAGGTCGCCTCCTGTTCAACGGGTATCTGGGACTGTGGGCGGCTCTCTTGTGTATATTGCTACCCGGACTTTATCGCTATCGCCTGGATTTTCTCCTGGATTATCCCTTAACAGCGATGGTGACATGGAGCTTTTTTTGTCTGACTTTATGGTGGTTTTCCCGGAAATCTGCGAGACTGCAACAGTGGGGAATGGCTGCACTGATGGGAATTTCCGTAGGATTAGCATTGCTAACGAAACAAACAGCACTGTTTTTTTTGCTTACCCCGATCGCCGTTTCTGGAATCAGCACCCTCTATCAGCGACAGTGGGAACGCTTCAGCCAATGGCTTTTAGGGGGTGCGATCGCCATCACCCTACTCTATCCTTGGGTGCGTACCAACTGGTTACTGATACTGACCTCTGGAGAACGAGCCACCGTAGACGCGGCGATCGCCGAAGGTGACCCCCCCCTCCATACCCTAGATGCTTGGCTCTATTACTGGAAAGACCTGCCAGAGTTGGTCTCTTGGCCCCTATTACTGGTTCCCCTCGTTGGTCTGATCGGTCTAGGGATTCACTTCTATAAATCCGAACAACGGCTAAACTTAAAACAGCACCCCAAAATCCTTTGGATACTCCTCTTTCTAGTCGGATCTTATTTCCTCTGTTCCTTAAATGTCAACAAAGATACTCGCTACATTCTCCCCTTTCTTCCGGTTCTCTCCCTCCTGCTGGCTTGCGGTTTAAATCAGTGGGATAAACTTAGTCGCAAATGGGGGCCCAAAATCCGTTGGGGAACCGTAGGATTAGCGGGTTTATTGATGTTCTTAAACCTCTATCCTTTGGGAGGGCAATTTTTTATTCAAGCGTTGAGTCCCGGAGGGATGCATTATCCAGAATTGGGGTTACCTGCTCCCCATCCCCAAGTCATCGATGAAATTATTAAAACTGAACCCTATCTGCGCTCGAATGTTGGGGTTTTGCCCTCTACACCAACCCTAAATCAGCATAATGTGAACTACTATGGGCAATTGCGAGGCCAGGTCTATGGTCGGCAAGTGGGAACCAATCCTGAACATATTCTACAAGATGGGCGATCGCTCCATTGGTTTATCACCAAAACCGGTCAACAAGGATCGTCACCGAGTGCCGAACGACAACAGTTAACCCAGTTCATTGAAACCGGTCGCTTATTTAACCTTCATCGATCCTGGCCCCTCAGTGATGGCACGCAACTGAATCTCTATCATCAGCATACTCCCCCCGTACAGGTGGTTCCCCTGGATCAAACCCTGTCTCAAGTGCAACTCTATAACCTGTTTGTCTCTAGTCCTGTTCCTCCCGGAAGTCCCGTTCCTGTCACCTACCAATGGCGGGGCCCCTGGAAAGATCTAAAATCGGGATTAGTTCTAATTACTTGGATTCGGGAAAGAGACGGTCAAATTGCCTGGATACATGATCATGGGTTCGGGATGGGAAACCTCTACGCTCCGGAAAACCTCGATCCAGAGCAAGGGGTGCAAGTGAGCGAGTTAACCTCGATGTTACCCCCTGCAAATATGGAACCGGGAAGTTATTTGTTAAAGGTGCAATATTTGCCCAATCGAAACTTAGATACTCCTGCACAAGATATCCCTATTCCCCCCATTCGCATCCTGTTATCTTTCGAGGCTCCCATCCAACCCGCTTTAGAGTTAGATTTATCGACTCAATTTCGCCAGTTTGCAGCGACTTTATCCCAGGGGCCAACTGCCCTAGAGCATATTTTTAAGGAAGTCGGCCGTATTAATCAATACGATCCGACGCAAGATTATTTATTGCAAATCGATCGCACCCTGAGTTATCGACTACAGCAAGATCCGAACCGGGTAGATTGGCTGTATGGCTTGGTGCTATCGCGGGTATTGCGTCAAGATGTGCCGGGGGCGATCGCTGCCTTAAATCCCCTGACCACCCTAGAGCCAAACAGCCCCTATCCCTATGCCTATTTAGCCGTAGTCTATCTCTATGACTGGAAACCTCAAAAAGCGCAAAAAGTTCTCGAAACTGCCCTACAGCTCAAACCAGATGAGCCAGAACTGCAAGTCTTACAAGCCGTTTCTTGGGCTATGCAAGGTCGGCTCTTCAAAGCGTGGAAAATTGCCCAAAGTCTGGATTTAACTTAAAATGCTTCCACTGGTTTAATCATGCTTAGTCCATTATCTGCTGAGACGTTAATATCGCTTTCTGTTGAAGAAAGGAAATCACTCATTTTGCATCATGCTTCATTGATTAAGGTGATCCATATTACTGATGAAGATTTACATAAGCCCTACCAATATGGAAAAATCATTTCCTCAATAGCACCGGGTTACTTTGAATATCAACTTGCACAGAATCAGCAAAATGGAAACATTTTAGAATTGGATAAACAGTATCAGTTAATTTCTAGCAAAACTGACCAATTTACCGATAATTTTATTGCGTGGCTAAAAGCCAATTTTCAAAACCAAAACCTCCTCTTGGAATCCCATCCTAAACCTAAAAATCTTTTTGAGTTATGTGGAGCAAAATTACTCATGACCAGTAACTCAGTCACCAGAAGTCTAAGTACAAAAATGGGTAGTCTTTGGGAAGATATAGCTGACATTAGTCCTTATATATAGCGCTTCGCGCTGGTCTATTTACAAATACTGGAATGCTGCGTCTGCTGCTTTATGAATATTATAGTCATGAAGAGGCAACTCTTTTCTAATTGCTGTCTTTACTTTTTGCCACCAATGTTCAATTGGGTTTAAGTCAGGAGAGTAGGGAGGCAAAAACAGCAATTCACATCCCGCTTTTTCAATTAGTTCTCTAATTTTACGGGAGTTATGGAAAGGAGCATTATCCATAATAATTACCTGACCTTTTTCCACCTCTGGTAATAAACATTTTTCCAACCAAGTCTCGATCACCTTGGCTGTGCAATATCCTTGATATACCATCGGAGCCAAGATTTTTCCGTCACATAAAGCGCCGATAATACTTAATCTATCTTGGCGTTTTCCGGGTCGCATACTATATAATCTTTCCCCTTTTTGACTCCATCCATAAGGATAGCTTTCATTATTATTTATCCCGCTTTCGTCCATGTAGATTACCTTTTTTGATCTATATTGAGCTAGTTTACGCCTAAACTCAGACCGTTCCTCCTCACATCTTTCCTGATAACCATAAGTTTTTTTTTACGAGTGTAACCCATTTTTTTTAACCCTCTACTAATTGTATGATGACTGACATCACCCCATAATTTGGCTAATTCTTTTTGAGTTTTGTCAGGGTTAGCATCGACAAATTCTTTGAACTTTTCCCAGTCTTTAATCCCACAAGGTTGAGCTGGAGGTCTGCCTTTTTTAGGAACTGTCGAACCGGTTTTTTCTTTGGTTTCTTTCCATCTATAAAGGGTTGGGCGGCTAATTTTCAGTGCCCGACTCACTTGGCTGATTGGTACACCATTTCCTATCAGCTCCAAGGCCCGTATTCGGATTTTTTGACTATAAGCGCTTGCCATCGCGAGTAGACCTTCTCGAAAGTTGTACATTCTCTATTCTAACTTGTAACTAGACGAGGGCGAAGCGCTATAATTATTCCTGAAATTCAATTTGGCATTAAAATCAAGGGAATCGATATGCTTATCTTATCACAAGATAAAATTGTGTTTGCACAAATTAAGACCTTAAAAGGAACATTGACGGGTTCCCAACGAAGTAGAGCTAAAAAAGAATTAGCGATTCATGAACATCCACTTTTCATATCAGCTTTTGATTTAGGAGAATGGACGTTTAACGATCCCAAAATCTCTCGTCTTGCGGGCAAAGATTTTTGGGATATCATTTACATAAATTATGATATACTAGAGGGACGAGTAAAACATATGTTACAAAGAATTGATCGTGCTTTTGCGAAACTTGCGGCTCAATAGGTAGCTATATGTCTATTGGTAACAAGATCAAGAAAATAGAGAAAGTTGTTCGGCAATTTGTTGACCTTTTTCTTGATTTCCTTGAATTAAGTTAAAAAGATAAACACCGATTTCTTTCGAGAGTAAAACAGGTACAGCATTGCCAATCTGTTTATATTTAGAAAGAGTAGAACCATAGAAAATCCAGTCATCAGGGAAAGTTTGAATTTTTGCAGATTCACGAACCGTTAAACAACGAAGTTCGACGGGATGACACATATCTGTAGCTTTTTGATTTGGACTGGCTGTTATGGTGGGAGAAGGCTTATCCCAAGATAATCTTCTATAAAAACCGACTTTTCCTCCTCCTGAATGATAAGCACCTCCCATAGCTTCTTGTTTTAAGTCTTCTGGTAGATTTTTCCAATTTTGCCCAGCTTTCAATAATTTTAAATACTTGAGGCGATTTTCTGAATAGGGTATAAACTCTGGTTCTGAATCTACCAACCCTTTTAAACCGTCTTTTAAAGTCCGCCATTTAGGTAAGTTTTTACCATATTTGGAATATTTTGGCAGAGGAAAGGTGACAGATTCAGAATCTCTGGAACCCATAAATATGACACGCTCTCTGGTTTGCGGGACACCATAATCTGCTGCTTCTAAGACATTGTAAATTACCTGATAGTCTATGTTCTTCATTTCTGATATTACCACCTCCAAAGCCGCACCTTTTATTTCATCCTTTCTTAAAGAAGGATAACCTTTTCCACGTTGATTAATTGGTCGGTGGCGTAGAGGAGCAGAAAGTAAACCCTTAACATTTTCCATTAAAAAAAAACGAGGTTGTACTTCTTTAACAATCCGAATAAAATCCATGAATAAACTACCACGAGGATCTAGAACAGAACCTCTTTTTCCGGCGGTACTGAAGGGTTGACAAGGCGGGCCACCAGTGATTAAATCTACTTCACCCGGTTGTAAAGGACGACCTAAACCTAAAGCTTTCCCTCCTTCTTCCAGTAATTCTTGTGCTGTCACTTGTTCTATTTCTCTAGGAATAGCACTCTGCTCAAGAAAAGGTCTATTCCGAGCAATAGTCTCGATCGCATGAATATCTTTCTCCACTACACTTACAGTGATAAAACCGGCCTGCTCTAGACCCAAATCTAGTCCATAGGCTCCGGTAAATAAGGAAATAGAAATAGGTTGATTATTTATCATTTTTATTAATCGTAATAGGGAGTAGAATCAGTAGCGCAAATTCCGGCCCAAGGTGGGAATATACAACCCCGGATCTTCAGCAACCCAACCCACGGTAGACTGATAGCGCATCTCAAAATGAAGATGGGGAATGGAAAACTGGGGATTACCCGTAGCTCCTACGGTTCCCAATAAGTCCCCTTGACGGATGGTTTGACCGGGGGTAACTTCAATGGTTTGCAGATGAGCGTAACGGGTTTGTCGTCCCCCAGGATGGTTGATCACCACCAGTTGACCATAGGAGTCGCGATCGCCTGCATAAGCGACTATACCATCTCCCACAGCCGAAACGGGAGTCCCAATAGGGGCACGGATATCGACCCCGCTACTAAATTCTCGCTTAGAGGTCTGTGGATTTAAATACCAACCATACCCTTTGAGCAAGGGGGAAATCTCCGGAAGGGGATAGGCCGAGAGCTGGGTTTGAACTTCCCTAGAGGGCCGACCGGGAGACCAATTTACCCCTGGAACAAACACCATTTCTGGGTTTTGTTGACATCCATTCACCTCAAAGAGGGCATCGGCCGGAACTCGGTAAGCTTCAGCCACATCGCGCCAATTTTTACCCGCAGGAATCCGCACTAATACTCCATCATAGGGAGGAATAACAATTTGTGTGCCTACAGGAGGTTCCCCGTCGCGTAAAGAACGATTCAGACCCATTAAAGTTGCAGGCATTAATTGATATTTTGCGGCAATCTGGGCTAAGGTTTCTCCAGGAGCGATGGTGTGATAAATAAAACGGTCTATGGCCGGTTCTTGGGGACAAAGTTGCTCTGGATTGGGTCGTAAGGGGATGAAAGACGGCTCATCTGTGGGGGTTTGGGCAAAGCTGGCCGGAGTTGATAGCAATGGCAAAATTAGATACAAAGCAGCAATCAAGATACCCTTTAATTCTCTTTGAAAAGGGGGACTTTCATGACTTCCTAAACCTAAATACGGCAAGCTATTGCCTGTTGCCTCTTCCTTTTTGCCTAGCGCAAAGCGCTGTAACTGCCACATAATCAAGAATTCCTATTAATTCGCTTTAGCTTGCTTTTTCGCCTTTTGTTTTGCTTTTTGTTTCTCCCGTTTAGCAGTCGTTTTTTCCGCTTTGGCTTTAGCAATGGCCGCTAATTTTTCCTGGTCTTTTTCTTCAGCAATTTTATCGAGATAATAATGGTAGTTGCCCAGGTAAATGTGAAACTCACCGTCCCGAATCTCTACGATTTTATTAGCCACTTGGGAGATAAAATAACGGTCATGGGAGACAATAATGGCTGTGCCATCATAATGTTGTAGAGCTTCTTCCAACATTTCTTTAGCCGGAATATCTAAATGGTTGGTCGGCTCATCTAAGATTAATAAATTAGCCGGTTGTAACAGCATTTTCGCTAGGGCTAACCGGGCTTTTTCTCCTCCACTGAGGGCTTCGACTTTTTTATAAACCGTATCCCCACTAAAGAGGAAGCGGCCTAACAGGGTTCGCACTTCCTCATTTTTCCAATCAGGGACTTCATCATGAATGGTATCCATGACGGTTTTATCTAGGTCTAAAGCTTCTGCTTGGTTTTGTTCAAAATAACCGGGGATCACGTTATGTTTACCTAGGCTGATGCTGCCTTCTATGGGTTTTTCCCACCCCATCAGTAATCGCAGTAGGGTGGATTTTCCGCAACCATTGGGGCCTAAAATGGCGATGCGATCGCCCCGTTCAATGGCTAGGGATGCCCCCAGAAACAAAATTTTCTCATCATACAAGTAGGTTAAATCCTTGATATTCACCACATCTCGACCACTGCGGGGGGAAGGAGGAAAGCGAAAATGTAGGGTTTTGAGGTCACTAATCGGGGCTTCGATGCGTTCAATTTTATCAAGCTGTTTCTCCCGGCTTTTGGCTTGGGTACTGCGGGTGGCACTCGCCCGAAAGCGTTCGATATAGGCTTGTTGTTTTTCCAGTTCCTTTTGTTGATGTTCGTAAGCACTCTGTTGAGCGGCTTTTTGTTCAGCTTTTTGTTGGAGATAGGCGGAATAGTTGCCGAGATAAGTTGTCGAGACTCCCCGCTCTGTTTCCACAATTTGGGTACAGAGGCGATCGAGAAATTCCCGGTCATGGGAGACAATCACCATAGGAAGAGTCGAGTTTTTGAGATAATTTTCTAACCATTCAATGGTTTCTAAATCTAAATGGTTGGTTGGCTCATCGAGGAGGAGCAGATCGGGCGATTGTAGGAGAATTTTTCCCAATTGAATTCGCATTTGCCAGCCTCCAGAAAAGGCACTGACCAGGCGATCGCCATCATCCGGTGCAAATCCCATTTCCGGTAACATCTTCTCGATCTGCGCGTCTAACCCATAGCCATTTAGCGCCTCAAAGTGCCGTTGCTCTTTATCCAGTTTATGGATGAGGATCTCCAGCTCGTCTGGGGTAGCGGTTTGCATCTGATGCTGAATTTCGGCGATCGCATGATGAACCGCATTAGCCTTATGGAACACCTTCCAGAACTCTTCCCGCACCGTATCCCCCGGTTCAACATCAAATTCCTGGGTCAAATAGGCGATTTGTAAATTCCCTGGCCGGATCACCTCCCCAGAAGTCGGCTCAATTTCCCCCGCAATAATCTTGAGCTGGGTCGATTTTCCTGCCCCATTCACCCCCACCAAACCCACGCGATCGCCGGGTTTCACTTCCCAGTTAATATCATTTAGCACTTGGCCAGTTGAATAGATTTTGCTGATATGCTCTAGTCGCAGCATTAAAACCTCCAAGGGCAGGATAACCGTCAAGATTTAGGGGAATGAGTCGATGGGCCTCCGGTTTTGCCTTAGAATCACAGAGCATAACCGTTAGCATTCATCAGGGGTTTATAATTCTTAACCATTATATCTGGTTCAGTCCCCTAATCCTGATTTTCCCCAAATTTCTCGGTTAAATGTGTTGTTTAACACCCAAGAAGTGTAAACTTATCTCACTGAAACTCGAATACAGGGTCTCAAGTATTGAGGCTTTACCTAAATAATTATCCATTCTGACTGTTATCTTTAAACCCAGCTATGGCCACATCCTCTAACTCAACTCCCCCCATCCTGTCGAACGAATCGAGATCCTTACACCTGACCACTCAAATTGCCCTGTATCTTAAAGACTCCCCCCAAAGTCAGCCCCTCTCCACCTTCATCGAAGTCAGTCGCATTCCCGTAATGGGGGAATTTATTGAAATGGGAGGCACGCTTTATCGCGTCTTTCTGGTTTGTCACCAACCCGAATCCCAAGACGTTATCGCATCCATCGGCGCAGTTAAAACCCCTTGGGAATCCTGCCAAAACTTAATTGAGACCCAAAATCTATAACCCTTTCCTCACTTCCAAGAAGTAGGGGCGGGTTTCAAACCCGCCCCTACTTAATTACCATTGATTGTATTGACTGTATTAACTGTGTTGACGCAGTTTGCTACCAGCCAGCATCAAACCAACTAAGGCTAAACCAGCTACTGCGGTGGGTTCGGGAACCGGAATACTAGGTACTTCTACTTCTTCAAACGTTCCTTTCAGAGCGATACCATCGTTGGTGCATTCAGCGAACAAATAAGAGACGAACTCACCAAGCATTTCTGGCGTTTTGGTGAAGCTAAAACCAAAGGTTTGAGTTCCCAGTTTATTGTTTTCTACTCCAAAAGCGTTGGAGAAGTTCAAACCCAAGCTGCTCAGTTGAGTTGAATTGAGCAATTGGAAATTGTCGTTTTCTACCTTAGTTCCAGACTTGATAGAGGTGGGAGCGCCACGGCTAGTCGTGTAGAAAGAGGTTTCAGAAGATTCTAAATCACCCAAGGATTTAACACCAGCATTGCGGTCTGCGACGTTCTGAGCGCGGTTTTTGGTGTAGTCGTAATGTTGTTTAATTGTAGACCAACCATCGTTATTGGCAGTGACGTTTTTGGTGGTGATATCTTTGTACAGACCTAGAGCGTTGGTTCCTTGTGCCGCATCAAGGGCTGCGCTGTTGAGTCCCCGTCCGAAGGAGTCGTTGGTTTGGGCGAAGTGAATACCATACTGCTCGCCACCTACACTGAAGAGGAAGTCACTCCAACCAATATTCCCATCTTTTGCGCCGCTATGAGATGTTCCCTGTAGCCCTAGGTTTGTGTTTATCCCAACCGTGATGGTGTCTCCATCTTGGTGAACTGCCATACCATAGATTTCGTAGACAGATACTCCGTTGGTATATCCTCCGGTTCCATCATTAAAGTAGTCGCGAGCATAGTTCCAACCGTTGACGAAGGTTCCGGCTTGGGCAACTCCGGTCATGCTGAGTAAACAAGCGGTGGTGGCAGCAGTACCGATAAGAGTTTGAATAGAATTAAGTTTCATGAAGTTTGCTCCTTGTGTTCTCTGTTGAGTTGTCGATCCAAGAGCCGTCTTCAAGGTTAATCAAGTAATAACGATGGATGCACGCAAACCTAACGACTTTTGGATGGCTCTGTTTTCACCCTATATTCAGCATATGCCAGTTCTTCAACTGTGCCATCAGGAGAGTTGCTGAATTTAGGTGGTGTTTAAAATGAAGGATGGATAAAGAATGGGGTAGTTCACCTGAAAGACGGGTGAAGCATTGGAAGGGGAAGGAGGCGATCGCCCTAAACACCCGTATTTTTAAGGCTCGGCTTTATTTCTCTGTCCAAAAAGTAATGAAATCTACGCAAGTCTTCACCCGTTGCGCTGGGAGGTAGAGAAAGATTTCTTAAATTAGTCCAGCGTAGTAACAGTCTCCTCAGTCCCCATTCCGGAATGGGGCTAAAAAAACCGGGTTTGTACCAGAACCTGGGATAAGAGCGACAAAGTTAGCCACAAACCCGGTTGCTCATCAGGTTTGTAAGTATTCTAGAAGTTGTTCGCGAGACCATTGGCCCAGTTTTAGCAGTGCGTTGGCAAACTCGTCTTTGGGAAGGGCGAGCATTTTCTCTTTGATGGCTAACAGTTCTTCATCAACTTCGGTAAATTTGTCCTTTAAAAAGGCATCGATGAGAGTAGCTCGCTCTTCTTCTAGTTCCCTGGCGAGTTCTTCTTGGTACAAGTTAGAGGATCTGATCCGTTCTTTTTCGGCAACCTTTTCCAGGTGTGCTTCAATTTCTGGATCGGGTGGAAATTCCGACCATTCTTCACGACACAGGAGGATTTTATAGACATTTAGATTCAGTTCAGGTACATACGGAAGGTGACCTATGGGTGCTTGCTCAAGATCAACAATTAAATCAGCATCAGTAATCCAACTATCATCTGTGTACCAACCTAGAATCTTACCAAAGTCGTTTAAAACGATTTCTCTAGATTCTTCAGTTCCTCCCATGTCTCGATAAATTTGACTTTGAATACTAAAACCAAATTTACCATAGCTGTATTTGTTCCAAAGGTAATCCATAATTTGTAAATCTTCAGCAGGAGTTCTTTCTATGTCTTGTTGAGTAATATGCTCACAACTTGTATATCCAGTGACAGTTTGTAATTGAAAGGCTGTTTCTTCGTCTGCTTCTTGCCAACGTCCACATTTTAGAAGATATTTTAATCGGGCATAATCTTGTCCAGAAGAAGATTGTAAAGGAATGTCATCTGAGGGTGCATCGGGTTGAGTCTCTGACTGTGAGGGTTGAGCGTCAGCAGGGGGAGCCGGTGGCGTGGGTGTCGTATCGGATAAACAGGATGCTTGCATCTCTGCAACCTGCGCTTTGAGATGCGCTTGTTCTTTCGTTAACCGATCCACCTGTTCCGCGAGTTGAATCAAACGCACCTCAAAACGAGTCTCTACCTCTTCCATAGTGTTCTCCAAGGGGATGTAAGATTAAGTGGGGGATGACCGGATGTTACCGTCACGATCGCCATAAACCCCACCCATGAGTATATCAGGATGGGAGCAATATTAAGCACTGGCTTTATGTGGTAGGTTTTGATCCCCCCAACCCCCCTTAAAAAGGGGGGCAGAAAAATTCCCCCTTTTTAAGGGGGATTTAGGAGGATCTTTCAGCTCTACCTCATAAAGCAAGGGAATCAATGGGGTTTAAAGTTTTGTAATCTTAAGGCGTTGGTGACGACAGAAACGGAACTTAACGCCATGGCTCCTCCGGCAATCATGGGATTGAGTAACCAACCAAAAACCGGATATAAAATACCAGCAGCAATGGGGATGGAGGCGGTGTTATAAACGAAGGCGAAAAATAGGTTTTGGCGGATATTATTTAGGGTGGCATGACTGAGTTGAATGGCGGTAATAATGCCTTGTAAGTCGCCAGAAATTAAGGTGATATCGCTGGCAGCGATCGCCACATCGGTTCCTGTACCAATGGCTATCCCCACATCCGCTTGCGCTAAAGCTGGGGCATCATTAATCCCATCACCCACCATCGCCACTAATTTACCTTGCTGTTGCAATTCCCTCACTTTATCGGCTTTGTTTTCGGGACGCACTTGGGCGAAAATCTGGGTAATTCCCACTTGGGCGGCGATCGCCTCTGCGGTATGCTGATTATCTCCCGTGAGCATCACCACCTCTAACCCCATGCGCCCGAGTCGCTTAACCACGGCTTCCGAGGAGGGTTTCAGCGCATCGGCGATCGCCAAAATTGCCTCCACTTCTCCATCTACTGCCATCCAAATCACCGTTTTTCCCGCACTCTCCCACCGATCCTGATACTCGCTCAATAGCACATCCTGAGAAGTTTTCACCTCCAGATTAACCCCCAACTCCTCCATCCATCGCCGAGTTCCCAACTGGATCAGGTGGTCAGAACTATAACCCTGTACCCCACAGCCAGGAATGGACTTAAACTGCTCTGGATCGCTGAAAGGTTTTTTCACCCCCTGACGCTTGCTATAGTCTACTACAGCCTTTCCTAGGGGATGCTCAGAGGATTTTTCTAGACTGGCTGCAAGCTCTAACAGTTTCAACTCATTCCCTTGGGCTGTTCCCAACCGGGTGATATAGTCGGTAACCGTGGGTTTGCCTTCCGTCAGAGTTCCGGTTTTATCTAAGACAATGGTTTGCACCTGATGGGCAAGTTGCAAACTTTCCGCTCCTTTGATTAAAATCCCCTGTTGCGCCCCTTTTCCAGTTCCCACCATTACCGAAGTGGGAGTCGCTAACCCCAAAGCGCAGGGACAAGCAATGACTAAAACGCTGATGGTGGTTACCATGGCTAGGGTAAGGTTTCCCGTCAACAGTATCCAGGTGAGAAAGGTGATGATGGCGATGACTAATACCGCAGGTACAAACCAGGATGTGACGCGATCGGCTAATTTTTGAATAGGCGCTTTAGAACTTTGGGCATCTTTCACCAACTGGATAATCTGGGCTAAAACCGTATCTTTGCCCACCCGCATAGCTTCCATCTGAAAACTCCCGGTTTGATTGATCGTTGCGCCAATGACTTCATCACCCGGTTGTTTATCGACTGCCACACTTTCCCCGGTAACCATGGATTCATCAACGGTTGAGGAGCCTTTCACGACTTTACCATCGACGGGAATTTTTTCTCCAGGACGCACCAAGAGGCGATCGCCCACCTGCACCTGAGTTAAGGGAATATCCTGCTCTTCCCCATCTCGAATTACCCGTGCGGTTTTCGGTTGCAAGCCCATTAGAGCGCGAATTGCCGATGAAGTTTTGGATCTGGCTTGATGTTCCAGCATTCTCCCCCACAAAATCAGGGTAATAATCACCACTGCTGCCTCATAATACACATCGGCACTCAAGCCTGCGCCCACAAAAAAACCAGGAAACAGAGTCGGAAACAAAGAATAAAAATAGGCCGAACCCGTCCCCAAAGCCACCAAGCTATTCATGTCTGCGCTCTTGTGTTTCAGGGCTTTCCAAGCACCCACAAAAAACGAGCGACCACACCAAAACAGTACCGGAGTTGAGACCAGCCATTGCAACCAAGGGTTATGGAGCCAATGGGGCCAACCTGGTATCGAAAGTCCCGTCATCATGGGGAAAGATCCCACCACTAAGAGAACTGAAGCGGCTCCCCCAAGCCAGAGTTTTTTCTCTAACTTTTGTAGCTCTGGATCGGACTCTTCCTCTTCTATTTCAGTTGAGGCAGGAATATTGGCTCGATATCCTACATCGGAGACTGCTTTTTGAATCCGCTCTAGGGATACTGCACGAGGATCGTATTTAACGGTTGCTTCTCGAAGGGCAAAATTAACGGCACACTCGGTTACTCCAGATACTTCTTGAATGGCACTTTCTACCCGTTGGGCACAACCAGCACATGACATTCCCTCTAGTTGTAGCGTTTGTTGTTGCATCATATTTCCCCCTCGAATCCATTCCCTAGAGCTTAAAGTCTCCAGTGGGGTGGAGAGTCAAGGGAAATGGGGGAATGGGGGAATGAACAGCCGACTTAGTAAGACTTTGAGCTATTCTGGCTATCTTCAAAAATAGCCTAATCGTCCCTCATAACAGGGCCAAGTCTATAAGGGGCTAGAAAATTCTAGCCCCTTAACCCACAAAGGATTGACCTGGTGTGGAACTCTAAGCTTCTCTATTGTTTAAGAAGGTTTGAATCTGGTTTAAAGCGGCTGCACCAATATTGAAAACAGCCCATCCTCCAGCTACAGCTATGGGTAATAAAACGACCACTACGCGCCAATCCATGATTTATCCTCCAGATTCAGTAAAGTTATTTATCAATTTCTCATACTTCTAGTTGTACCGCAAACTGGCATAGTTGGGTAGATTGGGTTGAATTGGGTGGGGGGATGGGGAGTTTCCGATCTGGGGGAGTTGTTATCGGTGTATTGTAGGGGCAAGTTTGAAAGCGATCGCTACAACCGTCTTTCAAGGCGATCGCACCAATGAATTCAATGAAGAATGGTCATTCTATTGTATAAAAGCTGAATTTTAGTATAAGCTAAGTTCATTGATATAATTTGAAAAAATTGTTTACATTAATAGGAGATGAGCCGTATCCAGGGAGGAAATCTTGACACGACTAAATTATACTTTAATTCATCCGCTTAATCTTACCCAACCCATACCTTTGGGTATGGAAGGTTAAGTTATGATTGTTTATTATGTTTTATTTATCACTAAAGATACCCAAGATTACACTCAAATCGAGCGGTTCTTAAATGAGGTTCCCAGTTCAGCGACAGCCGATCTAGAGTTTCAAATTGACTATGGTCATAACTTAGAAGAAGCAATCGCTCAACTCTGTGCCAAGCACTTTGATGCCTTGTTACTCTCTCTCAATGCCCCAGATAGTCAAGCCATGGAAACCTTACAGAGCTTCCAACAGCAGTTTCCGTACCTTCCGATTGTAGTATTAACGGATAGTAAGGATGAAACCCTGCGGGTTCAATGTCTACAATTAGGGGCACAGGGATATCTAGTCAAAGATCAAATCGATAGTAAGCTGTTAGTGTACTCCCTACGATTGGCGATCGAGCAAAAACGCGAACTAGAGGTTTTACAACAAAATCAATTAAAACGACTACAAGAACAAGAAATTCTCGGACTTAAGCACATTGCGGATACAGCCAAAACCCAGATCACCGCTAAACTGTTTGGATTATCCCTATTACGAGAATCTTCTCCCGAAATTTTTCAAGAAATCGTGCAACAATATGGAGAGTTAATGGACTTATCTATGGAACAAAGAGCTTATAAAGTCGAACACAACATTTCTGAACAGCTCAGGAACATGGGGGAACAACTTGGTTTCTTAAAAGCCTCTCCTAGAGATGTAGTTGACATTCATACTGAAGTTTTGAAAGATAAAACCCAAAAAAGTAATCCGATCAAAGCCCAAGCTTATGTTTCTGAGGGGCGATTAATGGTTTTAGAATTAATGGGCTACTTAGCCTCTTACTATCGTAAATATTTTATTGGCTTAAGTAAACTAAACGTCACCAAAAATTACCAAAACCTGAAACCGTAATGCACTACTATTTACTCAAACTCTATATTACTGGGAATACGCCTAAATCCCAACGAGCGATCGCCAATCTTATAGAGATTTGTAATGCCGAACTTGAAGATCAATATGAACTGAAAATCATTGACGTTTTAGAAGAACCAGAATTAGCCGAGACGGAACGAATCTTAGTCACCCCCACCCTGATTAAGCAACTCCCTCAACCCATTCAGAGGATTATTGGAGACCTATCCAATGCAGATAAGCTACTCTTGGGACTAGATTTGATTCCAGAGAAGAGGGACAATGAAAGACAAGAATCTTAAGATTCCGATCTATTCTATCCTTAAGCAATCAAACCACTGTTGATGACTCTAGACAAGTATCCAGACTCAGGCGCAATTGAGAAGCTTGAAACCGGTATTCCCGGATTTGACTTTCTCTCCCAAGGAGGCCTACCCAAACACCGGGCCACCTTAGTGGTCGGCACAGCAGGGAGTGCAAAAACTGTATTTGCAACCCAATTTCTGACTGAAGGAATTAAACGGGGAGACAATGGTATATTTATCACGTTTGAAGAACCCCCAAAAGCCATCCGTAAGAATATGTGCGGGTTTGGTTGGAAAATTCAGCAATGGGAAGAAAACCGTCAATGGGCCTTTGTTGATGCTTCTCCCCAACCCGGAGATAAACCGATTGTCAGTGGCGAATACGATCTCGGTGCATTGTTAGCCCGGATTGAGTTTGCTATCCGTAAATACAATGCAAAAAGAGTATCAATGGACTCTTTGGGGGCGATCTTTTCCCACTTGAGTGATAATGCCCAAGTTCGCAATGACTTGTTTAAAATTGCCTCTGTCCTGCGAGAGTTAGAAGTTACGTCTATTCTAACGGCCGAGCGTACATCAGAATATGGTGAAATTAGTCGCTATGGTGTGGAAGAATTCGTCGCTGATAATGTGGTGATTTTACGCAATGTCCTCTCTGAAGAGAAGCGTCGCCGCACCATCGAGATCCTCAAATATCGAGGTACAGAACACCAGAATGGGGAATTTCCATTTACGATCATTCCCAGACAAGGCATTACGATTATACCTCTATCGGCGATCGAACTCGAACAACGCTCATCTAATATTCGCATTAGCTCAGGAAGCTTAGAACTCGATCGCATGTGTGGAGGTGGGTTCTTCCGCGATTCCATTATCCTCGTTTCTGGAGCCACCGGAACCGGTAAAACCTTAATGGTGACGGAATTTATGGTGGGGGGGTTTAAAAATAACGAGCGTTGTCTGCTATTTGCCTTTGAAGAGAGTCGAGAACAACTCTATCGCAACGCGATCGGATGGGGGGTAGACTTCCAAAAAATGGAGCAAGAAGGCCTTTTAAGAGTCGTCTGTCGCTATCCAGAAACCACGGGTTTAGACAATCATCTCATTCAGATGAAAGAAACCATTGAAGACTTTAAACCTAATCGTGTTGCCGTTGATAGTCTTTCTGCCCTAGAGCGAGTCTCTAACTTAAAAGGATTTCGGGAATTTATTATTGGATTGACCTCCTTTATTAAACAACAAGAAGTAGCTGGGTTATTTACCTCGACGACACCAACCTTGGTTGGGGGAACATCGATCACTGAAGCCCATATTTCTACCATTACGGATTCCATTATTTTACTCAGATATGTGGAAATGTATGGAGAAATGCGGCGGGGACTGACGGTCTTAAAAATGCGGGGTTCCATGCATGATAAAGATATTCGCGAGTTTTCCATCGATGGAGACGGAATGCATATCGGTAAACCCTTCCGCAATGTGACCGGTATTTTAGCGGGCAATCCCATGTATATTGCCCAAAGTGAGGTCGATCGCCTCACCGGTTTATTCGATCAAGGTGTTGATTTTAGCTAAGGACTCTAATCCATGACTTCTGCTAATCCATCGGAACAAGACGATCGAATTGAACAAGATGCTCGTGCTGGACGCGAGTTTTCCTTGGCCGAACTCATCGGTCGAGAAGGGGGAAATTTCTTGAAAGGGGAATCCCCGATTCCTAAACTCGCCCAAGCTAGGACTGAAATTAACCGCTTTATTGTCAATCACTTACCCGATTCATCCGGCTGTTTACAATCGGTTTTACAAACTTGGGTCACCCTGGATGAAGCGAAAGTGAGTCAATATTTAGACGAACCATTACGCGCTCTTGAGGAGATCGTTATCTCCATTTTAGAGAATCAACAGTTACTGTATGAATTGGTCAAGCAAGTGGATTTTAAGTGGGGTCAACTCTATCAAGAGAAACCCTATTTTCAGCAACCGGGCCAACCTCCTCATCCAGAGGACGAATATACCCATGAATCGGTCTATCAAACCCTGAGTGAGTTTCTGGACGTAAAGTTAGGGAATAGGGAATAGAGAAGTGAAAGATTAAACTTTCTTCGTTTTTCTGGACAAATTGCCCCTAGAATTGCGATCATGCAAGAGCGGTTGGCGCTTATTTTTGGTGGTGAGGAAAGATCTCTATGGCAACGATTACGGGAACCCCTTTCAATGATTTTCTCGGTGGAACGCCCTTTTCCGATCTAATTTTAGGCTTGGAGGGTAATGATAGCCTCTATGGTGTTGATGATAACGATCAAATCTATGGCCATCAAGGGGTAGACCTGATTTTAGCGAACCGAGGC
The DNA here is from genome assembly GCF_057802075.1 of Roseofilum sp. KMC-1. Classification (NCBI taxonomy): domain Bacteria; kingdom Bacillati; phylum Cyanobacteriota; class Cyanophyceae; order Desertifilales; family Desertifilaceae; genus Roseofilum; species Roseofilum sp. KMC-1. Next base: position 3,974,312 of record NZ_CM173605.1, read on the forward strand.
GATGATGTGGTGTTTGGTGGCCAAGGGAATGATGTGATTTTTGGGGGGCAAAATAACGATCGCATCTTTGGCAACCGAGGCGACGATCAGATCAATGGCAACCGGGATGAAGATCAGATTTATGGGGGCCAGGGAAATGATATCCTCCAAGGAGGCCAAGGACATGACCAATTATGGGGCGATTTTGGCGATGATATTCTCTATGGTGATAATGGCAGCGATACGGTAGCTGGTGGTGTAGGCAATGATATTTTTGTGATTGGTGCGTCTACTGCACCGAATGCTCGCACTACGGGAGGCCTTCGCTTGGAAGATGCGGATGTGTTTGTCGATTTTCGTTTGGGAGAAGATGTCATCGGTTTAGCGAATCGTTTGCGGTTTGAGGATTTGGAAATTTCGCCGGGAGTGGGCAATCAAACGATTATTAAGGATATGCAAACGGGGGATTTTTTGGCTATTGTTGAGGGGGTTAATTCAACTCAGTGGACGGCGGCGAATTTCCGGACTGTACCGGGACAGTTTACGATTTGGGTTTAGTTGCCTGTATGCTCTATCCTTTCTCTGTGGCTCTGTGGCGATCGCCTTTCCATCAGCAGACGGTAATCCGTATAGAATATTTTCAATACCATTGATTACCATAAGTATAGAAGTTCTGACTGGAGAAGATAATGTACGATCCAGATAAGCGCAAGTTACTCTCAGCCTTGTGTCAAGGCTCTATTTTCTTTAGTTTATTTTGGGTATCCGTAGGAGTGCCGATCGCCATTTCCGTGATCTCTGACGATCCAGTGGTTAAGGAGAATGCGAAAGAGTCCCTCAATTTCCACTTGAATGTCTGGTTATACGAAATCATTTTTGGCGTATTAACCCTGGTTTTAATTGGTTGGCCTCTGTTGGCACTGTTGCAAATCATGAGTGTGATCTTACCGGTTTTGGCGATCGCTCATTGTCTGAGTCAACCGGAAACCAGCTATCGCTATCCCTTTATCTTTCGCATCCTCTAGATCAACTCAAATAGGCCATCACCCCACCCACGATTAAGCCGAAAGCTGAGGTGATGGCTAAAATAAAAAAGGCGTGCCACTCATTAAACCCCAAGGTTTGTAAATCTAGGCGAGCTAACGCACCAGCACAGAGCAATACAAATCCCCGATAAAACACATGAATTCGGGATAAAATTAACACTGAGAAAAAGCCCAGGGTGACCACCCCTAACAACAACCCTAAATCGCTTTGAAATCCCTTCACCACCCCCTGCTTCAGTTGTCGTAAAGGAGCTGTCAGCAAAGCGGTAAAACTGAGGGCTAACAGGGTTGCCAAAATCCAAAGACGAACCTCCGCCGAAAAAGACGGAGGCTCGTCTAACCAATTCAGGGGCGGCAGGGCCGCTGCAAAACTGGTATAGGCAATGAGCAAAATAGCCAGGGAAGGCCAGGGCAGTTTCTGAATCATTTTCAACTAAGACCTCCCTGATTATACTGTAACTACTTCACCGTAGTTTTAGGATTTCTCACTTGCTCCAACTCTCTCTTCGCGCTTGTCCCGTAGGGAAGATGCATTTTTACCCCGTTTAATCAGCTTAGGCTTAGGAGTGCTGTATGTAACATCATCTTCCGTGGCATCGTAATCGGCTTGCGTCCAAGCAGGACGAGTGCTATCGTAGGCCATTTGCAGAGCAGCAGCAGCGATCGCATGGGGTTCATAGCCTTCTTCACTCAATTTGGCCACCAAAGGCAAGAAGGAAGCCATTCTCTCGCCAGTCACGGCACTACCCACCTGATCTTGCAGGCGGTCAATATGCCGCGCTTCAATCTGAGCGCGAGTGGGAATGGGATTAACCGTTAACCGTTGACGTACATAGCGTTCAATTTGGGTCAGTTTACGGCGCTCAAAGGGTTGTACCAAACAAATCGCCGTACCTTCCTTACCCGCGCGTCCTGTCCGGCCAATCCGGTGGACATAATTTTCCAAGTTATCCGGTAAATCATAGTTAATCACATGGGAGAGATCGTCCACATGCAATCCTCGCGCTGCAATATCAGTAGCGACGACCCAACGCACCTGGCGATGGCGGAAGCGAGCCATTAAGCGCTCCCGTTGGGATTGACTCAAATCCCCATGATACTCATCTACACTATAGCCAGCCGATTGCAACTGACTGGTTAATTCAGCCGCTTGGCGACGGGTACGGACAAAGATAATGGCTGAGTCTGGGCTTTCCATTTCCAGAATCGGTTGTAGGGCCCGTTGTTTCGTCCATCCACGGGGAATCATATAAGCAATTTGCTCAATATGAACCGGTGCAGCTTTGGGTTGTTCAACCGTCACCGTAACGGGGGATTTCAGGAACCGTTGCACTAAGGAGCGAATGGAGGGGGGCATGGTAGCAGAGAAACAAGCCGTTTGTCTCTCTGTGGGCACTTGGGATAAAATTTTCTCCACATCTTGGATAAAGCCCATATTCAGCATTTCATCGGCTTCATCTAAGACCACCCAAGAGAGGTCTTTAAGGGTTAATTCCTTGCGGTCGAGTAAATCAATCACTCGTCCTGGGGTTCCGACCACGATATGCACTCCACTTCTGAGCCGTTGGATCTGGCGCTCAATGGACTGCCCACCATAGATAGCACTCACCCGGATGCGTTTATCTCCGGTTAAATCACGAATGGCTTTGCGGACTTGTTCGGCTAATTCTCTTGTTGGAGTCAGAACCAGGGCTTGGGGGTTGTGTGCCTCAAGATCGAGGTTCTCTAAAATCGGCAGCGCAAAGGTTGCGGTTTTACCGGTTCCGGTTTGCGCTTGGCCAACCACATCTTGATTCTGAAGTAAATAGGGAATGGCTTTGATTTGAATTTCTGTGGGTTCAACAAACCCGATGCTTTCTAGGTATTGGGCACGATTTTCAGAAATTCCGAGGTCTTGAAATGAAACAGTCATTAATACTCCTTAGTATGAATGGAAATTTTAAGTCCAATGTCAACGTGAGTTAACGCAGGAAGGCGAGGGTTACTCATCGATGTATTGCTCTAGACCCAATCGCCATAGAGGTCATAGGCATCCGCATCTGTAATTTTGACCCAAATCATTTTTCCTAGGGGTTCCGAATGGTCTTGAGGTCTGACATAGACGAGACCATCGACTTCTGGAGCAAATCGGGCAGAGCGACCGATTAAATCTTGGGTGTCTGGGAAAACTCCTTCCACTAGCACCTGGACGGTTTTGCCAATTTCTGCCTGATTTCGGCTTAGGGAAATGGGTTGTTGTTGCTCCATGAGTTGATTACGGCGCTCTTCTTTGAGCGGTTCCGGAACCGGGTTAGCCAAGCGAGAAGCGGGGGCTTCTTCTTCGGGAGAGAAGGCAAATACGCCTACATGATCGAATTGATGGCGTTCTACAAAGTCACACAAGTGATCGAAGTGGGTTTGGGTTTCACCCGGAAAACCGACAATAAAGGTGGTTCGGAAGACTCCATTGGGGATCGCTTGTTTGAGGTTTTCGATGATTTGATCGTTGACCTGACCTTGCCAAGGGCGATTCATGGCCCGAAGAATATCTGGATGGGAGTGTTGCAGAGGTAAATCGAGATAGGGGAGAATATTGGAGGTTTCTTGGATGGCGGCAATCACCTCTGGGGTAAAGCCAGTGGGATAGGCATAGTGCATCCGAATCCAAGGAACATCAACCTGTCCAAGGGCCCTAAGTAGTTGAGCCAAGGCTGGCTCTCCATAGAGGTCAGCTCCATAATTGGTGGTAATTTGGGAAATCAAGACCAGCTCTTGAACCCCTTCATCCGCTAACCTTTGGGCTTCAGCAACGATGGATTCGATGGGGCGCGATCGCTGCTTCCCGCGCAGGTGGGGAATGATGCAAAACGCGCATTTGTAATCGCATCCTTCGGCAATTCTCAGATAGGCAACGCCTTCTGTGGTTGTCCGATAACGGGGGGTTTGGTGATCGGCGATGTAGGTGGGATTAGAGGAAACGGCGATCGGGCGATCGCCCTCTTGCACCTTTTCCATCACCTCCACAATTTTGTGATAATCTCCTGTCCCCACCACCGCTACCGCTTCCGGTAGGGCATCGAGTAGGTCTTGTTGATAATGTTGGGCCATACAGCCCGTAATCACGATTTTTTTATCTGCCTCTGCTAGTTCGACGAGGGTTTGAACCGATTCTTGCCGAGACTGTTGGATAAAACTACAGGTGTTAACAATGACATAATCGGCTAACTCTTCGTTTGAATCGACACCGTAGCCTGCTTCAACAAGCAAACCGAGCATGTGTTCGGTGTCGATTCGGTTTTTTTCACAGCCCAAGTGGGCGATCGCAATGGTTGGCTTATTGCCCATGGAGTTTTTCAATCAGTGGATCACAGGATATAGACTCAGTTGGGAAAGCTAGGATAGCTTTGCCCTAGTCCCTAACCCGTTTGAAATGCACCGCTTTCGTGCCGTTTGATCCACTCAATGGGTCGTCCTCGGCCTTTGACGGTGGCTTCAAGCATTATCCTAGCGCAAATTTGAAGTTTTGCAACATTCCTATACATTTTTACTTCATTTGGGCGGCTCCTTCTCCTTGATTCCGTCGCTTGCTCCTGCCCACCAGCCGATAGAATTGACGTAGGATAGAACGATTACTTCTCGGAGTAGCTCTAGTCAAACTCAGCTCATCCGAAGTCTTCTCTGTCCGATCCTTCCCCAACCCTAGGTCTACCTCTAACCCCTTCTGTTAAGCGTAATGCCAACACCTTTCATGTTGACTACTGAAGAATTTAGTGAACGATTTCCCTTATTCAATACCGCCAATCCGGAGACTCTCGATCGCCTATTATCCATTGCCCAAGAACATGAATATCCCGCCCAACGAGCGGTTTTAATGGAAGATGCTTGGGGAAATGCGGTTTTTTTCATTGTATCCGGTTGGGTCAAAGTCCGCCGTCTGTCTGATAAGAATGATATGACGATCGCCATTCTCGGCCCGGGTAATTTTTTTGGCGAAATGGCGATTTTAGATGAATCTCCGCGATCGACTGATGTGATTGCCCTGTGTCCGGTTAACTTAGTGAGTGTATCAGCCCAGCGTTTTATTCAAGCTCTGTTTAATGATTCCCAGCTCCATCATCGCATGTTGCAATTAATGGTTCGCCGTCTGCGGCAAAATAATGTCCGTTTTCAACTGCGAAACCAGCCGCCAGCCGTTAAACTGGCCAATACCTTGGTGCGGTTAGCCGAAGACTATGGCACGGATACGCAACAAGGGGTAGTCATTTTTAATGCGGACTTTCAAGATTTGGCGGATGTCTCTGATATCGGCTTACAAGAAACTCAGAAAATTATGGAAAAGCTGCAAGAAAAAAAATGGATTGCGATCGATCTTGAAGAAAACCGACTCTGTTTAATTAACAAAAAGCAACTCAAGCATTTAGCTGGAATGGGTTAAACTCATCTTTATGATGTCTATTTCTATTTCATCTTAACGATCATGACTCAAGTCTCTATACCTCAACCTGTCCTCAGCGATCGGGATCAAGTGGCGATCGCCTATCAAGTCGCTATGCCTCAACCGAGTAATCACTTCTATGAAGTGAGTCTACACATTTCTGCTTGGCAAGCTGATCAACTTGACTTGTTATTTCCCGTTTGGAGTCCTGGCTCTTATCTCATCCGGGAATATGCTAAAAATTTACAGGAATTTCAAGTTCATAATTTAGAACAAAATGCTTTAATCTATCACAAAAAAAGTAAAAATTATTGGCAAATAAATACAAAAAATACTTCAGAAATTCTCGTTTCCTATCGCATCTATGCCAATGAACTCACCGTTCGTACCAGCCATTTAGATATCTCCCATGCCTACTTTAATGGCACTTGCCTATTTTTCCAAGTTCTGGGTATGGAACAAACCCCCATCAAAGTAAAAATCATCGTTCCCGATCCCACTTGGAATATTAGCACTGCCCTCCCCAAAGTAGCCGGAGAATTTGCCACATTCCAAGCCAATAATTTCGATCACCTTGTTGATAGTCCCTTTGAAATTGGCACTCACGCTATTTATCACTTCCAAACTCTCAACAAAAACCATGAATTAGCCATTTGGGGACAAAGTAATCTAGTCGCCGAAAGAGCTATTAATGATATAGAAAAAATCATTAAAGTGGAATCAGAACTCTTTGGCGGACTCCCCTACGATCGCTATCTGTTCATCCTCCACCTGGCTCGCAGTCGCGGTGGACTGGAACATAGAGACTCCTGTTCCTTAATTTTTGACCGCTTCAGTTTTCGCGATCGGGAAAAATACACCTCTTTCATGCAATTAGTCGCCCATGAATTTTTTCACCTCTGGAACGTTAAACGGTTGCGACCTATCGAACTAGAAACCTATGATTATGCCCAAGAGAATTATACCTCATCTCTGTGGTTCTGTGAAGGCACAACCTCCTATTATGATCTAGTGATTCCCCTGCGAGCTGGAATTTATGATGCTCGCCATTTCTTGAATGAACTAAGCAAAGAAATTACCCGCTATCAAAATACCCCTGGGCGCTGGATTCAACCCTTGCATGAATCGAGTTTTGACGCTTGGATTAAGCTCTATCGCTCCGATGCTAATAGTCGTAATAATCAAATCTCCTACTACCTCAAAGGCGAGTTAGTATCTCTGATACTCGATCTCATGATTCGTGCCCACCATGAAAACCGGCGATCCCTCGATGATGTCATGATACAAATGTGGGAAAAATTCGGCAAAACCGAAACGGGTTATACTCCAGAGCAACTGCAAACTACCATCGAATCTATTGCCCATATCCCTCTAGAAGAATTTTTCTATAAAGCCCTAGAAACCACTCAAGATCTAGAGTTAAACACCTATCTCAAACCCTTTGGGTTGCAACTCAAAGCTGAGATTAAATCCCCCGATATTCCCCACTTAGGCATCACCGTCAAATCTGAGCATGGCATGACAGTTGTTAAATATGTAGAACTTCATTCTCCTGCCTATGACATGGGTATTGATGCTGGGGATGAACTGTTAGCCTTAGAGGGTTGGCGTGTCCATGCAGACGACCTCAATCAACGCTTAAAAGACTATAATCCAGGAGATTCTATTACCCTAACTCTCTTCCATGAAGATCGACTCAAAACCTTAAGCATTACCTTAGCTACACCTAAGCCTACATCCTATTACCTGAGTCCCTTACCCAACCCTTCATCCTTACAAGTGAAAAACTTTGAAGGATGGTTAGGAGTCCCTTTGAAAAATGTCTTTAGCAATGGGGGATAAGTGCATCGTACTTTCCCTATTTTCTGGAGCATTTCATGTGGGCGATCGCCCCAGTAATCTCAACATTTGTATTAGAATAGAAACCAGCCTCAAACAAAAAGGAGCAAACAAATGGCAGTCGTGCGATGGACAGATGAAATGCTGGACGAACTCTCTTCAAGTGTTCGTGAGTTACGGGAAAGCATTAGCGAGGTCAAAGATAGTGTAGAGGGATTGAGAATCACCTCACAGGCACTCTTGCAAGTTGCAGCTCAACATCAACGCCATATGGAACAGATGGAAGAACGTCAAGCGGAAATGGAAAAACGTCAAGCGGAAATGGAAAAACAGCAAGCGGAAATGAAACAACGTCAAGCAGAAAATGACGAGCGTTTTAATATTCTCCTGGAAGAAGTCCGTTACTTGATTCGACGCAATGACAATTAATTTTTTGCTTACGGATTAACTTGTAATTGACATTGCTCAAAAACGTAATTAACGGCGTTGAATAATTGATCTAAATCGTAAATCGTGTAAGATTTAATGTTTTTGGTGAAGGCGCGATCGCGCAATCTCCCAAACTCCCACACTTTACCATTAGAAACTATGCCAAAAATCGTTTGCTCTTGAATCCCATTAATTTTTTGACAAGCCACCATTTCCGCTCCACATTGTCCCCAACCGCCAGTAAAATCATCTTTCTTTGCTTCTATCACTACAAAAAAAGGTTGCTCAAAAACAATCTTGCCTAGAGGAGATTTATGTGCTAATATGTAATTTGGGACTCCGGATAAATCTTCATCATAGATTAGGCTTTGATGGCTCCACAGTAACCAGTTTTGTTTATAAGCAAACCAAACTTCAGTTAAAATTGGTGCGATTAAGTTTTCGCAAATCGCAGCTTCTGAATTATCAATAATACCTTCTCTTAAAACAGTTTCAAACCGTTGCTTGAAGTAATCGTTTAAGGTGAATTCAGAAGGTAAAATAAAATTATGCTCTTGGTAAGTTAACTCAAAAGATTGAATAACCATTGCCAGGTTTTTATAGCCAGTAAAAGGCATTGTATTTTCTCCTTGCAATATTTGCTATCGCACTGACCAATCCTCTAACGCCATTTCAATTACACTATCAACTGACTTAAAATCATCATGAGTTAGGGGTCTAAGCTTCTGACGAGATTTCATCTGTTTGCGATAATTGATATAATAGTCTTCAAGTGTGTCATAGATTTGCTCGTCGTTAAACGGATATCTTAATTCGATATTGCATACATCACTCATCCACATATTAGAATCAGTTAGCTTGTTCACATGATAAAAGTCATCCGTCTGGATGCTAACTCCACCAAGTATTCTACCCCTTTGAAATTTTTTATTTCTCAAATTAGCTCGTTTTGGAATAATCCACATAGTTGGCAAGTGAACAACAAGAGATAATCTTTTTTCTTGATATTTTTGGCCACAATAATAACTAAAATGGGCACAAGTTTTCTTTTCTATCATTTTTCCTTGCTTGTTAAACTTGCCAAAGCTCAGATCCTTGCTATGAGAGGAGCGATTTACCTCACTCTCAAATTGGATGCTGGGATGATAATCCAGAATCTTCTGAATGATCTCCAGGATTCTATCCTTAATCTCTGGCTGTGTCAGTAAATAGGCTTGAAGAAAGGGTGGTAAAGAATCAAATAGGGAATCTTCAACCACTTCAATATCTTGTTTGCGATAGACTTTTCCCTCCAAGTCTCGCAAAATCAAACAATAACGGTTGTCTTTCGTGCGATCGATTTCATAGTGTAACAGTAAACTATTCGGCAGATGACGAGCGGCATACTCTTTAGCGGGAGTCGAAAAATCAGCAGCAATTGAAATTAAAGAAAACTCTTGTTTCCAGTCCACTTGGGAAAATTCTTCACCGTCGGGAGGATGGCGCATTAAGGCTTTTTTATAGCGCATTAACTGATCTAGACTGGCTTTACCGCCGCTATTTTTCAGTTCGATAATTGCTAACCGGTTTTGTGCATCAATGGCTAAAATGTCCGATCTATTTTTTTCATCAATGAAATATTGTTTAGCGACCGGATTTAAATCTAGAAGTTGAGAGAGATGCAGCCAGATAAACTCCTCAAGTAAAGCTTCCGATTTAAATACAGCGCTTCGCGCGGTAATGAGGTACAGTCGGAAAAGATCTCCCTAAATCCCCCTTAAAAAGGGGGACTTTGACTGCCCCCTTTTTTAAGGGGGGTTGGGGGGATCGAAATGTACCGCATAGCAGCGAAAACTGCTGTAAGAATTTACCTTTGTGAAATTTGATCATTTTCAGGTGACAAAAATATCGGATACAGGAATTAAAAGATCGGAAAATGCCAAGGGGGTGACTTCTTCTGTGACTGAAAAATCCTGCCTGTCTCGATAGTCATTTCCTTGAGGAAAGCGATAAACTATTACTATTCTAGAGTTAATATCCGCAATCCAATATTCTGGGATATTTTCTTGGGCATAGAGTTCTTTTTTTACAGACATATCGTAACTTCGAGTTGCCTTGGATACTTCAACAACTAGCTCGATATCCTGGGAAAAAGGGTGATGGTCGATATATTGCGATCGCGGCAACTTTGCGACCACAATATCGGGTTCTGGTTCCGATGTCGATAAGGTAATCGGTTTAGCTTCTCGGACATAGGCTCGTCCTGCGATTAGCCGTTCCAATTTTTTCGCTAAATTTTCTTCAAAATAAGCGTGTTCCGTGCCTTGAGGAGACATTTCTATAATCAGTCCATTAATCAATTCTACCCTGCGTTCCTTGAATATACCGCTCTCGATCATTTGATGATATTCTTCAAGGCTGAAATGGGCAATTTCTGGAGCTATGATCATCATTTTATCCTCCCTTAGAAAGCCCTCTCCCTCAATCCCTCTCCCATGGGAGAGGGACTTTTTGGGGGATGAGGGCATAATCTCTCTTAACCAGACACCACAAAATTAACCAATTTGCGCTTAGGAACCACAATCACCTTCTTCACTTCCTTACCCTCAATATAGCGTTGGGCAACTTCGGAATCACGGGCATATTGTTCTAACAGCGCTTGATCTTCAGTGGCAGGGACTTCAATTGTGCCCCGTGTTTTACCCATAATTTGAATCACCAGGGTAATCTCATCGACAACTAGGGCGCTCTCATCAAAAACCGGCCAAGATTGACGGTGAATGGAGTCCTGATAACCCAAATTTTGCCATAATTCTTCGGCTAAATGGGGAGCAAAAGGCGCAAGCAGAAGCAATAAGGTTTGAATGCCTTCTGCGTAAACCGGGGAGGATTTGCAAGAGGCATCATTGAGGGCGTTACTGAGTTTCATCATCTCGGAAACGGCAGTATTAAACTGATACTCTCCTTCTAAATCATCGGTGATTTCTTTAATGGCGGTATGGATGGCGCGACGGAGATCTTTTTCAGCTTTGGTATGGGCGCTTTCCTGTTGGGAATTCCCTTGGGCAAACTCCATGACTAAGCGCCAAACTCGGTTGAGAAAGCGAAATTGTCCTTCAACATCAGCATCATCCCATTCGAGGTCTTTTTCGGGGGGCGCTTTGAAGAGGATAAACATCCGTGCGGTGTCTGCGCCGTATTTACCCAAGACGGTTAAGGGAGCAATGCCGTTGTATTTGGATTTGGACATTTTCTCATAGCAGGTGACCAGAGCATCGCCGGTATTGGGATCGGTGGGTTGGCTCAAATCTGCTATTTCATCGGTGCGAATATATTTACCGGTATGGGGATTTTTGTAGGCGATCGCCTGTACCATACCTTGAGTGAGCAACCGTTGGAAGGGTTCGTCGAAATTGAGCAAACCGCGATCGCGCAGCACCTTAGTAAAAAACCGAGAGTACAATAAGTGGAGAATCGCATGTTCAATCCCCCCCACATACTGATCCACCGGCATCCAATCATTGGTTTTTTCAGTATCAAACACTGCTCCATCATTCTGAGCATCCGGATAGCGCAAGAAATACCAAGACGAATCAATAAAGGTATCCATCGTATCCGTTTCCCGTTTCGCCCCAGTGCCGCAAGTGGGGCAATCTACATTCACCCAATCTTCTAACTGCGCCAAGGGAGACGCACCCTTACCCGTAAACGCCACATCCTCCGGCAACCGTACCGGAAGCTGCTCGTCGGGAACCGGAACCGCCCCACAGTTGGGACAATGGATAACAGGAATGGGAACCCCCCAATACCGTTGCCGAGAAATCAACCAATCCCGCAAGCGATACTGAACCCGTGCCTTCCCATACCCCTTACTTTGGGCATAATCAATGATTGCCTGTTTGCCTTGGGTGGAAGGAGCGCCGTTAAAAATCCCCGAATTTACCATATAACCGGGTTCCGTATAGGCTTCCCTCAAGCTTTCCGGCACTTGTCCTTGAGTCGGTGAAATCACGATCTTAATCGGTAACTCTTGCCGCGTCGCGAACTGGAAATCGCGCACATCATGGGCGGGAACCCCCATCACTGCACCGGTTCCATACTCGTACAACACATAATCGGCAATCCAGATGGGAATCTCTTCCCCCGTAAACGGATTAACCGCCCGTCCCCCGGTGGGTATCCCCCGTTTAGGTTTATCTTCGGCCGTGCGTTCCATATCACTTTCCCCCTCAAGGGATGTGATAAACTCAGTGACTGCCTGCTGTCGGTCTGGGGTAGTTACTTTCAGGGTTAAGGGGTGTTCGGGTGCTAAGACTACATAGGTCACCCCATACACGGTATCGGGACGGGTGGTAAAGACGGCAATTTTTTCATCGAGTCCGACAATGGGAAATTCTAGATAAGCCCCCACGGATTTCCCAATCCAGTTGGCTTGCATGAGTTTCACCCGCTCCGGCCATCCGGAGAGTTTATCTAAGTCTTGCAAGAGTTCTTCGGCGTAGTCGGTAATCTTGAAAAACCATTGTTTTAAGAGTTTGCGCTCGACTTTGGCTCCGGAGCGCCAGGAATAACCCTCGCTGTCTACCTGTTCGTTAGCGAGTACGGTTTGGTCTACGGGGTCCCAATTGACGGCTGCTTCTTTCTGATAGGCTAAACCCGCTTGGAAGAATTGCAAGAAAATCCATTGCGTCCATCGGTAGTAGTCAGGGGAACAGGTGGCGACTTCGCGATTCCAGTCGTAGGAGAGTCCTAAGCGCTTGAGTTCTGCCTTCATTTGGGCAATATTTTGGTACGTCCATTTGGCCGGATGGATACCCCGCTCAATGGCCGCATTTTCTGCTGGTAGTCCAAAGGCATCCCATCCCATGGGGTGCAGGACGCGATAGCCGCGCATCCGATAGACCCTGGCGATCACATCAGTTATTGTATAGTTTCTGACGTGACCCATATGCAGGTTTCCTGAAGGGTAGGGAAACATGGAAAGGGCGTAGAATTTGGGTTTCTCTGGGTCGGTCAGTGTGGTGTCTACTCCTTGTTCCGCCCAGGTTTGTTGCCATTTTTCCTCGATTTCAACTGGATTATAGCGAGATTCCACGAATTAAACTCCTGCGGGGTCATTCTTTACTGTTTGACTATTTTGACACAATCTGGCCTGGGTCGGCCTGTTCTCTGGAATTTTGCGGGCCTATGGGCTGGGTTTGGATGGGATTAGGTCAGTAGCAGCCAGAGAATTTAACCTATCTTCATGAAGTTTTGTTAAAATCTCCGTGGGTTTGCGGAATCTAGAATTCTCAGGCTGTAGTTGACAGTCAAGAATAAGTACACCCATGCAAGTGTGGAATCAAAAAAAGTCCAAAACCTTTAGGGAAAACTAGCAAATTTTGTAAATTTGTGGTTATGATGTTCAAATCTTAATAAAACCTAAAGCGAATACCTTAATGTCAAGTCAGCCGAGGAGCTGACTGAGCATTTGCCAAGGAAACCCCTAGTCATCAGGTCGTCTACCATCGAAGGAGTCAAGTGTCTTATGTTAATTCGAGATATCGTAAACCAAAGTCTAACCGTTGGCTATCTCAGTGTAGAAGCTGAGAACCAATTACGCACTAACCTCAGCCACAAGTATGATGTCGAAGATTTCCGGGCATTTATGCAATTACAGTTTGCGATCATGAATGGACAGGTGAAGCAGGAGGCTCGCGAACAGTTTTTAGTGGCAGTGACTAACTAAGTCAACGGGCGAATCATGCTAACGATTAGTTGGGCTAACTGCTGGGCACTGTTGGGTACAGCGAGGGAAGCCATGGCTTGTGACATTTTCTCTAGGGTTTCTGGGGCTTCGAGCAGTTGAGAGACGGTTTGCTTTAAGGTTTCAGCCGTGAGTTGGTTTTGCTCAAAGAGTTGTGCTGCACCGGCTTGGACGAAGATCTGGGCGTTATAGGTTTGATGATCGTCGGCAGCATAGGGATAGGGAATAAGTATAGCTGGGGTTTTGGCGATCGCCAATTCCGTTAATGTTCCAGCTCCAGCGCGACTGATGGCTAAACTCGCTCGATGGAGTAAAGCGCCCATATTGTCGTAAAAAGGCAGGGTTAAATAGTGCGGATGCTGAACCTCTTGCCGCTCAGGATCGTTATTTCCGGTTAAATGAACCACAACGACACCCCGCTCTAACCAGTCTTGCACTGCTTCGCGCACCAATTTATTCACGGCAACTGCTCCTTGAGATCCCCCGACCACTACAATTAAAGGGGCATCTTCGGGAATATCTAGGGTGAGGGGTTGGGGATGAAGGAATTCAGCACGTACGGGAGTTCCCATCGTCACGACATTGGCTCCCTTGAGATAATTTTTGGCAGCTTCAAACCCGACAGCTACCTGAGTACACCAGGGAGCCAAAAGGCGCGTGACTTTACCGGGTAAGGCGTTTGACTCATGGAGGAGAACTGGTAAATTGAGCGATCGCGCGGCAATAATTACAGGAGCAGCAATATACCCTCCGGTGGTAAATACCCCTTGAAACCCACCCGTTTTCAATAGCCGACGACAGACTCCAATGGAACTTACCAGCCCTTGCAAGACTCTTAGGCTCTTGAGACTCAAGCCTCCCTGAAAGCCTTCTACGGCGATCGTATGTAGGGGATATTGACTAGGGACTAACTCGGTTTCTAGTCGGTTGGGAACCCCCAACCATTCAATCTGGCAGTTCTCAAGTTGTCTAGCAACAGCCAGAGCGGGAAATAAATGCCCACCAGTTCCACTAGCGGCAATTAAGAGTTTCAAGGGTGAGTTCGACATGAGGGAGCTATCGGGTGTGAATCAGGTACTCTAGAGTATAGTAATAGGGTTTTGCGGGCAGTTTCTGCTAATCCGTTATTTTCCCATAAACCGTTTTACCTTCTCCTTACTTTCCCCCCTTCTCCTGTGGGAGAAGGGGTTGGGGGATGAGGGCAACGGTTGAGACATTATTTGAGATAGGTCAATCCATGAACGAGAATATGATAAATTCTATTTCCAGTTACCAGAAACGATGGGCAAGGCTACCCGTTCGTCGCCTTTGGGCTACCTTGCTGTTGAGTGTCTCCATCGCCACTACTGGGGTGGGGGTACAAGCGGCTGAAACCATACCCAATGAGTTAAAACAAGTGATTGAGCAAATCGACACGAATGCTAGTCAAAAGAACTTAGAAGGGGTTTTAGCCTTTTATGATCGGCAATTTAAAAGTGAGGATGGCTTAACTCGCTCTAGTTTGGCAGAAGTGTTAGCGGGATTTTGGCAGGATTATAGTCAGATTCGCTACAGCACTGAAGTTGAGTCTTGGAAGCAAGAGGGTAATGCTTGGATCGCGGAAACGGTGACCCAAATAGAGGGTAAAAAAATGATGATGGGGCGATCGATGGATATGCGATCGCAGATTCGATCGCGACAACGGTTAGAAAATCAAAAGTTAGTGCAACAAGAAATCCTTTCAGAACGCACTATTTTAACCTCTGGAGACAATCCTCCTACGGTTAATTTTCAACTGCCGGAAGAAGTTTTAATTGGTCAAAGGTTTAGTGTAGATGCGATCGTTCAAGAGCCTTTAGGTAATGATGTTCTTTTAGGCGCTCTTCTAGAAGAGCCGATCAATGTAGAGAATTATCTGGAATCTGAATCTATCGACTTGGAGTTACTCTCGGCTGGCGGTTTATTTAAATTAGGAACTGCTCCTGTTATTCCCGAACCAAGGTGGATTTCAGCCGTATTAATTCGCGGGGATGGTATTACCATGATTACCCAACGCTTAAGAGTCGTGAAGTCAATTAACAATTAATCCTTAATAAGGGCTGTGGGGATATGAGGGAATGGGGAGACCGCCGATTACCAATTACCAGCGTGAAGCGCTTAAGATCTATGTCTCAGTTCAAAATTGATGTATGGGGGATAGTATTTGCGAGTTTAATAGGAGTTGATCCCCTGTTAACTAACTCAGCATTTTCTTTTCCTGTACTGGCTCAGGATATCCCCATTAATTCTAGTGAAGTGCAAACGGTTCCTCAATTTTTAGTTGATGCCGTTCGTTGGGATCTGAGTATTGAATTAGGCGTACATCCCGATCGCCTTTCCTTTGTTCAAGCCAGTCGCCAAGAATGGCCAGATACCTGTTTAGGATTGGCTAATCCTGGGGAATTCTGCGGTCAGCAAATTATTCCCGGATGGCGCATTATTCTATCTGATGGGTCTCGTCGTTGGGCTTATCGCACGGATGTTCAGGGACAACTCAGACGACTCGAAGCTACCCCCGAAGAGATTGCTTTTCCCCTATTTTTACGGGAAATTGTCTTAAAAGCAGTGGCGACAGATTCCCAACAACCTATCGATTCTTTGGCGTTTCAACAAGCGATGCCCCAAAATTGGCCCGATACTTGTTTAGGCTTAGGAGGAAATAATTGCACGGCGATCGCCGTTCCCGGTTGGCAAATTACGGTAATTAGCGATACTCTGGGTAAAACTTGGAACTATCGCACCAATCGCAATGGCTCCATTATCCGGCAAGTAATGAATCAACCTTCTACTGAAACTTCTGGCATTCAAGCATTACCGGAATCCGTCAGGCAAGCTGTCTTCAAAGATTTGGCTCGTCGCCGACGACTACCCATGCGTACCCTAGAAGTCGTAGAAGCTACTCCTCAAATTTGGTCTAATCACTGTTTAGGGCTACAATTTTGGAATAGCGAGTGTCAGGCACAAGAGCTAGAAGGATGGCGAGTCGTTGTCAAAAATTCCCGGCGCAGTTGGGTATACCGAACGGATAATCAGGGCGCAATTGTTTATCCGGAAACCAATTAAATGAGTAATGAGTAATGAGTAAGAAAGTCTCATTTTTTAAGGCAAACTTTGATTTTCAAACTTAGGATACTGGGAATCCAGATAATGGGCAAATTTGCGAATCAAAGGAAAAGTTAAACGAGCTACTTTAAGTTGTCTCAAAACTGCTTGCGGGTCGGATAAATGGGTCTTGGGTAATTCTTGACCCAGTTTTTTGAACACTAAGCCGATGGGAATTTTGATTTCTTCTTGTAGGCGCAAACAGTTGACTAAAAACTGGCTGTAAGGGCCAATAATTGAACCGACTCCACCTCGTGCTTGTCCCCAGCCAATATAGTAAAGACCTTGATAATCATCTAGAAAAGTACCGGCATAACATTGAACCGTTGCCCCTTTAATCCGTTGCAGTTCATCGGGTAAAAAAGGATAGGCAAGATGATAGCCAGTTGCACAAATGATCAGATCGACTTTTTCAGAGCTACCATCTACAAATTCCACCCTAAAATCATCTAACTGGTCAATACCCGGCTTAGGAATAATTTTTCCTTGTTTAATATAGTAAGGGACTTCATTATTAATCGTAGGATGTTTGGTAAATAGGCGATGGTTGGGTTTGGGTAAATCATAGCATTTATGGGGGCCAAATGTGAGACGAATAATGGTATGAGCCATGGCTCGCTGTACCCATTCAGGCATCCACCATTGCACCAGATTAACAACTGGAATTCCGGCAAAGGTTTTGGGAATAAACCAAACCGACTCACGCAAGCTCAGAAAGGATTTTTCTGCGACTCGTGCAGCTTCGGCAGCAATATCGCAACCGGAGTTACCGCCGCCAATAACGAGGACTCGTTTACCCCGTAGTTGGTCAGGATGTTTGTAATCTTTAGAATGAATAATTGTGCCTGCAAACTCTCCCTGAAATTCTGGAAAGCGCTTACACCAGTGATGGCCATTGCAGATTAATATTCCTTTGTAAATCCTTTCTTCTTGATGGTCAAAGATGACGCGCCAAAGGTTATTTTGGATGGGATGAATGGCGGTGACTTTGCGGTTGAGTTCGATGTTTTCCCGCAAGTGAAAATGCTCTGCAAAATTACGCAGATAGGCTAACATTTGGGCAGCACTGGGAAAGTCTGGATAGTCCCTAGGCATAGGGAAATGGGGAAATTCGGTGACTTGGCGAGAGGAGATGATATGGGCAGTTTCATAAACGCCGTGATACCAATTTCCGCCTATATCATCGCTGGCATCAACTTGATCGTAGGGAATTTGGGCGGATTTAAGGGCTGCGGCGATACCGAGTCCGATAAAACCTGCCCCAAGGATGAGGTATTTTTCAGAAGTTGGGGACATGATAATTATGAATTGAAGAATTGGGAACTTAGAGGATTATGAAGGAAGGACAATAGGATAATTTAACTCTAGTAAGAATAGATGATTTTCGATAGAATGAGTGGATTAGGGGCTTTTTCTGCTTCATCGCTCATATTAACTCTGTCTATGTGGAACTTTTTACAAAATATTTTCTCTCCCAGTCAATATATGCCCCATGGTTCGTGTTATTTGTGGCAAACTCCCCTGATTTGGCTGCATGTCACCAGTGATGCGTTGATTGCGATCGCCTATTTTTCCATTCCCGCCCTCCTCATTTACTTCGTCCACAAACGCCGTATGCCCTTCATGGGTATATTTTACCTGTTTGGAGCCTTTATCATTTGCTGCGGCATCGGACATCTGCTCGATATTTGGACGCTCTGGCATCCCGCCTATTGGCTCTCTGGCATAGAACGGGCGATTACTGCCCTAGTTTCCTGTTGGACAGCCGCTCAAATGGTGGTTCTATTGCCCCAATTCCTAGCCCTAAAAACCCCAGAAGAGCTGGAAAACATCAATCGAGAGCTGCAAGCAGAAATTGTGCAACGCCAGCGCACAGAAGAGATTTTAAGCAGCATTGTCACGGGAACGGCTGCTGTTACTGGAGAGCAATTTTTTCCCGCCCTCGTCCATCATTTAGCGGCTGCCCTCCAGGTTGAGTATGTGGCGATCGCCCAAAAAGTCGATCGAAAGCTGCAAACCCTGGCCATTTGCATAGATGGTAAACTGCAAAACAACATCGAATATCCCCTAGCTGGAACCCCCTGCCAACAGGTCATCGATCGCGGTCAACCTTTTTGGTATGGCGATAATCTACAGGCTCTCTTTCCAGACGCTCCCCTACTTGAACCCATAAATGCCGTCAGTTATTTAGGTGTACCCCTAGTCGATGAACAACAACAGATCATCGGCAACCTCTGCATTATAGACTGCAAACCCCTACCCAAAGACGATCGCACCGAAGGACTCCTGCAAGTCTTCGCTGCTCGCGCTGCCGCCGAACTGCAACGGCAAGAAGCCACCCAAGCCCTCACCCAAGCCAAAGCTGAACTCGAACAGCGCGTTGTTGAACGCACCACCGACTTAGAACAAGCCAATACGATTCTGCAACAGGTGGTGGAACGGGAGCAAAGCATCACCCACATTCTGGAGCAAATGCGCCGCACCCTCGATATCAGGGTGATTTTCCAGTCTACCACCGAAGAACTTCGTTTAGCTCTGGAGTGCGATCGCCTTGTCGTCTATCGTTTTGATCCCGACTGGAGCGGCGAAATCGTCGCCGAATCCGTCACCCAAGGTTGGATACCCCTACTCTCCCCCGAATGGGAAACCCTACCCGAACTCCATCAAACCACGGATAACGAAGAATGCCGACTGAGTACCTCAGAACCCTTCATCGAAGATACCTATCTCCAAGAAACCCAAGGCGGGCGCTTCTATGAAAAAATTGCCTGTAGTAGTGTCCCCGACATCGAAACCGCAGGCTTTAGTGAATGCTACTTACAACTTCTGCGAAAAATGGAAGCCAGAGCCTATCTCATCGTCCCCATTTTTGCTCACAATAAACTTTGGGGATTACTCGCTGCCTACCAAAACTCTACTCCCCGACAATGGCAAACCCCAGAAATCACCATCTTCTCCAAAATTAGCAATCAATTGGGTATTGCCGTCCAGCAAGCTGAACTCTTCGAGCAAACCCAACAACAAGCCAAAGAACTCGCCCAAGCCAAAGAACTCGCCGATAGCGCTAACCGTGCCAAGAGTCAATTTCTCGCCAACATGAGTCATGAGTTACGCACCCCCCTCAATGCCATTTTGGGCTTTAGTCAACTCATGACTGCCAATCCTGCCCTCCCCCAAAAATGTCATCAATACATCGAAATTATTAATCGCTCTGGAGAACACCTGTTAGCCCTAATTAATGATATTTTAGAAATGTCTAAAATTGAAGCTGGGCGTACCGTACTGCGAGAAAATGATTTTAACTTATATCAATTGCTCAACAATCTTCAGGAGATGTTGGGGTTAAAAGCCGAAGGCAAAAACCTCAATTTACAATTTAATATCGCCCCAGATATGCCCCAAACCATTCATACCGATGAGAGTAAACTGCGGCAAGTCCTCATTAACTTATTGGGAAATGCCATCAAGTTTACTCAAACTGGTTCAGTCATATTACGGGTTGAGCCAGTCCAGAACCCAGACTCTTTCAGTCTCTCCTTTGCAGTAGAAGATACCGGCCCGGGAATTGCCCCGGAAGAACAACCTAAAATCTTTCAAGCCTTCGAGCAAACTCAAACCGGACTAGCTTCAGAAGAAGGAACTGGACTCGGATTACCTATCAGCCAACAATTTGTAAAATTAATGGGAGGTGAAATTAGGGTTGAAAGTTCTTTAGGTGAAGGCTCTCAATTTAGCTTTATCATTCCTGTAACTCCTGTGGCTTTTGAAAACCAATCATCCCAGGTAGAAAAATTAGGGCGGGTTGTAGCATTAGCGCCTCATCAACCTACCTATCAAATTCTCGTCATTGAAGATAATTCGGCTAATCGCTTACTGCTATCAGAACTCCTAGAGCGCGTTGGTTTTAGGGTTACTACTGCCAATAATGGACTTGAAGGGATTGCTGCCTGGGAATCCAATCCTCCTGACCTGATTTTTATGGATTTACAAATGCCACAAATGGATGGCTATGAAGCTCTGAAAACCCTTAAAAAGAAACAGCAAGAAAACCCTCAACTCGATATCATTCCTGTTATCGCAATTAGTGCTAGTGCTTTTGAAGAAACCCGCCAGAATGTTATTGATGCTGGATTTCATGATTTTGTGCGGAAACCTTTCCAAGAACAAGATTTATTAGAGATTGTCGCTAAACATTTAGGTGTGGTTTATGAATATGAGCAAGAAGCCTCTGGAACAGTAGATGCATCGGCTTCATATTCTAATGATGACCCGGAATTAGAAGAGATGAAACTTGCCCTAAAGAAAATGCCTCCAGATTGGGTTCAATCCTTATATGATGCGGCAGCTCAAGGAAGTGATAAAATCATACTAGAATTAACAGAAGATATTCCAGATGAGCAAGCTTTACTGACTTCCGATCTAACCATCATGGCAATTGATTTTCGATTCGATCTGATCCTGCACTTAATCGAGCAACTGGATCGATAGAAGATCGGGTTCTACTCATTTAATAAAAACCCTAAAAATGGTAAATACTCACTATGACTTTATTGGCAACTGCATCCGATCCAATTGATATCTTGATTGTTGATGATACACCCGTCAATCTTCGTCTGCTCTCGGATATGCTAGAAGAGCGCGATTATAATGTCCGCAAAGCCCTGAATGGTAAAATGGCATTGCGGGCAACAGAAAATAAACTCCCTAATCTGATTTTATTGGATATTAATATGCCAGAAATGAATGGGTATCAGGTTTGCCAACAGTTGAAGCAGTCAGAGAAAACTCGGCAAATTCCTGTGATTTTTATTAGTGCTTTAGATGAACCGACAGATAAAATTAAGGCTTTTCAAGTGGGGGGAGTAGATTATGTGACTAAACCCTTTGCTGTGGAAGAAGTTTTAGCCCGAATCACTCATCAATTAGAGTTACAAAGGCTGACTCGTGATTTGCGCGATCGCAATCAAGAGTTAGAGGATACTTTGGCTGAATTAAAGATGACTCAAGTGCAATTAATCCAAAAAGAGAAAATGTCGAGTTTGGCGGAATTGGTTGCTGGAGTCGCCCATCAAATTAATAATCCAATTAGTTTTATTTATGGTAATTTAGAGCCAGCCAAGGAATATATTAATGATTTAATTAGAACGATTCATTTTTATGAAAAACATTATCCAGAATCTTGGCAGAGAGAGGATAATCCTGTAAACGAGTTAGATTTTGAGTTCCTGAAATCTGACTTAATGGATTTAATGAAATCGATGTATCATGGAGCCGATCGCATTCGCTCTATTGTTTTAACCCTGCAAAAGTTTTCCCATCTGGATGAAGCGGATGTTAAATTGTTGTCAATTAATCAAGAGCTGGAAAGTACCCTAACTTTGATTCAATACCGCCTAGAAGTGGATAAAAGTAACTCATCTATTAATTGGATTAAAAACTATGGGAATCTCCCTAAAATTATGGGTTGTCCTAGGGATTTAAATCAGGCTTTTTTAAATATATTTAATAATGGAATTGAAGCCCTAGAAGACAGTCCAGGAACTCTTAAACCTACGATTGGGATAGAAACTAAGGTTACAGAGGAAAACTGGATACAAGTTGTGATTAAAAATAATGGGGGAGAAATTTCAGAAGCGCTACGCTCGCAGATCTTTAATCCGTTTTTTACGACTAAAATGGAGCGTAAAGCTCAAGGATTGGGGTTGTCTATTAGCCATCAAATTATTGTGGAGCAACATGGAGGCAGTTTAACCTGTGAGTGTTTGCCCGGTGGAGAAACGGCTTTTATGATTGGACTGCCGATTAAGAGTAACCTTAAAGAAGGGTAGGTTGATAACTGCAATCTTTAGAGGATGAATACAGCAGTTTTCTTACTCTATGCGATACATTTCGATCCCCCTAACCCCCCTGTTAAAAAAGGGGGGCTGTAAAACCCCGACTAAAAATGATGAGGGTGGCTTACATCTGGGATTGTAGATAGTTGGGTAAGCCAATTTTCTCAATTAATCCCAATTGCTTTTCCAACCAATAGGCGTGATCTTCTTCTGTGTCTGCTAAAATCACTTTGAGGATTTCACGGGTTTGATAGTCTTGCTCGGTTTCGCAAACGGCGATCGCCTCTTTCAGGTCTCCAACAACCCTATACTCTAAATCTAGGTCGCTTTTGAGCATTTCTGGTACAGTGGAGCCAATGTTTAACCCGTCCTGTTGGGATAAATCGGGGGTGGTTTCTAAAAATAATAACCGCCCAATAATGGCATCTGCATGTTGGGTTTCTTCTTCCATTTCATGGTTGATTCGCTCGTAGAGCTTGTTTAATCCCCAATCAGCATACATGCGAGAGTGGGTAAAATACTGATCCCTAGCTGCAAGTTCACTTCTGAGCAGTTTTTGCAGTTGGGCAATGACGCGATCGTTCCCTTTCATGTTTCAATTCTCGTTTAACTGGTATAGTTGATACTTGACCTCTGGATGGCCCATGGTTACATCATTGATTGTAAGTAGTTTTCTAATCCTGAGTTTTGGATTAGCCATTGTTGGGATTCTAGCCAATCAATGGATTCTTCTGTCTCCTCTAGAATTCCTTCTAGCATATCCCGACTGATATAATCTTGAAGGGATTCGCACAGTTGAATTGCCTCTTGCAAGTTAGCCCGGATCTCTTGATACATGGTTAAATCATTTTGCAAGACTTCCGGCACATCTTCACCAATAAGGAGTTTACCTAAATCTTGCAAGTTGGGTAAACCTTCCAGGAACAAAACTCGCTCAATCAGCTTATCAGCCTGTTTCATCGCTTCAATCGATGCTTTATATACTTTGTCGTTGAGTTGATGAAGTCCCCAGTTTTTGCAGATTCTGGCATGGAGAAAAAACTGGTTAATTGCTGTCAATTGAAGTTTAAGGGCAGCATTCAATTGGGCTTTGACATTGGGATCACCCTGCATTCGTGTTCTCCTAACTGATTGATTAGAGGGCTTCTAGAGTCTAGGTTTAGAACGGCTCTGGATTTCAAGCTGTCTTTGCCGATCCTACTTGACTTCCTAGGGGCTGTCAATGCATAATGGGGTTGTTACTTGAGAATACTTTTCATTAACTTGGAATTAAGTGAAGAGAAGATTTCTAAATTTAGTGGAGGCAGTGAACCGGGATGTACGTTTGTATCTGTCATGCCGTTACAGACCGCGATATTCGCAAGGCGGTGGCTCAGGGAGCGTGTTCTGTGGATATGGTGTGCGATCGCCTGAAAGTCTCCAGTAGTTGTGGCCGCTGTTGGGAACATGCCCATCAAGTGGTGGAAGAAGCGATAGTTGAGCAGCAAGCGCCGGTGGATATTCATGCGATCGCCCAGAAAACTCAAGAACGTTATGGCGATCGCCGTAAAGCTTCTTAACAATAACTTAAAGTTTGTTGCATTAAAGTCTTAATAAGAGAATTGCCTTAAATCTGCCTATTGAGTAAGAGTCACTAGCCAGGGTTGGAACATCTCTATCCATTGGGAGTGACTGACGATTAGGGTGGGATAGGGAGAACGATGATAATCTGCACCCGCGATCAGGGGAAAGGGTGCGGAAGTGGTGAGAGGAACCCAGACTGCACCCGCAGCATGGGCGATCGCCCAAACGGCGGCAATATCCCAGATTTTCGGGGTCGCTTCTACCCCACCGATGGCAATTCCGGCCGCAACAGTGAGCATATTGTAGGTCGCTACCCCCAACAGGCGAATTTTACAGGGAAAAGGGCCGCGATCGCTCTGCAATATAGAGATACTGCGAGCGCAAAGATTAAAGAAATGATTTCCACTGGGGCGATCGGATGTGGGGGTAATCCCTCGATCCTGCAAAAAAGCACCGACTGGATGGCCGTTGAGTGCCGAGGGAGCATTCCAAAAGCCATAAAAGGACTGGCGAATGGGAGGAAAATGGACATAGCCAAATACAGGAGTGCCTTGGTAAAGTAGGGCGATGGAAATGCCCCACAGGGGAATCCCGCGAGTAAAATTAGTGGTTCCGTCAATGGGATCGACAATCCAACACCAAGGGGTATCGGGAAACTGTTTAGCCGTTTCCTCCGTTAACACTCCATGGTCGGGAAACTGGGCTAAAATCTGATCTTGTAGCTGGCGATCGGCCCATCGATCGGACTGAGTTACCAAGGAACCATCTGTCTTTTCCTCTCCCTGAACCCGGCCAAACTGTTTGAGGAGTTCTTCCCCCACTTCTTGGGTACTGACTCGCGCTACCTCCAACACTTGTTTCCACAGGGGATAATTGCCCAATTCCATAATGTCTTAGCCTAAATCAACACCATCAGACTACTCAGGATTTAACATCCCCGCAATTTCCACCACCCATTGCTGACGCTCCTGATGATCTAGGGCGAGAATTTCGTCCCTAGACCAGTGAAAATGAAAGGCGATAAAGGCTACCTCCCGATACAACTGGGGTAGGGGGTAGCCGGTTACTCCCCCGATAGGACTAATTCTGCCTCCGTAGGGTTAATGCTGTTGTAGAGATTGAGTAAGTAGTCTAAATCGACGAGAAATAGGTTTTCTAGGGCTTCTGGAGTGATGGAGGGCAGTGTTCCGAGTTGGAAAATCGTGCGTGAGAGCATGACGAGAGCGCGATAATTGGGGTAGTCGGAGAGGTTCGGGTGGCGATCGCCAATTATCTCATCCTTTCCTGTTGCTAAACGGATCGCTCCTTCTTGATGCACCCTTCCTTCCTCATCCACCAACCCCTTGGGTAACACAAAGCTAAACCCGATTAAATCATCCCTTTCTTCAGTCATGCTCTACCGGTTCCAACTCATTAATCTGACGATAAAAATCCTGAAGATAACCTAAATCTACAGCAAACATATTTTCTACCACAGCAGGGGAAATTTCCTGTAATGTTCCCAATTGAATAATCACCCGCGCCAAAATAATCACCGTTGCATAAGCCGGATTATCCATCACCCTTGGATCGCGCATGGGGATAATTTCATCCATAGCGCGAGATAAGCGCATCCGTCCCTGACGGTGCAGATTTCCATCGGAGTCTAAATAGCCTTTCGGCAAAGTAAAATCAAACTCAGTTTGCAACATATCATTTTTAATTTTTAATTTTTAATTTTTAATTCCCTACGGCGGCGAAATCCGCTTAAACACCTCACAAGCCATCTCTAACTCTTCGCAAGCAAGGTCAGAACTCGAAGCCGTATTATCCGTGACACTATAGCTAATCGGCCAAGCATTTTCAAACTGAAACAGAGCGCCAATATCACCATTTTGACGATAAACGGCGATCGAGCCATTGCGACGCTGTTGTTCCCAATTGCCCTCTTGCACCGCATTCAACCAATTCCAGAGGGTTTCCGAACCACTTAACCCTCGTCTAAGACTAATATTATCAATGGTTGTTTTAGCACCAGGAAGTTTAGAAGTATAGAGCATTCCCCGCTTGGCTTTGCCCCAAGGTTCCGGGAAAACTTCCGTAAACTCTACGACTTCTTGAGCAACCTTAAATCCTTTACACTCCATAAATAACCCATCTACCCCATCCTTAGAGCCATCTAAATATAACTCCACATAAAACCGACAAGCCGTCAAAATTTCCCCTAAATCCCGTTGAATTGCAAAGGCATCTTTGCCTCGACTCGAAAATCGAGAAGAGATATTAGAGTGTTGTCTACTCGGTTGGCGTTGGGATCGATTCAGATTGGGAAAACGAGAAAACATAGGCATAATAAGATTAAATTTACTGGTAGGGGCGGGTTTCAAACCCGCCCCTACCCTGTATTTCATTATCTTCTTGAATTATACGGTGGGCACTGCTGCTATGCGGGTTCCTTGGGTTGGGACTTTTCTAATCCCCGTATGGCTAATTTCTATGGTTTCCTTGAATAAATCTGTGCTGTCTGCGCCCGCCTGAGTTGTCGTATATTTTGCGGGCACAGCTTGTATTATATTGTACCTTGCTCCTTCCGTTCCATCCTGCTTATAGATCACTAAAGAAGCATCTCCAGCATCTGCCACAGCAGTCGTTGTTCCCCCAGTCATGGCTGATGGATGAGAACGAGTATACCAATTAATCAGAGCATCATTTTCTACTGTAGTCACAAATTCTAAGGTCATATTCTCATAACTCACATGAGAAGGGGTAATTTGAGTTCCAGCGGCCACATTTTTACCCGAAAAAATAGCTTGTCCTTCGGCTGCGGGTTCAATGCTCATGGAAATACCACTAACTTTTTGTAATTGTAGAGTGGTGATGCCTTTCAATTCAAAATAAAACCGGGCTTGGGTTAAATACTCCATAGTTAAATATCCTCTTTAGATCGTTATAATGAGCTGGAAAAAGGTACAGAGGTTAAGGTTCTAGGCTGCGTTTGACATAGCGACAACTTTAGTAATTCTCTCCGCTACAAACTCATAAGTTTCCATCACTAATTCTCCAGAAGTGGCATCCACATCAGAGACTGAATATTTTTTAATCCAAGCTCGGTCTAAATTCCACCGCAAAACCTCTTTATTACTGGGATCGTAAACCACCAATGAACCGGATTTACGACTATTGGCCCAATTGCCACCGCCTCCTTCTTCTTTGGGCATCACTTCTAAGAACCAGTCAAATAATCGCCGCGCTGCGCCTTGGGTATCATCATTGACATAAACTTCGATGGTCATGGAAGGGTTGGTTTCATAACCGGCGATCGTGGTGTGTCTAGCTCCACCTTTTTTACCACTGTGAATGGGTTTATCTCCACCGGTTACTTTACCTTCATAGGTGAGAGCGGCCATACTTTTGACTTCTAATTCTTCTAAGCCTTCAAAGTTCAAATAAAATCGGTTGGCTGTAGTTGTATAAACGGGAGGCATGGTGTCACTGTCCTTTTACTGATCGGTAATGGGTAATGGGTAATGGGTAAGAATTTACAGCAGTTTTCGCGCTTTATGTGGGACATTGCCGATCCCCCTAAATCCCCCTTGAAAAGGGGGACTTCTAATGCCCCCCCTTACAAAAGGGAGGGTTGGGGGGGATCAACCTTCGCCTTCAGCCGTCCACTGACTGATGCGGAAGATCACAAATTCAGCCGGTCGCACCGGAGCAATTCCGACTTCGACATACAATCGACCGAGCATCATACTCTGGGGCGTATTGATATCGGCATCACATTTGACATAGAAGGCTTCGTTGGGAGATCCGCCCATCAAAGCACCCGATCGCCACAAATCGGTTAAGAAGCTGGTAATCGTGCGTTTCACCCGTTGCCACAAGTCCTCATCATTGGGTTCAAACACCACCCATTGCATCCCATTCTCAATGGATTTTTCGATGTAGCTCATCAAACGGCGCACATTAATATAGCGCCATTGGATATTATCCGGCTCAACCAGAGTCCGAGCGCCCCAAACCCGAATACCTCGGCTGGGGAAGGGACGAATACAGTTAATCCCTATGGGGTTGAGCAGTTCCTGTTCCCGGAAATTACAGTCATAGGTTAAGCCCAGCACACCTCTGGGGACTTCATTGGCAGGTGCTTTATAAACTCCTCTGGTTTCATCAATGCGAGACCAAACCCCGGCCATATAGCCACTCGGAGGAATCGCTACCGGGCGACCCGCATTTCTGGGATTGGGAACCCGAATCCAGGGATAATACAGAGCAGCAAACTGGGAACGACGGTTAAATTCTTCCCGCAGCCAACGATTGACTTCTTGGGGTTTTACTCGGTCTGGAGGAGGATCGAGGATCACCATCCGGTTGGGAGCATTGGGAATATCGCCATCTGCTGCTCCTTCACAGAGACTGACCATGACATCCATGATGCCGTGGAGTTGGTCAATATTGATGAGTCCCGCTTCATAGACTTTCATCAGATCGGGACAAGCCATGATTGTTACTTCGTCAATCTCGAAGAGTCCCCTAACTCCGGTGCGGTCATCTCTTACCCCTTCAATATGTTGAGAGAAGCGATCGGGGGGAGGCATCACCAGGGGAGGACTGATTTCATACACTCCATTACTGGGTCTGCGGGCTAGGGGCGAACCGCTAATGGATAGGTCTATAGCCGCAATATATTCCGATTCTTCTAAGGCTGTCACCACGTAGGTTGCCACAGAGGAATCAATTTGGGAATTCATGGTTAGGTTTTCAAACCGTTCTAGCTCTTCATCTCCTTGGGCGATGACTACGGTGAAAAATTCACCGGTATTAGCGGTAAGGGTTACTTCGGAAGGACTATCTCCTGGGGGAGTTTTGGGTTCTCCGTCCATGATTTGCACTCGAACGGAGTGATCTATAGGGATAAGACTAGAGATATTCTGGCCAGTAGTCGTGAGGTCGGAACCCGGACGGATGGAGAATTTGAGGCTGGGTCGATTTCCCCGGTTCATGATGCTGGTTCCGGTTTCTGTGGCTTCAGGTTCTGGGGAACCGGGTAAGCGCGTGCCAATGCTGACGATCCAGCAACGGCCACCACCATTGAGGAACCATCCGTAGACACTTAAGGGCAGATAAGCGCCAAAGTCGGTAAACCCATCGGAGTTGGGTCGGCCAAAATATTGTAGATATTGATCCCAAGTGGTGACCAACATGGGTTTAAAGGGTTCTGCGCCTCCTCGGATGTCTTCGGTAAAACCGACGAAGCCCCCTACAGCAGTCGGAACCCCTTCAATGGGACGACTGCCGCGATTGACTTCTTCGATGTAAACACCGGGAGCGTAATAATCAAGTCTCGCCATAATGGGTTCCTTCCGAATACCAAGTTACTGTGGAGATTTCCGGTTAAGAGATGACTTTATCCAAGATGGATATCAAAATCAAAGAATAGGGATATATTTTTCCTAAATAACTCTTGACCACGATAGTGCAACCATACAATAGATGGGTTTTGAATGGCTAGTTTTTTTAAAGGATTTTTTTGAAGGTTTACATATTTTAATGTATCTTTATAATTGATAATAATTCAGCAAAAAATGTCCATAAAAAAGTACAAAAATTAATCCCTAGATGGAAGGCTAATCCTAAGCTAAGATAGCGGCTAAGGCCCCATGCGCTATTCTTGAGCGGGATCGAGGTAATTCTGAACTTAGAACTGGCAATAGAACTGAAGCGAGTGAGTGAATTGAATGGGTAATTATTTAGCGATCGCCACGGCTACAGCGACGATGCAGCGCATTATTCAACAAGCGATACAAACAGATGTGGATGGTTCTAGGGTAACTACGGTGCGCCCGGATGGTGCAGGGGGAGGTATCCCAGAAACTGGGGTGAATCTATACCTTTACCACATCAAACGCAATCCTGCGTTAACGAACCAAGATACCCCCAACTTTCAACGACGGGGAGAGATGGTCAAGCGCAGACAAGCGGCCCTAGATTTATTTTATGTGATTTCCTGTTACGGCAATGATGCGGAATTAGAACCGCAGCGACTTTTAGGGTGTGTGGCTCGTGCCTTAGAAGATCAATTGGTGTTTACACCGGAGATGATTCGGGAAACGATTAACGATCCCACATTTGACTACTTAGAAGGGTCAGATTTAGCAGACCAAGTTGAACAAATTCGGGCAGAATTTGTTTCGGTTTCTACGGATGAACTCTCGAAAATTTGGTCGGTTTTTTTTCAGACTCCCCATGCTTTGTCTGTGGTCTATAAAGTCAGTGTGATTCTGATAGAAAGTGATGTATCAGCCCAATCTGCACTACCGGTGCGCGATCGCCGCATGATTGGCGGCCCCTTCCCCAAACAACCGGTGATCGATCAAGTGATCAATGCTACGGGTAAATATATGCCCATTTTAGCCAACAGTACCCTCCGCATTCGCGGTCGCTTTCTCTCGAATTCCGTCACTCAAGTGCGGATTAATCAAGCAGAAGTCACTCCCCAAATCATCAATGATACAGAATTAAGTCTTCCCCTGCGTCTGGTTCCCAATACCCATCTGCGGGCTGGAGTGCAATCTCTACAAGTGATTCATCCGCAACTGCCCTCTCTTCCTGCTCAAAATGGTCGCCGTTCTCCCCGTCGTAGCACTAGCACGGAACCCATTCAAAAGGTAGAATCTAATGTTTTTCCGTTTGTGGTACGTCCGAGTTTTCTGGGTTATGAACTGGTGGATATGGAAGGAACGGAAGAAGACCGTCGCTTGGGTAAAATCATTATTCGTACTAATCTCACCATCGGTGCAGGGCAGCGCGTGGTGTTGATGCTGAATGAGTATTCTAGCGAAAGTGCGATCGCCTATCTCTTCAATAGTAGCCCCATTCGCGAAAACACCCGCACTCCCATAATTCCCATCAGTAATGTGCGACCGGGTGACTATTTTGTTCGCATTCAAGTTGACGGTGCAGAGAGCTTATTAGATGTGGATCTCGATCCCAATAGTCCTACTTATGAACAATATATTGGCCCGATTCTCACGTTGGAATAACTATTGATCTAGGTTAAGTACGATGATAGACGATATTTTTTGATCTACTTTGACTAGAATGCTACCGTACCATTTCTCTTTGATTTTGTACTAAGTTCCTCGAGTAGACTTTTTCAATGCTCTCCAGTTCTATATACTTCGTCATAGAGAAATGGTACAGCAATCAACAGCGATATTACAATTAGAAAAAATCAATTTTTTCCTAACATCAAATTTCTGGTCTGTTCTCTCAGTTGGTTAATGGCTCCGACCTGTTCAATCGCTTTTGCCCCAGCTAATCCCCATTGACCAACTAAAGTGGCTTCGCCATTATAAACAACCGTCGATCTGGCTCGCTCTGGATAAGGTTGAAATGATTTAACATACTTAGCCATGCCCTTAGTAGCTTTCTTATACTCATCAGAAGCCAGGTAAGTTCTTAAGGCCAAACGGTTTTTGAAGCCAATTTCTAGGGCAGAATGAATATTTAGCTCTGGGATATTTGCCCCCTGCTGTTCTGGTTCAAAAAACAAATGCAGTCGTAGCTTAATCACACAATCACTATTAGCTAACTGAGGGGCAAATGTGTTTTGTAACCAATCATGCAATTGTTCCCGACTAACTCCATCACTTTTGCCAATCATGATGTGAAACTTATCATACTCTACTTCCCAACTTGGAGTAGGATTCTCAATTTCATCATAGTAAGTAATTGGAGTATTCATATTAGGTATTAGTTTGGTGGTAAAGTTAACTTCATCTCCTCCTAAATACTCTAATCCTGGTTTGTAGTATGTCGGCAATACGTCTGGGCTGGTAAAAGTTAATTCAGCGATCGCATCAAAATTTTCTTCTGCGGTGGATGTCGTTCTCACTCCCTCAATGGGAGTCCATATCGTGCCCAGGTTATGCCAGGTGCGAATTTGCCAGAATTGATGGAGTGCAGGAAGACGGGCACAAACGGGGCCATGAACATTACCCCAATAAGCATCAAATGTTTTTAAGTCTAGATCCGGACGTTTCCATAACAGGACATAGTTACAAATGGTTCCTTGTTTATCTCGATCTGCATAATTTGGCATGGCTCATTAATCTCCTTTTAGCATTGAATTCAAAAGGTCGCAACTGAGTCTAGAATACCATAAAATATAGAAATAATGAGTAGCTCTGTAAAAATAATTTTTGTAAAAATAAATTAAAATTTACTATGACTGATTTATTCAACACCACCTGGCAAAATGCCAATCAACAGAATTTAATCCAAGCGTTGGTGAAACTGCAAGCTCGGATTAATGAAAAAATGAGTGGAGAATCTGATCCGGGGGAAGTCGTCACCGAGCAAGGAGAATCGATCACCGATCTAGAAGAGTCTGAATTTGCCCTGGATCGGTTGTGCAGTACATTTAATCTGTCTAGTTTTGAGAGAGATATTTTACTCTTATGTGCGGGGCTAGAGTTAGACGAGCAGTTTTTACAATGGTTAAGTCAATTACCAGGAACAGCTCAGAAGTTTTACCCCACATTTGGGTTAGCGCTGAAAGTTTTGGATCGTCCCCATTGGAGCGCGTTAACTCCGGAATCTCCCTTACGTTATTGGCGCTTAATTGAACTGGGATCTGGCCCTTCATTTACGCTCAGTCCCCTGCGTATTGATGAGAGTATTTTGCATTATTTGGCGGGGGTGAGAACTCAACCGTTGCCACTCGAAGCGTTGATCCAACCGGTGGATATTTCGGTATCGTTGATGGAACATGACCATGAATTGATTCAAACGTTGGTGGATACTTGGGTAAGTGCGGCTCATGGGAAGGAGTTTCCGTTGGTACAATTGTGTGGGGAAGATAGTCAGAGTAAACAGGCGATCGCCGCTACTGCATTTTCTAGCCTGAATTTAACGCTTCATCATCTCGATCCTGCTCAACTTCCCTCTAGTCCCCATGATGTGCATCAACTGCTGAGGTTATGGCATCGGGAAGCCTTTCTCAAAGGGTATGCGCTGTTGATTAACTGCGATTACCTTTCCACTCCCCTGAACCAAAACCTAGCCCTAATCAAGCTCATTCAAGAGATTAGCACGCCGGTGATTCTCACCAGTGGCGATCGCCTCTCCATCCCCAACCGCTCCATCCTCAACCTCGAAGTCCACAAACCCACCCTCAGCCAACAATCCCAATATTGGCAAACTCACCTCGATTCCTGGGGTATCGAACTTAACGGCCAAGTGCAAACCCTTATCTCCCAATTCAACCTCACCAGTACGCAAATTCAAACCATCTGCGCTCATACCCTCAATAAATACCGCAATCAACCTCCAGAAATTATTACTACTGAACTTTGGAGCGCCTGTCGCCACCAAGCCCGCCCCCGCATGGACGATCTAGCCCAACGGATCGAAGTCAAAGCCACCTGGGAAGATCTCGTGCTTCCGGATACCCAAATGCAAACGTTGCAAACCATGGCGGCTCACCTGCGCCAACGGGCAAAAGTCTATGAAAATTGGGGCTTTCGGCGCAAAAGTGGACGAGGTTTAGGCATCAGCGCCCTCTTTTCTGGCCCCAGTGGCACGGGGAAAACCACAGCCGCCGAAGTGCTGGCGAATACTCTAGAACTGGACTTATATAAAATCGATCTTAGTTCTGTAGTCAGTAAATACATTGGGGAAACGGAAAAAAACCTGCGCCGCGTGTTTGATGCCGCCGAAAGTGGGGGAACAATTCTATTATTTGATGAAGCCGATGCTCTGTTTGGAAAACGTTCAGAAGTCAAAGACTCCCATGACCGCCATGCAAATATTGAAGTGAGCTATCTGTTGCAACGGATGGAAGCTTATCAAGGTTTAGCCATTCTTACCACTAACCTGAAAGGAGCCTTAGATAATGCTTTCATGCGACGCATCCGGTTTATTGTTCCCTTTAATTTTCCCGATATTAAACAACGGGTAGAAATTTGGCGCAGAATTTTTCCCCCAGAAACGCCGACTCAAGATCTAGATATGAATAAATTAGGAAAACTGAGTATTTCTGGAGGAAATATCCGCAATATTGCCCTGAATTCTGCATTTTTAGCAGCAGAAGATAATGAACCTGTGCAGATGAAACATATCTTGCAAGCGGCGAAAAGTGAATATGTAAAACTGGAAAAACCTTTGCTCGATAGCGAAGTTAAGGGATGGATCGCTTAATCTTGAAAAGTGGAACTGGATTACCCTTCTGGTTGTACCATAGGGAGTTAGGACGCAAATAACTGATATGAATTCATACGATCGCCTAGAACTATTGCTCTTGAGTGGTAAAGGGGGAGTGGGTAAAACCACGCTCTCCTGCGGTTTCGCCCGCTATTGGGCACAACGGTTTCCCGAAGAGAAAATTTTACTGCTCTCCACTGATCCAGCCCATTCCCTGGGAGATGTGTTGCAATGTTTAGTAACCGGCGATCGCCTGTCTCTGCCCGATCTGCCTAATCTAGAAGTGCAAGCCCTTGATGCAGCCGCTTTACTCCAAGAGTTTAAACAGCGCTACGGTGAAGTCCTACAACTGCTCGTGGAACGGGGCAGTTTTGCCTCAGCCGAAGATTTAACCCCCGTCTGGGATTTAAGTTGGCCGGGACTCGATGAATTAATGGGAATTCTAGAGATTCAGCGCTTGTTACGGGAACAAGAAGTAGACCGGGTGGTGGTGGATATGGCCCCTAGCGGCCATGCACTGAATTTATTAGGATTAATGGATTTTCTCGATCAGTTCCTGGAAGCGCTGGATCTCTTCCAGGAAAAGCACCGGGCTATTAGTCAAGCCTTTACCGGCCGCTATCAGGGCGATCGGGGAGATGAATTTTTACAAGAGATGAAAGCCGATCTACAAACGGGAAGAGCTTTATTGCAAGATCGAGAACGTACCCGTTGCGTCGTGGTGGGTATTGCTGAAGCGATGAGTTTGGAGGAAACTCGACGGTTTGTCACTTCTTTGCAAGGGTTACAGATTCCCTTGGGTGGGGTTTGGGTGAACCGGTTGGTGGATGGATCGACAGAGTTATCCCCCGCAGAGCAAGACCGCTATGCAGAGCAGCAGCAGATTCTACCGCAATTTCAGCAGGTGGCTGGAAGTTTACCCCTGTTGGGGATTAGCCAATGTGCCACTCCCCCCTTGGGAAGTGCTGCCTTAGATGGGGCGATCGCGCAGATGTCGCCCGTTGCGATCCAGGATGGGGAAATGACTTTTGCTCAGGTCATCTGGCCCGATCGCATTCCACCGGGTTTACCCGACTTTATGGCCCAAGAGCGTCGCTTAATTATTATTGGGGGGAAAGGTGGAGTCGGTAAAACGACTGTGGCGGCGGCGATTGCCTGGGGAATGGCGCAAACCTATCCCGAAAGACAAGTGCGGGTGATTTCTATCGATCCGGCCCATTCCTTGGGAGATGCCTTTGGACAGCCTTTAAAACACGATCCCCAGGCGATCGATCTCCCGAACCTGACGGCCGCTGAAATCGATTCTCAAGTCCTCCTCAATCAGTTTCGCGAAGCCTATCTTTGGGAACTGGCTGAAATGATTAGTGGTGACTCTCCAAACCAAGACAACCTAAAATTGCTCTATGGCCCAGAAGCTTGGCGGAAACTGGTTTCCCTGTCCTTCCCTGGGATTGATGAAATTTTGGCTCTCTTAGCAGTGATGGAACTTTTGGAAAGTCAAGAGCAAGATTTAATCATCCTCGATACTGCTCCCACTGGGCATTTACTGAGATTTCTAGAAATGCCCACAGCGTTAGCAGATTGGTTAGCCTGGGTGTTCAAATTGTGGATTAAATATCAAGATGTTCTCGGACGTACCGAGTTTATGGGCGAACTCCGCACTCTGAGAAAACGGGTCGTTACAGCCCAGAAAAAACTAAAAGATCCTCAACATACTGAGTTTATTGGTGTGGTTCAAAATCAACCCGCTATTTTAGCCGAGCATAATCGCTTGAGTGTGTCTTTACGAGAACTAGAGGTGAGTCAAAACTATGTGGTTTGGAATTATGGTAGTGAGACGAAGAACCCTTTGGATGTCGATCCTGAGCAAACGGTGATTTATCTTCCGCCCTTGCCGCGATCGGTTCAACCTTTGGTTCGGATTCAAGGAGCTGCCAGATTACTGTTTGAACCCTCCTAGATGAGGACTAGGAAAAAGCTGGGCTGAAGTTCAGGTTGCGATCGCCATCGGCTTGCTGATTGGCTAGGCTCTTGAGATTCACCCACACTTTGTATCCGTCTTTTGAATAGGTTATGCAGCTTCTGATATTGCGTTCAGCCATGTCACAGGCATAACCATAAGCTTGTAATCGTTTCTCTTCAGTGTAAGAACGAGCATAAGTATACATTTCATTTTGGTAGGACATGGCATCCTGAACGCCATTATCCCAGTATTTGAAGCTGGTTATTAATTTTTCTTGGATGATAGACGGTAAAGTAATAGACATATCAGCTCCTACAAATCTTATACAATGTTTTCTGTTCCTCATGTCAATCATGATAGAAGGTGAATGTGAAAAACCTGTGAAAGCACAACTTTACATCACTCCAGAGATATTTTACATAAGTTTAAGCTTTTGAAAAAATCTTTATTGGGTTACTTTTGGTATATTGGAACACAAAAAAATGAGGGATGATGAGCATTCCTCATGGGAGAGTTAAAAAAGTCTGTGGCAAACCAGAGTTTATCAAGATAGAGGTTCCATATTCAGTAATACTTTCAAGACTCCTTTTTGTTGAGCCAATTGAAATCCTTCTAGACCTTCGCTCAGGGGATATTCAGCCTCAATGAGACGGTTAATATCAATTTGATGGTTCGCCAGCAGATCTAAGGCTTTGTCAAAGGGGCCGCAGCGCGAGCCAATTAAGGTGATTTCGTTGACGACTAGCAGGGAAGCATCGAGGGTGAGTTGGCCGGCATAGGTGCTTTTGAGGACTAGGGTTCCCCGTGGACGCAGGGCGCGAACGGCGATCGCAAATCCTTCTGGATTGCCTGTACATTCAACTGTGCGATCGAATGTGCCCTCTTGGATCTCCTCCGCAAATCCTACTGTAATCCCCAAGGCTTCTAAATTCTCTAATTTCTGCCGATGACGACCAATGACCAACAGGTTACATCCGGTCAGTGCCAAGGTTTGAGCCACCAATTGCCCCAATTTACCATCACCGACCACCAAAACTCGATCTTCTGGCGTAATGGATACCTGTTCTTGAATTTCCAACGCGGCGGCCAACGGTTCAGTAAACGGTGCTGCATGGGTTTCTACTGTATCTGGAACTGGGTGTAAATTCTTGATGGGTAAGGTCAGATAATCCGCAAAAGCACCATTACGATTGACAATGCCTAATACCGTCCGATTTGGGCAATGGGTGGCTTCTCCACGCTGACAAAACAGACACTCTCCACAACTGGCATTAATTTCGCCCACAACCCGTTTATTGACTAGATTCTCCGGGCCTTCCGTGACTACTCCCACAAACTCATGGCCAAGAATACCCGTATAGGGATAGTATCCTCGGAGTAGCTCCAAGTCTGTATTACAAATTCCGGCACGCAAAACCTTAATTAAGGCTTCTCCCTCTGGAGGGGTGGGAGTTGGTAAATCGGTTCGCAGTTGCAGGTGTTGATTTTCGAGCCAGATTCCTTTCATGATTTAAGTGTGTATAGGGAGATATTCATTCACTAGGATACTTTATGGAGTTTAAGGAAGTAGAGAGCAATGAGATTTACTTAAGTAATATTGAAGTTCGGCTGGTGCGATCGTGAATTTTTGGGCGATCGCGCCTTCTCCACATAATACAATGCTATAGTCGAACTAATGCCTTTAGATTGATATGACTCAAACGGTATATATTGAAACCAGTTGTGTGGGTTATCTAACAGTCAGACCCAGCAATAATCTGATTGTTATGGCAAATATGGAAATTACCCGAAAGTGGTGGGAAGAACGTCGAGAGAACTTTAGCCTTTATATTTCCCAAGTGGTTTGGGATGAAGCGAGTCAAGGGGATAGTGAAATGGTAAAAAAGAGACTGGAAATTATCCAAGATATTCCATTACTGAACATTACTGAAACAGCGCGGGAATTAGGGATACAATTTTTAACGAGAAGTAATTTACCAGCTAAAGCATCTGATGATGCTATACATATTGCAGTGGCTACGGTTCACCAATTGGATTATATGCTAACCTGGAATTGTAAACACATTGCAAATGCCCAGATTCAGAGAAAACTGGCGGAAATTTGTAGCGATTTTGGATATCAGCTACCTGTAGTTTGTACACCCTATGAGTTAATGGCAGAGTAGAATTATGTGGGAAGATGAAGTTTTAGAAGAATTGTACAAAATTCGAGAAGAACATTCTAAAGCGTTCAACTATGATTTTAATGCTATCTTTGCTGACTGGCAGAAGAGACAGGAGAGTAGCGGTAAGGAGTTGGTTTCTTTGGAATCAACCAAGAATCTTAATGTTGCTCATTCTACAGCAGAATCATAGCGATCGCTTCCTTGCAACTCAGACAGAGGCGATAATGCTCCGCATCGCTGGCGCGCTCGCCAATGGAGTCATCTAAATCTCAATGTTGATGTTCGGCTGGTGCGATCGTGAACCTTTGGGCGATCGCTCCCTCGCAAACTCTACAGAGATACTCTCCCCTCTACATAAAAATTGATTTTGTGGAACATAAACCGTAGAAGGCGATAAAATTAAAGGGTAGAAGCTCAAGCATAGCTGATGACGATCGCACAACCTCGCTACAGTAAAGAAGAGTTCGCCCGACGAGGTGATGAGATATATGAGTCTCAGGTGCGCCAACAAGTTGAGGAAGGTAACTACGGCAAGATTGTAGCGATAGACATCGAAACTGGAGATTTTGAAGTCGATCGCAGCGAAACGGCGGCTTGCGATCGCCTGGAAATTCGTTGTCCGGATGCCCAAATTTGGATCGTTCGCATTGGTTCTCGCCACGTTCGCCGATTTGGGGGACGGGCCCGGAGAACTCGATGATTACGGGATTGGTTAATGCCGAGTTTGACCCCATTATTCCACTTTCGATTCGTCGCGCTGATGGCCAAGTCTTCACGCAAGATGCGATCGTAGATACTGGCTTCAATGGTTGGCTTTCATTGCCTCCTGATGCGATCGCTCAACTGAACCTGAAATGGAAAAGGCGAGGTCGGGCAATGCTTGGAGGCGGTAGCGAGTGCGTGTTCGACATTTACGAAGCAGTTGTAGTCTGGGATAATACCCTGCTTAAAATTCCAGTAGATGAAGCTGATGCAGAACCGCTCGTTGGAATGTCGCTGATGGAAGGCTATCAGCTAACGGTACAGGTTTTTGAGGGCGGTCAGGTCGAACTTCGCAAAGTCACGGTCTAATACCATAACCGGTTCTGACGAGCGATCGCCAATGGAGTCATCTAAATCTCAATGTTGAAGTTCGGCTGGTGCGATCGTGAAATTTTGGGCGATCTCACGTCATTCACTGCTTCTAGTATAGGCGATCTCGTCAGCGATGGGTCGCATTATCGCTAGTCACGGAGTGAGTGTAGTGCTATCCTGAAAAAGACAGATTATACTCCTTAATTCCCAATTATACCATGGAAATTGCTACTGAACTCACGGAACAACAAAAACAAAAAATTGCTTTTATTCAGCAAGAAACGCGACAAAACCTAGATCAAATCTTGGAATCGGCACTAGATATTTACTACAAACAAGTTTTGAGTGCTTCTAATAACCATTTGCAAAAGTTTAGTGAAATTGGTTTTATTGGTTGTATTGAAGCGGAACCCGATCTGGCAGAACGCTCTGAATCGATATTGTAGTTTGCACACCCTTCCACACAATACAATGCTATAGTAGAAGTAATCCATTGTACAAACCAATGACTGAACTTACCTTAGACAAACCGGAATTCAAGCAACTCCTGAAAGCCACCATTCGGGAATTAATCCAAGAAGAAAGAGAGATGTTTTCTGAACTGCTGGTAGAAGCGCTAGAAGATATTGCCATGGAAAAGGCCATTAAGGAAGGAGAGAACAGTGAAGTCGTCAGTCGCGATGAAATATTTAAAATTCTGAAGGGGTAGATGTGGACGTTGAGTTTAGAAAGACCTTTAAGAAAGATTTGCTGAAAATTCGTGACTCCAAGTTGTATGAAAGAATTGAATCGCTTATTGTAGCGATTGAAGAAGCTGAAGCCTTAAGTGAAATTAGTCATGTGACAAAACTTAAAGATGCGGAAAGTTATTATCGAGTCAGAGTGGGAGATTATCGAGTAGGATTTAAGCTTGATGATGGTGTTGTTTCCTTGGTGAGGGTACAGCACAGAAAAGATATTTACAAAAATTTTCCTTAATCGCACGTCATTCGCTGCTTCTAGTATAGGCGATCGCTCCCTCGCAGGTGAGATAGTGGCGATTGTTACGGTTTAACCGAATTGCTACTAGGCTAGTAATTGCCAAGCTATAACGATCGCTCTAATCCCTACATTTGTATTGCTATTTATTAGGCATATATTTACACCTTTGAATCCAAATGTCTCTCCAGCAATGATAAAATTGATTATTGCTACATGGATACCTTGTATTTTGAGGGCAGTCTTGATTAGTAGGTTGGGTTGAGGAACGAAACCCAACCTACGAGAAAATAGCAAGGGTATTGCTGCTAGAAGCCGGGTTTCTTCAAGAAACCCGGCTTCTGGGTTATCAACTAAACCTTGGCTTCTTCCTTTACTAACTTCTCCCAACCCAAATCCTTCAGATTGTTATTCCGGCGCAGGGGACGGGTGACCAATTCTAGGATGTCGCGGGTATTCGTAAAGCCGTGGATTTGGGCAAACGTAAACTCCACTGACCACTTGGTCGTAATACCCCGTGCTTCCATCGGGTTTGCATGGGCCATTCCCGTAATCACTAAATCCGGTTTCAGGTCGTAAATGCGTTGAATTTGATTGTAATTGTCTGGTTTTTCGACAATATTGGGCAACGGCGCTCCCATCTCTTGACAGGTTTTTTCCAATAGGGCTAACTCCGCTCCTTGGTAGCGTTTATCCATGTAGGGAATGCCGATTTCATGGACAATCATACCGCAGCGAATTAGGAACCGCGCTTGAGAGATTTCTAAGAGGTTATCGCCCATGAAAAAGACCGATTTGCCGCGAATTAATTGGACGTAATCTTCCACACTGTCCCAGATTTGCTGTTCCCGTTCAGCTAATCCTTTGGGTTCGATATTAAAGACGGAACAAATCTTTTCAATCCAAGCTCTAGTCCCATCCGGCCCGATGGGGAAGGGTGCGCTAATTAACTTACACTTGCGCCGACGCATTAAAGTGGTGGCAGTGCGGGATAAAAAGGGGTTCACCCCAGAGACATAATAGCCTTCTTCTACAACCGGTAAT
Source organism: Roseofilum sp. KMC-1 (assembly GCF_057802075.1). Taxonomy (NCBI): domain Bacteria; kingdom Bacillati; phylum Cyanobacteriota; class Cyanophyceae; order Desertifilales; family Desertifilaceae; genus Roseofilum; species Roseofilum sp. KMC-1. The sequence continues at coordinate 4,015,670 of NZ_CM173605.1, forward strand.
TCGGTATAGCGTTTCGCGGGTAACCATCCGGAAACTTTGATGCCATGGCGCTTTAATTCTAGGGTCAATTGGGTCACAATGGGGTCAGGAACAGAACCGAATAAGACTAGAGGAGGATGGTCTACATATTCCGATTCTTCTTTAGCCACATCTTCCTTTTTCTTGCCAAAGGTAAGTAGGCGTTGGATGGCGTTGCGCTCTTCTTTCTCTTCCGATTTTTCCACCCCTTGAGGACAGCGAGCAGCCATGGCAGCGAGGACGGTATCTTCTCCTTGGGTGAAGGCGTAGTCTAAACCATTAGCGCGAGCAACGACGATGGGAATGCCGATTTCCGCTTCGAGTTTCGGCGCGAGACCTTCTAAGTCCATTTTAATGATTTCGGTGGTACAAGTCCCGATCCAAACTATAACAGAAGGGTTGCGATCGCGCTTAATCTGCAAGCACAACCGCTTCAATTCCTCATAATCGTTCAACTTAGCCGAAATATCGCCTTCCTCCAACTCCGCCATCGCATAGCGAGGTTCAGCGAAAATCATCACCCCCATGGCATTTTGCAGGAAATAGCCACAGGTTTTCGTGCCAATCACCAGAAAGAAACTATCTTCAATCTTCTGGTATAACCAAGCCACACAGCTAATCGGACAAAACGTATGATAATTGCCAGTTTCACACTCAAAATTGAGGGCACTGGTTTCCGGTTGTGCAACAGTCATAAGATATAAACCTAGATTTCAATCAGTTAACGTTATAGATCGTCCTCTCCATCCGGTAACAAACGAGACACGCCCGTGGGTTGTCCGGGAGAAGAAATGGCGGGAGATTCTCCGTTGGGGTTTAACTCCCGCTCCGGGTCAAAATTTAACCCCAATACATCGACTAAGGCATCTTCATCAGCATTGAGCTTGAAGAAGGGAACCATCAAATTGCCCAATTTTGGCTCTAGGGCATTCACCACCCCTAAAATCAGGGAAGAAGCGGGTCTACGCCCCCCATCCGGCGTTTTGTTAGACTTCACTTCCATTTGCAGAAGTAGCCAGGCTTTATTGGCTTGAAAATAGTCCAGCCATTTTTGGCGAATGGAAGCGGTAAAGTTATCGAAAAAAGCCATACTCACAGCAGTCAATCCAATAGCAAGGGTATCGTTGAGCCATGATACTGTTTTTCCGGCCGAACTGGGGATTTTGCCCTCTCCCTAAATCCCTCTCCCACGGGAGAGGGACTTCTTTGTTCCCCTTCTCCTGCGGGAGAAGGGGTTAGGGGATGAGGGGCAAGCGCTTAAACCATCATCAGTGCGAGTTCTTCTTCTTCCGTCTTCACTGCTTCCTTGGGAGGATTGAGATAGAAGTCAGAGAGCAGGGAGAATAAGTCGCGGTCTGCGGCATCTTTGGGAACGACTCCTTCAGGACGGGCCAGAACTTGGTCGGCGATGTTGAGATAATAGTTGGCCACGGGTTCTAGGGTGGGGTCGGTTTCGGCCATTTCAAAGATGGTTTTGCCTTTAACGCGGGAGATGCGGATATCTTCGATTAAGGGGAGAATCTCTAGCACTGGCATGGGAACGGATTCAACGTATTTGTCGATTAGGTCGCGCTTGGAGGTGCGGTTACCAATGAGTCCGGCTAACCGTAGGGGGTGGGTTCTGGCTTTTTCGCGCACGGAAGCGGCGATGCGGTTGGCGGCAAAGAGGGCATCAAAGCCGTTGTCGGTGACAATCATGCAGTAGTCGGAGTAGTTGAGGGGGGCAGCAAAGCCACCGCAGACGACATCACCGAGTACATCGAAGAGAATGATATCGTATTCGTCAAAGGCGTTAAGTTCTTTAAGTAGTTTTACGGTTTCGCCAACGACATAACCGCCACATCCAGCACCGGCGGGAGGGCCGCCCGCTTCTACACAGTCTACGCCACCATAGCCTTTGAATATGACATCTTCAGGCCAAACGTCTTCATAGTGGTAATCTTTGGCTTGCAAGGTATCAATGATGGTGGGAATCAGAAATCCGGTGAGGGTAAAGGTACTGTCGTGTTTGGGGTCGCAGCCGATTTGTAGGACTTTTTTACCCCGTCTGGCGAGTGCAACGGAGATGTTGCAGCTTGTGGTGGATTTGCCGATACCGCCTTTTCCATAGACTGATAGTTTCATAGCGATCGCTCTCTCCTAATGGCTTGCTTGGCTCTGTCTTGATCGCATTATTAACGAAGTTCCGGGGAAATCCAAGGGGCGATCGGAATGACTTCAGGTTTAATCCCTCGTTTTTAAGCACTATCTGAGTTTATTAGGTCTCTATCGCTTCCAATTCCTGATGAAGCTCTAAAATCTAGTTTTTAATAATTTTTATATCTAATTTTTATAAAAATCGGTTTAATAGACAAAAATACCCTCATCCCCCAGCCCCTTCTCCCACAGGAGAAGGGGAGTAAGCTCTTCTGCTATGGGAGAAGGAAGGAAAAGTCCCTCTCCCGTGGGAGAGGGATTGAGGGAGAGGGCAAACCCAGCCCTATATTAAAAATCATTACAGTTTTGCCGAGACGGGTAAAATTAGGCAAAAGATCGGATGACTGCTCTACCTTGAATTGACGAAAGGGAAATCATGGTTAACTGCTACAAAATTGGCGATCGCGCCAGCGATGCGTTGCATTATCGCCTCTTCAAAGGTGCGATTATCGCCCTGATCCTCTCCTTCCTCACCCTCTGCGGTGTAACTTTACCTGCACAAGCGGCTAACGCTAAACTCGAACAACAAGTGCTAGAGATCATCCGCAACCATCCGGAAGTCATTCTCGAATCTGTGCAAACCTATCAACAGCAGCAACAACAATCTCTACAACAAAACCGTCTAGCCTTTCTCGACACCCTGAACCGGGAACCGGAAACCCTTATCGGCAATTCTCCTACCATGGGTGCAGAAAATCCCCAAGTTTTCCTGATCGAATTTTCGGACTTTCAATGTCCCTTTTGTGCCCGTGCCCATGATACCGTTGCCCAATTCATGGACAAGCATCAGAAGCAAGTACAACTGGTGTATAAACACTTTCCCCTGACTGCACTTCATCCCCAAGCCGCAAAAGCTGCTTATGCTGCTTGGGCTGCTGGTCAACAGGGTAAATTTTGGCCCTATCATGATGCCCTATTTGCCCAACAGGATCGATTAGACGATGGACTGTATGAGCAATTAGCCCAAGATTTAGAGTTAGATTTAGCACAATTTCAGCAAGATTTGGCGATCGCCCCCTCAGCCATTGCAGGAGACGGAGAACTCGCTACTCAATTAGGACTCTCCGGGACTCCATTTTTCGTCCTGTTCGCCCCAGGAGAACCCCAGGGTAAGGGAGAGAGCTTTTCCGGGGCGATCGAATTAACAGAAATGGAAGAGATATTACAGAAAGTCTCTGGTTGAACTGTGCCAAGCTTCCTAGAAATCCTCTTTGCCCGCGATCGCCTCCACCATCCTCTGAGTCACTTCTTTTACCGGCATTTCTCCCAATTCTCCCTTAGCGCGGGTGCGAATATTCAGGCTCTCTGCCTCCATTTCCTTCGCACCAATCACACTCATAATGGGAACCTTCTCTTTCTCCGCATTGCGAATCTGTTTAGCCAAGCGCTCCCCGCTTCGATCCACTTCCACGCGGATATTGTAACTCAGCATTTGCTCGGCCACCTTTTGAGCAAAGGGCAATTGAGTTTCGCTCACCGGTAATAACCGAATCTGCACCGGAGCTAACCACAGGGGAAAATCTCCCGCATATTCCTCAATTAAAATCCCCACTAACCGCTCCAAAGAACCAAACGGAGCGCGGTGAATCATCACCGGACGTTCGCGAACTCCTTGCTCAGAAACATAGGTCAGATCGAAGCGCTCTGGCAAATTATAATCTACTTGCACCGTTCCCAATTGCCATTCCCGGTCTAGGGCATCTCGGAAAATAAAGTCGAGTTTTGGCCCATAAAAGGCAGCTTCCCCGATGCCCTCAAAATGATCCATGCCCAAAGTTTCTACAGCCCGACGGATAGCATTTTGGGATTTTTCCCAAGCTTCATCGGAACCAATATATTTATCTAAACTGGGGTCGCGAAAACTTAATCTGGCTCTGAAATTACTTAAGCGCAACGTCTTAAACACGCTCAGAGTTAAATCCACCACATTTAAGAATTCCTGATCCAACTGTTCTGGAGTCACAAATAAATGCGAGTCATCTTGCGTAAATCCCCGCACCCTCGTCAGTCCGCCCAGTTCTCCCGATTGTTCGTAGCGGTAAACTGTGCCAAATTCTGCCAACCGAATAGGAAGATCTCGGTAGGAATGGAGTTCACTTTTATAGATCTGGATATGGAAGGGGCAGTTCATGGCTTTTAGCACAAACCCTTCTGCTTCCGATTCTCCCATCATCGGGAACAGGTCATCTTTGTATTTTTGCCAATGGCCGGAAGTTTTGAACAACTCCACCCGGCCAATGTGGGGGGTAACCACTTGTTGATAACCCCGTTTGAGTTGCTCTCGTTTGAGGAAGTCTTCTAGTAAACTGCGAATGGTTGCGCCTTTATGGGTCCAGAGAGGGAGTCCAGGGCCCACTTGATCGGAGAAAATGAATAATCCCAGTTCTTTACCGAGTTTGCGGTGGTCTCGTTTAAGCGCTTCTTCTTTGCGTCGTTGATATTCAGCTAGTTGTTCGGGGGTTTCCCAAGCTGTGCCATAGATGCGCTGAAGTTGGGCTTTGTTGGCATCTCCGCGCCAATAGGCTCCGGCCACACTTTCCAGGGCGATCGCCTTCGGGTTAATATCGGCTGTACTCTCTACATGGGGCCCAGCGCACAAATCCCACCATTGATCCCCCAAATGATAGATTGTGATTGGCTCTGTTTTAATATCGTCCAGGATTTCCAGTTTATAGGGTTCTTGCAGTTGTTCGATCCGCTTTTTGGCTTCTTCCCGACTCACTTCTTCTCGCAGTACGGGGAGTTTGCGGTTGATGATCTTAATCATCTCTTTTTTGATCGCCTTTAAGTCTTGTTCCGTAAAGGGTTCCGGACAATCAAAATCATAGTAATATCCATTTTCAATCCAAGGGCCAATCGTCACTCTAGCTTTAGGAAAGAGTTTCTGTACCGCCATGGCCATAATGTGGGAGGTGGTATGGCGGATTTTTTTCAACGTCTCCGATTCACTGGTGCGAGGCAGATGGATTTGAGGCGCTTCTTTGTCCATAGGTTGGGGTTGTTTCGAGTCTTCTGGAGGCATGGGTCGTGCGATCGCAAATAAGGGACACTCTTAATTGAGTCTAGATCAATTCTGTGGGGCTGATGCTCAAGGGGATAACCATTGAATTATACCGGGTTTCGGTGCTGTTGAGGGCAATTCGCCTCTATTTTACGAGAAAATTACCCTTCTGGAATCGATACAACCGTTTTCTCCCCATCTCCCCATCTCCCCCTGATGGGTGATCGATCTTAAGTTAAGCTTAAATTTCTGAATGTAAAGAAACGTAACTTACGTTAAGCTTATGATAGAGATTATCCTTGACATACTAGATCAATCATCTGATGGGTTCCCTAGCCCCTAACCTCTCCCTATCAATACCCCTTTTGATTAAAACTCAATTTGGAGATCTGTAATAATGCTACATCTAATTTACGTCTTTGCTTTCACCGCCTTAGCCTTTATCGCTGTTGGCAACTTAATCCGCAACTTGATGATCCTCGGTTCTGAAAGCACTCGCAACTATCCCCCCAAGTTAAAGGATATTCCAGTAGATCCCCATCGGATCTCCTCTAATCAGGTTCCTCATCCTGAGTTTTTGGATGAAACCGGAATGGTGATCAAAGAACCTTTATTGGTGATGCGATCAATTACTGTAGAAGATGCCCGTGAAAAGCTAGATGCTTTGTATAATTCTTCTCCCGAATCTTCCCCTAAAGAGGATCGAGGAGAAAGTTAAAATCTGTTCAGATAAATTTCATGATATAAATCAACAAATCGGGTTAAGTAAACGCGAATCTCGATCGGTACTGGCTTAACCCTGATTTATGATTGATTCATCAGATAGCTTAAATATTCTTCCACCCATTTGAGGGATGTCTGGACAGCCACTAAGCTAATCGGAATTGAGGATAAAGTTTTAGTTCATCTGGATCAAAGGTTTTTGCCCAGTTGAGCAGGTTTTGGGTGACGGAATGGGCGCTGTCTGGTTTGAGCAATAGAGCTAGGTATTGATCTTTTTGTTTGACGATAACTGCTCGATATCCATTGGCACAGGTGCTGGCGTAATGAAAGCCATCGAGCTGTAAGGAAGACATTAACAGCGATCGCAGTCCCAAAGCCTGAAACACCGTTTGTACCCAACTGACATTATCTACCTCGTCTGTGACTAAATATTCACGGGGTAAACCACTCAAGTCAAACACTGCTGCACCGACTACCGAACCTAAATAGAGGTCTTGCTTAGACAGATCGGGGGACTCAGAGGGTGTAGGCTGAGAATCAGTAGTCATTGGAGACTGGCTTACTTTAGAGGTATTTATAGAAAGGCTTGCTTTGGAAACATTAGGATATTCATACACCCAATTGCAACCCGAAAGCTCCGCTTCAGTTTTTCCCAATACTATAATCCTCAATTGTGGATAAATATCTTGTAGCCGCCAGCAAAATCGTTGGGTTTGATGTTGTAGAAAAAGGATGTCTAAAATCAACAAATCTGACGATCTCTCTCGCACACTATGTAACAGCTCTTGAGTATTGCGGCAAATATAGGTATGGCAGTCTTGTTGATCGATAAATTCTTTGACACAGGTTTGGGTAAAACGAGTGGAAGCCAAAATGATATTAAGAGTTTCCTTTTGAAAGGATTGATTGATCGTTGCGATTTGCATTTACTTCTCCTATGGGGATTTGAGTTTATAAAATTACAAATTACTAAAGTAATTTTGCTTAAAAATCGAACGAAATCTTATGGCGATCGTGGCTCTTGAGAGTGGCTCTTGGGTAGAGACTTGTCAAGGGAGATGATCCAGGATAACAGCACCATACCTAGTCTAGGCTTAGATTATTTATTTAAATGATTGCCGATAACTTCAGATTAAGTCCGCGATCACTTAAGTAAATTATAAGGCCAATTCCCTGAATCTTCTCATTCAGTGTAATTGAACTCTACAAGAAGATTAACTTATATTAACTGTAATAGTCATAACATTGATTCTCTGTGGAATACAGCCCTCTAGAGGTAGAGGAATCCTCCCAGGTCTAGGTCAGCGTCATCCCCTATATATAGATTTTTATCTATGGATATACCCAGAAAATCCTCAACAATTCGTTGTTTACAAATATTAACTAAAGTACATACAATGTAGGAGTAGGTAATGAGTATATATTCTCAATCATGTTTGGCAATTCATTTCCTTGGTTAAGTGCAATCATTCTATTTCCCCTTGTGGCGGCTCTAGCTATCCCTCTGATTGGCGATCGCCACACTAAGATCATCCGTTGGTATGCTCTCGGCGTAGGTCTCGTAGACCTAGTAATGACCCTCTACGCTTTCGGCTCTCACTACAACTTCCAACAATCCACGATTCAACTGACTGAATCCTATCCCTGGATACCGCAACTGGGACTCAATTGGTCTTTAGCTGTAGATGGCCTATCCATGCCCCTGATCGCCCTGAGTGCCCTAGTCACCACTTTGGCGATCGCCGCATCCTGGAACGTCAACCACCGCCCCAAACTGTTCTTCAGCCTCATGCTGATCATGTACAGTGCCCAGATCGCGGTATTTGCAGCCCAAGACTTACTCCTATTCTTCCTCACTTGGGAGCTAGAACTCGTCCCCGTCTACCTGCTCATCTCCATCTGGGGTGGACAAAAACGCCTCTATGCTGCCACTAAATTTATTCTCTATACCGCATTAGCTTCTATCTTCATCTTGGTTGCAGCCCTCGCCATGGCATTCTACGGCGACACCGTAACCTTTGACATGACTGAACTGGCGAACAAACACTATCCCAGAGCCTTCGAGCTACTCGCCTACGCAGCCTTCATCATCGGCTTTGGCGTTAAACTCCCCATCTTCCCCCTCCACACTTGGCTTCCCGATGCCCACTCCCAAGCCTCCGCTCCCGTCTCCATGATTCTCGCGGGAGTCCTGCTAAAAATGGGCGGTTACGGCATCATCCGTCTGAACCTGGAAGCTCTCCCCCATGCCCACGCTTACTTTGCTCCCGTCCTCGTTATCCTCGGCATCGTTAACATCGTCTATGGAGCATTAAACGCCTTTGCCCAAGGCGATCTCAAACGCCGCCTCGCTTGTTCCTCCATCTCTCACATGGGCTTTGTCCTCATCGGTATTGCTTCCTTTAATGAACTGGGCTTAAACGGCGCAATGCTGCAAATGCTCTCCCATGGACTGATTGCGGCTGCTCTGTTCTTCCTGGCTGGAGCCACCTACGAGCGCACCCATACTTTAGCACTAGCGAAAATGAGCGGACTAGCTCAAACCATGCCCAAACTCTTCGCCCTCTTTACTGCCGCATCTATGGCTTCCTTAGCTCTGCCGGGTATGAGTGGATTTGTGGGAGAACTGAGCGTTTTCTTAGGAGTCACCACCAGCGATGTTTATTCCTCTGGCTTCAAAGCTGTGGTCATCGGTTTAGCGGCTGTCGGTTTAATTCTGACTCCAATTTATCTGCTCTCCATGATGCGCGATATCTTCTACGGTGAAGAAACGGGTGTGGTTGTTGATGGCTGGATGGATGCCAAACCTCGCGAAGTGGCGATCGCCCTTTGCCTCCTGCTCCCCATCATCGGTATCGGTCTCTATCCTAAAATCGCCACCCAAACCTACGATATCAAAACCACGGCGATCGCCGAAACTACTCGCCAAGTCCTCACCGTGGTTGCCCAAGAGCGCTCTCGCCTCTACTCCGGAAACTTCTATATTCCCAACGTGCCTGCGGCTAAAGCCCCAGCTCTGTTAGGAGTAATGGACAACATTTCCGGTTCCGCCTAAGCCACTTGACTCGAACTGTGGTACTTCGATTCCCAATCTCGACAACCATCAGATTCAGGGCCATGAGGGTGAATAGCACAAACCAATAAATTGCCCCCCGGACTCCCGCCATAGTAGAAGCGACAAGCTTCACAAGGGCGGGATTTTTCCGCTTCTCCTAGGGCAAAAGCCTTGAGTTTGGCGGCTAAATCGTGGTTGGGTTCCCATGTTAAAGCTTGTTCAAAGGCTTGCAGTGCCCATTCCTGATTCTCAAAATCCTGCAACCACATTAAACCTACTTCTGTCCAATCATCGGCTGGAGTCGGATGAAAACAGGATTTGCCCTGACTCAAGAGTTTTCCGATCAGGGTTTCTACTAACTCCGGAGGTTGAAAGGGTTTGGCGATATAGCCATCGGCAATAGTGAGTCCTCGCACTCGATCCTGCTCATGATTTTTAACCGTGCAAAAAATAACGGGAATATGGCAAGTTTTGGGGTCTCGTTTCAGAGCCAAGCAGAGTTGATAGCCATTCAAGTTGGGAGAAACAATATCAGCAATCACTAGATCGGGTAAATGGTGCTGGATTTGGCTTAAAGCTTCCTGTCCATCGCCTGCTTCTAGAATATCGAAACCAACCGATCGCAGTAATTTTACGATCGCCGCTCTTTGGCTGCGACTATCCTCAAATACAAATACGGTACTCATAAAGGGCATATCCGTTGATTCAACTGTGTTCCAATGGGTTTAAGATACCCAACTTGGATGACAAACCGATCAACAGCAACCCAAACTCCGCATCACTACGGTTGACAATAAAGCATAAATTTGTTAAATAAGAGCGATCGTCCCCCAACCCAGAAACCGGCGATCGCCCTCTAGATAGAAAGAGCCAGCTTCGAGGCAATGCCTTGTTTTAAGGAGATTTGTACCCAAAGCAACCAATCTGCATAGGAAATTCCATAAATGGTTGGATCGTAGTAGCAACTGAGTTCAAAGACCATAATTTCTTTTAATTGATTGGCTTCAAAGTTCTGAGTCACTAACTGTTCTATATCTTCAATAGTTTGTTGTACTTGGGTAATGGGTTCATCTTGAAGATAGTTGTGGATAACACCTAATGCATCAGGAGTATCTAAATTCCAATCTTGATGAAAGTAACAGCTACAAAATTGAGCTAGTGCAGGAAAGCGATCGATATTCATGGTTCTGGGTAAGCGGTTAAAATATAGTATCCTAGTGGCACAGTGGAATCTCGTCTCAGAATGATGCGTAAGTTTTGGGCCATGGCCGGATGAGGATCGTTTTGAGCTAGACTAATACCGATCGCCTGGTTAGCTCTATGGTAGATTGATAGTCGGGCTGTTGCCATTGCCAGCCAATGAGTAATTTGGGTGTGGTTCGCATCCATCGCATCGGAAATAGTTTGTTCTGCAATTTCTCGATTAAAGAATGATGAGGCCCTAGGAAGAGTCGTCTGAGTAGCCAAGCGGTTAGCCAGCTCTGCTTCAGTTATACCAACATGCCTGGCTAATGTATGGCCTCCTGCTGTTTCATGGACAACAAGACCTCCACCGGGGGTTAGCCGACTAAAGTTAGTCACTGATGTTTTGCTTTATTGAGGGAAAGTGAGTTTTTCGTAAGATAGCATTATACTACCGATTGAATGAAGAATTGGCGATCGCCGAGGTCTGGATTATGGTAGAGGCGATCGCCCCAGGGATGGGTGGCATTATCGCCCCCCAAACCAACCCAGAAACCCGGTTTCTCACCCCTTGCGCGAACCTATTCCTTTTAATCCCCAAACACCGAGTAACGCCAGTGTTCCCACAGCACTCGGTTCGGGGACAGATTGGGGAGTCGAGTCCGGTTTGTCGATAACTTCCACTTGGTAGCTAACGCTCCATTTACTCGACATCAAAACCCTTGGGTTTATAGCCCCCCTTATTAAGGGGGGTTGGGGGGATCAAACGCTAGAAAACTCACCAATATCTTCTCTGTTCAAAGCATTTTCTTAGAGACATTATTGAAGAATTCTCGCTTCGTTGTTAGCGGTGAGATCCCCCCCTGCCCCCCTTGGAAAGGGGGGAGATTTGGATACAAAACTGAGTAACTGGGTGCAGACTCCTTCAAAGTTCGTCAACACTTGTTCATTCGTAAATCGGATAACGGTTAAACCATATCCTTGTAGAATTTGAGTCCGTTCTTCATCGTAAGCTTTACCTTGTTCGGTGTAATGACTTTCGCCATCAACTTCAATGACAAGTTTTAAAGACGCGCAATAAAAATCAACAATAAAATTTCCAATGGGGCGCTGTCTTAAAACTCGTTGGGGGAAGTTTCGCAGAAATGTCCATAGTTGCCGTTCTGCGATCGTTGGATTTTGCCGCATTTGTTTGGCAATGGGTGTGAGTTTTGGGTTGTATGGCAGGTGGAAGTTGTTGGGTGTGAGGGTCATGATACAGCAGTTTTGGATTTGATGAAGTGCAGATCGATCCCCCTAAATCCCCCTTAAAAAGGGGGACTTTCTTATTCCCCCCTTCTTAAGGGGGGCTAGGGGGGATCTTTCCAATGTACTTCATTACAGCACTCAATGCTGAGGAGGGATTGATAATTTCAAGGACTTAGATCGTAAGAGCCATCTGGCAAACTATTGTACAAGTTATCAGTTTTATTGTTAACTTGATCGATCCAGAAACGATAAGCCACTTGGTGATTACCAGCACCTCCCAAAATATTAATCAAGGAGTGACTAAGTTTCCGATATTGAGACATAACCGAATCTGGTAAATAAAAATTCCGATCGCCAACTTCAGGATTCCCCTGTCCTAACAAGTTATTAGTATTGCCAACTCCTAAAAAGTTGGTAGTACGAATCACCGTGATATCCCCATCATTGGGATCGAGTCGGTTTTCAGCAGATGGACGAGACCCCCACAATATACGTTCTCTTTCAAACATTGGCCCTGCCGGATCGAGGGCAATAATTTTTAAACTTCCGTCCCAGGTGTCTTTGAGATTTTCCGCTACATAACCAGCAACTTGAGCGCCAAGACTATGGCCAATGAGAGTCGTTTTGTCTAAGTTAATACCCATCTCACTAAGAATTTGGGTAACTCCAAGTCCAACATCTTGAGTGGCTTTAGCTGGGCCTCCATAATTTAATGGTAGGATTCGATTAAGCCCATCATTGGAAACTTCTCCCCAGTCAATTCTGACGACATTATCACCTGGATTCTTTTGGCGGTAAGCATCAGCCATATCCCTAACCCATCGGTCGTTACCTGTATCCCGGTAGCCATGAATAATAATTTTTGTTGGTTTTGAAGGATCTATGGGACGATCTGTTGTCCATTTAGCTGTCTTACCTGTATTTCCTATTGTGAAACAGCCACTAACTATGTTACCACTTTCATCAATATTGTAGCGGTTACCTGTTTGTGGATGTTTATAATATGAAATATGTCCATCTCCATCCATCTGTGCCTCTAGCTGACTGGTATCAACTGCGATTGCCTGAGAAATATCATTGCCATCGATCTCTTCATTTTGAGCATTTTCTTCAATACAAGGTTCACAAGGTACACAACACTCCTCTTTACCAGAAATTTTATCAACCAAACCAACGAGATCGTCTTTCCAGATATTCAAGATACTGTTGAGACCAGAAAGCAACCCTTCAATACCACCATCCTTAATCACGCCAGCTACTACCAGACCCGTATTACCCACGTTACCCGTCAGTTCCAAAACTTTAGCCAAAGTGCTATTGAAATTGCCCGCGAAACTTTGACCAACTGAAACCACAGCATTGAAAATATTACCAATTGCACTCAACCAATCGCCATCTTTAATTGCCTTAATCCCTCCATAAATCATCTCTGGCGCTTTTTGCAAGCTTTGCATCACTGAGAGCATAATTTTTTGAGTCGTTTCGCTCAAATTGCCCATAAAGCCGCCCATGGTCGAAGCAGCAACGCTCGCAATAGTGCTGAGAATTTCAAAGAAGTTAAAAATGTTCTGACCAGACATCAGCGCCCGAACGCGAGTAAAGGCACTAGCAGCAACTGACTGTAAAGCTTGCAGGGCAAATTTAGCGCCTGCTGTCAGCGTATTACTCATGCCTGCGGTTACCGCACTCAGTGCAGCCATTACTACATTGAAAATACCGCCTAACCAATCTCCATTCATCGCCGCTTGAATCGCAGTAATTCCGGCAGTCGCCAGGCTTAAACCAATGGCAAATGGAATCAATACAGGGAAGGACACACTGAGTATAGAGACAATGGTACTAAGGACAGTCATGACTTGCGAAATCAGTCCCAATGTACTGTTCCAGAAGTATTTTTTCCGCGCCTTCCGTTCGGCAACCCGTTGTTTGATAATTTGCTCCAACATCTCTTTCGATTGTTGGGCGAGTTCGTTGGAAATATCCACCGCTTGCTCGGCTAGAGCGACTTTATTTAATGTCTCCAAATAGAGCGGGTCGATAATTTGTTTTTCACCGTCCAACTCTTCCATTCGCTGCAATTCTTTTAGGAAATCTTTAGAGGCTTTCTGGACATCTTTCTCGGCAGTTTGTAGCAGGGCAATATCCCACTGTTCCTCTAGCTCAATGCGATGAATCTCGGTTTTATAGTGTTGGACTTGGCCAATTAAACCGCCCATCACCTTAAACAGATTGTCCTGAATAGTTGCTGCTTCTTTCCCTTGCAACGCCTCATGAATATCGCCCTCAACCTCAGCCAACAGCGCCTTCAGATCATCCGGTAAATCCGGTTGTTGCTGTTCCAAGTCTTGCAACTGGGTTAACAGTGTCGCCATTTGCGACTGCACCTGCACCGGGTTAAAGTCGCCCTCAACCCCATCTAAACCCACTTCAGAGCGCACCGCATTCACCCCTTGCAACAGGGCATCTTCGGCTTGCAACTGCTCCAGTTGCTCCAACTTGGCTCGCGCTTCTAAGCGTTGACGCTCTAGCTCAATGGCTTCTCGCTCCAAGCGCTCCTCTACCGCTTTCTCGATGTCCTTTTGCCGCTCGGTAGCAATGGTTTGCTCTAACTGCGCTTGGGCGAGGTTCAGTTGTTCTAAATTTACCAGGGTGATAAATGTTTGCTCCGTTTGTTCCCGGATGCGGGTAATGCCATCGAGACGGGCTTGGGCAACGGCTAACTCTTGCTGTTTCTGCTCCCGCTCTTCCTGAGTTTCGGCAATGCGGTCATTAATGTCTTTCAGCATTTTCGCTGCTGTATCTTGTCGCGCTTGCAACGCATTCTTCTGATCTTCCGCCGTGCGCTTCAGGTGGCCGAAGTGGTTGGCTTGCGCTTGGGCGCGTTGTTGCAGTTGCCGGTGGGTCAGCATTTCGTGATAGTAGCGGTTGGCTAGGGCGCGGTCTTCTGGGCGGGCAATACCTCCGGCGCAACTGCCCCCGGTATCGCTGGCAATATCGCTGTAATCTCGATAGTAGATTTCGGCTGCCGTTGCCATATCATTGTGCTGGGCTACATCTAGCAGGTGTTTTGCCTCCTTATTGCCTGCGTCAATCATCTGCTGTAACCGTTGCTGAATCTGGAATTCCAGGTCATTGACTTCCCGTTGTTTCTGGGCCGCTTGCAAGGTATAGTTGGCGTTCAATTCCGTGGCTTCCAACAAGTCGCGCAGAATTTGCTGATGTGCTTTGGCGGCGCGTAAATGCTCGTCATTTTGCGCCAATAAGTCGGCTTGCACCTCTTGCAACGGAGCCGTGAGCGCCTTGCTGCTGGCTTCCGCTTGCTCGGCTAACCTTTGGGCTTCGGCTAGGGCTGCACGAGCATCAGTTAACTGTTTTTGCAACTGCTCCAAGTCGCCGGGAGAGGTGAGATAGGCATCGAGCAGCCGTTGCTCGGCGAGAATGACTTCATGTTCGGCAGTCAAGAGGGTGCGTTTTTGACTGAATGCCCGTTGCTGTTGCTGCAATACGGTCGCTTTATTGTCCAGCAGTCCCAGAGCATTTTGCAGTTGCGCCTGTTTGGTTTGCAGGTCAACATCCGTGGGAGATTGGGCAATTTGTTCGGACAGGGTTTCCCGTTGGGCAATTAAGTCTTCGCGCAGTCGGTTCACTTCGTCGGTTTCCGTCGTCAGGGCAACAGTTTGCCGCTCTACCCATTGCTCGACATCGGCGAGTTGATGCTGCAATTCCTGGGACTTGCGGTTGAGTTCGCCGCGTTTTTTGAGAATATCTTCGACAATGGGCAGATATTCGCTGTCGTTGTCTTCGAGTTCTTTCCACTCGGCGAGAACTTTGGCGTTATACTCATCCGCTTCTTTTTTAGCTTGGGCTAACTGTTGTTCGACTTCCGGTAAGATTTCTTCGAGTTGCTGCAATGCTTCCTGGGCAGCAGGAATTTGTTCGCGACTCGCTTCTAACTGTTCGACTAAATTGCGACTGGCGGTAATGGAAGGCTCGGCTGCATTGACAGCGTTGACGGTGCTTGCCCATTGTTCCGCCAGGGGTTTTAAGCGCTCTTGTTGCTGGGACTGGTTATCGGTGGCAACAAGTTGACGAACGGCTTGTTCGCGCAGTTGTTGGGCATATTTGGTATAAGTATCCCAGAGAATCCAGTGATGATCGACATGGGTGAGGGTAACCCAATGCTCTTTTTTCTTACCGGATTTACCGCGCTTCCAGGTTTTCCGTTGTTCTGTCCAAGTGGGGCCGTTTTTGCGACTGAGTTGCCAGTGGTGGGCGGCTTGTTTTTCGTACCAGTCGGCTTGGGCAAGAGCGGCTGAGGCTTGGGCGTTGGTTTGCGCGAGTTCGGCGCTGACTTGAGCGAGTTGGTTGTTGTATTTTTGGCTGTTGATTTCTGCTTCGGTTTGCAGGAGGTCGATGGCTGTACCATTATCGGGAGAATTGTTTACAAACTGGGTGCGGTAGGCTTTAGCGGTGGGTAGTTGTAAGGCGGCATCCCGTTGTTGAGCGGCAACATTGGCAGCATGTTGAGAGGCATTGCGTTGAGCTTCGGCATGGGGGTTGTGAATCCATCCATAAACCGGGGTACGCCTTCTCTTGATCCAATTAAAGAAATAGCGTGAGTTGTTATAACCCGTAATACCCCAAGTCCAAATCTGGCTATTCCAATGATTGGCATTCATTTGATGCTGATGCCGTTGAGCTTCGTATTGTTGTGCCCGCGCTTCATCCTGTTGCTTGTAGATTGCGTACTGCTTCTGATAAGCTTCCAACTCTTCGGACTCTGCACCATAGCGCTCGGCAATGGGGGCAATTTCTTCCCAGAGTTTGGCATCTTGTTCTATCCACTGTTTGAGCTTGTCGATTTCTTGGGTTAAGGTGGTTTGCCCTTGTTCGAGTTCGTCATAGAGGGGAGCAGCAACTTCCAGGGTAGTAATAGCATCGCGCAAATTGGCTAAGGTGCGATCGCGCTCTCCATCAATTTCTCCCAAGTTCTCCTCAATATACGCCACCAAATCATCCACAGATTGGGATAATTCCTGCTGACTTGCGCCAATTTCCTTGGTTTGTGCGTGTCCTTCCAGCAGTTGTTCTGTCCAGACTTTGGCTGCATCGCTCAGGTCTTGCCGGATGCGATCGCCCAATTGCGCGTAAGCTAAGATAGTATCCTCGCTCAATGCTGTCTCTGTGGCTTCTTCCGTCTCTAATTGACGCTCCAGCGCCGCTAACCGCTCATCATTGGTTTCCAGTTGTTGGCGAATTTCCAGTTCTTGCTGTTGACGCAAGGGTTGAATGGCGTTGGTGGCTTCTTCGAGGCGGGTAGTGAGAGCGGCGATGATATCATTATTATCATTTTGGCGGGTTAAGAGGCGATCGCGCTGCTCCGTCGTTTCTGCAATTAACTCGCTCAACACTTCCCGACTCACCCCATCCGTAGTGCGATTTAACTCATCTTCCCAATCAGCAATCATCGCAGTTAATGTAGGGGCGGGTTCACCCAGATTTTGGCCGCTAGACGAGCCGCTTCCTGAACCCGCCCCTACGGTTAATTGGGTATTTCGGGCTTTCAACTGCTCGATAAACTCATTAACCTTGGGTTCTACTTCCGTGGCAAAGAAATCCACATCCGACTCTGTTCCCAATACCCCGAAACTAATCATCCGTTGCAGCGCTTCGGCTTGTTCGGAGGTCGTTTCCGCCAACGCATCCGCCGCATCAGTCGCCTCATTCACCGCCCTTTGGAATGCCGCTAATTTAGCCTTTTCCACCTCTTGCAGAGGTTTAAGCCGCTCAACAATCGGGGCCATATCCCCTTCAATTCGAGCCACTTCTGCCGTCAACTGAGTCACTTTCGGAGTCACTTCAGCCAAGGCCGCTTGCTTCGTATTCACAACAGCCGTTTTCGGTGGAATTTCTCCTTGCAATTGGGCAATTTTGGCCTCAGTTTCCTGGATTTTCGGCCAATTATTATTGCGCTGTTCCGCTAACCGGGATGCTTTTTGCAAATTCTGGCGATAAGCCGCAGCATGTCCGGCATGATAAGCATAAGTATGCCCATTCCAATACCAGATATTCTGACGATGGTATTGCGCTTGTCCGTAATAATAAGCTTCCGCACTGCGTAGGGGGGCATCCTGCGCTCTCAAGCTGTACAACTGCAACTCTTGCGTCCGCAATTGATGTTGAGTAAAGGCTAAATCTTTCTGAGCATCCGCAACTTCAGCTTGCAATTCTTCCTGCTCTGCCGTCACTTCTGCCAGATGAGTTTGAGTCTGGGCTAAATCTGATTGTAACCCTAACAACGCTTGCCGGTCTTGTTCTCCTTGCTGGCGAATTTCCACCAACTCTTCAGTGGCTTTAACTTGATTTTCCAGCGCCTCTTTCCAAGCATCAGCCGCATTTTGATAATCCGATTCCAACGCATCCGCTTCATTCAGCACCGTCAACCGATTTTCCAGACGCTCCACTTCCGTATTCATCTGCCGGAGATAGCTATCGGTTAACTCAATTTCCCGATATTTGTCGGCAATTTCCACTTCTTTATCGGCAATGCGTTGATTGATTTCATCCAGAGTCGCTTGGAAATAGTCGCGCTCTTCCTCATGAGTTTGCCGTTGTGCCTGCAAGTCTTCAATCTTGACTTCATTCGCCGCAATATCAGAGTTAATATTGGTGATTTTATCCTCAATTTCGGATAACTCAGTTTTCAACAGTTCCAAGGCTTGCTGCTGATTCGCCAATTGAGTCTCTTGGGCCGCTTTTTGAGTCTTTAACCCTTGTTTCTCCGTTTCCAAATCAGCAATCTTAGTTTCAGTTACCGCAATTTTCGGTTGTAACTGAGTCGCCAGATTTTGGGCATCTTGAGCCGCAATATCCCGTTGTTGAGCCGCATTTTGAGCCGCAGCCAGTTCTGCATTCCGGTTAGCCTCAGCTTGAGGATTGTAGACTGTACCATAAACAGGAATTGTCAGAATCCACAAACGACGATAACCGACAATTCCTTGAGTATGAATTTGCCCATTCCAATAATTAGCATTATTTTGATGCTGCTGCCGTTTATTTTCCCAATTCTGAGTTACCGCGTTCGCATCTTGAATCTGCTGATGATACCCTTGCAAAACAGCCTGTTTTTCGCCAATTTCCGCATCTTTATCAGCAATCTTGCTCGCAGTATCCGCAATTTCAGATTCAATGTTCTCAATCTGAGCTTCCTTATCCGAAATTGAGCCTTCTTGCCCAACTTTGTCTTGTTCAGACTGCGCCAAATCATCCTCAAGCCCTTTAATCTCTTCTTGAGTTTTCAGAATAGCTGCATTAGTCTCAGCAATCTGCTGTTGCTTGAGTGCAATGGCATCCTCTAAATCAGCCTCAGCATTCATCGCTTGAATCGCTGTAAAACGAGCTTTATTTTCTGGTAGATTAGCTAAATCAACTTGCTTCTCAATTAACTTCTCTTCCTCAATCGCCGCTTTTTCCAATCCCAACTGGCGATATTCTCCCTGCAATAGCTCCAGGGTTTTGTTAGCTTCCGTTTGTTCTACTTGCGCGACTTCCAGACGTTCCTGCAAGTCGTCAAAGCCATTCAAGAAACTGGTGCTGCGGTTTTCCATTTCCCGCAAGAAATCGATATACTCTTGCAACGGCAAAGAATTGGTTTCTGGTAAATTATCGCGCCGATTTTCCAACTCTTCAATCAACTTCGCAAGCGCTAACCGTTGCGGAGATTGGGGAGCCGACCAATTAATCTGGTCTTCCTGTAATTTCGCCCAATCCAATTGTTCAGCAATATCGGCTAAATAGGCTTGCACCGCTTCAAATTGCTCCACTAAATCCGGATTCGTCGCTACTGCGTTGCCCAACTGTATCAACAACTCTTGAGCGCGAATCTTCTCATTTTCCAGTTGCTGGATTTGCTTTTTAATTGCTTGCAAGCGCTCTGGATAGGGCAAGAGATAACCATAGGTTTCCAGGAAGGTTTGTAAATCCTTCTGAGTAGTTTTCCGTTCCTCGCGATTCACTTTAGATTGCTCTTGCAAATCCGTTAACCGAGTTTCTGTGGCACTAGCTTTATCTTCCTGACTGGGTAACTGCTCCCCTTCGAGTTTCGCCAACTCTTCCTGAGCTTGTTGAATCTGTAAATCCAGGGTTTCCAGTTGTTGCCGTTGCACCGGAGTTTGCAAAGCGAGTAAATCTTCTTCTGCTTGCAATTTTTGCTCTTTAGCATTGATTTCATATTGAATTCCCTGCTTCAATTCCGGCCAATCTGCCACCCGTTCTGCTAATGCTTGCGCTTGTTGATTGAGGTTATCTGCCTCCGTTTGAGCTTGTCGCGCCCATTGTTCAAAAACGCGCCGTTCATTTTCAGAAATATTGGCTTGATGTTGCGCTTGGTCGCGAGGTGCAATATGTTCGGGATAATGTCGCCAACCATAAATAGGTCGAGTCCTACGTTTCAAGCCAAAGAAACGACTACTTGTATTATTAGCAACGACTTCCCAGCTCCGAGACAAATTATTATGATGGTTAGCTGTATCTTGATTTTGCTTGCGCCGTTGTTCGGCTAAGGCTGCTTTGTGCCAATATTTTTCTGCCAGTTGAGTCTTTTGTTCTGCCTGTTCTTGCAGCGCTTTTAAGATTTGATGGGCATCTTGAGACTCACCGGTAAGTTGAGACAGGAGTTGATTATTATTCTGCACCAGTTGCTGATAACTGCTCAAAACATCAGTTTGATGATTCATCTGAGCAGTTAGTTGCTCGACTTTCGCGGCATTTGTTGACAAGATATGACCTTGTGAATCAGCACTATAGGCATTTTTGCCAGCTTGATTGGCTATAGCCATGTGGTGATTGTATTTAGCTGTATCTCGCTTGCGAAGAATACGCCCACAAAAACCACGAGTTGTTGCCCAAGAGTTATGAGCAAGATGAGTATGATGTTGCTGTGTTTGCCGGTGCTGCGCTCCTTGCTGATAGAAACTTGAAGCAGTCGCTCTCAAAGCCGCAGATTGTTGTTGATACTGGGAAATTTTCCCTTTCAACTTATCAATCTCAGCTTGCACTGCATCGGGGTCAGCCAGTAAAGTATCGGGGTCAACTAATTGGTATTGCAGTTTCGCCAGCGCGTCTTTCACTGCTTCTTTGCTCTGAGCAATGGCTTCTTCGAGTAGCTCAATTTGCTCGGCATTCCCTTCAACTGCTTTCTCGCGCTCTTCCTTCAACGCTGCCAACTGTTCGTTTAACTCCTGTTGGCGAGTCTGCAAGGTTTGCAAGCGCCCTAACTCCAGTTGATGATGGCGAGTTGCCAGTGCCAAAGCGTCGGCTAACTGCTCTGACTCGGCAAGGGAAATGGCGGCATTGGTGTCTACCTGCTGATAGCGCTCTAATGCCTGGGTTTTCTGCTCTGCCAGCGCTTTTTGCAAGTCCTCTAAGGTTAAATCAGGGTTGCCCAAATTGGATAAGGTTTGCCACTGCTGCAATAACTGATTCTGGGTAGCTGTCAGGCTCTGTATCGCCTGCTCGGTGGCTTCTCCAGCCGCACGAGGAAGCACTTCAACCCGCCCTTCACCGGTAAAGGATGTGATTTCGATATCTTCGCTCTTAACCACCTCTTCTGGGGCAATTAAACCCGCCATCAGCACGGCTTCGGTGACGTTGAGTAAGCCCGCGCCGCTCTCGCTATCCCAGCCTTCTTCGCCTAAGTCTTGGGCGGTTTGTACGAGAATTTCTTTGACTTGCTGGTAACTTAAGTCTGGATTCGCCTGCCAAACTAAAGACGCAGCTCCGGTAACATAGGAGGTTGCCCGCGATGTGCCCACGAAGGCATCGGGGTTATTTTTATGTTCTCCCCCAGGAGCAACCAGGGTGAGGGTTTCGCCGCGACTGGAGTAGTCGGCAACTTCTTGAGTGGAGTTGACTGCACCGACGGTGATGATGTTGTCGAATTCATCGGCAGCTTGTCCCAAGGCGGACATGGCATCGCCGGTATTTCCGGAGGCAACCACGAGGAGGATGTTGTTATCGCGAGCGTATTGCAGGGCGAGTTGTTCTTCTGGGGTGAGTTGGTAGCGGGTGGTGATTTGCCCTTGGTCGTCAATTTGGGTTAAGTCGAAACTGAGGTTGACGATACCGCGCACATTTCCCGCGTTGATGGTGGGGGAAAGGGCGGGTTCAGGGAGATTTGGGTTGGTGTTGGGGATGGTTGAAAAACCCGCCCCTACCGGGTTATTGGTATTGTTTGTAGGGGCAGGTTCACCCAGATTTTGGCCACTAGACAAGTCAATTTGAGAACCTGCCCCAGTATCAACCGCCGAAGATAGAATGGGGTTATCGGTGTATTGGGATATGGTGGTGGGTAATCCGGCATCATCGCGGAGACTATCGATATAGGCGATGAGTTGTTGTGCCCAATTATTGCCTTCTATGCCTAATGTCTCGTATTCGTTGTTGGGATTAACGGACTCGAAGACTTCGGTAACGTCTTCTCCATGGTCTCCGGCAAAGTCAAGAAAGGCAACGGGAATGTCAGGCGCATCAGGTAAAATTAGGGAGGCTGCGTCTTGGGCGTTAATAAGATAGTTGTCCCATTGCGTAAAGTCTTCGTTGGTAAAGGCTTCTTGGAGAGAACTGGGTAAGCCAAAGAGTTCTCCAATTTCGGGGTTTTTGATAATGGCGTTAAAGGTTTGTGCGGCTTCGGGAGCAATGCCGACTTTTTCGAGGATGTCGGGGCGCTCTAGGACGTTGTAAATTGTGCCAAAGTTGTTTTCAAGTTCGATGAAGACTTCTTCGACAACGGGCAAAAGGTCAGGATTTTCGAGGATTTCGATGAGGTTATCGGGATTTTCCTTGAGTGCTGCTTGAACTTTCTGTAAGCCAGCGTTCAGCGCTTCTACGGATTCTGCGGAGACGTTGTTGTTGACAATTTCGATGGTGTGGATGGCGCTTTCTCCGGTTTCGGAGACGGCGCGGACGGCGATTTCGGTGATTTCGGTTTTGTCTTGGGGGTTGATTTGGAGGCGATCGCCCTCTAAACTAGCAAAAGCTTCTATTTCTCTGGCCTCCGTATCCTCAATCCCCGGAATTACCGGCACATCATCGGGTAAGGGTTTGGTTACATCGCCCCCTGCTACCAGCTCATAAGTCACCTCTTCATCTTCTGCGACGGCGAAAATCTCGGATAATTCAATCACTGGCTTAGGCTCTTCTGGGTCTAAAACCACTGATGTAGGGGCGAACGGCCGTTCGCCCCTACCCTTGTCAGTAACATAATCGAGAATCTCTTGCCCTAACTCCGTTTCGCGCCAGTCATTCTCAGCATCAATCACGTCATCCAGGTTAACCGCTTTACCCGTCGCGCCCTTGATGCGGAAAATAATGTCATTGTAATCATAGTCACTCTTGCCATCGACACGGATATCTTCCATCACAAACGTATTGCCATCGCCGGTAACATCGGCAATTTGGCCTACATGGAAGCCATCATCAGGATTAGCGGTAGACAGAGAGAATAAGGGACGACCGGAACCGCCAATACTGGGATTATCAAACACCTGCTGTATGCTCTTATTGGGAACAAGCATCACCCCAAAGGTATCCCCAGGACGCATCTGCACGGTTTTCACGCCAGAAAATTCCCCTTGATTCCAATTTTTTTCGCCTAGAGCGCCCTCGAATTTCGCGCCTTCTGTTTTGTCAGAAATCACGACATGACCCATCTCAGAGTCACTCAGGGCACGCTCTGCGGCAGTTTGGATAAACTGATCTGAGTCGAAATCTTCCATGCCTTCTAAGCTAAAAAAGGCGACTTCTCCCTGATATTTTCCGCCGTCAAAGAGGTACTCGACTTCAATTTCTCCGGTTTCGCCAACGGTGAAAACCCCAGAATCAAATTTAAAATCCGGTTTGGCTTGAGCGAGTTGCTCAATGACTTGCTCTGGTTCATGGGAGTTTTCGAGAGGTTCATCTGCTTCTGTCTCATCTGCGGTGATGAAGGAAATTTCTTCTTCAGAGGTTGCATCCGGGGTGGCAGCTTGTGCAACCTGCTCTGGGGAACCGTCGGTTTCAGACTCAGCATCAATCACTTCGCTGGGTTCTGTACCCTCTTCTGTGGGGGAGTCGGTCATAAACTCAATCTCTTCGATGTCTTCGTCGGGAATGAGATGGGCGACTTCGGCAGTGTCTATTTCCTCGCCTTCATCTGTAGGGGCGAGGGGCCCCTCACCCGTATTATCGGGTTCTGCTTCTTGGGTTTCTTCTGCATCGACTTCTTCAACGAAGCCAGGGTCGAGGTCAGGAAGGTCAATGCTGTCTACATCAAGGTTATCCGGGGTTTCTTCAAATCCATCGACGATACCGCTAGGGGTTCGAGAATGAAGGTTTGAGAGTCTTGGGAGTTGGAGGTTTTGGGGGATTTTTTTCTCAACCAGTTTAAGAACGACATGGGGTTAAGCCTCGGTATATGCACAACAGATGATTGAGCAGAAGCGGTGAGAGCCTCTGTAAGGTACTCAGGTTTTGGGAAGTATTTTTATGCAAAATCCGAGATTTTGTCATAAAACTTCATATTTTGTCTGGGTAGCAATGCCAGCCACTTTTTACTCAATGGTCAACGCGAAGTGAGTTTCACTGGCTTAAATACAGGAAAACCATCAGGAGAAAGCAGGATGTTACCCTGACGATCTCTTTCAACATCACAGAAGAGATAGTTACCCTTGTCATCTTTTCTCAACTGTAATTTCCCATTGGCCATTTCATAATCAGGAGGGTAAAACTGGGGCATCCCTTGTACTTCCAGCACTTGACCTTTATCATCTTTGATGACAGGACAAACCAGTACATCTCCTTTAGCATCAAACACCAATTCTTGAGTGTGAGGATGGCGAACCGGATTAGGATAAATGGGCAATCCCTCGGAAGTTTTCAAGGGGATTCCATTTTCATCACAAAGAGCCGTTAAAAATAGGGGTTCTCCATCAGCATTTCTCGCCAATTCGCGGGTCTGAGGATCGTAGAGTGGAATGGCATAATTGCCCCTACTTTCTGTACCTTTTAAATCGGGATGTGGGGGATGTAAACTGGGCAAATTCTCTGGATTGGCAATCGCCAATTGTTTGGTATACTGCACCGCAGCTTTGGTAAATCCCAACCGACTTAGAAATGCGTGGATACCCGTCTGCTCGGCCGACACCAAGATATCTACATCGCTCACTTTCATTTCATAAGCCTTGGCAATAGCTGCATCAGCCAGCAAGTGAATGGTGTTGGGATTACGATCTTCTGGCTCAATATACATACCCAAAACTGAACCCACACGCCGGGACTTGAAGGGGTTATTGAGTTCATGGTTAGATTGCCATTCCAGGGGTAAATCAGGGGGAGGCGCTTCATCATAAAAATAGACGAACACACAACCAACAATTAACGGATCGTTCTCAATATTCTTTTCTAACACCCACCCACAGCTAAGGGGACGGTTTAACTGCTGCACCATATAAGCCTGAAAATCAAAACCAGACTTGATGGATAAAGATGGATCGGCTATTTCTCGCTCTTGGGCAAATTTAGACCATAAAAGTCCCAATGGATCGGCATCTTCGAGGGTTGCACAACGGCAAGTATATTCTGTATTTTCAGTTGAGTTAAGCATGAGGGTTATTCGGGTTCTCTTTTTCCACCTGTTCCTTGCAAGACATGAAAAAATGTTACATAATCGTTGTGATTAATGCAGTGGAGACCCGAAAAATGCCTTGCAAGCTTCGTTTTTATTCGATTAATGCTCTGTTCTTATTACTCTACCCCTAAATCAAATCTTATCAATCGTTAGATTTACTGATATTGGTGTCCTGGAGAAAAAATATGTAATTTTACGGATGACTTGTCCTTTTGCAAAAATACGCATCACTGCGGTTGACAAAATCAACTTAATGTGTTAAAAAACAGCGATTGTCTAAGCAACTCTGCCGAATTATTGAGATTAAATGGTTCTATGAATAAACTGAGAAAACCAATCTACACTCTCCTCCTCGCCTTAGTCTGTACCAGCGTCCTACTTTTAGGAGGAATTACACTAGGACAAGCCCAAACCCCCATCCATACAGAAGTGGTGGAATATCAACAAGGGGATGCCATTCTAGAAGGATACCTCGCCTACGACCCCTCCAGTGACCAACAACGGCCTGGAGTTCTCATTATTCACGCTTGGAAAGGCTTAGGAGAATTTGAAAAAGAGCAAGCGGACAAACTGGCGCAGATGGGATATGTAGCGTTTGCTGCTGATATTTACGGTAAAGGCATTCGTCCAGAAACCACCGATGAAGCCAAGGAGCAGGCAACTTATTATCGCTCTAATCGTGAATTATTGCGCGATCGCGCCCAAGCCGGTTTAGACTACCTCAAACAACATCGCCTCACGAACTCCAAACAAACCGCCGCCATCGGCTACTGTTTTGGCGGTACAACCGTTCTTGAACTCGCTCGCAGTGGTGCAGAAGTCTCCGGAGTGGCCAGCTTCCATGGCGGACTCGACACCCCCAACCCAGAAGATGCTAAACAAATCAAAGCCAAAGTTCTCGCCCTTCATGGAGCAGACGATCCCGCTGTTCCTCCCCAAGAAGTCGCCGCCTTCCAAGAAGAAATGCGTCAAGCTGGGGTAGACTGGCAACTGATTGCCTACGGCGGTACGGTTCACAGCTTTACGAATCCTAAAGCTGGCAACGATCCCTCCAAAGGATCGGCCTATAACCCAGATAGTGCCCGCCGTTCCTTTGCCGCCATGGAACTTTTCTTTGACGAACTCTTTCAATGAAACTCCTAGTCAGTAATGATGATGGCATCTTTGCCCAAGGCATTCGCGCCTTAGCCAATACCTTGGCACAAGCTGGCCATGAAGTGAGCGTGGTCTGTCCAGACCGGGAACGGTCTGCTACTGGCCATGGTCTCACCTTACATAAACCCATCCGCGCTGAAGAAATAGATGCCGTCTTCGATCCAAGGGTGAAAGCCTGGGCCTGTTCCGGCACACCCTCGGATTGTGTAAAACTGGCTCTAGCTGCCCTACTGCCAGAAAAACCTGATTACGTCCTCTCTGGAATTAATCATGGGGCGAACTTGGGAACCGATATTCTTTATTCAGGAACGGTTTCTGCTGCCATGGAAGGGTTAATTGAAAAAATTCCGGCGATCGCCCTCAGTTTAACCAGTTATACCTCGCAAAACTTCAGCGTCGCGGCTAACTTTGCCGTCTCCCTAGTCACCGCCCTAGAAGCTATCCAACCCTTCCCCCCCCTGTTGCTCAATGTCAACATCCCTGCTCTCAAAGCAGAGGCGATCGCCGGAGTCGCCCTTACCCGTCAAGGGACTCGTCGCTATGAAGAAATCTTTGAAAAACGCATCGATCCCAGAGGAAAAACCTACTATTGGCTGGCCGGAGAATTAACCGAAGATGTCCTTGACCCCCCTTCTCAAAATCCCTCAGACTCCCCCATACTCACAGATGTACAAGCAATCCGCCAAAACTATATCACCCTCACTCCCTTACACTATAATTTGACATGCTCTTCAGGCTGCCAATATCTGAACGGGTTGCATTTACCCTATCCAATCTTAGGTTGATCGAACTATCAAGATGGACTCTGCGATCGATTCAGGATCTCGTCAGAGCCGAAACGTCACGTCTCAGGTTACGCTAGTGAAAAACATGCAGGTGGCACATTAGCTCAAAGGTTGTGGAATCCGGTAAACTCTTATGTCTCTTACACAACAACAATTCACCGTTCATTTTTGGGGCGTTCGCGGTTCAATTCCCTGCCCCGGGCCCGAAACCGTTCGCTATGGAGGCAATACCTCTTGTATTGAAATGCGCGTAGGGGGTCATCGTTTGATCTTTGATGGGGGTACAGGATTACGGGTATTAGGCCAATATCTTTTAAAGCATATGCCCGTTGAAGGCCATTTATTCTTTACCCACTCCCATTGGGATCATATTCAAGGTTTTCCTTTTTTTACCCCAGCATTTATTCCTGGTAATACATTTAATATATATGGGTGCATTGCTCCCAATGGAGAAACCATAGAAAATCGTCTAAATAACCAAATGCTACATCCCAATTTCCCCGTCCCCCTGAAAGTGATGGGATCGAAATTACTGTTTAATGACATAGAAGTAAGGAAACCGATTAAATTTGGTGATGTACTTGTAGAAAATGCTCCCCTCAATCATCCAGGGGAAGCGGTGGGCTATCGCGTCAGTTGGGGCGGCCATACGGCTGCCTATGTGAGTGATACAGAGCATTTTCCCGATCGCATGGATGAGAATGTGCTGTTCTTAGCCCAAGATGCCGATGTGATGATTTATGATGCCACTTATACGGAGGCTGAATATAATCATCCCAAAGCCAGTAAAGTGGGTTGGGGCCATTCCACCTGGCAAGAAGCGGTGAAAGTGGCGAAAGCAGCCAATGTGAAGAAATTGGTTATTTTTCATCACGATCCCCTCCATAATGATGAATTTTTGGATAAGGTAGGTGAAGATGTAGCCCAAAGCTTCCCCGATAGCTTGATGGCTAGGGAAGGTTTATCTTTAACCCTGGTTGCCCCCCCGTCCGATCCCCCGGAAACCTAAAAATCGGATTCGTTTTTATGGGCTTTCCCTGTTACGATGATAGGGATGTTTATATTGCGAAATGTAAAGCGTGTGGTCTATTGCTTCCCCGATAACGGCTTTAAAGCCAACGGCGATCGCCCTCGGCAACTTTGACGGAGTTCACCGGGGACACCAACGAGTCATTCAACCCATTACCCATTCCGGGCCCTTTAGCGGTGACCTCTATTCCAGTGTGGTCACCTTTTTCCCCCATCCCCAAGAAGTATTAACCGGCCAGAAAAAGCTACTGCTCACCCCTCCAGAAGAAAAAGCCGCCTATCTCCATCATCTGGGGGTCGATCAATTGGTGATTGTACCCTTTAATCAACAGACCGCTCGTCTGAGTCCCCAAGCCTTTGTCAGGCAAATTTTAGTTGAATCTCTGCAAGCCAAAATCATCAGCGTTGGGGAAGACTTTCGCTTTGGCCATCAACGCCAAGGAACCGTAAAAGACCTCCAGGCGATCGCCGCTCAATGGGGTATCAAAGTCATCATTACCCCTCTGGAAAGCTGCCAGGAAGGACGCATCAGCAGCTCCCAAATCCGGTTAGCCTTAACCGATGGAGACCTCCTACAAGCCAAACGCCTTCTCGGTCGGCCCTACAAACTCCAAGGTAAAGTAATCCAAGGGCAACAACTCGGCCGTACCCTCGGCTTTCCCACCGCTAACCTAGAATTGCCTGGACAAAAATTCTTACCTCGCCCCGGAGTTTACAGCGTTCGCGTCTGCAACCCCCTCTGGAGAGAGCCTCAATCCGTAATGGGAGTCATGAACCTCGGCAACCGGCCCACCGTTAATGGAGTCCAGCAAACGATTGAAGTTCACCTCTTTAATTGGTCAGGAGACTTATACGATCAAGTCCTATGCGTTGAACTTGAATCCTTCCTGCGTCCCGAACAAAAATTTGCCTCCCTCGATGCCCTCAAAGCCCAAATCAAAGCGGACTGTGAAACCGCTAGAGCAACCCTAATTCATTAACTCCAATGGTTTCTCCCCTCTCTGGGGATGGGGTGCATTCTCAGGTGTAGGAAAGCGCTTAAAACCCTGTAAAACCGACTCTAAAAGCGGCATCATTTTCGCCAGTTGCTGACCGCGAATCAGCAAATTCCAGCCGGGTTCCAGTTTTTTCCAACTGCCCGCATAAACCAAATGACGTAAGCGATGATTTAGACTGGTTTTAGTCGCTGCTCCTTGCCAAATGGCACTCCACCGATAAAAGTCTTTATAGGCTTGCCAATACCCCCTTTCCAACATTTCGGCACTCATTTTTGCCGGTTGAAATACCACATGACGAGTATCATATAAATCCCAGTTTTGGGTTAAAATTCGTCCTTCTTTCACCATCCGTTCATAGAGTGGCGTACCAGGATAGGGGGTAAGAATATGAAAGGTTGCTGTTTCAATTCCCTGGGAAATTGCCCACTCTACCGTTGTCTCAAAAACACTCTCATCATCCTCATCCATGCCAAACACAAAACTACCATTAATCATCACCCCCAAATCCTGTAAGCGGCGAATAGCCGCCGTATAATCCCGATTTAAGTTATGATATTTGTGCTGTTGGCGTAAATTATTAGCATTTAAAGTTTCAAAGCCAATAAACAAACTTCTCAGACCACTTTTAACCGCCAATTCTAACAAATCAGGTTGTAAAACTGCCTGAATCGTTCCTGCGGCTTGCCAAATGCGATTCATACCCAGCATCCCGGTAAAGAGTTCCCGCGCAAATTGGGCATTACCAAACAAATGATCGTCGAGAAAAAATACATAGTGTCCGGGTAAGCGTTCAATCTCCGCTAATGCCCGATCGACGGATTGGGTATAAAAAGATTTTCCTCCTTTGAAAAAGGCATCTTTATAACAAAAATCACAATGATGGGGACAGCCTCTAGACACCACAATTGAATTAGGCATCAGATATAAATGGCGCTTAATTAAATCTCGGCGAATGGGCGGAGCGCTCAATAAATCGCGTTCCTGAGAAACATATCGCTTTTGGGGATGACCAGCCCGAAAATCCACTAAAAAACGAGGCCAAGTATCCTCTCCTGGCCCTAAAAAGATGGTATCTGCATACTGTTGTGCCTCTTCGGGTAAAGCTGTTACGTGCAATCCCCCTAAAACAATATAAGCGCCTTTTGGACGATAATGATCCGCTAATTCATAGGCTCGATAAGCCGAAGTAATATAGACTTGAATCACGACTAAATCGGGATGATCGTCTAAATTCAGGGCTTCCACATGCTCATCTTGTAAATCAATTTCGTCTTCTGGGCTAAAAAACGAGGCGATCGTCGCTAAACCCAAAGGGGGAAAGAGGGAATATTTAATCGGCCGCCAATGGGGACTAAGGGCTTCAGTTAAAGCCGGTAAAATCATTTTAACTTTCATGAGTTTAAGCCTAGAAAATGAATGGGTAATGAAGTTACTGATGAGATTGAATTCTTTTTTAGTATAAACCCAAACCAAATCAGTTGTGTAAAAATTGCGATTTATTTATTTTTAGAGGTTTTTTGTATAAAAAATTAAGAGATTGTAATAAAGTATTTTCAGTTGCGTCGCCGGGTTGTCAGTCGCCCGGAAGAGAACTTTTTTCCCCAGTAGGATCGTCAGATCAGCCGTCCCAGACTATCCCTTTGAATATGATTCGTAAACTGACCCCTCTGACTTTAGTCCTAACCTTAGCTTGTACCTCTCACTTTATACATCCAGCCTGGAGTGAAGCATTTACCCATTCATCTGAGAAATACACCGCCCAAACTCCTCCCCCTAGCTCAACTTGGGTGACCCTTACCCCTTCCGTTGATCCCACTAGTGGCCCCACTCTGTCTTTGTGGTCTACCTATTACCATATTTATCAAGCACAAGAAACGACTAACGGTTATCCCTTACTCGATCCATCCGGTCGCGCTCTAGCCTATCTTTCCCATCAAGATTGGTGCTATGCTGCCCTACAAGGTACAGTTCAAGTTCAAGATCTTGCGGGAAATTTAACGACCTATAATTTTGCTGGTCGAGGGTCGAGTTTACAGCTAGATTGTTCGGCTTATTTTAAGAGTCTTTCCCCTGAAACCCTACAAAAAACAGGGCGAGTCCGTTTTGGTGTGGCCCTTGGCCCCCATGGGGATGGGGCGGGTGGATATGGTTTAGTCCCTTATCGCACCATAGCCGTTGATCGCCAACAAATCCCTTTAGGCTCTGTGGTTTATATTCCTGCGGCGAGAGGACAACAGATTCAGCTTACCCATGGAGAGAGGATTATTCATGATGGTTATTTCTTCGCCGCAGATGTGGGCAGTGCCATTAAGGGTAATCATATTGATGTCTTTGTCGGATCGGATCAACGTAGTCCTTTTCCCTTCATCACCAGTAGTCCTAGGGGCACATTTGAGGCGTTTGTGATACGAGATCCTGCAATTGCCGAAGTGTTAACTCGTATGCATCTTCCCCCATACTGATAGGTAAGATATTCAAGAGTGTAAGGAAAATGAAATTTATGACCGCAAAACGCATCGCGGAAATTCTGCGCCAAGGCAACCCAGACGATCGCCTGATTGTTCAAGGATGGGTGAGAACCAAACGGGAACTAAAAGCGTTTTCGTTTATTGAAGTGAATGATGGTTCCTGTTTAGCCAATTTACAAGTGGTTCTGGAGCAGGAAATACCTGGGTATGAGCAGGTGCTAAAGTCTTTGAGTACCGGTGCATCGGTGGAGGTAGAAGGGGTTTTGGTGGCTTCTCCAGCGAAGGGACAACGGGTGGAGTTGAAGGCGGAAAAAGTGGTGGTGTATGGGGAAGCGGATGAGAATTATCCGTTGCAGAAAAAGCGCCATTCGTTTGAGTTTTTAAGAACGATCGCCCAATGGCGATCGCGCACCAATACATTAGGGGCGGTTTTCCGCGTCCGCAATGCCTGTGCTGCTGCCGTTCATGAATTTTTTCAACAACGGGGCTTTTTGTGGGTTCACACGCCGATTATCACGGGGAATGATTGTGAAGGTGCAGGGGAGTTGTTAGCGGTGACGAGCTTGGATCTCAACAATGTGCCGCGTACTGAAGGGCAAGGGGTGGACTATTCCCAAGACTTTTTTGGTAAACCGGCCTATCTTACCGTGAGTGGACAACTGGAAGCGGAAGTGATGGCCATGGCTTTTGGCAATGTTTATACCTTTGGCCCCACGTTTCGAGCGGAAAACTCGAATACCTCCCGCCATTTGGCTGAGTTTTGGATGATTGAGCCAGAAATGGCGTTTTGCGATCTAGAGGGCAATATGGATTTAGCGGAGCAGTTTTTGCAGTTTGTGTTTAAGTCAGTGTTGGAGAAGTGCCCGGAGGATATGGAGTTTTTTAACCAACGGGTCGATCATACGGTGTTGGCAACAGCCGATAATATTATTAACAATCAGTTTGAGCGGGTCACGTATACGGAGGCGATCGCCCTTTTGCAAAAAGCGCCGGATAAGTTTGAATTTCCCGTAGAGTGGGGCTTAGACTTGCAATCGGAACACGAGCGCTATTTGGCTGAAAAATTATTCAAAAAACCGGTGATCGTTACCGATTATCCTATTGAGATTAAGGCGTTTTATATGCGAGTGGGAGATGATGGTAAAACCGTTCGCGCGATGGATGTCCTTGCGCCCAATATTGGCGAAATTATCGGCGGTTCGCAACGGGAAGAGCGCCTAGATATCCTGGAAAATCGGATGCGATCCCATGGCATCAATCCAGAGGAGTTATGGTGGTATTTGGATTTGCGGCGTTTTGGCACAGTTCCCCATGCCGGTTTTGGTTTAGGCTTTGAACGGTTAATACAATTTATGACCGGAATGGGCAATATTCGCGATGTGATTCCCTTTCCCCGCGCTCCTCTAAGTTTGGAGTTTTAAGATTGCTCTATCCCTCTCCCTCTCTGAAAGGGATTTCTCCTTTTCTCTAGGGAGTAAGATGGTTGCACTCCCGAAAATCTGCTTAAAGATTAAGTTTAAGTGGAAGATTTAGGGTCTGATTTCCACAGGGCTTCGCGCAAATTATCTTCTAAATCTCGCAGTTTTTCGTACAGTTCCTGTTGTTCTGGGGTTAATTCGGTGGGAAATTGAATCTCAATTTCTACCACCTGATCGCCCCGTCTGCCCCGGTTATCGGGATATCCTTTATTGGCTAATCGTAATTTTTGACCGCTTTTCACTCCTGGGGGTAAATTCATTTTCACTAACCCATCCAGGGTGAGGACTTCAACTTGTCCGGCTAAAATGGCTTCTACTGGGGTAATGGGCAGTTTACAATAGATTTCATTCCCTTCAATTTGCAGGAAGGGATGGGGTGCAACAGTGATTTTCAGGTATAAATCGCCGCCATTCATGCCTAACTTCCGCAGGCGCATTTTTTCACCGCTCACCATACCGGGGGGCATGTCTACTTCCAAAGAACGACCGTCTTCTAAGCGGATACGCTCTTTTCCCCCGCGATAGGCTTTTTCTAGGGGCAAGGTTAATAAGGCTTCGATATCCCGTTTCATGGGTCGGGATTCGCTGGTGACGGTGCTATAAACTTTAGAGCGTCCGGGACTATAGGCTTGGGCATTGGGTTCAATGGGACGCGATCTTTTGCCCATCGGTTCTCCCTGATTCACTTCTCGGCGACGGTTGAGTAAGCTATCGAGAAAACTATCGAAGGTGGGAAACTGACTAAAATATTCAATTTCTGCCGAAGAAAACTTGGAGCCACTATTGCGTTTGCGGTTATTTTGACGCGCTCTTAAAAAGAAGCTCAGTTGGTCATACTCCGTCCGTTTCCCTGGATCGCAGAGGACTTCATAGGCTTCTAAAATGTCCTTAAATTGTTCTTCTGCTTGCTTATTGCCAGGATTGAGATCGGGGTGATATTGGCGAGCCAAACGACGGTAAACTCGCTTGATTTCGTCGGTGGGGGTCTCAGGACTAACTCCCAGAATCTCATAATAGTTCCGAAAGTTTTGCATAGTTTTGTTCACTTAGGGTTCTGGGAGAGGGAATGGGGGAATGGGGGAATGGGGGAATGGGGGAATGGGGGATAGGGAGATCCTTACCCATTTTTAATTTTTAATTTTTAATTGATCCTACAGCCATTCATCATCATCTCCCCAATCTTCATCCTCATAGGCATTATGTTGATTATACCTGGCTCGGCTGGGTGGTTCTGAAGGCCGGCGAGAATCGCGAATTGGCGGGCGATTCGCTTCCCTTGACCGGGGGGGCGGATAGTCCCGTGTTGGGGGATAGTCTCTTGCTGGCGGTTGATAGTCCTGTGCAGGAGGATAGTCTCGTCCTCGCGGAGCGTTCCGAACTGGGGGATAATCCTGGGCGGGTGGATAATTTCTTGCGGGTGGAGCGTTCCGAACTGGGGGGGTATACTCCCGTCGAGTTTTATAGGCTGGATTATCATAATCGTAACTTTCGCGGCGATCGAATTGATCGTCATCATCGCCCAAGAAAGTGCGCCGCAGGGTTCCCAAAAAGCCGTCATCTTCTTCTTCGCTCATCCGCAAGCGCACCTCGCGATTGAGATCGTAAAGAATGTCTTGTAAATCAGCTCCTGCTTGGTCAATTCCTCGGTCATCCCCTCGGCGCAAATACTCCCGCAGTTCCTGGACAATGGGATCGATATCTCGGCGGTATTGGTTAGCAAATTGCATCCCAAAATCTAAGGTGGCTTCTCGCAGTTGGCGCTCGGCTTGGGTAATGAGGGCTTCAGCACGGTTGAGTTTTTCTACTCTTTCCCGACGCTCCCGGTCTACTTGGGCATAGCGTTCGGCATCTTGGATCATTTGGTTGATTTCGTCGGAGGAGAGGGTAGAGGCTCCTTGTATGGTGATGCTTTGTTCTCGGCCGGTGGTGCGGTCTAGGGCGGTGACTTGGAGAATGCCGTTGGCATCAATGTCGAGGGAAACCTGAATTTGGGGAATGCCTCTAGGAGCGGGGGGAATGCCGGAAAGTCGGAAGCGACCGAGGGATTTGTTGTCCCTGGACATTTCTCGCTCTCCTTGGAGGATGTGGACTTCGACGAAGGTTTGGTTGTCTTGGGAGGTGGAGAAAATGTCCGATCGCCGCACGGGTATGGTAGTATTGCGGGGAATCAGTTTTTTCATTACCCCACTGGCGGTTTCGATACCGAGGGAGAGGGGGGTGACATCGAGCAGCAGTACGTCTTTGACGATGCCGGAGAGAATGCCTGCTTGAATGGCAGCGCCAACGGCAACGACTTCATCGGGGTTAACGTTTTGGTTGGGTTCTTTGTCGATGAAGCTACGAACCAGTTGTTGGACGATGGGAATACGGGTAGAACCGCCTACGAGAACGACTTCATCGATTTGGACGGGGCTAAGTCCGGCATCGTACATGGCCCGTTTGATGGGACGGCGCAGACGGGAGAGGAGGTCGCCACAAAGTTCTTCAAATTGCGATCGCGTCAGCCGAGTTTCTAAATGTTTGGGCCCGTCTTCGGTAGCGGTAATAAACGGCAGGTTAATCTCCGTTACTGTCACTCCCGACAGTTCAATTTTAGCTTTTTCGGCGGCTTCGGTGAGTCGTTGTAGGGCTTGGCGATCGCGCCGTAAATCTACCCCTTCCGTCTCTAGAAACTTTTCCGCTAACCAGTCTACAATTTTTTGGTCAAAGTCATTGCCTCCCAATTGGGTATCCCCACTGGTCGAGCGGACTTCAAATACCCCATCCCCCACTTCTAGGATCGAAACATCAAACGTTCCTCCCCCCAGATCAAAAACTAAGATAGTTTGCGCTGCTCCCCGCTCTAACCCATAAGCTAGGGATGCTGCCGTAGGTTCATTGAGAATCCGTTTTACCTCTAATCCGGCAATTTTCCCTGCATCTTTAGTCGCTTGCCGTTGGGCATCATTAAAATAGGCCGGAACGGTAATCACTGCCCCAGTTACTGGTTCCCCCAGGTAGCGACTGGCATCCTCAGCCAATTTCCGCAAGATCATCGCCGAGATTTCTTCAGGAGCAAAGTCTTTTTTCAGTCGAGGACATTTAATTTTAATATTGTCTACTTCATCTCTGCGGATGGTATAGGGGACTCGTTTGGAGTCGGCGTTGAGTTCGCCATATCTGCGCCCCATATAGCGTTTTACGGCATAAAAGGTATTTTGCGGGTTCAGGACGGCTTGGCGACGGGCCATTTGGCCAACCACAAGTTCGCCATCTTTACTGAAGCCAACCACTGAAGGTGTAGTCCGCATCCCTTCTGCATTGGCGATCACCATTGGCTTACCGCCTTCCATGATGGCAACCACTGAGTTCGTTGTCCCCAAGTCAATGCCGACTACTCTACCCATGGATTCTGTCTCTTCCTCGTCTATACTTGTCCGAAATGATGGCTTTATTTGCTCAGTTTATTCTATCGTGCTTCTGGAAGTGCAAGAGGAAACTGATTCTCTATCGGGAAATTCCCCAGAAACTGACCCTTAACTCCTTCCTATGTCCATCCAGAGAGGGATTCTTTGGTGTCCACCAAACTTTTCCTTAGCTGGAACCCTGAGAGGTAGAGAAAGATATGGTTTCTGGACGTGCGTAAGAAAGGGATATGGGGGAGGTCGTCAATTTTTTGTAGGCAATCCCAATGGGTCAACTGTGAGCGGCAACAATCCATACTATTCAGTAGCACCTGATGGAGTTGCTGCTCTCACACCAGTTTCTGATTTTGGTACTTGTAGCGGTGGCTCACGGCTTATTGGTATATCTAGAACCTATACCACTTGGGCTTGTGAGCGACAGCTTCAGTAGATAGCAAGGTGGGCAATGCTCACCTTGTTTTTTATAAGTTATTATAGAGGCACTTTCCATAAAGCTAATGAGATGACTCCAGCATCCGATAGACAAACAGCAATTATCCGTACAGAGCGTGGCCTGACGATCGCAGGTACACGCATCACCCTCTACGATGTCATGGATCATCTCGAAGCAGGTTGGTCACCCAAGCTAATTCTGAACTGGCTTCCTTTAACAGAAGAGCAGCTTAATGTAGCCCTTTCCTACATTGATGCTAACCAGTCTGCGGTAAAAGCAGAGTATCAAGCTGTTCTACAGGAAACTCGGGAAAGACGGAAGTATTGGGAAGACAAAAATCGGGAACGTTTAACTCAAATCGCTAAATTACCTCCAAAGCCAGGGCAAGAAGAAGTCTATGCTAAACTCCAAGCCTGGAAAGCAAAGCTTGGATTGATTGCATGATTGTTCTGGTTGATTACAATTTGACAGGTTATGTTGTTTTATTTCAGGGGACTCTAGCGGCTGATGGTTGGTTGGATCTTCTCTTAATTCGGTTTTTGACCTTGCAGGAGGCTGGTTTAGCTGCTGATACTAACGATCGGATCATTTGGCGATTCGCGCAATCTAATCAAATGATTTTGTTGACTGCAAATCGAAACGCAAAAGGTGAAGATTCATTGGAACAAACTATCCGTGAAGAAGGCACTTCTAAATCTTTCCCTGTTGTTACAATCGGGAATTTGGATCGGTTGGTTGAGCGAGAATATCGAGAGCGGTGTAGTGCGCGTCTTGCAGATATTGTGTTCTCTATTGAGAATTACCTGGGAGTCAGCCGTTTGTTTATTCCATAAGATGCCGATCGCAGCCAATAAGTGTAATTTGATTGTAATTAACTCAGTAGAAACGCAGCATAACGACCAAGATAAGCGGCGGCAGATAACCTCAGCAACTGAACCAAGATTTATCTACCGTCCGCTTCATCGACTTGTGTGCGATTCGTTCATCCTAAATGGGCTAAACCTAGCTCAGGGACGGGTGACAAGGACATTGTACCTTGATAACTGAATAACCGTAAGGGTGAAAGTCCCTTCCCCCTGGTGCTGGGGTGACAGCATTACCCCTACGGTAGCGACTGATCATCAATCCGTAAAGCGGGGTAAAAAGGTGGTAACTAGGAGCCTAACCCGGAATCCCATCGAGCATGAATGTAAGGATAGCGCAAGCGAAGATGTGTCAGAACGATCGTGACTGGACACCAGTGAAATCAGGCTGAAACACTGGGACTAAAAAAGTTAAGGATAGGGAGTAGGCGGTTACAATTTCGACCTACAGCACAACCCATAAAACCCGGTCGAAAGCATCATCCTAAGCATTCAAACAACGGTTATTCGGAACGAAGTAACCTACGGATTGCTCTCAGAAAAGGTCGAAATCTGAGTGGGTATCAACTACAAGCAATCTGATAGGAAAGATGGTCTAAGAAGCAAACGCCCAAAGTAATTATTGGGATAGGCAGACGTAGACCCGATGTTTTGGACTGAAGGGGTAAAAGTAGTGGTATATAAGTCTAAAGCCCGGAATATAAATCTGATGAAAGAATGGAAAACAATACCCTGGCGCAAGCTAGAACGTAAAGTTTTCAAGCTACAAAATCGCATCTTCAAAGCCAGCCAACGGGGTGACTATGCCGTGGTTCGATGGCTTCAGAAACTTTTAATGCGTTCCTGGTCAGCCCGATGTTTAGCCGTGCGAAAAGTGACTCAGGATAACCGAGGGAAAAAGACGGCAGGAGTGGATGGGGTGAAAAACCTGAGTCCAAAACAACGCCTACAACTCGTTAATAAACTGGATTATAGAGGTCAAGCCAAACCCTCTCGTCGGATTTGGATACCTAAACCCGGAAAGACAGAAAAACGACCCCTCGGTATTCTTACCATGAGCGATCGTGCTAGGCAAGCATTAGTCAAGCTAGGGATGGAACCAGAATGGGAAGCCCAATTTGAGGGCAACAGTTATGGTTTTAGACCTGGACGAAGCACCCACGATGCAATCGAAGCAATTTTCAACAATGTCAGTCGAAAAGCCAAATATGTGCTAGATGCAGACATTAGTAAATGCTTCGATCGTATCAATCATGAGGCATTGCTCAATAAAATCAATACCTTTCCAAGCCTAAACCGAACGATAAAAAGTTGGTTAAAATCCGGGGTATTTGATGATGGGCAATGGTTCCCCAGTAACGAAGGAACCCCCCAAGGAGGAGTCCTGTCCCCGTTGTTGGCAAATATCGCCTTACATGGTTTAGAAACGGTTATCACAAAACACAGTCTGCAAAGAAAATGCCCAGCCCTGGTGCGATATGCGGATGATTTTGTGGTAGTTCATGAAGACCTAGAGGTGATTGAAAAGTGTCAGCAAACGATTATAGATTGGTTAGCCGAAATGGGTCTTACCCTTCATCCCGAAAAGACACAAATTACCCATACTCTTCATCCTCATGAAGAAAAAGTGGGGTTTGACTTTTTAGGGTTTAATGTGCGGCAATATCCAGTGGGAAAATATAAAACAGGCAAAACTCCCCACGGTGTTCCTCAAGGATTCAAAACCTTAATAAAACCTAGTAAGGAATCTATCAGAAGGCATTGTCATAAGCTGAAGCAAGAGATTAAACTGCACACCGCAGCCACTCAGAGCTACAACTGATTGAACGCTTAAATCCAAAGATTATCGGCTGGGCAAATTATTATGCTGCCGGATGAGGTGAAAGTCTCACGTCCGGTTTTGTAGACCAGTGGGAGGGGTGACTCTTCCACTGAGTTTAATTAGACCGTGCGCTGTTGTTGGGTTTATCTCACGATGCCATAGATACTACCGTTACTAGTAGCAAAAGCAGACCGGAAATTCCAACCACTTCCAACTTTTGTTCCAGAGCCTCGCGCAAAGCTAGTAGAGCCATCCTGCCAGCCATTATGCTTGTACCAGTGAAGATCACCATTGTCTTTAATACCGTAGATTACACCATCGCTACTCGCAAAAACTGTTTTGAAATTCCAGCCGCTTCCCACCTTCGTGCCAGAACCTCTTGCAAAGCTAGTGGAACCATCTTGCCAGCCATTGTGCTTGTACCACAGCAAATCGCCGTTATCCCTAATCGCGTAAATAATGCCGTTATTGCTGGCAAAGACTGTTTTGAAGTTCCAGCCACTTCCCACTTTTGTGCAGTTGTTGCTTGCCCAACTAGCAGAACCATTTTGCCAGCCATTGTGTTTATACCAACATAATTCTTTATTGGCATTAATTCCGTAAATTACACCATCACTACTTGCAAAAACAGTTCCAAAGCTCCAGCCACTGCCAACCCTTGTGCCCGTGCCGCTTGCCCAACTAGCAGAACCATTTTGCCAGCCATTGTGCTTATACCATAGCAATTCACTGTTAGCGTTAATCCCATAGATTACGCCATCGCTGCTTGCAAAAACGGTTCTGAAACTCCACCCACTTCCAACCTTTGTACAATTATTGATCGCCCAGCTAGCAGAACCATCTTGCCAACCTCTGTGTTGATACCAGCATAAATCAGCAGATGACAGTTGAGGACTAGGGGTAGATGAGTTAGAAAGCAGGCTATTGATGCGATCCATGATTTGACGCTGAATATAAGCATCGCTAGGCATCGGGTTATGGGTTAAGCGTTTTGCCTTAGTACCATTGGAGCCAGACCAACAACCGCTTAAATTACAGCCAGGTAATCTCCATCCCTCGCAAGTAAACTCCTCCGCGCCACAAGAAACCCTGATTTCTGAACCATCTGCATTCCTGGCAAGATTCTGTGCCTGTTGATCGCAAGTTCTAGCTTGGCAACCATTAATCGATCCACTGCCTCGGCTGTCAAAAGGAACTATATTATCTGTAGCAAAAGCATTTTCTTGCCATCGATTAAAGAAATAATCAACATTAGAAGGTACACCATGATCTCGAATCGGAGTACGAAATCCTCCAGTCCCAACTGGATCAATTACTCCTAAAAACTGAATCCTCCGGTTAACCCGATGAGCTAGTTTTAGGACTGAATCACCGCCATAGCTATGACCAATGATAATCAGAGGGCGACTCTGGTCAAGCTGGTTATTAATAAAGTCAGAGGCTTGATTAATGAAATCTCTGTCGTTAGATGTGGAATAACTTCCCAAAACGCCAATATTGATATTCTGTCTTTGCTTTCCTCCATGTTGAAAGTGATCCCAGGCAGTCATTCTAAAATCAGTATTTGGATTAGCATTTGGTATATTCCAGAGCTGACCCATATTCAAACTACTGGTTGTTGCCCAAACACAGCAGTCTGCATTGCCGTTAACAAGAATGACATAAGGACGAGGCGCTGATTGAGCCTGAACCTGATCTACAGATAATTTACCTATTCCTAGTGGATTGATGATTAGAAGCAAACTTAGTAGAAATGCACTAAGAGAGAATAGAGCGTTACGGCAAATTTTCATGAGAGTGAGATTGTAGGGCTGTAATTTCTTCGTCCAAAGATAAGCACCCTGTAAGAGATTTCATCTAGATATAGATGATTCCCGGATAAATGCCAAAAGGTGGACTTGTGGTCACTGTCTCAACTGAGATCTAGCGGTCTAACGGTGAAGTGCAGCGGCAGTAGATACC
Organism: Roseofilum sp. KMC-1; assembly: GCF_057802075.1. Lineage (NCBI taxonomy): Bacteria > Bacillati > Cyanobacteriota > Cyanophyceae > Desertifilales > Desertifilaceae > Roseofilum > Roseofilum sp. KMC-1. Next base: position 4,057,153 of record NZ_CM173605.1, read on the forward strand.
CTTGAACTCAGCACCAACAGCTTTCGACCGTCCGCTGCCACGCAGTGTTAGCCTGCGTGGCATTGCGTCAAGTTGGCGGTTACAACTCATCGATCGTTACCAACCCACCCTCTGTAAACTGAATCACCAGTTCTTGCTCATCAAGCAAGGCAGTCCCAATCAAAGGTCGTCGCCCTGTGGCAAATACACGAACATCTCGTTCAGCCCCATCCCAAAAGATCGTCGCTTGATGAACGGGCAAGAAAACGGAACTGTTATCTGCCAGGTTTGCGGGCAAATTGTATAAAAACGGAAGCCTCAACAAATTTACTGCCTCTGGCGGTAAGCAAAGGTGATCAGTAAAGCCTGTATCAATGACAAACTCAATCGGGAAAGTTGCACCATTCACCAAGAGAAATGTCAACGAGACGATCGCATGTCTATCAGTCACCATACCGGAAATCACTGCTCACCCGCTCCATCACACCGCCGAAAGAAGCTGCTACATTGTAGCCGACGCGGATACCAAAGAGTCTTGCATACGGAGACTTTGCTTGGAGATTTTTAGCTGCTTGTAGTCCTGTATCATCGACTTCATAGTCACCTGTCTCAATGTTGATGATGACCATTTTGCCGATATTTTCCTCCGTCTCAACTTTTTGCCGAATTCCGCTCTCGTAGAGTTGGTAGGCACGTTTCGCAACTTCTTCACTGCTTAACAGAATTGCTTGCATAGGTTGACTCCCGATCCCTACACCACTCTCTGAATACTTCCATACTACCCTACAAATTAGTAGGGTGGGCATTGCCCACCCTAATGCTGTTTCATTTGACAATACACTCTATGAAGTAATTGTAACCGCTCATGCTACTACAGCCCTGTTCAAACATCCCCTCGCGGTTCAGTGCAAACATATTGTCGCCAGTGCCGCCTACACCTCTGATTCGGTATGTAGTGTTTACACCGTTGAAAAGTGTTAAGTTACCGTTGTATGCCATCGATGTAACTTGCATGACTTGTGAACCTAGACGGTAGTTGTAACCTTGGAATGAACGCCCATCTGGTTGCAATGCAAACATATTTTGACCACCACCACCAGTACCTCTAACTTTAACAAGCACTTGTGTACGACCACCTTCTAACTGTCCTGATACAAAAAGAACATTATGTTCAGGCACCCACATCATCCCGTTAAATCTACGAAACTTTTGTTCTCCTAACCATTTGCCAGTCGATGCATCGGTTTTAGTCAGTACCGTCCCTGAATTGTTGATTGAGAGGTTCGTATTGCCAATCTTTAAGCTCGATCTTGAAAACACCCCATCAGCGTATGCAGGAGCTGTCGAGAAGCTGATTACTGCCAAACCAAGAATTGCTGTTTTCTTCAACATAAAATTCCTTTAACGATTAGTCTTCTGATTGCACCCTCATAGATAACCTAGCAGGCTAACGGATCAAATCAGCGGCGGCAGTTAACCTCGAACTCAACACCAGCGACTTTCAACCGTCCGCTGCATTTGAATTGTTAGACCGCGCTGCTTGCTTGACCTAAAGCTACTTCAACAGGCTATAGCCCACTAGAGTTGATAAACTGGTAGGTACAGAACTTGGAGAGTAAAGATCTATGCTCGAAGATTCCTCCATCATTAGCATCTCTCCCGAAATCATGGGCGGTACTCCAGTTTTTGCTGGCACTAGAGTTCCCATTGAGACGCTTCTGGACTATTTAAAGTCGGGAGAATCGATCGACGACTTTTTAGATGGATTTCCAACTGTGAGTAGAGAACAGGTCATCGCTTTGCTGGAAGAAGCTGGGAAACAGCTAATAGGCATGGTGGCATAGTATGAGGCTCCTATTGGATGAATGCATTGATCGCAAACTTGCGAGAGAGTTTGCTGGCTATGAGGTGAAAACGGTTCCCCAGATGGGATGGGCAGGAGTAAAGAATGGTCAACTTCTCACTCTTGCAGAAGCGGAGTTTGATGTTTTCATAACAGTCGATCGTAACTTGTCGTTTCAGCAAAATCTGCCACAGTTCGATATTGCGGTAGTTGTTTTGCAAGCACCTTCTAATCGACTAGCGGACTTGAAGCCTTTAGTATCTAAAGTCATAGCCATCTTACCGACAGTTGTAATGGGACAGGCTACGAGTGTTAGCGCATAGCTTATCTACATTCAATTACAGTAAAGCGATTACCCCCTACATTGGAGTAGAAATTAGATTGTAATCGTCCATCAACATATATCTCTTTCCATTTCCAATTTGTCGTTCGATTATCCCATCCAAAGTCTCGACTCTGGTACTGCTCCCAACTTGAATATCCTTGCCAACGACAAAACTGTTGAGCAATCTCGCCTCTGGCAGACCTATTGCAGCCATCTTGAAACCTGTAGGACTCAAGGCAAGCATCGATATATCTTCCGTCAAGTGTTGGATCTATAAAGGTTTCTGCACTAGCAGCGGATGAATTGAGAAGAATCAGAGATACGGAGAATGCAGAAACTGCAAAAAACTTTGAAGATGCTTTCATGATTGTCGATTACCTAGCGGTCTAACTAGGTGTTATGCGGCGGGTCGCCGTATAACACACCGGACAAAAAGTACGCCGAAGTCACGAAGATTTAACGACTATAGTCTAACTTACCCCAGGTTAGCGGGGAAGCAAAGGCGGCATAGGCAAAATTGAAGGTTTGGCGGCATAACACACCAGGCGTTTCCTTGATATAAATGGGTTTTGGGAGTTGTAACAAAATATTACGACCGCATAACACGCTGACAACTTTTGCGTAATCCACTGTGGAAAAGGTGTAGTAACACTTATACCCATTTTGTTAGGCGGCTCAGGAGCGGGTTATGAATGATTCGGAACCCAAGCGAAAATTTCTGGATCAACTGCGGGACATCTTGCGGGCAAAGCATTACAGCTACAGCACAGAACAAACTTATGTGGGGTGGGTTAGGCGGTATATTCTCTTTCACAACAAAAGACACCCTCAGGAGATGGGAGAACCGGAGGTGGAAGCGTTTTTAACCCATCTAGCGGTGAACGAGAATGTTTCTGCTTCGACCCAAAATCAAGCGTTGTGTGCGCTGGTTTTTACCTATCGGTATTTGCTCAAACAGCCCTTGAGTGACTCCATTGAGGCGGTTCGAGCCAAACGTCCTAAGCATTTACCGGTGGTGCTGACGGTGGCAGAGGTTCGATCGGTTTTGCAAAAAATGAATGGGATCCCGCTGTTGGTCGCTCAGTTGTTGTATGGCAGTGGATTGCGGCTGATGGAAGGGTTGAGGTTGCGGGTTAAGGATGTGGATTTTGAACAGCAGCAGATTATGATCAGGGATGCGAAGGGATACCAGGATCGGGTAACGCTTTTGCCAACCAGCGTGGTGGATGCGCTCAAAGCCCATTTAAGAGAGGTTAAATATCTCCATGAGAAGGATTTGCAGGAAGGCTACGGTCAGGTTTATTTGCCCTACGCTCTAGAGCGCAAGTATCGCAAGGCCGATCGAGATTGGATTTGGCAATATGTGTTTCCTGCAAGTATTCGCTCTCAGGATCCCCGTAGTGGCATTATTCGCCGTCACCATCTCGATCCAAGTGTGATCCAAAAAGCAGTTAAAACCGCTCTTCAACAGGTCGGTATTTCCAAGAAAGCAAGCTGTCACACCCTGCGCCATAGTTTTGCCACCCATCTGCTGCAAAATGGCTACGACATCCGCACGGTGCAGGAATTGCTGGGACACAAAGATGTGAAGACCACGATGATTTATACCCATGTTCTCAACAAGGGCGGGTTGGGGGTGCGGAGTCCTCTCGACCTTTAACGATCGCTCTTGATTTGATAATTATTAACTATCCCTCTTCTGTCACTTTCCGGTTTCTTCTATGATTAGAAATTTCTGGAGCCAAGGTATCATAGGTGATGTAGAGTTGGGCGATTATGCGACCCATCGCTGGCGCGATCGGTGCGCTACGCGGATCGCCTGCCTTGTCTAGACTTTACGATTCCGAAAAGCTTTAGCTTTTCGGAAAGTGACAGAAGGGGTACTCGCCATCTTGCCAGCAGAACCAGTCAAAGGCTCCGTCGTAGGTTCGCCAGACTAAGTATTCTTGGACTTGGTTACGACAGTAGACGTTGCGTTTTTGGACGTTGCGTTTTTGGGGCGATCGCCTCTCATTTTTGTCAAGAAATATTACAATATCCGCAATTTTGCATAAAAAAGACTCCCAAAACCTGAGAGCAATATAGGAGGGATAATCAGTTTCCGGGAAAACCCGGACGGGAAATTACCCAGAAACCGAACTTGACCAGCCTCCTATGTCCATCCAGAGAGGGATTCTACTGAATTAACCCCCTGCTCTGGAACTGAAAACGATTAGGAGAATGCATCCATGTTACCGAACAAATCGGGGATTAATGCAGTTACTCGCACCGTTAAGCGCGTTGCTCTTGGGGTAACGTCTGTGGTTCTCTGTTGGAGCAGTTTGAACCTGAACTCGAAAGCCAATGCTGCTCGGTTTTCCGTCTTGTGGTGGGACACAACAGCTTGGCATAGTGGTATGCTCCGAGATGAAATTCGTCAAGAAATGCCCACGTTTCTAGATGCTTTTGACGGTGGAGATGTCTTTAATACTACGTATATTTCCCACAAAACAGATGGAGGACTCTCAGCCCATTTGGCCTCTAACAGCTATGATGTGGTGGTTTTAGATAGTGGATATACCCCTACTGAAGGAGCTAGTTTTCCATTTAATTCAGCAGATCAGGACGCGTTGAAAGAGCATTATACCCAAAACCCTAATTTGATGCTGGATGGCAGCCTACTTATCCGTAGTTTTGCATATAAGCCAGAAACGGATTTTCCTGGCCCCAATAATGCTTTGGGTAACTTTACCGCAAATCAGGTGTACGCACTAGCGACAAGGGGAGGAGGGATTTTGATCGGTACCGATCATTACGATTTTCAAGATGATGGTAATTATATGCTTGATGGTCTCTTCCCAGGGCAACCAGCTAAGTTTAGTGGGATAACGAATCCTTCTACTGATGGGGTATTCTATGGTGCAGATTTGCTCAATAGTGCAGTAGCTGTTGCACCTAATGATATTTTTACCCATTGGAGTTCTGCTCCCAGTCAAGGCGTTGCTCCCACGGGTGATTTTATCGACTTCTTGGGCAACCCTGTCACCCTTTACAGTCAAGTGGATGTTGCCGATAAACCGGGTGGTGGGCAAAAGTATTCCTATATTTCCACCAGTTGGAAACCCGATGAATGTGAAACTAATGTTACCAGTACAAGTTCTGCCTGTCATCAAAAAGTGCCCGAACCTTCTGCACTTTTGGCGCTGTTAGCTGTTGGTGCGGTTGGTTCCCGGCTGAAGCGGCGTTAACGTTGATACCGTAGGGGTGGGGGCGGGTTTACAGAAGTTATTGGTGGGTATTGTAGATTTGGGTAAAACCTGCCTCGACAATAGACCAATCCTATACATTAGATCAGTTTATTCTATCTTGCTTCTGGGAATGCAAACGGAAACTGATTCTCTATTCCCTAGCGCGCAGGGCTATAATTGCCTGATGCTCTGAAGTGGCTACTCCCTGTTGCAAAACTGCCAATACCTGGGCTAAATCTCCTGCCAGGAGTGCATCTTTGGCTAACCACAAGCCAGGAAAGACCAGGGAACGGCAGATCCCATCAGCATCGGCATTTAATAGCACATACTCCCCATTTTGCCAGCAGAACCAGTCGAAAGCGCCATCGTAGGTTCGCCAGACTAAATATTCTTGGACTTGGTTGCGACAGTAGATGTCGCGTTTTTGGTTGAGGTCAATGGAAGCGCTACTAGCGGCAATTTCCACAATGAGTTCTGGGGGGCCTTCCACATAGTCATCCTCGCTAATGGTACTTTGGCCTTCGGTTTCGATGCGAAGGAGAGCGTCGGGTTGGGTTTCGTCATCAGCGTCTAAACGAACCGTTGCGTTATCTAGGAGTTGGATACCTGGAGTCGCAGCCCAGTAAGCTCCCAGCCAAGCCATAACTCGTGCATGGGGTTCGCCGTGGGATTTAGCACGTAGGGGAGATGCCATATAAACGGTTCCTTCGATGAGTTCGGCTTTTTTGACATGGGGCATGGTGGCGTAGCGGCGCTCAAATTCGCTGCGCGTTAGGCGATCGCCGTTTTCCAGAGGTGGAAGGCTTAGGGGTGGGGATAGGGTCATCAGCAATTAACTATTGATCATGAATAATTTAACTACTTCTCCTTTTTGAGGAGAGTAAATCCATGTTAACCAACCCATCTGGGATTGATGCAGTGGTTCGCCGCGTTAAGCGCATTGCTCTTAAGGATTGGATCGCTTCCCGGTGAGCATATAGGTGTCCATTTCGCCTTTGCCTTTAATAGCAATCTTGCCCCGATGTTGCAAATAGTAGTTTAACTTGAGTTTTTCATAAGTGGTTTGGCTAACCTGAATTTGTCCGGGGATGCCATGAGATTCCATGCGGCTGGCGGTGTTGACGGTATCGCCCCATAAATCATAGCTGAATTTCTTTTTACCGATTACTCCAGCAACCACGGGGCCGGTATTGACACCAATACGGATCTGGAAGTCCGTGTTCATTTCTTGGTTGAGTTCAGTCATCACTTCTTGCATTTTCAGGGCCATATTGGCGATCGCCTCCGCATGATCGTGGCGCGGTGTTGGTAGTCCCCCCACCACCATGTAAGCATCCCCAATGGTTTTGATTTTCTCTAGGCGATAGTCTTCGGTTAACTGGTCGAACTTGGAGAAAATCAGGTTCAGCAAGGAGACTAATTCAGAGGCTGATTTTTCTTCTGAGAGCTTGGTAAAGCCGACAATATCAGCGAACAGAACCGTCACTTCTTCAAAATATTCGGCGATCGCCCCCGATGTTTTCTTCAATAACTCAGCAATTCTCGCTGGTAAAATATTATGCAATAATTTTTCCGTTTGTTTCTTCTGGTAAAATAGAGAAATCTCGATTTTTTTACGTTTAATAAATTGGCACAGTTGGCTCCCAATACCTGCCAGCATTTGCACCAACTCTTCATCCATCGGTTGAGTCGCTTGGCTAAATAAGGTAATCATCCCCAAGCGATCTTCATCACTAGATACCGGAAAACCTACTACTGCCTTCACTCGATCAATTGCTCCTAATTCCTTCCGCAGCAGATCTTTGTGCAATTCTATATCAGTAATCCATTGGGGTTGATTATCCTCGCATATTTTGCCAAACCATCCCTCACTTGGTGTGAGATTAATTTCTCTAACTTTAGATAACCTAGGAAATTGAGCTTCAGGCATTTTCCAGATGGTTTGGCGCAATAGTTTGTTAGTCGGGATTAAGTTATCATTACAATCCTTAGTTTGCTTGGGAATCCAATACATTCCCAGATCCCACTCTAAATTTTCCACCAACACGCGCAAGATATTCGGTAAGGCTTCATCGAGCATCAGCGATCGCGACAACACCCGTGCCACACTATACTGAATATACAGCCGCTTTTGGGCCTGTTTGGTTTTGGTAATATCTCGACCCACATACAATACATCTTTTAAGCTCGGTACATCTGTATCTAAAGCAGCACAAGAAAAGGCGATCGAAAGTTTTTCTCCTCGTTTGTTAAAAATCAATACTTCAATATCTGTTAAGACTTTTCCTTGCAGAAACTCTCGATCCGAAACCCACTCATGACTTAAGGGATGGTCTCCTAATAAATTGCGAATGGGTTGACCAATTAGCTCCTCTTTACTATATTCTAGTAAACCGTAAACCGCCGAATTTATCGTTGTAATTTCTCCCAAATGATTAGTGACAATTAAAGCCTCTGCCATCGAATGAATTAACTGCTGGATATATTTCTCTGATTTGGCTAAAGCATTAATAGCAATACTATTTTCATTGGTTGCTTGTACCAAACGTTGTTCTAGATTCATCCGTTCTGTCACATCTTCTAGAAACACAATTAATTGCTGATTATCAATATTTTGGGAATGAGCAATAAAATATAGATCGACATATAAAGGAGACTCTATATCAGATGAGCGAGAAATTGCCTTAATATCAAAACTTTCTTCTTCACCCAAGAGAATCAACTCTAATATTTCTTCGATTCCATAGGTTTCCGGAAAATAGAACTGAAAGGATTCACCAGCTCTTAATGCCTCTTCACCCCCTACTAATCGATCTGCTCGATCTGAGAACTCCAAAATGATCAATTCTGGATCTAAGATCACATATTCAAGATGTTTAGGGACAATGGTTTTTGACATATTTTTATTGGAAACTTAATCAAAATTTTTATCATTCCACAATTAACTCCAAGTTGGGCAAAAATTTTTGTAAGTTCTTGAGAGATTTGCTTTGCCAAGGCACATCCACAGAACCCTCAACTGTTAACTTAATCTGTGGCTTTTTTCTTAGTCCAATTACAAATTTAGTAATTAAGCTAATTCCCGAACTATTCAAAAAAATTAACTCTTTTAAGTTTAAAGTTAAATGAGGAGGTTCTGAATCAGCAATCTGATCCAGAAAATCCTTAATTGGATCGTATTCCGATGCTCCATTAAGATTAAGTTCGCCCATAAACTGAATGGTAGTTGACTCTGGATCGTAATTAATTTTATATTCTTTAGTATTTATACTCTGATAATTCATGTTCACCTCATTCAAGTTTGATATATATTAACAAAGGATCACACTTTAACTTTAGCCATGGTGGTAATATTTACAAACTTATCGCCAGCACGAGAATCCGTAAATTTCCATCCCAGAGTTGCTCCATAATCCTTGATCATACTAATCAATCCCAATCCTGATGCATTACTGTCATCTTCAAGACTTTTCTCAACTTGTTCAACATAAAGATCTTCTAAATCCTCAGTTAACAACTGATCGATAAATGCTTCAAAAGAGATTATTTTCTGAGATTCGATGGTGTTAGTTGCAAAAATAGCGGCCACAATACCACTATCTTGCTGTTGAATAAAATGAATTCCAAAAATGACTTTGCTTTTCACAGATGGGTCATGAAATTTAATGGCATTTTCTAGAAGTTCATTGGCAATATAACTGACAGAAGCCTTACTTTCTTGAATTCGACGTTGATCGTCATCTAAAGGTAAAAAACTAGAAAAATATTCCGCTAAAAAGTAGGCAGATAAGCGATTATTTTTCCATCTTTTTTGTAGAGGTTGTGAACTGGGGGTAAAGGTTAATTCTAAAGAATCATGTTCTGGTGGAAATTCTTTAATAAAATCGCCTAAAATTTTTTCCATATCTCGATCTAAATATACTGAGTTGTAAATAGGGGGACAGTTTTAATCAATAAACATACCAAAAAGCGAACTTCATTTTAATCTCAGAAATTATACCCGACTTTTTGTTTCAAAACGACTAAGGTAATATCATCCCATATTTTTTCTTCTCCAATAAACTGCTGTAAATCTTCAATAACGGCTTCTTGAATTTTATGGGAGTTATAATGCCAGTTTTGGCTAATGATTTGACATAACCGTTCTATACCATAGCGCTGATTGCTCCCATTTCTAGCTTCAGTAATCCCATCCGTGTAGAGGACAACCCCATCCCCTGAATTTAATTCCACTCTAGTATAACTAATAAAGTCAGAAATGTTGTGATCTAAACCAATCGGTAAGCCTAAATCCATGGTATCAATTCGTTCAATCTTGCCTCCTTGACGTACAACAATGACTTCTTCATGTTGACCACTTACGGTTACTTGACCTTCTGCATAATTTAAAATAGACAATGTTAAATTTTTATCTATTTTCATGCGTTGCACATTGTTGTAAATTGTGCGGTTGAGCAGGTCTAAAAAACGAATGGGGTCATGTTCTTTGATCTCTTTTAAGGTGACTACCGCAGTTTGAGTCATGAGCATGAGGATACCACTTTCTAGACCATGGCCCGTAACGTCGCCAATGGCAATTGTTATGACTCCATCCATACAGATGACATCATAATAGTCGCCTCCCACTTCATCAGCAGGTTGCATATATCCAGAAATATCTAGTTCCTGGATACTGGCTAAATCTTCGGGTTTGGGCAGAATTAATTGCTGCATTTCCCGGAGAATTTCTAATTCTGCGGAAAGCCGTATATTTTCTGATTTAAGTTGTTGATTGAGGTGATCGATTTCTTGGTTAGCAGCCGCTAATTCTTTGCTTCTCTCTTGTAGTCGATGGATGACGATCGCGTTTTCATTGGTTGCTTGTACTAACCTCTGCTCTAGTTCCATCTGTGCTGTCACGTCTTCCAGGAATAAAATTAGACGTTGATGCTCCCTAGGGTTGGGATCGGGAATAAAATAGAGGTCGATGTACAACTGAGTATCTGGATTTGGGGAGCGGGCGATCGCCTTGATATCAAAGTTATCCAGTTCTCCCGTTAAAACGGATGCTAAGATATCTTCTAGACCTACAGTTTCGGGGAAATACTGATCTAACAGTTCCCCCTTCCTTAAGGTCATCTCTTCGCCAACGAGTCGCTCTGCATCGGTGGAATAGTCCTGGATCGTTAAATCCTGGTCTAAAATCAAATATTCAATGTGATGAGGAACAATCAGTTGACACATGAACTATTTGATGCTCATAATTTCCTGAGCTAGATCTTGGAAGAGTTGATTAACATTATCTCCACTTTTGGCTGAAGTGCCATAGGTTTTAATCACCGGTTGCTCTGGGTATTGATGGTGTTTTAAGAGGGCTTTTAGTTTTTGATCGTCTACTAAGTCGGCTTTATTCAGGGCGATCGCCATTTTACCCTTGGGATTGACCTTACTGAATAACTCCAGATGATTAATGATATTACCCAAAGTTTCTTCCCGGCTGACATCAGCAACAATGATCGCTCCTTTGGCTCCTTGGAGATAACTGGGGGCGATCGCCTTAAATTTCGTCTGCCCTTCAATATCCCAAACCAGTAATTGTAGCTCTGAGCCGTCAGGAAGCGATACATCTTTACGAGAAATTTTTACCCCCACTGTAGATAAATATTTATCATCAAATTGACCATCGACAAACCGACGGATCAAACTGGTTTTACCCACACTGAAATCCCCAACCATGCAAATTTTCTTAGAAATCTTAGCCATCTTAGTTTCCTACTTTAATCGGACGAAATAACTCAAACCGGACGCAGCGACTTAAAGCAAGAGCATCCGTAGAAGCGATCCCTGGTGGGGGTTCGGTGGTTCCTTGGATTTTCAGGCGCTGGGGTGGAATGCCTTGCTGTTGTAAGGCGAGTTTGACCGCTTCTGCCCGTTGCCAAGAGAGTTTTTGATTTTCTCCCCATCCTCCAATCTTATCGCTATGTCCTGTAATCATTAAATCAAATTCTGGATACTGGTTTAAAAATTGGGCAATTTTAGGAATTCCTTCAGCGAGATCGGCTGGATGCAGTTTGTCTGAGCCAGATTCAAAGTAGAATTTCATTTCTAAGGGTGAAGATTGCAGTTGAATGCGACTAAAGACGCTGCTTACTCCCGTAATCTCCTCTAAGGAATCGAGAATTTTTTGGAGATCTTCAACTTCAATTACAGTCCCGGAAACGGTCACATTACCTTGGTTATAGATGGCGTTAATCTTGACTCCATCGAGTTGATTTAGCACTTGAATAATCCGATTGACTTCTGTGGCGGCTGCGTCTAGATCGGGAGGTAAGTTGACCGCTACAATGTCGTTATCTAGGGTTAAATCTGGGACAATTTCTGAGACAATTTCCCCGGCTTTTAAGCGTAGATACTCATTGGGTACGCGCCCTTTTAATTGAAGGGTTTCCCGATTGACATTGGGGGTAATGGCGTAAACGGAGAGTTCGGGAGAGGAGAGTAGGGCTTGGCGAGTTTCCACTTCTAGACGGTGCTGGTTATGCCATTGGTGAGAAGTCCATATCCAAGGAATAGAAATGGCTCCAATTATTCCTAGGATCAGGATCATTAATGCCCAGGGAAACTCATCCTCCTCTTTTTTCTCGCTCTGAGCAAAGAGTTTTTCTAGCTCTCCTGACACTTTATCCGGGATAGTGCTGGGGTCGCCATCAAATTCGCTAATGGGTTCGCCAAATTTTTGTAGGAGGAAAGAGTAGGTGTCTTTGATGTCTTGAATAAAGGCTTTGGACGGTTCCCCTTTAATGATGACGGCTAGATAGGAATAACCGGCTACCTCTAGCATGATTTTACAATCGTCATATTCAATTTCGTTGAGTTCTGAAGCAAATTGATCGGAGGAAATACAGTCATTCACAAAGCTACGAATGGCGGTGAGCATTCCGGCAAGCATGTCTGATTCTAGGCGGTTTTCTTCTGAGGGTTGATATTCACTGATGACGAGACCGGAGGCTTTATGAATGAGGAAAATCGCTCGCACACTGAAGAGCATGGATTCTTGAAAGATCAATTCGGCTTCGGAAACGCCCTGGACTCTGGCTTTGATTTTGCGTTGAATGCCTTTTAAGGTGAGGGCACTTTCTACTTTTTGGTTGATGGATTGAATGACATCATTCATGTATTTGGCAATGGTGTTGCCAATGACGGGATAGAGGGCATCAACCATGGAATCTCGCTCGTGTTCGATTTGCGCTTTGATGGCGGGGCCCATTTCTGGGCCGATAGCTCTGGCGATCGCATGGCGATCGAGCCTAATTTGTTCTTCAATGGCTAGACTGACTTCTGGGGCTAAGGCTTTGGCGACTTGACGGGGCGATCGCCGGATTTCTTCGGCAATGGCAGCCGGAATTAAATCGGCTAATACCCCACTCATGGCTTCGGAATCCTCTTGGGCGCGATTTTGGATAATTTTGTCAATGATTGGGGTTAAGACGCGAATACTTTGCTCGTGGGAAACGGTTAAATCAAATCCTAGGAGTTCCGAGATTAAAGGCATGAGGGGATTAATCAAGGCTGTTTGTTGTTCGAGTTGACTTAAGCGCTCTTCTAGACTCAGATTTGATGAACGATTTAAAGTATAAAGATTAGAGACTCGATCTGAGGGGCGAGATTGGGCTAAAGAGGAGCGAGATTTAGTGGCTTCTGAGGGCAATAATAAGTTTTGAAGGGCATCGAGAGACCGATCGACTTCTGGAGTAATTTTTGGCTGCGGTTGATGGCTCGGTTCGGTGATTGGGGTAGATGGCAGAGCCGCAGAAATGCCAGAATTGGGGGAAGTTGTCTCTTCCTCCAATTCTGCTTTTAAGACTAAAGGGGGTAAATGTTCTCCAGAAAATTCAGATGGCGATCGAGATTCAGATTGCGGATCGAGGAGTAGATCGGACAGTAAATCCAGGGTATGCTCCAAGCCCTGGGGGGAGTCTGGAGTTTCAGATGTAACGGAAGTCTTTGGTCTTCGGTGTTCTTCTTCTGTGACGGGCCGATCGCGATTCAACCAATTAAAGAAGTTCTCCTGCTCCAGAGCCGATTCTAATTTCTGCTCAGAAGAAGATTGAGGCCGTTTTCCTGGTGACTGTCGATCTGATAAAACCATGGCACTCCCCGATCGCTCCTTTCTCTTAGCTCCTTTCTCTTAAGAGTGTTGTTCTGGTAACAACAAATCCGCCTTTACTTCCGTGCCCTCGATTTCCCGAATAAAATCTGTTTTCTTCACTTTCATACAGAGATCGAATAGCACTTCAGCGAATTCATCGCGGGAAATTTTATTCTCTTGCAGTCCGCTGATATATTTGTCGAGTTCCGTTTGAATTTTCCCGGTGATGGTGTGCAGTTCTTTTTGCAAAGATTCTTTGGTATGACGAATATTTTGCTCTAAGCTTTCCGTTTGGTTATGTAAGGTTTTATCCAAACCTTTGATTTGTTCATTAAAGTTTTTCTGGGTGCGATCGAGGTCTTGTTTTAATTCAGTGAAGTCTTCCGTATGAGTGACGGTCACATACTGAATTTTTTTCTCTAGAGCATAAGAATTAGAGCGCAGTTCTGTGGAAAATTGCTCGTTGAGCTGATTGAGGCGATCGCCCATCTCTTGTTTGAGATCTTTGATCATGCTCTCCAAGGCTTCGAGTCGGGTATCAAGTTCCCGTTGCTGCTCTCCAAAGAGTAAGTCCCGGATTTGCTCTACATTTCCCAGGCGATCGCGCATATCTTTACTTTGTCCTGGATCGTTCATCATCGTTTTCCTCTCACACTCGCGTGAAATAGATGCCTTATGAGTGCTGACAACTCATAACTTGGTACTTGCATAAATCCCCTTGATTTTACTGGAATTTTCAGCTAATACAAGCTTCACCTACAAATTTTAATCTCCCTGAGAGCAAATGTGACCGGATTGAACCCGCAGAATCTGGGAGGAGTGTAACCAACTTTTCTCAAATGCACTTAAGTGGGTGGTGGTAATTAGAGTTTGGAATCGGTCAGCGATCGCTTCTAAAAGCTGATTTTGGCGGGTTAAGTCTAATTCAGCTAGGACATCATCCAATAATAATAAGGGAGATTCTCCTACGACTTCAGAAATTAATTTTAATTCGGCTAACTTCAAGGCTAAAACTAAGGTGCGCTGTTGCCCTTGGGAGCCATACTGACGGGCGGGAGTCTCGTTAATACAGAAGTCTACCTCATCTCGGTGAGGCCCAACTAGGGTGGTTCCTTGAGCGAGTTCGGCGATCGCCCGGTCTTGGAGTTTCTGGAAAAATGCATTCTCTATGGCTTCTACCGGCGATCGAGAATCCCCATCCCAAAACACACTGGGATTATAGCAAATGGATAATTTTTCCATCGATCCACTGATCCTATCATGCCACGCTTTGGCAATGGGTGCAAGGCGCTCTAACACCCTAGAGCGTCGGCGAATGAGACGCACCCCGATAGATACCAATTGGGCATCCCAGAGGGCTAATTCTTGGAGATTTTGCCGACCTTCCACCTCTTGAAATTGCCGCAGTAGAGCATTGCGTTGCCGTAAAACCTGCTGATATTGGCGCAACATCGGATCGTAAACCGGTTCCAACTGCGTCAAGAGCGTATCTAACCACAAACGCCGGTTTTCGGGCGCTCCGCGCACCAAATCTAAATCCAAACTGGAGAACTGCACCACATTCAGCACCCCTAAAAAATCTCGCCGTTGTCGCTGCACTTCCTGATTTAAAACTAAAGTCCGGTTCCCACTCGCTCGCAGCACCAATTTCAGGTCAATTTCTCCCGTTTGTCGCTCCAAAATAGCACTCACTTGACCCATAGAGGGCGAAAAATCGGGGGACTGAAACACCAAATCGCGATCGCTTTTAGCCCGATGGGATCGTAGTGTAGATAATAGCTCCACCGCCTCCAATAAATTGGACTTTCCCTGGGCATTATCCCCCACCAAAATCACCTTGGGAGCTAGAAAATTCACCGCTTGCTCCACATAGTTGCGAAATTGCTTAAGATAGAGGGACTTCAAATACATGATTACTGATTACTTATTGCTTATTACCGAACAGCGCCAAGCCGTAAACCCATGCCCATAGACCTCATTCTCCTGATCGCTGCCCTGATCGTTTCCTGGCTCGTCTTTACCTGGCTAGTGAAAATTGTTAAACTAACCGTTGGTACAGCCCTAATCATTGCCGGTATCGTCCTCATCCTGCAACTGCTCTTTGGAGTCAATCCCAACCAACTTTGGCAACAAATCCTTAACTTACCCCAAATTATCCTCTATTGGATCGCCAGTTAACGCCCACATCTCCCATCAAGTGCCCCAATTCCAGTTTCTTCACTGCACACCAACCCGGACTCAATCGCCACTGAAACAGCTCCATACTCTCACAATCGATCCCAACCCCCTTTAAAATTGGCATCAGCCCCCACCCAGATCTAATCCTACCCATGGCATTCTAATCCCTATCACCCCTTTCCCACGGGTTCGTCCCCTTGAACGTACAGAGGAAATATTCATGAACGCCAAAAAACACGCCTCCAATATTCACCCCATTTGGAATTGGATTAACTGGTTTAGCTTTCCTGTCCTTCTATTTATAGGGCTGCATCTTCTGCAAGTCCAAGATGCTGTCCCTCAATCGACCTTTTCTGTTCCCCAATCCTTAGAACAGCAAACTGCCTTCTCTAGTCACTCCTGAGCGCGGCTAATGGTAGGCTAGGATGATCGATTACTGATTATCCACCCATGACTGAACCTTCTGCTGATTTGAATAGCCAAGTATCGATGGCGGCACGCATCCGTAATCTGGTGGTGGTGTTAACGGCGATCGCCTTAAGTGTGGCTTTGTTTTTAGGTTTTCAAACCCAAAATCCTTCTACCTCTTTGTCTGAGTTGGCCGAAACGGCTACACCCCTAGAAGTAGCCCTAGGGAATGAGAAGCCGACGTTAATGGAATTTTATGCTAATTGGTGTTTGAGTTGTCAGGCGATGGTTCCCGATATGGTGGCCTTGCGAGAGAGCTATGGGGAACAGGTCAATTTTGTGATGTTGAATGTGGATAATACGAAGTGGTTGCCAGAAATGGATACTTATCGGGTGGATGGGATTCCCCATTTTGTGTTTTTGAATCCCCAAGGGGAGGCAATCGCCGAAAGTATTGGCGAACTACCTAAACCGATTTTGCAAGATAAATTAGAAGCCCTCGTTGCGGGTGTTCCCATTCCTGATGCTGGATCTAGGGGCAAAGTATCGAGTTTAGAATCGGGTTCAGATCGAGAAGTTCCCCTAATTTCTGATCCCCGCAGTCATGGCTCTCAGGTGGTACAGTAGAGGGAGCGATCGGTGAGCATTGTTGATACAGCAGTTTTCTCTGTTATGAGGTATATATATTAATGGCCGTTTTTATAGATCGCTAGAATACCTCAAAGCTAGATTGAGTCTGTTGTTTACTCCCCCCATTCCCCCATTCCCCCATTCCCCCACTACAGCGCCCCTTGTGCCATTATCCATAAACCGTTAAGATCTGTTAAGTAACCTTTCAACCTCTCTCTAAACCCTATGGGTGCTGCGGTCTCTCTGGAAAATGTCTGTAAAGTTTATAACCAAGTCCCTGTAGTCGATCGTCTCTCCTTTACGATTCAACCGGGGGAAATGTTTGGTTTATTGGGGCCCAATGGAGCGGGAAAATCAACCACCATTCGCATGTTGACCACCCTCACCCGACCCACAGACGGACAGATCGAGGTAGCTGGGTATAATGTAGTGCGACAAGGACAGCAAGTTAAACGGAAAATTGGCGTGGTATTGCAACAAACCAGCGTTGATGTGGATTTAACCGTATGGGAAAATATGGAGTTTCACGGTCGCTTACATCACATTCCTAACGGAGTGCGCCAGGAAAAAATTAATCAATGGTTAGAGTATGTCGAATTAGTCGATCGCCGTCAAGATCGGGTAAAAACGCTCTCTGGGGGGATGAAACGTCGTCTACAAATTGCTAGAGCGCTGCTCCATGAACCGGAAATCTTATTTCTAGATGAACCAACTGTGGGTTTAGATCCCCAAACCCGTCGGCGGTTGTGGGAAATTATTCGCGGCTTAAATGAACAAGGAATGACCATGTTACTAACCACCCATTATATGGAAGAAGTGGAATATTTATGCGATCGCATCGGTATTATGGATGGGGGACATTTAATTGAACTGGGAACCTTAGCCGAATTGCGACAAAAACATGGAGAAGGCTTAGTCGTCAAACAAAAAGGCGATCGCTGGGACTACCTCTTTTTCCCCGACTTAGGCGCAGCCAACCACTATCTCGAACAGCAACCCGATAAAACCGGTTTAATGGTTCGCCCTTCCAACTTAGAAGATATCTTTGTCGAATTAACCGGAAGACAGTTAGACTAAAGGGTTACTAGGTTATTTTATCCCCAATTATGCCCCGTTTAGCCACTACAATTGAAGCCATTCTCTACTTAAAAGGTCAACCCGTTAGTTTAAATGATCTTGCTGAATTGGCCCAATCGAGCAAAGAAGATACCCAAGAAGCCCTAATTGAGCTAATCTCTGATTATGCTCATCGAGATAGTGCCCTAGAGGTTTTAGAAACCCCATCTGGCTATAGTCTGCAATTGCGAGAATCCTTTCAAGACTTAACCCATAATCTACTTCCGGCCGAGCTAGGAGTCGGGGCATTGCGAACCTTAGCCGCTATTGCCTTAAGCGGTTCTATCTTACAAACGGAGTTAGTAGACTTGCGCGGCAGTGGAGCTTATCAGCATGTAGGAGAACTGGTAGAATTAGGATTAGTGCGTAAACGCAAAAAAATGGGCGATCGCACCTTTCGCTTACAAGTCACCCCTAAATTTCATCAATATTTCCAACTCGAAGACCTTCCCCAACCCTTCAGTTCCCTGAAAGAAAGTTTAGTCGCTTCCGAAGCCATGGAAGAACCAGAGCCGGAAGTAATGAGCAATGAACAATGAACAATGAACAATTAAGGATTCTCTTGGCAATACCGTTGAGTGACTTGGTGACGATAAGTAAACATATCTTCGAGCCGGTCAATTATAAAGCTCCCTAAGACCCATTCTGCTATCTCTCCCCCAAATAATTCTAACCGAATCGTATCCGTTAAGCGAGTGCGATCGCCTTCTGGGGTGAATTGATGGCGATGTACCCAACTCTGACAAGGGCCTTCAACTTGGCGATCGACAAAATATTCATAGGGTACACAATCGGTATGGCAAGCTAACCACTTAATCGGAATCAAGCCCAATTGAATCTCAAATTCTGTAATGGCTCCCACGCCTAAACCTCCTTCCCGACGCAACACTTTTACCGGTTGCCAAGGAGGAGTTAACCGATTTAAAATATCGGGGCGTTCATGGAATGTCCACACTCTTGATACGGGTGCATCAATTACAGTCGATTTTTCAAAGTTGAGCATAATTTTACCGTGATTTAAAATAACCCTGAGACAGAGTTCTAGGGGCGAAAAATTTTTCACCCCTACTTAACCCTACTCCCAATCTTGAATCGATTCTTGCAAAATTTGTTTACCGTTCTCTTCAACCGTCAAAAAAGATCCTTTAGCCGTGTTGAAAATCACATAATATAGATAGTTACCATTGCGTGCTTCAAAATACTCTCCGCTAGAATCATAATCAGTCAAGTCCAGGCGAATATCATCCCCTGTCTGCTTATCGACACCCACATAAGTGTAAGGAGCATCACCGCCACAAATGCTTACCCAAAAATTCTCAGTTTCTGCCAATAAATAGGTGCTTTCACCCTCATTGCAATAATTCCGAAGTTGAGCCATACGAGTTTGGCCAAAGACTTGACGTAAGGGCATCAGACTGGCGAGTAAACCCAGGAGAATAGAGGCACTTAAACTTAGACCCTTGCGGGTTAGGAATAGATTTTTCATGTTGTGTGGAGAAAACTCTGCATCAATTCAAATCACCTCATCATAGCAAGCCGATTCCTGAGATGTCATCCTCTCTTTTCGCCAGCTATACAGCATAAGTTATACAACAGTTTCCTGGCTCTATGCGGTACATAAATGGCGGTTTTTAACGATAGCCAGAATAGCTCATTCATGTCCCCTTGCTCAAAGCTAGATTGAGTCTGTTGTTTACTCCCCCATTCCCCCATTCCCCCACAGAGGGCGCGAAACGCTATATCTTCTGACTGATGGCTAAATGCTGTTTTAGAGTTTCTGCCGATAGAGTTCCTTGGATATGTTGCCAGGGTAAAATTCTCTGGGTTGACCAATTTTCATGTACATAATCTTCTAAAGGGGGGAGTTGTCCTTGAAAATGCTTAAAGGCTTGCCGATAACTCCCTAGAGAATCCCCGGAGTTTTGCGTGAATTCTAGAATATGGGATAAGCGGCGATCGCCCCTAGAAATTAGGGCTTGAATCACTGACCAGTTGTAACTCTCTGGGCGGAACTCTACGCCCATTTTTCCTAAACCTTTTTGCAAGAGCTTTAAGCGTTTCTTGGCTTCTGGGTTTACTCCATACCATTGAAAGGGGGTATGGGCTTTAGGAACAAAGGTGCTACATCCCAAGGTTAAACGCAATCCAGGAGCTGCTTTTTTTAAGTCTTGCATTAAGTCTAAGGTGGGTTCTAAATCTTCAATTTCTTCTCCGGGAATGCCCACCATGCCATAAAATTTAATCCCTTTGAGTCCTCCAGCTTTGGCGTTAATTGCTGCTTGAATAATTTCCTCTTGTTGCAGTTTCTTGTTGACAATTTCCCGCAATTTTTCCGATCCACTTTCAATGGCGATCGTAATCGAGCGGCTATCCCGTTGACTGAGAATACGGGCGAGTTTTTCGGTGACGGTATTGGTGCGGACAGACGCTAGACTGAGACGCACTTGGTCGTGTTTGGGTTGACTCAGATAATCGAGTAGGGCATTAAATTCAGGATGTTGGGTAACTGAAGCGCCTAATAATCCCAGGCGGTTGGTGAATTTTAGTCCTTGTTCGATCGCCGGAATTAATCCTTCTTGTAAATTTGCTGTCCGAAAGGGTAACGTCAGATAGCTGGCAAGACAAAATCGACAGAGTTCTGGACAAGACCTGACGACTTCCACCATGTAAATGTTTTCCCAGGCGGCTTTTGGGGTAACCACTCTAGAAGCCAATAGGGTTTTACCGCGATAGGTTTGTTTTGCGGGCCGTTCAGGAATATGATCTTCAATGGGGGTAATGGCGGCGATCGCCCCCATAGGACTTTCGTAGGTTACTTCATATAAACTCGGCACATAAATGCCTTTTACCTGGGCTAACTCTCTCAATTGCTCCGCCCTAGATGCACTCCGCACCCCTTGATAGCGGTCGATAAACTCGCCTAATAACTCTTCCCCATCCCCCAATAAAATCACATCAAAAAAGTCGGCAAAGGGTTCAGGATTAGCCGTTAAAACCGGGCCACCTCCGAAAATTAACGGATGATGCTGCTGGCGCTCCTGGCTCCTTCTCGGTATACCTAATTGGTCGAGCAGAGTCAAAATATTGCCATAGTCTAATTCCCAGGATAAAGAGAAACCAACGAGTTCAGCCTGTCGGGGTGGTTTTTCTCCACCATCGGTAAATAAGCGACTCACGGCCACATCCGATCGCCCACACAACTGCGACCAAATCACTTGATAGCCTAAACTGGTGATACCGATACTGTAGCTATTCGGAAAGGCGAAAATAACCGGTATTCCATTACTTTCAGGGGATACCGGGGAGAATAGAAGTTGCTCTTCATCCAGGGGGATAGACAAGGAAAAATGCCTTCATTTGAGTTTTGGCCATAAATTGGCCTATTTTAGACTATCATTGTACAAAAAAAGCGGACTTTTGTCAAATTGATAGAAATTAGCCAAAAAAAGAGCTAAAAGGCTAACTCTTCATTCCTCTTTTTTTTGCTGGCAAAAGAATTTATAGCTTGCCATTTTTTCACTAATTCTTTTTAAAGATTTAATCAAAAATCCGCAAAACCACGGAGTCATTTTCCTCCCTCGGTCGGCTACGATGAAACTATACCCTTCTTAAGATTTTAATCAGGGACATGCTAAGGGGGTAAGCCGGTTGAAGCTGTTAGGCACGAGGGGTCAACAACGATGAAATCCAGAGCAACCCATGTACAGGGAAAAGCAAAAACCGTGGTTAGCCTTCATCGAGAAGGAGTACATCGAGATACCTTAGTGCCCCATGAAGATGGAGCATTGAGCGTCGAAAATCTCTCTGCGATCGCCCTAGCCGATCGAGCCGATCTCCTATTTGAACAAGCCAACACCTATCAGCAACAGGGAAACCTGCCCGCCGCCCAAGCCTATTGGCAACAATCTTTACCCCTATATGAAAGTCTGGAAAACCATCAACGAATTAGTCAAATCTTAGGCTATTTAAGTCATAGTTATTACGCCCAAGGAAACTACAATCGCGCCCTGGAATATCAACAAAACCGACTAAAATTAGCGCAACAACTGGGCAATTTACGCCTCGAAGCCCAAACCTGGGGTAACTTAGGTAACGCCTACCGCCACCAAGGATCGTATACAGAAGCCATTAGCGCTGAAAGTCGCAGTATTGAAATAGCACAACAGATCCCAGACGATCGCCTATTAGCTGTAGGTTTAAACAACTTGGGCTTAGTCTACAAAGCGATGAACGACCTACCCAAAGCGATCGCCTATCAAACTCAAAGCCTAACCCTAATTCGGGAACAGGACAACCCCCTCATGGAGAGCCAAATTCTCCGCAACCTGGCCAATGCCTACCATGCTCTCGGCAATACGGAACAAACTATCAACTATTATCAGCAACTCTTAGAACTAGCTCGTACAACCCAAAATCAACGGTTAATCGCCAAAGTCTTAAGAAATCTTGGCAACACTTTCCATACCTTGGGCAACTATAGCCAAGCCATTACCTACTATGAAGAACGGCTACAGCTTGCCGAACAATTACAAGACCAACGCATGAAAGAACAAATCCTAGGCAGTCTAGGCGTAGCTCATGATGCCCTAGGAAACTATCAAGAAGCCACCCACTATTATGAACAGCGCCTACAAATTGCCCTACACCTCAAAGATAAACGCTTAACCGGGCAAACTTTAGGTAACCTGATCGTTGCGTGCAGCGCTCTGGGTGACTTACTCAAAGTCGAACAATACCGAGAACAACGGCAAGCTTTAGCTTAGGAACAATTAACAATTAACAGGGAAGCAATCGCCAAAACTACCGAGATTATGGAGATTGCTTCATTGCACTGCGTTCCATTGGCAATGACATACTATTTGTTAATTGTTCATTACTCATTATTCATTACTCACACACTCCCAAGCCAACTTAGCCGCCCCCACCATTCCCGCTTGATTGCCCAACTCGGCCACCAAAACCTGGAGTCCTTCGCGGGAAGTCGGCAATACACGGCGTTCAATTTCACTCAGAGTAGCCGGGAGAAAATAGGGGGCACTTTGACTAATACCCCCACCCAGAATAATCGCTTCTGGAGTCAAGACATAGATTAAATTCGCCAAACCTGCACCAAGACGATGACCATAGTTTTGCCAAAATTCCAGCGCTTGTCGGTTACCACTTTCCGCTAAGTGGCCCAAGTCTTGCGGGTCAAGATGGCCCAGACGGCGAACAGCAGGAATAGAAACCTGTTGCTCTAAAGAACCCGCATTCCCACTGTTGCAGGGATGGCCGTAGAGGTCAATCGTGATCAGACCCAGTTCTCCGGCAGTGCCCTGGCGACCGGTAAATAATTTACTATTAATAATGATAGCTCCACCGACTCCCGTTCCTAGGGTGAGCAAGATCAGATCTTGGAAATGGCGGCCGGCTCCGATCCAAGATTCCCCCAGTCCAGCGCAGTTTGCGTCGTTTGCCAGGGTGACAGGCTTGCCGGTTTTTGCTTCTAACCAGGCAGCTAGGGGCACATCTTGCCAGTTGGTGAGGTTGATGGCAAGGCGCGAAATTTTACCCGTTTGGTCTACGGGGCCGGGGACACCGACTCCCAGGGCAAGGGCGCTCTCGTCGGGGTCAAGTTCCGCCAGGGCAGGCAGTAGGGCGCTGATAACCGCTTCCGGGGTTGCTGGTTGGGGAGTCGGGAGGGTGAGGGTATTTTGGCAACTGCCATCCTTACGAAACCGGCCCAGTTTGATGCCAGTTCCGCCGATGTCAATACCGATAACTGTTGATTCGTCCATGGGGGGATGGGGGGATGGGGGGATGGGGGGATGGGGGGATGGGGGAATGGGGGGATGGGGGGATGGGGGGGATGGGGGGATGGGGGAATGGGGAGATTTGTTATTACCCATTCCCCAATTGTTAATTGTTAATTGTTCATTGTTAATTGTTCATTGTCATCGGTTGGGATAGCGGAAGCCTCGGTTCTGGAGTTGTTGCTGCACATTGGGACTGGGAGCGTAGCCATAGCCCCAGTTGGCATCCTCCACATCTTGGATGATGTTGGGGGTAACCACAATCACCACTTCTGCCCGGTCAGACTGTTTATCAGTGCGCCGGAACATGCGGCCGATGATGGGTAGGTCTCCAAGAATGGGTAGTTTAGACACAATTTCCCGTTCTTCGTCTTGGATAACCCCAGCAATTAACAGAGTTTGACCATCGCGCAGGCGGATTTTACCGGAACTTAACTCCCGTTTGGAAACTAGGGCGACTTGTTGTTCTAACCCATCTACAATGACGCTGTAAGTATCGGTGGGGGTGGAGATACGGGGATTGATAGTCAAGGTAATAAACCCATTATCGTCAATCCGATCTACAGTGATGGGCATTAATAAGCCCACATCCTCAAATTCCGTGGTAATGGTAGTGGTTGTAGTATTGGCATTAACGGTACTTTCTTGTTCTACGTTAACGGGGATGCGGTCTGTGAGGTTAATGGTTGAGGTTTCGCCCTCTTGAATGGTGAGGGTGGGGTCAGTGAGGATTTTAGCGTTTCCTTCAACCACATTGGCTTGCAGTCGCGCTAGGAACTGGTTGGGATATTGGAAGACTTGGGGCAGTTGGTAGGCGAGTTGTGCCGCTTGACCAATGATGGCAGGTAAGCCATTGAGAGCAGCACCTGTAGCCGCAGAAATCAGCTCACCGGTAGGGTTAGTTAGGGCGGGAATGCTTCCGCCTCCTGGAACCAGTTGACTCAGCAACCGGGGGATACCTTGGTTATCAAAGAATTGAGGAGCAATAGTTCTAGCTGCGGAGACTAAATCGCGGCCATTAATTAGGGGTTGGAAGTCGCCACCGCCAGGGGTTAACTCACTGAATAAACGAGGAGTTCCTGTGGTATCCAAAAATCGGGGAGCCTGGGTAGTTACACGAACTGGGCCATTAACAGGGTCAATGAGAGGCTGGAATGTCCCACCACCAATAGTTAACTCATTAAAGTTGCGAGGAACCCCATTAACATCATAATAAACCGGTGTATCTGCTCCCGCAGGAATGAGTTCAATGGTAAGAACTGCATCCGGATTATTGGGGTCAAAAGGAGTTGAGCCTTCTCCAGGCAAGGGATCAAATGGCCCCTGAGAATAGATTTGTCCAGGAATATTGAGTTCACTAAGTAAACGAGGGGTTCCTGTAGAATCAAGGAAATATTGGGGCCCAGTTCCCGCAGTCACAACATTTCCACTAGGATTGAGCAACGGTTGGATATTCCCCCCCCCAAGAGTCAGCTCGCTCAGTCTCCGAGGTTGACCGTTAACATCAAAGAATTGTGGCGCTTGCGCTCCTGCCTCGACGAGAGAACCATTAGGGGTCGTCAGGGCTGGAATTTGGCCCCCACCCAGTTGCAACTCACTTAACAGTCTAGGTTGTCCATTGGCATCAAAATACAGGGGGGCTTGAGTGCCAGTAGTAGGAGCAGTCACCAAATTATTGGTTTGGTCAACCAAGGGTTGGAATGCGCCACCCCCAACGGTGAGTTCGTTTAGACTGCGGGGAATACCATTGCGGTCATAGTATAGAGGAGGTGTTCCCGAAGAGGGGGAAACCTGACGACTCCCAGCACCGGGAATACCGGGGGAAGTTACGTCAAAGCCAGCCACTCCGGGAGTGGTGGGTAAGCCACCGGGGGAGAATACAGAACCCGGTTGGTTTTGCCCTGCGGGAACCAGTTGGCCAGTAGCGGGGTCGCGCACCAGTTGGGTTCCATTGGGGTTGACAAAAGGCTGAACTCCTGCTAAGGGGTTACCCACAACAGGACGACCAAATTGGTTATTAAGGGTTTGAGTGGCTGAAGGTGGGGCTAAACGGCCGAAGTTAGCGATACCTTGACCGCCATCCACGACGAAGAAGGAATCCCCAGAACCAAAGGAAAAACTACTGTTAGAAAACTCGCTTGCGTTGAGGTTAATATCAACGACTTTGACATTAACCGAGACTTGGCGACGGCGCAGGTCTTGTTGAGAGAGCAGACCTGTCGCAATTTCTACTTTGCGGGGGTCACCGACAAGAGTAATAGAGTTGAGACGCTCATCGGCAATGATGGAGAGACCGCGCAGGAGGAGGGGGCCATTGGCTTCTTGAACGGTGAAGTTTTCAATTGCAGTGGTGGTTTCTTCGGTTTCCCTTCGGTCTACCCCTTCCCCTTCAACGGTGCGGGTGGTGTTGGTAACGACTCGTTGATAGTCGGCTCCTTGGGAGGCGAGCAGGGTGGCGGAGGCTTCTACTTCGGCTTGGTTGAGGCGGAGGGTACGGGTAATGACCGGACTTGATTCTAGGGGCAGGCTAGTGCCAACAAAGATGGTGCGCCCGACGCGGTTGGCTTGCAGTCCGCTTAGTTGCAAGACGCTATTAAAGACGTTTTGCACGGGTTCATTTTCGATGTCCAGAGAAATTGTGGAGCCAGCAACAGCAGTGGCTGCTCCCGCTTGACCTTCAGGAGCGGCTGCGGCGTTGTCGGTGAAGGCGAGGTTCATACCTGCTACCCGTGCGAGGAGAGCGAGAACATCGCGCACGGGGGCATCGCGGAGAACGAGACGGGGGACGTTTTCCGAGGAGCCGAGGTTGATGGTGCGCCCGGATGCGTCGATGGTGGATACGGAGATGTCGCCGAGGGGTGGGGCGATGGCTCTTTGCCGGAAGGGAGGCGCAACACCGGTTCCGGGGGGTAGGCTGGGGATGCCGTTTTGCAGACTGGGCAGGGGGACATCGTTGTAGGGAGCGCCCTGGGCCATCTGTTGAGGGGGGCTTTGGGCGATGGGTCGGGGGGCGGGGGGGTTGGGGGCAGTATTGGCGCTGGGTTGGGGGGTGTCTTGCTTGAGGGAGAGAATGAAGTTAGAGCCGTCTTGAATGCTGATGCGGCCGCTGAGGCTGCCTTGGTTGCCGGTGACGGTGACGCGGATGCTATTGTTGTCTACGGAGTTGACGCTAACGGAGGCAATGCCCGGTGCAGGGTTGGCTTGCATGAATTCGCCGCTAGGGAGGTTGAGCTGCATGTTGGAGATGTTGGCGACCCATTGGTTGCCATTGGGCACGGCAAAGACTTGGGGGCGATCGCCTTCTATTGTGCCTAAAATGACTTCAATTCCCCCATTAGTGGGGTTGAGGGAGACATTGTTAATCCGGGTCGGAGCTGCCCATGCTGCTGAGTTTGCCAGGATAACGGCGGTGCTACTCACCAGTGCCCCACTTAGTCCAAAATAATACTTATTCATTGCTCTCCTCACGCGATCGCCTTAGACACTGAATTAATATATCTAATGCAAAGCCCAGTAAAATTAGGGTTTGCCTACTTAAGCATAGATTATGGTTACATATTTTTCCTTAAGTGACCCTCAATCGTCAATAGTTTAGGGCAAATTGGTCAGATGGAGAGATAGAGCTTTTTTTATTCCCTATTGTGACTATCCTCAACTACTATGATAACCAGCCTATAGGATTGAATTACCTTCACTTATGCCTAGAATCCTTTCCCGTCCGTTGTTTTCCTTGAGTTTGCTATCAGCGATGTTAGGCTTAATTGCCTGTCAACCCAATTCAGAAACCTCTCCAGAGAGTACCAATCAGCTACCGGTGCGTTCTGCCCATGGAAGTTGGGTTGAGGAGAGTTTTCAAACAGCAGTAGTCAATATTGGCTTACAACAACTGGGTTACCCCATTGATACTCCTAAAGAATTAGATTATGCAGCCATTTATCTCTCTGTAGCCAATCAAGATATTGATTACAGTGTAGTTTATTATGATGTCGGCTATGAAGCCTTTTTTGAAGCAGCTAACCGCAATAATCAATTGGAGGGAATTGGCCAGCTTGTCCCTCCAGGAACTCAAGGGTATCAAATTGACAAGAAGACGGCTGAGGAGCATGGAATCACGAATATTGAACAGTTAAAAGATCCAAAAATTGCTGCCCTTTTTGATAGTGATGGAAATGGTAAGGCGGATTTAACGGGATGTAATCCCGGTTGGGCTTGTGGAGCAGTAATCGATCATCACATTGAAGTGTATGGGCTGGCTAATACTGTAGAACAAAATCAGGGGAATTATGCGGCGCTGTTGGCGGATACGATGACTCGCTATAAGGAAGGAAAAGCGATTTTATATTATGGCTATAATCCCCATTGGGCATTTGCAGTATTAAAGCCCAATGAAGATGTAATTTCTTTGCAGGTTCCCTTTACTTCTTTACCTGAGAGTGAAGAAATGGGCGATCTGACAGCAGAGGATACCACATTTGAGGGCAAAAATTTAGGTTGGCCAGGTGTGGGACAAAGATTTGTCGTTAATCGAGAGTTTCTTGCCAAAAATCCCACAGCTCAACGCTGGTTTGAAATGGTTACTATTCCGGTAGCAGATATGAATAAGGTGAGCTTGGCAATTCAGGAGGGTGCAAATACTCCGGATGATATTGAGCGTTTGGCACAGGAATGGGTGAGCGAGAATCAAGCCCAGTTTGACACTTGGTTAGCCGAAGCGAAAGGGGAGTAGGGAATAGGGGAATGGGGGAGTGGGGGAGTGGGGAGATGGGGGAGTGGGGGGATGGGGGGATGGGGAGATCTCTTATAATGACGGAAAATGAGCAAAAGCCTCATTTTTAATTTTTAATTGGATTGTCATGAGTCAAGTCAGTTTGGTGCGAGCAAAATCCTATGAGCGAGAGGCGCTGAGAGCTTCTCTAGTGGAGGTTCTGGCTCCTTTGGGAGGAATGAAGTCACTGGTGAAAAGGGGCGATCGCGTCTTACTTAAGCCTAACCTATTAACCGGCGCTCGGCCGCAAAATGAATGCGTGACTCGTCCGGAAGTGGTGGTTGAGGTGGCTCGGTTGGTGCAAGAAGCAGGAGGTGTACCGTTTTTGGGCGATAGTCCAGCCTTTGGTAGTGCCCAAGGGGTGGCTGAAGCAAATGGCTATTTACCCTTTTTGCAGGAAGTGGATTTACCGATCGTAGAATTTCGAGGTAAACGGTATCAAATAGAAGGAGATAGTTTTGGCCATTTGTTGCTGTCGAAGGAAGCAATGGACGCAGATGTAGTGATTAATTTACCGAAAATTAAGGCTCATCAACAGTTGACAATGACGCTGGGAGTAAAGAACTTATTTGGCTGTGTGCCCGGCAAAATGAAGGCATGGTGGCACATGCAAGCGGGCAAAAGTCCCCAAGAATTTGGGGCGATGCTAGTAGAAACAGCTCGCACCATTGCGCCTAATTTAACTATCATTGATGGTATTATTGCCCATGAGGGGAATGGGCCGATGAATGGTACACCCCGGTTCCTAGGCGTTTTAGCCGCTTCTGAAGATGTGTTTGCTCTAGACTTAAGCCTATTGGAACTGCTAGGCGTTGATCCGATGCAGGTTCCCACCCATGTAGCAGCTCTGGCGGCAGGCTGTTATGCTCAGGAACAGGTCAACTTTCCCTTATTGAATCCGCAGGAGTTCGGGATTTCAGATTGGAAGTTACCAGAGACAATGCAACCCATTGATTTTGGAATGCCAAGGGTGATTAAGTCCACGTTTAAACATTTATATATTCGCTTAATTAAGGAGCCGATGAGCTATTATCAAACACCCAAACAAAAGATATCCTAGTGGATTGTTTCAGCTAGTTTGATGCATTATGGGGAGTGTGTATCGCTGGTAGATATAAACCTACCCCTAGAGACCCTACAATGGTTTCTTGGTAAACGATCGCCCTACACCCCCATGTCTAAACCCTCTCCATCTCCAGCGAACCACGGAGCCAATCTTGGCTATGAAGCCGAACTCTTCAAGGCGGCAGACAAGTTACGGGGCAATATGGAGCCGTCGGACTACAAGCATGTTGCCCTGGGCTTGATCTTTTTAAAACACATTTCGGATCGCTTCGAGACCCGGCAGCGAGAACTAGAGGAGGAATACCCGGAAGGGGTAGAAGATCCCGATGAGTACGCGGCCGAGAATGTGTTCTGGGTTCCCCAGACGGCGCGGTGGTCGCATCTGCAAGCCAACGCCAAGCAGCCCACAATCGGTAAGTTGATTGATGAGTCGATGTTGGCGATTGAAAAGGAGAATGCCTCCCTCAAGGGGGTATTGCCCAAGGAATACGCCCGTCCAGCCTTGAATGCGGTGATGCTGGGGGAGTTGATCGATCTGATCTCTAACATTGCCCTGGGAGAGGCGCGGGATAGCGCCAGGGATGTGTTGGGGCGGGTGTATGAGTATTTTCTGGGTCAGTTTGCCGGGTCAGAGGGCAAGCGGGGGGGCGAATTTTACACGCCGCGATCGGTGGTGCGGGTGTTGGTGGAAATGCTGCAACCCTACCAGGGGCGCGTGTATGACCCTTGCTGCGGTTCGGGGGGAATGTTTGTACAGTCGGAGCAATTTATCGAAACTCACGGGGGGCGGATTGGCGATATTGCCATCTATGGGCAGGAAAGCAATTACACCACCTGGCGCTTGTGCAAGATGAATTTGGCGGTGCGGGGGATTGATTCGGATATTCGCTGGAATTCGGAGGGGTCATTTCACAAGAATGAGTTGCCAGATTTGCGGGCTGACTTCATTCTGGCGAATCCGCCGTTTAATATTTCCGATTGGGGCGGGGACAGGCTGCGGGAAGATGGGCGCTGGAAGTTTGGCATTCCGCCGACGGGCAATGCTAACTATGCCTGGTTGCAGCATATCTGGCATCATCTCGCGCCGACGGGCACTGCTGGGGTGGTGTTGGCCAATGGGTCGATGTCATCGCAACAGAGCGGCGAGGGGGAAATTCGGCGGGCGATGATTGAGGGGGACGCGATCGATTGCATGATCGCTTTACCGGGGCAGTTGTTTTATTCAACGCAGATCCCCGCTTGTCTGTGGTTTTTGGCCAAGGATAAGTCCAACGGCATCGCACGGGATAAGAAGCTGAGAGATCGTCGGGGGGAGATCCTGTTTATTGATGCCCGCAAGTTGGGCTACATGGTGGACAGGACGCGGCGGGAATTTAGCGATGAGGATGTGGCGCAGATTGCCGATACTTACCACCACTGGCGAGAAGGGAGTGGTTATGAGGATGTGCCGGGATTTTGTAAGTCTGCAACCTTGGAGGAAATTCGGGGGCATAACTACGTGCTGACACCGGGGCGCTATGTGGGGGCGGCGGCGGCTGAGGAAGATGATGTACCCTTTGAGGAGCGGATGGCGGAACTGACGGCTAAACTGGGGGAACAGTTCAAGGAATCGGCGCGGCTGGAGGCGGCAATTCGGGAGAATTTGGGAGGGTTGGGCTATGACTTTTGAGATCGTGCCAGAAGGCTATGAGGTGTTGCTGGCGGAGCTGAAGGAACGGATTTGCTCGGCTCAGGTGCGGGCGGCTCTGGCAGTTAACCGCGAGTTGGTGTTGCTGTATTGGCAAATTGGGCGCGAAATTTTAGTGCGGCAGGGGCAGGAGGGCTGGGGAGCCAAGGTGGTTAGTCGCCTCGCCAAAGACCTAAAGCAGGAGTTCCCGGAAATGACTGGATTTTCACCTCGCAACCTCAAGTATATGAGGGCTTTTGCGGAGGCTTGGGAGGGTGAGTCAATAGTGCAACAGGTTGTTGCACAAATTCCGTGGGGTCATAATGTCCGCCTCTTGGACAAGGTAAGCGATCCAGCCGTAAGGCTTTGGTATGCCCAACAAACGATTGCTTATGGCTGGAGTCGGGCTGTTCTGGAGCATCAGATCGAGACGCAGCTTTACCAACGTCAAGGTAAGGCTATTACTAATTTTGAGGCAACGTTACCCAAGCCCCAATCGAATTTAGCCAATCAACTCCTCAAAGACCCCTACACATTTGATTTTTTAAGCTTGGGAGCGGAAGCCCAGGAGCGAGATTTAGAACGGGCACTGGTTGAGCGCATCCGTGATTTTTTGCTGGAGCTTGGGGTGGGGTTTGCCTTTGTGGGCAGTCAGTACCATCTGGAGATAGGGGGTCAAGATTTCTACATCGATCTGCTGTTCTATCACTTGCGGTTGCGCTGTTTTGTGGCGATCGAGCTGAAAATAAATGAATTCAAGCCGGAGTATTCGGGCAAGGTGCGTTTTTATGTGTCGG
Source organism: Roseofilum sp. KMC-1 (assembly GCF_057802075.1). Taxonomy (NCBI): domain Bacteria; kingdom Bacillati; phylum Cyanobacteriota; class Cyanophyceae; order Desertifilales; family Desertifilaceae; genus Roseofilum; species Roseofilum sp. KMC-1. Next base: position 4,089,072 of record NZ_CM173605.1, read on the forward strand.
TGATCGATGATCTCCTACGCCACCCAGAGGATCGTCCAACCATTGGGCTAATTTTGTGCAAGTCTCGCAATCAAACCATTGCTGAGTATGCGTTGCGGGATGTGAACAAACCCATCGCTATTGCCCGGTATCAGCAAGAGCTACCGGAGGAGTTGCGGGAGGTTTTGCCGAGTGTGGCGCAGTTGGAGGCGGCTTTGGATGAAATAGAGGTAATGGTTAATAGCACTGAGCCAGGAGACGTTGGGGGAGGTGGCGATCGCTGAATGAATGGAAAGCACAAAGTCTGTATCTTGACGTGACTATCGCTCGGCTTGCGGGTCTAAGGTGGCGGGTTCTCTCGCTGTAATTGTATTTTCTGATTGATTAAAGGAGGCGATCGATGAGTGAGTGGAAGGAATATCGTCTTGGCGATGTCTCATTAAAAATCGGAAGCGGCGCAACGCCTAAAGGAGGAAAAGATGTTTACCTAGAGAATGGAGATATTGCATTAATTCGTAGCCAAAATGTCTACAATAATCGATTTGATAAAGGCGGGTTGGCTTTTATTAGCCCATTTCATGCAGATGCTCTATCAAATGTTGAAGTTCAACTAGAAGATATACTTCTTAATATCACTGGAGATAGTGTTGCTCGTGTTTGCCAAGTCCCCATAGAAGTTTTACCTGCTCGTGTAAATCAGCACGTTGCTATAGTCAGAACCGATCCAGACACTCTATGTCCACGCTTTCTTAGATATTATCTTGTTGCACCTTCAATGCAAGCCTTTATGCTACAAATAGCTTCTTCAGGTGCGACTCGAAATGCCCTCACAAAGGGAATGATCGAAGATTTTAAAGTTCATGCTCCCCCACTCCCCGAACAAAAAACGATCGCCCGCATCCTCTCTTCCCTTGATGACAAGATCGAACTGAATCGGCGGATGAACGAAACCCTGGAGGCAATGGCCAGGGCGATTTTCAAGGATTGGTTTGTGGACTTTGGCCCCACCCGCGCCAAGCAAGAGGGACGCGCCGCCTATCTGCCAGAGCATTTGTGGCCGCTATTTCCAGAAGCGATCGACCTTGAGACGGGCTTGCCGATGGGGTGGAAAATGTCGAAAATAGAAGAGTTTATGGAGTTAGCTTACGGTAAATCTTTAACAGCTAAAAATCGCTTGCCTGGTGATGTCGTAGTTTATGGTTCAGGGGGAGAAACTGGATTTCACAATGAGGCACTTATAAGTAGTCCTGCTGTAATTGTGGGTAGAAAAGGAACTGTCGGTAGCGTTTATTGGGAAGATCGCCCGGTCTTTCCAATTGACACTGTATTCTATGTTATCCCAAAAAGAACATCTTTATTTTTTTGTTATCAGCTATTGATAAATCAGCCATTATCTACCATGAATACTGATGCTGCTGTTCCTGGGTTGAATCGAAATAATGCTTATCGGTTAGAGTTCCCATATCCAGGTGTTGACTTATTAAATGCCTACGAATCAATCACCTCTCCTATTTGGGCACAACGAGGAATAAATCTACAAGAATCTCGCACGCTGGCTGAACTGCGCGATCGCCTCTTACCCAAACTCATGTCCGGCGAAATTCGGGTTAAAGACGCTGAGAAAATAGTCGAGGAGGTGACGTAGTGCCCACTGTTTATCTTGAGACATCTATCATCAGCTACTTGGCTTCACGACCCAGCCGCGATCTCATCGTTGCCGCCCATCAACAAATCACCCAAGATTGGTGGGAAACTCGCCATGAGTGGGACTTGGTGATTTCTGCCCTTGTAATTTCTGAAAGTCAAGCAGGGGATGTCGAGGCATCAAAACGCCGTCTCAGTTATATTCAGGGTTTACCGATCCTCAGACTCAGTGATGAAGTTGTCAACTTAGCCGAAAAACTTCTCAATGGTGCAGCACTTCCCCTTAAAGCCAAAGATGACGCACTGCATATTGCGATCGCAGCTATTTATGAAATTAACTACCTGCTCACCTGGAACTGCAAACATATCGCCAATGCCAACAAACGCCCTGTAATAGAAAATATTTGTAGAGAGGCAGGCTGCCAGCCCTCCATTATCTGTACCCCCGAAGAACTATTAGGAGATCACGATGTGGAATGACCCAATTATTGATGAGCTACACCGTATCCGAGAAGCTCGCGCCGCTCACTTCAACAACGATCTGCGATTAATGGCTGATTCCCTCAAAGCCTTAGAGCAGGAATGGTTATCCAGGTTTCCTGAACTGCGCGTTAGCTTGCCTTGCGGATCAAATCGTCTCTTACCCAAGCTCATGTCCGGCGAAATTCGGGTCAAAGACGCTGAGAAAGCGATCGAGGAAACCCTATGAATCAAAACATCCCGCGTACAGTTACCCCCCCTCGGATTGAATACCTCAAAGTTCAAAACTTCCGAGCATTACGCGAAGTTGAACTCAAAGACATTACCCCCCTCACTGTCCTCCTTGGCCCCAACGGTAGCGGCAAATCTACCCTCTTTGATGTCTTTGCCTTCCTTGCCGAATGCTTTGAACTGGGATTGCGTCGCGCCTGGGATAAACGCGGCAGAGCTAAAGAACTCAAAACCAGAGGCAGTGAAGGGGCGATCGTCATTGAAATCAAATACAAAGAAGCCAACTATCCCATCATTACCTATCATCTAGCCGTTGATGAACGCAACGGCGCACCCTTCGTTAAAGAAGAATGGCTTAAATGGCGACGAGGTAAACAATATGGCGCACCCTTCAGCTTTCTAGACTACAAAGAAGGCATCGGACGCGCCATCAGTGGCGAATATCCAGACGATGAAGACCAACGCATCGAAATTCCCCTCAAATCTGCCGATCTCCTCGCCGTTAACGCCCTCGGACAATTTGCCGAACATCCCCGCGTCGCCGCCCTGCGCGACTTCATCACTGGTTGGCACGTCTCCTACCTCTCCGCCGACAGCACCCGCAGCCAACCTGAAGCTGGCCCCCAAGATCGCCTGAACCGCACCGGAGACAACCTCGCCAACGTCATCCAATACCTCGACGAACAACACCCCGATCGTCTCGAAGCCATCTTTCAAACCCTGCGCCGACGAGTTCCCCGCATTGAAAGGGTTTTAACCGAATCTATGCCCGATGGTCGCCTACTCCTCCAAATCAAAGATGCCCCCTTCGCCCATCCCGTACTCGCCCGCTTCGCCTCCGATGGCACCCTAAAAATGTTGGCCTATTTGGTACTCCTGCAAGATCCCATTCCCCCTTCCTTTATTGGCATCGAAGAACCCGAAAACTACCTCCATCCCAAATTGCTCCCCGAACTTGCCGAAGAATGCCAGCAGGCAACCACCCGCACCCAAATGCTCGTCACCACCCATTCTCCCTTCTTCATCAACCCCCTAGACCCTAAACAAGTCCGAGTTATCTATCGAGGAACCGATGGCTACACCCAAACCCAACGGATTGCCGACATCCCAGGCATCCATGAATTCATCCAACATGGAGCCAGCCTAGGGGACTTGTGGATGGAGGGACATTTTGGTGTTGGCGATCCATTGAATCAGGAGGGTATTTAATGCCAGAAACCCACAGCCCTTGTATCGAGGTTTTAGTGGAAGAACCATCTGCTGAGGAAGCCCTCAAGTCCCTTTTGCCAAAACTCATCAAGGGGCGATCGCGCTATAAAATCATTAACTTTGGGAGTAAATCCAAGCTCCTCAAGGTACTGAGCCAGCGTTTAGCCGCCTATGGCGATCGCATCAACAAAGGGGAAAACTTACGGATTATTGTATTAGTCGATCGAGATGATGACGATTGTAAAAAATTAAAGAATCAATTAGAAACAATTGCCCAACAGAAAGGATTATCCACAAAATCTAAACCCAACTCTGAAGGAAAATTTTTAGTTCTGAATCGGATTGTCATCGAAGAACTGGAATCTTGGTTTATTGGCGATCCAGAAGCTTTGCGTAAAGCTTTCTCCAGCTTGCCGAATATATCATCTAAATCAGGCATCTTTCGCAGTCCCGATAATGGCGGCAGTTGGGAAGCTCTCCACCGTTTCCTCAAAAAACATGGCATCTATAAAAACAGCTACCCTAAAATAGAAGCAGCCCGCCGTATTGCTCCCCACATGAACCCAGATCAAAATTGCTCCCCCAGTTTTAACTGCTTTAGAGCGGGGCTAGAAGCCTTGTTATCTCAATAGAGTTTACATGATGTCCTACCTCACCGAAGCCCAGATCGAACAAATCCTCCTAGAGCAACTCCAAACCCTCGGCTACACCCACTGGATTGATGCGATCGCCAATCCCGACGGTGAGCAGCCCGAACGAGAATCCTACGCTGACACCATCCTCACCCAACGGCTCCGGAAAGCGATCGATCGCCTCAACCCCGCCATTCCCCCCGCCGCCCGCGACGATGCCTTTAAGAAAATCATCGCCACCGAAAAACCCAACCTCATCGAAGAAAACCGCCGCCTCCACCAAGCCTTGGTGGAAGGAATCGATGTAGAATTTTACGCAGAAGACGGCACGATACGGGGCGATAAAGTCTATGCGATCGACTTTGCCAATCCTGACGCTAACGATTGGCTCGTGCTGAACCAATTTACCGTCATCGAGAACCGCCACAACCGCCGCCCCGATGTCGTCGTCTTCATCAACGGACTACCCATTGCCGTCATCGAAATTAAAAATCCCGGCTCCGAAACCGCCACCCTCGCCGCCGCCCACAACCAACTGCAAACCTACAAAACTCAAATTCCCTCTCTTTTTCGCACCAACGCCATCCTTGTGACTACTGATGGACTCACTGCCCGCATCGGCTCCCTCACCGCCGACCTCGAACGGTTCATGCCCTGGCGCACCATCGATGGCGAGGCAATCCCCAAAACTTCCCCCGAAATGCAAGTGCTAATCGAGGGCGTGTTTGCCAAACCGCGCTTACTCAACCTGATCCAAAACTTTACCGTCTTTGGTGACACCGGCTCCGGCCTCCGTAAAATCATCGCTGGATATCACCAATTCCACGCCGTCCAAAAAGCCGTTGCTAGAACCATTACCGCCATTCAAGGCGACGATCGCAAAGCCGGAGTCATCTGGCATACCCAAGGCTCCGGCAAAAGCCTACTCATGGCCTTTTATGCGGGGCAACTGGTGCGCCGTCCCGAACTGGAAAACCCGACAATCGTTGTGATCACCGATCGCAACGACCTCGACGATCAACTCTTTAGCACCTTTGCGATGTGCCGCGATCTGATTCGCCAAACCCCCCAACAGGCTGACAGCCGCGAAGATCTGCAAGCCATCCTCAACCGTGCCTCTGGCGGTGTAGTCTTCACCACCATCCAAAAATTCGCCCCCGCCGACGGTAGGGGCGGGTTTCAAACCCGCCCCTACAGCGATCGCCGCAACATCATCATCATTGCCGATGAGGCCCACCGCAGCCAATACGGGTTTAAAGCCAAAGTCGATCAAAAAACGGGAGAAATCGGCTATGGCTTCGCCAAATATTTACGGGATGCCCTCCCCAACGCCTCCTTTATTGGCTTCACCGGAACCCCCATCGAAGCCACCGACGTGAACACCCCCGCCGTATTCGGTGAGTATATCGACATCTACGACATCAGCCGCGCCGTCGAAGATGGCGCAACCGTCCCCATCTACTACGAAAGCCGCCTCGCCCGCATCGACCTACCCGAAGACCAAAAGCCCCAGATTGACGCAGAAATTGAAGAACTCTGTGAAGATGAAGAACAATCAGAACGGGTGAGGCTTAATCAAAAATGGGCCACGGTGCAAGCCTTAGTTGGAGCAGAAGCCAGGTTAAAACTCGTTGCTGCCGATCTTGTCAATCACTTTGAAAACCGCGTCTCAGCCCTAAGCGGTAAAGCGATGATCGTCTGTGTCAGTCGGGCAGTCTGCGTCAAACTTTACAATCAGATTGTCGCCCTCCGTCCCGATTGGCATTCCCCCGACGATAACGAAGGCAGGATCAAAATCGTGATGACGGGTTCCGCCACCGATCCCCTGGACTGGCAACCTCACATCGGCTCCAGATCGCGCCGCGATCTCTTGGCTAAACGGGTTAAAAATTCTCACGATTCCCTGCAACTGGTGATCGTGCGGGATATGTGGCTCACGGGGTTTGATGCCCCCTCAATGCACACGATGTATATCGATAAACCGATGAAAGGACACGGCTTGATGCAGGCGATCGCCCGTGTAAACCGCGTCTTTCGCGATAAACCGGCTGGCTTGGTGGTGGACTACATCGGCATTGGCCAACGCCTTAAAGAAGCATTACGGGACTATTCCGCCCAAGATCAGCAACAGGCTGGTATTGATGAGGGAGAGGCGATCGCCCTGATGCTGGAAAAATACGATGTGGTTCGGGCGATGTTTCACGGCTTTGATTATCAGCGCGGGTTAGCCGGAACACCTCCAGAACGTCTAGTCGTAATGGCTGAGGCGATCGAATGGATTCTCGACCAACAACATCAAGCCGCCCAACAGGAAACCAACGACAACGCTAAAAAACAGGCCCACCGCCGCTATCAAGACGCGGTGCTGGCCCTCTCTAAAGCCTTTGCCCTAGCCGCCGCCAGCGATGCAGCCTGCCAAATTCGGGATGAGGTCGGCTTCTTCCAAACCATCCGCGCTGCCCTGGGTAAGGGTGGGTTTGAAACCCACCCTTACGGTAAATCTGCTACAGACCGGGAGTTTGCCGTTCAGCAAATTATCGATCGCGCCGTTGTCTCTACTGAAATTGTCGATATTCTCAGTGCCGCCGGGCTATCTTCCCCCAACATTTCTATTCTTTCCGATGATTTTCTGCTAGAAATTCAGCAAATGGAGAAGAAAAACCTCGCTCTAGAAGCCCTAAAACGCTTACTGAATGACGAGATTCATTCGCGCAACCGCACCAATATTACGGAGGAGAAAAAGTTTTCTGAGCGCTTGGAAAAGGCGATCGCTCGCTACCACACCAGCGCCATCAGCACGGTTGAAGTGATCCAAGAACTGATTAACTTAGCTCAAGCGATTAAATCCGCCCGCCAACGGGGTGAAGCACAAGGACTTTCTGCTGATGAAATCGCCTTTTACGATGCCCTAGCGGAAAATGAAAGCGCTGTAGAAGTCATGGGCAATGACAGCCTGAAAGTGATCGCCCATGAATTACTGATGAGCCTGAAGTCGAACGTTACGGTGGATTGGGCACACCGGGAAAGTGCCCGCGCCAAACTACGCAGCACCGTTAAACGCATTCTCAGAAAATATGGCTATCCTCCCGATCTCCAGGCTGCTGCTGTGCAAAATGTCTTGCAACAAGCGGAGGAACTATCGGCTGCATGGGTGGCTGGTAGTTCGGAACCAGGGTAGGGGAAACTTCTAATACAGCACGAAGGACTGTAAGTCTGAAATTCATCCTACTTGCGATCGCCTCTTCACTCCAGAGTCACAGCCCTTGCCCTTTCTGCTGGAACTTGAGAAAAGGGTGAGAGGTCATGGAGATGATAGGGTTAAGTAAAGGATGATGGAAATGATAACAAATTTTAGAGAAAAATCGCTACAGGATCGGATGGGTTTAGGGCTGAGTTTGGCGAGTCTCTTGATGGTGAGTTTTTCAGCCGGTGGACTTCCTGTGATTGCCCAAACTCCCCTTTTAGTCAGTCAGTTGTTCCCAGATGCAAACGATGTTGTGATTCCAGAAGGGGTATTACTGCCAGTAGTTTACGATCGCGCCGAGACAGTAGTAATTGCCCCCGATGAAACCTTTGAATTAGTATTAACGATTCCTGACAATATTACCTCTCGTCAAGGACAGTTATTGATTCCCAAGGGATCTCAGGTGAGGGGAGCCTTACAACCGATCGCCGGAAATACCGTAGGGACTCGCTTTGTGGCGCAGGAGTTGATTCTGGTGAATGGTTCTCGTGTACCGTTAGATGCGATTTCGCGTACATTTACGAAAACAGAGCGTATGGGGCGATCGCGAGCCACTTCAATTCTCAGAGGTGCAGCCATTGGTGCGGGTGCAGCCACCATTTTAGCTGGGGTAACCGGCGATCGGGCGATCGCCACCGAGGAGATTTTAGGGGGTGCAGGTTTAGGAGCGCTGACTGGGGTATTTCTAGGACGGGGAAAAACCGATGTGTTTGTCATCAATCCCAATACCGATCTAGAGTTACGGTTGCAATCCGACTTGAGAATTTCCAGTCGCACTGGACGTTGGTAAAGAAGAATTGGCGATCGCCCCTGGGGGTTTACAATCATTCTCAGTGTTAATGGATATTGATTGTGAATTCATCAACCGATCGCCATCTTAGTCTTTTCTCTCTCGCTGCCTTACTCATTTCAGCCCATTATGGATTAGGTTTTATTCTGGGAACCGCAGAAAAAGCCCTTTCTGTAGGAGCTGCGGGCAGTTTATATCCCTTATGTCTTGCCCTGGGAACCTTAGCCCTCTTAGGATTAGCGCGGTTTTATTGGCAACAGGTGGATCAAATTTGGACAGTTTTGGGCGATCGCTACGGCTCTTTCGTCAAAACCTTGATTGCGCTCATGTCTTGGTTATCCTTAATTGGTATTGATGCCGTCCAAATTATTGCCGGGGCATTTATCCTCAAAGTTTTATCCCTGCCCGTCTTACCCAGTATGGTCAGTTTAGCCCTAATTTTCCTGCTCATTTCCTTACTCCCCGTCGAAAAAGCAGGCATGGTTTTTAAGGCTCTATTAGTCTTTAATATCGGCTCCTTAATTTATGCCCTACTCATCTTAAAGGGATTGCCCACCTATCTCTCCATTGCCAGTCAATTTTTCCCCTCCTTAAGCCAAGTGGGTTGGGGTCAAGTATTAGGCGTTTCCCTCTCCACCATCAGCTTAGTCATGATTGATATGAAATATCAACAGTATCTTGTCCAAGCTAAAGATCTTCCTACCTTATATGGGGGGAGTATATTAGCCGCCTTGGGATTTATCATTTTGGCTGGCTTACCCACCGCTTTAGTTTTAGCTGCCCAAAACAACAATCTTTTACCCCTAGAAATCACCGGTAAAGAAGTCATTCCTTACATTTTACTCACCATCGGCGGCGGCAAAGATCAATTTTTGGGCTTTTTGTTTATTCTATCCTTAGTGGTTCCCGCCCTCGGCATTGGGAGCAGTATTCTCCGCATTCAAACCAAAACCATCCTAGATTTAGGATGGTTTCCCGTTTCTCCCCTCAGTCGATGGCTAATTACAATCTTTAACGCTAGTTTAGCTCTAGCCAGTGCCCTGAAAGGGGGCGAAATTGTCACCTTAATTGCTTCCTTTTATGCCGCTTATGTTTCTGCCATTTGGATTCCATTTATCGCCTATTTGTTAACCCACTTTCAGGTCTATGAATTCTCAAAAAGAGCCGTACAGCTCTGTTTGGGAATCGGCAGTTTGTCTGCTATGGTGATGTTGATCTTAACCCTATTTTTTCCCCAGATCGCCCTATGGAATAGCGCCGAGTTGACCATTTTGGTGATGGGTGCAGGATTTGGGAGTTTAGCCTTATTATTCGGGGAAGCGATCGCCCTCTGGTTCTCCCTTCCAGAAGTGGAAGAGGAGGTTTAGGAGAGATAGAGCAATGGCTATTTTGAGGAATTAAGACCTATCAATTCATCTGACTTTCGGTCATAAGCTGCGATCGAAGCTAAATCCAAAGGTGTAGTTACCCGTGGCATTGAAGTTGCCAAAATCGAGACCGGTGAGTTCATTGGCTGCTAGTAGGGCAATATCGCCGATGACATCCTCCGATGAGTAGAGATGGACGGCTTCAAGGAGACTGGTTTTACCGACATTATTTCGGCCAACAATGAGATTAACTTTACCAATACGATGAATCGATAAGTTTCTGAAGGGTCGAAAATTAGTAACTTGAAGAGAGTTCAACACGAGAGCTTCTCCTTGAGTGTAAAGGTAATGGATTCAGTTCATCGGCACTGATGACCAGATTCTAGTTGGCGCTAGTGGGCGATCGCCCCATTCCCTCAGCCGATCGCCACCGCATATCATCACCATATACCATTCCTATACCTCTTGCGATCCACCACCAGACACCACTCAGGGCAATTGCCTATCCCCGATCCATCACCGAAAGGGCCAGAACTATGTCAGAATGTTCACAGTATTTTTGTTCTCCTTCTTGATTAAATAACCCATTGTGTTTGTTCTTAGCGGTTACGAATACTTCTTAGGCTTTCTGCTGCTATGCAGCTCAGTCCCCGTGTTGGCACTGGGAGCTTCCTATATCCTCCGTCCCAAAGGCGTTGGCCCAGAATGCCGCACCACTTACGAATCTGCCGTTGAACCGGTGGGGGGGGCATGGATTCAATTCAACATTCGCTACTATATGTTCGCCCTCGTCTTCGTTATTTTTGATGTAGAAACCGTGTTTCTCTATCCTTGGGCAGTAGCCTTTAGCAAGTTAGGCCTGTTAGCCTTTATCGAAGCCTTGATTTTCATCGCCATTCTGGTGGTGGGCTTGGTCTACGCTTGGAGAAAAGGAGCATTGGAATGGTCGTAGGTTCAAGTAAAACAGATATGACACAAAATCTAATTAATCCCGTTGAACGCCCCCAAGTCACTAACGAACTGTCAGAAAATGTGGTTCTGACCACGGTAGAAGACTTGTATAACTGGGCGAAACTCTCTTCACTGTGGCCCCTTCTGTATGGTACAGCCTGCTGCTTTATTGAGTTTGCAGCCCTGATTGGTTCCCGGTTCGATTTTGACCGCTTTGGTTTGGTTCCTCGGTCGAGTCCCAGACAAGCCGATTTACTGATTACAGCCGGAACCATCACCATGAAGTATGCGCCCGCTCTGGTGCGCTTGTACGAGCAAATGCCCGAACCCAAGTATGTGATTGCGATGGGCGCTTGTACCATCACTGGCGGTATGTTTAGTATGGACTCCCCTTCTGCTGTACGGGGTGTGGATAAGTTGATCCCAGTAGATGTCTATATTCCCGGTTGCCCTCCCCGACCGGAGGCGATTATTGATGCGGTGATTAAGTTACGCAAAAAGATTGCCAATGAAACGATTCAAGAACGCCGAAAAATCATCCAAACCCATCGCTATTATCAGGTGAGCCACAAGATGAAGGTGGTTGAACCGATTTTGACGGGGCAGTATCTCCAGTCAGAAACGCGACAAGCTCCCCCGAAAGCGTTGGCAGAGGCTTATGGAATGCCGATTCCGGCAGCTTTAGCAGGTGAAAAACAGGAGGAAGTGTAGGGTGGCTGAGGAAAATCAAGAGTTAGCACCGGAAACCGCAGGGCCGGTTTCGAGCTGGTTGGCTGAGAATGGCTTTGCCCATGAGTTTCTGGGGCGCGATCGCTCTTCGGTAGAATTGATTAAGGTAGATCCGCAAGTTCTCCTACCCATTGCTTCGGCTCTGTATGCCTATGGCTTTAATTATCTGCAATGTCAAGGCGCATATGATGAAGGCCCCGGTCAAGAATTGGTCAGTTTCTATCATTTGCTCAAAGTAGACGATAATGTGGTTGACCCGGAAGAGGTGCGTTTAAAGGTCTATCTCCCCCGCGATAACCCGAAAGTGCCTTCGGTCTATTGGATTTGGAAAGCGGCTGATTTCCAAGAACGGGAATCTTATGATATGTACGGCATTGTCTATGAAGGTCATCCGAATCTTAAGCGCCTATTGATGCCAGAAGATTGGGTGGGTTGGCCTTTGCGGAAGGATTATATTTCTCCCGATTTCTACGAATTGCAAGATGCGTATTAATGGGTGTTTTTTCTGGTAGGGGCGAAAAATTTTTCGCCCCTACTGCTGTATGATCTTAGGAAAAGACAGCCAGCATGATGCTTGCACTACTAGACCCATAAAAACTGTACATCTAATTCAAATCCCACTAGCACCTCTTCTCCGGAAAGGGTTACCGGTTGATGGAGAATTTCCACGGGTTGATTGGGTCGATAGATACCTACTCGCTTCCCTTTGGGGTCTAATAACCAGCCTAAACGACAACCATTGGCTTGATATTCTTCCATTTTGCGCTGTCCTGCTGTCCAGGAGTCGGAAGGGGATAGTAGCTCAACGACAAAATCGGGACATAGGGGTAAAAAGCCTTTGCGCTCTTCGGGGGTGAGAGCGTTCCATTTTTCTAGGGGTATCCAGGAAACATCCGGAGAGCGATCGCCCCCGGATGGCAGTTCAAACCCCGTGGAGGAGTCGCAAACAATACCAGCTTTTTGCTGACGATTCCAAAGACCCACTTCTATAATCAGTTCAGAATTCCAATAGCCAGTTTCTCCACCAGTTGGGGCCATGATAATTAATTCTCCTTGGGGATTGCGTTCAAGGTGGCGATCAGGGTTAGCAGCGCAGAGCTTACGGAATTCATTGCGGTTTAAAGTGGCGATCGGGCTGAGGTCGAGGGTTAGAGAGGCCATAATACAGAGAAACCAGGGTAAAAAGTAGCCTGAGTTTAGGATAGCAGCGATCGCCCGAAAACGTTATAAGCGAAGTTAGAATTAGTGATGACGCTATTGGAAGAAGATGAACTCACCTCTCCTTTGCTTCCTGGTTTTTCTTGCCGAGTCAATCAATTCTTTGCTTAAAGAAAGTCTTTACTGGTCAGTGAACCGATCTCATTTAACAGCGCTTTGCGCTGTTAAGTAATGAGTAATGAGTAAGAATTTAAACTATTCTGTCTTAAAGTCTCTATTTTCAAGGCTTGCCAGTAGATCACTTTTCATGTCCGCGAAGCGGAAAGGAAGGAGAAATTTATAGGAACGTACCTCATGACAGCGCTTCGCGATGCATGAGTTACAGTAGCTAAAGATCCCCACAACCCCCTGCTTGAAAAGGGGGATTTTCCGCAAGCGGACATAAAAGGGAGATCTTTAAGGGCTGTATGCAAAAGGCAATGCCAGAAAACCTGGTTTTAACTTTTCCTTATATAGCCCATAAATTGACCCTAATTAAAATTGAAGAAAATATAAACACAATCTGTAATATTTGACTTGGATGATAGTTTCACGGGCACAATGACAGGTGGTCTTGTGCTACGAAGGCTTACTCGTTTTGAAATCTATCTTATTTCTCCTATGTCTAACCTACAAAAATCGGCGAATTCTAACCTACCTTTACGGTGGATTTTAACCATTCCTTTTTTGTTGCAAATTTTCACAATCGTTGGAATAACTAGCTATCTTTCTCTTCGCAGTGGACGAAATGCTGTCAATAATGTCGCGCACCAACTTCGTCAAGAGGTAACCGAACGAGTTGAAAACTATGTTAATAATTACCTAGAAACTCCCCATACCATTAACGCAATCAATGCTAATGCTATTCAAAAAGGGTGGCTTGATTTTGAGGATATTGACGCTTTAGTTCATCAGTTTTTAAACCAAACTTATGCATTTGGTCGTTCTACTCCTATCTATATCTTTGTTGGCAATCAAGCTGGAGGATTAGTCGGTGTTGGACATTACAATCTCTCCGATCCGCTTTTTCAAGAATTTACTGATGATTTTCAAGCCGGACTTTTGAAAAGTTATCACACAGATGAAGACGGAAATTTAGTAAAACTGGTGAATGAGGATGAATATAATGCCACAAAAAGACCGTGGTATCAAAAAGCTGTCCAAGAGAAAAAACAGATTTGGAGTGAAGTTTACACCTTTGTGGACGATATTTTGGGAATTACGGCCAGTCAGCCAATTTTTAATCGGAATGGTGAATTAATTGGTGTGGCTGGTATCGATATTCCTTTAGATGTGTTCAATCAGTTTCTGGACACCATTCACGTCGGAAAATCTGGTCAAGTGTTTATTGTGGAAACATCAGGATTATTGATTGCTTCTTCTACCGATGAATCTCCCTATCTCAAAGACTCCCAAACTCAGAAATTGGTTCGTCTCCATGGGAATCAAAGCACCATTCCCCAAATTCGTCTAGCCACTCAGTTTTTAGAGAAAAAGTTTTCTCAACTGGATCGGATTCAGGAATCGACTCAATTAGATTTTACCGCTGATGGAGAACGTCAATTTCTCCAAATCACGCCCTTGCAAAATAGTCGTGACTTGGATTGGTTGATTGTTGTGGTAGTGCCAGAAGCCGACTTTATGGAACAAATTAACGCCAATACTCGCACGACGATTGGGCTTTGTCTGGTTGCATTAGGCATTGCCACAGTATTAGGAATTTATACCTCTCGTTGGATTTCTAAACCCATTTTAGACTTGGCTGAATCCTCAGAATCCATGTCCGAGGGGAATTTAGATCAACAAGTAGAAGGGGGAAGATTTACCGAACTCGATACCCTCGCCCAAGCCTTCAACCGCATGGCAAATCAACTGAAAAATGCCTTCAATAACCTAGAACAAAAAGTGAAAGAACGAACTTCTGAACTAGAAGTGGCCAAAGAAAAAGCGGAAGTTGCCAACCAAGCCAAAAGCGAATTTCTCGCCAATATGAGTCACGAGTTGAGAAGTCCCCTCAACGCCATCCTCGGCTTTGCCCAAATCATGACGAGATCGCAAACTCTCTCCCGCGACCACCAAGAAAACGTCAGTATCATCTCCCGCAGTGGTGAACATCTCCTGACCCTGATCAACAATGTCCTTGATCTGTCGAAAATCGAAGCCGGAAAAACGACCCTCAACGAAAAGAACTTTGACCTGCATCGCCTTCTTGACGACATCCACGATATGCTCGGACTCAAAGCCAACGGCAAAGGGTTGCAATTATTACTAGAAAAAGAAGAAGACATTCCCCGTTACATTCGCACCGATGAATTGAAATTGCGCCAAGTTCTCATCAATCTCCTCAACAATGCTATCAAATTCACTGAAGAGGGCAGTGTTACTTTATCAGTCACCAGTCACCAGTCAAGCAACAACAGGGAACAGGCAATAGGGAACGGGCAACAACCCACAACAAACATACTCTTTGAAGTTCAAGACACTGGAGCCGGAATCGCCCCAGAAGAACTCGATAAACTCTTTGAAGCCTTCACCCAAACTGAAACTGGAAAACAAGCACAAGAAGGAACCGGACTAGGCTTACCCATCTCTCGCAAATTCGTCCAGTTGATGGGGGGTGATATCAAAGTCACCTCCAAAATCGGAAAAGGAACAACCTTCGGTTTTGAGATTCAAGCTGAAGAAGTCAAACCCGAAGCCATAGACAGTAAAAAACCCAAACGGAAAGTTATCGCCCTCGCCCCTAACCAACCCCGCTATCGCATTCTCATTGTCGATGACAAAATCCTCAATCGCCAGTTATTAGTAAAATTACTTAATCCCTTCGGATTTGAACTCAAAGAGGCGAGCAACGGCAAAGAAGCCGTGGAAATATTCGAGGAATGGCAACCCCACCTGATTTGGATGGATATGCGGATGCCTATTATGGACGGATACGAAGCCACTCAGAAAATTAAAGCCAGCACAAAAGGGCAAGCCACAGCAGTTATTGCCCTGACTGCCAGTGTGTTAGAAGAAGAAAAAGCAGTCGTTTTGTCCGCAGGGTGTAATGCTTTTATGAGAAAGCCATTTCGAGAGGAAGAACTATTTGATGCCATGCACGATCATATTGGAGTGCAGTTTATCTATGAAGAAACACAAGAAAAAATGACCCAGCCAATCAGCAAGATATTAACACGAGAAAATTTAGCAGTATTACCTGAAGAATGGCAAAATGAATTAAAGGCTGCAATTGAAAGTTCCGATCGCAAGAGCATGAATAATATAGTCAAAAAAATTGCACTGGATCATGAGGACTTAGCAGAGGTTTTACAACAATCTCTTTATAACTTTGAGTATGAAAAGATCTTGAACATTTTACCCTAAGAGAATAAGTCATGCTTGAACATAACAGTCGAATTTTTGTGGTTGACGATACCCCGGCTAACTTGCATTTACTTTCCAATATTTTAGAAGAACGCGAGTATGAAGTAAGAGCGTTTCCCAGTGCTAAATTAGCTCTAGCAGGAATGAACAATTTCCGGCCCGATTTAATTTTATTAGATATTACCATGCCAGAAATGAATGGCTATGAAATGTGCGAGCATCTCAAGCAAGATGAAAAATTGCGAGATATTCCAGTGATTTTTATTAGTGCCTTGAATGAAGTCTTCGACAAAGTTAAAGCCTTTAGCGTTGGAGGCGTAGATTATATTACCAAACCGGTACAAACTGAAGAAGTTTTAGCTCGTGTAAAAACTCATCTCCAACTGTTTCTCTGGAAACAAATGCTTCAAGAAACTAACGTTGTTCAGTCTCAAAAATTGGCACAACAAAATCAACAACTCAAATCTCTAAATCAAAAGCTGGAAAGGACTAATCTAGAGCTAAAAGAAAAATACTTGCAACTCGAAGAGACACAACTGGAACTAAAAAAATCCTTGGCAACCTTAGAACAGCGAGTAGCGGAGCGAACGGCTCAACTTGCTGAAGCCAAAGAAGCTGCCGATGCTGCCAACCAAGCCAAAAGCGAATTTTTAGCCAATATGAGCCATGAGTTAAGAACACCTCTCAACGGGATTTTAGGCTATACCCAAATCATGCAACGGACAACCGATCTTAACTCGCAACGCAAAGGGGTAGAGGTGATTGAACAAGCGGGTTCTCATTTACTGACTCTAATTAATGATATCTTGGATTTGGCTAAGATTGAAGCAAGAAAAATGGACTTATTTCCCAAAGATTTCCATTTTCCTTCCTTTTTAACGGGGGTGGCGGAGATCGCACGAGTTCGAGCAGAAAGTAAAGGGATTGCCTTAAATTTCTTGCAATTGGAAACGCTGCCGAATGGGGTTGTGGCGGATGAAAAACGCCTGCGTCAAGTGTTAATTAATTTATTGGGAAATGCGATTAAATTCACCGATCGCGGCAATGTGACGTTTAAGGTAGAAGTTTTAAATCAATCCCCACTCCCGACTGCCGACTCCCAACTCCCCCAAACCAAAATCCGCTTTACCATCCAAGATACCGGGGTGGGAATGACTCCTAAACAACTGCAAAAAATCTTTCTCCCCTTTGAGCAAGTCGGTTCAACCTCGCGACGAGCTGAAGGAACGGGATTAGGACTGGCAATTTGTCGTCAAATTGTGGAGATGATGGGCAGTGAAATTCAAGTCAGCAGTCATTTGGGGGAAGGGAGTATCTTCTGGTTTGAAGTGGATTTCCCGCTTTCCGATGAATGGGTGAATCAAGCGATGATGTCCGAAAAAGGTAAAATCATCGGCTATACCGGAGAACGACGCAAACTCTTAATTGTCGATGATCAAGCAGTCAACCGGGAGGTGTTGATGGAAATATTACAACCTCTAGGATTCCTTGTGGCTGAAGCGGAAAATGGGCAAGAGGGATTAAAGCAAGTGGAGGAGGTTCAACCTGATTTAGTGATTACCGATATTGTGATGCCGGAAATGGATGGTTATGAATTCGTTACAACCGTTCGGGAGTCTTATTCCCAGGGTTTACCGATTCTTGCTGCCAGTGCCAGTGTTTCCTCTAGCGACCAAAATTTAGCGATCGCCGCCGGATGTAATGATTTTCTCTTCAAACCCATAGAGTTAGACAAACTATTCATCCGCTTACAGAAATATCTGGAATTAGAGTGGATCTACGAAGAAACTGAAACTGAGCCTGATTTACAAGCAAGGGAAATCATATTTCCGAGTGCCAAGGAATTAAAAACCATGGTTCAAGCGGTGAAAACAGGAGATATTGAGCTGATTGAAGAAGAAGCCCATCGTTTTCAGGAGTTAGACCCTCAATATCAAGGCTTTTCTGTACAAATTTTGGCATTCACCGCCGAATTTGACGATCTAGGACTTCTCAAATTCCTTGAACAAGCGAGTTGAACTTTTTAATTCCTAATCTTGACTTGCAATCGATGCTCATTTCCAGGGAAAACTCGGATCTGATCGGGCCCTGCGTTGGTGGTTTCCACACAAACAAACTTAAGATAGTCCTCATCATCTAAATCAGCAAATTTGGCAGCTTTCTCAGACCAAGGATTCCAAACTACCGCGCTATTACTACCCTCAGAGAGGACGCGAATCTGGCGTTTCCAAGTAGAATCATCAACGATCACTTTAGAAGCAACATTGGTGTAAATGCGATCGACTTCTGAGGCAATTTCGACCACTCCAGTTTGATGTTTTTCTACTCCACCCTCTACTTTATCAAGATAGTTAGTTGCTTCTAAACCTAAAATTCTCACCCCCTGAATACTGCCTACTCGGAAATAGGTATGTAAAGCCTGAGTAATAGTAAATGGTTCATTGCCTCGGTTGCGGGTGGTTAAACCCACAGTTAGAGTATCGCCTACAATAATATCAAGAACTAATTCCCAAGCATGGGGCCAAAATTGGCGGGTTTCTGGGGTATCGGTTAGTCCGAGTTGGATCTGGGTTTCTCCTTCTGGAGTGGTTGCAGTAGATAAGACTGACCAAAACCGATTTCGCACAAACCCATGACTGGGTAAATCGGACTGTTGGGGATGGGAGCCAAACCAAGGCCAGCAGACGGGAATGCCACCGCGAATGGCTTTTCCAGATTGGAGGATAGCCTTTTCACTTAAAAATAGCAGATCTTCGGATTCAGTTACGGGTTGGAAAGAAAGGATATGACCCCCATAAAGGGAAATGGCTGCTTTGGCGAAGTTATTCTCAATTTGGATAATGGGAAAATCCGTATTTTCTTGAGAATTTGATCCCATTCGATCGGATTTGAATAGGGTTTTGCCTTCAATAAATTGGAGTTGGTTGGTAATGCTATAGCGATCGTTGAGTCGATTAATCATAACCTGGAAATTTAACCTTAAAAATTCAAGTTTACAGTGGGGGGATCGATCTGAGATCCCCCGACTTTTGAATCGAAGAACAATAGGGACTCTTCAATTACAATGCACCGGCTGCGGTGCGGTCAAGAATACCGGCATTCAGGTGGGAGGTAATATTATGGCATTTGAGCATGGGTTTGCCTTGAGGGCCATAGGGATAATCAATGACAGTAACGGCTCCGTTGCCTTGTTTGAAATTCCAGAAATATTGGGGATCTAAATCAAATAAATGGCAAACAATTGCTTTATTGATTGCATCATGAGCAGTCACCATGCCGGTTGTTCCGGGTTTAGCTGATTCTATAATACTTCTCCAGGCGGCGATCGCCCGCGCCCAAACCTGCTGTAAATTTTCCCCTTCCGGCATTTGCACGGTTTCCGGGGATGTTTGCCATTGTGCTAACATCCCCGGATAAGCGGCTTCAATCTCGCTCTCTAGCATCCCTTCCCATGAACCATGACTAATTTCGACCAACAGGGGATTAAGCTGTAACTCCACTCCTGGATGGCTCTCTAAAATCAATTCTGCGGTTTGTTTGGGGCGCAACAATGGACTACTGACGGCAAAATCTATAGGCACATCTTTCAAAAATTCACCGGTTTTACGTCCCTGTTCTTTCCCCGTTTCATTTAAGGGGATATCCTTCACTCCTTGAAAGCGCTTATCCCGGTTCCATTGGGTTTCCCCATGACGCACCAATAACAGGCGAATACCTTCCGGTTCGTTAAACTTGGGCAAAGAAACCCCTAAGTGATGGGTTAAATTCATGGATTCCAATTGGACGCTCTCTCCCCAACCTCCAGCAAAATTAAGGACACTAATACCGCAATTGGATTGCAAAATCGACTGATAATAGGTAGGGGAAATATTGAGGGCTGTACTCAACAAACAGCGATTAATTCCATTATGGGCGACCACTAAGACCGTTTGTCCTTGATGTTTGGCTAAAAGATCTTGCCAAAATTGTTTGGCTTGTTCATGCATTGCCAGAACGGGATAATGATCTTTAGAGCCTTCTGGAGTAGAAATCACCATTTTGAAGGCTTCGGGTTGCTGTTTCCAAACTTGATAGTCTTGGGGAAATTGGGTTTGCACATCTTTTTTATGCATCCCTTGCCATAGGGGAAGATCGACCTCTAATAAGGTTTCTGGACTTTCGATGGTGAGGGAAGAGCCAAGATGGGTGACGATTTCTTCAGCCGTTTGTCGAGCGCGTTGCAAGGGACTTGAATAAATGGCATCTAGGGATAGATCTTGAAGTGCAATGGCAACTAATTTGGCATCTGCTTTGCCTTGTTCGGTCAGTACAGAGTCATTAAGACGGCCTTGAATGCGTTGCTGGGCATTATAACTGCTTTGACCGTGGCGGACGAGGATAACACGGGTTGTCATGAAGTTTTACTCGATTTGTTGCGGTCTGCATTTTACCCCATAATCTGGGGCAATGGGGAGATGGGGTAATGTGCAGATGCGGAGATTAGCTATTGCGGTTGACGGATGACGGATAATGGAGTTATGAGTTTTGGCAAGGCTGAGTAAGAGTGATGAGTGGGACGCAATGGCAACGGGTGGCGATCGCCCCAGAACAATTGCATGATGATATCATTCGGCTGACTGCCGAGCAGCAGCATTATCTGTATCGAGTGCTGCGCCTGCAACCAGGCGATCGTTTTATTGCCCTGATGCCCCCTCAATGGTGGTTAAGTGAACTGCGCGATCTGGAAACAGCTCAACGGCTAGAACGAATGTCTCAGCAAACTGAACTGGCGATCGCCATTACCCTGATGGTGGCTTTACCCAAAAATGGGTTTGAAGAAATTATACGCTGTTGTACAGAATTAGGGGTAATGGAGATTATCCCCATTATTAGCGATCGCACCCTCCTTAAACCCAGTCCCCAAAAACTCGACCGTTGGCGACGCATTGCCACAGAAGCGGCTGAACAATGCGAACGGCAACACATTCCCACCCTGAGTCACCCTCTACCCTTTACCCAAGCTCTAGAAACACCCTACAGCCATCCCTATCTCGCCGTTACCCGCACCCCTGCTCCCCATCTCCTCACCCTATCCCTACCTCCCCCAACTGAAGCCATGCTCATCGCTACCGGGCCCGAAGGTGGCTGGACTCCTCTAGAAGTCGAACAGAGCCTAAAAGCAGGATTCCAACCCATTTCCCTCGGTCAACGCATCCTCAGAGCAGTTACCGCTCCCATGGTTGCCCTCTCTTTACTCGCTGGACACTACGAAGTCCATTCAACCCATTACCCATGACTATGGGGATGATGGTTGGTGACTTCACCAGAGGCGATCGCCTCTGGCCTAGAATTCGCCATAATCCTGTTATCATCAGTAATGGCAACCTGAACTAAAGGACTAATTACCGCCTGCCTTAGCCCTTGGCGAACCTCCTCATTTAAATATCTTTGCTGTAGCTTGTACCACTCTTTCCAGCATTCATAACGCTCTTTAGCCAACAACTTCATCAATCCTGGCCCCTCCTCTCTCCAGTTGCAGGGTAACACTTGATCCAAAAAAAACTCCAAAACCAAAGTATCTTGAATCGTCCCTAAAACTTCCTGAATTTGTTTAATCTCCTGCACATACTCTTGGTAAACCGGGCCATAATGCTGTCTAAACAAACTCATTTGATAGCGCACCCGTTTAGCTTGTTTACGCAAATCGTGCAAAGCTTCACCCTGTTGGGCAATTTGGACTTCAGCTCCCTTGAGAGTTAACCGAGTTTGGCGCTTAATTTGATTTCCCTCTACCATTACCCCCACCCACCAAGCCCGATGGAGCAACAATTGATTAATATACGGTAACAACAGATCGGGCAAAACACTATTAACGGGTAATTCACCCCAATCCTGATATTGAGGATTCTCTAACCAGTCTTGTACCGACTCCTTAAAGTATTTATAGCGTTTACCCTCTAGTAAGTTTTCGACGGTTTTGAAAGCCTTAGATCGCTGTTTGGCTAATTTTTTCAAAGCTTTATTGAAGAGGGTTTGCTCCTTCGCTTTTAATTGGGGTTGATACTCCCGTAGGCTCTCTTGTAGCACATCTAAGTCTCGTAACTCTCCCAAAATTCTGGCCATTTTGCCAATTTTCTGATTACTTACCGAGTCAGGTAAGATGACAACCGGGGCAAAACCCGTGACTGCACTGCGTAACCGTCGCATTCCCACACGCATCTGGTGTAAATCTTCGGGATCTTGATCGGCTAAAACCTTCTGTTCATAAGAAATCGTTGTGGAAAAATATTTTTCTATACCCAGATAAGCCCAATCTTTTAAAAGTTGCTTTTCAGAGTGCGGTTGGATCATGGTATCTGCACCTTCAGATGAAACGATTGCCCTAGCCCTTACCCATCAGGTACTAAGGACTTCTAGGGTAACACACTAAAGCGGTATCTTTGGCTCTACCGATCGCGCTCTTGAAATCTGGCCCTCACCCCTATACACTAAATAATCAATCAACCTTTTTTCAATTTACGGATTACTATGCCTCTCTACGATTATTTCTGCCCTAGTAATAATCGCCGGATCGAAGTCTTTCATCCCCTGAATCAGACGATCGAAACTTGGGGCAAACTATGTGAATTAGCCCAGATCGATCCGGAAGATACCCTCTTAGATGCACCGGTTCGCCGTTTATTGAGCGCTCCCATGCTCAGTGTTCCTACCAGCAATAATGATTACAAAAATCTAGGATTTAGTAAATTAGTCAAGCGAGATGACGGCGTTTACGAAAATGTCACGGCTAAAGAGGGAGAAGATCCGATTTACTATCGCAATAAAAATTCTGCCAACAGTGCTGATTTGACTCCCTAAGCTTCCTAGGCTCTGCTCCCTTAGTGGAAAGCACGGCAACAAGGGGCTGAAGCTCCTTGTTGCAATACTTACGAAGACAAGGGAACATTTACATCGGAGGGGCTGTTTTCGTGCCTAAATGGATGGACTTGTCTGCACCTCGATAAGCATAATCAATCCCTAATTCTTTACAGAAGTCTGCCAAGATGACATAGGTAGAACGCTTTAATAAAACGCCTTGTACAAAGGGTTGCACTGGGAAATCTTGATCGCCAATGGCATTACCGTTAACATCCAGAGGGCGATTCAGGTAAATGTCAACATTGGGGAAATTGGGAATAATGGGAGAATCGGCGATATATTTGGGTTTGAATTTATCTGAAATCAGATTAATAAACCGGACATCCCCATTTTGGACTGTACTGATTCGGATTTGGAAGGGTGAGGTTAAGTCTAATAACCGCACATAACAGCGATTATCGGAAAGGATGTATCCTGTAGAAACGACTTTTCCCCCAAAGAAAATCCGGCATTCGGTTTCCTGTTGATAGTTTCCAATCTTTTCCAAATCGGGATCAGCAGCAGCTTGCATGAAACCCCGGATTTTATCCCGTAAGATATCACCCCCAACACCGCCGCGATCGGAGGATTTGATTTGCCACCAGTCCCAGCGCTCGGCCGTACCTCCGGGCCATCCATCATGCCAACTGATGGGGCCATAATTATCATGGGGCAGTCCATAGGCTCTAGCGGTGGCAAAAGAGACTCCTGTTCCTTGCCAAGCTTGCAACTTGGAGAAATCTCGATTAGCGGCAGCTTCTGCATGAGTCATCACCGTTGAGATCGTAATATCGTTGGCTCCCCAACCCAAATCGAGGGCGAGGGATGCGACTTCTTTACACATATTGTCAATTTGGATATTGGTAGGGGGATAATCTCGCCAAGCGACTCCTCCCATACAAGCACAACAAATACTGACGGAATTAGCGTTGCGGGCATAAGTATGAGTCCGCAACATTTGGTCATAGCCGGTGTGCCGTTTGACTGTGCCATCACTCATGATGATGGTATGGTAATGACCAGGAGTTGCCCAATTATAGTGAGTCCCACTCCAGTGCAAATAGATTTTCTGAATGATTTGACTCATAAACTTACCCAATCCTAAGATATAGACCTCATTATATTTCAGGGATTTCTTCTAAAATATTAAAGTTGGGCAAAAAATAGGGATCGGGTATGGGCGATCGCCTCACTCCGTAATTTAGCCAAGAGAAAGCTAACACTTGCTCACCTAGATCCCTCGCCCAAATCCGGTAAAAGTCCTCTTCCCAAAAAGGTTCAGAACTAGCCTAGGGAAATATTACCCCGGCAGTTTTGGTGGTATTCCGAAACTCAATTTTTAAAATAGTCTCTAGATGTAGGGGTCAACGGCCGTTGACCCCTACAGAATAACTGCTACAGAACCCCCTTGAGCCGATCGCCCCAATCCTCCATATACAATAGAAATTCCGATCCGATTATCCAAGGCTTATGACCACCCTAAACCCCTCAGCCCGACAACACATTGCCTCCCTGCAACATCAAGCCGCCTCCCTACTCCTCTATCGAACCGTCCTTGACGATCAAGTTGGCCGAGCCTTCCTCAGTCTCTTAGACCAACTCAACCAACCCGAACCCCATCCCCTCGACTGTCTCAACGCATACGGTCATTGGTTTAGAACCCTAGCCCATGTACAAAAAAGTTGGTCAGATTATCTGCTGGCGCAAATTTTCCGAGACCATAACCCCTTTACCAGCCAAGCGCAACAGTTTCCCCTAGCCAAAATTCCCAGTCCTCTCATTGCTGCTGCAAAGCAGGATTTACAGACGCTACAAAGTCTCTGTCAAGGGGAACCCTCGGTGGTGGAACAGATCGGTTTGTGGGTGCAATGGGTAGCCGATTTGCCAGAACCTCCGGTTTTCTGGATCATGGAATCTTCTGCACATCCTCTGTTGGTCAACCGGGAAAATTGGGCGGATGCGCTGCCGGAATTAGCCCGCTATTATCAACAGCATGGCACGGGCATTTTTTCGGAATACCGAGCGTTACGCTGGCAGTCGGGAGAGTTAAAAGGGGTTTCTTATCCCGATCGCATTCAACTGAAGGAATTAGTGGGATATGAAGAGCAAAAACAAGCCCTTTTGCAGAATACAGAAGCCTTACTCGCAGGCTATTCGGCTCTAAATGTCCTGTTGTACGGTAGTCGCGGCAGTGGCAAATCTTCGTTAATTAAAGGCTTAATTCATCGCTATGATAGCTTATGCTTAATTGAAGTCGCTAAGTCCGATCTTAAAGACTTACCGGATATTGTGGAACGGCTGCGGCATATGCCGCAAAAATTTATTATCTTTGTTGATGATTTATCCTTTGAAGAAGATGATGATGCTTTTAAGTCCCTGAAAGTGGTCTTAGAAGGCAATTTAACCGAAAGACCGGATAATGTGGTTGTTTATGCCACCTCGAACCGTCGCCACTTAATCCGGGAATTTTTTGGCGATCGCCCCGATCCAAAAGATGCGGAAGAGATTCATCATTGGGATACAGTACAAGAAAAGCTTTCTTTTAGCGATCGCTTTGGTTTAACCCTCACCTTTGAACCCGCCGATCAAAAAACCTACCTGCAAATGGTGCAACATTTAGCCAGCCTAAATCAGCTTGCTCTCACCGGTGGAGAATTAGAATATCAAGCCCTACAATGGGCAACTCGTCATAATGGGCGTTCGGGCAGAACCGCACGACAGTTTATTGATTTTGTCAAGTCTCGAACTCTCTAGAATTTCTTGCCCCTTGCCCAGATTAGAATCAAGCAATAGCGCTAAACTGTCAATAGGTTAATCATCAGGAAAAAACCATGGCAAAATCAATTATTCAGCTTGTCGATGAACTGCCCCAAGATAACATTACCGTTAAAGTCTTAAACGCCCTCGATTTTGTCGCACCGGGAGAATGGAATAATCTCGTCGGATTTGATGCCACAATTACCCATTTCACTGGAGAAACCGATCCCAAAACCATTCAGCGTATCCGCGATCGCGCTGCCTCTCTGTATCTCAATCCAGCCAAAGGCTACCAAGGTGCAGTTGGGTTATATCAGACCATTGATAAAGCTGATGTCGCTATGGGTACAGCAGCCTTAGCTAATAAAGTGGGTGAAAAGTTAAATTTTGTCTCATTTCTGAGTAATATTACCCCCAAAGCAGACACCACTCAAACCATTGATTTACTGCTCAAAATTGCCATAGAAGTGATTGCTTTTTGTAAACTCAATGGTCTTCCCCAACCCAATCCCCAAGTTTTCGCCAATTCTCTCGCTGAAAATTATCACAACGCGGGATTAATACGAATGATTGCTTTAGTTTGTATTGATGGCATTTTGCCCTTGGGGCCAAACTTTTTAACCAAAATTCATGTAATTCTTCAAGGACTTAATTCAGGAACCCTTGCCAGCAACCCCGTATTTTCCGGGATGAAAGACGAGATACCGGGTGAGACAACTGATGATCGCCTAGGATTTGTCAATCAATGCTTTAGTGCGATTGAAGGTTGGATCAGTCAGTTAATTGCCCAAACAGGATTAACACCAAAAGATGTTTTCAATCATTTGGGTAACTTTATTCAAATAGCCGATGATAATCTCGATTTTGTCGCCGCTTTTTTGGATCAAAGCACGAACTATTATGAACATACCGGCATCCAAACCGTTGCCCAGCGCTTAATTTTAGATGCCTATCAATCCTTGCAAGCAGAAGGGCAAGCGCTTCCTGATGCAGATGCTGATGAAGAGAATTTAGACAGTAATGGAGAGGGCGAATTTTCTGCGGGAGATACGGTTGAAGTTTGGGATAAAAAAGACGAAGATTGGTATCAAGCCACCATCCAGAAAGTTACCGCTAAAAAAGGTAAAACTCAATACTATGTTCACTATATCGGCTATGGTTCCTCAGAGGAGGAATGGGTCAAAGAAAAGAATGTTCGTGCCCGCAATGCTGAAAATGCCGATGATAACGGGTATGCGGTGGGTCAAAAAGTGAAAGTCTGGGATGACGATGAGGAAGAATGGTATACTGCCAGAATTCAAAAGATAGATAGTAATCAATATCGAGTCCATTATCTTGATGAAGATGAGTCTGAGGATGAATGGGTCGATTTAGACGAAATCTGTTAGGCGCTCATCTGGGTTTAAACGGGATGAAAAGCGGGCTGGGTTAGTCTCTTGTCCATTAGGCATTTAAGTTTTTATACAGGTTGATTACTGTTCCTGTTAATCCTATTGCACCATAAGGGCAAGCTAAAACCGGCTCGCTTGCCTTCATCCCCGGAATGAATTCACTCAGTTTTCAGCTTATTTATTGATTATAAGGACGGAGAGAGAGGGATTTGAACCCTCGGAAGGTATTAATACCTTCAACAGATTAGCAATCTGCCGCTTTCGACCACTCAGCCACCTCTCCAAGGTAAGCATTAGCTATCATAACAAACTTCGTTGAGAACAGCAAGAGGATGAAAGAACTTTTTCAACCAAATCCGCGCTCTATCAGATGGCGCTTCCAGTCCCAATGGTTGAGGAAAAAGTCTTTGGTTTGTTTATATCCCAAGCAATAGAGCTTGACCTTTTTACTGGAACTGAGGCCAAACTCGGTGGTGGTGACTTTAGCCTCAGTGACATCAATATTAATCACCCGGCCTTGGTCACCGTGGCGCAGATGGTAGCGGTCTCTAGCATTGGCCATTGCTCGCAGAGAAGCGGTAAATAGGTCAAGGGCATTTTTAATCTGGGGTGGACTGAGGGTTTGATCGATTAAGCGAAAGCCAAAGGTTGGCCATTTAGGGGGGTTGAGGGGATCGCCAGCAGGACGATCATAAATCCACAGGGGGAAGTTACTGAGCAAACCGCCATCGAGAATATGGGCATCTCCGAGTTGTTCGGGTTTGAAGAAGAGGGGAATACTAGAGGATAAGCGAACGGCTTCTGCAATACCAAACTGGCGATAATCTGTGAGATTATGCTGTTTTAGCATGGCTTCCCGACTTTCTTTTTGTTTTGGGGTGAGGTGATCTAGGTTGGGGTTGAGGTCGTCGGGTAGGACGAGCATTTCCGCGTGGGTGATATTGGAGACGACGATTTTCAGCTCTCGTTCAGGATCGGGAATTTTGATATCGGCAAAGGTTTCAATCCCTTTGGGTTTAATGGTTTTGGCGATCCAGTCTCGAAAGGGATCGGAGGAATATTGACCGAGTTGTTGGGTCAATAGTAAGGAAATAATCATCCAGAAGGGGGCTTGCAGGTCGTTACTGGGATCGCCGTTGAAAATGAAGGGGCTGGTTTTTTTGGATAGGATGCGATCGTAGTTAATCGTGCTGAGAATGGCTTCGAGTTCATGGATGGGAAAATTAGCGGCTAAGAGGGCTGCGGTTAGGGAACCGGCGGAGGTTCCGGCTAGTTTTTTCCAGCGAATGCCTAAATCTTCACAGCATCGCAAGGCTCCGAGCAGGGCAACCCCTCGTACTCCTCCCCCTTCAAAGATAGCATCGGCGCAGTGACCCTCTATGGGTTCGGGAAAACGACTCCAAATGGATTCTTTTTCTGCTTGGGTGAGTCGGAGGTTTTGATCTTCGAGAAGTTGGGGACTGATCTTGATAAATTCCATGTTCAGCTTCAGAGATCGGGGTTTGAGATGGTGCTGTAAGAATTGTAGTGTACTAGGTTAAACTCAGCCAGAGGGCAAAACCTCTCATGGATCGGGGTTCACTGGACTGGAGTTTAATAAGGATTGACTTCGGCATAGTCGGGTAAGGTAGTATCGATGGGTTTACCGTTACGCAATACAATGCGGTCATGTTGGGAGCGGGCTAAAAGTTCGGTAAAATGCCGCCCTTTGAAGAGAATTAAGTTAGCGGGTAAACCGACGGCGATCGCCACTGGATAAGGTAATTTCATGATTTTACCGGGAATTGTGGTCACGGCTTGGGGCCAGTTGCCATAAGGAATATCTAAATGGGCAATTCGTACCGATTGATTAAAGACTTCTAGCAGATCATGATCGCCAAAGGCAAAGAAGGGATCGCGACAATTATCGGAGGCGAACATGACGGGAATGCCCATAGTTTGCATTTCCTGAACTAAGGTTACTCCGCGATAGGTGGGGGTTTTGCCTGGTTGTCGGTCTTGCAGGTAGAGGTTACACGGGGGTAAGCTGACTAGGGCAATGTTAGCGGCTTTTACTGCTTCTAGGGTTCCTTGGACGATTTCTGGAGTTTGTACCGATAAACTGCAACAATGACCGCAGGTAATTGTCCCTTGAAATTGATGGTAAAGCGCTTTTTGTGCTACGTGATAAAGGGTACGC
The DNA here is from genome assembly GCF_057802075.1 of Roseofilum sp. KMC-1. NCBI lineage: Bacteria > Bacillati > Cyanobacteriota > Cyanophyceae > Desertifilales > Desertifilaceae > Roseofilum > Roseofilum sp. KMC-1. The sequence continues at coordinate 4,118,094 of NZ_CM173605.1, forward strand.
GCTTCTACATTTAGATTTTCATCGGTATGGAAATCTAGGTCTAAATTGCGCTGTTTTGCCATAGAAAACACAGAATTAAGTTGGCTCTCTAGACTAGGATTCATGAGAGGCATTCCCCCTAAAATACCGCCGATTTCTGCGAGGCGATCGGCTAACTGTTGTCCTTCTGGAGTACATAGTTGTTCTAAGGTGCTTAAGCTCACGGCTTGCAAGTCAATTTTGCCTTGCCATTCTTGACGGAGAGTTTGGAAGACTTCCCAAGTCACTTCCATTTCTTCGCCCCTAAAATCCAGATGGGTGCGGATGGCTTGGGTTCCGTGGGCATAACTACACTTTAGGGCAAAATTCATACGGCGATAGAGATCTTCGGCAGTCCAGTAAAGATGGCTATCTTGGACGGAAGCGGCGATCGCCCCCTCAAATGTACCATCAGGATTAGGGCTACGATCCCAAATATGACCCTTATCCAGATGGGTATGGATATCCACAAAAGCCGGCCAAACTTGACCCCCTTTGAGATCGTAGACCTCATCTTGATCCCTCACAGGGCGGTTACCACTGGCGCAAATCCCCGTAATCATGCCATCTTCAATCTGGATATCCACCTGCACTAATTTTTCCGAGTCCGGTTTGGCTGTGGGAGGGCAATGTTTCGGGAGAAACAGAGACAGAGGAACATGGGCATTGTGGAGCCAATAGCGATCTTGCTCTAAGAGGGTGGGAGGAGTCATGGGGGATAGGATGGCAAGTATTTATCCTAATCTACAGCGTTTTTTTCCTGGGTGACTGACAAGCCAATAAATGTGTATATTGACTTGAAAAACGGTATAACGATCGCTGTCTACTTTCAACTCATTCAGTCTAAATTACTATGGTTAGTCCATCACCATCCCAAACCGATCCCACCTGGCTCAGTATCATTAAACTCTTACGCTGGCATAAACCCGCCGGTCGCTTTATTCTCATGGTTCCGGCTCTATGGGCTGTATTCCTTGCCGCCCAAGGGACTCCACCCCTGCCCCTCGTCGGTGTAATTATTGTCGGCACATTCGTTACCAGTGCTGCCGGTTGTGTGATTAATGACCTTTGGGATCGCAATATCGATCCAGAAGTGGAACGCACCCAAACCCGTCCCCTAGCTTCTCGCGCTCTCTCAGTTCAGGTGGGAGTGGCGATCGCCCTTTTAGCCCTATTCTGTGCTGCCCTCTTAGCCCTCTATCTCAACCGGTTTAGTTTTCTTCTTTGCGTCGCTGCCGTTCCCGTCATCGTCCTTTATCCCACTGCCAAACGAGTCTTCCCCTTGCCCCAACTCGTCCTCTCCATTGCCTGGGGTTTTGCCGTACTCATTTGCTGGAGTGCCATTACTGCCAACCTAGAACCCGCCACCTGGGTACTCTGGGGTGCGGTTGTCCTCTGGACTCTCGGTTTTGATACCGTGTATGCCCTCCCCGATCGCCAAGATGACCAACGGATCGGGGTCAATTCTAGCGCCCTATTTTTCGGGGATAACACCCCGATCGCCGTGGGGGTCTTTTTTGCCGGAACTGCTGTTTTATTAGCCCTAGAGAGCCAAATCATGGCGCTAGATTGGACATTTTGGTTAGGGTGGAGCCTGGCGGTTATTGTCTGGGGCAAACAGGTTTATCAGCTCCTACAACCAGAGGTTCCCTCCAGCCTCTACGGTCAAATTTTTGGGCAAAATGTCATCATTGGCTTTATTCTCTTAGCAGCCATGATTTCTGGCACGCTTTTGGGTTAGGGGCAATGGGGAACGGGATCTTCCCATTCCCCCTTCCCACCCTACGCTTCAATCACCACGCGCAGATTGCCCCGTTTACGCACAACTCGACAAGCGGTTGCACCATTGGCTTGCTCAAACTCCAGATCGAGTAGGGTTTGCCCAATTCTAAGGTTGGTCAAGGACAAATAATTAACGGATTCGGGTAAGGTGGGGTTGATGATGCGTAAGCAATAATTGGGAGCATCCGGGACTAAATTCACCATCACTTGCAACAGTTGAAACACGGTTCCGGTTGCCCAGGCTTGGGGAGAACAGGCTACCGGATAGCGGACAGGACTACTCTCTGGGGTGCGCTCAAATCCGCAGAATAGCTCTGGAGGACGATAGTAGGCTTGGGCGGCGATCATATCGAATAGACCTTGAGCCAGTTCTAGGGATTGGGCGGTAAAACCGAGCGATCGCAATCCGGCAGCAATGATACTGGTATCGTGGGGCCAGACGGAGCCGATATGATAGCCCATGGGATTGTAGGCAGGGGAAGCACTGCTTAAGGTACGAATCCCCCAACCATTAAAGAGATCGGGAGCCTGAAGCCGTTCGGCGACGCTGTGGGCTTTGACTTCGGAAAAGAACCCCAGACCCAAACCATGGCCGGGATTTGAGGTAATACTATCGACTTGATGTCCCTCTCCGTCGAGGGCGAGGGCAAAATAGCCCTGTTCGGGCATCCAAAAATCGCGCTCGAACTTTTCTTTTAAGATCTGTGCTTCTTTACGCCAGCGATCGCTTAATTCATATTCTCGCTTAATCTGTGCTAACTCACTCAGGCGCATTTTGGCCCCATACACATAGGCTTGCACCTCCGCCAAGGCAATCTCACCCTGGGCTAACTCTCCTTGGCTATTGACAATACAATCGCCGGAATCTTTCCAACCCTGGTTAACCAGTCCAGCAGAGGACTTGCGCTCATAACCCAGATAACCGGTGCGTTTACAGGCGCGATCAATCCATTCCATAGCCGCGATTGCACAATCCCAATACTGATCTATCCAGGGGCGATCGCCACTCCAGCTATAATAATCGGCATACAATATTAACCATAGGGGCGTAGCATCCACACTGCCGTAATAGGGGGTATGGGGAATTTCTCCACAGCGAGCCATTTCGCCCCGACGCAACTCATGGAGAATTTTTCCCGGTTCCTCATCGCGCCACTCATTGGTTTCTTTGCCCTGATACTCGGCTAAAACGGCTAGGGTTTGCCGGGCAGTCTCTGGATTGAGGATCAGGGTTTGCATGGCGGCAATAATGGAATCTCGACCAAACAAGGTGGAAAACCAGGGAATTCCCGCCGACAGAATTTGACTCTCGCCGAAGGTTTGCATCAACAGGGCAATATCTTGGCCTGCTCGTTCGATAATCTGATTCAAAGAACGGTTATCGCTACGGATGCGCGTGGAGCGATCGCCCCACTGTTGCAACTCCATGGTTTTTGCTACCAGAGCTTGGCTTAAATTTGCCAGTATACCCACTGAGGAAACGGGCTGATTGTCCAACATGGGTTGCACCCGATAGCCCAAAATCTGGGACTCATGAGACTCTAAGCGCACCTTCCAAAGGGCGGTATAGCCCTTAAATTCGGTCGGTTGGGTGCGATAAAACTCGATTCTCGATTCCATTAATTGGCGATCGAGTCCCTGATAAGCTAAGACCAACTCTTTCGTGGTTCCCGAACCTCCATTAAAGACTAAAGAGGGTTCACCCGTTTCTGCTTCTGGGGGATGGATGGGCCGCATCAGGGTTCCCATCGGGGAGCGCACGATCCCGCGAATGGCGAATAGATCGGCAAAATCGGCATCAAAGCTCAGACTTAATTCAAACTCTACCGGCTCTGTGCTGTAGTTGGTCAGGGTGAGTTCTTCAAATAATGCCCCTTGTAATACTAACTCTCGCTGAATGCCGATAGTTTCTGCCTCGATTCGATTCACATAGGGGTTAGAACAGAGGGATGATAGGGCAAACCCACGCCCGGCTGTACTACTGAGTAAGATCAGGGGCTGTCCCTGAAATTGCAGTTCTAGACGAGAAAGGAAGCGGGTATCTTGACAAAATAACCCTAGGCTGGTGTTGTTGGTACGGTCTAAACAACCGGGAATATTACCGAGGGTATCGGTGACTAAAAATAGGTCATTGTCTTTGAGGGTAAGGGTGGGTTGTTGCCGTTCAGCAGGGGTACAGGGCCATTCGGGGAGGGGAACCTGTTGAGCTGGGGCAAAGGTACGACTGTCGAGTTCTACGAGATTAACCATAGTTATTCGAGGGATAGGGGAGTAATCGGGCCGGCTTTGGTTGGGAATTTCTGGATGGGTGCGGCAATTGAGGGATGGGTAGTGTAGATGACAATCGATCCTCTTTTAGCTGGCGATGGGTACGGTAGAGGGTAGATGACCGTTTTGGATAAAGCGATCGCTTAAGAGTTGGTTATACACGGCTTCGTAGCCATCCACCATCCGCTTGACGCTGAAGTGATTTTCTACATGCGATCGGCAGGCCCGACGATCGAGGGTGGGGATTTTGGCGATCGCTTCGATACACTCGTCTACGGAGTGGCAGAGAAAACCGCTTTCTCCATGGGCAATGACTTCTGGAGCCGATCCCAGGGATAGGGCAATGACGGGGGTTCCACTAGCCATGGATTCAATCATCACTAAGCCAAAGGGTTCTTTCCAGGCTATGGGGAAGAGGGTAGCCCAAGCTCGTCCCATGAGTTCATTTTTCATCTGGTGATCGGCTTCCCCTAAAAATTGGATCTGTTGACCGTCAATATGGGGGACAATGTGGCGATCGAAAAAGTCCTGACTGGCAAAATCGACTTTTCCGGCTATTTTGAGCGTCCAACCAGTGCGTTTGGCAATTTCGATTGCCAAATGGGGGCCTTTTTCTTCGGACATGCGACCGAGGAAAGCTAGATAGGGGGGTTCATCGGGTTGGGGATAAAAGGTGAATCGCTCCGTGGCGATCGCATTATAAACTGTTGCTCGATAATTCAGTCCCAATTCTGGACGCTGTTGAGAATGGGAAACACTAATGAAATTCTGCTGGCGATGTTGGCTGAAAATTTGTTCGGTTAAGGGGGTAAAGATGCCATGCAAGGTATGAAGGACTGGGGTTTTCGTAAACTGGGCATAGGGCAGAGCGGCATAATCCATATGAGAATGGATCGCATCAAATTCACCGGCTTGCTCAAAGACTTTGCTTAACTGCATTTGCTCATAAATTGCATATTCAGGGGGCAAAACACCCAAGGGACGCAGGGCTTTTGCACACCCTGGTTCTAACTGAGCGAGGGTTTGTGAGTCTCCGGTTGCCAATAAGGTGACTTGATGCCCTCGACGCACCAATTCATCTGTGAGTAAACTTACCACTAATTCTGTGCCTCCATAGGCTGGAGGGGGTACACGCTCCCATAATGATGCAACTTGGGCAATTCTCATGATTTATCCTGCTCAACTCTTGAGCGAAATGAAGAAAAGCGTGGACAGAAGAATGGAATCAGAATAAAAAATGGTGTAGATGAAGCGGTTGCGATCGACCGGGTTTCGCTATGATATGGCTTGCTGTTCTATTATCCTTAGCCATTGTGTCGTTATCTTTGAGCCTTGAAGTCCAAGCTGCCCTTAAGTATCTACAAGTGTTCAGCCTGCAACCAGAGTCTGTGGATCTGAGTGTGCCAGAGCAACGGCAGCAACTGCGATCGCACTTAATCCATATTGCTAGTTTAGCCGATCATCATAATTTCGGGGTTTGTGCCGATGAGGGAACCCAAGGATTTACTGCTCTTGCCCATTATTTGAGCGCTTTGGGCTATCCGGTTCCGTTTAATTTGGTGCAACTCCCGGCGATCGATGAGCCGGTTTATATTAAGTTTAATGGCCAGACTTTAGCCCATTACCATGATAGTTATACGGGTGACTATCGAGGGGTTTTGATTTCTTGTTTGTCTTCTGATTACGATCGACTGAATGGAACCTTTGGCTATTTCCCATTAAATCTATTTGATGACCAATCCATCACTCCTAAGTCTTAATTCATCGCCTCCTAGGAGCAGAAACCCAGTAGCCCGTTTGGGAACAGACTACTGGGAAGGGTCAACAGATTCATAAAATTTCAGCGTTTCTCTCAAAAAGTTTCTAACAGGATTAGAATTCCATCCACTCGGACAAGGAATCACCATTAAAGGGTTGTACGCCAACGCTGGGATATTGATCGTGATTGGGGCTAAAGATTGCGCCGATGGCATCAAACATATACATCACGATATCGTTTATAGCAGAAAACATATTCATATCTGTCTCCTTTCTTTAACTGAAATCATTGGATTTATTCCTGATGCTTTGATTATAGCAATTCCCTGACCAGTGGGATCGCTGCGCTACTATTCTTTATATTCTGTTGCGTTTGGTAATAATGGGTGGTGTGGGAGATGGGGAGATGGGGGGATGGGGGGATGGGGGGATGGGGGGATGGGGGAATGGGGGGATGGGGGAATGGGGGGATGGGGAGTTTTTATCCTGTTAGAGCTAGTCTAATTCATCTGTGTCTTAAAACCCCCCACCTGCAAAAATCCGCTACAATAAGTATCAACCCCCATTTTTAATTTTTAATTTTTAATTTTTAATTGAACCGTGGTTCGTAAGTTCTGGGCATTTTGGTTAACGCTCGCCGTGGTGGTCACTCCCCAAGCCACGGTGGCACAGACGATTGAGGAGTTGCGCGAACAGGGAGCAGCCGCTTATAACTCTGGGAACTATGCTCAAGCAGAATTGATTTGGCGCAGGGTCATTAATCAGCAACCCGATAGTGTCGCTTATGTGTGGTTAGGCCTTGCCCTCTCCGACCAAGGGAAACTGAGGGAGGCGGAGCAGTCCTATCGCCGCGCCCTGGAACTTGACCCCGAATATGCCGCCGCTCACTACAACCTGGGCTATGCCCTGCAACAACAAGGCAACCTACAAGCCGCCATTGCCGAATATAGAAAAGCCATTCAACTCGACCCCAACTACACCCCTGCCCAAAACAACCTCCGGGAAGCCGAGCGCCTCCTGTCCCAATAGCGCACCCCCCCTCCTCCCAGCGACCTCGCCCATATTCCCAGCCCAGATGACGAACCCCTGGTCTATGAACTGCGCTCCACGGTTCGCATCATTACCGAAAGCACCGCACCAGGGGCACTTGGTGCAGACTCTAGCACGGGTTAGATCTTCAAGCGCGAAGGAGAGACCATCTGGATTATCACCAACCGCCATGTCCTCCAACCCCATATTGAGAAATTGCGCTATTTTGCCCTCAGTTCCGATCCTGTAGGGGTACAAGTGAGAGTAGCGGGAAAAAGTCAGAAATTAGCGGTAGGACTCGATCCAGATTATCCCGTACAATCTTTAAGTTCCAGTTGGCTCAGTCGTTATCTGAGTCCGGATCAAATTACGGCGGCGCTATCATTTGCTGCGGCAGTGATTGGGTTTTTATTGCCCTATTTGTTTGTCATGCCTCCAGAGAATGACTCCAAAGTTCCCTCAATCCATGAGAAATAGAAAGGTTGAGACAGGGTTAGGTACAGGCACAACCTGTCACACCCGTATCTGTAGGGGCAGGTTTGGGCAAGGGGACATCAATGAAACCCGCTCCTACAGGAGCGATTGCAGAGGACTTGATATGAAGATCAAATCGGAACATCTAGAGATAATTGTGGCTCATGCCCAGGCGTGTTATCCGCAGGAGTGCTGCGGGGTGTTGTTGGGTGAAGTTGAGGGGGTTGTGGTGGAGGTGGTGCGGACGGAGAATGGTTGGAATGAGGAGATGGCAGAGCGGTTAGAGGAGATGGGGATAGGGGGAAAGACGAAGAGGGAGCGCTATTGCATAGCCCCCCAAACCCTGCTCAAGTTGCAAAAAGATGCCCATTCTCGCCATCTCCAGATTGTGGGATTCTATCATTCTCATCCCGATCATCCGGCTATACCGTCTGAATGCGATCGCCTCTTAGCTTGGCCGGATTACCACTATATCATCGTCTCTGTCATCCAAGGACAGGCCACCAGCATCAAAAGCTGGGTTTTAGCCGCAGATGGTCAATTCCAACCCTCGCCACTCGAAAACATTCTTAACACAGAGCCACTGGAGGGAAAGACAGGGTTACAATAAAAGACTCCATAAGGGAAATTCTTGCAACTTGTCCCCTAAACTTATATGCTCAATCCTAATCTGGACGATATTCAACTGATCCCAGAAGAGTACGAACGCTACTCTCGCCATCTAATTTTGCCAGAAATTGGACTTGAAGGGCAAAAACGCCTCAAAGCCGCTAGTGTTCTGTGTATTGGTACAGGTGGACTCGGCTCACCTCTGTTGCTCTACCTTGCAGCAGCCGGTGTCGGACGTATTGGTATTGTTGATTTTGATATCGTCGATCATTCCAACCTTCAACGTCAAGTCATTCATGGTACATCCTGGGTGGGCAAACCCAAAATTGAATCGGCAAAAAACCGGATTCATGAAATTAACCCCTATTGCCAAGTGGATCTCTACGAAACGCGCCTGAGTTCAGAAAATGCCCTAGGGATCGTTGAACCCTATGACATTGTAGTGGATGGAACTGATAATTTCCCCACCCGCTATCTGGTGAATGATGCCTGTGTTTTACTCAATAAACCCAACGTTTACGGGTCAATTTTCCGCTTTGAAGGGCAAGCTACCGTTTTCAACTATGAAGGGGGGCCTAACTATCGCGATCTCTATCCGGAACCTCCACCGCCGGGAATGGTTCCTTCCTGTGCAGAAGGGGGCGTTTTAGGCATTTTACCGGGAATCATTGGGGTGATTCAAGCTACAGAAGCGGTAAAGATTATCCTGGGTTCTCAAACTACATTAAGCGGTCGTTTACTGCTCTATAATGCCCTGGAGATGAAATTCCGGGAATTGAAATTAAGACCGAATCCAGAGCGCCCGGTCATTGAAAAACTGATCGATTATGAGCAGTTTTGTGGCATTCCCCAAGCGAGGGAACAGGAGGCACAAGAGCAAGGAGCTGTTCCAGAAATGACGGTTACAGAATTGAAAGCCCTGCTCGATAGTGGTGCAGACAATATTCTGCTCATTGATGTCAGAAATCCCCATGAGTACGATATTTGCAACCTTCCGGGTTCCGTGTTGATTCCTTTACCGGAGATTGAACAAGGAAAAGGGGTCGAAAAGGTGAAGGAATTGTACAATGGCCATAAGCTGCTGGCTCTGTGTAAGGTGGGAGTGCGATCGGCTAAAGCTTTGGCTATTCTGAAAGAAGTAGGGATTGAAGGGATTAATATTAAAGGCGGAATTATGGCTTGGAGTGAAGAAGTCGATCCTTCTGTGCCGAAATATTAATTTCCTTTTGAGATGATGTACCCTGTAGGGGCGAGCGTCCGCTCGCCCCTACAACGTTATACTGATTACCTAAAACCTTAAGATAGGGGCTTAATTTCGGCTAAGTCCAAAATTTGGGGAATTAAATCTTCCCGCTTGACTGCCATGAGATGGACTCCATGGCAAATGTTGCGAGCGAGTTTGATTTGCTCGGCAGCAATTTTCATTCCTTCTAAGAGGGGTTTTTCTGCATGGTCGAGGCGCTCAATGAGGGAATCGGGAATATGGACACCGGGCACACAGCGTTTAATAAATTTGGCGTTTTTAGCGGATTTGAGTAGGAAAATTCCGGCTAAAACGGGTTTATTTGAGCTGGAAGCAACTTGGGTCATAAATTTATCTAAACGCTCAAAATCAGTGACCATTTGACTTTGGAAGAACTGAGCGCCTGCGTCTACTTTTCGTTTAAATCTGCGTTGCAGGCCTGACCAACTGTCGAGTTGGGGGTCTACTGCTGCGCCTGCTAATAGGTTGAGGGGGCCGTCGGGGAGGGGGTTCTCGTGAGCATCAAAACCTTGGTTGAGCTGGTCAATGACTTTCAATAGGCGCACTGATTCGAGTTCAAAGACGGGGCGGCCATCGGCATGATCTCCGGCTTTGATCGGGTCTCCGGTGAGGGCGAGGATGTTGTGAATGCCTAAAGCATGGGCCCCCATGAGGTCGGCTTGAATGCCCATACGGTTGCGATCGCGGCAGGCGACTTGACAAATGGGTTCAATCCCTTGTTGTAATAATAGCACGCTGGCAGCCAAGGGACACATGCGTAAAACGGCACGACTTCCATCTGTAATATTGACGGCATGAACTCGGCCTTTCAGGTGATTAGCCATTTCGATCATATGGCTGGTGTCCCCTCCTTTGGGGGGCATGACTTCGGCCGTGACTAAAAATTCTCCTGAATGTAAGGCTTGGCGAAAAGAATTAACCATAATTTAAAAAAGTAATGTTATTTACAAAGGAGTAGAATAGCCCAGGGCTGCTTTGACTTCAGCTAGGGTAGAAACGGCGATCGCCTCTGCCTTTTGCCGACCTTCGCGCAAGACTGATTCTAGATACGGGCGATCGCCTATAATTTCCTGATATTTGTCTTGAATGGGTTTAAGGGCTGCAATGACCGTTTCTGTCAGCAAGGGCTTAAACTGTCCCCATCCCATCTCTTGACATGCTGCTGCCACTGCTTCCTTGGTTTGTCCAGAGAGCAACATATAAAGGCTCAAGAGATTATGACATTCTGGCCGTTCTAAATTATCAAATTCTAAGCCCCGCACCGGATCGGTTTTACAGCGCTTAATTTTGCGGGCGATCGCCTCTGGAGGATCGAGTAAACTAATCCGACTTTGTTCGCTCGGATCGGATTTTGACATCTTTTTCGTGCCATCGGTCAAACTCATCACCCGCGCTCCTTCCTTTCTAATCAAAGGATTGGGCAACTTCAGCACCGTTTCTCCTTTACCATATAAATGATTAAAGCGAGCCGCAATATCACGGGTGAGTTCTAAATGTTGTTTCTGATCCTCTCCCACCGGCACGCGATCGGCTTGATAGAGCAAAATATCCGCCGCCATTAGCACTGGATAATCTAACAACCCTGTGCCCACATTTTCACCTTGTTTAACCGCTTTTTCCTTAAACTGGATCATATCTTGTAACCAATTTAGGGGAGTAATACAGTTCAAAAGCCAGGTTAATTCACTATGGGCGGGTACATGGGACTGAATAAAAATGGTGCTATGCTCTAAATCGATACCGCAGGCTAAATAGAGAGCGGCAATGGTATAGGTATCGGCGGCTAGGGTTTCTGGGTTATGGGGAACGGTGATGGCATGGAGATCGACCACACAAAAATAATTTTCATATTCGCTTTGTCCCTCAACCCAGTTCCGGATCGCACCTAAATAGTTACCGAGATGAAGATTGCCAGTGGGTTGAACACCAGAAAGAATGCGCTGTTTACTCATGCTTTTTCGGGAACGGGAGAGGTCAAAGTTGGGCAGGTTAAGCTGCAACCTACAGCCAAAAACCAGGATTAAGGAATCTCCCGCCTAAAGGACGACCAGGAGAGGTGGTTTTTGGGTGTTAATTTTTATTACAATACACTAATCTGGAACCAATGGTTAAATTTTGAGGATGAACTGAAATATGGATTCAAGATCGGATGCAAGAGCAGGGGAGAGCGATCGCCTACAACTGCAAGAATGCATTAAACTGGCTCAGAATCTGGCAACCCATGAAAAAGCCAAAGCAGAATTTCGGCAATGGTGCGATCGCCTCGCCGAAGAAAATCCCCAAGCAGCCGCGCTGCTGGCTCTTCTCTGGGAAGAAACCATCCGCGCTAACCGTTCTGCTCTTTTTTGGGAAGAACTCACCAATGTGGAAAAAGAACTTTCCGATCGCATGACTGAGCAAACCATCCAGTTACAGCAAAATTATCTGCGCTTAGTGCAAGAGCAGTAGATTCAAACCAACCTAGGGGCGATCGCCTAGGGCTAATCTCGCCTGTTCTCGGTCATCGAAGTGGATTTTTTCTGTCCCTAAAATCTGATAATCTTCATGGCCTTTTCCAGCAATTAAAACCCCATCTCCGGGTTTTGCCTCTAGGATCGCCTGACGGATGGCTTGAGCGCGATCGCCAATGACAATGGGTTGGGCAGATTGGGGAATACCGGCAAGAATATCTTGTAAAATTTGCTCCGGATTTTCCGTGCGGGGATTATCGGAGGTCACCACCGGTACATCGGCTAATTCGGCAGCAATTTTACCCATGATCGGCCGTTTCGTGCGATCGCGATCGCCTCCACAGCCAAACACACAAATCATCCGCCCCGGAATAAATGGACGGGAAGCTTTAAGTAAATTCTCTAAACTATCCGGAGTATGGGCATAATCCACAATCACCGTAATCTCTTGATCGGGATTGATACTCACCCGCTCCATTCGTCCGGGCACGCCCAAGAATTGCGGTAAACTCGATACCATAGTTTCTAAGGGAATCCCCAGATGTAAGCCAGCACCGACAGCCGCCAAGAGATTCGAGACATTAAATTGACCGACTAAGGGGGACTCAAAGGCCATCTCCCCTTGGGGGGTATGTAAAATACCTTTCACTCCTTTGGGCTGGTATTCTAAATCACTTGTCCATAGATCGGCCGCAGGATCTTCGGTGCTATAACTCCAAACCTGTTCTGGGGATAAGCGCTCAATTAACCGTTTGCCATAGGGATCGTCTAAATTAATTATCGCTTTTCCTTTGAGATAATCTGGACTAAACAGCAGGGCTTTGGCTGCAAAATAATCTTCCATCGTCCGATGATAGTCCAGATGATCCTGGGTCAAGTTCGTAAAAACAGACACTTCAAACGGACAGCCCCAAACCCGTTTTTGATCGAGGGAATGGGAACTGACTTCCATTACTCCATATTTACATCCTGCTGATACAGCGTCTGAGAGCTGTTCTTGTAGGGTAACCGCAAAGGGAGTGGTATTAACTGCCGTTTGATGATATCCCGGCCATTTCGCGTAGAGGGTTCCCAGGAGAGCCGTTGGCTTTTGTCCTTGAGTTAAAAAAGATTCAATTAAGTGAGTGGTTGTGGTTTTACCATTGGTTCCTGTGACTCCGACCAGTGATAAGGTTTGGGCAGGATAGCGATAGAAGGCGGCGGCGACTTCCGCGCATACTTTCGCCATATCCGTACCCAAGATTACACAATTTTCTCCGAGAGGATGCTTACTGAGGGCGGACTCAGAGACGATCGCGGCGATCGCCCCTGTCGCCACCGCACTCGGCCAAAACTCTCCCCCATCCACGCGAGTTCCGGGCATTCCCATAAACAAATCTCCCGGTTGACAAGAATGGGAATTCGTGCTTAATCCTGTTACCTCCAGGTCTAAGGCAGGATGGGAAGGCACTTCCCCTAATCCACTCACGTTAGAGAGCAACTCGCGTAATTTCATAGAAACAGACCTTAGCAATTCAACGGGAATTGTTACTTACTATGCGTCAACTGGCTAAGAATGGCAAGAAACCGGGTTTCTAGGGTATGGGCTTAATCTAGCTCGTCTTCGCCAATATCCGCCAGAGCCGGGGGGCCATGGTCGGGGGTGCGAAGATTTTCGACCATTTCCTGGATTTCAAGGGAGGGAGTCGGGGTTAATCGAGAAACGGTCAGAGCAATCATCAGGTTCAGGATCATGCCGACTGTACCAATGCCTTCAGCAGAAATGCCGAAGAACCAAAGGGGCATCCCATAGAATTGTGTACTGATGATGTAGAAGGTGGTAAAGATTAGACCGGAAACCATACCGGCGATCGCCCCTTCTTTGTTGGTACGCTTATCAAAGATACCCAAGATAATGACTGGGAAAAAGCTGGCTGCGGCTAACCCAAAGGCAAAGGCGACGACTTGAGCCACAAAACCGGGAGGATTAACGCCAAAATAACCGGCAACGGCGATCGCAAATCCGACCATAACGCGCCCCACCATTACCCGGCGCGACTCGGAGGCTCCCGGATTAATCAGGCGATAATAGACATCATGGGCGATGGAACTGGAAATCACTAACAGCAACCCAGAAGCGGTGGACAGGGCAGCCGCTAACCCACCAGCAGCGACTAAGGCGATCACCCAGGGCGCTAAATTGGCTACTTCTGGAGTTGCAAGAACAATGATATCGCGGTCAATGGTAATTTCATTGGTTTGGGGATCGGGGGTTAACTCAATCCGGCCATCCCCATTTTTATCGTCAAAGGCCAGCAGTCCCGTATTTTCCCATTTGGTCACCCAATCTAGCTGTTGCACCTCTTCAATGGTTTTATTGTGCAAGGTATCAATTAGGTTATAGCGGGCAAAGGCAGCCAGGGCGGGAGCGGTGGTATATAAAATGGCGATAAACAGGAGCGCCCACCCTGCGGAATAGCGGGCGGCGCGGGGATTGGGAACGGTATAGAAGCGAACGATTACATGGGGGAGTCCGGCTGTGCCGACCATCAGAGCAATGGTAATAAACAGGACATCCAGCATGGTTTTGTTGGCAAAGGGTTGGGTATATTCGGCGAACCCCAGATCCACTTGCACTTGATTGAGCTTGTCTACAATATCGCTGAATGTAAAGGCGAGTTGGGGAACTGGGTTACCGGTGAGATACCAGGCAATGGCGATCGCCGGAATCAAATAGGCGACAATTAAAATGCCATATTGGGCAACTTGCGTCCAAGTAATGCCTTTCATGCCACCGAGGACGGCAAAAAAGGCGACAATCGCCATGCCAATGATGACCCCGGTATTGACATCTACTTGCAGGAAGCGACTAAAGACAATCCCCACACCGCGCATCTGTCCGGCAACATAGGTGAGGGAAATAAAGATCGCTGCTACCACTGCGACCAGTCGGGCAATATTGGAATCATAGCGATCGCCCACAAAATCGGGAACCGTATATTTACCAAATTTCCGTAAATAGGGAGCCAACAACAGCGCTAATAATACATAGCCCCCTGTCCATCCCATCAAATAAATCGAGCCATCATAGCCCAAAAATGAGATTAACCCAGCCATGGAAATAAAGGAAGCGGCTGACATCCAATCTGCTGCTGTTGCTGCACCATTGGCGATCGCCGGAACCCCTTGATCGGCGACAAAAAACCCTTTAGTATCCTTAACGCGAGACCTCCAACCAATATAGAGATAAAGCAAAAGCGATAGGGTAACTAACAAAAATGTCCAAACCTCTACACCCATTATTTATTCCTCAATCATTCTAATATTAAAAAATTTCTTTCATCATCACTCGTCTCGCTTATACTTATGGTCAATCCGATCCATCTGGATCGCATAGACAAAGATTAAAACCACGAACACATAAATAACTCCCTGTTGAGCCAACCAAAACCCTAGGGGAACTGTGCCTAGGGTAATGGCATTTAGGGGAGTCACCAGTAAAATACTCAAAAGCAGGGAAACCACGCCCCAAATGATTAATAAATTGCGAATTAATGTGGTATTTTCCCGCCAATAAGCTCGCCTTTCCTCTTCATTCATCATCCAAATCCCCATTTCTAATTTCTAATTTTTAATTTTTAATTGATATAACAATGCTGTCAATCTGTTACTGTTCAAACCCAATTTACAGAGTCTTACAACAGCAACAGAGTGACAGCAAAAATCACCCCATTGGGGTAGAGTTATTTAGCTGTCGGCAGCCGTTGCCAGTTCGGTACTGCCTTGATTGCGCCGTCTGGTGAGGCTATTAAACAACAGTTGTCCGATCGCCTTAATTAAGCTGCCTTCGAGTTCATTAAACATTCTCATGTTCATGCCAAAAGCCGCATTCGCTTCTTCTACGATGCGATCGGCCATCGCCTCATCAACGGGTAATCCATCCATGATCTGGCGATAGTTATTCTTGAATGCCTTCTCATCGGGGATATCAGCAAACTCATAGAAGCTGGTTCCCTGTCCCTCTGGTAAATTCATCGCAGTTTGGGCAATTTTCTTGAGAATTTGCCCACCGGATAAATCACCCATATATCGGGTGTAGAGGTGAGAAATCAGTAATTCCGGTTGTTCATTGGAAACTTCTCTGATCCGGTTCACATACTCTTGGCCAACTGGAGATAGGCTAACTTCCTCCCGCCAGTTGTTGCCATAATAGAAAGCTAAATCCTTTTCGATGGACTGTTTACGGTTCAGTTCTGGAAAATAGAGAGGCCCCAAAACGGGATGATTTTGATGACGAGTCATCTCTTCTTCCATAGCAGAATACACAAAGTAGAGATTACCGGCCAGTTGTCGGTAAGAGCCTTTCTCAACGGTTCCTTTTAAGAAACACTTAATAAAACCCATGTTTTCCGCCATGGTGTGGGCTTTTTTTGTGCCCTCGCGGAGCTTAGTCGCTAAATTGGTACTCATCCTAAAACAGTTCCCGATTTTGAAAATGAAAGACGATCTCAAAAGAATCCTTTGGGCAAGTCTCCACAAAGGGTTTAGGGTTGGTTACTCACCCTCTATAGTGTTACCTTAGAACGATTTGATTAACCTTTACATTAAGTTTCTTAAACTTAGGGGAAGATACCCATCGGCGATCGCCTCCCAGGGGATTTCCGGTCTGCCCTTCTGCTATTCTGGAGTAGCCCCGTGTGAACCAGGAAGCGCTACTGTGATGACCGATCCTTACTTATCCGAGTTTCCCCATAGCCCGTATACCCCCTCAGCTCGTCAGTCAGAAACCCCCTTAAACCCATTAGTAGATTCTTCTAATTCCCAAGAAGATTTAGATCTAGCATTTCTCTATCCCCGCGATATGGAATTTCGCCAAGAAACTCTTTACAAGCGCAACCTGAAATCGGTCTCGGATATTGTCTGCAACTCTAGCAATCCTGATCTTAGCTGAAAAAGCAATTCTCTATGATGATGGGGTGAAAATTGCTGATTTTAAAGATGATAAAGATCGGCGGTATCCCCCTTATGGTGAAGGGCAAGACTGGGAAGATAAAGGGCAAAATATAACTATTTCTTGCTGTTTTTAAAGGTTTGTTACAGTTAAACCAATAGGTTGACGATCTGTGCAAGACTGAAGAAAGTATAAACTAAAGCTCCTAACTGGAGTGCAAAATAAGCAATCCTCAAAATCGTCAACGGTCAAGAGTGGAAGTATAGGGCTGGGCTAAATCCTTTGAGAAAGCCAAAATAAAGGTAAGCCTGGGTAGCTAGAGGCTTTACGGGATAACGATTGCCGGGGTTAGGGAGGAGAAAAAATAACAGTTGTTAAGGTCAATGTTTCAAAAAGATAAGTTTGATGACAAAACGGTAAGAAAATAGGAGAGGAATCTCATGGACGCTAATGAATTATTACAACGCTATATTCACGGGGAACGGGATTTTCGCGGCTCAGATTTAACCTATGCCAACTTAATTGGTGTGGAGTTAGCGAAATCCAATTTGTCAGGATCGAACTTAAAAGAAGCCTCTTTAGCTAGGGCTTATTTGGAGCGGTGTTTTCTCCAAGAAGCCAACCTGAATGGGGCATTTTTGTATGGTACAAATTTGAGCTATGTGAAGTTGCAAGGGGCAGTGTTAATAGAAGCGGACTTGACAAAAGCGGATTTGCGAGGCGCTCATTTGGGGAAAGTGGATTTGACGGGAGCCAAATTGAGTGGAGCGATTTTGAGCTGGGTGACGCTGTTTCGGGCAAAGATGCCAGGGGTGAATCTGTGTGGTTCAAACCTGAATGGGATTAATTTGCGAAGAGCGAATCTGGAGGGCGCTAATCTGAATTGGACGAATTTATCGGGAGCGCGGTTAAGTGGAGCGAATCTGCAAGGAGCGGGTTTAAATGGAGTGAAACTGAGCGGTGCATTCTTGAATGGCTTGAAGCTGCAAGGGATGAATTTTAGTGGCTTAGAGTTGGATGCAGTGAAGTTAAATGGGGCAAAAATGGCAGGCTCTAATTTGGTGGGAGCCGATCTGAGTTATGCCCAAATGCGCTTTACCGATTTCGATCAAGCGAATTTGAAACAAGCGGATATGCATGAGACGATCCTCAAAGGGGGTAAGTTTATTCAAGCGAATTTGATGAAGACGAATTTGTGTGAAGCGGATATGCGGAAAGCGGATTTGACGGAGGCAAATCTCAATTTAGCGGATCTGCGGGGGGCGGATCTGAGTGAAGCGGATTTGCGCGGGGCTTATCTGTGGGGGGCTAACCTAGATGGTGCTTGTTTGCGGGGGGCGGATCTGCGCGGTGCAAGTCTGCGGGATGCCGCTTTGATCGGTGCAGATTTGCAAGGGGCGAATTTAGAGGGGGCGATGATGCCGGATGGTAATATCCATGCCTAGATGGACTCAACAATGGTGTACTCTAGAGTCTGGCAAAGAGTAGATCGCGGAGAAAAAAAAGCTTATGGTGATTGAGGTAGGACGGGAAATTTGTGGCGATCCAGCCATCGCCCAGTCCCGCGAATGGTTAGTCACCAATGGTATCGGGGGCTATGCATCGGGGACGATCGCCTCTAGCCTCAGTCGCCGTTATCATGGGTTGTTAGTGGCAGCTCTGAAACCTCCGGTACAACGTACTCTGTTGTTCTCTAAACTCGATGAAACCGTTACCTATGGCCAAAAATCCTATCCCCTCTTCACGAATCGATGGGTGGGCGGTAAAATTGAGGGATATGGCGATCGCCACCTGGAGAGTTTCCGCTTAGAGGGCACAATCCCCGTCTGGACATTTGCCCTTGGGGATGCCCTGCTGGAAAAACGGATCTGGATGCAGCAAGGGGAAAATACGACCTACATTCGCTACGATCTGGTGCGCGGTAGTACCCCAGTGACTCTATCTATTAAGGCGATCGCGAATTATCGCCCCTACAATCTGCTGCAAGAAGATCTAGAGTTCATTATCCACACCCAGAAGATCGACTCTGGGGTAAAATTGGAAACCTCTGGATCGTCCATCCCCTGGTATATATTCAGCTCTGGAGGAGAATTCACCTTAGAGGACACCTGGATACAAGGATACGATCTGGCAATGGAGCGCTATCGGGGAGACGGCGATCGTGACAACCATTTCCACTGTTGTACCCTCAGTGCATCCCTCAACCCAGGAGACTCCCTAACCCTAGTTGCTAGTACCCAGAATCAGGTAAATCTGGACTCGAAAGAAGCTCTACAGCAGCAAAAAAACTACGAACAGCAGTTACTTCATCGTTGGCAAGCTACACCCTATCTGAACACCGAAAAGGCTCCAGATTGGATTCGACAGTTAATTCTTGCTGCCGATCAATTTATTGTCCGTCGTCCCCTCTCCCATAACCCCCAAGGGCAAACCGTGATTGCGGGCTATCCCTGGTTTACCGACTGGGGTAGGGATACGATGATTAGCCTACCCGGTTTAACCCTCTCCACAGGACGCACGGAAGTAGCCAAGAGATTATTGGCTACCTTTGCCCAATATGTGGATCGGGGGATGTTGCCCAATGTGTTCCCCGATGGGGGAGAAGACCCGGCTTATAATACGGTGGATGCGACTCTCTGGTATTTTGAAGCGATTCGTCAATATTACCAGGCGACCCGCGATCGCTGCTTTTTAGCCGAAATTTTCCCCATTTTAGCCGACATCATCGACTGGCATTGTCGCGGAACTCGGTATAATATCCATCGCGACCCCGAAGATGGTCTCTTGTATGCCGGAGAAGCCATGACCCAGTTAACTTGGATGGATGCTAAATATGGGGATTGGGTGGTCACTCCCCGGCAGGGTAAGCCCGTAGAAGTGAATGCCCTATGGTATAATGCATTGCATACAATGGTCGTATTTTCTCGCAAATTAGGAAAAGATGAACGAGAGTATGAAAAGCTTGTACAAGAAGCAGAGAAAGGGTTTAAGCGCTTTTGGAACTGTGAATTGGGATGTTGTCATGATGTAATTGATACACCTAAAGGGAGTGACCCCAGCTTGCGCCCGAATCAGATTTTTGCTGTCTCCTTACCCCAAAGTCCCCTGACTTTAGCACAGCAACGGGGGGTGGTGAAGGCGTGCGGGCGATCGCTGCTGACTTCCTATGGGTTGCGATCGCTCAGTCCAGACGATCCCCAATATGTCGGTCGTTATGGTGGCAATCTCGCCCATCGAGATGGAGCCTATCATCAAGGTACAGTCTGGGGATGGTTATTGGGGCCCTTTGCGATCGCCCATCTCAAAGTTTACAACCAACCCGATCGCGCCCTCAGTTTCCTCCGGCCCATGGCACACCATTTATACACTCATGGAATAGGCAGTATCAGTGAAATCTTTGATGGCGATCCGCCCTTTACCCCCAGGGGTTGTATCGCCCAAGCTTGGAGCGTGTCGGAAACTTTACGAGCTTGGCAAGTTATATCACTTAAAAATTAAAAATTAAAAATTAAAAAAGGTTAGATCTAATAAAGGTGTAAATTGGTAAAAATTTGCTTGCGCCATTGGGCATCTAAACGGCGATCGCACTGAATTTCTAAAACCCGTATTCCCCGATGGGGTAATTGGGCTAAATAATGCCGAAACCGATCCCAACTTTCCACAAGATAATACTCAATGTTGTAAGTATGGCATAAGTGGGAAAAATCAATGGATTGAGGCGTAGCAAAGAATTCTTCAAAGGGGGGATTATATTCAGAAATAGGTAAATTCTCAAAAATCCCGCCCCCATTATTATTCATTAAAATAATGGTTAAATGACCTTGGAAATAGGGACGGATTAAAAAGCCATTGGTATCATGCAAGAGGGCTAAATCTCCGGTGAGTAAAACACTCGGTTGCTGATGATGGTGGGCTATTCCTAAAGCCGTAGAAAGAATGCCATCTATACCATTGGCTCCGCGATTAAAATAGGGATGTATTTTGAGGCTATTGGGAGTCCAAAACCATTCCATATCGCGCACGGGCATACTATTAGAAATGAAGATCGGCGTATGTTCGGGCAGAATTTGGGAGAGTAACCAAGCCGCTTTGGGTTCAAATAAACGATCTATTTTTTCTAATAGTTGATCTAGGTGCGATCGCCCCCAATGCTCTAAGGCACACCAGCGCTCTAAATAGGGGTTAGGTTCAGAGGGAAATTCTGGGAGGCAACGGGAGAGTTGTTCAATGGAACAGCGCCAAAATTGGGTTTGATTGTGCAGGGGGTCAAGATTTTGATAGCTGGGATCGATAATCCATTGGCGAGGATTGCATTCTTTGAGCCATTTTCTCAACTCTTTACTGGTGGAAAAATCCCCAATTTGAATGACGACATCGGGGCATAATTCTTGGGCAATTTCAGAATTGCGAAGAATTAGGTCATAGGTGGAGATCAGATGGGGATTGAGATGGGCATAGTTGCGAACAGGGGAGAGTCCCTCGGCAAGGACGGGAAAGTTAAGGGTTTTGGCTAAATGGGCGATCGCCTTTACATAAGCTTCTGGGTTATGGGGTGCAGCGACTCCCGCAATAATGATGCCACGGGAAGAGCGCCGATCCTTGCACCAGGTTTGCACTACTTCAGGTGTTATTTCGATGCTCGATACTGAGGCAGAACGGGGGGTTAAAAACCCAAAGAAGCGATCGAGATCAAACGCTTCTTCCCGAATGCCCAGATCCAGTTGCAGAATGGGCGCTAAGGGGTCTCGAAAGGGAATGTTAACATGGACGGGGCCGGGAATTGGACTTAAGGTGCGTTCCCATCCATAGGCGATCGCCTGGCGCAAATAGGCTAAAAGATCCACATCCGGTAAACTTAGCTCCGTTTGCCAAGTGGGGTAATTTCCATACAGCTTCACTTGGTCAATGGTTTGCCCGGCATGGGTTTGCCGTAATTCCGGGGGGCGATCCGTTGTTAATACCAGCAAGGGAACTCGACTTTCTGCTGCTTCAATGACGGCTGGATAAAAATTAGCCCCTGCTGTTCCCGAAGTACAGACTAAAGCCGTCGCTAACCCGGATTTTTTCGCCCGTCCCAAAGCAAAAAATGCTGCCGAACGCTCGTCTAAAATCGGTATCGCTTCAATCCCCCTTTGAGCAGCAAAAGCAACAGTCAACGGAGTCGAACGAGAACCAGGACAAATGATCGCCGTAGTTAACCCCAAACGCTCCAAGGTTTCCACCAAAATCGAAGCCCACAGCATATTCAGGTTACGGAAATCAATTGGCATAGTTGAGACTCAAGGTGAGGAGATGGGGAGATAGGCTAAATTCCAAAATTTTGGCAAAGCTCTTCAATAGATTTCATCGGCAAATACAGTTTCATCGGTTCCTGATTAAATTGTCTAAATCCATATTTTGTATAAAAGCTCAAGGCTCTTTCATCGAAAGCTTCTGCAATTACAGCTAAAGATGCCACTTGCATAGTTGTATCTAGAGACTTTTTAAGAGCATTCATTAATAGCAGTTCACCGAACCGCTTACCTTTTTGCTCATTCTCAACAGCAAGACGACCTAATAGTGTTGCAGGTAAGACTGGGTAACGGGGTAATCGTTTAGCAAAATTCTCCTCCAAAGCGATAACGTTGACCGTGTAAGAAGAGAGCGTATAGTATGCCAAAACATTCATCTCAGGATCATTAGTTAAAACAAATACAGTTGAGACTCGTTTTTTGAGATCTTGAGAGGCTTGCTTACGAATATAAGTATCTAAACTCTCTTGCCCACAGCAAAAGCTTGAACGGATGTGCTTGCGACTATCAAGAAGATTGATTTTGAGAATCATTAAACTGACATCGTTTGCTTGTATCGTAAAGCAGCCAATTTCAAAGCTTCATTAGGCTTCGGAGGATTGAGAATCGCATCAACAAAAGCCTCACTATCTTCAATACTAAGCTTCAAAGTTTGGTGATGTTCAATAACTCTGTATGCGGCTGCTTGCACACTTGCAACAACAAAATCAGTAAGAGTTCGTCCTTCTAAGTCAGCCGCCTTTTGCACTAGAGCCTTAGTTTCCTGACTGATACGAGCTTCTAACCGTGCTGATGATGTTTTAGGAGTTTTAGTCGCCATAGTATGAGACCCATAAATGTAACAACCTTATGAATCAAGCTTATACGGCAATTTGCCGTATGTCAACACTAACATAACGTCAGTTTTGGTTAAGCAGGCGATCGGGGCATCGTGGCATCGTGGTATGGTCAAAGATTAGAGACTTTTCCATACTCCTGAAAGAACAAAATTATGAACCTACATTATTAATTGTACGTGAGGATAATCTACCCGCAGCTATCAGTGCCTGTCAGTCGAGTGGGTGGACTATTTTCACAGGAGAATCTACATTTGAGTACCTGACTGAACTCACTGGCTTTGATCTGAAAGCATATCTAACGGCAAAAGCATCTGCGTATAAGATTGATCGGGTTGATCGGGTTTAACGTCAGCAGAATATGAATTTTCTGATGTAAATTCCGTATCTTCCAAACGCTTTTCAATAATCTCCACATACTCTGGAACAATTTCAATCCCTAAATAACTGCGTCCCAGTCACTTCGCCGCTACCAGTGTGGTTCCTGAACCCGCAAAAGGATCTAAAATAATATGCTCTGTGGAAGGAGGAACAAAAAGATCGATTAACTTTTCCATCAACGCCAAAGGTTTGACCGTACAGTGGACATTGTAATCCATATGTTTTTCCCGTGGAATATCTTCTAAAATATTCGATTGAAATGAATCATCTTCATTAAGCGTATGAAACAAGCCCACTCCATATTCAAGCAGCGTTTCCACATAATTATTAACCAGAGGTTTTTGCACCACCACAATTGCTTCCCATTCATTCCTTAAACAACTATGCCAGCCTTCCCAATCTTGATAATTATCCACGCCTTTTTGCTTGAGTTTAGATTGCAAATTAAGACCCTTGGGAATCCCACTAGAGCGCCGATAAACCAGACAATCTCGTGTATAAAAACCCGCTTTTTCAAGAGCAATTTGAACATGGGCCATGGTTCGACTGCTATTAAAAGCGGCAACAATTGCACCCGGTTTACACACTCGAAATACTTCAATGGCCCATTCATAACACCATTGCTCATAATTGAGAATATTTTCCCTCACTCGCTCGTACCATCGAGGATTCCGAACTCCCCCAGCTAAAGCACTTCCATAAGGAATATTTTTCACCAGAGTGCTACTATCTTTGGCTTTATTGAGTCGTCGCTTAATCTCTGGATCGTCCCATTTGTGCCCAATAAATTCATAGTTGTAGGATGGATCGGTAATACATGCAGAAATAGAGTGTTCTGGAAATTGGCGTAAGACTTCTCGGCAATCACCTGTAAAAATTTGATTATTGTGTTTCATGCCGATAAAGTTTTCCGTGACGATATTATTTATAGTATGAGATCCTCAAAGTTACTGTCAAGCCATGATTCCAGGGTTTTCTTTGTGTCTTCGTTGTTCATTATCACAGATTGACTTATAATGAAGAAAATCATTTTACTTTTTAAATTCAAATGAGTCCAGAAATTGAAACAGTTATGCAAGCGATCCATCGGTTGTCAGTGCAGGAACAGGAACAGGTTCTGAGACAGTTACAAGCTTATTACAGGTCTTCTGATGAGATAAGGGATCTAGAAAACAAGAATACTCAGTTTTGGCAAGGGGTATCTCTATCTCAACTAATAGAGAGTCAACATCCCAGAACATTTCAAGATGCTCAGGAATGGGTAGCTGATTTTTGGCCAGAAGAAGATGCGGTTGAAGATTTCTTAGAGTTTCTGCGGGAACAACGGGGAATAATTGCGGATAGTTAACCCTAGAGATAGAAAGAGTTCAAAAGGTATCGTATGGCGGTAATTTTAATTGATACAGATATCAGTTCTTTTATCTTCAAGGGTAGTGATTATGCCCAACCCTATATGCCGCTTTTGATGGGTCATCAATTAGCTCTTTCTTTTATGACCGTGGCTGAACTGTTTCAATGGGCCATACTTCGTCAGTGGGGAGATCGCCGACAGCTACAATTAGAATCGTATTTATCGAATTACTTGGTCATTCCCAGCGATCAACCCCTGTGTCTTCAGTGGGCAAAGATTCGGGGGAGTCGCCAAAGAATAGGAAAGCCTATTTCGCCGCAAGATGCCTGGGTTGCAGCCACCGCGTTACGTCACGATCTGCCCTTGGTTACTCACAATGTAAAAGATTTTTTAGATATTCCCCATCTACGCTTGCTCACTCCAACTTAAAATTCCCTAGGTTTTCTCAATTTCAACCCAACGACAAAATAATTCAACAATAATCTTGATTTTGCCATTTTCTTCTATAACTACATCATGCTTTTGTAAGCAAGTGAGAGCTGCTTCTAATATTTCTACATCAAGGTTTGTGGTTTGACTAAGAGTTTCTCGATCCAGTCCAGTGGGATAGGGAGCAAGAGCGCGTAAAATCTCTTTTTGTCCGGGTTCTCCTTGAGATGCTTGCTTCCAAACTCCATCGAAATAGTAACGTCCTTGTTCCAAAACATTGTCAATCACCCCATTCAGATCTGCTAAGGTAAACTGAGGATCGCGGGGATATCCCTGTTCAAATACTCGATCGTTATAGCGTCCTACTAATTGAAACCCAATCAAGTTGACTAAATAGGGTTGTCCCGCAGTCAAGTTATAAATTTCATCAATCGTTTCGGGTTGGTAGTCTAAGGGAAAATCTTCATCTTCTGGATTAGCAAGAATAACCGCAGTTGCTCCCCTTGTCATAAAGCTAACTCGAATGGGGATCACACTGGCAAAAAAGGGTTGAAAATAATCTGCTGTCATTTCATCTAAAGTATGTAATCCAGCTAAAGCAAATGTTATGTTTTGACTTTGTTGAATACTGTTACGCAAGGAATCCATAAAGTCTGGATCAATTTTTCCATCATTAATTAAGCGTTCAATAGCTTCAAACTCATCTAAAGCAATAATCAGCCTGTTCTGTCCTAGCTGTTTTTCAACCTTTCGTAAGTAGCGTTTAAATGTGATATAGGTAAGCTTGAAAAATTCTTCATCATTAGGAGGAGAGATTTCAAGGACTTCAGAAATTTCATCACTAATCCCAATCAAAAATTCTGCTAAATTATTCCCCAATCCCTGTACATTAATATAAGCCAGCTTTACCCTTGAGCCAAGAGCAGTGGAAACATTGCGTAAAATAGAAGTCTTACCCATACGTCGATGGCCAAATAGAATCACCGACTGTAGCTTTTCTCCCGTTATCCAATATTCTTCCAGTTTTCGCATAATATCTTCCCGTCCCACAAACCGTTTACCGATCACCGGACTACCGATACTATAGGGATTATGAACCGGTTCAGTAATGCTAAAGTCGCCTATCTTGGCGGTTTCCTGAAGCAGAATCTCTTGCCAAGTTTCACTAATCTGAACAATTAATCCTCGTTCAGCTTCTGGTAAGCCATCTTGTTGATTGATAATGGTCGTTACTTCTCCTAAAGCACGATTTAATGCCAAAGAACGGGTTGATCTAGATGGACTACGTTGGACTAAGCGTATATCTTCAATCGTATTATGGAAATGTTTAATTGCTTCCCAGCTAGTAGGACGTAATAAGGGTTCTGGAGGAATGGCAGATAATGTACATGCGTTTAGACTAAAGAAATCGGTTACATTATTACCAATATCTAAAGTCTGAGCTAAAATAAACATTTCTTTGCCATAACTAAGATGTTGTATGTGATAAAAAAACCATTGTGCAACATCTGCTGCTTTCAACTCCAGGTACAAAAAACCAGCAATAGCAATACGAGTATCTTCGCTTAGTCTTCGAGCATTTGTCAAAAGAGGTATCAGAAATTGATATGGATAAATCTTTCGACCTTCTGACAGTTGAGTTAAGTACAAAATGATTTCATGAGGATCTTTATATTCTAATATTTTGGTTATTGTATATATTATCAGATTATCTTGTAACGTATAACAAGAAAGTTGTTTTAGATTCATCAAACCTTGTTCCCAGTCTTGTTTTAATGAATTGATCAAAGCAGGAAACAAGAAGGGCATAGGTTGAAGAGTAATGTGAGGAATAAATTGATATTTTTTTGTAATAATTCCTGTAATAAAAATTATGATATAATCATCGATTCTAATTAGAATAAATGTTATTGTAATCACACAATAATCTGTAATTGTTTTGTTTGATAAAAGAAAAAAAATACATAATAAGATAATAGGACATAGGACTAGAAAACCATAAAACTTATTAATTGTATTCTTAATGGATTTGAATACAAATCCTTTTATCCTATAATAAAAATTAATTTTTTTTGATGGAAAATCTATTAAAATCGAGTCCGATTCTTTATCAAGCTTTATTTTATACTTAAAATTACTGTTTCTTAAATGACTATTGAATCGCTCAATTTGTATGATTTTGTATCCTAACAACACAGAAAAAAGAAATGAAAAAATTAAGAATGAATATACTCCTATTTTTGTCAATCCATAAGTATGAGTGTGAATTATTAATAAGGGAAGAAAAAGAGCTATTGTAAATGTAATAAGCTCAAAATACAATCTAAGTTGCTTAGTATAAAATATTTTTCGTAATACATAATAGATGCAAATTACACTCAATAGATATGATATTTTATTTTCCAATTTCCAATTAATTTTAATAATATCTAAAATTGGATTATATAAAAACCAAAATAAAAGCAATGACAAAGAAAAAAATATAATTGTTGTTTGGCTATAAAAATATATCCTTATTGGCGATTTTTTGAATTCATTTAATAGCTGTATTGGTTGTCTAATGTCTGCTTTTAAAGAGTCATTACAAAATTTTTTCTCATACCATATCAATGCTTGAGGAAAGTAAAAAATCCAGTACAACAAGCGCAAGTAATCTAAAGGGTTCCAAAGCTGTAAAGGTCGATTCAATTTTGGCTCTAAATCTAAACGAAGAATGGGTTTTGAATTAGTCATTTTTTTCTAGTCCACTGAATTTCAAAATTACTGATTGTCCAGATAATGATTATATATTTCGTAGCACTTTTCCATCAAACGCTGAGGATGTCCTTCAGTTTCGGCAATGATTTGCACAATCTCCTCTTCTGTAAATCTAACTTGTGTTGGCTCTAAGCGCGATTCAATAAATGAATGAGACGTTGATTCATTCCATCTCTCTAGCTTTTGGGGTGAACAAATATTGGCTAAGGGAGAGGTTCCTACTTCTGAATCTTCATCGGCAAAGATGATATCTAACGATTGACTCGCTGCCAAAACTAATTTGATTAATCCCCCTTCTGCAAATCCTCGTAATTTATCGCGAATTTCCAGGGTAAATCCATTGCTTCTCATTTTTTCAACTTCATCAATCAGTAACAGTAGTCGATGTTTCTTTAACACACGCTTCAATTGATAGCCTCTAACTTGTTCAATTTGTAATTCATCACATAAATTGCAGTAGAATTCATCTTCATTTTCTAGACCCTGTAAGTTTAAGTAAATGGGTTGGGTTTGCAGTTGTGCTAATTGTTCCGTCTCTCGACTCATTTGCTTGAGTAGTGAGGACTTGCCAATTTGTCGCTCTCCAATTAACGCTACACCCCCACTAGCATGTAATTTTTCAAATATATCTCTGATATCTCGCTCTCGATTGAAAAAATGTCTGGGATCGTTAATTACACCTGTTAGAGGAGTAAAAGGGTTGCCTGATGGATGAACGATACTCATACCCCCTTGATCTGTTCCAAAGGTGGATAAATTACGGGATTGAAAGAAACTATCTAGAGAGGACTTTAGATTACTTTTGTTAACATCTTGATGGGTGACATGCTTAATGTTTTTAAACATCTTACTGGCTGTGGCACGAATATGCTCTGCTGAATAGCCATGTTGTTGAGCTATGTCTTGATATTTTAAATTTTCCCATATTCCATAAAAAATATTTTGCTCAAGATCATTGAATGGTCGGTTTGCTTGTATGAGAAGAGCTTGAATTTTAGTGAAAGCGTCTTTTGCAGTCATCATAGCCAATGTTAGTCAATATCATGGAGTCAATGAAGCGTAATCCTCATTTTTCCTACATTTTCCCACAAAATCTTACATAATTCAAAGTATATCTTCCTACATTCCCTTACAGACAAATCCAGGCATCAGGGAGAAGATAGGGATATTGAGTTCAAAAGAAAAGACAACCATGACTAAATCTGAACTGTGGTCTGATGCTCCCCTTCCTGCCTATACTGCACAATCTCAATGCGAAAATGGCATTAGTTATATGATCGATCGCTATGGTAATCGGCTTCCTAGCTATACTTCTATTGTCCGAGCCACTCAATCTGCTGCTGATAAAGCACGTCTGTTTCAGTGGCGGCGGCGCGTTGGACAAGCTGAAGCCAGCCGCATTTGTGCTACTTCCCGCCAACGGGGAATTTTAGGACACCAACACCTCAAGCACTACTGGCAAGGTCAAACTGTTGTCTGTCCTGCACTCATTACTGAGCATTGGCATCATTTATTGCCCTATTTAGAGCAGATTCAGGAGGTCAGGCTAGTTGAAGGAAACCTATTTCACTTTTATGAAGGCTATGCAGGTCGTGTAGATTGTGTCGCCAGTTGGGGTAATATCCCTTGTGTAATTGATTTCAAATTCTGCGATCGCCTAAAACCCATTTATCCTGATCAGTGCTTACAATTAGCGGCCTATTGTGGTGCAGTGAACCGTCAATATGGCTTAAAGCACAACTTAAAAATTAATCATGCGTTACTCATTCGCTCAACTCCCGATCAAGTCGATATCATCTTATTTGAACCTCAAGAAATGAGCCACTTTTGGCATCAATGGCAAGCGCGAGTCGCTCAATTTTGGCAAATACAAAATCTTTCAATCTCAGCCTAAACTACAGGGACAGATTAAAAATTATCCATTTTTGTTCTAAGCAACCATAGGCGAATCATGGTATGGTGAAAGATTAGAAACTTTTCCATCCTGTCTACAACGTCCCGTACTGTTCCATGACTACGCCTACCCTTCCTATTCCCCGAAAAAAGCTATGGTTAGCTGCCATTAAGCCCCCCATGTACAGTGTTGCCGTTATTCCCATTTGGGTGGGCAGTGCCGTGGCTTTCGCGGAAACAGGAATCTTCAACTGGTCAATTTTTACAACGTTTATTACGGCGGCTATCCTGATTGTAGCCTGGCTGAATTTAAGCAATGATGTCTTTGACTCGGAAACCGGCATTGATGTTAACAAACACCATTCTGTCGTTAATTTAACTGGCAATAAAAGCTTGGTCTTTTGGATCGCCAATGCTCTGTTAGCCATAGCTGCTCTAGAACTGGTTTTGATTGCTTGGTGGCAACAGGATGCCCTGATTCTAGAACTGATTGCCCTAGCGGTTTTTCTCGGCTATACCTATCAAGGGCCGCCCTTTCGTTTGGGCTATCTCGGTTTAGGAGAAATCATCTGTTGGATTACCTTCGGCCCCTTAGCCGTCTGTGCCGCATATTACTCCCAAAACCCGGCTTGGTCAACGGCTAACCTGAAAGCGTCGATTATTATCGGCATTACTACCAGTATCATTTTGTTCTGTTCCCATTTCCATCAAGTAGAAGACGATATCGCGGCTGGAAAGCGCTCTCCCATTGTCCGTATGGGGACAAAAAAGGGCGCTCAACTGCTGTTGGCAGCTTGTATCGCTGTGTTTGCGGCGATCGCCCTTTTCATCATTCTAGGCTACTTTCCCCAATGGACAGCCCTCAGTTTCCTCAGCATCCCCCTTGCCGTGCAACTTTGTCATCATGTCCTGACTTATCATGACCAACCCGAACAAGTGAAAAACAGCAAGTTTATCGCCGTTAATTTTCACTTTCTCAGTGGACTTTTATTAGGTTTAGGGTTTATTTTATGACAATAAGCTCATTGATCTAACTAAATTGCGTCTAGACAATTTAAATACAGCATTCTATAATAGGGGGTTAAGTTAAATAGACTTAAAACTGTGAGAACATATATATGGCGGAATCTACAGGTGCAGGTGAGACCCCGAAAAGAAAACCTAAAGTAGTCTCGGTTCATTCCTATCGTGGCGGAACAGGAAAATCGAATTTCACGGCTAATTTAGCAACAACAGTAGCCTTACAGGGAATGCGGGTGGGTATTGTTGATACAGACGTTCCTTCCCCAGGGATTCATAACTTGTTAGGTATAGAAGAACCCGGAAAAAGTGGAAACACCCTCAATAACTACTTGTGGGGAGAAGTGGGAATTGAAGAAGCAGCCTATGACGTGAGTGATTCCGTTGGACTCACAGGAGCAGGCAAGCTTTTTTTAGTCCCTTCAAGCATCAAAGCAGACGATATATCCCGGATCTTGAGTGAAGGCTATGATGTCAAGTTACTCAATGATGGATTTCGTAAGCTCGTCAAAACTCTGCAACTGGATTACCTATTTATTGATACCCATCCGGGCTTGTCTAAAGAAACCTTTTTATCGATTGCTATTTCCCATGTTTTAATCTTGATCTTACGCCCAGATAAACAAGATTATCAAGGGACAGCAGTTACCGTTGATGTAGCCCAACACTTGAAAGTTCGTCGGATGTTGCTAACCATTAATAAAGCCTTAAGTAGCCTCAATTTGGAAGCGCTTAAACAGAAGGTAGAGCAAGCCTATGGACAGCCAGTAGCTGGGGTATTTCCCCTATCTGAAGATGTTGTGCAATTGGCTAGTGAAGGGGTGTTTTGTGTGAAGTATCCCGATCACATCATTAGTCGAGAATTTCAAAACGTAGCTCAAATGATTATGAGCTAAACCTAAAAAAAATTAAAATGGGCAGTCAGAAAACATGATGAGCGATCGCGGATTACAATCTTTAGCCAGCTCCATTCAGGCAGTAGCTTCTCCCTTTCGGCAGTATCTAAACGATCTGCATGAAAAATATCAGAGCAACTCAGAAGGGGCTGTAGCCGACTATATCCCAGAATTAGCCCTAGCTAATCCAGACTGGTTTGGAGTCTGTGCAGTGACCCAAGATGGACAAGTTTTTGAAGTGGGTGATTGCCAACAAGCCTTTACCATTCAATCCATCTCGAAAGCCTTTGTTTATGGCTTGGCTTTAGAAGATAATGGGCGCGAATATGTGAATAGCAAAGTAAGTGTGGAACCAACAGGAGAAGCCTTTAATTCCATTGTCCTAGATGAAGCGACCAACCGGCCCTATAATCCCATGGTCAATGCAGGAGCGATCGCCACTGCTGACTTAATCAAAGGCAAGGGAGCAACGGAACGATTAAAGCGTATTTTAGATATGTTCGAGCGCTACACCGGCAACGCCCTATCCGTGAATATGCCCGTATTTCTATCGGAAAAAAGCACAGGCAACCGCAACCGGGCTATGGCGTATCTAATGCTCAACTTTGGCATGATGAGCGATCGCATCGAAGAAACCCTAGACCTCTATTTTCAACAATGCTCCATTATGGTTACTGCCCATGATTTAGGAGTTATGGCAGCTACCCTTGCCAATGGCGGCATTAATCCCATTACCGGAGTACAAGCCATCGATAGCCAATATGTTCAAGATGTAATCAGCGTCATGCTCACCTGTGGCATGTATGATTACTCCGGAGAATGGGTGTATCGAGTCGGCATTCCTGCTAAAAGTGGCGTAGGTGGAGGGATAACTGCCGTAGTTCCCGGCAAATTAGGCATTGGTACATTTTCTCCTTTACTCGATAAGAAAGGTAATAGTGTGCGGGGAATTAAAGTCTGTGAAGACCTCTCCCGTGATTTTGGCCTGCACCTGTTCAATGCGCGATCGGCAGACAAAAGTCTGCAAGAATGGATTGCTGGAGGAGACTCAGTTGATGAATGGGAATAATCAGCAGTTATAGGGATCGTTCCACCCCTATTTAAGATAAGATCAAGCTTTGGATAGAAGGCAAACTGGGGGAGTGAAAAGGGTGACGAAAACTGTATTAACTATTCCTTTATCAGAGGAAGAACTGAAAACCCTAGATGCCTATTGTCAAGAAACTCACCTGACAAAAACCGATCTAGTCCGCGAATATATTCACTCCCTCAATCACCGTCCTAGAGAAAATCTGTTTAAAGAGTTAGTTCACTTAAAGCAGGAGCTAAAAGAAGTTCAGCAAGAAAAAGCCGATCTAGAACTGCTCATCGAAACCATTACCGATCATTCTTCTTACATTGAAGATGATTTCAAGAATCAGGCAACAGCAGCCAAGCAAGAGACCCAAGAACAGTTTCAATCGATTACTGAAGCGATGCCCGTTTCGGTTTTAATTTCTAGAATTGATAGGGGTGAAATTTTATATGCCAACTTAACCGCCCGTAAAAACTTTCAAACATCAGAACAAGACTTAGTAGGTCAGTCCATTGGCAACTATTGTTATCATCAACAAGATTATCTAAATCTGTTAGAAACCTTTGCCCAAGAAGGTGAAATTAAGGGATCAGAGTTACTTTGTTGTACTGGCGATGGCCAAGAATTTTGGGTCAACGCTTCCCTACATTCCTTAAAGTATAAAGGAGAAGAAACCATTTTGTGGGCCCTCTCCGATATTCACACCCTCAAACAAGCACAAGCTGACTTAAACTCTGCTAAAGAACAATTAAAGGCCGTATTAGATGCCATCCCTGGATCAGTCTCTTGGGTGAGTTGTGATGGCTATTATCTGGGGGTGAATTCTTACTTAGCTGAACGGGTTGGGTTGCCAGTAGAAGACTTCATTAATCAAGAAATTGGTTTTCTGGGACAACAGGGTAACTTTGATGAATTTATCAATTGCTTTATTGCCAGTCCAGAAACTAAGATGTCTCAGGAACTTTGCTTAGAGATTTTGGGAGAAAAGCAGCATATTTTGGTCGTTGCTCAAAAGTATAATCAAGGTCAAGCTATTGTTACGGTCGGATTTGATATTACCCAGCGCAAAGAAGCAGAAGAAGCTCTACGCATCGCTGAGGAAAATTATCGCAGTATTTTTGAAAATGCCCTAGAGGGAATTTTCCAATCGACTCCAGGGGGCCGATATATAAGTGTTAATCCAGCCATGGCTCAAATTTATGGATATGATTCTCCCCAAGACTTGATGGATAGTATCAATCAAATACAAGAACAAATTTATGTGAATCCTCAAGATCGCTCTTGGTTTCAAGAGAAAATGCAAACGGATGGAACGATTCAAAATTGGGAATATGAAGTGTATCATCGGGATGGTCAGAAAATCTGGCTATCTGAACATACACGAGCGGTGCGCGATGATGCAGGAAATGTCCTCTATTATGAGGGAATTGTTCAGGACATTACCAAACGTAAACAGGAAGAGCAAGATTTGAAGCGTCAGGTGGCTGAACTACGCATCGAGATTGATCAGCAAAAGCGCGATCGCCAAGTACAAGAAATTACTCAAAGCTCTTATTTTCTAGAGCTACAATCTGAACTAGAAATGCTGAAATTTGACGATGATGATTTTTAGCCTTTGACTAACCGATTGAGTTGGCCTAATTAAGGGTAATGAAATCAGGGTTCCGGGATGATTTTCGCAATGGGCAATTATTCCCACCTCCAGGCACTCAGGATAAGCTATAATAACCACAATCCAATCTTAAGATGAACTGCATTTGTATGGAGTATCGAGAAATCATTGAACTTTGGTTTGCAGAAATCGATCCGAAACAGTGGTGGCAGAAAGATGAAACATTCGATCGCCTAATTAGCGATCGCTTTAATCCAATCCATCATCAAGCAACGTTATGCGAACTTTACCCTTGGCGGACAGAACCGTTAGGGCGATTAGCCGAAATTATCATTCTCGATCAGTTTTCTAGAAACATATATCGCAATCAAGCCTTAGCATTTGCCTTCGATTCCTTAGCATTAGCCCTAGCTCAAGAGGCGATCGCCTGTCAAATTCAGCAATCTCTTACCCTCGAACAAAAGTCATTTCTCTATCTACCCTTCATGCATAGCGAATCACTACAAATTCATGAAAGAGCAGTAGAATTATTTAGCGAACCGGGATTGGAGTCCAATCTTAAATTTGAATACAAGCACAAAGAAATCATCGAGAGATTTGGACGCTATCCCCACAGAAATCATCTTTTAGGTCGGTTGTCTACACCAGAAGAAACTGAATTTCTCAAACAACCCGGTTCATCATTTTAATGGCTTATATCATATCCGGTTCAACAGTATTACGGGTGGGCTAAACCTTGTAAAGTTTTCCCCCTCTCCTGCTCCGTTAATCCCTTACCCTGAATCAACACCTTAAACCCACCCAAACCCAGGGGATCGATCAGCTGATGTAAAGCATCTCGACGGCTTAACAGTTGCGTCACAGAGAGGGAACTTTGTGATAAGGCGGCTAGGCGATCGCCTAATCCCAGAGCCATTAAAAATAACCCTTGCTCTGTAAACCCTAATGGCTCTAGTCCCCAGCGTTTACCCTCCTGTTCTAGGCTGGTAAAATCCACATGGGCAGTAATATCTTGATAGCCTATCTTGATATAGGGACAATCATGGCGATGGTGGCGGGTATAACATTGTAGAGTTCCCCTCCTGCGCCCTGGTTGATAATAGCGTTGGGCAGTATAGCCGTAATCAATGGTAACCACATAACCCCGATCTAAGCGGGTGGCGATCGCCTCCAACCAGTCTAACATCCCTAAATTCACCTCCGTCCGATAGCCCTCTGGATAGGCATCCGAACATAAATCAATCCCCAAATGCTCGAAATATTCAGCTAATTTAGGCGTAGATAACTCCCCTACCACCTCCAGCAAATTCTCCTCATCATCCAAGGTAACAAACACCTCTTGCAGCCGTTCCCCAGAACGCACCACTAAATGAACTGGAAACGCATCGACTAATTCATTAGAAAAAAAACAGCCCTGAATCGAGTCTAAATCTTCCCAGTTATACCAGTGAACTCGCGGTTTTTCTCCTAACCAAGGCCCTAAATTCTGTTTCTGTATCGCCCTTAAGCCTGGAGATTTTTCCATAATTCCATAGTCGAGACTCTGAAAAAAATCGCCATAATTCGCTTCCAATTCCCCCAACACATCCGCCGCCACTTGTCCCGTTCCCGCACCCATTTCCACCAGCGAAAAGTGAACTGGACAGCCTAAAATCTGCCACATTTGCCCCCATTGCCGGGCTAAAAGCTGGGCAAAATCTGCCCCTAGACTGGACGAAGTGAAGTAATCGCCAGATTTGCCAATTTTTGTCTGATAGGCACTGTAATAGCCAAACTCAGGGTGATACAGCACCCATTCCATATACCGATCAAAGGAAATCCGGCCCTCTGGCGACTGCCTAATTTTCTCCTTAATCCATGAACACAACTGGGGATGATTTTGCGCTAGAGTCATAACTCCCTTAATCCTTAATCTTGTTCTGGAGATGAGGTTCTCACCCGCACAGAATGGGCATGGGAGGGCAACCCTTCCGCATCAGCTAAGGTGATGATAGCGCTGGCCATTTTATTCAAGGCAGTGGGTGAATATTGAATTAAGCTCGAATGTTTCATAAACGTCTCTACTCCTAGTGCTGAAGCATAGCGAGCCGCCCCTGAAGTCGGTAAAGTATGGTTCGGCCCAGCTAAATAATCTCCCACCGCTTCCGGAGTCGAATAGCCCAAGAAAATAGCCCCAGCATGGCGAATTTGGGGCAAGAGATCCCAGGGTTCGGCTACTTCCAGTTCTAGATGTTCGGGGGCAAACAAATTAGACAATTCTACTGCCTCATCTAGGGAGTCTACCACCACAATTAAGCCATAATGGGCGATCGCCTTTTCCGTCAGAATTTGCCGCGGATGATTGAGCAGTTGTTTCTCCACTTCAGTCGCCACCGCCCGTGCTAAGGTGCGGTCAGGGGTGATCAAAATTGCTGCTGCGATCGGGTCATGTTCCGCTTGCGCTAACAAATCTGTAGCCACATGCACCGGATTCGCCTGACTATCGGCAATCACCAGCACTTCCGAGGGCCCAGCCAGGGAATCAATTCCCACAATCCCATAGACCATTTTCTTCGCCAGAGTCACATAAATATTTCCCGGCCCCGTAATTAAATCTACCTTGGGAATGGTCGCTGTACCATAGGCTAACCCGGCGATCGCCTGAGCGCCCCCGACCCGATAAATCTCATCCACCCCAGCCAACTGAGCTGCCACCAGCACAGCCGGACTAATCCCTTGATTTCTCCCTGGTGGCGTACACATCACAATCCGGGGTACACCCGCCACCTTAGCCGGAATAGCATTCATTAACACCGTACTCGGATAAGCCGCCCGTCCTCCGGGAATATAAATTCCCGCCCGATCCACCGGCGTATAATGCTTACCCAACACCACCTCATCATCGGCAAAATGCACCCAAGACTTAGGTGTACGTTGGCGGTGAAACGCTTCAATCTGGCGACTGGCCAACTCAATGGCATCGAGCAGAGGCTTATCCACTTGCTGATAGGCCGCCTCTAATTCCAGGGCACTAACGCGCAACTGACTGACCTCCAGCCGTTGCCCATCAAACTCTTCCGTATAGTCCAAAAGGGCCTTATCGCCGTTGCGCCTCACGGTTTGCAGCACCTGCTGAACCGTCGCCTCTTTATGAACCATTTCCTCATCAAAGGTGCGATCGCAAATTCGCCGTAATTCTGCTTCTGCTTCAGATCGCTGGCTAATAATTCTCAGCATAGGTTAGATCGATTGCCATGTTTAAGTCTCCCCATTGACGCAACCCAGAGGGAGAAGCAACCCCAGGGTTAAACCCCCTCGATCCAGGTTATCGTCATCACCTTATAGCTTAACGTGGATTTGACGGGTCGGGTAAGATCAAACTCAGGAGAATAAATGCTATACTCAAATGTCTGACACTTAATTTATTTCGGGATAAACCCGAATGCTGTTACTGTTACCCTAACTTTAAACATCGTGCCTAACATCAAGTCTGCTATCAAGCGCGTTCAAATTGCTGAACGCAATCGACTCCGGAACAAAGCCTATAAATCTTCGGTAAAGACCCTAATGAAAAAATTCTTTACCGCCGTTGAAGAGCAAGGAGCTAACCCTAGTCCCGAAAAAGCACAGGAAATTCAAAGCCTAATGTCTCAAGCGTACAGCAAAATTGATAAATCCGTGAAAAAAGGCGTAATTCACCGGAACACCGCAGCTCGGCGTAAAGCCCGTCTAGCCAAAGTCCTGAAACAAATTGAAACTCCGGCTGCCTCTTGAACTCCCCCCCTACTCCCCTGTCAGTTTGGGGTAAGTTAAGTTCACAACTGCGCCTGTCTAGGGTCAATTCACGAACAACACCTTCACCCCTGGAGACTCGACCCCAAATCCTCCTGCGGAAACTTGGGTTCGATCGCCAGGATACCCTCACCGATCGAGAGTTAGGCATCAGCAGTCTTGGCTATGGCCGACCTTTTCGCGTGCTGGTTAAACTCTGAAAGCTGGGAAAATCATGCAGTTAATCGATACCCATGTCCACATCAACTTCGATGTGTACAATCAAGAAAGAGAAGATCTAAGGAATCGATGGAGTGCAGCAGAAGTGGTTCAATTGATCCATTCCTGTGTAACTCCCCAGGAATTTGAAAGCATTTCTACCTTAGCCCACCAGTATGAAGAACTCTATTTTGCCGTCGGACTTCATCCCCTAGAGAGCCAGAATTGGGTTCCCGAAATGGGGGAGCAAATTTTCAGTTTAGCCCAAAGCGATGCCAAAGTAGTGGCCATCGGAGAAACCGGCTTAGATTTTTACAAAGCCCAGAACCGAGAGCAACAACAACAGGCCCTAGAGGCACAACTCAAAATTGCCCATCAACTCGACTTACCCGTGATTATTCACTGTCGGGACGCGGCAGCTCCCTTAGCGGAATACCTGCAAAAATTTTACCAAACCCACGGAAAACTGAAGGGAGTCATGCATTGTTGGGGAGGAACCCCAGAAGAAACCCAATGGTTTTTAGACCTAGGGCTTTATATTAGCTTTAGTGGCACAGTCACCTTTAAAAAAGCCACTCAAATTCAAGAATCCTGTCAAAGGGTTCCCGGCGATCGCCTCCTAATCGAGA
This sequence comes from Roseofilum sp. KMC-1, assembly GCF_057802075.1. Classification (NCBI taxonomy): domain Bacteria; kingdom Bacillati; phylum Cyanobacteriota; class Cyanophyceae; order Desertifilales; family Desertifilaceae; genus Roseofilum; species Roseofilum sp. KMC-1. Next base: position 4,156,815 of record NZ_CM173605.1, read on the forward strand.
CCGACTGCCCCTTTTTGGCTCCTGTCCCCAAACGAGGCAAACGCAATGAACCCGCCTACGTGCGATATGTGGCTGAGGCGATCGCCTCCCTACGAGGCATCCCCCTAGAAACCCTAGCCCAGCAAACCACCCAAAACGCCCAAACCCTCTTTCAACTGCCCCACAGGGATGGGGGGATAGAGGGATAGGAGGAGGCGAAGAAAATCCCCATTACCTATTCCCGATTCCCCTCGCCCTGAGCGAAGCAAAAGGGCATTACCTATCACCCAACCCACGACCCCTCTTGATAATGAATCAGATTACCGAAACTTCCACCCAGTTTACCCTACCCGATCTGGTTGAAATCCAACGCTCAAGCTTTCGCTGGTTTCTAGAAGAAGGATTAATCGAAGAACTCGACAGCTTCTCCCCCATCTCTGACTATACCGGAAAACTCGAACTTCATTTTATCGGCAAAAACTATAAACTCAAACGTCCCAAATACGAAGTAGACGAAGCCAAACGCCGGGACGCAACCTACGCCGTACAAATGTACGTCCCCACCCGTCTGATCAACAAAGAAACCGGAGAAATCAAAGAACAAGAAGTCTTCATCGGCGAACTGCCCCTAATGACCGATCGCGGAACCTTTATCATCAACGGGGCAGAACGGGTGATCGTCAACCAAATCGTCCGCTCTCCAGGAGTCTACTACAAATCCGAAACCGACAAAAACGGCCGTCGCACCTACAACGCCTCCCTCATTCCCAACCGAGGCGCATGGCTCAAATTTGAAACCGACAAAAACGGTTTGGTTTGGGTGAGAATCGACAAAACCCGCAAACTCTCCGCCCAAGTCCTCCTCAAAGCCCTCGGCATGAGTACCGGAGAAATCCTCGAAGGCTTGCGTCACCCCGACTACTTCCAAAAAACCATCGAAAAAGAAGGAGACTTCTCCGACGAAGAAGCCCTCCTCGAACTCTACCGCAAACTGCGACCCGGAGAACCCCCCACCGTCAACGGCGGCCAACAACTCCTAGAGTCCAGATTCTTCGACCCCAAACGCTACGATCTCGGCAAAGTCGGACGCTACAAACTCAACCGCAAACTAGGCTTAACCGTCCCTGCCAGTACTCGCGTCCTGACCTCCAAAGACATCCTTTCCGCCATCAACTACCTGATCAACCTCGAATTTGACATGGGTAGCATTGATGACATTGACCACCTGGGAAATCGGCGCATTCGCTCCGTAGGCGAACTCCTACAAAACCAAGTCAGAGTCGGCTTAAATCGGCTAGAACGGATCATCCGCGAACGAATGACCGTTTCTGACTCCGACTCCCTAACTCCCACCTCCCTAGTCAATCCCAAGCCCCTAGTGGCTGCGATCAAAGAGTTCTTCGGCTCCTCCCAGCTCTCCCAATTCATGGATCAAACCAACCCCCTCGCCGAACTCACCCATAAACGGCGATTGAGCGCCCTAGGCCCCGGAGGACTAACCCGCGAACGGGCGGGCTTTGCCGTGCGGGATATTCACCCCTCCCACTACGGTCGCATCTGCCCCATCGAAACCCCAGAAGGCCCCAACGCCGGACTGATTGGCTCCTTAGCAACCCACGCTAAAGTCAACGAATTTGGCTTCATTGCCACCCCCTACTACCCCGTCGAGAAAGGCCATGTGCGCCGAGACCTCACCCCCATCTTCATGACCGCCGATGAGGAGGACGACCTGCAAGTAGCTCCCGGAGACATTTCCACCGATGAAAACGGCAAAATCTTAGGGGAAATCATTCCCGTGCGCTATCGCCAGGAATTTACCACCGCCTCCCCCATGGAAGTAGACTATGTAGCCGTTTCTCCCGTGCAAATTATCTCGGTCGCCACCTCCCTGATTCCCTTCCTGGAACATGATGACGCAAACCGCGCCCTAATGGGATCGAACATGCAACGGCAAGCCGTTCCCCTGCTGCGTCCAGAGCGCCCCTTAGTGGGAACAGGGCTGGAAGCTCAAGCCGCACGGGACTCCGGGATGGTGATCGTCTCTAAAAGTAACGGGGTAGTCAGTTATGTCGATGCCACCCGCATTCGGGTAACCTCCGATCCCGAACCCAATCCCGAAGGGGCAGAGGGTGAAAGCCTTCCTCCCCGCATCATTGAATATGAACTGCAAAAATATCAACGGTCTAACCAGGATACCTGTTTATCCCAGCGTCCCATCGTTTATGAAGGCGATCACGTTTTAGTCGGTCAAATTCTTGCCGATGGCAGTGCCACCGAAGGCGGAGAACTCGCCCTGGGTCAAAATATCCTAGTCGCCTACATGCCCTGGGAAGGCTACAACTACGAAGATGCTATCCTGATTTCCGAGCGCCTGGTTTCCGAAGACCTCTATACCTCCATCCACGTCGAAAAATATGAAATTGAAGCCCGGCAAACCAAACTCGGCCCCGAAGAAATTACCCGCGAAATTCCCAACGTCGGTGAAGACTCCCTGCGGAACCTAGACGAAGGGGGCATTATCCGTAAAGGGGCTTGGGTAGAATCCGGGGATATCCTAGTCGGTAAAGTCACTCCCAAAGGGGAATCTGACCAGCCCCCAGAAGAAAAACTCCTGCGGGCCATCTTCGGCGAAAAAGCCCGTGATGTCAGGGATAATTCCCTCCGAGTCCCCAACGGGGAAAAAGGGCGCGTGGTTGATGTGCGGATCTTTACCCGCGAACAAGGAGATGAACTGCCTCCTGGAGCCAACATGGTCGTCCGCGTCTATGTCGCCCAAAAACGGAAGATTCAAGTCGGCGACAAAATGGCAGGACGACATGGGAATAAGGGGATCATTTCCCGGATTTTGCCCCTGGAAGATATGCCCTATTTGCCCGATGGTACACCCGTGGATATTGTCTTAAATCCCCTAGGGGTTCCCTCCCGGATGAATGTAGGTCAGGTGTTTGAATGTCTCTTAGGCTGGGCGGGGGAAAACCTAGAGCGCCGGTTTAAACTGCAACCCTTTGATGAAATGCACAGCCGGGAAATGTCCAGGACAACGGTACATAACAAACTACAAGAAGCTGCCCATTACACGGGGAAAGATTGGCTCTATGACCCCAAAAATGCGGGCAAAATCCAGTTGTTTGACGGCCGTACCGGCGAACCCTTCGATCGCCCCATTACCGTGGGTAAAGCCTATATGCTCAAATTGGTTCACCTGGTGGATGATAAGATCCATGCTCGCTCAACGGGCCCCTACTCCCTGGTGACCCAACAGCCTCTGGGTGGCAAAGCTCAACAGGGTGGACAGCGCTTCGGAGAAATGGAAGTTTGGGCCCTAGAGGCCTTCGGCGCAGCCTATACCTTGCAAGAGTTGCTGACGGTGAAATCTGATGATATGCAAGGACGCAATGAAGCCCTCAATGCCATTGTTAAAGGTAAAGCTATTCCTCGACCGGGAACGCCAGAATCCTTTAAAGTGCTGATGCGAGAATTGCAGTCCCTCTGTTTAGATATTGGCGTGCATAAAGTTGAAACTCGTGAAGATGGAGACTCTAGTGATGTGGAAATCGACTTAATGCAAGAAGGGGCCGGCCGGCGATCGCCTAATCGACCCACCTATGAATCGATTTCGACCGATTTCTCTGACTAATCGGAATGGGGGGACAGCCTATTCCCTGTTCCCCATTACCGATTACCCATTACCCATTACCCATTCCCCATTCCCCATCATGATCTTCAAAAATCGCGTTATTGATAAAGGCCAACTCAAAAAACTGATTGCTGCGGCATTTGGGCAATATGGTACAGCTCGCACGTCCGAAATGGCTGACCGGCTGAAAAATTTGGGCTTTCGCTTTGCCACTCGTGCCGGAGTCAGTATCAGTGTCGATGATTTGCAGATTCCGCCCTCCAAACAAGAATTACTCGAAGCGGCTGAAGAACAAATCCGCGAAATTGAATTGCGCTATTCTAAAGGTGAAATTACAGAAGTAGAACGTTTCCAGAGGGTAATTGATACTTGGAACTCCACCAGTGAAGCCCTCAAAGATGAAGTCGTTCGCTATTTTAAGGCCACCAATCCCCTCAACAGTGTGTATATGATGGCCTTTTCTGGGGCGCGGGGGAATATTTCCCAGGTGCGCCAGTTGGTGGGAATGCGAGGACTGATGGCCGATCCCCAAGGAGAAATTATTTCCTTGCCCATTAAAACCAATTTCCGGGAAGGGTTAACGGTAACCGAGTATATTATTTCCTCTTATGGGGCGAGAAAAGGTTTGGTAGACACCGCTCTGCGGACAGCAGATAGTGGCTATTTGACCCGGCGCTTGGTGGATGTGTCCCAAGATGTGATTATTCGGGAACTCGACTGTGGAACAGCGCGAGGGATTACCGTAGAAGCCATGTCTGAAAGCGATCGCATCCTCATTCCCCTAGCCGATCGCCTGTTGGGTCGTTCTTTGGCTGAAGATGTGCTTTCTGAAACCGGTGAAGTGGTTGCCCGGCGCAACGATTGGCTCAGTGAAGACCTGGCTAAATTAGTAGCCCAACATACAAAACGAGTCAAAGTGCGATCGCCTCTAACTTGCGAAGCGGCGCGATCAGTCTGTCAAGCTTGCTACGGTTGGAGCTTGGCCCATCATGCCCCCGTCGATTTAGGGGAAGCCGTCGGGATTATTGCCGCTCAATCCATTGGGGAACCGGGCACACAGCTCACCATGAGAACCTTCCATACCGGGGGTGTCTTCTCTGGTGCTGCCCGTGACATCCTCGCCCCCACCGGTGGAAAAATTAACTATGCGGGCATCAAAACCCGCCGAGTTCAGGGTGAAGAGGGCCCCGAAATTCAAGTCGAAACAGGGGGCGTACTAGAGCTAATTGTAGATGTAGAAATCCGAGAAATCGATAGCGACGGCTCTCCCCTCAACCTCTCCGCCCTCGACCAGAAGAAAAAGCATAATATCCACAAGATCCCCATTAACACAGGTTCTCGTCTGCTCGTCCAAAACGGACAAATGATTAAACCAGGAACCATTATTGCCAACACGCCCCCCTCTAGAGCAGCAACCCGCTCTACCGAAAGAGCAACCAAAGATGTCAGCACCGATATTTCCGGTGAAGTCCGGTTTGAAGGGATTATTCCCGAAGAAAAACGCGATCGCCAAGGCTCAACCACGGTCATTGCTCGGACTGGGGGCTTAATTTGGGTATTGTCCGGAGAAGTCTATAACCTGCCCTCCGATGCCAAACCCGTGGTCAACAACCAAGACCTAGTACAATCCATGGATGTGTTGGCCATGAGCAACATCACCACCAAACATGGGGGAATTGTACGGTTCCCCGATGGAGAACAAGGGCGTGATGTCGAGATTATCACCGCTCAAGTCGTCCTCGATCAGGCAACCGTCACCATCCAGGAAAAAGGCAGCAAGGAAATTTACCTAATTACTACCCGTGATGGTCAGCAATTTTCCTTACTCGCCACTCCCGGAAGTAAGGTCACCTCTGGCCAAGTTGTGGCTGAATTAATCGACGACCGCTATCGCACCAACACCGGCGGAACTCTCAAGTATGCTGGCATTGAAACCAAACGGCGCAGTGGTTCCGGGAAGTATGGCCAAGAAGTGGTCAAAGGGGGAACCCTATTATGGATTCCGGAAGAATCCCATGAAGTCAATAAAGATATCTCCTTGCTGATGGTGGAAGATGGCCAGTACGTCGAGGCCGGAACCGAAGTGGTCAAAGATATCTTCTGCCAAACCTCCGGTATTGTCACCGTAGTTCAGAAAAATGATATCTTGCGCGAAATTATCGTTAAACCGGGTACATTACATCTGATCGCTGACCCCGAAGATATGCCTGTCGAAGGAATGGTACGCCCTCCAGAAACCTTCATGGGAGAAGAAGTCGAAGCACTCTCCTATCTGGAAATTGTGCAAACTCCAGAAGGGATGGGAGCGCTGCTGCGTCCAGTGACTGAGTTCCCCGTTTGCGATAGCCCTCCTGGCCCCTCCACCTCCACGGGGGAAAAGGATTTGATCCAATTGCGTACCGCTCAACGGTTGCCCTATAAAGATGGAGAGCGGATTAAGTCCGTTCAAGGGGTCGATTTGGTGCGAACCCATTTGCTCTTGGAGATTAACCAAGATTATTTGGGTGAAGGTTCCAGTGAGAGGAGAAGTTCTTTAGAGGGTTTGGAATTAGTGGCTGATATTGAGCTGGTTCCTGCTCCCGAACTCAACCAAACCACTGAAGACGGAGAGGAAATTGAGGTGATGCGCCTCCAGTTGGTGATCCTAGAATCCTTGCTCATCCGTCGGGAAGGAATTGCTGATCTGACTCAAGGACAAGTTCGCACTCAACTATTGGTTCAAGAAGGGGCTGAAGTTAAGCCTGGGGATGTGATTGCTTCAACGGAAATTTTGTGTAATTCCCCAGGGGAAATTGCTGGACTTCGCAATGATGATGAACAGGTGAGACGATTGCTGGTGATTCGTCCCCGCGATCGCTTTACCCTGGATCTGGGAGATAAAATCGATCAGCTCCAAGTTCAACAAGGCAATCTTCTCGTAGCGGGTACAGAGGTCGCCCCTGGGATTCGGCTGACGGAATCTAGCCAAGTGGAATTGATTGATAGCACGGATAAAACTATGATTCTGCGCTTGGCTAGACCCTATCGGGTGTCTCCGGGAGCAGTTCTGCACTTGGGAGATGGGGGGTTAGTCCAACGGGGGGATAAGCTCGTGTTACTCGTGTTTGAGCGGGCGAAAACTGGGGATATTATTCAGGGTTTACCCCGGATTGAAGAGTTGCTCGAAGCCCGTAAACCAAAAGAAGCTTGTGTTTTAGCCCGCCGTCCTGGAGAAGTGCAAGCGGTAGAAGGGGAGGATGATTTGCGATCGATCCGCGTGGTGGAAGTCGATGGCACAATGACCACCTATACCCTCTTGCCCGGCCAGAGCTTGATGGTGGTCGAAGGAGAACGGGTAGAAGCGGGAGAGCCTATTTCTGATGGCCAGCAAAATCCCCATGAACTGCTGGAAATCAAGTTTAACTGGTATTTAGAGCAGGGCATGTCCCATTATGAGGCGGCGATGGGTGCTTTGGCCCAGGTGCAGCAGTTCCTGGTGGATGCAGTACAAGGGGTGTATCAGTCCCAAGGGATTGATATTGCTGATAAACATATTGAGGTGATTGTGCGCCAGATGACCTCTAAGGTGCGCCTGGATGATGGCGGGGATACGACCATGCTTCCGGGCGAGCTGATTGAGCTGTATCAGGTGGAGCAGGTGAATGAGGCGATGTCGATTACGGGAGGAGCGCCTGCAAAGTATACTCCGGTACTGCTGGGAATTACCAAGGCTTCGCTGAATACGGATAGCTTTATTAGTGCGGCCAGTTTCCAGGAGACGACGAGGGTATTGACGGAGGCGGCGATCGAGGGTAAATCAGACTGGTTAAGGGGTCTGAAGGAAAATGTGATTATCGGTCGCCTGATCCCTGCTGGAACTGGGTTTAATGCTTATGAGGAAGGCCGGGGGCCAATGACTCCAGATTATGATGCGGGGGTTGACCTTGATGATGAAATTGTCGGATCGGGTCTATCTGATAGCTTCTTGTCTGGCCATGGGTATTCGGGGGCTGCTGATGATGCTGAGTATGGGGTGATGTCTGATGAGTTTTCTTCAGGAACTGGACGCAATGTTTCTTACCCCATGTTTGATAATTCTGACTCAGATGTGGATGATTTGCAGGATTTGGTGGTCGATGACCGCACGGCTTACCGCTTAGATCCGAAATCGAGTGCGGATAAGTCATCGGCGAAAAAGCGCAAAACCCCTAAAGGCAAGGCGAAAAAACCCGATCCCATCCTGGATATGGATTTAGAACTCGATGATGAAGAGCTAATTTACGATCCGATGGAGGAGGATGAGGATTAGTTAAGTTAAACCCGCCCCTTGTATCTACGGTTACCGGTGGGGGCGGGTTCATGAAATTGATGGTTTGGTGTCCTAATGGAAAAAAAGGTTTCAGTAGTGCGGGCATCTTTCCCGCTAGTTAACCCGGTTGGACTTAGGTTAAGCCTAACCAGGTGAGTAAACCTTGTCCGGTGATATATTCAATGACTAGGGTGATGATAAAGCCGACCATGGCTGCTCGACCGTTGAGACGCTCGGCATAATCGTTAAATCCGAGTTTGGGTTGGGGGAGTTTGGGGGATACGTTAGGTTTGAGTTCAGCCATAATCCAGGATAAAATGGGTTAAAGTTTACAATTCTTTATAATTTCTCTAATTGTAGTGCAATTTTTTAATTTTTAATTTTTAATTTTTAATTTTTAATTGATATAAGCTGAATATTAAGGGATTTTCAGTACACAGAGGTGATTGATGGACATCGGAGTTCCTAAAGAGCGCAAAGATCAAGAATTTCGGATTGGACTCACCCCTAGTAGTGTACGGGTGTTGACTGAACGGGGTCATCAGGTCTTTGTGGAAACGCAAGCAGGTCAGGGGGCTGGTTTTACGGATGGAGATTATTTAGATGTGGGGGCAAAGATTGTGCCTTCTCCAGAACTGGCCTGGGATCGGGAGTTGGTGGTGAAGGTGAAGGAACCCTTGGCTTCTGAGTATGAGTTTTTGACTTCTGGAAAGTTATTGTTTACTTATTTGCATTTGGCGGCCGATCGCCCCTTAACAGAAAGTTTAATCAAATCGGGGACATTGGCGATCGCCTATGAAACCGTAGAATTACCCGATGGTCGCTTACCCCTACTCACCCCGATGAGCGTCATTGCTGGTCGCCTATCGGTACAATTTGGGGCCCGCTTCCTGGAGCGACAACAGGGGGGACGCGGAGTTCTCTTAGGCGGAATTCCAGGAGTCAGTCCCGGCCAAGTAGTCATTCTTGGTGGTGGTGTCGTAGGGACAGAAGCAGCTCGCATGGCTATCGGTATGGGAGCTAAAGTCCAAGTCTTAGATATCAATGTGGAGCGTTTAGCCGAGCTAGAAACCCTTTTTGGCTCAAGGGTAGAACTGCTCTATAGTAATTCTGCCCAAATTGAACGAGTAGTTCCCCAAGCGGATCTGCTCATTGGCGCAGTCTTAGTCCTCGGTCGTCGCGCTCCCCAACTTGTTTCTCGTAATTTAGTGGCGCAAATGAAACCGGGTTCAGTGCTAATTGATGTTTCCGTTGACCAAGGGGGATGTATGGAAACTCTGCGTCCTACTTCCCACACCCAACCGGTGTATGTGGAGGAAGGGGTTGTCCATTATGGTGTACCCAATATGCCAGGGGCCGTACCTTGGACAGCAACCCAAGCGTTGAATAATGCGACTTTACCCTATGTTTTGCAATTAGCCCATGCGGGAGTCGGCGCTCTCAAACAAAATCCAGCTTTGGCTAAAGGGGTCAATGTCAAGGATCATCATATTGTTCATCCTGCCATTCATGACTGTTTTCCCGATTTGGTGAGTTAGGGAAGAGGGAACAGGGAGCAGCCCATCTCCCCATTCCCCTCTAGTTGAGGGGAGAGAGCAGTTGTTTTAAGCGCCGAATTTGCTCGGAGGTTCCCATACAAATGAGCAAGTCTTGGTGTAATAATAAGGTTTCTCCAGTAGGCGCACCGATGACGGTTCCATCTGGGCGACGGATGGCGAGGATGAGAACGCCAGAGCGCGATCGCAGTTGCATTTGTTGTAGAGATTGGCCAATATAAGGACAGCGATCGCAATCGATCACAAATTCTTCGATCAATAAGGAGCGATTTTTGCCCGTGATCATGCCATCCACAAAATGCATCACTTGCGGCCGTAAGGCTGCTGTAGCCATTTTCCGCCCCGCCGTGGTATAGGGAGAAACCACAGCATCTGCTCCCCCTCGATAGAGTTTCACGGCTGCTTCATCGGTACTGACGCGGGCGATCGTCCTAATTTCGCTCTTAAGGGTTTTTGCTGATAAAATAGTATACAAATTTTGGGCATCAGAAGGCAAAGCGGCAATTAAGCAACTGGCTTGATAAATACCTGCCCTTTGCAAGGTATCATCTAAGGTAGCATCTCCTTGGAGAACGAGATAGCCCAAAGTTTGGGCCGCTTCTAGGGCTTCCGGTTTAGAATCTACAATGACAAAAGGAACCCCTTCTTCATGAAATTCTAGGGCAATTTGTTGCCCTGTGCGACCAAAACCGCAAATAATATAATGGTTAATTAGATTTTTTAACACTTTCTGTTGTTGTCGCAAACGTAGTCCTTCTTGAAAATAGCCTTGCAGAAAAGCTTCTGTAAATCGATTGACAATATACCCAATACTAATCACTCCCAGAAAAATGAGAGCAATGGTAAAGATTCTTCCCCTGGCTTCCATGGGTTCCACTTCCCCAAAACCCACAGTCGTCAGAGTAATAATGGTCATATAAAAGGCATCGGGAAAAGACCATTTTTCAATGATCATATAACCAATGGTTCCCCACATGCATACAAATACTAAGGCAAGAACACCAACTAGGAGTTCCCGTTGCATTCGCTGATACTGTTGTTCGATGGAAGACACGGTTGGGGAATAGGGGAATGGGGAATAGGGGGCTTATGATATCAAATTCGGTTAATGGGTATAACTTGCGGGCCAGATGCCCGCACTCCCTCAATCCTTTGAGATTACTGGAGTTGAGGTATCTTACTCCCTCGGTTTTTACCAGGAAATTTGATAGGAATAGGAGATTTTTTCCTATCCTCCTTTCTCTTAGTAATCTTTACACTAGAATAATATCTTAAACTTGTGGTATTAAATTAAAACTTAAGCTTTATATAAAGTGGGGGTACTCATGGATGAAGTTGGGCAACTGCAAGGGATTATTTTTGATGTGGATGGAACCTTGGCAGAAACAGAGCGGGATGGTCATCGTTTGGCCTTTAATCAAGCCTTTTCTGAGATGGGATTACCTTGGCAATGGTCTGCCGAGTTTTATGGCCAACTTTTAGAAGTATCGGGCGGAAAAGAGCGTCTGATAGCCTATGTTCGCCAGTATCATCCCCAGTTTGAGTCTTCAGTAAATTTAGAAGTCTGGGCGGCTCAATTACATCGTCAGAAAACCAAGTATTATCGGCAGTTGCTGTTAGAAGGTTCGATTCCCCTGCGACCCGGTATTGCACGGCTGATGGAAGAAGCGAGAAGAGAAGGAATCCGATTGGCGATCGCCACAACAAGCGCTTTACCGAATGTAATGGCCTTATTGGAGAAGTTTTTTCACCCGACCCTATTTGAACTCATTGCCGCCGGTGATATTGTACTCCAGAAAAAACCCGCTCCAGATATTTATCACTATGTTCTTGAGCAAATGAAGTTATCGCCCAGAGAGTGTATTGTGATTGAAGATTCCCAAGCTGGAGTACAAGCGGCCACTCAAGCGGGTTTACCCACCCTAGTCACCCAGAATGGATATACCCACAATCATGACTTTTCTGGCGCGATCGCCGTTTTAAGCGATCTGGGGGAACCGGATGCTCCCTTTGAAGTCATTCAGGGCAATTTGGGAAGTTTTACTTATACCAACCTGGACACCCTCGCCTTTTTACAAAAGCAGTGGGTAATGGGTAATGGGTAATGGATCATCTCCCCATCCCCCCATCGATCAACTATCTACCACAACCTTCCCTTCATGGCTCGTTTTCACCCATTTTAAAGTTTTGGGACGTACCGCAATCCGGGCGGATGCACTGGCCACAATTAACAGCCAATGGAGCATATAAACGGTTCCCCTCAAAGTTTGCCACAGGAGAGCAGGTAAATGGGTCACCCGACCATTGACTCGATTAACGCGCCGAATACCTTGAATCATGGCAATCACCGACATACCAACCATTAGGGTCGTCATGGGAGTATAAACCGGCAGCCGATTTTTGGCGATCGCCATGACGAGATCGGGAATTGCCGCATTGGGGAGAAAATATTGCATGATCCAAAACGTCAACATATCCCAAGTTTTCATCCATGACATGCGCCCACTAAAAATCAAGCGCCAATAATCCATATACCGTTGATATCCCCCCTCTGCCCAACGATTGCGTTGATGCCATAGGGCTAAAGCCGTAGTTACCCCTTCCTCTTGTACGGGAGGATCGAGGATAAAGTCCACATCCCACTGTTCCAAATGCAGACGTAGGGTTAAATCCAAATCATCAGTAATCGTCTCTTCATTCCATCCGCCGCATTGTTCCAGTGCCGTGCGTCGGACAAATTGACCATTACCTCGTAGCTCTCCAATTCCTCCTAGAGCAATCCGTTGTTGCTGGAAATAGGAATCTAGGGCCATTTCCGAGGCTTGACTTTGAGTCCAAAAATTCACCGGAGCATTGGCGATCGCCTTTTGCAGTTGAATTGCCCCCACTTGGGGGCGATCGAACCCTGGCAGCACCCGTCGCAATAAATCTGGGGAAACTTGGGCATCCGCATCAAAAACCGCGACTACCTCCCCTTGCGTCAAAGGCAACACCTGATTGAGCGCTCCCGATTTACCTCCTGTCGCCCCAGCCGAGCGTCGCATCACCCGTAGATGGGGATACTCTTGCCGAAGACCCTCCAAAACTTGGGGCGTGCGATCCGTACTATTGTCATCAATCACCCAGACTTCATAGCGGTCTAAGGGATAATCCTGAGTGCAGAGCATTTGCACCAACGGAGCAATCACCTTTTCCTCATTTTTAGCCGCCACCAATAAAGAGACAAAAGGCACATCTGAATCCGGATCAAGATCCATGGATTTTAAGTTAGCTCTAGGTTTAGCACTTAAAACTCGGATCGAATGAATCCCCATCAGGGCAAAGCTCCCCCAGATCAGCCAAAAACTCCAAGAGAGCAAATGCAGGGCGATCGTCCCACTCCAAATCACAATTAATAAAACCGCCGCTTTGCGTCTGCGGCCTTCATAGACAACTTGATCGAAACAGGAAGATCCGATCTCCTCCTGCACTGCATCTTTAGATACGGGTTGAAAAATATGAGGATCGCCATTTAGGATTTTCTGGCAATCGTCGCTAGGATTGGACTTCTCCGACATAAGGTTATGGACGCTCTTATCCTGACTGAATATTTGGATCGATCCCCTCTGAGACCAGAGGGCATGTGCTTTATTGTAACGAACTGTGGATCGCTGCCTAGGGAAACCGAGATCACTCCCTTGATATCTGCTCAACCTTATCAGTGAGAATGATAAGATAAACTGGAAAATCCTTATTCTTAAGACTAGAGTGTAAATACAGCTCTTATGACTACTGACCTCAGTACCATCGAACCTGCCCAAGGCGGAGTGATCGGAGTTTACCAGCCTTACTATCAAGGTGGTAAGCGTGCGGCCTTACCCTATGCCATAAGTTTGTATGAAAAAACTTCCCTTGAAGGGGAACGCCGGATTGAACGGGGAGAAAGTATTCCTTTTTTAGCCACTTGGTTTATTGTGTCTAAACTGCCCGCAGATGAGACCGTCTGTAGGATGCAGTTTGATGGTCAGTCAGAACTGACCTATGAAGTAAAACTGCCCAACCATGAATTTATTGAATTTTTGATTGAGTTGTATGTAAATTGGCGAAGAAGCAAAATGATTGATTTTTCCCAAACGTTCTACCGAAAACTATTACGATTAGATGACTAAAGAATGAATGACGATCAAACAGTTGGGAGTGCGTGTGTGACAGATATCAGTCAGTATCTACTGATAGGTTCCCTCGAATCTTACAGTGGTAAGTCAGCAACATTATTAGGCATTGGGGCGCAACTGAAAGAACGAGGCCTCGATATTGCCTATGGTAAGCCCTTATCGACAGGAAATGGAAACCTGATGGGTAAAGGGATGGATGAGGATGGGGCATTTATTGCACAGATCCTAGATTTACCAAGCGATCGCCTTTATCCGACTTTAATCTCCATGGATCGACAGACCATTGAGGGAAAGTTAAGGGAGGCAGCTCCCGGAGATCCCCAAGTGGGGTTTCAACAGCATTATCCAACTGCACCGGGTCAGTTGGTGCTATTGGAAGGGCCGGGAACTCTGGATGAGGGAAGATTGTTTGGCTTATCTTTAGGGCAGATGGCCGATCATCTCTCGGCTGGAATTGTGTTGGTGATCCCCTTGGATGTCCAACAAATTATCGATCAGGCCCTTTCAGCCAAGGAACGATTGGGCGATCGCCTCCTGGGAATTATCGTTAATGATATCACTGGGGAATTTATCGAACCCTTTGCCCAAGACTATGTTCCCTATCTCGAAGCCCAAGGGATTCCCATCCTCGGCCAACTGCCTCGCAGTAATTTATTGCGAAGTATTAGCGTGCGGGAATTGGTACACCGTCTAGAGGCAACCGTCCTCTGTCGCGGCGATCGCTTAGATTTGATGGTCGAAACTCTACGCATTGGAGCCATGAATGTCAATTCAGCTCTGAAATATTTCCGCAAAGGTGAAAATATGGCCGTCGTCACTGGAGGCGATCGCACCGATATTCAATTGGCTGCTCTGGAAACTTCAACCCAATGTTTGATCCTCACCGGCCATCTCTCTCCCTCAGAACTGATTATTAGTCGAGCCGAAGAGTTAGAAATTCCCATCCTCACCGTAGATCTCGATACCTTAACCACCGTAGAAATTATTGACAATGCCTTTGGCACAGTTCCCATTCATGAACCCGTCAAAGCCAAGTGTATTTCTGAGCTGGTAGCTGCCCATGTTGACCTAGATCGGCTGTTAGGCTACCTCGCCTAGGGGATATGGGGAATGGGGGAATGGGGGAAATTACTTCTTGTCTCTTGCCTTTTGCCTATTCCCTATTCCTCAGAATTCACCTTAAATTCAAATTATCTGCTAGAATAGCTCCGTTGTAGCGCCTAGTTGTTATTGGCATTGAGTCAATCCTTAGAAATTCCTAAATTTGATACCCTAGAGCAAGAACTGGCAACGATCCAGCAAACTGGATCAAAGCGGCTGGCCCTACTCGGTTCTCGCCATGTTCCCATAACTCATCAACATCTGATTGAAACCATGAGTTATTCCCTGGTTCTATCGGGAAACCATATCATCACCTCTGGAGCCACAGGGACTAATTTTGCCGCTGTCCGGGGAGCTATGCGAGCCGATCCTAACTTGCTGACGGTAATTTTGCCCCAAAGCTTAGATCGCCAACCGAGAGAATCTCGGCAATTACTGGAAAAAGTAATTCACTTGGTGGAAAAACCGGAGAATAATCCCTTGTCTCTGGGTGAAGCGAGTTCGTTGTGTAATGCGGAAATTATTACCCGATGTCAGCAACTCATCTGTTTTGCCTTTCATGATAGTTCAACTTTACTGGACACTTGCCGCGATGCGGAAGATCAGCGTAAAGTGGTGACTTTGTTTTACTTTGATTGAGAATCATGAGGTGATGGTTGTGTCTGTTTCTGTCTCTGCTCTGTTACTTTATGCGATCGCCGGAGCAGCTTTTTTAATTTATTTTCCCTTTTTATGGGTAGCCTATGCTCGGTTTCAAGGGGGGATGGAGTATTTAGAAGCTCCTAGAGCTATGGTGGATCGATTGCCAGATTATGCCAAACGAGCCACTTGGGCCCACCAGAATTCCATTGAAGCCTTTATGATTTTCGCGGCTGCTGCGGGGATGGCCTATACCACTGGGGTAGACTCTACAGTCGCTGCTGGGGCTGCCTTGGTCTTCTTGATCGCTCGTGGTTTATATAGTATCTTTTATATTCTTAATATTCCCTTGGGGCGATCGCTCATGTTTGGCATAGGATCTTTATGTAATTTGACTCTTTTTGCCTTAAGCTTCCTCCAAGTGAGTACCTAAGATCTGAACTGTTCCCTAGGTTGGGAATCGTTTAATCCTGTTTAAATAATGTTTCATGATTTCCTATGGCTTCCTCCTATTCTTTTGATGTAGTCAGTGACTTTGACCAACAAGAGTTGGTTAATGCTCTAGACCAGACCCAACGGGAGATTAAAGCCCGTTATGATTTAAAAGACTCGAAAACCACGGTAGAGTTGGTAGACGATACCATTACCATCAATACGGATAGTAATTTAACTTTAGAGTCTGTCGCTACCATTTTACGGACGAAAGCCGCCAAGCGCGATCTATCCTTGAAAATTTTCCAATTTGGGGATATTGAGGTCGCAAGCGGAAACCGGGTGCGTCAGGAAATTAAGCTCAAGCGCGGTATCGATCAGGATTTAGGCAAAAAGATTAATAAGCGCATTCGTGATGAATTCAAGAAGGTGCAAGCCTCAATTCAAGGTGATGCTTTGCGAGTTTCATCTAAGTCCAAAGATGAACTGCAACAGGTCATTCAAATGTTAAAACAGGAAGATTTACCGGTGGCTTTACAGTTTACGAATTATCGTTAGGTTGGGTAATATAGCTAGTCTAAATGAGTTGTGCAACACTTCTGGCCCTCTCCCTAAATCCCTCTCCCACGGGAGAGGGACTTCTGCTCCCATTCCCCTATTCGATGACAATTTCCACCCGACGATTGCGTTGTCGCTCTACTTCAGAATTATTGGGTGCTAAGAAGCGAGTTTCTCCATAACCGACTCGCAGAAAATGGTAACCATCTCCTAAGCCAGTATAGAGATACTCATAAATGGATTCTGCTTGTTGCCAGGAGAGTTCTAGGTTTTCTTGGGCATCCCCTAAATTATCAGTATAGGCATTAATTTGAATAGTAGTACCAGAAAAATTGCGTAAATCAGCGATGAGGCTATTGAGTAAGTCAGACTGTTTAGGATTTAAGGTTGTGCGATCGCCTTCAAAGAGCAAATCACTCGGTAGTGTCACCATAAAGATCTTCCGGGAAGCATGAGGGGATTGGCCCGATAACTGCTGCTCTAGTAAACTCAGACGGGTTTTAATTGGCTTTTGGGGTAAAGGTTGATTCAGTTGTTCTTCCAATTGACTCAGACGCTCTTCCCAGATATTGAAGTCCCCTCGTAGTTGCTTTAACTCTTCTAGGGCTTGCTGACGCTGTTCTAGACTCATCGGAGGTAAGGTGGCTAAGGAGCGAGATGGCCACCATTGGCCATGGAGGGGATCGAAGGGTTGCTGTAATACCCGTTCAATCAAGGGCATTTGGGGATTAGGATCGGGATAAAAAAAGGCAATAACGATGCCGATGATAAAGGCCATGGAACTGCCCACCCCCAGCAACAATAGGCGGAAAATCATCACCAAGAGAAAAACAAGGACTTGTCTCTGGGGTGAGGGAGTCGGGGGAGGGGGAGAAGGAAAGTCTTCAGTCACAGGTAGGTTATCCACAATCAGCTGAATGCGTCATTAAGGGCCCCGGATCGAGAGACCACAAAAATCGTAACCTAACCGGGGCGATCGCGGCCAGAACACAAAGAAATTTTAAATCTCTTGAAGACCCCTTCCTTTTAAACGCCAATGCCTTGTAATCTGGAATAATCAGGAAGGACTCATACTCCTCACTGGGGCTTTGCTTCTCACCCATTCCCCATACGCGAGATTGAAGTTCAATGCCTAAATTCCCCTGGAGCCGAAAAGCGCTCTTAGCCAAACCCTCTGTGCTACTGTTAGCACTATTACTGCTGCTGCTGCCTAAATCTGCAATAGCTGGGGCCATCTCAGATTCGGCCTCTGGTAATTCTACCCCTGAAGCTGCTGCATCTCCCATGAATCCAACTTCAGAATATAGCGATCCCCTCGATAGTCCCTATCCAATTCCCTGGAATTGGGTCATCAATAGCCATGCAGAAGTTTCTTCTACTGAAGATTCAGCAGTTCGCTATTATCGGACTCCTTCCTTGGTTTCTCCTGATGGCCAGTATGCAGCCTATAGTCGGATTCAGTTTCAGATCCGATCGCAACTGCATTCGAGCCGAGTCACGAGTGTAATGTTTTTGGAGAATTTGCAAACGGGTAATCTGGAAGTGATTACGGCCGCTTCTCCCTTGGCGAATAATCCCTTCGATGGTAACCCAGAAGCCCAACTGCCAGGGGTGATTACGATGTTAGTCCCGGTGTCTTGGTCAGAGTTGGGCGATCGCCTCCTAGCCCGGCAATTTGAAGGGTTGTTTAGCTCTTCGATGGTATCGGATTATGCGGTAATTTGGAACCGTAATCTCAATAAAACTACTACGGTAGCTCCGGTACAGGTGGATTATAGCCATGCGGTCCTGCTGGGCTGGTCAGAAAATAATGCTAACCATGTGCTATTTAAAGCGGGTATTCTGGGAGATGAGAATTGGCCCCTGTGGGCAGTTAGTTCAGAGGGTAAAACGCTACTGGCAACGGGCGATCGCCCCCAGACCTTCGGCCGTTCCGTTGCTGAAGCCTGGGCTGGCCCCCAAGCCCATTATCATCATTAACAGAGCTGAGGGAATTCACTAGAATTCCCTCAGCTTATGAGTGCTTTTAATATACTTATTCATAGCAAAGGAAACGGCTGTAACCCTTGAGAAGGGGGATAGTTTTACTGCATCCGATCGATCATCCGGTATTGAATGGCTTCAGCAATGTGATTAGATTGCAAAGTATCCTGACCCCCTAAATCGGCAATTGTGCGGGCAACTTTGAGGATGCGATCGGTTCCCCTAGCTGATAATCCTAACTTGCGAATAGCTGCTTCTAGTATCTGCTGACAGGTGGGATCGAGTTGACACCACTGGCGCAGATGCTGGGTTTGCATATGGGCATTACAATGCACATTGGGATCGTCTTGGAATCTGAACCGAGCGCGATCGCGGGCTATTTTCACCCGTTCGCGTACCTGTGCTGAAGATTCTGAGCTACTTTGTTGGGTAATTTCTTCCGGTTTCAGACGGTTAACCGCGACTTGTAGATCGATGCGATCGAGTAATGGCCCGGATAATTTCGCCCAGTAATTAATCCGTTGGCGCGGGGAACAGGTACAAGTTTGCAGGGAATCGCCATAATAGCCGCAGGGACAGGGATTGGTAGAGGCAATCAGGGTAAATTGGGCGGGAAAAGTAACGGTTTGACGAGCGCGGGAAATGGTGACTTCCCCATCTTCGAGGGGTTGGCGGAGGAATTCGAGAACATTGCGTTTAAATTCGCTCAACTCATCCAGAAATAATACACCTTGGTGAGCCAAGGAAATCTCACCGGGTCTGGGATAGCTGCCACCTCCGACTAGGGATGCACCGGAGGCGGAATGGTGAGGACTGCGAAAGGGGCGATCGCAGACTAAAGAGCCTTGATTTTTCAATAAACCCGCTACTGAATGAATCTGAGTCACTTCTAAGGCTTCCTCAAAGTCTAATGGGGGTAAAATTCCCGATAAACGCCGGGCTAACATGGTTTTCCCACTGCCTGGAGGGCCGATAAAGATTAAATTATGGCCGCCAGCGGCCGCGATTTCTAGGGCGCGGCGGCCATGGGCTTGCCCTTTAACATCCTGAAGGTCTAAAGCCTGAACGTAGGAATTGGCGAAGCGTTGCAATCCATCAAATTTTACCGGTTCATAGCGATCGGGCTGACTGAGGAAATCCCCGACTTCGGAAAGCTGTTTAAATCCGTATACTTTTAAGCCACTGACGAGGGCGGCTTCTTGCACATTATCTTCTGGAACCACCAAGCCAGCGATGTCTAATTTTTCCGCAGCAGCAGCGATCGGCAACACTCCAGCCACTGGTCGCAAACTGCCATCTAGGGAGACTTCCCCCAAAAATAAATAATCTCCGAGTAACTGCGGATTCACTTGTTCTGAAGCGGCTAGAATGCCAATACTAATCGGCAAATCAAAACTCGGCCCCTCCTTCCGTAAGTCTGCGGGAGTCAAATTAATTACGATTTTTCGCATGGGAAAAGCGTATCCCGAATTTCTCAGGGTGGCTTTTACTCTCTCTCGCGACTCTTGTACTGCTGTATCTGGCAAGCCAACCACCACGATCGCCGGTAAGCCTCCAGATACATCAACTTCAACTCCCACCTTAATGGCGTTGATTCCGACTAGGGATGCACTCCAGACTCTAGCTAACATAAGTAATGGGTAATAGGTAATGCGTCATGGGTAATGCATAATCTCCGCATCTTCCCCATGCTCCCTAGTCTACTTCAGTTGGTTTATTTTGTCGCACTGTTTCGATCAAAGCACCGATCGCAAATCCAGACGCTGCCCCAATGATGGCATAGGTACGAGGCGCTCGTGATGTACTAAATCCTTGGACAAATTCCGGTCGGTGGACTAAATCACAACATTGAAATTGTCGTTGAGACATTTTCGATACCGATAAGCCAAACACAATCCCGATCAAAGCAGTGACGGCTCCGGAAAAAACAATTAATCTGAGATTCATGATTTTTTCTCCATTTTTGTCTCGATCCTGGAGGTTCTAAATCCATGATAACAGCCGGAAGTCTGTTTATCCTAACGGTGTAGAAGTTACAATGGATTTAGAAACCTATAATCGTTATTTTCTACCACTAGAAAGACCGTATCAAGGTGGAGAATATAGAGAATTGCCGATTTCTCACGATTTGTTGCCGATTTTAAACCAATATCCTAGGGTGCTAAAACCGAGGTAATCAAATGAGCGATCGCTTCTGGCATCAAATTAAGTCGAAGTATCGGTTAGGTGAACTGAGTTAAATCAAGATAAATCTACGGTGACTTATTTATGTTAAAATGTTTACAGCGTTTTGCGGGGTAATGAGGTACAGCAAAAAAAGATCCCCCCTTGCCCCCCTTAAAAAGGGGGGAATAGGAAAGTCCCCCTTTTTAAGGGGGATTCAGGGGGATCTAGATGTACCGCATAGCAGCGAAAATTGCTGTATGATATTTCGACATAAACCAATTTAATTTAGATGCAAATTCCATCAGAAATACAAAAGATAATTGACCGAATTTATTTAGAAGTTGAGCAAATCGAAGCCGAAGCAACCTTCGGACTAAATATACTCAGGCGAGTCATGTCAAAATTTCCGGAAAATGCTATACTGTTACAATACTTTGCCTACTTAAATGCCTTGCTATTTTTCACGACCACTGCTCGTCAACAAATTCAGAATATGGTGAACGTTCTCTCTGAAGCAAATCTTTCATTAGATGTGATTCAGGAAACGGGAGAAGATTTAGGAATTTTACTGGGTAAAGCGATTGAAAGTAAACTGCGAGTAGAAAAAATTGTCAATTTTTTGAGGGAATTACCATGAAAGAACTACCAGATGAGCAAAAAATGCTGGAAATGCTAGAAGTTTTTAAAGAATCAGAAGAAAAGGCTAAAGAAATGTGCGAATTTGCCACAGCTATGACTTTAAAGTATCAGCGAAAAATCAGAGAAATATCTCCAGCTAACTCCCGGCAAGTGAGTGGTGTAGAGTAAAGGTTAAAGAGAATAAATTGCGATCGCCTCTGTATTCTTTGTGTCCGGCAGTCAGCGAACGATCTTAACCCGTGGATCATTTATCCATTCCCAGATTAGTTTTAGTCAAAGGAAAATGAAACCCCCCTGCTTATTAAGCAGGGGGGAAGAGGAAAACCCCCCTACCTCTTAAAATTCCCCATCTAGAGCAGAAACGCACCGCTCGCAGAGGGTGGGATGTTCGGCACTTTCGCCAACATGGGTGGAATAGTTCCAGCAGCGATCGCATTTTTCGCCCTCTGCTTTCACCACCCCAATACCCAAAGTATCAGTGATTGCTTTATGTTCGAGTCCTTCTACCGCCTTAATATCATCCACCAGTTCCACTTGGGAAGTAATGAATAGATAGCGCAGTTCATCCACTCCATTGCCAATGACCTCTTCTGGAGTCTCCGATCCCAGTTCACTGAGCGGAGTCGAAGTGAGCGGAGTCGAAGTGAGCGGAGTCGAAGTCACCTCCTCTGCAACGGGTGAGGCACTATGCAGCAAGCTCTCTTGAGCTTTTCCTGTGCCCATAAACTCCTGTACTACCTGATTCACCTGACTCAACAGAGCAGAGCGCTCTTGTGCATAGAGCAGTCGTTGACGTACAAACCAGATGGTATAGATGATGCCCACCAGTTCCAACAGCAAGGAGATGATGGGTAATTTGAGCATGGTTTGGGAAGCTGTCCAACCCACATTTAGCGCTGCTGCTCCACCAACTAAGGTGAATAGGGTTAAGAAGGCGCGGGGATAATCTTTGACCCATTGCCGCCATTGGTTCCACCATCGGGTGGCAAGTTGCAGGAATTCGCCTAAAGATCCTGGTTCCGTAGGGGCGGGTTCACCCAGATCTGGGTTGGAAGACCAAGCCTTTCCTGAACCCGCCCCTACCGCGCTTTCTGGCGTTTCTGCCACGGGTTGCGGTTGCGGTTTGAGGGCGACGGAGAGTTCAGGGTTAAAGGCTTCTAACTGTTCTTTGAACTTGGCATCGGTGACATAGAGTAAGACTTTAGCTTCTAGAGCCGAGCCGATCGCCTTGGCATTCCGTGCCCCTTCTAACACCTTATTCACTTCTGTGCGAATTTGGCGCAACTTTGTCCATTTTTGGGCTAAGGGGGGGTTGTGCCAATAGGGTTCTGTCACCAACCATCCCGCCTGAAAGACGGATTCATAGGGAGTTTTGTAGGGCAGATTTTGCCAGATGTCCTCTGCCATGTGGGAGAGGACGGGAGCGATCGCCCGTGCTAGGTTTTCTAAGGCGATCGCCAGCACCGTCTGACAACTGCGGCGACGTTTGCCATTTTCGGCACTGATATAGAGCCGATCCTTGGCAATATCCAGATAGAAGTTGGACAAGTCCACCACGCAGAAATTCTGCACGGTTTGGAAGAAGCGGAAAAACTGATAACTTTCAAACGCTTCGGTGACTTGGGCGAACACTTCCCCCATCCGGTGCAACATATACTGGTCTAATTCGGGCATTTCCTCATAGGGGATGCGATCGCGCTCCGGATCGAAATCATATAAATTCCCCAACAGGAACCGGGAAGTATTGCGGATCTTGCGATACACATCCGCCAACTGTCTCAGAATTGTCTTACCAATGGGCACATCGGAAGAATAATCCACCGAAGACACCCACAAACGCAGCACATCTGCTCCATAGGGGGGGGCTTCCTTCTGATTTTTACCGCCATTAATAATCTCATAGGGATCGACCACATTGCCCAGAGATTTACTCATCTTTCGTCCCTGTTCATCCAGAGCAAACCCATGGGTTAATACGCTCTTATAGGGAGCCATCCCCTGAGTTGCCACACTGGTGAGCAAACTAGACTGGAACCAACCTCGATGCTGATCGGAGCCTTCCAAATATAGATCTACCGGATACTTCAACTCTTGGCGCGATGCTGCTACTCCCGCCCAGGAACAGCCAGAGTCAAACCACACATCCATGGTATCCATACCTTTGCGGTAGTTTTTCGCTTCTTTCTGGTATTTGGGCGGTAACAATTCTTCCACGGAGAGATTCCACCAAGCATCGGAACCTTGCTCGCGGATGATTCCTTTCACATGGTCGATGGTTTCTTGGGTTAACAGCGCTTCTCTGGTTTCCTGGTGATAGAAGACGGGAATGGGTACGCCCCAACTCCGTTGTCTGGAAATACACCAGTCCGATCGCTCTTGCACCATACTGGTAATCCGATTTTCCCCCGCGGCCGGAATCCATTTTACCTCGGCGATCGCCTCTAAAGCCGTTTCCCGGAACTTATCCACCGATGCAAACCATTGCTCGGTTGCTCGAAAAATCGTCGGTTTTTTGGTGCGCCAATCATAGGGATACTTATGTACATAGGGGGATTGTTTGATTAACGCACCCGCTTCTGTCAAGGCTTCAATAATCGCTGGGTTTGCATCTTTTAGTACATTTAATCCCGCAAATTTACCCGCCAGTTCGGTCAGATCGCCCGCGTCATTCACCGGAGATAGCACAGGCAGTCCATAGCGCTGACCGACGATAAAATCGTCTTGACCATGGCCAGGGGCAGTATGAACTAATCCCGTACCGGACTCCGTGGTTACATAATCCCCACCAATCACAAGGGGAGATTCGCGATCAAATAGAGGATGTTGATAGGTGCAATGCTCCAGATCCTGGCCCTTAACTTTCGCCTTCAGGGTCAGTTTAATCTCCAATTCTTCCGAGAGGCGGGCGATCGCCCCTTCTGCTACCAAAATATACTTAGGCAGAGTCGCCTTATCCGTATTTTCCGATTCACCATCAGTCCCTTTAGCAAATCCTTTACCCCTCGTTTTCTTCACTGGCGCTTTACCCCAAGGGGTTTCCACCACCGCGTAGGTCAACTCTGGATTCACTGCTACCGCCAAATTCCCTGGAATCGTCCAAGGAGTTGTTGTCCAAATGGCTACTCCCAGATCCACCATAAACGGATTAAGCTGGGCAAACACGGCATCATTCAGATGCACCATGCGGAACACCGCATAGATACTATCGGAGGTATGGCCTTCCGGGTACTCCAACTCAGCCTCAGCCAGAGCAGTGCGAGAACTGGGACTCCAATGTACCGGTTTCAGACCTCGATAAATATAACCCTTCAGCACCATTTGCCCAAATACCTCAATTTGGGCTGCCTCATATTCTGGAGTCAGGGTTAAATAGGGATTCTCCCAATTTCCCCAAATTCCATAGCGTTTAAAACTTTCTCGCTGTTCATCAACCGTTTTTTGGGCAAACTCGGCTGCTTTTTGGCGCAGTTTAATGGGGGTTAACTCCTTGCGCTCCTCCGCTTTCATCGCTTGAAGCACCTTCAGTTCAATGGGCAGTCCATGACAGTCCCACCCTGGCACATAGCGGACTTTATGGCCTTGCAGCAACTTGTACTTATTAATAATGTCCTTGAGGATTTTATTCAATGCATGGCCCATATGCAGAGAACCATTGGCATAAGGAGGGCCATCATGGAGAACAAACAAATCCCCTGGATTTTCTTGGGCCAGTTTTTCATAAATCTGATGCTCTGCCCAAAATTGTTGCAGTTCCGGCTCTCGTTTGCTGGAATTTGCCCGCATATCAAAGTCAGTTTGGGGCAAATTGACGGTGGTTTTATAGTCTTTTGCTGCTGTCACGGTGCTATTGGGAAGGGTTAAGGACAAAAGGGTTGTGAGTCTGTAGTCAGATTTTAACAGGGAAGTTTATCGGGTTTAAGAGGCGATCGCTTCTCATGAGTCAACATTAGGTTTATCTGCGTTTTTTACGTCTGGAAGACCGAGAACGAGAGGACTTGTCTTCTGGGGATTCACCAGTCGTTTCTTCCTGGCTTTCTGGCTCTTCTTCTGTTTCTGAGTCTACACTATCCTCCATCTCCTCTTCTTCGGTCGTCTCAGGAGCCTCTGAGACAGTCTCCGGTAAGTCTGAACCAGACGGAGGGGGAATTTCAGCATTTTCAGAGTCAGAAGCTTCTTCTGGGCTATTTTCCGGCTCTTCCAGAGGTTCCGGTTCTGGCGTTTCTGGAGCTTCTGCCACTGGCTCCTCTAGAGTTTCTGGAGTTTCTGGAGTTTCTGGAGTTTCTGCTACTGGCTCCTCTAGAGGTTCCGGTTCTGGAATTTCTGGAGTTTCTGCTACTGGCTCCTCTAGAGTTTCTGGAGTTTCTGGAGTTTCTGGAGCTTCTGCTACTGGCTCCTCTAGAGGTTCCGGTTCTGGAATTTCTGGAGTTTCTGCCACTGGCTCCTCCACCGGTTCGGGTGCTGGAATTTCTGGAGTTTCTGCTACTGGCTCCTCCACCGGTTCCGGTGCTGGCGTTTCTGGCGTTGCAGTCTGAAATTCCGGCTCTTCTGGCGTAAAGGTTTCTTCATCTAAAGAGGGAGTTTCCGCCGGTTTTGACTTTTGGAATCGACTTTTAAGACGATTAAACAGGCCCAATAACCCCGATAGGGTTTTAGATTTCGGTTGGGGAGCTTTGGGTGAAGAGGAGTCTGCTGGACTTTCAGCAATGACGGGTTCTTCCGATTCGTCAAATTCTTCAGGTTCAGGCGCAGTTTCTATCTTACTCTCATCAGGAGCATCTGGGGCGATCGCCTCTTCCCCCTCTTTGTCCTCTACTTCCTCTGTCGGCTCTGTTTCCTGCTCCCATTCTACAAACCCTTGCACCTCTTCAGGTTCCGGCTCAGGTTCCGGCTCAGGTTCTGGACTTTCTGACTCCGAAATGGGCGTTTCTAAAGGAGTCGATTCATTCCCCACAGGAACAGGAGTTTCTGATAGCGCTTCCTCTGGTGCAACGGTAGCCTTAGTTTCTGGGGATTCAGCAGTAGGCACAGCCCCCCCTGGAGCTGGCGTTTTTTTCAAGAAACGATTCAGAGCGCCCAACCCATTCTGCTTTAACTGTTCCACTTCCACAGGAGTTTGTTGGTCTAAAGGAGTGGATTGGCGACGCAACGTTAAGGTTTCCCAACCCAAATACAACAGCAAAGGTACAGCCGCCATTTGGCCGAGCATCACCGCACCCGTAAACCGTCCGGCACAAAACCAGAGGGTTAGAGCATAGAGAAAACCTAACCCACTCCAGATAAAATCACTTTTGCGCCGATAAACCTCTGGAAAAAAGAAGAAAGCCATATAAAAAGCGAAACTTCCCAAACCAACGGCCAATGCCAGAATTTGTGCCATGTCTGCTGAACCCTCTGTTACTAATTCTCTATTTACAGCCTACAGGGTCATTTTACCGTGACGGCCCAGACTTAATCTCTTCTTTACGGGACTATTTTAAAGATCGGGCTAACCTTGTAGGTAATTTGCTGTTACAGCAAGCAATTGTTGGTTACACGAGTATATAAACTTATGACACAGCCAAGTTTTGGTCTAATTGGCCTTGCGGTTATGGGTGAAAACCTAGCCCTAAATGTAGAACGCAATGGATTTCCCGTAACGGTTTATAACCGCACTTATGCCAAAACTGAAGAGTTTATGGCCACCAGAGCCAAGGGCAAGAATTTCTTAGCCGCCCAAACTCTGGAAGAGTTTGTACAAAAACTCGATCGCCCCCGCAAAATTTTGATTATGGTAAAAGCGGGTAAACCCGTTGATGCCGTAATCGATCAACTCAAGCCTTTACTCGATGAAGGCGATATGATCATTGATGGGGGTAACTCCCTTTATGAAGATACGGAACGCCGCACCCAAGATCTCGAAGCCTGTAATCTAGGGTTTGTAGGCATGGGAGTTAGTGGTGGTGAAGAAGGAGCGCTGAATGGCCCCAGTTTAATGCCAGGGGGAACTCCAGCCGCCTATAAAGAATTAGAATCGATTGTCACCAAAATTGCTGCCCAAGTGGATGATGGCCCCTGTGTGACCTTTATCGGTAAGGGGGGAGCGGGTCATTATGTGAAAATGGTTCATAATGGCATTGAGTATGGCGATATGCAGCTCATTGCTGAAGCCTATGATTTGCTGAAAAATGCCGTAGGTTTAAGCAATCCCGAACTCCATGAAGTGTTTAAGGAATGGAATGAAACCGAAGAACTCAATTCTTTTTTAATTGAGATTACTAGGGATATCTTTAAGCATATTGACTCGGAAACCAACCAGCACACGATCGATCTGATTGTAGATGCAGCCGGTCAAAAAGGGACGGGACGGTGGACGGTGGTCACTTCTCTGGAATTAGGCGTGAGTATTCCCACGATTACCGCAGCCGTCAATGCTCGGATTATGTCTTCCTACAAGGAGGAGCGGGTTGCGGCTTCTGGGGAGTTAACGGGGCCCAGTGGCGAGTATGAGGGAGACCTAAAAGCCTTTATTCCTAAGATTCGGGATGCTCTCTATTGCTCGAAAATCTGTTCCTATGCTCAGGGGATGGCGCTGCTGAGTAAGGCTTCTCAGGAGTTTGGTTATGAGTTGAATCTGAGCGAAATTGCCCGCATTTGGAAAGGTGGGTGTATTATTCGAGCGGGTTTCCTGGATAAGATCAAGGTAGCGTTTAAGGATAATCCCAGCTTGCCTAATTTGTTGCTTGCTCCTGAGTTTAAGCAGAGTATTTTAGACCGTCAGCAAGCTTGGCGGGAAGTTTTGGCTCTGGCTTGTCAGTTGGGGATTCCGGTTCCGGCTTTTAGTGCGTCTTTAGACTACTTTGATAGTTATCGTCGGGCAAGCTTACCCCAGAATTTGACTCAAGCGCAACGGGATTTATTTGGCGCTCACACCTATGAGCGCATTGATAAGCCGAGAGGAGAGTTTTTCCATAGTCAGTGGATGAGCTAGAGGTTTAGTAACCGGTGACGTTTAGGGGCGAAAAATTTTTCGCCCCCACAGGAGTGTCTAATGGTGCATTATCAGCGCCCAAGGCTATATTTTGCTAAATTGGTGAGGTAATCTTGATCTAGGGTAAATGCGATCGCCTCTGGTCGCCTGTTCCTTTTGTACCCAAGGTATCCTATCCGTACTTCCCCAAAGCAATTTAGAGTATTTGATTATGATCAATCTAAGCGGCTACCAAATTCTTGCCAAGATCTATGAAAGTGACAAAACAGTAGTCTATCGGGGTTGTCAACAAAAAAGTAATCTACCGGTGATCTTAAAGCTCCTTAAAGGCGAGTATCCCACGGTAGAGGAGAGAAACCGATACCAGCAAGAATTTGAACTTCTCAATCGCCTGAATTTGGATAGTGTAGTTAAGGCTTATGCCCTAGAAAATTATAAAAATTCTTTAGTGATGGTCTTAGAGGATTTTGGGGGAGAATCCTTAAAACAATTATTGGCTTCTCAAAAGTTTACGCTTTTAGGTTTTCTCAATTTAGCCATCCGAATTGTTAAAAGCCTCGGAGATTTGCATCAAGCGAATATTATTCATAAAGATATCAATCCCGCCAATATTGCTTTTAATCCTGCCACTGGGCAAGTTAAACTGGTTGATTTAAGTATCTCTACAATTTTTAACCGAGAATCTCCATCATCCGGCCATGCTCCCACCATTGAAGGAACCTTAGCCTATATGTCTCCGGAGCAAACGGGCAGACTTAATCGCAGTTTAGATTATCGCACAGATTTCTATTCTTTGGGCACTACATTTTATGAATTGCTAACCCATAAGCTCCCCTTTGATGCCAGTGAAACAATGGAACTCATCCATTGTCATATTGCTAAACAACCCATCGCCCCCCATGTGGTGAATCCCGAAATTCCCCAAGTCGTCTCAGATTTGGTGATGAAGTTATTAGCCAAAAATGCAGAAGAGCGCTATCAAAGCAGTTGGGGATTACTGGCGGATTTAGAGTGCTGTTTAGTTAACCTGAAAGAAAATGATTGTATTGATTTCTTCCCCCTAGGAGAACAAGATATTTCAGATAAGTTTAAAATTCCCGAAAAGCTCTATGGACGGGATAAGGAAATTGATACCCTGTTAGCCGCTTTCGAGCGGGTAGCTGATGGGCAAAAAGAGTTTATGCTGGTGAGTGGATATTCTGGGATCGGAAAATCGGCATTAGTTCAGGAAATTTATAAGCCAATTACCCGCAAAAATGGCTATTTTATTTTGGGTAAGTTCGATCAGTTTCAGCGCAGTATTCCTTATTTCGCTATTGTTAAAGCCTTTTCAGAATTGGTGAATTTGTTGCTCACTGAAAGCGAACAAAAACTGAAGATATGGAAAGAGAAGCTCTTAGAAGCATTTGGCCCAAATGGTCAAATTATTATTGATGTCATTCCAGAAATCGAATATATTGTCGGCCCCCAACCTGCCGTTCTAGAATTAGGGCCAACAGAGTCTCAAAATCGATTTAATTTAGTCTTTCAAAATTTTGTTCGTATTTTTTGCGCTCCCGAACATCCCTTAGTGATGTTCTTAGATGACTTACAATGGGCTGATTCAGCCACCCTAAAATTAATTGAGCTAATGCTGACTGAAGCAGATGTTCAGAACTTTTTCTTAATTGGAGCTTATCGAGATAATGAGGTCAGTTCCAGTCATCCCCTGATCATGATGCTAGATTCTTTGCGGATTCAGTCGGTGACGATTAACCAAATTCATTTAAAAAACCTCAATCTCAATCAAATTTGCCAATTGATTTCGGAGACGTTACATCAAGATCAAGGTTTAGTGAGACCTTTAGCCGAATTGGTGAAAAATAAAACTGCGGGCAACCCATTTTTTGTGAATGAATTTCTGAAGACTTTATATCAAGAAAACCTCCTGACTTTTGTTCCTCCTCAGCCCAATGTTATGGGTGGATGGTCTTGGAATTTGGCAGAAATTGAGTCCATGAGTATTACAGAAAATGTGGTGGACTTAATGATTGGGAAGTTGCGAAAACTCCCAGGGAAAACCCAGGAAGTTTTGAAGTTATCAGCCTGTTTAGGCAATCAATTTGATTTAAATACCCTGTCCTTAATTTATGAAAAGGAATCCTACGGAACTTTTCAAGATTTATTACCGGCAATTGAGGAAAAAATGATCCAACCCAATTCGAGTAGAGAATGGGTGGATTTAGATTTAGTCACTGCGCCATTATTAATCTTGAATTATAAATTTTCTCACGATCGCGTGCAACAGGCAGCCTATGCTTTAATTAATGATGTGGATAAGAAAGCGGTGCATCTGAAAATTGGTCGGATGCTATTGGAAAGAACGCCAGTTGAATATCGCAGCGAGCGCATTTTTGAGTTGGTCGATCATATGAATGTGGGTCGGTCTTTAATAACTGAGCATGAGGAAATTTTGGAATTAGCTCAATTGAATTTAGAGGCTGGAAAACGAGCTAAAGACGCTACTGCTTTTGTGGCTGCTTCCCAATATTTAAGGGAGGCAATGAGCGGCTTACCGGATAATATTTGGGATTTAAATCATGGTTTTGCTTTTGCTTTATATAAGGAGCGGGCAGATGTGGAGTACCTGAATGGTAATTTTGCTGAATCAGAAGAGTTGATTGATGAGGTTTTGTCTCATGTAGATTCTGATTTTGAGAAAGCGGAGATTTATAATATTTTATTAATCCAAAATACCTTAAGAGGTCAATACCAAAAAGCGGTAGAAGTGGGGCGTATAGCCTTAGAAGTTTTAGGAATGGATTTACCTACTGAAAATTTAGATGGGGTGATTCCCCAGGAATTGGAAAAAGTGGGTCAAGCGTTAGGAAATCGCTCGGTTTTAGCGTTGCTGGATCAACCGAAAATGGAAAATTCAGTGGCTGAAATGAAGGTGAAGTTATTGAATAATTTAGCGCCACCTACTTATATGATTAATATTCAGTTGTGGACGCTGATGATTTTGAAGGGTGCAAGGTTGGTTTTAGAGGAGGGATATACCCCAGAAGTGGGTTTCTTTTTACCCACCTATGGCATTTTGTTGGTGAATTTGTTTGGAGACTACCGCAATGCTTATGATTTGGGTAGGGTTGCCTATCAACTGAATCAAAAGTGGGGACATCCGACCTATAAAGCTGGTGTTTGTTTAATTAGCACTTTAAATTATTGGTTTCATCCCATGAAAGAGTCAACGGCTTTAGGAAATGAAGGGTATCAATCTGCTTTGGATTCTGGTGATTTACTCTATGCGGGTTATGTGCTGCATAATCAGTCGATTAATTTCTTTGTCCAAGGTAAACCGGTTCATGAAATTCTAGAAGAAATTCCTAAGTATTTACCCTTTGCACAGAAAACAGAAAATCAATTAGTTACTGAGATTTTGCTGGGTTTACAGTTGGTACTGTGCAATTTAGACGATCAAACGGATGATCCGTTCAGTTTTGATGGCCCCAGTTTAACTGAAGCAGAATATGTTGCTCTTTGTCAACAAAATCAGAATTTGTTTGCTCTGTGTATTTATCAAATTTTCAAGATGCAAACGTTATATATTTATGGCAATCTAGAGGCAGCATTAGCCTTGAGTAAGGAGATTTCGGAGCGACTTCAGTTGATTCTGGGGACTGTGCCGGTAACTGAGTATAATTTTTATTCTTCTTTGGTGTATCTATCGGTTTATGACTTGGTAGAGGAGGATGAAAAAGAGGCTCTCTTAAGTAAGGTTAGAGAGAATCAGAGTCAGTTAAAGATTTGGGCGGAAAACTGTGCGGCGAATTTCTTGCCTAAGTATTTACTGGTAGAAGCAGAGTTAGCCCGTATAGAAAGTGACTTTGAATTGGCGATCGATCTTTACGATCGCGCGATCGCCGTAGCAACAGAGCATGAGTTAATTGCGGTTCAAGCTTTAGGGAATGAACGAGCGGCTGATTTTTGGCTGCAAAAAAACAAGTTTTCTTATGCTCTGGTGCATTTACGGGAGGCTCACTATCATTACCAGAAATGGGGAGTGAAACGTAAGGTTGAATCTCTGCAATTAGAATACCCTCAATTAGCCGCTAAATTAAATCAACCCAAGGAAGCTTTAGATGTGAATAAAACGATTCACACCTCGACGAACTCAATTTCGAGTAGTCTGGATTTAAATACGGTTCTCAAAGCGTCCCAAGCTATTTCCAGTGAGATTGTTTTAGATAAGCTGTTGGCTAATTTAATGGAAATCTTGATTGAAAATGCGGGAGCGCAATCGGGATTTTTATTACTCCCCAAAGAGGGTAAGTTCCTGATTTCTGCCTCAGCATCTGTTGATGAGCAAGCAATTATTAACCCGCAATCTACTGCTGTAGAAAGCAGTGAAGAACTACCAGTTAGCATCATTAACTATGTGGAGCGATCGCTCTCAGATGTGGTGTTAAGTTATGCCTGTCGAGATGGGCAGTTTACCAACGACCCGTATATTATTAAACATAAGGTTAAGTCTGTTCTCTGTATTCCTATTGTGAGTCAAGGGCAACTGATTAGTATCCTCTATTTAGAGAATAACCTAACGACTGATGCCTTTACTGGCGATCGCATTGAAGTGTTGCAAGTTTTATCCTCCCAAGCGGCAATCGCCCTCGATAACGCCCTCCTCTATGCCTCCGTCGAGCAAAAAGTCCAAGAGCGCACCCAAGAATTAAACCAGAAAAATCAAGATTTATCCCAAACCTTAGAAGAGCTAAAACGGACTCAAGCTCAATTAATCCAAACGGAAAAAATGTCCGGTTTAGGTCAAATGGTAGCCGGGGTTGCTCATGAAATCAATAATCCAGTCAGCTTTATTTATGGGAACCTCGCCCCTGCTACTGAATATGTACAAGATTTACTCTCCCTGATCGATCTCTATCAAACCCATTACCCCAATCCTGTTGAAGAAATAGAAGGACTCATTGAGGATATCGATCTCGAATTTATTAGCGAAGACTTAAAAAATCTCCTCAATTCGATGCAAGTCGGAGCTGAACGCATCCGTAATATTATCCTCTCTCTTCGCAACTTCTCCCGACTCGATGAAGCCGATAAAAAACCCGTTAATCTTCATGATGGACTCGATAGTACCCTGCTGATTTTGCAAAATCGCTTCAAAGAATCGGGCAATGAGAAAGAGATTAAAATCATTAAAGAGTATGGCAATTTACCCCTGGTGAACTGCTACGCTTCCCAACTCAATCAAGTGTTCATGAATTTGTTAACCAATGCCTGTGATGCGATGCAAGATCAGCGCAGTGCAGAAACTTCAGATCGACAACCTTCGATTACGGTTTGCACACAGGTTACCGATCGCCAATCTGTGGAAATCATTATCGCCGATAATGGCCCAGGAATGACTGAGGAGACGATCCAAAAAATCTTTAATCCCTTCTATACCACTAAACCCGTCGGTTCCGGAACCGGTTTAGGCTTGTCCATCAGCTATCAAATTGTAGTGGAAAAACATAGCGGACAACTCAATTGTATTTCTCAACCCGGAGAAGGCGCTAAGTTTATTGTGGAAATTCCCTTACGTCCGGTAGAGGAGGAATAATTAACAATTAATAATTAACAATTAACAATTAATATCAAGTCCAACATGAACCTGTCTGCGAAGCGGAAATACCCTAATTAAAAACCCAGGGAGCGAGACGCTCCCACTCCAGTCGTATCAAGCGGTTTCAGGAGTGCGAGCATCTTGCTCGCTTCTCTTTTCCCATTCACCGGACTTGATTATGAATGGGTTTTACGCCATCGCTGAGGAATCCAAATCCGGGGGCACATCCTGCCAACGACCTGGCCCGATTGCCTGAAGCGCTTCCTTCAACACCACATCCCCGGTGTATAACGCCTTACCCACAATTACCCCAGTCACCCCCAAACGCTCTAGGGACAACAAACTGAGCAAATCCGTCACACTACTGACTCCACCAGAGGCAATCACCGGCACATTCACCGCTTCCGCCACTTCTCGCAAGGCTGGAATATTCGGCCCCTTCAGGGTTCCATCTCGGTGAATATCCGTATAAATAATACCGTAAACCCCCATCTGAGCGCATTGTTGGGCTAATTCAATCCCCGAAATCTTAGAAGTTTCCAACCATCCTCTAGTTGCCACCTTACCCTCACGGGCATCAATCCCCACCATAATTTGCCCTGGAAACTCTTGACAGAGCTGTTGGACAAGTTCGGGATTTTCCACCGCCACCGTGCCCAGAATCGCCTGTTGGACACCGGTAGAGAGCAAATTGGCCACCCCTGCATAGTCGCGCAAGCCACCCCCCACTTGTACCGGAATCGGAATCGCTTGGGCGATCGCCCCAATCACCTCCAAATTCACCGACTGTCCCGACTTCGCCCCATCGAGATCCACCACATGCAAGCGGGTTGCCCCCTGAGACACCCATTTTTCGGCGATCGCCACCGGATCTTCATCAAACACCTGACTTTGCTCATAATCCCCCTGATACAAGCGCACGCAGTTTCCCTGAAGCAAATCAATCGCTGGAATCACATCCATAACCCTTATTCTCCTAACACCTCAAAATCCCCTCTATCCTACCTTAATTCTCTCCTTGCATCCCTCAAACAAACCGATCCGTTTGCGCCTCATGTTCCACCCGAAAAACATTCGCATATAAATTAGCAATCACCTGCTTTCCTTCCTGAGTCAACTTCAAATGATTCAACGAGGGCTTAATATAAGGAGAAACCACATTCCAAAAAAACGCCGGATAATTATTCCGCAAATCCCCAGGATTTTCATACCCCAACTGTTTATTCGCCCCATTTTCCTCAAACTCATAAAACAGCGCTGGAATCTTCTGCAAATACTGCGGATCGCTCAACTGACCAATTAAATCCGCACCCCGAACCAAACCCGGATAATTGGCCGTCTCCGCATGATCTTCATCCTTGGGAACTGGAAAACGAGTCAACTCAATATTGCGCTTAATTTCCTCTGCATCAATTAATTTATGACCCCCAAACCGCTCGTCAATAAACCGCTTACCCCGGTCAACATGATAAGGCGTAAGCGCCGCATCCGTTGCCCCTGGCAGCAACTCAATCATACTGTTGTCAATTCCAGAATCATACAACCGTTCTGAATGCCTATCCTGACGACAAACTCCCTTAATATAGCCAATATCATGACAGAGCAAAGAAATCATGAAATGAAGCCAATCCTCTGCCGAAACTCCACCTTCACGAATATGTTTTCCGCGTAGAATTTCTTGCCCCACCAACGTTACAAAAATCGTATGTTCCACATTGTGGTAAAGGGCATCACTATTGGCAATATTCTCTAGGGCCATACTCCCGGCCCAAACGATAATATCCGCATAATCAGGTTTATAGCCACCATAAGTTCGGTGGTAACCCTCACGGATTTTCACCAAGAATTCATTAATGACAACAGAAGTCAGATTTAACATTAGAGTCTTTGAGGACGTGCATTCATCTGGCGGGGGATCTTCTTAAAATTATACAAGAAATACTCCTCTTTTTTCAGAATTAATCCCGCTAATCCTTCCTGAGCATTTCTGTAATTCACCTTAAGCTTACAGCCATTGGCCAACAGCATTCCTTAACATAATCAAAAAGCCAATCTAAAGTGCTTCAGACCCTCGCGGTCTTCCCTGTCCATTGCCCTCATGAGGAACCCGATCCATGGCCGATACCCATGTCGAAGCCGATCAAGAACATGCCCTAGACCGGGATTGTACCACCCTATCCCGCCATGTCCTCCAACAACTCCAAAGCTTTTCCCCAGACGCTCAAGACCTCAGTGCGATCATGAACCGCATTGCCCTAGCCGGAAAACTCATCTCCCGTCGCCTCTCCAGAGCTGGACTGATGGAAAACGTTCTAGGATTCACAGGAGAAACCAACATCCAAGGGGAATCCGTCAAAAAAATGGATGTCTACGCCAACGACGTATTCATCAGCGTCTTCAAACAAAGTGGTCTCGTCTGTCGCCTCGCCTCCGAGGAAATGGAAAAACCCTATTACATCCCCGAAAACTGCCCCATCGGTCGCCATACCCTCATTTACGACCCCATCGACGGCTCATCCAATGTCGATACCAACCTCAACGTCGGCTCCATCTTCTCCATCCGCCAACAAGAAGGACTAGACTTAGACTCTACGGCTTCCGACCTTCTCCAACATGGGCGCAAACAAATCGCCGCCGGTTATATCCTCTATGGCCCCAGCACCATGCTCGTCTATTCCGTCGGCAATGGAGTCCATGCCTTCAACCTAGACCCCAGTTTAGGAGAATTCATCCTCAGCCGAGAAAATGTCCAAATCCCCAGCCATGGAGCCGTCTACAGCCTCAATGAAGGCAACTTCTGGCAATGGGACGAACCCATCCGGGACTACGTGCGCTATGTTCATCGCCATGAAGGATACACCGCCCGCTATGGCGGAGCCTTAGTCGGTGATTTTCATCGCATTCTCTTCCAGGGAGGAGTCTTTTTGTATCCTGGCACTCTGAAAAAACCCGAAGGTAAACTACGATTACTCTATGAATCCGCTCCCCTAGCCTTTCTTGCAGAACAAGCAGGAGGCCGGGCTAGTACAGGGACTCAAGACATCTTAGATGTCATTCCCAAAGAACTGCACGCCAGAACGCCTCTGATTATTGGCTCTCCAGAAGATGTCGCATTAGCCGAATCCTTCCTCAACCCTGCCTAGCCAGATAAAATAAGTCCACACCCACCTTCTGTAAATCTACACTTAGACCCAACTATTGCTGATTAACTCTCTATGGTTACACTCACAGAAAACCCTCTGCGCGTTGGACTACAACAAGACCGCATTCCCGAACCCCAGATTTTAATTATTTTTGGTGCATCTGGAGACCTCACCCAACGCAAATTAGTCCCGGCTCTCTATCAAATGAAATTAGAGAGACGACTGCCCCCAGAATTAACCATTGTGGGAGTGGCTCGTCGCGAGTGGAGCCATGACTTTTTTCGCCAGCATATGCGCGAAGGTGTGGAAGATTTTGGGGGCGGTCTTCAGTCAGAACAGTTATGGCATGAATTTGCCCAAGGCCTGTTTTATTGTTCTGGAGATATTGACAGCCCTGAAAGTTATCAAAAGCTCAAAGCCTTTCTCGAAGAACTCGATACTCAACGAGGAACTCGCGGTAACCGAGTTTTTTATCTGTCCGTTGCCCCTCGGTTCTTTGGAGAAGCCACCCAACAGTTAGGGAATGCGGGCATGTTAGATGATCCGACGAAGCAACGGTTGGTGATTGAAAAACCCTTTGGCCATGATTTGGGCAGCGCCCGCACATTGAACCGGGTAGTGACTCAAGTCTGTGATGAAAAACAGGTATACCGCATTGACCATTATTTGGGTAAGGAAACGGTACAAAATTTGTTGGTCTTTCGGTTTGCCAATGCCATTTTTGAACCCCTCTGGAATCGCCAGTTTATTGACCATGTGCAAATTACGGTGGCGGAAATGGTGGGCTTGGAAGGACGGGCCGGTTATTATGAAACCTCTGGGGCGCTGCGGGATATGGTGCAAAACCATTTGATGCAGTTGTTTTCGCTGACAGCTATGGAACCGCCTAATTCTTTGGATGCTGATAGTATCCGCAATGAGAAGGTGAAGGTGGTACAGGCGACCCATTTGGCTTCTTTGAGTAATTTGGATCAATGTGCAGTTCGGGGTCAATATACGTCGGGTTGGATGAAGGGTAAGCCGGTTCCGGGATACCGAGATGAGGAAGGGGCAAGTCCGGATTCGGTGACTCCGACTTATGCAGCCCTGAAGTTGAATATTGATAATTGGCGCTGGAAGGGGGTTCCGTTCTATTTGCGGACGGGGAAACGGATGCCGAAAAAGGTTTCGGAGATTGCGATTCAATTTAAGGAAGTGCCTTATTTGATGTTCCAGTCGGCGGCGAAACAGGCAAACCCGAATGTGCTGGCGATGCGAATTCAGCCGAATGAGGGGATTTCGATGCGCTTTGAGGTGAAAACGCCGGGGAGTTCTCTGCGGACGCGATCGGTTGATATGGATTTTGGCTACGATCGCGCCTTTGGTCAAGCCAACACCGATGCCTATAGTCGTTTGTTGATCGATTGTATGTTAGGCGACCAGACCCTGTTTACCCGTGGCGATGAGGTGGAAGCTTCTTGGCGAGTATTAACGCCAGTGTTGGATGTTTGGGATGCTCCGGCTCCTCCGGAAGTGATTCCCCTCTATGAGGCGGGGACATGGGAACCGGTGGAGGCAGAGTTATTGCTGAACCGAGATGGCCGCCGGTGGCGGAGACTTTGATGAGTTGAGATAGGGACACGGGGACACGGGGACACGGAGACGCGGAGACACGAAGAAATTCCCATTCCCCCATTCCCCCATTCCCCCATTCCCCCATTCCCCCATTCCCCCATTCCCCATTACCAATTACCCATTACCCATTACCAATCATGACTACTACTCCGATTGTTACTTTACAAAAACCGAAAGATATTTCTCTAGGTGAGATTGAGGCAGAACTCAATAAGATTTGGTTGAGCCAAAATACAGGCAAGGCTACCCCAGTGGCTACAAGAGCGGCAACGTTTAGTATGGTGATCTATGAGCCGGAGGAATTCCAACAGTTGTTGGCTAGTTTGGGGTTCTATCGCGGTTCTATTGATGGCATTAATGGCCCGATGATGAAGGAGGCGGTGCGGGAGGCTCAGATGACCTATGGTTTGAGGGTTAACAGCCGTATTGATGGGGAGACGCTACACCGTTTGCGTGAGAAGTATAGCAAGCGATCGCCCTCCCAAGTGACCCAGCTTAGTAATGTAGATTTGCGGGGATCGAGTGTGAGTGAGGCGATCGCCTCCCAAAATCCCTGTCGGATTATTACCCTCTGTCCGGTTTTAGGAGAAGATCGAGGGGTGAGTGCCCAAGTTTCTGCCTATTGTCCCATTCAAAAAAGCAGTAGTAGTAGCACCTTAGTGTGTTGTGAATACATTACCCTGCGAGGGACAAAAGAAGCGTTAGAGCGCGTTAAAGACCTAATTTCTTCCCTACTCATTCCCGATTTACCCAAATTTCTTTGGTGGAAAGCCACCCCTAACCCAGAACAACCTCTATTTCAGCACTTAGCTGAACAAGCCAATTGTATTGTGGTCGATTCCTGTTATTTTAGCGATCCGGCTTCAGAATTACTGAAAATTCATGAATTAATCGAATCGGAAACCTATATTGCTGACCTCAATTGGCATCGGTTTTATCCCTGGCAAGAATTAACGGCTGCTGCCTTCGATCCTCCGGAGCGTCGAGATTCTCTAGGAGATATCGATCAGGTGACCATTGACTATGAGAAAGGGAATGATGCCCAAGCTTTGATGTTTTTGGGATGGTTAGCGAGTCGCCTTGGTTGGCAACCGGTAGCTTATAACGATGAAGGCGGCGATTATGATATTAAACGGATTGAATTTTCTGGCCCAGAAAATAAGAAAATTTATGCGGAGTTAGCGGGTATTCCGACGGCTGACTGGGGCGAAATTCCAGGAGATTTAGTCGGGGTTTTGCTCAATTCCAGTAATCCTAATGCCAATTGTTGCACGATTTTATGTTCGGAAACGACCGGATGTATGCGGATGGAAGCCGGTGGCAGTGCGAGTAATAGTCGTACTGAACAGGTAACTGCGGTGACGGATCAGAAGGCAGAAGAAATGATGAGTCAACAGTTGCAACGCTGGGGACGAGATGTTTTATATGAGGAAAGTTTAGCGGTGACTGCCCAGATTTTGAAGTTGCGATAAGGTATAGCCCTCACCCCCAACCCCCTCTCCCACGGGAGAGGGCGGCTCAAGAAATTCTCGTAGAAACAGTCATTCATTTGACCCTTGATGAAGCCAGTTGAGTAAGAATTCTGGTACAGCTTGCCTAGTGCGCTGGTGAGCATCAATGCAGACATGGCGAGTCATGGCTTTAGCGGCGACGCGATCGCCCACTTTGATCGTATAAT
This sequence comes from Roseofilum sp. KMC-1, assembly GCF_057802075.1. Lineage (NCBI taxonomy): Bacteria > Bacillati > Cyanobacteriota > Cyanophyceae > Desertifilales > Desertifilaceae > Roseofilum > Roseofilum sp. KMC-1. Next base: position 4,196,948 of record NZ_CM173605.1, read on the forward strand.
TAATTTCATATTGTTCTGGATCTAAAAGTACCGGTACTAATACAATTTCCAGACCATCGCCACAAGTGAGCGGTCGATAAAAGTCGGCTTCACTATGAATAATGGGAAAGGCTATCTTCGGCTGACAAAAGAACTTCTTTAAGTCAATTCCAGCAGCAGCCAAAGATGCTTCATAGGCTTCATGGCAAAACAGAAATAAATTGGCAAAATAAACGACACCCGCAGCATCGGTTTCTGCAAAGCGAACGGTTCGAGTATAGTGAAAAGTCATAGGCAATGATCCAAGATGACCAATGCTGTTATAGCGTTCAATCAGGATAATTACCACAAGATCCTCGATGGGACGGGGGGGTTGGCGCATTCCTTGCTTTTAAAGTGGCGATCGCCTCATGCTGCCCTTTTCAACTCTACTCGCTTTGTCTGCACAGAAACGGAATCAGCGCCTCGCAGACTTTTTCTGGCCAATCTTCCTGTGCATAATGACCGACTTCTTCTAAAGAAATAAATTCGGCTTGGGATAGGCTAGAAATCGCTTCTTTTGCCCTCGACTGTAATAACCAGGGATCGCTTTTTCCCCAAATCACTTGTAGGGGTTTTGACCATTGGGGGAGAGTGCTGTTAATTTCAGCTAAACTCGATTTTAGATTCAGATTTCGCAAGGTTGCTAACAGAGCGCGTCCAGCGGCCGAACTTTCAAGAAAGGGACGACGATAAACCGTGAGATCTTTTTCCTCAACTTGATAGGGCGATCCCCCTTCTAGGGTGCGATCGACGATCAGGGGATCTTGGGTCATCATTTCCCCGGCTAGGGGTAGGGTAAATTGCTGAATTTTCCAGGGGAGTTTATCCTGGGGACTCAGGGGCATGTTAATCAGGCTGAGGCGATGGATGCGATCGCCATTTTGCAGAGCATAGAGGAGTCCCGGAACACTGGTGTAGCCTTGCAGCACTAGGGAAACTTGCTCCAATTCTAGGCTATCAATGAGGTCTCCTAAAGCTTGAGCAAACGCTTCAGGAGTATAGGCAAAGTCCCGTTTTTCTGGTTGCGATGATTTCCCCGCACCGATCCAGTCGGGGGCGATCGCCCAAAACCCTTGTTCCGCTAAAGACGGCAAAATCTCCCGCCAACTATAACTTTGGCAGAGTAACCCATGGAGCAATAGAACCGGGGGTTTGTCCGTCGCTTGCATCGGTTGCCCTTGGCGATAAAACCACTCTAGGGAACCGACTTTAATTTGCTTCTCCTCTATAGACACTCTTGTTGCTTGGCTCCGTTTCACTTTACTGGCACGGAGTTAGCATACCGTGGTTTTTGCCTCCCTGAATAGCCCATCCGGTCTGAGCGCAATTGTTAAATTTTGTTAAAAATCGCGATTTTGTAGCTTTGACTACAAAATTTTTTGATATAGTTAAAACTGTAAGGAAAAAACCACTTAATAAAACAACTGGAGAAAAACTATGTTATCTACTAACGATCAAGCCCGCGCTTTAATGCACCGCCATCATCACCTCGTAAAAAACCGTCAACAGTCCATGCTCAACCGCTCCGCAGCCGAAGTTGGACTCGATCAAACCGGTGACTACTGGAATAACATCCAAGGTAAACCCGTTGGTGGAGTTAGTGAAACCTATGACCGCAGTGGTTCATCCATGAGCTAGTTGGAAAGGGGGTTAGCCACCCCATCTAAAGCATTAAATAATAACCATTTGTACTTCAAAAACAGGAGGACGTTTCTAAATCAGAAGCGTCCTTCATTGCGATCCCCCCAACCCCCCTTAAAAAGGGGGATTTAGGGGGATCTTGTCCGACTATACGTCTCGCTCCCTAAATTTTTAACGATCCCAACAACTTAAGCGCTCCCAGCTTTCACCAAATCAACCGGTGAGGTGGATTGACTCTTCTGGTACTCAGTGACAATTTCTCGGAATTGATCGCCCTCAATGGTTTCTTGGTCTAATAAAACATCCACCAGTTTATCCATCAGGGGGCGATGTTCCCGGATCAATTTACGAGCTTGTTCATGACAGCGTACAGCAATTTCTCGAACTTGGCGATCGATTTGGGTGGCCACTTCTTCCGAATATTCAGAACGAGTCATTAAATCTCGGCCTAAAAAGACTTCACTATTGCCACTTTCGAGGGCTAGAGGGCCCAAATCGGACATGCCATAACGGGTGACCATTTCTCTAGCAAGTTTAGCCACATTTTCGATATCGCCACTGGCTCCTTTGGTCACTTCTGCATAGCCAAAAACCTCTTCTTCAGCCGCTCGTCCACCAAGCAAAATGGTAATTTGATTGAGCAACCAGGCACGACTATATAATCCACTGTCAATCATGTCTTCATTAAAGACTTGCTGGGCAAATCCACCAATGCCTCCGGAACGGGGAATGATGGTGACTTTATTCAGGGGGTCAGACTTTTTGAGTAGGGTCATTAAGAGAGCATGGCCGGTTTCATGGTAGGCAATGAGGCGCTTTTTTTTGCTATCGAGCAAGGGATTTAAAGTGAGGCCAATGGTGACGCGATCGATCGCATCATCGACTTCTAGAGGAGTAATGGCTTCCTTGCGCCGTCGAGCTGTGAGAATGGCGGCTTCATTGAGCAAGTTGGCTAAATCTGCACCAGAAAAACCAGGGGTGCGTTGGGCGATCGCCTCTAAAGACACATCCGCCGACACTTTCTTATTACGAGCATGAACCTCTAGAATCCCCAACCGCCCCTTATAGGTGGGTAAATCCACCATCACCTGACGGTCAAAGCGACCGGGACGCAACAGGGCCTGATCTAGGACATCCGGGCGGTTGGTTGCTGCAATTACAATCACGCCACTGTTGCCTTCAAACCCATCCATTTCGGTTAACAATTGGTTTAGGGTTTGCTCCCGTTCGTCATTACCTCCGCCAATACCCGCACCCCGTTGACGACCGACGGCATCAATTTCATCGATAAACACTAAACAGGGGGCATTTTCTTTAGCTTTCTTAAACAAGTCCCGAACCCGCGAAGCCCCCACACCGACGAACATCTCCACAAACTCGGAACCGGAGATGCTGAAGAAAGGAACACCCGCTTCACCGGCGATCGCCTTAGCCATCAGCGTTTTTCCGGTTCCCGGAGGCCCCACTAATAACACCCCCCTAGGAATTTTCGCCCCAATCGCGGTAAACCGCTCCGGTTGTTTCAAGAAGGTAACCACCTCTTGCAGCTCTTCCTTGGCTTCCTCAACGCCAGCCACATCATTAAACACCACCCCCGTTTTGGCTTCCATCTGGAATCTAGCCTTTGATTTGCCAAAATTCAAGGCATTGCCCGCCGACTGGGAAGAGCGCTTAATAATCATCATTAATCCAATCACCACCAACAGGATTAACAACAAATTGGCCACACTACTGACGACTACCCGATTATCCGCACTGGCTTGTTCCCCAAAGCTGACTTTATTCGCCTTGAGTATTTCAATGAGTTCGGGATTGCGCTCAAAAATTACCACTTCTTGCTCGATATCCGATCCCTCTAACTTCACTTGGGCGCGGTTTTTCGTGGGGTCAATTTCCACATGGTCAACCTCTCCCGCTTCAATTTTGTCCAACAATTGGGTATAACTGAGGGGCTGGGACTGAGCCTGGACTGGACGAGTTAAGAGGGCCCAGGTAAACAGCAAGGAACTACTCAGGGCTACTGTAGCGCCCAGGGACATTCCTTTACGTTTGAAGGTTTGAGCCATAGTTTTGAATTGAGAACTGTTCATAGCGTGAGATCAGGTGGTGCGATCGCCCAAGAATACATTAACGAATAATTTAAGTGTATCGCTGAGAGTGGGCAGTGGGGGAACAGGGAATCTCCCTATCCTCCCATCCCCGAATTACCCCTTGACCCCGTAGTAAGCCAGTATTGGCTCCAGGACAGATATATTCCAAGGGTTTATCCTTAAAAATCTCGCGCAACCGTTGTACACTGGCGAGTTGTCGCTGCCAGTGGAAGGTTTTACTGGTGCGTAGGGGGGTAGGATGGCCTTGGGCATTGGGGAGTAGGTGGCGACCGGTAAACAAGATGCCTCCTAGGGAAGGATCGTAGAGACATGATGATCCGGGAGAATGGCCCGGAGTCCATAAAGCTTGGATTTGTTGGTCAGAAAAGGTTAATTCGTGCTGGAATGAGGTTACACTCAATTTGGGCAAAAGATAAGCCTCTTGTTCTTGGATGATGACTTCACAGTTAAACGTTTGTTGAATTTCACGGACTTTGGCGATCGCCCCCCGATGGGTCAAAAATAGAAACTGTACTCCTCCTTGGTTTTGTAAGAAGTCTTGGTTGGTCTGATTCCAAGCTGGACAGTCAATGAGGATATTGGCACAGTTGCCTACAATAAAATAGGAGGTTGCTCCCAAGGTCTCTCGATTGGGGGGAAAGGCGAATCGGTTTTCTAGGATCGGCTTCGGTTGTTTTGGAGACTGGCTTTGCTCCTTGGGATTTGCATGATTTAAAGATGCCATGACTTTGATATTTCTACTGTTGCTTGGACTGATTACTTATTTCATTGTGCAGCGTGGTGTGGCCAGCAGCACCACCACTCCCGTTTGGCTTTTGTGGTTGGTGATGATGGCTCCAGCTCTGGCCTGGACGCTGTGGATGTTGATTCAAGGAGAAGATAGCCCCCCACCTTTGGGGGTGATGATTGCCTTGTTTATCATTTCTTCTCTGTTGTATTTATATCTGATTCAGGTGGGACGGTCTTCTCCCCCAGCTCAGGATAGTGCTGAGACTCCAGAGCCGTCCAAAGTTTCACCGGCTTCCCTGACGATAGAACAACAGAAACAATTACAACAGTGTTTTCCTTGGTCTGCCTATGCCCTCCATGAGACGGAGTGTAAGGGGCAAGTGGTGATTTGTCGAGGTCAGTTGCGGACTTCTTCTGAAGTAGCCTATCAGACAGTGCGGGAAAAAATTGAGGCTCAATTTGGCGATCGCTTTTTGATTGTGTTCCAAGAGGGGTTTGAAGGTAAGCCGTTTTTTATCTTGATTCCTAATCCTCAGTTTGAAGCTAAAACTCCCCAACCTCGCTTAACTCGACCGATGACCGCTTTGGGATTGTTAGCCCTAACGGTATTAACTACTACACTGATGGGCACTTTGGCCTTTTCCGATTTGGCTTCTCCAGAAGTGGAAAATAACCCCCATTTACTGCTGGAAAATCCCAGTCTTCTGGCTCCGGGTTTACCCTATGCGATCGCCTTAATGACCATTTTGGGTATCCATGAGTTGGGCCATTATCTCATGGCCCGTCGTTACAAAATTAAAGCTACATTGCCCTATTTTATCCCTGTGCCCTTTTTCCTGGGAACCTTTGGGGCGTTTATTCAAATTCGCTCCCCCATGCCCAATCGTAAGGCATTATTTGATGTAGGAATTGCCGGGCCTTTGGCGGGTTTGGTGGCAACAATTCCCATCTTGATCTGGGGGTTGTCCCTCTCTGATGTGATTGCGGCCTCGGAAAATACAAGCATGTTTAATTTTGATTCCCTCAATCCTAAAGCTACAGTGCTATTAGCGATCCTGAGTAAAATTGCCCTGGGAAATCAGTTAACGGGGGATATGGCCCTGAATCTGCATCCGGTGGCCGTGGCTGGATTTTTAGGCTTGGTGATTACTGCTCTGAATTTGATTCCGGTGGGTCAGTTGGATGGGGGCCATGTGGTTCATGCGATGTTTGGTCAACGAACGGCGATCGCCATTGGTCAAATTTCTCGCTTATTGGTGCTGATTTTGGCCTTTTTGCGCCAGGAATTCCTCTGGTGGGCGATCTTTTTGTTGCTGATGCCGATCGCCGATGAACCGGCGTTAAATGATGTGACAGAATTGGATAATGGGCGGGATTTCTTGGGATTATTGGCTTTAGTGATTTTAGTGATGATTGTGTTACCTGCTCCCCCCACTTTAATTGAATGGTTCTATGGCTGAAGATATCCGACAGTGGTTAGATCAAATTCGTCAATTGCAAGAGCAAATGAGGGACTTGCAACAAGAGTGCGATCGGGCTTATGCAAGTGCGGCCAATTGGCAGCGTTTGTATGAAACGGAGGCTCAACAGCGCCGAAATGATACCCAGCGCACGGGAGAAAAGATTAAGCAGCTTAGAAGTCAGCTACAGAGTTTGCAGCAACCGCGACCTGAGTTATCTGGGAATATCGCTCCAGTGGAAGAGGAGGTAGAGAACCTGTCCCTAGAGGAGATGAAGGCGAAGTTAGTGGAGATCTTACAAGAGCGCGATCGCCTTTTGCAAACGGTTAGCGCTCTCTCCCAAGCGCTGCAAACGGAGAAAGAGCAACATACGCAAACTCGCCAGAATTTAACTTCAGCCTTGGGAGATGCAATCGAGCGCTTGAATCAATTGAAAAACCGGTAAGTGCTATCACCGGTCGATCTTATGCTTTCGAGCCTGCTTGCTATTTTCAAATCATCTATAGCAAACCTAAATGAGTTATGTAACGATTGTTCCTCATCCCCCTACCCCCTTCTCCCACGGGAGAAGGGGGAAAGTCCCTCTCCTGTGGGAGAGGGATTTAGGGAGAGGGCGTTAAGTTCTGAACTATTCATCGTCTATCCCCTCTAATAACCGCTCTAGATAACTCTGTCGCCAATTTTCCCGTTCCTGTTGTGTTTGCTCATCCGGTTGATAGGCTTCAATCTCCTGGATAGATAGGATGCCTTTTTCTTGAGCTAACCGTTCAATGGTATCCAGGCGATCGTGCAATACAGATACTTCACTAGCCAAGGTCATAATAAGGGTTAATAACCGATCGACTTTGGCGTTATCTAAATAAACAGGGCGTTTTCCCTTGACTTTCTTCACTAGGGTTATCCTCGAATTTTTACGTTATTTTATACGATGATTGAGGTTTTTGAAGGTCAGCATAAAAGCAAATCTGCTAGAATTTGATTAACTGACCCAATCAATCGAGGTAATTTACCATGAACTTACAACAATTAAAACAATACCGCTCTAACATTATTAAATTAGCTGAACAATATCACTCTGCTAATATTAGAGTATTTGGTTCAGTTGCTAAAGGTGAAACGACCGAAAATAGTGACATTGATTTTCTGATCGATCCCACCCCAGAACAAGATTTATTTGATGTCATTCGCTTACGAAGAGCATTACAAGAATTGCTGAAATGTGATGTTGATATTGTGCATAGTACAGCATTGCATCATACCATTAAACAGGAAGTTTTATCCTCGGCAATTCCCCTATGAATAAACAAAAATCTCCTCTATTTTTTCTTTATCACATTAAAGAATCTATTGAAGCGATTGCCATTCATATTCAGCACGGGAAAGAAAGTTTTTTAACCAATCGAACAGTAAAAATGGCTGTACTTCGTGAACTAGAAATTATTGGTGAAGCAGCCAATAAACTCCCTGATGAATTAAAAAATCAGTATCCTTCAGTACCTTGGCGGGATATTACAGACTTTAGGAATATTCTCGCTCATCATTATTGGGCAATTGATTTAGAAACTGTCTGGAATATTATCCATAATCCTGATAAATTACCTGACTTAAAAAATCAAGTAGAAATTTGTATTCAAGAGTTAGAAAATCGATCGCCTTCGACACCCAACCAAAAGTGAACGCAGAAACCCGGTTTCTAACCCTCAATCTCAATTTCTCCCCCCTTGTCAGCTACCTCTTTTCATCTTCAGCATCTGAAGGTAAGGCTAACTTGATATTGATATCAATGGAGATGGTGTTGGTATTGTAATCTTCAAAACTCATATTGACAATCTTGACTAATGGTTCAATAGGTACAGAAGAATTCGTCTTAGATGTTACAGAAGACCGAGATTGCCTTTTATATCCCGCATCTTCCAGCAAGTGATCGATATTTCTCCAGTTCTCGATCTTCTGACTCGGTACATCCGGGAGTTGTTTTAGGTATGGATATAACGTTTTACAGACATAGACTTCAATTCCCTTTTCGCTTTGAACCAGTTTCTTTGCTATTTCCCTAGGACTACAACCACACAATAACCCGCGCAAATAAAGCTTTTCCCGTTCAGTCAATCCCTTTCTAGCACGAGGGGAACAGAGTCGTTTTGCTTCTGCCAAATCTCGGTACAGTCGTTCGAGATCCCAACGATCTGCTGCCTCAGAAAACATCTCATCACTAGACATGGCGAGGGTTTGAAGTATGTTGATAGTGTTATCCTAACCAAAAGTTACAGTCTCGGTTAGTCGTTGAATAGTAGTAACTAGCTTAACATAGGTAGTGGCGACCAGTCTATCTTCAGTCTAACGGGACTTTGTAAAGCGCCATAACAACTACAAGCCAGTCAGTCCATCTCTGTAACTTTTTGTAAAGTGTATCAAGATTCATAAGTAGAGCTAATCTATATGGCAAATAAATTCCGGGTTGTATATGAATGGCTAAAGCGGTTAGTAGGTGGCAATGTACCTTCTCAAGAGCCTTCTCGGAGATCGCCAAGAAAAAAATTTGATATTGTAAACTTCACACAACAAACATCGGTTATACAACGAACAGCAACGGGTAGAACAGATAAATTTAAACACATTACTCAAACTCGGCCCAAAACATGCCCTATATGTCGTACCTCTACAGCAGGGAATATTACCAAGTTAGATAACGGATCGTGGAAATGTAAAGCCTGTGGTCACACATGGAGAAGTTAGAGATGAAAACCCAATTTTCTATTACTAAAATCACCGATCTCGAAGACAACCCATTCGATCGACAACAACGAATTGCTGGATGGGATCAACAAAAACTTAAGGATGCTCATGTTTTGGTTGTCGGCGCGGGAGCGATTGGTAACGAAACCCTAAAAAACCTTGCTCTTTTAGGAGTAGGAAATATCTACATTGCTGATTTTGATACGATATCGACTTCTAATTTGAGTCGGACTGTATTATTTCGTAAAGCAGACAAAGGGAAGTTAAAAGCAGAAGTTGCTGCCATACGAACCAAGGAATTGGCATTAGCAGACAATGTACACATTCACTATTTTCATGGAGATATTGCCTGGGAACTAGGAACAGGAGTTTTTCGATCCATGAATTTAGTCCTGGGTTGCTTAGATAATGTAGAAACAAGATTGGCAGTCAATAAACAGTGTTGGTTGGCGAATACTCCTTGGATTGATGCGGGAATATACGAACTAGGAGGTCATGTTGCCGTTTATATTCCGCCAGAACCACCATGTTATCAATGTGGAGTAACCAAAGAACAGCTAAGAGCAGCACGAATACGATACTCCTGTGACGACTTTAAACGGACGGTTCTGAAAGAAGGCAAAATGCCTACGGTACAAGTAACATCATCTATTGTTTCTGCCATTCAAGTTCAGGAAGCGGTGAAGTTATTGTGCGATCAAAATGTTGAAAATGGAAAAAGAATATATTTTCAAGGAAGAGTTAATGATTTTGATATTTTAACTTTGAATAAAAATGAAAATTGCTATGGACACGCAACTTACCCAGAAATTCTTTCACTGCCATTAAGTCATTCCGTTTCATTACGAGAATTTCTGGAGTTCATATCAAAAGACGACTGGTCAGGTGCAGATGCTACTCTTGATTTTCGCTCCGATCGCACGTTTGTTCAGTCTGTCTCCTGTAAATCATGTGGTGTCGAAATTCCGTTGAATAAACCCAGTTTTCGTATATTTGATACGGAAACCATCTGTAATAACTGTATCCAAAAAGGAGTTGATGAAAGCTATGTTAGTAGAAGTGAGCAGGTATCCTCCAAACAAACGATATCGGAGTTTAGCCTATCTCATACCCCCAAAGACTTGTTGAATATGAGCCTTTGGCAACTCGGTGTACCTCACCGTCATGTAGTTGCGGTATATGACCTAGACCACAACTACAAATATTACGAATTATCTTTGGATCATCCATTTACTGAAGTCGGATTGACATAGGAACAAAAAAATGGCAGACGTTAACGTTAATTTCGTTCATCCTACAGATGGCAGGATGGTGACTGTGACTCTAGACGATAGTATTACAGCACAAGAAGCTGTTGCGGAATTAATTACAGCTAATTTTCTAACCCCAAACTCTCAAGGTTACGGATTAGCCTTTAAAGGTGGCAGCATGATTGAGCCTGGTCAAACTTTCCAGGATGCTGGTGTCGAAGAACCCAACAAAAATACAATCCGTGTTGTCCCAGCTACTGATGCAGGAATTTAATGGAGGAGATACACATGGCTACACCTCAAGAAGCTCGATTGATTCGATTGAAAAATGACCATAGTGAAATGGTCAATATTAGAGGTAATATCATCCAGTGGAAGCCTATCAAGGGTAATCCTCCTTACGTTGAAGCCTATGAACTCACTGTCAAAGTAAAGACCATTATTAATTCAACGCCGAGCTACCGCGATGAACATATCATTTCTCTAGAGCTATCAGAGGCTTACCCGAATAGTCCTCCATTAATCAACATGAAAACCAGCCCGCCTCCTTACCATCCTAACTGGTATCGTAATGGTAACTGGTGTTATGGATCTTGGGATGTTTCTGAAAGCTTAGGAAATCACGTTATTCGCATGATCCGAACTTTGCAGTTTGATTTAGAGATCACCAACCCTAATAGTGCGGCTAATGGTGATGCTAACAATTGGTTCTTGCGGAATAAAACCAGCAATCTATTTCCTTGCGATTCTACAAATCTTCCCGATCCAACCAAGTCGAAATTCACAGTCCAGCCTGAGATTAAGAAAAAATTTCAGATTCAATAAACCCTTGCAAAAACCCCTCTTAATTCTCCAAGTTTAGAGGGGTAATGGCTGAATTATGCATCTTTTTGAGAGGAGACATGATATGGGAAGCAACATAATAAGAGATCCTGAAATACCTAGTGTGGAAATTCCATCTATCAAGTTTATATCGTACAATCAAAAACTTTATATTCAGATGTTTATAAAAAGTTGGATACAAATACAAGATAATCTCTTGGTAAAATCTTTGCGTATTCATCAAGGTTTTTGGTTTTCTACTAATCTAACTTTTTATCCGAAAAATACTTATCAAGAAAAATCAGAAAACACCATACCTATCAAGAATATTTTTGATTATACCCTTCCTGGAAATTTTGTACCCGAAATAAAGTTGATAGGAGACTCACCAATTATTTTTCATCCTCATTTTAGTCAACCAGGGATGTTTGGTTGGGGTAAAAACGGACAGTGGATAGATTATTCTGAGGGAACTGTTCCAGAAAAAGATCTGGGAAGCTATATTTTACGGGTAGCCCGCTCTCTTCAATATGAAGAGGACTATATACAGCCAGACTCACCAAGAGTTGCTAATCAAGAAGCAGCAATATGGTACAAGCAAAATAAAAGAGTGTTTTGCCCTACCGATCATATTCAATTTCCCAGTAGTAAGACATTTCAGATAACGTCTACCAAGCATTTCAATGTTCAAAACCAGCATAAATTTCAAGTCACATCAAGCCACCAGTTGCCAAGGAAAGTCAAGTTTGAGATCCAAGACTCCAAGCCTTCTTACTCTCCGGCTGAAAGAAAAAAGGATGATATGCCCCTTGCGACCGCTTTTAATTCTGATTTCCGAAGAAATAGAGAAGAATCTTCTCGCGATTATCTCTGCTATAGCAGTGAAAGGGAGAGTTAGGACATAATATAAAGATGAAGTTAGCGATCGTGAGATGATGCCATCAGCTTATAGTATAGACCTAAGACATAAAGCCGTAGGGGCCTATGATAGAGGAGAGCGTAAGAGCGATGTGTGTAAAACATTTGACATCAGTCGCAACACCTTAGACCTGTGGCTTAAACGTCGGGAGGAAAGGGGGAACGTGGCTCCTGTGACCTACCGTAGAGGGCCAAAACCGAAAATCAATGACCTGAAAGAGTTTGAAGGGTTTGCCAAAGAAAATGGACATCTAACTCAACAAGAAATGGCCCAGAAGTGGCCAAGTCGAGTAAGTAGAGTGCTGATAGGACAAGCACTTAAGAAAATTGAGTTTACGCGAAAAAAAAACATACCTGTACCAAGAGAGGAAGGAAAAAGACAGAGCAGAGTTTATAGAGAAGCTCAAAGGGTATGCCCAAGAGAGATTAGTATATGTGGATGAAGCGGGTATAGATGATACCATAGATTATCCTTACGGTTACTCTCATAAATCCCAAAGATATGTAGCAGAGAAATTAGGACATCGGCAGAAGAGAATTAGTGTGGTTAGTGGGTGGAGACAAGGAGAGATTATCGCCCCAATGATGTTCGAGGGTTACTGCAACAGCCAAGTGATCTGTAAATGGGTAAAAGAGTTCTTAGTACCTGAATTAATACCGGGGCAGATGGTAGTGATAGATAATGCCAGTTTCCATCCTCAAGCAAAAATCAAGGAATTAGTGAGTCAGGCCAGATGTGAGGTGATATTTCTACCCACTTATTCCCCGGATTTGAATAAAATTGAACACTTTTGGGAGCGCTTGAAGAAAGAGGTTGGAAAACTTAAGCACAAGTGTGAGTCTCTTTATGATGCGATCATAGAAGCTTTTAAGATTCTGTCCTAACTATCCCTTTCTTTGCTATATAAGCAACAAAATAGACCTCACTTTAGATGATTGTTATGATCAATCAATAACACCTATAAACCTTGAAGAAAAAGTTTTTTCTTTAGAAGAAAAGTTGGATTGCTTTGTCACAGAACGTCAAAATTTAGAAACCGAAAAAAATAATTATAAAAATCAGAGAGATGCCTATAGAAATGAAAGAGATACTTACAAAAATCAGAGAGATAATTATAAAAATGAAAGGGACACTTACAAAAATGCCCTTAATGCTTATCCATATTCTCTATCATCTGGTTCTGAAGTCAGTTACCAAGGGTATCTGAGTACAAACAACCAGGAAACTAATCCCATTTTATATAGGCTTTATGTTCCTCAACAAAGCAGATTTGATATTGATCTCAAAGATATGGAGGCAGATGGAGATTTTGAGATTATTGATTCACAAGGAAACACTATTGACAATTCAAGAAGCACAAGTTCAGGTTCAGATCAATTAAGAAATTTTTCTTTGCAATCGGGAATTTATAGTATAAAAGTATGGAACTATAGCTCAAGCAAATCTACCCAATTTACTTTGAGAATACGCAGGAGATAGACCACTTAAACCGATCTATAGATGGGTAGGGATCAATTAGCTGATGATATAAAGTATCCACCCATTTCCTGATGCAACGCGGCGAGTTCATCAAGAGCTTGGTGACTTTCCACAAGACTCTTACGTTTACACTCATTTTCTGCATAAGCTGCCAGTTTTTGTACTGTTTCCGCAGCCAGACGAATATCTTTCTCGCTAGGCTGAATAGGTTCTTTCATGTAACTAAACCTCTAAGAGTTCGGCTAAAATTTCGGCAGTCAAACCATTGGCAGCCGCTTCTTCTCGAATTTGTTTTACCAGGTCATGAAAAGAGTTAGGATCTTGTTGTTGCTGGAGTTCGGCTGCTCGATAAGCTTGGGCGAGTTCAGCATCAACTTGAATGGTAATGGTTTCCATCGGGTGGGTTTCCTGCGATCGCCTATCTATAGGATAATCGGTTTGCTCAATTTTGGTACAGTGTCTATCATCCACAAGTCATGCAATCCCATCTACTAGCCATGATTGTCTTTCCATAACCATAAAATATCATGGCATTATTTACAAAAACACACCCGACCGTTATATTGATACTCAGATTAGCTATGTAGATGGACGCTAAAGAATGCCATGATTACCCTAAATATAGATGACATCCAACACAACTTATCCGAATTTATCAAACTGATTCAAGAAGGTAATAGTTTGATTATCACTCAAGCAGATAAACCTATTGCTGAAATTAAACCAATACCAGCAAAACCACCTCAAAAAGAACGCCGTCCTATTGGTTTATGTGAAGGGGAATTTGTTGTACCTGATGATTTTAATGATCCCCTCCCTGAAGAAATTATTAACTTATTTACAAATCCATGAAGATTCTCTTAGATACTCATATTTTTCTGTGGTTTATTACTAATAGTAAACGACTAGCAGACAAATATTATATCAAGTCCACTTAATCAACCCTAATAAGTCATTGCGAACGGAACGCAGTGGAGTGAAGCAATCTCGCCAATCTCGGAAGTCTCGGCGATTGCTTCCCTGCGGTCGCAATGACAAGTATTTATCCGGATTTGATATGAGGTACAGCATGAAAGATCCCCCTAAATCCCCCTTAAAAAGGGGGACTTTTACTGCCCCCCTTTTTAAGGGGGGTTGGGGGGATCAAAATGTACCGAATAGCAGCGAAAAATGCTGTATATGTAGGGGCGAAAAATTTTTCGCCCCTACAGCTATGTCTGATTCTAAAACCAATCAACCCTCAATCTCAATTTCTCCCCCCTTGTCAGCCACCTCAAAGCCAAAAACGCGGGAATAAAAGTAAAATTCGCCATCAAGAGCGCGTTTAATATTTTCCGCTTTGCGGAAACCATGTTGCTCTCCTTCAAAAGCAACATAAGCAACAGGTAAACCCTTTTCTTTCAAAGCATTTACCATCATTTCCGCTTGGTTGGGGGGAACAATTTTATCTTCGAGTCCTTGGAAAAAGGCCACAGGACAGGAAAGTTGTGCGGTAAAATGAATGGGCGATCGCTCAACATAAACCTCCTTACATTCAGGATACGGCCCAATCAAGCCATCTAAATAGCGCGATTCAAACTTATGGGTATCCATAGCTAGAGCTTCTAAATCGCTCACTCCATAGTAACTCGCTCCCGCCTGAAACACATCCCGGAACGTCAGAGCGCACAGCGTCGTATATCCTCCCGCGCTTCCCCCAGAGATAGCTAACCGATTTTCATCGACCTTACCCTCCTCGGCCAGATACTTGGCTCCATTGGCGCAATCATCCACATCCACAATACCCCAAGCATGATTTAACCGTTGGCGATACTCCCGACCATATCCAGTGCTTCCCCCATAGTTGACATCCAAGATAGCAAAGCCGCGACTTGTCCAATATTGCAGCTTCAGATTAAAACTACTCGAAGTTGCAGCCGTCGGCCCCCCATGACTTTTGACCAATAAAGGCGGTTTTTCCCCTTCTGGTGCTTGGTAATCTTTGTTTTGCGGAGGATAATAAAACCCATAAGCCGTTAAGCCGTTTTCTGTGGGAAAGCAAATAGACTCTGGAACCGACAAATAGCCGGGATCGATCGCAAGCTGGCTAGACTTATAAATAATCTCTAGATTTTCCCCCGATATATCCAATTCAACTAAGGCACTCGGTTGGGTTGCCGATGCTGCTAACAGGATAACCCGATTTCCCCGCACTTGAGGCGCAGACAAACTGCTGTAGGGAGTGGGAATAACCTCTAAAGTTTTGCTGCGGGTGTTCAGTTTAGCCAGCGTATCATTCCCCTTTTCCGAATAGATACAAATGATCGTTTCTGCATCAGCAAACGTATAGGTACTCATGCCAAATACCCATTGAGGAAGCCCAAACTCTGCATTTTTGGGGAAGAGGGGGTCTACAGCACTGCCTGTCCAGCGATAGAGGTTCCACCAGTTGGTCGAGTCGCTCACAAAATACAATACCCCATCCGGTGACCATTGGGGTTGAAAGATCGATTCCGTGGTACTTCCTGCCACTAAAGTCGCTGTGCCTAATGTACTATCCTCATTCACTGGCGCAACCCATAACTGGGTCCCGTCCCAAGGCATATTAGGGTGATTCCAGCAGATCCAGCAGAGTTGGGAACCATCCGGACTTAACCGAGGACAGGCGTAAAAATCATAGCCTTCAGTCAAGGTCGTGGTGCTACCCGTTTCTAGGTCAATGCTGACAATGCGATTAACCGGTTCTCCTTCCCCACTATGGTCTTCTTGCACACTAATCAGACAGTTGCGGCGCGAGTCTAAGCGAAAGTCAGCATAACGGCATGGACTTTCCCCCGTCAAGGGTTGGGGATCTTCGCCCACGGGTTGCCGATAGAGCTGTTGATCGGCAAAATTCACAAAATAGACTACTCGTTCGTCTATTAAATAGGAGCCTCCCCCATATTCATGAACCCTGGTTCGCACATTATAGGGAGTGGGGGTAATGTCCTGGGTTTGTCCGTCTGGAGTGCGTTTGACAATGACACTGCGTCCTCCTTCACTGGGGCGACCTTCTGACCAGTAGAGGTCACCTCCATCGATGCGAGGGCCGCCGAGGGCGATCGCACCTGCCACAATTAAGTCTGAGGTAATGGGAGATTTCCAAGATCCATAGGGACTCATTTGGGGTTCAGTCATAGGGGAGAGGAGAATAAAGTCTGCATCGTTTATGGTAATCGGGAATGGGAAAATGGGGAATAGCGCCTTTTTTGTGTTGGCACTGTTCCTTATAATTTAAGTGAAGTTTAGAGGAACTCTCGTCTGATGTCTGATGTAATTACAGCTCAAGTGAGCGATCGCATTTGTAAGCATATGAATGAAGATCATGCCGATGCGATCGCCCTATATGCCAAAACCTTTGGGCAAATGCCTTTAACTGATAGTGCCAAAATGGAGGCGATCGACTCTGATGGTATGGATCTTACCGCTCAGGTGGAGGGTCAATCGGTTTCCTTACGGATAGCCTTTGATCATCAATTGGTGGACTCTGAAGATGCTCACCAAACCTTAATCGCGATGGTCAAACAAGCCAGACAACACTCTTCAACTTAAGTTTTGGGGCGATCGAGTTGGGTTAACTCTCTCCATTACCCAACCGATAACCCATTTTGAGAACAAAATGATAAACTTTGTAAAGTCTTGTATCATTTTTTTCTCTCACTTCCGATTATGCAACTTGAATCTCACCCATCCTTATCCTACGATCTGCACCAGTGGAGCCAAGGATACCAATCTCAACCCCATGAATATGATTATTGGATTGAAGATATTGAAGGGGAAATTCCCCAAGAGTTAGACGGAACGCTGCTACGCAATGGCCCCGGATTATTAGATATTGGTGGATATCCGATCGCCCATCCCTTTGATGGAGACGGGATGATTAGCGCGATCGCCTTTAGAGAAGGTCGGGCCCACTATCGTAATCGCTATGTGCAAACCCAAGGATATGTAGAAGAACAAAAAGCCGGGAAACCCTTATATCGTGGTGTATTCGGCACTCAAAAACCCGGTGGATGGTTGGCCAATCTCTTTGACTTGCGACTGAAAAATTTAGCCAATACCCATATCATTTATTGGGCAGATCGCCTTTTAGCTTTATGGGAAGGAGCAGAACCCCACCGTCTCGATCCGCAAACCTTAGATACCTTCGGATTAGAGCATTTTGACGGCCTCTTAAAACCCGGTCAAGCCTTCTCAGCTCATCCCAAAATCGACCCCCATGGCGATCGCGGTAAACCCTGTTTAGTCAACTTCTCCATTCAACCCGGTTTAAACAGTAAAATTACAGTCTGGGAATTGAACCTCAAGGGTAAACTCCTACGCCAAAGTACCCATGAAATTCCCGGATTCTGCTTTATCCATGATTTTGCCATTACCCCCCAATATTATCTGTTTTTGCAAAATCCAGTCTCCTTTAATCCCCTTCCCTTTTTATTCGGATTGCGCGGCCCTGGAGAATGCATTAACTTCGATCGCCAAAATCTGACCAAAGTTTGGGTCATTCCTCGTTCAGACCATGAATCTATGAAAATGATAGAAATTGACTCTGGATTTGTGTTTCACCATGTCAATGCCTTTGAAGAAGGAACACAAATTATTCTAGATTCGATCGGCTATGACTCTTTTCCAGAAATTGAGCAGGGCAGTGATTTTCGTTACACCGATTTTCATCAACTTGCACCTAGCCAATTATGGCGTTTTCGACTAGACTTAACTCACAGAAGAGGAAATCGCCAACTTTTAGAATCCCGGTGTTGTGAGTTTCCCCAGATTCATCCCCAATGGGTAGGAAAATGCCACCGCTATGTCTATTTAGGAGCTGCTCACCACAATCAGGGTAGCGCTCCTTTACAAGGAATTCTCAAGCGGGATAACCAGTCTGGAGAAACACAATTTTGGAGTAATGCCCCCCATGGTTTTGTCAGTGAACCCGTCTTTATTTCTAAACCCGGATCGGAAGTCGAAGATCAAGGGTGGCTGATTTCTGTGGTTTACGAAAGCCAAAACCATCGGTCTGATATCATCATCTTAGATGCACAAAATCTAGAACAGGGGCCAATCGGGAAACTCCATCTGCAACATCATATTCCCTATGGATTGCATGGAAGTTGGGTATCCAAGCAACAACTGGGAATGGGTTGATCGGTGGTGCAAGGCAATCGCTCTTTTTGCTGTCCTTAAAACCCAAAATTGCTGATGAAATTTAGCATCGTTATTTCCACGTACAACCGCTTATCCTTACTCAAACGGGCGATCGATTCAGCATTGAATCAAACCCTGCCCTGTGAAGTAATTGTAGCCGATGACTGCTCTCCAGACGGCACAGCAGCCTATGTAGAAAGCTTAGGAGAGCAAGTCGTTTATCATCGCAATTCAGTCAATAGCGGTCATTCAGCCACCGTCAATGCTGGAGTGGCAGCCGCATCTGGGGATTGGATTAAATTTATCGATGATGATGATTATCTTGCACCCCATTGTATCGAAGAGATGAGCAAGGCGATCGCCCTCCATCCTCAAGCTGTCATTTGCTCCTGTCAAGCAGCCCAAGTCGATCTTGACGAAAAAGTATTAAGTATTACGAGAAAACCAGGGCCTGGAAAAATTTTCTATATTCCTCAAGAAGATATTCACTATGGAATGTTACTAGAATTAGTCCCCTTTGGAACCCCCATTCAGGTAGCCTGTAAACGGGATGCTTTTATCCAGTCTCAAGGTTGGGATTCTAGTTTAGATGCTAATTGCGATGACATTAACTCTTGGCTCAAAATTTCCCAATTTGGAGATGCTCTATTTATTAATGAAACCTTAGCTTATCGAACCGTTTGGCCAGGAGCGTATAACAAAAAAATCTCAATTACTCAACGATTAGAAACTAATCTTTTAATTAAGAGTCAAATTTATCTATTAGTTACCGATAAACACAGACAAGAAATTCCCAGAATGGCGGAAATTGAATCCTATCTCAATATTCATTGGGGATTAGCTGCCCTAAAGCAGAAGCATTTTTCAGAAGCTATTCATATGATTCTCCCTAATCTTTTATCCATTGCCAGTTGGAAATTGTTGATTCAGGCCCAAGTGTATCGTCTTAATCCCGATCGTTTGAGTGTTCATCCTATCTATAATAGGCTAGTTAAAAATATTCAAAATTCTTCTTTGACAGAAGGACAACAGAATAACCAAAACATTAAAACCTTACAAGCCAGAATAAAAATTAGGGCCAGCCAATTAGCTTGGCAGCAAGGGAAAATCATTTTAGCGATTAAAATAGCAGTTCCCATCTTTCTGAAGCCTC
Organism: Roseofilum sp. KMC-1; assembly: GCF_057802075.1. Lineage (NCBI taxonomy): Bacteria > Bacillati > Cyanobacteriota > Cyanophyceae > Desertifilales > Desertifilaceae > Roseofilum > Roseofilum sp. KMC-1. The sequence continues at coordinate 4,216,429 of NZ_CM173605.1, forward strand.
AATTTTGGCCGTTGTTGAGTCAATCCGAAGACCTGGAGAAACCCTTAAAATTTTCGTTGAATTCTACTCAATATTCTGATACAAAGTTAGTTAATCTCAAGCAAAAGTTTTATCGTTTTTTACAAAAAAATCAACGATCATCTATTCCTGAATTGGCAGAAATTCAAGACTACTTAAGATTACACTGGGGTCTTTTAGCCTTAAAAGAAGGGCAAATCAAACAAGCCTATTTATTAATTTTTCCAAGCGCCTTATCTCCAGTAGCTTGGAATATTTTGTTGAATGCCCTTAAAAACCGTTTAGGACTCTCTAGCACTGGAAAAGTCCGGAAAATTGTCTTAGTCAAATCCTAAGCCTTCACCCTTATAGAGTAGAGGGAATTTTTGCAAGTTGCTCTTCTTTTTTCTTGAATTCTCGCAGTTGCTGCTGAATATCATCGCGGACAATTTCCCGATACACCATAAAGTGTTCGACATGGGCACAAATTGTTAAATAATGATCCCAAATTGCTGGATTATGGCGCAGAATTGAAAATAAGTAATTCCAGAATTTCCAGCGTGTTTTCCGTTTAAAACCTTGTCGCCAAACAATAATGCTTAAGGCTTTGAGATCTGTCAAACTGGGCAATTTTGCTGCTGGGGTAGCTTTCGGCACTCCTAACTTGAGAAAACAGCGATAGGTACGGTCTAAAAAGACTTCTGGATCGTACAATGTCCAAAAGGCATTGATATATTCTTCGGCAATTTCTTCGATAGGACGAGTGGGAATAAAGTTCATTAATGCCCGTTGATTGCCATCCTGTTTGCCATCATAAAAGAGCCGTCCTTCTTTTTCTAATCTATCCCATAATGCAGTTGTGGGCAGAGCTTGTAACATGCCAAACATGGCAGTGGGAATAGCTGCTTTTTCTACAAACTGAATGATGCGATCGGCAGCTCCTTTTTTCTCCCCATCAAAACCAATGATAAATCCTGCCATGGGACGCAAACCATGACGAGTAATAGTATCGACTGCTTCTAACAAAGATCCTCTAGTATTCTGGAATTTCTTAGTTAGGGTTAAACTATCTTCATCTGGGGTTTCAATACCTAAAAATACAGCATCAAAATAGCATTCAGACATTAAATCCATCAGTTCTGGATCTTGGGCTAAATCAACGGAGGCTTCGGTATTAAATCTGAAAGGATAGTGATGTTCAGCTTGCCAAACTTTGAGTTCTTTGAGGAATTTTTTAACATTGCGTTTATTGCCGATAAAGTTATCATCGACCATAAACACGCCTCTGCGCCAACCCAGTTCATACAGGTAGTCGAGTTCTTTTAGAAGTTGTTGGGGATCTTTCGTGCGCGGTTTACGACCATAGAGGGTAATGATATCGCAGAATTCACATTGAAAGGGGCAGCCACGGGAAAATTGTACGGACATGGAGTCATAGGCATCTAGTTCTAGCAAGTCATATCGAGGAATGGGGGTGATAGTTACGTCCGGTTTTTCTATGGCTCTAAAGATGCCGCTGGTTTCCCCTTTTTCTAATGCTTCGACCAGTAAAGGTAGGGTAATTTCTCCTTCGTCTAAGACGAGGAAATCGGCTCCAGAAGCTTGCAGTTCACTGGGAACTGAGGTCGGATAAGGGCCCCCGACAGCGACTAATTTTCCTCGTTTTTTGGCTTCTTGAATTTGATCGATCAGGTCTTGTTTTTGGACGATCATGGCGGAGAGGATGACGAGATCGGCCCATTGCCATTCCGCTTCGGTGACGGGACGGACGTTGCGATCGCATAATTTAAAGTCCCACTCTTGCGGTAAAATGCCCGCGACGGTGATCAGTCCTAATGGGGGAAACAACACTTTGAGGTCTACTAAGTCCAGCAGGGTATCATAAGACCAAAAGGTTTGTGGAAATAGGGGATAAATTAATAAGACCTTCACGTTTTACGGTTTCCTCACAGCCAAGATAACAGCTTACAGCTTAGTTATAACAATAAAATAGGTTTGATGCGATCGCCCTTGGAAAATATCGAGCAAACACCACTATGACTTTTGACCCCCAACTGGCTTCTCCATCCCAGATGGCGATCGCCTGTGATGCCGATCCCGGATTTATTGAATGGCTCTCTGTGGCTAATCATAGTCTTATTTTAAGCACCTATCAAGCCGGTAGTGTGGCCGTCATCGGATGGAATGGACAGCAGATTAATCTACTCTTGCGTCAGTTTGATAAACCCATGGGGTTAGCCGTATCCAGTCATCGTTTGGCGATCGCCACCCGTCATCAAGTTATCCTCTGTGCTAACTCACCCACCCTAGCCACACACTACCTAGAGCATCAACCGGGGCGCTATGATAGCCTCTATCTGCCTCGCGTCAGCTACTGGACGGGAGATCTCAATATCCATGACCTCAGTTTTGGCCAACAAGAGGATATCTGGATCGTCAATACTCGATTTTCCTGTTTAGCTACCCTCAGTCATGATTTTAGCTTCATTCCCCGATGGCAACCCCCGTTTATCACTGAACTTGCACCCGAAGACCGATGTCACTTAAATGGCTTGGCGATGGTGAACGGAAAACCCAAGTATGTCACGGCTCTAGGCAAAAGTAATACCGTTGGGGGATGGCGATCGAACAAAGCCACTGGCGGCATTCTTCTGGACGTAGAGACTAACAAAATCATCCTAGATAGGCTTTCCATGCCCCATTCTCCACGATGGCATCAGGGCTATTTATGGATGCTCAACTCTGGCACGGGGGAGCTGTGGCGCATCGATCCGAAAACCTATACTTATGATGTGGTTTGTGCTTTACCTGGCTTTGGTCGCGGTTTAGCTTTTGTGGGAAATACGGCCCTAGTCGCCCTCTCTCAAATTCGAGAAACCGCTATTTTTGGCGGTTTGCCCCTGCAAACTCGATTTCCGAGTTTAGTTTGTGGTGTAGCGCTTATTAATGTGGAAACTGGGGAGGCGATCGGCCGCTTAAGCTTTTCCAGCGTAGCTCAAGAGTTGTATGATATCCAAGTTCTCCCTGGAGTTAAGCGTCCCACCCTATTAAATTTGGAAAAACCGGCGACTCGCCAAGCTTTTACCGCTCCTGACTTTGCCTATTGGTTGCGTCCTTCCTCAGAAATACGAGATTCTAGCGATCCGGGATAGGACAAGTTTAGGTACTCTAGGAGGGGAGATATCAAAAAATCTTAAAATCCTCTCACCCGTAATTATTGAACTCTATGGTGGTGTTCTCCAAAAGAGAAATCTCTTGATAACATTAACTCGAAAACAGATTACCCCTGACGCACTCTTATCCCTTGCATTTACCTTATATTCCCCTAGGAGAGAAAACTGATGGCTATCAACCCGGTTGGTTCAGAATTTAAAGTTAATAGTACAACGGCAAATCGCCAAGAGTCACCAGCGATCGCGATCGATGCTGATGGTGATTTTGTCATTACTTGGGCCGGTTATAACCAAGATGGCAGTCAAACTGGAGTCTACGCCCAACGGTATAACAATACTGGAGCCGCTCAAGGTGGTGAATTTAGAGTTAACACTCAAACCAACAGTTGGCAGTTTCAGCCTTCTGTGGGAATAGACACAGATGGAGACTTTGTAATTACTTGGACAAGTTATGGGCAAGATGGTAGTGCCAATGGGGTTTATGCCCAACGGTATAGCAATACTGGAGCGGCTCAAGGTTCAGAATTCCGAGTCAATACGCAGACGAACAGCTTTCAGGAAGCTCCTGCTGTTGCTTTGGGTGGTAATGGCAATTTTGTGATTAGTTGGTCTAGTTTTGGACAAGATGGTGATGGTAATGGCATTTATGCCCAACGATATAATGCCGATGGTAGTCCTGCGGGTAGTGAATTTAGAGTTAATAGTTTTACTACCAATTTCCAATCCTTCCCCGCAGTAGCTATGAATGCCAATGGTAACTTTATCATCGCTTGGCAGAGCAACGGACAAGATGGTAGCGGTGAAGGAATTTATGCCCAACGCTATGACAGTAATGGTAGCCCCGTGGGAGGGGAATTTAAGGTAAACTCCTTTACGGCTGACGATCAGCGTAATCCCTCAGTGGCAATGAATGACAATGGGCAGTTTGTGATTACCTGGGAGAGTGCCAGTCAAGATGGGAGCCAAGAAGGGGTTTATGCCCAACGCTATGACAGTAATGGGGCGGCTGTAGGCGCGGAGTTTCAGGTAAATACTTTTACTACAGGGCAGCAAAAATCACCGGAAGTCACCATGGATAATAATGGGGGCTTTTATATTACTTGGGAAAGTGCGGGTCAAGATGGGAGTGGAGACGGGGTTTATGTTCGGCAGTATAATTCCCAAGGACAGCCGCAAGGGGCGGAACTTAAGGTTAATACATTTACAACGAACGATCAGGACAATCCCGTAATTGCCATCTCCGATAATGGGCAATTGGCGATCGCCTGGCAAAGTCAAGGGCAAGATGGCGATGCCACCGGAATCTACGCCCAGCGCTACGTCTCCAATACCCTGATTAGCTTCTCACAAGCCAAGTATCAAGTTAACGAAAATGGCACTCTTGTCAATGGCGCAATTACCCTCAACCGCAGTGGTAATTTAGATGTCACCTCCCAAGTACGGGTCAATATTACCGGAGGAACCGCCACCGGGGGAGCCACTGGAGATTATGAAAATACGAACTTCCCCCTCACCGTCACCTTTAATCCTAATGAAACCACTAAAACTGTTCCCGTTACCATTCGCCAAGATCAAGCCACAGAATCGACAGAAACCATTAATTTCAACCTGGATAACCTCAGTAATGCCGAACTCGGTCAGCAAAGTACCACAGTTCTAGAAATCCTAGATGATGATATCCCCGGTTTGAAACTGGAGCCTCAAACCGGATTAACCACCAGTGAAGGAGGGGGAACAAGGACGTTTGATGTCTCCTTAAATACCCAACCTACGGCTAACGTGACCGTAAATCTAACCAGTAATGACACCAGTGAAGGAACAGTTTCTCCCGCCACATTAACCTTTACTCCCCAAAACTGGAATGTTACCCAAGCGGTCACCATTACTGGGGTTGACGATCAAATTGCGGATGGTAATATCGAGTATACGGTTACCGCCAGCGTCAGCAGTAGCGATACGAATTATAATACTCTCACCCCCGGCCAAGTGACTGTCACCAATGTAGATAATGACACCGTTGGCATTACCGTTAATCCCACATCAGGATTGAGGACGACGGAAGCGGGAGCAACCGCTCAATTTTCAGTCGTCCTGAATACCCAGCCAACAGCCAATGTCACCATTCCCGTCAGTAGTAGTGATACCACAGAAGGCACAGTTGCGCCCCAGAGCTTGGTGTTTACCCCCAGCAATTGGAATACAGTACAGACCGTTACTATCACTGGAGTTCCCGATAATCTTGATGATGGCGATGTTGCTTATCAGGTGCTGCTGGCGGCGGCTACCAGTACTGATACTAGCTATAACGGTATTAATCCTAGCGATGTCTCCGTCATCAATGCGGAAGTTGGACGGGTTATTTTAGAGGAGTCTGGGGGGACTACAGCTATTACAGAAGGAGGTGCTACCGATACCTATACCCTACGCCTGAGTCGTCCCACCACGGGTAATGTGATTGTTTCCGTTGCTGCCGATACTCAATCTACAGCCGTACCCTCAACGATTGTGTTTACTCCCAATAGTTGGAATGTTGCCCAAACCGTTACCGTCACAGCAGTAGATGATAATGTGGCAGAGGGAACCCACAGCAGCACCATTCGCCATACCGTTAACGCTCCGAGCGATCCGGGTTATAACAACTCTCCTGTGCCAACGGTAACCGCTACGATTACCGATGATGATGGCTCTCCTCCAACGCCGACTCCGAATAGTTCAGTTAGCTTTGTAGAATCTGGGGGTAGCACCAGTTTAGTTGAAGGAGGAGCAACGGACGATTACACAGTGGTTTTGACTCGTCAACCTTCAGCAAATGTGGTGATTTCTGTTGTTCCTGATGGTCAGGCATTGATCACTCCTTCTAGCTTTACCTTTACTCCGACCAATTGGAATACGCCACAAACGGCAATGGTACGAGCAGTTGATGATACGGTTGTGGAAGGGAATCATAGTAGTGTAATTCGTCATACGAGCATTAGCACGGATGCGAGTTTTAATAATATTACTCTGGCGAGTGTGACGGCGGCGATCGCCGATAACGACACCACTCCCACCCCAACTCCCACCCCAACTCCCACCCCGACTCCCACCCCAACCCCGACTCCCACCCCAACTCCGACTCCCACTCCTTCCGATCCGGTTGCCCCCCCCTCCAATCCGACGACTCCGACACCTACGCCAACCCCAACTCCAGCTCCCACCCCTGGAGATTCAGGCAATAACAGCATCTTTGGTACAGCAGGCAATGATGTGATTAATGCAGGAGCTGGAAATGATCAAGTTTCCGGCTTACAGGGTAATGATATTATCTCTGGTGGATTGGGAAATGATGGCATTAATGGCAATGAAGGCAACGATGCCATTAACGGTAATGCGGGCAATGACTTGCTCTATGGGGGGCAAGGCAATGATGTCGTCCGGGGCGGCCAGAATGAGGATACCCTTTATGGTAACCAGGGAGCCGATCAACTCTTTGGAGACTTGGGCAACGACCTGCTCTTTGGTGGCCAGGATAATGATACCCTCAATGGTGGGGATAGTAATGATACCCTGAGCGGTGATTTTGGGGCAGATATCCTTTTTGGGGGTTTGGGTGCAGATATCTTGGTTCTGCGTACCAGTACAGCAGTTAATCAAATTCAGCAAGCTGATTTTATCGCCGATTTCCAAGTTGGGATTGATCGCATTGGCTTAACCGGTGGTTTGACGGCTCAGAATTTAGTCCTAGAAAATGTCGCTGGGAATACGGTGATTCGTGTGAATCCATCGGGTCAAATTTTGGGCATTGTTGCTAATACTCCACCGGCTGCTCTCTCTGCGAATAGCTTTGTTGCAGTTAATATTGGCGTGGTTTAATCCCTATAGATTCTGTAGGGCTGAAACCTTTTTGCACCCCTACAGAATCACTATTCAACGCAATCAAGGTCTAATTACAGCGCTTTGCGCCCTCTGTGGGGGAATGGGGGAATGGGGGAGTAAACAACAGACTCAATAAGCGCGAGTGAGGTATTCTAGCGATCTATAAAAACCGCTATTTAATGTACCTCATAGCAGAGGAAACTGCTGTAACTCATTTAGGTTTGCTATATATCCAGGGATAACTCGATTTCGGTTATCCCATAGAGTATTTAATCTTGAGGCAATTGGTAATCGACTCCTTGCGCTTCCTGAATAGTGCGGATCTGACTCCAATCGATTTGATAGTCGATGGGGATAAATTTATCCTCTCCTGTGCCAGCAAATTCGCGCTCTAAGCCTGTTCCCGACCAGTTAAAGGTTAAAAAAGCCTTTTCGATCGCCTTCACCAGTTCTGGGTCAAGATTGTAGGCATAGCCATAGGCCGCATTGGGGAAGGTTTGGGACTGATAGAGGGAGCGGAATTGACTACAATCGACTTCCTGACGATTGCACATCAGTTGCAGGACATCGTTGGCAATGGCTGCTGCTTCATAGGTTTGGTTTTGAATGCCGAGGATAGACTGTTCCTGGGAGCCAGAAAATATAGCTTTATAGTCTTGATCGGCTTTGAGGTTATAGCCTGCTTCTAGGAGGGCGCGGGGTAAAATATATCCTGAATAGGAGTTAGCATCCGTGAAGGCTAACTGACGGCCAGATAAGCTTTCTAGGTTATCGAGAGGGCTGGAAATATGGGTGATGATTTCCATTTCATAGCCAAATGTGCCATCGGAGGAGGCCATCATGGCAAAGGGGATAAAACCGGCTTGATTGACGGCAAGGGGAACGGTGCTGGTGCTAAATCCAGCAATGTGAAGTTGACCTTCTTTTAAGGCTTTCAGTTGATCGGCTTTTGAGTCTAGGGTGAGGAATTGCACGGGTTTGCCGGTAGTTTCCGATAAATGGGTGATGAATTCTGCCCAAACGGATTCGTATTTGGCGGCATCAGGAATGGGTAGATAGGCAAAGATGAGGGTATCTGGATTGACCCAGGATTCGGGATTTTCTGGGAGATCGGCAAGGAGATCTTGGTTGCGATCGCAATATCTTCGATCCATTGCTTCGGGGCGATCGCATTCCCCTTGAGGGGTTTGTACGGTCTCCTTTGGGGGATTTTGAGAGGGGCTACACCCTGCCAAACTCAGGAGAACTGCGCCACGGATCAGCATGAGAGAAACTGGGTTAATCCCGATTCTTTGACTTGCGTTCATAGTTAAAACATCCTGGAAAAATCAGCCATTATACTTAAGCTCTCGTCGATGAATATTGCACTGTGTAAAGAGTCCTAAATTTGTGTAAACAATGCTGGCACTCTGAAAAAACTATGCTATTGTAAACAATATAGACACCAAAGCAAGCAATTAAACCATTAAATTTGGGTTCTAGAACCGGTGTCTCCCCTCTAGAGTCCGGTCGCAGTTGAACATAGCCCTCAAACCAGTGGCAAACCCCCTGCAAAGTCAGCGGTTAAGCCAAACCTCAAGTCCGGAAAGACAGGGTTATGGGAAAGCCGAAAAGGTGTAGCTGCGAAGTATGAAAACCTTAGTAAGTTTATCTCACTTGTCCATTTTCTTAACTCGTAAAACCCTGAAAATTAGAGTTTCTCAAGAATGTTTAGTCAAGGTCTAGCCGCCTCCGGTTAGACCTTAGACTATTTTAAAGAAAGAATGGATAATAACTTAGAGTAAAACACCGGCAATACAAGCGGTCATACAACAGGCGAGAAATCCCCCAATCATAGCTCGCAAGCCCAACTGGGCGAGATCGGATTGTCGAGAGGGTGCGATCGCCCCAATGCCTCCCAACTGAATACCGATCGCCCCCAGATTAGAAAACCCACAGAGAGCATAAGTGGCGATCGCCGCAGTGCGCTCCGAAACCTCTTGATTGCGAATCAACTCACTCAAATCCACATAAGCGATAAATTCAGTCAGGATCGTCTTTTTCCCCAGCAGTTCCCCCACCACCAAACAATCAGCCCAAGGAACGCCCATCAACCAAGCCACAGGAGCAAAGATTACGCCAAAAATCCCCTCTAGGGATAACGTCGGCAAGCCCACAAATCCCCCCATCCAAGCCAAGAGAGCATTAATAAACGCCAACACACCCAAAAAGGCAATCAGCATCGCCGCAATATTGAGTGCCAATTTCATTCCCTCCGAAGCACCAGTAGAGAGAGCATCAATGGCATTAACAGAGGTTTTCTCGATCTCAATAGACACCGTTCCCATCGTTGGGGAATGCTCTGTTTCTGGATACATCAGCTTCGAGATGACCAGTGCTGCGGGAGCAGACATCACCGATGCAGTAATCAGATGTTCTGGAGCAATGCCAAAAGAAATATAGGCAACTAAAACCCCTCCTGCCACCGTAGCAAATCCACTGGTCATGATGGCATGAAGTTCAGACATCGTAGTAGTCGAGACATAGGGTTTAATCAGCAACGGTGCTTCTGTCGAACCGACAAAAATATTCGCGGCTGCCGTCAGGGTTTCTGAACCCGACGTTTTCAGGGTATATTGCATGAAAAGAGCGATCGCCTGTACCATGCGCGGTAAAATTCCATAGTAGTAAAGCACACTAATAAACGCCGAAAAGAAAATCACCGTTGGCAACACCCGAAAGGCAAAAATATAGGTCTCGTTGTTCACCAATTGGGATGAAAACACAAACTCAGATCCCACATCCGAGAATTCTAAAAAGGTCTGGATGCGATCGCCTAAAAAGCGAAACAGAGCCAAGCCAAACGGAACCTTTAAGATCAACAGAGCCAAAATAAACTGTAAACCCAGTCCCATAGCTACTACTCGCCAACGCACCGCCCCACGGTTAACGGAGATGCCATAGGCAAAGGCGACGAAAAAACCGAGTCCCAGTAGAGAAATAATACGTTCCATTATGGAAGAGCCTATTTATATCAAATCCGAATAATCAGTTATGATAAGTCATTCCGAAGGGTAAAGTCTCATTCCATGAAAACCACTCAATACTTTGACTCGGTGAGGCAGCGTCCAGACCGTTCATTCATCAAGGATGAGTGGATTCTCTATGTTATGGAGAACCCTGAACGGACTCAGGTTCAATCCGATGGTAGAGTTAGGCGATGGGCAAAAATTACAGAAGCGGGAGACAGATACCTGCGCGTCGTTTTATTAGCTGATGAAGAAACAGTTCATAATGCATTTTTCGATCGGAGGTTCAAGCCGTGAAAATTCAATACTTCAAAGATACAGATACCCTATATCTAGAATTCAAAACCTCTAAAATTGTCGATACTCAAGAGCTTGATGAGGCAACTTTGTTGGAATTTGATGAGCAGGGCAATATTTGCGCGATCACCTTAGAACATGCCAGCGAAAGAACAGATATTACCCATCTGGTTGCGGAAGGAATTGCGGCTTAGAATTAGGGAGGCGATCGCACTGCAAGACTAAAATAAAAAAATTAAAATTGGTTATCCTCTCCCCATCCATTGCGTTGTTTAGTTACAATTTACGCTTTACTACTCATCGATCGCCGCATTCACGGTATTCTGGCTCACCTGCGTATCATTGATGGGATCGCAATTAGTTTAGATTTTACCGTTGGCGAGGGCGGGTTTACCGGATTGATTTGTTCGTGTCCTAGATATGGGTATAACCCGCCCCTACGAATTAATTAATCTAAATGATCTATAATAGAATGCTTGGCTGAAATCTATAAACATATTTCTAAACCCTAAGAACGTCCCTATGAAATTGCCTATCGTTGCCATTATTGGCCGTCCCAATGTCGGTAAATCTACTCTAGTCAATCGGTTAGCCAAAAAGCAAGAATCGATTGTGTTTGATGAACCGGGAATTACCCGCGATCGCACCTATCGTCACTGCTATTGGCGCGATCGCGAATTTCAAGTCGTCGATACCGGTGGCCTGCTCTTCCATGATGATACCGAATTTTTGCCCCTAATTCGGGAACAAGCCCTACTCGCATTAGCTGAATCAAACGCTGCCATTTTCCTCGTCGATGGTCAAATGGGCCCCACTCCAGGAGATGTGGAAATTGCCCAATGGTTACATCAACAATCTATTCCCGTAGTTTTAGCGGTGAATAAATGCGAATCTCCAGACCAGGGACTGATTCAAGCCGCCCAATTTTGGGAATTAGGCTTAGGCGAACCCTATGCCATTTCCGGCATTCATGGCAATGGAACGGGGGATTTACTTGATGCGCTCATTCCTCACTTACCCGTGGTTGAAAACTGGGAAGAATCTACAGAAACTAAAATCGCTATTGTAGGTCGTCCTAATGTGGGCAAATCCAGTTTACTTAATGCTTTTCTAGGGGAAAAAAGGGCGATTGTTAGCCCCATTTCCGGAACGACTAGGGATGCGATTGATACCGTAGTTGAACAGGAGGGTAAAACCTACCGGTTGATCGATACTGCCGGAATTCGTAAGAAGAAAAATGTGGAATACGGGCCCGAATTTTTCGGCATTAATCGCGCTTTTAAAGCCATTCGGCGATCGGATGTGGTGTTGTTGGTGATTGATGCGATCGATGGAGTCACCGAACAAGACCAAAAATTAGCCGATCGCATTGCTGAAGAGGGCCGCGCTTGCGTAATTGTGGTCAATAAATGGGATCAGGTAGAAAAAGACAGCTATACCATTTTAGACTACGAACAACAAGTACGCGATCGCCTCTACTTCATCGACTGGTCAGAAATGATCTTCGTAAGCGCTCTCACCGGTCAACGGGTTCCCAAAATTCTCCAGTTAGTCGATAATGCTGTCAGCGAACATCAGCGTCGCGTCTCCACTGCGGTCGTTAACGAAGTGCTACAAGAAGCCATCAGTTGGCACACTCCCCCCACCAGCCGCCAAGGGAAACAGGGCAAAATTTACTATGGTACGCAAGTTAGCACCCAACCCCCAAGTTTTAGTATTTTTGTTAATGACCCCAAACGGTTAGGAGAAAATTACCGTCGCTATATTGAGAAACAAATCCGCCAACAATTAGGGTTTACGGGTACACCCATTCGCCTCTTTTGGCGAGGGAAAAAAGCTCGCGAACTCGAAGCAACAGGAGCCAACCGCGCTATTCGGGTTTAATAGAAACCGGGTTTCTTGAAGAAACCCGGTTTCTCGATACAGTAGATTGCAAACCAAACGCCGAAGTGAAATGTTTATTATTAGTCGTCGCTACAGTATGAATGAGTCCATTACTGAGAATGGTACGCACTATGGAGTAGAGGTGTTAGGATTGGTTTTTGATAACTTGTCTGAATATGGCTTGCCAAGACAAGAGTGGATTGCCGATTTTATGTGTCCGAGTGGCCAATTCTCGATCGATGAATTAGAACGTTTAGGAGATGACGATGGCTAATTTATTTCATACATTAACCAAAATAAAAGAGGCTCCAGGGATGTATCTCGGTCGGCCTTCAGTCAGCGATCTCTTTATGTTTTTAGTGGGTTATGAATTTGCGCGATCGCAAATGGGAATAGAATTAGAACCCTCAGAAGAGTATTTTTATCAAAATTTTCAACCTTGGCTTCAGGAAAAATTTGGAGTTCGCAGCACTGCCAGTTGGGCGAAGCTAATTATGTTATCTTGCCATGATGAAAAGGCTGGATTTCATAAATTCTTTGCACTGCTGGATGAATTCATTGCCCAAGACAATCAACAAGCTGCTTAGTTAGGCATTAATAATCATATGTCATTTTTATATGAAAAAGATTATTACCTTTGGCTAGAGACAACGGTGGCTCAGTTGCAATGTAATGATATGGAAGCCGTCGATCTCGAACATTTGATTGAGGAGTTAGAAAGTTTGGGGAAACGGGAGAAACGAGCCATTTCTAGCTATTTAATGCGACTGTGCGAACATCTGCTCAAGATTCAGTATTGGGATGCAAAGCGAGAACGATGCTTACGAGGCTGGAATACGGAACTCACCAATTTTCGGATTGAAATTGCAGAAGAATTGGACAGTAGTCCAAGTCTGAAACTATTTTTAGAGGAGAATTTTGTTAAGCAGTATCGAAATGGAAGAAAGCTCTTTCTGACAGCGAGCGAGTTGGATGAAGGACTGATTCCCGATTCTCCTGAGTTTACGTTAGAGGAGGCTTTGGATGAAAATTGGCTACCCTAAAACAATTGTTCTTGGATTATGACTAACCTCCGTTTTCTCTATCTGACTGGACTCCCTTGCTCTGGAGGTGGGTTTTTGAGCCAACTGTTGAATCAGCATCCAGAGGTGTATAGCGACTTGAGCGCTTCTCCCCTGTGCGATTTGCTGGTGAATTTCCGGTCATTTATTTCTACTCATTCCCATGTTAAGGACTTGTTAAGCCAGGATTTTCAGGGGACAATGGGGCGATCGCACCACGGTATCCAAGGCTTTATCCAGGGTTGGTACTCCCAGGTGTCTGAGCCTTGGATCGTTGATTTTCATCCCCAATGGCTGCAACATTTAGACTTAATCTATTTACTCGATCCTAATTGTAAAATGGTGGTCTGTGTGCGGGAATTAGGACAAGTGTATGCCACCATTGAACGCCAGCATCAGAAGACTCTGTTGTTAGATTTTCCAGAAAAAATCGCCGATCTCTCACGGACTGAACGAGCCAAAGAACTTTTTTCTGCTTCGAGTCGGATGGGTTCTTTCCTGAATACCTTGGAGCAAGTGCAAGACTTAGAAGAAACGTTGCAACAACGGCTCTTTTATGTGGTGTACGAGCATTTAATGAGCGATCCTCAAGAGGTGTTGACGGAGTTACTCAAATGGCTAGATCTTACCCCTATTACGGCTGATTTAAGCAGTTCTGCTCTGTTACCGAGGTCTCCCGCTTCATTCAGTCAGTATGGTGAAGAAGCTTATGATGGCGATCGCCCTCTGGTTCGCTATCCTCTGCCCAACCGGTTTGAAGTGACGATTCAACAAAATTTCAGTTGGTTTTATCGTTTATTTTATCCGGGTTTGTTATAACAGTTTATTAATATTATGGAGGGCGGGTTTACCTAAATTGTCGTTATGCATCGAAGTTCTTGGTGAACCCGCCCCTACCCAGAAAAATGATTATGGATCTTAATTCTCTGATTATACACCAAGGCCGGTCTCTAACCTTGAGAAGAACGATACCCGATGATGCGCCTTTGCTGTTTGAAAAAATGTACTCGCGCTATGATTTTATGCGCTTATTTCGCCTGAACGATCGCGCAGAAACGGTGGAGCAGGTGCGAGAAAAGCTGATTCGGCGATCTCATGGTAGTCCTGCCCAAACCGGTTATCTGGAATGTTTGCTCATTCACAAGACCTATGGGGCGATCGGCATTATTGCGGCGGCTGACTATACCCCTTTACATCGAAAAGCAGAATTATTAATCGGGATCTTTGACCAGCAACATCGCTCTGTTAGTCATGGTGTAGAAGCCTGTTTATTAATGGGAGATTTGATTTTTAATGCCTACCATTTACATCGATTTTATGCTTATAGCTATGGATATAATCAGGTTGCTCATACCTGCTTAGTTTCTGGAGGATTTGTCCTCGAAGGAATCATGAAAGAACACTTATATGATCCCGTCAGTCAAGAGTATGTGGATATGCATATTTTTGGGATAGTTGAAGCTCAAATGCGTGCAAATCCTCGAATAGCTTGCCTATCCAAACGCTTAATCGGCCGCGATATTACTCAACCTATAACTGCTCCTCTTCCTCCACCGGATTTATCCAAAATCCCCGAACTTTCAAGCGCTGCTTCTAAACAAAATTCCTCTTTTTTCGTTAAATCAGGAACATTGAAAGTATAAAGTTGTAGGATAAGTTAGGTTATGCACCCTACTCCCTACTCTATGTCAACATGGATTTACTGCGATCGCTCCCCATTGGTCTCTATCTCGAAAATCCTACAACCTGGTTACATCAACTCGATCCCAGAGTCAAACTGATCGGGTTACTCAGTTTTCTGGCGATCCCAGTCCTGGCTAATACCCCCTTTCGTCTGATCCTGGTGGGTTGCCTGATCTTGATTACCCTCACCACATCTATCCCCTTGCGGGTGCTGAAACAACAACTGGGATGGTTATTGATGCTCGGAAGTCTGATCGTCCTCATTACCATTGTTGCACCCGATGGGTTAACCGTTGTCCATCAACCCCGGTTACCTGCTGTAGAAGACTCCTTATTACAACCGACATCCTATCGCTATACCCTACTTACCCTGAACCTCGGATTTAGCCAATTAACCATCACTCGGTTATCCCTAGATCTGGGATTACGCTTAGGCAGTTTGATTTTTACCGTTATTTATAGTACGGGTCTTTTCCTGCTCACGACTGCCCCCGAAGAGGTGACAGCAGCTCTAGATAACTGGATGTCTCCCCTGAAACGGTGGGGAGTTCCAGTAACAGAAATCACTCTCACTTTGACCCTCTCCTTGCGGTTTATTGCCTTAGTGCTGGAAGAGGTGCAAAATTTAATTCGCTCCATTAATACCCGCGCCATTAATTGGAAGAAGTTGGGCTTAAAGCGATCGTCACAAGTTTGGTTACTGGTGGTGGAGCGACTGCTAGAAAACTTGCTGCTGAGAGCCGCTCAAATTTCTAGCGCCATGGATGTGCGAGGGTTTACCCAACCCAATGAGCATAAGGTAGAATGGTATCAGTTTCAGTGGCAGCTCTGTGATGGAGTCGCTCTGTTCAGTTTAGGGGCGCTATGGTTAGCTCGTCTGATCTGGGGGCAAATGAGCTAAGGTGGCGGTAGAAATCTCAATAAAAGCTTAATTGATGGCTTTGAGATTGAGTTGCGAAAAACATCTACACAAGTGACCATCTTTTGGTAGAGTAAGGTAGACTTGCTCATGAGAATAGACTATAGAATTTGAAGATCCATCAAACTCTATAGGTATTTACTAGCCCAGGGAATCTTGAATGGTTCGCAAGGGCAGGATTGGCTGAAGTGGAACAGGTTTAGAGGGTCATAAACTTAGTCAAGTCTGGGTTCTCAATCTTAATCCTGTCCCCACGATGCCAGAAAATTCCTACCCTTTTGTTCAAGGCGAACAGTTTGAGCAGTTATCCCCAATTTTTTCACCCCAGTGTTAATGTGAATGTCTGGCGAAACTTATCTGAGTCATCCTACATTTGGTTTGTTGTTTAGGGTTTGTGTGCTTGAAGATCGTAAAGAACTCTTCACTACGTTATATGCCCAACGATTGTTTTTTGTTGTGATTATCAGCCCAGAGGGACTCAAATTTGAGTCCGTAACAAGAGGGGAAGCTCGGATTATGTTAGAAAATCGTCTGCGATCGCTGCGGCGCGAAGGTAAACTTTCCCTTTATGATGAATTAATGGTGGTTCATAAGCGAACGTTCCAATGAGTGATTTACAGAACTCCATAGCTGATCGGATCGATCGCATTCGCTCAAGGATTCCAGATCGGGTGCGTTTGATCGCTGTGAGTAAAACAGTCGAGAGTGAAAAGATTCGGGAAGCTTACAGCGCAGGAATTCGGGATTTTGCAGAAAGTCGAATCCCAGAGAGTCTCGACAAGCAAGAAGAACTCAAGGACTTAACGGATATTACCTGGCACTTCATCGGCCATTTACAAAGTAACAAGGCCAAAAAGGCGATCGCCAGTTTTGCCTGGATTCATTCGGTGGATTCCCTAAAATTAGCCGAACAGCTCAATGAGTTAGCCCAAGGCTTAGAAACGAAACCGAAAATCTGTCTGCAAGTTAAAATAGCCCCCGATCCGCAAAAATTTGGCTGGGATGTCCCCGAATTGCTCAATGACTTACCCATTCTGGATCGCTGCGATCGCTTGGATATTCAAGGCCTAATGTGTATTCCGCCCTTGGGATTAAATCCAGAGGAGACTTTGGAGATTTTCCGACAAACCGCAAAATTAGCTGATAAAATTAAACAACAAGATTGGTCAAATCTTCAAATGCGCCACCTATCCATGGGCATGTCAGCAGATTATCCCCTGGCGATCCAAGCAGGAGCAACCCTGATCCGTCTGGGAACTACCCTCTTTGGGCAACGACATCCCTAAAAGATATCAAGATCGGCAAAATAGTGATTCGCCGGTTTAAAACCCATTGTCAGTATTCCCTCATCTTCATGAACAGCCCCTTAAAACTTGAGCGCCCTATAGTTGCTCAGACTCCAGACGTAAGGAGCCTGAGATTGGCTAAAATGGGCAATCCCCTCGACTCTGGAGAGCGCTCCCCCTGCGATCGCCAAGGCGGCGGAAAAGTCCCCGAATGCTGTGTAAAACAGCTCCCTGGAGTCATCAATTTACAATTGATGCAAGAAAATGGAAGCTTTCTTGCTAGACTGCATGGTGGGTAATTGAAGATCTCAGTACCAGGCTAAGGAGGTTCTATCAACGATGAATTTATTTTCCAAACTCAGAGACTTTGTAGGTCTGAATGAGCCTGTATATGATTACGGGTATGATGATGAATTAGATGCTCAAGAGTATCAGAACATCTACAAAGAAGACAATCCCCAACCGGAGATAGAGGAAGTACCTCAACCCAGAAGACGGTTGCGGGAACGCCCAGAAATGGGTATCGATCCACAAACACCAGGAGCAGCAGCGCCAATGAACAATGTAATTGGGATGCCTGGAGCAGCCAATGCTATGTCCGAAGTGGTGGTTATGGAACCCCGCTCATTTGAAGAAATGCCCCAAGCAATCCAAGCTTTGCGGGAAAGAAAATCAGTGGTCTTGAATTTAACGATGATGGACCCCGATCAAGCCCAACGGGCGGTAGATTTTGTCGCTGGAGGAACCTACGCCATTGATGGTCACCAAGAACGAATTGGTGAAAGTATTTTCTTATTCACACCAAGCTGTGTGAGTGTGAAAACTCAAATCGGTGGCAGTCAAAATTCCCAGTCTCAAGTCCGTCCCGTGCGTTCTCCATCCTCCCCTTCTCCCAATTGGACGGATAACCCGGCTCAAATGGCTTAGGAGTTGGAGGCAAAGAGAAATGAATGAGTTAGGTTGGGGGCAAGCATTCGTGCAACATACCTAAACCTACTCTTTTTCTTTTTTAAAAGGGAACAGGGAATAGGGAGCAGGGAATAAAAATTATGGTGCAACTGGGTATAATTGGCGGCGGGGTAATGGCAGAGGCGATTTTATCCCGCATTTTGGCCCAAAAAATGTATAGCGGAAATCAGGTACGGGTGAGTGAACCCCGGTCAGAACGCCGTCAGGAGTTGGTCGATCGCTATGGTGTCCAAGTGACGGACAATAACCGGGAGGTGGCAGAAGCAACGGAGATGGTGCTGTTGGCGATTAAACCCCAAGTGTTTGCCAAAATTGCTACGGAGTTATCTGGGGTAAAATTGCCCTTACTGGTGTCGATCTTAGCGGGAGTGCCCATTAGTAAGCTAGAAGCAGCCTTTCCGAATAGCAGTATCATTCGCGTCATGCCCAATGCTCCGGCTACTGTAGGTGCGGGAATGAGCGCGATCGCCTCCGGTTCCCATACCACTGCCGATCGGTTAGCCCAAGCGAAGACCCTATTATCCGCCGTGGGAGAAGTGGTAGAAGTGCCCGAAAGCCTCATGGATGCTGTAACTGGGCTTTCCGGTTCCGGGCCAGCCTTTGTGGCTTTGACCATTGAGGCATTATCGGATGGTGGAGTGGCTGCCGGACTACCGAGGGTGATCGCCACCCAACTCGCACTGCAAACCGTTCTGGGGACAGCCCAGATGATCCAAGAAACCGGCTTACATCCCGGAGAACTCAAAGATCGGGTCACCAGTCCCGGAGGAACCACGATCGCCGGAGTCCGGCAACTCGAATTAGGCGGCCTGCGATCGGCCTTAATCGAGGCAGTTTTAGCCGCCTACGAGCGATCCCAAGAGTTAGGACGAGGGAATTAATCATCATAGGGAGCGGGACGCTCCCACAAGAGATTCCAGGAGTGCGAGCATCTTGCTCGCTGCCTGAAATCTCAGGATCAAGAGTAAAGAGTGCGAGCATCTTGCCCGCCTCTCTTAACCCATTAATTGGAACGCCTTAAGCTTACCAAGCCCCTAGAACAAAGTATAAATAAACGGCGCAATTACAGAAGCTTGGCTAAGGATAATCAAAGCACCCACCATCACCAAACTAATAATCAACGGCAACAACCAATACTTTTTCCGCTCCCCTAAGAAAGCCCAAAGATCTTCAAAAAATTCCATATACAAAACTCCAATTGGTTTAACTTAAAACTTAACTAAAAGGGATATTCTAGACTCTTCGCCGGTCTAGGATGGGACGGAATCCGATAGGTATCAACCGGTTTGCGCCATTCACGACGCATGGGGTCACCTCCAAACTTTGTCCGGAAAAAACCCATCGGCGTGATGATGACATAAAAAATAATCCCCAAAATCAAGCGGGTATTAATCCAACCCATCACCAACCCAAAGCGAGCAAAACCTTGATAAAACGGGTCGAGAGTTGTCGGCGCAACTAACGCCCAAACCCAGAACACCGCCAACACAATCCAAGGCCAAATTCCGCTATTATGACCCAGGAGAAACGGCCAAATAATCCCGAAAACCAAACCCACCATGACTCCAAACAGGAGACCAAATTGGCGCAGTTCTTTTGTATTGAGTTTTTTGATTGGATGCATAGTCATTAATATTTATGGTTGATTTTCTCAGGGGTTTTGATCCCCCTAAATCCCCCTTAAAAAGGGGGACTTTTGTCTCTGCCCCCATTTTTCAGGGGGGTTGGGGCGATCGAAATGTACCTCGATAGCGAGGAAAGTGGTGTCAAATTCTCCCCATTCCCCCATTCCTCCATTCCCCCATTTTTCAGGGAGCTTGGGGGAATCAAAAACCTAATCCAACTCAAACTCCGTCTTCCAAGACTCATCTTTTTCCCAAGCAGGTTGGTCAGTCTTAGCCAGCAAGAAGTTTTCCAGAACCAGATAATCCATTTCAGTCCGCATGAAGCAGCGATACGCATCTTCCGGAGTACAAACAATCGGTTCTCCGCGCACATTAAACGAGGTATTCACAATCAGACCGCAACCCGTGAGTTTATCAAAATGACTGATTAAGCTGTGATAGCGGGGGTTCGTTTCCCGGTGAACCGTTTGAATACGGGCCGAATAGTCTACATGGGTAATGGCTGGAATTTCAGAGCGGGGAATATTCAGCTTCTCAATCCCAAACAGTTGTTTTTGCTCCTCGGTCATGGGAATACGCAACGATTCCTTCACCGGAGCCACCATCAGCATATAGGGACTGGGGCTGTATTGCTCGAAATAGTCCGATACGCGCTCGGCCAAAACTGAAGGGGCAAAGGGACGGAAAGACTCCCGATACTTAATTTTCAGGTTCATTACTGACTGCATTTTCGGCGACCTGGGATCGCCAATAATGGAGCGTCCGCCCAATGCACGGGGGCCGAATTCCATCCGCCCTTGGAACCATCCCACCACATGCTCATCGGCCAAAATTTGGGCCAACCGGGGCATCAGTTCAGCATCATCAAGGCGCACATAGGAGGCTTTCACCAAGTCCAGATAGTCGAGAATTTCAGCATCAGAGAATTTTGGCCCCAAGTATGACCCGCGCATTTGGTCTTGTGCAGTCGTGGCTATTTTTTCTTGGCTCAGAGTTCCCACGGTTGCCGTGGCTGTTTCCTTGGCACTGCTGACCATCACCGGTGCTTTCTCCGGTTTCACGGTGCGGGGCATACTGTGATACTCGTACCAAGCAGAGAGGGCAGCGCCTAATGCTCCACCGGCATCGCCCGCAGCCGGTTGTACCCAAACTTCCTTAAAGCCAGATTCGCGTAAAATCCGACCATTGGCCACGCAGTTGAGGGCAACCCCACCCGCTAAACAGAGGTTTTCAACTTGCAGTTCTGTTTTCACCGTATTTGCCAGACGGAGAACCACATCTTCGGTCACCCACTGAATGGAACTGGCGATATCCATTTCGCGCTGACTGATGGGGGTTTCCGGTTTCCGGGGAGGGCCGCCAAACAGGTCATCAAACTTGCTATTGGTCATGGTTAGACCGGTGGCATAGTTGAAGTAATCCATGTTTAACCGAAATGTACCATCCTCTTTGACATCAATCAGGTTGCTGAGGATGGTGTCAATATATTTGGGTTCCCCATAGGGGGCGAGTCCCATGAGTTTGTATTCCCCAGAGTTGACCTTGAAGCCGGTGTAGTAGGTGAAGGCAGAATAGAGTAAGCCCAAGGAGTGGGGAAAGTCGATTTGCCATTGGGGAATGAGCTGATTTCCTTCGCCGAGCCAAGCGGTGGTGGTGGCCCATTCGCCGACTCCATCCAGACAGAGGACGGCAGCTCGTTCAAAGGGACTGGGGAAGAAGGCAGAGGCAGCATGGGACTGGTGATGCTCGGTGAACATCAGTTTGGGCAGCTCGGTTTTCTTGCATTGTCCCAGTTCTGAGAGTTCGGTTCTGAGTAGGGTTTTCAGATAGAGCTTTTCTTTTAACCAGACGGGCATGGCGGCTAGGAATGAGCGAAACCCTCTGGGGGCATAGCTGAGGTAGGTTTCTAGGAGCCGCTCAAATTTGAGTAGGGGTTTGTCGTAGAAGACGATATGATCTAGGTCAGGGATCGTGGTTTGGGCGGTTTCCAGGCAATAGGCGATCGCATGTTTCGGAAACCTGGGATCGTGCTTCTTGCGTGAAAATCGCTCTTCCTGCGCTGCGGCAACGATCTCGCCATCGCAGATAATCGCCGCCGCGCTATCATGATAAAACGCTGAAATTCCTAGGATCTTCATTAGTTCACCCCTACGCCAGTTAATTTAAGCCAATTTTGGGATTTTTTTGGGATCATGAATAGAGATTGTAACTTAGGGTTTACTCTATAGACACTATGTTCGCTGTTTTTAGGAAAGACGAACCTTGGGTTCGCTCTCATTTTGGACTACCTTAATGATTACGATCGCCTGGCAGGCCCTTCAGGTGAGTTCACCTTGTAAACTTTCTTAATGATTAAACCGACAAAACCTCTCAAAGTCAATAAAATCTCTCAAATTGCCCTCCTCTTGCTCTGCTGGATCGGCATTCCTTGGATTACAGTTGAATTGGCCATGATCCTACTCGATCCCCTACTCTTCAAGGGTTTCTACCAGTATGATCCCGATATGGGATTTCGGGTGAGACCGAATACTTTAGGCTCGAACCAGTTTGGGTTTAACGACCAAGACTATTCCCTCGAACGCACTCCTGGAACGGTGAGAATGATGATTGTGGGGGATTCCTTCAACTGGGCGGGGGGTCTAGAGGGCAACTACACAACCCTTCTAGAGAACCAATTCGCTCAAACCCCAGATTTACCTCCTGTAGAAGTCATTAATGCGGGTTATCCCATGACTCATGCGGGCGAACAGTTAATTATGTTGCAAAAGTTCGGCTTGCAATATCAGCCCGATTTAGTGGTTTTGGGTGTCTTTGTAGGTAATGATTTCATTGATGCTGACCCCTACCGCAAACGGATTGTGGTCAATGATACGCAAATTGACATTGATAAGCGCAAGGAAATTCAGATTTTAGGCTATCCCATTATTTTCAAGTCTCGCCTCTGGATGTTTATCGAGCAAAAATACAAAGTATTTCGAGAAACGGCGGTTATTGAACAACCGGCATGGGCTAACCTAACTCCAGAGGAGGAGCAGGGGACATTTACAGAAGATACATTTTTAAAAATCCAACGCGCTAGATTAGAATTTTGTAACCTCAGAGCGCACGCTGAGGGGAAATATGATGATAGAATCAAGTATCTGTTTGACAGTATTGCCCAAATGAAGCAATTTTTGGCGGAGCGCCAAATCGACTTTAAGGTAGCGATTTATCCCGATGAATTTCAAGTGAATCAAGCCTTAGTCGATCAACTGTTTGAAACCTATAAGCTGAATCGGGAAGACTACGACCTAGAATTGATGCAAAAGTTGCTGATTGAGTTTCTCGATCGAGAGGGAATCCCCTATATTGATATGCTCGATCGGTTCCGTCAAGCAGGTCAAACCGAAACCTTATACTTACTCAGAGATACCCATTGGAATCCGGCGGGTAATCAATTAGCCTCAGATATTTTATATCGGAATTTGTTAGATTATGTTGAAAGCAAATAAAACCAAAGAGAGGCAAAAACTGAATGGGCGTAAGTTCATCCATTGGGGACTTTTAGGTTTCTTGTGGATTGGGGTTCCTTGGTTGACGGCAGAATTGTTTATGATTGTGACGGAACCTTATCTATTTAAGGGCTTTTTTCAGTACGATCCAGATCTGGGATTTCGAGTGAATCCTGATGCTCCTGGAACCAATGCATATGGATTTAACGATCGCGATTATCCCTTAGAGAAAACACCGGGGAACTACCGCATTGTTGTGATTGGAGATTCCTATAGCTGGGCAGGAAATTTAGACGGTAACTATACGGCAATTCTGGAAAAACAGTTTGAAGCCCATTATGGATCGCCTAAAGTGGATGTAATTAATGTGGGTTTTCCCATGGCTGATCCACCCATGTATTTAGGGATGCTCAAAAAATATGGGCTAAAATTCAATCCCGATTTAGTGGTTTTGGGCTTTTTTGTGGGCAATGATTTACATACCCCGGTGAATCAAAAACGGATTGTTCTCAACGATACGTTTATTGATGTCGATCGCACTAAGGAAGTGAAACTCTTTGGATATCCCTTGATCGGCCAATCTAGGGTTTGGTTGTTTTTGCAACAGCGCTATCGAGTGTTTCAAGAGCAACTGAAATTGCAAGAAGCTCAACAGCAAAATCAAGGAAAGCTTGAACTCATAGAAGGAGCAGTTGCCCAAGAAACGCCTACTCCTAGCCCCAGTCCAGAACCCCCACCGATGTATTCAGAAGAAACTTTTTTAGAGATTGAACGCTGGAAATTGGAAATCAATCATATTGCTGACTATCAAGGGGGAAAATTTACACCTCAGTTTGAATATTCTCTGCAAGCAGTAGTAGAAATGGCAGAAATTTTGAAAGCAGAAAATATACCCTTTCTGGTGGCGATTTATCCTTCAGAATATCAAGTTAATTCCACTTTAGCCGAAAAAATTTTTACTGCTTATCAACTCAATCCGGAAGACTACGATCTAGAACTGCCTCAAAAAGTGGTGATTGAAACTCTGAAAGCTCATGGTATTGACTATTTGGATATGTTAGAGCCGTTTCAAGAAGCGGGGAAAGAGGAAGTCCTTTATCTGTTGCGGGATACCCATTGGAATTTAAAGGGTAATCAATTGGCGGCGAATTTGTTATTTAACCGGTTACAACCGTTAACAATGAATAATGAACAATGAACAGTTTTTCTGGGACGGTGCTTGACAAAAGAGTGACATCAAACTCCTACACTTCTTCAGGAGGGATCAGAGTTTCTAAAATCATAATTAATTCTGGTAATGCATTCTGAACCGTTTGCCATATTGTCGCTAAATTTAAGCGATCGTATTCATGAACAATCCGATTTCGCATTCCAATAATTTGATGCCAAGGAATACAGCAGTTTTCGCTGCTATGCGGTACATTTCGATCCCCCCAACCCCCCTTAAAAAAGGGGGCAGTCAAAGTCCCCCTTTTTAAGGGGGATTTAGGGAGATCTTTTTCGACTGTACCTCATTACCGCGCGAAGCGCTGTATCGGGAACTTCCGCTTGAGACTCTTCAGAAATTCTCCGAGCAGCTTCTCCAATAATTTCAATTTCGCGAGTAATGGCTGCTTGGCGCATGAGATCCGCTTCAAAATCTTCCCACTCGATCCCGGAAGCAAAATCCCGAGCTAACTTGGCTGCATTTAGCATATCCAGTAAGTAGTGGATCTCACGAGATTGCATAAATCGTTTTGATGGAACTTAAAATTGCTTTGCGCCGCAGATAATTTCGGCTTTGTTCAATACCTTGACGTTCGACTAAATCGACATCTCTGGCAAATATTTCCCGTAATTCATCTTCCATGTCTACCAAATGCAGCAGAGTCCAACGGGCATCTTCGGCAAAGGAAACCAAAACATCAACATCACTGCGATCGCGATCGAAATCTTCTCGCAAGACCGAACCAAATAATGCGAGTTCCGTAATCTTCCAGCGATCGCAGAACTGGGCAATTTGGCGATCGTCAATCGGAATTTGAATCGGCATAGACTTGGGAGTGGGATTAACACTTAGTTACGGTAACATGAATGTTACCAATGATCAATGTTTTTCAATTAACAATGAACAATGAATAATTTTTCTGGGAATGTGCTTGACAAAGGAGTGGGAGCGTGTTTGGTTAATGTAGCGGGCAAGATGCTCGCACTCCTGCAATTCCTTGATATGACTATAGTTTAACCGCTTTACCCCAACTAGGGAATCAGCTCGCATTCAAACATCCGGTTAGCAATTTGTGGCGCAACACGATTAATAAATTCTTCGCGCACTTGCGGATTATTCCGCAGCATTTCTATGGCTTTCTTTTGCAATGCTGCTTCTGGGCCGGAAGCCTCATTTGGATCAGCAGACTTTATCTGTGATAACTCTTCGCAAGAGGAATTGACGAACTTTTGGGTAACTAGATTAGTAGCAACATCCATTAACATTCCTTGAGAGGGTTGAGGCTGGGATAATGATGCACAACCATAGAGCAGAGCAAAGGTGACCAAACCAAAGACGAACAAAGGAAAATGCTGTTTCAATTGGACTTTCATGGCCATCGCCTCTATACATAGATCGAAAATACCATTATACTCAGACGGCGAAGAGAATCAATGATTCAAGATTATCTTGGGCGATCTCAATTTAGATAAAAGTAAGGTTGGTTACTCTAGTTAAAAATCGCTCAAAAAAATCGACTCGCCTCTGGCGAGAAACATGCAAAGGGCAAAAGGGCAAAAGAGCAGAGGGCAATTAAGTCCTGGGGGGGAGACGGACAACCCGCAGACCAATGCTGCTGTAGAACTGAGCGTCGGGATCGAGGTTGAGCCGAATCGCAGAGCGACAGTCCCTAGGATTGCTGCCCCAAGAACCACCGCGTACTACTTTTGTAGTATATGATTCCTGCGATCGCCACGCACTCCCATCTCCTGGTGCGCCTTCATAATTTGAGTGCCAATCATCTTCACACCATTCCCACATATTCCCATGCATATCGTACAAACCAAAGCTATTTGCCACTTGAAAATACCCTACGGGAGTCGTTTGTCGACGATATTCTCCTTTTGGCCCTCTCCCATAGGAACCACTGTAATGCTTTCCATATATCTCTCGATCTTCTCCACAGTAATTAGCTAAATCCGTTGTTATCGTTTCTCCAAAGTGAAATGGAGTTGTTGTATTCGCTCGACAGGCATATTCCCATTGCGCTTCACTCGGCAGTCTGTAATCTCTTCCGGTCTTTTGCCTCAGCCTCCTACAAAACTCTTGGGCATCATGCCAGGATATTTGCTCTACTGGACGGCTCCAACAGTCATAGTTTTCATAATCTTCCTTAAAATTTGAAGGGTCTGGATTAAGCTCTCGGTCAATCTTTTCCGTACTCTCTACCACTTGTTTCCATTGACCTTGAGTAATGGGGTAGCGACCGCAAAAAAACTCTCCTACACTCACCTCATGCTGTGGCCCTTCATCATTGTCACGCTCTAGTTCATCTTCAGGTGACCCCATGACAAATGTTCCTGGGGGGATTTTCACCATTTCTAGCTCGATATTATTTCCTAGGTTTTCTATGTAGTATTGGGCTGTTCCCCTTGACTTCCGGATTGTGAGTCTAACCATAACAATTAACAATTAACAATTAACAACGTTTTTCAATTTCGTTAACAAGTTGCAAAACACTGTTATACAAAGGTTCTGCAACCCAAAATCCAGCTTCACCGATCAACGCATCCAATAAAGGTCTGACCTCCGCGATCAAGCCTTGATTTTTCCCTTCGACCAAGATTCCCAGGATACCTGTGTAATGGAGATTCAGCCTACTTGCGATGAGCCGGCCTCGGCGTTCATCAATCAAAACTTGCTCGGCTTGAATTTCGACTGCTAGGGCGATCGCCTCTGCTTCTCCGATATCAAGTTCGTTACTCAGAGCTTCGACGAGTGTGCAATCGCTAACAGCACGAGTTTGAATCCAGTCAAGGGTTTGTACTTCGGTCGCACCTGCCACAGGAAAATTAGGATCAGTGAGTTCTCGATAAACAGCTTCAGGAATCAGAACCATTCCGTATAGTTGATGAAGAAGACTGATCTGATTGATCGCAGCGAGATTGTTAATGGGTGATGTGTCACTAACGATAATCACAATCTACCCATCTCCCGTAGGTTTTGAATATCCTGTTCAAAATCTTCGACCCCATAATGCACGGGGATACGACGACTAGCAAGTAGGTGCTGAAATGCAACCCGGTGTATTCGGGCAAATCGACTAGCTTGGGCAAGTGTAAGCTTCTCACGCTCAAAAAGCATAACCGCAATTTCTTGACGCATTTCAGCCTCAGTCATGCGGGTTACTGTTAAGATTTCATCAGGGACAACAACGCTCATGGCAATGAACAATTAACAATTAACAATGAACAATTTTCATGTCGGCGACAGCCGAAACAACGAATAGAAGAATGTTGTGGTGGAGGGGGTTGAGCATTATACTCGACTGTATAACAGAGGAAACCAACGAACAGTTGTACTCATCACCCATTATCCACCATCCTTTGTCCCTTGTTATAGTTGGGTTGGGGCGGAGTCAAGTAACGGTTCAGCAACGCTTACTAGGCTACCCGACTCCAGTTGATTTTCGGATGCTGCCAGGCAACATCACTGGAACAGGTCTGGACTCTTCTTCGGCACGCCCGACAGATTCCCATCTGCCAGCTCTGGCACGCAAAGAGTGCTGGGGGGGAGACGGACAACCCGCAGACCAATGTTGTTGTTCTGATTGTCGGGATTGTTGTTGTTCCGAATCGCAGAGCGACAGTTCCTAGGATTGTTGTTCCAAGAACCACCGCTTCAATGCCTGTCCCATC
The DNA here is from genome assembly GCF_057802075.1 of Roseofilum sp. KMC-1. Taxonomy (NCBI): domain Bacteria; kingdom Bacillati; phylum Cyanobacteriota; class Cyanophyceae; order Desertifilales; family Desertifilaceae; genus Roseofilum; species Roseofilum sp. KMC-1. Next base: position 4,244,561 of record NZ_CM173605.1, read on the forward strand.
TGTACAATATAGTAGATCTAAATAAGAATAGAACAACACGATATATCTACAACGACCGTATCTGTAGGGGCGTTCATGTCGCGAAGCGAAACGGCCGTTCGCCCCTACAAGCATGTCCCATTCTTAATTAGACTTACTATAGTTCAATCGGCAGTTCTTGAGAATCAGGAGGGAAAAATTGATAAGTTTGGAAAATCGATTCTTTCAATCGATAAGTGTCCCCATGATCTAGATGAGCTTTCCAGCTTTGCAGTCGTTGTTCTAGTTTTTCTGATGAAAGATTTCCTTGATGGTAATCTTCTTGCATTTGCTTGAGTCTTGTTCTTGCTCGTCTCAAGTTATCACTACGAACCCGAATTCGATCTGGGAAGACTCGGAATCCTACAAAGTTAGCACCATATTGCGTTTCAAACAGTTGGCTTTTAATGGGATGAATTTTGAGCCGCATGGTGGTTAGATACTCTTCTATTGCGGGTCTGGCTGCCACTAAAAACTCGCGGTCATTACTGAACAAAGCGAAATCATCAACGTAACGCAAGTATTGGTGGCATCTTAGGTTTTCTTTCACAAAGTGGTCAAAGCTATCGAGATAGAAGTTAGCCAGAAACTGACTGGTTAAGTTGCCAATGGGTAATCCTTTCCGTCGGCACAGAGGAGTTAGCAATGTATCTCCAGGAAAATAGTCAATGACAGACTCTTGGGGATTGCTGCCATCAATAATCGTATCAATCAACCACAAGGTGTCTTCACATTTAATTTTTCGGCGAATCTTGGTCTTGAGAATTTCGTGGTCAATGCTGGGAAAATATCGGCGAATATCGCATTGCAAAATATAACGACTTGAACGCGCAAAGTCTGTAAAACGTGGCAGGGCACGATGGCTTCCATATCCCCAACGGTTGGCATAGGTATCCGTGATAAAAGAGCGTTCGATTAAGGGAACAATAATATTACAGAGGGCATGATGTACCACTCGGTCTCGATACGGAGCAGCAGAAATTAACCGAGGCTTGGGATCGTATATGTTGAAGGTTCTATAGGCTCCAGATTGATAAGTCTTGTCTTTTAATTTGGCTTGGAGTTGCAATAAGTTGGGTTCTAAATTATAATTGAACTCTAATACGTTATCCCGAAATCGTTTACTTCTCTGGGCGCGGCGAGCAGCAAATAGTAAGTTTTCCCAGGCTAGGATTTTTGCCCAGAGGTGATTATAGCGTTTCATCAGGAATTTAGGAGGGTAAAGACTTCTGATTTTGTTTGATCCATGCTCCTAAGTCCTGTCCAATCTCATTAATTTTCTGACTGACGTATTCGTAGCGACTCTCTCCCATGAGGTCAAAGTCATAGAGCAAACGAGTTTGATATCGAATAATGTCGAGTTGTATGTTGATTTCTTGCAAACGACTCAACCGCTCTTTTTTAGTGAATCTGGCTCGAATTAAATCTTCTAAGAAACTGTACAAGTTATGGATTAATCGCTCTCCCAATGTAAACCTATGGTCGCGAGGTAAGCGATTCAGGATAGGAACATACCATTTAATCAAATCATAGGTTTTCTGGATAATAGGCAATTTGTTCATATATTTTTACATGGAGCTAACTATGGGTTGATCTTCCATGGTAGAATACAGGCTACAACTGAATTTTATAAACGACCCTCAAGGAAAACCATAAGGTTGATCTTTAAGTCAATATTTGCCAAAAATTTCGACTCGCCTCTGGCGAGAAACATGCAAAGGGCAAAAGGGCAAAAGAGCAGAGGGCTAAATTGTCCTGGGGGGGAGACGGACAACCCGCAGACCAACGTCGTTGAGCTGATTGACGGGATTGTTGAAGAGCCGAATCGCAGAGCGACAGTACCTAGGATTGAGGTACCAAGAACCACCGCGTAGGATTCTGCGGTGATCGCTCCCCAAAAGGTTGACTAAAAAATCATTATAGGCATGATAACGATTATCATTATGCTTTTCATCCCATACAGACCCATCTTCTGGCGCTCCTTTATAATTACTATGCCAGGGGTCTGCACACCATTCCCAGACATTTCCATGCATATCGTATAAACCAAAGGCGTTAGTTACCCCAAAATGACTGACAGTAGTCGTTTGCTTTCGATATTTTCCTTTTGGCCCTTCACCATAAGTAAAGTTGCCATTATAGTTGGCGATATCTGTCGTCAGGGTTTTTCCAAAATGGAATGGGGTGATGGTTCCTGCGCGACAAGCATATTCCCATTGAGCTTCTGAGGGGAGGACATACTGTTTCTTAGTGTATTGAGATAAGCGAGCGCAAAACTCTACAGCATCTCGCCAAGAAATCCTTTCTACCGGTCGATTATCTCCTTTGAACCGTGAAGGATCAGGATCGAGTTCTCGCTGAATGGTTGGTACGTTGTTGACCACTGCTTTCCACTGCGCTTGCGTGATGGGATAGCGACCCATCAAAAAACCAGGGACATTCACTTTGTATTGTGGCCCTTCATCGTCTCGATGCTCTCGTTCACCCTTCGGCGAACCCATGATAAAGTCTCCTGGGGGAATTTCCACTAACTCTAGTTTCACTCCCTCTGGTAGTTCTTCAATCACTCCCGGAAATTCTTGTTTTCGCTTGCGAATTACCCAATTTCTTTTTCGCTCCAAAGTCCCTACATCTGAGGTAAAAATAACTGTTTCTTCTTCTTCTACCTCAATGGTTGCTATGTCAAAAGAACCTTCTTGTAGCGTTGGTTCTGAACCAGGGTCTGGTATTCCTCCCGCTCTGGCAAACTTAGCAGCTTCTTCGGCATATTCCTGACCCAAGCGCCCCAATATTTCTGCGGTTATTTGAGCAAAGGCTTGTAATCCTTCTTTTTCAGCCGACTGACTATCGAGAACTAATGCCCTAAATTCGCGCTGGGATAGGCCTAATCTTTCGGCCACATAACCCGATACTTCATTGAGGACTTCTAGCGCATCTACTTTAGGTAAACTATCAAGCAGTTCAGTCCGTACCCCTGGTGCAAAGTCATATTGAACGAGATCGATACTTCGACTTCGCTCAGTAACCGTACTTTGACTGTCGCCTAACGGTTTGAGCAAGCCACCTAAAAACACTTCAGCAACCGGTAACACTGAAGTTCCTGGCATCATGGCAGCGCGAATTAAGCGTATCACCGGTAAGGTAATGACTGGAGCAGCAGAGAGCAATCCCGCTAACCGTCGCGCTTGTGGAGAGGAGAATAACCGAAATCTCTGGACGATAGAGGAGTTGTCGCTGCTCTCTCGATCCCCCCAACCCCCCTTGCTTTCTAAGGGGGATTCAGGGGGATCTGTTTTCGGTGGTAACACCACACCAGCCATAGAAATATTCCGTTTCCCGGCTACCATGCGACTCCAAGCACTGACTGCTTCTGGATCGGTAGTAAGAATCGGCAGTTGGGTTCCCCCGTCCAAATACTCGTCATCCCACAAAGATAAGGCCTTTGCTTGTAGTTGTTGGCTCGTCGCTCCTGATAGGGTTCCCCGCAAAGAAACCATATATCCCTTACCCAAAGCGGTGCGCTCCCACATCCATTCCGGGAACATTTGCCAGATGGCGGTTGGCATGACTGTTGCCCATTGAGTCAATGGGGTGAATAAGGTATCATCCCACCAATAAGGGGCAACGCAATCACTGAAAATCAGAGTAAGGCAGCGACCATCTGGAGGTAGGATTTCTTTGGGGCTGCGCGGGGGACTGGTGGCGTTGGCTTTTAGATGAACTTCTTGGCACTGGTTTACCTCTAATTGCCAGGTTCTCAGGTCGCGAAATGCTCCGTAGCGCTTGAGACACAATTCTAGTTCTTCTAAGGTGCGCTGCCACAACGTCATGGATGGACTGGTGTCAAAGATGAGGGCGACTTCAAACCAAGGCTCGACTTCTGGTTCTAAGACGGGAAGCCAGATATCGGTTCGGGCAATGCTCTCTACTGTTGCTGCTTCGTTGACCTTCAGTTTACCCCCAGTACGCACAGGGACTTTTTTGCATAGGGGACGCAGCGATCGCACGAATTCCAGGGTATTATCAATGGTCGATGGGTCAGGAACGGCGATCGGTAGGGCTTCAATCGGTAGGGTTCCCCGTTCTATTTCTGGAGAAGTCTCAGGATAGATCTGTACCGTTGGTATCTCCGGCTCATGGGGTTGATACGGCTTAACTTCAGTTTCCGATCCTGCTCCCACTGTTGATAATACCAGTTCTCTCACTTCAGGTTGAGGAGTTCCCGTTTTTTCTTCCTCTGTTTGCCACTGGGTTAGCAACCAGAACACCTCAGCGATGTCTCTACCGCCCAGTGCAAACTCCTGTCCTAATGTGGCAATTAATCGCTCAACACTCATCGATCCGCATCACTCGATAGTTTTTTGAATAACAGTTCTTTGAGTTTTTGGCGATCGCCCTCTTCCACCGTCGCTTCTTGAGTCATCAGGTAAATCACATTCAGCAGTTGGTCAGTAGCTAGATTATCCTTCTTATCCCGAACCTTCTTAACAAACTCTTGGATACTCTCGGTAACTTCTGCTTGCGCTGCCTCCCAATTGTTTGGGCGATCTTGCTGAAAATGAGCCTCAACAATCGGCTTAAGCGATTCTTGGGTCGGATCGGGCATTCGCAAGCGCAAACATCGTCGCAAAAAGGCTGGAGGAAAATCGCGCTCGCCATTACTGGTCATCACGACTAAGGGAAATTCATAGCATTGAACTTTACCATTGATAATGTCTGCCTTAATGCCCTCATCTTCTGTTCGCACAGATACAGAACCTTCTCCTTTTTGCCTCACCAGTTCGGGAATTTCAAATTCCCCTTCTTCAAACAGGTTAAGCAAATCATTGGGTAAGTTGAGGTCGCTTTTATCTATTTCATCAATCAGCAAGACTCGCGGTTGATGCGACGGTAGGAATGCTGTTCCTACTGAGCCAAGACTAATATAATCCCCTAAGTTTTCTTCAGTTTTGAGGGCAGTTATCTGTTCGGAGTCAACCTCTGTCTGTTTAGCTTTAGCCGCCAAAATTTGTAGTTCCAATTCTGCTTTTTTGAACTGCGCGTCTTGCAAGCGACCTATGGCATCATAACGATACAAGGCATCGGTTAAGCTGGAACGGGCAGTAATGGGCCACAACAGCACCGGCCCCAAGTTTAACTCGTAGGCGATCGCATACGCCAATGAAGTCTTGCCTGACCCCGGCCTTCCCGTCAGCAGTAGGGGACGACGCAAGTATAAAGCCGCATTGACTGCATTGGCGATCGTGGTATCCCCTTCTGGTATGCGAAAACTACGCCCCCGTTCAAGCGATCGTTTGTTCTTTTGGGCTAAGGTTTGTAAGGCTCTCCAGCGCGTGTTACTTTTCTTAGAATTAAATTGCTCTTGAGGCAGAAACTTCCGCCAAGGGGGAGGAGCGGGCATTTTCCCAATGTCGTGCGGGTCGCTGTTGCCAATAAAGTGTTTCCAGTTAGACATAATTCAATTAACAATTAATAATGAACAATTAACAATTAATAATGAACAATTAACAATTAATAATGGGCATGGGTGGTTGAGTTTAGACGTTACTACTAAGGAATGCTCAAAGGAGGGGGTAAGGGTGGGACTCGATGGGGACAATCCCACAATAAACCAATATGTTCCAGAGGATGCTGCTGTGTACAGCGAACCGTTCTAATTTCTAGACCGAACTTATAGAAATTGCTTAAATTTTCGGCGGTTAGCAGGCGATCGAAGGCTTGGAGCGTTTCTTGAGGTTCTTCCTTGGGCACAAACACCCACGTCACCACTGGAATCCCTGATTTTAAGATACACTGAAATAACTTGAGGCGATCGTTTTTATCTTCTGGTAACTGATGCGGCCATTTCAATCCAATGTATTTTTCGAGTTCTAGGTTAAAGTTTTTGTAGTCGATATTGCTATCCGATTTGCTGTTCTCTGCTGGGTAAAAATATTCTCGAATGTTTTGATTACGAATCACTGTTTGCAGAAAATTGTAGCGATTTCCTAGTTGGAGGGATAGCGTCGTATTCTGGCTGCGATCCAGAGAACGAACGGCAACAGCGTACTGTCGTCCTAATGTAGTGGCTTCGCCAAATTCGTCTTGAATTTGCAATTCATCAACACGATAATCAAGATAGTTGTAGGGCAAAAACACTTCTAGAGTAAGTTTTTCATACACTTTGCGATTCAATAATTTTTGTTCTGCAAGCCCAATAAGCGCTTTCAAACGTGCTGGCAAATGCTCTGGTACTTCGTCAAAACTCTGCTGCCAGAAGAGAAGCGAGTTGATGTCGAAGAATTCGCCTAAGCTTTGTTCGATCGCCCGCAGGTTTTGCTTTATTTTCTTTGCACTTGACCTGAAAGTAGGCATCTAGAACACGATTGAGCTTTTCGCGGCCGCGATCGCTCAACCAACCATATTCCTTCTTTGAATTTTGCGTTTCCTTTGACATTCGCCAATTTGCTGTCGATCGCTAATGAGTTGCTGTCGATCGACAACAAGTCGGGAGAGTTTGCTGGCGATCGCTGAAAACACTATACCAGATCTGCATTACAGCCAGTATCAAAAAAACTTTTAGCTTGCTGGCGACTCTCGACAGGAGAACCATAGGGTGAATGCTTTACTAAGAGCATGGGTCTGTAAAACCTTGACAAATCAAGAGTTTCAGCCTCTCTAGGGAAAAGAAAAGCCCGATCCCTAGCCAAAGTTAACTATTGAGATCGAACTCATGTTTTTACTTCACTCTCAGTCTACCACTGCTGATGGCCACCGTCATGGTCGCCGTCAACAATTATTACTTGCTGCGATCAGTGTAGTAATTCTACTCCTGTCCAGCCTATCCCCATCCCTTGCGGCTGAAACGACTTCAACATCGCCTGATTCACAAGATCCCATTGTGCCTACAAATCTTAAGAAGGTGTAGCTGATGGGTGGTCAGCATTATATCTGGGGATTGGGACGGTTATTGTTGTACAGCTCATGATTGTATGCACTGCAATTCGCTCTCGCAAACGTCATCAGGGAAATTAGCTTTAATTGATATCAAATCCCCCGATCTTACTGGAGTGGGAGCATCTTGCTCCCTAAACTTTTAATTTCGGATTACGTCCGACCTGAAAATTGTTAATTGATATCACTTCAGTAACAATTATTCATTTAGCTCAGGGCTGAAGTCCGGTAAACTAAAATCAGTCCATTAGGATTGCATCAACATTATTACCATCTAAGATTCAAGGTGAGCCATGAACTTGGAATCCCACCCGTTTATTAGCTATTTTGAACCCGCTCAAGTCGCTCAATTGTGCGATCTTGCGACTATTACTGAGTTTGAGCAGCCGACTGTGATCTTTGAGGAAGGTGAAGTTCCTGATGGACTCTATCTCGTTTTAGCCGGTCAAGTGGAATTTAGCAAGATGATCGATACCGAAAAATATCAAACGATCGCCTTAGCTAAGGAAAATGACTTTTTTGGGGAGTTTGGGGTCTTGGATGGCAAACCCAGGAGCGCCAGAGCAACGGCTGCTGAAGAAACGGTCTTAGCGAAAATTCCCCAGGATAAGCTGATGGACATTTTACAAAGCAGCAAGGGAGAAGTCGTCTTAGCCCTCTTTCGGCATATTATCCACCATATTCGCATGACAACCACCCAATATGTGAATCAGATTGTACATAAACAAAAAATGGTGTTGGTGGGGGAAATGGTGAATACCATTATCCATGATTTCAAAAGCCCTTTTAATGGCATTCAGCTCTCTAGCTCTATGCTCAAGGAGATGCACTCCGATGAAGAGACCCAAGAATGGTGCGATCTGATTCAAGCACAAATTACTCGCATGTTGGGCATGGCGGAAGAAGTTTTAGAATTTTCTAAGGGCCATGCTACGCTCTATCGGCAACCGATGCAACTGTCGGAGTTATTTAAGCAATTTGAAAAGCTTAATCGAGTGTACTTAGAGTCGGCTAATGTGGAGTGGATTGTGGATATTGAACCAGTAGAAATTTATGCCGATTTGAATAAGCTGTTGCGGGTTTTACAAAATATTATTACTAATGCAGTAGAAGCCTTTGAAGGTAAGGGTGGACGCATTGAGGTGACGGCGAAAACCCAGGCGGAATGGGTGGTGATCCAGATTCGGGATAATGGCCATGGAATTCCCAAAGCCATTCAAGAACACTTCTTTGAGGCATTTGTCACCCATGGGAAACGGGGGGGGACAGGGTTGGGAACGGCGATCGCCAAATCCATTGTTGATGCTCACCAAGGGGAAATTAGCTTTGAATCCCAAGAACACGAAGGGACAACCTTTACGATTCGTCTGCCTCGTTAACTCAAATCAGCTTATAACAATGCTTCTGGTTGCTTCCATAAAAACTTCTGATGAAAAAATATAGGGGTGGGGGGTGACACCCCTCATTTCTATGCTATATTGAATTTGATGCACCCTGATGGACGCCCACTCGTGGGGCGTTTTTTTATTTTAAAGAGTAGGGAGTAGGGAGTTTCTGTGTCTCCCCGTCCCCCATTCCCGGACTTAACCCAAGTATTGCGCCACGGTTTGCACATCTTTATCGCCCCGTCCGGAACAGTTGATGATAATGCGGGGATTACCTTCAAGTTGGGGGCAGAGGGTTTCTAAATAGGCGATCGCATGGGAAGTTTCCAGAGCAGGAATAATGCCCTCTAATTGCGATAAGCGCTGAAAAGCCGCCACGGCCTCGCGATCGGTCACACTGTAATATTCAGCCCGTTCCGTTTCCTTCAAATAGCTATGTTCCGGGCCAACTCCCGGATAATCCAAGCCAGCACTAATGGAATGGGCTTCAATCACCTGACCATCATCATCTTGCAACAGATAGCTCATGGCTCCATGCAAAACCCCTACCTGGCCTTGGGTGAGGGTAGCCGCGTGCTTATGGGTATCAATCCCTTCTCCGGCTGCTTCCACACCAATCAGGCGTACCGAACGCTCTTTCACAAACTCATAGAAAAGTCCCATGGCATTTGAGCCACCGCCCACACAAGCCAAGAGAATATCCGGCAGTCCGCCCCATTTTTCCCAAGCTTGGCCGCGAGTTTCTTCACCAATAATGGTATGAAAGTCCCGCACCATCATTGGGTAAGGATGGGGGCCAGCCACGGAGCCTAGGATATAGTGGGTGCTTTCCACATTCGTTACCCAGTCGCGGATGGCTTCCGAGGTGGCATCTTTAAGGGTTCCGGTTCCCGCTTCCACGGGACGCACTTCAGCCCCCATCAGTCGCATCCGAAATACATTGAGCTTTTGGCGCTCCATATCCTGAACGCCCATATAAATCACACAGCTCAGACCAAACCGGGCACAAACCGTGGCAGTCGCAACCCCATGTTGTCCGGCTCCGGTTTCGGCGATAATGCGCTGTTTCTTCATGCGCTTGGCTAGGAGAACTTGAGCCAGGGCATTATTGATTTTATGTGCGCCGGTATGGTTGAGGTCTTCCCGTTTGAGATAGATTTGGGGCCCCGTGCCATCGGGTTTACGGTAGTGTGCGGTGAGTCGTTCGGCGAAGTAGAGGGGACTGGGACGACCGACATAATCTCGGAGTAGGCCTTGTAGTTCGGCTTGGAATTCGGGGTCGTGGCGATAACGATCATAGGCTTGCTCTAGTTCGGCTAGGGCAGGCATGAGGGTTTCGGGGACATATTTGCCGCCAAATTGACCAAACCGGCCGAGGAGATCGGGTACGGAGGTGATGGTTTGAGGAGGATTGATTGGAGTGGTAGTCACAGTGGCTCTATGATGATACGAATGGGATACCATCCCATTTTAAGCACCTGTGAGCGTCCCATCAATGGCTAAATCCAGGTGTTGAACCACATGCGTAGACGGAAGGCTTGGGGGGAGAGGGGGAGACCGAGGTAGATGGGGAGCCAAAAGAGGAAGGCGATCGCCATTATTCCTAAAGCAATTATTGCTAACTGCCGAAATTTTGGCTGCTCATGATACATCCAGCTCTCCAAAATAACACTGAGGGCTAAAATGGAGAATAGGAGAGCGCCCATGTAATGATAGAGAAATATACAGCGACTAACTAAGCTCCAGGGGAGCCAGTTGGCGAGATAGTTGATGTTGAGATAGAGGGAGAGATTGAAGAGGGTTGGGGCTTGATGACGCTGTAAAAGACACAAGGATAAGGTGGCGATCGCCATTGTTGCGCCCCACCATAATAGGGGATTTCCGAAGGCATGAACATCAAAAATGACTTGCCCATCATTCACCGTTTGATAATAATAGGCAACGGGACGGATTAAAAACGGCCAACTGAACCAAGAGGAGCAATAAGCGTGGACTTCCTCACCGCCACCAATGCGCTGATGATAGCCGATAATTTCCCCTTGCATCTGCCAGAAGCTATACTCAGGATTGAGTTGAAGATGGGGAATCCAAACTAGGGCGTAGGTTAAATAAGGTACAATCAAGCCATAGAGGAGAATTGTCCACAGCTTGAACTCGGCGGCGCGATCATACCAGGATAGATTGGGAAATTGGCGATCGCCCTTACCCCAACCTTCCCAAACCTTAATCGCGATCATAACCCCCCAAAATCCGAGCCAAAACCCCAACCCATTCCACTTCACCGCAGCCGATAATCCAAAGCTTATCCCAGATAAAATCAGCCCTAGAGTGCGCCATTGAGGTCGGGTTTGCAAGGCCCATAATCCGAATACCTGGCCGAGCAATCCAAATAACACTAAATAAATATTGATCAAAGCATAGCGAGATTCGACTAAAAACAAGCCTTCTATCGTCATTAATCCCGCCGATAACAGGGCATAACTTTTGCGGTGAGTTAACTGATAACTGAGAGCCGCAACCAGCAAAGGAACCAACGATCCGGTAAAAGCATTTAACCAGCGATAGCTCCAGGGAGAGCGCAGGGAACCGGTTAAATCATTGGTCACTGATGCATCGCCCCAAGAAAAGTAATCCGCCAGGGCCATTCCCACGGCAATCAGGTATTTTCCTAGGGGAGGATGGGCATCAAATAAGGGGTTTCGATCTAAATAATTTTGGGCAAATTTGGCAAAATAGACCTCATCAAAAACCAGGGTATTAAACCGGTTTAACCCCCAAAATCTTAGTCCTAAAGCAACGATCCAAAGCAGCAATAAACCGCAGCTAAACCAGGGAAGACTTGACCACAGGGTAGTAGGCTTAGATTGGGACATGGCGAATAGGCATAGAAAGTATGAGTATATAGTCTATTGTAGGGGCGGGTTTCAAACCCGCCCCTACTGTATCCTTTAGCGCTCCTCGATTAATTAAGCATATCTTTATATTTATTCATCCAGAAATTTGTCCCTCTGAGATACACTATAGATGGCTCATTGACGATCATACAAAAATCAATGTTTTGGCAACTCAATGTTAAGTTTTATAAACAAATGAGCCATAAATAAGTTTTTAATTAGCGCTTATATTTCTGAATTGCCTAACTGGAGGTCTGATTAACTATGGTGTCTATTTCTCAAGTCCTAACCGATGGAACAGTGTTTCCTGATTCACAACCCATTCCCGAAGTTTCTTTACTAGAAAAAGGTGGGGATCGAGGCAAAGAATTAGGGGATCAAGTTAATTTAGGAGTCTGTGTCACCATTCACGGACATTTCTACCAACCGCCCCGCGAAAATCCCTATCTAAACGAGATTGAGCGCCAACCGAGTGCTGCCCCTTGCCACAATTGGAATGAACGAATCTATCATGAATGCTATCGTCCCAATGCCTTTGCCAGAGTGCTGAATGACCGAGGAGAGATCGTTGGGATCATTAATAATTTTGAGTATCTGAGCTTCAATATTGGCCCGACCTTAATGGCTTGGTTAGAGCGCTACGATCGCCAAGTGTATCAACGGATCATTGAAGCCGATCGCAAAAGTTGTAAGCGATTAGGGGGCCATGGCAATGCGATCGCCCAAGTTTACAATCATATCATCATGCCCCTGGCGAATGAGCGCGATAAATACACCCAAATTCGCTGGGGAAAAGCCGACTTCAAATCCCGGTTTGGACGCGATCCTGAAGGCATGTGGTTAGCAGAAACGGCGATCGATTATGCCACCGTTAAAGCCCTCATCAACGAGAACATTAAATTTACCATTCTCGCCCCCTCCCAAGCCCAAAATTGTCGCCCCCTTCCCACAGAAGACAACCCCGATCCCCAATGGTATGATGTAGCCGACTCCAGCATCGATCCCACCCGGCCCTATCGCTGCTTTATCCCCGATGGTCGTTACTTAGATATCTTCTTCTACGATGGCCCCATCTCTAGCGATATGGGCTTTAGCGATGCCCTCAGTAGTTCTTATGACCTGAGCGAACGCCTAGCCCATGCCATCCACACAGATGAACGCCCCAGCCAAATCATTTCTGTGGCCACCGATGGCGAAACCTTCGGCCACCACAAAGGGGGAACGGAAAAAACCCTCGCCTATGCCTTCCTGCGGGAGTTTCCTGACCGAGGCTGGCAAATTACTAACTTTAGCCACTATCTCAGCCAACATCCCCCCACCTGGGAAGTGCAACTTAAACCCCTTACTGCTTGGAGTTGCTCCCATGGGGTGGGACGATGGCAAGAAGACTGTGGTTGTGGCAGTGGGGGGGGATGGCATCAAAAATGGCGCAGACCTCTGCGAGATGCTCTCAACCATCTGCGGGATGAATTGGTGAACATTTACGAAGCTCAGGGCTATGAGATCTTCCAAGACCCCTGGAAGGCGAGGGATGAGTATGTGGCGGTGATCAATAACCGCCATTGGGATAATGTCGATCGCTTTTTGAGCCGCCATCAAACCCATCCCCTAGAACCAAGCGAACAGATCAAGGCTTTGCGCTTGTTGGAAATGCAACGCCATGCTCTGTTGATGTTCACCAGTTGCGGTTGGTTCTTTGAGGAAATTTCCCGCCCGGAAGGAACGCAAATACTCCGATATGCCAGCCGGGCGATCGAGTTAGCAAGGGAAGTCACGGGTAAAGATTTAGAAACTGAGTTTGTGGATCGATTAAGGCAGGCTCCGAGTAATGTCGATATCTTTGAAACAGGGGCAGGAGTCTATGACAAAAATGTGATTACCTCCCAAGTGAATCTAGAGCAAGTGGTGGCCCATTTTGCCATTAGTTCCCTGTTTAATAGCTATCCCACCACTCACAAAGGGTTATCGATTACCCAGGAAAAATCCAGTCCCTCGGACAAGGAGTTTTCCCTCTACTGTTATTTAGTCGAACAACAGGATTATCAACTCCAGCGCATGGGTTCCCTGATGTTAGCTGTGGGAGAAATTAACCTGACCTCGGAAGTCACTAGGGAAGGGGGTCATTTTGTCTTCGCCGTCTTGCATTTAGGAGGATGGGATTTCCATTGCTGCGTGCAACCGTTCTCGAACCGCCGATCCTATTTATCGATCAAAGAAAGTCTGTTTAATGCTCTGCAACAAGCCAGCGCAGCCAGTGTTATTTTAAACATGGCGGAGTGGTTTGGCGATCGAACCTTTAGTTTGGATCATCTATTTGCCGAAGACCGCTTGCGAATCATGACCCTTTTGACCCAGGAAACTTTAAGCCGGGTGGATCAGTTGTATACCCAAGTTTATCGGGATAATTATGGGGTGTTAAGGGCATTTCACCGGGACAATCTGCCGCCACCAGCAGAGTTACAGGTGGCGGCGAGTATGGCTCTTTCCCAGCGCTGTTTTAGTCTGTTGAAAGCTTTAAAACCGGATAATTTTGCTTCACAAGAAGGGTTGAGTTTGCTGCTAGAGTTAGAGGCGATCGCTAAAGAAGCCGAATCCCTCCATTGCCGTCTCACGATTCCCGATGGCCAAGACCTCCTAGAGCGCTTAACCTTACTGGGATTTTGGGAAGTGCTGGAAAATAATGACCCAAACAGCTTAAACTGCCATCTGGAGCGCTTAGAACGATTGATCGATCTGGCCTGTACTTTGCAGGTGGGATTATGCTTAACTCGCTGTCAAGAGCTATACTTTAGTTATCTGCACCATAAGATTATTCCTCGCTGTTTTGGTATCTCAACCTCGGCCTTAAATGACTCAGAGGGCACAGATACCCTAGAGAGTGAGGATACTCTAGCTCAGATGACTTTAGACTTGCCTCAAAGCCGTCGCCTGCTGCGTCTGGGCCAAACCCTGGCCATTGATGTTAGCGTATGGTTAGAACGCCTAGAGTAATGTCCTAACCCCTTGAGGAACTCAAAGGAGAGTCGATCATGAAACGTTCCCATCACCAAACTCGGAACTTATTTACCCCCAAATTGGCCCTGTTATCGAATATAAACTGGAGACGTGGGGGGTTATGGTGGGTATTTATTCCCCTATCGGGGGCGATCGCCATTTTCTGGAAACCGATGGCGAATCCAGATACCCTCAATCAGATGGGAATGAATATTTCTACCAATATTCAGACTCTCCTGAGTCCAATTACTCCCTATGTCAATACCCTAAAAGATACCCTCGAAAGAGCAAAAGCCGTAGATCCCGTGCAACCTTTTCTGGCGAGATCGGAAGAATCCCAGCAATCTGACTCTACCTTATCCACGGGATCGGATATTTTAAGCGACTCAGAACTTCAGGAAGTGATTGCCACCTTATCCTTAGAAGAAATTGGCAAAGAAATTGACAGTTTATCCTCTCCTTCCCTATCCACTCCCCTCTCCGTTTCTTTCGATCTTTCCCCATCTGGAAAAAAAGGTAAAACCGAGAAAAAAAGCCCTTTATCCGCTTCCCATCCCCTGGTTTCTTCTGTTCCTTACTGGAGCCAAAAACCCACTCAACCTGAACCCGAAGCAACGATTGCTCCCTATCCAACAGTGACATCTATCCTCAATCCAGACAAGGATGAGGAGATAGAGTCGGTTAATTCTAACTTACCTACCTATACTTCCAATCTCTTCACGCCTAACTTAACCGCCAACGTCACCTCTAAAGTCACCTCTAATCCTCAACTGCCACAAACCAGCCTGTCGCGCTATTCTCCTCCACAAATCTCTACTTCCACCTCAGAGCCTCGAAGTTTTGGCTATAGTCGTCTATCTCCTTTTGTCAATAGCAATAGCGAATCAATACCACCTGATCCGTTCAAGCCTCAACCTCAATTTACGGCTCCCTCCGGCTCTATTCGTCCTAGGGGATATGGTTTAATTGAGCCGACGACTTCCTTAAGTAATGAGTAATGAGTAATGAGTAAGGATTAAACCTTGGACTTTAGGCAAACCTTATGGAAACACCCGTGATTTCTTTACCTCCCCAACTGGCGCTCAAAATCGACTTGACAGATGAACAATTTTGGCAACTGTGCCACAAAAACGATGCTTTACAATTTGAGAGAACGGCTCAGGGAGAATTGATTGTGATGCCACCAACTGGAGGAAATACCAGCGAACGGAACTCTGATTTAAACTTTCAATTATGTGCTTGGAATCGGCAAACTAAACTAGGTAAAGTCTTTGATTCTAGCGGCTGTTTTCAACTCCCCAACGGAGCTAATCGCGCCCCTGATTCTTCTTGGGTACAACTAGAGCGCTGGAATGCTTTAACAGAGAAAGAACAAGAAAGATTTGCGCCCTTATGCCCCGATTTTGTGGTTGAATTGATGTCTCCTAGCGACAGTTTATCGCTAACTCAAGCTAAAATGACCGAATATATGGACAATGGAGCGCGGTTAGGTTGGTTAATTAATCGCAAACGGCGACAGGTGGAAGTGTATCGCCCTCAGCAGGAAGTCGAAATTTTAGATAATCCCCAGATGGTATCTGGAGAGAGTGTTTTACCCGGTTTTGTCTTAGATTTATTGACGATTTGGTAATCCTTACTCATCCTATCCACTAATCAAAGCTTCTACAAATTCATAGCTGGAAAAGGGACGTAAATCTTCAATTCCTTCTCCTGCGCCAATAAAGCGAATGGGTAAGCCCAATTGTTGGGAAACTGCTAGGGCAACACCTCCTTTAGCTGTGCCATCTAATTTGGTTAAAACGACTCCACTGAGTTGGGCAACTTCGGCAAAAACTTGGGCTTGACGTAAGCCATTTTGACCGAGGGTGGCATCTAAAACTAAGAGCGATTCTACTTTGGCATCGGGGGCTTTTTTGTCAATGATGCGGCGAATTTTGCTCAGTTCTTCCATGAGGTTTTTCTTGTTTTGTAGTCGCCCAGCCGTGTCAATCAGGAGTAAATCTACTTTTCTTGATTGTGCGGCGGTAATGGCATCATAAACAACTGCTGCGGGGTCTGTGTTTTTGCTAGGATTGGCAATGACATCAGTTCCGGTGCGCTCTCCCCAAACTTTGACTTGTTCTACGGCGGCGGCGCGGAAGGTGTCGGCTGCCCCAATTAAACATTGATAGTCAGATTTTTTGGCTAGGTGCGCTAATTTACCAATGGTTGTGGTTTTGCCTACGCCGTTGACTCCGGTTAACATCCAGATATTGAGGACATCTTGTTCTGGGGCAAAGGTGGTATCGTAAGCTTTGCCACCAGGATAGTCCAGGATATCGCGTAGAAGTTGTTTTAAGTAGGCGATCGCCTGTTCTGGGGGTAAACTTTCTTCCCGCAGTTTGGTTTGTAATTGTTCAATAATGCGATCCGTTGCCTCAACGCCAACATCTGCCTGCAATAACAAGGATTCAACTTCTAAAACGGCGCGATCGTTCAGAGGCCCTTGACCGACAACCGCCTTTAATTGATTAATCAATCCGCGCCGAGTTTTCCCCAATCCCTGACGTAACTGTTGTAACCAATTAATCTCTTCTAGGGACACCTCATCCGGTCGCCTGCCTTGTTTCGCGAGTACCTCAGCAGACCAAAGGAAATCTTCATCCAATTCTTGAGGCGCTGGGGAACGGCGCGGTTTTTCTTCCGGTTCAGGCGCTTCAACTGCCTTTTCTTTCAGCTCTTCTAGCCTAGCTCCTCGCTCTGCTTTAGCTCGCTCCAGGAAAGAGAGGGGCGCAGAAGTAGGTTCCGGTTCAGTCTCCGTCACCCTCTCAAGAACGGGTTCTGAGGGTTCAACCGTTTCCGTTGCTTCAGGTTGTTCAGGGGTAATTTCTGGTTCGAGTTGCTCTGATTCTTCCTTGACTTCAGAAGACTTTTCGGCTTCTTGTTGTTGGATATTTTGATAAGCCGCCTTAGCCCAAGCCAGATAATCTACAGCCTCTTGAGGTTTCTGGGGTTCAGCCTGCTCCGGTTGCTCCGTTTCCGGTTCCGGGGCAGGGGCAGGGGTTTCAGAAGGGGATTCAGAGCGATTAAACTGGCGGCGAAACCAATTAAAAACCATAGGATCACATGCGGGTGGTAGGACGAACAGCGCGAGCGTAATCTACAGTGTATCATCAGGACTTGACTCGGCGATCGCCCTTCTCATCACGACTTTAGACTTACACCAAGTACAAAGCCTTCACCGAGTTCTGAATCAGATCGCTCAGGTAAAGCCGATTGAAAATATTACCAATCTGGGTTTTCACCCGCTCAACCGTAATTCCCAAAGATGAGGCGATCTCCTCATAACTCACTTCTTCTGCAATTAACGCCAAAACCTGCAATTCTCCCTCAGTCAAGATCGCCTCAACCGGAGGCGCTTTAACTTTAATCAAGATCTTCTGGGCAATCTTCGGATCGAGATAAAACCAACCCTGATGGGTGAGTTTTATCGCTTCCGTTAACTGCGCCAAAGGAGCATTTTTAAAGCAATAAGACTCAGCCCCTGAAGCTAAAGCAGCAAAAATTTCCTCTTCAACATTGGGATCAATCAACATACAAATTTTGAGATTTGAATTTTCCGAGCTTTCCTGAATTTCTCGAAAATCCTTAACCAACTCCACCCCATCCTTATCCGGCAAACTCATATCCACTAGGGCAACATCTCCCCCAGCAACCGATTGCAGTAAAACCAGCCCGGTTTCTGCATTCGTCGCTTCACTATAAATATCAAGGCCATCTTGAGAACGTAAAGCTGTCCGTAGACTAACTCGCGTTTGCTCTTCATCCTCAATCAGAAATACCTGAATACCATTATGTTCTACTAAAGAAACGCCTTCTTTTTCCTCCTGATATTCTGGCAGATCATTCGGCGCACCGCAGGCCGAAATCGCCGTGATTTCCCCTTCGATAAACGCTGTTGGCACTTCAGTCAGTGTCCCCGTAAACTTCACATCAGCTTTATGAGCATGGGCAATCTGTTCGCGGCTGAGAATCTTGGATTCATCAAAACCGAAATCAATTTCAGTATGCAATCCCTTTTGTTTCACCCGCTTGAGATTATAGAACCGTTTGTTAAGCGTGGTTTTCGCGAAAGCCCAGAGACAGCCTAGGAGATAGCGACGCTTAAATGGATCTTTCTCCCACCAATATTCCCAGCTTTTCCTCAGATAAAAGCGAGCATAATTGCGTAACACTCCCTTGAGTAATTCTTCCCGACTGATGTTGTTCGGCTTCATAATCGGGGTGACAAAATTGTAGTGGGAATAGTCCCGCACTTCCACTTTATCTCCCAAATCTTCAAACAACTCAGAAAATGGCCAAGGGGTAAACATATTCCAGTTCGTCATGTCCGCTTTCCAGTCGCGAGCCATGCGATAGGTTTCTTCAATTGTCTCTAGGGTTTCATTTTCCAGTCCCATGATGTACTGGACTTCAGCGACTATGCCATTTTCTCTTAACAGGCGCACCGCCTTTTTATTATCCTCAATGGTTGTTTCCTTGCGGAAAATATTCAAATTCAATTGGGCGGCGGCTTCAGTTCCCAAGGAGACATGAACTAATCCGGCTTTGCGGTAGAGGGGCAATTCTTTCTCGTCTCGCAGAATATCGGTTACCCGCGTATTGATTCCCCAATGAACGGGCAAATTGCGCTCAATGAGTTCGTTACACAAGGCTAAAAAACGAGGTTTGGTAATAGTTGGTTCTTCATCTGCGAGAATAAAAAAGCCCACCTTGTATTCTTTGACCAAGTGTTCAATTTCATCCACAAATAATTTGGGACTGCGAGCGCGATATTTACGCCAGAACTTCCACTGAGAGCAGAAACGACAGCGAAAGGGACAACCCCGCGCAAAGTTAGGAACGGCAACGCGAACATTGAGAGGGGTGTAGATATATTTTTCCCAGTTAAGTAGACTCCAGTCTGGGCTTAAGTCATCTAGGTTTTTCAGGGGAGGATGGGCTGGGGTTGCCACAACTTTGCCGTCTTCGAGGAAAGCCAAACCGAGGATATCGCGGCGATCGCGTTTATCTGTCCCGTTGGCGATCGCCCGCAGCAAATTCACCGTAATTTCTTCCCCTTCTCCTCGGATAATATAATCCACCCAAGGCGCTTCATTCAGAACCTCACTGTACATAAATGTTGGGTGAACTCCCCCCATCACAGTCGTGGCATTGGGGCAAACTTCCTTCACCATTTGTAAGGTTCTCTGCGATTGATAGATCATCGGTGTAATTGCTGTTGCCAGCACCACATCCGGCTGATTTTTTGCAATGATTTGGGCTAAGACATCATCAGGGATATAATCCGTCATCGCATCAACAAAGCGGATGTTCTCAAACCCAGCTTTTTTCAATGCTCCACCCACATAAGGAACCCAACTCGGCGGCCAATTTCCCGCAATTTCTGCGCCACCGGAATGATAGTTGGGCTGAATCATCATAATTTTCACGATCTACCTCCTGGTTACTAAATATCACTAAAATCCGTTTAAACTGTCCTGGAAAATCCAGCTATTTTGCGTTTTCGGGTACGAGCATCAAAGATAGAAGCAATATTTCTGATCAGCAATCTACCGGTTGGGGTAACCTCAATTTTATGCCCATTCAACCGAACCAATCCATCCGCTTCTAGTGAACGCAGCTCCTCAATTTCCCTGGCAAAATATTCATCCAACTCTAGATCGAAATGCAAGTGATATTTTTCTTCGATCGTATTTTTGCAAAGCTCAAATTGGCACATCAACTCCATAATCACTGCCCTGCGGATGATGTCATCTTGAGAAAGGCGAACTCCTTTTTCAATAGGCAAGATCCCCCCATCAATTGCTCGATAGTAATCTTTTAACTTCTTATGATTCTGAATATAGACATCTTCAAGCATACTAATGGAAGTCATGCCAAAAGCAAATAAATCTGATTCTGGTTTAGTTGTGTATCCCTGAAAATTTCTGTGCAGTTGTCCGGCTTTCTGAGCTTGGGTTAATTCATCATTAGGCTTGGCAAAATGATCCATGCCAATGAATACATAGCCTCCCTCCGTCAATTCTTCAATAGTCATTTGAAAAATATCCAGCTTTTCCGATGGCTCAGGCAGAGCATCCAAGGGGATTTTTTTCTGAATCGGTTTCATCCAAGGAACATAGGCAAAGTTGAAGATGGCAATCCGATCGGGATCGAGTTTTATGGTTTTATCAACAGTATTCTTAAACGTTTCTAGATTTTGAAAAGGCAGTCCATAAATCAGATCGACATTCACACTTTCAAATTCTGCTTCTCGAATCCAACTCATGACATCAAAGAGCATGGATTCGGGTTGCACCCGATTGATAGCTTCTTGAACTTGAGGGTTAAAATCCTGGATGCCAAAACTGATCCGGTTGAAGCCTAAGCTTCTTAAAAAGAAGATCCCATTCCTATCGATATATCGAGGATTGATTTCTATGGAAATTTCAGCCTCTTTATCGAAATTAAAATGCTGCTGGAATTGCTCCCACAAAAACTCAAGCTGATTGAAATTCAAATAGTTAGGTGTTCCTCCTCCCCAGTGGAGCTGATTGACTGTTCTTTTGGGTGAAATCAGGGAAGATACCTGAGCAATATTCTGGGCAACGCGGTTCAAATAAGGATCGGCAATTTTTCGGTTTTTGGTGATTAGAGTATTGCAACCACAAAAATAACATGCACTTTCGCAAAAGGGGATATGACAGTAGAGAGAAATGGGTGTTTTTTTGTGGTTACCAACGGCGACACTCGTTCTAAAATCTAGATCGCTAAAATCAGCTTTGAGTTCTGTAGCGGGAGGATAACTGGTATATCGGGGTAGGGGTTTATCGTATTTTTTGAGTAAATTTGAGTCGAATTTTACGGTTGCTGTTTGTGGCATAATTTTTATGACCTTAATAATCTTGTCTTTGGGGATTTACATGAGGTTACTGTCAGGATCTAGGCATCAAATACAGGGATAGTTAAGGGACTTGAAGCAAAATAGAGCAGCTTATACAAGGGCAAGTCCCTTACCTATCTGGCTGACATCAATGCCTAACAAAAATGCTTATTCGGCGGATGCGACTAACTCAACGGAACTGTTGCCGGGTGTCCTTTCGGTACTGCCGGGTTTATCCTGTCGGGTGATCAAATCGAATACATGGTCACCAATCGCCTCTTTCACGGCTGGTTCGAGTTCGTGGAAAACATTGCGGTTGAGTCGAAAAGCTAAGTTAGCTTCATCAACAATTTGTTGAGCCAAGGTATCATTAACCGGTAGTTCATTCAGAGCATCGCGGTACTTAGCCTTAAATTCCCTTCTGGCTTCAACAGTTGCAATTTGATCGAATTCATGGAGTCCAGTCCCCTTATCTGGGGGCAAATTCAAGGCTGAACGGACAATATTTCTCAGCGCTTGACCGCCCGAAAGATCTCCCATGTAGCGAACATAACAATGGGCAACGAGGAGGGCGGGTTCAGTGTTGGCGACTTCATGGATACGGTTAACGTAATTTTGACCTTCCGGCGAAGGGGAGATCAGGGCTTTCCAGTTTTCCCCATAGTAGAATTCCAGATCTTCCTCTAATTTGGCTTGGCGCTCTAGTTCGGGGAAATAAATCGGGGCGATCGCCGGATGATCTTTGTGGCGCTGCATTTCTTCTTCGAGGGCACTGTAGAGGAAATACAAATCTGCGGTTAACAGGCGGAAAGGCTCCCGTTCCACAATCCCTTTGAGAAAACACTTCATAAAGGCCGTATTTTCAGCCATAGTATGGGATTCTTTCGTTCCTTCCCGCAGTTGACTGGCTAGATTACTACTCATGGTTCGTATCTCTTAAAAGTAAACTACTTTTTTGCTGAGTTTTGATAATTCAATTACTGTATAGCGATAGATCTCTTTCAGCAAGACAAGCGTATTAAAACTTAACAAATAGCTACCCGGTAGAATGACGAGGGCCAAGCGATGTACTCAAATAACCCCTAATTATCCTGGCTTAGAAGCCTCTTCCTTAAGTAGGGTCACCACCCGACGCAACACCCCATTAATAAACCGATATTCCTGTTCGCCACTGTAGCGTTTAGCTAACTCCACCGCTTCATTAATCGCAATCCGTTCATTCAGGTTAATGTACAAAATTTCTGCCACTGCAATGCGAAGAATATCCTGATCGATACGCGCAATTCGCTCCAACTGCCAATTCACCATCGCCTTCGAGAGCAGGGAATCCAACTCCTGACGGTTTTGACTCACGCGAGAGAGCAACTCTAGGGCATAATCTTGAACCGACTTTTGATCCCGACATTGATGGAGAATTTCCGGGAATTCCAGGGCACTTCCTAAACGATTAATCGCCGTCTGGGTCAATTCGATCGCCTCTTTGACCATCGCCCTAGAGCTGGCAATATTAGGCGCTACCGTTTCACTATCCAAAAGGCGATCGTTTCCCCGTTGCAACTGGGCCGATGCCATCTCTAAAGACTCGACCGCCTCAGCTTGCAACGTCTTCACCGCAGCTAACATCATACCTTCAAGATTTTGGGTATCTTTTCCCCGATAATGAGAAACCTGGGAAAGACTGAGCAAAGCAAGCTCACGAGCGATTTGGCGG
Organism: Roseofilum sp. KMC-1; assembly: GCF_057802075.1. NCBI lineage: Bacteria > Bacillati > Cyanobacteriota > Cyanophyceae > Desertifilales > Desertifilaceae > Roseofilum > Roseofilum sp. KMC-1. The sequence continues at coordinate 4,267,400 of NZ_CM173605.1, forward strand.
GGTTGCATAATCCTTAATAGCCAAAGATTGGCCTTCTAACACTACTCAACTTCAGAAGATTCCTCAAGGGTCAAAGAAACCGCTAGGCCGAGTTTTTCACCTGGATTCTCTATTGACTGAGAATTCTTCCGATCCTCTAGTGTATATCCTGATTGGCCATTCGCAGGAGCAAGTAATCCCGCCGTAGGGTTAACAATACCAGCCGAGACCACGACCTTAAAGGCATCCTCAATGGAAATCGCTAAATTGATTACATCTTTTTCCCGCACGATCGCATACCATCCTGTAGTAGGGTTCGGCGTTGTGGGAATAAACACATTAATCATCGGCTCGGAAAACTTAGAGCGTAACTCTGGACTCACCGGCCCGGTTACAAACCCCATCGACCATAACCCCTCACGGGGATATTCCACTAACACCACTCGCCGAAACTTATCCTTAGAATCTTTGAGGAGGGTTTCTAACAATTGCTTTAAGGTCTTATAAACGGAACCGGCCAAGGGAATCGCTTGTACAATGCGCTCTCCCACATCCAACAACCAGCGGCCAACAATATTCCGAGCCATCAGACCAATAATGAGAATACTCAGTAAGGGCACAGCTAGGCCCACCAGCAGGTTGAGAAGATTGACCAAAATCGGATGCAGTCCATCAAAGGGATTCACCTGTTTGGGAATCCGAGTTAAGACATTGACGACCCAACTGGCAATAGTAATCGTTAGCCAGATTGTGGTTGCCAATGGAATCACCACCAGCAACCCAGCAATCAAATCATTCTTCAAATCTTGCTTCAAGCGTTGGAACACAAAGATTCTCTACTCTTGGTTAAACGGGTTATGGGGCAAGAAGATTGCATATTTCCCTATTCTAGAGAATAAATTGTTTCCTCGCTTCTTCCTCTAAGATTTCAAACTCAGAGATGATCCCCACTATTGGCTATCTTAAAACACTTTGCGGGTAATCTGGGCCAGAGCTAAGGAATTGATGGCTATTGACATGGGGAGCCACTTAGGGGAAGCAAGGAAGAATTATTCATTGACTTTGACTTCTTCGGGTTCTAGGGTGACCTTTTCGACTGGAGGATGAGCAGAATTCTCTACTGGTTTTAGAGTCTGAGGGTCTAACTCAGGAACTGGTAAATACTGCATTTCCCAGGTTTTCAATAAAATCAGATATTCATAAAAGGCCTGGAGGGTACACCAAGCTAAACCCGGTGAACCGTCCCAACATCCGCCTAAAACAAAATACATATAGAAGAATCTTACAATGGGTCGAAAGGGCAGACGCAAGGACAAATCTTTGAGCGCTCGTCTTCTGGCGACTTCAGTTTTGCCAAAGACTAACTCGGCCCAATTGACCTTGCCCTTTTCCAGTTGACGGATGGTTTCGGCCGCTTCATCGGTGGAATAGCGGTTATGTTTTTCGATCCAACGACTCAGCCCTTTACTACAGGTATAGTGGGGATAGGTTTCTTTGAGAAATCCTGTGGGGCCATCACAGACTTCTCGTTCCGTATGGCCATAATCGCTAAACCACACTCGATCTGGGCGAAGTAAACGCAATTGATACCGAGGATACTGGGTACTGTGACGAATCCAACGATTCATGAACATGACTCGCTCGGCCACATAATAGCCTACTTTTTCGGCTGATTTAATCGTTTCTAAGCACTCGTTAAATAGCTCTGGGGTCATGCGCTCGTCGGCTTCGAGGATGTAAATCCAAGGATGTTTAGCGGGGACTTCTTGGAGCATCCAAGTGCGTTGACGGCCGTGACTTTCAAATTTATGGCCAACGACGCGGACAGGATAACGTTGGGCAATTTCGACGGTGCGATCGCTACTGAGAGAGTCTACCACAATCACATCATCACAGAGGAGGGCGGACTCAATACAAGGGCCAATATCGAGTTCTTCGTTATAGGTGAGAATATAAATAGAGAACATTTGCAGTCCATCACAGTGACAACTTCAGGGGCATGGGGCGTAAAAAACCGATCGCTCCCTCCTATACATTTCTAGGTATCGGCGATCGGTCAAAACAGAAGCTTTTTACTGGCGGCGTTTTTTCCTTTTTCCACCACCTCCGAGTTGCATACCGGTTAAACCCACGCCTAGATAGCCAACAGCTAACAACGCTCCGTTAATTGATTGAGACATAGATTTTACCGTGGTCACTTGGGCCATGTCTTCCCGTTGGGCTTTTTCTTGCTCAATTTGACTTCTGGCCCGTTGGGGTAGAGCGCTCACTTGTTGCTCGATGAAGCTATCGATCTCACCGGGATTACTCTTAAACTGTTCAAGTAATTTAGCTTGTTCCTCTGGTGCTTCTGAGAGAGCTTGTTGGAACTGCTCCTCATTGCTAATTAAGGTATTAATCTGAGTTTTAAACTCTGCGCGACGCTGCTCCAAACCGGCTTGAAATTGAGGATTAGTCAATTGCGCGTCTAATTGTTCTTCCGCCTGTTGCGCTTGGGCTTCCAAATTTCGCAGGGCGCGATTACGACTGCGAACCGTATCGACACTATGGAGAGGAACCACCAAAAGATACACGATCCCTAAAATCAGAGAGACTAACACAGCAATTGACCGTAACATCCCTTGTTTAGAACCGCTTGTCCCCTCTGAGTCTTTGATCCAAATTCCACCCAACAGGAGAGCGACTCCAACCAAAGGAATCACACCTCGGTCAATAAGCTGACTGGTAAAGTTCAGTCTCCATTGAGGACTCAGAAGGTTGGGCGGAATAGCAATAATCAGAATATCAATAATAAACGAGACAATCATCACTAAGCCTACCAGTTGCAGTGACCGGGAGGCTAGGGGAGAGATAGGGTTGCTACTTGCTTTCATATTAAATGGTTATGTTTTGCGATCGGAGTTGAGAGACCCTTGAAGATGCCCTGAAGTCATTGGACTAGGATGACCAGAACCAGGATAGCATCGAAAACCGATGAACTGGCAAAAATGGGTGCAGTCTAGGGTCTAGATTAGCGTGCTAGTTATATTACAGTTTAATTGAGCGTTATTGTATTAATTATCCTCACAGGGTTCAGGTATCTCATGATTTCTAGTTTTACTCCAATTTTGACAAACGTCTATTATGCGATCGCTCTCTTAATATTTGGACTCGGTTTCTGGGGACAACCCACCCTCGCTCGCACCTTTTCTCCCTTGTGGATGGCTCAAGAAGACAGCCCTAATGAGTCTCTTGAAGAGGCGCAAAAGTATAATCAGCAAGGAATTGAGCTGATGAGATTAGGCGACTATGCTGAAGCAGTAGAGGCATTTCAACAGGCGTTAGAGATTTATCCCAATTCGGAGAAAATTTATTCTAATCTGGGTATTGCCTTGGGCCATGATAGCCGATTTGAGGAAGCCGCCAGTGCCTTTGAGGAGGCTTTGAAGATTAATCCCCAGAATTGGGAGACCTATAATAATTTGGGCATTGCCCTAGGAAGCCAGGAGAAGTACGATCAAGCCCTGGCAGCTTTTCAAGAGGCCATTAATCTTAATCCCGACGCTCCCATGTCCTACCATAATTCAGCCGTAGCCTATATCAAACAAGAGCAATGGCAAGAGGCGATTACTTTCCTAGAAGCTGCCCAAGAGCGCTATGCTAACTTAGGCCAAACTGAGGTTGTTGAGTTAATCGATCGGGTTTTATCCGATTTGCGCGAGAAAATTGAACCTTCATCCAATTAAAAAATCCGCTATGGGGAGGGCAAAACCCTATGCCTCTCTCCCGTAGGAGAGAGGGTTGAGGGAGAGGGGCATACACCACTCAAGCCAGGAAGACTAATCTAAATCAGCAGAAGAGCGACGGCGGCGACGGCGACGGGTTTCTAGAATTCCCTCACCCATATCATGATCCTCAGCATCCATCAGATCATTTTCTTCTTCCTCGGAAGCCTGGGAACTCAGCTCTTGCTCCCCACTCGGAGCCATCCATCCCCAATTTCCTTCCACTTTAGCCACCTCATCCTTATCCAAATTTGGGGTGACCTCCTCCCGATCTTCCAGATTATCCTCCTCCATTACGCTTAAATTCTCAGGATCATGGGCATCAACTGAATTAACCTGAACAATCGTAGATTTGGGATTTTTGCTCTCTCCATCCGGTAACAAAACCAGGGGAGAAATACCCATCAAAGCATAGATATCTTGCTCTTCCGAGGTCATGGAAACCGTGACTACCTCTGGAGGGACATCTAAGGAGCGAGTCCCTAAACGTTTACGCGGGCCGCTCGGTTTCTCCCAATAGTCTTTGCGAGTAGAAAAGCCCGTATCCGAGCGGACGGGGCGCGTTCCTTCTTGGAGAGCTGTTCCCGAAAAATCCGCCCCACTGCGATAGGCCGGCTCAGGATAGCCATATCCCCCCTGATCTTTGGCATCAGGGCGACGGCGGCGGGTACGCCGGAGCGTCGCATCCTCATCCACTCCAAAGCTTTCTGGCAAGTCATCCATACCCGCAGCGCTACGCAGGGACGAGGGTTCAGTATAACTAGGACTGGGATCGACACTCGGAGCGAAATCGTTAACCAACTCTGGCTTAACCATCGGATTTTCTGGGAGTCGCACTTCTGGGGTGGGTATTTCCCGCCCCACTACCGGATAGGAGCGATCCTGTAGAGCTGTAGGCGGGTCTTCTGTTTCCCCTGGCAGGGCGGCCAAATGGCCTAAACCATTACAGGTTTTACAGGTATGGCCAAACAGCTCATAGATATTTTGTCCCTGGCGTTTACGGGTTAACTCCACCAAACCCAACTCTGACAGTTGAGCCACTTGGGGGCGAGCCTTATCCGATAAAAGGGCTTCTTCAAAATGTTGTAGTACCCTTAACTGGTCTTTGCGGGAGTCCATGTCAATAAAATCGACAATAATCACTCCGGCAATATTGCGTAGACGCAATTGGCGGGCGATTTCTGTAGCTGCTTCGCAGTTTGTCCACAGCACCGTTTCACGGGCAGTTGCCGAACTGGTAAAGGAGCCAGAGTTCACATCGATCACCGTTAGGGCTTCCGTTGGCTCAATAATGACATAGCCTCCAGAAGGCAAATCTACCCTCGGTTTCAGGGCTTCTCGAATGGCCGCATTCACCCGAAAATATTCCAAAATTGAGGTTTTTTCCCGGTGATGGTCTATGAGGATACCCGGCGGAGTCTTGCCGCCATTCCAGTTAATGATTTGTTGTTTTACCCGCTTGAGACCGGTATGGGAGTCTACCACAATGCGATTCACATCATTGGTATACATATCCCGGAGAACGCGGACAATAAAATCATCATCTCGACCCAATAGGGCGGGGGGCGCGGCCGAACTGGCTTCGGCTAAAATGGATTCCCAACGGGTGAGCAATTCTTCGAGATCTTCCATGATCGCTTCTTCTGCCATGGCTTGGGCTTCGGTACGCACCAGTAAACCCATGCCAGCCGGTTTAACTAAAATAGCTAGGGCACGCAGGCGCGATCGCTCCTGAGAACCGGTAATTCGCCGAGATAGATTCACCCCTCTGCCATAGGGCATCAGCACCAGATAGCGACCGGGTAGGGTAATATTCCCCGTTAACCGGGGCCCCTTAGAACCCGTAGGCTCTTTCATGACCTGTACCAGCACCTTTTGTTGGGGAACCAGTAGCTCCGTAATCGTTCCCGAACCTCGTTTAAGCCTGAGAGGGCCCAGATCCGTTACATGAATAAATCCATTTCTTTGAGCATCGCCAATATTCACAAAGGCCGCATCAATACCGGGTAAGACGTTCTCTACGCTACCGAGGTAAATGTCTCCAACTTGATGACTTCCTGTGGCGACTACGAGTTCTTGGATTTGGTCTTCCTCAAAAACAGCAGCTAATCTATGCTGCTCGGCGATAATAATTTGCTTTGGCATCCAATTTCCTCAAATTATCCATGTCAGTAAATAAGTAAGCAGCTTACGCATTAAACTTGTCTCGTTGGTGTTCTGGGTTCCTCACCGCCAGCCGATCTCAGGGGAAAAGAGCATTACCCCGGTTTACTGCACAACCGACGAGCATGTTTCTTCTAATTTAGCCTGAACAATCGGTCATGGGACTGAAACACAATACCCCATTGCTTTAGGGATTCTCCGCCCCTTATGTTCGATCTCCAAAAACTGTGACCCGATCATGAGGTCATAAATAGCTATTGTACCAAACTTTGGGTCATGGTGAATGGGGGAGTGGGGGAATGGGGGAGTGGGGGGATGGGGGAGTGGGGGAATTGTTAATTGTTAATTGTTAATTGTTAATTCATCCCCTGTACCACAAACCCCGCCCAATAATAGGGATCGTCAAACGGAGTATCCAGAGCAAGAGCATAGGACTGGGATAAACGATGCTTCAGCTCGTTCAACCGGGTTTCATTGTCCCCATAGCGCTCTTGCAGATAGTCTAATAGTTGTTTTTTGTACCGATTCTCTAACTCCTTACCCGTTAAACTGCGTAATTCCCATTGCGCATCCTGGAGGGCGGTAGAGCGAGGTAAACCGGAATTTCGCTTTTCGTAATATAAAATCGCTAACAAGGCGCTTCCCAGGTCAGATACTGCCCACTGAGTGGTGATTACTGCCCTGGCTCCAGCACAGAGGAAACCCGCCCCTAGGGTCAGGGGGTCATCGGAGAAGTTGGGCATGGTAAAATTGACTTCACAGCAGGAGGTGAAAATATCGTCTACATTGGGCATCCGCCAGCCGGGAGTGAGCAGCAAGCCGAGGGTGAGATCGCCACCAGCGAGGACGAGCCGGGAGTTGAGGGGGTTTTGCCAGTCGTAGGCGGCGTGGTGGCTGCTGTGCAGGCGACCCACGGTTTGCAGCAAGGTTTTATACTCCTCCACCGTCGCTTGTTTGCCCCGCAGGTAGCGAGAGGCAGGCACGTTGTAGGTTTGGGCAATGGTTTCGCACTCGAAGGGGGTAAAGGGCAAATCTTCGGTGGCATCGGCGACAATGCCTAGGGCTGGCTCTTTCAGGGGTGGGCGCTCTTGGCAATATTGTAAAATGCGGCAAGAGGGAATCAGGCGAATGCGGAATTGATCGCCGAGGTAGCGTGTCGCGGTTTGGCTGTGGGTGGCAGTTTTGGGCGTTCCTCCGGGTTTTCTGCTCTCTTCTGGGAGTGCCTGGGGTTGCAGGTGGGAGGTAGGTGCAGATAGGGGAAGCGCTGCGAAAGGAATTTGATGCAGCACATATTGAGGAACGATAATTAGTTCTTGGATATCTTGGAGATGGGTTTGGATTAAGTCCTGGAAGTTGAGGCGCTGGCTGAGTTCATGGAGGAGTTCAACCATGTTATCGCGCCATTGGGAGTTGTTGTTATAGATATAGTTACGGTAAGGAATTGTCCAGTTTTCGATTAACCAACGCTGCAAGTTCTGAAATCCTTGTTCTGGGCAACGGTGGCATTGGGTGGGTTTATCCTTGTAGAGGATAAAGATAAACGTATCCTCATTGGTGGTGTAGAAACTGAGCAGAGCGGTAGTAGCATCCGGGAGCAACTTCTGCATCTCGGTTAAGCTCAGGGGAGCGACTTCCTTAGAGTCGGCTAAGACGGGATCTTTACGGCGCAGTGCTTGCCAAACCTGTTGTTTTTCCACTTCTAAGGCTTCGATATCCTGGACAAATGTCTCGAAGGTTTTGCGAGTGGTGGCAACGGTTTTGTTATCGTTGGGGTTTTGCGGACGTTGGCGTTTCTCGTTGATTTCCCGTTGCAAGGCTTCGTAGCGCTCCAGTAAGTCTTGCACCTCTTGGGGAATATTGCCCCCTTGATAGAGGTCGTTACTATGCATTAAGTCTACCAGATGTTTGGAGCGGCTGCGGTCTGCATACTCCAAGGCTTGGCCGTATTGCTTCAGGTTGACATGGGCTTGGATAATATTGGCGTAGACTTCCCTAGAGTTTGCCATGATTTCTTGGCGGCGATCGTCTGTGGTTGTCCAAGCGCGACTTTGTTCGACGGCTTCGATGGCAGTTGCATAGCCTTCAATAGCAAGGTTCCAATTGCCTTCTTTGAAGCCAAGATTGCCTAAATTTTTTGCAGGTTTTAGACAATCTAAGGGCAAGGAGTTCGGCAGGAAAACGGTTAAACAAGAGCGCAGACATGCCACTGCTTTTTGAAGATTCTCTTGCTCAAGATAAACATAAGCGAGATTTTCTTGCGTCATGGCGTAATCTTGGGGAAATTTGTCCGGTGTGTAGAACTGGAGGGCGTTGTCGTAAGCTGCGATCGCCTTGTCTAAATTCTCCCCTTTCTCCCGAATTGAGGCAAGCTCTTGGTAGGCAACCCCCAGATTATTTTGCGTGGTGGCGTACTGTTGGGGATATTTGTCCCGTGTGCGGAACTGGAGGGCGTTGTCGTAAGCCGCGATCGCCTTGTCTAAATTCTCCCCCTTCTCCCGAATTGAGGCAAGCTCTTGGTAGGCAGTCCCCAGATTATTTTGCGTGGTGGCGTACTGTTGGGGATATTTATCAGGTGTGTAGAACTGGAGGGCGTTGTGGTAAGCTGCGATCGCCCTGTCTAAATTCTCCCCTTTCTCCCGAATTGAGGCAAGATCTTGGTAGGCATTCCCCAGATTATTTTGCGTGGTGGCGTACTGTTGGGGATATTTATCAGGTGTGCGGAACTGGAGGGCGTTGTCGTAAGCTGCGATCGCCCTCTCTAAATTCTCCCCCTTCTCCCGAATTGAGGCAAGATCTTGGTAGGCAATCCCCAGATTATTTTGCGTGGTGGCGTACTGTTGGGGAAATTTGTCCGGTGTGCGGAACTTCAGGGCGTTGTGGTAAGCTGCGATCGCCTTGTCTAAATTCTCCCCCTTCTCCCGAATTGAGGCAAGCTCTTGGTAGGCAGCCCCCAGATTATTTTGCGTGGTGGCGTACTGTTGGGGAAATTTGTCCCGTGTGCGGAACTGGAGGGCGTTGTGGTAAGCGGCGATCGCCTTGTCTAAATTCTCCCCCTTCTCCCGAATTGAGGCAAGATCTTGGTAGGCAGTCCCCAGATTATTTTGCGTGGTGGCGTACTGTTGGGGATATTTGTCCGGTGTGAAGAACTGGAGGGCGTTGTCGTAAGCCGCGATCGCCCTCTCTAAATTCTCCCCCTTCTCCCGAATTGAGGCAAGCTCTCGGTAGGCAGTCCCCAGATTATTTTGCGTTTGCGCCCACAGTTCCGGGTTATCCTCCAAGCGATCCAACATCCACTGATACCCAGCAATGGCAATCTCCTTATTCGTTTGCAGATCTCCCAAAGGAAAATCACTAATCTCAATACTGATATTCCCCACCAGCCCTACCATAGTCGTTTCTGCTTCTGGCTGTTCTGCCTCTGGCTGTGCTGCAATAAATTGGTTCGCCACCCCCTGCAACATCCCCGCAAACGCTCCATCCAGCAGATGCTGATGGGTTGCCAGCAGTGCTTGCGTCTGTTCCGAGTTGCCTGTCCCTTCTGCTTGTACTAATCCCGCGATAAACTGACGATACTCTTCTGGAGTGTGGCGCTGTTCCCTACTCTCTCCCCCAAACACCTGCTCCAAAAACTGCACCAACCACCGCGCCGTCTGTTCCTGTCCCTTCTCCATCAACTGCTGCGCCGCACTCATCCCCACCTGCAACAACCCCTCATCCACCAGCGCTGCATTCTCGCGCAAAATCCGCCCCTCGTCTCCCTGCTCGCACTGCAACAGTTGGTTCAGCAGGTTCACATACTCTCTAATCCGTTGTTCATCCATTGTTCCACCCTCCCATTTCAACCATTATATCCATCCCCCTAGGGGTGAGATCCCCCTAAATCCCCCTTAAATAAGGGGGACTTCTGCTGCCCCCCCTTTTTTAAGGGGGGGTTGGGGGGGATCAAAACATTTTCATCCCACGATCCCGTAGGGGCAGGTTTCACCCAGATTTTGGACACCCAACCCTCAACTCTGTGAACCTGCCCCCACCACCGTATAGCGGCGATAAAATCCTTGCCATTCCACCGTTTGCAAGGTCTCCCAAACCTCCACCATTTGCGCTCCGGTTAATTCGGGTATCTCCTCCTCTCCAAAACCCGAAAACGGCCAACCTTCGCGTAACACGATCGCCAAAAATTCCGCCTCTCCCACATTAAATGTCATATCCTGATAGTCAGCATTAACTCTGGGTATCCACTCCACCGACTTCGAGACGTCATACTGCTTGGAAAATGCCCCAGAAGGACAGAGGGAATAACTGCCATCTTTTTCCCGGAATAACAACAGCAAATACCCCGGAACCGGGACTTGCAATTGCAATTGATATCCCTGATTCACTTGTAATTCTTGGGGCGAATTATTCGCTCTACCCACAGCAATACAACGATCTTCCTGGTTGGGAACTATCTCCAACCATCCAGGTTTTGCGGCCACTTGCTTCTGTTGCTGCAACTTCCCAAACGCCCACCGAGGAAAGGCTTTATCCCACAGCCAATCATAACAGACTTTCCAGGGGCCAACATCGGACTCACTCGGCGCACCAGTTTTTTTGTGCTTCAAATCGTCAAGGTTAACCCCATCAAGTTCCATTTGTTGGCCAAATGTGGTTTTGATTTTTTCGACCACTTCCTGAATAGTCTTGTTGATGTTACTCAGAGCAGAACTGCTGTTTAAGTCCTTTTCGATCTTAACTTTAATGGCTAGATGTTGCTCGTTCACATTATCCGGATGCCACCGATACCAGAAGCAAAGTTTCTGTACTTCGCTATTGCGATTATGGTTGAAAATCTGCTGCCTCATGTGCAAAATGAATTGGTCTTGCAGGGGCTGCGGTTGAGAATTGACCATGGTTTTTCCCTACCATGCTTTACTGATTCTTCTACTCTAGCATATGTTGTTAGTAAGTGACAGATTTTTTTGAATTTTATTTTGTTTTATTTGCCTATATTTTGGTTTATTTTTGTTGATTTATGCGGGTCTTGGGCGGTGCATTACGCTGTCGCTTTTCATGTCCGCTTGCGGAAACGCACCCTACGAGGTTTGTTTACGGGATTTATATCGATTTATTTTTTCCATATTTTATCGCCATTTTCAGAGGAGAAATAGGGGGCTAAAACGGGAGTATGAACTTGGGAGATTAAGGATTATGAGTTCTCAAGAACGACAACGACAACGACAAGTTTTGATTCTGATTTCGGAGTTTGTGCTGCCGAATATGGTTGGGTTCATCCTAAATCCTTCTTTGGGGTTTATCATGAGCGCGATCGTTGTGTTGTATCATATTTGGAAAACCTGGGATGACTGATCCCCCTAAATCCCCCTTTTTAAGGGGGACTTAAAAACCCCCTTCTCCTGCGGGAGAAGGGGGTAGGGGGATGAGGGGCAACCTCTATATTACTCATCCAATAAAATCAACTGTTTGCGGTGAGTATGACGCACAGAAAACTCTCCAGAAGCAGAACTAATAAACTCAAACAGATAAACTACATCCATGGGACGGAGTAGGGTTCCGTCGTTGCGACAACTGCCGAGATAACGAATATGGGCTAAACCGTCAGCAGAAATGGATTCTAATTCTAGTTCAAATAGTTGCTCTCGCAGGTTGATTTTTTTGGGTTTGCCCGATTTGGTTCTGCCTTCTTTAATGATTTCTTGGCGGTCTAAAATGGCCTGAATCCAGTCTTGCCATTGTTCAGAAATGACGGCTATGGAAGAGTCTAGGGCGATCTGATATTCGGCTTTTTCTAATCGTTGGGCGCTGCTTTTCCCTTTTAAGGGGACTTCTTGGGCTTCGTAAAGGGGACATTCGGCGGGCAGTTGGGCGCGAAGACGTTGTAAAAATTCTTCTGGTGGGACGGGCTGGGTGAGTTCAAAATCGACTAATTCGCCACTGCTGGTGATGCCTAATGAGAGGGCGCTGGCAACCATGATCCGGGGGCTGGGATGATATCCTCCACTATAGGCAACGGGTAAGGCAGCGCGACGGACTGCCCGGTCGAGGAGTCGCAGCCAGTCTAGGTGACTAATTTGCCCCATTTCTTCTTGTTTGCCCCATTTGACTCGCAGGCGTTGGACGGGTTGGACTTTGGTGTTGTCGTGAGTTTCTAGTTTGGGAATGGGGGGCGGGGTGATGATGATGTTATGGCCGAAGTCGGTTCCACAGACTCCGCAGTGGGAACAAGTGTCAAAGGAGCAGTCGGGGACAGTGGTTTCTTGGAGGGCGCGTTTAAGGTCTTCTTTGAGCCAGGTTTTGCTGATTCCGGTGTCGATGTGATCCCAGGGGAGGGGTTGATCTATAAGGGACTCGGAGGATGAAAGATGGTTAGGGAGGGCGTGCCAGGTTCCTTCGGTAATTTGCCGGTATTTCCAGGTGAGTCCGGCTTCGTCAATGGCTTGTTCCCAAGCATTATAGGCGGTATGGAGGCTTTCCCACCAAGCATCCATGCCTGCGCCGCGCTTCCAGGCTGCTAGGATAACGGGGCCGAGTTGGCGATCGCCTCTTGAAAGGAAGTCTTCCATGGCGGATAATCGAATATCGGTAAAGTTGGCCTTGACTCCCCGCATTTGCCGAAACTGTTCCTGAAGCAGTTTCTGCTTGCGCTCAAATTCTGCTGTAGATACGCTATGCCATTGAAAGGGGGTATGGGGTTTGGGGGTAAAGTTGGAGATGGTGAGGGTAACGCCTAGGCGCTTTCGACCGCGAGTATAACATTCTTGCTGGAGCCAATGGACGGTTTCGGCAATGCCTAATACATCTGCATCGGTTTCTCCGGGTAAGCCAATCATAAAGTAAAGTTTGACTCGATCCCATCCTTGGTCATAGGCACTTTTTACGCCGCGCAGGAGTTCTTCATTGGTTAAGCCTTTGTTAATAATGTCGCGCATCCGTTGGGTTCCGGCTTCGGGGGCAAAGGTGAGGGAGCTTTTGCGCGTGCCCCCGACAATGTTACCAATGTTTTCATCAAACCGGTCTACCCGTTGACTGGGGAGGGAGAGGGCGATTTTTTGGTCTTGAAGTCGGTTTCTGAGTTCTAAACCGACGGCAGGGAGGGCGAGATAGTCGGAGCAACTGAGGGAGAGCAGGGAAATTTCATTATAACCGGTGGCTTGAATGTTGTCGGCGATCGCCTCGATCACCTCCTCTGGGTCAACATCCCGCGCTGGACGGGTGAGCATTCCTGGCTGGCAAAACCGGCATCCTCTGGTGCATCCGCGCCGAATTTCTAGGGTTAAACGGTCGTGGATGGTTTCAATATAGGGCACAAGGGCGACGGAATAGGCGAGCATGGGGGGCGCTGTTCGTCGTAAAATGCGATCGGGCACATCGTCACGCAGGGGAACGATAGAGCCATCTGCTGTGGGTTGATAAAATTGAGGTACATAGACTCCGGGAATTTGGGCCAAATCCAAGAGTAAATCCCCACGACTTAAGTTATGATTTAAGCCTTCTTCCACAATTAAGCCAATTTCTGGCAGCAATTCCTCCCCATCTCCAAGAGCCATAAAATCAAAAAATTGGGCGTAGGGTTCGGGGTTGGAGGTAGCCGTTTGTCCACCGGCAAAAATGAGGGGAAAGTTGCCCTCTTGGCGCTCTTCCCAGGTGAGGGGAATACCGGCGAGATCGAGCATTTCTAGGATATTGGTAGCGCCAAGTTCGTAGCTGAGACTAAAGCCAATGATATCAAAGTCTTGCAGAGGGCGGCGGGATTCAAGGGCAAATAGGGGAGTTTGGGTTTCCCGCAGTTTAGCGCTCATATCTGGGCCGGGTAAATAGGTGCGATCGCACAGTTGACGCGGCTGGGCATTAATAATATTGTATAGAATCTGATGCCCCAAATTGGATGAGCCTAATTCATATAGTTCTGGATAACTCAACACCCAATGGACTTGAGTCTCTGACCAAGATTTATAAGCTGCCCCTAATTCCTTACCGATATAGCGAGCGGGTTTATGGATATCGGGGGTCAATAATGGGTCAAGTGCAATAACCATAAGGTCACCTCTCGTCTAGCCAGGGTACAAATCTCTAGGATACCCTATCGGTTTTCCCTCTTGCCTCTTGCCTTTTGCCTCCCCCCATTCCCTTTCTTATAAGTATCATTACTTTAACCAATCGATCACATACATTGTCCCAACCATCTATCCTGACGTGATCCCCAGGATTGGGTGATCGATGTCACTTGATTTTCGCTAATTCGATCACATCTGAGCCTAGCTATTGACAGTTAACTAGAAGTATACCCAGAAAGTGAGGTTCAATTATGATGCCCACCAGTTTAATCCGTCGGTTGGTAGAGCAGATCCTCTACTTAAAACGGCTTACCCCGGAATTGGAAAATGCCATTAATGCAGAGTTAACGCGCTTAGGCCATATTTCTGATGTGGACTATGAGGCCCTAGAATTGTTGATGACCGAAATGGATGAAGGGCGTATTCAATTGGTTTCTAACCCCTAGGGTTCTGATTCTGGGTTTTGATTAAGGTTCCAGAGGCGATCGATAAAGGATCGTAACTGTTGATTCTGTTCGCTCCCCTTAGAGTTAGCGGGGTGCATTGGCCCGAATTGGGCGATGATAGGAATTACATCGGTGTCTAAGGCCGGATGAAAGGCATTGAGAGGCCATAAGAGATCTGGGCCCTGACGTAAATCATAATAAACGGGCAAGTCCGGTGAGAGTGAGGGGTGTTGATTGGCCAACTCCACCAGCATTAAGGGACGTACCCAAGCCAAGCTTCTAGCGGTAACAATTTGAATCACTTCACTATAGAGGCGATCGCCGTTAACCTCTAAGTACACAATTTGACAAGGCTGGATGTTGCTCAGGTTCTCCATGGTCGAAGATTACCGAATCATCAATCACCAGTTATTTGATCTAGATTCTTAGTATAGTCGTCGTCGATCGATTTAACCAAAATTACTCCTCATCCCATCTCTTCTGGCGATCGCTCCCTCAACCAAGCTATCATTAACACAGCTCTGGTCGCCTATCCAGGAGATCCAATCATGCCTTATATGACAGTAAAAGACTTAGAAAAAGTACAAGCCACTCTCGAACAATCGGGTGAAGATTACCGGATAGAACTTGAAGATGGAAAAATCATTGTTATGGGGCCTTCAGATATTGTTTCTAGTGAAATAACGATTCTATTTTCTAGCTTACTCGCAACTTGGGCTTATCCTCGGCGTTTAGGGCGAGTCTTTGATTCCTCTGGCGGTTTTATTCTACCCAATCACGACCTGAAAGCACCCGATGTTTCCTTTGTGCGGGCTGCACGACTGAAAACCACCCCTCGTTATTTCGGCGATTTGGTTCCCGATTTGGTCGTGGAAATTAAATCTCAGAGCGATCGCATAAAATCCCTAGAAGAGAAACTGCAACTTTTCCTCAGTCTGGGAAGTACCATCGGCCTGCTGATCGATCCTGACTTACAAACGGTAACTCTTTATCGACCCAATGCTGAACCCATTGTTTTACG
The DNA here is from genome assembly GCF_057802075.1 of Roseofilum sp. KMC-1. Classification (NCBI taxonomy): domain Bacteria; kingdom Bacillati; phylum Cyanobacteriota; class Cyanophyceae; order Desertifilales; family Desertifilaceae; genus Roseofilum; species Roseofilum sp. KMC-1. Next base: position 4,282,824 of record NZ_CM173605.1, read on the forward strand.
CGGTGAACAAGAACTAACGATTCCCGAACTCTTACCCGGTTGGTCTATAAAAATTAACGAAATCTGGCCCCCTGTGTTTACCGATGAATAGAACAGCGATCGCCTGTAGCAACATGACATCTAATACGATAAGATTGGTGTAAATCCCCATACCCATTGCCTTATTTAAGGTTTAATTTTATACTGTTTACTAAGCCATTGAGCCAAAAATCACAGATCGGAACAGAGAATGCTATAATTTCACTTTGGGTAGACAAGAGAGTGCTGTATCAAGCAAATCAGGCTTCTTGACATATAACCTATAGAACGAAACTGCTTTCCTTTGATCCCTTACCAGAGGTGTAAAGCTATGTCTGTGGAAACCATTGAAAAACGGTCAACAACCCGTAAAATAGCCCCTCGTTATCGGGTGCTACTCCATAATGACGACTTCAACAGCATGGAATATGTCGTCGAAACTTTGCTAAAAACAGTATCGAGCTTAACTCAGCCCCAGGCGGTCAGTATTATGATGGAAGCTCATAATAGTGGCATAGCCTTGGTGATTACCTGCGCTCAGGAACATGCTGAGTTTTACAGTGAAACTCTGAATAATCACGGGCTGATCAGTACCATTGAACCAGAGGAATAAGACCTCTAACCGAATGAGGAAGGTACAGCAAGCACAAGCAGTTCAAAGGATTATCCTATTTTTGGTGGTGCTGCTCTGTGTTTGGTTACCCATCGCTTTGCCCATTTATCTCTGGGTGGCAGACCCCAATTGGCAAAGTATTTTAGCCATGGGCATCTTATACATAGAGTTCCTGTTACTGGTTTATGTCTGGTCTCACTGGGTTGACCCCATTCCCCATCTCTTCAAATATTATGGGGTAAGGTTAACCCAAGTAAACCGCTTAGAGTGTTTAGCGGGTTTGTGTATTGCGGTGGCGGGACTTTTGGGCTTATTTACGATAGAAGAAGGGCTGGGTTGGGTGACTTGGAGGCAATCGCCCCTATTCCTACCTCAAGTGATTCTAGAAGCCTCTCTAGTGGGTTTTGGAGTCGGTTGTGCAGAAGAGCTGTTTTTTCGTGGATGGCTCCTCAGTGAGCTGCAACGGGACTATTCCCCTCAATCCTCAGCTTGGATCAATAGCCTCACTTTTGCTGTTCTCCACTTTATTAAACCCCTAGGGGAAATTCTGCGAACCTGGGTTCAGTTTCCGGGTTTAGTGCTTTTAGGTTTAACTCTGGTTTGGGCAAAGTACGCAACCTATGGACGCTTGGGGTTATCCATTGGTCTGCATACGGGGTTAGTGGCCACATTTTATGTCCTCAATGTGGGTCAACTGGTTGAGTATACGCAAAGTGTTCCTCCTTGGGTCACTGGCATTGATCAAAATCCCCTAGCGGGTATGATGGGGATATTATTTCTCAGTGGGATTGGCTTTTGGCTCAGAAGGCGATCGCTGACAGTTCTAAACCCCTAAAATCCTTGATAAACTAGGCATCCTTACCGGGTAAACTCGAATATTATGAACACCCTTCTCCTTGAGTCTCACCCTTGTATCCTGGTGATTGAGAGTGATACTAATTTAGCGGAAAAAATGAGTCTAGACTTACAAGAGTCGGGTTACGATCCAGTGGTGGCGAGCGATCCAAAACTCTCTGTAGCTCAAGTGGATCGGATTAAACCGGATTTAATTATTATTGATCGCATGTTGGTGGGGGATTCTGGATTAAGTATTTGTGAGAAAATTAGGGGTCAGGGAATTGTTGCCCCAATTTTAATGTTAATGGCTAAAGATACGGTGGAAGACCGGGTAGCTTGTTTAGAGTCGGGAGCTGATGATTATTTTATTAAACCCTATCGGACAGAGGAATTTTTAGAACGATTACGACTCTATCTCAAAGCCGATCCGGAGAATCATGAACAGTTGCGCTTTAGTGACTTAATTTTGGATCTCGGTACTCGTAAAGCCTTTCGGGATGGACGAGCGATCGAGTTAACGATGAAGGAGTTTGAACTGCTCAAGTGTTTGATGGAACATCCCCGTGATGTCTTAACCCGCGAACAAATTTTAGAGCAAGTTTGGGGATATGACTTTATGGGGGAATCCAATGTGATTGAGGTTTATATCCGCTACTTACGACTGAAGATTGAACATGAGGGTGAAAAGCGTCTGATTCAGACGGTGCGAGGAGTTGGCTATGTTTTGCGGGAACCTTGAGATGGTAAAGAAGAAAGAAATGATAAAATTTTCCTCTACTATGCGGTATATTTCCATCCCCCTTTCATGTCCGCTTGCGGAAAATCCCCCTTGGAAAAGGGGACTTTTATTGCCCCCCTTTTCTAAGGGGGGTTGGGGAGATCAAAACCCATCTCAAAAGAGGGGTAATTTGGCTCTCTTAGGATTGGGTTTATTCTTGAGTCTGGGAATGATGGGATGTGCTGGATCTCCCCCTCCTCCTGATGCTGCTGATCTCATCGCTCAGGAGAGTGCCAAGGGACAGCAATTAGAAGTGTCGGCACGAGTGGCAATTTCTGGAGAAATGATTGAATTAGAAGTGGCTCGGACTCCGGATCAACAGGCTTTAGGATTGATGTATCGACCCCAATTACCGGATAATCGGGGGATGTTATTTCCTTTTCCTAATCCGAGGGTAGTCACTTTTTGGATGAAAAATGTGCCGGTTCCCTTAGATATGATCTTTTTGCTCGATGGAGAAGTAAAGGCGATCGCCCCTTCTGTTCCCCCTTGTACCACCTCTTCTTGTCCCGTTTATGGCCCAGATAAACCGGTGAATCAAGTGATAGAATTGCGTTCTGGACGTGCAGCCGAGTTAGGGCTACAAGTGGGCGATAAACTGGAGATTCGTTTTTTGGATTAGGGAGAACTCAAACCCTGGATGCTCTTTCCAGATCCCTTGCTGCTTAAGGGGTTTCGCTATTTTAGCCTCCAATCTCTAGGGCAGAGAGTTGATCCCTACCAACACAACGGGTTTAAAATCTGTACAAGCCTTTACAAAACCTTAAAGATTTGATAGGCTAAAAAACTTGAAGCATAATAAAGTTATTGCTAATCTCCTCAAGATCGAGTAAAACAGGTTAACCTGCGATTCAGAGAGCCTTAAGATCTTCTGGAACTTTACATCCTGTTCATCAGACCCTTATTCGGGGTCTACTTGTGATCGAGATCCTCTTTTAAGACGGGAGAAGATCACATCAGGTATTAAATCTCTTGATTTATGCTTGTACAACGGGGACAGAATATAAACTGACTCCCCCACCACCCACTTAACAAACCCTGATTTCAAAATAAGCTTTTAAGACAATGAGGTGAAAAATTTGATTATGTCCCCCGGAAGCTACGCCAAATTAATTCGGTTTTTACAAGATGAGTTATCTATCTCTTCTTCTTCAATCTCTTTAGCGATGAGACAGTGCGAACACGATCCCGGCCCGTTACCCATGGTTTTGTGGCAATATGGCTTAGTGACGTTAGAGCAGCTCGATCAAATTTTTGATTGGCTGGAAACGGCCTAGAGATCGATCCAGGTGTAATCAGACTATGGAGGCTAGAGTTTATCATTTCTCGGAAACGGATTCTAATTAGTGCCTGGATGACGCTCGATCCGGCGATCGTTAATAACTTAAACATCCAGAAGCGGGTTGAATTTTTAACCCGCTTCTGGCAATTGTTGCTACAATCAGTTGGGAATTGACTATGTGGATTCAGTTCATTATTCTAATCGTTTCCTTTGAAGTGTTGTATGGAGTTATCAAAACTGATTTTAAGGGGGCTTAAAGCCGATCATTTCCGTCATCCCCTGGATCGAGAGGCGACGCAAGCGCTCAAGCAGTTGCCCGGACTGGATCTGGTCATTCGTAATTTACTGGCTCCAGTGGGTGAAAAATATTTCTATTTAGAGAATATTGCTTCTAGTATTTTAGTGAGCGATCGCCAACTGCCCCATTTACACCAGTTGCTCCTAGAAGCCAGTCAGATCTTAGACCTAGAACCGCCCCAACTGTATATCAAGCAGCATCCAGTTCCCAACGCCTATACCTTTGCCATGCGAGGAAAGCAACCCTTTATGGTGGTGCATACCTCCCTGATCGAACTGCTTACCCCCGAAGAAATTCAAGCCGTTATTGCCCATGAATTAGGCCATCTCAAATGCGATCATGGGGTATACCTCACTTTAGCCAACCTGATGGTACTCGGAGCTAGTTTAGTCCCCAATTGGGGAACGCTGGTGGCTCAACAACTGCAAAGCCAGTTAATGGAATGGGTAAGATGTGCTGAGTTTTCCTGCGATCGATCCGCTCTATTAGTCAGTCAAAATCCCAGAGTCGTCATGTCTGTCCTCATGAAACTCACTGGTGGATCGCCTTCTCTGGCTCCCCAACTCAACCTAGATGCCTTTATCGATCAAGCTCGTGCCTACGATCGCATTGATGATAGCGAACTCGGTCAACTGCTCAAACAAGCACAAAGTGCTGAACTCACCCATCCCGTCCCCGTTCTCCGCGCCAGGGAAGTTGATCGATGGGCCAGAACTCAAGATTATCAAAACCTTTTACAAAATCTGAAAATAGGTTATAATGACAAAGTTATCTCCCAGGGCGGATGGCGAAATTGGTAGACGCACCACACTCAAAATGTGGCACCTTCGGGTATGAGAGTTCGAGTCTCTCCCCGCCCATAACCCAAATCAGAATATATTGTTAATTTGATTAACGATGATATCTGGTTGTAGATAAATCCTGATGTCTTAACCTTAATCTAATCGACTATAGTCGTTAAGTTGGTTCTGAATTACAGAACGATCGACATCAGCCAGCCGTTCTGCAATGGCTGGCCAAGAATAGCACTGTTTAACTAAAGTTTGAGCATTTTGACTCAGTTTTTGCTTCTCTGATGTCAGTAACTGAGCAATTCCACTGGCTACAGATTCTCTATTACCCTCTACAATTAACCCAGCTTGTGCCTGGACAATCTCTGGGGCAATTTGGACTTCTGGGGTGATAATCACAGGTAAACCAGCAGCCATGGCTTCTACAACGGCAATCCCGAAGTTTTCGGAAAAGGAAGGAAGGACAAAAAGATCTGAGCCTTGCAGGACTAAATCTTTGTCTTCGCCAGTCACAAATCCCGTAAATCGGGTGCAATGATGTAAGTCTAACTGATGGATTAACTGTTTTAATTCCTCAATATATTGAGAATCTCCAGAACCGGCAAGGAGGAGATAAATGTTAGGATGCTCAGATTTAACTCGATGGAGTGCTTCGATTAATAGATCTGGGCGTTTTTTATAATGTAGACGGGAGAGAAATAAAATAATCGGCACGTCTAAAGGGATATCATATTTTGCCCGGAGTTTCGCTTTAGCATCGGGTTGGATTTCTGGCATGTCCACGCCTAGGGGAATGGTGACGGTAGGAGCAGTAATGCCGTAATTGCGAACATCTAAGGCTTCTCCGTCGGAGGTACAGTGGATGGCGGCAGCTTGATTGAGGTTGCGTCGTTCGATGAGCAGGCTATAGAGTTGTTTTTTGCGATGGCTTTGGGCTAGGGCCCAGGGAGAGAGTTGTCCCATGGTACGGAGGGTGTAGGGGATTTTGTGCCAACGGGCGATCGCCCCAGCACAAGTAGAAGCATAAGAGAAAAGATAATGGTTATCGAGAATGTCATAGTTAGGGACATTGTGCCATAGCCATCGGGTAATTGCCGGAGAAAAGAGAAATCCGCGATCGCGCCCTAAAGAAACGCCTTGACTAGGCGCAGAAGCTAGAGGCAAAAACCAGACCGGAACGCCACGGTACTCGACTCTTTGGTTTAGGGGGACATCCAGTAGTTGGGAGTTTTCTGCTCCATTGTCATTGGTTGTGGCAATTTCGGCATCAACTCCAGATTGCCTGAGATACTTAACCAAGTTTAGAGCGACTTCAGTGGGGCCTCCTCGACTAGGGGATAAAGAGGGGATGACATGGAGAACTTTCACGGATGACCTCCTAGGGAAAAATCTTCCATCAGCGCTTGTAGGGTTTGCTGAAACTGTTCAAATCCAAAGGTTTCAATCACTTGTTGTCGTAGGGCTTCCGGTTCATACATCAGTGGATTGGGGTATTGTCTTTGCAAAATCTGGATGAGGGTTTGGGCAATGTCTTCGACCTGATCGGGATTGACTAATGCTCCTAGTTTACCGTTACAGAGGGCATCTAGGGCCCCGTCTTGGTTCCCTCCCAACGTCGGTTTACCGCAGGCTAATGCTTCTAGATAAACGATGCCAAATCCTTCACCTTTACTGGGCATGGCAAAGAGATCGCAGAGATTATAATGGTCGCACAATTCTTCATCGGGAATAAAACCGGCTAGGGTGACATACTCTTCTAACTTCAGGTTTTGAATCAGGGTTTCGACACGGGGACGGTCATCTCCTTTGCCGACAATCAGATAATGGAGTTTGGGAACCTGTGGGAGGATGATGGGCAGCGCTTCTAGAATGCGATCGTAGCCTTTATATTGTTCTTGACTATCTAGGCGACAAACGGTTAATAGGATTTTGGTTTCTGGAGAAAAACCATAGCGTTGGAGCAGGTAAGGAGGTTTGGGGGCAATGGTAAAGCGATCGCTATCAAAGGTATTGGGAAGGAGTAAAACCCGCTCTGGATTCAAGTCTTGTTCTTTGAGGAGGCGATCGCGGGTATAGTTACTGACAGCGAGGATGCGATCGGCGTTTTGGAGGGCGATCTTGAGGTTGGGGCGATCGATGTTCCAGGCTTCTACTCCGTGGGCGATCGTCCAATAGGGAATACCTCTGAAGCGTTTTAGCCAGTAGGCGACAGGTGTAAAATTCAAATGAGTTATCATCACCCACTCTGGAGACTGCCAGAGTCCAGAGAGTAAAATCTGAGTGGCAAAAGCAGGGGTTCGCCAGGAGAGAGGAATCTTACCTGTAAAATGGAAATCCGTTTGATGCCAATGACCTAGATCGGGGGAAGATTGAGTATCATGTTTAAGGTATACCTGATACTGGCGATCGGGATACAAATTTTGTAGCGCTTGTAGTAAAAAGGCAGAATAAACTTGAATCCCTCCCTTAAACCCAAACATATTGGGAAACCACAAGTGAAAATGATTGATTCCTTTCTTCTTCAGCATTCAGATTGGTTTAATTCCTTCAACACAGATTGAACCTACATGGACTTCTTCCACTTCAACTAATGCAAGTCTTGGATCTAACCAATCTCCATACTGGCAATCACGCACCTCAGTCAAACCTTGATTACAAAAAGCTTTTTTTAATGAGGGCACATCCCACATCCACTGATGTCTGTAATTAGAGAACATTTCCCTAATTCGCTTGTCAAATCGACTGCGACTTCCCTGATGACCAACAAAGGAATGATACATGAATTCATAAGCTGCCAGGTCTTCCCGTTCGCTATCCGATCGATTTTCCACATATTTTTCTATATATATTTGTAGATCGGGAACAATGATGCGGAGAGTTCCTCCAGGTTTTAAATATTTATAGGCATTCTCTAAAGCCTTAAAAAAAAAGTCAGGATAACTCAAGTGTTCAAAAACATGAGCAGCATAAATCAGATCACAGCTATCATTCGGAATATTCAGTCCTTTAAGAATATCTCCACACTGGGCTGACCTTGGCCAATCTGGAGCGCCTATTAATTGACAAATACTACGGCCAACAAGGGGGACTTTAGAAAACCGCAAACTAGGAGAACTATCTATATTTCTCCATCCTTCCACGACTCTGAGTCCACAGCCTATATGCAAACAAATTCCTGTTTGGGGAATACTTGGGTTGAGATTCATTTGACTGAACTGATAGAGTTAAGTTTGACCAATGCTTAAATATAAGATTATTATAATTTCATCGCACTAGATACACTACTTAGGAAATCAATTCCTACCAATATGGGAATACCCATACTACAGCAGTTAGTTTCATAACCACCTTGGCTGTTGTTACAGAATCCTCAATATATTCTTTTTAACAAACTTCTTCACGGATTCAGGTAATAATACTGACAATTTTTGCCTAACAGCCAGTTCTATTTCATTCCAATATCGATCAATCTGATTCATATCTTCATCATTGATATTCATCAATCGTTTATGCTTAACAATGGAATATAGAAGGTGATCGCTTAAGTCTTTCTCCTGGAAGTTGTTTGGTTTTCTCGCTTTAATGAAAACACCAGACTGATCTGGATCTTTTTCCAAAATTTCTATAGTCAAATCAGAAAATATAATCTCCATATCTGAAACCTGATAGCGCCAATAATCTGTTGGGGCACTGTGATAAGGAAACCCTTTTGATCTTGTAGTCAGAAGTAAAATTCCTCCAGCTTTTAAAACATTTTTGAGATTGCTGAATACTGAACGCCAATTTTGCACATGCTCAACGACTTCTGTACAAATCAATAGATCAAATTGTTCAGAACCGTAACGTTTTACCAAATCTTCAGCATTACATACTTCATCAACTCCCGGCCCCATGGCAATATCTACTCCTTTATAGCTCAAAGGCTTTAAAGCTTCGACCATAGATCTTAAAGAACCATTAATGTCATACGCACCGACTTCAATTACTGACTTTCCTTGAACATCTTCGGCCTTTAAACTTTTTTTCGCAAAGTCGATACAAGATTGGTCACACATTTTTACTTTTTCCTCACTCAGTCCTTATGTTTCTTGATTATCATTAGGTATGCCCTCTTTAAATAGTATAGCAAAAACAAACAATTATGGCAATGAATTTTTATTTTGTTTGATTTGATAAAAATCTTGGATACAGGAATCTACTTTATTTTTTAGTTTTGTTCGATATTGAGTCCATGTTAATGTCTCAGCTTTTTTCCTGGCCGCTTGTCCCATGGCTTTTAATTCCAGAGGATTGTTAATACACCATTCTATTTTTTCTTGCAACACTTCACTATTGCGAATGGGGATAATAAATCCTTCAACTCCATCAGTAATGATATCAGGGCCGGCTGTATTCGGCGTGGTAATTACTGGGATACCACAAGCCATAGCTTCTAGAAGAACTAAACCAAATCCGTCAACTAAAGAAGGAAAAACAAAGACACTAGCACTGCTATAATATTCATTAAGACTATAGTGAGGAATCGGAGGGATATATCGAAAAAAATCTTGATATTTACCCAGCCATCCAGAGGGAAATTCATTGATACCGATTAAGCATAATTCTGCATCCAAGCATTTAATTTTTTTCCAGGCTTCTAACAGATAGTGAATACCTTTACGGGGTTCAACGCGACCAACATAGAGAGCGCGAAAGCAGTCGTCGATTTTAGGTTGGGGATGAAAATAGTCTAGGGGCGCACCATAGGGAATAACACTAATTTTATCTTGATCTACACCAAAGTTGAGTAAGGATTGACAAGTGATAGAGGAAGCGACGAAAATGTGATCGGCTAACTGAATTTCTTGTTGTTTGCGCTTGAGTTTCCATTCAGGTTCTTTAGCGGCTTGTAGGGCTGGAGCTAGATCGGGGAATCGTTGAGCCTCTTCTGCTTGAATATCTCGACTCATTTGATAGAAGAGAATGGGAAGATCATAAAAGCATATCATCCCTCGTTTTTTCGCTTCTTGAAATGTAGTCGCTGCTCCATCTTCATAGGCGTAAACACCATGGATACCATCGAGATGAGATTGGGCGACTTGCCAATCAATCGAGGAATAAATCCAGTCTGTCAATCGCTGGTTATTGATACCAAAGCGACGGGGTAAACCGCTACGAACTAAGGCGACTCGAAGAATTTCCTGCCAAGGGTAGGAGCAGATTGTAATATCTTCTGGGGGTATCCAGGTACGTCGTCTGAGTTCTTGAGAGATACCTTCTCTGAGAGTTGTTGGTAATTGGTGGAGTAGATTAGTAATGTTGGAATTAGGATTATAGGCGATCGTGGTAATAATTTCATGCAAAAAACCACTTTCTGCTAGAGCCAACGCAGCTTCACGGGAATTAGGATTACCGGTAGGGTGACTCAGGGAAATACGGTAGCTGTTCATAAGGTTCATAAGACTGAATTATATAACATTGTTGCCGCCAATTTTCCATTTTTTCTAAATGAGGTAGGAGATAGAGAAAGCCGGTCATCCACCAGTAGTAAACGTTATATGTAATGTGGAAAACATGCTGATTGGGTAACCAAATTGCTTGAATCAGAAAGGCAATCAAGGCTAGATTTCGCAAAAAGGGTCGCTTGAGTTTCCAGTATAAGGCAAACAGTCCAGCCATAACTGCTATTTTGAGTCCATACCACAATATAAAACCAATCGGCCCAATTTCTAAGACAATTCTTCCCATTTCCGATTCATAGCCAACTGGAATAATTTCCCCCATTGGCAAATTTAGGATATTTCTCAACATGGGGGTGGCCTGGTGAGTAGACCCAATCCCAAAACTATCGAAGTGCTTCAGTTGTAAGTTATTAATGGGTTCAATAACAAATAACAATAGGCGAATGTTTAAGTCAGAAGTTAAGAGAATACGGTCTAGCACAGTTGCTACTGCTGATGAAAATATAATAGGAGTTATTCCGATCAGAATTAGAGCCGGAGGTAGAGTCCATTGAAGAATACGCCAAACACGATTGAACTGTCCGATGCTTTTTATGGCAAAATATCCGATTAACAGTAATCCTGCTGCAAATATTATGGTTCGAGAACCAGTCATGAAAGAGTTTAGGATGAGTAATATGCCACTCACTATAACAATTTGTAGTTCTTTTTGTTGCAATTTTTCTTCCAAAAAAATCAGGACTACACTTATGTTAAATAATAGGTAAGGAATATAAGTGTTAACATAAGAAAATGCACCTGTAATTCTAACGTTTCCTCCTCCCCTAAATAGGGCAGTAGTCGTTCCTTCTACTTGGTCTAATCCAGGAGCATAGGAGTTAATTGGACTAGAGGCTGGACTAAAGAATTGCACAATACCTAAAATCCCGACTGGGATGAATAAGGCAAGCTGATTTTTAAGATACTGTTTAAATTCTTCTTCGGACTGAAACAGATCGGGGAACATCCAAATTATGGGAACGTAATAAAAGTAATTTTTCATCCCCCAAACTCCAACTACTATAGATCCCAAACTAGGATTAAAGACTTGAAATAGTCCCCAAGTAAAAGATAATAATAATAATATACTAAAAGAATTTATTTTCAGCTTAGGTAGTTTTCGTTTGGAAAGACCATAATATTGAAAATAGGCTCCAAATAGAACAATATCTTTAAGGAAGTAAATCAGTTCACTGGCTTGGGGTAAGATCCATTTTCTCAGGACTCCTTCTAGAACAACCAGCAAAAGTAAAGCTTTTACGGATCTTCGCCAGTCAAGGCAAGACCAATAAAAAATAGCGCTAACAATAATTAGGGCAATCAGAAGTTTCATGTGGTTTTTAGAAAAATCGAGTGTTACAGATTTGTTTTTTTCTATACATCTTTCTTGTACAGGGCTATAATGTTGATCGGAAATATTCCGAACTAATTTTTTAGGCAATATATCCAGGATAGCTTGTGTTATAAATGAAACTCCCAAAATTAATTCTTGATCGTAAAAAGGGGGCCCACCATAAAACAATGCTCCTCGCTCATAGTCTACCAAATTAAAGCCAATATTCTTCAACACGCTATCCCATTTAGATCAACTGCTTGATTAGCAAAAGGTAGAGACTCTGTTAAGTCAGTGCTTTGAAACTCAACTGCATCACCCACTTGATAGCTATTCTTTTTATACTCGCAAATTTCTGAATTTAGGGAGTCTCCTTCTAATCCAATGAGTTTCCAATTATCCGACTCTTTGTTGAGAGTTTTATGAATTAAAAATAGATCAGTACCTTCTCCAGAGCCGAGTTCAACCAGAAGTTGGTTTTCCTGGCTATTGTGACTGAGTTGTTGGATTTGTTTGAGATTATTTTTCAACAGTTTCAGGACTTGTTTGCGTTTTCGATACCAAAAATAGTTGGCAGAAGGACTGCCACAACTAACAGAACCATGATATTCCGCTGTATTTTTTAAGATTTGGGAAAACAACTGTTGGTATATCCTTTCAGAATTCATAAATCAATAGTTTTTGGGGTTAATTGTGTTATTTACGACTTTTGGCACTGATTTCAGTTAAGCCTTAGATCCTCGGTTGAATAACTTTCTGGACTGCTGCAACTAAACCTTCAACATTTTCATGCGGTGACCAGGTTTCCATTCTAGTTTTCGCGGCTACACCCATCTCTCTCAGTTGTTCAGGTTGGCTTAAGGTTTGCTTAAAGATGGTGGTTAAGGCATCAATGTTACCACAGGGGTAGGTGAAGCCTGTTTTTCCTTCTTCAACGAGATCGTAGCCTGCGCCGATGCGATCGCTGACAACTACGGGTATACCACAAATCATCGCTTCATTAACTGGTAAACCATACGGTTCGTATTCTGAGGAAAAGGCAAGCACATCACTGGAAGCATAGACTTCAGGGAGGTGAGAATATTTGACTAAACCCAGAAAGCGTACTTTGTCTTTAACTCCTAGTTGTTCGGCTTGAGTTTTCAAGTCATCTCCTAAGGGGCCATCTCCAACCATGACTAAATAGCTATTAGAAATATTAGCACCAGCAAAGGCTTGAATGACATCTTGAGGTCGCTTTCGAGGAATAAATTTAGCGCAGAAGACGACTACAGTAGCATCTTCTGGAATATTCCATTGCGATCGCATTTTCTGACGATCGCAGTTCCTTGCTGTTTCAGCAATGATGTTATTGTTCACCACATAGGGAGTAATAAAAATTCGGTCTTCAGGAACACCTAATGAATGAATAAATCTCTTTGAGGTAGTGGAAAGTACCAGTACGGCATCGGCGATATGGTTATAGAGAAAGGGGAGAATTTTTTTCTTGAGGGGAATCTTCCAATTACCGCCAGAAATGGGTTCAATATAGGTGGCATCTGTGGACAGAATCAGAGGTTTTTTAGCAATTTTTGCAGCAGCGATCGCCAGCCAAAAGCTAACGTAGTTATGACCATAGACAACACAACAGTCAAATTGGGAAACTAGCCTCACCAAACCTGGGTTAATTAAACCAGAGGATGTTGTCAGGCTGGGTAAAGGAGAACGGTTAGGGATGTAACGCCAAGGATATCCTTCCAGTAAGGGAATATCAAAAAGTCGCTGGGTGAGCAACTCTGGACTCTGGGAAGTAGAAATCTGGGTTGATTCTTTGGATTCAGGTAAACTGCAATAGGCAACCAGGATATCTAGTTTGGGATGGTTTGCCATCAAGCGTAAGGACGCATAATTTTGAATGGGGAGAGCAGAAATTAATAGGACTCGGTATTTGTGTTTGCTCATAAGTTGCTTTTTTCTATAAAGCCTTAGATAACAGTTGGATCAGAAGACTATAAACTGGTAGATGATTGCTGAGGGAACCAATAAAACAAATTACAGTAGCCATAGGGAGACTGCCAATTATCTGGCAAAATATCGTGAGGAGAGCGTTTTAGAGAATTTTTAGATTCGCAACATACATAACCTATTTCACGCAAATACTTATGAACTTCCCACTGCTGCAAAATATTAACCTTAGCCAGCCAAGTATTGAATTCTACAAAGAGCCAAGGCTGACTTTTTTTGAGAAGATTTCTAGCACCCTTCAGTACCTCTAACTCAAAACCTTCTACATCTATTTTGATACCATCAATTCGGTCTTCAGCTTGGAGAATATAGTCTAAGCTTACGACTGGGACTATCATTGATTCACTATCCAATGTATCTGTCATGTGGCTGATGTTATGTTCTTCCTGAATTATCCTCATAGGTGAGTTTTCTTTTTTGCTTCCAACTGCTGCACAAAATAACTGAACTATATCTATATCTTTGCCTGATAAAACACCCCGTTCAAGTTTTTGAAACGTATACTTATTAGGCTCAAAACTGTATACTCTTCCCCCTGGGCCTACTAAAGAAGCTGCTGTAATAGTCCAAAGACCTATATTGGCACCACAATCGACAAATTTTTGATTTTTCTTCAGCAAGGATCTCAATATTTTGAGATCTACCCTTTCCTCTTGTTCTAGCCAAACCATTGCTTCATAAGCAATTGATAGATCGCAAATTATTTGATACCCACCTATCATCCGCCTGATTTTCTTCGTGTTTTTATCTCTTGTTTCTATCCAATACTGAATCAGTCTATTTTTTCCACGAAACCAAGGAGTTATTTTTATCAATTCTCCAAGCCAATCTTTTGAAGGATTGTTTTCTGAAACACTTTTTTGTTCAATCATAACTTGTTTAATCCTAAGTTAACTCCTGACAAAAGCGTTGGGCTATAGCATCCCAGGAAAAATATTGATGATAAGTATTAAGACTTCGTTGGCGCAGTTGTAATCGTAGTTTTTCATCAGTTAGCACTTGTGTCAAAGCTTCTCCTACAGCCGCGCGATCGCCTTCAGACACTAACAAAACCCCAGCTTCGGGAATGGGGTGTCCGGTTTCCCTCCCAGCATAAGCTACGATGGGCAATCCGCATCCCATTCCGGCAATTACTGTGGTTCTACGAGTAGAAATATCCCCCCTAACATGGAGTTGCACGTCTGATGCTGCCAAAACTTGGGAGATTTCCTCCGTCGAAAGCAGTCCCAACGCTTCAAATTCTACATTAACCCCCTTGAGGGCTTGCCTGAGTGGTATTTCTGTTTCTTTAGAACCTCTACCAACGGTCACCAAATGGAGTTTGGGAACCTTCTGGGCTGCTTGTTTGACCGCATGGGCAATATCTATAATTTCACTTGAAGTAATCTCTACGCTAGTCATACCAAATACAGTAATAGTTTTCGGTCGTTCTTGGCTTAGGTTTGGCTTCAAGTTGTCCAGGTCTGGTTCCGGAATGTTTGAGCCTACAGGAATGAAGGTCACCTTCGGATCTTGAACGGGCAGCCAGTTCAGGGTTTCGAGGGATACATTTAGGATTGACTTATCTGCCAGGGGAATAGCATTTCTCAGTACCCATAATTGTACCGAGCGCCGCAACCGTTGGTTGAGTCGCTGCCCAGGAAAGCCTTGGACTTCATGAAACATGACTGCTAAACGGACTCTGCGCTGCTTGAGTAGGCGAAGCACGAGTAAGAAGGGGATAGGTAATGCCCGCTCAGACCAAGCAGATGCAGTATATTGAACGATAACCCATTGGTTCTGCCACTGCTTGCTCTCTTGCCACAACCACTGGAGCGATCGCGCCCACCCCTTTTCTTGCCAAGGCATCCATACCTTCTTCAAATTGATATCTCGCTTTGCCATTGCCCGTTCGAGCTGAGTGCAGTAGTCTACTACTCCATCTGCTAAGGCTTGTTGTTGGCCGAGTAGCGCAATCCACTCCTCTTTCATGATCTCTTGCGATCGCCATAAGTTGGAACTCACCTATTTATACATCATTTCTGGGTTTAATGGCTACCACCAGACTATCTTTTTCCATATCGTCTTCTATTGTTTCCCCATCACTGATTTTGATTTTCCTGATTTCAATATCTGCAAATCCCTGATTTTCCATTAATTGCTTTACGGTTGTAGTTTTCCTAGCAAATGTCTCCAGGGAGAATTTATCTTTGATCGATTGAAATCCCCAGGAACTTCCACTTTGTTGCTGTTCGCCACTTTCCTGCTGCAACCGTATCGTTTCTCCAGCTTCTTCGTGAGTCACTATATGCAAAATACATTTGCCTTGAGGCTTTAGGATTTGATAAATTTCTTGTAGACTCTTTTCAAATACTTCATCTTTAATATGTTGAACTACAGCAAAGGAATAGACTAAATCTACACTACCCGGATGAAATCTTAAGAGTCCCTGTCTATCTAGGGTATAATAGTGCAGGTTTTCAGCATTATTAATTTCTCTAGCGCAGGCAATCACCCCACGGGAAATATCTACCGCCAATACTTTTTTAGTATATTCACTGGCTGCTTTAGCTAGATAGCCAACACCACAGCCAAAGTCTAAAACGGTCATTTCCGCATTGAGATAGGGTTGTAATAGGCGATCGCATATTTTTCTACGGGATTCTCTATTTCTTCGATCTTCAGCCACTAGAATTGCTTCATGGGACATCGAGTCATAGAGAGAAGACCATTGATAGATAAAATAATGGGGACTAATCCCTATTAAATTCAAAGCTACGCTGCTCTTATATTTTTTGGGAACTATTTTCAATAATCCGGGAATCCAAGATGCTCCCAGAAAGTTTTGTGCCTTAACTCCAGAGGTGACAACCATGAGAAGCTGACGAATAATCTTACTCAACACTGGTTGTCTTTTCGGTGTACTTGCTTCATTCATTTTAACGATTACTCTCCCCAATTAACTACAGTTTAACATCTCGCTTCCCCAATTCAAAATCTTGTCTATGGACGATTGGCAATTGTTTTCTTTACCTCTTTTAGCAATTTAAGTATAGGGGTAGGCAAGCTTCTGTTTAAAATTGTATAATGTTTGACTATCCTCACAAAATGTTTAGGTGTAACCCTGAAGTTTCTCAAGAGATAACTCCAAATATCAATCACATCAGAGATAGATTTTTCCCCTAAACTTTCTTTAATTCCGGCGATCGCTACCTTATTCTTCAAGGTATAAAGTCTGATGATTTCTGGGTCAAACTCTTGATCGATCAGGCTTTGTAAAACTGCCTCCATACTGCCAATACTTCTTTTACTTTTCCGTTGATACTCTTCTGGATTAAACGAAACATCAGAAAAATTTTTCCCATGTATTCTCCAAACTGATAATGGATCTTTGATAAAATATGAATACCCTTGTTTGAGACTTAACAAAACCAAATATTCATCAATATACATATCCACAGCTTGAGGAATCTTGAATTTTTTTGCCACTTCAGTGCGAGTTGCAAACGTCGATCCTCCACCAAATAGCATCCGTTGTTGATAAAAGTAAGATAGCAATTCGTTACCCAAAAGTTTAGTTTCTATTATCTCTTCAGGTATCGCTTCAACTGTTTTTGTATTATCATTAACATTCCAGTAGATGGCTGGATGAGAGACGTGAACGATATCGCGATCGGACTCAAAGATATCGACTACTTTTTTTATTTTTGACGGTAAAAATATATCATCGGCATCAAGATTAAACAAATATTTCCCAGTAGCAGAATCAATACCTAACTTTGTTGCCGACGCTTTACCCTGATTTTCCTGCCTCAGATATTTGACGCGATCTTGATAGACTTTTATCCTTTCTGAAGTATCATCTGTGGAACCATCATCAATAATAATTATTTCAGTTTCAGTACCAATATCATCTGAGTTTAAGACACTATTAATTGCCTCACAAATATATCTACCATAGTTGTAGGTAGGAATTATAACAGTTATTAATGGATTAATCATCTTCTAATTTATAGACGAATCTAATAAAAATTTTAACTTCACACCAAGCTGTTTGTAACTAAATAAATCGATGTTATCGATGGCAAATTTTAGGGCTTTCCAATGTATCCCATCTTTAAGACGATCCTGATAATATTGGATTAAATTACTGATAAAGTCTTTATCTTCCCGATCAAATAATGAAAAATCTCGCATTTCAGTCAACCTGCGAATTTCTGCTCTGAGTTCTTGATGCTTCAATACTTTCCTTTGGGGATCAAATATAAATTTCCTCAACCGAGTTGCCAATGAGTTTACCCTTGTGGGATTGGAATAGGTGAGACTGCTTTGATGTTGCCTGTAGTTCATCAAATCTTTATTGACAAATTTAACACCGTTCATTTTAGCTGCAACCACCGCTAACCAAGCATCATGATAATGCTGACTCGAAGGAATTGGTAATGCTAACTCCATTAATTCTCGTTTAAATAAGATTTGATGGCTGACTATCCAATTAAAAGAAATTAGTCTGCGAATGGGTTTGCCTGTTCCAAACTTTAAAATTAGATGAGTATCCTTAAATCTATGAACGACAACACCTTTATCGTCTATCACTTCTATAGCATGGGAATAAGCTAGGGTATAATCTCCTATTTCGTTAATTAATGTCTCTATTTTTTTTGGCTTCCATATATCATCTTGATCGGCAAGAGCAATGTATTTTCCTTTACATAAGGACATAGCTTTCTCAAAATTTTTTATTAATCCCAAGTTTTTGTCATTTATATAGTATCTTAACCCATGCATTTCATGATATTCTTTCAAAATTTCTACAGTTTTATCACTAGAGCAGTCATCTGTAACTACTACTTCTAAATTTTTGTAGGTTTGGTTGTAGATAGAGTCTAACTGTTCTCGCAGAAATTTATCTCCGTTGTAAGAGGCGATCGCTACTGAGACTAGAGGTATCTCATCTGACATTTTATCCCATCTCCTATTTTTTTCTCGCTACTGTACAATATTGAAATACGAATAAATCTTTTAACAAGCCCATCGTCATATGATCAATTATTTTATGTTTAATTCCATATCCCCCCATATTCAGATTTACTTTAACAATCTCATATCCCAATTCTTCAAACATTTCAATAATATTTTTTCTACAAAAAAACCTCAAATGGGTTCTATCTAAAATCCCAGCATCCTGATACTCAAAATCTCCAGACAAAAGTATTGAGCGCATGACTCTGTAATTTCTAATATTTGGAATGCTAGAAATGAAAACTCCCCCTGGTTTTAAGTAATGTGATAATTTCCGTATAGCTTCCCAAGGGTTTACTAAATGCTCTAAAACATCTGCACAGAGAATGGCATTAAAATACTCTCGTTCAAAATCTAATTCTAGAGTTTCAATATTGCCCACTATAAATTCATCTATCTCCGGGCTAATCTGATCGTCAATTTTAACTAGCTCTATCCCCACAACTTCTTGAGCTAATCCTAACCTTTTTGCTTCTTTTAAAGTCTCTCCGGTTCCCGCACCTACCTCTAATATTCTATTGTTAGGACGTTGAGGCAGAAGTTGTATGATATCGGTTCGTGCTGCCGTAAAATATCCTTTTTGTTTAGTTGTGTACATATTCATAGCCCTCATTTATCTATTGTATTGAACGGGGGACATCAATCAGCTTAATTTTTACCCCTCAATTTGACTCCCTCTAGCGATTCGGAGTATGTAGCTATTGTACGAGCTGCAATTTCACTCCAATCAAACATTTTGGCTACTTCTACACAGCGTCTTGAATCATGTGCATATTCTTCTTCCTTACTACGGATTAATTCTACCAATTTATCGCTAAACTTTGCCACATCTCCAGCAGGAACCATCCAGCTAGGATCTAGGTGACGCATCATTTCTCTGGGGCCTGGCACGTCATAAGTGACTGTTGGCAAACCACAGGCTAGTTTCTCCAACACCGCAAAGCCAAATCCTTCAATATAGCTGGGAAAAGCTCCTACTGTTGTTGCACTCAGTAGTTTTGGTAACTCGTCACTGTCAAAGTTGGGGATGATTTTAATCCCCTTCTCATCCCGTAAATTAAGATCCTGCAAGACATATTCGGGACTAAAACTAGTTCCCAAAAATAAAAACCGCGCCTCTGGGACTTGCGATCGCACCCTTTTTATGATCTCAGGCCAGTCCTTAGACCCCTTGCGTGTATTCCATACCCCAATAAATGCCACCTCCTTGTTTTCCAAACGGATCTTAGCAGGCTGTACCGCGCTTTCAAAGGCTAACTGACGCTGCTTCGACAGCCCAAAGGGAAACCATACACATTTTTCGCCTAATCCCAGAGTATCGCTGACATAAGCCAGTTCGTCTCTATTGGCTACATTAACCAGGTCGCAGACTTGCATACTAGGAACTACTCTAGCATACGTCCGTTTTACTGAAGGGTAGCTAATTAGTTTAACGGCCAAACTTTTCCAGCTTTGTTTTGTCTTTTCTGGCCACCTGACCTTTTCGTATTCAAAAAACTGCTGATATAGAGGAATTAATCCCACAGAACGAACGACTAGCAGCCCATTAATCCTCAACTCTTGTTTAGAAAAAGGTAAATCCTTTTGATTTGCTTCTATTATGTCGTATTTACTACCATGAATTTGAATAAATGCTCTTGCTTTTTTGCTAAAGTCACAAGTTAATTGTTCAAATTTAGATTGTTTGTATGGAAAAGCGTCCTCATAACTAAATTTATCGACGACATGGCCCATTTTTATAAACTCTTCAGCCAGTTCTATTTGTACTCTTGGCGCTCCCAAGTTTCTAGACCATGGGGTATGATTTACCATTAAAATACGCATATTTCATGTTTGCTTATTTGAGTGACTTTTGAAGGCTAATGAATACTTGATATCCCAATGCTGGACTTCTAAAAAGTGCTGTTGAGATGGGTGAGGTTTATATAGTAAAAAGCATTCCAATAGACAACCGGTAATCGCGCTTTCTAGCGGGCCTACCATTACTACTTTATTGTACCACGATCGCCCCGATTCCATCCAGATTTTGAGTTGCGCTCTCGATAAACAATAAATGCCTGCATGAGGGTTAACAAATTCACAAAATTTCGTATCTCCAATCGCGATCGCTGATGCAGCATTCCATCTTAAAAAACTCTCACTTAAATCTTCTGAAAAAGTTAAGTCAATATAAGTTTTTACTCCCTCCAGCATTTCGTAGCGGTGGGGAAGTAGTAACGCTTTCACTTCTCCACTATATTTATTAAAGCATTCTATCTTATCTAGAAAGCTACTATCCCGAATCACTATGTCATCTTCTATTGACATAAACCACTCAAATTCATCAATTCTATTAATCATTTCATCCTGCGCTTTAAATCCAACAAACATCGGATCGCAGTCTACCTGTTCTTTGATTTGAATTAGAGACTTTTGATAATCTGGAAGAGAAGCTGTAACATGACGTTCTGCCATCGTATTGATAATAATCTGAAGCTGACAATGAGAAAAGCTAGTTAACAAACCTTCTATCGTATTCTTCAACTTATCAATTTTGCTGCTACCTTTCTCCAGATCTTGAGCTTCTTCTGCTGAGGCAATATGGGTTAATACTATCAGCAACTTTGGAGACTTCTTCTCAATTTCTCCTCGTTCTGACAAGATTTGGATCACTCTCGCTCTTCTGTGTAAACGAAGCCATAGTAACTTCTGTCTAAAAATGCGATAGATTTCCACAACGAATACTAAGAGAAATGTAAAAAACCTGGGAATGCGAGCTAAGTTCCTTGTTACTATATCTGGTTTCGAGATAGTCATAAGAGTTGTTTACGCTTAAAATAAAACTAATAATTAATTTCACTTCATCTTACTCGAACCCTTGTACAACTCTAAATGCTTTTGCACCACGGTTGACCAGCTAAATTGCTGTATCCAGTTAGTACAGCGTTCCTGATAAGCTAGACTCTCTATGTCTGATAAGTCAAGAAACTTACGCAAACCTGCCGCGATCACCTCCCCAGAATTTTGCTTCACCACCAACCCAGTGCGACCATTATCTACAAATTCATACATAGCGCCTGCATCCGTACAGATAACAGGCGTACCACAAGCCTGAGATTCCAGTAAAGTAAATCCCATCAGTTCAGGAACCGGTGTGTAGTCACCATAGCATGTAGTATGGACTGACGGCAATACTGTTACGACTGCGGTACGATATTCGTGTAATAGGCGGCGATCGTCCGCATCATGAATAAACTCTACTGCTAAACCCTCTGCTAACTGTTTAATATCCTGGTAAAACCGCTCGCTATGGTCGCCCTCCACTCTCCCCACTATAGTTAGTTTGTAATCTGGGCGTTCTAATGCTCTAAATCCCTCAATCAAATAATTTATCCCTTTATGGGGTAAAATTCGACCGACGTACAGAATCTTCTTTTCTCGTTTTTGAGAACTGTCTGGATAAAATTGGTTAGTATCAACACCTCCTTTAATTGGGACTGCTTTTTTTTGCAGTACTGATGGAATATGATTTATTGTATATTCAGATTGAGCAATTAAATTCGTATAGCCATGAAATACGGGCAACTTTTGGTTTAGAACAAAAGAAGCTCCCCCTCCATGATCGGTCACAAAGGCACGCTTTCCTAGAAAAAATGAAGTCAGGCAACTCACATCTGAAATCAATGTATAGATATGGTGTAGGTGAATAATATTAGCGCCCAAAAGTGAGCTGATGTACTGGAAGCTTAGAGGATTCATTATACTCCCACGAATCAAGTGTTTGACTGGATAAATCTCAACTTTAAGATTCCCCTGACTGTAACGTTTACGTTCTGGCGAAAAGCTGACTAGGGTAGTATCTACTATTTCTGCCATACAAGAGGCTAAGGCTGTTGCGTATCGTTCCCCACCACCAATTAATGAGACATCATCGAAATAAGTTGGCGTAATATAAACGACTTTCATGTTTAACCTCTAACTTACTTGAGTGCTTCTAACTCAAAATAGAGAAACCAAGCTGGAATAATCCAAGCCCATCTCTGTTCGTAGCTGTTTGGAAATCTATTCGCTAACTTCCCCATAATACGCTGATTCAACCAACCTCCTTGAAATAGAATACACCGATTACGAATGCGATATCTAGCATTTGAATAATAAGAAAATTGGTGTCCTTCACAAAAGAAATCAAATGAAAAGTAACTTAAGTGCCATTTATGGGTTGGATCGATATATGAGTTGGCACAGGAGAAATGAGGAGTTGTTATTTTCAATATTCCACCGGGTTTAATTATTCTGTTGAACTCTTCTAATGTTTTAGTAATATCATCTAGATGCTCTATTACATCTAAGCATTCTATTTCATCGAATTCACTATTGGTAAACGGATATGGAATTTCGTCTAAATTCCAAACCACATCTGGATTGACTTCAGCAGATAAGTCTAACCTAACTAGATTAGCTTCAGCCTCTTTATGTCCACATCCTACTGATAATTTTTTCATCATTAAAAATATTTAGCTCCATCGCTAACCAATCAAATATCAACACTGAGATCGCGCCAAGAACAAATCGGATTATTAGCCCACGGCATATATTCAGTAGTCCCAGCAAAATGCAAGAAATAGTTATTGATCAATGCTGTTTTTAAGCAAGCTCTAGCCACCTTTTGTGGTGGTAAAAAAGGATGTCCTCTTGTGAGACGCTTCCAGCCTCTAATGACTTTATTGTCGAGAGTGGGGCGAGGGAGCAAAAAAGGATAATCTCTTAACAAACATTCAATCCACAATCGATTGAATCGATAGTCTAGCCAATGTACGCAGTTGGCTTTGACAATTTCATAAGATAAATGCTGCATCTCACCTCCATGCTCGACTGAATCATCGCGATCATAATAAGCCTGTTCCAACAAAGAACAGTGGTAACGAGGAGATAATACCATTACACCTGTTTGGATCATACTATCCAATGCCTCTGGTAGCCCAGAGATCAAGTAGAACTCCTTACTGGAGCGAAAGGAGTTAGTCCATCTCCAAAATTGTATTGCTCTATCTTGCAAAATTTGTTGGCTCCCTGGTTTAGTTCCTGGTAAAGATTCACCCAGACAAGCAAACATCTCCACAGCACCCACTTTGTCTTCTGGAACTCCATCTACAATACAAGGGGAATTAGGATTGATCAAAATATCTGAGTCAATCCAAACTACGCGATCGTACTTCTTCACTCGCTCCTCACTCAATATCAGACATTTTTGCCAGCAAAGAGAGCGTGACTTGGCACGGGAAGATTCATCTAGGGGGCGATCGATACATATCACATCGTAGCCTTGCAACTCAGCATACCTTCCCCAATTTGAAAGGCATAGTTTTGACCACCGTTTTTGATACGATCTACCGATCGCTAACGTGACAATTGCTTTTCTCATGCTTCCCAAGGATAGGGTTTTAGTACAAAATGCTCAATAGTCAACTCATCTATCAGATATTTTTTATTATGAGGTATAGCTAAAACATTTAAAGGTAATTCCTCACCAATAATATAAAGTTCATAATTTTTCTGAATCAAAAAATCAGCTAGATCTTTACAAGTCGATCCAAAGTAGTTCTGTGATTCTTCGTTAAACTCTGTAACTATTATCGGTTTTTTTTCACTAGAAAATAGACAACTACCACCCTTCAATGCCTCTATTTCATGACCTTCAATATCAATTTTTAATAAATCAATTTCTTCAAAATCACTTTTATGTATATAGGAGTCAATAGTAGTGCATTTCACTTCACAACTCACCTCTGAGTAAGTATAAGGGGTTGACAGAGAACTAGCACCAGTACAATGGCTTGATGCAAAATACAAACGTCTGATTCCCTCCTGGCTAGATAAGGCAAGTTGATTAAGATGAACATTGTCAAGATTGTTAAGTTTAACACTTTCCGAAAGTAACTTAAAAGTTTCAGGATCTGGTTCAAAGCTATGAACTTGACCCGTTTCACCTACAGATCTACTGGCAATTAAAGTATATTGTCCACAGTGAGCACCTGCATCCATAAAAATATCACCAGGTTTTAGAAGTTGGCTAATTATCTGTACTGTGTTTTGCTCATATACACCATTTTGATAAATCTTAAAGCCAACTCCTAAATCATTCCAGTCCACCTTTATACTCATACCGTTGAACAATTTGGATTGGATAGGAAAGCGATAATTCAATCTGTCTGCAAGCCACACTAATCCTGGATGAGGTGACCATTGAAACATTAAATGTATTTTTACCCAAATTTCTAGAATCGCCTTGCCAAGTTGTGAATTTTTACTACAAATCCAATACAAGATTGAAAGAATAGTTTTACTAATCTTCTGTTTTAAATTGATGACCTGATTTTGAATCATTTTATTATCCTCACATTTACAATGTTAATTTATTGGGGAGTACGTACTGGGAGATTCAGAAAGTCTTTAATACTTTTTAAGTAAACAATTGGTTTATTCCCTAAAAATGACAAGAAA
Source organism: Roseofilum sp. KMC-1 (assembly GCF_057802075.1). Classification (NCBI taxonomy): domain Bacteria; kingdom Bacillati; phylum Cyanobacteriota; class Cyanophyceae; order Desertifilales; family Desertifilaceae; genus Roseofilum; species Roseofilum sp. KMC-1. The sequence goes on from NZ_CM173605.1 coordinate 4,307,739, forward strand.
TACTTAAAAGATAATTCTATATTCATTCCCTCTAATTCTGACAGAGAAATAATTTCCAAAACTTGATAGCGGAAAAGTGACAGCCTTAACTTTGTGAAGTTATCTAGACAAGCACCTTTCATTGCGGACAGCAACTTCTGCTTAAAGCTTCTTGGTATAATCGTATCATTTTTACAGAGATAGGGTACTTTATAAGTCTCAAATAACTCTTTTGCTGCAATGTCAGCTTGGCGAAGTGCCTTGCTATTTGGCTGAACTCTAATATATCCCAATAATCCGGGGATAAACTTAAATTCATAACCAGCAACAATTAACTGCCAGAAAAATTCAAAGTCCATAAAATGGTGAAATTTCTCATTGATGCTATAACCTTCTTGGAAAACTTTGCCTCTGAAAAACATAGCTTGATTGCCTAGACGAAACCAAGGCAATGTCTGTTCTAGATTAAATTCAGGAGCGCAGATGATTTCTATTACCTTACCTTTTTCTATTACATCAATTTCACCGTAAAATATATTAGCAGTCTTGAATTGAACAGAAGCCTCAGCAACTAGTTTAAATGCGTCTACTCTGTAGTAATCGTCTGAATTTTGCCACCCAACTAGATCACCAGTTGCTTTGTGAAATCCCTTGTTAAGGGCATTGGATTGACCTTCATCAGGTTCGCTAATCCAATAGGCTATATACTGCTCGTATTTTTTGATAATATCAATAGTATTATCTGTACTGCCACCATCAATAATAATATATTCTAAGTTAGGATAACCTTGGAGCATTACTGAGCGGATAGTTTCTTCTATAAATTCACCTTGGTTATAGCTGGGTGTTACTACACTGATGCGCGGCCATGGGGAACCATCTTGCATTAGCTCTGGTAATGGCTGCGTTTGTTCTGTCCAAGGCCATCCAGTTTTGCCAGGTGGTGGAGAAGGTAAGTCTTTGAGGGTTAAAGTGGTGCTTATAATAGGCATGATTGACAATTATGAATAATTAGGGCTTACTGCTTTTGATTTTATCAACAATAGGGAAATTCCATCACTTTTACTGAGCAAGTTGCTTAAGACAATCAATGAAACGCTTCTCAGCTTCTAGCGGACGCTGCAAAATACTTGGTGTTTCTAAATCTTTACATATTAATTGTTCTAGTTCCTCTATATTATCGTAACAGTATACTCCTGGGTAATTGAATGCACTGCGGCAAGCGTTGCTGTTAGCAATAATCGGAATTCCAGCAATTATCATTTCTGGAATTCGCATTAAAGCTCCTGCACCTGCTTTCTGATGCACTAAAATTACTTTAGTTTCAGTGAGTAGTTGATTGAGGTAATCGGGTGTCACACTGCCATGTAAAGTAACATTAGATAGTTTACTAGAAGATTTTAGTTTTTCTGTACCATAACCAGCAATATCAAGTTTAATATCTATTTTTGTTATGATTTGCTCTAGCCACCGAAGCTGTTCAATCATTCCTTCTAATGTAGGTGGATTTATTGCTGACCCTAATATCAAGAATCGTTGTTTTTTAGAATGAGTTCTGGCTTCTCGTAAATTGAGTAGGTTATTTAAAATAGGTTCAGGAGGATAATAGGACAAATAATCTGCGTTGATTCCTCGTAGTTTTAACAGCCATTGCTCCTCCCTCGAAATACAAAAAACAGCATCTGCTTTAGCAAGATGTTTGATTTCATTCTCAAAACTGTCAGGTAAACCTTGGCCAGAGTATGGGTCTAAATTAGGTTTAACTAACGACTCTAAATTATGAGGTATAGCAATTATCTTAAACCCTAATTCTTTTGCTACATAAGGTAATAAAAAATTATCTGTTGCCTCCCAAAGTAATATTTTACTCTCTTTATGTTGACTTAATACCATTTTGTAAAGTTTATAATGATGTCCGCAGATTCCGATTTTTTTGTAAGAAGTTGAGACTGGAAATCTATATTTAATTATAAAATTGATACCCTCTACATATCTGCCATAACGGCTTGTTTTAAATCTTTCTTTTTCTGGGTTAGCTATCTCAAAATTTGCAGATTTTACTAGTTCAACGATTTGTGCAGTACGATGATTTCCACCATGTCCATTGGAATCCACCTGAAAATAAGTTTCGTGCAAAATCTTGTTATGCATTGGCTTTAGACCCTATCTTGATTAGTAAAGTTTTTATTCCTGATTTTTTCCAAAGCCAGCGTCCTGTAGCCCAAAGTATAAACTCCATTGATAATTTTAGTATTTGAAGAGATTGGGAGCATTTTAGAGCCTCTTTTATTTGTACAAAACCAGCAATAATATTGTTGGTTTTTAAGGTTAGTTGCCAAGCCTGGTTGATGGAATAAATAGCGTAAGCTTCTAAAGATTTCTTTGATAACTTAAGAACTATCAATTCTGATAATAACTGTTGAGAAATCAAGTAACGTTCTGAAATAGCTATTGTCTTGCGGATATCACGAATGTTTTGACCTGATTTTATTAGTTCTGATGATGCCGATCCAGAGTGAACGAGATAACAAGCTAAAGGTTGAGGTTCGTACCAAACAGGATATTGCGCCGCAATTCTTTTCCACATTTCCCAATCAGCAGTAGAACCTGATTCTAAGCAAAACCCCCCTAATGTTTCATAAACAGTACGTCTAGTTACAATAGAGACAAATTGTATGCTCCTTACAGCAAGGCATTCAACTAAGTTACTAATTATTCCTGGTGTTTCTCTTTCAATGGGTGAAAAACTCTTCCAGTCACCATGCTCATCTGTAAAAATCTGGCGACAGAAGGCCAACCCAAGCGTTGAATTTTGCTCAATAGCCAATCGCAACTGACTGTAAAATCCAGGCAGTACACTATCATCATCATGTAATATATGTACCCAATGCCCCAGAGATCGCTGTAAGCAAGTATTCCAGTTATTAATCATGCCTACATTCTCAGGCTGCTGATAAAAATCTACTCTCCCTTTACCTATGTCTTGAACCATTTTTTTTACATTTTGATTTTCAGAGCAATTATCTACCACCTCAATTTGCATTTCCGCAGAACCCGGATCTTGTTCCAAGACACTTTTAATGGCTTTTTCTAAGTGATCTATTCGATTGTATGTTGGGATCATTACAGACCAAAAAGGTCTATCTATTCCTTGGCTAACAGGGGGAATCTCAGGATATTTTATAGCTTGAAATGCGAGTGGTTTTCTTTTCATTTTTTACCTTCATTTTCTATTAGTCGTTTAATTCCTTCTTGAATATCAACCTTTGCTTCCCATCCTGGCAACTGTTCTCCCTTCCAAGGCACCATTACCTCACGAAGCCGATAGGGTCTGCCTCCCCACTCTATAGGTAACTTCATACCTATTTCATCTTCATATATCCTGATGACATCTTTCAGAGTTAGCAGATTACCCGTCGATACAGCATAAATATCATGGCCTTTGACTACTCCACTTTGTAATCTTTCAGCCGCGCCAGTGTAAGCATCAACAACATCGTCGATGTATACAAGATCCAATAATTGCTCGCCAGGAGACATGGCTAACTTGTTTTGTGCCTTGGCTGTCTTTCTTAGTAAATAAAACAACTTTTTTCTCGTATCGTTTTCTCCATAAGTGTCAAATAGTTTTAACGTAATTACTTGAAAGGGCATCGTTTCTACATAAAATTGGAGGATACTTTCAAATGCTTGTTTAGTAGCAGCATATAAGCAAACTGGACTGTAATTCTTATTTTGATAATGCTGCCATGAAGTTCCTGTATTTACCAGTTTGTAAACTTTACTATTTGCCATCGCCTCAATGAGTTGATTAGCAAATACAATATTGCTCTGTAACAATGACATAATGTCTTGAGGAGTGTGTTGTGATAGAAACAATGAAGCTAGATGAAATACAATGTTTGGTTGAATAGATCCCATAAGATCCAACATTCCTTCTGTTGTACTATCATAAGTATGAACTTTAATACGTTCTAGTATAGAATAAAGATGGTTTAGAGAAGAATTGGGACGAACAATTATATGAACATTCCAACCATCCATAACCAGACGCTTAACCAAATGTGAACCAACAAACCCTGTTGCACCAGTTACCAAAGCCTTGTATTTCTTAATCACAAACAGCCTCCTCTTGATAACGAAAAGGACTCTTAAAATCAGCCAATTTGACAAACTGGCTATCTCGCTGAGAAATGATTGGCTTCGATTCAGGCCAAGGTACTCCTTTTACGGAATTCCATAGTATACCGCTATCATGTTCTGGAGAATATAAAGTTGTTACTTTGTACATTAGGATAGCACAATCACTGACAACATAAAATCCATGTGCTAACCCTGGAGGAATATATAGTCCATTTGCTTTTTCAGCACTTAACTCAAAGACAGAAAAATGGTTGTAGGTTGGAGATCCAACACGCAAGTCTACTAACACATCCATGACTTTACCTAAGACACAATAAACGAGTTTGACATGTTCATAGGGTGGAACTTGAAAATGCATTCCCCTCAGAACTCGTTGGCGCGAATCTGAATAATATTCTTCTACAAAGTTAGTATTGAGTTGGTGTTCGATAAAAATGTCTTGATGGAATGTTTTAACGAACGTCCCTCGACTATCGCTAAAGACATTTGGAAAAATTTCGTAACAACCTTGTATAATAGTTGGTTTAATCTTCATTACTTTTTAGATAACAGGATCAATGTTTATCTGAGTATTAAAGCTTTCTTTGAGGCAATTCACGATATAGTCTAATCTTACTTTGTCTAGACCAGGATATACTCCTACCCAGAAAGTATTATTCATTATTTTGTCTGCTTGACTCATTTCCCCTACTACCCTACATTTTATCTCCTTGTAGGCTGGTTGCCGGAGCAAATTGCCACCAAATAGCAATCTCGTGGCAATTTTATGATTTTCCAATTGTCTAATTACAGCATTACGGTTTATTGGTTGTGAGTTTCTTAATGTAATCGGAAAGCCAAACCAACTTGGATTACTATTTGCTGTAGCTTCGGGTAGGATCGCGAACTCCTCTAAAGGCTTAAGGGCTGTATGCAGATAGGAAAAGTTTCTCCGTCTTTGCTCAATAAAATCTGGCAGTTTCTTAAGTTGAGCTACTCCTACAGCAGCTTGCATATCCGTTAGCTTTAGATTATACCCAATATGACTATAAGTATATTTATGGTCATACCCAAAAGGTAACTCTCCTAACTGCCAAGAATAGCGCTTGCCACAAGTATTATCTACACCGGGAGGACACCAACACGATCGTCCCCAGTCACGAAATGATTCGATGATTTTTTGCAATTTAGCATCGCTAGTAAGAATTGCACCTCCTTCTCCCATTGTTATATGGTGTGCGGGATAAAAACTTACTGTGGCTAGATTTCCAAAAGTACCGACTTTTTGACCTCCATACTCTGAACCCAGAGCATCACAAGCATCTTCAATCAACCAGAGGTTATACTTGTCAGCAATCGCCTTTACAGCATCTATATTAAAAGGATTTCCTAGAGTATGCGCGAGGATAATAGCTCGAGTGCGAGAAGATATCGCATCCTCTAAGTGAGTAGTATCTATATTGTATGTAGGGATTTCTACATCCAGAAATACAGGAACTAAACCGTTTTGGATAATTGGATTAACTGTTGTTGGAAAACCAGCAGCTACCGTAATCACTTCATCTCCCGGTTGGAGACGGCGCTCACCCAAACTTGGCGAAGTCAAAGCTGAAATTGCTAGAAGGTTAGCACTTGACCCAGAGTTCACTAGCAAAACAAAGCGAATTCCCATAAATTCAGCAAATTCTCGCTCAAATTGCTCTGCATAGCGCCCTGTTGTTAGCCAGAAATCTAAAGATGCATCAACAAGATTAACGATCTCTTCTTCATCAAAGACTTTTCCAGTTACAGGCACAGAATCTATATTTGGCTGAAATGATTTCCTTGGCCAATTAACCTGGTAATACTTGCGAGTTAATTCAAGAATTTGCTGACGTAGTTTTTCTGCATTCATTTTTTTAGTTTAAAGAATTGTTCGTACCAAGCTATTGTTTCAGATAATCCTTTTTCTAACGTATACAAGGGTAACCAGCCCAACACCTTTTCCGCTTTTTTTGAAGACAAATACTGATCCCTAATTTCTGCATTAGCCTGATTTAGAATGATGGGTTCTAGATCTTCCCGTCTGAGAATGCTACTAATCAAATGTACTATCTCTAAAACAGTTAGGGGTTGTTGAGGTCCAAAGTTGAATGTTTCTCCTTTCACTTTTTGCTTATCTAAAGCTTCAGCCATAAGAACATAAGCGTTAACTGCATCTTTTATATAGATATAATCTCTCTTAAAAGTACCATCACTACGAATAATTGGGGGGACTCCGCGCAATAGACTCCTGACTGTACCTGGAACAATCCGACTCCAATTTAAATCACCTCCTCCATATATATTACCACACCGTGCTACCACGATGGGTAAATTGTATGTACAGTAATAAGCTTGGGCTATTAAGTCCGTACAGGATTTAGATACGTCATAGGGATGCTGACCTAGTGGTGGCATATCTTCAGTATAGGGTAACACTTTACTATCACCATAAGCTTTATCAGAGGAGGCTATCACTATCCGTTGAACTATAGAAGAATGGATGCGACATGCCTCTAGTAAGTTGTAAGTGCCCCGAATATTAGCTTCAAAAGTAGGTAGAGGGTTTCTGTAAGCTGTCCCTACAATTGTCTGCGCCCCTAGATGGAAAACTGTATCGACCTCATACTCGTTAATAGCACGTTCTAAAGTCCAAAAATCTTCAAGTTTACCATTAATTAGGGAAATATGTTCTATATCTTTACTCCTGTAAACTTCTGATTGGGGGTCGGCATCTCTTACTAGAGCTACAACATAAGCACCTTTTTTCAAAAGTTCTTTTACTAGCCAAGAGCCTACTATTCCTGTTGCACCTGTCACTAAAACTCTACAACTATCCCATGTCTTAATGTTTATACTTACCATAGTTTCCAAGGAGCTTCTTCCTGTTGCCACAGCTTTTCTAACAACTTTACATCTCTTAGAGTATCCATACACTGCCAAAAATCACCATGGCGATATACTGCTAACTCACGATCCTTTGCTAATCTCTCTAAGGGTTCTTTCTCAAATACCACTTCGTCTCCTTGTATGTAATTAGCAACAGCAGGTTCTAAGACAAAAAATCCCCCATTTATCCAACCTTCTGCTGTCTGAGGTTTTTCTTGAAAACCGGAGGCTAAATCACTCTCAAAACAAATTTCTCCAAAGCGCGCTGGGGGACGAACTGCTGTCACTGTTGCTAAACGACCATGAGCATGATGGAATTCCAGGAGTTTTTGAATATTGATATTTGCCACTCCATCACCATAAGTTAGCATAAAAGTCTCTTTCCCAATAAAGTTTGCTGCTTGCTTCACTCGTCCTCCTGTCTGTGTATTCAGTCCAGTATCTAAAAGATGGACTATCCAGTTTTCACTAACACTATTTCGGATACTAACTTCTCCAGTCTTTAGATTAACACTAACACTACTGGTTCGGTAACGATAGTTTACAAAGTAATCCTTAATTATCTCCCCTTTATAACCCAAGGTTAGCAAAAATTCATTATATCCTTGATAGCTATACATCTTCATTATATGCCAAATTATTGGATTTCCACCTATTTCCACCATAGGCTTCGGTTTAACTGTTGTCTCTTCTTGAAGTCGTGTCCCTAAGCCACCGCACAAAATCACTACTTTCATTCAATTACTCCTCATGTTTTACGGGATCAATCATTTTTTGAGTTGTTTTTAAATTTAATTCTGCTTCTGATAGAATTAAGTTTCCCCAGGCACGATTGTCCCAATTATAAATATAATCTCCATTTTCTGACCAATGTAAAACTTGAAAAGCAGGAATACCAACTACTATGTCTAAGTCTTTTCTACAACTATTTAATCCACCTGTTCCAATACTAAACCCTGCATAGTAATATCCTGGTGCAATCTGTAAATGCTCAAGAACTAAACTAAATTTCAAGATCTTATCAGCTTTTATAGAAAACACTTTGTTTGAAAACATTGTCCCTATACATGTACCATAAATATCGTACACACTAGATGCAATACTTAAATCTTGAAAGTATTTACTGGAATATATGGTCACCTCATACTCGATTTTTTGACTGAAATAGATAGTATTGTCTCCGTCTTTTGAGCAAATCTTAATATTGGTGAATTTAATATTATGTCCCATTCCAGGCAGCCGACTTGTTTCTAATTCACTACTTGGATTATAATACACATCGGATAAGTAATCAGTGACAACCCTCTCCACTTCACCAAGTATTTTTATCTTACTACTTGACAAATAAATGGCTTGATTACACAGAGAACTTATGGCTCCCATATTGTGACTTACAAATATAACTGTACGACCTTCTTGTTTTGCAATATTTTCCATCTTCCCCAAACATTTTTTCTGAAATTGGATATCTCCTACTGCCAATACCTCATCGACAACTAAAATTTCTGGATCTAAATGTGCTGCCACTCCAAAAGCAAGACGAACATACATCCCAGATGAATATCTTTTTACAGGTGTATCTAAAAACTTCTCTACTTCTGCAAATGCTACGATTTCATCAAACTTTTTCTTAATTTCTACCTTACCCATCCCTAAGATAGCGCCATTGAGATAGACATTTTCTCTACCCGTAAGTTCTGGATGAAATCCAGTGCCAACTTCCAATAAACTAGCAACTCTACCCTTAATGTGAACTTTACCTGTTGTCGGTTCAGTGATACGGCTCAAAATCTTTAGTAAAGTAGATTTTCCTGCACCATTGCGACCGATTATACCAACTCGATCGCCTCTATTAATCTCAAATGACACATCTTTCAAAGCCCAGAACTCTTCCCGTGAGGGGTTTTCCCGCTTTTCCCCTGTTCCCTTCACTAGAGTACGTCCCAAAGATTTCACCCCATTGGTAATCACGTCTCTAAGAGCAGTATAGGGTTCTTGTTGCTGATGGCGGATTAAATATTTCTTACCTAAGTTCTCAACTCGGATTATGGGTTCAGACACGATTCAAACTCCTCTCCCTCATTAAATAACATCAGCAAAAGTACGTTCCATCTTGCGGAAATACCAGACACCGCCGATACAAAGGTATCCCACTAGAATCACGGACACGACGAAACCAGGGAGATAAAGTTGGGCATTGCCTAAAATAGCCCAGCGAAACCCATCAATAACTCCCACCATTGGATTTAATGAATAGATTAAACGCCATTGGTCAGGTACAACGTTACTACTAAAACCTACAGGAGAAATATATAACCCGAATTGGACAAGAAAGGGCACTATATAGCGAAAATCTCTATACTGAACGTTTAAAGAGGCTAACCATAAGCCTGTACCCATAGCCGCAGCGAAGGCAATCAATATAAACAGTGGTAATAATAATATTTTCCAGGTAGGAATGAAATTGTACCAAGCCATTAGTCCCAGCAAAATTATTCCAGAAATCATAAAATCTACAAAGCTGACAATAACTGCACTGGTGGGAACAATAAGGCGAGGAAAATATATTTTTGAGATTAAATTGGCGTTTCCAATGAGGCTGTTACTACATTCAGACAAGGCGCTGGCGAAGAATTGCCAGGGGAGCATGGCTGAAAAGACGAGGATGGGATAAGGCGCTCCATCTGAAGGGAGTCCTGCTAATTTACCAAAGACTATGGTAAAGACAACCATAGTTAAAAAAGGTCGGATTAATGCCCAGGCAATGCCGATCGCCGTTTGTTTGTACCGAACCAATATATCTCGCCATGCCAAGAAGTAGAACAACTCGCGGTAGCGCCACAGGTCTTTCCAATATTCCCGCTCCGTCCTTCCTGCTTCTATTACAATTTCCGTTTGACTGGAATAACTCATTACGATCGCCTATGGCTCTAGAAAAAATCAACCTTGGAAGATAAAACACTAATCCACCGTAGACAGTAGCACAACTTGGTAAAAATTTCCAAACTATGTCATCCTGTCCCCTCTGTATACAGTAGTCGAATCTCCATTTCCAGATTACCCTCAAAAAAACTTGAGTGTACCCACTGATGCAGATCCAGATTACCCCTTTTACTGTCCACAAGCGCTTTGCCCTGAACATTAGCCGGGGCAGCAATACCCACAACACCAATATCTGGGTGAGCGTCGAACATGCTGGAATTACGGGATGGGGAGAAGCCACACCCTTTTCCACAGGAGGCCAGAGTCAAACGACTGGAGAGATTGTAGCAGCTTTAGAGCAAATTGTACCGATTCTCCAACCCTTCAGTCCCCTAGAGCGGCAAAATATCCAAGCAACTCTCGCTAAATCCGGGATTTCTATGCCTTCTGCGGCTCAAGCGGCACTAGATATGGCGCTTTATGATTGGTTGGGAAAATCGGTTAGTCTTCCTTTATGGCAACTGTGGGGATTCGATCGCCAGCAAACCCCGCCAACCTCTGTTACCATCGGCATTAGTACCCCAGAAGCAGCTCAAGAACGGCTCCGTCATTGGCTAGATCTGACCCCGGTTCGCTATCTCAAGGTCAAACTGGGGAGTCCAGAAGGGATAGAAGCCGATCTCGCCATGCTCAATGCCCTTCTACAGGTAGCTCCTGAAGGCTGTAAGGTCTATGTAGACGCGAATGGGGGATGGAACTTAAACCAAGCGATTACCATGGCTCAGACCCTCAAAGAATGGGGGATTGAGTACATCGAACAACCCCTACCTCCTGGTGAAGAAAAAGACTTAGCTCAACTCTACGAAAAATCGCCCCTACCCATTTTCGTAGACGAAAGCTGCTATACCCGCGCGGATATTCCCCCCTTGGCCGATCGCATTCATGGCATTAACATCAAACTGATGAAAGCTGGGGGACTTAGTGAAGCCATGGCCATGATCCACACAGCCCGCGCTTGTGGTTTACAAGTGATGTTAGGGTGTTACTCAGATAGCAGTCTAGCCAATACAGCAGCCGCTCATTTAGCCCCCCTAGTGGATTATTTGGACTTAGATAGCCATCTCAACTTGATCGATGATCCCTTTAGGGGAGCTACCCTAGAAAACTCTCGGCTGATGCTCAATACTCAACCTGGTTTAGGAGTAACGCGACATGACGGTTGATTTTTCCCCTTTACTGACTCGTAACCGTCGGGTGGCGATTTTGCTCCATGGGGGACTTCAGGGAGGGACTGGAAAAACGGGACTGTCCCTAATTCGCTACAGTGAGGCGGAGATTGTGGTTTTAATCGATGAAGAGAGTGGGGGATTATCCCTACAACAATTAACGGGAATAAGTCGTAATCTCCCCATCGTGGCCAACATAAGCGAAGCCTTAACCTATCAGCCAGAAGTATTAGCGATCGGTATCGCTCCATCCGGTGGCGCTCTACCGGAACCTTGGGTGAACGACATTCAGCAAGCAGTTGAAGCCGGACTTTCTGTCGTTAACGGACTCCATACCCCCCTTGCGCCTCAATTTCAATCCTTTCTGAAACCGGGGCAAATGATTTGGGATATTCGCCAAGAACCGAAACATTTAACCATTGGCAGTGCTAAAGCGCGAGAGTTAACCAATATCCGCGTGCTGACGGTGGGTACAGATATGTCCATTGGTAAGATGTCCACCAGCTTAGAACTTCATCGAGCGTCCCAAGAGCGCGGCTTGAAATCCCATTTTATCGGCACGGGACAAGCGGGAATTATGATTTCCGGTAAAGGAGTTCCCCTGGACGCGGTACGGGTGGATTTTGCTGCGGGAGCCATAGAACAGCAGGTATTAACCTATGGCGCGGAGGCTGATATTGTTCATATTGAGGGTCAAGGCTCCTTACTCCATCCGGGTTCTACGGCTACCTTACCGTTGATTCGTGGCTCTCAACCCACGGCTTTAATTTTGGTACATCGTTGGGGACAAACCCATATCCGTCATGTTCCTCAAGTGGCTATTCCGCCGCTTCCGGAGGTGATTGAGCTTTACGAGCAAGTGGCGAGTGTAGCGGGTGCTACTGAACCGGTACGGGTGAAGGCGATCGCCCTCAATACCCATAAATTTAGCAAAGAAGAAGCAGATCGTGCGATCGCCGAGATCCAAGACCTAACCGGACTTCCCTGCACCGACCCCATCCGCTATAATGCCAATCGCCTCCTAGATGCCGTTCTCTAACCCAACCTCTGGATGATTGATACCTTTATCGTTCCCAACGCCAATCTCATTCTAGGAGCTATCCTGCTCAGTCTCTGTGCATTCGGCTATTGGGCAGAACAAACCCGCCGAGGAACTCCCCCCCTAGCCGCCCTCCTCGTTCTCGCTCTCGCCAGTCTCTGTAGCCATCTGGGACTCATTCCTAGCGCTACCCCCATCTATCCAGCGATCGCCACCTACGGCATCACCCTCGCCATTCCCCTCATTCTCTCCCAGATAGACTTACGGGAACTATCCACCCATGCCAAAGCCACCCTCCTGATGTTTGCCTGTGGCATGGGTGGCACAATCTTAGGATCGATTCTCGGCTTCATCCTCCTACCCTTGGGAGCAGAAGGAGGAAAAATCGCTGCTATTTTTGTTGCTCAATATATCGGTAACTCCCTCAATGCTGCCGATGTCGCCTCCCTCCTAGACTTTCAAGGGTCTATTCCCCTAGAAACCCTCAACGCTGTCGATCGCCTCCTCACCAGTCTCTTTATTCTCTTTTGGCTCCTGATCTCCATTATTCCCAGTATCCGCAGTTTCTTTAGCCCCCATCAAGAAGATTGGGGCATTCGCTTTGGCAGCGCTCCCGTCCCCACCATCCTCAAACAAACCGCTCCCACCCGCTTTGATTTAGCCCTTGCCCTCGCTGCTAGTGGGATTTCCGTTTTACTGGGCTATGCGATCGCGGCTGCTATCCGCTTACCCGGTAGCGAACTCTTCTTCACCACCATTATTGTAATTATTCTGACTCAAGTTTTTGCCACTACCAGCGATCGCCTCGCCGGAATCGAAGAATTTGGCGCACTCCTGATCCTCCTCTTCTTCTCCACCCTCGGAGCCACCACCAGCATCCCCGAACTTCTAGCCCTCAACCCCCTACTGCTGCAATTCGCAGCTATTATCCTCCTCGCTCACGTAGCGGCGATCCTCATTGCCGGTAAACTTCTCAACATTGAATGGGCCGACATCCTCATTGCCTCCAACTCTAGTATCGGCAGCGCCACCCTAGGAGTCGCCATGGCTGTCGCTCAACGCTGGGAAACCCTCATCATTCCCGCCATCATTTGTGGCACAGTTGGCTCCATGATCGCTAATCCCATTAGCCTGATTTTGGGAAATTTACTGTAAAGAACTCTCCTAACAAAAATGGAGAGACGGGAGAACGGGGAATAAAAATAATGTTACGTTACAATAATTAACACTTCTTCATCATTTCCCCACTCAATCCATGCAAGTCACCGTTTCATCTCAGACCCAACCTCACCCAACCGGCCAATACTGGAATTGGCGTGGCCACAGCATTTACTACACCCAAGCCGGACAACCCCATCCCCAACGACCCCCCTTACTCCTGGTTCACGGGTTTGGGGCATCTACAGATCACTGGCGTAAAAATGTTGCCGAACTCCAAAAAGATTTTCAGGTGTGGGCCATTGATTTACTAGGATTTGGGCGTTCTAGTAAACCCAAACTAACCTACAGTGGAGACCTCTGGCGCGACCAACTCCAGGACTTTATCACCCAAGTCATCGGTCAACCCACCGTCTTAGCCGGAAATTCCCTCGGCGGTTATGCCTCCCTCTGCGTCGCCGCTCAATACCCCCAGTCAGCCGTGGGTTTAATCCTTATTAATAGTGCCGGCCCCTTTTCGGACACTGAACCCAAAACTCCACCCAACCCCATCAAAGCCACTCTGGGCAAAATCACGCGCTCGCTATTTCTGCAACCAGGGATTAACTTTTGGCTCTTCCAATATGCTCGTCGTCGCGCCACCATCCGCAAAACCCTCCTCAAAGTCTATCTCGATAAAACCGCCGTCACTGACCAACTCGTAGAAGACATTTATCGTCCCTCCTGCGATATTGGGGCCCCTGATGTTTTTGCCGCCGTCTTCAAAACCCCTCCCGGCGCAAAAGTGGATCATCTCTTACAACAGCTCACCTGCCCCCTCTTAGTCCTTTGGGGAGAAGCAGACCCCTGGATGAATGCTAGAGACAGAAGTCCCAAATTCCATCAACATTATCCCGATCTGACAGAATATTTCCTCGAAGCGGGCCATTGTCCCCATGATGAAGTGCCCACTCAGGTTAACGAGCTAATCCGCAATTGGGTATACAGCACTTCTGTCAGATAACGTTAACAAATGTTGCGAACTGTAATTTATTGTGTTAACTTTAATTACAGATACTTGAAATCTAACCGGAGTTCTGAAGATGGAAAAGCAAGACAATAAATTCGGTTTTACCGCCTTTGCGGAAACTTGGAATGGCCGCCTCGCCATGTTAGGCATTATCATCGGTTTAGCTACGGAATTCATGACCGGCCATGGTATCCTTTCTCAACTTGGCTTAATGTAATCGCATTAGCATTCATCCGTTAATGCCATAATCCCTTGTAGGGGTGGGTTTCAAACCCACCCCTACTTGAGCTAATACAATAACCCCAAGATTCTAAGGAGATTAAATGGTGCAAATTACACTTGACATTCCTGATGAACTCATTGACCATTTCAACCCAAACCATCTAGCTCGCGAGATTTTGGAAGCTTTAGTCGTACAAGCTTATCAGACCGAAAAAATTACCAGTGCGGAAGTCCGTCGCATTTTGGGTTTACCTTCTCGTTGGGATGTTGATGCCTTTTTGAAGCAGCATAAGGCTGATTTGCATTATGACGAGGCAGATTTGCAGCAGGATAGGGAAACCCTTCGCCAACTCCGTTATGATCGTCGTTTCTGATACTTCGCCGATCAACTATTTACTCCTGATTGGCCAGATTGACCTGCTCCCCAGCTTATTTGAGCAAATTATCATTCCTGATGGGGTTCGGGATGAAATGCAGGATTCCTCCGCACCAGCAGTTATACGTCAATGGAGCGCTAATCCTCCTTCCTGGCTTACTATTCAAGTTGTTTCCAGGCTTGATGAAACCCTCAATTTTCTCGATCGCGGCGAACAGGCCGCCATTAGCATAGCCCAAGCCTTACCAGCAGACCTACTGATTATCGATGAACGCTTGGGGAGACGCATAGCGAGCGATCGCTCAATTCCTGTTATCGGCACTCTGGGAATCTTGGATGAGGCTGCACATCAAGGTTTAGTTGAGATTTCAGAGGCGATCGCGCTATTGCAACAAACGAACTTCCGTATATCCCGACGCATCATTCAGACATTGCTAGAAAATAGAGGATAAAGCGATCGTGTCTACTTTTGTCTCTAACCCCCTTCCCCTGCGCCCTGACCTCCACATCGATCGCACTCAACTCAATTAACTGTGCGATCGCTGCCAAATTAAAGTAATAAATCTTTATCTTAACTTATAGCAATTTCCTCTGCTATGCGGTACATAAATAGCGGTTTTTAACGATAGCCAGAATAGCCCAAAGCTAAATTGAGTCTGTTGTTCACTCCCCCCACTCCCCCATTCCCCCATTCCCCCATTCCTCCACTACAGCGCGAAGCGCTGTATGTCCACATCCTCTGAATTGGATAGGCATCAAAAGCCGTGTCAGCACTGACAATCATTAAAGAATTGGTGATTGCTTGAGCAATTAAAATGCGATCGAATGGATCGCGATGATGAAGGGGTAGAGTTCTATAATGCTCAAGATCGGCAAAGGAAATATCTAAAGTTTCAATCCCAGTCTGTGCAAGAAAATCAGCTAATTCCATAAACTCAAAATCTAATTTCAACTTTTTAATTGAAATTTTGATAGCAATTTCCCACACAGTTGCCATGCTGACCCTAACCCGGTCGGCATTTTCTATGCTACTTTTGACCCTTGATGGCAACTTAGGGTCATCAGCTAGAAACCACAACAACGTATGAGTATCGAGTAGCATTACATATAATCCTTCATATCTTCCAGAGGGGCATCAAAATCTTCTGCCATCCAAATTTTTCCCTTTAACAATCCCGCTCGTCGCTTTTTTTGTTGCACTTCTAGCTCGACTCTTTTCTCTATATACCGTTCTGATAAGAATTCAATATAGTGCAATACCTCGATTTGTAGAGACTCTGGTAATGTCTCTAATTTCTCTAAAATTACCGGTTGAATCATTATTACCGCTCCAAAATTATGCTACAACTATAGCGCTTCGCGCTAGGCAATAGGCAATAGCTTGTATTGCTTAGGGTCTAGCCCTCAAGCTGTACTCCATAGAAGAGAGAAGCGCTATACTATATTTCTCATGCCATTCTTGTTCAGTAATGACAACTAAACCCTCTTCCTTTTCTACTCTTTCCATTGCTTCTAATAATTGTTTTTTATTGGCTTCTGTAGAAAATAAATATATCGCTGAACTAGAGGGTAAGGTGGGCAGGAGCATAAGCCATATCATTCAAATTCTACAACTGTCCTCCTGCCCACTCTACGATGATTGGCTCGATCCCCCTTTCATGTCCGCTTGCGGAAAATCCCCCTTTTCAAGGGGGACGAGTCTTGATTTCCCCTCTTTTTAAGGGGGGATAGGGGGGATCAAAATCTAATCATCAATCCCTTCAATGCGGTCTTCTGCCTCCTGATACAACTGGCGCAGACGCTCAAGGTTTTCCTCGCTGGTTTCCCAGTATCCGCGCCCATTCACTTCGAGCAGGGTACTAACGACCTTGCGGAAGGAATGGGGATTGAGGTTGAGCAACCGTTGACACATGGCCTCATCCTTAATAAAAGTGTCGTTGGTTTCCTCATACACCCAGTTATCCACCGCTCCCGCAGTGGCACTCCATCCCGAAGTATTCACCAGACGCTTGGACAACTCCCGCACCCCTTCATAACCATGGGAAAGCATCCCCTCGTACCATTTGGGATTGAGCAGTTTTGTCCGTGCATCCAGGCGCACAGTTTCCGACAAGGAGCGTACCTGCCCTTTAGCGGTGGTGGTATCGGCAATATAGGCAGCCGGTTGTTTACCATCTTTCCGCAGGGAACTCACGACTTTGGTGGGGTCGCTGTCGAAATAGTGGGAAACATCCGTCAAGCTAATCTCAGAAGAGTCTAAGTTCTGGAAAGTGACCTCGGCGCTCTTCAGGGAAGACTCGAAAATCTGACGGCTTTCTTTCATGATGCCCGGATTATCGGCATCAAAGGCAAAGGATTTGCGGTTGAGATACATCTCTTGCAGTTCCGACTCTTCTTCCCAGGAGGAATTTTCCACCGCCAGATTAACGTTGGAGGAGTAGGAACCACTGGCATTAGAATAAATCCGACTCGCCGCTTGCCGCAGGTTAATCCCCAACTCTTCCGCTTGCTGCATGGCATGTTTGCGAATAAAGTTCATTTCTGGGTGTTCATCCGCTTCAGCCGCCATTTTCACCGCCCTATCCATCAGCGCCATCTGATTGACGAACAGATCTCGGAAGACTCCGGAACAGTTGACCACCACATCAATCCGGGGCCGTCCCAACTCTTCTAGGGAAATCAGCTCCAGTTTATTCACCCGTCCCAGGGCATCGGGAACCGGTTTGACTCCTACAAACCAGAGGATCTGAGCTAAAGATTCCCCAAAGGTTTTAATGTTGTCCGTTCCCCAGAGAACCGTGGCAATGGTTTCCGGTAGTTGGCCGTTATTGCTGGCTTTATGGCGCTCTAGGAGTTGGTCTACTACCCGTTTGGCCGATTTGATGGCTGCTTCTGTGGGAATCGATTGGGGATCGAGGGCGTGGATGTTTTTACCTGTGGGCAATACGTCCGGGTTGCGGATGGGGTCACCCCCGGGCCCGGGGAGAATATACTGGCCTTCCAGAGCAGCGAGCAGAGCGCCCAACTCATTATCGGCACAGACCTGTTCGAGACAGAATTCTAGATATTCCATCAGGGTTTTGAGGGCCGCTTCATCGACGTTGGTATAACCTAACTCATGGAGTTTGGCGACCCAAGGCGCTTTTTTACCCATGTTGAAGAAGTTCAACTTGGAGACGAGGGATACCCGACCTTCCGCATTGGTTTGTTCTTCTACCAGAGCAGTGACGGCAGCGCGGGTGGCTTGGACGATTTGGTTATAGAGTTCTACGTCTTCGAGGGAGCCTTTGTCGCTACTTTGATAGATTTGGTCGATGTCGCGGTTAATACTGCGAGCGATGATCCGGGGCAGGCTTTCGATGCCCTCTTCCGGGCGATCGATGTTGGAGATATTGACCAAGGTGGCGATCGCCTCCGTCGCTGTCGGCGGTTTCCCCACCACATGCAACCCACAGGGTAACAACCGCGACTCAATCTCCATCAGCTTGTTGTACACCTGACCGATGAGATTATCCCGCTCTTGAGCCGATAAGGTGGCCCCATCATCGGGTAGCGCAATATCCCGATCCAGATTCACCTGGCGACATTTCTCCACAATCGTCAGCACAATTTGCTCGCCCCTAGGGGTATGCTTGAGCTGTTGATAGGAGCTAATCAACTCGCTCAGTTCAGCTAACCCTCTATACAAGCCCGCATTTTCGGCTGGGGGAGTCAGATAAGAAATGGTGGCTGCATAACCTCTGCGTTTGGCAATTGTGGCCTCTGAGGGATTATTCGCTGCGTAGTAGTACAAATTTGGAATCGAACCAATCAGATTATCCGGGTAACACGAACCCGACATCCCCATCTGTTTCCCTGGCATAAATTCTAGGGAGCCATGGGTTCCGAAGTGCAGCACCGCATCCGCACCCCAGACTTTCTCTAGATAGGTGTAGTAAGCGGCAAAACCATGGTGGGGAGAAGCCGATCGCGAAAACAGCAGCCGCATGGGGTCGCCTTCGTAGCCAAACGTAGGCTGTACCCCAATAAACAGGTTACCGAAGTGCTTCCCATAGACCAACAGATTTTGACCATCGCTGTTGAGATGTCCTGGAGGGGGGCCCCAGTTTTCCTCTAGGCGATCGCTGTAGGGGGTGAGTTTCTCATATTCAGCCACCGACATCCGATAGGCAATATTTAACTCTGGGGAAGCATACTGAGCGCTGGCATCATGGATCACCGCTTCCATTAGCGCTTGGGGGGATGCAGGCAATTCCCCAAGATCGTAACCATTATCCCGCAGGGCGCGAACAACTTCGTAGATGCTGCCAAATACATCTAAATAAGCAGCCGTTCCCACATTTCCCTTATCAGGGGGGAAACTAAAGACCGTGATGGCCACTTTCTTCTCTAGCTTCGGTTTGCGCCGCAGGTTAGCCCATTTGATCGCACGAGAGGCAACCGACTCGATCCGATCTTGGAGGGCGATCGCCTTGCCAGTGGCTCCATCCCTTCCAGAGAGGATAATCGGCTCAATGGCTCCATCCAATTCGGGAATGGCGATCTGAAGCGCCACCTGTACCGGGTGCAGTCCCAGTTCCGAAGCTTCCCACTCTTCCGTCGTTTGGAATACCAGGGGCAGAGCTACCATGTAGGGCCGATTGAGGCGCTTGAGACTCTCTATCGCTTTGGGATGGTCTTGACGAGCAGGGCCACCCACCAGGGCAAACCCGGTCAGGGAAATGACCGTATCTACAATCGGTTTTTGGGTGCGCTGATTCCAGAAATAGGCATCTACTGGTTTAGAGAAGTCCAGTCCCCCCGCAAATGTCCCGATCACCCTGGCTCCTCTAGATTCCAGTTCTTGGACAATAGCCACATAATGGGCATCGTCACCGGTTACCAGGTGGCTCCGTTGTAGCACCAGACCTACACAGGGAGCGAGAGGATCTTTTAGGTCATCATTGATGTCATCCCGGCTGTTATACCAGTCAAAATATTCCTGTTGGTCTTCAAACATTTTCGGGGCCATGGGATGCCAGAGACCCAGGTCTGGATAAACCACCGGGTCGTCATACCGTAGGGGCGAATAATCCTTTGCCCCACTATCGAGAACATATTTATCCGCCAACATCAGCAGGAAGTTGGTCAGGTTTTCCGGAGATCCACCGAGCCAATATTGGAACGAGAGCATGAAGTTGCGAGCGTCCTGGGCCTTTTCGATGGGCATATATTTCAGGACTTTGGGCAGGGTACGCAGGAGTTTGAGCATTCCGTCTTGGAAGGAGGAACCGCTAGACTCTTTGCGTTTTTTCATGAATGAGGCGATCGCGCTCTTAGACTGTCCCAACTGCGCCATGCTAAAGCTTCCCAACTTATTCAAGCGCATCACTTGGGGCATGGAGGGGAAGATGACCGCCGCCTCCAGGCGATCGCGATGGGGGGCAACCGTGGCGACAATGCGATCGGCTAAGTCTTCAATGAAAATCAACGAGCCAATAAAAATATTGGCCGTCTCCATATCCCGCTCAAATTCGGCATAGTTTTCAGGATTGCGTAGCTCCTCAATCAAGTACCCACTTAACTCGATGCCCACTTGATTTTGAGGTGTGCCCGTGCTGCGGTTAATGGTTTGAGCTGCTTGGGTGAGGGCACTTTGGTATTGCGCCTCCATGACGATGTACACAATTTTGATAATTTTTCGCCCATTGGCGGTAGGGGTGGGTTTCAAACCCGCCCCTACGGGGGCAGACTCTTGGTCAGGTGCGCCTTCTCGAGTCTCTTGGGCGATCAGTTCTGCGGCGATCGCCTTTAGGGTTTCCCCATCGAGTCCATGAGCTGACTCTGTTTCTGGTACGGTTACCCGACGAATGTTGGATTTAACTTGGGTGTACATATTGGAGGTTCCTCTATGATCCTTATTCCCTTTGTATGTATTTCGGCTCGCTGCCGATATTGAGTATGATTCCGACTAGGGGGGGTTCCGAGCCACTATAGGAACTCGAAACAGCAAATCAATAGTTAAGATACCCCTACTCTTTACCCCATGTTCTGGGGTCTGGGTCGTCTTTTTTGCCCACAACCTGTCAGGGTAACGTGGATAAGACGCTTTCAGCAATTTTAACCCGTCTGGAAGGCCGCAAAATCTGGCTTTTTCCATATACAGGATTCTGACGCATAGGATGGGGTGTTACCCTTGCCCCCTGGCGAAAAACTGGAATTTAATAAGTATTTTTGCGTCTATCTAACCTAATTTTATAAGCAATTTGACAATTTCTTAATATTTATTGATATATCTTACCCCAAATCTAGGGGACTCTGCCGTTAATCTATTGACAAACAGGATTGGTCGTGATAAACGGCTAATTAGAACCAGTGAACGATCGATGATTCACTATTTGGGCACGAGCATTTCATAGGATGCCTCAATCCCTTTAATTAGGCAGACTAAAGAGGTTACACCAGTCACTAAAATCAGATAACTAAAGACAGATTGGTTGGCCACCGTAAAGTTGGCTTTGAGAACCAATGCATACCTCAATTCATTGCGGCTGGCAATTAAGGTATTCAGTAACTGCGACACTTCTTCAATGTTAAAGGAAGGAATCGAAAAACAAAGTTGTCCTCCTCGCAGATGGCTTAACATCGCCAAATAAGTGTTGAGCATGACATTGCCAATTTCCGTTAACACTTCACAACCGGAAACTGTTAAGTTAGGGGTCAACGATGCCCTATTGGAGTTTCCTAAATCAGCTAACTCGATAGCTGAGGCATAATCGAGAACAAACAGTGCATCTCCAGCCATAGAATTTTCAAACTTTTGATGTACACAGACGATTGGATCGGTAAAATGGGTAGACCACTCCTGAGAAAGCAGGACTAAGGAATTCAAGCAAACATCAGAAACATCCAAACTGACCGGAAAATTCATCAAATCTGACAGCAAAAAAGCACTTTTTTCCGAGAGAGCCAGAGTCATAAACTCCATTAAGGCATATTTTTGATGTTCAGTTAATAACATATGATTCCCCTGTTAATGTTGATTAGTTGTAAGAGAGTTACCGAAGATTTAGTAAAAATTTTATCATTTTAGGGACGACTAAAGAGCAGTTGATAGATGGTCTCTGGGATAGATTTTAGAGAAATGCTACGATCGCTCAGGCCCGCTTCGACCACAGAACGAGGCATTCCATATACCACACAGCTTGATTCGGATTCGGTGATAATCATCCCCCCATGGGATTTGATTTGAGCTGCACCTTGTTTACCGTCCGATCCCATACCCGTCATCACTACGCCCAAAGTGCGATCGCCATACACTTGTGCGCCCGACTGAAACAACACATCAACGGAAGGACGATGGGGTAAATCAAAGGGCTTAGATTGCAGTTTGGCTACTACTACTCCTTCCCGGTTACGTTCAAAGCCTAAATGATATCCAGCAGTGGCAATCAGAACCCGGCCGGGTACAACCGCATCCCCATTATGGGCTTCGATGACCTCTAGAGAGGAGTAATTATTCAAGCGTTCAGCATAGAGTTTGGTATAGCCTTTGGGCATATGCAAAACAACGGCGATTGGCACGGGAAAATCGGCGGGAAACTGGGGAATGAGATAGGTTAGGGCTTGGGGGCCACCGGTAGAAATGCCAATTAAAACGATATCAAATCGGGGAATTGTTGAAGGAATGAGTTCTCTAGAAGGGGGTAACTTTGGAGTCGCCTGACTCAGGGCTGGTGGATAGGGATTTAAGGGTAATTTAGCCGCTTTTTTAACCTTCTGAATCAGATCGTCTTGAATTTCATATATTTTATCAGTGGCTAAGGCTGTGGGTTTATGAATAAAGTCTACCGCTCCAGCATCCAAAGCGTCTAAAACCTTTTGTCCTCCTTCATCAGCAATACTGACAATCACAATCGGAATCACTTTACGCAGCATTTGTTGGCGAATAAAATCAATTCCATCGATGCCGGGCATAATTAAGTCCAAGGTGATGACATCGGGATCGTGTTTAGCCACTTGTTCTAAAGCATCTTCGCCATCATGGGCAATACCGACGACCTCAATAAATGGGCTACTCAATAGCATTTTTTTGATGACCTTACGCACATAGGCTGAATCATCGACTACTAGGACTTTAATTAAATTTGTGTTTTGTTCTGGCATGATTTTCATGAAGATCGCTGGTTTTTTAATCGTTTTCTTGTTTTTGAGGTTTCACATAAATAAATGATTTATTGACTTCACAAATTTCAAATTGAGTATTGAGTTTAAGAATAGATTCTGAAGACCCCAGGAATAAATATCCATTTTCAGGC
Organism: Roseofilum sp. KMC-1; assembly: GCF_057802075.1. Taxonomy (NCBI): domain Bacteria; kingdom Bacillati; phylum Cyanobacteriota; class Cyanophyceae; order Desertifilales; family Desertifilaceae; genus Roseofilum; species Roseofilum sp. KMC-1. Next base: position 4,330,999 of record NZ_CM173605.1, read on the forward strand.
ATTTTATCAAAAAACATCATCACAGTTTTTTTGATGGATTCTGGGGAAAAATAAATAAACACATTGCGGCAAAAAATAAAGGGAATATTGCTAAATAACACAAACTCATCAGAATTTAATAAGTTGGCTGTTTTCCAGCGAATTCTACTGTGAAGATCGGGGTTGATACGCCATTGTTGAGCTTCGGGTATAAAATATTTTTTTTTCAAGGTTGGAGATAATGTCCGAAAAGAATGCTCGCGATATAATCCCTTCTTCGCTTTAGCGATCGCCCGTGATGAGATATCCGTAGCATAAATTTCAATCGGTAGCCGATCAAACCATCGTGCCTCCTCTAACGCCATAGCGATCGTTAATGGCTCTTCACCTGTGGAGCAGGCGGCACTCCAGATTTTCAGGGGATAACCATACCCACAAGATAATCCAGTCCTTTTTTGTTGCTCTAAATACTGATGAATGAGCTGTTCGATCAACAGCTCTATTTGATCGAATTCCCGCCAAAAAAATGTTTCGGGTACAGTAATCGTATTGACCAGCTCTTGCCATTCTTGATTAGCACTTGTGTCATATTTTAAGAGGTAATAGTAATCCAGAAATGAATGAAGACCTTGTTCTAAAAGTCTAGGGGATAACTTATCTGCTAACAAATCTTGTTTAGACTGATCGTAATAAATGCCGGTACGTTCGTGAATTAAATTTCTTAAAATCACAAAGGTACTGTCAGACATTCCAAAAGTATGGGTTGAAAAGATCATGGTTTCCAATCACAAAGCCAAATTTTTCCCATCTATAACAGGGTAGAAATTGGGTGTTCTCCTTTACTGATGAATGGCTTTTTGAGCTGCCCGACGAACCGCCACAGAGGGATCGGTACGAGCCAACACGAAGAACTGGGGCTGACAAGTCTGATTACCCAAATAGCTTAAGGCTTCTACGGCTGCCAAACGTACTGACTCATCGGAGTCACCCAAAGCCACAATCAAAAATTCTGAGGCATAGGGATGTTGAAGACGTTTGAGGACTTCCACAGCACTACACCGGACTTGACTATGGGCATGATGAAGGCCAGCAGCGATCGCATTAATATAATCTTCCTTAAGTGTGCCCTGGCGACTGAGGACTTGGATACAGAAGTGACGGTTGCCCGGATCGAGGGTGAGTTCCAGCAAGGAGGCGATCGCCTCTTGGCCCCCCAAACGGCCCAAAGTCTCAATCGCTGCCACCGTTACCCGCTCTTCCGGATCGGCGGCAGCCATCCATTGCAGGGCCACCCCAGCTTCTTGTCCCCCTCGCTCCCGAAAGGCTTGCAGGGCATCTAAGCGACGTTCGGGATCGGGAGAATTGAGGGCATTAAGTAAAGGAGTAATGGCCTCACTACTATCCAAACGCCCTAAAGCAATCAGAGCCGCTCGCGACACATCTGCATGTTCCGATTGGGCCAACTCCGTTAACGCTCCAATACTCGATGGGGAAACCTGACCCAAGCATTCTGTGGCGGCTGCGCGGACACTAACACAGGGATCGTTTCGGGCTAAATCAACCAAAAGTGTGCCCAGATCTAGCCGGTCTCCATCCCTGGCTAACTTGCCCATCGATCGCAGGGCGCTATAACGAACCCATTCTTCTGGGTCTACAAGAGACTTTTGCAGAGCCACTAGGGGGTCTTTTTCTCTATCTCTACCTTGATGTCCATTGGAGTCGCTGGAGATCTCCACCTCTCCTAAAGCGCGAGCTGCGGCAGCACGACAAGCTGGCGTTTCTTCGGCTAAGGCTTGAATCAGGTATTCGGTAGCTTGGGGATGATCCAGATAGGGCAAATGTTCGATCGCCGAGCGTCTGACCTTTTCCTCTGGGTCTTGGAGTCGCTCGATTAGCAGATCAATGGCTTCAGGAAAGGCAAAATAACCCGCAATTTTTACCGCACATTCGCGAACCGTGGGATTGGGATCGGTGAGCCGGATTTGGATCTGCTCGGCCAGATAGGGAGGACGACAGGAGTTGAGGGCGGCGATCGCCCCTAGGCGCACCGTTCCATCCTCGTGACCCAGTAGAGATAACAAGGATTCCGTCGCCCCTCGATCGCCAATCTGGGCTAGGGCAGCCGTAGCTGCTCGTACCAACTCCACATCGGCTTCCTCTAGAAGTTGCCGTAGTTTAGCCGTAGCTAAGGGGTCACCAATGCGACCCAGGGCTACCACAGCCGCTTTTTGTCCTTCTAAATCCAGTTTGGGCAAGGTTTCTAACAGCAGTTCACTCCCTAGGGAACCATACCCGACCAGGGTTTGAATGCAGGTATCGCGCACCTGTTCATTGGAGAGTAGGGAGGTGAAGGCTGGAGCAACGAGGGCGCGATAGGCGAGAGGGACAGCTCCTAAACAGAGGAGCAGGGCGGGTAAGTTCTCCGGGTCTGCTGCAAGAGCCTCTTTCATCAACGCCTGGGCCCCTTCTTCATTTAGGGTTTGTCGGATTTCGTCGGTGATGGTGGTGATTTGGTGGGTTTGGTCATACCGATGGGCAATAGAGGCGATCGCCGTAGCTAAACTCGATACACTGGCTCCCGGTTGGCAGAGGTGTTTGACTAGGGGAGTCACCACATCCACATCTCCAAGAACGCCCAAGGTTTCGGCCGCCTGGGGAGCCAGGAGGGGGTCATCGAGTAGGGGAACCAGACGGTAGGAGATTGCTCGCTCTCCAATTTGAGTGAGGCTGCACAGAGCCGGGAAGGCGAGAAAAAAGTCCTCTTGGGTGGCGATCTCTAGCAACGGATCTACAGCTTCATTGGCTTTAAGCCGTCCCAAAGCTTCAATGGCATGATATTGGACATTGGGATGGGGGTCTTTCAAGGCTGCCATCAGGGGAGCGATCGCTCGATTGTCGGCGCGATCGCCTAATGCGCCAGCCGCATAAGTCCGCAAATCGGCATCATTGGGATCTTCTAGGCATTCTACCAAGGGAGGAATGGGGTCAACTTCACCCAGGATTAAGACCTGAAGCACGCTGTTGAGAACATTGGGATTCCGGTGTTGTTGCCGGAGCAGATTGAGCAAGGAACTGGTGAGATCGCTGTTGCCATGGAGGGCTATTTTATCCACGGCTTCCCGTCTGACTCGCCAGTTGAGGGTGCGAACCAGCAAGGGAATTAATCGGGGGGTGACCGACTGATCGTCCATTTGCATTAGAGCATCGAAGGCTCCAAAGGCTAGGAAAAAATCATCCGATTGGGCAATTTCCACCAATTTATCTATGGCGGCGCTGGCTTTGAGTTTGCCCAAGGATTCAATGGCTTGATACACTACGTTTGTGTCCGGATCTTCCAGGGCCTGAATCAGGTAAGCAATGGAACCCGGATGATAGCGATTGCCCAGAGCCAGAGCTGCATAAATTCGCAGTTCGGGATCGGGGTCTTGTAAACATTCCCACAGGACTGGAGAGGGATCGATCTGGCTCTTACTTAAGACGGATAGTACACTGTTTAAGAGGGTGGGATTGCGGTGTTCCTGACGCAAGACTTCCACCACCTGACGGGTAATTTCTGGAGATCTTTGGCATTGTGCGATCGCCTGTCTTCGCTGGGCCAGCGCTTCCCATGAAGAGGTTCCCCGATCCTGAGACAGCAGGGTAGAGAAGGGATCAACCAGTTCCGAAGATTCGGCGCTCATTTGTTTTTCTTCTATCAGCCGGGCGGTTACATCTTCTACCGTCACTAATGTACCCACGATTTTCTCTCCTTCTCGTAGGGGCACAATGGTCACTCGCTGCTGCATTCGATCGAAATACTGGGAAGGGATGGGGGAATCGCAAGGAATTAGATAATGATGTAAGGCAGGAGCCAGGGTTTCAATCACCCCATGTTTGAGTACCCTCAAGAAGTGTTTGTCTAGCCCTCTGGTTTCTAAGTCCGGGATAATCTCTACCAGAGGCCGGTTCATGGCTTCACTGGCAGTCAACCCGGTCATATCCGTTAATTGGTTATCCCAGGAACGAATGTTTAACTGGGCATCAGTGGTGAATATACTAATAGTCATAGGTTAATCTTGACTGAGGAGTTGGGCGGTTAGGGTTTGAATGGCTTGGAGGGAATCTGAGGTGCGATCGCCAGAGTCTTCCATGGTATCTAGGATTTGGGCTAATTGCTTGGAAACATTGGAGTGTTCTTGATTAGCTTGGGCAATTAAGTTGACTTTCTTAGAAATCTTTTCTGTGGTCTGACTCATATCACGCACGGCTCTGGCTTGTTCGGTCATGGCTTTGGCCACCTGATCCGATTGCGATCGCATACTGTCAATGGCATTGGTAATCTGTTGGACATTTTGCGATTGTCCTTTCATGGATTCACTAATGCTATTAATTAAACGCGATAATCTCTCCATTTCTTTCTGAATTTGATCGGCTCCTTGGGATTGTTCTGCTAACACTTTATAGGTATTGGACATGCCACGCCGCATACTTTCTACAGCCTGCATCACCTGGGAAGCACCACGGGCTTGTTCTGAGGTGGCTTTTCGCACCTGTCCCGCTAGATGGCTGGTATTTTGAGCTGCTTTAATCACATCTCTGGCTGCCTTAGCCTGTTCATTCATCGCCTTGGTGACCTGTTGGGTGATTTGGCGCATATGTTCGGTGGATTGGACAATGGCGGCAGCAGCTTTCGATTGGTCGCTGGTGGCAACTGCGACTTCTTTGGCTTGCAAGGCGGTGGTATTAATCGAATCTACGACTTGTCTTCCTAGATGAGTTTGCTGTTGAGATGAGTTAGCAATTTGACTCACTAAGTGAGTCGTTTCTTCTATGCCGGAGAGGATTTTACCCAAGGCGGCTACCCCTTCTTCCGCTAAACGGCTGCTGTCTTCGGTGACTCTTAAGCCTTCTTCTGAGGTGTTGACAGCATTTTGGACGACGGACTGTAGACTCCTGATAATGGCGGCAATGTCTGAGGTGGCTGTGGCGGCGCGATCGGCTAAATTGCGAATTTCTTCGGCGACGACGGCAAACCCTCGCCCCGCTTCTCCAGCTCTGGCGGCTTCAATGGAGGCATTCAGGGATAGGAGGTTGGTGCGTTCAGCAATTAAGTTAATGGTATCGACAATCGAACTAATTTCGGATGTGCGATCGCCCATATCTCGAATCACACCCGCCGTTTCTACCATGGACGCGCGTACCCGCGTTAACCCCTGAATCGCCTTTTCCACCGTTGCGCCGCCTTCCTCTGCATCTTGACGGACTCGCCGGGTAATGTCATCAGCTTTTTGGCTCAAGTCCGTCACCGAACGAATGGACTGCTCCAAATCTTCAGAATTGCGCTGGGCTGTATTCGCGGCTTGGGTAATTCGTTGGCTATTTTGGGCGACCCCATCAATAGAAGCGGCCATCTCTTGAATGGCTCCAGAAACTTCTTCAACGGTGGCGCTTACATTCTCTGTCGTGGCGGAGACTTGCTCAATAGAAGCGGCCATCTCATTAATGGAGGCTGTGGTTTGTTCAGCAGCAGCCGTTAAGTCGTCGGAGTTTTCCGCTACCCCTTGAATGGAACCTCCCATTTCTTCAATGGAGGCAGCCGTTTGATTGACGGAAGCGGCTAGACTTTCCGTATCGGCGGTTAATCCTTTGATGTTACCCACAACTTGAGTGATGGAGGCGCTCACCTGAGTAGCAGATGTAGCCATATCTTGGGTATTAGCGGCTACGGATTGGGTAGATTGGTTACTTTCTTTGATCGAGGTCGTAATTTGAGTTAATCCAGTGGCTACCTCGGTACTACTGGCGGTCACCTCTTCGATGGAGGCGGCTATTTCGTTAATCCCAGACACGACTTCTTCTGTAGATTGGGCGACCTCGTTAGTTTCCTTAGCACTTTCTTCTAGGGATTTCACCATTTGGGCGATACCAGCGGTGCTTTCTAGAAATCGCTGGTTATGGTGTTCCATTCCGCCAGCAATTTCTCTGGCTATTTTTTGGATTTGAGTGGCAGCTTGAAGGGAGATAGAGGAGGAATTATTTTTCTTGTTGGGTTTGTTCTTAGCCATGTTAACCTCCGGTGAGTTGTAATGCTGTGCAATGGGTGTTAGGAGATAGGGAGTCGGGAAAAGGGCATTTTATCTCTTCTTTGAACATCCCGCTATATTGTTAAGTTTGAATAATTTTTTCCAGGTCTAAAATGAGAATTACTCGATTATCTAAGGTGACAATGCTGGATAAATATTGGCTATTGGAGTGGGATAGACCTTCTGGAGGCGGTTGCATTAAGTCTTGGGGGATGGCGATGAATTCTCTGGCACTATCGACAATGAGACCGACACGGCGATCGCTATTTATTCTTTGTTCCCTTGGGTGAGCGGGTTCCTTCTCTTCTATCTGGGATGCTTGGATCTGGATCACAATTAGCCGGGTGAGCAGATCGTAGGGTTGCTTCTCAAAGCCTAAACGGGTACGCAAATTGATGGCGGGAATGACCTGGGAACGACAAAAGACTACGCCTTCGACAAAGGGGGGAGCATTGGGAACGGGAGTGATTTTATCAATCATCTCGATCTGTTGGACTTGGTGGGAAAGGATACCATAGGTGGTTCCAGCCAGTACAAACAGGATAAAGGGTAGGGTAGTTTGGCCATGGGTTGGGGATGCGCTAATCATAGGTTCGGAAACAGGGGATGGGTGAAAGAATAACTGGGTTCACTGCATGGGAAGGAGGGGAGGGGTTCTCAGGGGGGCCGACTGCTTGGGTCTTCTAAGGCTTGAGCGAGAGCGCTAATTAATCCGAAGATATCGAGAATTAGGACAATGCGACCATCGCCGAGTTCGGTGGCTCCGCTAATGCCCCGAACCCGCACCAGGGGGTCGGTCAGGGGGCGAATGACGATTTCTCGTAATCCGAGCAGGCGATCGACTTTGAGGGCGATAATGCTCCCCATGGTGGTTAAGGGGTCTCCTGTGTCTCCCTGACCGACGATGACGACTTTTAGGGTTTTTGAGGGCGCTGAAGGTGGGGTTAAATGAAACGTTGAGTGGAGATTGAGTAGGGGGATGGCTTGATGGCGATAATTGAGGAGTTGATGGTGGTCAATGATGTCGGTGGTGCTAACTTCGATCGCTTCTCGGACGGCATTTTGGGGAATGGCAAAGATTTGATCGCTAATTTGGATAATTAGGGCGTTGGCGATCGCCAGGGTTAGGGGCAGTTGAATCATAAACCGGGTTCCTTTGCCCAGTTCGCTACTGACTTCCAAGACTCCCCCTAATTCTTGCAAGGCACTTTTGACGACTGCCATCCCCACTCCCCGTCCACTGGTTAAGTCGGCTTCTTCTTTTGTGGAAAAGCCGGGAGCGCATAATAAATCGAGTAGGACGCGATTGCGGTAACTTGAGGGGGTGGACTCGAAGTATAAGGGGTCATCTTCAGCCATCGTTAGGAGTCCTTTGGCTTTTCCCCGTTCCTTGATCTGTTGCCAGTCAATTCCCCGGCCATCATCTTCGATGATCACGGTGACCATTTCCCCAGAGGTTCTGGCTCGTAAGGTGATCTTACCTTGGGGGGGTTTGCCTTGGGCGATCCGTTCGGCTTCGGGTTCAATGCCATGGCTGATGGCGTTGCGAACCATATGTAATAGGGGGTCTATCATCCGCTCGACTACCAGTTTGTCGATTTCGGTGTCTGCGCCGATGATTTCTAGGGTGGTGGGTTTACCCCCTTCCCTTGCCAGATCCCGGACAACAAATTGCATTCGGGCGAAGATTTCACCAATGGGGACGAGACGCACTCGCATTACGTCTTCGCGTAAGTCCCGCAGTTGTCGCTCTAGGGTGAGATTGAGGTGTTGGAGCGATCGCGCGATTGGCGATCTGCTGTTTTCCGTCTCTGCTTTAGAGTCAGTGGCGATCGATTTGATCAGCTCTTCCAAGCGAGCGCGGGTAATGACTAAATCGCCGACTCTGGCGATCAGATCGTCGAGTTTCGATAACTCTACCCGCACCACTGACGGAGGAGAGGATGGGGGCGATGGGGGCGATGGGGGCGATGGGGGTGATGGGGGTGATAAATACAGCTCCCAAGTTAAACCCTCTGTTTTTTCGACCCAGGCTTGAGGATCGTCTTGACTCGCTACCAAAAAATCAAAGCAAATATCTTGTCCGTCAATCATCCGGGGAGAAGAATAAATCACTTGTGCTTTATCATTTAAGTGCCCACGGATACTATTCACATTAATTCCTTGGGCGGCTAGATGAGCATCGGGGGAAAAAACAAAGCGCCACACTGAAAATCCTTGGTCGATCAAATCTTGGACTTCTTGAGACTTTTCTGGCGGAATCTCTAAAGTAGAGCCAATGATATTGCCTCCAGGTTGTGAGATAGCTTCCTGATTTTTCTTCACTCCAGGATCTGATGACTTTTCCAATTCATTCAGCCGATCCAGAATTGAAGTAATATCGGGAATGACTTGCTTTTGGCGATAGGCGTTAATCACTTCTTCTAAAGTTTTCGTTCCGATCATTAAAGCATCAAAGCCAGATTCCGATAGGTGGCTCTCCCGATCGCGAAGCAGTCGCAAATAGTTTTCTAAATGATGAGCTAATTCTTCCGCCCGTTCTACTCCCACCATCCCCGACAACCCTTTTAGGGTATGAAAACTCCGAAATAATTGATTCAGGAGTCCCATATCTACTGCTTTTTTAGAGGTAGATTTTTCTGAAGAAATATAGGATTCTAAGGACAATAATCCTTGACGAACGGATGTCAAATGCTCTTCACATTCAGCAAAGTAGTCCTCTAGAAATTCACTAAATAGATTGTCATTATCAAGGGAATTAGACACAATCGCTTAATATCCTTGTGTACACTGGTTTCTACTTTTTGGGAGTGTTTTTCTTCCAGAGGAGCAAACGACTCGGCAAGAAAGAAAGGGTTTATTGTAATAAATCTTGGATTTGATCCGATAAGGGTTTAGGCTGGAAGGGTTTAGTTAGATAGCATCTTGCACCTGCTTCTAAGGCTTCTTTTCGGCTTTCATCATCTCCTTTCGTGGTTAAGATGACAATAGGGGTAGATTTATATTGATGATTTTCCAAAACGAATTTTAGAACATCTAAGCCATGCATATCGGGCATATTGAGATCTAAAATCATTAAGTCAAAGGGACTAATCTTCATTTTCTCAATGGCTTCGTAGCCATTACCTGCCTCATCAAAATTCACATCCTGTAAATCCCGTAAAGAGGCTTTTACCATTTTACGCATGGTTTGGGAATCATCAACGATTAAGATCTGTTTCATAACCATAACTCCTGTGTTTGATCTCAGGGATGAGTCTAGGGATGCTCTGGACTATGCTCTATTCTTACTTCACTAGCATTCGGCTTAAGGGATACTCGATTGTAAGAGGGTTAAAAGCATACATGCTAATCATTGTGTCATGAAAATGTGAGGATTTTGTGAGGAGTATTCAGCACCCTTTTGCTGTTAATTTTTATAAACATTTTTCAAGTTTTACAAACAGTATTAGTCTCGTTCAAAGAGCAAGAGTATTGCTGATGTCTTCGGGGGTTAACTCTCGCCATTGACCCGGTTTTAGCTCTCCTAAGCCTAAGCCTGCTAACGATACTCGCACTAATCGTAATGTGGGATATCCTACGGCTGCTGTCATCCGCCGGACTTGACGGTTTCGCCCTTCTGTAAGTATGATTTCTAACCAAGTTGTGGGGAGGTTTTTACGGTAGCGAATGGGTGGATTACGCTCTGGAAGGTTGGGTTCTGGGATAATTTGCACTTGAGCCGGTCGGGTTTTACCATCTTTAAGCTTGATGCCTTGGCGCAAGGGAGTTAAATCTTGGTCATCTGGAATTCCTTCGACTTGCACCGAGTAGGTACGAGGATGACGATAGCGGGGGTCGGAGAGACGATGCTGGAGAATACCGTCATTGGTTAAGAGCAATAAGCCTTCACTATCCCGGTCTAATCTGCCCACCGGATAAACACTAGGAATGGGGATATAATTTTTTAGGGTTTCTCTGGGTGATTTACCCTGGGTATGAGGATTATCGTCAGTGAATTGACAGAGAACGTTATAGGGTTTGTAAAACAGGAGATAAATATTAGACATTTTTTATACTTTTACTGTTCTACGATCGCCAAGTAGTACGATTACGATTAAAACAAGGAATCCATGAGGGCGGTCAATCCCCAGAGTAGAAACAAGCCAAAACTGGTGATGCCAAAGACAATCAGGGCTAAAATCATAATTATGACGATGATAAACCCGCGATCGGCTGCTTGACTCCCTTGAGGTGCTTGTAAATGTTCTTCTAGTAATTGCATATTCATGGCGTTGGCTTTCCAGGTCAGGTCAAAGATATCGCCTAAAATGGGGACAATTCCCGCTAGGGTATCAATGAGGAGATTAATCACCATGCGTCCTAGGGTTTCTTTGGGTAATCCAAACCGGGTTGCTTCTAGAACAATATAAGCGGATAAAATAGCACTTAGTACATCTCCACCGCCAGGAATTAAACCTATAATGGGATCGAGTCCAATGCGGTAATTTAAGCCAGGAATGGTCAGAGCATTATCGAGGAGTTGACTTAAATGGCGCAGTCTTTGAAGGCGATAAAGCTGGCTTCCTTGCTCTCTTTGGGGTTTGTGGTTCTTGTCTTCCATGATCTAATGATGAGTCATAATTTTTTAGTCTAAACCCAAGAAAGTATAGGGTATGGGTGCGATAGGTGAGATGTTCTCAAGGAGCGATCGCTGGTCATAAACCTTGTATAATTATCACAAGATCAGGGACATCGACGGATTTTGAGGATCTACCTTATACCTATGGATAGATTAATCGTTGTTTGACCTCTAGTGCTATGAACCCATTCTCCCCTATCGATCCGGTTTTAAGTCGTTTTTTAGCTAAAATACCGACCCATATTGCAGTCACTTTTAGTGAGGAGCAACTGGAGGAAATTAAGAAGCAATTGGGCGATCGCCAATGGGAGGTGCATCCGGTTGATTTACGGCTCTCTTTTCCAGTTTTGAATCGCTGGTTTTACTTGGTGATTTTGGCGGGACGGGAGCGCCGACATCCTAAACGGTCAAATCTAAATTCAGGAGAATGGGGTGTTCCCAATTTCCACTATATTAGTAATTTATTAGCTTGTGTGACATTTATTTTAATTTTGATTCCGGCTCTATTAGGACTCTCCTATCTCTATAGTTCGGTTGAATCAGAACAAAACCAATCTCCGAGTGCGATCGAAGAAAGTATCGATCGCATTCTCAGTGATTGGGGACTCTAAGATCGATAGCACTACAATAGACCTCGATAGCGGATAAACACTAAAATAGCTGCCCATGAGCCTAAAGCGACTTTCAGGGCGACTAAGATATTTAAAATGGGAATAATACCCCCGCTCACCAATGTACCTAACTCTCCTAGAGGTAGCTCTATACCCACTAAGGTAATGGCTGCTAAGACAATAAAGACTAAAACGGAAACTTTTTCCCAGGTGGCTGCTTTCCAACGTTCATAAATCTGCTCCATCCATTCGGAAGGGGAGGTAATGGCAATCAAACCGATCGCCGTTCCCCCAGCGACTCCAGCCGCAAAGCCTCCTCCTGGACTCAAATGGCCTCTGATCGCTAACTCGATACAGACTAAAGCGGAGATCGTTGCGCCTAAACGGGCTAAAACGATGGAGGGTTGATCGGTAAATTGGCGCACTAAGGTGGAAGGTTGCTCATTGGCTAATAGGAATTTTGCGCCCATAATGGCGATCGTAAACACTACCACCTCAAATATGGTGTCATAGAGCCGATTTCTAAAAATAATGGCTGACACTGCATTGGGTACGCCACTATCTTGAACCACCAACTCGACAATGGAAACCTCTAAACCCTCCAGTGCGGGATTTTTGATCACCAACATTTTCACTAAAAAGGCAATTCCAGCACCCAAATAGAGCCATTTCATCCCTGTTTCTCCCCCACACATTGAACATCCTTGGGCATGGATAGACTGGTTACGCCACTGAGTAACTCAGTCTGCATGATCTCATAAAGTCGCTCGACGCGAATGGTCGTATGATAAGGCTTGGCTTCTTGACTGGCTGAAGTGGGAACACAAGTGGCGTGAATTTCCTTTTCCATCAGCGCCCGATCTAGACTGTTGCGATCGTCATAAGAAACCACATCTAGCCGTACATAATATTTAGCTAACGCCTGGCGCAACCCTTCCATTAAGGGAGCAAACTGTTCTCGATCGCCCCCTTCAGAAAGAATGCCCAAACGCATCACCAAAGACGATCGCACGGCTACCGCATATAAGGTAATGGCTAACATTGTGCCCACTAAAGCCTCGGTTAAGGCCACATCTGCCCCTCCCAAAACGGCATAAACCAGGGCTGCGACTGCACCCAAGATGCCCCGAATGACTAAAGCATGATAGGGGTTTTTCTGAAGGACAACCAAACCTGCGGCTAAGGGCAATAGAGCGATGATTAATAACACAGAGATATCAGTTGTCATCATTTCCCCCACTGGAACAATAGGCTAAGACATATCCTAAAACCGTATTCCAAATGGCTAGAGAAATAATGCCCAATACCAGTAAGGGCCATTCTCTGGGAATTTTCAGCAGCAAGCCGACAATCATACTCATGGAACCCAGGGTATCGGCGACGGAGAGACTATGGAGTTTAAAGAGAACGGAGCGATCGCCCACTAGAGGCCAAGTTCCCCAAAACCAGAATACAATTCCTACTCCCATACAGATATAGCTCAAGGTGTTAATCATGCTTCCCCCATGCGTTTAATTACATGCGCCAATAACATTAAGGCGGCATTTCCTACACTTAAGATAATCACACCGACTACGCCAATCATCCAATCATCTCGCAACACGGAGACAATTAAGATCATCATCGAAGTTTTGGTGGAAATACTAGCAAAGGCTAACATTTTCTGCCAAATATCATCATCCTGGCAAGCCTCATATAAGGGGATTAACAGCGCAAAAATCATCAATACTAAAATTACAGTCATCTACTTTTCCTCCGTCTTACCCAGTGAACTTCATACCATCCCCTAGCCTGATATTTAACCACAACAGTTTTGGGGGTAAAGGTAATTAAGAAAATATCTAAAAAGATTAATCCGGGAGTTCGGTTGGGTTTAACTTGCTCCAGGGTGGTCTCTTCTTCATTATGGGGACTCACCATTAACTCGATCGCCTCTTTGTAGGCGATGGGAATGGCGATTAGAATCTCCCAGAGAGCATGTAACCAGTCTTTTAAAACGGCTGGTGCAGTGACAGAGCGAGGGAGAAGAAAGGCTACGGCTGTGCCAATAATAATATTAGGTAAGCTCAAATCAGAGGTGAGCAAAAACCAGATGGTCAATCGTAGTATCAGATCGAGATATCCAATCATGGCCAGACCATCCAGAACAGTAATAATAACATTACACTCATCATGCCCATTAGGTGGTCAAACTGTTCTAGCATTCGGGGAAGTTTGACGGTTGATTGACGAAAGATCAAAAAGTAGGCGAGCCAACCCAGGGCGATTGTTGCCAGGGGTTTGACAATATTTTTTAGGGTATAGGCTTGATAATAAACCACGTTTGCCCCCACCAATCCACCAATTAAAACCACGACAGCTAACCAGAAACCAATCGATTGTTTCTTATCTCCCTCTTTTGCCGGTTCATGGGGGAGAAAGATCAATTTAGCAAAGGAAATTGCTGTTCCCAAGGCGGCAATATTCATGGCGATCACTTGCCAAGGCATCAGGTTTTTCATCGTCAGGACTTTTGCGCCAAACCCGGAGAGTAGGGGGAAACCGGAGATGGAGAAGCTGGCTATGGTTAGGGCAATCCATAGGGAATTAGGAATGGGTTTATGGTGTAATTCTTTTAGGTTTCGACTCGGTAAGTTTCCCCCAATCAGAAATAGAGCCGATTTCACCAGTCCATGGGTGAGGGCGTAGAAGCCTCCGACTTCTGGGGCGGCGAGGACAAAACCCAATTGGGAAATGGTGTGAAAGGCTAACATGCGTTTGATGTCTTTTTCAAACACGGCATAACCGACTCCTAAGAGGGCAGTACCTACGCCAAAGATCCGCACAAGGGGGTCAATGTCTTCTAACATTAGGGCGCAGCGTACTAGGGGAAAGATTCCGGTTTTGACGACTACGCCTGAGAGGAGGGCGGAAACGGGGGTTTCGGATTCTGAGTGGGTTAGGGGTAACCAGAGTCCGGAGATAAAGATACCGCCTTTAGACAGCAGTCCGAGGAAGATTAGGGCGATCGCCTCTGTGGGAGCATTGGTTAGTCCGGCAAAGGCGAAGGAGTTGTTGGCTTTATAGACGAGGGCGACTCCTACTAAGTAGAAGAGCATGGCTATATTACTGACAAAGAGATAGCGCAATCCTACCCAGATTACGCGATCGCTTCTCGGATAAGCAATTAGCAAAAAGGCGGCAATGCCAATCACTTCTAATGCCACATAGACACTCATAAAGTCGGCACAGACGAAAACGGAGTTCACGCTCCCCTGTAAGATAATGAGCTGACTATAAAAGAAGGGAGTTTTATTGCTGCGCCAACAGTAGAGCAACACGGCTGCACAGACGAGGGCGTTGGTTAAAATAAAGAAGCCGCTTTGCTCATCGATGAGTAGGGTGACTCCGAAGTTATCGAGCAGTTCTAGGGATAAGGGTTCGGGTTGCCTGAAGACAAATGTGGCATAGGCTACGGAGACTAGGGTTACTCCAAAGGCGAGAAACCAATCAAGCCTCGGTAAGAGGGCGATCGCGAATCCGATAATGAAGGGCAGAGCAAGCCAGGTGATGGTTAGGATGGTCATGGTGTATAATTCTTTTCTATCTCCTTGGTTTCTAATGTGGGGTTATCTTTTGCCAGTTTCATCACTCCCACGAGCATTAGCGCTTGAATGGAAAAGCCAATGACGATCGCAGTTAAAATCACGGCTTGGGGAACGGGATCTGCATAATCAACGGTTTGGGCTGGATCGAGAATGGGTGTAAATAGCCCTTCTCGTGAGGCGATTAAGATATAGTAGGCAATGACTCCGGTACTCATCACGTCCATGGAGATGATCTTCATGACCAGGTTTTTTTTCAGGATGGTGCCGAAAAATCCCAGTAATAGGGTGGTTAGGATACAGGCTTCTAACATCGACAGGGTTTAGGGTATGGGGATGGGCTATGCTTGAATGAGCTTTTTATAAAGAATACACAATTTCCTGGGGTTAAAAACCATAAATCCTTTAAGCAACCAATAAAAAAAACCATTGATTATCATCAATAGGTATGGGTATTGAATGATTCCCTCAAGCGCCATCTCCCCTGTATCGATGAAAAGGAGTCTGCAAGAAGCGATTTATCGAGTCATCGAACCCTCATCAGGGAGTTTAAGGATCGCGCAAATCCCGGTGGAACTGTTGCCAGAATGCCAATCTTTGGGCTATCAATCGGCGATCGCCCTTAAATTCTCCACCTACGGCGATCGCTCCCCTCTGGATCGGGCACAGCAATGGCTGGAATTGCTCTCAACTCAAGAGAGCTTATCGGGGTTTTCCCTCTCTTTGCGCTCTCCCGGTTGGATTCAATTTCATTACAGGGATCTGGCTTTAGCCGAACAACTACAAGCTCTGCTGGTAGACTCCCTGACTCTGAAGCATCCCCCCTACTCCCTCGATCCTCATTGCCCAGAAGCATTCGCCTGGCAAGCTACCCATGCTCGCTGTTGTTCCCTTTTGCGTCTAGGACAAAATCAGGGCTTAATCCGTCTGGATCGATCTACCTTCAGAATTACAGAACCCGATCCGATTCCTTGGTTAGAGGGCGATCGCCGCTTTTGCCTTTCTCACCCTAGGGAACATACCCTAATCCGCTCCCTCTTGCACAGTTGGGATACCCTCCCTGACGATCCTACACCCCCCCGCCTTCTCTCCTTAACCCGAACCTTAAGTCAAGAGATCCTGAGATTTAACCAAAATTGCCGCATCTGGGGATCGACTTTAAAGGAAAATCGCCCCCTAGCTTTGAGTCGTTTAGGATTAGTATCCTTGAGCCGAAAAACCCTAAAAACCTTACTAGAAGAAGGATTAAGCTTGAGTGCGCCTCCAGAATTGTAATCGATTTGAGAAGCTGTTCCTATTCGTCCGATAAAAAAAATTCTTCTCAAGGGATGACAAACCCAATGGAGTAAGTTATATTAGCTATCGTGTGAGGAGCGAACCAGTAAGGACACCGAGACGAAACACGGCCAGTCGTCGGTGTCCTTTCTGATTTAAATCTAAAATTAAATCGCTTCAAGGAAATAACCGGTAAAATTAACCCATAAATCCAGATCGCTCCTTGGTATCATAGGGGAAGTTTTGAAACGTAATTCCTGAGTTGATTATGGCAGCAGCAATTAAAAAAGGTTCAATGGTACGGGCTATCCAAGAGAAATTGGATAATTCCCTAGAAGCTTGTGCAAGCGATACCCGGTTTCCTCCCTACATTTTTGAAACCCAAGGCGAAATCATGGACATCAAAGGTGACTACGCTTTAGTCAAGTTTGGCCAGGTTCCTACCCCCAATATTTGGCTGCGTTTAGATCAACTTGAGTTGTTCAACTAGCAAAAAAAAGAGAATTGCCCATGTTAGAGCTACATCAATCGATCGCTCCCCGTGTTGGTATCATTGGAGCCGGAAAAGTTGGCAGCACTCTGGCGCAACGCATTGCAGAGAAAGACTTAGCTGACGTGGTTCTATTGGATGTGATCGAAGGAATGCCCCAGGCGATCGCCTTGGATCTGATGGAAGCACGGGGAGTAGAACGCCACGATCGCCAATTGATCGGCAGCAATGATTATGCTGATTTGGTCGATTGCGATATTGTGGTGATAACGGCTGGGAGACCCCGCACCCCCGGCATGAGTCGCGAAGATTTAGTCGAAATCAATGCCAAAATAGTTAAATCTGCTGTGAAATCGGCGATCGCCCACTGTCCCCAAGCCATCTTTATCTTAGTCACCAATCCCCTAGATGTGATGACCTACTTAGCTTGGAAAGCCAGTGGACTCGATCCCAGTCGGGTGATGGGAATGGCGGGAGTCCTGGATTCGGCTAGATTCGAGACCTTTATTGCCTTTGAGTTAGGCTGCTCCATTGCCGATATTCAAACCCTGGTGCTAGGAGGACATGGGGATCTGATGGTTCCCTTACCTCGCTTCTCCACCGTTCGCGGCATTCCTATTACTGAACTGATGGACAAAGAAACTATCGATCGCCTCGTGGATCGCACCCGCCAAGGAGGGGCAGAAATCGTACAACTCATGAAAACCGGCGGGGCTTATTATGCTCCTGCTTCCTCTGTCTGTCTGATGGTGGAAGCCATGCTACACAATCAGTCCCGGTTTATGCCCGTTGCTGGATATCTCCAAGGTGAATATGGTTTGAATGATATTTATATGGGCGTTCCCTGTCAATTGGGATACCAAGGTATTCAGCGTATCTTAGAATTACCCCTAGAAGAGGCTGAAATTGCTGCCCTCCATGAGTCCGCTAAATCTGTGCGTAAAGGTTTAGAAATGGCGGAAAGCTTAGTCGGCTTTGATTAGTCCAACAGGGTAGACCCTTTATTCGGTGTTAAAGTGAGATTTCCCCCTTCTCCTGTGGGAGAAGGGGGTAGGGGGATGAGGGCTGCCTTTATCCCTACCAAGGATTACAATTACTCTCAGACTCCAACTCCATCGCCCCCAACAACGTCCTTATAATCACACAACGCTGCGTATTTTCCACCGGTTTCGTTGGATCGTTCCCAAGAGGTGCAGCCACACCAATAATTAAGCCTTTATCTATCGCATTAGGAGGATTACCAGTAGTTAAATCGGGAACAGTTAAAGGATCTAAATTCCCATCTTGATCGAAGGTAATCGTAACTGGCCCCTTTGTGCCAACCTTGGGTTGAGGATAAGCATTTTGGGCAATCGTTTCATCTATCTTATTCTGATTTCCTTTATTATTTGCAGGATCGTTAGCCAAGAGATTCGTAAAAAATAGAACTTGATTCCCAGAAATCCCCTTCTCTGACCCCAAATTTTCCCAACCATTACCGTTACCTAGCTTGTCCACCGTAATCGTCTTCGGATGAAGCGCCACTTGGGGAACACCTTCAGCCGTCACCCGCACCGTCACACTCTGGGCAAGTTTCGTACTTCTCGCCTTTGCTTGCGCCTCCCGCAGGGCCAAAGACACCTCATCGTTTACCGATGTCACCCGTTGTTGTCGGACAAAACTTAACCAACTCGGAGCCGCAATGGTACTGAGAATACCAACTAGAGCAATCACCACCATCAACTCAATTAAGGTAAACCCGCCTTGTCTAGCCTTCGACAAACTCAGCCAGTGTTTAAGCCATAAACTTCTCATCAGAACCCCCCTTAATTATTGTTCCACATTTAACAACCCTCGCCCTTTCACTTGAATCGTACCAGTTGGGAAAAATGCTGATCGTTCATCCTGGTATTTCGCTTGAGTAGCTATTTGGCTATTCGCTACCGTTCGCGCTAAGGCATTTCCTCGGATAAAGACTTGGGCAACCGTGCGACTTGAATCAACACAAGCATAAAAGCTCCCCGTCTTAAAGACATCGGGAACGGTAGTGGTTAAATTAGTATTTCCGGTGCTGTCGTAATTGGGCACAAGCTGAACATTAGTATCTGTTGGGCCAAAACTCGACTGACAATCTGCTTGTTTTTTATGAGTGGGTTTTGCACCATCGGCAACTGTTGTTTGGTCTACATAGTCCATTAGCACTTGAACATTATCTTCATAGCCTTCAGTATGCTTAGTCCATTTGTTCATCGCCTCTTCAACTGCCTTATCCAAGATAAACGGATTAAATCCATCACTAGGAAGCAAATCATAATCTACCTCATCACTTCCTTCTTTACGTTGCCCATCAGCTACCTTACCATCAGTATCCCGAATGCCATCATGAATCTCAAAGCGACCAATTTGGGCAGCACAAGACCAAGTTGAATTAGGATCGCAAGTGGCATCCTTCATCAGATAATAAGCAACGAGCGAATAGACAGGATAATCCTGGTTATTACATTCTTCTTTTCCTTTTAAGTCTTTGACTTTTACCAGACAGCCCACTGATTCCGTTTTGTTATTACTGAGTGGCAATTCTTGGTCTGCCCTTAAAATCTTCCGTTTCCAAAACACCAAGACAGGGACTTGATTTGCACTTGCACGCAGTTGACTCCCACCGGAACCCTCTGTCGTACTATATTTATTGGTAATCTTTTCTAATCCTTCTGCATCATAAATATAGACCGCTTGCTCCAAATCTCTGGCGATATAGCTGAGAGCGGCTTGAATCTCCTGTTCTGTCGTAGTTTTCGCCTGCTCCTTGCGGTCTTTGCCCAGAATGTCCACCATAAACCCCAAGAGGCTACTAATCATAATCGAAGCTACCACCAGAGCGACTAGCAATTCAATTAATGTAAACCCACGGGCAGCACCGAATTTAGAACCTAATTGACCAGAAGAATTACGCCCTAATTTACAGGTATAAGATAAAAGTCGTTGAATAAAATCTCGCATGGCTATTCACCTGATGTTCGCCGTTTCTATCGTCTTTTCAATTTATCTTTCAAAACCCATTTACTGACATCCCCCCACACGCTGACACAAAGAATCGAATGTCCCATCCCCTGTCCCGGAAATCTCCGTTACCATCTCCACGAGGGGAGCTTTTTTATCCCAGGTGGCTCCGTAGGCTTTCTGGACGCTGTTGGCTTTCAGGGCTGTAGTATCGCTAAACGCATCCGCCCGATACACCCGAATCCCTAAGAGATAGCCATTTCTCATGCCATCATCCTCAGAAACATCATTTTTAAGTTTGATTGTCTTCGTCAACTCAGCCGCATTGACTGTTGAACTGCGATAAGCCTGCACAATTAAATCCGCATTACTGCCGCGAGTACACCCAGGATCGCCGTCGCGATCTATACAATACAGGCTAACGGCTGAACTCCCGGCTGCCGAACTCGTGGGCGCATCAGCCGGTTCTTTGGGATTATTGCAGTAGGGATAGTTTTCAGCTTTTAGAGCTGTCGGGGCAGTCGTAGGGGGCTTGCAACTGCTGGCGAGGGCGCTACCCGCAGGGGGCTGCACCCTGGAAAAAATATCACGTTTGGAAACAAACTTGTTATTGTTTGCCTCATCCACTTCATCTAATTGGAAAACTACATTGGGTGGAAAAATCACCCCAGAGCGCACCCCGTCAAGATAGGTTCTGGCGGCTTCCGTTGCTTGCTCTACCCGACGCGCTTGGACGCGAGTCGCGGTAGATAAGACAATTAATGGTGCAACCCCCACCAGCATGATACTGAGAATTACAATTGCTACCAGAGATTCAATCAATGTGAATCCGGCATCAGAAGATAGGGTAGGTTTCAGCTTTTGAGTAGACATAGTAGGTTTTCCTCGCGCAAACTCCAGAGGCATATATTAAGGACTAAAAGGACAAGTACCCGGCATTTGATCCTTGGGAATGGCATATTTGTAATCCTTGCCATAGGCAGAAGTAGCATTGTCAAACCCTCCCACCGTATCCTTAGCTTGAGCCGCACAGAGCAAGGTTTGCACCCAGTCATCATCCCGGTTTACTTGCCGGAAGAACTCATTGGGATCTGCTGTGGGCGGCATGGTGAACTGTTGGGAGAATAAGTCAGGTTGCTGAGTGAGCAACGCCACATCGAATCCCCAGTTACGCGCAGGAGGAGCGTAGTAGGGAACCAGACCCTCGCCATTAGTTGTTTGATAGCCTTGGATATAACCAAACTCCCCAGCAGGATTATCACGTTTAGAATTCGGAGCAATCCCACCATATTTCTCATCCATCAAAGTCGCAAAAGGCGCATCCCCATAAGCACTTCGAGCAAGCTGAATAAAGGAACCCAGCATATTGGTTGGGTTATTATCCTTATCGCCCTCTTTCCGCCAACTTTCCAGGAAGCGCGGATAGTTACCCAAACCGCCATTTTGATCTTGAGGTCTTCCCGGAGTATCCCCGGCGGTCATTACCAAGTTAAAGTCGGCTGAAGTTGTGGCGTGTTGCATCCAGTTAGAGATTCTAACGTTACGGTTGTTAGGCAATCCCTCTTTAGCAATATTGTTAGGGAAGTCACTTGTATCTTGGGGAGTACGGCTCGTCACTTGCAGTTGCAGCACGGGCACAAGGAGGGGTTGTTCCCCAGGGATAGTTCCCGTGAGTGAGTTGAGGTAGAATAACCCCTTCGCACTACTACCGAACCCATAGTAATCACCTGAAGGTGGGTTTGTTGTACCGCTAGTGGTTTTGAACCACAGGGCGTTGGGGACTGATGTGGGAAATCCAATGGATACAGTTACAGAAGTTGGTGGAGGACTTGGCGAAGGACTTGGCGAAGGACTTGGCGAAGGACTTGGCGAAGGACTTGGCGAAGGACTTGGTGAAGGACACCCACTCCCACTCTGTGGTTGTAGTTGTATAGATCCAAAATACTTAGCCTTAACTTCTCCAGGAACATTAACACACGCATGAGAATACAATGCTACTTTATCACTATTAATTCCTATGGCAATTGGAGTGTTGTTGTTCGTTAAAATCAGCGTGCCATCTTGCTTCCGAAGGAAAGCAACCCGACGAGGAAATCGTTGATCAGTAGCAGGAGTAGCGGTTGTCCCGTATTTAAGTTCTCCTTTCTTAGTTGTCCCAACGTTCAGTAGCGGAGGATCTATCTCCCAATCATCCGGGCCGCAGGCGGAGACGGGGAGTTTTTCGCAAATCTCCATCACATACTCTGGAAAGTTTACCCGGCGCTGAATGGGGGTGACGAAGTTGTTGAAGTAGGAACTTTGGTATGGGGGTAGGGGAACTGTTGATGTTACTTCTCTGTTCTTGAAACTCTTTTTGTAGTCATCGTCCTTGTACTCTTTTGAAAAGTCATCATCTTTGAATTCGCGGCTAGTGACAAAGTTATTATCAAAGAACCCATTCAACCGCCGTATGGCACGAGCTACCGTTGTTGGCGAGATTTTTGTTTCTTCTACTTCGTCAGCAGTATCGCCATCTAAATTCAGATCCATTGCATACTTAGGAGGCGTTGCTTTCAGATCCATGGGTGAGGCTTCACTCGCTTTTGTGATATCAATTTTTCCATCACGATTAGCATCAAATCCAACTGGAGAAGGAGAAACAACCTTAAACTCATACGCTGTATCTGACGGATTTTTCCACCACTTCGCCGGAGCATCCCAGTTCATCCGTAAATCATAATCACCATCCGAGCGGAACCCCTCTTGGAAATTACTAGAGAGCAGGGTAACCGCATCAGCAATCACCGTAGCGGGCCGCCAAGATTCACCATCCGTACAGGTAGGAAACTGGCCTTTACGACAGGCAAAATTCGGGTTAAGCTTATCTGCCGTTCGGCTATAGTCTAGATGAGTTCCCGTGGTAAATTCACCCTGCTTATGCTCGTTGAAATTGCCTTTGATATACACCGGCAAATTCGTCGCCAAAATCAACCCGCGCTCCTCCAGCCGATAATCTGTTTCCCGACTCAAGTCTTGACCATTGACCAGCATAATGGCATTGGGACGGCGATAGGGATCGAGGACGCTATCCTTAGAACTCAAAGCCTTATTACCCTGCACGCTATTATCCGGTACAGCATCCTCGCGGGTAGCATAGATAATGCCACTATTGGGGAACAGATACTCTTGCGTCGGCGTAGCAGACCCAAATTTAGTATCAGCCATCTTGCCTAAATCCAGAACAGTTGCCCGGATTTCTAGAGGTTGCCGCCGCTCAATGGGCAAATCATAATTGCTCTCAAATTTCTTATCATCATCAGCTTCAATCGCCTTGATTTCCCGTGCATCTAAGAAAGCAGTTTCATAGATAGTGCCCTTCGGAACTACATTGCTAGTATCTTCTGTTGCTCCCTTAAGTATACTAACAGCACAAAAGGCAGTATCAATGGCTGTTTTCTCAGATAGGGTTAATTTTTGTCCTGATCGTACTCCTCCCGTTGTCCAAGCTGTAGTACCCGGCATTTTTCCACCATCTAGTTCATGAAGAATGGGGTTAACCCAATTCCCATTGGGGAATCTGAGTTTAGCTTGGTATTCCAGGTATAGACCATACTCACTCCACTTATCTTTTGGCCAGGCGTAGACTACGCCATTGTCACTCTTTCCTGCTTTGTCAGGAACATTAGAGGTTGCCGAGCCTGAACCAGCATTACCACTTTCAGGATTGGTGGGATCGTAATAACTGCTCACACAAGCAATGGGTTCTTGATAATGTTCTCCACTGGGGTCAATGGGGTCATTGGGATCGTAGGGGTCACCCTTATCACTCGAAGGGTCTTTGTCATAGTGATAAACAGCCGTTGCTCGCATCTGCAAGTAGGGGTGTTTGCTTGTGCCACTGGTTCCTCCTATTGGTTGCCCTACCTCGTCGTAGATTTTTTCATTCCCTTTGGGCATGGGCATCCAGTCGGGCCAAGCGGTGTGAGTGAGAGGCCAATTCTCAGGATCAGGAGTTGGTGAAGAAAGAGCTGGGGTGGATTTGTCTTGCGGCAAATACAACCCTACCCCAGTGACGACTCGCAAACCCCCTACCGTATCAATTTTCGGATCTTGGGGTTTTTTAGCGGCCGCAAGTTCCCAGAAACCATCTCTATCCGTTGCGCCCAGTTCCGTGAGCGTGGTTACCTGAGAAGTCCGAGCGCGGATATTATTGGTAGTTTTCTTCCCATCCAGCGTAAACCACTTATTATCTTTCTTTTGCAGATCTTGTTCCCCGTTTTTGGTAAACTCCTGAGTCTGGCGGTTATAGACATATTCTGGTAAGTTGTTCCCAATTAAAACTCGATCTCCGACTAAATGCTCCTTACCATTGCGAAGGGTAGGATCGGAGGCTTTCGGATTACCCACATCTAGCACCAACCCCGTGCCACTTTTCGGTTTCATGTAAGTGCTTACATTATCATCTGGATCGACAGGATACATCCAACGGTTGGGGGGACGCAGGGGATTGAGTCCAGTAGTATCTGGTTCCCCTGTCCGATCCATCTCAAAGAATTTTTCAGCTTTAGCTTTATCTATTGTATTTATCGGATCAAGATTAGTTGTATTGACAAACCAAGCCAATCCACCCGCACCCACTTCTCCATAGGGAACACGACGAGTCCGCTGTCTGAAATACACCTCTAGTTCTTGATCGCGAACCTCCTCAAATACCAGGTCAGCATTGGCTTGCATTTTGCCTTCAATACTATTAATTACCCCTTGAGGAATAGCTGGAGGGAATTTAGTAATTTTAAACTCCTCTCCCTTTTTGTCATTGTCGTCCCAGTCTCCCAGGAGAACGGCAGCCTTCACCATGTAATCAATCCGCTCCTGATAAGCAAAGGTATTACTGGCAACAGCCTGACCTCCTTTCGCCGTAATACTTTTCTCATTCTTCCCAAGGGCTTCTTTCTCTTCTGGGTCTTCCCCTTTCCCTTTAAAGAGATCGATCAAAGCATTTTTATTATCATCATCCTCATTGACTTGTCCGTTCGCCAAGTTTCCTCCCACTAAAACCTTACTGATTTCTTCTTCATAAAAACAAGAATCAGGGCTACTGACTAGCCAGAGACGCACGGTTTCTCCCCGATCTCCAATCAATAAACTACCATTACTAAAAACTCGTCCATTGAGTTGTAATCCTGCACCAGGGAGGATTTCTAAGTCATCTTCATAGACAACAGCATTGTTAGCGAGGGGAATGCGACTCCTGTCTTGCTGATATTCAATGGCAGAAAATCCACCGGCTCCTTGGAATTCTTCGTAGAGCTTCTCATCTAAAACTTTCGTTCCACTAGTATCGTTAAGGCTAGTAATGGGGACGTTAGCGGCATAAACATTAATACTTTTCTTCAGTTTATTATCAATTTTCAGCCAGCCACTCGTTCCCACCTTACTAGCAGAAGTCACCACGCTGGTCTGACAGCGCGAGGGTTTCTGCCCTTCACTCATGGGGGAAGTACGGGCTTCTAGGGGATACCGGGGGCGCTCCTCTTCTCCAGGACTGTTGGCGAGGTAAATAGCATAGAGGGTAAAGGTATCGAATTTCCCATTATTGTTGGTATCTACAGGAAATTTCCACGCCGTCACTAAAGATTCTGGCCTCTCTCTGCTGATTTTGCCATCTTTCTTATCCTGATCTTCTGTGTCTTCTACCCCAATTTTAGTATCCTTATCTGCATTAGAAACGAGGACTAAGGGAGTTTCATCACCAAAAGTATAAGTAGTATCAATGCTACCTGCAAAAACCTCTAGAAGAGCATCATCAGAGGGCGTACCCCGTCCTGCCAAAGCAGGGTCACTAAAGAGCTTATCTATCTTCGCCTTTGCCCGCTCTAAGGCAGGAACAGCAGCATTTAACGTCGCTTCATTTACCCGGAAATTTTGAGCATTTTTGCCTCGGTCTGTGGAGCGCAACAACATAGCAAGGGTGAGCAACGATACCACCAGCATCACCATAGTGACGGTGGGGAGGACAAACCCCGCTTGTCGCCCCTGTCCGACTCGGAAAAGCCCCCCTAGTCCTCGTCGGAGGAAATGGGAGAGCAATCGACTTAGGGTTCGTCCTAGGTTGAGGAAACTATTCCGGATGGGTCTGAGTAGGCGTTGGATAGACATAGAAGCTGTCCTGGATGTGGAAGAGATGCGATATAAGCCCCGATTTGGGTCGCCACTAGGGCGGTTGAAATTTGAGAAGAATGGGAGATTCTCGCGAGGGGGTAGAGAGCAAGATGCTCGGACTACTCGGTTGGGTTAAGAAGGATCGAGAATCGGTATTTAGGGATTCTCCTCTCTGTCTTAACAAATTTTTGCGGTAACCATCAACTGTGAATTCACCGTTGATGTCCGATTTGCCTTGGGAATGGCAAGCTACTACCCTAGGTTTAGCTTACCCAAGGGAGAAGGAGAAATTAATAGGTAGAAATTAATAGCGGTGGGGGGCGGGTTTCGCTGCGCGACATACAGGGTTGATGTTGGGTGTCCTATATTTGGGGAAAACCCGCCCCTACAGGGTTTTTGGTCTGTTGTTAAGATGAGTTATTTGGGGGGGTTTGGAGACCAAACCCCTATAGGTTCGACTGAATTAATATTGGTTGAGGTCGATTCCGGCTTCTTTAGCCATGGCTTGGAGTCCTTTGGTCTCTAGGGTTTTGATGGCTTTGGTGGAGAGTTTGAGTCTAACCCAACGGTTGCCTTCAGACCACCAGACGCGCTTGCTCTGAAGGTTAACTTCTTGGCGTTTTTTGGTGCGTCTGTGGGAGTGGGAGATGGCGAAGCCGTTGTTAGCTTTTTTCTGGGTGAGTTGACAGATACGGGACATGGGTTACCTCTTTTTTTGCTGCAATCCCTTATTGTAGCGCTACGCGCTGGTAATGGGTAATGGGTAATGGGTGATGGGGAATTGGTCAACAAGCGAGCAAGATGCTCGCACTCCCTCCATTCCCCCATTCCCCTATTCCCCTATTCCCCTATTCCCCTATTCCCCCATTCCCCTATTCCCCCATTCCCCTATTCCCCCATTCCCCTATTCTTCCTGGTTCATGAGGCGATCGATTTCGTCTTTGTATTCGGGGGGCGCGAGGGTGGTGGCGCTGGCGAAGAGGGGTTTGGCTTGGTCGGGTTTGCCTTGACGTTGGAGGACGATCGCCTTTCCCAACAGGGGACGAAAGTCAGTTTTATTGTCTTCTATGGCTTGATCGTAGACGGCGATCGCCTCTTCATAGCGTTCTAAGTCAGCATACACGCGCCCTAACAGGAGTTTAACCGAGGCAGTATCGATGGTTCCGGCTTTGAGTTGATTAGCTTGGGGTGCTTTTTTGAGGGTTTCTTCTAATACCCCGATCGCCGCTTGGGGATTTTGTTGTCTGAGTTGTAGGTCAACCAATGCTTGCAGAGCGCTCATTTCTCCGGGTTTTTCCGTTAAGATTTGGCGATAGATCTGTGCGGCACTGTCGGGTTCTCCGGTGTAATTCTTGGCTTCTGCTAAGAGGATGCGATACTGAAGATCTTGGGGGTTAAGTTGGACTAACTTTTCTAAAGGGGCGATCGCCCCTTTAATATCCCGTAATTCTAAGCGCACATCCAACAATCCCCGCAACACACTTTGATTATCCGGTTCCCGCTCCAAAACCAACTGATACCCTCGTTCCTGAGCTTCTAATTTTGCCTGTCGAGACTCCACTGCTGGCATAGGGGAAGCATTAGAATTGACCGCAGTGGAAGCGCGGAAGGCTTCGGTTAGGGGAGGAATAGTAGAAACCCCCAACAAGGCGACCACAGCTAAAATCAAAATGGCATTGATTACCCAACTACTACGCTTAATCGTCACACCAAATCCCTCGAACTCTTCTAGCCATTGTAGGGGAATGGGGGAATAGGGGAGTGGGGGAGTGGGGGAGTGGGGGAATGGGGGAATGGGGGAATATGGAAATAGTGCGGATTTAGTGGGTCAGGGCTTGCATAGAGCAATGGGAAATCCAACCCTTGCTATAATAGGCTTTTCCTAAAGATCTCCCTCAGCTTTATGCTGGGCTTCTTAAGTGAAAAGATCTATCTCCTATCCAGCCCTCACCCCTTGATCGAGCATGTTTTCTCCTACTTCTGCATCTTCTCCCTTATCCTCAGAGCAGGCATTTCAACCGATTCCTGCTCCCTCTGAACCCTTACAATATCGAGCCATTGGTTTAATTCGAGGCCGGTATTATGCTGGAGATCATTTAACCCAAGGGACGCTAGTGGCTTCAGATGGTACAGAAATTGATGCGGTTTTACTCGGCCGGATGATGAGTTTGCTCAAAAAACACTTAGATTTAGAAGTAGAACATCTCTGGGTGGTTTATCCTCGTACCCGTGAAAAAGAGGAAAATTTGCATACCCAGATTTTGGGAGTCTGGGAACCGGAAACCCTCGATTCACCTGAATTTGCCGATCGCAATCTACATCCCTTAATGGGTGATAATTATTTTTCCATTCGTGGGGAAGTGATATTTCATGCTTCAGAAACGGGAGAAGTGAAAGTTAGAATTAATCAAGCACCGCGCAAAAAAGGGGAAAAACCGCGATCGTTTAAGCTCACCCTGAAAGGCTCTTTAATCGGTAAAGCACTACACCATTTTTGGGAATTTCATGTGGTGAGAGAGGGATCGGAGTTGGTGATTCAAGAGGCTCTATGTATCGCACCCGTGCCCAGAGACCCCAGATCCCGATCGCCGCGGCCTATGGGCCGTCCGCGAAGAGGAGCTTATTTTAAGCCCCGAAGTGTGGGCACACCTAAACCGATTTTGCCCAGTTCTGGATCGCCGCGTCCCCAGATTAGGCTTCCCCATCCGATGGATCGGCGACAGTCTACCCCAGAGTCTTAAAGGTGGTAGCGATCGCCATTTGTCCAGGATTTCATCCGCCTTCCTTAACCGATGAGTTTCTAGAAGTGGTGGATCTGCCCATAGCAAAGGTCAGATCTACCGCTTTTCCCATTGACGGCTACAGGGTATTTCAGGAGTGGGTGGCAGCTTGGGGAAATCCCAGAGAATGCAGTCATCAAATTACAGTAATTAGCTACAGTGCTGGAGGGGTAGGGGCGATCGCCGCCAGTTGGCTTTGGCATCAAGCCGGAGGTCAGATTCAAGCCCTAATTGCTCTCGATGCCTGGGGAGTAGTATTAACTGGGCCGTTTCCCATTTATCGCCTCAGCCATGATTATTTCACCCATTGTAGTTCTAGTCTTTTGGGAACAGGTAATGGCGGATTTTATGCCGATCCAGCAGTGGATCACTGGGAATTATGGCGATCGCCAGATCGAGCCATCGGTTATGGTCAAATCTACGGCCAGACTTTATGGCAAAAAATGACCGCCTGTGAATTTATAGCCCTTTGCGCCAAACCTACCAAAGAGGCAAAATGGGGGTAATACTTTCCTGATTCGATGGCGATACATTACTCCAACTTTCGGAACGCACCTCTTCAGAATCAACGGTTTTGACCAAAGTCATCTGTTCAGGATCGATAATTTCAGAGGAGCCATCCCATTCATTTTCCTGCTTTCCAGAGGCGATCGCCGGACTAAACCAAACTAAAGCCGTACTACCACTAGCCCCCAAAATAACCACTAGAGGAACAAACTCGCTTTTCACCACTTTTACAATCGGAATACAAATCGCTAACATCGCCACCGCACAGGGCCAAATGATCGCAGTAGCGGCAATTTTTGCCCCTCGACCTCCAGAATGGCGTTCCACTCGATGCACTTGTTTAACCATGGACTCAACCTCCAATTGAGGAAATAGGGAATAGGTAAACGACTTGCTTGCACAACAGAAAATCTTTCTCCTCAAAGGGTATACTATAGCAGTTTCCTCTCGAAGAGATCCCCCTACTTTATCTTCCATGACCCGTGATTTTTCTTCTCTTCACTCCCCCAACCGTTTACTGACAGTTGAGCGCCGGATCGATCGCTTCGTAGCTCTGGGATTCCTGGTCGCTGCTCTCATACTATTTATGATTAATTTAGGAGGAGTACCCTTAAGAGATTGGGATGAAGGAACCATCGCCCAAGTTGCCCGCAATATCAGCCGCTCTCCCAGTTGGCAAGGTTGGTTATTTCCCACCTTATCCGGATTACCCTATTTTAATAAACCGCCCCTAGTCCATTGGTTGATTGCCCTAATGTATCAATCCGTAGGAGTCAGTGAATGGGCCACTCGTTTACCTTCGGCACTGCTGAGTGCGATCGCCGTTCCCCTATTTTATAGTCTCAGTTTAGAATTATTTCGCCAACGACTCCCCGCCCTTTTTTCCACCCTGATCTATTTAACCTTATTACCCGTAGTTCGCCATGGCCGATTAGCCATGCTAGATGGGCCGGTTTTATGTTTTTTGCTGCTGATGATGCTATTTACGCTGAAGGGACGGCGAAATCTCCGCTATAGTCTGGGTTTAGGCTTAGGGTTAGGTTTAATTGCTTTAACTAAAAGTATTTTAGCCCTCTTGTTGGGGGCGATCGCCCTCCTTTTTTTAGCCTGGGATACTCCCCGTTTACTCAAGTCCACTTATCTATGGCTAGGCATTATCTTTGGCCTAATTCCCGTTACCCTTTGGTATAGCCTACAACTAATCCATTATGGCAATCCCTTTTTAGAAACCGGATTAGTTCATCAGTCCTTGAGTCGCATTTGGCAGTCCGTAGAAAACCGTTCTGGCCCCCCATGGTATTATCTACTGGAAATTCTCAAGCTATCCCTTCCCTGGTTATTGATATTTATTCCCGGTCTAAGATTAGCCTGGCAACATCGCAGCTTAAGTTGGGGAAAATTGGTTTTAGTCTGGGCAGGAGTTTATTTTACAGCCATCTCTATGATGAGTACCAAATTACCTTGGTATGTTCTCCCTTTATATCCCGCCTTAGCTTTAGCCGGTGGAGCGCAACTAACGGAAATTTGGCGAGCTTATTCTGAAGGTATGCCCCGATTAAAAAAGCAGTTCATTAAAACCTTAACCTGGAGTTTTTACACTTTAGCAGTAGGAGCTTGGGGCGCTACCCTATATGTTATGGTTGCCCAACGGTTTTCCAGTTGGATGATTCCAGCACTTTTTGCTTCCATTGCCGTTACCTTCACCGTCGTTAGCCTTTTATGCCAACAGCGCGATTATCAGTTTATTGGTATTTTGGCATGGGGATCTTATGTCTCTTTGCTGCTCTTGATGACTTCCCCGGTTTGGGTTTGGGAGCTTCAGGAAGGATTTGCCGTTAAACCTGTGGCTGCAATCCTCATTACCCATACTCCTATTCAACAACCCATTATGACGAATTATCCCTATGGCCGTCCTTCTCTGGATTTTTATAGCGATCGCCGCCTCATTCCGGCTCACTTCGACCAAATTCTGCAAGCTTGGTCTCAATATCCCCAACCCTATCTCCTGTTGGATCAACAAGGATTAGAAGCACTCGAAGCCAGATTTCCCCAACAAGTGCAACGGTTAGGAGAGGCAGAAGGCTGGACATTAGTGACCAAACTTTCAGGAGTTTCTCTTTAGAATTAAAGTTCTAATTCCTGATGTAGCGATCGCATTATCTCGCTTCCCTCTTCCATCCAATGGGGTATGGGATTCTCTAGCGGTTTCAGCCGTTCCATACCAGCTAGGGCAAAACTAAACAGAACAATACTAACCATCACCGTCATCCAATAGGGAGGGGTAGCGCTGCCAAAATCTCTGATTACCCTAGCCAAGGGATGACTTTGGCGGCGCAGTAATTGACTGGAAATAAAGGGTTTCAATATAAATGGATCGCGCACATAATGGCCACTCTTGGTCACCACTAATCGTTGATGACAATGGGGACAGATATACAATCCACTCTTGAACTGTCCTAAAGGTAAGACCTGGACTCGATGACAGACGGGACAAGTCGGGGAGTGACTCTCAAAATTAAATGTATCTGCATTCATTGCACTTATGCGTTGAAAACCCTTTTTATTCTACCCCAGGCCTAGGGAGAAATCAGGTTAAGAATCCTTACTCTTTTGAAGCGGTCTCCAGATTAGCTGTGTTCTGGAGTCTTTTTCCTGTATTTCTCCCTTGAACCCGAATTCACGGGCGTGGATTCAGGATGTGTAATTGCCCATTGGTCGATCCGGAACGAGGCGCAAAGGTCTATTCTGAGGCGCTATCTTCTCCTCCAATTTGCTTGAGATGAATATGTTTACGACCTAAAGAAATTTCAAACTCATCACCCGGTTTAAGGGACATCTGCTTGGTGTAAGCTGCACCAATGAGTAAGTTCCCATTGGATTGAACACTAATTCGATAGCTGGCACTGCGTCCACCCCGCCCATTAGATGAGTTTTTCCCATCCAGCTCAATCCCTTCTGCATCGATCAATGCATTCAGGAATTTCATCATATTCACCCGCTCTACCCCACTCTTAGTGAAGGTACAGTAGCCACATTCTTTTGCTTTCTCCTCTTTGCTCAGGTTTTCTAGCTCTTTAACCTTGGTGACTAACTCTTGACCGACTAGAGGCTTCATTTTTTCTTTTTTACTCATCACTTAACGACTCAACTTAGAACTGTTTTCAGTTTAACTGATATTTGCCGAAAAAAAAACGGGTTTTCTTTCCACCGGCTAGTAACAATATATTACAACACCCCGAACCAAAGTTAACCCATGTCAAAATAAAATCGTGACCTTTAGCCACCCCATCCTAACTGAGGGATAGTAAGTGATTCCATCAAGGTCATAAGCCACCTAATATCCCTGATAGATTGCCCTGACGATGAAGTTGACAACCCGTGGCCATTACAGTGTTAAGGCTCTCTTAGATTTAACGTTACAACCGGGCTATGGCCCATCATCTGTGCAGGCGATCGCCACTCGTCAAGATATCTCCGCGGCCTATTTAGAAAAACTCCTAATCCAACTGCGAGAAGCCGGTCTAGTTTATTCCGTTCGAGGGGCCCAAGGAGGCTATGGTTTAGCCCATAAACCGGCCCATATTTCTCTGGGGCAAATTCTGGAAGCTGTCGGTGAAAGCTTACCCTCTCTAGCTGATTCTCCTCCCCATAGCAATCAAGTAGAAGACTGGGTAACCTATAGTTTATGGAATCGCCTCCATCAAAAACTTAAAGAATCCCTGTATACTATTTCCCTACAAGATCTGTACTTTGATGCTCGCAGTTGGCAAGCGAACCAAGGAGAAGCCAGTAATTTTGTGGTTTAGTTCAAAAACTTATGCTCTTCTTCTGGCCCCAGATCCCATTAGCAATCGCCTCAATTCTCGATTATATCATCGGCGATCCTTGGGATTGGCCCCATCCGGTTCAACTCATGGGAAAATCGATCGGCCTGGGTACAGGGTTTATCCTCAAATGCTGCCACTCTCCCCAGAGCCAACGGTGGGCAGGAGTTATCTTAGGTCTTACAGTTATAGGCCTGGCTGCCCTAGTTAGTGATAGAATCATCCGACTAGCTACCCCTGTCCATCCGCTCCTAGGAATGGCGATCGAAAGCATACTTTTAGCCAGTTGTTTTGCCGGAAGAAGCTTACACAATGCTGCCTTAGATGTTCTCAAACCTCTACAAGCAGGAGATCTCGACACAGCTCGCCAAAAGCTGAGTTTGTATGTGGGCCGAGATACCCAAACCCTTGATGAAGCAGAAATTCTCCGGGCCGTCCTAGAAACGATTGCTGAAAATGCCATTGATGGTGTGACAGCGCCCCTATTCTATGCTATTTTAGGCAGTTTAATTCCCGGTTTAGGGGCTGTTCCTCTGGCCATGGGCTATAAAGCCGCCAGTACCTTAGATTCCATGATTGGCTATCGAGAACTCCCCTACTTATATATAGGTTGGTTTAGTGCCAAATTGGAAGACTTGCTCACCTGGCTGCCCTGTCGCTTAACTGTTATCACCCTGGGCCTATTATCCGGTCAATTTAAAAAAGTTTGGGCCCTATGTCAACGGGATGCAGTGCATGACCCTAGCCCCAATTCTGGATGGAGTGAATGTGTCTATGCGGCCATTTTAGGGGTTCAATTAGGGGGAGTCAATACCTATCGAGGAACGATCAAAATTAAACCCCCTTTAGGCGATCCAATCTACCCCATTAGCTCCAGTTCGATCCACCAAGCCCTAACCCTAACCCGCTCCTGTTTTTTAGTCTGGTTAGGACTAGGGATTGCTTTAGGATTACTCTTATTCCAACTCTAGGATTAGGGCGTTGATGCTCCTGGCTTTTTTCAGACAGATCCTTGATAATCAAAACATCCCTCTAACCCAACTTCCCCCCATTCTTTCCTCTGGCGGTGCAATCATGACAGCTCAAATTGTTGAAATTCTGGATGCTGACGAAATTCGTCGAACCTTAACCCGGTTAGCCTGCCAAATTATTGAAAAATCGGGGGAATTGTCCCAACTGGTGTTATTGGGTATCCACACTCGCGGAGTGCCTTTAGCCCATTTAATTGCTGAACAAATCCTGTTGTTGGAACAGACCTCGATTGCGGTAGGTGCATTGGATGTGACGTTTTATCGGGATGACTTAGATCAAATTGGGGTGAGAACGCCAGCTAAAACGGAAATTCCCCTAGATTTATCGGGTAAAACGGTGGTTTTAGTGGATGATGTGATCTATAAGGGGCGAACGATTCGAGCAGCCCTGAATGCGGTGAGTGATTATGGGAGACCGGCAGAAATTTGGTTGGTGGTGTTGGTGGATAGGGGCCATCGAGAGTTACCGATTCACCCGGATTTTACGGGGAAACAGTTACCGACTTCTAGGGAGGAGCAGGTGAAGGTTTATTTAAAAGAGGTGGATGGCCGGGATGCTGTGGAGTTGCAGCGCTTTGTTCTGTAAACTAGGGGCGAAAAAAGCTCCGGTTTCGATGTCGATCGCCACAATCCTACTATGCAGAGGAGATCTATAGCGTTTCCATGGGCCGACAAAAAGGATAAACTGACTCTGTATAATGCCCCCAATTGAACTTTATGGTTACTTCTCCTTCTGCTCCTACGGATATCGAAACTCGTAAAGCCGATCATCTGCGGATCTGTCTGGAAGATGATGTGCAATTCCGACGCACGACTTCTGGATTCGAGCAGTATCGGTTCATCCATGATTGTGTACCGGATTGGGATTATGACCAACTCCAGGTGCAGACCTCGTTTCTGGGCAAATCTTTGGGGTCTCCCTTTTTGATCTCTTCAATGACGGGGGGAACCGAGCAAGCAAAACGGGTGAATTTCCGCTTGGCTGCTTTGGCTCAGGAGTATGGTTTGGCGATGGGGGTGGGGTCGCAACGGGTGGCAGTGGAAAAACCGGATGTGGCGGATACCTTTAATGTGCGGAAAGTAGCCCCAGATATCCTGTTATTGGCGAACTTGGGGGCAGTGCAATTTAACTATGGCTATGGGGTGGAGCAGTGTCAACGGGTGGTAGATCTCTTAGAAGCGGATGCCCTGATTTTACATTTGAATCCGTTGCAAGAATGTATTCAAACTCGTGGGGATAAGAATTTTAAGGGATTGCTGCCGAAAATTGCCCAGGTTTGCGAGAAGTTGTCTGTACCGGTGATTGCTAAAGAGGTAGGCAATGGGATTTCTGCTCGTTGCGCTCAACGGTTGCTTGATGCAGGGGTACAGGCGATTGATGTGGCGGGTGCGGGGGGAACATCTTGGGCGAAGGTGGAGAGCAAGCGGGCGGAAAATCCGCTACAGCGCCGTTTGGGGCAAACGTTTGGCGATTGGGGGATGCCGACGGCTGAGTGTTTGGTGCAGATTCGGCAGATGAATCGCTCCATACCCTTGATTGCTTCGGGTGGCTTGAGGACGGGTTTAGATGGGGCCAAGGCGATTGCCTTGGGAGCCGATCTGGTTGGCTTGGCTTGGCCCTTTCTGCAAGCGGCCGAGCAAGGGGAAGAGGCGTTAAGAGAATTGGCTGAGGTGTTGATTGCGGAACTGAAAACGGTGCTATTCTGTACGGGTCATGGCGATCTGAGTTCCCTAAAATACGCCCAGAGTTTACAAAAAATGTCATGATCGAGCGATATGCTTGTGGTTGTCTTGCCCTCTATTGAGTCTCGAATTATGCGTCAATTCCTCAAATATACGTTTGCCAGTATCCTCGGAACGTTGATCGGTGTGGTGTTGTTGGGTGTTCTGGGGATGGGGGGATTTATTGTGTTGCTGGCGAGCTTGGCGGCAAAAGATACAACTCCCCAGGTGAAGGATCGATCGGTTTTGGTGTTGGATTTGGGGTTGCGAATTAATGATACGGAACCGAGTTCAACGACGACAACGGCGATTAATGAGGCGCTTTCGGGGACAACGAAACAGACGATTACGCTGCGGCAATTTCTGGATACGGTGGAGGGTGCGATCGCCGATGAGCGGATTGTGGGCTTATATTTGCAAGGGACAGATACAGAAGTAGGAGTTGGTTGGAGCAATTTACGGGAAATTCGGGCGGCGCTGAAACGGTTTCGGGAAGCAGGAAAACCCATTATTGCCTACGATTTGAGTTGGACTAAAAAGGAGTATTATTTGGCTTCGGTGGCTAACCGGGTGATCGTTCATCCGATGGGGAATCTGGAGTTAAATGGGTTAAGTTCGGAGGTGATGTTTTTAGGGGGAGCGCTGCAAAAGTATGGGGTTGGGGTTCAGGTGATCCGAGCAGGAAAATATAAATCGGCGGTAGAACCGTTTATTTCAACCCAGTTATCCCCAGAAAATCGCCAGCAAATCCAGGCGCTGCTTGATACGATTTGGGCGGATTTTCGAGAACAGATTAGTGGCGATCGCCCGATCGATGCGGCCCAAATTCAGGCCCTTTCCAATAGGAGTGGGATATTATTTGCTAATGATGCCCAAGAGAATGGTTTTGTGGATGAGATTTGGTTTGAGGATCAGGTGATTGAGGATCTGAAAACGTTAACGGAGAGTAAGGAAGACGCGGAAAGTTTTCGGAAAATTAGTTTCCCCACCTATGCGAGTGTTCCCAGGGAAATTGAGGGGGCAGTCGATCGCACGTCGGAGCAAAAAGTGGCTTTGGTGTATGCGGAAGGCTCGATTGTTGATGGTCAAGGACGGGTGGGAGAAAATGAGATTGGAGGCGATCGCTATGCGTCCATTTTGCGAGATTTGCGTTTAGATGATCGGGTGAAAGCGATCGTTTTACGGATTAATAGTCCGGGAGGCAGTGCCACTGCTTCCGAAGTGATTCGGCGGGAATTAGAGTTAATCCGAGCCGCGAATAAGCCGGTGATTATCTCCATGGGCAATTATGCCGCTTCTGGGGGCTATTGGATTGCCACAGCCAGCGATCGTATTTTAGCAGAACCCAGTACCATTACTGGTTCCATCGGCGTGTTTGGAATTTTACCCAATCTTCAACAAATCGCCAATCAAAATGGCATTACTTGGGATGTGGTGAAAACCGGAGCCTATGCCGATTTGGGCAGCAGCGCCCGCCCTCGCTCTCCGGCTGAATTGAGTTTATATCAACGCAATGTCAATCAAATTTATCAGCAATTTCTGCAAAAAGTAGCCCAATCCCGTAATTTAACGGTAGAACAAGTCAATCAAATCGCCCAAGGTCGCGTCTGGTCAGGCAAAGATGCAAAAGGGATTAACTTAGTGGATGAATTGGGAGGGTTGCAACAGGCGATCGCCCAAGCCGCAGAAAAGGCCCAATTAGGAGAAGATTGGCAGCTAGAAGAATATCCCCAAACCCGCAGTTTAGAAGAGAGATTAATTGAGCAATTAATTGGCATTCGCCATACTCCAGAAGCTTCAGATTGGCTGATGGAGGAAGTGCAGAAATTTAAAGCTGAAGTAGATGATTTAATAACCCTGAACGATCCTTTAGGGATGTATACTCGAATGCCCTTTTATTTGGAAATTGAGTGATTCATCAGCACTTCGTGTGGTATCGCTCCATCTGAGTTAACCTCATCAAGCCCAAAAGCCACCAAGGAACACAAAAACTGACTTACGGATTACCACCTGAAGCGCTATAAATATGACGATTCATTTGTACTGATTCGCTTAAATCCACCATTGGTAAAGGGTAATCTACACCCATCTGAACGCCAAAGCGTTTTTGCTCCACAGCTAACAACTTCCAAGGTTGATGAATTTTAGTCGGAGGAACTTTAGCTAATTCCGGTAACCAATGCTTGACATATTGTCCTTTTGGGTCATAATCTTGGGATTGTTTAGCAATATTAAAGT
This sequence comes from Roseofilum sp. KMC-1, assembly GCF_057802075.1. Lineage (NCBI taxonomy): Bacteria > Bacillati > Cyanobacteriota > Cyanophyceae > Desertifilales > Desertifilaceae > Roseofilum > Roseofilum sp. KMC-1. Next base: position 4,368,840 of record NZ_CM173605.1, read on the forward strand.
AGCGAAAGCCACGGCGATCGTTCCCTACTCCCGCCACATAATTCCAGTTTCCCCAATTACTACAGGGATCGTAATCAATTAAACAAGATTCAAACCATTCTGCCCCCATGCGCCAATCCATCCCTAAATTTTTCGTCAGAAAACTAGCCACATTTTGCCGACCTCGATTAGACATAAATCCAGTAGCCGCTAATTCTCTCATATTGGCATCGACTAAAGGAAATCCCGTATTTCCCTGTTGCCAGCGTTCAAATTGCTGCCAATCTTGTTTCCAAGGAAAGGACAATCCTTGCAGTCCAGAAGCATCAAATATTTTATTTCCATGTTTGGCACAGATGAAGCGAAAATAATCGCGCCAGAGGAGTTCAAAAATGAGCCAATAAGTGGACTCATTTTTGATCCGTTCTGATTCATATTTTTGAACTTCTTGATAAATGAAACGGGGGGAGAGACAACCGAAAGTTAACCAAGGTGAAAACTTAGATGAACCATCTGCCCCTAACATTTGATTGCGAGTTTGTTTATAATGTTGTAAATGATTTCCCTGCCAAATATAATCTTCTATCCGTTGTAGTCCTGCTTTTTCTCCACCCCTGAAAAATAAAACGGCTCGCGGATCGGATCGGGGGTGTTCGAGTCCCCATTCTTTTAGGGTGGGTAATGGTCCTGGATCGAGATTGGGTAAGGTGGGAAGTCTATTGGGAGTGGGAAAAGTAGCGCGAACTGGAGAGCGTTTTTCGATGGCTTGACGATAGGGGGTAAATACTTCGGGAAGGTCGGCGATCGCCCAAGGTAAATCTTCCACATGATACAATGTAGACCCCCAAAAACCATGGATGCTAATCTGATGCTGGCTTAAGGCTTGGCGAAGTTTGGTTTCAACTAACTTTTCTTCAGCAGTCACTTCTTGATGATAGTAGACAGCACTGGCGTTTAGAGTTATGGCTAACTCAGCAATCACTTTTTCCGGTAACCCCTGACGGATCATCAAATCGCTGCCTAGATCTCTTAAGGTTTGGCGCAGGTTACTGACGCTTTCCAGGAGAAATTGAGCGCGAAAAACACCCATCTTGGGAAAGCCAAAATGGGTGTTATCTAACCAACGAGAGTCAAAACAATATACTGGAATGACTACAGCGCCAGTTTTCAGGGCTTGGTTTAGGGGTTCATGATCGTGCGATCGCAGATCGTTACGATACCAAAGAAGGATCGGTTTTTGGCTCATCAGTCTACTGCCTAGGGGATGGATCGGTTGATTGAGCAGGCTTTTCTTCAGTTTGCCATAAAAGGAGCAAGGCTTGATTAAAATGAAAGGCAGTATCGTGATGGAATGTTTCTACCCTATGCTCGATTTTCTCAATTCCTGGTTGGGTCGTCCTTCAGAACAGATTAAGGCGAAAGTTGAAATTTACACTTGGCAAACTTGCCCCTTCTGTATCCGAGCCAAATTATTACTATGGCGCAAAGGGGTTTCTTATACCGAATACAAAATTGATGGTGATGAAGTGGCTCGAAGCCAGATGGCAGAACGGGCTAAAGGACGGCGATCGGTTCCCCAAATTTTTATTAACGATCGCCACATCGGAGGTTGTGATGATTTATATGCTCTAGAGCAACAAGGACAACTCAATCCCCTACTCACCCAATAACCCGACTCAAACCCCATGTCCTCCTTAACCCATCCCCTCTATCAACATCATCGCCATTGGATGACTCGCGCTCTTGAGTTAGCCCAAAGCGCAGGGGAAGCAGGAGAAATCCCTGTGGGGGCAGTCATTACCGATCGCCAAGGACAATTACTCGCAGAAGGCACAAACCACAAAGAAAAAGATCGCGATCCCACAGCCCATGCTGAGATCCGGGCAATTCGTGCAGCCTGCGATCGCCTCAACTCCTGGCACTTAGAAGGCTGCACTCTCTATGTCACCCTTGAACCTTGCCCCATGTGCGCCGGAGCCATTATCCATGCTCGTTTACAGCAGCTCGTTTATGGAATCGATGACCCCAAAACCGGAGCCATTCGCACCGTTTTAAATCTGCCCGATAGCGCTGCTTCTAACCACCATCTTCAAGTATTATCAGGAATTCTGGAATCCCCCTGTCGCCAACAGTTACAATCCTGGTTTGCTCAACGAAGATCGCTGTAGTGGGGGAATGGAGGAATGGGGCTATATTCCTGACATTCGATTAAGCCGAATTTTCGACCTTTTGGAAAAAATCTTCTAACAAAACCCTAATTTCTTCGATCGCAAACTCATCTAATAGCTGAGACGTATAACTTACAAAAGAGTAATAATCCGCATGGAGTTGACCTAAGCGCTTCACCTCATTTTCCATATCTTCAATATCACCGATTCTTGCCGATCGATAGAGATTTTGTAGCTCTGATTTTGGCGGAAACTTCATCGGCACTACATGACTATTTTTCGATTGATCCAGAGGATAATCCAGATGATCTAAATCCCGATCGTCTGCATAGACCCAAGTGAGATTCAAATGTTTTTTCAAACTAGCCAGTAAAACTTCTGTATCAATCGGTTTTGGAATAAAATCATCACAATCAATCTGCGGTCTATATTCCGAATCCAAACCCGGAATACTGGCACTAGAGATAATAATCGGAACTTGTTTTAAATCCTCCAAATGTCGGATAACTTGAGTCAATTCCAAGCCATCCATCACCGGCATAAACATATCAGTAATAATTAAATCCGGTGTCACTTTTTCCGCTTCCTTGAGTCCTTCCTTACCATCGGTTGCTTCCATCACCCGAAATCCTAAAGACTTGAGCAAATTAACGATTAAAGAGCGATGCTCCCAACGGTCATCAATCACTAAAATTGTTTGCTGTTCTCCCAGATATCCAGCAATGCTATTTTCCAAAACAGGCAAGGGTGAAGATAGGGCTTCTTCACCTAATAAACACTGAATTTCAAAGAAAAAGCAACTCCCTTGATTAGGAACACTAGAAACATTTAGCGCACCTCCCATTAGTTTAACAATATTTTGACTAATCGCTAATCCCAAACCTGTACCTTCAGACATGCGTGCTTTCTCCCCAACTTGCTCAAAGGGGGAAAATATTTTCTCTAGTTGTTCTGGGGTAATTCCAATTCCTGTATCTTTCACCTCAAAATGAATTTTAGTATAGGTTTTATCAGATCTAGATATCCAATCTACAAAATCAACCTTAAAAGTAATTTCTCCAGCATCTGTGAACTTAATCGCATTACCAATCAAATTAATTAAAACTTGCCGTAAGCGTTTTTGATCCACAATAATCGTTTTCGGTAACCGAGGATCGTAAATACTTCTAAATCCTAACCCTTTTTGATGCGCTTTGATTTTACAAATTGAACTTACCCCATCCAGAAAATAGCTCAAATTTAAAGGTTCGTCATACAACTCTATTTTTCTCGATTCAATTTTAGCCATATCGAGAATATCATTAATTAGAGTGAGTAAATGGGAACCACACTCATGAATAACTTCTACCCCTTTGCGGTCTTCTGCTTCCAAAGTTTTAGAGCGTTTTAAAATCTGAGTATAGCCGAGGATACCATTCAAGGGTGTGCGAAGTTCATGACTCATGCTAGACAAAAATTCAGTTTTGGCTTGGTTGGCACTATCAGCCGCTTGTTTGGCTTTTTGCAGAGCAATTTCAATTTCTTTGCGGTCACTAATATTTTGTAATGTCCCTTTAAGTTTAACCCCTCGATCGGGTTCTTGAAAGGGTTGACCAATTAAACGAACCCAAATTAAATCCCCCGAATGACGCATTAAAGGCAGTTCTAAATCAAATTCAGCTAAGTTATGCGTCGCCTCATTCATGGCTGTTTGTAAGTGTTCTCTATACTCCCCCTCAAAAAAGGATAACATGCCCTCCAAAGTCGGGACATAATCTGCTTCAAGTTCATGAATATAATACACTTCTTGAGTCCAAACTAACTCTTGAGTCTGAGAATCAAATTCCCATCCTCCTAATTGACCAATTTTTTGGGTTTCGTTAAGCAGGGATTCACTTTTGCGAATCGCTACTGTTTGTTCTGCGACTTGTTGTTCTAAATTATGGACTAAGGCTTGCAGTTGAGTCGCCATTTGATTAAACCCTTCTGCTAATTCTCCTAATTCATCTTCCGATTCTATGGGTAAACGATGGTCAAGAGAACCTTGTTTAATCTGATTAACACCTTGGGTGAGTTGGATTATTTTTTGCGTAATTGTTTTTTGAAATAATCGGGCAATGATGGCTATAAACAATAACCCAAACAGGGCCGATAAAATTAAGATTAAATATATTAAGTAGCTGGCTTTTTCTACTCGTTCTTCTGCCTTAATGACTTCTTTATTACTCAAGGCAATGAGGTCATTAGAAATTCGATCGATGTTTTTAGCCTGCAAGTCAAAATCGCGGAATCGAGATTGAATTGAAGCATCGACTATTAATATTTGTTCGGCTGTTTTTTTATAGGATTCTAGAATATTGAATAGTTTTGTCTTTTCTTCCGGTTTAAAAGTCGAGTCTTCTACTATTTTTTTCTCTAATTCAAGTAAGATGTTAAAGGCTGACTGCATATGGGGACGCTGGCGAGTAATCAAATACTCTTTTTCTGCCAGACGTAAGGCTTGATATTGTTCCCGCCATTGGAGATCTAGGGATTGAATGGCTTTTTTTCCTTCACTCCCCCAATTATCTAATTGGTCTTTGAGTCCATTCTTTTCTTGGGCTAGTTGTGTCACTAATTCAACAGCTTCAATAAAGGTCGTTTCATAGCGTTCGGCTGAAGAGACAAACAAACTCAAATCTACATTGGTTTTTTTTAAGGAATCACTGACTTGGGGTTGTTCAATGATTTGTTTAAACTCAGTGGTTAAGCGAACCACTTCATTAATATTATCCACCGCTTCTTGGGCATAAGTTTCTTTAGCTTGGCTAAAGCCGATTTCTGGATAACGCAAGAAAAAATCCCGTTGATGGGTACGAGCTTCCTGTAGATTTCGATCCATCTCTAGAACTAATCGCTGAAGCTCTACGCTGATAGAAATGTCTTTTTCGGCTTGACCTTGAACAATTTTCAAGGCAATATAACTATTGATAGAAACAAAGATAATTAATCCAAACAATCCCCCAAAGCCTGTGGAGAACTTAGTGGTAATACTTAATCGATTCCACCAGTGTTGGAGTTTTCTAAGTTGAGCGACGATCGCCGGTATCATATCATATTCGGACGGAAACGATGAATGGTAACAGAATCAACAGTGCATTTTAGGGATTTGGTTGATGGAGATAGACTCGATTGGCATTCAACCCCTCTAAACCAGCAGCCGGATCGTTGAATTGCAGGATGCTAAAGTGACCAGAGGCACAATCCCCAAATTGATTACAACTCAAAGATCCTGTAACTCCGGGGAAATTAGAGGTATTGTACAAAGCATCTCGCAGGGCTTGACGGCCAATTTGCAGTGTACCATTGGGCGATCGCACCGCTACAGCAGAAATCGCCTCTAAAACTATATTAGCTGCATCATAGGCAAAACTATAATAAGGATGCTCTGGAGGCTGACCATATTCAGCTTCATAGGCCTGTTCGATTTGAGCCAAAGCGTCCTGATTCGGCCAAGCAAAGCTGACAAAATATAACCCTACTCCATCTTCACCGATCACCGTCAACACCGGATCGCTTTGCAGAGAATCTCCAGTCATTAAACTTAAGTTTGATAAATCCGGCATCTGCCTTAATTGGCGCAGCAGTTCCGTCGCTTCTGCGGGAAAAAGGGACATAAATAAAATCTGACTCTGTGATGCAGCAATTGACCTTAAAATTGGCTTCATATTGCGATCGCCCTTATTCACTGCTCCACTTAAAACCACCTTTCCCCCCAATTGCTTAAATGCCTGCTCAAAAGATTGACTTAATCCCTGGGTAAAGGCATCTCCATCATTCAAAGTGGCGGCTGTTTTCACCCCCAACTGTTCAATCGCAAATTGAGCCGCCACTTCTCCCACTTTAGCCCCATTATAGGTCGTGCGAAAATACCCCACATACCAATCACTGGCAGCTTTAGAACCCACCGCAGTTAAGGAAGGCGCGGTATTAGTCGCAGAGACCATCACCCGTCCCGCTTCCGAAAGAATTTGACTCGCTTGGGTGGCTGCATTAGAACAGGTTGTGCCCCATACAGCAATAATCTGGGGATTAGCTGCCAATTTCAGAGCGCCATTGGCTCCTCCTTCCTCACTGCAAAGTTCATCTTCGGTCTGCAACACTAGGGGATGGCCCAAGATTTGAGTATCCCGTTGTTTGATAACCAACTTAATACTGTTTAACTGGGTTGTGCCCACTGGGGACATACTGCCACTTAAGCTTTGCAGCACCCCTAGCTCAATGGGTTCATCGGGTAGAATCGTCACACATCCTAAACGATCCCTGCATTCAGGAAGTCTCGATCCACAAGCCGATAATCCTAGGATACCCAAGAGCATCAACAGATAAGTAATTGTCCACTTATTTTTCAGTATCATGTCTAAAGACTACCTGCTATCTCTTTTCTAAGATGGCACTCCCTTGATTATTCTTGCCAATTTTTTATGATGCCCGATCCCTTTGCGTCGTCTTCGTCTCCTCTCTCCCCTAGTCCCCAAGGGAAGCCCCGCCATTCCCTAGAAAAACCGCCCTCAACTTTACCTCCTTCAGAGTTTAATCCGGAGCGTTGGCAGACTAAACCCCCGCCATCGGGGGATTGGGTGATGGTGGTGGCGATCGCCGTTATGTTTGTGGGATTATCGCTTCATAATCTCTGGATCGGCTTTTCTGGCGCTGGCGTTGCTTTTGCGATCGCTCTACGGTTAGTTTGGCCCACATTAGCTTGGACGCTCAAAGATCTTACCCCTAGACAGCGATCGCAGCTCATCGGATTTATCGGTTTATTTGTTTCCCTAGCTGGACTCCTCAACTATTTAGGACTCTATCGCGCCATTGGCAACTGGCTCAATCAAGTTAAATGGGATGAATTTGGCTCTTGGGCCGAATGGGTAGGCGCTGTCGGACAAATCATGATCGCCATTTTAGCCGTTTATATTTCCTGGCGACAATATGTAATTTCCAAAGACTTAACCATTCAGCAAAATACCATCACCCAACAACAAACCATTGATGCCTTTTTTCAAGGCATTTCTGAATTAGCATTAGATGATGAAGGCATGTTAGAAGATTGGCCCCAAGAGCGCTGTTTTGCCGAAGGTCGAACTGCCGCCATTCTCAGCAGTGTTAATGCCGCCGGAAAAGCCAAAGTTATTCGCTTTTTATCCCAATCCAATCTCCTCACTCCCCTACGCCGGGATTATCATTTAGGACGACCGATTTTTGATGGTCGAGGGGGCTATCAAGAAGACCGTCTTCATGGGATTCGGGTGATTAATTTAGGCGTGATGTTAGCTGGAGCCAATTTAGTCAGTACAGACCTGAGATGGGCAGATTTAAGTGAGGCGTATTTAGTCCGCACCGATTTAAGCAATGCTGATTTAACCAAGGCTAACTTATCGCGGGCCGTGCTGTATCAAGCCAATTTAGAGGGTGCTGACTTAAAAGGGGCAAGGTTCTTTTATGGATCGGCCGAAACGGCTACCCCCCGCGATCGCCAACATACCCCCAATTACAAAACCGGAGAATTCACCGGTGCAGTTGTAGAAAATGCTGATTTTTCCCAAGTCAAAGAACTCTCAGAAGAACAGCGCCATTATTGCTGTTCTTGGTGCGGCGAAGCCTCCCGCAAAACTATTCCTGGGGGGTGTGAGGGCATTGCCAATTTATTAGGCCGGTGACCGTCGATCTGTGGCGATCGCCTTTTTTCAAAAGCTTCTGTAAAATAAAGGTACTATGGAGTCTAGTCAAAAACAACCCTTATGTTTAGCGTAACTTTAACCGATACCGGACAAATCACTCTTCCTCCAGAAATCCGAGATCGTCTCAACCTCGTCAGTGGCAGTAAAATTAGTTTTGTCATTGATGAAGAAGGTCAAGTCAAACTTCTTCCCCTTAATGTTCGAGGGGAAGAACTCTCAGGAATGTTATACCGACCAGGAATGAAAAAAACAACCCTCGAAGAAATGGATAGGGCAATTGCTGAGGGAGCGAATGATTGGACTTGACACCAATATCTTGGTTCGCTACCTGACCAAAGATGATGAAAAACAGTGGCAACAAGCAGTTGAAGTCATTGGGCAAAACAAGCCTTGCTTTATTACCCATATCGTTCTTTGTGAATTGGTTTGGGTTTTGAAGGGAAAAAACTATGGGTTGAGTACGGATGATATTGTCCATGCTCTAGAAGCCATGTTACACAGTGCAGATTTTGAATTTGAAAGCCGTTCCACCATTGCACAAGCAATACAACGTTATAAACAAGGAAAAGCAGATTTTGCAGATTACTTAATTGGTGCGATCGCTCATCAAGCAGGTTGTACAGAAACCGTGAGTTTCGATCGCAAGCTGACTAGCGAAAAAGGATTTCGTTATCTAGAGTAGCAAACGCAAAAATTTTGAGAAATCAACTGGGCATCCTGTGATTCAATCCCCCCATTCCCCTGTCTCCCTATCCCCCCATCTCCCGTGGGAGAAAGGGCTGGGGGATGAGAGCAACTAACCTGGAGGCCAAGCCAGAGCGCGTCCTCCGAGAATGTGGAGATGGAGATGATCGACGGTTTGCCCTCCATCTTCTCCTGTATTAATCACCACTCGATACCCATTACTCAGTCCTGCTTGCTCCGCTACTCGTTTAACTGTGAGTAATAAATGACCCATTAACGCATGATCTGGGGATTGGGCATCGGCTAATTTGGCGATCGGCTTTTTAGGAATCACCAGAATATGAACCGGAGCTTGGGGAGAAATATCATTAAATGCCAGACAAAGGTTATCTTCATAGACAATATCTGCTGGAATTTCCTTGCGGATAATCTTACTAAAAATGGTTTCGCTCATAGTATCGAAGGGCGATAAGTTGAATTGCTCTCATCATACAGCACCCAGAAACCGGGTTAAACTCTTACTTATTACTCATTACTCATTACTGAATAGCCCAAAGCAGTGTAAACGATGACTGTCACACCCTATAAATGGGCGATCGCCCCTTATCACCACGCCATCCGCGCCGGGATATTCAACGACCAAAATCTGGAACTGATACGCGGAGAACTGATCGTTATGCCACCAGAGGGAGAACCCCACGCCTACTACAACAGCGAAGTTGGCGACTATCTGCGGAGTCTATTGGGTAACCGGGTCAAAATCCGTGAAGCGCACCCCATCACCCTCAGCAATAACTCAGAACCCGTTCCCGCTCTGGCTATTGTTCAACCTCTGGGACGAGTCTACCTAGAACACCATCCCTATCCTGGGGATGTCTTTTGGATTATCGAATTTGCCAACACCACCCTGACTCAAGATACAACCACTAAAAAACAACTCTACGCTGAATCAGGAATACCGGAATACTGGGTTGTCAATCTCCAAGATCGTCAACTCCAGGTTTACACCCAGCCCCAAAATGGGGACTATGCTAAAGAAACCATTCTAACCACCGGAACCCTATCCCCCACTGCTTTTCAGGATGTCGAGATTCAAGTCCAACGGCTCCTTAATGCTTAGGCGTAGTCTAGAAACCGGGTTTCTCGCGCATCTTCTCTTTTATGTCCTCAACCTGGGCAGAAACCCAGTTTCTTCTCCCCCCGCGTTAATCCAGATTGTATAATTAAACCTAAACGCTCATCCCATAGATTCACCATGGTTGCCTTGTCTCCAGAACTGAAAACCCGACTCTCTTCTCCCCTGAAAATTGGCACAGTCGAAGTCAATTCTAGGGTATTACAATCGCCCCTATCGGGGGTGACAGATTTGGTCTTTCGTCGCTTGGTGCGTCGTTATGCTCCCAGTTCCATGATGTATACGGAAATGGTGAATGCTACGGGATTACACTATGTACGGGAGTTGCCAAAATTGATGGAGGTAGACCCCAACGAGCGCCCCATTAGTATTCAACTCTTTGACTGTCGCCCGGATTTCTTGGCGGCAGCAGCCCAAATGGCGGTAGATGAAGGAGCCGATACGGTGGATATTAACATGGGCTGTCCGGTCAATAAGATCACTAAAAATGGGGGCGGCTCGTCCTTGTTGCGGGAACCGGAAGTGGCAGAGGCGATTGTGCGGGAAGTTACCGCAGCCGTTGAGGTTCCGGTGACGGTGAAAACCCGGATTGGCTGGTCAAATCAGGAAATTAATATCCTGGAGTTTGCCCAACGGATGCAGGATGCGGGGGCAAAAATGCTGACACTCCATGGTCGGACTCGCGCTCAGGGGTATAATGGGCCGGCCCGTTGGGAATGGATTACGAAGGTAAAGGAGATTTTGTCGATTCCGGTGATTGCTAATGGGGATATTTTCTCGGTGGAAGCTGCGGTACGCTGTTTGCAGGAAACGAAAGCGGATGGGGTGATGTGTTCGCGGGGGACGTTGGGGTATCCGTTTTTGGTGGGAGAAATTGATTATTTTTTGAAGACGGGAGAAAAATTACCGCAACCAACGGCGATCGAGCGCTTAGAATGTGCCAAGGAGCATTTACGGGCCTTGTACGAGTATAAGGGCGATCGCGGCATTCGTCAGGCTCGCAAACATATGACTTGGTACGCTAAAGAGTTCTATGGTGCGGGAGAATTACGCGGTAAGTTGGCCCGGATAGAATCGGTGGAAGACGGGGTAACCTTATTAGAGGGGGCGATCGCCAAACTGATGGCATTAGACCTCGATCCCGCAACCGTACCCCTGGGCTAGTTTTCTCCAGTTTCCGGGAGATCGGCCGCAGTTGTATGTATCCTCAAGAATGGCATTTAGACAGGAATCTGGTTATGAGAGCGCTAAAAATGGTGGCTTTAGTCGGAGGAGTGGCGATCGCCACTATAGCAGGAGCAATGGTCGCCACCAACCCCAAATCCCCCAGCTATGAAGAATTTGCCTCCCAACAGTTAGTCGAATATCTCCAAGAAAACGTTTGTGACAAAGCCAACCAAACCCTCGGCAACATCCTGCAACAATCTTGTGATAGCTTCCTACAAGAGGCTCGACCCCAACTACAAAATATCATTGCCCAACGCACCGAGCGCCAAGACTATATACTATTCAGTATCTATCAAACTAACCTTTCAATTGCCGCCTTTCTGCCTGCCTACGAATTTGAAACCCTAGGAGTTTTTTCCAATTTCCATATCTTGAAGGCAGAAGAAACATCAACCCCATAAAGTAACCTTCCTGGCCAGGATACCCCCATGAGTTACTGTGTTAACCCCGACTGTAAATCCCCCAAAAATCCCGATAACGCTAAATTTTGCTCTAGTTGCGGTACATCCTTGTATCTCCGACAACGCTATCGGCCAGTTGCCCAACTCGGTCAAGGGGGATTTGGTAAAACCTTTATTGCCATCGATGAAGATATTCCCTCCCAACCTCTACGAGTCGTCAAACAACTCTACCTCAAAGGCTTTAGCGATCAAGTCGTTCATAAAGCCCAACGATTATTTCGCCAAGAAGCCGTTCGCCTCGATGAGCTAGGAAAACACGATCAAATTCCCAATTTACTCGCCCATTTTGAGCAAGATCGACAGCTCTATTTAGTGCAAGAATTTGTCGATGGCCCCACCCTAGCTCAGGAACTGCAACAAAAAGGCGCATATGAACCCGAAGAAATTGAACAACTCTTACGAAATCTATTACCTGTTTTGCAGTTTGTTCACGAAAATCATGTCATTCATCGGGATATTAAACCCCAAAACATCATTCGCCGTAAACGGGATAACTTACCCGTACTAATTGATTTTGGAGTATCAAAATGGGTTTCCCAAACCACCCTAAACCAAACCGGAACCATCGTTGGTAGTGCCGAATATATGCCCTTAGAACAGTTGCGAGGAAAGGTTTTTCCCGCCAGTGATTTATATAGTTTAGGAGCCACTTGTCTACATTTATTAACCGGACTACCTCCTTTAGAACTCTATGATATTGCCACTGAAAAATGGGTATGGCGTGATTATTTACTACCAGAAAAACGAGTGAATTTATATTTAGCCGAAACCCTCGATCGCATGGTCGCTCGGAACTTAAGTCAGCGTTTTCAATCGGTCTCCGAGGTATTGTCTGTACTATCAGTTACTCCGGGTTCCCTCACAGCCATAGCTGCACCGAAAGCCAAACCCCCAACCCCTCCCCGATCAAAACCCGTTACCCCTCGTCCCGCTTCCAGTCGGACAGCTCTAAGTAACCAGCCGACAGAAATCTCCACAAAAATCTCTAGCAAAGCCTTAAACCCCCTTCATGTGGTCAAAACTTGGGTCTTTGGCTCCTCTGAACTCCCCGTAGAATTAAATTCTGCTACTGGTGTGAATTATAGGAAACTGCAAAGCTTTCTACAACTGAAACGCTGGAAAGCAGCCGATGAGGAAACTTGGAACTGTCTCCATCAAGCTGCCGGTAAACCCCTGAGCCGCTTTTTAGCTCCCCGCGATCTGGCTCAAATTCCTTGTGAAGATTTGCAGACGGTGGATCGCCTGTGGCTGGCAACGAGTGAGGGACGCTTTGGCTTGACCCTTCAGGTTCAAGTCTATCAACAGTCCGCAGAAAACTATTTTCAGTTCTGCCAAACCGTAAAATGGCCCTTACGACCCAGTGGTAATACGGAGGACTATATTAAGTACAAAAGTGATGCGGTTGTCGCCCATCTGCCCTCCCCGGTTCGCTTCAAAGGCTCGGATTGGTCAAAGCATGTGGAGGCGATCGTTTCTAAGTGTATCAGTTGTGGCTTAGTTTAGAGTCTTGATTATCCCTAGGAGAAAGGCAGTTTCTATTCTGCTTCTAATTAAAAATTAAACCTTAAAAATGCTCGGCTCTGTGTCAAGGGTAACTTAGGATGAGGGTATCGATTGACGAGGTTATCCGATACATGATTATGGGTCTGAATAGTTCTTCTGTATGGCTATTATTTGGTGCTTTTTTCATTCTGCTGCTGATCTCAGCGACTCCTATACTGGGATCGCTGGAAGTGAAAGGATCTCTGACGTTTCTGCTCTGGCTATTTGGGATCTTTTTTGTGGGGGGATGGGTGCTGTTTATTTGTTATCCTTTGTTTTCTTGAGTTGGCTTTGCTGAGATTTGGCTTGTTGGCGGGCCCGTTTTTCGGGGGTAAGGTAATCGCCGCAATGGGGACAGCAGATCCCTTCTTCATACTCTGGCGAAGCCTTATCTGCTTCAGAAATAGGATAACCACATCCGGCGCATAAGTCATAACTCCCCGGACGTAAGCCGGTTTTGACGGCAATCCGTTGGTCAAAGACAAAACATTCCCCTTCCCATAAACTTTCAGGTTCGGGTACTTCTTCAAGATATTTCAGAATTCCCCCTTGCAGGTGGTAAACTTCCTGAAAACCTTGCTTGAGCATAAAGGCCGTTGCTTTTTCGCAGCGAATCCCCCCGGTACAGAACATGGCTACTTTGGGATGCTTTTGGGGGTCAAGATGGGTTTTTACATAGTCGGGGAAGTCCCGAAAGGATTGGGTATGGGGATTTTGGGCCCCTCGGAAGGAGCCGATCTGTACTTCGTAGTCATTGCGAGTATCAATGAGGGTGACTTGGGGATCGCTAATCAATTGGTTCCAGTCCTGGGGACTGACATAGGTTCCTACTTGCTCATTGGGATTAACATTGGGTTGGCCAAGGGTGACGATTTCTGATTTGAGCCGCACTTTGAGGCGATCGAAGGGATAATTTGAGGTGATTGATTCTTTATGGGTGAGATCCGAGAGCCGAGGATCGCAGCGCAAATAGGTGAGGAGGGTATCGACGGCGGCACGGGAACCGGAGATCGTGGCGTTGATGCCTTCGGAGGCGAGGAGGATCGTTCCTTTGATCCCTTGCTGTTCGCACAAGGCTTGGAGAGGCGATCGCCATTCGGCATAATCGGCAAAGGGAAAAAATTGGTAAAACGTCGCGACAACAAGGCTCATAGTCATCCCCCGAAAAAAAAATCAGCTCAACCTCTTTTCAAATGAAGTCTTATGTGTATAATAGATCGAGTGGGCTGAATTTAAAACTCTTCACCCATGTTTAAGTTTTCTGGGGGTATAGCTCAGTTGGTAGAGCGCCTGCTTTGCAAGCAGGATGTCATCGGTTCGAGTCCGTTTACCTCCATTAGTATTGATACTCTTCATTCCCTGTCTGTGAGTGAAGATAACTTAGGGTTTCAATCATCCAAAGTTTAGGGGATCGATATCTAAGTTTAAACTAACTCTCTTTGAACAGAGCGATCGCAACTGCCCTAATGGGGGCAGATTTATTTCTGCTCCAGGAGGAAACTTGAGCAAAATCTGCCAACGATAGGCATCGGCAACCCGCATCACCCGTGCGGGTGCAGGGCCTAAGATCTCATAGCTTCCTGCTCTTGACTCTAGGAATTCAGCGACCTGTTGAGCGGCCGTTTGCACTTCCATGATATCCAAACCACTGAAGCGAAACAGCACCAAGGAACTATAGGGCGGATAATGATAGGCTTCTCGCTCCTGTAACTCCTGCTCCATAAAGGTTGCATAGCTATTCTGTTGCACCGCTTGAATGGCGCGATGGTCGGGGGAGTAGGTTTGAATAATCACTTGGCCGGGGTCATCCCCACGACCGGCACGGCCGGCCACCTGGGTCAAGGTTTGTACCGCTTCTTCTCCAGCGCGATAGTCTCCCTGATGCAATAAGCCATCAGCCGCTACCACTCCTACTAGGGTGACTCCGGGAATGTCTAATCCCTTGGTTAACATCTGGGTTCCCACTAATACATCGGCTTCTCCCTGCACAAAGCGGGTAAGTAGGGTGCGGTGGGCGTTTTTGGTGCGGGTGGTGTCACTGTCAAAGCGAATAACCCGCAACTCTGGAAAGAGTTTGGCTAATTCTTGGGTGACCCGTTGGGTTCCTGTGCCAAAATGCTTGAGATAGGGAGATTGGCATTCGGGACAGTGGGAGGGTTGTAGTTGGGAAAAGTTGCAGTAATGACAGCGCAGGCGTTCTTTGGCTCCTTCGTGGGTGTAGTGGTAGGAGAGGGAAACGTCGCAATGGGGACATTCGAGGACATAGCCACAACTGCGACAGGAGACAAAGGTACTATGGCCGCGACGGGGAATGAAGAGGATGCCTTGTTGCTGGAGATCGCCTAAACGCCTTAAATGATCCTGTAGACTGCGACTAAAAATTGACCGATTTCCCTGTTTGAGTTCTTGACGTAAGTCAACAATGGCAATGGGAGGGAGGGGCCGGTTTTCGACCCGTTCCGGTAAACTTAGCCGGGTGGCGGTTTTCTCCAAGCCACTAAACCAGGTTTCCATGGATGGGGTGGCGCTACCGAGAATGAGGGGGCAATTTTCCAATTGGGCCCGCCATTGGGCTACTTGGCGAGCATGGTAGGTGGGCGCGGGTTGGCTTTGTTTAAAGCTGGTGTCGTGTTCTTCATCCAGGATAATTAAGCCCAGATGGGGCAAGGGAGCAAAAACGGCGGATCGGGTTCCGATGACGATTTGGGGGGTTCCCTGGAGCATCTGCCGCCAGGTATCGTAACGTTCGCCATCGGATAGGGCACTGTGGTAAACGCGGATTTTCGCTCCAAATCTTGCCCGGAAGCGATCGGTCAGTTGGGGGGTGAGGCCGATTTCGGGCACGAGGACGAGGATGGATTGGCCTTGCTCTAGAATGGGGGCGATCGCCTGAAGATAAACTTCTGTTTTTCCCGATCCAGTGATGCCATGGAGCAGAAAGGGATGATACCCCGAACGCCCCTGAATGGCTGCTAAGGCTTGAGCTTGGGCGGGGGTGAGGGGTTTGGGGGTATCGCGATCGGGCATGGGGCCAGTATCATAGCGTAACTGTTCCTGCTCTTCAATAACGACCCATTGCTTTTGCTCCAAGGTTTTGATTAACCCGGAAGAAGTTTGGCCCTGTTGCAGCAGTTCAGTTAACAACATTTCCCCCCCCTGACGATGCAAAAGGCTTAAG
Source organism: Roseofilum sp. KMC-1 (assembly GCF_057802075.1). Taxonomy (NCBI): domain Bacteria; kingdom Bacillati; phylum Cyanobacteriota; class Cyanophyceae; order Desertifilales; family Desertifilaceae; genus Roseofilum; species Roseofilum sp. KMC-1. Next base: position 4,384,910 of record NZ_CM173605.1, read on the forward strand.
ATTTTCTGTTGTCGGGGGGTTAATTCTTGAGGTTCGGGTACAGTAAACTTAACCAGGGTTACCACCTGTTGGCGTTTGGGTTGAGGCGGTTGGGGCGGTTCTAGGTAAGTTTCTACCCATCCCCGTTTTAACAAATCTTTCAGTCCGCGATCGGCCTGCTGTACCTGTTGTTTCAGATAGCGCCAAGAATAATCCCCAGTTTTGCTGTTAGTAAGGACATTGAGCAGTTGTTGCGCGGGTTGATTAAGAAAAATTTGCCCTTCTTTGGGGATGGAGTCCGTCAAGCGGATGCGACGTTGGGATTTTGCCAATAATCCTGGAGGTAGAGCCATGCGAATCACCCGCATTAAGGGGGTATGGTAATAATCAGCGACTTGATTTAACAGTTGCCAATAGCTGGGGGGAAAAAATCCGGCACTGATGACTTCTTGTACAGACTTGATTCGTTCTGGGGGTAAATCGGCTGGCGGTTCCGACAACAGACGAATGGCGATCGCCCCCACCTGCTGAAAACGACAGGGTACGATCAGGATATCCCCTAGTTGTACCCTCAAATTGGGGGCGATCGCATAGGTATAAAGCTTTGGCTCCTCATCTTCTAACTCTTGCCGATCCACATCCAGCAGAACCTCCACCCAGCGCTGCCGATCCGACGATGAGGACTGGATATCAAACGGATTCTTCGAGGCGGCTCCTCGGAAACTCGCAACCGGTGTTTGCAGGCGATCGAATTTGCTGATCATAAAGTTTTAGATGGCGAACTGCTTTCAGGCTGGAGTCTTCAAAACCTATTACCCATTACCAGCGCCAAGCGCTATACATTTACTCTAGGGCAACTCCTCCCCAGCTTGATCCTGGTTTAATTCTATCAAAAAGATTAGGATTTATCATTTTCAGGGTCAGAGTGTATCGTACTCCACAGAAACTTGAGAAAAAACAACACAACAATAACTTTTGTATCGTTTACTCAGCTCTTTATTGCCAACTTTAAATTATGCTATTACACTAAGGACACTCCTAAGCCCTATAGCTCAAATTTACTGGACTTCAGCCTAAAAGCCGTCTGCTAAAATCGTCGCTCCTCACCCCACAGATTCTTAATCTTTTGAAGTGCAACTCATTTTGTCATTTCCTATGTTGAACAGCCCCAAAAATCATGGATTGATTGACCGGGAATACGATAATTCCCAGGTAAATTCAGAGGCAAAACCTCCTGTTTTGAGCCAACTAAACTTATCATCATCAGATCCGGTAGCCCCTTCCTCCTCGTTATCTAGCAAAGATTGGAAAGATTCAATAGCTTGGATTAATGAGGATACAGTGGGTCTATTTCTCAAAGAAATGGCACGTTATCCTCTCCTGAGTGCAGAAGAAGAAGTGATCTTATCTCGCCAAGTTCAAGAAGGAGTAGATCTACAAAGAATTCAAGAGAAAATTCTAGCCAATACGGGTGAAAAGCCAACGATTTCTGATTTAGCTTGTGCGAGTGGATTGGGAGAAGCTGAAATCACCATTAAGCTCAAACAAAGCCAAATTGCCAAGCAAAAAATGGTGCGATCGAATCTGAGATTGGTAGTATCAATTGCCAAAAAATATGTGAATCGAGGAGTCCCATTTCTCGATCTCATTCAAGAGGGTGCATTGGGATTAAATCGAGCCGCAGAGAAGTTCGATCCCGAAAAAGGCTATAAGTTTTCCACCTATGCCTACTGGTGGATTCGTCAGGGGATCACCCGCACGTTGGCTAACCATGGACGCACGGTGAGATTACCGATTCATGTAGTGGAAAAACTGAATAAAATGCGGGTGATGCAACAGCAACTGCGGCAAAAACTCGAACGCAACGCCAGCGAAACAGAACTAGCGGAAGCATTGGAAATTTCGATTCCGCAATTGCGATATTTGCATCAAGTGCGTCGGCGATCGCTCTCTTTAAACCATCGATTTGGAGAAGATCAAGATACAGAATTACTCGATTTACTCGAAGATCAAGGAACCCAATCTCCAGAGGCGCAGATTAGCGAAACCATGATGCGTCAGGAAATCCTCTCGGTTCTCAGCGATGTCCTCACCGAACGGGAAAAAGATATTATTTCCTTAAGGTATGGCTTAAGTACGGGAAAACCCTATACCCTAGAAGAAGTCAGCCATTTGTTCAACCTCTCCCGCGAACGAGTGCGGCAAATTCAGACCAAAGCCATGCGAAAACTGCGTCGTCCTCAAGTGGCTCAACGGTTGAAAGCTTGGCTGCGCTAACCTAAAAATTGGCATGTGGTGCAACTATGACTCCAGGCGATCGCCCCCCACTCCATATTCGACCCGCAACCCGCGATGATGTCCCCATTCTGTTCGACTTGATCGGCGCTTTAGCTGAATATGAGCAATTATCCGATCAAGTCGTGGGGAGTCCGGCCGAGCTGGAAAAACACCTATGCGATCAACATTATGCAGAAGCCTTAATTGCCGAATGGGAAGAAAAACCGGTAGGCTTTGCCCTCTTTTTCCATAACTATTCCACCTTTCGCACCCAACCGGGACTCTATCTCGAAGACCTGTTTGTACGACCTGAATATCGCCGTCAGGGGATTGGGTCTGCCCTGCTGAGAAGTTTGGCAAAAATTGCTCTAGAGCGGGGTTGTGGGCGCTTTGAGTGGGCGGTATTAGACTGGAATGAACCGGCGATCGCCTTCTACCAACGCATGGGCGCTGATGTGCTTCCCGACTGGCGAATTTGTCGCGTCACCGACTTACACCACTTCGTGCAGGAATAAGTCAAGTGAATTTGATGGTGCGATCGGACATTGCTGTAGGGGTAGGTTTGAAACCCGCCCCTACAATAGACTAGATTTCTTACACTTAGGAGTATATGCCCTATGACTATTTGGGTGAATGAACAAGTCGATCCCTCTGGCATGATCTACGCTTGCATTGCCTGTTGCGATTGCCAGCAAGCTCAGGACTGCCACGACTCCTTTGAAAATAACCTCACGGAAGACCAAAAAAAAGCCGGATGGATCGCTCGGATGCGTACCGTTGACTCTTGGGAAGAAGTCCCCGCAAGTGCCTTGAAATTGAATTGAACCCCTTTTAGCGTGATTTCGATTAACAATGAGACATGGTTGTAGGGGTGGGTTTGCAACCCGCCCCTTGTATCTTAATAGAGTTGGCGATCGCTGAGGATGGGGCGGGTTTACAATATTGGTTGGTGGGTATCCTATATTTGGGTAAAACCCGCCCCTACGAAATTAATGTTTATTAACCTTACTGACTTTCAACTGTTGGAGTTGAGAGGTGTTGCCGTGCAAGACAACACCGCGATTATTGGCCGCTAAATGACGGACAATTTTGTAAACTGACTCAATCTCTTCTGGGGCATGGGCAGCAGCAGCTAGTTCTGCCAGAGATAAGGGTCGATCGCTTTCTCCTAAAGCCTTCATCACTTGATTTTGCAACTGGAGAATACTGGCGGCGGCTTTTTTACCCGCTTCTACCCCCGGTTGGTGATAGGCATTGATATTTACTAACGTCGCATAGAGTCCAACTGCCCGCTCATAGAGGGCGATCAATGCACCCACAGTGCGGGGAGTAACTTCGGGAATGGTGACGGTAATGGAATCTCGGTGATTTTCATATAAGGCTTTGCGGGTTCCTTGCAAGAGTCCGGAGAGATAGTCGCCACAGGTAACTCCCGGTTCGACTTCAGGAGAAGGTCGTTCGCGGTCTTTCAGGACTTCAATAAAGGTAACAAAGAAATTGGGTACACCTTCGCGCAACTGTTGCACATAGGCATGTTGGTCAGTGGAGCCTTTATTTCCATAAACCGCAATGCCTTGATAGACCGTATTGCCGTCTAAATCCTTTTCTTTGCCCAAGGATTCCATCACCAATTGTTGCAGATAGCGACTAAAGAGCAACAAACTATCTTTGTAAGGCAGAATGACCATATCTTTTTCCCCTTTGCCATTTCCCGCGAAGTACCAGCCAAGGGCAAGGAGAGCGGCGGGATTTTGTTTGAGGGAGGGAATACGGGTGGCTTCATCCATTTCTTTAGCCCCCGCTAACATTTGATCGATGTCGATACCTTGCAGAGCAGCCGGAACTAAACCAACGGCGGAGAGTTCCGATGTGCGTCCGCCTACCCAGTCATGCATGGGGAAGGTGGCTAACCAGTTTTCTGATTGGGCCAGTTGTTCGAGTTGGCTGCCATGGCCGGTAATGGCGACAAAATGAGGGCCAGGGGTAAGGTTGGCGGCTTCATAGGCGGCTTTGATTTCGATCATGCCGTTGCGGGTTTCCGGTGTGCCTCCCGATTTGGAGATGACGATCGCCAGGGTGGTGTTGAGTTTATCTTTAACTTTACCCAGGGTGCGATCGATACCGGCGGGATCGGTGTTGTCAATGAAGTGAATGTTGAGTTGGGGAGAGGAGGAGACTAAGGCTTCAGCGACGAATTCAGGCCCCAGGGCCGATCCCCCAATACCGATGGAGAGAATATCGGTAAATTTGGGGGCGTTGGGGGGTTTGATGGCTCCGGAGTGGATATCTTGGGCAAAGCGATGGATGGCTGCTAGGGTTTCGTTGATTTCGGCTTTCAGTTGGGGGTTAGGGGCGATATTGGCATTGCGTAACCAATAGTGACCCACCATCCGTCCTTCATCTGGGTTGGCGATCGCCCCCGCTTCGAGTTTAGCCATTTCTGCAAAGGCTTTGTCAAACTTGGGTTGCATTTCTGCAACTTGGCGATCGTCAAACCTCATTCTACTGATGTCGAGATAAAATCCCAGGCCGTCGTGGGTGTACAGCCAGTCTTGATAACGTTGCCAGAGGGTTGCTGCATCCATAACCAGTCTTCTCCAAAGGGTTGAGGCATTTTCGGCGATCGCCGATCAAAACGAATGAGAGCTTGTTTGAGACTCTCCCCTAGACACCATACCGTTTAGATCTTCGGTTTGGGGAGAATCCGGAGAAATTTAACAATTTGTCCCATAACGGCGATCGCAATCAGGTATTCTCCCATCGTAAAATGATAGAACATCCGCTCCGGCCCGAGTCGATGGAGTTTAGGCAGGTCTTCTAGACGTTTCAGGCTCAGAAACTCCGTAAATACAAAGTGATAAATGTTTTCATAGCTACTCCTCTCTTTCCTCTGTAACCTTTGTAGATCTTGGAGAAAGCTACGGTGATAGAGCAGTTGATATTGAATGGATGATACCGTGGAGGAAGGCGCAACAGTCATCGGATTTTCACCTCTGCCAGTTATGAGTCATCGGTGATGCAAAAACCCTAGAGCTTCTTCATGAGTCATGAAGTCACCCGGTTTTAGGGTATCTATAGTTGCTTGAATTATGGTCAGCACATAAGCATCAGCACATAGAGGAGCTAAGAAAGTCCAAACTTCTTGTAAGTATTCTTCTGGAAGTTGATCGACGAGATCGTGGATCTGTTGTCGTTTCTTTTGCATAAACCCTACCATTGAGATCGGAGCTTGCCATCTGCCTTACCCATTCTAACCTCTAGGGCGGGCCAATTTCACCTAAGTTACGAATGACGGTTGGGCTGGGGTTAGCCGAAGGAGAATTAGAGGAATTAAAGATAGCATTGATGGCTCTATCTAGGGTATTTGCCATGACAATTTTGTTCTCATAGGCGACAATCACTCGCACTAGAGTTGGTAGGCTATTTTGCTCGGCTTCTAAATAGAGAGGTTCCACGTAAAGCAAGGATTTTTCAATGGGAATAATCAGGAGATTACCCTGAATTGCTTTTGATCCCTGTCGGTTCCACAGAGAAATCTGACGAGAAATTTCCGGGTCTTGATTAATCAGAGCGTCAATTTGTTCTGGCCCATAAATGAGCTGTTGTTTAGAAAACTGATAGAGTAAAAGTTTACCATAATTTTCCCCATCGGAACGACCGGCTAACCAGGCGATCAGGTTATTACGGCTGGCAGGGGTAAAGGGATGGAGTAAGATAAATTCTTCTCGGTTTTCTGTGGGTAATTTAATGATTAAATAGTAAGGTTCTACAGTTTGGGGTTCACCGCCATAAATTTCTAAGGGAACGCGCCATTGATCTTCGCGGTTGTAAAACACTTGCGGATCGCGCATATGATAAGTCAAGAGTTGATTCGATTGGATATTAAATAGATCTACCGGATAGCGAATATGAACCCTTAGAGATGGGGGCATGTCGTCTAAGCTTCGGAACAGATTAGGAAATATTTTGGCTAGGGTTTGAATGATGGGATCGGAGTCATCAGCCATGAAAAAATAAACCCTGCCATTGTAGGCATCGACGACCACTTTTACAGAGTTACGAATATAGTTAAAGGGCAGCTCTCCAGGATCGGAATAGGGATAACGATCGCTGGTTGTATAGGCATCAATAATCCAATAAAGATAATTTTCTTGATTGCCGCTTTGATCGCCACTTAAATCGGTATTGGCAACGACTAAATAGGGATCTTGATCGAATTGGAGAAAGGGGGCGATCGCCTTGACACGATCGATGATATTGCGGCGAAATAAAACTTTAGTTTCTGGGGTGAAAGATTGAGTTAAGAGCATTTGCCAATCTTTGAGATATTTGGCGAATAACCACCGTCTCCAGCGACTGGCGATCGAGACTCCCCCTGTACCATCATAAAAGTTATATTGGTTGGCATCTCCTTGGGGATAATCTAACTCCGGCTCCGTCGAAGGAGTCATAATATAGGTATTGGTTAATTCTCCGTAATAAATTCTCGGTTGACCAATGGGTATACTATCTCGAATTCGAGGTTCAGAAATCCAAACGGGAGTCGTTTCTCCTTGGGGACTTTCTGACCCAATATCTTTGACATAATATTCCGGTAAGCCATCCTCTGCCACTGTATTCACCGGGGACATAGTAAACCCATATCCATGGGTATAGACTAAATGTTGATTCACCCAAGTTTTGGCCTCTTGAGGAACTCCTTCATAGTCTAATTCTCTAGGCGCTAAAATAACTTGTTGTTTAGAACTGCCTTGATAATTAGGTTTGCGGAAAGTGTAGCGTTCAATATCTGCATCGAGAAATTTATAATATAAGCGAATTTGCTGAAGTTGACGATTGGTTTGTAATAGGGGGCGGGTGTCCCAGAGACGGATATTATCGAGGGTTAGTTTATTTTTGAGTAAGTCTTGTACAGTTAATTGTCCTTCAGGATTAAAGGGATAAACTTCAATTTTATCTAAATTAAAGGCTGATCGAGTAAATTCAATACTGCGTTTGATAAATGGAGTTTCTCTACCCAGTTCATTGGGTTGCACGATTAAGCGCTGAGTCAAAGCAGGAAGAGCATAGTTACTGACTCCGGCGACACCTAAATAGAGAATCATCACGTAAATCATGTTTCTCCAAATATCGTATTTTTTAGCCCAATAAACGGAACGACCTAAGAGGAAAAATCCATAGGATGCTGCCAAAATAGACAGCACTTCAATTATGGGTTTTTGAGTATAGATATCGGTGAAACTGGCTCCATAAATGACTCCCGTGGGAGAATAAAGCAGTTCATAGCGAGAGAGCGCATAACTATAAGCCACACTAAACATAACGGCAGCACTGATGACTTGCAGATGGCGGCGCTGTTTAGGGGAAAAACCAGGAAAACTGCCTAGGGCTAAACTTCTACCGGATAAGAGATAGATAATGGTGACGGCAAGTAGGGAAAAAACAGAGAGGATGACGAGCCAGAATTCGAGCAGATGGAGAACGGGTAAAGTGAAGATGTAGAAGCTAATATCTTGATTAAAGAGGGGATCGACTTGATGAAAGGAGGTGGGATTAAAAATGGCTAAAATTCTGGCCCAATGGCTGGATAAAATGATTCCTAAACCGTAACTTAAGAGAATGGCGATCGCCAGTAAGGTTCTTTCGGGAATGCAGACTAAGAGGATGGGAAATACTAGAATGAGTATTGCTTTGAGGGGAGAAGAGGGTAGCCCTAGAAAGGTGTGAACGGCTGATTCGGGACGAAAGCGAGGGGGGAGTTCGGGGGTGGGGCGGGCAATATTTAAATCGGTATGCCAATATTGCACGATGACTTCTCCATATTGGAGCAGCATTAATCCTAAGACGAGGGTTAAGAGTACCAGGGAGAGGATTAACCAACCGAGGGGAACCCTTTTGGGGTATTTGGGATAAGCGTCTTGAGCTTCTGGGGGGTTGGGATGTTTGAGGAGGAGGGCAACCCAGAGGTTACCGCACAGATAAAGGGTGCTGAGTCCGAAAACCACTGCGCCGACGATGATTTGGGTTTTGACTCGCAGGGCAAATTCAGTACCATAACCGAGTTCGTTAAACCAGAGTGCTTCGGTGATTAAGTTGGTGGCGATGTCGAATGTTAGCCATGCTGCCAAGAGGATGACTAATATCCAACTCATTTTTGGCGATCGTACCCACTGCATATTTTGGTGGTTGTTGACTCTTTTCGCTAAAGATTCAGGTAAGCTGCTCCTACTCATAGCATAGCGGCATTTTCCCTAAAAATCAAAGTAAATATAGGGTAGTGCCCCTTGGGGAGCGAGTAACCAAACTAAATATAGACTGACGGGAATTAAGACTAATTTGATGGGCCAATTGAGCTGTAAATTTAAACGTCTCTGTAATAAAAATAGAAGGGTCATTATACCGACAAGAGCGCATAAGATCCAGGTGAATTGCAGGCGATCGATCCCCAGAGTATCCAGATAAATTTTCTGAGTAAATTGGGGGTCAGCCTCTTTGCCGAATAAGTGAGAAATGGCAAACCAGGAGTCTTTTAAGTTAGGGAGGCGGAAAAAGATCCAGGCGCTAAAGACCATCAGTTGTGTCATTAGCCAAGCTAATATTGTGCCGGGTAAACTTTTCCAAAAGGATTTTAAGCCCTGAATTTGTTTGGATAATGTATCGATTAAACGATGGGCTACTAAAGCTAATCCATGATAAACACCCCAGACAATAAATCCCCAGGCTGCACCATGCCAAATGCCCGCAATCAGCATGACCATCAGCAGATTGAAACAAGTTCTGAATAATCCTAAACGGGAGCCTCCCAAGGGAAAATAGAGATAGTTTCTGAGCCAATTTCCGAGGGTCATGTGCCAGCGTCGCCAAAAGTCGGCGATACTGGTGGTAAAGTAGGGGTCTTCAAAGTTTTCGGGTAGATTTAAGCCGAGTAAAATGGCACTGCCACGGACAATATCGACATAGCCACTAAAGTCTAAATAGAGTTGCAGTCCATAGGCGAGGGTGGCTAACCACAAATCCCAACTTCCGGCGCGGACTAAATGAGTGAAACTAAGGTCTACAATCACGGCTAAACGGTCAGCAATGAGGGCTTTTTTGGTGGCTCCTAATGCAATCAGCCATAACCCTTCGGTAAGCATTTCGATGGAGGGAAATTGAGGGTTTCTCAGTTGGGTGGTGAGTTGCTGGTACAGGGTAATGGGGCCGGAAATGAGTTTAGGAAAAAAGAGTTTATAGGCGGCAAATTTGGTAAAACTTTTAGCAGCAGGTGCGCCTCGATAGACATCGACTAAATAGGCGATCGCCTCAAAACAAAAGAAACTCAGTCCCAAGGGCGCAATTACATTGTCGCTCACCCAATCCGCCGAAGCTGTAGCCCTGGGGAGTTGAGCGATTTGGCCCAGGGAACCGAGGACAAAGGGAATATACTTAAAGCCGAATAATAGAAAGACATTTAAGATGATGCCAAGGACTAAAATGAAAAAACGCCGTTGATTCCAACCCGCTTGGGCAAATTGCCAGTCTTGGTTGGATAACTGCCAGTCTTGGGCGTGGGAACCCTGTACAGAGTCCGGAACCAGGATTTTGGCTAAACTGTAGTTCACCCAAGTCATTGCCAGCAGCAGGGGAATATATTGGGGTTGCCAAGAGGCGTAAAAGAGTAATGAGGCGATCGCTAATAATAGAAACCGTGTTTTCCCCGATCGACTTGACCAATAGAGGATACAAACACTGAATAAAAAGACACCATAAAGGAGAGAGGTAAAGCTCATGGGTTATGAGAGAGTACGGGAAGAGCGCCTTGTCAAATGATATCCGGGCAATGGTAGCACAAGTTAGGCAATTCAAGCCCCTAACCCATACATAAGACCCGCGATCGCAAAAATATGATAGAACATAACCAAATCTCGATATATCCCCTGAAAACTCATCAGGTTCATGAGTATCGGTAATATAGACTTCTTACTGGGCTGACATGACTAGCACGATCGCAAGACTTTGGGAAACGATAGTTAACCTAATTAACCATATTACTACCTCCTCTATTCTCACCATTGGCAATGAGCAGATCACTATTTTCGCTATTATCAATATTCTCGTTTCCTTAGCCATTGTTTTCGTCTGTGCCAGACTGCTCAAAAATTTCCTCAAATATCGACTGCTGCAAAAGCTTAAAATTGATGAAGGGAATCGCCAGGCGATCGCCACCATAATTAGTTACAGCTTTTCTGCCATTGGTTTTTTAATTATTCTACAAACCAATGGCTTTGATATTGCCTCTTTAACCGTACTGGCTGGGGGTTTAGGCGTTGGTATTGGTTTAGGCTTACAAAGCATCACCAAAAACTTTACCAGTGGGCTTACTTTACTGTTAGAACGCAAACTTCGCGTTGGAGATTTTGTCGAATTTAATGGTATGGATGGCTATGTCAAAGAAATTTCTCTGCGCTCTACCTTGATTCGCACTCGGCGCGGGGGTTCCGTGATTGTTCCCAATAGTCATTTAGTCGAAAATATTATTCTCAATTGGAATTTTGAATCTCCCACCAGCCGAATTCAAATTCCCGTAGGAGTAGAATATGGTAGCGATCCGGTTCTAGTCACTGAAGTCCTCCTGAAAGCCGCTTATATGGAACCCTCCATCAGTTCCGACCCTCCACCCAAAGTCATTTTTATCGGATTTGGAGCCAGTTCCTTAAATTTTGAACTCTGGGTTTGGGTTTCCCGTGTTGATTTAGAACCCCATATTACCAGTTCCCTGAATTTTTTAATCGAATATCACCTAAGACAACATCAGATTAATATTCCCTTTCCTCAACAAGATCTCTGGCTGAGAAATCCAGAAGTTCTCTATCCCCTCGGACGCAGAAAATCAGAAGCTCAAGAAATATTAGAAGTCACCCAAAAACAAGCTTCACAGTACAAGCCCCTCTCCCTGCGGGATCTGCTCCCTCAAGTCACCTATTTTGAAAGTTTTACTGAACTGGAATTAAGGCAACTGATTGAAGTTGGATGTCGGCGACGTTTAAGGGAGTCCGAAGTTCTATTTCGAGAAGGCGATCCAGGCGATGGATTTTATATTGTTCTATCAGGGACGGTTGAAGTTTATGTAGAAAAAATTAATAAGCATTTAAACAATTTAGTCCCCGGCCAGTTTTTTGGTGAACTATCTTTAATGCTGGGAATTCCTCGTACAGCCTCAGTTCGCGCCGTCGAAGATACCATTTTATTTGCCATTAATCATAAGGGCTTTGAACAACTTTTACGCGAACATCCAGAACTCTCTGAAGTGATTGTTCAAGAGTTTGCTAAACACCAAGAAGAACTCTCTGAACGACAAAAGCAGTTGCGAGAAATGGGTTTAGTTGATGCTGCTGAAGATGACAAAAACCCGGTGGTTTGGGTGAGAAATAGGCTCAAAAATTTATTTGGCATTTGATAGAGGACTTTAGGAAAAAGGCAAGAGTTATTCCCTAATTCTATTACCAATTACCAGCTCGTAGCACCCTTAAAGATTATGCTGAAACTCTTCGAGCAAATCCATTAAATTTAACTGGGCTTGCATAGGCATTAAATCTAAAAGCGGTATTTGTCTGCGCCCTCCCCCTAGTTTTACGGTAATGGCTTGCAGAATTTCTAACACTTGGTTTTCTTCTAAACGATTATCCTCTAATAAAGGATAGAGATGCTCGGCTAAAGGGGTATGAAGATGGGCATCATTGAGATAAAGATGCCATTTGGCAATATCCATATAGACATTTTCGCCAATTTCTGCGGCTAATTTCTCGATAGCTTCGGTGGGATAGCTGCTGCTCATCGGTTTTCCTCCTACTAGGGTTCGGTTAAATTGGCCTATTCTCAGACCTTAGCGCTCAATTGAATATCTGGCAAGGGTTAAGGATCAAGTGTGTAAGTATTGACGAAAGTTTATTATATGTTAGAACAAGGTTAATACATTTCATTTATAACCTTATGGATAACTTCATTCTTAACTGGCTTGAACGCTTAAAGCGAATTCTTTATAGACATACTATATTACTGCTGATCGTTTTTCTTTGCATCGGTATTAGTATTGCCTTATTAAATACTTTTCAAATCTCTTCAAATTTAATGAAAAGTCAAGCGATCGCTGCTGCTACTTCCTATAGTAAACTGATTCAAGAAGCTCGTAATGTCTATAGTTATGAAGTGGTCGATCGCGCCCAAGAGGTTGATGGGATTGTAGTTTCTCACAATTATCCCAGTATTAAAGGTGGAATTCCTTTGCCGGTGACATTTTTAATGAAATTAGCATGGAATATTCGCGAACAAAATACGGGAATGATGGTTAAGCTCTATAGTGACTACCCTTTTCGGGGAGGTCAAGCCATGATCAAACAAACTATTACCGATCAATTTGAACAAGATGCCTTGTCTGTTCTCAGAAATAATCCCAATAAACCCTATTTCCAATTTGAAAATGTACAAGGACGTTCTTCCCTGCGATATGCCCAAGCAGAAATTATGGATTCCACTTGTATCGCTTGTCATAATACCCATCCGGATAGTCCTAAAACCGATTGGAAAATTGGAGATGTGCGGGGTGTTTTAGAAATTATTTTGCCTTTAGATAAGTTTATCCAAGAAACTCGTGAAGGCTTAAAAGGAACATTGATGATGTTTTCTGTTTTGTCTCTTCTAGCAATTTCAGGTATTGCTGTCGTAATTACTCGATTGCGCCAAACCTCGCAAGAGCTAGAAAGAAGGGTAATTGAACGGACAGCTCAACTTCAAGAAGCCAATCAAGAACTCGAAAGTGAACAACGAAAATCCGATCGCCTCCTGCTGAATATTCTCCCGCAACCGATCGCCGATCAATTGAAACAAGGTCATAATCCCATCGCCGAATCTTTTCCAGAAGTGACGATTTTATTTGCTGATATTGTGGGATTTACGCAGTTAGCGTCTTCTATTACCGCTCCTAAGTTGGTCACTTATCTCAATGAAATTTTTTCCTCCTTTGATTATTGGGCTGACGAGTATAAGTTGGAAAAGATTAAAACTATTGGGGATAATTATATGGTGGTCGGAGGTGTGCCTACCCATCAACCGAATTCGGCGATCGCCGTAGCGGAAATGGCACTGAAAATCCAAGAAGAGGTGGTTAACTTTAATCTGAAACACCAAACACTGCTCACGATCCGCATTGGCATTAATACTGGCCCCGTAGTCGCTGGAGTCATAGGTAAGAAAAAGTTTATTTATGACCTATGGGGTGATGCGGTTAATACGGCTAGTCGGATGGAATCTCATGGTATTCCAGGGAAAATCCATGTGAGTCAAGTAACTTATAATACTTTAAAGGATTACTATCGATTGGAAAAACGAGGGGAGATTGAGGTCAAAGGGAAAGGGATGATGACCACCTATTTTCTCGAAGGACGAATTACCCTATAGGGAATCAACCTAACTGCGAGATCCCTAAGAATATCTTTTTTTTGTTATATACCCTTGAAATGATGATAGCAGAATTTGAGCCTCTCAATCCTGGGGAAGTCGGGGAGAGAGAACCCCCCATTCGAGACCCGCTTAGGCAGAGGCGTGAGGCGAGGGTTCTCAGGATCGAAAAGCTTTTTTAGAATCGACAACTGCTTACTCAGTAAGGCTTTGAGACATTAAAAAAATCTTAAGAGAATCTTAGATTACCCTGGAACGGTCGAAAAGCTGATACAATCCGTAAAAGTGCTTAATGATTTGATAAAAGGTTCTTGGATGACCAACTACAGTAGTTCTGAAGCCGTAGCCGATCTTAATCGCCGCAGAGTGATTAACTCGATCACCCTAACCCTTCCTAGAATTGGGTTCCTAGTGGCGATCGCCGCAGTAATCTGGTGGGAAAAATCGGTGGCTCCCCTTGACATTGCCTTACTCGTCGGTTTTTACATTCTCACCATTCTAGGGGTGAGCGTGGGATACCATCGCCTATTTTCTCATAAAGCCTTTAAAACCGGGCCAATTATGAAAGCCCTAATCGGTATTGTCGCTTGCATATCGACTCAAGGAACGATCGCCAGTTGGGTAAGCCATCATCGTCAGCATCACCTCTACAGCGATCAACCCGGAGATGTTCATTCCCCTCACCTGCATGGAACAAGCTTCTGGGGGAGAATACAAGGATTTTGGCACGGCCATTTTGGTTGGATGGTGGGTGCTACTTGGGTGGAACCCTTACCCTATATCAATGATTTAAAAAGCGATCGCGTAGTGCAATGGGTCGATCGGTACTGTCTCGTCTGGATCGTTCTTGGATTAGCCCTTCCGGCTGCCATTGAAGGAGCCATTTGTGGAACTTGGGAAGGAGCCTTGCGGGGCCTAATCTGGGGCGGAGCCTTACGAATCATGCTCAGTTTCCAAGGAACCCTATCGGTTAACTCCATTTGCCATTTGTGGGGAAATCAACCCTTCAAAACGGGAGATTTCAGCCGCAATAACCCTCTAATTGCCATCATTACCCTAGGAGAAGGTTGGCACAATAACCATCATGCCTTTCCTTACTCAGCCCGGTTTAGCATGAATTGGTGGCAAGTAGACTTTTCCTGGTGGGTGATTGCTCTGCTAGAGCGTCTCGGTTTAATCTGGGATGTTAAATTCCCTTCCAATCAAGATATTGAGCGCAAGAAACAGGAAGACGCTATTCTAGCCAATTAGCTCCTAGTTCTAGCTCCAATACTATTTAGGTTGGGTCTAGCGACGACCCAACCTAACTCTAGAAGAATTCACAAAAGGCAAAACCACTTTCCACTGCTTCAGATTCTTGCATTTTGCCTAGGGCAAAGGACTATATCTTTACCTCGATATCACCGCAGCAGGTAAAGCCAAAGGAGAAGAATCTGATTTAGGAACCGATGCCAACTTTTTTTCAGAAGTACCATTTCCCATCTCTTCACTGAGTAAAACTTCACGAATAAACCGCGCCAGAACCCGTTGAGCCAATCCACTAGCAATTTGTTGTCCCATTTGTTGGGTTTCTGGCTTCAATAAAACTTTAGGCAATAAGGGCATAATTTTCATCGGATCAAACCCTTGAGTTTCCTGTACAATTTGTAAAATTCGCTGAATATGTTCGAGATTTTTCCGATCTTCTGGATTAGTTACAGAAACCGGTTGAACTGGATTTTGTCCATTCATGCCGACTGTTTTGCGGAAGCGATAGGTGACATTTTCTAAAGTATTGCGTCCCAGAGCATCCACACTCTTAACAATTTCCTCAACGATGCGATCGCGAATAAAACTCCCTCGATCGGAAAATAGAAAATCAATGGTTTGATTCAAGACTAGATCTAAATCATAATCTTGGCTATCACGGGCATTTTTTAACAAATTTTCTAAACGATTCCATCGGAAACTAC
The DNA here is from genome assembly GCF_057802075.1 of Roseofilum sp. KMC-1. Classification (NCBI taxonomy): domain Bacteria; kingdom Bacillati; phylum Cyanobacteriota; class Cyanophyceae; order Desertifilales; family Desertifilaceae; genus Roseofilum; species Roseofilum sp. KMC-1. The sequence continues at coordinate 4,400,551 of NZ_CM173605.1, forward strand.
CATCTTTGAATAACAACTCCCTTAAAGAAGTTCGCAACTCTGGAGACTGATCGGTTAAGAGGCGTTTGGCGACATAAGGATAGGCTTTACTCAAGACCTTAAAATTAGGATTCACATTAATGGCAATCCCTTCTAAGGTCACCAAAGACCGAATAATCAAGGCATAATAGGCGGGAACCCGAAAGGGATAATCATACATGACCTGGGAGAGTTGATCCGTAATATTCTTAAAGTTTAACTCTGCCACAGATGCGCCCAGAGCATCATCAAAAACTTGAGATAAAGCGGGGATAATGGGGGTTAAATCTGTATCTGGTGTGAGAAATTCTAATTTGACATAATCATGGGCCAAGGCAGAAAAATCTCGATTAACTAAATGGACGATCGCCTCAATCAAACCATAGCGTTGATAGGGCTTAACTTCGCTCATCATGCCAAAATCCAGATAGACCAATTTGCCATCACCAGAAGCCAGTAAGTTCCCCGGATGGGGATCGGCATGGAAAAAGCCATGTTCGAGCAATTGCCGGAGGGAACATTCAACTCCGACTTCAATTAAATAGGACGGATCTAAACCTTGCTGGCGAATTTTCTCTAAATCAGTTAATTTTGTGCCCGTAATCCACTCCATAGTTAATACCCGACGGTTGGTATATTGCCAATAAATCCGGGGCACATAAATATCGGGCAGATAACCATACAACTGCTCAAAGCGTTCGGCATTTCTGCCTTCATGGGTATAGTCCATTTCTTCATAAATGCGAGCGCCAAACTCATCAGCAATAGCAACTAAATCGCTGCGTAAGCGCCAACTTTTCTGTACCCAACCCGCTAAACTACGAAGAATATACAAATCGAGAGAAATTCTTTCCCGCAAATCCGGACGCTGAACTTTAATAGCGACGGTTTCTCCTGATTTGAGCTTACCCTTGTAAACCTGTCCCAAAGAAGCAGCCGCTACGGGTTTAGAGCTAATTTCAGCATAGACAAATTCGGGGCGATCGCCTAACTCCTCTTCAATAAACTGGTACGCTACCTGATTGGGAAACGGGGGCAGTTGGTCTTGAAGCCGGGTTAATTCCTCTAAAAACACGGGAGGCAGTAGATCGGGGCGAGTCGATAAAGCCTGCCCTACTTTAATATAAGCTGGGCCCAATTGGGTTAAGGTCTCCCGCAACTGAACCGCTCTACGTCGCTGCTGCTTTTCCGAACTTCTGGTTCGTTTATCCCACCATAACCCCAAAACTAAGCCCAAAAAAGACCAGACTAGGGTGATCATGCGTCCCCAAACTTCCCAGGTACGGGAACGGTAAAAGGCGACTAACTCTAGGGGATCATAATGGATTTCCGGGGGTTCTACGGTTGAATCATTGGGTGTGAGCGTCGGTTCTGACATAGGACTAAAATGTGCAGGAGAAGAATAAGCGGGACTTCCAGAGTCCTCAAGGGTTGACAACCCCTGTTGATGGGAAGATGAAGATGACATATTGACATTCATGGCTTGAGGTGGGACAGATTAATCACTTTGTAAAGTAATTGTAACAATTTGCCCTCCGACAAGCTCGATCAATTTCATTCGGTTTCCTGGATCAAGTGCTTTGCTGGTAAGTATGCCGTCTATGTTAATCTCCCTGAAAATTGAGAACTTTGCTTTAATCGATCGCCTAGAATTGGACTTTGGCCCAGGCTTAACGGTATTCACTGGGGAAACTGGAGCGGGGAAATCGATTATTCTTGATGCCTTGGATGCTGCCCTAGGAGGCAAATTCAACCCGAAAGCGATCCGCTCTGGAGCCTCCCAGGGGTTAATTGAGGCAACCTTTACCCTCTCTCCCTTGATTCGGGAATGGCTGCAAGAACAGGACATTGAGCCACTCGAAGATGAAACCCTAACTTGTAGTCGGGAGATTAAGATCTATGAAGGCACATATCGATCGCGATCGCGTTTGAATGGAATTCTGGTTAACCGTCGGCAAATGGAAGCCTTGCGGGAAGGGTTAGCCAGTCTCACCGCTCAGGGACAAACCGTACAACTCGGAGATCCTCAACGACAAAGACAATGGTTAGATCTCTATGGGGGGGGCGAACTCTTAGCCATACAACAACAAGTGGTAACTGCCTATGAAACGACCCAAAAATTGAAGGCTCAACTTCAGCGCCAGCGCCAAGATGAACAATCTCGACTGCAACGGATCGATCTTTTAGACTATCAACTGACAGAATTAAATCAAGCCCAACTCACCAGCGCTGATGAATTAAGCGAACTCGAACAGGAGAGTCAACGGCTCTCCCATAGTGTAGAACTGCAACAAAAAAGTTATCAAATTTATCAAGCCCTGTATCAAGGCGATCGCTCCCTAGCGGCTGCCGATCTGCTCGGAGAAGCCAAAAGCCTGCTCGATGATATTTTGCCCTACGATCCCCAACTACAACCGATTTTAGACTTAGTAAATGAAGCCCTCGTGCAAGTCGAAGAAGCCGGACAACAAATCAATGCCTATGGCGATCGCCTGGAAACTGACCCCGAACGGCTCGATATCATTGAATCGCGCCTGATTCAACTCAAACAAATCTGTCGCAAATATGGCCCCTCCCTATCCGAAGTCTTCAGCTACTGGCACAACATTCAAGCTGAACTCAATGACCTCACCGCCAGCAGTGAATCCCTAGAACAATTGGCAAAAGACTATCAACAAGCCCTAGAGCAGTTAAAAACATTATGTAATCAGCTACACTTCCAACGGCAAAAGGCAGCCGCTAAACTAGAGGCCCGTTTGGTCAAGGAACTCAAACCCCTAGCCATGGAAAAAGTGCAATTCAAAGTCGCTCTGAGTGCTATCCCCATAACAGCCACAGGGGGCGATCGCATCACCTTCGGCATCAGCACCAACCCCGGAGAACCGATCCAACCCCTAGCTACCACCGCTTCCGGGGGAGAAATGAGCCGCTTTTTGTTGGCCTTAACTGCTTGTTTTTCCCAGATTAACCCCGTCAATACCCTCGTCTTTGACGAAATCGATGTGGGGGTATCGGGACGAGTGGCAGAGGCGATCGCCGACAAACTTCACCAACTTTCCCAACATCATCAAGTTCTTTGTGTTACCCACCAACCCCTGATTGCTTCCCTCGCCGATCGCCATTTACAAGTGCGGAAAGAAACCATTACCGAAACAGCCGCCAACGAACCCAGAACCGTCGTTCGAGTCACAACCCTCGACGAGCAACAACGCTCCCAAGAACTCGCCCAACTCACCGGAGGCAACTCGGCGATCGAAGCCCTATCCTTTGCCCAATCCTTATTGGTGCAAGCAGCCAAAAAACGCAAACGCTATCATCAGTCCCCTTAAACCCCATAATTTTCTTCCATGAACACCTACCCAAACTCCCTGGACTTATTTTTCAGTATAGGGATAAAACCCTTAACCAGAGCCAAGAATAGCCCTCGAATCTCCCCCATTCATGGCCGCAAAATTCAATTGCTATTAAAATTAGGCTATCCTAGCTCTTGAATCTTCTGGATTCCTCCCTTAAGATCCACCTAACCGATGGTTTCGTTATCTTAGCTGTAGCTCAATACATTAAAAAAAACGCCGTTAGGCCCTTGAGTTTCCCGCCAAACCAAGACATAAATCTTATATATCGGTGACATCTATGGCAACCTCATCTTCAAACTCTCCTATTGTGGACACAACCGCCACCACGATCGATATTGATGCAATTAGTACGGATGAAACCCCTGCCCGTACCGTATCCGCAACGGTCATAGATGTAGAGGGCAATGCCCCAGAACCAGCTCCCCCAGAACCCAGTGTCGCCCCAACCAGAGGCGGAGGATTAGTCACCACAGGAGGCGGCGGCGATTTCTCCAGTTTCCTAGCGCCCCTAAAAAAAGATACCTTCAAGCAAGTTGTTAGTGATGTAGAAGATAAACTCAAGGTCGTTAATCAAACCCTATCAATGTTGGATAACCTCCTGGATAATCAGGGGTTTGATGCCATCCTTGATGAAATGCTGCGATCGATTACCCTGAAAACGGGGGAACTCCTCAACGCCGATCGCACCAGTATCTTTCTGTTTGATGAAGAAAAAAATGAACTCTTCACCATCGTTGCCAAAGACGAAAAAGGCAACGCTCTAGAAATTCGCATTCCCGCCGATAAAGGAATCGCCGGAGAAGTGGCAACCTTTCGCAAAGTCGTCAACATTCCCTACGACTTCTATGACGATCCGCGATCGACCACCGCCAAAGTCTTCGACAAGAAAAATGGCTACCGCACCTACACCATGGTCGCCATGCCCCTGGAAAACGAAGAAACTGGGGAATTAGTCGCCGTCGTCCAACTGATCAATAAACTCAAAATCGATGTCGATCGCGAAGCCGACTTAGATGACAAAATCGACCTCAAGGGCTTCACCGAAGACGATGAACAAGTCTTCAAAGAATTTGCCCCCTCCATTCGCCTCATTCTACAATCCTCCAAATCGTTCTACGCCGCCACCCAACGGCAACGGGCAGCTTCTGCTCTGATGAACGCCGTTAACTCCCTCAGCAAGAGCAGCCTCGATCTAGAAGACACCCTCAAAAAAGTCATGGATCAGGCCAAAGAACTGATGAACGCCGATCGCTCTACTCTATGGCTATTAGACGAAGAAAAAGGAGAACTCTGGACAAAAATTCCCATTGGAGGCAACTTAACCGAAATTCGCATACCCAGAAGCGCCGGATTTGCCGGAATGGTGGCCCAGTCTGGAGAACCCCTGCTCATTCCCTTTGACCTCTATAACGATGAGCGCTCCGAAACCTCCAAAAAAACAGACCAAAAAACCGGCTATCGTACCTGTAGTATGCTCTGTATGCCGGTCTTCAATGCTGACGATCGGCTCATTGGCGTAACCCAGCTCATTAACAAGAAAAAACAAGGGGAATATCCCGACTACAACCCCGAACACTGGCCCGAAGCTCCTGAACAATGGAAATCCAGCTTTAATCGCAATGACCTAGAATTCATGCGAGCCTTTAATATTCAAGCCGGAGTCGCCCTACAAAACGCCAAACTCTTCGATCAGGTCAAACAACAACAGAAAATGCAGGAAGATATCCTGCGAAGCTTAACCAATGGCGTAATTTCCACGGATAAAAACGGTCACATTATTGCAGCTAATGAATGTGCTAAGGAACTCTTAGGACTCGATAAAACTGAGCTTCAAGGACAATTGCTGCCGCCCCTGATTCGGATCAAAGAAGGGGACTTTAAAAAGTGGTTCGATGCTGCCCTTGCACCTAAAGACAATAAAGATCGCCAGCAATTTTACCCCGATCAAACTTTAATTCTGTCCGGAGAAGATGGGGAAGACATCGAGCAAAGCGTTAACCTTTCCATCAATTCCATGAATGATGCCCTAGATTCGACGAAAATCAACGGTGCATTATTAGTTATGGAAGACATCAGCGATGAAAAACAAGTCAAGAGTCTGATGTATCGCTACATGACCCCAGAGGTGGCAGAATCTTTACTCGCTAGTGGTGACACCGGACTCGGTGGGAAACGCAAAGAAGTTTCTGTTCTGTTTAGCGACATTCGCAGCTATACCACATTAACGGAAAAATTGCAAGCAGAAGAAGTGGTCGCCATGCTCAACAGCTACTTTGAGGAAATGGTTGATTCGGTCTTCCGCTATGGTGGAACCCTGGATAAATACATCGGTGATGCTCTAATGGCGGTGTTTGGCTCTCCCGCTCCCCTAGAAGATCATGCCTGGTGTGCCATGCAAACTGCGGTGGAAATGCGCTATCGCCTAGCCGAATATAATGAGAAGCGCAAATCTCAGGGACTGATGGAAATTAGTATTGGCATTGGTATTCACTCCGATGTGGTCGTCAGTGGTAACATCGGCTCGTCCAAACGGATGGAATTAACCTCTATTGGTGACGGGGTGAATTTGGCTTCCCGTTTGGAAGGAACCAGTAAACAGTATGGAACGGACATCGTAATTAGTGAAAAGACTTATATCAATTATGCCGATCGCGTCTATGTGCGAGAACTCGATAACATTACCGTAAAAGGAAAGAGCAAACCCGTAACTATTTATGAGTTATTGGGCATTCGAGAAGGGACTTCTGTAGTCGGTCGTCCCTTGACAGATAGGCAAGAAGCGATCAGAACTCATTATGAGCAGGGACGCAAGCACTATTTACAACCGGCCCATGATAAGTTGTCTTACAACGAAATCCTAGCTGTTTTGGAGCAGTTAGAGGAGTTGTCCGACTCGGAGTTGAAGAAAATTTCCTATGATGAAACTCAGATGATCTCGAAGATGCTGGCCCAGGTTGACCGGGAAGCATTGATCGAGATTTTAGGGGAAGCCACCCTGAAACGGATGCTCGATGTTGAAGACCTCAGCCGTAAAAACGTCACCGATAGCGACTGGCAAACTACTTTACCGGAAAAGGTGAGTGAGCTTACGCCCCGTCAGGTGAAGAAGTTGCTGCAAGCTAAAGTCTGTCAGTTTGCCGGAGCAGCAGAGACTCGGCAAATGTTGGCTGAAGAAGCTCAAGAAATGTCTTCAGCACAACTGCGTAAGTTTATTGATTTGGCTCGTGAACCCTTTGCAGCTAAGGCGAAAGAGTCGTTCAAACAGGCTCAAGAGGAGTTCCAACAGGTACTGAAAGTCGATCCAGACAATAAAGCGGCTAAGTTGCATATTCAGCGCTGTATGCTCTATGAAGATAATCCGCCCGATGAAACTTGGGACGGGGTATGGAAACTGACGGAAAAATAAACCGCAGTTGAAATAGCTTAACCTTACTTAAACTGGGTTAAGCCTAGGTTGCTTGACCGCGATCGCCTTTCTGGTTTAGATTGGTAAGAGTGGGTATTCTCAGAACATGGGTGTAAGGGTAAACCCCAAACTTAGCTCAGTGACATCCATGGAACTCTGACATCATCATTCTCATCACTAAAAAGTGATTCAAGATTAAATTAACAGCAAATTGGGTTTATGAACGATGTGAATTGGCAGTCGAAATATCAAGATTGGATTGGTAAAGTCCGTCTTTTCTTACGGCAAACTGCCCAAGCCTATCTCTCCGATACACCGAGACTGCCAGAACCTCTTGCCCAACAAATTGTGCCCTTATCCCAAAAAGCGCAAGAAATTAGAAGAATGTACCAAGATGAGTCAGGCCATCTTCCAGAAGGAGACACAGACTTGCAATGGCTGGATAAAGTCTCCCGATTCTTGCGAGAATTATCTGCACTCTATTTGTCAGATGAACCCTCTTTACCGCAAAATTTGTTGGACTTATCGAGCCGGGCGCGAGTGTTGGCAAAGGAAGCCCAACGGATTCAAGAACATTCCCCTAGCTCTAACCCCGCTACTCCAGGAATAGGCGCAAGTGCGGATGTGGATGGGCCCGATTCTCCTCCCTCCTTAGCTAAAGATGACCTCACGATTGAAAACCTGCAAAAAAAAATTAAAATTCAGTGGGCTGATAGCTCTAACCCCAATGCTCCTGAATGGCAACAGTTAATTGTCCTATTAGATGTGGCTAAAGGACTCTACCGCAATTTAGTTTAAAGGATGGCTCAGAAATAGGAGAGTATAATAGCCTCTACTGGGTTATTTGAAGTGAATGATGCTCGATTGGTTATTTAATGGCGCAAACCTCTTTGTGCTGCCCTTCTGGACGTTGATGATAGTGCTACCCAATTGGGGAGGAACTCGATGGGTGATGAAGTCATTCCTTCCCTTTGTGGCTCTAGCGGGTTTTTATGTTTATCTGCTCGTGGGCACGATTGATGGAGAGTCGGCCGCGGCTTTAGCTAATCCCCAATTAGCGGATTTAGCTCGGTTATTTGCCAATCCCCAGGCAACAGCAACCGGTTGGGTGCATTTTCTGGTGATGGATTTATTTGTGGGACGCTGGATTTATTGGGAAGGACAACGGACTGGAGTCTGGACGGTTCATTCGATTATCCTCTGTTTGTTTGCCGGGCCCATCGGTTTGCTCTCCCATATTCTCACCCAAGCTATTCAGGGGCGCTTTCTGACCCCATCTTCAGAATCAACAACTCCAGAAATGAGTTAATCGCCAGGTGGTGAAGATTGTTGTCAAACCAACAATCTAGCTCTGCCCCATCAGTAAAATAGAAGGGAGGGGTTGATTAACTTCCCCCTCCCTATTTAATTCTTGTTTTGTTCAATAGAGGTCATTAAAACCCTTTCTGTATGGAATCAGATAGTGAGTCTGTAAGTCCGAGCCAACCCCGAAAACCGAGGGTGGCAGATGTGATTGGCACGGCCATTGCTTTATTAACCTTGGCCTTACCCCTGTGGGCGATCGCCTACTATTCTTCAGGTAATGCCAGAATTGTGCCAGGTGTGAGCTATCCCTTACCGCAAGCCAGAGAATGACCCCCATTAACTCAAAAAAATAAGCAGCTATAAAATCATTAATTTAGACCCGGAGTTGGGAGAGGTGACCATCTTCCCCTAAAATTTGATTCGGGGAGAGGAGGCGCGATCTTCCTTTCTCTACCGATCCCATTTGGAGAAAAATCTTGGATTTATCACTCATTCCCGCCCAACCGAAACCCGGCTTATTGAATGTATTGATCGAAATCACAGCCGGAAGCAAGAATAAGTACGAATATGATAAGGACTTACAAGCTTTTGCCCTAGACCGAGTATTGTATTCCTCTGTTCACTATCCCTATGATTATGGCTTTATTCCCAATACCCTAGCTGATGATGGCGATCCTCTTGATGGTATGGTCATGATGGATGAGCCGACCTTTCCAGGGTGTGTGATTGCTGCGCGACCCATTGGAATGCTAGAGATGATTGATGGCGGCGATCGCGATGAAAAAATTCTCTGCGTTCCGGATAAAGACCCCCGGTATAGCAGTGTCAAATCCCTTAAAGATGTTGCCCCCCATAAACTAGAAGAAATTGCAGAATTCTTCCAAAGTTACAAAAACCTGGAGAAGAAAGCTGTAGAAATCCTAGGTTGGAAAGATGTCGATCGAGTCTTACCCTTGGTCGAAGAATGTGTCAAAGCAGGTGCTAAGTAATTAGTTCTGCGCCCATCAGGGCCATTCTCCCTAACCCCAACAGGCGTGACATCGGGAAACCCTCCGTTTGCTCACGTCTGGTCTCCTAGGGTAAAACCATCCCCCCTGAAAAAATAAATTAAGGTAGAATCAGGAAATCTAGGTAACCTAGATCTTAGGGTGCAACAAGTCTCGATCGCATAGACTTGAAATCAAGCGGTATTTATTAACATTGCTCAGATAACAGGAGATCGACGAAGAAAATGAATCAAAGTAATAGTGGGACATCTGAATCAGATCGGGTTAAGATGACCCCATATACTCTGTTTACCTTTCTATCTCCTCTTGTTTATCCCTGTGAACCCCACCAGGAAACTTTAGAAGCAATGGCTAGGCTAGATATAAGACGACTTACGCTCTGGTCGTTCCCAAGAATAATACTCAGCTAAACCCAGGCTAAATTTAGCGAAAGATGTCACAATCCGATCCCTCAGTTCCTGTTGTCAAACCCGCATCCAACCCGGATCATACGGAATCCGTTGTTCCGTCTCCCTTAACCCTTAAATTCTGGGGTGTTCGAGGTGATATAGCTACGCCCGGTGAACAAACCGTCCGCTACGGTGGCAATACTTCCTGTGTGACCTTAGAAACCCCTAAACATCTATTGATTTTTGATGCGGGCACTGGGGTTCGCCTTCTGGGTAAGTATCTCTTAAGTCGGATGCCCGTGGAAGCCCATTTATTTCTCTCTCATTGTCAGTGGGATCGGATTCAGGGCTTTCCCTTCTTTGTGCCCGCATTTATCCCTATCAATCGCTTTCATATTTATGGTTCTTCCGCCGTAAATGGCGATTCAATGCAACAGCGACTCAAGGAACAAATGCAACCGCCTAACTTTCCAGTCCCCATTGAAATTATGGGATCGGATCTGAAGTTTTGTGATGTTGAACCGGGAGAGGTGCTGAAGTTAGAAGCGATGGAAGTTTATACTTGTTGTTTGAATCCGATTAACCAAACCTTGGGCTATCGAGTTCACTATGGAAACCAAGTTGTAGTCTACGCCACGGATATCGAAGCAGATACTGATAACCTCGATCCTCGGTTGATTGAGTTAGCCCAGGAAGCAGATGTACTGATTTATGATACACATACCTGGATGATTGATGAACAGGGAGCGAAGGATAATCCTCAACCGAAAGATTGGAATTGGAAAAGTGGTATTGAGGTGGCGAAAAAAGCTGGAGTGAAGCAGTTGGTGATGTTTCACCACGATCCGGGTTATACGGATGATTCTTTGGATCGGATTGAACGACAAATACAGGCGGTTTTTCCCCAAGGTAAGTTAGCCCGTGAAGGGATGGAAATCGCGATCGATTAAAAATAATACAGCGCGTTCCATTCTGGCTGGAGGAATAGGGGAATGGGGGAGTGGGGACATAGGGGGAGGAAACAACAGACTCAACCTAGCTTTCCGCAAGGGGACATGAATGAGCTATTCTAGGGATCTTTAAAAACTGCCATTAATGTACCTCATAAAGCGCGAAAACTGCTGTAAGTAGGCGATCGCTACAGACAAGAAAATGAACAGACTAATACTGACGAGCGATCGCAGTAAGCTGGGATTAGTTTTTGGGCGAGAACTCATAGCTGACTCTATACCGATAGACAAGTGAATTGATTTTTCATACAATGGTAATAAAAGGACACTTTTATAGTAAACTTCCTGGGTGTTCTATTCCCTTTTATTAAAATATCTCTATCTTCATCCGAGATCCTAGAAAACCGGCACTTATGTATCACTAACTCTTACGATGGTAGCATTAAAGCCTCCTCGGCCCCAAATTTTAATTATTGATGATTCTATGAATAACCTGCATGTTCTCTGTAGCGCCCTAAAACAAGCCGGTTATAAAGCTCGTGGAGTCAAAAATAGTAAAATGGCTCTAATTAGTATTCAAGCCGCTCCTCCTGACCTAATTTTACTCGATATTAGGATGCCCGATCTCAATGGGTATCAAGTTTGCCAAAGGCTAAAAGAAAATCCTCGCATATCTCATATTCCCGTAATTTTCATTAGTGCGTTGGACGATCCCATTGATTTAATCCGAGCTTTTGAGGTAGGAGGATGTGATTATATTACTAAACCCTTTCAAATCGAAGAAGTCTTGGTGAGAATCAAGCATCAGTTGAGAATTCGGACATTAGAACAACAACTACTGGATCAAAACCGGCAATTACAACACGAAATTGAACAGCAAGAAAAAACCCAAAAGGCGCTCCAGGAATCAGAAGAAAAATTTTCCAAAGCTTTTTTACTCAGTCCTTATCCCATGGCGATCGCCGAATACCCCCATGGAGCCTTCATCGATCTCAATCAAGCCTTTATCGATATTACCGGATATTCTAAAGCAGAGACTCTGGGTAAAAAACCCGTGGATCTGAATTTGTGGGCCAATCCTAGCCAGCGCGATCGCCTCTTCAACCAACTGAAGCGATCGCAACGCATCCAAAACTACGAGCTGCAAATTTTAACCAAAACCGGAGAAATTCGCACCATTCTCCTCTCGGCTGAATTACTCAATTTGCGCTCCAAATTCTATGTTCTCTGCCTCCTGAATGATATTACCGAACGTCAAAAAATAGAAGCCGAACGCAACCAAGTCTTAACCGAGCTACAAGAGAAAATTAAACTCGAAAAAGCCACCCGTCAAGTCCTAGAACGGATGCGGAGTACCCTAGACATGGAGCAAGTCTTCCCCATGATTGTTGAAGATATCCGCAAAACCCTACAGTGCGATCGCGTAGGAGTATTTCGCTTTAATCCAGACTGGAGTGGCCAATTTATCGCTGAATCCGTAGGTAAAGGGTGGATTTCTGTCATGGCTAACCCCTCGGAATCCATAGAGCGCGATCGCTGTTTAGTTAACCTCTACACCCAAAACCCTCAGACCATCACTGATACTTACTTCCAAAACAACCGCAGTGAACGATATAAACACCCAACCACCTATTTCTCCGCTCCCGACATCGAACAGTGCGGATTTAACCCTTGCTATCTCAACCTGCTGCATCAATTTCAAGCAATGGCTTATCTCACCGTTCCCCTCTTCACCGAAACCCAACTCTGGGGTCTCTTAGCCTGCTATCAAAACTCCAATCCCCGCTTCTGGACAGACAGTGAAATTCATTTTGTCATTGAAATCGGCGAACAACTCGGTATTGCTCTTCAACAAGCCAAAGTCCTAGAAACCGCCCAACGCCAATCCCAAGAACTCGCTCAAGCCAAAGATCTAGCCGAATCCGCTAACCAAGCCAAAAGTGAATTCTTAGCCAAAATGACCCATGAACTCAGAACACCCCTCAACGGGATTTTAGGCTTTACCCAAATTTTGCAACAAGATACAACCCTGAGCGATGGAGTCCAAGACTACTTAAACATTATTCATCACAGTGGAGAACATCTGCTTCGCTTAATTAACGATGTTTTAGATATGTCCAAACTTGAATCCGGGCGGATCAAACTCTATCCTAAACCCTTTGACTTGTGCCAATTTCTCGGCTCCCTGACCCATATCATTGAAACCAGAGCCGCAGCCAAAGGACTGACTTTTCAACTGATTCTAGCAGAGAATACTCCCAGAACCCTTCAAACCGACGAACGTAAACTCCGTCAAGTGCTGATTAACTTACTCGATAATAGTATTAAATTTACCGATTCAGGAACCCTTATTTTACGAGTTTCTTGCCCCTTACAGTTACGCTTTGAGGTTGAAGACACCGGTATTGGCATTCCTTCAGACATTTTATCTACCCTATTTAATCCCTTCTCTAATGCCCCCTCTCAAGACGGAACGGGGCTAGGTCTAGCCTTAAGTCAAAGACTGGTCAACTTAATGGGAGGGAAAATCAAAGTCAAAAGCCAAGTCAACCAGGGATCTCGCTTTTGCTTTGAAATTCCTTTAATTCTTGACGATAGTATTAATCCTAACGAAGAGAGTGAAATATCCTCTGTTATTGGACTTGCTCCGAATCAACCGAACTATCGTATATTAGTAGTTGAACATCACTGGGCCAACCGACAAAACTTAGTCAACCTACTGCAATCAGTTGGATTCCAAGTCCGCGAAGTCAGTCAAGGTGAAGAAGCGATCGCCCTGTGCCAAAACTGGTCTCCCGATTTGATTTTAATGGATATCCAAACTTCGGCGATCGATGGTCATACAGCCACTGAATCCATTCGAGCCACACCCAAAGGCAAAGATACCGTCTTAATTGCTCTGATCCCTGAATTTGTATCGGAGCAACTCGGAGATCTCAAGGCAAATGGGTGGGATGACTACATCAAACAACCGGTTCAAGAAGAAATGGTTTGGCAAAAAATGACCCAATATTTAGGAGTTCATTATCAATATGCTAACGCATTGGAAGCTACCCAAATTACTTCAGGATTAACGGCAGACTCTAGGGTTGAGTGGATCGATACCAACCCCGCTCCAAGCCTTGACAATCGTCCAGAAAAATTAAAAGAAATATTAACACAAATGCCTTCGGATTGGATCGAGCAGTTGTCCCAAGCCGCTCGGAAGGGATCGGATTCAGAAATTATTGATTTAATTCAATTCATTCCTTCTCCAGATCCCGGTTTGGCTGATAGGCTAGAACATTGGTCAAATAACTTTCAATTCGATCGGATTCTCGATCTAATCGAAACTCTTGCACCTTCTCAAGACATACTATGAATATTCAGTCTCAACTGGTCAATCATGCGGAAATTTTAGTCATTGATGATAATGTCGTCAACGTGCGCTTATTATCGGATATTTTAAGCGGTATGGGCTATGATGTGCGAAAAGCATTGAGCGGAAAAGCAGCGATTGATTCGATTTATAGTTGTTTACCTGACTTGATTTTATTAGATATTAGAATGCCAGAGATGGATGGCTATGAAGTCTGTAAAATCTTAAAAAACGATCCGAAAACCTGTGATATCCCGATAATTTTTATTAGTGCTTCCGATGATACCTGGGATAAGGTAAAAGCCTTCCAGCTAGGAGGAGCAGACTATATTACCAAACCCTTTAAGAATGCCGAAGTGTTAGCTAGGGTTAAAAATCACTTACAAATCCGTTCTTTGCAACAACAACTGATCGAAAATAATGATAAACTGGCTCAAGCCAATCAGGAGCTAGAAAAATTTACTTCGGTCGTCTCCCATGATTTACAGCAACCGATGCAAAGCATCTTAGGATTTGCCCGAATTCTGGATTTTACGTTAAAGGATAAGTTAGAACCCGAAGAATATACCCATCTGCAAAGTATTATCAGTGCAGGCGATCGCATGAAGCGGTTAATCCAGGATTTGCTAATCTACGCCAAAATGGGACAAGAGCAAATTAGTTTAGAACCGATTGACTGTAATGAGATTATAGATCAAGTTCAAGAAAACTTAGCCAGTGCGATCGCCGAACGCAATGTCAAGATTATTTGCTCCTCATTACCCATCGTTCAAGGCAATGAAGTCCAGCTCATTCAACTGTTTCAAAATTTAATTAACAATGCCATTAAATTTACCGCTCCGGATCGACAACCCGAAATTCAAATTAAAGCCGTCATCCGTAAAACCAAATGCTTGATTAGTATCAAAGATAATGGTATTGGGATTCCACCAGAAAAAACCGAAGAAGTCTTTCAAGTCTTTAAGCGCTTCCATGATGCTAAAAAATATAGTGGTCATGGCATTGGGTTAGCCACCTGCCGCAAAATTGCTGAGAATCATGGAGGCAAAATCTGGTTTAAATCCGAACTTGATCTCGGTACATCCTTTTATTTTACTCTTCTAATGTCTGAGGTTCAAGAAGAGACTGAGGAAGCAGTGGAGTAAGCAGATCTAACAAACTCTCAAAATCAAAACGATTTAAGCTTTGCTCAATAAATTGAATAAGTTCAACTCCATCGGAGGGTAAATCTTCAATTAACTCTAAAATGCGTTGATCGTCGAGGGTAATTGTTGAATAGTAAAGCTCTTCGAGCCAGGCTTCTGGCATCGTTAACAATACGCTCGGATCTACGGGTTGAGAATGAGTTTCCTCTGAAAAAGAACTGATTTGGGATCGATCTTCATAGGTATACTCTAGGGGTAAAAATTCGGCCAGTGTTGTAAAAAGAATACTTTCTTGAATGGGTTTATAAAGCAGCTTATCGTAACTGATAGTAGTCCTTAAATAATCTTCATTCTCAAAAACCATGGCCGTCATCGCGATCATGGGTATGGACTTTCTTTCAGTGAGGGTCTGAATCTGTTCAAGGGTTGGAAATCCCTGCTGATGGGGCATTTGCAAATGGATCAAAATCAGATCTGGATTAAACTTTTGCCATTGGGCGATCGCCTCTTGGCCATTCCCTGCACTCTCAACTGCAAATCCTACCATCTTCAGCAACTGTACTAACCATTGACGATCCTCTAAACGATCTTCAACTACTAAAATGCGATAAGAAGGTTGGCCCGGTGCTAACCTTTTGACTCGACGATGCTCTTGATACCCTTCAATTCGGGGGAAACACTCCAGTTCTACCGGAATCTGAAACTTAAAAATACTCCCTTGATTCACCACACTCGATACCATTAGCTGGCCTCCCAATAGCTCCACAAGTTTATGGCTAATGGACAGACCTAAACCCGTCCCCTCTGGTGCGACTAATCCCGTTGAAGTTTGCTGAAAGGGTTGAAACAATAACTCAATTTCCCCCTGGGGAATACCCGGCCCCGTATCTTCAACTTCAAAGGCCAATAAGGGTTTTTTTCCCTCTATTTCCGAAAGCCACACCCGTAAGATAACCTGCCCCTTAGAGGTAAATTTAACCGCATTACTGAGTAAATTAATCAGAATTTGGCGTAACTTACCCTCATCCGTTTGCAAGCAGGGGGGAAAGGGAGTCATTTTTTGGACTTGAAACTTAAGCTGTTTTTCCCTGGCTCTCAGACTGAGCATCTGATAAAGAGTATCTAAGAAAACTTCTAGATTAATGGATGTTGGATTGACCTCAATATAACCCGCTTCCACCTTAGATAAATCCAAAATATTATTAATCAGTCCTAATAAATGCTCTCCACTGCGATAAATAATGTTTAGGGATTTTTGGTATTCGGACAATAAATCAACATCTCGGAGGAGAACCTGAGTAAACCCTAAAATGGCGTTGAGAGGTGTTCTTAACTCATGACTCATATTGGCTAGAAATCGACTTTTAGCGCGGTTGGCCGATTGAGCCTGTTCTAGGGCAAGGTCTCGCTCTAATTCGGCTTGTTTGCGTTGGGTGATGTCGCGGGCAATCCAAATCACCTGATCTTCTAACATGGGGGATAAGGTGGCAGAAAACCAAACTTTGGAGTCTTCGAGATTGAGGTAATAATCAAAGGTCAAGGTAATGCGATCGCGAACAACTTGTTCTAACTGCTGACAGAGGGATGCTCGCTCTTCTCCATAAATAATCTGATTAATCGTTTCCGAAATCCGTTCTACCCCCTCTCCCAATGCTGGAGCAGTGGGAATCATTTTGATGGTTTCTCCGGCTCGATCCAGGACGAGGACAATATCGCCCATGGCTCCAAATACCGATCGCATTTCCATTTCTGAAGTCTGGATTTTCTGCTCTAGAAGTTTGCGATCGCTAATATCAAGTAAAATGCCAAATAACCCCCTCACCTGACCATCAAGACCTAAAATCGGTTGCACTCGTAGCTCGCAATAGCGCAGTTGTCCATCGTCACTATAGAGGGAGAGTTCCCAATCTTGGGCTTCTGCTTTGACAATAGCCCCTTGAATGCGATCGTGAAACTCTCGCCGTTCCTCTGGATGAAGCCTTTTCAGCACTTGTCTATAGGTCAACCGTTGGGGCGCAATGCCTAAAATGCGATAGGTTTCCTGAGAAGCCCCGATTTCCTGAACGAGCGCCGACTTTTGCTGATCTTCCCATTCCCAACTGCCAAAATGGGCTATTCGCTGTAGGGCTAATAGGGGCGAATCTCCTATCCGTGAATCCTCCGCAGCAGGAGAGGAGAGAATCGGTTGTTGCCAGAGATAACATTCTGGACAGGCTAGGATGTAGTCCGATTCTTGTCTGAGTTGTTCTTCGAGCCGACGGTGATGTAGTTGTGCTTCAATGGCACTCAGGAGATCGGTAGATTGGGTGGAAGAAATAAATCTTACTCCTTGGGGAAGAAAGGTTTTGATGGTTTGTACCTTGACTGAATGCCCAGTTAATACCAGTAAGGGTATGCCGTGGGTTTTAGGATCGGATTTGAGGCTTTGGTGAATCTGTTTCCAATAACAGGGACAATCCGATTGAATTAAGACTAAATGGGGTAAAAAGCTTGAATTAAAATCCGATTTCCAATCCGGGTAGATTTCAACCTCATATCCCAGTTTAACTAATTGTTGTTTTAAGGGTTCTGCTTGGGAAGGAGCATGGGTAATTAACACCAGGCGATCGCCACGAGAGACTTCAAACGCTTGAGTGTTCCTATGATGGCTTCGATCTGTGAGAGGGTCTCTCATGGTGGAAATATCCTTGGAATAAACAGAGCGAACGATGTAGATGGGGTTGAATCGGGCAGTCGGTCATCTCAGATCTCTGAAGTAGTCTATCAACAATACCGATCGATCGCATCAGAATAGGGGGGGATCGCAAGAATCCCATGAATATGTGAAAATTACTAGGGAAACCTTTAAATATGACCGATGGGGGAACGGGTTCAATCCACTGGGGATCGCTTCAGGGAGAGCCACCCAATTCTTGGGGACAATTCGCCGTTTTTGGCCCTTGAATCTTCTGCTTGGGGCGTATTAATTCTATTCCAGTCCCCAGGGTCATTGTTCTTGTTTCACAGCCGGACAGGGAGTAATCCATAACTATGAGAATTTTAGTCACGGAAGATGATCCTATTTTAGCACCCATGCTTAAGGAAGCTTTAACCCATCAACACCATGTGGTGGATATTGCTGGTGATGGCCAAATGGGTTGGGAATATGCCGATGCGCTCACCTACGATTTAATTTTATTAGATATCGATCTACCCAAATTAGATGGCTTAAATTTATGTCGCCGTTTACGACAACAGGGATATGAAGGGGCGATTATCTTATTAACCGGTAGACATCAGAGTGCAGATAAAGTCAAAGGTCTAGATGCCGGAGCTGATGATTATGTGGTTAAACCCTGTACCCTAGAGGAATTGAACGCCCGCATTCGGGCGGTGATGCGCCGTCGGCATACCTATGCCCAATCGGTTTTGGTCTGGGGAGAATTATGTTTAGATCCAAAAACTTGCCAAGTGACTTATCAGCAAGAACCCCTTTCTCTGTCCGCTAAAGAATATGGTTTGCTGGAGTTATTTTTACGCCATCCAGAGAGAATTTTTAGTAGTAGTAGTATTTTGGATTATTTATGGTCATTTCCGGATAGTCCAGGGGAAGAAACGGTGCGGGCCCATGTGAAACGTCTGCGACGCAAGTTAAAGGAGGTGGGAGCAGATGGCATGATTGAAACCATTTATGGTATGGGTTATCGGATGAAAGCCTTACCCCCTAATACTTCGCCAAGGGAAATCCCGGCTCTCCCAAGGGATGGAGACATCCAGCAACTAGAAACTCCAGAAGCGCAAACTCAGACGGCGATCGCCGAATTATGGGAGTCATTCAAGGGGCCGATCCTAGAGCGGTTAACCCTGCTAGAGGATGCGATCGCTGCCTTAGAACAAGGAAAATATAGTGAGGATATGCGTCAGGAAGGGCAACGAGCAGCCCATAAGTTAGTGGGATCTTTGGGCATGTTTGGCTATCCCCAAGGCTCAGAAATCGCTCGGTCAATAGAAACCATGTTCCAATCCGATCGCTGTAGGTATAAGGGAGGCGAATTGCGATCGCATCTGAAACAACTGCAAAACCTGCTCATCCCCCCGGAACCCAAAGCTAAAGTCCAGAAAAAAGAAAGGCCTGATTTCGCCGATCCTGAGAACTCCGACCTTCCCGCTCCCCTAGTGGTTCTCGCTGTTGATGATGATCCCTTAATTCATCAACGTCTCACCACCTGTCTTCCCCCCTGGGGAATTAACATCACACCCCTGGGAAATCCCCATAATTTTTGGTCAACCCTCAAAAAAGTTCAACCCCATCTGCTCATTTTAGACATCGATATGCCTGATATTACTGGACTCAATCTCTGTGAAGAAGTTCGCAACGATCCAGACTGGAATAGCTTACCTATCCTCTTTTTAACCAGCTATAACGACCCAGAAACCATTAATCATCTCTATTCTCTGGGTGCAGATGATTATGTCAATAAAACAGCAACCGATTCCGAATTAGTCACCCGCATCCTAAACCGCTTAGAGCGCCATCAACTCCTACACTCTCGTTTAAACCTCTCTCCTCAAATCGATCCCCAGGATGAACTCACCCAAGTGATTCGCCGCTATCCAGCTTGGACAAAACTTGAACATCAGTTAGAAAGATGCCATCAGGATCGGCAGTCCTTAACCATCATCCTATTAGATATCGATGACTTTCGGCAGATTAATCAACAGGGAGGCTATCGAGTTGGCGATCTCATCTTGCAAAATATTGCCCAAATTTTACGCCAGCAAGTCCCCCCAGAAACCCTAATTGTCCGATGGGGAGACGATCAATTTTTATTAGCCGTTCCAGGAATCAACCCCCGACAAACCGAGAAATTAATTGAGAAGATTCTCGCTCAAGTCACTCAGATCGATTTGGGGGGATTAAAACCGATTAAAATTACCCTCAGTAGCGGCTATGCTCAATTTCCCGATTCCGCAAGCGGACATAAACAGGGTCAGGAATTAGAGCAGCTCTGTCAGCAGGCAGAAAAAGCCATGAATTTAGCCCGAAAAAACGGGGAGTCATAACCCCCCTTTTTCAGTTTTAAATGATATTAGACTTTCTGGTGTGAGGTTTCCAGTAGCGCCTCAACAGCAGCCCCCCTCGGCAATTCTTCCCATTGATCATTAATCGGTTGATACTGACAGTAACAGACCACAATTCGTTCATCCGTATCAAAACTGGCAAATTGGCAAACCTGTACCACCTTCCATTCACCCTCACGTCCGTGAGTTACACCATTACCCGGATCGCTGACATTCATATACTCTCTCACGCGATCGCCCACTTTGGGAATTTCTCCATTGCTGGAATAATGCCACTCTTCAGCCAGAATACTGGTTAAATTTCTTGATGGTAAAAGTTGCCGCTCTTCCCATCCTAAAGCATCTGCATCGCTACTCTTGTAGATAATCCATGTTTGTCTCATATCGTTCATCCTCGAAACTGGTTTGCTTTCCATAAAAAACGCAATCTACTTTTAGGATGCGGTCTCTGGTGTTACGGATAACCTTAAGTTGCCATCCATATTTTTGTGCCATCTCAAAACATTTTTGGGGACTGCTTGCAGCATGAATATTTTCTGGGATATTATCTCCATTAGAATTATGGCTCATCAATTTAGCTAGATTTAAATATGAATATATGTTACCTCAATTGCTTCCTCAAAACTATACCAAGAGGAACTGATCGCCATTAAAGAGTAAATGATTAACCTTTATAGCCTATTGTTCATGACTCTGGTGACAGCCACCCTAGGGGGAGCCAGCTTTGCCCTATTCTGGCATAATCGCCCAGTGGTAAACGATCCCATCTCCCAACCTTCACCAACCCCTTTTCCTGCTGCAATTTTCCCTACTGCGTCGATAGAGACTCCTTCAGGAAGCCGTCCGTTAAACCTCTTAGAACGAGATGATGTAGAACCAGGAAGCGAATTCGATCGCTTTCGGCGGGAATTTCGCCATGCAGTAGCCGATCGCGATCGGGAATTTATTACCGGATTGCTACCAGAGGGGAGTCCTTTGTCGGAAAAAATGGGAGAAGCCCGCATCTGGGAAGTGCTGGAAAAGGCGATCGCCCTCGGATGTATTGCCGAAGAAAATCCCACCGATGCTAAAATCGACCCCTTTACCTCCCTCTGGATTTGTCCCCCTGTACAATCTGAACTGCTACAAGCCTATCCCCCCTCAACCCACTCGCCCCAACCTAGACTAGACTGGGAAAAGAATCAGGTGGTAGTGGTGGGATTGGGGGTGAATGTACGATCTTCCCCCGATATTGATAGCGAGGCGATCGCCATCGTCTCCAACGAAGTCTTAACCCGGAGTCTTTCCCCCTCCGAGGAACCCCCCGATGCCCTTTCCAGTCCCCTCGATGGATGGACAGCCATCCACTTACCCAATGGAGACACCGGCTATATTTATAACCGCTATGTCTATTCTCCCCTAGACCCCCAAATCCAATTTGGCCAAATTCAAGGAAAATGGCAACTCTTCTATTTTTCCCCAACAACTGGAGTAATGAGTAATGAGTATTAAGAAGAAACCTAAATTACCTCGACCGCAACAGATGGGCTGGATTTTAGTGGGTGTTGCTGGAGTAATTGTTGCCGCTAACTATATTCTCCCTCAATTTACACGGCCGAAAGTTCCCACCGTCCCCTACAGTGAATTTCTCACTCAGGTGAAGGAGAATAAAATTTCTGGCGTGCAAATTGGCTCCAAAGAAATTCGCTATCGCTTGAAATCGGAAAATAGCTCAGAAGAACTCGGCCCCCTGCTCTCAACCACTCCCCTCTTTGACCCAGAATTAGTCAAGCGTTTAGAAGAAAATGGAGTTCTATTTCAAGCCGCACCCCCGCCGACGAATACCTGGTTTGCTGTTCTCTTAAATTGGGTGATTCCGCCGATTATTTTAGTCGTTGCTTTTCAATTTTTCCTCAATCGGGGCAATTCCCAATCTTTGGCAATTAGTAAGAGTAAAGCTAAGATTTATGTAGAAGGAGCATCGGATAAAGTCACTTTTGCAGATGTGGCTGGTGTGGAAGAAGCCAAAGTTGAATTAGCCGAAATTGTGGAGTTTCTCAAAAGTCCCGATCGCTTCAAAAAAATTGGCGCAAGAATTCCTAAAGGGGTATTATTAGTCGGCCCTCCAGGAACAGGAAAAACTCTGTTAGCTAAAGCCGTTGCCGGAGAAGCGAAAGTTTCCTTTTTCAGTATCTCTGCTTCAGAATTTGTCGAGCTATTTGTGGGTACAGGAGCGGCACGAGTAAGGGATTTATTTGAACAGGCAAAAAAGAAAGCCCCTTGTATTATCTTTATTGATGAATTGGATGCCATTGGCAAATCCCGCAGTAATAGTGCGGTGCAAAGTGGCTCCAATGATGAACGGGAGCAAACCCTAAACCAGCTTTTGACGGAAATGGACGGCTTTGGAGTGGGGGATGCTACCGTGATTGTTTTGGCGGCAACCAACCGCCCAGAAGCCTTAGATGCTGCCCTGTTGCGTCCCGGACGCTTCGATCGCCAAGTCTTAGTAGACCGACCGGATTTAGCCGGAAGGTTGACAATTTTAGATATTTATGCTAATAAAGTCAAACTTGGAGACGATATCGACTTGAGGGCGATCGCCACCCAAACCCCCGGATTTGCCGGAGCCGACCTTGCCAACCTCGTCAACGAAGCCGCATTACTCGCTGCTCGCAACCACCGAGAAGCCGTATCCCAAGCCGACTTTAAAGAGGCGATCGAGCGCGTGATCGCCGGACTAGAGAAAAAGAGCCGCGTATTGAGCGATCGCGAGAAAAAACGAGTCGCCTACCATGAAGTCGGCCATGCGATCATCGGAGCCTTAATGCCAGCAGGCAGCAAAGTCGCCAAAATCTCCATCGTTCCCCGTGGTCTATCCGCCCTCGGCTACACCCTCAAACTCCCCACCGAAGACCGCTTCCTCATGGAAGAATGGGAACTGCGCGACCAAATTGCCATGTTACTCGGCGGCAGAGCAGCCGAAGAACTCATCTTTGGCACAATATCCACCGGAGCCTCCGACGACCTGCAACGAGCCACCAACCTCGCCGAACAAATGGTCACCACCTACGGCATGAGCAAAGTCTTAGGCCCCCTAGCCTATCAAAAACTCTCCTCCGGAAACTTCCTTAGTAATGGTAGTGGCAACCCCCGCCGCATAATGAGCGATGATACGGCCCAAACCATCGATCGTGAAATCAAAGAAATCATAGAAAAAGGATATGCAAAAGCCCTCAGTATTTTGTCTCACAACAAAGAACTGATGGAAAACATGACCGAAGAACTCTTAGAAACCGAAGTCTTAGAAGGGGAACAACTGTACGCTTGGTTAGATCAGGTTAACTCTGTGTCTTCCGAGAAAACCCTGGAATTTTAGACCTTAATTAACACTGAACTAAAAGCAAGATAGGCAGACTCTTTAGCACCTATCTTGCTCATTAAGTCATGATTATTAAAGTGGAAATGGAAGAAAAACAGTAATTATATTGACGTTTAATTTTAACTTCATAAAAATTATCGTAAAACTACGGTCTCTAATTCCGAAAAATTGCGGTATGATTTCCCTTAAGATCAGAAATTAAATTCTTTAACGGGGGAATTAATGAGTACATTTCTAATGGCTTATGCCCTGATCTCCTATGTATTTTCAGGGGCACTCTGCTATAGCAGCGCACGCAAAGAACATGAAGGCATGAACTCAACCGAGTCTCAACGCTTAGGATGGATTGTTCTATTTTGGCCCTTGTGGATCGGCCATGAAATTGACCATACCCCCCCCCTAAGCGCCAGTATTTCTCATATAGAACAACAAGAGTCAATCCTGTCCTCTAAACTCATTGGGCAGAGCCTGGAAGAAGCTGGACTCCTTACCCACAACCAAGTACAAGCCATCTTAGCCTACCAACAAGATCATCACCATTTACGCTTCGGGGAAATCTCCGCCATGTGGGGATGGATCAAATCTGAAACCGCCGACTTTTTCGCCGAACAGCTCCACCAACTCAAAACCTACCAACAACCCCTAGGGCAATCCCTTAAGGGTGCAGGCATTTTAGATGAGGAACAAATTCAAACCATCCTCACCTATCAGTCCCAAACGGGCCTCAGATTTGGAGAAATTGCCGTTCGCCACGGATGGGTGAATCAGCAAACCGTTGATTTCTTTGTCGGTACACTTTACTAAAACGATTCCTTAAAATCTTACCTAACTTGACAGGAGCGCCGTTGTTGATCGATCTGCGGTTCTTGCCAAGAAAAGGCAAAATGGCTAATGGCAGAAATCTGACCTTGCCAACGCTGAAGATCGCGCATCTGCTCTTCCAAAGATGGGCGATTTTTGTCTGCTCGTCCCCATTGTCCTGCTAAGACGGGTTTAACCTGCACTCCTTCAGCCGCCATACTCAACACCCGCTCCACCAGTTCAGTAATACACTCGGTTCCCCCACAGACTCCATAGGACATAGGATGCCATTCCATAGAAGTTGGGAATTTATCCCAAGGTTGCAGGCGAGAATCATAACCTTTACCCACAACTCGGTTGGCATCGGGGAAAAATACGGCTCCGGTGGGTAATCCTTGGCGTTGGGCAGGGGCACTGGCAAGGGCGAGAAAATCAATGACTCCTTGTAGAGCATGGGCAACGGCGAGTAACCAGAGTTCCTGTTGTAGGCGGTCTTGCTGTTGCTTTAAGCTGAGGGCAGTTTGGGGAGGTTGGCGACCTTGCCACAGGGGTTCCCCTTCTTGGGGATAGCGCTGATTGGCGGCTTGAATATCATCGACTGTAATATATCCCTTACTGATATAGGCTTGAATTAAGTCCCGACCCTTGTTATTCATCGCCCGTTGATAGAGGGCTTGTTGAGAAGCGGGGCCATAAATCCATAAATCTTGGACTTTGGTGGCCACCGAAGCCGGGCCGGTGAGTCGAGGATAGCGAATATAATCAAACAGCATCCCATCGGGTTGACGCTTGAGGATGGAATTGACTAAATAATAGTAATCTCGTTTGGCTTGGGGATGATAGGGATCGATAAAGACTTGTTCGGTGTCTCCTCCCGTGACATCATAACCAGTATCTTTTGCATCATGGACGGAGACACTGGTTTGGTTGTTGCCATTGCGGGCTAGGGCTTGTTGGCGATCGCCCAAAAGACTATAGTTATAGCCAAAATTCATCGAAAATAACCAGGCATAAATCCGTAATCCCCTTTGCCTAGCTTTCTGAATCGTCAGGGCTAAGAGATCGGCGTTTTCCTGTCCCTGAAGCCGAACCACAGAGGGCCAAGGGGTGGGATTATCATTAACGGGTAAGAGAACTTGACCATCATAAAATACCTCAACATAGACCTCGTTATAGCCCTTATTAACTATTTCATCCATCACCCGGTCTAAATTGCCATTAAATAGATCGCAGGGATAAACCCGCAGCCAAATCGCCTGGGTTTGGGGCCAAGTGCGGGCGCGGCAATTTTGCAATTGGGCTGTATGTTGTTGAACTAAAGTTTGATAGCGCCGTTGGGCTTCTGGATTTCCACTCAGGGCGGCTTGGCGTAATTGTTCTTTTTCTTGCCGCTCTTGATTGGATAACTGACAATAGGCATTGACGGCCGCAGAGCTGGGTTTGACTTGGGTGAGGGTTCCTAGAATAGGGGAGAGCAGCAGAATTAGGGCCAGCCAAAGATTAAACTTTTGAAGTCTCAAGAATGAAAAAGTCATGCAAAAATTATCACGTTGAGTACCTTGTAGGGGCGAGTTCTCCAAGATTTAGGATACCGAAGACCGATGAGGTGAACCCGCCCTAAGACTACTCAACATTGTACCCAGTCAAGAGCGGAAAATCTGGATTAGGCGATCGCCTCTCTGTAGTTTACTCAATCTTCATACCCATGTGAAGAGTTGGTAAAGAAGGAGATTTAAGCTAGTCACCAGCAAAACCGGTAGCTTACATTAGGGATATGACCTGCACTCAATCTGATTCAAATTCCTAAATGTGCCCTACCCAGGAGAAATAACGATGAAATCCTCTCAAGTTTTTGCGGCGATACTCGCCACTACCACCACCTTAAGTGTACTATCAATAACCAGCACCGCCCAAGCTTTCACCATCGGCGGTCATCTCAACGGAGCAGAATTTGACGCTTTAGGTTTAGACATTCCCTGGGCAGCCGAAAGCCGAATTGGTCGGGTAGGAGATCATGAAATTAACATTCACGATAGTACCAACAGTGCCCAAAATCGGGTTCAAGCTAACTATGATAATTGGGTTAGCGGTCAAGCTGTTGATTTTTCCTTAGTTTTTGATAGCCTGCTTAACACCCTCACTTATACAGTAGATAATATTGTACTGAGCAAAACTGAAATCTTCGAGGATAATTTTTCTGACCTCTACATCCGCACCAGCGCTCGCCAAGAAGGAACCAGTATGGTGGTGGATAACTTATTCCTGAGCGATGAAGTCATGTCATCGAGTATTGGTGATTTCTCTAGCGCCTCTTGTTCCGGTGGAGTTGGTTGTGGCTACGTTGATGCTGACTACCTTCACATCAGTAATATTGTCGGTAACTTCACCTTAACTGGAAAATCCACCATGACTTGGCTAGAAGGTCAGAAACCGAATAATTCTAATCTCGCCTATCAGATTAAATTAGTTGAAGGAGATCCAGGGGTTCCCGTTCCCGAACCGGCTACCTTGTCCGTTTTCTCCCTTGGTTTAGTCGGTTTATTGGCCAGTCGGAAACGCCGTCAATCCTAAATTAACCGTAGATATTGATTCACCTTCCCGACTCTTCCCTAAGACCCATCCAAGCGGTATGCTAGATAGTTTATGTTTATTCCTCATATCCAGTTTAGAACATGAAACCCTATCTCGCAGCCGCTATCCAGATGACCAGTAAGCCAGATCTGGAGAAAAACCTCGCTGAAGCGGAAGACCTGATTGACTTAGCTAAACGGCAAGGAGCCGAACTGATTGGCTTACCGGAAAACTTCTCGTTTTTAGGCACAGAAGCCGAAAAAATTGCCCAAGCCGGGGCGATCGCCGAGCAGACCGAGAAATTTCTCAAAACTATGGCTCAACGGTTCCAGGTGACCCTCCTAGGGGGCGGATTCCCTATGCCGGTCAGCAGTGATAAAGTCCACAATACAGCCCTATTGATTGACCCCAACGGTGAAGAACTGGCCCGATATCAAAAAGTCCATTTATTTGATGTCAATGTGCCCGATGGAAATACTTATCAAGAATCCTTAACCGTACAAGCGGGAACCGAACTGCCCCCCATCCATGAGTCCGAAGCCTTCGGTTGCTTAGGATTATCCGTCTGTTATGATGTGCGTTTTCCGGAATTGTACCGCTCCTTATCTCAACGAGGGGCGGAAGTTTTATTTGTCCCGGCGGCGTTTACCGCTTATACCGGAAAAGACCATTGGCAAGTTTTATTGCAAGCTAGAGCCATTGAAAACACCTGTTATTGTATCGCCCCTGCCCAAACCGGCTGCCATTATGCTCGCCGCAAAACCCACGGCCATGCCATGATTATCGACCCTTGGGGCATCATTCTCGCCGATGCGGGAGAAGAACCGGGAGTGGCGATTGCCGAAATCCGTCCCGACCGTTTACAACAAGTGCGCCGACAAATGCCCAGCTTAAATCATCGTGTATTCTAATCGCAATCATGTGAAACTTTTACTTTCGCTTTTCTTCAGATTTGCTTTACATTTGTAAGGAACCTTGTACAGTAGACATCGATGAGTGAAATAACATAATGGTTGAAATATTGCCTTGGGTGTTTTCTCACACCCCAACCAGCCTCACCCCCTTGTTAGCCACAACAACTGAAGCCGGAGCGACCAGTCCTACCCTCGTCTTAGCTGGGGTGCTTCTGAGCCTTGTTACTATTTATCTGGCCAGTAAAATTGGTAGTGAATTATGCGCTCGTCTGGACTTACCTCCAGTCCTCGGAGAGCTTTTGGGAGGGGTCGTCATTGGGGTATCTGTCCTCAAATTCCTGGTTTTTCCAGAAGGCGGGGCAGGTGCAGAGGAATCTCTAATTATTACCTTGTTGGAAAAAACAGCCGGTTTAACCCCAGAAGCAGCCGATGGTGTTTTTCTAGCCCAAAGTGAAGTGATCTCGGTTTTATCAGAATTAGGGGTTATTTTTCTCCTGTTTCAAATTGGTTTAGAATCAGATTTAAAACAACTTATTGATGCCGGAGTGCAATCAGCATTAGTCGCCGTGACTGGGGTAGTCGTCCCGTTTTTAACCGGCACATTGGGACTGATTTATATTTTCCATGTCCCCAATATTCCCGCCATCTTTGCCGGTGCAGCCTTAACTGCCACCAGTATTGGGATTACGGCGAAAGTGCTGGCAGAAATTAAACGTCTGAATGACAAAGAAGGACAAATCATTATCGGTGCAGCCGTATTAGATGATATCCTCGGCATTATTATTCTGGCGATCGTCGCCTCTTTAGCCGAAAAAGGAGAAGTTGAAGTCTCCAGCATTATTTATCTGGTCATCAGTGCTGCCGTTTTCCTGATTGGCTCCATTATCTTAGGCCGCCTGGTGATGCCCTACTTTATGGAGTTAATCAATAAACTGACGACCCCAGGAACCCTATTAATCGGTGGATTAATTATTGCCTTTATCTTTTCCTATATCGGCGCAGTCATTCAACTCGAAGCCATTTTAGGCGCTTTTACCGCCGGTTTAATTCTAGGCGAAACCGAGAGACATCGGGAGTTAGAAGAATTAGTCGCGCCGATTGGGTTTATGCTCGTTCCCGTCTTCTTTGTTACAGTTGGGGCCCAAACCGATCTATCGGTTCTTAACCCTGCCGTTCCCAGTAACCGGGAAGGACTGATTATTGCCAGTTTCCTGGTGGTAGTGGCGATGGTCGGTAAAGTCGTGAGTGGATTTACCCTCTTCGGTGGTGAACCGGTGAATCGGATCGCGATTGGTGTGGGGATGATACCACGGGGAGAAGTCGGATTAGTCTTTGCTGGAGTCGGTTCTGCCAGTGGCATCTTACCCGAATCCCTAGATGCAGCGATTATTGTGATGGTCATTCTCACCACATTTGTCGCGCCACCATTATTAAGAGTTGCTTTTCAACAATCAGAAACCTCACCCAGTTCAAGTACAGAACCGAAAAAAGAACCCGCAACGATCGCCGAATCAGACACCCAATAATCAGGCGATCTCTATCTATCGGCATTGAAAACTCTCATCATGGGGGTGCAATCTCTGGCCGGATCGCGATCGAATCGCAACCGGAACCCAGATTGCCCCCCATCTTTTTTTTCCCGATTGGTCTGCACTTGTAATATACTCATCACCTGAATCTTAATTACAGACTCCTCCCAATCAACCGTCATGAAATTTAGTCACTCTAGAGGCCCATCTGTGAAACTGCATTGGTTATTTCCTAGCCTTTTAGGACTCTGGCTCTGGTCAGCTCCAGTCCAAGCAGCCAGTTTACAATATTGGCGGTTTGATGCCAGAAACAATCGTCTGGAATTTGCCACCAATGGCCAGGTTCAACCCACGGCCCAACTAATCTTTAATCCCACCCGGTTAGTGATCGATTTACCCGGTACAACGTTGGGTAACCAAATTCGCTCCCAACTGGTCTCTACCCCAGGGATTAAACAAGTGAGAACCGGGCAATTTGAGCGCAACACCACCCGCATCGTCATTGAATTAAATTCGGGCTATACTCTCGACCCCTCTCAAGTCAGATTTATCGGATCTTCTGCCTCCCAATGGACGGTACAACTGCCCGAACCCCAACGAGAAGGCACAACCCCAACCCAATCTAATCCTCCCCCGACCCTTCCCCCAGTCGCTCGGCCCGTTGCTCAACAACCGACCCCGAACCCCAGGGGTAATAGAACGGGTCGAGAGACCCCCAGTCAACCCTCTCTGATTCAGGCGATCGAATTGTCTGGTAATAATTCCCAATTGGTGATTCGTGCCAGCGGCCCAGTCAATG
Organism: Roseofilum sp. KMC-1; assembly: GCF_057802075.1. Taxonomy (NCBI): domain Bacteria; kingdom Bacillati; phylum Cyanobacteriota; class Cyanophyceae; order Desertifilales; family Desertifilaceae; genus Roseofilum; species Roseofilum sp. KMC-1. Next base: position 4,430,521 of record NZ_CM173605.1, read on the forward strand.
CGGTGGGGCAATGGCCCAATCCTTCGGTCTATACCTTAAGCGTATCTCCCGCTCGCTTAGGGCAAAATCCGCCTCAGATTGCCACTGGTGGCAATAGTCCCTTTACCCGGTTTAATGTGCAACAAGCTGATGGGGAAACGGTGGTCATTTCTATGACTCCTCGTTCTGGATTCACCTTGGGACAGATTAATCAAGCGGGTTCCCAGGTGATTGCCTTGTCCTTGGGGTCGAGTGGTTCACCTCTGCCCCCCATTGCCACTGCTGGGAATCCTCCCTCAGCCAATATTCCTATTCCTGTTCCTAGACAGGCTAATCCCCAACCGACTCCTACTTTTCCACCCCCGACCCAATGGCCCCTTCCTGCCCCTGGACGCACGCCTAATTCTGGGATTCGGGTTGCGATCGATCCGGGCCATGGCGGCCGCGATCCGGGTGCAGTGGGGATTGGGGGATTGCGAGAAACCGATGTCGTGTTAGATATCTCTCGGCAAGTGGCGGCAATTTTGCAACAAAATGGGGTGCAAGTGATGTTAACCCGCGATCGCGAAGTAGAAATAGACCTCGCCCCTAGGGTGAACTTTGCCGAACAGGTTAATGCGACTCTCTTTGTTAGTATTCATGCCAATGCAATTAGTATGAGTCGCCCGGATATTAATGGAGTGGAAACGTACTACTACAACAGTGGCGCTCGCCTAGCCCAAGCGATTCAAGGTTCCATCCTCCGGAGCATACCGATGACTGACCGGGGAGTAAAAAGCGCTCGCTTTTATGTTCTCCGTAGAACTTCGATGCCCGCCGTATTAGTAGAAACTGGATTTGTAACCGGAGCTGAGGATGCTCCGAGGTTAGCGACTCCAGCCTTTAGAAATCAAATGGCCCAGGCGATCGCCAATGGAATTTTGCTGTATATCCGGCAAAACTACTAGAGCTACGTTCGGAAAGTTTCACGCCCTCATAGCGGGTTCATTTCCCAAGCTGATGTAGTGATTGTCGGAGCAGCAAGGGCGGATTGCGATCATCAGCGAGGAAACGGCGTGAAACTTCATTGGCTTTTACCAGGTGTTTTAGGATTATGGCTGCTCTCATCTCCCGTCTATGCAGCCAGTTTGGAAAATTGGCGCTTTGATGCCAGAAATAATCGTTTAGAGTTTACCACCGATACCAATGTCCAACCGAGAGCGCAACTCATTTATGGGCCGACTCGTCTGCTCATTGACCTGCCCGGAATCCAGTTAGGCAGAGCTTTACGGGAGCAGTTGGTCAATACTCCTGGCATTGCCCAAGTCCGCACGGGGCAGTTTAATTCTAATACCACTCGCTTAGTCGTAGAACTCAAACCCGGTTATACTATTGACCCCAATCAAGTGAAATTCCAAGGGATTTCCCCTCGTCAATGGGTGGTGCAAATTCCTAATCCTCAACGGGAGCAAACACCAGTTACCCCTCCTCCCGTTTCTGCTCCTCAACCGGTTCCTTCTAGCAGCGCTGCATCAGTGGTAGAAGCTCTTCGGGTGACCCGTGATGGCTTTTTTTTACGGGTGAATGGAGATAATCCAGAAGTGAAGTCTGTCAAACGCACCTCTAATCAACAAGAAATCACGATTGATTTTGAGGGAGTCACCTTAGCGCCAGATTTACATCAAAAACCTTTACCGATTAATAGTCGAGGGGTGCGCCAAATCCAGATGAGCCAATTGGAGGATTCGATTGTGCGGGTGACTTTAGATGTAACTCCTGCCAGTTCAGATTGGAAAGCAGTTAGCCAATCCTATGCCGTTATTCTCATGCCAGTTCCCGGTAGTAGTATTTTATCTACCCAAGAAGCACAGCCATCTTGGCCTGTGAATCAGGAACTGGTATCGGCTAATGCTTCTGTAAGGCCACTACCGACACAGCCCCCATCTTCTCTACCGCCTCAAGATGGCATTACGATTAATGTGCCGCCACCAGCGAATCCTTTACCTCCGACTCCCCCTCGTCCCCAACCTTTGCCACCTCCGACGACGAATCCTCGTCCGTCTACTCCAACTCCTCCTCGCAATACTCGTATTCGGGTAGCCATAGACCCCGGTCATGGGGGGGCTGATCCTGGAGCGGTGGGGAATGGACTGCGGGAGAAGGATATTGTGATGGATATCTCCAATCAAGTGGCGGCTATCCTAGAGCAAAATGGGGTGCAAGCGGTGCTGACTCGTCGGGATGACCGGGAAATTGATTTAGGGCCTAGGGTGGATACGGCCGAGCGGGCGAATGCGACGTTGTTTGTGAGTATTCATGCCAATGCCATTAGTCTAAGCCGTCCGGAAGTCAATGGGTTAGAGACTTACTATTATGAAGCGGGTCAGGCTTTAGCTCGCGATATCCATAATAGTATTCTGCAAACTTTAAATATTCGCGATCGCGGGATTCGTCGTGCTAGATTTTATGTGCTGACCAATACATCCATGCCTTCTGTCTTGGTGGAAACTGGATTTATCACGGGTCGAGAAGACTCGGCTAAATTAGCGAGTCCGGTCTTCCGTCGTCAGATGGCTCAAGGGATTGCTAATGGCATTTTGCGCCATATTCAGCAAAACTATTAATGGGGGGAAGCGTATCCTGCTAAACCCCATGGTGTGAGTGAGTGATTTGGAGTAAATACGAAGCATGACCATCAATCATCGGCCAATTGGGGTTTTTGATAGCGGTGTGGGTGGACTGACGGTTCTAAGCGAACTCTATCGTCAGCTTCCCCAAGAATCGGTTGTTTATTTTGGAGATACGGCACGCTTGCCCTATGGTACGCGATCGCCTCAAGAGATTATTCAATTTGTACGGGAAATTATCACCTGGATGGAAGAGCAACAGGTGAAAATGGTTGTTATGGCCTGCAATACCAGTAATGCCTTAGCCTTAGAAGCCATTAATGGTGAGTTTTCAACTCCTATCCTGGGGTTGATTTTACCAGCCGCGAGAGCGGCTGTTTCTGTGGGTAAACGGATTGGGGTGATTGCTACTCCTGCTACGGCTGCCAGTCAAGCTTATCGCCAAGCGATGATTGAAGTAGACCCAACGGTTCAGGTTTGGCAAGTGGGATGCCCAGAGTTTGTGCCCCTGATTGAACAAAATCGCATTAACGATCCCTATACTTATGAGGTGGCCCGCTCCTATTTGCAACCTCTACTCCAACAAAATATTGATACCCTGGTTTATGGCTGCACCCACTATCCCCTTTTAGATTCGGTCATTCGCCAACTGTTGCCCAAATCCGTACAAATTGTTAATCCTGCCGTTCATGTAGCTAATGCTACTGCACAGGAGCTGGATTTGCTGGGTTGGCGAAATACCCAGGCTCCTAAGCCCACCCAATTTGGTGTTAGTGGTTCTCCTCAACAGTTTAGGTCTCGTTCTGTGTTTTGGTTAGGATACACGCCCCAAGTTGAACAGGTTGATTTAAGCTATCTACCGATGTCTAATTCTCTGGCTTCTTAATGGAAGGTGCAACAAAAAACCGGGTTTCTAGAAACCCGGTTTTTTGACAATAGTGCAGTGAGGATTAATCGTTTACGCTTTTACTGATTACTTATTACCTCAAACTTGCCGGTTGTCCATAGGCTTTGGGACAATGGGCAACAGTTCTCTATCTAATCGTTTCACCTGTTCAACATGAAAATCGCACAAGATATCACCCAGTTAGTTGGCCATACGCCCTTAGTTCAACTGAACCGCATCCCCCAATCAGAGGGCTGTGTAGCCAGAATTGTGGTCAAGCTCGAAAGTATGAACCCAGCCGCATCGGTGAAAGACCGAATCGGGGTGAATATGATTGATGCGGCGGAAAAAGAGGGGTTAATTTCTCCAGAAAAGACGGTATTGGTGGAACCGACTTCTGGCAATACGGGGATTGCCTTGGCCATGGTGGCGGCTGCGCGAGGCTATCGGTTAATCTTGTTAATGCCAGAAACCATGAGTTCAGAACGGCGAGCGATGCTTAAGGCTTATGGGGCTGAGTTAATCTTGACTCCGGGTTCGGAAGGTATGGGGGGATGTATTCGCCGGGCGATGGAATTGGCGGAAGAAACCCCTAATGCTTATATGTTGCAGCAGTTCCAAAATCCAGCGAATCCTCAAATTCACCGGAAAACGACGGCTCAGGAGATTTGGGCAGATACGGATGGCCAGGTGGATATGATTGTTGCGGGTGTGGGGACTGGTGGCACAATTACTGGAGTGGCAGAGGTGCTAAAGCAGAAAAATGAAAAAATTAAGGCGATCGCCGTGGAACCGGTCACTTCTCCTGTATTATCGGGTGGCCAACCGGGGCCTCATAAAATTCAAGGAATTGGAGCGGGCTTTGTGCCAGAGGTTTTGAAGGTAGATTTAATTGATGAAGTGGTGACTGTTTCTGATCGGGAGGCGATCGCCTATGGTCGGCGTTTAGCCAGAGAAGAAGGTTTACTTTCTGGGATTTCCAGTGGTGCAGCTCTGTGTGCGGCTATTCAAGTTGGTAAGCGTCCCGAAAATGAAGGTAAATTAATGGTAATGATTCAACCGAGTTTTGGCGAACGTTATTTGAGTACGCCGTTATTCCAAGACCCGGAATAAGCAGATGGGGGGATAGGGGGATAGGGGGAAATGGCCAATTACCCATTACCAAAAGATGTGAATTACTATCAAACCCTAGAAATTGAGCCAACAGCAACGACACAGGAGATTCGCCGAGCCTATCGCCGTTTGGTGAAACTTTATCATCCGGATCTCGATCCCATGGCGGGTAATGCTGACCGGATGGTGGAGATTAATCTAGCCTATGAAACCCTGAGCGATCCCCATAGTCGCCGAGTCTACGATCGCCAAAATTTTCCTTATACACCAGGGGGCGATCGCCCCAAATCCCCCAAATCTCCCCCCCGTTCTGGCAAACCCAATCTAGATCCCGATCGACATTGGCAACAATGGCTCGTGAGAGTTTATCATCCCGTCAATATTTCCTTACTTGAAATTCTGAACTCTATCGAAGCAGAAATTGATGATCTTTCTGCCGATCCTTTTGATGAGCAATTGCTCGAAAATTTTCAACTGTATTTAGAAAATTGTCGCGCCTTATTAGATGAAGCTCAAGTTAGGTTTCGCTCTCTACCCAATCCTGGGCCCGTTGCCAGTATTGCCGCCCATCTCTACTATTGTCTGAACCAAGTTAGTGATGGTCTTGATGAATTCTCCTGGTTTCCTCATAATTATGATGAACATTATTTACATACCGGATTAGAATTGTTCCGCATTGCCCGTGGATTGCGTCAAGAAGCCCAAGAGGCTTTGCAAGAGGTTTATGCTGATGCTTGATGAACTGTTTTTTTTGATCGCAAATACTCTAAAAAAAGCATCAAACCAATGTTTATGAAGATAACCCCTCTTTTACATTGTTAGAATACAACCACCCAACCTAAACTCCATTGCTATGCCTCCCACCGAAACTATTTTCAAGCGGGTTTCTCCTCCTTTTCCCGAAAAAGAAACCCTCCCCACCATGTACGATTTACCGAGTGAAGAAATAGGAGATTCTGGATTGCCTGACCTGTATCATCTGTGGCAAGCCGAACTCTGTAGCGCCACATTTCATCCCCCCATCTATCCCCCCGAACAAATTCTAGTTGCTGGTGACTTAAATTTGTACTATGACCCCGAACATACCCTATGGTACAAGCGACCGGATTGGTATGCTGTCGTGGGAGTGCCTCACCTGTATAACGAAACCGAACCTCGATTAAGTTATGTATTCTGGCAAGAAGAAGTGCCACCCATAGTGATGATGGAGCTGCTTTCCCCAGGAACCCGTAATGAAGACTTAGGTCGAACGGAGCGACGGGGCAAACAGCCCACCAAATGGGAAGTCTACGAGCAAATTCTCGGTATTCCCTACTATATTGTTTTTGACCGCTATCGAGACAAGTTGCAGGTCTTTCAACTGCAAGGAAATCGCTATCAAGAGCAAGAACTGACTGAATCGAGATTCTGGTTTCCAGAATTAGAATTAGGACTGGGATTATGGTTCGGGAAATACCATGGATTAAAGCGACAATGGTTACGCTGGTATGATGCAGAGGGCAATTGGATACCCACGCCAGAGGAAGAGGCGGAGATGGCTAATCAACGAGCTAATGCTGCCGAACAGGCGCAGAAAGCAGCGATTCCTAGGCTTTTGAGTATGGGTATGAGTAGCGAAGAAGTGGCTGAAGTCTTGGGACTGTCTGTTGAAGAAGTTCGTCAGTGGGAACAAGGCTAAACCCATTTCTCTCCCATCTTTGTGTCAGTTTTTGAGCGATCGCCGTTGAGCGAAGATGGGCAATCGCTACAAGAGACAGGTTTCCCTGTCTCTAAGATCGGTTAATTCCCGTGAATTCGCAAGGTTACCGACACTGTACCCTGAACGGAACGGGGAACTGGCCAGCCGAGTAAAACCGATCGCACCGCTTGAATCACATTTTCGTCTGCGATCGTGGAATTCTCCTCATCGAGAAGCACCCGACGAACGCGCCCATTATTCGTCCAGACTTCTAAGGTGAGATCTCCGGAAATACCGTCAGCAATAGCGATCGACTGAATATATTGAGTTAAAGCGGCGATCGCCTCCTCACTTAATCCCTCAGCCTTCACCACCTCAATGCGCGGCTCTACTTGTACCTTCTGTTCCTCAGCAACCTCCATTTCCGCAGCATTCATTTGGGGAGCAGGAGGGGGTGGCGCAGAACCAGGCATAGGCGCTGCAACCCTTGCCGCCGGTGCAAATCCTCCTCTAGTCACCGCTCCAGAACTTTGGGAAAGAGTTAGATCTTGTGGTGTACCAAAAATACCCTCATAACTCACCCCATCGGGCAATTCTACGGGCACTTCCACCCGCACCCGTTCGCCATTCGGATTAACGCGCACCTCCTCACTCACGGCCACAAATGCCGTATATTCAGACAACAGGCGATAATCTAAAGCAGTCTGCGTCACTGCATCGACTCCAGACTTCGTTTCCCCACCATACATCCCCGTCATCAGATCCTTAATTTTCGCCCTACCCCAGAGCTGGGAAATTGCCTCACTATCCCCCCTAAAATTGACCGAGAACACCTGTTCATAGCGTTTTCCCCCTGCCGAAACCCCCTGAATACTTAACGTCCCTGGCTGGCTATCTGCCTTGCGTCCAAACAGCACCAACGGCTGACTAGCAAACAGATCTGGAGGCGCGAGGGGGTAAATTTCTGGAGCCTCTCCTGCACCGCTCCAGGTTACCTCAATATTACTCAATACTGGGTTATTAATTTGGCTAAAAAACTTCTGCACCACTGGATCAATATTCTCATCCTGGCGTACCACTTGCACGGTTCCCCGGCCCACTTCTGCCAGTCTATCCAACAAAAATCGATTGGTAGAACTGCCGACACCAAAGCTATACAAGCGATTTCCCCGTTTGAGATTCTTTTGCACTGCCGCAATAATTTCCTGATCATTGCCAATATAACCATCAGTGAGTAAAACGACACTCCTTAATCGTCCTTCTGGAGGTGGGGGAAAGTTCATCACCGCGTTAATGCCATTCATTAACTCCGTTCCCCCTTCGGCATTGAGTTGGTTAATATACGAGAGTGCCTTTTGGCGGTTTTGTGGGGTATTGGTGAGCGGAGAAGCAGACAACTGGCGAGCTGTATCGGAAAAATCGATAATTGTAAACGTATCATCCGGATTTAAACCCTGAATAAATGCTCGCATCAAGGCTTGAGATTGGGCAATGGGTGCGCCCGACTGGGAACCGGAAGTATCCATCAGAAATACCACATCTTTAGGGATAATTTCCTTGGGTTGATAATCTAAAGCGGGAATTAAATAGGCGGCGAAATGTCCCCCATTTTGATCTTTTTGCGTCAGGAGAGTGGCTTGGGTTTCTCGTCCAGAAACTTGATAGCGCAACACTAAATCTTTGTTGGGAATTTGGTCTTCTGGCGAGAGTTGAACTTCGGTGATATTGCGCTGGGTTCGCACTAAGATTTTATGGGAAGTCGAGCTAATATTGCTGATGGGAACTCCAGCATCAATGTTAACGGAAACTTGGATATCATGACCCGATCGCGTCCCCGGCTTCAGTACGGGAGGCGTAATCCGAGAAGCATCAGGCACTTGATCTGTATCTTCTGTTCCCTGAATCGAGTTACCGGGAATATAGCGCGGCCCTACCACCATGGGAAAGACAAACTCATAATTTCCCCCTTCAAACGTGAGGGAGTCCGTGTAGCGAATAGTGACCTCGATTTTTTCCCCTGGTCGAATATTGGCTAAAGATTGGGTGAAAATATTGTCCCTCTCTTGCTCTAAAAGTCCCGCAGTGCGTCCTTCTGCTCTCGCTTGTTCGTAGATTTGTTGGGCTTCTTCCCGCTTCTTAATGCTACCCTTGATGATGCGATCGCCCAATTTAATCTCCATATCATACACCGCCGCCTCATCTGGCAGGGGAAACACATACACCGCTTCCAGGGGGTCTTCAAATGGATTTTCAAAGGTTTGGGTTACTTCCACCTGGGAAACATTGCCAGAAACCTTGGCATTAACTGAAGTGTTTTTTAAGGGGAAAACTTGGGTTTGACCCTCTTTTGAGGTCACCCAGAGGCCGTTGGTGGTCAAATCAGCAGGGGGTTCCATCGGGTTAGCGGCTTGGATCATGGTATTAGGTGAAGTAGAAGGAATAACAGAGATGTTTGCAGTCGTTTGCAAGCATCCGGTAAGTAGCAAGGATAGGGGTAGAAAATAGATCGGTTTAGTCATAAGAATAGGGGTAATGGGTAATGGGTAATGGGATATCTTCTCGCGTCTCCATGTCCCCATGTTCCAGAATGGCATAACTGCAAGGGGGATTAGCCCAGGTTACACTTTTAGTAACACTCCGATTTTCTCTGGCTGAGGATTTTTTATAATGGCTCAGAGATCTCAATAGTTTACTCTGTTATACAGTGAATTTCCGATCCCCTTGCGTCAAACCCCCAGTTAATTAACCGTAATTGCCTCAAAGTTAACCTGAGTTCTATCAGTATCACCTCTAACAAAATTCAACTTTTCAAACCCAATTACTCGACCTTCTCGATTCTTCATCAAAATCACTTCATCTCCGGTTTCTTCGACTTCATATTCATCTTCTGGTTCATCGAACCAAACTACCAAAGTATTGCCAATGGTGTCATGAAAAACTTTTACTTTTGCCATATCTTTTCTCCTTCTTTGATTGCACTGGTACGATAAGCCGTAATCAAAAATCCATTACCATTTAATCGTTTGGTGACTGCACAGACCCATCTTCTATCCCCATCGGCTCTATAAAATAAATAAACTTGGGAATCACTCTTACTCAAATGAATGATATCAGGATGAGTCAATGTTTCTTTCACATCTTCTAATCTTCCCTCCATAATCGGATGCTTAATTGTAGTAATCAATTCCCAGTAACTCACTGTTGTTTGAACTTGAAAGCCAATTGGAGTATCGACTATAAACAAAAGTTGCTCATCCACAGGAGAATTATCGCTCATTGTCACGTCCCCCCAATCTTATCCCAGAATGGCATAACTGCAAGGGGGATTAGCCCAGGTTACACTTTTAGTAACACTCCGATTTTCTCTGGCTGAGGATTTTTTATGGCGACTCGCAATCCTGTTTTACTCATTCATGGTATTGATGATACTGGAGCCGTATTTAGAAAAATGTCTGCGGTGTTAGAGCGTCAAGGATGGTTGACCCATGCTCTAGATCTAGTGCCCAATAATGGTAAGGTGGGTTTAGATCGATTGGCCGAACAAATTCAAGGGTATGTCGAGGGAAGGTTTAGTCCAGATACCCGCTTCGATATTGTGGCGTTTAGCATGGGAGGAATCATTAGCCGGTACTACTTGCAGCGCTTGGGAGGGTTGCAAAGATGCGATCGCTTTATTACCCTATCCTCTCCCCATTATGGCAGTTTAATGGCCTATGTGCGCCAAAATCCCGGTTGCGTGCAAATGCGTCCCAAGAGCAAGTTTTTAAAGGATTTAAACCGTGATTTCCAGCAATTGAACTCGATTCAGTTTACCTCCATTTGGACGAAAAACGATTTAATGATTTTGCCCGCCAAAAGTTCCCAAGTTCCCGTGGGCAAAAATATCACTGTTCCCGTTCTCATTCATCCCTGGATGTTAGCTGATAATCGTACCATTAAGTTAGTGATGGAATGTTTAAAGAGAAGTCCGGTTCCTTAATCTCTTATGACTTAAAAACACCTTTGATATAGAATATGGGGGAAGCAATCACAAAAGCAGACAGGATCAAGGCAAAGGTATCTGATAAAAAGATATGTATATTCATTAATCCTAATAGGCCACCTATGACTACCCAATGTTTCAAGCATTGTTCTTCTTGAAATTTAGGATGATCGCGCATTAGATTTCGCACAAACATAAATCCCAATGCTGTTAGAAAACCCAAAATCGGGTTAAGTAGTATAATTCTGGCAGTAAAAACAAAAGAGATCAAACTAAACAACAGTAGATCTAACCAAAATTCTTTCTTCTCTAATTGGGATAACCAAAACTCTTGATCGGAGTAATGGGATAATTTTTGTTTAGCTTTATGTAGCCAGAAGAATTCTAAGGGTGAAGTTAAATTAAGAATATTTTGCCATTCTGGTGATTGGTTTTTACTTAATCGTCCATAGATTTTCACTGTTTTTATGCTGTCTAAGGAAAATTTAGCGATCGTTTCCTCGATTTTTTTAACCAGATAAGTATAATTAACTGGAGTATCTTCATCGCGAATCAGAAATAGGGTAAAATGCTTTTTTCCCCAATAAATTTTTAGTTTTACCCAATAGGGATCTAGGGTAGATTTTAAAGCGTTTTCGACTTCTGTTTTTACGTCTGAAGTTTGTAGGGTGGTTTGGGTTTGGTTGGTGGGGGCGGGAGCTATGGAAAGGGCATATTCAGAATTGGATTGAGATTTTTCTAAGGGTAAAAATCCGGCAGTATTGATATAGGTGGAAGGGTTAAGTTGGGTCAGAATTTCTTGGGGAGATTGATAGCGATATTTGGTGGCGGTATGAACCATTTTATCGAGAATTTGAGTTAATTCTGGATCGATGGGTTGGGGTAGATAGTCTTTCCATACCCAATTATTTTCTCCATTGTCAAAGAGTTCAAAGGGCGGAATTTGGGTGAGTAAATAAAGGCAAGTTACGCCTAAGCTGTAAATATCGCTATTATAGGTGGCTTTACCGAGCAGTTGTTCGGGGGCAGTATAGGCGGCGCTACCGATGATGGTTCCGGTTTGTTGTTGGGGGGTGAGATGGATATATTTCGCTGCACCGAAATCGACTAAAAAGAGTTGCTCGTCTTCTTGACGACGGATAATATTATCGGGTTTAATGTCGCGGTGAATGATGTGGCAATCGCCGATAAATTGCAGCACGGGCAGTAAATTCGTCAGCAGTTGCTTGATTTTCTCCTCACTAAAGGCTCCTGTTTCCGTCAGTTCTTGGGTTAAGGTGGGGCCGTTAATGTATTCTTGAACCAGATATTGGCGATCGCCTTCCGTAAAATAGGCATAGAGTTGGGGAATTTGCGGATGTTCCCCCAAGGGTTCGAGCTGAATGGCTTCTCGACGGAACAATTCCGCCGCTTTACTGCTATTCTGGGTTCCCTGTTGTTGGGGCAAAAACTGCTTAATCACGCAACTAGGATGTGACGGTTTATGCTCATCGATCGCCAATAAAGTCCGCCCAAACCCTCCTGAACCCAAGGGACGCAGCGCCCGATAGCGATCGCCCGCCAGTAATTTCGAGCCACAACTTTGACAAAATTGGGCTTCACCAGGATTCTGGGGAGTTTTACAGTTTAAATTGAAGCAGTAGCTCATGGTGGAGATGGGGAGATGGGGGAATGGGGAGATGGGGGGATGGGGGAATGGGGGAGTGGGGGAATGGGGGAATGGGGAATAATTTCAGAGTTCTTCAATAATTCTCCGCATCTGCGCGTCCCTCCATCCCTGTGTCTATGCTAAGTAGGAATCAACTCCCCTGGGCGCAACCTTGCCCATTTTCCCTGTTCTTGCTTAAAACTCTCGCACCCAACGACATCCCATTCCATCTCAATTTCATGATCCCGATGGCGGATATTGACATTAATTTCAGGGTTGATGGCTTCAAAATCGGGATTTTCTGTCAGATGGGGTTGTTGGTGTTGACCTTCCACGGCATGATAGGTAAGGCAACGGTCTACATATTCGCAATTGACACAAATGCACATAATCCAACATCAAGCTAAAACGTCACAATAGAAAAAGAGAAGGATAAAGCAGACTCCTCTTCCCTCAGCTTTTTTGCTAATCTAACCTATTCGTTCTTTAGGTTGCCCAAATATGTTCAGATTGTAACCCATCATGCTTGACTTAACCGTAGCTGCTCTTCGTCCAGAAACTTGGCCCTTTGGTTTAGAATGGCTTCCTGAAGATACCTGTTTAGTGGGGGGAGCGGTGCGGGATAGCTTGCTACAACGGCAACGGGACTATCTAGATCTAGATTTTGTGCTGCCGGAAAAGGCGGTAGAAACGGCTCGTCAGATTGCTCGATTTTATCAGGCTGGGTTTGTGGTGTTGGATGCCGGGCGGCAAATTGCGCGGGTGGTGTTTGAAAAGGCAACGGCAGATTTTGCCCAACAGGAGGGGGAAAGCCTACAGATTGATTTAAAGCGGCGGGATTTTACGATTAATGCGATCGCCTATAATCCCTTTACCCGCAGGTTAATTGATCCCCTAGATGGCTGTCAAGATTTACAGCAGCAAGTCATCCGCATGGTATCGGCGCAAAATTTGGCCGACGATCCCCTCAGACTCTTACGAGCCTATCGCCAAGCGAGTCAACTGGGCTTTACTCTTGACTCCCAAACCCAAGAAACACTGATTGTGTTAGCGCCAAAATTGCGTCAGGTAGCCGCCGAACGGGTACGGATGGAGTTGGGCTATTTACTCAATTTGCCTTCTGGTAGTGAAGCCTTAGAAAGGGCTTGGAAGGATGGGGTGTTAACCGGTTGGTTTCCCCATACCTGTGCCGAGCGCGTCAGCCAAGTGCATCAGGTGGATTGGGTGGTGCAGGAATTTTGCGATCGCTGGCCTCAATTACCCGAATACTTTAATCAACCCATTCTCGCCAGTCAACCCACCCATGGAATTAGTTTAGCTAAGTTAATCCTGTTTATTGCTCCAGAAGTCCAAAAAGCCGAGGCAGAACTCAAAAATCTGAAATTGAGTCGCGCCGAAATTCGGGCAGCACTCTCTGTTTTGCAACGGTTACCCGATATCTTGCACCCGGAGAAAATGAGCCTGCGAGACCAGTATTTTTTCTTTCAGGCGATCCGCCCCGTGTTTCCCACTTTGATGCTGTTAGCACGGGTGGCAGGGGTGGCTCTGGAGGCGATCGCCCCCTTATGCGATCGCTACCTCAATCCTGACGATTCCCTGGTTTATCCCCAACCGGCGATTTCTGGCAATACCTTAATTGCAGCCCTTAACCTACCCAAAGGCAAATTAATCGGTACATTATTAACCGAGATTCAGATCGCCCAAATTCAAGGCAAAGTCACCACCGAAGCTGAGGCGATCGACTTTGCCCAAAATTGGCTCAAACCCTTTAAACTTTAGCAACCCCACGGGTTTCGATCTTCTTCCTCTTTCTATCCAAAATTCTCCGAGAAACGCAATTTTTCAAGGGCTAGAGGTAAGGTGATCTCAAATTTAGCCCCTTTTCCGAGCTGGGAAATACAAACCAATTCCCCTTGATGTTTTTCCGTAATAATTTGATAGCTAATTGCCAAACCCAAACCTGTACCTTTACCCACAGGCTTGGTGGTAAAGAAAGGATCGAATAGCTTGAGAACAGATTCTTCGGGAATGCCTAAACCGTTATCTTCAATCACAATTTTTACTCGATTCTGTTCTTGGTAAGTCTGAAGGCGGATATAGCTAGGATTTTGCTCAATTTCTGCATAGGTACGATCTTGATTATATTCATCTAAGGCATCAATCGCATTCGCAATTAAGTTCATAAAGACTTGATTAAGCTGTCCTGCATAACATTCTACTAGGGGAATATCTCCATAGTCTTTAATCACCTGAATTCCCGGATGTTCGGGTTTAGCTTTGAGACGATTGTGCAAAATCATTAAGGTACTATCTAACCCTTCATGGATATCTACTGCTTTCACTTGAGATTCATCCATGCGCGAGAAGTTACGCAATGATTTGACAATTTCCTTAATCCGCTCTGAACCCACTTTCATGGAGTTGATTAAACGGGGTAAATCTTCTTTGATAAATTCTAGATCGATAGCTTCGATCTCTGCTTCTATTTCTGCTTCGCTTTGGGGATAATACTGCTGGTAAAGTTCAATTAAATTTAAAACATCTTGGGTATATTCTTGGGCATGGTTTAAGTTGCCGTAGATGAAATTGACTGGATTATTAATTTCATGGGCAACTCCTGCCACTAATTGCCCTAAGCTAGACATTTTTTCCGTTTGCACCAATTGGGTTTGGGTACTGCGTAATTCAAATAGGGTTTGTTCGAGTTTTTGCGTTCTTTCTTGCACTCGCTGTTCTAGTTCTTCATTTGCTTGTTTTAATGAAGTTTCTGCATGATGACGTTTGCGATCGATTTTGCCCAGCGCTCTGGCATTCCAAGCAATTAAACTCGAAAATACAATCACGTTGATGATGCCTAATAAGCAAATGCCTAATTCTGCGGTGTAAATTTGGTGACGATAGCCCAAGAGGATCGCCCAACAGACTAAGGGCGGAATGATCACCGCAGCGAGAATTAGACGCTGCGCCAAAATTCCGCCTGCATTTTCCATGGTAATTAATGAGACTAATCCTCGGTGGGGATTGGCCAGGAATATGCCTAGGGTAATCAGAATAAAGGCGATCGCCGTATGTAGAGCCATCGCCGTAAATGCGGAACCATATTGATAAAAGTAGGCGTTGCCGTAAAGATAACCCAGTAAACCCAAATAAGCGATTAAAAAGCCCATGAGAGTGAAAATTTGGGAACTGAGATAATTTTTGCGCCTAAAAACAATGGCTATTAAAGCCAACCCAACAATCAAAAAGTTTAAGGCACTGTTGATCGCCATCCGTCCCGGAGAAGCCGTTGCTACTGCATCTAAGGACTCTTTAAAGACCAGTTGATCGATGCCTAAATCCAGGTTCCACCCATATTGAATTAGGGTTAAAAAACCGATTAAAAATACTAAGATAGCCGAGCCTTGAGCGACCTGCCGAGTCTTTAGAGTCTGTGGGCTTTGATGCCATGCCCACAGGCAAAGACCACTAAAAACAAAGCCAAATGCAGTATTGGCTTTCATGGTGACTAGACCGGGTAGCACGCTTTTAAGTAAACTAATATCAAAGCACCAGCCAAATATCACGATGCACCCAATCCAAAATACAGCGATCGCACTGTATTTTGATAGGATTTGTAAATTCTCAATGAGGGAGTTACCGTGATTCTGCATAGTTTTTGGATACCCTATCATATACTCATCCAATTTATGGTTTTTTTAAGCTTTTTTTTGTGATCTCAGCTACAGTTTTACAAAATGTTTAGATTTGCAAATGAATGGCCATTAACCCTAAAATTCCTCATAAAATTAACTTCAGTGGCCAATCTACCCATTCCCCTTTACCAACTACCCATTCATGCATAGTATCCTCAAAGTCGTCGATCGCATCCTAGACACCCGTCCCGACACCCTCGACTTTCGCGACCAACTCTACCAAGCCACCCTAGTCGAAGTCCCCGCTCGTATCGACCTAGAAAACTATACCAAGTGGAATATTCCCATCCTCGATCAAGGCAAGGAAGGGGCTTGTACCGGGTTTGCCCTAGCCACAGTTGCCCATTATTTGCTCGTCAAACGCTATGGGTTAAAAAATCTCACTCAGGTAAGTCCCTGGATGTTATATGCTATGGCCAAGCGCTACGATGAATGGCCGGGAGAAGACTACGAAGGATCGAGTGCCAGAGGAGCCGTGAAAGCCTGGCATAAACACGGAGTCTGTAGCGATCGCATCTGGACTCATCGCTCCGGCCAAGTGAAACGGGATCTCAACGACTCCCAAGCCTCAGATGCCGCCCAACGGCCCTTGGGAGCCTATTATCGGGTCAATCATAAAGACCTGGTAGCCATGCATAGTGCGATCGCCGAAGTGGGTATCCTTTATGCCACCGGTCTCGTCCATGAAGGCTGGGAAAGCATTGGCTCCGATGGAGTCATCCCCCTCAAAGAAACCATCCGAGGCGGCCATGCCTTTGCCCTCGTCGGCTATGATGAACGGGGCTTTTGGTTCCAAAATTCCTGGGGCAATACCTGGGGAAAAAACGGCTTTGCCCTGATCACCTACGATGATTGGCTGATCAACGGTACAGATGTTTGGGTAGCGCGTTTGGGCGTGCCCGTGATCCTCAATAACCCCATTCCCAGAAAACTCAATCAATCCAGTGGTCGGCACAAAAGCAGCGCCTACACCTATCAAGACTTGCGTCCTCACCTGATTAGCATTGGTGCAGATGGGGAATTAACGGGTAGTGGAACCTATGGTACATCCCCGGAAGCCCTGCAAAGAATTTTAACTGAAGACTTCTCCCGCATTACCCAATCTTGGCAGAAAAAACGCCTCTGTCTCTTCGCCCCAGGAGGTTTAAAATCCCAAGAGCAAGTAGTCGAAGCAATGACCAACTTACGGCAAGTCTTCCTCAATCAAGAAATTTATCCCCTCGCCTTCCTCTGGAATAATGATTATGGGGCAACCTTAACCCAGATTCTGCAAAATGGCTTGAAGCAGCGCCGACCGGAAGGTACAGTAGCAGAAAATCAGGACTTCATGCTCGATCGCCTTGATGATGCCCTAGAACCCCTGGTGCGTTCAGAGGGTAGCCAGCAATGGGGCATCTTGAAAACCAAAGCGCTGCAAGCAGCCAAGGTCTATAATGGGGGGATTCGCCTAACCTTGCAATATATTGACCAATTGCAAAAGCAAGAGCCAAATCTAGAAATTCATGTCATCGCCCATAGTTTAGGGAGTCTCCTCTTAGCACCTTTGGTACAATTGTTAACCACAAAGGATTTAATTAGTGGTTCTCTCCTGGCTGGTGATGTGGGCTATGATAAGCCCATCACCTCCTGCACCCTGTGGGCCCCAGCCTCCACCCTGTCGGCGTTTCATGAAAGCTACGGCCAGGCGATCGCCGACGACAAAATCGGTACATTCACCCTGTTTACCCTCACCGATGAAGCGGAAAATAATGACCAATGCGCTAACATTTATAACCGCTCTCTGTTGTATCTGATCGCCCACAGTTTAGAAGAAAAACCCCGCATTCCCTTTTCCCCCACCCATGCACAAGGAACGGCAATTTCTGGTATGGAGAAATTTATCCGCCAAGATGAGCAACTGCAAAGTTGGATCGCTTCGGGAAAAGTGGATTGGATCTTAGCCCCTAATACCAGCTCCCAGGGCGCTCCATTCCATTCTGCGGCTCGTTCCCATGAAGGCTTTCCCCAAGATCCAGCTACCTTAAAAGCAACCTTAGCCCGCATTCTTGGAGAATTGGAAATGGAGGAGAGGGAAGAACCCGAAACTGAAGAGTAGGCGATCGCGACTTCAGTCAAAGGTGTCAAGCTTTTTGATAGAGAAAGCGGGCAAAATTCAAGAGTTCTTCCTGTTTTTCTTCAGATAAGCGATCGCTCATCCATTTGATTTTATCGCCAGTAGCCAGCCATTGTTTAGTTTCACTCTGCCAAACCACCATAAATTGCTCAGTGGACAGAGGACAAAGGGCAGTGGTTTCTCCGTCTGGGTTAGAAAACTCAATTTCAAAGTGAGTGTCGTCTAAACACTCAACAACTGCACCGCGATCGCCGATGAATAGGTGATATTCTGGTAAATCGATCAGCAGTTCTACAAGGTCGAAGAGTTCGGGTTTCATGGCGATCGCTTTTTAATAAAAAGGGTAGTCAGTCGAGCGTATTGGCCATTTTCGGGAATTAACCAACCCGTCCGCACGGTTTCGAGTTGTTCGGGTTCGATTCCTTGAATTTCAAGATCGATTTGATATCTTGTACCATATTGGTCTTGACTTTGGGCGATCGCTTCTGCATTGAGAACTTTTTGGTAAATTTGGTCGAGTAAGGCTTGATAGTTATCTTTGGTGTAACCTAAATGTTGAGCAAACATCAACGCTTTATTTTTTCCTTTGGGATTTTCTGGGTCTAGGGCATAGTGAGTGAGCTTGCGAGGATCGATGACAATTTCAACAACCAGTTCTTTAAGTTTCACGGTTGGACGCGGAGTTTGCCGCTCATGGGTTGGCATGGAACGCGAGTATTTTAAGGATAACCAGAAAATATAGGTCAGAGGGGGCCGAATTCTGGCAGAATCAGACATAGAGCAGTCAAGAACTGGAAACCCTAGGCGATCGTGTCCATTTCCCCCGTCTTTACTTTAGAGCTAAAATTTCTCACCATCAGTCTATGGCTAGGTTTGATCTTCTTTGCCTCGGTCTGGCTGAGTCGTTATTCTTGGGCTAATGCGGAAATCATTCGCAAAGTTGTCCATATTGGCTCAGGAAATGCGATCCTGTTAGCCTGGTTCTTCGATATTCCCGCTTGGGTGGGAATAGCGGCTTCGATTGTCTTTAGTGCGATCGCCTTGTTATCCTACTCTTTTCCCATCCTACCGGGCATCAATGGCATCGGTCGCCAAAGTTGGGGCACATTTTTCTACGCGGTGAGTATAGGTTTGCTTATTGCCCTCTTTTGGCCCCTGCATCAACCCTATTATGCCGCTCTGGGGATCTTGATTATGACTTGGGGCGATGCCCTAGCAGCCTTAGTGGGGCAAAATTTTGGCACTCATCCCTACGTTCTGGGAACGATACAAAAAACTTGGGAAGGAACGGCTACCATGTTTGCCGTCAGCTATCTGATCTGTGTGGCGATCTTGCTACCAGTTTATGGCAATGTGGGCTTAATCTGGATCAGTGCGGCGATTGTTGCCCTGTTTGCCACCTTCTTAGAAGCCTTTTCTCGCTTTGGTATTGATAATCTAACCGTCCCCCTCGGTAGCGCTATCCTCGCCTTTGGACTCATAGAAGGCTTAACCCTAGGAGAATTTTATCTGTTTTGACCTCCCACAAATACAGCAGTTTCCTCTGCTATGTGGTTTCCAAACCGGTAACACTCACACTAAAATCAATACCATCCCCTATGCTTAAAGTATGCCTTCACCCGTGAAGTCACCTAAATCACAGTCCCCATTGCCTTTGGATCGAGTCCCCGAACCAGAGCAACTTGATAATATTAAAGCCCAGTTAGATCTGATTTTACTGGCACTGGAGGCCTTAGCGGGAATTGGCTCGGAAGCTATGTTACAAGCGGCGAGTAAACTGAATCTAGAAGGAGTAACGGATCGTGTTAACTTGTGGCGTTTGCGTCAAGCGAACCCCTTACGCAAAGGGAGTGGTGGCCGGAAGAAGCTGGATGTGGAAGAGGCGCGATCGCTCGTGTTAATCTGTTGTGAATTAGCCCAAAATCACCAAGAACTGATTCGCCGTGCCGTCGGGCTACTGGAACAACTCACGGCCGAAGATCGCCCCCTCCATAGCATCTCCCTCCTAGGAGACTATCTCGATACCTTTACCAATACCTATCAAGAGCGAATGCTTGATGGTGAAGATATCCCCCCCGATGAGCTTACCCCCTTAGCCCTCAAACTCCTAATCGATCTCCTGTTTTACTCTAGTCCCGGAGGCCCCCGTCGTCTTTGGTTAGCCCTCCTCGACCGCTCCCTATAAACCCATTTTTAATTTTTAATTTTTAATTTTTAATTGACCCCATGAGTTCCTCCGTCGTCCGACGTTATACCCCACCTACCTGCACCCTAGAAATTATCGGCCAGTCTTCCCCTCTCTCACGATGGACGAAACAACCGGTGATTAAAAATCTGCGCTTTCGGTTACACTTCGATGACCCACGGGAAGGGATGGAAGCTAAAATAACCGTTAAGGGCGATCGCACTCAACTGGAAACTCTCTGTGATACGGTCACCACTACGGTGCAGAACCTCCTCACCCAGTCTCCGTCAACCGAACCCAAACGCCTCACCCAACATCAGCTCAACCTCGGCCCTCTGGGAGAAGATGAGAATGACCTTACCGTTACCCTCAGCGCTCTGCAACTTTTCGATCTGGCTACGGCGATCGAACAATATAACTTAGATCTCCTGGCTCTGCCGGAAGAAGTCCGAACGGCCAAATCCATCACTCAAACCAGCCATCCCCTCAGATTTGCCGCCAGCTTACTCCTTGGAATTGGCATCACAGCCAGCAGTGTCATCGTCTTCAAAGACCTTTATCCTTATTCACAAGCCAGCTTTGAAACTGCCACTCAAGCTCCCAGTCCAGAGCTTTATGATAACGCCTCGATCGCCCAATCTCCCGCCGTTCCCCCCGCTCCCTCTGAGGTTCCCTCACCCTCACCCTCTCCCATGACCTCCGATGAAAAACTGCCTCCTCCTCCCCCCATTGGTGGCGTTACTCCTGAAGGGGCGAATCTCCCTCCTGCACCTAATTTTCCGCCCTCTGCTCCCCCTACTGCACCTAATTTTCCGCCCCCTGAATCGGTCTTGAGCGCCCCTTCCGAGGGCATTTCGATCCCCCCCCCGCCTAGCATAGCAGAACCGGAAGAAGCCGCTATTTTGCCCGCTTCTGAAGCCGAACTTCCCGCCCTTGCACCCCCTCCTTCCTTAGAGCGTCCCCCCACGGAACTTGATGATGTGATTCCGCCTACAGAAGCTCAAAGCGCCTCTCCTCCGGTAGAGAGAGCAACTGGGGACAGTCGCTTGTTTGATAACATTCCTCAAGTTGCTGAAGCCCGGCGCTATTTTGAACAGCGTTGGAGTCCCCCAGAAAGTTTAGATCGAACCATTGAGTATAATATTTCCCTGAATTCTGATGGTACAGTTCAAGGCATTACCCCCCTAGGAGAAACCGCATCCACTTACTTAGATCGCACGGGAATGCCTTTACTCGGCGAACAGTTGGTTTCTC
This sequence comes from Roseofilum sp. KMC-1, assembly GCF_057802075.1. Lineage (NCBI taxonomy): Bacteria > Bacillati > Cyanobacteriota > Cyanophyceae > Desertifilales > Desertifilaceae > Roseofilum > Roseofilum sp. KMC-1. The sequence continues at coordinate 4,451,657 of NZ_CM173605.1, forward strand.
CCCTGGAGGGTAATCTGCAACCCCGTTTGCGTGTCGTTTTTAACCCAGATGGAACGGTGCAAACGTTCTTGCAGTCTGGGAATTAGCGACGACGAAACCAAATCGTCATCAGTACCAGGATTTGTAGCAGGATCATCAGCCCATATTCAGCCTGAATGCTGGTAATGAGCAGATCGGAGCCTTGGGGGATGTCCACATTTGCCGGGACTTGTACAAATTCAAACCGTTGATCTACCACCGTATCGAGGTTATTGGCTGCATCACCAATCAGATGGGCAGTTAGTTGGCGATCAGTTTCCTTTTTGATCCGTTGTTGATTTTTCACGATTTATACCGGATAAATGATCTCCCAGATGCTGCTCATGGTTAAATTAGAGATAGCCTTGTTGTTGTTTGCAGTGGTTGGGTTTCCCCGCGACTGCGAGCAGCATTTCTTGGGTTCATCACCTATTACAATGCATGGATCAAAGCGATGGGTAGTGATGATCGGGTTGTTGATCGGGCGATCAAAAAGGCGATCGCTAACTTGACAAAAACAAGGTCATATGATAGAAAGTCCCAGATTATCATCGACACATTGACAAACAATGCCAAAACCATCAGAGGATGAACACAAAGCTATTCAAGACAAAATCCAAGAAGTTGGATTAAACCGATGTACAAAACCACAAAAAAAATCTATTTTGACGGAAGCCAGCAGGCTGATAATCTTTGGAGATGAACAAAGCTGTTTAAAGGGAATAATTGATAAAATTTTTCCACCAAATATCTGTACTATCCCGATATCCGATCTTGAAAATGACCGCTTTGGCGAACTTCTAAGAATTGATTACCAGAAATTTGGAAAATTCAAAAGAGAACATCCAACAATAGATCTAGACTTATTAAAGGACTTAGTTACTCAAGGCATTGTTTCAGCCTGGGGAATTAGTGAGCCAAGCTGGAACAGATTTAAGAAGGGAGAGTTGAATAAGAATAATGATAATTTCAAAGCGTTTTGTAGAGTTATCGGATATGATTTATCTGAAACTTCACAGGATAATTATTCTAATTCCGATCGCGAAAATTTTTATAACTTGGTACTTGGTATAGATTGTCAACAGGTTGATTCTGGTATTCGCGAGATCGCTAAACAAAAACGCCGCCTTGGTTTACTAAAAATATCTAGCCCATGCCAATGTACTAGAGCATGGATGCTGCAACGTATTCAAAGAAACGTTATTGAGTATCAAAATAGTCAAGATGTAGTTACTTTAAACTTTGACTTAGAACATATGAATTTGTTTGCATGTTTAGGGAATATCCCATCTATATTAGGGGTGAAAAGAATTGAAGATGTAAATCCATCGAAAAATATTCTACTAATTTTCGACAAAATCGATTGTTTAGACTTACATAGATTAGAGAACGTTTTCTTAGATTGGTATAAGCGTGATATTCTTCAAGGAATTAATCCTAGCCCTTTTTTCTTCTTGATTATTGTCTTGGATCATGGAAAAACAAATAATTGGTGGAGCAATAAAAATCTTAGAAGATATTTTACCGATCTCCCAGCCATCAATTTAGAAACCAATCATCTGAAGGAAAAACTCGATGAAATTTGTGCCCATCTACAATTTAATTTTGATCCGATTCAATTATCTGAGGAAATCTTAAACTTGTCTCAGAGTAGGTTGCAAAGTCCTAATGAAAACCACCCTACAAGCATTGTAGAAATTATTTTAAGAACAATCTATAAAACATTTAATTTTGGCCATTACTTTGACGGAGAAACACGATGGTTCAACTACCCTTAAAATATACTGGAGACGAACAACCGCAACCGGGGAAATGGAGCGAGCTAGTCCAGACTACACTCTATCCCTATTATCCCAGTCCAGAATTGATTGAAGCGGTTAACTTAGCCTTATTGCTCAAGCGTCCCCTGTTGTTGGAGGGGGAACCGGGATGTGGGAAAAGTCGGTTAGCTTATGCCTTGGTTTATGAATTGAGTCAACGATATAAACAGATTAATTGGAAATTTAGACTCTGGAATGTTCAATCGACTAGCAAAGCCGAAGAAGGGTTTTACACCTATGATTATATTGGTCGATTGCAAGCCGCGCAGTTACAGCAAACGGGGATTAAAGAGAGTCAAAAAAATCCGGCTAATACCAGCGATTTTTTGGAAAATGGGCCGTTAGGGGATGCTTTTCAGGATAAAGAGGCTTGGACAGTCGTGTTAATTGATGAAATTGATAAGGCTGACCGGGATTTTCCCAATGATTTATTATTGACAATTGAAGAAGGGCGCTATTTTGTTAAGCCTATTAATCAGTGGTGGGAAGCTGACAAAGAAAAGCCGCCCATTATCATCATTACCAGCAATCAGGAGAAGAAATTACCCCGCGCTTTTCTCAGGCGTTGTCTGTATCATTATATTGAATTGCCGAATCAAGAAGAGTTGAAGAGAATTCTTGAGGGACGGTTTAAGGAAGCACCGGAAGAAGTGGTAACTCAAGCCATTGATAAATTCTTAGAATTGCGAGAACAGATGGACGAGCGCAAGGTGAGTACCAGCGAGTTGATTGATTGGTTTCAGGCGTTAATTGGCTATGAACCGGACAAGGTTTTAGAGAAATTAGGACAAAAAGATTTACCCTATGCGACTGCGTTGTTGAAAGAGCGAGAAGAACGGCAAGATTTTTTATAAATTGTAGGGGTAATTCATGAATTACCCCTACAGTTTACTGTAGGGTGGGCACTGCCCTACACTCTAGATCCCCCCAACCTCCCTTAAAAAAGGGGGGCAGTAAAAGTCCCCCTTTTTAAGGGGGATTTAGGGGGATCTTTAAATTTGATGTGAGAAATACAGAAACCGGGTTTCTCGACCCTGGGCGGGTACAATAAAATCATGAAAAATCCACCCTTATTGAACCTATTTTTGCAATTGCGCGAGCCGCTCCATCTGACGACTGAGCAGTATCGGTTGGCGCTGGAGGGATTGGTGAGTTCCTTGGAACAGGGGTTAGATATTAGTGATGCCGATAAAATTGGGCGGTTGTTTCGCATCGTGTGGGCGAAGTCGCCCCAGGAGCAGCGCATTTTTGATGATGCCTTTGCCCAATGGCGCAAACAGGAGTCGGAGCAGGTGACGGTGGCGCTGGGAGAGTGGGTGCAGCGAGAGCAAGGGCAAGAGCAAGGGGAAAGGAAAGGAGAGGAAGAGAAGGGAAATGTTGTTCCCCTTGTAGATAAGCGCCAGTTTCCCGATGGGGAGGAGACGGGGGAGACGGTTGAGAGCTGGTTGAGTCAGAGGTATAGCGCCCCTGAAGTGGGGGAAGCGGTGCGGAAGTCGCCCCAAGAGCGCAATTATTTTCCCGTGAGTCGGCGGGAGATGGAGGGGTTTTGGAGTCGGTTACAGTCGCCGATGCTCTCAGAAGAGTTATCGCGGGAAGTGGATGTGGTGGCGACGGTGACGGATGTGGCGCGGCGGGGATTTTTTACCGCTCCGGTGTATCGTCGGCAGTGGCGCGAGGGGTTTGAGGTGATTCTGTTGGTGGATAGCTCGGCTTCCATGGTTCCGTTTCAGCCCTTGTGTCGGCTGTTGCTGAAAGCGGCGCAGGGGGTGCGGGTGTGGTATTTTCGCAATGTGCCGGGGTTGCGGGTGTATGAGGATGCCGAATGTTGGCGGCAGGTGCGGGTGAGGGAGATATTGGGGAAAGGGCAGCAACAGCAGGTGGTGGTGATTTTCAGTGATGCGGGGGCGGCGCGGGGGCGCTATGTGGAGGAGCGGATAGAGGAGACGGAGCGGTTTTTGGAGTATGGGTTGTTGTCGGTGGCGCGGATAGGCTGGTTGAATCCGTTGCCCCGCCAGCGTTGGGGGGATACGTCTGCCGAGGAGATTGCCCGGTTTGCCCAGGTGGATGGGCGGATGGGGATGTTTGGGTTGGAGGAGTTGCAGGATTTGGGGGATTGGTTGGTGGCTGGAGGGGAGGCGAAACCCGTAGGGGCGAACGGCCGTTCGCCCCTACAATCAATGGATACATCCATAACAATGGGGAATTTTGATGCCTTTTCCGCAGAGGGCAGAATTGCGGGATTTTATAGGCGGTATGGGGATGGGTGGTTGCGGTTGGCGCGGTGTGGGGCGTTTCCCTTGGTGCTGACACCGGATTTGTTGTATCGGTTGTGGGAGCGGTTTGGCAAGGATGGCGGTAAAGATTCCTCGGTTCCTTGGTATGGGGTGGCGGATGTGTTGTTGTCGAATCTCTGTCAAATGCAGTTGGGGGAGTCGGAGAAAGGGGAGCAGCAGGAGTTAGAGGAAGTGTACCGGATGGAGTTGTCGATTCGGGAGGAGTTGTTGCGGGGATTGAATGATGGGGAGTTGAGGGCGTTATCTGACTTTTTGGTTCAGTATGTGCAGCAGCAGGTGAAGAACCGGAAGTTGGCAGAGCGTCAGGGATGGGTGGCGCTGGCGTATGTGCAGCCGACGGAGGCAGCGCAGGAGTTGGCGCAAGCATTGCGACGGGCGTATTTAGCGGAGGATAAGGGGCAGTTGGTGCAGTTGGCGGCGCTGGTGGAGACGCTGGCGGAACCGTTGCGCCGGGGGTTTGAGCCGTTGTTGGTGGTGGGGCGGGAGTATGGAGCCTATGGGCGCGGCGTGCCTTCGGAGCAGGAAGGGGCGGAAGAGGTGGCAGGGGTGCGGTTGGAGTATCCCCGGAAGCGGGCAACAACGCCGTTGCGCTGGTTCTCGTTTGAGGTGGTGACGGTGAATCGGAGAGGGGAGGAAATTAACCGGGAGCGGAAACAAGCGCAATATTTTAGTGAAGAGTGTAATGGCGCGAACCTGGAGATGGTGGCGATACCAGGGGGAGAGTTTCTGATGGGAAGTCCAGAAGGAGAAGGGTATAGTAGTGAGCATCCCCAACATGAAGTAACGGTACAGCCGTTTTTCATGGGCAAATATCCAGTAACCCAGGCGCAATGGAAAGCGGTAGCGAGGTTGCCGAAAGTGGAGCGAGATTTAAAGCCTGAGCCATCCAGATTTAAAGGAGAAAACCGACCCGTGGAAACCATAACGTGGTATGATGCGGTGGAATTTTGTGCCCGGTTGTCCCAATATACGGGAAAGGTGTACCGACTGCCGAGCGAAGCCGAATGGGAATATGCCTGTCGCGCAGGAACAACAACGCCGTTTAATTTTGGGGAGACGATAACCACAAAACTAGCTAACTATAATGGCAACACTACTTATGCCGAAGAGCCAAAAGGAGAATATCGACGAGAAACTACACCCGTGGGATATTTCCAGGTGGCAAATCCGTTTGGTCTTTATGACATGCATGGAAATGTGTGGGAATGGTGCGCGGATGAGTGGCATGAGAGTTATGAAGGAGCGCCTAGCGATGGAACTATATGGCTAAATAGCGATGAAAGGAATAGTAAAAAAGACAGAGTAAGACGCGGTGGTTCTTGGAGCTACAATCCTAGGTTCTGTCGCTCTGCGATTCGGAGCAGCTACAATCCCGACGATCAGTTCAGCGTCTTTGGTCTGCGGGTTGTCCGTCTCCCCCCCAGGACTTTTTAGCCATCTGCTCTTTTGCCTTTTTGCCCTTTGCCGGTTCTCGCCTCCGGCGAGTCGATTTTTTTCGCTGAAGTTGATGTTTTAATCAATATAGACTGATAGGAGCGATTCATTTACACTCCAACCTTAGTATAGCATATCCACCTGACTTGTCACCCCATTGCGAACTTTTAAGTTGGTGCTAATAACTTTTAATTGATATAAACCCGCCCAAACCCACCGGATCTGATGGTCTCGATGCCGTGTGGGGGCGGGTTTACAGAGGTTATGGTTGGGATTTCTGGATGGTTGGGTTAACCCGCCCCTACGAGTCAATTAAAAATTAAAAATTAAAAATTAAAAATGAGGGTTAGAGACTCATTAAATCAAAATGCAGAAGAGGGATATTTGCGATCGCACTTTTAAGTTAGCATTTCCATTAAAAATATTGTAGGGGCGGGTTTATCCCAAGTTGAGGAGACCCACAAATCAATCATGTAAACCCGCCCAAACCCACCGAAAAACCCACCGGATTTGATGGTATCGATATCGTGTGGGGGCGGGTTTACAGAGGTTATGGTTGGGATTTCTGGATGGTTGGTAAAACCCGCCCCTACGAGTCAATTAAAAATTAAAAATTAAAAATTAAAAATGAGGGTTAGAGACTCATTAAATAACAATGCAGAAGAAGGATATTTGCGATCGCACTTTTAAGTTAGCATTTCCATTAAAAATATTGTAGGGGCGGGTTTATCCCAAGTTGAGGAGACCCACAAATCAATCATGTAAACCCGCCCAAACCCACCGAAAAACCCACCGGATTTGATGGTATCGATATCGTGTGGGGGCGGGTTTACAGAGGTTATGGTTGGGATTTCTGGATGGTTGGTAAAACCCGCCCCTACGGGGGTTTGGGATTGGGTTTATGGATGATAAAATACAAAGAATGATTCATTATTATTCGATCGCTTATGAGTTTAATGATTCCTGACGATATCCTCGAAGCGAGTGCAATGACTGAGGATGAGTTAAAATTGGAAATTTCCCTACTGCTTTATGACCAAGGAAAAATCAGTAGTGGAAAAGTCCGTGGATGGACGGGTTTAACGGTGATTGAATTTCAGCATGAACTCGCCAAGCGGAATTTGTATCTGAACTATGATGTTGAGGCGTTTGAAGCCGATATGAAGACGTTGCGATGCATTACCATGAGAAATGAATAGGGATTTAATTACTGAACTGCAAGTGTTAGGAATTAAGCATAACGCCGATGAAATCATCAAAATTGGCAAGAATTCAGCAGGAAAGATAATTTTTCTAGAGAGCGGCGATCTGAATTCTGGATTACAACATATTTTGCACAATCATCAAGACCAGTTTTCTGATCTTGGCATTGCAGAAGATCGAGTAGCTGATGCAGTCATTCTAGCTGTTTTAGAGGGAAAAACTGTTGGCTATCAAACGGCTAATCGCCCCGTTTATCGATTGACATTTAACAGTCAAATTTGCTATATTGCGGTTACGGTAGGCAATAATGGATATATTGTTTGTGCCAATCCTAGAAGTGGGAAAGACTTTGGAGGATCGTAGATATGTTTAAACGCATTAAGCTAATGGCTGATTATGAATGCTATCCATTGTGGAATATGGATGGTGAGGTGGGAGATATCGATCCGATGACGTTACCTTTAAGCCCAGAAACCCGTGCAGATTTGCAAGCATGGGCAGCAATGTATGATAATATTTTAGATTGGGACGATCCAGCAAAATCCGGGTTTAAATGCTCTGAAGATGCGGATTTATTTGAGTCAAAAGGTCTGGAGTTATGGCAGAAACTCCAGGGAGAGTTGGCGGATGAATATGAAGTGGTTTACCAAAGTTATCGGTTGCAAAAAAAATATCAAAAATCCAAAAGAAACGGTTTTAATTTTTAATTGATTGATGGTCTCGATGTCGTGTGGGGGCGGGTTTCGCTGCGCGACATGAATACAGAGGTTACGCTTGGGATTTATGAATGGTTGGTGAAATCCGCCCCTACGAGTCAATTAAAAATTAAAAATTAAAAATTAAAAATTAAAAATGATTTTTAGAGATCGATTAAATAAGAATGTAGAAGAAGGATATTTGCGATCGCACTTTTAAGTTAGCATTAAGGATTGTCAAACTGTGCCAGTATTTAGAGGAACAGGCTTCAGGAGTCGGGCAAACCTTGGGGAAGCAGTTGCTCCGCTCTGGTACATCCATTGGTGCTAATGTAGAAGAGGCACAAGCGGCTCAAAGTAAGGCGGATTTTGTGAACAAACTCAATATCGCCTTGAAAGAAGCCCGCGAGACAGACTATTGGTTACGTCTTTTGCTGGCGACTGACATCATTTCTGAATCCCGTTTACAAGGATTAAAAGCAGAAACAGAAGAAGTCACCCCCATTCTCGGCGCGATTATCGCCAACACAAAATCCACCAAGAACCCCTAAATTTTTAATTGTTAATTGTTAATTGCCATGAATGTTATCTTTCGCGAATTTAACCCTTTTGATGTTTGGATCTGGATCGAGTTTAGCACCATCCCCAGTGATGCGGAAAAGCTCTATTTACAAGAAGCCTTTGATGCCTGGTATTATCTGGGTAAATTGGGCGGATTTAATGCCGAAAATCTGCAAGTGCAGGAGGAAGGCTTGGATCTCAGCTATATGACCTATGATGGGGAACAAGCCGATCGCTCCCTGATGGCATTGATGCATAATATGGGAGAATTTGAATATGAGGGAAATTGGGGACGCTGTTGGTTTGACTTAGGAACCAGCGATGCTCTCGCTCTAGATATCCTCATTAACGCTTTGCGGCAACTCAGTCAGGAGTTTGTAGCCATTGAAACCCTAGTAATTGGTGGGGTTAACGCAGATTGGCCGATTCCGGACACTGAAGATACATTTGTGCAATATTAATCACCATGTCCAAGAAGAAGCCGAAAATCCGGGTAATTGCTCTGGGATTGATTCGAGACGGCGATCGCATTTTCCTCTCGGAAGGTTACGATCCAGATAAAGGCCAAACCTTCTATCGCGCATTAGGAGGGGGAGTTGATTTTGGGGAAACCTCCCGCGAAGCCCTAAAACGGGAATTTCAGGAAGAATTAAACGCCAAGTTAACCCACATCGAATATTTAGGCTGCATCGAAAGTATTTTTACTTATCAGAATCAACCCAGTCATGAAATCATTCAACTCTATCGCGCCCAATTTGTAGACCCCAAATTTTATCAGCAAACTCGCTTTACCTTCCAAGAAAACAAACGCAGCAAAACCGCCCTCTGGATCAATATTGAGCCGTGTAAATCTGGAGAAGTGCGAGTCGTTCCCCCAGAATTTTTAGAGTATATCAATTAACAATTAACAATTACAGCGCGAAGCGCTGTAGTGGGGGAGTGGGGGAGTGGGGGAGTGGGGGAATGGGGGAACAAATAACAGATTGGGTAGCGCTTTGAGCCATTTTAGCTATCGTTAAAAACAGTCATTAATGTACCTCATAGCAGAGGAAACTGCTGTAACAATTAACAATTAACAACAATTTTCATATTTTACACTTGATTAAGTAGGGGCGAAAAACTTTTCGCCCCTACATGCTTACCGGAACATACTGCTAACAGAACTATCCTCATGGATACGCCAAATGGTTTCCCCAACTAAATTCGCCACAGAAAGCACCCGCAGTTGTGGGAAATGTTTAGCTTCAGGGTATTGAATCGTATTGGTCACAATTACTTCTTCAAATAAACCACTAGAGAGACGCTCAACGGCTGGATGGGAAAAAACCGCATGGGTAGCACAAGCATAAACTTGTCTTGCTCCTTTTTCGCGCAGCATTCTCGCCCCTTCCGATATAGTTCCGGCTGTATCAATCATGTCATCAACTAAGACAGCCGTTTTGCCTTCCACATCTCCAATCAGATTCAACACTTCAGCCACATTGTGGGCTTGACGACGCTTATCAATGATAGCTAGGGGAGCATCATTAAGTTTTTTAGCAAAGGCTCTCGCTCTAGCGACTCCACCTACATCAGGAGAAACCACGACCAGATCGGGTAATTGCTTATTTAAAAGATAATCAATTAAAACAGGAGAACCATAAACATGGTCACAGGGGATATCAAAATAGCCTTGAATCTGGGCAGAATGTAAATCCATAGCCAGAACGCGACTCGCTCCAGCTTCAGTAATCAAATTAGCCACTAATTTAGCGGTAATTGATTCACGACCGGCAGTTTTACGGTCAGCTCTGGCATAACCATAGTAGGGGATAACGGCTGTAATTTGGCGGGCAGATGCTCGACGACAAGCGTCTATCATAATCAACAGTTCCATTAAATGGTCGTTGACGGGGGAGCTAGACGGTTGAATCAAATAAACATCGCAACCGCGAATTGACTCTTGAATTTGAACATAAAGTTCGCCATCAGCGAACCGTTTACGAACCATTGGCCCTAAGTCCACCCCTAGATAGCGGGCGACTTCCTGAGCCAAGAGCAAGTTAGCAGAGCCAGCAAATAACCGAAGGCGGTTATTTTCATTGACGGATGGTAGCGTTGGCTGTATCGCCAAAGTCGCAGAACGGATCACGACAAACCCTCGAAGCGCACTCATTGGCGATCTTATCACTAGAATTTGGGTTCTGATTATGTATTTTTTATGAAAAGTTTATGCTTTAGGGATTTAATGGGGAAAATTTGCCCAAAAACTGGAGGATAGAGTTAAACATTGGGCAGATTTTTGCCTGGGGTTGGGTTAAGGGGTGATACGGATAATAAGTCGATCAAGTTCCCCTTGCATAGTGGTGAGGACTTGCTGATAACAGGACTCGACATAATCGGGATCGCTGGCGGCTTTGCGTCCATAGGTATCAAAGTGAATGGGGGGACAAATACGGGTATGAATTGGGATGGGTAGGGGAATATGGGGTAGGGGGCCAAAGGCAATGCCCCAGGGAAGTCCAAGATAGACGGGAAAGACTTCGGGATCGAGGTTATAGGGCCAAGGGAGTCCCCATTGATGGAGTTGTTTCATCAGGGGATAAATATCGCCTAAGACCATGAGGGTATCATGGGCCCCGTAGGAAATGGCGGGGATAATGGGGACATTTTGGCGCAGAGCAAGTTTAATAAAGCCTTTACGGCCGGCGAATTCGATTTGATGGCGTTGAGAATGGGGACGGAAAACATCTTGCGCTCCTCCAGGATAGACGAGGACGCTGGCTCCTTTCTGGAAGGCGGCGATCGCCATTTTCGGATGCGCCCGCACCGAACCAATGGCTACCGCTTCTTTGGCTAAACCGGGATTGAGATCCCAAATATGCCGGTGGGTTAGCCCATAGACGAGGCGTTCTGTGCCAAAATGACGAAACCAGTCATAAATCATCATAATCATGTCTGGAGAGACTAAGCCGCCGTTATGGGAGCCGACAATTAGGACGGGTTCATTGTTGGAAAGATGATGCCAACCGTCGGTTTGGACGCGAAAATAGTAGTGATAAAACCAGCTCCAAATCGGCATCCAGGATTCAATGATTTTGGGGTTCCGTTCGTCTAGAGACCATCCATCTCCTGGTTTTTGATGCAGACTGTTTGTCATGGGCAGTTATAGGATTGGCGATCGCCTTCTTTAAGCGCGGGTCGTCTCGATCTTTAACTGCTCGTTTGATCTCTGTCAACCAACTGCTGCTTCAAGTTGCGAATTGCCGCACTGGTGTTGCGCTGATAGGCAATCGCCAAACATTGGGCAACCACATCGGGAAGATTGACTTCTGGGAAATATTGGCTTTGGGATTGAACATGATACTCATCCCCTTGCAGTTGGTAAATCAAGAGCTTTTGCTGGCGAAATAACCAAACTTCCGGCACTCGATAGGGGAGATAATCCTGGGCATCTGAATAACTGGTGACATCAATTTCCAATACTAAATCGGGCGGGGGATCTTGGAGCCAATCAATCCGTTCCTTACCCGAAACAGCTTGCCAATGGTCAATGTAAAAACAATAGTCTGGCTCGATACCGCTTTCTTCTGGCAGTTGCATGGTCACTGGAGTAAAGGCATCATATTCCTGTTCCTGATGATCCAGCAACGTTGTGATGATGGCAGCGAGTAAGTGGGCATCTCGTCCGTGTTTGGGTAAGGGAGACATGAGCAATATTTCTCCAGAATGGTACTTAATGCGAGGAATGGAACTGTCCCCTCGGCGATCGCATAATATTTCATACTCTTGCCAGGTTCCTGGTAGCCGCACCACACTGCCTGGCGGCAGTTGAATTTCGTCGCTAGAAATGACCGCATACATGGTTGGATACCTCGAAATGGATCGATCGTGTTTCCATTTTAAATGGCTTTTTCTGAATGCAGATCGTGATAGGGTAAATCTTGAGACTGGTGTTGCATGGGTTGGAATTATGTTAGAACTATACCAATTTGAATTTTCCCAATTTTCTGAGAAAGTTAGACTGATTCTCGATTACAAGGAATTAGAGTACCGTACCATTGAAGTCACTCCAGGGATGGGACAACTGGAACTGTTGAGGATGTCTGGACAACGGCAAGTGCCCGTACTTAAGGATGGCAATACGGTGATTGCGGATTCTACGGCGATCGCCCTCTATTTAGATCGCCAGTATCCAGAAAAGCCAATTATGCCCACCGAACCCCGGCAGCGCGGTTTATGCTTGATGATGGAAGAATGGGCAGATGAGTCCATTGGAGTCAAAAGTCGCAAGGCATTATACGGCGGTTTGAGTCAAGACCCCAGTTTCCGCACCGCCATTTTACCCAGTCCCATTCCTGATTTTGTCAAAGCTTTTGTGGGCACAGTTCCCAAGGAATTATTTCAAGTTTTAGGCTATGGAGTAGGTCTGAGTCCAGAAGAAATTAATACTGCCCAAGAGAGCTTAAAACAGGATTTAGAAGCCTTAAGTTTAATTTTGGTCGATCATCCCTATTTGGTGTGCGATCGCCCCACCCTAGCTGATTTAGCCGTAGCTGGACTGAGTATTTTAATTAAGTTTCCGGAAGGCAATTATCTGAATATCCCTGAATCTTTGCAAGGTAAAGGGATTCCCGGATTAGCCGATAATCCTTCCTATCAGCCCTTTTTTGAATGGCGCGATCGCCTGTATTCTAGTATCCGTAAATCCCAATCTCCTCCTAGTTCTCATCCCTCTCCCACTGCGATCGAGATTGAGTAAAGGATGAAAATCTCACATTAGGCTATCATAGCTGTTGCAAACTGATTCGGGATCACCTCACCATGAACCGTTCTCAACTGGTGGCTATTCTAACTGGAGCTATCTCCTTGTTTTTGGCGATCGCCTACTTGATTGTCGTACAACTGTTAGATTTTCGAGGTGAAATGCTTCCTGCTCCTCCCCTATCCACCCAGAATGCCCCCTCGATCGCTATCTTGGATATCTCTTAACCCATGCGTACCGTTGCCGAAATCAATGATAAAATTCGCCGCCAACAAGCGGTGATCGTTACCGTAGAAGAACTGAAAGCTAGAGTTGCCGAAAGCACAGTAACTGAAGTCGCCAAACAGGTCGATGCGATCGCCACCGGAACCTTTGAACCCATGGAATCTTCCGGAGCAATGATCAACCTAGGACAAACCGATCCACCGATTAAAATTCGTCAGTGTTGGATTGATGGCGTGCCTGCCTACTCTGGGTTTGGAGCGGTAGACCTCTATTTAGGGGCAACCCAGATCCCTGAAGCGCGAGAAGGTGAAACCCTCAAAGAACGAGGCGGAGGACAGGTGATCGAAGACCTGATTGCAGGCAAATCCTTACCCTTGCGTGCCCTAGGACAAGGTACAGATTGCTACCCAAGAGAATCCTTTGAAACCACCATTAGCAAAGAGAGCATCAACCAATTTTATCTCTATAATCCTCGCAATCTCTACCAAAACTTTATCGTCGGAGTCAATGGAGGCGATCGCACCCTCTATACCTATTTAGGCCCCCTGCTGCCCCGTCTCGGTAATGCCGTATACGCCAATACCGGGGCCCTCTCTCCCCTGCTCAATGACCCTGACTTAAGCTGGATCGGCATTGGAACCCGGATCTTTATTGGAGGAGCGATCGGTTATATTACCTGGGAAGGAACCCAACACTTCCCCCTACAAAAGCGCCTTCCTAATCGTACCCCCATCGGCCCGGCTGCTACCCTGGCCTTAGTGGGAGATGCTAAAAATATGAGCCGAGAATGGGTTAGAGGCTGTTACTTTAAAAACTATGGCCCTTCCCTCATGCTAGGAGTGGGTATTCCCCTACCCGTGGTGAATGAAGAAGTCGTTAGATGTTGTGCCGTGCAAGATAAAGACCTAGTGGCTCCCATTGTCGATTTTTCCATTCCCCGACGCAACCGCCCCACCTTCGGTTTAGTCAGTTATGCCCAACTCAAAAGTGGTAAAATTACCATCGAAGGAACCTCAGTGCGTAGCGCTTCCTTAGCGAGTTTGCACCTATCGCGTCAAGTGGCGATCGCCCTCAAAAATTGGATGAATAGAGGCGATTTTACCCTCACTGAACCGGTTGCCTCACTCCCTAGCGATCGCTCCTTCCTTCCCCAAGACCGGCTTTTGGAATCCATATAATAGCTGATGGGGAGATGGGGGATCGGTTAGTGACTCATGTTAATTGTTAATTGTTCATTTTTTCCTATGAAAAAAAACAGCGCCGAAGTTTCGCAGATATCGGGTTCAGATGAGCCAGTAAAAACCGGTTTGGGAACCTTTGGCGGAGTCTATACCCCTTCAATTTTGACCATCCTAGGAGTAATTACTTATCTGCGGTTTGGATGGGTTGTCGGTAGTGTGGGACTCATTCCCACATTGGCGATCGTTACCCTCTCTACCTCCATTACCTTCCTAACCTCCTTATCCATCTCTGCCATTGCCACCGATCGCGTCGTCCGCACCGGAGGCGCATACTATATGATTAGTCGCTCCCTGGGAATTGAAACCGGAGGAGCAGTAGGCATTCCCTTATATTTTGCCCAAAGTCTTTCCATTGCCCTGCATACCATCGGTTTTGCCGAAAGTTTGGCCAAAACCTTTCCCACACTCAATCAGCTCTATGTAGGCATCATCACTGTAATCTTAGTCGGCGTTGTCGCTCTGACTTCCGCCAGCGTCGCCATTAAAGCCCAATACTTCATCATGGGGGCAATTTTACTATCCCTAGCCTCTTTTACCTGGGGTTCCGGCCTTCCCGATGTCACCCCCATGGGATGGTTTGGAGCGCCTCCAGACAATAGCGCCCCCTTCTGGACAGTCTTTGCCGTCTTCTTTCCCGCAGTAACCGGCATTATGGCCGGGGTGAGCATGTCAGGAGACTTGAGAAATCCGGTACGCTCGATCCCCGATGGCACTCTGGCCGCTGTAGCCACCGGATATGTAATCTATATGATCTTGCCTGTCATCTTAGCCATGCGCTCTGATGCAGAAAGTCTGATTGCCGATCCCCTAATTATGAAACAAATGTCCTGGTGGGCCCCTGCCATCTTATTAGGGGTTTGGGGAGCCGCCCTATCGAGTGCCTTGGGCAGTATTTTAGGCGCTCCTAGGGTATTGCAAGCCTTAGCCAGAGATGGGGTACTACCCAACTGGTTGAGCTTTTTGGGAACGGGAAGCAGTCGGGAAGATGAACCGCGCATAGGAACCATTGTCACCTTGGGCGTAGCAGTGGCCTTAGTCTGTTTAGGAGACCTGGATCTGATCGCTCCTATTCTAACGATGTTTTTCCTCACTACCTACATGGTTCTCAATATTGCGGCAGGGATTGAAGGGTTTTTGCAAAGTCCATCCTATCGCCCGGCCTTTCGCGTGCCTTGGTATCTCTCAATTTTAGGGGCGATCGGCTGTTTAGCCGTCATGTTCTTGATTGATGCAGTCGCTACCGTAGTGGCAGCAATTATTGTCCTGGCCATTTTCCTCTGGTTGCAACGACGAGAAATGGAAGCCACTTGGGGGGATGCTCGACGAGGCATTTGGATGGCGATTCTCCGGGAGGGACTGCTACAACTGGATCATGCGGAAGACCCCAAAAACTGGCGGCCCCATTTATTAGTTTTATCGGGTATTCCCCGCAAGCGCTGGCCCCTGATTGAGTTTGCCGATGCGCTCACCCATAATCGGGGGTTAATTACCATTTCTAGCGTGCTTCCCGAAGGATCGCGGGATCTTTCTCAGCAGTCAGAATTGCAGGTGATGATTCGCGAGTATGTGGAAAAACGAGGGGTGCAAGCCTTGGTACGGGTGATTACAGCCCCCGATCCCTTCGAGGGGGCTGTGCGGTTGGTGGAAACCTATGGGTTGGGGCCTTTGGTTCCTAATACTGTATTGTTGGGGGATAGTAAGTCGGCTGAACAGCGCGATCGCTATTGTGAAACGATCGCCCAATTACATCAAGCTAAACGTAGTGTCATCGTGTTGCGGGAAAATCCAGAAAGAGGGTTTGGCAATCGGCGACGGATTGATATTTGGTGGCGGGGAATGCAGGCTAATGGGGGATTGATGCTACTGTTGGCTTATCTGTTGCGGATAGATATCGCTTGGCATCAGGCGCAAATTTTTGTCAAAATTATTGTGACAGATGAAACGGCAGCAGAGTCTGCACGGTTGAATTTGGAGCAGTTTATCGGTCAATTGCGTTTGGGGGCGATCGCCCAAGTTATTGTATCTGAAGGGCGCTTGTTTGAAGATATCCTCCATGAAAGTTCCCAAAATGCGGATTTAATTTTCTTGGGACTGGCGAAACCGGATTTAATTCCAGCCCACCAATACACCCAATATTATGAAACCTTGCATGATAAGACGGCGAACTTGCCCACACTGGTGTATGTGTTGGCTCCTCCGGATTTCGATTTTGAAGAGGTCTTGACTGAAAATTAAAGGCAAAGAGTGCTAATGAAGTTGAATATCGGCATTCTATATGCCATTTTGGCCTATGGGGCTTGGGGCTTATTGCCCCTCTATTGGAAACTGTTTGAGAAAGTGCCAGCCGTGGAAATTCTCTGTCATCGGATGATTTGGTCGGCTCTGCTGCTGTTGGCTGTGTTGACTATACAGCAGCGACTGACAGAGATCAAGCGGTTGTGGCGATCGCCCAAAACCCTGGCAATCCTCCTGGGTACGGCTACCCTAGTCTCCCTCAATTGGGGCATTTATATCTATGGGGTGAATAGCGATCGCGTTTTAGAAGCCAGTTTAGGCTATTTTATTAATCCCCTATTTAGTGTTTTCCTCGGTTTTGTATTTCTGCGAGAACCCCTCAACCTTTGGAAATGGATCGCCGTCAGTCTGGCTATGATCGGTGTGGGTAATCTGATTTGGGAACTCGGACAAGTCCCCTGGATCGCGATCGGTCTAGCTTTAACCTTTGGATTATACGGTCTCATCCGTAAAGTTGCTGACATCCAAGCCATGCCCGGACTAGCTGTGGAAACCCTCCTGATGACCCCCATTGCCCTTGTCCTCGTCTTCCATTGGGGCAGAACCGGCTCCGGTCAGTTTGGCCTCAGTTTACCCCTAACTCTCCTGTTTATCGGCTGTGGTGTGGTCACCTCTTTTCCCTTAATCTGGTTTAACCTGGCGGCAAAAAAGTTACACCTCTCAACCCTGGGATTTCTCCAGTATATCGGGCCAACATTCCAATTGATGTTAGCCGTATTCCTCTATCATGAACCCTTCACCCGCACCCACCTGATCTCATTTAGCCTTATTTGGACAGCTCTCGCCATTTATTCAATGAATTCTGTCTTTCAGATGGTGGGAAAATCGAAAATACCGGATCGGAAGTGATATAGCGCTTTGCGCTGTATTACTTAGGCGATAGAACAATAAATACTAGAAACCGGGTTTGTGCCACAATTTTGGACGCTCAACCCACATCTGGATTCATAAACCCGGTTTCTCCGTTGGGGGCGATCGCTCCCTCAATCGGAAAATCTTTACAAAATTTCAGATTTGACGCGATCGATAAATCCGCTAAAACTCTATCCTGAAAAGGGATTAAGGAAACATAGCTGCAATTGCTGCTCATTCCATAAAACAGGAAAAATCCGAGATGACAAAAATTCTGATTATTGGCTGTGGTGTAATTGGGGCAACGATCGCCTACGAACTCTCCTCACTAGAGGGAGTGGAAATTACCGTCATCGATCGCACCCCTGGAGTGCAAGGCTGTACTAGCGCCGCCTTGGGAGTGCTGATGGGATACATTAGCCAGAAAACCAAGGGTAGAGCCTGGCAGATGCGACAAACCAGCATTCGCCGCTACGATACCTTAATCCCGGAACTGGAAACCCTCTGCCAGCAGGCAATTCCCTATAACCGCCAAGGGATTTTGATGCTATGCAGGGATGAGCAACAGTGGCAGCAAAAGCAGGAGTTAGCCGCAATTCGCCAGCGTCAAGGAGGGGAGTTGCACCTTTGGAGTCGAGAAACCCTGCAAGAGCGGTGTCCCCATTTGGTGGTTGAGCCGTGTCTGGGAGCGGTGTATTCTCCCCAAGATCGCCAGGTTCACCCCAGAATTTTAACCGAATGTTTGATTAAGGCGGCTCAACTTCGAGGGGTGCGGTTTGAGTTTGGGGAGGAAGTGGTTAACCTGGTGGCAGAGGATACAGGTTATCGGGTGCAAACTGCATCTCAGGCATGGCAAGGGGATCGGGTGATTATTGCTGCGGGTTTGGGCAGTCCGTTTTTAGCTCAATATTTGCAGAGTCCTCTAGATATTCGTCCCGTTTTGGGCCAGGCGATCGCCTATGAAGGGCAAATTCTAGGCGATCCGGAGTTTCAACCCGCCGTTACTTGCGATGATATCCATCTCGTGCCTTCAGGAGAGGGGCGCTATTGGGTGGGCGCTACGGTGGAATTCCCCGACGAACAGGGTGAGGTGATGGCAGATGAGCAGTTACTCGATCGGGTGATTGAAGCGGCGATCGCCTTTTGTCCAGGACTCCAAGATTTAAAGATTACCGAGCAATGGTCAGGTTTACGCCCCCGTCCCCACAACCAACCCGCTCCCATTATTCGTCAACTTCCCGGTCACGATCGAGTATGGCTGGCTACTGGACATTATCGTAATGGGGTATTACTCGCTCCAGCCACTGCCCAGATTCTTATTCCATTTCTCCAACCTCAAGGAGTGAAGCTATAATCAACCTAATCATACTTGCAGGTTATACCATTTTTCTATGAAGATGCGCTTTTTAATTTTTAATTTTTAATTTTTAATTGATATGACGACTCTATTGCAATTAACTACAGAAATCCCGTTAAATACTTGGCTATCTGCTCCCTGGGATGTGTTTGTACAACAGGCTGATTCCCCAGAATCAGACAAGCTCAAAAGTTATTATTATCAGGGAAGGATGAGATTTGAAACCATGGCTACTGGCTCCGATCATTCTAACGATCATGCTTTAATTTTGTTTGCTCTTTCCTTTTTTGCGGCTCATCAGCGCATACCAATGACAGCAAAAGATAATTGTTCCTATCGTCGATCAGGAGTATCTGAGTTTCAGCCGGATGTGTCTTATTATATTGGGGAAAATGCAGATGTCATTCCTTGGGGAACGAGGGTGATTGATGTAGAGGTGTATCCTTTACCGAGTTTGGCGATTGAAATCTCGGATACCTCTCTAGGGGATGATTTGGGAGCAAAACGATTGCAATATGAGGAGTTAGGAATTCCCGAATATTGGATTGTGAATGTGCAAGAGCAGGAAATTATCGCGTTTGCGATCGCCCCTGATGGCAGTTCTCGACGGATTCGCGAGTCGCAAGTGTTACCGGGATTACAGTTAGAGATCCTAGAGCAAGCTTTAGTGCGATCGCGTCAAGAAAATCAGTCAGCAACTACCGCTTGGTTAATGGAACAGTTCCAAGCTTAAAATCACTGTCCTAAGTCTGTTGCTGCCGGAGTAGGAGTTTCCGTTTCAGGAGTTTCCGTTTCAGGGGTTTCCGTTTCAGGAGTTTCCGTTTCAGGGGTTTCCGTTTCAGGGGTTTCCGTTTCAGGGGTTTCCGTTTCAGGGGTTTCTGGAGTAGGAGTTTCCGTTGTAGGGGTTTCTGGAGTAGGCGTTTCCGTTGTAGGAGTTTCTGGAGTAGGCGTTTCCGGGTTCATCACTTGCACTAACAGCGCTCCATCAATTTGGGCTTTCAGTTGAGCATCTGTCGTTAAGCTACGGGTGATATCATTAAAGCGCGTAGCAGTAAAGCCATATTTAGCATTAATCTCCTTAGATTGAGTACAAAAATTAACGATAACTTCTGTCACTTCCGAAGATAAACCCGCCAGACTCTGGGGATCGTTACAGATAATAATCGGCGCTACACCACTATCAACTAAGGTTTGCACTTGGCCAAGGGCCACTTGGCGGATGGGTTCAATTTCTAGAATGACTTTGGCATAATTTTGCACTTCTTCTGGAGTCAGCGTCACTGGTTCGACGGGAGTAGGAGAAGCGCCGATCTCCTCTGGAGAAGATCCGCAAGCCGTAAAAGAGAGTGCTAAAGCGGCGATCGCCCCCCAACTCCAGATTCTTTGTCTGACATTCATCATCTGTAACTTCCCCTGCAAATTCCTACACTATCCCAACCAATTAACCAAAACTTGGCGCACCCGCTCCAACTCTTCGGGAATAATTTGATGGGCCATATCAAACTCTTCATAGATTACCGCAATTCCTTTATTTTGTAACTCCTCACAGGCATTTTTTCCTTTAGCGACGGGAACCACTGGATCAAAACGACCATGAAAGACGAACACAGGAGGTTGATAAGAAAACTCAACTTCTGAATGTAAATAACCACTCATACAAATTAACCCCGCTAAGGGTAAAGAAAACCCCACTTGCAAAGTCATGGCTCCTCCTTGCGAAAATCCAGCTAAAACTATTTTTTCTAAAGGAACTCCAATTTCTTCTGATACGCCTTCTAAAAACCCCTTAAGCTGTTGATAGGAAGCTTCAAGTTGTTGAGGATTGGGAAAGTTTAAGTCATACCACATCAAGCCCCCCGGAACTTGCGGATGGAGAAAGGGCGCATTGGGAAAAATAAAATGATAATCCCGTAAATTCAGCGATTCAGCTAACGGGTATAAATCCGGAGCATTGGCTCCCCAACCATGCAGAAAAATGACTACACCCTGGGGAGATTGGCTAGAGGAGGAAAATTCAAGATAATCGAGGGAGTTAACCATAGATCTTAGTAATAAATTGAACAAACGAGATAGATAATAGACGGATTGGGTAGAATGTAGTGAAACCCAACAAACAATGTAAAACCTTGTTTTTTATCCTCCTTCTCTTAACCCCTTAGACTATTCAATCGCCAAAACTAAATTTGGCATAAACTTCTGCAAATTTCTCAAAGATTTACTTTGCCAGGCAATATCTTTCGAGCCTAACACCGTTAGCTGAATATCTGTCTTATTTTTTTTCATATTAGAAACAAATTTAGAAAGAACTCGAATTCCAGAACTATTCAGAAATTCCAGCTTCTGAAGATCTAAAGTTAAATCCCCTGATTTAGAATTGACCACATTTTCGAGAAAGTCACTGATAGGGCTGTACTCCGAAGGATCTCTGAGACTCAGTTTACCCTCAAAGTATACTGTAGTTAATGAGGAATCATATTGAATACAGTAATCATCCTCTCGTATTTCTGCAATCGTCATTGTTCCTCTTGCAATATGACATCAAAATTCCTCTGATCCTCAATTATAGCACTAAAAAAAATAATCAGCAACCATCAGCGATCGCCATTCACTTTTCTGTTGTTATTATAACCCCCATAAATCCCAATTAACGGGACTCAGTTCTGTTCCTTCCTCTTAATCACTAAAATTGTAATATCATCCACCAAATTTTGAGGGTCAACAAACTCATAAAAATCCTTTAAGATCGCTTGTTTAATCTCTTCAACGTTTAAATTCCAATAGCGATGAATGACATCACATAAACGATCTACTCCATAGGGCTGTTGTTGTCTATTTTCTGCTTCCGTAATTCCATCCGTATAAAGAACCATCCCATCTCCAGGGTGTAAATCAAGAGAAACTCGATCTAAAAACGGCATAATTTCCCGATCAAAAGCAATCGGAATACCTAAATCAACCGTACTCAAATGCTCAATTTCTCCAGATTCACGAACCACAATAACATCCTCATGTTGTCCGGTAATTTGTAGTTTTCCCTGCTCATAATTCAAAATTGATAACGTTAAATCTCGATCCGCTTCCATCCTCTGCACATTGTCGTACAATGTTCGATTAAGGATATCAGCGAACTTAATCAAATCCTGTTCACCACTTTCTTTCAGAGTCCGAATCGCGGTTTGTGTCATCACCATTAAAATCCCACTTTCCAAGCCATGACCGGTTACATCCCCAATGCCAATAGTCACCCCTCCATCCGTTTCTAAAACATCATAATAATCACCTCCAATCTCTTCTGCGGGCTGCATAAATCCAGAAATATCCAAATCCTTTATTTTCGATAACTCTGCGGGCTTAGGTAAAATCATCGCTTGCATTTTCTGGAGTATTTCCAACTCCGAACTCATGCGGGAGTTTTCGGCACTTAGTTTATGATTTAAAGTTTTAATTTGGGCATTAGCTTCAGTTAACTGTGCAGTTCTTTCTCGCACTTTATCTTCAAGTTGAGTATAGAGAAGATACAGACCTTCAGACATACGGTTAAATGACCGAGCCATCCGACCAATTTCATCTTTAGTACGGTCATGAAGAGTTAACTTAGACGTAGGATTAGCTGCGGTTTGACTCATCACTCCAGAAATCCGAGTTAAACGATGAGCAACCAATTGGCCAAACCAAAAATAAATCACCATAGTAACCATTAAAGTTAATAGGGCAAAAGTTATCCATAAATTATTCAAAGTAGCAGCAAAATTAGCCCGCAAATCAGCAATGGGAACATAAATCATTAAAGCACCCACAATATCGCCCACTTGCCAGCCAAAACCATTGATAGATCCATAGCGTTGAATAATAGGTTTTGGCGCAATTTTTGGATCTCCATGGCATCGCAAACAACTCGCAAAAACCTGCACTGGACTAGCTGAATAGAACCGTTCTTCATTATCTAAAGTTGTGTACCCTGTTAATTTTTCTAGCTGAGAATTTTGACGGAATTTTTCAATAATACTGATTTCAAATTCATTAGCTGTATCTATCGGGTTAGTCGGGTTAATAGTTGCGGGTTTATAAGTATACTCAGGCAAGGCTAAATTAAACTCCTCAACGACTTCACGAGTAGCAAAATTGGCAGATAAAACCTCAATGGGTAAATCCTCTATAAGTTGCTCTACCGCAGGTCGTAGGGAGTAGGTCATATAGTCTTGAGTAGCTTGTGTAAAATGCAGCACCATTTCAGTCCGGTTTTGGGCTTCTTTTTCCAAAACCTGAGTTTGCAATTGATTGATATACCAAGCGCCAGTGGCCATGACAACCACCAAACAGGCTAGGGTAACCAGGATAAATTTAATACGGATAGACATGGTTTACTGAAGTTCTTTAAGCCGTTGTTGCAATGCTTCTAGTTTAGTCCCTTTTTCCTCTGTGCTGAGGGTATCATCCTGTTTAACGGTTTCAATCTCTCTAGCCACTTCCAATTCTCGAATCACATTCCAAGTGCGATCTGTGGCTGGGTCAAATCCTGACCATACTAGGGGTTCTAGAATTTCTCGGTCAGTAAATTTATAGAAAAAGTCCTTAATTTCCGTTTTCAGGCACTCCGGTAAGTCTCGACGATAGGCTAAGGGATCTCCGGGAATAATGGGAGAAGTCCAAATTATACGGATATTTTCATAGGCTTGTGGATTCGATTGTTTTAGACGCTGTAGGGCTTCACTGTTATTCGTTGCCACATCGACTTCTTGATTGGCAACGGCTAAAGCAGTATCTTCATGGGAACCTAAAAAGGATACCGATTTAAAGATATCTTGGGGTTCAAGATTATTTTGAATAAAGAGATAGTAGGCAGGAACGAGAAAACCCGATGTGGATTGACGGTCATTAAAGGCAAAAGTGAGATCCTGACCATTTTGGAAAACGACTTGATCGCCATTGCCTTTTTGGAGATCGATTTGCTCCAGCAAGGGATCATCCTTATGCATAATTAAATGGGCATAATAGCCTAAATAACCTTGACTGCTGACGGTTTGGGCAAAGGCTTCTGCTTGGGATTTTTCTGCGGCTTCAATATAGGATTTTCCCCCATACCAAGCGATTAGAATCTCTTCTTCTGCCATGCCACTAATGAGGTTACTGTAGTCTCCGTAGAAGGGTAAAACTGGGCGGCCGATCGCCTCTTGCATTTTTTCTAATAAGGGAGTCCATATTTCGTCTAAAGTCTCTTCTGATTCAGCCGCTAAAATTCCAAACTTGATCTCAGTTATTTCTGGGGCGCAAGCCTCACCTGATTTAAGGGTTGTATTTTCAGCTTCTGTAGCGGTTATTTCTGAATCGGATGCTGAGTTACAACTAATTAACAGAGGTGTGGAAACCAGGGCAACTAAAATCAAAGAAAAAACCGATTTTTTTTTAGGGAAATCATAATAAGGATTTTTAGGTGAGATTTTGCATACTGTGGCACAGCTAAAAAGGATTGTCAATATTAGTCAAGTAATCTTAAAATTAAGATTACCTGAAGTTAACTCAATTCTGAATCCATGACTGCTAATTTACGACAACACGCCCCCGCAACTCAACGGAACCGAGAACCGATCTTAGAGATTTTACAACAAGTCTTACCCCCTAGGGGAAAAATTCTAGAAGTAGCTAGTGGAACGGGGGAACATGCGGTATTTTTTGCCACTCACTTACAACCGAGATCTTGGTTACCCTCAGACTGCAATCCCCAGTCACTAGAGAGTATCAAGGCTTGGCAAGCGGATGATCCTTGTGATTTTTTGTGTCCTCCGATTTGTTTAGATGCCCAAAATATACCTTGGGATTTAAATGGCCATAAATCAGAAATTACGGCTATCGTTTGTATTAATATGATTCATATTTCGCCTTGGGAAGTGTGCTTAGGGTTGATGGCTGGTGCTGAACAGGTATTACCTTCCCAAGGGATTTTATATTTATATGGCCCCTATAAACAAAAGGGGGAACATACGGCGGCGAGTAATGCAGCTTTCGATCGCTCTTTACGCTCTTCTAATCCGCTTTGGGGCGTGCGAAATTTAGAGGATGTGATTGAGGTGGCTAAGACTCATGATTTGTATCATTTAGATACGATTGAAATGCCCGCTAATAATCTTTCAGTTGTGTTTGAGAAATGTTGATTTTTTAGGTTTGCTATAAATCTACCTTACTACTGATTAGGGTGAGAACACAGAGTAGGGGGACAATCCAATCTCCCCAGCGAATATATAAGGTTTGGGTGGTTCGGCGCTCAATGGTATCGGCATGAATTTCATAGGTGTTGCGATTAGAAATCCACCGGGTTTTACCATTATGTTCGACAATGGCGGAATAGCCGGTGTTGGTGGCTCGAATGGTGGTACGATCGCTCTCTATGGCTCGCAGAATGTCTTGAGCGTGATGTTGCCATTGCATGGGGGCGGTATAATGGGCATCATTAGAGGCGGTGATGATAAACTCTCCTCCTTCTGCGGTTTGTCGGCGAAAAATCTGGGAAAATGCGGAATCATAACAAATGCCGACAATGGCTTGGCCTACAGGGGTTTCCATGATTTGATGGGGGGAACCTTTGGCTAGGGTTGCGTCTAGGGGGGAAAGCCGATTAATCAGTTTGCCAAGCAGGGATTCAAAGGGGATATATTCACCTAGAGGAACGAGTTTAATTTTATTGTATTGACTGATAATTGTACTGGTTCCGTCAAGGGTAAAGAGGCTGTTGGTGAGGCGATCGCCCTTTTGTCCAAATGCACCCACCCACACCGGAATTCCCCACTCCCGGATGGCTTGAATGAGAGGGAGATAACCCCGGTTCTGATTCGTCCAGAGAAAGGGTAAGGCGGTTTCGGGGGTGAGAACAATATCAACGCCTTGGGCGGCTAATTTTTCGTATCCTTGGGTATAGCCCGCTAAGGCGTTTTGCCATCCCTGAGAATAGAATTTGATCCGATTGGGAATATTGCCTTGAATGATGCCAACTTTGAAGGTTTCTCCGGATTTTGTGGCTGCGGATGTCTGCCAGAGAAAATAACCGGTTGTGTGGGCAAAAAAGAGGAGGGTAAATGCCCAAATTAGAGTTGACTTTTTCTGCTTTTTATGATAGAAGTAATGATAAATAAATTCAGCAACTAAGCCGTTAACAGCGACTAAAGTAGCGGTAATAGTATTGGGCCCAGAAAGCTGTCCTAAATGCAAAATGGCTAAATTAAATGGACTTTGGGTATAAGATAGGGAACTCCACCAGAGATCGGAGCGGCTCCAAAGTCCTTCGAGGAGACACCAGAGAGTGGTTCCGAATAATACTCTGTAGAGGCTATTTTTGTGCTGTGTAAAACGGCTCAATAGGAGTGCCCAGAGGGTAACCAGGGCGCTGCCCCAGAGGGTAATTAAAATCCAGACCCCCAGGGCGATCGCCAAACTCGCTAACCAGGGAACACCTAACCAAGTCATCGGATGAATTCCGGTCATCCAAAATAGGGCTACTCCATGAAATCCGATGCCCCAAACCAGAGCATAGCTAAGGGTACGTTTCCAGGAGTCGGAGCTAAGAATAACCACCCAGAGGGGGATGAGGGCGATCCAGGCTAGGGGCCAGGCATTGACAGGAGCAGGAGTTATTCCCATCAGCACCCCTGCGAGTAGACAGAGCGCGATGATTCCTAATTCCTCACGGATACCCAAATGTTGCTGAGATTGAATAGGGGCCATTAATCGAGATAATTCTGCACAGTCTCTAAGGATAAGGAGAGGATATTGGCGATCGCCTCAGCATCGAGTCCCATTGCTGCTAACGGGGCGATCGCTCCACGTTGAGCTTGTTCTAATTCTTGAATTCTTTCTCGTTCCCGTTGCAGTTGGGCGATCGCCTCCACATAAGTTGCAAACCTTTCCCCCCTAGGGGTATACAACTCCAATTCACCCCTTTCTGTGACCTGAAAGCGTACCTTTAACAAAGGACTAACCCAATTTTGCATTGAGGGAATAGGAAGTAATTCATCCTCTTGCTGTTGCATCCATCCTTTTAACGTTCCTCGTTCTGGATCGAATAGATAATACTCTTGGACTCCATAACGGTTATAAAACTTGAGTTTCGTCTCTTCCAGTTCCTTGAGCGTGTTGCTGCGCGAGGCAATTTCAAAGACGACTTGGGGAGCAATACCCCCTTCCTCCCATTGTTTATAAGAGCGGCGATCGCCCTTGGGTCTCCCGAATGCCACCATTACATCTGGAGCGATACGAGTTTCATTATCCCCTTCTATGGGATACCACAGCAAATCACCCGCGATAAATACATCCGGGTTATCTGAATAAAGAGCATCTAAACCCCCTTGAATGGTAGTGATATAGCGAAACTGAATCGTATTGTCAGCCAAGAGTAAACCGTCGCTTTCTGGATACTCGATTTGGGGATGAACTGAAAACATGATCGGAGAAGGGGCGCACCCTTATAATTCAATCAGAATAATAGAGACACAAAGGGCCAATTTCCTCATCCTAGGCGATCGCCGTCGCTTGAGGACGAGCAAAAATCATCCGTCCTGCCGAAGTTTGCAGCGCACCCGTCACCACCACCCGCAATTCCACCCCAATATACTGCCCCCCTTCTTCCACCACCACCATCGTGCCATCATCCAAATATCCTACCCCTTGTTCCGGTTCCCGACCTTGCTTAATAATTTTCAAATCCAGATCGTCACCCGGTAAATAGGCTGGGCGCATGGCTTGGGCTAAATCATTAATATTAAGGACAGAAACCTGCTGTAAACTGGCAACCTGGTTTAGATTGTAATCATTAGTCAGCAATGTGCCATTAATTTCTTGGGCTAAATGGACTAACTTAGCATCCACCGTAGAAATATCTTCATAATCGGCTGGATGGATAGCAATTTTGTCTGGATAGGTTTCCCGAATCCGGTTGAGAATTTCTAAACCCCGACGGCCCCGAATCCGCTTTTGATCGTTACCCGCATCGGCCACCAGTTGCAACTCTTGTAAGACAAATTGAGGAACTAACAGTTGCCCTTCAATAAACTTGGTACTCAGGAGTTCTTCCAATCGACCATCAATAATACAACTGGTATCCAAAATTTTAGTAGTGGCAGGTTTTAAAGTTCCCTCAGACAGCAGTAAGCTTTCCATACTATGGGGATTAATCAGTCGTAAAAACGACCGGCCATGGGTATCAGCTAGGGAAATTCCGGAGAAAGCAAATAGGATACTACCTAAAACGGCAACTAGGGGTTTAATAAAGCCGAATTCTTGGGGGATGGGTAGGAGGAATAGGGGCGCTAACATCAGGTTAGCCACTAATAAACCTACAACTAAACCAATGGAACGGGTGAGCAGGACTTCTACGGGCATTTGTCGCATAAAGCTCTCTAAGCGCCGATAGTAGGTTTGCACAAATAGCCCCACGGCTCCCATAATCAGGGCAGAAAACCCAGCCGTGACCGATCGCAGACCATCTTGATTGCTCACTTGGTCTAAAACCGTGGTCGGGAGCAATTCAATGCCGTAGAAACCGATACCGATTCCTGCTAGGATAAAGGATATGATAATAATTGCATCAATCATAAGTTTGACCTGATTGGGAAGGGATCGATATTCAGGGGCCTCCAGAGACCGCCTAAACTCATACTCATAAAGGATAGAGATAACCTATATTATAAGAGATTGTCAGATAACCCCATCGATTCAATTAAGAGATAATTAAAAGGGTAAACCGAATTGGGGCTTAGATCTCATGGAGCATCAACAACCATCTGTGGCAATTCCCCGTTCAGCTTATCTTCATATTCCCTTCTGTCGTCGTCGCTGCTTCTATTGTGATTTTGCTATTTCAGTGGTGGGCGATCGCCACTGGGGTGACTCTTCCCCAGCCATTTCCCACTATATCGAGGTCTTGATCGCTGAAATTGAACAGACTCCCTCTCCCGGTTTACCCCTGGATACGGTCTTTTTTGGCGGAGGAACCCCATCCTTACTCAGTGTGGCTCAACTGGAGCAACTTTTAACCACCCTTGATCGCCACTTTGGGGTAGCCTCCAGCGCCGAAATCTCCATGGAAATTGACCCCGGAACCTTCGATCTCGACAAGTTGCAAGGGTTTCTGGATCTGGGGATCAACCGCATCAGTTTAGGCGTACAATCTTTTGATGATTATCTGTTGAAACTCTGCGGGCGATCGCATACTAGCACCGAAATTTACCAGGCGATCGATCTCATCCATCAAGCGCAAGTCGATAACTTCAGTATCGACTTAATCTCCGGTTTACCCGAACAAACCTTAGAACAATGGCAACAAACCCTACAAATTGCCCTCGAAATTTCCCCGCCCCACCTCTCAGTATACGATCTGATCGTTGAACCCATGACCGTCTTCGAGCATCGCTATGAATCGGGGAAACTCAACCTGCCCACTGATGAAACCAGCGCCCAATTCTATCGCCTCACCTCCCAAATCTTAAGGCAAGCTGGTTACGATCACTACGAAATTTCCAACTATGCCCTTCCTGGATATCACTGTCGCCATAACCTAGTCTATTGGCACAATCAGCCCTACTATGGTTGGGGCATGGGAGCTGCCAGTTACATCGATGGTATCCGATTTACCCGACCGCGTACCCGGCAAACCTACTATCAATGGCTGCAAGATGGGGGAGTGATAGATACCCCTCCCCTCTCAGACACCGAACAGTTCTTAGAAACTCTCATGCTCGGTCTTCGCCTTGCAGAAGGTCTATCTTTAAAGACCTTAACCAATCGATTTGGTTATCCTCCCTTGCAACAGTTGAGTCCGAGTTGGTATCCCTACTATCAACAAGGATGGATTAACCTCTACACCCTGAATGGACAACCTTGGCTTCCTGGACAACCTCTACCCTCAACGGGTCAGATCTGTCTAAGCGATCCAGAAGGCTTCCTCTTTTCTAACACAGTTTTAGCCCAGATGTTCCAAGTATTAAGTTAAGCACTTTAATTTAAGTAATGGGTAATAGGTAATGGGTAATAGGAGATCTCCCTATCCCCCCATCTCCCTATCCCCCCATCTCTCCATCCTGAGAAACCCCCTTCGGTCGCCATCCGGGACGCACTTTTTGGGGAGCGCGAGCCACGACTAGAGCATCATTTTGCACATCTTTGGTCACTACCGATCCAGCTCCAATGGTGACATCTTCGCCAATGGTAATGGGAGCGACTAAGACACTATTCGAGCCAGTTTTAGTGCGATCGCCGATCGTCGTCTTATGCTTCTGATAGCCATCATAATTGGCCGTAATCGTACCTGCGCCCACATTCACCTGTTGACCCAATTGGGCATCTCCAATATAGGATAAATGGGCTATATTCGTGCGATCGCCCACTTCAGACTTCTTAATCTCCACAAAATTGCCCACGCGACAACCTTCTCCAATCTCAGCCTGGCCTCGCAAATGGGCATAGGGGCCAATTCTCGTCTTCGAGTTCACCACACTATCACTAATCACCGAATAGAGAACCGTCACCTGCTCCCCAATCTGACTATTTTCAATCAAACTGCCCGGCCCAATGCGACAACCCGTCCCAATGGCCGTATTGCCGCGCAAATGGGTTTGCGGCTCAATCAGCACATCGGAAGCGATCCGTACCGTATCATCAATCGTAATACTATCAGGATCGATCAATGTCACCCCCGCCTTCATCCACTCCTCCTTAATCCGGTCTTGAAGAATCTGATGGGCCGTAGCTAATTGTTTGCGGTCATTAATCCCTAAAATCTCCTGATAATCCTCCACATCCACCGTCATTACCCGGTCTAAATAATTGACTGCATCCGTCAAATAATATTCCTGCTGGTCATTTTCTGACTTTAACTGGGGTAAAACCTGGGCCAATTGCGGCCAATTAAAACAATAGACCCCGGCATTAATCCGCCGATTTTGCCGTTGGGCCGTCGTACAATCGCGGTCTTCCACAATTTGTTGCAGCAGATTATCACTATCGGAAAAGACGCGCCCATAGCCTTTAGGATGGGGATGTTGAGCGGTTAAAATGGTCGCTCCGTTACCCTGGGTTTGATGGATTTCCAGCAAATTACGAATGGTTTCTGGTCGTAATAGGGGTACATCTCCATTGAGTACCAGTAAATCTCCGGTAAACCCTTCTAGATAGGGTAAAATTTGCTGAACAGCATGACCGGTTCCCAACTGTTGGCTTTGGGTGACAAACTCTAATCCGGGTACACCCGCAAGAGCTTCCTGAATCAAATCGCCCCGATATCCGACAATGGCAAACTGACGCACGGGGGAAATCAACTGACAACTCTCAAGTACCCGTTCAACTAAAGAGCGTCCGCCTAGGGGATGTAAGACTTTAGGCAACTCAGATTTCATCCGAGTTCCCCGTCCTGCGGCTAAGATTGCTACTGCTACCATGACTAATCAACCACACTACCGACAGGAGTATATCGCGGTTTACCCCCAAAATTTGACCCTTGGGGTGAAATCTTCAGTCCTGTTCCCCTAATTTTAGGGCTAGGGGCGATCGCCATTCATTTTAGGCTTGAAGGGACAAGTGAACCTCTATCCTAGTCGGAGCAGGAGATTGGGAGATTTTTCTTGGGTTTGCGGCGATCGGCAATTGTCAAGTTGTTTAAAGTTTCTCATCCTTTTGTTTATTTCAGTTGAACCCCTGCGCTAAACTAAGCTTTGATCCGGTATAACACTGGACTGACTTAAACTTGTCAAACCATAGAGCGGCTCAAGCATTCCGTTCTCAATGACTCGGTTAGCTCTCTGGAGCCATCTAGAACCGACTCAACCCCCTACACCTTATCGTTTGTCGATAAAGTGTGAGAGCATATCACTATCAAACTGTTGTTGGGAGTTCTTATTCAATGTCTCATTCAGTAAAAATCTACGATACCTGCATTGGTTGTACCCAGTGTGTGCGTGCTTGTCCCTTAGATGTGCTGGAAATGGTTCCTTGGGATGGATGCAAAGCTGGACAGATTGCTTCTTCCCCTCGCACAGAAGACTGTGTGGGCTGCAAGCGCTGTGAAACCGCCTGTCCGACTGACTTTTTAAGTATCCGGGTTTACTTAGGCGCGGAAACCACCCGCAGTATGGGTCTAGCTTACTAAAAGCAGATTCATCATTGCCTTGCCCTTGGTTCGTCCTGAACCTGGGGTCGATTTTGAAGGGGGAGTTGCTCAACTCCCCCTTTTTAGTAAATGAATGACAAAATTCTTAGATTATCTGCGATCGCAATGACAACTGTTTAGCTGGACATGATATCAATTCCCAAAACTCGCCCCCACCCCACCAGGAAATTGCTTTCGCCTCATGTTCGCGAACATTACCTACAATGTTATCCTTAAAATACCATCAATAATGGCGAGGTTTGGATGAGTAACAAATCCTTATATGAAATAACACTTGAGAATCAAGATATTGTGGTCAAGATCGATCGCAATTTAATCAGTCAGGATCGAATGACAAAATTCTTAGATTATCTGGAACTAGAAATCATCAGAAACCGTAGCCAGTTAAGCGAAACAGATGCAGAAAATCTGGCAGAGCAAATTAATCGAGATATCTGGTCGAATCTGCAAGATAAATTCCTGAAATGAATTTTGAGATATTTGGGGAAATTCAAAATATTGAAATTATTGCTGTTGGCAACTCTATTCGGGAGCTTGAACGATTGCGAAAAGTTTATGGATCGGGTCGCTGGCGTAAGTTAAAGGGGATTGCTACCATTGAATTAGAGAATGGAACCATATGTGAGGCTGAATTGCACTGGTATGAAGCTCATGGGATTGGTAAAAAAGAAATAAAGATTAAATATATTTTGGAGTAAATGAGTTTATGGAATTTGTAGTGTGCATTAATAATCAAGGTTATCCGGCTTCTTTGGAATTACGGAAAATTTATCAAACTCTTCCAGATCGGCAAGCCAATTTGCAGGATATGATTCGTGTGATTGATGAATCTGGAGAAGATTATTTGTATCCTCAAGGGTATTTTATGCCTATCGAGCTTTCGGAACCCTTAGCCACAGCACTTTGTAGTTCAATTAAAAATTAAAAATTAAAAATTGAAAACCACCCAGATCCCCGTAGGGGCGGGTTTTACCCAAATCTACAACACCCACCAATCAATTCCCTAAACCCACCCCCACTCTGTAGTTCAATGAACAGTTGCCAGTTTTAAGAAAACCCGGCCACCTCTACAGAACGAGCAACCGCCAATTCTTGCCGGTGTTGCTGAATAGATTCAATCTTGTGCAACGTTTCTGCACTCAGATACCGTTCTCCACAATGGGGACAACTGATGATGGGAATCCCTTCAATAATTAATAAATCCTCTCCTTTCCCATAAGTTCGGGTGACCTCTTGAATATTAACTCCTTCATTGCCACAAATATCACAGAACATAATCTTTTATCCTTGAGTGCTACAAAACATATACTGTAATGATAACAACTTTCCCTGTCCGACCCAATTTAACCACCACTTCTAGGTCTTGATTGTCTAAACCCGTGCCTCGAATTCGGAATTTAGATTCATAAGTATTTCGGTCTCGTTGACGTTCAAGAATTTCACCCGTAAGAATCCCTTGTTCAACATCATAAATGCTTAATCCATCATCAGCCATCTCTTCTTCTGCATGGGTCGTCATCACATACTGATAAGAGGAAACTTTTTGGCGAATATCTCTTAAAATCTCATCAAACATACAGCAGTTTTCGCTGCTATGAGGTACATTTTGATCCCCCTAAATCCCCCTTAAAAAGGGGGACTTTCTGGTTCCCCCCTTTTTAAGGGGGGTTAGGGGGGATCTTTCCCTGCTGTACCTCATTACCGCGCAAAGCGCTGTAAATGCAATTCCCCGTAGGGGCGGGTTTTACCCAAGTCCAGAACACCCACCAATCAATCCTCAAAACCCGCCCCCACCCCAGGACAAACGTGAATGGGGCAGGTTCACAAAAGTTGCAGATGGGAAACACAATTATTGGCTAAACCTGCCCCTACAAAATCTATCAACCATTCCCCGTAGGGGCGGGTTTCACCAAAATCTAGAACACTCACAAATCAATCCTGTAAACCCGCCCTCCACGCAAGTGTAAAGGAAAAAAGGAATAAAGAGAAAAGGGCTACGGAGTCATCGCCAAGGGACAAACCACGCGAAAACCGAAGTAGCCGTTCCCAGGGTCCGCCGCCTTCGAGTAGCGATACCGAGAGCGACAATTATCAGAATTGTCGAGCCAACAACCCCCACGAAGCAGCCGGTTTTTATTTCCTTCATCACTATTTGACCATATACTCCCATCGTTAGGTGCGTCTGTATAGTTACTATGCCACTCATCCGCGCACCACTCCCACACATTGCCACTCATATCATAAATCCCCAACTCATTCGCCTTCTTCCCCCCCACATCATGGGTTTCGCTGCCAGAATTACCACCATACCAAGCCACCTCATCCAGGTTATTACTGCCCGCATACTCATAACCCTCACTCCGGTTTCCTCCACGCGCCGCATACTCCCATTCCGCCTCGCTTGGCAGCCGCACCGGTTGCTTAATCAGTTCTGAGAGCTTCTGACAAAACGCCTGAGCCTTATGCCAACTCACCTTTTCCACAGGACGATTATCCCCCTTAAAATGAGAAGGATTAGTCCCCATCACCGCCTGATACTGAGCCTGAGTGATGGGATACTTGCCCATGCGAAACTCCGGCACGGTTACCGCGTGATTTCCTCCCATCTGGAAAGTCCCCCCCTCCACATACACCAACTCCAAAGTCAGGTTACTTTCTGGAATCGGAATACTCAGTGCCTTCCGTCGCTCCTCCTCCCGTCTCCTTTGTTCCGCTTCCGCTCGTTGCCGTGCTTCCTCCGCTTCCCTCGCTTTACGTCGCTCATCCGTCCACCAGCGTTGCAACTCCTCATACTTCTGCGCTGCACTCTCAGAACCCAACTCTACCGCCTGGGCATAATTCGCCAGCGCTGTCTCCACATCCTCCAACTGCCGATAAACATCCCCCCGCGCCTCATGAAACTTAGCCTGATTCGGTTGCAATTTCACCGCCTTATCCAAATCCGTAATTGCCTTTTGGAGTTCTCCCAACCCCTGATAGGCTAAACCGCGCTGATAATAGGCAATGGCGCGAGGAGCCAGAGTAATCGTTTGCTCAAAATCATACCGCGCCCCCTCATAATCTTGCGCTTGCAGACGTTTCACCCCGCGACGATAGCAAGATTGGGCAATATCCAGTTGCCGCGAGTCTCCCAGCACCGACAAACACCGATTCAACTTCGCCACATACCCCTCATCGGCAATATTCAGGGCACTCCCCAGAGTCTCCAGCGCTTCACCCGTAACCGGAAGTTGGCGCTGGGAAAGCCAACGGGCAATAGACGCTGCCATCAACTGCTGACTTGGGCTAGAGTCGGGTAAATTCGAGAACGCCAAAGCCACATCCAACAGCAAACTCGGCACATCCAACCCCACTTCAGCCGACGCTTCTATCAACGCTTGATAGTGAGTCAGCACAATTTCCAGGAGCGGTTGCATCTCATAGTCAGGCATCCCCTTGATAAACTCAGCCAGCAACTCCGGCATTTTCGGCACAGTGCCATGACGCAGCAAATGATAGTCATCCAGCGCCATCCCTGCGGCAAGACAATGGAGTTGACTGAGATATTTCTTCAGCCGCGCAATACCCGAAGGCGTGGGGCGATATTCAACTGCAACTTTGACATTTGAGGCTATGCGTTTTTCTTCTCTCAGCAGTTTCTGTAAGTTATGATCGTCAATTTCATTTTCTTTAGCATCACTTATGGCTTCTTTAACCTCCGCTTCTGTGAGTTTCTCTTTCTTCTGCTGCCACTCCCGCGCCAACTCTCGCTGCGCTTCATAAATAAACTCCTTGTGGGAAAACTGGAATAAAACTGATTCCTTCTGCCAATCCCGTTGTCCCGCATCCCAGGAAAACAGAGAAAAATTGAGCAAATCCCCCGCCACTTTCGACTCTAAAATAATCGTCGGCACAGCCGCAAACAGATAATGTAAGGAAAGCACCGCCGCCCCATCTTTCATCCGGTTGGTATCCCACAGTCCCGCAATCGGTTTTGCCGGGCGTTCCGAGTCCCGTTCCGGATAATGGCGACCCAAAAAATTGCTCAATTCATCCTCAATATCATTCGCCATTCGCGGCAGTCCAGAACCCGCATTCGGATAGCGGTCAAATTCCACATCCGGAGGCGAAACCACCACCAAAGGCGGAATCGGCAAACGGTCTTGATATTGCTCATAATATTGCATCAGGGGTTTAGGTGGAGTCCGCCAAGGTTGGTTATCTAAAATGCGCCGCTCTTCATCATTATCTCGATTGATTTTAGCCGTTAAGAATGCCATAAACAAGCTAAATTCCTGCTGGCTTTTTTGCAGTTCCCGTTGCAATTCTTGCCGTTGCGCCTCTAGCCACTGTTCGTGTTCGATGCGCGAGGCTAACCGGCGGTTTTCCGAGTCTTGAATATATCGAGTCAGGGCTTCTTGATGTTCCCTAGAGAGTTCGGCTTGTGCGGCTTGAAATTCCCGCGAGAGCCGATTTTCTTGGGATTGATGAGATCTGGCTATAGCCGATTGTTCAGCCTGAAATTCCCGCGAGAGCCGATTTTCTTGGGATTGATGAGATCTGGCTAAACCAGATTGTTGAGCGTGAAACTCCCTCGATAATGCAGCTTGTTCCGCATCATATGTGCGCCGTTGTTCTTGCTGCACATATTGCAATTTCAAACTTTCCAATTGGATTTGTTGCTGCTTGTGAGCAATTTCCAGTTGCACCTCCTCGCGCCTTTCCGCAATCTCCCGTTGATTGGCAGCCATGATTGCTGTATTCTCCCGTTGGGTATCCGCAATATTTTTGTTAGGCAAGAAAATGGATTTCAGGACACCTCCGACGGTTCCTAAAACCGTTCCCCAAAATCCTTGTTTTCCAGGTAGTGATTTCATGATGATTTCCTCCAATAATTTTGTTGGGTGCGTTACAGCATCTCGATCCCCCTAAATCCCCCTTAAAAAGGGGGACTTTTACTGCCCCCCTTTTTAAGGGGGGTTGGGGGGATCTTTTCTTGCTGTACTTCATTAGATCGTAAACTCGTATAATGAAATCTAACGCACCATTTTTGGTGATTTTGCGATAGGGTGGGGGCGGGTTTAGGGAAGTTATGGATGAGATTTCTAGATTTGGGTATAACCCGCCCCTACAGGATTTAATTGTTAATTGTTCATTGTTAATTGTTCATTGATTCACCATTTTTTGTGTGTTAGCAAGGGGTTTGCCCTCTCCCTTTCATGTCCGCTTTGCGGAAAATCCCTCTCCCACGGGAGAGGGACTTTTGCTCCCCTTCTCCCGTGGGAGAAGGGGCTGGGGGATGAGGGCAACTGTTCATTGTTCATTCCCTCACCATGTGCGCGGTTCAAATCCTCTATCATTGGCAATTTCCACCGTATTTCCCGATGGATGAATCACAAATAAACCATTCTGATAAGCATAGCGGTCTACTCCTCGGTCAATTTCAATCGCGGCAACTGCTCCATAGGCGCGATAGGTTTGATAAGTGGGAAATGACTGCTTAAATCTTAGCAATTTATCTAAGAATTCATCCACATCATCTCTAGATAACCGAGATTTACACTCAACCACCACCACATCCGAACCATTCACGCCCAGGATATCAATTTCCATCGCTAATCCCTGTCTTCGCTGTCTTGCGCGAGAAAAAGTTTGGTCGATTTCAATGCCTCGCTCTTGGAATAATCGCACCACCGCCGGTTCCACTAATTCTTCCACAAATCGCCCCCAGCGTGTGGTTAATCCAGCTACTTCTTTACTGGTTTGAGCGACTGTTTTTTCTAGTTTTTTCAGGCGGCGGTCAGCTTCTTGCGAACGTCGGTCAGCTTCTGCTTGCGATGTTTGAAAGAGTTTGTAAATGTCTTCAATTGTGATTTGTTCGCTCATGATGATGGTTTATCCTAGTCAATAAGTAACACATTTTTTCTTTGCTATGCAGTCCATCTCGATCCCCCTAAATCCCCCTTAAAAAGGGGGACTTTTACTGCCCCCCTTTTTAAGGGGGGTTGGGGGGATCTTTTCTTGCTGTACTTCATTAGATCGCAAACTGGTATAATGAAATGTAACGCACCGTTTTTTTGTGGGTTTTTGAGAGGGTTTGCCCTCTCCCTATATCCCTCTCCCCTGGGAGAGGGACTTTTGCCCCCCTTCTCCCTTCGACTTCGCTCAGGGCAGCGCCCACGGGAGAAGGGGCTGGGGGATGAGGGCAACCGTCGATTCTTGGGTTTTAACTAACTTTGCTTGTAGATTAATAATGCTGCATCTGACCAGGTTTTGGCATAGCCTAAATCTTGTCCATGAGCATTGTAGGCATGATGCTTATTGCAATTCCAATTCCCGGCAACATTGCCATTTTTCCAATAGAAACTGTTGCCGTTATACGTGCCAACTTTATCTCCATCAAGATAAACCGTGTGATCTGATGAATAAGAGGTAATCTTACAGCCAAAGGTCATGGATTCAGCGTTTCCTAAATGGCTGGTAAACCAAGAGGATTGATGGTGACTTTCCGTCGATGCCATGTAATCATGACTGGCATCCATGGCGACTTGAAATTGCTCGACTGGAATCTCTACACCGCGCCCTTCTGGTGAACCCGAATCATTGACAATAACATGGGTAATTTGTTGGGTTTGCGGGTCAATTTTTTCCCCAATGACTTGTACAATATGGTCGGCGGGTTGTCCTGCAAGTAAATGAGGGTCGATGATTTCGGGTAACCATTCGACGGTGGAATTAACGGCAACAAAAACCTCTTCACCCTGGCTTAATTTGGTGCTAATTTCCGTTAAATTTGCCCCCAAATGGCTCTCGACAGGAACTTGGGCTTGATTTGCCAAAAGTTTGCCAAAGTCCTCACTAGGGGTTCCGTGGGCGGGATCGTACCAGCCGTGCTGTTGGGCATAGTGGCTCAGTTGCGCTTCTGAGTAGTGGTGATGGGTGAGATGTTCAAGAGCCGATTGCTGCGCGGCAATGCCACAGCTATAATCATTTTGCTGCTGATGCCAATAGTTCATTTCTTCAGCAGGATGTCCGATAACGGAGGATTGGTCTCGATTAGAGTCATAATGCTGGTGATTCCAATGATAAGTTTGTTCGTTATAGGTGCTATAAGGGTCTGGATCGCTCCTAGATGTAGGATCGCTGTGTAAGCTGGTAGTGGTATAGTCCCAACTGTGGGGTTGCCACTGGTGGGGATAGGGTTCGGGTGTATTGGTATCGGGTAGAGTGGGATGGAAATCAGGATTGACATCCAGGGTGGTGTCGTAGTGGGTATCGAGTTGTGAAGACTGACTAGAATCGTCGGGGTAAGTGTTCATGGTGGTTAATGGGGGTGATGTCCTCTCCCTATATCCCTCTCCCGTGGGAGAGGGACTTTTGCTCCCCTTCTCCCGTGGGAGAAGGGGCTGGGGGATGAGGGCAACCATCGATTTACAAAGGGTTTGCCCTCTCCCTAAATCCCTCTCCCGTCGGAGAGGGACTTTCAGCCTTCTCTTGTGGAAGAAGGGGCTGGGGGATGAGGGCAACCATCGATTTACAAAGGGTTTGCCCTCTCCCTAAATCCCTCTCCCACGGGAGAGGGACTTTCAGCCTTCTCTTGTGGGAGAAGGGGCTGGGGGATGAGGGCAACCATCGATTTACAAAGGGTTTGCCCTCTCCCTAAATCCCTCTCCCACGGGAGAGGGACTTTCAGCCTTCTCTTGTGGGAGAAGGGGCTGGGGGATGAGGGGATATACCCCAATCTTAGTTCCTTGGGAAAGGTGGGGTGACTCATTTTGCCCAAATTGCTCTCAAACGCTTACACTGTAAGCTATAGAGCTTGGGAAAATTTAAACCCAGACCCATTTTTAATTTTTAATTTTTAATTTTTAATTGATCATGCCTCGTCCCCAATATCGGAACCCAAAACGTAAGGCTTGTGCTGAGGTGCTGGTGGCTGCTTTGTTGTGTGCAGTGCATGATGGAGGGTTGCGTGCATCTGGGGAAGGGGTGCTGTTAAGGAGTCAGGATTACGGAATTTTTGTACGGGGGACTCCTGCTGCGCTATTGAATTTGATTGAGTTCTATCGTCAGCAGGGTAATTTTCCGGCGAAAAAGGGGAGCGTGGCGCTGTTTTGCCAGTTAGGTTCTGCGAAGGTGCAGAAGGAAGGGTTGCGCGATACGCTAACGGATATGGGAAGGGAGCGGTTGGGGTTTACGGATGAGCAGGGGAGAGGTCAACGGAGTTCGCCAATTCGTCAGTTTAGTCTCAGGTTGCACTATGCACCGACGGAAATTAAGGATAATTTGAGGTGGTTGTTTGCGACGGGTGGGGAGTGGGATAGACGCGCTCAAGAGCAATCTAAGGTGAGTAAACCTGAGCCGGTTAATCCTCTGGTGCGAGAGACACAGCAGAAACTTTTAGACTATTTATACGAGGCGATTAAGCTGTTTCCGAGTGATTTGAGTGAGTTTACGCCCTCCCATTGTGAAAGTATTGCTCCTTTTGTGCAAATTATGGCTTCTGCTCTGGATCAACAGCCGGTTTTAGATGCCATGATTGAGCCGATACTAATGCTGAATCTGGGTAAGTTTTATTTGGCGACCAATGAGTTGGATTTGGCTTTTCCTCGGTTTGAAGCTTGTGTGCAGTCAGGAGGACTCACAGGGGCGAATGGCTGTCATTATTTGGGGGTGTGGTATACGCGGCGCGAGGATTACTCAAAGGCGGAATATTATTATTTACAGGCGTTGCAGGGTCGAGCATCCATTGGGAGCGATAATGCGACCCATCGCCACCCCGATCTGGGTGCAACTTACCATTGTCTGGCATTGCTTTATATCTACCAAAATCAGTACACTTTAGCCACGGAGCATTTACAAACCGCCCTGGATCTCTGGCAAGATCGCCCATTTTCCTTGGCTCGTGGCTTGCAGTTACAAGGGGAATTGTGCTTAAGACACCAAGATTTAAACGGTGCTAAAGATAACTTTAGTCGGGCGCTGGAACGAGCAGGAGAGCGCCAGGAAGACAATGCTATTCCCATTGCCGAATGTCTGCGAGGACTGGCGAAAATTAACGCTAAACAACGCCATTATGAAGCGGCTCGACAGTTGTGGCAAGAGGCTCTAGATTTAGCGAGTCAGTTTCGCTATCAGGAGCATCCCCTATACCCGTTGCTGATGGCAGATTTAGCGGCGGTGCATATGTTTTTGGGCGATCGCCCCACAGCAGAGCAATTGTATGAAACAGCACACTCCAAGTCCAGAAACATCTATGGAGAACAGCATCAAGTGGCGATCGCCATTCTCCAGGATTACCATTATCTCTTCCCTAAACCCTAATTATTCATTGTTAATTGTTAATTGTTAATTGTTAACTGTTCCCTCCAGTCAATTTCAGAAGTTTGAGCCAGTTCCGAGGCGATCGCCTCAGCACCATAACGATTAAGATGACTAGGATCGGAAAAATAACCGTATTCTCCCCCAGACCACAGCAACATCCAATCCTGCACCTGTAAACCCAAGGCTTCTTGAGTATGGAGATACTCCTGAAACTGAGACTCAAAAGGAGTGCGGGCAGGATCTAAATAGACATCCGTCAAAGGCATATTTACAAACACCAAACTTACCCCCATTTCTTGAGTATAAGCCATCAAATTTCTCAGGGATTGATCCTGTTCCCCCTCTAAAGTAAAGAACTCATAATCGCGATCGTAGGCTCCAGAAACTTGGGGATGATGCTCATAGTAAGTCTTGGGATCGAACTGAATTTTGAAGGGCAGAAACCCATCCGGATTAAGAATCGCTGCTGGCGGCATTTCCGGATCTTCCACCTGCATCATCGGTGACTTATCTTGAGGTAAAATCTCTGAGAGGGTTTTTTGAATCTGCTTATGGAGGCGATCGCGCTGGGGATACACCGCAGAGAGTGACCCTAAACCCGCTTCTAGCCAATCATTAGCCTGTTCGTAGCTCTGGGTAATGGAAAAGCCCTGCAAACCCTCCGGGTTCTCCTCAGCAGTCTGGGCTGAAGACTCCCCAGACCAAGGCGTACCATACTCCGGTCGAGTTAAGGTTTGCGCTTGTAACTGCTGATACCCCTCAGAACTGGCGATCGCCTCATAAGTCAGATCCACCCGGCCACTATTAAACGCCCTTGTCCCATCCGCCCAAATAATCACCTTCGGCAACTGCTCAGGAGTCAACAATTCCCGAATCACCCAATCCACCACCTTCGCCGTTGCCCCATTAATGCCAAAATTATAAATACTCACCTCCTCATA
Organism: Roseofilum sp. KMC-1; assembly: GCF_057802075.1. Classification (NCBI taxonomy): domain Bacteria; kingdom Bacillati; phylum Cyanobacteriota; class Cyanophyceae; order Desertifilales; family Desertifilaceae; genus Roseofilum; species Roseofilum sp. KMC-1. Next base: position 4,493,787 of record NZ_CM173605.1, read on the forward strand.
GCCTCGATCGGCCAAATCCTGGCGCAACTGCTGCGGATCGATCCCTCTGAGGGCACGGGATGAGCCAATAATCAGCACATCGGGCGCACCTTCCTCTAACATCAGGGCATGATAGCGCCCCAAATGCTCATCAATCAGTTGATTATTAAACGTCGGATAAGGAGAGGGAGGACTTAAACAGGTGCTGTCTTCACACTCTTCTGATGTTTCCTCCTGATTGGCCAACAAACTCTCATCACTCGCATTAGCTGGATTTCCCCCTAAACCCAAATAGCCAGGAGCGATCGCCCCATTAGCAGGATTAGGACTCGCAAGTTGAGTTAATTTATACCCCAAAAACCAATCCATTTCCAGAGTGAGCAACAATCCCAGAGCCGACCAAACCAGAGCAATCATCAATTGAGGATTCAGGCGATCCCGCCAGCGACGGGTTTCCGGTTTACCCCAGTCTGTTGCCGCTTCCTGCACGGGTAAATAAGGGGCCAGTGTACCCTCAATGGGTTCAGATTCCGTATCAGGGGCCAAAAGTCCACTGCTGACTAACACCTGTTGGCAGCGTTGAATGAAGGAAACCTTCGGGCGACTCTTGTTAGCAGCAACGGAAGACCGAGGGTGAGCATCAGGAGTCGTCTGTTGGGGCGGGGCGAATTCTCCCTGGGGATCTTTTGCCCCCATGGATGGAGCAGAGGAGGAATCTTGCCAGCGATGGGGCGCATGATCGAGGGCAATCAGATCCCCCACATAGGCGCTACTGGCGGCAAATTCTGGGGGCGATTCCGGAACCAACCGTTTTCTCGATTTAAAGTCAACACCGTAGTTCCAACGGGGCAGTTTCTGCCCTGCTCTGCGTCCATACACCCGCACACCCGCAATCCCCGGTATCTTCAGTTGACGCAGGAACTTGGCTACTAGGGGGCCGACTTGCCGTTGGTTGGGGCAAACCGGAGCATCACTCATCACATGCAAGAGGTCTTGTTTGAGCAGCAGTTGAATGCGAATGCCTCCGGTACTCAGTTGTTGCTCAATTTCGGGGTTGAGCAGGCGATTGAGCAGAAACTGTAGGGCCACTTGATGGCCCTTTTGGGCTAATTCTAGGGTGGATAAATTGAGGTTGCTGTTGGTTTTGGCGGGTAGATCCAGCCAATCGACCCAAGCGGGGGTAGATTTATTATTCAGATGACCGTAAATGGTGGCCGCATGGATACCTTGGGGGGCGATCGCATCCAGGAGGCTTTGAATCTTGGTGATCACCCGGTCTCGATCGGGAACCGTTGTTCCTCGACAAAAGAGATGTAGGGTAGATTCTTTGAGAATTGCCGAGATATGCAGTTGAGTTTCTGGGGCTAAAACCTGGTCAATCAGACGATTGATCGCGGGCACATCCCCCCAGCGTGCCCATTGGTGGAGCATGACGGAACGGGGGGTGAGATCCACGAGTAACACCCAATCGGGGGAGGGTTCGCCATGGACTTGACAGGCGATCGCCGCATCTCGAAAGCCTGATAGTTCTAATTCCCGCAGTTGCCCGGCAATTTTGGGGCCTAGCAAGCTCGAATCGGGGCTATAGTTGCTGTAGATACCCACATGGAGCCGTTTAAATGCGGTCTCTAAGTGGTTATGGCGTTTAAGGGTTTTGACCTTAACCTTGACTCCAATTCCCAGGGGACTGAGGCTTTCACTCAGATACCGGGCGATCGCATGGGGATTTCCTTCCGCCGCTAAATTCCGATTCGAGACCACCATTCCTATGGAAGAATCCGCACTCATGGGGTCAGCTACCGCAGCAGTAGACCCTAACAGGCTGTTTTCTGGAGTCGAAGTTGGCGGTTCTGCCTTAGTGCGATCGAGATGCCGATAGCTGACTGGATTGGGGTTAGAGGCGATCGCCAGCTTACCGAGATCCAATTGTTTCGTCCATTCTGGATAATTGGGCCCGCTCACCCGGCCATAAATCCAGATTTGGTAAATTGGCGGTTGATCCTCTGGCAATAGATGCTCTAGGGAAGTCTGAGATAACCCCTCAACTAAACGGGATTCTACCCAATCCGGGGAGGGAGAATGGGGAGCGCTTTCACAAAGAATATGGAGAATATTGCCCCGTACTCGGACTTTTACTTTTCCCACCTCTGGGCCAATCCGATCTTGGGCCCATTGGGATAGAGTTGTCCAAGTCCCGATTGGGTGAGTAGAATTCATGGGCGGCATAGGGGAGATGACATCAAGGGGGAGTGGGAAGAGTTAAAACCAGTCTCCATGCATGGTATTACACAATGGGATGGAATAGGGAATTATGCTATGATGAGACCACTTTTTCAGGATGAACTCAGCTAGTCAGGTGGGATGGATCATGCCATGAGTTGGGGAGATAAAACCCCATAACTAGATTCATTACAATTGTGCTTGAGTCTTAGAAACTTTATATCGTTTTACCTAAAAAATATGCAACCTCCTAACACCTTTGAACCCGATCGAGAGGCTTATCCTACTTTTCCTACACCAGGGGTCTCAACCCTTCTCAGTTTAACAACCTTACCCGTTGTCCTGGGGATCTTGGCTCTGAAGAATATGGGCCAGTTTTGGCAACAAGTTGGTCAAGACTCGGAAGAACTTTTTCGTGGCGATCGCCTGCCCTTGCTCACTACAGCCCACCCAGACTCCACCAGCATCTGATTCGCCAAAATAGCACTCTAAACCCCTTTTCCTGAGAAAACTGTTCATTATGGACAGTTTGTTCCCCCTCTCCCCTTGACAATCAAGAGCAGACCAACCGCCCGCAAATATCGATTCACTAATCGATCGTCCCTCCCGTCAAAGCAACCTTCACCCCCTAGAATGGTTGAGTATCACTAGCTGGATAAGAATTCGATGAGTTCAACACTTCACCCCTCAAACCCTAGCTTGAGTCCCTTATCGGTTAACGGTTCGCCCTCCGCCTCCGATGAAGTCGTAGCGAGCCTAACTTCTGAGTTGCTTTTGCGTCACCGCCTGAAATTAGTAGAACAATTATGGGAGTCGGTACTGCAACAAGAATGTGGCAGTGAACTGATCGCCTTAATTCAAGAAATGCGTACCCTCTGCTCCCCAGAAGGTCAAGCCCCCAATGTGCTTAACCCTCAAACCCAAGCCTTAATTGAAAACTTAGATTTGAATGCCTCCATCCGTGCCACTAGAGCCTTTGCCCTCTATTTCCAGCTCATTAACATTGTTGAACAGCATTATGAGCAAAGGGGGCAACAACAGCAATATTGGGATTCCCCAGCACTGGCTAATCCATCTCCTAGTGGAAGTGGGGAGCGACCCAAAGACTCTACCCCTGAACCCTTCAAACCTAAACCTTGGAGTGGTAACCTCAGTAAAATTCGCCGTGACTTGGGTACATTTCATTCCCTATTTCCTAAACTCAAAGAACTGAATGTACCCCCTGGACAGATTCAAGCTTTGATTAATCAACTCGATATCCGCTTAGTGTTTACAGCCCACCCCACGGAAATTGTCCGTCATACCATTCGGGATAAGCAACGGCGGATTGCTAAATTGCTCCAACAACTGGATCAATGGGAAGAAGGGGTAGTGGCAACGAATGGGAGTTCTGGGCCGGTTCCCTCGGCGGTAGCTAACAAAATTAATGAAAAAACCGAACAACTGCGCCAAGAAATTCGCCTCTGGTGGCGTACTGATGAATTGCATCAATTTAAGCCCAGGGTACTCGATGAAGTGGATTATACCCTACACTACTTTGAAGAAGTTCTCTTTGATGCCATTCCCAAACTCTATCAGAGGTTTAAGCAAGCCCTAAAAGCCACCTTCCCTTCCTTAACTCCCCCTCAATACAAGTTTTGTACCTTTGGCTCTTGGGTGGGATCGGATCGAGATGGTAACCCCTCTGTCACGCCTTCCGTAACCTGGCAAACCGCCTGCTATCAGCGAAACCTAGTGCTGGAAAAGTATATTAATTCAATCAAGCACCTGATCGATATCCTGAGCTTGTCCTTGCACTGGAGCGACGTATTGCCAGAATTGCTGGAATCCTTAGAACAAGACCAGCAGCAACTTCCAGCGATCTATGAGCAACTGGCTATCCGCTATCGTCAGGAACCCTATCGCCTCAAACTCTCGTATATTCTCAAACGCTTAGAGGAAACCCGCGATCGCAATTTACAATCGGAAATCCAAGTCACCCATCGGCCCATGATTGGCCAAGACGGAAGACCGAGATTTCCCGAAAGCAACATCACCACCCACAGCTATTTATCGAGTGAAAACTTCCTAAAAGAGCTGCAACTGATTCATCGTTCCTTGACTGAAACCGGTTTTTATTGCCGAGAACTCGAAGATCTGATTTGCCAAGTGGAAATTTACGGGTTTAAACTCGCCCATCTTGACATTCGCCAAGAAAGTTCTCACCATAGCAGTGCCCTCAACGAAATAACCGCATACCTGCGGATACTCCCCAAACCCTATGATGACCTGACGGAAGAAGAACGGGTGAGATGGTTAGCCACAGAGCTGCAAACCCTACGTCCCCTGATTCCGGGGGAACTCCCCTTTTCTGAAACCACCAACGAAACCATCGAAACCTTACGCATGGTGCGTCAACTTCAGCAGGAATTTGGTCAAGAAATCTGTCAAACTTACATCATTAGCATGAGCAATGATGTCAGTGATATCCTAGAAGTGTTGCTATTGGCAAAAGAAGCGGGACTCTACGATCCAGCTACAGGGGTGAGTACCTTACAAGTGGTTCCCCTGTTTGAGACCGTAGAAGACCTCAAACGAGCGCCCAAGGTGATGCAATCTCTGTTTGAGTTGCCAGCCTATCGAGCAGCGATTTCGAGCGGTTACGAAGGGTTGTCACAGCAAACAACGGCTTTGCAAGAAATCATGCTCGGTTATTCCGACAGCAATAAAGATTCTGGGTTCTTAAGCAGTAACTGGGAAATTCACAAAGCCCAGAAAGCGCTAGAACAGGTGGCTTCCCCCTTTGGGGTAGAACTGCGGATTTTCCATGGTCGGGGAGGTTCCGTTGGTCGAGGGGGCGGGCCAGCCTATGAAGCGATTTTAGCTCAACCGAGCCGCAGTATTAATGGGCGGATTAAAATCACCGAGCAGGGAGAGGTGTTAGCCTCTAAGTATTCTTTGCCGGAGTTGGCCCTATATCATCTGGAAACCATGACCTCCGCAGTGGTGCAAGCGGGAGTTCTGGGCAGTGGTTTTGATGATATCGACCCCTGGAATGAGATTATGGAAGAATTGGCGATTAAGTCGCGATCGCACTATCGCTCTTTGATCTACGAACAACCGGATTTTATCGACTTCTTTCATTACGCTACCCCTATCCAGGAAATTAGCCAACTGCAAATTAGCTCCCGTCCCGCTCGTCGGGGAGGGGACAAAAAGAAAGGACTTTCTGGACTGCGAGCGATTCCTTGGGTGTTTAGCTGGACTCAGGCTCGCTATTTATTACCGAGTTGGTATGGGGTCGGGACTGCCTTACAGGAGTTTATCGATCAAGAACCGGAAGAACACTTGAAACTTCTGCAATATTTTTACTACAAATGGCCTTTCTTCAAGATGGTTGTCTCGAAAGTGGAAATGACCCTTTCTAAGGTGGATTTGCATATTTCTCGACACTACCTGGAAAAACTCTGTCCCCAGGATGAGTTAGCCAGACTTGAACCGGTGTTTGAGCAAATCAAAGAGGAGTTCTATCGCACTTGTCAAGTGGTTCTGGCGATTACTAGCCATGAGCGGCTTTTGGATGGAGAACCTATGCTTCAGCGATCGGTGCAGTTACGCAATGGTACGATTATTCCCTTGGGTATGTTGCAAGTGTCTCTGTTAAGTCGCCTGCGTGAACATAATATGGGTGGCTCTTCTGGGGTGATTTCTCGCTATAGTAAGGGCGAATTACTGCGAGGTGCTTTGCTCACTATTAATGGTATTGCGGCGGGAATGCGAAATACCGGTTGATATCCCAGGGAACGAGTGAGGACAGACAAGGGGCTGAGGGCCCCTTGTTCGTCAAGGTATCGATACAGCGCTTTGCGCCCTGTAGTGGGGGAATGGGGGAATGGAATGTTTGTTACGCTCCGTTTTTTGATGAGGTGAGGGTGAAACATCTTAATACAATCTCCCGGTCTCTGATCGAGCAGTGGTTAACGGAAATTGAACAGTTAAATTTATCGGGTAGCTTGCCTCGTTATATCCCTCAATTGGCTGAGGTCGATCCTAGACATATGGGTATTTATGTCCAAACTTTAAAGCGTCCGGGGGATGGATGGGGGGAGAGTTATGTGCCGTTGATGAGTGTGATTAAGCCGTTTGTGTTGCTGTATGCTTTAGAACAGTTCGGTTTAGGGAAAATTAAGACGATGGTGGGTGATTGGCCTTCGGATTTACCCTATAATTCGGTAGCGCAATTACAAGTCGATGGGGGATTTCCCCGAAATCCGATGATCAATAGTGGGGCGATCGCCCTTTGTTCCCATTTGCCCGGTGCAACAGGTATAGAAAAATGCGAACAGTTTTGTAATTGGCTCAATGATTATGGTCAAACTCGCTTGTTTTTAGATCGACAACTTCTCGCGTCTGTAGAGTCTTTACCGAATGCTATCAATCAGAATTTAACCCAACTCTTAGCCCAATCGGGATATTTAGGCAGTTCTGAAGCAGTGGCATTAGATACCTATCAAAGGGTGTGTTGTTTATCGTCGAGTCTTGAAGATTTAGTACAATTGGGATTAGGGTTAATCAACTCCCAAGCTAACCTTCAGTCAGAGCATCAACTCTGGGTAATGGAGTTAATCCAAAGCTGTGGATTATATGAATATTCTAGCGCCTTTTCTCGTCTCGTGAAGTTACCGACAAAATCCGGTGTTAGTGGAGTATTATTGTCTTTAGTTCCTCAGCAAGGGGCGATCGCCATTTATAGTCCCCTGCTCGACTCTACCGGAAATTCGGTTGTGGGAATGGCATTATTAAAACGAATAGCGGCTTATTTGCAGGATTAAAATCCTGAATTTCATTTCCATGCCCCTATTTTTCCGTAAAAATCCATACTCCCTGCCAATCTTCTGGCACACCCTCAGTCAGTAACTGACTGATTCGCTCTACATAGAGCAAAGCCGTTTTATCTGCTGGGTTAACGGTAATCACCTTCTCAAAACAAGCTCTAGCGGCTTCAAGTTGGTCTTTTTGCCGATATAAGTGTAATCCCTCTTCAAAATCCGATTGGGTTTTTAACTTCAGTTCTCTGATGGTATCATCGGCTGCATCTAAAACCTCATAAATGGCGATCGCCTCATTCCGTCCCTTGACAATAGCTCGGTCTAAAAAGCGCAACTGAAATTCATCCGCATTGGTTGCATGGTCTAAAACTTCCCCCGAAATTAACAGAGAAACCCCATAAAACTTAGTCAATCCTTCTAACCTTGCCGTTAAATTAATACTGTCAGAAAATGCATCTCCCTGCATCCGATTTTGTTCCCCCACCATCCCCAACATAATATGACCGACATGAAGACCAATACCAATTTCAATCGGTTTTTCTCCCGCTTTACATCGTCCCTGATTCCATTCTTTCACCGCTTGCAACACATCAACCCCAGCCACCAATGCATCATTAGCTGTATCTGGAAAAACGGCCATAATTCCATCTCCCAGAAACTTGACAATTAACCCATGATGAACATGAATTTTGGGTGTAACCAGTTGCAAATAAGTATTAATAAAAGCAAAATTATCCTTAGCGCTCATAGACTCTGAAAGGGTGGTAAATGAGCGAATATCAGAAAACATCACCGCCATTACCTTACTGACATGATCGCCTAATTGCACTTCAGTGATACTTTCTTTCCGCAAAAAACGTAGATACTCATGGGGAACAAAGCGGCCAAAAGCTGCGAGTAATTCCTCCAATTTTTGATTAGCTTCCGTTAATTCTTTTTCCCTTGCTTTAACGGTTCTCACCATCTGACTAAACACTCGTGCCAGTTGTCCTAGCTCATCACTGCGTTGAGCCACTTCTGTTAGAGCATCAGGCTGAAAATTGTCCCGTTCTACTTCTGATGCGGCTGTAGTGACTTTTCCCACTTGCTCAATATAGGCAGCTTGACGCATGATTTCTGCTTTAAACAATTGTTCCGCTTCCTGTCGTTTGAGGAAATTTAAATAAGCTTTAGAATGATAGCGGATGCGAGCAATGACTTCCCGGCGATCCGGTAGTTTTACCAAGTAGTCATTGGCTCCTAGTTCAAAGGCTTTGGCTTTGATGGTTGGATCTTCCTTACTCGACAAGACGATTAAAGGAATATGGGAGGTTAAGGAGTCATTAGAGCGCAGAAACTTTACTAATAAAAGTCCATCCATTTGCGGCATGACTAAATCTTGTAAGATAACCGTTGGTTGGGACTTTTCCACCCAATCAAAGGCTTCCGTGGGATCGCTACAATAGCAAAAGGTGATATCCTCTTGATCGGCCAACATGCGACTAATGGCTTCACTAATAATGGGTTGATCGTCGATGAGTAAAACGGTAATTTTTTCTGCTGTAGAATCCATATTTGTTAATTAAAAATAATCAGCAATTTCTAAGTTATTCTATCTCCCTATCTCCCCATCCGAGAAGTGATGCCTTTAGCAATAGCATCTAGGGATAAAACCTCGATCGCCGCGTCTAATTCTATAGCTGCTTTGGGCATTCCATAGACCGCACAACTGTCTCGATCTTGGGCAATGGTATGCCAACCTTGACGCTTAAGTAAATGTAATCCTTCGGCTCCATCTCGCCCCATACCCGTGAGTAAAATGGCGATACCCTGACGGGTGCAATGTTCGGCGAGACTGTTGAAAAATACATCTACGGAGGGACGATAGGGGTTATGGCGGGGATCTGGGGTATAGGCGAGGGTTAAGTCGGGTTTGAGATAGAGGTGATCGTTAGTACCGGCAACTAAAACGGTTCCGGAGAGCAGGCGATCGCCCTTAACCGCTATTCTGACCGGTAACTGGCTCTGTTGTCGCAACCAGTCTACTAAGCCACTAGAAAATTGGGCATCTACATGCTGAACAATCACAATAGCACCCCTAAAGTTTACGGGCAGTTGGGAAAGAATACTGGCTAAGGCTTTCGGCCCCCCCGTCGATGAGCCAATGGCAACTAAAGGGGGAGATGAGGGTTTCGGGAGATGGACAGAGGTCAAAGAGGAGTGCTTAAGCAGTTTACCGATGCAAGCGACTTTAGACAGGAATGCATCCGTGGGATCGGCGGTTGTCCCGTTCAAAAGGGGCATTTCCACGGCATCGATCGCCCCCTGTTCTAGGGCAGCATAGACTTGGGCAATCTTTGGTTTGCCATTAGCCGTCATGATGAGAATGGCACAGGGGCACTGTTTCATAATTTGCCGGGTTGTTTCTACCCCATCGATCGCCGGTAACTCCAGATTCATTAAGATCAGATCGGGTCGATTTTGATGGCATTTAGCCACCGCTTCTACGCCATTGGATGCTGTCCAAATCACGGGGTAGGCAGCCACACTTTCTAACATCCGTCGTAAGGCAGCCGTGGCGATCGCCCCATGGTGAACAATTGCAATTCTCATTAATATTTAATCCCCTGGGCGACAGAAGACCAAGCCACTGTACAAGGCAAAAGCCCGATCCCAATCCGTTTCTGCCCTGCGAAAGATATCAATATAGGGGCGAATTGCGCCAAAGAGATCCCTAATATCTGCTACAACTTTAGCCTCCTGTAAGACCATCTCCCCAAAAGGCGTAAAATCTGACCAAATCGGAATCTGGGGTAAATTTTTCACCATCACTTGGATTAAACGATTCCATTGCAGACGAGTCGTCAATTGCGATCGTGGAATGTCTGGAGAAACAATGCCCACACTCTGATGAAACTCAAAGGAGCGATCGCAAAACCGCAATAAACAATTTCTCTGGGGAAGATGTAAATCGCACAAATAAACATAATCCTGAGTGCGCTCAACCCTCTCCTGTTTACCCTTACTATCCAACATCACCACCGATTCAAAAATGGGCAGTCTTCCCTCTACCCGTTGCGCCACTTCTGACCATTCAAAACTCAACCTTCCCAACTGATTGAATTCATCCTGGCACATAATACTCACACTTTTTCCCAGTTCCGAAATAGACTGCACCCGAAACACCCGAATCTGTTCGATTTTCTCTAAATTCACCCAAAATGCCGGAATACCTGCCTCTTGCAATTCTCGACCATAAACCCCCAAAGCCCCTATAGTACCGGTACGATGCAAACGCCAAAACTTTCCAGGAAGTTGGCGTTGGGCGCTATAGAAATCCAGATTCATAATTCGGGCAAACTCTTTTGCTGCCGCTTTACGCGCATCTCCAACTACCGGCTCAATAATTAAGAGTCCAGGTTTAGCTTGATTGGGATCTTGAGTTACTTGGGCGATCGCCTCTTGCCGTTTTTGCTGCTCCTGAGCCTCTTTTTGGCTTTGCAGTCGTTGCAGTCCAGAACGAGCTTGAGACACAATTTTCGGATGTTCCGCTTGACGCAATAATTGCCGATAAATCGGTTCAGCTAAATCCGGTTTCCCTCGTTCCTCATACAACCGTCCAGCGTACAACCTTCCCCAAGGATTCTGGGGTTCTTTTTGCAAGAAATTCTTCAGCAAATTCTGAGCTGTACGATAATCCTTACGTTCAAAAGCTTTAGCAATTTGGTCAAGCATTGTGGGGGAATGGAGGAGTGGGGGAATGGGGGAATGGGGGAATGGGGGAATTAAAGACATATCCTTATCCCCGTGTCTTTAGGTTTTGGGGGGGTGCGAGCATCTTGCTCGCTTTTGACTTTTAGCGAGCAAGATGCTCGCACTACTTGCATAACTCATTTTAGCCCAGTCATGCTCTAGCCACTTCCCCTAAAACGCGATTGAGTTTGCCACTGACATACCCTTCTAAGTCAAGGGTGACATAGAGAAAGCCCAATCCCTGAAACTGTTGCACCAGTGCTGGTAAATTTGTAGAGAGAACAAAGGATTGAATCTGTTCTGGCGGTAATTCTATTCTGGCGGTTTCTCCCTCCGAGCGCACCCGCACTTGAGCTAAACCCAGTTGCCGTAAATAGCGCTCGGCTCGCCCCACCCGTTGTAATTTAGACAGGGTAATTTCTTCGCCATAGGGAAAGCGAGAACTCAGACAAGGTTGAGCGGGTTTATCCCACCAGGGGAGTTCTAGGTATTTAGAGAGTTCCCGCACTTGCGCTTTAGTTACCCCAACTTCTGCCAAAGGCGATCTAGCTCCCCGCTCTTTTGCTGCTTGAATTCCAGGGCGATAATCCTGTAAATCATCCCCATTTACCCCATCAATCACATAGGGATAGCCCCAAGCTTGGGCGAGAGGTTTGAGGGTATCGTGGAGTTCACTTTTACAAAAATAGCAGCGATTGACGGGATTAGACGTATAGTTGGGATTCTCCATTTCATGGGTTTGGACAATCTTATGGGTAATCCCAATCGCCGCCGCCTGCACTTTAGCATCCTCTAAATCTTCCGGCAGCAGGGACGGAGACTCGGCAGTAACAGCGAGGGCGCGATCGCCCAATTGATCGTAAGCAATTTTCGCCACCAATGTACTATCAATTCCGCCGGAATAGGCGATCAGCGCCCGATCCATTTCCGCAAATAACACTTGTAGACGGTTGAGTTTTTCCCTGATATCCATGTTTTGTTCGTTTTACCCTGTAAAGTTGTAAGATACAATTGCCACAGAATCACGCTAGGAATTAAAAAAAAGCATGAATCCTCTGTTACTCGACAAAATCAACACATACCCTGAATTCCACTCTAACCAAACCCATCAACAATATACCATTTCCGATGTCAGTTGGTCACTCTACGAAGGGCTTTTAATCGACTTCGACCATAACTTTCCGGGATTGCGAGTTCATTATTTAGAAGGAAAATTAGAATTAACCATGCCCAGTCGTCAACATGAAATCATTAAGGATAATATTGGGCGACTGTTGGGAGTTTATTTAGAGGAAAATCGCATCCGTTTTTATGGTTTGGGTTCGACTACATTTAAAAATGAGGCAAGACAACGGGGGGCAGAACCCGATGTTTCTTTCTGTATTGCAGAGAATAAAGCATTACCTGACATTGCCATTGAGGTTGTGCTAACAAGTGGAGGAATAGATAAACTGGATATTTATCAAGGTTTGGACGTAGCAGAGGTGTGGTTTTGGCAACAGAATCGGTTTTGGGTTTATTCTCGACAACAACAGGGTTATGGGTTAACAGAGCGCAGTCAATTCCTGCCCAATCTGGATTTAAATGTTCTGGCAACCTATGTGAATTATCCCGAACCCTTGGATGCTATGCTGGAGTATCGGCAAGCCCTCCGAAAGCAGTAAAGCTCTGGCTGACTGGGATCTCAAAATTCCCGTTGAGCAAAAATAATCGTGGCTAAAGCTAATAACGCCATCGTGTAAACTATACCATATCCCGCATTCGTTGCCAGAGTCAAAGCATCGGGTAAAGAATTCATCCCATACACCGCTAAGTTTTTCAAATTTAAGCGCGATAGATCGGGCACAATGATAAACAAGACTTGGCTCAGACGGGAAAACAGGGGATTTTCCACTAAGGCATTCAGTTTAACCATATCAGCACTCAAATTGCCCATGAAATAAATGCCAAACGTGAGAAATAGAGCCACTAAGGAACGGGTAAAGACTCCAAATAAAATCGCTGCTGCTGTAATCAAGGATAGCTTCAGAACCAGGAACAGAGCCGAAATAATCAGGGCAGTTAATGACGGATAGCTGGTTTGATTCAGGCTTAAAATTCCTAGATAAATTGCCATCATGCCACCCACTAGGATACTTAAAACTGCGGTAATGCCCAAAAATTTTCCCACAATCAGTTCTGAGATATTCAGGGGTTTGGCAATCAGTAAATAGATGGTGCGCTGGTCAATCTCTTTGTTAATTAATCCCGTACTGATAAAGACTGTAACCGCTACCCCTAGAATCTCCATCAATCCTAAACCTACATCCAGGAGAATTTTATCTTCTACGGTAGAGGCGACTTCCCGAATGATGGGGATCATAAATACTATAATAATCGCGAATAATCCTAGGACATAGAGAATGCGATCGCGGATGGTTTCAGCAAATACATTATTGGCAACAACCCTGAGTCGATTAAAATTCATAGGTCTGTCTAACAGCAGTTAAAATAAGGGTTAATTGATGAATGGACGGATCTTTTCCAGATTTAATGGTATCACAAATAAGCTGTTTTTCATTTTTTCCACATCCATTAATTCTGAATGCTCCTGTCCCCATGCATTAATCATAAAGTACAAGTAAATCCAGCAACTGACCAGTAAACTACTGAGAAAAATGATAATATTTCTTTGTAAGCGCTGTTTACCTTCTCTTGATTGCAGATCGATGGAGGATATTTTGATCAAATCTGGTAATATCTGGGTCAGGGCGATAACTTGTGGATAGGTTAACCAAAGAAATTCATCTGGCAATTTATTTGGTTTTTTACTAATTACCACACAAAAGAATAACCAAACAATAATCGGTTTTAAGTCTATTCCTAAATAGCGCAAAGTCCATTGACTGAGAAAAAACCATAGGCTACAGAGTAAACTGATAAATCCCAATAGAGCCACCAGTTCTTGGAGTTCTTTCTTTTGAAAGATGGGCATCAGAGCTGCCATAGCCCAGAAGCCAAAACCGATCATAAATAGAATTTGCCAGAGGGTGGGAGGTCTGGAAAATAGAGCATTAAACAGTTGAATTAAGTTTTTCATAAACTCCTTAGCAAATAGGGGATGGAGAGGAGAAAAGACCAATCAACTCTTACTAGAGTGTAGCGCTATCAATTGAAGAATGACGATGGTTAAAATCGCACTGTTGCTGATTAAATGAGCATTAAAGATAGCACGAGAAATGGCTTTTTGGATAAAGGCTTCACTGGCAGCCGTGCTAAATCCGCCTTCTCCATATTTTTTCTCTATCCAAAAGTTACGGATCTTGCGTAGAAGGGCTATCCCTTGCCGTTTGACCAACCAACCCATGAAAAAAGCACTGATAATTCCGAGTAAAATCCAGGATGAATTGGATTGATCTAACTCTCCGAGTAGGATTACACGCATCAAGCTTTGGCGAATGGCAGGAGGTAGTAGTTTTTCTAAACTAAAGAATAAGAACCAACCGATCGAGTTAGCAAGTAGATTGAGTGTGGCGGCATAAAAAATGCTGAAGCGGCGATGGAGTTGGAGTTGGCTATGGAGCAGATAGGATTCAATGGCGATCGCCACCCATAAGAATAGCATCTGTAAGGCGATCGCCCGTAGAGGCAGGATAACCATCACCGAAATAATTAGCAATGAACAATTAACAATGAACAATTATTTTAAAGTATTAATTGTTCATTGTTCCTGTGATCCTAGCTTTTATCCAGTTCCCGACGCAGTTGCTCCAACTCATCCTCAACTTTTGGAGCAGAGCCAGTGGAACGGCTATCTTGGGGAAGAGCTGCTTGATTCGGGGATGCGCCACTCAATTGAGCTTTCATGGCTGCCAATTCATCATCCACATCGCTCCCTTCCAAAGCCACAAACTGTTCTTCAAGCCCCGTTCCCCCAATTTCATAGGCTGCCTGGCTTCTGGCTTCCATTTGCAGCACTTTTTCCTCCATCCGGTCAAACGCCGCTAAAGCACTACTCGTTCCCATGTTCGAGACCGTATTTTGCAAGTTTTCTTGGGCTTTAGCTGCTTGCATCCGTGCTTTGAGCATATCTTTCTTCGTTTTCGCCTCAGAAATCTTGCTCTCTAGCTGCATTAAATTTTTCTTCAGGGTCTCCACCTGGGCAATTTGTTGGTCTAGAGAAGCTTTAATGGTATTAGCGCTATCCGTCTGTCCTTTTTTGCGCTGCAAGGCTTCCCGTGCCAAACTTTCATCCCCTTTCTGGAGAGCCAGTTGCGCCCGTTGCTGCCATTTATTGGCCTCATTCTGGGCTGTGTTATATTGTTGCTGGCTCTTTTTTTGGCTGGCGATCGCACTAGCAACCGCTTGCCGGAGTTGTACTAGATCTTCCTGCATGTCAATAATAGACTGCTCTAGTATCTTCTCCGGGTCTTCTGCTTTGCTAACGAGATCGTTTACGTTGGCTCTCAGAACTCGGCTGATCCGGTCGAATAATCCCATAGTTCTAACTCGGCTTTGCTATCAGGGTCTATATACAGATTATAGTTGAGTGTTAAAGGTAAGAGGAAGTGGCAGGTGGAGGAATAGAGAGATGGGGGATAGGGGAGATCCCCAATTGCCCATTACTCAATTACAATTCATTGAGTCGCGATCGCAACTCCTCCAATTCCTGATCGTACTCCGATTGGCTCCGAGTCCCCTGGCTTTTGAGTTGGGTTTTAATCACCGTCAATTCCTCCTCTACGGAATTCTGCTCTGCTGATTCTAGAGCTTGGAACTCTCTTTCCAGGGGATCTTGTCCCCCTTGGGCTAGTTCCGCTTGCGCTTCAAGTTGGTGTACCTTATTTTCCATTCGCTCTAAAGCTGCTGATGTACCCCTAGGATTCAATTGATTCATCACTTGGTGCAATTGTTCGGAAGTTTTAGCCGCACGGGCACGGGCGATATAGAGTTCTTTCTTCCCTTTAGCCTCCGCTATTTTAGCCTCTAAGGCGTGTAAATCCTGCTTCATCCGATCCACCACAACCCCTTGCTGTTGCAGGTGTTGCTGGAACATTCGCGCCGTTTCCAGGTAAGGTTTTCGGCGGGTAAGCGCTTCCCTAGCCAGAGTTTCATCTTGTTTTTCTAGAGCGAGTTGGGCCCGTATGTGCCAATCTTCGGCACTCCTTGTGGCTTGATGATATTGTCGCTCTGTACGTTTTTGCACGGCAATCGCCTGAGCCACCGATTGCCGCAGCCGCACCAAGTCATCTTGCAATTCCAAGATAGCCGTTTCTAGCAACTTTTCCGGATCTTGCCGTTGGGTAATCCAATCATTCACCTGGGCACGAACAGCACGAATTAGGCGATCGACAACACTCATAATCCCATCTCTATTGACTCATGATCGTAAATTTTGGCAGCAATTCCCTCAATCCTCAGTTCCTCCAAAAACGCTTCCGCCATCCCCCGATGATCGAATACCCCCAACTGCACATAAATACCATCCGCAAAATTGCGTAAATAGGCATCCGGAACCAAGGCTTGAATTTTCGCCATAGCCGTCCCATTCTCATAATTCGCCACCACATAATAGGATTGAAGATCCTGCACTTCCGGCACAGTCACCACCGGTTCCGGCATCCACTCCTGATGAGCAGGCATATCTACCGGGATAGGAATCGAGCCAGCAAAGCCCTGAAGCTGACTTTGATGGGGTACTGGTTCAGCAAAAGACGGAGCCTGTGGGGGCACAATCGGATTCGCTGCTTGCAACTGGGGCAACTCTTGCGGATTCAGAGGAGCAGTTGCCCTCGGAACCGGTGGAGGAGGTAGGGGCGCTGGGGATTCTACCGCTTGCGGAGCAGGGGATTGAGCAGGCTCAGATTCAGGAGCAGCAGAAAACACCGGTAAACTCAACACCCGCAAATTCAGCCCCGATTTTAGCTCCGACTTCGAGGCTTTAGTAGACGGCTCTTCTAGCGGACGTTTCGCCACCACCGGCGAAGCCACTGGGGAAGGTGGGGGGGGCTGCTTGGGGTCTAGAATACTCAAACTCTCTAGGGTTAACTGGCCAAATTCCGAAAGGGGATGACTCAGGGACTGGGAAACCTCAGAAGAATTAGCCGGAGTTGGCGTAGGTTCTGGAGTCGATTCTTCGGGAACACTAGGGTTAGGCTGCCGCAAGGGACTATTGGGGAACAAGTAACGCATCAGAGAAGGATTGAAAAAAATCACCCCAAATGTAATGCACAGCAGAATCAAGAGCAGAGTAGAACCAATACCCAGGGGAGTAAGCCAGGGGTTAAAAGCTGGAGTCGTAACGGGCGTTTCGTCTTCCTCTTCTTCCTCCGCCAAACTTCTGAGCAGCTCTTCTGAAGATTCCAGGTAATCCTCTGGGGGGCTATCCGGTTCAAACCCCGTATCCGGTTCCGCCAGATGTTGAGGCGCAAAAGAGGTAGATAGGGCAGCCCCTAAATCGGGATTAGCCGAAGGCGATAGGGAAGCTGGAGATTCTGAAGCCGTTTCTAGAGTCTCTTGAACCGGGGATGAGTTCGGTTTTGGCCGTTCTGGAGGCGGCGGCGAGACCCAATCTAGGGTTTTGCCTGCATTACCTTGGGCAGTTGGGGTTAAAGCATAGCTTTTCAGGGCTGGAGTATAGCCCTGGCGATAGCGCCGATACCGGGTTAACTCCTCCTCCAGGCTGACATTGAGACTGGTTAGAGCCGCTTGCAGGGGTAAGGGGATGGCATCGGTCTGATGGGGTTGGGTGGGGGGTTTTCCAGGAAAACGGTTACTCATCGCCAAAGTCTCGCCGCTAGGGATTCGGTGAATCTGCTTATTTAAGCGTTGATTGTATCTTATTCTGATGGGTAATGATAGGGAATCTCTACATTTTTATTCACAAAGATTTAAATTAGAGCCATCTTGAGCTTGATTTTTTGTAACGCTGGCTACTGTTTTCCGCTCTCTCTAATGTAAAGGTTAAGAGTCCTTTATGCCTAGTTTTAGTCCTAGGATTACAGCATTTGCAATCTAGATCGAAGCCCTGGCCGTAATCTGGGCAGTCTCATTGATCCCCAATAGTTTTTTCCCAGAAATCCTCCCTTATCCGTGAAAAGGATGATAGTGAAAACAGGGAATTTATGTCCAAAGTTAAAGTAAAGATAAAAAAAATATGAAGCTATTTTCATTTTGTCTAGAAGATAACTGAAAATAGAGAGGAAGCCGATACTTGCCCCTTATTCCCCGATCGAGGATTCCCCATGAGCAACTCCAATTGTCCAACTTCCGCCTGCCGGTATTGCCGCCACTTTACGCCCGAAGGACGGCGAGGGGGAACCTGCCAACAGCTTGGTGTTCCTGTAAGCGGGGGATGGAAAGCTTGTTCCTTAGCGCTGCCAGCCTTTGCCCCATCTTGGGAAGGCTTAGAAGGCTTAGGTCTCTGGCAATATCAACCCTTAACCAGGGTTGAGGCCCAGTCTAAGTGCTTAGAACCGGCTATCCTGAAAGAGTCCCGCCCCAACTTGAGTGTAGTGGAAGATGATCTAGACCAAGGTCTAGCTCTAGCTTAAGCAAGCAACCGATAAAATGAACCCTTTTTTAAGATCAAAAGCTTCAAAGACCCTATAGTATAGCCATTCTCGATTCAACCTAGAAACCGGTTTTCTTAAAGAGAGCCGGTTTTCTCCATTTTGAGTAATGGTTTCTTTTTCTTCAAATAGCAACCTGCTCCCGTGAGGCTTCCCCCCATCCCCCAGAAGAAAGGTTGACCCAAACTGTTCCAGAATTTATTAATATTTGTAACATTTTGCCGTTTTCTTTGAAGACGAGCAGATAAGAATGCAGTTCTTAGTTAACTTCTGATGAACATGAAAACAAAATCGAACCTGCAATCTATAGCCAAATCCGTCTGGACAATCTTACAATACATGATTCTCATTCCCTTTGCTCTAGCATCTTTGATGCCAATTTTAGCGCTTTTAGCTAATTTAATTAGCCCCCTATCTCTGAAATCTGGATGGACTGGAATGGCGCATCAATTAACTGGAGTTGCTTTTTCCAAAGAAGAGGCAACAGTCATCGATATATCTTCACAGACTTATTGGAATGGTGAGGGTAGCGATTATGTTATCTTAAAACTTAATCCCGAAAAAGCGAAAGTGTTATTGCAGAAAATTCAACAAGATCCCCAATGGGAAGGGTGGAATGATTCATCATTTTGCGCCGGGCAATATTGGGTGAAAGAAACCGAAGATTATGAGAGCGATTATAGATCTTCAGTTTCTTTTTGCACTCACGATAATATTTTAAAATTAAGTGAAGACTTTTTATGACTATAATTCTGAAACAATGCGGTACTCAAATAGCGATCGCCTCCACTCGGTTGAATCACCGCAATCATCTGCCCCTGATGTTCTGGACGTTGGGCCACTTGCAGCGCCGCATAAACCGCCGCTCCCGTAGAAATCCCACTCAGAATACCCTCTTCCTTCGCTAAACGGCGACCGATATCATAGGCTTGTTCCTCAGAAATAGCCATCACCTCATCAATCAAATCAACCCGCAGGACATCGGGGATAAAGCCCGCACCAATACCTTGAAGATTATGAACGCTCGGTTTCTCGCCGCTTAAAACGGCACTAGCTTTCGGCTCGATCGCCACAATTTTAAGCGCTGGTTTCTTTTTTTTCAAATAGCGACCTGCTCCCGTGAGGGTTCCTCCCGTCCCCACACCCACCACCAACACATCCAGCTTACCCTCCGTATCTGACCACAATTCCGGCCCAGTGGTTTGATAGTGGATTTTCGGGTTGGCAGGATTACTAAACTGTTGGGGAGAAAAGGAATTAGGGGTACTTGCCAGCAATTCATTCGCCCGTTGAATGGCTCCCACCATATCCAAATGACTGGGAGTCAAAACCACCTCTGCCCCATAAGCAGTCACCATCTGTTGACGCTCGCGGCTCATATTCTCCGGCATTGTCAGAATTAAGCGATAGTTTTTCGCCGCGCAAACCATAGCCAACCCTATCCCCG
Source organism: Roseofilum sp. KMC-1 (assembly GCF_057802075.1). NCBI lineage: Bacteria > Bacillati > Cyanobacteriota > Cyanophyceae > Desertifilales > Desertifilaceae > Roseofilum > Roseofilum sp. KMC-1. The sequence continues at coordinate 4,513,523 of NZ_CM173605.1, forward strand.
TATTGCCGGATGTGGCTTCAATAATCGTCGAAACCCCAGGGGTAATCAGTCCCGCTTGTTCCGCTTCCGTAATCATGCTGAGGGCAATGCGATCTTTAACGGATTTAGCGGGATTAAGTCCCTCTAATTTCAGTACAATCTCGGCTTGACAATTAAACTGTTTTGGCAAGTGGCGTAACTGGACTAGGGGCGTTGCGCCAATGAGTTCGGTAATGTTTTGGTAAATTCGCATGAACAATTAACAATTAACGGTTTATAACAGCAGTTGGAAAAAGATCAATGTCAATGCTGCCATCAGGAATAGATGGGGTAGGTTGCTCCAGAATGGGCGTTGAGTAATTTTGAACAGGGGATAGAGGCTAAAGGCGATCGCCGCCAACAGCACCGCCCCTTGCAAAAAGGCCGCCACATCCCCACTCCAGGTTAGCACCGGCCAACCCGCACCAGAGAAGCCAAACGTGCGAGCCGTCACCGGTAACAGTTGCCCGGCTTCCGTCATCGCCGCCGGGACATAATGGGCTAAATTCGCCCCCAACGTCATCGGTAAATAAGCATAAATAGTAACCAAATAGGGGGGCATTTCCCGGTCAAAGAAGCGGGCGATCGCATGAACGCTATAAGTTAAAACCCAAGGAATACTCAGCAACAACAGCACCACTGGCAAAGCCATAAACCAGGGTTTTCCCGCAATCAGAGTGTTATCCAGACCAAAAAAGCCTAGAACTTTGTCAGCAGAATGCATAAACACTCCACCAAACAGGAGCAGCAGTAGTGCCACCTCTGCCCAAAACGGCTGGTGATTTTCCAATAAATCCGCCGCCACAAACCGCACATTCAACTGTACGGAGCGATTCGGACAAGCTTTTAAGCAAGTCATACACAACACACAATCCCGGTTATCCCGCAGTTGAGCTGGGTGGGAATAGAGGGGACAACCCCCGGTTGCTTGTCCCTCATTCGGTAGGGAGTCAGGAAAGGTAACCGGAGTCGCATCACTGCCTTTGTAACAGCCAAACGTGCTACATTGACTGCCGCAAATTTGCTGAGTTGATCGCAGCTCCGTCAAAGCCAGTTTAGCAAACATGCCATTCATGCCGCCAATAGGACAGAGATAGCGACACCACAAACGGCGCTCATAAATGAGGCTAAAAATCACCGCACCGGCTGTAATAATCAGCAATAAATCAGACGAGAGATGGGGCGTATGGGGCAGATCTGCCAGTTTTTCCCAGAGATAAATGGCCACAAAACCGGCCCAAAGCAGCCAAGCTCCCCAGCGATTCATCCATTTAGTCGGCCAAGGGAGCAGTTGACGGGGCCAAATCCACAGGGAAATGGTTCTGATCCATTCTCCGGTGACCATAAACGGACAAATGGCGCACCACAAGCGACCAATAATAGGAAAGAGCAACAGATAAAACGGCCACCACCAGGCCCAAAAGAGATTAAGCGTCACGCTAGAGTCGCGGGTTTGGGGGCCCAGATAACCCATGAGGGTGACGGGGATAAACAGGAGCATCACAATTACCCAGAAGCGTTCCGGCCACCAATCACTGAGCAGAAATCGACGCAACCAGGGCAGTTGATTGAGTAAATCGACCCGAAAGGCATTTTTTTTCGATTCAACCGACCAGAGGACTTGTTCGGGAATAATATCTTGTTCGGGGGGAGTCATGACCACCGCCCGTTTAAGGATGCTTTCGAGTTCAGCAATGTTGGCGGGGTAGTCGTAGCTAATCAGACGGCGTAAATCCGCTTGACTGAGGTTCAGGGGCGATCGCTGGCTTTCTTGGCAGTATTTATCCAGGAAATAACGGGCAAAGCTAGGGAGATCGAGTTTTCGCTGTTTTAGGGAGGGGAGTTTAAGACTATGATGGGGAACCTCCCCCAAGGACATTGAGGAGGGACTACTGAGGATCAGGCGTACCCAGGACTGGATCGGGAGGCCTTCAGGGTTAGGGTGAATAGTGTTCGTTTGCAGATAGTGCAAGAGGCGATCGCGGTCTTTTTGGCTCAGAAGCTGATAATTGGCAATTAACAGGGTTCCTCGCTCTAGCAATTCGATCGCCCCCAGTTGTTGACCCACACGACCAAAAAGATTATCTGTATTTAGGGCCCCACTCTCGTCACGAGGAAGCAAAGCACAGTCGAGTTCAGCCCAAGGATGGTCTTTAATCCCTGAATGGTGATGAATATAGCCAGCCAGAAAGGTTTTTCCGCCTCCGGGAGGGGATTGGAGGTGGATCGGTTTCAGGTCTTGGGTCGCTTTTTCAATCTGTGCGGCTAGTTTTTGGCTGAGTTTACTTTTGCCCGTAATCAGGTGATCTGTGGGAATGGGGCGGATAAACGGTTGTAGTCCTTGGATGCGGATTTGTTCGGTAGCGATGCGATTAGCAAAGTGGTTTAAGTCTTGAGCTAGAAAGGTATTGACAGCTTTTTCGATGGGAGGATATTGGTTGGTGAGCTGCTCAAAGTCGGTTTGACTGAGAAACCAGAGTTCACTTTTGGCGATCGCCACAGCATTCGTATTGTAGGTTGCTGTGGTTTCGTTAAGTGCCAAGGGAATATAGCCAAACAGTTCCCCCGCACTGTAATAGCGAATATGAGTTTTCCCCACCAGGGAAGAGCGATAAATCTCCACCGAACCCCATTTGATCAGGTATAACCCAATCGGTTCTAGACCTTCATGATAGATTTCCTGGCTAGGTTCGACTTTGAGTAAACGCAGGGATTGGGCGATCGCCTCAATCACTTCATCGCTCAATTGCCCCCATACTCGATGGAAGCTTAACCAGTCGATACCCTCTGCAATCTCTTTTTCTTCTAGGGATACATCTTGCTCTGGATGGGGCTGTAATGGGAGGAGTGAACTGGGAATCATACTATCTGTGCCTGATGTGGCTTAGATATCATTTTAATATAGTTATGCAGTTTTTGATGCATGTATGCTTGGGTCGCCCTAACCTTTTACTCAATATCTCAATATGAGGTTCGACGCAGTAGCCGGGATGTAGAATTATAGATTAGTATCTGACCGAGTAGATTGAGAGGTTAGTCAACAGTAAAGCATTTATTCACTTTTGCCTACAATAGATAACATATGCTAAAATAGAGAGTATGGCATATGTACCCTTGAGAAAAGCAGTTGAATTCCTGGGTTTACACCCAAATACCTTGAGGAAGTACGCGGACAGTGGCAAAATCAAAAGCATTAAAAACGAAGCCGGGCAAAGATTATTCGACGTTGAATCCTATCAACGCGATTCAATTGACCCTACCCTTATTTGCTACTGTCGAGTCAGTTCCACAAAGCAACGAGACGACCTCAAAAGACAAGTCTCCTTCATGCAAAGCCAATATCCAGGAGCCGAAGTCATCCAAGACATTGGCTCAGGACTCAACTTCAAAAGGAAAGGATTGCGCTCCTTATTGGTCAGACTTATGCAAGGCGATAAGCTCACAATTGTTGTTGCCTGTAGAGACAGATTGTGCCGGTTTGGATTCGAGCTATTCGAGTTCATGGCACAACAAAACGGTGGCTCAATCGTGGTTCTTGAGCAAACTGTTCACTGCCCAGAAACAGAACTCACGTCAGATCTTCTTGCCATTCTCCACGTCTTCTCTTGTAGAATGCACGGACTCAGAAGTTACAGCAAGAAGATCAAGGAAGATCCGAATATTCCTAAACCCTGAACAAAGAGCAAGACTCAAACAATGGTTTGGGACATCTCGCTTTGTCTACAACAGAACAATTGAATACTTGCAGCAGCCGGATACAAAAGCCAATTGGTTTGCGATCAAAGGAGAAATCCTAAAGAGTTTACCGGAATGGGCATCATCCGTTCCCTATCAAATCAAATCAATTGCTGTTAGAGATGCTTGCTTGGCTGTAAAAGCAGCTAAGAAAGGATTCATGGGAGATGGGAAGATCCGCCGTTGTAGATTCAGGAGTCGCAAAGACAAACAGCAATCAATCTTTGTCCCTAAATCGGCTATTAGGGATTATGGGTTTTACCACACAAAATTAGGGAAGTGCATCCTCAAAGAAGCACTACCCAAAGAATTCAGTGACGGTCGGGTAACCCTTGCCTATGGCGAGTATTACCTGACTATCTCTGAAGAAGTGCAACCTTTTCCTTCTGACAACCAAGGAAGGGTGGTTGCCTTAGATCCAGGTGTCCGCACGTTCATGACGTTCTTTTCAGAAGACTCTTATGGTTGGCTAGGAAATGGAGCAAACTTATCCATCCAAAAACTCTGTTTTAAGTTAGATCAATTAGTTTCGCAAATAGCCAAAGCCAAGTCAAGAGTCAAGAGAAGATTAAAGAAAGCAGCAGATAGAGTTCGTTGCAAAATTAAGAATTACGACAACGGTTTTAGGCATCACTGGGCGATCGGCATATGAGATTTTTGGCTTCCCGGATGACCTCAAATTGCGATCGTGTGCCACCTTATTTTCAGTCGTGACTTATTACTCATTTGAAGGACTAACCAAGGGTGAAACCGCGCTCAAGCTATTACGATTTAATTCCTTATCTGCGCCAAGAGTGGCAAACGATCGCCCAAGCTCTATTTTGTACGCTGGTGTTTACTGGGTTTTGGCCCATTTTAGCCCAACTTGCGGGGGACATTGCCCAGTTCATCAGTCAAGGTTTAGTAGTGGAAATTGCCCAAGTTGCAGCGATCGCCGCAGGCGTATTTCTCTTGCGAGGCTTGGTACAATATGGACAAGATGCTCTGATGGCCAAAGCCGCGTTTCTCATTGCTCGCGACTTACGGCAAGAAGTCTATCGCCATTTGCATCGCCTCAGTTTAGATTACTTTGAAACGGCCAAAACCGGCGATTTATCCTATCGACTCACGGAAGATGTGGATCGCATTGGCGAAGCCATTAACAAGATTTTTCACCAGTTTCTCCCCAGCATTCTCCAGCTGATTGTCGTTATTGGCTACATGGTTTACATTAACTGGCAGCTTACCCTAGCCGTAGCCATTGTCGCCCCCTTAATGGCTCTTTTGGTGGGATGGTTTGGGGAAAAGTTGCTTCAGTATTCCCGCCGTAGTCAAAATAGAGTATCAGATTTAGCTTCTTTAATCTCCGAAGTTTTGGGAGGCATTCGTCTGGTGCAAGCCTTTGGAGCTGCTGATTATGAAGTCGAGCGCTTTAGTCTAGAAGCGGAACGCAATCGTCGAGCTAAGTATAATGCGGAACGCTTAAAGGCGATTCAGTTTCCTGTAGTCGGCTTTCTAGAAGCCATGAGCATCATCTTCCTGTTGTTTTTGGGCGGATGGCAAATTCAACAGGGAAACTTGACCGGGAATGGCTTCTTGCGCTATGTAGTGGCAACGGCGATGCTGATCGATCCCATTTCCTTTGCCACCAGTAATTTTAATGAGTTTAAGCAAGCCGAAGCCTCCGTAGACCGGGTATTTGAGTTAATGAAAATTGCGCCCCAGGTGGTGGAGAGTTCAGAGGCGATCGCCTTACCCAGAGTTGAAGGAACCGTAGAATACAACCAAGTTTATTTTGCCTACGATCGCCACAAACCCGTCTTACAGGGTCTCAATTTTCAGGCCAAACCCGGCCAAGCGATCGCCCTCGTGGGGCCTTCAGGCGCGGGTAAAACCACCCTCGTCAACCTGCTCCTACGATTTTATGATGTGCAGAGCGGTGAAATTCTCATTGATGGGGTCGATATTCGTAAAGTGACGTTAAACTCCCTGCGGCAACAAATCGGCATCGTACCCCAAGAAACAATCCTCTTTTCCGGTACAGTCGCCCAAAATATTGCCTTTGGTCAAAAAGACTTCGATCTTGGGCAAGTCGAAGAAGCGGCTAAAATTGCCAATGCTCACCAGTTTATCGAGCAACTGCCCGAAGGCTATCAGACTTGGATGGGAGAGCGAGGAATGACGTTATCGGGGGGACAACGACAGCGAGTGGCGATCGCCCGTGCCGTCTATCTCAATCCTCGGATCTTAATTCTCGATGAGGCCACCTCTGCCCTAGACTCAGAATCAGAGAGCCTAGTACAAGAAGCCCTAGAGCGGGTAATGGAAAATCGTACCGTCTTTATTATTGCCCACCGGTTAGCCACCGTGCGCCGAGCCGATCGCATCTTAGTGGTTGAACAAGGACAAATTGTCGAGTCTGGAACCCATCAGGAACTCTTGGATAAAGGCGATCGCTATGCCCTCTTTCATGCTCGCCAATTCAATTAACGAGTTGTTATCTTTGAAGGATTGCTAAAGTAAGGGTTCGCGGCTGCGATCGCCCATAAACCCCAAGGCGATCGTACTAATTACCGCACTAATGGCTAAATACAGTGCAGGAGCGTAAATATTTCCACTGATATTAATCAGCCAAGTACAAACCAACAGAGACGTTCCCCCCATAATACTTGCCCCTAGATTAAACGACAGAGAATAGGCAGTCAGGCGAGTCTCTGTAGGAAACAGTTCTACCATCATCACGGGAGAGGCTGCTAATAAGGGGACGATGGAGACTGCCAATAAGATTTGAGCTAACCAAACTTGGTAACGATCCGGTTGCAACAACAGCCAAAATCCAGGAAAACTTAATAACCCCACGCTCAGGGTTGCCAGCAACAACAAGGATTTACGCCGTAGGGCACTATCAGATAACCAACCCAAGAGGGGAAGCAGGGCAATCTGAATAACTAGGGCAACCACATTGACAGCTAAAACACTACTACGGGGCATATCCGTAAACCGATCCAAGTAGGTCGGAATATAGACCATAATAATGTAATAGGTCGAACTGTAGGCCCCGGCATAACACATAGATTGCAGCATGGGGACTAAGGATTTTCTCAGAGCCTTGAGTAGGGGAACTTGTCTTTCCTGCTGGTGTTCTTCAAACACCTCTGAATCCGGTAGATTCGTCCGAATGTAGAGTCCGGTTAATCCCAATACCCCACCAAACAAGAAGGGCAAGCGCCAGCCCCAATGGTATAAATCAATCTCAGAGAGGAGATGGGTAAGGAGGGCAACCATTCCTAAACCTAACAATAAACCGGTGGTAGACCCCACATTGACAAAGCTAGTAGTGAACCCGCGCCGAGTTTGGGGCGCAGTTTCGGCTACATAGGTGACCGATCCCGTGAATTCACCACCTACGGATAACCCTTGTACTAATCTGAGCAAAATTAAGATCGCTGGTGCGGCAATCCCAATCTGGCTATAGGTGGGTAGGAGACCTAACAGGAAGGTGGGAATTGCCATTAAGATGACGGAAATAAAGAGTTCAGTACGACGACTGACGCGATCGCCAATATAACCGAAAATTACCGCACCAATAGGTCGCATAACAAACCCGGCTGCAAATACACCATAGGTTTGTAGTAGGGAGATCAGTTCGTTATTATGGGGAAAAAATAGTACGGAAATAATGGGAGCTAAATAGCCATAAAGGGCAAAATCGTACCATTCGATTACATTACCTACCACACCGGCCAGAATAACGGTTTTAGTATTATTTTCGCTGTGGATTGTCTGGTGAGCTGGCCGATCTTGGGCGGCATTAATGGGGGATAGGGGTGTCACTCGCATAGGGGGTTAACGGCTCGATCCCTATTTTAACTCAAAGCTAAAGGGTAAAGTCCGTACAGGAAAGCAGGGGATTAACCGGGAAGCCGATTCAGTTGAGTAGACTATATAATCGACACAAGGCTTACTGGGTTCCTTAACATGCACCATCCTGCTCTTTCACCTGTTGAAGATTGTCACTTATCTGAGCATCAGGAAACGGTTCAAGTGACCCGACTCCAGAATCCGACTGGGGAAGGGAGTTGTCATTTCCGGGATGAGCATAGCTTATTTATCTCTCTTGCACCCCGTCCGATTGAGTATGTGCAATCTCAAGATGGCAAGACTTATCGGGGGTTATATCGTGCTGGAGATTTGTTAATTACGCCTGCGAATACCCCTTTATTTGTGCGATGGAAGGGGGAGGAAGATTGCTTGCTGCTTCAGGTGAGCGATCGCCTTTTGCGCGATGTGGCTAGGGAAACTCTGAGTCAAGATAGCGATCGCCTACAAATCATACCCCAGTTTCAGGTACGTCATTCTCCCCTAGAGGCGATCGCCAAAATGCTCCTTGCTGAATTGCAACAACCCGAATTGACCAGCCCCCTGTATTTAGATTCCCTCACCCATGTTTTAGCCGTCAATTTTCTTCGCCATCATGCCACCACCCAACCCCAATTACCCGTTTATGAGGGAGGGTTACCCCCTCGCCAACTGCAACGAATTTTAGATTACATTGATGCCCATCTCGATCAACCCATTCAACTGAAAAATCTAGCTCAATTGCTCGACATGAGTCCATTTCATTTTAGCCGTTTATTCAAGCAATCCATCGGCCTATCCCCCCATCAATATGTAATTCAGCAACGGATTGAACGAGCCAAACAGATTCTGAAATCCGGCGATCGATCTATCATTGAAATTGCCTTAGATTGTGGCTTTAGCAGCCATAGTCATCTAAGCAAACAATTCCGACAAGTCACCGGGATGACTCCCAAAGCCTATCGGGATAGTTAGGTCAAATGTAATCAATCTAGGGATTTATTGGCTTGTCTAAATAAACTTCTAAATAATCCTTCTTTCTTGCGATCTTTTTCTAACTCATTAATATTCAAAGTATAGTTACTCACATTTAACAGACTTTCACTGACATAAGTTTGTCTATTCTGAGCTTGATATTCAAAATACACAGTTGCTACACGGATGCCATTCTTCATTAAGGCACGCACTAAAGGTACAAAATCTCCATCTGCTGTAATTAATACCGCTACATCTATTTTCCCCTCCAAACCAATCTCAAGTATATCAATAGCCATAGCAATATCAATCCCTTTTTCACCTTTATTTTTGGACATAGGCATATACTTTGGTTCAATGCCTGCATACATCAAATCAATCTGCCGATTTCTGTCAATTCTACGGTTATGATCGGTTGATTCAGAAGAAGTGAATAGTCCCTGATACCAGCCAGCATAGACTACGCGATAATGAAAATAGCCTTGTTCTTGTGTACTAATAAAGCTCTCAATTAGACTATGAATTGGCGGAAACGAGAGCCAGCCTAACTTACGTTCTCCATAAAAATAACTTTGGGCATAGGTAAAGTATGACCCATCGTAAAAGACTCCGATACGGCAAAGAGACTTATCACTCATTAACCCTGATGAATTCATTGAATTTGATAGTTATCAATTTGGCCCAGATGCCAACTTTTCCAGATTATACCGAATTCAACGGATTTTCAAGTATGCTTTTAACCATATACACACTGTAAGGATCTTCTCCATAGTCTCCAAACGGGGGACAGTCCACATATCCTAATTTTCGATAGAGACGAATCGCTTCAGTTTGATAAATGCCCGTTTCTAACTTCGCCTCACCCCTTCCCAAATTTATCAGATGCTTTTCCAGTTCCCCTATAATCATCCGGGCTAACCCTTGACCTCTGAACTCTGGCTTAACATACAAGCGTTTCATCTCCCCATAATCATCAAATCCTTTAACTGCACCCATTCCCGCTAATTCATCCTCTACAAAAGCGCCAACCATATAGACATTCTCTTGAGAGAGAACATCCACAGAATCTAAATGATTGCTTTCATCGGGATAAAACCCCTGGAGATAGATATCCAATTCTGCGATTAGATCCTGGGCTTCATGGGCTGCAATAACTTTCAGCATTCTCATATTTTAGGAGGGATTGGGTGCAGTATAGCCTTGTAAACTTTCTGGTTCAAAGGGGCGAATAATAATCGTCGCTTGTTCAATCAGACTACTCGATCCTTGTACCACAATTAAATACTTGCCTTCTTGTAAGCGGTTGCGATAGGGAAGTGCATCGCCACTACCGCTAATTAAACCCACACCCCCCCCGACAAATAAGGCTCCTAAGCCCCCAGAAGCAGCACCTAACAGTCCGCCCACAATATGATTGCCCATTTCGCCAGCCCAGGCAAAAGTATTGAGACCAGAAATAACACTAAAGGTAACGCCACCAAAAAAACCAAAGGGGACTAACCAAGTTGCCATCAGTTGGGCTTGTTTTTGGGCAGCTTGGTTGGGGTTGATCAGGCCAAACTCATCGGCACTTTTGTAACCTTTGCCTAAGATATTCACTTGGCTTATGGGTAAGCCTCCTTTTTCTAAGGCACAGTAGACTTCCTCAGCTTGAATGCGATCGCGCAATACGGCAACTAGATAATTCATCGGCTCTGGTAATTTAACCCAACACTCTGATCGAAGCACTTCCTATGATACCGGTTTACGCCTAAGCTGGTAGAAAGAGTCTCAAGAAAAGCCGCAATGGTCACGATTAACGAAAATTATCTCAAAGTTATTTCAGGTAATGCCCTCTAGAGATCTCATTCATGCTCAGGTCAAAGCAGCTCTACAAAAAGAGGGGTGGATAATTACCGATGATCCCTATGTGATCTCCTATGGAGAGCGATTTTTGTTTGTAGACTTAGGAATAACCGGACAGTTTATTGGAGCCAAGCGGGATAATTACCGCATTGCTATCGAGATTAAGGAACTACGGGGCAAATCGCCTATTGCTGAACTCGAACAAGCGATCGGACAATATACGCTGTATCGATTGCTTTTAGCACAAGTTGACCCAGAGCGAAAACTTTATCTAAGTGTGAGTACCCAGGTGTACAATGAGCTATTGCAAGAGCCGATTGGCCAATTGGTCATCCGAGACCTGCCGCTCAATCTATTGGTTGTGGATGTGGAAATTGTAGAGGTGAAACAATGGATACCGCGACTCTGAGAGATAAAGTCAAGCAGGTGATTAGTAAATATGGGCGCTTAACCCCTTCTCACGGGCAAATTCGTCTAGATACAGTGTTTGATGAAACTCAAGACCGCTATGCCCTGATGCAAACAGGCTGGAGTCAGGGCTGTAGGGTGCGGGGTAACTTGATCTACATTACCCTAGAGGATGAACGTATTTATCTCGAATATGATGGGCTAGAACAGGGGATTATCCAAGACTTACTCGATTTAGGTGTGCCTTCTGAGCAAATTGTCCTGGCTTTCTTGCCAGAACAACCTCTGGCTCTGGCTGGATAAATGGTCTTCCTATGATACCGGTTTACGCCTAAGCTGGTAGAAAGAGTCTCAAGAAAAGCCGCAATGGTCACGATTAACGAAAATTATCTCAAATTAAAGGCGGGCTATTTGTTCCCGGAGATTGCCCGACGGGTAAAGGTGTTTGCTGAGTCTAATCCGGATGCTCCTATTATTAAGCTGGGGATTGGGGATGTGACGGAACCTCTACCGGAAGCTTGCCGCACGGCGATGATTAAGGCAGTGGAAGAAATGGGCGATCGCGCTACATTTAAGGGATATGGCCCAGAACAAGGGTATGGTTGGTTACGGGAAAAGATTGCCAGCCAAGATTTCCAAGCACGGGGATGTGACATTGATGCCTCCGAAATCTTTGTTTCCGATGGCGGTAAATGTGATACCGGTAATATTCTTGATATTTTTGGCAAAGATAATACCATTGCCGTCACCGATCCCGTTTATCCCGTGTATGTCGATACTAATGTCATGGCGGGTCATACGGGGCCAGTTAATGATAAGGGAGAATATGAAGGGTTATTCTATCTACCGATTACGGCTGAGAATAACTTTACCGCCAAAATCCCCGATCGCCCCGTCGATCTTATTTATCTCTGTTTCCCCAATAATCCCACCGGTGCAACCGCATCTAAGGCTGATCTCAAGGCTTGGGTAGACTACGCTAAAGCCAATGGTTCCGTGATTCTCTTTGATGCCGCCTATGAAGCCTTTATTACCGATCCGGAACTCCCCCATTCTATCTATGAAATTGAAGGCGCAAGAGACTGCGCGATCGAGTTTCGTTCCTTCTCCAAAAATGCGGGATTTACGGGTACTCGATGTGCCTATACCGTCGTTCCCAAAAGCCTCAAATCCAAAACGGCCGATGGTACAGAAGTCACCCTCCATCAACTCTGGAATCGTCGCCAATCCACCAAATTTAACGGCGTTTCCTATATAGTCCAACGTGGCGCAGAAGCCGTTTATTCCCCAGAAGGACAAAGCCAAATTCAAGGTCTCATCCAGTTTTACCTCGAAAATGCCCAAATCATCCGTCAAAAGCTCTCCGAGGCTGGATTAACTGTTTATGGTGGAGTTCATGCCCCCTATATTTGGGTGAAAACGCCCCAAGGATTGTCCAGTTGGGATTTCTTTGACAAATTACTGAATTTGTGCTATGTAGTGGGCACTCCTGGATCGGGATTTGGCGCTGCCGGAGAAGGATACTTCCGCATCTCCGCCTTCAACAGTCGCGCCCATGTAGAAGAAGCCATGAGCCGGATTATCGCCAATTTTCAGGTTTAAGATTGGGAATTTAACTAACTGTCTGAGTTGAGTTGTATTGCATGACCCAGCTCAGACCGTCATCCTAAAACTGCCCAATGGACGTAACAGGACTCGAACCAGTGACCTCCACGATGTCAACGTGGCGCTCTAACCAACTGAGCTATACGTCCGTAGGTAAACTACCATAGCACGATTGCGAAAATCGATCAAGGCTCTCAAGGTTTTACCCTTCATGAATCGCAGGAAGCCGATTCTGGTAGCAACTAGCATAATCGGCAAAACTTAAGATAAGGTACGTCAAGAGTAGAAGCGAGGAAACTCGACCATGGAATCTAAAATTGATTGCGCCCAAGCCTGTATTAACGGATGTGTTCTCGGTGACCAATGTCCCAATCGAGAATACGCCCAACAAGCCTCTAACTTCATTCAAGAAACCTCCCTCGATCAAATGCTGGCCATTGCTGATGAAGCCCTACGCAAAAAAAGAATGGCTCCTCCCCAATGGATTATCCCAGACCATGACTCTTAAGAGCCTTTCCTATTCCCAGGATGGCCCGAAATATGAGACCCTATTGATAGCCTTTCCATCTGCTTGAGTGTTTATGCAAACTCTACCGAATCCCACCCAAACTCAATCCCCCTCTTCTCCGGCAGTTTCCACCACCATTGAGCGCCGGAAAACTCGGCCTGTGCCGGTGGGCAATATTACGATTGGGGGCGGCCATCCCGTGGTCGTACAATCGATGATTAATGAAGATACCCTCGATATTGAAGGGTCAGTGGCCGCCATTCGTCGATTACATGAAATTGGTTGTGAGATTGTACGGGTAACAGTTCCCAGTCTAGCCCATGCTAAAGCCCTGGCAGAGATTAAGCAGAAGCTTAAAGACACCTATCAACCGGTTCCCCTGGTGGCCGATGTTCACCACAATGGCATGAAAATTGCCCTAGAAGTGGCCAAGCATGTGGATAAGGTGCGGATTAATCCAGGGTTATATGTGTTTGAAAAACCCAAGGCAGACCGCCAGGAATATACAGAGGCGGAGTTTGCGGAAATTGGCGAAAAAATCCGCGAAACCTTAGAACCCCTGGTGATTTCTTTGCGCGACCAAGGAAAAGCGATGCGAATTGGGGTTAATCATGGGTCGTTGGCGGAGCGGATGCTATTTACCTATGGGGATACTCCAGAGGGGATGGTAGAATCGGCTCTGGAGTTTATCCGTATTTGTGAATCCCTCAACTTTTATAATTTGGTGATTTCCCTGAAAGCTTCACGAGTACCGGTGATGCTGGCGGCCTACCGCTTGATGGTTAAGCGGATGGATGAATTGGGGATGAGCTATCCTTTGCATCTGGGAGTGACGGAAGCGGGGGATGGGGAGTATGGCCGGATTAAATCCACCGCAGGCATTGGTACGCTGCTGGCTGATGGAATTGGGGATACGATTCGTGTGTCTTTGACGGAAGCGCCAGAAAAAGAAATTCCAGTATGTTATAGCATTCTTCAAGCGCTGGGACTGCGTAAGACGATGGTGGAATATGTGGCTTGTCCTTCTTGTGGCCGGACGCTGTTTAATCTGGAGGAGGTGCTGCATAAGGTGCGGGAAGCGACCAAGCATTTAACGGGTTTGGATATTGCGGTGATGGGATGTATTGTCAATGGGCCAGGGGAAATGGCTGATGCGGACTATGGTTATGTGGGCAGACAACCGGGATATATCTCTCTGTATCGAGGGAAAGAGGAAATTAAGAAGGTTCCAGAAGATCGAGGCGTGGAGGAGTTAATCAATTTAATTAAAGCGGATGGCCGCTGGGTCGATCCGTAACATAATAGGTTAAGGAAAGAAAGTCCTCGATCGAGATCTCCGGATTTGACTCGAAGGCGATCGCATAAGGGAACCAGAAAAGCGCGATCGCAGCAGCGATGGGTCGCATTATCCCCTACTCCATAGATCGCTATGGAGTAGCATGTGCTAGATTGGGCTTAACTCCCGCTAAAGTAATATCCCCGGTTCAGGAAGCTTATGACCAAAACTACACGCGGACTTGTTTTAGGTGCAACGGCAGTAATGCTGACCGCTGTAACTGTTGCTGGTGCAGGCATTCATTTAAGAGGGCAAGCCTTTTTCCAAGATGGGCCCAAAGAATTAGTCGATGAAGTCTGGCAAATTATCAACAATCGATATGTTGATGGTACGTTTAATCAGGTGGATTGGGAACAGGTACGTCAAGAATATCTAAGTCGAAACTATACCTCCGATCAAGAAGCCTATGGAGCCATCCGGGAAATGTTGAAGGAACTCAACGACCCCTACACCCGGTTTATGGACCCCGAAGAATTCAAAAATATGCAAATTGATACTTCTGGGGAACTGACGGGAGTCGGGATTCAGATTTCCATGGATGAAGAAACCGATCGCCTAGTGGTGGTTGCTCCGATTGAAGATTCTCCTGCGTTTGAAGCGGGAATTCAGGCCAGAGATTTTATTATTAAAATTGATGGTAAAGATACTACGGGAATGGATGTCAATGATGCGGTAAAACTGATTCGAGGGCCCGTTGATTCTCAAGTGGTGTTAACGATTTTACGCGGTCAAGAGGAGATGGATTTTCCCATTCAGCGCCAGCGCATCGAACTTCATCCGGTACGCTATAGCTATCGCCAGGAAGGGGCTGGGAATAATATTGGCTATATTCGATTGACCCAATTTAGCGCTCCGGCGGCTGAAGAGATGCGTGCAGCGATTGAGGATCTGGAATCCAAAGGGGCATCCGGTTATATCTTAGACTTGCGCTCCAATCCTGGGGGATTGTTATATTCAAGTGTGGCGATCGCCCGGATGTGGTTACCGGGTCGGGAGGCGATCGTTTCTACCGTAGACCGACAAGGGGAAACAGAGCGACAACGGGCTAATAGTCGCCCCTTAACGGATAAACCTCTGGTGGTTCTAGTTGATGGTGGATCGGCTAGTGCCAGTGAAATCCTCTCTGGAGCCTTACAAGATAATGAAAGAGCTGTCATTGTGGGAACCCAAACCTTTGGGAAAGGGTTAGTACAGTCTGTGCAACCCTTGGCCCATGGATCGGGGTTAGCGGTCACTATTGCTAAATATCTGACTCCTGATGGGCGGGATATCAATAAATTGGGTATTGAACCGGATATTTTGGTGGAACTGACCGATGAGCAAAAAGAATATTTAGTTAAACATCGGGATGAAATTGGGACAAAGACCGATCCCCAATATGCCGAAGCACTGAAAATTCTGACTCAAGAAATCGCGAAACAATAAATCCTCAAGCTTCTGAACTGAATTCAAAGGGGCTAAACTTTTCTAGCACCGATCTGGAATTGGGATCGGTGCTTTTTCATGGTGTGCTGATACAGCAGTTTTCGCTATTATGTGGGACATTAATTTTGGTTTTTAAAGATAGCGGCAATAATTCAAAGCCAGATTGAGTCTGTTGTTCGCTCCCCCCATTCCCCCATTCCCCCACTACAGGGCGCAAAGCGCTGTCATTATTCATCTAGGAGCAGGAAGTCAAAGCCGAAACCACTGTTATTACCCGGTTGGACTTCGACTAACTGAAGGCTCTGATTGCGATCGCCCGATGGCAAGAAGCGAAGGGTTCCCGATGCCCCAATGACCTGAAAATCCGACGATAATAGAGTTTCCTGGATACCTGAACGACTAGGTTTACGGGCGATCGCCCCTTGCCAATTTGCCCTTGCTATCTGAGTTACAGCACTCCGTTTCTGGGGGGTTGCCCCCTCCTCAATTAACAGCCGCTCTCCAAGACTGAGCCGCTCTTCCACTGGGCCCAAGCTAACTGGAGCATTTGGGGTTTCAGTTGGGGGATTACTGGGCAGGATCTCTGCTTCTCCCCGATTCAGGAACCACCATAAACCAAAACCGACCACGCCCAAACCCACAATCAGGGCAATGATTAAAATGGGGGTATCATTTTTTTGGGACATATCTCCCTTCCCGGTTAATCGTCCTTAGCGGCAAAAATCTTTTCTAACACTTCTTCCACCGCCTTATCGGGAGTTGAAGCACCTGAAGTAATACCGATGGTAATTGCACCAAGGGGTAACCAATTTTCTGCAATGGTGAGATCGCCCTCCAAGGGTTTATGCTCAATGCGATTATCAGCCAAGATGCGATCGCCGCTATCAATATGATAGGAAGGAATTCCTCTGGCGATCGCAATCTCTTGTAAATGGGTGGTATTCGAGGAATTAAACCCCCCAATAACCACCATCAGATCTAATTTTTCCTCCACCAAGCCTAACATGGCATCTTGGCGTTCTTGGGTGGCATCACAAATGGTATTAAAACTATGAAAATGCTCCATCAAGACATCAGGGCCATACTTTTTCATCATAGTATGTTCAAACAACTTGCCAATTTGCTCCGTTTCACTTTTAAGCATGGTCGTTTGATTGGCAATTCCCACTGCGACTAAATCGCGATCGGGATCGAACCCTTGAGAACAAGCGCGACTAAACTTTTGCAAGAACTCCGTTTTATCTCCCCCATGAAGAATATAGTTACAGACATATTCCGCTTCTGCCAAATTCAGCACAATTAAATACTTCCCGGCAAAAGAACTGGTAGCGACCGTTTCCTCATGCTTATACTTACCATGAATAATGGAAGTGTAGCTTTTTTTCTTATGTCTCTCCACCGTATTCCACACCTTAGATACCCAGGGGCAAGTCGTATCCACAATCTTGCATTCCTTGTCGTATAGCTCCTTCATTTCCTGCACGCTTGCGCCAAAAGCCGGTAAAATCACCACATCTCCCGATTGAACCACAGAGAAATCTTTAGTATTGCCCTCTACCGGAATAAATTGCACATTCATCTGGCGCAGATGGTCATTGACCGCCGGATTATGGATAATTTCATTGGTAATCCAGATTGCTTCCGTGGGGAAATGTTCGCGGGTTTCATAGGCCATGGCCACCGCTCGTTCCACTCCCCAACAAAATCCAAAGGACTCGGCCAATCGGATCGTTACCTTGCCTTGAGTCAGAGTATAATTATTTTCCCGCAACTGTTGTACCAGGGGACTTTGATAAGCGGTATTCATCAATTGGGTCACTTCCTCTTTGTGACCGAACCCTTTGCGATGGTAATTCTCAGATTTTTTGAGCGTGCTAGAAAAAGCTTTAGTATCCATGGATGGTTTAGTGTTGTCAAGTTAGGGATAGCCCTGGCGAGAGTCTAGGTGAAGTTGGCTAAACATTTGCATGGCGGCACTCCAAATCAAATAGCCTTGATGATTGAGATGTAAACCATCGGTGGTCAACTCAGCCCGTAGACTCCCTTGTGCAGTTGCAAACAGGGGATATAGATCAAGATAGTATACTCCTTGGGCCCGAGCTAGGGCCCAGAGTTCTTGATTGAGTCGGCGAATTCGTTCATTGGGCACTTGCAGCAGACGTTCTCTTTGTTCCCAAGTCGCTTGTGGCCCTTGATGGGGCAAGATCGACTGAACGACCAATTGGGTTTGGGGGTGATTCCATTTTAGGTCTTGAATAATTTGCTTATGGTTATCCAAGATTTCGCGATCGCTCACTCCTTTAAGGAGATCGTTAATCCCAATGAGAATAAAAATTGTATCCGGTTTCGTGCCATCCAAGAGGGGTAAGCGGCGATATAACCCCGCCGAAGTTTCTCCAGAAATGCCCTGGTTCAGCCAAGTACGCCCAGGGGGCAGGAGGGAGGGAGGGAACCATAAACTGATCGAATCTCCTGCTAAGACCGATAACTTTTCTGGTTGTTTAACGGCGGCAACTTGGGCTTCTTTGGCCAGCAGTTCCACCCATTCTTGATAGGTGAGATGATGACTTTGGGGGGTATAAGGGTCTGGGTTAGAATTCTCTTGGGGCCCGGTAACTGAGAGGATCTGGGCTTGAGCCGGGATACCTGAAGGCTGATCCGTCACCGGTAGGAGCGATCGCCTTTCGACCGAGCCAATCTCGCGCTGCCCCTGGATTGCCAACAAACCTAAGACTACATTGGCTGATAGGGATAATCCTACCCAAATGGGAATTTTTTTTCTGTGGCTGAACACAACCCTACACCGATTCAACAGACTCGTTTACCAATCCCATCATAGGATCGGATCATTAACAAAACAAAGCCGCTAAGGAAAACTGTGAATCCTTAGCGGTCCTCGTGAGAGGAAATCAGTTTACTTGAGGGCAAGAGCTAAGAGTTGTGACCTTTAGCACTCGTGGACTTTACGGCATCTGCCATGCCTGAACTCATCACCACGCTAGATTCTTTTAGGAATCCACTGTAAGCCTCCATACCATGTTCGGCAATATCCAATCCTTCAAACTCTTGTTCAGGATGAACTCGGATACCGACAGTTGCTTTCAGGGCTAACCAAAAGATGGTACTTAGCAGCACCGTAAAGCCACCAATGGTGAGAATACCGATGATTTGGGCAATCAGTTTATTGGCTCCACCGCCATAAAATAGGCCGGATTCCATGTTAAACAAACCCACCGCTAAAGTTCCCCAAATCCCATTCACCAAGTGAACTGAAGTTGCCCCTACGGGGTCATCAATTTTGAGAACGGTATCGAAAAACCCAACGGCATAGACTACCAGGACTCCAGCAATCGCACCAATAATCACAGAACCCCAGTAAGAGACTCCATCGCAACCGGCTGTGATCCCGACTAAACCCGCCAGAATACCATTGATAATCATGGAGAGGTCTGGCTTGCCATCTTTGAGCCAAGAAACGATGGTAGCCGATACCCCACCGGCAGCACCAGCCAAGTTGGTGGTGATTGCGATATAGGGAACCGCTTCATCTGCCGCCAGTTGGGAACCGGGGTTAAATCCGAACCAGCCAATCCAGAGAATCAGACATCCCAGGGTGGCGATACTCATATTGTGGCCGGGAATTGCGCGGGCTTGACCATCTTCGTATTTACCAATCCGGGGCCCTAAGATCGCTGCCCCCATGAGAGCAGACCAACCTCCAACGGAGTGAACTAGGGTTGAACCGGCAAAATCAGAAAATCCTGTACCGAGGAAACCGATCTCGCTTAACATACCGCCGCCCCAAACCCAGTGACCGGAGATGGGATAGGCAATTCCTACGAGCAGCAGGGAGAAGAGGATAAAGGCGATGAATTCAATCCGTTCTGCTACTGCTCCGGAAACGATGGTGGCAGCCGTTCCAGCAAAGGCCACTTGAAACAAGAAGAATACTGGAATCGGTAAACCCGCAGGGAAGGGATCGAGTCCGTAGGTTGCTGGATCAGTGCTGCTGAGGAACCAACCGCCACTGCCTACGAAGCCATTGCCGGAGCCAAACATGAGGGAGAAGCCAATGGCCCAAAAGACTAGAGTGGCAAGGGCAAAGACGATCAGGTTTTTGGCGAGGATGTTGACGGCGTTTTTCTGGCGACAAAATCCCGTTTCTAACATGCAGAACCCAGCATTCATGAAGATGACCAGGATGGAAGCTATTAAAATCCAAATGGTATTCAGGACTCCTTGGATATATTCCGGAGACCCTGTATCTATTTCGGCTGCTTCTTGGGCTTTGGCTGCCACTTCCCAAATCACGACGATAATTGCGGATAGGGGAATACAGGCTATCCAGTTTAGGGCACTGCGACCGAACCACAGGCGTAGGGCGCTTAGTGGGGGCTGTTGCCTCCAGGATCGGTTAGCTAAGAGGTTGGGGAGATTTTTCGGACTCCCTCCGATATCAAGGCGTTGAGTTTTCAATGATTGTCTTTCCATGAATTTCTTGATCTGAGAATCACCGCACAAATTGGGAGATGCAGTTTACTCACTGAGTAGGGGACGACAAATAGCCTTCCAGCTTTTCATAGAACCAGTCCAATAGAAGATAAAGTCAAACTCAATGCCGGTTTTAAGGTTTACTTAAGCTTGGCTACTCCTTGAATTGGTTCTGCAAATACGATAGATAGATTGCATCAATTCTCATGAGTTTATTCTGTATTCTTGAATACTTTTTGTCTATTCAATTGAAAATTTATATTACATGATTTCTAAGTAATCTTGATATCCGAGCTGCTCTAATTGGGTTTGTTTCTCAATTACGGATTGATTGAGTTGCTGGCGATAGGCTTGAATCTGTTGCAGCAGTTGGGGTTGATGGGTGGCTAAAATTTGGATGGCTAGGAGTCCGGCATTCTGAGCGTTGCCGATCGCCACGGTGGCAACTGGAATCCCTCTAGGCATCTGGACAATGGAGTAGAGGGAGTCGAGTCCTTGCAAATGGCGAGAGGGTACAGGCACGCCAATCACCGGTAAAGGGGTTAAAGAAGCCACCATTCCTGGCAAATGGGCGGCCCCTCCTGCCCCGGCAATAATGACTTTAAGACCCCGTTGATGGGCTTGTTGGGCATAGCTCACCATCCGTTCGGGGGTACGATGGGCAGAGACAATCGCCACTTCTGCGGGCACTTGAAAGTCTTCGCAAACGGCGATCGCCGCTTTCATAGTGGGCAGATCGGAATCACTGCCCATAATAATACCAACCAGAGGATCGGACATAAGCGTAGAGGATTAAGATTCAGGATTTGATAGGATGCAATATAGCGCTTAATGGAGGTCAAAATGAGCATTTATCTGGGTATCGACATCGGAGCCAGCACCGTCAAACTGGGATTATGGGATGGGGAAAAAGGGGTGATTGGAGAGCGTTTAGACAACCCCAGTCGCGCCTCTGAAGGCCCCGATGCCACCATCAGTGTCATTAAAAGCGCTGCCACAGAAATTTGCCAAACCCATAACATCAACCTCCAGGATGTCAAAGCCATTGGTGCATGTTGTCCCACCCCCATCGACCCTTCAGGCTTGTGCATTTATCCCACCAACATTGACCACTCCTGGCAAGGCGTAAACGTTAAACAGAAACTCGCCGATAGCTTCAACTTACCCGCACTCCTCCTCAATGATGGCGATGCCGCCGCCTACCGAGAATATGCGGTCAGAGAAGCTCAAAATCAATCCTCCTCCTCCATGGCCCAGTTTATTACCGGAACCGGATTAGGAGGAGCCTTAATTATCAACGGCAAAATCTTCTGCGCTCCTGGAGTCGCCGCCGAATTAGGCCATATTCTCACCGATAGCAGCGACAAAGCCGACCTTTGTGGATGTGGTGCAACGGGATGTGCTGAAACCAGAGCCTCCTTACTCGGACTCAGAAACATGGTCAAACATCGACAAGCCCAAGGCAACATACCCGAAGCACTGCAAGGTGAACCCATGGAAGTGGCCAAAACCCTGCGCCAACTGGGTCAGTCCGACGACCCCCTACAAGATGTTACGGATATCTGGCATGAATATTTTACTAACTTAGGCAGAGCAGCCCGAACCGTCCTTAATATTGTTGGCTGCGACCTGATCGTGATCTCAGGGGGAGCGCAGGAAAAACAGCAAAATGCATCAGATGCTTCCTATGAACGATTTAAAACCGATGCCATTGGTTGGATTCGCCATGAAATCGATCATTGTTTCCCCCATCTGAAAAACACTAGAGTTGAATGGTCAATTGATACCCTTTCCGACAGCGCCGCCTATGGTGCAGCACAATATGCCAGCATCATTTTGGCATGATTCGATTCACCCAATTCCCTGTTCCCTATTCCCCATTTCCACTTATGTTTGAACATCTTTTTTCCAATCCCAGCTCATCGACAACTTCTAGTCCCCTTAGCATCAGAAAAGGAGTAATTATTGGTGCAGGACAAGTTGGTTTAGCCTGCGCCTATTCTTTACTTATTCAAGATTGTTTTGATGAATTAATCTTACAAGACATTGCCCAAGAAAAAACAGAAGGCGAAGTCATGGACTTGATGCATGGAATGCCCTTCATTTCCCCTACCCTCGTTCGAGCTGGAACGGTTGCTGATGCGGGAAAAAATGCTGATATTGTCATTATTACGGCTGGTGCAAGTCAGAAACCCGGTGAAAGTCGGTTAAGCTTAGTGGAACGCAATGTCAAGATTTTTCAAGGATTAATTGCAGAAGTTGTCCAACATTGTCCCCATGCCATTTTGCTGGTTGTCAGTAATCCGGTTGATATCATGACCTATGTCACCCTGAAACTATCCAGTTTTCCCAGCCATCGAGTTTTAGGGTCAGGAACTGTATTAGATACGGCTCGCTTCCGCATTTTGCTTTCTCAAAAACTCAATCTTGATGCTCGTAGTATTCATGCCTATATTATTGGCGAACATGGGGATAGCGAGCTTCCGGTGTGGAGTATGGTGAATGTGGCTGGAATGAAACTCTGTGATGGACGGCCGGGATCTCCAAGTAGCGACGATCCCCAGTTGGCAGAGATTTTTAATCAGGTCAAGAATGCTGCCTATGAAATTATTCAACGCAAAGGTTATACTTCCTATGCGATCGGATTAGCCGTAACGGATATTGTCAAAGCAATTCTGCGTAACCAACGGCGAATTATGACCGTCAGTCGTTTTGTAGAAGGGTTATATGAATTACCCGAACTGTGTATTAGTCTGCCGACCTTAGTAGACCGTCAAGGAGCGACTAAGTTAATTAATCTATCTCTGAATCAGATAGAACAAGAACAACTTCAGCACTCTGCTCAAGTCCTACAAAATATTATTGGTCAACTGGACTTGTAAGGTTTAACAGATGAATCCTAACCTGAATATTATTAACGCCAACCTGCCCGGATATGCAGATAGACAGACTTTAGTGATTCGGGAGGGTAAGATTCAAGCTATCTTACCCTCCCAAAATCGACTGATTGGAGAGCAACCCATCTTAGATGTTCAAGGGGATTGGATCTCTTTAGGGGGTATAGACTTACAAATTAATGGCGCATTGGGATTAGCCTTTCCAGAAATTACCTCTGCCGACCAGGAAAAATTGAATCAAATTTGTCAATTTCTCTGGCAACAAGGCGTTAGCTGTTTTCTCCCTACTCTGGTGACTACATCTATTGAAAATATCCATAGATCGCTAAAGGTATTGGCGGAATTTTCACCTCCAGCTAATAGTGCGAAACCCTTGGGTATTCATTTAGAAGGGCCTTGTTTAAACTTGCAAAAACGGGGCGCTCATCCTTGGGAATATCTGCTGCCTTTAACTCTAGAAGATATGAAACGGGTGTTAGGAGATTATGCAGAAATTGTCAAAGTCATTACCCTTGCCCCAGAACTCGATGCTACGGGTGAAGTCATTCCTTATTTAACTTCTTTGGGAATTACGGTGAGTCTTGGGCATTCCCAAGCGACTTTAGAGCAAGCTAAATTTGCTTTTGAACAGGGGGCAACTATGGTTACCCATGCCTTTAATGCTATGCCGAGTTTACACCATCGAGATCCTGGTTTATTGGGTGCTGCTCTAGTGAATTCTCAGGTGTATTGTGGGTTAATTGCTGATGGTGTTCATGTTTGTCCGACGATGGTTGATATTCTATTGCGGGCTAATTCTAAGAATGTTTTTCTGGTGAGTGATGCGCTTGCTCCTTTGGGTTTACCGGATGGAGTTTATCCCTGGGATAATCGTGAAATTGAGGTGAAGGAGGGAACGGCACGATTACTCAATGGTACGTTATCGGGTACGACTTTACCTTTGTTTTCTGGGGTAGAAAATTTGGTGCGTTGGGGGATTTGCGAGTTAGGAGAAGCGATTGGTTTAGCGACAGAAAATCCGAGGAAAGCTTTGGGTTTGCCTGGTCTTTCGGTGGGTGAATCAGCCGATTTATTGCGTTGGTTTGGGCAGGGGAAAGAAGGGGGATTAAGTTGGGAGCGGTTAGCAAGTTAGGGGCGGATTGATTAAGCTTTGGGTTTTTATTGCTCCATCTCTGTGAACCCGCCCCTACGGAATTTAACTGTTCAAAACGGCGAGAATTTTCTCATGCAAGATGCCGTTACTGACGACAATTCCCCGGTTATTCATCATTTTCTGGCCATCAGCAAAGTTGAGGGGTTTTCCATACATATCGGTAACTTTTCCTCCTGCTTCTTCTACTACGATCGCACCGGCGGCATGATCCCAAATATTTTCCCGGTAATCGGGATATTTGGGTGAGGGTAAGCGCAAATAGAGGGCGGCTTTTCCAGAGGCAACGATGCCATATTTGGCTTGGGAGTCTACGCGCACGGAGGGAGCGGTAATGCCGACGGCTTGAGCCATGGCGTTTTGGCGAGATTGATCGCCGTGAGCGGCTTCTACGCTTTCGACAAAGCGTAGGTTTTCTGTGTCGTCGGGACTGACGACATGGATGGGTTGCAGTTCTCCTCCTGTTAAGGGCATCATTTGCGCTCCTTCTCCACGCACGGCAATGTAGAGCATACCAGGTTCTGAGCCTTCGACGGGCATGGCGGGACAGGCTAAAACGCCGACCTTGATATCCCCGTCTTCAATGAGCGCTAGAGCGACGGCATACTGATCTTGACGCAAAAAGCCTTTTGTGCCGTCAATGGGGTCTAGCGTCCAATATCGGGGGGATACAGAGCCATTGCCGCGATCGATCCAGTCGGTTACTTGGTCGGCGGTGGCATCGGGAATTAGGGTTTGCACATAACCGAGTATTTTGTTGAGGGTGTCGGCCATTTCGGGTTTGCGTAGCTCGGTTGCGTCTTCTTCTCCGACAATGGGATCGTTGGGGAAGGTTTCGCCGAGGGCTTGGCAAATAATGGCTTGGGAGCCGTAGTCGGCGACGGTTACGGGGCTTTTATCTTGTTTTTCGATCGCCTCTGGAATGTCTTGGCGTACCTGCTGACAGAGTTTTGCGGCTAAGATGGCCGCTTCCATGGCTACCTGTTTTTCGCGATCGTAGGACATAGTTGCCTTAAATGAGTGGTCATTTCTCGAAGATATCGTCTCTATCTTCGCAAGAGGATGGGCTGGTGTCACTATAGGCTCGCTGTAATGGTGGTTATTCTTTCTCCTGAGCATAACCCGTAGGGGCGAAAAATTTTTCGCCCCTACATCCAATAGAGTGTTTTGTGGCGATCGCGGTTGATTGATTAATGCTCAAACCAAGCCTCCCGTATTTGCTACCTCTAGTCTACCTACAGCCGTGAATTAATGCTACTTCTAGGCAGTAGTAGACCGGCAAGCGAAAAAATTGTAGGTTGGGTTGAACGAAGTGAAACCCAACTTTCGTCAGACGGGTGTTGGGTTGAGGAACGAAACCCAACTACATTCTTACCCTCAAAATCAAGCTTGCCGGTCTAGTAGGGTGTGATAAAATTTTGGCAAAAGAGGGATAAATTGAGGAAAATCATCGATGCAAATTACCATCAACTTACCGCCAGACCTGGAACAAGACCTCATCCGTCAAGCGGAGCAATCTAATATGCCCCTATCGACCTTAATTCTGCAAGTATTACGCCACAGGATCGAAACGTCAACAATTTCATCTTGCCAATGGCCAGAGGCAATATTATCTTATCAAGGAGTCTGGGATTTCCCTGCTTTCGAGTCCTATCGAGATGAACTGCTTCCCCCTCACGAACAGGAACTCTTTTGATGCAATATCTCCTTGATATTTTTCCTTCTATTACTATTTACAAAATCTGTAGGGGCGAACGGCCGTTCGCCCCTACCCCCAATAGAACTATGCAGGCAGAGTTGAGCAATCCTCAAAATATCGGATCATTGCTTCACCAACCACTTTTGTAACACCCGCAGCGACTGCCGATTTAGCTGCCCATCCTACAACAGGAACAAAGTCAAGAACTGAGTGTGCGACTTTACTACCAATTAGAGGAGCTGCAATTGTCGTAAATACAGCACCAGCAGTAGTTCTATCGAGATCAACATCATAGATTGCTCCAAGTTGAATTACCATGGTTACATCTCCTCCAGTCTTTTGGCAAAACTCAACTCGCTGTACAACTGGTCGAACAGATTAAATCTGAATTTGAAACTGTGATTTGGCGAAGTCTAGAACATGCTCCTACTTTGAATGAGCTAGAAGCAGACTTAATCGATATTTTCTGTTCTCCTCAAGCTGAAGATGCTTCTGGTGAGAAAAAGAAAGAATTACCCCTAATTAAATATCTACAAAAAAATCGCTGCTTGATTGTATTCGAGGACATCCAAAACTTGTGCTGTCCTAGAGAACTCGCTGGCCAATATAAACCGGGTTATGAATCTTATAAATCCTTCTTCAGGAAAATCAAAAACTTACCCCATCAAAGTTGCTTGATTCTCATCGGTTAGGAACATCCTAGAGACTGTATTGCTCTGAATCAGCAATCTCCTGGGGTTCGGATGCTGCAATTAAAAGGTTTAGATCCTGTATCAAGCCAAACTCTGCTCAGAGAGAGCAAGCTAGAGGATATGGAAAAGTGGGCAATTTTGAACCAATATGAAGGCAATCCCTTCTGGTTAAAAAGTGTGGCTTCTCTGATTCAAGAGCTAGAGATTGAGCCAACGGACATATCAGCCGAACCGAGACTATTATTACCGGAAAATGTGAAGGACAATTTACAGGAACAATTCAATCGCTTATCCCCCCTAGAACAGCAAGCGCTTCATCTGTTGGCGCAAGCAGAGGAACCGCTTACGTTAGGACAATTGCTGCAAAATCAGGCGCTTTCATCTTCAGACTCGATCAATGCGCTCCATTCCTTATGCCATCGTTCCTTAATTGAACGGAAAGATAAGCGCTACAGTCTTTCACCGGTAATTAAACAGGCGATTCAAATCCATGAGACACGGTTATAGGGGCGAAAAATTTTTCGCCCCTACATTTGACTCAAGTTGTCCCTGGAGATGAGAAACCCGGTTTCTGAGAGGAATTTAGATTAGGATACAGAGGTGATAGCACAAACCCGGTTTCTGGAAGGAGAGTATTGTATGAGTTTAGTGATATCAGAAGAAATTGTAAAAGCCAGTGGACTATCGGAAGAACAACTTCTGCAAGAACTGATTTTATTCTTATTTCAGCAGGATAAAATTAGTTTAGGTAAAGCAGCAGAACTCCTGAACTTGTCCCAGATCGGTTTCCAAAAGTTGATTGCTGAACGCGGGATTAACATCCATTATGATGTGGAAGAATGGCAAGCAGATATCCAGCATTTGAGATCTAAGGGATGGTTATAGGAAGATGATTGTTGTTAGTGATACATCATCTTTAAATGGGTTAGCCATCATTGATTATCTTTCTTTGCTCCAACAGCTTTACGGACAAGTCTTGATTCCTCCCGCAGTTGCTGCTGAACTAGAGCGAGGTAGTCAGGAAGATGCACGCATTGCAGTCGCGTTATCCCTAGATTGGATTGAGATTTATCAACCCAGCAATCAACCCCTGATTGAAGAGCTGCAAAATCAGTATCATTTAGACTTAGGAGAATCGGAAGCGATCGCTTTAGCCTTAGAATTAAACGCAGACGAGTTATTAATTGATGAACGTCTCGGACGTAGAGAAGCTTTACGTTTAGGTTTATCGATTACCGGTTTATTAGGAATTTTGCTAGTCACGAAGCATCGGGGATGGGTATCAGAAATTCGACCCATTATCGATCGCCTGATTAACGAAGCAAATTTTCGTATCAGTGATTCTTTATATCAAGAAGTCCTAGGGACTGCGGGTGAAAAGACGATCTAGGCTACCCAAAGTCTGTTACAATCTGTAAAGAAACTGTTAAGGATATTTAGGACGTTCGATGCGTGTTGCCATTGTTGGGGCAGGTTTAGCTGGCTTGTCTACTGCCGTTGAATTGGTTGATGCTGGTCATCAGGTGGAACTTTTTGAATCCCGCGCCTTTGTGGGGGGGAAGGTTGGCAGTTGGGTGGATGCAGACGGCAATCCTATTGAAATGGGATTGCATGTCTTTTTCGGCTGCTATTACAATCTGTTTGATTTGATGCGGAAGGTGGGAGCCTTTGAAAATCTGCGCTTGAAGGAACATACCCATATCTTTGTCAACCGGGGAGGAAAGACGGGAGAGTTAGATTTCCGTTTTCTGGTGGGTGCGCCGTTTAATGGTTTGAAGGCTTTTTTCACGACTTCCCAACTCTCGGTTCAGGATAAGGTGATGAATGCGATCGCCCTATCAACCAGTCCTATTGTACGCGGTTTGGTGGACTTTGACGGCGCAATGAGGACGATTCGTAACCTCGATTCTATCAGTTTTGCCGATTGGTTTCGCAAGCAGGGTGGCTCGGATGGCTCCCTGAAGCGTATGTGGAACCCCATCGCCTATGCATTAGGATTTATCGATACGGAAAATATTTCTGCTCGTTGTATGCTCACTATCTTCCAATTTTTTGCCGCAAAAACGGAAGCTTCGGTGCTAAGAATGTTGGAAGGATCGCCCCATGAATATCTGCATAAACCGATTATTAATTATTTAGAAGAACGGGGCACAAAAATCTACACTCGTCGCCGAGTTAGGGAGATTCAGTTTACAGAAAATCTGGGTAAAACTGAGGTAACTGGCATCGTGGTTGCCGATGGAGAAGGGGAAGAAACTATTACGGCTGATGCCTATGTTTGTGCCTGTGATGTGCCGGGAATTCAAAAGCTTTTACCCTCGGATTGGCGCAAGTGGCCGGAGTTCGATAATATTTATAAATTAGATACGGTTCCGGTGGCTACAGTGCAATTGCGCTTTGATGGTTGGGTGACGGAATTAAATGATGAAACTCAACGCAAGCAATTAGAAAAAGCGGCGGGAATTGATAATTTACTGTATACGGCGGATGCTGATTTTTCCTGCTTTGCCGATTTAGCCCTGGCGAGTCCTGGAGATTATTATCGACAGGGACAAGGATCGCTGTTACAGTTGGTGTTAACACCTGGAGATCCGTTTATTCGCGAAAGTAATGAGGCGATCGCCAATCATGTGCTAAAACAAGTGCAGGATCTGTTCCCCTCTGCCCGCAATCTCAACATGACTTGGTATTCTGTGGTCAAACTCGCCCAATCTCTCTATCGAGAAGCACCAGGAATGGACCCCTATCGTCCGGCGCAAAAAACGCCAATTCCCAATTTTTTCCTCGCCGGAAGCTATACCCAACAAGATTATATTGACAGCATGGAAGGAGCAACCCTTTCTGGAAGACAAGCCGCTCAAGCCATTTTAGGTTAACGCCCTGATTGACATATTTCTAGGATGCTAGGCTAAACAAGGGGTTTAGGGCCCCTTGTTTTCGCTCATAAGCCTTGATTCATGGTTCAATATTAGAGTCTATCTCTTCGCCCTAACCCATGATGCCCTTATGCAAAGTCCGATTCAAACGCTATGGTAGACTGATAGCGATCGGTATTGCGATCGCCCTATTCACCCTATTCCTGCCTCACTTTTCCCCTCCTGCATATCCGCAAATTCCCAGTCTTCTTAGGGGAAATCAAATCTCAAAAGTCACCTCGGACAGTTCCCAATTAGTCTATGGGACGATTACCCTCAATGGACGCAAGCTCTTTGATGTCGCCGCTCGTCCCTCTCTAGCAGAACAAACAGGAAGACGCAAAACCCCCTTACAGCAGCGTATTGATCGCATTGAAAGCAACCTCAACCAAGCAATTACCACCGGATTTAACCCCGAAACCTTACAAATTACGGCCAAAGAATATGACCAATATACAGTCTTAATTGCCTCCGATCCTCCCCAGCTTCAACCCATACAGATTTTAGAGATTACAGAGACAGATAGCCAGTTGTATGGACAACCCATTTCCCTATTAACGCCTAATGCAATTGAGGGATTAAAAAAAATCCTAATTGAAGGCTATCAAGAACTACAGCCGAGCTATCTTCATCGCCAAATTAGGATTTCTATAGGAATTTTTTCTATGACTATTTTGGCGAGTTTAGTTGTAATTTATCTAGAAAAATTAATCAAGTCTAGATTCAAAAAAAAGACCCAAAACCAGAGAAAAGAAGAGCAAACATCCGCTTCACCAGAAGAGTCGAATTTAGGGAATCAATTGGCAGCCCTAGATCGTGACCTTAACCAAAAAGAGCAAAAAGAAGTATTTCGGCTAAAAACTCAAGTTTTACACTGGCTACAATTACTGCTCTGGTTAGGGTCTTTATCCTTAGTTTTATGGCGCTTCCCCTTCACCCGTCCCCTGGGTAATTGGCTCTTTGATTTACCCGTCTTACTCATCTTTTTTGTTCTCGCTACCCATATGGCCATTGAAGGCTCTTTTGTGGGCTTAAATTACCTCTCTAAAGCCCTAATTGAGCATCAATCGACCTCAGAAGAAGATTCTTACCGCATGTCCCTGCGGGTTAAGAGTTTTACTCCTGTTATCAAAGGGGCGATCGCCTTATTTTTTCTAGGTTTAGGTAGCCTATTAATCCTAAATACCTTGGGTGTTCCCTTAGCTCCAATTTTAGGGGGTGCTGGAATTGTCGGCTTTGCCCTTTCCTTCGGCTCCCAAGCCCTAATTAAAGATACTCTTAATGGCTGCTTGATTTTATTTGAAGATCAGTACGCGATCGGCGATTTTATTGCGATTAATGGTTTTTTTGGTCGTGTCGAAAACCTGAATTTACGGATTACTAGCCTACGAAATCAAGAAGGTTGTTTAATCACCATTCCCAATAGTGAAATTCGCGTCGTTCAAAACTCCTCTAAAGATTGGGCTAGAAAAAAAATATTGATTTATGTTGGCTATAAAACTGATGTAGATTATGCCTTAAAACTCCTTGATAACTTAGCCCAAGACCTTTGGCAAGATCCAGATTGGAATGAGAAAATTATCGAAGCTGAAGTGCGCGGTGTACATTCCATTGATGCGGGAGGAACGCACATTGGAGTGCGCTTTGAAACCAAACCGGGAGTCTATAGCTATGCAATCCGAGAATATCTGCGTCGAGTCAAGAAAACCTTCGATGAACAAGGTTTAGAATTAGGAATGCCCCAACAAGGAATGATTTACCGTAGAGAATTAGGGATCGGCTCTTCTCAAGATTCCTCTATTCCCCCAATATCGAAAAATGATCTAGAATATGAAGAGAGTTGATGAGCCGTATATTGAGAATTTAATAATTATTTATGAACAGGAACTGCGAACAACTGGTTGCCCAACAAAGAGAATTTTTCCAATCGGGAAAAACCAGGGACTTAAAATTTAGGAAAGCCCAGCTCCAAAAACTCAGGGATGTCATTGAGCAAAATAAGTCCAAAATACTAGCGGGCTTGAAAGAGGACTTACATAAACCTGAACAGGAAGGATATTATGAATTCAATCCGATCGCCGAAATCGATTATACCTTAAAAAACTTAGACAAATGGGCTAAAACTAAGCGCACATTTACCGATCTTGTGATGTGGCCATCGATTGGCGAAATTCATCCCGAACCCTTGGGCGTAGTGCTAATTATTTCCGCTTGGAATTATCCCTTTAGTTTAGCCATAACGCCTCTGGTGGGAGCGATAGCAGCCGGAAACTGTGCCACAATTAAGCCTTCAGAAATTTCCCCGAAAACGTCCCAAATTTTAGCAAAAATTATTAGTGAAAATTTCGATCCAAACTCTATTGCTGTAGTTGAAGGAGATGGGGAAGTTAGTCAAGAGTTATTAGCCCAGAAGTTTGACCATATTTTATTTACTGGCAGTGGCAGAATTGGTAAAATTGTCATGGAAGCAGCAGCGAAAAACTTAACGCCAGTTACCTTAGAATTGGGGGGGAAAAGTCCCTGTATTGTTGACCAAAATTGTGATATAATATGCACAGCACGACGGATTATATGGGGTAAATTTCTGAATGCGGGACAAACTTGTATTGCTCCCGATTATGTGCTGGTAGATCAAAGGGTGAAAGCCGATCTAATTCAAGCGATGCTGTCTCAAGTGAAAGAATTCTATGGTGAAAATCCTGAAGAGAGTCCGGATTATGCCCGCATTGTCAATGAAAAACGGTTTAATTCTCTCCAGGCATTCCTACAAGAAGGAAACCTCATTTGTGGTGGACAAGTGAATCCAGAAACTCGCTATATTGCCCCGACTATACTTGAGGGAATCACTTGGGATTCTTCGGTGATGCAGGAGGAGATTTTTGGGCCGATTTTACCGATTTTAGAGTATAGCCGAATTGAAGAGGCGATCGCCCAAATCAATCAACACCCCAAACCCCTCGCCCTCTATCTGTTCTCCAAAAACGCCCAACTTCAGCGCCAAGTCCTAGAACAAGTCTCATCGGGAACCGCAGTCCTCAACGATACCATTTTGCAGGTGAGCATTCCCCAACTGCCTTTTGGAGGAGTTGGACAAAGTGGTATGGGCAGTTATCATGGATTAGCCAGCTTTCAAACCTTTAGCCATTATAAAAGTGTCTTAAGGCGCTGGTTTTGGCTCGATCTCAACTTGCGATATCCTCCCTATGGTGACAAGCTCAAAGTCTTCAAAAAACTTCTCAGATATTAACAGGATTTATGACTGCACCTGAACCCAGCACCTACCAAGATAACCTATTCGATCGCCTGTTTATTGCTCTCTTCACCCGCAAAATGGCTGCTGTTGTGGGTAAAAGTAGCTCAAAAAAAGGTTATGAAGGATTTGTTGATGTATCCAAGAAAATTATGCAGGGACGGAATGCCTTAGAGCAACAGCAACTGGTAAAAAAGGTTTTAAACTCCCTCATTCCTGCTCCCATTTTAACCCTTATTCGTACCTTAACCCGACCGACTCAATGGGTATGTGAAGCCAATGCCTGGTTTGCAACTCTTTTATTTGAATGGTTAGTCGGCCCCTGTGAAACCAAAACCGTAGAAATTATTGGCGAAAATCAGACCGCCCGGTTACAAAAAAGTGCAGTTCAGATTAAAAAATGTCGCTATTTAGAAAGCAGTGGTTGTGTAGGAATGTGCATTAATATGTGCAAGCTGCCCACTCAAGACTTTTTTACCCAACAATTTGGCATTCCCTTAACCATGACTCCCAACTTTGAAGATTTCAGTTGTGAAATGGTGTTTGGACAATATCCTCAACCCTTAGAACAAGAAGCGGCTTTCGAGCAACCCTGTTTAAGGGCACATTGTGCGATTTCCTCCCCTAGCTCTGAACCTTGTCCCCGCGTGCGAGATTAATGATACAGCGCTTTCCGAGGTAATGAGGTACAGTCAGAAAGATCGCCCGGTTGTAGGGGTGGGTTTCAAACCCACCCCTACAGAAATATCTCACTGTGACTCGAATCAACTATAACTTTACTATTGTACTTTTTCAATCCGAGATCCAGCGACTGGAGACAAGCCAGGTTTTAAGTCTTGCGGTAAACTTGATACAGCTCCCCACTGGCTCACCAGTTGGTTAAGGAAGGCTTCTTGCTCTGGGCGAAAGTCTTCGTAGTAGCTGCCACCATTAAAAATGGCAAACCAAATGACCCCCTTTTGGGTGGTGGGTAAGGCTCCAGCTAAGGTACTGACGGCATAAAGGCTGCCTGATTTGACGACAGCCAATTTAGGTAAGGAGCGGGAGTTTAAGATGCCTTCATCTTGTCCAACAATGGCGACGACATCACTGACAGTCAGTTGATGGGGTTGTAAAAGTTTCTCAATTCCTAAGAATAAACCGATCGCCGCTCGTGGAGACATTTGGTTTTCTTCCCCTAATCCTGACCCATTAATCAGTTTAATCTCGGCTGGGGGGATACCGGCAACAGCAGCAGATTTTTGGGCGACTATTCCTGCACCTCCAACCATGCGGGCGAACATCTCAGCCATGGGGTTATTGCTGTATTGGTTCATTTTTTTGAGCAGTTCAGCCACGGGTAGGGAGGAATAGCGCAGGAGGGGTTTAATATTGGCGGGGGCAGTGGTGACGGTTCTGACTAAGCCTCCAGCGCTTAGTTCGGGTTGCGGGGTGTCTGCGGGTAGGGTTTCATACTGCATGTAGGCTTGATCGGGCCAAAGCTGTACATTTAAGCCTTGGCGCAAAAGAGCGCCGGAGGTTTTGGGATTATCTTCGTAGTTCATGTAAAATGAACCGACGATGACTAAATCACCAGTAACTTGTTTGATACCCATCTCAGTTAAGGCATTGCCGAGGGCGATTGCATCTTCCCAAACAAAAAATGGGTCGCGATCGCCGATAATTACTAAATCCCCCTGAATTACTCCATTTTGTAGGGTTCCGGTATAGCCAATTTGGGTGACAAATTGATGTTTGGGGCCAAAAGTGTCTAATATGGCTAACGTCGTAGCTATTTTGGTTAAAGAGGCAGCAGGTAAGGGGGTTGTGCCTTGATGATTGGCAAGTAGGGCATCTTCCGACTGTATCCATATGCCTTGACTGGCTTGAGCATAGCCTTTCGTCGCCATCGTATCGAGCATTTGCTGCACTTGGGCATTCACCTGGGGATCGGGATTTTCGGGGGCGGCTAGTTGGGTAGTTGGTGCTGCCACAGGGGTTGGACTCGGTGAAGGGCTGGGAGTTGCTACTTCCGGAGTGGTGGGTACATTCGGTTGAGACACATCTGGGGGAGGCGCTGGCGGTATAAAAGCATCTTCAGATTCACAGCCGATCAGCCCTAAAGTGGTGATCGCCGGTAAAATTATGCCAGCACTCACAGAAGAAATTACACGCAATATCATAACTTTTCTTTTCATGACCGATTACCAGGGCCCAGCGCTACTCAAACCTTACCACAGTACGAATCGAACTCCCCTCATGCATCAGATCGAACCCCTCATTAATACGCTCAATGGGCAATACATGGGTAATTAAATCATCAATATTAATCTTCCCTTCCATATACCAATCCACAATTTTCGGCACATCCGTGCGTCCCCTTGCTCCACCAAAAGCTGTTCCTTTCCAAACCCGTCCCGTCACCAACTGAAAGGGACGAGTTTTAATTTCTTGTCCAGCTCCTGCCACACCAACAATGGTAGAAACCCCCCATCCTTTATGACAAGATTCTAAGGCTTGGCGCATCACCTCCACATTCCCAATACATTCAAAGGTGTAATCTGCACCCCCTTTAGTCAAATCCACCAAATAAGGCACTAAATCCCCTTCTACTTCTTGGGGATTCACAAAATCAGTCATGCCAAATTTTGCCGCTAAAGCTTGTTTTTGCGGATTAATATCAACCCCCACAATTTGATCAGCTCCCACCATTCTTGCCCCTTGAATGACATTTAAGCCAATGCCCCCTAAGCCAAATACAATTACCCTAGAACCGGGTTCTACTTTGGCGGTATTAATCACAGCGCCAATACCCGTTGTCACCCCACACCCGATATAGCAAACTTTATCAAATGGGGCATCTGGACGAATTTTAGCGACGGAAATTTCGGGGACAACGGTATAATTAGAAAAGGTAGACGTACCCATATAGTGATGGAGCATTTCACCATTCAAGGTAAACCGACTGGTTCCATTAGGCATTACCCCCCGCCCCTGGGTAGTACGAATGGCTTGGCAAAGGTTTGTTTTTAGACTCAGACAGTATTCACACTGGCGACATTCAGGAACATAGAGGGGAATGACATGATCGCCGGGTTTGACACTGGTGACCCCTGGGCCGACTTCTATGACTATTCCTGCGCCTTCATGGCCGAGAATAGCGGGAAAGAGTCCTTCGGGATCAGCTCCGGAGAGGGTATAGGCATCGGTGTGGCAAATACCGGTTGCTTTAATTTCAATTAATACTTCTCCTGCTTCCGGAGGTTGCAGGTTAATAGTTTGAATACTCAGGGGTTGATTGGGGGCAAAGGCAACGGCAGCTTTAGTTTCCATGGTTAAGGGTTGCGATCGGCTTAGGTTGCAATCATACCTTAATTTGTTGATAATTGAGGCGGTTTTTGTGCGTGATTTTTGACCACAGAGACACAAAGAACACTAAGAGATAATGGTAGCTTGAAGGTTTTAAGTTTTAAGCGCTTTTTTCGGGCGCTGTAAGGGGTTCATTCTTACTTCTAACCATTTAAAAGCAAAGGAGGAGAGGGTGGTTAAGATCAGATACATGAAGGCAACGGCGAGATAAATTTCAAAGGCTCGATAGGTCGTTGCTACCATGAGTTGACCTTGGCGGAAGAGTTCCTCAAATCCGATCACGGCTACTAAACTGGTGTCTTTGACTAGGGTGATAAATTCATTGCCTAAAGGGGGTAACATGCGCCGTAAGGCTTGGGGAAAAATGACATCTTGCAGAGTTTGTAGGGGACTCATGCCCAGGGATTGACAGGCTTCCCATTGACCTTTATCAATAGATTCAATGCCTCCGCGCATGATTTCTGCTAAGTAGGCGGCTATATTGAGGCTTAAGGCTAAGACGGCTGCGGGGAAGCGATCGAAGCTGAAGTCTAGTCCTATTTCTCGGAATAAGCCGGGAAGACCAAAGTAGATCATGAAGAGTTGGACGAGCATGGGGGTTCCCCGGAAGAAGTCTACATAGATGCGACAGAGGAGGCGCAGGGGTTTGTAGGGGGAAATGAGGGCGATCGCCACTGCTGTGCCTCCAATTAACCCGAAGCCAAAGGAGAGAGCGGTGAGGAGTAAGGTAATGGTAGAGCCTTGAACTAAGTTAGCAAACAGTTTGCCCCAGTCGAAAGTAATCACTTGTTCGGTTTCGAGGGAGGGGGGAACTAAGGGTAATTCAGGGGGTTCGCCAGCAAACCAGGTTTGATAAACGGCTCGATATCCGCCATTTTGAATCAGTAATTCTATGGCGTTATTGATGTCATCTATATAAGGAGAGTCTTTAGGTAGGGCAATGCCATAATATTCTTCGGTGACTAATTCTCCGACGACTTTTACGCCTTTTAATCCCGCTTCTTTGATGGCGTATAAGGTAACTGGGCCATCATTTACAACGGCATCGACTTTGCCGTTAATGAGTTCTTGTAGGGCTAAGGATGCGGAATCAAAGGAACTGACGGTTGCGCCTTCAATTGTGCTGGCTTCCTGGGCCCCAGTTGTGCCAATTTGAACGGCGATCCGTTTGCCTTCTAAGTCTTCAAAACTTTGAATGTCAGTATTATTCTCTTGAACGGCGATCGCTAAACCAGCTTTAAAATAGGGACGAGAAAAGGAGATGGTTTGCGCCCGTTCTGCGGTGATCGTCATGCCACTGATAGCGGCATCTACGGTGTTCGATTGGAGGGCGGGAATAATGCCATCAAAGGGTAAGCTGATCAATTCGATGTTGAGTTCAGCCGCTTCACCAATGGCTTTGATTAAATCGATGTCAAAACCACTTAATTCTCCCGTGGCTTGGTCTTGCATTTCAAAGGGGGGAAAGGTGGGTTCGGTGGCGACTTGGAGGGTGGGGGGAGAGGACTGGGCAATACTGGACACACTGGTGAAGAGGACGACCAGTAGACAACTGGCGATCGCCAGAAAAACCTGAATTTTGCGGGTAAATCCCTTACTCCCTATCATCCTCAACCCTCTCCTGTCGATATTAGACCGTTGTTTAGTATCAACGGTTGATTCCGGAATAAAAGTAATGGCCGATACATTTTACCGATGGAGGATTCAGATATTTTAAACCTAACTCCCCTAAAAATGGTTGAACACCTATGGTTAACTCAGCAACTGCCGTCATTGAATGTCAAGACTTACACAAAAGCTTCCACGATCTAGAAGTGCTAAAAGGGGTAAGCACGACATTTTATGAAGGGGATGTGGTGTCGGTGATTGGCCCTTCTGGATGTGGTAAAACGACATTTTTACGGTGTTTAAATCGTCTAGAGTCGATCAATAAAGGACGGTTAGAAGTGATGGGGATTGATATTTCCCATCCCCAAGTTACTCAAGCCACCCTGCGTCAACTTCGCAGTCGGGTGGGTATGGTGTTTCAGCATTTTAATCTGTTTCCCCATTTAACGGTTTTACAAAATTTGATGCTTGCCCCAACTAAGGTATTAAAAGAATCAGATTCGGAGTGTCGAGAACGGGCGCTTCATTACTTAGAAAAAG
This sequence comes from Roseofilum sp. KMC-1, assembly GCF_057802075.1. Classification (NCBI taxonomy): domain Bacteria; kingdom Bacillati; phylum Cyanobacteriota; class Cyanophyceae; order Desertifilales; family Desertifilaceae; genus Roseofilum; species Roseofilum sp. KMC-1. The sequence continues at coordinate 4,551,805 of NZ_CM173605.1, forward strand.
TGGGGTTAGGCAATAAGGCAGAGTTTTATCCAGAACAACTTTCTGGGGGACAAAAGCAACGGGTGGCGATCGCCCGCAGTTTATGCATGAAACCCAGTGTTCTCCTGTTTGATGAACCCACCAGTGCCCTCGATCCAGAGTTAGTCGGGGAAGTTCTCAGCGTCATGAAGCAACTCGCCCAAGAGGGAATGACGATGGTTGTCGTCACCCATGAAATGCAGTTTGCGCGGGAAGTCTCTAATAAGGTGCTGTTCTTCCACCAAGGCATTATTGAAGAGTCGGGCGATCCACAAGAGCTATTTACCCAACCGAAGAGCGATCGCCTCAAATCTTTCCTCAGCCGCATTAGTTAGAGGTAAGCTTAAGGAAGATAAGAACCACTCTTCCATGAATCCTAACATTCTCAAACCCAGTCTATTTGGGATTCAATATTCCAATCGAGATTTTACCCGAAAAGAAGCTTGGGGTAAAAATTGCTTTAATTCTTCGTTTCCAGCTTCTCTTTGTACTTATTTACATAGTCGTAATTTAGACAATATTTACCTGAAGCTCAATTCCAGTTTAGCCGTTGAGCATTCCACCATTAATACAGCCCAAGTTTATGCTCTAGCGCCTCTATCATCCAACCTTTTTTATGCGTTTGAAGCACAATTTACTCCCTATCAGCCGTATGTACTGGGTACACTTCCAGGAGTGGATTTAGTAACTCAAGCACGAGATACAGGGAATTGTTTACAAGCGCTAGAAATTAAATTAACTGCCTTACCTGATAACTCAACTTGTGATTTAAACGAAGATGAGTATGGTTGTGAGCTGGTAATTAGACCAGATACCATTGTCTATTTAGCCTGTAGTTTTGCTCAAATTCTCAAAAATAAACCTGGATTACCCTCTGAATTAGTGAACGATCGGTTTTCTCGCATTTCTGACTGGACAGAACCTGAAACTGTTATACCCTATCTTCCAGATATTATTGATTCTATAGATCAGATAGTAAGTTTAATGGTAGAAAATCAAACCCCTTTTTTGATGCAGCCCATATGGAAAACTCAAGGAAAATCGCCACAACTATCAGAAAAATGTATGGATGTTTTTATTTGGAGTAATCTGGCTTTTAGTCGATTATTTATAGATTCGGTTAAAACAGAAATTAATAACTTCGATCGAATCCGATCGATTACTCGGCAAGCTCGAACTGCAATTTGGTTGTTTAAAATGCTTGATGAATTTACCGCCAAGGGTATTTTTGATTATAGGAAAATTATAGATTCTCTCTCCTATAATACTAAAAATGATAAAGCTTTTGCCGTTAGTGGAAGATTTACCCATGTTTATATGAAGTCAGAGGCTTTAACTCAACCTAGGATTCACAAGCATGAAATATCAAACATAATTTTAGGTGGAGGTCAAAACTTATTAAGCCCAGAAAGAAGACTAGATGCTATAATCTATAACTCACCTGACCTTTTTATTGAGTTGTAAAGTATCAATGGGCCGATGAAAACAGTAGACTTATTTGCTGGATGTGGAGGAATGTCATTAGGATTTCAAGAGGCTGGATTTAATCTAGTAGCCGCTTTTGATATCTGGGAAAAAGCCATACAAACGTATCAAGAAAATTTCGATCATCCCATTTTCAAACAAGATCTATCTGCTCCAGATGCTTACGAGATAGTCGGACATTTTCAGCCAGAAATGATTATTGGGGGGCCTCCTTGCCAAGATTTCTCTAGTGCAGGGAAACGGGATGAAAGTCTAGGGCGTGCTAATTTGACACTTAGTTTTACTAATATTATTGTCAAGCTTAAACCTCAATGGTTTGTAATGGAAAATGTGGCGAGAATTTCTAAAAGTCAGACTCTAAAAATTGCATATAACCAATTCAAAAAAGTTGGATATGGACTCACTTCTTGTATTCTAGATGCCAGTTATTGCAGAGTTCCACAAACGAGAAAACGCTATTTTTTGATTGGTCATTTGCAGGGAGAAGATGATGCTCTAAAGCCGATTTTGCAAAAAAATAAATCCGAGAAACCGATGACGGTGTTTGATTATTTAGGGGACAATTTAGGCATTAAATATTTTTATCGTCATCCCAGGAGTTATAAAAGGAGAGGTGTTTTTAGTATTTATGAACCGAGTCCTACCATTCGGGGAGTCAATCGTCCCGTGCCGAAAACCTATCAAAAACATCCAGGAGACGCAGGAGATATCGATCAATATTTGAGAGCTTTAACTACCTTAGAACGTAGCTATTTACAAACCTTTCCCAAAACATTTAAATTTCAAGGTAATAAATCTGAATTAGAGCAAATGATTGGCAATGCAGTACCCGTCAAATTAGCTGAGTATGTGGCGCTATGTATTGGGGAATATGTATTTACTAAAGATTGGAACCGTATAGAAGCACCATCCAAATAATGTTTATCCGTTAAACAATCTCAGACAGAGATACCCTGAAGAAATTATATCAATTAAAAATACTAATTACTCCTCATTAACGATTAATTGGATCGGGGGCAGATCCCCTGTGGGGAGATGAACCTCACCAACGATCGCACTTTGGGTATAGCCTAAATCTTGCAGGAGTTTCAAACATTCCTTGGCTTGAAGTCGGGGAACCCCTGCAACCAACCCCCCAGACCACTGAGGATCGAATAGGAGGGGATAAAGGGGATGGGACTCAAAGCTAGGGGCATTTTGCAAATAGCGATTTCTCTCCTGGTTTTGCTCATAGAATGAACTCGATCTCACTTGTCCCCAACTCTCTAACGCTCCTTCCAAAACGGGGAGATGATCTAAATTAAGGCTAAGACTGACAGAACCAATATCTACCATTTTCCCTAGATGTGCCAATAAACCCAAATTTCCCACTGCGGTGCAAGCGGTGGCCCCCATTTCCACAAAGGTTAGGGATGCGGGATAATTGGATTGGATCATGGTGGCGATCGCCCCTTCTAACCATCTTGCCTTACCCTTATACTGCTCTTGAGCTGCAAGTAGAGCACCAACTCCCAGAGGCTTAGTCAGAATTAATACTTGTCCCGGTTGTAACTTTTGTGGATCTAAGAGCTGTTCGGGATAGGCATACCCTTGACTGGCCAATCCCAGGGATAAACTCGGCCCCAAAGAAGCGCGACATCCGACCAACTGCGTTTGACTGACCATCAGCGCTTTTAGAACTCCAGAAAGCAGTTGATAGAGGGTTTCTTCCTGTTGCGGAGGGAGACTATCAGGCAATTCTATCCAACCTAACACGCTATGGGGGGTTGCGCCTCTAGCCAAAATCGGATTTAAGCAATGGTGGGTGGCGAATATACCGAATAAATAGGGATCGTGCAAACGATCGGCCAGTAAATCCATACTCTCAATCAGAATACCCGGACTGACCGATGAGAGAGCTAAATTGTCCCCAGAGTTGCTGATATCGATCAAGGATTCTAACTTGGGATTTTCCCTAATCATCCGCTTCAATACCGAGGATAGTAGCTCAGGGGGAATGGGAATCGGAGTAAAGGGGGAAGGGGTTGGCGATCGCCCCAAGTTCTCAAACTGGGCCATAAATCGGCGATCGATCCAATCCTTCCAGCGCCACAGGAGAGGGTTAGGGCCCAGTCCCCATTTTCCCCAAGAGGCGATCGCCTTCCCATCCCCCGTACCAATGAGTCCTAAAATCTGCGGTTGCGGGCCATAAGGTTTCAGTGCTTTCCCCAAAGCCGCCTGTTTCAAATTTTCATATAAAGGCTTTCCTTGGCGCACCGCAAACACCCCCGCCTTCGGCCGGGTATAATTCACCATCGTGGCAATATCACCAGCCGCAAACACCTGGGGATGGGAAATCGATTGTAGAGAATCCTTAACTAAAATAAAACCATCCCGATCAGTCGCTAAACCCGCCGCCTTTAACCAGGGTGGAGCCGAGGCTTGGGTGACCCAAAATATGCGATCGCACTCTAAGCTTAATCCCGACTGACACTGAATTCCCCGCTCCGAAACCTGGGTCACCCGCTCCCCTAAATGCAATTGAATATCCCGACGATGCATTAACTCAGTAATCCGTTTCCGCACCACCCCGTTATGGGAGGGCATAATTTCTTGCCCCTCATGGAACAGATGAATTTCCGGAAATGAAGCCGTATACATCACAAAAGACGCATCAATATTCCGCATTCCCCCCGTCGCTTGACGGCAGACAAATAACCCCTGCTGCATGGTGAGCGCTAACTCTACTCCCCCCGCACCTCCTCCCACAATAGCTAACTTTAGGGTTTTGGTGGGATAACGAGCAAAGCTTTCAATCGTTTCTCGCCAATGGTTGAGAAATTGGGAAACCGGTTTAGCGGGGATCGCGTACTTATCCGCTCCCCTGACCTGGAGTCGGTTGGGGGTGCTACCAATATCAATCGAGAGCAAGTCAAATAGCACAGGGGGACGATGGGAGCAGAGGACTTGATTGCGCTTGAGATCTAGACCAATGGCATGATCTTGATAGAGCTGGGCCCCAGCAAATTTACAGAGGTGGTGTAGGTCAATGTGGGTTTGGTCAAAGCTGTAAAACCCGGCAATATGGCCCGGTAACATTCCAGAATAGGGAGTGTGTAGAGTATCGGTAATTAGGGTGAGGCGAACTCCTGGAAGGGGATTGAGGGCAAATTGGTGCAGGGCGATTGCATGGGCGTGTCCTCCGCCAATCAATACAATGTCTTTGCTCAGGGTCTGGGCCATGATATCAATTAGAAATTAGAAATTAGAAATTAAAAAGGGGTCTGAGTTGGGAATGCGTTGGATCGCCATCTTTGGGATTTTACCGCAACTGCATCCCTGGAAAACGGTTTATTCTTTCCCCAGATTTGTAAATTTTTCCTTACTTTGTTAATTTTCTGTTACGGTGTAAAACTATATTGAAAGCAATTGCACTGCTATATCGCTGTCCACCCTAGTTTGAGGGTTCTGTCTATGCACTATTGTCCTATAGCATCAGCTTCTCAGAGTTCGACTCCTCCCTCTAGCAAAGGCTCTGTCCTGAAAATTATTGCCTTTGGTGATAGTCTGGTTTATGGGTTTGGGGATGTGGAAGGTGGAGGTTGGGTGGAGCGCCTGCGACGCTCGTGGATGGCTCCAGAAACGGCTGGGCATGTGGTTTATAATTTGGGGGTACGGGGCGATCGCACTCCACAAGTGGTACAACGGCTAGAATGTGAGTTTTGCCGCCGGGGAGAGTTGCGTAATCGCCTCCCCGATCTCTTAATCTTATCGGTAGGGTTGAATGATTCCGCTTGTGTGTCTCGTCCCCAAGGGCGCAACTATACGGAGTTTGATAAGTTTGAGTCGGAATTGAGTTATTTATTAGATCAAGCTCAAGATCTATGTCCCGTGCTATTTGTGGGTATGGTTCCGGTGGATGAGTCTAAGATGCCCTTTTTAGATTGTTTGTACTATAACCATGAGCAACAGTATCGCTACAAGGAAGCAACGCGCCAAGCTTGCGAACAGCGCCAGATCCCCTATTTAGATTTGTTCGATCTCTGGATGCAACACTCCCTCAGTTGGCAACGGGAGCGCCTGAGTACCGATGGACTCCATCCCAATGTTTTGGGATATCAGACCATTTTTCAACAAATTTGTGCTTGGGAACCTATTCAGAAATTGGATGTACCTCAAGGTGTGGGGCGATCGATGCAATACCATTATTAATGGTTAATTGTTAACTATTTTCGCTATGATTAACATTACACAATAGAGATCGCCCTTCCCTGATTTAGACAGCGTAACCGTCCATGTTTCTCCATGAAGAATTACACCGCACAGCCGCCGTTATGAAACAGCTCCAAAGCTTTCCCGTCACTATTTGTGGCGCGGGCGCTTTAGGTGCAAATCTGACAGAAAATTTGGCCAGAACGGGACTGACTCAAATTAAAGTGATTGATGACGATCGCATAGAAGAGCGCAATCTCTCCACCCAACCCTATTATCAATCAGATGTGGGCGCTTATAAAGTTAAAATCCTCACCAATACCCTCTATCGCGCTCTAGGCATCAGTTTACAGAGTATCAATCAGCGCTTAACCGATGATACCGTTCATAAATTCCTCAAAGGTTCTTCATTAGTGATTGATACTTTTGATAATAGTCCCAGTCGCCAAAGCGTAAAAGACTATTGCAGCAGTCATTCAATTCCTTGTTTACATATTGGATTAGCCAGCGACTATGCCGAAATTATTTGGAACGATTGCTATCGCGTCCCTTCACCGGTTAATGATGACGTTTGCGACTATCCCCTAGCCCGTAATTTGGTCTTGCTCGCGGTTGCAGTAGCGTCGGAAGTCATCCTGAAGTTTATTACTGGGCAAAAACAGAATAGCTATACAATTACGTTTGCTGATTTTTCCATTAAACTCATGTGAGTGAATTGATTATTCCTGCGTGATGCGGCTCAATATTATCTACAACCAGAGAATCTGTAGGGGCAAACAGCCGTTCGCCCCTACAGTCTTTTGAATCAAGGCATTACAATCGTTCAAACGAATGCACTTCTAACACGGGGCCAATCATCGCTAGGGTCATCACATCTTCGCGAATGGTTCCTTCAACCTTAACCTGAAGTCCCGATTGTTTGATCTCATCAGGAACATCCTTGAGTTCATAGGTTGTGCTATCGGTGACTAAGGCCCAAGTTCCCGGGCCCATGGGTTGATGTTCAATTACCCCATTTACAGTTAAACTCATGCGGTTTTTCCTTCTCCAGTCACAGCTAAACGAGCAAGGGCAAAACACAAGAGGGCATTTACCCCTAGAAACAGTTGGGCCACCCAACCCGATCCTAACCAGAGCATGTCTGGGTCAATAACAGCACTAATGCCCAGGAAACTGGCAAATCCTAAGCTTGTGCCGATGGCTAACCATTTTCCAGAAGGATGTCCCAACAGAGCAATAACCAAGATGAGGGGAATTAAAACACTGGCGAAAATGGGGTTAAGTAGGGGACTACCGCTCATGATATTACCCCATTCGGCGATCGAGCTGCCCATCATCCGGAAGGGCCATTGGGGAACATCAAAGAAATATAAGCCTCGCAGGAAGAATAAACCGGTACTTCCGGCGACTAAACCCATGCTTAACGATCCACTCCAGACAAAGGGGAAATAGTTCCGCAGCAGCCAAGCGAGGAGATAGGAACCGAGTACCATGGCAATTTTGGGCATTAAGGCGATCGCTCCCCCATCGATCCAGAAGCGAGGATTCAGATAACCATTATCGCGCAGCCACCGGAAGAAATCTTTGAATGTAATTTGACCTTTCAGAGCCAGTTTAACGGCTGCTCCAGCATCCAATTGACCCGCACCAAAATGATTGAGGGGGTCTTCTTCTACTGCACGGGCCGATTCTTTGAGGATTTTTAGTACATCTTCGGGGTCTTCTACGCCTACTGATTTAACTAAAGCGGCAACTCCGGCCACATGGGGAGCGGCCATGCTGGTTCCCTGATAGCCTTCAAAGACAGCTTTTCCAGTTTGGGGATCGATGGTATTTTGCAGAATTTTACCGGCTTCTGAGCCTCCGGGGGCTGACAGGTCTACCCCAGCGCCAAAGTTAGAATAGGGCGCTTTTGCACCAGAGGGATCGAGGGCAGAAACCCCGATCGCATGGGGATAACGAGCGGGATAGCTTGCAGTATTCTGATTAGCATTCCCGGCTGCTGCAATGATGACCACCCCTTTGTTATAGGCATAATCGATCGCTTCTTTGAGCAGATGACTTTCACCTGCTCCCCCCAAACTCAGGTTAATCACATCGGCCTCATGGTCGGCTGCAAATTTAATCGCTTCGGCAATATCGGCTACTGTGCCACCCCCGCTTGCTCCTAGGACTTTCAGGGGCATTAATTTGGCTTCGTAGGCGATCCCGGCTACCCCATAGTCATTATTGGTTGATTGGGCAATGGTTCCCGCTACATGGGTTCCATGACCGGCATCATCCTTGGCTTCGATGCGATCGTTGACAAAATCATAGCCTTGAGCAAACTTTGTTTCTTTAAGATCAGGTACTTGTGTAATTCCCGTATCAATCACCGCCACCGTCACCCCCTGGCCTTTGGTGTCATCCCAGGCGGATTCCATATTGATGCTGCGGAGGTTCCACTGTTTGGCATAATCGGGATCGTTGGGGATCTCAGTGGCTTGATAAATATAATTGGGTTCAATAGTTTCGGTATAATTTTTCAGATCTGTAGCTTGCAGTTGCTCTAACAAGAGGCGATCGCCTTCGACAATATATACATGATCGTCAAGAGAAAATTCACTGTTGAGCCGGGGACTTATGCCATACTCTTGATTGAAAGATTGCACCCATTCGGGAATTTGATTGGCTCGCTCTTCACGAAAATCCAGGATAATCGATTGATAGGTTCCTTGAGTGGCCAACCCTTCAGAGTTGAAAAGGGCAAACCCTAATGTAAAAATAAATAAGCACAGGAGGATAAATTTTTTCATGGCTGACACAATCGATGATTCGATGGAAACAGAGATACAGGAGTAGAAGTTAGGGGAAGCTTTTACAACCATAACTCATCCTTTTGGGGATTTGGGCCCCATTTAGCCGAATGGTTAACGATTCTTTTCAAGTTGGCGTTTCGGCTCTCACCGACATGAAAGCGCGGCTTGCCGGAGGAATCGCCAAAAAACAGTTTCCCTCTCTAGCCATCATTAACGAGAAAAATTATGGAACGCGGTTTACTCTGGTTACCTTTACTGGCAGTATTTATAGGCTTAACCTGGGCGGGATGGAAGGAATACCAAAAATTACAAGCTTATGAACAGTGGGCGAAAGACTTCGATCGCTCTAAGTATGATATTTATGCTGCTTTGGGACAAAAAGGAGACCAGTTAACTTGGGGCCAACCCACAGCATCCGGGGTGAGGAACTGCCAAACCTTATCTCTGACTGACTTAGAAGAGGTTCAACTGTGGGTTGAAGGTAAGAGGGTTAAGGACGATATCCCCCAAGGAAAAACGGTGATGTTAGCCCTACAGTTGCAAGGGAAAAGCGAACCTGTGAAAATTTCCTTCACAGATGCACAATTGGCACAGCAATGGGGGAATTATTTAAATCAGGAGTGGTTGCAGCAAAAATGAGTTTAAAAATCTTTTGAGTAGAGGGTAAGAGCCACTAATGGCCATAACCCAGCAGTTTGTAAGCTATATTCTCAACCTTTGACTCCCTCTTGCCTCTTGCCTATTTAAGCAATGACCATTATTCAACCGATTTCTAAACAGGAATTACTGGAACGACGCAGACAACTCCGCCAAAAGCAACGGTTGAAGCTCCTGCAAACCCTTTGGCAAACCGTAGCTGTTGGGGCGATCGCCTATGGGGGAGGATGGCTATTGACTCAGCCGAATTGGGCGATCAACGATCCCGAACAAGTGGTAATTACGGGCAATGAGTTGCTCACCGCAGAAGCTTTGCGAGAGATGTTACCGATTAAATATCCCCAGTCCCTGTTTCGACTCCAACCCCATGAAATTGCCCAGGCCTTAGAAGCCAAGGGGCCAATAGCTCAAGCACGAGTCACTCGGCAATTATTACCCCTGAGATTAACGATCAAGGTGAGCGAACGGTTACCCGTGGCGATCGCCACGGACTCTCGACAGAGTAAAACGGTGGGGTTAATTGATGAACAAGGCATCTGGATGCCCATGGAAAGCTACACCCAGTTAACCTCCTTTCCTCTTCCCACCCTAAAAATCATTGGCCCATTAACCCATTATCAGTCCTCTTGGCCCCAAATCTATGCAGTTCTCAAAGAGTCTCCTGTTCAAATTACCGAGCTGAACTGGGAAGATCCCAAAAACTTAATCCTGACCACCGAATTAGGACAAGTCCATCTGGGAGTCTATACCCCCCAATTTGCCAAGCAATTGCAAGTTCTCGATCAAATGCGACAGCTACCGGAGCAGCTCGATCCGGGGCAAATGAACTATATCGATCTGAGAAATCCAGAGGCCCCCTCTATTGAGATGAAGTCCTCGTCTGTTCAATCTAAGCCATCTGAGCCAGACCAGATCCCTCAAGAATAAATCCTAAATTTAGGGAAGACTTAACGTTTTTTCTGGGCAAGTCTGATAAACTTCTGGTAAAGATTCCCCCTTGCCCAGATAAAAAAGCATGAAACTGAAACCTCCGAACCAATGAGTACAAGCTATGATAAGCTTCATCAAGGGCATGGTGAATTGGCCAAAACCCTAGCTTGAGGTTAAACTTTGGGATATAATCCCCATCGGCCACTATGATATTGGGTGAGGAATTGAGCTACTGGGTACGATTTGTGCCTACAAGAGTTGCGATGTTGTTCCTTAGCCGACTTGATACTATACATTCATTGATATTTATTGTGTAAAGCAACTGCCCATGACACCTCCCAATCAGAAGCTGGGGCATGTCCCCCTCAACTCTAATCGTGATAGTCAATCCAACCCTTCAATGGCAGTGGATTCAGGTAATCCGTTTAAAAATGCTGGAGTTTCTTCTTCTAATTTTAAAGGGCATCAACAGATGGTAAGTGATGAGGATCAACTACAAAATATTACACCGAGTAGTGTGGCTAGAATTAAAGTGATTGGTGTGGGAGGGGGTGGCGGTAATGCCGTCAACCGCATGGTGATTAATGAAGTGTCAGGGGTTGAGTTTTGGTCAATTAATACGGATGCCCAAGCCTTGGTACATTCAGCAGCATTGAATCGATTGCAAATTGGGCAGAAGCTAACCCGTGGCTTGGGTGCTGGGGGAAATCCGGCGATCGGACAAAAGGCCGCAGAAGAGTCCCGTGATGAAATTGGTAAGGCTCTGCAAGGTTCAGATTTGGTATTTATTACGTCTGGTATGGGAGGGGGTACGGGTACAGGCGCTTCGGCTGTGGTGGCAGAAGTGGCGAAAGAGGTGGGGGCCCTAACCGTCGGTGTGGTGACTCGCCCGTTTCTGTTTGAAGGTCGGCGGCGGATGAATCAGGCGGAACAGGGGATTGAAGCCCTTAAAAGTCGGGTGGATACCTTGATCATTATTCCCAATGATAAGTTGTTGTCGGTGGTGTCTGAGCAAACCCCGGTACAGGAAGCGTTTACGGTGGCGGATGATATTCTGCGCCAAGGAGTACAAGGAATTGCGGATATTATTACGGTTTCGGGCTTGGTGAATGTGGATTTTGCCGATGTGCGGGCGGTGATGGCGGATGCAGGATCGGCTTTGATGGGTATTGGAGGGGGTTCTGGGAAGTCGAGAGCGAGGGAGGCGGCGATCGCCGCCATTTCCTCCCCCTTGCTGGAGTCTTCCATTGATGGGGCTAAAGGTGTGGTGCTGAATATTACGGGCGGTAGCGATCTAACCTTGGTTGAGGTGAATGCGGCAGCTCAGGTGATTTATGAGGCAGTCGATCCGAATGCCAATATTATTTTTGGGGCGGTGATTGATGAGAAACTACAAGGGGAAATCCGGATTACGGTGATTGCCACAGGTTTTACGGGAGAACAGCCGTCCTCTAACACGGTACAGCAGCAGCAGCGATCGTATCCTAATATCTATCAAGCGCCCTTAACGCCTTCTCCTGCACCCGCTCCTTCTCCGAGTCCTCCTCCCCTGAATCCTCCGCCGAAAGGGTTGGATATTCCCGATTTCCTCCAACGTCGCCGTCCACCGAAAACCTAGAAGGGAAGAGAGATCTTTACAGATGAAGTCGAAAATCCCGGTTGTGCTGACGATCGCCGGATCGGATAGTGGAGGAGGTGCAGGTATTCAGGCTGATTTACGCACCTTCGCGTTTCACTGTGTTCATGGTGCGTCAGCTTTGACCTGCGTGACAGCCCAAAATACGGTGGCAGTTAACCGGGTGGATGCTTTACCTCCACAAGCGGTCATCGCTCAACTTGAAGCGGTGGTTGAGGATATGGGGGTTCAGGCTGTGAAGACGGGAATGTTACTCAATGTGGAGATTATTAAGGCTGTAAGCGATCGCCTGCAAGCGTTGCAACTGCGTCCCCTGGTGGTCGATCCGGTGATGGTCTCCCGTAATGGGAACCAATTGATCGACCAGCAGGCTGTGAGAGTCCTGCAACAGGAGCTGATCCCCCAAGCCACTTTGGTGACCCCAAATCGTTATGAAGCACAGTTGCTTACCGGTGTAGAAATTGACTCTCTAGAAAAAATGAAAGAAGCCGCCGAAACCTTGAAATGGCAATCTGGAGTCCAGGCGGTTTTGATTAAGGGCGGGGGAATGACTGGAGAATTACGGGGTGTTGATGTTCTGCTTGACGATCGGGGTATTACGGTGCTAAAAACGGAATGTATTGATACATCTAATACCCATGGAACCGGATGTACCTTATCAGCAGCGATCGCCGCGAATCTGGCTATAGGTCATTCCATACCCGATGCTGTGCTAAAAGCGAAAAACTATGTCACTGAAGCCCTGAAATGGAGTTTAGACATTGGCCAGGGAACTGGCCCAGTGGGTCATTTCTTCCCACTGATGCCTTAATTAAAGTTGGGTTGCAGCTCTCTAACCTACTCAAAATTTTCATTGGCTTGAATCAGTTGGATACTCTTGAGGATATCCATCAGATAAAGGCTAAGTTACTGTATTGCTATTGCCTATTTCCTGGCAAGTCGATCTATTGCTCATACAAAGGCTTGAAAACAAGACCAGACTTTACCTTTAGCCACCTTAAACAATTCCGGGTGTTGAGATTGGCGTTGTAGCCAAATGGGAGAAAGTCCAGCTTCAATTGCACCCAAATAATCATCTTCATAACTATCGCCAATATGTAAGGCTTCATGGGGTTTGTAGCCATGTTTAGCGAGGGCGATATGGAAGATTTTTGGGTCAGGTTTAGCTGTGCCAACTTCGGTGGAAATGGTAATCGACTTGAAAAAATGTTGTAGACCTAGGGCGTTGAGAACTTTATGTAAACGGGAATCAAAGTTAGAAATGACTCCCAGTTCAATCCCTTGATTTTTCCAGCTTAAGAGAGAAGATTTGACATCGGGATAAACAAACCAGGGGTAAAACGTTGAGAAATAATGATAGAGTTCATTGAAAAAGCGGTCAAAGTCAGTAAACCGATCCATCACTTCAGCTTGAGTGAAGGTTTCAAAGGCGATCGCCTTCCACCACTCGAACTCATAGGACTGTAGGGCTTGAGAATCAATCCCAGGAAAAGCGGCTGGCGGAGCCTTTTTGAAGCTCTCGATAAAGGTTTGGTCAATCAAATCGGCAGAAACTTCAACCCCAAATCCTTGGGCAAATTGGCTATAAATTTCGCCTACACTGCCGCGTACCCCAAAGAGCGTACCCACGGCATCTAAAAAAATAACCTTCGGTTGTGACATGGTGATGCCTTTGATGATCTAATTTAACATTATCTCTTGTAAGGGTTGTGTCATCCAGTTAAAAGCGACTTTTAATTGGTGGTTGAGGGTGGGCAGACGATAGAGATAAATGAGACGACGGGCGATATGGGCTAGGGGGCCATCGAGTTGCAGCCCTAAACCGGTTAAGGTAGCATTATCGATGCCCAAAGCCATCATTTCACCGAGGTGAGAATAGCGGACGGGGAGCAAGGGGCGATTGCATAAAGAGGCCCAGATATTCCAGGCACAATAATCTGCTTGTTGAATGGCTGCTTGGGCGGTTTTGGGGAGGATTTGACCCGTAGCATCACAGCAGTCAGAAAGGTCGCCAATAATGAAATAATGGGGACGATCGATCGCCTGTAGGGTGGCAGTAGTAGTAATCTGACCGCGAGGATTCTTTTTGAGATCTAAACCTTGGATACTGGGCGGAATTTGGGTTCCCACTGTCCATAAGACAATATCTACGGGAAGGGTATCTTCTTGACCTTTATATAATAAGGAAATAGAATCGGGGGCGATCGCCTCAATGGTGGTTTCTAAGTCGATCCAAACCCCTTTTTGTTTGAGGGCGGCTTCTGCTGCTTTGCGGTTAAACTCTGGAGAATGGGCTAAGATACAATCCCCTTTTTCCACTAAACGAATGCGGCCGCGATCGCCCAAGCGATCAGCTAATTTACAGGCTAATTCTACACCACTATAGCCTGCACCGGCGATCGCCACCCGAATTACTTCTTGCTCCGATGCGATCAAAGAGCGTAAACTCTCTTCTAAGCGATAGACATCTTCCAGAGTCCGAAAGGGGATGGCATATTCCTGACATCCGGGAACCCAAGTTAAGGGTGTTTCTCCTCCCAAAGCTAACACGATGCGATCGCCATGCAAAACCTGTCCTGATTCTAGGATAACCTCTTGAGTCTCCAAATCAATTTGACTCACCTCTGCTTGGATAAACCGCACCCCAGTGTCTGCTAACAGCTCTGCATAAGGGGGCGCTATTTCCCAAGTCTGCATTTCCCCAGTAATCAGCTCATATAATAGGGGCATAAACAAAAATCGGTCTTGGCGATCGATCAAAACGATCTCTGGTTTTTCCCGTCCCTCCCAAGAAAACTCACTCAAACGCAGGGCAGTATACAACCCCCCAAAACCACCACCGAGGATACAAATGCGTGTAGATCGTTGTGACATAACCAGAAGACTCGGACATCTACAAGAGAACTTCTTACAGCATAACAATGAGCAATGAACAATGAGCAATGAGTAAATAAGCGAGCAAGATGCTCGCGCTCCCCATCCCCCCATCTCCCCATCCCCCCATCCCCCCATCCCCCCATCTCCCCATCCCCCCATCCCCCACAAAGCACTGATAAGATGATCGAGGCAAGACATTCGATCTTAAGGAGGTTATCATGTCCAGAAATCAATCAGACATTGGTGTATCCGCAATCCTGTTTAGCATTATTGCTGCCTTAATTATTTTAATTGGTGCAAATAGCTTTGTAATTATCAACCCCGGTCAAGCCGGGGTTATCAGCATTTTAGGCAAAGCCAGAGATGGGGTACTTCTAGAAGGCATTCACTTCAAACCCCCTTTAGTTTCCAACGTTGATATTTATGATGTTACCGTGCAAAAATTTGAAGTTCCTGCCCAAAGTTCCACCCGCGACTTACAAGAATTAAGCGCTCGTTTTGCTATTAACTTCCGCCTCGATCCGCTTAAAGTGGTGGAAATTCGCCGTACCCAAGGAACTCTAGAAAATTTGGTTTCTAAAGTGATTGCTCCTCAAACCCAGGAATCCTTTAAAATTGCGGCGGCAGTGCGAACTGTAGAGGAATCGATTACCAAACGGACAGAATTGAAGCAAGATTTTGATATCGCCCTAGATCAAAGGCTGCAAAAATATGGCATTATTGTCCTTGATACCAGCGTCATTGACCTTGCCTTTTCGGCTGAATTTGCCCGTGCTGTCGAAGAAAAACAAATTGCCGAACAACGAGCGCAACGGGCGATTTATATTGCACAAGAAGCGGAACAACAAGCCCAAGCCGATATTAACCGGGCGAAAGGGAAAGCCGAAGCTCAACGGTTATTAGCAGAGACTTTAAAGGCTCAAGGGGGGTCATTAGTGCTGCAAAAAGAGGCGATCGAAGCTTGGCGAGAAGGAGGGGCACAAATGCCCAAAGTTTTAGTCACTGGAAGTCAATCTAATTCGGGTATACCCTTTCTCTTTAATCTCGGTAATCTGGAACAAACTGTAGATTCCCAGTAAGTTTTGGCAGCACAAAAATAATCTGTAGGGGTGGGTTTCATTCATGTCCGCTTGCCCAAACCCACCCCTTGTATGTCTCACTGTTATTTGAATTGACTATATGAATCGATGGATTGAATGAGGTTATACCATTTCTCTTTAAGATTTTATAGTGCTTGGCTCTGTTATGAGGGACAATTAGGCTGTTTTTGAAGATAACCAGAATAGCTCAAAGTCTTATATAGTAGTCTTTTTGCCAACTCATTCCCCCAATAGAGCAACGGGGATGAGGGGGGCTTTAAGGTGATTTTCAGAAAAATGACTTGACATAATTATGGTTTAATCTACTATAATAGGAAGAGAAGCAGCCTTAAAGGAGGCGATCGCCAAAATGGAAGACTCCTTACTCACCCTTAACCGAGAAGACAACAGCCTACTGACTGACCTCTATCAGCTCACCATGAACGCCTGTTACATCGGTGAAGGCATAGAAGAACATCGAGCCAGCTTTGAACTGTTTACACGCCGTTTACCCCCAGGTTTCGGTTACCTGATCGCCATGGGACTGCAACCGGCGATCGCATATTTGCAAAACCTGCACTTTACCCCCGCTCAGATTGAAGCCTTGCAAGCAACTGGCATTTTTGACCCTGCGCCCGATCGCTTCTGGACAAAATTAGCCGAATTTCGCTTTACCGGCGATGTCTGGGCTGTACCCGAAGGAACCGCGATTTTTGCCAATCAACCCCTATTGAGAATAGAAGCCCCCCTCTGGCAAGGGCAACTGGTGGAAACCTATTTACTCAATACCTTAAATTATCAGACCCTGATCGCCACCAAAGCTGCCCGAATGCGGGATATGGCGGGCGATCGGGCCTCGATCCTAGAATTTGGCACAAGACGGGCTTTTAGTCCCCAGGGGGCACTCTGGGCAGCACGAGCCGCCCTTGCGGGGGGAATGGATAGCACATCCAATGTCTTAGCCGCCCTAAAATTGGGTCGTAACCCAGCAGGAACCATGGCTCATTCTCTCGTAATGGCGATCGCCGCCTGCGAAGGCACAGAAGATGCCGCCTTTCAAGCCTTTTACCGCTATTTTCCCGGCGCTCCTCTGCTGATCGACACCTATGATAGTCTGGCAGCAGCCCAACGGTTAGCCAAGCAAATGGAAGCGGGAACCCTAGAAGTCAAAGGAATTCGCCTCGACTCTGGGGATCTGGTTACCCTGTCCCAGAAAATCCGCCAAATCTTACCTGAAGTGCCCATTCTGGTTAGTGGAGACATCGATGAATATGAAATGCAGCGCTTAAACCAAGCCGGTGCTTGCATTGATGGCTATGGCATTGGCACAAAATTGGTCACCGGTTCCCCCGTCAATGGAGTTTATAAACTGGTGGAAATTCAAGATAAACCGGTGATGAAGCGCTCTACGGATAAAATGAGCTATCCTGGACGCAAACAAATCTTTCGGCGCTTCAGTGAGGGAGAATATAGAGGCGATCGCCTGGGTTTAATCCATGAACCCCCCGAACCCGAAGAAATCCCCCTCTTGCAACCCATGCTCAAAGCCGGAGAACAAGTCACTATGGGCGATACTCTGGATATCATCCAAGAGCGTACCCGCACCTCTATCCTCAAACTTCCCCTCTCCTGTCGCCGTTTAGAAGATCCGATCCCTCTTCCCATGGAAATTTCCGCTAAACTACAACAACTGATCCAGAATATGGCTTGATGGGACAAGGAGACCAAAATTTCCCCCATCCCCCCATCCCTCCATTCCCCATTCCCTATGAACACTGTTGCCCTTTTTGGAACTAGCGCCGATCCCCCCACTCAGGGACATCGAGCCATTCTCGAATGGTTGAGCCAACACTACGATCATGTGGCGGTTTGGGCCTCAAACAATCCGTTTAAAGACCATCAAACCCCTCTCGATCACCGTCTGGCGATGCTGGAATTATTGATCGAAAATCTCAAAGACCACTATCCGAATATTGGCTTATATCCGCAATTGGGTTATTCGCGATCGCTAGAATCAGTCCATGTCGCCCGCGATCTCTGGCCCGAAGAACGGTTTATTCTGGTGGTAGGTTCCGATCTGATTGCCCAAATGCCCAAATGGTATCAAATCAAGACCTTATTGCAGCAAGTCGAACTTTTGATTGTAGAGCGTTCGGGGTATGCGATCGAGTCGGAGCAAGTGCAAGCGCTCACCGAGTTAGGAGGAATTGTGGCGATCGCCGATTTTGATGTTCCACCTGTGTCCTCAACAGCGTATCGTGAAAGAAAGGAGACCCAAGTTATTACGCCTCCCATTCAGGATTACATCCATCGGGAGCAGTTGTATCATGCCAGAGAGCCATTCAAAACCAACTCGCAAAGAGCCATTAGCTGACTTTAAAGTGGGCGTAGATAACGTCATCTTTTCCGTTGATAGCGCCCTTAACCGACTCCTCGTCCTCTTGGTAATGCGCCATGAAGACCCCTATCTCAATCAATGGAGTTTACCCGGAACCCTTGTCCGTCGCTCCGAATCTCTCGAACAAGCCGCCTATCGCATCCTTTCGGAGAAAATTCGCGCCCAAAACCTCTATCTAGAGCAACTCTATACCTTTGGCGACCCTGGACGTGACCCCAGAGAGTCTCCCGATCAATATGGCGTTCGATATCTTTCCGTCAGTTACTTTGCCCTCGTGCGTTTTGATGAAGCTCAACTGATTGCCGATGGAGTCAGTGGCATTGCTTGGTATCCCATTCATCAAGTGCCAAACCTAGCATTCGATCACAATCAGATTCTAGAATATGGCTACAGACGTTTACGCAACAAATTGGAATATAGTCCCGTGGCCTTCGATGTCCTACCGGAGATGTTTACCCTCAATGACTTGTATCAACTCTACACTACGGTGTTAGGAGAGAATTTTTCAGACTATTCTAACTTCCGCGCTCGCTTGCTGAAGTTAGGATTCCTATATGATACAGGGGTGAAAGCTTCACGAGGAGCAGGGAGACCGGCCAGCCTTTATCGATTTGATGCACAAGCGTTCGATTTACTAAAAGATAAACCCATGGTGTTTATTTGATGAGTGCGATCGCATGACTAAAATCTACGATAACCCCGGACAAGTCCATCAAGCCGAACGGATTGAAGTTACAATTCGTTACCAGTTTAATGAAAAGGAATATCTTTGGCAAGTGCTAAAGTCAGGTCGATCATTAATGCAAGGTAAAGCTCTCGATGAATCAGGCAATCGCCTGTTATTTCTCGGAGAAGCTGTTTTAGAAATGATTGCTGCTGATTGCTGCTATGAACAACCCAAAGCTTGGATTGAGTTTTTGGAGCCAAAAATGCTAGGACAATTAGCCGATCAATTGGAAGTCACCGATTGGATACAAATTCGGGTCGATCATCCTGAACGCTGGGGTGATGAACGGTTAATCCATTTAGGGCAATTTCTTAAACTGCTCACTGGTATGATTTACCTCGATTGTAATTTTTATCAGGTACGCGATTGGTTTTTGGGGCAAGTCATTGGCATTGATAATCCCCTGATTCCCCCAGATTATCCCGGCAGTGGTGAACCCTATCGTGATTTCTTTCATTTGGGTAAATCAGCTTTAAATTTAATTGCCAGCGATTATTTATATGCTCGATTTCCTGGAGTGCCCAAAGAGGTGTTATGCCATATTCGGGAAGGCTGCAAGGAAAAAATGCTAGATCTGGGAAAAATTGATGAGAAATCTTTGGGCAAAAATTATGTCAAAGGTAAATTTGTTTTTGTGAGAAACAAGTTAATTTCTTTGATTCAGAAAGCTGAGAAATAACTAGCTTGCTTAAATTAAATCTTATTTTATTGTCTTCATAAAATGGTGACAACTAGGGTTGCTTTGTACCCCATCACCCCATTCCCCCATTCCCCCATTCCCCCATTCCCTAAAACATGAAAATTGCCATCGCTCAACTCAATCCCACCATTGGCGATCTAGAAAATAATGCCCAAATGATCCTCAAGTCGGCAGAAATCGCGGCTGTTCAGGGCGCTCTAGTGTTGCTCACTCCAGAATTATCCCTTTGTGGTTATCCTCCCCGTGACCTGTTAAATTATCCTGTTTTTATTGATCGAATGGGTCAATCAATCGAAAATTTAGCTCAGAAAATACCCAAGAATTTGATTGTTTGTGTGGGCACAGTCACCCGAAACTTAAAAGCAAATGAACAGGGAGGAAAAGAGTTATTTAATAGTGTGGTGGCGCTCTATCAAGGGGAGGTTTTAGCAGAGTTTCATAAACGCCTGCTGCCGACCTATGATGTGTTTGATGAAGACCGATATTTTGAACCAGGCGATGAAAGTCAAGTGTTAGCCCTACAGACGGAGCAAGTGGATCTGAGAATTGGGGTGACCATTTGCGAGGATTTATGGAATGATGAACAGTTTTGGGGTAAGCGTTCTTATCCGATTAATCCCTTGGCAGATTTAATGGATAAAAATGTAGATCTTGTGATTAATTTATCGGCTTCTCCTTATAGTTTAAATAAACCTACATTGAGAAGTTCAATGTTAAGTTATAGCGCGAGTCGTTACCAAGTGCCGATTATTTATGTCAATCAGGTGGGCGGAAATGATGATTTGGTGTTTGATGGTCATAGTTTGGCGGTGAATCAAACTGGAAAAGTGGTGGCTCAATTGGAGGGGTTTAAGTCTGATTTTCAAGTCCTGAAATTTGATCCCCAACAGCATGATTTAATCGGTGAGTCTCTAGAACTTTCTGAGGATGAAAATTCGGAGATTTGGTCGGCTTTGGTATTAGGGGTTCGAGACTATGCTCGCAAGTGTGGCTTTAGTAAAATTGTGTTGGGATTAAGTGGGGGAATTGATTCGGCTTTGGTGGCGGCGATTGCCGCAGAAGCGATCGCACCCTCTCAAGTTCTCGGTGTCCTCATGCCTTCTCCCTATAGCTCGGAACACTCGATTACGGATGCTCTCAAATTAGCACAAAATCTCGGCATTCAAACCCAAACCTTTCCCATTGGAGACTTAATGAAGAGTTTCGATCGCACTCTAGAACCCTTATTTACGGGGACAGAACCCGGTGTTGCCGAAGAAAATATTCAATCTCGAATTCGCGGAAATCTGCTCATGGCGATCGCCAATAAATTCGGTCATCTCCTCATCTCTACCGGTAATAAATCGGAGATGGCAGTCGGATATTGCACGCTCTACGGAGACATGGATGGCGGTTTAGCGGCGATCGCCGATGTCCCCAAAACCCGCGTTTATAGCCTCTGTCGCTGGCTCAACAGCCATTCAGGAAAGGAAATCATCCCCGAAAATATCTTAGTTAAACCCCCTAGCGCTGAACTCAAACCCGATCAATGCGATCAAGACTCTCTCCCCGACTATGACACCCTCGATGACATTCTCCATCGCCTCATCCACGATCGCCAATCCCCAGAAATCATAGCTGCTGCCGGACACGATCGAGCCATCATCAATAAAGTTTTACACTTAGTCAAACAAGCCGAATTTAAGCGCCGCCAAGCCCCTCCCGGCTTAAAAATTACCTCCAGAGCCTTCGGTACAGGATGGCGAATGCCCATCGCCGCCAAAGGTATCCCCAGTTTATAATTTTCCCTGAGCGCTGGAAATCAAGTCCGGTGAATCAGTTACAATACGTCACTTGATATCATGACTTACCAGCGCCCAGCACCATATTGTATAGTTTGCTCTAAGCGGGGTAACGCATTAGTCGCCGATTCCCGAACATAACTATCCACCGATTCATCATTCGCCAATTGGGTTAACACTTCTGTGGCTCTATCATCTCCCATAGAAGCCAAAGCATTAATAATAGATACCGCTAAAGCTAAATTATCCGTAGTCTTTAGGGTTTCCACTAATAAATCTAACATCGGCGAACCCACTGCCCCCAACGCCATCACTGCTGCAATATTCACCACCGGATTCGGATGATTGAGAGCCACCTTTAAGCCTTCTACCCCTTCTTCAGGAAAAGCATCAGAGCCATAATTAACAGCAACTTGGGCTAAAGCCTTGACACAACTGGCTTGAATCGTAGGATTATCACTCTGATTAAACAAGGAAACGATGGCAGAAACTGCATCTGCACCAATCACCCCTAACGCTTTCACAGCCGCTCGGCGAAGATCTACATTTTCCTCATTCACCATTTCAATTAAGCGGTCAATAGTATGTTCATCGCGATTTTCAGCTAACTCTACCATAGCCCGTTCCCGTAGATTGGGGTTGGGGTGTTTAAGCTGGGCAAATAAAGCGTCAATATCTGTAGTCATTTTAGGCAACTATAACTATTAACTATTTAGACACTAAGAACTCTAAGTCTTGAACTTGACTATATATTAAAGCCAAGCTTTAGACTTAGAGTTCTCTAAAGTTTTATTCTTGAACTTAAATGTCAAGAACTCAACTCAATTTTTTCCCGGCGATAGACTAGGACAAGGAGTTGATTACATAGTCCAGAAGAGCATTGTACTCAACTAGAGCTTGTGCAGACATATCGCGAGGAGCGCAACCGCGGTTGCGAGCGAAGCTCAGAGCTTCAACATAGGGAGCGGTGGGCAGACCTAAAGCACGATAAACTTCACGCTGTCCAGCAATTCCCCACTCATCAAGAGGACCAGTACCGCCAACTGCCAAGCAGTAGCTAACCAAGCGCAGGTAGTGCTTGATGTCACGCAGACACTTGGCTTTGAAAGTCTCGGTGGAATTGGCTTCCCCAGCATTGTTCAGGTAAGAATACTTTTTGATGCAAGCATCATAAGCTTCTTTGGCAACAGCATCAATATTGCCGCTGAGTTTTTCAGCAGCTTCTAAACGAGCAGCCGCCCGAGTAAGGCTACCTTGAACAGACTCTAGGTCAGAGGTGCTAGGAAAACGACCAGCAGCATCAGCAGCAGCAATAGCCGTGGTGAGAACTGATTTCATTTCTTTACTATCTCCAGATTTATGTGATCGGTGTTACTTTTTAATCGACGATTGCCCGTCGCTCTTTGGTGCAGTTATTTATCGGTTTTAGCTTAAAGCGGCAATAACGCGATCAAAGTATCCAGCACACTCAGCAGCTAACGCAGAACAGTCTCCTTGGGGAGTATCATTCTTACGGTATTTAGCTCCTGCTTGAGCTTCAGTATTGGTGTTGGTGATGTGAGCAACACAAATAGCCTTCATGATTTGTACTGCACGAGTAGTAGAAGTTGCAGGAACTCCTAGGGCGGTGTAGGTTTCTTTCAGGCCATTTAAGCACCGATCTTCGAGAACGGAAGCATCACCAGCTAACAAAGCATAGGTGACATAGCGCAGAATGATTTCACCATCGCGTAAACACGCAGCCATCCGACGGTTGGGGTAGCAGTTACCACCAGCTTGGATTAAGCCTTGGTTTTCGCAAATCATGCCGGTAATCGCATCAGAAACGCAGCAGCTTGCGTTGCTGGCTACGGCGTTAACAGCGTCTAGGCGCTTGTTTCCTGCAGCAATGAAGCCTTTGAGTTCAGCAATTTTGTCACTGCTCAGAGTGGCAGTGCTGGCATCTGCTGATACCACAGCTCTCGAAAAAGCGTCAAGCATTGAAATGTTTCCCTCTCAATAGTTGAATTCAGGTGACCGGTTATGGAACTGGTCATAATCGACTATAGGAGATGGACTGTACCCAGACCGGGTTTATGATAAACAAGGTAACAATCCTTTACAATTTAGGGGATTATAGATGAGTAAACTGGGAGATCTGCGATCCAGAAAGGGTCAATTTCAAGGTATTTTTAAGAAATCTGCTGATGGGTGTTCAGTGCTAGAGTTATGGATAAACGATTTTCTCAGCTTTTTAATTTAAGTGAAGACCGGGCGATCGCCCTCTTAGAAATGCCTTTGGATCAACTGAGCGATCCGAGCGATCGCTATGTAGCCGCTTGTCACCTCATGCATTATCCTACTGAACGGTCGATCGCCGCCCTGATTAAAGCCATCCAGAATCAAGAAGACGATCTCTATAATCGCATTGCCCGACGTAAGGCAGTGGAAAGCTTGGGACGATTGAAAGCTGAGATGGCTATACCGACACTGCGCGAGTGTTTGACGGACTCAGATATCTATACGGTGGAAAATGCGGTCTGGGCGATCGGCGAAATGGGTACAGAGGATACAGAAATTCTAGAAGCCATTACTCAACTGTTGCAGCAACCCAATCAAAGCTATCGAGTGATTATCCAAGTTTTAGCCAAGTTAGGCTATCAAAGCGCTCTAGAAGCGATTAAACCCTTCATCGACTCCGAAGATCTCTGTATTTCCAGTGTGGCGATCGCCGCTACCAGTCAGTTAAGCCAAGATTTTAGCCTGATGGATCGGGTGGTGGGCTTTCTCCATAGTGACAATCTTAATGTCCGCCGAGCTTGCATCCAAGATTTAATGGATGCGAATTATTATCCAGCTCTGCCCAGAATTGTCCAATGTCCTGTTTCCATTGTCTTTCGTCTGCGAGGCATTAAACATCTGGCTCAAACGGGGATCTCTAGCCAGAAACTCACCTTTGCAGAAGTTGAACCCTATTTTGATCAAGTCATCCGAGATCATCCCGATACCCTGGAATTTGTCCATGAATATGACCAAACCCCCAGCCTAGAATTTGCCATCAATGAACTCTATAGTACGGATTTTGGGCGCTGTTATTTAGCCAGTTATACCCTGCTGCATACTTACCCCCAAGATGCGCCAGAGGCTTTACTGTCCACGTTTGCCGATAAAGCCCATAATGACTATGGCGCTCATTACCATGTGGTCAAACTCTTGGGATGGCTAGGTTATACCCCCGCCTATGATTTACTGGTAGAAGCTCTGCAAAACCAAGCCCCTCAATTCCAAAAATCCAGAGCAGCAGCAGCGATCGCCCTAGGACATTTAGGCGCAACAGCAGCCATACCCCTATTACACCAGGCTCTGCAAACCTCAATTTTCGATCTCAAGTATGCCGCCCTCTTAGCATTACAACAATTAGGCGATCGCCAAGGATGGCAACTCTGCATCGAGGATCGGGATTTAATCTTACAAGCTAAAGCTCTAAGTCAGACATAGGATCTCAGAGCAAAACGTTATAACCCATAGAACCTAGTGCTATCAAAAGGGAAAGGTTACCAATTTGGAAACACTCCTGCCCAATTCCAGTCCCAAAGGCTAGGCTGATAGTTAAGCTTTAGATTAGGGATTATGGCAAAAGAACTCGCAATCCGGACTTGTGGACTAACCAAGCAATTCGATCGCCATATCGCGGTCAACGATCTAGATTTAGAAGTCGGACGGGGTGAAGTCTACGGTTTAATTGGCCCCAATGGTGCAGGGAAAACCACCTTAATTCGCATGTTAGCAGCAGCCGAAGAACCGACGACAGGGGAAATTTATATTAACGGCGATCGCCTCCTCAGAGACCATTCTAACCCCACCCTCAAACGGCGCATTGGTTATCTACCCGACGATTTCCCCGTTTACGACGATCTAACCGTTTGGGACTATTTAGACTATTTTGCCCGTTTATATCAACTCAAAGACCCCCGCCGTCGTCAACGCCTTTATGATGTGCTAGAACTGGTACAACTGGGCAATAAACGTAATAGCCAGATTTCTACCCTTTCACGAGGGATGAAACAACGACTTTCCCTAGCCCGAACCATTATCCATGAACCCATTGTGTTATTACTCGATGAACCAGTATCGGGATTAGATCCCATTGCGCGAATGCAGTTTCGGGAAATTATCAAAGTGCTGCAAGAAGCAGGAATGACCGTTTTAATTTCTTCCCATGTCCTCAGTGACTTGGCAGAACTCTGTACCTCAGTGGGTATCATGGAATTGGGCTATTTAGTCGAAAGCACAACCCTCAAAGATTTGTATCAGCGCCTAAGTCGCCAACAAATCTCGATCGCCACCCTGGGATCTCAAGATGCCCTCATGACAGAACTAAAACAGTTTCCCCAGGTGGACGGATGGGAAACCCTCTCATCCGGTCATTTGCGGGTGAACTTTAACGGAACCCCAGAAGAGAGCGCCCAGTTATTGCGATCGCTCATTAGCGCCAATTTACCCGTAACTGAGTTTTATTCTACCCAGGAAGATTTAGAAACCATCTTCCTGAAACTCGGTCATAAGCAAGCATCTTAAGTTAATGCCCTCCGTAAAGGATATATAAAAGATGAGACTAGATTTAATGAACTTCATTGGGGAGATCAACCCCCAACTCTTCCGAGAACTTAAAGGTCGCTTTAAGACTCGCAACATCATGGTTGCCGGGGGTATGTCTTTATTTACCCAAGTCTTGGTACTCTTCGGCTTCCTCAATGCATTACCCGATCGCCATAGTGAATATCATCGCTATTGTACTGGAGGTAAACCGGAATACTACTACCACCAGTTACGCTGCTTAATGAATCACCTCGGCAATCCCGAAATTAACTGGCAACTCTGGTGGTCAGATCTCTTTGTCTGGTTAACCGTAGTAGGTATCTTTGCCCTTTTAGTCGGAGGCAGCTATCTGATTATCAGCGACCTTGACCGAGAAGAGCGCAAGGGAACCCTAAATTTTATTCGCCTGAGTCCCCAATCTACCCAGCAAATTCTGCTCGGTAAACTCCTAGGGGCCCCCAGCTTACTCTATTTTGCCTGCTTCCTCGCCTTTCCCCTCCATCTGTGGGCAGCGATTAATCTGCATATATCCCTAGGGTTACTCGCCCTTTATTATGGGGTGCTATTAGCCTGTAGCGCCTTCTTTTTCAGTGGCTCCATACTTTTCGGTTTAGTCAGCCATTGGATGGGTGGATTTCAAGCTTGGTTAGCTGGAGGTTTGGTCACTGCTTTTCTGTTTACCACCTCCATGATGCGGGTTGAAGATGCTCCTATTGATATCTTCAAACTCTTCACACCCTCTAGTTTGATTCCCTATCTGATTGGGGAAAAATGGCTGGGGAATATTGAGTTCTTTAATTACGATTTATGGAGTTTGCGGGATCATTCAGTGGAGTGGCACTGGTTTATTCTTCCCATTGGCAAGACAATCGTGACCTTAAGTCTGGCTATGGTGGTTACTTGTGCAGTATGGACAGCTTGGAATTGGCTGGTGATCGATCGCTGTTTCCGCAATCCCAATCAAACCTTAATCGGCAAAAAACAGTCCTATTGGTTAACGGGATGCTTCAGCGTCTTTACCCTGGGTTTGGCTCCCCATGGATATCAGTTTGAAAATCTCTATTGTTTGCTGGTTTTCAACCTGATTTTCTTTGCTGGATTAATGGCTGCTTTGTCTCCCCAAAGACAGGTTTGTGTAGACTGGGCCCGCTATCGCCATATGTCGGAAACTCGCCATCAAGGGTTATTTCAAGAGCTGATATCTGGGAATAAGAGTCCAGCTCTGTTGGCGATCGCCTTTAATTTACTTGAAGCTCAGTTAATTATTCTACCCTGGATTTTAATGTGGCCCGGCGGTACAGACGATGTTCTCCATGGAATCTTTAACCTGCTATTGAGCTTTTCGGTACTGCTCGTTTATGCCAGTGTTGCCCAACTGATGATGATGATGAAATCCAAGAAAAGCGGCATTTGGGCAACCGCCGCCATCGGTGGGGCAATTACCTTACCCCCTCTATTGTTCCTCGTGCTGTCTACTTATCCTGATGAAACTCCCCTGCTCTGGATGTTTACGATCTTCCCCTGGGAAGCTCTCCACCATACCTCAGCTTTGACCGTTATGGTATCCGTGCTAACCCAATGGGCAGTTGTGGGTTTAGTGGCCAGCCAATATTCTCGACAACTGCGTCAAGCTGGAATTTCAGCTTCTAAAGCCTTGGGCCATGGATAATAGAACTGAATTCAGAGATAACACCCATTCCTGACTCTCAATTCCCCTAACCCTGTCCATCAGGGTAGGGGGTTTTTGATCTTCTAAATCCTCGATCACGCCATTCCTGAAGCACTGCGCGACATTGTAGACAGATCAAATCTTGGTCAAGTTGATGGACTCCTTCGGGAGTATGGGGATAGACCGCGCCAAGGCGATCGCTCTCTATGGTAATCTTCGGATCGATCTGAGCCACACAGCCATACAATCTCTGATTAGAAAACGAACTATTAATCAGCCATCCTTTTTCATTGAGTAATTGAACCTTTAAAATTCCTTGCTCTCCAATCCCCAATTCACGCTCAAGAATCTTGGGTACAGCCTCCAAAGGACTTCCCTCTTGGCTCACCCGTCCCCCAGGAAAATCCAACGTAACGCTCTGAACTCCTGGACGATACTGGGGTACAGGCAGGATTAAATTCTCCCCTTGAAGGGTGACAATGACCACTGAATCCGCTTTTTCTACTCGCCAATAATCAACGACTTGACCTTGATTATCCTCTAGACGCTCTCCAATCAACGTCACCCACCCAGAAGAAATTCTCACTAATGAATTGAGGATTTTCCAGTTTTGATCGGATTGAGGTTGCTGCATTGGGTCTCTCAGCCTACATTATCATTCATCATTAAAGCAACATGAACTTAGTGGTGCAGAAAACCTCTCTATCTCATGATGAGACCCTTGGCCGTAGACCACAGAGTTTTCTGAACCACTAAGGGATTTTGAATTAGAACTTGTGCGCGTGCAGAACCTCCATCACATCACAGATATAGGCGATGCCCGAATAATCATCGAAAAACCGTGATGCGACCTCATCCGAAATCTTCACAGCCATATCCCGATTGGGGGTGAGAATCTCAAACTTTACATTCGAGTAGGAATCGCTAACGCTCGGTTGTCCTGATGACCGCACGCCCCGACTACCTTTACCCCCAGCAGGCACGACCGTATAACCGGTAGCCCCTGCTTCTTCGATGATCTTGCCGACTTTTTTTTCCAGTACCTTTTCTGTGACAATGACGAGTTTGCTGGCCTTCTGGGTCATATGGGTTACCTCTTTATGCGTGTAATCAGTGAACTACACAGAAACTCAGGAAAACGGCAGCACCAGGCGCTATCACAGCGATCCGAGTCAACGAAAGGAATGGTATTACCTTCGCCTGCACGTTGCGTAATAGCGCGGTTGCTATAATCAGCACGATAGCATCATCACCATCGATCGGTCAATAAGTTTCAGTTATCAAAAATTCGGCAAGTTTGAGACAATATATTGCTCTAGCAGTAGAGTCTCTTCTTGGTTGATGAGGACATCGGTATCGAGCCAAACTCTTATGCAGTAAAGGTTTAAGGGTTTAGTGAAGCCTATATCAAGTGGCGGGTGGCAGGTGAACTCCTTCTTCATACCACTCACTCAAGGGCTTAATCGATAGCTCACTAATAGAGGTCTGCTGGCGGTATCAGTCCTAGACTCCAAGTCCAATGATAATCAAGGAAGCGCAAATCAGCAAAAAGACGCAATTACAGTCATTTTGCCCTTTGGCAAAGGGACTATCCCATGGAGAAAACTCTGTGATCGCACTGGCCTATTAACCAGAGTCCGGCAGGACAATATAAAAGAAAAACTTATCATTTCAATTTGAGATTACGTTACTAGGAATTGCAAAAATCTGTGCATTTTAGGATAGAGTTAAACAGATAGAATTAAATTCTTGATAGATTATTATCTATAGAAGAAGGTGCAAAACATTTATCACCTTCCCAACCCGTTCAAAGCTCACTCATCACAATAATCACCCCTCGTAGAGGAGGTTGAAGGAGGTATTTGTGGATTTTATTTCCGATTTCTTGACCGGCTTTCTGTCCCAGTTACAGTCGCCAACACTTGGCTTTCTGATTGGTGGTGTGGTCGTTGCCGCAGTCAATAGCCGACTGGAAATTCCCGATGCGATCTATAAGTTTATCGTCTTCATGCTGCTGATCAAAATTGGACTGAGCGGCGGCATTGCAATCCGCAACTCCAATCTGGGAGAAATGCTATTACCCGCCCTGTTCGCTGTGGTCATGGGCATCTTGATCGTATTCATCGGGCGCTTCACTTTGGCCAATCTGCCGAAGATCAGAGTCGTGGATGCCCTGGCAACCGCAGGCTTATTCGGTGCGGTGAGTGGTTCAACCATGGCGGCTGCCTTGACACTACTGGAAGCCCAAGGCATAGAATATGAGGCCTGGGCTGCTGCCCTTTATCCCTTCATGGATATCCCTGCACTGGTGACGGCAATCGTCTTAGCCAGCGTTTATACCAAGGAGAAACGGGACAAATACCTCACAGAGGAAGAATCTCTGAGCAAGCAGCCCGTTGCCGTAGGTGGCTATTCCAGCGATCAAGGGATTATCGCCAGTGGATATCCTAGCAAGGAGCATGTTCCAGGAGGCGATCGCGTCAAGATATGGCCCATCATTGAAGAAAGTCTCCAGGGATCTGCCCTATCTGCACTGTTGCTCGGCCTCGGTCTAGGCCTGCTAACCCGCCCAGAAAGTGTCTTTGAAAGCTTCTATGAGCCACTCTTTCGCGGTCTGCTGTCCATCCTGATGATGATCATGGGTATGGAAGCCTGGTCAAGACTCGGTGAACTCCGCAAGGTCGCCCAATGGTATGCCCTATATGCCCTGGTTGCTCCCATAATCCATGGTTTCATTGCTTTCGGTTTCGGCCTGATTGCCCACTACGCCACAGGATTCAGCCTTGGTGGTGTCGTAATTCTCGCTGTCATCGCTTCTTCGAGTTCTGACATCTCAGGGCCGCCTACCTTACGAGCTGGTATCCCGTCGGCCAACCCTTCCGCCTACATCGGTGCATCCACAGCCGTAGGCACGCCGGTTGCGATTGCCTTGTGTATACCGCTCTTCATCGGACTTGCTCAGGCATTAGGCGGTTGAATCCTAGACGGGTTGGGGTCTGCCGGTGCTTCTGCCCAGCGACCAACGCGGCGGCTATGATGTAGAATCTAGACCCCTTCCCTACCTTCACTCTCCTTTGATTAATATGGAATCCTTACAAAAAACGGCTACCCAAAAAGCCGGGGTTATGACCCCGGCTTTTTGGGTTTGATAGGCTTGGTTATCATCATCTCTTGGATTTTGGCAGGCTATTTACCTCGATCGCATCTTTGACTTATGCTATGGCTCATAGCCCAGAGACTTGACATACAAAATCTATCGATTTACTTCTACTATGCGATTTTTTAGGGTAATATATAGAAAGTCTCAAGATATCTTAATAAATGCATAGATTAAATACTATGTATTCAAAGAGAGCTTAAATCCCGTTAGCTGTATATCAATATACAGATTTTTTGCTACCAAGGAAAACCGGTTCCAAAATGAAAGTCTTTAACCGAATCAATTTTAATAACCTACAGGGCGATATCTTTGGCGGTCTCACTGCCACAGTAATTGCCCTACCAATGGCCCTAGCCTTCGGGGTCGCCTCTGGTGCAGGGCCCCAGGCTGGACTCTATGGTGCAGTTTTGGTCGGCTTATTTGCTGCCCTATTTGGGGGTACTCCTACCCTAATCTCTGAACCTACCGGGCCCATGACTGTAGTCATGACCTCGATTATTGCCCACCTAGTTGCCAGCCACGGTCAAGAACAAGGCTTGGCCATGGCATTTACCGTAGTCATGATGGCGGGGGGATTTCAGATTCTCTTTGGAGTCCTGAAGTTGGGTAAATACGTGACCCTGATGCCTTATACCGTGGTTTCTGGGTTCATGTCTGGGATTGGTTTAATCATGATCATCCTGCAATTAGGGCCCTTCTTAGGTCAGGCCAGTCCCAAAGGCGGTGTGGTCGGAACTTTGCGCTCCTTACCCGATTTATTTGCCAATATTCAACCGATGGAATTGAGTTTGGCTGCACTAACGGTAGGGATTCTGTTTTTCACTCCCTCAAAAGTTAAGAAATTCGTTCCTCCCCAACTGATTGCCTTAATTGCTGGAACACTCATTTCTGTCATTTTCCTAGGAGGTACAGACCTGCGGCGGATTGGTGAAATTCCCGGTGGTTTACCGAGCTTACAATTACCCATGTTCAGCTTTGATGTTCTCAGAATCATGGTGGTTGATGCTCTGGTTCTAGGGATGCTCGGATGTATTGATGCCCTCTTAACTTCTGTGGTTGCTGATAGTTTAACCCGTACCCAACATGATTCTAATAAGGAATTAATTGGTCAAGGTTTGGGTAATATTATGTCCGGTTTATTCGGAGGGATTGCTGGTGCTGGGGCCACCATGGGAACGGTGATTAATATCCAAACGGGAGGACGTACTGCTCTCTCTGGTGTGATTCGTTCAGTTACGTTACTCTGTGTGGTTCTGTTTGCTGGTGGATTAACCCAAAATATTCCCTTGGCTGTATTAGCAGGGATTGCCCTGAAAGTGGGTGTTGATATTATTGATTGGAGTTTCCTCAAACAAGCTCATAAGGTTTCTTTGAAAGGGGCCTTGATTATGTACGGGGTGATCGGGTTAACGGTATTCGTAGACTTGATTGCTGCGGTTGGAGTTGGGGTTTTTATTGCGAATATCTTGACGATTGAGCGCTTAAGTGAACTCCAGTCCAATGATGTGAAAACGATTACGGATGCTGATGATGCGATCTTGCTCAATGATGAAGAAAAAGAACTTCTCGATCGCGGAAATAACCGAGTGTTACTGTTTCACTTAAGCGGGCCGATGATTTTCGGGGTGGCTAAGGCCATTTCTCGTGAGCATACAGCGATGGAAGACCATGATATTCTGATTGTTGATTTGACAGATGTACCGGTGATGGGTGTTACCTCTTCTTTAGCGATTCAAAATGCGATTGAAGATGCTCTCGATCAAGGTCGTCAGGTGATGATCGTGGGTGCTATGGGTAAGGTGAAACAACGGTTAGAAAAGTTGGGTGTGTTGGCAAAATTGCCGCCCCATCATCTGTTGGTAGATCGTACAGAAGCTTTGCGTCAGGCAATCGCCTTGTTAGACCATAAAAAACAATATCAGTCTGAGGATAATGAGGCTTCTAGTATGGCTTCTTCCTCTGATTTTTCCCCTTCTTCGATGAATACTTGAATTCAATAATTATGTAGGGTATTTCCGGCCGGAAATACTCTACATATCTTATTTGTAGGGATTCATTCCCCAGTAACCTAAAGGCTGCTTTCAATCACTTGGCGATACTGACTTTTGGGTTTCACGCCTTTGAGTTCTTGCACTAATTCCTTATCTTTGAAGAGTTGTACGGTGGGAGTGCCAGTAATTCCTGCATTTTCGGCAATGTCTGGATCGGCTTCGATGTCAATTTGGATATAGTGAATTTTAGAGTCAAACTCATCGATAACTTTGCTGAGAATGGGTTTGAGACTGTGACAGGGGCCGCAGGTGGGGGAGGTATACAGAACCAGTAGGGGGCGATCGCTTTCATGGAATAATTTCCGTAGGGCATACCCTCCCTTATGCCGTGTTTCCTCCAGCTTAAACGTCTCTTCTGTATCCGCTTGCGTCACCGTTGGAGCCGCTTCTGATGGCTTTTCCCCTTCTTCCTGCTTAAATTCTTGACCTAAACCTTGAACCGATAACCACCGCTCGGCTAACATGGCTCCCATACATCCCGTTCCAGCAGCAGTAATGGCTTGGCGGAATTCATGGTCTTGCACATCACCAACGGCATAAACCCCTTCTACACTGGTTTGTACCCCATGTTGGGTAATAATATAGCCCACATCATCTAACGCTAATTGCCCTTGGAATAGTTGGGTATTGGGAGTATGACCAATGGCATAGAATAACCCCCCCGCAGGTAGG
The DNA here is from genome assembly GCF_057802075.1 of Roseofilum sp. KMC-1. Classification (NCBI taxonomy): domain Bacteria; kingdom Bacillati; phylum Cyanobacteriota; class Cyanophyceae; order Desertifilales; family Desertifilaceae; genus Roseofilum; species Roseofilum sp. KMC-1. The sequence goes on from NZ_CM173605.1 coordinate 4,585,212, forward strand.
TCTTTCTCTTCTCCAGTTTGGTTATTCTTGACCTTCACACCGCCAAATTTATTCCCTTCTCCATAGACATCGACAGCTTCTGTATACCAATGAACGGTAATTTTAGGGTGAGCCAGTACCCGGTCTTGCATGGCTTTAGAAGCTCTCATTTCGCCCTTTCGCACCAGCAGATGAACATGGGAGCCATATTTGGTTAAATAGACCGCTTCTTCTGCTGCGGTGTCTCCACCCCCAATGACCACCAGTTCTACACCTTTGAAAATGGGAGTCGCTCCATCACAAATGGCGCAAGCGGAAATGCCATTGCTCCAAAATTCCTGCTCGTGGGGAAGATTCAGCCGTTTGGCCGTTGCACCGGTGGCAATCACAATAGTATGAGTCTTCAACTCTCGTTCGTCCGATTTTACCGTAAAAGGGCGCTGACTTAAATCAACGGAAATCACGTCTTCCGTATACAGTTCCGCTCCCCATCTGATGGCTTGTGCTTTCATCCTATCCATCAGTTGCGGCCCGGTGATACCATCGGGAAAACCGGGGAAGTTCTCCACTTCTGTGGTGGTCATCAGTTGTCCCCCCGGAATTCCCCCCATCTGATACCCTTCAAAAACCACGGGTTTGAGGTTGGCGCGACCTGCATAAATGGCGGCCGTAAACCCGGCCGGGCCGGAACCGATAATCACTAGATTCTCGACTGTGGAGTTGCTCATGGGCTAACTAAACTCATAACGACTCCGTTTAGTATAGCCCATAAAAGGTGTAAAAATCTGAGTTGAGAGGGATATACAGGTTAAAATTAAGCGGAAAGATTAAGTCAATGGTGGGTAACCCAATGGAAGATATTGATAAGATTCGAGATCAATTTAATGCTCTCCCCTATTATAATGCTCCTTTAGCCGCAACCCCTAAAGTAGATTACTCTTCCCTCTATATTCATAATATGGTGACGGCATTTTATCGGCGAGATCAAAAAGTAATTGACACAGCCGGTAAAGTGATTTTAGATGCTGGATGCGGCAGTGGATATAAGTCTCTGACCTTAGCTGAAGCCAATCCTGGAGCTAAAGTTGTGGGCATCGATCTATCTGAAAAATCAGTTGAAATTGCTCGCGAACGGCTAAAGTTGCATGGGTTTAAGGATGCTGAATTTTATGTGATGCCCATTGAGAAAATTGAGAGTTTGGACTATGAATTTGATTATATCAACTGTGATGATGTTCTTTATTTAGTGCCTGATACCTTGGAAGGGTTGAGATCTTTTAAGTCGGTATTAAAACAAGGTGGAATAATTCGAGCTAACTTGCATAGTAAAATGGGCAGACAAAGCATGTTTAGAATGCAAGAAATTTGGCAAAGAGTGGGATTAATGGATGGTAATCCTAAAGAGGAAGAAGCAGAGCTAGTTAAAGCTACGATGAGAAATTTAAAAGATAAGGTTTTCAGTAAACAAATCTGTTGGGGAGAACGATATGAAAACTCAGATCAGTTAATGTTTTCTAATCATCTTTTGCTCGGAGATAAAGGCTTTAGTATTCCTGAAGTGTTCACTTTATTTAGGGAAAGTGGTTTGGAATTCTTCGGTATGGTGAAGTGGAAAGAGTGGGATTTATTGGATTTATTCCAAAATGTAGATGAATTGCCGATTGATATCCTGTTCAAGCTCTCGGAGATGCCGATAGAAGAGCAATTTCACATTCATGAGTTATTGCACCCTGCAAGTCGGCTGATTGATTTTTGGTGCGGACATCCTCAAGAGGATAGTCAGATCGTAAGGGTTGAGGAATGGACAGAGGAGCATTGGCATCGGGCAAGAGTTCATTTGCACCCCCAACTGAGAACGGAGGCGTTAAAGCAGGGGGCGATCGCCTCTATTACCCAAATGAGCGCCCTACCCTTATATGAATATCTCTCCATCGACCCAGAGATTACGCCTTTGGTCGATAGTGTGGTCATGAGTATGCTGTTACCCTTGATTGATGCTTCCTACACTTTTAGAGATTTGGTGGGGCGATCGCAAAGGCTCTATCCCGTCGATCCAGTCACTGGAGAAGAGATATCTCTCTCCCAAGCGACTCAGAAAGTCAAAGATTTGCTCATCCCCCTGTACGAGATGGGCTATGTATTGCTAGAGTCCTAACCCGATCCGGAAAAATCAAAAAAAAAATTTGATCGGGGTGATATGAAAGCAGAATGGGATGGGTAAGCTATAGTCAATGGAGTTAGAAGTCTTAGTTCATCCACCCCCAAGGAGAAGTAGATCATCATGAAGACTGAATTTAGAACCAAGTTCCTGCAACACCTGATTACCAAGAAAGAAGATGAAGGCTTTACCCTGATTGAGCTGCTGGTCGTTATCATCATTATCGGTATTTTGTCGGCGATCGCTCTGCCTTCCTTCCTCAACCAAGCCAACAAAGCCAAACAATCTGAGTCCAAGCAATATGTAGGTTCCATGAACCGCCAGCAACAAGCTTTTTACCTAGAAAAAGGTGGATTTACCTCAACCCTGGGAACCTTGGGTCTAGGTATCAAAACGGATACTGAAAACTATGTCTATACGATTAGTGGAGCTGTTGGTCAAGGTATCGCCCAGATCAGTGGTGGTACTGCTGTAACCAACATCGGACAAACGAAGATTGCTACCTTGAAAACCTACATCGGTGGCGTACAAGCAGCAGCGGTTAAAGAAACCAGTGAAGCAACCACTTTAGCCGTATTGTGTGAAAGCGACAAAGTAACCATGGCTGCTGTAATTACTAGCTTTACAGCCCTAGACGGAACAGGTCCTTCTTGCCCCACTGGCTGGTCTGACTTGTCCGGTTGATGAATTGACTGGCTTAGAATTGGTGGTGGTGAAGAGCAATAATCAATCAATACAGCTATACTCACCACCCGCCTTGCTAATGGTTTTGTGAAAAAAACGATTATCCTTAAAAATCCCTAGAAGCCTACAAAAGAGGCTTTTAGGGATTATTATTAAGGGAGAGTAAAGGGCATTAGCTCTTCCTTAATTTTCTTCAAATTCATATTTACTATGCTACAAACACCAACGACAGAGTTAGAGCAACAAGCATTAGACTATTTCAACATAGGGAAGTATGAACAAGCGATTACGCTCTATGAACAAATGGTGGAAATCAATCCAGAAGCAAGACAGGGATATTGGTATCTGGGATTAGCCTTACTTCTTCAAGGCCAGGAAGTAGAAGCGCAAGTGACATGGATGCTGGTGATTGGAGAAGGAAATGAAGCAGAAGTCGAACAATGGACACAAGAATTAGTAGAAATTTTAGTCACCGAAGCCAATCGCCAAGAGGAAAAAGAGGATCTTCAGTTAGCCTGGGTGGTGCGTCAGCATCTTCGTGAAATTAGTCCAACTGATATTAATAATCTGCTCAAACTTCTCCAATTAGGTCTTAAGTTAGAAGTCCTAACGGAAGAAGAACTTGATCAGATGGAGATTATTTCGATCCTAGAAACCGATCCCGAAATTCTAAATCTTGATTTTAGCCTTTTGCTGCAAACCTTAAAGTTATTCTTAGATGAAGCACCCCTCGATCCGTTCTTACCCCAGTTAGCAGAAGCGAGTGTAAACCATGTTCTTCGCTACCAATCATTAGCTTTTGTTGATATCCTTCTATTTGCTTGTGTTAAAATTTGTCAAACCTTACAGCGGCCTGATATCGCTGTCCAGCTCACTGAAATTGCGCTGAAAACTGCCCCAGAAAATGTAGAAATTTTACGGCATATATCAGCCTATTATCAAACCGTACCGGATTATGAGAAAGGCATTGAGGCAGCAGAGAAAGCATTTGCTTTTTCTACAACTCAAATCGATAAAATCATCAGTTATTACATAAAAGTTAGGGCATTGATGGGGTCAGGAGGCTATTGGCAAGAATCCCTCAATGTGGCCCATCAACAAGCAGAGTTACTTCAGTCCCTGAATCTAGATGAAGCTCGTAATTATGATATAGAAACCAATATTCGCCTGTACACCACCGCTTATTTCTTTCCCTACTTTGAAGATCGGGCGGAAAATAATCGTCAAATTCACAACAATCTAGCTCAATTCTGTCAGGCAGGAATTGAGTTTCATGCCCAGGAAAAAATTCAAACCTATCGCCAAAACTGGAATCCGCCCACTGAAGCCCATAAGCGTCTCAAAATTGGTTACTTATCCCATTGTTTTAGTACCCATTCTGTCGGATGGTTAGCCCGATGGCTTTTTGAACATCATGACCGGGAAAACTATGATATTTATGCCTATGTGGTCAACTATCGATCGCAGGTCATCGATCCCTTACAGCAATGGTTCATCAATAATGTCACTGAAGCTCGTAAATTAGGTCTCAAGTATAATGAAGTTGCGGATCAAATCAGTGAAGATCGAGTGGATATTTTGGTCGATCTTGATAGTTTAACCTTGGATTTATCTTGTGCTGTTTTAGCCATGAAACCCGCTCCTATTCAAGTAACTTGGTTGGGATGGGATGCTCCAGGTATTCCTACAGTAGACTATATGATCGCCGATCCCTATGTATTGCCCGATCGCGCCCAGGATTACTATAGTGAGAAGATTTGGCGACTACCACAAACCTATGTGGCTGTAGATGGCTTTGAAGTCGGTGTTCCGTGTCTGCGCCGAGAAATGCTGGATATTCCCAATGATGCCATCCTTTATTTTAGCTCCCAAAGGGGGTATAAGCGTCATCCAGAAACGGCGAGATTACAATTAAAAATTATTAGAGAAGTTCCCAACAGTTACTTTTTAATTAAAGGATATGGGGATCAAATTGCGATTCAGCGATTCTTTCTGGAATTAGCCGAGGAAGAAGGCGTTTCAGAAGATCGCTTAAAGTTTGTTCTACCTGCTCCTTCGTCTGCCATGCATCGAGCCAATATGGGCATTGCTGATGTAGTTCTGGATACCTATCCTTATAATGGAGCCACGACAACCCTAGAAACCTTGTGGATGTGTGTTCCCCTGGTAACTAGAGTAGGACAACAGTTTGCTGCGCGAAATAGTTATACCATGATGGTGAACGCAGGAGTAACTGAGGGGATTGCTTGGACAGATGAAGAGTATGTGGAATGGGGGGTTCGTTTCGGTATGGAACCTGAACTGCGGCAAAAAGTCCATTGGCAGTTGAGTGAGTCTCGTAAAACCTCACCCCTGTGGAATGGTAAGCAGTTTGCCCAGGAAATGGAAAAGGCCTATCGACAGATGTGGCAACGCTATGTTGAATCAGCCGGTTAGGGATCATTCCAGAAGCTAGGCGGCTTTCAGTTAAGAGGAAGAAGGAAATAGGGGTAGATCTTGCAGTTTTCGACGTGCGATCACCTCTTGATTGTCATATTTTAGAGCAATGCGAGCGTGCAGGTGATATCGTAGAACTTGCCACTGAGAGGAATTTAGAGGCTCTAAAAGTACAATAGCCGGTTCATTATCCGGTGAGGACTCTACAATTTCTTCGGACATCAACAGATCAAAGCTGATGTGAGATAAGATTTCAGTGGCTTCTTCTGGGGTAATGTCTGTAGTATCAATCAGGAGAGAAATTTGGGGGCAATCGCCGTGATTAAAAACCGCTTTGAGTAACTCAGATAAATCATCATACAACTGAGATTTAGCCCTTGACCAATCTGGAAATGCAATTAGGTTAATTGCTCTTAATTCAAAAGGGAGAAACTCGCCAACTGTTTTAAATCCCAATATCTTCAAAAATCTCAAAGCAGTTGGCACAGGAGAATAATGCTCCCAGGCCCATTCTCGGCCAGCTTGAGAAATGTTGTTAAGGAGATTTGGCTCACTAGCAATTCGATCGACTGCTTCTTTCATCTGGTCAATATCAATACCGATATAGTGTTTCCAATTTTCTGGCATCACTGGCAACTCTACACCATACTTATCAAAATCCATATGAAACGTGACACATCCAGCCGCTAGAGATTCCCAAAAACGCCAACTATCCCACCAAGTAACATAAGGGAGTTTCGTGGCCGACTGAGGAACTAACCACCCAGCAAAAGCAGCACAAGCTTGGTGACTTTTTAGACGCTGATAATATTGGGGATGATGACGATGACCCGTTTGCTGCCAGTGCAATAAATCATAGGATTCAGAAGGAGCATTATCAGAAGTATCAATCGTTTGATTCACCGAAAGAATCAGTTCAATTAAAGGCAGAAAGCGATCGCGCATGACCAATCGCAGGGGGCAATCTGCCCAAATTACACCTTTTTCAGCGATTAAAACGCCTTCATCAATTTTTTTGGGCAAATTAACCACCAATAAACAGTCTTGATAGACGCGATAATTAAACAAAATAGAAGATTCCCGTGCCGAAAACTTGATGGAACTTTCTGTAGCGTCTAAAATGCGATTCGAGAGTCCAAAAACCCAAGGCACAAAATTGCTAGGATTTTGATTGCGACTGTGACAGTGGGTTCGGAAAATAAAGTCAAATTTAGGAATATTAGCTTCATTTACAGATGCCCGCAGTCCATCCATATCATCTAAATAGATGGTCAGGTAGTTGCGCTGGGGTTGCAATATGGCTTCAGGTAAGGCAGGATGGGGACTAAAAGCCCAATTCTTATCCATGATCGCGATGGAGCAATCTTGAGGATGAATATCAGGATCGTGGGTAAATAGGTACTCTTGTCGATCCGGTGAAGTTAACCAGTAATTCAAATTAGAATAGACGGGTATTCCGAGGGCTTTGAATCCTTCTGCTAAACAAATAGCCAGGTGAGGAAAACTACCTTCAACAACATAGAAGTAAACCGTACAAGGCTGAACTTTATTATCCGGATTTTCAGGTTCAATATTCATTCTATTCGTAAGCTACAGTCGAGCAAAAAAAATTCTTAAAAATTAGGGTGATTCATTAGCGGGTGATGGACTTGATTCATCTGGTTTAGTCGTATTGAGTTGCTGTTGAAGTTCCTTATAAAGAGTTTGATAAGTAGTGTCTTCTGGAGCAATTTTGATCAAAGTTTCTAGGGGTTTGACCACCCCTTCAAGGTTATTCATTTGTAGTCTAACCATGACTAAACCTTCTAGAGCTACTTTGTTTTCAGGTTCTCGTTCTAAAACAGTTAGGTAACCTCGTTCTTGACTTAAGAGCTGTTCTTCTACTGTCAGAGTTTGAGTCTCTGAAGAGGGATTGGGTCTGGGAGGGGTGCGAAAGAGTCTAGTAGTAGCCAAAGCAGTAGAACCAAAGAATGCAAGCGCACCAAAAATAGCAAAAAAGCGTTGTAAGTTAGTCATGGTTTTATGTAAATTGCTGCTAAAAAGTAGAGGGACTAGAAATCCGTTGTGGGCAGTTGATAACTTTAGAATACCCCAACTGAAGTAGATAAAAATCAGGAGAAGGAACTAACTGGTCAATCTGGGTTAGGGGGAGGGAGGTAGAATAAGCTGATTAATCCTACCGTCTGAATCCAGGATAACACGACCCCCAAGTTCTTCCATCTTGGAAATTGCCCTCTGGCGTGTTTTGTCATCTGTTGCATTAAATAGCACAAGCTGCCAAGCTTGAAATTGCGCTTGTTTACTGTCTGGATTCTCCTGTAAAAATGCTGCGGTGGAACTAGACAGTTGAGCGATAAACTGACTCTCTGAATCAGAATATTCACTAGCCCATTGGGCCGCCTGAGCAAAGGACTTTTCTGCTGCTTCTCCATCTCCAAGAAACAGGAGTTGGTCAGTGCCTAAGTAACGCCAAATATAGTAGGAATGCTGGGGATCTTTGGGATTAAGAGACTGTAATCCTTTTTGCATCATTTCTACGGAGAATTCAGGTTTTCCTAAATACAAGGATACACTGGCAGACATGCCAAAATAAGCGGAAATAAATCGGGGGTCTTCATGAAGGGCGATCTGAAAATATTCAGGAGCTAAATCATAACCAGTTTGATCGCGGGCTGGATCGTCTCCAAAATAGATGAGAAATTTAATAAAGCTCCAATTGGCAATGAGATTATCAAAGCCAAAGTTGGGCAAAACCTGGAGTAATTGAAGTTCGATCGCTTCTTGAGCGACTTCTTGCTGGAGTTGTTGTAGCGATCGCTCACTGGAAGCGACTTTAAGACGATTCAATTTAGGCAATTGTACTGAAACAATAGCCAGACAACAGAGGATCATTAGCCCTGCTGTTGCTACGGTGTTAGTCCACTGTCGCTTCATCAACATGGAGATCTCCTAGCTCGATAACCGGAATAGTCTCTACCTGAGATAAGGCGATCGCCTCCTGATTTTCATCCTCTAGCCGAATTCGCCCCCGTAATTGAGGAATTAAAGCTGACCATTGAGCCTCACTTAAGTCCCCCAAAACGACTTCCGGCCCTTCATCTACCTCCATACTCTCTTCCATCAGCAAATTCATCGCTATACTCGATAGAAGCAGATTGGCATCTTCGGCTTCCATACCACTATGATCGATCAATAAGGTCATTTTAGCGCGATCGCCATGACTAACTAGACCTTTAATCAGCTCCTGCAAGACTAACCCAGTTTTTTCTTCCGGTTGTGACCAATCTGGAAATACGATTAAATTGATCTCTCGGAGATTGAGATGAGCCAACGTAGCCTTTAGTAGGGCTGAACGCATAGTATTAGCCATTTTCTGCCAAGAGAACTGCTTCACTTGTGCTAAACCTTTAGCCATCAATGAGCGACGAACACTAGGTTTTTGCACTTCACAGAGTTGTTCTGCCAAACCCTCGACATCATCCGGTTCAACATAGATAACAGCATCTCCCCCAACTTCTGGCAGAGAAGCATTCGCACAGGTAATGACCGGACAACCACAAGCTAAGGCTTCTGCTACTGGCATTCCGAAGCCCTCATACACGGAGGGATAAACCAAAGCCACTGCCCCAGAATAGGCTATTCTCAACTCTTCATCTGGGAGAACCAATGGATGTACCACAGTCCCTGAAGCATATTGTCTGTAGTCATTGCCGAGGGTTAAACCACTACCTGTGCAGACAATTTCAAAGCCTTGTTTGCTGTGTAGTTGGGCAAACGCTCGGAAAAATAGGATGGCATTTTTATAATTTCCACCCGCACCCACCAGCAGAAAATAAGGCTTAGTAATCCCATATTTGTATTTGAATTCATTGATTTGGGCGGTTGTTGCTGGCGTAAATGTGGGAGAAACACCGCAATGAGCTACGGTAACTCGATCGAGGGTAATCTCTGGGAAAAATTTGACGAGATCGCGGGCAGTGCTTTCAGAAATAGAAATGTAGGCATCTGCATGACTGATGGCATGGTGTTTTTCACGCCACATGGGTTGATTAACATCTGCTCCTAGGACTTCTGGAATCATGTCATAGGCCATGAATACAGAAGGGGTTGATAGGGGAGTCGTATAGTAGGTAGAAATGAATAGATCTGCCCCTTCGCGATCGCAAACTTCCTGAAGCATTTGTTTGTCCGCTTCTGTATTGTTGTAGTCATAAGCTGGAATTGTTCTCGATAGGATTCCAGGCACTTGGGCAGTGTTAGCTCGATCGAGTAATACTATATGGCCAGCAAAGTTCGTTTTAGCCCATTCTGCCAGTAGCGATCGCCAGACCCGCGCAATCCCTGTATTATAAAGCTGGAAGAACACGCCATCTATGACTATGGTCGGCGATCGCTTTTCAACTGGTTTCAAGAGTTCTGAGAATTGAGGTTGCAAGAATTTCCAATTTCCTTCAGTTACCTCTTTCTGGACTAAGGGAACGATACCCAATGACTCAGCCCGATCGACCCTTGTCTCATCTCCCACCCATGAAAAATAATCACGCAAATAAACCGGGAACTGAGATACTGACTGTAGCGACCTCCACTCGTTAACCGCATTTTGATAGCCATAATACTGCTCTTTAAAGCGCAATTGTTCAGCAGTCACATAAGCAAAATGCTGAAACACCAACCCCTCTTTCTCCGTTTCATCATGAGTCAAAGGATTAAGAGCCGCTATATTTTGAAATTGTCCCTCAGATAAAGGCTCAACCAATATCGGCGGTTCATGGGCTGCCCAAACATATCCCGGCTTAAATCTCCAAGTCCGCAACCAATCCTGTCTTGGATTTTGAGTGTAGCAGTTACGGGTGCTTATAACCAAATTTTCTCCAACAAAGTACCAGCACCAGTAATAGGCTGCTGTTTTTTCTGGATTTCTGATGAACAGTTTCCGACTACTACAAATCTGCTCTAATGTCCATATTTCGTCCACATCTATCTGCCAAAGCAAGCATTCTTCTTGAATGTTGGCTAAAGGAGCATTCACCATTTCTCGCTTGCCATCCCAGAATTGCCCCTCTGGTTTTCGGTAAATTGTGATATTTTCTGGATACTTTAATTTGAGTTGATCTAAATATTCTGATGTTCCATCTTTGCTCAACCCTTGATTATGAATCTCATCCGTTACCTTCCCGCCAAGCTTCACACTCCAACTCGTATCATGTTTGAGGTCAGCGACTCCTTCAATAATATGCCAATGCCATTTAAAGGGAAGTTGTTTGACAATATCGATGTGGTAGCGAATAAATGGTTCGCCGTTAAGGACAATAGTGAAAAAATGGATGGGGATATTGGAAGCTTGGTTAGCTTTTTTTTGTTTGTTTTTTGCAAAAATAGAATATCCATTACGCACCAACAAATTATAGCTAATTAAGTCATAGTTTGGATCTGCTAATAACCTGCGATGGCTTCGATAGTTTTTGAAGGTATTAATATCATCAAGCATGATCCACTTTGCGCCATATAATTGATTCAGTTCTACGCTACCTGTAAACTCAGAACCATCTATTAAAACTGCATCAAACTGATCTATGTTATTTTCTTGCTTTATAATCTCAATTCCATTTTGACTTAATCCAGCTTCTCTCAAATATGTTTTATCTTCATTCAGCCACTGTAAAACCAAATCAAGGGAGTAACTATTTAATCCAGTTTTGTAGTTTTGATAAAAATCAGATACTTCTGATTCTTGTGGGAAATCATCTATTGAAACTGATGACACATTATAGGGCTTAAAAAAAGATTTATTCTGATATCTTTCCCTCAGTTTTTTGAATCTAGATTTAGATACTTCTATAGAAAATAACCTTGGTTTATGAGGGTTTAGCATAATCCCTTTGACTAATGCTTCTGTGCTACCTTCTCCCGATGATGCCCCAATCTCTAGTATGGTTTGCACATCTTGGGTTCTAGCAATTCGTTCAATTTGTACATAGAACTCATCATTTTTTATTTCCGGTGCAATGATTTTCTGTAGAGAATATTTCTCAAAACCTTCTTTGTTTTGCTCAGTTAATCGAGCTTGAGGCTTTTCTAGAATAGTCAATAAACCATTGTTTTTGAATGATTTTCGACCTGGATATAAGTTTTCTAACTTCTCTTTTATTTTTTCGTCAATTGAGCCTTCAAACATGACTTGCGTTTGAATAGATTTAAATGGACTAGCTTCAATAAAACCCAGATAATCTTCCGTGAAATAACGATTAATATGAGGTGAACTATAAACATAATATACAATTAAGTCGGCTGTTTCTTTATCTGTATGTTGATATAAGTAACGGCATAGCTCTGGAGGTCTCATCAATAAATGTCCCCAAGGTGGAATGGGTGAATTGCCAAACTCGAAAACCTGGCCAGAGCGATCGGTTATCTTGGGTAAATGATGCCCATCATGAGATGACCATATGGGTGCAAATAGTGAGAAGAGTTTTCCACCCGGCTTTAAAGCCAGAAACATCTTATCTAAGGCAGCCGGTAATTTATGAATATGCTCAAAAGTGGCAATGGAAAAAATCAGATCGTATTTTTCGTAATATTCTGGAGGTAAATCTTCTATATTGGCTAAGAAAAAATTATATTTTTCTAAAGTTCTGTCCTTAAATCCTAACTTAGAAATATCCTTGAGATCGTAAAGAATGGTTCCTGTATGAGATAATCCCCCTGCTTCTTTTAAAGACTCTTCATACTCTGGCGTTTCTATTCCTGACCAAGATTTTACATGAAGATAGTCAAAAACGAATTCTGGAGGGAGACTTCCCCCTACTTCTAAAACATCTTTTCCAGCAAAACCAACTAACTCTTGACAGATATGGGCAAAAGAGACATGATAGCTGAGATTAAACTTACTTTGACATTCGGCAATATTTGATTCACTTAGCATTGTTTCTTTTACCCGATTCTCAATTGAAGTCTGTTTTATGTTACTGAATTAGTATTCCCCATTTGCTCAGGAAAGCGATCAGATTCATTTACCTTAGCTTGAGTTTTAGCCAGGCGATCGCCCCCTACCAAATCGCAGTCAAATCCAGGGAGAAACCTTTCCCGTTCTTCTGGGGTAAGATTATGCCAACGCTCTTTAGCGATCCAAGCGACATCCGGAGAGCGATCGCTGCCATTGGGTAAATGAAACCCAGTGGAAGATGCGATCGAGGTTAAGAGTCATTATAAATCAAATTCTTAAATGTTTGCTACATTATTGTTCCTGAAACCCCCTATCTCCCTATCCCCCCATCCCCCCACCCTGTAACAGAGGTACTCAACAACCACTTATCAAGAGAGAGGGTTAATATGAGAGGAAACAAACAAACCCATGCGATCACGCTATCATGACCCTAGCCATTAAACCCATTACTGATGCAGAATTAATGCAACTCAGTTCCCAAAATCCCGGACTGAGATTTGAACGCAATGCCGATGGAACTTTAATCACAATGCCACCAACTGGAAAAATTTCTAGTAATCGAGAACTAAAAGCAGGTGCTTATTTATTCGCCTTTGTAGACTCTCATGAATTAGGAGAAGTTTTTAGTTCAAGTGCGGGTTTTATACTTCCTAACGGTGCGTTATGCTCTCCTGATGCTGCTTTTATTGCCAGAGAACGTCTCTCAGAGGAATGGGATACTGGAGAAGACGAATTTTGCGATATAGTCCCTGATTTTGTCATTGAAATTCGTTCTAAGACGGATAGTTTAACTAAGTTAAAAGCAAAGATGGCAGAATATATCGACAATGGGGTGAAATTAGGATGGTTAATCGATCGCATCAACCGTCGTGCTTTTGTTTATCGTGCTGATGGTTCGATTACGCAATATCCAGAGAATGCAATCCTAGAAGGAGAAGATGTGATTCCGGGTTTTACCGTCGCTTTGCAAAAAATATTGTAGTAGTTGTAGTAAAGTGGGCAATACCCACCACAACCCAACATAGTGTAACTAATTATTCGGATTTGAGATCACAATCGGCGATCGCCCCCTACCAAATCGCAGTCAAGTCCAGGGAGAAACCTGGCAAAACCTCTCCACCTGATACACTGCTGGGAGCATCTAGCACTTCTGGGGGTTGTCCGGGACGGTAAATTTCCACCCGGCGCTGTTTGCGGTTAATCAACCAACCCAGACGACAACCGTTATCGAGGTATTCTTGCATTTTGGCTTGAGTTTTGGCCAAACTATCGCTCGGAGACAGAATTTCCACAGCAAAATCGGGACACAGGGGGAGAAACTTTTCGCGCTGTTCTGGGGTAAGATTGTGCCAACGCTCTTTAGTAATCCAAGCTGCATCTGGGGAGCGATCGCTACCATTGGGTAAATGAAACCCAGTCGAAGAATCCAAAACTTCACCGAGTTGGGTTTGTTCATTCCACAGAGCCAGTTGCAGAATCAGTTTAGTATTCACACGGCCCGTTTCACCACCTGTAGGGGGCATAAGATCCAGTTCTCCCGTTGCGCTGCGTTCGAGTTTAAGCTCTGGATTTTGTTGGCAGAGTTGATAAAATTGCTCAGAGGTAAGTTGAATAATCGGATCGAGCATTAAAGTTACCATACGTCCTGACCACAGATATCGGCATTTAACTTAACCGGGCAGTACATTCAAGGATGAGGCGCTGATTCTCGATCGCATGGGGAACAATCGCCGAAGCTTGACGAAACGCCCCGATCGCCTCCCGATACTGAGCCAGAGCCGCATGACACAATCCTAACCCATGCAGCGCCCCAAAATGATGCGGATTTAAGCGCACCACCTCCTCACAATCGGCGATCGCCTTGTAATACTCCCGACGCATATAATATAATACCGCTCTCCGGTTCCAAGCCTCCGCAAAATCTGGCCAATCCCGAATCACTTCCGTTAGCACCTCTTCTGCCCTGTCAAATTGACCCGCATCCAAGACTCTCTGAGCCTGTTGCAGCCGCTTTAAACCCATCATCCCCTTCTGATTAAACCAGCGCCGCCATAGTTCCTGAATCGCTTGTTCGCGCACAGGTTCGGAGTCACTCTGGAGATCGGATAGCAAACCATCTAATTCTGGATCGCGCATGGTTTTCTACGAGGGTCTTTCTTTCTAGTGTATTACCCTTTTCGAGTTTTGAGCAAAATTCAGATCTGTTCGCTCATCAAGGACTCAAACTGATCCCCCGTAATCCGTCCCCCTTCTTTCAGCGTTTGGGCAATTTCCGATAAAGTTAAAACCGAATGGCCGCAATAGCCCTGTTCTTTCAGTTTCTCTTTCACTCCCCGCTCATGATCGATAAACACCACAATATCTTCAACTTCTAAACCCACAGATTTAAGTTTTGCCGCTCCCTCCATGGCACTGCGTCCCGTAATCAAAATATCCTCAATCACCACCACCTTTTCACCCGGTTCAAAATGACCTTCAACTAACCGTTTTGCCCCATGATTTTTCACCTCTTTGCGAGGATAAATCATCGGATGTTCTAGGCGCAAGGCTAACCCAGTCGCTGTCGGTAAGGCTCCGTAGGGAATTCCAGCAATGCGGTCAAACTCTAAAGTCTTCAAAATATCAGCATAGGCGCTGACAATTTGATGGAAAATTTGCGGTAAAGAAATAATTTTTCTCAGATCAATGTAGTAAGGAAACACTGCACCAGAAGCTTGTACATGATCGCCAAAGGTGATGCAGCCAATATCATAGAGTTGCAGGATTAAATCTCGATAGGGCGTAGCCTCCAAGAAACAGACATCGGGAACCCATAGCTCACAGGTAGGACGACCTTCAAGTTTTTGTTGTCGTTCTTGATTGATTTTGTCCCGTAAATTAGCGATCGCCTCCCTAGGATTATCCTCTGCGAAGATTTCCGGAGGAATCGGCAGTAATAAGCCATCCCCACTGCCATTCAAACCCGCATCTAAAATTTCTGTTACATCCGGGAATATACTATCATAATCCGTCAATAAAATCAACCGTTCTGGAGCCGCTAAACGGACTTGCGCCAACACATCCGGCATCACTTCTCCTAAAGATAGGGCAACTCGATCCGGTGTGCCCCAACTTTGGGCAGCTTCGACAAGATGGAGATAGAGAGGGGTATCGCTATGGGGATAATCTTGGAGAACAGAGCCGGAAGGATTACCAGTATAACAGAGGACAAAAACCAGGCGATCGCCATACATCAAAAACGGAGCTACTTGGTCTAAACCCGCATAGGGCAATACCGTACACCCATCCATTTGCCAAGTTTCAAACACCAACCGTGCAAACCCCGTACTCGTCTCTAAATCGCTATATTGGGCATCAAGGATAATGGGAATCGATAGGGGAATCGATCGCCGGATCGATTGCAGTAAAGCTATGCCCTCAGCCCCTAAAATTTGATAAGCACCCAAATTCAAGGTATAGGCACAAACAAGATCCTGAGTTTGGGCAATTCTCTGCTGTAAATCCTGCTCTAAATCCTCAGTTACTAACCGCTCCCAATCCGGATCGAGATTCGCGTAGAGCAGACTATCCGTTTTCGCGATCGCCCCTTCATACTTCTGCCAAAAACCCATCATCCCTCCTGCTCAAACCGTACCCTAGTATACTCTGCCTCGATACACTCGTTTATGACGCGCTTTTTCCGAATTATTTTGTCCTGGTTTTTGCACAGAAGGTACAGGTTGCAGATGAGGGGGACTCTCTCCCTTATGTTCAGATGCAGCAAAGGCATTAGAAGCAGTCTCCAAGGCATCTTCAGGCTTCAGGGCACTCTCCAGGGAGGGAACCGATAAAGATGGGCTATTTTCCATGTCCTGTTTTAAGGCAAGTAGACAGGAAACCAGAGGATCATTATAAATGGTTAATCCGCCCAGAGCCAATAGGACTTTTTTGATGCCCGCAATCACTTTAAGCGCTAGGGTATCAGCTTCAAAAGGAGGCAGGATCTCGATCGCTCCATAGGCGATCGCCGCTTGTCGTTGGGAATGAGTCACTTCTGGATCGGTACTTTCTAACAGAATCACCGGGATTTCTGGATCTCGATCTTGGCAGCAGCGACAGAATAGATCTGGCTCTAAATCTGAAGTTTGTCGATCCATCAGAATAACCACCGGTTGCGGATGACCACTAGATTGGATCTCTTCTAGCATTTCCAATACCTTGGCGGCAGATGCTGCCAGGATCACTGCCAAGTTTTGGCAGATTAAAACTCTTTGCCATATCCACCGTTGGAAATCGGAGGGTTGACATAAAAGAACAGTCGCTCTTGGATTAGTCATAGAAGGATTAGACAAATGGATTCAGAGTACCATGGAGAAAATTGTAAAGTATAAGCTAAGTTTATATTTTAATCTTTTGATTAACCGTTTTTAAGGAATTCCTTACGATCGGTGTAACAGAAAACAGCGAAAAAATTCTGTATCATTTAATTCATTTAATGGTCGGATCTTTCATGCACAATCAAAGTTGAGATTGCTAAGGTGGATATCTTTTCCCTAGATTTTTTCCCATGGCTAGAGAATTCACGCTTTTATTCAGTTGTTAATGAGACTTAAACAGTTTACCCGAAATCCGTGTATTTTAAGAGATGAGAAAACCGTATTTACAGTTTGAGCCAAAAACCTCAAAGAAACCAACTCAATTGTCAATAAGCATCAAGCAACACTCCCTTTGGTTTTGGGTAAGCTTGGGAGTAATGACGACTTTAATTCCTCTTGCATGGCAGGCGATCGCCCAGGCCCAGACTCCCAGCCCTTCAAGTAGTGACATCCCCGATCAAATCCAAATCGTCCTGAATACCCTGTGGGTAATTTTTGCTGGAGTGCTGGTATTTTTTATGAATGCTGGCTTCGCCATGCTAGAAACAGGCTTTTGCCGTCACAAAAGCGCTGTTAATATTTTAGCAAAAAATCTGATTGTATTCGCCTTATCGTCTCTAGCCTTTTGGGCCACGGGATTTGCCTTAATGTTTGGCGATGGTAACCCCTTCATTGGGGTGCAAGGGTTTTTCTTAAGTGGCCCTGACAATAGTCCAGCCATTGGTGAAGCCTATGAAGGAATCTATCGTTCCCTAGATTGGGCAGCAATTCCCCTAAAAGCGAAATTTTTCTTTCAACTAGCTTTTGCAGGTACGGCCGCAACCATTGTCTCTGGAGCAGTAGCCGAACGGATTAAATTTGCTGCTTTTATCCTCTTCAGTGTGGGCTTAGTCGGATTAGCCTATGGCATTATTGGCCATTGGATTTGGGGGGATGGATGGTTAGCCCAACTGGGGTTTTGGGACTTTGCTGGATCGACCGTCGTTCATTCTGTGGGGGGATGGGGGGCATTTATGGGAGCAGTTTTATTAGGGCCGCGCATGGATAAGTATCCAGATGGGCAAATTGCTGCAATTCCCGGTCATAATTTAGCCATTTCTACCCTGGGTTGTATGATTCTGTGGTTAGGATGGTTTGGATTTAATCCGGGTTCAACCTTGACGGCCGATCCAGAAGCGATTACCCATATTATTCTAACCACCAATATGTCAGCCGCCGCCAGTGGAGTAACTGCCACCGTGGTGTCTTGGCGCTATTTTGGCAAACCC
Source organism: Roseofilum sp. KMC-1 (assembly GCF_057802075.1). Classification (NCBI taxonomy): domain Bacteria; kingdom Bacillati; phylum Cyanobacteriota; class Cyanophyceae; order Desertifilales; family Desertifilaceae; genus Roseofilum; species Roseofilum sp. KMC-1. Next base: position 4,603,035 of record NZ_CM173605.1, read on the forward strand.
GATCTGACCATGATTATTAATGGGATTTTGGCGGGCTTGGTATCAGTGACAGCATCCTGTGCTTATATCCATATTGGTAGTGCGATCGCCATTGGCGTAATCTCCGGTATCATCGTGGTCTTTTCGGTAGTCTACTTGGAACAATGGCGCATTGATGACCCAGTAGGAGCCATTTCTGTACATTTAGTCTGTGGGATCTGGGGAACATTGGCACTAGGCCTATTTAGTGTGGGGCCAAATATTTATCCTTGGTATACCGACCTCCAGGGGCCATTGGCAGGATTGTTGTTTGGTGGGGGCTATTCCCAATTCCTCAATCAGTTGTTGGGGGTGTTGGCAGTGGGATTTGCCATGATTACCTTTAGCTTGTTGTTCTGGTTAACCTTGAGCTTTACGGTGGGTATACGAGTAACTCCTATGGAGGAACAAGAAGGCTTAGATCTGAGCGAACATAGTATGGAAGCCTATAGTGGATTTATCAAAGAGCAAGATTGAAGGGAGATTGATGAACGGAGATAGCTGGTTTAAACGGATTGAAGATCTGGTGATGCTCCACTCTCCCAGTGGAGTAGAGGGAGAAATGACTCAGTTTCTGTTGGCTGAGTTTGAGCGTCTGGGAGTTGAGGTGAAGGTAGATTGGGCTGATAATGTGGTGGCTAAAATTCCCGGTAAAGATAACAGCAGGGCAATCGCCATTACAGCCCATAAGGATGAAATTGGGGCCATCGTCAAGCGCATCAAACCAGGGGGACGGTTGGAGGTGGCTCGACTAGGAGGCTCGTTTCCTTGGGTGTATGGGGAGGGTGTGGTTGATATTTTGGGCGATCGCCGCACCCTTTCCGGTATCCTTAGTTTTGGCTCTCGTCATGTCTCCCATGAATCTCCCCAAAAGCTACAGCAGGAAACCCAGCCGGTAGAGTGGGAAAAGGTTTGGATCGAAACCAAACTGAGCCAGGAGCAGTTACACGAAGCTGGAGTCCGTCCCGGAACTCGCGTGGTAGTGGGAAAACAGCGCAAGCGGGCCCTGCGATTGCAGGATTATATTGCCAGTTATACCTTAGATAACAAGGCTTCGGTAGCCATTCTTTTAGCCTTAGCCGAGGGAGTCAAAGAACCTGCCATTGATATCTATTTGGTCGCTTCCGCTAAGGAAGAGGTGGGGGCAATAGGAGCTTTATATTTTAGCCAGCGCCATCAGTTAGAAGCCTTAATTGCCCTAGAGATTTGCCCCTTAGCTCCCGAATATCCCATCGCCGATGGAGTCGCTCCGGTTTTGCTCTCCCAAGATAGTTATGGCCTCTACGATGAGGGCTTAAATGGCGAGTTACAGCAGGCAGCCGATAAGGCGAATATCCCTCTTCAATGGGCGGTTTTAAGTGGCTTTGGCAGTGATGCATCCATTGCCATGAAACTCGGCCATGTGGCTCGTGGAGCCTGTTTGGGCTTCCCCACCCAGAATACCCACGGCTATGAAATTGCCCATTTAGGGGCGATCGCCAATTGTTTAGAAGTCCTGGTCAGTTATTGCGATCGTTTATGAGGCATCCACTTTAAATTTAAAACTCAAGCTTTGTACTGCCTGGGGCACAGATTAGAAGAAAAAAAATAGAGCTTTTCTCTTCTTCATGAAGTATAGCCCCCATCCCCCCATCTCCCCATCTCCCTATCCCCCCATCCCCCCATCTCCCCATTACCTCCAATTGTCCCAATCCTCATTGAGAATCGAGGTATTGGGAAAAGCGATCGGATTTCCCTGATGCACTAACCGTTTTTGCAGGGCTTCTAACTGCGGTTCTGGTGCAGGCAAATTATCCACTAATTCATAGGGCATAATATTATTTTCCAGGGCAAAAACTGCCGTATTTCCGGCGGCTGCACCCACTGACCATTCAAAGGAATGTACCCGATAGGCAGCAGCAGCAATATGACTCGCAGCGATACTTTTACCCGCAATTAAAAGGTTATTTAATTGTTGAGGAATCATCGCTCGTAGGGGAATTTGAAAGGGATAAGCCGTACCAGCGCCTCGACGCTCTCCTTCGCGCTCCGTGTTTCCTGGTTTTTCTGGGGGAGTTTCCGTCATGCAGGGGTGAAAGTCGATCGCATAATGACCAATGCCAACAGCATCAGGATAGATGGTGGAACGGGTGCGCCGTTGGGGAGGATTAGGTAAAGTATCAGACTGCAAGACCTCGATCGCCTCTAATCCGGCGATCGCCGCTCGAAAAGTCCTGTATTGCTCTGGAGGTAAGGCTTGGCGATAATACTCATCCGTATATCCTTGGCGCGAAATATCGATTTCCCAGATCATAAACCCATCCTCATGACCCCAACTGGGACGGCCGATAATCCGTCGTCCTTCCCGCATATAGGGGTATTTGGAGAGTCCATGAGCCGTTCCCATAGGTGAGTCTAACCCAGATAAAAAGCGATAGTTGGGATGAGTGTCTTTGACTCCATCCCCCAATTGGGAATCCGTAGTACCCGCAACTAACCAGTAATAAAATCCTAAAGCATGTTCTTCGGCTTTGCGTAAGGCATCCACCCGTAAACCTCCCAACCATCCCCCAGGCTGCAATTGCCCCATAGCTTGCAGTTGATTAGAGGTGTAAATAAAGTTATCAACTGAAGTTCCCGGACGGTAATCATTACCCCAAGTCCAGTTTTGCATGGCGATATCTCCAGGGGTGGGTTGAGTAAAGCCAATGCCCCCAAATCTGGTGCTTTCTCCCGTGGTTGGACTCCAGATCCGCCGATAGGTGAAGACTAAATCAAAGCTGGCTAGACGCTCTAATTCGTAGCTGTAGTAAGGAGCATATTGGGGGTAAAACGCTGGCATCAACTGGGGTTGGGGTGAGTCCATGGCTTCCATGGCGAAGGTGTAGGTAAAGCCTTGGGTGCAGTAAGGATCGCCGGTTTCACTGGCTGAAGAGGGTTCTAGGGGCGATCGCCGATCGATCCCCAGACGATGGGGAACGTTAGTCAGTCCAATTAATTCTCCGGTTTCCGTCGCATCGATGACATACCAGGGTTTTCCTTGGGGCGGACTAAACCGGATAATGGTTTTAGTTAGGTACTTGGAATTGTCGTAGGTGTAAGCATCTTCCAGGGTTTGGGAGAGGAAGCGCGTATTCAGGGGAGGAGCGAAAAGTGCAGCTTGGTGTTGAATGGCGATCGCCCCTTCAATCCGGGTGCGATCGCCATTATAATCCAGGTCTTTGACCACCGTATGCGGATACCAATGGAGCGTCCCCTTCCCCCGTTTTGCTGCCGCTTCCAGCATCTCCGTTAAGATTAGATGACCATCTTTGGGGAGAAAACAGGAAACACTCACCCAACAGTCACCCGGATCGAGCTTGCCATAGCGACGAAAGATGCGATCGCGCAACTCCAAATACCCACGAGAATAAAACAGTTTCGCTCTTTGCGTCGTTCGTTCATCCAAAGCCGAAGTCCCCTGGGAAGAAATTTGACCCCCCACCCAGTCCGTCAACTCCGTCAGACAAACCGTTTTACCCCCCAGCAGTGCCTCATAAGCGGTTGCCGTTCCCGCCAGTCCACCCCCCACCACCAGCAGATCGCAGGAGACCGTTCGATCCGGTTCCGGAGTCGCTAGTGCCACGCTCGACCAGCATCCGGTCATGATTAAAGTACAGACTAATCCTAGATATTTTTTGATCATAGACTTTTAAGTAGATGTAAGTTGGGGTATCCAGTCTATCCACTTTTCAATCGTTTGTGCCCGTCTTCATATCATAGTTAAAGGTCATCGATATGGCAGAAAAGTTTTGTTTAAGCTACATTGCCTTACAAAATTTTAAGGCGTTGGTTTGAATGGGTCAGCTGAACCCAAACTGACGTTCAATTCTTTGCCCCATGGCTTATCATAGATCTTTAGTGCTAGAGCTAATTGTTGTTCTCACTCTGTGGTTAATTCTTATTCCTAATGTCTATCGATCTATCTACGGAAATTCAAAAAGCGGTTTACAGCCGACGTAATTTTGCGATTATTTCTCACCCCGATGCGGGGAAAACCACGCTAACAGAAAAATTGCTGCTCTATGGTGGAGCAATTCATGAAGCGGGGGCAGTTAAAGCTAGGGCTAGTCAGCGCCGAGCCACATCCGACTGGATGGCCATGGAACAACAGAGGGGAATTTCTATTACTTCGACGGTGTTACAGTTCCAGTATCATGACTGTCAGATTAATTTGTTGGATACTCCGGGACACCAGGATTTTAGTGAAGATACTTATCGCACTTTAGCGGCTGCGGATAATGCGGTGATGTTGGAGGATGCGGCCAAGGGGTTGGAACCGCAAACCCGCAAGCTGTTTGAAGTCTGTCGGATGCGGAAGATTCCGATTTTTACGTTCTTTAATAAGATGGATCGCCCCACCCGCGAACCTCTGGAGTTATTGGACGAAATTGAAAAGGAATTGGGTTTGAAAACCTATCCGGTGAATTGGCCCATTGGTACGGGCGATCGCTTTCAAGGGGTGTACGATCGCCGCACTCAGGAAATCCATCTGTTTGAACGCAACGCCCATGGTAAGCGAACGGCAAAAGATACCATGATTCTCTTGGGCGATCCGCGCATTGAGGAGTTACTAGACCAGGATTTGTATGATCAGCTTAAGGAAGATTTGGAATTGTTGGAGGGGTTAGGGTCAGAGTTTGACTTAGAAGAGATCCACGCGGGAGAGCTAACCCCGGTGTTTTTTGGTAGCGCGATGACCAATTTTGGCGTGCAGTTGTTTTTGGATGCCTTTTTAGACTATGCCCTGAAACCGGGAGAGCGCAAAAGCTCTGAGGGGTTGATGTCCCCAGAGTATCCGGAGTTTACGGGGTTTGTATTCAAGTTGCAGGCGAATATGGACCCGAAACACCGCGATCGCGTGGCATTTGTGCGGGTTTGTACGGGTAAATTTGAGAAAGATATGACCGTTAGTCATGCCCGCACGGGTAAAACGGTGCGCCTATCACGTCCTCAAAAACTGTTTGCTCAAGACCGGGAATCGGTAGATGTGGCTTATCCGGGCGATGTCATTGGCTTGAATAATCCGGGCGTGTTCGCGATCGGCGATACGATTTATACGGGCAAAAAATTGGAATATGAAGGGATTCCCTGTTTTTCGCCAGAATTATTCGCCTATTTGAGAAATCCCAATCCCTCCAAGTTTAAGCAATTCCACAAAGGGGTAACCCAATTGCGGGAAGAGGGAGCGGTACAAATTATGTATTCGAGCGATGAAGCCAAGCGAGATCCTATTTTAGCTGCTGTGGGCCAGTTACAATTTGAAGTGGTACAATTCCGACTCTTGAATGAATATGGGGTAGACACTCGCACGGAGCTGTTACCCTATTCAGTGGCGCGATGGGTGCTGAATGGCTGGGAAATTTTGGACAAAATTGGCCGCTTGTTTAATACGATGACCGTTAAGGATAATTGGGATCGACCGGTGCTACTGTTTAAGAATGAGTGGAATTTACAACAAGTGCAGGGCGATCATAGGGATCTGAGATTGAGTGCGATTGCCCCCCTCTCTTCTGGAATCAATTAAAAATTGTAGGGGTGGGTTTGAAACCCACCCCTACAACAATGTCTCATTGCTATTCAAATCAACTCTATACCTCTTCCAAGCGATCGGCGATCGCCCTAGCAATTCCCTCTTTACCCATCATCTTCACCGGGACTTGATTCTCCGATACCCAATAAGCAACTTGCTCCCCTTGCGCTCCCGTCTCTTCTCCACGATTAGCGACCACCGCATTATACCCTTGCTTGAGTCGCCCTTGGGCAATTTCAATTAATTCTTCATGGCTGACATTTTCCTGATACTTAAAGCTCACCATATATAGGTCTGGAAACCCTGCCCTTACCCGTTCAATCACTTTACCTGTAGGGACTAATTTTAGAAACTGTAAAGCACTACCACTCGGAATTTTTCCCGGTAAGACTTGCTCCGGTTGGTAATCGGCAACAGCAGCAGAAAAGACACCAAAAACATAAGGCATTTCCTGTAATTGTCCTAAAACCAATTGAGCATAATCTTCATAAGTTTGAGCGATTTTACAGGGTAAATAGGGCGGTGGAGTATCGCCACCGGTTCCTAAAATTAACTGCACTTCTGCACCCCGTAAATAGAGTTCTTCAGTGATTTTGATGCTTAAAGTCCCGCGAAAGCGATTGGTGATTCGGCGAATATTATCAATAGGAACGGGAGTAGGGCCACCGGTAACTAAAATAGGAATTCCTTTTAGAGCAGAAGAACTGATTAAGCGACAAACCCTGACCACAATTGAGCGTAAATCGGGTAAATTATCTTTGCCGTAAGCTTGTTTCGGGGGCATGATTTCTACGCCCCATTGGTGTAATTGCTGGAGGGATTCGGTTAAAATTCGATTGTGTAAGCTGCCGTGCATCGTGGGCGCAAGCAAGATTTTCGTTTGTCCTTGTTCGAGTTTTCCGAGTGCAGAAGCTAGGGTAGAAGTAATCACACCATCGGCGATACCGTAGCGCATTTTATTAATCGTATTGTAGGTAGCAGGAGCGACAACATAGGCATCAAAAGGCGCTCCATCGCTGAGATGTTCGGCAGCAGCCGTTAGCTGGGTAATAACCGGATGGGTGGTACTCCATTCTAAGCTGTCCAGGGTGGTATAGCGTAGGGATTCAGGGGAGGTAAAGGCGATAACTTCTGCTCCTTCCCGTCGCAGTTCCCGCGCAAGTAAGGGTGCTCTGAGGGCGGCAATACTGCCGGTAATGAGTAGAGCAATGCGTTTTCCTTGTAGATGGGTTCCCTGTAGGGGGACTTGGCGATCGCCTAATTCAGAGGGGAGAGGTGGGGTAAAATTCCAAGGTTCCATAGGAGAAGGGTAATGGCTAATGGGTCATATTTTGCTTGAGGTTGGCTCTGGCTAACGTTACAAAACATTGAGAAAAATGACTCGGATGTAGAGGGGGATCGGCGATCGCTATACAATGCTCAAATACACTCCATTTATTTAGATTACTGTTTGTAAATCCCTAACTATGTTTCCCATTCATCGCCCTCGCCGCCTCCGTAGCTCTGCCAGTTTGCGCCGGATGGTGCAAGAGAATGTTTTAACCACCAATGATTTAATTTATCCCTTGTTTGCTGTACCCGGTGAAAGCGTAGCTAAAGAAGTGCGCTCCATGCCGGGTGTGTATCAGCTCTCGGTGGATAAAATTGTAGACGAAGCCAAAGAAGTCTATGATTTGGGCATTCCGGCGATTATCCTCTTTGGAATTCCGGAAACCAAAGATATTGAAGCAACGGGCGCTTGGCATGATTGTGGCATGATCCAAAAAGCGGCTACAGCAGTTAAAGAAGCGGTTCCGGATCTAGTGGTAATTGCCGATACTTGTCTGTGCGAATATACCAATCATGGCCATTGTGGTTACTTGGAAGTCGGAGATCTGACGGGACGGGTATTGAACGATCCCACCCTGGAATTATTGAAGAAAACGGCTGTTTCCCAAGCGAAAGCGGGAGCTGATATTATTGCCCCATCGGGAATGATGGATGGCTTTGTACAAGCGATTCGCGGGGCGTTAGATGAAGCGGGATTTGAAGATATCCCGATTTTGTCCTATGCAGCTAAGTATGCTTCCGCCTATTATGGCCCCTTCCGAGATGCGGCGGAGTCTTCCCCCCAATTTGGCGATCGCCGCACCTATCAAATGGACCCCGCGAATAGTCGGGAAGCCCTCAAGGAAATTGATTTAGATATGGCTGAAGGCGCAGATATGCTGATGGTGAAACCTGCTTTAGCCTATATGGATGTGATTTGGCAAGTGAAGCAAGCCTCTAATTTGCCCGTTGCCGCTTACAATGTTTCCGGCGAATATTCTATGGTTAAAGCGGCTGCTCTCAATGATTGGATTGATGAACGCCGGGTGGTGATGGAAACCTTAACCAGCTTTAAGCGGGCAGGGGCAGATCTGATTCTCACCTATCATGCTAAAGATGCGGCTCGATGGCTGCAAGCTTAATGAACAGTGAATCTATCCCAGTAGGGGCGAAAATTTGCTTGCCCCTATTTCCCCTATAATAGTTACACTCAATACCAAATTTTTGGGAGAGGCCCCTATGCCGAAAACCGTTGCTGATGTCATGACGAAAGATCCTTTGGTGGTTCGCCCGGATACATCCTTGAAGGAGGCGATTCACTTGTTGGTGGAACACCGTATTAGTGGTTTACCCGTTGTCGATGCAGAGGGTACGCTGATTGGGGTAATCTCAGAGGCGGATTTGATGTGGCAAGAAACGGGAGTGGAGCCGCCACCCTATATTATGCTGTTGGATAGTGTGATTTATTTGGAAAATCCGTCAACCTATGAGAAGGATTTGCGGAAGGCGATGGGGTTGACGGTGGGTGAGGTGATGAGCAATCATCCGATTTCGGTGACGGGCGATCGCTCTTTGCGAGATGCGGCGAAGTTAATGCAAAAACATAATATCCGCCGGTTGCCGGTTTTGGATGGGGCGCAGAAGTTGGTGGGTATCCTCACTAGAGGGGATATTTTGCGCGATCTCGATGCTCAGGCTTAGGCTTTTTCCTTGATAACCTTATTAAGAGTGTTTTATAAAGTATGAGTGTAACCCCGGAATCAGTTCAGCAATTATTGGATTCGGAAAATTATGGCGATCGCCTGCGAGGGGTGAATATGCTGCGTCTGCTCGATCCGGTGGTGGCATTTCCGAAAATTCAAGCCTTAGCTATCGATAGTAATGTGCGGGTGCGCTATGCGGCAGTGAGTCAGTTATCGACGGTGGGAGAGGCAAATCGAGAGGAAAGTTTAAAGATTTTACGCGATCGCCTGGAAAACGATCCGGAAATTGATGTCAAAGCGGCGGCGGCTGATGGCATTGGAGCGTTGCACTTAACCGAAGCTTATCCTGATTTAGAACAAGCTTATCACAATACTCAGGAATGGCTATTGCAGATGAGTATTGTGGCAACTTTGGGAGAATTGGGCGATCTTCGTGCCCTTAACTTACTCCAACAAGCTCTCAACTCCTCTACAGATTTGGTTCGTGCCTCTGCCGTCAGCGCTTTGGGAGAGTTGGGTAATGTAGAAGCGGCGGAGTATTTATTTCCCTTAATTGACGATCCCGATTGGCAAGTACGCCACCGCATCGCTCAAGCGCTGCACCGTTTGGGGGCACAAGGGGAAGGGGTGGATTCGGCTCTGAAAAGACTGGCTGAAGATCCAGTAGAGCAAGTGGCGATCGCGGCTAAAAATACCTATCCCTAAATTGACTGCACTTTCGGCGATCGTACTGGGAACGGGGCAAAAAATGTTTTGCCCCTACTCAATAAACCAGGAAAGGAAATTAAGAGATCATCAGGGGGCTTTTTCTCGCGCTTCGCTCTAACCATAATTCCAGATCCTCAGAATCAGAAAACTTCAGCAAAGCAACGGATAGATCCTCTAGGGTACTCAGAGATAGAGCTTCAATTTCTTCTTGTAAATAGGGCTTAACCGCACCAATTTTCCAAGGCAGTTGCCGCAAAATCATCGTGACTGCCTGCTCATGCTTGCCCTTTTCTCTGCCTTCTTCCATCCAATGCATCATGCTTGCCATCGTCCCATCTCCGTTTTAATTTCTAATATTGAGTCATTTGGCTTCAGGAAAAATATCATCAACTCCCAGTTAGTTTTGGATGGTTCATAGTTGATCCTTTAAAATTCTTCCAGGGTTCAGCACCTTAACTAAGTCGTATTGTTAGGATAATCTCTTTTCTACCAAAATGCAATACCTTTGATCCGCTCCCTTACTCATTACTTCGCATCCATCCAACTCTTCCCTCGATGAATTTCTACCGCCAAAGGAATCTTTAAAGAAACTACATTTTCCATCGTCTCTTTAATTTTCCTCCCCAACTCCTCCCACTCCTCTGGCGGCATTTCCAACACTAACTCATCATGAACTTGTAGCAGCATCCGCCCTTGATAGGGATGTAAAACTTCATCCAATTTCACCATCGCCATCTTAATCAAATCAGCACTCGAACCTTGAATGGGGGCATTAGCGGCTGCTCGTAATAATTCATCCTCCCTTTTAGCACTCTGTTTAAAATCAAAATAGCGCCGTCTGCCCAAAATCGTTTCCACAAACCCTTGCTTCATTGCCCGTTTTTTCGTCTTTTCCAAATACTCAAACACTTTCGGATATTGGCGATTAAACCGCTCAATAAACTCCCTTCCTTTCGCTACACTTACCCCTGCTTCCCTAGCGAACCGTTGCGCCCCCATGCCATAAATTACACCAAAATTAATCACTTTTCCTAACCGGCGCTCTTCTGGGGTAATTTCCTGGCGATCGAACAGTAATTGAGCCGTCACTTTATGCACATCGCGCTGATTTTGATAGGCATCAACCAGCGTCGGATCGTCACTTAAATGGGCTAAAATTCTTAACTCAATTTGCGAATAATCAGCCGAAACTAATATCCATCCTGACTGAGGAATAAAAGCTTTTCTAATTTGGCGGGAAAATTCAGTCCGAATGGGAATATTTTGTAAATTCGGGTTAGAAGAAGATAAACGCCCCGTACTGGTAACTGCTTGGTTAAAATCCGTATGCACTCGCTGGGTTTGGGGATGTACCAACTGGGGCAGAGCGTCCACATAAGTAGATTTTAATTTATCTAAGGTGCGATATTCTAAAATTGCTTCAACCACTCCCGTTTTATCCTCCGGTTGCAGTTTTTCTAAAGTAGCAGCATCCGTGGAATATCCGGTTTTAATTTTGCGGGATTTGCGGGTGGGTAATTGCAGTTTATCGAATAATAGGGTACTGACTTGCTTGGGGGAACCTAAATTAAATTCTTCACCAGCAGCTTGATAGGCTTTTTTTTCAATGGTTTTCAGTTTATCCGTTAATTCCTTGGAGAGGGTTTCCAGATAATCGGTATCGATGCAAATGCCTGTCCATTCCATTTGGGCTAAAATCGGCTCTAGAGGAAGTTCAACCTCATTTAAAAGCTGCTGAAGTTGGGGAAATTGGCTCAATTTTTCGGCAAAGATTGGGACAAGCTGGAATGTGACATAGGCATCCATGCCACAGTATTCGGCAACCAGAGAAATATCAATATCAGCAATGGTTTGTCCTTTGGGAACCAGTTGCTCGTAACTTTGGGGAATGATGCCTAATTCTTGTTGCGCTAAAGCACTAAGGCTATGATTACTGTCGGGATTTAAGACATAGCTGGCAAGCAAAGTATCCAGAACAACGCCTTGCAGATTAATCCCTTGATGTTTGAGGATTAAGCGGTCAAATTTTGCATTTTGCAAGACTTTAGGATAGGCGGGATTTTCGAGCAAGGGGCGCAGCAGTTCTAAGGTGTTTTTTTTATCTAAATTCTGTCCCCGTTTGTGGTTAAGGGGAATATAGGCAACGGTGGGGGTTTTATGCTGCTGAAAACAGCAGCCTAAACCGACTAATTCGGCATCCCTGGGTTCTAAGGCAGTGGTTTCTGTATCCCAAGCAACGGGATTTTGCGGATCTTGGCAGGTTTTGAGCTTTTTGATTAAATCGGTTAATTTTTGCTCAGTATCGATGATAAGGGGGGTAAAGGGTAACTGTTTTTCGGCTTGCGCGGCTTCCGTTTCTGCGGCTGTCCAAAAATCGAGTTCTGGATCGGTACTAACATCTTCAAATTGTGGCACTTCTGCCCCTTTTCCCCCTAACAGAGTTTGAAAATGATCGATTTTTTTGCCAAATTCCTTTAATTCTAAGTCTTGGAATAACTCTGATAATCGCTGGGGTGCAAAGCCTTGCAGATGACAATTCTCTAGGCTCAGATCGAGGGGAACTTGAGCGGTAATTTGGGCTAAAAATTGGGAATCGTAGGCATCCTTTTTACCGGCGATTAGTTTTTTTTGCATTGCGCCTTTGATCCGATCTATGGATGCATAAATACCATCTAATGTGCCATAGTCTTGCAGGAGTTTAACGGCGCTTTTTTCCCCAATGCCTTTAACCCCAGGAATGTTATCGGAGGGATCGCCACAGAGGGCTTTATAGTCTACAATTTGGTGAGGATAAACGCCCATTTTTTCTTTGACTTGTGCTGGATCGAATTCATTGGCGGCACTATCGCGTTTTTGGCTTCCTCCAGCAAGATACAGGACGCTGATTTGTTTTTGGGCATCTACAAGTTGGAATAAGTCGCGATCGCCCGTTAAGATCTTCACACGATATCCTGCTTCGCTTCCCCGCTCGGCTAACATCGCCAGAACATCATCCGCTTCATACCCCGCACAAGTAGCAATGCATACCTGGAGCGCGGCTAAAATCTCCTGTAGGTTTTGCAGATCCGGGATAAAGTCCTCTGGCGTTTCCTGACGGTTGGCTTTATAGTTTACATCTGCATCATGGCGAAACGTGGCTTCAGCGCGATCGAATGCTACCGCTAAGGCTTGAGGATGTTCTTTTTCCAGGACTTCAAACATGGACTTCAGAAAGCCAAAGCAGACGCTTGTAGGAATGCCATCACGGGTTTTCAGTCCTCCATCCCGCCCTTTAGCAAAGGCATAATAGGCACGGAAGGCGAGGGAATGTCCATCAATGAGCAGTAGGAGAGGGCGAGAAGAAGTTGAAGCCACAATTACAATTAAAAATTAAAAATTAAAAATTTTCATCTCGGCGACAGCCGAAAAAATTAAAAATTATTTTGATTATAACATTGTGGCTTGTGGGGTGCGGGGGGAACCGGTTAGGAGATCTGACTGACAACTACTCGATCGCCCTCAAGGGATAACTGCCCACGGTTAACTTCTGAGAATGAGCTTTGACAGATGGCGATCGCCAGCGTAACGAGGATTGCTTCAATTACCATAGATATCGTTTTAGATTTCATTGCCCTTACCTCACACTTTTTCCAATTACATCTGTATAGACCACCCAATCAATAGCTGGATTGTTTACCCTCATTATTACTGTATCCAAGATCGTTCCTAGGTACATCGAGGAAATCACCCTATTTTTAAGATTTATTCACACTTCATATTTGGTTTTCCCGATTATTTGACGACCCAAGTTAATTGAACTTCACTGATATTGTCCGTATTTCTGCCACAAGCCACTAATCTTTATAAAATTTTTAGCTTTCGATCTTCCTATAGTTGTTTGCTGCACCACTCCCCCAATCCCCCCTAGGGGGATGCTACCCTAGAAAAAACCGATCGTAAACTCACTGAGGAAACACCCGTGGTTGCAACTCCAGAAAAATACTCAGAACAAACCCCCATAGGCGATCGCCAGTCGTCTCGCGTTGCCGTTCTGCTAATGGGTTATGGTGAAGTGGAAAGTTATGAAGACTTTGCCAATTATAACGAACAAGCCCTAAATCTTCTCACCGCTAAGTTTGCGCCGGTTCCCACCTGGATCTACCCCCCCTTAGCCAAGCTCCTAGCGATGTTCGATCTTCATGAATGGAGTCATCAGCATGGTAATTTCATCTCCCCCCACAATGCTATTTTTGAGCGTCAGCGAGCCGGAATTGAGCAACACTTACAGCAAAGATGGGGCGATCGCATTAAAGTCTTTAAAGCCTTTAACTTTTGCGCTCCCTTTCTTCCTAAGCAAGTCTTAGAGCAAATTAAAGCAGAAGGCTTTGACAAACTGCTCATCTATCCCCTGCTCGTCGTTGATTCCATTTTCACCAGTGGTATTGCCGTTGAACAAGTCAATCAAGCATTGGCAAAAGAAGAGGGGAGCCAACATTGGGTAACCGGAGAGCGCTATATTCCCTCCTTCTACAACCAACCCGACTATATCAACCTTATGGCGCAATTAGTCGAGGAAAAAATCGCCCAGAAATTGCGCGATCGCATTTTACCCTCCCAAATTGGCATCGTCCTCATGAATCATGGCTGTCCCCATAAAGCCAAAGGCTTCACCTCCGGTATTACTGAAAGCCAAACCCTCTATGAATTAGTGCGGGAAAAACTGATTTACAAATATCCCCTAATTTCCGTAGGTTGGCTCAACCACGATACCCCCCTGATTGAATGGACACAACCCGACGCTAAACTAGCAGCCGAAAACCTGATTCAGCTTGGAGCAAAGGCGATCGTTTTCATGCCCATTGGTTTCGTCACCGAAAACCACGAAACCCTACTCGATGTCGAGCATATTATCGAAGCCTTGCAGCGTCAATACTCCGACATCAACTATATTCAAATGGAGTGCGCCAACGATCATCCCGAATTCCTGCACATGGCAGCCCATTGGGCAGATTCCCACATTGAAGATCTGCTCTCAGAAGAAGCCTTAGCCGTGAATACCCAACTCGGTGTTGAGCATCATCATCACCACCACCATCATCACGATCATGACTCCGATCATCATCACCATCATCATTAATTAAACAAAAAAGTAGGGTGTGTTAGCAAGAGCGTAACGCACCCTATAGAGAAATGAGATTAGCCGAGAAAAATCCTGTAATTGTTAATTATTATAACTTCAATTCAACCAAATCACGCTTAAACTCTACCCCTTGACGCTCTACAATCTCAGTATCATAGACCTGAAAACCAAACTTCTTAAACAGACCCAAACTAAAGCAACTCGCCTCAGCATAAAGCCGTTTCATTTCCCGACTTTTCCCATACTCTAAAACCACCTTCATCAGAGCAGTACCAATGCCTTGACGCAGACCATCATGGCGCACATAAAGTGAGGCAATATGGCCATCTCCACCCATACCCGCAAACCCTAAAATTCCCGTTTCATCTACCGCTACAAATGTGGTAACATTGAGGATAAATTGACGGAAATGGGGTTGATTCAAGGCAAAAGCAGCCCAAGTTTCCGTCTGCTCTAGGGTATAATGTTCTCCTCCATGTACCCGAACCGTTTGAGAATACAGCGCTGCCAGTTCGGGGACATCAGATGCTTGAGCCACTCGAATCTTCATCCGATTAAACCTTTACTATCAATACAGCAGTTTCCTCTGCTATGAGGTACATTAATGACTGTTTTTAACGATAGCTAAAATGGCTCAAAGCGCTACCCAATCTGTTATTTGTTCCCCCATTCCCCCACTCCCCCACTCCCCCACTACAGCGCTTCGCGCTGTATCTGCGGGTTTGGGCATCCTCCGATCTATTCTCCTACAGAAAATGATAGTCCGAAAACATCGCCGCTTGCCCTTTATGGTTCTGGTGTTGATCGATCAGATTCCAGAGAATAACATCCTTAATCAAGATGCGTTTACCCCTACTGGATATTCGCACGCCAGAATACCCTTTAGCATAGCCTTTTGTCGAGGTATCAGCAAGGATTTGATCTCGATCTTCCTGACCCATAGGTTCAGTTGTGGTGCGGGAAGGAGTTTGGATTAAATCATCCCAGCTTAATTCCCATAATCTTAAGCCTTGACGATTGCCATAATTGTAAATGGGATCAGATTGAGTCCCATGGGAAAAGACAACAAACGGAGCTTCAAACAACTGTTCTGCCAGCTCTATTGGCCCTTGTTCTGGATTCAACAAGGGAGAACCGAACCAGTGCTGATAACTGTTGAGAATTAATTGAGTTTGATCGATAACAGTTTGTTTTTGCCAAAGAAAGTCCATAAAAGTTTTGTGTTTACTTTTTAGAAATGTGGTTTCAACTAACCCAAAAGGAACGCGCTGTATTGATTATACCCATTTTCATGATGTCCAACCCTTGAAGGATGGGCAATAAGAAGATGAGTCATTACTCATTCATTTCCTTATAGGTAGCAACAGCAGAAGGTGAAATACGGTTGAGGTAGCGGAAAATCCAATACTTAAAGACCGTATCTAGAATAACGGGAAAAGTAGCAATAAAGAGGAAGATAAACTCTCGACTTTCGGGGAGTCCAAAATGTCGAGATAAGCCTTCGAGAATCACTTCCCAACCGTGGGGAGAGTGGAACCCGACGAACATATCAGTAAAGAGGATAATAATAAAGGCTTTGGCACTATCACTCAAGCCATAAACCAAGTCATCCATGAAAGATTTAAGAACCGTAATTTCTCGCTTACTGGTATAGACAACCCAGCCAAATGCAACAAAGGCAAAAAAATCAGAGAAGATATTTTTTACTGCATCCGAACTTTCAGTTCTAAACTCTTCTTTAATCTCTTCTGCTTTATGGTGCAGCTCTTCTTGGATTTCCTTGGGGCTGAGTTCGGGAAGATCGCCAATGAGCATTTCAAATTTAAGCTGGCTTTCAAATTTTTCTAACTTCATGAAAGCTTCGGCTTCCATATCTTCATTCAGAAATACAGAAATTTGATCCCGTTCCTTAAATTTATCGACAATGGGGCCGACAATAAAATTGTTGGCAATTTGTTGGGTTAATAGGGGAATCAGAAAAGCTAGTAAGATGAACCTCAAGGAAATAATGGTTTTGAATTTAGAGATCCGAAACCGATTCATTAATTCTTCTTCGGTCTTAGGATCGAGTTCTTTTTGGACTCGTTTGAAGGTTCCTAAGATAGTGCGGGGCAGAAAACTGGATTGGTCGGAAATGGTTTCTGCATTGGTGATTTCTTCGACAGTGGGTGGGGGTAGAGGTTTGGATTTGGGTATGCTTAGAGATTGGGATGGGTCAAAGGGAATGACGGCTTTAGAGTTAGAGGGGTTTGGGGTGTTGTTGGATTGAGCGTTGTAGCGACTGAGTATTTGATCGATCGTGGTGAGTTTTTCTAGAGTAATTTGGGAGTCTTCAATGGGACTTTTGTCTAGGTTGATGTTGGTTGATTCCCAGAGACTATTGGCTAATTTGCGAGAGGAAGAATTGACAAATAAACGGCTGGTGTTGAATTCGGATAAACGAATGCGAGCGGTGTTTAAGTTATTGGCTAATTCGCGCTTAAAATAGGACTGAACTGTGGTATTATATTGAGGAGAACTAGGAACGATCTTTTCTCCCCCAAAGTATTCATCTTCGATCGCCTGAATTTTGAGTACAGCTTCATAGGCATCATCTAAGGCGCGATCCGGGGTTTGCCAAAACCACCGGTTGAGGAAACCAAAAGAAGATTGAAGCTTTTGCCAAGGAGAGCCTTTAGCCATAGGATTTTAGGAAGTTCAGAGACAAAGAGAGCAGGATGAAATCTTGCCGGGGAGAAGATTGTAAATTCTAAGGCTCGATCGCCATGGACTGTATCTTATCAAATGTGTTCTAACTCGTGTAGCGTGTCATTAGATTCTCTTTGGATAGTGGGGCCATCCCGCAGTGGAAAAACCCGCCGTTTGCTGGAGTATATCGGCGAGCAAGTCTGGCTAGAATCCGATGCTGGTTCAATCGCTCATCCGAGAATTCTCCTGTTCGCCGCAACAGGGGATAATCGTCTAGATTTAGACGATCGCCTCACCACCTTAGACCCCCCTAGATCCGCCCTATTAAGCCAAACGACCACCCCCCTAGGCTTCTGCCTCAATCAAGTCAGTTTATTTTGGCCCCAACTCATGCAACAACTGGAGATAGAATCCCCGTTTCCCCTGCATCTGCGGCCAGAAACCGAGCAAGAATTAGCCCAAGCCTTATGGCAAGAGGATCTCGACGGGGGAGCCTTAAGCTTAGAAGGAGTGTCCCCCCTGCGCTTGGTGCGCCAACTCTTAGACATCTGGGCCCTAGCAGCCGCCAGTGGTGTGGCGATCGCCGATATCCCCACAATTCTCGAAGACGGACAACTGGCAAGCCTAAGCAAAACCCCCGATCTCTGGGAGAATATCGGCTCTGCTCTGAAGCAATGGCGCAGTTGGTGCTTAACCCATGGCTGGCTCACCTATGGACTAGCCCTAGATCTCTATGGACAGCATTTAATCGGCGATCGCCCCTACCAAACCTATCTCCTACACCGCTATCAGAGCCTCTGCGCCGATGACGTAGACGAATATCCCCCCCTCATGCGGCCTCTATTTGAACTCTTTCTAGAGCATCAGCACCCCTGTTTATTCACCTACAACCCCGATGGCGGTATTCGCCTCGGCCTCAATGCCGACCCTCAATACATGGCCCAAATTGCCCAACGCTGCCAAATTGAACATTTAGGAAATCAACCCAACTCAGGACTAGCCAGAAGTCTCGACCTCGATCAAATCCAACAAATCATTAACCCCCTCTTCGCCCAACCCATTCTCCTACCTCCAGAACAGATTCGATCGCTGCAAACCATTTCGCGATCGCAACTTTTACGAGAAACCGCCCAAACCCTCATCGATGCTATTCACCACCAGCACATCCCCCCCCAAGACATCGCCATCATCGCCCCAGGACTAGACGACATCGCCCGCTATACCCTACTCCATCTCCTCGATCGAGCCAACATTCCCCTACGTCCCCTCAACGAACAGCGACCCCTGATCGCCTCCTCCCTCATTCGCGCCCTCCTCACCCTCCTCACCCTGGTGTATCCCGGTTTAGGGCGACTGGTTAACCGAGAGGCGATCGCCGAAATGCTCATCATCCTCAGCCATCCCCTCCTCGGAGCCACCCAACCCAACCAACCCCCCCCCTACTGGATCGACCCCGTGCGAGCTGGACTCATCGCCGCTCACTGCTACGTCCCCGATTCCCACCATCCCCACCTCCTCCCCCTAGAAGTCTTCGAGCGTTGGGATCGGCTAGGCTATCGTCCCAGCACCGCCTACAACCAAATCCACACCTGGATCGAAAGCCAAAAAAAAGAACACTCAGAACGCCTACTCACCACCCCCCTCATCTTCCTCGACCGCGCCATTACCCGCTTTTACCTCTGCCATACCCTCCCCTACGACCAACTCGCCGCCATCCGCGAACTCATGGAAACCGCCCATCACTATTGGCAAACTCATCATCGCCTCCATCCCCACCACTCCCCCCTACCCCAATTTATCCAACTCCTACGCCAAGGCACAATCACCGCCAACCCTTACCCCGTCCGACCCACCGGCCCCAAAGCCAACGCCGTCACCCTCGCCACCATTTTCCAATACCGTTCCAGCCGCCTTTCCCACCGATGGCACTTTTGGCTCGATGCCAGCTCTCCCCTATGGCTCAAAGGAGGAGCCGCCAACCTCTGGGCCGCTCCCCTATTTTTACAACACCGTTTAGGAAAACCCTGGACAGTTGAACACATGCAAGAAGCCGATGAAGAGAGACTCAGACGCATCTTACATGACTTACTCAGTCGCGTAGAAGAGCGCCTCTATCTGTGCCACAGCGATCTAGCCGTCAATGGTACAGAACAAACCGGCCCCTTATTTGCGTTGGTGAGCGCCAGTCAAGAACTCATGGGTAAAACCAACCCTTCCATCGATTAAAGTCCTACTGTTCAAAGCGATCGCCTGGGGCAAATACGCTTCAGATTTCAGTAGCTATGTTACTATCTTGGTGGTTCGATCGAGTTAAAGATAAAGTGCGATCGCCGTCAGTGGTGGAGTAGATAGGAGTGCAAAGTACCATGTCATCGGGAAATGAGGATGTGAGGACAGAGGACAGACAACCCCGTAATCCCCTTAAACCTATCCGCATCGGAGTCATTGGTGTTGGCCACATGGGTCAACATCACACCCGCGTCTTAAGTTTACTCAAAGACGTACACCTAATCGGCATCTCTGACGTTGACATCGAACGAGGATTAGACACTGCCGGAAAATATCGAGTCCGGTTCTTCGAGAACTATCACGACCTTCTCCCCCACATCGATGCTGTCTGTATTGCCGTTCCCACCCGTCTCCACCATGAAGTCGGAAGAGCCTGTCTACAAGCGGGAATCCATGTCCTGATCGAAAAACCCATCGCCGCTAGTATCGAAGAAGCGGAACATTTAGTCAACCTAGCGGCTGAATGTAACTGCATTCTCCAAGTCGGCCATATCGAGCGCTTTAACCCTGCCTTTCAAGAACTGAGTAAAGTCCTGAAAACAGAGGAAATCCTCGCCCTAGAAGCCCATCGCATGAGTCCCTATTCTAACCGCGCTAATGATGTCTCCGTGGTTTTAGACTTAATGATTCATGATATTGATTTACTCCTAGAATTAGCCGCCGCTCCTGTGAAAAAGCTCACTGCCAGTGGCAATCGGGCCTCAGATTCTGGATATTTAGATTATGTCACCGCCACTCTAGGCTTTGAAAATGGCATCATCGCCACCCTCACTGCCAGTAAAGTCACCCATTGCAAAATTCGCCGCATCGCTGCCCATTGCAAGAATTCCCTCACCGAAGCCGACTTTCTCAACAACGAAATTTTAATCCATCGCCAAACCACCGCCAACTATCGCACCGAATACGGTCAAGTTCTCTATCGTCAGGATGGATTAATTGAAAAAGTCTATACCAGTAATATAGAACCCCTTCATGCCGAATTAGAGCATTTTGTAACTTGTGTACGGGGGGGTGACCAACCCTCCGTAGGGGGTGAGCAGGCCCTGAGAGCGCTGCGGTTAGCCAGTTCCATTGAACATATGGCCCTAGAGGGTCAATCTTGGCATGGCTTAGATTCCCAATCTTCCCATAACCTCCATTCTTCCGCTGTTACGGTTTGACTTCCTGAAAAGCCGGGTTTCTGTGCCAAGTGCTGTATTCACTCTACCTTTTTCTGTTGATTTCTGGATCGACGGTAGCGATTAACAAGCAAATAATACCGATATTAATCGCCACATCGGCTAAATTGAAAACCGGAAAGTTAATCAAGCGAAAATCGAGAAAATCGATCACATACCCCGCCACAAACCGGTCTATTCCATTGCCCAAAGCACCGCCTAAGATAAAGCCATAACCGGCTTGTTCCCAGCGTGTCATTTTGGGGCCGTATAGGGACAAACCCATGAGGGCCAAACTCACCCCTAAAGATAGCCAACGCAACCATTCCCCATTTTCGCTAAATAGGCTAAAGGCTGCGCCATAATTGCGGACATAGGTAAAATGGAAAACACCGGATATGAGGGGCCAACTTTCATGTAATTCAAAGTTTTGGATGACCCAAAATTTTGCTAGGTGATCTAATATTAAACTGATTAACGCCAGTATCCAAAATAGGGAATTTTTCTTAAATTTCATCTTATGGACTCTTCCCTTATTCATTTAATAAAACATCAAATGTCGCAATAAATAAGCAATGACTGTCGCGGCACAAGCCACAACCAATTGTCCGGGAAGGAGTAACAGGGAATATTGCGTAATGGTGTTTAAAAGCTCTTGGCCGCTTTCTGAACTCCAGGACAAGAGTTCAGTCAAACTTACATATAAGATTCCGGTGAGATGAATTCCTACTAATCCCCCCAGACAACTGAGGCCTAAATATTCTAAGCGCGGGGGAAAGCGAAAGGCTAAGGCTCCACAAATCCAGGCTCCTGGGATAAATCCGAGCAAATAGCCAAAAGAGGGTTCTTGAAGATAGGCTAATCCTCCCCCTTGGTAAAAGACAGGAAACCAGGTTAATCCCATGATTAAATAGCCGATTTGGGATAAAACTCCGGCTTTTTTTCCGCCCATGCACCCGACTAATAAAACCGCTCCAATTTGATAGCTTACGCCTAGGGAATGGAGGGATAAAAGATAGTCTTGAAAAGACAATTTGGGGGAAGCAATAAAGGCTTCTAAAAAGGTTCCCCCAATGGTAAGGAGTAGGCCAATAAAGGCCCACAAAAGTTCATTTAAACGAATCACGCTGCTGGATTTCAAGGTTGTCCAGGAATGGGGGCTTCTCCCCCTTCGAGTCCTAAAGAAGCCAGCATTTGATGGTCGGCTTCTGGAGGTTGTCCTAGGGTGGTGAGATAGTGACCAATTAACATGGCGTTAATCCCAGCTTGCAGTCCCAGAGCTTGGAGTTCCCCCATAACCTCTTCCCGTCCACCGGCATAGCGGATGATTTGTTCGGGTAGGATGAGGCGGAAAATGGCGATCGCCTTCAGCGCTTCGTAGGGATCGAGTCGGGGACGCTCCCCTAACGGCGTTCCCTGCCTAGGATTGAGTAGATTTAAGGGTACAGATTCTACTTCTAATTCCCGAAGAGAGAGGGCTAAATCTACCCGGTCTTCCCAGCTTTCTCCCATGCCTAAAATGCCGCCTGCACAGGCTTGAATGCCTACAGATTTGAGGTTTTTGATCGTTTCTACGCGATCGCCCCATTGGTGGGTGCTGACAATGGAGGGGAAAAACCCTTGAGAGGCTTCTAAGTTATGGTTATAGCGGGTGACTCCAGCTTCTTTAAGGGCTTGCGCTTGTTCGGGGGTGATTTCACCGAGGGCGCAACAGGGCTTAATGTCGGTTTGGTCAATAATTTGACGAACGGTTTCTAAAATTCGTTCAAATTCTGGGGATTTGGGGGAGCTATATTTTGGCCCCCGTCCCTGACTCACCAGACAGAACCGTTTAGCGCCTGCGGCTGCGGCTGCTTTGGCTTGGGCTAAGATTTCTTCTGTGGATTTGAGTCCGTAAATGGGGGAATCTTTGCCGGGATGGTGGGCAGACTGGGCACAAAAGCCGCAGTTTTCGGAACAACTGCCGGATTTAACGTTGCCGATACTACAGAGATCGACGACGTTTCCACAGCATTCTTGGCGCACGCGATCGGCGGCGGCGCAGAGTAAGAGGATGTTATCCTGGCCTTCAATTTGGGTGAGTGCCAGAGCTTCTGCTCTCGTGAGCCGTTTTCCGGCAATAATGCGATCGCTGAGGCGATCGAGTTGTACAGCTAATGAGGATTCATTAGGGAGAGTAATGGGGTTATGCGATCGCCCTAACCCCTGAGATGAATTGGATGATGAATTGGATAATGGTGCTTGAACCACGTCCAGCCCCTGTTCTTAAGTAACATTAATGCAAATGCATTGTATCACCCCATTTGGGTCTGCGGCTGTTTGATTCTCAAGGGAGATCAAGGGGAAAGTGGGGGGATGGGGAGATGGGGAGATGGGGAGATGGGGGGATAGGGGGTTTTAATCAAAGATTGAAACAGCCCTACACTTAGTCCGCTCCTAAAATCTTAAGCCAATTCCCCCTTGCAGGGAAACCGCCGTTTCTCTGTCTCCGGTGTTGCGATAGGCATCAAAAGCGATCACCGCATTGCCAAAAATCACCGCATTACTCGACGGAATCATATAATCAATCCCCGGTTGTAGGGCAAAGCCGCTTTGATTCCCTAAAGGGGAAGCTTCATCTCCATTGGCGAAGGAATAGCCTGCACCGATATAGGCATCGGTTTGCCAGTTGAGGGGAAAATCGTAGGATAGGGTCGGAACCACTGCTGCCGAGCCACCTAAGATAAAGCCTTGTACGCGCATGGAGAGGGGGACTTCTAGGAATTTGTAGCGCACGGCAATCACTCCGGCAATTTGTCGGCTCCCCCCTTCTCCTTCGACTAAACCAAAGGCTGGCCCAACGCCGATATAGCTGCCATAGGCGGCTTGTGCTTGGGCAGGTTGGGGATTTAAGCTGAGAGTTCCGAGGGCGATCGCCCCTAGACTTAGAATTTTTTGTAAATAATGCTTCATAACTGGCACTCCTCAATTCAACGGCTGGTGAATCCCTTGATAATTTCCGAGTTTAACGTAATTTTTATGCAATTGAGATCCTTATTCCGATCGCTCTCAACCCTTAGCCTAAAGCGCTAAACAATCGTAGAACGACGCTCAAGCCAAAGACTATAACTAGAGCCACCAGGGTAAAGATCAAAACCCAATATTGGAGGGTGTAGAGCTTCCGCAACTCCCCTAATGCTCCCATTAAGTTTTCAATATCTTGGCCTTGGGTATCCACAATGCGCTTAAAGGCAGTCGAGGCTTGATATGTCCAAATGCCGATTAAAAGATCCGCTACTCCGGAAATGATTTCTCCGATCCCTTCTACGGCTCCAAACAGGCCAAAGATTGCCGTCAGCACTCCACCGATCATCAAAAAAATACTAACAAATTTCATGCGATTGGCTAATTGCCCAATCAGCACATTTTGGGAATGATCAAATTCATAATTAGAAGACTGCATAATTGCCAACCTACCAGAAAGCGTCTATCCTACTGTCTAGGGTAAAGCAGAAGAGAGAACCCGTTATCATTTTTAATTTTTAATTTTTAATTTTTAATTAAACTAGACCAGAGATAGTCATGGAGAGTTCTAGAGCAGCCTATGCAAGTCGTTCCCCAAACACCAGTCCCCCAAGACTCGGTATCCCTGGAAACCCTAACCTTAGATGTGACGGGGATGAAATGTGCCGGATGCGTGCAAGTTGTGGAGCGACAACTGGTGCAACAGCCAGGGGTTCGATCTGCTTGTGTTAATTTAGTGACGGCGGTGGCGGCAGTCGAGTATGAGAGGGGTGCGGTCAATGGCAGTCAATTGGCGGAGAAGCTGACGGAATCGGGATTTCCGAGCCAACTGCGATCGCCGGAAAATCCCAGGAGTTCCTCAATTTCTCCGCAACAAAGGTATCAAGAGGAACTCAAAGAGCATCAGAAAGCGTTGGCGATCGCCGCCTCTTTGCTGCTCCTCTCCTTTACGGGTCATGGATTCCACCATTTACCCCTGCTCAGTTCCATGGGGTTTCACGCGGGTTTAGCGACCCTCGCCCTCTTGTTTCCCGGACGAGCTATCATCCGGGAAGGGGCGCGGGGATTGTGGCACAATCGCCCCAATATGAATAGTTTAGTGGGCTTAGGGGCGATCGCCGCCTACACCACCAGCATGATTGCCCTGCTCTTTCCCCAAACTGGATGGGAATGCTTCTTTGATGAACCGGTGATGCTCCTTGGCTTTATTCTCCTGGGGCGTACCCTAGAAGCTAGAGCCAGAAGCCAAGCAGCAGCAGATCTCAGCGCCCTCTTAGCCCTCCAACCCAAACGAGCGCACCTGATTCCCGTGGGGTCAACTGCCGATGAAACCCCCGTCGATATTGCTGCCGAAACGGTGAAAGTAGGGGAATGGTTGCGGGTACTACCGGGGGAAAAATTCCCTGTGGATGGGCGCGTCGTGGGTGGCGAAACCACGGTCAATGAAAGTATGATTACTGGGGAAGCGATACCCGTAGCCAAGCAGTTGGGAGACCTCGTGAGTGCGGGAACTGTGAATGAGTCGGGACGGGTAACCCTGGAAACTACCCGCGTTGGCTCAGACACCACCCTAGGGCAAATTATTCAATGGGTGGAAACAGCCCAAACCCGTAAAGCGCCCATTCAACAACTGGCTGATACGGTAGCGGGTTATTTTGTTTACGGGATCATGACCCTGGCTACTTTAACTTTTCTCTTCTGGGAACTGGTGGGGGTGCAACTCTGGCCCCAGGTACTGACTACTGCTGAAACCGTTTATTCTCCGGTGCTACTGAGTTTAAAATTGGCGATCGCCGTTTTAGTCATCGCTTGTCCCTGTGCCCTAGGGTTAGCGACTCCCACTGCCATCTTAGTCGGCACGGGCATTGGGGCAAAACAAGGCATTCTGATTAAAGGCGGCCAAGCTCTACAACAACTCAATTCTATCGACTCGATCGTATTTGACAAGACAGGAACCCTCACCCAAGGCACTCCGGTAGTAACCGATTGCATCCCTAATCAGGAACTCGGTTTGACGGGCGTTAGCGGAGCTTTCCAAAGGAATCGCCTCCTGGGCATTGCCGCAGCCGTCGAACAGGGAACCAACCATCCCCTCGCCCGTGCCATCCTCAACGCAGCCCAAGAGCGAGAACTGATTTTACCCCCAGCCGAAAGCTTCCAAACCTTTCCCGGTTATGGCGTTCAAGCCTGGGTAGAGCAAAAGCCGGTACTGTTGGGAACGCCGGAATGGTTAGCACAACAGAACGTTATTTTACCGGCGAATACGGAAGAGATCGATCGGCTTGCCCAAGAGGGTAAAACCGTAGTGGCGATCGCCCTCAATGGGCAATGGGCAGGATGGTTAGCGATCATCGACCCCCTACGTCCCCAAGCCAAAGAAACCCTAGACAAGCTGCGGCAGATGGGGTTAAGAGTGATGATGTTAACCGGCGATCGCCAAGCAACCGCCCAAGCGGTAGGCGAAAAACTGGGGTTTAAAAGCGACGAAATACAGGCAGAAGTGAAACCCCAAGCCAAAGCAGAGGCGATCGCTAAGTTACAAAAATCTGCCCGCGTCGCCATGGTGGGAGACGGCATCAACGACGGCCCCGCCCTCGCTCAAGCCGATGTTGGTATTGCCCTCCAAAGTGCTACAGAAGTAGCCATGGATACAGCACAACTGGTTCTGATCGGCGATCGTCTCACCGACATTCCCCAAGCCATCACCCTCGGTCAAGATACCTTCACCAAAATTCGCCAAAACCTCTTTTGGGCCTTTGCCTACAACATCCTCGCCATCCCCCTAGCTGCCGGTGTCCTTCTTCCCCAATTCGGCATCCTTCTCTCTCCAGCCACTGCTGCTGCATTCATGGCCTTCAGTTCCGTTAGTGTTGTCACCAACTCCCTGCTCTTGCGCCGACGCTACCCGACTTCACAATCTGGCGACAATCCATTAAAATTATGACTTTGTATTCAAGAATGAGGCCTCAACTCCCCAGTTATTTCACTGATGTTTTGCCTAAAACCAATCAAAATGAGTAACCCTAATCTCCATCCAGAGCGTTTAAACTAGAAAAAGCATCCCGAAATTCACGGTAAAATCGGCTTTTTGTCCTTTACCCCATCCCTAAATCCTCTTAAGTGAGGACTAGACTATAAAGTATTGATGTTATTGAATAGGTGTAAGCTAAAATAATGACCGAAACTTCTGCCCAATCTAACCAAAACCATCTCCTCATTATTGAAGACGATAAGGGACGGCGAGAATTTACTCTCGAAGCCCCCGTCTACTCCATCGGTCGTCATGAACAGAGTGATATTCGTCTTTACTCCCAATTTGTCTCTCGTCGCCATGCGACCTTAGTACGGTTACCCAAGGAAGACGGAAATTACTATTACCGCATTGTTGATGGCAATCTTAAGGGCAAAGGAAGTGCTAACGGCATTATGGTTAATGGCAAAAAAGTCCCCACCCATGACCTCAAGAATGAAGATGAAATTGTTTTTGGCCCCCAAGTCCGAGCCAGCTATTATCTATTAGTCCGTGAAAACGTGGTCACCACTCCAGCCTCAGACGAATTTGATATTACCCTCATTAGCCCCGGTATGATGGGCGAAGACGATATATAGTGCAATATAGCGCTATGCACTGGTAATGGGTAATAAACATTGCTGACCCATTAAAGCTATAAGCCAGTTGTCAAGGAAAGGGAGCAACTCAAACCAGAGTTTGCTCATCCCTCAATCCTTTCCATCGACTTATCCTGGAACTGTGTTAATCAACTTCAATTGACCGCTCCCTTCAATTTCCTCGCTCACCTGTTGGAACAGTTGATGACAGTGATTGTTGAGTTGTAAAGGCAGTTCTTCGTTTTTAGCCACTAAGGTCATTTTAATTTCAGTTTCAGTAGCGGTTGTGTTATCAATTAACACTTCCACCGTTACCAATTTGCCAAAAGGGACTTTGCCTGGCTTTTCCCGTCCCATGAGATACTCGGCTGTATCGTATTGAACCTCAATATTCAAAGATTTGAGAATCTCAATCAACGACTGCCGGAGATTGTTGTTGGGAAGCGCTACTGTGAATAAACAAGTGTACCGAGCCATAAAACACTCCGGACGTAAAACACGGATAATTTTTACTATATTATCGAAACTCATCTTACCAGTCATTACCCTCTATTGTTGATATGAGAGGATAAGTGAGATGAATAGGATCGCATAAGCTTATGATTATGGAAGCATTAGAGCATTTTTCTCCTGAGTTGGGCAAGCTCATCGTATTTGAGGGAATTGAAGGCGCAGGTAAGACAACCCAAATCCAGCAAACCTCCGATTGGCTTAAATCTTGGCTCTCTCAACCGGTTCTCATTACCAGAGAACCAGGGGGCACACCTTTGGGGGAACGCCTACGGGAGGTTTTATTGGCAGATGCATTAGTCTATGAAACCTCCGAGTTATTGCTCTATGCAGCCGATCGCGCCCAACATATTCAGGAGTTCATCCAGCCCGCACTCAAGGCAGGCAATATCATTTTATGTGATCGCTTTACAGATTCTACCGTAGCGTATCAAGGTTATGGTCGCGGTTTAAATCTAGATTTAATCGATCAACTCAATCAAATTGCGACTCAAGGCATCGAAAGCGATTTAACCCTATGGTTGGATGTAGATGTGGAAACCGGACTAGAGCGAATCCGCCAAAGGGCATCAGCCGATCGCATGGAAAAAGCCGATGTTGCCTTTCATCATCGCGTCCAACAGGGCTTTAAAACCCTAGCGAAAACCTATCCAGAGCGAATTATCCCCATTGATGCCAATTTACCAGCAAATCAGGTACAAGCCCAAATTCGTGCCGCTCTCAACTCTCGATTACGGGATGGGAAAAATTCGATTTAGGCCGGAATTTCAATGCGGAACGTTGTCCCCTCACCTAGCTTAGACGCACAAGTTAATTTTCCTTGATGCTTTTCCACAATAATTTGATAACTAATCGCTAATCCCATCCCTGTGCCCTGACCCATAGGTTTAGTGGTAAAAAACGGATCGAAGAGTCGAGACTGTAATGAATCAGGAATCCCCAATGCATTATCCCCAATCTCAATCACCACCCAATCTTTGCCCAAATCCTCTGGAGAATAGAGAGAAGTAGAAATCCTAATTTGGTTGGGATGAGTCTCCAACATCTCGTAACTCAAATTCTGTTTGATATTCCCTTCCTCTAAGGCATCAATAGCATTAGCGATCAAATTCATAAATACCTGATTTAACTGACTGGGATAGCATTCAACCAGAGGCAAATCGCTATAATTTTTGATCACTTGAATTTCTGGACGATGGGATTTCGACTTAAGCCGATTATTTAAGATTAGCAATGTACTCTCAATGCCTTCATGAATATTAACCGCTTTGATTTCACTTTCATCTAGACGGGAGAAATTGCGTAAGGAACGCACAATTTCTCGAATGCGATCGGCTCCAATTTGCATCGATTTGAGTAATTTAGGTAAATCATCAACTAAAAAATCCAAATCAACCTCTTCACATTCCTGCTGCACCTCTTCAGGGGGCACGGGATAAAACTTTTGATAAAGTTCAAGGATAGAAAGCAGATCCTGGGCATAATTTTCAGCATGGGATAGATTCCCATAAATGAAATTAACTGGATTATTAATCTCATGGGCAATTCCGGCTACCAATTGCCCTAAACTAGACATTTTTTCACTTTGAATTAAGTGAGTTTGGGTTTGTTTAAGTTTCTGAAGCGTTTGCTCCAGTTGCAGGGCTTTTTCTTTTTGTTTCGCTTCTGAAATTTTTAAAGCTTCATTGACTTTTGCCAACTCATCTGCTTTTTTCAAGACAATTTTAATAATGGACTTTTGTAGACTTAATGCTGCATCAATTTCACATTTTTTCCAGGCAGTAGATTGTAATATAACCGTTTCTTTCCATAACTCAAACGATTGTCTAGGACAAAGTACAGCAAAATTGTTAGTATTTTCTAAACTCTCTTCTGGGTTCCCTGCCCAATCAACAGTCTGCACTACTTCTGGGCGAAACCAAATTAGATATTTATCTTGAGTCGCTGCAATTTTTATAGCTAATATTCCACTAGCTACATTTTTATAAACGGCGGCTTTTGGGTCTATATCAGCCAAACAAGTTGTCGAAAAAAAACGAGATTCACCCATATAGTTATCGAGATTCTCTATAAATTCTTTTATATATTTACTATCTGGAGTTTTACCCATTAAAGTTAGACGATCGCCGAAACAAATGGCTGCCCCTGTTGCTCCTACCAAATCCAATAAATTCTTCTTATTTTGAACCAAGCCATCAACATAGTTTTCGGCATTCGACATCGATTCCAATAACCGGGACTGAATATCTTTCAGCTCCAACTTGTATTCATAGTCTTCATTATGTTCTTTATAAACCAACTCCAAAGATAAAGACTGGGCTAAAAATTCACAGGCAGATCGTTGATCGTAAGAAATAGACATGGGAGTGTAATGATGGCAGGCAATTAATCCCCAAAGTTGTTGATTTTTAATCAAGGAAAGAGTCATAGAAGCCTGGACACCCATATTTTTCAAATATTCCAGATGACAGCTTGAGGCACTCCTTAACCATGACTCTTTCAAATCTGTGGGCTTCTGAGTCAGGGGATTAATCCTAGGCACTATCTCTATCCCATCTGCATTTACATCAAAAATCGACCTCAACCAGTGTTTAAGAAACAGATTTCTAGCTTCTTCAGGAATATCAATATCGGGATAATGTAAGCCTAAATAGGACTCTAAATCTTCTCGCTTAGATTCAGCGATCACACTGCCATGGTTATCTTCATAAAACTTATAAAGCATCACTCGATCAAATCGAGTAATTTTGCGTATTTTTTTGACTGCAATCTTACACACTTCTTCCAGGGTTTGAGCAGCCGTCAGTTGCCTAGCACATTCTTGGGTGAGATGGTAAAACCTGAGTGACTGATTCAAATCTTGATCTGTATTTTTTTCTAACTCTAGAATTAGACCATTATCTTGCCGGTGCATTGTTACACTGAACTCCATCTCCTCCCTACTCTTAAGTTTGATTTTCAGGGGATTATTTTTCTCAAAATTCAGATGTGCCAAATAATTTTGAACCCGTTGCACTTCTGACGAGGCTAATAAGACAGATAAAGTTTGATTGAGGAGAGACTCTGGAGCGTAGCCTAAAAAGGATTGGACATTTCCACTGACTTGGATAATGTTTAAGTCAGGTTCGGTTAAGACTAATAAAGCGCCATGGGGTTGAATAGCTGTGGGGAAATAAACGGCTTCTTGTTGGATCATCGTCCAGTTGCGAGAGCGGCGCAAGCTAATATTGAATTGAGTATTCATAGTTAAAAGGGGCTATTAGATTGAGAATTTTGTACGGAGTGTAAAAAAAGATTAAGAGGTGTGAAGTTCAGGGTAACACCCCAACACCCTTGACTGTAGAAATGAAAAACAGGTAGGATCGCCATCTTTGAACATTAGCATCTGGCTAAAATGAGGCTTAACACCACTAGAAATCTATTGTAGCGCAAGGTCTAAACAGAACCTCTAAAGTGGTAAAAGCACGGTAGGCTGAACTCAAATGGGCCCGATCGCCGGTTTCAGAGCGGGATTAGAGGTTAAAGTAAGGTAGGCAAATCTAACAAATCTGACGTGGGATTGAAGTGCAAGATATCGAAGGTAACCACATCCGACTAAATAAGGTGACTAGGGAATGGGTGATTTATGCTCCCAAGAGAAAGCACCGACCCCAGGATTTGCGACAATCCTCTACTATTGTGCATCCGATCGCCCTTCCTTGTCCCTTTTGTCCGGGTGGCAATCATGAAGAGGAAGAGATTTTACTAGAATTGCCTAAAGTTAACGGTTCTGGGTGGCAAACCCGTGTCGTTGCCAATCGCTATCCAGCCCTTTCGACTCAAGGAAATACCATGCGTACTTCCCATGGTATATATCTCATCATGCCAGGTTATGGTCGCCATGAGGTGATCATCGAAAGTCCGGATCATGATAAGGATATTCCGACGATGGATCTCTCGGAAGTGGAGCTGATTGTGGAAACCTATCACCATCGCTACATCGATCTGATGCGGGAGCATGAAAGCATGATGGGGATTATCTTTCGCAACCATGGAGAACGGGCGGGTGCTTCCCAATCCCATCCCCATTCCCAAATTATTATTACGAGTGTTGTGCCTCAACAGCGTCGCTGGCGAGAGGAGGAAGCGCAACGATACTATGATGACTGGGGCAGGTGTTTGTACTGCGATATTCTCAAGTTTGAGTACAAGGAACAAACACGGATACTGGAGGAGAATAATTCTTTTTTAGCATTTGTACCGTTTGCGGCGGAAGTGCCGTTTGAGATTTCAATCGCCCCAAAACATCATGAAGCCGATTTTGGCAGTATGACCGATACGGAAAAGGCAGATTTTGCGGTGATCCTCCAAAGTGTTCTCACCCGGTTATCCAATAAACTGAACGATCCCGACTATAACTACATTATCAATACGGCCGCTCGCTATAAGGCCGAAGAACCCCAAGTTCACTGGTATTGCCAAATTAGGCCTCGGTTAACGACTCCAGCAGGATTTGAAATTGCCTCTAGTGTAAGTATTAATCCCTCTTTGCCAGAATGGGATGCTCAGTTTTTGCGAGAAGAGGGAGATGGGGAGAAACTGGGTTTCTAGGAAAATTTGGGATATAGCCAACCTAATTATACCAATTCTCAGAGCTTTTGAGAGCAACCAAGTTTCTAGGAAAATCTGGGATAGGATAGATCTAAGCTGGGTTAACTAACTATTATGGGTAATTCCTTCGGGCATTTATTTCGGATTACAACTTTTGGGGAATCCCACGGGGGCGGGGTGGGTGTAATTATTGATGGTTGTCCGCCCCGTCTAGAGATTTCGGCGGAGGAGATCCAGGTGGAGTTAGATCGCCGTCGCCCCGGACAAAGTAAAATTACGACTCCCCGTAAGGAAACAGATACCTGTGAGATTCTCTCTGGGGTATTTGAAGGGAAAACCCTGGGGACTCCGATTATGATTTTGGTTCCCAATCAGGATACTCGGCCCCAAGATTATGATGAGATGGCGCAAAAATACCGCCCATCCCATGCGGATGCGACCTATGATGCTAAATATGGGATTCGCAATTGGCAGGGTGGGGGGCGCTCTTCGGCACGGGAAACTATTGGTAGAGTGGCTGGGGGGGCGATCGCCAAAAAAATCCTCAAACAGGCTGCTGGGGTGGAAATTATCGGCTATGTGAAGCGCATTCAAGACCTAGAGGCGATCGTCGATCCAGAAACGGTGACTCTCGAACAAGTGGAAAGCAATATCGTCCGTTGTCCCGATCCCGAAGCCTACGAACGGATGATTGAACGCATTGAAGCCATTAAACGGGAAGGAGACTCCCTAGGTGGAGTGGTTGAATGTGTGGCTCGTCATGTGCCCAAAGGTCTAGGAATGCCCGTGTTTGATAAACTAGAGGCAGATTTGGCTAAAGGGGTGATGTCTCTACCCGCGAGTAAAGGGTTTGAGATCGGTTCGGGGTTTGCCGGAACTCTGCTCACCGGGAGCGAACACAATGATGAATTTATCCTAGGCGATCGCGGACAAGTCCGCACCGCCACTAACCGTTCTGGTGGGATTCAAGGGGGAATCTCCAATGGCGAATCGATGATTCTCCGGGTCGCATTTAAGCCTACCGCTACCATTCGCAAAGAACAGCGAACGGTCACTAGAGACGGTCAAGAAACCCTTTTAGCGGCTAAAGGTCGTCATGATCCTTGCGTTTTGCCTAGAGCCGTGCCTATGGTAGAAGCAATGGTAGCCCTGGTTTTATGCGACCACCTCCTACGTCACCAAGGTCAATGCGGAATACTCAATCATGATTAGTCCATACTCTTCTTCACTCTTTGAGGTTCAATTTTGGGGTGTGCGGGGGAGTATCCCCGCTCCCGGCCCGGAAACCGTTCGCTATGGTGGCAACACCTCCTGTCTCGAAATGCGTATTGGGAAGAAACATTTTATTTTCGATGGCGGAACGGGTTTACGCGCTCTCGGCGATCGCCTCTCCCAGGAATTTCCCTTAGATGTGAACCTCTTTTTTACCCATTACCATTGGGATCATATCCAAGGCGTGCCCTTTTTTATGCCCCTATTTACCCCAGGGAATCAGATCCATGTTTGGGGAGATGTACCCGACTCCAGCGAGTCTTTAGAAGACCATTTTCATCATGCTATTCTCCATATTAATTCCCCTGTTCCCTCACCCATACCCAAGGCGGATCTGAAGTTTTCTAAGTTGTCTCCTGGAGAACAAATGACTCTAGATGGCATTGAGATTGAAACCGGTCATCTCAATCATCCCAATGGGGCGATGGGTTATCGGATTACTTGGCAGGGACGCACGGCGGTTTATTGTACGGATACGGAGCATTATAGCGATCGCCTCGATCCAGATGTCCTCAAATTGGCTCGTAACGCTGACATCTTGATCTACGATGCCATGTACACCGACAATGAATACCATAATCCCAAATCTTCTAAAGTCGGTTGGGGTCATTCCACCTGGGAAGAAGGAGTCAAAGTAGCCGAAGCCGCAGGGGTGAAAAAGCTAGTAGTTTTTCACCATGAACCCAATCATGATGATGATACCCTTGACCAAATTCAAGAGGATGTGCAAAAGCGATTGCCGAACACAGTTTTAGCTCGTGAAGGCATGATTTTAAGCCTGATGGACTCTTAGGCTTGGGGAGGGTCTTCAGGAGGGTGGTCTAAGCCCAACTGTTGCTTGCTTTTGTCCAATTCTAGCCATAACTCATGAATACGTTCGTAGGCTTGTAAGGGAGAAATTTTACCACTGGTCTCCAAAGAGCAAATATAGGTAACTCGTTGGGCAAATTCTTGCAAGTTGGCATCAAAGACTAGATATTCTGGCTTAAACTGACCATAAAATCGACTACGAGGATACAAAAAATCAGAATGATTATCCATAAAGTATCTCCTTGAGGGTTTAAAACTAGGGCCACTATAACAACTACCCCTCTGTTCCGAGAGCATCAGAAATCCTGGCACACTTGATTCCTTCATTGATCCCCATGAGCTTGATTGTTTTCGGGAGTATTAACCTAGATTTAGTAGCGACAGTCTCTCGTTCACCCCATCCCGGTGAAACCCTGGTAGGAGACAGTTTCTTAAAAATTCCAGGGGGCAAAGGCGCAAACCAAGCCGTAGCTTGTGCCCGTCTGGGTGTCAAAACTCATTTGGTGGGACGTTTGGGCCATGATGGTTTTGGCCATCAGTTGCTGCTCACCCTACAGGAAGCTCAGGTCTATACTGATGGTATTTATATGGATGAGGATACTCCTTCGGGAGTGGCTCTGATTACAGTAGATGCCCAAGGACAAAATAGTATTATTGTGATTCCTGGTGCGAATGCCAGATTGGATAACAGGGAGTTGGAGTATTTGTCCTCTATTTTGCCTCAAGCGACAATATTTTTAACCCAGTTGGAAATTCCCCTTTCTGCGGTGCAAGAAGCGGTGAAAAAAGTCCAAGAGGCAGGAATTCCAGTGATTTTAGACCCGGCCCCCGTACCCGAAGATTTTCCCCGCGATCTTTATGGTTTGGTGGACATCATTACGCCCAATGCAGTAGAAGCGACTCAGTTAACGGGGATAGCGGTTGAGGATCGAGACAGTGCCATTCAAGCTGCCTACCGGTTCTTAGAATGGGGGGTAAAAACGGCGATTATTACATTGGGCGATCGCGGTGTGGTTTGGGCTAATCATGAGGAAACTGGGTTTTTACCCGCTTTTCCTGTCAAATCGGTTGATACAACGGCGGCTGGGGATGCGTTTAATGGTGCTTTGGCGACTGCCCTAGATCGGGGTTTATCTCTGGGAGAGGCGATCGCATGGGGAGCGGCAGCCGGGGCTATTGCCAGTACAGTCATTGGGGCCCAGCCCTCTTTACCAGATCGCCAGACCCTAGAGCGGTTTTTAATGAGTAATGAGTAATTCTCTATTTCCTATTCTCCTATCCCCCCATGTCACCATCAATTTGATAGCTCAACCACTCGGTTCCCTCAGCCGTGATTTGAGGGCGCAAGAGTCGCCAGGTTTCTCCCTCGATCTGCTGTTGTAGATAGATTTCAAAGGGATTTTGACGCTGCTTAATGGTTTGCTCTGAGAGTTTGATCTCTAGGTTATAGGTTCCTTGGATATGGAAGGTGGGTAATTTTTGGTCAGGGAGGCGATCGCTGTTGGTAATCTGAATCCCTTTAACCTCAATTTGGGGCGATCGCTCAATATGCAGGGGAGACTTGAGCTGTGCTTGAGTGAGATGTAGTTGTAGGGCGATCGCCTTGTTCACTAACGCTTGATTCGGACTGCCTCCGGAAGCACTACAAGCCACTAACAGCCCGATCAGAACCATCGCCATCAGTCTACCGATCCATTTCCAGACTCTATCCATAACCCACCATTACCCTCTCAGACCAATCCCATTGTATCGGCTTACAGCCCGTTTGAAGAGAGAAGCCCATCTAATGAATGAACCCCTCCCCATCTCCGTATGGCTTAGGGATTGTCTTTAAAACCCGATATTTTTCTAAGTGTATTACAGCATACGTCTTTTTTTTTTCTGTTATGGTAAAATAAACAGAGTTTTCACGGATTCAAAGTCACCAGTTATCTAAGGCAAAACTCGAACTCATTCTTAGAATATGTTTAACTTTTCTACAACCTTGCTTTTAGATTTAACCCAGATCAGAGAGTTACAGGGTTGCCCTTTTATTTAGGGCAGGGTTCACACCTTAAATACAACATGCTATAACTAAAACAAATACGGATGAGGTGTTAAACCCTTGTGGTGTGTAAGCCATCAAGGGTTTAACACCCTACGGCGACATCTACCAGCAAGGTTACAAAGGACATGGAAATTTGGGTCATTAGTTTATTTCTCATTGGTCTAGGTTTAGCCGGGTTTGGGACAATCTGGACTATGGTCATCTCCTTTGGAGAAAGTATTTTTTGGGGGATATCTTATCTATTTTTACCGTTGATTGGGGCTGTTTTATTTGTTAGCCTAAAATGGAATAAAAAAATAGTAAAATTGAGTTTTTTTACTCAATTGACAGGGATGGCTTTAATGCTTGTTAGCGCTCTATTAGTAGTTCTCCAAAATTGGAGTTTTCAAAACATTATTGCTCGCTGGACTCCTCAAAGAAAAACAGAAACAGCCATGACTCAACTGGTTCTGAATTACCCAACTGAACCTGCCCTATCCGCAGAACCTCCCCCTAGCTATGAACCCTCTATTTCCCTAAAATCTTATACCTCTCGCTCTCAATTTAAGCGCTATATGGAAGTGGGCTATCATGCCTTTGATATCGGTGATTATCACACTGCCCTAATTAACTTTGAACAAGCCTTAAAAGAGCGGCCGGATAATACTTATGCCCAAAAAGCGTTTGAAAACACCCATCAACGCATTAAACAGCACAGCTATACCCATTTCATGAAGGCTGGATATCAAGCTGTTGAGGGTAAAAATTATGCGATCGCCCTCCAACATTTTCAAGCTGCCCTACAATATCGTCCTGGAGACTCTTACGCCCTCAAAGCCATTAAGAATTTGCAAGGTCAAATTAACCCTTAATCTGGAGTATTTTTGCAGATTAGCTCTGGTTGTAACTCAATAGTAAATTGGGTTCCCTCCCCTGAAGATGAATCACACAAGAGTTGGCCATAATGTTTCTCCACAATAATCGTATAACAGATCGATAATCCCAAGCCTGTCCCTTTACCTGGCGGTTTAGTGGTGAAAAAAGGATCGAAGATTTGAGAGCGGATAGACTCTGGAATTCCACTGCCATTATCAGCGATGGAAATCTTTACTTGCGTTCCTTCTAGTTCTGTTTTAATCTTAATCTGGGGATCGTCTCCATTTTTCTGATATAAGGCATCGATAGCATTATTCAAAAGATGCATGAAAACCTGATTGAGTTGGGCGGGATAACAATTAATTAGAGGTAAATCACCATACTCTTTTAAAATTTGGATAACCCATCCATTATTCTTGGCTCTGAGACGATGGTTCAACATGACCAAAGTATTATCAATTCCTTCATGAATATCTACTGCCTTAATTTCTGCTTCATCCATGCGAGAAAAATTTCGTAAGGAAGCGACAATTCCCTTGATTCTTTCAGTTCCTGATTTCATTGAAGCTAAGATATGCTCTAAATCTTCCTGAATAAATTCTACATCCTTCTCTTCTAAAGACTCTTGAATTTCCAGCACTGGATTGGGATAAGCCCGTTGATAATCTCTCAGAAGCTGTAATAAATCTTGGGCATATTCTTGAAGATAATCTAAGTTACCATGAATAAAAGTTACAGGATTATTGATTTCATGGGCGACTCCAGCTACTAAATGCCCCAAACTTACCATTTTTTCATTTTGGATCATCTGGGCTTGGGTGCGTTGTAACTGCTCTAGGGTTTCCCTCAGCTCTTGGGCTTGATTTTTCGTTCTTTCGAGTAAATCAGACTGTTGAATGGCTACCCCAAGTTGTTGACTAATTTGACTCACAAATTCTATTTCAATTGCACTCCAAACTCTAGATTGCCCACACTCATGAATACAGAGCAGTCCCCACAGTTCATCCCCTTTGACTAAGGGAGCAACTAGATTAGCCCTGACTTGAAATTGGGCTAAGATATCCCGATGACAATCACTAATTTGGGGAGCATAGATATCTGGAATAGCGCTGATGCGTCCTTTTAAGTATTGATCGGCAAATTCCTCTCCAAAACAATGATCGTATACCTGAATGGAAGTTGCCGGTTTCCAGGGAGCGCGAACATCCTCACAAATGACCTCACCATGCCACACTAAATTGGGGTTAAACTGAAAAACGGCTACTCGATCAGTGTTGAGAACATCCCGCAGTTGCACAACTGTAGTTCTCAAAATGGTGTCGAAATCGAGAGATGAGCGGATTTTGGCGATCGTTTCTGTCAGTAAGCGATAATAGATGAGGCGATCGGAGGATAAGTTATAGCGAACATCTTGGCCCGCTTGATTCCACGTGAGTATCATCTTTTCTTGAGTATCAGACAAAGCATTATTCATTGAAATAATTGATGTGGAAGTACAATTTTATGGGTAGTGAGAGTGTCGATCTGAATTCAAAAAACATGCTATTGACAAAACCTAGTGTTTGCAGCTATGCACCGACTGATGATGAAATGATCGAGGCTCTGTTCAGAGCTTCACACCCTCTCTTTATGATAGTGTCCTTTTTATCAATTTGCTGCAAATGTAATCCCGATCCGCTTGGGGGAATGAGGGGACGCGGGGACAGGGAGATTCCCTATTACTTAAATTTTTCATTGAGCAAAAATCGAGGAGGGGTGAGCCAAAATAGATCGCTATTCCCCACGGGAGAACCCATATCGGGTAAAGCAATACCGATAATACCTGCTTTTTTTATAATCAAGCGCGATTTGACTTCTCCCCATACCAATAACTCGGCCCAATGGCCAAGATTGGGTTCATGGCCGACTAAGGCTAAATTTTCATACTTGCGCCATTTTTTTCCATCTTGCCACCAGGATAGAAGGTTACCTTCAGGGGCTAAATCGGATGAAGTTTTAACTTCTTTCCCTAGTCCCACTGTTTGCAAAATTTCTGCTGTTTGCTGGGCCCTGATTAGGGGACTGGTGAGAATTAAATCAAAGCTTATGCCTAATTCTTGCAGCCTTTGGGCTATTTTGGTGGTTTTGTTAATTCCCTCTGAGGTTAGGGGACGTTGGCAATCGCCTTGGGTATAGTCTTCTCGGTTTGCTGCTATACCATGACGGATTAAGTAAAGGTTAGTCATCGTTGTTTATTCCAGATTGCCAAATTGTTCTTGATAACGAGTTAAAAGGGCTTGTAATTCTTCAGCCCGTTGACGCTCTTGTTCGGCTCGCTGATGCTCTTGTTCGGCTCGCTGATGCTCTTGTTCGGCTCGCTGACGCTCTTGTTCGGCTCGCTGACGCTCTTGTTCGGCTCGCTCTATGGCTTCTTGTTTAGCTTGAGTTTCTGCTTTCAATGCTGCCACTAATTCATCGGGAATTAATAGCTTTTCTCCTGTATCTTGCCGATAAAATCCTATCAGCTTTCCTTCGGGAACCAGTCGCAAATTAAGGGCTTGGCTAAGGCGATCGGTAATGGGTTGATATGTGCCACCCACTAAACGATATCCTTCTAATTGCCCTTCAATCCATTCTCCTTTGGGGTCAAAGAGCCAATATTCTTCTACTTCTAGTTGTTCGTAGAGGTCTTTTTTGAAGACGCGATCGCGATCTCTGGTACTTTCTGAGGTCATCTCGAAAATTACTTTGGGCACTTGTCCTTCTTCCCAGATTTTGTAGTTATCTCGACCGCCTGGCTCTACATCAAAGATAACCATCACATCGGGTGCGGTTCGCAGTTTGGGAAATCCTTGGGAATAGTAGAGAAATTGGTCGCTGAGGACTGTAGCTCGTTGACCAGATAGATAATTTTTCAGCACTTCTAGGGTTGTCAGAAGTGCATAGAGATGGTCGTAAGTTTCAGCCACAGGTTCACCGTCCGCACTAGGGTAAATGATGGAGGAATCTGAAGAAGTTGGGGGAGTAATTAGGGAAGTCATAGAGATTTAAGTGGTGCATTCGTTTTCAGGTTGGAGTAGCCATAATCCAGTGTAGGTCATGCCAGAATCATCGGGTTGAATGAGTAGAAAATGAAGGCCTTTACTCTGTTGTTTTTTTTGTTCGTATTGATGACCGGCTTGGCGAACTTCGCTATCTTCAAAGGTAGTGATAATCCAGCGATCGCTCAATCCGGATTCTAAAATGAGGCCGTCGGGCTGACCGGGGATAAAATTGAGGCTGATGGGGTTAGCGTTGGCGAACCATTGGGCGAGCTGTAGAGATTGGCGATCGCCATCAATAACGACTCCAGGAATCGATAGGGTTGACGGAAGACCAAGATTAATGGGCCAAAGCTCTTCGGGTAGGGATTTGATGGGAATGGGGCGATCGCCGATTCCTTGAAGCAGATCTTGAGCGCTAATGGTGGCAAACCGCCAGCGATCGCCCCATAATGCCTCTGGTAAGGGCAGGGGAGGGGGTCGATCTAAGCTGATGGGTTGCTTTAATTCATCAACAATCCACTGTTTGAGGGTGGGGGTGCGCCGGGTGGGAATCAGTTCAATACCGAGGGTTTTAGCGACGGGTTCGAGTAAATGGAGGGTGGTGGGACGGAAGACGTAGAGGCGATCGGGTAGGTGGGAAAACTGCTTAAATTGAGTCAGTAACCAATCCCCGCTCAAATCCGACTGGGGACAAAGTACCCGATGGCGAAAGGTTCCAGGGGACGGTTCGCAAATCCACAGTTCCCAGAATTCCTCCTGGGTGTCAGTTGCTGAAGATCGGCGATAACAATCGACTTGCCAAGCGTGCATAGGAATCGATCCAATCGTTATGTTTTCTTTACAGGAGATTCCGTTTGGGAAAAATCATGTCATCTTAGATCTTATGCTAACCCAATAATTTCTAGAATATGCTTATGGAACCTGCCCTGACTCAATTTGGTACTCAGATGTCTCGTCTTAGTGGAGTGCGAGCCATTATGAAAGATATTATTGAAACGTTGCGTGCTGGAGGAGGGCAGCAGTTTATTAATTTGAGTGCGGGCAATCCTGTGATTTTACCGCCCGTGGAACAGATGTGGCGGGAGTATACGGCTGATTTACTTGCTAGTCCTGAATATGGGGAAGTGGTTTGTCGATATGGCTCTTCCCAAGGCTATCAACCGTTGATTGATGCGGTGGTGAATGATTTTAATCAACGGTATGGATTGAATTTGAGCGATCGCCATATTCTCATTACCCCAGGCTCTCAATCGGTTTATTTTTATGCCGCCAATGCTTTTGGAGGATACACCACTGAGGGAGCGCTTAAGCAGGTGGTGTTACCCTTAAGTCCTGAATATACCGGTTATGGTGGAGTCTGTTTAACGCCAGAAGCACTTAAAGCCTATAAACCAACCTTAGATATTGAAGAAGGTAATCATCGGTTTAAATATCGCCCCGATTTTAGTCAATTGAGAATTACAGAAGACACGGGATGTCTAATTTTTTCCCGTCCTTGTAATCCTACGGGTAATGTTCTCACGGATGAGGAAGTCCATAAAATAAGTGGGTTAGCCTCGGAATATAATGTACCGGTGCTAATTGATTCTGCCTATGGGCCGCCGTTCCCTGCTTTGAATTTCACTGAAATGGCTCCCCAATTTGGCGGTAATTTGTTGCACTGCATGAGTTTATCGAAGGCTGGATTACCTGGTGAGCGGATTGGCGTTGCCATTGGCGATCCGAGTCTGATTAGCGTTCTAGAAGCCTTTCAGACCAATTTGTGTATCCACTCTTCTCGCTATGGTCAGGCGATCGCCGCTAGAGCCATTCAATCCGGTCAACTGGCAGATTTGTCAGAAACTGTGATTCGTCCCCATTATCAAGGCAAATTCGCCCAATTGGAAGCCAGTTTAACCGAGGCTATGCCCAACTCTTTACCCTGGTTCTTGCATAAAGGGGAAGGGGCGATCTTTGCCTGGTTATGGCTGCGCGATTTACCGATTACTGATTGGCAACTCTACCAAAATCTGAAAAAAGTCGGTGTGATTGTGGTTCCCGGAAGCACATTTTTCCCTGGATTGCAAGAAGAGTGGGCCCATAAACATCAATGCATTCGCATTAGTTTAACCGCCACCGATGAAGAAATTTCAACCGCCATGGCAAGACTTGCCAAAGTGGTGGAAGAAACCTATCTTCAAAGTGCAGTATCTCGTTAATGGGTAATGGGTGATGGGTAATCGGTAATCGGTAATGGGCGATCCCCCCATCCCCTTATCCCCCTATCTCCCCCATTCCCCCACTCCCCCCATCCCCTAAGACTTATGACTCAAAATGAATGGATTGAAATCGGTCATATTATTGCCGCTCAAGGATTAAATGGAGAAGTGCGCGTTTATCCGGATTCCGATTTTCCAGAGCGGTTTTTAGAACCCGGAATGCGCTGGATACAACGATTGGGGGAAAAAACGCCCCAACCCATAGAATTGTTAGATGGGCGGTTAATTCCGGGAAAAGGATTATATGTGCTTACCTTAGATGGAATAGACACTCGCGATCAAGCGGAAGCCTTGCAAAAAGCTAAACTTTTGGTTCCGGTGAGCGATCGCCCCCAATTAGAGGATGATGAATATCATGTTCAAGATTTGGTCGGTTTAGAGGTTTGGATACAGGAAACCGGAGAAAATTTAGGCGTAGTGATTGATATCATTCCTGCCGGAAATGACCTATTGGAAGTCAAGTTATGGCATCAGAACAACGAAGAAGAAAATCCAGAAGAGGCTGAAGCTTCCCTTAAACCGACTCCCAATCGCAAAAGTAAAATTAAAAAGCCGCGCCGCCAAACTAATCGCCCGAAAACCATTTTAATTCCTTTTGTCCAAGAGATTGTACCAGTGGTAGATTTAGAAAAGGGTAGAATAGAAATCACGCCCCCTGAAGGCTTAATTGAGTAGACAGTTATTCTAATACAGAACTTGCAAATGATGTGTAAACCAGATCCCCCTAAATCCCCCTTAAAAAGGGGGACTTTCTTATTTCCCCCCTTTTTAAGGGGGGCAAGGGGGGATCGAGATGTACCTCACCTCATAGCGAAAAGAGCTGTACTTCACGAATGCATTGAAAATACTATAGTATAGATAATGATTAAAAGTCCCCTACGCTATCCTGGTGGGAAAGCTAAAGCAATCAAAAAAATCATTCAACATTTGCCCAAGGAATTTGACGAACAGTGGGAATACCGAGAACCCTTTGTTGGTGGTGGCTCTTTGTTTATTTATCTCAAGCAAACGTATCCCAAATTGAAGATTTGGATTAATGACTTAAATCCCGAATTATATTTCTTTTGGAAAGTCGCCCAATCTGATTTAGAGAAATTAGTCTCAGAAGTGCGTCAAGTTAAAGTCAGTTGCACTGATGGCAAAAAACTATTTCGGGACTATTTGAAAGTTAATGTAGAGCATTTATCGGACTTAGAGCGAGCCGTGCGCTTTTTTGTCCTCAACCGGATTAGTTTTTCTGGAACTGTTGAATCGGGGGGATTTTCTCAGCAGGCATTTTTACGACGGTTTACCGATTCTTCGATCGATCGTTTGGCGAAGTTAGCCCCGATTTTGCAGGATGTTAAAATTACTAATTTGGACTATGGCGAAGTGCTGAAACCGGAGGGTGAGCGGGTATTTATTTTCTTAGATCCGCCCTATTTTGTGGCTAA
This sequence comes from Roseofilum sp. KMC-1, assembly GCF_057802075.1. NCBI lineage: Bacteria > Bacillati > Cyanobacteriota > Cyanophyceae > Desertifilales > Desertifilaceae > Roseofilum > Roseofilum sp. KMC-1. The sequence goes on from NZ_CM173605.1 coordinate 4,646,986, forward strand.
AAAATCTAAGTTATATGGCAAAGATGGTCATCTTCATATCAGCTTTGAGCATCAACGCTTTGCGGAAGAGATGCGAAAAATTTGTTCTCATCGGTGGTTGATTACCTATGATAATTCACCGGAAATTAGGGAGAATTTCCAGTTTGCTCAGATTGTTGAGTGGGAATTGCAATATGGGATGAATAATTATAGGCAAGCTTCAGCCGAAAAGGGCAAGGAGTTATTCATTACTAATGGTGCTGAAGTATCCTAAACTGAAGATTGCGTTACTGATTACTTCTCTTCCATGGATGCACCTCTAGAACGAATTCAATTGTCGCAAACGGCGAAGGATCAACTGACGAAGTTGAAACGGTATACGAAGATTGAACAGTGGAATATTTTGTGTCGTTGGGCGTTTTGTCGTTCTTTGGCGGAACCGTCGATCCCGTCTCCGGTTCCGATTCCCCGTGATAGTAATGTGGAGTTGTCTTGGCGGGTGTTTGGGGGGGAGTTGGCGGATGTTTTGGCGATCGCCCTCAAACAACGCTGTATCAATGATGGACTGGGTACTGATCCGGAAACTTTGGCGCTTCAATGTCGCCGCCATATCCATCGCGGAATTGGCTATTTGGCGGGCGATCCGAATCTGAAGAGGATTGAGGATTTAATCGAGTTGTGCGATCGCCAGTAGGGGCGGGTTTCAAACCCACCCCTACTTTATTGATAATAGTTCTGGATTAGTTGGGTTCATCATAGTCCCAGAAATTAATAGAAGTTCTGATTAATACGTGGGTTGACAAAAGGAATTTAATCGTGTATATGGCTTTTCGTATAGGCAACAGGAGAAAATTTACAAAACTTAAACTCAAATTTAATTAGGAATTACTCTCATTAGTAGTAGAATGGCTAGTGGATTAATATTGAGTAATTTTCTCAAAGAAAACGACAGGACAACCATGAAATTCAATCGACGACACTTTATTCTGGCTGCGGGAACAGGGATCGTAGCGGTTGCGAGTAAGGATCTAATCAGCAAAGTGCCAGCGATCGCCCAACGGAGGGCTGTAAACCTCTATTCTTCCCGTCACTACGATACCGACGATGAACTCTACGAGAGCTTTTCGCGAGCCACCGGAGTCAAAGTGAACCTGATCGAAGGGGAAGCGGAACAACTGATCGAACGAGTCAAAAGCGAAGGAGCCAATACCAGAGCCGATATTTTATTAACCGTTGATGGGGGTAACCTATGGCGAGCCAAACAAGATGGCATCCTACAACCGGTTAGCTCTTCGACTCTGAATCAGAAAATTCCCGGTAACCTCCGAGATCCCCAAGGTCATTGGTTTGCTTTCTCCAAGCGGGCTAGGGCGATTATGTACAATAAGAATAAGGTGAGTAAATCCCAACTTTCGACCTATGAGGATTTAGCGAATCCCAAATGGAAAGGGAAAATCCTGATTAGAAGTTCGACCAATGTTTATAACCAATCCCTGGTGGGTTCCTTGTTAGCGGCTAATGGTGCGGAGAAAACCTTGGCTTGGGCAAAAGGGATGGTTTCTAATTTTGCTCGATCGCCAGAAGGCAATGACACTGCCCAAATTCAAGCCTGTGCTGCGGGGAGGGGTGATATTGCCATTGCCAATAGCTACTATCTGGCTCGTCTGGGTAAGTCTAGCCAACGAGAAGATCAACAGGTATTTAATACTGTAGGGATCTTTTTCCCCAACCAAACCGGCCCCAATGGTCGGGGAACCCATGTTAATATCAGTGGGGGAGGTGTCGTTAAGCACGCCAAAAATAGAGCGGCGGCGATCGACTTTTTAGAATATCTGGCTGAGGGTCAAGCTCAACAGTTTTTTGCTGAAGGCAATAATGAATATCCTGTGGTTGCGGGAGTCTCTCTCGATCCGGTGCTGCAAGGGTTTGGCAGTTTTAAGGCCGATCCGCTTAACCCGGATGTGTTTGGTAAAAATAATGGCGAAGCCTTAAAAATTATGGATAGCGCGGGTTGGAAATAGTCGGGTTAAGGGGTTAAAAAGCGGGCAAGATGCCCCCATAGCCGAAAAATTTTAATATTGAGGAGTGGGAGCGTCTTGCTCCCTAGCTCCTGAATTAGGGTTGTTTTTCCAGGTTTGATATCAATTAGAATTTTGATAACTCTATCCGATTTAAACCTTGGGTTGCGGGGGGGGAACAATGCGGCGTTTTGATAAATTGCGATCGATATTTTGCAGCAATTTTAAATCTTCTGGGGGTAGAGCATAGGGGGTGAGGGGATGTTGCTTGAGGAAGCAAAAGGCTTGTCGGAAGTCGCAGGCCGTGGCAGGGATGGGGGCGTTAAAGTGGCAGGGAATCAGGCGCTGAAAGTCCCAACGGGCGACTTGTTCAGACCAGTGGAGGACGGCTTGGGGGGCGCGGTTGAGGATCAGGGTTTGCAGGACGGGTGCGACCCAGAGGCGGTTTTGTAGGGGTTGAAAGGCTTGTTTCCAAGTGGGTTTCCAGTTGAAGGGGAAGAGTCCGAAGTAGGCTTTTTTGGAGCGGTCTGAGGCGCTGATGGCTTGTTTAAAGACGGTTGACCATTGGGGGGTTTCGAGGACGCTGGGTTGGAAGTAGAGGGCAAATAGGCAAATGCGTTGCCATCCTTTGCGGCGGTTTTCTGGGGTGTCTTGAATAGGGTCTGAGGCTGTGTCTCTGGCGTGGAAGAGGAGGGGGTAGGGGTCAAATTGGGCGATCGCCGGTGGATTGTCAGAAAGAGAGATAATGGTATCCGTGACGCAGACTGTACCGGTTGCCCGGTGAAGTAGGGCGACTTCTTCAAATTGTCCTGTGCCGAGATTAATGGGGCCGAGTATACGATAGTCAAATTCGGCACTAAAGGGGGTTTGACTGCTGTTGGGGGGGAGAATGTGGGTGCGGTTTGCGGGCAACCCTAGCCAGGTCACGGGTAAGTTAAGGGGAAAACTCCATTGATGGGGAGCAATATAGACTTGGGCTTGGGGGAAGTTACGGGCAAAGGGGCCGACAAAGATTTTATGTTCGAGTCCGGAGACGGTGGGGAGGATAATATATTTAACGTCTCCATGGAGGGCGACTAATTCATTGACGAGTCGCACGCATTCGCGGGTCGGTGCAACGGGTGCATAGATGAGTAGTCCCCCAGAGGAGAGTTTGATTACGGTCATGCGAATGGGAACGACCACGTAGAGGATGCCTTGAAGTTGGTCGAATGTCCAAATGGTGTCTTTAACGACTTCTTGGCGTAGGGTGCGTCGTTGACCGTAGGGATAGAGGGGTAGGAGGGGCCATAAGGGCCAAGATAGGTCACTCAAGGGATGGGGAGATGGGGGAATGGGGAGATGGGGGGATAGGGGGATTTAATCATCGGATTAAAAGTTTATTTTTGAAATTATTTTTGAAATAAAGAAGTAGACTTGCTCAAGATAGTTTTTTATATTGTCTCATAGCTTGGAACTCTGGAGCTATGGGGCTGGAGGAGTTGGGGTTGGGGTTGGACTGGCTTGCTGAAGTGCTTGTTGTTGCTGGAGGAGTTTTTGTTGGGTTTGGGTGAGTTGGGTGGCTTGGTTTTGGGCTTGTTGCAGTTGTTGGGCGAGTTGCGCTCTGGCTGTATCTTGGCGTTGGTCGAGGGTTTGTTGCTGTTGGATGTAGTTTTGGAAGCTTTGCTGCTGTTGGTTAACTTGGTTTTGTAAGTTGGCGATCGCCTCTCCTACGTTAACCTGATTTGCGCCCAATCCGATCGTTAGTTGTCCCGTTGTCAGGGTGTGACTGCTCAGATGCCCAGATACCGCGACTTGACCGATTCCTGGGTTGATTTGCACGCCTCTAGAGCTATTGAGGTTCAGGGTTCCGGTGGATTGCAGGGTCATCTTGTGGTGTGTATCATCGAGGATGTAGCGATGGCCGCCTCTGGTGTGAATTTCGATGCGCTGGTTGCGGTCATCAAAGCGAATTTTGTTTTGGCCGCTGGTGGTAATTTCTAGGGCGCGATCGCTATCATTAAGTTCTATCTCATGACCGGCACTACTGCGGAGATAAATGCCGTCTCGACTGGCATATTGGTCTTCTTCCACAAACTGTAACGTATGGCCGCTGGGAGTTTTGAACGTTCTTAGTCGCACTTTTCCGCGATCGGAAATCGTCCGCTTCACCGGTTCCGGTGGCTTATCCTGTCCATTCCACAACCCACCCAGAATATAAGGCCGATGCACATCCCCATGTTCAAACGCTACCAACACCTCATCATTAATTTCCGGTAAACAATCAAACCCGCGATGTTTACCTCCACCCACACTCACCACCCTTGCCCACTCACTCGCATGGGAGCTGCCATCGGGTTCCGGATTCAGTGTCGGAAATTTAACTCGCACTCGCCCCAATCCCTCCGGGTCTCGATTATGGGTTACAATGCCCACCATCAGCGTCTGTCCCGGCCGCAGGCGACTTTGGGGCGATAAGATATCAAAAATAGACCCCCCTCGCAATCCCCGCACACTAAACTCGGTCGTATAAACCCCTTGATAATAGAGATGGCGAGTTTCCGTCACATAATATCGGCCACTGTAGCGCCCCATTCCCGTTAGCTCAATCACCTTACCCACCTGAATCAGAGGGTTTCCGTCTGCATGGGCATCCGCATAGATAAACTCCCCTCCTAACTCATCATAAATCGCTTGAGCCATGCGATCGGCCTCCTCCGGACTCGACACCGGCTTATCCACCACAATCAACCGGGGAGATGGTAAATTAGAGCCGAAATTATCCTCAATAAAACGGATACTACTGTCATTATCATCACTCGTGTCGATGATGCCTTCACCCTTACCTTCGACGTTAGTGATTAAATTGTGGCGATCGACCTTAGCTACAATCGGCCGTTTATACCGATAATCCCAACTCCGCACCTCAACCGCATCCACCTTTTCCGAACTCGTCACCCGCACCCGGAAACTCTCCACCTCCTTCAACCAAGTCAATTGCAATACCTCACTCTCCGTCGGCTTACGGAAATGTAACTTCCCATTCTGTACAAACAACTCAAACCCAATTCGCGCCGCCCTCTCCCGCAAAAACTCCATATTCGTCTGATTTTCCTGGAAAACATAAGCGTGCGTCTTCCCACTATCATCAATATGCCCCCCCTCTATCCCCATCTCCCGTGCAATTTTCCGTACAATATCACTATCCGTATAATCCTGAAACGAACGATTAAAACGCCCCCGATGCAAACGATGGGACAAATCATACCCCCGAATCACAATCGGTGCTTGAGTCGAACTCGTAAAATGAGTTTCCATCCCCGTAATTTCTCCATCAATCAACCAATCCTGATTTGCCTGTTCATTTTCCGCCGACGTACTGCCAACAAAACCAATCTTAACCTTCTTTCCCACTTGAATTAATCGGTCATGTTGCCAAGTTTCCGTCTCATCATCCAACGGACTATAGGGATTATTAATCACCAGGGTAAACATCCCCGGTAAATGCAAACTTTCCTCCACCGAAATTTGCAAAATATCCCGCATAAAGCTACTCATCTCATCCTCAGTAGCTCCCTCAATTTCAACCATCGGAGTCGAAACAAACAGCGTCTCATCACCCATAATCTCAATCCCTCAAAACAACCTAATCTGCATCCCTATCAAGTAGCACCTTGAACAAAACTTTGACGTTCGCTAAACTTACGACTCGCCACCCCAAGATCGACCTCTTTCAAATTCAAAGTTACCACCGCTCTAACCGGCACACCATTAGGACGAAACATATTCAAACTATAATCCAAAGACTCCACCATACAACGCATATAAATCTTATCTCCCCAGATAAAATAAAACACAGGTGGTCTTCTTAACTCAATCGCCTGTTTAGAAAGATTTTCCGAGCCATATTCCTCCAAACCATAAACATCAACCCCACTAATCGACTTCGTAAATGAAGACACCATAGAATCTCCCAGAGAAACCGCCAACGTCCGTTCTTGATAAGAATAGTTTTTCCCATTTACATTAACCGTTTGTTCATCAAACGGATCTTTAAACGAACTAAAATCCACCGCATCTAAAAGCGGTTGAATTTCCCTTAAAACATTCGTACCCGACTCATAAGTATCAAAAATCAAATTTGACAATGTAAGCTTATAGGGTTCCACAAATCCAAAATTCACTTTAGGCAAACCCCGCTCCGTTCTTGCCCCTTGCATATCCTCAATTTTCACACTGCGATTAAACCGCAATTCCTCCGGATTAAACATAAAGCGAATAATATCGGCTGCCTCCCCATCTCTCGGAATCAACGCCGCCTTAACTAAGCGTATATCCCCTTGTAGAAACTGCTGCTGATAGAGTCTAAGTGCCGCCTTCTGCTTCTCGGCCTCGACTATATCATAAACATCCTCTCGTTCTTCATCAACCTCAATAGCTTGCTCCATCATCAGCAAATCTGCACCCGTCAGTACCGCTCCCTTAGTCGCCGATTTTAACGCATCCGAAAGTCCCATTTTTCCCCTCCTTAATCCTTAATCCTTCTCATTTAACCAAATCACCAAGGCAAACGACCAGAGTAAAAAGACCCATATCGCTCCTGCTCAATCGCCAATCGTTCCCGAATCAACCCATAAACCTCCCTAGCCAAAAATTCCACCACATCCTTTGTATCCTCTTCTTTTTCTTCCTCCTCCTCCTTTTCTATAACCTTTTTTGAATATTCATAAATTTCCGTTTCATCCTTACTAATAGGCTTCACCTCACTAGCCTTACGTCGAGAAACTTTTTCCTTTAACTCACTTCGATTCTTCAAAGACTCCTGAATCAACCGCTCCAAATTTCGAGGTTGATTAGTCAAGTCACTACTAGAAACTTGTCCTTTAGCACCAATAGAAATTCCCGCAGGCAAAAAACCAGCCTGTTTAACATTCAGCGTTTTTTTCCTTCTACCCAAAAGCCCTTCATCCCTCATCAAACCCTTTCCACCATCATCCCAACGACCTTGTAGCATATCCTCAGATGTAGACAAGCGATTCAACCCACCACTTTTAAAATTTAGCATACGATCAAAACCCCTTTCTTCTGCTACTCTTTGAAGAGATGGAGAAGTATTTCCTGCTTCACTAATGTTCTCGGTTACTGGGATATCAGTAGAGACACTTTCTTCTGCTACTCTTTGAAGAGATGGATAAATATTTCCTAATTTACTCATGTTCTCGGTTGTTGGGATATCGCCAGAACTCCTTTCTTCTGCTACTCTTTGAAGGGATGGAGAAGCATTTCCTAATTCACTCATGTTCTCAGTTGGTGGGATATCAGTAGAGACACTTTCTTCTGCTACTCTTTGAAGAGATGGATAAATATTTCCTAATTTACTCATGTTCTCAGTTGCTGGGATATCGCCAGAACTCCTTTCTTCTGCTACTCTTTGAAGAGATAGAGAAATATTTCCTGCTTCACTCATGTTCTCGGTTGCTAAAATATCAGTAAAACCCCTTTCTTCTACTACTCTTTGCACGGGTTCAGAAGTTGTTTGTGATTCACTAATGTTCTCGGTTGCTGGGATATCTACAGAAACTCTTTCTTCTGCTACTTTTTGAAGGGATGGAGAAGCATTTCCTAATTCACTCATGTTCTCGGTTGCTGGGATATCGCCAGATAAATTTTCTACTACTGCTCTTTGCAATGGTTCAGAAGTTGTTTGTGCTTCATTAATTTTCTCAGTTGCTGAAATATCAGCAGAACCCCTTTCTTCTGCTACTCTTTGAAGAGATGGATAATCATTTCCTGCTTCACTCATGTTCTCGGTTGATGGGATATCGCCAGATAAATTCTCTACTACTGCTCTTTGCAATGGTTCAGAAGTTGTTTGTGATTCACTAATGTTCTCGGTTGCTGGGATATCTACAGAAACTCTTTCTTCTGCTACTCTTTGAAGGGATGGAGAAGTATTTCCTGCTTCACTCATGTTCTCGGTTGCTGGGATATCGCCAGAGAAATTCTCTACTACTGCTCTTTGCAATGGTTCAGAAGTTGTTTGTGATTCACTAATGTTCTCGGTTGCTGGGATATCTACAGAAACTCTTTCTTCTGCTACTTTTTGAAGGGATGGAGAAATATTTCCTACTTCACTCATGTTCTCGGTTGATGGGATATCGCCAGAGAAATTCTCTACTACTGCTCTTTGCAATGGTTCAGAAGTTGTTTGTGATTCACTAATGTTCTCGGTTGCTGGGATATCTACAGAAACTCTTTCTTCTGCTACTCTTTGAAGGGATGGAGAAGTATTTCCTGCTTCACTCATGTTCTCGGTTGCTGGGATATCGCCAGAGAAATTCTCTACTACTGCTCTTTGCAATGGTTCAGAAGTTGTTTGTGATTCACTAATGTTCTCGGTTGCTGGGATATCTACAGAAACTCTTTCTTCTGCTACTTTTTGAAGGGATGGAGAAATATTTCCTACTTCACTCATGTTCTCGGTTGATGGGATATCGCCAGAGAAATTCTCTACTACTGCTCTTTGCAATGGTTCAGAAGTTGTTTGTGATTCACTAATGTTCTCGGTTGCTGGGATATCTACAGAAACTCTTTCTTCTGCTACTTTTTGAAGGGATGGAGAAATATTTCCTACTTCACTCATGTTCTCGGTTGATGGGATATCGCCAGAGAAATTCTCTACTACTGCTCTTTGCAATGGTTCAGAAGTTGTTTGTGATTCACTAATGTTCTCGGTTGCTGGGATATCAGCAGAACCCCTTTCTTCTGCTACTCTTTGAAGAGATGGAGAAGCATTTCCTAATTCACTCATGTTCTCGGTTGCTGGGATATCGCCAGATAAATTTTCTACTACTGCTCTTTGCAATGGTTCAGAAGTTGTTTGTGCTTCATTAATTTTCTCAGTTGCTGAAATATCAGCAGAACCCCTTTCTTCTGCTACTCTTTGAAGAGATGGATAATCATTTCCTGCTTCACTCATGTTCTCGGTTGATGGGATATCGCCAGATAAATTCTCTACTACTGCTCTTTGCAATGGTTCAGAAGTTGTTTGTGATTCACTAATGTTCTCGGTTGCTGGGATATCTACAGAAACTCTTTCTTCTGCTACTCTTTGAAGGGATGGAGAAATATTTCCTACTTCACTCATGTTCTCGGTTACTGGGATATCGCCAGATAAATTCTCTACTACTGCTCTTTGCAATGGTTCAGAAGTTGTTTGTGATTCACTAATGTTCTCGGTTGCTGGGATATCTACAGAAACTCTTTCTTCTGCTACTCTTTGAAGGGATGGAGAAATATTTCCTACTTCACTCATGTTCTCGGTTACTGGGATATCGCCAGATAAATTCTCTACTACTGCTCTTTGCAATGGTTCAGAAGTTGTTTGTGATTCACTAATGTTCTCGGTTGCTGGGATATCTACAGAAACTCTTTCTTCTGCTACTCTTTGAAGGGATGGAGAAATATTTCCTACTTCACTCATGTTCTCGGTTACTGGGATATCGCTAGATAAATTCTCTACTACTGCTCTTTTCAAGGGTTCAGAAGTGGTTTGTGATTCACTAATGTTCTCGGTTGCTGGGATATCTACAGAAACTCTTTCTTCTGCTACTCTTTGAAGGGATGGAGAAATATTTCCTACTTCACTCATGTTCTCGGTTACTGGGATATCGCCAGATAAATTCTCTACTACTGCTCTTTGCAATGGTTCAGAAGTTGTTTGTGATTCACTAATGTTCTCGGTTGCTGGGATATCTACAGAAACTCTTTCTTCTGCTACTCTTTGAAGGGATGGAGAAATATTTCCTACTTCACTCATGTTCTCGGTTACTGGGATATCGCTAGATAAATTCTCTACTACTGCTCTTTTCAAGGGTTCAGAAGTGGTTTGTGCTTCATTAATTTTCTCGGTTGGTGGGATATCAGCAGAACCCCTTTCTTCTGCTACTCTTTGAAGAGATGGAGAAATATTTCCTACTTCACTAATCTTCTCGGTTACTGGGATATCGCTAGATAAATTCTCTACTACTGCTCTTTTCAAGGGTTCAGAAGTTGTTTGTGCTTCATTAATGTTCTCGGTTGCTGGGATATCTACAGAAACTCTTTCTTCTGCTACTCTTTGAAGGGATGGATAATCATTTCCTAATTCACTCATGTTCTCGGTTGCTGGGATATCGCCAGATAAATTCTCTACTACTGCTCTTTGCAATGGTTCAGAAGTTGTTTGTGCTTCACTAATGTTCTCGGTTGCTGGGATATCAGCAGAACCCATTTCTTCTGCTACTCTTTGAAGGGATGGAGAAGCATTTCCTAATTCACTCATGTTCTCGGTTGCTGGGATATCGCCAGATAAATTCTCTACTACTGCTCTTTTCAAGAGTTCAGAAGTTGTTTCTAATTGACTCATGTTCTCAGTTTTGCTAATATCAGTAGAACCCATTTCTTCTGCTACTCTTTGAAGAGATGGAGAAGTATTTCCTGCTTCACTAATGTTCTCGGTTACTGGGATATCAGTAGAGACACTTTCTTCTGCTACTCTTTGCAAGGGTTCAGAAGTTGTTTGTGCTTCATTAATTTTCTCGGTTGATGGGATATCTACAGAAACCCTTTCTTCTGCTACTCTTTGAAGGGATGGATAATCATTTCCTAATCCACTCATGTTCTCGGTTGATGGGATATCTACAGAAACCCTTTCTTCTGCTACTCTTTGAAGGGATGGAGAATCACTTCCTGCTTCACTCATGTTCTCGGTTGTTGGGATATCAGCAGAACCCCTTTCTTCTGCTACTCTTTGAAGAGATGGAGAAGCATTTCCTAATTCACTCATGTTCTCGGTTACTGGGATATCAGTAGAGACACTTTCTTCTGCTACTCTTTGAAGAGATGGAGAATCACTTCCTGCTTCACTCATGTTCTCGGTTGTTGGGATATCAGCAGAACCCCTTTCTTCTGCTACTCTTTGAAGAGATGGAGAAGCATTTCCTAATTCACTCATGTTCTCGGTTACTGGGATATCAGTAGAGACACTTTCTTCTGCTACTCTTTGAAGAGATGGAGAATCACTTCCTGCTTCACTCATGTTCTCGGTTGTTGGGATATCAGCAGAACCCCTTTCTTCTGCTACTCTTTGAAGAGATGGAGAAGCATTTCCTAATTCACTCATGTTCTCGGTTACTGGGATATCAGTAGAGACACTTTCTTCTGCTACTCTTTGAAGAGATGGAGAATCACTTCCTGCTTCACTCATGTTCTCGGTTGTTGGGATATCAGCAGAACCCCTTTCTTCTGCTACTCTTTGAAGAGATGGAGAAGCATTTCCTAATTCACTCATGTTCTCGGTTACTGGGATATCAGTAGAGACACTTTCTTCTGCTACTCTTTGAAGAGATGGAGAAGTATTTCCTGCTTCACTCATGTTCTCGGTTGCTGGGATATCGCCAGATAAATTCTCTACCACGACTCTTTGCACGGGTTCAGAAGTGGTTTGTGCTTCATTAATTTTCTCGGTTGGTGGGATATCAGCAGAACCCATTTCTTCTGCTACTCTTTGAAGAGATGGAGAAGTATTTCCTGCTTCACTTATGTTCTCGGTTACTGGGATATCGCCAGAGAAATTCTCTACTACTGCTCTTTGCACGGGTTTAAAAGTTGTTTGTGATTCACTAATGTTCTCAGTTGCTGAAATATCAGCAGAACTCCTTTCTTCTGCTACTCCTTGAAGAGATAGAGAAGCATTTCCTAATTCACTAATGTTCTCAGTTACTGGGATATCGCCAGATAAATTCTCTACCACGACTCTTTGCACGGGTTCAGAAGTTGTTTTTAATTGACTCATGCTCTCAGTTTTGCTAATATCAGCAGAACTCCTTTCTTCTGCTACTCTTTGAAGAGATGGAGAAGTATTTCCTGCTTCACTAATGTTCTCGGTTACTGGGATATCAGTAGAGACACTTTCTTCTGCTACTCTTTGCAAGGGTTCAGAAGTTGTTTGTGCTTCATTAATTTTCTCGGTTGGTGGGATATCAGCAGAACCCATTTCTTCTGCTACTCTTTGAAGAGATGGAGAAGTATTTCCTGCTTCACTAATGTTCTCGGTTACTGGGATATCAGTAGAGACACTTTCTTCTGCTACTCTTTGAAGAGATGGAGAAGTATTTCCTGTTTCACTCATGTTCTCGGTTGCTGGGATATCGCCAGAGAAATTCTCTACTACTGCTCTTTGCAAGGGTTCAGAAGTTGTTTGTGCTTCATTAATGTTCTCGGTTGCTGGAATATCAGCAGAAACTCTTTCTTCTGCTACTCTTTGAAGGGATGGAGAAGTATTTCCTGTTTCACTCATGTTCTCGGTTGCTGAAATATCGCCAGAGAAATTCTCTACTACTGCTCTTTTCAAGGGTTTAAAAGTTGTTTGTGATTCACTAATGTTCTCAGTTGCTGAAATATCAGCAGAACTCCTTTCTTCTGCTACTCCTTGAAGAGATAGAGAAGCATTTCCTAATTCACTAATGTTCTCAGTTACTGGGATATCGCCAGATAAATTCTCTACCACGACTCTTTGCACGGGTTCAGAAGTTGTTTTTAATTGACTCATGCTCTCAGTTTTGCTAATATCAGCAGAACTCCTTTCTTCTGCTACTCTTTGAAGAGATGGAGAAGTATTTCCTGCTTCACTAATGTTCTCGGTTACTGGGATATCAGTAGAGACACTTTCTTCTGCTACTCTTTGCAAGGGTTCAGAAGTTGTTTGTGCTTCATTAATTTTCTCGGTTGGTGGGATATCAGCAGAACCCATTTCTTCTGCTACTCTTTGAAGAGATGGAGAAGTATTTCCTGCTTCACTAATGTTCTCGGTTACTGGGATATCAGTAGAGACACTTTCTTCTGCTACTCTTTGAAGAGATGGAGAAGTATTTCCTGTTTCACTCATGTTCTCGGTTGCTGGGATATCGCCAGAGAAATTCTCTACTACTGCTCTTTGCAAGGGTTCAGAAGTTGTTTGTGCTTCATTAATGTTCTCGGTTGCTGGAATATCAGCAGAAACTCTTTCTTCTGCTACTCTTTGAAGGGATGGAGAAGTATTTCCTGTTTCACTCATGTTCTCGGTTACTGGGATATCGCCAGAGAAATTCTCTACTACTGCTCTTTGCAATGGTTCAGAAGTTGTTTGTGCTTCATTAATTTTCTCAGTTGCTGAAATATCAGCAGAACCCCTTTCTTCTGCTACTCTTTGAAGAGATGGATAATCATTTCCTGCTTCACTCATGTTCTCGGTTGCTGGGATATCGCCAGATAAATTCTCTACTACTGCTCTTTGCAATGGTTCAGAAGTTGTTTGTGCTTCATTAATTTTCTCAGTTGCTGAAATATCAGCAGAACTCCTTTCTTCTGCTCCTCTTTGAAGAGATGGAGAAGTATTTCCTGCTTCACTCATGTTCTCGGTTGCTGGGATATCGCTAGATAAATTCTCTACTACTGCTCTTTTCAAGGGTTCAGAAGTTGTTTGTGCTTCATTAATTTTCTCAGTTGCTGAAATATCAGCAGAACTCCTTTCTTCTGCTCCTCTTTGAAGAGATGGAGAAGTATTTCCTGCTTCACTCATGTTCTCGGTTGCTGGGATATCGCTAGATAAATTCTCTACTACTGCTCTTTTCAAGGGTTCAGAAGTTGTTTTTAATTGACTCATGCTCTCAGTTTTGCTAATATCAGCAGAACTCCTTTCTTCTGCTACTCTTTGAAGAGATGGAGAAGTATTTCCTGCTTCACTAATGTTCTCGGTTACTGGGATATCAGTAGAGACACTTTCTTCTGCTACTCTTTGCAAGGGTTCAGAAGTTGTTTGTGCTTCATTAATTTTCTCGGTTGGTGGGATATCAGCAGAACCCATTTCTTCTGCTACTCTTTGAAGAGATGGAGAAGTATTTCCTGCTTCACTAATGTTCTCGGTTACTGGGATATCAGTAGAGACACTTTCTTCTGCTACTCTTTGAAGAGATGGAGAAGTATTTCCTGTTTCACTCATGTTCTCGGTTGCTGGGATATCGCCAGAGAAATTCTCTACTACTGCTCTTTGCAAGGGTTCAGAAGTTGTTTGTGCTTCATTAATGTTCTCGGTTGCTGGAATATCAGCAGAAACTCTTTCTTCTGCTACTCTTTGAAGGGATGGAGAAGTATTTCCTGTTTCACTCATGTTCTCGGTTACTGGGATATCGCCAGAGAAATTCTCTACTACTGCTCTTTGCAATGGTTCAGAAGTTGTTTGTGCTTCATTAATTTTCTCAGTTGCTGAAATATCAGCAGAACCCCTTTCTTCTGCTACTCTTTGAAGAGATGGATAATCATTTCCTGCTTCACTCATGTTCTCGGTTGCTGGGATATCGCCAGATAAATTCTCTACTACTGCTCTTTGCAATGGTTCAGAAGTTGTTTGTGCTTCATTAATTTTCTCAGTTGCTGAAATATCAGCAGAACTCCTTTCTTCTGCTCCTCTTTGAAGAGATGGAGAAGTATTTCCTGCTTCACTCATGTTCTCGGTTGCTGGGATATCGCTAGATAAATTCTCTACTACTGCTCTTTTCAAGGGTTCAGAAGTTGTTTGTGCTTCATTAATTTTCTCAGTTGCTGAAATATCAGCAGAACTCCTTTCTTCTGCTCCTCTTTGAAGAGATGGAGAAGTATTTCCTGCTTCACTCATGTTCTCGGTTGCTGGGATATCGCTAGATAAATTCTCTACTACTGCTCTTTTCAAGGGTTCAGAAGTTGTTTCTAATTGACTCATGTTCTCAGTTTTGCTAATATCAGCAGAACCCCTTTCTTCTGCTACTCTTTGAAGAGATGGAGAAGCATTTCCTAATTCACTCATGTTCTCGGTTACTGGGATATCAGTAGAGACACTTTCTTCTGCTACTCTTTGAAGAGATGGAGAATCACTTCCTGCTTCACTCATGTTCTCGGTTGTTGGGATATCAGCAGAACCCCTTTCTTCTGCTACTCTTTGAAGAGATGGAGAAGCATTTCCTAATTCACTCATGTTCTCGGTTACTGGGATATCAGTAGAGACACTTTCTTCTGCTACTCTTTGAAGAGATGGAGAAGCATTTCCTAATTCACTCATGTTCTCGGTTGTTGGGATATCAGCAGAACCCCTTTCTTCTGCTACTCTTTGAAGAGATGGAGAAGCATTTCCTAATTCACTCATGTTCTCGGTTGTTGGGATATCGCCAGATAAATTCTCTACCACGACTCTTTGCACGGGTTCAGAAGTGGTTTGTGCTTCATTAATTTTCTCGGTTGGTGGGATATCAGCAGAACCCATTTCTTCTGCTACTCTTTGAAGAGATGGAGAAGTATTTCCTGCTTCACTCATGTTCTCGGTTGCTGGGATATCGCCAGAGAAATTCTCTACTACTGCTCTTTGCACGGGTTTAAAAGTTGTTTGTGATTCACTAATGTTCTCAGTTGCTGAAATATCAGCAGAACTCCTTTCTTCTGCTACTCCTTGAAGAGATAGAGAAGCATTTCCTAATTCACTAATGTTCTCAGTTACTGGGATATCGCCAGATAAATTCTCTACCACGACTCTTTGCACGGGTTCAGAAGTTGTTTTTAATTGACTCATGCTCTCAGTTTTGCTAATATCAGCAGAACTCCTTTCTTCTGCTACTCTTTGAAGAGATGGAGAAGTATTTCCTGCTTCACTAATGTTCTCGGTTACTGGGATATCAGTAGAGACACTTTCTTCTGCTACTCTTTGAAGAGATGGAGAAGTATTTCCTGTTTCACTCATGTTCTCGGTTGCTGGGATATCGCCAGAGAAATTCTCTACTACTGCTCTTTGCAAGGGTTCAGAAGTTGTTTGTGCTTCATTAATGTTCTCGGTTGCTGGAATATCAGCAGAAACTCTTTCTTCTGCTACTCTTTGAAGGGATGGAGAAGTATTTCCTGTTTCACTCATGTTCTCGGTTGCTGGGATATCGCTAGATAAATTCTCTACTACTGCTCTTTTCAAGGGTTCAGAAGTTGTTTCTAATTGACTCATGTTCTCAGTTTTGCTAATATCAGCAGAACCCATTTCTTCTGCTACTCTTTGAAGGGATGGAGAAGCATTTCCTAATTCACTCATGTTCTCAGTTGGTGGGATATCAGTAAAACCCCTTTCTTCTACTACTCTTTGCACGGGTTCAGAAGTAGTTTGTGCTTCATTAATTTTCTCAGTTGCTGAAATATCAGCAGAACCCATTTCTTCTGCTACTCTTTGAAGAGATGGAGAAGCATTTCCTAATTCACTCATGTTCTCGGTTACTGGGATATCGCCAGATAAATTCTCTACCACAACTCTTTGCACGGGTTCAGAAGTTGTTTCTAATTCACTCATGCTCTCGGTTTTGCTAATATCAGCAGAACCCATTTCTTCTGCTACTCTTTGAAGGGATGGAGAAGCATTTCCTAATTCACTCATGTTCTCAGTTGGTGGGATATCTACAGAACCCCTTTCTTCTGCTACTCTTTGAAGAGATAGAGAAGCATTTCCTAATTGACTCATGCTCTCAGTTACTGGGATATCTACAGAACCCCTTTCTTCTGCTACTCTTTGAAGAGATGGAGAAGTATTTCCTGCTTCACTCATGCTCTCAGTTTTGCTAATATCAGCAGAACCCCTTTCTTCTGCTACTCTTTGAAGAGATGGAGAATCATTTCCTGCTTCACCAACATTCCCAGTGTTGGTAATATCGCCAGATAAATTCTCTACTACTACTCTTTGCACGGGTTCAGAAATTGTTTGTGATTCTGTCTTTTGTATGGAGGGAGAAGTGAAGTTTTCTGAGTCTACTGGGGATGGGGATGTTGGGTATGGTGTTTCTCCAATGAGTTCTTCTATGCTAGACCATTGTTCGGGCACTTTTGAGTCGAAATTTTGATGGGTTTGAGTTTGTGGAGTTTTAGGTGCTTTTGGCGGTGTTTTACGAGATAGGGTGAAATTCTGATTTAAAGGTTTTATTATGGTTGAGGGATTGTTTGGAAAATTGGAGGATTGGGTTTGAGGTTGAATAGTGGATTGGTTTAATGGGAGTTGATTGTGAATAGTGGGATTGAGATCGGATTGAGAGTCTGTTAGGTCTGAGAGTTGGGAGGTTTGAGGGTTAGAGGATGTGATAATAGAACGAAATAGTTGTGTTTTTTTATGGGGTTTTTGTGATGTTAAATGGGATATTTTATTGGTACTCAATAGGTTTTTTTTAGGGACTGGTTTAGGTTGGATAGTGGGTTGAGAGGAGGTGTCGTAGTTGGGGAATGAGTGTTGTTGAAGGTCGGGGTTTTCAGATGAGGTATGGGTGTTTAGTTCAGATGTGTTTTGAAGCGGGTTTGGTGAGGATTCTTGAAGGAGGAGCGAGGGCTGAATTGTTGGGGGTGTTGAGGAGGTAGACTGAAGAGTTTGGATGGGTTGGGAGGTTAGGGGGGATTTTTGTAATTGACGATCGCCTAATCCCTCCCTAAATCTATCCGTAAATCCACTGCCAAAGCTGTCATCTATAAGTAGTCCCTGAATCATTGAGCCATTGAAGAAACTGATGGTTTTGGCTCCCAAAGGCTGGAGAAACTTGGGGCTGATAAAGGTTTGGCCTAAGGGGTGATGGGTGGCTAAGGGGCGCTTTACACCTAATGGTATGTCGGGTAAGCTTTCTGAGGTGATGTCTTCTGTCATGATGAACTCTGTCGGTGTTCAGTTAAGCAGGGGCTAAAGTGCAGAATTGGGTTAGAATGGCTGTCTGAACCGTGGAGATATTTTTTTAAAGTTAGGTTGGATCTCTTGACGGGTTTGCCCTTGGGGATTGTTGGTTGTAGAATATGGAAGCGATCGCCCCATTTTGTTCTGAATTTTCTGAAGCTGTATACTCTGACTCTGGGGCTGGTTAGGTAAAATTAGCTCAATGCCTTCATAAGCAAGGGTGAGTTCCTCGATCGCCACAGAAGAGCTGTCTGCTTGTAGTGCAGGTGCTTTCCAACTCACCGGTATCGCCTCCAGCAATGACCACTGTAACTGAGTTTCACCCGCTTGGTTAAACATAAGGATATTCAGGTTATAGCGGGTTTTGGGGAAGCTACTGAGGGTTTCGGAAAGCCACTTCCAGAAGCTCAAATCATTAGTCATTCCCCGCTTGAGAGTGACATCATCAAATTCTGCATGGCCGACTAAAATATGTTGTCGATCATTGACTCCTCCTTCGAGTAAGGTTTCTTTTTTCATATTCACGCCAAACCCAGAACATTCGCTGAAGGAAGCTTTAATTTCGCTGCCAATTTCTACATAAAAGCGATTGGTGAGAATGTAGTTAGCTCGATGTCGAGTATAGGGATTGGGTTGGTTCATGATAAGCGTCCTTTGTACGATCCTTTTCGTTCTTTTTGTTGCTGTAAATCTTCCAGGAGTAAGGCATAAACTCGATCCGCTAATTGTTGCACTTTTAAGGGATCATCTTTAATCTTTTGAGCCGCTTTTTGTAAAGACTCAAAATTAATATCATCAGTGGGTCGGCGATCGGTTTGGAAGGGGGCTGGAATACTAAAACCAGCCGCTTTGCTAGACTTGCCGATCGGTTCCCAGGAGCTATGGGAGTTATATTCATTCATCATGGTCTAAGATTTAGGGGAATCAGCCCAGTTTTTGCTAATAGATTTTGCAGTTCTTCCGTTTGTAGAAGTTCAGCAAATTTTTGCCCCACTGGAGGACGGCTATTATCACGAGCATAAACGACAGTGAGGGGATAGGCCAAGGGATATTCACCGGTTTGAAACAATTCTACATGGGGTAAATAACTGCCTTTATCATTACAGAGGTCAGTTCCGGGATTTAGGGGTTGATTGTTATTTTGAATCAGGGGTTGAACGGCCGTTTTATTCTGAGTAGAAATGGCTAGGGGATAAACAGAACATTGACCAAAAACTTGGGCGATCGCCCCAAACCCGATCGCGCCAATTTCCCGCTCCTCAAAGTCGGCTAACATAGTTCGCAATAGCTCAAAAATCGGTAGCACGGCGATCGCCTCCTCCGAGGGTATCGTCACCAAAGCATCGGGGTTTCTAGGTTGCGGTAACCCCTGACGAAAGGCGGCGATCGCCCCCGGATCTTGCAACACCTGCTCCTCAAAAATACGGATTAATTCCGAATTTTCCGGCACATACAACTTCACCGGCAAATCCGGGCCGCCCAACTCCTGCCAATTCCTCACTTCCCCCGTATACAAGCGCCGCACTTGATCCAAACTCAACTGCCCCTTCAAGGTTCGCGGCAGGGAATCCCGGCGAAACTCGTAACTAAAGGGGACAAAAATAACCAAGCCATCATAAGCAATGCGTTGGGCTTCTAAATCCGGTTCCTCGATCGCCGAAGCAATAGCAAAATCAGCCCGATCGCCCCGCACAGCAGCAACTGCCTCCTCCAAAGACTCCACCGGCTCATACACCAACTCCAGCTTAGGAATGCGCCGCCCTAACTCCCCATCCAAACGCCGTCCCAACGCCACCAAATTCTGTTGTTGCAACACATAATTCCAAATCCCATTCTCCACCGCAGTATACTCAAACCGTCCCTGGGGAACGGCTGCCACATCCTCCACACAACAAACCCTCGGATTTTGCGCCGTCGCTCTGTCATTTGAGCGCCGCAGCAACCACCAGCCTAAACCACTCCCCAAACCCAAAACCAGCAGCAGCCAAATTAACCACCACCAGCGATATTTAGGTTTAACAACCTCCTCTTCCTCCTCAATTTCTGCCGACTCCATCCACTCTAAAGATCGAGACAACTGCGGCAAAGATTGGCGAGCCACTTCTGCGCTAGGAAATGGCGTATCAACCTCCAATAAACGCCAAATAAACTGTTGAAGTTTCGGATCGACCTCCGGCCAATTCTGGGGCAACTTCGGATTTAAACTTTTTTCTTCCTCTGACCAAGTACCCGTGAGTAAAGCAAAACTGATGTGACCCAAATCTCGTAAATCTTGGCTTAAGGTCGGTCGTTTTATCGTCATCGTTGGCGAAAAAAAACGATATTCCCACAACCACAAATCCGACAAATAAATTAGGAATTGGGGAAACTCAAAAAACTGTTGTTCTTGGGGCAAAATCAGCAGACTATCTAAACTTAAATTACCATGGGATAATCCCCCTTGAATTTGGCTTGAGGGCAGGCGATATTTTTGTCCATGCAACGACTCTAAACTTTGCAAAACCTGATTCAAGAAATGCAAAAGTTCCCACCCATCCATAGCTCCCTTTTGTTGCAAGTAAACCCTCAACGTCGGGTATAAATTCGCCAACCCCTCCGTCACCACATAACAGCGTTCCTCATGGCGATCGCCAATGGCATCCCCAAAACTCAACACCCGAAAATCCTGGGCCCGACCATCAGCCAAAACAGCCCCAGCCACATTCTCAAAATTATCCTTATAATTCTGGGCTTCCTGAGTATTAAAATAGCGCTTCGGTAGCAAATACTCCTTAATCACTACCGGCGCACCATTCACCACCTGCACCCCTTTATACAGCCGTCCCATGCCCCGACTGCCCAGAAACTCTGTCACCCGATACCGGCCCCGATGGCCGATAATCTCCGCTTTCGGGCGCAAAATCGCCGGAAACCCACATCTAAGACAAACCTTCGTCTCCCCATCCGCCTCAATACTCTGACGAGGACGATCGCACCCCAAGGGATCGCCCCAAACACATCGATACTCCGTATAAACCCAGTCTCTACGCGACCCCACCACTGGAGCCGTAACCGTTTCTACCGCTTCAACCTCTGGGGCGGCTTCTTCCTCTTCCTCCCGCTCTCGACGCAACAGATCCAGCACATCCTGCTGAATAAACGGCAGCAATTGGATCATCCAAAAAGGAAAAAAACGATACAGCCGGTAAATGAAGCCTCCCCGCAAGAAAGCCGCCCGACTCTCAGCCTGAGCGCGTCCCCTCTGTTCAACCTGCTCTAAAGTTCGTCGTCCAAAGGGACGATTATTGCGCCGTTTTGCCATCTGAAGTCAACAATTCCTGCTATTCAACCCTGGCGACAATGATCCGCATTCCTGACGCGATCGCCAATGCTCGTCTTATATCGGAGTTCACCGTCGGTCAAGTCTAGCTCAAAATTGCCCAAAATTCTGCCATAGTTAGCTTTTGTTAAGAATTCCGCCTTCAAAAAAACGGCCATTCGCGCCAGTCGTTTGGGGCGATCGCATTTACAACAAGCCGTTCAAGTATTGTACGGAAAGAAAGAACAGGGGCAGTGAGGCAGGTTCGCATCATGGTTCATCCATGGAATTATCCCATAGGGCGGGATACACCCAAATCTAGAAGACCCATAAATCAATCCTCTATTCATGTCCAAGAAGCCGAAACCCGCCCCACCCATCAACCCACCAGATATGATGGTGTCGATATTGGGTTGGGCAGGTTGATAAAGCACGTCCTCGTAAGGTGGGCAGAGTTGTAGAAGTTACATTATGGGTTACTTATCCTGCCCACCCTATTACTAGATTAAGGTTATAGTCCCTGGACTTTGATTGATGTCACCAGCAACAAGTGCAGTAGTTCTTGCTAAGTCACTAAAGTTACCAGTTGCAGTAAGCGCACTACCACTCAAGTTAGTAATGGCAAAGCCTAATGCACTAGCAAAAGCATTATTCGTCACCGTAACATTAGCCAAGCTACCTGTACTCGATCGAATCGCTAAATCATTGAAGCTAGTGCTAACCTTATTACCTGTAACATTGATAGCTGCACCAAATCCACCGTCGCGCAAACGAATACCACCATTAGCTGCATTACCAGAAGTATTAGCAGCAGTAATCGTGTTATCAGAGATGGTGACATTTCCGGTCACAAACCCTGCTATATTATTCGCAAGCTGAATCCCGTCTTCCGTCGTACTGTTAATGATATTCTTAGAAATTGTTCCACCCACAATACCACTGACATTGATACCTCGGCTACCCGTTCCAGTAATATTCTGAATGTCATTATTCTCAATGGTTAATCCAGTAACTCCTAACAAGAAAATTCCATTGGGATTGGCGAGAGGATTACCTCCTGTCACATTGCGAATCAAGTTATTAGAGATGGTCAGATTAGAGGTACTGAGCTTGTTAGTAGGACCCTCAATTGCATTAAAGATGGCTTGTTCATTGGTCACATTCTCAATGATATTATTGGTAATCACACTATTATTACCTGCACCTGTGGTGTTGATTCCAATTAGGTTATCAGGAGGATCAATCCGAAAACCATTGATAGTGACTGGCCCTAGGTTGTGATTGAACGATCCATCATCCCACTGAATACGACCAGTTGTTGTTCCAATAATTGCTTCTGGGTTACGAGTTGTTGCATTGCCAGCAACCCCTGCATTCGGGCCTTTTAAATTAATAGTTCTGCTGATGTTAACAATTTCATCATAAGTTCCAGCACGAACTTCTACAATGCCAGGAGTTGGGCCACCAATATCACCGCCAGCATTTGCAATACCAGAATTAATATTGTTAAAAGCATTAAGACCAACAACCGCTTGACCTCCTTCAACCTTGACACCAGCAGTGGTATAGGCAT
This sequence comes from Roseofilum sp. KMC-1, assembly GCF_057802075.1. Classification (NCBI taxonomy): domain Bacteria; kingdom Bacillati; phylum Cyanobacteriota; class Cyanophyceae; order Desertifilales; family Desertifilaceae; genus Roseofilum; species Roseofilum sp. KMC-1. Next base: position 4,669,557 of record NZ_CM173605.1, read on the forward strand.
CATCAACATAAACTGTTTCGTTGTCGTAGATGGTGGCTTGACCTGTACTGGATGTGCCGACGACATAAAACCCACTTGCGGCTAGAGCTAAATCAACCGTTTTGGCTCCATCAAACAATAAATCATCAATGGGATTAACAGTCAGGACTGCTTCTGTTGCTCCAGCAGGAATGGTGACACTACCACTCAGGGCTTGATAATCAGTGCCATTAACTGCTGTACCTCCAATCGTATAATTCACTGTCAGTGCAGCCTCTGTGCTTCCTCCTGCACGGGTAACAGTGAATGTAGCTGTATTGGCTGCATCGGGTTCAAAGGCTATGCCATCATTTAAGGTTAAAGTTACCGTGGAAGGGACGGGAGGCGGAACAGGGGTAGGGGTAGGTGTCGGTGTTGGTGTCGGTGTTGGTGTCGGTGTGGGAGTTGGCGTTGGCCCGGTGATAGGATTGACTAAATCTGTGGTAAAGTCATCTGCGGTAATCTGAGCTGGGTTAATCCCTGGAAGAATGGCTAGGAAGTTACCGGTTACTAGGTCTCGGATAACGGTACTGCCAGCAAATTGACCAGTACCGGCTTGAATGGAGAGGTTGGTAAATTGGAGACCATCTTGAATACCAATGAGGTCTACTCCGTCTTGAAAGTCTGTAATGATGTCTGCATCGGTAATTGCAGGGCCGCCTGATGTGGGGGGGCTGCCAGCAATGTTCTTGCGCGATAGGACAAAAACATCTTTCCCGGCTCCACCGACTAGGGTATCGGGCCCGAGGTCGCCAAATAGGGTATCGTTTCCTAGGTCTCCGGAAAGGAAGTCTGCGCCTTGTCCACCATAGAGGGTGTCTTGGTCTTGTCCTCCGTAGAGGATGTCATTACCCATACCTCCTGTGAGGATATCATTGCCTTGGTTGCCCAGTAGGGAGTCATTACCTAGATCTCCAGAAACGAAGTCATCCCCTAAGTCTCCGAGAAGGGTATCATCGTCTTGTCCGCCGAAGAGAGTATCGTTGTTCTGCCCCCCTCGGAGACTGTCATTACCGGTGTTACCGGAAAGAAAATCGTTACCTTCATTACCGGATAAGAAGTCGCCTGATTCTCTGCCTTCGAGAAAATCATCGCCTTGTAAGCCGAAAAGATTGTCGGAACCGGCGGTTCCCCGTAAAAGGTCGTTACCAGGAGTTCCAAAGATTGTTGACATTTGTTCACTACCTCACCGTTAGGACTTGTTTATTTTAGATGACAACTCCCAGAAAACCTAGGGGAGCGCTTTGGCCTGATTCCTAATTGTATGCTTGATTGTATGCTTGGTTCTCCCCCATCAACACAAATTTTTTAGAGGTTTCCGGAAAACTGCTGATTTTGGGTCGTTGGGGGACGATCGCTATTAGGTCAGGGGTTGATGTTTCTGGGTCACAAGATAGCAGGTTTATGCTAATTTTCAAAGCGATCGCGATTTAATGGGGATTTTTCTGATGGTGGTTAAGTTGGGCTATCTGTGGAGTGAGGTACAGTTGGGGTTGCGCCGTGGGGGATGGATGAATTGGGCGGCAATTAGTACAGTGACGGTGTTGTTATTTTTGTTCGGGTTAAGCTGGCAAGTGGCTTGGCAGTTAGAGGGTTTGGCCAATCAGTTCGGCAGTCAGTTAGAGGTCTCAGTATATTTGGATGCAGATTTTCGGGCGAAGCCTTTGGTGGCAAAGGTGGCGGAGCTGCCAGGGGTGGTGCAGGTGGAGGATATTGCTAAGGAAGAGGCTTGGATGGCGTTGTTGACCGAGTTGGGCTTAAACTCTCCAGATACGGCTACAGAGATTTTACCGACGAATCCTTTGGTGGATGAGTTGAGGGTAAAGGCTGAGTCTCCAGAGGCGCTTAGGGGTTTGGTTCCCCAGTTAGAGCAGTTATCTGGAGTGGATGAGGTGATTTACGGAGAAGCAGCGTTAGAAATGCTCTCAACGATTAACCGAGGATTGCGAGTGTTGAGCTTGGGGATTACGATGGTGTTAATGGTGAGTGCGATCGCCGTCATGACCACTACCATTGAGTTAATTGTAGTCTCCCGTCGCCGAGAAATCGAAATCATGCACCTCGTGGGAGCCTCGCGCTGGTGGATTCGCTTACCCTTTATGATTCAAGGGGTAATTCTAGGGGGTGTTGGGGGGGCAATCGCCTGGAGCATCGTTCAAGGGTTTGAGCAAGTATCCCTAAAGTTGTTCACCCAAGAGTTATCCCTAATTCCCCTGCTCTCCCCCCTTCAAGACTCCCATTGGCATATCTATACCGATACCAAAACCTTGTTTTTCCTACTGCTGGCGTTTGGTGCATTAGTTGGTGGGTTAGGGGGATGGCTAGGCTTGCGTCGAGTATCCTGCGATTAGGTTAGGAGATAGAAAGATGGGGAGAAAACCCATTACCCCTTGCGCCAAATCTTGATCGTAGCATCCCCGCTACCGGTAACTAAAGTTTGACCCTCTTGACTGAGGGCGATCGCCTTGACCCACCAGGAATGATCGTCTAAGGTAGAAATGACTTTCCACTTCTCCAAGTCCCAGATTTTGATGGTTCGATCGCGGCTACTACTAAACAATGCCTGACCATCTGGACTAAAGACTAAGCCAAAAATAGAATCCCCATGTTCCGTTAAAGTACGGATTTGATGACCTTTAAGAGTATCCCAGATCCGAATCGTACCATCATCACTCCCACTAGCCAAAATCTGATTCTGGGGATTAAAGGCCAAAGCATTAATTCGTTGAGCATGGCGGGGTAAATTCAGATAGAGAGTTCCATTTTCCACATCCCAAACCTTCACCACTCGATCTTCTCCCCCACTAGCTAACCAGCGACCATCAGCGCTAAAAGCCAGAGCATTAATACCATCCGTATGCCCACTTAAGGTTAACAGGGGTAACTGTTCCCATTCACCATCCGGAGTAACTGCCAACTGTCGTACTCGTACCGTTTTATCATTTGAGCCACTCGCTAATAAACTCCCACTGGGACTAAAAGCCAGAGTATTCACCCAATCGCGATGATCGTTTAAAACCAAAATGGGTTCTGTATGAATCATTTCTCGATCGAGGGACTGGGGTAAATGCCAGAATAAAATACGCTTATCATGACTGCCACTGACCAATAATTCCCCTTCTGGATGAATAGCCACAGCTCCTACAGAAGCCTCATGGCCAGTTAAGGTAGACAAGAGAGAAACTTTTTCTAATTTCGATCCACTCAACCGCCACAAACAGAGCGTTTTATCATCACTGGAACTAACCACCAGATTGCTTTGGGGATGGATAGCCAGATCCTGAATTTTGCCATTGTGATGATGCAGGGTATGGACACAATGCCAATCTTGAACCGATAGAGGAGGCATGACATACCCTTCGGGTAAAATCACATGAGGAAGACTGGGTACAGGATTCATATCCGCAATCACGGACTGGGCAGACTGATAGCGATCGCTGACAATATCTTTGAGCAGTTTATCTAAAATTTGCCCCAGGCGATCGCTAATCACTATTCCTTGTTCTTTCAGAGTTTCTCGCCATAACCAATTCCCCGTTAAGGGATCGAATAATTCATCAGGGGATAACCCCGTTAACAAATGAATACAAGTCACCCCTAAACTATACAAATCGCTGGCTGGATAAGCACGACCACTCCGAATTTGTTCCATGGGAGCATAACCTTCTGTCCCTATTTTTGTCCCTACCCTAGCCATTCCTGTAGCGGTTAACTGTTTAGCAATGCCAAAATCAATTAACACCAGTTTTTGGTCTTGTTTACGGCGAATAATATTGGTCGGCTTAATATCTCGATGCACAACATTATACCCATGGATATACTCTAAAACGGGCAATAATTGTTCGAGTACCGCCCAAATTTGTTTTTCGCTAAAGGCTCCTTGATGCTTGAGTTCTTGCCATAGGGTAGGGCCGCGAATCAGTTGTTGAACTAAATATAACTGTTCCTGATGTTCAAAATAGGCTAATAGGGTAGGAATTTGGGTATGTTCCCCTAACTCATGCAAGCGCATGGCTTCTTGGTAAAACAAATCCGTGGATTTTTGTACTGATTTTTCTCGTCGCTCCCCTGTGGCTCGAATTTGGGGAGAAAACTGTTTAATCACGCAGAAGCTACGAAGTTTATCTTCATCCACAGCAAGGTAAGTACGACCCATACCCCCCCGTCCTAGGGGTTTAAGGACTCGATATCGACCCCTAAGTAGTTCAGTTAAGGGTTTTCCACAGGTTTGACAGACCTCTGCATTCTGTGGATTTTCGGGGTGGGTGCAATTGGGATTTAAGCAGTAGGCCATGGCCGGAAGAGCAAACAATAGTCGCAGTTTATTCTATTCTGACAGAGGATGGCAGGGTTGGGGTAGGGAATGGGGGAGTGGGGGAGTGGGGGAATGGGGGAGTGGGGGAATGGGGGAGTGGGGGAGTGGGGGAATGGGGGAGTGGGGGAGTGGGGGAATGGGGGAATGGGGGAGTGGGGGAGTGGGGGAGTGGGGGAATGGGGGAATGGGGAGACACTCCAGACATGCGGCAATTGCCTTTTGCCTGTTCCCTGTTCCCTATTCCCTCATTGACAGAGTTTGATGAAAGTCTTGTTGTACTTTTTTACCCAAACGACGGGAAACTTCGCGGACAATTTGTGCTAAGAGGCGATCGCTGGTCGTTTGAATCAGAGACGGGGGTAAGCAATGGATAAACTGGGGAAATTTCACGCCTACGGTTAAGTCTAGACTCCATTCCCAGCGCGTCATCACTTCCGGTAAGGGAGAAGGTAAGATCAGATAGGTTTGTAATTCCTGAAGATATTCGGGAGTCGGACAACAGGCCACTTCAGCCAGGTAAAATTGCCCATGGAAGTTGACTTGATAGCCTGGGGGAGTATAGTCGGGGAGATCGATGCTACAGATGCGATAAACTCCGGCTTGATCGCGGGGGATGAGTTCTAATCCGATTCTGACTTCGACTTCAAATTGAAAGGCTCCATAACGACCAATGAGTAAATCATAGCCACTCTCTCCAATGGGGATGGCTTTCATGGGGAGGGCACATCGGGTAAACCAACTGGGGTGATCGTTGATATAAGCAGCAACCACCGGTTCGGGTGCATAGAGTTCTACACAGTCCGAGTAATTGAGATGAAAGTACATCCATTCAAAGCCTATTGCCTGGGAAACTTTGGAGGAGATGGCTTTGAGGCGATCGCCCAATTTGGGCGATTTCTTGGGTTGTCCGGGAGGGGAAACGTGATAACAAGAGCCGGAATCTTGAGAACAAGCATCTGCCAAAACGGGAAAACCTCCGAGGAACTCAATCCAGATATTCTATTGTATTACCCCATCTTCAGAGTTAGGTTTTCAGCAGCAGGAGAATGGAGAGATAGCGCAACAGACTTAATTCCATCAGGGAGCCTTGAGGATTATCTTCATCAGGTAAATCTTCAATTTCTGCCACTTTCTCCCAGTCTACTCCCGCTACCTGACAGATACTTTGAAAGGTCTGTCGATTAATCGGAATTCTGCGCCAAAATCTGCGTAGGGTGGCTTGGGAGGTTTGAGCATCCGTCCACCAGAGAGCGGTTTGAGTTTTTGTCCATTCTTTTTGGCGAATGGCTTTAGAAACGAGGTCTAGACCTGCTTTCGAGGCTTTAAGTGTATCTGCCATAACCCTATCTTGCGATCGCAACAACTGGAGAAGTGCATTACCCCTCCATAGGGTTCTCAGTTTTTAGCCTCGGTTTTTATGCGCTTTTGACGAAATTGTTACATAAATTTACATTTACCCCTCACCCATCGGGGCAGGGTCTATCAAAAATGAGTCAAAGTGAGTCAGTTTTTGCGCCTCCATCTGATATTATTATTAATTTGACCAAAAAAAGATCGCAAAACAATAGTAATTTATCTTAATTTTTAAGCCTTTTGCTGTTAGATGAACTAAATTAGTTAATGTGGAGACACGAAGACATAAACGCAAGAGGTGCAGAAATCAGAACCGTTCTGATTTCTCCTCTTTTTCTCCTCCAACCCTTACCCCACAAGGTCTATCATCTACCCATTCAGGAGGCAATACCCATGATTCGCTTCGGAACATCGGAGAATGACTTAATTGTAGAAACTCAACAAAATGATATCGTTTGGGGATTGGAGGGCGCAGATATTATTGCTGGCAATGCAGGCAACGATCAACTCTATGGTAACCAAGGAAATGATGTCCTTTTAGGCGGAACAGGTGCAGATAGTATTTGGGGAGGACTCGATGATGATTTGATCGTCGGCAATCCAGATGGGGACTATGTGAATGGAAATTTGGGCAATGATACCGTACATGGCGGTCAAGGGGATGATTGTGTGCGTGGCGGACAGGGGAATGATTGGGTTTCTGGCGATCGCGGTAACGATATCCTCTATGGTGACTTAGGCGACGATACCCTAGTCGGCGGCTCTGGCGAAGATCTCTTTGTTTTAGGCAGTGGACAAGATATCATCCTGGACTTTACTCCAGGACAAGATAAAATAGGTCTCGCCCCAGGAGTCACCTTTGAGACGCTGCTGGTGAGTCAACGGGGCGAGGATACTGTAGTGAGCGATCGCACCACCGGAGCCATTATCGGCATTTTCCAAGGCATCAATGCAACCAGCCTCGACTCATCCCAATTCACCAGCACCCTCATTCCCCAACCCAGCAGCACCTCATCCCCATCACCCCTACCTTCTGTACCCAATATTCCCTCATCTTCTCCTGCTCCCGCACCAACCCTCTCAATCCTCGCACCTGCGGCTGAAGTCACCCCCATAGAAACCGATCCCGGAAACACCCTAGAAACCGCCAGCAGCATCTCCTTTGCCTCTACTACCCGCACCTTCTCCCAAAGCGTCGGCGGTAGCGATGCCGCCGACTACTACAAGTTCAGCCTCGGCGCAACCAACACTTTCGAGTTATCCCTAACTGGACTCACTGCTTTGGCGACTGTCGATGTCTTAGACGAAGAAGGTAACGTTGTCCTCAACGGACAACTAGCAAACAACACCTCCGTCATCTCTGGAGAACTCCCCGACGGTCTCTATCGCCTCCGGATAACCAGCAATGCTCCTACTAACTACTTGCTCAACACCCGCATTACTCCACAAATTCCTGGAGTCACTACAACTATTTCTAACTTACCCGTTGAGCTTGATACGGATATTTCTGGGTCACTCATCGGTTTAAAGAATCTCCAATCCAATCCACGTTTTAACAGTGTTAATGGTACAAACTTTAGCACTGTTGTACTAGACACTGGTATTGACAAAAATCATCCTGCCTTTGGAGGTCGAGTTGTTTATGAAAAAAATTACGCTGATAGCGATCCAGACGCTTCAGATTATAAAGGTCATGGCACAAATGTTGCCAGTATTATTGCCTCTTCGGATAGCCAATATCCTGGTGTAGCACCCGGTGCAAATGTCATTAACTTCAAAGTTTTTAGTGATACAGAAAAAAACGATGTATGGAGTGCTATCCAGCAAGGGTTACAATGGGTTTGGAAAAATGTAGAGAACTACAATATTGCCAGTGTTAATATGTCATTAGGTGGTGGCAACTACGATCAATTATTCTCTAATGGCCCCATTTCTGATGAACTTCAACAACTCGCCGAAAAAAATGTAATAGTTGTTTCATCTTCCGGTAATAATTTTAAGAAAAATAATAGCCAGCCTGGGATCAAGTATCCTGCTGCTGATATCAATAGCCTGGCGATCGGAGCCGTTTATGATGCTAATGTTGGCCCACAAGTATTTTCTAGCTTCGGTGATGCTACTTCCAACACTACAGCCGCAGATCATATTACACCATTTTCTCAGCGTCACCCTGATTTAATTACTGCTTTTGCACCGGGTTCAGTTATTTTTGGCGCATTTCCGAAACTCCAAGAAACATCTCCAGAGTTTGCCGGTTATTCTGGCACTTCCCAAGCAGCCCCCCATGTGGCAGGAATGGCCGTTTTAGCCCAACAGTTAGCCGTGCAAACTCTGAGCAGAAAATTGACTCCTGCTGAGTTTGAAACCCTGCTCAAAGATACGGGAGTTTCTGTGTTTGATGGCGACGATGAAGATGATAATGTTACCAACACTAATGCCACCTATAAACGGGTAGATATGTTTGCTTTAGCTGAAGCCATCTTAGCTTTATCTCCTACCCCTACTCCCACTCCTCAATCCACAGTAACCCTACAAGTTACTGATGGCGTTGCCGCAGAAAAAAATCCCTCCACTGGAACTCCAGATGCTGCCACATTCACCCTCAGTCGTACCGGGGGAAGTCTTAATGAAGCTCTAACCGTTACCTATACCATAGGTGGCACAGCTATTAATGGCACAGATTATCAATCTCTCAATGGTACAGCAACCATTGCCGCAGGAGAAACCGAAACAACCATTACGGTAAATCCTCTAGATGACACCTTATTTGATGGCGCTAAAACCATTAGTCTAAATCTAGAATCTAGTGGTTCATATACTGTGGGTAATCCTAATACGGGTGAAGCAACCATCTATGATAATGAAACCGTTTATGTATCCAATGCTTACACCACTGCCAGTGAGACAGTCGAAGGAGGACAAGCCGTTGTTGGCATTAATGCCTTTGATGCTATTAATAGCGGCATTATGAATACCGGTGGAACGAATACAGCGCCCGGTATTGTAGAAGTGAGAGCCGGTAATTATAATGAAATCGTTAGCATCAATAAACCGGTCAACTTAAGGGGAGCTAATGCCGGAATTTCTGGTAAAGGTTCGCGCAATTCAGAATCGAATATTACTGGACGAATTACTTGGGATAGCGGAACAATATTAACCAATGATGGTACAGTAACTCTAGATGGATTTCGGATCGATCCACCCGATAGTTCAATGGCAATTGAAACCACTGGATCGGGGAATAACTCTGTGATTACGAATAACATTATTGAAAATGTAACCAATGAGCAAGCGATCTTTAATGCTCAAATGGGTGGCAATGGATTAAGTACCGAAAATTTGACGATTTCTAATAATCTGATTCGCAATGTAACCACCAGTGGCGGAAATACGGATAAAAATGGGATATTCTTGCTCGGTGTTACGGGATTAACGATCTCTGGAAATGAAATTCGAGATATTACGGGAATGGCGAGTCGGGGGATCAATATCAGTGGAATAGTGGGGGGAAATATTTCTAATAACACCATTACCAATATGACAGAAGATGGGATTCAACTGGCGAATAATATTGCTGGCTTTACGACCCAAAATGTCACTATTTCTGATAATGTTATTACTTCTGCAAATACGAGCAATAATTCGATGAATGGTGGTATTCGTTTACGGGATGGCAATTTTGGTGCATCCATTACACTCTCGAATAATAATATCAGTCAGTCCTTTAATGGCTTGACGATTCGCCCAGGTACAGGTAACTTGGCGAATGTTACAGTGATTAATAATGCTCTAAACTCATTAGCAAGTAGTTTTGCGATCAATAACTTAAGTGCCTCTAGTTTGACTGCAACAGGCAACTTTAGTGATTTAGCCAGAACAACTACTTTGGTTGCGGGAGAGGTAAATGGTACTATGACCATTTGATTTGAGAGAAATTTTGTGCTTTTGCTTTCACTGGGTTGAAATCTCAAAGACCTTATAATCGCAGTGATGCGATCGCCTGCCCTTAATATCTAAGACAGTATCGTTGACATTCATTCTTACTCTTTTTCTCTCAACTTAAAGGCGACACCCGGATTCGAACCGGGGGATAGAGGTTTTGCAGACCTCGGCCTTACCGCTTGGCTATGTCGCCCTGTTTAGCCCACTCTTTCTAGAATAACAGAATCAAGTGAATTTTGACTAGACCCTAACGGGAATTTTTTCTCGCCAGCTCTGAACTGCTCGTTTCAACTTGGGCGATAACCAGCAGTCAAATTGGGGATAGAGGGGTAAGCGCGGTTGCAGATGCCATCCGTAAGGCTCTAGAAGGGTTTGTAAATAGGGGAGAGAGGGATGGGGATAATCAGGATTAACTTCATCTTTGGGGCTAAGTCCACCCAAATCAGTTGCCCCTGCGTCTAAACAAGATAAGAGAATGTCGGGATGATTGACTAGGTTGGGGGGAATTTGCAGGACAATCTCTGGGGGAAGGATGCGACGAGCGAGGGCAACTAGAGAGGGCAGTTGAGTTAAGTCAAATCCGGGTAAGGTGCTGGTTTGTTGGCTTCCAGGACTATAGGGTTGAAGGATGACTTCCTGAATATGATGATAGCTCTGATGAATTTGGGCGATCGCCTCCAAACTCTCCACTCTCTCGGCTTGAGTTTCCCCAATGCCTACCAAAATCCCCGTCGTAAACGGAATTCCCAGTTCTCCAGCCCATCTTAACTGCTCTAGTCTTAATCTCGGCTCCTTACTCGGTGCATGAGTATGGACGGTTTGCAAAAATCGCTCAGAGACCTGTTCTACCATCAATCCCATGGAAACATTAACGTCTTTTAAGCAAGCCATCTCCTTAACGCTCAACGGCCCCACATTAGTATGGGGCAAAAACCCGTAGGAGAGTGCCAACTCCCCCAATGCAGCGATTCGCTCTAACCAAGATCCACGGCTAGGATGATCCGGATGGACTTCACCACTGAGGATTAATATCTCGCTAATCCCCAATTCAGATAAGGACTCTAAGATTTGTTGAGCTTCTGCCAGACTTAGCCTGCTCTCCTCACCAGGACTCCCTCGGAAATTGCAGTAAGTACACCGATTAAAGCACTCATAGGTCGGCACTAGGGTATAGGCGGGGCTATACGTTACAGTTCTTAACATTTCTTGGGTTCCTAAGTCTGACTCTAGTTTAGGCAGATGAGAGACTGTAGTCCAAGCTTAGGGAGTCATTCAGAGAACCTCGAAAAAAAATTCTGAAAACCCTTTACAAAACTCAAAGAATGGGTTAACTTAAAGATGTGGACGGAAAAAAACCGCCACAGAACCTAGAAAAATAAATAGCAATCATAAAAACATGACCACAACTCTTCAACAAAGCTCCAACGCGAGCGCTTGGGAGCGGTTCTGCCAGTGGGTAACCTCAACCGAAAACCGCCTTTATGTAGGCTGGTTCGGCGTACTGATGATCCCCACCCTCCTAACCGCAACCATCTGCTACATCATCGCTTTCGTAGCAGCTCCTCCCGTAGACATCGATGGCATCCGCGAACCCGTAGCCGGTTCCTTGCTGTACGGAAACAACATCATCTCTGGTGCAGTTGTTCCTTCTTCAAATGCGATCGGTCTGCACTTCTACCCCATCTGGGAAGCTGCTTCCTTAGATGAGTGGTTGTACAACGGAGGCCCCTACCAGCTCGTTATTTTCCACTTCCTGATCGGTGTATTCGCTTACATGGGTCGTGAGTGGGAACTGAGCTACCGCTTAGGAATGCGTCCTTGGATTTGCGTAGCTTACAGCGCCCCTGTAGCTGCTGCAACTGCTGTATTCTTAATCTACCCCATCGGACAAGGAAGCTTCTCTGATGGAATGCCTTTAGGAATTAGCGGAACCTTCAACTTCATGATTGTATTCCAAGCAGAACACAACATCCTCATGCACCCCTTCCACATGCTGGGAGTAGCTGGTGTATTCGGAGGTTCTCTGTTCTCCGCTATGCATGGTAGTTTGGTAACCTCTTCCTTAGTTCGTGAAACCACCGAAGTTGAATCTCAAAACTACGGTTACAAATTCGGACAAGAAGAAGAAACCTACAACATCGTAGCCGCTCACGGATACTTCGGACGTTTAATCTTCCAATACGCTTCTTTCAACAACAGCCGTAGCCTTCACTTCTTCTTAGGAGCTTGGCCGGTAGTCGGAATCTGGTTTACTGCACTGGGCGTAAGCACCATGGCGTTCAACCTGAATGGATTCAACTTCAACCAATCCATCATGGATTCCCAAGGTCATGTTATCAACACTTGGGCAGATGTAATCAACCGCGCTAACCTGGGTATGGAAGTAATGCACGAGCGCAACGCTCACAACTTCCCCTTAGACTTGGCTGCTGGTGAAGCTGCTCCTGTAGCTTTAACTGCTCCTTCTATCAACGGTTAATTCCAGTTTTAATCAACTGATTTAATCAAAAAACGCTCTCCTTAAGGGGAGCGTTTTTTTTTGCGTTTCAAGAACTAGGATCTTACTTCTGCTCTAAATCAGTAATTACTTTTTCCAGATACCATTCTTGAGCCATTCCAGGATAATCTTGCTTGGCTTGATCGATGAGTCTCTGTGCAATTTCCCAATGACCTCCAACGAAGCGTAATAAACGTTGACGGAGGAGAGATTCGAGTTGAATCGTGTTAGTTTGGGGAACCGCTTTTTGCAGTTTCTTCAGTTGGAAGATGGCTTGATTGTAGTCTGACCATTTTTCTTGTTCGCAAAACTTACTGGCTGCCCGTTGATAGTCGGCAATGGCTGCTTGCATTTCTTCTAAGCAAGCATGGGCGAGTCCTCGACTATAATAGGCTGTGCCATTATTGGGATCGAGATTGAGAGCAGTAGTATAGTCTTGGATCGCTTGGGCGTAGTGACTGGTTAACCGATAAGCATCTCCTCTGGCAATGTAAATGAGGGGATCGTTACTTTCATTATTTAAAGCTTGATTAAAGTCTTCTATCGCTCCTAAATGATCGCCAATCTGGGCGCGTGCTTTGCCTCGATTGCGATAAATAATAGGGTCTTTGAAGTTAAGGGAAAGGGCGCGGTTAAAGTCGGAGATGGCGTTTTGATATTCGCCCAGTTGACAATAGATAATTCCTCGACAACCGTAGGCACGAGGATCATCTGGATCGGTTTTTAAGATCCAATTTAATTCTTCTTGGGCTTCTTGAGGTTTTCCTTGTTGCGCTTTGTCAATGAGGTTTTGATAAAAGTCAGATTCGGTGATTAAAGGGAGGGATGGGACGGTAGATTTTGGGGGGTGTTCTTTGGGTTTGAGTTGCTGCATCAGAGCGAGACAGCGACTGGCGTTTTCTTTATCTTTTTGGTCTAAATAAAGATAGGCCGCTTGTTTGAAATTGGCGATCGCACTTTGAGTATTACCCATTTTCCGCTCGACGGTTCCCCGCAGTTGATAGGCAGCCGCAAAGTCAGGTTGGCGCTGAATTACCCAATTGATGTCTTCGAGGCTTCCGGGGAGGTTTTTAAGGCTGATGCGGGCAAGGGCGCGGGCGTAGTAGGCTTGACTATGGTAGCGATCGCGCTCTATGGCTTGGGTATAATCGGAGATAGCGGGATAGATTTGCCCAGAGTCAAAGTGGGCTAAACCCCTTTGATAGTAAGGATCTGCCCAATCTGGGTTTAGGGTAATGGCTTCAGTAAAAAGGGCGATCGCTCCCTCATAATCCTTTTGACTTGCTTTTTGAATCCCGTCTTGATATAACTGCTGTTCAATCACGATTCTTTGAGAAAATGACAATAATCAAACCTGATTCATGGAGCTTGAACCACACTAGATGTGAATAGTTTAACCATTAAACATCAAAAATGCAAAACTAAAAACTAGAAATTATCACATTTCCACCACCCCTTACGAGGGCGTAGGGGTATCATTCTAACCTTTCAAACCACTGCCTGCATCTGTAGACATAATATACCGTTGCACGAACGTAAACAGCAGTAAAATCGGCAAAATTGAAATCATCGATCCCGCCGCAATTAAACGCCAATCTAAAGAAAATGTGCCTGCTAACCGTTGCACACCCAGAGGCAGCGTAAACATTTCCGGTTGATCTAAAATAATCAACGGCCATAAAAAATCACTCCACGATCCAATAAACACAAAAATTGCCAAAGTGACTAATGCCGGACGGACAGCAGGCAGCATCACACACCACCAAATTTCCCATTCTGAACAGCCATCCATCCGCGCTGCTTCTTCTAATTCTTTGGGTACACCTTGAAAGGCTTGGCGTAATAAGAAAATCCCAAAAGCAGAAGCTAGAGAGGGTAACATTACCCCTAAATAAGTATTTCTTAATCCCAATTGTACCATTAAAATATAGAGAGGAATCATTACAATTTGGAAAGGGATTAAAATGGTAGCTACAATTAGATTGAAAATCAGTTGCCGTCCTTGGAAATTCAGCCGCGCTAAGGGATAAGCCGCCAGGGAACAAAAGAGTAAATTGAGTGCCACCGTCAGAGCAGAAATCCAGAAACTATTGAATAAATAGCGGTCAAAGGGATTCGTTTTCCAGACTTCGATAAAGTTACTCAAGGTTGGTTGCTCTGGAATCAGTTGGGGTGGGAATTGAAAAATATTTTCACCGGCTGATTTCAGCGAGGTACTGGCTAACCAGAGTAGCGGCAAGAGCATCATAAATGCTATGATAAGCAGTATAATATAGGTTCCTAGGGTGGGCCAGATTTTGGTCTTATGCATAGGAGATAGGAGAGAAAAAAGGAGGTTATCCTTTGGGACGAGTGCGTGTGCGTCAGCATGTTAATCCATTAAGCCGGAAATTTCAAGAGCCGGTTCCTATCCCCAATTGGTCAGAAGTTTATCCCCATTTACAGCAACCTCTGCATTTAGATATTGGTTGTGGAAGGGGCCGGTTTTTATGGGAAATTGCCCAACAGCGATTAGACTGGAATTTCCTGGGTTTAGAAATTCGGGAACCTTTGGTGATAGAGGCTAATGAATGGCGCGATCGCCAGAATTTAAGCAATCTCCATTATCTGTTTTGTAATGCCAATATTTGCCTGAAAGATATCCTCAGTTCTTTTCCTGAAAACAGGCTAAAGTATGTGAGCATTCAGTTTCCCGATCCTTGGTTTAAGCACAGACATCAAAAACGGCGAGTGGTTCAGGATGAGTTGGTGGATGTTTTAGCCCAGTTTATCATAGCTGGAGGGCAGGTTTTTCTACAATCGGATGTGGAGGAGGTTGCTTTACAGATGCGAAGTTTTTTCGATATGCACTCTAGTTTTTCCCGTTCTGGTGACTGGTTAGAGGAGAATCCTTTACCCGTGCAAACGGAGCGAGAAATGGCTACTGATGCCAAAGGTGAACCTGTTTATCGAGTGCTATTTGAGCGGTTGTAACCCTCATACTCCTGTGTCATCTTCTAGTTAGGGATAGCATAGTGCGATCGCCAACTCAATCCCATCGATCATTTTCCACGATCGAAACCCTAGATATAGACTATTGGCTGAAAAATGAAGCCCAAGAAACCCCCAATCTTCAGCCTTAAATAGCCAGCACTTGCACCCATTCCCCCGGATGAATTTGCTCTTTTCCAGCAGGAATGACAGCCAACCCAGTGGTTCCGGCTAAATTAACTAAATTCGCAGAAATTTGTAAACCGGGGGCTAAATCAAATTCATTACCTTGGGGAGTATAGGTTAAGTTACCCCAAACATAGGTTTCTCTGGGCCCGCCGCGTAGTAAACAGCGATTTTGGGCTAAGATAAATTTGGGTTGCCATCCACTGCTATAACCGGATAACTTCTTGAGAGCGGGTTGGACAAATCTCCAAAAGCAAACTAGGGCAGAAACCGGATTTCCGGGTAAGCCAAAATAATATGAACAACTGGGAATGGAGCTTTTGGGAAAGGTGGCAAAGGTTAGGGGTTTACCGGGTTTAATTTTCACTTTCGTGACGTGCAGGGTTGCTCCCAAATCTTGCAAAATGCGGTCAATATAATCATATTCTCCGACAGAAACACCCCCGGAAGAAATAATTATATCCACCATGGATAAGGCTCCAGAAATCGCTTTTTGGGTGGCTTCTGGATCGTCGGGAATGATGCCAAAACAATGGGGAATGCCGCCTAATTGGGCAATTCCGGCAGCGATCGCATACTGATTAGAGTCTACAATTTGACCTGGTGCTAGGGGGCGATCGCAAGGTACTAATTCATTTCCAGTAGCAAAAACAGCTACTCTAAGACGGCGATACACGGATACTTGGTTACATTGGGCTGCCGCTAAAATAGCAATTTCGGACATATTGACCGCTATCCCTGATTGGAGTAAAATATTACCCGCTTGATAAAAACTACCCTGTTTACGGATAAATTCCCCGGATTTAGGGGCAGTCAAAATAGAAACTTTTTTACCATTTAGCTTAGTATTTTCCTGCATGACGATAGTATCTGCTCCAGCAGGAATCATTGCCCCAGTAAAAATGCGGGCGGCTTGCCCGCACTGTAGAGTAAAATCTGGAACTTTTCCAGCCGGGACTTCCCCCACTAGGTTCAGAAGAACCGGCTTTTCTGGGGAACAGTCCCGCACATCCAGATAGCGTACAGCGTAGCCATCCATAGCCGAATTATCCCAATGGGGAAAATCTAAGTTGCTGGTGACGGGACGAGACAAGACGCGACCCCTAGCTTCATCAAGGGTGACCATTTGCGACTCGGTTTCAGGGTTGAGGGGATGGATTTGATTGAGAATTAAGCGTTCAGCTTCAGCAACAGGTAGCATGGTTAGGTAATTAGGTAATCGGTAATATCGAAGACGATCGGTTTGACTGGGTATTCAGAAATACTCAATGGTGCTAATTCTCCACAGAAAAAGTTACGATATATTATCGATCGGGTTGGGTTAAAAATTGTTTGAGTCTCAGTAAACTGACGGTTTGGCCTAAATTGAGGGGCAGTAAAGTCACGCCTTCAAGTCGGGACTGTATCCATCCGTCGCCCCACATCCATTCATGGAAGCCATCGATCCCATGACTCAGGAGTAAGCGTAAGTGCCGATCGCCAGCAGACTCAACCTGATGGGCGATCGCCACCGGCCCCATCTTACTCGTAAACGTCACTCCAGCCGTCAACTGTTCGGGTAACCCCTCCGATAACGTTTGCGGCCATAACCACTGACGGAGGCGATCGGGGTATAACAGACTCTGGCGAATCTTAATTTCTGAAGCCTCAACTTCTATCCGTAACTGGCTCGATTGAAATGTCCCAAACATCCTATCTATCTCAATTGCAAGGGTTCCCTTCTCCAGTATGCCAGAGCAATTCCTAGTTCTTTAATATCCACTTCCCTGTTTACAATAAGAAAAGTGTAAAGAAATGTAAGGGGATTTATGGTAGACCAATTAATCCGGGCAACAGCAGCCGATGGCGGCATTCGAGCAGTAGGCGTAATTACCACCCGGCTCACGGATGAAGCTCGTAAACGGCACAAAATGTCCTATGTAGCTACAGCAGCTCTAGGCCGAACCATGGCCGGAGGCTTATTACTCGCTTCGAGCATGAAACGACCGGGATCGCGGGTAACGATTAAAGTCAATGGCAATGGGCCTTTAGGTTCAATTTTAGTAGATGCAGGTTTAGATGGCACAGTGCGCGGTTATGTCCATCATCCCCATGTCGAACTGCCCCCCAATGATAAAGGCAAACTGGATGTCGGTGGCGCAGTAGGCAAGGAAGGCTATCTATATGTGGTGCGGGATGTGGGCTATGGTTATCCCTATTCCACCACGGTAGAATTAGTTTCTGGAGAAATTGGCGAGGATTTAACCCATTATTTGGTGACTTCTGAACAAACCCCTTCTGCTCTAATGCTGGGGGTATTTGTAGATGCCGATGGGGTACAAGCGGCTGGGGGTCTGTTGCTTCAAGTTTTGCCCAAAGCAGCTGAAGATGAAGCGCTGGTGAGTGCCCTAGAGTCCCGTGTTTCCAAGTTATCCGGGTTTACACCCCTATTGCGGGCCCATAAAAGTCTGCCAGAAATTTTCCAGGATCTTTTAGGAGATTTCGATCTGCATCTTTTCCCAGAAACCCAGATGGTGCAATTTTCTTGCCCTTGTTCGGTTCATCGGGTGTTAGGTGCTTTGAAATTACTGGGTCAGAAAGAACTGCAAGATATGATTGAAAAAGATGAGGGAGCAGAAGCCACCTGTGAGTTTTGTCAGGAAATCTATCAGGTGAACTCGGATCAATTGGCAGAACTGATTGAAGATTTACAGACGAGTACGGGTTCTTAAGGGCAAAACCAGAATCCAGAGTTAGGGTTGGCCTTTCTGGATGGCAACGGTAGGATAAGAACTAAAATTATCCCCTTGGTCAGTTGGCGATCGCCTTCATTGCTCGATAATATATCAATCCCTCAAAATTGACTCTATGAATTCTCCATCCCATCCCACTCCCCCCACCCTCAATCCTCAAAAAATCAGCCCCAACTCCTGGCTATTCTGGATGGCGCTGATCGTTCTTTTGCCAGGGAGTTTGGGGTTTCTCAGTATGTTGACGTTGGTGAAACTGCCCAAGTTACCAAACTGTAACAAGGTTCAATGGGCAGCCGCTTCGGCTTCCCTGCGGTTGCATTGTGCAGAATTGGCGGCTCAAGAACAGACGGCAGAAGGATATTTAGAGGCGATTGAAATTGTCAATGCTTTGCCCATGGATCATCCCTTGCGCTCTCGAATTAATCAATCGATTGAAGATTGGGCAGAAAATATGCTGGTTTTGGGGGATATGCTCTTTGAACAAGGGAAGTTACAAGAGGCGATTGCCACAGCCCAAAAAATTCCCAGCAATACCACAGCAGCTGGTTTGGTGAAGAATAAGGTGGAATACTGGCGGTCAGTTTGGGAGAAGGCAGAAGGCATTTATAAAGAAACGGAAGCCTTAATCCGCAAGCGGGAATGGACACAGGCCTTCCGGAAAGCGACTCGATTACTGGATATTGATAATCCCTATTGGTCGGAAAATCGCTATCAGGAGTTAACAGTATTGATTCAAACCGCTCGTCGAGATGGGGAAACCTTGGCAGATGCGGAAGATTTGGCCGACTTGGGCACGCTGGAGGATTTCCTTAAAGCCATTGCTTTGATGGAGAAGGTACAAAAGTCCAGTTATTTATATGGAGAGGCTCAAAATCTGATCCGTAAAGTGGCGGGCCAGATCGTGAAGTTGGCTGAAGAGCAGTTAGAGGGACAAGATGCACAAAGCGCCATCGCCATTGTGCAAAAAATCCCTGCTTCTGCCCAAATGAGTAAAGAGGTAGAAGATTTTACTACATTGGCTCGGGCCCATCAATCCACCTGGAGTAATACGGTAGCGGGATTGGAAAAAGGAATCGCCCAAGCCAAGCAAATTGACATTAAACGGCCCCTCTATGGTAAAGCCCAGCTTCTCATCTCTCGATGGCAACGGGAAATTGAAGATGTGGCCAGATTAGAAAAAGCCCGTAATCTGGCACGCGGTGGGAGTGTGGATGATTTGGCTAAAGCCGTGGCCGAAGCGTCCCTCATTTCGGCCAATAACCCCCGCTATCAGGAAGCCTCTAGCCTGCTCAATACCTGGAATAGTGAAATCCAAACCATTGAAGACCGGCCCTACCTAAATCGTGCCGAATCTTTAGCTCTGGGAGGAACCCTGGAGGATTTGCGATCGGCTATTGGGGAAGCGAGTATGATTAGTCCGGGTCGCAGTCTCTATAGTCAAGCTCAAGAGAAAGTGGATCGCTGGCAAGATCAGGTAGAACGGATTGAAGACCGGCCCTATTTGAATAATGCCCAAAGTTTGGCCTTTGCTGGGGATGCCCTCTCCTTACAATCTGCCATTAATGAGGCCCGACGCATTGCTCCTGGACGGGCCCTCTATCCCCAAGCTCAGGAGAAAATTAGCCAGTGGACGGATCAGTTGGAGCGTCTGGAAGATAGACCCTATCTGGACGAAGCCCGTAATTATGCCAATTCGGGCGACCTGAGCCTGGCTATCTCTACTGCGGGCCAAATTTCTTCTGGTCGTGCCCTTTCCGGTGAAGCCAACGGTTTAATTGAGGATTGGCGCTGGCAACTGAGGGGCCAGGATAATCTACAAACGGCTCAACAGATCGCGGCTAAGGGTTCCCCCGAAGACCTAGCATCCGCCATTAACCGAGCGGAACAAGTGCCCTGGGAACACCCCTTGCGTCAGAATGCTGAACAAGAAATAAATCGTTGGGGACAACAATTGCTCAATTTAGCCCAAGCGCGATCCAGTTACGATCTGCCAGGGGCGATCTCTATTGCCGCTAAAATTCCCCCTAGCCACACCCTCTATTCCAGTGCCCAATCCCAGATTAGGGCTTGGGAAGCGCGTCTTGCTCCTCCGGTTTATACCCCAGAAATGCCCCCTCCAGTACCAGAGTCGGTTGCTCCAGCACCGGGTTTAGAGGTGTTACCCATTTCTAATCCCAATTAACTTGAGTCTGGAATAGGCTTCTTTCCTGTAAAGGGGATGAACTCGATACAATAAAGATTAAGTTGACATCAGGAGTTCAAGTATACAGTTATGACCCAAACCATCGAGAGTTCTAAACGCGGAATCATGATGACTGATACTGCTCTCAAGCAGGTGCAGTTTTTACGCGAAAAGCAAGGGAACGAGCTGTGTTTGCGTGTGGGGGTTCGTCAAGGTGGATGCTCCGGTCTGTCCTATGTGATGGATTTTGAAACCGTGGATCAGATCAAAGATAATGATGAGGTCTTTGATTATGACGGCTTTAAAGTCATTTGCGATCCCAAGAGTATGCTCTATCTTTATGGATTGGTACTCGATTACAGTGATGCTCTCATTGGTGGGGGCTTCCAGTTTACCAATCCCAATGCCAGTCAATCCTGTGGTTGTGGTAAATCTTTCTCTGCCTAGACTTGAGGGTGGTCATTTTCTGTTAAACTAAATAGTTGGTCAAATTCGGGCGCGGTTTAGCCTGGATTTGACCTAACTAATGTTTTGCACTCAGCCGGTTATGACTCAGACAGCAGAAGACTTGTTTAATGAAGGAATTGAACGCTACAAGAAGGGAGAAAGTCCTGCCACGCTAATTCCCTTGTTTAAGGAGATTTGCGATCGCGCCCCTAAACAAAGTACCGCTTGGACTTGTTTGGCTTGGTTATACTTACTCGAAGATAAACCGAAATCTGCTTATAAGGCGGCACAAAAGGCGGTGAAGTTAAATCCAGAAGACCCTCAAGCAAGAGTGAATCTGGCCGCAGCCATGCTGGAAACCAATAAAAGTGGAGTCCGCGAACATATTGATATCGTCCAGCGTTTGATTATGGCCGTCTCGGAATATCACCAGGAAATCGAAGGGAATTGTAAAGAAGGATTAAGTAAAAAACCTGATTGGCAAAGCCTCCAGAGAATATATGATTGGTTGTTTCCCAGTTAATTCAGGGGTTGTAGGCTTTCCTTACGGAGTTGACTAAGTAATTATTCTGATTCAAAAATAGTATAAAACTTCATGATTCTATACAGAATTTAACCCAATTTCTCGATTTCTAATGATAAGATCTGATGAACTCAGACATAAGGTTTATATATCAACCGGTCTGAGGGCAGAGAATTTTTAACATGAAGTCAATTAAGAAAGGAGTCCGAATATTATGTCAGTTGATAATAAAGTAGCCATTAAACCCGAAACCCGCAACCACAAAGGGTTCTTTGTCCAAGAAGCTGAATATAAGCTGATGGGGATTGCTGATTCTGGATGGGCGCTCATTTGTCTGGATGATGCCGTTTGCCATTATGTTGATCCCGATGATTTACAAGCCCTCATGGAAGCTAATGGTGGCTTAGAGTAAATCAATCCTCAGTTTTTAGAGTATTGAATAGTCAGAAGGGCTGTACTGAGTTGGTGCAGTCTATTTTTTTTTGCTTCTGTTTGATTTATTCCTCTCACTTTTGTTCTGATCAAATTCAAACTCCATAAGTTTGTCAAAGCTGCTGCTGTTACGAGATTAATCTAGATTCAGCAATCTTAAAAGTGCAGTCGGCGTAAAAATAGAGAGAGTCACGCCTCTAAAATCATCGGGGTTACGGGTAACAATACCATCTACCCCAGCCCTCAAAGCCGCTTGATACTGGATCGCATCCTCAAAATCTTGAAAATCACTTTTTAGAGCCTGATGGATAATCTCACTATCAACAACTGCAACAGCACAAAAATTCAGTAATTTACTGAGAAACTCAATTGTCCAAGCTTTGCCCCTAGCTTTACGAACAATATAAAAAATATCACTAATCGTTGATGCCGATACATAACCGTTTAACGCTCGTTCTTCACAGGCGGACAAAATGCGATCGCTCTGCTCCAAATAAGGCTCCCTTTGCAGAGCAACATCTATAACAATATTTGTATCCAGCAAAATTCTCATAGATGGTATTTCTCCTTAAGCGCCTCCCACTTCGCTGTATCCTCATCAAAATCATCCAGTACAGGTTCAGTCTGTTCAAACAAGCCTTGAAAAGCCTTGACCCGACTTTTTTGGGTTTGCACTTTAGCTTTAGAAGTCTCTCTCTGTGCTACCTCAAGGCTCACAGAGTCACCACTATGGCGATGTTTAATAAACAAAGTAAAATCTAACACCTGAGATAACAAAGGCTCTGGGATTTGATCGATCTCTTGAAGAAGCTGGTCTCTTAAAGTCATAATCTTAACCTTTGAACGCTGCTAGTGTAATCCATCAGATTGGAAACCACGATATACCCTCCGGCTATAGACAATTCTAACGTTTTAATTTTTAATCTTTAAAGATCAAGAAATACAAGGGTATGAAAGACAAACTCTTAAACGGACTCAATACGGTTTTAACCATTAACTTATTTTTCGTTTTATTCAGCTTTGGGTGGTTTGCGATCGCCCTTTTGGGTCGTTCTCTGAATGTTCCCCTGGGCTTCGATCTGTGGTATAGATTGTGGGAGCCGGTTTTTACTCCGGCGATCGGCATTTTGATGGCTGGATCGATTGCCAGTGGTGTCATCAGTTGGATTAACCGGCGATTGAATCCGGAATCTAAATCCTAACCCATGGTTGGTAAAGTTTACTTAGTTGGGGCAGGATTAGGCCGTCTCGATACCCTTACTTTACGCGCTTATCATCTCCTGAAACAAGCCGATGTCATCATCTATGATGCGCTGGTTGATTCTCGTTTATTTGCCCAAGTGCGATCGGATTGTTTGTTACTCGACATGGGGAAACGGGGGGGGCAACCGAGCGCGTCCCAAAGCAGCATTAATCAGGCGCTGATCTACTACTGTCAACAGGGGAAGCAAGTGGTACGCCTCAAAAGCGGTGACCCCTTAATTTTTGGTCGCAGTGGTTCGGAGCTTGAGGCACTGCTGAGTCAAAATTGCCCGGTAGAAATTGTTCCGGGACTTTCTTCTGCCATTGCTGCGCCGAGTTTAGCTGGTATAGCGCTTACCGATCCGGTTTTGAGTCCAGGGTTTACTGTGGTTACGGGCCACGATCCGAGTCTCTTAAATTGGGCAGTTTTGGCGCAGATGGAAACCCTGGCGATCTTGATGGGAACCCGTGAACTTGCGGAGATTATCCGTCAACTTTGTAGTTATGGCAAAGATCCGGAAACGGCGATCGCCATTATTCGCTGGGCCGGATTTCCCGAACAACAGCTCTGGCAAGGTACATTACAAAATATTATGGAACTCACCGCAGATCAAAAGCTGTCCCCAGCCGTGATTATTATAGGAAAAGTCGTTGAAGAGCGGCCCCAAACTGTTGATTTTCTCTCTCCTATGCCCTTATCTCAGCACAGCATTTTAGTTACCCGTTCTGTCGGTCAATCTAGTGAATTTACGCAACTGTTGCAACAACAGGGAGCCAGGGTGATTGAAATGCCCGCCCTAGAAATTGTACCGCCTTCGAGTTGGGAAGAGTTGGATGGGGCGATCGCCAATTTATCCGCCTTTAACTGGCTCATTCTCACCTCCAGTAACGCCGTTGACTCCTTCTTTGAACGTCTCCAACACCATCACCTCGACAGTCGCGCCCTCTCAGTCCTTAAAATTGCCGTAGTCGGCAAAAAAACTGCCGCCAGTTTACGCCAACAGGGACTCCAACCCGATTATATTCCCCCCAACTTTATCGCCGATGCTCTGGTTGAGCATTTCCCGGAACCCCTATCTGGAAAAAGCCTACTCTTTCCCCGTGTCGAAACCGGAGGTCGAGAAGTCCTTGTACAACAATGCACCACTCAAGGGGCGAGGGTCACAGAAGTTGCGGCCTATCAATCTCAATGTCCCCAAACCCTACCTCCAGAAGCCTTAAAGGCTCTGCAAAACGGACAAGTTACTGTCATCACGTTTGCTAGTTCCAAAACCGTTAAAAACACGGTTCAAATGCTCAGGCAAGCTGGGGAAATTTCCCTAAATTCCGTTTGTATCGCCTCCATTGGCCCCCAAACCTCTAAAACTTGCGAAGAACTCCTAGGGCGCGTGGATATTGAAGCCAAAGAATATACTTTAGACGGCTTAACGGAGGCGATCGTACAATGGGCCAAAAATCATTAACTGTCAATCTTTGTAAGGGCGGGTTTTACCCAAATCTAGGACTCCAACAAATCAATAATGTAAACCCGCCCCCACCCCACCAATAAACCGACCAGATATGATGTCTAGACATCGGGTTGGGCGGGTTCATAAAGACGATCGATGGGATTTCTAAATGGTTGGTGAACCCGCCCCTACTGGGCATTGAAATAGGTTTAGGAATGAAACCAACAATGAAATTACCTGAAGTTTTACTCAAGGATATTCACCAGGCAGTCGATCGCATCGAACAAGCTCGTTCTGAAACTTCTGGCGATCGCAGCTTACTGGTTGCCATTAGCGGTATTGACGGATCGGGTAAAAGTGTAATCAGCAACGAACTCTTAAGTGTGTTGACAACCCGGAACTTCAACGTTGCCCTAATCGGACTTGATGCTTGGCATCATCCCCAAAGTATCCGGTTTAGTTCAGACAATCCAGCCCAACATTTTTATGATCGCGCCTTTCGTTGGCAAGAGCTATTTGATTCATTGATTCTCCCTCTTAAGCAGAACAAGTTAATTTACTTACAAGCAAAAGCTCTAGATCTGAAAACCGATCAATTTTACGACTCTACTTATGACTTCAAAGATATCGATATCATCCTATTTGAAGGGATTTTTATCTTCAAGAAACCCTGGATTGATGAATACGATCTGAAGATTTGGGTGGATTGTAGTTTTGACACTGCCTTGAACCGAGCTTTATCGAGAGGACAAGAAGGTTTAGGCGAAGAGGAAACCATTAGAGATTTTCAAAACATCTATTTTCCGGCTCAGAGGATTCATTTTGAGCAAGACTATCCGACAGAATCGGTTTCATTGATTATCCATAATGATTTGAAATAGAAAAAGCTGGATGTTGAAAATCCTGAAATCAACTAAACTCATCAATCGCAGCAATTGCAGTAAAACCCCATCGATTTTTCTTTTTGTCCAACTTCTTCACAAAAACAAGATTGAACATCTGCCCATCCTCAAGTTTATTTGCTAAATCATGTGGAACATAAATGTCATCTAAAAAGCCAAACCCGCCTTTTTTGAGTTGGAACTGACCAGTTCTACAAGGCATACTATCAAAAGTATTTCCAGATTCCCGTTTTTCAACCACAACGACAGTTGGACGATCTCGGCTCTCGTCAATAATCACTGTCACAGGATCTCCAAATGAAAGACTTAAATTATTTAGTAACCCTCTTTCAGGACTAGAAATCTCTTGAGGTTCCCCATGAAAAAGTAATCCAAATTTAACCATTTTTTTCTGGTTATTGGTTAAAAATGTGCCCAGATAATTCGCATTGTATTTTGGAGAGTTTGCCCAAATAACTCTTTCAGCATTAGCAGCTATACTTAATAACTTTTGCTGTGGATCAAGTAAACTCTCAGTTTGAGAATACCAAGAAGCCCTGAGAACGTCCTGAAGTGACTGAGGAATTTTCCATCCCTTGTTACTACGAATAGCAAAAGCTTGTTCAGTAGACCATTTAGCAAGTTTTTTCTCATGCTGAGAAGCAGCCAATCGGCCGAGATCTTCAAAGACGCTAACGCCAAATTCTGGATCTTTACAAGTCAAGCAAGATTTTGCACAAAGCGCTAATGCAAGATTAGTATCAGAAGTTTCTATAACTTTCGCAAGCGCGTGCCATGCCCAAAAATCACTACGCTTTTGTTGGACAAAAGAAATAAGAAGATTTCGTGCTTTATCTAGATCCCCTAAACTTTTAAGTAATAAAGCCTTACGATAAATTAACCATTCAGGTTTCTGGACGCTCTTACTTTCAAGTGCATAAGTTATCAACTTAACTGCAAAGCGTTGTATCTCCTGAATATCAGAGTAGTCTTCGCGAGTTAATTCGCTTGAAACTTTTCCAACTTCTCTTGCCGTCTTTTCAAGTAAAGATTCAAAAACTTTACCCTCAGCATTAGTTGAAATTTCCAAATCTTCTTGTCTAAAAGAATCAATACCAGCCCATATCATAAATTTAGGTAGAAACTTTAACTCTCCTGGAAATCTTAAGGTCTGCAAGAGTAAAAGACTAAAAAGTAAATCAGGTCGATCAAGTTTTAGTTTATAATATTCTCCTAATATTCCTTTTAGTTGATCAGCCCAAATATTCTTTTGTGTTGATTTGTTTTTAGCAGCTTCCTCTACAATTTTCTTTAATTTTTCATATAGAACCCATCCGAAATTATTTCTGATATAGATATCTTCGGGATACTCACTTAATAATTCTTTACCTCTTCTATAAGCTTGATCTAGCCTACCTGATTTTCGCAAATCTGTAATTTCTTGATGCAGTCTCATAATTATACTCCTAATGCTAAACGAATTTTCTCTGTAATTTCTAAATTGGTATATACAGCAGGAATAATTCTCGTGATAAATCCATCTCCATCGTAATAAACCTGGAGTTTTGCAGCATTGGCTTCACACTTCAAATAATAAATCTCTTGAAAGTTATGATGCTCAACACTTTGAATTGATATCTTCTGTAGATCAAGCTTCTCTTTCATCAAATTGAATATTTTCTTCTGCAAATTCGTTTCTAACCGAATCTCTGATGTAAGAAAGTCATAAACTTCATTAGCAAATTCACTAGGATTAGAGTTTACGGTTTCAATTTTAGTAATTTTGTATTTCCCGTTATAATGAAAATGAAGTGAACATGATTTATTGTTCTGGCTCTCAAACCCATAAACTTCCTGATAGTTGTGATGCTTATAAGAGCATATAGAAACTCCTCTAGGTTGTAAGACATTTACTATATGCCAGTAAAGATTCCTCAAAGCTTTATCAGGGATAGAGAAGTTTTGAACGCTTGTATTTCCCGCTTCACTATCAGGATCAAAGGCAACTAGATTGCGGGGTTGTATAGTGTCAATTTTTCCTTGACTATCACTCCAAGTTGCTTTGTCAAAAGGTGTAATTGAAAGAATATTATACAGAATTATTTTATCTTGAGGTATTGAAAATAAAGTATAAATCCAACGGAAGTAAGTATCATTGGTTTGTCCTTGTCTAGTATCCATATCTCCAACAATAGTTTGAAACTTCAGTCCCTGAGCGCGATGAAGGGTTAATGCGTACCCAAATCTTAATCTAGCTGCATTAAAGTAAAGATCATTGCGGAGGAATCTAGCTAATTCAAAACTGTAAAGCGCATTAGATGCCTCTACATTATTAGAATTACTATTCTTCCAAGTTCTATCAAATTTCGACTTTGTGAAAACGTAGAGTGCTACATAACTATCTTTGTCAACTTCAGGTTTATCTGCATACAGATAGTTTTTCAGACAAAGAAATTCAACCTCATTAAAGTTATGAAGTAATCGAGCTTTAACTTTTAAGAAGTCAACTTCGACAGGTTTATCTCGTCCTTTGAGTGGTTGCACTATCGGCTTAATATCTTCTCTGACTGTAATAATTTCAGCAAATGAGTTATTAGAGACATAAATAGGACATTCTAGGTCATTTTTATTACGCACAGAAAAACTATTGTGAATATGTACGATATCACCTGGAGAAATCTTATCTCCACGTCCAAAAATTTTTTGCCTTATCCAATTATTTATTTGATTGGTTTTTTCATGAGTAAAAGAAATGAATTTTACGGATTTTGGATCTTCAATAAATAATTTTTCTATGACTTTATGTTTAGATGTTTGCTCGGATGGAGCCTCAATAACTTGAGAGATATTAGTGTCAATATGAAGCTGATTAAATACCCCCTCTTTAATACACTGTGCCAATCTTCGAGAGTTAATAACAAATAAACTATTTTCCTGATCAGGAAGAATATCATCGAGATAAAGTTCATTTACTGTAAAGCCAGTGATGGCTTGCAGCCGCTCATTACACAGTGCAGACTCATCTGCCTTACCACGTATTAATTGAAATGGATCGCCCAAAAATATGATTTGTCTTTCTGAATCTGGAATATTAGAAAAATTTAGAAAATCTGTAAGAAGTTGACCACTACCGTAACGTAAATCATCCGTTTCAAATATTGAATCTGAGATCAAATGTGCATCACCAACAATATAAAGATGGTTGATAGCTGCCTTATTCTCCACCAATTGATAGACAAATTTTTCTTTATCAAGCTTTGGATTTGCTGAGTATATGTGTGTATAAATACTGTCAGCTTCTTGATAATTCAATGCGATACGACGATTGGGAGCAAGAATAGTAAAATTTCGCCCGTTCTTCCGTGCTACAGAGGCAGTAGCAATAAGCACCTGTTTTATACCAGTTCCAATTCTTCCCGTGATAATCATGATTCTCTCTGGTGATGCTAGAAACTGTTCAACTTGAGAGATTGCATGGTGCAAAGAATCAGTCCATTCTATTATTTCTGTATCGCATCCTTTCATAGAAGACGTTACAGCCTTATTGCTTGAGTGTACTGGAAGGTACTTGGGAATAGACAGCTCCTCTAAAATTTGTTCTAAATCCTGATGGGAAAGGTTAATTTCTCGACTCGTGATTTGTGACAGTCGCTCTACTACACGATCAAAATCAACAATGTGAAACCACCTTTCAATACTAGGAGGTAGTTGTTTTTCATCAAATTTAATAGGTTTATGAAAAAGTACCAACCCAGATATGTGCCCTAGATTAGGTTTATTGCCCGAAGTAAAACTTATTTTTTCTAAGAATCTAAGTAGTGCAAATTTATTATCCTTAACTTGAATAAATGGATTGGGCTTGTTTCCTCCCTTGATTTCAGTTTCACCTGCAAGCCATCTACCATTCTCTGAAAACTTGATCAGTCCTCCATAATCTTTGAAGTCGATAACAGTGATACTATGTTTATTTAAAATGGCTGCATCAATTTCATATCCTTGGCATTGAAAATTACCCAAAAGATGAATCATCTCTTCTGATCTACCCCACACCTCTTCTAACTTTCCTAACAACGCATCAAATATACGGTTCTCATGCGTCGTTGTGTAAGGTTGCGTTCGGTACGCTTGGATAACCATTCATCAAAATAATAAAGCTATATCTCAGTTTTACCCTACCAGGGTGTTTCATGTCTACGATCGCCGAAAGAGATTCTGTGCGTCCTTGCTTCTCCTTCTCTTGGTAGGTTCGGTAATCATCCCAGCCAGACGAGCGTAAGTGTGACACACTAGAGGATATTATTCTTCAAAAACTCTATCACCACAAGCGACTCTATGACTCTTGTAATTCAAGCGCCGATCGCCAACGACCTATCCGCTAGAAGCTATAATGCGACCAAACATCGGTTTGATGAAAGCTGGGAAGTGATGCTCTCAAGTCTCCTGGGATGGGGACGCGCAGCAGGCGCAGACTTGATCGAATTCTTCCTAGAGCGGATCAACTATATCAGTTGTATGGGCGAAGAAGATGCAATTACCAGCATTTCCCCGCGCTTGTCTACCGGTGCAGGAGTGCGGGTGTTTCGCGGCAAAGCAGACTGTTATGTGAGTACCAATGATTTATCCTTTACGGGACTCAAAGCCGCTCTAGAAAAAGGGTTGCTGATTCTCGGCTTTAACCTCCCTTCTGCTAACTCCTATATTCCCGAAGTAAATCTCGAACCCCTGCGCGACTATGCCACAACTAAGGGGAAAGAACTATGGTTAGAGAACTGTAGCTCCATGCAAGAGATGGGAGATATTCTATTACAAGCGAGCGATCGCCTCAAGCAAAAAGCCTCCCACATCCAATCTCGTCGCGCTGTCTACTTCCGCGACTGGCAAGAAGTCCTCGTCGCTGCCAGCGATGGCACATTTGCCCGCGATATTCGCCTAACTCAGTCCGTCGGTTGCAGTCTCCTGTGCGCCGATGGCAGCCATCGCACCTCCATCGGACAACGGCTCGGCAGCACCAGCCAGCCTAATTTTTTACGCAACTGGGATAGTGAAAATACAGTGGTAGACTTAGCCGAAGCTGCCGGTAAAATGCTCTATGCCGACTATGTAGAATCGGGAAACTATCCGATTGTCATGGCTAATAAATTTGGCGGCGTAATTTTCCATGAAGCCTGCGGTCACCTGCTAGAAACCACCCAAATCGAGCGCAAAACCACCCCCTTTATCGACAAGAAAGGGGAAAAAATTGCCCATGAAAATCTCACCGCTTGGGATGAAGGACGGTCAGAAGGTGAGTTTGGAACCATTGATATGGATGATGAAGGAATGCCCACCCAGAAGACTCTCTTGATTGAAAATGGCATTCTGAAAAACTTTATCTCAGATCGGGCTGGTTCCATGCGGACAGGACATCCTAGAACCGGTAGCGGTCGCCGCCAGGGATATACCTACGCGGCCGCTTCTCGGATGCGGAATACCTATATTGCTCCGGGGCCTTACTCTTTAGATGACCTATTTTCCTCCATTGATAAAGGCATTTATTGTAAGAAAATGGGCGGCGGTAGCGTCGGGGCAACCGGTGAATTTAACTTTGCCGTGGATGAAGCCTATTTAATTGAAAACGGCAAAGTCACCAAACCCTTAAAAGGAGCAACCTTAATCGGAGAAGCCAAGGAAATTATGCATAAAATTTCCATGAGTTCCCAAGATTTGGGATTAGCGGCGGGCTTCTGTGGTTCTGTCAGTGGTAGCGTTTATGTTACCGTGGGGCAACCCCATATTAAGGTAGATTCTATCACCGTCGGCGGGCGATCGCAGTAAAACCCTTGACTATACGAGCTTTTGATCCCCCCAGCCCCTCTTAGAAAGGGGGATCTAAACCCATCTCATCAGCACAGAAAGTTCTGTACAATTCACCCTCAAAACAAACATTAATCAACTCATTACTCCATGGTTACAACAATCGATTCATTAACCGCCTCCGCCAAAGAAAGGGCCCAAAAACTGGGCATTCAAAAATTTGATATCTTTGGTTCTGCTGTCGAAGAAACCAGCGTCAAAGTTGATAGCGGCGAACCCGATCAGGTGAAAGCCTCCCAGCGTTCCAGTATTACCGTCAGGGTATGGAATCAAGAAAATCGCATGGGCATTACCAGCACCACAGAACTCGATCCAGAGGGGCTGGAATTAGCGCTCAAAACCGCCTATGAAGCCAGTTTTTTCGGCATGAAAGAGCATGTGCCTGACTTTAGCCCGGAAGCAACTGCACCCCTGGAAAGTTACATCGATAAAGTGCCTCAAGCTTCCGTGGATACCCTAATTGAGAAATTAGTAGATGCCGAGAAAACTTTAGTCAACTCCCATGAGGCGATCGCCGGAGTTCCCTATAATGGATTAGCACAACGGGATATTGACCGCTTTTATCTCAACAGTGAAGGAGCGGCTCGTTATGAGGGCGGTTCCTATGCCTCTATTTATCTGTACACCAAAACCGAGCAAGAAGGCAAAAAACCGCGCAGTGCCGGTTCAATCAAATTTAGCCAAGGTTTGGATAAATTGGATATCGAAGGTTGCTTAAAAGAAGCCACAGAAAAAACCATCAGCCATCTGAATTATCAGAAAGTCAAATCTGGTAAATATTTGGTTGTCTTTTCACCCGTGGCATTTTTAAGTTTATTTGATGCCTTCTCCAATCTCTTTAATGCCCAGAATATTTTGGATCATCAAAGTTTATCCACCCCCGAATCTTTAGGCACACTCATTGCCTCCCCCCTGCTCTCCGTTTGTGATGATGCCCTGCATCCCGACAATATTTCCAAAACCACCTTTGATGGAGAAGGAACCCCCACGCGCCGAGTACCCATTATCACCGAAGGCGTATTAACCCACTTCTTGCACAGTGCAGGAACCGCCAAACGGCTCAATGCTCAACCTACAGGCCATGCTAATATTGGCGCAAAAGTCACGGTGAGTCCCCATTATTATCATGTATTTCCCGGACAAAAGAGCGATGCTTCCTTTAGCCTAGACTCAGCCGAAAACGTCATTTTTATCGACGATCTCAGCGCTCTCCATGCCGGAGTTCAATCCTTACAAGGGTCATTTTCCCTACCCTTTGATGGTTGGTTAGTCAACAAAGGTGAGAAAATTTCCGTCGATTCTGCTACCGTAGCCGGAGATATTTTAGACTTGCTAAAATCTATCGTCTATGTGGAACCCGAAGCGGAAATTACCCCTGATGGCGTTTGTCCCCGCATCTGGATTGAAGGCTTATCCATCACCGGAGAATAGGATAATATCAAATCTAGTTAATGGGTATGACTAGCGGGCAAGATGCCCGCACTCCTTGAATCTCTTGGTGTTACTGGAGTGGGAGCGTCTCGCTCCCTAGATTTTTATAGCCCCCATTCCCCCAATACAGCGCGAAGCACTGTAACTAATTGGGCACATGAGTACCCATAATTTTCCCTTCCGGATCGTATAACTCTAACGCAATACCCGCCGTTTGACTAATATCTTCCAGGGCATTTTGAACGCTCTGCACATGCTCATCCACAGAACTAAATGCCGTTAAATCTCCACGTCCCCTAGCTTGCATCAGAGTTTGGCGAACGGTTTTGACATAATCAGAAGTTAGAGTAACTTTCAATAAATTTTGAGTGACTGTATATTCACAGATTTTCGGCATACCAGCACAAGTTTGATTGAGATCATTTCGGGCTTGTTCTAAACGATTGGCTTGCTGGAGTTTTTCCTCGGCTGATTGTAATGAGCCTTGATAGGCACTGACTAGGGGAGAAGCTTTACTATAATAAAAACTATCGGTGGGAACTTGCTGTAAATAATTTAAAGCTTGGCTCCAATGGCCGACAGCCAAGGCTAACTCATCATTTTGTTCAAATTCTTTAGCTTTATCCGCTAAGGTTAACGCTTGATTATAGGTTTCACTGGCAATTTCTTCTTTTAAAAGTCGTTCTCTGCTGGCTTGAAACTGGGTTTCATAGACATCTAAAAGTTGATCGGCTTCGAGCTTGGCTTGAGTTCCTTGGGGAATATTTTTTAAGCCATTAATTGCTGTATTCCAACTGCCATAAGCCTCTTGCCAATTCTCCAAAGATTGGGCAATTCCTTGGCGAGTTTTCGCTAGATCGGCAGCTTGTTTTGCCTGTCCTAAATTCTGCTGGGCTTGCTGTTCAATTTGAATGCGATTTTGAATATTTTCTAAATTTTGTTCATACTCTTTAAGTTTAATGTCTACTAAGGGATAAATGGTTTCTGCGGTAGAAACTCGTTCTAAGTTTTGTACGGCTTCTTGCCAAAGTCGCTCCACTTCTTGCCAAGTGGTTAAAGGATGGGGCGGGTTCAGACTCAGTTGGGCCGCTTCAGTAGCTTGGGAAAATGCAGTAACGATCCGATTCAGGTTAGTGGCGTGCAATTCATTAACTAAGATAAAGTCTTGGGAGGCTTGAAAATAGGGCGACCAAAAGGGAATACTTCTGGCTCTAGCCAGGGCTTCTTGTAGTTGTTGTTGCGCTTGTAGGAGTCTTTGGGGGTTATCCGTCGTTTCTGAGGTTTGGATGGCGACTTGGCGCAGACGTTGGGCGGTTTCTAGGGGAATACAGTTGGCGATCGCACAGGGACGGGTCATCATATACATAGCTCCTGCGGCGATCGCCAGTCCCAAAAGTCCCCCTATTCCCCAACCCCAGGTAAATAAACGAGAGGGTTTTTGAGCAGGGGGAAGGGACGGGGAGGGGGAAGGAGTCGCTTTTAACTGGGGTTGCTCCTGAATCTTAAAAGACTGGGAGAAATAGGGGCGTTTTTGTCCCGCTACCCGTACATAGATCCGCCCCTGACGACCGATCGAGGGGCGATAATCTGCGATATCCTGTTGCAGTTGGGCAAAGATCTGTTGAGTATCGGGTTGAATTTTAGGAGGATGTTGGGCTAAGACCATTAAGCTGCCCTTTTGGAGCAAACACTGAACCCGAAAAGCTGGCCCATGGGGAAGTTTGCGATTGAGGTTTTTTTGGAGATGCTTAGTGAGAACTTGGAGTGGGGTACACTCCTGCTTAGTGGCCATAGTCAGCAGGAACCGTTAAAGAAGAGGTAGATAAAAGAGCGATCGCTATTCTAACCGTTTTAAGCGAATAGCTCATCAACCGCTATGCTAAACCCAGAGAGCATTTTCTGGGTTTTGGCTTCTTGTCCTGAACCAAACATTAATCCCCCTTCCCTGGTGATGACCATTATCCAGTGGCTTTCAGGATAGACTAACCAGACTTCTTCGCTACCAGATTCTAAATATTCTGTGGCTTTTAAGAGGATCAAATCTGCTGTATCTGTGGGTGAGATGATTTCTGCACAGAGGGGAAAACTTTGGGGAAGAGTGGGAAGATTGCCATATTGGGCGACTAATTCGGGAGTCAGATAGGCTACATCTGGCGATCGCCCCTGTTTATGGGTACGACAAGGAACTTCAGTATAGACTTTACCCCCTTGGCCCGTAGACTCTTTATAAAGTTCCCAATATCTGCCGAGTCGTAACTGTAATTCACCATGTCTTAAGGTCATTCCTGCTTTCTCCACTAAGTCACCATCAACCCACTCCATACTGTCTGGGGGATGCTGGGTAAAGTCCTCTAGGGAAAAGGGCGCTTCCGAAATTAACTGTGCAACCATAACTACTCTTGAGGATCTGCGAGTGTGCCATACCCTCTATTCTAATCTTTAACTTCTCAAGGACATCGATGATGGCACAATATGAGGATAAACAATCAGTGGTCTATAACTGAGGTCTTATGACGATTCTTCCTCAACTGCAACCTGCTTTAGCCCAAGGACGGGCCCTGAAAGTAATTAGCGGGTTAATGAATTTTGATGCCGATCGCACTGCTATGGTCGTAAAAGCTGCCGATCGCGGGGGCGCAACTTTCGTCGATATTGCTGCCGATCCCGATTTAGTTCGCCTTTGCCGCAGTTTAACGGCTCTACCCCTATGTGTTTCTGCCGTGGAGCCGCAGAAATTTGTGGCAGCAGTGGCTGCGGGAGCCGATTTGATTGAAATTGGGAATTTTGATGCCTTCTATGCCCAAGGACGGCGATTTGAGGCGGATGAGGTATTGGCGCTGACGCAACAGGTGCGATCGCTGCTTCCGGATATCATGCTCTCGGTAACCGTTCCCCACATTTTACCCTTAGATGAGCAAGTCCACTTAGCCCAGGCTCTAGTTGTCGAAGGTGCAGATGTCATTCAAACCGAAGGGGGAACCAGCAGTCAACCCACCCATTCGGGCACATTGGGCTTAATTGAAAAAGCCGCTCCCACCTTAGCTGCTGCCTACGAAATTTCCCGTGGGGTAGAAGTTCCCGTATTATGTGCCTCTGGCTTATCCAATGTTACCGCACCCCTGGCGATCGCCTCTGGCGCTCAAGGCATTGGCGTAGGTTCAGCCATTAACCGCTTAGATAACGAGGTAGCCATGGTAGCTGTAGTCCGTTCTCTAGTAGAAGCGCTCAACTCGGCGATCGTTGTCCGATCCTAATTAAACCCGAATCAAGCATGAACCAACAAGGGGCCCCAAGCCCCTTATGCCCCTAACATCTGCAACTGATACAAACTCGCATATAATCCCTTTTGAGCCAATAAAGATTCATGGGTTCCCGTTTCAAACAATTCACCCTGCTTTAAAACAAAAATTCGGTCTACATTGCGAATCGTCGATAGACGGTGAGCAATAATAATAGCAGTCCGATCGATTAAAAGCTGATCGAGAGCTTCTTGCACTAACGCTTCCGTCCCCACATCCAAACTAGAAGTCGCCTCATCCAGAACCAGAATATTGGGATTCCGAATCGCCACTCGCGCAAAAGCCAACAACTGTTTTTGTCCGCTCGATAAATTCGTTCCTCTCTCCCGTAATTGAGTATCATACCCTTGGGGCAACTCTTCAATAAAGCGGTTAATATTCGTCAGTTTTGCCGCCTCCTCAATTTGCTCTAATGGATAAGATTCACCCAAAGAAATATTACTTTTCACATCTCCAGAAAACAAAAAACCATCCTGTAAAATCACCCCAATATGACGGCGCAACTCTTGCTGAGGTAAATAACGAATATCAACCCCATCTACTAAAATTCGGCCATAGGTAGGTTCATAAAGGCGACACAATAGGCGAATCACCGAACTTTTACCCGCTCCCGTCGGCCCCACGAGGGCAATTTTTTCACCGGGGTGAATCGTAAAATCGAGATTTTTAATCACAAACTCATCATTTTTATAAGCAAACCAAACCTCCTCAAACCGAATTTCACCGATTTTGTTTTCCGATATTTCTGTATGTAGATTTTGCCGTTTTTCAGCTTCAGGATCTCGAATATCAATCGGTTTACTCATCAGTTCATTAATCCGTTCAATCGCCGTAAATCCCGATTGAAACATAGTAAACTTTTCCGCAAATCGGCGCAGAGGATCGAAAAAACGGGGAGCAAAGAGAATAAATTCAGAAAGAGTCCCAAAGGTAAGTTTATCTTGTAAAATCAGCATTCCCCCTAAACCAAGAACTCCGGCAATGGCGACGAGGGCAATCCATTCTAAAGTCGCAGAAACTCCAGAATCATAGAAGATCGTTTTATCAATGGCTTCAATAAACCGTTGATTATTTTTGCGAAACAGTTCTTGATTAAAGCGCTCGCGCCGGAAGAGTTGAACAACATCAATACCGATAATATTTTCTTGAAATTGGGCATTAAGCTTAGATAATTCTTCCCTAGCGATATAGTTGGCAGATCGATATTGCTGTTGAAAGTAAATAAT
The DNA here is from genome assembly GCF_057802075.1 of Roseofilum sp. KMC-1. Classification (NCBI taxonomy): domain Bacteria; kingdom Bacillati; phylum Cyanobacteriota; class Cyanophyceae; order Desertifilales; family Desertifilaceae; genus Roseofilum; species Roseofilum sp. KMC-1. The sequence continues at coordinate 4,706,534 of NZ_CM173605.1, forward strand.
CAGTAAAGTGACAGGAATGAGGAGGGCAATCAACAGGAGTGCCAGTTGCCATTGCTGGCGAAACATCACCACACCAATGACCACAATAGAGACAATATCATTGATAATACCGATCGCCCCCGTGGAAAAGACCTCTCCAAGGGCTTCCACATCATTGGTTAACCGGGTAATGAGGCTGCCTACGGGGGTGCGATCGAAAAATTTAACGGCTAAAGCCGTAACATGGTCAAATAAATCATTACGAATATCTGCCGTTAACTGTTGCCCCACCTTTTGAATCATAAAGCCTTGCACGCCAGCAAACAGCAGGCGAAAGACAATTGTAAAGAGGAGTAACCCCCCTAACAGATTAATACTAGCCGACACCGATAAGGAATCTAAAATATCCCAAGTCGGTTCACTTTTGAGTTTAGAAACGGCTTGCCCAATAATCAAAGGTTGAACTGCACCAGCCAAGGATAGGGGCAATAAAAGTGTTAAAGATACCGCCAACAACTTGCCATGGCGACGGGCATAGGGAACCAGTCGCATTAACAGTTGCCAGTCATTTTGTTTACCGCGAGGATTCTCGACAGAGGAGGGGGAGGAAGTCATCGGTTATCTCAATTAAAAATTAAAAATTAAAGGTTAAAAATGGATAATGAATTTCATTTCATCTTATCAGTTTTCGCTGGAGGAAGTCTCTCTCCCGTGGGAGAGAGGTTTAGAGAGAGGACAAGAAATTAGCTGAGGAAGGGACGGGCTAAAACAAAAGCTGAAATGGATTTCGCATCCACTTGTTCCCCCTCTACAATAGCTTGTTCTAATTCTTCAGGAGTCATTAATACAGTTTCCATGTCCTCATCTTCATCTTGCTGAGGAGGATTGGGCAAGGGTTCAAGATCTTCGGCTAAAAAAGCATAAATAATTTCATCGGAATAGCCAGGAGCGAGGAAAAATTGCCCCAGTTTGCGCCATTTGTGGCTCCGATATCCCGTTTCTTCTTCAATTTCCCGTTTAATGGTTTCAGCAGGGTCTTCATGGGTTTCTACGGTTCCAGCAGGAAATTCCAGTAAGCGTCCCTGTGCCGCAAAGCGGTATTGACGCACAAGGACTAATTTTCCTTCTGGGGTGACGGGGACAGCGAGAGCGCCTCCGGGGTGATGGATGCATTCCCAGTCGCCAACGACTCCATTGGGAAGGCGCAGGGTAGACCCCTCGAAGCTGAATTTACGTCCTTGATAGAAGAAGCGTTGTTTAAGTTTTTCTGCGGGTTCGGGTTGAAAGACCATGGTGGGGAATAGGGTTAGAGTCTGTTTCAAACTTTGCCATAGTCTGGGGGTAAGGGCAAGTTCTATCAATTAAAAATTAAAAATTTTCATGTCGGCGACAGCCGAAAAAATTAAAAATGGGTAGGGGTGGGTTTTACCCATTTTGCTTTGTTTATAAGTTTCCGGTGGAACAATGCTTGCTGACAGTATTCAGAATCTATGTACAGTATAAAGATGTCAGCCTGATGGGAGAGTGGGAACATCATGATCCAGTTTAAAACAATGGAAATTCAACCTGCAAAATGGGTGAGCGCGGCGATGATGTCGCTGACGATGGTGGGGTTGTCGGCCCTTCCGGGATGGTCTCAGGCTGAACGCCTGCTCAAAATTGGGATTGAGCAACGATTTGGAGATCAAGCTGGGGAAACCTTAACTTTAAATGCATTGCCCGGCGATCGCCTGACGCTGCGCTATACTACCACAGAGGGAGAAGCCACCCTAGAAACCAATAGCGTTAAACTCCAGATCGAGATGAAACCCCTACCCCAACCCATGGTTGAGGAACGGGTCGTCTTAAGCACTCATCGCAGCTTTGAGAGTGCCGAACATGATGCCCAACAATGGCAAGAACGGGGGTTAGAGGTAGAAATTGCCAATCCCGAACGCTGGCAAGTTTGGGCCAAGCGCGAGGTCTACAATACCCCCCTACTGCGCCGCCTGTTGCTCGATAGCTTAAAATCTGAAGGCAATACCATCGCCCATATCGAGACCCAAGTATTACGCACCTATCCCCAAGCCTATTGGGTGGTGAATGGGTATCGATATAACCGGCGTTCCGTAGATGTTCGCAGTGGTAATGACCGGATTCAAGTCGTGCATCCCGAAGGAATCACCCGACTCTATGGCGGTTCCTTACGAATGCAACCCAACGCCTATGGCAATTACACCTTAGTCAATTTTGTCCCCTTAGAGACCTATTTGCGGGGCGTGGTTCCCCATGAAATTGGCCCCGAAGCCCCCCCCGCAGCCGTAGAAGCCCAAGCGATTCTAGCGCGAACCTATACCCTCAGAAACCTACGCCGGTTTGCCATTGATAATTATGAACTCTGTGCCACCACAGATTGTCAGGTCTATTGGGGATTAGGGGATGCTTCCCCTAGAGCTGACCAGGCGATTTCGGTGACGCGCTCTTTAGTCGCTACCTACGAGAATGAATTAGTCGATGCCCTCTATTCTTCCACCACTGGCGGTGTTACTGCCCCCTTTGAAGATGTCTGGGATGGTCAATCGCGGCCCTATTTGCGAGCAGTGGTTGATTCTACCGGCTCCATTTGGGATTTATCCCAAAAAAGTTTAGGAAATGAAGCGAATTTACGGCAATTTCTCAATCTCAAACAGGGATTTAATGAAACAGGGTGGGATCGTTTCCGGTGGACTTATAGTACCTCCTTAACCGAAATGGCCGCTTTCTTGAATAAATATTTGAGCAACCGAAACCATCCCATGGCCGGAATTCAAACCATTGAGAGCGTAAAAGTCACAGAACGAGCGCCATCGGGTCGGGTATTAACCATGGAAGTACAAACCGATAAGGGGCCCTTAGAAATTAGTAAAGATCAAATTCGCAACGCCTTTTATCCTCCCATTAGTACCCTATTTTATCTTGACCCAATGATGGATGAGAACCAAGTGCTAAAAGGATATACTTTTGTCGGGGGAGGCTTCGGCCATGGGGTAGGCTTGAGTCAGACGGGGGCCTATCGCTTGGCCGAGTTAGGCTGGAATGGGGAGCAAATTGTGCAATTTTATTTCCCCGGAACCCGGATTCAACCCTTGAATGAGGCGATCGTTTTTTGGCGCGATCCTATGGTAACTGACTAACGCTATTGAATCCGATCTATATTTTTTTCCCAGTTGCGTCCATCAAAGGGAGTAATCTGGAAATGCCCAAGATCTACATCTTCTAAACAGCGTAGATTGACATCAATATCATTGGGATGAGATCGAGGGCGGTAAAAGGAATGAATGCCACAAGTAGGGCAAAACCAATGTTGGGCTAAACCGGTATTAAAGGTATAGGTTGAAAGCTCGTCTTTACCTTGCAGGAGGGTAAAGTCTTCTGGGGGGATAATGAGATGGAGAAAGCCCTTTTTAGCACAAATGGAGCAATTACAGGCGATCGCCTCCCATTTTCTTACCACTACCTGAAACTTCACCGCTCCACAGTGACAGCCCCCATTATAGGTTATGGGTAATTCTGGCTTTTTGGTCATCATTTAATTCCCCTTTATCCTTTCTTTAGATTTTCTGGGTAGCTTCCCCTTGACTCCATAGGGTTAAATAGAGCAACCTTACTTCAGGAACATTCCATGAACCCCTCTCTAAACCCGCTAGGGACTCCACCCAATGCTTGGCAAGTGAATGCCAATACTGCTGATATTACCCGTCCTCCAGTTCCCCCCCAACCCATTACCCTCACCACCGAAACCAAAACCTTGCGGTTAGATTTGGCCAAATCTGCCCTATTGGTGATTGATATGCAAAATGACTTTTGTCACCCGCAAGGTTGGTTAGCTCATATTGGAGTCGATATTTCACCAGCGCGATCGCCTATCGATCCATTAAACCAGCTTTTGCCCAGCTTACGCGCCGAGAAAGTCCCCATTATTTGGCTCAACTGGGGCAACCGTCCCGACTTACTCAATATCAGTGCTGGCTTAAGGCATGTGTATAATCCTACCGGAGAAGGCATTGGCTTAGGCGATCGCCTCCCCGAAAAAGACGCTCCTGTACTCACCGCAGGCAGTTGGGCTGCCGCCATTATAGACGAACTCGCACCCCAACCCGAAGATATTCAGGTGGATAAATACCGTATGAGTGGCTTTTGGGATACTCCCCTCGACAGTATTCTCCGCAACCTAGGCAAAACCACCCTCTTTTTTACCGGAGTCAACGCCGATCAATGCGTTCTCTGTACTTTACAAGATGCCAACTTTCTCGGCTACGACTGTATTTTAGTTCAAGACTGCACCGCCACCACCTCACCCCCCTATTGTTGGGAGGCTACCCTTTATAATGTGAAACAATGTTTTGGCTTTGTCTGTGACAGTACAGCCCTAATCCATGGGATCAAAAACCGTTAGTTTTAAACCCTATTCTTACCGCATAAAAATTATGAATAAATATCATTGCATGATTCCGGTGGTTAAATCCCCCACCGAATACCAAACCTATCGCATCAGTCCTCAAGACAGCAATCGGCTGGCGATCGTTTTTGACCCCACCATGTCCGATTTTTCCTTAACCTATTGTATTGAAATTTTCGATCCAGGAGGTAAAACACCCCCCAACCGCCATCAATTAGCCGTAGAAATGTTTTTTATCTTAAAAGGAGAAGGACTAGCCTATTGTGATGGCAAAGTGGTTAGCATTCAAGCAGGCGATAGTTTAATGGTTCCGCCCACCGGAACCCATATCATTGAAAATACAGGAAAAGGGCGCATGTACGCCCTCTGTATTATGGTTCCTAATGAAAATTTTGCCGAACTGATTCGCAGTGGCACTCCTGTAGAATTAGATGCAGAAGATTTTGAAGTTTTACGCCGTTCCGATCGCGCCAAAGCACTATTTCAATAGTTGTTAGTTGTTAATTGTTAATTGTTAATTGTTAATTGTTATAGCGCTTCAACTTCTTTCAGATTCTGGGCACGCAGTTTATCAAAATGAGGATTCAGGGTTGCCGCAGTACGCCCAGTTAATGTCCATAAAATCGATCGGCTCACATCCCTGGCGATGCTCAGGAAGGATTCTGCCTCATCTGAAGAAGGCACTTCTATCGGAGTAAAAGCAATCCCTTGACTGCCTAAAATAATCCTGGCGATCGCCTTCGATCTGGCCATATGAAAATCGGAAGTAATCAGATAAACATGGTGAATATTTTCCTTCTTCAAATCATCAACTAAAGTTGAAAAATTAGTCACCGTATCCACTGCCTGATAATCCAAATGAACCCGTTCTTCAGGAATGCCAGCCTCTTGGAAAGCTTGGCTCGCTTGTTTGCGCCCCACACCCGAAGAAACCCAAATTTCTAGGGGATACTCTTGCTGGGCAGCAAATTGAGCCGTAAACGGTTCGCGCTCGTGATTTCCCCCCAACATTAAAATAGCTTCCGGTTGGGGAGATTCTCGCAGTGCTAACGTGGTTTGAATTTTGATCCAAGCACCTAATCCTGTCACATAAACACCCAATAAAAGTAAGACAACACTAACAGATTTTTTGAGATTTGCTTTGGTGAAAATGGGGGGTATGGGCCTCAATTTGCCAAACTCCTTACCTGATGTCCACTCCTGATAGAGATAATTTCGGGCAGGAAATGTTCCCCAGTAGGATACAGCGCGAAGGGCTGGGGGAATGAGTTCGTGGGGGAATGGGTTCGTGAACAGCACCGATGGTGTTTTCAGTTACAGTCTAGGGGGCCAGACTCATCAACAATGGAAGATTCAATCTTATAACACCGATGAATTCAGCTTGTGACGGTGATACCCTACCTCTATATGAAACCTCGAATTATCGTTTGTGGTCTTGGACGTACTGGATATACTATTTATTCCCTGCTCAGACAACAGGGAGCTGTGGTGATTGGCATCTCTACCGAACCGCTTCCTGGTGAAAATACCAATGTCGTGGTGGGTGACTTGCGTTCAGCTTCTACCCTCCTAAAAGCGGGAATCATAGAAGCTCATACCTTGGTAATTGCCAGTAATGATGATGCCGAGAATTTAGCAATTTTGGTGCAAGCGAGGATCTTAAATCCCCATATTCGGGTGATTAATCGCCTATTTAATACCAATTTAGGCGATCGCCTCGATCGCACTCTACCCCAACACACGACTATGAGCGTGTCTTCCCTGGCTGCACCAGTATTCATGTTTGCCGCATTTGGCAATCATGCCATTGGCCAACTGAAACTCTACAATCAAACTTGGCCCATCTATGAAGAATGTATTGATGCCAATCATCCTTGGCGAGGTACGAGCCTAACCGCTCTGTGGGAAAATCCCCATCGAATGCTGATTTACTATCTCCCCCACCATGGTAAAACCGATTTAATCTCTGGGGTCATGCAAGAGCGGGAATTACAAATCGGCGATCGCCTCATTTTAGCCACAGAACCGAGTCCCAAAACTGCTTCAACCTCCATCCTGGCTAAAATCCGCAAGTTCATTACCTATCTACGCCAATTTCAACAACATTTCCAATCCTCGGTTCTGGTAACCTTGCTCCTGTGCCTAACCATTCTCATTGCCACCTTTACCTATACCACCATCAACTGGGAAATTCCCTTAGTTGATGCCCTCTATTTTTCCGTCGGCATGATTACCGGTGCAGGAGGACAAGAAGACGTAGCCGAACAAGCTCCTCCTGCCATTAAATTATTTACAGCCTTTATGATGCTCATGGGGGCAGGCATAGTCGGTATTAGCTACGCCCTCCTCAATGACTGGGTTTTGGGCACTCGCTTCCGCAAACTCCTAGAAACCGCCCCCATTCCCCAACAGAACCACTATATTGTTTGTGGTTTAGGCGGTATCGGTATGGAAATCGTGCGTCAACTTCATGCCAAAGGCTATGAAGTGGTAGTGATTGAACCCGATGCCAACTGTCGGTTTCTCAGTGCTGCCTATGCCCTAAAAGTCCCTGTTATTATTAGTGATGCCTGTTTAGCCACCACCTTAGAAAGTGCCCATATTCAAAAGGCAGAGAGCCTATTTGCCGTAACCAGCGATGATACAATTAACCTGGAAATTGCCCTCAGCAGTAAGGGATTAGTGCCCAAATTACCGGTGATTGTCCGCAACCAAGACCCCCATTTTGCCAAATTATTCCAACAAGTCTTCGATCTTGACTCCGTTCTCAGTCCCATTGATTTAGCCGCTCCTTCCTTTGCTGCTGCTGCCCTAGGAGGAAGAATTTTGGGCAATGGCATGACCGGTGAAAGCTTATGGGTAGCCCTGGCTGCTTTAATTACACCCAGTCATCCCTTTTGCGGGCAACGGGTGAAAGAGGCAGCCATGCAAGCCGATTTTGTGCCTCTGTATTTGGAAACAAACTATCATCAGGTGATGCATAGCTGGGATTTATTAGAGGCGATGTTAACTCCTGGAGATGTCTTGTATTTGACGATGCCAGCTACCCAGCTCGATCAGTTATGGCGAGCTAAACCCTCTTCTACAGCAGTTAGGGGTAATCAAGGGCAGGCTGATGGGGATATGGGGAATGGCTATTCTTTCCGGAGGGAGGGCGATCGCTATAAGCTAGAACAAGAATAATTGAGGAATCAATATGCTCCTCTCCAAAGGTTTTGAAATTGAAATGTACACCGGCACTCCCCAGGGCGAAATTGTGGGATTGTCCGATCGCATTGTGGCCGATCTCAATGGCTTTGTCCGCGAACCCGATAGCCGTAATGTGGAATACACCACCGCTCCGTTGTGTCGTTACGAGAGTTTGTTATGTGAATTGCTTCAGCCTCGACAACGACTGCGCCACTATCTGAAGGGGTTGGGGAACTATACCCTGATTCCGGGCAGCACCTTATCCTTGGGTGGGGGCGATCGCTTTTATCGCTCTGACCCCGATAATCCTTACCATGGGTATATCGAAAAAACTTATGGGACTAAAGTGGTCACCGCCAGTATTCATATCAATATTGGGATTTCTGACCCGGAAGTGTTAATGCGGGCCTGTCGTTTGGTACGCCTAGAAGCTCCCCTCTATCTGGCTTTAAGTGCCTCTTCTCCCTTTTTTAATGGCCAGGTGACTGGCTCCCATTCGACGCGCTGGCAAGTCTTCCCCCAAACCCCTGAATTTGTACCCTTATTTGAGAGCCATCGCCATTATATTGATTGGACTCAGGAACAGTTGGCTAAAGGAACCATGCAAAATGTACGCCATCTGTGGAATTCTGTCCGTCCCAATGGCGATCGCCGTCCCTATACCCTCAATCGCCTAGAATTAAGAATCTGCGATCTGGTCACCGATCCGATCGCCATTTTAGCCATTACCGCCCTCTTAGAAGCTCGCTTATGGCAAGTCATTACCGATCCCGGTTTAGATCCCCTCCTCCTGGGTGGCGATCCTCAAGAATTAGTCCATTTAGCCACTCAGAATGAACAAGCCGTAGCTCAATCGAGTTTAGATGCCCAATTAGTCCATTGGCAAGATGGACGCTCTATTTTAGCTAGGGAATGGATAGAAGAACTCTACGATCTCGTTTGGCCCGTAGCCAAACCAAAAGGATTTAGTTGTTTCCTCTCTCCCGTGAAAAAGATTTTGCGCCAAGGCAATGAAAGTTTACAGTGGCTAAAGGATTATCAAGTCCATGGTAATCTGGAACAAGTGATGCAAAAGGCGATTGTCGCCACAGCACAACAGGAACAAGACATGGCCGATCATCTCTGTTATCCATTGGGGGCTTAAAGAAATATCTTTGGCCAAAAAGTAATCCCCCCATTTAAACCCACATCATCCTTACTCTGATTAGAAATTCTGATAGCATCAAAGACTATGGTTAGGGTCGTTCTGGTTCATCCCCAAATTCCTCCCAATACCGGAAATGTTGCCCGAACCTGTGCGGCAACCCGTACTCCTCTCCATTTGGTGGGGCCCCTGGGTTTTGAAATTAGCGATCGCTATCTGAAACGGGCTGGACTCGACTACTGGCCCTTTGTCGATCTCACCTATCATCTCGATTGGGACACCTTCACCACCCATCAAAAAGCCCAAGGAGGGCGCTGTATTGGCTTTAGTACCTCTGGCACAACCAACTATATCCATTTCGCCTTCCAAAGCAATGACTGGCTCCTATTTGGCAGTGAAACTCAAGGGTTGCCCCCAGAAGTCCTTAAATCTTGTGATACTGTGGTCAAAATTCCCATGGATCAACCCGGAGTCCGTAGCCTCAATCTCTCAGTTAGTACAGCTTTAGGCCTATTTGAAGCCCGTCGGCAACTGGGTAAACTCGATCGACTTTGAAACTCCAATCTATAGCTCTATCGAGTCAGTTGAATAAGAAATTTATATCAGAAGCCGATTGATAGCCGCAAAAAATCCTGAAACCCTTAAAAAACCTAGATAATCGATAAGGATGACAATTGAACCAGTCGGAGCTAGAATCATTGAAACAAAATTTAACGCTTGTCAGATTTGAAAAAGCAAGGTAGTCTTGCCTAAGCCTATTAACTGTCTGTGATTCTGATCTCCGAACTCAAGTGTTTCAAATCACGAAAGTTAGGTTATATTAACTCAGATAGCTCAGAGACTGTTAAGCGCTCGTCTATTAGGAGGTCGTTCTTTGAAACGAGCAAATTCCCAGAAAGATAATCAATCGGTTCTGCTTCCCACCGCTGTATTGCAAGCGGAATTAGGTAACTCGAAGCAGGTTTCCCCAGATAGCAACCGCAGGGTGTGTACATCGGCAGCCATGATTGGCTTGGCGGCGATTTCCATGGGTTTCCCCAACCTATTATTCCCAGAAGGTCAGCAAGCGGCTAGAGCGGCAGAACCAGCAGCGCTTGACCCTAACCTAACTACTGCTCAAAGTTCCCAACCCAGTTTAACCGGTAGCGGAATAGCAACAACAGTAGCTTCTCCAGGGTTCACAGCAGCAACTGCCTCTCTGGGAAATGCGCCTGTGATGTTGGGAAATGAAGGATTTTCTCAAGTGGAAACCTTGAGCCAGGAATCCCGAATCTTCGGATCGCAGCCTCTCGAAACTCCCTCGCCAGACAAAAGCGAATCAGCCTCTCAAGTCCCAGAACCGGGAATGAAGGTTGCTGCTCCGGTGATGCTCACTCCAGCATCAACCAGCCATCAACCGGTGGCTGAACAACAGAAAGAAAAAGAGCAAGCCGCCTTAGAAGAGGCAGCCAGCTACTTAACGCTCCTAGAATCGTCCAATCCAGAGTCCTCGCGGACGTTAACTGTTCTCCCCTCTGGGAAAACTGCCCCTAAATTCCAAAGTCTGCCCGTAGATGAATCTCCGGTCAAATCCGAATCGGTGATTCCGGTAACTACGGAAGCCAAACAAGAAGAAGCCACGGCAGTTAAACCCTCTTGGCAGGAGAGAGAAATCCCAGGGGCAGGGGATGCAAAAATCGACTCCCAGGTGAGAGTGCAGCCAATGACTGTGCCTCAATCGGAGGCGAACCCGAAAAAAGTTACCCTAGAGGTTTACCAAGTTCAATCGGGAGATACGGTCAACAAAATTGCCGCCACCCATGGTGTGGACTCCAAAGCTCTGATTGAAGCTAATCAGCTCAGTAATCCGGATAAGCTGGAAGTCGATCAGTCCTTGGCAGTACCTCGGTTGCAAACCACTGCGTCAGCAGTAGCCCCCTCTCTGACTTGGCAAACAGCAGGAGACCTAAAAACCTTAGAGCAGTTTGATAGCCAATCAAAACGGTTTACGGAGTCTTCAGAGATCGCTTCAACTGAGACGTTATCTACTCAGTCCCCGATCCCTCAGATCCAAACTGCTCCGACCTTAGAGAACTCTAACCCGATGCCCGAAGCGGCAGCAGGGGGGACGGAAGTTCAGGACTCTTTGGCCCAAACGAAAGATCAACTCAAGGATATGACTCCAGTGGAGTTGGGTTCAGCTCAGATTGTGCAAGACGTAACGGATCTGCCGATCGCCCCTTCCTTGAATTCTGCTCCGATTGCTTCTACATTTAACCCGGCTAACTCGAATTTCCCCCAACCGATCTTGCATCAAGTGCAGAATGGGGAAACCTTGGATGCGATCGCCCGTCGCTATGGCGTAACGCGATCTGAGTTAATCCGAGTGAATCACATTAGCAATCCCAATTTGATTCGAGTCTATCAAAATCTCAAGATTCCTAAGAGTCATAACCTAGACTCGACCCCCGCAACTGCCCTGATTCCAGGGATGAATAGCACTCAAATTAGCTCTGCGGTAATCGATCCCAATCAACCGGTGGCTTTGGTTAGCTTCAATAATGACTCGTCATCCCAGAAGCAATCGACCAACCCTGACAGTGGAGAGAGTACCTATAGTACCTATGTGGAAGGGTTAACCACAGAAATTAATCAGCTTCGCCAAAACTATCAAAACCAACCGGCAAGTGTGGCTTTACCCCTGACTCAACCCCTAGCCCCAGTACAACAGCCTCCAGTTCAGGTGGCTTCGCCAGTAGAGCGGGTTAATCCTGAGTTCTCTGGTTCTGGCTCTAGTGGCAACTTAGAAGCAGACTTGCGGCGCTTACAAGAAAGATACCGCTCTTCTAGTCCTTCGGTTCCCACAACTCCAGCTTCTGGAGGGGCGCGAAATTTGGCGGTGGCTCCTCTAGGGCCAGATGCCTATGACCCCAGCCAGTTGCCCATTGGGGAAATGGTTTCTCCTGAAGTTCCCCCCTTAGCTCCTGGCGAGCGTTATCTTCCCGATAGCTATCGTATGAATGGCTATATCTGGCCATCAAAAGGGGTTTTAACCTCTGGATATGGCTGGCGCTGGGGCAGAATGCACCGAGGGATTGATATCGCTGGGCCCATTGGTACGCCGATTTTTGCGGCAGCTCCCGGTGTGGTGGATTATGCCGATTGGAATGCTGGCGGTTATGGCTATTTGGTGGATATTCGCCATCCGGATGGCAGCTTAACTCGCTATGCCCACAATAACCGCTTGTTAGTCCGTGAGGGACAAAAAGTGCGGCAAGGACAACAAATTGCGGAAATGGGCAGTACCGGCTACAGTACCGGCCCTCACCTGCACTTTGAAATCCATCCTTCTGGACAGGGTGCGGTTAACCCCATGGCCTATTTGCCCAACCGTTAAACTGGGCGATCGCGAGATCGGGAAAATTTTCCCGATCTCCCTTGCTTTTTGGGTAGCAATTAGGTTATACTCGTAAAGTTGCCAGTTTTGGCTTGGTAGCTCAGTTGGTTAGAGCAGGGGACTCATAAGCCCAAGGTCGGCAGTTCAAATCTGCCCCGAGCCATGGAAATATTAAATAGTCTTCAAAATCGTCTGTATCTTCTGGGTATAGGCGATTTTTATGGGATGAATTCCTCAAGATTAGGGAAAATTGGCAAAAAAAGGAGTCATAACGACTATGAGTATGATATGATTCGTAACACTATGTAACGGAGAAAGCAGACATGACTCAATCAGAAGGATGTATCCGCGTTGGCCAGGCTGCCCCTGACTTTACGGCAACCGCAGTAGTCGATCAAGAGTTTAAGACCATTAAACTATCGGACTATAAGGGTAAGTATGTGGTGATCTTCTTCTACCCCCTAGACTTTACCTTTGTTTGTCCGACCGAGATTACTGCGTTTAGCGATCGCTATGAAGAATTCAAAAATCTAGGAACTGAAGTTCTAGGCGTTTCTGTAGATAGTGAATTCTCTCACTTAGCTTGGATTCAAACCGACCGAAAATCCGGTGGTGTTGGCGATCTGAACTATCCTCTGGTCTCTGATATCAAAAAAGAAATCAGCGCTGCTTATAATGTCCTCGATCCCGATGCTGGAATTGCTCTGAGGGGTCTGTTTATCATCGACAAAGAAGGTGTGATTCAACATGCCACCATTAATAACTTAGCCTTTGGTCGCAACGTTGATGAGACTTTGCGCGTGCTGCAAGCGATTCAATATGTTCAATCTCACCCCGATGAAGTTTGTCCTGCGGGTTGGAAACCGGGTGAAAAAACCATGAACCCCGATCCCGTAAAATCCAAAGTTTACTTCGCAGCCGTATAAAAGATACTGCTTAGAAGTTGATTAACCAGGTACACTAAATGTACCTGGTTTTTTGTATGGAGAATATAAGGTATTGATTTGGTCAACTGATGCTTCTCGTCTAGGAACAGTCATATTAGTGACGGGGCCAGCGCGATCGGGAAAAAGTGAATGGGCGGAAACCTTGGCTCAACAGATGCAAAAATCTGTGGTTTATGTGGCGACAGCTCAGGTCGATCCTACGGATCGGGAATGGGTTGGGCGCATTGAGCGACATCAACAACGCAGACCTGCACAATGGCAAACAAGGGAGGTTTCCGAGGATTTAAATCACTGCTTGGAGAAGGGGCAGAAAGGAGAATGTTTTTTAGTTGATTCTTTAGGAACTTGGTTAGCTAACTGTCTGGATCTAGGGGAGGAAAGTTGGTTATCGGTGGAGCAAAGGTTTTTAACTCAGGTCACGCAGATGCAAGCGGATCTGATTTTGGTGGCGGAGGAAACGGGATGGGGGGTGGTTCCAGCCTATCCTCTGGGTCGCCAATTCCGCGATCGCCTGGGAAATTTAGTGCGTCATGTAGGGGCGATCGCTGACCAAGTATACCTAGTTACAGGAGGATATGTCCTCAATTTAACCCAGCTAGGAACTCCTTTGAAAACCAATCTTTAGAATTTTATAAGCTGTTAGGGCTGAAGTTCTTCCTTTCGATGGGCATAAGGTACTGAGAATCAAGGTTAAGATGGGAATACGTGAGGAGCGATTAGGGATCTAAATAAGCGCAGTGCTTTCTGCTGTCGTTACTACATATACATTTTGACCCTAGGGCTGATGACCCATTCCTTCCATTTTTGATCGACCGATTATCCTTGTTGTGAACTTTCATAAGCTGTATTCAGGTTAAATTATTTATGGCATCCGCAGACCAAGTTAGACGATATTTAGCCCACTGGCTTCAGTTAGGGCGCAAAATTTACACTCATAATGGCGATCGCTCCCTGTCGCCCCATCCTGTCGTTGAAGGAAATCGCTACAGTAAAGCGTTTGAAGACTGTTGGCAAACCCTCCTGGCTGAGGGATCGGGAGACTGTTATTTAGAAGATACGGATCAAACGATTGCTGCGTTACTCACGGACAAATGGGAGATTATTCTCTGCTGTCGTTGTGTGATGCCCATTCCCATGACCATTGGTAGTATGGAGTCTAAAAGTTGTCCTTGCATGAGTTTATCCAGTTGGCCTAATTTAGACTTGCCTTTACCGCGATCGCCAGTGGATAATCAAGCCATTTTAAGTACCATTAAACAAAGGTTAATCCAGACCAGTGAAAAACCGATTCCTGGGGAACTGGCCATTTTAGAACCCGGTGAAACGCCTCCCTCAGTCAGTAATATTGACAGTGAATTACTCAATAAGTTACCGAAATGTCAATGCTCTCATCAGGTGGCTTGAATGAGTAAAGCTTTCATTTGGACAATCTGGTTGGTTTATGTGGTTTACCTCTTGTTTTCTGACCTGCCTCCTGGCCCATCTTTGCTGCATATTAATGCTGAATTACTGCAAGAAGTCTGGGATTTAAGCTTAAACTTTTGGTTGATTATGCCCCTGTTTTTACCGGAATCTGCCCCTGTGTTACATCCTGCCTTAGAAGGCTTATTTAATATGGTTGTTGCTTGGGCTTTATTATTATGGGGCTTTTTGGTTGATGGTCGGGGTCAAAAATGGCCGATGTTTCCCTTTTTAGTGGGTATAGCCTTTTTGACCAATGTATTTTACTTGCCTTGGTTAGGGATTAGACGTAGCAATCCGGAATTGGGCGATCGCCCCCTCTCCTCATTAGAACAAGTGACCGAAAGTCGGGGTTGGAGTCTCTTTTTAACCGGAATTGTATTTCTGTCGGTCAGTTGGGCCCTGTTTGCTCGACCGGAATTCGGGGATATGGGGCAACGGTGGCAAGACTTGATGCAAATTATATCAAGCGATCGCCTCGCCTATTCCTTTGCGATCGATCTGCTCTTCTTTTCCCTCTTCCAATCCTGGCTCGTCAAAGATGACATGAAGCGCCGCCAATGGCATAATCCAACAATACTATGGGTCACTCGCCTAATTCCTTTTTTGGGTCTAGTCGCCTATTTTCTCTTCCGTCCTCCTCTACTCCTCCAGGATAGTCACATTTCACTAGAGGAAAACAGACCATAGCCGCTCTCTTTCTCTCCCCGTATCCCCATTTTTTCATTCCCCATTCATGGTATCATAATGCAACTGAACCCCTAAACTGAGTAAAACCTCAATCATGCCCACTCGTAATAGTTCTAACCGCCCGATTCTCCTGGGTATTGTCGGTGATAGCGCTGCTGGTAAAACCACTTTAACCAAAGGAATCGCTCAAGTTCTTGGAGAAGATAGCGTTACGGTCATTTGTACCGATGACTACCACCGATATGACCGCAAGCAACGGGCGGAAATGGGGATCTCTGCACTGCATCCCGATTGTAACTATCTCGATATTATCCAACAACATTTAGGGCTATTACGAACCGGACAACCGATCCTCAAACCCATTTATAATCACGATACGGGCATGTTTGATGCCCCTGAATATATCGAACCCAAACGGTTTGTCATCGTTGAAGGACTCTTAAGTTATTCTACCCGTATCGCTAGGGATAGCTTTGATGTCAAAGTATACTTGGCTCCCCCTGAAGATATACGCAGCCAGTGGAAAATTAAGCGCGATACCCGCAAGCGCGGATATACTGAAGAACAGGTAATCGAACAACTCCGCAAACGGGAATCTGACTCGGAGCAGTTTATCCGTCCCCAACGGCAATGGTCGGATATCGTCGTCAGTTTCTATCCTCCCAATGATCGCACCGAAGAAAACGACCTCTTATTAAATGTGCGTTTAGTCTTGCGTCCCACCATTCCCCACCCTGATTTTACCGGTATTTTGGAGCCGGGGCGATCGCACCTCAGTTCCGCCATTCGCCTCGAATTAGACCGGGATATGAATAAACCCGTGGATGTTCTAGAAGTGGATGGTCATGCCAACAGCGAACAAGTTAAAGAACTGGAAAAAATTCTCTGTAATGATGTCCCTTATTTAGGCAAGTTCTGTAGTTTAGAAGGCAACGACGAAATTGGTAAACTGGTCGGCACAACTGGCGAAATTCTCCAAAGTTATCCTTTGGCACTCACTCAACTGTTGATTACTTATCATATGTTGAAAGCTGCCAATGTTTATGAGTAAATCCTGTGGGATCATAAGTCCCTCTCCCGTGGGAGAGGGATATAGGGAGAGGGCACGATTGCTCTAATTTTTTTTTAATTTTTAATTTTTTCGGCTGTCGCCGACATGAAAATTTTTAATTTTTAATTTTTAATTTTTAATTGAAATGACCTACAGTATTCGGATGCTGGATCTGCCCATCAGCGAACGCCCCCGCGAGCGACTAATTGAGCTGGGAGCCAGTCATTTGACCGCAGCCGAGTTAATTGCCATTTTATTAGCAACCGGGCAAGGAAAGGGTAAATTATCGGCTGTGGGGTTGGGGCAACATCTGTTAAAAGAACTCAGCGATGGGCAGCGCAACGCCCTAGAAGTGCTGCGCGATATTACTCCTCAAGAATTAACCAAAATTCATGGCATTGGCCCAGCTAAAGCTACTACTATTTTAGCGGCGATTGAATTAGGAAAACGGGTGTTTGAATTGCGTCCAGTGAAGCCAGAAATCAGTAGTCCCGATCAAGCTGCTGCCGCCTTAAGTCATCAGTTAATGTGGCAAACTCAAGAAAAGTTTGCTGTCCTATCTTTGGATGTAAAAAACCAACTTTTAGCCACTAAAGTGATTACCATCGGTACAGCTACTGAAACTTTAGCTCATCCTAGGGAAATCTTTCGGGAAGTGATTCGTCAAGGTGCTAGTCGTTTGATTATTGCCCATAATCATCCTACGGGAAGCACAGAACCGAGTGAGGAAGATATTGAGCTAACGAAACAGTTATTACAGGCAGCACAATTGTTGGGTATTCCGTTGTTAGATCACTTAATTTTAGGTCAGGGTTCCCATCAGAGTTTGCGTCAAACTACGGATTTGTGGGATAATTATCAGGAGTTCGGTTGATTGATTATGCTACAAATTCCACAACAAATTGCCCAAGAATTAAATCTTAATCTCTCTCAAGTTGAGAATGTCCTGGAACTGCTGCAAGAAGGGGCGACGATTCCCTTTATTGCGCGGTATCGGAAGGAAAGAACGGGATCGCTGGATGAAGTGCAGTTGCGGGAAATTGCTGACCGCTCGGTTTATCTGTCGGAACTGGAAGGGCGGAAAATGAGTATTCTAGAGTCGATTGCCAGTCAAGGTAAACTGACGGATGCACTGAAGGCGCAAATTGAAAATTGTCAGCAAAAAACGGAACTCGAAGATCTTTATCTGCCCTATAAACCAAAGCGCAGAACTCGCGCCATTATTGCGAAAGAAAAGGGACTGGAACCTTTGGCGCAACTGCTGCAAGATTTGAATCGTTCTCAAGGCTCGGTTTCGTCTTTGGAGGAATTGGCTAAAGCCTATTTAAATCCAGAAAAAGGGGTGGAGACGGTGGAAGAGGCGCTCAAAGGTGCGGGTGATATTATTGCGGAACAAATTGCGGAAACGGCGGCTTTGCGTTCTCAAGTGCGGGAGCAGATGATGAAAACGGGGGCGTTTGTTTCCCAAATTAAGAAGGATTATCCGGAGGGAACGACGAAATATGAGATGTATCGCAATTATAGTGCCCCGGTGAGTAAGATTGCGGCTCATAATTTGTTGGCGCTGTTTCGGGGAGAGGAGGAGAAGGTTTTAAGGCTGGATTTGGATTGCGATCGCGATAAAATCCTAGAGAGCTTAGAAAGTCAGATTCTCCGTACCCGTAACCGGGTGTTGCGTCTCTGGTTTCAGGGGGTGATTGAGGATAGCTTTAGTCGGTTGATGAAGCCGTCTTTAACGTCAGATATTCGCAATGAGTGTAAGTTAGAGGCGGATATTGAGTCTATCCAAACCTTTGAAACGAATCTGCGGGAGCTGTTGCTTTCTCCTCCAGCAGGAATGAAGCCGACGCTGGCGATTGACCCCGGATTCCGCACCGGGTGTAAGGTGGCAGTGTTGGATGAGACGGCGAAGTTTCTGGAGTATCAGGCGATTTTTCCCCACCAGGGAGAGCGCAAAAGGCTCGAAGCGGCCCAGGTTATCATGAAGCTGATTCGGAAGTATAGCATCGAGTTGATTGCGATCGGTAATGGTACAGCATCCCGTGAAACGGATCAATTTGTAACGGAAGTGTTGCAGAATTTAGAGCGCAAACCGATTAAAGTGATGGTGAATGAATCGGGAGCTTCGATTTATTCGGCCAGTGATTTGGCGCGGGAGGAATTCCCCGATTTGGATGTGACGGTGCGCGGTGCAATTAGTATTGGTCGGCGCTTGCAAGACCCGTTGGCGGAGTTGGTGAAAATTGACCCGAAATCAATTGGGGTGGGGCAATATCAGCATGATGTGGATCAGAAGTTACTGAAAAAACAGTTAGATGAAACGGTGGAAAGTTGCGTCAATTATGTGGGGGTGGATTTAAATACGGCTTCGATACAGTTGTTGTCGTTTGTGTCGGGAATTACGCCCACAATTGCCAAGAATGTAGTTAAGTTCCGAGATGAAAATGGGGCGTTTAAAAATCGTCGTCAGTTGCTGAAAGTGCCGAAGTTAGGGCCAAAGGCGTTTGAACAAGCGGCGGGGTTTCTGCGAATTCGTGAGGGGGAGAATCCGTTGGATAATACGGCGGTGCATCCGGAGAGTTATGGGATTGTGGAACAGATGGTGAAGGATCTAAATTTGCCGTTAGTGAGGGTTGGTGAAATTGCGGATCGGGTGGGTAAAATGGATTTACAGAAGTATCGGACGGAGGCGATCGGATTGCCGACGCTCAAAGATATTGTAAATGAGCTTCAGAAGCCGGGACGCGACCCTAGAGCCAAATTTGAATACGCGACGTTTAGAGAGGGTATCAATGAGATTACAGACCTAAAAGAGGGGATGATTTTAGAGGGGATGGTATCTAATGTGGTGAATTTTGGCGCGTTTGTGGATATTGGTGTACATCAGGATGGGTTAATTCATATTTCTGAAATGGCAGATCGTTTTGTGAGCGATCCCAAGGATATTGTCAAGGTGGGACAGGTGGTGAAGGTGAGGGTTTTGGAGGTGAATGTGCAGTTGAAACGGATTGGTTTGTCGTTGAAGGTTTAACCGTATGGCAATTTATTTTAACGCAGAGATTAGATCGCCTAAAATAGCTGAATTAGGAACAAAATAGGAGAGATCGACATGGTAAAGACACCAGTAAAACCGGAAACTGAAACTCTCTTGCTGACGTTACCCAAAACATTGAATCTCTATGTCACTCAAGAACAATTTGCAGTCCTAGCTGCGAGTAATCGAGAATTACAACTGGAAAGAACGGCAAAAGGAGAGTTAATTGTGAATCCACCCACAGGTTGGGAAACTGGAGAACGTAACCGCAGTATTATCGGACAA
Organism: Roseofilum sp. KMC-1; assembly: GCF_057802075.1. Taxonomy (NCBI): domain Bacteria; kingdom Bacillati; phylum Cyanobacteriota; class Cyanophyceae; order Desertifilales; family Desertifilaceae; genus Roseofilum; species Roseofilum sp. KMC-1. Next base: position 4,726,107 of record NZ_CM173605.1, read on the forward strand.
TTGGATCGTTGGTATGAAAACAATCAACAAGGGAAAGCATTTGATTCTTCTACCGGATTCATTTTACCCAATGGTGCAACGCTCTCTCCGGATGCTTGTTGGATTAGTCAAGAGCGTTGGGATGCGCTAACGGATGAACAAAGGGAAACATTCCCCCATATTTGCCCGGATTTTGTGGTGGAATTGCGTTCAAAGTCGGATACTCTTAAGTCTCTGCAAGAGAAAATGCAGGAGTATATGGAGAATGGGGCGAGATTGGGTTGGCTAATCGATCCGCAAAATCGAACGGTGGAGGTTTATCGAGTGAGTTTAGAGGTGGAAAAAATGTCCAATCCTACCCATTTATCCGGTGAAGAAGTTTTACCGGATTTTGTGTTAGATTTGCGCCGAGTTTGGGGTTGAGACTTGAGATTTTGATGAGATAGATACACTGTGGAGGCTGGTTTAGAAAATTAATGGATAGGAAGATCATATTTTTCTGAACCCGTCCCTACCAGATGTGGCTAATCGGTTGCCGCATCTTTGGGTGAAAACATTTGACTATCTTCTTGCTGATAAATTTCCTGCTCTCGCTTGATGAAAATATCAGCTAAAGCACCATAAGCTTCAGTCCAAGCCTCCAAAATTTCTGGTGTTGCTGCTTCACCCAAAACGTCTTTCATTGCAGCAATCAGACATTCTCCGATAACAGGGTATGTTTCAGGTAAAATTTTGGAATCGACGTGAACATGGGCAATTCGCTCAACAGCCTTACTCAATTCATCTAATTGGTCGATGTGTTGAGCATAAGCATAAACTGATGCTGCTAATTTGCGTGCCTGCTGACGACCTGCTTCTATATCCTTCATCCAGGTTTTTTCAAAGAAGCGTCTTATGTCTGGACGCTCTTCAAAGGCTATTTCATACATTCTTTGAGTGATTTTTGCTCCATACTCTTTAACAACTGGAGTGGTAGCTTTAACGATGTCAATAGTTGTTTGTTTCATGCAATTAATTCTAATTAGATTTCCATTATACCATACACAATGCTAAATTAAGACATCAATTTTAATGCAGGGGAGTTATGGCACGGCAACCTTCTAATCCTCCACCAGAAAAAAGTCCCTCTTGGGTGCAAAAGCAAACGCTGAAGATAGTGCGATCGCTCATCACCCGTTTACAGGCGATCGCCGATCGCCTCGAAACTGCGCCCTTTTCCGATCCCCAAGAGCCGATATTTCCCCTCTGGAATCAACTTTTAGCAAGGGTGCGCCGATGGTTACCCGCTCCCTGGAATCGCCAAATCAACGATTTTGATCTCAGTTTAGCTCTCGGTGCAATCATCACCCTATCCCTGATCCTCTCCGTTTCCCTCATTCCCCGTCCTGCTCCAGAACTCGTTCAAGTTCCCGAACCCCCCGAACCGACAGAAACCATTGAAGAATCAGAAATAGAAGTACCAGAGATCCCATCAGAACCTATCCCTGAAGAGATTCCAGAACCGATTTCTGAACCGGTTTCTGAACCCGTTGAAGAAGACATCAGCGCAGAACCCGAACCCCCAGAAACAGAAGAACCTGTTGAGGAAGAAGAAACCAACCCACCCATTCCTGTAGAAATTGCGCCCCCACCCCCTCCCGTTCTCACTCCCGAACAACGGTTAATTGTCACCATTCAAGAACAAATCAACCACTTAACTGAAAAATATGAAGAGGGTTTAATTGATTCATTAGAAGCTGATTTCTTGAATAGCCTGTTAGTGCTAAAAGTCGATCGGCGCTGGTATAGCTTACCCATAGAACAACAAAAGCGCCTCGCTAATGATATGTTACGGCGATCGCAAAAACTCGACTTTACCCGTTTAGAAATCCTCGATCTCGAAGGCCACCTATTAGCCCGTAACTCCCTCGTCGGTAGCAACATGGTCATTCTCCAAGCCCAAGCATTTGATGCTACAGCAAAGGAAAAGAAACTTACCCTAATTAAAAATATAGGGAGCGAGACGCTCCCAGTCCAGTAATATCAAAGGATTGGAGAAGTGCGGGCATCTTGCCCGCTTCTCTTTTCCCATTAACTACGAAGTCGCTTCAGCCGGATAAACACTCACTTTCTTCCGATATCGACCGTTGCGCTCAAACGTAACGATACCATCAGTCAGAGCAAACAGGGTGTAATCCCGGCCCACACCCACATTTTTACCCGCATGGAAAGTCGTTCCTCTTTGACGGACGAGAATATTACCCGCGAGGACACTTTGCCCACCATAGCGTTTCACACCCAAGCGTTGAGCGTTCGAGTCGCGGCCGTTGCGCGTACTTCCAGTTCCTTTCTTATGTGCCATAGGAGTTTTGAGATCGATTATCTATTATCTAGTGTACAAAGCTTAACGCAACTAAGCCTCAGAAGAAACTTCAGCAGGCGCTGGAGTTGAAGCTAACACTTCTCCATTGACATTAATGGAATTAATCATCAACCGAGTGCGTTCTTGGCGGTGTCCGCGTTTTTTGCGCGTTTTCTTTTTCGGTTTCATTTTATAGACCAAAACCTTGCGATCGCGGAAATGACGCATCACCGTTCCTTCCACCGTCGCGCCACTCACCAAAGGTTGCCCCACATGGATATCATCACCATGCTGGATATACAACACCTGGTCAATCGAAACCGTTTGTTCCGGTTCCACCGCCAGCAGCTCGATGTCATAAAAGCGGCCGGGTTCTACCCGTAATTGCTTGCCGCCCGTTTCAATAATTGCGTAACTCATGAGATATTCGGTTCCTTCAGGTTGCCGTACAGGTAGCTGCTTGTAGCCAGCATTTGCGGATGCTTTTACCTGATCCGAGCAGGGATTAAGCAGACAATCTACGATTTTATGTTAATTGACTGAGTTTTGTCAATATTGTCAAGTATCAATGATTAAGTTCTGAAAATCTTATGATAATTTAACGAATACAATAATCTAATCCTGATAAAGTAAAGCTGAAATCTAAATTTGAGCTATGGATCAAAGGTAAAACCATGGGCGATTTCTACATTCCCAAAACCATTTCTCCTGAAGCCCAAGCTATATTGGAGAAGTTTACATTTGCATTACGGGATGGAACCTCCTATCCAGAACCCGATGATATCGAAGCCTGGAAAAAATTTCAAGCTAAAGTAATTGAAGGATTCCAGCCCTTGAACGACAAAGTTCTTAAAGAATTTGAACCAACTCTAGAAAAAAAAGAATTAGGAGGGGTTCCGGTTCTAGACATTAAGCCCAAAGGGTGGAAAGACAATGGTAAACTATTAGTCTATACCCATGGGGGAGCCTACACTGAAACCAGCGCGGAGTCAACCCTCTTCTTCAGTGCTACTGTAGCAGCAACAACCGGATTAAACGTCATTTCAGTTGACTACACCCTTGCCCCTGAAGCCAAACATGACTTCATTTCCGATCAAGTCGTTTCTGTGTTTAAAGCCTTGGTGGATGGAGGACGGAAACTCAAAAATGTTGGTCTGTATGCTGATTCGGCTGGTGGTGGACTAGCCTCTGGAAGCGTACTAAAAATGCGCGATCAGGGAGTAGGAATGCCAGGCGCTCTAGTCCTCTGGTCTCCTTGGGCGGATATTGATGCCGCTTGCGGTGATAGTTACGGTTCTCTCAAAGACATCGATCCCCTTTGTAACTACGAAAATCAACTGCGTAAATGTGCCCTGGCTTATGCCGATCCCAAAGACTGGAAAAATCCTTATGTTTCTTCAGTTTATGGAGACTTTACTAAAGGCTATCCTCCAACGTTGCTACAAGTGGGAACTAAAGAGATTTTCTTAAGTAATTCAATTCGTTTATATCATGCTCTGAACAACGCTGGTCAAACGGTTAAACTAGAACTATACGATGGCATGTGGCATGTCTTCCAAGGTGTATTTTACGATTTGCCCGAATCGAAAATGGCACAACGGAATACAGCAAATTTCTTCAAGCAGTATTTGAAGTATTAAGAGGCTTGACCTTTGGGCGAGGTGAGTGGCGATCGCCCCTGATCGACGGTCATAGCAACTTGAGTTCCGCAGATAATGACCCTTATGTTGTAGGTTGGGTTTCACTATCGTTCAACCCAACCTACGCTCTTACTCGCTCTCCATCTCAGTCAACCCCTGCCAAGTCGGAGGAATTTCCGCCGCATTTTGGCAAATCACAGGCAGGAAAGACACCCCCGGAAAATACCTTTCTAACCCTTCTAACTTCTCCCGTGCTTCTCGTATTGATACATAGAAAGACTTCCCACCCTTAAACGCAGTCAGAAAACCCTTCAGAAACTCTTGCGCCGCCCGATCTGGGATTAATTCTCGCATCACAATCATTTGCGGAATATGCAGAGAGGCAAACTCATGGGCTAATCCCAAACCATCACAAGAATTAAACATCACAATTTGTAATCCTCGCTCAATCGCCGCTTGCAGAGCATTCCTCACATCACTAATCGCCAATTTATCGGTATCATTAATCGCAAAATACCCACTCTTGCCCCCCATTTCACTATCACTGTGACCGGAAAAAAAGAACATATCCCACCCTGCTTCAGACCATAACTGCTCGTGCAAATCTTGAGGACTAGGCTTAACTAGAAAAACCGTTTCCGGGTGAATCTCCTGCAAAAACTGCCGATCTTGATCGACATTAATCCCTCGATCATTACCCAAAACCGCCAGAATTCGCATCCTGCGGCGAGAAGGAGAACCCCTGAAACTCCGGTCAGCAAACGGAGCGCTTAACGCCACCTCTGCCTTGCGGTAAGCCTTCAGAAAATCCCATCCATGCCAAGGCAACTTCCGAATCTCAAGATCATTGGATTGAACGATCACTCGAATTTCATCGCCACGATTAAATTGTTCTCGCAAATATCGATCAATGAATAAAAAATTCTCCCCATTTAACCATTTATTCAAATGTTCTTCCAAGGACTCAGCCAGAGCATCCACCTCTTGTCTAGAAACGTTGGTCGCCTCGCGAGGCGGATCGATAAAATGGCGATAGGCTATCTGCCACTGCTGGTAAGTTTCGAGCAGCTCGGGTTTAGGCAATAACTCTCCGGGAAGTTGCCGAGGGAATCGGTCATTTTTTGTCCAAACTTGAGCGATAACGGAAGCAAATCCTGCGGTCAAATCACCTGAACCTAGGGTAAGAATGACTAAATTTGAGGAAGCTTGGCGATCGGCAATTACCTTAACTTCTTGTTCATTAATCGGCACATTAGCGGTTGTTTTGGCCAGAATATCAATCATTTTTTCCATATTAATATTTTGCCAGACTTCTCGCTGGCGAGCATCCTCCAGAACTTGACGATAGAGGATCAGTTGTGCGTCTTTACCTTCTAGCTGGGCTTGATATTTTTCCTCAATCGCTTTCAATGCCATCTCATAATTTTGGGTAAATTCCCGATGAATCTTTTCCTTATTCGCTTCAGGAGGCACATTGACGCGGACAACCACCACTCCATCCCCTTTATTTTCAATGCTTTGGATAGTGAGTTCTGTCCCTTCATTTTCCACTTGCACCGTTTGAAAAGCAGCAATAAACGCGCTCCTATCCACCCCATTGCGGAAAATTAAATCTACTGTGCTGAGTACCTCTTGGAAGAGTTTCGTAAATTCTCCAGGGGCAAATTCTCCGCTACTGGGACGACGTTCTCGGTCATCTTCTAAAAGATAAATATATCGACAATCAACTTGATCTAATTGAGTGGTACTATCAATATTCCACGCTTCTATACAAGCCCCAGTCATCCGGGCATGAGTAAAGTTTGTGCCAATGACTTCCGTCAACGTTAAATTCGCGTTTTCTAAATTCGCTCCTTGGAAAGTGGCATCACTCAAATTTGCACCTTTGAAATTTGCCCCGTGCAGGGATGCCCCGGTGAGATTAGCCCCCTGCAAATTCCCCCCCTGATAAGATTTATTCTCCCCATTTCCCGTCCTCAGTAAAGTCCGAATGGGAATCGGATCTAAAATCGATCTGCCGACTCTGGCACGCAGCAGGTGTTTCGCCTCATAAAAGCGAGTGCGTGTCAGGGTAGCACCAATCAATACCGTGCATTTTAGAGCAGCGCCTGTAAAGTCAGCATCGGTTAAGTCAGCCCCACAAAAGTTAGTTCCTCCCAGAGCCGCCAAACCAAGAGCCATTTTCCGAATCAGGGCGTGTTTTTCATCCCCCCCTAGGGCACAGACAGCCATCCATATTGCAGCCCCAGCCACTGCCCCAGCCACTACTCCAGCCACTGCCACTACTGCCCCAGCCTCAGCCTCAGCCACAGCCCCTGCCCCTGCCACTATCATTGCCCCAGCCTCAGCCACAGCTACTGCCACTGCCACTGCTCCAGCTACTGCCACTGCCACTGCCCCAGCTACTGTCACAGCTCCAGCTACTGCCACTGCCACTGCCACTGCCACTGCGCCACCCACTGCGCCACCCCCTGCCCCACCCCCTGCCCCACCCACCACTACTGCCACTGCCACTGCCACTGCCCCACCCCCTACCACAGCCACAGCCACAGCCACTGCTCCAGCCCCTACACCTTGGCGGAGGAAGAGTCCTATGAAAAATACGATCAGGATAAGAGCAGTAATACCTGGAATTCTGGTCATGTCTATAATAATTTCAGGCGTGAATAATGACGCTATCAAAAAGCCACTCAGTCCTAGAGTCCACCCACTAACGAGGGACAAAATCATCGAGCCAATGATTAGCACCACTACCCACCGACGCTGCAATCCTGCTTTGGCATGGCTGAAGTTAGCACCAACTAAAATGGCTTGCTTAAAATTTGCTCCCCGAATATCCGCACCAGAGAAGTTAGCCCCCGTCAGATTTTGCCCCTTAAAATTCCGTCCACGCAGATTTTGATAAGAGAAGTTTTCAGCCATAGGGTTTCAGGGATGGTAACCATGAAATTATTATACAGCCCTTGGCGCTGTTAAAAGAATCTGTGCGATCTTGCTAATCTTGGCGATTGCTTCCCGGAGGTCGCAATGACAATTCATACTACTCGAGTGGGAGCATCTTGCTCCCTAGGTTTTTAATTATGGTATTCAAGGGAACTAGATAATAAAATCCTCACTAAAACGCTCCTCTCTCCATTCAACTGTAATATTAAACTGCTCTTCCCAATGACATTCAAAAGCTAATTGTATCCAGTTATCAGCATCACGCGATATCGATACCCTTTCTTCAGATTCATTAATCCTGATTAATTTTATCCCCGATGGCAGAGAGATTTCTGCTTCACTGCTAGGATAAAGTCTGACCAGTAAATCAACTATCCCATTGTTTTTTTTCTCCCCATTGATAGTCAAAGCGAGGAGATGATTACCCAGTTGAATTTCCTTGATTTTAGTAATACTTAATCCAGAGGTATCTGTCTGTCCACGAAAAACTGGAGCAAACCGAAGGGAGAAATCCTCTGGTTTACTGGTCAGGAAAGAATCCAAATTTTGCCAAGCCGATGGGAGGACGAGATGAATGGTTTGAGCCATATTTTGCAGCCATTCGCTGATAGAAGTTGTTTCAAAAAAAAGTGATACAGGTTCTATGCCTGATTTTATCCGATGTAGATAATCGATGAAGGCTTCCAAGGGTTTAAACTCCTGGATGGGAATCCATTCGCTCATTTCTAAAGGATTAACGGGTGGGTAAAATCCTAATAGGGTGGCTTCCTTCTCTTCGTGATCAATTTCTACGGCAATGTATCCAATCCGATTTTCCCAAGTTTCTACGGGAATATGACACTTTTCTTCATTGACTGACAGAGGACGACATTCTAGTTTTCCGATGCGCTCGATTTCTAAATCAGCGATATCCATCAAAGGTTGCATGACTGAGTTTAAACTGTCAGAAGCTTCTAGATTTGTGTCAATTTCCAAGCATTCGCAGTAGGTAGCTACGGCATAAACTGCCAGGGTGTTGAGATAAACTTGTTGAGCTTTACGGGGATATTCATATTGGCTGCTCAAGGTTTTCGCTAACCGATATGCTTGGGAAGTTAAGGGAACAGTAAACAAGGAATGGTTGGTGTAAGTCATGGTAATTTTCTCCTGATAAATCATTAATCAATAGTATTTTTTGGTCTCCTATGTTGTCTATTTTGATGAGTTATGAGCTTGAAAAAGCGGATGCTGTCTAAGTAAAAATAAATTAACTGTGTGACATTAACCTGCAACTTTTGAGCAACAATTCGCCAAGAATGGACTTTTTTTCTCTCGATGATAATTTGTCTAAAATTGATTTGAGGATGATCTTTCATTGTTCTTCTCTTATACCTCCTTTCTGGATCGTTTATAATTTGGTCAATGACCGTTTCTGGTAAAGCGATTTGAGCCTCTAAATACTCTTCAAGAATTGGTTTAAAATAGCGGCAAGTCCGGGTGTAAAAAGGAGCAATAGTGGTTTGGGCATTCACTTGGTTGCCAAAGTGTGCTTCAATTTCTTTCAAGGTTGCTTCTTCAGACTTTAAGAGTGCAATTGCTCGAAAATTTACCTGGGGAAATTTTTCAATATGTTTGCCCGCAAAAATTTGGTCTGGATCGTTATCAATGAGTTTTATCTCTGGTCGTCTATTCCGAGCTTTTGCCTCAATCTTATCAAAGCGCGTCTGCGTTGTCGGATTTTCCTGAGCTTCCCTGATGAGAGCATCTCCTGAAGTTTCTCTACGTCGTATATTCTTGCGAATTTTATCCCAGAAGCGAGATTTGAGATAGAAGGCAAAGAAATTCCAAAATTTGAGGGGACGATACAGTTTTTGTACTTCCTGACAAAAGGTATCCCAGGCAGGGTTTAAATCCTCTTTATCCCGTTGAATAACTTGAGAAAAATTGTAGCAAATTTGAGTAAACCTTTCTATTTTTTCTGAGTTGAAATCTTTAATGACTATTCCATTTTTTTTAGTTCTTCTGCGGATAAAACGAGTGCGAAATTTTTCTATTTCGGCACAAAAACATTGAGAATTTCTCTGGGATGGTATGGTTTCAGAAAATGTATTCCATGCATTGAATAGTTCAAAATCTATTCCTTTGCCATAGGTATCAATTTTTTTCAAAATTTCTTGCTGGACATCCCCTAAAACATCAGCCCAATTTTCCTCAAAATCACCGACTTTGCCTCGATATTGATCGTGACACTGTTTTTTCAATTTAGCTTTCAATTTAGCCAATCTTCCCCTTGCTTCTACATCGGTGGATCGCGATCGCCCCCGTCTTGGTGGTATCATAGTTTCCCATAATTCTCCTGATTTTTTGCTCCTTTCCGGGCTTTTACTAGGGTATTTCTGGACTTCCGATACCAAGCGATGTAGTTGCCGATCAAGCTCATCCATGGATTAACTGGTGATTAAAAAGGATGTGGGGGATCATATCATATCTAGTAAAACAGTTCTGGCAACAAAGAATTGAGGAGTATTGTTGAGCCGAATCTGAACAATCATCCCCTCGAATATGAATCACGCGCTCAGTCTTGAAATCGATCAGTAAAGGCGTAGCAAAAATCACTAATTCTAAGCAAATCAGGGGTAAAATTAAAGGAGATTTAAACCAAGGTGGTGTGTTGTCATGGCTGAAAGAAGATGGAATCATTGCAGTTACTCGCAGAGACATCTAGTGATCTATCGCTTTCAATCCCCCCGTTTATGCAAATTTCATATGAAAATTTCAATCAAGCTTTAGCCATACACAATTCTGTCAGCATTAGCAGCAATTCCTCAGTGGCGATCGCGGACAGGAAAGTAATACCCAGCATTATCGCCCCCTTCAGAGTCCCAAGCAGAGCGGGACTCTGAAAATATGTTAAAATTTAATAAGTAAACACTCACAACTTGGTAGACCCAAACCCAGGATCTGGGAAGGAATACCAAACTTTGTGATTTCTGAATTGTTTTCTGCATGGAGCCTTGCCCCGTATGAGTATCCCCCTAGATCGGATTGTGCCCACGGACTTAAGAAATGAGATGTCCCGGTCATACCTAGAATACGCCATGAGTGTGATTGTAGGTCGAGCGCTCCCCGATGCCAGGGATGGACTCAAACCGGTTCACCGCCGTATTCTATATGCCATGCACGAGCTGGGATTAACCCCCGATCGCCCCTTCCGAAAATGCGCCCGTGTCGTCGGAGAAGTCCTCGGTAAATATCATCCCCATGGCGATACCGCCGTTTATGATGCTCTAGTGCGTATGGCTCAAGACTTTTCCATGCGATCGCCCCTCATCAACGGTCATGGTAACTTCGGCTCCGTAGACAACGACCCCCCAGCCGCCATGCGGTACACCGAATGTCGCTTGCAAGCCATCTCCACCGAAGCCATGCTGCAAGACATCGAAGCCGAAACCGTAGACTTTCTCGATAACTTCGATGGATCGCAACAAGAACCCATCGTTCTCCCCGCACGGGTTCCCCAACTCCTCCTCAACGGTTCGGCCGGTATTGCCGTCGGCATGGCCACCAATATCCCCCCCCATAACCTAGGAGAACTGATCGATGGTCTAGTCGCCCTGGTTGACGATCCAGACTTAACCGATACTGACCTCATGCAGTATATTCCCGGCCCTGACTTCCCCACCGGTGGCAAAATCCTGGGAACCTCCGGCATCCAAGAAGCCTATACCCTCGGTCGTGGCTCGATTACTATGCGCGGAATAGCCGACATTGAAACCATCGAACATCGCGGAAGGCCGTCACGAGATGCCATTATTATCACCCAATTACCCTACCAGGTGAATAAAGCCGCTTTAATTGAGCGCATCGCCGAACTCGTCAATGATAAACGCATTGAAGGCATTTCCGATATTCGCGATGAAAGCGATCGCGACGGAATGCGGATCGTCGTCGAACTGCGGCGCGATGCCTATCCTAGAGTCGTTCTCAATAACCTCTACAAACAAACCCCCCTACAAAGCAACTTTGGGGCCAATATGTTGGCCTTGGTCAACAATGACCCCCAACTGCTCTGCCTAAAACACTTCCTCAGCGTCTTCCTGGAATTTCGCGTAGAAACCATTACCCGACGCACCCAATACGAACTCCGCAAAGCCGAAGAGCGAGACCATCTATTGCAGGGCTTGCTCATTGCCATGCAATACCTCGATCAAATTATTGAACTCATTCGCCATGCTGCCGATACTCCCACAGCCAAAGGCGAATTGATCGAGCGCTACTCCCTCTCCGAAATGCAAGCAGATGCCATTCTGCAAATGCAACTGCGGCGACTCACTGCCCTAGAAGCCGAAAAAATCAGACAAGAACATGAAGAATTGCAACTTCGTATTGCAGATTTACAGGACATTCTCGCCAACCGCCATCGCATCCTAGAGATGATTAAGGCAGAATGTGCAGATCTCAAACAAAAGTTTGCCACCCCTCGCCGCACCCAGATCGAAAAAGCAGAAGGGGATCTCGTCGATATGGACTTGATCGCCAATGAAAAAGCGGTGATCTTAATTACGGAACAAGGCTATATTAAACGGATGCCCGTCGATACCTTTGATGCCCAAAGTCGGGCAACGCGGGGTAAATCCGGCGCGAAAATGAAAGAAGATGATGGCATTGACCATTTCTTGACCTGTTGCGACCATGATAGTCTATTGTTTTTTAGCGATCGCGGTGTCGTCTATCGTCTCCTCGCCTATCAAATTCCCAGTGGATCGCGCAATTCCAAAGGCACACCCCTAGTGCAAATGTTACCCATCCCCATGGATGAGAAAATCACCTCCATTATCCCCGTCTCCGAATTTAGCGACCATGAATACTTGGTCATGCTCACCCAGAAAGGCTATATTAAACGCACTGCCCTGGATGCCTTCAGTAACATTCGCACCAATGGATTGATTGCCATTTCTCTAGCAGAAGGAGATCAGTTGCGTTGGGTCAGAAGAGCCACGGAAGAAGACAGTATTATTATTGCCTCCTCCCAGGGAAAAGCCATTCACTTTAGAACCAATACTGACCAAGTGCGTCCCCTGGGTCGGACAGCACGGGGAGTAAGGGCAATGAAACTGGTAGACGGCGATCGCCTGATTAGCATGGATATTTTACCCGGTCAGGTACTCAGTGAGCTAATGGTCGATCAGACTGAAGAAGAAGAAGTCAACGATCAACCCGAAACCGAAGACATCGATACCACAACATCCACTCTAGGCCCCTGGGTTTTGGTCGTCACCACCAAAGGTTACGGTAAGCGAGTTCCGGTCAACCAATTCCGACTGCAAAACCGATCCGGAAAAGGGATTATTGCCACTAAGTTCAAATCCCACAAAGCCAATGACCAGTTAGCCGCTCTACGCATCGTTCACCCCGACGATGAGTTAATGATGGTCACCTCCCGTGGCATTATTATTCGCCAGTCTACTAATGCTATTTCCGTACAGTCGCGGGGTGCAACCGGGGTCTTAGTGCAACGGCTAGATAAGGATGATACCATTGCAGCCGTTGCTCTAGTGCCCACCCACGCCGAAGAAACCCCGGAAGGGGAAGAAGTTGAAATGGATACCTCCCAACCCTTAGCAGAATAAATGGAGTGCAAATAAACCGGGTTTCTCGCAAAGTTGAGGATAGCAACGAGAAAAGAAGCAAGAAACCCGGCTTCTGGGTTACAGCGCAAAGCACTAAAGCACTATATTCATAGATGACTCAATTAATGCTCTAACACATCTTTGTACTGCAACAAATCTAAGGCAACTAAAACCGGGATACAGCCAAAACACTCTTGGGCCAGTTCCCATCGCTCTTCTCGGTGCAACATTTGGATTAGTTTTTCTTTCACGCTGAGAAGATAGCGCACATCATTAGCCGCGTAGCTGAGTTGTTCCTGGGAAAGGTTGCCGACATTGCCCCAATCTGAGCTTTGGGCACTTTTATCGAGTTCGACTTTTTCTAGTTCTTGCACTAATTCTTTGAGTCCATGGCGGTTGGTGTAGGTACGGGCGAGTTTGCTGGCAACTTTGGTACAGAAGATGGGATTAACAATAATATCAAAATGATGGCGAAACTGGGCCACATCAAATCGAGCAAAGTGAAAGACTTTGGTAATTGTTGGACATTCCAGGAGCTTTTTCAGGTTAGGGGCGGTGGTTTGTGCTTTGGCGATCCGGATAGCAATGACATGGCCTTGGGGGTCAGAAATTTGCACTAAACAGAGGCGATCTCGTAGGGGCAATAGGCCCATGGTTTCTGTGTCTACGGCAATTTCACCGGCTTGCATATAATGGGCAAGTTGTTCATCATTAAGATCCTGCTCGCCGATCTGAAAGGGTTGAATGCTCATAAATGGGTAATTAGGTAATGAGTAATTGGCATTGATAATTGGTAATCTCCCCATCTTCCCATTTCCCCATCCTCCTATTCCCCTAATCTCCCACATCCTGTGGTTGTTGTTCGGTGGGAGTATTGGGATTGGAAGGGGGAGATTTTTGGGAAGCGTGGATCAACCAACCAATAACCAGAACCAAGATCGCACCCAGAATATAACCTAAACCGGCAAATCCAAAGCGATCGGCTGCAAAACTAATCCATTGTCCAAATCCTTGTTTGGGTGGGGGATCGTTCATATCGCTCATAAAAACTATCCCCTTATTGACTTTCAAAGAGTTCGGAGAGTTCTTCGGTACTGGTTCCTAAAATGCGGGCGAGTTTGGAGATTTCATTATCAGTGAATCCATCCCGAATTTGGATCAGTTCTTTGGGGGCACGGCCAACAATACGGGCGATCGCCCCAATTTGTTCGTCGGTAATTTCTTTGCCTCCATACACATCCCGCAAATCTTGGGGGGAGAGTTTATAGGAGTCACAAAAGCGGACGAACTCTTTATCGCTAATATCGAGTTGTTCTTGGCGATCGCGCAATAGGAACATGATCGCCCGCGAACCATGATCGGGACGCTTAAAGCGATCGACATATTGTTTGAATAGCTCATTGACTTGTTGGGGAGTGCCTCCCAACTGTTTCACCAAGTCCGTACAAGCCATTTTCAGGGCTTTATTGAGAGTTTTGTTTTGTTGAGAGAGCTTTTCATTTTCCTGTTGCAGTTTTTCCGCTTGGTTTATAGTGTCAACAATACTGGCGGCAAATTCTGGAGTACATAATCCCACATCCGCCTCTTCATAGGAAATGGGGATGTAGGAGCGGTTAGGATTAAATTGTAAGCGTAAAGACTGGTTATTTTCTTCCATAAGGTTCCATAAGTCGCGCTAACCCAACGCTTCAGAAGAGGGCTTCTGAATCTGGGTCTATTGTACTTCACCTTAACTCTGAATTCGATTAGAGGCCAAGCGATCGGCAATGCGGGTGGTTTCGGGGAGACGGTAATGGGGGGTACAATCGAGGACATAGGCGATCGCCGTCTCTAAGCCGATCTTATGGCCAATGGAGACATACAGGGGTTTAACATGGGTGCGGGTTCTCAGCACTGCTCCAATCGTTTCCTCTCCATCTTTGAGGGGTTCCCAACTGCCTCGTTGGGGTGCAGGTTCTTGATAAGTGCCAATAAATCTAGATTTAGCAACCCCAATAGTGGGACAATCGAGTAGGGTTCCCAGATGACAGGCTAATCCAAATCTACGGGGATGTGCCCATCCTTGACCATCGCAGAGAATTAAATCGGGGGTTGTGGTGAGTTGACGGAGCGCTTTGAGGATGGGGGGCACTTCCCGAAAGGAGAGAAAACCGGGAACATAGGGAAAAATCGTCGGACAAAGGGCGATCGCCGTTTCTATCAGCTTTAAATCTGGAAAACTCAGCACTGCCACTGCTGCTCTAGTGGTTTTTCCCTCATTTTCAAATCCCAGATCGACTCCAGCTACCCAATGCACTCCTGAAAGCCGATCCGAGGTAATGACGCGATCGCGCCATTGTTCTTGAATTAATTTAGCTTCCTCTATGGAAGTTGGCCAACTGAGCTTTGTCGGAATCTTCATAACCTATCGATCAACCATATTAATCGAGGGGCGCTACCCCTTGAACGTTAATAGAGTGCTACCTCTTAAGCCACACCATACTTGGTATAGGGACGTTTGTATGTGTTAGAATTTTAGTAACGTTTGAATTCTATCAATAATAATCAGTTTATGCCAGAACAATTACAATCTAAATCCAGGTTCGTTTTGCCCCGTAAAGGACAGACTATTGAAGAGCAGATAGAAAAAAATCAAGCGGCTCTTGCACTCTTAAAACAGTGGATAGAAGAAGAACCCACCCCAGAAGAAGCGCGTGAACGAGAACAATATTGGCAAATGGTAAAGGAAATTATCGATCGCGAACGTCCATCAGGCTTTAAGTTATATCATTAAGAATGATCGTCTTCTTAGATTCAGGAATTGTCGGATTGATTTCATCTCCGAGTTATTTAGGTGAAGCCCAAGAATGTAAACAATGGTTGTATCAAAATTGATTGTGATATGATTATATGCGCTCAATGGAAACTCCTTCAAGCAGAATATCCTGGTCAGTATGTTGTGATTGCTACAACTAATCGCAAACATTTAGAGCGCTTTGCTGAAGCTGACATTTGGCAGAATATCCGTTTTTAAAATAGCCAATTGTAAGGTGGGCACGAGGATAAGCGACATCATTCAAAGTTTACAACCATGCCCTGCCCACCCTACATGATACTAGAGTACGCGATCGCCCCCCAATCGGGTTAAGCTAGAGATCGGGTTGGGTTTCGTGGAGAATTATCGATGGCAACACTCATACGTCGTCCTTTGTTAGTCAGTGGCTTAGGCTTAGGTGCGATCCTCTGGTTATGGGCAAATGTCCAAAGTTCCGTGAGTGAATGGGGAGAATGGGTTACCCTGGGGGCGATCGCCTGGGGTGGGATCTGGTGGTGGCGGCAAAACTCTACTGCTGTCCCCGTGGAAACCCCTGCTCCACCGGTAAACCGGGAAACCCTAGAGCGAACCTTTACCCAGGTTGAAGAGGCGAACGCCCAGTTAGCCACAGAAAATGTTGATGTTTCCAGTTGGCAAAACCGCCTAGATGAACTCAGAGCCGAAATCAACCGCAAAACCCTCAAAATTGCAATTACGGGCGGTAAAAATGTGGGCAAAAGTAGTCTGTTTAATCTCCTCTCTCCAGATTGGCAGATCGTAGAAACGCCTGCCCTATTTACACCCAATCCTAGCGCAGAGATTCAACGCCAGATTGAAGAACAGCACCGCAACAGTGATGTAATTTTGTTAGTGATTGCTGGAGACTTAACCGACTCTGAATATCAAACCTTACAACAGCTAAAAAATAACCATCATCACGTAATTTTAGTCTTGAATAAACAAGACCAATACTTACCCCAAGAACTGCCCAGTATTTTGCAACAAATCAACAGCCGCATTACCTCTAAACTAGAGAAAGAAGATTTAGTCGTCACTGCTGCTCTCCCTCAAGCGATCAAAGTCCGCAAACATCAACCCGATGGCACAATAGACGAATGGATGGAGCAGCCAGCACCCCAAATTGAAGCCCTGAAAACCCGTCTCGCGCAAGTGGCGGATGCTCCCCATTTTCCCATTTTAGGGACGATCCAGCGCCAAGCAGAAGCCTTACAGAGCGAAATCCAAGCCATCTGGAACCAAAAACGCCGCGATCGCGCTCTACCGGCGATCGAGCAATATCAATGGATCGCCGCCACCACAGCCTTTGCTAATCCCATTCCCAGCCTCGATCTCTTGACTACCGGCGCAATTACCGGTCAACTGATTTTAGACCTAGCCAAAATTTATCAACCGAACCAATCTTTTAACCTCCAACAGGGTCAAAAAGTGGCTGGCATTGTCGGCGAATTAATCGTCAAACTCGGCTTAGTTGAACTCTCCACCCAAACCATTACCAGCATACTCAAAACCAACACCATCACCTATACAGCCGGGGGACTGGTACAAGGCATCAGCGCTGCCTATTTAACTCGCATTGCTGGATTAAGTTTAATTGAATATTTCCAAACTCAAGACTTTAAACCCGAACAGGGATTAAACCTAGAGAAATTGACCGCAATGATTAAACAAGTCTTTGAACAAAACCAGCGCACCGCTTTTGTGCAATCCTTTGTCACTTCCGCAGTGAATCGCTTGAAACAGGCGTAAAGTTCTTCATATTAACTCTCAGAGCCTTATTACGAGTCCTTAGTAAAGAATGGGCACAAATGTAAAGTATCTGACTTTTACTTCCTGTAATTAATCTCATGACTCAATTTACCATAGACATCCCTCCTACTATCTCTGAAGATGAAGCCAAGCTTCTTCTAGCGGCCAAACTGTTTGAAGTTGGGAAACTCTCCATCGGTCAAGCGGCAAAACTCGCTGGCTACTCTAAGGGAACTTTTATCGAAATGATCGGCAAGATGGGTATTCCGGTTATAAATTACCCTGCGGTTGAATTAGAGCAAGAGATCCGGTTATGAATCCTAAAGCCCTTGAACTCGCTGATGAATAATTGAAAAAAACAAAGCAACCGGGTTTCTTTCCACCTCTGGCAGATCAGAAACCCAGTTTCTTATCCCTAACTCAAGCTACTCATTACCTTCAATGGGGGCAAACCCTTGACGCTGCACGTTTTCCGTAATGGTGCGGGGTTCGAGGAACTGGATCAGGTAATCCGGGCCACCCGCTTTAGAACCGACCCCGGAGAGCTTGAAGCCACCAAAGGGCTGCCGAGAGACGATCGCCCCAGTCGTATTGCGGTTAATATACAAATTGCCCACTTCAAACTCGGCCATAGCTTGGTCGATATGGCTGGGAGTGCGGGAATAGAGACCCCCAGTCAGGGCAAAATTAGTATTATTGGCAATATCTAGCGCTTCCTGGAATGTCTTCGCCTTAATCACCGCCACCACCGGGCCAAAAATCTCTTCTTGGGCAATTCTAGCGGTGGGTGGCACATCCTGGAAGATGGTAGGGCCGACATAATAGCCATCTTTCGCGCCAGAGACATTGGGAGCCAGCATTTCTAGAGCCACTTTAGCCTCCTGTTTGCCGATCGCAATATACTCTTGAATACGCTTCATGGATGTCTCATCCACAACCGGCCCCACCTTCGTACCGGGATGATCGGCAGGCCCCACATTTAAAGATTTGGTCGCTTCCACAAACCGCTCCAAGAAACTATCATATACCGGTTCCAGAACGATCGCCCGCGAACAAGCGGAACATTTCTGACCGCTATAGCCAAAGGCAGAATCCACGACCCCTTGCACGGCTTGGTCTAAATCACAACTCTCATCGACAATCACTGCATTCTTACCGCCCATCTCAGCAATGACGCGCTTCATGTGTTTTTGTCCCGGTTGCAGCAGGGCAGCATTGGCATAGATTTGACAGCCCACTTCCTGGGAACCGGTGAAGGCAATCATATGCACATCCTTGTGTTTGACCAAATGGGCCCCCACGGTTGATCCTTTTGCGGGTAAAAATTGAAATACTCCTTTAGGAATTCCCGCCTCAATCAGCACCTCCATCAGTTGGGCGGCGATCGCCGTACTTACCTCTGCGGGCTTCAGAATCACGCAGTTCCCCGCCACCAGGGCCGCTACCGTCATCCCCGTAGTAATAGCAATGGGGAAATTCCAGGGAGAGATCACTAGGGCGATACCTCGCGGTTGATACATCAGGCGGTTATTTTCCCCAGCAATATCATAATTATGGCCGCGATCGAGCCGTTCCATTTCATCAGCATAATAGCGACAAAAATCGATCGCCTCGGAAACCTCTGCATCCACCTGTTGCAGCACTTTCCCCACTTCCAGCATCACCCATATAGAGAGTTCTGCCCGGCGCTGTTCCATCAGATCGGCGGCTTTTCGCAGAATTCGCGCCCGCTCTGTTGCGGGGGTGGCTTTCCAACCGGGAAAGGCGGCTTTAGCCGCATTCAATGCGGTTTCCGCTTGTTCAATAGAAGCCATGCCAATCTTGGCGACTAACTCCGTCGGGTCGGAAGGATTGACAGAATTGATACTCTCTGCCGTTTCCACAAACTCACCATTAATGTAAGGCAGGATGGTTTTGCCCAGTTGAGGACGTACTTTTTTTAACGCCGCTTGTCCCCGTTCCCGGTTGGCAACTTGGGCAAAGTCCGTATCTGCTGCATTTTTAAAGCTCGTGGTTTTCTGGGGTCGAGATGCGGTAGTTTTAACCACCGGAGGCCCAATGAGTTCTTCAATGGGGCGGTTTTCTTGGCTTTGACGCAAGAAGGAACTGTTAGCGGTATTTTCCAATAGGCGGCGAATCAAATACGCCATACCGGGAAGCAGACTACCGTAGGGAGCATACATCCGCACCCGCAACCCTCGGTTAACCAGGGCTTTAGCCAGGCGATCGCCCATTCCGTAGAGAACTTGGTATTCGATGCGACGGCGGGGGATCTGCAAAGTTTCGGCGATCGCAATGGCTCTGGCTTGCGATCGCACATTATGGGAACCAATAGCCGCATTCAGAAACTCGTGATTTTCCAACAACAACCGCGTGAGCTGTTCAAAGTTAGCATCTGTCGCCACCT
Organism: Roseofilum sp. KMC-1; assembly: GCF_057802075.1. Taxonomy (NCBI): domain Bacteria; kingdom Bacillati; phylum Cyanobacteriota; class Cyanophyceae; order Desertifilales; family Desertifilaceae; genus Roseofilum; species Roseofilum sp. KMC-1. The sequence continues at coordinate 4,745,587 of NZ_CM173605.1, forward strand.
TATCATCAAACACGGGTTGCGGCCAATTGTGTTGCACCGCTTTAATCGTTTCCTGATCCCAATACGCTCCTTTCACTAAGCGAATCGTAATCGGATTTCCCCGTTGTTTAGCCCAAGCAATTAAATCTTTTAAATCTGCTTCCGACTCTCTGAGATAAGCTTGCAGAGTTACCCCAATATCAGTACGGGTTTTAAACTCTTCTTCGAGTAATAGTTCTTTGAGAATCGCTAAAGTAATATCTTTGTAAACATACTGCTCCATGTCAAAATGGATAGCAGCCCCCTTTTCTTTGGCATGACGCAATAGGGTACGGATACGCTCAATGACTCGTTGCTTAGAACCCTCTGCATCCAGGGGATCGAACTGGGAATAAAACGCCGTCAGCTTCACCGAAACTTGCACTTTGGGTAAAGGTTCCCCATCCGCTTGATCGATTTCGGGGATGGTTTTCCACCGTTTCGCCGCTTCCGTCAACTCATCGATCAGATCGATATAGCCTTGCAGATAGGCTTTCGCTTCCGTCTCCGTAATCACCGCTTCCCCCAGTAAATCTAGGGTAAACGCCATCTTATCCTTGCGGAGATTTTCCACCGTCTTCAGCACCTGCTGTACCGTTTCCCCAGCAATATATTTTCTCGCCAAGGTTTCTACCGCAGTCGATACCGTCGTCGCTGCCACTTGTCCCGGCATAGAGTCGGCATTGGTAAAATTGAGAATACCCTTCAAAGCGCTGGGTAATTCCACTGCTTCCGTTGTCATATATTCCTGCAAATGCCGCGCCACTTCCGCCTTCGATCGCAGAGCAGGCAAACAATCAATAAACCGGAACAATTGCACCCGCAACCCTGGGTTATTCATAGCCCAGTCTAGGAGCTTATCATCCCAGCGCATCTGATCGCGCATCTGAGCAAAGATAGAGCGCTTTTCTCCTTGTGCTGCGAGCAGTTCCTTGGCGATCGCCAGGGTTTGGCTCTCATAGGTTGGATTTTCCACTTGTGCTACCACAGATTCTTCCCCCTCGGAATGAATGTGAATCGAGAATTTATCTTGATTTTTTGTGTATTTTTCCAATATATCTCGAAAGTACGGTATCATTATAAGTTTGTTAAGAATCACAAACAAAACCCAGCGCGGGCAAAACCCCCTTTTTCCGATTCCCTATTCCCTATCCTAAACTGCTATATCCCATGGCTCAAACCCTTTCTGCACAAGAGATTACCCTAGGAACTCTCAAACAAACCTTGGGATTGCAAGTGGCTAAAAATAGTAACTTCTTTACGGAATGGTCAGAAAAACTTCCTTCCTTAACCGACATTGAGCAACAGACACTCGATCGCGTCAAAGCCAATTTTCAAGACTTAATGGACGATCCCCCATTACTGGAAAACACCGTTAAAATGGTGATCCTAGCTCCCTTACTCGATTGTACTGGCTTTTACCGTCGTCCCTTTCGCATCGAAACAGAAACCAGCATAGAAATTCAGCTAGAAGACGAAGAAATCATCATTCGAGGCAGAATAGATATTCTCGTCGTTAAAAACCGATTGTGGCTCGTTGTCATTGAATCCAAACGCAGTGATTTTGCCGTTACCCGTGCCATTCCACAAACCTTAAGCTATATGTTAGGTAACCCAGAACTTCAACACCCCACCTTTGCTATGATTACCAATGGCAATGAATTTCTGTTTCTCAAAGCCTCTCATACTCCCATAGTCCAATACAGAACCTCTAGACTGTTCTCTTTAATTAATCCCGACAATGAACTGTATGAAGTTCTAGCCATCCTGAAGCGTTTAAGCCAAGTTTTCTAGCTGTAGGATGGGCAAGCATCTTGGTGTAAATCTCAAGTTCCCGACTACACCTTGCCCACCCTAGGAGAATACTCGCTCAGAAAAGGAGTTTGAAACTTAATCATTCAATGATGAGTTGTTAATTATTAATAACAATTAACATCCCATTAACCTGTTAAGGTTAATTTTGTAGATAAAGAATCTACTGTAGGAGTGTTAACTCGTGGCACTCATTAATGGGACGGTTAACAATGACATCATTGTAGGGACTGCCGAAAATGATGCAATTAATCTTTTGGCTGGCGACGATCTAGGGCTAGGATTAGATGGGGATGACCTCATTTCCGGTGGTGAAGGTATTGACATTCTAGCCGGAGATCGAGGAAACGATATCCTACTCGGTGGTGCAGGAAATGACGTTCTCTTTGGCGGCCAAAATAATGACTTACTTTCCGGTGAAGCAGGAAATGACCGTCTCATTGGCAACCTAGGAGATGATGAACTCAACGGTAATGGCGGTGATGATGCCGTCTACGGGGGACAAGGCAACGATATCGTTCGAGGCGGTCAAGGAAATGATGCTATCTTTGGCGACATCGGTAACGACGTTCTCTACGGAGATTTAGGTGAGAACAGCTTAACCGGAGGCGCAGGTCAAGATGTCTTTGTTATCGGCGTTGGCGTACAAACCCTGATTGACTTTACCAACGGTTTAGACAAAATTGGATTAGCGAACGGACTCTCATTCAGCAACCTCACCATTGCACAAGGAAGCGGAACCCGTACCATCATTCGGGACAAAAACGGCCAAATTCTCGCCACCATTCAAGGTGTAAATGCTGACCAAATTGATAGCAGCGACTTCACCAGTAGCAATACACCAATTCCAGCTCCTTCCCCTGCGTCAACCCCGATCAGTATCCCCGATATCAGCCCTAGTCCCAGTCCAACCCCCACACCAGCGCCAAACATTACTACGGTTAAAGATAGCAATCTCTTTGGTAAGACCAGTGTTTTCTTGGACGGACGGCGCTCTCAAGTGCGGACACAAGAAACTAACTTAGGCAGTTTAACTGCGGATGCTAACTTAATGGTGGCTCGGAAAACAGACTCGGCTGTAGTAGCTTCCCTGAAAAATGGGGGAGGCATTCGCGATAATATCGGGCAAGCGATTATTCCTCCAGGAGGAACGTCTACAGATTTACAACTTTCTCCACCCTCTGCTAACCCTTTGGCGAATAAGCAACAAGGGGATATTTCGCAACTCGATATTGAGAATGCCTTACAGTTTAACAATAGTTTGACGATTGTTCCTCTAACAGCAACCCAGTTGAAGGCGATCGCCGAACATGGGGTAGCTGGAACGGCTCCTGGGGAAACTCCGGGGCAGTTTCCCCAAATTTCTGGCATGGCGTTTAGCTTTGATGCTACCAAAGCTGTAGGCAGTCGAGTCAAGTCTCTAGCCATTAAAGACGACCAAGGCAATACAGTGGATATTGTGGTCGAAAATGGTAACCTGGTGGGAGATGCCAACCGCACGATTAAGGTGATTACCCTAGGCTTTCTCGCTACTGGAGGAGATGGCTATCCTTTCCCTCAAGGGAATCAAACTAACTTGGCTGCCAATAGGACGGGTAATGCAACCTTTGCCACGGATGACACCGAGCAAGATGCCTTAGCTGAATATTTAAAGGCAAACTATGGGACGACTCCATTTAATGTGGCTGAAACGCCTGCTTCTGGAGATACCCGCATTCAAAATCTAGCAAATGCCGCAGATACAGTTTTCAACGGAACTAGCGTTAGCATTGCTGGAGACGGCAGCAATACCATTACTGGGGATGGTAACCCTAATGTGTTAGTTGGCTATGCTGGTGTTGATAATATTACTGGTAATGGAGGCAATGACATTATTGCTGGTAGCTCAGGCAATGATAATCTCACCGGAGGGGCTGATGGTGATGTCTTTGTCTTTGTTGCTCCTGGAGATGGCAGTGATACCATTACCGATTTTGGGAATGGTGCGGATACTATCCGCGTGTTTGCTTCTAAATTTACGGGACTCACGGCTGGCGTGACTCCCACACTAACCCAGTCTGCAACCCCTGTGGGCATAACGGCTCAGTTCCTCTACAGTGGTGGTGTTCTTAGTTTTGACTCCGATGGTACGGGTGCAACAGCAGCGCAGACACTGGCGACGCTGACGGGTTCTCCGGCATTAGTAGCCAATCAAATTATTGTTCTTTGATATCAAGTCTGGAACAAAAAGACGAAACAGCAGTGCGGGCATTTTGCCCGCTTGTGAACCCATCAACTGGACTGGATATAATGGTTTTTTCCATCGCCAACTATCCGTCTAAATCGCCTTCCATGACTAGGGCGATCGCCTGTTTAGTATTTTCCTGGAACTCGCGAATATTCACCCGATTCAATAACCAAGTGGCGCAAATCAAGCCCCCGGCTTGCACTACAAATACTAAGCCATAGGAGAATACTGGCTCAGAAAACAGGACTTTTCCCAGATCTAACACCGCTCCTCCTAACACTGTTGCGCTCCCTCGTGCCATTGCCTGTGCCAGTCCCCAAGCACCGATAAACGTTCCAGCAGTTTCCGCAGCCGTTAAATCGAGCATTAATCCGATCGCTCCTGCGGTCAAAATTCCGGAGGTTAAACCAAATAGAAACAGGCTCAACATCAAGGCTTTAGGATTACCCGTAAATCCAGAAAATAAGAGAAATCCCGAACAAAAAGCTGTGGCTACACAGCCCGTAAAACAGGTGCGCTGTTTGCCTAATCTAGGCGTAATTAAAAAACCGGTGGAACCAATCCCAATTAAGGTTCCCATACCAAAAAAAGCATTGAGTTTAGCGGTTTCTGAGATGGGCATCTGGAAGACTTCGCCCCCATAGGGTTCTAAGATGGGATCTTGCATAAACAGGCTAATGCTCATGAAGAGAAGAAAGGTAAAAAAGATCCCGGTTTGGCGACTGGCGGTGAGGATTTTCAGAGCATTGCCCAAGGTAATTTGATCTTCGCGGTTGAGGGCGCTGGAGCGATCGCGATACAGGGAGTATTTTTTTTCTACTCCTGCGGTTCCTAGCAGGGTGAGAAGGCACACCAAAGTGGGCACAATAATAAACAAGCGATTAATCGAAGCTTGCAGATCTTCGGGGGGAGCATCTAAACCCAACTGTTTTAATAAACGACTACTAATAATCGCCCCAACCACAATCCCCACCATTAACATTGACCAGACAATACTCACCAATTTAGAGCGGTTGCTCTCATCAGAGACATCAAATAATAGGGCGGCAAATGGCGTAGAGCTGGCACTTAAGGCTAATCCATAGAACACAAAAATAAGGGCCAATAAACCCGCCCAGCCATAGGTAGGGGCAGTCCAGCCTAGGGTAGCGGCACTATTGCCCAGTTGCCAAACGACTTGCATCGCTAGAAATGAAGTGACGGTAAACAGCAGAGTGCCGATCCAAACATAGCCCGTGCGATGGTAACCGGCGATCGGTTTTGCATCGGAGAGTTGCCCAAACCAAATGCGAGCAGGGGAAACAAACTGGTGAGCGGCGATCGCCCCCGATGCAATCAAGGCGGGCACTTTCAGCTCATCAATCATCACCCGATTGATCACCCCCAACGTCAGCAGGGACATAATCCCCAAACCCATTTGAAAGAGTCCCAGACGGAACATCGTCAATAGATTAATTTGGGATTGAGATTTACCCATTTTCATCATGCTGGTTGACCTTTTGACCTTAAAAAAATAATATCCCCCACCCCTGCATAGCCTGATGCTATAGCATTAACGTACTATGCCATAGGGTTATCGTATCTTACTAGCCATCATGCAACTTCAATCTAAACCGTCTTCCATGCAATTATCTCCCTTGCCCATCGACCGCCCGTTGTTGATGATTGGCCATGGGAGCCGCGATCGCGAAGGGCGAGAGGCATTTATCGATTTTGCGGCAGCTTACGAAGCCCTAGACCCCTCTCGTCCGGTAATTCCTTGTTTTTTGGAGTTAACCGAACCCAGTATTTTAGAGGGGGTTAAACGCTGCGTAGAGCAAGGGTATACGGATGTTTCTGCTCTGCCGATTTTGTTATTTGCTGCCCGCCATAATAAGTTTGATGTCACTAATGCCCTAGATGCCGCTCGGTTAGAGTATCCGCAAGTGAAATTTCACTATGGTCGCCACTTTGGCATTACGCCGAGTATTTTAGACCTATGGCGCGATCGCCTAGCTGCCCTCGATACTCCAAACTATCCCCGCGCTGATACTGTACTCCTGTTTGTGGGGCGCGGATCGAGCGATCCCGATGCCAATGGAGATGTCTACAAATTGGCTCGGATGCTCTGGGAAGGAAGCGGGTATCAAACCGTGGAAACCTGTTTCATTGGCATTACCCATCCTCGTCTAGAAGAAGGGTTTCGTCGCGCTAGGCTCTATCAGCCCAAGCGCATTATTGTGTTACCCTATTTCTTGTTTACTGGGGTATTGGTGAAGAAAATCGCCGATATTACCCTCCAACAACAGGAAGAATTTCCAGCGATCGACCATGTATGCTTATCTGAGATGGGTATCGATCCGCTTTTAATGCAGTTGGTGCGCGATCGCGAAATTGAAACCCAGTTGGGACAAGTACAGATGAACTGTGAGTTATGCAAATTCCGGTTAGCTGCTCTCGGTGATGGCGATCATCATCACCATCACGATCATCATCACCATCACGATCATCATCACCATCACGATCACGATCATCCCCCAGTCGATCCCTATGCTGATCCTCAAGCCTATCATCAACGGATTTGGCAAGTCCCATGAGTGAGAACAAAATCTTTCAAGTGGGCGATCGCGTGCGCGTCATTGCCCTTCCTCCCTATGTCAAAACTGCCGAACCCATGCCCATGCTTCGCCCTCCCGATGTCATTCAACTGGGCGAAGAAGGTACAATTCTCGACTGTCGTCCCGGAGGATATTGGGGCGTTCGCTTTGCGGGCGGTGCATTTCTGATGGACAGCCAATATATCGAAGTCGTCCCCTGACGGGGATGGGGGGGATGGGGAGGATCTCCAATTCCCCCATTCCCCCATTCCTCAAAAAATTTCCCCCTCCCCTTGACAAACCTAAAAAATCATGTAACTATGGATATTGGCTCAAATAAGGGACTGTAGTTCAATTGGTTAGAGCACCGCCCTGTCACGGCGGAAGTTGCGGGTTCGAGCCCCGTCAGTCCCGTTAAACACTCTGAATAACAAAATACGGTTTTTAGACCAGTCAAACATCTAGATTGTCTTTTGTTCACCTTGAATAGTGGCCATTGAGAACCTAAATTCAAAGGTTAGTTGCCAAGTCAGACGAACCCCTTTTTATTTTCTGAAAGCTGAAATTTCAGTAACGACAGCACTAAGATTGACAATTCAGAATAGGCAAGGCTATACTGTAAAAATTGTTCAGTGCTTTTCTATACAAATCAAATATGTCAATTTTAAGTAAAATCCAATCTGGAATTAATCAAGTCAATCAAATTTATCGGGAAAGAAACTTCAAGCCCTATGTAATTGATAGAAAGGAATGTGGGGTGGAGTTTAAATTTCTGATTGGTGATTTGATGGGACAGAAATGGTATAGCCAGCCCCAACATCAAGAAGAGTCGGAAAAAACAGGTGAAAAGCAAGTTTTAGAAATGGAGTTTGTCAGAAACCACCTGATTGAATCTGGGGATATCGTTTTTGAATGTGGAGGTCACCATGGTTGGACAGCTATCCAATTAGCAAACTGGGTAGGAAAGGAAGGAAAGGTGATATCATTTGAGGCGAACTCAAAAAACAAGAACATTATTCAACAAAACATAGAGATAAATCACTTAGAAAATGTTGTTGTTGAGCATAAGGCAGTGAGTTCAGAACCTGGAAGCATCACGATCTTCAAGAAATCCAATGCTTCAATTATTCCTAAATTTATTCCTGGGAACTTAAGATCGACGCGAATTTTTAATGTGATCTACGGGTTAGAAGAAGTCCAGACGATCGATCTAGACACCTATGCGGCTGAACATGATATTATGCCGACATTTCTGAAGATTGATGTGGAAGGATATGAATTTGAAGTTCTTAAAGGGGCGAAAAAAATATTAGAGACCGCTCCGAAAATTCTGCTGGAAATTCATACAGAGCAACTGTTTATGTATGGAACGTCAGTTCAAGATTTGTTTGATGCAATCGATCTAAGTCGCTATAAAACTTGGATTCAGCTAGATGATAAAAAGACTCCGGTCGAATTCGATCCCAATACTCCACCGAAGATTGAAAAGCGGGCCCATTTATATGCAGTTCCTAATCCAGTAGGCTAAAGTTACAGCCGTTAGCGCTGTCTGAGTCATCAGGATTGAGGAGCTATACTGCAAAAACAGAGGTAAGGTTTCGTGGAATTAGGGAAAATGCCCCAATGCTGATACGGTTTGCCCTCCTGTCTGAAAGGGTTCCAGCCTTTAGGATGAGAACAGTAGAAATCACTGAACCCAAGGTTAACAGGAGGGCAACCATGATGATGCGCGTCCACCCGACAGAAAAAAAACCCATCTATCAACCGGCGATCGCCTGGAACGTCACATCAGTAGGTCTGATGCTGCAAGTGGAAGTACCGGGAATTCAAGCCGAAGATCTCGATATTGAAGCCACGGCAAAAACCCTAACCGTGCAATGGACTCGTCGTCCTCATCCTGACTCGGTTGCCCTCTATTCCGAAGTCAAGTATGGACAATTTCGGCGCTCTGTAGCTCTACCCTTTGAAATTGAGTGCGATCGCATTGAGAGCCACCTAAAACAAGGCATCCTCACCCTGAATCTACCCAAAAAGCAAAAACCTCAACCGGTAAAAATAACTTTGGGTAAATCCACTCATTCCCAACCCGAACCGATCGCCTTAGAAACTCCGGTGAGTTTAGAAGAAGACCCTTGGGCAGCTTAAACCCAAATTCAGGATTGCCCCAGGTTCGGTAAACCGCCCTTCACCACAAGGGCAAACCCCCATCAGTATAGGTGAAGAGGTCTTTATACTGAGAACGGCCCACCTTCAAAGCAAAACATTTATAGAGCGCTCTCAGGCCCAGGCCGAACACCCTAGTAGTTAGTAAAGTTGGAGTGCAAAAACTCTTATGGCTAAAGTAGTTGGAATTGACTTAGGAACCACAAACTCTTGTGTAGCAGTAATGGAAGGAGGCAAACCCACCGTTATTGCTAACGCAGAAGGGGGACGCACCACCCCCTCCGTCGTGGCTTATGCAAAAAATGGCGATCGCCTGGTGGGACAAATCGCCAAACGCCAAGCGGTAATGAATGCCCAAAATACTTTCTATTCCGTTAAGCGCTTCATCGGGCGGCGCTACGACGAAGTAGGAACCGAATCCACTGAAGTGTCCTACGAAGTGGTTAAAGAAGGCAATAATGTTAAACTCAATTGTCCGGCTGCCAATAAAAAATTCGCTCCCGAAGAAATTTCTGCCCAAGTGCTGCGAAAACTGGTAGATGATGCCAGTAAATATTTAGGTGAAACCGTCACCCAAGCTGTCATTACCGTTCCTGCCTATTTTAATGACTCCCAACGGCAAGCCACCAAAGATGCGGGTAAAATCGCTGGTATTGAAGTTCTGCGGATTATCAACGAACCTACCGCCGCATCTCTGGCTTACGGACTAGACAAAAAGAGCAACGAAACCATTCTCGTATTTGACTTAGGGGGTGGAACCTTCGATGTATCCATCCTCGAAGTCGGCGATGGTGTATTTGAAGTATTAGCAACCTCTGGAGACACTCACCTGGGTGGGGATGACTTCGATAAGAAAATCGTGGATTATCTGGCTGAAGAATTCCAGAAAGCAGAAGGGATTGACCTGCGTAAGGATAAACAAGCTCTACAACGGTTAACGGAAGCTGCTGAAAAAGCTAAAATTGAACTTTCTAGCGTTACTCAAGCGGAAATTAACTTGCCCTTTATTACGGCTACCCAAGAAGGCCCCAAACATCTAGACTTGACCCTAACCAGGGGTAAGTTTGAAGATTTATGTGGCGACTTGATTAAGCGCTGTGCCATCCCTGTAGAAAATGCCCTCAAGGATGCCAAGCTGACGAAAGAAGCGATTGATGAAGTCGTCTTGGTTGGGGGTTCTACTCGGATGCCTGCGGTTAAAGAAGTGGTCAAGAAGACTCTAGGCAAAGAACCTAACCAAACGGTAAACCCGGATGAGGTGGTTGCGGTTGGCGCTGCTATTCAAGGTGGGGTACTCGCTGGGGAAGTGAAAGATATTCTCCTCTTAGATGTAACGCCTCTGTCCCTTGGGGTGGAAACTCTCGGCGGTGTGATGACTAAGATTATTCCTCGGAACACCACCATTCCAACTAAGAAGTCGGAAACTTTCTCTACGGCAGTTGATGGTCAAACTAATGTGGAAATCCATGTGCTGCAAGGGGAACGGGAAATGTCGGCTGATAACAAGAGCTTGGGAACTTTCCGCTTGGATGGTATTCCGGCTGCTCCCCGTGGGGTTCCCCAAATTGAGGTGACGTTCGATATTGATGCTAATGGTATCTTGAATGTGACGGCTAAGGATAAGGGAACGGGTAAGGCTCAATCGATTAGTATTACGGGAGCTTCGACTCTGGATGAGCGTGAAGTTGAGCGCATGGTGAAAGAGGCGGAAGCGAATGCTGATGCGGATAAGGAACGGCGCGAGAAAATCGATCGCAAGAATCAAGCGGATCAACTTTGCTATCAAGCTGAGAAGCAGATGGAGGAACTCGGTGATAAGGTTTCTGCCGAGGATAAGACTAAGGTGCAAGGATTGGTGAAGAACTTGCGTGAGGCGATCGGTAAGGAAGATGATGAGAATATCCAATCTCTGACGACTGAACTGCAACAAACCCTCTACAGCATTGGTAGCAGTGTTTACCAACAAGCTGGCGGTGATGCAGCAGGCGCACCGGGTGCTGATGCTCCCCCTCCCGGAGGTAATGGGGGTTCCGGTGGCCCGGATGATGATGTGATTGATGCTGAATTCTCGGAAACTAAGTAAGTAAACGAACGGTTTCGGTTGCTCTATACCCTAGGGTAGTGTGAAATTCTCCCTCCTAGATCGTCTGATCTAGGGGGGATTTTGTTGCGGGTTAGTTTATATCCAATCTGGTTAATTGGAAAAGAGAAGCGGGCAAGATGCCCCCATTCCCCCACTCCCCCAATACAGCAGCGCTGTATGCGGGTACACTAGGAAAAACTCCGATGTCTTTGCGAAGCGATGGTCTCTCATGCTGACATTTTAAGTCTCTGCCAACAGAGTGCGATCGGTAAACATCTGCCTAATGCCCTCTATGTTCATCTGACGGCTCTAGATGCTCTTGATGTCCAACTGCAAGAGTATGAAACTCTCGGCCGTCAAATAGCGGGAGAGATAGAACTGCCGACGTTAATTAAATTTCATCTCGATCAAGCGAAGATTTCCTATCTTTATTATCCTGATTTTGACGATGACCCCCATCCCTGTTTACAGGCTAGTTTACAAGTCGATTTTGCTCAGGAAAAAGCAGTTTATCGCGACTACCGCAACAGCGAAAATCCTCCAATTTTGCATCGCAAAGAAACTTTTGTTACCCCTCACTATCCCCAGTATGAAAAGTTTGTTCAGTTAACCCGACAGGAAGAAGAATGGGGACTTTTAAATAAGCGCAGTGGGTTTTCTATTGGCACATTAAAGCATTGGCAGAAATGGTTATCGGTGCATCGGGTGAAAATTGACGATCATCGGGTGGTTGCTATGGAAGCGACTGTGAATACGACCTATGCTCCAGTTATTGAGCGCTATAAAGCGGCTATGGTGCGAAAGGAGTTATCGCGGCCGGTTCGTTTGGCGTTGGAGGCGGAGTTATTTACCCCAGAAACGACTTTTTTTGACTATGGATGTGGGTATGGGGAAGATATTAAACAAGTTGCTAAAAAGGGCTATGGTAGTAGTGGATGGGACCCCTATTACCGCCCGGATACGCCCCTTACTGAGGCTGATATTGTTAATCTCGGCTATGTGATTAATGTGATTGAAGATCGGGGAGAACGCCAGGAAGCGCTGATCAAGGCGTGGGAGTTAACCCAAAAGGTGTTGGTGGTGTCGGCTCAGGTGTTGATTAGTGCGGCCAGCGATCGCCTGATGGCTTATGCTGATGGAGTGATTACCCAACGCAATACGTTCCAGAAATACTATGAACAGGAAGAACTGAAAACCTATATCGATCAAGTCTTAGAAGTCGATGCTGTACCCGTAGATTTGGGGATTTATTTTGTATTTCGCGATCGCACCCAAGCGGAGATTTTCCGCGCTTCCCGCTTCCACTCCCGTCTCTCTACCCCTCGCATCCGTATCGAAGTCCGCCGCTTTGAGGACTATCAGGACTTACTCGCCCCCCTGATGACCTTTGTTACCGATCGCGGACGACTGCCAAAACGGGGAGAATTAGCCGAAGAAACACCGATTTTAGAGGAATTTGGCACGTTTCGCCGTGCCTTTCAGCTTGTCCTGCAAGCCACAGAAGAAGAAGAATGGGAAAAAATCGCTACTTCCCGCCGTCAGGATTTCCTCGTCTATCTTGCTCTATCTCATTTTGGCGATCGCCCCCAATTTCGCCACCTCTCCCCGACCATCCGTCAAGACATTCAAAGCTTATTTGGCAGTTATAAAAGTGCCTGTATTTTAGCCGATCAAATGCTCTTTAGTTTAGGCGATTTAGACTTTATTACTCGTTGCTGTCAAAACTCCCCCGTCGGTAAATTAACTTCTAAATCTTTTACTGTCCATTCCAGTTATCTCGACTCCCTTGATCCCCGTTTGCGTCTCTATGAAGGCTGCGCTAACCGCACCATCGGCAGACTAGAAGGAGCTACCCTAATTAAATTTCACCTCAATATTCCCAAAATTTCCTATCTCTTTTATCCTGATTTTGACTCGAACCCTCACCCCCTCTTAAAAACAATTCTGCAAATTGATTTACGCAATTTAGCCGTCTATTCTGAAACCTATGACGATCATCCCAATCCTCCAATCTTACACCGCAAAGAAAAATTTATGGATTGCACCTATCCCCAGTTTGCTAAATTTGAGAAACTGAGCTTACAAGAAGAAAAATGGGGACTCTTCGAGGATTGGCAAGCTATCCAAACCCGTCGCGGATGGCTCAAATGTTTAGAAGAACATGGAGTAGAAATTAGGGGATCTAAAATTCATTGGCGCAACGACCTTGACCCCTACCGCCTCAAACTCTTAAAATCCGCGCATAAAAAACGATTGGCTGTCTATAAAAAAAAGCATTTCTAATATTGAATGACTCATGGATAGAGACCGAATTTTAATTATCATTGGTTTTAGCTGTATCGGATTATTATTTATCTTTACCCTATACGCCGAAATGATGCATCGCTGGCGGATTCATCAAGCCGATGGCGTTTGGTGTGTGTGGATTAATCCCCAGGGCAATAAGGAGGTGAATTATGGGCGAGAAAATTGCTCAGTACGTCCGGATTAATTCCATTTTTTGATGGGTTTCAGATCAACGCTCTTACACCCAGTATGGTGTTGCTTGAACTATGTTGGTTGAACTATACTGTAATGGATAGATGCACAACCCGCCTATGTTACTCAACTACAATCCCAAAGCTTGCTTACCCTCTGCTGAAGATTTACCCGATTCGGATGATACTCCTGTGGATAACGAACTACAAGATTTAATTCCCGGTTTGCTCAAAGCAATGTTGGCTTTAATTTGGGCAGAACGGATGGATTGGTTTTTTGGGGTAGATATGGGGATCTATTACGATCCGAACCAACCCGCTATTGTCCCTGATGGTTTTTTGAGTGTGGGTGTACCGAGAATTATTGACTCGGATTTACGTTTATCCTATGTGTTGTGGGAAGAGCAGAAATTACCCAGCCTGGTGTTAGAAGTGGTTTCCCATAAACGGCGGAAAGAATATACTCAGAAAAAAGAAGAATATGCCCAACTGGGAATTTTATATTATGCGATCTACAACCCCTTAAGGAAAAGGAAACAGAAGTTGGAAGTGTATGAACTTAAAGCCGGTGAATATGAATTATTGTCGGGGGAACCGGTGTGGTTATCCTCGTTGAATTTAGGCATCGGTAGAGCGGAGGGAACCTATCAAGGAATTAAGAGAGAATGGCTCTATTGGTATGATGAACAGGGAGAACGCTATTTAACACCGGAAGAGCGAATTATATCAGCCCAACAACGGGTATTATTGACTGAACAACGGGCATTATTGACTGAACAACGGGCATTATCGGCGGAACAGAAAGCTGAGAAACTCGCCCAAAAACTGAGGGAATTAGGCATCGATCCCGATCGCCTAGACCCGTAATCGACGACGGAGGGACGATCGCGGAGTATCATAGAAAATAGACTCTAATCTTATCCATCCATCCTGTGACTGCGATCGCCCCTACCTCCCTCCTCGATATCTGCCCCCTGTTGCCCTTTGAGCAGCTTGAACCTTCCCTACAGCAGCGTTTTCAACAGGCTTGGCAACCTGGATCGCCTCTACCTTCTGTCATCTATCCCCAAACGCAAGGGCAACTAAGCGAAGTGATGAAACTCTCTAAAGCCAACCAATGGCGGGTTTTACCTTGGGGAGCAGGCAGTAAAATTCATTGGGGAGGCATCGTTAAACCCGTCGATTTACTCATCAGTACCCAACGCATTAATCAGGTCATAGAACATGCAGCCGGAGACCTAACCATTACCGTAGAATCCGGGATAAGTTTGGCACAAGTGAATCAATTTCTTGCCCCCCATAACCAGTTTTTAGCCTTCGATCCCGCCTACCCCAACCAAGCCACCATCGGCGGTATCCTTGCCACAGCAGATACCGGCAGTTGGCGACATCAATATGGGGGTGTGCGCGATCGCCTGATTGGGATCTCCTTTGTTCGCAGTGATGGCGAGTTAGCCAAAGCCGGGGGTAGAGTCGTCAAAAATGTGGCAGGTTATGACTTGATGAAACTATTTACCGGCAGTTATGGCAGTTTAGGCATCATCTCCCAAGCCACCTTCCGCCTCTATCCCATTCCCGAACATTCGGCTACTGTGGTACTTTCAGGGAATCCAGAGGCGATCGCCCAAGCTACCCAAACCCTACTGAGTTCTAGTCTAACCCCCACCGCCCTCGATCTCAGACCCCAAAACGATCAAATTTTGCTCATTGCTCGGTTTCAAAGTATACCCTTAAGCGTACAAGAACAAGCCCAACGGGTACTCGAACTTGGTCAAGCCTTAGACTTAAGCGCCCAAATTTACGAGCAGCAAGACGAAACTCAGCACTGGCAAACCTGGCAACATCAGATCTGGGAACCCCACCCCCAAAAAGTAATCTGTAAACTCGGTATTCGCCCCACAGAAGCCATTAACCTGTTGTTAAAAATTCAACAACTTGTGCAAGTACAAAGTCAATGTGTCATTCATGCCCGCACCGGGTTAGGTATGCTACGATGTAATCAAATCCGCTCGACCCAACTCTTAGAACTGCGATCGCACATTACCTCAAAAGGCGGCTTTCTCACCCTCTTAGAAGCCCCCCAATCCCTCAAATCATCCCTAGACATATGGGGATATACAGGAAACGCCCTGAATATTATGCAAAATCTCAAGCACCAATTCGATCCAGATAACTTACTCAGTCCCCATCGTTTTATTGGATAAACTGTATTTCTATAGTATCAATTAGCAGAAACCATGTTTTTTACCTTGCAAAAAGGTAACCCTTCTTTGCATAATTAAAACCATTACCTATTACCAGAGCGAAGCACTACATTTATGACCACTTCAGACTTCATCCCCGCCAAAAACAGTAATTTCCTCTCTCAAAATCCCCATCTTTCCTCTGGATTCGATCCCCAAAATCCCCCCAAACCAGAGTTAATTAACACCTGTGTTCATTGCGGCTTTTGTCTCTCCACCTGCCCCAGTTATCGCGTTTTAGGACAAGAAATGGACTCTCCCAGAGGACGAATTTACCTCATGGATGCCATTAACCAAGGTGAAGCCCCCTTAGCTCCAGCTACCTCCCAACATTTTGACACCTGTTTAGGCTGTTTAGCCTGTGTTAGTACCTGTCCTTCTGGGGTGCAGTATGATAAACTCATTTCTGCCACTCGCCACCAAGTCGAACGCAATATTAACCGCAATTTGGGCGATAAAATTATTCGCTCCTTAATCTTCAATCTTTTTCCCTATCCCAATCGCTTAATTCCCCTCCTTTATCCCCTCTATCTCTATCAAAAATCGGGCTTACAATCCCTCATTCGCCGCACCCATCTGCTCAAGAAAATATCCCCCCGCTTGACAGCCATGGAATCCATTTTACCCCAGATTTCCCTCGCTTCCCTGCGCCACTCCTTTGCTGATGTTATTCCTGCTCAAGGACAAAAACGCTATCGAGTGGGCGTGATTCTCGGCTGTGTACAACGACTGTTTTTTAATCCCGTGAATGCAGCAACCATTCGCGTTTTAACTGGCAATGGTTGCGAAGTCTTCATTCCCAAAAGCCAAGGCTGTTGTGGGGCACTGCCCGAACATCAGGGGCAAACCAAACCCGCCCAAGATTTAGCCCGGCAAATGATTGATTCCTTTGCTGATTTAAATCTCGATTATGTGATTATCAACGCGGCAGGATGTGGCCATACTCTTAAAGAATATGGCCATATTTTAGCTGACGATCCTAACTATCAAGATCGGGCGAAAAAGTTTGTCAGCCAAGTTAAAGATATTCAAGAATTTTTAGCCCTGGTGGGGTTAACCGCATCCCTCTCTCCCTTAGCTGATGAAGAATTGAAGATTGTGTATCAAGATGCTTGTCATCTGTTACATGGACAAAAAATTAGTGTCCAACCCCGCCAACTCTTAAAACAAATTCCCGGCGTGCAGTTGAAAGAACCCCTAGATGCTGCCTTGTGTTGTGGTAGTGCGGGAGTTTATAATATGTTGCAGCCAGAAGTGGCCGAAAGTTTAGGCGATCAAAAAGTGAATAATTTGCTCAATACGGGAGCTGATTTAATTGCTTCTGCTAATCCAGGCTGTAGTTTGCAGATCAAAAAACACCTACAGCAGCAGGGTAAAATAGTTTCGATTTTCCATCCCATTGAGCTACTCGATTATTCCATGCGAGGTGTTACCCTATCCTCCCTCAATTAATCTGCCGAGCGACTGACGGGTAACCCAATTTCAAAGGTTGTACCGCTTCCCGGTTGCGATCGCAACTTTAAATAGCCTTGGTGTTTTTCGGTTACAATTTGATGGGAAATCGCCAACCCTAATCCCGTACCTTGACCTACGGGTTTAGTTGTAAAAAATGTTTCAAAAATTCGATCCTGAATCTCTGGAGGTATGCCTACTCCATTATCAGCTATCTCGATTTTAACCCACTCTGACTGATCCAGTTCCGTCAACCATTGGCTCGTAATCGTAATTTCTGGTTGCCATTGATCGGATTTTTCCCGTTCATTCAACGCATCAATGGCATTGGTAAGTAAATTCATAAACACTTGGCTCAGTTGCCCGGAATAACACTCGACTAAGGGCAACTCTCCGTAATTTTTTACTAAGTTAATCCCATATTTGAGTTTATTGCGTAAAATCAACAAGGTACTATCTAAACATTCATGAAGATTGGCTAACTGGGCCTGGTTTTCACCCATATGGGAAAAGTTCCGCATTCCACCAACTAACTGATTTAAGCGCTCGGCACTTTCCTGCATACTGTCGATGAGTTCCGGTAAATCCTTCTGTAAATATTCAAAATCAATATCTTCTTTTAACTCTTCAATAACTTCCGGATCTTCGCCTGATTCTTGATCATAAGCATTAACCAAATTTAGTAAATCTTGACTATAGGTTTTTAAGAACTTCACATTTCCCCATAGGGTATTCACGGGATTTCTAATTTCATGGGCTAATCCCGCCACCATTTGCCCTAAACTAGCTAATTTTTCCGTCTGAATCAGATGAGCTTGGGTATTTTCCCGTAACAGTTTTGTGGTTAATTCATGAATTTTGGATTGGGCTAAGAGTAATTGATGAATATCGAGCAAGCAATACTTATGATTGGGACACTCAATTACCAAAGGTTCATAGAGTTTTTCCGGAGGACGCTCTAAGGATTGAACCGCAGCTTCTACAATCGGCGTTTGACCCGGTAAAATCAAGTGATCGACTGAAAGATGTTCGCCGACTTTTTGATTGGCAAGTCGATTTAAAACCCTAATTTCTCGGCGAATAAAAACTTCTAAACCATAGGGACGGCTGAGTTGCTCTAAAAACCGTCTGCGGGAAATCATACCGGCAAAATTTCCCTTATCAGTTAAAATCACACCAGGTAAAAGGGAATGGTCTTTGAAAATTTGTGCCACGATACGTCCCGGCTGATTCACCTCTACAGAACATTGCCATAAAGAGAGGTCTTGTAATCTTGAATCCAGGCTTACTTCAGTGGCTTTCAGACCGGATCGAGCCACTACCTCAGTTTGGATCTCTGACACTTGTGCCACCATGTTTTTAGGATAAAAAAACTCCTCTCCTATTATAAGAAATAAAAACTATAATAGACTATAATAATCATCAATATCAGTCAATTTTTATAATCCCCTTAAACTTTATTTTACTTGTTTAATAAAACCTTAATCTAAAAGGCGATCAGATTTCTATTACTAGAAAGATAGAGACGCGATCGCACTCGTTCTAAACAGAACTCATCAACTAATGTCCAGCCCCATTGGGGGAAGATTTCCGGGCGTTTATGGGGAGTAATCACCATCAGGCGATCGCCAATCCAACTAAGCTGATACATTAAGGAGGGTAAACGCGATCGCTCCACCAAATGCAGAGCAAAACTACACACAATCAACCCATACTCCCGTCCCCACAATACCCCCTGCTCAATCTCCTCAAACCGGAAACCCTCCGCTACCTGTCCCGTGCGCTCTAGATAAGCCTGCTGCGTATAAGGATCGATTCCTTCAATATCCTGCCATCCCAACTCACGCAGAGCCAACGTCACCTCTCCACTCCCACAAGCCAAATCCAAAACCCGCAAACCCTCCCTAGGCACATCCACCAACCCCTGCGCCAAAACTTGCCCAATCTTGGCCTCATGGGGATTACGATAGGTTGAACCCTGTTGCTGATAAAACCCCTCTACCCCCCAAGTTTCATACGCCCGGCGAATCGATAAATCAGACATGCAATGAACAATGAACAATGAACAATAAACCATTAACAACTACGGCTCCTCCCCATTCCCCCACTCCCCACCCTTGCCCCCTCTCCCCAGAGAGAGTAGAATTGAACCATGGGCTGCTCTCAGTTCACCCTTAATCTAGGCTGACTCAAACCCGACCGGTAAGGAAGATGTCAGCTCAACTACAATAGAGAATAAATATTTCGCCAGAGAAGAGGACTCGTCCCCTAATAATGATATCGGAAAAAATTAGCCAACGCTCTGACTTTCTTGGAACCCAAGTCATCACCCGAAGTACCGGCAAACGCTTGGGGGTCGTCAGCCAACTGTGGGTCGATATTGACCGGCGGGAAGTCGTTGCCTTAAGTTTGCGAGATAATCTGCTCTCAGGTGTTCTCGCCGGAATTCCCCGCTATATGTACTTGAGCAATATTCGCCAAGTTGGTGATGTGATTCTTGTTGACAATGACGACGTAATCGAAGATGTCAATGTAGAAGTTTACAGCAGCCTCATTGGGAGTGAAGTAATCACCGAAGCTGGGGAAATGCTCGGCCGGGTCAGAGGTTATCGTTTTGATACAGAAGATTATCGCGTCACCTCCTTAATTATTGCCTCGATTGGCCTACCCCTAATTCCCGAACAGGTGCTTAGTACCTATGAACTCACCATTGACCAAATTGTGAGTAGTGGGCCTAACCGCCTGATTGTATTTGAAGGCGCAGAAGAACAAATGGTGCAGTTAAGTGTAGGGGTACTGGAGCGACTCGGCATTTCCCAAGCACCATGGGAAAGAGAAGGAGCCGAACCCTATGTTATGCCAACGATTAAAACCGAGAATCAGTTAGGGACAGGCACTCCCCTACGCACCCAAGAGCCAATTCGGGCGATGGAACCAGTGATGGAAGAAGCTTGGGATGCAGATCAGTGGGAAGAACCCCAACCGGCTCCCATGCGACAATTCGAGCAACCCGAACCCCGCTATGAGCAAAGCTATGAAGAGGACAATTGGGGAGATGATGGGGATGAAGATCCCAACTATCGAGAACCCAGCTATCGGGTTGATCCTCCACAACCAGAGAGGGAAGAGATCCGAGAAGCTCCCTATGAACCCTCCTATCGGGAAATTGAAGAGGATGCTTGGGCTGATCGAGATCGGGATGAACCCTATGATCTACCGAAAGTGAATATCCGAGAAACTCTGAAAAAACCAGAGTATGAAGGATAACGGTTTATGTGACTTGTAAACGAAAAAACACCCTTGCCTTTGGCAAGGGGCGATCAGCCCCTTGTTCAATTCTTCCTCTCCTGATGAGTATCCAAAAAATCCCCCTGACATCTATCCAAAAAATCCGCACTTATCTCACCAGTCTACTGGTGCTTCCAGAATCTGAAAATTGCCCTCGCGCCTTATCTTTTAGTGAATCCGACGATCTTCCAGAACCTGAATCTCTGGATGAGTTAGGAGGATTATTTGATTTGGGGCCAGCAGAAGAAGATGAGGAACCGATCGCCCGATCGCCTTCTGGCCCCTGGTTTATTAGTGCGGTTAACCCGGCGGCTCCCTTGCGAAAATTACCCGGACTGCGCTTAAAAGCTGGTCTACGCTGGGTCAGCTATATCTATCGCGACCCCAATGAACCCAAGAAAGGAAGCGGGGTAACCTGGGCTGTACCGGAAGACTATTGTACGATCGCCACTCTAGAAGAAGCCTTAGCCCATGCTTCAGATGGGGAGCATCCCCCCCATCCCCAAGGGGCACTAGATGATTTTATGACAGCCATTGAGGGCGATCGCAGCCCCTCTTCTTTTCTCCTGGCGACCTTACTACGGCGAGAAATCCAAGAATTTGTTTGTGCAGAAGCGAACCGAGACTGGAGTCACCACCGCCTCATTGAAACTCCTCCCAAGCAAGTGCAATGGCAATGGAAAGCTGCGATCAAGGACTTATCTGCCAAAATCCGCGAGCGCGAAGATGGAAAGGTGGCCGTAGAATTTTTTACCTGTCGCACCAGTGCCCCCATCGCCATTTTTCGCCACATTGAACAATATCCTCCATCGAGCTATCAAAGCCAGGCGATCGACCAAGCAGTAGCCACTCCCATCCGCACGAAATCAATGAAGTCATAGGTCAAATAGACTTTTAACCCAACTTGAGATCAAACCACAAAAACCCCCACCCGAAGGTGAGGGTTTTTTATCACTTAACGATCAGTCCAGCCAGGATTTAACCGAACTTACCCGCAGTGGAGGCAATCAAGAAGGCTGCGTAGGTGAGGACATAGCCAACGGTGAAGTGAGCTAGACCAACTACACGAGCTTGAACGATGGAGAGAGCAACGGGCTTATCTTTCCAACGAACCAGGTTCGCCAGAGGAGTGCGCTCGTGGGCCCAAACAATCGTTTCAATCAATTCTTGCCAGTAACCCCGCCAGCTAATCAGGAACATGAATCCAGTTGCCCAGACCAGGTGTCCGAAGAGGAACATCCAAGCCCAAACAGCCAGGTTATTCATGCCGTAGGGATTATATCCATTGATCAACTGAGAGGAGTTTAACCACAGGTAATCGCGGAACCAACCCATGAGGTGGGTAGAGGACTCATTGAACTGAGCCACATTACCTTGCCAGATGGCCAAATGCTTCCAGTGCCAGTAGAAGGTTAACCAGCCCAGGGTATTCAGCATCCAGAACATGGCGAGGTAGAAGGCATCCCAAGCAGAGATGTCGCAAGTACCACCACGACCGGGGCCATCGCAGGGGAAGCTGTAACCGAAGTCTTTTTTATCGGGCATCAGCTTAGAACCCCGTGCATCCAACGCACCTTTCACGAGGATTAAGGTGGTGGTGTGCAGGCCGAGGGCGATCGCATGGTGAACCAAGAAATCACCAGGGCCAATGGGTAAGAACAGAGAGTTAGAGGTGCTGTTAATGGCATCTAACCATCCGGGTAGCCAGAAGTTGGCATGATTGGGGAATGCGGTATAAGCAATGCTATCCGGATTGGACAGTAGAATATCCATTCCGTACATTAACTTACCGTGAGAAGCCTGGATGAACTGGGCAAAAACCGGTTCAATCAAGATTTGCTTCTCAGGAGTACCAAAGGCAACCACAACATCGTTGTGAACATACAGTCCCAGGGTATGGAAACCGAGGAACAAGGAAACCCAGCTCAGGTGAGAAATGAGAGCTTCTTTATGTTCAAGCATCCGAGCCAATACGTTGTTCTTGTTGGCTTCTGGATCGTAGTCCCGAACTAAGAAGATCGCACCGTGAGCGAAAGCTCCCACCATCAGGAATCCAGCAATGTACTGGTGATGGGTGTATAGAGCTGCCATGGTGGTGTAGTCCTTAGCGATGAAAGCATAAGGAGGCATGGAATACATATGTTGGGCGACTAAAGAAGTCACAACACCCAGACAAGCCAAGTGCCATCCCAACTGGAAGTGTAACGATTCGTTGTAGGTATCGTACATTCCTTTATGACCGTCACCGATCATGCCTCCAAAGGGAGTGCCTTTGGGAGGATTATGGGCTTCCATGATTTCCTTCATGCTGTGGCCAATACCCCAGTTCGTGCGGTACATATGTCCAGCAACGATGAAGAGAACTGCGATCGCCAAATGGTGATGAGCCATATCCGTGAGCCACAGGGACTCAGTTTGGGGATGGAAACCACCTAAGAAGGTTAGAATTGCAGTCCCTGCACCTTCAGATGTGCCAAACACATGACCCGCTGTATCTGGATTTTGGGCATATACGCCCCAGTTCCCTGTGAAGAAAGGAACCAAACCAGCCGGGTGAGGCAAAGTGCTAAGGAAGTTATCCCAGCCCACATGCTGCCCGCGAGATTCGGGGATCGCAACGTGAACTAAGTGACCTGTCCAAGCCAAAGAACTAACACCGAACAAACCAGCCAAGTGGTGATTCAGACGGGATTCAGCATTCTTGAACCAAGACAAGCTGGGGCGGAAATTGGGCTGGAGGTGTAACCAACCAGCGAACAGCATCAACGAAGCTAAGATCAACAGGAAAATAGCCCCTTGATAGAGATCGCCATTCGTCCGCATTCCGATGGTGTACCACCAATGGTAGACACCTGAATAAGCAATGTTTACAGGACTAGACGCACCGGCTTGAGTATAAGCATCGATCGCCGCTTGTCCAAATTGGGGGTCCCAAATCGCGTGTGCAATGGGACGGACATTGAGAGGATCTTTGATCCACTGTTCAAAGTTGCCTTGCCAAGCTACGTGGAACAGGTTGCCAGAAGTCCACAGGAAGATGATTGCCAGATGACCGAAGTGGGAAGCAAAAATCTTTTGGTAAAGATTTTCTTCCGTCATTCCATCGTGGGTTTCAAAATCGTGGGCGGTAGCTATCCCGTACCAGATCCGACGAGTTGTGGGATCTTGTGCGAGGTCTTGGCTAAACTTGGGGAATTTTGTTGCCATGTTTAAATCCTTCTCGACCTCATCCTACTGAAATGATGCGAGCCAGGAAGAATGCCCAGGTTGTGACAATTCCTCCCAAGAGGTAGTGAGCTACCCCTACAGCGCGACCTTGAATAATACTCAAGGCGCGAGGCTGAATCGCGGGTGCGACTTTGAGTTTATTATGGGCCCAAACAATCGATTCAATCAACTCTTGCCAGTACCCACGACCACTAAAGAGGAACATGAGACTAAAAGCAAAGATGAAGTGACCGGCTAGGAACATAATGCCATAGGCGGACAAAGCAGACCCATAAGAGGTAATTACTTGAGAAGCTTGCGCCCACAAGAAATCACGCAACCAGCCATTGATAGTAATTGCACTTTGGGCAAAATTACCATTGGTGATGTGGGAAACGGTTCCGTCAGAGGATACAGTGCCCCATACATCCGATTGCATCTTCCAGCTAAAGTGGAAAATCACAATGGACAAGGAGTTGTACATCCAGAATAGACCCAGGAAGACATGATCCCATCCTGAGACTTGACAAGTACCGCCCCGGCCCGGACCATCACAGGGGAAGCGGAAGCCCAGATCGCCTTTGTCAGGAACTAGACGAGAGCTACGGGCATAGAGAACGCCTTTGAGCAGGATCAGTACGGTAACGTGGATGGTAAAGGCATGGATGTGGTGAACCATGAAATCGGCTGTTCCCAGCGCGATGGGCATCATAGCTACTTTTCCACCAACGGCTACGACATCACCACCAAAGACAGGACTTACACTAGCCAAAGCATTGGGGGCTGTATTGCCCGGAGCCAGATTATGAAGATTCTGAACCCACTGAGCAAAGATAGGTTGGAGTTGAATTGCCGTATCCGAGAACATATCTTGGGTACGACCTAACGCACGCATGGTGTCGTTATGAACATACAAGCCAAAGCTATGGAAGCCTAGCCATATGCAAACCCAATTGAGGTGGGAGATAATTGCATCCCGATGACGAATCACCCGGTCTAACAAGTTATCAACATTTTTTGCAGGGTCGTAGTCACGAACCATAAAGATAGCTGCGTGAGCGCCTGCACCGACAATCAGGAATCCCCCAATCCAAACATGGTGAGTAAACAGGGAGAGTTGAGTCGGATAGTCTGTAGCGATGTATGGATACGGAGGCATCGCATACATATGATGGGCCACAATGATACTCAATGATCCCAACAACGCGAGGTTGAGGGCGAGTTGAGCGTGCCAAGAGGTTGTGAAGATTTCGTACAATCCCTTGTGCCCTTCTCCAGTGAAGGGGCCTTTGTGAGCTTCGAGGATTTCCTTCATGCTGTGACCAATGCCCCAGTTGGTGCGGTACATATGGCCAGCAATGATGAAGAGAACGGCGATTGCCACATGGTGATGGGCTGTATCAGACAACCACAATCCACCGGTAACCGGATTCAGTCCACCTTTGAAGGTTAAGAAGTCACTGAAAGCTCCCCAATTCAGGGTAAAGAAAGGCTGGATTCCACCGAGACCTCCCCACTCTACACCGGGGTACAATTGCGTCATCAAGCTGGGATTGAGAATGAACTCATGGGGTAAGGGAATATCCTTGACGGCTACTCCCGAATCCAACAACTTGTTGATCGGTAAGGAAACGTGGATTTGGTGACCAGCCCAACCGAGGGAACCACAACCGAGCAGTACGGATAGATGATGGTTCATCATCGACTCCACATTCTGGAACCATTCCAGTTTGGGAGCTGCTTTGTGATAGTGGAACCAACCGGCAAATAACATTAAGGCAGCCATCACCAACCCACCAATTGCGGTGCAGTAAAGTTGGTAAGAGTTCGTGAAGCCGGAGGCTCTCCAGAGTTGGAATAACCCGGAAGTGATTTGGATTCCGTGGAATCCACCGCCAACATCACCGTTGAGAATATCTTGGCCAACAATGGGCCAAACTACTTGGGCGCTCGGTTTGATCCCTAGGGGGTTGCTCAACCAAGCTTCGTAATTTGAGAATTTAGCACCATGGAAGTAAGCGCCACTTAGCCAAACAAAGACAACGGCTAAATGACCGAAATGGGCACTAAAGATTTTTCTAGATACGTCTTCTAGATCACTGGTATGACTATCGAAATCGTGAGCATCGGCGTGAAGATTCCAAATCCAGGTTGTGGTTTTGGGTCCTCTAGCTAGGGTTCTGTCAAAATGACCCGGTTTTCCCCATTTTTCAAATGAAGTAGGGACTGGATCTTTATCGACGACCACCCTCGCCTTTGCTTTTTGCTCTTTTGGGGTAGTTGTCATTGAGACTCTCCTCTCTTTAGACAAGTAGCGTCATTACAGAACGCTAGGCACTACATTAATTTTGGTTATTTCTGGGAGGGACTTCAAAGGGGGGTTGGGATCTATCACTTATCTCTTGATGCTCAAGATTAGATTTCTTGATGTTCAAGATCGGTTTTTTTCAAGATTCGGTTGCTTTGTAACGCTTTGTTACTGAATTTGAGAAATCTTAATTTCCTCACTCAGGACAAGGCTTTTTTGCAGCACTCTCTCTTTGATCCCGATCCTTGGAAGGTTTCGCTAGAATTTAGCGCTCCAGAAGGTCACCGGCTTTAAGTAGTGTACTGAATGTGAATTATAGGACTTGTCTTACGTTTGAGGAAGCTCCTTAACAATAATTCAAATTTGCCTTCATCAAGTCTCCGGTTAAATCCAAGATGGCGTTTTGTTCAAAAAAGAGAACAAAAGTCAATAATCTATCAATAATATTTACAAAACTCAATATATAAAGAGGGGCAGAGTTTAGAGACTTCCAGGTTGGTGATAAAATAGCGCTGTACTTTAATGGGCAAGGGATTAGGGATGTTGCACTGGAGTCAAAAAATCGGCAAATGGATTGGGTCAAGCCTCTTGGGATTGGTATTGCTGCTGGGCCTATCCCTGGGAATCGTCAGTTGTGGCAATCAGGCAAGCGATCGCCTCGATCTCCCCAATCCCACATCTGGGATCTCCAATCCCCTCAAACGACAAGTTGCCCCCAAGATCGCCGAAGTCTCGCCCCCAGAACCGATCCAAAAGCTACGTCAAATTCTGGAAACCTACCAACCCCAAGTCAATATCCTGAGTCCCCAAGCCAACCAAACCCTGCAAGAGGACACCTTTACCCTAAAACTAAACGTTCAAGATCTACCCATCTATAAAGATGCCACCCTAGGCCTGGGGCCTCACCTAGAAGTGATCCTCGACAACCAACCCTACACCCCCCTTTATGACCTCTCCCAACCTATTACCTTTAGCCATCTCAATCCAGGAACCCATACCCTGAGAGTATTTGCCACGACTCCCTGGGGAGAAAGTTTCAAAAATGAAGGAGCTTATGCCCAAACCACGTTTCACATCTTTACCCAAACTGAAGACCAAATTCCCAATCCCGATCTACCCCTACTCACCTATAGCAATCCCATCGGCACATATGGCGCAGAACCGATTCTGCTCGATTTCTATCTCACCAATGCGCCCCTGCATGTTGTCGCTCAAGAAAACTCAGATGACAATATCCTAGACTGGCGCATTCGGGCATCGGTCAATGGAGAAGAGTTTATCCTGGATCGATGGGAACCTCTGTATCTGAAAGGATTTAACCGAGGAAACAACTGGGTAAAACTGGAGATTTTAGACGAGCTGGGTAACCCCATTAACAATGTTTTTAATACCACCGCTCGCTTGGTGACCTACGATCCTCAAGCTAAAGATCCCCTATCTCAACTGATTCGGGGTGAAATTAGGACGGAAGTTGCCCCAGCCCTTGTCGATCCAGACTATATTGCTCCTGTACCTGCTGCACCAGAACCGGAAGTTACAGAACCCCAAGATGAACCGGTAGAGGTGGAAGAAGTTCTAGAGGAGGAGATTCTGGAAACGCCTGAAGTGGAGGAAGTATTACCGGAAACTTCGGAGGTAGAGGCAGAAGCAGTTTTAGAAACGCCAGAGGTAGAAGAAGAGGTTTCTGAACCGGTGGAGGTCGAAGAAGAGGTGGTAGAATCTCCAGAGTCAGAACCGATAGAAGCGATAGAACCAGAAGAAATTGCGCCGGAACCTTCAGCAGTGGAAGAGGAAAGTCAACCAGTAGTGAGTGAGACTCCAGGATGGCGTAAGCAACTGAATCTGAATCAATGGCGCGATAATGCTCCGCATCGCTGGCGCGATCGCCTAAAATCCAAATGGAATGAGTTGGATTTTGACTCGATTAATCCCTTTGGCAATAAAGCGGTAGAGTCAGAAGAGACTCTGGAAATAACTCCAGAATCCCCGATTATCGAAGAAGCGATTGAATCTGCGGCTGAACCCGAACCCGAACCCGAACCCGTAGAAGCAGAAATTGAAACGCCAGAACCGGAAGTTCTAGAAGAAAAAGTTGAGACTCCAGAAGAGCCAGAAGAAGAAGTTCAAGAGGCGATCGAGTCGCCCGATTTAGTGGAGGCTGCCCCCTTGGAAGAACCAATAAAAATGGCTCCGATGGAATCTCCTAGGATGGAAACCCCGACCAACAGTTCAGATATGGAAGCCTCAGAGTGGCAAGAAATGCTCTCTGCTCCAGGAGAGTAAATAGGGGATCATGCCATCCCATTTCCAAGAGTTCTTTAACTTTGTATTGTATTAAGTTACTCTTAGTCCTGTGCCTGTTCTTGGGCAAAGTGATCGGGCCAAATACGATCGCAGAATAACAAAGTTCCGCCAGAGACACAAAGGGGAATGGTTAAGATATTAATAAACGGAACACTGACTAATCCAAAGCACACTAAACCAAAGGTGGCGCTTGCTGGAAAAGTGCGCCAAACCAGGGTTAATTTTTGCCGAAATTGAAGCTTACGACGCTCTAGGGGGGAGTCAAAAAAATCCAGACAAACGATAGTTGTAGCTAGGCTTAAACTGCCGATACTAAAAAGCAGGGTTCCGATCGCCGGAATAAAGTTAAATAATAAAAGGGGAATAGCGGCGATCGCCATCAACAGCAGTTTTTTCAACTCAAACAGGATCGCTCGCCAAATATCCTGGGCAATAGCCAACGGATGGGTATTAATCTGGGGCAGTTGTCCCAAGCGAGTTTTCTCAATTTGTTCTGATAATTGCCCATACCAAGGAGACCCTAAAATTGCCCCAAACTGCACCAACAAAAACCCCGTCACCAAGAATAACAGCAGCAGTAGTAAAGCACTCAACACCCAATCCACAACAACGGCTAAACTTGTCAAAAATCCTAACCATGAGGGTAAAACACTAATCCACTCATTCCACCGAAGGGCCAACTGCTCCACGAGACTATCTACCAGTTCCAAACTCGGAAAAACCAGACCCACATAGAGGATAATGCCAATCAAGATATTAATTAAAATTGGCACAATCACATAACCGCGCAATTTAGGCGTACTCACCAACAGCACCAAAGCGCGAAACGGGTAAGTTGCCCCAGCAATCAATCCTATGGGAAGATTAAACATAGCGATCGCACCTTATCGTAAATCCATCAGCTCTATGGCCATCCGTCATACATTCTCCACAGATCACCTACAATTATCCTACCTGCAATGGCATTGCTCAGGTACAGAACCCATCCTGTTATTACATGGGTTAGCCGATCATGCCCTGGTTTGGTCAAGTTTTGCTTCCTCCCTCGGCCCAAACTTCCATTGCATTGCCCCCGACTTGCGCGGCCATGGAGAAAGTGATAAACCCAAAACGGGATATACCTTTAATCATCTCATTACTGACTTAGAAGCATTAATGAATCATCTCGGATGGGAAAATGCCCATATTATCGGTCACTCCTTTTCCGCCAAATTTCTCCCCTTATGGGCCAGTCAAAATCCCCAACGTTTCCGCAGCATGACTCTAGTTGATCCCTTTTTTATTGATAAAATTCCTAACTTCTTTGAGGTCACTTTTCCCTTACTCTATCGCGTCCTTCCCTTCTTACAAGGAATGGGCCCCTTTAGCAGCTATGAAGCCGCCGAAACCAAAGCTAAAACCCTCAAGCAATATCAGGGATGGAGCAATTTACAACAACAAGTTTTTCAAGAAAGTATCGAATCCAAACCCGATGGCACTTGGGGCAGCAAATTTACCCTTGATGCTCGTAATGAAATTTTTAAAGAAGTCATGCAAGTGGCCGGACTAACCCAAGCTCTAGAAGTTCCTACTTTATTAATCACTCCCGAAAAAGGACTCAATCGCACTAACTGGCAATTAAAACCCTATCGAACCTATCTGCATAATTTAAAGATTGAAACCGTTCCTGGCAACCATTGGGCTTTTTTGGTTGAACCCGAAGCTTTTAATCGAGTGGTCGGTCATGTTTTGCAAAGTTATATCAAGTCTGGTGAAACAGCCTAATTAATCCTGATTCTAATATTAGGATGAGCAGGAATGGTTATGATGATACCGAGCAAAGGCAGAACCATAGGCGGCCGTCAAATTTTCGGTGCTGAGGGTGGTTTCTGGGGTTCCTTGGCAGAGTAAGGTGCGGTTGAGACAGAGGACGCGATCGCATTGTTTTTTGACCATATCTAAATCATGGGAGATTTGCAAAATTGCCCAATCATGTTCTTTTTTGAGTTCTTCTAGGAGTTGATAAAATTCGGCTTCTCCCCGAATATCTAACCCCGCAGGAGCTTCGTCTAAAATTAGCAATTTTCGCGGCCGAGCCAGACAATAAGCCAGTAATACCCGTTTGGTTTCTCCACCAGAAAGTTGGCTGATGGGTTGGTGTTTTAAATGCCAAGCATCAACCCGTGAAAGACTCTCTCGGATAGCTTGACGGCGCTCTTGATACCCTGACCAGGGCCACTCAATGCCGAGTTTATCCCAACCTAAGCCTACTAGGTCGGAGACAGTCATGGGAAGGCGGCGATCGAAGAGAAAGTTTTGGGGTAAATAGGCGATTTGTTGACGAATTTGTGCCGGGAGTTTACCCTTGGGACTGAGGGGTTTTCCTAGGATGGAAATCGTTCCTGATTGGCGAGGTAAAATGCCTAAAATGGCTTGAATGAGGGTACTTTTTCCCGCTCCATTGGGGCCGATGAGGGCGGTATCTGTCCCCGCAAGGAGAGAGAAGGAAACATCACGCACGACTCCTGCTGTGCGATCGCGATTGACAATTAAGCTTTCTACTTGCAATACGGTCTCGGCCAAGCTCAGTCTCCTCTGTAGAATGATTATCACTTTAGATCAAAACCAGAGAAAACTCAAGGCGATCGCCTGGCGATCGCCGGATTTTATTCGGGTGACTCTTCTGAGGGTTCTGGAGAAGGTACTGGAGAGGCTTCTGGAGTCGGTGAGGGGTTCAAACTTGGAGAAGGTAGGGGGCCCGGTGCTTGTCCTTTTTTCAGGCGCACCAGCAGGTCATAGCGGGTGGTACGGGGGCTGGTGATGGCGGAGCTGAGACCAATAGAGTCAAACGCTTTCAAGAGATTATCCTGATCCGGGGGCATGATAATCGGTAGGGGTAGATTTTGGTTAAACAGGCGCTCGATATCGGCATAAAAATAGCCGTTTTGGGGACTCAAACCTGTAGGAATACTGGTCTTAAAGGCTTCGCTACTCGCTAACGGAGTTT
This sequence comes from Roseofilum sp. KMC-1, assembly GCF_057802075.1. Classification (NCBI taxonomy): domain Bacteria; kingdom Bacillati; phylum Cyanobacteriota; class Cyanophyceae; order Desertifilales; family Desertifilaceae; genus Roseofilum; species Roseofilum sp. KMC-1. The sequence continues at coordinate 4,776,731 of NZ_CM173605.1, forward strand.
CCGGAGGGGTAATCAAGCGGTTGGCGATCGCCGCACCAAAGGTCATCATGACCAAATCATCGCTCAACCAGGCTCGGCTAATGTTAACAATACCAAAGGGCAATTGCCATTGGGTGACCTCCGTTTCGCCTATCGTTTCCGAGTTGATTTGCATCTGATATTTCTCTTTCATCACCCGATCGAGAGTCGCAAAAGTTTGATCGGCTGTTTCTCGATCTTTAGTATTCACCATGACGGCAAACCCAAAGGGAATCGGAGATGCACCTTGATCGGCAGGAATCATGGCGATCGCAAATTCACCCTCCATCCACTTGAGTAAATCTTCCTCTAAATTGAGTCCTGTGGTATCTAATAACCCTTTTTTCAGACCTTGTGGATTTAAGGGGGCTAAGGGATTACCTTCAACACCCGTTGTGTACTGATTCCAAACCTGATTAAAATTACTGCCGGTGAGCATAAACAGCGTATCACTGGGGACATAATTTCCCAAATCTAAACCCAGGCTATCCGTTGTTAATTTCCGATCTGCTTGATTACTGAGCCAAGTAATCCCCTTAAACAACAAGCCATTAGAAACCACTTCTACCGTAGCGGCTAATCCCTGATTGGTTTCAATCTTTTCCAACTCTTCTGGGGCGATCGGGCGCACCGAATTGGCGGCTGCGACTCTAGTTGCTTCGGGAATATTCACATACACACGAGCCAATGCTGAAGAAGTTCCCAACTGTTCCAAAGCATTTTTATATCCCGGAGTCGAAGCCACAGAAGCTTTCCCTTTAAAGGTATCAATCACTCGATCTGTACCTTCTGGAGCGCTACTAATGACCAAATAGCGGCCTTCTAAAACCGTGGAGGAAAAGACCACCTCTGCATCCGGCTGGGTTTCTTGAATTTCAATATCTTTATAGGTGCGTTTAGTGAGTTCTTGACTTACTAATTTCCCAGAAATTTCTTTTGCTTTCAAGGGATTAGCGATCGGCACAATCATTACCCAAGAGGGTTCTTGGAGCATTACCACCCGTTCTTCTTCCGATTGGGTTTCATCCTCAGCAATTTCCGGCGCTAAATAGGCCCAGGTGACTTCTTGTCCCACCCAAGGCTGAATATCTTTGAGATAGTCCAGTTTCGTTTGGGTTTGGAATTGATCGCGCAGTTGAACTAAACTTTGGTCTAATGCCGCTTGAGTATTGGCTGTGCCAAAGGAGCGTAAATTTTCCCATTGACGTTCATTAGTGGACAGGGAAATGGTCATCAGGGAATTTTGGGGAACCACATTAGCCCCCAGTTGCATATTTTTGGGAACTTGAGTCCGTCCGATGAAGAGCCAATAGGCGAAGCTACCGGTTGCACCCAGGACGACGATTCCAGTGATCGCCAGTAACCCCAGTTTTTTCTGGGAATCCGAAAGATTTTGCAGCAGGGTTAGAGGTGTTTTATCGGTCATAAGTTATTTAAGGGATTGGGACGGAAACAACAGCGCCGTTATGGGGACGAGAGAATACTTAATTCTACGCGATCGCCATCCTCAAGGGGCCGAGAACTTTGCAGTATATAGCGTTCTCCGGCTTCTAAACCGGAGACGATCTCTACTTCACCATCGCGAGTTTTTCCCAGAATGACTCGTTGCAAGCGCACTGTGTTTCCCGTGCTTTCATCAATCAGAAATAAAGTGGCATCATTACCTTCTCGATTAGAAAGGGCCCCTTGAGGAACGCGAATAATTTGGCGATCGCCCACTTCAAAGTTCGCCCTTGCTAATAATCCACTTCCCAAGCGTCCACTCCGATTAGCCAGGGTCACTTCTACTCGAATCAGTCGCGCCACCGGATCGGCTGCTGGGGAAATCTGGGTCACTTCTCCGTCAAATTCTTCGTCAGGAAAAGCATCTAAGGTGACCGACACATACTGCCCCAGATAAATTTGATGTAAATCTAACTCGGAGACCTCCACATTCACTTTCACCTGGCTAAAATCCCCAATTTTGAGCAATTCATCCCCTGGGCGCACCACCGTTCCTGCTTCTATCCGTCGCTCTAAAATCGTCCCTGAAATGGGCACTTCCAGTTGAGTATAAGATTCTCGCTCTTGGGCCTGGCTGACAATGGCTTGTTGGACGCTCACTCGTTCTTCGGCCGCTGCGATCGCTTTATTTTGGGTAAGGATCTGAGCTTCTGCTGCTTTCAGGGCTTGTTTGGCTCTCTCGGCAGAAGTACGGGCTAATTCCGCATCCTGTTTAGAAATAGCTCCCTCTTTATACAGGGTTTCTAAGCGTTGGGCATCTGCTTCAGCTTGACTTAATTCCAGTTTGGCGATTTCAATTTGGGTCTGCAACTGGCGAATCTGGCTTTCACTTTGGGCGACTTCTACACGACGAGCGGACAGTTCAGCCTGAGCTTGGTTAATCACTGCGGTGGGTAAGGCTTTATCGATTTCAGCTATCACTTGCCCGCGACGGACGCGATCGCCCACATCTACATTCAAGTAAAGAAGCTGCCCTTCACTTTGCGATCGCAATGTCACCTCCTGAATGGGTTCCGTCGTTCCCGTATAGGTTAAATGGTTACCCCGATCGCTCACAGTAGCAGTCGCCACATCCACAGAAAGGGACTGTTGCTGATTGGCGATTGGTTGGGAAAAAGCGCTTGATTCAGGACGGGGGAGCAATTTACATCCCGTAGTCGTCAACACTAGAGACATGAGTACCAGCGATCGCAGGGGAGCCGAGTTAATTGCAATTAGCCAATTGGCCATCAGTTTATCCCTCAATAGACTCACCTCTCGATCCGATCGTTTCCATTGACTTAATCGATCCCGTTGCCTCATAAACCAAATTGGGGTTAAGGTTACATCTGCATAACCAGAGAAAATCTTTCCGGTTCTTATCCTCCAGATTTTCCCTTTATTGTAATCAATTATGCCCTACCCTGGTAGTGATTTCTCAATTAACCCAGACTACAGGATTTCATTTCTGAATTGAACTATCCCTATGAACAGACTCCTAAAACCCTCCTATTTTCTCTCCTCTATTTTTGCCCTAACCCTTGCTCTGACTCCATTGAGTTGGATGCTAGGACAGACCGTTGCTGAGGCTAAGACCATTACCCTGACGATGAAGTTTTTTAGTAGTAAACGCACAGTCATTGGACAAGGGCAATTTAGTTATGATGATTCCCAACCCTATCGAACGATTCATGATGTAGACTATTTTGCAATCTCCAATTTTGAAGCCACATTTGAATCTCAACAATGGTCTTTAGATGATTTAGTTTCTCGCGATCAACCCCTATTATGGGCCCCAGAAGGAGAATCTTACCCCACACCTCGCATTGCCACCATTGGAGGATTTGGTGCATTAACCCAGGGATGGGCATTTTATAAACCCCGAACTATAGATAGTGAAAATTATGGTGTATTACTGATTAAAAATCCCGCTTATCGGAATCAGGGAGATTTTGCTCTCACTGTTGGGGTGCAAGATGTTACCCAAGGAGGAGTTTTTCAAATCGAAGAGAGTTCTACCGATGCTTCTATGAACGTTAAGCCTCAACCCAGATTAAATACCCTTTGGACATTGGGATTGGTGGGTGTGGGCATATTTTAGTCAGTCCTCCCTAAAAAGTTAGCCCTGTCTAGGGACAGGCAGGGTTGGACAGCCTCCTCAGCAGCTCAAAGTGCTGTGATTTTCCATCCGATCTCTAGACGCTTTAGCGCTCACACTTTATACTAATAACTAATATAATTCTCTGATGGGTAACACTCTAGAATCGGATCTTTTAAAAATGGTCTCCCAATTCATGTTGGTTTAGTCTTGTTATCACTGCACTTTTAGTTACCTTTTTTTGTTTGACTCCCAGGAAAAGTATTATGACGGCTCAGTTCCCTACCTTCAACTGGATCTCCCCTGTTATCGCTGGCGCGGCCACTCTATTGACTCTAGGATGTATGCTTCCTGAATCCGTTCGCGCAGAAGTAATCCCATCAAATATTACGGAGAAAATTGACATCGCCCAAATGGATCAGAGTGTTCCCCAAAGTATGTATAATACGGGTCAATCCTCCTTGGAACAGCAAAATTTTGAACAAGCTATTACTTATTTTAATCAGGCGATCGCCGTTAACGCTCAGTATGCCCAAGCCTATCAAGGTCGTGCTTTAGCCCGCGATGCTATGGGAGACTCGGGGGGGGCTGTATCTGATTTACGCACTGCTGCTGGTTTATACTGGCGACAAGGCCAGGGTTTGGCCGCTTATCAGGCCATCAGACTCATCGATCAAATGGGTAAAAAATTTGTCTGTCGCCAGAGTGGGGATCGGTGGGAAACGGTGATGAACCTAGACTCGAAAAGCTACCCATTGATTGTTTGGCACGATCAGAGGGTACTGGATATAGACGACAATGGCAACCCCATATTTCTACCCCAAGATGCCCTGGGTACTGCTCTGATCCCTGATTTTAACCGGACTGTGGTGGAAATTAAAGATAACCAAGGGGCAGTGGTAACGACTACGGTAGCTGAAAAAAATACCCAGTTATCTGCTCAAGGACGTTGCACCAGTGTTTCTGAACGCCTCAATAGTATTGGGGATGCTTTGATTAATAGGGGAGCGCAACCGTTATTTAGAGTGGCAACCCTGGAAAGGACAGTAGAAGAAACTACAGCAACTGGGCAGGTTTTAACGTTCAAGAATAAGATTCAAGTCGCTTGTATTCCTGATGCTGAAGGGGTATGTGATGAACAAAATGCTATTTTTACGCTCACCGGACAAGCCGAGGGTGAAGAGGTTAAGGAAAATAATCAAAAGCGTCTAGAGCGCTTTATCCGGTTGATCGATCATCCCGGTTCCGGTGAACCCATTCATAATTGATCCGCCTTTCTCAACTGCTCCAAACCTTCTAGAATTGGGCTGGGGTTTTTGATTTGTAGTGTTTGAAACAGGCGATCGCCACCATCAGGCAGTTCCCGGAAAGCGGCGATCGCCTGTTTCAAGGGTTCTCGTACTGGATATGCTGCTTCTGCTTTGATGAAACTGCGATCGGTTAAGTCTCCATGATACGCGAGGATCGCTAAGTCAATCAGATCTCTGGAGAGTACAGACTGATCCATCCAGCGATCGCTATTGGCTAACAACTTTTCTGCTCCAATCAGTGCATAATTCTGGGTCACCAACGTACCTTGACTAGATATTTTTATTCCTGTTGGGATGAACTCTGCTTCTAGGATTTGAGGCTGTTAGGGAGCCTTTTCTACAAAATACCGATCGCATGTAAGACTCCCTTACCACTGAATAACTCCACCAGTAGGGCAATGAAGCCTAACATTGCCAACCGACCATTCCAAACTTCTGCACTGGTGGTGATACCCATTTCCCAGCGCTCTTGAGGATACATTTTCAAGCGCTCCGAAGGACGGACTACATCGGAGAATTTTTGACTGGGAGAGTTGAGGGAATCAATCACTAAGTCGGCTAAATCATTAATAAACCCGGTATGGGTATCCAGAGCAGGAACGCGGCGGAAATCGGTAATACCCGCTTCTTCAGCCACTTCTCGATATTCAATGTCGATTTCCTGTAGAGTTTCGATATGTTCGCTCACAAAACTAATGGGAATCACCAACACCTCTTTAACTTGTTTTTCTCCCAAATCTTGTAGGGCATCTTCCGTATAGGGTTGTAGCCATTCCACCGGGCCGACACGGCTTTGATAGGCTAGAGTGTGAGGATTGGGACGGTTAAGGGTTTTAACAATTAGGGCAGTACAAGCTTCAATTTCTCTTTGATAGGGATCGCCTGCTTCTTCCACATAACTGACAGGAACCCCATGGGCGCTAAAAAAGAGATGGACGCGATCGGGGTTTTCAAACTGGTCTAATTGTTGGGCAATCAGTTCGGCCATGGATTGGAGATAGCCCGGACGGTCATACCAGGAGGAAATCAGGCTATATTTAACGTTATTGGCTAATACTCGGTCTTGTTGCCAAAGTCTTTCCAGGACTCGGAAGCTAGAGCCACTGGTGCTAATAGAAAACTGGGGATAGAGGGGGAGAATGACCAGATGATCGATTTTATCTTTTTTGATTTCGGCGATCGCATCTTCTGTAAATGGATGCCAATAGCGCATTCCCACATAAATTTTAGCTTCTTGCCCCTTTTGAGCTAAACTTACTTCCAAAGCCTGGGCTTGTTCCTCAGTAATTCTGCGTAAGGGAGACCCGCCCCCAATTTGCTTATAATTCTCTTGAGATTTCTGGTAGCGACTACTGGAAATCAACCAGGCTAGGGGCTTCTGTAACCAGGTAACCGGTAAGCGGATAATTTCTGGATCGGAAAATAGATTAAACAGGAACGGGCGAACATCCTCTAATTTTTCCGGCCCACCTAAGTTTAAGAGTAAAACCCCAACACGACCCATAATTTTTTTGCTTCCCTTCGTAAGTTACTATCTCATCTTTGTTACTGATTTTAACATTAATAGTTCTCTCTTAACATCCTGCTAGGAGAGAAAGTTTAGCAATAGGGGATTATTCAACTGGGCTATGGACAAAGACGGGGCACAAACCATCAGGACTGACTCGAAATTCAAACAGGGCGGAGGCTGGGTTCCAACAGCGCTGCCTGCGATAATGGGCGCAGTTACCGCAACAATTCAGATCGGGGGGCATTTTGGGTAGTCCTTGGGCCAGTAATTCCCGTTGAGAGAGACCCCGAATGACTAATTCTTCTCCTTGCCAACGGGCTTCAAGAATGCCGGTATCACTGAAGGGTTGCCAACGGCGATCGCGGGTAATTTCTTCGGGTAAATGGATCTGAACAGTCGTGTCTAACTCCGTTAATTCCCCTTCATAATGGTTTTCTGGAGCCGCCGGTTGAATGAAAGTCTCACCAATGGGTAATTCTACTCGTTTATTCACCTGGGGACAATGGAGATGATAGCGATTTTGCAGCTCTTCCAAACCCGCCAAATCCTCCATATAAGAACGACTGCCATGAAAAAAAACAATATGTTGGGGACGAATATTATGAATGAGTTGGGTGGTTCCTAAGCCATCACAATGTTGGGAGAATAAATAGGTATCAAGTTGCAGTCCTTCGATCGGCTCTAAGGTTTGGAACAATTGATCCGTATCTTCGGCATGTTGAGAGAGCAAGACTAACCAGCGATCAGGGTCAGATGCAATCCACTGCTGGAGATCCGATTGACGATGAGCAACTACGATACAGGGAGATCGAGGCAGTTCATTAGAGGGACGATCCCCACAGAGACGGCGCACTTGGGGACAGACGCGCTCATCCCAAAATAGGGATTGATGTTGGGCAAAATTTTGCACGTTACTCGGCAAATGAGGCAAAATCTCTAGGTAAGCATCGCAGCCTTTGGCAATGGTTTCATCCACCCAAATATCAATATCTTGGCCGGTAAACTGATGGTGAGAGCGTAACAACATCAGGAGTTCTTGACCCAGACCGAGAACCGGAACGGGTAGTAAAACTGACTTTTGATGTTTGAGAGTGGTATAAATTCGCGCAGCAAGATGGTTTTCTTGGTGGCGGCGGTTGGGATGACGAGCCGTTCCATAACTGGCTTCAATAATCAGTACATCCGGTTGCAGTCCCCGTAAATCTTCAATCCGCATCCGTTCGACGAGGCGGGAATTAGAGGAAAAGTAATCCCCCGTGTAGAACAGGGTGTAGGTACTCTCTGGTGCAGTGTAAGTCAGGTGGAGGGAGGCGGCCCCTGGGAGATGGCCACAGGGATAGAGTTCAGCGATTAAATGGGGTTTGAGCTGTTGAGGCGATCGCCAAGGTAAAGGTTGACAATCTTCCCGCTCTAGGCCATGTAGGGATAATAATTGCCGGGTGACTTCACTGCCATAAATGGGCAGATCGGGAAATTGAGCCAATAAATCCGGAAGGCCGCGACAATGGTCAGGATGGGCATGGGAACAGAAGACTAGATCGACTGGCTCAGTGCCAATTAGGGGGTCGATTTGATGTATACCGCAGTCAAGGAGGATGCGATAGGGGCCCATCCGCGCCAGCAGACAGACTCCATCCCCAGATTGACCTGTACCATAGGGAATGCATTCAAGAGTAATCAAAGCTGGACACCGGCCAAAAACCGCAACAAGACCAGAATGAAAGTCCCTCTCCCTAAAGTCTCTCCCAGGGGAGAGGGACTATCGCTTCCCTTCTTCCTTCGGCTACGCTCAGGGCAGGGCCTGGGGGAGCCGGGCTTAGGGGATGAGGGTAAGTGGATCGCTCGTTTTAAAATGCTATAAATTAATGGGCAGAACCATTACCGTGATAGTCGTCCGAATCATAGAACCCGTTTTTAGTGCCGAAAAACAAGGTGGTAACCGTAAATACAACGGTAAGAATCACTAAAATCAACTTAACATCCATAGTCTTGTAATTATGATTAAGGTTTTCAGTTGTGAATCATAGCGTACTGGGCCAAGGGGCGATCGCCAGGGTTCGATTCTGGGTTAATCGTGGTTCGACTCTGGGTGCTGACGGATTTGCTCTGCTTCTGGACACTCTTCTGAGACCAGTAATTCACTATTGCCCTTGGGGAAATTGGAAAGCTTTTGGCTGACTGCACCAATGCTCTCTAGGCGAACCATTTCTTCCCAAGCACAGATCTCATCCTCCTCTTCAGTTTCATATCGAATCGTGACTAAATCTCCTTCGATTTCCAGAACGCGGGCGCGTTCTATCCAGCGTTGCTGGTCTCGCAAGAAAATCCAGATTTCACGACCCTCGGAACAGAGTTGATAGATCTTGCGATGTAGCATAATTGGCTATTTATATGTGGCTTTATAGTTGGGCTTCTCAAATGTTATCGTTTATTTTAGCGATAGAACCATAAAATTTAGCAAATTTGGCCAAACTGGGAATTTTGGGGGTAAAGGCGATTGCGATCGCCTTTCCCGCAACCTGAGAATTTGCTACCCTAGAGGATGCCCTATCTGCGATTTAGTCCCATGTTGCTCCATCTCTGCACCTGGCCAGAAGTCGAACGCTACCTCGAACACTCTACAAGCTTAATTTTGCCCATTGGCTCCACCGAACAACACGGGCCAACCGGATTAATTGGTACAGATGCCATTTGTGCCGAGGCAATCGCCAAAGGAGTTGGAGAAAAAACCGGAGCCATAGTCGGCCCCACCATCAACGTCGGTATGGCTCTCCATCACACCGCCTTCCCTGGAACCATGAGCCTCCAACCCTCCACCTTAATTTTGGTGATTAAAGACTATCTCACCCACTTAGCCCAAGCCGGATTTACCCAATTCTTCTTTATTAACGGCCATGGGGGCAATATTTCCCCCATGAAAGCCGCATTTTCCGAAGTCTACACCCACCTAGCCCAGCTCAAAATCGACCCCGAAGGAAAAATCACCTGCCATTTAGCCAACTGGTTTATGTGTCGCAGTGTCTATAAACGGGCCCAAGAATTATACGGAGATGAAGAAGGGTCTCATGCCACACCCAGCGAAGTCGCCATCACCCAGTATATTTATCCCGACTTCATTAAAACCGCCCCCTTGTCTCCAGAAGTCAGTAAAGGTCACCCCATCACCACCCCCGCCGAATTCCGTCGCCATTATCCCGATGGTCGCATGGGGTCAAACCCAGCCTTAGCCACGCCAGAACATGGCAAAGAATTTTATGAATTAGCCGTGGAAGAGTTGACCGAGAGCTATCAGAAATTCATCGGTAAGAGTTAGATTCAGAAAAACTATCTGTAGGGGCTTTCTGGAATTCGCCCCTACATCATCTTTTATGTTTTCGCTCTTTAAGAGACCGCCGTTACCCCTGGACAAGCTACCTTCGTACCGCCTAAACCACAATAACCCCCCGGATTTTTGGCCAGATACTGTTGGTGATAATCCTCAGCATAATAAAACTCAGGGGCATCCATAATTTCTGTGGTAATTTCTTCGTATCCCGCTTTCTTCAACTCTGCTTGATAGAGTTGACTGGATTTCTGCGCCAGTTCTTTCTGAGCCTCAGAATAGACATAAATCCCAGAACGATATTGGGTTCCGACATCATTCCCTTGGCGCATTCCTTGGGTCGGATTGTGACTTTCCCAGAACACTTTCAGCAGGGTTTCATAACTGATTTGCTGAGGATCAAAAATCACTCGTACCACCTCATTATGCCCAGTTTTTCCGGTACAGACTTCATGGTAAGTGGCGTTAGGGGTATATCCACCCGCATAACCCACCGCAGTGCTAAAGACTCCCGGTTGTTTCCAAAAACAGCGCTCTGCTCCCCAAAAACAGCCTAAGCCAAACATCGCCATTTCTAGTCCTTCTGGGTAGGGGGGTTGTAGGGGATTACCATTAACAAAGTGTTTTTCCGGTACAGCCATGGGGGTGCTACGCCCCGGTAAAGCTTCTTCCGGGGTGGGGAGTGTGGTTTTCTTGCCTAATCCAAATAGAAACATAGATCGATTCTGAAGTAAGGGAACTCCTTCTATTGTTACAAAACTTTGTGAAGTTGGCACAGATGGGATGGGAATACAGGGTTAGTTCTTTGAGGGTGATAGGCTAGTATAGTCCATTAAAATAGGTAGATAAATGGCCAAAAAAAAGAAAGCTGCTGTCAAAACAACGGGTAAACTCTCCAAGGAAAAATATGAATCTGAATTAACCAAGCTTCATGCAGAATTGGTGAAACTGCAATATTGGGTACAAGAAAAAGGACTGAAAGTTATTGTCCTCTTTGAGGGTCGAGATGCCGCCGGAAAAGGGGGGATTATTAAGCGAATGGTCGATCGCGTCAGCCCTAGAGTTTTCCGAGTTTTTGCCCTGCCGACTCCTTCAGAGCGGGAAAAAACCCAGTTGTATCTCCAGCGTTACATTCAACATTTTCCGGCTGCGGGAGAAGTGGTGATTTTCGATCGCAGTTGGTACAACCGGGCGGGTGTTGAGCAGGTGATGGGGTTTTGCACCGATGACGAGTATAAGCGATTTTTGCACTACATACCCACCTTTGAACATATGATTGTGGATTCGGGGATTCAACTGATTAAGTATTGGTTGGATATTAGCATGGAAGAACAAGAGCGCCGCTTCCAAGATCGCATTCACGATCTGCGTAAAGTCTGGAAGTTGACTCCCATGGATGTTGAATCCTATCGGCGCTGGTATGATTATTCCCATGCCAGGGATAAGATGTTGAAGGCAACCGATACAGATTTGGCTCCTTGGTATATTGTGCCAGCCGATCGCAAAAAACAAGCCCGCCTCAATTGTATTTCCCATTTTCTGAGTTTGATTCCCTATGAAGAGTTGCCGATTAAATCAGTGGATCTAGGGAAACGGGATCTGAAGCATCAATATGACGATCGCTTGTTGCTGAAGGATAGAAGGGTTATTCCTCAAAAATTCTAGATTTGGCGGTAGGGAGTAGGCTAAAAGTACGAACTGGAAACCCCTCCATTTGGTACAATAACTAGAAAAAGTATAGATAAAAACGCTTTATGACCGCACTACCCCAAACTCTTGATGAGGCGATCGCTCAAGGGAAGGCAGCTACCTTGCAAGCGCTCCAAGATGGACAGCGTTTAATTCAAGTCGAGTTAGTCTTTCCCGAAATTGCCCTGGAAGCGCAGAAACTCGCCCAAGACTTTATCCCGGTTTTGCAAGAGTTTGGGGGACAACCGAAGGTCTTCTTTCCCGATACGGGAGCAGCAGCTCTAGCTCGTCGAGACTGGGGTGAAATCCCGTTTAAGGTCACTGACTTAGGCAGCAGTCGATCGCCCATAGATCATAAAATAGACCCCGAAGATGAGAGCTTTTTGGTGGTTAATCCCTCATCGGTAGAAGTCGGCCAAGTTGAGCGTCTAGCGAATTTAGCGGGCGATCGCCCCATTGTCCTGTTAATCCCGAAACTCGAAGATATTGCTGTAGTTGGCATTGGTTATGCCGCTCGCCAACTGCGGGAGAGATTCCTAAGCCAAATCTACTCCTGCTATTATATCCGCCCCCTAGAAGGTGCAGCCCTCTATCGCTGCCATCCCCATCCCTGGCAAGTTTGGCTCGAAACCACAGAAGGGAACTATACTCAAATCGCCGAACAACCGCAAAAACCCATAGGCGAAGCCCTAGATCAGATTCTCATCCGAGCCACTACTGGTGAAAATACGGTTGAACCCGCCACGCCGACCCAGAAACGAGGGGGGGGAATTTTCGGAGAACTCGAACGCTTTATTAAAGCTTTGACCCAATAGCCTCAGAAGAGTTGTCCAGAATTAGACTTTCTCAGTAGACTGTAGAGACACTGAAACAGCTCGGATCTTAAAGTCGATCCGCACGGCTAACCCGGTGTTGAGGAAGCCTGTGGCATTACCCTGGATTCCTCACTCAGGAACCGACTTCATTAGCACACAGGGAACACAAAGACAATGACAGGAGCAATAGGGCGACGGATTATTATCGGTGATGTCCATGGAAATTATGATGGCTTAATGCATCTCCTGGAGGCGATCGCCCCTGGACAAGACGATCGGTTATACTTCCTAGGAGACCTCATCGATCGCGGGCCAAAAAGCGCAGAAGTCGTTACCTTTGTCTCCCAAAATTCCTATCCCTGCATTCGAGGGAACCACGAACAACTCCTCATCGACAGTTTCCCCGACGGCAAAATCCATTATCCCGCCCTCCAAGCATGGCTCTATAGCGGCGGCCAAGCCACCCTCGCCAGTTACCAAGATGCTCACCTGCTCCTAGAGCATCTGCAATGGATTAGCAAGCTCCCCCTATACCTGGACTTGGGTGATGTCTGGCTCGTCCATGCTGGCGTTCATCCCGGTCTACCCATCCATGAACAAAGCGAATATGAACTCTGCTGGATTCGCGATCAATTCCACAGCATCCCCACCCCCTATTTCCCCGATAAAACCATCATCACCGGTCACACCATCACCTTTACCCTCCCTGGGGTGCTTCCCGGCCAAATTGCCCAAGGACAAGGCTGGTTAGATATTGACACGGGAGCTTACCATCGCCGCAGTGGATGGTTAACCGCCCTAGATTGGACAAACCAGCAAGTTTACCAAGTGAATGTCTATCATCAAACTCTGCGGGTTTTACCCTTAGCAGAAAGCATCACCCCCATAGAACCAGAAGCCATCATTCCCCGACATTCCGTCGCCACCCGATGAGTAATGAGCTATAGGAATCACCGCCCTAGAAGGGCGGTGAGGATGTCAAATTCCTAAATCAACGACAAGGGGTCGGAGGAGCAATATTGCGACCTCCCCCTTGAATACCACTAGAAATCCAACCCGCCATAGGTTGAGTAATTTCGATCCACAATCGATTGCCCGGTAGTTGAGGATCGAAGATTACCTTTTCTTCCCTGGATCTTAAGGTGATTTGATCGCCATAGCGCAACGTCGCCACAGCATTTCCTCCGGCTTCTTTACGAATGCCTAAGCCTTCTTCCCCTTGCCAAGTGACGCGACTACAGTAAGTTGTGGGTGGAGTTGGGCTGGTCTGGGCCGGTTGAGCCGCTTGGGTGGTTGAGTTGCACGCTCCTAAGTTAGCACTGCCATCGACTCCACTTGATACCCATCCCTTGACTGGAGCAGTAATTTCGACCCAAGATCGTTTATCCACAACTGTTACCGCATCGGATTTGAGGGTAACCTGTTGGCGATAAGCGACCGATCCGACAATTTTTCCTTCTGTGCTGGGTTGCTCCCGGACGACTAACCCTTGGGCAATCGTCACTTGGCGACATAAATTGGTGGGTTTGGGTGCAGGAGGTGCGGGATCGGGTTTGGGGTTAGCCGCACTGGGACAAGGTTTGAGGTCTGCCGTTTGCACAAACCCTGTTGTGGGGGCGCTGATGGCAATCCAACCATTACTGCCATTATCGGCTAGGGTAACGGTTTCATTGAGTTGTAGAGCGCGAACTCTAGAGTTGGTATTGGCTTCTCGATAGATAAAGATCTCTCGTTTTGCAGCCCGACATTGCCCGGCTAAACTTTGGGCGATGAGGGTAGGGGGAGAAGATTGGCCGATCGCCCCTTCAACCCCCATGATATTAAAACCGGCGATCGCCACCATCGCCATCCCAGCCGCCAACATTTCTTGCTTTGATCTCATTGGTTTTCACTCCTCAACCACATAAATACCCTGATTTTATTGACTACTGCCACAATAGACCGGTCTTAAATTCGTTTGATTTCCCGGAAATCCATCGGAAACCCAACCCGATACCGGGGCAATGATCGGAACCCAAGACCGCCCGTTACTATCCATTTGAGCCGTTGTCGATCTGAGCCTGACTACTGTTCCTGGCGCTAGGGTATCCACCACAGTTGCTGCTTCTGTTGGCCCTGAGCGCACATTTAAGCCCGGATCGACTAAGGGGGTGACTCGGTGACAGAAACTGGTGCTGGGTGCAACCCTAGTGCTAGAGATAGATCTTACTCTTGAAGAAGTGTTTTCACACTCTTTTAAACGGGCTTGTTGAATAAATCCGGCACGGGGTTCTAGCACGGTGCGCCATCCTTCTACCAATTCTGTGGTGACTACAACCGATTCATTGGGTAGCACACTCCTAATGGTTCTCGATCCGGTAGAGGGGTTTTCGTAAATAAATGTGCCCACACTCGCACAGAGAGTTATTTTTTCGGTTGTGCAGAGTTTAAGGTCTCCGGTAGGCACAAAACCCACGGTGGGTTCACTGACGGCAACCCATCCTTCTTCTGCGTTCCCGGCTAAGATCACGCGATCGTTAGTTTGTAGGGCGCGAATTTTACCCGACTCTAAACTGCGCTCGTAATAGATAAAGGTTCCCTGACGCGCTGCTCGACATTCTCCGACAATGTTTTGGGCAATAGACAAGGGAGGGGAAGAGGCGATCGCTGGTAGCGATCGACCGGGAAAATGAGCCATCATTAATCCGAACATAACTAACCCGCCAAGGCCGTATTTCATACTGCTTTACTCCTGAAGTAATTCTGAACCCTGAGCAAGCGATGATCCACTGCTGTTCGAGTGCGATCTTCTGCCCTTTCATCTTTCCTGTTAAGGATATATCATCTCATCGCCCTTCATCCGGTTCTTTATTCCGGAGTCAGAAATGGTAAAGTAGAACCAGAACTAGCATGGCCAATTGTCCATCATTGTATTGTTTCTACCTCGCTTCAGTTATCCAAATACTGCTATGAAGCTCAAATCTACAGCTACGGTCTTGGTGTTGTCCTTATTGGCGGTTGGGGCAACCGCTCAAATCAAGGCTACCCAGACTCAAACCTTTGCTTGTGGCGCGTCCCGCGATGGGATTCCCACAACCCTTGCTCTGGTTCCTAGAGGAAATATCCCCATTATTCGCTGGGTTTCTGAATATTTTACTCCCTTTGGTTACGACCCAAGGACTCGGTGCGAGCAAGTTTCTAATCGCCTACAAACTTACCAAGAACAAGGAATTGCTAATTTTATTACCACAGGGATTCAGGACGGTCTAGATGTCATTTGTGTGTCTAGTGTCTTGGGAGGGCCCTGTACGGGACTTCTGTTTACTCTCCAACCGGGAGAGAGGGCTAGTCAAGTCATTCAGGATTTGTTTGATGTGGGTCAATATGGTTTAAATCCTCTATTACAAGGATCGAATACGGATCAAATTTATATTGATTTAAACCAACTTATTGGTCAATCCCCAGTAGAAGATAGTTCCGTAAAATCTCGTTGATTAGAGCATAAAAAGCTTTTGAGAACCGATTTCGGTTCTTTTTTTTTATCTTTTCGATGCTGAATTCAATCCCTAATTTTTGCTCATCAACTTGAATTGATCCATTTTTCTCGGTACACTAATTAAATGGACTCAACACAACTGTAGCTAGTATTTTAACTGCCCTTGTGTTAAGTGTTTTTCTTTCCTCACCACCATGGTTCACTTACTCATTATCTCAGTTACTTTTAAGACTAAAACATCAGTTTAATAACATATAGTGCCGATAAAACCTTACGGTATGGATGCGATTGCTACTTAATCAGTAATCGAGGTCTATGCCGATCCGAATCCCTCAAAATCAATGAGGCTTTAGGTATAAAAAAAGTATTTTATGCCGATCGATAGAACGGCTACTGGCATCATAATGCACTGTTGAAGCTTCAACGATCCGGACAATTTAAGCCATTGAATGAATAACAAAATAATCTCTTTTCCTTGTATCTCAATTCTTACCCTTGATTCATCTTAATGATTTAAGTTCCTATATCTGGTTTCTTTTGGATAAAAAAAGTATCCAACTTATGGGTATAAATTTCCTGAACCCTACCTCAAACAGATTGGAGCCTGCCCTCAACTTGCCCTTGTTAGCCTCAAATGTTATACAAGGGGTATTACCCCCACTCCCATAAACGCTATTATGTGGTATAGAGGAGTGCTTTTCGGTAAACCAAACCCACTCAAGCCAAGGTGGGATAACCGTAACTCATAGATTGGGAGTGGATCGACGATGAAACGCCTCGTGATAGTATTGATGGCTGGTCTGAGCAGTTTATCCCTAGGGCTATCCTTAAAACTGCTCCAAGATGAAGTGTCTTACCCTCTCTGTAACACTACTCCTAGTGTTCTGAATTTATCATATGCTGAAATAAAAAAATTAGCTCAGTCCATTACGGTAAAAGTCAAAACAGGCACAACTGGGGGGTCTGGAACCTTAATCCACAGAGAAGGGACAATTTACACGGTTCTAACAACTCGTCATGTAGTTGCCACAGGAGCAGTGTACGAGATCGAAACAGCAGATGGTAAAACCTATCCAGCTAGGGTGGTCAAAGGTTTACCCCTAAATCATCAAGATGTAGAACTACTACAATTCCAGTCCTCCGAGAATTATCCAGTAGCTCAACTGGGATCGTCAGCGACTTTAAAGACACAGGAAAAAGTTGTTGCGGCTGGGTTTTCAGATGAGACTCAAAAATTAAGCTTAACCAAAGGGGAAATTAGGCTGCTTCCTAATCAGTCTCTGCAACAGGGATATCAAATTGGGTACACTAATGATATTTATAAGGGGATGAGTGGGGGGCCAGTCCTGAATTTAAGGGGAGAATTAGTGAGTATTAATGGGATGATGGCGTACCCTCTGTGGGGTAATCCCTATGTGTTTGAGGATGGTTCGCGACCGGATACTGGCTGGCAAAATCAAATGAGAGAAGTGGCTTGGGGAATTCCTATCCACCGTATTGCCCAGGCGGTTCCGGAATGGGTTAATCTGAATTTAGTTAATCAAATGGATGCGATCGCCCAAGAAACAACGGTTTTGATTGCTAACCCTAAAAGTATTGGCTCCGGGATCATCATCGGCCAGCATAACTCTACCTATTATGTGCTAACAGCCGAGCATGTCATCCGTAACCCTAGCAATTACCAATTGGTCGCTCCAGATGGCAAATGTTATGCCATTAACCGAGAACAAATACGACCGATAAAAGGTGTCGATCTAGCAATTATTGAATTTGAGAGTGATACCCCTTATGAAGTGGCCACTTTAGGCAATTATGATTGGCGTAATTCTGAAGACTTAAATTATGTGTTTGTGTCGGGTTGGCCGGTTTCGACTCCTAAGCGAGTTTCTAGTCCTCCCAGTCGTTTGTTAACTACCGGGAGATTGCTGAGTCAGGACTCCCAGATCAAAAGGGCCCTAGAAGTAACTCAACGGCAACAGGGGGTTGAGTCTTTATCTCTAACCTATGGCTATGAGATGGTTTATTCTAATCTCACGGCTCCAGGCATGAGTGGGGGATTAATTTTAGACACCCAAGGCCATGTGATTGGCATTCATGGTCGAGGTTCAGGGGAAATTAGGGAAGATGAACAAGGAGAAATTCGTCCCCTGAAGTTGGGCTATGGGGTGGGAATTCCCATTGAGACTTTTTTAGAGTTAGCCGGTTCTGTTGGGATCGATCTGGCTTGGCTGAAAGTAGATTCTAACCCTCCCCCGCAGTTACATGGGATGGAAGTTCAACAAGTTCGAGCTTCTCTCTTGCGACATTTAAAGACACCAGAAAGCAGTACGGATGAGATCGCCTGGTTTAATTATGGGATGAATTTGTGGCAGTTAGAACAGTATGAAGAAGCGATGCTGGCCTTTAATTGGGCGATTCAACAGGATCAATCTTTTTATCAGGCTTGGTATGGTTTGGGGATGATGTTAAGGTTCCAGAAGCGCTACAATGAGGCTTTAGCGGCTTTTGAAGAAGCGATTACTGAGAGTGAGGGTAGGTTTGCTCCGGCTTGGCGGGCGCGGGCGGAAGAGTTAGTTTGGTTAAATCGATATGAGGATGCTCTGCAATCGATTGAGCAGGCGATTACTTTAGTTCCGAATGATATTCATCTACAAGAATTGCAAGGTCATTTGTTGCAACGACTCCAGCGCTACTCGGAGGCGATTCAGGTGTATGAAGAGGCTGTGGGTTTATTGGCTAGGGATCGAGGATCTGAACTGTCTGCCCAGGTGGTTGATCGGGAGGGGATTGAGTATGAGGTGTTATCGGATGATTCATCCCCGATCAATTTACCTGAAAATATGGCTATGATCTATGAAAATCGGGGCGATGTGAGGGGGCTAGTGGCGGAAAAATTAGGGGTGATTTCTTATGGGGATTCCCATAATTCGACGTTGATGTTAAATCTGGCTCTGGCTTATCTTAATCGGGGCAATCGCTCTGCGGGGAAAGAAGAATGGCAGGAGGCGATCGCCGATTATAGTCAAGCGATAGAATTGGAGCCTGAGAATGCGTTTATTTACGGAAACCGGGGGTTAGCCCGGTCTCGTATTGGGGATCAGCAAGGGGCGATCGCCGATTTACAACAAGCGGCGACCCTGTTTGATACTCAAGCGGATGTGATGAATTTTCAACGCGCCCTAGAAGCGTTGAAACAATTGGGGAGTTGATGGGGCCATATCACCCATTTTAACGCCGTCTTCTGCTCCCACTACCAAATCCAGAAGAGCGACGAGAGGCTCCACCACTGCCAAAACTGGGTTTGCGCTCCTTGGGTTGGGAATTGCCAGACGAGCGCAAATTAGAACCACCATAGCCGGAACCTGTGGAGCGATTGGCATTAGTGGAATTGGGTTGGCGGTTGGTGGTGGTGCTGGGGGAGCGCAGATTTCCAGTGGTGCGTAGAGTTTGACGATTTTTAACGGCGGCTGGCGGTTGATTATAGCGGCTTTGATAGCTACTTACGGCTTGGCTATAGGTACTGCCATAGCCACCATAACCCGTCATCACGACACCGGGTTGATAAATAGGGGGCACATAATAGCTGGGGCTAAAGAGCATATTGGCAACGACTTGTCCTGCTAATGCACCAGCAAAGGGTGTCCAAAAATTAGACTCTCGACGGACAATGACGGTTTCGGTTTGTCCGGTTTGTGGGTTAGTGCGCTCTTCGGTGACATTATGAACATACTGGATTTGAAAATCTGGAGTCATATAGAGGGTAGCGCGATCGCCCTCAATTTGAGCATAAGTGCTTTTTCCGGCTTGAATTTGCTCATTAGTGAGCTGTGCCATCTGTACATCCGTGGTGCGAAATAGGGGGCCAGTCCCTGGGGGAGTATTCAGTAACATTAAGCTATATTCGCCCGTGCCATCATCATAGGTGGCTTGTTGTACGGGATATTCTCCACTAGAGACGGGATTACGCACAGGAGCGTTTACGGTTTGCGTGGAACTCACCGTTTGCTTGGATGAGTCGCCACAAGCGGTTGTGGTGAGCAGTAGGGTAAAACAGAGAAAGACAGTTAAGAATTTACGCCACATAAGAATTAAATCCGGTGATGTTATGCAATGAAATCAATAAGGTTATTGTGCCATGAACTAGAGGGGGATTAGTTCAGAGAAATTGAGTAGTAATTGATCGTTGGTGAGGCGATCGCCCAATCGAGCGGGAGAGAAATGTACTTGAATCGCCCGCAATCGGTCTTGATAATGGAGATTAATCATCGCTTTTAATCCCTGCTGTAGGGCGCTGAAGCTGGCTAAATCGGTTTCTAGATCGGGGGATTCTCCTTCAAAGGCGATCGTAATCATTACCACAATATTCTCCGTAACTGGCAACGCCAGCAGATCGTCCTCATCTTCATCATCCCCTAAATCTGGCTGACTTAAATAGCGCTGGGCGGAATCCGTAAACAACTCTTGTACATAATCGGCTGCTTCTGCTTCCTTCCCCATTACATCCCCTTCATTAGCTGCCGATCGCCAATAGGATTCATATTGTAGCAAAGCTTCGGCAATCTCCACCAACCCCTCACCCAAAACCCCTAAATTTCCTTCTGCATCAATGGCATCTTGTGCTTTTTCATTTAACACACCGAGCAAAGGTGCAATTTGATCTCCCGCTAAATGGAGCATCAGCCGACAAACCACAAATCGAGTTCTAGCCATAGAGATAGATCCGTTGAAAATGAAGAAAATGAACCTTTGAGTTATACTTTTATCATTACCTAAACCTTATTGTCATACAACTCGTATTTTATTGTTGTTTTAATTATCTTGACTAGCAAACGCAGCGATCGCAACTCATTTTTACGACTTTTGCCAATTCTTGTCGGCATAATCGGGGGGACTCTATTGATGGTGAATCGGCTTTTTACGCCAGAGTTAACCCCTTCCCAAGGCCGTTCTGATGTTCTCGGAGTGATAATTTGTGCGATGTTAATTTTAACGGGATTACTCTGGCAACAGATTCAACCGGTTCCTCCAGAGCGGGTACAATTAGTCGGCGAAGAAGGATTTGAACTCTCTCCTGATTTACCGGATTTTGTGAAAACTGAGTTAGCTTGGGCTTCCCAATTATTGCTCACCAATACAGCAGGGCGATCGCTGGTTATTTATTATCAAGGTCAAGTAATTCTGCGCCGAGGGATTTTAGGCTCTAAGTCTGAGGTTAAACCGGGGCCAATTGTGCAACGAGTTCTTGATAAAGGCAAACCCGTTTATTTAGTTAATCTGAATATTTATCCGGGCAAAATTGAATTTGATTATTTACCTGAGAACACTCAAGGGGTGATTTGTCAACCTTTGGGAGAGAATGGCGTGATGATTTTAGGTGCGAATGCACCGCGCAGTTATACGCAACAAGATGAAGCTTGGATTGCTGGAATTGCTGATAAGATTAGTCATTCTTTAGAACAGGTGTCTATTCTCTAGAAAAAGGGAGATTAACGACTCAATCCTCCCAATCATTATCTTCTGGGGTACTATTTTCTAGTTTAGTAATTGCCAGTTTAATCACTTGGATAACAGAGGCTTCACTTTCCTGAGTTAAGGCGGTTTGCAAGGGTTCTATCGCCCTCAGATCGCCAATTTTCATCAGGGATAGGGCGGCACTTTTCCGGCTTTCTGGATCTGAATGTTGCAGGAGTTCTAAGAGTTGAGGAATGCCATCAGTATATTTTAAGTTGCCTAATGCGGTGGCGGCTTCACAACGGACGATAGAAGCGGGATCGTTTAAGCTCTGTAATAATAATTCCAGTTCGCGATTGTGTTCTCCATCGGTGGTGCGATCGCCATTTTCACGGTTTTCTTGCACCACCTGCATCATCACTTCCACCACTGCTGCTCGCACTTCTGGGGACTCAGAAGCCATTTGTTGATAGACTAAATCCTTGGCTTCTGAGCCAATAAAAGCCAACGCCCAACCCACTAATCCCTTATAATTTTCGGGATGGTTGGCATCGGCTAAGATCTCCAACAGAGCAGGAACGGCTACCTCACCAGTTCTCGCTAAAGCGCCTACAGAAGAGCCTTTAACCACCATATCATCATCATTGAGCAGGGCTTCTACCAAGGTGGGAACGGCGGTGGGATCGGCAATTAGGGTTAAGGTTTTGGCGGCAGCTCGTCGTACCACGGGGTTAGCATGATGTCGCAGAGCTTCTAATAATACTGGGGTGGCGGGTGTACCAATACTTTTGCCGATGGTTTCTGCAAAGCTGAGGCGCACCATCCCCCTAGGGTCGCCTAAGCATTCTACCATTTGCTGTAAAACTTGGCGATCGCCACTATCAAACTGTCCCGCCACCATTTGCTCTTGCACGCTTTGCAAAAAAGCATCGGTTTCTTCAGCAGATAAACAGCCGAGGCGATCGGAAGTCGAAAATTCAGCAGGAGAGGGATGATTCATGACAAACTACAGTCAGCACAGATTTTAATTCTATAACAAAAAGGGTGAGTTTACTCGATGTTAAAATCAGGACGATTACAGTATTAACTGAGAGGTTAAGACAGTGGTGTAGCTGTGGGGAACGAGGTGTGGTGAAATCAAATCCGGTTAAAGACTTGTCATTGCGACCGCAGGGAAGCAATCGCCGAGATTCCGAGATGATCGAGATTGCTTCATTCTGCTGGCGCTGCATTCGCAATGACGTATCATAACTGATTTAGGGTGGGCAGGAGGATAAGCGATGTTATTCAACCACCCCTCTTTCCCTGCCCACCCTACGATGTGACCATCAATTTTTAATTTTTTCGGCTGTCGCCGACATGAAAATTTTTAATTTTTAATTGATTTACGGCAGAGCAAACCCCTTAGATTTCTTCTTCTTACCCTTCGAGGATTTCGGATTACCATTCTGCATATACGCCTTCATCTGTGGAGTAAATCCATCTCCATTGGCATTGGGCAAATTACCCTTAGCCACATTTTCCACAATTTGAACATGCTTGGGTAATAAATCCTTGAGCGCATATTGCTCCACAATTAACTCCCTCGCCTTTTGCCGTAAAGGAGCCATTTGTTCGGGATGATCTAAAGCCTCACCCACCCGTTTAGCAATCTCTTTCGGTGAGAAAAAATCCACCAGCAAACCATTCTCTCCATCCCGGATCATCTCCCGTACCGGAGCCGTATCGGAACCAATGACTAAACATCCCGTGGCTAAGGATTCCACCATCGACCAAGATAACACAAAGGGTCGGGTTAAATAGACTCGAACCGAAGAGGCTTGAAGAACCTGTAAATAGAGTCCATAGGGCAAAGGGCCGGTAAAATGTACCCGTGACATATCTAAATTTAGGCGCTCTAACATCGCCTGTTTATAGGTTTTGCCATTGGGTAAAGATTTCCCATAACAAACCCGGTCTTCTCCCACTATCACTACATGGCAATTAGGGCGCTG
Source organism: Roseofilum sp. KMC-1 (assembly GCF_057802075.1). Lineage (NCBI taxonomy): Bacteria > Bacillati > Cyanobacteriota > Cyanophyceae > Desertifilales > Desertifilaceae > Roseofilum > Roseofilum sp. KMC-1. The sequence continues at coordinate 4,799,895 of NZ_CM173605.1, forward strand.
TTCCTGAAGATAAATAATCGATTCCATGAACTGGGGAAAGCCGCGATAGGGTTCCATTCCCCTGGTAGCATAGGTGACAATTTCATCGACTCCGGATAAGTCTAGTGGCTCGATGTTTTTACTATATCCTTCACCCGTAAATTTTAGTTTTGCGTCTGGATTAGGCTTAAAATAGTCCGTATCAATACCATCAAAAATAACGGATAGTTTACCTTGAAATTCTGGCGGAAATTGAGACTTTTGCCACTGGGTCGGGCACACCCCCCAATCACAGTTGTATAGGTCTTGTAAAATGGAAGCATTTTTAATCCGAATGCGACACAAATCATCAGCAGAAAGAGGTTCTGAAGGGTCAAAATCGGCATCGCTTCCCCTGGCATGATAAAACCATTCGTAGTAACAGATTAGGGGAGATTCGGGGAAAACTTCTTTTAAAAATAAGGTCGGCCCCCATCCAGAATGGCCATAGATAATATCGGGAATAAATCCTTCTGCTCTGAGTTTTTCTGCTGCACGATAAACACTTTGACCATATAAAACGGCGCTTTCTAAGGGGCGAACATAGTGATGGGTTTCTGCTCTGGGTTCTCGACTGGGATTAAAGAGAACTTTTCGTACTCCGGGAATGACCCATTCGGGGCGTTCATTTTTGGTGATGAACACGACTTCGTTATTGGGATCGCTGCCAAAAACGTTGGCTAAATGGCGGAATTGGGCGGGGAAATTGGGGTGTAAAAATAGAATTTTCATGTAGGTTAATGAACGGTTGGATAGATAAGGTTGATTACAGCACTTTAGCGATGGGATGGGGCAGGTTTTGATCCCCCTAAATCCCCCTTAAAAAGGGGGACTTGCTTATTCCCCCCTTTTTAAGGGGGGTAAGGGGGGATCGTAGACCTCATATAGAGCGAAAATTGCTGTCATTATTGTTCGGGAGCGCGACAGATCCAAATACAGTCTCTGGGGACTAATTCCGTATTTTGTTCTAAGATTTCATAGCCCAAGGTGGTGAGGAATTTTTCCATGATTTCATTGGTCATGATAGAGAATGCGGTTCCATCTCGTTTTCCGAGGAGATTATGGGGATAATCGTTGAGGAATTTTTCCCATCCGAGAGGGGAAAGGATGTTACTATGATGGAATAAACAGAGCCGTCTGCCGCGTAAAAGGGGGGGGATTTGAACGAGATAGTTATAAATATCTCGCGGCTCGATGTGAACCAGGGTATCGTAACAGAAACAGACATCAATGCTGGCGGGTTCGATGCCTTCTAGGGTGAGTCCATTCAGTTTGATGTAGGATGTTTTTTCAGTTCCTAATCTTTCTTGGGTGGCTTTGAGCATTTGGGCGGAAATGTCGGCACAAATTAATTCTTGGCAATATTTTAATAATAGGGCGGCTGTTTTACCGCCACCAATGCCTATTTCGAGGACGCGATCGCCGGATTGAATGTAAGGTGCGATTAAATGGGTTTCGATTAACTGTTCGTATTCAGAGAGGGAAGACGCTGCTCCTGCTTGTTTGCCGATCCACTCATCACCAATATGTTGATAGTTTGGATCGGTAGATGTCCAAGTTTGGGCGTATTGATCCCAAGCACCTTCATAGTCAATGGGGCTGGATGATTTAGTCATAGTCCAAGGTAAGGGTTGACGAAGATAGGCAGATAAACGCTGGTTGTGAGGGGTAAAGTAGTCGGTGAGCTGTTGATAGAGTTGGGGGGAAATGTCGGGGTAGTCTCCCGCATCATAAACGGGGGTTTCTTTGAGATCGTAGGGCGGTAATTGCAGAAATTCATAAACTTGATTGACGATCGCCTGGGGATGGCTGTAAAAGTCTTCAGCGAGTAAAATTAAGAACTGTTCCGGGGGGAAATATTCGTACCAACGGAGCAGTTGATCGAGGTAGATTCCTCGGTCTAAATAACTGTAATGGCGATGGTTAAAGCTATGATACAGGGGATTGGCTTGGATTTTTGCCACTTCTGTTTCTAGTCGCTGGGGTTCACTGGCGATCGCCGCTTCTAATCCTAAAGATTCAAATCCCCATCGTACCTCATGATAGTAATGGGAAATGGCCCGTTTGAGAGGATCTCGCAATAGCACAATCAGTTTCACATTGGGATAACATTGTTGAACCCGTTGGGGAACTAAGGGATGATAGAGATAATAGGGACTTGCTTCTCCTTTGACTCCCGGTTGCGGAAACTGGGACTCATACCAGGGAATTCCCCGGTCAAAGTGTAAGCTAAAGAAATGGAGTTCTTTTTCTGTCGCTGGACTGATCCCTGGATGTTCAATCAGATGATGATAGAGGGAAGTTGTCCCACTTTTTTGCGCTCCTATAATCAGGTAATCCACCATAAACCGGTTATTGATAGTTATTGAGAAGGCTAGACCTATCCCTGCTTAAATAATCTTTTAACATCTTTGCGGCATTTATGAACAAAAACTCGTAGGGCGATCCCTTGGGAACCATAACCGGCTTGCCAACTGCGCCAGCCGAGTTGTAGGATGGGCAAGCCGAAATTGAGAGGGCGATCGCCAAAGGGATTATTCGCCACATCTTGGGAGCTGAGGTTGAGGCGATCGCACAAGGCCTGGTTCAAATTACAATGGGTGATATAGCTCCTACCCGTCATTTTTCCTACTTTTTGCCATCCTGTCATCACTTCCTGGGCAAGAGTCCCCGCATTTTGCACCACTCCCACCGTATTCGTCTCATGGATGCGGTATCGCACCAGGGGATGGGGAATATGAGCGATTTTGCCCTGATGGGAAGCAATCAGAGCAATCCACCAATCATGATACCAGTCGCCCCCATTTCGGGCAGGAAAGGGCAGCAGCAGCGACAGCAGTTGAGGACGAAACATCATCGTGCATCCGGTGAGGGTGTTGCGGAGGAGGAGCAGTTGGGGGCTGAGGTTTTGGGGCGCTCTTTTCTCAAACTGCCAAGCAGAATCATGGCGGGTTTGGTCTTGTGGGTCGATCAGCTCTAGGTCAGAATGGACTAAGAGGGCTGATTCTGACTCTAAAGCCTGCCATTGACGCTCTAATTTATCGGATAACCAAATATCATCCTGATCGCAACAGGCGATCGCCTCCAAACTCGGATCGCCTACGCACAACTGTAATCCCCGTTCAAAGTTATGATAGGAACCCACATTTTCTGAGTAGGGATAGAACTGAAAACGGCGATCGCCTGCAATCAGCGCTTTAATCTGAATTTGGCACTCTTCAGAGGAGCGATCGTCAACCACATAACATATCCAATCTTGCCAAGTTTGCCCTTTTAAAGACTCAATTTGTTTTCGCAAGTATCCCAAATTTGGGTTATAAGTTGCTAGAATAATACCAATTTTCCTCATGACCCATTACCCATTTATGTCTCTCACTGTTGAAGACCTTGAAAAACTGCAAACCCAATTAACCGATGCCCATCTGGACTATCAGACAGAATTAGTAGATGGTAAAATTATTATCATGGGATTATCCGATTACGTTTCCGAAGTTATTATTGCCCGATTAGTATTTTTCTTGCAAAATTGGGTGATTCCCCGATCGCTAGGTTATGTTACCGGTTCTTCCGCCGGATTTCGCCTACCTGATGGCAACCTGCGCGGCCCGGATGTTTCCTTTGTTCCGGCTCAAAAAATGCGCCAAGCTCCCCGTGCATTTGCGGAAATTGTACCCGATTTGGCGATTGAAGTCAGGTCAGCCTCAGATCATATTAAACCCCTGGTGAAAAAACTGAAGAAATTCCTAGAATTAGGCTCTCAAGTCGGTATTTTAGTTGACCCCAAAAATTTGACCGTGACGGTTTATCGTCCCAATAGTGAACCCCTAGTTCTCACCAATGAGGATACCTTGATTATTCCGGAACTCCTCCCCGGTTGGGAATTGGCGATCGCCGAAATTTGGCCTCCCGTATTTGATGAAGTCCCATAACATGATGGGTTTATTCACGCCTCTTCAATCGTCTGTATAAGCTGGGGACTCTCAAAAGATTTATTCATATTGCAAGACGACTTCTTTCACCATTTCCAGATGTTTGGGTAACTGTTTCTGGTTGTCAAATAGGCGATTGACTCGCGCATAAGCATTACCGCGTAGACGGTTGGCGTAGTCAGTATCGATCGCCTCCACCAAGACATGGGCTAACGCCTCTGGATCGCCAGGACGCACCAAATACCCCTCGTGGCGATCGCCGATCATCTCCGGTATCCCAAACACATTCGTACTAACAATCTTTAGCTCAAACGCCATCGCCTCTAAAATCACCCTCGGAAAAGACTCCTCAAAACTCGTACAGACAAAAATATCCGTCAAGCCAAAAAAGTCAAATACATAGCGCGTTTCCGGGTACATTTTCACATAATCCAATTTCAGCCGCTCTTGCACCTGACGCAAATAATCCAGATAGATAATCTCGCGAGTCCCCACAATCAAAAACTCTAGATCTTTAAACTTCGAGGCAGGATAATTATGTTCTAACTGTTTAATCGCCTCTAAGAAAATATGCTGTCCCTTACGCTCGCAAGTCGTGCCAATCACTGAAATTACCGTTTTTTCCTCCGAAATTCCATATTTTTGCCGTAAATAGGACTTACTATTCCTTTGGCGAAACTCAGCTATTTTTCCTAAATCCATGCCTCCGGGAATAGTGCGAAAACGGCCATGAATATCGAGATCGTGGAAAATTGCCCGCGTCGCATCCGCCACAAAAATCACCCGCGAGGCATTCTGAAAACAACCCTCCAATACACCGCGCATCACTTGTGGGGGAGAGTCGCCAAAAAAGTTGCGTAAACTGCGCTCAATCGTACAACTTTCATGGATATGCCAAATACTGGGTAAGCCAAAGAGTTGGGCTAATTCTATGCCCCAGAATCCGACCATGGTATTGGACATCACCAGATCGAACTCAGTCATATCTAGGACTTCTCCCACCTGCCGGAGGCGCTGATGGTAGGTTTCTAGGCTATTATCCACCCGTTGCAAATTATCTTCTATCAGTTTGACGGGAATATTTAAGCTCTCATAATCATTGCGTAACGGCCCATCAACCAGAGAAACAACCTTAACTTGGCATTCTCCTGACTCGACAAAATGCTTGGCAAAATTATAGGCCATTAAGGGAGCGCCTTCTAGGGCTAAATTGTGGGTGACCAGCAGAATTTTAATCCCAGAAATGCGCCGACTATGGACATAGTGGAGGGGGTTTAAGTCCATGGCCATGGAGTCGATATTAATATTGGGGTTAATGTAGGGGTCTTTCTTACCCTGATATCGCGCCATGAAATTGAGATGTTCTTTGGGATTATAATAATCTCCCCGTGAGGCGCTTCCTTGGTGGATAAGGGTGGCTTGGGGGGTATAAACGACACGCTTACCGGTTTCTTGAACGCGCAAACAATAGTCCACATCGTTCAATTCTAAGCCTAATTTTTCTTCATCAAATCCTCCTACTTGATGGTAAAGTTCGGTGGAGGTAAGCAAGCAGGCTCCAGTGACGGCGGATACATTGCGCGTGGTGTGGGGATAGAAAAGATAACCCAATTCTTCTTGGCGTAACCCATGGAATAAATGACCGGCTAATCCGCCATTGGGGCCGATACAAACTCCGGCATGTTGTAGGGTATTATTGGGATAAAGGAGACGAGCGCCAACGACTCCGACTCCTTCGATGGACATCCAACCGACCATATCTTCGAGCCAACCGGGGGCGATCGCCGTGATATCATTGTTAAGCTGCAACATCAGGGGTGTTTTCACCTGGGCAGCGCCAATATTCACCAAGCGAGAATAATTGAAGCCTTCCCGTCCGGTTAAACTGGGGTCGGGACGTTGGGTTCTAATCACCTGATAGGTTAATTTTAGGGGATCAGGTAGGGGCAAAAAATTTTTCGCCCCTACAAGGTATTGGAAAAATTCCTCGGTCTTCGCTTCCGTAGACTGATCGTCCACAATAATCACTTGCACATAGCGCGGATCTACGGTCTTCTCTAAACTGGCGATACACTCTGATAAGATCTCCGTGCGATCGCGGGTTGGAATCACAATAGTAACCGGATTTTCCGCTAAAATCGAGCTATCCCACTGCAACTGATGCAAACATAACCCATACTTTGTCGCCAATTCCGGTAAAAAAGGTTTCGCCTTTAAATTGCGCCGCGCCAGGGTATCAGAAATCGCTCGATAGGCACTATCAAATACATAGGTTTTCTGTGTTCCTTTGGATGCTGTGCTTTCCGGATGAACGCGCCAATGATAACAAACATGGGGAATATGACGCACCCGGTCAACCGTAGTTTTTTCCCGCACCCGCAGGTAAAGATCGATATCCTGCGCTCCCTCCAAACCCGGTCGCAACCCTCCCACCTCGTCAATTAAGCGCTTGCGAATGACGGCTAAATGGTGCGTGTAATTGTGGGCGATCGCCATTTCTGGACTCCAAACCCCCTTCATTTGATACCCGTAGCGCTCTCCCGTGGGGGTAATTTTATCCTCATCTGTATACATCCAATCCACATCCGGGTATTGGTCTACACATTCAGCTACCTGCAAAAGCGCATCCGGAGAGAGCAGGTCATCATGATCTAAAAGGGCGATATACTCCCCCGTTGCCACCTCTAATGCTGAATTCGTCGCCTTGACAATATGACCATTTTCTGTTCTAAATACAACCTTAATCCGAGGGTCGGAGGCTTGGGCGGCGGTCAACACCTGCTTAACATGGGGTTGAGTCGAGGCATCATCCGCGATGCATAACTCCCAATTGGGGTAAATTTGTGCTTGTACAGAGGCGATCGTTTCTTCTAAAAAGCCCTTCGGTGGATTATAAACCGGAACCACCACACTAATTTTTACTCCAGTTTTCTCCAAGCTCTGGGCCGACTCCTCCATCAACTGCCGCACCTTAGCCGTTAAACGATTATGGTCTAACCAACGCTGATAGGGATCTTGCTGTTGCCAAGGATGAATAATGGTCGAATAGGCTGAAAAGGGCTGAGTTTGGGTTTGGTCAACATAGCGCTTCACAAACCGAATCCAAACCGCAGGAGATAAGGGAATGCCACCACGCTGTTTATAAGCCAAAATCACCTTAGTCATAAACCCAGAAATGATCTGGGAAATCTTCACCTTTGGGGGACGCTCGTACACATTTTGAATCGTAATGGTACGGGCAAAACAACAGAGCGAATCCCCATTATCCAACTTGGCCATAATCTTAATGGCAATCTCCCCAGAAAAATTGGGTTCAATGGGTAAATTCCAGCCAAAGCCACTATTTTCAGCCGAGGGAAAATCAATAAAAGCCTGCCCTACATCGGGACGGGGTTCCCCATAGGTAATGGTTGCTTCTGTAGTTTCATCTTGAATCAGGGTCAGGGACTCAATGGCATGTCGCCGATGAAACACCCAACCCGCAATCCGCAATACCCCACTGACATTTCGTTCAATGGTATTGGGACTTTCTAAGAACCCCTGGAGGTCTCCTGTGGGGTTTACCTCTAGGTTCGACGCTCTCTTCAGCAAAGCCTTCAGGGGCAATTTCACCGTTTGTATCAGGGGGTTCAGGGATTTTTTCATGCAAAGACAGTCCACTCCACATCAAGCTGGAACCCGCAGGCCCAGAGTCGATTAGCAACACTGTAACAGAATAACCGAAGATTGCGATCGGCGATCGCAAGTGCAGGGGTTTTCTGGCTAACAATTACAGCTTTAATCTATTTTTTGAATCCTTAATGCAAACCTTGGAGAATTGATTACACTAGGTAGAATTGCACTCAAACTGCCTGTTCTCATGTTCACCGATATTTTCCCCTTCTCCTTTTCGCTCGATACAACGGCAATCGCCGGAACCACCCTTTGGTCTCTGGGTCTTTACTTAGGCTTTTCTCCCCTTGGAGATTGGATTATGCTGCAACTGACTCGGTGGTTTAACTTTGCTGAACGCAGTCTCTATACCTCAGTCGAAGAGTTCGAGCGCACCAGGGAAAATCGGGAAGCGCAAAACTCCTTTTATGCCTCCCTATTTAGTATCATTCCCTTTCTGCTCTTCGGTGCTTTATTTAACTGGGCTGTAGAAGCAACATTAGGGAAAAGTTGGGGGATTAGCATGGGATTATTAGCCTGCGTCGCTTGTGGAGTCTATGAATTAGGACGCAGAGATGGCCAGTAATTGACCTCTTACCAAGAGCAATGGTAATCTTCTTTTCTCCGTATCTCCCCCTCTCCTATGGATCAAAATCAATTGGTGGCGTTGAAGATGAAAAATTAGGCAAGGGAAACCCTGGATGAAGCTCAAACAAGATTTTAGGTTCAATCTTAAAATCGGTTTTCAGATTGGAGTCGGTATCCTGGGCTAGATTCCAGTCCGTTAACTCAGGAACATTTGATGCTTCCCATTGCTGAAACTCTGGTGATTCAATTTGGGTTTTGATTGGCTCTAAAACCTGAGCAATTTGGGCTTGTTCTTCCAGCCTTTCTGTAGAAGATACTAATTGACCAAGACTATTAACCAAATTACGAATATTTTCACGAAATTGGGGATCGCCGATCAGATCATCCATATCTGAGGTGATTTTTTGGGCATTTTGAAATGTCGATCGGGCTGAATCTAAAGTTTGCTGGAGCATTAATAAGGTAGTGGGATTATTGATTTGATCGGATAAATCTTTGAGATTGGCAGAAGCTTGAGCAGCATTAGCTGAAAGGGTTTCTAGATTATTAATTAACTCTCCTTGTTGCACTTGATTGAGAATCGGAGTTAACGTCGATACAGCCGTTTTCATCTCCTCTGAAGTGCGCTCTAAATTAGTCAGAGTGTTGGTAATATTAGTGCGGTTTTGGGCAATCAAACCATTCATATTTTGTAGCGCTGTTCTCAGTTCAGCACTCGTGCTTTCTACTTGGCTAGTGAGTTTAGCGCTACTTTCTGTAAATTGGGTGGTCGCTTGCAGAGTAGATTGGCGAATTTGATCGGCTGCTGCACCTACGGATTGGGTAGTATTAGAAATATTACTGATTTCTCCCTTAGCCAGGGTGGTCAGTTGTGTGAGTTCAGCGCTCAGAACTGTGAATTGTTCAGCCGCCGTGGTTGCTCCTTCTAAGGTGGAGATCAGACGAGTATAAAATTCTTCCGAACTAAAAAGTTCGGCCATCTCTAGTCCTTTGCGTAGGAGTTCCACATAACTCACTCCAATTTGCCCAGGAAGTCGAGTCCCCTCACAGATGACCACTTGGCGATCGCATGAACTCCCCACAGCAGAAGTCATATTGGCAGGCACGGATGATAAAGGAATAATATCAATAGAAGTAGAACCGACTAAACCCGCTTGATTCGCTTCGATGACTACATTTTTGGGCATCACCAAATTCGCTTGATGAATATTAAGGGTGACTTCAACCCCATTCGATCCCGGATTAATAGCAGCCACAGAACCGACTTCGACCCCACGATATCGAACATCGGCCCCAATTTGCATTCCTTCGATGTTTTCAAATTCCACAATCATGGAGTAAGTAGGTTTACCGAAGGTCGCCCCCCGCAACCAAAGGATGAGACCTCCAAAAAGTCCCACCCCTGCTAAGATAAGTAACCCGACTGAACCTTCTCGAATTGTCCGTTGACGCATGATGGTTTTTACTGACTCCAGCACCGTATCAGCTTTATCTTAACTGATGACGGGAATGGGGCCATCTAAGCTCCCTGCTGCAAACTGGCGCATATAGGGATTATCCGTGTGGTCAATTTCTGCGATTTTGCCATCCCATTGGACTTTACCCTGGTACATAAACACAATACGGTCAGTCGTGCGGCGAATGGTGCTATCTTGGTGGGTCACCATCACATAGGTACTACACCCTCCTTGTTGATCTTTGAGGGAGCGAATTAGGTCTTCAACAACGGTGGAAGCAATGGGATCGAGTCCTGCGGTGGGTTCATCATAGAGTAAGACTTCCGGATGGTCTTGAGGATCTTGGGGGTTTTCCATAATCGCCCGAGCAAAGCTGACTCGTTTACGCATTCCTCCAGAAAGTTGGGCTGGGAAGCGATCGCTAATTCCTGATAATCCCACTAATTCCAGTTTTTTTTCTACCATTTCCCGGATTTGCTTCTGAGGGATTTTTCCCTCTTGATAAAGTCGAAAGCCGACATTTTCCCCTACTGTTAACGAGTCAAACAAAGCAGCCTGCTGAAATACCATGCCAATTGTAATCGGATCTTCGATATCTCCCACTAAGCCTTCGCGCTTTTGTCCGGCGACATAAATTTCGCCAACATCGGGCTGATGTAAACCCGCAATAATTCTTAAGATCGTTGATTTTCCTGTGCCAGAGGGCCCAATAATTCCTAATGCTTCTCCTTTATAAATGGTCAGATCCAGGTGATCTAATATCTTGCTCTGACCAAAGGTTTGACAAATGCCGCGCAGTTCAATTAAGGGTTCGCCCATAGGATATGCTGAAATTTAACGAAAGAGGTTATCGATCGATATTCTAAAGGGCAAAAACCTCTGAACGATTTTCAATTCAGATACAAAGCAATGAACTCAAAGTTCAAAAGCTGGTGAGGAGACTCGAACTCCTGACAGGCTGATTACAAATCAGCTACTCTACCAACTGAGTTACACCAGCAAACAGACGCTTAGAGCAGTATATCAGAAATGATATCTTGTTGTCACGCTCTAAGACAGAAAAGCAGGGCAGTCTGGATTGGGAATGGTTCGCTGGTGGTTTTGAGGAGTAGGTAAATGGATTGGGATACCTAAACAATAAAGATGCAACCCTCTAGAATCAATTAGGTCAACCCCATCACTTCTTAAGCGAGATTATTTTCCATGGCCCAACGCGCTAACTCGGTGCGGTTATGCAAATTGGTTTTACCCAACATATTGGACACATGGCTTTCTACGGTGCGCTGGCTGACATTTAAAATCTCTGCAATCTCTCGATTAGAACTCCCTTGGGCTACTTTCTGGACGACTTTACGCTCTGTGGGGGTTAAGGTCACATCTTCAGGGACTTTCGGGAAATTGACCTCGCTATTACCTCCTTTGTAGGGATGATGCATCATCCGGGAAGCTTGCTTGAGAGATGATTCCACTTGGGCTACGAGTTCTTCCGGTTCAAAGGGTTTGACCATATAGACATCAGCGCCTTTATTTAATCCTTTCACCCGGTCTTGACTTTGGCCTTTTGCGGATAGGAATAGAACGGGAATCCAGGCCGTTTTTTCATTGACCCGTACTTGTTCCACAAACTGGTAACCATCCATTTCCGGCATCATCACATCACAGATGATCATGTCTGGGGTTGTCTCTTCTAAGAGATTCAGCGCAATTTGCCCATTTTCAGCCGTGGTGACTTCGTATCCCCGGAATTCCAAGTAATCTTGTACCAACAGAATCAGGTTGGGATCGTCATCAATTAAGAGTAATTGCTTCTGGTCAGTGGTCATATCCGTATCCTCTCATTAAGTTCATAATTGACTACTGCTATGTCAGTATATTCATTGAATTACGGAAAATCAATAGGGAGAATCATTTAATTTTCTCCTTGTCCGAAACTATCTGAGAGTTTTCCCAGACTTTCGGACAGACTGTTTTCTAGAATACATTTCGTGAATATACTGACATTGACTAGCTGGATTTTCTTGATTATAGCGTACTTTTGCGGAAAAAATCAGGATTATCCTTTGATTTTTTGCGGAATTTACGGATTTTTCAGAGAAAAACTCCGGATTCACGGAAAAGTTATGATGAAATTACGGAAGGATTGGGCAAGGGGTGGATGAGGAAAGCATAGTCTTCAACGACTTGATTGCCGAGAAGATGCTCCGTAATAATCCGCTCTATCACATCTGGAGTACAGCTATGATACCAAACTCCGTCAGGATAAACAACGAGAATGGGGCCGTTCTGGCAAACTCGTAGGCAATGACTCTTCGATCGAAAAATACTGCTTGTTCGTTCTGGGGTGGGCCGATCTAACTTTAATTCTTGCAAGCGATTTTTGAGATAATCCCAGGATTCAAGACTCTGTTGGCGATCGCAACATTTAGGAACGCTCTGATCCGTGCAAATGAAGACATGGCGCTCAATCCGATCTAGACCAAGTGCCTTTACACAAACACTTAAGGAGTCACCAGTGGGTTTTTGTGCATCAGATTCCAAGTTCATTCGTAAGACAAAGTAAAACGATTGACTTTATCTTACTCAGATTTGGGCAATTTTCGCGATTTTTGGTTAGATTTTGATGATAAATCCGATTTTTTTACGGATTCTGTGGGTTCAGAGGGAGTCGAAGGCTCAATTTCCTCTTCCTCTTTGTTCTCTGGTAATGAAGAAGGAGCAGGGGTTTGGGGAGATTCTAGAGGAGCATCTTCGGCAAACAACTCCTCTAATTCAGGGGCGAATTCTGCCTCTGATTCTTCGTTAGAAGAAGAGATGGGGTAGCTCTCTTCCTCTAAGGAAGAATTTTCTGGTTCTGGATCGGCCGTAGGTTTAATCCGGCGAATGGGAAAATTAGCAATCAATGCTGTAGTGCGATCGCTATTTTCGATCGAAAACTCCAGTTGTTCGCGATCAATCTCCACATAGCGAGACAGCACCACTAAAATATCATCGCGCATGGCATTCAACATTCCTGGGCTAATCCCCGCTCGGTCATAAGCCAAGACAAACTTCAACCGCTCTTTGACTGCCTCACGACTAGAGGGGCGAGTTTTCCAGGGAAAAAGGCGTTCTAGAAGATCATTTAACATGGATCGCTAATGGGTAAGTTCATACTGGATCATTCACAACTGATAATTGGTGACGCTTACCGATACCCCATTACCAATTTTAGAGCGAGAAAAAGAAATTCACCCGGATCAGCCCTTGCGGAACATCTGGAAGAAGCGGCTGAAAAAATTCCCTTGGGGAGGAACCAGATCCAAAAAGGGGACTTTTTCCCCTTCCAGACGGCGAGCAATATTACCATAGGCCATGCCTGGCAAAGAAGACTCTCCAGCCCCAGAAAGGACGAGGGGTTCACCTCGGTTTGTAGAGACAATCACCCGTTCATCATCGGGAATGATCCCCAACAGGGGAATGGCTAAAATTTCCTGAACATCCTGCACCGACATCATATCATTGGCTTCCACCATCTTCGGGCGAATGCGATTGACAATGAGGCGAATTTTACGAATACTATTGGCTTCCAACAGACCGATTACCCGGTCAGCATCTCGCACAGCCGCAATTTCGGGAGTCGTGACAATGATGGCTTCTTCGGCTGCGGCGATCGCATTTTGGAATCCCATTTCAATCCCCGCCGGACAATCCACAATCACATAATCAAAACTGGGACTCAAGCGATGAATCAACTTAGCCATCTGATCCGGAGTAATGGCATCTTTAGTCCGATTTTGGGCAGCCGGTAACAGCACCAACTTCGACTGACGCTTATCTCGCACTAAGGCTTGTTCTAAGCGGCACTCTCCGGCAATCACTTCTACTGCGGTATAGACGATGCGGTTTTCCAAACCTAAGAGGAGATCCAAATTTCTCAACCCAAAATCGGCATCAACTAGGACGACTCGTCGTCCCCGTTGAGCCAGAGCCATTCCTAAATTGGCGGTGCAGGTGGTTTTACCCACTCCTCCCTTTCCTGATGTCACGACAATAATACGGCTCATGATGGCGATTTCTTTGGCAGGGTCACGGCAGTTGATTATAGCAAGGGGTTTTAGGGTTTTAACAGATCGAGTTAAACTTCGGGTTGTTCATCGGCTAAAGCCTGACGGACTTTTTGAAAATCCATGGCTCCAGCAATACGAATGCCTTCGGGGGTGGCGTAGGCCACTTCTGGATAGGGTTTGGGTAGGGAATGTTGGCTGGCTCTGGCGACTTGACCAGCGATCCTGACTTGGGTAGGTTCCATGTCTAATGCCATGATGACACATTCGGGGTTCCCGATCGCCCCCGCGTGGGCTACTCCTCGCAGTCTTCCCCAAATCAGGATATCGCCATCGGCGATAATCGAGGCTCCGGGGTTAACATCTCCTTGAATTATCACCGTTCCTTTATGGCGAATTTCCACCCCCGATCGCAAGGTGGTATGCAGATAGAGGGGTTCTTCTTGCAGTTTTAGGGGTTGGGAGGGAGGAGATTTGAGGGGGTCTGTGCGCGTCACTTGTTGCACCGAATAGCCACAGGTAGCAGCAGCAACGGCGGTTTGGCGGCGTTGAGTTTCGACTTGTTCGAGTTGCAGTTGGTATGCTTTGAGTAAATCGGCGATCGCCTGGAGTTGGCGCATATCCAGCAAACGGTCTTCAGCAATCAGATGAACCGGTACATTCGCTTCTCGCAGGCGATCGCTCCCCTTGAGCAAGACTTGAAGTTGTTGAAACAACTCCATCCAAGTACAACTTAATTCTCCCTCTGGCGGTAAAATCAAGCAAAAATGGGAGCCTTGGGACTTCAAGCGCACCGGAATATCTTTCAACTGTCGCTTTTCCGGTGGCATTTCTTGGCTATCCAGTTCCGCATCTGGAGGACGATCTCCTTCTGGTTGAGCCTCATCTTGGCTTAGAGGCGCTTCTGAAGGCATCAGAGCAACCGGCTGATCTGGGGTTTCTTCTGGAGTTGGGTCATCTAAGCTGACAGCAAACGTTAAGGAAGTGGGAGAAACAGAAGATTCAGGCATGAGCGATCGCATTAGAGCATAGCTTTTAGAGCATTATATTTTATCAGCGCTGGCTATGGGTGCATACCCTTGAATAGCAGATCTCAAAAAGGGGTCTGTTCAACCCCTTTTATTTATCAATCCATGAAAAACGAAATTAACCCAATCCTTCGATCGCCGGATGGAAGAAGAAAGCTAACCCTAAAACCACATAGGTAGCGAGTAACAGAGAGCCTTCCAACCAATCAGAACGACCATCTGAACTAACGGAATTGGCTAAGAGAACAGCCACCACTACCGCTACTAATTCAAAGGGATTAAAATCGAGATCCATGGGTTGGTGAAGGATAACTCCCGCTAACACTAAAACCGGAGCCACAAATAGGGCAATTTGCAAACTCGATCCCATAGCCACAGAAACCGATAATTCCATTTTATTCTTCATCGCGACGGTAACAGCAGTGGCATGTTCAGCCGCATTACCAATGATGGGAACCAGAATTACCCCAGTAAATAAAGCGCTTAAGCCTAGATAAGAGGTTGCCTCTTCTAAAGAAGCCACTAATAGCTCCGATTCTACGGCAACCACCACCGTTGCCACCAGCAGCACTATACCCCACAAGACGATATTGGGCTTTTCATGGGGTTCTTCTTCCCCTTCCTCCTGATTTTCCGCCAATCCCACATCATAGAGATAGGAATGGGTTTTCATGGAAAAGAGCAAGGTGAGCAAGTAAACGATAATTAAAACAATGGATACTGCACCAGATAAGGTTTGCATCGTTTCTTCGGCGATACCATCGGATGTGACATCCACCGCAGTGGGAACCAAAATGGCAATCACCGCCAAATTCATGGCTGAGGCATTCAGACGCGCCACAACCGAAGTAAAATTTTGCTCCTTATAGCGAATCCCGCCTAGAAACATGGCAAACCCCATCACTAGCAGCAAGTTACTGATGATGGAGCCGGTAATACTGGCTTTCACCACATCAACTAAGCCCGCATTTAAGGCAACTAGACCAATAATCAATTCAGTGGCATTACCGAAAGTAGCATTCATCAGCCCTCCCAAATTGGGCCCTAGCACTACGGCAATTTCTTCCGTAGCGGTTCCCATCCAAGCGGCTAAGGGAATAATCGCCAAGGCAGAGGTAATAAAGATAGTAGTCGATCCCCAGCCGAGAAATTCACTGGCAATGGAGATGGGTACAAAGACTAGCAGTAAAGAAATGATCGTATTCGTTTTCAACATGGCGATCGCATCCAGGTTTACACTCACCCATGCTACTCCCATTTTCAGAAACTGGGGTGGGGAGATGGGGAGATGGGGAGATGGGGGGATGGGGAGAGAGACGCTCCCACGCCAGTAATACCAAAGAAACCGGGTTTCTTGCACAGAAACCCGGTTTCTAGAATACCTTGGTCAGGAAGTTGCTGATTATTTACAGGATATATAACAGAGTAAACAGGACAATCCAGATCACATCAACGAAGTGCCAGTAAATCTCGGCCGCTTCTACACCAAAATGGGCAGATTGGGAATAGTGACCGGAAATACGCGATCGCCACAATACCCCCAAAATTAACACCAATCCGAACAAAACATGCAAACCATGGAAGCCGGTTAGCACATAAAACGTACTAGCAAACACATTATCTGTTAAGCCAAAACTGAGATGGAAATACTCATACAACTGTCCAATCAGAAACACAATTCCCATCAGTGCCGTAAGGCCAAACCAGAGTCTGAGTCCCTTTTCATCCCCCTTATTCTTAATCGCATCCCCAGCTTTATGAATCACAAAACTACTGGAAATTAGAATAATGGTATTAATGCCAGGTAACAGCAGTTCCAGTTCCGTGCCTTCCGGTTGCCAGTCCGGTGCAGTCAGCTTAAAGGTGAGATAAGCGGCAAATAAGCCCAAAAAGATCATTGATTCGGCAATCAGGAACATCAAAATCCCAAAGATGCGATGATCCGGATGCTCTTCATGATGGGATACGCCATGGGTTTCTTCGGCATATCCCATTACGGTTGCTGTCGCTTCAGCAGAACTTTGCATGTAATATATCCTCCAATTGGGGAACAGGGAATAGGGAATAGGGAACAGGGAATAGGGAATAGGGAACAGGGAATAGGGAATAGGGAACAGGGAATTAACTCCCCCACTCCCCCATTCCCCCATTCCCCCATTCCCCCACTCCCCTAGGTCGAGGGTTTCATTTCCGCTAACAACTCGTCCACCGATTTCTCCTTTTCTGAAGCTTCGGTATCAATTCCATAATCATAGGGGCCAGACCAAAGCACGGGGGGTTCTAAGAAGTTTTCCACCGGGGGAGGAGAAGCGGTTAACCATTCTAGGGTTAAGCCATGCCAAGGATTCGCCGGAGCGATAGGACCGGCTAACCAACTCCAAACGGCATTAATTAAGAAGGGCAAAGTGGAGATAGCCAGAAGAATAGAACCCACAGTACAGACCATATTAACGGTCGTAAATTGGGGGTCATATTCAGCCACCCGGCGAGGCATTCCTTGTAAGCCTAACCAATGCATGGGGAGGAAGCAGAGGTTAAAGCCGAGGAAAGTAAGGACAAAATGCACCTTACCCCAGGTTTCATTGAGCATCCGACCGGTCATTTTAGGGAACCAGTGGTAAATTGCGCCATAAATGCCGAAGACACTACCGCCGAAGAGGACATAGTGCAGGTGAGCGACGACAAAGTAGGTGTCATGAACATGGATATCAAAGGGAGCAGAGGCTAACATGATGCCGCTTAAGCCACCGACTACGAACAGAGAGAGGAAGCCGAGGGCAAAGAGCATGGCGCTATTGAGGCGAATTTTGCCGCCCCAAAGGGTGGCGAGCCAGCTAAAGACTTTGATTCCGGTGGGGACAGCGATAATCATGGTAGCGACCATGAAGAACATGCGTAACCAGCCGGGTGTGCCACTGGTGAACATATGGTGGGCCCAGACAATGAGGCCCAGGAAGCTGATGACGAGGCTGGAGTAGGCGATCGCCTTATACCCAAAGATCGGCTTGCGTGAATGTACGGGGATAATCTCGGAAATCACCCCAAACAGGGGCACAATCATGATGTAGACCGCCGGATGGGAATAAAACCAGAACAGGTGCTGATAGACGATGGGATCGCCGCCCCCCGTGGGATTAAAGAACGAAGTCCCCGCCATTAAGTCAAAGACTAAGAGAATCAATGCCCCCGCTAAAACCGGAGTAGACATCAAAATCAAAATAGAAACAGAGACTGTCGCCCAACAAAACAGGGGCATATCATAAATCCCCATACCCGGCATTCTCATATTCACAATGGTGGTCATGAAGTTGATGCCCCCTAAAATTGAAGAGGTTCCCAACAACAGCACACTGAGAATCCAAATAAATTCCCCTGCCTTAGCGCCGGTGGTACTTAAGGGGGGATAGGAAGTCCAGCCTGCACCGGGAGCGCCAACAAAGAAACTGGCCATTAACAAAATGCCCCCTGGAATAATCAGCCAGAAGGCTACGGCATTGAGCCGAGGAAAGGCCATATCCTTAGCACCAATCATCAGAGGAATGAGATAGTTGGCTAAACCCGCTCCAGCAGGAACAATCCAAAGGAAAATCATCACGGTTCCATGAACGGTAAAGAGACCGTTATAGAGTTCGCGGCTGACAAAATCTACCTGTGGAGTGGCTAGTTCGGTACGGATACCAACGGCTAAAAGTCCTCCTAGGATGTAGAAGACAAAGGAGGTAATCAGGTATTGCATCCCGATTATTTTGTGGTCGATGCTGAAGCTTAAGAAGTCTCGCCAACTGGGGCGATAGGCTTCAACAACAGTTGATGCTTGGGGTTGTGTCATAAGAAATGAGTAATAAGTAATGAGTAATGGGTAATGAGTAATGAGTAATGGGGAAAAACCTAATCCTCCTATTCCCCCATTCCCTCACTCCCCCATTCCCCTACACCCATGGCTTTCAGGGCACTCTCATCAATGCCCATTTCTTGGGTATAGGGCGCGAGGTATTCTTCGGAGGAGAGGTTAGCGACTACGGTTCCGAGATTTTCTCCATCGGCTGAGGCGAGTTGCTCATTCACCCACCGGTCAAAATCTTCTGCTGATTCCACAATGGTCGTGGTTCTCATGCCTCCATGGTAGGCTCCGCACAGTTCAGCACAGACAACGGGATAGTTTCCCACTTGTCTGGGCCGCAGTCGCAGTTGGGTGTCCCGGCCGGGGATGGCATCTTGTTTGACGCGGAATTGGGGTATCCACAGGGAGTGGATCACATCAGAGGCTTTGATATTGAGTTGTACATCCCGGTCTACGGGCATATGCAGGTCTCCACTGACGATTCCCGTTTCTGGATAGGTGAAGATCCAGGCATATTGGAGGCCGAGAACATCTACGACGAGATCGGCGGGTTTGCCCATTGCTTTGGGATCAGCGCCAATCCCAATCGCCACTCGACGGTCTGTTTTTTCCAGCGTTGGTGCTTCTAGGGGCGCGGCGATCGCCGATCCCTGCCCATGGTGGGCCATTTGACCATGGTCATGGGAAGCCATGGGATCGAGTCCGCCCATGTTGGTATACACATCGAAACTGTAGACCCCTAAGCCTAAGACAATCATGGCTGGAATTGCTGTCCAGACGATTTCTAGGGGAATATTGCCTTCGATGGGAGGGCCATCGGTTTCATCGCCTGGCTGCTGACGAAATTTAACGATCGAAAAGATCAGAATGCCCTGAACCAGCAAAAATAAACCAATAGAAATGGTCATCATAGTATTAAAAAGCCCATCAATCCAGGGTGCTTCTTCAGAAGCAGCGACAGGCAATAACCCATGATGTTGACCGAACCAGAGGCTGATCAGGGTTAAGAGAATACCTGCAATTAAGGTAATAATGTTACTCGGAATATTCACAGTGATTAGGCCGGTTGATCTTCAAGGGGTTTAACAATAGCGCTGGGCGCTGGTTATAGATAATGCTATAGGATAGCGGATTGGTGATCAGTTGTTGGTACTGCTCTACACCAATGCTTAAGTCCTCCTAGGGAGTGAGTATGAAGCATGATATCCCTTTTTCTAGATTGAGGGAGTCTTTACTTCTCTATTTACGTTAGAGCAGGTCTCGTCAATTTAGGTTTAAACAACAGCTATCCTAAGCTATCCTTAATACTTTTTTCAGCAATGAGGGAGGATGGGGGAGAGGGGAATGCCCTATTACCGACTACCGAGAATCGAAAGAAAAACCAAAGCCTGGCTAGGATTGGCGATCGCCTGATTAAAGTAGTAGACCAGTGGGAACTGGCCGGATGGTCTTGACCTCTGTCTTCGGTTGGTGAGCATTAGCTCGCAAATTGATTAACATAGATCGATAATTTATTGCATAAATGAACTGTGGATATGGGCATGGCTAATTTCACCTTCCATGAACAGATAGAATCGAAGCATCGAGTTCACCCTCAACAAAGAATCCTCAATTTAGTCCTCAAGCTGGTCGTGGCCACGGTGCTGTTAATGGCCGTTGGTAGTGCCACCAGGGTCATGAATGCGGGTTTAGCTTGTCCAGACTGGCCCCTGTGTTATGGAACCTTAGTACCCACCCAACAGATGAATCTACAAGTATTCCTGGAATGGTTCCATCGTCTCGATGCCAGTGTCATTGGTTTGGGGGCAATCTACCTGATGGGTCTCTCTTGGTGGTATCGTCAGGAACTGCCCCAATGGTTACCCTGGGCCGCTACTGGGAGTCTAGGATTAGTGGTTTTTCAAGGACTGCTCGGAGGACTCACGGTGACGGAACTGCTCCGGTTTGATATTGTAGCCGCCCACCTGGGAACCGCCCTGCTCTTTTTCCTCAGTCTGGTGACTATCTGGATGTTGCTCTTACCCTATAACGGCACAGGAGCAACGGGAAAACTGCCCTGGATAGGCACATTTGCCGCCGCTTTGGTCTACATTCAAAGTATTTTAGGGGCCCTCGTTGCCTCCCAATGGGCCGTTCATCAATGCTTAGGGGGTAATCAACTCTGTGGCATTATGCATAGCCATATTGCTGGGGTACTCCCTCCTATCATCACTACCGCCATTCTGATTATTTGGGCCCGACGGACTCCTGCTCTTCATCCTCTACTGCGGCGCTTAATTCACTATGCAGGAGGTCTTTTAGTCTTGCAAATTCTGTTGGGAGTGGGAACCCTCTGGTTACACCTGCAAGTGGAACCCCTAACCGTTGCCCATCAAACTATTGGGGCCTGTTTATTGGGGATTTTAACTGCTTTTTCAGTTTTAGCATGGCGCGATCGTGCGACCCATCACTGAGACGACCCCGAAAACCCCTTACCCCTTACGCTTGACACCCTTACCAGCGCAAAGCGCCCAATTAATCTATGCAAGACACTGTAAGAATTTCCCTATCTTCTGTCCAACAAACTCTTCTAGAGACTTGGCGCAATTACTATCAACTCACCAAACCTCGCATTATTCCCCTACTCCTGATTACCACAGCCGCCAGTATGTGGATTGCCTCAGATGGCAAAATCGATCCCATCCTCTTACTGGTGACCCTAACTGGAGGAACTTTAGCGGCTGCCTCTGCCCAAACTCTCAACTGTATTTATGACCTCGATATTGATTATGCCATGGTACGCACCCGCAAGCGTCCCCTGCCTTCAGGCAAAGTGCAACCGCGACATGCCCTCATTTTTGCTTTAATTCTGGCGGGTTTATCCTTTGGTTTGTTAACCCAATTTGCTAATTTGCCAGCCGCTCTGTTGGCGATGATGGGGATTGTATTTTATCTGGTCGTTTACACCCATATGCTTAAACGCAATACTCCCCAAAATATTGTCATTGGTGGCGCTGCTGGATCAATTCCTCCCTTAGTCGGTTGGGCGGCAGTCACGGGAGAATTAAGTTGGGCAGCTTGGTTATTATTTGCTTTAATTTTCCTTTGGACTCCACCCCATTTTTGGGCCTTAGCTCTCATGATTCGGGAAGATTACGCCACAGTCAATGTTCCTATGTTGCCTGTAGTAGAAGGAGAAGAAGCCACAACTGTGCAAATTTGGATCTACTCTTTATTGGTGGTTCCTGTTTCGTTGATGTTGATTTATCCCTTGGGAGTCTGTGGGGCAGTCTATGGCGCTTTTGCAGTGGTTTTAGGGGCGATTTTTCTCCAGAAAGCTTGGGTTTTGTTAAAAAATCCGAAAGATCTCCCGTTAGCCAAATCTATGTTTAAGTATTCGATTTTGTATATGATGGTATTGTGTACGGGAATGGTGATCGACAGCCTCCCCATTACCCATCATATGGTACAAGCTTGTACTGGTCATTTAGAGACTCTGATGGGTATGGTGTTGAGTATGGGTTAAGATCATTCATTTTATGTCTGTTCTCTGTTGTTTGTTTTACCCGCTACGGCGGGTTTTTTAATGGCAGAGGGGGAAAAGGGGTTTTCCTTAGACTACGGTAAGTTGGGAACCGTTAGCGGTTTTGGTGACTTCAATCCGTAGGGGAAAGGCTTCTTTAAAAAAGCTTAGGTGGGTAATGGTGAGGATGCAGGCAAATTCGGGAGAGATGGCATTAATCGCGGCAATGAGGCGATCGCATCCTTCCTCGTCTTGTGTGCCAAATCCTTCATCAATAATCAGCATTTGTAAGGCTGTCCCCGACTGTTGGGCTAGGAGTTTAGCTAAGGCTAAACGAATGGCAAAATTGACCCGAAAGGCTTCCCCACCGGAATAGGTTTCATAGGGACGAGTCCCCTGGGAATCAGCAATTAAAATATCGAGAGTTTCCACCCATTTATCTTTTTTAGTCTTCTGGGATTTTTGGGTGATAAATTGGACATGCAACTGATGAGAACTCAGCCGCGCTAATACCCGATTGGTTTGCGCTTCTAACTCTGGTAAAATATTCTCAATCATTAGAGATTGAATGCCTTTTTTGCCAAAAGCATAGCTTAATTCGCTGTATACTCGGTAGTTTCTCTGGGCGCTCTCCAGTTGTTGTTTAAGGGTTTGATACTGCTGGTTAAGACTTTTCAGATGTTGCTGTTGCTGCTGCAATCTGCCTTTACGAGAGAGCAATTCTTCTCGCTGCTGTTGTCCTTCCTGAAGCTGTCGCTCTAAGGCGTTTATTTGAGGTGTAGCATCGGGATTTTGGAGCAGAACTTTATCCAACTGTGCTAAACTTTTGCCTAATTCTTGCTCTCGATGTTGATGATCTTCTAAGCGACGATTTAACTCTAAGCAGGTCTGAATTACTTGGGGATACTGTTCTTGGGCTTGTTGCAATTGTTGATAGCGAAATTGGGCATTTTGGGAGTCTCGCAACTGATTGATGAGAATTTGGTGGCTCTCTGGAGCGTAGCCAATTTCGGCTAATTGGGTTTCTAAGGTTTGAATTTGTTTCTGTAGGCTAGAGGTGGTTTGCAATTTCTCTAAACGGCGGCTGAGTTGCTGCTGTTGCGCTTCTAATTCAGGGCGCTCTTGTTGCAGTTTCTGCTTCTGTTTGAGGGCGGATTTAATTTCTCCTTGTTTAATATCCACCCAGCGCCATTTTTCAACTTGATTTCTGGCGAGAACATGATTTTTCTCGTCATAATTAAGTTTCTGAAGATGCCGATCGATGGTCTCTAATTCTGCATACACATCCTGGGCATAGCTGCGAGTTTGCAAAGCCTCTTCAAGTTCTAAAATCTCCGTTTGCAATTGTTGCAGACGTTCGAGTTTTTGCTCCGTGACATCTAAGACGGCTTTGAGTTGTCCTCGCTTTTCAAGAGCGGGACTCAGCCCAGCCAGTTCGCGATCTAAATCTCGGTATTCTTGACGGAAAACTTTAATTTCTAGTTCAGAGGTGGCAAGTTGTTCGCGAATGACCCAAATTTGATTGAGAATTTGTTGTTGTTCAGAACTATGCTTTTCTTGCACTAAGTGCCAGTGGTGTTCATCTAGGGGGCGATCGCATAATGGACAAGGAGGATAGATCCGCTCCTCGCCGTTTTCTGGACTCGATCGCTGTTTGAGCAATTGTAGTTTTTGACTAATCGCATCAAGCTGGCTTTCGTAGCTGCGCTGTTGCGCTTGCAAGCGTTCCATCATATTGCGCCGTTCTTGCCCTTTTTCTAACACGCGCTGTTGATAAATCCGTTTTTTCTCCAATTGGGCAATTTGTCCCGCTAATTCTTCAGCAGCTTGTTCTAATAAGGGCGCTTGTGCTTGTTCGGTTTGGAGCTGTCGCCAAGAGGCTTGTAATTCTTCGAGTTTGGCTCGACAATGGGCTGTTGCTCGATCGAGTTGACTTTGCAGATTTTGGCGATGGTGGAGCAAGGGAGAGACTTGCAATTGAAGCCGATCTAGGGAATTGAGGCGATCGCGGGCTTGTTGGAGTTTAACTTGAGCTGCTTCAATTTCTGGCTGGCGATCGAGTATGGCTTGGTGTTCTCCCTCTTGGGTTTGTAGATGCTCCAGTTGAATGTGAATCAGACGCAGTTGATCCTCTATCGCTTCCTGTTGCTCTTTTTGCGTCTGACGTAAGTGATTAAGCTGTTCTTGGGTGGTTTGATAGGCGCTAAATTGGGCGGCAAGTTGGGCTTCTTTGGCTCGCAGGTTCTCGAAGTTGTGATAAGCCGTCGTCAGGCTGCTTTCTTGCTCTAAAAGGCTTTCGAGTTGCTCCTTTTGGGCGTTAGCAGTTTCTCGCTGCCGATGCAAACCCTGGCGATCGCGCTCCAAACTTTGCTGTTGGCTTTGATGCCATTGGAGTTGCTGATGTAAGGTTTGTTGCTGATGCTGGAGGGTTTGCCAACTGCTCAGTTGCTGCTTCGCTCTGGTTTGCGTTTGCTGCAATTGCTGCAAATGTTGCTCGATCGCTTGCAGTTCTTCGGCGATCGCCTCTTCTGTCGTCAGTTGGCTTTGAATTGCCTGAAGTTGTGGGTGCAGCACTGCCACAGTCGCTTTATGCTGCATAGAAATTTCCTTAGCGCGATCGCTCAGGTGATCATAGCGATCCAAATTCAGCAACCGCGCCAAAATCTGCTTACGCTCCATCGCCCCTTTGAGCATAAACTCATCCGCCCTTCCTTGGCGCAAATAAGCCGAATTCACAAACGTATGATAATCCAGCTTCAGACTCTCAATAATAAGCTCTTGAGTTTGGCGCATATTCCGACTCGTCAGCGAACGAAACCCGCTCTCCTTTTGCACCTGAAACTCCAGACTCGTTGTTTGTCCCCGTTGACGAGTACGAATCACCCGAAACGTTTGCTGATGCTGAATGAGGCTAAAGCTCACCCGAACCTCCGCCGCTCCATAATGAATCAAGTCATCTTCCGTATTGACACGACTTTTACCCCACAGACACCAGGCGATTGCCTCCAGCAAAGACGATTTTCCCGCCCCATTCACCCCAGAAATACAAGCGGTATGGAGTTGACTAAAATCTAGGCTCCCTTCCTGATAACTCAGAAAGTTTTTCAGCGTCAATTGTAGCGGTATCATTGCAAAAGCACTACCTTATCCTTTCATCCCTTAAGGAAAGTGTACCCGATCGCCGCCCCACCCTAACCCATTCCCTAATTATCCTCTCCGCCAGGATCGTTAAACTTCGTATAGAAGCTACCATATTGCAGCCAATACTGTTTCAAACCATGATTAGGCGTATGCAAACTCGCCTTAGCTTGATACAAAATCACCTGTCGATGTTGTCCGATCCAAACCCGTTTAGCCGGTTCGACCGAAATTAAAGTTCCACCCAAACTCGATACGCATTCTTCAAATCGTTCTACTGCTGAATATTCTACACTTTGAAAGATGAAAAAACTACCGGAACAGATTAAATAGCGATTTCTGATCCAATTTCGCATTTTTTGACAAGCCACTGGGGGGATCACAGCTCTCTCCATTCAGAACTTTTCAACTCTCTAGATCAAAACAAGGGGATAAAACCCCTTGTTTCTTTGGTCTAATCATTGACTACCAGGGCACAGTAGCTCTTGTTGGGTTTAAGCCACTTCTGTAATGCTCACAATCTTACCGCCCGCTTTATGAATACGCTGGATTTGGGGAGTCATCTTAGCTCCAGAAACCAAATACTTAGTTGTACTCACATGACGCGGACAGTCAAATTTAGACCCTGTGACCACAATTTCAAACATCTTCTCAGTCGCATCTTTATAGCCCGCAACACGACCGCCTTTAGAAGGCAATTTAATCTTGGTCGCTGCATTCGTAGCCACATCTTGCACCAAGCGAGAAGCCTTAAATGCACTATCTACACCAGCATTCCCTTGATACAAAGACAAAGTGCGGTTATAACCGACTTGTTTTTGTCCCGTCTGACTCATAGATCCCTGGTAGTAAGGAACAATATTTTCCCCGAATTTTTCTTGATATTCCATACTATCAAGATAGGAATCAATTTCAGCATCATAACCCTGCTCAATACAGATAGTAATGTGTTCTGAAACTTCCTTCTGATCCACTGGGGCACGGCCCAATAAATGCTTGAAATTCAACTCAATAAATCGATAGGGAGCGCAAGACTCAAAATAGCGACGGCGATAGAATTCAGACTTAGCCACAGCCCGCACAAATTCGCGTACTGTAATCTCTCCTTGAGTCAACTGGGATTCAGCCGTCACCAGCCGTTCGCTTTCCATTACATGGGGATTCCCCAACACTTGCTTATAAACAGCACGAATAACGGCTTGCTGTTCATCTAAGCCACTGGTTTTCCAAAGTTCAACTGGTGCATCTAATACAATGCTCATGGGTATCATCCTAAATGAGTTTTCAATTTTTTAAACAGATTATGTTGTCACTGTTATAAGGGAATAATTCCCCAAGCTGCTAAAGCTACAGCGCCTACTCCTAAACTTAATAATCCTGCCCCAGCCAGAGTTATGATTGTGCCCGTTAGACGAAGCCAAACCGGATAAGGAGGCCGTTGCCATGACCAGCGATAATCGGCTTTAGGAGGTTGAAAATAACCCAACTCTTCTAACTTCTGGCGATAATCGACTCCATAACGAGGCATCCTAGCACTGGGTAAATTTCCTTGAGAACGTTGGGGCAAAATCCGCCGCCGTTGATAGGGAACGGTACGATCGCCGAAATGGGTCAAATATTCTTCGCTATCAAGTAATCGATCGATAAATCCATTTAAACCTTCAGTCGCGAGAATAATTGACCAGGCTAATTTTTCCCGTTCTCCATAAACTTCTCGTCCGAGTACCCGTTGAATGCACAATTCTACAAACCGATAATTACTATTGGGTTCATAGTTGTTAATCCGAAAGGTTTCTGATCGCAGCAACGATCGCATAAAATCACGGACGGTAATTTGACCCGATCGCAACTGAGATTCTAGGCTCTGTTGAAGGTTCTTACACAGCAATTGCTGCTCGTTAAACACTTGCCGGTAGGCTGCCCAAATCAGCTCATCCATTTCTGCTGATGAGGTCAACAGTTCAGTCGTATATAGGCGAGGTTTTTCTGGACTAGAAATTTCAAATCCCTCAACCCGATGGTTTTGAGAGGTTGGGGGATATTGAAGCAAGGGAATTACCATAAGACCTCCTAGGTTATTTTGAGTTGAACTAAGTTAATATGCCTAAAGAGTTTTGCTCTCTTTCGGTGCATTTTAACCCCTGAGCGATCGCCTAAACGGGATCTATGAGGACTTCCCTGAACCTAAATTATGCCGAGACGAACTCTAAACCTCGACCCCATCTCCATCCAGAGGTGAGAGATCTGTTTCTTATTCTTCCATTGAAGGAGCCTAGGGACTGACTCTAAGTCAGCCTCTAGGAAACTGTCTAAATCAGCCAACCTCCCATAACTTAGGAACTTAGCAGATGAGAAGTAATTAAAAGAGTGAACAAATGGTAAAGAAATCGGAAAGATTCCTAAAATATCGCAAATTTTAACATTTTGTAATACTCGATCCCCGAATAACCGGGAGAATATGCTGAGTTTTCTTGTAAGCTGAAATGAATGGGTCAAGGCAACTGTAACCACATGAGGATTCTTTTAATTGAAGATGACATAAGTCTGGCTGAGACTCTAGCAGAAGCCCTAACGGATCAACTTTATGTTGTTGACATTGCCCAGAATGGAGCATCAGCTTGGGAATATTTTGACGCTCTTGACTACGATCTCTTGCTCTTAGATGTGATGCTTCCCGATCTCGATGGGATCAGTCTCTGCAAGCAACTCCGTCTTCAAGGTTATCAAATGCCGATTCTAATGATTACCGCTCGCGATACCGTTAGCGACAAAATCGCAGGTTTGGATGCTGGCGCAGATGATTATATTGTTAAACCGGTTGATTTGGGTGAATTATTTGCACGGGTTCGCGCTCTTTTGCGTCGAGGGAGTGTATCGGCTCCGATTTTAGAGTGGGGAGCCTTAACATTTGATCCTAGCACCTATGAAGCCAACTATAATCATCAACCCCTACATTTAACGCCTAAAGAATATTCCCTATTAGAATTACTCCTGCGAAATGGTCGTCGAGTGTTAAGTCGTCATGTGATGATTGAACATATTTGGTCTCTCAAAGATCCCCCAGAAGAAGATACAGTGAAAGTGCATATTCGCAGTTTACGTCAAAAATTAAAAGCGGCTGGTGCGCCAGAAGACTTTATAGAAACCGTTCATGGTATCGGCTATCGCTTAGGTAAAGTCGAGAACCCTTGATCCTACCCAGAACTGTCATAGTTTCGTCATCTTTCTACAATAGACTTCAGGTGTTGCTAAACCCCTATTTCTATGAAAACTTTTGTATCGTTAAAATCTAATCTTTGGCAAGGGGTAAAACAACAGTTAAAGTTGTACCTATGTTAAGTTGACTCTCAACTTTAAGGGTTCCCCCTTGCAGTTCCACACATTTTTTAGTCACCACTAGCCCTAATCCTGTACCGGGAATATGGCCCACATTTTGACCCCGTTGGAAAGGCTCAAACAGTTTTTGTTGATCCTCTGGGGAAATCCCAATACCATGATCGCTAATTTCAAAGATAATTGCCTGCGGTTCAACCTTTAAGCGCAATTGAACATCACTGCCAATCGGAGAATATTTAATCGCATTAGACAACAAATTAGAAAGAATCGATCGCAGCAATTTTTCATCTAAACTCACCCAAACCGAATCCTGGCTACAGATAAATTTGAGACTATACTGATGACCGGTACTAAACTGAATTTCTTCCAGCAACTGGCGGCAGAACTGCGGCAGATCCAGGGGTTGGGGGTCAAATTCTAATTTGCCCGCTTCAGCCCGATTAATGGTGAGAATATCATCTAACAGGTGTACCATTTGTTTAATTGAATCTTGAATTCTCCGTAAATTACGAGAGCGTTTAACCGGATCTTCCGCTTGATGGAGAGGGGAGGATTGTTCTAACAACTGGGCAGCCGCTAAAGCCGTACTCAGGGGAGTCCGAAACTCATGGGAAGCCATGGAGAAAAAGCGCGTTTTCAGGGTATGCAGCTCCTTTTCCCGCTCTAGAGCCAGTTTCATCTCATTTAGTCGCTTACGGGCAGTAATATCGCGGGAATTGACGACAAATCGGGGTTCTGGGTAGCTTTCTATGCCATTTTCCCTCACGGACGATCGATCGGCATGGCTAACCGCTTCTAGGATACGCCAAAACCCCTCCTGATGTTGGGCGCGAAATTCCATGGGCAGTAGCCCTTCTTGGCTTTCTAAGCTATTGATGATCTGCTGATAAATTTTGCAGGAGTCATCGGGATGCACTAAGTCAAAAAAATTTTGACCCATCAGTTTCGTGGGGGGATAACCCAGGACTTTTTCTACAGAAGGACTGGCATAGTAAATAGTGCCTTGGCGATCGAGAATGGTAATAATATCTAAGGCATTTTCAATCAGGGAACGGAACCTTTCTTCCGAGCGCTTGAGCGCTTCTTCAGTGTGTTTGCGTTCGCTAATATCTCGCTGAATGGAAACCCAATGGGTATATTCATTCTGTTTGTTGGCAACAGGAACTAAACTAAACTCGACCCAAAATTCCGAGCCATCTTTACGATAGTTGATCAATTCCATGGTTAGGGGTTGCCACTGAGAAAGGGCAGCTTTGACTTGTTCGAGTTTTTCTCGGTCAGTTTTTGCCCCTTGGAGAATGCGGGGGGTTTGGCCGATCAGTTCTTCGAGGGTATAACCGGTCATGCGGGTGAAGGCTTGATTGACGTAGAGAATACGGGGGCCGGGGGGATCGAGGGGGATTGCCTCCGTGATTAACACGGCATCATTGGTATTGATGACCACAGACTGAAGGAGACGCACCTGTTCCGCTTGCCGTTTTTGTTCGGTAACGTCGGCGACGACAGTAACCATACCACTAATGCGATCGCCGCTATCGAGTAGAGGCGCAGCAGAGAAGACAATATCAATGGGGGAGCCATCTTTTCTAAAGCGGCGTAGTTCTAAACTGGGGGGGGTAATGCCTTGCAGACAGGCTTGACGCAGGTCGCGATATTCGTCTACGGTTTCTTCAGAGAGGATGGGGTTGGGTTGATTGTAAACTTCGAGTTCACTCCAGCCAAACATCTGTTCGGCGGCTGGATTCCAGAGTTGTACTCGATCTTGGAGATCGAGGGTAAAGATGGCACGGGGAGAGGCAGCAATTAAGGATTGTAGGGTGTGGTTGGTGTGCCGGAGGGCGATTTCGGTGCGTTGACGTTCGGCTATTTCTAGGCGTAGGGCGTGGTTGGTGCGGGCGAGTTCTTCGGTGCGCTGTTCGACGCGCTGTTCGAGTTGGGTGTTGAGTTGTTGCAGTTGTTGATAGAGTTCGGATTGGCGGATGGCGATCGCCACTTGGGTAGCAAGCTGTTTCATCAGTTCGATTTCGTGAGATTGCCATTGCCGAGTTTGGCGACAGTGATGGGCAATGAGTAAGCCCCACAGATGGGGGGAAGGATGGGGGGTTTGCGGGGTTTCAATTTCCGTTTGAATAATGGGAACGACTAATTTGGCTTTGACGGCAAATTGTTGCACGAATTCCACCAGACACTCTTCAATATCGGAGTGTTCGATATCGGCGATCGCCCGACTTTTGCCCTTGATGTAAGCTTGATGATATTCCTGGGGAAAGACTTCTGCGGGAAAAACTTGTCCTAAAATACGGGGATAATCGGGTAAAACCGTTTCGGTAATGGCGCATCCCGTTCCATCGGCGTAAATTTGATAGATTAAAACGCGATCGCAGTCTAAAAATTGGCGCACATCAGCTACCGTGGTTGCCAGCACTTCATCGAGGTTCAAAGATTGGCGAATATGCTGGGCAATTTCATGGATTAACCGCTCTCTCTGGGTTTGCTGTCTGAGAATCAGTTCAGCCCGGCGGCGATGATGAATTTGCTGATACACTTGATAGCAGGCGATCGCCAGTAACAGGAGTCCAGCGAGGATACTTATACCCGTTATATCCATCTCTTCCATGCTCCTAATTTTCAGACTTACAATACTCTATATTTCCTATGGGCCGTCTGTGGCAAATTTTTCAAACTGTTTTAGGACTGATTTTCCGCCATCCCTTGGTAGGAACCAGTATTATCCCTATTCTTCCTGATGGGCGTGTGGTATTAGTTCAGCGAAAGGACGATCGCTCCTGGGGATTACCGGGAGGATTAGTCGATTGGGGAGAAACCATTCATCAAGCGGCAGTGCGGGAGGTGGCGGAAGAAACGGGATTAACGGTGGTGAAGATTGGGCGTTTGGTGGGGGTATATTCTGCACCCGATCGCGATCCGAGAGTACATTCAGTCTGCATTGTGGTTGAAGCTCAGGTAGAAGGGGATCTCTCCATTGCAGATACCCTAGAAATTGAAGCGGCTCAACCCTATGAGTTCTCGAATTTACCTCAAGAGAGGCTTTCCCACGATCATCGCCAACAAATCCAAGATTATTTGCAGGGAAAGACTACCCTGGCTTAAGATTGGGGAGTTCCAACTTCTGTTTACTCTGTTGTGTAGGGGCGAAAAATTTTTCGCCCCTACTGAGTTAGGCTAGGTTAGGACATTAATAGGGCCATTTCCAGTTGACAATCTCTTCCCGATCTATGCCTTGTTCGCGGGCATATTGCAGGTTTTCGATAATCGCGTTTTTCATCCGTTCCTTGACATAGGCAGCAGCAGAGCCGAGTTTAGGCACGCGGTCAATCACATCAATCACCAAGTTATAGCGATCGACTTGGTTATTAATCGCTAATTCTAGGGGCGTATTGATGTTGCCTTTTTCCTTGTAACCGCGTACATGAATCCGCTCTTGGTTCGCCCGACGATACACCAGTTTATGGATTAACCAAGGATAACCATGGAAGTTGAAGATGATCGGTTTATCGACCGTGAACAGACTATTAAAATCGCGATCGCTCAAACCATGGGGATGTTCTCCCTCTGACATCAGCTTAAACAAATCCACCACATTAATAAACCGTACTTTCAGGTCGGGGAATTCATCGCGCAAAATCGCAGTGGCTGCCAAGGATTCCATCGTGGGAATATCACCACAGCAAGCCATAATGACATCGGGCATATCCGGGTCTTTGCCACAGTCATCATTACTGGCCCATTCCCAAATTCCAATCCCTTTCGTGCAATGTTTAATCGCATCCTGCATATTCAAATATTGCAGGTGCATTTGTTTGTCCGAAACGATCACATTTACATAGTCGGTGCTGCGTAAACAGTGGTCAGAAACCGACAGTAAGCAGTTGGCATCAGGTGGGAAATAGACGCGGACGACATCCGGGCTTTTGTTGGTTACCAGGTCTACATAGCCGGGGTCTTGGTGACTAAAGCCATTGTGGTCTTGTCGCCAAACGAGGGACGACAGAAGGATATTCAGGGAGGATACGGGGGCCCGCCAAGAGACTTCATTTTTACAGATATCTAACCATTTAGCATGTTGGTTAAACATGGAGTCTACTACATGGGCGAAGGCTTCGTAGGTATGGAATAGGCCATGGCGACCGGTTAAAAGATAACCTTCGAGCCAACCTTGTAAGGTATGTTCGCTGAGGATTTCCATTACCCGACCATCGGGGGAAAGTTCGCTACCATCGAGGTCTTCGGGGAGAAAGTCGGCCATCCAGGCTTTTTTACTGACTTCATAGACGGGATGGAGTCGGTTAGAGGCCGTTTCATCGGGGCCAAAGAGGCGGAAATTGTTGGGGTTGTCGCGCATAATTTCCCGTAGGAAGTAGCCGAGAAATTTGGTATTTTCCACTTCTACGGTTCCCGGTTTGGGAATTTCGACGGCGAAGCTGCGGAAGTCGGGCATTTTCAGGTCTTTGCGGAGAATGCCACCGTTAGCGTTGGGGTTAGCGCTCATGCGGCGATCGCCTTTTGGAGCCAGTGCTTTTAATTCTGGGATCAATTTGCCCTTTTCGTCAAACAGTTCTTCCGGTTTATAACCCTTCATCCACTCTTCCAGCAAGCGCACATGCTCTGGGTTGCTGTGCATTCCCCCCATGGGCACTTGGTGCGCCCGCCAAAAGCCTTCTACTTTGTGGCCATCCACGATTTTTGGCCCCGTCCAACCCTTGGGAGTCCGGAGAATAATCATCGGCCAGCGCGGGCGTTTGGCTTCTCCTGTGCGGCGGGCTTCCTCTTGGATGGCCCGAATTTGGTTAATGCAAGTTTCCATAGTTCCGGCCATCTTTTGGTGCATGATGGCGGGATCATCCCCTTCTACCACATAGGGAGTATAGCCATAGCCGATAAATAGGCTCTCCAGTTCCTCTGCACTGATGCGAGATAGCACTGTGGGGTTAGCAATTTTATACCCATTTAGGTTGAGAATGGGCAGTACGGCCCCATCGCGAATGGGGTTAAGGAATTTGTTGGAGTGCCAAGCAGTGGCTAGGGGGCCGGTTTCGGCTTCTCCATCCCCAACCACCACAGCCGCGATCAGGTCTGGGTTGTCGTAAACGGTTCCGTAGGCATGGGAGACACTGTAACCGAGTTCTCCCCCTTCATGGATGGAGCCAGGGGTTTCTGGGGTACAGTGGCTACCGATATGACCGGGGAAGGAGAATTGCTTGAAGAATTTTTGCAGTCCTTCTTCATCTTCGCTTTTGTCGGGATAGACTTCGGAGTAGGTTCCTTCTAGGTAAACGGGGCCGAGGACTCCGGGCGCACCATGGCCCGGCCCGGCTAGGTAAATGACGTTAAGATCGTATTTGTTGATCAGTCGGTTGAGATGAACATAGCTGAAACTGAGGGCTGGGGAGGCCCCCCAGTGACCCAGAAGCCGATATTTGATCTGTTCGGATCTCAGGGGTTCTTTGAGTAAGGGGTTATCCCTGAGATAAATCATGCCAACGGCTAGATAGTTACAGGCTCGCCAGTAAGCATGGATTTGGTCAAGTTCATTGGGAGATAGGGGCGTTTGATTTATATTGAGTTTTTCGGGTACGGTGACCATATTTGCTCCCTAGATACAAAAACTGTAAAGCGGTTGATCGATTTTACTTTTCTGGGTTGAGTGAGAGGCGATCGCCCTTCACTCCTAGCCTATTAAACTCTCTCAAGGGTGGAATTGTCAAAATAACAAAAGGCGGATTTCTTAAGCTTTTCTTTTGATTGATAGCCCGGATGAAAATCTTAAAAGGAATTTAATGTCATATTAATATTAAATTGGGGAAGAGTTTGCTAAAGTTGACTAGAGGTGTGAGCAATCACCGGGTCGATTCTGAACATCCATGATTGAGCAAAATTTTAGATTTTATCAGGAATGGAAAAGAGGAATGCTAATTTAGGGGGAAAAGCGCCTATGGGTGTCAGAGCAAACAGGCGATCGCCACAACAGTCCTTTAGGATCGAGTGGGTGAGTTAGAATATTGGAGGCGATCGGCAGAACGATTCCTGATCGTGTTCTGAAAATTCATCTCTACTTAGCCCCAATGTTTGTCAATGCTTAAGGTTCACAAATCATGGCCAATTCTTTATATATTAGCACTACAGAAGTCGCCAGTGGAAAAGCACTTATTTCTCTGGGTGTGATTGAGTGTCTATCCCGTAAAACCAGTAATATTGGTTTTTTTCGCCCAATTATTCGTAAACCAGAATCCGGTGACATTGATGATGATATTAACCTAATTCTGACTCATTTTCGTCTCAAGCAGTCCCCAGAGGATTCCTTTGGATTATATCTGCAAGAAGCAACCGATTTGCTCAGTCACCACCATTTAGACGATCTACTCGATCGGATTATTGAGCGTTATAAAGAATTAGAGAAAAAAGTTGATTTTGTAGTCTGTGAAGGGTCGGATTTTAAGGGTCAAGAGGCAGCTTTTGAGTTCGATCTGAATGTGGAAATTGCCAAAAATTTAGGCTGTCCGGTGTTAATTGTGGGGAAAGCGAGCGATCGCACTCCAGAAGAAGCGATTAATTCAGTACAATTGCCCCTGGATGTGTATCGGGAAAAAGAATGTGATGTGGTGGGAGTAGTTCTCAATTTAGCTCAACCGGATCAAGTCAATAGCCTCAAAGCCAGTTTAGTAGAAGCATTAGATCTACCAGAGAGCTTAGTTTCAGTTATTCCCTACGATCATCGCCTCAGTAGTCCCCGAATGCGAGATGTAGTAGAACAACTTAATGCCCAAGTCTTATATGGACACAAACGGCTGAACACCTTAGCCACCAATTATGTGGTAGCAGCAATGCAAGTGCAACATGCGATCGAGCGATTAAAGGATGGCAATTTAGCCGTGACTCCAGGGGATCGCGCCGATGTAATCCTGGGTGTTGTGCAGGCGGATCAGTCGGTAAATTACCCCAATTTAGCGGGTTTAGTCCTCTCCTGTGGCATTAAACCTCACCCGGCGATCGCCAAACTCCTAGATGGATTACCCGATCCGCCGCCCATTTTATCAGTAGAAACCGATACCTATACTACCGCTTCCGCCATCCATGACTTGCATATTCCCCTCACCTGTGGCGATCGCAAAAAAATTAATCTAGGGATTCAAACCTTCGATAGCTACGTCAACTTACAACAGCTAGAAGCACGCATTCAAGGGGTAAAAACCAAGGGCATCACCCCGAAAATGTTTACCTACAATTTGGTTCAACAAGCCAAAGCCCAAAAACGCCATATTGTCCTTCCCGAAGGCAACGATCCCCGCATCCTCAATGCTACGGTATCCCTCTTATCCCAAGAATTAGTCGAAATCACCCTCTTAGGCAGTCTTTCCAGCATTGAACAAACCCTGAAAAAACATAACATCCGCCTGGATTTAAACCAAGTCCAAATTATCAATCCTGCCATTAGTGAAAACTTCGATCGCTATGCCCAAACCCTCTATGAATGCCGCAAACATAAAAACCTCAGCGTCGATATGGCCAAAGACTTAATCATGGATGT
Organism: Roseofilum sp. KMC-1; assembly: GCF_057802075.1. Taxonomy (NCBI): domain Bacteria; kingdom Bacillati; phylum Cyanobacteriota; class Cyanophyceae; order Desertifilales; family Desertifilaceae; genus Roseofilum; species Roseofilum sp. KMC-1. Next base: position 4,835,972 of record NZ_CM173605.1, read on the forward strand.
GTCTTACTTTGGCACACTCATGGTTTACAGTGGAGATGCCGATGGCATGGTTTCTGGAGCCGTCCACACCACCCAACATACCATCCGCCCCGCCCTACAAATCATCAAAACTCAACCCGATTGTTCCATCGTCTCTTCCGTCTTCTTAATGTGTTTAGAAGATCGAGTATTGGTCTATGGAGATTGTGCCGTCAATCCCAATCCCACCGCCGAACAATTAGCAGAAATCGCCCTATCTTCTGCCGATACTGCCAAACGATTTGGCATTGAACCCAGAGTGGCTTTACTCTCCTATTCTTCCGGAGAATCCGGTAAAGGGGAAGAGGTAGAAAAAGTGAGAAAAGCTACCCATTTAGCCCAGGAAAAACGCCCAGATTTGAAAATTGAAGGCCCCATTCAATATGATGCAGCCGTCGATCCAGAAGTGGGCGCTCAGAAAATGCCTAATTCTGAAGTTGCGGGACAAGCAACGGTGTTAGTCTTCCCCGATTTAAATACCGGTAACAACACCTATAAAGCCGTCCAAAGGGAAACCGGGGCGATCGCCATCGGCCCCATTTTGCAAGGCTTGCGGAAACCCGTTAATGACCTCAGTCGCGGCTGTACGGTTACCGATATCATCAATACGGTCACCATTACCGCCATCCAAACCCAAACCATTTGTCCCCTCAATCCCCCAAGCTGATGAAAATCCTAGTCTTAAACGCGGGTTCGAGTTCCCAAAAAAGCTGTTTATACGAGATTACCGGCGATGCTCTCCCAGCCCATCCGCCCCATCCCCTCTGGGAAGCGACTATTGACTGGACAGTATCCAACGACTATGGAGTGATGAAAGTCAAAGCCAATGGCATGAAGCTGGAAACCCATTTACCCAGTGATGCCAAAGAAGAGGCGATCGGGCAACTCCTGCAAACCCTAGTTAGTGGCGAAACCCAAGTTCTAGAGAGCCTCTCCGAGATTAACGCCGTCGGTCATCGGGTGGTGCATGGGGGAGTCGAATATTCCCAAGCCACCCCCATCACCCCAGAAGTGAAGACGACCATCAAGAAACTGATCCCCCTTGCACCCTCCCACAATCGGGCCAATTTGCAGGGCATAGAAGCCGTAGAGAAGGTCTTGCCCGACCTGCCCCAGGTGGCGGTATTTGACACGGCTTTTCACAGCCAGATGCCCCTAGAAGCGGCGATCTACCCCATTCCCTATGAATGGTTTGGACAAGGGGTGCGGCGCTATGGATTCCATGGAACCAGTCACCGCTATTGCGCCCTACGCACGGCGGAGTTAATGGGAAAACCTTTAGAGTCCCTGAAGATGATTACTTGTCATTTGGGTAATGGCTGTTCCTTGGCTGCTGTCAAAGAGGGCATTAGTATCAATACGACGATGGGATTTACCCCTTTAGAGGGCTTAATGATGGGAACCCGGAGTGGTTCCATCGATCCGGCGATTATCTTCTATTTGATGCGCGATCGCGGTTTTGATGTCGATAGTCTCGATCGAATGCTCAATAAAGAATCGGGCTTTAAAGGGGTATCGGGACTGTCGGCCGATCTACGAACGATTCTGCAAGGGATGAATGACAAGAATGAGCGGGCAAAATTGGCCTTCGATCTCTATATCCATCGTCTGCGGAGTGCCATGGGTGAAATGTTAGCCAGTTTAGGGGGCTTGGATGTGCTGGTGTTTACTGCTGGAGTGGGCGAAAATTCAGTGGCAGTGCGCCAAAGAGCCTGCGAAGGGTTCGAGTTTTTGGGTTTAATGCTAGATCTGGAGAAGAATGCCTCTGCTCCTATGGATACAGATATCGCTACAGCCGATTCTGCGGTGCGCGTTTATGTGATTCATACAGAAGAAGATTGGGCGATCGCCTCTCAAACTTGGCAATGTTTAAGATAAGATCCTGCTTTAGGGGTGGGCGAGTTTAGATGATTGATGGGTTGGTGTCCTAAACTGAGGTGAACCGGCCCCTACAACCCTCTTAATGATTAATGATTAATTGATGGAAACTGAAATTTCACGGGCCATAGAACTCTTCCAATTTTCCTTTATGCAACGGGCCCTTGTGGGAGGCATATTAATGGGAATGATGGGGGGATTGTTAGGGAGTTTTACCATTTTGCGGCAACTCTCATTTTTTAGCGATGCCTTGGGACACTCGGCCCTATTGGGATTAAGTTTAGGGCTATTATTAGGACTCAATCCCTCATTGGTGATTTTGCCCTTTGCGGTGATTTTTGCCCTGGTCGTCAACACTTTTCTAGAGCGTACCCAACTCTGGACAGATGCAGTATTGAATATTGTTTATTCTTCCTCCTTAGCCATTGCAATTATTACCCTGAGTCTGATCGGTCAATACAAAGGGGGCATCAATAATTTACTCTTTGGTGATATTTTAGCTCTGGAACCTTTCGATCTCATCGTTAGCACGGTCTTATTGTTGGTTTGTATCGGCTTTATTGGCTTAACCCTGCGAACCCAGATGATGGTGACGCTCCATGAACCGATGGCGATCGCCCGTGGGGTATCCGTCGAAACCCATCGCACTGCCTTTGTGGTGCTGCTCTCCTTAGTCGTTGGAGTCGCGATCAAGGCGATCGGAGTTTTATTAGTGAGTGCGTTTATCGTTATTCCCGCCTGTTCCGCTCGCTTACTGAGCCATAATTTTACTACCTATGCGATCGGCTCTGCGGTTATTGGTGCGATCGGTGCTTTATGCGGCATTGTCCTTTCTGCCCTATTTAACCTGCCCTCCGGCCCTAGTATCGTGATCATGCAACTGGCCTTTTTCTTGAGTGCGATCGCTTTTAGCCAGCTAAAACCCCTCTCTCCGTAATCCGATGAGAAACAGATCGTCTACACTGTTAACTGTTTACCCATTCTAAACAATAATATGACTGAAAAAATTTATGTTACAGGCAAATTCAAAGCCAAAGCGAATCAAGTCGCTAAAATCATGGAACTTCTTGAGCAACTGACCTTCAAAAGCAAGAACGAATCAGGGTGTATTGACTACGGCTTTTACCAATCTACAGACGATCCTCATACCTTTATTTCCTTCGAGATCTGGTCAGATATAGAGTCAGAAACTCTTCATTGGGATACTGAGCATGTCCAGGACGCTCTCCGCCAAGTTCCAGAGTTAATCGACGGAGAATTAGAAGTGGGAAGATATACGAAAGTGATCTAGTTTTCAACTTCTTCAGCCAGACGTAGCCAGCTCAATACAAAAGAGACAAAAGAGAAAGACAGGTTTAGATTTTCGGGAGTGGGAGCATCTTGCTTGCTAGAGAAAGGCAGCCAGGGAGACGCTTCCACTCCTTGCTTTGCAGGGAGTAGGGAAAGTCTCAGGAGAATCTGCCCAATTGGAGGATTTGCTTTTAAGATTGACTAAAACTGTCATAACCAACAGGAGAGTCATGAAAACCTTCCTTACCCTGTCTGCCCTTCTACTGAGCGTCGTCAGCTTACCCAAAGTGGCGATCGCCCACGCCGTAGAAACCGATTATCAGGCCATGTCCGATCGCCTGGAAATCCAATCTATGTTTAGCACCGGTGAAGCCTTTGAAGGTGCGCCCGTGGTCGTTTACGCCCCCAACGATCCCACCAAACCTTGGCTAGAAACCAAAACCGATGCTAACGGTCAATTTGTCTTTCAACCCGATCCCTCCATTCCCGGTGAGTGGTCGATAGAAATTGGGGCAGGTGGCCATTGGGATAATCTGATCGTTCCTGTCAATGACCAAGGGATTGAAGAAGATAAGGTCAGTTATCTTGACGGCCAACCCTACCATACCCACAATCGCCTGGCCAATCGTTCTATGCTCGCTGGTGTTGCAGGAATAGCCGTTCTTGGTGGTATTGGGGGTGGCATCTTGCGCCGCAAGCTCAAAGGCTAATTCTGGTAATAGAGTAGCCCTGTTGCCCTCATCCCCCTGCCCCCTTCTCCCACAGGAGAAGGGGGTTTTAAGTCCCTCTCGGAGTGGGAGAGGGATTTTCCTTTCCCTTTGGGACATGAACGGACATGAAAGGGAGAGGGCAAATTTTTTAAACCAACCCAGCAATTATGATATAAATATGAAAGATGAAACAATTATGAAATCAACCGGACTGATTTCTCCATGTCTTGCTCCTATCCAAAAATTGCGATCGCCGGCCTAGTCCTCACCCTAGGTCTGACAAGCTGTATAAGTACAAACACCAACCCAACTCTGAACCCAACCCCTGAAAACCCAGCTTCTATCCCTGGAGAAGCACAAAATAAAAAGAAAGTCCTCACCACCTTTACCATTCTTGCCGACATTGCCCAAAACATTGCCGGAGACAAACTAATCATCGAGTCCATAACCCGCATCGGTGCAGAAATTCATGGTTATGAACCCACCCCCAGCGATCTTACTAAAGCCCAAGATGCTGATTTGATTCTCTACAACGGCATGAATTTAGAGCGCTGGTTTCAGCAATTTTTAGGTAACCTCGATAATGTACCCTCTGTAGTTTTAACGGAAGGCATTGAACCCATCCCCATTGCGGAAGGCCCCTACACTGACAAACCGAATCCCCATGCTTGGATGTCTCCCCAAAATGCCCTGATTTATGTGGAAAATATCCGCCAAGCGTTTGTTACTCTCGATCCGGAAAATGCAGATACTTATAATGCCAATGCAGCGGCCTATAGCGAAAAACTCAAAGCCATTGACCAAAAATTGCTCGAAGCGATCGCAAAAGTTCCAGAAAATAAGCGCTACTTAGTCACCTGTGAAGGCGCTTTTTCTTATCTAGCGCGAGATTATGGAATGAAAGAAATTTATATTTGGCCGATTAATTCCGAACAACAGTTTACGCCCAAACAAGTGAAAGGCGTAATCGATCGCGTGAAAAATCAACAAATTCCCGCTATTTTTTGTGAAACGACAGTAAATGATAAAGGACAAAAACAAGTCGCGCAAGCTACGGGAGCCAGGTTTGGGGGCAATCTTTATGTTGATTCTTTGTCTCCTCCAGATGGCCCTGTGCCTACATTTTTAGACTTATTGGAATATGATGTGCAACTGATTACAGAGGGATTGTTAATGAGTAAGGAGTAATCTGTAGTGGGGGAATAGGGGAATGGGGGAATGGGGGGAGTGAAATACAGAATCTCAAATTGCTCTCTATAACCTTTGTAAACCTGCCCCAAACCAGAGTGATTATTTAATTATTAATTATTAATTGTTAATTGTTCATTGTTTTGGAGAAAACTATGCCATCTTTAACTGAATCGCTTAATATAACTGTCAATAATTTGAGTGTGACTTATAGTAATGCTCGGCTGGCCATTTATAATGCCACTTGTCGCGTCGAACCGGGAACGATTACGGCGTTAGTGGGGCCCAATGGGGGCGGAAAATCGACTTTATTTAAATCGATTATGGGCTTTTTACCGCCTAAGCAAGGACAAATTCGGGTGGGTGGTATGCCGGTAGAAATGGCTCAAAAGCGCCAGTTAATGGCGTATGTACCCCAGTCGGATGAAGTGGATTGGAATTTTCCGGTCAGCGTTTTTGATGTGGTGATGATGGGACGCTATGGCTATATGAATCTGTTCCGCATTCCCAGCGCGAAAGATCGACGGTTGGTGATGGAAAGTTTAGAGCGGGTGGGAATGGTGGAGTTTCGGAATCGGCAAATTGGGGAGCTTTCGGGAGGACAAAAGAAACGGGCATTTTTGGCGCGATCGCTGGCTCAAGAAGGTAAAGTCATTTTATTGGATGAACCGTTTACTGGGGTAGATGTGAAAACTCAGAAGCGAATGATTGATTTGCTGATGCAGTTGCGCGATGAGGGACATACCATTCTGGTGTCTACTCATGATCTGGCTTCGATTTCCACATTCTGCGATCGCACCATTTTAATCAATCAAACCATTCTCGCATCCGGAACCACAGAAGAAACTTTTACCCAAGAAAATCTCGCCATGACATTTGGCGGTTTACCGGTGCAAAGTTTATCCTCTATATCTTCTCCTTTCGAGGGGTAGTTGCAGATTTTGCCCTCTCCCTATATCCCTCTCCCCAGGGAGAGGGACTTCTCCCCTTCTCCCGTGGGAGAAGGGGTTGGGGGATGAGGGCAACCCTGGATTAATATTGAAAATACGATCAATTTATGAATTCTTTAATCACCACTCTACCCCTTTTAGACTGGCTCCTTGAACCCCTAGCATATGGCTTTTTAGTACGAGCCTTATGGGTGAGTGCCTTTGTCGGTTTAGTCTGTGCCGTACTCTCCTGTTATATTACCCTCAAAGGCTGGTCGCTGATGGGGGATGCGGTTTCCCATGCGGTGGTTCCTGGGGTGGTGGTTGCGTATGCTCTCAATATTCCCTTTGCCATAGGAGCATTCTTATTTGGATTTGGTGCAACAGTAGCGATAGGATATGTGCAATCGAAAACTCGCTTAAAAGAAGATGCCGTCATTGGAGTGGTATTTACTGGTTTTTTTGCCTTTGGGATTGTGTTAATTACCAAAATTCCCAGTAATGTAGATTTGTTTCATATCCTGTTTGGCAATGTGTTGGGAATTTCCAATAGTGATATTATCCAAACTTTAATAGCGGGCATAATTACCCTATTGGTGATTGGGTTGCGACGCAAGGATTTACTCTTATTTTGTTTCGATCCCAACCATGCGAAGGCGATCGGGTTGAATATTCAATTGATGTATTATACGCTGTTGTCGGTTTTAGCCTTAACCATTGTTACCGCTTTGCAAACGGCAGGGATTATTCTGGTGATTGCCATGCTTGTGACTCCGGGAGCAACAGCTTATTTACTGACCGATCGCTTCGATCGCATGATGGCCATCTCCATTACCAGTAGTGTGCTATCCTGCATCCTGGGAACCTATCTCAGCTATCATCTGGATATCTCCACAGGGGGGGCGATCGTGGTACTATTGACGATCTTCTTTATTCTGGCCATGGTGTTTGCCCCTAAATATGGGATTTTAGCCCAAAATGCCAGGGTTAATCCACAACCTTAATCAGATCTGAGAACGGGGGAGTGGCTCCCCCTAGGACTTTTTCTAGACTAAATGACGCTGCACCGCTTGCACTAAGTGTTCTGTCCAATGCATCGCCAAATTGTCTTGAATGGCTTCCACCATGACTCGGACGACGGGTTCAGTTCCGGAGGCTCTAACCAGGATTCTGCCTTGATTTCCGAGGGCTTCGGTGGCATGGGCGATCGCCTCTTGTAGGGGTTGGCAAGTGTGCCAATTTAAACGAGTATGGCGGTCTTCCACCCGCACATTTTTCAGCAGTTGGGGATAGGGTTGGAAGCTTTGGGTTACCAAGTCAGCTAGACTGGTTCCAGACTGACGGACAATGGCGGATAGGTGCAAGGCAGTTTGCAAACCATCACCGGTTAAACTGTAATGGTGGCAAAGAATATGACCGGATTGCTCGCCCCCAAGCATAGCCCCACTTTTAATCATTTCCGCGTGAACATGCTGATCGCCGACAGGAGTCCGTACCAGTTGCCCCCCCAGTTTTGCCCAAGCATGTTCAAAGCCGAGATTGGCCATTACGGTAGAGATGATGGTTTGGTTGGGGAGTTTTTGGCCATGGTGGAGAGTGCATCCCCAGAGATAGAGGATATAATCGCCGTCTACGGGTCTTCCTTGGGAGTCTACGGCAATTACCCGATCGGCATCGCCATCAAAGGCAAATCCGAGATCGGCGTTGTATTCTTGAACAGCCGTTTGTAGGGCAGCTAGATGGGTTGAACCACAGTTTACATTAATGCGATCGCCATCTGCTCGGTTGTGTAAACTGATCACTTCTGCGCCCAAATCCTCAAATACTCCAGGCGCAACCGGAACCGCAGCCCCCCAAGCTAAATCTAAAACAATCCGCATTCCTCGCAAATCCAGGGTGTTGACCAAGGGTTGATGTAAAGCGGTGGCATACTGTTTGAGTAATTCTGGGCGATGGTGGTGTTGTCCCCAGTGGGGGGGGATGGTATGGGGGGTGGTTTGTCCTCTTAGCGCTGCCTCTATTTGCCCCTGAACGGTTGGGGACAATTTTGTACCATCGGAGCCAAAAAACTTAATCCCGTTGTCTTCGGGGGGATTATGGCTGGCTGAGATCATGATGCCAGCGATCGCCTCCGTCACTCCTGTCAGATAGGCCACACAAGGAGTCGGGCACAATCCCACATTCCACACCTCCAACCCCGCCGCCGTCAATCCAGCCGACAGAGACATAGCCAACATATCACTGGAATTGCGAGAATCTTGGCCTAAAATCACAATTCCCGAAGTCATTCCTGGAGGAAGCAACACCTGTCCAGCCCAAAATCCCAATTGAAGCGCAAAGGGAGCATTGAGCAAGTCCCCTGCTTTGGAGCGAATGCCATCTGTACCAAAGAGGCGAGAAGGTGGTAAATTCAGGGGATTCCAGAGGGGATTGAGCGGCGCAATTTCTGGACTACTAGCGATCGAAGTTTGCGGTTTAGATAAAGATTGAACCATTTTTGAGAACACTCCACACACAACACACTATCATTGGAGAATATCATAGGCGCTTTTGCTCTGCTTATGGGTCATGGATCGGCAGTAATCTTAAAAGCGCTTTATCTTGACGGGTTTAGGGTTGCTCTATTCTCTCATGCGCCCTAATCCCTGGCTATATACTTAGTTTTATTCTTCACTAATCAGACAGAAAAATCCGGATGGCGCAAGTCCACCAACCGGATTTTTCCATGCTCATTAACTCATTGACTCATTTAAAGGTTATCTGGATCTAACCCCATCGCTCGCAACTGTTCTGCCATACGTTCCGCTCGCTGGCGCTCAGTTTCCGCTCGCTGGCGCTCCTCCTCAGCCACTTGTTGAGCCTCATCAAGCCGTTGTTGAGCCTCATCAAGCTGTTGTTGGACTGCTTCAGCCTTTTGCCGTTCAACTTCAGCCTTTTGCCGTTCAGCTTCTTCTGGCAGTTGCACCAAATTGCCTTCAGTATCATAAAAGCGCAGCCAAACCGCTTCCTCTCGGTCAATGGTTCCTGACCAAGTTCCCAGCCAAAAGCCCAAGCTCTCGCACCACAACCAACCTCGGTCATCAGCCACTAATGACTGATAGCCCTTAGAAATGTCTAAATGCCATCCTTGCAAGGACTTTGGTTTAAACGGGTCATAGACAAAATAATCTGGAGTGCGGAAAATCCGTCCATAAATGTTTTTCTTTTTTCCTGTGTCTACTTTCGAGGTACTCGGTGACATTAATTCCACAATGACATCAGGATAGCGACCCTCTTCTTGCCAAACCACCCAACCCTGTCGCTCTTTAGTGCCATCCACATCAAGAACAGCAAAGAAATCCGGGCCGCGAAAATCTTTGTTGAAAACTTCTTGGTCGCTGTAGTAAACAAACATATTGCCGCCTGTGTAGAAGTCATTACGTTCGCTCCAAGCTTGTTGCAATGACCGGATGAGGACGTTCATGGCAATGCGATGGCGGTTGCTTTCCAATGGTTCTCCATCATCAAAAATCAAGTCAGTGGGTGGAGTAGGGGGGTTCCACCCTGGCTCCATAGTTGTTTCAGTTTCGGGGCAAGTCTGGGTAGTGAGTTCTACTGACATTTTGGATTCCCCATGTTCTGCTAGTTTTTAGTTATTTTTGATTGTATCTTAAGGGTTTGATTTATTATATTTTATTCAGAATGAGCTGAACTTTGGGAAATTTTCCGCGTTAATTGCTGAGTCAGCCAGTCTAATAGGGGGGGAGAATAGCGTTTAATGATATGAATGGCTTTAGCGGTTGGATCGGGGAAAACTGCGGCTCGATTCTTGATGATTCCTTGTAGCACATTGGCGATCACCATTTCTGGGTTGGTGGCTTCACTTTCGGGAAAACCGGGAACCTTTTCGGCTAGAGTGCCATAGCGGGGCGATCGCAGAATCGGGGTACGGCTAAAATAGGGATACACCGCCGTAACTTTGATATTGTAGGGTTTTAGCTCATCTCGCAGACCCTCACTAAAGCCGCGCAAGCCAAATTTACTGGTAGCATAATGGGTTAATCCTCCCGGTGCTGACCAACCCGCAACCGAGGAAATATTAACAATATGGCCCTGTTTTCGGGCAATCATTTCCGGTAAAAATCGGGTTGTTAACCGTATGGGAGTGAGCAAATTCAGCTCCATCAGTTGTTCCCATTTTTGGGTTGGCACTTCATCAATGCGACCAAATAGAGCAATACCCGCGTTATTAATTAGAATATCAATGGGTTGATTCATTGCTTTCACCTGTTGATAAAGATGCTCGCATCCATCGCTAGAGGTGAGATCTGCTTCTAAGGTCGCCATGATTTGATCGGTTGAAGAAATCGAGAGAGCGTCTAGAGTTTTGGCGATCGCTTTTTCATCAATATCGGTTAAAATTAACCGACTTCCAGCTTCAACCAGTTGTTTGATAAACTCCTGGCCAAATCCTCCAGATGCACCAGTTAGTAATATAGTCGCGTTTTTCAGTTCAGTCATGGTTGGGAATGGGGGGATGGGGGAATGGGGGAGTGGGGGGATGGGGGGATGGGGGGATGGGGGGATGGGGGAATGGGGGAATGGGGGGATGGGGAGATAGGGAGATAGGGAGATGGGGGGAGAATTAATTAGCAATTGCCCATAATTGTTAATTGTTCATTGTTAATTGTTCATTGTTAATTGTTCATTGTTAATTGTTCATTGTTAATTGTTCATTGTTCATTGATTCAGGCTTTAGAAACCAGTAAACCGCCCACAATCACTAAAATTGCGCCTACACTGAGTTTCAGGGGATCGACGGTTTTCCATTCCAGAAAAATGATTAAAGCCAACACCACCGTAATTAAGGTATTCATGTTGTAGAGCGGAACTAACTTAGACAGGGGAGCTTGGTATTTAATTAACCCCAGCGCTACAAATCCCGTTCCTAAGCCCCAGAGTAAGCCAAGCAGGGAGGATGAAATCATTGCCCCAGTTGACGGTAAAGGAGCGGGTAAAACCTGCTGCATAATGGCTCCGACTAGGCTTACCGTTACACCAATACAGATCAAATGAGCGCCTATAGGCATTCCCGCAGTGCTGCTAACTTTGGCGAATATACCAGCGAAACCATACAATAAGGCGGGAATTAAACCGCCGATAATTAATCCGAGTTGTTGGGATGACATAAGATCAATTAGAAATTAAAAATTAGAAATTAAAAATGGATTTCGTTTGGGCAATTGTGATTAGTCCTCTAGTTGATTACGATAGAGCGATCGCACCAAATTATCTAATTTCTCTTCTGAGCAGCATTCAATCACGGCTGCGAACCCGTCCACTAACTTAGCAGCCGTCTCCCCCAAGGTGGGACTCATATCCCACACATCCCTAGCCCAATCTTCAGGCATCTGATCGTCAAAAATTAAGCGCTCTAATAGTTCTCGGTTCTCAGATTTAGGCAAACTCATGGATAATAAACTAGATTGGGTGATAGTTGAAGCCTCTTGACTTCAACAGCGCAAAACGCTGTAACATACTATAGCATTGCCCGTTAAACCCTGACTATGAGTCAAATTCAACAAATTTCTGGCCCTGGAATTCCCCTGATCGGTGATGATATTGATACCGATCGCATTATTCCTGCTCGTTTTCTCCGTTGTATCACCTTTGACGGGTTGGGAGAGGTGGTTTTTCAGGATGACCGCGCCCACATGCAGGGGGAACATCCCTTCGATCAAGCCCAGTATCAAGAAGCACGGATCTTGGTAGTCAATGGTAATTTTGGCTGTGGTTCCAGTCGCGAACATGCGCCCCAGGCGATCGCCCGTTGGGGAATCAAAGCCATTATCGGCGAAAGTTTTGCTGAAATTTTCTTCGGTAATTGCGTAGCCATTGGACTGCCTTGCGTCACGGCTTCAAGGGACGTAATTAAAACCTTGCAAACGGCGATCGCCGCTAATCCCCAAATCGAGCTTACCCTAGACCTCAATACCCTAACCGTACAGTGGGATGGCAACACCAACTCGGTGCATCTGGGATCGGGAGCGCAACAGATGTTCACCTCCGGCACATGGGACAGTTGCGGCCAACTCCTACAAGGAGTAGACTCCATTCGGGCCACTGCCGCCCAATTGCCCTATCTTAAGTTTTAGAGCGCTATTCCCTATTCCCTAATTATCACCATGTGGGAAACTTTACTGTTATCTAACTTTGCCCTCGATCCTTGGCTAGAAGGATCGCTACTGCATCGAATTGTCGGATCGCTGAGAACTTGGCGCTCTGGTAGTGCCATCATGGCCTATGCAGACTGGATCGGCGCTACCTTAGTTGCCTTGGTTCTAGGCTTTAGTCCCTTTGTCTCCACCGGTTTAATTGGAGTGCTATTGGCAGCCTGTGGCGGGTTCTGGATCTTACTCACCCTCTCCGACGATCCCAAGCAAGAAAACCAACCCCTGACTACTCCGATTCATGGCTTGGTTTTCCTATTTGCCGTCATTTCTCTGGTGGCTACAGCCCTATCTCCAGTAAAAATGGCTGCCTTGAAGGGGTTAATTAAACTGAGTCTGTATCTGCTCTTTTTTGCCTTCACTGCTCGACTAGCCCGCAATCAACGGATTCGCTCTAGTTTAATTACCATCTATTTATTAACGACGTTGCCAGTAGCGGTTTATGGCATTCGCCAATACTTTTTTGGGGCGCGATCGCTGGCCACTTGGGTTGACCCCAGTTCAGCATCAGCCGATGTCACCCGCGTCTATAGCTATTTGGGTAATCCTAACCTCCTAGCTGGCTACCTCTTACCGGCAGCGATTTGGGGCTTGGCGGCGATTTGGATCTGGAAGGGCTTTTTTCCCAAAATCTTGGCGATCTTAACCTTCACGGTCAATTCTGCCTGCTTAGTATTGACCTATAGCCGGGGGGGATGGATTGGCTTTGTAGTCGCTTTAACGGCCTTTGGCCTGTTAGCAGTGTATTGGTGGAGCGCTAAGTTATCCTCTCCCTTTTGGCAAAAGTTTGCTCTCCCCTTAACCTTGGCGGTTTTGCTGGTCTTGTTTGCCAGTGCCGTGCTATTTGTGCCTCCCGTTCGCGATCGCGTTTCTACTATTTTTGTCGGTCGCAGTGATAGCAGTAACAATTTCCGGATTAATGTCTGGATGGGCGCTCTACGGATGGTTGAAGCTTATCCCCTCATCGGCATTGGCCCAGGGAATAGCGCCTTCAATAAGATCTATCCCCTGTTTATGGAACCGAAATATTCTGCCCTCAGTTCCTATTCTGTATTGCTAGAAACGGCTGTAGAAACGGGTTTCATTGGCTTAAGCGTGTTTCTGTGGTTTTTAGCCGTCACCTTTTATCAAGGATGGAAACAACTGCAACGTCTGCGGGAGATGACTTCCACTGAGGCTTGGTGGCTCATGGGAGCATTGGCGATCGCGATCGCGATGATGGCGCATGGTGCAGTCGATACGGTTTGGTATCGTCCCCAAGTTAATACTCTCTGGTGGTTTACTGTGGCCGTCATCTCCAGCTACTATCAAAGCATCGCCCATGAGTAATCAATCGAATTGAGCTGCTCTAGCCTCTCTCCACCCCCAATCACACACCAGAGATTAAGACAACTTCATCAGCGCATCTGTAAGTATCGGCGGCAATTTTCTCATCACCTTACCCCTCTGGCGATCGATCGCCACCAACGTCACTTGAGCCGTCAGATAACGCTCCCGTTCATCTAACGAACCAATTTGAGATTGGAGAATCTGGCGAACCCCCGTAATCTCCACCAAACGAGTTTTCAAGATCGCCCTCATCCCTAACTGAAGCGGTTGATGATAGCGCACCGACAAATCCACCACCGGTAGATCGCATCCGATGGCCACCAATTGAGCAAAATCGAGGCCAATGGAGCGGAAATACTCCACCCGTGCCTCCTCCATCCATTGCAGATAAGCTCCATGCCAAACCACCCCAGCATAGTCCGTATGATGGGGATAGACACAAAGGGGATATTCAAACCAAGGGCGATCGCCAGGATCGGATGCTTTAGGCGTAACCGCTACAATTCCAGCAGTGGGGATCGGTTTTTCTGACACTTTTCTTAAGATTCTACGTTCAAACTTCAGATTATCCTTAAATGATAAGAAAAATTTCCTCAATACAGGTGGAATTACCCCTATGTTCAAGAAAATTTTAGTTGCCGTTGCGGGCCGAGGCCTATGCGAACAAATGATGAACATGCTCCTAGAGATTCCCTCCATTCAACGGGAAGCTCAGGTAACCGTTCTCCATATCGTTCCCAAGAAATCTAGCGAAACGGCTATGGCCAACCGGTTAGAAGAAGGGGGCAAAATCCTAGCGGAAGCTGTGAAATCCCTTAAACTTGATGAAGACCGGATTAATCCCCGCCTCAAACAAGGAGACCCCAAACAAACCGTTCTGGATGTGGCTGAAGAAGAAAACTCGGATCTGATTATCATGGGTTCTCGGGCCCTAGGCCGCCTCCAATCGATCCTGCAACAATCTGTGAGTCAATATGTTTTCCAGACTACGACCCGTCCCATGTTGTTGATCAAAGATGATGTGTATGTCCAGCGTATCAATCGGGTATTAGTGGCCATAGATGCCTCAGAAGCGGCTCAGGAGAGTCTCCGGGTAGCCCTGCAACTGCTGCAAGAGGTTTCGGGGAGTTCCCTAACCCTGTTGCATGTGAATCCAGAATCGAGAATCCCCAGTCCCGATCAAGACCCCATTTTAACGGCAGCCGCTCAGAAAGCTAAAGCCTTTGGGGTGAATACAGAACTGCTCCATGCTGTAGGGAATGCCGGGGAAAAAATTTGCGAGATTGCTGAAGAAAAGAATGCCGATTTATTGGTGTTGGGTTCTCCAGACCGTCGCCCCTCTATTGCTAAAGGTTTACCGGATCTCGATCGCTTATTGGGATCTTCTCTGTCTGACTATGTGCGTGTTAAGGCCAACTGTCCGGTATTACTGGTTAGAAGTTCCAGTAATTAGAGAGGGTTGAGAGTCCATAAAAAATGCTGAGAGCAAAAGGGTCTCAGCATTTTCGGTTTATCTAATGGTGACAAGCCAGGACAATTAAGTGCCTTTGCTTCCACGACTAGCGGTTTGGATATACAGGATCAACAAAAATACAGCAGGAACCAGGACAAATAGGATACTGGCCACAAATCCTAATTCATTCACTTGCATAAACTACAGCCCTCTTTTAGTCAACGGTTAAGTTATGTTTTTCTTAGTTTAACTTAAAGCCGTCCTGGAAGGATGGAGTTTTCGTCCCATTTTTGCGATCGCCGAAATTTACCCCCTGTTTAGCAGAAGTTACGGTTTGGTTTTGACGCTGACGGGGCCATTGACTAAGGTTTGACAGGCTAAACGGTAGGTTTCTGGCTTTTTCTTCAGTTTTCGTTGTTCAAAATCGGTCTTAGGAGAGAGGTTTTCCATGCCCTCGACAATCTCTACAATACAAGTCGCACATTGACCAACGCCTCCACAATTGGTCATTTTACCGATCAGCTTGTAGATATCGATCCCCTTTTCTAGAGCTTCTAGGCGTAAGTTAGCCCCATCGGCGGCGATCGCCTCTTTATTCTCATTGACAAATTGGATATTAGCCATTATCACCTCTTGTTTCTTCTCATTAAGAATTATAAAGAAATGTTGCACTATTGGGTATCCTTATGGCCAAAATCAACAAGAAACGAGAGTAATCGATTTTAGCTTGCAATCGGTTCCATCACTGGTTACAATTCGTTATATTCGTTCTCATGAAAAAAACCAGCACTCCTAGCCAGAAGTCTTGTTATCTGAATAGGAGTCGCTGATTTAATATTAAGGTAGACTCAGGATCTAGCTTCAAGGGTCTACCGAAAAAACGAAAAACAAGGCAAAACCACTTGAGTTGATCGTCGATTTAGAAATCCTAAAAGGAGGAGCGTAGTCAATGGGACTACCCTGGTACCGAGTACATACAGTCGTCCTGAATGATCCAGGCCGTCTAATCGCTGTACACCTGATGCACACTGCCCTGGTTGCAGGTTGGGCTGGCTCAATGACCTTGTATGAGTTAGCTATCTATGATCCGAGCGATCCCATCCTCAATCCCATGTGGCGGCAAGGCATGTTTGTCATGCCCTTTATGGCCCGTCTAGGAGTCACCGATTCCTGGGGAGGATGGAGTGTTACGGGTGAATCCGTATCCAATGTTGGCTTCTGGTCCTTTGAAGGGGTAGCCGCAGCCCACATTATTCTATCGGGTCTATTATTCCTAGCCGCTTGCTGGCACTGGGTCTACTGGGATCTAGAACTGTTCACCGATGCTCGTACCGGTGAACCCGCCCTAGACCTGCCGAAAATGTTTGGTATTCACCTATTCCTGTCTGGACTTCTGTGCTTTGGCTTCGGAGCCTTCCATGTCACAGGCCTCTTTGGGCCAGGGATTTGGGTATCCGACCCCTACGGCCTCACCGGAAGTATCCAGCCGGTGGCCCCAGAATGGGGGCCGGCGGGATTTGATCCCTTTAACCCAGGGGGAATTGCCGCTCACCACATCGCTGCTGGTGTGGTTGGTATCATTGCTGGATTATTCCATCTCACAGTTCGTCCCCCAGAGCGACTCTATCGCGCCCTGCGGATGGGTAACATTGAGACCGTACTCTCTAGCAGTATCGCGGCGGTGTTCTTTGCCGCCTTCGTAGTGGCTGGAACCATGTGGTACGGTAGCGCCGCTACCCCCATCGAACTCTATGGCCCCACTCGCTATCAGTGGGATCAGGGCTATTTCCAACAAGAAATTGAACGCCGAGTTCAAGCCAACATTGCGAGTGGAGATAGTCCTTCAGAAGCTTGGAATAAAATTCCTGAAAAACTGGCCTTCTACGATTATGTAGGAAATTCTCCAGCTAAAGGGGGTTTGTTCCGGGTTGGGCCGATGAATAATGGTGATGGCATTGCCCAAAACTGGTTAGGTCACCCCGTATTCAAAGATAAAGAAGGTCGGATCTTAAGCGTGCGTCGGATGCCTAACTTCTTTGAAACCTTCCCGGTTGTCCTTACGGATGAAGATGGCATAGTTCGCGCTGACATTCCCTTCCGTCGTGCTGAATCTCGGTATAGCTTCGAGCAAACTGGGGTAACAGCAACGATTTATGGCGGTGAACTCAATGGTCAAGTGATTACTGACCCCGCTAAAGTTAAGCAAATCGCTCGGAAAGCCCAATTGGGTGAACCGTTTGAATTCGATCGCGCTACTCTGGGTTCTGATGGTGTATTCCGCACCAGTACCAGAGGCTGGTTTACCTATGGCCATGCCGTATTTGCTCTGCTCTTCTTCTTTGGTCATATCTGGCATGGTTCTCGGACTCTATACCGAGATGTATTTGCGGGTATTGATTCGGATCTAGAAGAACAAGTCGAGTTCGGTTTGTTTGCTAAAGTGGGTGATACAACCACCCGTAAAGAAGGGGCTTAGGAGACTGAGCTAACCCCTTGAGGATGGGTTTCTACCCGAACCCATAATCGAAAAAGTAGGAGTAGGTAAGTCTACTCCTACTTTTTCTTGGTTTCAAAGTAAGATAAAATAAGTGCCATTCATCCATTACCCAATTGGGAAGTTAAATTATGGAAAGCACGGTTTATATATTAGTTCTAGCATTAGCTTTGGGAACCATTTTCTTTGCGATCGCCTTCCGCGATCCCCCGAAAATTGGTAAATAACGATCTCCCATTAGAGATTTAATCTCAATGTAGGAACAGTCCATCCCGCGAAGAGGCTTAACGATTCAATATTATTATGCAATGTCCATTTTGCCAGCATACGGATAGTAGGGTTTTGGAATCGCGCTCTGCCGAAGCCGGGCAAAGCGTGAGACGGCGGCGAGAATGCCTGAAGTGCAAGCGCCGCTTTACCACCTACGAACGGGTTGAATTGGTTGCAATTACGGTCTTGAAGCGGGATGGACAACGGGAATCGTTCGATCGCTCAAAACTGCTCAGGGGAGTGGTGCGATCTTGTGAAAAAACGGGCATTGATTTGGCCACATTGGAGCGACTGGTTGACTGCATCGAAACTTATTTACAGCAACGAGCGGAACGGGAAGTAACCAGTAGCGAAATTGGCGAACAGGTTTTGGTGCATTTGCGATCCTTGAGTGAGGTGGCCTATATTCGCTTCGCGTCAGTCTATGGGAAATTTCAAGGGATTCGGGATTTTGTGGAAACCTTAAATCATTTGCAATCTCACCCGATGAGGGCTTCTAATGGACTTTCAGGTGAAGATGATAGGGGTTCCGACGAGCCGGTTGTGCCTGCTGATGGGGAAAGGGTAACCCATGGAGATCAAACTGAGGCAACAGAGTCATGGGTATATACCCCATCAACGGTGGAAGCGATCGGATTCCGTCCGATTTGAATAGGATGACCCACATGACCGAAATGGGGCAGTCAGACTATATTTCTAGAGAAAACTTTGATCCAGAAAGAGTTAGTGAAACCTTAATTCGCTTAACTCAGCCTTGGAATGCTCGTCGGACGATAGAATACCGGTCTGGTTCAGAAGCGCTCCAGAGAGCTATGGAGCAGTTGATGGTGCTGATGGCTGAATTGCGATCGCCTCAAGGAGGTTGGCCAGAACATTTGCCTTGGACTCCAGAAAATCTACTGCCCTATGTTACGGAAGAAGTCTATGAAGTCTTAGATCGTCTCAGTGAGATTGAACCGCCTCATAGGGCTGATTTATCTCCCCAAGATTCCAACTGGTTGATTGAAGATCTGAGCGTGCAACTGCTCTGGAGCATTGCTACGAGTTCCTATGGACTCATGCAACTGAGTGGAGGAGTCTTAGGGAAGAAATGGGAAGCTGATGGTTCTGGAGAGAGGGGTATATTGCGTGCGGTTCCTATTCTAGAGGTGCAAGCCCCATCGATTGAATGGGCGATCGATTTAGGGACTTTTGCGCCTCCTCCCCTTCTTCCCAATCCAGACAGCCAGTTTCAGATTTTGATCCCATCAATCACCGATCCTGTTCCTGCTAGAGATCTGATCCAACACTGGCAGGAGGAGCTAAATACCCAGACTCCCCAGGTACAATTCTGGACTGAACCGGTGTTGGTGGATATCCTGGAACCGGGTAAAGATTGGCTTTCTGGTACGGCGCAAGTCACCCTAGGTTTAGAGTGGATTCCAGAAGAAAGGATGCCGGATGAGAAGGAGGGGGATCTAGAAATCGAAATTCGATTCACCGATCCATTATTAATGAGTGCCTATCGTCAAATGTTGTTCTCTAGCGCTCTGTATCCCGCGCTCGATCGCCTGGGAACCTTAGATCCACTGGATGCAGAGAGTCCTTTAAAGGCGATCGCCATTACGGAGCAAATCTTAGGCACTCTGAATCTATCCCAGGAAAGATCGAGTCAAAAGACGATCCCTTCTCCCTTGCGATTCCAAATCCAAGATGCTCTACAGCTTAATCCCCAAGTTTCCTTAATGGAATGGATGTCCTATCTCCTCTGGGAGTTAACCAGCTTGTCCTATGACTTGATGCAATTGCTCGGTCAAGTTCCAGCTTGTGTCCTCCAACCTGAATGGGGATGGGATGCCGGAACCTTGCGCTTAGTTGCCCTTTTAAATATCAAATCCATTGACCAAGATTTGCAAATTGATTTAGCCACAGGACAACCTTATAATCCTGGACATTTTTGCTTGATGAATGATGCCATAATTGAGCTGTTTTCTAGGGAAAATGAATCTAAGTTGACTCTACAAACTGATCGGTTTGTAGAGCAACTTAAAATAGAGATAGAAACCTTCAGACCTGACCTCGGTTTGCTCTTTTCAGGAACTGGGGTAAAAATTTCGTCATCGGGTCAACCCTGGAAATTGGGACTGATTCAGCTTACCCTAGTGACTGAGTTTATTCCGGCATAATCCGATCGTTGCTCATTATAAATATTAATGGGAGCTAAGAGTTGATGAAAATTAGCACGCGCCTAATTTTAAGTTATGGATTAATGACAGGTTTAGTCATCAGTACGAGTCTCTATAACCTAGTGAGTATAAACCGTCTTGCTCAGTTAACCAATAAACTTTATAACCATCCTTACTTGGTGAGTACCTCGGTGTTGCGCGTGGAGTCAGGGATTGTAAAAATGCATCGCTCCATGAAAGATATCGCCTTAGCTAAGAATCCAGAGAGTCTTGAAAAAGCTCGTCTCCAAGTGGATCGGTATGAACAGGAAGTTTATGCTGAATTCGATCAAATCACTCGTCAATTTTTAGGCGATCCTGAGCAAATCGATCTGGCTCGACAAAAGTTTACGGATTGGAAGCCGATTCGGGATGAAGTGATTCGCTTAATGAGAGCTGGCCAGTCGGAAGCTGCCGCTAATATTACTCAGGAGAAAGGGGCAAAATATGTAGAGAGCTTATTGTTTGATATCCAAGAAATCATTGATTTTGCTGAGAATAAGGCCCAGGAATTTTTAACCGCAGCAGATCGGGCGCGATTGCAGACGATTATAAATACTTTTATTTTACTGGCGATCTTTTCATTTTTTAGTATTTTTGTGGGGATTATGATTACCCAGTCAATTAGTCGATCCCTGGCAGAAGCTATCCAGATCAACTCCCAATTATCTCAGGGAAATTTAAGAACAGATATTCAAGTCAAAAGTAAAGATGAAATCGGTCAGTTGATGAATTCAGTTCAACAGATGGTAGAAGTTTTTAAGTCAACCCTTTTACAAGTCAAAATGGTTAGTAACTCAGTAGCTCTTGGTAGTCAAACCATGAAAGAGAAGGCTATGAATATGGCTTCAGGGGCAATAGAACAAGCTGCATCTACAGAAGAAGCTTCTACATCTATTAATCATATGGTTAATTATATTCGTCACAATACTAACCATGCTTCGGAAACCCTAAACTTGGCTAATCAAGCTTCTAACAGTGCCAAGGAAACCCGTGATTCTATGTTAGCAGCCGTGGAAATTATGAAGTCGATTGTTGACAAGATTAGTGTGGTTGAAGAAATTGCACTGCAAACTAATGTTTTAGCTTTAAATTCGAGTATTGAAGCTGCCCGATCGCAGGAATCTGAAAAAGGGTTTAGTGTGGTTGCTGCTGAGGTGAGAAGATTAGCAACTCGTACCCGCAATGCTGCGTCAGAAATCAATCAATTAGCCAGTTCTAGTATGATGAGTATTACTAAAGCAGAAAGTTTACTGGATAAATTGTTGCCCGGTATTGAAAGTACCAATCAGTTAGTTGAAAAAATTAATGTTGTTAGTCAGGATCAATTACAAGGCTCGAATCAGATCAATCAAGCGATTGGGAAGTTAGATGAAGTGACTCAACAAAATTCTCAGTTAGCGAAAGATCTCTCAAGGATGTCAGAAGCGTTAGCGGATCAAGCAGAGCAATTAAAACAAATGATTGGTTTTTTTAAGGTGAGCTAAATTGTAATCTAAAAGTTATGTTTATTGGTGAATCTACAGATAGATCGCCCAGATGGATAAGTGATGCTCTTAGAAAATGTGCCTATAATCAGGGGTGTTGCTCAGGAAATTGCTAGGATAGAGTTGTAGAGATCTATAGAGATCTATTAACTCTCTCATCGCCTCTTACTTTTCTGCTCTGGATAAAGTCGTGGTTGGGTTTTAACCTCGCTGACTACACTGCAAGAATTGAGTGCAATAGCGATCGCCTATGGTAGCAATTTCGACTGTTTTCAGTGATACATTTTCCCTAAGCTTCTATGCTCGATCCTGAATATCATATTCGTCTTCTTCAAGGGGTGACTCAAGCCACTCATTGCTTGCTGACTGTTTCGGATCGCCATGAAGCGATGCATCTAGCTTTAGCTCATCTGGGAGGAGCGCTGGGGATCGATCGAGTGTATATTTTCCAGAATCATACCGATCCGGTTACCCAGTCTTTATTGGCTAGTCAATGGTGGGAATGGACTCCAGAATTAATTTCTCTTCCTTTTAATAATCTAGAATTACAAAATTTATCTTATGCTACGGTGCTGCGGCGCTGGTATGATGGACTTTCCCAGGGAAAGCCAATTACGGGTTATCTGGGTGAACTACCAGAATGGGAAAAACAGTTATTAGGCGATCGCCAAATTTGTTCTCTGTTGGTACTGCCGATTTTTGTCGATCGACGATTTTGGGGTTTTGTTGAGTTTGATGATTGTCAAACCGATCGCCAATGGACAGCAGAAGAAATTGGGATTTTAACCACTGTTGCAGATTGTTTCGGGGGGGCGATCGCTCACCATCGTGCAGAAGCAGAACTCAATCATATTCAAACCAAACTCGAAGCAGCTATTGAAGAACGGACGTTTAAGCTTAGAGCTGCGGTAAAACAACTACAAGCTGAGATCGACAAAAAAGAAAAAATTGCGACTCAACTACGTTATAATGCTTACCACGATCCCTTAACAGGTTTACCGAATCGCTTTCTGTTTATGGATCGGTTACAAAAAGCGATTGAAGAAGCTCAAGCTTCTAAAGGGTATAAATTTGCCATCTTATTTCTGGATCTGGATCGATTCAAAGTGGTTAATGATACTCTCGGACATACGATTGGCGATCGCCTTCTCATTGAGTTATCCAAACGACTCAATGGGGTTACAGAAAAACAATCTCATTTGTCCACAGAACAGACCCTAATTGCCCATTTAGGGAGTGATGAATTTGCCATTCTATTAACCCATATCTCAGACTGGTCTCAAGCCAATCAGTTAGCAGAATGTATTCATCAAAATATGGCCGATCCTTTTTCAGTTAATGGTCACCAAATTCTGTCCACTGTTAGTATTGGTATAGCACTGAGTTCTACCGCTTATGAACGACCTGAACAAGTGCTTCGGGATGCTGATATTGTCATGTATCATGCCAAATCTAAAGGCCGCGCTCGGTATGAAGTCTTTGATTTAGAAACTCATACGCGAGTCATGAATCAATTAAAACTTGAAAATGATTTGCGTCGTGCAGTTCAAATTTTAGAACGCCCAGAAACTTTGAAAGATAATCAATTTATTGTTTATTATCAACCCATTACTTGCTTAAAAACCGGATCGATTGCTGGATTTGAAGCGCTTTTACGCTGGCAGCATCCTGAATTGGGGATGGTTTCCCCAGTGCAATTTATTCCCATTGCTGAAGAAACGGGCTTAATTGCATTACTGGGACAATGGGTACTCGAAGAAGCCTGTAATCAATTGCGTGTCTGGGAAAATTATGGTCACCACCGCCTAACCATGGCGGTCAATTTATCGGGTTGTCAGCTATCGCGACCCGATTTATTAGAAAAAATCGATCAAATTATTCATCAATCCCAGATTCATGCCAATCATTTGAAGCTGGAAATTACCGAAAGTATGATCATTAATAATGCAGATTATGTTAATGAAGTTTTAAGCCAATTAAAGGAACGCTCAATTAAACTTTGTATGGATGATTTTGGCACGGGTTATTCTTCTTTGAGTTATTTACATCGGTTTCCTTTAGATATACTCAAAATTGATAAGTCTTTTGTGAGCAATATGGGAGAAAATGGAGAACAATCTGATATTGTCAGAACGATTATTAATTTAGCTCATCACTTAAAGATGGAAGTAATTGCGGAAGGAGTAGAAACCCTAGGACAATTGAAAATCTTATCTGAATTAGGTTGTGAGTGGGGACAAGGTTACTTTTTTTCTCGACCCATTGATAGTACCAAGGTATTGGCTTTACTGAGTAATCAAAATTTGCCTTGGGTGAATTTTTAAGCAGGTTGTAACAGAGTACAGTATTATTAATATTAAGTCATGATCAAGCAAGCAAAGCGCTGTAACTCATCATTATGGCCAACAACACTAACTCAGAATTACTCTGTGAAAATCCAGAGCGCCTAAAAAAATATCTACAAGAAGTCCCGAAGTTACCAGGGGTTTATTTGATGAAAGATAGGGGTAACTCAATTTTATATATCGGTAAATCGAAACAATTAAGAACGCGGGTTCGCTCCTATTTTCGTGATTTCACTAGCCATAATGGGCGTATTGCCTTAATGGTGCGAAAAGTGAGCGATATTGAGTGGATTATTACGGATACTGAGGCGGAAGCGCTGGCTTTAGAGTCTACCTTAATTAAGCGCCATCAACCGCGTTTTAATGTGCTGCTCAAAGATGATAAGAAGTATCCTTATATTTGTATTACTTGGTCAGAGGATTATCCCCATATTTTTATTACCCGTAAGCGCAAGCTGAGAAACCGGAAAGATAAATATTATGGCCCCTATGTGGATGGGGGACAATTGCGGCAAACTTTGGATTTAATTAAGCGAATTTTTCCCCAACGTCAGCGACTAAAACCTCTGTATAAAGACCGAACTTGTTTGAATTATGATATGGGGCGCTGTCCGGGAGTTTGTCAACAGTTGGTGGAGGTGGAAGAGTACCGGCAAATGATGCAAAAAATTGCCATGATTTTTCAGGGGAGAACGACGGAGTTGGTGGAGGAATTGAGGGAGAAAATGGAGGAAGCGTCCGCCGCTCTGAATTTTGAATTAGCGGCTCAGTTGCGGGATCAAATTCTGGGGTTGCAAGCGTTGAATAGGAGTCAGAAGGTCGATTTATCGGACGATCGCGTTTCACGGGATGCGATCGCCCTGGCAGAGGATGGAGAACGCTGCTGTATTCAGTTGTTCCAGATTCGCGCCGGTAAATTGGTGGGTCGATTGGGGTTCTTTGCTGAATTGGGGGAACCGGGGGCGATTTTGCAACGGGTTTTAGAGGAGCATTACCAAAGCGCCGATCCTCTGGAAATTCCGGCGGAAATTTTGGTGCAATATGCTTTACAAGATGGTGATTTTTTGCTAGAATATATCAGGAATATTAAGCAAAAAAAAGTATCGCTTCAGGTTCCGCAACGGCAAAGTAAGGCAGAATTAATTGATTTAGTTTATCGCAATGCGGAAGCGGAGCTAAATCGGATGCAAAAATTGGGCGATCGCACTCAACACAGCCTAACAGATTTAGCCCAGATCCTCAACTTGCCCGAAGCTCCCCGGAGGATCGAGGGTTACGATATTTCCCATTTGCAAGGAGCAAACGCGGTAGGGTCTCAGGTGGTGTTTGTGAATGGGATGCCTGCAAAGCAATATTATCGCCATTATAAGATCAAAAATCCCACTGTCCAACCCGGTCATTCCGATGATTTTGCCTCCCTTGCAGAGGTTATCAGTCGTCGATTTCGCGCTTTTCTGGAAAATCCCCAACTCCCCCGTCGAGGAAACCCAGATTTTCCTGATTTACTGCTGATTGATGGGGGAAAGGGTCAGCTATCTGCGGTGGTGTCCGTCCTCTCGGAGTTAGAACTTTTACCAGAGTTGCGGGTGATTAGTTTAGCGAAACAGGAGGAAGAAATCTTTCAACCGGGTGATTCTGCGCCTCTTGCTACCGATCGCGATCGACCGGGAGTGCAGTTACTGCGCCGGGTTCGGGATGAGTCCCATCGGTTTGCGGTGAGCTGCCATCGTCAGCAACGGGGCGATCGCCTCCTCAGCTCTCGTCTAGATGGAATTCCGGGATTAGGCTATGAAAGACAGAAGCAATTATACAAGCATTTTCCGTCTTTAGATGCGATCGCCCAAGCCACCCCCAAACAACTGCAACAAGTCCCCGGAATCGGCCCCAATTTAGCACAGAACATTTATGATTATTTCCATTAACCCCACAGGTAAGGCTAAATTCCCCTTTTGAGGGACAATAGACACTGTTGTACTCGATCTAGGAAAGTTGGGGCATGAATTTTCAGTCAGTCATCGCTACCTTAAATCAGTTTTGGGCCGATCGCGGTTGTTTGGTTGTCCAGCCCTATGATACCGAAAAAGGAGCCGGAACCATGAGTCCCCATACCTTTCTGAGGGCGATTGGGCCGGAACCTTGGTCAGTCGCATATGTCGAACCCTGTCGTCGTCCCACCGATGGACGCTATGGCGAAAACCCCAACCGTTACCAGCACTATTACCAGTATCAGGTACTGATAAAACCCTCTCCCAATAACATTCAGGACATTTATCTCGACTCCTTACGGGTTCTCGGTATTCAACCTGAAGACCATGATATTCGCTTCGTCGAAGATAACTGGGAATCTCCCACCCTTGGCGCTTGGGGAGTCGGTTGGGAAGTTTGGCTTGATGGCATGGAAGTCACCCAATTTACCTACTTTCAGCAATGTGGAGGCATTGATTGCCACCCCGTTGCCATTGAAATTACTTATGGTTTAGAGCGTTTAGCCATGTATCTGCAAAGCGTGGAAGCACTCACCGAGATTCAATGGAGCGATCGCCTAAACTATGGAGATATTCATCTGCAAGGAGAGATCGAGCAATGTACCTACAATTTTGAAGCCTCCAACCCAGAATTACTCTTTAAATTATTTGAACTCTACGAACAAGAAGCCACTCAACTGATTGACAAAGGCTTAGTCACTCCCGGTTTAGACTATGTACTCAAATGCTCCCACAGCTTTAATCTCCTTGATGCCAGGGGCGTGATTGCCGTAACAGAACGAACCCGCTATATCGGCAGAATCCGCAATTTAGCCCGCAAAATTGCCCATCTTTATCTAGAGCAACGGGAGAAATTAGGGTTTCCGTTGTCACGAACTGGTAATGGGGCGGGTTCACATCATTGCTCGTCAGTATCCTAGATTATGGGTGAACCCGCCCCTACAAGGTTTTCGGTCTGTAGGGGCGGGTTCACCAACCCATGAGGATACCAGTCCATAACCTTTGTAAACCCGCCCCACCGACTCCCCGTGCTATAATTGCCATTCCTTCAACTGTTGGGCAACTACAGAAACAAAGACTTCTGTAGATTCATAGGGTAAAACATTGCGCCCTGGGATTTTTTTGCCCTTTCCATTGGGCAGATAAGCCAGGTATTTCGTCAACCATTGATCGGCCTTTTCTTGTTTCCCTTCCTTACTAATACTAGACGCTTTTTCTCCGACAACCACTAATGTCGGTTGGGTTATTTTTTCAATGGCTTCTTGATAATCTCTGCGCCAAAATCCAGCTAGAAAAGAAAACACAGCATGACGACTCGCCGGGTTTTGAGCGCCATTTTTTAGGGTATCTAGCCATTCACCATCAACATCATGGGATTCACCAAAAAGCTGGCGAATGGAAAAAGATTCTAAAAATTGACGACGACGGGCATATCGATAAAAGGCATTACCTAGGGGAGAGTCAAAACCATTCCAGAGGAGGCGGTTTTGCCAATCCGGAGTGGTTTGAGTGATCACTGGCCAAGAGGGGGGCCCGGATAGGACAAGTGCTTTCAGCCAGGGGTGACTATTTTGACGTTGAGTTAAAGCAATAGCCACGGGAAATAAAGCCCCCTGAACTACCAAGATCACCGGTTTTTGAATCACGGTTTCGATAAAATAGTGCAGTTGTTCCGCCCAATTTTCAGGAGTATAGGCAACTCGTGGCATATCGCTTTCACCACATCCGAGTAAATCGGGATTATAGATGGGTTGGTTATACCCTTGGGTGCGCCATTCGGTAATAAAGCGATCCCAAAATCTTCGGGATAATCCTACACCGATGGGATGGATAAGCAGCAGAGGAGTCGTTTGGGGATCGGATTCTGGTGGGGAGCTGACTGCATAGGCACAGCGATAGGTTTTCCAGGTATAGTATTGGGTGGCAGAAAGGCTGTTATGTTTCATGATTGACTCCGATGATGATTGAAATAAAACGTTACATTAAATTCCTTGACAAGGGGAAAGAGATAAATTCTAGTTTTACAGGAAAATCAACTAAAATCCACAGTTTATGAAATTTGAGTGGGATGAGGGCAAAAACGAAAGTAACCAGATTAAACATGGATTTGACTTTACAGATGCTTATCGTATATTTAACTTACCAATGGTTGTTGAACTAGATGAGCGAGAGAATTATGGGGAGGATAGGTTCTGTGCGATTGGTATACTAGATGGACGTTTTGTTGTTATTGTATATACTGAGCCAGACGATCAAACTATCCGTATTATATCCTTAAGAAAGGCATTATCCTATGAACGAAAATATTATGAGCAATATATCAAAAACAGATTGGTCTAGAATTGATGGTATGAAGGATGAAGATATTGATACTTCTGATATTCCTCCTCTATCGGAGCAGTTTTGGGCGAAAGCGAAATTACGAATGCCTAAGCCTCCTATTACTGTAGAAGTTGAAGTTGATACAGAAACTTTGGCTTGGTTTCAGGCACAAGGAGAAACGGCACAGCAGCAAATGTCTGTAGCATTGAAAATTTATGCCCAAGCAAACCAGGCTTTTTCTGGATCTAAATAGAACTGAGAATGATGTCAATAAATGTAACAGATTGCCGTAGGGTGAGAGTGTGGGCTGATAAGAGGAGAGAGAATTTCTGGAGTCAGTCAGATGAGTAGGAGCGATCGCCGTCGGCGAACCTGGGGCTTAATTGTACGCTATGGTATAGTGGCGATCGCCATTACCACCACTGGAACCCTTTCCGGATTAGTCAGCGTCCTTGGCACGGGAATCGCGCTGCTGTTAATCACCAGAGGGGATGAAGCCACCTCAGCATCAGTCTTAACCGGGATTGCCGCTTGGATAGGGTGCAGTAGTCTCATTAGCCTCCTAGGGGGAAATAGCCTAGAATTTTTCACCTCCGGTATCACCTCCCTCGTACTGTTTAGCCTCGGTATACTCAAATTCTGGAATCTAGTCCAACAAATTGAACGTTCAACTTCTCCCTAGCATTGATACAATATCAGGTACTGCTCAGAGCAAACCTTGTCCTGTCAATCTTTAAAGGGATAATGACTCAATCCCCACTTT
This sequence comes from Roseofilum sp. KMC-1, assembly GCF_057802075.1. Lineage (NCBI taxonomy): Bacteria > Bacillati > Cyanobacteriota > Cyanophyceae > Desertifilales > Desertifilaceae > Roseofilum > Roseofilum sp. KMC-1. Next base: position 4,864,846 of record NZ_CM173605.1, read on the forward strand.
GTAAATACCTCTCTCAATGGGCGAAACTTGAACCCCAACGTTGTCGCCAACGCAACAGCCGCAGTTTTGAAGTGATCTATCAAGGAGATTGGTACTCAGTTGCCGATTATCCTGGCAGTCATGGCATGATTATTGCGGCAGTTTTAGACAGTTGTCAACAGCGACAAATTTCTTGTTCCTTTGAATATGTGCCCCAACCCTTAGATACACCGGATAAGCTGCAACTCTCTTGTCAACCTGATCGCGTGATTCAACATCAAGATAATGAGATAGTCACTCAAATTCCTACTTTTTTACTTGAACAATATTTGATCGCTATGAAAGAAAATCAAACCGTTGCCCAATGTCCTTAAGATATACCAGAAACCCGGTTTTTTGAAACAACCGGGTTTCTTGACATCTTGAGAGAATTTAAGTTTTCACTAAACTCGCAGGCAACCGTTTCAACATTAAGCGCTCATTTTCTTCATCCACAAAAATAGTATCACCTTCCTTAAATTCACTCCGTAAAATTCCTTTAGCAATGGTGGTTTCTAACTCCCGTTGAATCGCTCGTTTAAGAGGTCGTGCCCCATAAACCGGATCGTAACCCACAGCAGCCAGAAAATCTAGGGCCACATCAGACAATTTCAGCGCTATTTTGCGCTCGCTTAACCGAGATTCTAACTGTAGGGTTTGCAGTTGCACAATTTTCCTCAGTTCCTCTTTTTTCAAGGAGTGGAAAATAATGGTTTCGTCAATCCGGTTGAGAAATTCTGGACGGAAGGTAGAGCGCAAAGCCTCCATAACTCTAGTTTGCATCTCTTCATAATTATCATCATTGCCAGCCAGATCTAAGATGTATTGAGAACCGATATTAGAGGTCATAATAATGATCGTATTTTTGAAGTCTACGGTATGACCTTGGGAGTCAGTAACCCTGCCATCATCAAGGATTTGCAGCATAATGTTGAAGACATCCACATGGGCTTTTTCAACCTCATCAAAGAGAATGACAGAGTAAGGACGGCGACGAATGGCTTCCGTTAATTGCCCGCCTTCATCATAGCCGACATAGCCGGGAGGCGCACCAATTAAGCGGGAAACGGCATGTTTTTCCATATATTCGGACATATCAATCCGAACCAAGGCTTCTTCAGTATCAAATAGGTAAGCAGCGAGGGCTTTAGCCAGTTCGGTTTTGCCAACTCCTGTGGGGCCGAGAAAGATAAAACTAGCAACCGGTCGATTGGGGTCAGATAAGCCCGCGCGAGACCGTTGAATGGCATCGGAAACGGCGGTTACGGCTTCATTTTGACCGACGACGCGCTGGTGTAATTCGTCCTCTAAATTGAGGAGTTTTTGCATTTCGGATTCTACGAGTTTACTGATGGGAATGCCTGTCCATTTGGAGATAATTTCGGCAATGTCTGATTCGGTGACTTCTTCGCGCAGGAGAGATTTACCGGTGGTTTGGGATTGAGAAAGATGGGTTTCTGCTTCGGTGAGTCGCTTTTGCAGGGTGGTGAGTTTGCCATATTTTAATTCAGCCGCGCGGTTGAGGTCGTAGTTGCGTTCGGCTTGCTGAATTTCAATGTTGACGCGATCGATTTCTTCTTTGATTTCCTGAAGATTGTCAATCATGTCTTTTTCTAATTGCCATTGGGAATTGAGAGCATGTTGCTGTTCTTTCAGGTTGGCAAGGTCTTTTTCTAAACGCTCTAGTCGTTCTAAAGATAGGGGATCGTTTTCTTTTTGTAAGGAGAGACGCTCCATTTCGAGTTGCAAAATTTTGCGGTCAATTTCATCAAGTTCTTCCGGTTTGGAGGTGATTTCCATTTTTAACCGGGCGGCGGCTTCATCGACTAAATCAATGGCTTTATCGGGAAGGAAGCGATCGCTAATATACCGAGTCGATAAGGTAGCGGCTGCAACTAGGGCACTATCGGAAATCTTCACCCCATGATGGACTTCATAGCGTTCTTTGAGTCCCCGTAAAATCGATACCGTATCCTCAACACTGGGTTGATCCACATACACCTGTTGAAAGCGGCGCTCTAGGGCAGCATCTTTTTCAATATACTTGCGGTATTCATCTAGCGTGGTTGCGCCAATACAGCGCAATTCTCCCCGCGCTAACATGGGTTTGAGCAGGTTCCCGGCATCCATGGCTCCCTGGGTTGCTCCTGCACCGACGACGGTATGAATTTCATCAATAAAGAGAATAATATGACCTTTGGAGTCCGTAACTTCTTTGAGTACAGCTTTGAGCCGTTCTTCAAATTCGCCGCGATATTTGGCTCCGGCAATGAGTGCGCCTAAGTCCAGAGCGATTAAGGCACGGTCTTTGAGAGACTGGGGCACATCTCCCGCAATGATGCGTTGTGCCAATCCTTCGGCGATCGCTGTTTTCCCTACTCCCGGTTCTCCAATTAACACAGGGTTATTTTTGGTACGTCGGGAGAGAATTTGAATCGTGCGGCGAATCTCGTCATCCCGACCAATCACGGGGTCTAGCTTACCTTGCCGGGCTGCCTCGGTCAAATCTCGCCCATATTTCTCTAGGGCTTCATATTTACCTTCAGGATTTTGATCGGTCACTTTGTGGGTTCCTCGAATGTCGCGAATGGTTTGCTGGAGTTTGGCTTCATCTAGTTTAAAATCTTTGCACAAGCTTTTACCAAAGCGGTCATCTTGGAGGAAAGCCAGTAGAAGGTGTTCGATGGAAATGTAACTATCTTCATACTGATTTTGATAGGTTTGGGCGCGATCGAGTAAGGCATCTAAGGAACGACCAAGATATATCGATCCACCCCCTCCCTGCACTTTCGGTTGTCGCTTAAGAAAGGCTTCGGTTTGCTCCCGAAATGCGGGTAGATTCACCTGGCTTTTAGATAAGATATTGGTAGCTAACCCCTCCTGTTCGAGGAGCGCTTTCATGAGGTGTTCGCTTTCGAGGTGCTGATGCTGATAGCTTTTGGCAATATCGGGAGTTTGGGCGATCGCCTGCCATGCTTTTTCTGTAAATTGATTAGGATTATTCGGTTGCATAGTCTCTTCAGATACTCAATATTAACGCTTTGCAACCATTGTAGAAAAGACTGGAGTTCCTAGAGATTCGGGATTTACGGCTTTGGGTATAGGTATTTCCCTCCGTTTCCTGGCGATTCAGTTCAGATCTTTCCTGTAACAATCCAACGGCGCACAACCAATCCCAAGGATATACTGACGATTAGAACAAACCAAAACGCCAGTACGGAAGCAGGGTTAATCCCATTATTGAGATTCATACCAAACACGCAGCTTGTGGCAGTTAACGGGAAGAAAATAGCCACTAAAATATTGAGGCGATTGCTCATTCTCATCGATTCTAGACTAATTTGGGTTTGTTGTTCAGCCCGTTGGGCAATGCGATAGTCTAGAGCATTTTTCATATTATCGTGGAGCAAACTTAGCGATCGCTCAATCTCATAAGCCGAATCTCGCAAGTCAATGATATCCCGATCATCCGGAATTTCTTCTCGTGCTGATTGTAAGGCAAAATGTAGATTCTGAGCCGCCAGTCGCAGGGGAGCTAAATTTTCCAATAACTGGAAATAATCTTCAGCCTGTTGTGCTTGTTCATATTGGGCAGTCAGTTGATTGACTTCTTCATCATAGGTTTGTAGGTGTTTTATGAGGGGTTGTAAACCGATTTTTCCATGACTCGATTGCCATTTTCCTTGAGGATCGCGCCAAAAGAAAATAGCTTGACGCTGTTTTTCATTATGCTTGGGAGCCTGATGGAGAACCAAGAGCAGATGACCTTCAGCAACCATCGCCCGTTGTTTTCCTGCACTTTTTTGGCCTAAACGGTTTTTAATCTCTTCAGGGAGTGTCCAAGAACCCGGTAATTTCATCTTTTCATCATCCTGATTCCATAAAATGTACCTTTGATGTACCTCCTCTCATTGTATAGCCTAGGGTGCGATCCTTTTAAATAATGTTATAATTCATAAATACTGTATATCTCTATAACTTATGATTGCAGCTCAAGACAATTCCCCCCATCTAACTCCTGAAGAGTATTTTGCTTGGGAAGAAATCCAACTCGAAAAATATGAATATATAGATGGCGAAGTTTATGCCATGGGTGGCGGTAGCAAGAATCATAGCTTAATCTCCGTCAGACTGACCACTTTATTTTCCAATCACTTAGAAGGGAGTGGTTGCGAAACCGGAAATTCAGACCTGAAAGTTAATATTGCCGAAACCCATGACTACACTTATCCTGATGCCAGCGTAACCTGTGATGATCGCGATAAAACCACCAGTCAATATATCACCTATCCCTGCTTAATTGTGGAAGTTTTATCCAAAAGCACGGAAGCCTACGACCGAGGCGGCAAGTTTAGAATGTATCGCCAGAATCCCGCCCTAATTGATTATTTATTGGTTAGCTCGACTCAGATAGAAATGGATCTGTATCATAAAAATGATGCGGGAGAATGGATCATCCTTAACTATAAAAAAGGAGATATCATAGAACTCAAAAGTATTAACCTTAGTTTTCCCATTGAGCAAGTTTATCGCGGTCTGAACTTAATGCCTGAAGGTTGAGCATAACCGGCTTATTTTTAGCCTCTGGTGTTGATGATTGGTGTGAAAATGAGCTATATTAATAGCAAAATATTTGTGGTGTAATGACTATGGATTGGGAAGCTAGAATTACCCTTGACCAAGCGATATTAGCCGGTAAACCCATAATTAAGGGAACACGGCTTTCGGTTGAATTCATTATTGATCTTCTTGCCCAAGGGTGGAGTCAGGAGGAAATTGTTCGTAATTATCCGGGTATTAGCCTTGCAGATATTCGAGCCTGTCTGAGTTACGCTAGTGCTTCTCTGAAGTCTGAAAAAGTGTATGCTATTCCTGCCTAATCTATGAATTTTCTTGCCCATGAAAATTTTCCTCTTGATGCTGTTGAAGCATTGCGACAGGATGGACATGATGTGGTTTGGGTTAGGGTAAATTGTCCTGGCATCTCTGATGTTGAGGTTTTGAGTCTAGCTCAGGCAGACTCTCGAATTTTGTTAACCTTTGACAAGGATTTTGGAGAGTTGGCCTTTCGGTTAAAACTTCCTGCTACAGTGGGTATCATTTTGTTTCGGATTAAAGCACCTTCAAGTGGGGTAGTAGCTGAAAAAGTTGCGAAAGCGATCGCCCTTCGCGATGATTGGTATGGGCATTTTAGCGTGGTTGAAGAGGACAAGATTAGGATGAGATCTCTGGAATAGAGTGCGATCGCCTCATCGCCCATTTGAACGCCCTGCTATGCACTGTACTCCATCGCTCCATTAGCCTTAAGTGTAGAGATCGCGGCTGGAGTTAAGCCTTCAATTTTGGCAATCTTCATCTCTGCATAGGGAGGTTGTACCCGCAGGGTGTTCATCAATGCTCCCTGGTGGACATCCCAGAGTTTAATCGTCTCATCTTCGCTCCCACTGGCTAAGGTGGTAGCGTCGGCACTCAAGGAGAGCGATCGCACCCCTTCGGTATGTCCAGTTAAGGTATGCAGACACTCCCCCCTGTGCGTATCCCAGATTTTGATGGTGCGATCGCTGCTTCCACTGGCTACAATGTCCCCTTTATCGCTCATTGTCAAGGCATGAACCCAGTGATAATGACCAGGCAATGTCTGCAAACCGTCCCCCGTTTCCCAATTCCAGATCTGCACCGTAGTATCATCACTACCACTGGCTAAAATTGATCCTTGCAAACTCGCAGCCAGGGAACTCACCCAATCCTGATGACCCGTTAAAACTTTGACACATTCTCCCGTTGGCAGATTCCAGAGGCGAATCGTCATATCGTCACTTCCCGTCGCCAACAGTTCCCCATTACCACTGAATACGACGGTGCGAGTGGGACGGGTATGGTCTACAAAGGTATATAAACATTCACCGGTACTGACGCTCCAAACCTTAGCTGTTCGATCGCCGCTTCCCGTGGCGACTAATGTGCCATCGGGACTAAATAGCACGCACCAAATGGCATCCTCATGACCGGTTAGCGTCCGGAGTAGGTCGCCCGTACTCGCGTCCCATAACTTTACCGTGCGATCGCCGCTCGAACTGGCCAAAAGCTGACCATCCGGACTAAAATCCACCGATTGCACTGTAGCCAGGTGACCTGCCAACGTCTTCAAGCAGTTTCCGGTTTCCACGCACCAGAGCCGCACCATACGGTCTAAACTACCACTGGCTAAGAGCTTACCATCGGGACTGAATGCGATGGAGCGTACCCAACCTTGATGAGCTTCAAGGGTTAAAACCGGTTGGCTGTCGTCGAATCCCCAGAGGCGGATTGCACCGTACCCATCTCCAATGGCGACTAATCGTTCTTTGGGGCTAACGGCGAGACAGAAGACGGGGCCGAAGATATCGGTAAATACGGAGCCGACAAAGTGACATCGGCTAAAGTCGGTATTATTGAGGTTGTGCCCTTTGAGGTAGGCTTGGCGGATGGGGAGTTGGGAAAAGTTGGTATGGGAGAGGTTGATTTTCAGTTGGCAGAGGAGGTTGATCAGGTTGCCCGCAGCGTATCCGAGGAATTTGGGGGTGGGGGAATGGGGGGGTGGGGGAATGGGGGAATGGGGAACGGAAACGGAATTTCGCAATTTGTGTAAAAATTGTTCGATCCAGGGGCGGGGATTTTGCAGGTCGATGAGGTTCGTCAGGTAGTCGGCAATGGGTTGGAGAATGAGGCGGATTTGGCTTTCGCGCACGTAGTCTTTGGCGGTGGCTTTGATCAGAGCATGGCTGTTGAAGAGGTTGAGGTTTCCGGTTTGCAATCTTGGGTAATCCAGGTTTGCAGGGTGTCTAGTTCGTCGTTGCGTCCATGGAAAATGGAGACATCGGGCGCTTCTCCCCAGTGTTGTTTGTTCGTTTTGGGTGACCTAGGGGCGGGTTCTGTAGGGGCGGGTTCTGTAAGGGCGGCTTCACCTATTTTATCCTCTTCCCAGCGAGATCTTGATGAACCCGCCCCTACATATTGCTGGGTTAAGGGCGGAATATTAACCCATTCTGGTTTGTATTTAAAGAAGATCGGGATCAGATAATTTCGTTGAGTCGTGCTATTGCCGCGAATACCGAATTTGTGATAGATGTTGCGGATCTGTTTGCGAATGGTTCCGGAGTTTTTATTCAAGGAAGCGGCGATTTCTTCGTCGGTTTGGTTCTGGAGGAATTGCTGTAAAACGGGTTTTTCTTGGGTGGAGAGGCGATCGCAAATTTCCTCAAAGTCTTCTGCACTCATGCTCTGGAAGTTCTTCAAGTAGGGAATGTTCACCAACTCCGGTTTATATTTGAAAAATAGAGCAACCAGAAAAAAGCGCCCTCTCCTGCGCCCATCATCTTTCTTGATGCCAAAAGAGTGATAAATACCGCGCCGAATTTTCTGCACATCCGATTTATTACTGGCGACAGTCGTAGCGATTTCCCGATTATTAAGCAATTCGTGCAAAACTTGCCGCTCTGTAGGGTTGAGTCCTGCGAGTATGCGATCGAACTGCTATTGATTCATGGCTCTATACCGAATGTTATGGGAACTGATTGCCTCAGAGGTCAACATTCGCATATTTTAGACTGTTGAGGTCTGAGTTTCGGGTTTGAAAGACAATTATATATTACACAGTTTTTCTCCTTTTTTACCAACTCTTACTTCATGGATCATCCGGATGTTTACTCTCAGGAGTTGAGTATAATTCCGTATTTTTACCCCTGTAACCGATGGTGGGGCAATCTTTAGTTGATTTGATACTTATCTTTTCCCTTATCCCTCTACCCCCTACGCAGGAGAAGGGGGCACAAGTTCATCTCCCGTGGGAGAAGGATTTTCCTTTCCCTTTGGGACATGAATGGATCTGAAAGGGAGAGGGCAAGATCGCCCAGTTTCCGACCAAAATACAGGGAGTATTTGTGTTTTTTTTTACTTGTTATCCTGTAGGCGATCGCCCCCCCTTTTTCTAAGCTATTTTGCCCATCTCTTGCCCAAAAGAACATTCGGATGTTTACTTTTTCTGTCCAAATTCCCCCAAAAGAACATTCAGATGTCCATAGACAGCCTGGGAACGACCTGCTTTAATATAAAAAATGCCAAAAAAACAAGCAAATATTATTTTTTTGCTCAAATTATTAAGAAATTCTAAAGTTCTCGCTTCGGAACGACTTAATCCCTTGGGGCGGAATGATATGGCTTGAGTTTCAACAGTAGATTTTTGTCTAGTCCATTCGGGTGTGAGGGGTATTGTGTCTCTAAATAAATCGGGGAAAGGAACGGACTTGAGATTCCTTATCTACCAAAATTTCTGACGTTAACCCAATCAAAAACATGAAATTTAATTTGAATAGCTTCAACGGGTTCTCTCGCGTGTTAGATCGCAGTCAACCCCCAACATGAGCCTACCAGCAGATTCAGCAAGTCTTACAAGGACGGTAGTTTCAGAGACAGGATTTTTTCCCACTACCTCTCAAGTATTCAGGGACAGAATCAAACTTAAAATTCTGTTTCTACCCAGATGACTAACATTAACCCAATCAAGGAGTTGAATTCCATGAATATCAAAAAAATCTCTACTACTATTCTCTGTGCTTTGACCTTGTGCGGTGGCATCGCTTTGGAATCAAAAAAAGCTGAAGCCGGAACTCCATTTCAATTTTCTTGTGTTCAAGGTGCTAATGGTGGCTTTGTAACCATCGTGAGTAAAGGCAACGTTACTCGCTCGTTAATTACTTGGAATAGCCAAGCCTTTAGTAACAGTGGTTTTACTCCTGAAGTTCGTTGTCAGACTGTGACTGCTCGGTTTAACAATGCCATTGCTAGTGGCAACCGTTTGCGGTTAAGCACTGGAAACATCAATGGTTTAGGCGTGATTTGTGCCCTTCAAGGTCGCGAGCGCCAATGCGATAGTGGAAATACAATTGTTACCTTAAATCCTGGCACTAATCCTAGTGCAGCTCTCAATCAAATGATTAGCGCAACAGCGGGAGGTCGTCCTTTAGCCCAATCTGGTGATGTAACCGTAGAGGACTGGGCAGATGCAGCTTTGAACAGTCCAGAGTAACAGCAACCATCTAGCCCATTCACTCTGATTTTTCCTGAATTGATTTAGAGTCTCACAATTGTGTGTTTATTTTCTCTCCGTGGATCTGTGAAACTTGCCCGCATTGCCATGATGGTGATATTACTTTCCCTATCATGGCAAGGGGTTTCCTTTTTGAAAACCTATCACTTGGCCCAAGCCGATGAATGGATAGTGGATATCGATCCCAGACCATCAAACAATATTCCCTTGGTGGAAATGCAAACATCGGTCGAAGATATTTCCCAAAAGATTACCGTGCGTATTTTGGGTGACATCGGTATGGGTTCTGGTGTTATTGTTGAGCGCAATGGAGATCGTTATCTGGTTCTGACCAATCATCATGTGTTAGAAGACAATGAATCAGAGACCTATACTATCCTAACGGCTGATGGACGCAGATATTCAGGTCATTGGTTAAAGTCAGAAAAATTCAGCAATCTAGACTTGGCCTTAGTGGAGTTTAGCAGCGATCGCGCTTATCAAGTTGCTGAAATTGAAACCAATAACTCTTTATCTGTGGGCGATCTCGTTTATGCGGCTGGATTTCCAAGTTGGCACTTTCAGCCTGGATTAGCTGAAGAAACTCGTGACTGGGGATTCAAAGCCTATCAATTAACCCAGGGAACGGTTGAAATGGTATCGAGGAAATCCTTAGATCGGGGTTATCAGATTGGCTATACCAATGCCATTGAATTAGGCATGAGTGGCGGCCCAATTCTAAATCAGCAGGGCAAACTTATTGGGGTGAATGGCAGAAAAAAATATCCTTTAACGGGTATCGATGCGTTTGTTTTTGCCGATGGAACTCGACCATCTGCAAGAGAAGCAGAGCAAATGATTCTCCTGAGTTGGGGAATACCCATTAGCCGACTTTCCCTAGGAAATGATCCTGTTGAAGTTGAGATAGATGTCAACTCTTTGGGCGATCCTTTAGAAGGAGAAATCTTGGACTTAGGCAATCCAGAAAACCCATTTGAGGGTTTATTTGAACCCGCTTACCCTTGACTTACAGCAGTTTTCGCTGATGTGCGGTACATTTCGATCCCCCCAACCCCCCTTAAAAAGGGGGGCAGTAAAAGTCCCCTTTTTCAAGGGGGATTTAGGGGGATCTTGTGGGCTTTACCTCATTACCACACAAAGTGCTGCATCTCTGCTGGTATCTCTACACCCAATTATTCAGAAAGCACTACCCTAGCGAATCCCACTTGAGTAATGACTCATCTGTATTCGTCATTACAGTACACTCCATTTTTTGATTAGGTCAACCCATCATGTTAAACTTGAACGATCTTTTTGATGAGAACTACTACGTTCAGCAAAACCCAGATGTGGCTAATGCCATCTCTCAAGGTAACTTTGTGGCTGGATTTAACCATTTTCTAGGTCATGGCGTATTTGAACGACGGCAACCTAGCGCCTTTTATAGCGAAGATTATTATCTACAGCAAAACCAAGATGTTTCTGTTGCTGTCTCTCAAGGCAATTTTCCCACTGGATTAGACCATTTCCTCAGTCATGGTCAATTTGAAGGACGCGATCCCATTGCAGAAGGGCCTTTTACCTCTCAATTTGGATTTGGCTTAGTGGATGCGGCCGATGCTGTGGCACGTGCCAGGGGTTTATCAACTGCGTTTCCAGAGGTTGAAGATATTTTTGATAGTGTCAACGATGAATCGAATGATTTCTATGGATTAAATGCTGTCAATGCTCCAGAAGTTTGGGCCCAAGGCTTTACGGGTAAAGGAGTGAAGATTGCTGTACTAGACAGTGGAATTGATTACAATCATCCTGATTTAATCAATAAGGTCAATCGAGACCTAGGCTTTGATTTTGTTGATGGAGATAACGATCCAATTTTTAATCCAGATGACAAAAAGAACGATAGAGGGGACAGAGGCAGATTTGAACATGGAACCCATGTAACAGGTATCATTGCAGCAGAAAGGGATAGCAATGATGTAACAGGAGTCGCTTACAATGCGGAGATTATTCCTTTCAGAGTACTTGGTACTAAAGTAGATGGTGCGAATCCAACTGTTGATGAGACTAATGCTGGCATTGCACAAGCGATTCGCCGCGCTGTGGATGCTGGTGCTGATATTATTAATATGTCTTTGGCTCTAGCTGGTGAGAACCAGCAAGTAGGATTAATACCCGATTTGCGTGTCGAAGAAGCTCTCCAATATGCCAAGGAACAAGGTGTAGTAGCAGTCATGGCGGCAGGAAATAAATTATCAGATGGTTTAACTGAATACTTTTATCCTGCACGATACGCAGAACAAGGTTTAGGGATTGCTGTTGGAGCTTTAGATGAGATAAATGCAATGATAAATCTGTCGTTACCTGCGGCTTCTGAAACCCCCATCAATTTTGTTTCTGCACCAGGATCGCAGATTTTATCTACATTTCCAGGGCAAAAAGAGGACGTGGACAGTGGAACCTCTCAAGCAGCACCTTTTGTCACTGGCACAGTGGCTTTGATGTTAGAAGCTAATCCTAACTTAACTCCCTACCAAGTGTATGCCATTTTAAGGGGAACCGCCAAAGCAGATGGCTTGAAAATTCGCGAGGGACAACAGAACCCAACGAAAGAATTTGATATAGCCACAGGTTCGTTTAAGCCATTTGAGCCAGCTCTAGCTTAGTTGAAGTCTATCGATTACCACTAATAGACTGAGCAAATGTAGCTAGTGCTACAACAAGCCCGTTAAATTGAATTGGAGACACGCGATCGCATTCCGAACCCATCAGACTGCGGTCTTTTTCTTAAGTATCCTAATTGTCCTGAACGTCTCTATCGTTCAACCCCTGAATTAAGCTCAAAAAACCAGGAATCTCTTCAGTAGCAGTCATCCAAACCAGATCTAAATCCACCTCATCATAATCATGAATCAACTTACAGCGCGAAGCGCTGTAGTGGGGGAGTGGGGGAGTGGGGGAGTGGGGGAGTGGGGGAATGGGGGGAACAAATAACAGATTGGGTAGCGCTTTGAGCCATTTTAGCTATCGTTAAAAACAGTCATTAATGTACCTCATAGCAGAGGAAACTGCTGTATCTCGCATTCCGGCGATCGCCGACCAAGGTATTTCTGGATATTGTGTCCGAAATTCCCCTGAAAGCCTTTTGACCGCTTCTCCAATAATCATAATTTGGTAAATAATCGCTGATTGTTTCTCTGGATTCGTTAAAAATACTGGTTTGTCGATCCCTTCTTGAAACTGAATAATCAAGCGAGCCGCTTTAACAATATCGAGTAAGGTTTGACTATCGGGCTTCATAAATAATCTCTGCATTCCCTAAAATTTCTTCCCGTCGCAGCCAATTTTCACTACGCTCTATCGCCCTTTTACTGACAAAATCAATCGGCCTGCTCACCAAATTTTCCAGTTCTTGCTGCATCTCCATCACCTTAAATAATCCCCAACGAGCATCGGGAGAGAAGGTAAACAAGAAATCAATATCGCTGTTCGGGTTAAAATCATCGCGCAGAATAGAGCCAAACACCGATAATTCAACAATTTTCCAGCGCTGGCAAAACTGGGCTATTTCTGGTTCTGGTAATCTGATTTTTCGCTTCATTTTCTGAGACTTATTTCAGGCATTCCCAATCGTTTTCATCCACAATAGGACTGACCAAATCTCCTGTAATTTTAGCTTTGCCCGCAATCAAAGGTGAAGGTTGGCGGCGTTGTTTTAACTCTGCAATGCTTTGAAGATCTCGTTCTAGTTCCGCTTCATCATAGTTTAAATAAACTCCCATGCTCTTCAAAAAAGCATGAGTCTCTAGACGCGAAGAAATCCCAAGAGTGCGGCCAACTTCTGCGGTACTCAATGCTCCAGAACTGTAGGCATCAGCCACAAGTATTTCTAAAACTCTGCGCTCGATAGGTTTGGACTCTCCACCTAATCTTTGCGCGATTCGATCCGGTATTTCAAGGGTAATTTGCATCGCTCTCTCCATTGGATGGGTCTCAATAGTATAACACCTAGAACCACGATCGCCTCTAACGAAACCTCAAGATTAGACTGCCACATCCTTCCACCTCCAGCCTACCCTAAAGCCAATCTTCCAACATCAAATCCTCAACCCTGTGCATATCCGAATCATGGGACACCAGAATCAGATTATGGGCGATCGCCGTTGCTGCAATTAAAATATCTGCATCTTCCATTGGCTCTCCTTTCCGTTTTAGATTGGCATGAATTTGTGCCGCTCTCTCGAAAATCGCCAGATCGCCAACGATTACCTGATATTTCTGACATAAGTCCTGAAAATCCTTAAGCTGACGAGTTGCCCCATTCGCAATCAATCCTCGTTTGATTTCATAGTAAGTCATTCCGGCGAGGAAAACGCTTTCACCTAAAACATCTAGGTTTCCCATTTTTTCCTGGACTTTTCTATTATTCTTCAAAATTGCTGTGACAATATTCGTATCCAGTAGATAACCCATGGTGACTTACCATTTACCTTCCACTGCGGCATCAAAAATAGCCATCTGTTCTGGCGTTAGCTCGTTCAACGTTCCCGCAACAGCCTCTCTCACCATTACCCGCTCAACTCGATCGGTCAATTCCGACTCATCCACAGCACAAAGCTCCTGGGTATCCACTTGTGCCAATAGGTTAGAAAAGATGCTCATCACCTCATCTTTTTCTAATCGCTCTCTGAACTTCTCGTTTTCTTGGAATAAGCGATCGACAATTTCAGAAATTCGACTGATGACGACATCTTGCGCTGGAAAAACTTGGGTCATAATCTTCTCCCCTACAATATGGACAGACTATAGATAGTATAACTTCCAGAAGTCAGAGGCGCGATCGCTCCCTGTCCTCCTCCAGCTAAAGCCAATCTTCCAACTTCACATCTTCAACCCTGTGCATATCGGAATCATGGGAAACCAGAATCAGATTATGGGCGATCGCCGTTGCTGCAATTAAAATATCTGCATCTTCCATTGGCTCTCCCTTGCGTCTTAAATTGGCATGAATTTCCACAGCTTTCTGGAAAATATTGAGGTTATCCAAATATAACAGAGGAATGCGAGCGCACCAAATCTCTAAATTCGCCAACTGCCGAGTGGCATTAATATACAAAAGTCCTCTTTTAACTTCATAGTAACTTACGGCACTCAGATAAATCTCTGCACCTTGACCTTCGATATACTGTAATCGAGTCACTACCCTTGAATTTCTCTTCACCAGTGCAGTAATAATATTTGTATCGAGCAAATAACCCAATCTGATTATCTCCCGGCAACTGCGGCATCAAATTGTGCCATTTCTTCTGGTGTCAGTGTATCTAACATACCATAAACTAATTCCGTTGCCATTAAGAGATCGACTCGGCGGAGTAACTCCTCTTCTTCTAGCAATAAAATGCTATCGCGATCGACACTTTCAAAAACATTCAACAACATCTCCGTAATTTTCTGTCGATCCAGTTGCTCCCGAAAACAAGGGTTCTCATCCATTAATTTTTGAACGATATTGGAGAGACGGAAGGTAAGGGTATCCGTAGCAGGAACTCGATTTATCATAATTTTTTGAGACTAACTATACCTATGATAACAGCCAGAACTCGATGTTATCAACTTAGCGAAACTGAGAGAATTGGCGATCGCCCCCCAGACTGTGAGATACTGAGAGAATTAGAGTAAGTGTCCTCTAAAATGAGGAAATATTTCTATCCAGAGAGGGCTATGGGATATCTCACTGTCATTAGCGAAACTGGTTTTCCTCATTCTGTGTGTTGGTTTGAATACAACCATAAATCAGAATGGTATGCCTTCAAACCGAAAATCCCCAAATTCCCCCTCTGTCCTGGCTATATCGATCGCTCCGATAGAACTCCCTACATCAAACACTGGGTCAAATTTGCAATTCCTGACTCCGACTTAGAGCAAACGATTAAGCAAATTTCCAGTAAATACCGAGGATTAATCTACTGTATTGGTAAAGGCCCCGATTGCGTTACCCTATCTGTAGATGTAGCTCAGTGGTGTGGTTTAAAGCTCCCACCTCCCCCTCATATCATTCTCGGTTATCTCGTATCTAATTTAGCTAAACTCAATTCCAGTTTAGTCCAAGAATACTATTAAATGAAGCTGACAAAATTCGGCTATTGCCTTCGGGGTAGGGCGGGTTAACATTATTGCTGACTGGTATCCTAGATCTGGGTGAACCCGCCCCTACAAAGCAAAAACTTGATTTATCATTGCCAATAATTGACACAACTAAATCGATTAATCGCGGCTAAATTTTCCCTAGAAATCCCTGCGACTTCCCCTAAGTTTTGGTTTTGAAATAGAGCAGTAAATGCGCCCGCACCTAATCCTTGATGAGGCCAAAGGCGATAGCAAGGAAGATCGGTCAGATGGGATTGGTAATTGAGGAGATGGGGCACAGAAATCGGTTGAAAGTGGGGATATTTTTTCAGGAACCAATAACAAATTTCTTCGTTTTCTTCGAGGGAATAGGTGCAAGTCATGTAGAGGAGATAGCCTTGGGGTGCGACTAATTGGGCGGCATTACCGACGATCCGCTTTTGCCGGTTGGCATTACGATTAAGGGTGACTTTATGAAAACATCCGGGTACTTTTTTCTGTTTCAAAAGTAGGGATTGACCGCTACAAGGTGCATCGACAAGGACGAGTTGGAAGGCTTGGGGGAATTGTTGGGCAAGCCGTTGGGGATCGAGTTGGCTGACGAGAATCCTTGCCTTTCCCTCCTGCTCTGAAACCCTAGAACCCTGACACCGCCTTAAGTTAGCCATTAGGGTTCCTAAGCGCTTGCCGACGACTTCATTGCACAGCAGTAAGTCCGGTTGCAGAGTATGCCAGGTGAATAAACTTTTACCCCCTGGAGCGGCGCAAACATCGATCGCTATTTTAATAGTAGAAAGTTGCAACAGAGGAGATGCAGCAAACACAGAAGAAAAGTCCAAACAATAATAGGCTCCGCGATCGTGGGCTGGATGTTTTCCCGGTTGCTCGCCTAACTGGAGTCGATCCACCCGCTCCGGTTGCCAAGGTTGGGGGGGTTCCACGGCAAACGGACGCTCTAAAGGGGGGTTTTCACACCAGAGAATACAGGGATGCAAGGGAGGGGGGTTATCGAATGCTTGGATAAACCGATCGCCTAATTGCCGATCGCTCCACAGGCGATCGCTAAATTGCTTTAGAAGTTTAGAAGAGCTATTACCCATCATCGATTACCAACGCCAAGCGATCGCTAATCCCAATGAAAATAGAAATCATCTACACTAAATTGTCCATCAAAAGCGGAAAAATTAATCCGGTAAATCTCTGCTGTCTCCGTCGTTAGCGTCAACAGAGCATTCGGATCGAGAGAACCCTTAGAGTGTGCTAGATTAGCTTCTGGCAGCTCCGTATGGGCGATCGCCTCATTCTGCTCATTAAACCCCGTCAACGTCACCCGTCGCGAGCTAGTCACATAACAACTCAATCCCCGGATTGGACGAGTAAACAACACTTCCATCCAACCATTTTTCGGCCCAGCAATCAACACCATGGTTCCCGTTTTCGGAGGATAAGCTGGATTAGAAGGTTGAAGGGCGATCGCATTGCGAAACTGAATACCCCACTGTTCAAACTGATGGTTCACCACCTCAAACCCCTGCAAGCTTTCTAAATCCAAATGAATCCCCTTCCCAGGAGAGAACGGTAACCCAGATTCTGTGATATCCGCAGCATTAGACACGGCCGTTAGTTGTTCACTCAAGCGATCGAAGGGATAGACAATCCTCTCGGAGGGAATCTGAAATGACTTCAAGTACAGAGGTAAATCTGAGTCCCCCATAGAAACCAAAGATTCCACAACCGGAGTTGTTGATACTCTATCAGATAGCGGAAATTGAGGTGGATTTTTATCCGGTCTCTTCACTTTTACGTGAGCCATCTGCTGTGCTGGTGTCATAACTATCTATCCTGAAAATGTAACTTAGAATACTTTATTTTCCGCATAAACTAGAATGAGGGGTTAAACCCCTCATTAACATTATGTCCTATTTACCCCATTTTGACCTCTCAAGAGGATCGATGGACTTGATAAAACGTCACCGCACTATTGCCGTAAACCTTTTGCCGAAGAATTTCCAAGCCATTCACCTCATCTGGAGGAGGCAGTTGGGGGGAGTGTTCAACGGCGAGTTCTCCGGTATCTGAGAGCAGATCGAGATCGGCGATCGCCTCTAATATCGGCTGATACAAGGAACTTTGGTAAGGCGGATCGAAATAAATGCGATCGAAGCGATCGCCCTCTAAGCGCTGTACCCCCTTCAGAACATCCCCACAAAGCACCTGAAATCGCTCTGCTGATGCCATCTGTTGCCAATTTTGACGAATCACCCCACAAGCACGAGCAGAAGCTTCAATCCCCACCACCCAACTCGCTCCCCGACACAGAGCTTCCGCCCCCATCGAGCCACTACCCGCACACAAATCTAACCAGCGACAACCGGCGATCGAACCTTGCCAAATATTAAACACCGCCTCCCGCACCCGTCCCGCCGTCGGGCGAGTCAAAGAACCAGAAAGTGTTTTAATCGCACGATTACCATAAATACGCATAAGCAAATTTGCTGAAACTAGAGTTAGACTTGCTATCTACTGAATAACTTTGTTAGCATAACAGATAACCATCTTACTCTCATCTAAAGTGAAAGCCAAATGATTATTAGCGCCAGTAGACGAACTGATATTCCTGCCTTTTATCATCAATGGTTTATCAACCGGATTCGAGCCGGTTACTGCGTCGTCCCCAATCCTTTTAATTCCCAGCAACTTTCCCGTATTAATTTGACTCCAAAAGATGTTGAAGTTATTGTATTCTGGACGCGCAACCCCCACCCTTTACTGTCATCTTTAGCGCTCTTAGATGAACTGGGATATCAATACTACTTTCAGTTCACAGTAATGAATAATCCAAACTTTATAGACCAGAATCAAACCCCTTTATCTTTCACCATTAAAACCTTTCAAAAATTAGCCCATCTCATCGGTAGCCAAAAAGTAATTTGGCGATACGATCCCATTGTTTTTAGTCAAGATACTGATATAGATTTCCATCTTCAGCAATATACTTACATTGCCAGTCAACTTTCTGGTTATACCCACCGATGCGTAATTAGTTTTATGGATCGGTATAGCAAAAATAACTATCGTCTCCAAAAGATTGAAACCGAAAAAGAGATTACCTTTTATCCCTTAGAAGAAACTCCAAAAGTTTTTGAAAAATTTTTACCCTCAATAGAAAAGATTGCTCAAAAACACAAGATCCAGCTTTTTAGTTGTGCCGAACCCTATGACTTAGAATCCTATAGCATTCACCATGGTAAATGCATAGATGATGATTATATCAAGGAAATCTTTGGCATAGAAGTCAGTCATAAGAAAGATACGGGTCAGAGAGAAGCTTGTGGTTGTGTGAAAAGCCGCGATATTGGCATGTATAACAGTTGTTTATTTGGCTGTCAATATTGCTATGCAACGACCAACTTTGATCGAGCAAGAGAAAATTACCGAAAACATAATCCTAATTCGCCTTCTTTAGTCGGATGGCATGATCTCGAACCTCAATCAAAGGTAAAAAATTTGGAACTTTTACCCTAAAAAAATCAGATCGAGCATTATCAAGTCCTTATTCATTAGACTTTGGTAATCACTAAAAACATAAACTTAATGCGGGAGCGAGGAATTAAATACCCTTCGCTCGTTAGCAAATTTTGTGTCACTATTTGAGGGATTCTTAAGGAAGAGCGTATGTCTAATTCATCTAGCATTATCAGTTTATAATGATTCGTTCTTTGCACGAATTTGGCAATATCTTCTAATATATATCGGTTTTGAGCATAGCGAAGATCTCCAATAACAATAAAACTGTTTAAAGGAGCAGATTCAAGCAAAAACTTAATATTCTCTTTCGTCGTCGATATATTCCATATTTCATTCAGACAATTTTGAAAGACAAAAAGATGACTATTCTCGATCGCGTCTGAAACTGACTCAAAGCTATTAGACGAGCATAAATCTAAATTATAAGCATTTCCAGAAAATTGACCTTTCCATAAATTAGGAATTACGAAATCTTTAGTGATTGCTCGACTCAGAGACCATTGGTCAGAAGCAATATCATAAACCTGCACAAAAATCTCCTTTGTTTGGGGATAATACTTGGTTAAAAATTGAGCTAAACCAGCAACTTCTGGACAAGGCCCTGCTCCAAAAAAGCAAGCATTTATTTTCTCACCAAACGCGAAAAATTGTGAACACTGTTGTAAAATTTCATAAGTCATTTGGACATAATGGGGGTAATAACGTATTAAGTAAGCGGCTTGAGTTGATGGATCGGAGTAATTCACTTTAACCTGATTCGATCTATAAGATTCCCACAATTGCTCGGCTGGTTTTTTTAGGGATTGTAAATAATATTCAAAGCTTTGATGATTTTGGGGATTATAAAAATCCATAGTTTTTTCCAACCCCTCTAAAATGTATTGGTATAGCCCTATTTTTTTGATCGGTTTTTCTTTGAGAGTTTTCCCAATCTCTGGAGTAACTTTTTTTGCTTGACCTTCAAGATTCAAAGCTGAATTGTTCAGCTCGTCAATCTTGGCTTGTAATTGGGCTTTTTCCTCTTGAAGCTTCCCTACTTGTTTAACCAGATCTAGGGTTTTATGTTTGAGGGTGAAAACATTATTTTCAAGACTTTTTAACTTAGCCGTGTAGCCATTAATTTTTTTGATTTCTTGCTCATATTTTTTACTTAAAAGAAGAAAGAGAATAAAGGTCGATGTTGCCCCTATAATTCCACCGATAAAAGCACTCGCAACTAAATTTAGAGTTCCTCCTAAGTTGGCTAAAAAAAGATGTGTTATCATCCGACTTGTCCTATTACTTGATAATTACTCTGATGGGGGTGTACTTTATAAAACTGATTTTATCACGATCGCCCTAGTAAAGCCTATGGCTGTGCTATAGCAATTTTGCTCCCTTTGGGGTTACATTGATCGAAGGATCTTGTATAGAGGTTTCCTCTGTCAATCTGGTACTTTGGAGAACCTGCCATGGCTTATAGCAAATTCGATCTTCTGCGAGTTCAAAACGAGTTGGGTTTAACCCTTCACGAAACCCTTCATTTCTTATCCCCAGTCCCCCCCATTGAAGCCGATACCCTGCTGAAAGCAACCCTAGCGGAAAATCTGCCCCTTGCCCTAGCTCAGGGCAATGAAAAAGCTCGCAGTGAATGGATTATTAATCCCATTTTAACCGCCGTTCGTCGGTTATCCTCCCATCAAATTAGCCTATTTTCTGGACGAGAATTCAATATTGATGAAACCCGACAATTAGTCGGCTATGTCGATTTTTTAATTGCCCGATCGCCCCGTCTTTTAGTCTTAGAAAATCCAGTGATTATGCTAGTCGAAGCCAAGCCAGAAAACCTCAATGCTGGATTAGGGCAATGCGGAGCAGAAATGGTAGCCGCTCAACTGTTTAACCAACGGACAGATCGGGCGATTTATGGTTGCGTCACCAATGGAGAGTTGTGGAAATTTCTGAAATTAGAAGATACGGATTTAACCATTGACTTAGAAGCCTATCCTATAGAGCCAATCGAGCGCTTGCTAGGCATTCTTATTTATCTAGCTTGTGAGGGATAATACAGAGATTTGCACCCTTGAGATCAATTTTTCCTGGGCTAGTAGGGTGCGTTACAAACGCACCCTACTAGAGCTATTTTTGTTGGCAGGGAATTTGAATAATAAACTCTGTCCCCTCTCCTGGAATCGAATGACAATCCATGTTACCTCCATGATTTTTGACGACAATTTGGTAACTAATCGATAAACCTAAACCTGTACCTTTTCCCACTGGTTTAGTCGTAAAAAAAGGATCGAATAACCGTTGTTTAACGCGCTCTGGAATGCCCATCCCATTATCTTTAATCCGAATTTCGACCCACTTTGAATCTAACAATTGGGTAGTAATCCGAATTTGACCCTCACGGGGTTCTTCTAAATGCCCTTGTTTCGAGCAAAGGGATTCATCAATGGCATCAATGGCATTACTGAGGATATTCATCACCACCTGATTGAGTTGTCCCGCATAACACTCAATTTTGGGCAATTCTCCATACTCTTTAATCACCTCAATTCCGGGATAATCGGGTTTAACTTTCATGCGATTGTGCAGAATCAGTAAGGTGCTATCAATCCCCTGATGAATATCAACAGATTTAACGGCAGATTCATCTAAACGAGAAAAAGTCCGCATGGATTTGACAATTTCTCTGATGCGCTCTGTACCCACGGTCATAGAATGGAGCAGTTCGGGCAAATCTTCCAGAAGAAAATTCAGATCTTTGGCTTCTTTAATTTCCGCGATCGAGGGATGAGGTTGGGGATAATGGTATTGATACAATTGCAGAATTTCTACTAAGTCTTTCATGTAGGTTTCTGCGTGAGCCAAATTCCCATAAATAAAATTCACCGGATTATTAATTTCATGGGCTAATCCGGCTACCATTTGCCCCAGAGATGACATTTTCTCTGCTTGAATTAAATGGGATTGGGTGCGTTTTAGGTCACATAAAGTTTCCTGAAGTTGTTGATTTTTTTCGATTAACAAGGATTCAGAATGGCGTAAAGCCTGTTCTGCCTGTTTGCGAGCGGTCATATCAATGCAGATCATCCCCACTCCTTTAGATTGACCTTGCTCGGTGGTGAGGGGAAAGTAGTTTTCTAACCAGTGACGCACAATTCCCGATAACCGTGGAGTTTCATGGGAAACTTCCACATTGAGTAGGGGTTTACCTGTCGCTAAAACTTGCCTGAGATGGGGTTCGAGAGTTTTGGCTCGATGGGGGTTAATATCGGTAATGGTTTTGCTCAGATGATCGCCGATCGCACTATCATTGGTTGTGGCTAGGGTTTCATTGACTTGCACAAAGCGCATCTTTTTGTCCAGAATTGCCATGCCAATTGGAGCAGCATTGAAGAAGGCATTCCAGAGTTGATCTCGCCAGACCAGTTCTTGTTGCAAGGCTTGACGATCGCTAATATCTCGTCCTTCAGCAATCAGCATCACGGCTTTTCCACAGGAATCCATCACTGGTTTCAGGGAAAAATCTACTGTAGCTTTTTGCTCGTTGACTCCCAAAAAATCAACGGTTGAGCGCAGGGTTTTCCCCTTAGCTGCTTGCTTAATTTTAGCTTTGAGTTGTTCCTGATTCGCGCAATCCTGCGGCCACCAAGGAGCCTTCCATAAATCTTGATCGATGACATCCGAAAGTTGCACTCCGGCAAATTCTAGGATGGTGTGGTTGGCTTCTAAAATTTGTCCTTCTGGAGAGAGAATAGTAATAAATCCAAAGGAAGAATTAAAAATGGCTCGAAAGCGCCGTTCGCTCTCTTTTAAGGCTCGTTGTGCCTTGCGGCGATCGCGTAATACCGCTTGACGTTCACTGGTATCCGTCACCACTCCCAGCAAGGTAGGAGGAGCGGAGGTACTCGTATGGAGCAGGGAAACCGCTAAATTAACCCAAGTCATGGAGCCATCCTGATGCAGATAGCGTTTTTCTTGCATGAAGGTTTGCAACTCTCCTCCTAAGAGTTGATCGAGAAAGGTGCGATCGCTCTCAATATCATCGGGATGAATAATTTCCATCAGCGAATGGCCTTGCAACTCTGATTCGTGATAACCAATCAGATGGCAAAACCGAGGATTAATCCTCAGAATCTTACCCTCTAGAGACCATTCCAGCATTCCTGTCGGTGCTTGATTGAATAGGGTATTTGCCCGATGTTCATCCATGGAAGTCCCTTGAGCTTTTAATGGCGTTTTATAAGGGTTGTCAGATTTCAAAAGGTACATATTAGGTTTTTTTTATGTTTTGAGATTTTCTGAATACTTTGAGTATAAGGTAGAGTTTTGGAGATGATCTGAATATTGTTTACAAAACTTTATTAAAATCAGCTCAGGAACTTGCAAACCGTACCAAGATTTAGGGTGTTAGACTTATTTTTGTAGCTATTAATACAAAAAAAATAAAAAAAACGATTGGGTAATATCAAAGGTATTGATATATAGCACTTGGCGCTGTATGTATCGACTCAATTACCCAAATAAACTCAGTTGTTGATAGCGATTGCCCTCCGACTGCTCTACTGTCGCGATCTCAGGAAGCCTTAAAGGAATTCGAGGATAGGTTTTCTCGTCTGTTCGATCGCGCTGTAACCATTGCTGAAACACCTGTTCTCTGGGATCATCCGGACAAACTAAGCCATAGATCCGTAAGCGTTTCCCGGAACCCTTGAGACTGGTAGTGCGTTGATGCTCTAAACCATAGCCCAAGAGGTTAATAAACCGGCGTAGGATCATAATTCCAGAGGCATTTTTAGCCAGTCCAATACTGAAGAGCGATCGCACTTCCTGACGGTTGCATAGGGCAATGTGCTGTAATTGCTGTAAATCAACATCGGTATTCATAAATACCCGCTCTGAATCGGCAATTAAACCCGGAATGCCTAACAGTTCCATTGTACCAATCTTTGACCCCAATTGAGAGTCATTAAAATCAGGTAAAAATAGACCGCCCGATCTCCGTGAGAGTAATTCTCGTGCCATGGCAGTGTCGCGATCGGCTAAATAGGGACGACCGACGGTGAGAAAATAATGATACTGTAATTGCTCGTACCAGCCGCGATCGTCTAAACTCACTACCTCCGGAGTAACCGGAATGCCATACTTTTGCCACAATTCCTGATGGCGAGATCTGCGTCGTTGATCCGGAGTTAGGCTACACCGATGATACGGCTCTTGCGGGTAAATTACGGAAATTGGCTGGATAGCAGAATGGGCAATGGCCTCACACTCTGCCTGATAGTTTTGCTCTAAAACGCGATCGATCGTAGTCTTCAAGCTCGGTTCGCTCTCCTCCTCTACCGCTTGCGTCTGCTCCACTGCACTCTGACAAACATGACCTTCCGCCATGAGTCCGGCGATCGCCGCTTCCCGATACCGCACCATCCCCCCATTAAACCGTACCGCCAACTTGGCCCAAGTCATCAGGGATTCGGCTTGAAATCCCAGATCCAACCCGTCCAACTCGGTAAAATCCGATTGTTGCAATAGACGAATATTCACCTGGGTTAACCGATGTTCGCAACTGAGCAAACTGGCTAGAGAGGTGGAACCATTCCCCACCCGGTTAAAGCCATAGGGAGCCACCCAGACATAGCGAGGCACACTTTCCCGCACCCGTGACAGAGCTTGGCGTACCGAGTTTTCCCCTTGAATGCCTTGAGCGATCGCCCAAACCGAGGTAAAATGACCCATGAGATCGATACTCACCCCCGTTTCAATCGCGGGAGAAGCCAACACCCCATCATACTGACTCAAAAGGCGATCGAAATTCTCGCCCATACATTCATAAGCTGGATGAGTCGGATCGGACAGAGTTTCCGAATCGATCCGCAAAAACCGCCCCTCTGGAAAACGCTGCTGTAAATAGCTCTCTAGGGTAATCGTTCCCCACTTACTCCCCCGTTTCTGAGCCGACAAACAGACCATCGGCCGGCCCCCAGCCGCGATATGATCGGCTAAATCTTGCACCAGCCGCTCAGGGGTTTTATCCTCATAGCTATAGACCTGCCAAGCCTCTTCCTGGCTCGGTTTCCAAGTATTCTCCACCACCGCCACCTCCGGGTCAATTCCAGATAGGGCAATCAAATAATCTAGGGCAATATCGCTTAAGTCTGCATCGGCGACCCAAACTTGACCGCTACCCCCTAAAACATTTTGAATTAAAGTTTTCAATGTGTTAAGAATAGCCACCCGATGACGGCGACAGGTGCTGGAGTTTAAACCATGCCACAGGACTTGCTCGACTTCATCAATCACCACAAGGGCATTTTGCCAGTCTTGGGGGTTCAACTGAGCGCGGGAGTTGGGATGCAAAGAGTCAATGCATAGCACCACCCCCGGTTCTGGGGAGGCTTCATCGGTAAGCGCTGGCAGTCCGAACCGAGCAGCTAATGATTTGACCAGTTGCACCCGATGGCTGATGACGAGGATAGGTTGTCCGGTGCGTTTGGCTTGTTTAACAATGGTTTCGAGCAGTTGGGTTTTTCCGGTTCCTTTGGCCGATTTTATGGCGATGAGTTGGGCGGTTTCGGGTATAGAAAGGGTTGCCGGAAAGTAGCGCTCATGGAGGGTGAGGGTGCGGGGATGAGTGAGCTGTTGGGTGATGGTGGCTTTCCAGCGCTCAAAGGGAATGGCTTGGTTGTAAGCTTGATGAAAGCTGGCTGCACCTTGGCTGGCGATCAGGTCGTCTACGCCTTTTCCCCATTCCGGGTTCCAGGTGACAATGTTGACTTGACATCCGGCTTGTTGCAGCAGGTAACCCATGCGGCGAATGGCGCTTTGCATAGAGCCGAGGGTTTGGGGTTTGCTGTCTTGGTCGAAGACGATAGTGATGGGGCGGTTGGGGGTGATGAAGGGTTGCAGTTCGGGGATTAGATGGGGGTGGCCGATGCGCCGACCTTGGTCATTTTTGGGGATGCGATAGCCGCTATGGATGCCGGGAAGGGCGATTGCCGCATAGCCTGCGGTGAGCAAAGCGCCTGCTTTTTTGGCTCCTTCCGTAATGCAGAGGGGCAGGCTAGGATTATCTTTGACCCACTGCCAAAAGCCGAGATCGGAGCGTTGGGGCTGGAGCTGTTCGGCGCTTAGGGGGAGGTTTCCCCGGTTGGCGATGGTTTGCCAGATGGACTGGGTAACCCTGAGCGCAAAGAGTCCGGTGGGGGTTTTGGGGGGATGTTCGTATTTGATCGGTTTGCCGTCTGCATATCTCGGTTGAGCGGGTTTGAAGCATCCCCAGTCTTCATCTTCTCCAGTAAGGGGGTTAATGCCGGAACACCACCATCCCCCTTGCTTGAGATGCTGATAGCGTTGCATAATATTGGCTCGCAGGCGGCCATCTTTGCGCCGGGGCAGGTCATCAGCGTAGAGCAGATAGTTGTAGGGGGTTTGTCCTTCGAGGGGAATGACGTTAAGCTGAGTAAGCTGGCGATCGACTCCACTGGCTTCCCATTCGAGTAGGTGGTTCACGGCGGTTGCGTTGGCTTGATTATAGATAGGGGTATTTATCCTAAACCACACTATCTATAGTGGTCAAGTTTGTTAATGAAGATTTATAACTCTAGATGTGGATTGTGTTTGGCGATCGCGAAGGTATCGCGCAGCGCATCGCCCTAACTAACTCCAGTGGACTGTATTAGTGTTGTAATCAGCTCTTAATCGGATTCTTTCCGCATCAATGAGATAGCGATGTAGCTCAACCGGAATGCGGTTAGTGCGAGCAAATATCCTACCGAAAGCAGCGATAACTGCTGAATGCTTAGAGTAGGACAACCCCTCGCCTTCTAAAAATGCTGTGGCAATGTAAAACATAGCGTAGTAAGTGCGCGATGCCGCAAAATCCGGAAAACCTGTACGGTTTAATTCTCTGGCAGCTTGTAGACTGCGAGTCGCTTTTTCCAGCAATTTTTGCTGTTCTGGTGTCATAGGGGTATTCCTTCTCGGCGGATGTTACGAAAAAAGCTATTGTTATACTCTTAGAATTGGCGACTGCTGGCCAAAGCGCAGCTTATCAACGTATTATGTTCTAAGCATAAATCGGCAATTGTTTGGCTAATTCTGTTGCTCTCTTCAGAGTATTGGAAGTCTTGTTTCAGGATAATTAAAAGATCGATATCTGAGTCAGGTTCTGCATCACCTCTTGCTTGAGAACCATAGAGAATGATTTGGTCAATTTTCTGGCCATATAGGGCTTTTAGTCCTTGACAGGTTTCGTTTAAGATGGTGTTAAGAGTTTCTTTTCTCATCTTTGATTTGAACCCTGTAATTAGTCTAATGATAACACTTATCGATCCCCCCAACCCCCCTTAAAAAAGGGGGGCAGTAAAAGTCCCCCTTTTTAAGGGGGATTTAGGGGGATCGTTCCAACTGTTCGTCATTGTCGTGCGAAGCGCTATAGTGTTGAATGATGGGTTCTAGAATCAACTGGAAGTGTTTAGAGTCTAGAGATGTTTGAATTAAGCCCCGTTTTCTTAAAGAGGAAATGTTGGCTAACAGATTGAATTCTGAGGGGAATGGTTCTGAAGGGAGGTTAGATAAATCGGTGATATTCTCTTGATGAGCTAAGTAGGATAATAGAAATTTTTCGGAACCAGATAAACGATCATAATGGTCTCTGATCGTTAGTTCTATATCACCCAGAAATAGGTTAGGATAGGATAAGAATTGGGCGACGCTACCGTTAAATAGGTCTTGGATTGTAGCAGCAATAATGTTAAGCCATGAAGGGTTTTGACTGTAGCGGTTGATGAGTTCTAACCATTGCTCTGGATCGCTTAATCCTTTGTTTTTCAAGAGTTCTTGCGCGAGTTGGATAGAACCGGATAATAGGAGACTATGACAAGGACGGTTTTCTGCTTCGAGGGTGGCTATTTCTGGGGGTTGTTCCCAACTGAGAATCAGTAAGCAACTGTTGTGGGGCGATCGCCCAATATCTTGCAGCAATTTACCATAACGCTGGTATTCGGGTAAGTAGCGCCCAACGAGTTCTCCAGGGGTGAGGGTTTCCTGGAAGTCGTCGAGGATAATGAAGCAACGATGCGATCGCAAGTAGTCGAGTAGTGCGCGATGTTCGGTTGCGTCTCCTTGGGAGAGGAATTGGATCAAGTCGGTGGTGAGGGCGTTAAGATTGGGGAAGGTGCGGTGACTATACCAGATTAGGCGATCGAAATGCTCTGCGATATCGTCTACGAGTTGAGTTGCGAGGGCTGTTTTTCCCATTCCTGATAACCCATAGATGGTGATAATGGCGCTATTTTCGTTGAGTATCCAGTGTTTGAGCGTGTTGAGTTCCTCTGTGCGGTGGGGATAGAGGCGATCGTATTTGGGGATGTGGGTGCGATCGTGAATCTTTTCAGCCTGAAAATTGTCCGATTTATTAATAGAAGTTTGTTCTTTTACTTGTGAATTTGAATAATTGTCGTGAAAAATATTTATATTGCCGTTACCCATATGCATATTAGGATTAGAATAGAAAAACGACACATTTTCTAAAATAGCCCTAACATTCTTTTTTTTTACATCTTCTCCCAACACATCTGATAATAATTTCCACAATTCCCAAGCCATCTTTCTCACATGATCCGTAGAGCAGTGGTATTCCTCCGCAATGGTTTTATATTCTTGACGTTCCCAAACTCCCTCCAAAATCGCCTGCTGTAAGGAATCCAGACGCTTTCCTGTTTTCGCAAAAATCAAATCATCTGTCCACTTGAGGACTTCTTGAAGTTCCATAGCTGAATCAATTGGGTTAAGTTTTGTATCTTTTTACCCTACATTATCCCATATTTTCCCATTTCTTGGAATAAAAACAAATTTGGTGACATTTTCAAGCCGCGATCGTTGCCTCAAGATCCCCCTTAAACCCCATTTGTACAAGTTGATAAATTATCAGTAGAATGACAGTATATAAACGACCGGTTTAAATTTACTCTTAGAGGATCAGAGCAATGGTAAAAATGTTAGGTACTGAAGAGAAGTGTTCTGAAAAGCTACCTTTTGCAATGTTGTTTGCAGTAGAGCCTGCTTTTACCAGCATTTCTAGTGAAGTGCTTGAACAAGAACTTCGCTATAATCCCAAACTTCAGATCAATGAAGAAAGTCAATTAAATCTTATTGTAGCTGGGCAAACCAGCACAAGTATTAAGAGATCTACTAATACGGGTCTCTATTCTGATTCTGACGACGATAGTCAAGGTGATGAAAGCCAGTAATTCAAGATTTTAGCTAAAGAGAGATAGGCATTGCCATAGTTTTATATGCCTATCTCTGATTTTAATATTTTTAATGTAATTATGAT